>NZ_JANADO010000001.1:0-4800000 GCF_024199845.1 Bradyrhizobium sp. CCGB12 | reverse complement strand
GCCGCCGACGTCGACGCGCCAGATCAGCGGGTTCTCCAGGATCAGGAGGCCGAACAGGCTGATGAGCCCGCCGATCACCGTGAGCGCGACCGCGCCGACATTGTGCACGATGCTGCGGCTGCGCAGCCGCAATCGTTCTAGTCCGATCGCCATTGCGAGCGTGATGCAGACCTGCAGCGCGAATTCGAGCAGCGAGGGCGGCGACGTCATGCCGCCGCCGGTCGCAAAATGGCGGATCTCCATGAAGGCGAGCAACGCGGTGAACAGGATGGCCGCAGCCTCGACCATACGCAGCGGCGCGTCGTCGGCACGACGGCGCAGGAAGATGCTCGCGCCCCAGAACGACAGCGCTGGCAGACCGTAACCCCACAACAGCCAATTGAAGATCGGCGTGGTGCCGACGGCATCGCCGACGATGCGCGGATCATAGGCGATGCGCGCGGTAACGATCGCCGCAAAGATGGCGGCGAGCCAGCGCAGGAACGGGATTGGCCGCTGCATCGAGATCCAGGCGGTGCCGAGCGACATCAGCGCGAGCGCGATGGTGAGCCAGCCCTTTTCCAGCGCGAAGGTCAGCGCCAGCGCGAGTGCGCCGAGCGTGCCGGTGGCGAACAAGGCAGTGGAGATCGCGACGCCCGGCCGGGTCTCGCGACGCGTGAGCTTTTCGGTCGCAGCACCGAAGGCGGCGGCGAGCAGCACGGCGAGGATCGCAAACGGGATCGAGCGGTCGAGATGGGCGATGCGCGCATAGAGCGCAACCAGGATCGCGATCGGCGTCGCGACCGCCGTCGCCGACCACACCACCGGGATGACAGTCGAGTTCGACCGGCCCTGCGCCAGGAAGCCGGCAATGCCGAAGCCGGCAGCGAAGATCGCGGCGGTCACCAGGTGCAGCGACACGGAGCTGTCGATTGCCGTTGGCCCGACACCGGATATCGGGCCGCCCGGCAGCACCAGCATGTCGGGATTGGCCCGCACTGCCCATTCGGCGAAGACGATGAAGACGGTCGCACTGGCTGCGCCCAGCGCCCCGGTCGCGGCCGGCGCACGCCAGGCGACGAACAGTGTTGCGGCGACCAGCAGCGTGAAGGCGATCAGCGCCAGATCGGCATGCGCGCTCGACAGCACGATCAGCATCGCGCCGAACAGATAGGCGCCAAGCGAGCTCGACGACACCGGCTCGATCTCGCCGTCTTCGATCGTCGGGCCGAACATGAAGCCGCAGACGACGAGCAGCGCGGCCAGCACGAAACCCGCGATCACATGGAAGGCGTGCGGGGCGACCAGAATCTCGTCAGTGTCGAGGCCGGGGAAGGTCCAGAGCACGGCGAAGACAATCGTGGTCACAGCGAGCCAGCGCCACAGCCGGATGCGGGCGAGGCCGAAGCTCGCGGCGGTGACGATCGCGAGATAGATATAGAGCGCCCAATAGTCCGGCTTGTCGCTGGAGACGAGGATCGGCGTCACGAACGCGCCCACGACGCCAAGGCCTGCGAGCGCCGGTCCGTGCAAGAGCGCAGCGGCCAGCGTGCCGAGCGCGACGAGGCCGAGCAGCACGAAGGCGGTGGCGGGCACGAGGAAGCCATAGAGTGCATAGGCCGCATAGATGGTCGCGAATGCCACCGCCGTTCCGGCGGCGGTGAGGATCGCAGGGATGTTGGCGATTGGCAGCGCCTGGATGGTCGAGATGCTCTCTTTGCGCCGTGTCCATTCGCCGGCGCCTAGTAGTGCCAGCGCGAACAGACCACCGAGGAATACGCGCACGCCGGGGCCGACGAGACCGGCCTCGATCGAATAGCGCACCATGAAGAAGCCGCCGAGCGCGAGTGCAAGCCCGCCGATCCACACCACCCAGCGCGTGCCGAGCCGCTCTTCGAAGCCGGGCGCGGGCGCAGGCAGCGGAGGCGGTGCGTCGGCCTCGGGGCTCGTTTCGAGTGGCGGCGGCGAAGCATCTTCGGTGACGAGCGGAGGCGGGGCCTCGGCTTCGGGCACGAGCGGCGGCGGCTCGGCGGCCGTCGTCGCGGGCGCCTCCGCCTGCACCGGCGCGGGCATCAGCGGCGGCGGCTGCACCTGTCGCTGCGCGAAAAGCATCTCTTCGAGCGAGCTCAGCCGGCGGCGCAGCTCGGCCGCCCGGCTTGAGGCCTTGATCGCGATGAGGAATGCGATGATCGCAATGATCAACGCAAAGACGTCAAACGGGCCGTCGAACATGAAGCCTCCAGGCAACCGGCGGGCAGGGGCCGGTCGCGCGAATCAGGGTCTAGCGCCGGGAGCGTACGCGCAAGCCCGGCGCGGGTCGCTCCTGGAGCACGTCGCGGCGGAAACGATAGAGCGCCGCCGGGCGTCCGCCGGTCTGTGTCGACATCACCCCGGTCGGTTCGACCAGGGCTTCCATTTCGACGAGGCGGCGGAAATTCTGTTTGTGCAGGTGCCGGCCGGAGATGGCCTCCACCGTGTGCTGCAATTCGGTGAGTGTGAACTCGGCGGGTAAAAGTTCAAACACCACAGGACGATACTTCAGTTTTGCGCGCAGCCGCGCGATGGCCGTGGCAAGGATACGGCGGTGGTCGAACCGCATCGAGGTCCCGAGCGCGGGAAGCGCCTTGCGCGCTAATGCCGCAGGGCGGCCGTCGCGCCGTGCCTCCTCGATCAGTCCGGCCTCGTACAGGAGCTCGTAGCGGTCGAGCACGCGCTCCTCGTCCCAGGGCGCACCGTCGAGACCGAAATAGAAGCGCACGCGATCCTTCCGCGGCAGCGCGCGGGTCGTCTCGGGCGTCTCCTCTTCGGCCCATTTCGTCAGCGCCGGGATGATGTCGCGGGCGATGATCCCCGGCGGCTGCTCGCGCCAGTCTTCCCAGGGGAAGAAGCGATACCAGGGCTCGAAGCTCGCGCCATCAGCGGCGAGCTCGCCGTCGACGGCGCGCGTCAGTGCGAGATAGCCGATCGACACCATATGCGCGCCGGTGTCGCCGGCCTCGGCATGGCGGCCACGATCGCCGAACGTGTAGAGCTGCTCGACATAGCCGAGCCGCAGGCCCGTCTGCTCCTCGACCCAGGCGCGCAGGCCGATCTCGAAGGTGCGGTGGGCGAGCGCATCGAACGGCCCGAACGGCAGGCCGGCCAGCGCGTCACCGCCGCGTGCGGTGAGGATCAGCGGCTCGTGGTCCTCGATCGCGACGATCGCGGCGGTGAGGCCAATCTCGATCGGCGTCAGGAGCTTGTCGCTCATGCGGTGATGATCGCCGGTGTCATTCGAGTTCGATCACGAAGGGGCGGCCCTCGACCATCATGGCACCCGGGCCCATCTCATCGAGCGCGCGCAGCATGCGACCGTTGCGTCCCAATGCACGATCGGCAAGGCTGACGATGCGACGGTTCGGTGAGGCGATCGGCGAGGCCGCGCGGATCTTCCTGGCGATTTCGATCTCGTCGCGGTTCGGATTGAGGGCGCAGACGGCGGCGAACGCGCTTGCGGTGGAGCGGCTGATGCCGGCGTAGCAATGGACCACCAGCGGCGCGCTGCGGTCCCAGCCGCGTACGAAGTTCAGCACCTGCTCGATATGCGTCTCCGACGGCGCGACGAAGCCGTCCACCTCCTCGGTGATGTCGTCCATCGACACCTTGAGATGATTGGCCGGCAGCACTGACACCGGCCGCGCCACCTGCTCGACATTGGCCATCACCGTCAGCACGTGGCTGGCGCGGGTGAGGCGGACAGTTTCGGGAAGCGCGGCGAGGGAACAGACATGGATCATGGCGGACCTTTTTGCCGCTGATTATAGCGGGCCTCTGTAGGGTGGGCAAAGCGAAGCGTGCCCACCACTTTCGTCGCAATTGGGAAAACTTGGTGGGCACGGCGCAAGAGCGCCTTTGCCCACCCTACGGGGCAACGAAGAAATGATGCTACGCGAACACCGCGCCAAACCGCTCCAGAAACTGCCTCTCGGCCCGCGCCGCGGTCCAGGGTGTGAGGTAGTCGCGCCTGATGTTGTCGGGCAGGCCAGGATCCTTGCCGAACAGGCGCCGCGCTTCGCTCTCGCTGAAACCGGCAAGCTCGGTCGCCTCCAGATAGGCCGCGCCGCGATCGGCGGCCTTGACGGCTTGCGTGATTTCGTCCGGCAGTACCGGCGGCAGCCCAAAGCGGACGTGGATGGCACCGAGCAGGCGCTTCTCGACCGCCTTGTAGTGGCCGTCGAGCACGGCCTTGAACGGCGAGATCATGTCGCCGATCACATATTCGGGCGCGTCGTGCAGCAGTGCGGCGAGCCGCATGCGCTGATCCACGCGCGGAATCTCGTGCCGCATCACCGTCTCGACCAGCAATGTGTGCTGCGCGACCGAGAAGATATGCGCGCCTGTCGTCTGGCCGTTCCAGCGCGCAACCCGCGCCAGCCCATGCGCGATGTCGGCGATCTCGACGTCGAGCGGGGAGGGATCGAGCAGGTCGAGCCGCCGGCCCGACAGCATGCGCTGCCAGGCGCGAGACTTCGCATCGGGCGCGGTCTTCTTCGCCGTCATTTGGCCTTGAGACGCGGCTTGCGCTGCGCCTTGCCGCAGGTCGCGTGACAATGGCAATCGACGAGATGGTCGTTGACCATGCCGGTCGCCTGCA
Source organism: Bradyrhizobium sp. CCGB12 (assembly GCF_024199845.1). Classification (NCBI taxonomy): domain Bacteria; kingdom Pseudomonadati; phylum Pseudomonadota; class Alphaproteobacteria; order Hyphomicrobiales; family Nitrobacteraceae; genus Bradyrhizobium; species Bradyrhizobium sp. CCGB12. The sequence goes on along the minus strand of NZ_JANADO010000001.1, from coordinate 4,795,388 downwards.
TGAAGGCGTAGACGATGGTCGGGCCGACGAACTTGAAGCCGCGCGAGGACAGCTCCTTGGAGACCTGCACCGACAGCGGCGTCGAGGCGGGCACGCTCGCAGTGGTCTTGAAATGGTTGATCTTGGGCCTTCCGTCGAGGAAATCCCACAGCAGCTTCGAGAAGCCCGGGCCCTTCTCCATGATCTCCAGATACGACTTCGCGCTCAGGATCGCGCCGTCGATCTTGGCCTTGTTGCGCACGATGCCGGCATCGTTCATCAGCGCGTGCACCTTCTTTTCGTTGTAGCGCGCGATTTTCTCCGGCTGGAAATCGTCGAAGGCTTTGCGGAAATTGTCGCGCTTGCGCAGGATCGTGATCCAGGAGAGGCCGGCCTGGAAGCCGTCGAGGATCAGCTTTTCATAGAGCGCGCGGTCGTCATACTCAGGCACGCCCCATTCGGTGTCGTGATAGGCGACATAGAGCGGATCTTCGCCGGGCCAGGGGCAGCGTGTCTTTCCGTCGGAATGCAGGCGAGGGGCGCGGCTCATGCGGTGGGCTGTTTTGCTGGAATGCGGACGACTTCGGGCTCGGCGAGCGTCAACGCGACGCCTCCGGCGCTGAGCGGCTGATTTGCATCGAGGGCGTCGGCGACGCGGTCGATGCGGACCAGCGCGATGCCCTTGCCATCAGCGGTCGAGCCGATGGTGCCGACCGGCTTGTCGCCGGCGACAATGGTGGCGCCGGGCTCGGGCGAGGGTCCCTCGAGCAGCACCTTCACGCTGCGGGTGCGCGCGGTGCCGCGATGCTGCATGCGCGAGACGACCTCCTGGCCGACATAGCAGCCCTTGTCGAAATCGATGCCGGCAAGCCGATCCATGTTGGTCTCATGCGGGAACGCATTGCTATACATGAAATCGAGCCCGCCGCGCGGCACGCCGAGCGCAATACGATGCGCCTCGTAGTCGGCCGCATCGACCAGCTCCGCGCCGATCAGGTCGGACAGCTTCTGCTTGAGATCTTCGGGGATCAGGATGCGATAGCCGAGGCCTTCATTGCGCGGGTCGGTGAAGGCGAGGTCTGGCTGGGCGCCAAGCTGGCCGTCCCAGGCTGCGAGTACGCCGAGGGCATCGGAGAGGTTCTCCACCGTGACCTTGGCACGCAGCTTGTAGAATTTCAGCTTGGTGGCGAGGCCCTCGGCCAGTGCTTTCGGGCAATCGATCAGGAACCCGCCGCCCTGGCCTGCGGGCACCTCCGTGATCAGGAAGTCGACGATGATCTTGCCCTGCGGCGTCAGCAGTGCGCCGAATCGCCCCAGGCCCGGCTTGAGCCTGTCGACGTCGGTGGTGATGAGGCCGTTGAGGAAGTTGCGCGCATCCTCGCCCGCGACCTTGACCACGCTCCGGTCGGGAAGAAACGCTGATTTCATGCGAAAATCTCTTGCGACATGTTGCTGCGGAACGTAAGCCCGCAAGGCAAAAACGACAAGACCTCGAGCCCTGCGCTTGGGGATGACAGAGGCCTTCAGCCATGACCCAGCGTTTCGATGTGATCCTCAAAGGCGGCACCGTGGTCAACCAGGACGGCGAGGGCCTGCGTGACATCGGGATTTCGGGTGGCCGCATCGCAGAGATAGGCGCGCTGTCGCAAGGCAGCGCCGCGGAGGTGATCGACTGCAAGGGCCTGCACATCCTCCCCGGCGTGATGGACACGCAGGTGCATTTCCGCGAGCCCGGACTGGAGCAGAAGGAAGACCTCGAGACTGGCTCACGCAGCGCCGTAATGGGCGGCGTCACCGCGGTGTTCGAGATGCCGAACACCTCTCCGCTCACGGTAACGGAGGCCACATTCACCGACAAGGTGAAGCGCGCCCATCACCGCATGCATTGCGATTTCGCCTTCTTCATCGGCGGCACCCGCGAGAACGTGCAGGATCTGCCGGTGCTCGAACGTGCGCCGGGCTGCGCCGGCGTCAAAGTGTTCATCGGCTCGTCCACCGGTGCGCTGCTGGTGGAGGACGACGAAAGCCTGCGCCGCATCTTCCAGGTGATCCGCCGACGCGCCGCGTTCCATGCCGAGGACGAGTATCGCCTCAACGACCGCAAGTCGCTGCGCATCGAGGGCGACGCGCGCTCGCACCCGGTCTGGCGCGACGAGACTGCCGCGCTGATGGCGACCCAGCGGCTGGTGAAGCTCGCGCACGAGACCGGCAAGCGCATCCACGTGCTGCACATCTCCACCAAGGAGGAGATCGAATTCTTACGCGATCACAAGGACGTCGCCTCCTGCGAAGCGACGCCGCATCATCTGACGCTGGTCGCGCCCGAATGCTACGAGCGGCTCGGCACGCTGGCGCAGATGAATCCGCCGGTGCGCGGGGCGGACCACCGCGCCGGCATCTGGCGCGGCATCGAGCAGGGCATCGTCGACGTGCTCGGCTCGGACCATGCGCCGCATACGCTGGAAGAGAAATCCAAGACCTATCCGGCCTCGCCCTCCGGGATGACCGGCGTGCAGACGCTGGTGCCTGTTATGCTCGATCACGTCAATTCCGGCCGTCTGTCGCTCGCCCGCTTCGTCGATCTCACCAGCGCCGGTCCCGCGCGCCTCTACAACATGGCGTGCAAGGGCCGTATCGCCGCGGGCTACGACGCCGACTTCACCATCGTCGACTTGAAGCGCCGCGAGACCATCACCAACAAATGGGTGGCATCCAAAGCCGGCTGGACGCCCTATGACGGCGTCCGCGTCACCGGCTGGCCCGTCGGTACCTTCATCCGCGGCCGCCGCGTGATGTGGCAGGGCGAGCTGGTGACGGTCTCGCAAGGCGAGCCGGTGCGGTTTCTGGAAACGCTGAAGGCGTAGGGCATGTGTGGGGACGCATAGTGCTTCCCCAGGCGTCGTTGCGAGCGCAGCGAAGCAATCCAGAATCCCTCCGCGGTGGCAGTCTGGATTGCTTCGCTGCGCTCGCAATGACGAAGGGAGAGGTCTAACTTCCTCTCGAACGGGAGAGCAGTCCGATGACCCAACCAAATCCCCTCATCACCACCGAGCAGCTCGCCGCCATGCTCGGCGATCCCAACCTGCGCCTCTACGACTGCACGACCTACAATGAGCCGGTGCCGCCGGGCAGCGACGTGCCCTATCGCGCGGTGCCCGGTGACAAGACGTTTGAGGCCGGCCACATCCCGGGCGCCGATTTCCTCGACCTGCAAGGCGAGTTCTCCGACACTTCAGCGCAACAGTTCTTCATGATGCCTGATGTCGCGCAATTGGAGGCTGCGTTCGGCCGGCACGGCCTCGATGCGTCCAGGACCATCGTGCTCTACAGCATCGGCTCGATGATGTGGTCGACGCGGTTCTGGTGGATGCTGCGCTCGCTCGGCGTCGATGCGCGTGTGCTCGACGGCGGCTTTGACAAGTGGAAGGGGGAGGGGCGGCCGGTCGAGACGGGCGCGCCGAAGGGATATCCGGCGACGACATTCAAGGCCACGCCGCGTACAGGCTTCTTCGTCGACAAGAACATCGTGAGGGCGCGGATCGGCGATCCCGCGACCGTCATCGTCAACGCGCTCGGTCCGCAGTTTCATCAGGGTCTCGAGCCGAGCCGCTACGGCCGGCCCGGCCGCGTTCCCGGCAGCGTCAACGTTCCCGCCGCGACGCTCACCAATGCCGACAAGACGCTGACGACGCTTGCGGATGCCTCGGCGAAATTCGCGGCCGAGGGCGTCACGCGGGATAAGAATGTTATCCTGTATTGCGGCGGCGGCATCTCGGCGACGATCGATCTGCTCCTGCTGACGGAACTCGGCTACGACAAGCTGACGCTGTACGACGCGTCGATGGGGGAGTGGGCGAGGGATCCGGCGCTGCCGATCGAGACAGACTAAGGGGACCCGCCAGGAGAGCGCAAGAAAGTCGGGAACCTTTCCCCTGGGCTCGCATCCAATGTCTGGACGAGTGGAAACAGGTGACCGCCATGCAACGGACCACAGCCGGTCTGGCCGCCGATGCCAGGACACCGGAAGCCGAGCTGATCGATCGTGCCCGGAGCCGCGACGAGGCGGCGTTGCGCGAGATCATGCAGGCCAACAACCGCAGGCTCTACCGCCTCGCGCGTGGCATCCTGCGCAGCGACAGCGAAGCGGAGGACGTGGTGCAGGAAACCTACGTCCGCGCCTTTACCCATCTCGATGGCTTCCGCGGCGAATCTGGATTGTCGACCTGGCTGTCACGCATTGCCATCAACGAGGCGCTTGGCCGGGCGCGAAGTGCCAAGCCTCAGGTCGAGTTCGACTCGGTGTCCGAAGCCGCGCTCGAGGCACAGATCATCAAGTTTCCCATTTCTCCCGCAGGCGATCCGGAAAGGACCATGGCCCAACGTGAAATCCAGCGCGTCGTCGAACGCGCCATCGACGAGCTGCCGGATGTCTTCCGTATGGTCTTCGTCGCGCGCGTCATGGAGGGCATGAACATCGAGGAGACCGCCGATCTGCTCGGCGTGAAGCCCGAGACCGTGAAGACGCGGCTGCATCGCGCCCGCACCATGCTGCGCGAGAATGTCGAGAAGGAGATCGGTCCGGTGATGATGGATGCGTTTCCGTTCGCCGGCTGGCGCTGCGAGCGCCTGACGGAAGCCGTGCTGAAGCGGCTCGGCATCAGCGGCTGAAATTTTCGGGAACGTTTACGCGAAGATCCCATCCAACGCCTGTGAAGCAACGCCGGCAAACCGACCGGCAGCACAGGAGTGTCAAACATGTTTACCCGATGGAGCGCGGCCATCGCCGCAGCAATTCTGTTGTCGAGCCCAGCGCTGCTTCGAGGCGCGAACGCCGCCGACAAGCCCACCGATCCGCAGATTGCCCACATCGCCTACACTGCGGGCGTGATCGACATCAACGCGGCCAAGCAGGCGCAGAAGAAGGCCAAGAACAAGGACGTGAAAGCATTTGCCGAGGACATGCTGCGCGACCACGAGGCCGTGAATAAGCAGGCGCTCGCGCTGGTCAAGAAGCTGAACGTCACGCCCGAAGACAACGACACCAGCAAGGCATTGTCGAAGCAGGCGAGCGACAAGCTGGCTGAGCTCGACAAGCTGGACGGTGCGGCCTTCGACAAGGCCTATGTCGCGAACGAGGTCGCCTACCACAAGGCGGTCAACGGCGCGCTGGAGACCCAGCTCATTCCGTCTGCCAGCAATGCCGAGCTGAAGAGCCTGTTGCAGACCGGCCTGAAAATATTCCAGGGCCACCAGCAGCACGCCGAGCACGTCGCGGCCGAGCTGAAATAGGGAGCGCAAATGAGACCAGGACGCCTCGCTGCGACCGCGCTCGCGGTCGTCTTCCTGTCGATGACCGTCCCGGCGCACGCCGCGACTATCGAGATCACGATGGAGAATCTCGTGATCTCGCCGGCGGAGGTAACGGCGAAGGTCGGTGACACCATCTCATGGATCAACAAGGACGTCTTCGCGCACACCGCTACGGCGAAGAACGGCGATTTCGACGTGACACTGCCGGAGAAGAAGTCGGCGACGTCAGTTCTGAAGAAGGCCGGAATGGTCGAGTATTACTGCCGCTATCATCCCAACATGAAAGCGATGCTCAAGGTCGAGCCGTGAAGAGGAGGGTGCGCGTTCCCGGCGCCATCGGGAACATGTCCCGATCATCGCGAGACTAATGCTCGTCTGCGTTCGATCGCTTCCGTGCGATAAAGGCGGCAGACTTCGCGAGGCCTTTCGCAAAGTCATTCATCCGTAGACTGGCCCCGCCCATGTGGCGGGGTCATTTTCGAGAAAGGGCTTACTACTGCCTTGCGAGGCTGATCGAGAATTCGCCGTTACGGATGCGGCCGGGAAAGCCCTCGACGAATTTCGCCACCGCGTCCTCGCCATAGGTGCCGACCAGTTCGGCAAAGGCCGCAAACAGGCTCGCTTGCGCCAGGCAATCGCCGTCGACGCCGTCATGGCGCGCTTCGGCCCAGGCCTCGTTGAGATAGCTCAGTGCGGCCTGTTTCTGCTCGTGATCGGGCAGCGGCGCGCGGGCGGGGGCGTAGGAAATCGGCTGGCTCATGAAACTCGGTCAGGGCTGGGGCGCGATCCACGGCGATGCGCTGCGCGAGAGGTGTAGCACGGGCGTTAACGACCGCTAGGCCACATCTTTAGGAACGGTTAACGGCTGTGAACAAATACGATGACAGCGAACTCAGTTCGCGTAACGCGCCGTCAGGTCACGCGAGATCTTCGAGCCTTCCTCGATATAGCGGCGGATCGCCACCGTCGCTGCCGGCGTGCAGCTCCGGTAGGTCTGCTGAAAGCCGTTATAGCCGCGGTTGAAGGCGGCGGTCATTCGGGTGCGGCGCTCGCCGGAGGGCGTTTCGGCATCGATCAGCGCCTGCATCTCATTGCGCCATTTGTTGCCCTCGTTGGACCCGCAGATGCCGCGCAGATAGTGCAGGCCGCCAAGGATCTCGGCCAGCCGCTGCAAATCGCCGTCAAAGGGCGCCGCCACGTCCTGGGCCCTCGTGGGCACCGAGGCGCAGGCGAGAATTAGGGCAAAAATGGCCAGAAATCGCGTGGACATCGGCGGGGTGTATGCCCCGTGGAGGCCGGAGAAGCAAGGCGAGCCGCGCGGGCGGTGCGCTCCCTCCCCGCTTGCGGGGGAGGGGTGGGGAGAGGGTGCTTCCGCGGGCGAGGACCCCCCCAGAGGAGAAAACCCTCACCCGCCGCGCTTTCGCGCGTCGACCTCTCCCGCAAGCGGGAGAGGTGCAGCGGAGTTCGCGGCTTCGGTTAGGACCCGATCAGGCGCGCGGCCGACTGGATGACCTCCTCCAGCCCCCCGGTCAGCTTGAGGTCGCCGAGGCCGGCAATGGCATCCGGGGCAATCCAACGGTAGTCGTCGAGCTCGTGGTTGAGAGCCGGCTCCTTGGCCACCCAGCGGGCCGCAAAGGACATGATCAGGTAATGACCGGCCCCGGCCGCGGCCGGCAGCACCTCGCGCCAGCCGGCAAGCCCGACGATGTCGATGGCGAGCCCGGTTTCCTCGTCGATCTCACGCAGCAGGGCCTGGTGCAGCGATTCGCCAAACTCGACCCGGCCTCCGGGCAGCGAATAGAACCCTTTTGCGGGCGAGCGGGCACGGCGGGTCAGAAGCACCTTGCCGTCGCGAAAAATCGCGGCACTGACCGCGATCTGGGGATGGGATGGCTGGACCGCCGAAACCACGGCTCAGTTCGCCATGATGGTGTCGACGTCGGCTTCCGCGCCGCCATTGATGATGCCGCCGCAGGCCGCAATCAACGGCTTGACCCACGCCGTGGCCTGCTCGGCGAGTCGGACGCGCGTCGTGTCCTTCTCGACCTCGCGCATGGCCGAGCCGACGGCTGATAGAATCGAGGTCATGGTGTCGGTGATATGGTCGAACTGGGCACGCACGTTGGGGTCGGCCTTCTCATAGGCCTCGATCGCCAGATCCCGGGCCTTGAAGTTCGACGCCGTGAAATGCTCGGCATAGGAGAGCGGCGACCAAGTCAAAAAGTCTTCCGCGCATTCGGGCATATCAGGGACCATTTCCAGCAGCATCACGGCTTCATTGAAATGGTTGAGATAGTCAGTGGCAAGCCCGGTCCGCGGATTGATGTTGGCCACGCGCAGCCGTTCGGCCCAGGCTTGCGCCTCGGGGCCCGTCTGTACATGCGTCCGCGCGGGTTGCGAGGCCATTGAGCTCATCGGCCGCAGTGTTAACGTTCGGGGTTAAAAGGACCTGAACGGACCCTATATAGACGCTCTAGCATGTGTGGACGCTTCGTCATAACTTCGGCCCCCGCGGCTTTGCGGCAACTGTTCGGCTATGTCGAGCAGCCGAATTTCCCGCCCCGGTACAATGTCGCCCCGACACAACCGATTCCGGTCGTATGGATCGAGAATGGCGCACGGCATTTCCGCCTGATGCGGTGGGGCCTGTTGCCGAGCTGGGTCAAGGACCCTCGCGGGTTTACGCTCCTGATCAACGCGCGTTCGGAGACGGTGCTGGAGAAGCCCGCCTTCAAGAAGGCGATTCGCCGCCGCCGCGGACTGATCCCGGCGGACGGCTATTACGAATGGAGGGCGGAGGGTGGCCGCAAGCAGCCGTTCTTCATCCATCGTGCCGACGGTGAGCCCCTTGGTTTCGCCGCGGTGTTCGAGACCTGGGTCGGGCCGAACGGCGAGGAGCTCGACACGGTCGCGATCGTCACGGTGGCGGCGGGCCAAGATCTCGCCGCGCTGCATGACCGCGTGCCCGTCACCATCACCCCGCGCGACTTCGAGCGCTGGCTCGATATTCGCGGCGACGAGGTCGATGCGATCCTGCCGCTGATGACCGCCCCGCGCATCGGCGAGTTCGTCTGGCACCCGGTCTCCACGCGCGTCAACCGCGTTGCCAATGATGACGAGCAGCTCTTGTTGCCGATCAGCGCCGAGGAGATGGAGGCGGAGGCAGAGGCGGCGAAGCCGAAGAGGGCGGTACGGAAGGTTGCTGCTGGCTCGGCGGATGACGGACAGGGCTCGTTGTTCTAGCTGTTGTCGGAATTCGACTGCGCCATTTGCTCCGCCGTCGTCCCGGCGCAGGCCGGGACCCATACCCCCAGGGAGCAGTGTGGCGCGAGATGGGGGTGGGCAATCTTCGCCAAATTGGATTCGGTGGCTATGGGTCCCGGCCTGCGCCGGGACGACACTGAATGTGTGGCGCCGCCTTTCACACAATCTCCCTTGCCCTCAACGCCGCAATCTCCGCCGCATCGAACCCCAGCTCGCCCAGCACCGTATCCGTATCCGCCCCAAGCTGCGGCGCCATGCGGTCCAGCTTGCCGCCGCCATGCGCGAGCTTGAACCCGCTGCCGGCAAAGCGCAGGCGGCCGTAGGGTGTGTCCAGTTCTTGAATGGCACCGCGCGCGGCAATCTGCGGATGGTCGATCACCTCCTCGACCTTCCAGATGCTGGCGCAGGGGGCGCCGGCGTCTTCGAGAATCGTCTCCCATTCGCGCGCGGGCTTGGCTGCCAGCGCCGCCTCGATGATGGCGCGGAGCGCCGGCTCGTTCTCGTTGCGGGAGAACCAGTCGGCGAAGCGCGGATCGGTCAGCGTGTCCTCGCGGCCGAGCGTCGACATCAGCGCGCGGTACTGCTTCTCATTGTTGACCGCGAGCAGGATGTGGCCGTCGCCGCATTTGAACAGGTTCGCCGTGGTCCTGCGGCTCACCGCCTGATTGCCCGACAGAAGCTGGCGGTGGCCGGCGACCGACCAATCCGCGATCTGGCCCGACAGAAACGCCATCGTCGCCTCCAGCATGGAGACGTCGATGAGCTGGCCCTTGCCGGTGCGGTCGCGCTGGTAGAGCGCGCTGGACACGCCGAAGGCAGCCGTTGCGCCCGACAGCACGTCGCAGACCGCAAAGCCTGCCCGCGTCGGTCCGGTCTCGGGGTGTCCGGTGATCGCCATGATGCCCGACAGCGCCTGCATCTTGCCATCATAGCCGGGCCGCAAGCGATCGGGACCGGTCTGGCCGAAGCCGGACACTGCGCAATAGATCAGCTTCGGATTGATCGCCGACAGCGCCTCGTAGCCGATGCCGAGCTTGTCCATCACGCCTGGTCGGAAATTCTCCATGACAACGTCGACCTGGGCCGCGAGCTTCTTCACGATCGCGATGGCTTCCGGCTTCTGCAAATCGAGCGTCAGGCTGCGCTTGTTGCCGTTGATGGCCTGGAACGCCGGCGCCAGCCCGCGCTCGGCCCATTCGCGTGAGAGCGGCGTACGCCGCATGTCCTCGCCCTCGCGCCGCTCGACCTTGATGACGTCGGCGCCCAGGAGCGCGAACTGGTAGCTCGCATAGGGGCCGGCCAGCACTTGCGTGAAGTCCAGGATCTTCACGCCCTCGAACGGTCGCGTCACGTGACTCTCCCTTCCTGGTTGTTGTTATGGAGGACGTCAGGCGGCGCGGTTGCCGCGCGCGATCTCCTTCTGCTTGTCGAATTCGGCGCGGCGGCGCGCCAGCTCTTCGGGAGAGAGCTGTGCGACATTGTTGTAGTCGAGCTTCCAGGAGGCGTCCTCGCTCCAGCGCAGCGGTGACTGCATCGTGGTCTGCGGGCCGCTCGCGGTCTCCAGCAGCTTGAGTGCCAGCTCGAGCGTCTGCGCCTGCGAGGTGACGTCGTGCGGTTTGCCGGCGGAATTGCCGAGCGGGAAGTCGGAGAACAGGAAGCGCGGCGCGGCGGCGTGCTCGATGATGTCCTTGGCGCAGCCCATGATCACGGTCGGAATGCCGTTCCGCTCCAGATGCCGCGCCACCAGCGCCGTGGTCTGATGGCAGACCGGGCAGTTCGGCACCAGCACGGCGGCATCGACCTTGTCGGCAAGGCAGCGCGCCAGGATCTCCGGCGCGTCGGTGTCGAGCGTGACGCGGTGGCTGCGGTTGGTCGGCGCGCCGAAGAAGCGCGGGGCGACTTCGCCGATCCGTCCTGCGGCGCTCGCCTTCAGTAGCTGCGGCAGCGGAAACCAGGTGCCGTTGTCGGTTGCTCTCGTGTGCTTGCGGTCGTAGCCGATGTGCGAGATGCGCAGGTCGTGCGTTTGCGACGTGTCGCCGTCATAGACCTGGTAGAATTTCGCGCTGCCATTATACGCCGCGCCTGGCCCCTGATCGCCCTTGGCCGGATCGAACGGCGCAGCCGTCGTGATGATGGTGACGCGCGATTGCGCCAGCTTCCTTTTCAGCGGCTGGAACGGTGCCTCGGTGTAATGCGCCCAGCGATACGGCGTGGTGTAGCCGATCGCCGCGTAATAGTCGCGGGTGCGCTGCATGTAGGGGACGGGAGAATCGTAGTCGGGTGCAAAGCCGAATTCATCGTCGCGCGGAGCGGACATGGGCGCGTCTCCTGGTTCTTGGTTGAGGCCAGACTAGAGATAGTTTTGGGGTTGCTCAACGGGGGGTAGGAGGGCGCAGGCCAGAATTGCAGATGCGGATGGTGCGGCGTCGGCGCTGCGTCGCGAACCGACGGTAGAAAGTCCGCCGACGACGAGCGTGATGCAGGATCGCTAGTTACGAGTATCGATCAGTTGCGTGCCTTGTTGGCCGGATATCCTGGTACGCCATCGCTCTTCAAAGGTGTCGGATTCTTCCAGTGCCAACGCTTGCGCATCCAAGGGATTACCGGGTTTGCCAGCTATGACAACGCCATCAGCTTTTCCGCGAGAACTGGGTTCGGAGGAGGCCTCTGTCGGCCACGCCAGCAATGACTTCGAGAGCATGGGCTTGCCCGCGTACCAGCACTTTCGTCCGTCGATGAGACGATAGGACCACCATTGCCCTTGCGGATTTGCCGGCATTGCGATGGCGCATTGCTGCTTAGCATGCACGCTTGTCATTTCGAATGATGAGAGCGCAGCAGTGCAAACGGCCAAAGCAAACGATTGAAGTGGCTTGCTCATGAGCAACTGCCTTGCTGCTGCAATCGACCTACAGCAACAATCAAGGCGGGGCATTCGAGAACTTCGACCAATTTTTCAAGGATGCACGCATTATCCTTGTGGCAGGGCTGAAGGTATTCTTCCAATATGAGTTGCGCTTCGCTAATCGCTTGCAGTGCCAATTGCTGATCAGTCATCGCTGCTTACTCATCATTGAGTTGCGCTACGTGAATAGCGGAGGCAGAAATCAAGTCAGCTTTGCGGAATATCCCCGCTCTTTTTTTCACTTTTTGTTTCAGATTTCGGCGTGTTGCGGTGGCACTGTACCGCGCGGCCTCGATCAAAACGCCGCCACGCTAGGGGACACCGGCCTCCACCTTCTCCCAGAACGAGAGAAGGAAAGAGGCAGCCCGCGGCTATCTGAAAATATGCAGCGCCGCGTATTGCAGCAGCATGATCGCCTTGGCGTCGATGATACGTCCGTCCGCGATCATCGCCAGTGCCTCGTCGATTGAGAGCTCCAGCACCTCGATGTCCTCGCCCTCGTGCTCGAGACCGCCGCCGTCGCTGACGCGCATCGAAGGCTCGTATTCGGCGACGAAGAAATACAGCTTCTCGGTGATGGCGCCTGGGCTCATGAACGCCTCGAACACCTTGTGGACGTGGTGCAGGCGATAGCCGGTTTCCTCTTCGGCTTCGGCGCGGATGCGGACCTCGGGGGCGGCATCATCAAGCACGCCGGCGGCGGCTTCGATCAGGAGATCGTCATAACCGCGGATATAGGCCGGCAGGCGGAACTGGCGTACCAGGATCACCGTGCGCCGTGCACGGTTGTAGGGCAGCACGGCAGCGGCGTTGTCGCGCTCGTAGGTTTCCCGCTTCTGCGTCTGCCACTCGCCGTTGGCGCGCCGGTATTCGAACGTGGTGTTCTTGACGGGAGTCCAGTTGTTGGAAAGCACGCGAACGTCCTTGATGCGGACGCGGTCGGAAATGGTCATGGCTCGATCTCAGTTGCTTGGAACAGTGGCGCGGCCGTCGAGCCACTTCTGGAACATCACCGAGGTCGATTCCTCGAAGCCCAGCGACTGGTAGAATGCATTGGCCTGCGCGTTCTCGCGCCGGACCAGGAGCTGGAGCTTGAGAATTCCCGCCGTGCGCAGCCAGTTCTCGGCCGCCGCCATCATGACGCGGCCGTAGCCGCGCTTGCGGCCATCGGGATCAACGGCGACGTAATAGACCCAGCCGCGATGGCCGTCATGGCCGACCATGACGGTCGCGACGATGGCGCCGTTGTCGCGGCCGAGCAGCACCGTCGAGTTGTCGCGTCGCCGCGCCAGCGCGATATCGGCATGCGGATCGTTCCAGGGCCGCGTCAGGCCGCAGCGCTGCCACAGCGCCACGACCGCCTCGACGTCGGCATCCCCGATGGCGTCGATCGCCAGCGGAGCAGGCGAGACCGGCGCGCTCACAGCACCTTCCCCGGATTCATGATGCCGTGCGGATCGAGCATCGCCTTGATCTGCCGCATCAGCTCGATCGCGGTCTTGTCCTTCACCTCCGGCAGCTCGTCGCGCTTGAGCACGCCGATGCCGTGCTCGGCCGAGATCGAGCCGCCCATGCGCAGCACGATCTCGAACACCACCGCGTTCACGTCATGCCAGCGCGCCAGATAATCGGCCGTGTCGGCGCCGACCGGCTGGCTGACATTGTAGTGCAGATTGCCGTCGCCGAGATGGCCGAACGGCACCGGCCGCGCGCCGGGGATCAGCTTCACCACGGCGGCGTCGGCCTCGGCAATGAATTCAGGCACGGCGGCGACCGGCACGGAGATGTCGTGCTTGATCGAGCCGCCCTCGGGCTTCTGGGCCGCCGACATCTCCTCGCGCAGCTTCCAGAAGCCGTTGCGCTGGGTCAGGTTGGCCGCGATCACGGCGTCGTCGACGATCTCCTCCTCCATGGCGCGGGTCAGGATCGTCTCCAGCGGCGTGCGGGCGTCCTCGCCGGGGGAGGACAATTCCATCAGCACGTACCAGGGATGCTTCTGGCTAAGCGGATCGCGCACGTCGATGCCGTGGCGGACCGAGAAATCGACCGCCATTTCCGACAGCAGCTCGAAGCTCGTCAGCGCATTGGCGGCTTCGCCCTGCGCGATCGTCAGCAGCTTCAGCGCCGCCGCCGGCGACTTCAGGCCGACATAGGCGGTCTCGATCGCCCGCGGCTTCGGGAACAGTTTCAGCGTTGCCGCCGTGATGATGCCGAGCGTTCCTTCCGCGCCGATGAAGAGATTGTGCAGATTGTAGCCGGTGTTGTCCTTCTTCAGCTTCGACAGCACGTTGAGCACGCGCCCGTCGGCGAGCACCACTTCCAGCCCCAGCGCCATCTCGCGCGCCACGCCATAGGCGAGTGCGGCGGTGCCGCCGGCATTGGTCGAGAGGTTGCCGCCGATGGTGCAGCTGCCTTCCGCGCCGAGCGACAGCGGAAACAGCCGGTCGACCTCGGAAGCCTTCGCTTGCGCGATCTGCAGCACCACGCCGGCCTCGCAGGTCATGGTGTTGGACGCCGTGTCGACCTCGCGGATCTTGTCGAGCCGGCGCAGCGACACCACCACCTCGCCATTGTGCGGCGTCTGCCCGCCGACCAGCCCGGTATTGCCGCCCTGCGGCACCAGCGCGATGTTGTGCGCGGAGGCGAGCTTGCAGATCTCCGAGACCTCCGCGGTCGAGCCCGGGCGCAGCACCAGCGGCGAGCGGCCGTGGAAGAGGTTGCGCTCCTCGGTGACATAGGCCTCGATGTCGGCGGCGTCGGTGATCGCGTGGCGCTCGCCGACGATCTTGCGGAATTGTTCGATCAGCTCGGGCGCGAGCGGCGGGATGGCGGATTTATTGATGTTCATGTCGTCTTCTTTCATTCCGCTTTCTAGCGCGCCACGGCCGCGCGGCGCAGCCTGTCGTTGATGGCTTCGCCCAAGCCTTCCTCGGGGATCGCCATCACCGCAATCGCCCGCGGGCCCTTCGCGTCAAGGCCGCGAAGATAGCCGAACAGATTGGCGGCGGCTTCATCGAGATCACCGGTGGGCGACAAATTCATGACGGCCGCGGCGGCTTCAACGCCGGGCAGGCGCGCCGGGCCAAACGCCAGCAGCGCTTCACCGGGCGCTACATCGCGCGCATCGAGCCGCACGCGCGCACGCGGTGCATAATGCGAGGCCAGCATGCCCGGCGCCAGCGGCTGGCTGTCGTCGCTCTCGGCCTCCGCGGGTGGCCGCGCCAGGGCTAAGCCGAGCACCGCCTCGATTCGTTCGCGCGCGAGCCCGCCGGGGCGGAGCAGCATTGAGGTTTCGAAGCAGCCGACAATGGTCGATTCGACGCCGACCTCGACCGGCCCGCCATCGACGATCAGGTCGATGCGCCCGGCAAGATCGCTCTCGACATGAGCCGCCAGCGTCGGCGAGACATGGCCCGAGATATTTGCGGACGGCGCCACCACCGCCCCGCCAAAGGCGCGCAGGATCGCCTGCGCCACCGGATGGGCGGGGATGCGGATCGCGACCGTGTCGAGGCCGGCGGTGGCAAGGTCAGCCACCGGGCAGTCGTCCGTCTTCGGCAGCACCAGCGTCAGCGGCCCGGGCCAGAATGCTTCCGCCAGCTCCAGGGCGCGCGCGTCGAATCGCGCGATCCGCCGTGCGGCGGAGAGGTCGGCGACATGGGCGATCAGCGGATTGAAGGCCGGCCGCCCCTTGGCGGCGTAGAGATGGGCGATCGCGGTGGCATTGGCGGCGTCCGCCCCGAGCCCGTAGACCGTCTCAGTCGGAAACGCGACCAGCCCGCCGGCCGCGAGCACCCGGCCCGCCGCGGCGTCAGCAGCCTCGCCGGCCGGTAAAATCAGCGTTTCAAGACCCGTTTTCACAGGGATAAAATTCCTCAACTCGGCCGCTTGCGGTGCGCCAAACCCGACGCTATAAGCCGCCTTCTTGTCGGAGTGTGGCTCAGCCCGGTAGAGCACTGCGTTCGGGACGCAGGGGTCGCAGGTTCGAATCCTGCCACTCCGACCATCATTTCAACGACTTATAATTGCCTGGCGCTACGTGCGCAACGAAATGCGCAATGAATTGGCTTCGGGATGGAGCGCGAGCGAGGTTCCGGATGCCGATTCGCACTGATGGCCCTGTCCTGACGGGAACGCGCCAGAATTTGATCGATGGGCTCCGCAACAAGCCGATGAACCCTGCAGCCGTGGCCGCCGCCGAGCAGCAGGCCGTCGGTTTCACTCGAAAGCTCGTCGACAAGTATTCTTCAGCTGTCGCCGCAGGCGAGGTCGGCGTTGACGGGTCCTCGGTCGCAAGTGATCAGCCGATTTTAGCCAATCGGCCTCCAACGATGCTGATGTACGGCCGCGTTCAAAGCGGCAAGACAGCCGCTATGGTTCTCACTTCGGCCTTGTGCTTTGACAACGGCTTTCGCGTCGTCGTGGTCCTGACATCTGATAATCTCATTCTTGTCGAACAGACTGCCAAGAGGTTCAGGGCGCTGAGCGGGCCACGGGTTTTTTCGACCCGAAGGGCGGCGGATCGCTACGCGTGGGAAGGCCTTGAGGCCGAACTCAGGGAGGCGGTCTCAGAAGAGGGCGTTGTCTTGGTTTCGGCGAAGAACGACGTCCATCTTGGTAAGATCATGACGTTTCTTCAGGACATCGACGCGCCTTCGCACCCGACGATCATCTTCGACGATGAGGCCGATGCTGCGACACCCGATACGACCGTCAAGGCTCGGGCAGAAGGCCGCCCCAACGCACCCGATCTGAAGAGTGCAATTCACCGGCGCGTGTTCGAAAATCCGAAGGTTGGGCAGGAAGGAGAATCGCTGCGAGAGATTTTCCCTCACAATCTATATGTTCAGGTGACGGCTACGCCTTACATCTTCTTTCTGCAGGACAACGACTCTCCGATCAGGCCTGACGAGACCATGTTGTTGGAGGCAGGTCAGGGGTATTGCGGCGGTGAGCAATTCTTTGAAAACTTTGATCCCACCGAGCAAGGTGAGCCTCCGCCGCCACTGGTGTTCGTTCCCCTGAACGAACTCCAGTCCATCGCTCGCCGCCCAATGCCTGCTGGCCTGGCTGCGTCGATCGATTTTTTCCTGGTGGCGTCGACGGCGAAGGCGATCGCGGCCGGCAGGTGGCCCGAAGAAGGGTTCAAGCATCTGTCGCATGCCAGTCCTAGCATTGGTCACCACGAGATGGTCGAGCGGCACATTCGGCGTTACGTGAGCGAGAAGCGTCAGCAACTCCGTCGGGACCGCGAAGCTGCCGTAGCATCGTTCGAACAAGCCTATGCAGAGCTCGGTCGAACGGTGCAGGACCGGCCGCCATTGGGGGAACTGATCGACCGTCTGCGGGGAGTCATAGAGCAGGACACAATTACCGTGTTCAATTCTGAATCCGAGCTACCTGCGGATCCCGGTCCGCGCATCAACTTCTTCATCGGTGGCAACATCCTGGGTCGCGGTCTCACTATCGACGACCTGTTGGTTACGTATTACGTGCGGGAGGCCAAAGTGTCCCAGATGGACACGGTTTGGCAGCATGCGCGCATGTATGGCTATCGAACCGATCTTATGCCTTATACTCGGGTTTTCGTGCCTCGGCGGGTGGCCGCGAATTTCCGCGGGATACACGATGCCGAAAACAGCCTTAGGGCGATGCTTGAGCGCGACCCGGAGGGCAGCAGACCCATCTTGCTAGTACCGAGAGGTACTCGAGCGACGAGACCGAACGCCGTCGACTCGAGTTACCTTCGCGTGATCGATGCAAATACTGAGCAGATTATACCGCGCCGACTTAATTTGGACGCGGAGCGTGCTCAGCCGATCCTGCAAAGGTTGCAACGACTTGGTGTTCCGATCGTCGGTGACGAGCGCGAGGGTAGGCTTACGCCGGTTCCTTTCGATGAGGTTGTTGCTCTCGTTAACGCGGTGCCACTTGTCGAGGACGAGCCGGGTCCGTGGAATCCCGACGCTGTGATCGAAATCCTGAATTCCTATCGTGATCGCGTTGGGGATTTTGGGTTCGTTTA
Source organism: Bradyrhizobium sp. CCGB12 (assembly GCF_024199845.1). Taxonomy (NCBI): domain Bacteria; kingdom Pseudomonadati; phylum Pseudomonadota; class Alphaproteobacteria; order Hyphomicrobiales; family Nitrobacteraceae; genus Bradyrhizobium; species Bradyrhizobium sp. CCGB12. The sequence continues at coordinate 4,777,905 of NZ_JANADO010000001.1, read as the reverse complement.
TGTGCGTAAGTTGAATGGAGATCCGAACCGCACGCGAGCAAGGCTATCGGGTAACGAGGTCGATATCATTCAGCGATCGAGCAATGAGTGTCCTGCACTGGTATTGCTCTATGTCGGTGATCCGGCTCGTCCCAACGGATGGTATCCGACGCTCGTCATGCCGCCCAATAGCCCGAGCTTCATTTATCAGCCGGAATGATGTCGAGCGTTTCGGCGGCCGTCTCAAAACGAATGAAGGCTGTCCGACGCAAGGGGACGGCGTGCGAGGCAGATTTTGAGGCGGAGCTGATCGCAGCTCAATTAACCTACACTCCGCAATACGCCGTGCACAAATGCACAGCGGACTTCTGCTTTCCAGACGTTAAGGTCGCCGTGTTTGTCGACGGGGATTTTTGGCACGGCCGAATTCTCGTGGAGCACGGAGGCCGCGCTCTTCGAAGGTCATTCAAGTCAGAGCGGCGGACATTTTGGATTGCGAAGATCACAAGAAATGTCGAGCGCGATCGGCGCCAGACGGCACTGTTGAGACGTCATGGCTGGAGCGTTCTGCGTTTTTGGGAAAAGGACGTGAAACGTGACTGCAAAGCAGCAGTCGCGAGCGTCGCAATACGGATCAAGCTGCGGCGCGCGCGTTTTTCGAAGCGGCCTTCAGATGCCCCTTTATCGCGCGAGCGATCACGCGGCCAAGACGAACCGGGACGGCGTTACCGATTTGCCGAGCGAGCACGAGTTGATTGATCGGTTGCTCGGCTGGAGCGAAAAGGAACTTTTTGGGAAACGATTGAAGCAGTGCTGCTTCTCTGATCGAGATGCCGCGATCCTGTAAGGGGTGTCCAAAACGACCATTCCCGATGCCCAGGCACTGTGTCGTGATGACTGGCGATGGCTCGTTCCAGCGCATGCGCCCATAGACACTCCGAAACGATTTGCCCTTTTGTTTCTTGTGACATTTGAGCTGAAGCTCTTCGTCCCAATCCTTCCAGCTGCCGCCCTCCCGCGTGGCTTGAATCCTTTTCAAATTGATCGGCGATAACCCGCGACCAAAATGAATGCGATCTGTCGAGCATGCTTCGCCCGCCTTGATTCTCGGTAGCTTCCCGATTGCTTCTCGGACCGTCACGGGCTTGGCGGCATGGGTCTCCTTGGGAATCTCGATGGCTCCGAAGCGCGATGCGAACACGACCAGCCGCGTCCGGCGCTGGGGCACCCCGTACCGTTCGGCTCGGAGTCTTGCATATGTCACGTGGTAGCCGAGCGCCTTCAGTTGATCGACGAACTGCTGGAAGATAGGGTGAGCGACGAGGCTCGGAACGTTCTCCATCGAGACAACGTCAGGTTTCGTCTCTTTGACCAGGCGAGCGAACTCAGTGAGCAATTGCCAGCGCGTGTCTTGCTTGGAGTTGTTCACTTTCTTCCGATAGCGCTTGGTATAGCTGGAGAACGGCTGGCAAGGAGCGCAGCCGATCAACACCCGAAAGCCATCCTTGGCGAGGAACTTCTTCAGCTTCGCGCCGGTGAGGGCCTTGACGTCAACATCGTTGAACGTGCCTCCGACATTGGCTTCGAACGCGAATTTGCATGAAGGGTCTGAATCAAAGCCGGCCACGACTTCAATGCCCTCCTGCTTGAAGCCGTAGCTCAGGCCGCCGATGCCGCAGAAAATGTCGACCGCTGTTATCTTCATGCCAGCGCGCTAACAAAAAAATCGTGCGCCGTCGACGGGGGTGGGGACGCCCGCGTCGATTTTTCTTCCAGTGCGACATTTATGCTGGTCGTTCGACGTCACCGCCGCCCCCCAAACGCCTCCGCCGCCTCTTCCTGGAAGTCCGGGTGATGGTGCCCGTAGCCGTTCTCTAACTGCTCCAGCGTCATCCCCAGCCAGCCGGCAGCCTGCCAGCGGTCGGTGCCCTGCTGCATCAGCCAGGTCGCAGCAGTGTGACGCAGCGAATGGCGGACGACGTCTTCACCTAGGCCGGCGTCCTCAAGGATGCCGTCCCACGCAGAGCGGATCTTGCCAGCGAGCGGCTTGCCATCATGCGTGCGGTTGATGACGAAGCGGATCTCCTCACCTGCTTTGAATATGCCAGCGGCGCGCAGCTCGGCGGAACGCTGTGCATCGATCTTGCACCAGCGCACCAGGTGCGGCCGCAGCCGGTTCGCGATCTTGGCCGGCGGCCGCCGCTTCTTAGTAGCCCGCTCCTCGGCGCCCCGGCCCTGATAGATCATCGCGCCCAGGTTCATCCATGGATGCGTCGTGGTCGCGAGCCATTGAGTGCGCCGGATCGTTTCCTCGCGCCGGGCCGAATACAGGCCGACCAGGATGAAGCGCGCGGCTGGCCGGCGCCGAGCAATGATCCAGCGCGGTCGACGCGCCAGGCGCCCGTTCTCGCGCTTCCACGTTCCCCTTTCTGCGTCCCAGATGTAACCCAACGCCGCGCCAAGCAACCGCGCGGCCTCGTTGCGCGTGAGCCAGCGCTGGCGGCCTTCGGTCTTTTCCGGCAGGACGATCTTGGGGACGAAGTTGAGAACGTGCTCGGCGTGATACGCGTTGATCGCGGCGCGCAAATCCTCGAGCCGCCGGCGCGCCGTCTGATCTGAGACGGTCGATGCTCTCGGAGCGATGCCCGCGCGCACGTTGTTTTCACTCGTCGTGCCGGTCGACCAGTCGACAAAATCGCGGCAGAGTTGCGCCTTGATATCGCCGACGACCTTGGTGCCGAAGAAAGCATTGAGATCGAGCAGCCGGATGACTAGTAGCTCGTGCTGGTCGACGCTGCGTTGATCGGTGCCCTTCGGCCGCTTCAGAATTTCGTAGAGGGTGAGAACGTCGCTTATCGCGAGAACACGAGGGTCGGTTGCCCCGACGGTGGTCGTGTGCTTCGTGCCGATGTAAGCCTCGAGCGCTTTCGCTGCGCCATCAGTGTCGCTTCGGCCGCAGCCTGTGCGGATTTGTTTGCCGCGATCGAGGATGACCCAGACGCCGTCGTCATCTCTGAACCAAAGGCGGGGTGGTTTGGCTTTGCGGCCCGGCATGTGGGTTTAACCAGCTTTCGGATGGCGCGAGGGGTGGTCAAATCCTTGCCCGCCACGCGTGCGATTTCAAGGATTCCGGCTGCCGCCGCGGTCCGCAATGAGGATAGGGTCAGCGGTCCGTCCGGGAAAAACAAGGCGGCGGCCTCGGTCAAGGTCAGGACCTCGTCGTCGCCCCATTCGGCGGGATTTGGGCGCGCACGGATCCGAACAAGCTTGTCCCTGGTCATTTGGGCGGCTCCGCGGGCCAGCGGCCGCCGCTGGGGCGGCTGAACCGCACACTGGCTCTGGTTGCTGCCATTGCCAGCGCCGCGCCTGGCGGCCGCGAGCGCTGCGACGAACTGTCCTCTGGGGCCATACAGCTTGAATGGGGCATGCCGCATGGATAGGCGCGATTCCGTCCGGACGCCGAACCAAAAGGGTCAAAAAGCCCCCTTTCGGGCGAACGCCAATTACCCCCAGCGGGGGACTTGGCAACTCGGCAAATCAGTGGGAATCTGTCCGCGGGCCTAGAAACCCGGACCGAGATATAGCCGCTTCATGCCTGGTCAGCATGCTTCCCGATTGGCGTCGGGAGGATTGCGGCTGAACGCTGCGGCGCATTGGCGTGCGCCCTCGACCTGGCCATTATGGCCGGGAGGGCCGCGCCATGTCCAGAGGGCAACCTTAAAAGCGCCGCCGCCTGTCTCTCGGCAGGTTTCTAGCTCCCGGCTGCCGGTCTGCCACCGGCAAGGCCCTAGAAAGCCATCGAGAGCCCACCAATGACACATCAGAAGAACGTATCGCGGGGCAATGATCTGGCCCCCGCACAAACCGTGTCGGGCGTAAGCGTAACGAGGAGAGTACCCGCAATCGGGCGCCGCCACCAAGAGGCGGCGCACTGTCGACCGCAAATACGATGCGGCGGCGAACAACATCACTATCGTCCCGACGCGGCCCGACATCGTGACGGTGACGATCGCTTCGCCTGCCGTCGTTACCAAGGCCGCGCACGGCCGGGCCGCCGGGGATCCGGTGAGCTTCGAGACGTCGGGCGTGTTGCCGTCAGGCCTTGCCGCCGACACGCAATATTACGTCAGGACCATTCCGACCGCCGACACCTTCACAGTATGCGCAACGCCGGGCGGCGTCGCGATCAACACGACCGGATCGCAATCCGGCGTTCACAAGATGGGCACCGACACCATCATGGGACAAGCCAAATTCGTCATCGAGTCCAACGGCGGCTCGATAGATCTCCTGCCGCTCGACGACGGCACTGGCTGGGTCTGATCGTTAAGTTCTGCAAGCAATGGATCAACCCCGATGAAATTCCGCAATGCGGCTTCGGACGAGTTTGGCAAAGCGGCAGCCCCGCCATCCCTGACGGACTGGACTCGCCTTGATCGGAAATCTTCGAGTGTCTAGGCTGCTCCGATACAACTGGAGGGCGCGCCTATGGACTGGAGACAGAAACTAAACATCGGCATTGCAGTTCTGCTGATCGCGAACGTCGGCATTTTGGTATTTGCCCTATGGCGCAATCGGTTCGACCCCGTAGTGACGGATCTGGTACTTCGCAATTTCCCAACCATCATCGGATTGCCATTCGCATTCATCGCATCCTTTATTGTGGTCGCGCTATTTCGACAAAGCGATGCTCCGATGGCATTCAAGGGGCTCGGACTGGAATTTCAGGGAGCATCCGGAGAAGTAATTCTTTGGCTCCTCTGCTTCGTAGCCATCGCCTCGATGATCAAATGGTTCTGGGTGACCCAGCCCTTGTCCTGAGGGGGTGGACAGTGACCGCCGCTTCTCAACACCATTGAGTTAGATCACAGGACGTCCGGCCGCGGCTGCATTCTCTGCTATCCATGGGCCGAGGCCAAGCCAGACAATCCCGAGGAGAGCCGGCGCGCCCCGCGCAAACAATGAGGCGAGGCCAGAATGACCTTCGGAGCATTATCGAGGACCATATTGCTGATCTTCGCGAGACGATTCCGGAAGCTCCGCCAGAACCCGAATTAGGGCGGTCCTGAAAGCAACGAGCCGGCATCCCTGAGGGAGTGGACGGTTGCGGCGCTGCGTGGCGCATGCTTAGATTGTCCCATTGAGGAGGGGCGGTCTTGATGAAATTTTCTGTGCTATTGGCGTGCGTAGGACTGGTGACCGGCGTGATATCCGGCAGCTACTGGATACGGGCCGCGCTCGTTCCTATCGACGAGCCCAACATCTCCCCGCCGATACCTCCGCCCGGAGTGCCAGCCCCTCCGCTAGGCTTGCCACCAATCAATCCAAACCAGAAGGCAATTTCGCTGGGCGGCTTGGGCCGATATGCTGGCGAGAGCGGCGACCTCAACTGGAAGGCTGCCGCATGGTCGATAGGCGCTGTGCTCGCCTCTTCAGCATCGAGCTTGCTCAGCGCAGCCGGGCTTTGATGACCCAAAGGGAGTAAAACCGACTTTCCTGGGGGAGCGCGCCGGCATAAACCGAGAACTGCTCTCAGCTGGCGTTCCAAAGGAAGACCAGTGCACCGTGGATCTTAGTCAGCAATACTCCTTCCGATATGCTGAGCCTCGCTCGTGACCTTTGCAGCTCCTACTGAGCCTTTTGGTATTCTTCGGTTGCAACTACAGTCCCCCGTACAAAAGCAGGAATCTCGCAAGCGCCCGTGTTTGCCCAGAACACCAAGCAAAATTCATCGGGCGTATCCGTCTTGGATTTCTGTGTACCGGTTCGGCCGTTTTGGATTTTGATTCTTGCCTTGCCGGTACCTGCAACCAGCTTACCCCCGTGTTGGGGCTTCACGCAGACCTCCTGGTAGCGAGCCTGGCAGCCGGGATTTCTACCGCCATCATATTGGCCTCCGGAGCCGACCTCCACTTCGGGCCCTTCAATCACAACCCTGGCGACGTCTGCCCCTGCAGCGGGAGTGACGAGTAGCACGCAAGCGACTATGAACGCGAACGACGCTTTCATTGCAGCCCTCCTTCAAAGTTCGCACACTAACGACATGCTATAGGCGAGTTCGGGCGAAAACAATTTCTCCGGTTGCAATTTGTCGAATTTCGAAGAAGATCTATCCCGTAAGCAAAAGCTGCAGCGAATAACGCTAGGCCTGCTCGCGGGGGGCTACGCGAATGATCGATGGCTCATCTGCCAGTCCGGAAAATAGTGCGCCGGTTCGTTCTGGCGTTGCTGACGCTTTTCCTCCCGGCGATGTCCCCGAGCTTCAATTGCCAACTAAGGAGGTGCTTGAACGCGAACATCTCTATCTTGAGAATGAAAAACTAAGGATCGAAACCACTACCCTTAGGAATGGTTTGAAACCAGAAAAGTGGTGGGCAAAACTAGTTAAGAACATTGTGACGCTTGGCGGAGCGGTAGCGGTTGCCGCCAGCATCTATGGTATTTGGGATTCTTACGACAAAACGATTGTTGATAGAGAGCGTACGCGTCAGGAACGGGAGCGCACCCGCACTGCTGAACAGCATACTCGCTTCGAGGATGCCATAAAGCGACTTGAATCAACCAACACGATCTCGAAGTTGGTGGGCGTCTCTGTACTTAGCGGCTATCTGGATGCTTCAAACAAGGAAGCCCACCGCCAGATATTGTTTACGCTTGCAGGTCTGATCGCAACTGAGAAAGACACTCAAACTCAGGCCGTCGTTGTCAATTTGCTCGCATCCATTCCTAAGGAGGGGGCAATATCTCGGCAAGATTGGCTATACTTTCAAGAAATGCTTGTTACTCAGAGCCGCGCGCTAATGGGTCGAAATAATGCGTTTTCACGACGGCAACAATTTTTCGACTCGTTCTTAAACGAAGAAGAAAGAATTGCTCGAACGATTGGTAAGCTGATCGCTCAAAACGCACGAAAGGGTGTGCTATCTGGCTACAAAGACTACCGAGGAATTTATTGTGTTGAATGTGACTTCAGTGGTGTCGTTTTCCCCAACGGTGCGGATTTTGCGAGTTCAGCGCTCGATAGATCGAACTTCAGTGGAGCAAAATTGGCGGCTGCGATCTTCGACAATGCAGGTCTCGCGGGAACACGATTTATCGAGACAGACTTGCGTAACGCTCTGTTTCGAAGCCTCGATCCAGATTCCGTGAACTTACCCGGCAGCGGTCGGTTGGTGTTTGGCTCAACGCGCTATCTTCGTGACTCTGCCAGTACCTTAGAAAAGAATGCCAATATTTATGTAGTCATGCCCAACTTTAGCTGCGCAAACCTGTCCGGCGCCTATTTCCACGGCCACGGTCTTTTTCCTGGGGTTATCCCTTTCCGCCGCACATACTCAAAAGCAAGCAGCGAAAAGCCCGCCTGGCATCAATCCTTTCCTGCCGACCAGACGGCGCTGGAGCAGTTTTCGGAGGCGGAGTTCTCGCCAGTAATCGTATCTCCACCGAAGCTGTTCAAAGCAAATCTGAAAGGAATTCATCTTGATCAATCGCGCTTTTTCAGTGTTTCGACTGTAAGCGAGTTTAGCTCGACCTTAATGAGCTCGGCCAGTTCCACTAGTTTTAACGAGGTGGCTCTCTATGAGGGTCGGATGAAGGAGACCGCATTTAAGATTGACGGGCGAGGCTCATCGAACAGTGCGGAAAAGCTGCCGCCGGATGAGCTGAAAACAATTGAGCTTGTTGATAGCTTTCAACGCGCGCTTCGAGCGAGCTTCTATATGGCGCAAACAGGCGAGGCCTCGCTTCCGCAAGACCTTTCGCTCTTCTTAAAAAACTCTCCTCCAACTGATGACGATTTTCGCACGACATTTCCTCATCCAATTAGTTCCGGCTCAGCGTTTGATATCGATTGTAAGCCAGAGAACGCCATCGGCGCTGCCGGGGGTGGCTCCAATCCGGTCTCACGGCGATAATCGCGGGCGCGCACGAGCCGGCCTTCCTTTAGATATTACCGTCGCAGCTCGGGGGAGAAGGCTTCTGGCCGTCACCGGCGACTTGCCGCAGTATCGAACTTGCTTTGTTCGGTTCCGCCGTGAGATCGAGCCAAGAACGCGCAACGAATTCGCAATGAAATGGCCCTAACGGGCGTGAACAAAACGTGGCGAAAATCCTGTCTCTATCTTAAAAATCAATAAGTTAGAGAAAATTCACTGCGTTCGGGACGCAGGGGTCGCAGGTTCGAATCCTGCCACTCCGACCATTCTTCCAAAAATCGACGTTTTCCAGAGGCTTGGCAGACCGGCCGCCGGCGCCTCGGGAGCGCCTTTTTGCAACGATTTTCGGGACGGGTCCACGGCCGATTTGGGTCGGCAGGGCGGCTTGTTCCGGCGGCATGGCTCGCGCCGACCGACGCGCCTTTCCGGTCACGCCGATGCGGTCGATCCTGTGCAGGCCGCGAGGTCGCGCAGCCGGCTCGCCCGTCCCTTGGCACTCTGTTTGCTCAGTGAGGACCAAAGACAGTCTCCAGCGGAGAGACTGTGTCTGGTTGAGGCAAACAATGAAACAAGTGTCCCGTTTCGGTTCTACCGGAGACTTTCGGCTTAGCGCGCTGATCGCGGATCTGTGGTGGCGTGTTCAGCTCATGAATTCCGACATCCTTGAAGAAGAGGCCAAGGCCGGCGTGTTCAACGTGAAGGACCCGTCCTATCCGTTGCTTGCGGCAACCCTTCGGGCGCGGCGCGAGAACCTCGTGTCGACGATCCATGCGCTCGAGGAACGCGCGAAATCGGCCCGCGCCGCTTGAGACTTGATCTTGCCCCATAATGGGTGCGCTCCCTCTCCCGCTTGCGGGAGAGGGCTGGGGAGAGGGTGTTTCCCCAATGGGACACTCCCGATGAGGAGAGAGCCCTCACCCGGCGCTTCGCGCCGACCTCTCCCGCAAGCGGGAGAGGTCCATCGAGCCCGGGGGGCCGGTGGTTCAACCTGATTCGATCTCGCTCTACCGCCGTGCCACCAGCACGCCGAGCAAAAACGCCACCATCAGCGAGGGCAGCGGCGCCTCGCGCACCATGCCGCGGACGATGTCCGGCCAGTGCTGATCCGGGACGAGTCCTGGAGACCTGACGTCGGCCAGCGGCGCCATGCCCCATTCCGACGCGAGGTCGGTGATCTCGCGCGTGGCCAGGCGCGAGCCGTCGCGGACGCGGAAGATGGTGGCGTCGGACCGGTCGCTCGGCGCCAGCGCCATCAGCGTCGCGATCGCGGTGCGCAACGTCATCTCGCCATAGCCTTGCAGCCTTACCGACTCCTCGGGGTCGGACGTCATGCGAAATCCTTCACATCATGAAATGGCACGCGATGGTCATTGTCCGTCGCGCACAGGACCAGCGTGGAAATCGCGCCGGTGACGCCGCGCGCAAGATGGGCTCGCGTCAGGTGCCTGGCCACGATTTTGTTCCACGCTCAGCATGGAAATGGTGCTGCGCGACGTTGGTTCCTTGCGGGGTGAGCGAATCAGCGAGGCCTGATTACTTCCGCAGCAACTCGCTCAGGGCCGCCGTCGCCTCGGCGCAGCGGATGTCGTCGATCTCGCGTGACAGGCTGAGCGCGCTCGACTTCAACTCTTCCACCTTTCTGCTCTCGGGATGCTGGCTTTCGAGTTGGCCGAGCCGCTTGTTCAGGTCGTCCAGTCTTGATTGGAGCTGCGAGACGCTGGCGGTCGTCCCATTCACTTTCCAAACGCGCTGTGCACGCATCGTAGTTCCCTTGGCTGTCTCACGGCGTTGTGAGAGCGGTTCGTGGCCGGATTGGGAGTTTCTTTTGTCCGGCTTCAGATCGCGAGGAACCGTTGCAGATTGGCAACTAATTCCGGCTTTCGGCCTGCAGCGGGGCCGACGATACATGATGATACCCGGCAGGTACGGAATTTGAGTATGCGCCAGCGCGTTGCGCTGTGCGGGCAGTGCTGCGCCCGATAGGCTCTGCTGGGACAGTTCGGCGACGAAGGAAAAACGTGTGGCAAGATTTGTGAATGTTGCGGCCGGCCAGCTTGGCCCGATCGCCAGAAGCGAGACGAGGACCGAGATCGTGGCGCGACTCAAGGCCTTGATGCGCCAGGCGCACGCGAGCGGCTGCGACCTGATCGTCTATCCCGAGCTTGCGCTGACCACGTTCTTTCCGCGCTGGTATTTTGAGGATCAGGCCGAAATCGACGAATTCTTCGAGCGCGAGATGCCGGGAGCGGAGACGCAAGGCCTGTTCGACCTCGCGCGCGAGCTCGGCATCGGGTTCTATCTCGGCTATGCCGAGCTGACGGTCGAAGCCGGGACTGTCAGGCGCTACAACACCTCCATCCTGGTCGACCGCAGCGGCGCGATCGTCCTGAAATATCGCAAGGTTCATTTGCCCGGCCATGCCGAGCACGAGCCGTGGCGCAAATTTCAGCATCTGGAAAAGCGCTATTTCGAGCCCGGAGCAGGTTTCGATGTGACCAGCGCCTTCGGCGGCGTGATGGGCATGGCGATCTGCAACGACCGCCGCTGGAGCGAGACCTACCGGGTGATGGGCCTCCAGGGCGTCGAGATGGTGATGATCGGCTACAACACGCCGGTGCACAATCCGCCCGCACCGGAGCACGACGATCTCTCGCTGTTTCACAACCATCTGGTGATGCAGGCCGGCGCCTATCAGAACGGCACCTTCGTGGTCGGCGTCGCCAAGGCCGGAATCGAGGAGGGTGTGGACCACATCGGCGGCAGCTGCATCATCGCGCCCTCTGGCGAAATCGTTGCGAGATGCACGACGAAGGGCGACGAGATCGCGCTCGCCCGCTGCGATCTCGATCTCTGCAATTCCTACAAGCGCACGACATTCAATTTCGACATTCACCGCCAGCCACGGGCCTATGGGATGATCGTCGAACGCAAGGGTGTGGCCACCATGGCGGACGGAACGTCGGTGCGGCCGAAGGTGTGAGGCGCTCTCTTTCTCCAGTAGCCCGGATGGAGCGCAGCGTAATCCGGGGGCGCTGTTGCGCGGGGGCACCGCTCCCGGATTACGCTTCCGCTCCATCCGGGCTACGGCGTGCCTGTGTCGACGTCTGTCAATCGCACCCTACAAAAATATTCCACTTTACCGAAATTCGGAAATGGCGTATGTGTCGCTTTATCCCGGCTCACCCTTGAGGGGCGGTCATTGTCGTGGTGATCGCGGAGCCGGGCTTGCGGTGGACGCGGCAGCGTCGGGCGCGAGAAGTTAAGGGCAGGGCGGATTGCTCTCCGTGAGCCCGAGGCTTCGCGTGGACGAACGGCGCTGTCAGGGTCGTCGCGCCAGTATTTCGATGGCAACGTGCACAACGCCGTCGGACCCTGTGGCGATAGGCGAGCCGTGCGTACGGCAAAACCGTGTGGTCCTGGCCGTCGTTGCTACGGTCAAACTCTTGCGGATGCGGCATGCGCGTCAACCGGCGCGGTGCCGGCGACTTCGGCGGGGGTGAGGGAGGCCAGAAGGAATTCGGCTCCCGGGAGAGCACGGCATAAGCCGTCCAACCATCGCGCAGGGAAGGCCGAGTGATTGGCTACACCTGTATGCTGCTGTGCGGTCTCCTCGCGCTACATTTTTCGCGCAGCGGATCGCGGGTGCAAGCTGGCACCCGGTCTTCCCTGCGCCCTCTTGGATATGAGGGTGGAGTGACCAGGAAAAGCTCGGGCGAATTGCGCCGCGAGGATGTGAAACTGTGTCTACGATTCAAAATGCAAGCCGAAAGAGTGGCGCTGTCGGCCCGTCCTCCGTCATTGCGAGCGTAGCGAAGCAATCCAGAGCCTTACCGCGGAGGGATGCTGGATTGCTTCGCTGCGCTCGCAATGACGAGTGGAAGCAGCGAGTGACAATCCATCACCGTCACCCTGAGGCGCTCGCCCCTTCGGCGAGCCTCGAAGGGCGGCGGCCCGACTGCATCTCGGCCGCTCATCCTTCGAGGCTCCTGATGAGGCGCTCAGCGCCCCATCACTCGCGCCTCAGGATGACGGGTTTGGCAGCCGTCCCTAGCAATCACAACCACGTGTCTTCATTCGGAAACGTCCATTCCCTATTATGCCGCAATGCAAAAAGCCGTCCGCCGACCGCAACCCGCCGTCCGCCCGCCCGGCCGTCCCCGGGAGTTCGACATGGACACCACGCTCGACAGGGCGGTACGCGTGTTTCGCGAGCGCGGTTATCATGCCACCTCAATCGGCGACCTCACCGTGGCGATGCGGCTGGCTACGGGAAGCATCTACAAGGCGTTTGCCGACAAGCATGCCGTGTTTCTCGCCGCCTTCGAGCGCTACACCACCCTGCGCCAGGAGCAGACGCGCAGCGCTGCGGCGCGGGGCGCAAACGGCCGCGAGCGTCTGCGCAACGTGCTGCTGTCCTATGTCGAGCACTCTCAGGGCAGCGAAGGGCGGCGCGGTTGCCTCGTCGTCGGCAGCGCGGTCGAGCTGTCCGCACTCGATCCGGTCGTCGGCGCCCGCGTCAATGCGCAACTCAAGGCCAACGAAAGCTTCATCGCCGGCCTCATTCGCGAGGGGCAGGCCGATGGCTCGATTCCCGGCCATGTCGCGGCCGACGACACCGCGCGGCTGATGATCTGCATCACGCAGGGCCTGCGCGTGGTCGGCAAGTCGCGCCTGCCGCTCGACGGGACCCGCCTCGTCGGCGTCGCGATGAAGCTGCTGGCCTGAATTTTTGTCATATTAGGGAATAGTCATTTCCTATCCACGGAGTCTCTACGAATGACGATGAATGCCACGATCGAGACCGCGCCCGGGCCGGACGCGGTGTCGCATCGCCTCACCTTCGTGCTTGCCGCGGCCTGTGGCATGGTCGCCGCCAACATCTATTATGCCCAGCCGCTGATCGCCCCGATCAGCGCAGCGCTCGGCCTCTCCGACGCAGCGGCAGGCTTGATCGTCACCATGACGCAGATCGGCTACGGCATCGGGCTCCTGCTGATCGTGCCGCTCGGCGATCTCGTCGAGAACCGCACGCTGATCTGCTCGGTCATCACGCTCGGCGCCGCGGCATTGCTTGCCGCTGCATTCGCGACCCATGCGCTGCCGTTCCTGATCGCCGCGCTGTTCATCGGGTTGGGCTCGGTCGCAGTACAGATCATCATTCCCTATGCCGCACATCTGGCGCCGGAGGCCATCCGCGGCCGCGTCGTCGGCAATGTCTCGACGGGCCTGATGCTCGGCATCATGCTGGCGCGCCCGGTGTCGAGCTTCGTCACCGCGGCGTTGTCGTGGCATGCGGTGTTCTTCTGCTCGGCCGCGCTGATGATCATGCTCGCAGCCGTGCTCTGGATGACGTTGCCGAAGCGCAAGCCCGTCGCGCGCATGCATTATGGCGAACTGCTGCTGTCGATGCCGGAGTTGGTGCGCACGACGCCGCTGCTGCGACGCCGCGCGCTCTACCAGGCAAGCCTGTTCGGCTGCTTCACGCTGTTCTGGACGGTGGCGCCGCTGCTGCTCGCGAGCGAGTTCGGCTTCACCCAGCGCGGCATCGCGCTGTTCGCGCTCGCCGGCGTTGCCGGGGTGTTCGCGGCCCCGATCGCGGGACGGCTCGCCGATCGCGGCCATAGCCGTATCGCGACGCTGGTCGCGATGCTGCTCGCGGCCGTCGGTTTCCTGATCACACATATCGGCGCGCCCGGATCGGTGCTGAACCTAGCCTGCCTGGTCGCGGCCGCGATCGCGATCGATATCGGCGTTCAAGGGAACGTGGTGCTCGGCTTCCGCGCCATCTTCGTGCTCGGGCACGAGCACCGCAGCCGCCTCAACGGGCTCTATATGGCGACGTTCTTCACCGCCGGCGCCGCCGGCTCCGCACTCGGCGCCTTCGCCTTCGCGCAAGGCGGGTGGACGCTGGCATCGGCCATTGGCCTTGCCCTGCCGGTCGCCGGCTTGATCCATGCGGCGACCGAGTAACCGTCGGCATCGCCGGAATTGCGCGATACGGCCCATTTACCAACCGCGCGAGGACGCAATTTCCGCCTCGCGATCCGGGCGCCGCTGTAGTACTTTGGTCGCAAGCGGACCTGGTTAACGGGCGGCAGGGGGAGGCTGATGAGACGTGCGGGGCTGTTTGGCGTACCGCGGGTACGGCCATGGTCGTGGCAGGCGTTTCTGCTCGGATTCGTCGTTGTCGCGATGTCGGCGGTGCTTCAGGGGATCTGTGTCGCGCTCGGCGCAAAACTCTATTTCGCGGCGTTCCTGCCCGGCCTCTTCGTGCTTGGGCTTGTCGCGGGCGTGCCGGCAGCGTCGTTCGCCGCGCTGTTCACCGTTCCGCTGGTGTGGTGGGCGTTCATGCCGCCCTTCTTCCAGTTCAATTCGCTGACCGGCGCAAACGCCGATTCCATCAACCTGTTCTGCCTTCTGGCCGTGCTGGTGATCGGCCTTGCCGATCTCTGTCGCGAGACGATGGCGATCGTCAGCCGCGGCGGGCTGAAGCGCTCGGACGAGAGTGCGGCAGCAAATCCGCAATAGATCGGCCGTGCACGACCATGCGCGTTGCGCGCGCGCAACAGTTCGGCAACCATCCGCGAGCTTGCCGCGCGCCGCTAACTTTTCGAAAAAGATTTGGCCGCAGTTTCTCCCCCGGGAATGACGAGGGAGTTTTCGGACATGAACGGCCAAATCACTGGTCACGCCATCTTGGAGAACGTGCGCCGCTACCGCGGCATTGCATCGCTCTATCGCCAGACCGCCGCATTCCGCCCGGGCCAGAGCTGGTCGCTGCTGGAGCAGGCGAGGGATTGGGAAGCGCGGGCGCTGTCGGAGCTGGAAGCCTATTTCGCGGCGCGCGTGGACTACTCGGCGCCGCTCGCTGCCTGATCGCTAACCATCGATCACGACACGATCGTCAGATCCGGCGCTGGTGCCACGAACTGCCCGCCCCAGCTACGAACCTCCGACAGCTGGGCGATGATCTCGTCCTTCAGATTCCAGGGCAGGATGAAGACGTAGTCGGGCCTGGCCGCCATCAGAGCGGCGGGATCGCGGATCGGGAGATGCGTTCCCGGAAGCAGCATGCCCTGCTTGTGCGGATTGCGGTCCACGGTGAACGGGATCAGCTCGCGCGTGACGTCGCAATAATTGAGCAGCGTGTTGCCCTTCGCGGGCGCGCCATAGGCCAGCACAGTCTTGCCCGCGCGCCGCGCCGCTTCGAGAAAGTCGCGGACCATCTCGCGCTTCGCCGTTACCTTACGCCGAAAATCACGATAGGTCGCAGGTTGGTCGATGCCCGCCACCGCCTCACGCCGGCGCAATCTCTCGAGCGCGGGCGAGGGGCTCCGAGGCGCAGCTTCGGTGCAGACGTGCAGACGCAGCGAGCCGCCATGCGTCGGCAATTCATCCACATCGAAGACGCGCAAGCCGTGTGCACGAAAAACCGTCTCGAGGGTCGCGAGCGAGAAGTACGACAGATGCTCGTGATAGATCGTATCGAACTGGATGCCTTCGATCAGATGCAGAAGATGCGGCAGCTCCAGCGTAACGCGCCCGCTGTCGGGCAAGAGAATGCGCAATCCCGCGACGAAATCGTTGATGTCGGCGACGTGCGGCAGCACGTTGTTGGCGACGATCAGGTCGGGCCTGTGACCTTCGGCCCGCAGTGCGGTCGCCACGTCGCGGCCGAAATAGCAGGTCCGGGTCGGGATGCCCTTGGCGATTGCGACCGCTGCGGGGCCGCTGGCCGGCTCGATACCCAGCGCGCCGATGCCGGCGCGCCGAAAAAATTGCAGGAGATATCCGTCATTGCTGGCGATCTCGATCACCTCGGATGTTGCTCCGAGCTTCGCACGCGCGATCATCTCCGCGGCATAGCGCTCCGAATGGCGCAGCCAGCTCTCGGAATAGGACGAGTAGTAGAGATACTGATC
Source organism: Bradyrhizobium sp. CCGB12 (assembly GCF_024199845.1). NCBI lineage: Bacteria > Pseudomonadati > Pseudomonadota > Alphaproteobacteria > Hyphomicrobiales > Nitrobacteraceae > Bradyrhizobium > Bradyrhizobium sp. CCGB12. The sequence continues at coordinate 4,762,070 of NZ_JANADO010000001.1, read as the reverse complement.
GAAGATGTTGGCCGCAGGCTCGAATTGCGGCAGCTGGACCAGCCCGCAGGCCCGGCAGACACGTGCATGCAGCGGATAAGTCGGCTCGGTGGCGTCTTCCCGCTCCTTGGGCACGAAGGAATTCGCCAAAGGCGACAGGCCGAGATCGACGAAGGTCTCGTCGAGCTCCTCCGCGCAGAAGCGGCATCGATGCCTGTCCATGAACGGATCGTCCCGTTGTACCATCGTGCCACGGCTGTTAGTGAATTCCCTCAAGCCCCGCAAATTCCGTTAACGTTGCGCATGATGCAACCGAAAAGGCATTTTGGTGAACGGACGTTCGCAATGGCGGCGTGCGCAGCATTGCCGCGCGGAGGTCCGAGATGAAGTTCACGCCATTGGCCCTGCCTGGCGCCATTGCAATCGAGATCGAGGCGGAGACCGACGCGCGCGGATTCTTCGCGCGGCTGTTCGACGCCGAGGCCTTCGCGGCACAGGGCCTGCCGACGCATTTCGCGCAACATAGCCTGTCCCGCAACGAGCGCGCCGGCACCCTGCGCGGCCTGCACTACCAGGCGGGCCGGCCGGAGGCCAAGCTGGTGCGTTGCGTTGCCGGCCGCGCCTTCGACGTGATCGTCGATCTGCGCCGGTCGCTGCCGACCTATGGGCAATGGTGTTCGGTCGAGCTCGCCGCCGATCGGCACAATGCCGTGTTCATTCCCGCCGGATGCGCGCATGGCTTCCAGACGCTCGTCGATCGGACCGAGCTGATGTATTTCATCGATGTGCCTTACGAGGCGCAGGGCGCGGCCGGCATTCGCTGGGATGATCCGTCGCTGGCAATCGCCTGGCCGCTCCCCGACCCAATCCTGTCCGCGCGCGATCGCGCGCTGCCTTACCTCGCATGAAGCGGGTGCTGGTCACGGGCGCGTCTGGATTCCTCGGCCGTGCGCTCGTGCCTGCACTGGCCGGTCGCGGCTTCGAGGTTCATGGCGTCGCGCGCTCGGCTCGGCCGGCAATCGCCGACGTGACGTGGCACGCAGCCGACCTCCTCACCGAAGCCGGCCGTGTGCAGGCGCTGTCCGCGTTGCGCCCGACGCATCTTGTTCATCTCGCCTGGGAAGCGCGGCCGGGCCGCTATCGTGAGGATCCCGTCAACCGGCTCTGGGCGCAGGCGAGCATCGAGCTCCTCGCGCGCGCCCGAGCTTGCGGGACCAGCCGGATCCTCGGGATCGGAAGCTGTCTCGAATACGGACCGCAGACCGGCTTGTGCGATGAGCGCACGAGCCAATGTCGCCCGACCACACTGTATGGACAGGCAAAGCTCAGCGCGGCCGAAGCCTACATCGCCGCCGGCGCTGCCTGGGGCCGTGTGTTCTTTCCGTTCGGCCCGCATGAGCCGGAGGCGCGTCTCATCCCTTCGCTGATCCGGCATCTTCGCGCAGGACAAAGCTTCGACTGTTCGCATGGCGGGCAGCTGCGCGACTTCGTCTATGTCGAGGACCTCGCGCAGATGATCGTCGCCGTGCTTGACAGCGATCTGACCGGCGCGGTCAATCTCGGCAGTGGCGAGCCGCGCAGCCTGCGCAGCGTGATCGAGCATGTCGCCGATCGCCTCGAGGCACGGCATCTGATCCGGTTCGGCGCCATCGCCGCAACCGGTGTCGACGCGGAGCCGATCATCGCCGCCGACGTCCGCCGCCTGCGCAGTGTGACTGTGGACGTGCCGGTGATCGGATTCGAGCAGGGTGCAGCGCGCGATCTTGCATGGTGGATCGATCGTATGTCGGGAAAGGCGTGACGTGTGGTCCCCTCGCAGCGAAACTGACGGCAATCAGGACCCCTGGCGACTACGGAGTTGCGTCGCGGCCCGCCTGTGCTAGCAACGCGTCCGTCCAGATCTCCTTCACGCCGGCCGGGGCAAGCGATGACCACCTTCAACCGCATCTTCACGACGGAGCGTCTGCTCCAGATCATCGTCATTCTGGCGGCGACGGTCGCGATGAAGCTGATGGCCTGAACGTCGGCCGGCTATCGCTCACCGAAGTCGGGCACGTCAGGCAGATAATTCGAGCCCTCGGACCCCAGAAAATCGAACATCGCCTGCGCCGGCGGCAGCAGCACCTTGTCGCTGCGGCGGATCACGTACCATTGCCGGACGATCGGCAGGCCGGCGACGTCGAGCACGATGAGCCGGCCCTCGGCAAGCTCGTGCGCCACGGTGTGGGCCGAGATGAAGGCGATGCCGAGCCCGGCGATCACGGCCTGCTTGATGGTCTCGTTGCTGCTCATCTCCATGCCGATGATCGGCTCGAGATCGGATTTCTGGAACATGCCTTCCATCAGCGTCCGCGTGCCCGAGCCGGGCTCGCGGGTGAGGAAGGTCTCGTGCACGAGATCGGTCAGGTTGAGGCCGGAATCCTTCTCCAGCCAGTGTCCCTTGCGCGCGACGATGATGTGCGGATTGCGTCCGAGCTGACGGACGTCGACCGTGACGTCGGCCGGTGGCCGACCCATCACGGCGAAATCGAGGTCGTAGCCGTGCATGGCCTCGCGGATCTCCTCGCGATTGCCGATGGTGAGCTTGATCTCGATCTTGGGATGCCGCTTGGAGAACGCCGCGATCGCATGCGGCACGAAATATTTTGCAGTCGAAACAGCCCCGAGATGCACCGTGCCACCGGTCCGTCCCGCAAGCAGGTCGAGCGCGCCCTGGCAGTCCATGATGGCGGCCTCGACGCGCTCGGCGAGCGCCAGCACCTCCTTGCCCGCCTCCGTCAGCAGCATGCCGTCGCCGGTCCGCTGTACCAGCGGCAGGCCGGCGAGATCCTGAAGCTGCCGGAGCTGCTGGGTCACGGCGGGCTGCGTCAGCCCGAGTTGGCCCGAGGCCGCCGTGACGCTGCCCTTGGCCGAAAGCGCCGCGAGAGAGCGAAGCTGCCGGATCGTCAGATGCCGGAGCTGGGCCGCTGCATGGCCAGGGCCATTATAAGAAAATTCTTTGGCGCTCATTATGAATAGAAATTTTCCTTATTAAGCCGGCCCTGTCAATCTCGTTGTGCTGGGACTGACCGCATCGACCTCCACGGGGAGGAAAATGGATGCGGCGCCAGCAAGGGGATGGACGCAGATGACCGGGCAACTCAGGCTGGACGACCACCTTCAGCGGTATTCGGAAACCGCACCCCATGCGCTCGCCGTGGCGGCCGCAGTCGATGCCATCGCGACGGCGGCGATCGAGATCGCCGATCTCATTGCCTCCGGTGATCTCGCCGACGCCTCGGGCCTGACGACGGGCCGCAACAGCGACGGCGATCTCCAGCGCAATCTTGACGTCCAGGCGGACGCGATCCTGCGCCGCTGCCTTGGCAGGCTGTCGATCGCGGCGCTGGCGTCGGAGGAGATGCGTGAGGCGCAGATCATCGACCGCGACGGCCGCATCTGCATCGCGATCGATCCGCTCGACGGCTCCTCCAACATCGACATCAACATGACCGTCGGCACGATTTTCTCGATCCTGCCGGCGCCGGACGATATTTCACTCGCCTTCCACCAGCGCGGCTCGGCGCAGCTTGCGGCGGGCTTTGTCACCTACGGCCCGCAGACCTCGCTGGTGCTGACGCTCGGCGAGGGTGTCGACATCTTCACGCTTGACCGTAAGGCGGGCTGCTTCCGCCTCGCGCGCAGCAGCGTGCAGATCTCCGAGGCCGGCGAGGAGTTCGCGATCAACGCATCCAATCGCCGGCACTGGGATCCGCCAGTGCGCGCCTTCATCGACGAATGCCTCGCCGGTGTCGAAGGGCCCGCCAACCACGATTTCAACATGCGCTGGATCGGCTCGCTGGTCGCGGAGGCCTATCGCATCCTCACCCGCGGCGGCGTGTTCCTCTATCCCTCGGACGCGCGTCCCGGCTATGGCGACGGCCGTCTGCGCCTGACCTACGAGGCGCACCCGATGGCTTACATCATCGAGCAGGCCGGCGGCTCGGCCTCGACCGGGCACGAGCGCATCCTCGAGCTGTCGGCGCAAAGCCTGCACCAGCGCGTGCCGCTGATCATGGGTTCGAGCAACGAGGTGCGGCGCGTCGAGGAATTACATTGCGATCCGCTGCTGGTCGCCAGCGTCTCCGCGCCACTGTTCGCGCGGCGCGGATTCTTCCGACTCTGAGCGAGGTGACGCATGTCCAGGAAGCACCCGATCATCTCCATCACCGGCTCCTCCGGCGCCGGCACCACCTCGGTCAAGAAGACCTTCGAGCAGATATTCTTCCGCGAGAAGGTTAACGCCGTCTACATCGAGGGCGACGCCTTCCATCGCTACGACCGCGCTGAGATGCGCGAGCAGATGGCCAGGGAGGCCGAGCGCGGCAATAAGCATTTCAGCCATTTCAGCCCCGAGACCAATTTGTTCGAGGAGCTGGAGCGCGCCTTTCGCGACTATGGCGAGACCGGCACGGCGGTGACGCGGCATTACGTCCACGACGCCGAGGAATCCGCGCTGCATGGTGCAGCGCCCGGCACCTTCACCGACTGGGAACGGCTGCCGGAGAACTCCGACTTGCTGTTCTACGAAGGGCTGCACGGCGCCGTGGTCACGGATAAGGTGAATGTCGCGCGCTATGCCGATCTCAAGATCGGCGTCGTGCCCGTCATCAATCTCGAATGGATCCAGAAGCTGCACCGCGACCGCAGCGCGCGCGGCTATTCGACCGAGGCCGTCACCGACACCATCCTGCGGCGGATGCCCGACTACATCCACTACATCTGCCCGCAGTTCACCGAGACCGACATCAACTTCCAGCGCGTGCCGACGGTGGATACCTCCAATCCCTTCATCGCGCGCTGGATCCCGACGCCGGACGAATCGATGGTCGTGATCCGCTTCAAGAATCCGCGCGGTATCGACTTCCCCTATCTGCTCTCGATGCTGCCGCACAGCTGGATGTCGCGTGCGAATTCGATCGTGTGTCCGGGCGCGAAGCTCGATCTCGCCATGCAGCTGATCCTGACGCCGCTGATCATGCAGCTGATCGAACGTAAGCGGAGCCTGAAATGATCCGCATTTCCAACAACGGGAGGACCTGATGAACATCTCGGTTCATGCCGAAGCCGACCTCTACGCAGTCGCGCACAACGATCTCGCCAACGCCGTCCGCTTCCTCGCGGTCGACGCCATCGAGACCTCGCAGTCCGGCCATCCCGGCCTGCCCATGGGCATGGCCGACGTTGCGACCGTACTGTTCTCGCGATTCCTGAAGTTCGACTCGGCGCATCCGAACTGGCCGGATCGCGACCGCTTCGTGCTCTCGGCCGGCCACGGCTCCATGCTGCTCTATGCGCTGCTGCATCTGACCGGTGGCGATGTCAGCCTCGAGGACATCAAGGCGTTCCGGCAGTGGGGCTCGAAGACGCCGGGTCATCCCGAATATGGCCATACGCCAGGTGTCGAGACCACGACCGGTCCGCTCGGGCAGGGGATTGCGACCGCCGTCGGCATGGCGCTTGCCGAGCGCATGGCCAATGCGCGGCATGGCGACGGCCTCGTCGATCACTTCACCTATGTGATCGCCGGCGACGGTTGCCTGATGGAAGGCATCAGCCAGGAGGCGATCTCGCTCGCGGGTCATCTCCAGCTCTCGCGCCTGATCGTCCTGTTCGACGACAACGGTATCTCCATCGACGGGCCGACGTCGCTGGCGACCTCCGATGACCAGCTCGCGCGCTTTGCGGCCTCCGGCTGGTCCGTGCGTCGCATCGACGGCCACGATCCCGAAGCCATTGCACAGGCGATTGCGGAAGAGCGTGAAACGACAAAACCGTCACTGATCGCCTGTCGCACCATCATCGGCTATGGCGCTCCGGACCGCCAGGGCACCGAGAAGGCGCATGGGGCTCCGCTCGGCACCGAGCAGACGACGGCGGCGCGCCGGACGCTGGGCTGGGACTATCAGCCCTTCGTGGTGCCGATGCCCATCGCGAAGGCGTGGCGGATGATCGGACAGCGTGGTCAAGTTGCACGTCTCGCCTGGCTCGATCGCTATGAATGCGCGACGCCGGAGCAGCGCGATCTGTTCATCGAGGGCAAGACCGTTGCCCTGCCGAACGCCTATGCCCAGGCCTCGGCGAAATTGCGCGAGCGCTTTGCCACCGAGCGCCCGAAGGTCGCAACGCGCCAGGCTTCGCAACAGGTGCTCGACGGCATCGCCGGGACGATTCCCGGCCTGGTCGGCGGCTCGGCCGACCTGACGCATTCGAACCTCACGCACGCCAAGGCGCAAGTCCCCGTCGCGCGCGGGGCGTTCGCCGGCGACTACATCCACTACGGCATTCGCGAGCACGGAATGGCCGCCGCGATGAATGGCCTCGCGCTGCATGGCGGCTTCATCCCCTATGGCGGCACCTTCCTCGCCTTCTCCGACTACAGCCGGCCGGCGATCCGCCTTGCGGCCCTGATGCGGCTGCGCGTCATCTACGTGATGACCCACGACTCCATCGGCCTCGGCGAGGACGGCCCGACGCACCAGCCGGTCGAGCATCTCGCCGCGCTGAGGGTGATTCCGAACCTTCTGGTGTTCCGCCCCGCCGATGCGGTGGAAACGCTGGAGGCCTGGGACTGCGCGCTCGAGGCCGAGGATCGTCCGTCCGTGCTGTGCCTGTCGCGTCAGGCGCTGCCGACCTTCCGCAGCGACGTGCGCGGCAGGAACCGCGTCGCACGTGGCGCCTATCTGATCGTCTCGCCCGATGGCGGACGTGATGTCACGCTGATGGCAACGGGCTCGGAAGTGTCGATCGCGCTGGAGGCCGCGCGTCTGCTCGCGACCGAGCACATCCGCGCGGCCGTGGTTTCGGCGCCATGCTTCGAACTGTTCGAGGAGCAGCCGGAGGACTACCGCGCCGCTGTTCTCGGTACCGCGCCGCGCGTCGGGATCGAGGCCGCCGTGCGGGGCGATTGGGCGCGCTGGATCGGGACTGACGGCGAATTCGTCGGCATGCGCGGCTTCGGCGCCTCGGCGCCGGCACCTGTGCTGTATCGCGAATTCGGCATCACGCCGCAAAGCATTGCGGAAGCGGCCAGGCGCTCGGTCGCACGTCGGAACGAGGGAAAATCAGCATGAGCCTGCGTGTCGCCATCAACGGATTTGGCCGGATCGGTCGCAACGTGCTGCGCGCGATCGCAGAGTCCCGCCGCAACGACGTCGAAGTGGTCGCGATCAATGATCTCGGTTCAGTCGAGACCAATGCGCATCTGCTGCGATTTGACTCGGTCCACGGCCGGTTTCCCGGAGAGGTCAAGGTCGACGGCGATACGATCGACGTCGGCGGCGGTCCAATCAAGGTCACGGCGATCCGGGATCCCGCGCAACTGCCGCACCGCGCGCTCGGCGTCGATATCGCATTGGAGTGCACCGGATTGTTCACCTCGCGCGAGAAGGCCGCTGCGCATCTCGAGGCCGGCGCGAAGCGCGTGCTGGTTTCGGCGCCGGCAAGCGAGGTCGACCTCACCGTCGTGTTCGGCGTCAACCATCTCAAGCTGACCGATGGCCACATCGTGGTTTCCAACGCCTCGTGCTCGACCAACTGCCTCGCACCGCTCGCGCAGGTCCTGGACGAGGCCGTCGGCATCGAGAAAGGTTTCATGACTACGATCCATTCCTACACCGGCGATCAGCCGACGCTCGATACCTTCCACAAGGATCTCTATCGCGCCCGCGCCGCGGCGCTGTCGATGATCCCCACCTCGACGGGCGCGGCCAAGGCCGTCGGGCTGGTGCTGCCGGAGCTGAAGGGCAGGCTCGACGGTGTCGCGATCCGCGTGCCGACGCCGAATGTCTCGGTGGTCGACTTCAAGTTCGTCGCCAGGCGCCCAACGAGCGCGAAGGAAATCAATGACGCGGTCCAGGCTGCCGCCGGTGGACGGCTGAAGGGCATCCTCGGAGCCACGGACGCGCCCAACGTGTCTACCGACTTCAACCACGATCCGCGGTCCAGCATCGTCCATCTCGACCAGACCAAGGTCATGGACGGAGATCTGGTGCGGGTGATGAGCTGGTACGACAACGAGTGGGGCTTTTCCAACCGCATGGCCGATACCGCCGTTGCGATGGGCCGGCTGATCTGAGCTGACGCAAGACGAGAAACGGAGAACCGCCTTGGCACGCATTACCCTTCGACAATTGCTGGATCACGCCGCGTCCCACGGCTACGCGGTGCCGGCCTTCAACATCAACAACATGGAGCAGGGCATCGCGATCATGCAGGCGGCGGCCGAGGTCGACGCGCCCGTCATTATCCAGGCCTCCCGCGGTGCGCGCAGCTACGCTGGCGATCTCATGCTCTCGCACATGATCGATGCGCTGGAGCGGACCTATCCCGACATCCCCCTCTGCATGCACCAGGACCACGGCAATGACGAGGCGACCTGCGCGTCCGCCATCGCCCATGGCTTCACGTCGGTGATGATGGACGGCTCGCTGAAAGCCGACGCCAAGACGGCGGCCGACTATGACTACAACGTCGCGATCACCCGCCGCGTCGTCGATCTCGCCCATTGGGTCGGCGCGTCCGTCGAAGGCGAGCTCGGCGTGCTCGGCTCGCTGGAACATGGCGGCGGCGAGCAGGAGGACGGTCACGGCGTCGAAGGCAAAGTCAGCCACGATCAGTTACTGACCGATCCCGACCAGGCGGTCGACTTCGTTCGCGCCACCAAGGTCGATGCGCTCGCGATCGCGATGGGCACCTCGCACGGCGCCTACAAGTTCAGCCGCAAGCCTGATGGCGACATCCTGGCGATGCGGGTTGTCGAGGAAATTCACCGCCGGCTGCCGAATACGCATCTCGTGATGCACGGCTCCTCGTCCGTGCCGCAGCCGCTGCAGGATATGTTCAACCAGTTCGGCGGTGAGATGCCGCAGACCTGGGGCGTGCCGGTGGAGGAGATCGTCCGCGGCATCCGAAGCGGCGTGCGCAAGGTCAACATCGACACCGATTGCCGTCTCGCGATGACCGCGGTGTTCCGCAAAGTCGCCGCGCAAACGCGTTCCGAGTTCGACCCGCGCAAGTTCCTCAAGCCCGCGATGGATGCGATGCGCGAGCTCTGCCGCGATCGTTTCGAGCAGTTCGGCACTGCGGGCCATGCAAGCAAGATCAAGGTGACTCCGATGAGCGAGATGGCGCGGCGGTACCGTGCCGGCGAATTGGATCCGCGCGTCGATGCCCGCGAGCCGGTCGCGGCCTAGTCAATCAGAGAGTGCAAAGAGAAGAGCAGGAGAGAGACATGAACGCACATGCAGGCACGGTCCGCGGCAAAGAGCGCTATCGCTCCGGCGTGATGGAATACAAGCGCATGGGCTATTGGGAGCCCGAATACACGCCAAAGGATACCGATGTCATCGCGCTGTTTCGCGTTACGCCGCAGGACGGCGTCGATCCGATCGAAGCGTCCGCCGCTGTCGCCGGCGAATCCTCGACCGCGACCTGGACCGTGGTGTGGACCGATCGGCTGACCGCCGCGGAGAAATATCGCGCAAAATGCTACCGCGTCGACCCGGTGCCGGGCACGCCGGGCTCATATTTCGCCTACATCGCCTATGATCTCGACCTGTTCGAGCCCGGGTCGATCGCCAACCTCTCGGCCTCGATCATCGGCAACGTGTTCGGCTTCAAGCCGCTCAAGGCGCTGCGTCTGGAGGACATGCGCTTCCCGGTCGCCTATGTGAAGACGTTCCAGGGACCGGCGACCGGCATCGTGGTCGAGCGCGAGCGGCTCGACAAGTTCGGCCGGCCGCTGCTCGGTGCGACGGTCAAGCCGAAGCTCGGTCTTTCGGGGCGCAACTACGGCCGCGTCGTCTACGAGGCGCTGAAGGGCGGGCTCGACTTCACCAAGGACGACGAGAACATCAACTCGCAGCCCTTCATGCACTGGCGCGACCGCTTCCTCTACTGCATGGAGGCGGTGAACCGCGCGCAGGCGGCCTCCGGTGAGGTGAAGGGCACCTACCTGAACGTCACCGCGGGGACGATGGAAGACATGTACGAGCGCGCGGAGTTCGCCAAGGAGCTCGGCTCGGTCATCGTCATGATCGACCTCGTGATCGGCTACACCGCGATCCAGTCGATGGCGAAGTGGGCGCGCCGCAACGACATGATCCTGCATCTGCATCGCGCGGGCCACTCGACCTATACGCGGCAGAAGAGCCACGGCGTGTCGTTCCGTGTCATCGCCAAATGGATGCGGCTCGCCGGTGTCGATCACATCCATGCCGGCACCGTGGTCGGCAAGCTCGAAGGCGATCCCAACACCACGCGCGGCTACTACGATGTCTGCCGCGAGGAGTTCAACCCGACCAGGCTCGAGCACGGCATTTTCTTCGACCAGTCCTGGGCGAGCCTGAACAAGATGATGCCGGTCGCTTCCGGCGGCATTCATGCCGGCCAGATGCACCAGCTGCTCGATCTCCTGGGTGAGGACGTCGTGCTGCAATTCGGCGGCGGCACCATCGGCCATCCCATGGGCATTGCAGCCGGCGCGATCGCCAACCGCGTGGCGCTGGAAGCCATGATCCTCGCCCGCAACGAGGGCCGCGACTATGTCCACGAGGGCCCAGAGATCCTGGCCAAGGCCGCTCAAACCTGCACGCCGCTGAAGTCGGCGCTCGAGGTCTGGAAGGACGTCACCTTCAACTATCAGTCCACCGACACGCCGGACTTCGTGCCGACGGCGCTGGAAACCGTCTGAGGAGATTTGACATGAAACTGACCCAGGGCTGCTTCTCGTTCCTGCCTGATCTCACCGACGACCAGATCTACAAGCAGGTGCAATACTGCCTCGCCAACGGCTGGGCGGTGAACATCGAGTTCACCGACGATCCGCATCCCCGCAGCACCTATTGGGAGATGTGGGGCCTGCCGATGTTCGATCTCCAGGATGCCGCCGGCGTGATGATGGAGCTCGCCGAGTGCCGTAGGGTGTACGGCGATCGCTACATCCGTATCAGCGGCTTCGATTCCAACCATGGCTGGGAGTCGGTGCGGATCTCGTTCATCGTCAACCGGCCGCCGCAGGAAGCTGAGTTCGAGCTGGTGCGGCAGGAGGTGGGGGGACGCGCGATCCGCTACACCACGGTGCGAAAGCCGGCCGCGCACGCCTCTCACTAACCGTTCTCCTCCGCGCGGAGCACTCCCTGCTCCGTTTCCTTGGCGGACCACTGCTTCGCCGCTCCCCCCGCGGCGAAGCTCTTTTCTTCGAGGGTAGTCATGCTGGATGTTCCGCACGCAACGACCGCCGATCCCAACGAGACCAGCTTCGATCTCCGCAAGGAGGCCGAAGCGGCCGGGATCACCGATACACTGCAGCAGCTCGAGCAGGAGCTGATCGGGCTCAAGCCGGTGAAGAACCGCGTGCGCCAGATTGCATCGCTGCTGCTGATCGAACGTATGCGCCAGCGTGCGGGACTGGCATCAGCGCCGCCGACGCTGCACATGTCGTTCACCGGCAATCCCGGCACCGGCAAGACGACTGTCGCGTTGCGCATGGCAAAAATCCTGCACGGCCTTGGCTTCGTGCGGCGCGGGCAGGTGATCTCGGTGACGCGCGACGATCTCGTCGGCCAGTATATCGGTCACACCGCGCCGAAGACCAAGGAGATATTGAAGAAGGCGATGGGCGGCGTGCTGTTCATCGACGAGGCCTATTATCTCCATCGCCCCGACAACGAGCGTGACTATGGCCAGGAGGCGATCGAGATCCTGCTCCAGGTGATGGAGAACCAGCGCGAGGACCTGGTCGTGATCCTCGCCGGCTATGGCGAGCGCATGACGAGCTTCTTCGCCTCCAATCCCGGCTTCCGCTCGCGTATCGCGCACCACATCGAATTTCCGGACTATGCCGAAGCCGAGCTGCTCGTCATCGCCGAGCTGATGCTGAAGGAGCGGGGCTATCGCTTCTCGGTGGCAGCGCGCGAGGCGTTCGAGAAGTACATTGCGCTGCGCCGGACCCAACCGTTCTTTTCCAATGCGCGCTCGATCCGCAACGCCGTCGACCGCATCCGCCTGCGGCAGGCCGATCGCCTGGTGTCCGATCTCGACCGCATGCTCGACATCGCCGATCTCGAAACCATCGATCCCATCGACGTCCTGGCAAGCCGCGTCTTCAGCGGCGGCGCCGACGCGCGGAGTGCAAAGCCATGATCAGAGAGATCATTATCGCTCCTTCGATCCTGGCTGCGGATTTCGCGCACCTCGGCGAGGAGGTTGCGGCGATCGATGCGGCCGGGGCCGACTGGATCCATTGCGACGTCATGGACGGGCATTTCGTGCCGAACATCAGTTTCGGTGCCGATGTCATCAAGGCAATCCGACCGATGACGAAGAAGGTCTTCGACGTGCATCTCATGATCGCGCCGGCCGACGCCTATCTCGAGACGTTTGCGAAAGCCGGCGCCGATGTCATAACTGTTCATGCCGAAGCTGGCCCGCATCTCGACCGCTCGCTCCAGGCGATCCGCGCGCTCGGCAAGAAGGCCGGTGTGAGCCTGTGTCCCGCGACGCCGGAGAGCGCCATCGAATATGTGCTCGATCGTCTCGACCTCGTGCTGGTGATGACGGTCAATCCCGGCTTTGGCGGCCAGTCCTTTCTCGACTCCCAGCTGGAGAAGATCGCTCGGATCAAGGCCATGATCGGCGGCCGGCCGATCCGGCTCGAGGTCGACGGCGGTGTCACGCGCGATAATGCTGCAGCCGTGGCTGCGGCGGGCGCCGACACGCTTGTGGCCGGTTCCGCCGTGTTTCGCGGCAAGAGCGCGGCCGAATACGCAGTCAATATTGCGGCCATTCGCACCGCCGCTGAGGCCGGCCGAGTTCCCAAGTTGCAGGACAGTTCTGCGCAGCGGATGCGCGTAAGCGACGGAGGCCGTATCCGATAGACTACGGGAGGCGTGAGCATCGGAAGAACGACGCGCCTGTCCCAAGGCGCGGCACTTTCTCCGGGGATCTACGGAGTTAGCGCGATAAAAGTTATCAAGCTTTTCAGGCCTGAGTAACCAACAGGTTTGACACGAAGATTCGGTTAACCCCCGCGCAATGCTGGGCGTCGCAGTTTGCGGTCGAGGAACGCGAGAGAGCGCGGGGATGCGGATCCAGCACATTGGCGGGCATGAGGCCCGCGCGCGGCGCGAGGCGATGCCATGAGCATGCATCGCTTGTTCGCCGAGCAGCTTCGCTGCGCCACCGATGCGGCCGGACAGGTCGACGTCGTGAGGCTGGGTGAACTCGTCAGCGCTGCCTATGAGACCAGCGATCGCGACCGCCAGCGGATGATCGAGGCACGCGCGCACACGCAGGATGAGGTCGAGCAAGATCTGCTGCGGACCCAGGAATTCCTCGATAGCATCGTCGAAAACATTCCGATTGCCGTCTTCGCGAAATGCGCGAAGAGTTCGCGCTACATCCTGCTCAACCGCGCCGGGGAAGACTATTACGGCATGCCGCGCGAACAGATGCTGGGCCGAACACCCGAAGAGATTTTCCCGGCCGACGTCGCCCGCGTGGTCTATGAGCAGGATCGACGCGTGGTTGCCAGCGGCATGCCGATGTTCCTCGAGGAGCATCTGCTCGAAGTGGGCGTCAAAGGCCGCGGCCGTGTCGTCAATTCACGCAAGATGCTGATCAAGGATACCGACGGGGAACCGCAATATCTGGTTGGCGTGATCGAGGACGTCACGGAGCGTATCACCACCCAGGAACGGATCAGCCACCTTGCGCATCATGACGTGCTGACCGATCTGCCGAACCGCAGTGCCTTCAACGTCGCGCTGGACGAGCGATTGGAGCGGGCGCAGGAGGCGTCGACCAGCTTTGCCGTGCTCAGCCTCGATCTCGACCGCTTCAAGGAAGTCAACGACGTGTTCGGTCACCCCGTCGGCGACATGCTGATGCGGGCGGCAGCCGATCGACTTGCCGCCGAAGCCGACGGCGCTTTCGTCGCCCGCATCGGCGGCGACGAGTTCATGATCCTGATGCCCGCCGATATCAGCCGCGAGGACGTGCTGGCGCTCGCTGAGCGGCTGGTCGAGACCATCGGCAGCGAGCTCGAGGTCGACGACTATCTCTCCCATGTGGGCCTCAGCGTCGGCATCGCGTTCTATCCGGATGACGGCGTGAATGCCGCCACGCTGCTTGCCAACGCCGATTCCGCGCTCTATCGCGCCAAACGGGAGGGCAGGGGCAGGGTCCGATGCTTCGAAACCGTGATGGACCAGGAGCTGCGCGACCGCAGGCTGTTGCAGCACGATCTGCGACGGGCGCTGGAGCAGCACGAGCTCCTGGTCTATTTCCAGCCGCAGGCGCGCATGGAGGGCGAAGTCATCGGCTTCGAGGCGCTGCTGCGCTGGAATCATCCGACGCGGGGCTTCGTGCCGCCGGACCAGTTCATTCCGCTCGCCGAGGAGAATGGATTGATCATCCAGATCGGCGAGTGGGTCTTGCGCGAAGCATGTCGCGAGGCGGCCTCATGGCCGAGGTCGTTGCAGGTCGCGGTCAATCTGTCTCCGGTCCAATTCCAGGCGGGCGATCTCGAACGGTCGATCCACCAGATCCTGCAGGAAACGGGGCTCGCGCCGACGCGGCTCGAGGTCGAGATCACCGAGGGCGTGCTGATCGGTGATTTCAACCGCGCACTCGATCTGCTGCGGCGGCTCAAGGCGCTCGGCATCCGCATCGCGATGGACGATTTCGGCACCGGCTATTCTTCGCTGTCCTATCTGCAGTCGTTTCCATTCGACAAGATCAAGATCGATCGCAGCTTCATCTCCAATCTCGAGGCGACGCCGCAATCGGGCGAGATCGTTCGTGCGGTCCTGAGTCTCGCGCACGCCTTGAATATCCCGGTCATCGCCGAAGGTGTGGAGACGGAAGCGCAGCGCGCCTTCCTGGCGCGCGAGGCCTGCGAGGAGATGCAGGGCTATCTGGTCGGCCAGCCCGATCTGATCGAGCGCTATCTCGACCTCGTCGGCGTGACCGTCGAGCGCCGCCTCTACGCCTAGCCTTGGCGGTGTCGCGGCGGAAATTCGGAGCGCGGGGCCGCGCCGATGGAACTTTGGCTGCCCCACGCATTTCCTAGAATTGGCTGAGGTTAGGGTGCGCGCAGCAAAACTTTTGCATGACCGCCATCGCCCTGACGCAAATCGAGGCAATATACTGTGTGAATGCGAGGGAGGGTCTCATGGAGAACGTACGTCGCTACCGCGCGCTGGCGTCCCTCTGTCGCCAGCAGGCCGCTTACCGGCCGCTCCAGAACTGGCAGCTCCTCGGCCAGGCCGAACATTTCGAATATCTCGCGGAAGTCGAGCTCAAGGCGCACTTTGACGCGTGCAATGCACAAGGCGACGAGGACGTCGCCGAAGCCGTGGCATGGAAGACGCCTGCCGCGGCGTGAGGGCGTAGAGATCCTGGATGATCAAAGCAGGCCGCGGCTTTCGGCGCTTTTGAGCTCGTCCATCAGCACCTTGTTCTCGTAACGCGCGAGCGAGAGAACACTTGCGAAGGACGGTGAGGCAGCACCCACCACGGCCCGCGCGCAGAGATCGCCGGCCGCGCAGGCTGACATCGTTCCATAACCGGACAGCGCAGCTGTCAGGAACACGCCCGGCGTCCTGGCCGGACCGATCAGCGGCCAGTTTTCCTTCGTCATTGGATAAAAGCCGCCGTAATGGATCCGGTCGCGTGGCAGGGCACCGAGATATTGCCTGAGTGCGGGCTGGAGGCGGCTGGCGGCGCGCAACACGATTTCCGGGAAGTACGGATTGAGTTCTGGCTCGCGGGTGGGTTCGGACGGTTCCGAATTGAACGCCCAGCCAAGCTTGATCCATTGGCCGTGATCCCCGCCGTCCGGGCGGCAGTGAATGCTGCCGGGCATAGGCGCCAGCAACCGGGCCAACTCGGGCGCAGCTGCCAGCGCCTCGCGTTCCTCGGGTGACCAGGCGAGCGTCTGGCCGTCGAGATCAATCGCAAACGGCATCTTGCGATCGACGGCGCGATCGCGATCGACGAAAGCGATCTTCTGCTGAAGGACATTGTGCATCGGCAGCTTCTCGCCATGCATCGCCGAGATATGCGAGGCAAATGGTCCCGCCGCATTGACGATGATATCGGCCTTGATGCCCTGGCGCTCGCCGTCGGCGACGACATCCACCAGAAACCGGTCCGTCCTGGCGATGCCGACCACGCGCGCCTGCTGAAACTGGGCGCCCAGCGGGCGCATCGTCTCGAGCATGTACTGGCCGAGCTGCTGACCGCTGATGTCGCCGGCCCGGCGGATGTGAAGCGCGGTCGCGATCTGGTTGTCGAAGGCCGGATAATAGCGCCGGATGAAATCGCGGCCGCGCAGCACATCGACACCGTCGGGCGCGGTCTGCCAGTCCGCGGACAGCGGCGGCGAATAGGTCTGGCTGGAGCCCTCGTGCTGGCGGATCAGTCTTGCGGACGAGGCGCCGTAGCCGGCATCCAATTGACGGAGAAGCTCGTCCGGCTTTTCATCGCGCGTCACGAGCAGATAGCCGCGCCGCGTCATGTGGATGCGGTTATCGGTACGGCGCGCGATGTCCTCCATCAGGTCCGTGCTGTGGTCGGTAAACGCCGCCATCGTCGGATGCGGCCACCAGTTGCGATAGTTCTCGCCGGACTGCGCCGACGTCAGCGCCATCGGTTGACCTTCATCCACGATCAGGAGGCGCGAGCGCTTGTGCTCGACGGCGAGGTAATAGGCTGTGGCAAGGCCCGCCATGCCCGCGCCGATCACCAGGATTTCGACGTCGTTCGTCTTCAAGAGTAGTCTCCTCAATCGGTGGCGTGATCGGTTTCCCGATCAGTCGGTCTCGTCCCGCGACGCATGACGTTGTGCCGATCGCAGCGTCTTCTGCGTCTGCACGACGTGCTCGCGCAACAGGCGCACGGCCTTCTCGACTTCGCCGTCGCGGCAATATTCGAGCAGTTGATAATGCTCGCGTTGCGGTCGATCCTTTCCGGTCGCCCGCGACACGAGGGTGCGCGTGAAGCGGCTCACGTGGCCGTAATTGGCCTCGATCATCGCAAGCAAGCGAGGGCGATTGCAGGGCGCGTAGAGCGCCTTGTGGAAACGCCAGTTGAACGCGCCCCATTTTTCCGGATCGGGCTCGTCGTCGTAGGAGCGCAGGATCATTTTTGCGTCGTCGTGATCGATGTCGCTCATCGCGGGGATGGCAAGGCGCAATGCGTGGCATTCGAGCGCAATGCGGATCTCAAGCAACTCCACGACTTCGTCGACGGAGAGATCGGAGACGACCGCTCCCCGGTTGGGCAGGAACGTCACGAAGCCTTCCGCCTCAAGCTGCCGCAATGCTTCCCTGACGGGGATGCGGCTGGTGCCGAATTTTTCGGCAAGCTCGTCTTGCCGGAGCTGAAGGCCGGGCGCCAGCTCGCCCGCGCTGATCGCACGCCGCAGCGCCTCGCGCACGGCGTCAGGTGCGGAGCCGTGACTGCCGCCACTCCGTTGTTTTGTCGCGGCTTCCGATTTCATCCGGCATCCCGTCGCAGTTGGCTGGCCAGATTGTATAAAATCACTTTGTAGATTATGCAATAGTGTGTATAAAATATCGAGTGATTGTATCCATTGCAGGAGTAGGGCCATGAAAGGGTCGTTGTTTTCGCTGATGGTTTTGGCTGCGGTCGTGGCGCCAGCGGAGGCTCAAACGCCGGGTGGGACGCTGGCCAAGATCAAGGAGGTCGGCGAGATTCGCCTCGGGCATCGCGATGTTTCGGTCCCGTTCTCCTATCTCGACGGCAACCAGAGGCCGGTTGGTTTCGCGATGGACCTCTGCGCGCGCATCGTCGACGCAGTGAAGGAGGAGCTGAAGCTCCCGGCGCTGCAGACCAAGCTGCAGCCGATCCAGCTCAGCACGCAGATTCCGCTGATCGAGAACGGGACCATCGACATCGTCTGTGGTCCCGCTACCAACACGCTGGAGCGTCAGAAGGTGGTGGCCTTCAGCAACACCATTTTCGTCTCGAGCATTCGCGCAGTGGTCCGGAAGGACGCGCCGATCAAGTCATTCGAGGACCTGAAGGACAAGGCAGTCGCGCTGACCACAGGCTCGACGTCGATTGCCCTACTGCTGGCACGCAGCCAGGAGAAGAAGTTTGAGGTGAAGCAGGTGCTGTCCCCACCACGCCGCATCGTTTCTCGCGCTCACGACCGGTCGCAGCGACGCCTTCGTCATGGACGACATCCTGCTCGCGGGGCTCATCGCGGGCAGTCCGACGCCGGACAACTGGCGGATCATCGACGATAGCCTGCGCACCGAGCCTTATGGGCTGATCATCCGCAAGGGCGATCCGGAGTTCAAGGCATTGGTCGACAAGACGCTGGTTACGATGATGAAGAGCGGCGAATTTGCGGAGCTCTATGCGAAATGGTTCACAAAACCCGTTCCGCCCAAGAACGTGAACCTGAACTTTCCGATGCCGGTGCCGCTCAAGGACGCGGTCGCCAATCCGAACGACAAGGGAGTTTGATCGCTCCGCCGATCATCTCGCTCAATGCGACATCAGCGTCGGAACCGTCATGGCGTCCAGCATGGAGCGGGTGACGCCGCCGAGAAAACGCTCCTGCAATCGGGAATGGCCGTAGCCGCCCATCACCAGAAGATCGAGGCGCTCATCGGCCGTCAGCGACAGGATGGTGGGCTGGATGTCGGCGCGTGCGGCCGACAGGCCGACTGCGCGGGTCGAGAGCCCGCGCCGGCCGAGATGTCTGGCCAGATTGGTCGCTGAGGCTTCGCCGCACGCGGAATCGGCTTCGTTGATCGTGATGATCACGATCTCCCTGGCGCGGGCCAGGAACGGGGCTGCGTCGCGCATCGCGCGGGCAGCGAGGCGGCTGCCGTCCCAGCAGATGCCGATCCGGTTCGCCTTGAATGCCCCGCTGAAGGTATAGGGCAGGAACAGCACCGGGCCGCCCGCCTGGAACAGGATTTCGCCGGGCACGTCGTTGTCGAACGAGCTTACGGCCGGATCGGGTTGGAGCACGATGCTGAGGTCGTGCAGCCGCGCCATCTCGCCGAGCGTTCCGGCTGCATCCACGGGGATCCCGCCGAGCGGGTGGCAGGTGTGGGAGATGCCCGCGTTCACCGCTTCGCTTCTGAATACGGCGAGTGCAGCCTCGGCCCGCTCCATTGCGCGCTCACGCTCCAGCTCGAACACGGCTGCCACGGCGGCGCCGCCCTCCATGACGTAGGCGGCACTGGTTGCGACATAGCCGACCGCGACCGCGTCGAGATGGGCGTTGAGGTGCGCCGCGAGCGAAACGGAGCCGTCGATTGCGGAGCGCATCGGCCGTTCGGTCGGAATGTGGACGAGAATATCTTTGTACATGGCGCCTCTCCGATGAACATCATCCGGTGGCGCAGTTTTTCACGGCATAGGAGACCCGCGTTGAGCTGAATCAATGTGCAGCGACGAGTTTTTCGCGGCGCCCGGTCCCCAATTCTTTGCCAAGATTTAATCGCGTGGACGGGACGCCGTAAGGTGGCAACGCCCATGTTGCGTGCAAGGCGACACCCTGCTCAAACATGGACATTTCGACATGAACGATCGCGTCAATTTCGACATCCCCACCTCCCGCAAGATATTGAGGCCGCGCCGGCTGGCGTTGCTCGGCACCGTGGCCGCGCTTGGCGTGGCCGTGCTGGCGACTGCTCCTGGTTCATCGCCATTCGGCCTGACCTCCTTCGTCTCGCCGGCCCATGCCGCCGAGACGGCCGGAACCCCGCCGGGCTTCGGCGATCTCGTGGCCAGGGTGAAACCCGCCGTCATCTCGGTGCGGGTCAAAATCGACCAGGACAACGACAAGAGCGCGATGCTGCAACAGAACCGGATGGATTCGGACGAGGGCTCGCCGTTCGACCAGTTTTCGCGGCAGTTCGGCTTCCGCTTCCCGGGTGGCATGAACGGCATGCCGCGTCAGCGCCATCAGATAATCACGGGCGAAGGCTCGGGCTTCTTCATCTCCGCCGACGGCTATGCCGTGACCAACAACCACGTCGTCGACCACGCCGAATCCGTGCAAGTCACCATGGACGACGGGACGACCTACACCGCGAAGGTGGTCGGCACCGATCCGAAGACCGATCTCGCGCTGATCAAGGTTGATGGCAAGAGGGATTTTCCCTTCGTCAAGTTCGCCGAGCAGAAGCCGCGGATCGGCGACTGGGTGGTCGCGGTCGGCAATCCTTTCGGCCTCGGCGGCACCGTGACTGCCGGCATCGTCTCGGCCAGCGGCCGCGATATCGGCAATGGTCCCTATGACGACTTCATCCAGATCGATGCGCCGATCAACAAGGGCAATTCCGGCGGTCCGGCTTTCGACATGAACGGCAATGTGATCGGCGTGAACACCGCGATCTTCTCGCCGTCCGGCGGCTCGGTCGGCATCGGCTTCGATATTCCGGCCTCGACGGCCAAGCTCGTCGTCGCGCAGTTGAAGGACAAGGGCGCGGTCACCCGCGGCTGGCTCGGTGTGCAGGTGCAGCCGGTGACCGCTGACATCGCCGACAGCCTTGGCCTGAAGGAGGCGCGCGGCGCGATCGTCGACAATCCGCAGGACGGTAGCCCGGCGGCGAAGGCCGGCATCGAGGCTGGCGACGTCATCACCGCAGTCAACGGCACCGCAATCAAGGATTCCCGCGATCTCGCCCGTACCATCGCCACGCTGGCGCCAGGCAGCTCGGTCAAGCTCGATGTCTTCCACAAGGGCACAAGCAAGACGGTGACGCTGGCGCTTGGCGAGTTGCCGAATGAGCGGCAGGCCAAGGCTGACGAGGGCAAGGCGCAGCCGAACGCCGGCACGCCGCGCCTGGGCCTCAGCCTGGCGCCGGCTGGCGACGTTCAGGGCGCGGGTCAGAAGGGCGTCGTCGTCACCGAAGTCGATCCGCAAGGGCCGGCGGCGCAGCGCGGCATCCAGACCGGCGACGTCATCCTCAATGTCGGCGGCAAGGCTGTCAGCAATATCGGCGAGGTCCGCTCGGAGCTGGCGCAGGCCAAATCGTCCGGCAAGCGCAGCGTGTTGTTGCAGGTCAAAAGCGCGGATGCGACCCGGTTCGTCGCGGTGCCACTCGCGTAAGGCGAACCTCGATTGGTGCGAATCCAAAAAGGCGGCCCTAGGGCCGCCTTTCCTGTTTGCCTTCGAGATTCCCACAGCTCGTCGATAACATTCTCGTTAACGGCAGCGTGGGTGACGCGGTTCGTCCGAAAAAGCCGTGTTCACCGATCACAGTTCCCAGCATTATGGGCTCTGCGGCAATGTAGCCGCGGAGTCGAGTTGCAAGCGTGGAACTTCGAACCCTCCCGCCGCTTTTTGAAAACTGGCCGGTGGTTCGCATTTGATCGGTGCCGACATGGATCGATTGAAGCTCTCGCTAGTGATTGCAGTATTCGTGGTGTCGTTCGTGCTGCCGACTGAAAGCGCGCTCGGGCGCGACGACGGCCGCTATGCGAACTCGCCCCTGAAACCCTGGTTCGATAGCCTGCGCAGCAACCTCGGTCCGTGCTGCTCGGATGCGGACGGTTTTGCCGTCGCCGATCCCGATTGGGAATCGCACAACGGGCATTACCGTGTCCGGCTGGACGGGCAGTGGGTCGAGGTGCCGGATGAAGCCGTCATCACCGAACCGAACCGCGCCGGCCGCACCATGGTGTGGCCAGTGAAGACTGCGTTCGGGATTTCGATCCGCTGCTTCATGCCGGGCAGCATGATCTGACCGAGGTCAGCGCGACCGTTTGGTGGATCTGCGCGTCGACGACTTCTTTGAAGTTTTCTTCTTTGAGGTCTTCTTGGACGTCTTCCGCTTCGACGCCTTCTTCGGGACCTTCTTGCCCTTCTTGCGGGCCTTCGACAGCCCGATCGCGATGGCCTGCTTACGGCTCTTCACGCGTCCGCCGCGACCGCCACGTCCGCTCTTCGCGGTACCCTTCTTGTAGCGCCGCATCTCGCTTTCGACATCGCTCCCGGAGCTGCGTGAGTAGCGGCGCTTCTTTGCCTTGCGTGCCATGCCTAATCTCCCTTGGCCGAGAGAGAACCGTTCGACACTGGCATGGTTCCGAAAGCAGGCGTGCGAGCTCGGGGCGGGTGAGGGCAGCCTAAAGCGCGATGAGATTAGGATGAATCATCATCGCGCTTTCGGTTATTGTTTGAGCATGATCTTTTTCGGAAAACCGCTGCACACTTTTCCGGATCATGCCCTAGAACGAATTCGCCAGCTCGATCTCCGCCTCCAGCACCCCGATGCGCCGCGCAGCCTCGGCGAAGGACAGATCCCGCGCATATTGCGCCGGCTGATACGCCTCTTCGCTCAGCCGCTTCAACCTCAATCCCTGCGCCCGGGTCATCTGCTCGCTAAGAAAAACCCTGGCGTCGTATTTTGCCTGAACCTGCATGTCGTTGCTCCCGTCCTGAAATCCTGACTTGACTATATGTTCTTATTTTGTTCTAACAAGCCATGGACAACAGAATTAATGAAATTCGACGCAAGATCAGCGCCTTGAGGCTGGAAATGGCCGACGTCGAGGCATCCGTGCGCGAGCTCGTCAACGGCGATTGCGACTGCACCGAACAGGCTCTGGCCCAGATCAATCTGCGCCGGAAAATCAACCTGCTGATCGACGAATGGAAGGCGGCCGGCGGCGGCGACGTCCTGCCTGACGTTCGCGACCGGATGCGTCTTTGTTCCTTGAAGAAAGTCGACCAGCCAGCGCGTGTCTTGGCACGCCGCTGAGAACGGAGGCCGCGGTGGAGGAAGAGCCGGAGAATTACCGGATCCTGAAATTGCGTGCCGAGATTCTCGAACTGGGCTCCGCCATCCGACAATTGCGGCGCGAAGGCCTCGACGATGCTGCGGCCCAACTCCTGATCGCACGCAAGCGGGCGCAGCTCGAGCATCTCGTCAAGACAAGTTTCTCGGGCGCGCCTTAACATCCTGACATCCGGCGCAGCCAAAGCGTACGCGCACCCGACTCCTGGCACCCGACTCCTGGGAGGGATCATCGAAATCGGATGCCGACAGGTGCGTGCCATGAGTAGCGCGGCGCCGCCACATGACTGTCAATGACGAAAGCCCCGCCGCGGCGGGGCTTTCTCGGTTGCGAATGCTCTTATTTCGAGCTGCTCGGCTTGCTCATGCTGCCGGCCTGGTCGGTACCTGGGCCGACATTGCCTTGGCTGGAGGGATTAGCAGCACCGCTGGATTTCGTGTTGGCGCCTGTGGTCTGCGACGATGATGTCGAGGATCCATGTTTTGCCTTGTGCGACTTCGCCTGCACGGCGAACGGCGCGGCGGCGAGGCCGGTTGCCAGCATGACGGTGAGAGCGAGCTTGGTCGTCTTCATGCGAGGGAACTCCCTGAGTTAAATTGACGCAGGCGGCCAACTGCGGTTCGTCGCAGGAGTTCGACTCCACGCGTCACGCACGCTTCAAGATTGCTTGTTCTCTTCCAGGATGAACACGAGGCCGGTCAGCGTCGTGCCGATCGCGAAGGTCGTCACCAAGGTGAGGGCGAAGACAATGACGGCCTGGCTTCCGCCGTGACTCAGCAGGTTGGCCACGGCCGGATTGAACAGAATGAGTACGAGGCTGAAAGCGAGGCCGAGGGCTGCGCCCATCATCGCGTGTGTCATCAGCTTGATGAGGCCGGTGGGAGAGATCAGGTCCGACGACTTCTTCGTGCGCATGGACGATGTCCCGATCTGGCATGCAAACGCGCGCGACATTCTCTGGTTCCATCTGGATGAAGGAATTGTCATCGCCTGCTTCATCCGACGTTCATGCCGGGCTTGCGAAGATGAGCGGCATCAACACGGGAACATTCGATATGGGCAAGGTAGTCTTTCTGTACCGCTCGCTGGCCTATCGCAACGCGGCCGCAGACATCCTGCGCAAGGCGCGCAAGCTGCCGCGCGGCGCGGAAAGAAGCGCGGCTCGGCGCTATGCGAAGGCACTACGCGATCTCGCCCGAACGGAAGCCTGGCTCGAAGGACGAGTCCCGCGCGAGCCACGGACGGAGCAGCGCATGACGAGCGCGGCCTCCGGCTAGCCGGACGCGCGCTGCAATTCGGTCGCGTCGGCGGCATCGAATTTGCCGGGTGCGGTCGTTGCCGCCGGCTTGCGTTTCAACGGCACCTCCAGACGGCACAACAGGCCCTCGGTGCGCCAATCGAATTGCGCCCGCCCGCCGAGCTGGGACTCGACGCTCGCTAGCAGGCTCCGCGTTCCGAAGCCGCGGGCTTTCGGCGTCCTGACGAGCGGGCCGCCGGATTCCTCCCAGGTCAGCGTGAGGAGCTCGTCCTCGACCTGCCACCCGATCATGAGCCGCCCGGATCGCGTCGAAAGCGCGCCATACTTGGCCGAGTTGGTGAAAAGCTCGTGCATAGCGAGCGCCAGCGTCTGGGCGGTCGCCGGCAGCAATTGAACCTCGGGGCCCGACAACCTGATCTGGCCACCCAGCGAATAGGGTGCAAGCTCCTCGTCGATCAGCTTGGAGAGCTCGGCGCCCTGCCAGCTCGACAGCGACAGGATGGTGTGCACGCGCGCGAGCGCATTGATGCGTCCCTCGACGGCATTGACATAGGCCTTGACCTCGTCGGCACGGGTGAGGCGCACGATCGACTGCGCCAGCGCTAGCGCATTCTTGGCGCGATGATCGACTTCCCGCGCGAGCAGGTTCTGCCGCTCCTCCGCGCGCTTGCGTTCGGTGATGTCCACCGTGACGCCGCTCACCCGCACCACGCGGCTGCTATGATCCACAGTTGCGGCCGCCGTGCCGACGCACCAGCGTATCTCGCCGTCGGGCCGCACAATGCGGAACTCCGTTTCATAGGCGCGCGTGCCGCTGTTGAACTCGGCGATCGCCTTGCGCAACTGATCGACGTCATCGGGATGCAACAGCGCCTGAACGTTGGCCGGGTTGACCTCGAAGATCTCCGGGCTGACCCCGAAGATGCGATATTGCCCCTCGTCCCACATCCAGTCGCCGGTGATCCAGTCCCAATCCCAAGAGCCCATCTTGCCGGCGGCGATCGCCATGCTGCGCCGCTGCTCGCTCTCGCGCAGCTTGGCGGTGGAGCTTTCCAGCTCGGCGGTGCGCGCGCGGACGCGGTCCTCGAGCTCCTGGTTCAGCCGCTCGAGCTCCCGGGTCTTGCGATAGAGTTCGGAGAACACCTTGATCTTGGCGCGCAGCACTTCCGGCACGACGGGCACCGGAACGTAGTCGACCGCGCCCATCTCGTAGCCGCGCAACCGGTCGATGTCGCTCACCTGAATGGCCGAGATGAAGATCATCGCGGTCTTCTGGAAGCGCGGATGCTCGCGGATCATCGCGGCGAGCTCGAAGCCGTCGAGCTCGGGCATGCAGACGTCGACCAGGATTACGGCGATCTCGGTCTTGAGCAGAACCTCCAGCGCCTCGCGTCCAGACGAGGCGATCACGAGGTTCTCGCCGAGATCCTTCAATATCACCTCATAAGCGAGCAGCTTGGCGGGCTGATCGTCGACGAGCAGGATGTTGACCTTTTCGTGGTCCATTCGCAAATCCAACTCAGCGGTGCAGCCACATGCGGATCGCAAGCAGCAATTGATCGGTGTTGACGGGCTTGGCGAGGTAGTCGGACGCGCCGGCTTCCAGGCATTTCTCTCTGTCGCCCTTCATCGCCTTGGCGGTCAGCGCGATGATCGGTAGCCGCGCGAAAGCCGGATTTTCGCGGATCACGCCCATGGTCTGATAGCCATCCATCTGCGGCATCATGATGTCCATCAGGACGATGGCGATCTCCGGATTGGATTCGACCAGCGCGACAGCCTCGCTGCCGGTCGTGGCCGTCAGCACCTTCATGCCGCGCCGTTCCAGCACGCTCGACAGCGCGAAGATGTTGCGGGCGTCGTCGTCGACGAGCAGGGCCGTCTTGCCGATCAGGTCCTCGTCGGAACTGTTCAGCTTCTCCAGCATGCGCTGCTTCTCGACTGGCAGTTCCGTGATGACGCGGTGCAGGAACAGCGCGGTTTCATCGAGCAGGCGCTCCGGCGATTCCACGCCCTTGACCACGATGCTGCGCGCCATGGTGTGGAGTTCCGCATCCTCCTCCGCCGAGAGCTCGCGGCCGGTGAACACCACGACCGGGACGTTCGACAGCGCCTCGTCGTTGCGGATCTGGTCGAGCACCTCGAAGCCGCTCATGTCGGGCAGCCGCAGGTCCAGCACCACGCAATCGCAAGGCTGCTCGCGCAGCGTCGATAGCGCGCTGGCGCCGGTATCGGTCGCCACGATCTCGATGTCGTCGTGGTGCAGTAGTTCGCGGATCGAGAGTCGTTCGGCCTCGTTGTCCTCGACGATCAGGAGCCGCTTGCGCCGCGGCCGCGCATATTCCTTGATCTGCGCCAGCGCGGCGGAGACGCCTTCCGTCGTCGTCGGCTTGTTGACGAAGGAGAAGGCGCCACGCGCCAATGCGTGCTGGCGGTCCTCGTCGAGCGTGATGATCTGCACGGGAATGTGGCGGGTCAGCGGATTATGCTTGAGCTGGCTCAGCACGGTCCAGCCCAGCATGTCCGGCAGGAACACGTCGAGGGAAACCGCTCTCGGCTGGTACTGCTTGGCCAGCTCGAGCGCCTCCGCGCCGCGGGCCGCGACCAGCACCTTGAATCCCTTGTCGCGCGCCAGGTCGACCAGCACGCGCGCGTAGTGTGGGTCGTCCTCGACGATCAAAAGGATGCTATCGCCGGGCTCGAGGTTGAGCCGGTCGTCCGGAAGCTGCTCGATGACGCGCTGCTGGTCGGGCGTGGCCGGCTGGAGCGCTGGCGGCTGGTTGTATTGCTGTGGCGCAGGCGCGGGACGCGGTGCGAGCGTCGGGCCGGAATATTTCAGCGGCAGGTACAGCGTGAACGACGAGCCCTTGCCCGGCGAGCTGCGCAGGTGGATTTCGCCGCCGAGCAGGCTTGCGAGCTCGCGGCTGATCGCAAGGCCGAGGCCGGTGCCGCCGTATTTGCGGCTGGTGCCGGCATCCGCCTGCTGGAATGCCTCGAAGATCAGCTTCTGCTTCTCCAGGGGAATGCCGATGCCGGTATCGGACACTTCGAGTGCGATCACGGCCGGCGCGGTATTCAGCACCGGGTGATCCGTCCCCCAGCCGCCGACCGCACCGGCGACCGTGAGGCGCACCTCGCCTTCGGCGGTGAACTTGAAGGCGTTGGAGAGCAGGTTCTTCAAGACTTGTTGCAGCCGCTTGGAGTCGGTGACGATGCTGCGCGGGAGGTTCGGATCGATGTCGATCTTGAACGACAGGTTGCGGTTGTCCGCCTCGTGCCGGAACGGCCGTCCGACGGTCTCGAGCAGGTTCGCGGTCAGGATTTCCTCGGCATCGACCGTCACCGTGCCGGACTCGATCTTGGACAGATCGAGGATGTCGCTG
This sequence comes from Bradyrhizobium sp. CCGB12, assembly GCF_024199845.1. Classification (NCBI taxonomy): domain Bacteria; kingdom Pseudomonadati; phylum Pseudomonadota; class Alphaproteobacteria; order Hyphomicrobiales; family Nitrobacteraceae; genus Bradyrhizobium; species Bradyrhizobium sp. CCGB12. The sequence continues at coordinate 4,734,617 of NZ_JANADO010000001.1, read as the reverse complement.
ATGAGATTGAGCAGGTCGGTGCCGGCGCCGTGAATGGTGCGGGCGAATTCGACCTGCTTGGCCGAGAGGTTGCCGTCCGGGTTGTCGGTGAGCTGCTGTCCCAGGATCAGGATCGAGTTCAGCGGCGTGCGCAGCTCGTGGCTCATATTGGCGAGGAATTCGGACTTGTATTTCGAGGTCAGCGCGAGCTCGGTCGCCTTTTCCTCCAGCGCGCGGCGGGCCTGTTCGATCTCTTGGTTCTTGCGCTCCACCTCGACGTTGCGCTCGGCGAGCTGCTGCGCCTTCTGTTCGAGCTGGTCGTTGGTCTGCTGCAACTCGCGCTGCTGCGTCTGGAGCTCGCCGGCAAGTTGCTGCGACTGCTTGAGCAGGCCTTCGGTCTGCATCGTCGCTTCGATCGAATTGAGCACGATGCCGATGGAATCGGTGAGCTGCTCCAGGAACGTCATCTGCGAGGTCGTGAAGGAGACGAGCGAAGCAAGCTCGATCACGGCCTTGACCTGGCCCTCGAACAGCACCGGCAGCACCACGAGGTTCTTCGGCGCGACACGGAACAGCGCCGAGTTGATCGGCACAGCGTCGGACGGAATGTCGGAGACCACACGCGGCCGCTTGTCGAAGGCGCACTGGCCGATCAGGCCGTCGCCGAACTGAAGCACGCGCTGATACGGATAGATGCCGTCGCTGGCATAGGAAGCCAGCAGCAGGAGCTGCGGATTGTCCTCGTTCTCGACCTGGTAGATCACCCCGGTATGCGCGTTCACCAGCGGCGACAATTCGGTGAGCAGCAGCCGGCCGACGGTGGTGAGGTCGCGCTGGCCCTGGAGCATGTTGGTGAATTTGGCAAGATTGGTCTTCAGCCAGTCCTGCTCGGTGTTCACATCCGTCGTGAGACGGAGATTCGTGATCATCGTGTTGATGTTGTCTTTCAGCTCGGCGAGCTCGCCGCGGGCGTCGACTTGGATCGACCGCGTCAGATCGCCCTTGGTCACGGCGGTCGCCACTTCCGCGATCGCGCGCACCTGCGAGGTGAGGTTGGCCGCGAGCAGGTTGACGTTACCGGTGAGGTCCTTCCAGGTGCCGGCGGCGCGGGGCACGTCGGCCTGACCGCCGAGGCGGCCTTCGACGCCGACCTCGCGCGCCACCGACGTCACCTGGTCGGCGAAGGTTGCGAGCGTCTCGGTCATGTTGTTGATGGTGTCGGCGAGCGCCGCGACCTCGCCCTTCGACTTCACGGTCAGGTTCTGCTTGAGGTCGCCGTTGGCGACCGCGGTCACCACCTTGACGATGCCGCGGACCTGCTCGGTGAGGTTGGCCGCCATGAAGTTGACGGTGTCGGTGAGATCCTTCCAGGTGCCGGCGACGCCAGGCACCTGGGCCTGGCCGCCGAGCTCGCCTTCGGTGCCGACCTCGCGCGCCACGCGCGTGACTTCGCCGGCAAAGGCGTTGAGCTGGTCCACCATGGTGTTGATGGTGTTCTTCAGCTCGAGGATTTCGCCCTTCACGTCGACGGTGATCTTGCGCGAGAGGTCGCCGCGCGCGACGGCGGTGGTGACTTCGGCGATGTTGCGGACCTGCGTCGTGAGGTTCGCGGCGAGCAGGTTGACGTTGTCGGTGAGGTCCTTCCAGGTGCCGCCGACGCCGGGCACGACAGCCTGACCGCCGAGCCGTCCCTCGGTGCCGACCTCGCGCGCCACGCGCGTCACTTCGGCGGCGAAGGAGCGTAGCTGCTCGACCATGGTGTTGAGCGTGTCCTTCAGGAGAAGGATTTCGCCGCGCACGTCCACCGTGATCTTCTTCGACAGATCGCCGCCGGCGATCGCAGTCGCAACCTCCGCGATGTTGCGGACCTGGGCGGTCAGGTTGGAGGCCATGAAGTTGACGTTGTCGGTGAGGTCTTTCCAGGTGCCAGCAACGCCGGGCACCTCGGCCTGACCACCGAGCTTGCCTTCGGTGCCGACCTCGCGGGCGACGCGCGTGACTTCGCCGGCGAAGCCATTGAGCTGGTCCACCATGGTGTTGATGGTGTTCTTCAGCTCGAGGATTTCGCCCTTCACGTCGACGGTGATCTTGCGGGAGAGGTCGCCGCGCGCGACGGCGGTGGTCACCTCGGCGATGTTGCGGACCTGGGCCGTGAGGTTGCCCGCCATCGAGTTCACGCTGTCGGTGAGATCCTTCCAGGTGCCGGCGACGCCGGGCACGTTGGCTTGACCACCCAGGCGTCCTTCGGTGCCGACCTCGCGCGCGACGCGCGTCACCTCGCCCGCGAAGCGGTTGAGCTGGTCGACCATCGTGTTCAGGGTGTCCTTGAGCTGAAGGATCTCGCCGCGCACGTCCACGGTGATCTTGCGGGACAGGTCGCCGCCGGCGATCGCGGTGGCGACTTCGGCGATGTTGCGCACCTGGGCGGTCAGATTGCCCGCCATCGAGTTCACGGAGTCGGTCAAATCCTTCCAGGTGCCGGCGACGCCGGGCACGCCGGCCTGGCCGCCGAGCTTGCCGTCGGTGCCGACCTCGCGCGCGACGCGCGTGACTTCGCCGGCGAAGGCGTTGAGCTGGTCGACCATGGTGTTGAGCGTTTCCTTCAGCTGAAGGATCTCGCCCGACACGTTGACCGTGATCTTCTTGGACAAATCGCCCTTCGCCACCGCGGTCGCGACTTCGGCGATGTTGCGGACCTGGCCGGTCAAGTTCGATGCCATCGAGTTGACGCTGTCGGTGAGGTCCTTCCAGGTGCCGCCGACGCCGCGCACGACGGCCTGGCCGCCGAGCTTGCCTTCGGTGCCGACCTCGCGCGCGACGCGCGTGACTTCGCCGGCGAAGGCGTTGAGCTGGTCCACCATGGTATTGATGGTGTCCTTCAGCTCGAGGATCTCGCCGCGCACGTCCACGGTGATCTTCTTCGACAGGTCGCCGCCGGCGACCGCCGTCGTTACCTCCGCGATGTTGCGGACCTGAGCCGTCAGGTTCGAGGCCATCGAGTTGACGCTCTCGGTGAGGTCCTTCCAGGTGCCGGCGACGCCGAGCACGTTGGCCTGACCGCCGAGCCGCCCGTCGGTGCCGACCTCGCGCGCCACGCGTGTCACTTCGCCGGCGAAGGCGTTGAGCTGGTCGACCATGGTGTTGAGCGTTTCCTTCAGCTGAAGGATCTCGCCGGAGACGTTGACCGTGATCTTCTTCGAGAGGTCGCCGCTCGCGATCGCGGTGGCGACGTCGGCGATGTTACGGACCTGCGCGGTCAGGTTCGACGCCATGAAGTTGACGTTGTCGGTGAGGTCTTTCCAGGTGCCGGCCACACCGGGGACCTGGGCCTGGCCGCCGAGCTTGCCTTCCGTGCCGACCTCGCGCGCCACGCGCGTCACTTCCGAAGCGAAGGAGTTGAGCTGGTCCACCATGGTGTTGATGGTGTCCTTCAGCTCGAGGATCTCGCCGCGCACGTCCACGGTGATCTTGCGGGAGAGGTCGCCGCGCGCCACGGCGGTCGTCACGTTGGCGATGTTGCGGACCTGTGCGGTCAGGTTGCCGCACATCGCGTTGACGCTATCGGTGAGGTCCTTCCAGGTGCCGGCGACGCCGGGCACGATGGCCTGGCCGCCGAGCTTGCCGTCGGTGCCGACCTCGCGCGCCACGCGCGTCACTTCGGAGGCGAAGGAGCGCAGCTGGTCCACCATCGTGTTGATGGCTTCCTTGAGCTGGAGGATCTCGCCGCGAACGTCGACGGTGATCTTCTTCGACAAGTCGCCGTTGGCGACCGCGATCGTGACCTCGGCGATGTTGCGAACCTGGTTGGTCAGGTTGTTCGCCATCGAGTTGACGCTCTCGGTCAAGTCCTTCCAGACGCCGGTCACCTCCGGCACCTGAGCCTGGCCGCCCAGCTTGCCCTCGGTGCCGACCTCGCGCGCCACGCGCGTCACCTCGGAGGTGAACACGCCGAGCTGCTTGATCATGGTGTTGACGATGTTGGCCGACTGCAGGAATTCGCCGCGCAGTGGCCGTCCGTCGACGTCGAGCTTGACGGTCTGGAGCAGGTCGCCTTGCGCCACCGCCGCGACCGCGCGCGTCACCTCGCGGGTCGGCCACAACAAGTCGTCGATCAGCGTGTTGACGGAGCCTTCCATGTCGGCCCAGGAGCCGGAGGCGAGGCCGAACTTCACGCGCTGCCGGGTCTTGCCTTCGCGTCCCACCACCTGGCCGACCAGCTCGAGCTGCTGCGCCATGCGCTGGTTGGCCGCGATGATTTCATTAAAAGTGTCAGCGATTTTTCCGTCGATGCCGAGATGGTCGCCACCCATCCGCACCGAGAAGTCGCCGCTGCGCATTGCCTGCAAAGCGAGGAGCAATTCTGCCCGGGAATCGGGGTCCGACATATCGCTGCTTTTGGGCTTTGGGACGCGACGACCGGAGCGTGATGCAGATCCGGGATCGAGGTCGCTCATACTGATTCCCCGCGCAGGCGTCGGCCGTATCCTGGCGTGACGCGTTTGGTCAAAATAGAGCGTCAGCCTAATTCGAAATCAAGCGCCAAGGTGCGGCGCGAGAAGTTGGAACCTGCTTTGCTCAGCCCGGTGTCAACAACTTCGATCCCCCGGATTGGTTCCACACCGGTTCAAAAGAGATTCGGAGCTCCCCTCGGGCAGACTCCTTTCGGAACGGAGCAGCAGCCCTGCTGTTAGCCAGCACAGACAGGAGTGCGCAAATGAAAGCTGGATTGGCTGCGATCATCGCCATGTTGTTTGCCGGATCGGCCCTTGCACAGGGCGGCGAGCCCAGCGGCCGCGGGGCCGTGACCGGCGATCCCGCCGCAAGCTCGGCGACGCCCCGTGCGGATACCCCGACCACGGGGACGGCCAACCGATCGAACCCGAGCGGCAGTGGCACCTCGACCTCGGGCGGCAAGGATGACAACGGGGATGGAGGCCGGGACAGGATGCCCGAGAGCAACCGGACGGTGCGGCCGGAGAGCCAGCAACGTCCGAAGTAAAGGCGGCTACTTGTCCGCCATGGTGCGTTCGGCAGCCTTGACCTGCGCACGCAGCATCGGGAGCTGCTCGCGTGCGAACGCCGCAAGCGCAGCATTGTCGGGCGCCTTCAGATAGCGTTCGAGCAGATCGATCGCCGTGTCATATTCGGGAATCTGCGAGGCATAAAAGCTTCTGACGTAAGCCGGTCCATCCGAAGTGTCGGGTTCGACGAGGCCCGCGCTTACCGAATTCGTCTTGCTGGCGCGCGGCTCCGCACCGATCCTCTCTTGAATCTGTTTCAACGTCTTGTCGCGCTTGGCCGCTTCTTCGGCGCGCAGGGCGGCAAGGTTCTTGACCTCCGCGTTGCCCTTCAGGTCGGTACTCTCCAGCAGACCCTGCTGGAATCGACTGAAGGTATAGAGGCCGCTGATGACGTCGGTTGCGCTCGGCGCGCCGTGGCCAAGCTGTCGCTCGCCGGTGCTGTCGGCAAGCGCGGCGGTGCTGATGAATGCCAGGACTATGGCGACGAGAACTCGCATCGTTACCTAATGACGGATGACCTGCGAAGTTCCCCGAACGTTACGATCCGGTAAGGGGCATTGCGACCCGGGAGTTCCGCCCCCACGTCTTCCGCATGAAACAGTCTGACATCTTCAGAGATAACGCCGATAATTGTCTTCAGCTCGCCGAGCGGGCCGAAGGGAAACCCGCCTATAGGCGCTATTCGCGCATGGCGGACGCCTGGACGGCGCTTGCGACCGAACAGGATTGGCTCGACGGAGAGATCCCGCCGGTGAGGGTCCATATCTCCTTAAAGCAGGACAGCTAGACGCTCTCGCCGTCGTGACGCCGTGTGTGAGACCGCGCACGGAATGCAAGAGACAAATCCAGGATAATCCGTGAACAGTCGATCGCGTTGATTTTCGATTCCAGAAGGAGGTTGCAATGGCTCCACGTCTGGCTCTTCTTTCACTGATTCTCGCTTTTGGCGTCTCGGTCGCGTTCGCGACGGTGACGACGGTGCGGCAGGTGCATCTGGAAAATGCATCGGCTGCGATCCATGCGGCACATAGTTAGTGCCAGGCCCTCTCGCCCGGAACAATCGACGCGCCAGCGCGTAACCGCTTCGAACATCAAAGAGGCGGGAGCAGATCATGGCCCATTCCGACCACGGCATCGTCAAGGACAAGCGGGCAGAGGAGCAGCCGCGGGACAAAGAGCGTGCGCAGTCCGTTCACAAGACGGATCCCAAAGGCTCGCCCTCGCGCGAGGCGACACGCGATCCCAAGCTGAACGACGACAGTAAGACGCCAGGCTCCGGCGCGATGCCGGACGGTTCAAACGACGCGACGGGCTAGCGCGCCTACGAGGAACGAATCTCGGCGCGAAGAGTCGATGGGATGCTTCCGGCTGTCATGCCCCCGGTGCGCCGGAAGCAATCTCCAAGGACGGCCCCGGCACCCCCGTGCCGGGGCCGTTTGTTTGTGAGCCGCTCTATCGGTTACTTCTCGGCCTCGCCGTCGGGATCGCCCTGAGTATGTCCGTCTGGTCCGCGGCCGAATACGCCAAAACTGCTCGACTTCACGCCGGCTGCCGCATCGACGCCTGCTGCGGCTAGCCCGAATTTGAGGAGTTCGCGGACAGCTGCCGCGCGCGTCGGCATGCGGTGTCTAAACCGGAAATCATCAACGGCGGCCAACTCTTCCGGCGAAAGCATGACCTGGAGGCGCTCGGCGCGAAGGTCGTTCATGGTCAATCACGCAAATTGAGCAAGTTGAGTAGTTTACTCAATGTACGACATTGACCGGAGTTCCACAAGAGTCGGAAAAATCCCCAAGTGAGTAAAAATACCAAGCAAAATCAACAAGTTATTATTGAACTAGTCGCACGCTCCCGCATTTCCCTGTAAAGGGAGAGAGGCCGTGACGGATGAAGTCAGGTTACCCCGCAAGCTTTCCGAGGAGGCAGGTGCACCGAGGCCTGTGCGTCCGAGCCATCAGAAGGTCATCGAGGAAGTCGAGCGCTGGGTGAACAGCCCGGGCCTGCAACCACCGAGGACGGACGATGCGAAGACGCTCTGAGCCACACACATTTGAGCAACGCCTCGACGCCCAGAGGCAGCGGCTCGAGCACGAGATCGCGGGGCTTCCAGACGGGCAGCAACGCGATTCCGTTGTTGCGCGCCTCGACCAGCTTCAGACTGCCGCCGAGATGTACGATTTCCTGATGCTACGGCAAGAAGCTCCAGCCCCTCGCTGATCGCGCCCCGCGTTCGGCCTGCGCGCGGCCCGAGGTGATGCGAAGCTTCCGCCTCACCCACCATGCGGACACGGACACCAGGGCCCAGGCCAGGATGGCGGCGCCGAATGCCCCGATGATGCTTGCCGATACCACGACGTAGAAGGTCGCCGCGAATGCTGCGAGGCCGATACTTCCGAGACTGGCGCCCGCTGCGTCCAACGCTGCGGCCTGCTGCCCGCGTCTTCGTCCGCTGAGGCCGGCCTTTTCCTTCGTGCGGCGTTCATGGCTTTCGATCAGCGTCGCGCTGGCGCAGAAGATGGCGGGAAGCGCGAGAAAGAGCCCTCCGATCGCGACGCCGAAATGGCTGGCGATGAGGCCTGTCGCGACCGTCGCCAGGCCGCCAAGCACGAAGCGCACGGCGTATTCGTGCCAATGCGTCTGCTGGAGCGCGGATGATGACAGCTTGACTAGCATCAGGCAGCGCCTCCGAAGCCCGCGAGCAGGCCGAAGGCGACCGCAAGCCATACGATAAACGCAAGGATGGTAGCCGGCAGCGCCCCGAGACGAAATCTCATCAGGAGATGGCAGACGGCGACGCTGTAGCACGCGAGGGCGACCGCGCCGTAGATCATGGTCCAGCTCTCGGCCGCGGCATAGTGCGGGCCGTGCTGAGCGACCGCGATGCCAAGCGTAGCGAGAGCGACCGACGGCGCGGCACCGAGGAGCCCGCCAAAGCTCTTGGGCTTCAGCATGTCGCCGACGATCGCGAACAAGGAGACGATCAGGCCGCCAGCGACGAATCGCACGAGATACTCCGTCATCGCCGTACCCGCCGCTGCTGCCGCGACCTTGCCAGTGTGAACGGCCTGAAAAGTCGCTCGACGATGACGCCAAGGGTGAAGCCCGCCACCACGTCGCTGGCCCAATGCGCGAGCAGCGCCACGCGCGTCAACGATAACGTCACGGCAAGCGAGCGCGCCAAACGGCGCGAGGCCGGGGGCAGCAGGTCGGCGGCCGAGGCGAGGGCGCCCATGTGCACGGCGTGGCCTGAGGGAAACGCATCGCGGGGGCGCCCCGAATAGGGAATACCGTGCCGGTGGCCGCTCATCGTCAGCCGGTCCGGCCTCGTCTGATCGAACAGGGATTTCAGAACATGCGGCAGCACGGCCGTCGCCAGCGATACCATCAGGACGTGATCGGCGATGCGACGCCTCTGCGGTCGCCGCATCCGGGTGTAGAGCCATCCCGCCGCGGCGAGTGCGACGAGCACGTGCTCATCGGCACCCCAGGTCAAGGCCTGGGCGGCGTGCTCAAGGCCCGAGTTGGTGTTGTCTGCGATCTCGTTCGCGATCGCCGTATCGATCCGGGTGGGTTTGACGGTTACGAGTGCCATCGGTCTGCCGGCGACATTTCCTCCATGACAGTTTTGTAAAAGCTCGCAGACAGCGAAGGTTCCTGAGTTCTAGCCGCGGGGTATCAGCCCGCGGCGCCGCGACTATGGCTGTCCGGATCCTCCGGCGGAGCCATAAACCTGCCCGGTCGCGTAGCTGGCATCAGCTGCGGCAAGCTGCACGTAGATCGAAGCGAGCTCGACTGGCTGGCCGGGACGCCCGAGCGGCGTCATGCTGCCAAACTTTTCCAGCTTCTCCATCGTGGCGCCGCCGGAGACCTGGAGCGGCGTCCAGATCGGCCCGGGCGCGACTCCATTGACGCGGATGCCTTTGGAGGCGAGCTGCTTCGCCAGCGACTTCACATAGTTCATCGTCGCTGCCTTGGTCTGCGCGTAGTCGTAGAGATCGGGCGAGGGGTCGTAAGCCTGCTCCGAGGTCGTGCCGATGATGCAGGAGCCAGGCTTGAGATGCGGCAGTGCCGCCTTGATGATCCAGAACGGTGCGTAGACGTTCGTCTTCATGGTCGCGTCGAAGTCCTCCGACGAGACCTCGAGGATGGAGGCGCGCGCCTGCTGCCGCGCTGCGTTGTTGACGATGATGTCGAGGCCGCCGAGGCCTTGCGCGGCCCGCTCGACCAGCTGCTTGCAAAAGGCTTCGTCGTTGAGGTCGCCGGGGATCGCAAGTCCGGTGCGTCCTTCCTTTTTAATCAGTGCGATCACCTCCTGCGCATCGGTCTCTTCCGCCGGCAGATAGTTGATGGCGACATCGGCGCCTTCGCGCGCATAGGCGATCGCGGCGGCGCGGCCCATGCCGGAATCGCCCCCGGTGATCAACGCCTTGCGGCCAGCGAGCCGGCCGGAGCCCTTGTAGCTGGTCTCGCCGTGATCCGGCCGCGGCTCCATCTTGCCGGCAAGACCCGGCCATGGCTGCGACTGCTTCTTGAACGGAGGCTTCGGATAGCGGCTGACGGGATTGATCAGGTCGTGCTCGGCCATGGACGTATCTCCTTTCGCGGTTGAGGATGCCAGCGAAGCCGCCGCGCGCGTTGCGCTCGCGGCCCGGACGACGTGCCGGTGGATATCGAGGTCTTGTCTGGCTGTGCCAGTAGGATCTCCGCGAGCCTGCGATCTCAACGTGCGGAGAAAGGCATCGTTGCCAAGGCGAGGAGGACGCCGGCGAGGTCGGCGTCCCCGGTCTAGAAGACCTATTTGGACTGACCGACGCTCGGCGCCTTGCCGAGCTCCTTGGCCATGTCGAGATGGTGCTTCAGCGCCGGCAGCGTCTTGCCGGCCCAATCCTTCAGCGCCGCATTGTCGCCGCCCTTGGCGTAGCGGTCGAACAGGGAGACGGCGTCTTCATGAGCGCTGACCTGGTAGGAATTGTAGTCCGAGCTGAAGTCCTTGCCGGTCGCGCTCTTGAGCTTGTCGAGCTTGCTTTGGTGCGAGCTGTCGAGCGCCGTCGGCAGCGTTGCCTGGACCTTGCCATTGCCGACCAATCCCTTCAGCTCGCTGCTGGTCTTGGTGTGATCGGTGACCATCTGTTGCGCGAAGGATTTCTCCTGCGCGTTGCCCTTCTGCTCAGCGAGCTTGCTCGATTCGATCTCGAACATGTCGCTGATCGCCACCTCCTTGACGAAGTCGGCGGTGGTTGGCGCGACGCCGAGCGCCGAATTGACGCCGGTCTTCTCGCCCAGCGATTGGGCCAATGCGGGGCCTGCGAGAAGCACGCAAGCAATGGCGACGATGGTACGTTTCATGGTCCGGTCCCTCCAACTGGTCGCGCGGCCACTCGCCGCCACGTTGCGCCGATCAACACGTCGCAAAGACCGAGGTTCCTAACTACTAATCCGTGGGATTGCGTCCCGTGCGCGGATTGATGGGATCGGTCGGCTTGCGTCGAAGCCGCTCGGGCAGAAACGGCTCCGCCGATATGGCGGTCGCGTTGGCGCGCACGTCGGCGTGGCGCTGCGCCCGCTCATGCGGCGTTCGGTTGTCGTTGAACTGCCATCTCACGTCGACGCCGTCGACGGGGTCGTTGACGCCGTGCTGGATATCGCGGAAATCGCTCATGGTTCACCTCATTGCTTTCCGGGCAGGATCAATTCGAACACCTGCCGCGCTGCTCCCTTGATCATCCCGCTCTGCTTCGGATCGCCCTTCATCAAGGCGAGTGAAAATGGTGAGACATCAAGAACAGCGCGTTTCCGGCGATGTTCCTTTCGGGGCCGCGAGATGCCGCACCGCGCCATCGGGAACGATCGCCCCCGCGTGCAAGTTGGTCCCACATACTGGCTGAGTGGAGACGCGAGATGTTGAATCAAGGTGAGCTGGATCGCAGCGAGATGGGCCGGTTGATCGGCAGCGACAAGGTCGAGGGAACATCTGTCTACGGTGCCGATCGCAACCGCATAGGTTCGATCGAACGCGTGATGATCGACAAGATCAGCGGCAAGGTGTCGTACGCGGTGCTCGGCTTTGGCGGTTTTCTGGGTCTCGGCAACGACCATTATCCGCTGCCCTGGCAATCGCTGAAATATGACACTGAGCTTGGCGGCTATGTCACGGGCATCACCACCAAGGAGTTGGAAGGCGCGCCGAAATATGGCGATCGGAGCGATTGGAACTGGGGTGATGATGCCACGGTTCGCGGCATCAACTCCTATTATGGTGTTCCCTTCGCATAGGCCTTACGAAAAGGGAGATCCGATGAGCAAGGAACGGCCGACCGACGATCCCCGGGATCAGAACGACTGGGGCTCGCACAGGCAGACGGACAAGCCCTGGAAGGGCAATCCGGAGAAAGAGCAGGGATCGGACCAGGCCAAGCCCGATCTCGAAAATTGGCACGAGACCAAGACGCACTGAAGGTGCGCACTTTCCCGTAGACCATTGAAGCGCGGCGCGCGGTGCCGCGCTTCTTTTTTGAGCGCCGCGTTCACGAATGACCCGGTGCTTCGGCGAGTCGGAACCATGCTTCCACCCCGCGGTTGGCTCCCGGTGCGCGAGTTTCGCTCGAGCCGCTTGCTGTCGGTAGTTCCGAGAAAAGGTTTTCACCGTGGATGCTCAAACCCGGGAGCGTGGGCCGTCCGCGGAGCAGCCGCAGAGGGCGAAGGAAGCTCCGAGAACGAATCCCGATCAGGCCCGCGACGTCAAAGATCAGTCGGACAAGCCGGCGCCGTCGCTGCGCAACCGGCTTCGCGAGCATTGGCTGCTCGCGACCGTCGGCGCCATTGTGCTGATCGCCGCGCTCGTCGGCGGTCTGCTTTATTGGCTCGAGGTGCGTCACTATGAATCGACCGACGATGCGTTCGTCGCGGCGCGCAGCTATTCGGTCGCCTCGAAGGTCGGCGGCTATGTGACCGATATCCCGGTCACGGACAACCAGCACGTCAATGCCGGCGACCTTCTTGCTGAGATCGACGAGCGCGACTACCGGATCGCGGTCGACCAGGCCAACGCGCAGGTCGCGGTCTCCAAGGCGAACATCGACAACGTCGAGGCGCAGATCGTTTCGCAGGAAGAGCAGATCAAGCAGGCCCAGGCCCAGCTCGAGCAGGCGCAAGCGCAGCTTCAGTTCTCACGGGAAGAATTTGCGCGGGCGCAGGATCTGGTCGAGAAGGGCGCCGGCACCGTGCAGCGCCAGCAGCAGACCCGTTCCGATCTTCAGGCGCAGCAGGCCAACACGGAGCGCGCGAGGACCGCGGTCACGGCAGCCCAACTCGGCATCAAATCGCTGCAAGCACAGCTCGAAGGCGCCAAGGCGCAGCTCGAGCAATCGCAGGCGCAACTGGATCAGGCCAAGCTGAACCTGCAATATACCAGCATCGTTGCGGCGCAGTCCGGTCGTGTCGTCAAGCTCTCAGGTGCCAAGGGCACATTCGTCACGGCCGGTCAGAGCCTGATGATGTTCGTGCCCGACGAGGCTTGGATCGTCGCCAACTACAAGGAAACCCAGCTCAACGACATGCGTCCGGGCCAGCCGGTCGAGATCCGCATCGATGCCTATCCCGGCCGCAAGCTGACCGGCCACGTCGATTCCGTTCAGCCGGGCTCGGGCACCGCGTTCAGCCTGCTGCCGGCGGAGAATGCCACCGGCAACTACGTCAAGGTGGTGCAGCGTGTGCCGGTGAAGATCGTGGTCGACAGCTGGCCGCCGGATCTGCCGGTTGGTCCCGGCATGTCGGTCGTGCCCTGGACAAGGGTGCGATGACGGACGTCGCGCAAGGCGGCGCCTCCGCCGGGGGCTGGTCGCCGGAACGGTCAGCGGCGGGCGGGCACAATCCCTATCTGATCGCCTTCGTGGTTTCGATCGCCACCTTCATGGAGGTGCTCGACACCACCATCGCCAACGTCGCATTGCGCCACATCGCCGGCGGGCTCGCGGTCGGCATCGACGAGAGCACCTACGTCATCACCAGCTATCTCGTTGCCAACGCCATCGTGCTGTCGATCTCGGGTTGGTTGTCGACCGTGATCGGCCGCAAGCGCTTCTACATGATGTGCGTCGCGACCTTCACGGTCTCCTCGTTGTTATGCGGGTTCGCCTGGAATCTGGAGTCGCTCGTTCTGTTCCGCATCCTGCAAGGGCTCGGCGGCGGCGGCATGGCCACCAGCGAGCAGGCGATCTTGGCCGACTCCTTTCCGCCGGAGAAGCGCGGTCAGGCCTTTGCCGTCTACGGCGTGGCCGTCGTGGTCGCGCCCGTGATCGGCCCGACGCTTGGCGGCTGGATCACCGACACCTACAGCTGGCATTGGGTGTTTCTGATCAACGTTCCCATGGGATTGCTGTCGTTGGTCCTGGTGGGATCGCTGGTCAAGGAGCCGTCGGGCGCGGAAGAGGAGAGGGAGAAGCTGCTGCGCAAGGGCCTGCGCGTCGACTACATCGGTTTCGCGCTCGTTGCGATCGGGCTCGGCTCGCTAGAATACGTGCTCGACGAAGGCCAGCGCAATGACTGGTTCGGCTCGAACGTGATCGTGTTCTTCGCGGTGCTCGCGGCCGTCTCGCTGCTGGCGCTGATTCCGTGGGAGCTGACGCGGGAGGAGCCCATCGTCGACCTTCGCCTGCTTGGCCGGCGTCAGTTCGCGGCCTGCTTCCTGGTCATGCTCGGCACCGGCGCGGTGCTGATCTCGACGACGCAGATCTTGCCGCAACTGCTCCAGACCGAGCTGAATTACACGGCCACGCTGGCCGGCCTTGCGCTGTCGCCGGGCGGAGTCGCGACGTTGGTGCTGATGCCGGTGGTCGGCCGCCTCGTCAGCACGGTGCAGCCCAAATATCTCATCATGTGTGGGGCCGCCATCGTCGCCTTCTCGATGTGGCATCTCACCGGGCTGACCGGCGACATCACCTACGGCTACGCGGCGCTCTCGCGAATCTTCCTCGCGCTCGGTCTTCCCTTCCTGTTCCTGCCGGTGACGACCGCCTCCTATGACGGCATTCCCCCGGACAAGACCAACCAGGCCTCGGCGCTGATCAACGTCGCCCGCAATATCGGCGGCTCCATGGGCGTCGCGCTGGCGCAGACCATTCTGGCGCAGCGCCAGCAATTCCACCAGAGCCGCCTGGTCGAGCACGCCGCGCCGTCCGATCTCGGCTACCAGCAGACCATCGACGCGATGACGCGCTACTTCCAGGCGCAGGGTTCGAACGCAAGCGATGCCGCCGCGCAGGCGGTTGCCTGGGTCGGCAAAACCTTGCAGCAGCAGGTCGATCTCCTCGCCTATATCGACGTGTTCTGGACCCTCGCGATCGTCGCGGTGCTAATGATCCCCACGGCGGCGGTGCTCCGCCGGATCGACCTGAGCGCGCCGGCGCGGGGGCACTGAGGCATGACCGCCGCCGCTGTCATTGCGAGCGCAGCGAAGCAATCCAGGCTGCCTCTGCGGAAGGACTCTGAATTGCTTCGTCGCAGGGCTCCTCGCAATGACGGTTAGTGAGCTTCGCCTGCCTCTCTCACCCGACCGCCTCCTTCCGCCCCGGCCCCGCATGCACATGGACCTGCTTGGCATGCAGCGGCTCGCCGCATTCCGAGCACACCATCACGGGATCGAACAGCTTGCCGCAAGGCTTGTGCTCGTGCAGCAGGGGACGGCCGCGCTCGTCGCCCATGTGGGCGTCGCCCCAATGCACCATCGCCATGATGATCGGATAGAGGTCGAGGCCTTTCTGAGTGAGGATGTATTCGTAGCGCTTCGGCGCCTCGGAATAGGGGACGCGGCGCAGGATGCCGAAACGGACCAACTTCTTCAGTCGCTCCGACAGCAGGTGCCGCGTGATTTGGAGCGAGGACTGGAACGCCTCGAACCGTCGCACACGCAAGAAGCACTCGCGCAGGATCAGCAGCGTCCAGCGGTCTCCGATGACGGCGATGGTGCGGGAGAGCGAGCAGGGCTCTTCGTCCAGCGTATCCCACTTCATGATGCGGTCTCCGGCCTGAAGTCCAGTCAGTCAGAAAAAGGAACTGACTTGAATGATCAGCGCAATTTCCAGTGTAAGCTAGCATCCAGCCTGGAAGTTTGACAGTTCTATTTTAGAACTATAGCCTTCGTCTCAGCTATACGCTCACCGGAGGAGGCGACCTTGCCCAAGCGAAACGCGACTGCCGCCGTGATCGGGGCCGGCAATTTCATCGGCTCCGAGATCGCCAAGAAATTCGCCGCCGAAGGTTTCACGGTCTTCGCCGGCCGCCGCAACGGCGACAAGCTCGCGCCGCTGGTGAAAGATATCGAGGCTGCCGGCGGGGAAATCCACGCGCGTTCGCTCGATGCGCGAAAGGAAGAAGAGGTCATCGCCTTCTTCGACGATGCCGACAAGCACGCGCCGCTGGACGTCTGCATCTTCAATGTCGGTGCCAACGTCAATTTCCCGATCCTCGACACCACCGAGCGCGTGTTCCGCAAGGTGTGGGAGATGGCCTGCTATTCAGGTTTCCTGGCGGGGCGCGAAGCGGCGCGGCTGATGCTGCCGCGCGGCGGCGGCAACATCTTCTTCACCGGTGCAACTGCGTCCTTGCGCGGCGGCAGCGGCTTTGCGGCCTTTGCCAGCGCCAAGTTCGGCCTGCGCGCGGTGGCGCAAGCGATGGCGCGCGAGCTCGGGCCGAAGAACATCCACGTCGCTCATCTCATCATCGATTCCGGCGTCGACACCGAATGGGTGCGCCAGCGTCGGCTCGAAGCGCTTGGGCCGAATGCGCTCGACAATCCCGATCTCCTGATGCCGCCGTCCTCGGTCGCTGATGCCTATTGGCAGCTCTACCAGCAGCCCAAGAGCGCCTGGACCTTCGAGATGGAGATCCGTCCGTTCGGAGAGAAATGGTGACCGCGGCACGAGACTGCGGCTAGACTGAACCTGACATCAAGCAGAGCTTCGGGAGGAAACTGACGTGAAGACCGCGATCACCGAACTGTTCGGCATCGAGCATCCGATCATCCAGGGCGGAATGCATTTCGTCGGCTTTGCGGAGCTGGCTGCCGCCGTCTCCAATGCCGGTGGGCTCGGCATCATCACCGGTCTCACGCAGAAGACGCCCGAGCTGCTGGCCAAGGAGATCGCGCGCTGCCGCGACATGACCGACAAGCCGTTCGGTGTGAACCTCACCTTCCTGCCGACCTTCTCGGCGCCGCCTTATCCGGAGTACATCGCGGCCATCGTCGAAGGCGGCGTCAAGTCCGTGGAGACCGCGGGCCGCAGTCCCGAACAATACATGCCGGCGCTGAAGGCCGCCGGCATCAAGGTGATCCACAAATGCACCTCGGTCCGCCACTCCCTGAAGGCGGAACGGATCGGCTGCGACGCCGTCAGCGTCGACGGTTTTGAATGTGGCGGTCATCCCGGCGAGGACGACATTCCCAACATGATCCTGCTGCCGCGTGCGGCGGAGGAGTTGAAGATCCCGTTCGTCGCCTCCGGCGGCATGGCCGACGGGCGCAGCCTCGTCGCAGCGTTGTCGCTCGGCGCGGCCGGCATGAACATGGGCACGCGATTCATCGCCACCAAGGAAGCGCCGGTGCATCAGAACGTCAAGAACGCGCTGGTCGCCGCCACCGAGCTCGACACGCGCCTGATCATGCGGGCGCTGCGCAATACCGAGCGCGTCCTGAAGAACGCCAATGTCGACCGTCTGCTCGAGATCGAGCGCGAGAAGGGCGCCAAGCTCACGATCGACGACATTCACGACCAGGTCGCGGGTGTCTATCCCAGGATCATGCTGGACGGGCAGATGGACGCGGGCGCCTGGAGCTGCGGCATGGTCGCAGGCCTCATCCACGACATCCCCACCTGCAAGGAACTCGTCGATCGCATCGTGTCCGAGGCGGAACAAATCATCCGCGGCCGCCTGATGGGATTCCTGGATGGGACGGGGGCGACGCGAAAGGTCGCCTGACCTAGCCAAACTTCTTAACCACGGCGGCAATTGACCGCTGGAATTGCGCGTGACGCCTCCTAAATAGGGGTAAATTACCCTTTCATGATCGATTTCAGGAGGCGCGCGTGGTCCTGAAAAGTGTTCCCTTTGCAATTGCTTTTGCCCTCGTGCTCGCAGGGGCCGGCATCGCGCGCGCTGACGGCTACAAGCCCGACGAATATCTGGGTCTCGATCTCTCCAAGGCGCTGCTGTCGCCGAAGCGGCTCGGTCCGGAGACGCAGTTCGCGCCGGTCGCTCTGGAGGCACGTGGCGGCAACGAAGCGCAGGCGCACGCCAGGCCACTCGACGTGCCGAAGAAAGTTGCCGCTGAACGCGTGCACGTGCCGGAGCCGAAGGTCGCGCATACGAAGAGCAAGCAGCCGCGTGGCGCAGCGCGCACCAGGCTCTCACATCGCCACGGCAATCCGCTCGACGCACAGGCGATGGACACGCGCATTCAGACCTGGCCCTGCCGCTCCGGCGGCATCTGCAACTGGAAGCGCTAGCTCGTAGGCGTCATCCCCGCGTCGCAAAACCGTAGGCGCGGAGTCAAGAAACCGTAAGCTGGAGGTCAAGGAGCGCAGGCACCTTCCGTCACGATTCGACGAAGGTCTCCTGAATGGCAACGCTCGGCGCCGCGCGGGCATCGACCCGGCGGCAATTTCTGGTCCGCTCGACTTCCAGTCTCGTCGTCGCCTCGCTAGGCACGCTTGCAAAGCCCCATCTCAGCCGCGCCGCCGACCGGCCGCAGATCGCAGGCGGCATCCAGTCCGGCGATGTCTCGGGCGGCTCCGCGGTGATCTGGGCGCGCGCCGACCGGCCCGCGCGCATGCAGGTGGATTGCTCGACCGTCGAAAGCTTCAAGACCATTGTCGCATCGGCGTCGCTCGACGCTCTGCCGGATGCCGACTTCACCGCAAAGCTGCTCCTGAACGACCTGCCGCCCGGGCAGGACGTCTTCTACCGCGTGCGCTTCGACGACATTGCGACCGGCATCTCCGGCGAGAGCCGCATCGGTCATTTCCGCACCGCGCCGGCCGCGGGCCGGTCGATCTCGTTCCTGTGGTCCGGTGACGTCGCAGGGCAGGGCTGGGGTATCGACGTCTCGCGCGGCGGCTATCGCAGCTATCGTACCATGCTCGAGAACCGTCCGGATTTCTTCATCCACTCCGGCGACCATATCTACGCCGACTGCACGATTCCCGCCGAACAAAAGCTGCCGAACGGCGAGACATGGCGCAACCTCGTCACCGAGGAGAAATCCGAGGCCGCGCACACCCTGGCGCAGTTCCGCGGTAGCTACAAATACAACCACTTGGACGAACATTTCCGCGCCTTCCATGCCGAGGTGCCGATGTTCGCGCAATGGGACGATCACGAGGTCACCAACGATTGGTCGCCGACCGGGAGCTACGACGCCGCCGGTTACGAGGACGACGGCACACCGCTCCTGGTCGCGCGCGCCCGCCGCGCCTTCTTCGACTTCATGCCGATCCGCGAGATCGGCGCGCGGCGGGGCCGGATCTACCGCAAGATCGCTTACGGCCCGCTGCTGGACGTCTTCATGATCGACATGCGCAGCTATCGCGATGAGACCTGGAACAAGGGAAACGACCGTCGCGGCTGGATTCTCGGCGCGGAGCAACTCGCCTGGCTCAAGCGCGAGCTCGCCGCCTCGCGCGCGACCTGGAAGGTGATCGCGGCCGATTTGCCGATCGGACTGATCAGCTTGGACGCCGTTGCGCTCGGCAACGGTGCGCCCGACCGTCGCGAGCACGAGATCGCTGATCTCCTCGCCTCGATCAAGCGCGCCGGAATCCGCAACATCGTCTGGCTCACCGCCGACATGCACTACACTGCCGCGCACTACTACGATCCGAACAAGGCGCAATTCCAGGAGTTCGAGCCGTTCTGGGAGTTCGTCTCCGGCCCGCTGCATGCCGGCACCTGGAGCCCGGGCGAGCTCGATGACACGTTTGGCCCGGTTGCGATGTATCAGAACGGCTGTAGCGCTGCGCAGGGCGAGAATCTGGCGCCGTGCTTCGGCTTGCAGTTCTTTGGCCGTGTCGACATCGATGGCGCGACCGGCGTGATGAAGGTGACCCTGAAAGACGTCGACAACCGCGACCTCTGGTCGGTCGACATCCAGCCCCAGCAGCAGGCGCGACCGGCCGTGGTGGCGCAGCATTCGTGAAGGACAAGCACTCTTTTCGTCGTCATGGCCGGGCTTGACCCGGCCATCCACGTCTTCGAGGTACGAAGAACGTAGATGCCCGGGACAAGCCCGGGCATGACGGTGGGGAAGCATCCCGTATCTGAGCTCCTAACCCAAATCTTGATTGGCCGCCCCGAGCCTCCCGCGCTATAGTCACAGCTCCCGCCACTTCCTTTCCATCACCGAAGAATCTGTCGTCGCGGCTTCGCCGCGAGACTGGCGGGATGAATCTCGTCAGGAGCCTGTTTCCATGAACCATCTGAAAACACAGGGCATCAGCGTGCCCAAGCTTGGCCTCGGCACCTTCCGCATGCAGGGCGATGCCTGCCGCACCGCGGTCGAGAGCGCGCTCGCGCTCGGCTATCGCCACATCGACACCGCCGAGATGTACGCCAACGAGGAGCCGATCGGCTCGGCCATCGCCACTTCGCGTGTGCCGCGCACTGAGCTGCACGTCACCACAAAGGTCTGGCACGAGAACCTTGCCCCGGATGCGATCCGGCGTGCCTTCGATGTCAGCCTGAAGAAGCTCCGGCTCGACCATGTCGACCTCTATCTCGTGCACTGGCCGTCGACAGCCGCGAACTGGGGCGCGGTGTTCGAGACCCTGATGAAGCTCAAGGAGGAGGGACGCACGCGGGCGATCGGCGTTGCCAACTTCACCACGGCGTTGCTCAAGATCGCGGTCGAGGACATCAAGGCGCCGATCGCCTGCAACCAGGTCGAATATCACGCCATGCTCGATCAATCGAAGGTGCTGGCCTATCTCAAGGCCAAGTCGATCCCGCTCGTTGCCTATTGCCCGCTGGCGCAAGGACGTTTCGCGAGCGATCCGGTGCTGGCTGAAATCGGTGCCAGGCACGGCGCAACAGCAGCGCAGGTCGCGCTGAAATGGCTGCTCGACCAGGACGGCGTCGCTGCGATCCCGAAGGCGTCGCGTCGCGAAAGCCAACAGGCCAATCTCGACGCACTGAAGATCGCGCTGGACGATGCCGACCGCAAGAAGATCGCAGCGCTGGCCAAGGACAAGCGCTGTGTCAATCCGGGCTTTGCGCCGACCTGGGACTAGGTTGCGTTTTCCCTCTCCCCTTGTGGGAGATGGTGGCTCGCCGCATAGCGGCGAGACGGGTGAGGGGTCTTTCTCCGCGAGTCCGCCTCTTCTGAATTCCGGGAGACATACCCCTCATCCGGCGCTTCGCGCCACCTTCTCCCGCAGGGGGAGAAGGAAGAAAGAACAAAGAAATGGCCCCGTGAGGGGCCATTTCCGTATTGCGTCGCGCATTAGTCCCAGTGGTGGTGGCGGTGGCTCCGCTTGATCACGACGACCTTGTTGCCGCGATGATGCCCGCGATGCCAGCCGTGGTCATGATGCATGCGATATTCGGCGCGGGCGCCGTACGGGCCGTGATGATGACCGCGCTTGATCACCACCGTCTCCGCACTTGCCAGCGTCGGCGCCGCGATCACGATCGCACCGAGAGCGGCAACCACATAACCAAGCTTCTTCATGATGTCCTTCCTCCAATCGAATGCCAAACTAAACCGCGCATGCGGGCGAACGTTCCGGAGGAACTGGAAGAGAATTCTGAACAGGCGTTCAGGTGGTTAATCGCAGCGTTGTTGTGCGGGTGTTGGCGCGCCGGTCGCAATGTATTTGCCGTCCCGGATCGTGTATTCGCCGCGCTCACTGCGATTGTAGATCGCGCGGAGGCTGCCGTCCTTCTGCAAGAGGAGTCCGAATTCGCGGGTCTGATGCAGCGAGGGGAAGAACACCATCACATCGAGCAGGCCCTCGTCATTGATCATGGCGGAGACGACCTCGTTCTCGTCCCTAACGTCGCCGAAATTGCGCTGGTACATCACCCGGCCGTCCTTCCTGATCTCGTAAGTCAAGAGCGCGCCCTTGTCGCGGTCGGGCCGAGCCGCGCAGTCGACTGCCCAGGAGCCAAGTAGGCCCCATTGCTCGACCGTCGCAGCAAGCGTTTCGGCACGCGCCGTGGGCGCGAGTGCGACCCACAGCAGCATGGCCGCGTTCCAGCGGCTCAAACAACCCGTCATGTCCTGGCAAGCCCCCGCCTCGAAGATTTCCAAAGTGTAGCATTCCGCGCGCGGCCGTCCACGCCAGCCGCCGATCGCGCGCGAATTTGATCCGCGTCAATGAGGCCGGCCGCATCAGGGGTAGGATGCGCTTCCCGAAGGCGAACGTGGATAGACCGATGCTGAATCAAGTTGTGGATTTTGCGGGCGAAGTGCTCCCGGGGCGCTGCGCCGCGCCGCCTTATTCCGAGATCGCGTTTCTGGCTGAGCTCGGCGAGCGCTTAAGGTCCTCGCGCACGCGCTGCGATCTGTCGCGCCGCGAGCTGGCCCGCCGCTCCGGGATTTCCGAGCGCTACATCGCCCAGATCGAGGCCGGCAAAGGCAACGTCTCGATCGTCCTCCTGCTGCGGCTGGCCTCCGCGATCCACGGCAGCCAGCCCAAGGCGGCTTGAGGAGGCGGCCTCAAGCCAAGTCTAGGCCCGCTTCTCGACATTGGCGCTGCGGGCCGGCACGCCGAACTCCCGGCGGCAGACCTCGGCCAGCACGGCGATCCCCTCGCGGATCTGCTGATGCGTCGGGCTCGCAAAGCACAGTCTCAGCCGCGAGCTGGAACGGCTCTTGTCGGTCGACCATTCCGGCCCCGGGTTGATCGAGACGCCGGCGGCGAGCGCGGCCTGATAGAGCTTCAGCGTATCGACCTGGTCGGGCAGCTTCACCCAGAGGAAGATGCCGCCCTTGGGCGCCTCGAACTCGGCCGCCGTCCCGAACTGCTCGTTGAGGGCTTCCATCAGCGTATCGAGCTTCGTGCGCAGCACCTTTGTCAGGGCCGGCACGTGGGTCGAAAAATGCGGCTTGCAATAGGTGGCGAGCACCATCTGCTCCAGCGCGCCCGAGCCGGCATCCGTCTTCAGCGACAGCATGCGCGACATCACATCCCAGGGTGCGACGATGAAGCCGACGCGCAGCGCCGGCGCGATCGACTTGGAGAAGGAGCCGATATGGATGACGCCACCATTCGGGCTCATCGCGTAGATCGCCGGCGGCCGCTGTCCCGACCAGATGAGGTCGGCATAGCAATCGTCCTCGAAGATGGGTACGCCGTATTCGGATGACAGGCGCAGCAGCTCGGCGCGCCGGCTCTCCGGCATGATGCTGCCGGTCGGGTTCTGCACGGTCGGGATCGTGTAGATGTATTTGGGACGGATGCCACGGCCTTTGAGGTCAGCGAGCGTCGACGCCAGCACGTCCATGCGCATGCCATCCTTGTCGAGCGGGATGCCGACGACGTTGACCCCAAGCCGGGCGAGGCGGGTCAACGAGCCCTGATAGCTTTCCTGCTCGAAGATCACGGTGTCGCCGCGCGCGAGCAGCGTCGCGTTGACGAGGTCGAGCGCCTGGAGTGAGCCGGACACGATCAGGAGGTCGTCCACGGTGCAGGCGATGCCGGCGTCGCGCTTGAGTTTCGTCACCAGGAATTCACGCAGGGGCACGTAACCCTGCGGGCCGTGCGCCAGCCCGTAGGTGGCGAGCGAGCGGCCCTCGCGTTGTAGCGCGAGATTGGTCGCCTCGATCAGGCCTTCGAGCGGCACCTGTTCGGAATCATTGTTGCCACCGACGAAGCTGTATTTGGCAAGGCCCGTCCAGCGCGCAGAAGGGGCCGGCAGCCCTGCGGGAAACAGGGGCGCGAAATCGAAGCTGGACGTCATGGGGGTTTTCCTCGTTTCTGTTCTTGTTGAGCTGGCCGGCGTTGCGCCGGCCGGCCTTACTTATTGCCGGCCGTCCGGGTCGGACGCCCCTGGCTGATGAAAGCGTAATGCGCATTGGCGACGCCGCCAACCATCAAGGCCTCGACCACCGGCTCGGCGATCTCACCGGTTGCGGCCCAGTCGACGAGGAAATTGGCCCCGGTCCCACCGCGCACGTCGTCGGTCGGGATGAAGATCGAGACGGTCGCCAGTGGCTTCAGCGCCACCTGACCCTTCAGGTAGGTCTCGACCTGCTTGCCTGCGGTGTCGAAATAGGCGATGCGTTTGATCACCAGCGGCTGGGTCTCGGAGGCGTTGTGCACACTCAGCGTCACCGAGAAGTCGACACGCAGCTTACCCTGGCTCATCGCGACGCTGGAATAGGCGGGCACGTAGAACCCGCCGGAGACGGCGAGTTCCTGCTTCGGAAGCGCGGTGAGCGAATCGGCAAAGTTTTGTTCGATATTGACCTTGGATTGCGCGGCGGCGGGCACGACAAAGGCGAGGGGGCATAGCAGCATTGCTGCGAAGAGCCCTTTCCGCATGTGACGAATTGCTCGCTTGCCGCACCGCGACCCATCTCTAGGGTGCGGCAAAACGGACCAATTTGGCATGCACGAGCTCATTCGCGACATCACTCTCTGTATTCTGTTTGCCTGGATGCTGGGCCTGCTCGCCCATTTCTCCCGGCAACCCTTGATCCTGGCCTACCTTATCGCCGGCTTCTGCATAGGTCCATTCGGCGCCGGCTGGGTCCATTCGCAGGAATCGATCGGCGTCATTTCCGAGCTCGGCCTGATCTTCATGCTGTTCATGATCGGGCTGGAGATCGACCTGAAGAAGATCGTGCGAGCAGGGCGCGTGATCCTGTTCGCGGCGGGCGGCCAGCTGCTCGGGGGCTGCCTGCTCGGGGTCCTGTTCTTCGTCGGCCTCGGCCTGTCCCTCGGCGGCGGGCATTTCGATGCAATCTATCTCTGTGTCGCCTGCGCGTTGTCGAGCACCGTCATCATCGTCAAGGTGCTCTACGAGAAGCGCGAGCTCGACACGCTGCCGGGCCGCATCACCCTCGGCGTGCTGGTGCTCCAGGACATCTTCGCCATCCTGTTTCTGGCGGTGCAGCCGAGCCTTGCCAATCTGCAGGTCAGCGTCATCCTGCTCTCGGTCGGCCGCGTCGCGGTGCTGGTCACCGCCGCGCTGCTGGTCAGCCGCTATGTGCTGCCGCGCCTGTTCCATCAGATTGCCCGCCGCCCCGAGTTGATCCTGCTCGGCGCGCTGGCCTGGTGCTTCGCCGTCGCCGAGACCGCGGAGCGGCTGTCACTGTCGCGCGAGATGGGCGCACTGATCGCCGGCGTCTCGCTCTCGACCTTTCCTTACGCGCTCGACGTCACGGCTAAGGTCACCACGCTCCGCGACTTCTTCATCACGCTGTTCTTTGTCGCGCTCGGCATGACGATTCCCGTGCCCGGCCTCTCGGTGATCGGTCTTGCCTTGATGATCGCGGCGTTCACGGTTGTGAGCCGCCTCGTCACCACCTTTACCCCACTTTACCTGATGAAGCAGGGGCTGCGGGCGAGCCTGCTGCCGGCCCTCAACCTTGCCCAGATCTCCGAGTTCTCGCTGGTGGTGATCCAGACCGGCGTCGCCGACCACCACATCTCAGCGCAGACGGCGAACGCGGCCTCCTTCGCCTTCGTGGTGCTGGCGGTGCTCTCGACCTTCGTGATGACCCGCAGCGACGAGATCACCCGCTGGGCGATCGGTCCCCTGAAGCGGATCGGCCTCCGCGACCTCGATCACGGCAGCGGTCATGCCGAGGAGGCCCAGGAGGGCGGCCATGGCGAGGCCCGCCGCATCGTCATCCTCGGTTTTTTCCGGGCGGCGAGCGCGCTGCTGGCTGAGATCGAGCGGCAGGCACCGGTGCTGCTCGACCAGATCACCGTGGTCGACTTCAACCCCAATGTGTACAAGACCCTGCTTTCGCGCGGCCTGCATGTGATCTACGGCGACATCAGTAGCGCTGACACGCTGCTCCATGCCGGCGTCGGCAAGTCCGAGATGATCATCCTGAGCGTGCCGGATTCGCTGCTGAAGGGCGCCACCAACGAGAAGCTGGTCCGCCACGTCCGCGCGCTCAATCCCACCGCCCTGATCGTGGCGACGGCCGATCTCCTGGCCGATGTCGGCGAGCTCTACGAGGCCGGCGCCAGCTATGTCACCGTGACCCGGCTCAGCGATGCCCACGAGCTGGTCACGGTGATCGAAGCCGCGCAGGCCGGGCTTTTGGCCGACAAACGCGCCGAGCTCGATCAGCGGCTTGGCGAGCGGCGCGAAGTTTTGCCCTGACCGCCCCGGCCGCCTTCCTCTCCGGCGCTCCGCGCCTATATCCCTGGTATCTTCGGTGCAAGCCTGAACCTGGCAGGCTTGCCGTCCGGCATAAGTGGTTGCGCCGGGAAGACTAGCGCCCCGGCCCAAGTCCGGCTAAGCCTCCCGGCCATAACGGATAGAGATTGGGAAATGCCCGATAGCATTCAGGAAGTCTTGCAGGCCTTTGCCCGGGGTGAGCTCGTGGTCGTCACCGACGACGAGGACCGCGAGGGCGAGGGCGATTTGATCGTCGCCGCCTCGCTCTGCACCGCCGAGAAGATGGCGTTCATCATCCGCCACACCTCCGGCATCGTCTGCGCACCCGTGACCACCGAGGACGCGCGCCGCCTGCGGCTCGACCCGATGGTCGCCCATAATGATTCTGCGCACACCACTGCGTTCACGGTCTCGATCGATTACAAGCCCGACGGCGGCACCGGCATCTCCGCCGAGGAGCGCGCCTCATGCTGCCGCGCACTGTCCAATCCCAATGTAGGCGCCAACGATTTCGCCCGGCCCGGCCACATCTTCCCGCTGATCGCCAAGGACGGCGGCGTGCTGCTGCGCTCCGGCCATACCGAGGCCGCGGTTGATCTCTGCAAGCTCTCCGGCCTGCCGCCGGTTGGCGTCATCAGCGAGTTGATGAACGACGACGGCAGCGTGATGAAGGGGGAGCAGGTCGCCCGCTTCGCCGCCCAGCACAAGCTCAAGCACGTCACCATCGCGGACATGATCGCCTACCGTCAGGCGCGCGAAAAACTGATCGAGCGGGTTTCGACCTTCGTCACCGAAAGCCCGATCGGGCCCTTGCAGGGCTATGCTTACCGCTCGCCGTTCGATTCCATCGCCCACGTCGCTTTCGTCTACAACGGCGTCGGCGACGGCAAGAACGTGCTGACGCGCTTCCACAAGCCCAATATCGTCAAGGACACCTTTACCGGCCACAAGCGCATGGCGACGGTGCTCGAGCACTTCAAGAAATCCGGCCGTGGCGTGCTGGTTTACTTGCGCGACGGCGCAGCCGGTGTGCCCGTGGCGCCGCTGCCCGATGAGAGCTCGACGGAGGCCGACCGCAACCGCCAGTGGCGAGAGGTCGGCGTCGGCGCACAGATCCTGCGCGATCTCGGCGTCACCTCGATCCGGCATCTCACCTCCTCGGTGCACGACTACAAGGGTCTGTCGGGCTTCGGCATCGAGATCGTCGCCAACGAGCAGCTCGAAAGCTGACGACATCGTTTCTGGGGTCGCGCCGTTGCGCGACCCGGAATGACCGAAACCAGGATGCAATTGCACTTGTTGCCGCGGCGCTTTAATTTGTCGGGCAATTATTGACGGAACCAGACGCGAAAGGACGTTTCATGAGCGTGCGCCCTCAGGCCAAGGACAAGCCGGCTGCGGCTTCTTTCCAGTGGGACGATCCGTTCCTGCTCGACGAGCAGCTCACCGAAGACGAGCGCATGGTGCGCGACACCGCCCGCGCCTATGCCCAGGACAAGCTGCTTCCGCGTGTCTCCAAGGCCTATCTCGAAGAGACGACCGACCGCGAGATCTTCAACGAGATGGGTGAGCTCGGCCTGATCGGCATCACGCTGCCCGAGGAATATGGCTGTGCCAATGCGAGCTACGTCGCCTATGGCCTGGTCGCGCGCGAGATCGAGCGGGTCGATTCCGGCTATCGCTCGATGAACTCGGTGCAGTCCTCGCTGGTGATGTATCCGATCTACGCCTATGGCGACGAGAACCAGCGCAAGAAGTACCTGCCCAAGCTTGCCAGCGGCGAGTGGGTCGGCTGCTTCGGCCTGACCGAGCCGGACGCGGGCTCCGATCCGGCGGGCATGAAGACCCGCGCCGAGAAGGTGTCGGACGGCTATCGCCTGACCGGCAGCAAGATGTGGATCTCGAACGCGCCGATCGCCGACGTGTTCGTGGTCTGGGCCAAGTCGGCGGCGCACGACAACCAGATCCGCGGTTTCGTGCTGGAAAAGGGCATGAAGGGTCTCTCCGCGCCGAAGATCGGCGGCAAGCTCTCACTTCGCGCCTCCATCACCGGTGAGGTCGTGATGGACGGCGTCGTGGTTCCGGAAGACGCCCTGCTGCCTAACGTCTCCGGTCTCAAGGGTCCGTTCGGCTGCCTCAACCGCGCCCGCTACGGCATCTCCTGGGGTGCGCTAGGGGCCGCCGAGGACTGCATGCACCGCGCCCGCCAGTACACGCTCGACCGCAAGCAGTTCGGCAAGCCGCTGGCTGCGACCCAGCTGGTGCAGAAGAAGCTCGCCGACATGGAGACCGAGATCGCGCTGGGCCTGCAGGGCTCGCTTCGTGTCGGCCGCCTGATGGACGAAGGCAAATTCGCGCCCGAGATGATCTCGATCATGAAGCGCAACAATTGCGGCAAGGCGCTCGACATCGCCCGCATTGCCCGCGATATGCACGGCGGCAACGGCATCTCGATCGAGTACCACGTGATGCGCCACGTCCATAACCTCGAGACGGTCAACACCTACGAGGGCACCCACGACGTCCACGCTCTGATCCTGGGGCGCGCGATCACGGGCATTCAGGCGTTCTTCTAACCACGTCTTCCGTCATTCCGGGGCGTGCGAAGCGCGAACTCAGGTGCGCAATTGCGCACCTGAGAATCTCGGGCCGCATCGCTACTGTTCATCGAGACTCCGGGTCTGGCCCTCGCGGGCCATCCCGGAATGACGTCAAAGAACAAAGAAGAAGCCATGGCCGACAACGACGACGTGCCGTTCAACCGCAACTTTCCGCTTCAGCCTGGTGTCGTCGAGGAAGTCCGCCCCGGCGTGCGGCGGGTGCTCTGTAACAATCCGAGCCCGTTCACCTTCACCGGCACAGTCAGCTACATCGTCGGCCGAGGTAACGTCGCAATCATCGACCCCGGCCCGGACGACGCGGCGCATGCGGCGGCGCTGCTCGACGCCGTGCGCGGTGAGACGGTGAGCCATATCTTCGTCACCCACACCCACCGCGACCATTCGCCGAACACCGCGCGGATCAAGCAGGCGACCGGCGCGCCCGTTTATGCCGAGGGCCCGCACCGCGCCTCGCGACCGCGCTTCGAAAGCGAGAAGCACAATCCGGAATCCGGCGCCGACCGCGATTTCGCGCCCGATATCAGGATCGCGCATGGCGACGTCGTCGAAGGAGACGGTTGGCGGCTCGAGGCGGTGGCAACGCCCGGCCACACCGCGAACCATCTCGCGTTCGCCTGGTCCGAGCAGAAGTTCAGCTTCGTCGGCGATCACGTCATGGGCTGGTCGACATCGATCGTGGCGCCGCCCGACGGCTCGATGACCGACTATATGGACTCGCTCGACCGCCTCGCCGCGCGTGAGGAGGATCTCTATTTCTCCGGCCACGGCCCCGAGATCCCGGACGGCCCGCGTTTCGTGCGGTTCCTGATCCGTCACCGCAAGGCGCGTGAGGCTTCGATCCTGCATCGCCTCGCCAAGGGCGAGACCGACATCCCGACCATGGTGCGTGCGATCTATATCGGCATCGATCCCCGGCTCACGACGGCGGCCGGCTATTCCGTCCTGGCGCACTTGGAAGATCTCGTCGCGCGCGGCGTGGTCGCCACGGACGGCGATCCGGTGATCGGTGGGACATATCGGATGGCTTAGGGCGCGAATAGCGAATGGCGAGTAGCGAATGTGATCTTTCCATTCGCCATTCGCTACTCCCTATTCGCCAATCTCACTTCTTCACCGTCTTCGCCGGTGCCTTCGGTGGCGCGACCGGCGTCTTCTTCACCGGCTTCAGCGCATCGGCATCGGCGGCCGTGTTGAGATCTTCAATGAATTTCTTGACGCGGGCGGCGTTGCTGCCGAGGTCGCTCTCGAAATAGCGCGAGGAGGAGCGGATATCGACGCGGGAATCATCGCCATCGGGCACGACCCGTATCGAGACGTCCTCGCGGAAACCCATGATCGGCGTGCGCGCCACCGCCTCGATGCGGCCGACACGGCGCGGCGGCTGCGGCGCGCGCTCGTCGATGACCAGCCATTTGCGTTTGTTGACGAGCTGACGCGCGATGGCATAGGCGCGGTCGACCGGGATCTCCAGCTCGATCGGCTCGATGTCGGGATAGAACTGGCGCTGCTGCTCGGCCGAGTAGAGGCCGGCATAGACCGCGGTGTTGGTGCCATCGCCGGTGCGTACGGGCGCCAGCGCGTCGAAACGCGGCGGGTCGATCGGGTTGGTGGTGATGTCGTGGATCGCCGGAAGCTTGCGATATTGCAGGGCGAGATAGGCGGGATAGGCGAGGATCAGCGCATTGATCAGGAAAGCAAGCAGGATGCGCCCCATGCCGCGCGAGCCGTTCTGCCAGATCGCGGCAAAGCCGGCGAGCCCGAACAGGATCGAGAGGCCGGCGATCACGAGCCCGCCGAAGAAGGTCATCAGCGCCGGCTTCATCTCCAGGAAGTCGAAGCGGACGATGATGATCGAGACCACCACTGCCACCACCGCGAACACGGCCAGATTGCGCGCCCAGTTCGCGAGGCTGGACACGGGCTCCGACTGGTAGGGAGCGGAAAACCTGCGGGCCATCGGGTTAAGCTCTGCCGGGGTCTGGGAGACGGCGCCGGCCGATTTGGCGCGACGATGCGCCGTTGAGACCACGGCGCGACGGCAAATTCAAGGGTTCCGCCACCCATCTCGCCGTCATGGCCGGGCTTGACCCGGCCATCCACGTCTATCTTTGCCGCGGTCGATACGTGGATACCCGGGCCTTCGCCTCGCCGAAGCGGCTTCGGCCGCGCAGGCGGGTCAAGCCCCGGGCATGGCGCCCCGTGCCGAACTAAGCCGCCGCGTTCGGGAAGCGATAATCCTTGAATTGGTCGCGCAGCGCCGTCTTCAGGATCTTGCCTGTGGCCGTGTGCGGAATGCCGTCGACGAAGGCGACGTCGTCGGGCATCCACCATTTGGCGATCTTGCCGTCCATGAACTTCAGGATGTCCTCTCGCGTGGCCTGCTGGCCCTGCTTGAGCTGCACGATCAGCAGCGGCCGCTCGTCCCATTTTGGGTGGAACACGCCGATCACGGCGGCTTCCGCCACGGCGGGATGGCCGACTGCGAGGTTTTCGAGGTCGATCGAGGAGATCCACTCGCCGCCGGACTTGATCACGTCCTTGGAGCGGTCGGTGATCCGCATGTAGCCGGCCTCGTCGATGGTCGCGACGTCGCCGGTGTCGAAGAAGCCGTCCTCGTCGAGAATGTTGGCGTCGAGGCGGAAATAGGCCTGGGCGACCGCGGGGCCGGAGACCTTGAGGCGGCCGAAGGTCTTGCCGTCCCAGGGCAGCACCTTGCCGGCATCGTCGGTGATCTTCATCTCGACCGCGAAGGGCGCATAGCCCTGCATCTGCAGCACGTCGAGCTTGGCATCGCCGGTCGCGTTCTGGAACGGCGGCTTCAGCGCCGCGACGCTGCCGATCGGGCTCATCTCGGTCATGCCCCAGGCGTGGCGGACGTTCGAGCCCATGTCGAGGAAGGCCTTGATCATCGAGCGCGGCATGGCCGAGCCGCCGCAGATCACCATCTTCAGGTCCGGCAGCTTCAGATTGTTCGCGGCCATGTGCTGAAGCAGCATCAGCCATACCGTGGGCACGCCCGCGGTATGCGTCACCCTCTCGGTCGAGAGCAGCTCGTAAACCGAGGCGCCGTCGAGCTTGGCGCCGGGCATCACCAGCTTGGTGCCCTGCGAGGGCGCAGAGAAGGCGATGCCCCAGCTGTTGGCATGGAACAGCGGCACCACCGGCAGCATTGTCTCGGAGGCGCTGGTGCCGAGCGCGTCGACGTTGTTGGCCATCAGCGCGTGCAGCACGTTGGAGCGATGCGAATAGAGCACACCCTTCGGGTCGCCGGTCGTGCCGGACGTGTAGCACATCGCGGCTGCCGTGTTCTCGTCAAAGTCCTTCCATTTGAATTTGCCGTCGGCTTGCGCAATCCAGTCCTCGTAGGCCACCGCCTGCTTCAGCGTGGTCTGCGGCATGTGCGCCTTGTCGGTGAGCACGACGTAGCGTTCCACGCTCGGCAGCTTGTCGGCGATCTTCTCCAGGATCGGAACGAAGGTGATGTCGGTCACCACGATGCGGTCCTGCGCATGGTTGATGATCCAGGCGATCTGCTCGGGGAAAAGACGGGGATTGACGGTATGGCAGATGGCGCCGATCCCCATGATGCCGTACCACACCTCAAGATGGCGCCAGGTGTTCCAGGCAATCGTCGCGACACGGTCGCCGAGCTTGATGCCGTCGCGCTCCAGCATCTGCGAGACCTTGAGCGCGCGCTGGTGGATTTCGGCATAGTTGGTGCGATGGATCGGTCCCTCGACCGAGCGCGTGACCACCTCCTGCTTGCCATGAATCCTGGCGGCGTGTTCGATGATCCGGTGGCAGAGCAGGGGCCAATCTTGCATCAAACCGAGCATTCTGACGTTCCTCCGAGAAGTCGCTGGGCGCGTTATCGCTCTCAGCGTTGGGCCAAAGAATTGTCATGAGTTTTAGCGTGCCGGACTTTCGCCGCAAATGGTCTTGTCGCGGCTATATGTCCGCCGGCGCGGCAATGGTTACCGCCGCGCTCGGGCTGTCGGTCGTCCTCGCCGAGAGGGCGGAGGCGCGGAAATATCCTGCGCCGTTCGATATCTTCAATCTTGGTACACCAAGGCCGCGCGCGGCCGTTCATGCCGCCAAGAAGATTCCGCTACCAAAACCGCGCCCCGACGAGGCCCCCAAGGCATCATCGGACGAGGCCCGGCCGGAGGCAGACGGCAAACCATCTCCTGACAACAAGCCATCTCCTGACAAGCCGACCGCCGATAAGCCCGCCGAGGCCGCACCGCCGCCCGAGAAGCAGGTCTCGGCCTGCCGGCTTGCGCTGACCGAGGAGATCGCGATCGCGCCCTCAATTCCGGATATCCGCGGCCCCGGCGCCTGCGGCGGCGAGGATCTGGTGCGCTTGGAGGCCATCGTGCTGCCGGACAAGCGCAAGGTGGCGGTGAAGCCGGCGGCCATCCTCCGCTGCACCATGGCGTCGGCGATCGCCGACTGGGTGCGCAAGGACATGGTGCCGCTGGCGACAGGTCTCGGCTCGACCATCAGCGATCTCGACAATTTCGATAGCTTCGAGTGCCGTGGCCGTAACCGCGTCGTCGGCGCGATGCTGTCCGAGCACGGCAAGGCCAATGCGCTCGACGTCCGCGCCATCAAGCTCGCCAACGGGCAGTCGATCGGCTTCACCGACCGCACCATGTCGCGCGACGTGCGCGAGCGCGTGCTGCATTCGGTTTGCGCGCGTTTTTCCACCGTGCTCGGTCCGGGCTCGGACTGGTACCACGAGGACCACATCCATCTCGACCTGGCGCAGCGGCGCAACGACTACCGGATCTGCCAGTGGAACGTCTGGGATCCCCTGCCGCAGATCGCCCCGCTGCTGCCGGCCGAACGGCCCGAGGAGGCGCCACCGCGCGAAGTTGCGGCCAAGCCTGAGGCAAAGGATGGTTCTGACGACGCGGCGGCGGAGAAATCTCCTGCCCCCTCGGACAAGCGGGCGTCCGATGACAACAAGGCAAAGCCGCACAAGCCGGCAACAAAAAAGCGCCGGTGATACCGGCGCTTTTGCAAAGCCTCAGGCAGGGCCTCTTTAGTAAGAATTAGGGGAACCGCCGCCCTGCAGCGCGAGGCGCGAATTGTAGGGCGAGTCGCCATGCTTGGGCTCGAGCACCACGACGATGGTGCCGACCTTGACGCGGTTGTAGAGGTCAATCGCATCCTCGTTGGTCAGGCGGATGCAGCCCGACGAGATCGAGGCGCCGATATATTCCGGCTGGTTGGTGCCGTGGATGCGGAACAGCGTGTCCTTGCCGCCCGAATAAAGGTACATCGCGCGGGAGCCCATCGGATTATCAGGGCCGGGCGCGACGTAGGTCGGCACGCCCAGGCGCGAAATCTCGCCCGGCGTCGGATGCCAGGCCGGCCATTCGGTCATGCTGCCGACCTTGGCGATGCCCGACCAGGCCATGGCCTCTTCGCCGACGGTAATGCCGTACCGGATCGCCTTGCCGCCATCCATTACCCAGTAGAGATAGTGATTGTCGGAATCGACCACGATCGAGCCCGGCGATTCCTTGCGGTGATACTCGACGATGGCGCGGCGGAACGGCTCTGCAACCGGGGTGTTCTCGTACCGGACCTTCGCGAGGAGTTCCTTGTCCTTCGGCTTGAAGGCCTTGGTATCCGTCGCCTCGAAATGCGTGGCCTGCATGCAGCCCGACAGCATCAGGCCAGCGGCCAGAATTCCCAACTTAACTTTCAGCGACGACATGATTTGGTTCCAATCAAAACAATACCGTGCGGAAGGCCCGAGCTTACCGCCCAACTTCCTCGACTCCGTTAATCCCATTATGGTTGAAATCTGCCACAATTCCAGCACTGAAGGCCTTATCCCGCGCTGCAAGAGCCAAGCTGTGGCTTTTCTGCCGCAAATTCTTCAGCGCTGCGGGGATTTTGAGGCACCAAGAGCTCGAACTGTCGATTCCATGCCACAGTTGAGCCACAAATACCAACGCTCCATTAATCCGTCTGTCATCGTGAACTTGTCAGAATCGCGCTAAGGGCTGTCATTCTGTCGCAGGTTCTCTGGAGTTGTCATGTTTTCGGTATTTGTTCCCTCCGAGTCCTCCCTCAAGAAGGCCGTCATCGAGGATCTCACCGCGCTGCCGGAGAGCGCGGTCTGGATCGACCTCGTCAACCCCAGTGCGGCCGAGGACAAGGCGGTGGAGCGGCTCGCGGGCATCGCGATCCCGACCCGGGAAGACATGCAGGAGATCGAGATCTCCAGCCGTCTCTATATCGAGAACGGCGCACGCTACATGACCGCGACGCTGATGTGCCACTCCGATACCGACATGCCCAGGACCACGGCGGTGACCTTCATCCTCGGCGACCACCGCCTGGTGACCGTGCGCTACGACCTGCCAAAACCGTTCGCCCTGGTGGAGGCCAAGCTCGGCCGCTCCTGCACGCCGGCGATCACCGGCGAGATGGTGCTGATGGAACTCCTGGACGCGGTGATCGACCGTTGCGCCGACATTCTTGAGCGCTGCGGCGCCGAGATCGACCAGGTCTCGCACGATATCTTCGAGCCCGAGAGCGAGCGCCACGGCCACGCCAAGCAATATTCCCAGATCCTGATCTCGATCGGCCGCAAGGGCGACCTGACCTCGAAGGTTCGCGAGAGCCTGGTCTCGATCGGCCGCGTCGTCACCTTCCTCTCAGCGGTGGTCGAGGGCGTGAAATGGTCGAAGGACATGCGCGAGCAGCTCAAGACCATGCAGCGCGACGTGGCCTCGCTGACCGACCACGCCTCCTACCTCTCCAGCAAGATCACCTTCGTGCTCGACGCCATGCTCGGCGTCGTTAACCTCGAGCAGAACAACATCATCAAGCTGTTCTCGGTCATGGCTGTTGTCCTGATGCCACCGACGTTGATCGCCTCGATCTACGGCATGAACTTCAAGGTGATGCCGGAGCTCGAATGGGTCCACGGCTATCCGATGGCGCTGGTGATGATGCTGATTGCCGCGATCGTCCCGTACTGGATCTTCAAGTTCAAGAAGTGGCTGTGACCTCATGGCTCTCGGAAGATAGCTACCGAGACCTTACGCAAGTCGCAGAGACAAGGTCGATCGTGTCGCAGAATAGATCGGGATTGCGGCCGTGCCGTGATGTGTGCGTTGTGCCCCAATTCCTCCGGTAAAATTTGAGCGGTGGGCTGAACGTTTGCGCGAAACTTGTCTGCGATAAGCAGTGCGTAGCCGCGAGGAACAGCCATGGTTGAAAAACACATAACGTCGCCCCGCAACGTCATCGATCTGGCGAACTATCGCCAGGTCCTGGCGAGCGGCAAGGCGTCGTCGATGTCGGCACGCCTGTGCCGGCACTGTGGTGCTCCGCTGCTCGATGGCGAGAACGACGACGACTGCTCGACTGCATTCAATGCGGCCATTCCGCGGCCGCGCGATAGGTCGCGTCGGATTCGAGTCGATTGAGGAACGGAAGGAAGGGCGGGCGATCCAGGTCTTGCGGCGGCGTTGTCTGGATCGCCTTGCTTCCCGCCCTTCCGACAATCACTAGCGCTTGACGATCTCAGCCATCGAGACGATGGTTTCGGTGATGGCGCCGTCGTGGTGGAACGAGACGAGATGGTTCTCGACATCGCGTAGCGCCACCCCGACATTGTCGCCTAACGCTTCGGGCGACGATGACGAGTAGGTCAGCACACGTTGTGTCAGATCTTGCACGCTGACCGCGTGGCTGGTTTCGACCGCGACGAGCTCAGTGGGGGCAAAGGCGCTGCCGCGAAAGAACGTGGGCAAGTCGCGATGGGTGCGCGTGCCCCGGCCTGCCTCCTCCCAGAGCCGCGCCGGCGACCAGCGGCGGCGGATCTCGTTGTAGCCATCGAGCCATGCGTTGCTGCCGTCGGTCGCCGAGAACGAGGCGCAGATGGCAATCGCACCGTCGTGCGCGACCAGCCGGTCGAGCCGTGCCAGCGTCGGCTCGCGGTCCATCCAATGCAGCGCGCGGCCGATCGTCACGACATCGAAGTTGCCGATGTCGTGGGTAAGCGTTTCGCTCTTGCCTTCGATCAGCGTGAGCGCTTGGCCTGCGCTCGCAGCCGCGCGTCGCGCCGCATCGAGCATCGCAGGCTCCGGGTCGACGCCGACGATGCGGCCGACATAAGGCGCGAAGCCGAGCGCCAAGAGCCCGGGTCCGGTGCCGAGATCGATCAGGCTGCTATGTCTGGAGAGGCCGAGCTTGTGCGCGACGCTGCGAAAGAACTCGCTCGGATAGGGCGGTCGCAAATGCTCGTAGAATGACGCCGTGCTCGCGAACCGGCCCATGCTTCCGCCGTTCTAGCCTACACGTGCTGGCCGCCGTTGATGTGGATCTCGGCGCCGTTGACGTAGGAGCTGGTGTCCGTGCACAGCACGTAGATGATCTTGGCGACCTCGTCGGGGGTGCCGAGCCGGTGCATCGGGATCTGCTGGTCGACGATCTTCTCGGTGCCCGGCGACAGGATCGAGGTGTCGATCTCGCCCGGCGCGATCGCGTTGACGCGCACGCCGACGCGGCCGAAGTCGGAGGCCATCTCGCGCGTCAGCGAGGCGAGAGCGGCTTTGGAGGTCGCGTAGGCGGCGCCCGCGAAGGGATGCACGCGCGAGCCCGCGATCGAGGTGACGTTCACGACCGATCCCTTGGCCGCCTTCAATTCCTCGATCAGCCCGCGCGCGATCATGATCGGCGCGAAGAAGTTGACGTGGAAGACGTGCGTCCAGGTCTCGAGATCGGTGTCGACCGAGCCGAGCCGCCCGCCGCCCGGGCCCTTCGGCGAGATCGCGGCGTTGTTGACCAGCGCATGCAGCGTGCCGCCCTCGAGCCGGTTGCGAATCTCGGTGATCGCGCGCGCGGTATCCTCGGGATTGCCGAGGTCGACCTGGATGTGGTCCTCGGGTCCTGCGTCCCACGGGCAGTCCTCCGGGAAAGGATGCCGCGAGCATGTGATGACGCGCCAGCCCGCCGAAGAGAAGCGGATCACCGTGGCGTGGCCGATGCCGCGGCTGGCTCCTGTCAGGAGCAGCGTACGACGCGGCATGTTCGACGAATGCGGCATGGACATCTTTCAGGTCGGCCCGAAGCTGACGGCAGGGCTCAAGGATACATCCGCGTCTTGGACCACGGCCGGCCAGCCGCGTCACGGCGAAATTCGATGCGGTCGTGCAGGCGGAATGGGCGATCGTGCCAGAACTCGATGCGGACCGGCGTGATACGCCACCCGCTCCAGCCCGGCGGTCGCGGCACCTCGCCGATGACGTATTTGGCCGCGACTTTTGCAAGGGCCTGCTCGAAGGCGAAGCGGCTCTCCAGCGCCTCGGACTGCTTGCTCGCCCAGGCGCCGATCTGAGCCTGCTTGGGCCGGGTGGCGAAATAGGCATCGGCCTCCGCGTCGGTCACCGGCGTCACGTTGCCGCGGATGCGGACCTGACGGCGCAGCGACTTCCAGTGAAAAAGTAACGCTGCCTTAGGATTTGCGGCAAGTTCGCGGCCCTTCTGGCTCGCGATGTGGCTGTAGAAGACAAAACCCTCGGCATCGAAGCCCTTCATCAGCACCATGCGCACGTCCGGGAGCCCGTCCGGGTCGACGGTTGCGAGCGCCATCGCGTTCGGATCGTTCGGCTCGCTCTTGAGCGCCTCATTGAGCCAGGACTCGAACAACGCAAATGGCTCCTCGGCGGCGGTGAAATCACCGGATGTTAAGGGTGTCTGGTGTTTCATCGAGGTCGTGTCGGTCATGTCCGGAGTCCGAGTTGCGTCCCGCGGCCCAAAACGCGTTGTTGACCGCTACCGCCCTATATAGGGCATGGGGACGCGTTGGCCTATCGGCGATCCGGCCGTCCGGCTTCATCGTGACGATGATTCTGATCGGGTTTGGTGCCGGCGGCTGCAGCTTTTCCCGCAATGACAGCCGCGCCTATGCCAAGGCCGACGACAGCGACCTGACCGGCTCGATCGCGCGGCAGGCGAGGGACGCCCCGCCGACCGAGACCGATCTCGCCTTCGCCCGCAACGCCGCTTCCGACGTCCTCAGCAAGGGCGACAAGGATTCCAGCCA
This sequence comes from Bradyrhizobium sp. CCGB12, assembly GCF_024199845.1. NCBI lineage: Bacteria > Pseudomonadati > Pseudomonadota > Alphaproteobacteria > Hyphomicrobiales > Nitrobacteraceae > Bradyrhizobium > Bradyrhizobium sp. CCGB12. The sequence goes on along the minus strand of NZ_JANADO010000001.1, from coordinate 4,696,569 downwards.
GCACTGGGAGAACCCGGAGACCGGCGCGCGCGGCTCGGTGACTCCGATCGCGCAGTCTTATGCCGCGGAGGACGGCCGCAAGTGCCGCGACTTCCTGGCGAGCTACGTCAACGGCAACACCGAAAGCTGGCTCCAGGGCGCAGGCTGCCAAAGCAGTCGTGGCCGTTGGGAGATTCATACGCTAAAGCCGTGGCGGAGCTGAGCATGATCCGGAAGAAGTGGGAACCGGTTCTCCGATAAGATCATGCTCGAACCGTAGAACGTCGGCTGGCCCGACTAGTTGCAAAAATGCCACTCGGACCCCACATGGATCGCAGGTGGGGCGGGGAGCCCTTTGATCAATTCGAATCCTTTGAAGGAGACGTGACGGATGCGCGACCCCTATGAGGTCTTGGGGGTGCCGCGGAGCGCCAACGCTGCCGCGATCAAGAGCGCCTATCGCAAGCTTGCCAAGAAGCACCATCCCGACAGCAACAAGGGTGACCCGAAGGCCGCCGAGCGCTTCGCCGAGATCAACTCGGCCAACGAGATTCTCGGCGATGAGGACAAGCGCAAGCAGTTCGACCGCGGCGAGATCGACGCCGACGGCAAGCCGCGCTTCCAGGGCTTTCCGGGTGGCGGCGGGCCCCGCGGGCGCGCGGGCCCGGGCGGGTTCGAGAACTATACGTTCCGCTCTGGCGGCGGCCCGGGCCAGGGCGGCGGCGCATTCGAGGATATCCTCAACAGCATGTTCGGGGGCGGCCGTGGCGGGCGGCCCGGCGCCGGCAGTGCCGGGAATTTCGAATTCGACACCGGCGGGATCGGGCTCGATCTCGACGTGAACGTCGCCATGTCCGTCTCACTGGAAGAGGCGGTCAAGGGTGGCGAGAAGCGCGTCCGGCTGCCCACGGGCAAGGAGCTCAACGTCAAGATTCCGGCCGGCGTCACCGAAGGCCAGCAGATCCGGCTGAGGGGGCAGGGCGAAAGTGCGCACGGTCATCCGCCCGGCGATCTCCTGATCACCATCAACATCGCGCCTCACCCCCATTTCAAGGTCGAGGGCGCCGACTTGCGAATCGACCTGCCGGTTACGCTCTACGAGGCGGTGCTCGGGGCTAAGGTCCGCGTGCCCACGCTCGGCAATGCCGTGGAGCTTTCGGTCCCGAAAAACACGTCCAGCGGCCGGACCTTCCGTCTCAAGGGCAAGGGACTGCCGAAAGCTGGCGGAACCGGGGATCTCTTCGTCGTCGTCAGGATTATGCTACCGGACGGGAACGATGCCGGGCTTGAGGCATTGATGGGAAAGTGGCGGGACCAACACCCCTACAATCCACGTAGCGGGCTCGGTTAGGCGCGAACGCAATGAAGGGGTTCTCCTAGAGGCCTTGAGCATCGTCCGCCAAGATGATGCTCGTCATATGCCCGAGGCGTGATAGCGCTTCTCGGCTCATATGCTCGGCGTGTCGGTTGTCCGGCGGGGCAGCCGATAAATAGGTGCGGCCTCGAGAGGGGGACCAGCGCGGTACCAAAAACCCCAATCGAGGCCGCCCGCGTCGATCGGCGGATCGAACGCTGCTCATTTTCTCGTGAACATCCGGTGCGATAATGAGACGCGTCGATGTCTTGATTCCAAATTTTCAATGACGGAATCGAGGCACCGCCTCTATGCGGTTGCTCAGGTGCCGTTCTTCTCTGCTTGGTCGTACACCGCTTGCGCCACCTTGGTCAGCCGGTCGCGGTCGGCACCGCCGCCGCTGACGACGTAGCCGACCCCGCGCTCGGCCCAGAACAATGCGCCGTCCTTGTCCGTTTTGGCGTAACGCATTTGCGTCGCACCATTCTCCGTCTTGGCGGCGTAGATCGTGTACCGCTCGCCGGAGGCGCCTTCATACATCAGGAACGACGCCGGACCGTTCGGCCCCGGCAACAGCCGGCCGCCGACGAGCTTCAGCCCACTCGCCTCCAGGTTCGGCGCGAACACGCTCCAGCCGCAGCGCCGGGTCAACCAGGCCTGAAGGTGGTCACGCTCGTTGCCGCCGACTTCGACGGGGTGGCGGACCTCGACGACGTAGAGGCGGTGGGCGTCGAGCGCGTCCGTCGTAAAACTCCGGAAGGCGGAGGGCGCGTTGGCGGCGCCATGCGCCACCCAGCCGGCCGTGCCGCCGGCGACGAAAGCAACCAGCACAGCCGCGGCGGCGCCATAGAACCATTGCCGGGGGCGACGCTCCAGCCGCTCGAGCTCCAGCCGTTTGGGCACCGGCTCCTGCGCGACGGAATCGTAGCGGGCGTGCAGCATCTCGGCCATGGCCCGCCAGGACTGCACGCGCTCGGCCTCGTCAGGATGGGCGGCAAGCCAAGCCTCGACGTCGACGCGACGTTCGGCCGGCAGCTCGTCGTCGACATAGGCATGCAGCTCGTCTTCGGTGATCGGAATGTTGCGGTCGTTCATATCGGTCGTCTCTGGCTTTGCGGCCCAAAATGTTCTTCGTGGCTCAACGTCGTTCGCTCTATCGGCAGCTGGGGCGACAACACGCGATGCATCAAACCTGCCATCATTTCACCCGCCTGAGCCTCGGGCGCTCGCCCTCCAGCGAGGCTTTAACGTGGGCACGGGCGCGCGCCAGGCGCGACATCACGGTGCCGATCGGCACGCCCTGGATGTCGGCGACCTCGCGATAGCTCATGCCCTCCAGCATCACCAGCAGCAGCACCGAACGCTGCTCCTCGACGAGGGTGGCCAGCGCCTTCTCGATGTCGCGGCCTTCGGCCTCGGTCCCGCTCGCATCCGGGTTGTTCTCCGTCAGCGGCATGAATTGCGGCCGCCTTGCTAGCGAGCGCCGCCGGTTCTTGTTGAGGTTGGTCAGGATGGTATAGAGCCAGCTCCTGACGTCGCCTCCGAGGAAGAGGCGCTCCGAACGCAGCGCGCGCACCAACGTATCCTGCACCAGATCGTCGGCCGCATCCGCATCGCGCGTGAGCGCGCGCGCATAACGGCGCAACGCCGGGATCATGGCTTCCACACTCTGGCGAAACGCGTTCATTGCGGTCTTGACGTCCCGGTATCAGGCGCGAACCCTCAACCATCATAACACCCGAATGAAACGGCTATTCCGGCGTTCGAAACAGCGTTAACGCCGCGTATTAGGACTGTACCGCAGGGGAGGGCTGGTGTACCTCCAGACCTCAACCCGCTCGATGGGACATTGAGAAAATGGCGCAGAATTCAGGTCTGATGCAGGGCAAACGGGGCGTGATCCTCGGCGTTGCCAACAACCGCTCGATCGCCTGGGGCATCGCCAAGGCATGCCACGCGGCCGGTGCCGAGCTCGCCTTCACCTATCAGGGCGATGCGTTGAAGAAGCGCGTCGAACCGCTCGCCGCGGAGATCGGCGGGCTCGTGCTCGGCCATTGCGACGTCACCGACGCTGCGACCATCGATGCCGCCTTTGCGGTGCTGAAGGAGAAGTGGGGCAAGATCGACTTCCTGGTGCACGCGATCGCCTATGGCGAGCAGCTCGACGGCCGCTACGTCGACACCACGCAGGAGAATTTCTCCAAGTCGATGCTGATCTCCTGCTATTCGTTCACCGCGGTGGCGCAGCGCGCCGAGAAGCTGATGACGGATGGCGGCTCGCTGATCACGCTCAGCTATTACGGCGCCGAGAAATGGATGCCGCATTACAACGTGATGGGCGTGGCCAAGGCGGCGCTGGAAGCCAGCGTGCGCTATCTCGCCGCCGATCTTGGCGAGAAGAACATCCGCGTCAACGCGATCTCGGCAGGTCCGATCAAGACGCTCGCAGCATCCGGCATCGGCGATTTCCGCTATATCCTGAAGTGGAACGAGTACAACGCGCCGATGCGGCGCAACGTCTCGACCGAAGACGTCGGCGGCAGCGCGCTGTATTTCCTCTCCGACCTGTCGCGCGGCGTCACCGGCGAGGTGCACCACGTCGATTCCGGCTATCACGTGCTCGGCATGAAGCGCCCGGACGCGCCGGACATCTCGTTCGGCGGGAAGGACTAGCCTTTAGCTGGAATGCCCGTGCCCACGATCTACTTCCTTCGCCACGGCGAGACCGAGTGGAACGCGCTCGGGCGGCTCCAGGGCGCCAAAGACATCCCGCTCAACGCACGCGGCCGCGGCCAGGCGGTGCATGCAGCTGACGTTCTGGCTGATCTGTTCAGGCGCGACGGCAAGGACAAGGCGGCGCTGCCCTACGTGTCGAGCCCGCTCGGGCGTGCGCGCCAGACCATGGAACTCGTTCGTGGCAGGCTCGCCGTCCCGTTTGCCGACTATTCGCTCGACGACCGCCTGCGGGAGATCGGCTACGGCACCTGGGAGGGGCTGACGCTGGCCGAGAGCGAGGCGTCCGATCCCGATGTCTATGCAATGCGCCTTGCCGACAAATGGACGGTCGCGCCCGCCGGCGGCGAGACCTATGCGGCCGTGCAGCTGCGTATGCTCGATTGGTACGAGTCGCTCCTGGTCGACACCGTCGCCGTCGCCCATGGCGGCACCTGCCGGGCCCTGATGGTGGCCCTGGGGATCGAGACCCCCGCCAGCGCCGCCGAGCTCTACATCCAGCAGGGCGCCGTCTACGTGTTCCGGGACGGGCGGCTAGCGAAGTTCAGCTAACGGCGGCGCCGCGTCGTCCCTCCGCCGTCATGCCCGGGCCTGTCCCGCCCGCGCGGCCGAAGCCGCTTCGGCGAGGCGAAGGCCCGGGCATCCACGCACTTTCTTCCTCTCGGCAGGCAAGAACGTGGATGGCCGGGACAAGCCCGGCCATGACGACCCTGGGAATATTTGACCCATATTTCAGGGCGAGTTAAGTCAGCGCTGACTTACAGGCCAGCGAGCAGCGATGTCCTTCAACACCTTCGGCCACATGTTCCGCGTCACCACCTTTGGCGAGAGTCACGGGGTGGCAATCGGCTGCGTGGTCGACGGCTGTCCGCCCATGATCCCGCTCACCGAGGCCGACATCCAGCAGGATCTCGATCGCCGCCGGCCGGGCCAGTCGCGCTTCACCACCCAGCGCCAGGAGCCGGACCAGGTGAAAATCCTGTCCGGCGTGATGGCACATCCGGAGACCGGCGTGCAGGTGACGACGGGCACCCCGATCGGGCTCCTGATCGAGAACACCGACCAGCGCTCGAAGGACTATTCCGAGATCAAGGACAAGTTTCGCCCCGGTCACGCCGACTTCACCTATGAGGCGAAGTACGGCCTGCGCGACTATCGCGGCGGCGGGCGCGCCTCGGCGCGCGAGACTGCGATGCGCGTTGCCGCCGGCGCGATCGCGCGAAAAGTGCTGCCCGACGTCAAGGTGCGTGGTGCGCTGGTGCAGATCGGCCCGCACAAGATCGACCGCGAGAAGTGGGACTGGGACGAGATCGCGAAGAACCCGTTCTTCTGTCCCGACAAGGACAAGGCCGCGTTCTTCGAGAGCTATCTCGACGGCATCCGCAAGAGTGGATCCTCGATCGGCGCTGTCATCGAGGTCGTCGCCGAAGGTGTGCCGGCCGGCCTCGGCGCGCCGATCTATGCCAAGCTCGATTCCGATCTCGCCGGTGCGATGATGACCATCAACGCGGTGAAGGGCGTCGAGATCGGCGCCGGCTTTGGCGCGGCTGAATTGACCGGCGAAGAGAATGCCGACGAGATGCGCACCGGCAATGACGGCACGCGCTTCCTGTCCAACCATGCCGGCGGCGTTCTCGGCGGCATCTCCACGGGGCAGCCGGTGGTGGTGCGTTTCGCAGTGAAGCCGACCTCGTCGATCCTGCAGCCGCGTCTCACCGTCGATCGCAAGGGCGCCGATACCGAGATCTTCACCAAGGGGCGTCACGACCCCTGTGTCGGCATCCGTGCCGTCCCCGTCGGCGAGGCGATGATGGCCTGTGTGCTGGCGGATCATTTCTTGCGCGATCGCGGGCAGGTCGGGCGTTGAGTTCTTCGCCTCTCCCCGACGGGAAGAGGTGAAGACGCCGAAGGCCGGCGTTCGTGTCGCGGTACCAGCCACCGCGCAGCTTGACGCGCCCACAACTTCGTCCGCAAATGCGGCCATGAACGGCTCCGAGCTTCAGCGCGTCTCCAACTGGCTGATCGACGGCGCCTGGTCGTCGGTAGAGCCGGCCGAGATGGTCGCCGATTTCTGCGAACGTCTGGTCGTAGGCGGCCTGCCGCTGTGGCGGTTCGGCATCTTCATCCGCACACTCCACCCCGAGATCTTCGGCCGCAACTTCATCTGGCGGCAGGGCGGGGAGGTCGAGATCGGCACCGTCGATTTCGATATCCTGGATACCCCCGAATTTGCCCAGAGCCCGCTTCGAATCGTATTCGAGCAGGGGGTCGAGGTGAGGGGACGCGTCGATGATCCCGACAGCAAGCGGTTTCCGATCATCAACGACATGCGCGCCGAAGGCGGGACCGACTATGTCGCGGTGCCGCTGCCGTTCCTCGACGGCTCGGTCCACGCGACGAGCTGGATGACACGGCAGCCCGGCGGCTTCAGCGACGACGACATCGCGGCGATCCGCGCCGTCATGGCGCCGCTCGCGCGCGTCAGCGAGATCATCAGCCTGCGCCGCACGGCCGAGATGCTGCTCGACACCTATGTCGGCAATCGCGCGGGCGCCCGCATCCTCGGCGGCCAGATCCGCCGCGGTCACAACGACACCATGCAGGCCGCGATCTGGCTCTCGGATCTGCGCGGCTTCACCGCGCTGTCTGACCGGCTGCCAGCCGAGACGGTGGTCGCAATTCTCAACCATTATTTCGACTGCCAGGTCACCGCGATCCGCGGCCACGGCGGCGAGGTGCTGAAATTCATGGGTGACGGCTTGCTCGCGGTATTTCCGATCGACGAATATGTCGGCGATGCCGCCCATGTCTGCACGCGCGTGCTGGAGGCGGCGCGTGAATCGCGCGCGAGCGTCGAGGCGCTCGCCTTTCCGGTAGGCGACATCATCGAGCGCTTCCGCTTTGGCGTGGCGCTGCACGTCGGCAACATCCTCTACGGCAATATCGGTGGCGGCAACCGGTTGGACTTCACCTGCATCGGCCCCGCCGTCAATCTCGCGGCAAGGCTGGAGAAGATCACGGGGCGGCTGGGGCGAACCGTCGTGGCGTCGGAAGGGTTCGCCAATGTCTGCCGCCACGATTGGCACGAGCTCGGCGAATTTCCGATCGCAGGATTTTCCAAGGCGCAGCGCGTGTACGGCCTGGCGGAAGAGACGCCGGTGGTGATGGATTAGGGCGTCTTTCCAGGAGCGATGTCTGCTCCATGAGGTGGAGCAGACCAGCCGGGTCCCGACACATTGCCGCAACAATGGAAAAGGTATATTGTTCGTCATTGCTCAGCCGGCTCGATAGTCCGGCCTTTCGTTCGATCCCTGCATTGCGTCGCGAAAAAGGGGAGCATAATCATGCCGATTACGACGCTAAAGGTTTTGGCTAGCCTCATCCAATTGCATGGGCCTGGTGCAACCATTCAGAGCGACCATCAGGGTATCGACGCATTGCTGAACGATCTGCGAGGACAGGGTGCGGGGCAGGGCGTCGTCTCCGACGATCCTGTGGCGACCCAGGCTGCTTTCAGACGAGCCGCTTTTGCTAAAGGCGCCAACGCAGGTGCCTTCCGCAGGGGGGCATACGCTCCGGGCGTGGGCGCGTTCCGCCGAGGCGGATTCGTTCGAGGGTACTAGATAAACTTTTTCCAGCTCGCCTCGGTGTCGGCATGTCGGCTGACGGTCCAGATTGTGTCGCCTTCCAGGATCAGCCGATCACGCAATTGCTGGTCAAGGTCGCGACGAGATGTAACATCGACTGCTCCTATTGTTACTGGTTTCGCGACGCGTCCGTTTACACCAAGCCGAAGCTAATGAGCCCTGACGTGCAGCATCGTCTGCTGCAGCGCATCGAGGAGCACGTCGTCAGGTTCTCGCTCGCCGATTTTCCCGTCATTCTGCACGGCGGCGAGCCGTTGCTGTGGGGCGTCGAGAATTTCCACCGCTTTGCCGAGGCCTGCGAGGCCATTTCATCGCGGACCGGATGCGGCATACCGATCGCGGTCACGACCAATGGTGTGTTGATCGATGATGAATGGCTGGCCTGCTTCGAGGCTCACAACATTTCGGTTGCGATCAGCGTGGACGGACCGGAGCATATTCACGACCTTCATCGCAGGACGTTTCAGGGGACGGGCACCCATGCTGCCGTGGAACGTGCCGTTCGCATGCTGGTGTCGCGCAACATTGGCGTCATTGCCCTGGCCGTCTGCAATCCCGCTTACGCGCCGCAGCAATACGCCGATTTTTTCGCCGCCTGTGGAATCTCCAACTACGACATTATGATTCCCGATGCGACGGTGGATGAGAGTCCGCCATCCATTGCCGCTTTCTACAAGGGGCTGTTCGACCTGTGGCTGGAGGCAAATCGCTCGACGCCGGCGACCGACATCCGCATCATCTCGGACATGATCACCGCCCTGCTTGGCAACAATTCACCGACCGAGGGCGTGGGCCACAAGCCTGTCGAGCTTTGCACCGTGATGACCGACGGCACCGTGGAGGCCCACGATGTGCTGCGGATCGCAGGCGACGGCTTCACCAACACCGGGTTCAACATCTTCGATCACGCGATCGATGAGGTCAGGAATGAGCCGCGCTGGAAAGCGGCGCGCGATGCCTCAATCAATCTTTGTGCGAAGTGTCGCCAATGCAAGTTCATGAACGCCTGCGGGGGAGGCTATCTTCCGCATCGTTTCTCCAAGAGAAACGGCTACGACAATCCGTCAGTCTATTGCGACGATCTCTATTCGATGTTTGAGAACATGCAGTCCGTACTGGAGAGCCATCTCTATGTCAGCAAGCCGGACGGTGTGCGCGTCAACTTGCGCGACACGTTGGCAGGCGCCTAGTGGACGTTGCTGCGTTGTCCGGCCCGCATCCGTTTTACGGTGTTTGCTGATGATCTATGGCAGTCGAGAGACGCTTGCGGCCTATTCCTCCGGCTCCGTCGTGAACAGCAGCGGATAGCCCTTGGCGCGGCCGGCGTCGGTGGCGCGCGTCGCCTTAGTTTCGGCGACGTCCTTGGTGAACACGGCAACGACGCAGACGCCCAGTTTGTGCGCGGTGATCATCACCTTGTAGGCCTGATCCTCCGTCATGCGGAATTCGGCCTTGAGGATCCTGGTGACGAATTCGCGCGGCGTGTAATCGTCGTTGATCAGGATGACCTTGTGCAGCTTGGGCCGCTCGACCTTGGTCTTCGTCCTGGTTTTCGGTTTGGTAACGGTATCGTTCATCGTTTCCTGAAACGCCCCGGCCCTGGTGAGCTCTAGCCGTCTCATCCTATGCAGGCGCCCGGGCTTCTCCAAGATGACCGGCGCGCTCGTCATCATGCCATTGCGGATGGGCAGGGATGCGCCGATCGCGCGTGTGCCACCTAGGGAAAGGCGCGAACAACCTGCAAGGCGGCGATCAGCGCGCCCACGGACAGCAGCATCGATGCAATCATGTAGACAGCCGACGCGAACGTCTGCCCCCGCTCGATCAGATACCAGGCATCCAGCGAGAACGTCGAGAACGTCGTGTATCCGCCACAAATCCCGACCGTCAAAAAGATCCGGCCGGCCTGCGGCAGGTTCCATCTCGTCGCGAACAGCGCGGTGAAGATGCCGATCAGAAATGATCCCGTCACGTTGATGATCAGGGTGCCCCAGGGAAAGTCGGTGCCGAACGCGCGGCCCGAACCGATTGCAACGAGATAGCGCACGACCGCGCCGAGCGCTCCGCCGGCGGCGACTGCCAGAATGTATTGGGTGTTCAACGCCTCATTCCCCGATTTGCGATCTAAATTATTGATCTCTTGCCGCCAGTCCGTTGCCGACCGCGAGTAGTCCGATGAGCGAGATCAGCGCAAAGCCGAGCCCCGCCAGGAACGTGCCTGCCGGACCGTAGGCATCCCACAACGCACCGGCGATCACGCTCGCGGCCAGCAGGGCAAGCCCCGTGAACAGGTTGAAATAGCCGAATGCGGTGCCGCGCAGGCTCGGCGGCGCGGCATCGGCGACCATGGCCGAGAGAAGGCCTTGCGTCAGTCCCATATGCAGCCCCCACAGCACGACGCCGAGCGCGAGGCCCGGAAGGCTCGGGAGCAAGGCCAGTGCGAGGTCGGCGCCGGCGAGAAAGACCAGGCCGAGCGCGAGCAGGCCGGTGCGGTTGATCCGGTCCGACAGCACGCCGGCCGGATAGGCTGACAGCGCATAAGCGACGTTCATCAGCACCAGCACCGCCGGCACCCACATCATGTTGAGCCCGATGTTCTGCGCGCGCAGGATCAGGAAGGCCTCGCTGAAGCGCGCCAGCGTGAAGACGACGCCGACCGCGACGACGCGCCAGTAGACCGCTCCGACTTGCCGCATCGCGGCAAGATTGAGCGGATTCTTCGCTGGCTCCCGGCTCGGGTCCGGCTCTGGCTCGTTCACGGCGAAGGCGATCAGTGCAAAGGACAGAAAGGCCGGCAGCACGGCGACCCAGAACACGATCGTGAAGTTGTCCGCCGTCCACCACATCAGGGCGATCGCTACGAGCGGTCCGACGAAGGCGCCGATGGTGTCGAGCGATTGCCGCAACCCGAAACTCGCGCCGCGCAGGCCGACCGGGGCGATATCGGCGATCAGCGCATCGCGCGGCGCGCCGCGAATGCCCTTTCCGACGCGGTCGATGAAGCGTGCCGCCACCAGCCATCCGACGCTTGGCGCGAGCGGAAACAGCGGTTTGGTGAGGGCGGCCAGCCCATAGCCGAGTGCGGCGAGCAGCTTGCGGCGGCCGAGCCAGTCCGACAGCGCACCGGAGAAGATCTTCGTGATCGAGGCGGTCGCCTCGGCAATGCCCTCGATGAAACCGACGGTGAGCGTGGAGGCGCCGAGCACGGTCACGAGATAGATCGGCAGCAGCGCATGGATCATCTCCGAGGAGATGTCCATCAGCATCGAGACGAAGCCGAGCACCCAGATTCCCCGGGGCAGTGTGGTTCGTGCAGCATTCGGTGTCGTCGTGGTCACGCCTTCGCGTTCTCCTTGGCCTTCGTCTTCAGGCAACAAAGTCTTCAGGCAACAAAAAACCCGCCATCGGCGGGTTTGTCCATGCTCCCGCCAAAGGCAGAGGCTCAAATGCCTCACCTCAAGCAGGAGTCATCAGCCCACTACGGTCACAGACCGCCGGGCGGTTGTCGGGGGACTCCATCCCCATCTGTGCGGCCAGCCTAGCATGGAAATTGTGCCGGACAAGTGGGCGAGGGCAGTGTCTCCACATCGCGCTGTCATTCCGGGGCTCGCGAAACGAGAACCCGGAAGCTCGAGATTCCGGGCTCGATGCTGCGCATCGCCCCGGAATGAGGGTGTGTGCGATCGCTCGCCTTCCGACGGCGCGAGCGCGGCAACACCGCGGCAGCTTTGCGCCAAGCGCGCGAATTCCTAACTCGAATGTGAACCGCAAGCGATCTTCGCACTTTGCGGCAAGGCGTTTGCATGTCACCATCGCGTCATACGACGGGAGACTGCGATGCGCATGCTGTTCTCGATCGGGGCTGTGCTGGTGGCCGGAGTGCTTGCCGGAGGGGATGTCGCAGGCATCGCCGCACCGGGACCCAGGTTTGAGCCGTCACCCAAGTCTGAGCCACACAAAAATCAGCCACAGCGGCTGGCCGCCGACAAGGACGCGCAGACAGTTGATGTCGAACTGATCCTGGCGGTCGACGTCTCCTACTCCATGGACATGGACGAGCTCGCGGTCCAGCGCGAAGGCTACGCGCAGGCGATCCAGTCGAAGGAATTCCTCCAGGCACTGAAGCTCGGTCCGAACGGCCGGATCGCGGTGACCTATTTCGAATGGGCCGCCTCCAGCGATCAGAAGATCATCATTCCCTGGCGGCTAGTCGACGGACCGGAGACGGCGGATGCGGTCGCCGCCGAGATCATGAAGACGCCGATCCGGCGTGCCTCGCGCACCTCGATATCAGGCGCGATCACGTTCGCGATGCCGCTGTTCGACGAAGATCCGTATCGGGGCCTGCGTCGCGTGATCGACATTTCCGGTGACGGCCCCAACAACAATGGCGGCCCGGTCACGGTGGCGCGCGACGCCGCGCTCGAGAAGGGCATCGTCATCAACGGTCTGCCGATCATGGTCAAGGAGCCGTCCTACTCGACCATGGATATCGACAATCTCGACTTCTACTACGAGGACTGCGTCATCGGCGGTCCCGGTTCTTTCGTCATCACGATCAAGGACCGCGACAAGTTCAAGGAAGCGATCCGCACCAAGCTGCTGATGGAGGTCGCTGGCCGCACGCCGGAGCGCCCCGTGATGCGGGTTTCGGACAAGGAGCCGCGCGTCAATTGCATGATCGGCGAGAAAATCTGGTCGGATCGCTGGGGCCGTTGACGGCACACCCGTGGGTTGGGACCTTTCGCCTCATCTCGGCCGGCCATTGAATTTAACCGCTCGTTAACCGGCACATGGCCCTAATCCGGTTGTTTCAGTTCGTTTCCGATCGCTGTTTTGACTTTGCTGTCGGGGCACGAACGAGAGCGGGTTTGCCGAACCCGTCCACCGAGCAATCAAATGGCCATCGTCACATCGAGCACCAGCCAGATTTCGCCCGCCAATGAGCGAGTCTTCCGCCAGAGCGCGCTGCTCGGTGAGTGGAAGGGCAATTGGGTGGGGAACAATCAGCCTGTCGGCTTCAAGGTCGTCAACATCCGCGGCGCCCGGGCGCAGGTGGAGTACACCCATAACGGGCATACCGAGCGGGGGTTTGCCGAGGTCAATGGCTCGCTGATCACCTTCGGCGGCGTCACGGTCGGCACCAAGGACGGCAAGAACATGGTGCTGCTGTTCTCGGCCGGCGGCGCTGGCAAGCAGACAGCGAATCTCGAGAAGCAGGATCCGCCGGCGTCCGATAGCCGTCTCATGGGAAGCTGGGGCGGCTATTCCAGCGACAACGGCAAGAGCGCGAGCTTCAAGGTGCTCTCGGTCAATGGCAAGGAAGCCGAGGTCAGCGTCACCACTGACGGCGTCACCCGCCAAGGCACCGGCATCGTCTACCAGAACGTCATCATGTTCGGGCAGGCGCAGATCTCGACCGATGACGGACAGAACGGCAGGGTCATCTACCAGGTCGGCACGAAATCCTTCATGGTGCCGGTGACGAAATATCCGCCGGCCGATTCGTCGTCTACTCTCGACAAAACCGCGTAAAGCCTGCTGCCTCACCATTTCGGCGGCCGCTTCTCCACGAACGCTCTCAAGCCCTCCTGCGCTTCATCCGACGTCGCGACATTGCAGAAATCGTCCACGGCGCTTGCGATGCTGCGCCGATAATCGAGATCGATCTGGCGCATGAAGGCGTCGCGGCCCATCCGCAGCACCGCCGCTGATTTTCCTGCGAACTGCGCCGCGAGCCTCGCGACCTCGGCCTCGAGCTCCGCATCGCCGACGACGCGGTTCACCACGCCGAGCTCGCGCGCCTCCGCGGCGCTGAAGACGCGGCCGGTGAACAGCAGCTCGAAGGCGCGGTGACGTCCGACGATGCGCGGCAGATGTGCATAGTGGATCGCCGGGATCACGCCGACGTCGATCTCGGGATAGCCGAACGTCGCGCTCTCGGCTGCCAGCACGACGTCGCAGGACACCGCCATGGTCATGCCGCCGCCGCGCGCGGCGCCAGCGACGGCGGCGATCGAGGGTTTTCCGAGCCCGTACTGGGCGTCGTAGAGGTCGATATAGAGCGCCTGCAGGAATTCGCGGATCTGGGCGCCGGACTTGCCGAGCAGGATGTCGAGATCGAGGCCAGCCGAAAAGCGTTTTGGAACCGCACTCGCCAGCACGACCACGCGCGCGTCCTGATCGTCCGCCGCCCGGCGGAAAGCTGCGACCACTGCGCGGATGACCTCGAGGCTCAGCGCGTTGACGGGCGGACGGCGCAGCGTGATGCGGGCGATGTTGCCTGCGCGCTCGTAAGTGACGGGACTGTCGGATGTCACCGGGTTCTCCGTGCTTCGGCCATGCGATGGCCCAGCTTATGTTGCGGCCCGGCAGGTACAAGACCTCGGGCGCGCATGCTAGGTTGCGTGCAGGAGATCGCTCGCGAGATGGAGGATTGATGACCAACGAACAGCCGATGATGGCCGGATCCGCCACCGTTTTTGTCGTCTCCGACATCACTGCCAGCCTCGCTTATTACCGCGACGTGCTCGGCTTCGAGGTCACGTTCGAATACGGCCAGCCTCCGTCTTATGCCTGCCTTTGCCGTGATGAGGTCGGCCTGCACTTGCTCGCGGCGGCCGCAACGAAACGGCTGCCCGGACAGGGCGGTCTTTGCGTCTTCGTCAGGGATGTCGACGGGATCTATGCCGAGGTGTCAGGACGCGGCGCCAGGCTCCTCAATCAACCGGAGGACCGCGACTACGGCATGCGCGACTTCGACGTCGTGGATGCCGACGGCAATCAGGTCACGTTCGGCATGGGGACGGGCGCCGCGGCCTGACATCGTTGGCCGCGACGTCCGCCGTTGGGTCAGATGCGTGCCTCCAGGATCAGATTGAACGGCGTCTCGGCGGCGCGGCGGAAGCGCGACAGGCCGCCTTCACTGGCGACCTTGCGCAGCCTGGCCTCGCCGGCCTGGGCGCCGAGGCCGAGGCCCACCTCCTGATCGAGCGAGGCCGGCGTGCAGATCATGGTCGACGCTGCGTAGTAGACGCGTCCGACCGGATTGAGATTGTCCTCGAGGCGGTCGTTCGCGAACGGTTCGACCAGCATGCAGGTGCCGTCCTTCGCCATGCTCTCGCGCACATGATTGATGGCGCCGACCGGATCGCCCATGTCGTGTAGGCAATCGAAGAAGCAGACGAGATCGTAGCCTTCGGCCGGATAAGACTTGGCCGAATGAACCGTGAAGCTGACACGGTCGCCCAGCTTTGCCTCGTTCGCCGCCTTTCGCGCCGCTTCGATTGAGCCCTCGTGATAGTCGAAGCCGTAGAAGCGCGAATTGGGGAAGGCTTCCGCCATCAACCGTGTCGAGACGCCGTGACCGCAGCCGACATCGGCGACCCTGGCGCCGCGCTTGAGCTTGTCCACGACGCCGTCGAGCGCGGGCAGCCATTCCTGCACAAGGTGATGCATGTAGCCGGTGCGGAAGAAGCGGGCCGTGCCGCAGAACAGGCACTCGCTGCGCCGGTTCCAGCCGACGCCTTTGCCGGACTTAAATGCCTCCGTAATCTTCGGCTCGTCGAGGAATGTCGAGGCGATGACGTTGCCGAACGCGCCGAGGAAGACCGGGCTGTCCTCGTCGGCGAGCGCCATCGCTTGCTCGGGCAGCATCGAGAATTTGCTCGAGGCCGAATCGTATTCGATGTAACCGGATGCGGCCTGGCTCGCGAGCCATTCGCGGACATAGCGCTCCTTCGTTCCAGTAGCGCTTGCGAGTTCGGAAGAGTTCATCGGTCCCTTGGCGGCGAGGGCGCGGTAGAGACCGAGCTTGTCGCCGAGCAGCACCAGCGATGAGTTCATCGCCGCGCCGAATTCGGTGACCATCTTGCCCATAAAGGCATTCAACCTGTCGGAATCGACATTCATGACAGCCTCCATTCAATGTCGAGCACTTCTCGAGGTCTGCGCACTCACAATACGAGCGCGCCTGCGTGCCCCTGCAAATGGGTCAGCCCGTCACAGGGGAGGTTCAACGCGTCAGGAAAAGGTGATCCCGGAACTGGATGGGGTGATCACCGGCGTTGCGTCACTGGCATTTGCACGGTCCCGGGCGTATAATTTGCGGAGCTTTTAACGGTCAGCCTGTATGCCCAACCTTGCTCGTTCCTGCGGTCTTGCAACTCTCCTCGCCGTGCTCTGCTTCGGCGGAGCGCCGGCGCATGCGCAAGTCGCGCCCCTGCAATATTGGATCCCGGGCGGGCCTTTCGGCCTCGGCGGCAGCGCCGCCGTCCAGAGCGCTGACAGCTACGGCAATTTTCCGAGCTTCAATGGCAGCGATGGTGGAGGCTACGATTTTCGGCCTGGCTTCTTTGTCGGAAGCCAACGCGGCAATCTCGGTTTGAGCGGCCTCAGCCAGGGCGCGCCCGCCGGCAATTTCAGCGCGCTCAATTATGATAGCACGCAGTTCGGCTACAACACCAAGTCCGCGGGCGGCATGCCCGTCACGTTCTTCGCCGGTTTCAATTCGGTGAGGTACGGTGACGGTATTGGTAGCTCGCTCGCTCCACTCACCTCGGGCGCAGCACCGGGTTACGGCGCGTTCGCGGGTGTCGAGTTCAAGCCGACCTCTAATCTCAGTCTCTCGTTCGGCGCCGGCGTCATCCAGCGGGATGCGAGTCGCATGGACAGCGATATCAGATCGAACATGCTGCCAGGCGAGTCGCCGGCGTTGACTGGCTTGCGTCGCTGAGAGATCGTCAAGCCGTCACGACAAGCCCGCCACCAGCGGGCGTTGCAGGTGCCGGGCCATCAGGTCGGCCGCTTCGGCGTAGCGTCGCGTCTCCAGAACGTCGAGCAGGCGCAAATGCTCACGCACGTGCCGCCGCATGCCGTCGCGGTCGGCGAAGCTGCGATAGGCGAACAGGCGCCTGATGGAGTTCACGCGCTTGAGCGCTTCGAGGAAGAAGGGGTTGCCCGCACCGCGGATGATCTCCTCGTGGAATTCGCAACCGGAGTGAAAGATCTCGCCGATCGTCATCTTCTCGAGCTCGCCTTCGAAAACGCGCTGTTGGCGCTCGCGCAAGCGTATGATCACCTCCTGCGGCAGCGCAAAGCCGGGCTGCGCGATCGCCGCCGGCTCGATCACCGCGCGAAACGCCATGGCCTTGGCCAGAGCTTCGGGACTCGAGACCGTCTCGGCGAAGCGCCAGCCATAGCCCGGCAGACGCGCGATCCAGCCCTCGGCGGCGATCCGGTCCAGCAGCCGCTGTAGCTCGGCCCGGCTGAGGCCATAGCGGCGCATGAGTTCTGCCTCGGTGACGTCGGCCGGCAGCCGGCTCGCGAGCACGTCGCCCGCGATGGTCGCATAGACTTGCTCGCTGCGCTTGACAGCCGCGAGTGCCGGCTGGGCGGCGCCGCTGGTGGGATTCTTTGCCAGCACGAAGCCGCGATGCGGCTCGCCGCGCGCCAGCCCCGCCGCTTCCAGTGCCTTCAGCCCGAGCCGGATCGGCGCGCGCGAAAGGTCCAGCGCGTCCGCAAGCCTTTGTTCGATCAAGCGGTCGCCGGCCTTCATGCCTTCGCGGCGGGCCAGCGCCATGATCAAGCCGGCGAGATGTTCGGCGCGCTCGGAACCGTTCTTGGGGCTGCGCTCTGGGGAGCTGTCGGATGCGATCATTGCAGTGCACGCAAGTTTTAGGGCTTGACAGACTGTCCCATGGATTGTTCTTTTATGCAACAATATACAATCGACCCAGGGAGAGCCCGATGGCGCGCACGCCCGATGTCCACATTTGCGAGGTGGCCCCTCGCGATGGTCTTCAGAACCTGGACGTCTTCGTTCCCACCGACGCCAAATGCGCGCTGATCGACGCGATCGCCGCGGCGGGCGTACGCGAGATCGATGCCGGATCGTTCGTCCCGCCAAAGGTCGTGCCGCAATTCGCCGACGTCGACGCCGTGATGGCGCATGCGCTCACACACAAATCTGCAACCATTGGCGCGCTGGTGCCGAACCCGAAGGGCGCCGAGCGCGCCATCGGCGCCGGCGTCAATGCCGTCTATTTCGTCATCTCGGCAAGCGAGACGCATAATCGCGCCAATGTGCGTCGCTCGGTCGAGGAGCAGCTCGACGGGTTTCGCGCAGTCCGCGCCGCGATCGATGCCCGCCCCGCGGATCAGCAGCCGCAACTGATGGGCGCGATCTCCACCTCCTTCGGCTGCTCGCTGGAAGGCGAGGTGAGCGAAGCAGCCGTGTGCCGGGTTGCGCGCGCTTTTGCCGAAGCCCGGGCCGACGAGATCGGGCTTGCCGACACCGTCGGTTATGCGACCCCAAGATCGGTCGGGCAGATCGTGACGGCCGTGCGGCGCGAGGTCGGCTCGCAAATGACGCTGCGGCTGCATCTGCACGATACGCTCGGTGCGGGCCTCGCCAATGCCGTCGCCGGCCTCGAAGCGGGCATTCGCCGTTTCGACGCCGCGGTGTCCGGCCTCGGTGGCTGTCCCTTTGCTCCCGGTGCGCGCGGCAACATCGTCACCGAGGATCTCGTGTTCATGCTGGAGCGCATGGGGCTCTCCACCGGCATCGACCTCGACCGCCTGATGCAAACGCGCGAGATTCTCGCCCGCCATATCCCGGCAAAACATCTGACGGGGCATCTGCACGAGGCCGGCGTTCCCAAGGTTCTGCGGAGCGCGGCATGACCATCGCTGCGCGTGAGACGGCATCGGAGCTTCGTCCGCTGGCAGGCCTTCGTGTGATCGAGTTCAGCCAGATGGTGATGGGGCCGAGCTGCGGCCTGATCCTCGCCGATCTCGGCGCCGACGTGATCAAGGTCGAGCCGCCCAAGGGCGACCGCACCCGCTATTTCAAAGGGCCCGCCGCAGGCTTCTTTGCGACCTACAGCCGCAACAAACGCAGCATCGCGCTGGATACGTCGACCCCGGAAGGCCAGAGCATCGCGCGCAAACTGATCGAGAACAGCGACGTTCTGATCGAGAATTTTCGACCGGGCCTGTTGAAGCGGATCGGCCTCGATTACGAGAGCGTCGCGGCCTTTGCACCACGCCTGATCTATTGCTCGCTCAAGGGCTATTTGCCCGGCCCTTACGAGAACCGTCTCGCGCTGGACGAGGTCGTGCAGATGATGGGTGGCCTTGCCTACATGACCGGCTTGCCCGACCGTCCCATGCGCGCCGGTGCCTCGGTCAACGACATCATGGGCGGCATGTTCGGCGTGATCGCGATCCAGGCTGCGCTCGCCGAGCGGCAGCGAACCGGCCGGGGTCGCTACATCCAGAGTGCGCTGTACGAGAACAACGTGTTCCTGATGGCGCAAGCCATGATGTGCGAGGTGGTCAGCGGCCAGCCCTCGATTCCGTATTCGATCAAGGACAGCCCGTGGCCGGTTTACGATCTCTTCGACACCAAAGACGGCTCGAAGCTGTTCGTCACCATCGTCGGTGAAGAGCAATGGGAAGCGTTCTGCCGTGCCTTCGATCGGGAGGTCTGGCTTACCGATCCCCGCTTTGCGACGAGCAACGACCGCGTCGATCACCGCAGCTGGCTGATCCCCGAGATCGCGAAGATCTTCAAGCAATGGGACAAGGCCGATCTCGCCGCGCGCCTCGAGCAGCTCGATCTGCCCTATGCGCCCGTCAACAAGCCCGGTGATCTCTTCGATGATCCGCACCTCAACCAGTCGGGCGGCCTGACCGACATCAGGCTGCCTGACGGCGGCGAGGCCAAGACGCCGCTGTTGCCGATTTCCATGGACGGAAGGCGCCTGCCCAACCGCTACGATCCTCCAGGGATCGGTGAGCACAGCGGCGAGATCCTGCGCGAGATCGGCATCTCCCCGAAGGACGTCGAAGCGCTGCGCCAGGCAGGAACGATCAAGGTCGCGCCGTCCTGACTGACCGGCGCAATCGAACAAACCAAGGGAGGAGGAGCACATGAGCATTACCAGGCGTCAGGCGCTGATCGCGGGCTCCGCATGGGCCGGCGCATCGCTGCTGCCGGGGCAGCTGCGCGCCGAGGCCAAGCAGGTCTCGCTCGCGTTCGGGCCGGTCTCGCCGGTCTATGCCATCGGCATGATCGCGGAGCTGAAGGGCTACTTCAAGGACGAAGGGCTCGATTCCAAGCTCGTCACCGGCAATGCCGGCACATTCGGTCGCCAGACGCTGGCGGCGGGGCAAGCGCTGTTCGCGCATGGCGACGCCAGCCATCCGCTCCAGCTCGGCGCGCGCGGCAAGCCGTGCAAGATCCTGCTCGCGACCGAGATGGTGTGCTCCTATGCCAGCATCATGGTCCGGCAGGACCTCTACGAGAGCGGCATCAATTCGGTCGAGAAGCTCGCGGACTACAAGCGTCCGGACGGCGCCAAGCCGATCGTCGCCGCGACCGCCATCGGCTCGGGCACCTGGGTGTTCGGCACCTACGTGTTCGAAGCGCGCGGGCTCGGCAGCAAGGTGAACTGGGTCGCGGGCGGCGGGACCAACACGATGTTCCCCTCGCTCCAGACCAAGCAGTTCGACGCCATCATGGCGCCGCCGAGCTGGATCGTCGAGGTCGAGAAGAAGGGTTTTGGCAGGACGATCTACGACACGTCAAAACCCGGCGTGTTCGAGAAGGATTTCGGCGGGACGCTGCCCGTTCTCGTGATCTATACGCTCCAGGACACGGTCGAGCAGGACAAGGCGATGGTGCAGGCCTATGTCAACGCGATCTACCGCGCCATGGCCTTCGTGAAGGCGACGCCGCTCGCCGAGGTGCAGGCGCTGGTCACGCCGAAATATTTCTCGGGCATCGACCCCGACGCCGTCAGTGCCGAGCTCGGCTTCGACAAGTCGACCTGGGCCTATGACGGTGTCATCGACAAGCCCTCGTTCGAACGCGGCGCCAAGCCGTGGTACCGCAAGGGAACCGACATTCCCGAGACCAGATACGAGGATGTCGTCGACATGAGCTTCCTCCAGGCGGCCAGGGCAAAATACAAATGATCGCCGCGCCAGGCCAGGGCCTCGCGCTCGCGCGAGGCGAGGATCAAACAGCGGCGGCGCGCACCCGCATTGCCGTGCAGGGTCTTGCCAAACGCTTCAACGCGTCCGGCCGCGAGTTCGTGGCGGTGGATGACGTGTCCTTCGAGGTCAAGCAGGGCGAATTCGTCGCGCTGCTCGGTCCATCCGGCTGCGGCAAGAGCACCATCCTCAACATGGTCGCCGGGCTGTTGCCGCGCTCGGGCGGACGCATCCTGATCGACGAGGACACGGTCGAGACCGGCAAGGTCAACCCCAGGGTCGGCTATGTCTTCCAGCGGGATACGCTGTTTCCCTGGCGGACCGTGGAGCAGAACATCGGCTATGGGCTGGAGATCGCGCGGCTGCCGAAGGCCGCGCGCGCAGGGCGCGTCGATGCGGCCATCGAGAAGGCCGGGCTCACAGGTTTTGCGCAGAGCTTTCCGCGCATGCTGTCCGGCGGCATGCGCCAGCGTGTCGCCTTGATGCGCACGCTGATCCTGGAGCCCGAAATCCTGCTGATGGACGAGCCGTTCGGCGCGCTCGACACCCATACCAAGCTCGAGATGCACAAGACGCTGCTGGAGATCTGGGAACGCGAGCGGCAGACGGTGCTGTTCGTGACGCACGATCTCGGCGAGGCCTTGACGCTGGCGAGCCGCATCATCCTGCTCTCGGCGCGGCCCGGACGTCTCAAGGAAGACTTCGACGTCGCCATCCCGCGTCCGCGCGATCCCGTGGGCGTGCGCGAAACCGCCGAGTTCGGCCGGCTCTATTCCCACATCTGGCATTCGCTCGGCGAAGAATTCCGCCGCACCAGGGCCGATTGACCATGTCCAACAGCCGCCCCGTCATCCTGTTCTGGCAACTGGCCATTCTCGCCGCAGTTCTCGTCATCTGGCAGTGGGGCTTCGAATGGAGCAAGGCGTTGCTGCCGAAGGCCTACGTGCCAAAGATCCTCGATCCCTATTTCGTCGCCAAGCCATCGCTGATCTGGCAGAGTTTTCTGCGGCTTGGCTGCTTCTCTGACGCTGCCGGCTTTGCCGCCTGCATCAAGGGCAACGACAATAATCTGTGGCTGGCGACGCTCGTCACGCTGAAGAACACCTGGTGGGGCTTTCTGTTTGGCTCGGCGAGCGGCATCGCGGCAGGCCTGATCCTCGGTCGTTCGGATTTCCTGGCCCGCGTGTTCGGACCCTATATCGTGGCGCTCAACTCGATACCGCGCATCGCGCTGGTGCCGCTCGTCATCCTGATCTTCGGTCTCGGCGATCTCTCCAAGATCGCCACGGCCTGGCTCGTCGTGTTCTTCGTGGTGTTCTTCAACACCTTTGAGGGAACGCGTGCAGTCGACCGCGACCAGATCGCCGCCGCCCGTCTTCTCGGCGCCAGCGAATTCACTGTGCTGCGCACGGTCGTGATCCCGTCCGCGCTGGCCTGGGTGTTCGCGTCGCTGCTGCCGGCCGTGTCTTTTGCATTGATCGGCGTCATCGTCGGTGAATTCATCGGCGCCGAGCGCGGGCTCGGCAAGCTCATCATCGAAGCCGAGGCGCGGGCCAATGCCAGCGAGATGATGGTCGCCATCTTCGTCATGATGTTCGTCGGCATCCTGCTGGCAATCGCGGTGCGTTCGTTGCAGTCCTATTTGCTGCGATGGCAGCCGCAATTCGAGCCGTCGGCTTAGAGCATGATACGACGTTACCGGCTGAACCGCGCCACCAGCTCCACATGCGGCGTGTGCCGGAACTGATCGACCGGCACGATGCTGTCGATCTTGTAGCCACCGTCGATCAGCAGGCGTGCGTCGCGGGCGAAGGTCGCGACGTTGCAGGACACCGCCACCACGACGGGCACCTTGCTCGCGGCGAGTTTCAACGCCTGGGCCTGCGCGCCCTGGCGCGGAGGATCGAATACGACAGCGTCGAAGTCGCGCAGCTCCGGCGGCACCAGCGGGCGGCGGAACAGATCGCGCGGCTCGGCCTTGATCGGCTTCAGGCCCGGTGTGCGCGCCGCCTTCGCAAGCGCCGCGATGGCGCCGGCATCGCTGTCAAAGGCGGCGATGCGCGCCTTCTCGGCCAGCCTCAACGCGAACGGGCCAACGCCGCAGAAGAGGTCTGCGATCTCCTTGGCCTTGCCGACGCGCTCGGCGACGAGCGCCGCAAGCGTCTCTTCGCCTGCGACGGTCGCCTGCAGGAACGAGCCCGGCGGCAGCGTCACCTCCGCGCGTCCCATCCTTACCGTCGGCGGCAAGCGTTGCAGCACCAGCTCGCCGTGCCGCGTCAATCGTGCCAGGCGGTGCTGCTCGGCGACGCGCGACAGCGCCGTGACCAGCGGCGTCGGCAGTGGGCCGGAGCCGCGCACGTCGACATCGAGGCCGCTGGCGGTCGCGGTGACCTGGATGTCGAGCGGCTTCGTCACCGGCATTTTCGTGGTCAGCTGTTCGGCGAGCGCCCAGGCGGCATCGAGCGCCCCCTCGAGTGCGGGATCGAGGATGGGGCAGCGATGAATCGGAATGACGTCGTGCGAGCTCGTCGCGGAAAAGCCGACCTTGAGGATGTCGTGCGTGCCGAAGCGGCCGTGCAGCGTGATGCGCCTGCGGCCGGCGCCGTGGGCATCGACCAGCGGTGCCACCTCGCAATCGACGCCGGCCTGCACCAACGTCTCGACCACGATGCCGCGCTTCCAGGCCTGATACGGCTCAGCCGCCCAGTGCTGGATCGCACAGCCGCCACAGACACCGAAATGCGGACAGAATGGCGCGATGCGCTCGGGGCTTGCGACGTCGACTGCGAGCAGCTTGCGGCGGTCGGGATGGTGGCCTGCGACCTGGTCGACCTCGACGGTCTCGCCTCGAAGCGCATAGGGCACGTAGATCGCTTCGCTCGCCGCGAGCGAGATACCGTCGCCGCGATGGCCGACATGGTCGATGGTCAGGCGCTCAACCACGGTGCGCGCCCAGGAAGAATTCGACATTGCCGTCGCCGCCCGTGATCGATGACGGAAACACCTCGATATCGGTGCAGCCGAGCGAGGCGGCGAACGCCGCGATGTCGTCGCAGACTTCCCGGTGCACAGCGGTGTCGCGGATGATGCCCTTCTTGTTGTGCTTTCGCTCCGCCTCGAATTGCGGCTTGATCAGTGCCAGCAGGCTCATGGGCGCCGCCGCCAGCGACAGCGCCACCGGCAGCACCGTCTTGAGCGAGATGAAGCTGACGTCGATGACAACGATGTCGGGCCGCGCCGGCAGACGTTTGCCTTCGTAGGACCGGATATCGGTCTCCTCCATCGACACGATCTTGGGATGGCCGCGCAACGAGGGATGCAGCTGGCTGGTGCCGACATCGATGGCGAATACAAGGCTCGCGCCGTTGGCCAGCAGCACTTCAGTGAAACCGCCGGTGGATGCGCCGACGTCGAGGCAGACATGGTCCTCGATCTCGATCGGGTAGTGCTCCAGCGCCCCCGCGAGCTTGACGCCGCCGCGGGAGACATAGGGATGCGCCGGTTCGGCCTGGATCACCGCATCCTCGGCGATCGTCTCCGATGGTTTTGAAACCGGCTTGTCGTCAGCCGTGACGAGGCCGGCCTCGATCGCGGCGCGCGCCCGCGCCCGGCTCTCGAACAGGCCGCGCTCGACCAGCAATACATCCGCGCGCTTGCGGGCAGGGGACATCACGCTCTCATGGACACGACTGACTGGGCACGACTGACGTGCTTATGTAACGATCAATCGCGCAGCCGCCATCCGGACGCAAGCCTCGAACGCGGCGAGATCGTGCCAGACGTCGATCGGCATCTGCGCCGGCGTCACCAGCGGGCAGCCGTGCAGCTCCAGCGCATGGATCATCATGAGGTTGTCGACGAGGCCGAAATCCTCGATTGTCAGTCCCTGTGCGTCGACCAGCCGTCCGTCCTCGGAGGCGACGTCCATGAAACGGCCGACGCGGTCGGCATAGACGGCGCCGTCGTTGGAATAGGCGAGGCAAAGTTTGCGCCGCCCGGCCATGTAGCCGAGCTCGTAGACGGTGCCGGGATCGGCGCCTGCGCCGCGAAACGGGGTGAGATTTGCGATGATGGCGTCGGCCGCATCCATCATCGCCTCGTTGCCACAGAAAATCCGGCGCGAGGCATCAGGCAAGGTGAGGTCGATCGCGTTGTCGAGGGGATAGAGGCCGGTGAGCCCGTGCGAAGCGCAGATCGCAACCTTCTGCCGGCCGATCTCGACCGCATCCGGCAGGAACACGTCGGGGCCTGCCAGATAGATTTTCATGGATGACCGTCGGAGAAATCAGGCGAGCTGCGAACCGCGGCGAAAACTGTGCTCCCTCTCCCGCTTGCGGGGGAGGGTTGGGGAGAGGGTGTCTCCACAGGCGAGAGCCCCCAAGAGGCGAAAGCCCTCACCCGCATCGCTTCGCGATCCGACCTCTCCCGCAAGCGGGAGAGGTGAAACCAGCTCAAGCCAGCTTGACCGTCTCGGCCTTGACGTCCTTGCCGAGCGCTTCGAACACCTTGGCGACGATGCCCTTGGCGTCGAGACCGGCGCGGCCGTACATCGCCGCCGGCGTGTCGTGGTCCTGGAACACGTCGGGCAGCACCATCGAGCGGAACTTGACCATGCCGGTGTCGAGCACGCCCTGGTCGGTCAGGTACTGGGCGACATGCGAGCCAAAGCCGCCGACCGCGCCTTCCTCGATCGTGATCAGGATCTCGTGGTCGCGGGCGAGCTTGAGCACCAGCTCGGTGTCGAGCGGCTTCATGAAGCGCGCATCGGCGATCGTGGTCGAGAGGCCATGGGCTGCGAGCTCGTCGGCCGCCTTCTCGCATTCGGCGAGGCGCGTGCCGAAGGAGAGCAGGGCGATCTTGCTGCCCTCTCGGATCATGCGGCCCTTGCCGATTTCGAGCGGAATGCCGACCTCGGGCATCTCGATGCCGCGGCCTTCGCCGCGCGGATAACGCAGCGAACTCGGACGGTCGTCGATCGCGACCTGAGTTGCGACCATGTGCACGAGATCGGCTTCGTCCGCCGCCGCCATGATCACCATGTTCGGCAGGCAGCCGAGATAGGCGTTGTCGAACGAGCCGGCATGGGTGGCGCCATCGGCGCCCACGAGGCCAGCACGGTCGATCGCGAAGCGTACGGGCAGGTTCTGGATCGCGACGTCATGCACGATCTGGTCGTAGCCGCGCTGGAGGAAGGTGGAGTAGATCGCGCAGAACGGCTTGTAGCCTTCGCTGGCAAGACCGGCAGCGAACGTCACCGCGTGCTGCTCGGCGATGCCGACGTCGAAGGTGCGGTCGGGGAACGCCTTGTTGAAGATGTCGACGCCGGTACCCGACGGCATGGCCGCGGTGATGGCGACGATCTTCTCGTCCTTCTGCGCTTCCTTGACGAGGCTCTGGCCGAACACGTTCTGGTAGGCCGGCGCGTTCGGCTTGGCCTTGGCCTGCGTGCCGGTCGCGACGTCGAACTTGACGACGGCATGGTACTTGTCGGCGGACGCTTCCGCCGGGCCGTAGCCCTTGCCCTTCTGCGTCACGACGTGGACCAGGATCGGGCCGGTCTCCATATCGCGGACGTTCTTCAGCACGGGCAGGAGATGGTCGAGGTTGTGACCGTCGATCGGGCCGACATAGTAGAAGCCGAGCTCTTCGAACAGCGTGCCGCCGTCCATCATGAAGCCGCGGGAGTATTCCTCGACGCGGTTGGCGCGGTTGGCGATGATCTTGGGCAGGCGCTTGTTGATCTGCTTGGCCGCATCGCGCAGCGTGCGATAGGTCTTGCCCGAATAGAGGCGCGACAGATAGGCGCTCATGGCGCCGACCGGAGGTGCGATCGACATGTCGTTGTCGTTGAGGATGACGATCAGGCGCGAATTCATCGCACCGGCGTTGTTCATGGCCTCGTAGGCCATGCCCGCCGACATCGCGCCGTCACCGATCACGGCGATAACGTTGTTCTTGCCGCCGGAGAGGTCGCGCGCGACCGCCATGCCGAGGCCGGCGGAAATCGAGGTCGAGGAATGCGCCGCGCCGAACGGATCGTAATCGCTCTCGCTGCGCTTGGTGAAGCCGGACAGGCCGCCGCCGGTGCGCAGCGTGCGGATGCGGTCGCGCCGGCCGGTGAGGATCTTGTGCGGATAGGCCTGGTGGCCGACGTCCCAGATCAGCCGGTCGCGCGGCGTGTCGAAGACGTAATGGATCGCGGTGGTGAGCTCGACCACGCCGAGGCCCGCGCCGAAGTGACCGCCGGTCACCGAGACGGCATCGATGGTCTCCTGCCGCAGCTCGTCGGCGACCTGGCGAACCTGCTCGATCTTGAGCTTGCGCAGATCTTCTGGCGTCCGGATGGTGTCGAGGAGCGGCGTTTTACTGTATGCGTTCACAGCGATTTCCAATTTGTCAGCGCCGGAAGGTCATTCCGGTCCGCGATGGGTTTGCACAATATCGGCGCAGCGCGAGTCCTCAAACCGGAGCCACCTGCTTGGGGCAAGGCCCCGTCTTCAAGCTTAGGTAAGCTTAAGTGCGCTCCGGTTCAGTCTCTGTGATCCCTGTCACTTAGATCGGCGTCGCCCGTCCCAACCAATTTCATCAGCAGTTTGAAGCACTTGTCGTCAGCAATCAGTGCCCACGCAAGGCTTACAAAAAGCCACACTCCGCGCAGCTTTACACCAAAGCTTGGGCCAAAGCCAACCCGCCGGGCCGATTGGGGGTATGCAGGTGCAACCGGTGGGCCAGAGTGGTTAACTGCGCCCCGCGACGAGGGGTTCCTGGCCGGCCCGGCCGTTTGGCGGGCTTTTTCGTCGGAATCAGAACTTTTTATCCTCCGACGGCCCGTTTCCAGAACTGGGATCCATCGTGTTCCCGAGATATGGAACCGTCATGTCGCACGGGACGGTGCCGTGCGATCAATGAAAAGGCAGCCGACTGTGACCTCCGTGCACTACGACGGGGATCAAGCGCGGTCAGACACGAGTGTGGAACCCTTGGCTTACTGAACGTCGAGCGGCGCGGTGCCGGTGGCTTGGCCGCTGGCATCGGTGGTGATCTTGTCGACACGGGCCTCGGCCTGACGCAGCAGGTCCTCGCAGCGGCGCTTCAGCGCCTCACCACGCTCGTAGATCGTCACGGATTCCTCGAGCGGCACCTTGCCGTCTTCGAGCCGCTTCACGATCGTTTCGAGTTCCTCGATCGCGCGCTCGAAAGTGAGCCTGGAGACGTCGATTTGGGTGTTTTCGGCCATATCCGTTTCCGATTGCCCGTTTCGCTTGCCTCGCAATGAAGGCGGGTTTTGCGGGCTTAATGTGGCGGGTGCGTCAGGCGCCCATCAGGGCGCCGACATGCGCCGTAACAGATTCTTTCAATCCCTGCAGGTCATAGCCGCCCTCGAGCACCGAAACAACGCGGCCTCCAGCGCTCTTCTCGGCGAGGTCCATCAGCTTGCGCGTCACCCAGGCATAGTCTTCCGCGCGCAAATTCAGCGAGGCCAGCGGATCGCGGTAATGCGCATCGAAGCCGGCGGAGATGATGAGCAGCTCGGGGCTGAATTTTTCGAGCTGCGGCAGGATCAGATTCTCGAACGCGCTGCGGAATTCAGGGCCGCCGTCTTCGGACGCGAGCGGCGCGTTGACGATGGTGTCGTGGTCGCCGCGCTCGCTCTTGGCGCCGGTGCCCGGAAACAGCGGCATCTGGTGCGTCGAACAGTACATCACGGTCGGATCCGACCAGAAGATGTCCTGCGTGCCGTTGCCGTGATGCACGTCAAAATCGACGATGGCCGCGCGCTTGATGCCGTATTTGCGCTGGGCGTGGCGCGCGGCGATCGCGACATTGTCGAAGAAGCAGAAGCCCATCGGCTTGCCGATCTCGGCGTGATGCCCGGGCGGGCGCACCGCGACGAAGGCGTTGCGATGCTCACCCGCCATCACCGCTTCGGTCGCCGCGACGGCGCCGCCGACGCCGCGCATCACCGCTTCCCAGGTGCCCGGCGACATCGAGGTGTCGCCGTCGATATAGACCTGGCCGCTGGTCGGCGCGATGTGGCGCAGCTCGGTGACGTAATGCTCGTTGTGGCACAGCGTGACGAGATCGAGATCGCCCTCCGGCGCCTGGTCGCGCACCAGAAACTGGAAACGCTCGTGCGACAACGCTTCCTCCACCGCGCGCAGGCGATCCGGCCTTTCAGGATGTCCCGGCGGCGTGACGTGGTCGAGGCAGGCCTTGTGGGAGAGAAGAAGCGTGCTCATCAGGTCGGCCTCACAGAAAACGGCTCTTGACTCGCTTGGCGCATCCGGCGCCAAAACGCAATGCAAAACCCAATCTAGGCGTTTGAACGGCAATGGCAAAGGGTCGTGCCGCGCCGGCCCGTTTTCTGATCAATTCACGCGCAGGATGCGGGTCGGTGGTAGTGGACCGATCGGCCCGTGCGCCCGGAAGAACGCGAACAGCGCGTCCGCGTCGTAGCCGCCATATTGTGGCGCCGTGCCCTGTTTGGCGACGGTAAAGCCGTCGCCGCCGACGGCGAGGTAGTCGTTGAGGGTGATGCGGTAGCCGCTCCCGGCTTCGATCGGCCTGCCGCTCAGCGTCATCTTCTCAGGGATCACGCGCTCGCCGAATGGCTTCGCCGCATCCCAGGCATAGCTGAATCCGTTCGACACCTGGAGGATCCGCGGCCGCTTCGGGTCCAACCATTGCTGTTCCAGCATGTCCTTGAGCTGGCTGCCCGTCAGCGTCATGGTGACGAGGCGATTGCGGAACGGCTGGCTGGCGAAGACATCGCCGAACGTGATCGCGCCGTTCTCCTTCGGAACAATATCGGTGCGGATGCCGCCGGGATTGGTGAGCGCGATGACGGCGGCGCCATCCTTGGCGTCGCGGGTTGCGAACAATTGCGCATCGGCGATGACATCGCCGAGCGCGCTTTCGCCGGCTTCGTTCGGCACGCGCGACAGCGTCTGCGTCACCGATCCGGCCGGCCGGTTGGCGATCGGCGCCGACAGCTTGTCATAGGCCTCGATCAGCGCGGTTTGCTCGGGGTCCTTCGCCAGCGAGGCATTGGCGACGATGACGTTCTCGCCCTTGGCACTCACGATGTCGTGCGTTGCCGGATCGAGCTTGAGATCGATGGCCGTGACCAGCGTGCCGTATTTGTCGCCGCTGGTGACGAGCCGTCCGTCGATATCGCAGACATAGGCGCGATGGGTATGTCCGCTGACGACGACGTCGACGGCACGATCGAATTTCTTGACGATGTCGACGATGGGCCCGGTAATGGCGGGGCATTCATTGTAATCGCCTGAGGGCTCTCCGCCCTGATGGATCAGCACCACGATCGCTTCGACGCCGCGCGCCTTCAACTGCGGTACCAGCGCGTTCACCGTCTCGGCTTCGTCGCGGAATTCGAGACCGGCAATGCCTGATGGCGACACGATGCCCGCGGTCTCTTTCAAGGTCAGGCCGATGAAGGCGACGGGGATGCCTTCGAACTCCCGGATCTCGTAGGGCGGCAGCACGCTCTTGCCCGTCGCGGTCTCGATGGTGGAGGCCGCGAGATAGTGGAATTTGGCGCCCGTGAAGGGATGCGGTCCCTGGCAGCCGTCGACCGGATGGCAGCCGCCGTTCTGCATTCTCAGCAGCTCGGTCTTGCCCTCGTCGAATTCGTGATTGCCGACCGAACTGATCGCGAGCCCCATCATCGAGAGCGACTCGATCGAAGGCTCGTCGTGGAACATTGCCGACAGGAACGGGCTCGCGCCGATCAGGTCGCCGGCGGCGACGAAGATCGTGTTCCTGTGTCCTTCGCGCAGCTGCTTGATCAGCGTCGCCATGTATTCGGCCCCGCCGGCCGCCACCATGACCTTCTTGGCCTTGTCCTCGGGATCTCCGATGCGGATGCCGCCCGGCGGCGGACGCAAATTGCCGTGAAAATCGTTGATCGCGAGGATGCGCAGATCGACCGGCGCGGCGGTCTGGGCCGAGGCGGGGAGGGTGGCGAGGGCGAGCGTGAAGGCGGTCAGGCGGAGGAGATGTCGCATGGAACCAGACTAGTCATTCCCGGCGAAGATTTCACGAAGGTTGTTGTCGTCATTCCGGGGCGACGCGCAGCGTCGAGCCCGGAATCCATTCATCCACCGGCTCTGCTGCTTGATGGATTCCGGGTTCGTGCTTCGCGCGCCCCGGAATGACGGCGTGGATGAGGCGCGCGCCAGCCCCCCTATCTCTTCTTCCTGTTCGCAAACGCATTGAACGCCGCCACCGCCTCTTCCGACTTCAGCCGCTCGCCGAACAGATGGCCTTCCTGGTCGATGCGGCGGGTGAGCTCTTCGGGCGGGGCGCGCAGGAGCTTGCGCGAGGTCGCGACCGCATCGGCCGGCAGCCGGCAGATTTCGCGCGCCACCTTGCGCGCCTCGACCTCGGTGTGTCCCGGCGAGACCACGGTGTTGACGAAGCCTGCGGCGTGCGCCTCGGCGGCGGTGAAGGTCCGCCCCATCACCAGCATCGCGAAGGCGCGCTGATAGCCCATCGTGTTCGGCATCAAGAGGCTGGCGGCGCCGACCGGAACGAGCCCGAGATGGATATAGGGTGCGGAGAAGGTCGCAGCGTTCGAGGCGAGCACGTAGTCGCAGTGGAACAGCATCACGGTGCCCATGCCGATCGAAGCGCCGTCCACGGCTGCGATGATCGGCTTGGCGTTGAGCGCGAGCGAATAGAGGAATTTCGTACCCTCCGACAGCGTCGCGGGGCGCGAGGTGTCGGCGCGCATGAAATCGTCGATGTCGTCGCCGGCGGTGAACACGCCGGAGCCGCCGGTGATGATCATGCAGCGGATGTCGGGGTTGTTCTGCGCGGTGTCGATCGCGTGGCCCATCTCCCGATACATGTCCTGCGTGATCGCGTTCTTCTTGCTCGGACGACGCAGGGTGATCACGCGCGTTCCACGCTCCTCGGTGACGACGATATTGCCATTCGGCATGAGAGCCCCCTGCGGTCGCCGCGACTCTTGCCGTTGGCGAGTCTCGCTGGCGTCAGCCTACATCATCTTGCAGGCGTGCCAATGCGCTGGCTCGAGCTTTTCGACTCCGATCTCGTGACGTGGCCGGTGCGAGGCCGGCCGAATCGCTCATCATGTGCCGTTGCGCGATTGCAACAATCGGCTACAATGTTTCATTTGAAAAACCGGTGGTTGTGGGGCACGATTGCGCCTGGTTCCTTTTCCTTTGACCGATTGCTCCATCGATGATTTCAGCAACGCGTGTTGACGAATCCTCGCTGCGCTATCGCGGCTGGCGCGTGGTGGTGGCCTGTTTCCTGATGGCCTTCTTCATGTTCGGCTTCGGCCTCTACGGCCAGGGCGTCTATCTCGCGGAGCTCCAGCGCGCCCATGGCTGGCCGGGCACGCTGGTCTCCGCGGCCAGCACCTTCTCGTTCCTCCTGACCTCGGTCCTCGTCATTTTCACCGACGATCTGCTCGCCCGCATCGGGCTGCGCGCGCTGATCCTGTGCGGCCTGTCGGCGCTCGGCGCCTCGACCATGCTGCTGGCGCTGATGCAGACGCCCTGGCAGCTCTATCTCGCCTATGCGCTGATGTCGGTCGGCTGGACCGGCATGGGCACCGTGGTGATTGCGACCGTACTGAACTCCTGGTTCGAGCAGCGCCGCGGTCTCGCGCTCAGCCTCGCCTTCAACGGCGCGACCTGCGGCGGCATCATCCTCATCCCGTTGCTGCTGTCGCTGACCGGCAGCATCGGCTTCCGTTCCGCGATGCTGGTGGTCACATTCGCGATGATGGTGCTGGTGCTGCCCGTGGTCGTGACGTTCATCGGCTGGCCCGCGGGGGCGTCGCACGCATCGGGCGGACGTCCCTCCGGTGACGGCGCGGCCGCGCCGCCTCACCCGCGCAAGGCGCTGCTCGCCAACGCGGCTTTCTGGACCATGGTGCTGCCGATCGCGATCGCGCTGCTGGCGCAGATGGGCTTCATCATTCATCAGGTGACATTTCTCGAACCGCTGATCGGCCGCTCGGCCGCAGGGCTCGCGGTCACCGTCATGGCGGCGATGGCGGTGGTCGGCCGCGTGTCGCTCGGCCTGTTCGTCGATAGACTGGATCCGCGGCTCGCTTGCGCGGCGTCGATGACGAGCCAGGCCGCCGCTCTCTTCGTGCTGCTCCAGAGCACGAGTCCGACCGTGCTGCTGGCCTGCTGCGCCGTCTACGGCTTCTCGATCGGCAACATGATCACGTTCCCGCCGCTGATCATCCAGCGCGAGATCGGCTCTGCCGCCTTCGCGGCCGCGATGGGCCTGGGCACCTCGATCAGCGGCATCGTCAGCGCCTTCGGCCCCGGCATCGTCGGCCTGGTGCGGAGCTTCACCGGCAATTACACGACGGCGTTCGCCCTGTGCGTCGTGCTCGATCTCGTCGCGGCGGGCGTCGTGCTTTGGCGGCCGGGCAAACGCCCGAAAGAGTCGCACAATCTATCACCGTCACCCTGAGGTGCCGGAGCGAAGCGGAGGCCTCGAAGGGCGACGGCCCGGCTGCATCGGGGCCGCTCATCCTTCGAGGCTCTCCATGGGACGCATTGCGCCCCATGGTTCGCACCTCAGGATGACGGGTTGCCTGCGTCGTCGCCTTATCCCAGCAACACCGCGTCCGCTGCCGCGACCGACTCCGCGCTCTCGGTCACCGTGCGCTCGAGCGAAGGCGCCTGCACCGTGATGTTCTCGGCGAAGAAGCGCGCGAGCGAGACGTAGCGTGCGGCATCCGCGGTGCCGTCGGCCTTGGCGGCGAGCGCCTCGGAGGCCAGCATGCAGCCGCCGAGCGTGGCGCCGAATTGCTGGAGATACGGCGTCGCGCCGGCGAGCGCCTCGTTCGGTGCGGAGGCAACGCGCTCCAACAGCCACTTGCTGGTGCGCGTCAATGCCTGCAGCGCCTCGCGCAGCTTCGTGCCCGTGGTGCCGAAGGCGGGATCGTTTGAGGCCTCGACTTGGCTGACGGTTGTCGAGAGCTCGTCGAGCAGCGCCCAGACCGAGGCACCGCCATTGGCCGCGAGCTTGCGCGTGACGAGGTCGATCGCCTGGATGCCGTTGGTGCCTTCGTAGATCGCCGTGATGCGGGCATCGCGATAATGCTGCGCAGCGCCGGTCTCCTCGATGAAGCCCATGCCGCCATGCACCTGCACGCCGAGATAAGCGACCTCGTTGCCGATGTCGGTGGAATAGCCCTTTGCGATCGGCGTCAGCAGCGCCGCGCGCGCGGCCGCCTCAGTGCGCACCTTCGCGTCCTTGGCGCGGGTGGAGACGTCGATCGCGACCGCGGTCGCATAGCAGATGGTGCGCGCGGCCGCAGTCTGCGCCCGCATCCGCATCAGCATGCGCTTGACGTCGGGATGGACGAAGATCGCATCCGAGCCGTCGCCCTTCTTGCCGACGGCGCGGCCCTGCTTGCGCTCCTGGGCGTAGGACAGCGCCTGCTGATAGGCGCGATCGGCGACGCCGACGCCCTCCAGGCCGACGCCGAGGCGGGCCTGGTTCATCATCGTGAACATGCAGCGCATGCCCTGGTTCTCTTCGCCGACCAGGAAGCCGATCGCGCCGCCATGATCGCCCATGGTCATGGTGCAGGTCGGAGAGGCATGCATGCCGAGCTTGTGCTCGACGCCGCTCGCATAGATGTCGTTGCGCTGTCCCAGCGAGCCGTCTTCATTGACCATGAACTTCGGCACGAGGAACAGCGAGATCCCCTTGGTGCCGACGGGCGCGTCGGGCAGGCGCGCCAGCACGAAATGCACGATGTTGTCGGTCATGTCGTGCTCGCCATAGGTGATGAAGATCTTCGTCCCCTTGATGCGGTAGGTGCCGTCGGCCTGCCGATCGGCGCGGGTGCGCAGCGCGCCGACGTCGGAGCCGGCCTGCGGCTCGGTGAGCTGCATCGTGCCGGTCCATTCACCGGAGATAAGCTTCTCGAGATAGATTTTCTTCAGCTCGTCGCTGCCATGCGCCTCCAGCGCCTCCATCGCGGACGCCGTCAGCAGCGGGCAGAGGCCGAAAGCGAGGTTGGCGGCGCTCCAGATCTCGGTGCAGGCGGCGTTGATCGCAAGCGGCAGGCCCTGGCCGCCAAAATCTTCGGGGCCCGAGACGGCGTTCCAGCCGCCCTCGGTCCAGCGCTTGTAGGCGTCGGGCCAGCCCGGCGCGGTCGTGACCTTGCCGTCGCTAAGCTTGATGCCGTGCTCGTCGCCGACCTGGTTGAGCGGCGCCAGCACGTCGGTTGCGAACTTCCCGGCTTCCTCCAGCACGGCCGCGGCAATGTCCGCGTCGAAATCGCCGTAATGGCCGGCCTCCACGGCGGCCTTCAGGCCCGCGCCATGGTTGAGCGACAGCAGCATGTCAGAGATCGGCGCGCGGTAGGCCATGGCTCACTCCCGTGGACAATATTGGCGCCGTATTCCCACGAAACGGGGGCGGTCTCAATGGCCGGAAGGCGGGGATGGCGCCGGCCCGGAGCGAAGCCACCGGGGTCCATAATAAAGTGAGGAGGGCGGTCGTTGGGCCCGTGCGGTATTTTGCCCCTCCAGGCGGTTGAAATGCCGCGCCGCTCCCTATAGACCGGCAGCACCTGAGGGGAATCCGCGGTAGCCCGATCTTCCGCGTCCCCTCGCAGTTGGGGCGTAGCCAAGCGGTAAGGCAGCGGATTTTGATTCCGCCATTCGGAGGTTCGATCCCTCCCGCCCCAGCCAGATTTTTCGCACAGCCTGTCCGCGCCGGAATACCATGGCGAAGCACTGATCGATCGCATTCGACCGAAAGTCGGGATGACAGCTGGTTCAAAGAGAGCGCGCGAGGGCAGCGGCCGCGTCAAGCTCGAGGAGGTTGCCCGCAAGGCCAATGTCTCGACCGCGACCGTATCGCGCGCATTCAACGAGCCGGAGAAGGTTTCCGAAGAGGTCAGGCAGCGGGTCAAGGACGCCGCGCGTGCCCTGAACTGGATTCCGAATGCGGCCGGACGGGCGCTCGCGTCGCGCAGGACGCACATCGCGGGCGCCATCATCCCGACGCTCGACAACGAAATCTTCGCGCACCAGATCAGCGGCATGCAGAGCGTCTTCAGCGAGCGCGGCTTCACGCTGTTCCTGGGATGCTCGAACTACGATCCGGACGAAGGCTTGAGACAGGCCGATGCGATGCTTGCGCGAGGCGTGGAGGCGCTTGCCGTCGTCGGCGAAAGCCATCCGCCCGAGCTTTTTGACGCGCTCAATTCTCGGGGCATCCCCTATGTCGTGACATACTCCTACAACAAGCTGTCACGGCATCCGTGCGTCGGCTTCGACAATCGCGCGGCCTTCCATCGCATGACGGAGCACCTGCTGTCTCTCGGCCATCGCCGGTTTGCCGCCATCTTTCAGCCAGACACCAACAACGACCGTGTCAGGGAAAGGCTTTGCGGCATCGGCGACGCGCTCGCGACCGATGGTCTGGAGATCTCGGCGCAGGACCTGTTGATGGGACCTTCGACGCTGGAATTCGGCGCGGAAAGTCTGGCGAAATTGATGACGCGAACAGTTGGTGCCCGGCCGACCGCGATCATTTGCGGCAATGACAATCTGGCGCTCGGGGCCTTGATGGCCGCGCGCGAATCCGGCCGGGAGGCGCCCCGGGATTTTTCCATCACCGGCTTCGATGACCTTGCGATCTCGTCGCGCTTCTCTCCCGCCCTCACGACGATGAAGGTCGACAACCAAGAGATCGGCGTCTTGGCGGCCAACGAGCTTCTCGCCGTCATCGCAGGCAAGCAGGGGCGGGCACAACCCCGGGAAGTCGTGCCTGTTCTGAAAATCCGCGAGAGTACCGGCAAGGCGAGAGCCCGCTGAAGCACCCGCGGCAATGCTCCTTCCCCTCGATGGCGCGCAAAATGCCCCCCGAGAGGTTGCTTGACAGTCGTTGTGTAAGCGCTTACATAACGCCGTCCGAAAAGCCATGAAAACAGTCGGCGGCTCTCGCCGGGACGGGACGAAAGAGGAAACGACGATGCGTGACAGCCTTTTGCGATGGATCAGAAACTGCGCGATGGCGGTTTCCCTGCTGGTGCCGGCGATGGCGACGGTGAGCCCGGCAGCGGCCGAGGAGAAGCTCGTCGTCTGGTGGAACAAGGGCTACTACAAGGCCGAGGAAGACGCGCTACTCGACGTCATCAAGAAGTTCGAAGCCAAGACCGGCGTCAAGGTCGAGCTGTCGCAATATGCGACGCAGGACATGATGCCGAAGCTGGTGGCGGCGCTCGATGCCGGCAGTCCGCCCGACGTCACCTATGCGGACACCTACCATTTCCAGGGCGCAGGCAAGTGGGCTTCGGAGGGCAAGCTGGTCGATCTGACCTCAGTCCTCGCGCCGATCAAGGGCGAGTTCGCTCCGCAGGCGCTCGAAACCGTCATGCTTTACAATGACAAGACCAAGGCGAAGGCCTACTACGCCTTCCCGCTGAAGCAGGCGACGCTGCATCTGCACTATTGGAAGGACATGCTCGAGGAGGGAGGCCTCAAGGAGGCCGACATCCCGAAGGACTGGAAGGGCTTCTGGTCGTTCTGGTGCGACAAGGCGCAGCCGGCGGTTCGCAAGGCATCCGGCAAGCGCATCTACGGCATCGGCCATCCCATGGGCGTCGACGCCACCGACAGCTTCATCTCGTTCCTGGTGTTCATGGATGCCTACAACGTCGTGCTCGTCGACGATAACGGCAAGCTGCTGGTCGACGATCCCAAGGTGAAGGCGGGTCTCGTCGCCGCCATGAAGGACTACGTCGAGATCGCCGCGAAGGGCTGCACGCCGCAATCGGCGACGAGCTGGAAGGATCCCGACAACAACGTCGCCTTCCACAACAAGACGACGATCATGACGCACAATTCGACGGTTTCGCTCCCGGGCAAGTGGCTGGACGATTCCACCAATGAAACGCTCACCGCCGAGCAGCGCGAGGAAGCGAAGAAGAACTATTACGAGCGCATCCGCACCATGGTCTGGCCCAACAAGCCCGATGGCACGCCGGTCCACACCCGCGGGTCCGTGGTGGTCGGTCTGATCTTCGAGCAGGCCAAGAACAAGGAGCGCGCCAAGGAGTTCGTCTCGTTCCTGCTGCGCGATGAAAACCTCCAGCCCTATATCGAAGGCGCGCTCGGCCGCTGGTTCCCGGTCAAGACCGCGGCCCAGAAGTCCGCCTTCTGGGACGGCGACATTCATCGTCGCGCGGTGCGCGACCAGTTCTTCGCCGGCGTCGGCGGCTACGAGATGAGCAAGAACTACAAGTTCACCACGCTCAACAACGAGAACGTCTGGATGAAGGCCGTGAACGCCATCGTCACCAACAAGGTGCCGGTCGAGAAGGCCGTCGACGACATGATCGTGCGCATCAAGGAGGTGGCCGGCAACTGACGGCCAGCCGGCACCGTTAGGCTCACGCGTCGCAAGACGCGTGAGCGGTCTGGCACGAGGTGCTTGCCCGCGCCTGCCGCGGAGCCTCCCTGGCCTGCCTCGCACACGGCGCGCAGAGAGGCATGCCCACCGCCGGCCAATTGTCCTGAGCGGAGCCTGGCGACTTGCGCATGTGCCTGTCCATGAGAGACTTGTCCTCATCACCGATTCAACGTCTTGGAGATGACTTGTGACCGCAACCATCAAAGGCATCATTCCTGTGATGCTGACGCCGTTCACCGAAGCGGACGCGATCGACTATGCGGGCCTCGAAAACCTCATCGAATGGTACATTGCCAACGGCGCCGATGCGCTGTTCGCCGTCGCCCAGTCGAGCGAGATGCAGTTTCTGAGCCTCGATGAGCGCATCGAGCTGGCGCGTTTCGTCGTGCGAAAGGCGGCCGGCAGGGTGCCCGTCATCGCGTCCGGCCATGTCAGTGAATCACGTGACGATCAATTGACCGAACTGACCTCGATCGCCAAGACGGGCGTGGACGGGCTGGTCCTAGTCACGAACCGGTTCGATCCGAAGGGGCAGGGCGGCACGGTCTTCATGGACAATCTGCGCCATCTGCTCGATGCGCTCCCTGCCGATCTTCCGCTCGGTCTTTACGAATGCCCGGCGCCCTTCCGCCGGCTCCTGTCCGACGATGAGCTGGCGTTCTGCGCCGAAAGCGGGCGCTTTGCCATTCTCAAGGACGTGTCGTGCGACCTCGAAACCGTGAAACGCCGCGTGGCGCTGACGAAAAATTCCGCCCTGTCCGTCGTCAACGCCAATGCGGCGATCGCCTTCGATGCCATGAGGGCCGGATCTGCCGGCTTCACCGGCGTGTTCACGAACTTCCATCCCGACCTCTACAAATGGCTGCTCGCTCACAGCGCGAAGCAGCCGGCGCTGGCGGACGAACTCTCCGTCTTCCTCGCGCTCGCCGCGATGGCCGAGCCGATGGGCTATCCCAAGCTGGCGAAGCTGTATCATCAGCGGCTCGGCACGTTCTCCTGCGTCCGCAGCCGCGCCGTCGATTTCGACATTCGCGAGCGGTTCTGGGCGCTCGATGCGCTGCTCGACAAGATCGTGCAGGGGCAGGCAAGCTTCCGCGCCAGGATCGCGGCCGCGCGCTGACGATGACGGCCGCGCTCGGCCCGGCCGGTTTGTCTGGGCTGTTCGCCGAATGGGCCGAGAGCCGGAGGCCGCTGCCTATCCCTCGTACTGATCCGGTCCCATCGCCCACGACGCTTCATCGTGCCCGAACGAGTAATTTCGGTTGTTGATCACCGGATTGCGATTGACCATCGGGCGCATGAACATCGGGTGGGTGGCGCTGCGCACCTCGTGCTCGACGGTGAAGAGGTGCTTGCCGCTATCGAGGTCGACGATGTCGCAGAACCGGTACTGGTATTGATTGTCCTCGCGCGAGATCAGCTCGCGCGCCAGGAGTTTTCGGTACGGGCCGGAGAAGTCGGTGATGTACATCTGCACGTGGTGGCCGTCATACTCGCCCTGGGGACGGTCGGTCTCGCGGAACAGCAGGTGCTGGTCGCGGCCCGTCTTCACCGCGGCAATCGTGCCGTCGCCGTTCCGCAAGCTCGCGGGCATGCCCATGACTTCGGGATAGAACGCGCAGATCCCTGCGGCCGAGCCCACCGGCACGTCGAATTCGACATAGGGAATGCCGAGCGCGATGCGCCCGAAGCGTGCCGCATCCGGCTCGTAACAGCGCAGGCGGTTGCCCCACGGGCAGGTCGCCTCGACATGGTCATTGTGCTCGGCGAATGCGAAGGCCGTGCCCTCGAGCTTCTTCGCGACCGACGCCAGCCGCTCCAGCAGCGCCCCGCGGCCCGCGATGACCAGCCCGATATGGCCGCGCAGCACCTGCGGCCGACCGCTCGGCAAATGAAACTGGCTCCGTCCGGCATTGATCCACATGTTGGTGTCGGACACCATCAGATAGGGATCGCGGGTGAGCCCGAGCCCCGCGACATAGAACAGGGTGGCGAGGCGCTGATCGGGGACCTGGATGTTGACGTGCTCGAAATGGATCGCGTTGCCGAGATCTTCTGCGGATCGGTCGAATTGTTGCGGCATGGATGTGCGCTCTGGCTAAAGGGACTAATGGACCCATACTAGAGCACAATTTCCGCCAGCCGAAACTGTTCGCCGATCACATCTTGAGGGAAGGGCAGGATGCCCTCTTGCCACCTTGCCGTGGCAACCAGTCCCTGTAAGCTGAGCAAAACATCAGGGAAGGGATCGATGGGAGGAGTTCTGGAGGGCGTGCGCGTCCTTGATTTCGGGCGCTATATCGCGGGCCCCTATTGCGCGACGTTGCTGGCCGAATTCGGCGCCGAGGTCATTCGCGTCGAGAAGCGCGACGGCAGCGAGGATCGCTTCGTGGCGCCGGTGGGAGAAAATGGCGAAGGCGCGCTGTTTCTTCAGGTCAATCGCAACAAGAAGTGCATCACGCTCGATCCGATGAAGCCGGAGGGGCAGAAGGTGATGCGCCGCCTGGTTGCCACTGCGGACGTGGTCGTCGCCAATCTGCCGCCGCAGACCCTGCGCGCGATGAAGCTCGATTACGAGTCCTTGAAGGCGATCAAGCCCGACATCATCCTGACGACGGCCACCGCGTTCGGCGGGCCGGGTCCCTGGTCCGACCGCGTCGGCTTCGACGGCGTCGGCCAGGTGATGTCGGGCTCGGTCTACATGACGGGCGCGGGCGATCCGCCGTATCGGGCCGCGGTGAACTGGGTCGATTTCGGCACGGCGCTGCACTGCGCGTTCGGAACGCTCGCCGCGCTGATCGAGCGCGACAAATCCGGGCGCGGGCAAGTCGTCGAGGGTGCGCTGCTCGCAACCGCCTTGTCCTTCACCAATGCCACGCTGATCGAGCAAGCCGTCATCAACGTTAATCGCGTGCCGACCGGCAATCTCGGCCAGACCGCCGCTCCCGCCGACATCTACCGCACCAAGGACGGCTGGGTGCTGTGCCAGGTCACCGGGCATCCGCTGTTCAAGCGCTGGGCGAGGCTGATGGGCGAGGAGGAGCTTTGGCTGAACGACCCGCGTTTCGCCGACGACATCAGCCGCGGCAACAACGGCCCTGTCATCAGCGAGCGGATGGCGCGCTGGTGTGCCGAACGCACCACGCAGGAGGCCGTCGACACGCTGGGACAAGCGATGATCCCGACCGGACCTGTCCTCAGCCCGCAACAGGCGCTGGATCATCCGCACATCCGCGCCGCCGGCTTCATGCAGGATGTCGACTATCCCGGCCTGCCGAAACACGCACCTGTGGCGCGCGCCGCCGTCCGCCTGTCGGAAACGCCGGGCGAAATCACCACGCGCCCGCCGACCCTCGGCGAGCACACTGATCTCGTTCTCGCCGAACTCGGCTACGACAAGACCGAGATCGCGGCGCTTCGGCAAGGCGGCATCATCTAGCGGACAGGCACCACCGCGCCGTCATTCTGCGCTGCGCTTCCAGGCGCCGGTGCCCAGCCTGCCCGTGATCATCGCCAGCGCGTCGTGGATCTCGTAGGCGCCGCCATCGCTGTAACCTGACAGGCCCCTGAGCGCATGCAGGGTCCAGCGGCCATTCGCGGCGGTCATCATTCCCTCGTGCGCACGCGCCGAGCGCGGGGGCTCGGCGCGGAATTTGTAGGTGCCGTCAGCCATGATCTGCCAGATCCAGCGCGACTGTCCGCGGCCGTTCGGCACCAGGATCTCCCAGGTGCCGACCAGCGCGGGATCGATCGTCGATGATTTCGGCGCAGGCGCAGGGGAGGTGGCGGCCGGAAGTGCGGGTGCAGGCTCGGCCCCGACGGCGCCGCCCGATGGTCGAGCGGCCAAATAGATCGCCTTGCGCGACAGCGAGCCGTAGACGAAGGGCTGCTGCTCGTTTCGGGTCGCCTCCATCACGTCGTCGCGGACGTTACGGAACATGAATGTGACCTCGACGCCAGGCGTCTCCATATTGCGCAGGAGCGCTGCTGCGAACGGGCTGTTGCGCGCGTCGCCGTCGAGCGCCGTGGTGCCGTCCCGCGCGGCATAAGCGACCAGAACATTGCCGACGGGTTCGATGCGGCCGAGCCCGCTATTTGGCGCCGCGCGCGTGGCGAGCGAGCGGTTCATCCTGGCGGCGAACGGATTGTTGCGGCAGGCGTCGAGGATGATGAGGCCGAGGCTCGTGGTGTTCGACACCTGTAACATCACGCTCTGGAGGCTGATGGCTTCATTTGCCGCATCCGTGTCCCGCTTCAGTTCTGCGTCGATCGGGATCAACCAGTTTTCGCCATTGATCTCCATGCCATGGCCCGCGAAATACGCGGCTGCCATGTCGGCGCCGGCGGCGTCACGCCCCAATGTGATCAGGCCGCGACGCATGTCCTCGAAGCTCGCGTTGGTGATCAGGGTGACCGTGAAGCCGAGCCGCTTCAGCGCCGCGGCGATATCACTGGCATCGTTGGGCGGATTGAGCAGTGTGGGCACGTTCCTGTAGGCGCCGTTGCCGATCACCAGCGCGACCCGCTTGCCTTCCGCCGCGGCGCCTGTCGGCAGGCCCGCAAGCGCGGTTGCAAGGGTCACTCCCGAAACAAACTCGCGTCGGTTCATCTGGATCTCGCCTGCTCGAGCGAGATACATCGTACAGCAACCGATCCGGGGTCGCCACGGGCTGCATTCCTCTCGCCCAGCCAGCAGCGCTGACCGACCGGCGATGACCGGGCCGCGAAGTCACAGCGAACTGCCGCCGCAGATGATCAGTTGCTGGCCGGTGATGGCGGCGGCCTGCGCCGAGAGTAAGAATGCGACGGCGTGAGCGACTTCGTCGGAGCGGATGTAGCGGCCGATCGGCGGTAGTTTTGGCGCGACATTGGCGCGCGAGGGATCGTTCAGCATTGGCGTCTCGGTCGCGGCGGGCGCAACCACGTTCACCGTGACGCCGCGCGGCGCAAGCTCCATGGCCCAGGACCGTGCCAGTGCAACCAGCGCCGCCTTCGTGGCGGCATATTGTCCGCGGCCGGGCGCGCCCGACGCGGTGCGGCTGCCGATGAAGACGAT
Organism: Bradyrhizobium sp. CCGB12; assembly: GCF_024199845.1. Lineage (NCBI taxonomy): Bacteria > Pseudomonadati > Pseudomonadota > Alphaproteobacteria > Hyphomicrobiales > Nitrobacteraceae > Bradyrhizobium > Bradyrhizobium sp. CCGB12. Next base: position 4,653,350 of record NZ_JANADO010000001.1, on the reverse strand, counting down.
GCGTCCGCCCTGCGGCAGGCGCGGCGCCAGCGTGTTGGCGAGGCGCTCGGCGGCCTCGACATGCAGCCGCCACATCGCCGCGCCGTCGTCATGGTCAAGCGAGCCGAGCTGACCGACCCTCAGCAGGCCGGCGCCATGAACCAGCGCGGTCGGCGCGATGCCTGTCACGGCGTTCGCAATGGTATCGACCTCGCTCAGGTCAAGCGACAGGTGCTCGAAAGCCGGGTGGTCGAAGGCTCCGGGCCGCCGGCTGATGCCGGTGACGCGCCAGCCGTCGTGCAGCAGGCGCTCGACGATCGCCGCGCCGATCCCTGAACTGGCGCCGGTGACGAGCGCGTGAGGCTTCTCGCCCATCCTCCTTAGTCCCGCGCCGTGCGCGTCACCCACGGTTCGCTCACGCGCACGTACTTGATCGTGCGGCGGTGGAAGGTGAACGCGGTGTGGATCGCGCCGTCGGCGGTCTGCTTGACCGAAGGATAGGACAACTCGCGATTGGTCTGGTCGCGCGAATTGTTGGTCATGCAATAGCCGTCGCCGGTCTCGACGTTGCGCCTGGTCCAGCTCCGTCCGTCGTCGGCCGAAACGGCCAGTGTCATCGGCGCCCGCGGCGCGCCCCAGAACGCGGTGCGTCCGTCCGCCTTGCTGCCGTCGCCGGCGAGCACGGGCGGCAAATCGTCCTCGATCTCGTCATAGAGCGAGAGGCGGCGTCCGGTTGCGTCCCTGGCGCTGGAATCGTTGAAGACCAGTGCGAGATGTCCGTTGCCGAGCCGCGTGAGCTGGATCGAGGAATTGTTGTTGGGAAGCACGGTCGTTTCAGGTGTCGACCAGGTGCGGCCGTGATCTGAAGACCTGCTCTGGTAGATGTTGTCTGCCCAGCGGCTGCGGAACAGCGCGAGCAGCGAGCCGTCGTCGAGCCGGACGATGCTCATATGCACGCAGCCGCGGCTGCCGGGCACGTCGACATCGCGCCAGGTCGCGCCGGCATCCGACGAGAGCTTCACCGCGCTGGTGTCCTCGTCGCCGTTCCACTTGCGGCCCGGCGTGCTGTGACAATAGAACACCGGCAACAGCCAGTCGCCATTGTCGAGCACCACGATCGGCTGCCGGATGAAGGTGCCGCGGCCGCGATGCTCAGGAAACAGGGTCTCGATCGGGCCCCAGCTCTTGCCATTGTCGCGCGAGAGACGGCGGCGGATCAGCGCGGTGTCCTGGTTGCCCGCCAGTTGCGCCGTCCACATCAGCCACAGCGTGCCGTCGGGGGCGGGAAACAGCACCGGGTTCTGCTCGGAACGTCCCGCATCGTCAGACAGCTTCTCTGCCGGCGACCATTGCGTGGCGCCGCGGGGAAGGCGTGAGAAATAAACCGAGATGTCCGACATGCCCTCCTGCGTGCCGCCGAACCAGACGCAGGCGAGATCGCCATTGGCGAGCGGCATCAGGTTGGCGGCGTGATTCTGCACGCAGGGCGAGGGAATGAAGGCCTCGAACCGGTCGGAATCGCCGGCGGCCGGGCGAACGATGCCGTCGGCCGCGATCTCGATGTCGCTGATCGCGATCTCGGTCTCGATGATCATGTCGAGGTCCTTTCAACGAATCCGTTCGGTTGCACCGCCTGCGGCGTCGCGGTCGCGGCGCCGGCGCGGCCAAGCACGAGGCGCTCGATCGCCATCACGATCAGCGGTGTCGCCGCGGCCACATACATGTTGTCGATGCCGAAGGGGTTGCCGAGCATGTACCAGACCGTGGTCGAAAGCGCGGCGCCGATCAGGCCCGCGGTCGCGCCACGATTGCTCGCGAACAGCGGCAGATAGAATCCCATCATCGCTATGATGGTGATCGACAGGCGCAGCGCGCGCGTGAAGAACGACAGCTTTAGGATCTCCGGTACGAAGAAGACGAAGACCAGCGGCGCGATGCCGATCGCCACAGAGAACAGGCGCGTCATCTTCAATTCCCGCTCCGGCGTCGGCTTCCAGTAGGGGACGTAAAAGTCGCGCACCACGAGCGAGGCGATCGCGAGCGCGACGGTGCACACGCTGACGAAGATCGAGGCGACCAGCGAGGTCGTCACGAAGGCGGAGGCGAGCGGCGGCATCTTCTCCAGGAACACCGGCAGCGCGTAGAGGCTGTTCATGTCAGGATAGAGGTGTTTCGCGGCGACGCCGATCAGGGCGAGCAGGAAGCCGAGCGGCAGGCAGAACGCGGCGGCGTAGAAGGTCGCCTTGCGGGCGTCGTCGGCGCTCGGCGTCGAGGAGATCGCCTGGACGATGAATTGGGTCGAGAAGATCGCGCCCACCGTTCCGAAGGTCCAGGCGAAGATGGTCGCAAAACCGATCTTGCCGTCCCAGGAGAAGTAGTATGCGGGCAGCTTGGCCTGCATCGGCGCAACGCCGCCGGTCAGCGACATCGCGACCGCGAAGATGATGACGATGCCCACGACCTTGATGGCGCTGTGCAGGATCGTCACCCAGGCGACACCCTTCAATCCACCGAACACGTAGTAGAAGGTGCTGACCACGGCGATGATGCACATCGCAACCGGCAGGCTGACATGCAGCGCGGTGGCGATCGCGGCCGCGCCGCTGATGTAATTGCCGACGTTCACCAGCAAGAGCGCATAGATCATGATCACGGAGACCGTGAGCATGGTCGACTTGCCGTATGTCTGCGCGATCGCGGCCGAGATGGTGTATTCGCCGGAATTGTACAGCTTTTTCACCATCAAGAACCCGAACAGCAGGAAGCCGATCGAGGCGCCGAGAACGGCCCATCCGGCCGCCATGCCTGATTGAAACGCCTCCTGCGCGGTGCCGACGGTCGACTTGGCGCCGACGAACTCGGACATCATCAGCACACCGACGACGACGGCCGGCATCGCGCGCGCGCCGGTCATGAACTGCTCGCTCGTCCGGCTGCGCAGCTTGAGCGTAAGCCAGGACGTGAATGCGATGTAGGCGACGATCATCGTGACGATAAGCGTGCTCTCGCCCGTGAGGATGGCTCGCATCGTTGAGGTTTCCTCTGGTGACCCGGACGCGGTGTTGTGAGCCCGCTCTGTCCGGTAAAGCAATGTTCGGAATGCGAACAATTGTTGTTAAATTCCATTAGAGCCCTTAGAACGCTTTCCGTCAAGCGCACGGGCGCGCGGCCGGCGGAACGTGCGCGGTCGGCGGCGTCTGTTCCACTTCGTCGACGGTGGTATCGAGGGAGCGGTGGATTGCGGCGAGCCGGCGTCGTCTTGCTACAGCAATTGCTTCAGCGTCTGTGCATCGGCCGGCGCCGCGCTCTTCTGGTCGTTGTCGAAATAGACATAGACGTCACAGCCCTGCCGCTTCCAGGACTTGATGCGCCGTGCCCATTGCGCGAGCGTGACCTTGCTATAGTGCCCGTGATAATGGCCGCTCGGCCCGTGTCCGCGCACGTAGACGAAATCCGCCGTGCGCTTCCATGGCGCCGGCGCATTGTGATGGTCGGACAGACACAGCGAGATGTTTTCGTCGGCCAGCATGCGCAGGATGCGCGGCTGATACCAGCTCGGATGACGGAATTCGAAGCTGTAACGTCGTTTCCTCGACAACAGTTTGAAGAAGGATGCGAGGCGGTCCGCATTGGCCTCGAATTGCGGCGGCAGCTGGAACAGGATCGGGCCTAGCTTGCCGCCGAGTCGCGAGATGCGATCCTCCAGCAGTTCGAGGCTGTTGACGGAACTGTCCGACAGGCGCTTCCAATGCGTGATGAATTTCGACGCCTTCCAGGCGAAGACGAAACCGCGGCCGGTCTGCTCACGCCATCCCTTCACTGCATCCGGCGTCGGCGTGCGATAGAACACGCCGTTCAGCTCGGTGGTGTCAAACTGTCCGGCGTAGTAGCGCAACTGCTCTTTCAGCGGCAGGCCCTCGGGAAAGAACGGCCCCCGCCAGGAATCGTAGTGCCAGCCGGAGGTGCCGATCAAAATGCGCGCCATGTTTCACGTGCCATCCGTTGCCATTTGCCGGAAGGAACGTCCGTGCGACCGATACGTTGCTCGTGAGCTTGATCAACCCAGGACCGGAACCGATGTACGCGCTGTTCGAAGGCAACAAGCAGATCGGCGATCCCTTTCCCACCGAGAAAGAGGTGTGGGAAGCCGCCTTGATCGAGGGATTGGTGTCCGACGTTCCCGTCGCGGATGAGGGCCGGCTTGTGCCTGCCGGATATCACGTCGAGCGCATCGACGAGGCGTTCGAGCCGCGGCCGGGCTGGAAGCTGCCGCGCGAGATCTCCTGAATAGGCGCGCCTAGTTCGACGCCAGCGCCGTCTTGGCGACCTCGGCCATCCAGCCCGAGGCCACTGGGAGGATCGCATCGTTGAAATCATAGCGCGGGCCGTGCAGCTCCGCGCCGTCGCGCAAGGGCCCGTTGCCGATCCAGACGAAGGCGCCCGGCCGCTGCTGCAGATAGAAAGCAAAATCCTCGCCGGCCATGCTCGGCGCAAGGTCGCGCCGCACCGGAGCCTGCACCTTTTCCGCGGCGATGCGGGCGAGGGCCGCTTCCGCCGGCGTGTTGACCACTACACCCACACCCATGACGATCTCGGGCGTGACCTTGAGGCCAAAGCTCGTCGCAATCCCCGCGCATGTACGCTCGATCCCGTCGAGGATGGTGCCTTTGACCGCGTCGCGATGGTATCGCAGCGTGCCGCGGATCACGACGCGTCCGGCGATCTGGTTCGGCGCGGTGCCGCCTTCGATCGTGCACAGCGACAGCACGGCAGTGTCGAGCGGATCGACACAGCGCGAGGTGATCGATTGCAGTGCCACGATTAAATGGCCGGCCGCCATCACCGGATCGCGCGTCAGATGCGGCATGCCGGCGTGTCCGGCATGACCGTCGATGGTGATGGTGATGCGCCCGCCGGAGGCCATGACGACGCCGTCATGCACCGCGATGGTGCCGGCGGCAAGGCCCGGCCAGTTGTGGAAACCGAACACCCGCTCCATTGGAAAACGATCGAACAGCCCGGCCCCGACCATCGCGCGCGAGCCACCAAAACCTTCCTCGGCCGGCTGGAAGATGAAATCGACCGTGCCGCTCCAATCGGTGTCGGCGGAGAGCAGGGCTGCTGCGCCCAGCAGTGAGGCGGTGTGTCCGTCATGGCCGCAGGCATGCATCACGCCTGGTGTTGTCGAAGCGTAGCGCAGGCCGGTGTCCTCGCTGATCGGCAGCGCATCCATGTCGGCGCGCAGGCCGACCCGGCTCCGCGCATGCCCGCGCGTCAATGTTGCGACGATGCCGTGCCCGCCGAAATCCGCCACGAAGGGAATGCCGAGCTCGGTGAGCCTGTCCTGCACGAAGGCCGCGGTGGCTTTTTCCTGGAGCGACAATTCAGGATGCGCGTGCAGGTGCTGGCGCCACGCGGTCAGTTTCTGGTGCAGCTCGGGGGTCAAGATGGGCGTCTTTCACAAGTGTCGACTGGCCTACAATAGACAAATCTCGTGCCATTGCATCCAGTCACCGGCGAATGCCTCGCGTGCAGCTCCGTCGTCATGGCCGGGCTTGACCCGGCCATCCACGCCTTGCTTGCCGCACGGAGAACGTGGATGCCCGGGACGAGCCCGGGGCATGACGGAGCCCTACGGTGCCAGCTTCGCCAGCCCCTTCCAGTCAAAACCGATGCCGTGGCCGGGCCTATCAGGCGCGCGCGCCATGCCGTCCTTCAGCACCAGCGGATGCTCGATATATTTGTCCAGCCCGAAACCGTGCGCCTCGAGATAGGAGCGGTTCGGGCAGGCCGCGAGCAGGTGCACGGTGATGTCGTGCGCGCCGTGGCTGGTGACGGGCAGGTTGAAGGCCTCCGCCAGCCGCGCGATCTTCATGAAGGCAGTGACGCCGCCGCAATTGGTGACGTCAGGCTCGGGATAGGATACCGCGCCACTGGCGATGTAGTTCTTGAATTCCCACAGCGAGCGCAGATTCTCGCCCGCCGCGATCGGCACGCCGCCGGCCTGCATGATGCGCGCGTGGCCGGCGACGTCGTCGGGGATAACGGGCTCCTCCAGCCAGGTAAGGTCATAAGGGACGAAGGCGCGGGCGGCGCGGATAGCTTCTTCCACCGTCCATTTCATGTTGGCGTCCGCCATCAGCGGAAAGCCGTCGCCGAGATGCTGTCGCATCGCCGCAACTCGCGCGACATCCGATTTGAGATCGGGCCGGCCGACCTTCATCTTGATGGCGCGAAACCCTTTTGCGAGATTGCCATCGGTCTGCTTGAGCAGCGCCTCGACCGAGAGATCGAGGTCGATGCCGCCGGCATAGCAGGGCACGTGTGCATCGAAGCCGCCGAGCAATTGATACAGCGGCAATTTCGCGCGTCGCGCCTTCAGATCCCACAGCGCGATGTCGAGCGCGGACAGCGCCAGCACCGCCGGCCCGCCGCGGCCGCCATAATGCAGGCCCCACCAGACATGATGCCAGATCGCCTCGGTGTCGTCGGCCTCGCGTCCCTCGACCAACGGCGGAATCTCGCGCTTGAGGATATCGGCGACGGCGCCGCCATTGCGGCCCACGGTGTAGGTGTAGCCAACACCCTCGGCGCCATCGGCATCGCGGACGCGGCAGGTGATCAGCTCGAACGCCGCGATCTCGCCATGGGTCGAGTCCGAGAGCAGGACGGGGAGGGGGATCCGGTAGAGGGCGGATTCGATATTCGCGATGCGCGGCATGTGGCCTCCCTATTTTTCATTTTGGTTCGTGTTCGTAGGGTGGGTTAGCCCGCGGCTGCGCGAAAGTGCAGTCCGCTGGCGTAACCCACCATGCTTCCGCGTTTGCCGAACGAAGTTGGTGGGTTACGCCGCGCGAACTGCGCTTTGCACAGTCGCGGGGCTAACCCACCCTACGAGAGCAACATGCTCACCGCATCATCGCGAGCTGCACGGCCAGCGCGCAGGCGCGATCGTATTCGTCGAGATTGATCCATTCGTCGATCGTGTGCGCCTCGTTCTGCCCTGCGCCGAAGGTCACGGTCGGAATGCCGTGGCGAACCATCCAGTTGGCGTCCAGCCCGCCATTGGCGGCGCGCACGTTCGGAGTTCCGCCGACCGCGGACACTGCCTCGATCGCGCGTTTGACGACGGGCAGGCTCTCCTTCATGCGGAACGGATAATAATCGGTCTCCGCCTTGAACTTGACCTTGCCGGACTTGCCTTGCGTGTTGGTGACCTTCTTGGCCGCCTTCTCGAACGCGGCCTTGTAGGCCTTGGTGATCTCCTTGAAGAATTTTCCGTCATGGCTGCGGCTTTCGCCGCGCACATGGACGTAATCGGTGACGACATTGGTGGCATCGCCCGCGGGGCGGCCCTCGCCGCCAGTGACGGGGCCGACATTGCTGGTGCCTTGCTTCTTGCCCTTCACCACCTTGCCGAACCAGCCGCCGGCCTTCACTTCGGCCAGCGCGAGCGCCATGATCATGGTCGAGGAGATGCCGCGTTCCGGCGCGACGCCGGCATGCGAGGCGCGGCCCATGATCTCGACGGTCCAGCGATCGGCGCCGACGGCGCCGACGATGACGTTGGAGGCCGAGCCGCCGTCATAGTTGAACGCCATCACCGGCGCGCCGAGATCGTCGAGCTTGACGTGGCGCGCGCCATAGAGCCCGCTCTCCTCGCGCACGCAGAACAGAAGCGTGATCGGCGGATGGTCGAGCTTCTGCTTGGCAAGCTCCGCGGCCAGCGTCACCAGCACGCCGCAGCCGCAGCGATTGTCGCCGCCGAGCGCGGTCTTGGCCTCGTTGACGATCTTGCGGCCCGACTTCTTCGGCTTGGCGCCGGCGCAGAGCGGCACGGTGTCCATGTGGGTCATGAACATGATGCGCGGCTGGTTGTGCAACGCGCCGCGGCCGGGCAGGTCGACGATGAGGTTGCCGGTCTCGGTCGGCACCGGAATGCGGCTGTTGGCGTCATCGAGGCGGATCGCCTTCGCCGGCACGCCGCTCTCCTTTAGAGCAGCGGTGAGCTCACGCCCGATTGCCGCCTCCTGTCCGGTCACGCCCTCGACGGCGAGGAAGCGCATGAGGCGGTCGGTGGCGGCTTTGGTGTCGACGGGCATGAGTGATTCCTTTGGCGAGCGGGGCGCGTCATCCTAGGGGCTTGGCGAGGTGTAAGCCAAGAAGATCAGCACGCCGACTGCCAGCATGGCAGCCATGAACAGCAGCACCGCCGGCAATCCCGCGAGCGCCGCCACCGCGCCGGTGACCGACTGCATCAAGGCCGCGCCGAGGAAGAAGGCGAGGTTGACCGCCGCAAGCGCCTTGCCCGCAGTCTGGGCATCGACCAGCTGCCGCGACATGCCGAACAGCAGCGGCTGCGCAGAGGTCGCAAGGCCAATGAGCACGAACAGCACGAGGTCGTATTGCGGCGGCATCACGGGCAGGCCAAACAGCACGGAGACTGCATAGTGCGGCGCGCCGAGCGCCATCAGCGCCACCAACAGCGCCCCGGCCATATGCGTGCCCGCCACCAGCGCACGGCGGCGGCCGATCTTGCGGTCTATCATGCCGATGCACAGCGGACCGGCGATCATCGCCAGCGTGAATGCACCGAGCTGGTTGCCGGCCTCGACCCGCGACAATCCCTTGATCTCCATCAGCCAAGGTCCGCCCCACAGGCCGCGCAGCACCAGCGAGGTCGCCAGCGACACCAGCGCGAGCGCGATCAGGCCGCGCAACGGCCGCGACAGGCCGAGCCGGAGCACCTCGATCATCTGCGACAGCGGCGACGACTCGTCCTTGTGCTCGGCCGCCTGGTGCGGCACCAGCGCGAACACGGCGAGCGCCACCGCGACGCCTGCGAGCGCCGAGATGAAGAATCCGGCGCGCCAACCCCAGGCGTCGACCACGAAGGCGAGCGGGCTCGACGACAGCAGCATGCCGATATTGCCGATCGAGAGGATCGCGCCCGACCACAGGCCGAACCGCGCGGCCGACAATTGCTTGGCGGCAAGCGTCATCGGGCACATCAGCATGCCCGAGGTGGCGACGCCGAGCAGCACCTGTCCGACCGCAAAGCTGGCAGGGCCGGTCGCAAATCCCGACGCGATGGCGCCGATCACGGTGCCCCCGAGCAGGCTGAGCGAAACGGGGCGCACGCCGAAGCGATCCATCGCCGCGCCGACCGGGATCTGCGCGGCGGCAAAGGCGAAGGGATAGACGGAGGTGAGGCTGGCGAGGGCCTGCGGCTCCATGTGGAAATCCGCCGCCATGAGATCGAGGCTGACCGCGGGAATGGTGCGCAGCAAGGTCGAGAGCATGTGCCCGCAGGCCAGCGCAAGCAGCGCAAGGATCAGCGCGCGGGTGGCATCTCCCGCTTCTTCCGTGGCAACCGCACTCATCAGCGTCCCGTCCCGGCAAGGATTTTGGCCGGGTTACACGATTGGGAGAGGGGTGCCAATGGCGGGAGAGGCCCTGCGCGCGCAGGGCCGACCAGACGGGATGTCAGGGGTCCGCACGCGGTGGCATCAGGCCCCGAGCGAGGTAATAGAGGCTGAGAGCGCCGGGAACAATCAGCATTCCCCACGACAGCGCCCACCAGATGCCGCCTTCGCCGATCAGCGCGGCCAGCAGGCCGAGCAAGGTCACAAGCGCCAGCAGCGCCGGGATCGCCCACAGCGTCGGGCCGGGCGTCATCGAGCGAGCTCCGCCGTCGCCGTCCTCATCCCGGCACCGATGCGCCGCTTGGCGAGCCAGAGATAAAGACCGCTGATCAGGATGATGATGGTGACGATATCGAGCACCGCCCAGATGATCTTCAGCGGCAGGCCGCCGTAATCGCCGAAATGCAGCGGCTGCGAGACGAACAGCGCCGTTGCGTACCAGGGCATGTCGCGCACGGCGACGACCTCGCCGCTCGCCGCGTCGATGATGGCGGGCTTGAGAATGCGGCTCGTCAGCGGCGTATCTCCAGTCAGGAACGCTGCGTAATGGTTGGGCGTGGAAAACGGGCTTCCTGGAAAGGCGAGGGTCGTCACCGTCATATCGGGCACGGCCGCGCGAATCCTGGCTAGCACCAGGTCGACCGGCGCCTTGCGATCGCTCGGCGGCCGTCCCTGGCTTTGCGCCGCCATCTCCATCAACTGGTTCGACTGCCACATCAGCTCGATCGGCGCGGCCAAGGTGTTGATCACGCCGGTCAGCGAGACGATGCCGAACCAGACGAGGGTGATGATGCCGAGCAGATTGTGCAGGTCCAGCCAACGGAGGCGGTTGCCGTGTTGCCGGCGCACCTCGCCGAATCCGCGGCGCCGCGCGAACGGGCCGTAGAGCACCATGCCGGAGACGATTGATGCGACCAGCAACAGCCCCATCCCGCCGAGGAACAGCATGCCCTTGATGCCGGCGAACAAATCGGCATGAAGCCGCAGCATGACGTAGATGAAGCCCTCGTTGGGCTGGTCGATCGTCAACGCCTTGCCGGTCCGGATGTCGAACACCTTGTAGAAGAAAGTATCGGGCGCAGCCGTCACGCTGGCGGCGGTCGGTATCTTCACGATCGGTTTCTCGCGATCGTAGAACAGGTACGGCACGATCTCGCCCGGGCGCTCGGCGAGCGCCTGGGCGATCATCGTGTCGACGGACGCGCGGACGTCGGGATCTGCGACCCTATCGAGCGTGGGATTAGGTCCCAGCTCCTCATGGAAAATGAGGGGCAGGCCGGTGAGACACAGCAGCAGCGCAAAGATCGTGCAGATCAGGCTGCTCCATTTGTGAACCCACGACCACCGTCGCAGCCGTCTCGCTCTCATGATGAGGACAACATCATGCGATCACCATCGATAGCGCAGGCCGGCGAGCGCGAGGCGGCCGTTTCCAAACTGGCAATAGAAGTTCGAGCTGCAGCTCGTGTAGTAGCTCTTGTCGAACAGGTTGGTGACGTTCAGCGTCAGTTCCGCGCCCTTCCAGGCCCGCACGAGATTGACGAGCTCGTACCGGACCGCGGCGTCGAACACGACATATCCCGGCGAAACCAGGCTGTTGATGTCGTCTCCATAGGAGGGACCGACCGAGCGGACACCGCCGCCGATCGTCAAACCTGCGAGGCCGCCGGTCAGGAAGCTGTAATTGGCCCAGAGCGATTCGAAATGCGTCGGCACCGCCTGCGGGCGTTTGCCGATCGCGGTGAGGTCGGTCGAGCGAGTCACCTTGGTGTCGAGGAAGGTCGAGGCCGCGATGATCTCGATGTTTTCGGTCAATTTTCCGCGCGCTTCCAGCTCGATGCCGCGCGAGCGGATCTCGCCCTGCTGCACGCTGAAGCCCGGCACTGCCGACGGCGTCAGCGTATTCTGCTGGCGCAGGTCGAACACGGCCGCCGTGAGCAGCATGTCGACAAAGGCAGGCTTGTATTTCAGACCGCCTTCGTACTGCTCGCCGGTCGTGGGCACGAAGGGCTGGCCATTGCTGCCGACGCCAATGGTCGGCTCGAACGACGTCGAATAGCTGACATAGGGCGCGAGGCCGTTGTCGAAGAGATAAAGGAGACCGGCGCGATAGGTCTGCTTGTCGCTCTCCTGCGACGTCTTGGTCAGCGAGATGCGGTTGTCGTTGTTCTGCTCGGTCCAGTCGTGCCTTGTGCCCAGCGTCAGGCGGAAGCCGCCGAATTTCATCTGGTCCTGGACGTAGATTCCGGTTTGCGACAGCGACTGGTCGTTGTTGATGAACGGGAACAGCGTTCCGACCGGCTGATAGTAGACGGGATTCACGACGTCGAGCGAGGTCGCACCGCCGAATTGATAGAGCCACGAGCTGTGCGCGTTCTGCTGGTCCCAGCCGGCGAGCACGGTGTGCTCGACGGCGGAGGTCCTGAAGTCGAAGCGCAGGCGGTTGTCGGCGGCGATGCCGTCGGCGCTCTCGATCGACCGGATCGCCGCGCGGGGGATCGTGCCGGCCGCGGTCAGCGGGCCGGCCATTTGCAGCGACTGGAAGTCGGTGTCGACCTTCGAATAGCGCAGCGCCGAATGGAAGCTGACGACGTCGTTCAGCCGGCGGTCGAACACGTATCCGACGCCCGATTGCTCGCGGTCGAAACGATCGAAGCCGGGATCGCCGATGTTCAGATTGCGATTGAGATACGGCCGATACGCTGCCGGAGCCAGCGATTGCGGATAGAGCGAGTTGAAATAGCCGCCCTTCGGGTCGCGCTGGTAGAAGCCCGACACCGTGAGCTGCGTGTCGGCATCCGGCCGCCAGGTGATCGCCGGCGCCACACCGAAGCGCTGCTCGTCCACACCGTCGTAGCGCGTGCCGGACATCCGGCCGATCGCGCTGATACTGTAGAGCCATTGATGCGCGGCGTCCAATGCGCCCTGGCTGGTGATGCCACCCTGGACGCGGCCGTAGCTGCCGCCCTCGATGCGCGCCTCGTTGTAGGGAATATCGCTCGGCTGGCGGCTGACCAGGTTGACGAGACCGCCGGGGTTGATCTGTCCGTACAGGACGGCCGAAGGACCCTTGATGACCTCGATGCGGTCGAGAAGGAATGCGTCGATCGAGGTCACCGCAAAAGCCTGGCCGCGCGGCAGCTTCAACCCGTCGAGGAAGCTGACGAAATTGGTCGAGGTGCCGAAGCCGCCGATGCCACGCAGGAACACGCTGTCATAGCGGGTCGTTGCGTCGCGTTCGGAGAGGACACCTGCGGTGTATTGCAGGGCATTGCCGACGGTCTGCGGGTTCTGCACGTCGATCTGCCTGCGCGTCACCGTGCTGACCGATTGCGGCGTCTCCAGCACGGGCGTGGATGTCTTCGTCGCCGTCGACTGGTTGGTCGCGACCATCTGATCGCGGGTGTCTTGCCGGACCGCCGGCGATGACGCTGCGCCGGGCCTGGCCTGCGCCGGTGCGTTGGAATTCGTGCGCGCCCGGGCACTGCGCCGCGTCGCGCTCTGCTGACGCTGCGACGTCACATTGGTTGCCGCGCGCCGGCCTTGCGGCGCGTCCACGGTCACCGGAGGCAGCGTCGAGTTCTGCGCCAACGCCGGCGCGTCCACCGCAAGAAAGGCAGCCGATCCAAGCAAAAACGCCGCACCTCGCAGAACTCGCTGCGATCCCCCGATCATTTCCATTTCAAAACCCCACCCAAAGCTGATGAACGGGGTTAAAACAAAACGGGACGGAACTGTCCAGTTATGCGGTTGGCATTTTCGAGTATTTAGAACTATTAAAAGTCGAGCAGGGCGATTCCGGGATCGCGCAGGGGAAGGCATGAAGCAGGCAGTCAAGACCGGCAAGCGCGCGAAGAGGCGCATCGGGGAAAGCCGTGGCGGGCGGCCGACCAAGGCGGAGGCGCAGGCGATCGAAGACCGGATTCTTGCGGTTGCCGCGGAGTTGTTCGCGCGCGACGGCTACGCCGCGACCTCCATGGAGCGAGTCGTCTCGGAATGCGGTGCCGGCAAGGACACCATCTACCGGCGCTATCCGTCGAAACGCGCGATCTTCGGTGCTGTCCTCGAGCGAAGCCGCCGGCGGATCATGATGCGTCTTGCCGATCTCCAGGTCAGGCAGTCGAGCCAGCACAGCCTCGCGCAGCTCAAGGAGCTCGCGAGCCTTCTGCTCGACATCAACCTCGATCCGGAGCTGGTGGCCTTCAAGAGGATCGCCGCGAGCGAGAGCCTGTTTGCCCCCGGAAGCGACGCCGAACCAGAGCCGGACGCGATCATGTCGCTGCTGCGGACGTCCGTCACGAAAGCCCAGGCCGACCGGCATATCGTTGCGGGTGACGTCAATTTCCTGACCGACTTTCTCATCAACAGCATCATCGTCGGTCCGACCACGCTCGCAATGTTCGGATACAAGCCGCTCGCCTCGCCCAAGGAGCGCAAGCTGTACTTCGAGAAGGCCTGGAAGCTGTTTCTCGGCGGGGCTTCTGCCGGGCGAGGATAGATGCGCATGCCGTCTTCCGCTTCGACGGACGCTGCCTAGTTCCTGCACTCCAAATTGTGCGGGCACAAGTTCGATTGCTCGAGCTTGGAAAAGTCCTCGGTCGCAACGAAGACGAGAAGCCCGAGCAGGACCATCGCTGCGATGTTGGAGCGCATGCTGGCGCCGTGCTCTGCGGCGCGGCGATGTTGCTCGAACTTCGTGAGGTCGAGCAGGCGAAGGATGTTGTCGGACCGCACATCGTCGATCGGACCGCTGCCGTCTCCTGATCGCGTTCGGAACGGTATGACATTTCCCCGACGGCTCGGCTGTTCTGCCTTCATCTTGCGCCTCGTTCCCATCAAGCAGCGCTCGCTGAATTTCAATGATAGAGCCTGACGTAGGACGAGCGCTCCTTAAATTCCCCGATCGCTGGTGCAATTCAGCGTGATGCTACGGGCAATCTCTCGCGCCTGTATACATATCGTTTCTGTCTGTTTCTGCTTTTCCTTCGTTGGATTTTTTCGCCTCGGGTAACTGCGTCGTCGCGACGGGCGAACATGACGGTTTGTACAGAATGTCGCACGCAATCGTTATTTTGACGTCGGGATTTTGTTCGCAATACTTTCAGTTCAAAGCAGCAGGTTCACCTGCAAGCAGTCGGTTCACGCGAAGGCAGGTACGAAGAGTTAGATGGCGATCAATCTGACACGGCGACCGAAGCTCAGTGCAGCACTGTTCGGAATCCTTGCACTGGCCGCGGTGGCCTACGGCTTGTGGTATGAGCTTCTCGGGAGCGTCAAGCCCGTCGAAGCGGCCGCCCAAGGCACGTCAAACCAGGCAGCGGCGAAGATCCCGGTGACCTCGTTCGAGGTGAAGAAGACCGACTTTCCCGTGCACATCTACGGTCTCGGTGTCGTCTCACCGTTCAGGACGGTGACGGTCAAGAGCCGTGTCGACGGTCAGATCACGAAGGTGTTCTTCAAGCAGGGTCAGATGGTGAAGGAGGGCGATCCGCTTCTTCAGATCGATCAACGTCCCTTTACCGCGGCCCTGGAGCAGGCGGTGGCGAAGAAGGCCCAGGACGAGGCCAATCTGAAGAACGACCAGTTGAACCTGGAGCGCTTCCAGAAGCTCGCGAAACAACAATTCGAGACGCAGCAAAATCTCGACGCCCAGCAGGCACTGGTCGATCAGATGACCGCGCAGATAAAGGGCGATCAGGCCGCCATCGACAATGCGCAGACCAATCTCGGCTATACCTCGATCAAGGCGCCGATCAGCGGGCGAACCGGTTTCCGCCTGGTAGACCCCGGCAACATCGTGCATGCCGCCGATACGACGGGGATCGTCACCATCGCCCAGCTGCAGCCGATTGCCGTGCAGTTCACGGAGCCCGAAGAGCAATTGCAGGCGATCGACAAGGCCTATGATTCCGGCGAGGTGCCAGTGGAAGCGTTGACCTCGGACGGAACCAGGACGCTGTCGCAAGGCAAGCTCGTGATCATCGACAATTCCGTGAACCAGGCCACCGGAACCATCAGTCTGAAGGCGCGCTTCGACAACAAGGACAACGCGCTGTGGCCGGGTCTTTCAGTCACCACGCGGATGCTGATTGACACGCGCAAGGACGTTATCGTCGTGCCGCAGGATGGCGTGCAGCACGGGCCGTCGGGATTGTTCGCTTATGTGATCGGCGACAATGGCAAGGTCAGCGCGAGGCCGATCAAGGTCAGCCAGAGCGGCGATGCGAATGCCGTGGTCTCCGAAGGCCTGAACGTCGGGGACAGGATCGTGGTCGCCGGGCAGTCGCGCTTGTTCGACGGTGCGCTGGTCGACGAGAAGCCGCTGGTCGCTAGCGCCGCGCCGACGACGGATGCGAGCGCCTCCGTCGCGCAGACCAAGAGCGGCAGCAAGACCGGATCGGCTGACTGACATGGCTGGCGGCATCTCGGCTCCCTTCATTCGCCTCCCCATCGCGACATCGCTGTTGATGGTCGGCATCGTCTTTGTCGGGATCATCGCCTATCCGCAATTGCCGGTGGCGCCGCTGCCGGAAGTGGACTTCCCCACCATCCAGGTCTCCGCCAATCTTCCCGGGGCTGATCCTGAGACGATGGCGTCCTCGGTGGCGCAGCCGCTCGAATCGCAATTTGCGCTCATTCCCGGCGTCTCGGAGATGACGTCGCAGAGCCAGACCAGCTCCACCCAGATCGTTCTGCAGTTCGATCTGTCGCGCAACATCGACGGTGCCGGATCCGACGTGCTCGCCGCCATCAATGCGGCGAGCGGGCAATTGCCCAAGAACATGCCGACCCCGCCGACCTACAGAAAGGTCAATCCGGCGGACTCGCCCATTCTCACGCTCGGCGCCACGTCGACGACGCTGCCGATGACGCAGGTGTCCGACGAGACCTACACCAAGCTCGCGCAGGCGATCAGCCATATCAGCGGCGTCGGCCAGGTCAGCGTCGGCGGACAGCAGGCGCCGTCGATCCGTGTCCAGATCGACCCCGCCAAGCTGGTCGCCAAGGGCCTGTCGCTGGAGGACGTGCGCGCCCCGCTCTCGGTGATATCAGTCAACAATCCCAAGGGAACGCTCAACGGGGATACCCGCACCTATACGGTCTATGCCAACGACCAGTTCACCAAGGCGGAGGCGTGGAACGATATCGTCATCGCCTATCGAAATGGCAGTCCCGTCCGTGTCGGCGACATCGGTCATGCCGTGAGCGCACCGCTGGACAACACCCAGTACGGCTGGGTTGACGGCAAGCCCGGCGTCTTCCTGGTCATCTTCAAGCAGCCCGGCGCCAATGTCATCGACACCGTCGACAACGTCATGAAGCAGCTGCCGCACCTGCAGGCGGGCATCTCGCCCGCCATCAAGGTCTCGGTGCTGTCGGACCGAACGCAGACGATCCGCGCGGCCGTGAAGGACGTGCAGTTCACGCTGCTGCTGACGATCGGCCTCGTCGTGATGGTGATCTTCGTCTTCCTGCGCAGCGTCTGGGCCACCATCATTCCGTCGATCACCGTGCCGCTCGCGCTGCTGGGCGCCTGCGCGCTGATGTGGATGGCCGGCTATAGCCTCGACAATCTGTCGCTGATGGCCCTCACCATCGCGGTCGGCTTCGTGGTCGACGACGCCATCGTGATGCTGGAGAACATCACCCGCTACATCGAGGAAGGCGAGAGCCCGATGGCCGCCGCGATCAAGGGCGCCGGCGAGATCGGGTTTACGATCATCTCGATCTCAGTCTCGCTGATCGCGGTCCTGATTCCGTTGCTGCTGATGAGCGGCATCATCGGCCGCCTGTTCCGCGAATTTTCGGTGACGCTGGCGATGACGATCGCCGTGTCGGCCCTGGTGTCGCTGACGTTGACGCCGATGATGGCCTCGCGCTTCCTGAAATCGCACGACGAGGAGCATCACGGCAGGCTCTACATGCTCAGCGAGCGGATGTTCCAAGGGCTCGTGAACGGCTATGAGCGCGGCCTCGATCTCGTGCTGCGCTTCCGCTTCGCCACCTTGATGGTATTCTTTGCGACCATCGCGTTGACGGTCTACCTCTTCGTGATCATCCCAAAAGGGTTCTTTCCGCAGCAGGATACCGGGTTGATCACTGGCATCGTCGAGACGTCGCAGGATGTGTCTATCGCCGACATGGCGAAGCACATGCAGGAGATCGGCACGATCGTGCTGAAGGATCCCGCGATCGACCACATGGCGATGCGGATGGGCGGAAGCGGCAATACGCTCAACGACGGCACGATGTACATCACGTTGAAGCCGCGCGATGAGCGCACCGCCTCGGCCGATCAGGTCATCCGGCGCCTGCAGGCCCAGACGGCGAAGGTTCAGGGCGCGCGTCTCTACCTCCAGTCGGCGCAGGACGTTCGTGTCGGCGGCCGGGCCTCGCGGACGCAATTCCAGTTCACCCTGCAGTCGACCGACATCGATCAGCTCAACGCATGGGCTCCGCGGCTGCTCGCCAAGATGAAGGAGATGCCCGAGCTGCGCGACGTCGCTTCAGATCAGCAGACGTCGGGCACCACGCTGACGCTGTCGATCGACCGCAATCAGGCGGCCCGTTTCGGGATCACCCCCGACGTCATCGATGCGACGCTGTACGACGCATTCGGGCAGCGGGAAATCGCGACCTATTTCACCCAATTGTCCACCTATTATGTCGTCCTCGAGGTGCTGCCCTCGCTGCAGAAGAATCCGTCCACGCTGGAGCAGATCTACCTGCGTTCGCCGACGACGGGGGGCGAAGTGCCGCTGTCGGCGTTCACCAAGTGGACAACGGTTCCAGTGCGTCCACTGGCCATCAACCATCAGGGCCAGTTTCCGGCGGTGACGATCTCCTTCAACCTCGCTCCCAACATCGCGCTCGGGCAGGCGACGCAGGCGATCGATGCAGTAGAACGGCAGATGAACGTGCCGGCCGCCATCACTTCCACGTTCGCGGGCACGGCGAAGGCATTCCAGGAGTCGCTCTCCTCGGTGCCCTTGTTGATCGTGGCGGCGCTGATCGTGGTCTATCTCATTCTCGGCGTGCTCTATGAAAGCTACATTCACCCTCTGACGATTCTGTCGACCCTGCCGTCGGCCGGCGTCGGCGCCCTGGCGACGCTCCTCATCTTCCATTTCGACTTCAGCCTGATCGCGCTGATCGGCCTCGTCCTGCTGATCGGCATCGTCAAGAAGAACGGCATCATGCTGGTCGACTTCGCGATCGTGGCGGAGCGGGATCAGGGCCTGTCGCCGGTTGAGGCCATTCGCCGGGCATGCCTGCTGCGCTTCCGTCCGATTCTGATGACCACGATGGCGGCCGTGCTGGGCGGCGTGCCGCTGATGCTGGGCCACGGGACCGGCTCGGAGCTCCGCCAACCGCTCGGCTACGCCATGGTCGGCGGTCTCCTGGTCAGCCAGGTCCTGACGCTCTTCACCACACCGGTGGTCTATCTTTATCTCGACCGTGTCTCGCAATGGCTCAATCCCAAGCCACATGCGGAAGGCGATCGTCAGGACGAGGATGTTGTCGATAGCGACGACTTGGACATCGTCGACAGGATTCCCCGGAAGACATCCAAGGTTCTCGCAGCCCAGTAGCTGTTCAAGATCGGCCCGGAACTGGTGGCGTGCGCGGCGCCCTCAGGCCTCGAACGAGGCAATAGAAACTGCATACGCAAGGCGCGGCCAGCTTCGTCCACGACAGCGCCCATCAGACACCGCCTTTGCCGATCGGCGTTGCCAGCAGGCCGAACAGTGTCACAAGCGCCAGTGGCGCCGGGATAATCCAGAGCGTCCCAGTCGCACCAATGACCCGCCTTCAGTGATGATCGATTTCCCCCTGCTGAGGCAACCGAAGTCGGATCGAGAGTCACTACGTCGAGGACACAACATTAGAACTGTTCTTATTTTTCTGGCGCAGCAGGGACAGCTTGTCGCAGCTGTCGTGCCAAAAATATCACAGGGCGTGGTCAGCGGCGCCTTCTTAAATCTATTCTAGATGCCACGGCAGTGCGCCCCTTCGGTCACTCGGATATGGCAGCAAAGGTCATATTTCTGGGTGTATCAAAATGCGTTTATTTAAGACAATGGCATCTCGCGCCGTTTTGGTAGGCGCTACGAGTTCGGTCATCCTTCTCTCCGAAATTCCGAGCGAGGCATTCGCGCAACAACAGGCGCTGCCTCCCGTAACCGTTGAAGCGCCGAAGCCGTCTGCTCGTCCCGTGCAGCCGGCTCGTCGGGCCGCACGCACCGCGGGGCCAACACGCCGAACCGCGGCCCCAAGGCAAGTTGCAACTCCGGAAGCGGCAGAGCGTAGTGGTGTCGGCATCGAACGTGCCAACGGCCCGGTCAACGGGATCGTCGCGCGGCAGAGTGCGACCGGAACCAAGACCGACACGGCGATTCTCGATACGCCGCAATCCATCGCAGTCGTGCCCCGACAGCAGATTGAGCTACAGGGCGCACAGACGATCGCCGAGGCCATTCGCTATACATCGGGCACGCAAGGTCAGTTATACGGCGCAGCATCGGTGTTCGACACCGAGGTCAGGGTTCGCGGCTTCATCGCACCGCGTTATCTTGATGGCCTGCGCTTGCCTTACGACACGACGATCCAGTTCGCTCAACCGCGGACGGAGCCCTATGGGCTTGAACGGATCGAAATCCTCAAGGGACCTGCGTCGGGAATCTACGGCCAGGCGTCCCCTGGCGGCATTCTCAATATGGTAAGCAAGCGTCCGACCACCGAACAGCGCGGAGAGGTCGAGGTCCAGACAGGCAGCTTCGACCGCATTCAGGGCGCCTTCGATGTCTCCGGCCCGATCGACCAGAATCGCGAGTTTCTCTATCGCATCGTCGGCCTTGCGCGCGATAGCGACACGTTTGTCGACAGGAACAAGGAGCAGCGCTACTTTATCGCGCCGAGCTTCACTTGGCAGCCCACCACAGACACCAGCCTGACGGTATTGGCCAGCGCTCAACGCGACCGCCTCGATGGTCAGGTCCACCAATATCTGCCGGCCTACGGCACGCTCTTCCCGAACCCGAACGGTCGCATTCCGGTCGGCACCTACACCGGCGAGCCGTCGTTCGACCGGATCGGATACGACCAGGCCATGATCGGCTACGAATTCAGGCATCGCTTCAACGATGTCGTCGAGTTCCGCCAGAACCTCCGCGTTGCGTCGGTCGACATCGACATGTATTCGATGCGCAATGCCGGGACGCTGTGCCCGATCGCGGGCGGCAATGTCGCCTGCTATCTCCCGGGTGTCGTGCCTCCGGTTGATCCTGCGCAGCGCATAACCCTGCGCGATGCAAATTTCGTTGGTGGCAGCACGAAGAACTTCGCCATCGACAACCAGCTGCAGGCAGATTTCAACACTGGCTGGGTGCACCACACGGTATTGGCCGGGCTCGACTACCAGAAGACCACGGTCGATACGGACTACCGCGGGACTTTCCCTGGCTTCCCGATCGATGTCTACAATCCGGTCTACGGCGCGACGCCGCTGCCGACAAAAGCCACGCTGATACCGTTCATCAATACGTCGACGGACAAGGATCAGTTGGGCGTCTACCTTCAGGACCAGATCAAGCTGGATCGCTGGAATCTCGTCCTGACCGGGCGTCATGATCAAGCGTCCGCCGAGACAGCTAACAGGCTGGCAAACGTGATCGTCCCCCAGGACGATTCCGCGTTCACCGGCAGGGTTGGCCTAAACTACGTGTTCGACTTCGGACTGGCACCCTACATCAGCTATTCAACGTCGTTCGAGCCGGTCGCAGGACTATCGCTGACGTCGGCCACGGGGCAACCGTTCAAGCCTACGACGGGAGAGGGAGTCGAGGCAGGCATCAAATACGCCCCGCCCGGCATGCGGATGCTGTTCACCGCTGCGGTGTTCGACATGACGCAGAAGAACGTCGTGGTGAACACGCCGACGTTTGTCCCCTTCCAGGTCGGTGCAATCCGGGTGAAGGGGGTGGAGACCGACTTCCGCGCGAGCATCACGGATAATTTCGACATCATCGCCGGCGGCTCACATATCATCCCGGTTGTCGAGGAGCACATCAATCCTGCCATCGTTGGCAAGGATGTCGCGAGCGTGAACCGCGACAGCGCATTCCTCTGGGGCTTCTACAAGTTTACGGGAGGACCGGTCGCAGGCCTCGGTCTCGGCGGCGGCGTTCGCTACACCGGCGGTTTATGGGGCGATGACGCCAACCTGATCCGGGTCCCTGGCTATACCCTGTTCGATGCCGTGCTCACTTACGACTTCAGCTATTTGAATCGTGATTGGCGCGGTCTCAACCTGCGCATCAACGCAATGAACATCGGCAACACCTATCACGTGACGAACTGCTTCACCGGCCTTGCCTTCTGTGCGCTGGGCCAGCCCCGCACCATCCTGGCGACGCTGAGCTATCGCTGGGGAGAAGCGCCAAAGCCGCCAGTGCTCGTGACGAAGTAGCGGGCTCAGGCGCCGAGGTGCCCAATGGGTGAATGGCCCCCGGCGCCGTGTTGGGACGGAGGAAGAGTCCATTGACGGCAGCAACACGATCTCTTCGGCGATGGGGCATCGTCCACAAATGGACGAGTCTCATCTGCACCGTATTCATGCTGCTCCTGTGCATCACGGGCCTGCCGTTGATCTTCCATGAGGAGATCGACGATGTCCTGCACAGCAGCGTGAAGGCCGCGGAGGTGCCGCCGGGCACGCCGCCGGCCGATCTCGACCGTCTGCTTGCCAATGCGCTAGCAAATGCCGCCGGCAGGGTCCCGCATTTCCTGATCTGGGATCGCGACGATCCCAATGCCATGTTCGTCAGCGTCGGTCCCACGATCACGTCAGATCCGTCGAAGAACACCTTGATCCGGATGGATCTGCACACCGGGGCGTTCCTCGATGCACCCGATGTCACGGCACGCTTCACCTATATCATGCTGAAGCTGCACACGGACATGTTCGCTGGGCTTCCGGGCAAGCTCTTTCTCGGTCTAATGGGCATCCTGTTCTGCACTGCGGTCATCTCCGGGATCGTGGTCTATGCCCCTTCGATGCGAAAGCTAAATTTTGGCACCTACCGTGCACGGCGAACCCGCGTCGTGCGTTGGCTCGACATCCACAATCTCGCCGGCATCCTGCTGGTGGCCTGGACGCTGGTCGTCGGTTTCACCGGGGTCATCAATACCTGGGCCGATCTCGTGCTGAAGATGTGGCAATTCGGACAGCTCGCCGAGATGACGTCCCAGTACCGCGACCGGCCGATCCCTGAAAAGTTGACCTCCCTTGAT
This sequence comes from Bradyrhizobium sp. CCGB12, assembly GCF_024199845.1. NCBI lineage: Bacteria > Pseudomonadati > Pseudomonadota > Alphaproteobacteria > Hyphomicrobiales > Nitrobacteraceae > Bradyrhizobium > Bradyrhizobium sp. CCGB12. Next base: position 4,630,653 of record NZ_JANADO010000001.1, on the reverse strand, counting down.
GCGGCCGTGGATGTCGCCGCGAAAGCCGTCCCTGGCATGACGGTGAGCTTCGTCGCATTCCCCGGCACGGTCTTCAGCAGCAAGAGCCACTACGCAGTTTTCCTGCGCGGTGAAACGCCCTTGACTTCGCGCCTGCTCAAGCCTGCCCTGATCGACGCCGAAACTGGCAAGCTGACGGACACCCGCGACATGCCCTGGTATGTCTCTACGCTCTTCATTTCGCAGCCGTTGCATTTCGGCGACTATGGCGGCATGCCGCTCAAGGTCATCTGGGCCGTTCTTGACGTGCTCACCATCGTCATTCTCTGGACGGGCCTCTATCTCTGGCTCCGCCGACGCAAATCCGGTGTGTCCGTGGAACGGAGCATCGCAAACGCCTCGGCCGTCGAGAACGCCGCATTGAAGCCGTCATGAACTCCCCCAAGGCCGCACGCCGCAACCTGGTGCAGATTTTTTGTGTACCGCTCCTGGTCGCGGTCCTCAGCGTCGTGGGGCTCGTCTCCGCGCTTGTTGGCGACGGTTGGTGGGATACGATGTCGTGGACGGCACTGGGCATTCCGGTCCTGCTCTATTCTGTCTTCATCTGGCGACGAAGGCCGAGCTGATGGTCGGCGATATTGCGTGGATTTCATTGCTGGTTGCGCCCCGCAATCTGCAAAGGCCGGGCGGCCGCGCCCCAGCGAATGACCCCCACTGATCGATATCACTGTCCGGCAGCTGGAGCGGTGGCGATAGACGCGCATGGTCCGACGAGCAACTCCCCAGCCTCGCTCAGCAAGCACCGGCCGGAGGACCTCGTGTCCCTTTCAATCGCTTGGCACCGCGCGCAGCCGATGCAACCGATGCAATTCCTTTGCTGCGTCCTTCATCAGGCCATCAGCCGCCTTTCGTTCCTGGCCGACGATGACGCCCGATGCGAAAGCCTGGGCGCGGCGGTGCGCAAGCGGTGCCGTCAGCGCGGCCTCCGTTGCCAGCTCGCGGTGCGCCATGAAGTCGTTGAGCGATCCCAGCGCGGATTGAATCTGCTTGAGCCGGTCGGACAGAGCTGCAAGCTCCTTCCGGTCGCGATCGTCGTAGAGGCTTTCGAAGAAATCGACGGCATAGCGAATCTTCTTGATCTTGATCCGCAGCTTGTGGCGCTGCATCGGCTCGAGATCGGTCAGGCGCTTGCCCTGCTTGCGCGCCTTCCTGGTGCGCCGGTCGAGCAACTCGGCGGCATAGGCGGCGATCGAGCGGTCGTCATCGGCGTGAGGCCGTGCGGCTTCGATCCATTCGATCAAATCGATCAGCAGGCGGCGGTAACGCGGCGACATGACCGCGTCGCGCGCATGCCTGAACGCGGTCGTCCGTTGCCCGGAGAACCTCTTGCGCATCGCGCGGGCGCCGCGTCGCGGCACGTCCTGCGCGGTGATCGGCTGGATGCTCTCCGTCAGAAACACGTCGATTTCACGCGCCGGCGCTAGTTCGCCCGTGAGCCATTTCAGCTCGGCCTTGATCCGCGCCGTGCTCGCCCGTGGCAGGATATCGGCGAACAGCGAGATGGCCGCACGCAGGCGCCGCAGGCCGACGCGCATCTGATGAACCCCCTCGGCGTCCATGTCGCGCACCGGATCGGCATTCGCGGTGATTTGACGCAGCGTCGAATGCGCGATCGTGGCGAACGCCTCGCGCGGCGAGAGTTCCGGCTTCAATGCGATCAGCTCGGCGCGTTGCGCGCCGCCGCCGCCTCCCGCGACGAGCTGGTAGCCTCGCTCGGCCTTCGAGCGCAGATCGAGCTCGGCCCCCGTTCTGCGTTCGAGTTCGCGGGCGAGGTGAAACAGGTCCGCGACATGTCCGGATTTCAACTCCAGCTCCAGCTCGGCAACTGGGCGTGACCGCCGCCCGGCGCTGATGCGGCCGCGGTCGACTGCGAGTTCGATCTGGCTCTTCCGGACGCGTCGCGCCTGCGCCATGCGGTGGATGTCGGTCTGGAACACCGGCTTCAGCTTGCGGGGGAGCTTTCCGGTCGCAAGGCTCCGGAGCGGCGTGTGTCTCGTCTTGTTCAGGTCAGGTTTGGTGCCGGAAACCTCGTGCTCCCATTCGCCGCGGGTCACGCCGCCCGTGCCGCCCGCTTTCACGGTCTGCACGTAACGATCCTCGATCTTGCGGATGCGCAGCGTCAGGCCGTGGCGCCTGAGCTTGTGATTGCCTGTGTCGAAGTAGGTCGACACGAGCGTCTGTTCGGACTGGTCGTAACGCCGTCCGCTTGCGCCATTTCGCAGGACTGAGGATAGTTTTCGCGGCGCAACCCGGAATTTCAGTTCCGTTTCCGAGTTCATGGCTGAATCTCACCGTTGCCGAAATTCAAGTGGCGCTCGCGCGGGAAGTTCCGCTGCTGCGCGCATTTCAATTCAACCGGCCACTGCGAAGCGCAAGGTCGTAGATATTTCACGGAACAGGTGCGTGCATGGTCGATTGAGAAGCAACGTCTTGAACCTGAGGAGGCTCCGTTGAGCCGAACGAATGCAATTGCGATCCCTGTTATCGTCCTTGTCCTCGTCAGCGGTGCTGCCGCGCTCTACCGTTTGGATACCGGCGAGGGAAGCCGCAGCAGCCGGGCGGATTCAGCGAGGACGGCATTGGATTGACCTGGCATGCCAATCTTGTCGACAGCGGCGGGACCCGACTGGCAACGTGCAGCCAGCGTATAGAGGCAGGTGAAAGACGATATCGAGCGGTTATTTGAGTTGGTTCAAGAACCATTGTTTCCGGAGGACAGGCCATGACAAAACCCGCGATTCATCCAGACGACTTTCCGGTCGAAACCAGCAAGACGACCGTCAAGACCAACAAGGGCAAGCCGCTTGCAGACGCTGAAAGCGAGCCTGTGGCGGAAGAGATTGCCGAGCGTCTCAACGAGCACGCCTACCGCGAGGAGCACGAGAGATGGTCGCCGTAACGCTCGGGTCGACGCGGCATCTCAGTCCTCCTTCAGCGGGTCGCCCGGCCGGCCATGCGCCGCCAGCCGGGCCGATACGCCACGCAAGGGATCAACGTCCTTCGTGCAGGACCCTGTGACCATTGCGCCGTCATGACCCGGAGGTTTTGACGACGAGCCTTATGTCGCCTCAATGACCTTGAGGTCGAGCGGCTTCGTGACGAGCTTGCACTCGAGCACCCGCTCGCCGGCTGTAGCTCTCTGTACCCCAAGGCGCGAAGCCGGGACGCAAATATGAGTTCCCATGCGATGGGGAAAGTTCAGGTGTCAGTGCCGGTATAATAGTGTCGAGCGAGTTGCGCGCTGGACTCTCATGACCAAGCAAACCCGTTTTCTGGCCATTGTCATTGATGCGGTCGGCGCTATCGTGCGCGAGCGGCGAAGCCGCGGTAGCTATCAATTGATTGCAAAGGGAGACTCGCATGAAGTTCATCGTCAGCTGGTCTGTACCTCAAGGCACTTTCAATGCAGCAGTCGCGCGTTTCCTGGAAACTGGTGGAGCACCGCCCGAGGGTGTCAAAATGTTGGGGCGTTGGCATGGGATGGACGGTACGGGATTTGCGATCTCGGAATCGAACGATCCAAAGGCGATGTATCGTTGGGTCGCTCAATGGGCTGACTTGCTCCCATTGACGGTCACTCCCTGCCTGGAGGACGCAGACGCCGGCGAGGTCATGGCGTCGCTACCCAGGCGTTGACCTTCGATCCAAAATCAATTCCGCCGCGGCCAGGAGCGTGGCCGCGGTGGTATCTGCGGAACATCAGGACAAGTCCCGCAGCATTTTGCGGGCCTCATCCAAGAGGTCCCGAACTTGCTTTCGCTCAGAGGCCGCATCCCCAGTGAACAGTCCGTGTTTCCTGGCATTCCGATTTCCTCTCGGCGCGCCCGATCTCCTCGCGCCGCCGTGCATGCGACAGCGGGCTTTGCCGTGCACCGCCGGCGCGCGGCAGACAGCGCCGCTTCGCGTCCTGGCGCCGCAGCGCGGGCTCGTCGACATCGCATCCGTGTTGCGGACGTGATCGCCCCTCATGGGAAGGCGCCTTGGCTGGCTTCGGCCTGTTTGTACTCTCCGGACTCGCGCGTCGAGAGCGGTCCTGCATCTGTCGCCGCGCCCGCCTCCGCCACGATCACGCTCGCATGCTGGGTGACGTTGCCCACGATCGCGCTGCCGCCGTCCTGCACCGACACGTTCTGCACCGTGATCGCGCGCTCGCCATTGTTGCGGTGGCGGCTGAGGGCCTCGGTCTGGGCCGCGAAGGTGCGGGCGAGGCGAGTCAATGCGCGGGTGATGCCTTCCTGTTGCTGAAGATTCTCGGTGAGGCTGAGGCGAAAGGCGGAGCGCATCGCGGCGACGTGGACGGACACCATCTGTGCCGCCAGCATGGCTTCTATAGAATCCCGGGGCGCGATACTCTTCATCATCGAGATCATGAAGGCGAGATTGGCCTCATCAGGCTTTTGGTTGATCACGCTGGCCTTCATCAATTGCTTGAGGATGCCATGCAGCGCGTCGCGATCGGCGGCGCCGAGCGCCTCGGCCAGCAGCCGTTCGCCGGCTTGCACGTCGGGATGCTGGATCAGCATGCGCCGTCGGGTGAGCTTGATTCGCGGCGTGGATCTGCTGCGATCGTATGCCGCGATCGGGGCCGTGCTGGTGCGATGGGGAGATGCCGTCATGTCCTGGGGTCCTCTAGCGTAACAGGCGCGAGCGGTTGCCCGCGCGAATCCGGTCGCGCGTGCTGCGCGGCGGTTGCGATTTCTGGATGTCGATGAAGGGCTTACGCGCAACCAGGCCGAGGCTTCCAAGGCTGGAATGGCCTGGACACTCACGGTGATCGCAATGATGCCATTATGCAGGTGTGTTGCCCGACGTGTCAAATAGGATTCGTTCTATCCGAAAACCGCGCGTCCCGCACAAGTCCTTGTTCCTACGGCGGCCGGCTACTGTGCATGGGGTTGTTTTCGCCTTTTTTGTTGCGAAGCAGCTCTCTCGTGCCGCGCGGCGGAATGCCGGCGCGTAAACGCGATTGCGAATTTGGGCGCGACCGCTATTCATGATCGAGGACGCGTCGCATCAACAAGCATGCACAAGCGGCGCGATGAAAGGAGGGAACGAATGCAACGAACGCTTCGCCTGCTGGCGATTGTCGCCGGATTGTGCGTGACGACGCAGGCCCTCGCGCAGAAATATCCGGCGCGGCCGGTCAAGATCATGGTCGGCTTCAGCGCGGGCGGCCCGGTCGACGTCGTCGCGCGCATCATCGGCGATCGGCTCAGCAACAAGCTCGGCCAGCCCTTCGTGGTCGAGAACCGCGCCGGCGCCAACGGCATGATCGTCGCCGAGGGCGTCGCCCGTGCGGATGCGGACGGCTACACCATACTCGCCTGCAACTCGTCCACGATCACGCTGAACAAGACGCTGTTCAAGGATATCCGCTACGATCCGGAAAAAGACTTTGCGCCGCTCACCACCGTCGTGTCGGCGCCGCTCGTCCTCGTGGTCAATCCCGAGAATCCCAGGACGGCGAACATCAAATCGGTGGCCGATCTCGTGGCTGTGGCGAAGGCCGCGCCCGGCGCGCTCGCTTACGGCTCGGGCGGCAATGGCAACCTCGCCCATCTCGCCATGGAGCTGCTCAGCCAGAAGGCCGGCATCAAGATGATCCACGTGCCCTATCGCGGCGGTTCGGCGGCTGAAGTCGGCATCCTCGCCCAGGAGGTGCTGGCGGTGTTCGATCCGCTCTCGGCCGTGCCGCTGGTGAAGGCCGGCAAGCTGCGCGCGCTCGCGGTGTCGTCGGCCGAGCGGTTGCCGATGCTGCCTGACGTGCCCACCGTCGCGGAAGCCGGCTATCCCGGCTTCGACATCTCGTTCTGGGTCGGCTTCTTCATGCCGAAGGCGACGCCGGCGCCGATCCTGGAGACGCTGCACCGGGAGATCGTCGCCGCCGCCAAGGATCCGGCAATTGAGGAGAAGCTCGGCTCGCAGGGCGTGGTCAGCGTGCTCAGGCCGGCCGACTACGCCGCGAAGATCGCCAAGGAGACCAGGGAGCTTGCCGAGGTCGTGGCCGCCGCGAACATCAAGGCGGAATAAGGCGGCGCTTGTTTTTGCGCACGATCGTGCCGCGGGCTCTCTAACCTCTCCCGCTTGCGGGAGAGGTCGCGCCAAAGGCGCGGGTGAGGGCTCTGTCCGCTAGGTGATTGTCCCATTGTGGAGACACCCTCTCGCCAACCCTCTCCCGCAAGCGGGAGAGGGAGCTCACTTCCGCTGCGGCGGCCCTCTGAATCCATCAAGCCATCACAGCCACAGGATCTGCTTGCGATAGCCGAGATCGTCGAGCAGCGGCGCCGCCGGTCCCTGGTGGAACACGGCGCCGCGCTCGAGCGCGAAGACGCGGTCGGCCAGCGCCAGCACGAGGTCGAGATTGTGCTCGACGATCACGATCGACATTTTTTCGCGGAGCTGGTCGAACACCCCAAACAGCTCCAGCGTCACCGCCGGTGCGAGGCCTTCGAACGGCTCGTCGAGCAGCAAGAGGCGGACATTGCCCGACATCGCGCGGGCAACCGCGACCATCTGCTGCTCGCCGCCGGAGAGATAGTCGGCGGCGATGTTCATGCGCTCCTTCAGGCGTGGAAAATAGTGCAGGATCTGCTCCTCGTCCCAGACCACGCCGTCGCTGCCGTCGGTCTTGCGCGCGAGGCGCCCGAGCGCGAGGTTCTCGCGCACGGTCATGCCGGCGAACAGGCCGCGCCCCTGCGGCACATAGCCGACGCCGCGGCGGGCGATGTCGGGCGCGGGGAGGCGTGCCAGATCGGTGCCGAGATATTCGATGGTTCCTGACGCCGCCGGCACCAGGCCGGCGATGGATTTGAGTAGCGTCGACTTGCCGGCGCCGTTGCGGCCCAGCAGCGCAACGATCTCACCCTCGCGCACGTCGAGCGCGGCGTCATTGAGGATATGGCTCTTGCCGTAGAACGTATTGACGCCGTCGAGACGCAGCACTGTCCTGGTCTCGCCTGAAACCTCGATGCTGCGTCGGTGCTCGACGGCGGGAATGCCCTTGCCGGTGTAGATCTCCTGCACGCGCAGGTCGGCCCGCACCGCCCTGGGGCAGTCGGACATCAGGACCTCGCCCTGGTTCATGACGGTCACGACCTGGGAGAAGCCGAGTACGCGGTCGATGTCGTGCTCGACGATCAGCACGGGAATGTTCGCCGCGATGTTCTTGACGAGGTTGGAGACTCGTTCGCGCTCAGTCGCGGCGAGCCCTGCGAGCGGCTCGTCGAGCAGCAGCACCTGCGGCTTACTGCCGAGTGCGATGCCGAGATCGACCAGCCGCTGCCCGCCATAGGAGAGCTCGCCGCCTTCGATCTCCTCGATGCCTTCGAGGCCGAGAAATTTCGTCAATGCGGCAGTCTCGGCGTGAATCTGCGGGTAAGCGTCGATGTCGTTCCAGATGTTGAAGCGCATCGGCCGCCGCGCCTGCAGCGAGAGGCGGAGGTTCTCGTAGATCGTCAGCCCGCGAAACAGATTGGTGATCTGGAACGAGCGCGCCAGCCCCTGGTGGCAGATCGCGTTCGCCGGCACGCCGGCGATGTCGCGGCCCTGGAGACGGATCGTGCCCTGGTCGGGCGCGTAAAGGCCGGAGACGAGGTTGAACAGCGTGGTCTTGCCGGCGCCGTTCGGTCCGATCAGCGCGTGGATGTCGCCGGCGGCGACGGTGATGCTGGCATTCTCGACCGCGCGGATGCCGCCGAACTTCCGGGAGACGCCATTGACCTCCAATACCGTGCCCGTCAGCGCTTCGGGCCGGAGGAAATCGGGCAGCGGCAGGCCCTCATAGATCTTGCGCCGGCTCATCGCGGCCGACTCTTCCGCGGGCGGCCGCAAGCGCCGCATGATCAGCGCGCCGATGCCGACGAGGCCGCCGGGGGAATACATCACGAAGGCCACGAAGGTGAGGCCGAACCAGAACAGCCAGTCCGATGTCCAGATCGAGAACAGCTCGCGGAACAGGATGAAGAACAGCGCGCCGAGCGCGGGGCCGAGCAGGCTGTGCATGCCGCCGATGACGACCATCGCCAGGAGCTCTCCGGCGAACGGCACCGAGACGGCCTCGGCGGAGACGAGATAGTTCAGGAAGCCGATCAGCGCACCGGCAAGGCCGGTGACGACGGCGGAGATCACGAACACCGCGAGCTTGTAGCGCTCGACCGGATAGCCCTGAAAGCTGGCGCGCAGCTGGTTCTCGCGGATCGCGACCAGCACATGCCCGAACGGCGAGCGTACCAGGCGCATCAGCACATAGAGTGTGGCGAGCCCGATCATCGCGACCACCACATAATAATTGAGCGCGTTGTCGAGATCGACTGGTCCGATAGCGCCGCGCTTCAGTCCGCCGAGCCCGTCCTCGCCGCCGGTGAGGCTCGTCCAGCGGAAGGCGGTGGTGTAGGTGAGGGCGGCGAGCGCCAGTGTCAGCAGCGAGAAGTACACGCCGCGCCGGCGCAGGATCAGCATGCCGATGCCAGTGGAGGCAATCGCGACGACCCCCATCGATCCGAGCAGCGGCAGCCAAATCTCGCTGGAGGCGAGGCGGAGCTGGATCAGCCCGGCGGCATAGGCGCCGATGCCGAACCAGGCGCTGTGGCCGAACGAGACGAGGCCGGTATAGCCGATGCAGAGGTTGAGCCCCATGGTCGCGATCGCGAGGGCGACGATCCAGGTGCCGGTGTTCAGCGACAGGCCGAAGGCCCTGAGCAGGAAAGGCAGCGCGACGACCGCAACAGTCGCGATCAGCAGCGGCCTCAGCCTGTCGATGGCAGACATGCGGCTCATTCGAACTTCTCGATGCGTTCGCCGAGCAGGCCGCGCGGCCGCACCAGCAGCACCAGGAACATCAGGATGTAGATCGAGGCCTCACCTGCGGCAGGCGCAAAGTGAATGGCGATGCCGCGCACCACGCCGACGAGCAGGGCGGCGATGACGACGCCCCAGAAACTGCCGAGGCCGCCGATCACGACCACGACGAAGGCGACCGTCATGATCTCGGCGCCCATTGCGGGATGCACGGTCGTGATCGGCGCGAAGAAGGCGCCGCCGAGTGCGGCCATGCCGACGCCGAGCATCACGATCGCGGTCATGTAGGGCTGCAGGCGGATGCCGAGCGCCGCGACCATGTCCGGGCGCTGGATGCCGGCGCGCACCACGCGACCGAACGAGGTCTTTTGCAGCAGCATCCAGATGCCGAGCAGGATCGCCGCCACGACGGCGAGGATGAGCAGACGATAGCGCGAGAACAGGAAGTCGCCGACGATCACCGAGCCACGGAAGCTTTGCGGGATCTCGGTCGAGACAGGCGCTGCACCCCAGATCATGCGGATCGCTTGTTCCGCGACCATCGCAAGCCCGAAGGTCACGAGCAGGCTCAGGATCGGATCGGCGGTGTAGAAGCGCCGCAGGATGAAGCGTTCGAAGAGGATTCCGAGCAGGGCGACCGCAAACGGCGAGACGACTACGGAAGCGCCGAAGCCGAGGCGTTTCGTCAGCTCGACGCAGACATAGGCGCCGAGCGCGTAGAAGGCGCCGTGCGCGAGATTGACGATGCCGCCGACGGAGAAGATCAGCGACAGGCCGAGCGCGATGAGAAGGTAATAGCCTCCGAGCACGAGGCCATTCACCACCTGTTCCAGCAAGAACTCGAACTGCATGTTGCGTCCTTGCAGCGCGTGGGACGCTTCAAGCCTTCATCTCGCAGGGATTCTGTTCCCTGGTCGGATAGATCGTCTCCAGCTGATCGTTCGCCGCCGGCACCGCATCGCCCAGCACCAGCATGTCCCATTGATCCTTCATTTGGTCCTTGGGCTTGACGGTGAACGGATAGGCCTCCTGCACCAGCTGGTGATCCCAGCTGCGGAAATAGGCCTTGCGCGCTTTCATGATGTCAAACTGGGTCTGCTTCTCGAAATAGGCGATCAGCTCGCCGCTGTCGGTCGACTTCGTGGTGTTGACCGCCTCCGCCAGCAGCTTGAGCGTCACATATTCGATCCAGGCGTGGTTTTCCGGCGGCTTGCCGTATTTCTTGGTGAATGCCGCGACGAAGGCCTGCGAGGCCGGGTTGTTCAGCGTGTGATACCAGACCGTCGGCCAGGTGCCGCTGAGATTGCCGGCGCCGGCGGCCCAGGCATCGCCGGTGTTGAGATTGAACCCGACCAGCGGATAGGGCAGGCCGAACTCGGCATATTGCTTGACGAGGTTGGTCACCTGGTTGCCGGCGAGGTTGCAGCAGACGACGTCGGGTTTTGCCTGCCGCACCTTGAGCAGGTACGGGCTGAAGTCGGTGACATCGGTTGCGATCAACTCGTCGCCGATCAGATTGGCCTCATGCGTGCCGAAGAAGCCCTTGGCCGCCTTCAGGAGGTCATGACCAAAAATGTAGTCGGCCGTCAGCGTGAAGAACTTCTTGCCCTTCACCATGCCCTTCTGCGACAGCGCGGTGCCGACCGCGTTCACCATCACGGTGTTGGGGATGTCGCAATGGAAGGAGTATTTGTTGCAGTTCTTGCCGCGCAGCGCGTCCGAGCGCGCGCCGGTCGAGAAGAACACCTTCTTGTTGCGCTCGGCAACCTGCATGATGGTGAGCGAGGAGGCCGAGGAGATTTCGCCGAGCAGCACCACGGCACCATCCTGCTCCAGCATGCGCTGCGCCTTGGTCGATGCGGTTGCCGGGTTGATCGAGTCCTCCGAGATGAGGTCGATCTGCTTGCCCACGATGCCGCCGGATGCGTTGATCTCCTCCGCCGCGAGCTTCACGCCCAACTGCGCGTAGCCGCCGATCACGCCGAGAAAGCCGGTCAGCGGCGTTAGATGGCCGATCCGGATCTTCTCGGCCTGCGCTCTCACAATTGCGGGAAATCCCAATGCGGACGCGCCGACCAAGGCTGCGCCCGCCCGTAACACCGTCCGTCGCGGGTAGCGGATCATGTCTGTCTCCTCCCGGTGCATCGTGTCCCTCTTCCAAATCGGACATCCGATATTGTGAGAGATGTTTTTTTAATGCGGGAGGATAATCCCGAACGCCATTGCCGGTGTCAACCGGCAAATTCGACGCTCATGCGCGTCCCTAGACTTTCTGCTGGAACGCCTTGTGCGCCCGGTCCTTGGCGCCGAATTCGGCCGAGAGGCCGTCGGCGGCGGCCTGCACGATTTGCGCGCCGGCATGCAGCGCCTGGTTGGACAGCCGCCAGATCGGCCCGGAAATGCCGAGCGCGCCGATCACCTGTCCGGTGAAATCGGTCACGGGGACGGCGACGCAGCGCACTTCCGGATTGAACTCGCCGTCGTCGAAGGCGACGCCGGTGCGCTGCACCTCGGCAATCTCGCGCATCAGCACGCCGGCATCGGTGATGGATTTCGGCGTCGACGGTTTCAGCTCCGCGCGATCGAGGAACCGCTTGAGCTGATCGGGCCGCAGCGACGCCAGAATGATCTTGCCGAGCGCAGTGCAATGGGCCGGACGCACCACGCCGACGCGGTCGGTCAGCTGGAACGCGCCGGGTCCGCTGGTGCGGGCGATGACGATCACGGCATCGCCCATCCGCACGGCAAAATGGCTGCTTTCGCTGGTCTGGCGCGACAGCTCTTCCAGCACAGGGGTAGCGACATTGACCATCTCGATCTCGTCGAGCGCGCTCGCTGCAAGGGCGAACAGGGGACGGCCGATGCGGTAGCGCTTGTTGTCTTTCTCCTGGCGGAGGTAGCCGAGCGAGACCAGCGTCTTGGCCAGATGAAAGGTGGTCGAGTTGTGCAGGCCGACCAGCTTGCTCAGTTCCGCAAGCCCAATGCCCTCGCGATGGCGCGCGACTTGTTCGAGGATCGAGAAGGCGCGCCCCAGCGACTGGACGCCGCCGCCGCGCTGCTTGTCGTCGGATTCATCGTTGCCATCGGCTTTGGGGACAGGGACTAGCTTGGCAATTGCGGCCTTGCGCGGGCTCGCGGGCTTTTCGCTTGTGCTGGGCTTGGTGCGCGATCTCAAGGACAAGGCCCCCTCTGGCAGATCCGTCATGACTCGATGCCGCGACAGTAGCACGCAACGTTGCGGCCGTCGGAGTCGAGCCCGCATTTTCGCTGCAAACAGCCTATCACAATATAAATTGACGTACAGCATTATGAGAAATAGGGTGCCTGCGGCCTAACGACGACCGTGCCGTGTTCTCCGCGCCGGTCCACAAGAAGTCGCGGGCTGAGGGAGACGGTCGATGTCGAAGAACATGCTCAATGGCGCCCAGGTCATCGTCGATTACCTGATCCAGGAGAAGGTGCCGCAGGTGTTCGGCCTGTGCGGCCACGGCAACATCCAGTTCATCGACGCGTTGTATGAGCGCTCATCCGAGATCAAGACGATCTCCGTGCATCACGAGAGCGTCGCCGGCTTCATGGCCGACGTCTATTACCGCGTCTCGGGCAGGCCGACGGCGACCTTCACCTCGTGCGGGCCGGGCTCGGCCAATCTGCCGATCTCGCTCGCCAATGCCTTTCTCGATTCCGTGCCGTTCATGGCGATCACCGGCAACGTACCGACCAGCCAGTTCAACCGCGGTGCGTTCCAGGAAATGTACCGACACCATCAGGCCGACTTTCCGTCCACGGTGCGCACGATCTGCAAGAAGGTGTTCCAGCCCACGCGTGGCGAGATGGTGCCGCTCGCGGTGCGGCAAGCCTGGAAAACCATGATCACGGGACGGACGGGGCCCGTGGTGGTCGACGTGCCCTTCGACGTCTTCATGGAATCGGCGGCTGAAGAGGCGCCGAAGGCGATCGAGTGGAATGCGAATATCTCCAGCCGCTGCGGCGCCGATCCCGATGGAGTTGAGAAGGCGGTCGACATGCTGCTGTCGGCCGAGCGGCCGGTGATGCTGGTCGGGCAGGGCGTGCGTTATGGCGGGGCCGCCGATGAGTTGCGCAAGCTTGCCGAACGGCTTCAGATTCCCGTGGCGGCGTCCGCGAGCGGCCTCGGTGCGCTCGACGTCAATCATCCGCTGGCTCTCGGCCTCGTCGCGCGCGCCGGGCACTACCAGGCCAATCACGCCGCGCGTCAGGCCGACGTGCTGCTCGCGCTCGGCGTCCGCTTCGACGATCGCACCTCGAGCTCGTGGATCCCCGGCTACTCCTTCACGATCCCACCGACGAAGCTGATCCACGTCGACATCGACCCCGAGGAGATCGGCCGCAACTATCCCGTCGCGCTCGGATTGATGGCCGACGTCCGCACCTTCCTGCGCCAGGTCCATGCCGAGCTCGATCGCCGCGACAATTTGTTCAAGAAGTCCGATGCGCGCAAGAAATGGCTGGCGCAGATCGACGGCTATCGCAAAGAATGGGACAAGTTCGTCGCGCCCGGCTTTTCCGACGATTCGACGCCGATCAATCCGCAGCGCGCGGCCGCCGAGATCGACAAGGCACTGCCCGAGGATGCGATCCTCGTCTCGGACATCGGCGTGCATCACAACTGGCTTCTCGGATTCTGTAAGCCGAAGCGGCCGGACTCGCTGATCGGTTCGATGGGCTTCGGCCCGATGGGCTTTGGCGTCGCCGGCGTGATGGGTGCGAAGTTCGCCGCGCCCGATCGTCCGTGCGTGTCGGTGTGCGGCGACGGCGCGTTCTTCATGCACGCCAACGTGTTGGGCACGGCGGTCGAATACAATCTGCCGGTGGTCTGGGTGGTCTGGAACAATTACGCCTATGCCTCGATCCGCGGGCTGCAGCGCGGCTATCTCGGCGGCCGCGAGCTTGCCACCGACTTCAAGCACCCCGAGACGGGAGAACGCTACAATCCGGATTTCGCGGCGATGGCGCGCGCCTGTGGGGTCGAGGGCGTGCGGGTCGATCGCGCCGCGGACCTCGGCGAGGCAATCCGCAAGGGGATTGCCGCCAACCGGCCCTATCTGATCGACGTCGACATCGCCGCCGACGTCAATCCGGCCGGCGCCGGCGTCTGGGAATTGCCGGGCCTCGGCCAGAGCAAGGCGGGCATCGGCACGCGCTTCCAGCCGGGCTGATCGTGCGGCCTCACCAATCAACGAGACTATCGGGAGATCGGGAATGACGCTCGCAGGCAAGAAGGTCGTTGTGGTCGGGGGCTCCTCAGGCATTGGTCTCGCCACGGCGGAGCTCGCCAAGAGCCAGGGCGCGGAGGTCGTCATCGCCTCGCGTAGCGCGGCGAAGCTCGATCCCGTCGCCGAACGGCTCAAGGTGACGGCGATTTCCGCCGACGTCACCAGCGACCAGAGCGTCGCTGAACTATTTCGACGCACAGGTCCCGTCGATCATGTCGTGCTCACCGCGGCGCAGCTTCGCACCGGGCCGTTCAAGACGGTTGCGATGGAGGACGTCCGCGCCACCATGGAAGGCAAATTCTGGGGCGCCTGGCGCGTCGCGCGCGCGGCCGAGATCCGGCCCGGCGGTTCGCTGACGCTGGTCACGGGTTTCCTCAGCGTCCGGCCGCGGCCGAATTCGGCGATCATCAGCGCGGCGAACGGTGCGCTGGAATCGCTCGCCCGCGCGCTCGCACTGGAGCTTGCGCCTGTGCGTGTCAACGCGGTCTCGCCCGGCGTGATCGATACGCCGATCAGGGCTGCGATGCCGGAAGCGGCGCGAAGGGAGATGCTGACCAAGACCGCCGCGACGCTGCCGGTCGGCCGCGTCGGCATGGCCGAGGACATCGCGCAGCAGATATCGAGCTTGATGGCCAACGGCTTTGCCACGGGCTCGATCGTCTATCTCGATGGCGGCGCGCTGGTGAACTGAGACGAGGGAGCACGATCATGGCCGATGACAGCAACGGCGCCTTCATCCGCAACATTGCCGAGGTGCCCTGGCGCGAATTTCCCAATCATTTCGGCGGCGCGCTGTCGAAGCCGCTGGTGATGCCGGAGACCGCGGGCTCGCGCCGCATCGACTACCGCATCTCGATGTACCAGCCGATGGCCTATGTCGCGCGGCATCATCACAAGGTGCAGGAGCAGGTCTATCACGTGCTCGACGGCGAGGGACTGATGGAGATATCAGGCAAGAACCATGTCGTGCGCAAGCACGACGTGATCTTCCTGCCGCCCGGCGTCGAGCACGCGATCTCGAATTCGGGCCTCACCGATCTCGTGTTCCTCGTGGTGACGTCGCCGGTGACGGACGACGAGCAGCCGGTGTGAGCGGCGCGTCGCGACGCGCCTATTCGCCGCCGGCCAATTGCTCCAGCCGATCAAGCAATGGGCGTTGTCCTGCGTTGATCCTCTCCTGCGCCTCTTCGAGCGTGAACCATTCGGCGCGGTCGACCTCCGGGAAGGTCTGCCGTTTGCCGCTGCGTGGCGGCCATTCGATCTCGAAATTGTTGCTGCGAATGTCGCGCACGTCGAGATCGAGCTCGGCTGCGAACGCAGTGACGAGCTTGCCCCCGCGCTGCTTGACCTGACCAAGCGCGATCAGCGGCACGGACAGCTCGAGCCCAAGCTCTTCGGCAAACTCCCGCCGTGCGGCGATTTCCGCATCTTCCTCGTCCGCATACTCGCCCTTCGGGATCGACCATGCGCCGAGATCCTTGTTGCGCCAGAACGGGCCTCCGGGATGAACGAGGAGAACCTCGAGCCTCCGGCGCTTCCGATAGGCAATGATCCCGGCGCTCTTCGATGGCATTGCAGGTTCCGTGCAGGCGCGGCGGAGGTTCGTTCGGGAAAAAACTGGAACTCGGCGTCTTAGCTCAGGTTGGTAACCAACGCCAAACAGCACGAAAGGGAGTGAGCGGCCGGCACGTCTAGCAAGTTTTCGGATCGCGACCGCGAGGCGATCCGCAAGCATGCGAAAACCCGCACCGAAGCGCGGAGCGAGAAGCGGACCACCGGGAGCACCGCACGCACGGACATCCGCGTCGGTGACCGGCTCCCCGACAGCGTCGAGGTGGAGGAATTCCCGACCACGGTCTATCGGGACGCGCCGGATTCTGCGGGAATATCGCTATATCCACCGCGACACCAGGACCTATGTCATCGAACCGGGCGAACGTCGCGTGATCGAGGAGATCGACTGGCACGATGGATGTCGGAGCCGCTCGGGCGGGCGGCTCCGAACGAACTAACCGGACGGTCGTTCGCGTGAAGCCAGGCGAACGGCGCGGGCCTTCGCACTCTTTCCGGCCGCGCGTGCTGCAATCATGCTGCGTGCCTTGCCGTGAGCCGAAGCGTTCTTCTGGGGCAAGCTTGCAAACCGCTTGCGGGCGCGATTCGTCAGCCGCGCGGCAAGCTGTTCGGCCTTGCGAATGATGGTCGTGACCGATGGCGTCAGGTTCACCGGAACCCAGGCGACGTCCTTCGCCTTCGACAGGCTGCCGATGCCTTCGCAGGGCGCTTCGCGCGGCAGGTCGATCCGGATCGCGAGGGCCTCCGCGCGTTCGGTCCAGTCCTCGGCCCTGGTGCCGGTGATGATGCGGACATAGTCGCGCGTCTCGCGCGGCAGCTCGCTCTCCTTGGCAAGCCACTTCTGGATCCGGCCGGGCCCTGCGTTGTAGGCGGCCGCGGCGAGGCCGAGATTGCCGAAATCGTCGCGCAGCTTGCGCAGGAATTTGGCCGATGCCGGCAGCGCCTTCATCGGATTGAAGGGATCATCGAGCCCGACCTCGGCGGCCGTCCCCGGCATGAATTGCGCCACGCCCTGTGCGCCGGCCTGGCTGACCTCGTTGGACTTGAAGCGGCTCTCCTGCCAAATCAGGCGGGCGAAGAAGGGCACCGGGATGCCGCTGGCCTCGGCCGCCTCCCGAAGCGCGTGACAGAATCGCTCAGTCGGCGAAGGCGGCGCCGGCACGACAGGTTCGATCGCTCGCGACGGATCCGGCATCTCCTCATACGCCGCGCGTGCGTTGGCGAGCTCGATGGCCTGCACGCTGGTCAGGAAGAGCTCAACCACTGGAACAAGTGGGGAGGCTTGATTGTTCTGAGGAACGGTGTGGTCGACAAGGGATGTTTGCCGAGACGCCGACGGATCGAGGTCGCACATCAGAATCAGAAACGCGGCGCAAGCCGCGACGACAAATCGCATTTGCGTGGACAACCTTCGAACTGTGGGATGAACGGCCAGCGATGCACCGGCGATAGGAAGTTCTTAACCTTCCGATTGCGGCAAAGCTGCGATCTCGTCGGTTCCTCCGGTGTTACTACGGTGTTCCCGAACAGAACTCCCCGCGGTTCTGCGGGATCATGATTTGCGAATTGGAACGAGCGATGATGATGCGATGGATGCTTGGCGCGGTGATGTCGCTGTGGTTCATCTGCCCGGCGCTCGCGGGCAATCTCGATGCATCCGCTGTGAATGATGCGGCGCGTCCCGCAAAGTCCCCACCCTCCGACAAGCTCAACGCCTCGGTCGTGAAGCTTCAGGTCCTGCTCGATCGCGCGCAGTTCTCGCCCGGCGAAATCGACGGCAAGCTCGGCGAGAACGCGCAGAAGGCGGTCAAGGCGTTCGCCGAGCAGAACGGAATTGTCTCAGACAAGACCATTACGCCGGAGCTCTGGGACAAGCTGAACGCAGCGAGCGAGGGGCCTGTCGTCGTCGATTACAGAATCACCGACGCTGACGTGAAGGGGCCGTTCCTCAAGGAATTGCCGGCGAAGCTGGAAGACATGAAATCGTTGAAGGCGCTGAGCTACACCAGCCCGCTCGAAGAGCTCGCCGAGAAATTCCACATGAGCGCGGATCTGCTACGCACGCTCAATCCGGCAAAGTCCTTCGACAAGGCGGAGGAGACGATCGTCGTTGCAAACGTTGCTGCACGGCGAGAGCTGCCGCGCATTGCGCGGCTCGAGGTCGACAAGAAGAATGAAACGCTGCGGGCCTTCGACGCGACCGATCGTCTGGTCGCGTTCTATCCCGCATCCATCGGCAGCCCGGACCGTCCAACGCCGCAAGGAACGCTCAAGGTCACCTCGACCAACGACAAGCCGACCTATCACTACAATCCCGAGTACAGGTTCGACAGTGTCAAATCGCGGCAGCCGTTCGAGGTCAAGCCGGGTCCGAACAATCCGGTGGGGTCATACTGGATCGGCCTGTCGGCGCAGGGCTACGGCATTCATGGAACGGCCGAGCCCGACAGGGTCAGCAAGTCCGCCTCTCACGGCTGCGTCAGGCTCACCAACTGGGACGTTCGTGCGATCGGCGAGAACGTCAAGCGCGGTACACCCGTGGTCTTCCTCGATGCGCCGACGGAATCCTCCTCGAAGCAACAGGGCAAGACGCCCGGCAGGCGAGCCTTGAAATAGTTCTTGAATTCGGCCTTGTATCAGTCCTGGGGGAAATCCTTGCGCATCGCGATCTCGGCGGCATCGCCGGGCGATAGCACGGTCTGATCGAAGGCGGCCTGCGGCCTCGTCATGATGTCGTAGAGCGAGATGCCCTTGATCGGCTTGCCCATGAGCTCGCGCACGCAGTCGGCGAGCGTGCCGTTGTAGACGAGATAGGGCGGACCTCGGTCCTTCTGCCTCTCGCCCTTCAGCGACGGCCATTTCTTCAGCTCGGCCGGCGCGTCATAGGCGATCGGCGATCCCTCTTTGAACATGCGCTTGACCCCGGGCAGCGTGAAATGCCTGGGAATCCTAGGCCTGCCGGGTAAACGCTTGTTAAAGAATTAGTTAAAATCAGCCGGCAACGAAGGCGAGCAGGGTGCCGTTGGCCTTGGCCGGCGGCACGCAGATCGCAGCTCCGCTGCGCACTGCGACCGATCCCAGCGCTTTCTCGGTGGCCGCGAGATCGCCGCTCACGAGCACCAGCGCCGCGCCGCCACGTTCGGAGAGGCCTGCGAGTGGCACGCCGGGGAAGCGTTCGCGGAGCTGGTCCAGCGTCAGATAGACGAAGTCGGCGCGATCGCCGCCGGAGGGCACGGTGACCGCGCCGTCCGCCTCTGCCTTCGGCTCGCGGTCGATCAGCCGGCCGAGATGCGCGGCTTCCTTCGCGGGCTCAGGCGTTGCGATCAGCGTCTGCTTGATCCGCCTGGCCGCATTGGCATGCTTCATCAAGTCAGGGATCCACACGGTCTCGCGAGTCTTGTGCTGGCAGGCGAAGATGCGCACGCCGCCCGGCGCTTCCGCGGTCGGCCACATGAAGGTGCGAAACCTTGCCGCCGAGACCGTGCCGTCAGGCAGAGTCACCGGCCGCTCGAAATCGGTCGGGCCGATCGGTGTCAGGCCCCGCGCGCGGATCTCCTCCGCGCCGGCCGCGGAATCGACTGCGGTGAAGGCAATGCGCTCAATGCCCTCGCCCTGCTTGTCGAGGAAGGTGCGCGCCGGCGCATTCTGCTCGGTCGCCACGAGCACGCCGAGCAGCTCCATATAGTCGGGGTCGAACATGATGGTGTAGTTGCCGGTGCCCATATGCGCGCTGTGGGTGCCGCGCGGGGAAACGGTGAACCCGAGCTGCCGGTAGTTCTCCGCGGCCTTGTCGAGGTCCTTCACCATGACCACGGCGTGGTCGATACCGATGATGTTCTTGAGGGCCACTGTTCTTTCCCCGATTGCAAACTGACTTTGGGACCGCGCCGGCGGCCGCCGGTCATGTCTACGCCGGATAGGCGGCCAAGTCATTTTCAATTCAGGGCAAGATGCGGAATTTCATTCCGCGCAACGCGCCTTCGTGCGACGCGCGTCAGCGCACCCGCTCGAGATAGGCTGCAAGGATGGCGCGCTCCTCGCTGGTCATCTCGGTGATGTTGCCCGGCGGCATCGCATTCGACCAGGCTGCGACGCGACCGATCAGGCGGATATTGCGATGGATGTGTTCGGGGGCATCGAGCAGGATGCCTTTCGGCGCGGTGACGATGCCGGCCCAGACCGGCTCGGCCGCGTGGCACATGCTACAGCGGGACATCACGATCTCCTCGACATTGGCGAGCGTCGGCTGCGCCGCGAGCGTGCCCGTCTTGACGGCGCGCGGCCCGGCTGCGGAGAGGAAGAGGATCGCGATCACGCCGATCGCTGCCACGCCCCACACCCACCACGGCGATTTGCGCCCCGCGTGTCGCTCGTTGAAGAAGTGGCGGATCACGGGGCCGAGCGCCAGGATGATGGCGACGATGATCCAATTGAAGCGCGTGGCATAGAGCAGGGGATAGTGATTGCTGATCATCAGCACGACCACGGGAAGCGTCAGGTAGTTGTTGTGGACCGAGCGCTCCTTGCTGGCCTTGCCGAGTTTTGGATCGGGCGCCTGTCCCGCAATTAGCGCCGCCACGATCTTCTTCTGGTTCGGGATGATCAGGGCGAAGACGTTGGCGACCATGATGGTGCCGATGATCGCGCCGATCTGGTTGAAGGCGCCACGGCCGCTCAGCACATGGGTGAAGGCGTAGGTCAGTGCGACCAGGAACAGATAGCCGCCGATGGCAAAGGGCAGCTCGCGCTGCGCAAGCCCGGTGCGGCAGGCGGTTTCATAAAGCAGCCACGCCAGAGCGAGGCTGAAGAAGCTGAACAACCCGGCCTGGAATGGCGTGAGGTCGAGGATGGACTTGTCGACCAGGAACAGATCGGCCTCGAGATAATACACCACCACCATCAACGCGAAGCCGGACAGCCAGGTGGTGTAGGCCTCCCATTTGAACCAGGTCAGCTCGTCCGGCATCTGGTGCGGGGCCACCAGATATTTCATGATCCGGTAGAAGCCGCCGCCGTGGACCTGCCAGGCTTCGCCCTGCACGCCATCAGGCAGGTCGCGCCTCGACCTGAGGCCGAGATCGAGGGCGATGAAATAGAAGGAACTGCCGATCCACGCGATGGCAGCAACCACGTGCAGCCAGCGGAGCAGCAGGCTCGCCCATTCCGATACGACGGATCCCCACATGATCACCCCATCAATTGCGACGGCGATGCCGCAGCTTTGATGCCTGCAACCCCCGCTCTTACAATGTGTCGCACCTATCCGCGGCGTTTTCCAGTACGATGGGTTGCACCTGATGCACATCGTGCAGGCATGAGCGGACGTTGGATGCGGCAGGTGTTTGACCTGCCGCAGAACGTTTGCGGATGTTCGGCGTTGACGCCGGACACAGGTGGGGAGGAAGCAGACGTGAAGAACAGGATTTCGTCCGCGGCGATATCCGCGGGGCTGCTGGTCGCTGTTGCAGCTGGCGTGCAGGCTGAGCCGGTGCTGCAGGGCAAGGACGCCTATGGCGATTGGCAGGCCGACAAGCCCGGCACAATCAGGCTGATCCGGCCGCAGGATCTCGTCAGGCCCGGCGCCTCGCGGTCGGTTGCAAGCTTCTCGCGCGTGGTGCCGCGACCGTCAGAGGCGGCCCTCCAGGTGCCCTCGGGTTTCAAGATCGAGCTGTTCGCCGAAGGCTTGCGCGCGCCGCGTATCGTGCGGGTTGCGCCGAACGGTGATGTCTTCGTCGCGGAGACGCGGGCCGGCAACATCCGCGTGCTTCGCGCGGGAGAGGGCGGCAAGGTCGCGACCAACGAGGTGTTCGCCGGCGGACTGAGGCAACCCTTCGGCATCGCGTTCTTCCCGAACGGCGACAATCCGCAATGGGTCTATGTCGCCAATACCGACAGCGTCGTTCGCTTTCCCTACCAGGCCGGCGATCTCAAGGCGCGCGGCAAGGCGGAGACGATCGTGGCAAGCCTGCCGCATGACGGTGGCCATTCCACCCGCGACATCGTCTTCACGCCTGACAACAAGCGCATGCTGGTGTCGGTCGGCTCGCTCAGCAACGTCGCCGAGGGGATGGGCACGCCGCCGGGCGGATTGGAGGCCTGGTCAAAAGCGCAACCGCTTGGTGCTGCCTGGGCGAGCGAGACGGAGCGCGCGACCGTGCTGGCCTTCAATCCCGATGGCAAGGAGCGAAAGATCTACGCCACCGGCATCCGCAATTGCGTCGGCCTCGCGGTCCAGCCGCAGACCGGCATGCCCTGGTGCTCCACCAACGAACGCGACGGCCTCGGTGACGACCTCGTGCCCGACTACGTGACCAGCGTGAAGGAGGGCGGCTTCTATGGCTGGCCCTGGTTCTATATCGGCAACAACGAAGACCCGCGACACACCGGCGCGCGTCCGGACCTCAAAGACAAGGTGACGGTGCCGGACGTGCTGGTCCAGCCGCATTCGGCCTCGCTCGGCATGACCTTCTACCAGGGCACGCAGTTTCCATCCGAGTATCAGGGAGACGCCTTCGCCGCCGAACACGGCTCCTGGAACCGGTCGAAGCGCACTGGCTACAAGGTGATCCGCATCAAGATGAAGGACGGCAAGGCGACCGGCGAATATGAGGATTTCGTCACCGGGTTCGTCGTGAGCGACACCGAGGTGTGGGGCAGGCCGGTGGGAGTGGCCGTGGCAAGGGACGGATCGTTGCTGGTGTCGGAAGATGGCAACGGCACGATCTGGCGAGTGACAAGCGCGCCGCGGTGAGCGAGCTCTCTTCGCCTCTCCCCGCGTGCGGGGAGAGGCCGGAATTTGCGAGAGCAAATTCCGGGTGAGGGGGACTCTCCACGAGTCCAACTCTCAGCGTTTTCGTGGAAGCAGCCCCTCACCCCGACCCTCTCCCCGTAAGAACGGGGAGAGGGAGAAGAATCAGCCCCGCCTCACGCTCGCCCCGCCATCCACCGGCAGCGTCACGCCGGTGATGAAGTTCGCCTCGTCCGAGGCCAGAAACAGCGCGGCGTTGGCGACGTCCCATCCGGTGCCCATCTTCCTGCGCAGTGGCACCTTGCTGTCGCGCTCGGCTTCGACCTCGGCGCGGGTCTTGTGCCATTCGCGGGCGCGGGTGTCGACTGCCATCGGCGTGTTCATCAGGCCGGGCAGGATGACGTTGGCGCGGATGCCGTATTCGGCGTTCTGGTAGGCGAGCTGTTCGGTGAAGGCGATCATCGCCGACTTCGTCGCCTTGTAGGCGACGTAAGGATAGGTCGTGATCGCGGCCATCGAGGAGATGTTGATGATGGCGCCGCTTCGTTGCGCGCGCATGATCGGGATCACCTCTTTCGCGGCGAGGATGCAGCTCTTGAGATTGATGGCGACGACGCGGTCGAATGCCTCTTCGGTCAGTTGCAGCAATTCGGCATCGCCGCCCGACAGGCTGACGCCGACATTGTTGTGCAGCACGTCGATCCGGCCCCAGCGTGACTGCGCGTCCGCCACCATCGCCTTGATGTCGGCGGATTTCGTGACATCGGCCTTGAAGGCTGCGGCGCTGCCCTGCTTCGCGGCGGTGATCATCGCAACCGTTTCCTGAGCCGATTCCAGATGATGATCGACACACAGAACCTTTGCACCCTCGCGCGCGAAGGTGAGCGCAGTGGCGCGGCCGTTGCCCATGCCTTCGCCGGGACTTTGCCCGGCCCCGACCACGATCGCAACCTTGTCCTTCAAGCGCATGTCAATTCACTCCCGGGATCGGGTACTGCTGGAGTACCTCTTTGTAATAGGGCTCGTTATCGATCTTCATCGTCGCGAGCACGCGCACCACGCCGCAATAGAAGGCGATGGTGAGCACGAGATCGACCATGTGCTCGTCGGAGAGATGCTGCTTGATCTCGGCGAAGGTGGCATCCGACATCGCGAGCTCGCGCACCATCTCGCGGGTGCCCTTCAGGATCGCTCTTGCGAGCGGTTCGAGCGTGGACGACTTGCCCTCGGTTTCCGCCATCAGGCCGGCGATGTCCGCGTCGATGACGCCGAACTCCTTGCCGATCTTCACATGATGGGTGAACTCGTATTCCGACTTCTCCATCCAGCCGACCTGGAGGATCGCAAGCTCGCGCAGGCGCGGGTCGAGCTTGCTCTTGAAGCGGATATAGCCGCCGATGCCGTTGAAGGCGCGCGCCATCTCTGGCGAGTTGACCAGGAGCTTGTGCAGGTTGGTGTTGCGCTTGAGCATGTCGCGATATTCGGGCGCGACCTGGTCGGCCTCGAGATAGGGCAGGCGTGCCATCGCTGTGTTCCCCTTGTCAGTGGTCTTGTGACTCGCGTTCGGGTGCTTGCAGCGTCACGCCGCCGTCGACCACCAGCACCTGGCCGGTGATGTAGCGTGCAAAATTGCTGAGCAGGAATTTGACGGCATGGCCGACGTCCCAGCCAGTGCCTTCGGTCTTCAGCACCGAGGCCTTGGCCCGCTGTGCGCGGGCCTGTTCGCTCATGCCGCGGGCATAGACCATCGGCGTGTACATCGGACCCGGGCAGATGCAGTTGACGCGGATGTTGTCGCGGCCGTGATCGACCGCCATCGCGCGCGTGAGGCCAATGATCGCGGCCTTCGAGGTCGTGTAGGTCGTGAGCCCGCGCGGTCTGAGCGCCGAGATCGATGAGATGTTGACGATCGCACCGCCCTTGGCGGTCTTGATCATGGCCGGGATCGCGTGCTTCGAGAGCAGGAACATGGTCTCGACATTGACCTGCATGACGCGGCGATATTGTTCAGGCGCCTCGTCGACCACATTGCCGCGGCTGCCGATGCCGACATTGTTGTCGAGGAAATCAAGCCGGCCCCAGAGGTCGAGCGCGGCTTCGACGAGCGCCTTGCAATCGGCTTCGCTGGTGACGTCGCCGCCATGGGCCGCAGCGGTGCCGCCCTCGGCGGTGATCATCTCCACGGTGCGCTCGGCGAGCTCAAGGTCGCGATCGGCCACCAGCACTTTCACGCCGGCGCGGGCGAGCAGGATTGCTGCAGCGCGGCCGTTGCCGATGCCGTCCCCCGCAGCGCCACCGCCGCTGATAAGCGCCACCTTGCCGGCGAGGCCAGCATCATCCTCGGGGCCCTGCATCTCGTTCCATCCCGCTGCTTTTGCCGACGATAGCAACGGGGCACGGCAGTGAGAAGGCCGGCCGCCCCGCGCTCATGTCATTGACATCGCATGGAATTGCATGCCGTCACGCGAGATCGGGCGGTTCTGAAAGACGGCTTTCGGAACCGCCGTCATACAACTGCATTTGGTGCGGGGGCGTGTTTCGCGCTACGCTTCCGCTCGGGGCTTTCCAACCGCCAGTGGCTTGCCGATGAATCTGCTCGATCCGCAAGGACCTGTGGCTGCGGCCAACAGCACCATCCTGGTCGATTCCGTCTTCATCATGCTCGTGATCGTGGTGCCGACCATCATCGCGATCCTGGGCTTCGCGTTCTGGTTTCGCGCGTCGAATCCGAAGGCGCGCTTCCAGCCCGACTTCGTCTATTCCGGGCGCGTCGAGATGGTGGTGTGGGCGATCCCGGCGCTTACCGTCATCCTGCTCGGCGGCGTCGCCTGGATCGGCTCGCACCAGCTCGATCCCGCGGCGCCCGTGCCGGGCACCGGCAGCCCGGTGCGCATCCAGGCCGTCTCGCTCGACTGGAAATGGCTGTTCATCTATCCGGACCAGGGCATCGCCACCGTCAACACGTTGACGGTACCGGCCGGGGCCGAGCTGAATTTCCAGCTGACATCGTCGAGCGTGATGAACACGTTCTTCATCCCCCAGCTCGGCAGCATGATCTACACCATGAACGGCATGGTGACGAAGCTGAACCTGCGCGCCGACAATGAAGGCAAGCTCCAGGGCCTGTCCGCGCATTTCTCCGGCGACGGATTCCCCGACATGATGTTCGACGTCAACGTGGTCTCGCCGCTCGCCTTTCCGGACTGGGTGGCGACCACCGCAAAGACCGATGCCGTGCTGAATGCGGACAGCTACAAGAAGCTGATGCAGCAGGGCATCGAGAAGGGCCGGCCGGTCTACCGCCTCGAAGACCCGCGCTTGTTCGACCTGATCGCGACCCAGCACATTCCGCCGGGGCCCGGGCCGGAGCTGCTCTCCGATGCCGGCCGTCCGCACAGTGGAGGCCACGATGCTCGGTAAGCTCGATTGGTCGGCCATTCCATTCGATCAGCCGATTCCGCTTGCCGCGGGCGCGGTGGTGCTGGTCGCGATCCTTGCCGTGCTGGCCTGGGTCGTGGTGAAGGGACATCTGCCCTATCTCTGGAGCGAATGGATCACCAGCGTCGATCACAAGCGCATCGGCGTCATGTACGTGCTGCTGGCCTCGGTGATGCTGCTGCGCGGCGGCAGCGATGCCATCATGATGCGGATCCAGCAGGCGGTTGCCTACCAGTCGCAGGGTTATCTGCCGCCCGAGCACTACAACCAGATATTTTCGGCGCACGGCACCATCATGATCTTCTTCGTGGCGATGCCGTTCGTGATCGGGCTGATGAACCTGATCGTGCCGCTCCAACTCGGCGTGCGCGATGTCGCTTTCCCGACGCTGAATTCGGTCGGCTTCTGGCTGACCGCGACCGGCGCGCTGCTGGTCAATATTTCGCTCGTGGTCGGCGAATTCGCCCGCACCGGCTGGCTCGCCTTTCCACCGCTGTCGGAATTGTCCTACTCGCCAGGCGTCGGCGTCGATTACTATGCCTGGTCACTCCAGATCTCGGGCGTCGGGACGCTGGTGGCCGGCATCAATCTCGTCACCACGGTGCTGAAGCTGCGCACCCGGGGCATGAACTATCTGCGCATGCCGATGTTCTGCTGGACCACGCTGGCCTCAAATCTCCTCATCGTCGCAGCCTTTCCGATCCTCACCGCCACGCTCGCGATGCTCTTGCTCGACCGCTACCTCGGCTTCCACTTCTTCACCAACGAGGCCGGCGGCAACGTCATGATGTTCATGAATTTGATCTGGGCCTGGGGCCATCCGGAGGTTTACATCCTGGTGCTGCCGGCCTTCGGCATCTTCTCCGAGGTGGTCTCGACCTTTTCCGGCAAGGCGCTGTTCGGCTACCGCTCGATGGTGCTCGCCACCATGGCGATCTGCGTCATCTCCTTCATGGTCTGGCTGCATCATTTCTTCACGATGGGAGCAGGGCCCGACGTCAACGCCATCTTCGGCATCGCCAGCATGATCATCGCGGTGCCGACGGGGGTGAAGATCTACAACTGGCTGTTCACGATGTATGGCGGCCGCATCCGCTTCGCGACGCCGATGCTGTGGGCGGTCGGCTTCATGGTGACCTTCATCGTCGGCGGATTGACGGGCGTCCTGCTCGCGGTGCCGCCGGCCGACTTCATGCTCCACAACAGCATGTTCCTGGTGGCGCACTTCCACAACGTCATCATCGGCGGCGTGCTGTTCGGCGCCTTCGCCGGCTTCGAATACTGGTTTCCGAAGGCGTTCGGTTTCCGCCTCGACGAACGCTGGGGCAAGGCCGGGTTCTGGTTCACCTTCCTCGGCTTCTTCATCACCTTCGTCCCGCTCTATATCGCTGGCATGCTCGGCATGACGCGGCGCATGCAACATTATGACGTCGCGGCGTGGCGGCCCTGGATGATCGTTGCAGCGATCGGCATGGCGGTGCTGACGATCGGTGTGATCTGCCAGATCGTGCAACTCGTCGTCAGCATCCGCAACCGCGAGGCCTTGCGCGACCGCACCGGCGATCCCTGGGACGGGCGCTCGCTGGAATGGGCGACCTCGTCGCCGCCGCCGGCGTTCAATTTCGCGTTCAATCCTGACGTGCGCGGCGAGGATGCCTATTGGGACATGAAGGCCCGTGCCCAGCAGCAATCGCTGGAGCGTGAGGAGCCCGAATATCATGATATCGAGATGCCCCGGAACTCGCCGACCGGCTTTGTCTGCGCGTTCTTCGCCACCGTCATGGGCTTTGCGCTGATCTGGCACATCTGGTGGATGGTGATCCTGGGCGGCCTCGGCGCCTTCGCGACCTTCGTCGTGTTCGCCTGGCGCGACCATGATGAGTACGTCATTCCGGCCGACGAGGTCGCAGCGATAGACCGCATCAATCTCGAGGAACGGCGCAAGCTCGTCAGCATGGCGGGAGCAGCCTGATGGCGATGACCGCAACCGCCGGCCACGCGCACGCCGATCCCCATCACATCGGCGTCATCATCGAGCATCCCGGACCCGCGTCGAAGCGGATCGTGACCGCCTACGGCTTCTGGGTCTTCCTGCTCTCGGACATCGTGATGTTCTCCTGCTTCTTTGCAGCCTATGCGGTGCTGGTCGGCCAGACCGCCGGCGGCCCGAAGGGCGCGGAGATCTTCGAGCAGAAGAACGTCGCGATCGAGACAGTCTGCCTGTTGCTGTCGAGCTTCACCTGCGGCATGGCCAGCATCGCGGCCGATGTGCGCAACCGGTTCTGGTTCTATCTCGGCATGACCGTGACCTGCGTGCTCGGGCTCATATTCCTCGTCATCGAGTTCCGCGAATTCGCCGATCTCGTCGCGCGCGGCTACGGCCCGTCGCGCAGCGCGTTCCTGACCGCGTTCTTCTCGCTGGTCGGCTGCCACGGTCTGCACGTCTCGGCCGGCGTGCTATGGCTCCTCACCATGATGGCCCAGGTGTTCGCAAAGGGCTTTCGCGCCGACGTCTTGCGCCGGATGATGTGCTTTGCGCTGTTCTGGCATGCGCTCGACATCATCTGGGTCGGGGTCTTCTCCGTCGTCTACCTGCTTGGGAGTGCGGTATGAGCGATCAGACGCATGCGCGGACCGACCATGACCTCGCGCCCGGCGAGGAAGAGCAACACAGTCTCGGCACCCGCATCCTCGGTTACGTCGTCGGCCTTGTCCTGGCGCTGCTGCTCACGGCGACGTCGTTCTTCATCGCTGGAACCGATCTGGTCTGGCAACCTTCCATTCCCGTCGCGCTGATCGTGCTCGCGATCGCGCAGATGGGCGTGCATTTGGTGTTCTTCCTGCACATCACCACCGGCCCCGACAACACCAACAACGTGCTGGCGCTCGCCTTCGGGCTTCTCGTCGTCTTCCTGGTGGTCGGAGGAACCGTCTGGATCATGGCGCATCTCAACGCCAACATGCCGCCGATGGACCGCATCATGATGCGGCAGTAGGTCATTGATGGCGATAGAACAAAACGTTTTGATGTGCTGACGTTTCCACGTCGTCATGGCCGGGCTTGACCCGGCCATCCACGTCTTGCTCTTCGGCGCGAAGAACTTGGATGCCCGGGACAAGTCCGGGCATGACGGTCTCGATTAGTATTGATGCACAAAAAAGAAGAGCCGCTTGTGATGACAAGCGGCCCAAGTCTAGGGAGGAAACGCCCGAGCAAGGCAATCGGGCCGAAGCCGGATTGCTGCCAAGGAACACGCTCGCGCAAGGCGCTTGCGTATGTTCATTAGGTGCAGCAACTCTCGATTCGGTTCAATTCCGGATCAATACGGTCTCGGAATACTACTCACAGCTGTGTGATCGAACTTTTCACTTTGGCCGGCGGCAATTATAGGCCTTGCGGAAGCCGGCCGCCTGGGCGTCGTCCTCCGAGCAGAACCAGCGGTCCGGCTTGGTGGTCGCCGGATAGCTCGGGCACCCCCGCAGATGATAGATGCCGATATTGCCAGTGACGCGCGCGCGCACCGCGAGCTTGCCCTTGATGCTGCAACTCGGCGGCATCGTCAGCTCCTCCGGGAACAGCACGGCACGGATTTCCTTGTCGCGGTCCGGGCGGCAGGCGTTGCCGAGGAGCGCGCCGTCCTTCTTGCCGGTGCGAAAATCTTGCGGTGCAACAAAGCAACCTTTCCAGATCCCAGCCGCCGCCGTCTTGGCTTCAGTCGCGGCCGGCTTGACGTTGGCCTTGATCGGCTCGCGCGCGATGGCGAAGCCGAGCTTGATCAGCTGCTCGTTCAAGCTGGTCTTGTCGCCGTCGGCCGTGCAGATGGCGCGGTGGCGCTTGCCAAAGCTCTTTTCCGGCCCGACATCGTCGCAGCGCACCGTTCGTTTGCCGATCAGCTTCGCCAGCTGGTCGCGGGCCTCGATGCCACAGGTCCAGGAATCGGCGTGATCGTCGATGCAGACTTGGTCCAGTTCGGGCGCGTCGACGCCGTCGAGCCGATAGGTGACGTCGCCAACCTGGATGGAGTTGCCGTCACGGACCGTCGCGGCGCCAGTCAGCGCTGAGACTGGCCCGGAACAGGCCAGAAATCCGGACACGGCGAAAAGCGAAACGAGCGCAAAAGCGCGGGCGGTGGCAAAGAATTTCTGGAAGGACATACGGTCTCGCTATCGATGGCGCGTGCGCCCTGTTCCTAGCATCCGGATGGGGGCGATACCAATGGTCTGCGCTCTGCGAAGTGTGACATTCCGGCCTCGCGGCTTTACTCGGCCGTTGCTCTGATCCTATCGTTCGCGAGCCTCGCGGAGAGCGAAAGGTCGAATCGCCCGGAAAGCGGCGAGGGGGAGGAAAAGGTTGCGATGAAAGACCCCGTGGACGTCCTGATCATCGGTGCCGGCGCTTCGGGCGCGGCGGTGGCGTGGTCGCTGGCCGAGACCAAGATGCATATTCTCTGCCTGGAGCAGGGCGGCTGGATGAACCCGGCGGAATATCCCAGCACGGGGCGTGACTGGGAGGCCAAGTTCTACGGCGAATGGTCGTCGAGCCCCAACGTTCGCGGCCGTCCCGAGGACTACCCGATCAACGATGACAATTCACCGATCAAGGTGGTCAACTACAACGCCGTCGGCGGCTCGACGGTGATGTACACCGCGCACTGGCCGCGGCTGCATCCCTCCGATTTCAAGGTGAAGACGCTCGACGGCGTCGCCGACGACTGGCCGATCGACTACGACGCGCTGACCCCGTTCTTCGAAGAGAACGACCGGATCATGGGGACGTCGGGGCTGTCAGGCGATCCGCTCTCGCCGCTGACGCATCCGCCGATGCCGCAACAGCCGCTCGGACTGTCCGGCGCCATCATCGGCAAGGCCATGAACAAGCTGGGCTGGCACTGGTGGCCGTCGGACACCACGGTCGCAACGATGGACTATGAGGGCCGGGCGCGCTGCATCAATCTCGGCCATTGCACGCCGGCCTGCGCGCAAGGCGCAAAGTCCTCTACCGACATCACCTATTGGCCGCATGCGGTGCGCGCCGGTGTCGAGCTGCGCACCCACTGCCGGGTGCGCGAGATCACCACCGACGAGAACGGCATGGCCTCGGGCGTGGTCTATTACGACAAGGACGGTGTCGAACAGTTTCAGCCCGCGCATGTCGTCATCATCGCCTGCAACGGCGTCGGCACGCCGCGGCTGCTGCTGAATTCGGCCTCCTCGCGCTTTCCGAAGGGCCTTGCCAATTCGTCGGGCCTCGTCGGCAAGAACCTGATGTTCCACCCCTATGCGCAGATCTACGGCTATGTGAAGGAGCCGACCGACTCCAATCGCGCGCCGCCGACCTGCCTGTGGAGCAAGGAGTGGTATGACACGGACCTGTCGCGCGGCTTCGTGCGCGGCTATGGCGTGCAGTTCGTGCGCGGGGCAGGGCCGGTGTTCGAGGCCGTCGTCAGCGAGCAGAAGGGCATCCTGCCCTGGGGCGCGGATCATCACGGCGTGTTCCGCAAGCTCAACGGCCATCGGCTGGGATTCTCCGCCATTTGCGAGGACCTCCCCGAAGAGCACAACCAGGTCACGCTCGATCCTGTGCTGAAGGACGGCCACGGTATTCCGGCGCCGAAGATCGACTACACGATCTCCGAGAACAGCCGGAAGATGATGGAGCATGCGCTGGCCCGCGGCCGCGAGATCCTCGAGACGGCAGGAGCCACCGACATCTGCATCAACTCGCCGATTCCCTGGGGAGGCTGGCACCTGCTCGGCACGGCGCGGATGGGCACCGACCCCGAACGCTCCGTGGTCAACGAATGGGGGCGGACGCACGACGTGAAGAATCTCTTCATCGTCGACGGAAGCATCTTCGTCACCTCGGGCGGGGTGAACCCGACCTCCACCATCCAGGCCCTCGCGCTCTACATCGCCGACCAGATGAAGCAGCGCCTCGCCAATCTGTTCGACTGAGAATGATTTCATTCAAACGCAGCTGCGTGCTCGGTGCACCTCTCCCGCGTGCGGGAGAGGTCGGCGCAACGCGCCGGGTGAGGGCTGTCTCCCCACAGGGGGGCCCTCTGTGGAGATACCCTCTCCCCAACCCTCCCCCGCAAGCGGGGGAGGGAGCAGACCATCATCGCTGCGCCAGAAGAGGACGCCATGACTGATTACGTTTCCCTCACGCCGCGGCAGCGCCAGGACTTGCGCACTGTTTCGGCCATGATCATCCCGGCAAGCGAGGAATACCGTGTGCCCGGCGCCGACGATCCCGCGATCCAGGCCGATATGCTGGCAACGCTCGGCCGCGATACGAAGCAGGTCATGGCCGCGCTGGATCATCTGGCGCGGCTGGCAGGCCTGCCGCTCGCCGAACTCGATGCTGCCAGGCGCGATGCGGTGGCGCAGGAGTTTCGCAAGAACGGCGGCGCGGCCGCCGCAACGCTCGTCCGTGTCGTGCTGCAATGCTACTACCGCGACGACCGTGTGCTGCGTTCGCTCGGGATCGAGCTGCGCGCCCCATTCCCCAAGGGCCACGTGCTTCCGGACGGCGATTGGTCGTTGCTCGATCCGGTCAAGGCCAGGTCTGGCACGTTGCGACGGGCGCCCTAGCCACCCGGGCAGTCCAGTCTTGCGCCCCAGGCGGGCACCTTGCGCCAGGGGGAACAGGCCACCATCTGTGTGAGCCTCAAGGACTCTTGCCATGTTGGACTTCACCTCAGAGATCGCCGATGACGCACCGTCATCGCGAACGACGGCGGCTACCCCGGTCGATGACCGGGCCCTGCTGGACGCCTATTCCAATGCCGTTATCGACGTAACCGACCGGGTCGGCCCTGCGGTCGTGCGCGTCGAGACCGGGCCAAAGGTGCCGAACGGCCGCGAGCGAGGCGGGCTCGGCTCCGGCATCGTGATCTCGCCTGACGGACTCGTGCTCACCAACAGCCATGTGGTCGGCTCCTCCAGGGAGATCCGGCTGCGCGACGTCGAGGGCCATGTCGGCGACGCCCGGGTGCTTGGTGTCGATCCCGACACCGACCTTGCGCTGCTGCGTGCCAATGGCGTGCGCGACTTGCCCTATGCCGCGCTCGGCAACTCCAAGACGTTGCGGCGCGGCCAGCTCGTGATCGCGATCGGCAATCCGCTCGGTTTCGAGTCGACCGTGACCGCCGGCGTGGTCTCGGCGCTGGGGCGCTCGATCCGCTCGGTGAGCGGGCGCACCATCGAGGACGTGATCCAGACCGATGCCGCGCTCAACCCCGGCAATTCCGGCGGCCCGCTGGTGTCGTCGAATGCCGAGGTGATCGGCATCAACACCGCCATCATCAACGGTGCCCAAGGCATCTGCTTCGCCGTTGCCAGCAACACCGCGCAATTCGTGCTGTCGGAGATCATCCGCCACGGCTATGTCCGCCGCGCCTATATCGGCGTCGCCGGGCAGACCGCGCCGGTCCCGCGGCGGCACGCGGTGCTGGCCGGCGTAGAGAACAAGATGGGCGCGCTCTTGATGCAGATCGAGCCTGATGGACCTGCGGCGAAGGCGGGCCTGTTGTCCGGCGACGTCGTCATCAAGCTTGATGGCGTCGAGATCAACGGCGTCGACGATCTGATCCGGGTGCTCGACCGCGACCGGATCGGCCGGCGGCTCGCCATGGACGTGCTCCGGCTCGGTCGCCTGCGGGCTTTCGACATCGACCCGGTCGAGCGTAAGCCGGCGCGCTAGCTGCGGGCCAGCGGGCGGGGTATGACGGTGTCATGCCTCGCCTTCGGAAGCCTGCCGCATGATGCCGGCGCATGAGACCTACGACGTCATCGTCATCGGCGCCGGTGCCGGTGGCATGACGGCGGCGGCAGTGGCCGCGGCCGAAGGCCTGCGCGTGCTGGTGATCGAGAAGACCGCCTTCGTCGGCGGCACCACCGCATGGTCCGGCGGCATGGTCTGGATTCCCGCCAATGCCAGGATGAAAGAGGCGGGACTGTCCGACAGCATCACGGATGCCGTGCAGTATCTGTCGAGCACGGTGCCCGAGCCTGCCAATGCCAGCCTGCGCGCCGCCTTCCTCGCGCGCGGACCGGAGGCGATCGCCTATCTCGAAGCCAACACCGAGGTGCGGCTCCAGCCGGTGAAAGCCTATCCGGATTATTATCCGGAGCGGCTGGGTGCGACGGCGGGCGGCCGCGTGCTGGAGCCGGTCGCTTTCAACGGCACGCGGCTGGGCAAGGCTTTCGCGCGTTTGCGGGCACCGCTGCCGGAGTTCACGCTGTTCGGCGGGATGATGGTCAACCGCCTCGACATCCCGCATTTGCGCCGGGCCGGAAAATCGCTGCGCTCGACACTGCGCACCGCACGTCTCGTCTCCGCGTATGCGTGGCAGCGCTTGCGCGCGCCGCGCGGCACGACGCTGCATCTCGGCAATGCGCTCGCTGCGCGGCTCTATGCCTCGCTATTGGCGCGCCAGGTCGAGATCCTCTTCAGCGCCGATGTCGAGGACTTGTCGATGCAAGGCGATCGCGTCGCCGGTGTGGTGATCCGCCACGGTTCCCGCGATCGCCTGATCGCGTCGCGGCGCGGCGTGGTGCTCGCCACCGGCGGCTTCTCGCACGATGCGAGCCTGCGCAAACGCTTCTTCCCGGCCGGCGCCGGGTTGATCTCGGCGACCAACACATCAGGGGCAGGCGACGGGCTTCGGCTTGCGATGACGGCTGGGGCAGCGCTCAATACGGACGCGACGAGCCCGGCCTATTGGGTGCCGGCGTCGCTGTTCCGCCGGGCCGACGGCACCCGTGGCGTGTTTCCGCACACGGTGACCGATCGCGCCAAGCCCGGCGTGATCGCCGTCAATGAAGCAGGCAGGCGCTTCGTCAACGAAGCGCTGTCCTACCACGAGTTCGTGCTCGCGATGCTGCGCGACGGCAATGACGAGCGGGACCGGCCGTTCTACCTGATCTGCGACCGCCCGTTTCTCTGGAGCTATGGCCTTGGCCGCATCAAGCCCTTCACGCGTAGCTATCGGCGCTATGTGACAAGCGGTGAGCTGGTCGAGGCGCCAGACATTGCGCAGCTTGCGGCGAGGATCGGCATCAAGCCGCCGACGCTCGCGGCGACGGTCGCGCGCTACAATGCGGATGCGAAGGAGGGCCGCGATGGCGAATTCGGTCGCGGCAGCACCATCTACCAGCGCCACCTCGGCGATGCCGGACACAAGCCAAATCCATGCGTTGCGCCGATCACTCGCGCGCCGTTTTTCGCGATGCGCATCCATCCGGCCGATCTCGGCACGGCGATCGGCATGAAGGTCGATGCACAGGCGCGCGTGCTGCGCGAGGACGGCACGCCGATCACGGGCCTCTATGCCTGCGGCAACGACATGGCCTCGATCATGAATGGGAACTATCCGGGGCCGGGCATCACGCTCGGGCCGGCGCTGACGTTCGGCTATATCGCGGGGCGTCATTTGGCGGAGGGGGCGGCAATGGCGCCAACCGCCGCGAAGACGGCTGTCTGATTGTAGCCCCCGCTCTATCCCCGTCATTGCGAGCGTAGCGAAGCAATCCAGAAATCCCTCCGCGGAGGCAGTCTGGATTGCTTCGTCGCATCAGCGCAAAATTGCTTCGCAATTTTGTCGCGAGCTCCTCGCAATGACGTGGATAGAGCGCGGTCTCTAACTGCTACTCCGCCGCCGCGGCGAAGCGGCTGTTCTCCAGCTCCGCTTCGAGCCGCGCGCTCTCCGCCGCCGCCAGCTTGATGTTGGCTTCCTTGACGTGACCGAAGCCGCGGATGGTCTCGGGCACGCGCGCGACGCGCGCCAGCAATGGAATCTGCTCCGCCTTCAGCCTGACCATCCGCTGGTCGATCATGCCGAGATAATCCGCGACCAGCTTCCGCTCGGTCCGGCGTTCCTCGGTGCGGCCGAACGGATCGAATGCGCTGCCGCGCAGGAACTTGAGCTTGGCGAGAACGCGGAAGGCGTGGATCATCCAGCCGCCGAATTCCTGCTTCTGGAGCCGGCCCGTTGTCTTGTCGCGCTTCGCGAAGATCGGTG
Source organism: Bradyrhizobium sp. CCGB12 (assembly GCF_024199845.1). NCBI lineage: Bacteria > Pseudomonadati > Pseudomonadota > Alphaproteobacteria > Hyphomicrobiales > Nitrobacteraceae > Bradyrhizobium > Bradyrhizobium sp. CCGB12. The sequence continues at coordinate 4,594,780 of NZ_JANADO010000001.1, read as the reverse complement.
GCGCGAGGTGGTACTTCAGCGTGAAGTCGCCGTCGAATTTTTCCGACACCTTTTTCGCAAAGCTGCCGTCGGTGTAGAGCCGTGCGACCTCGTACTCGTCCTTGTAGGACATCAGCTTGAACAGGTTTTTCGCGACGGCCTCGGTCAGCTCCGTGGATGCGGGCGAAGCCGCGCTCTCCGCCTTGCGCACCTTGGCGATTGCCGCGAGGTAGCGATCCGCGTACGCCTTGTCCTGATAGCCCGTCAGGAACTCAGCACGGGTCGCGATGATGTCGTCCAGCGACTTGGTCGGCGCGGTCGCCCTGTTCTTGAACTGCAGCACGCTGCGCACCCGCGACATGTCGTGGGCGGCGAGGCGACCCCAGGTGAAGGCGAGCTTGTTCATCTCGATTGCGGCGCCGTTGATCTCGATGGCGCGGAGCAGAGCTTCGAGCGACAGCGGGATCGCGCCCTTCTGGAAGGCAAAGCCGAGCATGAAGGGATTGGTGGCGATGCTGTCGCCCATCAGCGCCGCGGCAATACCGGTCGCGTCGATGATGTCGAGGTTCTTGTCCCCGACGGCGTCGCGCAGCACCGTCTGCATCGTGCCCATCTCGAAATCGAGATCGGGGTTTTGCACGAAGCTCGCGGTCGGCTGCAGGTCGGCATTGATGTAGGCCCTGGTCACGCCGCGCTCGGCGCGGCTGAGAGCGGTCGGGCCGGCCGAGACGATCATGTCGCAGCCCAGGATGACGTCGGCGCCGCCGGTGGTGATGCGGACCGCCGAGATATCTTCCGGCTTCGGCGCGATGCGGACATGGCTCATCACCGCGCCGTTCTTCTGCGACAGGCCGGTGAAGTCCAGCGCCGAGCAGCCGCGGCCGTCGACATGGGCGGCCATGCCGAGCAGGGCACCGATGGTGATGACGCCGGTGCCGCCGATGCCGGTGACGAGGATGTTGTAGGGGCCGTCGAGCTCACGCGCGGGCGGCAGCGGCAAATCGGCGAACAGTTGACCCGAGTCCACCGCCGAGGTCTTCATGCGCTTCAGCGAACCACCATGCACGGTCACAAAACTCGGGCAAAAACCCTCGACGCAGGAAAAGTCCTTGTTGCAGTTCGACTGGTCGATCTGGCGCTTGCGGCCGAACTCGGTTTCCAGCGGTTGCACCGAGACGCAGTTGGAGGCCTGCGAGCAGTCGCCGCAGCCTTCGCAGACGAGCTCGTTGATGAAGGCGCGCTTTGCGGGATCGGGATAAAGCCCCCGCTTGCGGCGGCGGCGCTTTTCCGCGGCGCAGGTCTGATCGTAGATGACGACGGTGAGGCCCTTGATGTCGCGCAGCTCGCGCTGCACGGCATCGAGCTCGCGGCGATGATGGATGGTCGCGCCTTGCGGGAAGTAGTTGCCTTGCGGGTACTTGCTCGGATCGTCCGAGACGATCGCAAGCCGCTTCACGCCCTCGGCCCAGACCTGATGCGCGATCTGCGCGACGTTGAAGGCGCCTTCGGCGGGCTGGCCGCCGGTCATCGCGACGGCGTCGTTGTAGAGGATCTTGTAGGTGATGTTGATGCCGGCGGCGGACGCGGCGCGCAGCGCCAGAAGGCCGGAGTGGGTATAGGTGCCGTCGCCAAGGTTTTGAAAGATATGCGTCTCGGTGGTGAAGGGCGACTGGCCGATCCAGTTCACACCCTCGGCACCCATGTGCGAGATCAGATCGGTGCGCCGGGTCGGCATGCTCAGGGCCATGCCGTGGCAGCCGATGCCGGCCATGGCGCGGCTGCCCTCGGGCACGCGCGTCGAGGTGTTGTGCGGGCAGCCCGAGCAGAAAAACGGCGTTCGCGCGAGCTTGATCTGCGTGCTGGTGGTGAGAGGATTGTCGAAAGCCTCTAGCCGCGCCAGCCGCTGCTCCAGCACCGGGCTGTGATGACCGAGCTTGCGCAAGCGCGCCACCAATGCGCCCGCGACGATGGTCGGCGTCAACTCGCCCTCGCTCGGCAGCAGCGGCGCGCCGCGCTCGTCGCGCTTGCCCGTGACGGTCGGGCGCCTGGACGCATCGATATTGTAGAGGATGCGCATGAGCTGGTCTTCGATGAAGCCGCGCTTCTCCTCGACGACAAGCACATCCTGAAGACCTTCAGCGAAACGTTTCGCGCCGCTTTCCTCCAGCGGCCAGGTCATCGCCACCTTGTAGATGCGCAAGCCGAGATCCTGCGCGTCCTTGTCGGTGATCCCCAAGTCGGCGAGCGCCTGGCGCAGATCGAGATAGGCCTTGCCGGTCGCGACGATGCCGAGCCGCGCCGGCTTGGAGTCGAGCACGATGCGGTCGAGCTGGTTGGCGCGGGCAAAAGCCTGCACGGCCGCCATCTTCGGGCCGAACAGGCGGCGCTCCGCTTCCAGCGGCGGGTCAGGCCAGCGGATGTTGAGGCCGCCGGGCGGCATCTCGAAATCATCGGGGAGCCTGATCTGGATGCGTTCGGGATCGCTGTAGATCGAGGCCGAGCTCTCGACGGTCTCGCTGATCGCCTTGAAGCCGACCCAGCAACCAGAGAAGCGGGACAGCGCAAAGCCATAGAGGCCGAGATCGAGATAGTCCTGGAGCGTTGCGGGATTGATCACGGGGATCAGCGCGGCCGCGAACACCTGCTCGCTCTGGTGCGCCAGCGTCGAGGACTGGCAGCCGTGGTCGTCACCCGCGAGCGCCAGCACGCCGCCATTGAGCGAGGTGCCGGCCGCATTGGCATGTTTGAGTGCATCCACCGAGCGGTCGACGCCGGGGCCCTTGCCGTACCAGATGCCGAACACGCCATCGACCTTGGCACCGGGAAACAGGCCGACCTGCTGGCTGCCCCAGACGGCTGTCGCCGCGAGATCCTCATTCAGGCCGGGGACGAAGGCGATGTCGTGCTGCTGGAGGTGCGATTTGGCACGCCACAACGCGTGGTCGTACATGCCGAGCGGGGAGCCGCGATAGCCCGAGATGAAACCGCCGGTGTTGAGGCCCTGAAGTCGGTCGCGTTCGCGCTGCAACATGGGCAAGCGGACCAGGGCCTGCGTTCCGGACAGGAAGATCCGCTTCGATTCGAGCCGGTATTTGTCGTCCAGCTCGACCTGCATCAGCGTCATTTCGGAAGTCCTCGGCTCTGGTTCGGGCGTTTATTCTATTTGGGGTTTGCGCTGCGGGAGGGTTTGCGGCTGCGCGACGCGAATTGTGACAGTCAAAAGCATGCAACGACGAAGTCAATATCGCTGGCCGCATCCGTGGCGCTCCTGCTAGTCATGGCTTCCAGTGGAGAGCACCATGACTGCGAACGCATTCGACACCGAGATCACGGAAACGGCCGAGGCGCTGATCGGACCGTGGCGTCAGCCGCGCCAGATGCTGCAGGCGCAGACCTACGATGCGCACGCCTCGATCCACGACGACGCCACCGCGCAGAAGCTCGGCTTCAAGGGCGGCACGATCGAGGGGCCCACGCATTTCAGCCAGTTCGCACCGCTCGGCGCGCGGCTGTGGGGACGGGCCTGGTTCGAGACGGGATGCCTCTCCGCGCATTACCGCAGCGTCTGCTATGAGGGGGAGGAGGTGCAGGCGATCCTGTCGAAGCCTCTGCCCGGCACGAGCCAGTGCCAGGTCCAGATGGTCAAGCGCGACGGCACGGAGGTGCTGCGCGGCACGGCCTCGGTCGGCGAGCCGCACGTAGCGACCGCGCTGGAAGCGCGTCTTGCCGAGCTCAAGCCGCTCGCCGATCCCGTGATCCTGCGCGACGTGAAAGTTGCCCAGACCAGCAGGCGGCAGTCGGTCCGCATGGCCTTCGACCAGACCATGGGCGACCTCTATCCGTTCTCCCTCCGGCAAAAGCTCGCCGTCATCACAGAGAGCTCGCCGTATTATTCGGGCGCCGACAATCCCTGGCGCAAGCCCATCATCCCGATGGAGATGCTGAGCGTGCTGTTCCAGTATCGCTCCAAGGACGATCCGCTGCCGGCCAAGGGACCGGCGGTCGGCCTGTTCGCCGATCAGGAGATCAGGCTGGTGAAGGGCCCGCTCTTCGTCGACGAAGACTACGAAGTCGAACGCGAGGTGGTCGCGCTCTCCGGCAGCCGGCGCACTGAAAGCGCCTGGGTGAAGACGCGCGTGTTCGACAAGGCGGGCACGATGGTCGCGACCATGCTGCTGAACATGGCGACGCTGAAGGATTCATACGCGTCCTATGAGGACGAGTATCGGCTGCTGTATGGGACGGGGCGATAGCGCCCCGGAATGACGACGCGAGAGCGCTCATCCTTTAAGCAAGTGCACGTCGCAAAGCCGTCGCACAGGGAATAAGCCGCCCTCGATCTCCGGCGTAACCTACTGAACGCCCAACGAATTCGCTCGCGGCTCACGTTCCACCGCAATTGTGCACAATGGCACGGTGCTTGCAGAACTTCTGGCAAAGCGAGTTCTCGCGATGGGGGGCATCATGTCGAACTCAACCAAGCCGACACTGGGCGTCATCAGCGCCGAGCCCGAGCCGGTCAAGCTCGACTGGCCCTCCACGGCGCTTCTCATCATCGACATGCAGCGCGACTTCATGGAGCCCGGCGGTTTCGGTGAGACGCTCGGCAACGACGTCAGCCAGCTCGCGCGCGCGGTGAAACCGATCGGCGCGGTACTGGAGGCTGCGCGCGGGACCGGCATACTCGTGATCCACACCCGGGAAGGCCATCTGCCCGATCTCTCCGACGCGCCGCCGGCGAAGATCGAGCGCGGCGCGCCGAGCCTTCGCATCGGCGATCCCGGCCCGATGGGACGCATTCTCATCCGCGGCGAGGCCGGTCACGACATTATTCCCGAACTCTATCCGCTCGACAGCGAGATCGTCATCGACAAGCCGGGCAAGGGCGCATTCTACGCCACCGAACTCGGCGACGTCTTGGCGAAACACGGCATCGAGAACCTGCTCGTGTGCGGCGTCACCACGGAGGTCTGCGTCAACACCACCGTGCGCGAGGCAAACGACCGCGGCTATCGCTGCGTCGTCATCGCGGACGGCTGCGCATCCTACTTTCCCGAGTTTCACGAGATGGGCCTCAAGATGATCAAGGCCCAGGGCGGCATCTTCGGCTGGGTCGCCGAGTCCGCCGCAGTCCTGGACGCGATGAAGACTTCGACCACACAGGGGTAACGAGGGATCAGGCCACGCCCAGGTCGGACAGGATGTCGGCCCCAGCGCGAACCTCGTGACTCGATCCTTCAAAATCCTCGCCAATGGGCTCGCAGGCACCGCCCAGATGCCGCGCAAAGAAGGCCTCGGCGATTGCGATGTAGGAGAGCTGATTGGGCGGTTTCTGGAATCCGTGTCCTTCGTCGGGATAGACGATGTAGGTCACCGGAATGTTCTTGGCCTGCATGGCGGCAACGATGGTGTCGCTCTCCGCGATCTTGCACCGAACGTCGTTGGCGCCATGAAAGATCAGCATGGGCTTCTTGATATTGTCGATCTTGTTGATCGGTGAACGTTCGGCGAGCAGCTTGCGGCCCTCTTCAGTGCGCGGATCGCCGTAGCTGCGAAACATGAACTCTGCGAAACCGGCCCAATAGGGGGGCATCGATTCCAGGAGCGTTTGCAGGTTGGAGATGCCGACGACCGGCACCGAGCAACAGAATACTTCTGGCGTGAAAGTCGCGCCGATGAACGAGGCCAGTCCGCCGTAGGACACGCCGAAGATCGCGACCTTGTCCTTCTGGGCGATTCCCTCGGCGATCGCCCAATCGACCATGTCGATGAGATCGTCATGCATCTTTCGCGCATGCTCTTTTTCGCTGGCGGCGACGAACGCCTTGCCAAAGCCCGTCGAGCCGCGATAGTTGACGGAGAGGACGGCGTAGCCACGATCGGCGAGCCATTGGTGATCGCGGCGATAGCCATAGATATCGCGGCCCCACGGACCACCGTGGACGATGAGGACCATCGGCAGCGGCCGAGACGGGCGGTCACCATCGATATCCGCCGGCAGGGTCAGGTATGAGACCAGGGTGAGGCCGTCGCGCGACTTGCCTTGCACAGCGTGCATCGGCGCCAGGCGGTAAGGTTTCAGCTCGGGGCGCGCCGTGAACAGCTCCGTGAGAGTCTGCCTGTCTCGATCGAACAGATGATAGGTGGCCGGTTGCTCTGCCGCGTGGCTTGTCACGATCCAGCGACGATCGTCGTCGCTCTGACTCTCGACGTAAAACGCATGACGGGGGATCTGCGCTCTTATCAGATCGAGCTCGGCTGCAACCTCAGGCGTCAAGGCCGTCCATTCCGGCCGACCAGGATCGATGCAGACTGCCTCCGGCTCGAATGTCCGGGCGTTGAATATGGCTCCCGTCACGTCGGCGCGATCGCTTTTGAACAGGAGGCGCTCTTCTCCGCTGGACCAGTTGATCTGCAGCAGCGCCGACTTGTCGTGCTCCAGGCTCGAGCTCATATGGAGGTGGTTGCCCCCGGCGTCGAACATCCAGAGCCGTGTGCTCGTATAGGCTTCGTACGGGACGTCGCGCCAATGCGTGACCTTCTCCTCGTCGATGCGCCAAAGTCGTGTGCCTCCGTCGGACGCATTGCTGTGGGCATGGCGCGGCTTGAGCTGCCAGTCGAGCCCGACAAAATGGAATTCCTGGCGATTTTCCCAAACTAGCGTGCGCTGGCCGGTTGCGAGATCGAGCAGGTAGGTATCGTGCCATCGTTCGTCGCGATCGTTGAGGCTGATCGCGATCCTGTCGGGAACAACGTACGACCAGTGCGTCGGCATTGCGCGGACATTGGCGAAGGGCGTGAGATCGCGGAGTTCCAGCGTGTGGGGATCGACCACGAACAGGTGCAGATTTTCGTCGCCGTTCTCATCGTTGAGAAACATGATGAAGCGACCGTCCGGGCTCCAACTCTGCCAGTTGATTGGTCTGCCCCTGGTGCGTGTCACGGGTTGTCCTGCCGCGATGCTGTCGATCGGCGACACCCAGATGTTCAGAACGCCGTCAACCGGGGCGAGCCAGGACAGCATCTGACCATTCGGCGATAACTTGGCTCCAACATAGGTCGGATTACCAAACAGCTTCCGGCGCGGGATCAGGGGACGGGCTGACATCTGGCGTCTCTTTGGCGTCTCGCACCCTCGGCGTAACTTTCGCCACCGGTAATGCTACAATTCGTAGCATACGTGCGTGCAAAACTTTGGGTCAACTCCAAGTGGAGGATGGGAGCGCCGAAATCGATCAACCTATGGTGAGGAAGCGCGCAAGAGCGCGCTTCCTGCGGCATGGCTTCGCCGTTGCGCGGAGATAAGCATCAGGAGCGGTTGCAGCTACCCGCCCTTGACGGCTCCTGCCGTCAGCCCGGCCACGATCTGCCGCTGCGCAAACACCGTCAGCAGCAGCACCGGGAGGGTGACGATCAGCGCGGCGGCTGCGAGTGGACCCCAGCTCAGCTGATCGAACGAGATCATGTTGTAGACGGCGACCGGCAGGGTGCGCGTCTCGCGTCCCGCCAGCACGATGCCGAACACAAAGTTGTTCCAGGAGAAGATCACCGCCAGGATGAAGGCGACCGCGATGCCGGGCCTCGCGATCGGGAGCGCGACATGGCGAAACACCTGCCAGCGCGTGGCGCCGTCGATCAGGGCGGCTTCCTCCAGCTCCATCGGCGTCGTCTCGAAATAGCCGATCATGATCCAGATCACGATCGGCACGGTCACGACCAGATGGATGATGATCTGCGGCACCAGCGTGCCGAGCAGACCCAGCCACTGGAACAGCAGGAACAGCGGGATCAGATAGGACAGGCCGGGCGTGATGCGGGCGATCAGGATCACGATCGCGGATTTGTGCGCGGCCATGCGCGCGATGCCGTAGCCGGCGGGCACGCCGACGAGCAGCGCAAGCGCGGTCGCGCTGCCGGTGACGACCAGGCTGTTGATGAAATAGGTCATGAAGCGGTTGGAGGCGAGCACGTCCGCATAGTTCTTCCAGGCCACGTGCTCGGGAATGAACACCGGCGGGTAGGCGGCATTGTCGACCTCGAACTTGAGCGACAGCGACGCCATCCATAGGAAGAACAGGATCGCCGGGGACACGATGACGAGCACAGAAAGCCACAGGCCGATCTTGCCGATGATCTGACGGGGTGTCATGTGCCGCTCGAGATTTCGGTCCACAGCATGCGCTGGCGGGCATAGAGCATGACGGCTGCAAGCAGGACGATCAACAGGAAGAACACCACGGCGATCGCCGAGCCATAGCCGAGGTCGTAATAGGTGAAGGCGACGCTGTAGAGATAGATGTTGATCGTCTCCGACGCCGAGCCCGGTCCTCCTTGCGTGATCGCGAAGATGATGTCGAAGCTCTTCACCGCGTCGATCATGCGGATCATGCCGGCGATGAACAGGAACGGCATGATCAGCGGCAGGGTGATGAAGCGGAAGACCTGCCAGATATTGGCGCCGTCGATCTGCGCACTCTCATAGGGCTCGGTCGGGATGGCGGCGAGGCCGCCGAGCACGATCAGCATCACCAGCGGCGTCCATTGCCAGGTCTCGACCAGCACCAGCGAGGGAATGACGGTCGCGGGATGAAACACCCAGAGCTGTGCGGGGATCCCGACCAGTGATAGGAGGTAGTTCAGCACGCCGAGCTGCGGGTGGAACATCATGGTCCAGACCAGCGCAATCGCGACGGGCGTCGCCATCATCGGCATGATGAAGATGCCGCGCAGAAAACCGCGGCCGGCGAATTTCTGGTGGAACACCACGGCCGAGAGTGTGCCGAGGACCAGGGGCAGCGCCACCGACAATACGGTGTAGACCAGAGTATGGCCGACCGACTCGAGAAAGCGGGGATCGCTCGTCAGCCGCAGATAGTTGGAGAACCCGACGAAGGTGGTCGGCGAGCCGACCTTCCACTCGTTCAGGCTCATCCAGATGGTGAAGACCCACGGAAAAATGATGATGGCGAGCACGACGACCAGCGCCGGCGCTACGAATGGCCAGTAGGACGGCGGCCTCAACTCTGTCTCCGGCGCGGCACCAGACTGTGCCGCGGCCGGAGTCGATTGTGTCAGCGCGCTCACGTCTTTTCGCTACGTTCCAGGATCGGACGAAACTGCTCGTGGGCCTTCTTCAGTTCGGGTGCCGGATCGGCGCCGGCTAGAGTCGCGGTGATCGCCGCGCCGACGAGATCGCGGAATTCGGCGACCGGAATGATCACTGGTAGGCCGAGCTTGCTGATCTTGGCGGAGTCGATCACCGATTGCAGCCACTCCTTGGGCATCTTCACGCCGCTCTGGACTTCAGCGTCGTTGAGGATCGAGTTGCGGAACGGCACGCCGCCGCCGGCCTGCAGCAGCCGCGCGCCTTGCTTCTTCGAGACCGCCCACTGGCAGAGCAGGTAGGCGGCTTCCTTGTTCTTGCTCGCCGCGGCAATGCCGAGGCCGTCGCCGTAGGTGGCTGAATACTGTCCCTTCGGTCCGGCCGGCACGACGGTGTAGCCGACCTTGCCGACGACGCGCGAGGCGGCCGGATCCTCCAGCGGCGGCGCCCAGCCGACACCGTCGATCCACATTGCGGAGCGGCCTTGCGTGAACGAGGCCATCGACTCCATCCAGTTGAAGCCGGCGACGCCGGGCGGGGCGACCTTGGTTAACAACGTCTGATAGAGCTTTGTCGCCGCGACCGCTTCCGGTCCGTCCGTGAGGATATTGCCCTTGGCGTCAAGGAATTCACCGCCGTAGTCGAGGAAGAAGTTGGTCCACAACGTCATGTTGGCGTTGCGCAGGCCGCGCCCGACGAAGCCATAGGTGCCGTCCTTGGTATCGGTCAGCTTCTCGGCAGCAGCAACCATCTCGTCGAGCGTCTTGGGGACGGCGACACCCTTCTTCTGGAACAGCTCCTTGTTGTAGTAGAGGATGAAGTAGTCGACCGACCAGGGCAGCGACAGCATCTGGCCCTTGTCGTTCTTGGCGTATTGCAGGCCAGCAGCCGAAAAATCGCTCTCGACGAGATCCGGCGCGGTCAGCGTCGGGTCCTTCATGAACGGCGTGATGTCGGTGAGCCAGCCGGCTTTCTCGAACTGCCGCTTCTGCACGTGATAGCTCATGTGCACGACGTCGAAGCTCGGCCTGCCCGAGGTGAGCTCGATCACGCACTTCTGGCGCTGCTGCTGCTCGGGGATCTGCTCCGATTCCACCTGGATGCCGGTGAGCTCCGTGAATTCCTTGATGTTCTTCTGCAGGTTGTCGCCGCGCGGGCCCTTGGCGAGGATGACCTCCAGCTTGGTGCCGGCGTATTTCTTCCAGTTGACCTCGGCGCGCGCTGGCAAACCGGTCAGGCTGAGCGCGCCGGCTGCGGCGGTGCCTGTCAACAGCGTACGGCGCGAGATGCTGTGGTTGGCCAATTTAGTCTCCTCCCTCTGACTCATCTTCGTTGGGGGGATACTAGCGTCCGTTCCACGCCTGCCTAGTCCTAATATTCATATGTGGATCAGGGACGTACGGCCGGTGTCTCCATCGGCATGCTACGCGCCCGCGACATCAGGTAAAGCTCGAGCGCGACCAGCTCGGGCGAACCGTAGTCATAGGCCTGGGCGCGCACGCCGGTCATGCAGCTGCGCAGCCGCCGCTCCAATGATCCCAGCGTTTGCCATTCCAGCCGATAGAGGGGATAGCCGGTCGGCTGTCCCTGCGTGATCGGCGCGCCCGCGAGGCGCTTGTCGAAATTGTCGTCATGGCAATTGGCGCAGGCAAGATTGAGCTGGCCCTCGCGCTGCATGAACAGGTCGCGACCCTGTTCGACGAAGGGTTGTACCTGTGGATCGTCGCCGGCCGTGATCGCGACGCCACGCGATTGATGGGCGACGAAAGCGGACAGCGCCAGGAGGTCGCGGCTCTCGTAGGGGAGCGGCGTTGCCTGCTGATGATCGGCGCGGCAGAGATTGATGCGTTGGTCGAGCGTGACAGGGCGCGCCAGCGCCTTGTCGAAGGATGGATAGCGCGCCGCGACGCCCTTCATGCTGCTGCGGGCATCGCCGTGGCAGTCCGCGCAGGACTTCTCCGCACTGCCGGTCTTCTTTCCCCACAGCGCCTCGCCGTCGAGCACGAACAGCATACCTGGATTGGACGTGTCGTCATCCTGCATCGCGCGCGTGTCGGGCCCCATGAAGGAATAGCCGGACCGGCGCGCATCGGGCGGGATTTCACCGGCGAGCAGGGCAGGGGCCGCGGCGTACAATGTTGCCGCCGCTATCGCGCGCCAAGAGCTCATTCGACCGTGATCGATGTCGACGCGGTGGACGAATAGCCATTGTCGCCGATCCATTCGAACTCAAACTTGCCGCTCTCCTTGGCCACCGTGAAGAAGGAGAGATAAGGATTGGCCGCGATCGCCGGAAACAGGTCGGCGCGAAAGACCTCTGCGCCGTTGTAGCGGCAGGTGAAGCTCGTGATGATGTCGCGCGGCACCAGCTTGCCGTCCGCGGTGTGGCGGAAGCCGGTCTCCATGACGTGCGAGGTCAACGTGCGGATCTCGATGACGTCGCCACGCTTGGCCCTCGCTGGAACATTGATGAGCGCGGCCATCAGTTCATCTCCTCGGTACAGGCGGCCAGCGTCACGACCACGTCGGCGACGACTTGCCAGAACGTGTCGTCGGACATGTGCGCGATCGCGACCACCTTCTGGGTGTCGGCGAGCCGGATCCGGGTCGAGACCTGGGCGCGGCCGGAGGACGGGCCGAGATGGAAATTGCCGATGTTCGGTTGCGGGTTCTTCTCGTTGAAGACATGGATGGTCTTGACGTAGTCATCCGCGGTCATGGGGCTTGCGACGCTCACCGTCATCGGCACCGTGTTGCCGTTCTCGACCAGCGGCGGAATGTCGAGATTGACCTTGCCGGTACGAATCTGCGCTTCACCGACAACGTTGCGGATCGCAGCGGTGAGCATTGCCGGCGTGGCCTCGACCGGCCGCAGCGTGACGATCGGAATCGTGCCAGCGGCCGTCACGCTGCCGGCAAGGCTCAAGAATTGTCGTCGCGTGGTCGGCATGGGCAGTCCTAGTCTCGAAGCGTTGCAAGATAAGCCACGATGTCCTCGATCTCGGCAGCCGACAACATCGGCTTACCGGCGAAATTGCGTCCAACGCGCACGAGCCCATCGTTGCGATAGTAGGACGGCATGATGGTCTGCGGGTTGAAGCGCGAGGCATCGACCAGTCGAAGCCGCAACTGGCTCGCCGACCACCGGTTCCCGGTGCCGGTGAGATCGGGCGCGAGGTCGCCCTGGAACCGCGTTTCCGGGAATGGACCGGAATGGCAGAGGATGCAGGTCGTCGTGCGCGCCAGCACCAGCGCGCGTCCGCGCGCGGCATCGCCGGGCGAGCCCGTGAGCGATTCCGGAATGCCGTCGCCGACGACCTTGTAGGACGCGAGCTCGTCCGCCATGGCAGGCGAGACCAACCTCGCCACGATCAATGATGCAATTGCAAGTGCTCGATGGGGCGACGGAGATCGCTGCGAGCTCCACTTACCTCTCCCGCTTGCGGGAGAGGTCGCCGCGCAGCGGCGGGTGAGGGTTCTCTCCTCTTGGGGGTTCTTGCGTGCGGAGACACCCTCTCCCCGACCCTCCCGCGCAGGCGGGGGAGGGGGCGCACCGTGGTCGTGGCGGTGGCTTCGTCTCATCATGATCTAGCCAAAAGTGTCCGCCGTGATGGTCTGAAACCAGCGCTCGGCCTCGCCGGCCTCGCGGGCGCGCAGCTCGCGCGGCGCATCGACCGGGCTCGTGGCGCCGCCTTCGACCTCCGCGAAGATGTCGCCTTTCGGCTGGTAGTCGCCGGCGAGCGAAAAACCGTAGCCGGGTGCGACGGTGTTGTAGCAGATGCCTGTCAACCGCGGCGCGTCCGGCGTGCGGCCCGCGAGCAAAGCGACGATCGCGGCAGCGCAGGCCTTGCCTTGCGCGCTTGCAGCGGAAGCCGATTTGGGAATGCCGCCGCCGAGGCAGGCATCGCCAATGACGTGGATGTTCTTGACGAGCTTCGATTCGAAGGTGACGGGATCGATCGGGCACCAGCCGGTCGCATCCGTGGCGCCCGCGATTTCGGCGATGCGCCCGGCCCGCTGTGGCGGAATGACGTTGGCGACATCAGGGGTGTAGTTGCCGAACTCGGTGACGATGGTTTTGGTCGCGGGATCGACCGAGGTGACGCGACCGCCTTGCGAGAGCGCGACGCGCTCGATCATGTCGCCATAGAGCTCCTTCCACGCCGTCTCGAACAGCCGCTGCTGGGAGAAGGTGTCCTTGGCATCGAGGACCAGGACTTTCGAGCGTGGCTTCTGCGTCTTGAGGTAATGTGCGATCAGGCTGGCGCGCTCGTAGGGCGCGGGCGGGCAACGCGAGGGATTGGCCGGAATTGCAATGGCGACCGTGCCGCCATCCGCCATCGCCTCCAATTGCCTGCGCAGCAAAAGAGTCTGCGCGCCGGCTTTCCAGGCGTGCGGCATCTTCTCCGATGCGACGTCGTCGTAGCCGGGCAGGGCCTCGAGGTGGAAGTCGATGCCGGGCGAGAGCACGAGACGGTCGTAGATCAGCGTAGCGGCATCCGACGTCGTGACGCTGCGCTTTTGTGCATCAATGGCGGTCGCAGCCCGAGCGACGATGCTGATGCCCTCGGCGGCGAGCTTGTCGTAACCGAACTGCTGCGCCGCCATCTCGCGCAGGCCCGCGATCACCTCATTACTGAAGGGGCAGGAGATGAAGGTCCGGTTCGGCTCGATCAGCGTGACCTGCAATTTCGCGTCAGCGCGCTTCAGCGCTCGGGCGCAAGCCGCGCCGCCAAAGCCGCCGCCGACCACGACGACGCGGCCCGCCGATTGCGCGCGCAGGATCGAGGGGGCGGCGAGCGATGTGGCCGCGACGGTGATGCCGAGGACGGCATTCCGCCGTGTCACCGGCGCATTCATGAGGCTTGTCCGGAAAATGCCGCGGCGGCCGGTATGGCCGCCACGGTGTTGTTATTTGAGCATGATACTTTCGAAAAACCGCTTCACACTTCTTCGGATCATGCTCTATGCGAAGGTGATGTTCTGGTCGCGCAGCGGCACCGAGCGGATGCGCTTGCCGGTCGCGGCGAAATAGGCGTTGAGCACCGCCGGCGCCGCGACGCCGATGGTCGGCTCGCCGACACCGCCCCAGAACCCGCCACTCGGCACCATCACCGCTTCCACCTTCGGCATCTCGTTGATGCGCATCGAGTTGTAGGTGTCGAAGTTGGTCTGCTCGATCTTGCCGTCCTTGACGGTGCAGCCGCCGTAGAACAGCGCGGAGAGACCATAGACGAAGGAGCCCGCGATCTGCCGCTCCACCTGCGCCGGATTGACGACGTAGCCGGGATCGGTGGAGGCGACGATGCGATGCACCTTGATCTTGCTGCCGTCAGTCACCGAGATCTCGGCGGCGCCGGCGACATAGCTGCCGTAACCCATGACCTGCGCGATGCCGCGATAGACGCCCTGCGGCGCCGGCGTGCTCCAGCCGATCTTTTCGGCCACGGCATTGAGCACCGCCAGATGCTTGGGGTGATTGCCCATCAGCTTGCGCCGGAATTCGAGCGGGTCCTGGCCTGCGGCCTGGGCCAGTTCGTCCATGAAGCATTCCATGTAGATCGCGTTGTGATTGACGTTGACGCCGCGCCAGAAGCCCGGCGGAACGTGCGGGTTGCGCATCGCATGCTCGATCAACAGGTTCGGCACCGAATAGCCGAACGCGGCCTCGCCGGATTGGGCGACGCCCTGGAATGCCGCCGGATCCATGCCGTTCTGCAGCGCTTCGGGACGCAGCGAGAACAGGATCGATTGCCCCGACAGGCGGTAGTGCAGCGCGACCAGATTGTTGTTGGCGTCGAACGCGCCGGTCATCTTGCACTGGGTGATCGGGTGATACCTCCCATGCGCCATATCCTCTTCGCGCGACCACAGCAGCTTGATCGGCGTGCCCGGCATCTGCTTGGCGATGATGACGGCCTGACGGACATAGTCGGTCTGGCCGCGCCGGCCGAAGCCGCCGCCGGGCATCACCTTGTGCACGTCGCACTTCTCGGCCGGCAGGCCGGACGCCTCCAGCACCGCCGCGAAGGCCGCCTCGCCGTTCTGCGTGCCGCACCAGACCTCGCACTTGTCGGCGGTGTAGAGCGCGGTGGCGTTCATCGGCTCCATCGTGGCGTGGTTCTGGTAGGGATAGCTGTAGACGGCTTCGATCTTCTTGGCGGCGCCGGCGATTGCCGCCTTGGCGTCACCGTTCTTGTTGCCGACATAGGCCGGCTGCGCGTCGTCGAGGCCCTCGGCCAGCCATTTCGCAATCGACGCGCTCGAGACCTTGGCGTTGTCGCCCTCGTCCCAGACGATCGGCAGCGCTTCCAGCGCCGTCTTGGCATGCCACCAGGTGTCGGCGACGACCGCGACTGCGGTGTCGCCGACCTTGACGACCTTCTTGACGCCCTTCATGCCGGTGATCTTGGCTTCGTCGAAGCTCTTCAGCTTGCCGCCGAACACCGGGCAGTCCTTGATCGCGGCGTTCAGCATCCCCGGCAGCTTGACGTCGACGCCGTAGATCATGGCGCCGGTGGTCTTGTCGACAGTATCGAGCCGCTTCACCCCCTTGCCGATCAGCTTCCAGTCCTTCGGATCCTTCAGCTTGACGTCGGCCGGCGGCGTCAGCTTCGCCGCGGCCTCGGCGACCTTGCCGTAGGTCGTCGTCCTGCCCGTTAGCGCATGGGTGATGACGCTGTTGGCGGCCGTGCATTCGGACGCCGGCACTTTCCACGCATCGGCGGCGGCCTGGATCAGCATCACGCGCGCGGTGGCGCCGCCCTTGCGGACATAGTCCTGCGAGGAGCGGATGCCGCGGCTGCCGCCGGTCGAGAAATCGCCCCAGACGCGCTTGCGGGCGACGCTCTGGCCTGGGGTCGGATATTCGGTCGTGACCTTGGTCCAGTCGCATTCGAGCTCCTCGGCGACGAGCTGGGCAAGGCCGGTCAGCGAGCCCTGACCCATCTCCGAGCGGGCGATGCGGATCACGACGGTGTCGTCGGGCCTGACCACGACCCAGGCGCCAATCTCAGGCGAGCCGTCCGCGGCGCGGACCACGGCGGGGCCGCCGAAGGGGATGTCGAGCCCGATTGCGAGGCCCGCGCCGAGCGTGGCGCTGCCGATGACGAAGGCACGACGATTCATCTTGGGAGAGACGTGCTTGTTCATGTCGCCGCTCCTTACGCGCTTGCGATCGTGTGGATCGCCTCGCGCACCTGCTGGAAGGTGCCGCAGCGGCAGATATTGGTGATGGCCTCGTCGATGTCGGCGTCGGTCGGCTTCGGCTTCTCGTTCAGCAGCGCCGCCACCGCCATGATCATGCCGCTTTGGCAATAGCCGCATTGCGGCACGTCCTGGGCGATCCAGGCCTCCTGCACCTTGTGCAGCGAATCCGCGGCTGCAAGCCCCTCGATCGTGGTGATCTTCTTGCCCTCGGCCTCGCTGACCGAAACGCCGCAGGAGCGCATCGCCACGCCATCCATGTGAACCGTGCAGGCGCCGCATTGTGCAATGCCGCAACCATATTTGGTGCCGGTCAGGCCGGCATTCTCACGGATCGCCCAGAGCAGCGGCGTATCTGGCTCGACGTCGAGTGTGAAGGTTTTTCCGTTGATTGTTAGGTTTGCCATCGCAGTCCCCTGATTGGCCCAATCCACCGATTGAACGCAGGGGCGCAATGTGTCGGGCAAACTGGAACTGTTCAAATCAACAGTCCGCGGGCTAACAGGGATGCATGGCTCGGCCGCATGCGAGTATGGACTGGGGCGATGTTTTGCCTCATCCCTTGTCGATCGATTCGGATCGATGCCTCTTCGCTGGGCGCCAATCCGCGGCTTGAGACGACGTCGCGGGCCGTGAACGCGGGTTCCGGGCCGGATCGGCCGCTTCGCAGAGGCGACAGTTTGTCCCTTTTGCCGGGGTGCAAGATGAGGACGCTTTGGTACACTGCGCCGCCGTCAACAGGAGTTCCATGAACGTGTCGGGTCCCAACGTACTGATGCTCTATCCGCTGTTCTCGGCAGAGTCCTTCTGGACCTTTGGCGAATCCTGCAAAGTGCTGGGCGTCAAGCGCCCTGCCGCCCCTTTGGGCCTGATCACCGTCGCCGCGATGCTGCCCGCGGGCTGGACGGTCCGGCTGATCGATTGCAATACGGCGCCCCTTGGCGACGACGATCTCGCCTGGGCCGACGTCGTCTTCACCGGCGGAATGCTGCCGCAGCAGGCCGATACGCTGCGCCTGATCGAGCTCTGCCGCGCGGCTGGCAAGCCGGTGGTCGTCGGCGGTCCCGATCCCACCTCGAGTCCCCACATCTATGAGCGGGCCGACTTCCGGGTGCTCGGCGAGGCCGAGAGCGTGATCGCCGAATTCATCGCGGCCTGGGACAGCGGCGCACGGTCCGGCGTCTTCACCGCGCCGAAATTCCAGGCCGACGTCACCAAGACGCCGGTGCCGCGTTTCGACCTGCTCAAGTTCGAGGACTACCTCTATCTCGGTGTGCAGTATTCCCGCGGATGTCCGTTCACCTGCGAGTTCTGCGACATCATCGAGCTCTACGGACGCGTGCCGCGGACCAAGACGAACGAGCAGATCCTGCACGAGCTCGATACGCTCTACGGGATGGGCTATCGGGGTCATCTCGACTTCGTCGACGACAATTTCATCGGCAACAAGAAGTCGCTGCGGCTGTTCCTGCCCCAGCTCGCAGAATGGCAGCGTGCCCACGGCTATCCGTTCGAATTCTCCACCGAAGCCTCGGTCAACCTCGCCGACGATCCTGAGTTGCTGGAGTTGATGGGGGCGGCGAATTTCTTCGGCATCTTCGTCGGCATCGAAAGTCCGGATCCGGCGACCCTGGTCGCGATGCGGAAGAAGCAGAACACGCGGCGCAACATCGCCGAGAGCATCCACAAGATCTACGCCGCCGGCATCCTCGTCACCGCGGGCTTCATCGTCGGCTTCGACAACGAGAAAGTCTCGATGGCGGACGCCATGATCGACTTCATCGAAGAGGCGGCGATTCCCGTCAGCATGGTCGGACTGCTCTATGCCTTGCCGAACACGCAGCTCACGCGCCGTCTCGAGCGCGAAGGCCGGCTACACCCGGGCCACGATGTGGCGCCGACGATCGGCGCCGATCAGTGCACGGCCGGGATCAACTTCGATCCGGTGCGGCCACTGCGCGATATCCTGACGGATTACAAGCGGGTGCTGGAGCACGTCTACAGCCCGGCCGCCTATGCGGGACGCGTCGATCGCCTGATGACGCTGCTCGACCGTTCCAGGCAGCGCCACGAACTCGCGGAAGGGGACATTCGCGCCAAGCTCGGCGCGATGGAGACCGTGCATCGTGTGGTTTCCGCGCTTCCCGAAGCGCGGGGGCCTTTGTGGCAGACCTTCATGAACTGCGCCAAGCGCGACACGTCATCCGCGCGCATTGCCGTGCAGATGATCGCGGCCTATGCGCATCTCGGGCCGTTCTCGCGCAAGGTCATCGCTGCCATCGATGAACGCCTGGCGGCGCTGGACGAGCACATGCCGAGTCCCGTCGCAGCCGCGGGTGCGACCGAGGCGCGACATCTGGCCTGACATAGGGCGAGCCGAGAGGGACGCTGGCGACGCTATGATGCGCCGCCGGGCGTGCCGCCTTGCGGCAATCAAAACGGCCGTCGCGCGTAAGATCCTCGCTTGACAGCCGAACAACCTTAAGCTGATCGTCATCAGGACGACACTAGGCCTGCCGCGATTTCGGCGTCTGGAAGTTCCGCGCGGGCATTCGAATTGGCGAGGTCTGGTGCACGTCCGTCATTGCGACTGACGGCAGCTTGAGCGGGGGTGAGCCATGTTCAGGAAGGTGGTCCTCTGGTCGATTCCGCTGATTGCCGTGGCGGTGCTGGTCTTCACGTATCTGCCTTCCTTCATCACCGATTCCATCTACAAGAATGTCGACGACATCACCGATGGTGAGATGCCCGCCACCGTCACCGCCTTTCAATCGGCACCGGACGTCGTCAGCACCATCGGCGGCAGCGGCGAGGGCTTGAACTGTAGCCTGCCGCCCTGGGCCAACATATTGTTCGACGGCGGGAAGGATTCCAACCAGAAGCGCCATCTCGTCCTGCAGCGCTTCAGGCAGGCCTGCGTCTTTCACGACCTGTGCTATCGCCATGGCCTTGCGACCTATGGCTACAACCAGAACGATTGCGATCGCATTCTGCAGAATGCGGCTTTTCGACTCTGTGTCTACATACGAAACGGCACTCAGGAGAGCAGCGCAGCGCGCTGTCAAACCGACTCCAAGATGGTTCTGGCAGGTGTGAACCTCGGAGGGTATGACGCCTATCGCGGCTGGGACCGGTCGACCTATTTCGAATTCGACTCCGACCCGTCGCGGTCGAACGGATTTCTGGTCAGCCGTGTGGTCAATCATCCATTCAAGGCAGTCGCGCCGGCCAAATACGGCAATGACCCTGATCAGGTCATTCTCATGTTCGAGAACCTTCGCTCCAATCTGGCCGTGACCTGCATCACCTGCGCGAGTGTTCCCGTGCTCGAGTGGACCACCGATCCCACTGCCGTCAGCGCCGAGTTGCGCTCGGTCGGCGTGACGCGGCTGCCGGACGCGCTGCTCAAGCGCGAACCCATGCTGTCCGAAACCATGCCGGTCTGGTTGCCGCCGCGCCGCCGGCACGCGGCGCCGCATCTGCTGGTCGATGGAGCGGGCAAGGACCATCTGATCTGGATGAGCCGGAACAACCCGGAGAATAGCATATCCTGCATCGTCGGCGCCGATGCGGCGCGGCTCCTCACCAACACCTTGCCGACCCGGGATCTCTGCTCTAGCGATGCGGGCCCGTCGCTCACCCGGGTCGAGGTCGACATGTTCGCGACCTCTCCGCTTCCGATGGAGGTACCCGGAAGTCCGGATCTCATCTACGCGACGTCGATCAGCGCACAGAAGACGACAGAGCACCATCTGAGCTTCTGCTCGCGCTCTGCGTCCAGGAAGGTCGAGGAGTCCGATCATGACGACCAGTCCAAATGCGTCACCTTCCCTGAGCCGGAGGTCCGCAAGGGCGCGGCGCTCGGCGCATTTCAGAACTTTCCGCTGGTTCGCCCCGGACAGCAGATCTATTTCGCGCGGGACATCGAACAGCGGACGGACTCGCCGCTGACCGCCGCCTGGCAGCGCGCCTTTGGCAATACCTTTTCGCCCGGCGGCGCCCTGATCGTGATCGACGTTGCACCGCCGCTCGCCGCCAAAGGGCCTCTCTCGGCCAAGCTGAAGAAGATCGTCCGGTTCAACATCGACGATCGCTTCGATCCGATGATGCCGCTCACGCGCAAGGCGGACGACCTGCGATTCCTGAGCCTCGCGGCGTCGAAGTCGAGCGTGCACCTTCGCATGATCGATTTCGCCAAGGACAACCCCTCCGTCGGCAATGTGCGGCTGCTGATGGGCAACGGTGAGGTGGACCTGGATCGCTCATGGGCGGAGAGGCCCACGCTGGTGCTGGAGACCAGGGATGCACGACCCAGGACCAAGCTGGTGTTCTCGCGTGGGGAAATAGAGGTCGAACGGGGCAAGCCAGACGTGTCCGGTGCGACGACGGAAGCGTTGACGCTGCAGACCCTGGTTTTCGAACGCGATGCCGCGGCGCCTTCGAATACGCCGTTCGTGAAATCGGCCGGAGCGGCGTGCCGGATCGTCTATGAGTTCGAACCGAACCATACCGATTGGCCGTGCTACCGTGCGTTCGACCCCGACCGCACCATGCGGGCGTCGCCGGCGACGAGGATGCAGGCATCCCAGATGCTGGTCGGGCGATTCACCAAAGGCGGCGGCCACGGCATCGCATTTCCTGATCTCTGCCTGAAGTCGGAGCCGATCATCCTGACTCCGCAAGGAAGCACGTTTGTGCCCGTGAGCGATACCGCGGGCTGGAAGGGGCCACCAAGGCTGACACGGACGATCAAATGCGAGCCACTCGATGCTGCGGCAGTCGTGAGTCGTCCCATCGTGCAGAAAGCTCTGTGAAGGCTGGCTGATGAAGCGCGCGAAAGCGCTACTTCACCGCCAGTCGCAGGAAGCTCATCACGCTGCCGAGCGCGGCAAAGCCTGCGCCGAGCGCCAGCGCCAATGTGGCGCCGTCGTGGCCCGCGAGCGCGAAGCAGGCTGCGGCGAGCGCCGCGCCCGTGGTCTGCCCGGTCAGGCGCGCGGTGGCGACGATGCCCGACGCGCTGCCGCTCCGATGCGGCGGCGCGCTTGACATCAGCGCTTTCATGTTCGGCGCTTGAAAGAAGCCGAACCCCATGCCGCAGATCATGATCCGCCAGACGATATCAGGAATGCCCGGGTTGGCCGGCAGCATCGCGAGCAGCGCCATGCCAAGGCCGAGGAGCACGAGGCCGATGCCGCCGAGCAGGCCGACCGCGTGGCGGTCGGAGAGGCGCCCGGCGATCGGCGCCATGATGCCGACCACCAGCGGCCATGGCGTCATGAAGAAACCGGTCTCGACCTGCGAGCGCCCGAGCACGTCCTCGAAGTAGAACGGCAGCGAAACGAAGGCGAGACCCTGCACGGCGAAGGAGCACACGGCCGTTGCCGCCGACAGCGCGAACATCGGCCGGCTGAACAGATCGATCGGCAGCATCGGCGCGGGATGGTCGGCATGGCGGCGCGTCTGGATGATTCCGAGCGCGAGAGCGGAGACCAGCTCGATGCCCACGACAACGGGCGACAGATTATGCGCGGCACTGCCGATGCCGGTGATGAACAGGCCAAGGCAGGCCGCGGCGAGGAGCGCGCCGAGAAAGTCAAAACCGTGATCGGCGCGCGGCGTCTTCGGCAGCATCGCAAAGCCGATGCCGATCGCGACGAGGCCGAACGGGATGTTGACGGCGAACAGCCACGGCCACGGGCCGAGCGCGAGAATCGCCGACGCAATGGACGGCCCGAAGGTGAAGGCGGTCGCGACCACCAGCGCGTTGTGGCCGAAGCCGCGGCCCTGCATCCGGCCCGGATAGACGAAGCGCACCAGCGCCGTATTGACGCTCATGATGCCGCTGGCCCCGAGGCCCTGCAGTGTGCGCGCGACGAGCAGGCTGTCGAGCGACCACGCCACCGCGCAGAGCAGCGAGGCGATGGTGAACAGGATCAGGCCGCCGAGATAGATGCGCTGGTGCCCGACGATCTCGCCCAGCGCCCCGAGCGGCAGCAGCGTCGCCACCAGCGCGATCTGGTAGACATTGACGACCCAGACCGACTGCTCCGGCGTGACACGCAGATCGGCGGCAATGGCGGGCAGGGCGATGTTGGCGATCGCGGTGTCGAGCGAGGCCATCGCCAGCGCGGTGAAGATCGCGGCAATGGCCCAGCGCCGCTGCGCGGCCGGCAAGCCATCGGACATGGTGTGGTCGGGCTCGCGCGCGGCGGCAGGTAACGTGATTGTCATTGCCTTGTTGTCATGGCCTTATTGTCATTGCCTTGCGCGTTGCTCCGGCGGCGTGGCTGAGGGGCTTTCGGCATGTACTACGGCCGGGCCGCCGGCCACAGGCATATGCTTGCATGCTGTGTATGCGCGAAGGTCAGGCGATCATTCCGGGCGCTGGCGTATGATCGCGCCGGCCGATGCAATTCAGGGGATCGCCATGCAAATCGTCGTTCTGCCCGGTGACGGCATCGGGCCCGAGATCACGTCCGCGACATCGGGCGTGCTGCGCGCGGCCTCCGAGCGCTTCCAGCTCGATCTGCGCCTCGAGGAGCACGCGGTCGGCCATGCTAGCCTGAAGCTATCAGGCACGACGGTGCGCCCCGAACTGCTCGACATCGTCCGCGCCGCCGACGGCCTGATCCTGGGGCCGACCGCCACCTTCGACTTCAAGGACGAGGCGCATGGCGAGATCAATCCGTCTAGGCATTTCCGCAAGAGCCTCGATCTCTATGCCAATGTCAGGCCCGCGCGCACCTATGCCGGCCGGCCCGGGCGATGCGGGCATTTCGATCTCGTCGTGGTGCGCGAGAACACGGAAGGGTTTTACGCCGACCGCAACATGGAGCAGGGCAGCGGCGAGATGCTGGTCACACCAGACGTCGCGATCTCGCTGCGAAGGATCACGCGGGCGTCCTGCGAGCGCATCGCGCACGCCGCCTGCCGCCTCGCGATGAAGCGGCGCAGGCATCTGACCATCGTGCACAAGGCCAATGTGCTCAAGATCGGCGACGGCATGTTTCTCGACATCTGCCGCGAGGCGGCGAACGCGTATCCCGGTCTCACCGTCGATGACATCCTGGTCGACGCCATGATGGCGCATGTGGTGCGCAACCCCGATCGCTTCGACGTCATCGTCGCCACCAACATGTTCGGCGACATCCTGTCCGATCTCACCGCCGAGCTCTCCGGCAGCCTCGGCCTCGGCGGCTCACTCAATGTCGGCGATCTTTACGCCATGGCGCAGGCCGCGCACGGCTCCGCGCCCGACATCGCCGGGCAAGACGTCGCCAATCCAGTCTCGCTGATCCTGTCGACGGCCTTGCTACTGGCCTGGCACGGCGAGAGGAGCGGGGCTGTGCGCTATGAGGAGGCCGCACGTGCGATCGAAGCGGCAGTGGCCAAGGCGATCGGCGAGGGCAGGGCGACGCGCGACGTCGGCGGCAAGCTCGGCACGATCGCGGCTGGGGCCGCGATCGCGGAGATCCTGCAGGCGGAGTGAGGTGATGCGGCCGCCTGTCGCTCGGCTTTTTTCCTGGGGCCCAAAACAAAAAGTCGAAAAACAACCCCATGCACAGTAGAGATGGGCTTGATCGATAAGGGTTTTTCGAACCGCGTCGCGACGACGTTCCTTGCAGCGATCGCGTTGACACGTCGGGCAAAACACCGGCAAAATGCTATCTTGAGACCGGCGTGTATATTCCAACGCGCGCTCTCCGCTCCATGATAGGGAGCTGAATTGCGCGGCATTTGTTGCGCGCTTGGCAGATGTGACGTCGACTGGTCAGCGGCCGCCGATTTTAACGGGCACCTGTGATCCACTTCACATGACGCGAACAGCAACTCGGTTCTATACTGCTCACTTTCCAATTCTGCTTTTCCTCTCACGAAAGCGCATCACATGCGTAGAGATTTGCAGATCAAGACGGGCAACCTAGCCGGCACATCCGATTTCAGGGTTCTCGCACCGATAAAAAAGGGGTTGGTTCCATCTCTTGATGCGGTCACTTACAAGACGCGCGTCAAGCGCGTATTGCGGACGCTTCAAGCCGGCCGCGTAGGTGGTTTCGAATATGAGCTTGCCCGTATTTTGTCTGACGCAGTCCAGCGCGTCGGATGCATTCATTCTGTCGGCATTGCCGTCCTCGAATCCAAAGACGGTGCTCTGGAGCCCGAAGACAAGGTACTGCTCACGGTGACGTTTGACGGCGCCTGGGAGTCCTATATCCGCATCATCTGGCAAAAGGTCACGCGGCTACTCGATCTCGTTTTCTGCAATACCGAGGGTTACGTTCTCGGTTACGAAAACAGCTATGAAAAGTGGGGAATTTGGCTCAAGCAAGCGCAGAGTGATGCGTATTTCCTCTCTGCCCAGCCGAGCCTGACGGTCGACGATATCCGCTATCTTCAGATGGAGGAGCGAGTTTATCGGCGTGAAGCCGGCGATTCCGCCGAGCCCCGGGTGACGGGCATCAGGATTCCCACAACGGAAGAAATCGCCGAGCGATCCATCTTCGCATTTAACGGCATGGCCGGCATCGATCCTACCAATGCCGGATTTGGCAAGCCGCTGAGGGTCGAGGAAGCCGGCCGGCCGCCGTTCCGTCAAGGCGTCCGTGCCCTCGTCGGACTCTATCGATTGGTGGATCTGTATCCGCCGAACACTCCGGATGGGGTGATCCTGCACCGCGCCGCGCACGAGTTACTGCCGGAATTCGACCGCATGTTGGCTTATTCAAGCACGTATCAATTGGGCATCAAACGTGCCGTCAAACGCTTTCCGGAGGCCATGCGCTGGCTGGCGAGGGCTCCCGACGTGCCCGACGTGCGGAAGTCTCTCCCTCTGCCATTGCCGGACGAACCGCCGTTGCAGAATGCGGACAATGTGCAAGGTGGCATTCTGCAAGGCTATCCCGACTCCGATTACGGCTGTCTGCTACTGGTGCAATTTGCCTCGCCGACAGGTTTGGCCAAGTTCCTGGAGAAGCTGCACGTCACGTCAGAGGCGGACCAGGTGAAGCCCGGCGGGATCGCGATCAACATCGCTTTCACAGTCGAAGGTTTGCGTGCTGCCGGCCTTTCCGATGACGAAGTCCGCGAACTTCCCGAAGAGTTCGTACAAGGAATGGAGCGCCGGGCGGGCGTCCTGGGCGATCTACGAACCAACCATCCGAGGCGTTGGCGACTGCCGGCGCTGAACTGGGACGATGGGGTGACTGCGCGGGATCTCAGTGAAAATGATCGGGCGCCGCGCATCGACCTGAGCGCAGTTCATGCGGTGTTGCAGGTCAGGCTGCGAGCTACGTCCACTGTCTCGGCGATGGCGCCGAGAGCTAAGCTTATGGAAGCGATGGAAGATCTTGTTGGCGACCAGGCCAACGTCAAGCCGTTGTCGCTGCAGTGGATGCAGCGGCAACGCAATAAAAAGGGGGAGTTTCAGGAGCACTTCGGCTTCGTCGACAGCAATTCCGACCCGGTACTGAAAAAGAGCAAGGCGGGCGATCGCTTCTCCAATCAAATCCATCTCGGCGAGCTGCTGTGCGGCTATCCAAATCTCGCCGACAAGGTGAGCCCCTTAACCGAAGGGCCGGATCGTGTCAGGGCGCTGCTCAAGGACGGAAGCTTTCTCGTGATACGGAAGCTGCGCCAGGACGTTGCTGCGCTCGACAAGTGCCTTGGCGATGCCGTGACGGACACGACAGCCGCTGGCCATCCGCAGACCCGTGACCAGTTGAAGGCGAAAATGATGGGCCGATGGCCCGGCGGCACCCCGAAGGCCGGACAGCCGTTAGCGGATGCTGTGGATCCCCAGTCCAACAATTTCCATTTCAACAACGACCGATCGGGCGCGGAGTGTCCTCTCCATGCACACATTCGGCGGGCCAATCCGCGGACCACGATGCCTGCGAAAGGCAGTCGGCCACCGCGCATCGTTCGTCGCGGCATGTCCTATGGACCTGCGGTCGACGCGGCAGACCCCGCAAGTCTCGATCAGGAACGTGGCCTGATATTCATGGCCTACAATTCCAGCCTCGGCGAGCAGTTCGAGCTCCTGCAGCGCTGGCTTAGCGGCGGCAACAGTTCAGGGTCGTATTCGGGATCGAGCGACCCGCTCACAGGCTTGGCCGAAGCCGGCCGGCGCCGTTACTTTCGCTATGATGATCAGGGCAAGACCGTTCGAGTCGCGCTTGACGGATCCGACAAGCTTCACGACGAACCTCGTCCGTTCGTCCGGCTGGAGTGGGGAGCTTATTTGTTCGCGCCCTCCAAGACCGCGCTCTCGATGCTGCAAGAGCGCGCCGCCGAGACCCCAGGCCGCCGATCGACCGTGTCCTGGAGTGCGGCGCAGGGCGAGGCAGAAATCAACCGGTTGCAGAGCATCGAAAAGCGCCTCGGTGCGCAGGAGGCCATCACCGCTTGGAAGACGGCGCTCGAAGATCCCGACGTGGCCACCGATTTCACCACAGCGTCGATCTGGGCGGCGATTCGCGAGCGTCACGGTGGCGTGCTGAAAACCCCGTTTGGGGTTCTCGTCGCGGAGCGAAAGCTTTACGACGATGCGTTGCTGAACACCAGCGGAAGCCTGTCGGTGAACGGCTATCTGCCTCGCATGCACGAATCGTTTGGAGAGATTTATCTCGGGCTTGATGCTCACGATCCGGCCTATAGTCGCGACTCCGCAGCCTGCAACGGCGCCATCATGGCTCTCGACAAGGAGGCGGCGTTCAGGAAGGCACGAGAGTCAACTGCGATTGCCCTGCAAGCGCTGGTCGATGAGGCCAAGGACTACGCGAGGGACGACGGAGAACCGACCTGGGACCTGACGCTGGACGTGCGAGAGCTTGTCGACCCGCTGCTAGCCGATTTCTGCGAGAGTTGGTTCGGGCTTTCTCAGGACGGCAATTTCTTCTTCCGCAGTGGTTTCCGCTGGGATTGGAAGCCTGGTGAACCGCCGAACTACCCTGGTCATTTCATTGCGCCTTCGCGCTATTTCTTTCAGCCGCGCCCGGGGCAGGAAGTGAAGGAGATCGGCGAGGAGCATGGCGTCTTCCTGCGCGGTGCGATGAAGGATTTCTTGCGTGCTCATCCGCACATCGATGCGCCCATAGCGCGAGCGATACTGGAGTCCGAACCGGGCCGAGATCTCGATTTCGCGGCACGCACACTTATCGGAGCCGTGATCGGGTTCGTTCCTACGGTCAACGGGAATGTCCTGCGGATACTGAACGAGTGGCTGCGCGAGGGCAACCTGTGGAAACTGCGCGCGCGGCTTGGCGGATCCGAGGCCTCTGGTTTCGTGAACGCCTGCAGCCGCCTCGGCGCCGACTTCATCCCGGCGATGCAACTGCGCACGGCGCCCGACGTGCTGTGGCGAACCGCAGCGGTCGCGCACACGATAGGCGAAGGTCCCGATCGGGTGAACGTTGCGCGTGGTGAGATCGTCGTCCTGAGCGCGATCTCCGCAACTCAGCAAAGTCTTCAGGAGGGAACGTCCGGGCTTTATCAGTCGTTTGGCGGAAACCGCAGAGCGGCTTCGCATCCGACACATGCTTGCCCCGGTGCAGACCCGGCCCTGGCCGTGATGCTGGGCTTTTTCAGCGCTCTGGTGGAATCGCCACTCCCGCTGCGGGCTGGGCCCGGTCCGCTGACGCTGTCGCTGGATGGACGTTTCGAGCCCCGCGGGGATCGACCTGCGACCACAGCCCGCACCCGCGCCGATGTCATGTATCGAGCCCAGCGCCTTGCTCGTTTCAGAGATGCTCAAGCTTTCCAGTTGCGCGGCGAGCGTAACCGAAGCCTGGCGGCGCCGCTGATGACGATAGGCGATTCCTGGTTGTGCGACATCGAGCGTTGGAGTGATCTAGCTTCCTCCCTTCGTAAACTCGGATACAGTTTTGTCGGTGGAGATTACGCCGCGAGCCCAGGCATGCGGCTGGCCCAAATGGCCGACGAGGACTATCTCGCCCAAGTGAAAGCGTTTCTTTTGAGTCCGGGAGCCAATCCGCCGAGGGCGTTGCTGCTCGGCGGTGGCGGCAATGACGTGGTCACCCCGGACCTGCTCGCGAATCCTCCGAAGCCGGCCCCGCTATACAGGTTGTTGACGCAGTCAACAGACCCGGATGCGGTTGTCGAGACAGAGGTTCATAAATTCATCGACATGGAACTGCGCGGATACTATGAGAAGATCATCGACGCTGTTCGGTCGGTCACCAGCATTCCAATCCTGATTCACGGCTACGATCATCCGATCCCTGACGGCCGCCCCCTCCTGGATTTCGGAGGTCATGTTTTTGCGGGTCCGTGGATTCAGCCCATCCTCGCCCAGCGCGGCTACAACATCCCCGCTTTCCCGACCGGCAGTGCGGATCTGACACGGGCCAGAGAGGTCATGCGGCGCTTGATCAATCGGCTCAACGACATGATTGCGCGTTTGGCGGATGACCATCGAAAGATCTATCACGTCAACCTGACCGGGAAGTTAGCCGAGCGCTTCGGAGACCCGGCGAATTACGCAACGCTCTGGGACAACGAGCTGCATGCCAACGACGAGGGCTTCGACGTGCTGGCAGCGGTGATCGCCGCGAAGCTGAGGGAGCTCGTCATCACCGCTTGATCAGCCGGATTCCAGCCAGCGATTCGCCTGCGTCGCGTGCCAGCACATATCGAGTGCCTGCAGCTTCGAGGCCGCCTCAGTCATTGTCAGGCGCGCCCTTTCGGCGTTGCCCCGACGAGCTTGGATTTCGGCCAAAACAGTTTGGTTTAATGCGGTTTCGCGCAGGGAGTTGCGCAGCCTCGCGGAACGGTCTGCCCGCTGCATCCAGCGCTCGCCGGTAGCGAAATCGTTGCGTGCCGCGGCCAGTCGCGCCAGGGCTCGACATGTTGCCGCTTCGCCGAGCCGCTCGCCCTCGTGCGTGCGACGCAAGACGTGAGCAGCGTATCGTCTTGCATTGACGATGTCGCCCTCCGTGGCACAGGCCTCGGTCAGCCAGCCGTAGTAAAGGGAGGAGTAGAATTTGCCACCGCGCGCTTCTATCCAATGGACCGCATCGCGCAGTTGTTGGAGACCTGCCGGCTCCCTCGTCCGCGCCCAACGAGCAAAGCCGGCGGCCGCACGACAAACGACCAGAAGCAGCAGGGCATGAGTATTCTCGGCAATTCGCGCGCTCTCGGCCGCGACGCGTTCTGCTTCCTCCCAGCGTCCTTGCCAGACCAGAGAGACCGCCACCCAATTGCGCACGGAATTGGCCACCGGATGCATCGATTCTCCGAGCAAGCTCATTGCCTCATCAAGGCAAACACCCGCATGTTCGAATTCGCCTCGATCGGCGAGCACGCTCGCCTTGCACGAGAGTGCGTAGGCCGAGCCGACGGCGATGCTGCCGCCCGACCGGCTGCGCTGCTGCTTGGCTGACACGGCGGCGTCCAGCAGCGCAACCGCCTCTTCGTAGTGACAGGTGGCAGCGAGTACCTGTCCCAGTGAAGCTTCGATTTGAGCCGCCAAGCGCCCGTCCCCGACCTCGTGCGCCAACTCCAGTCCGCGCCGTGAGTGGCGCTCGCCCTCCCGGAAGCGTCCGAAGGCGTAGCACATGTATCCGAGCCAGTAATGTGCGCGCGACATCGTGTTCGGGTCGCCGAGCGAGTGCGCCAGCTTCACTGCTTGTTCGAAATTGGTGAGGTCGCCCGTCAACGAAAGCGGATCGAAAATGCTGGCCATACCCAGCTTGTTGACCAAAAGGCACCAGCGCAAAGACTGGGCGCGGGTGCGATTGGACACGCGGTCCAGCGTCTCCATGGCGACGAGGTACTGTTCGCGCGCGCGGTCCAGCGCGAACGCGGCCATGGCCTTGTCACCGGCGCGTTCGGCGTAATGAGCTGCGCTTTCCCAGTGGCCCGCGCCGCGAGAGTGGTAGGCCAGGGCTTCGAACGTGTCTTCGCGATCGGCTTGTTCGGAGCGCGCCAGAAGCGCGGCTTCGATGCGTTCATGCAAAGCGCGCCGTTGGCGCAGGCCGATGGTATCATACACGGCGTCCCGGGTGATGCCGTGCTTGAAGCGAAGTCCGGTGCCCGCCGGGTCAACATAAAGAAAATCCGCGTCCGCCAACGCTCTCAACGTCGTCTCATCGGGTGCGCCGCCGCAAGCTGAAACCAGCAATCCGAACGGCACGGCGTTGCCTATGACCGCCGCTGCACGCACGACTTCCACCTGCGCTGGCGGTAGGCGATCGAGGCGCGAGGCCACCAGTGTGCCGACCCAGCCTTGCGTACCGCGGCCCTCCCATGAGTCGAGGTTTCCGGCAGAGACCGAATGGCAGAGTTCTTCAATGAACAGCGGCACGCCACCTGCATAGTCGTGAATTCGGGCAATCAGGAAGGGGTCGGCCTGGGGCAACCAGCGCCGCGCGGCGAGGTCCGTTTCGGATCCCTTGAACGGCTCCAACGTGAGATGCAGTGCGCCGGAAATCCAGGCAGTGCCGTCTTCGCGGGGACGGCTGGCCAGAAGAACACGAGGACCATGGGGTGCCCGTAGCAACGCTTCCAGCAACTGGCGGCTCGCGTCATCGGCCCACTGCCAATCATCGATCACGAGCACCACGGGGTGCTTGGCTGCGATGGCGGTAAAGAACGCCGTGAGATCGCCGATCAAGAGACCGGCGGCGAAGCGGCTACCGGCGCCTTCGGCATTATCCGATATCAGGCCAAGGATGGTTTCGGCGCGCGGGCCTAATTCTGCCAGGGCAGGCTGCAGCACATCCCGGACGGATTTTGTCGCCCCGGCTACCGGCTTTTCCGCTTGTGCTCGGAGCAAAGCCCGCAATATCTGCAGGAAGGGCTGCAAGACCTCGGCCCCGAGATAGCTCTCGCAACTGCCGCGCAACAGCGTGGTGGCTCTGCCGTCATACTGTCGTAGGATGTTCTCGAGCAGGCGCGTCTTGCCGAGGCCGGGGCGACCGACGACTACGGCGCAACGTGCCGGGTTTGGCTGTCTTGCTTCGAGGAAATCCAACAAGAGGCCCATGATCACTTCGCGCCCTATGAAGGGCGTCAAGCCGCGAGCAGTGGCTTCCTCGAAGCTCCCTAGGGTTGGACTTCGTCCGCCGATGACGCGTACGTTCTGGACTCCAAGCGCGATACCGAAATCCGCCTTGTGCTGCTCGAGCCTGAAGAAATTCTCATATCGGCCAAGCGCGCCTAGACTGGTAAGTATCTGGCCGGCAGCGGCATGATGCGACAAATGGGCCGCTGTGTTGACCACATCGCCGATCAGATCCAGCCGACCGGACTCGATATCGCCTTCCGTGAGTAGCAACGTGCCTGCATGAATCCCCGAGTGCATTTGCAACGGCAGAGAAGAAACGGGCAAGGCGTCGTGCCGTATCTGGCCAACCCATTCGTGGATGTCGAGGGCTGCCTCTGCCGCTCGCCGGCCGTCATCCTCGCTGGATAGGGGGTAACCAAAGATGATAAGAGCGCCGTCACCCTGCGTTCTGATCACGCGGCCGCCATGCTTGGCTGCTGACCGACGCCAGATATCTCGCAACTGGCTCAAGAGTTCGGCATAATGCTCAGCCTCCATTTCCCTGCCTAAAACAGTGGAGCCGGCCAGATCTGAGAAGAGCACCGTCAAACGATGGCGTGCGCCGTTCGCGGCTTCCAGGGGCTGCTTGTCCATCGTGGTGAACCCCGGCTCGCCTGTGAAGGCCAGGCACGGCGGATCCGCACCGGCCACTGCCGCCATAATACATGTTTGAGTTGTCGAAGCCCATAGCGATGTCGATGCATCAGGCGCCGTGACCGCCTGTCAACTCATTGAGTTCGTCGCTTCACCTCAGCCGTATCGTCCAGAGCGGCGTCCGCGCCGAACCTGATCGCAAACCTGCGGTTGTCTTCGGTCGATGCCGCCGCGATCACGCGTGCGCCCAGCAACTTTCAACTTGAACGGCGGTGATGCCGACGCCGCCTGCAGCGCCCAAAACGAAGAGGCGCTGACCAGCTTGCCCGCGCAGTGAGCAAATCGCAGCCTCTCGAAGCGGAGCGATGAACGGGCCCTGCATGCTCCGTCTGCCACCGGCACTGACCCAACTTGGGCCGATTTCGGGGACGCTCCCCGGTGCCGGCTGCGCCGACACCGGACGATTTAATTTGACTTTGCAAAGGGTTAATTTTATATGAAATTATATATTCAATAAATTAAATATTCGAGGCGCGCGCCGCCCTGACGTCGTTTCGATCTATGCGTGTTCTTGTCGAGTATTGCAACCATGCGAACAGGCTGGGCCATCCGTTCCATTGGAGCTGCTATCAAGAGAGGCGTGATACATGCGCCGACCGATTGATACTGCACCGAAGAATGGAGACGACATCTGGCTGGAAGATGCGACCGGTGCTGTCGAGGTCGGCCACTGGTCACCCGAGGCGGGCAAATGGGTCTGGCAGGACGGCTCACCAATCAACGGTGCGCCCATCCATTGGTACCTCGCAACCGAGGATGTCGATCCAGGGGACGAACGATCGGGCAGTTCGTTCGTGGCGGCTGCAATTCTGATCTCCGCCATCTTCGTCGGGGCTTCCCTGCTCGGTGTGCTCAGGCCATTCGACGCGCAGCCCCGTCCGGAAGTGACGCGCGCCGGTGGCGAGCGCGCCCTCAGCCTCGATCAGCGGCCTGACATCACGACCGGATCGCCGGCAGTCTTTCAGCGCGAAGCGACCGGAGCCCTGGTGGAAGCGGAACCGGCAAGCGTGGTGCGAGTCCAGCGGCGGCTGGACGAAGACGCTCCGCGCAGTGCAGCACTCGCCAATGAGTTGGTCGAGGCGCGCAAGGAGCTTGACGAGGCGGTCCAGCGGACGCGCACGGCGGAAGTGGCCGCGGAGGAGCTGCGGAAATCCCTCCAACAGGAGCAGGCCCGCGGCGTCGAGCTCGCGAACGACCTTGCCGGAGCCCGCGGCGAGATCGACACCCGTACCGCACAATCGCGCAACGCGGACGATGTGGCCGCGCAGCAGCGAGATGCGGCGGCGGCGGAGATCGCAGAACTTCAGCAGTCTCTGCAGCAGGAGCGGCAAAGGAGCGCCCTCCTCGTGAGGCAGGCCAACGCCGCGCAGGCCGCATCGGCGAGCGCCGAGCAGCAACGCCAGGAGGCGCAATCACGTGCTGCCGCACTCGCGAGCGAACTTGCCGCAATGCCTCGCGGATCGGAAGCTTCAGCTGCAGCCGCGGAGCAACGCGAGGCGGCGGAGCGGGTAACCGCGGAGCTGCGGCAGTCCTTGCAGGATGCCCAGCAGAAGAACGCCGACCTCGTCGCCGAGGCCAAAGCGGCGGCGGCCAATGACGAACAACAACGCCGCGCTCTCGAAGAGACCCAGGCACATGCGGCCGCGCTGGCGAGGGACCTTGCCGAAGCGCGCCATGAGATCGAAACCCGGAACGCGCAATTGCGCGAGGCGAACGAGGCGATCTCGCAGCAGAGAGAGGCCGCGAGCCGGGAGATTGCCGAACTGCGGCAGTCGCTGCAACGGGAGCGGAGCAGAAGCGAAGCTCGGGAAAGAGACCGCGCATCGGCATGGAGCCTTGCCAATGTACGCCTCACGATGGGGCAAACATTCCAAGGCGCGATCTTGCCGACGACGCAGCACGTGGACGTGACTGTCGCGGAGACGCCGACAGCCGCAAACCAGATCGAGGCGGAGGCCCGATTGATCCCGCGCGCCAGGGCGTTGCTCGATCAGGGAAATATTGGTGCGGCGCGGATTGTACTCGAGCTCGCGGCCGAGAAGGGCATTGCGCAGGCAAGCTTCATGCTCGCGGAGACATATGATCCCGCGGTTCTGTCCGCCTGGGGGACCTATGGAACGCGCGGTGAAGCGGCCAAGGCGCGAGAGCTCTACGCGAAGGCGCAAAGGGGCGGAATTCCCGGCGCCAAGGAACGGCTCGATGCGCTGCATCGCTGAGAATGGACGTGTTGCCGTCCTGCGGGACGAAAGGTTGCGCTGGCTGATCGAGAAGGGGACGACATGAACAAGCTGCCAAAGTCACTCTCGTTGTTGCTGCTCGCCGGGTTGATGCCGGTCGCGATGATGCTTCAGACGGCTTCCCTGGAAGCCCAAACCGCGAGGAATGCCAAGGCCGATGCGCAGCTCGTTCGGCGACCCCTCCCGCAGGAGAAGGAAAAGGACCGGATGAACGCCTGGACCGTCGGGCTGGCCGGCGGTCTGCTCGAGGGCGCACCGATCCGCCTTGCCGCGGAAATGGCCCGCGTCGTCGACGATGGCGCAGATATGCATCTTCTGCCGATCGTCACGCGGGGGGCCACCGACAATCTCAATGCGTTGCTTTATTTGCGTGGTGTCGATACCGCCATCATCAATTCCGACGCGCTCGATGAATACAAGATTCAGGTGCCGCAGATCCAAAGTCGCATCACGTACCTGCTCAATCTCTTCCCGTCCGAGCTGCACATTTTCGTGCGGCCCGAGATCACCAGCCTGCAGGATCTTGCCGGCAAGAAGGTGAACTTCAATACCCAGGGTACCGCAGCGGCGTATTCGGGACCGCTGATCTTCAGCCGTCTCGGCATCGATGTCGAAAAGACATTCATTCCGCACCAGGTTGCCCTGGAACAGATGCGCAAAGGCGAGATGTCGGCCGTCGTGTTCATCACGTCGAAACCCGTCGATGCCTTTGTACGCGGCCGCTGGGAGACGGGATTCAAATTTCTGCCGGTGGCTTACGACAGGAAGTTCGAGGACTATTATCTGCCCGCGACCCTGGACGCCACCGAGTATCCCAATCTGATCAAGCAGGGTGAGCGGGTCTCGACCATCGCCGTGCCGACAGCTCTCGTTGCCTTCAACTGGCCGTCACGTTCGAATCGCTATCAGCGCGTGGCGCGCCTTGTCGATTACCTGTTCTCGCGCGTTGACCGTCTGCAGGCACCGGGCTTCGATCCGAAATGGCGGTCGATCAATCTCGCCGCGACCGTCCCCGGGCTCACCCGCTTCCAAGCCGCGCAGGAATGGTTGGATAGCAAGGCGCGCAGCGCGCAGGCGCGGCCATGAAGACTGCGGTTCCACCGCTCGCTGTCGCCTTCAATGTTGCCTGCGGAATTGCCTACGCGCAAAGCGCGAATGATCCCATGGAAACACTTCGGGCTTGTTCGGCCATGACGGGAGCAGCCCGGCTGGAATGTCTGCAAGATTTGTCACGCAAGATCCCACCGCCCGGTCGGCGGGGGGCAGATGATGGCTGGATGGTCAGCGAGACGACCTCGCCTGTGGATTATCTGCCGGTCGTCGTCGCCATCGCGTCCTCCGTCAGCAGCTCGGACGGCGCCGCGATGCAACTCGCAATCCACTGCCGCAAAGGCCGCACGGAAGTCGTCGTCGGAGGACCGACGGTGTCACGCAGTGCCAATGAATACGCCATCTCCTTTCGGCTCAATGCGGAGCCGCCAATGCAACTCACGGCGGCCTCGCCGTCGTTCGGCTCCGGCGTGGCTTTCGGGGGGGACGTCGTGCAGTTGCTGAGATCGCTACCCGACGACGGTCACATCGTTGTGCGTCTTTCCACCCGCACGGGCGCGGTGCAGGAGGGACAGTTTCCGCTCAACGGATTCAAGAACGTGCGCGAAAAAATGGGGGCTGCATGCAAATGGCCACATGCCGTCGCCAGACCGGAAAGGTGATGGTCAGGGAACGGGAGACACGAGATGATCAATCCGAAATTGGCGATGGCAGTCATCAGCGGCGTAGCGATGCTGATTCTGGTCGGACCAAACGCGCGGGCGGAGCAAGGCAACCTGTTGGTCCCGCAGGCGAGCGAGAAGAGTGAGGCGAGCAACCAGAAACATTCGGGTCGACATAAGCAGGCGAGCAAGCCGGCGCAGAAGCGCACGAACAAGCAGGACCTTGCGAACCGGGCAGCGATGGCCCAGGCGGCGAAACCCGGGATCGTCAAGAAGCCGCATCAGCTGATACTGCAGGTCAATTCGAACGAACCAGCGATGATGAACCTCGCACTCAACAATGCGACCAACGTCGCCCAATACTACCGCGACCTCGGCGAACCCGTGTCGATCGAGGTCGTCACCTTTGGTCCCGGCCTTCACATGCTGCGCGACGATACTTCGCCGGTAAAGCCGCGCATCGAGGTGCTCGCGATGAGCCATCCCGAAATCTCCTTCAAGGCCTGCGGCAACACCCAGGAAAACATGCGCAAGGCGGAGAACAAGGACATCAACTTGATCCCACAGGCAACGGTCGTTAAGTCCGGTGTCGTCCGCGTCATCGAGCTGCAGGAGCAAGGCTGGAGTTACGTCAAACCGTGAAGTCAGCCGGCAAGGCGGAGACGATATTGGCTCGAAGTCGATTGGGGTCATTTCATGCGATGGGCCGCGACACGTCGGGAGTTCCTGGCAGGGAGCATTGCTCTCTGCGGGATGGCGGGACGCGTCCTGGCCGAGACCGCCCGGCCGAAGCGCGTCGCTTTGGTGACCTCCGGCGCAGGAAGCGCAATCCAGGGCTGGATCAGGGACACGCTACGGAGT
Source organism: Bradyrhizobium sp. CCGB12 (assembly GCF_024199845.1). Classification (NCBI taxonomy): domain Bacteria; kingdom Pseudomonadati; phylum Pseudomonadota; class Alphaproteobacteria; order Hyphomicrobiales; family Nitrobacteraceae; genus Bradyrhizobium; species Bradyrhizobium sp. CCGB12. Next base: position 4,557,964 of record NZ_JANADO010000001.1, on the reverse strand, counting down.
GATGGTTACGTTGAGGGCAAGAACCTGATCATCGATTTTCGCGAAGCGAAAGGACACTATGCCGAGTTACCCAGGCTGCTTTCAGAGGTGATCGCGCTTGACCCTGATGTGATCATCGCCGAGGCGACACCTGCCGTCGCCGCGGCTCAGAAACTGACGGCGACAATTCCGATCGTAATGGCGCCGTCAACCGATCCGATTGGCTCAGGATTCGTGAAATCCTTTTCGCATCCCGGAGGCAACATCACGGGTATCGCCAATATGTTCGACGATCTCACGGCTAAGACGTTGGACATCGTTCGCCTGGTTTTTCCGGGGGCGCGAAAGATCGGCATACTCAGCTCCGCCAATCCCACACATCCGCCACTCGCCGCGACTGCAATTCGCGCAGCCAACGCGATCGGTATCGCCGCCGAAAGCTTCGTAGCTCCAAATCCGGAGGACATAGAGAAGGCGTTTTCTGGCATGAGGGAAGCGAACTGTGACGTAGCGTACGTCCTCGCTGATCCGCCACGACCGAACTTGCCTTCACTTGCGATGAAGTATCATTTGCCTGCCGTGTATCAGGTCAATACGTACATTCCGCGCGGCGGCCTCATGTCGTATGGACCTCATGTTCCAAGCATATTTGTCCGTGCAGCCTATTACGTAGAGCGTCTTCTCAAAGGCGGGAATCCGGCGGAGATGCCCGTTGAGCAGCCAACGAAGTTTGTCTTTGCCGTCAACTTGAAAACCGCGAAGGAGATGAATTTGGTGATCCCAGAGCGGGTCCTGGTGATGGCAGACGAGATCATAGAATAGAAGATCAACGCGAAGACCGGCTCCGGCCTTCGCGAGAGCAGAGCGGACACGGCATGCTGTCGCGGGCTGACCGGATTCAGGAGCCGACGCCTTAGAACTGATACCTCCGCAATCCCCCATCCACCGGGATCACCGTGCCCGTGATGTAGCGTGCCACCGGTGAGGCCAGAAACACCGCGAGCGCCGCGAGGTCTTCTGGCTCGCCCCAATAGCCGACCGGAATCTCTTCCTCCGCAAAGCGCTCGCGATAGTCTGGCGCATAGTTGCGGCGGATCTGCTCGCTCATGATGCGGCCGGGCGGGATGCAGTTGATGGTGATGCCGTGCTCGCCGATCTCGCGCGACAGGCCCTTGGCCCAGGCGTGCACGGCCGCCTTGGCGGCGAACGCGGCGTTCAGGCCTTCCGGCTCGGACTTGCCGGTGATGTTGACGATGCGGCCCCATTTGCGTTCGATCATCTGCGGCAGCAGCGCGTGCGCGATGCGGCGGTAGCTGGTGAAGTTGAGCGCGATCGCCTCGTCCCATTTGCTGTCGGGCGCATCGACGGGGAGGGGGCGGCTGCCGCCGGCATTGTTGATGAGGATGTCGACGTGGCCGAGCTCCTTCAGCGCGAATGTCGCGATCTTCTCCGCGGCGTCCTTGGCCATCACATCCTGCTCGAACGGCGTGATCAATCCGGAGCCGACCTCTTTCACGAGTTCGGCGAGCAGGTCGGTGCGCCGCGCAACGCCGACGACGCGCACGCCTTCGGCTGCGAGGCCCTTGGCGATGGCGCGGCCGATGCCGATGCTTGCGCCGGTGACGACAGCGGTTTTCGATTTGAGCCCGAGGTCCATGGTCACACGCTCTCTTGTTTGCTTTTTTGCTTGTTGCGGTTCGTTTCCTGCCTTGTCCCTGCCGGGGTGATTTGCCCGACCGGGACGAGCAGTGGTAACCAAGTGCTTCGGCGAAGGAAACACGAAAAAGAAAAGGCGCGAGCGATGGTTTGGGATCCGCAGCAATATCTGAAGTTCTCCGGGCATCGGCTTCGGCCCGCCGTCGATCTGTTGATGCGGATTCCGGATTTTGGCCCGCGTACGGTCGCCGATCTTGGCGCCGGTGCCGGCAACGTCACCAAGCTGATCAAGGAGCGCTGGCCAGAGGCGACGGTGACGGGCGTCGAGGGTTCGGCCGAGATGGTCGCGGCGGGCCGCAAGGCGGCGCCGGACGTGGAATGGTCGCATGAGGACCTCGGCCGCTGGCGCCCCGCGCAGCAATACGATGTCGTCTATTCCAATGCCGCACTGCACTGGCTGCCCAATCATGCGGCACTGTTTCCGTCGGTGATGGAGAAGGTGACGCCCGGCGGCATGCTCGCCGTGCAGATGCCGCGCAATTTTCTGGCCCCTTCGCATGTGCTGATCGGCGAGACGGCCCTGAACGGTCCTTGGCGATCCAAGGTCGAGCACCTCGTCACCCCACCGCCGGTCGAAGGGCCGGCCTTTTATCACGACCTTCTCGCACCGCTGTCGGCCAATATCGACATCTGGGAGACCGAATATCTGCAAGTGCTCGAAGGCGACAATCCCGTGAAGGAATGGACCAAGGGGACCTGGCTGACGCGCTATCTCGATGTCTTGCAGGGCGATGAGAAGGCCGCGTTCGAAGCGGCCTATGGGACGCGCGTCGCAAAGGCCTATCCGAAGAATGCGGCGGGGCAGACGCTGTTCCCGTTCCGGCGTCTCTTCATGGTCGCCCAGCGCAAGGGCTGATTGCACTGCCGCAACGCGATATGGATGCTCGTTCCCTTGGACAGGAGCGGCTTCCGGGTTGCGCATCCGGTCGTCGCCAAGATAGCTTGGCTGCGGCAAATTGGGCTTAGGTCTAGTTGTTCGCGTGGCGGATTGCTGCCACTACTGACGTGCAAAATCGGGCTGCAAAACAAAAAGAACCCGGTTTCAGAGGTTGTTGGGAGGTTACTTCATGCGCAAACTGCTTCTTGCAGTCGCCGCCACGGCTATTCTGTTGGCCCCCGCTATTGCCCAGGCCCAGAATCCGATCGTCATCAAGTTCAGCCACGTCGTCGCCAACGACACCCCGAAGGGCAAGGGCGCGATGAAGTTCAAGGAGCTCGCCGAGAAATACACCGACGGCAAGGTCAAGGTCGAAGTCTACCCGAACTCCACGCTCTACAAGGACAAGGAGGAGATCGAGGCGCTTCAGCTCGGCTCGGTGCAGATGCTCGCGCCTTCGACCGCGAAATTCGCGCCGCTCGGCATCAAGGAGTTCGAGGCGCTCGACCTGCCCTGGTTGTTCAAGGATGATGCGACCTATTCCAACGCGATGAAGGGCACGATCGGCAAGTGGCTGTTCCAGAAGCTCGAGGCCAAGGGCATCACCGGGCTCGTTTATTGGGACAACGGCTTCCACATGGTCTCCGCCAATCGCCCGCTGATGAAGCCGACCGATTTCCAGGGCCTCAAGTTCCGCATCTCGGGATCGAAGGTTGCCGATCAGTATTTCCGCCTGATCGGATCGATCCCCCAGATCATGGCGTTCTCCGAAGTCTACCAGGCGCTCCAGACCGGCGTGGTCGACGGCTGCGAGAACACGGCGTCCAACTATTTGACGCAGAAGTTCTACGAAGTGCAGAAGGACATCACCGTGTCCTATCACGCGCATCTGCAATATGCCGTCATCGTCAACTCGAAATTCTGGTCGGGCCTGCCGCCTGATATCCGCACCCAGCTCGAAAAGGCAATGAACGAGGCGACCGACTACACCAATCAGATTGCGCATCAGGAGAACGAGGACGCGCTGGCGCAGATCAAGAAGACGGGCAAGACCACGCTGCATTATCTGACTGACGCCGACCGCAAGGCATGGCAGGAGGCGATGCAGCCGACCTACAAATGGGCGAAGGGCCGGGTCGGGCAGGAGGTGCTCGATCTCGTCGCCAAGGAACTCGACGTCAAGATGAACTGACGACCGCGCCCTATACGAACAATATCAACGGTCGGGGGTGATCGCACTCCCGGCCGTTTCGCTCTTGAATGGACGAGCCAATACTGGGGGACCAAGTTGCTGCGTGTGCTGAATCGTTTCCTCAATCATCTCGAGGAATGGCTGATCGCGACGTTGATCGCGGCTGCAACGTCGCTGATCTTCGTCGCGGTGCTGCATCGCTACGGCGCCGGACTTTCCATCGACATCGCCAGATGGGCGGAAGCGCGCAACCTGGCTTTCCTCGCCGTCCCCGCGCGCGCGACGTTCGTCTGGCTTGCCGCGCTCGATCTGTCCTGGGCGCAAGAGCTCTGCATCTACATGTTCATCTGGATGGCGAAGTTCGGCGCGGCCTATGGCGTGCGCACCGGCATCCATGTCGGCGTCGACGTGCTCGTCAACATCCTTCCGGGCGGATCGCGCCGCCGCGTCATCACCTTCGGGCTCCTGTGCGGCGCGCTCTTCACCGCCATCGTGGGCTATTTCGGCGCCGCGTTCGTCAGCCAGATGTGGCAGACCGGCCAGCAATCCAATGACCTCGAAGCGCCGATGTGGATGGTGTATCTCACCATCCCGCTCGGCTCCGGCTTGATGTGCTTCCGCTTCCTCCAGGTCGCCTGGTCGTTCTACCGCACCGGCGAGCTGCCGCATCACGACGTGGCCGACGTCGAGGGCGTCGAGGCCGATCCGGTGCATCCGGCCCCGGTCACACCCAGCCAGGTCGTCCGCGACGAGCGCAGCCCGCTCGGCTGGATCCTGATGTTGGTGCCAGTGCTGATCGTCGCCGTATGTTTCGCGCATGCGGGCCACGTCATCACCTTGCCGCAAGGCCTGCGCGTCCTCATCGTTTTCGCACTACTGCTCTCGTTGATGCTGACGGGCATGCCGATCTCGATCGCGCTCGGTCTGACCGTGCTCAGCTTCATGTTCACGCTGACCGACGTGCGCACGGAATCGGTGGCGCTGAAGCTGTTCACCGGCATCGAGAATTTCGAGATCATGGCGATCCCGTTCTTCATCCTTGCCGGCAACTTCCTGACCCATGGCGGCGTGGCGCGCCGGATGATCACCTTCGCGACCTCGCTGGTCGGCCATTGGTACGGCGGCCTCGCTCTGTCGGGCGTGGTCGCCTGCGCGCTATTCGCGGCGATTTCCGGCTCCTCGCCGGCGACCGTGGTGGCGATCGGTTCAGTGATCCTGCCTGCGATGGTCGCGCAAGGGTTTCCGAAGCGGTTCGGGGCAGGGGTGATCACGACATCAGGCTCGCTCGGGATTCTCATTCCGCCGTCGATCCCGATGGTTCTCTACGCCGTCTCCACAAACACCTCGGTGGGCAAGCTGTTCATCGCGGGCATCGTGCCGGGGCTTGTGCTGGCCACGCTGCTCGGCGCAACGACGTTCTATCGCGCCTGGCGCAACGACTATCCAAGGATGCGGAAGGCAACTTTCGGCGAGCGCTTCGATGCGTTCCGTAAGTCGATATGGGGCATTCTGCTGATCGTGATCGTGCTCGGCGGCATCTACACCGGCCTGTTCACGCCGACGGAAGCTGCCGCCGTCAGCGCGGTCTACGCCTTCATCGTCGCAGTGTTCATCTACAAGGATCTGAAGCTGCGCGACGTGCCACGGGTGCTGCTGTCATCGGCGAACCTTTCGGCGATGCTGCTCTACATCATCACCAACGCGGTCCTGTTCTCGTTCCTGATGACGTATGAGAACGTGCCGCAAGCGCTGGCGCAATGGATGATCGACCTGGGCTTGGGCTGGATCGGCTTCCTGCTCCTGGTCAACCTGCTGCTGCTGGTGGCGGGCAACGTGATGGAGCCGTCCTCGATCATCCTGATCATGGCGCCGATCCTGTTTCCGGTCGCAGTCAAGCTCGGCATCGACCCGATCCATTTCGGCATCCTGATGACGGTCAATATGGAGGTCGGGCTGTGCCATCCACCCGTCGGCCTCAACCTGTACGTTGCATCAGGCATCGCCAAGATGGGTATCACCGAGCTCACAGTCGCGGTGTGGCCGTGGCTCTTGACGATGCTGGGATTCCTGGTGGTGGTGACGTACTGGCCGGGTCTGTCATTGTGGCTGCCGAGGCTGCTGGGGATGTAGCGGCAAGGGCACGTCGTAGCCCGGATAGAGCGCAAGCGTAATCCGGGTTTTTCTCACATCACGACGACTTTCCCGGATTACGCTTCGCTCCGTCCGGGCTACGGCTCGCCACCGATGGCAATCACCTGCGAGATGCGGTTAGATGCCGCGCGACAGGCCGGGAGGAAGCAACATGACAGAACCCAGCAGCGAGCCGAAGGAGGCCACGGCATCCGTCATTGCGCAGCAAGAGGCGATGCTGAACGCGCTGCCGTTTTCCGACACGCGGGATTTCGACGATGCCGCGCGCGGCTTCCTCGGCACCATCGAGAATGCGACGATCTTGAATCCGCAGGGAAGGACGGTCTGGAGCCTCGAGCCCTACGGCTTCCTCGCGGATGAACAGGCGCCGGCGACCGTCAATCCGAGCCTCTGGCGGCAGTCGCGGCTCAACATGCATCACGGCCTGTTCGAGGTCGTGCCCGGCGTCTATCAGGTGCGCGGGCTCGACATCGCCAATATGACGCTGATCGAGGGCGACAGCGGCGTCATCGTCGTGGACACCCTGACCTCGATCGAGGGCGCACGCGCCGCGCTGGATCTCTACTTCAAGCACCGGGGCCCGCGGCCGGTCGCGGCCGTCATCTTTACCCACACGCATACGGACCATTGGGGCGGCGCGCGCGGCGTGTTGGAGGAGGATGCGCTCGCAACTGGCCGCGTGCCGATCATCGCGCCGAACCTGTTCATGGAGCACGCCGTCTCCGAGAATATCATCGCGGGGCCGGCGATGCTGCGGCGGGCGCAATACCAGTTCGGCCCGTTCCTCGCCAAGGGTGTGCGCGGACAGGTGGATTGCGGGCTCGGCAAGTCGATGGCAGCGGGATCGGTGGCACTGCTGCGCCCGACCGATTTGATCATGGCGACCGGCGACAGGCGCCTGATCGACGGCGTCGAGTTCGAATTCCAGATGGCGCCGAACAGCGAGGCGCCGGCGGAGATGCACTTCTTCATTCCGCGCTACAAGCTGTTGAACCTCGCCGAGAACTGCACGCACAATTTTCACAATCTGCTGCCGTTCCGCGGCGCCGATGTGCGCGACGCGCTGGCCTGGTCTAAGTATCTGGGTGAGGCCCTGCTTCTCTGGGACGGCAAGGCGGAGGCGATGTGCGGCCAGCATCACTGGCCGGTATGGGGGCGCGAGCGGATCGGCACGATGATCCGGCAGCAGCGCGACCTCTACAAGTTCGCGCATGACCAGACCATCCGCTTGATGAACCACGGCCTCACCGCGGCCGAGATCGCCGAGACGATCCAGTTGCCGAAGAGCCTGGAAGGTGCCTGGCATGGCCGCGGCTATTACGGCCATATCCGGCACAATGTGAAGGCGATCTACCAAAAGTACCTCGGCTGGTACGATGCCAATCCGGTCAATCTCGATCCGCTGCCGCCGGTCGAGTCCGGCAGGAAATATGTCGAGTACATGGGTGGCGCAGACGCCATCCTGACGCGGGCGCGCACGGACTTCGACAAGGGCGAGTTTCGCTTTGTCGCGCAAGCGCTCGGCCACCTCGTCTTCGCCGAGCCGGACAATCAGGCGGCGCGCGGGCTGCTGGCGGATACGCTCGAGCAACTCGGCTATGCCGCCGAGAGTGCGACCTGGCGCAATGCCTATCTGTTCGGCGCGCAGGAATTGCGCCGGGGCATGCCGAAGGCGCCGCCGCGCCCGCCGATGCCGCGGGAGACGCTGGCCGCGCTGCGCACCGGGCAGCTCTGGGACGTGCTCGGCATCCGCCTCAACGGTCCGAAGGCGGAAGGCAAGCGCATCGTGCTGAACTGGGGCTTTTCCGACACCGGCGAGACGTTCGCGCTCAATCTGGAGAACTGTGCGCTGACCTATACGGAGGGCGTGCAGGCGGAGGATGCGGACGCAAGCTTTACGCTGGCGCGAGCAACGCTCGATGAGGTGATCGCGAAGCTGACGAGTTTTCCGGAAGCGGTGGCCGCCGGCAAGGTCGAGCTATCGGGCAATCCGATCAAGCTTGCAGAGCTGATGGGCCTGATGGACGAATTCCCGCGCATGTTCGAGATCATCGAGCCGAAGCGGGCGGGGGTCGCGTAGGGCGCCGCCATCTCCGTCATTGCGAGCGCAGCGAAGCAATCCAGAGTTTTTCCGGAGAGGCAGCCTGGATTGCTTCGCTGCGCTCGCAATGACGTGTTGATAGAGCGATACTCGCTGTCATCGCCCGGCTTGATGACCGGGCGATCCAGTATTCCAGAGACCGCGGTGTGCTCGAACCGAGAAGCCGCAGTGTACCTTGGGGCGACAGCGTGCCCCTTACTCCGCGCTGCTCACCAGCTTGATCCGCGGCGCCTGCGCCTCGGTCAGGCTGCGATATGCAGCGAGATAGTCCAGTGCCATGCGCCGCGCCGTGAAGCGTGTCTCGAACTGCTTGCGGATCGCGGCCCGGTCCAATTGCGGAAGACGGTTCACCACCCCGGCGGCACTGATGATGTCCTCGACCACAAACCCGGTGAGGCCTTCGTCGATGATCTCGGGCACCGAGCCGCGGTTGAAGGCGACAACAGGCGTTCCACAGGCCATGGCTTCGATCATCACGAGGCCAAACGGCTCCGGCCAGTCGATCGGCAAGAGAAGTCCGAGGGCGCCGCTCAGAAAGTCCGACTTCTCGTGATCGCCGATCTCGCCGATGAAGTCGATCAGCGGATTGTTCTCGATCATCGGTCGGATCAGCTCGTCATAGTAATCCTGGTCGGCGCGATCGACCTTGGCCGCGATCTTGAGCGGAATACCGCAATGGGTCGCGATCTTGATGGCGCGGTCGACGCCCTTCTCGGGCGCGATGCGGCCGAGCACGGCGAGATATTCCTGTTTCGCCGGCTTCGGCGTCAGCAAGTTCTCCGGAAGACCGTGATGGATCGTCGTCACCCAGTTCGCCTGCGGCACCGGCCGTCGCTGCGCATTGGAGATCGAAATGACGGGCATTTTCGAGAAGGTATTGAAGACCGGCTGGTGCTCCGGCAGGTCGAGCCGGCCATGCAGCGTGGTCACGAACGGTGTCGGCTGGCGGTGGAATAGCGACCACGGATAGTAATCGAGATGGAAGTGGAGGAAATCGAACTCCTCGTCGTCACATTTTTGCCGCACCCGCTCCAGCAGCACCATGTGCAGTGCATTGGGATCGCGCACAGAACCGTCGAGCCGAAGGGCCCTCGGCCACAGTGCATCCAGCTTTGCCGAGGTGTGCGAATCGCCGCTGGCGAACAGGGTTACGTCGTGTCCCAGGGCCACCAGCTCTTCCGTCAACCAATGCACCACCCGCTCGGTGCCGCCATACAGCTTGGGTGGAACAGCCTCCGTCAACGGAGCAACCTGCGCGATGCGCATCTCACCATCTCCTTTGTGCGATCATGAACGTAGAAAGCCCCCGCCTGTACGGCACCGGCAATGCCAGCCAAGGGAACGTTCCCGCACTTGCGAAGTTCCTTCCCCCAAACGTTACTTATTCGACACGTTCGGGGCTCGTCGCGATGCTGCCATCACATCATCGCAGATCGTCCGCATCCGCATGTCGTGATGACATTGCCGGGAACCGAGGCGACGCGGTCGATGTTCAGTCGATCAGTAAGAAAATGCCAAACAGGACGACGGGGTCGATAATCACATGGATCAGCTTTCTGGATACGCGCGCAGGCCATTTGCCTTTGTCTTGCGCTATCTTCGGCGTCGTCTCGCGTCGCATTTGGTGATCCTGACCGCTGTCGTGGCAGCCGTTGCCTGCTCCGTGGGCACGCAGTACGGCGTCAAATCCCTGGTCGACAGCCTGTCGGCCGGACCATCGCATGGTGGCGGCAGCGTATGGCTGGCATTCATTTTACTCATGTCGCTGATTGCTGCCGACAATTTCTTGTGGCGGATCGCGAGTTGGACAGCGAGCTTCACCTTTGTCCGGGTCACGGGTGATTTACGCCGTGACATATTTCGTCATCTGACCGGACATGCGCCGAGTTTTTTCTCCGATCGCATGCCAGGCATGTTGTCGAGCCGCATCACGGCGACCTCGAATGCCGTGTTCACGGTCGAGAACATGTTTGTCTGGAATGTGTTGCCGCCCTGCATTGCCACAGTTGCGGCAATCGCGCTGATTGGAACCGTGAGTCCTTATATGGCGCTCGGCCTGATCGTGATCGCCGGTGGCATGGTGATCGCAATGTTCCATTTGGCCGCCGCCGGCAAGTCGCTGCATGACGATTTCGCCGACAAGGCCGCGGTGGTCGACGGCGAAATGATCGATGTCATCAGCAATATGCCGCTGGTCCGCGCTTTCTGCGGCATCGGCCACGAGCACGAGCGGTTCGATGCGACGGTGAACCGGGAACTCACCGCGCGGAGCCGAAGCCTGCGCTATCTGGAAAAGCTGCGGCTGTTACATGCTGCCGTAACCGTACTTCTGACGATCGCGCTGATGGCCTGGGCGGTCACGCTCTGGCAGAAGGGCGAGGCGACCACCGGCGACGTCGTGCTGGTCTGTACGCTCGGCATCTCCATCCTGAGTGCGACGCGCGATCTCGCCGTGGCCTTGGTTGACGTCACCCAGCATGTCGCGCGGCTGACCGAGGCGATCGCCACGCTGCTGGTGCCGCACGAGTTGCGCGATCACCCCGAGGCCGAGCCTCTCGTCAAGAGCGGCGCCGCCATCGCGTACAACAACGTCACGTTCGGCTATCCCGGCGCCGAAAAGATCTTTGAGCGGTTCAGCCTGCGCCTGCAGCCCGGCCAGCGCGTCGGTCTGGTCGGCCAATCCGGCGGCGGCAAGTCGACGCTGTTCACGCTGCTCCAGCGGTTCTACGATACCGACGAGGGCAGCATCACCGTCGACGGACAGGACATCTCGAAGGTCACGCAGCAGAGCCTGCGAGAGGCGATCTCCGTCGTGCCGCAGGATATCTCCTTGTTCCATCGGTCGATCCGCGAGAACATCCGCTACGGTCGCCCGAACGCGACCGACGACGAGGTGCTGCGCGCGGCAATCGCGGCGCGCTGCGATTTCGTCGAGAGCCTGCCCGACGGCCTCGACACCATGGTCGGCGACCGCGGTGTGAAGATGTCCGGCGGCCAGCGCCAGCGCATCGCGATCGCGCGCGCCTTCCTCAAGGACGCGCCGATCCTGCTGCTGGACGAAGCGACCGCGGCGCTTGACAGCGAATCCGAGGAGGCGATCCGCGAGGCGCTGTCGCGGCTGATGCGGGGCCGCACCGTGATTGCGATCGCGCACCGCCTCGCGACGCTGCGCAATTTCGACCGCGTGGTCGTGCTCAAGGCCGGCAAGATCATCGAGGACGGCGCGCCCGACCGGCTGATGCAGGGGCACGGTCCCTACCGTGAGCTGGTGACGCAGGAGATGAGCCGGCTCGCGAAGGTCGCCGCGTAGATCCGGCAGTCGTGTTCGCGTTGGTTGCGTTTCGAATCAAGGCGCAGGGGAGCACTTATGGCAGCCGAAACCGTAACCCAGATCATTTCCGTATCGCAGACGGTGGAGGCCGTCGCGGAGCAGACGTTCTACATTCCGATGACGGGACCCGCCGCCCGGCCGCGGCGGTCTCTCAAGCACGACGACACCTTCATCGTGCTCGACAGCCATGGCGACATCGGCGCGTCGGCGGGTGGGCCGGACGGCCTGTTTCACTACGACACGCGTTATCTCGCGCGGCTGGAGCTCGTGCTCGAGGATCTCCAGCCGTTGCTGCTCGGCTCGAACCTGCGCGACGACAATTCGGCGTTGACGGTCGATCTCACCAATCCGGACATCTACCGTCAGGGTCGCCTCGTGTTCCAGAAGGATCTGCTGCACATCGTGCGCACGATCTTCCTGTGGCGCGGCAGCGCCTATCAGCGCATCGGCGTGCAGAACCACGGCGACGCGCGCGCCAGCTTCGAGCTGACGCTGCTGTTCGACAATGACTTCGCCGATCTGTTCGAGGTCCGCGGCGAGCGGCGTCCGCGCCGAGGGGCCGGCACGAGCCGGCTCGTAGGTCCGACCGACGTGTTGTTCGAGTATCGCGGCCTCGACGACACCGAGCGCACCACGGGCCTGCATTTCGACCCGCGTCCGACGCGGCTGTCGGTCAATGCCGCGACCTGGCAGATCGAGCTCGACCCGCACGAGGCCAAATCGCTGTTCGTCGCCGTCTCCTGCAACCGGCCGGTGGCGCTGAAGCCGGCGCGATTCTTCCCCAGCCTGCTGGCCCATCGTCGCGAGATGCGCCAATCCACGATGGGCGCGGCCAGCATCGAGACCTCCAACAACATTTTCAACGAGGTGCTGTGCCAGGCCATGGCCGACCTCAACATGCTGATGACGGAGACACCGCAGGGGCGTTATCCCTATGCCGGCATTCCCTGGTATTCGACGACGTTCGGCCGCGACGGGCTGATCACCGCGCTCCAGATGCTCTGGGTCGATCCGCGCGTCGCCAAGGGCGTGCTCAGGCGGCTCGCGCATTTCCAGGCGAAGGCGATCGATCCGCTCGCCGACGCCGCGCCGGGAAAGATCCTGCACGAGATGCGCGGCGGCGAGATGGCGGCGCTGGGCGAGGTCCCGTTTGCGCAATATTACGGCAGCGTCGATTCGACCGCGCTGTTCGTCCTGCTCGCGGGAAGCTACTTCGAGCGCACCGGCGATGAGGCCACACTGATCGAGCTGTGGCCGGCGATCGAGGCGGGGCTGGCCTGGATCGACGGTCCCGGTGATCCCGACCAGGACGGCTTCGTCGAATACCAGCGCGCGACGGAGAAGGGGCTCGCCAACCAGGGCTGGAAGGATTCCTACGACGCGATCTTCCATGCCGACGGCCAGCTCGCGGAAGGCAACATCGCGCTCGCCGAGGTTCAGGGCTACGTCTACGCCGCCAAGCAGCTCGCCGCGCGTTGCGCGCTGCGGCTCGGCAAGCCGGATCGCGTGCGCAAGCTCGAGGCCGAAGCCAAGGCGCTGGCGGAGCGCTTCGAGAAGGCGTTCTGGTGCGAGGAGCTCGGCACCTATGCGCTCGCCCTCGACGGCAAGAAGCGGCCTTGCAAGGTGCGGACCTCGAATGCCGGGCAGGTGCTGTTCAGTGGCATGATCCGCGAGGACCGTGCTCGTCTCGTCGCCGCCGAGCTGATGCGGCCGCATTTCTTCTCGGGCTGGGGCATCCGCACCGTCGCGCAAGGCGAGGTGCGCTACAACCCGATGTCCTATCATGACGGGTCGATCTGGCCGCACGACAATGCGCTGATCGCGCTCGGGCTCGCGCGCTACGGCCTCAAGCACTCGGTGGCGCACGTCTTCAAGGGGCTGTTCGACGCGGCGACCTATATGGATCTGCGCCGGCTGCCCGAATTGTTCTGCGGTTTCCGGCGCGAGAAGCGGCGCGGCCCGACGCTCTATCCGGTCGCCTGCGCGCCGCAGGCCTGGGCCAGCGCGACACCGTTCACGCTGCTGGAGGCGGCTCTCGGCATCGAGTTCGACGTGGCGCGCGGTGAGATTCGCCTGCGCAATCCGCATCTGCCGGCGTTTCTGAACGAGGTGATCTTGCGCGATCTGCGGCTGGGCCAGTCCAGCGTGGATCTGCGCGTCAGCCGCCACGGCGACGACGTGGCGCTGGAGGTGTTGCGCACGCGTGGCCAGATCCAGGTCTCGATCGTGCTGGCGCGCTAGCGGCGCGCCGTGAGGAGGGTGTTATGCGTGCGATCGGAGCGCTGATCCTGGGCATGGCCATCGTCGCGGGCCTGGCGGTCGCGACGGCGCGCGCCGCGGAGGATCAGCCCGCAGGCCAGAGCGAAGCGAATGCGCCGCCGGCGGCACAGCCGCCGGCCTCGACGGTTCCGGTCACCCCGAAGGATGCCGCGCCGCCGCCGTCGGTGACCATCATTGGCGCGAGCGAGGCGCATGGTGTCCTCGGCCGCGACGTGCGCAGCGCCGCCGGCGAGGACATGGGTCGTATCGTCGACGTCATCGTCGATCGCACCGGCCATGTCCGCGCTGCGGCGATCGATTTCGGCGGTTTCCTCGGCGTCGGCAGCCGCAAGATCGTGGTCGACTGGAACGCGCTGCGCTTCGGCAAGATCGCCAACAAGAAGGACAGCATCACGCTGGAATTGACCAAGGCGCAGGTCGCGGCCGCGCCGGAATACAAGGAAGACACGCCGATCGTCGTGCTCGGCGCGTCCGGCAGCCTTCAACCGCTGCGAGTGATTCAGTGAGGTGCTGGGAGGGCTGACCGCCTGTGCTGTTGTCGAGGAAGCCGAAACATGCAGATCGCGACGGCGCCGTCGAACAGGACAAGGTCGTCGCGCCGCCGGCCGCAGGCCTTCCGGCGCCGTCGCGCCAGAGCCTGCGCGGCCTCGACTGGTTCATCTTCTTCCTCGCCGACGTGCAGACCGGATTCGGTCCGTTCATCGCGGTCTACCTGACGACGCAGAAATGGACCCAGGTCGAGATCGGCCTCGTGCTGTCGATCGGCGGCATCGTCGCCCTGATCGGGCAGATGCCGGGCGGCGCGATCATCGATGCCGCGAAATCGGAACGGCTGGTCGCTGCCCTTGCGATTGCGACCATCGGCTGCTGCGCGCTTGCCTACGCCGCGATGCCGATCTTCCCCGTCGTGGTGACCGCCGCCACCCTGCATGCGATGGCGAGCTGCGTGCTGGGTCCGGCGATCGCAGCGATCAGCCTCGGCCTGGTCGGCCCGCTCGCGATCGGCGAGCGGCTCGGCCGCAATGCGCGCTTTGCCTCGCTCGGCAACGGCGTCGCGGCGGCGGTGATGGGTACCGCCGGTTACCTGCTGTCGAGCCGCTCGGTGTTCCTGGTCACCTTCCTGCTCGCGATCCCGACCCTGATCGCGCTCTCGCGCATCCGCGAGCACGAGGTCGACATTAGACGCTGTCACGGTGAGATGCCGCCTGAAGACGCGGACCGCGGCGACACCAACATCTGGCACCTGATCCGGCAGCGTCCGCTGATCGTCTTCGCGCTCAGCGTGCTCTTGTTGCAGCTCGCGAACGCCGCGATGATGCCGCTGATGGCAAGCGCCGTGACGGCGCGATCCAGCCAGTGGGCGACCGTGCTCGTGGCCTTCTGCATCGTCGTGCCGCAGGCGATCGTGGCGCTGCTGTCGCCGACCGTGGGGCGCAAGGCGCAATTGTGGGGCCGGCGGCCGCTGCTCCTGATCGGATTCGCCGCACTGACGATCCGCGGCCTGCTGTTCGCAACCGTGCGCGATCCCTATCTGCTGGTGCTGGTGCAGGTGTTCGACGGTATCACCGCTGCAGTATTTGCCGTGATGATCCCGCTGATCGTTGCTGACGTCGCCTTCGGAAGCGGGCATTTCAACCTGGCGCAGGGCATCGTCGGCACGGCGACCGGCATCGGCGCGTCCTTGAGCACCGCACTCGGCGGCTTTGTCAGCGACAAGTTCGGCAATGCCACCGCCTTCATCGGACTGTCCGGCGTCGCCGCGACCGGGCTGTTGCTGATCCTCTTCGTGATGCCGGAGACGCGGCGGACGGGCATGACCGCTGCAAAGGAAATGGCCGGCTGAACGCAGTCAGCCGGCCATGATTGGATGGGGGAGGAGGTCGAAATCAGGCGTCGAGATTGTGCAGGCGCTGGCGGTTGCGCAGCACGATCTGGCGGGCGCCGGAGAAGCCCAGGATGCCCTGGGTGTGCAGCTGCGACAGCGCGCGCGACACGGTCTCGAGCGTGAGGCCGAGATAGTCGCCGATGTCGCGGCGGCACATCGGCAGCGCCATCATGCCGGCAACGGCGAGGCGACGGTCCATTTCGAGCAGGAACGTCGCAACACGCTCCATCGCGGTCTTGCGGCCCAGCAGCAGCATGTGGTCTTCCGCATGGCGCAGCTCGGAAGCCGTCATGGCCCAGAGCTTGCGGGCAACCTGCACGTCGATGCCGGCGGCCTTCTCGAGGCTGGCGCGCTTCACCAGACGCACGGTGGTGTCGATGATGGCTTCGGCGGCAAGGCGGTGGCTGGCGCCGGATTCCAGGCCGAACACGTCGCCGGGAAGATGGAAGGCGCCGATCTGGCGGCGGCCGTCGGACAGAAGCTTGTAGCTGCGCACCGCGCCTGACATGACCTGGTAGACATATTCGGCCGGCTCGTCCTCGCCGTAGATTTCCTCGTCCTTGCGGTAGGAGAATTCCGTGGCGACGAGACCGACATGGCCCGTGATCGCGCCGAACTGATCGGTGGCGGGATGGGCAGGGGCAATCTTGCCACCGATCTGGGTGTTGATCGCCTGGGTGTCGAGCTTCTGGGTCAGCATCTGCGCCATCTCCGTTGTGATGACGCACTGGTACGCGGTATCGGGAGCTTCGAAAATTTCGAGCGATATCTTAAGGGTGATGCCTTACGTAGAATCCCGTAGGTCAGGTCAGAGGCCTGTCCTGGATGGCGCCGCGGATCCGCTTGACCAGGCTTTCGTCGAGAAGCGGCTTCAAAATCACGTCTCTTATGCCTGCCGCGGCCGCCCGGGTCGCGATGTTCGCGTCCGGATAGCCGGTGATCAGGATCACGGGCGTGTCGCGATCCGACTGGCGCAGGCGACCTGCCAGATCGATGCCGTTGATGCCGGGCATCTTGTAGTCAATCACGTAGCAGTCCGCACCGGCTGCTTCGCTCGCATTGAGCAGAGCGGTGCCGCTCCTGAAGGTCCGCACGGCGAAGCCATCGGTCTCCAGCAGGAACCGCAGCGACCCCAGGACGGCGGCATCGTCGTCGACCACATAGACGGTGGGTCTTGCGGAGGACGACGGCGGCGCATGGTGTGAGCTGACCTCGATCATGCTGCTTGACTAGCACGCGGCCCGCCAAGGGCCTTGACCTGCCTCAAGGTTGGCTGCCGCGAAGCCGGCTGGCTCAATCGTGGAGCATGCCGGCACGCATCGCCATGCGGACCAGCTCCGACAGGCTGTTGGCCTGCATCTTGGTCATCACGTTGGCCCGGTACACTTCGATGGTCCGCGGGCTGATGTCGTATTCGCGGGCGATCAGCTTGTTGGAGAGGCCGGCAATCAGTCCCTCCATGACCTGGCGTTCCCGCGGGCTCAAGGAGGCGACGCGAGCGGCGATCTCCTGCGAAATGGCCTCACTCTTGGCTACCGGTTCGGCCTGGCGGATCGCCGCTTCGATCATGGTGATGAGACGATCGTCCTCGAACGGCTTCTCCAGGAAGTCGACCGCTCCGAGCTTCATCGCCTCGACCGCGAGCGGCACGTCGCCATGACCGGTCATGATCAGGATCGGAAACGGGCTGTTCTGCGCCTTCACGCGCTTCAGAAGCTCGATACCGTCGAGGCCCGGCATGCGCACGTCGGAGACGACGCAGCCGAAGGCGAGGCCGGGCAGGGTGTCGATGAAGCTCTGCGCGTTGTCGAACAGGGTGACGCCGAAGCCGGCGGAATCCAGCAGGAAATTCAGCGAGTCCCGCATCGCGGCGTCGTCGTCGATGACGTAGACATGTCCCTTGGTCGTCATGAATCAGTTCTCGTCGGTTGACGGCAAGGTGAAGCGGAACGTCGCCCCGCCCGTTGCATTGCTCTCGGCCCACATGCGGCCGCCGTGAGCCTCGATGATCGATCGGCTGATGGACAATCCGACGCCCATGCCGGTTTCCTTGGTGGTGAAGAAGGTCTGAAACAGGTTTGGAATGATGTCGCCCTGGAAGCCGGAGCCGGTGTCGGACACTTCGACCTCGATCATGTCGTCGGCGAGGCGGGTGTTGGCGACCACGAGCTCGCGCCGCGGCGAGTGCGCCATCGCCTCCAGCGCGTTGCGGAACAGATTGACCAGCACCTGCTGGATCTGCACCCGGTCGGCGAGCACGAGATCGGCACCGGGGTCGAGGCTGAAGCGGAGCTGCACGTTCTGCTCTCGCGCGCCGGCGAGACCGAGCGCGCCGGCCTCCTCGATCAGCTTGGACAGGCTCTCGACCCGCTTCTCCGACTCGCCGCGCGAGACGAAGTCGCGCAGGCGCCGGATGATCTGGCCGGCGCGCAAGGCCTGCTCCGAGGCGCGGTCCAGCGCGCTCTCGATCTTCGGCGTGTTGGGATCGCTGCTGCCGGCAAGCAGGCGACGTGATCCCTTCATGTAATTGCTGATCGCCGCCAGCGGCTGGTTGAGCTCGTGGGCGAGCGCGGAAGCCATCTCGCCCATTGCGGTCAGCCGCGAGACGTGGACGAGCTCGGACTGCAGCTCCTGGAGCCGGGCCTGGGTTCGCTGGTGCTCGGTGAGGTCGCGGACGAAGCCGGTGAAATAGGGCTCGCCGCCGGACTGCATCTCGCCGATCGACAGGTGCATCGGAAAGGTCGTGCCGTCGCGGCGCTTGCCGGTCACGATGCGGCCGATGCCGATGATGTGCGGATCGTTGGTGCTGCGATAACGGGCGATGTAGCTGTCGTGGCGGGTGCGATCGGGCTCCGGCATCAGGATGCTGACATTCTGGCCGATCGCCTCGTGCTCGGACCAGCCGAACAGGCGTTCGGCGGCCGTGCTGAAGAGCTGCATGATGCCGTGGCCGTCGATGACGATCATGGCATCGGGAATGGTCTGGAGGATGGAGCGAAGGTGACTCTCGCGCGTGCGCAGCGCCTCCTCGACCTGCTTCTCTTCGTCGATGTCGAGAAAGATGCCGCTGAGATGACGGGCCGTGCCGGCTTCGTCCCGGATGAGTCCCGCCCGGGCGCGGATCCATTGCCCGCTGCCGGAGCCACCAGCGACCTTGAAGGATACGTCCAGGCCACCGCCACGCTCGGAGACGCGCGTGATCGCGCTCTCCACGCGTGCGCGGTCCCTGGTCTCGAGGCGTGACAGGAACAGCTCATAGCTCGCCGGCTGGTCCCGCTCGATACCGAGCAGGCTCCTGGCGGTATCCGACCAGTCCAATTCCCACGTCGTGAGGTCGAGGTCCCAGGTGCCGACGCCGAACCCTTCGATCCGCACCCGGAAATGCTCACCCCGACCGTCGTCTGGCGGATGCGTTACACGGGTCGGCGACAAGCGGTGACTCCCATTCTCGTGCGGCAAGCAGGCCGCCGCGAACTTGGCGGCAATTTCGCCCAAGGCCGGGCCGGAGGCAAGTTCGGATGTCTGATGGCACCGGCAGCATTCCCACGACGCGGCGCCCGACGATTTGATCTATCTCATCCTGCCCGGCGTCGACGGGGTTAGATTTCGCGGCGGCCATCGTCGGGCTCGCCGCGGCGGGATTCGTGCCGCCGCGCTATTTCACCGACGGCGCCGAGGCCCAGGGGCTGATCGACCGATGTTGCTGTCGCATCGACGGCCGGCCAAAAGCTCGAGGAGGATGCGCCGTGTACAGATTTCTTGAACAGACCGTCGACGGCTACATGACGCGCAACGTCAAGACGGTGCAGCGCGACCACGACTTGCTCGAGCTCAGCGAGATGTTCGAGACCGACGATTTCAACTCCTATCCGGTCGAGGACGACGGGCAGGTGGTCGGCATCGTCACCAAATTCGACATCCTGAAGTGCTTCGCCTTCACGCCGAGCCAGATGCTGCCGCGCTATCACGACCTGATGAGCCGCAAGATCGGCGACGTCATGACGACCGAGTTCATCTATGTCAGCCCCGACACGCGGCTGACGCGCGTGCTCCAGATCATGGTCGAGCACCGCATCAGGAGCATCATCGTGCTCGACGGCGCCCAGAAGCTGGTCGGAATCATCGCCCGCGAGGACGTCATCGCCGCGCTCAAGGCGGCGGCGAGGGACTGACTTGTGGGAGCTTGCGGAAGGCGCCGCCTGGCGCGCGATTGCCGACGACGAGCCGCCGCAGGAAGCGCCGGCCAAGCGCTAGCGCTTCAGGTCCATCGTGAGCAGGGCTGCGGCGATGAGGGCTGAACCCACACCGGCCACGCAAGCCTGCCAGCCGAAGGCGTCGAACAGCCGTCCGAGCACGGCCGTGCCAACCAGTCCGCCGCAGAAATAGCAGGCGAGATAGGTGCCGCTGGCGATGCCGCGGTTGTCGGTGACGGCTTGTCCCACGAAGCCGGTGGCGGCCGCTTGCGCGAAGAACGTGCCGACGCCGACCAGAACCATCCCGGCGAGCACCGCGCCCAGATGCAGCGCCAGCATCAAGGGCAGGCCTATCCCGGCGACGGCGAGTGAGCCCCAGATCGTCGGCCGTGGTCCGAAGCGCATTGCGACCCTGCCCGCCAGCAATGTCGTGATCACCGAGGGCAGGAAAACGACATAGACGAAGCCCAGACCCATCATGCCAAGCGATAGCGGCGGCCGCACCAGAACGAAATTGACGAAGGTGAAGGTGCCGATGAAGGCGAACAGGATGCAGAAGCCGATGCCGTAGGCAGCGCGCAACCGCCGATCGCGCCAATGTGCGAACATCGCGGCGAGCGGAGATGCCGTCGCCGTCATCGCATGCATCGGCTGGACGTGCTTGATGGTGAAATGGACCAGCGTTGCGCCGGCGAGATTGAGCGCAGCGAAAACGTAGAAATTCCACGCGAGGCCAAGGCCATCGGCGACGGCTGCCGAGACCAGCCGGCCAATGAGATTGCTGGCGACGTTTCCGGTGATGTAGGCGGCAAACGCGCCGCCGGCGTCCATCGCGCCGCATTGCTCGCCCAGATAGGCCAGCGTCAGCGCGAAAGCGGAGGCCATGCACAGACCCTGCGCGACCCGCAGGGTGGTGAATACTGCAAGATTGGGTGCGGTCGCCAACAGGCTCGTGGGGATTGCCAGAAGCAGGAGACTGAAGAGGATGCCGGTCCGGCGCTCGATATGCGGGCTCAGAAGGCCGACGACGAGGCTGGCGACAGCCATGCCGAAAGTGCTGGCATTGACGGCGAAGCCCATCGCGGCCGGCGTGACGCCGTAATGGCGTGTCAGAGAGGGCAGGATGGCCTGGGTCGCGAACAGGTCGACGACGGTCAGGAACGCAGTCAGTCCAATCACGAGCGAGCGCAACGCGCCGCCCGGAGAGCGCTCGTCCATCGCGATCGCGGACGGCTTCATCGGTGCGGTCAGATCGTCCATGGCGGGATCTCCAAGCAGCCTGATTGTCGTTCCGAGACGGCGCACCATGCGCCCGACCCCGAATCGCGAGAGCTTCAGGCGGGCAACTGCTCACCATCGTTCGCTTAGCGCCCCGCAAGGACGGGGCGCATGCGCGACAGGCGCGCGTTACATGTGGTGGTCGTTCGGGTCCTTGCGGACGTCGCCGACATAGAGAATGACGGTCTCCTTGCCGAGGTTCTTCCACCAATGCGACGTGCCGAATACTTCGGGACGGATGTCACCGGCCTTGTGCACGATCGGATCGACGCAGTTGGAGGCGTACTCGACGATCTCGCCCTGCTGAACGAGAATCAGGGCGGGGCGGTCGTCATGGCTGTGCCAGGGTACGATGCCGCCGGGCGCGATCGTCAACTTGCGGAAGCGCAGCTCGCGGCCTTCGATACGGGCGGGCTGCTTGCCGAGATCGATCGCGCCGAGCGTGACGTCGGTGACGCCGACCGGCTTATGGTCTACCATCTGCTGCGCGTTCGGCTTGATCTTGTCCGCGGGGCACTCGCCGGCGATGACCGGCTGGGCCGAAAGCGTCAGGGCGCCGAGGATCGCAAGACCCGGGCAGACCGCGCGAGATAATGTGCGATGCTTGAACATGGAAGTCTCCTGTGTTGCCGCAACCGCAGCGGTCGCCGGCTGTGGCAGGAGTTTCTTCGAGGCGCTGCTCGTCCTGAAATGCCCGTTCGCTCTCGGTGCGATAGCTCAGCGCTATGCCGATAGGCGGCGGCTATCGAACCGATCGTGGATCGGCATTTCCGCTCGCGCGACTTCCGCCGTTCGATGGCAACGTGCCCGATTAGCGGGCGTTTACGTCAATCCGGAGGAGCGTCCCATGACCGGCAAATGCTACGTAAACTGATCATGTGCCATGACGGCCGCCCCTTGCGGGCGGCCGGACCAGGAAACTAGTATTCGTCCCCGAACGCCGGAGCAGAAGATGACGTCTCTCTCGCCCGCCGACGCCGAACAGCTCAGGCTTGCCTTCCAGCGCTGCCGCGACATGGATGGAACGCTGAACGAACAGCTCCTCGCCTATGCAGAGGCCAGCCGCAAGGTCTTCCCTGCTTATGGCGAGGCGGTCGATCGCCTGGTCGCGCGATTGAACGGAAACGATGGTGGCGAGATGGCGCCGCGTCCGGGAGATATGATGCCGCCGTTCATGCTGCCCGACGAGAGCGGACGTCTCGTCGCGCTCACCGCGCTGCTGGAGAGCGGCCCGGTTGCAGTGATGTTCTTCCGCGGTCACTGGTGTCCGTATTGCCGGCTCAATGTCCGTGCGGTGGTCGAAGCCGCCGGCCGCATCAACGCGATGGGGGCACAGGTCGTGGCTATCATGCCGGAGACGCAGGAATATGCGCGGCAGCTCAAGGTGGATGCCGGTGCGCCGTTTCCGATCCTGACCGATCTCGACAATGGCTATGCGCTCTCGCTCAATCTCGCGATCTGGCTCGGCACCGAGATCCAGCATCTGTTGTCCTATCAGGACATGGCGAAATTCCACGGCAATGACGGCTGGATGCTGCCGATCCCGGCCGTGTTCGTAGTCGGGCGCGACGGCATCGTGAAGGCCCGCTTCGTCGACCCCGATTTTCGCAAGCGCATGGAGATCGACGATCTGCTCGAGGCGCTGGAAGATGCCGGCGCGGAGTCCTGAGACTGTCGTTGTCTCCCGCGAAACCTACCCCGCAATCTCCCGCCAGTCTGCGCCGCGCAGCATGCGCATCATGGCGTTGCCCACGGCGGTGCGCTGCCGTCCCGCCACCCCATAAAGGCTGACGGTACGACGGGCATCCAGACCCGTCACCGCAGCGCGTGTAAGCCGCTCCGGCACGGGCGAGGTGTGCGGTACCATGGCGATGCCCATGTCGGCTTCGACTAGCTCGATCAGATCGCGCTCGTTCGAGACTTCGTGGCCACGTTCGATGTCGATGCCGTGCTCGCTCAGGCTTGCAGCAATCCGGCTGGAATGCTCGCAGAAGGTTCGGTTCAGAAGCTGCTCCGATCGCAAATCGTCCGGCTCGATCGAGCTGCGGCCGGCCAGCCGATGGCCATCGCCGACGACGAGTTCGAAGTTCTCGGTGAACAACGGCCAGACGTCGAGCCGCTCCCAGGCCTCGTCGATCTCCGCGGCGATCCCGAGCTCGGCCTCGCCCTTTTTCAAGAATTCGGCGACCTCGCGGTTCGAGCCGCGCAGGAAGCGGAATTCAAGCCGGTTGAACTGCCGTTTGATCTGGTTGAGATGCGAGATCAGCAGCGCAAGGTCGATCGAATGCGTCAGCGCGATCCGCAGTGCGCCGATCTCGCCGCTTCTGAACGATGAGGCGAGCGAGCGCGCGCCGACGGCGGCATCATAGCACTGCTTCAGGAGCGGATGCATGCGCTGGCCGAGCTCGGTCAGTTGCGCTGCCGGACGCTCGCGGCGGAACAGGTCGCCACCGAGCTCGGCCTCGAGCTGCTTGATCGCCCGCGTCAGCGACGGCTGCGTGACGTTGCACTCCTCGGCGGCGCGCGTGAAGTTCAAGAGCTGCGCCACCGCTAGGAAATAGCGGACCTGGTGCATTTCCATGGATCGGCTCCCAGCAGGATCGTCTGGAATCTAACCGATCGGGGCGGGGAATGATATGCTAGCAGCAATAGCACGCACGTATGGTTTCGGAAGCCAGCCGGCATTTCCGAAAGGCCCGACAATCGCCGAGAATGGCAAGATGATGCCCATAGGCTCGACAGGAGCGAGACATGAACAACATGCAGGAGAACGCGCAACGTAAGGGTATGGACCTGCCGGGGCAGGTCGTTCTCGTGCTTCAGGGTGGCGGCGCGCTCGGCTCCTACCAGGCCGGCGTCTACCAGGCGCTCCATGACGCCGGCATCGAGCCGGACTGGATCATCGGCACGTCGATCGGCGCGATCAATGCGAGCCTCATTGCGGGCAACGCACGGGAGCACCGGCTGGCCCGCTTGAGGGAATTTTGGAAGCGGATGGAGCAGCAGCCGGTGTGGGACTGGCGCGCTGCGTTGCCCGGCTTCAACGAGAAGCTGGCCTATTGGTCGACCGTGACCCACGGCATTCCCGGTTTCTTCCGGCCCAATCCGCTGGCGCATGCGGGGGATTCCTATCCGCTCGGCGCTGATCACGCGGGCTTTTATTCGACCGCGCCGCTGGAGAAGACGCTGAGCGAGTTGGTCGATTTCGATCTTGCCAATCGCTGCGCGCCACGTCTGACGGTCGGTGCGGCTCATGTCGGCACCAGCGAAATGCGCTATTTCGACAGCCGGGATGGCGAACTGACGGTGAAGCATGTGATGGCTTCTGGCGCGCTGCCGCCGGCTTTCCCGGCCGTGCGCATCGACGGTGAACTCTATTGGGATGGCGGCATCCTGTCGAACACACCGACGGAAGCCGTGTTCGACGACAATCCGCGCAGGAATTCGCTGATCTTCTCCGTGCATCTGTGGAATCCTGTCGGGCCCGAGCCGACGACGATGGCGGAGGTGCTGAACCGGCACAAGGACGTACAATATTCCAGCCGCATCGCCAGCCAGATCGTGCGACAGCAGCAGGCCCATCGCCTGCGCCATGTCATCAACCAGCTCGCGGCGCGGCTTCCTGAGAGCGAGCGCAACGATCCCGCGGTGATCGAGCTGACGAGCTACGGCTGTCCGACCCGCATGCATGTCGTGCGGCTGCTGGCGCCGCAGCTTGAGCGCGAGACCCATACCAAGGATATCGACTTCAGTCCGTCGGGCATCACGCGGCGATGGCACGCGGGCTATGCCCACACGAAGTCGGTGCTGTCGCGCAAGCCCTGGATCGGCGAATTCGATCCGCTCGCCGGCGTTGTGCTGCACGAGCATATGGACGAGATGCCGATGGCGGCGGAATAGGGGGCCGCGTCCCCCTTCATCGAATTGCCACAGGCCTTGCGGATCGTCAGTCTCGTCCGCAGTTGAAAGACCGCGCAAGTGGTGTCCGAGCACGATCTGGAATCAGCCCTCGATCAGGTCCGCGCCGACGCGGCCGGGCCGGTTGCGGGCGTGTTCGGCCCGGCCTCGGTCACCTGGCAGATCGATCGCGAGGCCGTGATCTTTCTCGGGGCCGGCCGCGCGCTGCTGCTGCAACTGGCGCATCCATGGGTCGCGGCTGCGATCGCCGAGCATTCGCGCACCCTTGCCGATCCGATCGGCCGCTTCCATCGCACCTTCGACATCGTCTTTGCCATGGTGTTCGGCTCTCTGGACCGGGCGCTGCTGTCGTCCCGGCAGCTGCACCGGCGCCACGGAATGATTGTCGGCGAGATGCCCGAGACCGTCGGTCCCTTCGCGGCCGGCTCGCGCTACTGCGCCAACGACATTCCCTCGTTGCGCTGGGTTCATGCGACGCTGGTTGAGACTGCGCTGATTGCGCATGATCTGGTGCTGCCGCCGTTCTCGGCTGGGGATCGCGAGCGCTACTGGACCGAGAGCCGGCTGCACGGCGCCCTGTTCGGACTGACCGGGAATGATCTGCCCGCGGACTGGTCGGGCTTTGCAGCCTACAATGCAGCAATGGCGCAGTCACAGACGCTGACCGTCAGCCCTGCGGCACGCGAGATCGCCACGCAGATTTTCAGCGGCGCCCGTCCCTGGTTGCGGCCGCCGCGATGGTATCGTGCGCTGACGGCAAGCCTGCTGCCGGAACGATTGCGCGCCGGCTTCGGTCTTGACCTCGACGAGCGCGATATCAGAGCTGCCGAGAACGCGCTGAGATGGATCCGGCGCGTCTATCCGAAATTGCCCGACAGGCTGCGCTATGTCGGTCCCTACCAGGAAGCCCAGGCGCGATTGCGTGGCGAGCCGCAGCCTGACTGGATCACCCGCTGCCTCAACCGCGTCTGGATCGGACGGTCGCAGATGGACGCGCGTGGGAAGGGGTGAGGGCCTCCGCCCTTAAACCCGTCATCCTGAGGTGCGAGTGGCGCGATGCGAAAGTATCGCGCCGGGAGCCTCGAAGGATGCACGGCCCCGCCCCGCAGCCGGGCCGTCGCCCTTCGAGGCTCGCCGAAGAGCCGAGCACCTCAGGGTGACGGAAGATAGAGTGGTGCACGGCGCCTCCACCGTCATTGCGAGGAGCCCTTGCGACGAAGCAATCCAGACTGTCACCGCGGAGACAGTCTGGATTGCTTCGCTTCGCTCGCAATGACGGAGTATGCTGAAAGCGCCGCCGGTCTCACACTGACGCCAGCTTCCGGTACAGCGCGCTGTAGCAGCCAGCCGAGATGCTCCAGGAGAACGATCGTCCCATGGCGCTGCGGCGCATGGTATCGAGCTGATCCTGTGCCATGAACGCCTCGAACGCGCGGCGGACGCCGCCGAGGAAGGATTCGCGCGAGGGCCTTGAGAACAGGAAGCCGGTCTCGCCGTCGGTGATGGTTTCGGCAAGGCCGCCGGTCTGGTGTCCGATCGGCAGCGAGCCGAAGCGCTGGGCGTACATCTGGCTGAGGCCGCACGGCTCGAAGCGCGAGGGCATCAGCGTGAAATCGCTGCCGGCGAAGATGCGGCGCGCCTGAGCGTCGTTGAAGCCGATCACGACGCCGATAGCATCGGGGCGGCGGCGATGCGCGTCGATCAAGGCCCGCTCGAGCGCCGGCTCGCCGGAGCCGGTGACCACGATCTGCCCGCCGGCATCGACGATCTCGTCGGCGGCCGACAGCACGAGGTCGATGCCCTTCTGATGCACGAGGCGGGCGACGATGCCGAACATCGGCCCGCGCGACACCGCGAGCCCGAACTGCTTGCGGACGTAATCCGCATTGGCCTTCTTGCCGACCCAGTCACCGGCGCCGAATTGCTGGGCGAGCTGGGCGCAGGAGCGCGGGTCCCAGCTCTCGTCGATGCCGTTGAGGATGCCAGTGAGCTCGGCAGCGTCGGAGCGGGCGCGAAGCAGACCTTCGAGGCCGCAACCGAATTCCTCCGTCGTGATCTCTCGCGCATAGGTGCCGCTGACGGTGGTGAGGTGCGATGCGTAGACCAGCCCCGCCTTGAGGAATGAGACCTGGTCGTAGAATTCGACGCCGTCGATGTGGAAGGAGCTTTCCGGTGCGCCGATCCGCCGCAGCGAGTCCTTCGGGAAGAGGCCCTGATAGGCGAGGTTGTGGATGGTCAGGATCGACGGCAGCTTGGCGCCGCGCCAGGCGAGATAGGCCGGCACGAGCGAGGCCTGCCAGTCATTGGCATGGATCAGGTCCGCTGCCCAATTCTTGTCCAGCTTGCCCATGGCAAGCTCAGCGGCCGCCAAGGCAAAGCGCGCGAAGCGGATGTCGTTGTCCGGCCAGTCGCGTCCGGTCTCGTCGCCATAGGGATTGCCCGGGCGGTCGTAGAGTTGTGAGCACAACAGCACGTAGACCGGCAGGCCGTCCTTGGTCGCGGCTCGCCCGAGCGAGCAGGCCGGCATCTCCGCGAACGCCGGGCAGCGGCCAACAATCTGAATATGCGTGAGTTGCTCGATGATGTCGCGATAGCCGGGCAGCATGATCCGGATATCGGCAAAGGAGCAAAGGGCGCGGGGGAGGGCAGCGGAAACGGCTCCAAGTCCGCCGACGCGGATGAAGTCGTCCATCTCTGTCGTGATGAACAAGACTCTCAAGAACAGCTGCCCTCTGCCGATCCCGTTTGCTGCTATGCAAGAATGGGTCCAGTTGTCCCGAAATTCCCAAGCCCGCCTATGAGGCGCGTCGGCGCGGTAAACACTTTCCTACTCAGCCGCCACCCTCTAGGGTCGCCGCATAAACAACAGAGAACTTCGATAGTTCCTAAGGGACCCAAGGACGTAAGCAGGCATGCAGCTAGCAGATAAGCATGAGGGGACGACGACAAAGGCCTTCGCGGGCCTGCGGGTCCTGGATTTCTCGACCACGATCGCCGGTCCCCATTGCACGCGGATGCTCGCCGACATGGGCGCCGAGGTCATCAAGATCGAAACCGATGGCGGCGAGACGATGCGGACCCGGCCTCCGCTGCGCAAGGGCTGCAGCACCACGTTCGGCCAGCTCAATGTCGGCAAGAAGAGCCTGGTGCTCGACCTCAAATCCGAGGACGGCAAGGAGGCGGTGCGCCGGCTGGCCGCGACCGCCGGCATCCTGGTCGAGAACTTTCGTCCCGGCGTGATGCACCGGCTGCGGCTCGACTACGACAGCCTACGTCAGGTCAACCCGAAGCTGATCTACTGCTCGATCTCGGGCTACGGCCAGACCGGTCCCTCGGCCGAGCTGCCGGCCTATGCGCCGGTGATCCACGCAGCCTCCGGCTACGACATGGCGCATCTCGCCTACCAGCCCGGTCGTCACCGCCCCGACTATTGCGGCATCTATCATGCCGATGTCGTCACCGGAACCTACGGCTTCGGCGCGATCGCTTCGGCGCTCTATCAGCGCACCGTGACGGGGCTTGGCCAGCACATTGACGTCTCCATGCTGGAAACGATGCTGTCGCTGACGCTGACCGAGTTGCAGAATTCGCAATTCACGGTGAAGCCGCCGCCGCGTCCGATGTTCGGGCCGACCGAGACGGCAAACGGCTATGTCATGATCACCGTCGCCAGCGAGAAGACGTTTCAGGGCTTGATGGGGGTGATCGGCCGCCCCGCATGGATATCCGATCCGCGCTTCTCGACCTACGCCGCGCGCCGCGAGAACTGGGCCGACATGATGGACGGTGTCGAAGCCTGGTCACGGCAGATCTCGACCGATGCATGCCTTGCTGCGCTCGGCGCGGCCGGCGTCCCGGCCTCGGCCTATCGCACCGTGTCGGAAGCGCTGGCCGATCCGCAGCTCGCACACCGGCAGGCGCTCTCGTCCGTGCAGGACGAAGGCGGCTCGTTCCAGGTGCTCAATCTGCCGTTCCGGATGTCGGGCGCAGACACCGCGCCCGGCAAGACGATGGCCGTGCTCGGCGAGCATACGGATGTGCTGCGCGACGAAATTGGCCTCGCGAGCGATGCGCCAATTCCGTCAGGCAAGACAGCTGCGCAAGGTTGAAGAAAAGCTCGCTGCGGCAAGCAATGCGGCCCTGCGCGCGGCCGGCTTGCCATCGTCCGCCGGCCCAAACTAGGAGCGCTGGCGGGTTTGTCTCGCTTCGTCGGCCATGGCATGGTGGGGCCGAGAACGAGAAGCATGCCGGGAGGACGCCGATGAAGAGTTTCAAGGTCGCCGATTTCAAGGCGCCGCTGCAGGAGTTCGACGAGGCCACGCCGCAGCCCTCGGGCACGCAGGTGCTGATCAAGGTGAAGGCGGCCGGTGTCTGCCACAGCGATCTCCACATCTGGGAAGGCGGCTACGATCTTGGCCACGGCCGCAAGCCGCTGTCGCTGAAGGATCGTGGCATCAACCTGCCGCTGACCATGGGCCACGAGACGGTTGGTGAAGTCCTCGCTTTCGGCCCCGACGTGAAGCCGACCGACCAAGGCGATCTCCGGCTTGGCGATATCGGCCTCGTCTATCCCTGGATCGGCTGCGGCAAATGCGCCACCTGCCTCGGCGGTGACGAAAACATGTGCCTGACGCCGCGCTCGCTCGGCGTCTATTGCGATGGCGGTTATGCCGATCACATGCTGGTGCCGCACCCGCGCTATCTGCTCAACCTCAGAGGGCTCGACCCGGCGACGACCGCCCCCTATGCCTGCTCGGGCGTCACCACCTACAGCGCGCTGAAGAAGGTCGAGCAGCATTTCGACACGCCGATCGTGATGTTCGGCGCCGGCGGCCTCGGCCTGATGGCGCTGTCGCTCCTGAAGGCGATGGGCGGCAAGGGCGCGATCATGGTCGATATCGACGCCAGGAAGCGCGAGGCGGCGGAAAAAGCCGGCGCGCTCGCAACGGTGGATCCCAAGGCGCCGGATGCGCTGGAGCAGCTCGCGAAGAAGGCGGGCGGACCGATCCGCGCCGTGATCGACCTCGTCGGCAACGCCGCCACGACGCAGCTCGGCTTCGACTGCCTGACCAAGGGCGGCAAGCTCGTCATCGTCGGCCTGTTCGGCGGCGGCGCGACCTGGGCGCTGCCGCTGATTCCGATCAAGGCCGTGACGATCCAGGGCAGCTATGTCGGCAATCTGCGTGAGACGCAGGAGCTGCTCGATCTCGTGCGCACCAAGAACGTAGCGCCGATCCCGGTGACGACGGCACCGCTCGCCAGGGCCAACGACGCGCTGGTGCAGTTGCAGCAGGGCGCAGTCGTCGGGCGCACGGTGCTGACGCCGTAATCATTTCTCTCCTTCGTCATTGCGAGGAGCGAAGCGACGAAGCAATCCAGAGTGTTTCCGTACGTGCAGTTCCGGATTGCTTCGCTTCGCTCGCAATGACGACTTGGCTGGCTCCTTCCTAAGGTCTCTCAAATGTCCGCAAACAACGCCTTCCACATTGCCGTACTCGCCGGCGACGGCATCGGTCCCGAAGTCATGGCGCCGGCCATCGAAGTCCTGCGCAAGATCGAACAGAAGTCGGATTTGCGCTTCCGCTTCACCGAGGCGCCGGCCGGTGCCAACAACTATCTCGCCACCGGCAAATCGATGCCGGATACGACCATCAAGCTGTGCGAAGAGGCGGACGCGATCCTGCTCGGGGCGTGCGGGCTGCCGTCGGTGCGCTACCCCGACAACACCGAGATCGCGCCGCAGATCGAGCTGCGCTTCATCTTCGATCTCTATGCCGGCGTGCGTCCGGCGCGGCTCATCCCGGGTGTGCCGAGCCCGATCGTCGGCGCCGACCGGCGCGGCATCGATCTCGTCGTGATCCGCGAGTCGACCGAAGGCCTGTTCGCCTCGATGGGCAAGGGCGTCGTTACCCATGAGGACGCGCGCGAGACCATGGTGATCACGCGCAAGACCTCCGAGCGCCTGTTCGAGTTCTCGTTTCGCTTGGCCGAACGGCGCAAGGCGCGCGGCAAGCCGGGGGCGCTCACCTGCGTCGACAAGGCGAACGTGTTCAAGGCTTTTGCCTTCTTCCGCGGCATCTTCGACGAGATCGAGAAGAAGCATCCGGAGGTGAAGACCGACCGGCTCTATGTCGATGCCTGCTCGGCGATGCTGGTGAAGCGGCCCTGGGATTTCGACGTGATGGTGATGGAGAACATGTTCGGCGATATCGTCTCCGACATTACCGCGAGCCTGATAGGCGGCCTCGGCATGGCGCCGTCGGCCGATATCGGCGACAAGTACGCCGTGTTCCAACCGTGCCACGGCACCGCGCCCGATATCATGGGGCAGGGCAAGGCCAACCCCACCGGCATGATCCTGTCAGCGGCGATGATGCTGGACTGGTTCGCCGACAAGCACGGCGTCGAGAGCGCGGCTGAGGCCGGCGAGACGATCGAGCGTGCGGTGGACCAGGTCTATGCCGGTGGCATCAAACCCATGGAGTTCGGCGGCAGTAACGGTACCGCCGACATCACGAAAGCGGTGCTCGCGGCGCTGTAGCCAAGACGCGCGCGACCAAAAGGGGCCTTGCGGCCCCCTGGTCGTTACCAGCGACGCCAGTGGCGGTGGCCGTAATAGCCATATGGCCGTGCGCCGTAGAAGCGGCGCGGGCCACCGTAATAGCCATAGGCGCCGCGGTAATAGTTCGGACGCCACCAGCAGCGGCCCCAGCGATTACAGACCATGCGGACCTGGTCGATGTTGGCGGCCGGACCGCCTGCGATACGGTCGGCCTGTGGGATGCCATTCGGCATCGCCGCGAGCGCCGGTCCCGACGCCAACGCCGCTCCCCCCAGGGCAGCCAGACCAAGAACAGCAAACTTGAGTTTCATTGCGATCTCCCTCTTGTGACGGCGGAAGAACCTGCCGTGGATCAATTGGTTGCTATCGCGGTGCGAGCGCCCGAGGAATTTAATCTTCCTGAATGCAGGTTCAGGTTGGCTCAGAGTTCCGAACTCGGTCTCTCCACATCGTCATTACGAGCGAAGCGAAGCAATCCAGAGTCTTTCCGTGGAGGGATTCTGGATTGCTTCGCTTCGCTCGCAATGACAGTGGTGAGCGAGGTCCGCTCGCAATGACGGCGGAACTAGTTCCCTCTGAATTGCGGCTTGCGCTTTTCCATGAAAGCCTGTCGGCCCTCGCGGAAATCCGCGCTATCCATGCACGCATTGCCGATCGCCTTGATCGCGTTCATGTTGCGCTGGCCCTCGTCCTTCAGAACCTGTGCGATGGTGATCTTGGCGGCCTTGATCGCGAGCGGCGCGTTTTCGGAAATGGTCTGCGCGATCGCCATGGTCTCGCCCCAGAGCTGATCATCGGGGATCACGCGCTCGACGAGACCAATGCGTAGCGCCTCGGCGGAATCGATGCGCATGCCGGTGTACATCAACAGGCGGGCCCAGGACGGGCCGACCAGCGACACCAGGTGCCGCAAGCCGTCATAGCCATAGGCGATGCCGAGCCTGGCGGCGGGAATGCCGAACTGGCTGTCCTGCGAAGCGATGCGGATGTCGGCGAGCATCGCGATCTGCATGCCGCCGCCGAGACAAAAGCCCTGGATGCAGGCGATGGTCGGCTTGGGATAGTCGGCAAGCAGCGCACGCTGGGCAGCACTGCGCTTGGCGTATTCATCGGACGCCGCTGCATTGTGCCTGACCTTCTCGAACTGGCTGATGTCGGCGCCCGAGACGAAGGCCTTGCCGCCGGCGCCGCGCAGGATCACGACGCGCACGGTCTCGTCGTCACGCAGGCTCGTCAGCGCCTCGCCAAATCCCTCCCACATTTCCAGCGACATCGCGTTGCGCTTGTCGGGATTGTTGAAGGTGATCACGCCGACGCCACCGGCCGTGTGCTCGAGGATCTTGCCGTCGGCGTAAGCCGTTTCGGTCGTGCTGGATATGTCGGACATTGCGTGCTCGCTGGTCGTTGGCGAGGCGCAATGTGCGGCGCAAGCGCCGCTGCGGTCAACCGGGGCAGGGGAGGAGAGCTTGCATCCGCCTGTGCCGCGATTGCATGGCGCGCGCGAAGTTGGCGAATGGCAGCAAACTGCCAAGACCAAACTGCCAAGACCAAACTACCAAGACGAAGGGGCGGCCAGACCACCCCGAGACAGACCGCGCGCAAGCGCGCGGGCGCAGACATATCTCGTCCGGTCTCGTCCAATCCGGCCGCGCCCCCGCGACGCGGCGGATTGAACGTCGGCCGCGAAGGCCGGACCGTCGATCGATCTCAGCCTTCGTTCGCGGCGATCGATTCCATCAGCGAGACGAGCTGACGCTGCACCGTCTGGTCCTTGATCTTGCTGTAGGCGCGCAGCAGCCGGAGGCTGAAGGCGCTGTCGAGGAAGAGCAGGCTCTCCACTTCGCGCGCCTTGTTGTCGCCGTCATAGAAGAAGGTCACGGGCACATCGAGGGCGGAGGCGATCTGCTGAAGCCGAGCCGCGCCGACGCGATTGACGCCCTTCTCGTATTTCTGGACCTGCTGGAAGCTGACGCCGAGCTTTTCGCCGAGCTCAGCCTGCGAGATCTTCATCTCGACGCGCCGCAAGCGGATCCGCTTGCCAAGCTCAATGTCCGGCTTGCCGGCACTGCGCTGCTTCATTCTTTTCGCCGCTGCTTTCATATTCGTTCTCACCGTTGTTCTTCGGTTGAAAATCCCCCGAAGAGCTGGGTCAGGGGTTCGCCCATATACGAGTCCTTGAATTCATGCGGATGCACGAACTCCTCCTTAAACCACGGGAAGCGAGCCGGATTGAAAGCCTCGATCAGCCAGTCAATCATGTGCCGCACGCGCGGAATCCGGCCGCTACCGGGATGGTAGGACAGCCAGATATCCAGCGGTCGGTTCAGCTCGACCTCCAGTGGAATCAACTTCCCGCCAAGCGCAATGGCGTAGCTCGGGAATACGCCGATTCCGGCGCCATTCGCGACCGCCCAGTAGTTGGCGCTCGAGACGTTGGTCTTCATGACCAGAAGGTCACGCTCCGAAACGCCCGGGAAGAAGCTCTCGAAAGATTCCTTGGCGGCGAGCTGGTCGGCGAATTGCAGCACCAGGCGGTGCTTGATCAATTCCGCCGCCGAGCTCGGCGCGCCATGTTTTGCGATGTATTTCTCGGAAGCCCAGAACATCAGATGCATGCGGCCGAGGCGCACGAGCTTGACGTCGAGCGCCGAGGGGCGCGACAGATGGATGGCGACGTCGGCCTCGTGGCGAGAGACGTCGGCCGAGCGCATCGCGCAATGCAGGTCGACCAGGATCTTCGGATAGGTTTGCTGGAATTCGACCAGGCGCGGGGCGAGCCAGAACGTCCCGAGTCCCTCGGTGACGGCAACGCGGACTTCACCGGACAGGGCGCTGGCCGTCGAATCGCTGGTGCGCAGCACATCGAAGGCTGCCTTCTCCATGCGCTCGACGGCGGAGACCACCATCGCGCCTTCGTCGGTCAGATGGGTGCCGTGCACGTCGCGGGTGAACAGGGTGGTGCCGGTCTGGCGCTCGAAATCATCGATCCGGCGGCGGACGGCGTTGATCGACAGCGATAGGCGCTCGGCCGCCGAGCGGAAACTTCCGCATCGGACGACCTCAAGGAATATGCGGGCCGTATCCCAATCCGAGAGGCCGCTCACGTTTGTTTTTGGGCGTTCTTCCAATGGAACGCCCCTTTCCGCCATGGAGTGCATACAATTCCCTTCGGGTTGCTAAACTGGCAGAATCTGGCGCAAACCACAACCACGGCGGGTTGCGGGGTGATGAGTTTTGAACGTCATCCTTACTGCTGTGCGAGCGGTATTTAAGTGCTGCCAAGGGCTGGGAATCGGGCAAATTGGTGCCCGCTTGAGGGGTATCGCGTGAGTTCCGTTGCGAGCCTTGACATGGCTGCGGGATCGTCGGCGCTGTCCGCAATGGACGTTCCTGCGCGAGAGCCGTTGCCATCGTCCCGGATGGATCAATCACAGGGCGCCAAGCATCTTGTTTCGGACTGCTCCGACGATCGTTGGTGGCGTCGTGAGACGATGTTCGCGGGAAGCGCGATTTCACTGCAGAAACGCGCTGAAATCATGTTCGGAGCCATAGCGGCCTCATGCTATCTTCGGGTCTCCACGGGGGCCGAAGGGGGCGTCACAGCCACATCTCGCAGGCCGAATTAACGGAAAGAACGCCGGTGTCGCATTCAGACGAACAGTTGCAGTCGGTGCTGGAAACGCTCGAGGAGTGCCGCAGGGTTCTCAATGCGAGCAACAGCCGCGAGTCGGCCGAGCTGCTGTCCATGGTCATCCTCGACGTCAGGATGAAGCTCAAAGGAATTGACGATGCCGATTTGAAGGCATTGTGCGACGAAATGCTGCGGAGCGCTGCGAGCGACCCGCTGTCCCCTTCCAAGCAGACGCAGGACCAGCCCCGGCGTCCGCTGCTCCGCGTGGTGAAGTAGCCGCGCCGCCGAGTCTCGCTTTTTGGCGAGATTTGTGCGCGTCCCGATGCCGCATCTGTGATCGCGGACGGCATCGGGAGGAGCCTCGGTTTCGTGCGCTTGTGTTGCGCATTCCCCGGCATCGGCTACACCAGAGCCGGTTCGGCTCCGGCCGCGCGTTCCCTGCGCGTCGTGCCGGGCCTGAGATGGCTCCGATTGCATCATGCAAAATGTTTCGATCCCGGCGGCGCTGATCGCCGGCCTCGTCAGCTTCCTCTCGCCTTGCGTCCTGCCTTTGGTCCCGCCCTATCTGATCTATCTGACGGGCGCCACGATCGAGCATGTCGAGAGCGACGAGCCGGCCGCGGCCTCCAAGCGCGCGATCATGGTGTCGGCGCTCTTGTTCGTGCTCGGTTTCTCCACGGTGTTCGTCGCGCTCGGCGCCAGTGCTTCGCTGATCGGCGGGCTGATCCGCGCTTGGTCGGCCGAGCTGTCGATCCTCGCGGGCATCGTCATCATCGTCATGGGCCTGCACTTCCTTGGGTTGACGCGGATCGACCTGTTGATGCGCGAGGGCCGGCTGTCCATTCCCAAGCCCGTCGGGCTCTGGGGCGCCTACATCATGGGTCTCGCCTTTGCCTTTGGCTGGACACCGTGCATCGGCCCGATCCTCGCCGCGATCCTGTCGATCGCTGCAGCGGAGGCAACGGTGACCAAGGGCGCGGCTCTGCTCGCGGTCTATTCCGCGGGGCTCGGCATTCCCTTCCTGCTCGCCGCCCTGATGATCGAACAGTTCTCGAAACTGTTCGCGCGGATGAAGGGCCAGCTCGTCAATGTCGAGCGGGCCATGGGTGTGTTGATGGTAATCACCGGCATCGGCTTCCTCACCGGCGCCGTGTCGAATGTGAGCATCTGGCTGCTGGAGACGTTCCCGGCGCTGCAGACGATCGGGTAGGGCGAAACCGTGTTTTCACGGGTGGAAAACCAAAAGAAAGCGCTGAGGACCGCCGGGCAAGCTAGGACATGCTCGTGCAGAGCCGAGAGACATCAAACCTTTCCGGTTCCAAGGCGTTGCAGCAGGGACAACTGCATGATGGAGATCGCGTGACCAAGACACTGCTTTTAGAGCCGTTGCCGAACAACGCAGCTTTGGTTGCCTGGCAGTTCGTGGGGCAGCCGTTGCAGGAATGGCCGAGCTGGGTTCAGTCGACCTGCTCGCTGCATAAGGACGCTGATGGGAAGTTCGAGCTTCGCCACGCGCGGCGCAGCGGCACGCAGATCGTTTATCTCGGCGAGTGGCTCGTGAGAGATCTGGACGGTGGCGTTGATTTCTACACGGACGCCGAGATCTGGGCGCGGTTCGCCGCGAAGCGCTAGCAATCAATCAACAGCGCGTGTTCGGGTGGGGCAAAACGCCTCGCTGCTGAAGCTCTCTGCGGAATGCAATCTGTGGTAATATTTCATTGTACTGCACCCAGAGGGGCAATTTTCAAAAACCTATACTGAAACGAGAATTTTGGAACATCGACACCTTCGTCGCCCCTCTCCCTTTCAGCATTTCAAGCAGGAGCAAGCGATGGGAACCGACGTAAACGTTCAGCCCGGCCATGGCAAAGCCGGACGTCAGCCGACGCGGCATTTTCTGGATACGCTGACCGGACACGATGATCCCGGCATGTTTGGCCGGATGTTTCCGACACTGGAACCTCTGGCTGTCGACGACGGTCCGCTCCATGAACTCGCCGATGCGATGAAGGATCCCGCTCCTGGCGACGCTGCGGGAAACAACGCCAACATACCCGCCGGCTTCACCTATCTCGGACAATTCGTCGATCACGACATCACGCTGGACCTGACCTCCTTTGGCGACAAGGAGGCCGATCCCATGGCCGTGCAGAATTTTCGCACGCCGGCGCTCGATCTCGACTGCGTGTATGGTCTCGGTCCCGACGGGAGCCGTCATTTGTACGCGCGCAACTCGGCCACCGACAACGGCAAGACTCCGGGCCCCAAGCTGCTGATCGGCAAGACCGTCAACGTCGATAGCATCACGGGAGATCATCGCAACGATCTTCCGCGCAGCCCCGAGGGGTTTGCCCTGATCGGCGACCATCGCAACGACGAGAATTTGCTCGTCGCGCAGACCCATCTTGCGATGCTCAAATTTCATAACAAGGTCTGCGATCGGCTCGCGGCGTCAGGCAAGCCGCCGGGAGAGATCTTCGAGGAAGCGCGCCAGATCGTGACCTGGCACTACCAATGGATGGTCTTGCACGATTTCGTGGAGCGGATCACCGAGAAGGGACTGGTAGCCAAGATCCTCGAGCAGGGGCGGCGCTTCTATCGCTTCAAGAAGATACCCTACATGCCCGTCGAGTTCTCCGCGGCCGTCTATCGTCTCGGCCACAGCATGGTTCGTCAAGTCTACAGCCACAACAGGATCTTCACGCCCGGGCCGGGCGGTATTCCTGCAACTCTCGACCTGCTGTTCAGGTTTACCGGGCTTTCGGGAGGAATCATCGGAGATCTCGCACCTAATCCGATTCAGCCACCGCTTCCGCTTCCGGTTCTTTCAAGCAACTGGATCATAGACTGGCGCCGCTTCTATCAAGTCCTGCCGGCCAATCCGCCGGGTGTGGCGCTCAATCCATCTCGCAAGATCGACCCGTTCGTCGTGCCGCAACTCCACACCCTGCCTGGCGACGGCGGCAGCCTGCCGTTCCGCAATCTCAAGCGCGGCGTGCTGTTGGGATTGCCGTCCGGGCAGGACGTCGCCAAGGCCATGAAGATCAAGAATCCACTGACGCCCGAAGAAATCTCGAAGGGAAGCGACGGTGCGGTGGCGAAGAAGCATGGTCTGCACCAGCACACCCCGCTCTGGTACTACATCCTCAAGGAGGCGGAGCAGCGGGGCGGAGGTGAGCGACTCGGACCGGTTGGCGCGACGCTGCTTGCCGAGGTCTTTGTCGGCCTCGTCCATGGCGATCGACAGTCGTATCTTTGGCTCAAGGGCAAGACCTGGAAGCCGACGCTTCCGTCGCAAGTGCCTGGCGAATTCACGATGGCCGACCTGCTGCGCTTCGTCGGTGACATCAGCCCGATCGACAACATCTCGACCGTGTAGGCGCTGGTCGCACGAAGGAGGTGGGCCACGACGTGGCCCACCTCATGAGTGTCGATTGTACGGGCCCACTTAACTTAACTCGCCGCGAACCGCGCCAGCGCCTTGCGGTCGATCTCGATCCCGAGTCCCGGGCCGTCGGGCACGCGCACGACTCCATTCGCATGCTCGATCGGCGCCTTCAAAACCGCCTGCCGGATCGGATGCTCGGTGCGGTCGAATTCGAGCAATGGCGCGAGCGGCGCCAGCAAGGCTGGCGTGTGCGAGGGCAGCACGGCAAGGAGCTGGAGCGAGGCGGCGATCGCAACCCCGGTGCCCCAGACGTGCGGATTGTAGCGGATGCCGAACGCTTCGCTCATGTCGGCGATCTTCTTGCATTCCGTGAGGCCGCCGGCGGCGCAGGTGTCGGGCTGGGCGATGTCGAGCGCATGGGAGGCGAACAGGTCGCGGAAGCCGAAGCGGGTGAACTCGCACTCGCCGCCGGCGATCGGAATTGTCAGCGCGGATTTCACCGCGCGATATCCGGCGACGTCCTCGGGCGGCACCGGCTCCTCGAACCAGTCGATGTCGTAGGGCTCGATCATGCGGCCGAGCCGGATCGCGGCGACGGCGTCGTAGGCGTGGTTCGCATCGACCATCAGCGCAACATCGGGGCCGATCGCCTCGCGCACCGCGCGCGTGACCGCGGCATCCTCGGCGAGGCCGAAGCCGACTTTCAGCTTCACGGCGCGAAAACCCTCCGCAACATAGCCGGCGGCTTCTTCCGGCAGATATTTGAGTGGATCGCCCGACTTGCGCCGGTAGAGACCGGTCGCATAGGCCTGCACGTCTTTACGCGCCGCGCCGCCGAGCAGCTGATGCGCAGGCACGCCAAAATGCTTGCCCTTGATGTCCCACAGCGCGATGTCGATGCCGCTCAGACCCTGGATCACGACGCCCTTCTGGCCGTGATCGCGCAGGCGTGCGTAGACCATCTGCCATAGTACGTCGGTGGGCAGCGGATCCTGGCCGATCAGCCATGGCGCGACATTTTGCACGACGGCTGCGGTCATCCGGGCCGGCCCGTAGCATTCGCCCCATCCGGTCAGGCCCGCATCGGTCTCGATTTCGACCAGCATGGCGGTGCGTGTGTCGTACCAGGCGCGCGAATAGGCGAACGGCTGCGAGAGCTTTGCTTCGAGGATGTGGGTGCGCACATGGGTGATCTTCATGGTCGGTATCCTTCTCGTCCGTTCATCGCGCCTCGTCCAGCGTGCAAATCACCGTGCAGACGACGCCGCGCGGCAGGAAGTCGACCGTTGCCTCACCGCCGAGCTGATCGCGCGCGCTGCGCTCGATCAGGCGCGAGCCGAAGCCGCGCTGCACCGGCGCCGTCACCGGCGGTCCGCCGATCTCGGTCCAGATCAGCCGCAGCCGCGACTTGGGCGTATCTGCGATGACCTCCCATTCCAGCGTCACACGGCCGGTCTCGTTGGACAGCGCGCCGTATTTCGCGGCGTTGGTGGCGATCTCGTGCACGATCATCGACAGCACCACGGCGAGCCGCGGCGACAGCGGCACGGCGGGACCGGCCATGCGGATGCGATCGGGATTGCTCAGCAGGAACGGCTGAAGCGCGCGGGCAATGACGTCTCTCAGTTCCGAGCCGGCCCATTTCTCCTGGCTCAGGAGATTATGCGCTTCGGCCAGCGCGCCGAGCCGCCCCTCGAACTTCGTCCGCTCGTCACGGCTGGCGCTGCGGAAGGTCTGAACCGCGATCGCCTGCATCAGGGCAAGCGTGTTCTTGACGCGATGGTTGAGCTCCTCGATCAGGAGATTGTGCAGCATCTCGCCGCGCGCGATCGTGGTCGCCATCCTGACTGCAAAGGTCAGTCCGGTCAGCAGGAGGATGCCGCCGATCAGGCTGGTGATCGCGATGTCGCGCCAGAGCGGTGCGATCAGCGAACTCTCGGCGACACCGGCCACGACCGCCCAGCCGGTCAGCTGCGATCTGGTAAAAGCGGAGGACAGCGCGACGCCGTCGAGCGAAACGCTCGAAAGGGCGGCCTCCGGACTGCGGGACATCGCATCGTAGAGTGCACCGGAAGCTTGCTTACCGAACGTCTCGGCAGGGTTGGGTGCGCGCGCGAACACGCGAGCCTTGGTGTCCAGCAGCGATACCGTCCATTGGTTGTTTGGCCTCTGCTGCTCGACCAGTTTCTGGAATATCGCGATCGGTGGACTGAAGGAGAGTGCATAGGCGACTTTGCCATCGCGCAGCACCGGGACCTCGACGGTCACGATCGGCTGTTTCTTGGTCGACCCGACGAACAGGTCGGAATATTGCGGCGTCTTGCTTGTAAAAACGCGCTCGACGATTTCTCGATTGTTGCGCGATGGCAGGTTCGCCGTTTCGGTCGTGACGGTCGAAAACAGCTGTTGGCCGGACCTGTCGGACAGCAGCAGGACGGTATCCTCCCCATACTGGCTGATGAAGCCGGCCGCCACGCGGCGGAAGCCGTCGAAGTCGCCGCTCTGCAGGGAGTCGCTGAGTGCGAGCACCTGCAAGCCGCCGGTCATCCGCTGCACCTCGGAATCAAGCACGAGCCGCATGCTCCGCACCGTCTCCAGCACCCGGCGCGTCGCGTCGCTGCGGTCCTGACGATAATTGGAGTAGGCAAGGCCGACGGCAAAGACGATCAGCGGCAACATCGTTCCCGCTACCAGGAGAGCGAGCCGGACCGGCAGGGTGAGCTTCGACAAACGCAGGCGTCCCAGTTCCAGCGCCGTGGCGCCGGATTATGATTTTGGGAAGACCATACGGGCAGGCGTTGCGCGGCGCCACGATTTTCGGCGCCCGCGGGCAGCCCGGGAACGGGATATTGCAGTGCAGCCGGTGATGCCTGCACGTTAGCTCATGCTGATCGCAGTCAGCAACAGGCACACGGCGTAGACGGCCGCCAGGCTGAGCCCCACGATCCGCGCTTCTCGATGCGGTGTCATGCTGGTCAACTCCGGGAGGGCGGCCGCCGTCGAGGCAGCCGTCCGTCGCGTCCTGATCAATCGATTTCCTGCACGACCATGCGTGAGCCGGGATCAACGAGCATCACGCGATCGCCGGAGTAGACGTAGCGGTACTTTGTCAGCGACGGGCCCCAATCCGCCGGAACGGACTCGAGCTCCACGTCGCCCGGGACCGCCGCCCCGACAATGATCTTCTGCTTCGTCGTGACCGGGCGGACGCGTTGCTCGGTGACGTAGGATTTGATCCTGGTCCGGTACTCGGGCTCGATCTGCACGGCGGCTGCGTGGCCGGTTCCGGTGGTGGTCACCACGGTGGATTGCGCGAAAGCGCCGGTCGAAATCAGCACCGCCGTGGCGGATAGCAGAGACAGCCTTTTCATCTAGTCCTCCTCTCGGAACCTGCGCCGCACCAACAGCTCATCCTGGGCGGCGTTCCCGACGGATAGGAACAAATTGCCATTTTTTCCCGTTTGTGAATCGGCCGGGCGGCGAGCCCGGTGATTGGAGGAGGAAAAAATGAAGCTGAGAATAGCGACCACAGCCGTGATGCTTGCTGCATTATCCCTGCCGGCGTTTGCGGCGGACGAGTTCTACGTCGTCCAGGACGTCAAGACCAAGAAGTGCACCATCGTCGACAAGAAGCCGATGGACACGTCCATGACCGTCGTCAGCCCGGCGGGCACGATCTACAAGACGCGCACCGAAGCCGAGAGCAGCATGAAGACCGTGAAGGTCTGCACGTCGAACTAGGGAGAACGTGATGCCAGTACTTATCCTATGGGCCGTGCCTGCGATCATTCTGGTCGGTGGCGGCGTTTATCTGATTGGTCACATGCACTAGGCCTGTCGCGGAAGACGAGAGGGTCTGTGCGTGCAGCGCACAGACCCCAGGATTTTTCGTTTCCGACGAGCGAGGCAGGTCGTCCTCGCGGCCTGCCTCACCCCGGCAGGAGCGCGAGTTGCAGTGCAGCAGGTGCAGGTGATGCAGGGGTAGCCCTGCGACGAAGAGTACCTCCAGCACGCGCGAAATGACTTTCGTATCGACGGCGATTTTCATACGCTTCTCTCTCGCAAGCCGCATACCGGCTGCGCTCACGTCCCGGCGACAGGGGCGGAGCATCATAGGGAGGGGAGACGATGAAGCGAAGGTCATTTCTCGCTGGTATCGGTGCGACCACTGCGGCGGCCACGATCGGCATGCCATCGATCCTCAGGGCACAAGCGCCGATCACGCTGAACGGCGCGGTCCAGTTCAACGACGACCATGCCTTCAATCGGGCGCTGATCCGGTTCGAGGAGCTGGTGAAGAAGTACTACGGCAAGCCCGTCAATTTCACGCTGCACAAGAACTCCTCGCTCGGCCTCGAGAAGCAGTATTTCGAGTACATGTCGCAGGGCAAGGCCGTCGATTACGGCATCGTCTCGCCGGCCCACATGTCGACCTTCGCCAAGGCGGCCCCGTTCATCGATGCCCCCTTCGTGTTCAAGGGCATCGAGCACATGAACAAGGTCGTCGAGGCCAATATCCTGGCGCCGATCGCCGATGAAGTCGCGACGAAAGCCGAGGTCGTTCTGATCGGTTATTCCGGCGGCGGCATCCGCAACATCTTCGCCAACAAGCCGCTCAAGAATCTCGCCGATCTCAAGGGGCTCAAGGTTCGCGTGCAGGGCGCGCCGATCTGGTCGAAGACCTTTGCGGCCGTCGGCATGAGCCCGACCGTGATCGCCTATAACGAAATCTACAACGCGATCCAGAATGGCGTGATATCGGCCGGCGAAAACGAGGCGGCCGGCGTCGAGGCGATGAAGTTCTACGAAGTGGCCCCGCATCTCAATCTGACCCAGCACGCCGTGTCGATCCGGCCGATCTGCTTCTCCGTGAAGACGCTGAAGACCTTGCCGAAGGATCTGCAGGACGCGATCATGAAGGCCGGCAAGGAGGCCGGCGATTACGGCCGTCAACTCGAGTCGAGCGAAGAGGTCGTCAAGCTCGACACGCTCGAGAAGGCCGGCAAACTCAAGCGCGTTCCCTTCGAGGAGCGGGACGCCATGAAGAAGCTCGCCGACCCCGTGATGGCCTCCTACGCCAAGGAAATCGGTGCGGAAGGCATTTTCGAGAAGATCAACGTCGTCTGAGGTCGCTCTGTCCGCCGACAGCATTCCGGGCAGGCCCCGCTTCCTGCCCGGACGTGGCGGATGAGCTGCGCACGGAGCCCCAATGTCTGAAATGCCCGTCCCGTCCACACCGTCGCTGTGGCGTCGCGTCACGGCGGCCTATGCGAAATTGCTGGAAATCCTGCTGGCCGCCTGCGTCGGCATCCTGGTTGTTCCGGTCACGCTGCAGATCGTCTCGCGCTACACGCCCTTGATCCCGTCCTACATCTGGACGGAGGAAATGGCGCGATTCCTGTTTATCTGGACGATCATGATCGGCGCCATGGTCGGTGTGCGGGAAGCCCAGCATTTCGAGGTCGACGTGTGGCCCGATTTGTCGCGGCGGTCGGAGGCTGCGGTGCGGATCCTGGCGCGGCTCGGCGTGCTGGCGCTGGCACTGGTGTTCGTTTCGGCGGGCATCGAGTTCACCCGCTTTGCCTGGAACAGAACCTCGGAGCTGGCCGATCTGCCGCTTTGGCTGATTCACGTCGCCTGGCCTGTGGCCGGCGTGACGTGGATCGTCTTTGCGGGTGAACAGATCATCGATGAAGTGCGCGTTCTGATTGGGGCAAAGTAATGGGTGGCAATGTGCTTTCGGCTGGACAGGCCGCGTTGGTGCTGTTCGGTGTCTTCATCGGCCTGCTCATCGTGCGGGTGCCGGTCGCCTTCGCGCTCGGCCTTGCCTGCGTGCCGATCCTGCTGATCGAGCCTCATCTCTCGATGATGATGCTCGCGCAGGAGACCTTCAACGCCTACAATTCATTCATCCTGCTCGCGGTGCCGTTCTTCCTCTTGACGGCCAACCTGATGAGCATCGGCGGCATCACCGATCGCCTGGTGGCGCTGTCGCGCTCGATGGTCGGGCACTGGCCGGGATCGCTGGCGCAGATCAACGTCGTGCTGTCGGTGTTCTTTGCCGGCATTTCGGGGTCCTCCACCGCCGATGCGGCGAGCCAGTCCAAGATCTTC
Organism: Bradyrhizobium sp. CCGB12; assembly: GCF_024199845.1. Classification (NCBI taxonomy): domain Bacteria; kingdom Pseudomonadati; phylum Pseudomonadota; class Alphaproteobacteria; order Hyphomicrobiales; family Nitrobacteraceae; genus Bradyrhizobium; species Bradyrhizobium sp. CCGB12. The sequence continues at coordinate 4,513,368 of NZ_JANADO010000001.1, read as the reverse complement.
ATCGATGCGCAGACCAAGGAGGGCTACGACCTCTCGTTCTCCATCGCCATCACCGCGGTTTCCGCGGTGCTTGCAGTCATCATTCCACCGTCCATCCTCATGATCGTGTGGGGCGGGCTGATCTCGACCTCGATTGCGGCGATGTATCTGGCCGGCATCGTGCCGGGCTTACTGATCGCGGGCGCGCAGATGGCGACGGTGCACGTCTACGCGGTACGCCGCGGCTACCCGACCTATCCGAAGGCGAGCTGGGTCGAGATGCGATGCGCCATCTGGAAGTCGATACCGGCGATGATGACTCCCTTCATCATCGTTGGCGGCATCCTGCTCGGCTGGTTCACCGCGACCGAGTCGGCTTGCGTCGCGGTGCTTTATTCCATCGCGCTCTCCGCGTTCTTCTATCGCGAGACGGGGATACGCGAATTGTACAAGGCCTTGCTCGACACCGGGCGACTTGCCGGCGTGGCGCTGTTCTGCGTCGGCACCGCAAGTGCGTTCGGCTGGCTCCTTGCCTACTACAAGATCCCGCAAGAGCTGCTGGCCAACGTCTCGACATGGGGGATGGGCACCGTCACGGCCGGCTTCTTCATCGCCTTCTGCTTTCTGGTGGTGGGCTGCTTCCTGGACGCCATCCCGGCTATCGTCATCGTCGGCACCGTGCTGGAGCCGCTGGCCAGGTCCGTCGATCTCCATCCGGTCCAGTTCGCGATCATCTCCATCGTCTCGCTGGCCTTCGGACTGGTTACGCCACCTTATGGCTTGTGCCTCATGATCGCCTGTTCGATCGCCGGCGTGCGGCTGCGTTATGCCCTGAAGGACACGGTGATCATGTTGATCCCAATGCTGCTCGTGCTGGCGGCGGTCATCGTTTGGCCAAGCGTGTCGCTGTTCTTGCCGCGTCTGATCGTGCCGGAGATGCTCAAGTGAGGGTCTGATCGTGCGATCCCACGGCCGACGGACGGCCGCGGGATCGCCGCGACTGGTTACAGGTTGCTCTCGGTGATCGCGGCGTAGACCATGCTGCGCAGCTCGCGCCGGATCGGGTAGGCGCTCGAGGGCAGCACCTGCGTCATGAAGATGGTGATCAGCTCCTCAGCGGGGTCGATCCAGAACGACGTCGTGGCCGCGCCGCCCCAATTGTATTCACCCGGACTGCCGGCGATCAGCGTCTCCGCCGGACGCATGGTCACGGCGAAGCCGAGACCGAAGCCGATGCCGTTATAGGTCGCTTCCGAGAACAGCGAGCGCGACACCTCCGGCAGCGCGCGGCCACCCGGAATGTGATTGCTCGTCATCAGCGCCAATGTCTTCGGTCCGATCAGCCTGACGCCGCCGAGTTCGCCGCCGTTGAGCAGCGCCCGGCAGAAGGTGAGATAATCGGCGACCGTCGAACAGAGGCCGCCGCCACCGGAGATGAAGGAGGGCGGCGACAGAAATGAGCTCGTCGCCGGATCGTCCTGGAGCGTCAGGCCCTCGCGCCGCTGGCCGGCATGGAATGTCATTCCGCCGCCTGGATCGGCGGAATAGCAGGCCGCGAACCGATGCGCCTTGGAGGCCGGCACGTGGAAATCGGTGTCGGTCATGCCGAGCGGATCGAGGATGCGTTGCTTCAGGAACTGCTCGAAGGGCATGCCGGAGATCTTGCCGACGAGATAGCCCACCACGTCGGTCGCGACCGAGTAGTTCCAGGAATCGCCAGGCGAGAATTCCAGCGGGATCTTGGCCAGGCTCTCGATCATGGTCTGGAGCGTGCCCGACTTCTCGACCTCGCCGATCTTCTCGGTGCGATAGGCGGCATCGACATTGGAGCGCTGCTGGAAGCCGTAGGTGAGGCCAGCGGTGTGGCGCAGGAGGTCGACGATCAGCATCGGCCGGGACGGCGGCCGCGTCAGGAAGGCCGGGGCGTTCCCGGCGACGAACACGCCGAGATCCTTCCATTCCGGAATGTATTTGGCGACGGGCTCGTCGATCGCGACGAGGCCTGCCTCGACCAGCATCATGAAGGCGACGCTGGTGAGCGGTTTCGTCATGGAATAGATGCGGTAGATCGTGTCGTCCTTGACCGGCGCCTTGCGCTCGACGTCGGCAAAGCCTTGAACCGAGCTGTGCGCGACCTTGCCGCGGCGGTAGACCAGGAGCTGCGTGCCCGGGAACCGGCCGGCATCGATGTACCGGCTCTTCAGATGCGCATCGACGCGGTCGAGCGCGGCTTTGGACATGCCCACGGATTCGGGCGAGGCGGGGGTAGGGGCAAGCATCAGTTCCTCCGGGGCAGTTTTGTCAGGCGTTGATAGCCGAAATGGCGGTCTCATTCCAAGCCGGTCGCGCTTAACGCCAGCCCGCCCGCTGGTGTAGGCTGGACCTTGGAATGCCTCCAGGGAGCCCAAGATCCCCAAGCGGGCCAATCAGAAAAACGCAGGGCAAATGCACCATGACCCAATTCAACGAGACCGAACTCACCGAAGCCGTCATCAAGAGCTTCGACAGCACGCCTGATACGCGGGCAAAATTCCTGCTCCAGGAACTGGTGAAGTCGTTGCACGATTACGTGAGCAAGACCGGTCTGACCTTCGCGGAATGGGAATACGCCATCGACTTCCTGACCCGCACCGGCCAGAAATGCACCGACACCCGGCAGGAGTTCATCCTCTTGTCCGACGTGCTCGGCGTCTCCATGCTGGTCGATGCCGTCAACCACCGCGACCGCGAAGGCGCGACGGAGACCACAGTGCTTGGTCCGTTCTATGTCGGCGAGCACCAGGTGACCGCGCATGGTACCGACATTTCGCCGAACAACCAGACCGTCGAGCGCATGTTCGTGCAGAGCCGCGTCACCGACCTCAAGGGCAGGCCGCTCGCGAACATTCCGGTGGACGTCTGGCATGCCGACGATGACGGCTTCTACGATTCCCAGAAGGCGAACTATAACGAGGTCGGCGCTTCGGCGCGGGCGCGCTTCATCACGGATAGTGACGGTCGCTTCTTCTTCCGCACCATCCTGCCGTGTAGCTACCCGATCCCGACCGACGGCCCGGTCGGCGAGATGATCGTGCAGACCAAGCGTCATCCGATGCGCCCGGCGCATGTGCACTTCCTGGTCAATGCGAAGGGCTATGAGCCGCTGATCACCCACGTCTTCATGGACGGCGACAAATATCTGGATTCCGACGTCGTGTTCGGTGTGAAGGACGATCTCGTCGCCAAGGTCGAGCCGCGCAACGACCTTGAGATGCCCGATGGCACCAAGGCGAACGGGCGCTGGCATCTGATGAGCTACGAATTCCACCTCAAGCCGGGCGGCGGCATGGCGCCGAAGCCGCTGGGGGTGAAGGCCGGGGAGCCGGCCTGACGCCAAAAGCTGCCATCCCTGCCCCGGGCGACCTCCGAACCGTATCGCGTCGTATCGGCGCCGACTTCCTGATGCTAGATTTCACGATGGCAGGGAGCACCTGCTTCCTGCTCTAGACCGAACGGGAGGACGACATGCCTGATAGCGTCTACAAGGTCATTGAACTGGTCGGTACCAGCAGCGACTCATGGGAGAGGGCGGCGGCCAATGCGGTCGAGCAAGCTGCAAAATCTGTCCGAGATCTTCGCGTTGCAGAGGTCGTCAAACTTGATATGCAACTCGATGCCAAGGGAAAAGTAGAGGCCTATCGCGCCAAGCTCAGCGTATCGTTCAAATTCGAGGGTTCCTGAGCCTGAAAGCCTCGCTCCGCTTTCGGAGCGAGGTGGCTCACTGAAGAAAGGCGCGGCCCGCCGACCGGCGCTTGTGATCCATCTCGGAAGTAGTGCCTGGTCCGATTGGGCCCTGATATGCTTTGATGACCGGGGGCCGTAACTGTAACGCGTGGTGGCCTCATGTACATTGTCATTCGCAAGTACACCAAGGTTCGTTCGGTTGCCGACGCTGCGCGCCGCGCCAAGAGCGGCATCGGTCAGATCTTAAGGCAATCGCACGGATTCAGATCCTACTATGTGCTGGATGGGGGCGACGGCGTTGGTGTCGCCGTGATGATATTCGAGGACCGCGAAAGCGCGAATGCAGCGAGCGCCAAGATATTGGAGTTTGTTCAGGCAAGTCTGCATGACCTCGACCTTGGAAATCCCGAAATCACAAGCGGTGAAGTCTTGCTGAATATAGAACCTGAGGCGCCCTCGGACAGAAAGTAAACGCCGCCAGTTGCGTGGGGTGCCGCCCCTTGCCGCTGCAGTCGACCTGATCGCCGTTGCGTTGGAGCGATCGCGCCCTGGACATCCGGATGTCGTCCGTCAGGAATATTGAACCGCGCATGCTTTTTAGGGAGTGACAACATGAAGCAACGCGCCTTCGAAACATTTTTCACCGCGGCGATCGGCTGGACGCCGCTCGTGCGTATGGGCGCCGTGATGCCGCCCCGAGACCCTGATGAAGACGAGGAGGACGACGACGAAGAAGATGAGGACGACGCTGACGAGCCGGCCGTAGTGCGCGAGCCGGACGAAGACTAGACTAGCCGTTGTCTGGGTCGACGTTATAATATCTCCCATGGGCTGGGATACGAAAGACGTAGCGCTGCTCAAAAGGCTCTGGGCCGCAGGACAGAGCGCGGGGCAGATTGCGGGCCGTCTCGGGTGTAGCCGTGACGCGGTCTGCGGCATGCTAACCCGTTTGGGTCTGAAGCGCGGCCACAAGCCGCCGACAGCAAGACCCAAGATAAGGCCGCCTCCGAAGCTGAGGCCGGCATCGGCTGCCGCCGCCCATCCAGCGGCAAAGAAGGTATCGCGGATCTCAGCAAAGAGGCAGCAGCACAAAGAACTCAGCAAGCAGCAGCTTTACGCCATTCTAGCTGAGGCGGTTCGGAACACCGGCTAGTCTAGGAGCTCACACGAAGGTCGTTACGCTCTGCGTCCGTGCCCCAGTCCAACTCGAACGGGTTCGGCTGTGCTGAACCTAAGTATGGCCACTTCATACCTGCGCGCGATGGCACTGGCCGAGTGCTTGGTGTTACCGATACATCCAGAGTGAAAGCAACGGAACCGGCCCTGCGAGCCGGCAGTTGCGGGACAAGGCCGGCGGCGTAGTGCCCGGCGGCTCTTTTCCCGATCTAGCGGCAATTGGTCGCTCTACTGATGCTTACCGCTATGGTTGGTGCAGAGATTACGCCATGAGAAACATCGCCCATCTCCTGATGCGGTTCTGGCAGGGAAGCCAACCCGCGTCCGATACCCAGATTGCGGCTATGGCCGAAAACCGAGATCGATCCAGCATGGCTGACTTTGTTCGGATCCTGCAGGCTTACGATCAAGCCCAGTAGGGCAGACGTCAGGGGCGCTGGCGCCAGTCCGTGATACGAACTTCCGAGCAAACCAAAGCCAAGGCCTGAGACCGACCGCGTCCAGGTTTTACATCGACCACGTCCGTTCAGGGTCATTCGCGTCGATCGCGACGGCATTTCACGGCCTGTGCGACGCACATTGCGTTGCACGATCACCGATCATGGTTGGGGACCCATTCCTCCGCGGTTGAGTCCCAATGATGGGTGTCGTCGAAATGTTTCCAGAGTGGCTGCCTCTGCTTGCTTTCGACGTTCTGTCGGTTTGCATGTGCGCGAAGTTGGACGACAAGCGCCCCAGCCATCATCACCCATTCGCGAGCACTATATCGGGAGTTCCATTTGATTGCCGCGAGCATTGGATGCCTCCTTCAAAGTAAGAAGCCTTCGCCACATTAGCCCGGGCTAAGAACGCTGGGATGTAAACTACTTCACAGGCGGTCATCATCTTCGACATAGCCGGGGAGCTGCCGCTTCCGCCCTTACACCCTAGCGCGCGTGCAGCAGCGCCAGCAGCACGACGACCGCGCAGGCGAGCGCCGCCGAGGTCAGCTTCCAGAACATCAGCGGGCTGCGCTCCAAAAGCGGCGTGATCCGCGTGTCGAGATAGGCCGGATTGGGCGTGCGAAGCTCGAAGACGAATTCCGACAGATCCTCGTGCCGCTTGTAGGGATCAGGATGGAGCGCGCGCCTGAGCGCGCCGTCGACCCAGGCCGGCACGTTGCGGTCGTCGTCGGCCGGGCGATATTGAAGTCGTCGCACGTCCGCCTTGCGGCGGATCCTGGCAACCTGGGTGCCATAGGGCAGCTTTCCCGTCAGCATCTGATAGCAGATCACGGCCAGCGAAAACATGTCCGAGCGCGGCGTGCCGCCTTGCCCAAGAAAATACTCCGGCGCCGTGTACTGGACCGTTCCCAGGATTTCGTCGGCGTCCTCCCGCGGCGCAGCCTCCGCGACGCCGGCGACCCTGACCGATCCGAAGTCGATGATCTTGGCGGTGCCGGTCTTGTCGATCAGGATGTTGTCGGGCCTGAGGTCCTGATGCAGCATCTCCATGCGGTGGAAGGCGCGCAGGCCCGCCGCGATCTGCTCCACCAGCCCGCGGACGGTTTCGAGATCGGGGCGCGGATTGTCGGTCATCCACTGCTTCAAGGTCTGCCCCTCGACGAATTCGGTCGCAACGTAGAGGTAGCTGCGCCGCTTCGACTGCGACAGCGGCTTCAGCACATGCGGGCTGTCGATCCGGCGCGCGATCCACTCCTCCATCAGGAAGCGCTTGAGATAGGCGGCATTGTCGCGCAGGTCGATCGACGGCAGCTTGAGCGCAACAGGCTCCTCGGTCTCTGCATCGACGGCAAGGTAGATATGGCTGCGACTGCTGCCGTGGATCTCCCGGACGATCCGGTAGCCGTCGAAGCTCGCGCGCGGCTCCGGCAGCGGAGGCAGCGGCAATTGTGACGTCTGATTGAAGATGCCGGCCGGCTCGCGCTGCGGCACCGCGTCGATCCGGATGATCTGAACCGTGATGTTGTCGTCGCTGCCGCGCCGGTAGGCTTCCTCGACGATGGCCTTGGCCGCCCCGTCGAGCTCGCCCGCATGCTCGTTCAGGGCACTCGTGACGAAGCGCGCGTCGACGAATTCGTAGGCGCCGTCGGTCGCCAGCAGGAAGGTGTCGCCGGCCTCGACCTCGAATGCCTGATAGTCAATCTCGAGCTGCGGATTGATGCCGAGCGCCCGGCCGAGATAGGTCTGCTCGGAGGACACGATGATCCGGTGATCGTCGGTCAGCTGCTCGAGCGCCTTGCCGGCGACGCGATAGACGCGGCAATCACCGACGTGGAAGATGTGCGCGGTGGTCGCCTTGATGACCATGGCGCTGAGGGTGCAGACATAGCCCTTGTCCCGGTCATAGGCATATTGGCTCTTGCGCGTCTGCGCGTGCAGCCAGGAATTGGTGGCGTCGAGCACGCGGCGGGCGGACGTCTTCACCGTCCAGGATTCCGACGTGCAGTAATAGTCCATCAGGAAGCTCTTGACCGCCGACTCGCTGGCGATCTGGCTCACGGTGCTGCTGGAGATGCCGTCGGCGAGGACGGCCGAGATCCCCTTCAGGCTGAGCAGCGGTTCTTCCGGAATGAGGACGCCATGAAAATCCTGGTTGACGGGCTTGCGACCCTTGTCCGAGTGCTGGCCGACCGAGATCAGGAGTCCGCGGGACATCGTCATCACCAGGAGAGGGGAGCCTCACCCTGCTTGGGCAAGGCTCCCCTGTCGAGACGTATTCGATCAGGCCGCAACGCGAGGCGGCGTCGCCTTGCCGGCCTGACGCTTCGGCTGGGTCATGACGTGCGTGGTGTAGAGAGTCATGCCGGTGAAGGCGAGGCCGCCGACGAGGTTGCCGAGCACGGTCGGGATCTCGTTCCAGATCAGATAGTCCAGGATCGAGAACTTTGCGCCGAGCAGCAGCCCCGACGGGAACAGGAACATGTTCACCACGGAATGCTCGAACACCATGTAGAAGAACACCAGGATCGGCATCCACATCGCGATGACTTTGCCGGGGACCGAGGTCGAGATCATGGCGCCGACGACGCCGGTCGAGACCATCCAGTTGCAGAGCATGCCGCGCATGAACAGCGTCGCCATGCCCGCAGCACCATGCGCGGCGTAGCCGAGCGTCCGGCTTTCGCCGATGATTCCGATCGCGGTGCCGACCTTGTCCGGGGGCTGCGAGAAGCCGAAGGTGGTGACGAAGGCCATCATGAAGGCGACGGTGAAGGCGCCGGCAAAATTACCGACAAACACCAGGCCCCAATTGCGCAGCACGCCACCGAGCGTGACGCCGGGGCGCTTGTCGATCAGGGCGAGTGGCGAGAGCACGAACACGCCGGTCAGGAGATCGAAACCCAGGAGGTACAGCATAACGAAGCCGACCGGAAACAAGAGTGCGCCGATCAGCGGCTGGCCGGTGTTGACGTTGATCGTAACGGCGAACCATGCCGCGAGCGTGAGGATTGCGCCGGCCATGTAGGCGCGGATGATGGTATCCCGGGTGGACATGAAGATCTTGGACTCGCCTGCATCCACCATCTTGGTGACGAATTCCGAAGGCGCGAGATACGACATCAATGGTTCCTTTTGCTTCGTAAGTGGGATCGACGCACCCACTTGGAGAGTGCGGCTGAACGGCTTGGGCCGTGCGGGCCGGCCTGCCGCGCACGAGAGCTATTGAAAGTCTGGAAGCCCCGGGGAATTGCGTCACGACGACCGAGAGAGCCGCGAAGCAGTCGAGCTTCCGGAATGCAGCCGCCAGAGGCTGCAGCGATGCGGCAAGCCGCCGTCTTCGTTGACGCCAACGGAAATGCAAGTTGCGTGCCGTCTGTGGGCGTCAGAAAGACGTAGTGATATCAATATGATGCGTCTTCATCTGAACTGATCCTGACGCGACCCCGGACTTCTTGCATGTGCTGTTGCACAAGATTTGTGCGTCGCACAAGGATTGAGCAAATCGCAAATTTCGCATGCGGAACAGGCCCTGCGGCAGCTTGGCGCAGTCCATTTAACATACTGATTATACGTAATTTTTCGCGGTGCCGGGCTTGGCATGAAGCTTGAATAGTTCCATTCCGACGCCATTGAAGCCGTCCCGCGAGACTTCTCATCCGACTTGCCGACGCCACAGGCGGGGATCCCCGTCGTGCGTTCGCATGCGCCAAAGACGGCGCCGCCGGACGGACGGGCAGCTCGCGCGCACTGACGCCAAATTCTGCAACGATGCAAAAGGACGACACTGCCTATGACCAAGCGCACCCGCCGGCCCTCGGAATCGACTGGCCTGAGCCGCCGTCAATTGTTGAAAGCCACCGGCTCGACCGCCGCACTTCTCGCCGCAGCAAAACTGAATTTCCCGGCCGGCGCCTTCGCGCAGGACGCAGGCCCCGAGGTCAAGGGCGCCAAGCTCGGCTTCATCGCGCTGACCGATGCGACCCCGCTGTTCGTTGCGAAGGAGAAGGGCATCTTCGCCAAATACGGCATGCCCGATGTCGAGGTGCAGAAGCAGGCCTCCTGGGGCACGACGCGCGACAATCTCGTGCTCGGATCCGAAGGCAACGGCATTGACGGCGCGCACATCCTCACCCCGATGCCGTACCTGATCTCCGCCGGCAAGGTGACGCAGAACAACCAGCCGACGCCGATGTACATTCTGGCGCGGTTGAACCTGAACGGTCAGTGCATCTCGGTTGCCAAGGAATATGCCGACCTCAAGGTCGGAATCGACACCGCGCCCTTCAAGGTCGCGCTGGAGAAGAAGAAGGCCGGCGGCAAGGCCGTGAAGGCTGCGATGACCTTCCCCGGCGGCACGCATGATCTCTGGATCCGCTACTGGCTTGCCGCTGGCGGCATCGATCCGGACAAGGACATCGAGACAATCGTGGTGCCGCCGCCGCAGATGGTCGCCAACATGAAGGTTGGCACCATGGATTGCTTCTGCGTCTGCGAGCCCTGGAATCTCCAGCTAATCCATCAAGACATCGGCTACACCGCGATTACCACCGGCGAGCTTTGGGATAAGCATCCCGAAAAGTCGTTCGGCATGCGCGCGGCCTGGGTCGACAAATACCCGAAGGCGGCGAAGGCGTTGCTGATGGCGGTCATGGAAGCCCAGCAGTGGGCGGAGAAGGCGGAGAACCGCGAGGAAGCCGCGGTGATCTGCGCCAAGCGCCAGTGGATCAACTGCCCGGTCGAGGACATCACCGACCGCATGAAGGGCAAGTTCGATTACGGCACTGGTCGCGTCGTCGACAACTCGCCGCAGCAGATGCGCTTCTGGAAGGACAGCGCCTCCTATCCCTACCAGAGCCACGACCTCTGGTTCCTCACCGAGGACATCCGCTGGGGCAAGTACGAGCCTGGCTTCGACACCAAGGCGCTGATCGCCAAGGTCAATCGCGAGGACCTCTGGAAGGATGCGGCCAAGACGCTCGGCGTTGCGGCCGCCGAGATCCCGACCTCGACCTCGCGCGGCAAGGAGACTTTCTTCGACGGCAAGGTGTTCGATCCCGAAAATCCGGCAGCCTATCTGAAGTCGCTCGCGATCAAGCGTGTCGAAGTCTGATGGAGCCAGCGGCCGCCGTCAGGCGGCCGCATCGTCTTTGAGCCGGAGAGGGATTTTCAATGAACATGCCTGCCACGAAGCTTGAGGTTGAGACCGCGGTGCCCGCTTCCATCGCCGCGCCGGTTGTCGCGATGACACCAAAGCGTCCGCCGCGCGCGGAGACCTATGCACGCATGGCGCGGGAGACGGCCGTACGCGTGATTCCGCCACTGGTCGTGATCGCACTATTGACGCTTGTATGGGAGCTGGTCTGTCGCCGCAGCGGTTCTGCACTGCCGCCGCCGTCAAAAGTGTTCAAGGACACCAAGGAGCTCATCCTCGATCCGTTCTTCGACCATGGCGGCATCGACAAGGGGCTGTTCTGGCATCTCTCTGCCAGTCTCCAGCGCGTCGCGCTCGGCTATTCGCTCTCGGCGGTCGCCGGCATTGCGCTCGGTGTGCTGGTCGGACAGTCGGTCTGGGCCATGCGCGGGCTTGATCCGCTGTTCCAGGTGCTGCGCACCATTCCGCCGCTGGCCTGGCTGCCGCTGTCGCTCGCGGCGTTCCGCGACGGCCAGCCCTCGGCGATCTTCGTCATCTTCATCACCTCGATCTGGCCGATCATCATCAACACCGCGGTCGGCATCCGCAACATCCCGCAGGACTATCGCAACGTCGCCGCGGTGGTGCGGCTCAATCCGCTCGAGTTCTTCGGCAAGATCATGATTCCGGCGGCGGCGCCCTACATCTTCACGGGCCTTCGCATCGGCATCGGCTTGTCTTGGCTCGCCATCATCGCCGCGGAAATGCTGATCGGCGGCGTCGGCATCGGCTTCTTCATCTGGGACGCCTGGAACTCCTCGCATATCAGCGAGATCATCCTGGCGCTGTTCTATGTCGGCATCGTCGGCTTCGTGCTGGACCGCCTGATCGCGGGTCTCGGCAAGTTCGTCACCCGCGGCACCGCGCTGAACTAAAGGAGGGGAGCACATGACCGCCTATCTGAAGCTCGACCACATCGACAAGATCTTTACCCGCGGCGCCGCCACCACCGAGGTGCTCAAGGAGATCAACCTGACGATCGAGAAGGGCGAATACGTCTCGATCATCGGCCATTCCGGTTGCGGCAAGTCGACCCTGCTCAACATCATCGCAGGCCTGACCAACGCCACCACCGGCGGTGTGCTCCTGGAAAACCGCGAGGTGAATTCGCCGGGGCCGGATCGCGCCGTGGTGTTCCAGAACCACAGCCTGCTGCCGTGGCTGACCGTCTACGAGAACGTCAGGCTCGGCGTCGACAAGGTCTTTGCCAGGTCCAAGTCCCGTGCCGAACGCGACGCCTGGGTGATGCACAATCTCAACCTCGTGCAGATGGCCCATGCCAGGGACAAGCGCCCCTCGGAGATCTCCGGCGGCATGAAGCAGCGCGTCGGCATCGCGCGGGCGCTGGCCATGGAGCCGAAGGTGCTGCTGTTGGATGAGCCCTTCGGCGCGCTCGATGCGCTGACCCGCGCCCACTTGCAAGACTCCGTGATGGCGCTGCATCAGAAGCTCGGCAACACCATCCTGATGATCACACACGATGTCGACGAGGCCGTGCTGCTCTCCGATCGCATCGTGATGATGACGAACGGACCGAGCGCGCGCATCGGCGAGGTGCTGGAGGTGCCGTTGGCGCGTCCGCGCAAGCGGCTCGAGCTTGCGACCAGTGGCACCTATCTGAAGTGCCGCCAGCGCGTGCTCGAATTCCTCTATGAACGTCATCGCTTCGTAGAGGCTGCGTAAACCAAAGGTTAATGCACGAAAGGTCCACGCCTAAATAATCGACATCTCGCTCAATCCTTGTGCGGCGCACAAGGATTGAGCGAATCGCAAATTTAGCGTGCGGAAAAGCCCTGCAAGAAATTCGGGCGATACGAATAACATCCTGAAATCCCTGTATTTCCAGCGTGCGCGCAACTGGCACGGAAATTGAAATGTCTTTGCGCGACGCCAACGACGACGTCCCTCAACATCATCAATCAGCATCGTGAACTCGCCACCGGGGTGAAGCCTCGGAGCGCGCCTCCGTGGCCGGAGGTGGGGCCTGCAACGAAGCAGCGGTGAGCCTAGAAGGGATTATCAATGACGAAGAATCCTACTTGGATTTCAGACTGGCGCCCCGAAGATGAGGCGTTCTGGAATGCGACCGGCAAGACTATCGCGCGACGTAACCTGATTTGGTCAATCGTAGCCGAGCATATCGGCTTCTCGGTCTGGCTGATCTGGAGCATCGTCACCACCAAGCTGCCGCAGGCGGGCTTCCACTACACCACCGACCAGCTGTTCCAGCTCATCGCCGTGCCGGGCCTGATCGGCGCCTTGATACGCTTTCCCTACACCTTCGCAGTGACGACGTTCGGCGGCCGCAACTGGACCATCTTCAGTGCGGCGATCCTGTTCATCCCGACGTTGTCGCTTGCCTACTTCGTCAGTCATCCCGACACGCCGTTCTGGCTGATGCTGCTGGTCGCCTCGACCGCGGGTCTCGGCGGCGGCAATTTCGCCTCCAGCATGACCAACATCTCCTTCTTCTTCCCCGACCGGATGAAGGGATGGGCACTCGGCCTCAACGCTGCCGGCGGCAATATCGGTGTCTCCAGCGTGCAGCTGCTGACCCCGATCCTGATGACGCTCGCCGTCATCAACTTGTTCCAGGCGAGCCCGATCGACGGCATCTTCCTCCAGAATGCCGGTCTGATGTGGGTATTGCCGATCGCGATCGCGGTGTTCGGCGCGGTGTTCTTCATGAACAACCTCACCACGGCGAAGTCGTCGGTGAAGAACCAGCTCGCGATCGTCAAGCGCAAGCACACCTGGATCATGGCGTACCTCTATATCGGCACGTTCGGATCCTTCATCGGCTACTCCGCCGCCTTCCCGCTGCTGATCAAGACGCAATTCCCCACCGTGACGATCTCCATCGCCTTCCTGGGGCCCCTGGTCGGCTCGCTGTCGCGTCCGCTCGGCGGCTGGCTTGCCGACAAGATCGGCGGCTCGATCATCACCTTCTGGAACTTCATCGTGATGGCGGGCGCCACGGTCGGCGTGCTCTACTTCGTCGGGCAGAAGGATTTCATCGGCTTCCTGTCGATGTTCCTGATCCTGTTCGTGACGACCGGCATCGGTAACGGCTCGACCTATCGCATGATCCCCTCGATCTTCCGCGAGGAGAACCTGTTCAAGGTGCGCGGCAAGGGCGATGCGACGCGTGTACTGGCGCTCAAGACGGCGAGCATCGAGAGCGGAGCAGCGGTCGGCTTCATCGGCGCGATCGGCGCGATCGGCGGCTATCTGATCCCGACCGGGTTCGGCAAGTCGATCGCCATGACTGGCGGGCCGCAGCTCGCGCTCGCGATCTATCTCGGCTTCTACGCCTCCTGCCTGGCTTTGACCTGGTGGTTCTACCTGCGTCGCAGTCCGCAGGGCGAAGGCACGTCAAGCCTCGCCGGAGCGCGGGTCTAATACTTGGTACGAATCTCGCTTCTCCCCGTACGCGGGGAGAGGCCCCACCGCAGGCTTTGGAACAGGGAATTTCCATGAGTGAACCGCTCGTCATCGTCGGTAACGGTATGGCGGCCGCGCGTCTGGTCGACGAGCTCGCCAAGACTGCGCTCGGCCGCTACGCGGTCGCCGTGATCGGCGAAGAGCCGCGGCTCGCCTACAACCGCGTTCTGCTCTCCTCCGTGCTGGCCGGCGAGACCGGTTCGCATGAGATCGAGCTCAGGCCGGCCGACTGGTGGCGCCATCGCGGCGTCACGGTACGCTACGGCTATCGCGTCACCGAGATCGACGTCGGTCGCCGCGAGCTGAAGATCGACGGCGAAGAAAGCATGGAGTATTCGAAGCTCGTGCTCGCCACCGGCTCGACGCCGCTGCGGCTCAACGTATCAGGCGCCGATCTCGCCGGCGTGCACACGTTTCGCGACAGCCGCGACGTCGATCTGCTGCTGACCCTGGCCGCGGCGAAGAAGCGCGTCGTCGTGGTCGGCGGTGGCCTGCTCGGACTTGAAGCAGCTTATGGCCTCGCCAAGGCCGGCGCGCCGGTGACACTGCTGCACCTGATGGACCGGTTGATGGAGCGTCAGCTCGATGCGCCGGCCGCCGATCTGCTCAAGACGCTGGTCGAGCGCAAGGGCATCCGCATCCTGCTCAACGCCGCCACCGCCCGCATCCATGGCGATGGTCACGTCGAGGCCGTCGAGCTCGCCGACGGCAGCCGCATCGAGGCCGACGCCGTGATTTTCGCTGCCGGCATCAAGCCCAACGTGACGCTGGCGAAAGAGGCCGGGATTGCGGTGAACCGTGGCGTCGTCGTCAACGACGTGATGCGGACGGCTTCGTCCGACATCTTCGCGCTCGGCGAATGTGCCGAGCATCGCGGCACCTGCTATGGTCTGGTCGAACCGGCCTATGAGCAGGCGCGCGTGCTGGCACGGCATCTCGCCGGCCGTCCCGCAGCCTATAAGGGCAGCGTGGTCTCGACCAACCTGAAGGTCTCCGGCGTCAGCGTGTTCTCGGCCGGCGACTTCATGGGCGGGGAGGGCAGCGAAAGCCTCGTGCTGACCGACCGCAGGCGCGGCACCTACAAGAAGCTCGTGATCGCCGACGGCCGGCTCACCGGTGCCGTGCTGATCGGCGATACCCTCGATGCGCTCTGGTATCTCGAGCTGATCCGCAATCGCGACAAGGTGGCGGCGATCCGCACCGACATGATGTTCGGCCGCGCGCTGGCGCGTCCCTCCAAGGCGGCTTGATAGAGGCGGCTTGATAAGGCAGCTCGATATGACGGCGATTGATCCAACGCTCCGCGCCACCAAGACAACCTGTCCCTATTGCGGCGTCGGCTGCGGCGTGCTGGCGACGCCGGACGGCAAGGGTGGGGCGGCGATCGCCGGTGATCCTGACCACCCCGCCAATTTCGGCCGCCTCTGCTCCAAGGGCTCCGCGCTTGGCGAGACCGTCGGGCTGGAAGGCCGGTTGCTTTACCCGATGATCCGCTGCAAGGGTGTGCTCGAACGGGTCGCCTGGAGCGATGCGCTCGACCACGTCGCGCACCGCATGCAGCACATCGTGGCGCGCGACGGCGCCGACGCGGTCGCGTTCTATCTCTCCGGCCAGCTGCTGACCGAGGATTACTACGTCGCCAACAAGCTGATGAAGGGCTTTGTCGGCACCGCCAACGTCGACACCAATTCGCGGCTCTGCATGTCGTCCTCGGTCGCCGGCCACCGCCGCGCCTTCGGCGCCGACACCGTGCCCGGCTGCTACGAGGATCTGGACCAGGCCGACCTGCTGGTTTTCGTCGGCTCGAATGCGGCCTGGTGCCACCCCATTCTGTTCCAGCGTATGCTGAAGAACCGTGGGGAACGCGGCGCACGCATGATCGTGATCGATCCGCGCCGCACCGACACCGCTGATGACGTCGATCTTTTCCTTGGGCTCAAGCCCGGGACCGACACCGCGTTGTTCTCCGGCCTGTTCGTCCATCTCGCCGACAATGGCGCGCTCGACCAGGATTATATCGCGCAGAACACGTCAGGTTTCGACGATGTGCTGGCGCGCGCGCGCAAGATCGCCGGCAGCGTCGCTGCGACGGCGCTTGCCACCGGTCTGTCCGAGCAGGACGTTGCCACCTTCTTCAAGATGTTCCGCGACACGCCGCGGGTCGTCACGCTCTATTCTCAAGGCGTCAACCAGTCGGCGCAGGGCACCGACAAGGTCAACGCGATCCTGAATTGCCATCTCGCGACGGGGCGCATCGGCAAGCCGGGCGCCTCGCCATTCTCGCTGACCGGCCAGCCCAATGCGATGGGCGGCCGCGAGGTCGGCGGCCTCGCCAATATGCTCGCCGCCCATATGGGCTTCACGCCGCCCGACATCGATCGTGTCAGGCGATTCTGGAATGCGCCGCGCATCGCCACCCATGAGGGGTTGAAGGCGGTGCAACTGTTCGAGGCCATCAACCGCGGCGAGGTCAAGGCGCTCTGGGTAATGGGCACCAATCCGGCGGTGTCGCTGCCCGATGCCGACTTCGTGCGCGAGGCGCTGAAGAAGCTCGAGCTGTTCGTGGTCTCCGAGAACGTGCTCTCCAACGACACGGTCGAGGCCGGTCCGCATGTGCTGTTGCCGGCTCTGGCCTGGGGCGAGAAGTCGGGCACGGTGACCAATTCCGAGCGCCGCATCTCGCGTCAGCGTTCGTTCCTGCCGGCGCCAGGCGAGGCGCGCCCCGATTGGTGGATCCTGAGCGAGACCGCAAAGCGCCTCGGCTTCGGCGACAGCTTCAATTACAAATCCGCGGTGGACATTTTCCGCGAGCATGCATCGCTCTCGGCCTTCGAGAATGACGGCAGCCGCGACTTCGACATCGGTGCGCTGACCTCGTTGTCCGACGACGCGTTCGACGCCTTGAAGCCTGTGCAGTGGCCGGTGCGGGAGGGCGGGGCGCCGGGCGCGCGCTTCTTTGCGGATGGCGGCTTCTTCACCAGTGACGGCAAGGGCCGCTTCGTCGCGCCCGAGGTGCCGGCATTGCGCAGCGAGACCGGCGCCTCGCGTCCCCTGCGGCTCAACACTGGGCGCATCCGCGACCAGTGGCACACCATGACGCGCACCGGCCTCAGCCAGCGGCTGGGCGCGCATCTGCCCGAACCCTTTGTCGAGATCCACCCGGACGATGCCAGCAAATATGGCATCGTTCACGACGGCTATGCCCGCATCACCACCGATTACGGCCAGTGCATTCTGAAGGTCGTGGTCAGCGAGCGGCAGCAGCGCGGCACGCTGTTCGTTCCGATCCACTGGAGCGCGATGAACGCTTCGCATGGCCGCGTCGGGGCGCTGGTGCAGTCGTTCACCGATCCTTTCTCGGGGCAGCCCGAGTCCAAGGCGACGCCGGCCGCGATCGCGCCCTACGAGTACGTTTTCCGCGGCTTTGCGCTGTCGAGACGGCAGCTCGATCTGCCGCCGAACCTGTTGTGGACCCGCGTCACGGTCGACGGCGGCTTCGGCTACCTGTTCGCCGACAATGCCGATCTGTCGCGCTGGCCCGCCTGGCTCGACCGCGTTGCCGGCGAGGATGTCGCCGAATACCGTGATTTTGGCGGCGGCATCTATCGCGCGGCCTCGTTCGCGGGCGATCGCATCGAGGCCTGCCTGTTCGTCGGCCCGGGGCATGACGCCGGCGATTGGGAGGTGGTCCGAAGTGCCTTTGCGGCCGATCACGTCACCGACGAGCAGCGCCGCATGCTGCTATCGGGCAAGTCGACGGAAGGGGCGGCCTCGACCGGGCCGATCGTCTGCGCCTGCTTCGGCGTCGGCCGCGGCACCATCTGCGACACCATCGCAAGCGGCGCGCGCACGGCCGGCGAGATCGGCGCCAAGCTCAAGGCCGGCACCAATTGCGGCTCCTGCATCCCCGAGCTGAAGCGCCTGATCGCGACGACGGAAGTGCCGGTGAAGCAGGCGAAGGTCGCAAGCGTGGTGGGGTAAAAACTCTCTCCGCCGTCGTCCCGGCGAACGCCGGGACCCATAACCACAGGGAGTGGTTTGGCGAAGATTTGTCGCTCGGTACTCCTACCACCCACAACCGATAGATTCCGCGGTATGGGTCCCGGCGTCCGCCGGGACGACGACCGCATGTGTGGCGTGGCGAATGCCGCCCGCGCCAATCGACGCGCCCGCCAATGTGCCCTATGGTGCCGCACTCTTCCCCTCAACACCCATAACAACAATGATGTACCTGGAAACGCCGCCGCGCCTGATCGAGACCAGGCTCTTCTCCGCCATGCCCGACAAGTTCCGCCGCAAGGGCGTGCGGACGGATTGGGCCGATGCGAACCGGCCGGGTGTGCCGACCGACAGCTTCATCGAGGGGCCGTCCTTCGACAGGGACGGCAATCTCTACATCGTCGACCTTCCCTTCGGTCGCATCTTCCGCATTGCGACTGATGGTGCGTGGTCGCAAGTCGTCGAGTATGAGGGATGGCCGAACGGGCTGAAGATCGCATCCGACGGCCGCATCCTGGTCGCCGATTACATGCATGGCATCATGGAGCTCGATGCGAAGTCCGGCCGCGTCAAGCCGGTGCTCACCGCTCGCAATTCGGAGTCGTTTCGCGGCTGCAACGATCTGCATCTTGCCTCCAACGGCGACATCTATTTCACCGATCAGGGCCAGACCGGCTTGCATGATCCAAGCGGCCGCGTCTACCGCCTGACATCGGGCGGTAGGCTCGACTGCCTGATCAACACCGGCATCAGCCCGAACGGCCTCGTGCTCGACCCGAGCGAGACCGTCCTGTTCGTCGCCATGACGCGCGACAACGCGGTGTGGCGACTGCCGTTCATGAAGGATGGCAGCGTGTCGAAGGTCGGCCGCTTCTGCTCGCTGTTCGGCACCAGCGGCCCTGACGGCATGACCATGGATGCCAAGGGTCGTCTCTTTGTCGGGCACGCCTCGCTCGGCCACGTCTTCGTGTTCGCGCCGAACGGCGAACTGATCGCGCGGATAAAGTCGTGCGCGGGGCCGAATTGCACCAATGTCGCGATCGGTGGCGAAAGCAAGGATCGCCTCTATATCACGGAGTCGTCGACCGGCAGCGTGCTGGTGGCTGACATCAGCGGATTGTAGTTCTTCGCCTCTCCCCGCTTGCGGGGAGAGGCCGGAATTTGCGTGAGCAAATTCCGGGTGAGGGGGAGCTTCCACGAGTCCAACTGTCAGCAATTTTGCGGAAGCTGGCCCCTCACCCCAACCCTCTCCCCGTAGAACGGGGAGAGGGAGAATAGCCATCGAAATCGGAGCGCACATGAACATAAATCCCTTCGGCAAGACCGGCGCCAACGTCTCCGTCATCGGGCAGGGCACCTGGTATCTCGACCATGGCGATCGCAAGCGCGCGATTGCCGCGCTTCAGCGCGGGCTCGATCTCGGCATGACCCACATCGACACCGCAGAGATGTATGGCGATGCCGAGCTCGTCATTGCCGACGCGATTGCAGGCCGGCGCGACGACATGTTCCTCGTTTCGAAAGTGCTGCCGAGCAACGCCTCGCGCCGCGGCACGATCACGGCCTGTGAGCGTTCGCTGAAGCGGCTGAAGACCGATCGCCTCGACTGCTACCTCCTGCACTGGCGCGGCCCCTATCCGCTGGAGGACACCGTTGCTGCGTTCGAGGACCTGGTGAAGTCAGGCAAGATCAAGTCCTGGGGCGTCTCCAATTTCGACGCTGACGATCTCGACGACATTCTCGACGTCGCCGGCGAGGGCCGGATCGCGTGCAATCAGGTGCTCTATCATCTCAAGGAGCGCGCGATCGAGCATGCGGTAATTCCCTGGTGCGAGCGGCATGGCGTCGCCGTGGTCGCCTATTCGCCATTCGGCCACGACGATTTCCCGGACGAGCGCAGCAAGGGCGGTGCTGTCCTCGGGCGCATCGCGGAGGCGCGTCGTGCAACACCGCGTCAGGTCGCGCTGAGCTTCCTTACCCGTGCAACTACGGTGTTCGCGATCCCGAAGGCGTCGTCCGCGGAGCATGCCGGCGAGAATGCGGCGGCCGGTAATCTTGTGCTGACGAAAGACGAGATTTCTGCGCTCGATGCGGCGTTTCCGCGCGGGCCGAAGCCGCGCAGCCTGCCCATGTTGTAACGCACAAACCCCTATTATTAATGGAGTATTGACGCGCGCGGCGGCCGGCGCATATCGGCATCCTGTTTTCGGAAGTTGTGAACGCGGCGCATTTGTCGTTTTTTACGGCTGTTCTCGAATCGCATTTTTTCCCGGGTTCCAGCCGTGACACCGCCGCCTGCCGCAGCCGTAAGGCTCGACAATATTCCTATGCCCGTGCCGGAGAAGAAGCAGGACGTTCGCCGCGCGCCTGCGCGCGTCGATCATCCCTTCAAGGGCATTGCGCTGGTGTTGCTGTCGACGGTGTTTCTCGGCTGCTCCGACGTCACCGCGAAATATCTCTCGACTAGCCTGCCGTCGATCGAGATCACCTGGATCCGCTTCGTCACCTTCGCGCTGATGTTCACGCCGGTGATGCTGCCGGGCTCGCCGCTGCATGCGATGCGCACCGAGCGCCTCGGCCTCCAGCTGATGCGGGGCGCCGCGTTGCTCGGCTCCTCGCTGTTCTTCATCACGGGCTTGCGTTTCCTCCCCATTGCGGAGGCCTCCGCCACCGGCTTCGTCTCGCCGCTGTTCGTCACCGCGCTGTCGATCATCTTCCTGAGCGAGAAGGTGGGCATGCGCCGCTGGATCGCCACCGCGATCGGCCTGACCGGCGTGATGATCATTCTGCGGCCGGGCACGAGCGCGTTCCACGCCGCCGCGTTCTTTCCGATCATCTCGGCGTTCTGCTGGGCTGCGGCGCTGATCCTCACGCGCATGATGAGCGGTCGTGAAGCCGTTCTCACCACCATGGCTTATTCCGCGCTGACGGGCGTTGCGATCCTCAGCGTCATGGTGCCGTTCGTCTGGGTGACGCCGAGCTGGACCGCGATCGGGCTCGGCATCGTGATCGGTGTTGCCTCAACCGTCGGCCAGTGGATCATCGTGCTGGCCTATCGTTACGGCGACGCATCCGTGCTGGCGCCGTTCTCCTACACCCAGCTGCTCTGGGTCAGCATTTTGGGCTTCTTCCTCTTCGGTGAGCTGCCGGACATCTGGACCATCGTCGGCGCCGCCTTCATCGTCGCGAGCGGTCTCTACATCGCCCATCGCGAGCGGGTGCGCCGCGCGCAGCTCCTGGTGCTGGAAGAGCGCTCCCCGAACCCCTGACGCAAGTTCGCGCGTCCCACGTCGTGCTATCATTGGCTCCAACACCACGGGAGGGAGCCGGATGCGCGCTGCGATTTTCAGGAACGGTGAGATTGTCGTCGACCGAATGGCCGAGCCGACGCCGGGTCCCGGCCAGGTTCTGGTCAAGACGCTCGCCTGCGGCATCTGCGGCTCCGATCTGCACGCGCGGCAGCACGCCCATCGCATGGTGGAGATGGCGCGGAAGACCGGGCGCAAGCCGATGGATCTCGCGCGTGACGTCGTGTTCGGCCATGAGTTCTGCTGTGAGGTCGTCGATTATGGTCCTGGCACGGCGCGCAAACTCAAGCCTGGCACCCGCGTCTGCTCGCTGCCGGCGCTGGTGACGCCTGAGGGTATCGAGGGCATCGGCTATTCCAACGACAATATCGGCGGTTATGCCGAGGCGATGCTGCTGAGCGAGCCGCTGCTGCTCGAAGTGCCCAACGGTCTTGCGCCGGAGCACGCTGCATTGACCGAGCCGCTCGCAGTCGGTGTTCACGCCGTGGCGAAAGCCAATATCCGTGGTGGGGAGGTGCCGCTCGTGATCGGCTGCGGCCCGGTCGGGCTTGCGGTGATCGCGGCGCTGAAGCTTAGGGGTCTGCATCCGATCGTCGCCGCCGACTATTCGCCGGCGCGGCGCGCGCTCGCCGCACGGCTCGGCGCCGACGTCGTCGTCGACCCCAGGGTGACGCAGCCCTATGCGACCTGGGCCGAGCACGCGCAGATGTCGGACGCCGAGAAGGCGGCGCGGCCGCCGTTCCAGGCCATGCTGCCGGCGCTGAAGCCCGCGATCATCTTCGAATGCGTCGGCGTGCCCGGCCTCCTGCAGCAGGTGTTCGAGGGCGCCTCGCGCGACGCGCGCATCGTCGTGGTCGGCGTCTGCATGGAGACCGACAGAAGCGAACCCATGCTCGGCATCATGAAGGAGCTCAACGTCCAATACGTGCTCGGCTACACGCCGGAGGAGTTTGCGGCGTCACTGCGCCTGATCGCGGAAGGGCAGGTGGATGCCGCGGCGATGGTGACGGCCGAGGTCGGCATCGACGGCGTCGCCAAGGCGTTCGCCGACCTTGCCAACCCTGAAGCCCACACCAAGATCATCGTGCAGCCGTGGCGGTGATCATTTAGCCGCAACCTCGGTGCTCTCCCTCCCCCGCTTGCGGGGGAGGGTTGGGGAGAGGGTGCTTCCGCAATCGAGAACCCCAAGAGGGGAAAGCCCTCACCCGGCGCTACGCGCCGACCTCTCCCGCAAGCGGGAGAGGTTGACCGCGAGACCTCCATCAATACGTCGACGGCACGTACATCTCCGGCGGGATCGGGCCGCGGTGATAGTCGGGATTGCGGACGCGCGGCGGCAGCACCACCGGTACGCGTGCGACCTCTTGATAGGGAATCTGGCTCAGGAGATGCGAGATGCAGTTGAGTCGCGCGCGTTTCTTGTCCACGGCATCGACGATCCACCACGGCGAGTCGGGCAGATGCGTGTGTTCGAGCATCGTCTCCTTGGCCTTGGTGTACGCCTCCCAGCGGCTGCGCGCCTCGACGTCCATCGGGCTCAGCTTCCACTGCTTGAGCGGATCCTTGATGCGCATGGTGAAGCGGAGCTGCTGCGCGTCGTCGGTGATCGAGAACCAGTATTTGACCAGGATGATGCCGGAGCGGATCAGCATCCGCTCGAACTCCGGCACGGTCTGGAAGAATTCCTGATACTGTTCCTCCGTGCAGAAGCCCATCACGCGCTCGACGCCGGCGCGGTTGTACCAGCTGCGGTCGAACAGCACGATCTCGCCGCCGGCCGGCAGATGCGAGACGTAGCGCTGGAAGTACCATTGCGTGCGCTCGCGCTCGCTCGGCGCCGGAAGGGCGGCGACGCGGCAGATGCGCGGATTGAGGCGCTGGGTGATGCGCTTGATCACGCCGCCTTTGCCGGCGGAATCGCGGCCCTCGAACAGCACCACGACTTTCTTCTTCTCGCTCTGCACCCAGTCCTGGAGCTTCACCAACTCGCCCTGGAGGCGGAGCAGCTCGCGGAAATAGAGCTTGCGATCGACTGTCGGGCCCGGCGTGTCGGTCTCGTCCAGGAGCTCGTCGAGACGGGCATCATCCAGTTCCATCTCCAGCTCTTCGTCGAGGTCGTCGGCCATTTCCTGGATGATGCGCTCGCGCTTGGCGGTTTGGGAGGTCCGGTCGGATGCAGTCATGGGCTTCTTCTCTCGGCTGGGTGCCAGTGTTACCAACGACCATCGGCGGGCTTTGTTGCGTCCATGTGACAGCCCGCCACTCGCCGAAGCAGGTCACACCGGCAGCGCGATCGAATATTTCACCTGGCTCAGCGCGAAACTGGACTCGATCGAGGCAATGCCGTCGAGCCGGGTCAGCTTGGTCTTGAGGAAGGTCTCGTAGGAGGCGAGGTCGGCGGCGACGACACGCAGGAGATAGTCGCGATTGCCGGTCATCAGATAGCACTCCAGCACCTCGTCCCATTTCGAGATCGCGCGCGCGAAGCGGTTGAGGTCCTCCTCCTTCTGCCGTGCCAGCTTGATGGAGATGAACACGCTGACGTGCAGGCCGAGCGCCTTCTGGTCGACGGTCGCGACGTAGCGCGAGATCACGCCACGCTCTTCCAGGAGCTTGACCCGGCGGTGGCAGGGCGAGACCGAGAGCCCGACCTTGTCGGCGAGCTCCTGCATGGTCATGCGGCTGTCGGTCTGGAGGTGGCTGAGGATCTTCCGGTCGATGGCGTCGAGGTTGGGCATTGGGATGGAACCTACATAATGGCGAGCATGTTGGTAAAATATCCCAATCATCACGGGGATGTTGCAAGAAATTGAGATATCTGGCGCCTTCCGCAGGCGTATGATCGGTGGATCAGATTCCGGAGCAGCCCCCATGCCCGTCGATTCCGCTCGTCTGGACACATTGACCGCCCTCAGCCGCAAGGCGCTGTGGCTGTCGTCCTGGACCATCCACCATGCCAACCACGTCCGCCCGAGCGCGGACGGCCTCAAGGTCGGCGGCCACCAGGCCTCATCCGCCTCCCTCGCCACCATCATGTCGGCGCTGTACTTCCATGTGCTGCGCCCTGAGGATCGCGTCGCGGTGAAGCCGCATGCGAGCCCGGTATTCCACGCCATCCAGTATCTGTTCGGCCGGCAGAGCCGCGAGAAGCTGGAGAATTTTCGCGGCTACAAGGGCGCGCAGTCCTATCCCTCGCGCACCAAGGATATCGACGACGTCGATTTCTCCACCGGTTCGGTCGGTCTCGGCGTTGCGCAGACCCTGTTCGCCTCGCTGGTGCAGGACTACGTCAAGGCGCATGGCTGGATGAAGGATCGCCGCGAGGGGCGGATGATCGCGCTGGTCGGCGATGCCGAGATGGACGAGGGCAACATCTTCGAGGCGCTTGCCGAGGGGTGGAAGCACGGCCTGCGCAACACCTGGTGGGTGGTCGACTATAACAGGCAGTCGCTCGACGCCGTCGTGCGCGAGGGTCTATGGGAAAAGTTCGAGACCATGTTCCGCAATTTCGGCTGGGACGTGGTGATCGTGAAATACGGCCGCCTGATGCGTGAAGCCTTTGCCGAGCCGGGCGGCGAGGCGCTGAAGCGCTGGATCGACAATTGCCCGAACGCGCTCTACGCCGCGCTGTGCTTCCAGGGCGGCGCTGCGTTCCGAAAGCATTTGCACGACGAGATCGGCGACCAGGGCCCGATCACCAAATTGATCGACAAGCGCAGCGACGACGAGCTGCTGGCGCTGATGTCGAATCTCGGCGGCCATGACATGGCCAGCATGCTGGAGGCGTTCTCGTCGATCGACCACGATCGTCCGGTCTGCTTCATCGCCTACACCATCAAGGGCGTCGGCCTGCCGTTCCAGGGCCACAAGGACAATCACGCCGGCCTGATGACTGTCGCGCAGATGGAGAAGTTTCGCGACAGCCAGAACATTCGGCCCGGGCATGAATGGGACAAGTTCGAAGGCCTTGCGCAGGATGCGGCCGAGTTGGAAGCCTTCCTCGCGCGCGTGCCGTTCAACCAGGATGGTCGCCGCCTGAGCGCGCCGGTTGTCGAGGTGCCCCAGCAGCTTGCGTTCAAGCCATCGCCGCAGATGTCGACCCAGCAGGGCTTTGGCCTCGTGTTGAACGAAATCGCGCGTGGCGACAGCGAACTGGCGAAGCGCATCGTCACGACTTCGCCCGATGTCACCGTCTCCACCAATCTCGGCCCCTGGGTCAACCGCCGCGGGCTGTTCGCGCACGCCGAGAAGGCGGACTTATTCCGCAGCGAGAAAATTCCGTCGACCTACAATTGGGATGCTTCCCCCAAGGGGCAGCATCTCGAGCTCGGCATCGCCGAGATGAACCTGTTCATCATGCTCTCGGCGCTCGGTCTGTCGCACCAGATCAACGGCGAGCGGCTCTTGCCGGTCGGCACGCTCTACGATCCCTTCATCGAGCGTGGCCTCGATGCGCTGAATTATGCCTGCTACCAGGACGCGCGCTTCATGGTGGCGGCGACGCCGTCTGGCATCACGCTCGCGCCCGAGGGCGGCGCGCACCAGTCGATCGCAACCCCGCTGATCGGCATGGCGCAGGACGGGCTGGCCTCATTCGAGCCGGCCTTTGTCGATGAGCTCGCCGTGATCATGGCTTTCGGTTTTGACCACATGCAGCGTGATCCGGGCGAGGGCGGCTCGGTTTATCTGAGGCTCTCGACGCGCAGCATCGATCAGGCGCAGCGCATCATGACGCCGGAGCTGAAGCAGGGCGTCACCGACGGCGCCTATTGGCTGCGCAAGCCGGGGCCGAATGCCGAAGTCGTGATCGCCTACACCGGCGCTGTCGCACCCGAAGCGATCGAGGCGACGGGCTTCATCGGCGAGAGCCGCCGCGATATCGGCCTGCTTGCGATCACCTCGGCCGACCGTCTCCATTCGGGGTGGACCGCCGCACGGAAATTGAGGCGCGACCGCCGCGGCGTGCAGCACCTCAGCCACATCGAAAGACTGCTGGCGCCGCTGCCGCGGGACTGCGGCATCGTGACCGTGATCGACGGGCATCCGTCCGCGCTCGGCTGGCTCGGCAGCGTCCGCGGCCACCGCGTCGAGGCGCTCGGCGTCGAGCAGTTCGGCCAGACCGGAACGATCGCGGATCTCTACCGCCACTACGGCATCGACGCCAACGCCATCATCGATGCGGCCGAAAGCCTCACCACCGGCGCGCCGGTGCTGCATCGGAAGATGGCGGTGTAGTCGAGGTAACCTGGCGTATGGGCGGACCGCTCCGCTGTCGTCGTCCCGGCGAAAGCCAGGACCCATACTCCGCGGCGATGATTGTAGGCCGCAGGTGGTGGACGTCGGCGCAAAACAACGCAGCTTGGTGGTAATGGGTCCTGGCTTTCGCCAGGACGACATCCGCGACCTTGCCACGTTCCCGCCACCGGCTCATATAACCTCTGTCCGCCGCAACGCTGGCCCCGCATATGGCGGGTTCAACTGCCGGCGCTTTCGTGCAAGGATGCCTGCCGAAACGCCCCCTCCAAGCCCCCAAGAAGAGGTTACCGATGGTCAATCGCATGCAATTCTACATCGACGGCGCCTGGGTCGATCCCGCCGTCAAGAAGTCCACCGCCGTGGTCAATCCCGCGACGGAAGAGGCGATGTACGAGGTTGCGCTGGGCTCTAAGGCTGACGTGGACAAGGCCGTGGCCGCCGCCAAGCGCGCCTTTGCCACCTTCTCCCAGACCAGCCGCGAGGAGCGCGTCGCGCTGCTTTCGAAAGTCATCGAGGTCTACAAGGGCCGCCTCAAGGAGATCGGCGCTGCCGTCTCCGACGAGATGGGCGCGCCGCTGCCGATGGCGGAGAAGCTGCAGGCCGGCGCCGGCCTCGGCCATCTCATGACCACGCTCGACGTGCTCAAGAACTATCATTTCGAGGAGCCGGTCGGCACCGCCATGGTGCTGCGCGAGCCGGTCGGCGTGGTCGGCATGATCACGCCCTGGAACTGGCCGCTCAACCAGATCGCCTGCAAGGTCGCGCCCGCGCTCGCCGCCGGCTGCACCATGATCCTGAAGCCCTCGGAATTCACGCCGACCTCCGCGCTGATCTTTGCGGAAATACTCCATGAAGCCGGCGTGCCGAAGGGCGTGTTCAACCTCGTCAACGGCCTCGGCCCCGAGGTCGGCGCCGCCATGAGCGAGCATCCCGACATCGACATGATCTCCTTCACGGGCTCGACCCGCGCCGGCATCGACGTCGCCAAGCGCGCCGCGCCGACCGTGAAGCGCGTCAGCCAGGAGCTCGGCGGCAAGTCGCCGAACGTCATCCTGGAAGGTGCCGACCTCACGAAGGCGGTGACCGGCGGCGTGATGCACATGTTCAACAACTCCGGCCAGTCCTGCAACGCGCCCTCGCGCATGATCGTGCCGCTGTCGAAGATGAAGGAAGTCGCCGCGATCGCGAAGGCCGTCGCCGACAAGACCAAGGCCGGTGATCCGCGCGGCGAAGGCACCACGATCGGCCCCGTGGTCAACCGCGGCCAGTGGGACAAGATCCAGGCCTTGATCAAGAAGGGCATCGACGAGGGCGCAACGCTCGTCGCCGGCGGCCCGGGCCTGCCCGAAGGCGTCAACAAGGGCTTCTATGTCCGTCCGACCATCTTCGCCGACGTCACCCCCGAGATGACGATCGCACGCGAAGAGATCTTCGGACCGGTGCTGACCATCCTCGGCGCCAAGGATGAAGCCGACGCCGTGCAGATCGCCAACGACACGCCGTACGGCCTCGCCGGCTACGTCTCCGGCGCTTCGGTCGAGGACGCCAAGCGCGTCGGCCGCCAGATCCGCGCCGGCAACGTCAACCTCCAGGGCGTGCCCAACGACCGCACCGCGCCGTTCGGCGGCTACAAGCAGTCGGGCAACGGCCGCGAGTGGGGCAAGTACGGCCTCGAGGACTTCCTCGAAGTGAAGGCCGTCGCCGGCTTCAACGCGGCGTAAGTTTTAGCGCCTGAACAAACAAGCGCCGGAGCGGGCAACCCGCTCCGGCGTTTTTTTGTTCGTAGCCCGGATGGAGCGGAGCGTAATGCGGGACCGGTCCCCGGATTTCGCTCCGAGACTGGGCAAGATTCTAACATCGAGTGAAGGTAGGATTCGGCATGACGAATCGTACCTTCAAAACCGGCGTCAGGCGGGATCAGCCGAGCCTTCTGCCGGCGCGGGTGGAAGATTATGTGGCCGGCGACAATCCGGTTCGGGTGATCGAGGCTTTTGTTGCAGCGCTTGACCTCGGGAAGCTTGGCTTCCGCCATGCCGGATCGAGCGGCGGGGCTGGACAGCCACCTTATGACCCGGCCGACCTGCTGAAGCTTTATCTTTATGGCTACCTGAACCGGATCCGGTCGTCGCGCAACCTGGAGCGCGAAGCCCGGCGCAATCTGGAACTGATCTGGCTGATGAAGCGCCTGGTGCCGGGCTATCGCACCATCGCCAAGTTCCGCCAGGAGAACTGGAAGACGCTCAAGGCGGTGAACCGGGAGTTTGTGCTGATGCTGCGCGAACTCGGTCTGATTGGCGGAGAGGTTGTGGCGATCGACGGTGCGTTTTTTGATGGCAACGCCAGCAAGGCGAGCATCAAAACGCAGCGCAAGCTCGCCAAGCGGCTGGCGGAGATCGAGCAGGATATTGAAGCCTATGGTGCCACGCTCGAGGCCAACGACAGCGCCGAGGTGGAACGTCCACCCGCGGGGCGGGATGGCGGAGGCGATGGCAGTCGCGGCGGAGACCTCGCACAAGAGGTGGCGGCGTTGATGGCCAAGCGCGCCAGCTTGCAGGCCGATCTGGCACGACTGGAGGAGAGCGGGCAGACGCAGCTGTCGCGAACCGATCCGGATGCCCGCCTGTTGTCGAAGAACGGCCAGGTGGTGGCAGGCTATAACGTTCAGATCGGCGTCGACGACAAGCACGCTCTGATCGCGGCGAGCGAGGTCGTCAACGACGGCAACGATAGCGGCCAGCTTTACGACATGGCCAAGGCCGCAAAGGACGAGCTTGGCGTCGAGACGCTGACGGTTCTCGCCGATACCGGCTACTACAACGGCCATACGCTCAAGGACTGCGAGGAGAACGGCATTGCCGCCTACGTTCCGCTGGCCAAGCGAACCACGCGGCTCGAAGCGCAGGATCGCATCAGCCATGAGGCGTTCGCCTACGACGCCGAAGCGGATGTCTATCGCTGTCCCGCCGGCAAGCAGCTGCGTCCCACGGACGGTCGCAAGACCAACGGCAACCGGATCGAGATCAGGTATGTCAGCCGCAAGTCAGATTGCGACGCCTGCCCGCTGCGCGCGCGCTGTGTCACCGTCAAGATCCCGACGCGCACCGTCCAGCGCTGGGAGCATGAAGCGGTGCTGGATCGGCATCGCGCGCGGATGCAGGGCGCCGAGGCCCAGATGCGCCGCCGCGCCGAACTCGCCGAACACCCCTTCGGCACCATCAAATGCCGGGCCGGCTACCGCCACTTCCTCGTCCGCGGCTTCGACAAAGTCTGTGGCGAATGGAGCCTGATGGCGCTTTGCTACAATTTCTCCCGAGTCCTCAGCATTCTCGGCCTCGACGCCTTCATGGCCTATCTGGCAAGCCGGCTTCCGCATTTGGCACTCTTGCTGCTCAACGCCATCACCGACATCATCACCCGGATACGGCCCGCTCCAGCGCCAATCCGAGCCCAAATCCGTCCAATTTTCCGATATGCCGCGTAAGCCGCGCCCAAACAAATACTTGCCCAGCCTCTCCGCTCCATCCGGGCTACGAAGTCTATCCTTCGTCATTGCGAGCGAAGCGAAGCAATCCAGTATCTTTCTGCGGAGACAGTCTGGATTGCCTCGTCGCAAGAGCTCCTCGCAATGACGGGGAGAGAGCTGTGACGACGACGGCGCAGCGCCTAGCCGCCCAGCGCCCCCTGCGTATTCACATACAGCGCGTAGATCGACTGGCTCGCAGCCATGAACAGGCGGTTGCGCTTGACGCCGCCGAAGCAGAGATTGGCGCAGCGCTCGGGCAGGGCGATGCGGCCGATCATGACGCCGTCGGGCGCGAACACCACGACGCCGTCGAGCTCGGGATCGCCCATGCCCCAGCCGCACCAGAGATTGCCGTCGATGTCGCAGCGCATGCCATCGGGCGTGCCGGGCCCCGCATCGATGTGGACGCGCTTGTTCGAGATCGCGGTGCCGTCCGCGGAGACGTCATAGGCGAGGATCTTTCGGTTCGGCACACCGCGCGATTCCACGACGTAGAGGATCTTTTCGTCCGGCGAGAAGCACAACCCGTTCGGGCCCAGCACGCCCTCGGCGACGATCGTTGCCTCGCCGGACGCGGGATCGAGCCGGTAGACGTTAGGCTCGATTTCGGGCTCGGCCTTGTAGCCCTCGTAATTGCCGAGCAGGCCGAAGGTCGGATCGGTGAACCAGATCGAGCCGTCCGATTTAACAACGACATCGTTCGGCGAGTTCAACCGCTTGCCGTTGAATTGATCCATCAGCACGGTGATGCTGCCGTCATATTCGGTGCGGGTCACGCGGCGCCCGCCATGCTCGCAGGTGACGAGCCGGCCCTGGCGGTCGCGCGTATTGCCGTTGGCGAAATTAGAGGGCTTTCGGAACACGCTGACCGCGCCGGTCTCCTCTTCCCATTTGAGGATGCGCTGATTGGGGATGTCGCTGCAGAGCAGATAACGCCCGTCGCCGACCCAGACCGGACCTTCGGCCCAGCGCAGCCCGGTCGCAATCCGCTCCACCGCCGAAAGCTTCAGCCAGTATTTTTCGAAGCGGGGATCCAGTGCTTTTATCGCCGGATCGGGATAGTAGCTCGCCGGCCGCCAGCCTGGCCGCTCTTGGGGGTGGGACGATGCCTCATTCATGTCGGTTCTCTCGTTTCGTTCCCTCTGGACAAACCTGCTATCATTAGAGACACGTGACCGCAAATTGGTCACCAACGGCGAGGGAAGACATGCCGCGTATTTTGATGACGGGAGCTTCGGGCGGAATCGGCACGAGCCTGCGAAAACTGCTGCCGCCGATCTACCCGGATCTCCTGCTCTCCGACATCAAGCGGCCCGCCGATCTCGGCGCCAACGAGCAGTTCAAGGCGGCGGACCTCGCCGATCTCAAGCAGGTCGAGGCGATCTGCGAGGGCGTCGACGGCATCATCCATTTCGGCGGTTATTCGGTCGAAGGCCCCTGGGACGACATCCTCCAGGCCAACATCATCGGCTGCTACAATCTGTTCGAGGCCGCGTACCGCAAGGGTGTCAAGCGCGTGGTGTTCGCCTCGTCGAATCACGCCGTCGGCTTCTATCCGCGCCACCACAAGATCGGCACCGACGTCACCCCGCGCCCCGATGGCCGCTACGGCGTCAGCAAGGTGTTCGGCGAAGCCGTCGGCGCGCTCTACGCCGACAAGCATGGGTTGAAGGTGACGTGCCTGCGCATCGGCAATTTCGGCGACATGCCGCTGGACCAGCGCCGGCTTGCGATCTGGCTGAAGCCCGACGACCTCGTGCAGCTCTGCCGCATCGGACTCGAACATCCCGACATCCATTTCGAGGTCTTCTACGGTGCCTCCCTCAACGAGCGCGCCTGGTGGGACAACCATCGCGCCTACGAGTTCGGCTATCGTCCCACCGGGCGTTCCGAGGATCACGTGGCTCACGCGATGGCGGAGCAGGCCAAGCTCAAGCCCGATCCGGTCGGCGACCACTATCAGGGCGGCGCCTTCTGCAGCAGCGAGTTCGATGCCGATGCGAGCCGGATCATCGACTGGAACAAGCGGTAGGCGAATGACGAGATAGCCGAGGCGCTCGTCATCCTAGCCTGCGCGTCTGAGGTTCTCAGCAGCGCGTCGAAGGACGTCATGGAGCCATTCGTGCGCGGGCTCGCCGTCGACACGCTCGTGCCATAGCAGCCGGACCTCCAGCGGAGTCGCCGTGTAGGGAAGCTCGTAGGTCGCGATCGGGTAATTTTGCGCCAGGGCTTTCGCAAGCGGGCGCGGGACGATGGCCGCCAGCTCAGAATCCTGAAGCAGTCCCGGGACGGCAAGAAAATGCGGCAACGACACCGCCATCCGCGGCGGCCGGTCGCTCTCGGCGAGTGTTCGCTCGAGCGCGTCGCGGTCGTACATTTCCGAGCGCCGCGCCAGGCCGCGCTCGGAAATGAAGCCACCGATCGCGCCCTCCTGCTCGCCACCGAAGGAGACGACCACCAGCGGCAGCCGTGAAAGCAGCGCCTTGTCGAGCCGGCCAAGCTTGCGCTTTTTGCCGACAATCAGCACGTCGTCATATTCGAAGAGCAGCGACGTGCGGAAACGGCTCGGCGGGAGCGAGAAGACGCCGATCGCAACGTCGATGCGGCCGAGATCGATCTGCTCGGCAAGGTCGATCCGCGTGACCGGCTTGATGGTCAGGTCGATGTGGGGGGCCTCGCGCCCCAGTATCTTCAGCAGCGGGGGCGCCAGCACCATCGTGGCGAAGTCATTGGCGGCTAGCGTGAACTGCCTGGTTGATGTTGCCGGAACGAAGGTCGGCAGCTCCACGGCCGCCTCGAGCACGCGCAGCGCCTCGCGAATCTGCGGCGCCATCGTCAATGCCCGCGCCGTCGGTTGCATGCCCGCGGCCGTGCGCACGAACAGCTCGTCTTCCAGCATCTCTCGAAGTCGCGCGAGCGAGTGGCTGACGGCGGACTGGCTCAGCGCGACTTTCTGGCTGGCGCGCAAGACGCTCCTTTCCTCCATGACGGCGTCGAACACCTTGAGCAGGTTCAGGTCCAATGTCTTGAAGGAGACTGACACGATGAGGGTCCGGTTGACGGCGCGCCGCGATGGCGACCAGTTAAGGGCAGGGGCGCCGCAGATGCAACCGACGCAAACGATCGAACCAGGCCTTGAGCGGCACCGCCGGGCAAACTGAAGCGGGTTCAGGATCAATCTGCAAGAGTTTCACTTCCGCAAGAGACCGATCCCGGCATTATTCAGCCGCTGTGTTCGGAGGAGGTGAGCCATGAGATCGACCACGACGACAGGTACCGGCAAGGCAGTCGTTGCGACGTTGATTTCACTGATGCTCACGACCACGGCGATTGCCGACGAGGGACCGATCAAGCTCGGGGTGCTGACCGACATGTCCTCGCTCTATGCCGACAATGGCGGGCAAGGGTCGGTGGTCGCGGCGCAAATGGCCGTTGACGATTTCAAGGGCAAGGTTTTGGGACGCCCCGTCCAGATCATTGCCGGCGACCACCAGAACAAGGCTGACGTGGGGTCGGTGATCGCACGGCGCTGGATCGAGAACGAAGGTGTCGAGGTGATTCTCGACGTCCCCAATTCGGCCGTCGCGCTCGCCGTCCAAGGCATTACCCGTGACAAGAAGAAGCTGTTTCTCGCCACTGGCGCCGCCACGTCGCGCCTCACCGGCGACGAGTGCTCGCCGACCGGCATTCACTGGACCTACGATACCTATGCCTTGTCGCAGGGCACAACGAAGGCGATTTCCCGGCTTGGCGCCAAGAGCTGGTTCTTTCTTTCCGCTGACTATTCGCTTGGTACGCAGCTCGAAGCCGACAGCCGCAAGGTGATCGATGCGACCGGTGGCAAGGTCAAAGGCGCCGTCAAGCATCCGATCAACACACCGGATTTCTCCTCCTTCCTGCTGCAGGCGCAGTCTTCGAAGGCGGATGTGATCGCACTGGCGAACGCTGGCGGTGATTTCATCAACGCGGTCAAGCAGGCCGGTGAATTCGGGATTACGCGCGAGCAGAAGCTTGCCGGTCTGATCGTGTTCATCGCGGACATTCACAGTCTTGGACTGCAGAGTGCGCAAGGCTTGATGCTCAGCTCGGCATTCTACTGGGACCTGAACGAGGAGACTCGCGCATGGTCGAAGCGCTTCATCGAGAAGACCCAGAAGGTCCCCACCATGATCCATGCGGGTACTTATGGCGCGGTGATGCACTATCTCAAGGCGGCCGAAGCGGCGGGCACGTTGGATGGACCCGCCGTTGCCGCCATGATGCGCGAGATGCCGGTGAATGATTTCATGACCAAGAACGGCCGGATCCGCCAGGACGGCAGATTGATCCGCGACATGTATCTATTCCGGGTCAAGTCGCCACAGCAATCAAAGCACAAGTTCGACTATTACGAGCTGCTCGCGACCATTCCCGGAGACGAAGCCTTCAAGCCAATGGAGGGAGGAGGATGTTCGCTCCTGAAGCAGCGGTGATCGCTCGAGATGAGGCCTGTGCCGTGGTGCGGAGCCCGATCGACGAGATCCTGACCGGCCGGTTTGCATGCCGCGAGTTCTGCAGCGCTCCGGTTGCCCGGCGAACGATCGAGCAGATCCTCCGTGTCGCGCGATTCGCGCCCAGCGGTGCGAACATCCAGCCCTGGCACGTCTACGTGCTGACAGGCGAGGTCAAGGGCAGGGTCTCGGCGGCGCTGCTCGATGCGCACGAGACCTCTCGTGACGAACATGTCTCGGAGTATAGGTACTACGCCAGCGATCTGCCCGGCCTGTATCTCAAACGACGGCAGGAGTTCGGCCGACTATACTATGGCTCGCTCGGGATTCATCAGGCCGATTCCGAGGCGAGAACCAGACAGACCGCGAAGAACTACACGTTCTTCGGCGCGCCCGTGGGATTGATCGTAACCATCGACCGTCGTCTCGAAGTCGGAAGCTGGCTCGATCTCGGAATGTTCGTGCAGAACGTCATGCTCGCGGCGGCAGGACGCGGGCTTCGGACGTGCCCGCAGGAAACGTTCGCGAAGTATCACCGGATCCTACGCCCGCTGCTGTCGATTCCGGCAGAGCAGATGGTGGTGTGCGGCATCTCGGTTGGCAAGGCCAAGGTTGAGAGGCAGGACAGATTGATGCCGCGCGCGGACATCGACGAGTTCGCGACGTTCCTTGGTTTCGACGATTGAAGTTTTGGTCGAAGAGGAGATCATCGTGGGAAGTCGAGAAGAACTGATCCAGTGCAGCATTCCGTTTCTCCGCGAGGTCAAGGACATGACCCCCGGAGCCGAGATGGAGCGTTGGCTCAACGAGACATATGGGGAGGAGAGCGCGCTCTATCAGGATCTCGCTCGCCTGATCAAGGTCGGGATCGAGGAGGGATGGGCGGCAAATCAGGAGGTGGACGGCCCAAACTACCGCCGCAGCCGCATCCTGGAGCCCACTGCTGAAACGTTCCAGTTCAGCATCACCGCTGTGTACATGAACAGCGCCGATCCGCGCCGCTTCAAGGACGAGGACGACCACGACGTGTTGCGGGGGCAATATCACGGCCATCCCTACGGCGAGCTCAACCTTGTGGTGCCCTTGAACAAGGGCGCGGAGCTGAAGGGATTGCAGGGATGGCAGGGAGCCGGCTGGACGGCGCCTGATCCGGGCAGCAGGCACTATCCCGAAGTCAGGGGCGGCGCGGTCATTGCACTGTTCTATCTGCCGGCCGGGCGCATCTCGTACGATTTCAACGCGCCGGCCGGATGATGCGCCGAGCCACGCCAGGCCGAGCTATTCGCGGTACTGACGCCGGCAGCCTAGTCCATGCCTTCGTCCGGAATATTCACAATGGTCCCGCAGGCCTTGCAATGCACCGCGTCGACATCATGGCGCTGCAGACCGCAGACGGGGCAGGGAAAGCGCACCTTGGAGGGCGCCAGCAACGCCTTGGCGAGATTCAGGAACAGGGTTACGCCGAAGATCATGATGACGACGGTGATCAGGCGTCCGACGGTGCCGGGCAAGGTGATGTCGCCGAAGCCGGTCGTGGTCAGTGCGGTGACTGTGAAGTAGAGCGCGTCGGCATAGTTGGCGATCTGATGGTTGTGAGACTTTTGGGTCTCGTAGACGATTCCCGTCATCACGAAGATGAACACGCCGAGGTTCGCGACGGCAAAGACGACCTCTTCATTCCGCCGGAAGAAGGGGCTGTCTATCCGAAGCCGCGCCACCATCTGATAGTCGCGCAGCAGTCGCAACGTTCGAAATGCGCGCAGGAAGCCGCCGGCTTCGCCAGCGAGCGGCGCGAGGAACGAAATGATAACGACGATGTCGGTCCAAGTCGACACCCGCGCGAGGTCGTGCAGCGGCTGACGGCTGATGATCATTCGTGCTGCGAAATCCGCAAGGATCAATACACCGAACACGACATCCAGCGACTCGACAACCCTGTTGCGAGGCATGAACGACGTCGCAATGATGAACAAGACCGTGATGATATCGAGCGCGAGCAAGGCGTACCGGAATTTGATGCAGCCGAAAGTGTCGCCTTCGTAAAGTGTTCGGATACTGCTCTTCAGGCGCAGAAACGGGGCGGCGACAGCGTCGGGCGCCCCATGATCACTCGTGTCGTTGCGATCAACCGCCATGGTCAGCGACCGCCGCGCTTGTGCCGGCAGCCTATCCCTCCGAAGGATCGAGGACTTCGCCGATCTTGTTGACGGCGACATTGATCGACATGCCCAGGTAGTCGCCGGGATCTCCGAACCACGAGCCGGCCAGCGGCACGGCCTGGCCCGGATGCCGCGCAATCGCCACCGGGATGAGGTCGAAGCCGGAGCTAAGGCTGTTGGTTGGATCATAATCCAGCCATCCGGCACCAGGCAGGAATACCTGCACCCATGCGTGGGTCGCGCCGGAGCCGGTCATGCCCACGGCGCCGCCGTCAAGTGCCGCGTCGTAGAGATAGCCGCTGACGAAGCGGGCGGCGAAACCGAGCCGGCGCAACGTCTCGATCATCAGCCACGCGAAGTCCCGGCAGGTGCCTGATTTTGTGCGCAGCGTCTCCCCGGGCGACTGGGTGCCTTCGGCATTTCTCCCGCGATAGCTGAACTCGCTGCGAAACATGCCCAGCATTCGGCGCAGCACGTCGGCGGTCCGGTCCTGATCGCCGGCGACGAAGCTCTTGGTCCACGCCGCATGGCTGCCGTCGGCATCGTCGGCATGCGGGCGCAGGTAACCGGCAAGGTCGGTCCATTCGTCCGGCGTATACTGCACGGGGACTTCCTCGGCCCGTGGCTCCAGCGGAAACGCCTCCAGACCCTTGATGCCGAAATAGATGCCGCGAACCCTGAACGTGAATGTCAGCTCGCTGCCGGGTTCGCTGAAGTCCATCACCGTGACGGCATTGGAGCGGGAGTCGGTGACCCAATGCACCCTCGATGACAGGCTGGTCGATGCGGACCAGCGAAGCAGCCGGGTCGAGGCGCCCGGCCGCGGCAGGAACATCGCGCGGTGCGTGCCGAACGTCACCGGCTTTGCATAGCGATAGGTCGTAATGTGCGTGATCTCGCCAATGATCGCCATGCACTGATCCGCTTCGTTTTGCGGAGCTCGTTGAGGTGCTTTCCTCCCACGGGAAGAGCGAACTCAGCTTTCGGTCTGGCCATGTCGGCCCCTTGATCTAGATCAACGTTGCCCTGGGATCGTCTGGCTCAAGCTCGAACGATCACGCTTTGATTCCGACGTTGATGTGCGAATTGACCGAAATGGAGCGATGGAAATGGGGATCATTTGGACGATCATTATCGGATTTATCGTTGGCGTGGTCGCAAAGTTCATCATGCCAGGCGACAAATCCGAGCCCACGGGGTTCATTTTGACGACCGTTTTGGGAATTGTCGGCGCATTCGTTGCGACCTGGCTCGGCCAGGCGGTGGGATGGTATCGGTTCGGCGAGGGAGCCGGCTTCATTGGCAGCGTGGTCGGTGCAATCATCCTGCTCGTCCTGTACGGCCTTGTCATGGGTCGTCAGGGGCGCGCTTGAGCGATCCACATGTTCTGCCGCGTCGTGGCGCCAAGCGCACGACCGTGAAAATCATGCTGCCAGCTGCCGCGATGCTCGCGATCGTCTTCCCAGGACCCGCGCGAGCCGCAGCCCTCAGCGACGCCGAGGCGACGTTCCTCGACCAGCTCGTCACCGCGTCCGCGGTGCTCGAACAACGATGCGTCGGCTACGAGGTCAATGGTGCCGGCGGTGTTCAACTCGGCGCCCGGCTGCTCGGCAGTCCCGATGCGGCGATGGCCATGATTGATACGTATGCTGCGGCCATCAAGGCGCGCGATGGCGCGACCTACGATCCCAACAATTTCCGCCCCGAGGTGTACGAGGCGGCCAGCAAGACGTTCAGGCGCATTCGGACGGATTTGGTCAGGAATCCGGAGCGGGCCTGCGCCGATTATGGCGATACCAGCGTGGATCGCGGCCTGCTGAGACGATACTGAACATTCGAGGGCTACTCGGCAGCTTCGGCCACTGCACAACGGGCCGCACGTACGTACATGATGGGTAGAGCGAAGCGAAACCCATCGAGCTTCACTATTGCAGGTGGACCCGAAAGAGAAAGACTGAGGCGATGGGTTTCGCAAGAGCTCCACCCATCCTAAGGGGTTCATCTCGCGTCCGACCAAAGCAAAGCGGCAGCGTCGATCCGCTGACTTTGAGCGGCGGGACGGCTAAGGTTTCATCACATCCAGCCGGCACTTGGGAGGCGTTGATGGTCATCCTGTATTTCGACGAGGCTGAGGTCGGTAAATTGCGGACGGCGGGCCCGTATCAGGTATCGAAGGACGAAATCATCGAATTTGCCAGGAAGTTCGACCCGCAGCCCTTTCATGTCGATGAGGAGGCTGCCGCGCGCTCGGTCTTTGCGGGGCTGACGGCATCAAGTGCTCACACCTTCGCGATCCTCATTTCATTGTTGAGCAAGACACAGCCCTTTTCGTTTCGCGTCCTGGCTGGGCTCGGTTTTGATGAACTCAGGTTACCCGCGCCGGTGCGCCCGGGAGACGAGCTCGGTCTTGAGGTGACGATCCTAGAGAAGCGCGAAACCAAGTCGCATTCCGATAGGGGTGTCGTCCGCAACCAGATCCATCTCCGCAATCAAAAACGTGAAATCGTGCTGCAGTGCATCGGCACAGTCCTCGTCGCGCGCCGGCCGGTCGCGAGCTCCTGAGACGTCGAAGCGAAGCCCTACCGCCGCGCCTCCTCGCCCGCGATCCTTGCCAGATAATCCTTCTTGCTGAACTGCATGTGGTCGACGCAGAGCTGCGCCAGCGCCCAGCTGTCGCGGCCCTTCAACAGCTCGATCATCAGTTCGTGCTGGCGCCGCGACTGCGCCAGCCCGTTGCGGTCGGCGAGGTTCTTAGCGCGCATCGGCAATGTCAGGTTCATGTAGTCCTGCAGCGAGCGCACCAGATACGGATTATCGCAGGCCGAGAACAGCGCGAGGTGGAACGCATCGTTGGCCTCGTGAATGCCACGCAGGTCCTGCATGTCGGCCTTCGCGCAATACTGCCCTTGCAGTGCCGTGAGTTCGTCGATCAGGCCTTGCGGTGCAGGCAGGGGGATCATCAGCGCGGCCTGTCGCGTCAGCATCTCCCGCACCTCGTAGATCTGCCGAACTTCCTCGGCCGAATAGAACCGCACGGTGGCGCCGACGTTCTTCTCACGACGGACGATGCCGCGCTGCTCGGCTTCCACCAGGGCCTGGCGCACGAAATGCCTGGAGGTGCCGTAGCGCGACATCAGCGCGTCTTCGGTGAGGCGCGCGCCCGGCGAGAGGCGGCCGAAGATGATGTCCTCCTCCAGCCGCGCGACCACGTCGTCCGGATCGTCGCGCCGGACCGGCATGCTGTCTGCGGTGCGAATGTCGGACATGCCCTCAGCCTCCCGGCCTTGGGCCGGCCCGTCCTCTGGAGCAGGGAAGGTGCAGATTGTCAATAATTTGTGCCCTGCACCCGCCGTGAAGGCCGAAACCGCGACAATATGCACCAATCTTATTGACAATCGAGGGGCTGGCTGTACCACAATGGCAACTTGGAAGGAGTGGCATGATGACGAGTGGCTTGCGCAAGGGTCTGACCAGCTATGGCGATGCCGGCTTCTCGCTGTTTCTGCGCAAGGCGTTCATCAAGGCCATGGGCTATTCCGACGACGCGCTGGAGCGCCCGATCGTCGGCATCACCAACACCTATAGCGACTACAACCCCTGCCACGGCAACGTCCCTGACATCATCGAGGCCGCCAAGCGCGGCGTGATGCTGTCAGGTGCGATGCCGTTCGTGTTCCCGACGATCTCGATCGCCGAGAGCTTTGCGCATCCAACCTCTATGTATCTGCGCAATCTGATGGCGATGGACACCGAGGAGATGATCCGCGCGCAGCCGATGGACGCGGTGATCGTCATCGGCGGCTGTGACAAGACCCTGCCGGCGCAGGTGATGGCCGCGATCAGCGCCGATCTGCCGACGGTCGTCATTCCGGTCGGCCCCATGGTGGTCGGCCATCACAAGGGCGAGGTGCTGGGCGCCTGCACCGACTGCCGCCGGCTGTGGGCAAAATATCGCGCCGGCGACATGGACGATGCCGAGATCGAGGCGGTGAATGGCCGCTTGGCGCCGTCGGTCGGTACCTGCATGGTGATGGGCACGGCCTCGACCATGGCTTGCATGATCGAAGCCATGGGACTGTCGTTGCCGATGAGCGCGACGATCCCGGCGCCACACGCCGAGCGTTTCCGTCTGGCGGAAGCGAGCGGCAAGGTGGCCGCCGAGATGGCGAAGACGAAGGGTCCGAAGCCGAGCGAAGTGCTGACGCCGGCGTCTTTCAAGAATGCGCAGGTCGTGCTTCAGGCGATCGGCGGCTCGACCAACGGCTTGATCCATCTGACGGCGATGGCGCATCGCTCGCCGCATCGGCTCGACCTCGAAGTGTTCGACCAGATCGGTCGCGAGGTGCCGGTGCTGATCGATCTCAAGCCGTCCGGCGAACATTACATGGAGCATTTCCACCACGCCGGCGGCGTGCCGAAATTGCTGGCGCAGCTTGGCGATCTCATCGATCTCGACGCCAAGACCATCACCGGCCAGACGCTGCGCGATATTGCGGTGAATGCGGAGGACGTGCCCGGCCAGGACGCGATCCGTTCACGCGACAATCCGATCAAGAAAGAGGGCGGCCTCGCCATCCTGCACGGCAACCTCGCGCCGCGTGGCGCGGTGATCAAGCAATCGGCCGCGAGCCCGAAACTGTTGCAGCACACCGGGCGCGCCGTCGTGTTCGAATCCGTCGAGGATATGACCTTGCGGGTCGACGATCCCGATATCGACGTGACGGCCGATGACGTGCTGGTGCTGCGCAATGCCGGCCCGAAGGGTGCTCCGGGCATGCCCGAGGCCGGGTACCTGCCGATCCCGAAGAAGCTCGCGCGCGGCGGCACCAAGGACATGGTGCGCATTTCGGACGCGCGCATGAGCGGCACCGCGTTCGGCACCATCGTGCTGCACATCACGCCGGAATCCGCCGTCGGCGGGCCGCTGGCGCTGGTGAAGAACGGCGACATGATCCGCCTGGATGTGGCCAAGCGCAGCATCGAGCTGCTGGTCGATGCCGCCGAACTGGAACGCAGACGTGCCGCGCTGAAGCCGGCCGTTGCGCCCGAAGAGGTGCGGCGCGGCTACGCCTGGCTGTTCAACGAGACCATCATGCAGGCCGACGAGGGCTGCGATTTCGATTTCATGCAGAGGACTGGACCAAAGACTGAGAAGGGGTGAGCGACCACCCGCAAACGGTTCAGCCGCAAAAGCGGCGAACCATAAAACAGGGGGAAACGATGATTGCACGATCCATGCGTGGGTTGGCGGCCATGGCCGCCGTGCTGTTCGTCACGGGGGCCGGGGCTCAGGAGGTAAAGCATTATCGCTTCGCCTATGACCAGCCGCGCAACACCGGCTATTCCATTGCGGGCGATATCTTTGCCGACAAGCTCAAGGAATTGAGCAAGGGCACCATGATCATCGACCAGTATCCGGGCGCGCAGCTCGGGCAGGAGCCGCAGGTGCTCCAGCTCGTGAAGGCCGGCGACGTCGAATTCTCGATCATCTCTTCCGCCAACACCGCGACGATCTCCCCGCAGGCCGGCGTGATGTCCTTGCATTACCTCTTCCGCGACGAGAACCATGTGATCAAAGGGCTCGCCGATCCCCGCGTGTTCGAAGCGCTCAAGACTATGATCGACGAGACCACGCAGGGCCTGCATGTGATTGCGACCGGCTCGCAGGGCGTGCGCCACATGTACTCCAAGAAGGAGATCCACAACGTCGGCGACGTCAAGAGCCTGAAGGTCCGCGTGCAGGCGACCGCGACCGAGGACACCATGTTCCCGGCCTATGGCGCCCAGACCGTGCACATGCCGTTCGGCAGCGTCTACACGTCGCTGCAAACCGGTGTGGTCGATGTCGCCGAGAACAGCATCAACGTCTACCTCGTCAACAAGCACTACGAGGTCGCCCCGGTCCTCAACATCACCGAGCACGAGGCCAACAATGCGCTGGTGTTCGTCTCGGACAAACTCTGGCAGAGCCTGTCCGCCGAGCAGAAGGGGTGGGTGCAGGCGGCGGCCAACGAGGTCAGCACCAAGGAGCCGGCGAAGGCGTTCGAGCTCGAACGAGCCGCCGCGGAAAAGCTCAAGAAGATGGGCGTCAAGCTCGTCCAGGACGTCGACAAGAAGAGCTTTACGGCGATCGCCGACCCCTATCTCGACAAGCTCGCCAAAGATCTCGGCCCGCATGCCGAGAAGATCAAGGATTTGATCCGGTCGATCAACTGACCGCGCGTACCGCTCTCTCCGCGAGTCGTCCCGGCGAAAGCCGGGACCCATAACCACAGGATTGAGTTTGGCGAGGACTTGGAGTCGCCAGCTCGCGCAACAACTCCGCTTTGGGATTATGGGTCCCGGCTTTCGCCGGGACGACGGGGGTAACGATGGCCATTGCCGACAAACTGCTCGCTCACCGCCAACGTCACTTGAAATGGCGCTGGCTCGACTGGCTCGAGCTCGCGCTGATGATCCTGTGCGGACTGCTCTGCTTCGGCTTCTCATTGTCGGTGACCGCCGACATCGTCACCCGCACCGTCGGCCATCCCTGGCTGTGGCTCCAGGAGGTGACCTCGACGCTGTTCATCTACGCGATCTTCATCGGCACGGCGGCTGCAACGCGTCGCAATGACCACCTCTATCTCACCGCGATCTCCGAGGCGATGCACGGCACCTCGCGGCTCATCGTCGAGGTGATCATCCGTCTCATCGTGCTCGGCGTCGCCTTCTGCCTGATTTGGTACGGCTACCAGAACTATCTCCGCGGCTTCGGCAGCTTCCGCCTGCCGTCGGGCACACCGATTGCCTCGCTCTATGCGATCATCCCGCTGTCGGGCGTGCTGATCGGCCTGTTCACCATCGAGCAGCTCGTCAATGGTCTGCGCAACGGCTTTGACCATCCCGAGCCGCCCGACGAGGATGCCGGGCCTGGCGTCACCGAGGTGCAGATGAGGGCGCAGCCGTGAGCGCACCCGTCGTCCTGGCCTTGATGACGGTCTGCTTCCTGTCCTTCGGCTATCTCGGCGTGCCGGTGCCGTTCTCGCTGATGGCAGGGGTGTTCATCGGTGCGCTCCTGTCGGACGTCTCGCTCGCCGCGATCATCCAGAAGATCTTCGACGGCGTCGATTCCGAGGCGCTGCTGGCGATCCCGTTCTTCCTCCTGGTCGGCGAGCTCATGAGCTCGGCCAATGTTGTGGTGCGAATAGCCAATCTCTCGGTATCGCTGGTCGGGCATATCAGGGGCGGGCTATCGCAGGTCGTCGTGGTCTTCAGCATGTTCTTCTCGGAGATGTCGGGCTCGACCACCGCCGACGTCGCCGTGATGAGCCGCGCGCTGGGCGGCCCGATGAAACGCGAGGGCTACGAGCCCGCCTTCATTGCCGCGATCATCGCGTCTGCCTCGACGATCGCGGCGCTGGTGCCGCCGAGCATCACGGCCGTGGTCTACGGCGCGGTCGGCAATGTCTCGATCGCCGGCCTGTTCATGGCGGGCGTCGTGCCCGGCCTGATGATCGGCTTCGGCCTCATGATCTACTGCTACTTCTTCGGCCCCTCGGGCCTGCGCAAGCCGCGCGCGCCACTGCGGCAGGTGGTGTTCGCCGCGGGCGATGCCGCGCTGCCGCTGATGATCCCGGTGATCCTGCTCGGCGGCATCCTGACCGGCTGGTTCACGCCGACGGAGGCCGGCGTGGTCGCCGTGGTCTGGATCGTCCTGGTCGTGATCCCCGCGCTCAATCGCGGGCACATCAGG
This sequence comes from Bradyrhizobium sp. CCGB12, assembly GCF_024199845.1. Taxonomy (NCBI): domain Bacteria; kingdom Pseudomonadati; phylum Pseudomonadota; class Alphaproteobacteria; order Hyphomicrobiales; family Nitrobacteraceae; genus Bradyrhizobium; species Bradyrhizobium sp. CCGB12. The sequence goes on along the minus strand of NZ_JANADO010000001.1, from coordinate 4,468,942 downwards.
AAGATTCCCTACGATTTCTGTCTCGCCGGCCTGATCTTCTCGCTGCCGCTGATCACGATCGGCGCCGCCAACGCCTTCGGCTGGATGCTCGCGTATTTGCGCGGCGCGACCTTCATTGCCGAGTGGATCACCTCGATCGCCGGCAACGATCCGCATCTGATCATGCTCTTGATGGTGCTGCTGTTCACCGTGGTGGGTGACTTTATCGAGCCGGTGCCGACCATCATCATCTTCATGCCGCTGGTCAACGCGCTGACGGAGGCCGGCGACATCAACGCCGTGCACATGGGCGTGGTGCTGATCGCCACGCTCGCCTTTGGCCTGATCACGCCACCTTACGGGCTCGTGCTGCTGATGGCCTCGAAATTCGTCGGCGTCAGCTTTGCCAAGGCGCTGCGCGCGGCGCTGCCGATCTATCTGGTATTCCTGGCGACCATCGCATTCGCGATCTATTTTCCGAGCGTGGTGCTGTGGCTGCCGCGGCACGTGCTCCCGGAGTCGGTCGGCTGCTTCAAGTCGCCGGCGGGGACGGGTTATATCTGTCCGCAGTAGCGACTTGCTCGATCCGCCATTGCCCGACCTCGTGCAAATAGCGGAACGGCGTGCCATGGCTGTTCTTGAAATAGCTGCCGCACAGCGCGTTCGCCATGGCCTGCATCACCGCGTCGTGGCAGACGAACAGGAAGTTGCTGTCAGGATGGCGGTCGAGCCATGCGGAGACGCAAGCCAGCGACCGTCCGGCCATGGCGTCCCAGTTTTCGCCGTCGGTCGGCAGGATCGAGACGAGGCCCGTCGCCGATGTGACGCCGTGCTTGATCATGAGGTCGCGGACGGGGAGGCCTTCAAAGCTGCCGAAATCGAACTCGATGATGCCTTCGTCGATCGCAAGCGGGACCGAGATCGCGTCCGCGATGATCTCGGCGGTTCGCGCCGCGCGCACCAAGGGGCTTGCGACGATGCGGCTGATGCCGACACCGCGCAACATGTTCGCGGCCTCGTGCGCTTGCCGCAGGCCGTCCTCGTTCAGCGGGTTATCCGTCCGGCCCTGGAACAGCCCCTTGCGATTCCAGTCGGTGGCGCCGTGACGCAGGCCGTAGAAAGTGCGCGCGGGCGTCGTCACTTGGACTTGCTCGTGAACTTCTTCACCGCAGTGCGGAACTCGTCCGTGTTCATCGCCATGATGATCTTGTGCTCCTCGGCGTCGAGCTGCTGCTTCACCGGCGTGGTGGCGGCCTGGTAGACCAGCGACTTGGTGCCGGCGATTGCGGCCGGCGGATTTTGCGCCAGACGCTCGGCGAGTTGGCGCGTGGCAGCCTTCAGATCAGCAGCGGGAACGACCTTGGCGACCAGACCCCACTCGTAGGCCCGCTGCGCGGTAAAATTGTCCTCGGACAGGAAGATCTGCAGCGCGCGGCGGGAGCCGACCGTGCCGACGATGCCGACCGTCGAGCCCCCGTCCGGCGACACCCCGATCTTGGCATAGGCCGGCGTGAACTTGGCATCCTCCGCGGCGATGCAGAGATCGGTCACGAAGGCGAGCCCCATGCCGGCGCCGGCGGCCGAGCCGTGCACGCTCGACAGCGAGATTTTTGGCATGCGCCTGACGATCTCGATGAAGGCATGATAGTGTTTCAAGAGCTCGCCGACCACGGGCGTCACCGTGCCCGCTTCGGCGGCGGCCCCGATCGTCTGAAGATCGCCGCCGGCTGAAAAGGCCCGGCCTTCGCCTTCGAGGACGACGACCTTGATGTCGTTTGCGCTCTCGAGATAGGCCGCGAGTTGCTCGAGCCTCTGCGCGATCGCAAGGTTGATCGAATTGAAGGCGGCGGGCCGGTTGAGTGTTATGGTCGCTATCGGGCCGTCGATCCGCAGCAGGGCGGGATCGTCGGGCTTGGAGACGGGAGCTGGCATCTTGAAATCCCCGGCAAGAGGTCGTTGCTGCAACTAAATCGCAGAAGGCGAGGGGAGACAATCCCCGGTCGCTCTTGCGCTGGGCCAAACGATAGGCTCAAATGGAGCCGCCTTCGCCAAGGGACGGACACGAGCGCCGGCTCCTCGTAAGGCCAGCAAATCAAAATCAGCGAGAGAGGAGACGACATGGGTCACGCTCGTGTCTCCGGAAGTGGGCTGTTCCGATGACGGATGGTCCGGTGATCATTGTCGGTGCCGGCCATGGCGGCTACCAGGTTGGGGCATCCCTGCGCCAGGCGGGCTTCTCCGAGCGCATCTGTCTGATCAATGACGAGGCGCATCTGCCCTATCAGCGGCCGCCGCTGTCCAAGGCCTACATCAAGGGTTCGGCCGGGCCGGAGAGCCTGATGTTCCGGCCAGAGAAATTTTACCACGACCAGAACATCGAGCTGATCGCCGGTCGCGCCGTCTCGATCGACCGCACCGCACGCAAGGTCCTCCTCGCCTCCGGCGAGACGCTGCCCTACGGTCATCTCGTGCTGGCCACGGGCGCGCGAAACCGCTTGCTCGATCTGCCCAACGCCAATCTGGCGGACGTGAAATATCTGCGCATCCTCGACGACAGCGAGGCGCTGCGACAAATCATGCCGTCGAAGAAACGTGCGGTGATCATCGGCGCCGGCTTCATTGGCCTCGAATTCGCCGCCACCGCGCGGATCAAGGGCGTGGAGGTCGACGTGCTCGAGCTCGCCCCGCGCGTGATGGCGCGCGCGGTGACGGCCGAGGTCTCCGAGTATTTTCAGGCTCGGCATCGCGAGGCCGGCATCCGCATCCATCTCGGTGTGCAGGCAACCTCCATCGAAGCCGAGGGCGGCAAGGTTACCGGCGTCAGTCTCAGCGACGGCCGGCATTTGCCCGCCGACCTCGTCGTGGTCGGCGTCGGCGTGCTGCCGAACATCGAGCTCGCCGCGGAGGCGGGGCTGCCGGTCGCTGCCGGCATCATCGTGGACGAATATCTTGCGACGGCTGATCCCGATATCTCCGCGGTCGGCGATTGCGCGCTGTTCGCAAGCCCGCGCTTCGGCGGCTCGCTGCGGCTGGAATCGGTGCAGAACGCCACCGATCACGCCCGCTGCCTCGCGGCGCGGCTGACCGGCGACAGGAAGCCTTACGACGGCCATCCCTGGTTCTGGAGCGACCAGGGCGACGACAAGCTGCAGATGGCGGGCCTCACCACCGGCTACGATCGCGTCGTGCTGCGCGGCGATCCCGCCAAGAAAGCGTTCTCGGCGTTCTGCTACAGGGGCGACGCGCTGCTGGGCATCGAGTCGGTCAACCGTGCCGGCGACCACATGTTCGGGCGCAGGCTGCAGGGTATGAACCGCTCGATCACGCCGGAGCAGGCCGCGGATGAAAGCTTCGACCTGAAGAGCGCGCTGGCCTGAGTTTTTCTCCCTCTCCCCGCTTGCGGGGAGAGGGTCGGGGTGAGGGGGACTCTCCGCGGGGACGGTGACAGTCGGACTCGCGGAGGCTCCCCCTCACCCGGATTGCATCTGCGATGCAATCCGACCTCTCCCCGCAAGCGGGCGAGGTGAAGAGAGAGCTCCGTCTTACAAGACCGCCGCCACTTCCTTCGCCGTCGGCATCGACGGCCCCGCGCCCATGCGCTGAACGCTGATCGAGGCGGCGGCGTTGGCGAAGGCGAGGGCGGTGCGCAAAGCCGCGCCATCGGCGAGGCGCGCGGCGAGCGCGCCCACAAAACAGTCGCCGGCGCCGGTCGTATCGACCGCCTTCACCACGCGGCCGGGTACGGAAATCTCCTCGCGTCCCGCCAGCGCGAGCACGCCGCGCTTGCCGAGCGTGACGCAGATGGTCTGATCCTCCCGCGCCTGAAGTTGTCGCGCGACATCGATGATCCGCGTGCCCTCGTCTCCGTCGGAGAGCTCGGTGCCTGCGAGGAAGCCGAGCTCGGTCTCGTTCAGCACGAGGATGTCGACGAGCGCGAGCAGCTCGCCGGACATTTTTTGTGCCGGCGCCGGGTTGAGCAATGTCGGCGCTCCAGCCGCACGCGCGTGCTGAAAGAATGCAGCGATCGTCGGCAGCGGAATCTCGAACTGGCTGACCGCGACGTCACCCTTCAGCAGCGGCACGACGCCGACATCATCCGCGCTGACAAGCGCGTTGCTGCCGGGTATGACGACGATGGTGTTGTCGGCCTCGGCGACCGTGATGATCGCAGTGCCGGTGTGGGCCTCCGCCGTCTCCTTGACGTAGCCGAGATCGATGCCCTGTTCGCCGAGAAACGCCCTCAGCTCGGTCCCGAACGCATCCGTGCCCAGCCGCCCGATCAGCGTGGTCTTGGCGCCGAGCCGCGCCGCCGCGACCGCCTGGTTCGCGCCCTTGCCGCCCGGAAAATACAGCACCTGCTTACCCGCGACGGTCTCGCCGACCTTGGGATGGCGATCGGCAGTCGCCACCACATCCATGTTGATGCTGCCGGCGACGAAGACGCGCCCCATGATGACCTCGGTGAATGCTAGACCCTGACCTCGAACTCGTGCCTGACTTTTGCGATGTCCACAAGCGTCGGCAAGCCGGCCTCGTTGCCGAGACGCTGGATCTTGTAGGTCGAGGCGGCGCGGGCAAAATCAAAATGCTCGCGCCAGCTTTTGCCGGGATGGGCGAGGTAGGAATAGACATAGGCGCCGTGGAAGACGTCGCCGGCACCGTTGGTGTCGATCACCCGCTCGCGCGGGATCGGCATCGCCGGCATCACCTGGACCGTCCCCGTCTCGTCGTACCAGAGCAGGCCCTTCTCGCCCATGGTGATACCGCCGATCTTGCAGCCGCGGCCCTTGAGATAGTCCAGCATCTTCTCCGGCGTCAGATCCATCTGCTCGCACAGGCGCTCGGCGACGATCGCGACGTCGATGAATTCCAAGAGCTCATGGGTGTTGGTGCGAAGGCCGCCGCCGTCGAGCGAGGTCAGGATGCCGGCTTCGCGGCACACCTTGGCATAGTGGATCGCGGCATCCGGCTGGTGGCCGTCGACATGCAGTGCGCGGCAGCCGCCGAGATTGAGCATCGGGAAGGGGTGAATGTGCTCGTCGTCGCGGCAACGGACGATGGCGCGCTTGCCGTCCTTGGGCATGATGAAGGAGAGTGAGGACTGGTTCACCTTCCGCCCGTGCAGCGAGATCGCGTATTTCGCGCACATATCCTGGAACATGCGCCCCAGCCAGTCATTGGCCGCGGTGGCGATGAGATCGGGCACGATGCCGAGCTTGGCGCAGCAGAACGCCGCCGTCACCGCGTTGCCGCCGAAGGAGACTGCGTAGTCCGAGGCCACGTGCTTCTCGTCGCCGGTCGGCATGTGGTCGGTGATGAAGACGACGTCGATATAGGTCTGTCCGATGAAGAGAGCCTGCATTGCTTGTCCGTGATGCGCGTGTGGTCCCGGCCGGCGCGCTTATTCTAACACCGGTTCCGCCGAGGGATCGCTGAAATTATTCGCAAAACCGCCGCCCGAAGCGCTTGAGGTCAGCATGGTCAGGGAATACGACCATGACAGGGCAATGCCAAGCCCGGGCAAATGCCGTATTTCGGCCCATGGTTCCAGATCAATAAAGGGTCGATCAAAAGGGGGGAAGATGATCACCGGCCTCGATCACGTCGTCGCGCTGGTCCGGGATATCGGTGCGGCGAAGGCGGCGTATCAGACGCTGTTGGGGCGCGCGCCTGCCTGGCAGAACTCCGGCGAGGGCGCCGACCGGGTGCTGTTCACCCTCGACAACATGACGATCGAATTGATGGCGCCGAGCGGCTTCAGCGTCACCGCCGATCGCATGCGCGCGCTGCTCGACGACCATGAAGGCGTGCTCGCCAGCCTGTGCTTTCGTGTCGCCGACATGAGCAAGATGCACCGCCGGCTGGAGCGGGTGGCCTTGCGGCCGGATCCGATCGCCGAGGTCGAAAGCAACGATGCCCTCACCGATGCCGTGCTGCACTGGAAGCGCACGCGCGCCGCCACCGAGCTCACGCGCGGCGTGCGCATGTTCTTCCTCGAATTGGCCGACGAGCGTCCCAAGTCGGTCGCGACCGACATCGCGCCGATCGACGCGCTCGACCATGTCGTGATCACGACGGAGGATTCCGAGTGCGCCGCCGCGCTCTACGGCGCGCGGCTCGGGCTCGATCTGGCGCTCGACCGCTCCCACCAGGATTGGGGGCAGCTGATGTTCTTCCGCTGCGGCGACCTGATCGTCGAGGTGGTGCGTCGCCCGGTGGCGGGCGGCGATGCCGCGCATGACCGCCTCTGGGGCCTGAGCTGGCGCGTCGCCGACATCGACGCCACCCGTGCCCGCCTGATCGCTGGCGGACTCGACGTCACCGAAGTGCGCAACGGCCGCAAGCCGGGCACGCGGATCATGACGGTCCGAAACGGCACCTGCGGGATCCAGACGGTGCTGCTGGAGCGCTCGCCGAAGCCGGTGGATTAGGCACCGTTCTCTCCGCTCGTCATTGCGAGGAGCCCTTGCGACGAAGCAATCCAGGCCGTCACCGCGGCGGCAGTCTGGATTGCTTCGCTGCGCTCGCAATGACGAAACTATGCGGCGGGCCGCGCGCATGATAAATGCGATCTAGACGAGCACCCAGCGAGCACCCGGTTTGGCGACAGCGAAGGCAAAGCGAACTCTGAAATGGCAGCGCGACCCCGAGGGGATGCGGCTGCGCATTCTCGAAGCCGCCAAGCAGGAGTTCTCCGCCCATGGCCTCGCCGGCGCGCGCGTCGACCGCATCGCGGCGAAAGCCGGCGCCAACAAGCGCATGCTGTACTACCATGTCGGCAACAAGGACGAGCTTTACCTCGCGGTGCTCGAAGGCGCCTATGACAAAATCCGCAGCGAGGAGCGGGGGCTCGATCTCGAACATCTCGATCCGCCCGAGGCCATCAGGCGCCTGATCGAGTTCACCTGGAATTACTTCCTGCGCAATCCCGAATTCCTGTCGCTGCTCCAGACCGAGAACCTCGCGCGGGCAAAGCACCTGAAGCGCTCGACCAAGGTCAAGTCGATGCACTCGCCTTTCGTCGAGATGATCCGCACCGTGGTGCGCCGTGGTGTCGACAGCGGCGACTTCCAGGTCGCTGTCGATCCGGTGCAGCTCTACATCTCCATCGCCGGCCTCTGTTTCTTCTACCTCTCGAACTCGGCGACGCTCAGCGTGATCTTCGGCCGCGATTTGCTGGACAAGAAGGCCAAGGATGAGCGGCTCGCGCACATGATCGGCCTCGTGCTCGCCGCGCTGACGGGACAGTCCGTGGCGCTGTTCGAGATCGCGAAAGAGCCGAAGTCGCGCGCGACGGTGGTTCAGACGGCGTAAGGCGCGCTGTCTTCGTGTTCGTCGTCCCGGCGGAGGCCGGGATCCATACCGCGTGATGCCAATCCCGAACGACCAGTCTTCGCCAAACTCCTCCCTGGGGTGATGGGTCCCGGCCCCCCGTGCGCAATTGCGCACTAGGCCGGGGCGACACCTGTGATTTGGTACGGCCCTCGGTCCTCAAGGGACACCGAACATGCGGAACCCGGCGCAAAACGTCACAGGGAAAGCTCTGGACAGTATTTATCCAACGGGTTAATTTCTCTCCCGAACGAAGAAGAAATGCCGGGAGTGAGACGTGGCTGAGTTGAAGCCGCAGAGTGCGGTGTCCAAGATGCTGAATGCGGCCTGGATTCGGCCGTTCTTGTTCCTCGTCTTCATCGTCGTCGCCTGGGATCTCGCGATCCGGCTGTTCAAGATTCCCGCCTACCAGATCCCGGCCCCGCTCGATGTCGTCGCCGTGCTGCGCACCGAATGGCCGGAACTGCTGCGCCAGTCCTGGCCGACCACCTATGCGACCGTCTGCGGTTTCCTGCTGTCGGCGCTGTTCGGCATTCCCGTCGCGATGTTGATTGCGGGCTCGAAGACGGTGGAGAGCTACGTCTACCCGCTGCTGGTGTTCTCGCAATCCGTGCCGAAGATCGCGATCGCGCCGCTGTTCGTGGTGTGGTTCGGCTTCGGCATCATCCCCAAGGTGATTTCGGCGTTCCTGCTCGGCTTCTTCCCCGTGGTGGTCTCCGCGGTGCAGGGCTTCAAGTCGGTCGATCCTGACATGGTCGATCTCGCCCGCGCCATGCAGGGCAGCCGCTTCCAGGTATTCCGTGCGGTGAACCTGCCGCATGCGCTGCCGGCGATCTTCTCAGGGCTGAAAGTGTCGGTGACGCTTGCTGTGGTCGGCGCCGTCGTCGGCGAGTTCGTCGGCTCCAATTCCGGCATCGGCTATGTGATGCAGCGCTCGATCGGCACCTTCGACCTGCCGACCATGTTCGCGGCGCTGGTGATCCTGGCGCTGCTCGGCGTGGTGCTGTTCTGGGTCGTCGACCGGATCGAGAAGCTGGTCATTCCCTGGCATGTCAGCCAGCGCGAGGACGTGATTTTCGCCTCTTGAGCATTTCGGCTCTGAAGCGAAGCAACGAACGGCCACCAACGGCCGACGCAACAACGACAAGGGAGAGTGACGATGAAGCGGTGGATAGGGGTTGTCTCGGCGGTGCTGATGACCTTTGCGGCCATGCCGGCACAGGCGGCCGACAAGGTCGTGCTGATGCTGAACTGGTACGTTTATGGCGAGCACGCGCCGTTCTATTACGGCAAGGCCAAGGGCATTTACGCGGCCGAAGGCATCGACCTCGAGATCCAGGAAGGCCGCGGCTCGGCAGCGACCACGCAGGCCGTTGCCGCCAAGACCGCGGACTTCGGCTATGTCGACGTCCCCACCATGATGCGCGCCGCGATCAAGGGGGCGCCCGTGGTCGCCACCGGCGTGCTGCTCCAGACCTCACCGATGTCCGCCATGGGCTTGGTCGACAAGAACATCAGGAAGCCCGAGGACATCAAGGGCAAGACGGTGGCGATCACGCCGGCCGACTCCATGACCCAGATCTGGCCGCTGTTCCTGAAGAAGACCGGCCTGAAAGAGAGTGACTTCAAGACCGTTGCAGGCGACGGCCAGACCAAGCTCAACGCCGTCATCAATGGCCAGGCCGACCTCTTGCTCGGCTACGTCATGGACCAGTCGATGAAGATCAAGGACGCCACCGGCAAGGACGTCTACCCGATCAAGTTCGCCGACTACGGCATCAACATGGTGTCGTCGGGCATCATCGCCAACGTCGACTATGTGAAGGCCAATGCCGATCTCGTCCGCCGCTTCATGTCGGCGACCACCAAGGCGGTCGAAGCCGCCGAGAAGGAGCCGAAGGCGGCGGCGCAGGCGATCCTCGATGCCAACCCCAAGGGCGGCAAGATCGATACGCTGACCCAGGGCTTTGAGCTGACCATTCCGCTCTACCGGACCGCGGAGACCAAGAGCAAGCGGCCGTTCCAGGTCACCGACCAGAACATGACGGACTCGGTCAATCTGATGGTCGAATATGGCGGCCTCGACGCCAAGGCCAAGGAGAACCCGAAGGCCTTCTACACTAACGACTATTTGCCGAAGAGTGGCTCGTGAAACCTGCGACGATCATGAGCGAAACCGCGCAGCCGGCCGCACATCTGAGACTGGTGAGCGACCGGGCTGCCGGCGATGCGTCGGGCATAAAACTGTCAGGCGTGTCCAAGACCTATCGGACGCGCGACGGCGACGTGCCGTCGCTGCGGCCGCTCGACTTCCACATCAACGACGGCGAGTTCTTCGTCGTCGTCGGCCCAAGCGGTTGCGGCAAGTCCACCCTGCTCAAGCTGATCTCGGGATTGCTGCCGCCGACATCAGGCGAGGTCCTGGTCGAGGGCGAGAAGGTGACGAAGCCGCACGGCAATGTCGGCATCGTCTTCCAGAACGCGTTGCTGCTGCCATGGCGCAACATCCTCAACAACGTGATGCTGCCGATCGACATGAAGCGGCTGCCGCGACAACAATATCTCGACCGCGCCAAGGCGCTGTTGAAGCTCGTCGGTCTCGAAGGTTTCGAGAAGAAGCTGCCCTGGCAGCTCTCCGGCGGCATGCAGCAACGCGCCTCGATCTGCCGCGCGCTGGTGCACGATCCCAAGATCATGCTGATGGACGAGCCGTTCGGCGCGCTCGATGCGCTGACGCGCGAACGCATGAATGTCGAATTGATGCGGATCCAGCGCGAGACGAAGAAGACGGTGCTGCTGATCACGCATTCGATTCCGGAGGCGGTGTTCCTCGCCGACCGCGTGCTTGTCATGACCGAGCGGCCCGGTGCGATCGCCGCGATCTACGACGTGCCGCTGCCGCGCCCGCGCTCGCTCGACGTGATGGCCGACCCTGTCTTCACCGAACTGGTGCAGCGCATCCGCAAGCACTTTTTTTCGCAAGGTTCTCTGGACTAAAGCCATGGCGCCGCGCCTGAAGTTGCGAGATATCGCCTTCTTCGAACGTCCCGTGCAGTTCGCGCGGCCGTTCCGCTTTGGCGCAATCACGATCAATGCGACGCCGCAGCTGTTCGTGCGGGTCGAGATCGAGGTCGAGGGTCGGGGAAGTGCGGTCGGTGCCAGCGCCGAGCTGCTGGTGCCAAAATGGTTCGACAAGCGGCCGGAGCTTTCGCCGGCGCAGACGGTCGACGGTCTGCGACGCTCGTTGGAGATCGCGCGTGGTCTCTATCTGGCCCGGACCGGATATCTCACCGCGTTCGATCTGCACGCCTTGAGCATCGGTGCGCAGGTCGCGACCTGTGCGAACAAGAACATTCCGGCACTCGCCGCGGCTTATGGCCCGGCGGAAATCGACAAGGCGATCCTCGATGCGCTCTTGCGCGCAGCCGACACCAGTTTCTTCGACGGGATAGCCGGTAACATTGCCGGCATCGATGCGCGGCTTTCGCCTGACCTGAAGGACGCGGACGTCGCCACGTTTCTTGCCGGCCGCAAGCCACTGCCGCGTGTTGCCATCAGGCATACCGTTGGCCTCGACGATACCGTCGAAGGTGAGGGTGGCGTCGCCGACGCACGCGAGAATGCAGATGCGAATTACTTCAAGCTGAAGCTGTCGGGCGATCCCGCCTCCGATGCGGCGCGGCTGGCGCGGATCGGCAAGGAACTCGATACGCTTGGGCGCGCCTACAAGGTGACGCTCGATGCGAATGAGCAGTACGCCGATCTTGCGGCGCTGGGCGCGCTGATGGATCGGTTCGACCGTGATCCCGCATTGCGCCCGATCGCTTCGCGACTGCTCTATGTCGAGCAGCCCATGCCGCGCGACATCACACGGCAGTCGCCGCTGGGTTCTCTGGCCGCGTACGGCTTCACCATCGACGAAGCGGACGATTCCTACGACGCGTTTCCGGCAGCGCGGGCCCTCGGCTATCGCGGCATCTCCTCGAAATCCTGCAAGGGTCTCTACAAGTCGATTCTTAATGCAACCCGCGCGGCGAAATGGACGACCGGCGCGGAAACCTTTTTCGTGACCGGCGAGGATCTCACCTGCCAGGCTGGCCTTGCCGTGCAGCAGGACCTCGCGCTCGGCGCCTTCATCGGTGTCACCCACGCCGAGCGCAATGGCCACCACTATGTCGACGGTTTCGGCGAGACGCCTGCCGCTGATGCTGCGGCCTTCGCGGCCGCACACCCCGATCTCTATGCCGACGCCGGGCAGGGCATCCGCCTCGCCATTCACGACGGCGGTCTCCTGACGGGGTCGCTCAATGTTGCGGGCTTTGCGACGTCGGTCCATCCCGACTGGTCGGCGCTTCGTCCGCTCGAACAGCCAACATCACTTCAGGAGTATCTGGCATGACCACGCAGCGCCTCGGCCTCATCATGAACGGCGTCACCGGCCGCATGGGGCTCAACCAGCATCTGATCCGCTCGATCGTCGCGATCCGCGAACAGGGCGGCGTCCGCTTGAACAACGGCGATCGCGTGATGCCCGATCCGATCCTGGTCGGCCGCAGCGCCGAGAAGGTCGAGGCGCTCGCCAAGCGCTACAACATCACGCGCTGGACCACCGACCTCGATGCGGCGCTCGCCGACAAGAACGACACCATGTTCTTCGACGCCGCGACCACGCAGGCGCGGCCCGGTCTGCTGACCCAGGCCATCAACGCCGGCAAGCACGTCTATTGTGAGAAGCCGATCGCGACGAATTTTGAAGAGGCTCTCGAAGTCGTGAAGCTCGCCAATGCCAAGGGCGTCAAGCACGGCACGGTGCAAGACAAGCTGTTCCTGCCCGGCCTGAAGAAGATCGCCTTCCTGCGCGACTCCGGTTTCTTCGGCCGCATTCTCTCCGTGCGCGGCGAGTTCGGCTATTGGGTCTTCGAAGGCGGCTGGCAGGAGGCGCAGCGCCCGTCCTGGAACTATCGCGACGAGGACGGCGGCGGCATCATCCTGGACATGGTCTGCCACTGGCGTTACGTGCTCGACAACCTCTTCGGCAACGTCCAGAGCGTGGTCTGCATCGGCAACACCGACATTCCCGAGCGTTTCGACGAGCAGGGCAAGACGTATAAGGCGACCGCGGACGATTCCGCCTACGCGACCTTTCAGCTCGAAGGCGGCGTCATCGCCCACATCAACATGTCCTGGGTCACCCGCGTCTATCGCGACGATCTCGTTACCTTCCAGGTCGACGGCACGCATGGCTCGGCGGTCGCGGGCCTCACCGACTGCATGATTCAGGCGCGGCAGGCGACGCCCCGTCCGGTCTGGAATCCCGACGAGAAGCGGCTGCATGATTTCTACGGCGACTGGCAGAAGCTGCCCGACAACGTTACCTACGACAACGGCTTTAGGGAGCAGTGGGAGATGTTCATCCGCCACGTCTACGAAGATGCGCCCTACAAGTTCACGCTGCTCGAAGGCGCCAAGGGCGTGCAGCTCGCCGAATGCGCGCTGAAGAGCTGGAAGGAGCGGCGATGGATCGACGTCGCCCCGATCAAGGCGTGAGGTTGATTGGATAGAGTCTCGATGTCTACCAAGCCGTCATTGCGAGCGAAGCGAAGCAATCCAGGGTCCCGCCGCGGACGTAGTCTGGATTGCTTCGTCGCTTCGCTCCTCGCAATGACGGGGAAAGGTCTGAAATCATGAACAAGCCCGTCCAGCCGATGTCATCATTGTCGCTCAAACTGCCGAAAGCCGATCGGTCGATCGAGACCTACCGGCTCGCGGCCTCGCGCACGTTTCCCGCAAAGCTCGAGGGGCCGCTGAACCGCATCGCGTTCTCGGCCGTGCACACGGTCGCCGATCCCTTCGCGGACAGCGATCCCTGGCTGTCGGTCGCCGTCGACTGGGACAAGACCATCGCCTTCCGCGAGCATGTCTGGGACCTCGGCCTCGGCGTTGCCGAAGCCATGGACACCGCGCAACGCGGCATGGGCCTGGACTGGCCGACCTCGCTCGAGCTGATCACGCGCTCGGTCGGCGCCGCCAAGCGACGCAACGCGCTGGTGTTCTCCGGTGCCGGCACCGATCATCTCGCGGTCGAGGATGCCAAGAGCCTCGATGACGTGATCCGCGCCTATGAGGAACAGATCTCGGCGGTTGAGAAGGTCGGCGGCCGCATCATCCTGATGGCATCGCGCGCGCTGGCCAAGCTCGGCCGCAACGCCGACGACTACGCCAAGGTCTATGACCGCGTGCTGTCGCAGGTCCGTGAACCCGTCATCATCCACTGGCTCGGCGACATGTTCGACCCGGCATTGACTGGCTATTGGGGCACCGGGGATCTCGACAAGGCGATGGACACGGCCGTTGCCATCATCAACGGCAACGCCGCCAAGGTCGACGGCGTCAAGGTCTCGCTGCTGGACAAGCAGCGCGAGATCGACATGCGCCGGCGTCTCGACAAGCGCATCAAGATGTACACCGGCGACGACTTCAACTATGCGGAGCTGATCGCCGGCGACAGCGAAGGTTTTTCGCACGCGCTGCTCGGCATCTTCGACGCGATCGCGCCGGCGGCGTCCTATGCGCTGTCGCGGCTGGCGGCCGGCGACGAAGCCGGCTTCCACGACGTGCTGGGACCGACGGTGCCGCTGTCGCGGCACATCTTCAAGGCGCCGACGCGCTTCTACAAGACCGGCGTGGTGTTCATGGCGTATCTGAACGGCCACCAGGATCATTTCACCATGGTCGGGGGACAGGAGAGCGCGCGCTCGATGCTGCATCTGGCCGAGCTGTTCCGGCTGGCCGATCAAGCCGGCCTGCTTGCCAACCCGGAGCTGGCGACGCAACGGATGAAGACCGTGCTGGCCTCGCATGGACTTGAATCCTGATGCGTGATTTCTCGTCCGACCACCGCTGGCTGTCGCTGAATACGGCGACCGTCCGCAAGCAGGGTGACCTCGTCGAGATCATCGAGGCCTGTGCGAAGCATGGCATCCGCGCCATCGATCCCTGGCGCGACCAGGTCGCGGCCGTGGGTCTCGACCGCGCCGCGCGCGCGGTGCGCGACGCCGGTCTTGATCTCTCGGGCTATTGCCGTGGCGGCATGTTCACCTCGGATGCGTCGCGACGGGGCGAGGTGCGCGACGACAACCGGCGTTGCGTCGATGAAGCCAAGGCGCTGGGCGCGCCCTGCATCGTTCTCGTCGTCGGCGGCCTGCCGCAATATTCGCGGCCGGGCAGCGAGGCGTCGAAAGATATCGGGGCAGCGCGCGGGCAGGTCGAGGAGGCGCTTGCGGAGATGCTGGACTACGCCAGACAGGCAAACCTGCCGCTGGCGATCGAGCCCTTGCATCCGGCCTACGCGGCCGACCGCGCCTGCGTGAACACGACAAGGCAGGCGCTCGATATCTGCGACCGGCTGGATCCCGGCCGCACCGGCATGCTCGGCGTCGCGCTCGATGTCTATCACATCTGGTGGGACCCGGAGCTGATCGGTCAGATCGCGCGCGCCGGCAAGGATCGGCTGCTCGCGTTCCATGTCTGCGACTGGCTGGTGCCGACCAGGGACATCCTCAACGACCGCGGCATGATGGGCGACGGCGTCATCGACATCAAATCGGTGCGTCACGCGGTCGAAGCGCAGGGCTTTGCCGGCTATTCGGAGATCGAAATCTTCTCCAACGACTGGTGGGGCAAGCCGATGGACGAGGTGCTGCGCACCTGCATCGCGCGGCACAAGACGGTGGTGTAGCTCCCACGCGCGCTGCCGTCACGGGCTTGCGACCTGTTGCAGCGTGTTGAAGCGCGCCTTCTGCTCGCTGCTCAAGGTGGCATAGAACTCGTTCAGGGCGGGTTCGACCAGCTTGGCGGCCGTCAGGATGGCCCCTCTGAATTGACTTTCGCTTTCAGCGGCAGAACGGACATTGCTCGGACTTACTGCTGGCCCGACCCGTCGCGAAAGACCCAACTTGGACGTTGACGTCCGCCTTTCGTGGGGAGCGGAAAAAGGCGCGGTTTGACGAGACGACATCACTGAGAGACTGACCTGTCCTCATCAACGCGCGGCGTTCGATCAGATGCGCGCATGATCCAGATATGTAGTGATCGCATGTCGACCCGCGCGGGGCGCGCCAGGTGGTGCGCGCTAGTGCGGACGATTGGGCGCGATCGCCTAACGACATCTGCGGTTCAGCCGCCTAGATTCCTATCTTGGCAGCCGAGGTCCTTGGCAAGCGGACAACCGACCGACGTCGATTGATCCGGTCGCTTGTTCGCCGGCCTCGAGCTGGGAGAAGGACCAAGTCGAGAACCAGGCTGGGCTCCGCAGCAGGCGTACAAACGAGATGGCATCAGAGATTCCCTACATGTTCGGTCATTCCGAATCAGAAGTTCACCGCTTTATGCGCCAAACGGCAGTACTTACACCGATCACACGGCGCTTGTGTAGCGACGCGGGCCTCGCGCGCGATATGCGCGTGTGAGATGTCGGCTGCGGTAGCGGCGATGTGTCGATGCTCGCCGCCGACATGGTCGGCTCCGGTTGCGCGGTGGTGGCCAATGCTCGGCTCAAGCGACGCGAGAGCGGTGTCGCAGTCTTCTCGAAACGAAGCAATGGAGGCTGAAATGGGAATGCGAAGAAGCACACGGGGGCTTTGCCGCGGGTCGCATGACGTCGGCAGTGAAGCGACACGATTGCGACTGAAGGTCATACCCGTGCCTGACCTGGGTGAGGATGCCCTGAGTCGTTGCGGCGTTGGACCCGGCAAGCGTATCCTCGATCTAGAGTGCGGCGTTGGCGACACATCTCTCTTGATCGCCGGGTTGGTTGGCCCCACTGGCCTTGTGGTCGGAATCGACAAATCGGCGGACTTCATCGAGGCCGCGGAGAGGCGCGCGACGGTTGCCGGTCTGTGCTATTGGACACGGTTTGCCACTGCCGATCCCAACACCTTCGTTGCCCGGGAACGATTCGACATCGTCATTGTTCGGCTGACTCTCTTGCTTCAAAGCGAACACGCCGCCTTCTTGCGGCTGTGCGCCTGCGCTCGTCCGGACGGAGTCATCATGGTCGTCTCCAGCGAGCCCGCCAAAAAGGCGGATTCGAATCGGCTCGAATCGGCTCCCGATTGCTATGACCGACTGGTCGGTGGCTTGCACGACGCTGGAATGCCTGTTTCCCGCCACCGACCCCGTCGAGACGTACGCCGATCGCCGAACGTTTGACCGGAGACGAGCGATGCAAGACATCATTGCAATGGCGAGCAGGAAGAATATCGCTTTGGTCGCGCACGACAACAAGAAGGAAGAGCTTGTCGCGTGGGCCAAGTTCAATTGCCGAGTGTTGGCAGAGCACTCTCTCTGTTCCACGCGGACAACCGGCGAGATCCTTAGGAACAGGCTCGGACTGAACGTGACGCTCCTGGAAAGCGGAGCTTTAGGAGGTGACCAGCAAATCGGGTCCCGAATCACGGAAGGCCAGATTGATTTTGTGATCTTCTTCCTGGACCCGTTGCAATCTCAACCTCACGACGACGACGTGAAAGCGCTGCTGCGCATCACCGTCGTGTGGAATGTTCCGCTCGCTTGCAATCGCGCTTCCGCCGACTTCCTTATTTCGTCGCCATTGATGACGACAGGATATAAACGCGTGTTTCCCAACCACTCAAAGCACAGAGCCCGCCTGCGCGTCGGCTCGCACTCCAAGCTCGCTGCGGAAGGCGCTGTCGAGAGCCTGAGGCAGAGACGCCACCTCGGCGTCCATGAGAGGGACGGGGAGGAAGTGGCCAGCCCCCCGGTAACCCGCTGAAGTAAGGTCAGCTTTCGGACGACTGCTGCCGAAATCGGATCGATCTTGCATTGACTCGCAACCTTCATCACCGGAGACAAACCATGACCAAGACCATTCTCATCACCGGCACATCGAGCGGCTTCGGCCGCGAAACCGCGGAAAGGCTGGCGCGCGACGGCTATCGCGTGTTCGCCGCGATGCGCGACATCGCCAGCCGCAATCGCTGCCACGCCGACGCGCTGCGAAGCCAGAAAATCGACGTCGTCGAGCTCGATGTTACCGATGGCGGCTCGGTCGATCGCGCCATTGCTTCTATCCTCGCCAAGGCCGGCAAGATCAACGTGCTGGTCAACAACGCCGGCATTGCATCAGCCGGCGTGACCGAAGCCTTCACGGCCGATCAAGCCAAGGCGATCTTCGACACCAACGTCATCGGTCTCCTCCGCGTCACCCGGGCAGTGCTACCATCGATGCGTCGGGAGCGCGAAGGTCTCATTATCAACATGGGCTCGGTCCTCGGCCGGGTGACGATCCCCTTCTTCGGCATCTACGGCGCGAGCAAGATGGCGATCGAAGCTTTGACCGACAGTATTCGGCTGGAGGTCTCCCAACTCGGCGTAGACGTGGTGGAAGTTCAGCCTGGCGCCTACGCGACAAGCTTGTACTCTAGCATCCAGAGGCCTGCCGACGGCGATATCACGAAGTCCTACGGCGAGGTCGGCAAGACTCCCGACGCCCTCTTCAAGATCTTGGAGTCAATGTTGCAGGCTAAGGACGCTCCGAAGCCTCACGACATTGCCGAGGCGGTCGCCAATCTCGTCGGCCAGGCGAAGGGCAGTCGCGCCGCTCGGACGGTGGTGGGCACGTCGTTCGGTGCTGACAAGATCAATGCCGACGTCGCGCCCGTCCAGAAGGCCGTCGTCGGCGGTCTGGGCCTCGGGCATCTCGAAGAACTCGCGTGATGGAGCGTTCTGGGTCGGCGGCCTGCCGTCGACCCGTCCTCACGCGGCAGCACGCTGGCGTGCCATCGCGCTGATGTTGGGCGTCGACAATCGGTGCGGCCGGACAACCGCCACAGCAGGCCAAGTTCCTAATGAACCAGGTTTTGGTCAGAACGCAATCCGGTTAGAAAGTGTCGAGCATCCTGCCCATCTCTGTGCCCGCACTAGCGAAGTGATCAAACGAGATGCCTATTTGCTGCAGTGCATGAGTCCGGTTGTGGCCCATCGCGTCGTTTCGCCGCGGTGCGGAGTTTGATCGCTACCGGTGCATACCCGACATCGGGCAAGCCTGCACCAATCAAGCTCGATTTATGAGTACGTGCCCTATAGTAACCGTCAACAACCTAAAGCGCGAAGACGATTCAGCCCAATTCATCGCGCCTTAGCTCCCACGCGCGCTGCCCTCACGGGCTTGCGAGCTGTCGCAGCGTGTTGAAGTGCGCCTTCTGCTCGCTGCTCAAGGTGGCATAGAACTCGTCCAGGGCGGGTTCGACCAGCTTGGCGGCCGTCAGCATGGCCCCTCTGAATTGACTTTCGCTTTCAGCGGCAGAACGGACATTGTTCGGACTTGCTGCTGGCCCGACCCGTCGCGAATGACGCATTGCGGACTTCGAAGTGCCGCCCAATTCATAACGGATGGGCAGGGTAGAACCCTTCAACGAACAGCAAAGCATCGATTTCTTCTCGGCGCAGGGTGGGATAGTCTCCGCTTCCGTATCTTCGGTCGAGCTGAAGTAAGGTCTCATGAATTTCAGCAGGCAATGGCGCTATTGAGTTGATCGTACAGACCGCTAAGCCGTCACCGATTACGGCTGCACCTGTTGCACGATCAAAGACGAATTTCTCTTGTGTCGTGATCCGCGTTGCTCGGATTTCATCATCAGCGATCGAATTGACTAAGCAAATGCAGCTTGCTCCGTTAGGAAAACTGGCCTGAAAGATGTTTCCTTCGACGAGCGTTGTCAGCGCGGTACTGTGGTCCATTTCGTCCACCTAGCTTCGAACGCGGCTCTGGAGCAGGTCAATTTCGAGTGGCAGCATAACTGCATATTGACCAGTGAGCCGCGATCAAACGGCCGGAGCGATAACGTTCCGTTAATGGCCCTTAGCCGAACAAGGCTGAGACCATTGTAGTGTCGGCTATCGGCGGCAGACCGGACGCGCGGCCGTGCTCACTTCGACCGCCGCTTGTGACCCAAAGCGGACTTGGACTTCTGGCATTTTAACTCTTATCGGCCATCTTCGTACCCTATCCGTTGGATCTAAGAAGGTTCCCGTGCGCCTATGCTGACGCTAGAGAAATTCTGCTGGGAGACTGTTGATGGGTCAGGAAAGCTCGAGGCCGCGAATCGGTGAAGGGCGCATCGGCAGTTCTCTCTGCGCCGCGGTCGGCGTGCTCAGCGTCGCTGCGGTGCTATGCCTGCGTTACCCCGCCTTTCTCACGACACCTGAGCTCCGCGTCCATTACGACGTCGAGCTGCTCCGCCTCACCCTCGCGATTGCCATGGTCGTCGGTGCCTGGCTCGGTGTCATCGGGATCGTGCTCGGCGGCCCGCGGGTGCCCGCTACGATCGGCCTCAGTGCGCTTTTCCTCGCCACGCTGCTTGGCGGGCCCTATGTGCCAACACCGGATTTTCTCCAGCCGCGCTTCTATCTCGGACTCGACTGGCTGGTGCTCGATCTATTCTTCACCGGCGCAGCATTCGTGCTGCTCGAGTGGATCTTCCCACGGGTGCGGCCGGAGCAAGGGCCGCTCAGCCCCGGCTGGAGGCTCGATCTCGCCTATTTCGGCGTCAACCATCTGCTGATCGGCGTCTTCCTAGTGGTCTCGACACATTTTGCCCATGACTATTTCGCCTGGGCGATCAGCCCGTCACTGCAAGCGCATGTCGTGGCCCTGCCGGCGATCGTCCGATTCGTGCTGGTGATCCTGGCGGCCGATGCAGTCGAATACATCTCTCACCGCGCCTATCACGAGGTGCCGTGGTTGTGGCGAATTCATGCGGTCCATCATTCGCCCGAACACATGGACTGGCTCTCGGGATCGCGCCTCCATTTCTTCGAGCCATTGGCAACGCGCGCCCTGGTGCTGGTGCCGATCGTCCTGCTCGGCTTCCCGCAAGACACGATCTTCGCCTATCTTATTTTCATCTCTGTGCAATCGGTGCTGATCCATTCAAACATCAAGATGGATGTCGGCTGGCTGCGGTACGTGATCGTTACACCGCAATTCCATCACTGGCACCACGCGTCGGACGCCGAGGCCATCGACAAGAACTACGCGGCACACACGCCGCTGTTCGATATGCTGGGCAGAACTTGGCACCTGCCCAAAGACCGCTGGCCGGTCAAATACGGTACGGTGAAGCCGATCCCCGGCGGCATGCTCGGCCAGTTTGTGCACCCCTTCGTCGGGCCGGTGAAAGAATTCCTTGAACACCGGAACCCATGAAGCGGCGTGATCCGCTGTTTCCAGCATCAGATCCCTCGCGACGCCACAGACGATGGCAACTGTGCCGATGATCGACGTTCGCGCCTGCGCCAAATGTCTCAAAGTCTAATGACGCTCTAGCGCTTGGGCGACTGGGCGGAGCGCACGATTCATGTCCGAGTCGAGGTTCGTAAGGACACAGCTGAGCCTGCGGCTGAGGTCTGCTTTTGGCCCTTCGGCGAAGTGGCAGCATCGCTCCACGAGGTCCGCTTATTGAGGCATAGCGGACAAGATTTGCTCAGGTTGAGTTCTTCGCATTTTGACCCTGGCTGTGTAAAAACTCAAAAATCGAAACTCGACAAAGAATGATACTTTTCAGTTCGATCTCTAAGTTGAATCCGCTTGCGCGTTGAGCGACTAAAACAGTCTTGGACGAGTAACTTCTTCTATCGCGATTGAGCGTCTTCGCGTTTTCGCACAGCCAAGACCCATCTGCGACATCAGCGCGCATATTGCTGTGATGCACAATACCGGTGGGGTTTGAAGCATATGTTAGGCTGTCGCTCGGCCTTGAGGACGACGAAATGCGACGGCGCGAGTTCATAACGCTAGTCGGCAGTGCGATCGTGGCGTTGCCGCTCACAGCGTTGGCTCAGAAAGAGGGACGGACATATCGCCTAGGTTGCTTGTCTCCGCATCCTCGCGATATTCCCTTTAACGTACTCTTTTTTGACAAACTACGGCGCGCTGGTTTCATTGAACGCCAAAACCTCTCGATCGATTACCGCGCCTTTGCTGCGCATCTCGATCTGATTTCGCAATATGCGGCGGAGCTAGTCTTGGCCCAGCCCGATGTCATCTATGCCGCTAGCGATGCGGCAGTTCACGCCGTACAGCAGGCAACCAACAGCATTCCCATCGTCGGGATCGCAGGCGATATGGTCGGGGAACGATTGGTAGAATCGTTCGCCCGGCCCAATGGCAATACCACAGGGATCAGCATCTTCTCCCGTGAGCTTGACGGCAAGCGACAGGACATCCTGATCGAAGCCGTGCCCGGAATTCGCCGCATGGCAGCTCTCGCCGATCCCCGCATTCCAACTGAGACGAACGCTCGCGCCCTGCAAGAGGCGGCGCGTGCAAAAAACGTCGAGCTTTCAATCTATCGCATCACCAGAGCCGAGGAGATTGTCGCGACTATCGATGAAGCAGAGGCATCGGGCGCCAGGGCGCTGAATGTTTTTTCGTCCTCGATGATCGACGGCAATGTTCCGCTGATTATAGAACGAGTTGCAGCACTGCGGCTTCCGGCGATGTATCAATGGGCCTATTGGGCCGAGATAGGTGGCTTTATCGGCTACGGGCCATCCCTCGATCAGTTGGCAGACCGCACGGCGCAATTTGCGGTGAGCCTTTTGCGCGGCACGATGCCCGCCGATATGCCGGTCGAACAGCCGACGAAATTCGAGCTCGTGATCAACCTCAAGACGTCGATGGCGATGGGCATGACGGTTCCGGCGGCTTTATTGGCGCGCGCTGACAAGGTGATCGAATGAGATGATGGGTTTGCGGCACGGCAGGAGTCTGCACATGGCCCATCGCCTCGTTTCGCCGCGGTGCGGAGTTTCATCGCGCCTTTAGCGCCACGCGCGCTGCCGTCACGGGCTTGCGACCTGTTGCAGCGTGTTGAAGCGCGCCTTCTGCTCACTGCTCAGCGTGGCGTAGAACTCGTCCAGAGCGGGTTCGACCAGCTTGGCGGCCGTCAGCATGGCCTCGAGCCGGTGCTGCATCGTCTCCAGCCGTCCAACCGGCGTCAGCGGCGCATCGTTCGGACAGGCCGCCTGCAGGCCCTCAACGCCCTTCGCCGTCGCTTCGCTGAGGCGGTCGAGCGCCTCCTTCTGCTTACCTGCGGGGTGGAGCACAGCCTCGATCCTCTGGATCGGCAACTGCGTCAGCCCGGACTTGGGATCGGCGCAGCCTTCGGCATTGGCTTCCTGGGCACTGGCCTCCTGCTGCTGCGGCGAGCGCTCGGCGGCATTGGGGCCAAGCTCGTTGAAGCGGGCCTGCTGTTCGTCACTGAGCGAGTTGTAGAAATTCTCCAGTGCCGGTCGAACGATCTTGACGGCTTCCAGCGTCGCGCTGATGCGGTTCATCATCGCGCGCAAGCGGCCAGGAGGAGTCAGTGCATAAGTCTCCGCGCAGGAGTCCTTGAACACACCGGCAGCGTTGGCCGCCGCCGTCTTCAGCTCGTCGAGCAGCGTGCGTTGCTCCGGCGTCGGCCGCACCGCTCGCGCGATATCGGCGAGCGGCCAGGCGGTCACGCCCTTGTCCGGCGTGCCGCACAATTGCTGAAGCGTCTGCGGGCTCACGCTGGCACGCTGGCGCGCGCGGGAGCCGCCGCCGGCTTGCGGATAGTCATACGGGTTGGTGCTGGCATAGGCGGAAGAGGGGCCGTCACCACCCCAGTACACGGTGTCGACGAAGTCGTCATAGGCGTACGCCCAATATCCGGGCTCGTAACCATCGGACCAGAACGTGTAGTTGAAGATGTCGGAATAGGCGTAAGGCCAGAACACGGGCCCAAGCCAGGCCACGAACACCGCGGGATGGCGGTGACGCCAGGCCTGCCGGGGAGCCCAGCCACTTTGGCGAGTGAGGAGAGCCGCTTGGGTCCGCGACGTGGCCTGCTCGCGGAAGCGCGTGGCGAACCGTCCGCGCTCGGCGGCCTGCGTGGCGGCCGCAAACGCCGAAGCGCGTGCCGCCGGAGCCTGCAGTCCAAGCCGCTGCTGGCGTGCCAGGTCACTTTGCTGCGCGCGCTGCTCACGGCCAAGCAAGCGGTTCTGCGTCTGGAGCATCCGTTGCTGCTCGCGTTGCGCCCGCGCGCCTTCCGGCCTTTGCGATTGCAATTGCTGCACGCGCTGTTGCAGGCGATCGATGCGGGTCTGGCGCTCCGTCGTCTGGCGCGACAGCATCTCGCGCTGCCGCTGCTCGACGAGCTGCGAGCGCTGTTGGACACGTTGCTCGCGCTCGAGAAGGCGGCTCTGCGACTGCAGCAACCGCTGCTGCTGGTGTTGCGCCCTTGCGCCTTCCGGTTTCTGCGATTGCAATTGCTGCACGCGCTGCTGCAAGCGGTCGATGCGGCCTTGGCGTTCCGCGGATTGGCGCGAAAGTGTCTCGCGCGGCGGTCCCGGTCGCTCGCTCACGGCCGCTGGTGCGCTCGGGCGCGATGGGGCGGCGATATTCGGCGTCGGCCGCGGCGCCATGGCCGGACGTTGCGGCGCTGCCGGCGCCCGACGGAATTCGGGCCGCGGCGAGGCCACGTGCGGGGCGGGGCGCGACGGCGGCGCAGTGAAACGTGGGGTCGGACGCGGTGGCGGTGAGGCGATGTGCGGCGCCGGACGTGGCGCCATGGCAGGCCGCTGCGGCATGGAGGGCCGCGCCATGGCTGGCGGAGCCGCCGGACGGGCCATGGCAGGTGGTGCCGCCGGACGCGCCATGGCCGGTGGTGCTGCTGGACGGGCCATGGCAGGCGGCGCTGCTGGCCGAGCTGCCGGCGCTGCGGCTGGCCCTGGTGGTCCACCTCTGCCATGTCCAGGAGGTCCCTGGGCGAACGCGCCGACGCTCGCTCCCAGCATCGAGACACCAACCAAAACGGCCGTCAGGCAAACGCCACGCGGAAGCATGGTCTGAGCTCCCAGCTCGTAATCGCCCACGACTTTCAACGCAGGGACGGCGGAATCGTTCGTTGTTGGCCGCGGCCGGCGTTGCGATCTTCCGCCGCAGGCAGCCTCAAGAGAAATCCTGCGTCAGGACCGCGGCGATCCGCTCCAGCGCCCAGTCGACTTGATCACTGGTGATCACCAGCGGCGGGGCGATGCGGATGGTATGCTCATGGGTATCCTTGGCGAGGATGCCCTTGCCCTGGAGCGCCTCGCAGTAGCGGCGTGCGCGTCCGGCCTCCGGATGAAGCTCGACCGCCAGCATCAAGCCGCGCCCGCGCACCTCGCGGATCGTGTTGGCACGGATGGCCTTCAAGCCTTCCAGAAAGCGCGCGCCTTGCCTCGCCGCATTCTCGATCATGCCTTCCTCGACCAGCACCCGCATCGCCGCGCGCGCCACCGCGCAGGCAAGTGGGTTGCCGCCGAAAGTCGAACCGTGCTGCCCGGGCCTCAATGTCCCGAGCACTGCGTTGTTCGAGAGCACGGCCGACACCGGATAGAAGCCGCCGGACAAGGCCTTGCCGAGCAGCGTCACGTCCGCCTCGATTCCCTCGTGCTGTTCGGCGAGCAGCTTGCCGGTGCGGCCGAGCCCGGTCTGGATCTCGTCGAGCACCAGCATCACGTTGTTGGCGGTGCAAAGCTTCCGCACCTCAGTGAAATAGCCGGCTGGAGGAATGATGACACCGGCTTCGCCCTGGATCGGCTCGACCAGAAAGGCGACGGTGTTTGGCGTGATTGCTGCTTCCAGCGCCGGGGCGTCGCCGAACGGGATGAGCTTGAAGCCCGGCGCAAACGGCCCGAAATGTGTGCGCGTCTCGGGGTCGGTTGAAAAGCCGACGATGCCCAGCGTGCGTCCGTGGAAATTGTTGGCGCAGACGATGATCTCGGCCTGGCCGTCCGGCACGCCCTTCACCTCGTAGCCCCATTTGCGCACCGACTTGATCGCGCTTTCGACCGCCTCTGCGCCGCTGTTCATCGGCAGCACCTTGTGGGAGCCGGTCAGCGCTGCGATCTCCTCGTAGAACAAGGCGAGCTGGTCGTTGTGGAAGGCGCGCGAGGTGAGCGTCAGCCTGTGTGCCTGTTCCACCATCGCCGCCAGGATCTTGGGGTGGCAGTGGCCCTGGCTGACCGCCGAATAGGCGGAGAGGCAATCGAGATAGCGGTTGCCGTCGGTATCCCAGACCCAGATACCCTCGCCGCGCGACAGGACGACCCCGATCGGCTCGTAGTTTTGGGCGCCAAAGCGTGCTTCCGTCGCAACGAAATCAATGACCGACGAGCTCATCTGTCGTCACTCCATTGCTCCCGGGCTGGGCGTCAACCGACCGCACCGGGGCGGCGCTCAAACTGATGTGGGTATCGGTTTGCCCGCTCGGAAGCCTTGATGCGTCCGGTGGCGCGGCGCGGCCCGATTTTCTCGAAATGTCAGATAGTTCTGTGGGAGGAGCCGGCATCGTTCGCCGACGCACCCTGTACTGTGCATGGGGTTGTTTTCGCCATTTTTGTTGTTGGCCCTCAGCGAAGCGCGCAGGGCACGCTCAAAAAGCCGCGGAACCGCACCCGTCCGCCCCGCACCGGCTGTCCGCTCACGGAATAGTTCGGAAAGCGCGCCAGGAAGCGTGAGATCGCAATCGCACCTTCCAGCCGCGCCAGCGCCATGCCGGCACATTGATGCGCGCCGGTGGCGAAGGCGAGGTGCCGGTTCGGGGTACGTGCGATGTCGAAACGTTCGGGGTCCGGAAACTGGGCGGGATCGCGGTTGGCCGCGCCAATGCATAGCGTCACCGACGTGCCGGCCTCGAGCGTGACGCCGCCGAGCTCGACCTTCTCGGTGGTCATGCGGTTGCCGAGCTGGTTTGAGCTCTCGTAACGCAGCATCTCCTCGACCGCGGTCTTGATCATGTCGGGATTGCCGATCAGCCGCTGCTTCTGATCCGGATTTCGGTCCAGCGCGACGAGGCCGTTGCCGATCAAATTGGTGGTGGTCTCGTGCCCGGCATTGAGCAGGAAGATGCAATTGTGCAGCAGCTCCTTCTCGGTCAAACGCTCGCCGTTCTCCTCGCCGTTACCTTCTCCCTGGATCAGGCGCGTCAGCACATCGCGCTCGGGATTGCCGGGCTTCGCTCGCCGGCGCGCCACCAGCGTTTCGAGATAGGCGAGAAAATCCTTCACCGCCTTGTTGCCGCGCGCGGCAGCTTCTGGCCGCACGACGGGTTCGAGCGCGCCGAGGATCGCCAGTGACCAGTCGCGCAGCGGCGCGCGCTCGTCATGGGGAACATCGAGCAGATTGCCGATCACCTCGATGGGGATCGATGCGGCGAAATCCTCGATGAGCTCGCAAGCCCCCTTGGCGGCAATCGCGTCGAGCAGGCCGTCGACCAGCTTGATGAGGTCGCCCTCCATCCCTGCGATCGCGCGCGGCGACAGCGCGCCCATGATCAGGCGACGCACGCGGGTATGGGCCGGCGGATCGTTGAACACCAGGCTCGTGGTGTGGTGTTCGTAGAGCAGGCTGTCGCCGTATTTCGGTGCGAACTCGCGCTTCTTGTCCGAGCTGAACGATTTTGTGTTCTTGTACGTCGTGACGAGATCGTCATAGCGCGTCAGGAACACGGAGCCGTTCGGCAGGCGCTTGACCGGCTCGTTCTCCCGCAGTGCACGATAGGTTGGATAGGGGTTGTCGTAGAATTCTGGCGTCAGCTTCTCGAGGTCGAAGCTTGCCGCCAGCTCTCTCGCATCTGCGTTCATCCCGTTATACTCGCCGGTTAAAGCCGATATGCCGTTTTTGTTGTTCTGATCGACGCGTTCATGCGTCTACAGTCGCGCTAGTCTTTGCTAGCCGACCGGACAGGAAAATGCACGCGCGCGCTGACGCTCCCGACACGGCCCCGAATTGGCCCGATGATATTTTCGCGACATTGCAACGTTTCGACGTCCGGCAGGTGCCGTACGTGCCCGACGCTGGTCATTCCAAGCTGATCCAGCGCGTGCTCGCGTCCTCCACGATGCGCGGCATTGCGTTGACGACGGAGGAGGAGGGCGTCGCGCTTCTGGCCGGCGCCTGGACCGGCGGGCAGCGCGGCGTGCTGCTGATGCAGTCGAGCGGCGTCGGCAATTGCATCAACATGCTGTCGCTGATCCCGATCCTGCGCTTTCCGTTCCTCACCCTCGTGACCATGCGCGGCGAGTGGGGCGAGTTCAATCCGTGGCAGGTGCCGATGGGATCGACCACGCAAGGCGTGTTCGAGCTTTTTGGCGTCCAGGTGCTGCGCGCTTCGAACCCAGCCGAGGTTCCGGCCGTGCTCGAGGCGGCCGCCGCGCAGGCCTACAATGCGCTCACCCCCACTGCCGTCCTTCTGTCGCAGCGCCTGATCGGCGCCAAGGTTTTCACCAAATGAGCAAGGCCAATCTCCTCGACCGCCGCCAGGTGGCGTCCACCCTGCTTGCGGACCGCAAGGACGTCGTTGCGATCGGCGGCCTCGGGGCCTCCACCAACGACATGTGCGCGGCCGGCGACCACGCCCGCAATTTCTATCTCTGGGGCGGCATGGGCGGCGCGGCGATGATCGGGCTCGGGCTCGCGCTGGCGCAGCCACGGCTTCCGGTGCTGGTCATTACCGGCGACGGCGAGATGCTGATGGGCATGGGCAGCCTTGCCACGATCGGGCTCCAGAAACCGTCCAACCTCTCCATCGTCGTGCTCGACAACGAGGCCTATGGCGAGACCGGCGGCCAGACCAGCCATACCTCCGCGGCCGCCGACCTCGTCGGCGTCGCCAGGGCCTGCGGCATTGCCGATAGCCAATCGATCTCGACCATGGCGGGGGTGGAGGCCTTCGCCAAAGCCGTCCACGACGTCTCGGTGGGGCCACGTTTTGCCAATGTGAAGATCGGCAGCGACAACGTTGAGCGGATCCTGCCGACCCGGGACGGGACCTACATCGTCAACCGGATCCGCGGCGACCTCGGTTTCCAGCCGATCTAGAGCCGGCTTGCCGGCATCTCGGTCCTGCACGCAAGCCGTGTGGGCGGAGCCAATTTCCGCTGAATCTACAACGCATTCAGGTTGCGTTGCAGCATACCGCTTGACTTTTGCGTGGGTGAGTGCTTACTCACTAGCATGAGCTCATTGCGTATGACGAGCGACCTGAGGCGTCAATTGATCCTCGGTGCCGCGAAACGCTGCTTCGCCCGACACGGCTATACCGGCACCACGACCAAGAGCGTGGCGGCCGCCGCTGCCATTTCCGAGGCGCTGCTGTTCAAGCATTTCCCGTCCAAGGCGGCGCTGTACGCCGAGATCCTGAGCGACGAATGCGAGGCCGATCCGGCCCTGACGGAACTGCTCGAACGGGAGCCGTCGACGGCGGCCCTGGTCGAGCTGATCCGCGGCATGGTCCAGCATTTCCTCGCGATCGCCGACGGGCCCGACCAGGAAGAGGCGCAGCGGCTGCGGCTGATGGCCACGAGCCATTTGGATGATGGCGAATTCGCCCGTTTGCTATATGCCAAGATCGAGACGCTGATCGGGGCTGTCTTCGTCGCTTCGCTCGATCGTGCGGTGGCCGCCGGAGACGCGCGGCCGTGCACGGGTGATCCGCTCAACCTGTTCTGGTTCGCGCATCATGCGGTGATGACCGCAGCGTTGACCAGGCTGCCGGCCACGCCCTGTCTCGCTTACGGGAAGGCGAACGATCTGGAGCGGCAGCTCTGTGAGTTTCTCCTGAGGGGTATCGGACTTAACGACGCCGCAATTGCTTCGCATCTGGGCCACGATCAGGCCACGAGTGCGGGCAAGACGGCGATTGCAGAGAGCGCATGACATGAACATCGTAGCCGAAAACAAAATTTCGGGCCAACCGATCGACAACAAGGCTCCCAAGCGTCCGGTCCGGCCGGTGCTGTGGTTCATCATCGTCGGCACGCTTCTCGGCGCGCTGGTCGGTGGTCTCGTCTGGTTCAATTATTTCCGCGGCCAGATGATCAAGCAGTTCTTCGCCAACAACAAGCCGCCGCCAACCGCGGTTAGCGCGGCTGAAGCGAAGTCCGAGGTGGTGCCGAACCTGCTCACCGCCGTCGGCAGCCTTGTCGCCGTGCACCAGGTCGATGTCAGCGCCGACGTCAACGGCCGCGTCACCGAGATCAAGTTCGAGCCAGGCACGCGTGTCGAGGCCGGCACGCCGCTCGTGCAATTGTTCGACATGCCGGAGCAGGGTGACCTCGCAAATTACAAGGCGCAGGCGACCGTGGCGCAGCTGTCGCTCGACCGCGCCAAGCAGCTCGCCGCGCGCCAGTTCGGTCCGCAGGCGACCGTCGATCAGGCCCAGGCCGCCTACGACCAGGCGCAGGCCGGCATCGCCAAGACCGAGGCGCTGATCTCGCAGAAGCTGGTGCGTGCGCCGTTCTCCGGCGATCTCGGCGTCCGCAAGGTCGAGGTCGGCCAGTATCTCACCGCCGGCACTGCCATCGTCTCGCTGACCGATCTGTCGGAGCTGTGGGCCAACTTCACGGTGACGGAAAAGGACTCGGGCAACCTCAAGGTCGGTCAGGTCGTCCGGTTGAAGGTCGACGCCTATCCGGGCCGCACCTTCGACGGCAAGATCACCACGATCGAGCCGCAAATCTCGACCGACACCCGCAACATCCGCGTGCAGGCGACGATCGCCAACCCGGAGAAGATCCTGAAGCCCGGCATGTTCGTGACCACCACGGTGGTGCTGCCGGACAAGCCGGCCGTGATCACCGTTCCCGAGACGGCGGTCGACTACACGCTGTACGGCGACTCGGTGTTTGTGATCACCGAGAAGAAGGAAGAGGACGGCAAGACCAGCCTCTCCGCGGTGCGCACCTTCGTGCAGACCGGCAACCGGGTCGAAGGTCGCGTCGAAATCATCAAGGGCCTGAAGGCGGGCGACAAGATCGTCGCCGTCGGCCAGCTCAAGCTGCAATCGGGTGCGGCAGTGGCGATTTCGACTGACCCGGCCCCGCAGATCCCGGCGCAGCCGCCGCGTTACTGACCCAACTACATTCGCGTGATCCGGCTCGGCCGGATCACGCTTCTTGAGACAAAGAATTCGAGATCGCCGCGATGCGCTTTACCGATATTTTCATCAAGCGACCGGTCCTGTCGGTCGTCGTCAGCCTGCTGATCCTGCTGATCGGTCTACGTGCGGCGATGGTGCTGCCGATCCAGCAGTATCCGAAGCTGTCGAACACGGTCATCAACATCACGACCGTCTATCCCGGCGCGTCCGCGGACCTGATCCAGGGCTTCATCACCACGCCGATCGAGCAGGCGGTCGCGTCCGCCGAGGGCGTCGACTACATCACCTCGTCCTCGGTGCTCGGCACCTCGACGATCCAGGTCTACATCAAGCTGAACTTCGATCCGAACCAGGCGCTCACCGAGGTGCTGGCCAAGACGAACTCGGTCAAATACCTCATTCCGAAAGAATCCAACGACCCGATCGTCACCAAGACCACCGGCCAGACCACGGCCGTGATGTATCTCGGCTTCTCGTCCGAGGAGCTGTCGGGCTCGGCGATCTCTGATTATCTGACGCGCGTGGTGCAGCCGGTGCTGTCGACCGTCGATGGCGTGGCCTCGGCCGACATTCTGGGCGGCCAGACGTTTGCGATGCGGCTGTGGCTCGATCCCGTGAAGATGGCCGGCCGCAATGTCTCGCCGGCCGACGTTGCCGCGGCGATCCAGGCCAACAACTTTCAGTCCGCGGCAGGTCAGACCAAGGGCTATCTCATCGTCTCGAACGTCTCGACGAACACAGGCCTGACCGATGTCAACCAGTTCAAGAAGATGATCGTCAAGGCCAAGGACGGCGGCTTCGTGCGGATGGAGGACATCGCTACCGTCGAGCTTGCCGCGCAAAGCACCGACGCCAGCGTCGCCTTCAACGGCGAGCACGCGATCTTCATCGGCGTGCAGGCAACGCCGCAGGGCAACCCGCTGACGCTGGTCAAGGGCGTGCGCGCGTTGTTCCCCGAACTGGAACGCAATCTGCCACCGTCGATGAAGATGAAGGTCGCCTACGATTCGACCAAGTTCATCCAGTCCTCGATCGACGAGGTGGAGAAGACGTTGGGCGAAGCCGTGCTCATCGTGATCGTGGTCATCTTCCTGTTCCTGGCCTCGCTCCGCTCGGTCATCATTCCCGTCGTCACCATTCCGCTGTCGATGATCGGCGTCTGCACCCTGATGCTGGCGCTGGGCTTCAGCTTCAACCTCCTGACCCTACTCGCGATGGTGCTCGCGATCGGCCTCGTGGTCGACGACGCCATCGTCGTGGTTGAGAACATCCACCGCCATCTGGAGGAGGGCAAGACGCCGGTACAGGCGTCGCTGCAAGG
This sequence comes from Bradyrhizobium sp. CCGB12, assembly GCF_024199845.1. Taxonomy (NCBI): domain Bacteria; kingdom Pseudomonadati; phylum Pseudomonadota; class Alphaproteobacteria; order Hyphomicrobiales; family Nitrobacteraceae; genus Bradyrhizobium; species Bradyrhizobium sp. CCGB12. The sequence goes on along the minus strand of NZ_JANADO010000001.1, from coordinate 4,437,340 downwards.
CGCGCGCGAAATCGTCGGCCCCGTCATCTCGATGACGATCACGCTCGCCGCGGTGTATGCGCCGATCGGTTTCCTCGGCGGCCTCACCGGCTCGTTGTTCCGCGAATTCGCCTTTACGCTGGCGGGCTCGGTGATCGTGTCGGGTGTGATCGCGCTGACGCTGTCGCCGATGATGTGCTCGGTGCTGCTGAAGAACACCGAAGAGGGGCGCTTCGCCAAGCTGGTGAACCGGGTGTTCGGCGCGATAACGCGGTGGTACGGGCGCAAGCTCGATCGCTCGCTGGACTACAAGGCCATCACCGGCCTGTTCGCGGTGACGATCCTCGGGCTGGTCGGCTTCCTCTACATGCACACCTCGAAGGAGCTGGCGCCGGAGGAGGACCAGGGTATCGTGTTCGCGGTGACCAAGGCTCCGAAATACGCCAACATCGACTATGTCGATTTCTACGGCGAGAAGCTCGACAAGGAATTCCAGAAATTCCCAGAGACCGATCTGCGTTTCGTGCTGAACGGCATCAATGGCCCGCAGGGCGGCATCGCCGGCATGCTCTTGAAGCCCTGGGACGAGCGCAAACGCTCGTCGATCGCCCTGAAGCCGCTGGTGCAGGCGGAGCTCGCCAAGATCGAGGGCGTGCAGGCCTTCGCCTTCAACCTGCCGCCGCTCCCGGGCGGACCGGGCGGTCTCCCGATCCAAATGGTGATCAACTCCACGGCAGGCTTCCAGACGGTCTTTGAGCAGATGGAGAAGCTGAAGGACGCCGCGCGCAAGAGCGGCATGTTCATCGTCTCCGACAGCGACCTTGCCTACAACCAGCCGAACGTCGAGGTGACGATCGACCGCACCAAAGCGCAGGACCTCGGCGTCAACATGCAGAACCTCGGCGCAACGCTCGCGGTGCTGCTCGGCGGCAACTACATCAACCGCTTCAACCTCGAGGGCCGTTCCTATCAGGTGATTCCGCAGGTGCCGCGCGGCAAGCGGCTCTCGCCGGAATCGCTCGGCGGCTACTATGTGACGACCAACACCGGCCAGCAGCTTCCGCTGTCGACCGTGGTCTCGATCAGGACTAAGACCGACCCGAACTCGCTGACTCACTACAACCAGCTCAATTCGGCGACGTTCTCTGCCGTGCCGATGCCCGGCGTGACCGTCGGCGCGGCGGTCGACTTCCTCGAAGGCGAGGCCAAGAAGCTGCCGCAGGGCTTCAGCCACGACTATCTGGCCGATAGCCGGCAGTATGTGCAGGAAGGCAATCAGCTCGCGATCACCTTCGGCTTCGCGCTGATCATCATCTTCCTGGTGCTGGCGGCGCAGTTCGAGAGCTTGCGCGACCCGCTGGTGATCATGATCTCGGTGCCGATGGCGATCGTCGGCGCGCTGATACCGTTGTTCTTCGGCGTTGCGACCATGAACATCTACACCCAGGTCGGTCTGCTCACCCTGGTCGGCCTGATCACAAAGCACGGCATCCTGATGGTGGAGTTCGCCAACGAGCTCCAGGTCAACGAGCGGCTCGACCGCCGCTCCGCGATCGAGATGTCGGCCCGCATCCGGCTACGGCCGATCCTGATGACCACGGCCGCGATGGTGACCGGCCTGATCCCGCTCCTGACCGCGACCGGCGCCGGCGCGGCCAGCCGCTTCTCGATCGGTCTGGTGGTCGTCGCCGGCATGTCGATCGGCACGCTGTTCACGCTGTTCGTGCTGCCGGCGGTCTATGTGGTGCTGGCGACCGACCATCGCGCGGCGGCCGATTCGGAGCGGAACAAGCAGGTCGCCGATCTCGACCTCGACTCCAAGGCCCTGCGGCCGACCTGAGACCGCAAGCAAACCGATGAGAGGGCGGCAGCGGCCAATCCGTTGTCGCCCTTTTTTGTTGTGTTCCCCCAACCGCGTCGGGCGGGCCGTTTCCGCGCTTGCGAGAGACAAGGTCCGGTCTTCTTGCTAGGTTCCGCGGGATGAGCCTCTCCCTCCATCCCGACACCCCGCAAGCCAGGACGCTGCCGAGCGCGCCCCCGGGCGAGGTCGTGTCCGGTGAAGCGGCGGGGCGGGGGATCCGAACCCGTCTATTCACCAAATACGTGGCGCTGTTCGTGGCCGTCGTCGCCATCGCGCTGCTCGCCAACGGCCTGTTCGAGGTCTTCTTTTATTATCGTGAGCACAAGGCCTCGCTGATCCGGGTGCAGCACGAGCAGGCGGAGGCGGCTGCGGCCAAGATTGGCCAGTTCGTCAAGGAGATCGAGAGTCAGCTCGGCTGGACCACGCAACTGCCCTGGACGGGGGGATCGATCGAGCAACGCCGGTCCGACGCGCTGCGGCTGCTCCGTCAGGTGCCTGCCATCACCGAAATCGCCCAGGTGGATGCGACCGGAAAGGAGCGATTGCGCGTCTCGCGGCTCGCCATGGACGCGATCGACAGCGGGATCGACCTGTCGAGTGATCCGAAGTTCACCGAGGCGGTCGCGCGCAAGGTCTATTACGGTCCGGTCTATTTCCGCAGGGACTCCGAGCCCTATATGACGCTGGCGCTGGCCGGCGCGCGCAAGGATGCCGGCGTCAGCATCGCGGAGGTCAATCTCAAGCTGATCTGGGACGTCGTGTCCCAGATCAAGGTCGGCGAGCACGGGCACGCCTACGTGGTGGGACCGGAGGGACGCCTGATCGCGCATCCCGATATCAGCCTCGTGCTGCGCAATACCGACATGTCCAAGCTCGAGCAGGTGCGCGGTGCCCAGGCCGGTGGCGGCGCCATGCCGGACTCATTGCAGGAGGCGACCAACATCCAGGGGCAGGAAGTTCTGACAGCCTCCGCCCCCATCGCGCCGCTCGGCTGGACGATGTTCGTGGAATTGCCGGTCGAAGAGGCCTATGCCGCGCTCTACGCCTCGTTGCAACGACTAGCGATCGTGCTGCTGGCGGCATCGATCTTCGCTGTGCTCGCCGGGATTTTTTTGGCGCGCCGCATGGTAGGGCCGATCCAGGCGCTGCGCAGCGGCGCAGAGCGGATCGGTGGCGGCGACTTCTCCCAGCGCATCTCGATCAAGACCGGCGACGAGCTCGAAGGGCTCGCGGACCAGTTCAATCACATGGGCGAGCGCTTGCAGGAATCCTACGCCGATCTGGAAAAGAAGGTCGAGCAACGCACGGCAGAATTGAGCGAGTCCCTGCAGCAGCAGACGGCAACCTCTGAGGTCTTGGAGGCCATCAGTTCGTCCGCGGGCGAATTACAGCCGGTCTTCAACAAGATGTTGGAGAATGCAACGCGGGTCTGCGGAGCGAGCTTTGGCGTCATGGATCTCTGGGATGGGGAGCGATACGCTCTGGTATCGGACTACAATCTACCCCCGCAATTTGCTGCCACGCGACAGCAGAGCAGGATGCTCGCACCACATCCCGAAAGCGGCCTTGCCGAGGTTGCCAGAACGCATCAGGTTGCCCACGTTCTCGATGTCCGCGAAGCCCCTGCCTATCGTGCCGGAGCCGAAATGGCAGTCTTGCTTGCTGACGTTGGAGGCGCTCGCACGGCGCTTATGGTGCCGTTATTGCGGGAAGACGAGCTGATCGGCGTGATAACAATCTTTCGCCGGGAGGTTCGCGCATTCACCGACAAGCAAATCGCGCTGGTAGAGAATTTTGCCAACCAGGCCGTCATTGCCATTGAGAACGCACGGCTGCTCAAGCAACTTCGCGAACGCACCAGCGAGCTTTCGCAATCCCTCGACGACCTGCGCGCCGCGCAGGACCGCCTGATCCAGACCGAGAAGCTCGCGTCCCTCGGCCAGCTCACGGCGGGCATTGCCCACGAGATCAAGAACCCGCTCAATTTCGTCAACAATTTCTCCGCGGTCTCGACCGAGTTGATCGACGAACTCAACGGGGCGCTGCAATCGGCAGCGCTCGACGCCAAGTCGAAGGAGGATATCGACGAGCTGACCGGTATGCTCAGGGCCAATCTCGAGAAGGTCGTGCAGCACGGCAAGCGTGCCGATTCCATCGTCAGGAACATGCTGCTGCATTCGCGCGAGGGCTCCGGCGAGCATCGCGCCGTCGACATCAACGCGATCGTTGAGGAAAGCCTCAATCTGGCCTATCACGGCGCGCGCGCCGAACGGCCGTCCTTCAATGTCACGCTCCAGCGTGGCTTCGACCCGGCGGCAGGCATGGTCGACATCTATCCGCAGGAGATCACGCGCGTCTTCCTCAATCTGATCTCGAATGGCTTCTATGCCACTGCCAAGCGCAAGGAGAGCGCAGGCGACGCCTTCGAGCCCACCTTGAGCGCTGCGACGAAAAATCTGGGCGACAAGGTCGAAATTCGGATCCGCGACAACGGCATCGGGATTCCGCCCGAGGTGAAGGAGAAGATGTTCAATCCGTTCTTCACCACCAAGCCGGCCGGCGAGGGCACAGGACTCGGCCTTTCCATGAGTCATGACATCGTCGTGAAACAGCACGGCGGCACGATCGAGGTGGAGACCGCGCCCGGTGTATTCACCGAATTCATCATCACGCTGCCGCGCACGATGGCGGTGGGCGACACTTCCGGAGGCAAGACTTGAACGTTTACATCCTAGTCGTCGACGACGAGCCTGACGTCGAGGCGTTGTTCCGGCAGCAATTCCGGCGCGAGCTGCGCGCCGGCCGCTTCCAGATGGAATTTGCGTCATCTGCGCCTGATGCGCTCAAGCGCGCCGCCGAGGTTCGCGATCCCTCGCTGATCCTGATTCTCTCGGACATCAACATGCCCGGCATGAGCGGTCTCGACATGCTGCCGAAGGTGCGCGCCGCGCATCCGGACGTTCCCGTCATCATGATCACGGCCTATGGCGATGCCGAAACGCGCCGGAAGGCGATCGAGCGCGGCGCTGTCGGGCTCCTCACCAAGCCGATCGACTTTGCGCTTCTGCGGCAGGAGATCGATACGAGGCTCGAGCAAGCCGCATGACTGCGACCATCCTCTTCGTCGATGACGAGCCGGATCTCGAGGCGTTGATCCTGCAAAAGTTCCGCAGGCAGATCCGCGACGGTGTCATCGATATCATGTTCGCGCGCGACGGCCTCGACGCGCTGCAATCGCTCGAGCAGAATCCGCATGTCGATATGGTGGTTTCCGACATCAACATGCCGCGCATGGACGGGCTGTCGCTGCTGGCGAAACTGCAGGAAGCAGAGGACAAGAAGTCGACCATCATCGTCTCCGCCTACGGCGACATGAGCAACATCCGCACCGCCATGAACCGCGGCGCATTCGACTTCCTGACCAAGCCGATCGATTTCGCCGACCTGGAAGCCACGATCGACAAAACCATTCGTCACGTCGAGATGCTGCGCGAGGCGCGGCGGCGTCAGATGGAGGCCGAGCGTGCCCATGCCGCGCTGTCGCGTCATTTCTCGCCCGAGCTCGCCAAGCGTCTGGCGGCAAGCGGCGAGGGTGAGGGCATCCAGGTGCAGTGGCGCGACGTCGCGACCATCTTCACCGACATCACAGGCTTCACCTCGCTGGTCGAGACTGCGCCGCCCGAAACGCTTGGCGCGCTCCTCAACGAGTATGTCGGCGGGATGACCGAGGTCGTCTTCGCGCATGAAGGGACGGTCGCCAAGATCATCGGCGATGCGATCCAGGTGCTGTTCAATGCCCCGGGCGATCAGCCTGACTATGCGACCCGTGCGGTCGCCTGTGCCCATGATCTCGATGCGTGGGCGCAGGATTTTTGTGCGCGCCAACGCTCAAAGGGCGTGAACTTCGGCGCGACCCGCATCGGCATTCACGCGGGGCCGGCGCTGGTCGGAAATTTTGGCGGCAATCGGTTCTTCGACTACACCGCATATGGCGACTCCATCAACATCGCGGCGCGGCTGGAGGCCGCCAACAAGTACCTGGGAACGCGCATTTGCGTCAGCGCCAGCGTCGCCAACGCGGCCGACAGCTTTCAGGGTCGCCCTGTGGGTGAGTTGATGTTGCGCGGACGCAGTGAGCCGCTGCGCGCGTTCGAGCCGCTGCCGCAGGCCAGGTTCGAGGCGCCGGAGACGGCGCTCTATTCCGAGGCGTTTGCCAAGATGGAAGCCGGCGATGCCGCCGCCATGCCGGCCTTTGCCGCGCTGGTCGGCATGCACGCCGACGATTCCCTGGCCGGCTTTCACCTGAAGCGCCTGCTCAACGGCGCCAAGGGCATTCGCATGCAACTGGAATAGGAGTGCGTCATGGTTCGTGAGTTCTCTGCCGGCAATTATCGTTTCATTCCGTCCGTGTTCCAGTATTCGGCAGGCGCGGCCGCGGATGAGGGCTATGAGATCGAGCGCGTCCGGTTCGACCGCCTGGTGCCGCTTGCCGAGGGGTTTGCGCTGGCCGGAAAATTCATCCAGGAGGCGGGGCGTCCGCTGACAGCGTTCTGCGCCTGTGAGCTGCGTTCACCGGCGGCCTTCAGCGAAGAGGGCTTTCGCGCGTTCAACCTGCACTATGTGAAGACGCTGTCCGAATGGGGCATTTTCGACGGCACCAGCAATCCGGTGGCGCGCAGCAATGTCTGTCCCGAGATCGACCCGCCGTCCGAGCCATCGTTCTACGCGTTCTGCTTCACGCGCCCGGCACGCTCCAAGGCGCCGAGCTTTGTGATCGCCGGCGGCGCCGAGGCACGCGAGGGCGGCGGGACCTATGTCGAGCGCACGGTGCGCTACCGCGACCTCAGCCCGGAGGGCCTTCGCGAGAAAGTGCGCTTCACGACGACGTCGCAGATGGAGAACCGCCTGGCGGCCTTCGGCTTCGGCTGGAAGGACACCACTGGCGTGCAGGCCTATTCCGTCCACGACTTCCACCACGCGCTGGTCGACGAGCTGGTTCGCCGTGGCGCCTTGCGCTCCGGCCTCACTTGGCATTTTGCCCGGCCGCCAGTGGTCGATCTCGAATATGAGATGGATTGCCGCCGCGTGATGCGGGAGGTGGTGATCTAGCGCTGGCGCGGGTCGAGGGCGTCGCGAAGACCATCGCCGAGCAGGTTCAGCGACAGCACCACGAGGAAGATTGCAAGTCCCGGCCAGATCGCCATCCAGGGTGCCTGGGTGAGGAAGCGTTGCGCCGCATTGAGCATGCTGCCCCAGGACGGCGCCGGTGGCTGCTGGCCGAGGCCGAGGAAGGACAGCGCGGCTTCGGCGATGATGGCGGCTGCAATCGACAGCGTCGCCTGCACCAGCAGCGCCGGCAGGATGTTCGGCAGGATATGCGAGAACGCGATCCGCCACGGCGGATTGCCGAGCGCACGCGCAGCCTCGACATAATCCTCGGCCTTGACGACGAGCACCTGGCCGCGGGTCAGGCGGATGAAGATCGGGGTGGCCGAGATGCCGATTGCGATCATGGCGTTGCCAAGACTCGGGCCGAGGAATGCCGCGAGCGCGATCGCCAGGATCAGGAACGGGCAGGCCAGCATCGCATCCGTGATCCGGCTGATCAGCGCGTCGGTGAAGCCGCCGCGATAGCCGGCGAGCAGGCCGAGCGGAACGCCGATGCCGAGCGCGATCGCGACCGAGATCAGGCCGGCGAGCAGCGAGGCCCGCGCGCCGTAAATGACGCGGCTCAGGATGTCGCGGCCGAGCTCGTCGGTGCCGAACCAGTGTGCGGCGGTCGGCGGCTTGCGCACCAGACTCCAGCTCGTCGCGATGGGATCGAAGGGGACGACGAGTGGCGCAAGCACCGCCAGCGCGATAAACGCGATGATCACGACAAGGCCGAACACAGCCGCCTTGCGCTTGAACAAGCGCCGCCGGGCGCGACGTGCCGGGCTATCCAGCTCGTGAGCTTCCGTGACGGGGCTGGCCAGCGCCGTGTCGGTCATGGGTTAGCCTCGAAGCCGCGGATTGACGAGGATATAGGCGATGTCGGCAATGAGATTCAGCGTGATGTAGACCGTGGCCGTCACCAGCACTACGCCCTGCACGACCGCGTAGTCGCGGTTGAACACGGCGTCCACGATCAGCTTGCCGAATCCGGGGATGGAGAAGATCTGTTCCGTCAGCACGGCGCCTGACAGCAGCGTGCCGAGCTCGAGCGCGCCGAGCGTGATGATGGGTGTCAGCGCATTGCGCATCGCGTGCTTGAGGATGACCGAGCGTTCCAGCAGTCCCTTGGCGCGCGCAGTGCGGACATAGTCGCTCTCCAGCACCTGGAGCATGGCGCTGCGCGTATGCCGCATCAGGATCGCGGCAATCGCATTGCCGAGCACGAAGGCGGGCATGATGGTGGCCGCCAGGCTCGCGCGCCAGTTCTCGGTGAGCGGCACGTAGCCCGAGGCCGGCAGCCAGCCGAGCTCGATCGAGAACAGGAAGATCAGCATGATGCCGAGCCAGAAGTTCGGCGTCGATATCCCCCACAGCGCGAAGAAATTGGCGCCGTAGTCCCAGGCGGTGCCTTTCTTCACGGCCGCAACGATGCCGGCGGGAATGCCGATCAGGAACGCGATGATGATCGCCATCGAGCCGAGCTGCAGCGTCACCGGCAGCTTTTGCGCGATCAATTCGCGCACCGGCATCTTGTTGCGCAGGGACTCGCCGAAATCGCCAGCCAGCACGCCCTTGATCCAGTAGGCGTACTGCACGGGGACGGGCTGATCGAGCCGGTACTGACGCCGGATCTGCTCGATCACGGCGGGATCGCGCTCTTCGCCCGCCATCACCAGCGCGGGATCGCCGGGCAGCAATTGCTGCAGCGAGAAGATCAGCACCGAGACGAAGAACAGTGTCGGCACGATCTGCGCAAGACGGCGGGCAAGGAAGTTCAGCATTCTGGCTGCGTCACTTCAGCTTGAGGCCGATGACACGTACGAGCCCGTCGGGCATCTGCTTATAGCCTTCGAGCTTGGTGGTGTGCGCGATGATGATGCGGCGGTGGTAGAGATAGAGGAGCGGCTCTTCGTCCTGGACCAGTTTCGCCAGGGCTTCGTAACTGGCCTTGCGCTTGGCGAGGTCGGTCACGAGGCGCGCATCCTCCAGCGCCTTGTCGGCCTGCGGATTATTCCAGGCGCCGTAGTTCTGTGGCGCGCCGTTGTGCAGGAAGACGAAGGTGTTGCCATCGGGATCGACGCGGCCGCTCCAGGCCAGCATGAAGGCCTGGTAGTCGCCGGCCTCGGCCTGCTTGAGCCCGGTCGCGAATTCGGTGACGCGGAGCTTCATGTCGAAGCCGGCTTCAGCCGCCATCGACTGGATCACCTGCGCTGGCGTCTCGGTCTCCGCGCCCTTCGACACCAGGAAATCGACGCTGACCGGCGGTGTCACGCCGGCTTCCTTCAGCAGCGCCTTGGCCTTCTCCACGTTGCGGGGGCGGATCGGAAGCGATTTCTGATAGTAGGGATGATCGGGATTGACCCACTGATTGCCAGGCTGGAACTCGCCGTTGAACACGACCTGGTTGATGGCCTCGCGGTCGATCGCGAGGTCGAGCGCCTGCCGTACCTTGGCGGACTGGCTGAGCGGGCCCTTGGCCTTGTCCTTGCCGATATTGAGCGTGATGCCCTGATAGCCGAGCTCGATTGCGGTCGCGACCTTCAGTCGTGAGTCCGCGCGCACCTCCTTGAGGTCGGTGGCGAGCACGCGTTCGATCAGGTCGAGGCCGCCGGACTTCAGGTTCGCGAGCCGAACCGTGGCATCGACGATCGGCTGGAACACGATCTTATCGATGAAGACGTTGTCCTTGTTCCAGTAGTCGGCAAACTTCTCGAACACGATGCGGTCCTGCTGCACGCGCTCGACGAATTTGTAGGGGCCCGCGCAGACCGGACGCAGGCCGAACTTGTCGCCGGCCTCCTTGGCAGCTTTAGGCGACATCATCATGCCGGCACGATCGGTGAGCTGGGCGAGCAGAGGTGAGAACGGCGACTTCAGCACCAGCTTGACGGTCAGGGGATCGACGATTTCGATGTGGTCGACCGAGGCCAGCTCGGGTTTGCGGAAGGAGCCGGGGAATGTCAGGTGGCGCTCCAGCGAGAACTTGGCGGCTTCCGCATCGAACGGCTCGCCGTCGTGAAATTTCACGCCCGGGCGGAGCTTGATGACGAGCGCCTTGCCGTCGTCGGCGGTTTCGCTGGAGAGCGCGAGCTGCGGCACGATGTTGAGCTTTTCGTCGATGTCGAACAGCTTGTCGCAGAACGCGGAGAACACGATGCGGCCGACATAGGTGCGCGCCATGGTCGGGTCGAGGATATCGGGGTCCTCGGCGAGGCCGATGCGCAGCGTGGTCTGGGCCTGCGCGGTTGCGATCGACAGCAGGAAGGCGGTGGCCGTTGCGGCCAAGCGAAACATCTTCATCGGACAGTCCCCATTGCTTCGGCTACGTCGTTGTCGGCGCGGTGCCTTGTATACCAACCCCGGAAGGGGCAGCGCCTTCCGTCTTTCGACTGAAGGCCTCGACCAATTTTGCCAGTGCCGGCGAAAACCCGCCGGCGGCCGGCAGGATGGCCTCGGCCGACGGCAGCTCGCTCACGCGGTGACAGGCGGCGGCATGGGCCGCGCCGTCGGCGATCAGCTCCGGCGCCTCGCTGCGACAGCGCTCGACGACGAAGGGGCAGCGGGTATGGAAGCGGCAGCCGGCCGGCGGATTGAGCGCGCTCGGGATCTCGCCTTGCAGCAGGACCTTCGCGCGCTTGGCGTGGGGCTGCGGCAGGGGGATCGCGGACAACAGCGCGCGGCTATAGGGATGGCGCGGCGCAGCGAACAACTCGTCCGCCTCCGCCGTCTCGACGATCTGGCCGAGATTCATCACCGCCACGTGGTCGGCGATGTGCTTGACCACGGCGAGGTCATGCGAGACGAAAATGTAGGCGAGGCCGAGCCGGTCCTGGAGCGCACGCAGCAGGTTCAGGATCTGCGAGCGGATCGAGACGTCCAGCGCCGAGACCGGCTCGTCGCAGATGATCAGCTTCGGCTCGACCGCGAGCGCACGGGCAATGGCGATGCGCTGGCGCTGGCCGCCGGAGAATTCATGCGGATAGCGCCGCGCGAGCCGCGGCTCCAGCCCGACCAGCCGCAGCAGTTCGGCGACCCGTTCGCGCCGCTGTGCCGCCGGCACGAGATCGTGCAGCACCAGCGGCTCGGTCAGGATCTGGCCGACGGTCATGCGCGGATTGAGCGAGGCGTAGGGGTCCTGGAAGATGATCTGAGCCTCGCGGCGAAAGGCGCGGAGCGCCTCGGCATCGAGCGACAGGAGATCGTGATCGTCAAAACGGATCGCGCCCGCATCCGGTTCGATCAACCGCAGGACGAGGCGGCTGACGGTGGATTTGCCGCAACCGGACTCGCCGACGATGGCCAGCGTCTTGCCGGCTTCAAGGGAGAAGCTGACGCCATCGACCGCCTTGACATGCGCCAGCGCGCGGCCGAACAGCGAGCGTTCGGCGACGAAATGCTTGACCAGGCCTTCGACCTCGAGCAGCGCCATCACGACACCAAGAGTTCGAGCGGCGCGCGGATGCAGCGCGAGAGGTGGCCGGAGCTGATTTCGACGAGTGGCGGCGGCGCTTCGGTGCAGGCGTCCAGCACGAAGGGACAGCGCGCGGCGAACCGGCAGCCAGCGGGCGGCTGCGCCATGTTCGGCACCATGCCTTCGATCGTCGCAAGCTGCTCGGCGCGATGGTCGAGCCGCGGGATCGAGCCGAGCAGGCCGACGGTGTAGGGATGTTGCGGCGCTGCGAACAATTCGTCCACCGGCGCACGCTCGACGATCTCGCCGGCATACATCACCGCGACCTCGTCGCAGACCTCGGCGACCACGCCGAGATCATGGGTGATCAGGATGATCGCGGCGCCGCTCGCCGCCTTCAACTCCCGCATCAGCTCCAGGATCTGAGCCTGCAGGGTGACGTCGAGTGCGGTGGTCGGCTCGTCGGCGATGAGGAGGCGCGGATCGCAGGCCAGCGCCATGGCAATCATCACGCGCTGGCGCATGCCGCCGGAGAGCTTGTGCGGATATTCGTCGATCCGCCGCTCGGGTGAAGGGATGTGGACGCGGCGCAGGAGCTCGATCGCCCGCTCGCGCGCGCTTTTCCGCGAGCCGCCGCGGTGGCGCAGGATGGTCTCGATGATCTGGTCGCCGATGGTGAGGCTCGGGTTGAGCGAGGTCATCGGCTCCTGGAAGATCATCGCGAGCCGGTTCCCGCGGAGATCGCGCAGAGTCTGGTCCGGCGTCTCCAACAGATCGAGGCCCTCGAAGCGGATCGCGCCCGATATCTCCGCGCTTCCCTTCGGCAGCAGGCCCATGATCGCCAGCGACGTCACGCTCTTGCCGCAGCCGGATTCGCCGACGAGACCGAGTGTCGCGCCATTGGCGACGCTGAGGTCGACGCTGTCGACCGCGTGGGTGACGCGGCCGTCGTCGCCATGGAAGCGGATGCGCAGATCCGTGATATCGATGAGAGGGCCCGCGCTCATGACCGTCTTGCGCGCGCTGCTGCGATGCTGGCGTCGATGACGCTGCGATCGGTGTTGCCGGCCGGGTTCTGCCGCGTCGGCATCGAGGCGCGGAAGTGCATCCAGAGCTCGTGGCTGACTTGCTCGAGGCGTTCGAGCTCGCCGAGCGGGTCGGGATGATCGTCGGCACGAATGTCCAGCGCCGGCCATTCCTCCTCGCCGTGGATCAGCAGCGCGGCCGATTGCTTGCCGCGCTTGTCGCCGCCGGCGGCCTCGCCCGCTCGCATGGCCGCGAGCAGGCGGCGCGCAAAGGGCAGGCTGTCATTGGCGATATAGGTCTTTGCGGTCTCGTCGAGCACGTCGGCACCCGCGAGCATATTGCCGGCGATGGAGAAGCCGCTGCCTGCGATGTGGCCGCACCAATCGACGCAATCGCGCCCGGTATGCGCGGCGATCTCGCCGCTGGCATCCATGACATGGATCTGTCGGCTTTCGCGACCATCATCGGTCGCGAGCAGGGAGGCCAGCACGTCGTGTGCATTGAGGCCCTCGCGCAGCAGCTTGACGCCGTCGATCCCGTAATAGGGATTGACGAAGGCCTGCGTTGCGATAGCGCCGAGTCCGGCCGCAATGTACGGGACGCGCGCGCCGACGGCGAAGAAACGGGTCGCAACCGCGATGCCGAACTGGCCGGTGGCAGGATCGCGCGCAATGATCGACCAGGTCATGTGCTGCCCTTAGCGTCCCGCGGCGTAGCCCTGCATGCCGCGCGGATTGGCGGCGGCGCGCCGGCGCGGACCAACGCGCGAGGCCGCGGTGAGGCGGCCTTCCGACCAGTCCGGCCCGACCTCGACGATATGCCCGCGCTCGCGAAGATTCTCGATCGTGGCCTTCGGCACGCGGTTCTCGACCACGAGCACGCCCGGGCGCGCGGTGCGCGGCCAGAACGAGATCGGGAAATGCTCAGAGTGCCAGGCCGGGGCGTCGATCGCTTCCTGGAGGTTGAGGTTGCAATGGACGTGGCGCAGGAAGAACTGAGTGATCCACTGGTCCTGCTGATCGCCGCCGGGGGAGCCCCAGGCCAAATACGGCTCACCATCGCGCAGCGCCATGGTCGGAGACAGGGTGGTGCGTGGCCGCTTGCCCGGCGCGAGCGCGGCGGGATGGTCTTCCTCCAGCCAGAACATCTGGGCGCGGCTACCGAGACAGAAGCCGAGCTCCGGAATGATCGGCGAGGATTGCAGCCAGCCGCCCGACGGTGTCGAGGACACCATGTTGCCGGCCTTGTCGATGATGTCGAAATGCACGGTGTCGCCGCGCACCTCTCCGAAGCGTCCGACCGTCGGCTCGCCGGCACCGAGCGCGCCGACCGCCTCGCGCTGGCCCTCGGCACGGCGCAGCTTGACCACCCCGCCATAACCCTCGACCGTGCCGGGCACGAAGTCGAGCGAGGCCTTGTCGGTGACGAGCTTGCGGCGCTCGTCGTTGTAGGCATCCGACAGCAGCGTCGCGATCGGGATCTCGGTGAATTTGGGGTCGCCGTAGAATTTTTCGCGGTCGGCGAAGGCCAGCTTGGCGCATTCGATCTGGAGATGGATGAACTCCGGCCCGGTCGGGTCGAGGCCATCAAGCGCAAAACCCTTCAATAGCGCGAGCTGTTGCAGCGTCACCGGACCCTGGCTCCAGACGCCGGCTTTGCAGACGGTGTAGCGGCCATAATCGTAGGTGAGGGGCGCCTCGATCGTCGGCTGCCACCGCGCCATGTCATCGGCCGAGAGCACGCCGCGATGCGGTGAGCCGCTGACGTCCATGACTGCCTGGGTGCGGCAGAATCTGTCGATGGCTTCCGCGACGAAGCCCTGCGACCACGCTTTTCGCGCCCGCTCGATCTCGGCGTCGCGGCCGCCGCCGCCGCTTTCGGCCTCGCTCAGGATTCGCGCGTAGGTCGCCGCCAGCGTCTTGTTGGTGAACAGCGTGCCTGGCTTCGGCACCTCGCCGTTCGGAAGATAGACCGCGGCCGAGGTCGGCCAGTGCTTGCGGAACAATTGCTCGACGGTCTGGATCGTGGCGCAGGCGCGCTCGACCAGCGGGTAGCCGTCGCGCGCGTAGGAGATTGCGGGCTCCAGCACGTCGCGCACGCGCATCGTGCCATAGTCGCGCAGCAGCATCATCCAGGATTCGAAGGTGCCGGGAACACATGCCGCGAGCAGGCCGGTGCCCGGCACCATGTCGAGGCCCTCGCTCTTGTAATGCGCGATGGTGGCGCGCGCCGGCGCCGGCCCCTGGCCGCAGATCACCTCGGTGCGGCCGCGCTTCACGTCGTGAACGATAACAGGCACGTCGCCACCGGGGCCGTTGAGATGCGGCTCGACCACCTGGAGCGTGAAGGCGGTGGCGACGCCGGCATCGAAGGCATTGCCGCCTCTTTCGAGGACGGCCATGCCGACGGCCGTCGCGATCCAGTGCGTGGTGGCGACGACGCCGAAGGTGCCTTCGATCTCCGGCCTGGTCGTGAACGGATCTGGATTGATATTGCTGGCCATGGGCTACCTCATTTGCGACGCGCGCAATTGATCACAGGCCCACGCCGCCGCCAAATGCGCAGGCCGCATGGCACGCGCGCGTCACGCCGGGACCGGCGCGGTATTCACCGCGTGGCAGGCGACGCCGTCGATCAGTTCCGGAGTTTCCTTGCGACAAAGATCGAACGCCAGCGGGCAGCGCGGATTGAAGGCGCAGCCGGAGGGCGGATTGATCGGGTTCGGGATCTCGCCCTTGACCGGAATGCGCTGGCGGCCGCTCATGGCGAGATCAGGCACGGCGCCCAGCAGCATCTTGGTGTAGGGCATGCGCGGACGGGCGAACAGCTCGCGGCCTTCCGCGATCTCGACGATGCGGCCGAGATACATCACGCCGACGCGGCTCGCCATGTGACGGACCACGGCGAGGTTGTGGCTGATGAACATGTAGGTCAGGCCGAACTTGTCCTGGAGGTCGCGCATCAGGTTCAAAATCTGCGCCTGCACGGAGACGTCGAGCGCCGAGGTCGGCTCGTCGCAGACGATGAACTCGGCGTTTGATGCCAGCGCGCGCGCGATCGCGATGCGCTGACGTTGGCCGCCGGAGAATTCGTGCGGAAACTTCAGCCTGTCGTCAGGGTGCAGGCCGACGAGGCTGAGCAGCTCGCCGACGCGCGCCTGGATGTCACGTTCGCCCTGGATCAGATCGAACGCGCGGATCGGCTCGGAGATGATGGCGTCGACGCGGAAGCGCGGGTTCAGGCTCGCATAGGGGTCCTGAAAGATCATCTGAATGCGGCGGCGCAGCTTGCGCCGCGCCGGCGCCTGCCGCGGGTCGGTCATGGAGACGCCGTCGATCAGGACGTCGCCGGAGCTCGGCGGCAACAGGCCGACGACCATTCGCGCCACCGTCGTCTTGCCCGAACCGGATTCGCCGACCAGGGCGAACGTCTCGCCCTTCCTGATCTCGAAGGAGACGTGATCGACCGCCTTGAGATATTCGAGATGCCCGCCCTCGAGCACGCGGTTCAGCCAGGGCTTCGAGACGTCGAAGACGCGGCGCAGATTGGTGGCCTGGACGAAGGGAAGGCTCATGCCGCGCTCTCCGCCGGCACATTGTCATAGAGGTGGCAAGCGACAGACTGCGCGCCACGCGGTAGCGGCTCCGGCCGCTCGACCCTGCAGCGGTCGAAGGCGAACGCGCAGCGCGGATTGAACGAGCAGCCCGGCGGGATCGCCGACAGGCGCGGCATGGAGCCGGGAATCTGCACGAGGCGCTTGTCGTCGCCGGCCAGCGTCGGGATCGCGCCCATCAGACCCTTGGCGTAGGGGTGCAGCGGGTTTTTCACGACGTCCTGCACAGGGCCGATCTCGGCGACGCGGCCGGCATACATCACCGCGACCCGGTCCGAGGTCTCCGCGATCACACCCATGTCGTGGGTCACCAGCATCACGGCCGTGCCGTGGTCGCGTCCGAGCCGCTTGATCAGCGAGATGATCTGCGCCTGCACGGAGACGTCGAGTGCAGTGGTCGGCTCGTCCGCGATGATCAGCTCCGGCTCGGCACAGATCGCCAGCGCGATCACCACGCGCTGGCGCATGCCGCCGGAAAATTCGTGGGGATAGCCGTCGATGCGCTTTTCCGGCGCGGGAATGCCGACTTCGGCCAGGAGGTCGATGGCGCGGCGGCGAGCGGCCGCCTCGGAGAGATTGAGGTGGGTCCGGATCGTCTCCACGATCTGGTCGCCGACGCGGTAGAGCGGATTGAGCGAGGTGAGCGGATCCTGAAAGATCATGCCGATGCGCTTGCCCCGGATGCGGCGCATCTCCTCTGGCGGCAGATTGTCGACGCGCACGCCTGCGAGACGGATCTCGCCGCCGGCGATGCGGCCGGGTGGATCGATCAGGCCGATCACTGCGAGGCCGGTGACCGACTTGCCGGCGCCGGATTCGCCGACGACGCCAAGCACCTCGCCCTTGCCGATGTCGAAGGAGACGCCGTCGATGGCGCGCAGCGTGCCGCGGCGTGCCGCGAATTCGACCTTGAGATTACGCACGGAGAGGACGGGGGCGGTCATGGGCGACGAATACTCATCGAAGCTTCGGGTTAAGCGCGTCGCGTAGCCAGTCACCGAGCAGGTTGATCGACAGGATCAGGGCAGCGAGCGCGAGTCCGGGGAAGGCGACGATCCACCATTCGCCCGCGAACAGGTAGTTGTTGCCGATGCGGATCAGCGTGCCGAGCGAGGGCATGGTGTCGGGCAGGCCAACGCCGAGAAAGGACAGCGTGGCCTCGGTGATGATGGCCAGCGCGAGGTTGATGGTTGCGATGACCAGGATCGGGCCCATCGTATTGGGCAGCACGTGCCGCAGCATGATCTTTGGTGCAGGCAGGCCGATCAGCTGCGCGGCGGCCACATAGTCCTTGTTCTTCTCGACCATCACCGAACTGCGTACCGTCCGGGCATACCCCACCCAGAAACTCAGGCCGATCGAGATCACCAGCACCAGCAGCATGCTGGTGGCATCCAGCCGGTTGCCGAGGATCGATTTCGCGATGCCGTTGACCAGCAGCGCGATCAGGATGGCGGGGAAGGTGAGTTGCACGTCGGCGATCCGCATGATCACGCCATCCACCGCGCCCCCGAAATAGCCCGCGATCAGGCCGAGCGCGATGCCGAGCGCGCCAGCGAATATCACGCCGGCCACACCGACGGCGAGCGAGATGCGCATCCCGTAGAGAATGGCGGAGAACACGTCGCGGCCCTGCTCGTCGGTGCCGAGCAGGAACGGGCTCTGGCCGTCCGCGGTCCACAGCGGTGAGATCCGCGAATTCATCAATTGCAGTTGCGCCGGATCGAACGGGTTTTGCACCGCGAGCCAGGACGCAAAGATCGCAAGCAGGAAGAACAGGATCGTGATGGCGGCTGCCACCATGGTGAGCTTGGAGCGTCGGAACGAATAAAAGAGGTCGCTGTCGAGTGCGCGGCTGAACCAGCTCTGGGCGGCATGCGTCGGCTGCGCGCCCTGCTTGTCGGAATTGGAGACGACTGCGTCGGACATGCAGGCTGCCTTATGCGGCGCGACCGATGGTCGAGCGCAGGCGCGGATCGACCACGGTGTAGAGGATGTCGACCACCAGATTGATGGTGACGAAAATCAGCGAGACCATCAGCAGGTAGGCGGCCATGATCGGGATATCGACGTTTTGCACGGCCTGCACGAACAGCAGTCCCATGCCCGGCCATTGGAATACGGTTTCGGTGATGATCGAAAATGCAATAACCGAGCCAAACTGAAGTCCGGCTACCGTGATCACGGGAATGAGCGTGTTCTTCAGCGCATGGCCGAAATGGATGGCGCGGGTGGTCAGCCCGCGGGCGCGAGCGAAGCGGATGTAGTCGGTCCGCAGCACTTCCAGCATTTCCGCGCGCACCAGCCGCATGATCAGGGTCATCTGGAACAGGCCGAGCGTGATCGAGGGCATGATCAGTGCCTTCAGGCCCGACAGCGTGAGCAGGCCCGTCGTCCACCAGCCGAGCTTGACCACCTCACCGCGGCCGAACGAGGGTAACCAGCCCAATGTCACCGCGAACAGATAGATCAGGAGAATGCCGATCAGGAAGGTCGGCAACGAGATGCCGATCAGCGAAACAGCCTGGAATAATTTGGCGAGCACGGTGTCGCGCTTGAGCGCCGAATAGACGCCCATCAGGATACCAAACACCATTGCGAAGACGGTCGCGCAGATCGCAAGCTCCAGTGTCGCCGGCATGCGCTCCATCAATAATGCCGAGACCGGCTGGCGGAACTGGTAGGAGACGCCAAACTTGAACTGCGCGGCGTCGGCGAAATAGCGCACGAACTGCACCGGCACGGGATCGTCGAGGCCGAGCGACTTGCGCACGACTTCGCGTTCGGCCGCCGAGGTGTCGATCGAGACGATCTGGTTGACGGGGTCGCCGGCAAAGCGGAACATCGAGAACGCGATGATACCGACGGCGAACATGACGCCGATGGCCTGAATGGCGCGGCGAAGAGTGAAAGCGAGCATTCCTTCCACTTTCCTTGAGTGGGCTTCTAGCCGACGTCTTTGTCAGCCGGAAAAGGAAAGGTCCCGGAAGCCTGGTGCTGCCGGGACCTCGTATTTAACCGACGCTATTCCTTTTTGGTCGCCCAATGGAACATGACCAGATTGTCGGCGCGTTGCGGCAGGTTGACCTTTTTCGATACGCCCCAGGCCAGTGCCTGCTGGTGCAGCGGGATGTAGGCCCAGTCCTTGATGCTGATTTCGTAGGCCTGCTTGATCAGCTGGTTGCGCTTGGCGGTGTCGGTTTCGACCAGCACCTTGTCGGTGATGGCGTCGAACTCCTTGTTGCAGTAGCCGCCGAGATTGGCCTCACCGCGCGAGGATTTGGCATCGTCGCGGCAGCCCATGATGTCATAGAGCACGTTGTGGGAATCCATCGTGCTCGGCGTCCAGCCCAGCAGATAGAACGAGGT
Organism: Bradyrhizobium sp. CCGB12; assembly: GCF_024199845.1. Classification (NCBI taxonomy): domain Bacteria; kingdom Pseudomonadati; phylum Pseudomonadota; class Alphaproteobacteria; order Hyphomicrobiales; family Nitrobacteraceae; genus Bradyrhizobium; species Bradyrhizobium sp. CCGB12. Next base: position 4,417,927 of record NZ_JANADO010000001.1, on the reverse strand, counting down.
CTGGTAGCCGCCCTGTTTCAGCACCTTGGCGAAGTATTGCGCCTTCGGCTGCGCCAGCAAATTGATCTTGACGCCGATGCGGGCAAGCATGCCGACGACCGCCTGGCAGATCGCCGCGTCGTTGACGTACCGATCGTTCGGGCAGTCCATCGTGACCTCGAAGCCGTCGGGATAACCGGCCTCGGTCAGGAGCTTCTTGGCTCCATCAGGGTCGAATTTCGGCCTCGTGAACTCCTTGGACAGCGCGAACAATTCCGGCGCGATCATCAGCGCCGATGGCGTTGACAGCTCGCGCATCACGCGCTTCTTGATCAGCTCGATGTCGATCGCCTTGTAGAAGGCCTCGCGGACGCGGACGTCCTTGAATGGGTTCTTGCCCTTGATGTTGGAGTAGAGCAGTTCGTCGCGGGTCTGGTCGAAGCCGATGAAGATGGTGCGCAGCTCCGGCCCCTTCAGCACCTGGGCATTCGGGCTTGAATCGACGCGGGAGATGTCCTGGATCGGCACCGGCTCGATGACGTCGACTTCGCCGGAGAGCAGTGCGGCGACGCGGGTGGCATCGGAGGCGATCGGGGTGAAGATGATCTCCTTCAGATTACCTTCCATCTTGCCCCAGTAATTGGGGTTGGCCTTGAACACGGTCTTCACGCCGGGCTGGTGGCTTTCGATGATGAAGGGGCCGGTGCCGTTCTCGTGGAGCGAGGCGTAGCTCGGCGTGGTCGCCGCCACCGGCGTCGGATCGACGACGTTGTTCGCCTCCGCCCATTTCTTGTCCATGATGTACCAGACATCCCACGAGTTATGCAGGATGGGATTGGGCGAGGGCAGGACGAAATCGACGGTGTAGTCGTCGACCTTGACCACCTTGACGTCGGGCGCAAGGCGGGTCTGCATATTTGACCCCTTCTTGCGGACGCGATCGGCGGAGAACAGCACGTCGTCGGCGGTGAAGGGATCGCCGTTGTGGAATTTCACGCCCTTGCGCAAATGAAAGCGCCAGCGGGTCGGCTCCGGAGTTTCCCAGCTTTCCGCCAGCGCCGGAATGATCTTGAGGTCCTTGTCGCGGGCGGTGAGGCCTTGATAGACGTGACTCAGATGGGCGTGGGTGGTGCTCTCGTTGAGGGTATAGGGATCGAGCGACTTCAGGTCACCTTGGTTGGCATAACGCAGCGTCTGGCTGGACGCCGGAGAGACCGTCAATGCAAACGTACCGGCGAGCGTCGCCGCAAACAGACTTCGACCTACTGACATTCTTGACCCTCTCCGCTGCCGTGCCGGTGATTTTTGATTTGTTCGGCCGGCCGATTAATCCATGTTGCCCAGAGTTATCGACCCGTGCAAGCGTCATTCCAGCAAAGAACGCGCCAAGTTGCACCGCTGTGCAGCAATGTTGATCGTGCCACCTGGCATGGAGGCCTGCGGCTTTCGACTTTGGTTGACCATATTCGGCCGATTGCGGCTCGGGACATGTCGCGCCGCCATCAGGTCGCTTGCGTCGCACCACAACTCGCGGCGATACTGCGACAGGCCGCTCGAATCTCATCCGGAGGGGACATGAAGGTTAACATCGAAATCGACTGCACCCCCCTTGAGGCCCGCCAGTTCTTCGGATTGCCCGATGTGGCTCCGATGCAGACGGCGGTGATGGACAAGCTGCAGCAGCAGGTGCTGAGCAACATCGAGAAGGTTTCGCCGGAATCGCTGATCCAGAGCTGGTTCACCTTCGATCCGAAGCTCGCCGAGCGGTTTCAGGACATGTTCGTCGCGATGGCCGGCCTCGGCGGACCGCGCAGCGGCGACAAGAAGAAATAGTGTCGTCCGGGCCGGACGGGATGCCTGATTCAGGCCGGCTTCGTCCGCCGGCCCTCGGCCTGCTGCTTGCCGAGGCCCGCGGTCTGTTCGAATTCAATGCGAGCCTGCTGCTGTCACCGCTGCTGATGCGCGCGCCGAGGGGCGACGGCCATCCGGTGCTGGCGCTGCCGGGCTTCCTCGCCAGCGATCTCTCGATGGCACCGATGCGGCGCTATCTTAGCGAGCTCGGTTATGAGGCACATGCCTGGCGGATGGGCCGCAATCTCGGCGGGCTGGCACGGATGCGGGATGCGCTGCGCAGGCGCCTGGCCGAGATCCACGCCGCCACGGGGCGCAAGGTCAGCCTGGTCGGATGGAGCCTCGGCGGCGTCTATGCCCGCGATCTCGCGCTCCAGGCGCCGGACATGGTGCGTTATGTCGTTACGCTCGGCAGTCCTTTCGCCAACGATGTGCGGGCGACCAACGCCACGCGGCTCTACGAGGCACTGTCCGGCGAGCGCGTCGGGGACTTGGCCGAACTGCGCGAGGCGATCGCCGGGGACCTGCCGGTGCCGGCGACGTCGATCTATTCGCGCGCCGACGGTGTCGTGAACTGGCGAACCTGCCTGCTCCGTCCCTCCGACCGCGCCGAGAACATCGAAGTGCACCTGGCGAGCCATATCGGGCTCGGAGTGAACCCCGCGGCGCTATGGGCCGTGGCGGACCGCCTGGCGCAACCGGAGGGGGAGTTTTGGCCATTTGACCGGGCCGGGCCGTTTGCCATTGCATATGCCCCGCCGGAACAGGCAGTATCGGCCTGACGAGAAGCGCGACCAAGGCGCCCGTCGAAATTAGCGGAGGGAATTATGGCTGACGGTAAGAAGCTGTCGTCGCTGGACGCGTCGTTTCTCTATCTGGAAACGCCGGAAATGCCGATGCATGTCGGCAGCATGGCGATCTTCCGCCTGCCTGACGACTACAAGGGCGACTTCTTCGAAGACTTCAAGGCGATGATCGTCTCGCGCCTGCACATTGCGCCGATCCTGAAGGCGCGGCTGGAGAAGGCGCCGCTCGACATCGATCATCCCTCCTGGGTCGAGGACGACCAGTTCGACATCGATCGTCACATCTTCCGCGCCAGCCTGCCGCAGCCGCGCGACCGCGCCACGCTCGAGCGCATCGTCGGCTGGATGCACGCCAAGCTCTTGAACCGCGCCCGCCCGCTCTGGGAATTCTACGTGTTCGAAGGCATGAAGGACAACGAGGTCGGACTTTATTCGAAGATGCACCATGCCGCCATCGACGGCGGCGCCGGGGCGGCGCTGACCAACATGATCTACGATATCTCGCCGATCCCGCGGAAGGTCGATCCGCCGACGGCAGGAGCCAAGCCCGGGCAGGAGCCGCGCGACATCGCTGCGAACCTGCTCGATTCCTATCAGCAGCTCTTCAGCCAGCCGCTCGATGCATCGGCCGCCGCGAAGAACCTGCAACTGCCCCGCACCGGCAAGAGCGACATCGGCTCGATTCTGTTCGACAATGCGATGTACCAGATCGAGAGCGCGGTGCGCTTTGCCGGCAACATCCCGACCGTGCTCAAGAGCGTGTCCGACGTGCTCGGCAAGGTCGCCGATCCCAAGTCGCGCGAGAGCCTTGCCAGCATGGTGTCGCCGCCGACCTTGCTCAACAAGACGATTTCGTCGGAGCGCAGCTTCGCCGGTGTGTCGATCTCGTTGTCGCGGGCGAAGGCGCTGGCCAAGCAGGCCGGCGGCAAGCTCAACGACGTCGTGCTGGCGCTCGCCTCCGGCGTGGTCCGCCGCTATCTCCAGCAATACGGTACGCTGCCGGCGAAATCCTTGACTGCCGCCGTGCCGATCTCGCTACGCGAGGAGGGCAACACCGAGGCCAACAACCAAGTGTTCGGCATGATCTGCGCGATTGCGACCAACGTCGACGATCCCAAGGCGCGACTGGAAGCGATCATCGCGCAATCGACCAAATCCAAGGAGATGTCGCATCCGCTGCGCGCGCTCATGCCGCAGGTCTCCAACATCTCGATGCTGGGCGCGCCGATCATGGTGCAGATCCTGGCCTTGCTCTACAGCCGCTCGAACCTCTCGGACGTGCTGCCGCCGGCCGCCAACATCACGGTGTCCAACGTGCCAGGACCGCGGCAGACGCTTTATGCTGCTGGTGCCGAGCTATTGCACATCTTCCCGGTGTCGATCTCGACACACGGGCAGGCGCTCAACATCACCGTGCAGAGTTATCGCGACCAGCTCGATTTCGGCTTCATCGTCGGCGCCAACATCATCCCGCACGTGCAGGTGATGTGCGACATGCTGCCGGAGGAGTTTGCCGCACTGGAGGCGGCCTACGCGCCGCGGGCGACCGACGTCAAGGGCGCCGCGGAATAAGAAATTTATTCAGGACGTTCGCAATGATTGAAATGCCGCCGCTCAAGTTCGTGCAGACGAACGGAATCCGCATGGGCTATTACGAGGCGGGTCCGGTGACGGACACCCCGCCGGTCGTGCTGTGCCACGGCTGGCCCGAGCTCGCCTTCTCCTGGCGTCACCAGATCAAGGCGCTGAGCGAGGCCGGGATCCGCGTGATTGCGCCGGATCAGCGTGGCTATGGCGCGACCGACCGGCCCGAGCCGGTCGAGACCTACGACATCGAGCACCTGACCGGCGACCTCGTCGGACTCCTCGATCATCTTGCCATCGACAAGGCGATCTTCGTCGGTCACGACTGGGGCGGCTTCATCGTCTGGCAGATGCCGTTGCGGCATCTCGAGCGGGTTGCGGGGGTGGTCGGCATCAACACGCCTCATACCAACCGTGCCTGGGCTGACCCGATCGAGCTCCTGCGCGCGCGCTTCGGCGAGAAGATGTACATCGTGCAATTCCAGGATCCCGCGCGGGAGCCCGACAGGATTTTCGGCAGTCGCGTCGAACAGACTTTCGATGCGTTCATGCGCAAGCCGGCGCCACGCCCGCCCGATGCGCCGGCCGAGGAAGTGGTTGCCGGCGTCGGCGCTTCGCCGCGCGTCAATCTGGCGTTTCCGCAAATGATCGCCGCCTATGACGCGAAGCACGATCCGCGTACACCGATCCTGTCGCCGGAAGAGAAGCAGGTGTTCGTCGACAACTTCACCCGGACCGGCTTCACCGGCGGCATCAACTGGTACCGCAACATGTCGCGCAACTGGACGCGCGCCGAAGGGCTCGATCATACGGTGCGCGTGCCGTCGCTGATGATCATGGCAGAGAACGACGCGGTGCTGCCGCCATCTTCCGCCGATGGCATGGACAAGCTGATTCCCGATCTCGAAAAATATCTGGTCCGCGACAGCGGCCATTGGACGCAGCAGGAGAAGCCGGAAGAGGTCAGCGCCAAGCTGATCGAATGGCGTAGAAGGCGGTTTGGCTAGCCCGTCATTGCGACGAGCGAAGCGACGAAGCAATCCAGATATGTAACCGCTGGCACATTCTGGATTGCTTCGCTTCGCTCGCAATGACGGCGTTGAATACCGATCAGGGGGAAGCGCATTCAATGTCATCCAAGAACCGACTGGATCCGATTCCGCATCCACCGACCAAGCCGGTGGTCGGCAACATGCTGTCGCTGGACTCGGCCGCCCCCGTGCAGCACCTGACGCGGCTGGCCAAGGAGCTCGGTCCGATCTTCTGGCTCGACATGATGGGCTCGCCGATCGTCGTCGTCTCCGGCCACGATCTCGTCGACGAGCTCTCCGACGAGAAGCGGTTCGACAAGACGGTGCGCGGTGCGCTGCGGCGCGTGCGTGCGGTCGGCGGCGATGGCCTGTTCACGGCCGATACCAAAGAGCCGAACTGGAGCAAGGCGCACAACATCCTGCTGCAGCCGTTCGGCAACCGCGCCATGCAGTCGTACCACCCGAGCATGGTCGATATCGCCGAGCAGCTGGTCCACAAATGGGAGCGCCTCAACGCCGACGACGAGATCGACGTCGTCCACGACATGACCGCGCTGACGCTCGACACGATCGGCCTGTGCGGCTTCGAGTATCGCTTCAACTCGTTCTACCGGCGCGACTACCATCCCTTCGTCGAGTCGCTGGTGCGCTCGCTCGAAACCATCATGATGACGCGCGGCCTTCCGTTCGAGCAGATCTGGATGCAGAAGCGGCGCAAGACGCTCGCCGAAGACGTCGCCTTCATGAACAAGATGGTCGACGAGATCATCGCCGAGCGCCGCAAGAGTGCCGAGGGGATCGACGACAAGAAGGATATGCTGTCCGCGATGATGACGGGCGTCGACCGTTCGACCGGCGAGCAGCTCGACGACATCAACATCCGCTACCAGATCAACACCTTCCTGATCGCGGGTCACGAGACCACCAGCGGCCTGCTGTCCTACACGCTCTATGCGCTGCTCAAGCATCCGGACATTCTCAAGAAGGCCTATGACGAGGTCGACCGTGTCTTCGGTCCCGATGTCAATGCGAAGCCGACCTATCAGCAGGTGACGCAGCTCACCTACATCACGCAGATCCTCAAAGAGGCTCTGCGGCTGTGGCCACCGGCGCCGGCTTATGGCATCTCCCCGCTGAGCGACGAAACCATCGGCGGCGGTAAGTACAGGCTCAGGAAGGGCACCTTCACCACCATCCTGGTGACCGCGCTGCATCGCGATCCCTCAGTCTGGGGGCCGAACCCCGATGCCTTCGATCCCGAGAATTTCAGCCGCGAGGCGGAAGCCAAGCGGCCGCTCAATGCCTGGAAGCCGTTCGGCAACGGCCAGCGCGCCTGCATCGGGCGCGGCTTCGCCATGCACGAGGCTGCGCTCGCGCTCGGCATGATCCTCCAGCGCTTCAAGCTGATTGACCACCAGCGCTACCAGATGCACCTGAAGGAAACCCTGACGATGAAGCCGGAAGGCTTCAAGATCAAGGTGCGCCCGCGCGCCGACCGCGAGCGCGGTGCCTATGGTGGGCCCGTGGTGGCGACGGCTTCAGGGCCGAAGGCGCCGCGCCAACCGACGACACGGCCCGGCCACAACACGCCGATGCTGGTGCTCTACGGCTCCAATCTCGGTACCGCCGAGGAGCTCGCAACGCGCATGGCCGACCTCGCCGAGATCAACGGCTTTGCCGTGCACCTTGGCCCGCTTGACGATTACGTCGGCAACCTGCCGCAGGAGGGGGGCGTACTCATCATCTGCGCCTCCTACAACGGCGCGCCGCCTGACAATGCGACCCAGTTCGTCAAATGGCTGGGTGACGATCTGCCGAAGGATGCCTTTGCCAAAGTGCGCTACGCCGTGTTTGGCTGCGGCAACAGCGATTGGGCCGCGACCTATCAATCGGTGCCGCGCTTCATCGACGAGCAATTGTCGAAGCACGGTGCGCGCGCGGTTTATCCGCGCGGCGAGGGCGATGCACGCAGCGATCTCGACGGCCAGTTCCAGAAATGGTTCCCCGCGGCGGCGCAGGTCGCGACCAAGGAATTCGGCATCGACTGGAATTTTACCCGGACCGCGGAGGACGATCCGCTCTACGCGATCGAGCCTGTTGCGGTGACCGCCGTCAACACCATCGTGGCCCAGGGCGGTGCGGTCGCGATGAAGGTGCTGGTCAACGACGAACTCCAGAACAGGAGCGGGTCCAATCCGTCGGAGCGCTCGACGCGCCACATCGAGGTGCAACTGCCGGCCAACATCACTTATCGCGTCGGCGATCACCTAAGCGTCGTCCCGCGCAACGATCCGACGCTGGTGGATTCTGTTGCCCGCCGCTTCGGCTTCCTGCCGGCCGACCAGATCAGGCTTCAGGTCGCCGAAGGCCGCCGCGCGCAATTGCCGGTCGGCAATGCCGTATCGGTCGGACGCCTGCTCAGCGAGTTCGTCGAGTTGCAGCAAGTGGCGACCCGAAAGCAGATCCAGACCATGGCCGAGCACACCCGCTGCCCGGTCACCAAGCCGAAGCTTCTGGCCTTCGTCGGCGAGGAGCCTGAAACGCTCGAGCGTTACCGCACCGAGATTTTGGCGAGGCGCAAATCGGTGTTCGACATGCTGCTCGAGTACCTTGCCTGCGAACTGCCGTTCCATGTCTACCTGGAAATGCTCTCGTTGCTCGCGCCCCGCTATTACTCGATCTCGTCCTCGCCGTCGGTCGACCCGGTGCGTTGCAGCGTCACCGTCGGCGTGGTGGAGGGACCTGCCGCTTCCGGGCGGGGCACGTACAAGGGCATCTGCTCGAACTATCTCGCCAACCGTCGCGCGGGCGATGCCATCTATGCGACCGTGCGCGAGACCAAGGCCGGTTTCCGGCTTCCCGATGATCCAACCGCGCCCATCATCATGATCGGCCCGGGCACGGGACTTGCTCCGTTCCGCGGCTTCCTTCAGGAGCGCGCCGCGCGCAAGGCGAAGGGGGCCGCACTCGGCCCAGCCATGCTGTTCTTCGGCTGCCGCCATCCCGACCAGGATTTTCTCTACGCGGACGAGCTGAAGGCATTGGCGGCAAGTGGCGTCACCGAGCTCTTCACGGCGTTCTCGCGTGCGGACGGGCCGAAGACCTATGTGCAGCACGTGCTTGCCGCGCAGAAGGACAAGGTGTGGCCACTGATTGAGCAGGGCGCGATCGTCTATGTCTGCGGCGATGGCAGCAAGATGGAGCCCGATGTGAAGGCTGCGCTCGTCGCAATCCATCGCGAGAAGAGCGGCAGCGATGCCGCCACAGCTGCGCGCTGGATCGAGGAGATGGGCGCGAAGAACCGGTATGTGCTGGATGTCTGGGCGGGCGGGTAGGGCGAGATTGTAGGGTGGGTTAGCGAAGCGTAACCCACCAATTCTGTCCAAGCGGAAAGTAAAGAGGTGGGTTACGCCTTCGGCTAACCCACCCTACGAATTGCGATCGTGCTAAACGTCACGCATGATTCCCTGGGAAAAGATCGACACCGCCCAAATTCCCGGCTCCGATGGCGAACTCCGCCTGATGCGACGCGGCAAGGAGTTCTCCATCAAGCTTGGCAGCAACGAGCTGATGAACAGCCGCCTGTCGGGCTCGGAGGCCGCACTCGCGACGCTCGCGGCGAAGCAGATCGAGAAGGTCGCCAAACCCGTCGTGCTCATCGGCGGCCTGGGCATGGGTTTTACGCTGCGTGCGGCGCTCGCCGTGCTCGGAGATAAGGCGAACATCGTGGTCTCCGAGCTCGTGCCGGCGGTGGTCGCCTGGGCGCGAGGTCCGATGGCGGAGGTTTTTGGTGACAGCCTCGATGATGTCAGGGTGAACATCCGGGAGACCGACGTCGGCGAGATCATCCGGGCGAAGCGGTCCGCCTTCGACGCCATTCTGCTCGACGTCGACAACGGGCCGGAAGGGCTGACTCGGAAGGGCAACGATGCGCTTTATAATGCGAGCGGGCTCGCGGCGGCAAAGACGGCGCTGCGGCCGGGCGGCGTTCTCGCCGTCTGGTCTTCGGGACCCAACCCCGCATTCACGAAGCGCCTCGGCCGCGCCGGCTTCGACGTCAACGAAGTCAACGTCCGCGCCACCGGAAGGGGCGGCGGCGCGCGCCATGTGATCTGGATGGCAAGGAAGAGCTAGCAGTTTCTTTGTGCTGCGCCGAGCCCCGAATCCACGATGTCGGAATTGTAGGGTGGGCAAAGCGAAGCGTGCCCACCAATTCCACTGTCATTGCGGATGGATGGTGGGCACGGCGCGCGAAGAGCGCGCCTTTGCCCACCCTACGATCTGCATGTCAGAACATCGTGTTGTTGTTCGCCGGATTCTCGGGAATGTCCTGGACGACGTCCCAGTGTTCGACGATCTTGCCGTTTTCCAGCTTGAAGATATCCACGATCGCGCGCCCCCTGCTGCCGGGCTCGCGAACGGAGTGAACGTGCAGGATGACAAAGTCGCCATCCACGAAGCTGCGCTTGATCTCGCTGTGCGAGTTCGGAAATTTTTCGTGCAGGAAGCCGATGAATTTTCGGAATCCGTCCGGGCCGTCGGCGGCGTTTGGATTGTGCTGGACGTAGCGATCCCCGACATAGGCGAGTGCTGCATCGGCGTCCTTCTGATTGAGGCCCTTCTCGTAGAAGGCCAGCACGGTTGTGCGATTGGCTTCTTCTTGCGCGCTGGCGGCCATCGCGGCAGCGCTTGCGAGGGACAGCATGAGCGCTGAAGCGACGACCATTGCGGCCGACCGGACGATAAGATGCATGTGAGCTCCGAGAGGCCGCAGCCCCTGTCTTGCGATTGAGGAGGCCTGTATAGCTTTCGCGCCGGCTTGCGTTAAGAGCGTAACCGACAGCTCACATGGTCACCACGAGGAAACCGGACGGCTTTAGGCCGCCCGTGCCGTCGCTCCATGCGCGTGCTTGTCGATGGCGCCGATGATCTCCGGCCAGAACCGCATCGGCAGCGCGTGGCCCATGCCGTCGATCATCAACAGCTTTGCGCCCGGAATTGACTCTGCCGTGTCCTTGCCCCCCTCGGGACGGACCAGGGGATCGACCGTGCCGTGAATGACCAGCGTCGGAATCTTCACGCCATGCAGCCGTTCCTTGCGGCTGCCGGATGCAAGCACGGCGCGGAGCTGCCGGCCGACGCCGGCCGGATTGAGTCCGCGCGCGAACACCCGCTCGGCACGACCGGGGTCCAGCGCTTCCTCCTCGGGAAAATGTCCGGCGCGCAGCACCTTCCAGGTCTGGCCGAAGCGGATGATGAACTCCTCCTTGCTCTGCGGCGGCGGTGCCATCAGCATGGCCCCGGCCTCGCGTGTCGGCGGCGGTACCCGCGGGTTGCCCGTGGTCGACATGATGGAGGTCAGCGAGCGCACGCGCTCCGGAAACGATAGCGTCACCTCCTGCGCGATCATGCCGCCCATTGAGGCCCCGACCAGATGCGCCGACTTGATGCCGAGCGCATCCATCAGCCCGACCGTATCCTTGGCCATGTCGATCAGCTTGTAGGTGGCGGCCACGGGAATCCTGAGGAAGCGCAGCTTCAGCAGCTCGAGCGGGGTCAGCCGCTTGCCTCCCGTGAGATGGCTCGACTTGCCGATGTCGCGATTGTCAAAGCGGATCACGCGAAAGCCGCGCGCTGCGAGCTGCTCGCAGAACGCATCGTCCCAATGGATCATCTGCGCCCCGAGCCCCATGATCAGCAGCAGCGGCTCGGCATTGTCGTTGCCGAAGATCTCGTAGCAGATGTCGATGCCATTGGCGCGGACGGTCTGGGGCGGCTGATGAACGTTCACGGTCGCGATCCCTTGCTGCTGACCAATGCTGTATTGCACGGTTTCCCGCGGCAAAGAAGCCGTGTGTGCGGCACCGGGCCGCTTGCTGGTTGACCGGCCCCTCGCAACGGTGTGGTATGGCCAAAAAGAAGGGCATCGCAGCTCTCGATACCAGGAGGACGCCGATGACCGACAAGACCAATGACCCCGTCGCTATGTGGCAGAAGATGATGGGCGAGATGGAGAAGGGGTTCAACTCCTTCGCCAACCAAGCCATGTCGTCACCCGAGTTTTCCCAGGCGATGAACCGCGCAGGAGGAGTTGCTGCAGGTGCTCAGAAGCAACTGGGCGAGGTCATGGAGAAATACCTCGTCGCAATGAACCTGCCGAGCCGGGAGCAGGTGACGGGTCTCGCGGAACGCCTACAGTCCATTGAAGCCCAGCTCGCTGAGATGAAGTCGATGCTGAGCCAGATGGCGGCAAGTTCGGGCATCCCGCAAGGCTTCGACGGCACGCCACGGCCGCCACGGACGAAGCGTCCGCCCTCCGAAAGCGGAGGGCAGACATGAACGCTTCGACGGGACTTGATTTCGCATCCATCCCGGAGCGCATCCAGAACGAGGTGCAGCGTGCGATCCAGCGCAGCATCAAGGGCGTCGAATATTTCTCGACCTCCGGCCCCACGCTCGGCTCGACGCCAAAGGATGTGCTGCATTCGCGCGGCACGATGAGCCTCTATCACTACCGGCCGATGTCGGATGAGATTTACCGCGTGCCGGTGCTGATCGTGATGGCGACCACCAACCGCGGCTACATCCTCGACCTCGTGCCCGGCCAGAGCTTCATCGAGTTCCTGCTCAGGCGTGGCTATGACGTCTACATGCTCGACTGGAGCGCACCGCGGCCGGAGGAGAAGAGCCTGCGGATGGAGGACTACGTTCTCGACTTCATCCCGGATTGCGTCCGCCGCGTGCAAGCCGATTCCGGCGAGCAGGACGTCTCCGTTATCGGCTATTGCTTCGGCGGGGTGCTGTCGCTGCTCTACGGCTCGATCCACAAAGACGGGCCGATGAAGAATTTGATCTGCTTCACCACGCCGATCGACTTCCGCGAGATGAAGCTGTTCTCCAATTTTTCCGACCGCCGCTATTTCGACGTCGACCGTCTGGTCGACAGCGTCGGCAACGTGCCGCCGGAGATGATCCTATCCTCGTTCGAGATGCTGCGCCCGGCCTCGCGCACTGTGAGCCAGATCCAGCTCTGGGAGAACATCTGGAACGACGAGTTCGTGAAGTCTTACCGGATGTTCGACCGCTGGGCGACCGACACGCTGCCGTTGGCCGGCGAATATTTCCGCACCATCACCAAGGACCTGATGTGGGACAACAAGCTGTTCAACGACACCATGTCGGTCGGCGGCCGCGCCGCTAAACTCGAAGACATCAAGGTGCCGATCCTGCATGCGGTCGCCGAGCACGATCACATCGTGCCTTATGATGCCGCAAAGCACCTGATCACCAAGATCGGATCCGAGGACAAGGAAGAGGTGATGCTGAAAGGCGGGCATGTCTCGCTGGTCGCCGGCGCCAACGCGGTGAAGCGGCTGTGGCCGAAACTGGACTCCTGGCTGGGAAAGAGATCGACATGAGTGAGCAGCGTTCCTATCCGCGTCACGTCAAGACCGATGCTGGTGATATCGAGATACGCCTGATGTCGCCTGGAGATGAAGCTGCGGTGCTCGCCTTCGGGCAAGGCCTTCCGTCCCATGATCTGTTGTTCCTGCCGCGCAATATCAGCCAGCCGAAGGTGCTCTCCGCCTGGATCAAGGAGATCGAGCGCGGCGCGATCACGAGCCTGCTCGCGGTAAGGGACAGTCAGGTCGTCGGCTGCGGCACGCTGGTGCGCGATCCGCATTCCTGGTCGCCTCATGTCGGCGAAATTCGCATGGTGGTCTCGTCCGACGTCCGCGGGCAGGGGGTGGGCAAGGCGCTTTCACAGGAGACCTTTGCACTTGCGCTCGGTGCGGGCCTGGAAAAGCTGTCGGTGCAGATGACGGTCGATCAGCAGGCGGCGATTGCGCTGTTCGAAGGCCTCGGCTTCAAGGCCGAGGCGTTGCTGCGCGATCATGTCCGGGATATCGGCGGCAAGACCCATGACATCGTCGTGCTCGGGCACAACATCGCGCAGGTCCAGGCCCAGATGGAGGCCTATGGATTGCCAGGCGCTGTCCAGCATTAGGCGAAGATCGGGCCGATCCGGGTCTAATTGTCCCAGGCAGCCCTAAGAAGCGGCACACCGCCTTCCGTTAAGGCAGATCACGACTTTGTGATATCGCAGTGCAATACGAATATTGCATCGCACAATTAACTATGCCATATAAGCCGTGCCCCGGGCCATCGAGGACGGGGTGAGCCCATAGCTCAACCCAATGAGGATGGAGAGAACCCCAATGACCACCGAAACCAACACCGCTTTCGACGGCTTCAAGGACGCTTTCAAGAACATCCAGAATCTGGAAGTTCCCGAGGCCGCCCGCGAGTTCGTCAAGAAGACTGCCAACACTGCCAAGGACCGCGCTGCCGAGGCTTTCGCCGGCTCCGAGCGGGTGACCGCCGCCGTCGAGAACGCGGTGACCGAATCCGTTGCCGAGGCCGGCAAGATCAGCCGCAACATCCAGCAGGCGATCTACGAGGACGCCGAGGCGTTCTTCTCGGGCATCGACAAACTCGCGTCCGCCAAGTCGATCAGCGAGGCCGTCGAGATCCAGTCGAGCCTGCTCCGCGCCCGCGGCGAAGTGTTCGTCTCGCGTGCCAAGGCGACCGCCGACTATTTCGGCAAGCTCGCCGCCAACGGTGCGAAGTCCGCTCAGGACAACTTTGCCAAGGTCTACACCAAGACCGCCTGATCCGGCCTGAGAGAGAAACTGAATTTTGAGGCCCGCTTCGGCGGGCCTTTGTTTTTGCGCTACCGTCATTGCGAACAAAGCGAAGCAATCCCGAGTCTTTCCACGGAGCAGACTGGATTGCTTCGCTTCGCTTGCAATGACGAGTACTGTGATGCAGCCATGAACGCACCCGCCACCTTCTCCTTCGACTCACCCGGCGATGCAGAACGCGCGGCCGAGCTGAGGCGCGTGAAAGCGCTGGCGACGCTGGTGTTGGCCGCGACACTGGCACTGTTCGTGGTCGCAAAGTGGTTGTTGCCCGTGCACCCCGTGTTCGGCTTCATCGCCGCCTTCGCGGAAGCTGCGACCATCGGCGGGCTCGCCGACTGGTATGCCGTGGTCGCACTGTTCAAGCGGCCGCTAGGCCTGCCGATCCCGCATACCGCGATCATCCAGAGCAATCAGGCCCGCATCGCCGACAAGCTCGGCGAGTTCATTCAGGTGCACTTCCTCGAGGCAGGTCCCGTCGAGGCGAAGCTCAAGGAGATCGATTTCGGCTCTTTTGTTGCCGACTGGCTGCGCGACCGCAAGCGCAGCGATGATCTGGCGCGCTTCGCGCTGCGACTGTTGCCGGAGGCTTTTTCTGCGACGGAAAGCTCTGGCCTGATGACCTTCATCATCCGTCGCATGTCGTCGCAGCTCCAGGCCATCGACCTGGCACCGCTTGCGGCCGGCACGCTACGCGGCTTTGTGGCGGAGGGGCGACACCAGATCCTGTTCGACGATCTCCTGCGCGTGATGCACGAGACGCTGAATCAGAAAGAGACGATGGCGATGATCCGCGAGAAGGTGCGCGCGGAGTTGCCGACCCTGCTCAGGCTCTATCGCGCCGACAAATTTCTGGTGAACAAGATCGTGTCGTCCGCGACCGCTTTCTTCAATGAGGTGCGCAGCGATCCCAAGCATCCGTTCCGCGGCGAGTTCGATCGCATGGTGCTGACCTTCGTCGATCGGCTCGGCACCGACCAGGCCTATATCGACCGCATCGACGGACTGAAGCGCGATCTTCTGGCGCGGCCCGAGCTTGCCGACCTCGCCCGCACCGTCTGGGCCAACACGCGCTCTTTCATCGAGCGCAGCGCGAGCGGTGAGACGCAGGTGCTCCAGCATCATCTCGCCGGCATGTTCGTTGCTGCGGGCGAAGCGCTCGCTAGCGATGCCGAACTGCGCGGGGAGATCAACAAGGGTCTGGTGACCGTGCTGCGCAGCTTCGTCGCCGATCAGAAGGGGGGCGTCTCGACCTTCATCTCCGACCAGGTCAAGGCGTGGGATATGGCGCAGCTGATTTCGCTGATCGAAATCAACATCGGGCGCGACCTGCAATACATCCGCTTCAACGGTTCGCTGATCGGTGGCCTTGCCGGACTTACGCTCTACTCCGTGGAATTCCTGCTCCGATTGTTGTGACTTTTGCGTCACGGCCGTTAGCATTAACGCGCGGGCCTATTGTCGCCTCGCGTCTCTCCCGCTTGAATGTCGGGAACCGGCCGCCTAGCTGATTCATGTTGCGCTGCGGAACATTCAAGAAGCCGGAGTATTGGAATTCACGCCCGTTTGCCGGCATCGCAGCCGGTGGCCTTTCCAGGAATTCGTCCCAGGGGAAACATTGATGACCGCTACTGCCCAGACGCTGCGTCCGCCGTCCCGCACCCTGATGTTTCTGGAGGGGCGCGCAATCCACGAGTTCGGCGCATTCCTCGGCGCGCTGCCGCTGCTGAGCCTTGCGCCGCGCGGTGATGGGCATCCGGTGCTTGTGCTGCCGGGCCTGGTGGCCTCCGACGCGTCCACGCGCGCGCTGCGTGCATTTCTGACCAGCAAGGGTTATGCGGTGAGCGGCTGGCGTCAGGGGCGCAACTACGGCCTGCGCCCCGGCGTTCAGCACGCGATGGCCGATCTGGTCCAGGAGCTCAGCGACATGCATGGCCGCAAGATCAGCCTGGTCGGCTGGAGCCTCGGCGGCCTCTATGCGCGCCAGCTCGCCAAGATGATGCCCGAGCGCGTGCGTCAGGTGATCACGCTGGGCAGCCCCTTTGCGGGTGATCCAAAATCGACCAATGCCTGGCGCGTCTACGAATGGGCAAGTGGTCGCCGCGCCGACGAGGTCGATCCGCGCTTCGGCGGCGAACTCGCCGTCCCCCCGCCGGTGCCGACCACCGCCATCTTCAGCCGCACCGACGGCGTCTGCGCCTGGCAAGGCTGCATGGAGAAATCGGGCGCACAGACCGAGAGCATCGAGGTCGAAAGCAGCCATTGCGGCATGGGTCATCACCCCGCCGCCGTCTATGCGGTCGCCGACCGCCTCGCGCAGAAGGAAGGCCAGTGGCGGCCCTTCGATCGCAGCGGCTGGCTGAGCTTGGTGTATCCCGACCCGCATAGGTAGGTTCTTCGCCTCTCCCCACCTGCGGGGAGAGGCTGGAATTTGCGAGGAGCAAATTCCGGGTGAGGGGGACTCTCCGCGAGTCCCTCTACCAGTGATGCAGCCTCTCACCCCAGCCCCCTCCCCGTAAGAACGGGGAGGGGGAGAGTAGCCGCCTCGCTCCCCTCCATTGTCGCGCCCGCACCAAACGCGCTATGGCTCGTGCATGGCGCACCCATTGTCCCGCATCATCGATCAGCTCAAACGCGAGCCGTCGCGCACCGGCTCGATCGTCATCACCGTGTTCGGGGACGCTATCGTGCCGCGCGGCGGTGTGGTGTGGCTCGGGACGCTACTGGAGTTCTTCGAAAGCCTCGACATCGACAGCGGCGTGGTGCGCACCGCGATGTCGCGCCTCGCGGCGGACGGCTGGTTGACGCGCGAAAAGGTCGGCCGCAACAGTTTCTATCGGCTGGCCGAAAAAGGACGCCAGACCTTCGAGGCCGCGACCCGCCACATCTATGACCCGCCGCCATCGGACTGGACCGGGCGCTTCGAGCTGTTGTTGATCGGCAATGGCGAGGACCGCGACGCCTCGCGCGAGGCGCTTCGCAATGCCGGCTTCGGCAGTCCGCTGCCCGGCGTTTGGGTCGCGCCGTCAGGCGTGCCCGTGCCGGACGAAGCGGTGGGTGCAATTCGTCTCGAAGTCTCGGCGGAGGATGACAGCGGTCGCCGCCTGCTGAGCGCGAGCTGGCCGCTGGAGCGCACCGCGGATGCCTATCTGAAATTCATGAAGACGTTCGAGCCGCTCCGCGCCGCACTCGCGCGCGGCACGGAGCTGTCTGAGGCCGAGGCGTTCACCGCACGCATCCTGCTGATCCACCACTACCGCCGCGTCGTGCTGCGCGATCCGCTGCTGCCGGAAAGCCTGCTGCCCGCGGACTGGCCGGGCAGGGCAGCGCGAGCGCTTTGCGGCGAGATCTATCGCGCGCTGCTTGTCCCGTCCGAACAATGGCTTGACGGCCATGGAACCAACGAAAAAGGGGCATTGCCGCCGGCGCGAAAGCACCTGGAACGGAGGTTCGACGCTTGAGTTATATGTTACAGAAATATCTTGCATGATCTAAATTTTGTTATATGTTATCTCCCAACAAATCGGGAGGATGCGCATGTACACCCAGGCGCTGAATACGGCCGAGACCGACGATCGTGGTCTTGAGGACGCGGCCAAGGCCGTGCAGTTTCAGGCCCGCATCGATGCCGAGGAGCGCATCGAGCCGAACGACTGGATGCCGGCGGCCTATCGCAAGACGCTCACCCGCCAGATCTCCCAGCACGCCCATTCCGAAATCGTCGGCATGCTGCCTGAAGGCAACTGGATCACGCGCGCGCCGACGCTGCGCCGCAAGGCGGCGCTGCTTGCCAAGGTGCAGGACGAGTGCGGCCATGGGCTCTATCTCTACGCCGCCGCCGAGACGCTTGGTACCTCGCGCGAAGAGCTGGTCGACGCCATGCTCGCGGGGAAAGCCAAATATTCCTCGATCTTCAATTACCCGACGCTGACCTGGGCCGACATCGGCACCATTGGATGGCTGGTCGACGGCGCCGCCATCATGAACCAGATCCCCCTGTGCCGTTGCTCCTACGGTCCCTATGCGCGGGCGATGATCCGCGTCTGCAAGGAGGAGTCGTTCCACCAGCGGCAGGGCTACGAGATCATGCTGACGCTGTGCCGTGGCTCCGACGAGCAGAAGGCGATGGCGCAGGACGCGCTGAACCGCTGGTGGTGGCCGGTGCTGATGATGTTCGGCCCGCCCGATGCCACCAGCCAGCACAGCGACACCTCGACGAAATGGAAGATCAAGCGCTTCTCCAATGACGAGCTGCGCCAGAAGTTCGTCGATGCCACCGTGCCGCAGGCGCAATATCTCGGCCTCACCATTCCCGATCCCGGCATGACGCAGGATGCCGACGGGCACTGGCGCTACAGCGAGATCGACTGGACCGAGTTCAAGCAGGTGCTCGCCGGCAACGGCCCCTGCAATCGCGATCGTATAGCCGCGCGCCGCAAGGCGCACGAGGAGGGCGCCTGGGTGCGTGAGGCAGCCGCAGCCTATGCTGCAAAGCGCGCGCAGCGTCAGACCGCACAAGCCGCAGAATAGGGAGATCGCGATGGCCACGCCGAACACGCCGCTGTGGGAAGTCTTCATTCGCAGCCGCAACGGGCTCGCGCACAAGCACGTCGGCTCGCTGCATGCGAGCGACGCCACCATGGCCCTGCAGGCCGCCCGCGACATCTACACCCGCCGCGGCGAGGGTCTGTCGATCTGGGTGGTGCCGTCGACCGCGATCACTGCAAGCGATCCCGCCGAGAAGGGCATGATGTTCGAGCCGGCGGAGTCGAAGATCTACCGGCACCCGACATTCTACGAGGTACCCGAGGAAGTGGGGCACATGTGATGGCCGTCGCCAACATTCAGGTCTCCGAAACGCCGCTGGTGCTCTACACGCTGCGCCGCGCCGACGATGCGCTGATCCTCGGTCACAGGCTGTCGGAATGGTGCGGGCATGCGCCGATGCTGGAAGAGGACATGGCGCTGTCCAACATCGCGCTCGATCTCATCGGCCAAGCGCGCGAGCTCTATGGCTACGCCGCCAAGGTCGAAGGCACCGACAACGACGAGGACAAACTCGCCTATTTGCGCGATGTCAGGCAGTACCGCAATTTGCTGCTGGTCGAGCAGCCGAATGGCGACTTTGCCCAGACCCTGGTGCGGCAGTTCTTCTATTCCGCCTTCGCCGACCTTTATTGGCGCGCGATGATGACCTCGCGCGATACGACGCTTGCCGCCATCGCGGCCAAGTCGGAGAAGGAGAGCGCCTATCACCTGCGCCACGCCTCGGAATGGATCATCCGGCTGGGGGACGGCACGGCCGAAAGCCACGCGCGGGCGCAGGCCGCGATCGATCATCTCTGGGCTTTTACCGGCGAGATGTTTGTCGTCGACGATAGCGAGCGCGCCCTGATTCATGCCGATATCGCCGTCGATCCCGGGAGCTTGCGCGGTCGTTGGCTGACGACGCTGTCCGATGTCGTCAGCGAGGCGACACTTGAACTGCCGCAGAACGACTGGATGCAACAAGGCGGTCGTTCCGGCAGGCACAGCGAGCATCTTGGCCATCTCCTGTCGGAGCTGCAATCGATGCAGCGCACCTTCCCGGGGCTGACATGGTGACGGTGCTGGAGTCCGATAGCAATCTGCGCCAGCGGGCCTGGGACGCTGCGGCCGGCGTGGTCGACCCCGAGATCCCGGTGCTGACCATCGCCGATCTCGGCGTGCTCCGCGACGTCGTGCTGGACGGCGATCAGGTCGAGGTCGAGATCACGCCGACCTATTCGGGCTGCCCGGCCATGAACATGATCGCCCTCGAAATCGAGCTCGCGTTGGAACGCGCCGGATTCCATCATCCCAAGGTGCGCACGGTACTGTCGCCGGCCTGGACCACAGACTGGATGAGCGAGGAGGGCCGCCGCAAGCTACGCGTCTACGGCATCGCGCCGCCGCAGGCGTCAAGCTCCCGCCGCGCGCTGTTCGGCGAGCAGGCCATCGCGTGCCCGCAATGCGGCTCTGACAAGACCGAGCTGCTGTCTGAATTCGGCTCGACCTCCTGCAAGGCGCTCTGGCGCTGCAAGTCCTGCCGCGAACCCTTTGATTATTTCAAGTGTCTTTGAGGGCACAATGCCAACCTCACCGTCATTGCGAGCGCAGCGAAGCAATCCAGAATCCCTCCGCGGAGACAGTCTGGATTGCTTCGTCGCAAGGGCTCCTCGCAATGACGCCGGTGAGCCAAACCTAGAGTGTTCTTGATGTCCGCAGCCGCACCGCGCTTCCATCGCCTGGCCGTCAGCGACCTCCGCCGCGAGGCGTCCGACGCCGTCTCGATGACTTTCACAATCCCCGGCGAGCTCGCCGAGGATTACGCCTTCACGCCCGGCCAGTACCTCACGCTCCGCACCTCGCTCGATGGCGAGGAGGTGCGTCGCTCCTATTCCATCTGCTCCGGTCCTGATGACGGAGAGATCCGCATCGCCGTGAAGAAGGTCGACGGCGGGGCGTTCTCGAGCTGGGCGGCGGACGAGCTGAAATGCGGCGACGAGCTCGACGTGATGACCCCGACCGGCCGCTTCGGCGTGGTGCCACCGGCCGATAGCGGGCGCATCCATGTCGGCTTTGCCGCCGGCTCCGGCATCACCCCGATCCTGTCGATCGTCAAAGGCATCCTCGCACGTGAGCCGGCCAGCCGCTTCTTCCTGTTCTACGGTAACCGTGTCACCGACAACATCATGTTTCTCGAGGCCCTCGAGGAGCTGAAGGACCGCTTCATCGATCGCCTTTCGATCTTCCACGTCATTTCCGGCGAAGAGCAGGACATCCCGATCCTGCATGGCCGGCTCGACGGCGACAAGGTGAGGGTGCTGCTGCGCTCCCTAGTCCCGGCGGAAAGCGTCGATCATGTCTTCGTCTGCGGTCCGTCCGGCATGAGCGAGGACATCGAGGCGACCTGCCGCGGTCTCGGGATCGCGGAAGAGCGTATTCATGTCGAGCGCTTCGTCTCCGAATTCGGCGGCAAGCCGCGGCCGAAGAAAGTCGTTGCGCCCGATGCTCCGCCGAGAGCGATCGCATCCCTGATCATCGACGGCAAGCGCCGCGACGTGCCCGTTGCCGAGGACGAGGCGATCCTCGATGCCGCGCTGCGGGCCGGCGTTGATCTGCCCTTCGCCTGCAAGGGCGGCATGTGCTCGACCTGCCGTGCCAAGCTGGTCGAAGGCGAGGCGCCGATGGACATCAACTATTCGCTGGAACCGTGGGAGCTGAAAGCCGGTTTTGTCCTGACCTGCCAGGCCAAGCCGTCGTCGCAGCGCGTCGTGGTCGATTACGACCACGTTTGACAGTTTTGGCCGAGCAGCAGAGCATCATGGATAGACCTTGACCGGGAGAAGCGCGTGAACCTCAAAGCCGCCCTGTCGCCTGAGGATGTTGCCCGCGCCTGCGCCGATGCGATGTGGGCGGAGGACGATGCCTCAAAGGGTCTCGGCATGGAGATCGTCGAGATCGGTCCTGGATATGCGACGCTTGCAATGATTGTGCGGCCGGACATGGTCAACGGCCAGCGCATCGCCCATGGCGGCTTCATCTTCACGCTCGCCGATTCCGCCTTCGCCTTTGCCTGTAACTCGCACAACGAGCGCGTGGTGGCGGCGCAGGGCCAGATCACCTTCATCAGGCCTGGCAAGCTTGGTGACCGCCTCGTCGCAAAGGCGCGTGAGGTGAATCGCAGCGGCCGCTCCGGCATCTACGACGTGCGCGTGACCGCGGGAGACACCGTCATCGCAGAATTCCGCGGCCATTCGCGCGTCATTCCCGGCACGTGGCTGCCGGCGCAGGATCAGTAAAGACGACCAATCAAGAAAAGAACGAACCAATGTGGGGAAACGAGGATGGCTCTGACGAGACGCAAGGAAGGTGGCGGCACCTATAGCGCCGAGATGGACGCGCAGGAGCGCGCCTCGCGCGACGAGATCATGGCGCTGCAAACGCAGCGGCTGGCCTGGTCGCTGAAGCACGCCTATGACAATGTCGCGCATTACCGCAAGGCCTTCGACGGGGCCGGCGTGCATCCGTCCGATTTCCGCCAGCTCTCCGATCTTGCGAAATTTCCGTTCACGGTGAAGACGGACCTCCGCGACAACTATCCCTTCAACATGTTCGCGGTGCCGCGCGAAAAGCTGGTGCGCGTGCACGCCTCGTCGGGCACCACGGGCAAGCCGATTGTCGTCGGCTATACGCAGGCCGACATCGACACGTGGTCCGACGTGATGGCGCGCTCGATCCGCGCCGCCGGCGGCCGCACCGGCATGATCATCCACAACGCCTACGGCTATGGCCTCTTTACCGGCGGCCTTGGCGTACATTATGGCGCCGAAAAGCTCGGCTGCACCGTGGTGCCGATCTCCGGAGGCATGACCGAGCGGCAGGTGCAGCTCATCAATGATTTCCGCCCTGACATCATCACGGTGACGCCGAGCTACATGCTGGCGATCCTCGACGAGTTCAAGCGGCAGAAGCTGGACCCGCGGCAATGCTCGCTCAAGGTCGGTATTTTCGGCGCGGAGCCCTGGACCAATGCGATGCGCGGCGAGATCGAGGACGCCTTCGATATGGATGCGACCGACATCTATGGCCTCTCCGAAGTGATCGGCCCCGGCGTCGCGCAGGAATGCATCGAGACCAAGGACGGCCTGCATATCTGGGAGGATCATTTCTACCCCGAAGTGATCGATCCCCAGACGGGCGCGGTGCTGCCCGACGGGGAGAAGGGCGAGCTGGTGTTCACCTCGCTCACCAAGGAAGCTTTTCCGGTGATCCGCTATCGCACGCGCGACCTGACCCGGCTGCTCCCCGGCACGGCACGCCCCGGCATGCGGCGCATGGAGAAGGTGACAGGCCGCTCGGACGACATGATCATCCTGCGTGGCGTCAATCTGTTCCCGACCCAGATCGAGGAGGTGCTGCTCGCGACCGACTGGTGCGGCGGACATTTCGTCCTGGAGCTGACCCGTGAAGGGCGGATGGACGAGTTGACCATCATCGCCGAGGCAAGGCCGGAAAGCTGGGACGGCCGGGGGCTCGTCGATCATGCCGATCGCATCTCAACCCATATCAAGAATACGATCGGGATCAGCTCCACGGTAAAGGTGGTCGCGCCGGCTACGCTGGAACGCTCGCTCGGCAAGGCCAAACGGCTCTACGACAAGCGGCCCAAGGACTGACCTGACGGATTGACTTGGTCGGCCCCAAAGGCGACAAGGCCCGCGAGAAATCACGGGTCTTCCGATGTCGCAAGCCGATACCAAAACCGTCGAAGCGCGCTGCGCGCGCCTCAGTGCCAAGGCCGAGAGCGCCGCTGCCCTCGCACCTGGCATCGAGCGTCATGCGCTCACGCGTGGTGCGAACGATCTCCTGATCGAGGTGAAGGCGGCCGCGGTCAATCCCTCGGACGTCAAGGCTGCGACTGGGTTGATGCCCTATGCCGTGTTCCCACGCACCCCCGGCCGTGACTACGCTGGCGTAGTGATCGACGGGCCGGCCGGTACGATCGGTCGTGAGGTGTTCGGCTCGTCCGGCGATCTCGGCATCCGCCGCGACGGCACTCACGCATCCCATCTCGTGGTCGAAGCCGATGCCGTGGTCGAGAAACCGGCGACGGTGTCCTGGGAGGAAGCCGCCGGTATCGGCGTTCCCTTCGTCACGGCGATGGAAGGCTTTCGCCGTGCCGGCGTACCGAAGAACGGCGAGACCGTGTTGGTGTTCGGTGTCAACGGCAAGGTCGGCCAGGCCGCCGTGCAGATCGCGACCTGGCAGGGGGCGCGCGTCATTGGCGTGGTGCGCAAGGCGGAAGCCTATGAAGGCCACACCAATGCGCCAATCGAGGTGATCGATGCCTCCGCGCTCGACGTCGCCGCGCGCGTCCGCGAAGTGACTGGTAGCAAAGGCGCCGACATCGTCTTCAACACGGTGGGCGATCCCTATTTCCAGGCGGCGCACAAGTCGCTAGCACTCCGCGGCCGCCAGATCCTGATCGCCGCGATCGACCGCATCGTGCAGTTCAACATTCTCGAATTCTACCGCGGCCAGCACACCTATGTCGGCATCGACACGCTCGGCCTGTCCTCGGCCACAACAGGCGCGGTGCTGCGGGAGCTCGGCGCGGGCTTTGCGAGCGGGCACCTGAAGCCGTTCCCGATCAAGGCGGATGCCGTCTATCCGCTGGAACGCGCAAAGGAGGCCTATGTTGCGGTCGCCGGCTCGTCTCGAGACAGGGTGGTCCTGCGGCCATGAGACTCGTCATTGGGAGCGCAGCGAAGCAATCCAGAATCTTTCCACGGCGGCAGTCTGGATTGCTTCGCTGCGCTCCCAATGACGGAGAATGGCGAGAGACCTGAGGGCCACCGATGGAGTCCACCCAACTCGTCATCCTCGCCGGCCTCGTCATTGGCCTGATCTACGGTGCCGTCGGCCTGCTCAGCGGCTTCTGCCTGATGAGCAGCATGCGCGGCTGGCTCGCGGAGGGGGATGGGCGGCTGGTGCGCACCTATGCGCTGGCGATGGCCGTTGCGATCGCCGTCAGCCAGTTTTTGGCGGGCAGCGGCACGGTCGATCTCGGCAAATCGATCTACCTGCAACAATCTTTTTCAGTGCCTGTGTTGTTCCTCGGTGGTCTGCTGTTCGGCTATGGCATGGTGTTGTCGAACGGCTGCGGCTCGCGGGCGCTGGTGCTGTTCGGGCGCGGCAATCTCCGCTCCTTCGTCGTCGTGATCGTGCTTGCCATCGCGGCGCAGATGACGCTCAAGGGGCTGATCGCGCCAGCACGCATTGCGCTGGTTCAGGCGTCGCAAACGACCGTCAACGCAAATTCGCTGCCGTCGCTGCTGGCAGCGCTTGGTGCCGCTGAACCGGTTTCGCGTGTGCTCGCTGCTGCCGTGGTCGTGGTCGCGCTGATCCTGTTCGCTTTCGCGCATCCGGCGTTTCGACGCTCGCCGGGCCAGATCGCAGCGGGCGTCATCGTCGGCCTGCTCGTCGCCGGTGGCTGGTTCGTCACCGGCTCTCTCGGTGCTGACGACTTCAATCCGGTACCGGTGGCTTCGCTCACCTTCATCGCGCCGATCGCCGATAGCCTGCAATACGCGATGCTCTCGACTGGCCTCACGCTCAATTTCGGCATCGCTACGGTCG
Organism: Bradyrhizobium sp. CCGB12; assembly: GCF_024199845.1. Taxonomy (NCBI): domain Bacteria; kingdom Pseudomonadati; phylum Pseudomonadota; class Alphaproteobacteria; order Hyphomicrobiales; family Nitrobacteraceae; genus Bradyrhizobium; species Bradyrhizobium sp. CCGB12. The sequence continues at coordinate 4,392,811 of NZ_JANADO010000001.1, read as the reverse complement.
CAGGCGTATTTGCCGGGAGTCTGGTCACGGCGCTCGCCACGGGCCGTTTCCACCTCGAAGGCTATTCCTCGCCGCGCCACATGCTGCGCTCAGGCAGTGGCGCCGCGCTGATGGGCATCGGCGGCGTGATGGCGTTTGGTTGCTCGATCGGGCAGGGGCTGACCGGCCTATCGACGCTTGCGCTGGGCTCGTTCGTCGCGGTTGCCGGCATCGTTCTCGGTACCACGGCGGGCCTGCGCGGCGCGCTGCGCGTTCAGCTGCTTGCCGTGGCCTGACCGCGCAGCATCCGGTCGCCCAGCGTCGCAAGGCCGATGCCGGTGACGATCAGTCCGGCCGCGACAGCAAGGCTCATGTCGATAGGTTCGCCCAGCAGGATCGCAGCACTGGCGATACCGACCAGCGGCGTCCCGGTGGTGCCGAGCGAGGTCGTCAGGGCCGAAATGCTCTTGTTGACCATCGACATCGCCCAATAGGCCAGCGCCGTTCCGATCAGCCCCGAGTACAGGAACAGCAGAACGAGCTTCCACGACCATTCCGCGTGAGGCAGTCCATCGACGACCGTCGCGCTGACTGACAGCACGATTGTCGCGACGAGCACCTGCCAGATCAGGAGCTGGAGCGGCGAGGCGATCCAGCGATGCGCGCGGATATAGATGATGTTCGCCGCCCAGGAGATCGCGGCCAGGATGACCATGCCGGCGCCGAGGACAGCGTTGTCATTGGTCCAGTCGATCGACGCCGGATTCAGGATCACGGCAAGGCCTATCAATCCGAGCAGGGCGCCGGCGAGCTTTGACGCGGTCAGCGTATCCTTTCCCAGCAAGGGCGCGGCGATCGCGACCCAGAGTGGGGTGGTGTAACCGAGCACGATGGCCTTGCTCGCGGGCAGGAAGCGCACGCCGGCCGCAACAAGGACCGAGAACACCGTCATGTGCAGCAGCGCCACGCTCAGGATCACCGGAATGTCGTGCCGCTCCGGGATCACCAGATTCTTGCTCAGTCCGAGGATCACGATCAATCCAGCCAGCGCGATCCAGCTCCGGATCGCTGACGTCCACAGTGGCGGAAGGAACTGCACGAGCTGTTTCGTGACCGACCAGTTCACGCCCCAGGCTAGCACGACGATGAGGAACAGACCGATGGCCGCGCGAGGCGAAAGGGAGTTCATCGTAAAATCCTTGAAGCAGTCCGGTACGGCGGATAGCATCCCATTTGGCACCTGAAAAAGTGCCAGATCGAAAAGGAATAAGGTGCCAGTTTCGGAAAGCATGATCTCCGGCCTGATCAACCTGAAGCGGGCCGGCGATGAGGGCCTGGTCGTCCAATTGACGAGCCGGCTTCGAAACCTGATCGCTGCCGGAAGCCTGGGCAAAGGTTACGTGTTGCCGTCGAGCCGCCGGCTTGCGAGTGAGCTTGGCGTTTCGCGCAACACCGTCACCTATGCGTTCGAGCAACTCGCTGCCGAGGGATATTTGACGGCGTCACACGGGCGCCGGGCGGTGGTGACGATCGACGGCGATGAGCGCGCCGAAGGGGCGGGCGCCGTCGCTTCGAGCATCCGCCCTGTCAAGCCGCGGCTCTCGCCCTGGGCGTCGAAGCTCAAGCAGACTGACTGGCCGATGTCCTATCAGGCACCGCTCAGGCCGTTACGTCCGGGGCACGGCGATTTCAGGGAGTTTCCGAACGAGATCTGGGCGCGCTGCTTGCGCGGCAGTGCCGTGCGTGCCGTCAAGCGCGAGCTCGGCCCGGTGAACCGGACGCGGCTGCGTGAGGCGCTGGCGCATTATCTGGCGACCAGCCGGGGTGTCCGCGCCACCGCAGAGCAGATCATGATCCTGCCAAGTGCACAGGCTGCGTTGACCTTGATCGCGGCCGTGCTCATTACGCCAGGTGACGAGGTCTGGGTCGAGGATCCCGGCTATCCCGGCGCCGCGGCTGCCTTCCGTGGGTCCGGTGCGCGCGTGATCGGCGTGGAGCTGGACGAGCAGGGCATGCAGCGGATGCCGGACGTACTTGCGCCAAAGCTCGTCTTCATGACGCCGTCGCATCAGCACCCAACCGGGCGGCTGATGTCGCTGGAGCGCCGCACCGAGTTTCTCAGGACAAGCCGGCCCGGCAAGACCTGGATCGTGGAGGACGATTACGACGGCGAATTCCACTACGACAGCCGGCCGGTGCCGGCCCTGCAGGGGCTCGACGCGCACGGCCGTGTGTTCTATGTCGGCACCTTCTCGAAGGCGATGACGTCCGATATCCGGCTTGGCTATCTCGTCGCGCCGCCGGCGCTGGTCGGCACCTTGGAGATCGCGCAGCGGCACATGGGGCTGATCGCCGCCAGTCACATCCAGGAAGCGCTGGCTGAATTCATCAGCGATGGGCACTTCCTGGCGCATCTGCGTCGCATGCGCCGACTCTATCACGCGCGCCGCGATCACCTCGTTGAGGGACTCGAGCATCATCTGGGCGAGGTGCTTTCGGCCGAAGTGCCCTCGGGCGGAATCCAGCTCGTGGCTCGTCTCAAGCGTGGTCGTGCCGATCAGGCGGTGGTGAAGCGGCTCGTTGCGGCGGGCGTTGTGACGCGAGCCCTGTCGAGCCTGGCGCTCGGCAAGCCGCGCGATCATGGCCTGCTGCTCGGCTTTGCGGCGTGGCGAGAGAACGAGATCAGCGCGGCGTTGCGGACGATGGCGTCGTGCTTCTAGGGCATGATCCGGAAGAGTGTGAGGCGGTTTTCCGAAAAGATCATGCTCAAACAATAATGCGCTAGTCCACCGCCTTCGTCACGATGCGGATCTCCGACGTCAACGTCCGGTGCACCGGGCATTTGTCGGCGATCTCCATCAGTTTCTTGCGCTGCTCGGCATCGAGCGCGCCGTCCATCGCGATGTCGCGCTCGATCTGGTCGAGCATGCCCTCGCGCGTCTCGCACTCCGCGCAGTCCTTGGCATGGATCTTGGAATGTTTCAGCGAGACTGTGACGCGATCGAGCGGCAGCGATTTGCGGTCGGCATAGAGGCGCATGGTCATGGAGGTGCAGGCGCCCAAGCCGGCGAGAAGGAAATCATAGGGCCCGGGTCCGGCATCCTCGCCGCCCGCGGTCACCGGTTCGTCCGCCACCAGATGATGTGGCCCGATGGTGATGATCTGGTTGAATTTGCTCTTGCGGGTCTCCTGCACCACCACCTTGCGCGGTACTTCGGCGAGATCCATCGTTTTCGCGGGCCTTGCAGTGTCGATGTAGCGGCTTGCCCAGGCCGCGATTACGTCGGCCGCGTAGAGAGCGTCGGCCGGTTTCGTCAGTAGATGGTCGGCGTGGTCGAGCGAGACGAAGCTCTTGGGATGTTTTGCTGCGACGAAAATCTTTGTCGCATTGTCGATGCCGACGGTGTCGTCGACGGGTGAATGCATCACGAGAAGCGCCTTGTGCAAGCCGGTGATGTCCTTCATCAGCTCGTGCTCGGCGATGTCGTCGAGGAATTCGCGCTTGATCCGGAACGGGCGTCCGGCGAGCGAGACTTCGACCTCGCCCTGGGTGCGGATGTTGTCGAGATGCTCCCTAAAGAGACCGGTGACGTGGGCCGGATCGGACGGCGCTGCAATGGTCACGACCGCCTTGGCGTCCGGAATTTGTCCCGCTGCCGCGAGGATCGCCGCGCCGCCGAGGCTGTGGCCAATCAGGACCGACGGCGCCTTGCGGACGCTGCGCAGATGATCGGCCGCGCGCACGAGATCGGTAACGTTGGAGGAGAACGTGGAATTGGCGAAATCGCCCTCGCTGGAGCCGAGCCCGGTGAAGTCGAACCGCAGCACCGCGATACCCTTGGCGGCAAGCGCGACCGCGATGCGCTTGGCCGCCAGCGTGTCCTTGCCGCAGGTGAAGCAATGCGCGAACAGTGCGAAGGCCGCGGGCTCACCGTCCGGCAGTTCGAGCGCTGCTGAAAGCTGATGGCCGCCTTCGCCGGTGAATTGAAAACGTTCCGTCGGCATGGGCTTCCCCCGTCGTTGCCTAAAATCAATCGTCTGAATAGCGCTGCTCGGCCCAGGGATCGCCACGGTTATGATAGCCACGGACTTCCCAGAAGCCCGGCGCATCCTCGGTCAGGAACTCGATCGCCTGGAGCCATTTGGCGCTCTTCCAGAAATACAGTTGCGGCACGACCAGCCGCACAGGGCCGCCATGCTCCTCCGTCAACGGCTGACCCGACCAGCTATGGGCGAGCAGCGCATCCTCGGCGGCAAAGTCTTCCAGCGCGAGATTGGTGGTGTAGCCGTCGTAGGAATGGAGCACGACGAAGCGCGCATCCTCGCGCGGCTGGCAGGCCGCGAGCAGTTCACGTGTCGCGAGCCCTTCCCACTCGTTGTCGTAGCGCGACCAAGTCGTCACGCAATGGATGTCGGAGGTGAACCACACCTGCTTCTGCGCGGCGAATTCGGCGAATGTCCAGAACACGGGCGTCTCGACCGCGCCATAGACGTCGAGCCGCCAGCGTTCGCGCGACACAGGGGGCACGACGCCGAGATCGAGCACAGGCCAGTCCTTGGTGAGGTGCTGGCCGGGCGGCAGCCTCTCGTCCTCCGGCCGCGTGATCTTCCCTGTGAGAAAGCGGCCCTCACGCGCCCATTTCTCCTTGGTGCGCGTCAGCTTGCTGTCGAAGGGCGTCTCGTCGGCCATGGTCTACTCGTGCCGATGCATCGCGGAGGCGTGCTTGGTGTCGCGCATGGTAGCATAGATGATCAGCGACAGGCAGATGATGCCGGCAAGATAGAAATAGAACCATTCCTCGCGCCCGATGCTCTTGAAATAGAGCGCGATCGCCGGCGCCGTGCCGCCGAAGATCGAGACCGTGATGGCATAGGGCAGGCCGACGCCGAGCGCGCGGACATTGGTCGGGAACAGCTCGGCCTTCACCACCGCGTTGATCGAGGTGTAGCCGGCGACGAACAGCCAGGCGGCGCAGATCAGGATGAATGCGATGAAGGGCGATTTGGTCTCCTTCAGCGTCATCAACAGCGGCACCGTCGCGAGCGTGCCGGCGACACCGAAGAAGATCAGTAGCGGCTTGCGTCCGATCTTGTCGGAGATCGCGCCATAGATCGGCTGGAGGATGGTCGCGAAGATCAGCGTGCCGAAGATCACGAAAGTGGTCTGGTCTTCGGTCAGCCCGACCGAAAGCTTGACGAAGGTCTGCATGTAGGTGGTGAAAGTGTAGAACGCCGCGGTGCCGCCGGCGGTGAGACCAACCACGAGCAGCAGCTCGCGCGGATAACGCAGCAGGTTGGCGATCGAGCCGGTCGGCTTCACCACCTTCTTGGCTTCCTCGAACGCCTCCGTCTCGTGCAGGCCGCGCCGCATCACCGCGGCAAAGATCGCAAGCGCTGCGCCGATCGCGAAGGGGATACGCCAACCCCAGTCCTTCAGCTCCTGCGGCGTGAGGAAGACCTTTTGCAGGAGCAGCAGCACGATGATCGCGGTGAGCTGGCCACCGATCAGCGTCACGTACTGAAAGCTGGAATAGAAGCCGCGGTGCTTGGGGTCGGCGACTTCGCTGAGGTAAGTGGCGCTGGCACCGTATTCGCCGCCGAGGCTCAGGCCCTCGATGACGCGGGCGAGCGCCAGGATCACCGGTGCGGCGAAGCCGATCGTGGCATAGGTCGGCGTCAGCGCGATGATCAGCGAGCCGAAGCACATGAAGACGACGGACAGCGTGAGCGAGATGCGGCGGCCGAAATGGTCGGCGAGATAGCCGAAGAACCAGCCGCCCAGAGGCCGCATCAGGAAAGTCGCCGCGAATACGACGGCGACGTTCAGTTGCTGGACGACAGGGTCGTTACCGGGGAAGAATGCGGGAGCGAAGTAAAGCGCAAATGCCGTATAGGCGTAGAAATCGTACCACTCGACGAGATTGCCGATCGAGCCGATGAAGATCGCCTTGATCCGCCGCTGGGCGTCGGCGAGGTCAAGGTGGTCGGAGGCCGGTTGGATTGCTTGCTCAGTCACGTCCGGCCTTTCCGCATGTTTGGAGAGGTCTACATCGCCTTTCCCAGCAGAAATGGCAACTGGCGGGGGCCTCTGACCGTGCCTTGCGACCAGGTCACGGTGCCTGCCGGGTCGAGGGCGAAGTCGGGAACCCGCTTCAGCCATTCCTCCAGTGCAACCTGCATCTCCATGCGTGCAAGGTTGGAACCGACGCAGCGGTGAATACCAAGACCGAAGGCGGCGTGGCGGTTCTCCCGGCGGTCGATCACGACTTTGTCAGCGTCCGGAAACATCTTGGGATCGCGGTTCGCGGCCGGGAAGGACAAGAGCACCATGTTGCCCGCCTTCACCGGGCAGCCGGAGATCGTGGTCTCCTTGACCACCTCGCGGGCCATGGTCACCGGCGAATAGGCACGCAGCAGCTCTTCCACCGCGGTCGGGATCAGTCCAGGCTCGGCGATCAGCCGCTCGCGATCGGCCGGCGTTTTCGCAAGATGCCAGAGCGAGGAGCCGATCGCACTCCAGGTGGTGTCGATGCCGGCGATCAGGAGCAGGCGCAGCGAGCCCAGCACGTGGGAGTCCTCGAGCGGATTGCCTTCCTTGTCCCTGGCATTCATCAGATAGGAGATCAGATCGTCGGTCGGCTTGTTCTTGCGCGCCTCGATATGGGCGCTGAAATAAGCGCTCATCTCCTGGACGGCCTGGAGCAGCTTGGTTTCGTCCTTGATGCCGAGCTCCAGGATCATGTGGATCCAGTTGACGAAGAGGTCGCTGTCGCTTTCGGGAATGCCGAGCATGTGCGCGATCGCGCGCACCGGAATGTGCTTCGTGTAGCGCGCCGCCGCGTCCACGCTCTTCTCGGCGATGAAGCCGTCGATCAGCTCGTTGCAGATGGCGCGGACCCGCGGCTCGAGCTTCTTCATCGCGTCCGGCGTGAACGGAGGCAGCAGCAATTGCTTGGCCGGCTTGTGCACGGGCGGATCGGAGGTGATCGGCGGAGCCGCGTTCTTGGCAATTTCGTTACGCACATCGCGGACGATGATGCGGCGTGAGGAGAAATGCTCGCTGTCGTTGGCGATCTCGCGCACCGCCTCATAGGTCGTCGGCAGATAGCAGCCGAGGAAGCGGTTCGTATGCACGACCGGGCTTGCGGCGCGCAGCTCGTCCCAGATCGGGAAGGGGTCGTCGGTCCATTGCGGATCGGTGTGGTCGAAATCGTGGACCCAGTCGGTCACGGGCGGATGAGCGGCGGGCTGGCTGACGTCGGACATGTCGGAATCCCCAGGGGCTCGTGTTCGCTGCAGGCACGCACAATGCGCGGAAGGCGCGTTACTCCTCGATCACATCGATTGCGATTTCCGGACAATTGGACTTGGCAAGCCAGGCCTTGTCTTCCAGACCCGGCGGAACGGTGCCGTCTCCGGCTTCGTGGGCGTTGCCGTATTCGTCGAGCTCGAACAGCTCCGGCGCGAGCGCCTTGCAGCGGGCGTGGCCCTGGCATTTGTCGGGATCGACGTGAACCCTCAGTCGCTCTGCCATTGCGGCTTCCTCGGTCGTGCGCGCGGACCCGAAGGCGGCGCGTGTCCTCGTTTGGGCTTTGTCTAAGTTATATCCTATTACATTCGCGGCAGGCTTCCCCTGTCAAGCGCAAACTTATAGGCTTCGCTTCAAGATGCGTTCACAACTCGCTCGCAAGCCCGAGAAGACCTACCACCATGGCGATCTCCGCGATGCCTTGATCAAGGCCGCGCTGCGCGAAGCGGAGCGGGGCGGCGCCGAGGCGATCAGCATCAAGGCGCTGGCCAAGCAGCTCGGCGTCTCGCAGCCGGCGCCATACCGGCATTTCGCCGACCGCGAGGCCTTGATCGCGGCGGTGACGGCGGAGGCGTTCCGGCAGCTCAGTGCAATCCTGCGGGAGGCGATGGCGGGACTGTCGAAGCAATCGAAGCTGTCGCGGCTCGCGCTAGCCACGCTCGATTTCGGTCTGCGACGTAACGGCGTCTACCGGCTGATGTTCGCCTCGCGCACCGTGTCATGCGCGGCCAAGGGCAGCGAGCTGCACGAGGCCACGCGCGAGACCTTTGCGCTCGTGATCGAGGCCCTGGAGGCTCCGGCGGTCGGCTACTTGCGCGAGCGGCAAGCGCTCAAGATCTGGGCGGCGCTGCACGGCGTGGTGATGCTGGCCGAGCAGGGCCTTTTCACCGGCGAGGCGGCGCATGCCACGCGCGAGGAGCTGATCGAGGATTTCGTCAGCGAAACGAAGGCCGCTCTGGCGGTCGCGATTAGGCATGCCCGCCGTCGTAAGAAGAATGGTGCCTAAGCCTCTGCCTTCAACAGCCTCTTCAGCTTGTCGACCGCGCTGTCCGGTGTGGTCACGACCGGGCAGCCGGTGGCTTCCACAACCAGCGGCGCAGTGCCTGCGATGCTGAACTGCGCAAGCGCAATGACGTCGCAATCGCGCAAATCGCGCGAAGCTTCGGTGATCAGCCGGTCGTGCGTGGCGCGGTCGCCGCGGTCGAGCGCCGCCAGTGCCCCCTCGGCGAGTTTTGGCACGACTTGAACGGAACCAGGAAATTCCGGCGGCATCGAGGCCAGGGTCGGCGGGAAGGTCGAGAGCAGGCCGATGCGCTGACCCATGGTCACGGCACGTTCAATCATCGCCTCGTTCGGCTTCAGCACCGGCATCGGTGCATGTGCGCGCGCGACCGCTTCGATGCAGGGCCCGAAGGCGGAGCAGGTGAACAGGATTCCGTCCGCCCCCGTCGCTGCGGCGTAATCGCCGAGCGCTAGGAAGCGCTCGGTCATGGCGTCGTTGAGTGCGCCCTCGCGCGTCAGGTCCGCCGACAGGCTGTCGTCGAGCAGGTTCATCAGCCGTGCCTCGGGCCATGCCGTGGCGAACGCCGCCTCGATCGGCGCGATGGAGTGTTTAAGGGCGTGGATCAGGGCGATGCGCATGGGATGTCTCTTCTGCCTCTCCCCGCAAGCGGGGAGAGGCAAGCGGGTACAGGCGAACTCCTTACTTGAACGGAATGGCGTACATCAACCCGCCTTTGCTCCAGAGGCCGTTGAGGCCGCGATCGAGCTTGAGCGGGCTCGCCTTGCCGACATTGCGCTCGTAGATCTCGCCGTAATTGCCAGTGGCCTTGATCGCGGTGACCAGCCATTTGTTGTCGAGGCCGAGCCGCGAGCCCAGATCGCCGGAGGCCCCTAACAGCCGCTGGATCGCAGGCGTCTGCGACTTCGCCATCTCCTCGACATTGGCCTGCGTGACGCCGAGCTCCTCGGCCTCGATCAGGCCGTAATGCAGCCAGGTGATGATGTCGCTCCAGACTTCGTCGCCATTGCGGGTGAATGGGCCGAGCGGCTCCTTGCTGATGGTCTGCGGCAGCACGACGTAATCGGCCGGGTTCGGTGCCGCGGTCGTCACGGCGCCGGCGAGCGCGGAAGCGTCCTGGGTCATGGCATCGCAGCGGCCGCCGAAGAAGGTCTGGTACATGGTGTCGACGCGGTCGAACACCAGCGGCTTCCAGTCGATGCCGTTGGCGCGGCCGTAATCGCCCAGCGTGACCTCATGCGTGGTGCCCTGCGCGACGCAGACAGTGGCACCCTTGAGGTCCTTCAGCTCCTTCACGCCGAGGTCCTTCTTCACGACAAAGCCCTGGCCGTCGTAGAAGTTGATCGGGCCCTGGCGGAGGCCCAGCGTGACGCCGCGCAAATAGGTCTGGGTCGAGTTGCGGTAGAGTACGTCGATCTCGCCCGATTGCAGCGCGGTGAAGCGGTTCTGCGCGGTCAGCGAGACGTAACGCACCTTGTTGGCGTCACCGAGCACGCCGGCCGCAAGCGCGCGGCAATAGTCGACGTCGAGGCCCTTGTAATTGCCCTGCGAGTCCGGTGCGGAGAAGCCGGCGAAGCCGGCGCTGACGCCGCACACCAGCGTGCCGCGGCTCTTCACCGTGTCGAGCGTCGCCGCTGACGCGACGACCGTCGATGCCGCAAGCACGCCGGCTACGATAACCACTTTCCTCATCATGCTACTCTCCCCTCAGTGATTGACACTACGCAACACGTTGTCGACGGCCGTGCCGAGCCTGTCGACGATCAGGTCGATCTCGTCCGCGGAAGCGATAAAGGGCGGCGCCAGCAGCACGTGATCCCCGCGCACCCCGTCGACGGTTCCGCCGCCGGGATAGCAGCCGAGCCCGTTGGCGAGCGCCTCCGCCTTGATCTTCTGGTGCAGCTTGAGCGCCGGATCGAACGAGGCGCGGCTGGCGCGATCGGCGACGAGCTCGATCGCCCAGAACAGCCCGCGGCCCCTGATGTCGCCGACATGGCGGTGATTGCCGAAGCGTTCGGTCAGCCGTTGCTCGAGTTGCTTGCCGCGTTCCTTGACGCGATCGAGCAGGCCGTCCTCGCGGATAACGCTTTGCACCGCGAGCGCGGCCGCGCAGGCGAGGGGATGCGCCAGATAGGTGTGCCCGTGCTGGAACGCGCCCGAGCCTGATCGGATGGTGTCGATGATCTTGCCGCTCGCCAGCATCGCGCCGATCGGCTGATAGCCACCGCCGAGGCCCTTCGCAATGGCCTGGATGTCGGGCGCGACGCCTTCCTGCTCCCAGGCGTGCGTGGTGCCGGTGCGGCCCATGCCGCTCATGACCTCGTCGAGGATCAGCAGCGCGCCATGCCGGTCGCAGATCTCGCGCACGGCCTTGAAGTAGCCGTCGGGCGCGGTCACGGCGCCTACCGTGGCGCCGACGACAGGCTCGGCGAGGAATGCCGCCACGGTGTCAGGTCCAAGCCGCTGGAACTCGGCCTCGAGCTCGGCGGCAAGACGCGCGACGAACTGCGCATCCGACTCGCCCTCGCGTTTCTCGTGATAGGCGAAGGCCGGCGTCACGTGGCTGAAAGCGGCTGACAGCAGCGGCGCATAGGGCGCCCGACGCCAGGCATTGCCGCCGGCGGCCAGCGCGCCGAGCGTGTTGCCGTGATAGCTCTGTCGCCGCGCGATGAAATGTTGCCGCTGCGGCTCACTGCGCTCGATGAAATACTGCCGCGCGAGCTTGATGCTGGCCTCGATGGCCTCCGATCCGCCGCTGACGAAATAGGCGTAGGCGAGCCCGCCGGGCTCATGGCCGACCAGCGTTTCGGCGAGCGCCTCGGCCGGCTCGGACGAGAAGAAGGCGGTGTGGGCGTAAGCCAGCGTCGAAGCCTGCTTCGTCATCGCCGCGATGACGCGTGGGTGTTGGTGCCCGAGGCAGGAGACCGCCGCGCCGCCGGAGGCATCGATGATGCGCCGTCCGTCCTCGGCGAAGAGATAGACGCCTTCGCCGCCGATCGCCTTGGGCGGGGTTTCGCGCAACGAGCGGTGCAGCACGCGGCTGGTGCGAGCGGCCATGGGTCAACCTTTCTCTGGGACGTAAGTGGCGGCCGCAGCGAGCCGCGCCTCGGTACTTTCCAGGCGTTTCTTCGCGGCAACGCCGCCGAGCGAGAACGTGACCGCCGCGAGCGACTGCGCGATCGCGATCGCGCCGGTGAGGCTGGGAAAGAAGCCGGGAGAGGACGCCGCCTCGAACAGCAGCACGTGGTCGGCGCCCTCGGCCATCGGTGCCGAGAGGCTATCCGCGATCGCGATCAACGTTGCTCCGGCGCGATAGGCGGCTTGAGCGACCCGGACGCTGGCATGCGTGTAGGGCAGGAAGCCGATGACGATGACAGCCTCGCCGGGGCGGAACGCGCCAAGATCGAGATCGTCGGGCCCGGACGTGCCGACGAGTTGCACCTGTTCGGGCCGGAACAAACGCAGCTCGTAGTTCAGCAATTCCGCGACGCTGCGGCAGCTTCGAAAGCCTGCGATCCATATCCTCCTGGAGTCGTGCAGCGCGCGAGCCGCTTCCGCAATCGGCTGCGCCGGGATCCGCGGAAGGCCGGCGGCCTCGGCCTCAAGCTTGTCGGTGATGAGCGCGACATCGGCATGCGGGCCGTGGCGACGACCTCTTGTGCGGCCGGAGAAGGGCGCGGTCTGCGACGGCCGCCGCGCCTCGGTCAGCGCCGCGCGCAACTCGTCCCAGCCGGAATAGCCGATGGCCTTTGCAAGTCGCGTGAACGCGGCGGGATCGGCGCCGGCTTCCGCCGCGAGATCGCGCATCGAACGGGTGGTGGCGTCGTAGTCGTTGGCGGCGACGAAGCGTCCGACCTCCTGCAGGCGCATCGGGAGCGATGGCAATGCAATACGCAGCTCGCTCAGCGGCGAGGATTTCGCGGGCTCGGCCATGAAACATTTGTTGCATGGATTGGGTTTTGGTGCAACAGTTGACGTGCGCTGCCGGAAATCGCTGCCTTTTAGAAGGATTTTTGTGCTGTGACGTCAGATGCGCCGAGACCGCCGCCGCGCCGCCGCTTCTTCGGTGCCTTCGGGCGTCGCGAGCTGAAGGGCCTGGTCTGGCAGGTCCTGGTGGTCGGCATCGCGGTCGCGGTCATCGCCTTCCTCTGGTCCAACACCGTCACCAACCTCTCGGCCCGCCGCATCACGACCGGCTTCGCCTTCCTCGGCCGCGAAGCCGGCATGCCCATCGCCGACAGCCTGCTCCCCTATAATCCGAGAGACACCTATTTCTGGGCCTTCGTCGTCGGCGTCGCCAACACCTTGCGCGTCGCCGTGATCGGTATCGTGCTCGCGACGATTTTGGGTACGCTGATCGGGATCTCACGGCTGTCGAGCAACTGGCTGTTGTCGCGGCTCGCGGCCGTCTATGTCGAAACTCTTCGCGACATCCCACTGCTGCTTCAGCTCCTGTTCTGGTACGTATTGATGCAGGCGTTGCCGGCGGCACGCGCCGCGTGGCGACCTGTCGAAGGTGTGTTCCTCTCCAATCGCGGCCTGATCCTGCCGGCGATCCCGTTCGGTCCGCCTCAGCTCGCAGTGCTCGGCACTGCGGCGCTGGGTTGCGCGGTGCTCTATGTCATCCGGCGATGGCTCGTCGCGCAGCAGATGCGCGACGGCAAGCCGCGGCCGGCGTGGCCCTTTGCGGTTGCGCTGCTGATTGCGTTGCCTGCGGTGGTGTTCGTGCTGCTCGGCGTATCCTGGACCATCGAATGGCCCGAGCTGCGCGGCTTCAACTTCGTCGGCGGACTGACGCTGGCGCCGGAATATTTCGCGCTGCTGATCGCGCTCGTCACCTACACCTCGGCTTTCATCGCCGAGATCGTGCGTAGCGGCATCCAGTCGGTGCCGCGCGGACAGTGGGACGCCGCCAACGCGCTCGGCCTGCGTCGCAGCCTCATGCTGCGGCAGATCATCCTGCCGCAGGCGCTACGCGTGATCGTGCCGCCGATGACGAGCCAATATCTGAACCTGACCAAGAACTCCTCGCTCGCGGTTGCGATCGGCTACCAGGACGTGGTCTCGATCGCCAACACCACGCTGAACCAGACCGGGCAGGCGATCGAGGCGATCGCGCTGATCATGGCGGTGTTTCTGACCATCAGCCTCGGGATCAGCTTCTTCATGAACTGGTACAACGCGCGTATCGCGCTGGTGGAGCGCTGAGGATGACGGCGATCACGGATATGCCGGACGTGCCGCGTGCCGCGCGCCGCCCGCAAATTGGCAATCCTGTGCTGCGCTGGCTCCGCACCAATTTGTTCTCGTCGATCCCGAACGGCATCCTCACGATCGTGCTGCTGGCGGTGCTCGCAAAGGGCGTGATCAGCTTCATACAATGGGGCATCGCCAATGCGGTCTGGTTCACGCCCGCCAACGATTCCAGTGCCTGCCGCGCAGTGCGCGGCCTCGGCGCCTGCTGGGCGATCATTCCCGAAAAGTACCGCTTCATCCTGTTCGGCACCTATCCGTTCGACGAGCAGTGGCGACCGGCATTGTCGGTCTTGCTGTTCATCGCGCTGTTCTATCTCTCGACCCGCCGTGCCCTGTGGCGGCGCGAACTCGTTTTCGTTTGGATCGGTGCGCCCGGGTTGATCAGCGTGCTGATGTGGGGTGGGGTGCTCGGACTCTCTTTTGTCTCGCAGGATCGCTGGGGCGGATTGCCGGTCACGCTGATCCTGGCGACGTTCGGTCTTGCCTTCGGCTTCCCGCTCGGCATTCTCGTCGCGCTCGGCCGGCGATCAAAGCTGCCGGCAATCCGCTCGCTCAGCGTGCTCTATGTCGAGCTGATCCGCGGCGTTCCGCTGGTGAGCCTCTTGTTCATGGCGAGCGTGATGTTTCCGCTGTTCATGCCCAGTGGATTCAACATCGACAAGCTGCTGCGGGCCCAGATCGCGATCATCCTGTTCGCAGGTGCCTATCTTGCCGAGGTCATCCGCGGCGGTCTCCAGGCCGTGCCCCGGGGGCAATATGAGGCGGCCGACGCGCTGGGACTCTCGTACTGGCGCAAGAACCGGCTGATCATCCTGCCGCAGGCGATCCGGCACGTCATCCCGCCGCTGGTCAACACCTTCATCGCCTTCTTCAAGGACACCAGCCTCGTTCTCATCATCGGCATCTTCGACCTGCTGACGACCGCGAAAACCGCGATCATCGATCCCGCCTGGCAGCAGTTCTCGGTCGAGGTCTACATCTTCGTCGCCGCGATCTACTTTGTCTTTTGCTTTGCGATGTCGCGCTACAGCCGAAGCCTCGAGGCTCACACCGGCGCGAGGTGACCCTGGACGAGGGAATGCTTATGCGGCGCCTATAATGCGTGCCCGGATCCCGACTGGGAATCCTACATTGCGAAAGCCATCTCCTATTTGCTGATGGGGCTCAACGAGAGGCACGTCGAATCATGATGAAGTCTGTTCTCGCCGCGTCGGCCCTTCTGGTCGCGCTTTGCTCCGCCGCTGCTGCCCGCGACGTGGTGCACCATCCCTATGCGAATTCGGAAACCGCCGTCCGGATGTCGCAGATCCAATCGGGCTCCATGGCCAACGCAGTCATGGCCGAAGAAGCGGACTATGATACGCATCAGTACCACGGCGGCCCGAAGGCGAACGATTAGGATCTTGCCTGGGCGGTCGATGGCATGGTGACCGGCCACGCACCAACGGTTTGACGGCGGGGAGGCGGGCACCGGGGGCAGCCAAACTCCCGCCGGTGCCGCGTACCTTATGCCCTCACCTTCGGCTCAATCGGCGTCGTCCCGCGCAGGCCCAGAATGTCCTCAAGCACTTTCGCGCCCGCGAGCACCTGCGCGTCCCCGCGCGGCGCGCCGACGACCTGCACGCCGACGGGCAGCCCCGAGGCGGTGAAGCCGCAGGGCAGTGACAGCGACGGGCAGCAGGCGAGCGTGATGGCGTAGACGATGCCGAGCCATTCGACATAGTTCTCGAATTTCTTCCCTGCACATTCCGCGACATACCGGTGCTCGATCGGGAAGGGCGGCACGATCGTAGTCGGCGTCAGCAACAGATCGTATGTCTTGAAGAATTCCACCGCGCGTGCGGTCACGCCGACGCGCTGGGCCTCGGCGCGCTCAAGCTGTTCGACGCTGAGCTTGAGGCCTTCCTCGATGTTCCAGATCACCTCGGGCTTGAGCAGGTCGCGCTTGGTCCGGAGCAGTTGCGCCTTGCTGATCGCGAAGTCGAAAGCACGCAGCACGTGGAAGCATTCATGCGCCTCGCGCCAGTCCGGATGCGCCTCCTCGACGACGGCGCCGGCCTCGGCAAAGCGTTCGGCCGCCTTGCGCGTGATCGCCTTGACTTCGGGATCGACCGGCGTGATGCCGAGATCGGGCGAATAGGCGATGCGCTTCGGCTTCTTGCCGGACTGCGCCGCCGACAGGAATGAGGTCAGAGGCGCCGGCAGCGACAGGGGATCGGCGGCATAGTCGCCGCTCATGGCGTCCAGCAGCAGGGCGAGATCCTCGACGTTGCGGGCCATCGGGCCCTGCACGCCGAGATTGCGATCGATGCCCGCCTTCGGTGTATGCGCGACCCGGCCGATGCTCGGGCGCATGCCAACCACGCCGCAGAAACTCGCCGGGCTGCGCAGGCTGCCGCCCATGTCGGAGCCCTGCGCGAGCCAGGCCATGCCGGTGGCGAGTGCCACCGCCGCCCCGCCGGAGGATCCGGCGGCGGATTTCGACGTATCCCAGGGATTGAGAGTCGCACCGAACACCTCGTTGAAGGTGTTGGCGCCGGCGCCGAATTCCGGGGTGTTGGACTTGGCGTAGACGACTGCGCCGTTGGCCTCGAGGTTCTCGACCATGAGGTCGGACTTCGCGGGGATGCTATCCCTAAAGATCGGCGAGCCCTGGGTGTTCAGCACGCCCGCAACATCGGTGAGATCCTTGATCGGCACCGGCAGGCCGGCGAGCAGACCGCGCGCGCCGGCCGGCTTCTGCATCAGCGCCTTCGCGCTATTCCGCGCGCGATCGAAGCACAGTGTAGGCAGTGCATTGACCTTGCCGTCGACGTCGCTGATCCGCTTCTCCAGCACGTCCAGAAGCTCCAGCGGCGAGACGTCGCCCGACCGCAATTTGTCGACGACGGTGCAAGCGGTTTCGCGGATCAGGTCTTGAGACAATTAGTTTACTCCCATGCTTATTCAATCGTCATTGCGAGCGCAGCGAAGCAATCCAGTGTTTCACCGCGGGGGCGTTTCTGGATTGCTTCGCTACGTTCGCGATGACGGAAAACTCTAACCCCACCCAGCACTGATGCCGCCATCGACCGTGTAGATCACCCCCGAGGTATAACCCGAGCGATCCGACGCCAGGAACGCCATGAGGTCGCCGATCTCGCGCGCATGCGCGGGGCGGCCGAGCGGCAGGCTCTTCTGAAATTCCTTGTAGCGGTTCTCGTCGCCGAACTGGTGCTTTGCTCGGGTCTTGAGCAGGGTGACGTGGCGATCGGTGCCGACAGGGCCGGGATTGATGCCGACGACGCGGATGTTGTCGGCGAGGCTCTTGCCGCCGAGGGCGCGGGTGAAGGCCATCAGCGCGGCATTCCCGGCGCTGCCGCAGATGTAATTGGCGTCGAATTTCTCGCCGGCCGCGCCGATGTCGTTGACGATCACGCCGCCGCCTTTCGCCTTCATCTGCGCGTAGATCTGCCGCGTGAGGTTGATGTAGCCGAACACTTTCAACTCCCAGGCGTGCCGCCAGGTTGCCTCGTCGATCTTGTCGATCGAGCCGCCGGGAATGTCGCCGGCATTGTTGACGAGGATGTCGATGTCGGCGGCTTCCCTGGCGAGCCGCGCCACGTCCTCGGCCTTGCGCAAGTCCACGATGCTGGTTGCGGCGTCGATCTGGTGCGCCGAGCGCAGGCGATCCGCCAACGCCTTGAGCTGGTCGCCGCTGCGCGCGGCGAGCAGGAGATGGCAGCCTTCTTCGGCAAACGCTTCGGCAGCGGCCGCGCCAATGCCTTTGGAGGCGCCCGTGATCAGGACGCGCTTGCCACGCAGATGCAGATCCATGAGGGGGACTCTCGCAGGACAGGAATAGGATCAAACCAGTAGGCGCTCGGCCGCGCCATGGTCAACATTGCAGTGCAGCGTTGCGCTGTCGCCGCGTTTGGTCCATTGCAATGCGGTCAAAAGGCGGCGGCTGCCGAACCAACCAAGGACGTTCTCGATGAGCAAGAAACAATACCGGATCGCAGTCATTCCCGGCGACGGCATTGGCAAGGAAGTGATGCCCGAAGGCCTGCGCGTTCTGGAGGCTGCGGCGAAGAAGCACGGGGTTGCCCTGCATTTCGACCATTTCGACTTCTCGTCCTGGGACTATTACGAGAAGCACGGCCAGATGATGCCTGACGACTGGAAGGAGAAGATCGGCAAGCACGATGCGATCTATTTCGGCGCGGTCGGCTGGCCGGCCAAGATTCCGGACCACGTCTCGCTGTGGGGCTCGTTGATCAAGTTCCGCCGAGAGTTCGATCAGTACGTCAACCTGCGCCCGGTGCGGTTGATGCCCGGCGTGCCGTCGCCGCTCGCAAACCGCAAGCCCGGCGACATCGATTTCTGGGTGGTGCGCGAGAACACGGAAGGTGAATATTCCTCCGTCGGCGGCCGCATGTTCCCGGACACCGACCGCGAGTTCGTGACGCAGCAGACGGTGATGACCCGCACCGGCGTCGATCGCATCCTGAAGTTCGCGTTCGAGCTCGCCCAGTCGCGGCCGAAGAAGCACCTGACCTCGGCGACGAAATCGAACGGCATCTCCATCACCATGCCCTATTGGGATGAGCGCGTGGAGGCGATGGCCAAGAAGTTTCCGAACGTGAAGTGGGACAAGTACCACATCGACATCTTGACGGCGAATTTCGTGCTGCATCCGGATTGGTTCGATGTCGTGGTCGGCTCCAATCTGTTCGGCGACATCCTCTCCGACCTCGGCCCGGCCTGCACCGGCACCATCGGCATCGCACCGTCAGGCAACATCAACCCCGAGGGCGATTTCCCGTCGGTGTTCGAGCCGGTGCACGGCTCGGCCCCCGATATCGCGGGGCAGGGCATCGCCAACCCGATCGGCGCGATCTGGTCGGGCGCAATGATGTTCGAACATCTCGGCGAGAAGGAAGCCGGCAAATCGATCGTGGAAGCGATCGAACGCACGCTGGCCGAACGCACCCTTCGCACCAAGGATCTCGGCGGCAACGCCGACACCACCGCTTGCGGCAAGGCCGTTGCGGAGATGGTGGATTGAGGCGAGCCCGCGCAGTAGACTTCGGTGTCGTCCCGGCGAAAGCCGGGACCCATACGCCGCAGCCGTTGTTGTTGCGCGAAATGGTCATTGCCTGTCTTCGCCAAACGCCTGCTGCGGCGTATGGGTCCCGGATCGGCGCTTCGCTTGTCCGGGACGACAGCGGAATTTTTGGCGAGCCTCAGACATACGACCGCCGCGCCGGATCGAAGATCGGCGGATAATCATTCTCGTCGAGCAGATCGAGAAACGGATCAAGTCCCTCGGACTTGATCAGCGCCAACTCCTGATGCGAGATCAGGTTCACGGTCAAGATTTCCACCGGATCACCCGCGATCTCCAGCGCCTCGGCGATCCGCTGGTCGGGCCCGATGATCGGCGTGAGGAAGAGGAACGTCTCGAAGTCCGTTCCGGCAACCGGCGGTCTCGGCAACGCGACCCGGTGACCGAAGCCGAACCAGGTGGTGTCGATGAACGGCAGATTGGCGAGCCAGCGCAGATTGTCGCAAATCTCCGGCGTTGGCTCGCGGACGTACCACATCAGCTCGGCACGCGGCTTCGCGCCCACATGTGTCCCCTGCATCCGTTGCTCGCTCATCCCGTTGGTCAAAAGGACATAGCCTTCGTCGGAGCCCTCCTGGCACTCCGGCACGAAATCGCGGCCAAAGGCATGGATGTCGATGCGGCGCTCCGCGCTGTCAGCGAATGTGCGCTCGGGTTCGTCGAGCTCGCGTTCATAGATGGCGAGCCGTTGCTGGTAGAGGTCGGCCGCGCCTGACGGCCGGCCCGTGCCGGACATGAACTTTGCGAGACGGGAGAGCATGTGAACCTCGGTGACGGAAATGAGCCGGGATATCCGCGTTGTCGCAAGGCAACGCGGGCTGGTTCAAATCCGTCCCGCAGGCGAGCCGATGTTTCGCCGTGGTCCAGCCTCCGTTGCGCAATTGTGCATTCGGCCGGAACTATTCCGAGCAATGGACTTCGTTCTCGATCAGCCCACGATCTTCTCGATCGCCGCCTGATCCAGCCCGAACTTCTTCCCGGCCTCCAGAATCTCCTGCCAGGTGGTCGGATCGACCGGAATGCCTTCGGCGAGGCGCCTCTTCTTGGTTTCGCGCTCAGGTTCGCCGGCGATCTTGACCTTGTCGACGCCGGGGCCGGGCGGCGAGCCGGTGTGCCAGGCGACGAAGCTCTCGACCTCGCGCGCGAGGTTTTCGCCAGTGCCGAGCTTGCCCGGATCGATGACGATCGAGAGCATGCCGTTGAGGACGTTGTACTTGCCGTCAGACGGGCCCTTGACGACCTGTCCGCCCGAGAGCGCACCGCCCAGGATTTCGCACACCAGCGCGAGCCCCGAGCCCTTGTGCTCGCCGAACGGCAGGATAGCGCCGTGCGGCGGGATCACGGTGTAGCGCGGGTTGACCGTGGGCTTGCCTTCATTGTCGATAATGGTGCCGGGCTCGAGTTCGACGCCCTTGTTGTGGGCGACGCGGGTCTTGCCCTGCGCGATCCTACTGGTGGCGAAGTCGAGCACAATCGGGTCCTTGCCCCTGCGCGGGATGCCGACGCAGAACGGGTTGGTGCCATGGCGCGCATCGCTGCCGCCCCAGGGCGCCACGATCGGGCGTGAGATCACGTTGACGAAGTGGATCGAGACCAGCCCGTGGTCGATGCACTGCTCGGCCCAATGGCCGATGCGGCCGATGTGATGCGAGTTGGAAAGACCGACGAGGCACACGCCGTTGCGCTTGGCGCGCTCTGCCGCCAGCTCCATCGCTTCATGGCCGATCACCTGGCCATAGCCGGTGAGTCCGTCGAGGGTGAGAAGCGGACCAGTGTCGAGCATGATCTTGACGTGCTGGTTCACGGCGAGGCCGCCGTTGATGACGCTCTGGGTATAGCGCGGGATCATGCCGACGCCGTGGGAGTCGTGGCCCTTGAGATTCGCTTCCACCAGATTGGTGGACACGAGCTCGGCTTCGCGGTCCGTAGATCCGCCCGCCTTGACGATGGCGCGGATGGCATTGGTGAGTGGTTCTGCCTTGATAGTGCGGTAGTCGGCCATTGTTATTGCTCTTATCCCTTCACGATCCGGCGGCAGTGCTCCCACGCCGCGCCAATCAGGTTCTCGCTCGCTTCCGGCGTGCGGAAGGCCGAATGCGCCGACAGCGTCACGTTCGGCAGTTTTGTGAGCGGATGATCGCCGGGCAGCGGCTCGATGTTGAAGACGTCGAGGCCGGCATGGCGGATGTGGCCCGACTTCAGCGCGTCGATCATGGCGGCCTCGTCGACGATCGCGGCGCGGGCGGTGTTGATGAGGATGACACCGCGCTTCATCGCAAGGATCTTCGCGCGCGTGATCATGCCGCGCGTCTCGTCGTTGAGCAGCAGATGCAGCGACACGACGTCGCTCTTGGCCAGCACGGTGTCGAGATCGGTGAACCCAACGCCAGGACAGGTCTTCGGCGAGCGATTCCAGGCAATCACCTTCATGCCGCTGCCCGACGCGATGCGCGCAACCTCGGCGGCGATGCCGCCGAAGCCGATCAGGCCGAGCGTCTTGCCGGTGAGCTGCATGCCGTCCTCGCGCAGCCAGTTGCCGCCACGCATCTCGCGATCCATCACCGCGATGACGCGCGCCGAGGCCCACATCAGCGCAATCGCGGATTCCGCCACGGCGGTGTCGCCATAGCCCTTGATCAGATGCACGGAGATGCCGAGCTCGGCGAGCTCTTCCGGGTTCATGTAGCTGCGTGCGCCGGTGCCGAGGAAGACGACATGCTTCAGCCCGGTGCATTTCCTCGCGACATCGGTCGGCAGTGCGGTGTGGTCGACGATCGCGATCTCGGCGCCGTCAAGGATTTCAGGATATTGCTCGGGCTTGATGTCGGGGTTCCTGTGGATCCGGACCTTGGGATCGCCTGATATCTCCAGCCGCTCCATGATCACGGCGAGGGCTTCGTTGGCGTCGACGAAAACTCCGCGCATGGTTCTCTCCGGTCAGGATGCGACGCCGGCGATCGCCAGCACGGTATGCATGAGAACGTTGGTGCCCGCGGCGCAGTCCGGCTGCGTCGCGTCCTCGAGCTCGTTGTGGCTGATGCCGTCCTTGCAGGGCACGAACACCATCGCCGCCGGCATGACGGTGTTGAGATTACAGGCGTCGTGGCCGGCGCCGGACGTGATGCGGCGCGAGGAATAGCCGAGCGTCTTCGCCGCATTCTCGACCGCCGCAATGAGCTTGGGATCGAAATGCGTCGGCGGCTTGCGCCAGACGAGGTCGATCTTGACCTCGACCTTGCGGCGCGCTGCGATCTCGGCAATGGCGGCGCGCAGGTCGCGGTCGAGCGCATCCATGATGGCGCCGTCCGCGCTGCGGCAATCCATGGTGAAGGCGATCTCGCCGGGAATGACGTTGCGCGAAGGGTTTGCGATCACGGCTTCGCCGATGGTGCCGACCGCGTTCGGCCCGTGCTTCCTGGCGATGGCCTCCATCGCCAGCACGATTTCCGACAGCGTCGCCAGCGCATCGCGCCGCAGCGGCATCGGGGTCGATCCCGCATGGCTTTCGAAGCCGGAAATCTTGCCGTCGTACCAGAGCACGCCCTGGCCGGAATCGACCACGCCGATGGTCTTGCCTTCAGCCTCAAGGATCGGACCTTGCTCGATGTGCAGCTCGAGGAAGCAGCCGAGCTTCTGGAAGCCGACCGGCTTGTCGCCGCGATAGCCGATGCCGTCGAGCGCCTGGCCGACGGTGGTGCCCTCGGCGTCCTTGCGCGACAAAATGTCGTCCGTGGTGAAATCGCCGACATAAGCGGCGGACGCCATCATTGCCGGTGCGAAGCGCGAGCCTTCCTCGTTGGTCCAGTTGACGACGCAGATCGGCGCTTCGGTCTCGATGCCGGCGTCGTTCAGCGTACGGATCACCTCGAGCGCGCCGAGCGTCCCCAGGATGCCGTCATACTTGCCCCCGGTGGGCTGCGTGTCGAGATGCGAGCCGATGCCGACGGGCAGCTTCGACATGTCGCGTCCTTTGCGCAGGCCGAACATCGAGCCGAGCGAGTCGACATGGACCTCCAGGCCAGTGTCCTCGCACGCCTTGCGGAACCAGTCGCGCACCTGCTTGTCTTCGCTGCTTAGTGTCAGCCGCCGCACGCCGCCTTTTGCCGTCGCGCCGAATTTCGCGGTCTTATGGATGGAGCCCCAGAGACGGGCGGAATCGATTTGCAGATTGGTTGCGGCTCGGCTCATGCGTCCCTTCCATTGGTCGCTGTCATTCCGGGTTCGATGCTGGCGCATCGCCCCGGAATGACGGTAGAAAATCCGGCTTTATTTCAATGACGCGCCAGCGCGGGCGCGTCAACCGCGAGGCTGCTCTGCGCAATCTGCCGAGCCAGCTCGGCGACGCGCTCCACGGCGACGACATCGGGTGAGGCGAGCCAGCTTGCGGTGAAGGTCAGCGGCGCGATTGCAAGATCGGTGTCGAGCAGTTGCAGCCGGCCATTGGCGAGCTCGTTCTCGACGATGGCATCGGGGATCACGGCGACGCCGAGCCCTTCGACCGCCATGTGGATGACCGTCGCGAGCGAAGCGGAGGCGTGCAGCCGGATCGGCGGCAACTCCGGCCGGTCGAACACCTCGCGCACGACCTCGTAGGGCTTGGTCTTGCGCGGGAAAGTGATGATCGGAAACCGCGCGAGCTCCGCCGGCGTCACCGGGCCCTTGCCGAGCCCGAGCGAGGGGCTTGCGAGGAAGCCGATCGGATAGTCGGCGAGCACGCGATTATGCACGCCGGAGGCGGACAGTGGCCCGACGACGAAGGCAAGCTCGATCTCCTGCGCGAGCAGGCGCGCGGTGAGGTTCGGCGTGATGTCGACTTCGATCTCCAGCGACAGGTTCGGATAGGCCTCGTTGACGCTCTTCACGAGCCGCGGCAGCCAAGTGTGCACGATGGTCTCGGCAACGCCGAGGCGCATCACGCCGCGCATCGCCGAGCGGTCGCCGATCTCCGCCATCATCTGAGCGCGCAGGCCGATCAGCTTCTCCGCATAGACCATCATCTGCCTTCCACTGGGCGTTGGCGACGCCACGCGATGATCGCGGTTCAAAAGCTTCACGCCCATTTCGCGCTCGAGCTGGGCGATGCGCTGGGAGATCGCCGGCTGGGTGGTGTTGAGCCGTGCTGCGGCGCCGCGGAAGCTGCCGAGCTTCACGACCCAGAGGAACGTCTCGATCGACCTGAAGTCCAGCATTGGAAGGATTTTCCTCCTCGATAAACTAATTTTATCGAGATCGATTAGAAAGGACGATTAGACTTTATAGCACGCTTGGTGTTGGCTTGTCTTTGTCGAGTTTATAGGCAGGTCGATCGCATGACTGTTTTTGCGGCAGTGCAGCAAACTGAAACGCCCGACACACTCCCGAGCCGCAAGGCGCGGCTCGCTTACCGCGAAGGGCTGGTGGCCTCCACCGCCGGCGTCGCTCCCGGCTTCGTCCAGGGCAATCTGGCGATCCTGCCGGCGGAATATGCCGGCGCCTTTCATCGCTTCTGCCAGCTCAATCCGAAGCCGTGCCCGATCATTGGCATGTCCGACGTCGGCAGTCCTTTCATCCCTTCGCTCGGCGCCGATCTCGACATCCGCACCGACGTGCCGCGCTACCGCGTCTGGCGCGACGGCGAGGTCGTGGACGAGCCGGCCGACGTGACGGGCTACTGGCGCGACGACCTCGTGACCTTCGTGCTCGGCTGCTCCTTCTCGTTCGAGGAAGCGCTGCTCGACGAAGGCATGCCGATCCGCCACATCGAGAAGAACGTGCGCGTGCCGATGTATCGCACCAACATCGCTTGCGGCGAGGCCGGCCCGTTCGCCGGCCCCATGGTGGTGTCGATGCGTCCGTTCAAACCGGCGGATGCGATCCGCGCGGTGCAGATCACCTCGCGTTATCCCGCCGTGCACGGCGCGCCCGTGCATCTCGGCCATCCGCACCTCATCGGCATCAAGGACATCGCCAAGCCCGACTACGGCGATCCGGTGCCGGTCGCCGATGACGAGATTCCGGTGTTCTGGGCCTGCGGCGTGACGCCGCAATCGGTGATCAATGCCGCAAAGCTGCCGTTTGCGATCACGCATTCGCCCGGCCTGATGCTGGTGACGGATCTCAAGAACAGGACCATGGCCGTGATATAGTAGGCAGCGTTTGCTGCTTGTTCGGGCTTTACTGCCCCCATCAATCGCTTCATTCGATCTATCGAAATTCAGTAACAGGGGACTTTGCCATGACGATCACTCGCCGCGACGTATTGTTGGGAGCCACCGCCACCGCTGCGCTGGTGCCGCTGGCAGCGCGCGCACAGACCTCCGAAGTCGTGATCGGCGTGATCTATCCGTTCTCCGGCGGCAGCGCGCAGCAGGGCGTCGACGCGCAGAAGGCCTATGAGACCGCGCTCGAGGTCATCAACAAGAACACCGATTTCGACCTGCCGCTCGCCAAGGGCGAAGGCCTGCCGGGCCTCGGCGGAGCCAAGGTCCGCCTCGTATTCGCCGACCACCAGGCCGATCCGCAGAAGGGTCGCGCCGAGGCCGAGCGCCTGATCACGCAGGAGAAGGTTTCCGCCATCATCGGTACCTATCAGAGTGCGGTTGCGGTCACCGTCAGCCAGATCTGCGAACGCTACCAGGTCCCGTTCGTCTCCGCCGACAACTCCTCGCCGAGCCTGCATCGCCGGGGCCTGAAGTATTATTTCCGCGCCGCGCCGCACGACGAGATGTACTCGGCTGCGATGTTCGACTTCTTCGATGCCATGAAGAAGAAGGGCACCAAGATCGGGACGCTGTCGCTGTTCCACGAGGATACCATCTTCGGCACCGATTCCGGCAACGCCCAGGCCAAGATCGCCGGCGAGCGCGGCTACAAGATCGTCACCGACATCAAGTATCGCGCCAACTCGCCCTCGCTCTCGGCCGAGGTGCAGCAGCTCAAGAGCGCCAATGCCGACGTGCTGATGCCCTCGAGCTACACCACCGACGGCATCCTGCTGGTCAAGACCATGGCGGAGCTCGGCTACAAGCCGAACGCGATCGTGGCGCAGGACGCCGGCTTCTCCGAGAAGGCGCTCTACGACGCCGTCGGCGACAAGCTCGAAGGCGTGATCTCGCGCGGCACCTTCTCGCTCGACCTCGCGCAGAAGCGCCCGATGGTCGGCAAGATCAACGAGATGTTCAAGGCGCGCTCGGGCAAGGACTTCAACGATCTCACCTCGCGCCAGTTCATGGGCCTGATCATCCTTGCGGACGCGATCAGCCGCGCCAAGTCGACCGATGGCGAGAAGATCCGCGACGCGCTGGCGGCGACGGACATCCTGGGCGAGCAGACCATCATGCCCTGGAAGCGCGTCAAGTTCGACGAGATGGGCCAGAACAACGATGCCGACCCGGTGCTGCTGCAATATGTCGGCGGCAAGTTCGTCACCATCTTCCCGCCGCAGGCCGCGATCGCCGAGGCGGTCTGGCCGATGAAGTAAGCGTGTCGCAGAGCGGGAGCTCAGATGTAGCTCCCGCCCTCATCCTGAGGAGCGGGCGTAGCCCGCGTCTCGAAGGACGAGGGCTGGGCCAT
The DNA here is from genome assembly GCF_024199845.1 of Bradyrhizobium sp. CCGB12. Lineage (NCBI taxonomy): Bacteria > Pseudomonadati > Pseudomonadota > Alphaproteobacteria > Hyphomicrobiales > Nitrobacteraceae > Bradyrhizobium > Bradyrhizobium sp. CCGB12. The sequence goes on along the minus strand of NZ_JANADO010000001.1, from coordinate 4,366,588 downwards.
CCTTCGAGACGCGCGCCTGTGCGCGCTCCTCAGGATGAGGATCTATTTCGGGGGACAGACTTTTGACAGCCCAAGCTATTATCCAGAGTCTCGCAAGCGGCCTCCTCATGGGGCTGCTCTACGGACTGATCGCGGTCGGCCTCGCGCTGATCTTCGGCCTGATGGACGTCGTGAACTTCGCCCATGGCGAGTTCCTGATGATCGCGATGTACGCGTCGTTCTTCCTGTTCGCGTTCTTCGCCATCGATCCCTTGCTGTCGGCGCCGCTGGTCGCGGCGGCACTCTTCGTGTTCGGGGCAGTGGTCTATCTATTAATCGTACGCTTTGCCATGCGGGCCAAGGCCAATGCCGGCATGGTGCAGATCTTCTCGACCTTCGGCTTGGCCATCGTGATGCGTGGCCTGGCGCAGTTCTTCTTCACGCCGGACTATCGCAGCATTCCGCAGTCCTGGCTCGGCGGCAAGACCATCTCGGTCGCCGGCATCTTTCTGCCGGAGCCGCAGCTGATCGGCGCCCTGGTCTCGATTCTCGCCTTTGGCGGTCTCTACTTCTTCATCAATCGCACCGATTTCGGCCGTGCGCTGGAGGCGACGCGTGAGGATCCCGGCGCCGTGGCTCTCGTCGGCATCGACAAGAACCGCGTGTTCGCGCTCGGCTGGGGCCTTGGTGCGGCGCTGGTCGGTCTCGCCGGCGCGATTATGGCGGTGTTCTTCTACATCTATCCCGATGTCGGCGCGTCCTTCGCGCTGATTGCCTACGTCACCGTGGCGCTCGGTGGCTTCGGCAGCGTGTTTGGGGCCTTTGCCGGCGGCATTGTCGTCGGCCTCGTCGAGGCCGTCACCGCATTGGTGCTGCCGCCCTCGCTGAAGTCGGTCGGCATCTACGCCGTCTATCTGCTCGTCGTCTTCATCCGGCCGCGTGGCCTGTTCGGGTCGATGTGATGGACCAGAATTTTGCCGCGCGGCGCCGCCGCGACCTCATCATCGCCGCCGTCCTGGCCGGGATCGCAGCGCTTGCACCGCTGTTCATCAAGGACGTCTATGTCCAGAACATCCTGATCCTGACCTTGATGTATGCGGCGCTGTCGCAGAGCTGGAACATCCTTTCCGGCTATTGCGGACAGATCTCGCTCGGCCACGCGCTCTATTTCGGTATCGGCGCCTACACAACCTCGCTGCTCTTCACCAAGTTCGGCGTGCTGCCCTGGTTCGGCATGCTCGGCGGCGGCGTGATCGCAGCCCTGATCGCGATGGGGCTCGGCTATCCATTCTTCCGCCTGCGCGGCCATTACTTCGTGATCGCGACCATCGTCATTGCCGAGATCGGGCTATTGCTGTTCCAGAACTGGGAGTGGGCGGGCGCCGCGATGGGCATCACCGTTCCGATCCGTGGCGACAGCTGGCTGAAATTCCAGTTCCTGCGCACCAAGCTGCCATATTTCTATTTTGCGCTGGCGCTGTGCTGCCTCGCCTGGTTCGTCACCTGGTGGCTGGAAGACTCCAAATGGGGCTTCTGGTGGCGGGCGGTGAAGGATAATCCGGAGGCCGCCGAGAGCCTTGGGGTCGTCGTGTTCAACTCCAAGATGGGCGCGGCCGCCGTGTCCGCCTTCCTCGTCGCCATCGGTGGCGCCTTCTACGCGCAGTTTCTCGCCTATATCGATCCTGAAAGCGTCATGGGCTTCCAGTTCTCGCTGCTGATGGCATTGCCGGCCGTGCTCGGCGGCATCGGCACGCTGTGGGGGCCGGTGCTGGGGGCCGCCATCCTGATTCCGATGACCGAGCTGACGCGCTCTTATATCGGCGGCTCCGGCCGCGGCGTCGACCTCATCGTCTACGGCGCGCTGATCGTGGCGATCTCGCTGGCCCTGCCGCGGGGATTGGTAAGCTTGTTCTCCCGCTCGAAAGCAAAAGGAGCCACGCGATGACTGCGCTCCTTGAAACCCGCGGCGTCTGGCAGCGGTTCGGCGGCCTCGTCGCCAACAGCGATGTCTCGATCTCGGTCGGCCGCGGCGAGATTGTCGGCCTGATCGGCCCCAACGGCGCCGGCAAGTCGACGCTGTTCAATCTCATCGCCGGCGTTCTCCCGCCGACGCAAGGCTCGATCTGGTTCGACGGCGAGGACGTCACCCACATGCCAGCCGCCGAGCGCTGCCAGCGCGGGGTCGGTCGCACCTTCCAGGTGGTCAAGAGCTTCGAGACCATGACGGTCATCGACAACGTGATCGTCGGTGCCCTGGTCCGCAATACCGTGATGCGCGAGGCCCGCCGCAAGGCGCATGAGGTGCTGGAGTTCACCGGCCTTGCCGCGCGCGCCGATGTGCTCGCGAGCGACCTCGTGCCGGCCGAGAAGCGCCGCCTCGAAGTCGCCCGTGCACTTGCGACCGAACCAAAGCTGCTGCTGCTCGACGAGGTCCTCACCGGCCTGACGCCGACCGAGGCGCAGACCGGCGTGGCGCTCGTGCGCAAGGTGCGCGACGCCGGCATCACCGTCTTGATGGTCGAGCATGTCATGGAGATCGTGATGCCGCTGGTCGACCGCGCCATCGTGCTTGACCTCGGCAAGGTGCTGGTCGAAGGCAAGCCCGCCGACGTCGTCCGCGATCCCAAGGTGATCAAGGCATATCTGGGAGATCGTCATGCTGTCGGTGCGTGAAATCACGACCGCCTATCAAGGCCTGGTTGCGATCTCCGCGGTCTCGATCGAGGTCCAGAAGGGTGAGATCGTTTGCGTCGCCGGAGCCAACGGCGCGGGCAAGTCGACGCTGCTGAAATCCATCGCCGGCGCCGAGCGCCCGCGGTCGGGCACGGTGACATTCGACGGCAAGCGCCTCGATGGCATGGCGCAGCACCACATCACCGCCACTGGCATCGCCTATGTGCCGGAGAACCGCCGCCTGTTTCCGCGCCTGTCGGTGCGCGACAATCTTCGCCTCGGCAGCTATCTCTATCGTGGCGAGGCGGATCGCGAGGGCCCGCTCGATCTCGTCTTCACGCTATTCCCGCGTCTCCAGGAACGTTTGGAGCAGCGCGCCGAGACGCTCAGCGGCGGCGAGCAGCAGATGCTCGCGATCGGCCGCGCGCTGATGACGCGGCCGCGGCTTCTGATGCTGGACGAGCCCTCGCAGGGCATCATGCCAAAGCTGGTCGACGAGATCTTCCAGGCGGTGAAGCGCATCCGCGACGCCGGCATGACCGTGCTGATCGTCGAGCAGCGCATGGCCGAATGCCTGGAGATCGCCGACCGCGCCTACATCCTGCAAACCGGCCGCGTGCTGATGCAGGGCGCAGCGAGCGAGATCAGGGGCAACCCGGACGTGCGCAAGGCGTATCTGGGGCTGTAGCTAAACGGCTACCGCAATCGCAGCCGTCATCCTGAGGTGCGCGCTCTTGCGCGCCTCGAAGGATGAGCCGCGAGCGCCCATAGCCCATCCTTGGAGGCTTCACCTTGCGATGCGGAGCATCGCAAGGCTCGCACCTCAGGATGACGTCGGAGTGTGCGGCTAGTGCCCATGCTCCGGCAGCGTCACCCCGAACACCTTCACCAGATCCTTCACCTGGTCCGGCGACAGATAGCGTGGGTTCATCCCGCGCAACAGCAGATACAGCTTCGCCGTTTCCTCCAGCTCCTCCGTTGCGAACACCGCCGCTTCCAGCGAGTCGCCCGCAACCACCGGGCCGTGATTGGCGAGCAGCACCGAGGAATATTTCCCAGCGAGCCCCTTGATCGCATCCGCCACGGCGGGATCGCCGGGACGATAATACGGCACGAGTGCGGTGGCGCCGCATTTCATCAGATAATAGGCCGTCATCGGCGGCAGCGCGGCGCGCGGATCGATCTCGGGGAGCATCGAGAGCGCGACCGAATGGGTCGAGTGCAGGTGCACGATCGCGCGCGCACGTCCGCGCGTGTCGTAGAGCGCGGTGTGCAGCGGAACTTCCTTGGTCGGCGCATCGCCGGAGACCAGCCGTCCCTGGCTATCCAGCCGCGATAGCTTGGCGGGATCGAGAAAGCCGAGCGAGGCGTTGGTCGGCGTCACCAGCCAGCCGCCATCGTCCATCCTGACGCTGATATTGCCGGAGGAGCCCGGCGTCAGTCCGCGCTCGAACAGGGACCGTCCAAACCGGCAGATATCCTCGCGCAGCCGTGTCTCGTTGCTCGTTTCCGTTCTCATGGCCGTCATGCCTGCTTGTCTCACGCTTTGGCAGCGCGGCCAAGCCGTGATATCGGTTCGCCGAGCCGCCGCAAAAGGGCAGCCGTCCGGGAAACGTTCGCAAGGGTTAGTTTCATGTCCGCGTCCACGTCACAAGATCAGCGTGTCGCCGTCGTCGGGCTCGGCTCGATGGGATTTGGCATGGCGACCTCGCTGAGGCGCGCCGGCCATGCCGTCACCGGCTGCGACGTCTCGGCCGATACCGTCGCGCGTTTCGTGAAAGACGGCGGTGCAGGCGCCAAGACGCCGGCCGAAGCGGCCAAGGATGCCGATATCGTCGTCAGCGTCGTGGTCAACGCCGCTCAGACCGAAACCATCCTGTTCGGCAAAGATGGTGCCGCCGAGACCATGCCGAAGGACAGCGTCTTCATCTCCTCGGCGACCATGGACCCGGATGTGGCGCGACGCCTCGCAAAACAGCTGGAGGCGACCGGCCGGCACTATCTGGACGCGCCGATCTCCGGCGGTGCCCAGCGCGCCGCGCAAGGCGAGCTGACGATCCTTGCCTCCGGCAGCTCCGCCGCCTTCGCCAAGGCGCGGCCGGCGCTCGATGCCATGGCTGCAAAGCTCTATGAGCTCGGTGATGCCGCAGGGCAGGGCGCCGCGTTCAAGATGATCAATCAGTTGCTCGCCGGCGTGCATATCGCTGCCGCCAGCGAAGCCATGGCGTTTGCGGCCAAGCAGGGCCTCGACATCCGCAAGGTCTATGAGGTGATCACGGCGTCTGCCGGCAATTCCTGGATGTTCGAGAATCGCATGCCGCATGTGCTCGACGGCGATTACACGCCGCGCAGCGCGGTCGAGATCTTCGTCAAGGACCTCGGCATCATCCAGGACATGGCGCGCAGTGCCAGATTCCCGGTGCCGGTCTCCGCCGCCGCGCTCCAGATGTTCCTGATGACGTCAGCCGCCGGCATGGGCCGCGACGACGACGCTTCGGTGGCGCGGATGTATGCGCAGGTCACCGGCGTCAAGCTGCCTGGCGACAAGTAAAACTAAGAGGATTCCGATGCCCCGTTTCGCCGCCAACCTCTCGATGATGTTCACAGAGGTGCCGTTCCTCGATCGCTTCGATGCCGCCGCCCAGGCTGGCTTCACCGCCGTCGAGTTTCTCTTTCCCTATGAGCATCCGGCCGAGGTGGTCGGCGAGCGGCTCGAGCGCAACGGCCTGACCCAGGCGCTGTTCAACCTGCCGCCGGGCGACTGGAATGCCGGCGAGAAGGGGTTTGCGGCGCTGCCGGCGCGGTTCTCCGATCTCAAGGCGAGCCTGGAGACGGCGCTGCCTTACGCCAAGGCGACCGGTGTCAAGCGCCTGCACCTGATGGCCGGCATCGCCAATCGCGGCGAGCGAGTCGCGATTGAGGCGTTCTACAAATCGGTGGCGTGGGCCGCCGAGTTCTTCGCACCCCACGGCATCGACATCGTGCTCGAACCGATCAATGCGCGCAATGTGCCCGGCTATTTCCTCAACGATTTCGGCTTCGCGCGCGACCTGATCCAGGAGCTGAGGCTTCCGAACTTGAAACTCCAGTTCGACATCTATCACTGTCAGATCATCCACGGCGATGTGACGATGCGGCTGCGCGAGATGATGCCGATCGTCGGCCACATCCAGATCGCCAGCATTCCTTCGCGCAACGAGCCCGACGGCGAGGAGCTGAACTATCCGTTTCTCTTCACTGAACTCGACCGGCTCGGCTACACCGGCTTCGTCGGCTGCGAATACAATCCGCGCGGCAAGACCACCGATGGGCTCGCCTGGTTCAAGCCTTATGCCGGAGTGAAGCCGTGACACTTGCAGCAAAAATTTCTCTTGGCTGCATCGCCGACGACTATACTGGCGCCTCCGACCTCGCCAACACGCTGACGCGCGCGGGCTTGCGCACCGTCCAGACCATCGGCGTGCCCTCGAACGATCTCGCGCTGCCCGAGGTCGACGCCGTCGTGGTGTCCTTGAAGAGCCGCTCGATCGAGGCAGGTCTTGCCGTATCGCGCTCGCGCGCGGCGGACAAATGGCTGCGCGGCCGCGGCGCGAACCACGTGCTGTTCAAGATCTGCTCGACCTTCGATTCCACCGTTTCAGGCAATATCGGCCCGGTGATGGACGCGTTGCGCGCCGATTGCGGCGAAGCGAACGTGCTGGTGACGCCGGCCTTCCCGGAGACCGGCCGCACCGTCTACCAGGGCAACCTCTTCGTCGGCGCCGTGCCGTTGAACGAGAGCCCGTTGAAGGATCATCCGCTCAATCCGATGCGCGATTCCAATCTGGTGCGGGTGCTGGCGCGCCAGAGCAAAACGCAGATCGGCCTCGTCGATCTCGCCACCGTCGCCCGCGGCGCAGACGCCGTGCGGGCACGGCTGGCCGAGCTCGCGGGCAAGGGCATCGGCGCTGCGATCATCGACGCGGTGTTCGACCGCGACCTTGAGACCATCGGGCTCGTTGCCGCCGAGCATCGGCTATCGGTCGGCGCCTCCGGCATCGGCCTTGGCCTGGCGCGGGCGCTGGTATCGACGGGGAAGGTGCGGTCGAGCGTGGCCGGCACCGAAGTGGGCGCGGCGGTCGGCGGCCCGGCGGCCTGCCTTGCTGGAAGCTGCTCGCAGGCGACGCTTCAGCAGATCGCCAATGCCGAGCGCGTGATGCCGGTTTTGCATCTTGATCCCGGGCAGATCGTTGCAGGCGCCGGCGAAGCGCAGCGCGCGCTCGCCTGGGCGCAGCCGCGGCTGGCAGACGGTCCTGTTCTGATCGCCTCGAGCGCGACGCCGGAAGCCGTTGCCGCCGTGCAGGCGCGTCACGGCCGCGACGCGGCCGGGCATGCCATCGAGCAGGCCATGGCCGACATCGCCGAAGGCCTGGTGGAGGCGGGCGTTCGGCGCTTGATCGTCGCGGGTGGCGAGACGTCAGGCGCCGTGGTCGACCGGTTGAGGATTCCCGGGTTTCTTGTGGGAGTGGAAATCGCCGCGGGCGTCCCGGTGCTGCGTGCGGTCGGTGCACAGGCAGGCGAGATGTTGCTTGCTCTGAAGTCCGGAAATTTCGGCGGCCCGGAGTTTTTCTCCGACGCGCTTGGGCTCATGCGCTGAGCGCAGAGCATTCTTAGTCGCCCATTCATTTCTTTCTGGCTTCCGTACTCGTACGGAGCCGTGGTTAACGTCTGCGCAGGTGCTCTGGTGTTGGATGTCGGCGCTGCTCCCTTTGGTTGATTCGTAGAAATTCCGGACGCGCGCCGCGCCAGCAAAGAGACTTGATTATGCTCGCTACCATCTCCATCCGCGCCAAAATCATCAGCGTCGTGGCGTTCCTGCTGGTCGCGATGACCGGCATGGGCCTGCTCGCCGTCATGAAGATGCGGTCGATGAACGCCAACACGACAGACATCACCACGAGCTGGCTGCCCAGCGTGCGGGTGCTCGGCGAGATACGTGCGAGCGTGATCACCTACCGGAACGTGGTCCGCCAGCACATGCTGGCCGAGACCATGGAAGACAAGCTCGCCAACGAGAAGACCGCCGGCATCGTGATGGAGGCGCTTGCCAAGGCCCGCAAGAACTACGAGCAGATGATCACCTCTCCGGAGGAACGCAGGCTGTACAACGAATGGGCCAAGCTCTGGGACGACTACAGGAAGGGCACCGAAGACGTCATGGCGCTGTCGCGCAAGGAGGCCGGCAAGATCCCGCATGACGCACAGGAGCTGAACACCAAGACGGTCAACAAGATCGGCCTTGCGTCGGATGAGGTCCTGATGAAGGACATCGAGCTCAACACCAAGGGCGGCGACCAGGCTGCCCAGGATGCCGCCGACAGCTATTTCTATGCGTTCATGCTGGTCTCGATCATCCTTGGCGCCGCCGTCGTCGTCGGCGTGGGCGTGAGCTTCTATCTGGTCCAGGACGTCTCCGCCGGCATCAACTCGATCACCCAGCCGATGCAGGCGCTGGGCAAGGGCGACCTCTCCGCCGAAGTCCCGCATCGCGGCGAGAAGACGGAGATCGGCGCGATGGCCGACGTGCTCCAGATCTTCAAAGAGGCGCTGATCGCCAAGAGGGCCGCCGACGAGGCTGCTGCTGCGGATGCCGAAGCCAAGATCGAGCGCGGCCGCCGCGTCGACAACATCACCCATGAGTTCGAAACGATGATCGGCGAGATCGTCCAGACCGTATCGTCGGCCTCGACCCAGCTCGAAGCTTCCGCCTCGACGCTGACGTCGACGGCCGACCGCTCCCAGAGGCTGGCGACCAGCGTGGCCGGAGCCTCGGAGGAAGCCTCGACCAACGTGCAGTCCGTGGCCTCGGCGACGGAGGAGATGGCGTCGTCGGTTGGCGAGATCAGCCGTCAGGTTCAGGAATCGGCGCGGATGGCGGGCGATGCCGTCGGCCAGGCGCGCGCCACCACCGAGCGCGTCAGCGAACTCTCCAAGGCGGCATCCCGCATCGGTGACGTCGTCGAGCTCATCAACACTATCGCCGGCCAGACCAACCTGTTGGCGCTGAACGCGACCATCGAGGCGGCGCGCGCCGGCGAGGCCGGCCGCGGCTTCGCCGTGGTGGCCTCCGAGGTGAAGGCGCTTGCCGAGCAGACCGCCAAGGCGACCGGCGAGATCGGTCAGCAGATCTCCGGCATCCAGGCTGCGACCAATGACTCGGTCGGCGCCATCAAGGAGATATCCTCGACCATCGAGCGTCTGTCGGAGATCTCCTCGGCCATCGCAGCCGCGGTGGAAGAGCAGGGTGCAGCGACGCAGGAGATCGCCCGCAACGTGCAGCAGGCGGCGCAGGGCACTCAGCAGGTCTCCTCCAACATCACCGACGTGCAGCGCGGCGCGACCGAGACCGGCACGGCCTCCTCGCAGGTGCTGTCGGCGGCGCAGATGCTGTCGAACGACTCGAGCCGGCTGAAGACCGAGGTCAGCAAATTCCTGACCAATGTGCGCGCGGCGTAACCCTGGCGTGACCCGTTTATCGACGAGCGGCGCCGAAGGCGCCGCTCGTTTTGTTTGGCTGGTAACATGATGTCGCCTGGGTTCGGCGGGCCGCATGGCTGTGATGTAGATTTCGCAGTGCGGTAGCAGGGAAGTGAATGCCGGCAAGCCGCCGGAGGTTAGCGTTTCCGGCGGTGCTCAGGTAAAGGGAGATGGGGATCGCCGTGGGGGCAGATTCCGTTTCCTCGTTTGACCTGGATTTGCCTGGCGCATGATTGCTCTGGTCCGTATTGCCCTGAGCCGGCCCTATTCGTTCGTCGTGCTCGCATTGCTGCTGCTGATCATCGGACCGCTCGCGGCGCTGCGGACGCCCACCGACATCTTCCCGGATATCCGCATTCCCGTGATCGGCGTGGTCTGGCAGTACACCGGCCTGCCGCCGGACCAGATGTCCGGCCGCATCACCACGCCGTTCCAGCGCGCGCTGACGACGACGGTCAACGACATCGAGCACATCACCGCCAATTCGTATAACGGCTTTGGGATCATCAAGATCTTCTTTCAGCCGAACGTCGACATCCGGACCGCCAACGCCCAGGTGACCGCGATCTCGCAGACGCTGCTCAAGCAGATGCCGCCGGGCGCAACGCCGCCCCTGATCCTGAACTACTCGGCTTCCACCGTGCCGATCATTCAAGTCGCGCTGTCGGGTGAGGGGCTCACCGAGCAGAATCTCGCCGATATCGGCATCAACCAGCTTCGTACGCCTCTGGTGACCGTGCCCGGCGCGGCGATCCCGTATCCGTTCGGCGGCAAGCAGCGCCAGGTTCAGATCGACCTCAGTCCGACCGCGCTCCAGGCCCGGGGCCTCTCGGGCCAGGACGTCGCCAATGCGCTGGCTGCCCAGAACCTGATCACGCCGGTCGGCACCCAGAAGATCGGCCAGTTTGAATACAACATCCAGCTCAACAACTCGCCGCTGAGGATCGACGAGCTCGGCAATCTGCCGATCAAAACCGTCAATGGTGCCATGGTGTACGTCCGCGACGTCGCGACCGTGCGTGACGGCAATCCGCCTCAGACCAACATCGTCCATGTCGACGGCAACCGCTCGGTGCTGATGATGGTGCTGAAGGCGGGCGCGACCTCGACGCTCGATATCATCGCCGGCATCAAGCAGAAGGTCATCGACGTCAAGGATCAGCTGCCCGACGCGCTGAAGATCGGCTTCATCGGCGACCAGTCGGTGTTCGTCCGCGGCGCGATCCAGGGCGTCGCCGTCGAGGGCGTGATCGCGGCGCTGCTCACCAGCGTCATGATCCTCCTCTTCCTCGGCAGCTGGCGCTCGACCATCATCATCGCGGTGTCGATCCCTCTCTCCGTGCTCGGCGCCATCATCATGCTGTCGGCGATCGGCGAGACGCTGAACATCATGACGCTCGGTGGCCTCGCGCTTGCGGTCGGCATCCTCGTCGACGATGCCACGGTGACGATCGAGAACATCAACTATCATCTGGAGCAGGGCAAGCCGGTCGAGCAGTCCATCCTCGACGGCGCCAACCAGATCGTGACGCCGGCCTTCGTCTCGCTGCTCTGTATCTGCATCGTGTTCGTGCCGATGTTCTTCCTCACCGGCGTCGCGCGCTTCCTGTTCGTGCCGATGGCGGAAGCCGTGATGTTCGCGATGATCTGGTCGTTCATTCTGTCGCGCACGTTGGTGCCGACCATGGCAAACTATCTGCTGCACGCGCATGTCCATCACGAAGGCGGGCCGCCGAAATCGCGCAATCCTTTTGTCTGGTTCCAGCGCGGCTTCGAAGCGCGGTTCGAGCGCATCCGCGGTGGTTATCGCGGCCTTCTTGGTCTGGCGCTGGCGCACCGTGCCGTGTTTGTGATCGGCTTCCTCTGCGTCGTCGGCGCGTCCTTCGCGCTGGTGCCGTTCCTTGGCCGCAACTTCTTCCCCGCCGTCGATGCCGGCAACATCCTGATGCATGTCCGCACCCAGGTCGGCACCCGTGTCGAGGAGACCGCCAATCAGCTCGCCGACGTGCAGAAAGCGGTCCGCAAGCTGATACCGGGCGAGATCGAGACCATGACGGACAACATCGGCATGCCGATCTCCGGCATCAACATGACCTACAACAACACCGGCGTGATCGGCCCGCAGGACGGCGACATCCAGATCAAGCTGAGGGAAGGCCACAAGCCGACGGAAGAGCACGTGAAGGTGCTGCGCGAGCAGCTGCCGCGGCTGTTCCCCGGCGTCAGCTTCGCGTTCCTGCCGGCCGACATCGTCAGCCAGATCCTGAATTTCGGCGCGCCTGCGCCCATCGACCTGCAGATCCGGGGCGCTAATCTCAGCGCCAACTTCGCTTACGCCAACAATCTGCTGGCCAAGGTCCGCAAGATTCCCGGCGTTGCCGATGCACGTATCCAGCAGTCGCCGAACAATCCGACCTTCAACATCGATGTCGACCGCACCCGCGCGCAGTATGTCGGCCTGACCGAGCGTGACGTGACCAATAGCCTCGTGGTCAACCTCGCCGGTTCTTCGCAGGTGGCGCCGACCTACTATCTTAACCCCGACAACGGCGTGTCCTACTCAATCGTGATGCAGACGCCGCAATACCAGATCGACTCGCTCAGCGCGCTGCAGACGCTGCCAATTACAGCCGCCGGCAATGCGCAGTCGCCGATCCTCGGCGGCATTGCCGACATCAAGCGCTCGACCTCGAGCGCGGTGGTGTCGCAATACGACATTCAGTCGATGGTGCAGATCTTTGCCACGACCTCGGGCCGCGATCTCGGCGCGGTCGCCGCCGACATTCGCCAGGTGATCGCCGATACCGCCAAGGAGGTGCCGAAGGGTTCGTCCGTGGTGCTGCTCGGCCAGGTGCAGACCATGAACAGTGCCTTTACCGGCCTGTTGTTCGGCCTGCTGGGGGCCGTCGTATTGATCTACTTCCTGATCGTCGTGAACTTCCAGTCCTGGTCCGATCCGTTTGTGATCATTACCGCGCTGCCGGCCGCGCTCGCGGGCATCGTCTGGATGCTGTTCATGACCGAGACGACGCTGTCGGTGCCGGCGCTGACCGGCGCCATCATGTGCATGGGCGTCGCCACCGCCAACAGCGTGCTCGTGATCTCCTTCGCCCGCGAGCGCTACGAAGAGCTCGGCGATCCCGTTGCCGCCGCGCTCGAGGCCGGCTTCGTCCGGTTCCGTCCCGTCCTGATGACCGCGCTCGCCATGATCATCGGCATGGGGCCGATGGCGCTGGGGCTGGGCGAGGGCGGCGAGCAGAATGCGCCACTCGGCCGCGCCGTGATCGGCGGCCTGATCTTTGCAACCTTCGCCACGTTGATGTTTGTTCCCGTGGTGTTCAGTATGGTACACAAGAAACAAGGCGCCAAGGCCGCCGCCCCATTGGAGACCCCGCATGTCGCCCACTGAACCCCGCTCCCCGGTGTCGTACCGGAAACTGGGCATTTTCGGCGTGGTGGCGCTGATTGCGGCAGGCCTCGTCGTCGGCACCGGCATCCGCGCCCGCGAGGAGCAGGGCTCCAAGCTGAAGGAATGGACCGATGATCAGGCCGTTCCCAGCGTCGCGGTGACCCTGCCCAATGCCAAGGCCCTCAACGCCACCATCGACCTGCCGGGCCGTCTCGAAGCCTACTATCGTGCTCCGATCTTCGCCCGCGTCCCCGGCTATCTCAAAAACTGGAGCGCCGACATCGGGGCGCGCGTCAAGGCCGGTCAGGTGATCGCCGAGATCGAGGCGCCGGACCTCGACCAGCAGCTGCTTCAGGCGCGCGCCGACCTCGCCAGCCAGCAGGCCAGTGCGAGGCTGTCGGAAGCAACGCTGAACCGGCGCAAGACGCTGGTCGCCTCCAACTTCGTCTCCGCGCAGGAGATCGACGAACGCACCGCCGATCTCTCCAACAAGAACGCGGCGGTTCGCTCGGGGCAGGCCAATGTCGAGCGGCTGGAGGCGCTGGCCGGATACAAGAAGATCACCGCGCCGTTCGACGGCGTCGTCACCGCGCGCGATACCGACGTCGGCGCGCTGATCAACGCCGGCGGCGGTTCGGGGCCGGCGATGTTCGTGGTGTCCGACATCACCAAGCTGCGCGTCTATGTCAACGTGCCCCAGAACTACGTGCCGGCGATCAAGATCGGCGCCAAGGCCACCATTGCGCTGCCGGAGTATCCGAACCGGACCTTCCAGGCGACGGTGGAGGCCTCTTCGCAGGCCGTCGACGTCGCCTCGGGGACCACGCGGATGCAGCTCGGGCTCGACAATTCGAGCGGAGAACTGATGCCCGGCGGCTATGCAAGCGTGAAGCTGAACCTCCAGCGCGACGCCGCGCCGCTCAGCATCCCCGCCAGCGCCCTGATCTTCAACAGCAGCGGCCTGCGTGTCGCCACCGTCGGCCCGGACGACAAGGTGCTGTTCAAGACCGTGACCATCGCCCGCGACCTCGGCCGCGAGATCGAGCTGGCCTCCGGGATCGCAGCGGATGATCGCGTCATCACGGCACCGCCGGATGGCCTCTCCGATGGAGATGCGGTCCGCGTCGTCGGCGCCGGCGCCAAGGGCAAGCCGGCAACGGCGTCGGAGAAGCAGGCGCCGAGGAGCTAGAATGGTCTCGTAGGGTGGGCAAAGGCGCTCTCGCGCCGTGCCCACCATTCCTTCCGCGATCGAGATGAGATGGTGGGCACGCTCCGCTTTGCCCACCCTACGAGATCTACGCCACCCGCCACTCCGGCACGCCATCCGCAGCCATCGTGATCTCGCCAAGCGAACCCACCGGCGTGCGGTTCATGTCGAGCAGATGCGCCAACGTCGCGCTATCGCTCGCTGGAATCCGTGCCAGCGTGCGCCGGTCGTCTTGGGTGCGAAGCATCACCACGCCGTGCTCGGCATCGCCGCTGCGGCCGTAGAGCACGGTAAAGCTCTCGACCTTGCCCTTGCCGGCCGCCTCCGTCACAAACTCCGGCACCGCGCGCTTGTTGCGGTCGGCCTCTTCTTGCACGCTCGTTTCCTGCGCCAGCGCCTCGCGCGGCGGTGCCTTCGACACCACCAGCGCGTGGTGCTTGGTGACGAAGCCGCCCTGGCCGTAGAGCAGGCCGAGCCGGGCGCCGCCCCGCACACGCCGCGCCATCGCGCAAGCCGCATGCGTCATATAGGTATTGAGCGGCGCGCCGAAGAACGTGAGGCCACCGGTCACGGTCGGCTGCACATCGGCACCTAAGCCCAGCGTCCGCCGTGCCATCTTGGGCACGCAGGGAAAACAGCTGTAGAGCTCGATCGCGTCGAATTGTCTGCCGTCGCCGCCGGCGAGATCCATCACCGCCTTCAGCACGGCGTTCTGTGGATGGCTCTCATAGAATTGGTCGCGCAGGAGATAGTCGCGCGGCTCCTCCGCCGAAGCGCCGCCGAGCGGATAGACCAGCTTGTCCTCGGCAATGCCGGCCGAGCGGGCCTTGGCGAGGCTGGTGAGCAGCAGCGCCCCGCCCATGTTGACGCTGGGATTGGCCACCATGAGCTTGTTGTAGGGCCAGGCGATCAAGCGGTTGTCCGCGGTCGGCGTCGTGATCTCCTCAGGGGCGTAGCGCCGCTTCAGCCAGGCATTGGGATTTTGCGCGGCGACTTCGGAATAGCGCGACCACAGCGTGCCTGATTCCGTCATCGCCTCGCGCGGCGTCTGGCCCCAATGTGCCGAGGAGGCCGCCTCATAGAACGGATAGACGGTGACGGGACGAAACACGCCGAGCTTCACCGCCAGCGGTTTCTGGAACGCCGCGCCGCGCTTGGGCTCCTCGACGTCATGGGCGAACGGCGTCCATGGCAGCTTCGCGCCAGTGCGTTCCGCCTTGGTTGCGGTCGACTGCGCCTCGGCGCCGCAGACTGCGGCTACGCTGCACTCGCCGCGGGCGATGCGCTTTGCGGCCTCGTGGATGTAGCGGATCGGGCTCTCGCCGCCGACCGGGCCGTAATAGCAATGCCCGGGCGAGATGCCGAGGCGTTGCGCCAGAAGCTTCTCCGGATCGCGGTAGCGCCAGCTCAGGAAGTTGACGACGTCGAGCGACTGCACTTCAACAAGCAGCTGTGCGCCGGCATCTTGTTCTGCGCGCCGCAGCGCCTGTTCGAGCAGATCGAGCGGCTCCAGGCCCTCGGTGATCTCCTTGGGGCGGTCGACGATCTCGCCGATGCCGACGATGACGGGAATGCGGTCTGGTGAGATTTTGTTCTTATCTGTCATGCTTCAATTCACGATGTCTGTTGTTTCATCATTGCGAGCGCAGCGAAGCAATCCAGAAAAGTCTCCGCGGCGGCAGTCTGGATTGCTTCGCTGCGCTCGCAATGACGGTGTGGCGACTACTCCGCCACCAGCGCATTCATGTGGTCGACGGCTTCGGCGAACTCTTCCTTGAACTCCTGCACCACGGCGCCCGCGGACTTCACGCTGTCGATCAGTCCGACGCCCTGGCCGACGAAATAGCTGACGAGATCGCGCGCCCTCGCGTTGCCGCCCGCGGCCGCGCGGTCGATCGAATTGAAGGCGTCACGGCTGATGATGCTTTGCAGCGGCATCGGCAGCGCGCCCGGGCTGTCCGGCGCGCGGTCCCAGGCATCGGTCCAGACCGAGCGAAGCTGCCGCGCGGGTTTTCCCGTGCGCCCCTTCGAGCGCACGGCGTCGCGCGAGGACGCCGCGATCATCTTCTCGCGAAAGATCTCCGTCGTCTCGGCTTCGACGGTCGCGAGCCACACCGAGCCGGTCCAGGCGCCGGCCGCGCCCATGGCCATGCAGGCCGCCATCTGCCGCCCCGTCATGATGCCGCCGGCCGCCAGCACCGGCACGTCACGGATATTCCTGATCGCCTTGATCACTTCCGGCACCAGCACCATGGTCGAGACCTCGCCGCAATGGCCGCCGGCCTCGGTGCCCTGCACGACGAGGATATCGACGCCGGCCGCGACCTGGCGCAGCGCGTGCTCCTTGGCACCGACGAGCGCCGCGACGGGGACGCCGTGTTTCTTGCCCATCTCGATCATCGCCTTCGGCGGCACGCCCAATGCATTGGCGATCAGGCGGATTGGATGATTGAAGGAGACCTTGAGCAGCTCCAGTGCCGTCTTCCCGTCGAACGGCTGCGGCTGGTCGTCGGCGACCTCCGTGGTGGTGAGCTCGATGTCGTACTTCTTCAGGAGATCGCGGGTGTAGTTGCGATGCTCCTGCGGGACGCGCGCTTCCAGGCTCTTCCAGGTGACGTCCTTCTCGCCCGCGGTCGAGATGTTCTCGGGGATCAGCACGTCGATGCCGTAGGGCTTGCCATCGACGTGATCGTCGATCCACTTCAGCTCGCGTTCGAGCGTATCTGGCGTGTGCACGGTGGCGCCCAGCACGCCGAAGCCGCCGGCGCGGCTGACGGCGGCGACGACGTCGCGGCAATGGCTGAAGGCGAGCAGCGGGAACTCGATTCCCAGCATGTCGCAGATCGGCGATTTCATGGCTCTCTCCCGGTGGCCTTCGCGTTCTCGTTATCTTCGTGGCGAAGCGAGACGACGCTAGCCGATCGTCGATCGCGATGCCATGCCGGATTCGACGGAGCATCTTGCGTGCAGGCGTCGCGCAACGCGCGGAGCTATTCCGTCGCGCAAAATAAGCAGGGCAGAGGACTTCGATAAGCCTCTTGCGCTTTTGCGACGGCCAGCGAATGCTGCTCATAACAACAGAACAACGAGGGAGCGCCAACCGATGTCGTCAGCGCAATCGAGCCCGGCCCGCGCCACCGAAGCCTACGACGTGGTCGTCGTCGGCGCGGGCTTTGCCGGCATGTACATGCTGCATCGGCTGCGCGGGCTTGGTTTCTCAGCCCGCGTCTACGAGCAGGGCGGCGGCGTCGGCGGCACGTGGTACTGGAACCGCTATCCCGGCGCGCGCTGCGACGTCGAGAGCATGCAATATTCCTACTCGTTCTCCGAAGAGCTCGAGCAGGAATGGGACTGGAGCGAACGCTACGCGCCGCAGCCGGAGATCCTGAAATACGCCAATCACGTCGCCGATCTTTTCGATCTGCGCCGCGATATCCAGTTCGACACCCGCGTCGAGCGCGCCGTGTTCGCGGAGCGCGCAAAGCGCTGGTCGGTGACGACCTCCGACGGCAAGACGGTTCAAGCGCAGTTCGTCGTGCTCGCCACCGGCTGCCTCTCCAACGCGCGCAAGCCCGACATCAAGGGGCTCGATGATTTCAAAGGCCCCGTCTACCACACCGGCAACTGGCCGCACGACGACGTCGACTTCACCGGCTTGCGCGTCGGCCTGATCGGAACGGGATCATCCGGTATCCAGTCGGCGCCCATCATCGCCGCGCAGGCCAAACATCTCACGGTGTTTCAGCGCACCGCGAATTTCTCGATTCCAGCCCGCAATGCCGCGCTGACGAACGAGGAGCGCGACGCATTTCGAGAGAATTATCCAGAGATCCGCCGCTTCGCCCGTGAGGTCTCGCGCAACGGCATTTATGCCGAGCAGCCCGATCGTGGCGCGCTTGATGACAGCGAGGATACCAGGCGCGCCAAGTTCAAGGCGCGTTGGGACCGCGGCGGGCTCACGTTCATGTACGTCTACAACAATCTCAGTCTGGATCGGGCAGCGAATGATACGGCTGCCAACTACGTGCGCGGCAAGATCACCGAGATCGTCAAGGATTCGGCAACGGCAAAATTGCTCCAGCCGAACAGCCATCCGATCGGCACCAAGCGCATCTGCATCGACACCGATTATTTCGCGACCTTCAACCGGTCCAACGTGTCGCTGGTCGACATCAAGGCCAATCCGATCGAAGAGATCACGGCGAATGCCGTGCGCGTTGCCGGCAGCGACCATGAGGTCGACGCATTGGTGATGGCGACGGGCTTTGACGCCATGACCGGATCGGTCGCGAAGATCGACATCAGCGGCCGAGGCGGGCAGACGCTGAACCAGAAATGGGCGGAGGGGCCAAAGACCTATCTCGGGCTGATGAGCGCGGGCTTTCCGAACCTCTTCATCATCACCGGCCCCGGCAGCCCCTCAGTGCTCTCGAATATGATCGTGTCGATCGAGCAGCACGTTGACTGGATCGCCGATTGCCTCGTCCACATGCGCAAGCAGGGCGTTGCCGCGATGGAGGCGGACAGGGAGGCCGAGGAGAAATGGGTCGCCCATGTCAACGAGGTCGCGCACGGCACGCTCTATCCGCAGGCCAATTCCTGGTACATGGGCGCCAACGTCCCCGGCAAGCCGCGCATCTTCATGCCCTATATCGGCGGTGTCGGCGTCTACAGGCGGATCTGCGACGAGGTCGCGGCGAATGGATATGAGGGGTTCGTGATGGAGCGGGCCGAGCAGGGGCTGACTGCGGCCGCGTTTTGAGCCCGGCTCTTTCGACCCGTCATTCCGGGGCGTCGCGGAGCGGCGAGCGCGGAATCCATTTCTCCGAGCATTCATGACGTCTGATGGATTCCGGGCTCGCCCTGCGGGCGCCCCGGGAATGACGCCGGGGAAGGGCTGCCATGACAAAACGTGGAGTTGCCCAGCTCGGTAATGCATTTCGGCGCCCTTGCCATCGGCCGTTCGGGGGCTAATTAATGCAGGCGCATCTTTCCGCCGGAGCCCCTCGCATGACCGATACCCCCGCCTACGTGCCGCCCAAAGTCTGGACCTGGAACAAGGAGAATGGCGGGCAGTTCGCCAGCATCAACCGCCCGATCGCCGGCCCCACTCACGACAAGGAGCTGCCGGTCGGAAAGCATCCCTTCCAGCTCTATTCGCTGGCGACGCCGAATGGGGTGAAGGTCACGGTAATGCTGGAGGAACTGCTGGCGCTCGGCCACAAGGGCGCGGAATATGACGCCTGGCTGATCAGGATCGGCAATGGCGACCAGTTCGGCAGCGGCTTTGTCGACATCAATCCGAATTCCAAGATTCCGGCGCTGCTGGACCGCTCCGGGCCCGAGCCTGTCAGGGTGTTCGAATCCGGCTCGATCCTGTTCTATCTCGGCGAGAAGTTCGGCGCCTTCCTGCCGAAGGACATCAAGACCCGCACCGAGGCCATGTCCTGGCTGTTCTGGCAGATGGGCAGCGCGCCCTATCTCGGCGGCGGCTTTGGTCATTTCTACGCCTATGCGCCGTTCAAGATTGAATACGCCATCGATCGCTTCGCGATGGAGGTCAAGCGCCAGCTCGACGTTCTCGACCGGCGGCTCGCCGACAACGAATATCTTGCGGGCAACGAGTACACCATCGCCGACATGGCGGTGTGGCCCTGGTACGGCGCGCTCGCCAAGGGGCTGGTCTACGGCGCCGGCGAATTCCTCTCGGTGCAGGACTACAAGAACGTGCAGCGCTGGACCGACCAGATCGCCAAGCGCCCGGCTGTGAAGCGCGGCCGCATGGTCAACCGCGTCTCCGGCGATCCCGCAAGCCAGCTCCATGAGCGCCACGACGCCAGCGATTTCGAAACCAAGACGCAGGACAAGCTCGCGCCGGCGACGTGAGGTCTCTTCACCTCTCCCCGCTTGCGGGGAGAGGTCGGATCGCTCTTGCGATCCGGGTGAGGGGGCACAGGTCCTTCGGCAACCGAACGTGTGGAGAGAGCCCCTCACCCCAACCCTCTCCCCGTAAGAACGGGGCGAGGGAGCGCACTTTTGTCGCGGCGCTCACTACTTCCCCTTCACACCTTCCGCCGCCGGAAACACCACGCGGTCATCCGTGCGGCAGTAGCGGTCGGCGAACATGCGGCCGATCGGGTGATAGCGCTCCATGTGGACCCGCATCGTCTCGGGATCCCAGAGTTCGTCGCGGATGTGGAAGTGGATGCCTTCGCCCATGATCAGGCGACGATCGTCGTTGACGTCGATCAATTTCCAGAGCTTGCACTCCATCGCCCAGGGCGTGTCGGCCAGTCGTGGCACGGCGATCCTGGTCGAGGGCGCTAGCTTCAGGCCGAGATGGTCGGGTTCGCCGATGTCGGGCGGAAAATCGCCGCTGCTCTCGTGCATGGCCCTTGCCAGCGGTTCATCGGCGAGATTGACCACGAATTCGCCGGTTCGCTGGATATTGAGAAACGTGTCCTTGTCCTGACCGTTCGGCTTGCGGTTTGCCGCGAACATGCAGAGTGGCGGATCCTCGCAGAAGGCGTTGAAGAAGCTGAACGGGGCGGCGTTGACGATGCCGGTCGGCCCGACCGAGGTCACCCACGCGATCGGCCGCGGCAATATGAAAGACGTCAGCACCTTGTAGCGCTCGCGTGGCGTCAGGTCGCTGGCGGCGTAGTCCATGGTGGCTCCTGGCAAGTCGTCATTGCCGGGCTTGACCCGGCAATCCATCAATCCTGAAGAAATGTTCTCTTCGATGGATGCGCGGGTCAAGCCCGCGCATGACGACTTGAGATCAAGCCATGCTCAGCTCGTGCCGGCCGACCACCATCCAGTGCACCTCGTCCGGACCGTCAGCAAAGCGCAGATGGCGCACGTCCTGGTACATCTCGGCGAGCGGAGTCCAGTGCGAGATGCCGGTGGCGCCATGCATCTGGATCGCCTGGTCGATGATCTTGCAGGCGCGCTCCGGCACCATGGCCTTGACCATGGAGACCCAGACGCGGGCCTCTTTGTTGCCGAGCACGTCCATCGCCTTCGCCGCCTTCAGCACCATCAGCCGCATCGCCTCGATCTCGCAGCGCGCCTGCGCGATGATCTGCATGTTGCCGCCGAGATGGGCGATTTTCTTGCCGAAGGCCTCGCGGGTGAGGCCACGCTGCACCATCAAATCGAGCGCCTTCTCGGCCTTGCCGATGGTGCGCATGCAGTGATGGATGCGGCCGGGTCCGAGGCGGAGCTGCGAGATCTCGAAGCCGCGGCCTTCACCGAGCAGCATGTTCTCCTTGGGAACGCGGACATTGTTGAAGCGCATGTGCATGTGGCCGCGCGGAGCGTGGTCCTGGCCGAACACGTACATCGGACCGAGCACCTCGACGCCCGGAGTATCGCGCGGCACCAGGATCTGCGACTGCTGCTTGCTCGGCGCCGCATCCGGATTGGTCTTCACCATGACGATGAGGATCTTGCAGCGGGGATCACCGACTCCGGAGATGTAATATTTCTCGCCGTTGATGACCCATTCGTCGCCGACCAGCTTTGCGGTCGTCGAGATGTTCTTGGCGTCGGAGGAGGCGACGTTCGGCTCGGTCATGACATAGGCCGAGCGGATCTCGCCGTTGAGCAGCGGCTTCAGCCACTTCTCCTTCTGCTCCTTGGTGCCGACGCGCTCCAGCACCTCCATGTTGCCGGTGTCGGGCGCCGAGCAGTTCATGCTCTCCGAGGCCAGCGGGCTCTTGCCGAGCTCGGAGGCGATATAGGCGTAGTCGAGATTCTTCAGGCCCTGGCCGGTCTCGTCGTCGGGCAGGAAGAAATTCCAGAGGCCTTCCTTCTTGGCCTTGTTCTTGGCGACCTCGAGCACCTCGAGTTGCTTCGGCGTAAAGCTCCAGCGATCCTCCTTGCCTTCGCCGGCTTTGGCGAACTCGATCGACATCGGCTCGACGGTGTCGCGGATGAACTTCTTGACGTGATCATAGAGCGGCCGAACCTGGTCCGACATCCTGAGGTCGTTGAGCTCGTCGCCGGGATTGAGGGTGTAGTTGGTGGTGCGGGGAATGTAGGTGTGTTTTGTCATTGTTCCTCCCGGGACGCTGAGACCATGTTGGCCGGGAGAATAGTCGCAGCGCCGCCAAAGTGCGAGCGCGTATTTTCTCACGCGAGGCATGCCATGCGATGGAATTTCGCGAAGGCGTTTGAAATGTTGTTTGAACGGGGGTTGGGACTCTCTCCAAGTGTCGTCCCGGACAAGCGCAGCGAAGCGGAGCGCAGATCCGGGACCCATAACCACAGGGAGATGTTTGATGAAGATTCGTAGTTGCCAGCTCGCGCCATAACCGCTCCCTGTGGTTATGGGTCCCCGCTTGCGCGGGGACGACACCGTGCATGTAGTTGCCGGATCAGTTCGCCATCCGATGCATCGCGCAAATCTTGTTGCCGTCGAGGTCGCGCAAATAAGCGAGATAGAGCTGGCCTCCTGGGCCCTGGCGGATGCCGGGCGGATTCTCGATCGGCTTGCCACCGGCGGCGACGCCGGCCGCGTGCCAGGCGTCGACCTGTTCGGGCGAGTTGCAGGCAAAGCCGATGGTGCCGCCATTCGCGCAGCTCGCCGGTTCGCCGTTGATCGGCTTCGACACCGAGAACACGCCGGTCTTGGTGATGTAGAAGATGCGATGGCCGTCGACCCTGGCCGGACGCACCTCGAGTGTGCCGAGCAGCGTGTCGTAGAACGCCTTGGCTTTGTCGAGGTCGTTGGTGCCGATCATGACGTGTGAAAACATTTGCCCGTTCCCTCAGAGTTTGTAGCCCGGATGGAGCGTAGCGAAATCCGGGTCTGTTTGCTTTTGGCCGTCCCGGATTGCGCTGCGCTCCATCCGGGCTACTCGAAGAATCAAAACGCTGTATAGCCGCCGTCGATCACGAAGGTGTCCGCGGTGTGATAGGATGATGCCTTGCTCATCAGATACACCGCGATGCCGCCGAAATCGCTGGCCTCGCCGAAGCGCCGCACTGGAATGCGCGGCATCACGTTGGCGACGAACTTGTCGTTGGCCATGAGACCTGATGTCATGTCGCTCTTGATCCAGCCGGGCAGGATCGCGTTCGCGGTGACGCCGTGGCGCGCCAGCTCGACGCCGAGCGCGCGCACCAGTGCGTTGATGGCGGCCTTGGTCGCGGCATAATGCTCGTTGCGCGCCGTGCCGAAGATCGACGCGAGGCTCGAGGTCGCGACCAGCCGGCCGAAGGGATCGCCGCCATTGGCGCGCTCCGTCATATGCTTTGCCGCGGCCTGGAACGCATGGAACACGCCGTCGAGATTGGTCGAGAACATCGTGCGCCATTCCTCCTCGGTGCGCTCGATGAAGGCGCGCCGGCCGCCGCCGCCGATGCCTGCGTTGGCGAAGCAGCCGTCGACCCGGCCGAAGGTGTCGAGCGTCGCCTTCATCGCGGCATTGACCGAGGCCGGGTCGGTGACGTCGCAGACGCGGGTGTCGACCTTGCCTGATAGCCCCGTCATGCTCGCGGCAGCAGCCTTGTTCTTGTCAGGGTTGCGGCCCCAGATCGAGACGTTGCAGCCCTGGCCGGCGAGCGCCTGGGCGATACCGAGCCCGATGCCGCCATTGCCGCCGGTGATCACGGCGACGCGGCCGGAAAGGTCGAAAAGGTTCATGGCGCGCTTCCTGTTCTTGGCGAGTCCTTGGCGAGACTTTCTGGGATGCCGCGCATCAGCCGCTGCGCGCAAGATTGCTTGCCATGCTCTGATCACCATGGACAAGACCGCGTCAAAAATCAAATATGCGCCCCGGAAAAACAAATTCCGGCCTGCGAAACTGACGCAGGCCGGCAACTGACGAGGAAACCATGCAGTTCAAACACGTCACGCTCGATATCGATGGTTCGGTCGCGATCCTCAAGCTCGACCATCAGGAGGTGATGAACGCGGTCTCCATGGACATGCTGGGCGGTCTTGCCGAAGCGCTCGATGCGATCGAGGAGAAGAGGGACGAGGTGCGCTGCGTCGTGCTGACCGGCGCGGGGCGGGCGTTCTGCACCGGTGCGAATCTCCAGGGCCGCAACAACCAGTCGAAGAAGACCAAAGCCGGCCTGACGCTGGAGACCGGCTTTCATCCCTTCCTGCGCCGCATTCGCAATCTGCATTGCCCGATCGTGACCGCAGTCAACGGTCCGGCCGCCGGCGCCGGCATGAGCTTTGCGCTGCTGGGCGACATGATCCTGTGCGCGCGCTCGTCCTATTTCCTGCAAGCCTTCCGCCGCATCGGTCTCGTGCCGGATTGCGGCTCGACCTGGCTGTTGCCGCGCCTCATCGGCCGGGCGCGCTCGATCGAATTGTCCTTGATGGGCGAACGGCTGCCGGCCGAGAAGGCGCTGGAATGGGGCCTCGTCAACCGCGTCTATGATGATGGCGTGCTGATGGAGGAGGCGATGAAGCTCGCGCGCGAGCTCGCGAGCGGTCCGACGGTCGCGCTGTCGCTGATCCGCAAGCTCTATTGGGACAGCCCGGAGAATTCTTTCGAGGATCAACTCAATCTCGAATTCCAGTGCCAGCTCCGCGCCGGCGACACCCAGGATTTTCGCGAGGGCGTCGGCGCGTTCCTGGAGAAGCGGCCCGCGCAGTTCAAAGGCAAATGATCGAGGCGGAGCTTTCCCGCAGCGTCCAGCGCTGGTGTCCCGGTGCAACCGGCGTCACCGGCGCGGCAAGGCTGTCCGGCGGTGCCAGCCAGGAAACCTGGCGCTTCGACGTCGTCCATCCCGATGGGCCGATCGGCGCGATCCTGCGACGTTCGCCAAAGGGCTATGGTGCGGCGCCGACGCGCGCGGCAGGCCTTGCCGCCGAAGCGCAGCTGATGCAGCTCGCCTATGAGGCGGGCGTGCCGTCCCCGCGCGTGATGCATGTGCTCACGGTGGAGGACGACCTCGGCACCGGCTTCATCATGCAGCGGATCGAAGGCGAAACCATCGCCCGCAAGATTCTTCGCGATGAGGAGTTCGCCGCAGCGCGACCGATTCTGGCGCGGCAGATCGGTGGCGTGCTCGCCGGCCTGCATAAATTGCCGCAGGACAAGCTACCCGCGCTTCGCCGCCGGGGCGCGACCCAGGAGATCTCTGAGTTCGAGCGCGACTATCGCAGCCTGAACTGGCCAAAGCCCGTCTTCGAGCTGGCGCTGCGCTGGCTACGCGACCACGATCCCGGTCCGTCTGCGGAGGAGACGCTGGTG
The DNA here is from genome assembly GCF_024199845.1 of Bradyrhizobium sp. CCGB12. Lineage (NCBI taxonomy): Bacteria > Pseudomonadati > Pseudomonadota > Alphaproteobacteria > Hyphomicrobiales > Nitrobacteraceae > Bradyrhizobium > Bradyrhizobium sp. CCGB12. The sequence continues at coordinate 4,341,585 of NZ_JANADO010000001.1, read as the reverse complement.
CATGGCGATTTCCGCAACGGCAATCTCATCATCGACGCCGACGGCGTCCGTGCCGTCCTCGACTGGGAACTCGCCCATCTCGGCGATCCCATGGAGGATCTCGGCTGGGTCTGTGTCAATTCATGGCGCTTTGGCGAGATCGACAAGCCGGTCGGCGGCTTTGGTTCGCGCGAGGAGCTGTTCGCGGGCTATGAGGCCGCAGGCCGCAGGGTCGATGCAGCACGCGTCAAATTCTGGGAAGTGATGGGGACCCTGCGCTGGGGCATCATGTGCGGCGGCATGATGCAGCGCTTCCGCGAGGGGCCGGACCATTCCATGGAGCGCGCCATGATCGGCCGCCGCGCCTCCGAAACCGAGATCGATCTGTTGCGGCTCTTGGCGCCGCGCGGGAGCTGACGCATGCAGGACGAACCGACTCCGATCGAGCTGACCAAGGCGGTCGCCGACTTCCTCCGCGACGACATCACGCCGCTGATCTCCGGCCACCAGGCCTTCAAGCTCCGCGTCGCCATCAACATCCTCGACCTCGTCACGCGGCAGCTGACGCAGGAGGAGGGGAGCGATGCTGCGGAAGTCGAGCGCCTGCGGGCGCTGCTCGGGACGGACGGCTCGGTGACGGAGCTCAACCGGGCTCTCGCTGATCGTATCGCGAAAGGCGAGGTCGATTTGGCGACGCCGGGCCTCGCCGAGCATCTCTGGGCGACCACGATGGACAAGCTCGCGGTGGATCAGCCGAATTACGCATCGTACAAGCGCGAGCTGGGGCGGGGTGGGTAGACGACGCGCCATCCTCCGTCATTGCGAGCGCAGCGAAGCAATCCAGAGTCTTTCCACGGAGGCGCTCTGGATTGCTTCGTCGCAAGGGCTCCTCGCAATGACGGCGGTGAGACCTCTTACTTCCCCACCCATTTCGGCGGCCGCTTCTCCGAGAACGCCTTCGGGCCCTCGATATAATCCTGTGAGGCCGCCATCGCCTTCACCGCCGGATAGTCGCGCTGCTCCTCGATCGCCTGTTCCAGCGAGACGCCAAGCCCTCTCTGGATGGCCTGCTTCGAGGCCCGGATCGACATCGGCGAGTTCTTGGTGATCATCTCCGCCCAGCGCAGCGCGGCGTTGAGCGCCTCGCCCTGCGCCACCACCTCGTTGACGAAGCCGAGCTCCTGGCCTTCCCTGGCGCTGACATGGCGCGCGGTGAGGATCATGCCCATGGCGCGCTTGAGGCCGATCTGCCGCGGCAGCCGATGCAGGCCGCCGGCAAGTGCGGCGAGGCCGACTCGCGGCTCGGGCAGGGCGAAGGTCGCGTTCTCCGAGGCGATGATCAGGTCGCACGCCAGCGCGATCTCGAAGCCGCCGCCCATCGCCACACCGTTCACCGCGGCGATGATCGGCTTGTCGCAGTCGAAGCGCGCGGTGAGGCCGGCAAAGCCGCCCTTGTCCCAGCCACGCTTGCCGCCGGCTGCCTGCCACTTCAGGTCGTTGCCGGCGCAGAACGCCTTGTCGCCGCTGCCTGTGACGATCGCGATCCACTGCTCGGGATCGGCGGAGAAATCGTCGAAGACCTTGTTGAGCTCGAAATGCGCGTCGGTGTGCAGCGCGTTGTAGACCTCGGGACGCGACAGCGTGACGATCGTGATCGGCCCCTTGCGTTCCACCTTCGAGAATTTCAGCTCCATCGCACGCTCCCGCATTTTCTTGTGAAGGAATATTCGCGGCATACTAACGCGCGTCCGCGCCTGAGCACCATCGAATTGCGCAATGCGCCTTGCGTACCTGACACGCCTCGCCTTGCTTGACTTGGATGCGCTCTTCTCCGCTTAATCATGCGAAGCAAGGTTGCGCCTAGCGCCTTAACGCAAAACGATAAAATCATTCCGGGAGAGAACCCTTGGATTTCTCACTGCCTGCCGATCTCGTCGCCTATCTCGCAGAGCTCGATCGTTTCATTGCGCGCGAGATCAAGCCGCTGGAGGAGGCCGATGACAACATCCGCTTCTTCGATCATCGCCGCGAATGGGCGCGCACCGATTTCGAGAATGGCGGCCTGCCGCGGCACGAATGGGAGGCCTTGCTGCGCAAGGCGAAGGATCTCGCCGATGCCGCTGGTCACCTCCGCTTTCCGGTGCCGAAGCAGTACGGCGGCAAGGACGGCTCCAATCTCTGGATGGCGGTGATCCGCGAGCATTTTGCCGCCAAGGGTCTCGGGCTGCATAACGACCTTCAGAACGAACACTCCATCGTCGGCAATTTTCCCGTTGTCACCATGCTCGACCGCTACGGCCGCGACGACCAGAAGGCGATGATCGACGGCTCGATCAAGGGCAAGTACCGCATCACCTTTGGTCTGACCGAGCCGCATCACGGCTCCGACGCCACCCACATGGAGACGCGCGCGGTGCCGGCGACCCGCGACAACGTCAAGGGCTGGGTCATCAACGGTGAGAAGATGTGGACCACGGGCATGCACGTCGCCACCCACTGCGCGCTGTTCGCGCGCACCAGCGGCAACGACGGCGATGCCCGCGGCATCACCTGCTTCCTGGTGCCGGCCAAGAGCCACGGCGTCAAGGTCGAGGAGTACATGTGGACTTTCAACATGCCGACCGATCATCCGCGTGTCAGCTTCACCGACGTGTTCGTGCCTGAGGATGCGCAGTTCGGCGAGGTTGGCCGCGGCCTGTCGCTGGCGCAGTGTTTTGTCCACCAGAACCGCATCCGCCAGGCCGCAAGCTCGCTCGGTGCCGCCGTCTACTGCATCAACGAGAGCGTCAAGTACGCGCGCGAGCGAAAGCCGTTCGGCAAGGCGCTGGCCGAGAACCAGGCGATCCAGTTCCCGCTGGTCGAACTCGCGACGCAAGCGGAGATGCTGCGCCTTCTGATCCGCAAGACTGCCTGGGAGATGGACCAGCTCACCGAGGAGCAGGTCGAGCGCACGCTCTCCGACCGCGTCTCCATGTGCAACTACTGGGCAAACCGCCTCTGCTGCGAATCCGCCGACCGCGCCATGCAGGTCCATGGCGGCATGGGCTACTCACGCCACAAGCCATTCGAGCACATCTACCGCCACCACCGGAGGTATCGCATCACGGAAGGCAGCGAGGAGATCCAGATGCGCAAGGTGGCGGGGTTCCTGTTCGGCTATATGGGGCCGGGGAAGCGTTGATTGTCATTGCAATCCAGAATTGTTTCTCGGAGACAGTCTGGATTGCTTCGTCGCAAGGGCTCCTCGCAATGACGGAGGAGAGAGGCGCACATCTGCCTCCACACCGTCATTGCGAGCGAAGCGAAGCAATCCAGAAATGTCGCCGCCGCGATGCTGCATTGATCTTTGCCCAGCTTCTCATAACGACGATCAATTCACCCTGCGATCTTTCCCCGCCCAATACGGCTCGCGCAGCTGCCGCCGCAATATCTTCCCTGACGGATTCCTCGGCAGCGCCGGCAAAAACTCCACGCTCTTCGGCGTCTTGAACCCAGCGATGCGCTCGCGGGTGAAGTTGATGATGTCGGTGGCGCTCGCCTGCTTGCCCGGCTTCATGACCACGACGGCCTTCACCGCTTCGCCCCATTTGTCGTCGGGCACGCCGATCACGGCGGCCTCCGCGACGTCGGGGTGATCGCACAGCGCGCTCTCGACCTCGGCGGGGTAGATGTTCTCGCCGCCGGAGATGATCATGTCCTTGATGCGGTCGTGGATGTAGAGATAGCCGTCCTCGTCCATGTAGCCGGCATCGCCGGTGCGCAGCCAGCCGTCGCCGCGCAGCGTCGCGGCAGTCGCCTCCGGCAGATTCCAGTAGCCCGCCATGTTGGAGCCCGACCGCGTCGCGATCTCGCCGACTTCACGCGGCGGCAGCGGCTTGCCGTCGACGTCCAGGATCGCGATCTCGACGCCCGGCAGCGCCTTGCCGGCCGAACGCATCCGCTCCAGCCCCTCGACATGGTCTTCCGGAGGCAGCGCGACGATCGTGCCTGTGGTCTCGGTCATGCCATACATCTGCACGAAGCCGCATTTGAAGATTTCGATGCACTCCTTCAGCAGCGCCGCCGGAATAGGCGAGGCGCCGTACAGCATGTATTTGAGCCGCGAGAAATCCACCGTCTTCGCGCGCGGCTGCCGCACCACGAATTGCATCGCCGCCGGCACCATGAACAGTTTTGTGATGCCCGACTGCTCGAAGAAGTCGAGCACCTTGGTCGGATCGAACTCGCGCGCGATGACGCCGCGGGCGCCGTGGTAGAGCCCCATCACGCCCCAGCCCGAACCGCCGATGTGGAAGACCGGCATGGCGACCAGCGACACGTCGTCGGTCGACCACCGGTTCCACTCCGGCTTGTCCTCGGCATTGCCTGTTTGCACGAGGTTCAGGAAATTCGCATGCGACAGCATTGCGCCCTTCGGCTTGCCTGTCGTGCCCGATGTATAAAGCTGGAGCGCGATGTCGCTTGTAGCGATCGGCAGCTTCGGATCGTCGCCCCTCTGCGCGTCACGCCAGGCTACAAAATCCTGCCATTCGGGTGCGCCGCCCTCGGTGGTGACGACGGTGCGCACGCCCGGCAACTGATCCCCGATCTGGCGAACCTGGGTGATGAATTCCGGTCCCACGAACAGCACCGGGGCCCTGCAATCTTCGACGATGAAGGCGACCTCGGGCCCCGCCAGCCGCCAGTTCACCGGCGCCATCACCACACCGGCTTTCATGGCCCCCATCAGGAGCTCGAAATAGAGGTCACTGTTCTTGCCGAGATAGGCGATGCGGTCGCCCTTCTTCACGCCCATGGCGATCAGAGCATTAGCGACCTTGTTGGTCTGTACGTCGAATTCGGCAAAGCTGGTGAGGCGGCCCTCGAACTCGTAGGCAATGGCATTGCCGCGGCTTTTCGCGCGCTCGCGCACCATGTCGGCGAGATCAGTCAGTGGCTGTGTGGTGGACATGTCTCTCCCGTCGCGTCTTGTTTTTATGCCAGGGAGTGTGAAGTCAATCGCGGGTGAAGACAAGATAGGGGCCCCGCCGTCGTCCTGGCGAAGGCCAGGACCCATAGCCACAAGACGCAATTTTGCGAAGACCGGTCATGACCGGTCTTCCAAATCGAGTTTCGTGGTTATGGGTCCCGGCCTTCGCCGGGACGACGATTGAGAATCTCGTCGTCCTGGACAAGCGCAGCGAAGCGGAGCGCCGATCCAGGACCCATAACCATCAAACGCAATTTGGCGAAAGACTGATTTTGGCGAATCTTCGTCAAAACTGGATTCGGTGGCAATGGGTCCTGGCTTTCGCCAGGACGACTACGGAGAGACTTACCCCCGCTTCGCCCGATCCTTCTCGTTCTGCGCCATGATGCTCTCGCGCGCGGCTTTCCAGTCGTCGTCGCTCCAGTCGCGGAGCTGGTAGAAATTGCCGCCCATCGCGAGCGCCTGGGCGCCGTCCATGGCGATGGTTTCGCCATTGATCCAGTCGCAGCCGCCGGAGATCAGGAACGTCGCGAGGTTCTGCAACTCCTCCATGGTGCCGACGCGGCCCATCGGGTTCATCGCCTTGGTGCGCGCGCCGGCCTCGTCGCCGGGCTTGATGCGCTTGCTCATGCCCTCGGTCGGGATTTCGCCCGGCGCGATCGTGTTGAGGCGGATGCCGTAGCGGCCCCATTCGGTCGCGAGCGACATCGTCATGGCGTGGATCGCCGACTTGCTCATCGCCGACGGCACCACATAGGGCGAGCCGTTGCGCACCCAGGTCACGGTGATCGACACGACGTTGCCCGGTTGCTTCAAGGCGATCCAGCGCTTGCCGACCGCGTGGGTTACGTAGAACGTGCCGTGCATGACGATGTTGGCGACGGCATCGAATCCGCGCGGCGAGAGCTCCTCGCTGCGCGAGATGAAATTGCCGGCGGCGTTGTTGATGAGGTCGGTGAGAGGACCATCGCGAAAGATGCTCTCGATCATCTCCTCGACCGCGAGCGTGTTGCGGATGTCGACACCGTGGCTGGTGACGCGGCCGCCGTACTGGTCCATCAGCTCGGTTGCGGTCTCGTCGCACACGATCTTGCGCCGGCCGCAGATGTGCACCTCGGCGCCGAGCTGGAGGAAGCGCGCCGCCATCGACTTGCCGAGCCCAGTGCCGCCGCCGGTCACGAGAATGCGCCGTCCGGCCAGAAGATTTTCCTTGAACATGGCTGTTTCTCCCGTACGGATTGTCAGTTAATTGGTCGATTGACTAAATCTGGCCGTCAGCTTCCTGTAAAGCGGCACCGAACAAGAACAGGGGAGAATTGATCCATGGAAGAGCGCGTCTCGATCTCGATCTCGGAAGGCGTCGCCGACGTGCGTCTGATGCGCGCGGACAAGATGAATGCGCTGGATCAGGCCATGTTCGAGGCGCTTGTCGCGGCGACCGACCGGCTTTCGAAGGACAAGAGCGTGCGCGCCGTGGTCTTGTCCGGCGAGGGCCGCGCCTTCTGCGCCGGTCTCGACATGGGGCGTTTTGCGGCCATGAAGGAAAAGGGCGGTAACGGAATTCCGGGTGGCGAAAATCGCGATCTCGCCAAACGCACCCACGGCCAGGCGAACTTTCCGCAAGCCGCGGTGTGGGGCTGGCGTCAGCTCCCGGTTCCCGTGATTGCCGCCGTGCACGGCGTTGCCTTCGGCGGCGGTTTCCAGCTCTCGCTCGGCGCCGACATGCGCTTCCTCTCGGCCGACGCGCGCATGTCGGTGATGGAGATCAAATGGGGCCTCGTGCCTGATATGGCGGGTACGCCGATCCTGGCCTCGCTGGTGCGCGATGATATCTTGCGCGATCTCACCTACACCGGCCGCATCTTCTCCGCGCAGGAGGCGATGACTTACGGCCTCGCCACGCGCATCTGCGACGACCCGCGCGCGAGCGCCCTGGAAGTCGCACGCGAGATCGCCGGCAAGAGCCCCGATGCGATCCGTGCGGCAAAGCGCCTCCTCAACAATCTCTCGGTCGACCCGGGCCCGGCGCTGCTCGCCGAATCCGTCGAACAGCAGAAGCTGATCGGCAGTGCGAACCAGACTGAGGCGGTGCGTTCGAACCTGGAGAAGCGCGCCGCGAAGTATGTGGACTAACAATCTCCGTCATGACCGGGCTTGTCCCGGCCATCCACGTTCTTGCCAGAGCGATAAACAAGAACGTGGATCACCGGGACAAGCCCGGTGATGGACGACCAATTGGCATCGTCACTGAACAACAAAGAAAAACAACAATGAGCGAAACGTCCCACTTCCTCGGCATCGTCTCCGGCGAGCGTCGCCGTACCCACACTGAGATCGCTGACCGTGCCGACCGCATCGCCTCTGGCCTCGCCAAGCTCGGCGTCAAGCCAGGCGATTGTGTCTGCATGCTGATGCGCAACGACATCGCGTTCCTGGAGGCTGCCTACGCCGCGATGCGGCTCGGTGCCTATGGCGTGCCGATCAACTGGCACTTCAAGCCGGAGGAGATCAACTACATCCTGAACGATACCGGCACGTCCGTTCTGATCGGACATGCCGACATGCTGCATGCCTTGCGCGATGCAATTCCCAAAGGCGTCACCGTGCTCAGCGTGCCGCCGCCCCCGGAGATCCGCTCCAACTACAAGATCGATCCCGATCAGCTCGCGACACCGGACTTTGCGATCGATTTCGAATCCTGGCTCGCGCAGCACCAACCCTATGACGGCCCCGTCGTGCCGCAGCCCATGAACATGATCTATACCTCGGGGACGACAGGCCATCCCAAGGGCGTCCGCCGCAATGCGCCGACGCCGGATCAACAGGCGGCCGGCGAGCGCATGCGCGCGATGATCTACGGGCTGAAGCCAGGTGCCCGCGCGCTGCTGCCGGGTCCGCTCTATCACTCCGCGCCGAACTCATTCGGCATCCGCGCCGGAAAACTCGGCGGTGCACTGGTGCTGATGCCGCGCTTCGAGGCTGAGGAATTCCTCGAGCTGATCGAGCGCTACAAGATCGACACCATCTTTATGGTGCCGACCATGTTCATCCGCCTGATGAAGCTGCCGGAAGCGGTGCGCAAGTCGTACGACGTCTCCTCGCTGCGCCACGTCATTCACGCCGCCGCACCCTGTCCGGCCGACGTCAAGTGCGCCATGATCGAATGGTGGGGGCCGGTCATCTACGAATTTTACGGCTCGACCGAATCCAGCGCCGTCACCTTCGCGACCTCCGAGGACGCGCTGAAGAAGCCCGGCACGGTCGGCAGGATATCGCCCGGCGCCGAGCTGCGCTTTCTCGGTGAGGACGGAAGCGAGCTGGGCGTGGGCGAAATCGGCGAGATCTATTCGCGCATGGCCGGGATGGCCGATTTCACCTATCACAACAAGCCGGAAAAGCGCGCCGAGATCGAGCGCGACGGCTTCATCACCTCGGGCGATGTCGGCTACTTCGACGAGGACGGCTATGTCTTCATTTGCGACCGCAAGCGCGACATGGTGATCTCGGGCGGCGTCAACATCTATCCGGCGGAGATTGAGTCGGTGCTGCATGCCGTGTCAGGCGTGCATGATTGCGCCGTGTTCGGCATCCCCGATACCGAGTTCGGCGAGGCGCTGATGGCGGTGATCGAGCCGCAGGCCGGCATCCAGCTCAATGCCGCCGATGTCCGCGCGCGGCTAAAGGCCTCGCTCGCCGACTACAAGGTGCCGAAGCACATCGAGATCCGCAGCGGATTGCCGCGCGAAGACTCCGGAAAAATCTTCAAGCGCCGCCTGCGCGATCCCTATTGGGAGCAGGCGGGCCGCAAAATCTGACAGTCCGTAGCCCGGATTGCGCTGCGCTCCATCCGGGCTACGAAGGGGCATCCTCCGACATGATCGGAAATGGATTTTCGAGCTATCTAGCAGGGACAGATTTCGATCCTATATAGACGGCGTCATCGTCTTGCGGATCATCCCATGGCTCCCGTTTCCATCCTGCTCAACCTGCTCTGGATCCTCATCGGCGGCGCCTGGATGGCGTTCGGCTGGCTGATCGCTGCGATCATCATGGCCATCACCATCATCGGCCTGCCCTGGGCGCGTGCGGCGTTCAACATCGCCGTCTACACGCTGCTGCCGTTCGGCTCGCGGGCGGTCAGCCGCTACGAGGTCACCGGGATGAGCGATATCGGCACCGGTCCGCTCGGGGTGATCGGCAACATCATCTGGTTCGTGCTCGCCGGCTGGTGGCTGGCGCTCGGCCACCTCCTCACCGCCCTGGTCCTCGCAGTCACCATCATCGGCATTCCCTTCGCCTGGGCCCATCTGAAGCTCGCGGGCATTGCGCTCTGGCCGATCGGAAAGGTCATCGTGCCGGCTTGAGGCGCGTGGACCCATCAATGACGGTCTCCGGTGGCGGAGCGGAAGTCGCCCAGCTCGAGGGGCTTCGGCGGCTGATGACGCACTGCGGACTGGAACCCTTGCACCGCAAGTCAAGCACGTGATCCGCTGCGGGCTTGGATCACGCCCCGGGTCTAGTGTGAGGGACTGCAGTTGAGTTCCTTGATCCTCCCGGCGGCGTCAAACGCAAGAAGCACACTCACGACACCAGTACGCGTGTTGTATGAGATAAGAGTCCCGTCCTGCGAGCAATTGAGATCGTTCAACTTGCCGGCCGGATAGTCTCGGAGGCGATCGACCCAATAGGCACGGAGTGCCTCGCGACTGGTAATGGTCTTGACGCCGGCGCCGCAGCCGCAGTGAACCACGGCATCTTCGGCATACAATTCGAGGATCGCTTCGATATCACCCGCGCGGTAGGCATCAAGCCAGTCAATCGCAACGGCCATCGGGTCAAACGACAAATTTCTCATCTACATGCCGTCAAAAGTGCGGTTCCCAGGTCGCGTTCCCCGCCAAGCCTCTTTCTCCGCTCAATTAATTGTCTTTAAATACCTCACCCGGCCTCGGCCATATGCCAAAGCACATAGATGGCCGGGCCGAGGCAGAGTCCATGTTAGACGTGTCTGCTAAGCAGGGGATATTCAACCGCATTCGGCTTGTGATCGTAGATCGGCAACCGATCGTTCTACAGGGGCTGAAATCAGTACTCGGGGCACAGCACGATTTCGACGTTGTCGCATCATGCAGCGATGGGACAAGCTGCCTCGAAGCAATTCGGAATTTGACACCCGACATCGCGCTTATTGCCGACAGCCTGCCAGATCTGACGATATCCGGGATTCTCGCAACTGCGAAAGCCGAGAATCTTTCCACGCGCCTGGTGTTCTTTACCGAGTCCGAATCCGACCACGATCTAACCGCAGCGGTTGCTGCTGGCACCTGCAGCGAAATCTCGAAGTATGCTTCCCCCGACACCATGCTGCGACTGCTAAGGCTGTTGACAAAGCGCAGCGCGTCGTCGGAGCAGTTCGACCTCTCGCTGGTCGGCAAGGAAGCAGACGGCGGCGCCAAAATCGAAAAGATGCTGGAGCTATTGACGCACCGGGAACGTCAAATCGTGCGACTGGTGTCAGAAGGAATGTCGAACAAGGAGATCGCGCGCCAGCTAAACGTTTCCCCAGGGACAGTCAAAGTCCACCTGTACAATATTTTTCAGAAGCTCGAGATCACCAACAGAACTGTGCTCGCGACCCTCGCGTTGTTACAACGCCCCTCCGGCTTCGGCACGCTCGCGCTGGCCTTTCTGGCGGTCGCCATTGCGGACGAACTCAAGGCTGCGGAAGCGAACGACATGCTTCCGAATGACGGCAGCATCGTCCACGCGGGCGAGAACGGCGAATATGAGCCCTGGAAAAAAGCTATCCTCCGGCACCTCATCGTCTGGGAATCCGCCGAGACGCCCCCGCTTACCCAGAGAGACTTCTTTGCCAAGCTGAGCCATGTTACGAGCCCGGCGGCGGCAACCGAAGCGTTGCGCGCGGCTGAGCAATCCTTGGGCGCGATATCGTGGAAAGACTACGGTCCTGCTGGATCGAGCACGCTCAATCTTCCCACGCCTTTGCTGCGAGGAACCAGCGACACACGGATTGGGGCTGACCCGGCCCCGGAACATCAATTCCCGCCGCTTGCTTCCAAGCCGATGTTGATTCAGGGAGGGTATGGCACGTTCGCCACTCTCGCCGGTGCGTTGATCTACGCTCTGCAAGACCCCCATCTCGCTGCGCAGTCGCATGACCCGGATCAAGCGTCAATCGACAGCTTCGTGGTCGTCACCGGAGAGAATGCGACCACAACACTGGCCGCGATCACCAATGCCGATGCAAATCATGCAGACAACTCAGCCCCGGGTTTCCTTGCGCACGATTTCCGCCTGCCGTCGGCGTCTGTGACCACGGAAAACCAAAGTGTCACTGGAGACGGCGCTCAGCGCCAAATGAGTCATGTCGCCGCAGACGACAATCTCCAAAAACCGCCTGACTTGGTGGATTTTCGTCACGAGACCAGTATTGGCGGAGATGGCCGCGATCAAGCTATGGGCGGCAACGTTGGTGAACACGTTGTTTATCGCTCCAATATCGATTCCAATTTGACCTCCCCCGACTCCGTCTTCGATTTCGCATCTGGGTCGAGCAGGATAAATCTTGCGGCTTTCGGAGCGCTTGCTTGGCTGCATATGACAGCAGCAACCAAGTCTATACCGCCACGTACCGTCGCCTGGGCCTACGACGCCGCAAGCAATGAAACGATCGTCTATGTGAATCCGACCGATCGCACCCTCGATATCGGGGATCGCGGCCTGCTGGAATTCCATCTGCAGGGGATCGTCGCCATTGCGGAGGCGGATGTCGTCTCCCAGCCGGATGGCGCGGCTGTCGCGGCCACCTTGGAGCAGCTCGAAGGAGCGCTGACATCGGCGAAAGCGACCGATGAGACTGTTCTGAGTACGGGTAATGTCCATGGCATCGTCGGGTCGAGCGAGAGCACACTTGGGACGGCTGGAGTTTGGAGCGTTCTGGCCGACGCCGGCTTGAGCTTCCACTTCGGGCAGACTCGGACCGGCTTCGGGGCGTCGACGCAGTTCAGAACCTTCACGACTGATTCGACGGATGCGACGGAAGAGAGCGCTGGTGCGTCTGGCGTGTCGGCTCACGTATCATCAATCGCGCTTGCTCAGAGCGCGACGGTTCCGGCAGTTGAAAATCCCGCATTGAAGAGTGAGCCGATCAATGCGGACACCGACGTTTTGTCGACCGGGCAGAACGAAACCGTCGAACCGAGCGCCGCAACGGCCGATAGCGCGGAGCGCGGTAACTCGCAGCACGCTTCGGAGCAAGGGTCTGCAAAGGCGGCCACAGAGATGGCCGAAGCGAAGTCCAGCCCGGGCATCGGCGTCGGCCATGACAAGGAGCATCATTCGCAGGCTTCGGACGGGTCGCCAGGCTCAAAGAAGACGGCAGAACCAGGCGGCGTCGAACACGGCAACTCGGGGCACTCGACCTCTGCAAAAGCGCCGGAAGCAGCCGGGATCGCCGCAACGGCCGATAGCGCGGAACGCGGTAACTCGCAGCACGCTTCGGAGCAAGGGTCTGCAAAGGCGGCCACAGAGATGGCCGAAGCGAAGTCCAGTCCGGGCAACGGCGTCGGCCATGACAAGGAGCATGATCGCGAGGCTTCGGACGATCCGCCAGGGCCAAAGAAGACGGCAGAACCAGGCGGTGTCGAACACGGCAACTCGGGGCACTCGACCTCTGCAAAAGCGCCGGAAGCAGCCGAGATCGCCGCAACGGCCGCTAGCGCCGAGCGCGGTAACTCGCAGCACGCTTCGGAGCCAGGGTCCGCAAAGGCGGCCACAGAGATGGCCGAAGCGAAGTCCAATCCGGGCAACGGCGTCGGCCATGACAAGGAGCATCATCGCGAGGCTTCGGACGATCCGCCAGGGCCAAAGAAGACGGCAGAACCAGGCGGTGTCGAACACGGCAACTCGGGGCACTCGACCTCTGCAAAAGCGCCGGAAGCAGCCGAGATCGCCGCAACGGCCGCTAGCGCGGACCGCGGTAATTCGCATCACGCTTCGGAGCCAGGGTCGGCAAAGACGGCGACCACGGATGTGGCTGAGGCTGACTTCATCTCCGGAAATGGTGTCGGCAAAGGCGCCGAGCATCGCGCTCCGGCTTCGGACGCTGCGAGCGCGTCGGCGGTCTCAAAAACGGCAGAACCAGCCGTCGTGGAGCACGGCAATTCGGGGCACGATCTACCCTCGACCTCTGCAAACGCGTCAGCAGCCGAGATTGTCAAACCGAGCGTCGCAAGCGGCGATCACGCCGGACGCGGAAATTCGGAGCACGTTGCGCCATCTGCTGCAATCGCATTAGAAGCCCCACAGCCGGCTAAGGCTGCGCCCGAGACTGGCGGAGTGGATCGAGAACTGGTGTTTCGCTTCGATCGCGAGGCAACTCCTGCCACTCTCGTCGCGGCAGTTGAGCCTAAAGAGCTCCACAATCCACTCGATGCGCACGTTCCGCGCGGTCAGGAAGCGAACCTCGAGATGATCGTCAAAGCACTCCCCAATGGACTGGAGGAACACGCGGCCAACGACGGCAATAACGGTGCGCATCATGCCATTGTACCTGCGTCTCATGATCTGCTGATTTGAAGCGTTGCACTGTCGTTGACGGGAGTGCCAGAGCAATCTGAAGCTCGCGGGCATTGCGCTCTGGCCGATCGGAAAGGTCATCGTGCCGGCCTAGGCGCGGAACCATCGATGTCGACCTCCGGCGGTGTGGAGCGGAAGTCGTTCAGCTTGCGGGGCGTTCGTTTCCACACAACCAAGACCCGAAGCCGACATTGGTCAACGCATGAGGGTCAATTATGATCTTCGGCAGCTTCATTTGCTTTGGGTGCTTTCTCAATGACTGGACGAGGCTTCAAGCGGCTACTTTGCGTCGCCAGTGCGATGGCATTCCCCCTCCTTCCAGATGCGCTCACGCTGAATTCGCATCGCGCCTTCGCCCAAGCAGCGCCGGCACCACAAGCCGCCAGTCCCCGCTTTCGTGCGGATGGACCGGCTGCAGACGAATTCGGCCAGAAGGAGGGATATCCGAGTTGCAAGGGCATCGACTATGTTGATCAAAAGGGCTGCCGGGTAGGTGCGCTGAGCCGGTATGACACGCTGTTTCCTGCACGCACCATCACTGCTCCGAAACAGTCAATCCCGCTGGCTCGCGCAGCGAACGAACCCGTCATTCACTATGGCTTCGCCGGGCTCAAGCTGACGCTTGACGACTACCTCAACCGCCAACCGGTCACGGGCCTATTGATTGCGAAAGACAATACGATTCTGGTCGAGCGCTATCAGTACGGTCGCACTGATACGGATCGTCTGACGTCCTTCTCGTTGGCGAAGACGGTGGTTGGCCTCCTGATCGGCATCGCCCTGAAAGAGAACGCCATCGCGTCCGTGGATGACTTGGCGGGAACCTACGTCTCTGGTTTGAAGGACACCGAATACGGGCGCACGCCGATCAAGGCGCTGCTGCTGATGGCCTCCGGTGTTGCATTCTCGGAAGACTACGACAATAGATCCAGCGATATTAGCAAGCTGGCACGTCTGACGATTGAGCCAGGCTCCCCCGGCAGCCTCGCTGCGGTGAAGCAGTTCGACACCCGTCTCTCTCCCCCCGGCGTGCGTTTCTCTTATTCGTCAGCTGAATCGCTCGTGCTGGGCCTCGTGCTCGCGGCCGCCACCAAGCGAACCGTATCTGACTACGCTTCCGAAAAGCTTTGGCATCCACTGGGAGCGGAAGCCGATGCAACGTGGAACATCGATGCGACCGGACAGGAAATAACGTTTGCCTATGTCAATGCGGTTCTGCGCGACTGGGCGCGCCTTGGTCTGATGCTGGCCAATCACGGCATTTGGAATGGGAAGACCGTCGTCCCTGCAGATTGGCTTAAGGCATCGGCTGCTGACGCGCTTCCCACAGGCTCACCGCTGGCGAAGTACGGTTATCAAGTCTGGTATTCCGCAGACACTAGGCGTTTCGCGCTGCAGGGCATTCGCGGACAGTTTGTCTTTGTCGACCCGGACCTAAAGCTTGTCCTTGTGCAAACCGCGCTCAGCGGTGGGCAACCCGCAACCGCTGAGGTGTTTGCTCTTTGGAATGCGCTGCGAGCGCAGGTTCAGTAGGCAGCGGATGGCAAGACGCCGTTTCGGCTTGTGGCTGTGCGTCAAGGCTTGCGGTGGTGAAGCGGCCCAACCGGGTGCGCGCACCAATCATCCGCAAGGCTACGGGGGCAATAGTGCATCGCTCCCCGGGGAGAGCGCGCCATAAGCCGTAAACCGTTGCACAGGGAAGGCCGGGATCTCCCGGCGTCACCTGTGGTCACCCCGCGTGCGTTTTTCGCGTGCGGACCCTGGGTGCCAGCCGGCGCCCGGCCTTCCCCTGCGCCCTTCGACGAGGGTGAAACGGACAGCAAAGCTTCGGGCGCTCGCGCCGCGAGACCGAGAACGTGCGCGCGCCGCCGCGAGGCCCATTCGGCGACGGTCAGCGATGTTGCCGCGCCGCCACCAAGTTCATCTTGCACTGCGGTAGAAAAATATCGCACACTCCTCCGGACCGGGGAGCCAAGGTGCTCTAGAAGCGGAGCCAGCCATGTCCCTCCAGACCATACCATCCGACGCCAATGAGCTTCGCCCCAACCGTCCTGAGGACGTCCAGGCGATGGAAGCGGAGGCGCGGCTGCGCGATGACATCCGCCTGCTCGGGCGCATCCTGGGCGATACTGTGCGCGACCAGGAGGGCGCCGATGTGTTCGACCTGGTCGAGCGCATCCGCCAGACCTCGATCCGGTTCCACCGCGACGAGGACCGGCTGGCCCGCCGCGAGCTCGAGCAGATCCTCGACAGCATGTCGACCTCCGAGACGGTACGGATCGTCCGCGCCTTCAGCTATTTCTCTCACCTCGCCAACATTGCCGAGGACCAGAACAACATCCGCCAGATGCGCGCCCGCGGCGCGGCCCAGAGCGGCGGCTCAGGCGTGCTGGCGGAAACGCTCGCCCACGCCAAGGCGGCGGGCATCGGCGCCGACGCACTTCGCGCCTTCTTCAAGTCCGCGATGGTCAGCCCGGTGCTGACCGCACACCCGACCGAGGTCCGCCGCAAGAGCACCATGGACCGCGAGATGGAGGTCGCAGCCCTGCTCGACCGCCGCGAGCGCGTCGCGCTGACCGCGGAGGAGGCCGCCGCAAGCGACGAGCAGCTTCGCCGGGAGGTGCTGACGCTGTGGCAGACCAACCTCCTGCGCCGGACCAAGCTCACCGTGCTCGACGAGGTCTCCAACGGCCTGGCCTTCTACGACTACACCTTCCTGCGCGAGGTGCCGCGCCTGGTCAACGCGCTGGAAGACCGGCTGGAGGAGGGCGGCGAGGCGGCGGCAGGCGAGCTCGCCTCGTTCCTGCGCATGGGCAGCTGGATCGGCGGCGATCGCGACGGCAATCCCTTCGTCACCGCCGACGTCATGCGCGGCACGCTGCGGCTGCAGTCGAGCCGCGTCATGCAGTTCTATCTGAACGAGCTGCACGTGCTCGGCTCCGAGCTGTCGATCGCGGCCCATCTTGCCGACGTCTCCGAGGAGCTGCGCACGCTGGCGGAGCGCTCGCCGGACACCTCGCCGCATCGGAGCGGCGAGCCCTATCGCCTCGCGGTCTCCGGCATCTATGCGCGGCTCACCGCGACGGCCGAAATGCTCGACGTCGAGATCACCCGGCGGCCGGTCGGCAAGGGCAAGCCCTACGAGAGCGTCAGGGAGCTGCAAGCCGATCTCGACGTGCTGCACCGGTCGCTGATCTTCAACAATGCCCGCGTCATCGCCCGCGGCCGGCTGCGGCTCTTGCGGCGCGCGGTGGACTGCTTCGGCTTCCACCTGGCGCGGCTCGACATCCGGCAGAATTCGGCCGTGCACGAGCGCACCATCGCCGAGCTGATGGATGCCGCGAACCCCGGCATGTCCTATCTCGCGCTCGGCGAGGATGCCCGCATTTCGCTGCTCACCAACGAGTTGCGCTCCACGCGCTCGCTGGTCTCGCCATTCGTCAAATACAGCGACGAGACCATGGGCGAGCTCAACGTGTTCCATGCCGCAGCAGAAGCGCATGCGAAATTCGGCTCGGACGCCATTCCTCAGTGCATCATCTCGATGTGCAAGGGCATGTCCGACATGCTCGAGGTCGCCGTGCTCTTGAAGGAGGTCGGCCTCGTCCATCCCTCCGGACGCAGCGCCATCAATGTCGTGCCGCTGTTCGAGACCATCGAGGATTTGCAGGCCTCGAGCGGCATCATGGACCGCATGTTGTCGCTGCACGATTACCGCCGCCTCGTCGACAGCCGCGGCAGCGTCCAGGAGGTCATGCTCGGCTATTCCGACAGCAACAAGGATGGCGGCTTCGTCACATCGGGCTGGGAGCTCTACAAGGCCGAGATCGGCCTCGTCGACGTGTTCGAGCGCCACGGCGTGCGCCTGCGCCTGTTCCACGGCCGCGGCGGCTCGGTCGGCCGCGGCGGCGGACCGAGCTATGATGCCATCATCGCCCAGCCCGGCGGCGCCGTGAACGGCCAAATCCGCATCACCGAGCAGGGCGAAATCATCTCGTCGAAATATTCCAACGCCGAGGTCGGCCGTAACAATCTGGAAATTCTCGCCGCGGCGACGCTTGAAGCGAGTCTCCTGCATCCGCGCCAGAGCGCGCCGCGCCGCGAATATCTGAGCGCGATGGACGAATTGTCGAACCTCGCCTTCAAGGCCTATCGCGGCCTCGTCTACGAGACCGACGGTTTCGTCGATTATTTCTGGTCCTCGACCGTCATCAACGAGATCGCAACGCTCAACATCGGCAGCCGGCCGGCCTCGCGCAAGAAGACCCGCGCCATCGAGGATCTGCGTGCGATTCCCTGGGTGTTCTCCTGGGCGCAGTGCCGCCTGATGCTGCCGGGCTGGTACGGCTTTGGCAGCGCAGTCGAGCAATGGATCGCGGAGCATCCGCAACAGGGCATGCCGTTCCTGAAAGAGCTCTACAGGGAATGGCCGTTCTTTCGCATGCTGTTGTCGAACATGGACATGGTGCTCGCCAAGAGCTCGATCGCGATCGCCTCGCGCTATGCCGAGCTCGTGCCGGATGAGGCCCTGCGCGAAAAAATCTTCGGCCGCATCCGCCGCGAATGGCATTCGTGCATCGAGACGCTGCTCGACATCATGGGCCAGGACCGATTGCTTCAGAGCAATCCGCTGCTGGAGCGCTCCGTGCGCCACCGTTTCCCCTATCTCGACCCGCTCAACCACGTGCAGGTCGAGCTGCTCAAGGAGCACCGCGCGCAGAACCCGGACGAGCAGGTGCTGCGCGGGATTCAGCTGACCATCAACGGCATTTCGGCGGGGTTGAGGAATACGGGGTGAGAGCTACTCCCTCGGTCGTCATGGCCGGGCTTGACCCGGCCATCCACGCGCTTCAGCAATTGCAGACAGACGTGGATGCCCGGGTCAAGCCCGGGCATGACGAGGAGAGAGCGTGCGTGCTCAGCAGAAATGCGCCCCCTGCGTCTCCACATAGACCGCATAGAGCGACTGGCTCGCGGTCATGAACAGGCGGTTGCGCTTCTTGCCGCCGAAGCAGACATTGGCGCAGGTCTCGGGCAGCAGGATCTGGCCGATGCGCGCGCCATCGTTCGGTGCGAATACCTGCACGCCGTCATAGCCGGGCCCGACCCAGCCCGCACCGACCCAGATGTTGCCCTCGGTGTCGACGCGCAGGCCGTCGGGGAAGCCCGACTTGCCGTCGAGTGTCATGTCGATCAGCTTCTTCGGGTTCGACAGTTTTGGGCCGTCGATGTCGTAGGACCACACCACGTTTTTGGCTTCAGGATAATGCGTGATGCCGGTGTCGCAGACATAGAGCTTCTTGTAGTCGTGGCTGAAGGCGAGGCCGTTCGGCTTGAACGGGTCGTCGGCGACCTTCGCGAGTTGCCCGGTCTGGGTGTCCAGGCGATAGACGGCTTCCTTCTGATGGGGCTGGAGCGAACCGGTATTGGCAAGCTTGCCCTCGTAGATGCTGATCGCGCCATAGCCGGGATCGGTGAACCAGATCGCCTTGTCATTGGGGTGCACGACCATGTCGTTCGGGCCGTTGAGCGGCTTGCCATTGGCCTGCTCGGCCAGCGACGTGACCGAGCCGTCGTGCTCGTAGCGGACGAGGCGCGTGCGCTCCGCGCTGAGCTGGCGTCCTTCGGTGTCGAACGAGTTGCCGTTGGCTTCGTTCGACGGCTTGTGGAACTGCTCGGAGATGTGGCCGTCATCGTCGAGATAGCGAAGCTGCCGGTTGGCGGGGATGTCGCTCCAGACGAGATATTGTCCCTGCGCGTTCCACGCCGGTCCCTCCGCCCACAGGCAGCCGGTGTAGAGCCGCTTGATCGCGGTGTTGCCGACCTTGGCCTTGAAGCGCTTGGGATCGATGGCGACGATGTCGGGGTCGGGATAGCGCTGCGGTTCGGCATTGGCGCCGAAGTCGCGGGCATCGGCCTGTGACGCCAGGATGGTGGAGGCGGCGAGTGTCGCCGCGCCTTTGAGAACATCGCGGCGGCCGAGGCCACCACGCTCGCTTGCAGTCGTGTCGCTCGTGTCGCTCGTGTTGGTCAGTATTCTTGTCATGGTTTCCTCCCAAAGTTTGTTGGGAGGGCACCATCCGACCGCATTCGGGCGTAAAGCGGGGCGATCTCTGGCCGAGGCAACCAGAGATCGCAGGGCAGGGATGCCGGAAGCGCGACTAGACAGGATCCCTACACGGGATCCCAGGTGAAGATGTCGGCCGAGCGGTCGAGCTTGTAGAACGAGCCCTTGAGCGCCGGCATGCCGTGTTCCGCGATCGACTGCGGCGTCCAGCCTTCGTTCCGCTGCACCGAGCGGATCGGACGGTTCTGGCTGAACAGGAAGATCTCGTTCATGCGCACGCCGAAGATCTGGCCGGTGACGTCCTTGGCGGAATCGCCCAGCAGATAGCCGCAGAGCGGGGCGATCTTCTCCGGTCCCATCTGCTTGATCTTCTCGACGCGCGCCTTCTCGGCCTCGGTCTCGGTCGGGATGGTGCCGATCATGCGGGTCCAGGCGAACGGCGAGACGCAGTTGGAGCGGACGTTGAAGCGGCCCATGTCGAGCGCAATGGATTTGGAGAGTCCGACGATGCCGAGCTTGGCGGCGGCATAGTTGGCTTGGCCGAAATTGCCGATCAGGCCCGAGGTCGAGGTGAAGTGTACGAAGGAGCCGGACTCCTGTTCGCGAAAGATCCGCGCGGCAGCGTGGGAGACGTAGAACGAGCCCATCAAATGAACCTTGATGACGGCCTCAAAGGCTTCGACGCTCATCTTGTGGAAGATCATGTCGCGCAGGATGCCGGCGTTGTTGACGACGCCGTCGAGCCGGCCGAAATGATCGGTCGCGGCCTTCACGATCTTGCTCGCGGGGATCGCTTCCGCCACCGACTCGAAATTGGCGACGGCGGTGCCGCCGCGCTTCTTGATCTCCTCGACCACCTCCTCGGCGGGCGCAGCATTCGAGCCGGCACCGTCCGCGGCGCCTCCGGGATCGTTGACGACGACCTTGGCGCCCTCGCCGGCGCAGAGCAGCGCGATCTCCCGCCCGATGCCGCGGCCTGCGCCGGTGACGATGATGACCTTGTCTTGCAGCGATTTGCTCATGTGGGTTACCTCTCGTTCGTAAACACGATCGTGCCACTTGCGGCGAACATGCCGCCGACGCCGTGGCACACCGAAACCTTCGCATTGGGGACCTGCGCCGGCGCAATCCCGCGCATCTGGCGCACGCTTTCCTGGAGCGCGTACATCCCGTACATGCCGGAGTGCATGTAGCTCAAACCGCCGCCATTGGTGTTGAGCGGCAGCTTAGCCCCAGGCCGCGTGTTGCCGTCGGCGATGAACCTGCCCGTCTCCTCATAAGGCATGAAGCCGAGGTCGCCGAGGCCGAACAGCGGCAGATGCGCGAACGCATCATAGATCATGAGATGATCGACGTCCTTGTGTGCGATGCCGGCTTCCTTGAAGGCGAGGGGTCCCGCGGTCTTGAACGCGCGCGAAGAATTGAAGGTCTCCATCTGGCTGACCATTGGCGTTTCCACGCTTTCGCCGGTGCCCATGATGTAGACGGGCGTTCTGGGAAAATCCCGGGCGCGGTCGGCCGAGGTCAGGATCAGCGCGCCGCCGCCGTCGGTGACGAGGCAGCACTGCAGGAGGCGGAACGGATAGGCGATCATGCGCGAGTTGAGGACATCAGTGACCGTGATCGGGTCCTTCATCATCGCGCGCGGATTCTTCGCCGCCCATTCCCGCTGCACCACCGCCACCGAAGCAAGCTGCTCGTGGGTGATACCGTAGGTCTTCATGAAGCGAAGCACAGGGATCGGGAACATGCTGGGCGGTCCATAGACGCCGTAGGGTGCCTCGAACTGGCCATTGAGGCTGTCCGCCGGCGTCGAGCGCGGCAATTTGCCGATCATCGACTTGCCGCTCTCCGCATGCGTGATCAGCACCGTCTTGCACAGGCCGGCCTCGATCGCCGCGGCCGCATGGCGGACATGCAGCATGAAGGAGCAGCCGCCGACCGAGGTGCCGTCGACCCAGGTCGGCTTGATGCCGAGATAATGGCAGATCTGCTGCGGCGTTTCGACCGCCGTGGCGAAGCCGTCAATGTCGGAGAGCGTCAGCCCGGCATCCGCGATGGCGTTCAGCGCCGCATCCGCGTGAAGCTGGAGCTGCGACATGGTGGGGATGACCCCGAGCTCGGTGGTCTCGGCCGCTCCGACGACGGCAACCTGGTTCTTGCGCATGGTCTACCCCTTCGCCGGACGGAACACGGGGAGGGCGATCTTGTCGTCGAGCTCCTGGAAGGCGACCTCGAGCTTCATGTCGAGCTCGAGCGCCTCCGGCGTCTGCGGGCAGTCGATGATGTTGCTCATCATCCGCGGCCCTTCGGCGAGCTCGACCACCGCGATCGCGTAAGGCGGCGTGAAGCCCGGTGCGGCGGGCCGGTGGTTGATCACGTAGCTGTAGAGAAAACCCTTGCCGCTGGCCTTGAACACCGAAACCTTGCGCGAGGCGCAGGAGGGGCAGAAGGGGCGTGGCGGGAAGTAGACATGCGCGCAGGCGTCGCAGCGTTGCAGGCGCAATTCGCCCGCTTTCGTGCCGTCCCAGAAATGCTGTGTCTCCGGCGTCGGCTTCGGTCGCGCGCGCTGCGGTTCGGCCATGTCGGCGGCTCCTCCCAAGAGACAGGCTTCGCGCCCGCCTGTTTCGATCTTGATGCGACAATCGACCATGGCGCGTCAACGGTCCAGCAATGCGCATGCATGCCATCATGCGCACAATGCTTGTGTCGAACTGAGGCAGCGCTATAGATTGCGCGCGCCAATATTCCGTGAGACAGACATGCCCGATTTTCCGACGCTGGCGAAGCTTGCCGAAGACCTCGAAAGCGGCCGCACGACCTCCCGCAAGCTGGTCGAGGCGTGCATCGCCCGGATCGCCGACCCGGCCGGTGAGGGCCAGCGCGCCTTCATCCATGTCGACAAGGACGCTGCGCTCGCGGCCGCGGATGCGATGGACGGCCTGCGCAAGGTAAAGGCGGCGCCATCGCGCTATGCCGGCATCCCGATCTCGATCAAGGACCTCTTCGATATCAAGGGGCAGACGACGCGCGCCGGCTCTCGTGCGCTCGACGATTCCGATCCGGCGGAGCACGATGCGGCGGCCGTTGCGCGGTTGCGCCACGCCGGCTTCGTTGTGATCGGGCGGACCAACATGACCGAGTTCGCCTATTCCGGCATCGGCATCAATCCGCACTACGGCACGCCAAAGGGCGCCTGGAACCGGGCCGAGGGCCACGTGCCCGGCGGCTCGTCCTCGGGCGCGGCGGTGTCCGTTCTCGACGGCATGGCGCATGGCGCGCTCGGCACCGATACCGGCGGCTCCTGCCGGATACCGGCGGCCTTCAACGGCATCGTCGGCTACAAGCCGACGCAGCGGCGCGTGCCGCTCGACGGCTCCGTGCCACTGTCCTTCTCGCTCGACAGCATCGGGCCGCTGGCGCGATCGGTCAGTTGCTGTGCCATACTCGACGCCGTGCTCGCCAACGAGCCGATCGCCCCGCTGAAGCCGCGGCCGATCCAGGGCATGCGGCTGGCGGTGCCGACCACGATCGCGCTCGACGACCTCGACGCAGCCATCTCTGAGACCTTCGAGCGAGCGTTGAGGGCGCTCGCCGATCACGGCGCCATTATCGAGCGCATCGAGATGGCTGAATTCCACGACATCGGACCGATGAATGCCAAGGGCGGCTTTGCGGCCTCCGAAAGCTACGCCTGGCACCGCTATCTGATCACGGCCAAGGGCGACGTCTACGATCCCCGAGTCTTCGTGCGCATCATGCGCGGCGAGGCGCAGAGCGCGGCCGACTACATCGATCTCCTCAACGAGCGCCGCTCGCTGATCGCTCGCGTCAATGCACGCATCGCGCCATACGACGCGCTGGTGCTTCCGACCACCGCCAACACGCCGCCGAAGATCTCTGATCTCGCCGACGACAAGGCGTTTACCACGCAGAACCTGCGCGCGCTGCGCAATTGCACCCTGATCAACATGATCGACGGCTGCGCCATCTCGCTGCCCGCGCATCGCGAGGGCGACGTTCCAGTCGGCCTGATGCTTGCAGGTAGCGGTGGTTCGGACCGTCGCATTTTCGAACTTGCTGCCGGCATGGAGGCCGTGATCCGTGTTTGACCTGACTTTCACCGTCGACGCCCAGGACACCACAACGCCGCTGACGCTGGCGATCGACCAGATGGTCATCGCCGGCTGGACCGGCCGCGACCCCGTCGCGCGCGACAAGCACATCGCCGAGCTGCAAGAGATGGGCATCGCCCCGCCGGCCTCGACGCCGATCTATTACCGCGCCTCGGCGCGGCGGCTGACCCAGGAAGACCGCATCGAATGCACTGGCGGCGATTCCTCGGGCGAGGTCGAGTTCGTGCTGATCGGCTGGCAGGGCCGCATCTTCGTCGGCTGCGGCTCCGATCACACCGACCGCAAGGTCGAAGCCTACAGCGTCACGGTGTCCAAGCAGATGTGCGACAAGCCGGTCGCCTCAACGCTGTGGGAGCTCGAGGACGTCATCGGCCACTGGGACAAGATGATTCTGCGCTCCTACGCCTGGATCAAAGGCGAGCGCGTGCTCTACCAGGAGGGCACGCTGGATGCGATGCTACCGGTCGCCGACCTGATCGCGCGCGGCTTTCCGGATGGGAAGCTACCCGACGGCTGTGCCATGTTCGGCGGCACTTTTGCGGCCAAGGGCGGCATCCGCCCGGCGGACCGGTTCGAGTTCGAGCTCGAGGATCCCGTGCTGAAGCGGACGATCAAGCATGGCTATGACGTGGTGACGCTGCCGGTGAGGGGCTGAGAAGTCTCCGCCGTCATTGCGAGGAGCCCTTGCGACGAAGCAATCCAGACTGGTTCCGCGGAGGGACTCTGGATTGCTTCGCTCCGCTCGCAATGACGAGGAGATAGTCATCGGAAATCGGGTGGCGGGGTGAACGCCGAGCTACAAAGGTGATTGTTATGACAATGACCGCACGCAAATCGCCCCAAACGCCGTTCGCCGACCTCGCCATCCGCGTCGACGTCCTCGACTGGCCTCAAATCAGCAGCGAACTCGATTCCCAGGGCTGCGCCCTTTTGAAAGGCCTGCTGACGCCAGACCAATGCCGCGCCGTGACCGCCCTCTATCCCGACGACGCGCACTTCCGCAGCCGCATCGTCATGGGCCGCCACGGCTTTGGTCGCGGCGAGTACAAATATTTCTCCTATCCGTTACCCGATCTGATCGCACAGATGCGCCCGGCGCTTTACGCGCAGCTCCAGGGCGTCGCCAACCGTTGGAACGAGGCAATGGGGATCGACATCCGCTATCCCCAGGCGCACGCTGCGTTCCTCAAGCGCTGCCACGAGGCGGGGCAGGCGCGGCCGACGCCCTTGCTGCTGCAATATGAGGCCGGCGACTACAATTGCCTGCATCAGGACCTCTATGGCGAGCACGTGTTCCCGATTCAGGTCGCGATCCTGCTGTCGGAGCCTGGACGCGATTTCACCGGCGGCGAGTTTGTGCTGACCGAGCAGCGGCCGCGCATGCAGTCGCGCGCCGAAGTGGTGCCGCTGGCGCAGGGCGACGCCGTCGCCTTTGCCGTGCATCATCGTCCGGTGCAGGGGACACGCGGCACCTACCGCGTTAACCTGCGTCATGGCGTCAGCCGTATCAGGTCGGGCCAGCGCCACACGCTGGGTGTGATCTTTCATGATGCCAAATGAGTGGAGCGATTGACCGCGGATCTGTTCGATAGCGTTGCCGAGGCGCAGCCGTCGCGCGAGGAGATCGCCGACGGGGCCGTGTTGCTGCGCGGATTCGTCAGGCCGATCGAGAGCGAGCTGATCGAAGCGGTGCGCGCCGTCGTGGCGCAGTCGCCGTTTCGGCGCATGACCACGCCGGGCGGCTACCAGATGTCGGTGGCGATGACCAATTGCGGCGAGTGCGGCTGGATCACTGACCATACCGGCTATCGCTATGATCCGATCGATCCACGAACCGGCGCGCCGTGGCCGGCGATGCCGCCGGTGTTCCGCGATCTCGCCCGCCGCGCGGCGGAGCAGGGCGGTTTTGCCGGCTTTGCGCCCGATGCCTGCCTGGTCAATCGGTACGAGCCCGGCACGCGGCTATCGCTGCATCAGGACAAGGACGAGCTGGATTATTCGGCACCGATCGTGTCGGTCTCGCTCGGCCTGCCCGCGACATTCCTGTTCGGCGGCATGGCGCGCAGCGACAAGCCGCGGCGCTTCCGCCTGGTGCATGGCGACGTCGTGGTTTGGGGTGGGGCTAGCAGGCTCGCCTATCACGGCGTCGCGCCGCTCGCCGACGGCGAGCACGCGCTGCTCGGCCGCAAGCGGATCAATCTGACCTTCCGCAGGACGCGTTGAAAGAGTGGTCGTTCCGGGGCGATGCGAAGCATCGAACCCGGAACCTCGAGATTCCGGGTTCGCGCTTTCGCGCGCCCCGGAATGACGAAAACTACGGCTTCGATGGGTGAATGAACGCCCACGGGCTGACTTCCGAATCCCTGGTCACCTCGACCGAGATCAGATACGGCCCGCCATGCGCGAGCGCCTTCTCCAGCGCCGCCTTGAATTGGTCCGGCGCGGTGACGCGCGCGGCCGCGACGCCAAAGGATTCCGCAAGCTTGACGAAATCCGGATTGACCAGATCGGACGCCACCACCCGGCCATCGAAATGCTGGCGCTGGTCGCGGCGGACATTGCCGTAGGCGTTGTTGTTGAACACCAGCGTCACCACGCCGATGTTGAATTGCACGGCGGTCGACAGCTCCTGCACGCCGAACATGAAGCCGCCGTCGCCGGTGATGGCGACCACCGGCTTGTCGGGATTGGCGACCTTGGCGCCAAGCGCGGTCGGAAAGCCCGAGCCGAGCGTGCCCTGGTAGCCCGACGTGATGAAAGTCCGCGGCTCGTAGACCGGAAAGCCGTACCAGGAAGCGAAGCCGACCTGGGATAGCTCATCGGTGACGATCGCGTTCGCCGGCAGCACCTCGCGCAGGATGTTGAGATAGGCCATCTGCGGCTGGATGCGCTGGATCTCCGCTTGCGCCGTCGCCGTGGCCTCGCGGATGGTCCCGCGCCGCCCGCTGCCCTTGGCATAGCCGGCTTTCTTCACGGCTGCGACAAGATCGATCGTACCGGCCTTGGCGTCGGCGACGATCGCCGCATCGGAGGCGAGCCGGCGCATCTCGGCCGGATCGATGTCGATCCGAATGGATTTCAGCCCCTTCGGTTGATACGGCCAGCGGAAGCCTGAGGCCGGCAGCTCCGCGCGGGTGCCGATTGCGACCATGAGGTCGGTCGTGGGCCAGAGCTTATAGGCGGCCGCCATGGTGAGCCCGAGCTCGTGCGCATTGGAGACGATGCCGCGGCCGCTGCGGAAGGCGACGACCGGCGCATCGATCATCTCGGCGAGCTCGAGGATCTCCTCGCGCGCCTCGATCGCGCCGCTGCCGACGAAGATCATCGGCGCCTTGCTGGCCTTGATCAGCGCAGCCGCCTGCTTGATCAGGTCAGCGTCAGGCTGCGGCGCGGGCAGCGGCTCCAGCACCTTTGCGGAGGCCGTGTCCGCGCGCCGGGTAAAGACGTCCCAGGGCATCTCGACCGAAGCGGGACCGCGCCGTCCCGACATCATCTCCTGGAACGCGCGCGCCACGACTGTCGGTGCGTTGCCGGGATATTCGATACGGTCTGCCCATTTCACGTAGGTCCGCAGCGTCGCGAGCTGATCCGGCATCTCGTGCAGATGGCCCCGGCCCTTGCCCAAAAAAGACGTCGGCACCTGGCCGGTGACGCACAGCACCGGCTCGTTGCAGCCGAACGCGGTAAGCAGCGCCGCGCTGGCATTGAGCACGCCGGGGCCCGGCACCACGCTGAACACGCCGGGCCTGCCGCTGGAGCGCGCATAGCCGAACGCCATGTAGCCGCAGGCCTGCTCGTGCCGCGCGCCGATCACCTTGAGCTGAGCCTGGTGGAAGGCATCGAACAGGCCGTAGACCTGCGCGCCGGGCAGGCCGAATACGGTGTCGACGCCATGGGCCACAAGCCCGCTTACGATCGCTTCGCCGCCGGTGAGGGTGGTCATTGCACTATTCCACTTCGTCTTGTTCAGACTTCGTCGACGACGCCGTTTCGCAACGCGCCGATGCCCTCGGCTTCGATCTCGACGACATCGCCCGGCTTCAAATAGCGCGGCGGATCGAACCGCGCACCCGCGCCGGTCGGTGTGCCCGTGACAATGACGTCGCCGGGAACGAGCGTTGCGAAGGTCGAGATGTAGCTGATGAGATAGCGGAACGGGAACATCAGCCGGCTAGTTCGATCGTCCTGCCTGAGCTCACCGTTGACATGCGTCGTCAGACGGATGTCGGCGATCTGCGATTCCTGCGTGTAGGGCACCAGCCACGGCCCGAGGCTGCCGCTGGAATCAAAGTTCTTGCCCTGCGTCACGTTGAATTTTGCATGGCGAAGCCAGTCGCGCACTGAGCCTTCGTTGCACAGCGTGAGCGCGGCGATGTGGTCGAGCGCGGCGCTTTCCGCAATGTGCCGGCCGGCCTTGCCGATCACCAGCACGATCTCGCCCTCGTAGTCGAGCTGCGCGGAGGCGCGCGGCCGCACCAGCGGCGTGTCGTGGCCGACGAAGGAGCGGGGCGATCGCATGAACATGCTCGGATATTTCGGCGCGTCCTGCCCGTCCTTGTACTCGGCGTTGCGGTCGGGATAGTTGACGCCGATGCAGATGATCTTTTCCGGCGCCGGCACCGGCGGCAGCCATGTGATCTCGCCAAGCGCGTGAACCGGCGTGCGGCCGGCAGCCTCTTTGGCGAGGCTTACCAGCTTTCCGGCGGCGATCACCTCGCGCAGCGTTGGATAGTCTTTTGCATAGCGCGCGGAGAGGTCAACGATGCCGCCTTCGAGGACGGCGCCGTAGCGGATATTACCCTTGACCGAATAGGTGGCGAGGCGAGGGAGCTTCATGATTAATCCGCCACCAGCACGTCGGCCACGAATTTCGGCTCGCGCACGGCCTGCCCGCTGAATGGCGAGCCCTGCTCGAACCAGGAGCGCGGCGCCGGCGCGCCCCACAGCGTCTGGCGGCGCGGATCGCGCAGCGACCAGCGCAGCGGCTCGTGGTCGTGATCCCCCGTGAAGTAATCGCTGGTGTAGAGCTCGAGGCGGTGTCCATCAGGGTC
Organism: Bradyrhizobium sp. CCGB12; assembly: GCF_024199845.1. Classification (NCBI taxonomy): domain Bacteria; kingdom Pseudomonadati; phylum Pseudomonadota; class Alphaproteobacteria; order Hyphomicrobiales; family Nitrobacteraceae; genus Bradyrhizobium; species Bradyrhizobium sp. CCGB12. The sequence goes on along the minus strand of NZ_JANADO010000001.1, from coordinate 4,312,785 downwards.
GCGAACATAAAGGAAGAACGCATTCGAGATGCCGTGGCGTCCGGGCCCGCGCTCGATGTTCTTCACAAAACCTTGCGAGGCCATGACATCGCAGAGATGGATGATGTTCATCGCCGTCGGCGTCCAATAGGCGAAGTGATGCAGGCGAGGGCCCTTGCCGTTGGTGATTGCAAAATCGTGGACGTTGCCCTTGCGATGCATCCAGGCGGCGGCGATGCGGCCGTTCGGCCCGTCCTCCTCGGCGTATTCGGTGAGACGGAAGCCAAGCCGGGCGTAGAACTCGACGGTGTCCTGCACCTCGGCAGCGAAGACGTTGAAATGGTCAAGCCGCTGCGGGTGGCAGCCCCGGTAGAGATCATAGCGGCGCAAAAGATGCGGCCGGCGGTCCATCGCCGCATAGAGCTCGATCTGAAAGCCGAAGGGATCGGTGAATTGCAGAGTGCGGCCCTGGAACGGCTGGTCGACGAAGGCGTAGCCAAGGCCGTTCTCGGAGAGGAACGCGGCGGCCTTGTCGAGGTCTTTGTCGTTGCCGACCTTGAAGCCGAGCCTGTTACAGGCCGGCGCCGCGGCTTTCCGCAGCACCAGCGAGTGATGCTGATGCTCCTCGGCGGCGCGCAAATACACCGCGTTGTCGTCGGCATCCTCGACATGCAGGCCGACGGTGGTCTCGTAGAACTCGCGGCTCAGCTTCAAATCGGTCACGTCGAGCACGACATGGCTCGAGCGGATGATGTTGAACGGCGGCTCGAAGATGTGTTGCGGTACGGGCATTGGCGTTTCCCCTCGGTCTGTCATTCCGGGGCGGTCCGTCAGGACCGAACCCGGAATCTCGAGGTTCCGGATTCGACGCTTCGCGCCGCCCCGGAACGACGGTGGCTCTAAATTCCCAGCTTCTGAATCTTGTGCGTGCCCCGCGCCAGCGAGACGTGCTTGGTTTCCATGTAGAAGTCGAACGAATAGTCGCCGCCGTCGCGGCCGATGCCCGAGGCCTTCATGCCGCCGAACGGGGTCGGCAGGTGGCGGACGTTTTCCGAGTTCAGCCAGATCATGCCGGCCTCCAGCGCGTCGGCGACGCGCAAGCCCCGGCCCATGTCATTGGTCCAGACATAGCCAGTGAGGCCATAGCGGATGTCGTTGGCGATCTCGATCGCATCCGCCTCATCACGGAAAGGCAGTACGGTGAGGAAGGGGCCGAACACCTCCTCCTGCGCCACCCGCATCTTGCCGTGCGCGCCGGTGACCAAGGTAGGTTCGACATAATGTCCGCCGCCCGGGCCGTCATAGGCCTTGCCGCCGACCGCGATCGTCGCGCCGTCCTGCCGTGCGATGTCGAAATAGGAGCAGACCTTTGCGAGGTGACGCTCGTGGATCAGCGGCCCGATCTCGGTGGCGGGATCGAGGGGGTGGCCGACCTTCAGCGCCTTCACGCGCGCGGTCAGCTTCTCCACGAATTTCTCCGCAATGTTCTGCTGGATCAGCAGGCGGCTCGACGAGGTACAGCGCTCGCCGTTGAGCGAGTAGATCATGAACACGACGGCATCGAGCGCACGGTCGAGATCGGCATCGTCGAACACGATCACCGGGTTCTTGCCGCCAAGCTCGAAATGCACGCGCTTCAGGGTTGGCGCGCCCTGGATCATGATCGCCGAGCCCGTTGCGCTCTCGCCGACGAAGCCGATTGCCTTGATGGCGGGATGCTCGGTCAGTGCCTTGCCGGCTTCTTCACCAAAGCCGTGGACGGTGTTGAGCACGCCGTCGGGAACGCCGGCTTCCTTGACGAGCTTCGCCAGAACGGAGGCCGTCACCGGCGACCATTCGGCCGGCTTGTGCACGACGGTGCAGCCCGCAGCGAGGGCAGGGGCGATCTTCCAGGTCGAGAGCATGAACGGTGTGTTCCACGGCGTGATCACGCCGACGGGACCGATCGGTACACGCGTGGAGACATTCCAGTGCTCGTCGCTCGGCGTGTTGAGGCCGTCGCGCGCCTCGGCGCATTTGTCCGCGAAGAAGCGGAAATTCTCGGCGGCGCGGATCGCGGCCTTGGCCATGAAGCGGTAGGCCTGGCCGGTGTCGATGCATTCGAGCACAGCGATGTCGTCGGCATTGTCCTCGATCGCGTCGGCAACACGATGCAGCAGTTTCCTTCGCATCGCCGGTCCCATGTCGCGCCAGGATCTGAAGGCCAGTGAAGCAGCAGTCGCTGCTGCGTCGATATCCTCTGCATTGCCGCGCGCGACGCTGGCGAGTACAGCGCCATCGATCGGCGATTTCGTCTCAAATATCTCGCCGGAGATCGACGGCACGATCTTGCCGTCGATCATGTGGCCGATGCCGTCCGCGCGCAGCGTCTTCAGCAGCGGCGCTGCGCGGTCGCGGTTGGCCTGAAACACGTCGGCTTTCGGCGTGGGCTTATCCATGGGCGGCCTCCACTTTCAGGGCGTCGTGGATGTTGTTGCGCTTCCAGCTCGTGTCCTTGTCGTTGATCTGCATGTCGAACGACAGGGCGAATTTGCTGGCGGCGAAGACCGGATCGAGATGTTTCGAGAGCGCCTGGAAGACGTGCTCGCCGGCCTTCTGGCGCGTCGGCAGGTCGCGGCCCTCGCCGATGCGCAGCACCATGTCGAGAAAGCTGTAGTCCTGCCTGTTATCCGCGATCGCATAGTGCTCGCACCTGACGGCGCGGACGCGGATGCCGCCGAGCGGGAAGATGCCGGTCTCGACCGCCGCCTTGCGCACGACTTCGCATACCAGCTTCATATCGAGACGGCCATCGAGATTGGCCGAATATTCGATCGTGAAATGCGGCATCGCGGTTTCACTCCCTGTCTTCTTGTTGGTTTAAGCGAAGTAGCAGCTCACCGAGCCGTAGGCGCCATAGTCGGCTTGAATTGTGTCGCCCTTGCGAGTCTCGATCGGGCGGATGAAGGAGCCGGCGAGCACGATTTGTCCGGGCTCCAGCGCGAGCCCAAGCGGCGCGATCTTGTTGGCGAGCCAGGCGACCGCAGTAGCGGGATGATTGAGCACGCCGGCGGCAAGCCCGGTTTCCTCGAGCTGGCCGTTCTTGAAACAGAGCGCACCGATCCAGCGCAGGTCAGCATCCAGCGGACGGATCGGCCGGCCGCCGAGCACGATGCCGGCATTCGCGGCGTTGTCGGCGATGGTGTCATAGATCTTTCGCGTCGCCTTGGTCTTGGGATCGACGCGTTCGATGCGCGTGTCCAAAATCTCCAGCGCCGGCACGACGAAGTCGGTGGCGTTGAGCACGTCGAATAGCGTGCAATCGGGCCCTGCGAGGCGCGTGCGCATGACGAAGGCGAGCTCGGCTTCGACGCGCGTTGCGATGAAGCGTTCGGTCGGCACGAGCCCGCCATCGGCAAAGAACATGTCGTCGAGCAGCACGCCGGAATCCGGCTCGTCGATCTTGAGCGCGCTCTGCATCGCCTTCGAGGTCAGGCCGATCTTGTGACCTTTGACGATGCGCCCCTCGGCGATCTTGACGTCGACCCAGGCCTTCTGAATCGCGTAGGCATCCGCAATGGTGATCTCGGGAAAATCCTGCGACAACTGCCTGATCTGCGTGCGGGTCTTCTCCGCCTGGTGCAGACGCCTCGCGCAAGCTTGGATATCGTCGTTGGAAAGCGCCATGTGTGATCTTGGAGCGTGTGATCTTACAAATCGTGGTGCCCGGAGATACTTAACATGTTAAGTGAATGCGTCAAACACAATTTGGGCTTGCTGCACTGCAAACGTTTTGCGGCTTGAAAGGGCGTCATGGTGAAGAGACCGGCCGATCCTGCGAACGGAGGCGGACCTGCCGCACGGCAGGTGCCGATGCGCGATTTCTCGCGCTCACTGCCGATGTCGCTGCTGCGAGCCCGCGAGGCGGTGATGCGACAATTTCGTCCCTCGCTGCGCGAGCACGGCTTGACCGAGCAGCAATGGCGCATCCTGCGGGCGCTGGCTGCCATCGAAGCGGTCGAGGTCACGGAACTCGCGCGCACGGCGTTCCTGCTCGGGCCGAGCCTGTCGCGCATCCTGCGCGACCTCGAGGCGCGTAACCTGATCGAGCGCAAGACGGCGAAAGCGGACCAGCGCCGGAGCATGGTCTCGATCTCGAAGGAGGGCGTGAAGCTGATGGCCTCCGTGGCGCCGACGTCGGAAGCGATCTACGCGGAGATCACGCAGCGCTTCGGCGCGCGCAAGCTCGCCGAGTTGCAGGAGATGCTCGGCGAACTCGAACACAGTCTCGCGAGCCTCGGCGCCGGCGAGGAGGCAAGTCCCGAGGAGTGAAAGCTGATATGCGCGAGCGCGTGGCGGGAGCCATGGACATCCCTGCGCTTTTTCGCTCAAAGTGCTGCCCAAGCCGATCGCTGCAAAATCGGCGCTGGGCAGAGGCAAGCAGACCGTCATGGTCACCATTCAGGTCCAAAGGCTGATCGACTTCGTCACTGAAGTCTTCACGCATGTGCAATCGTCACCCGAAGAAGCCAGGCGCATCGCAACCTACCTCACCACGGCGAACCTGACCGGCCATGACAGCCATGGCGTGATCCGCGTTCCCGTCTACATCCGCTGGCAGAAGACCGGCTCGGTGGTGCCCAACCAGAACGCGGAGGTGGTGCTCGACACGCCCTCGCTCGCGGTGGTCGACGGCAAGTTCGGCTATGGCCAGACCGTGACGCCGCAGGCGGTCCGGATCGGCATCGACAAGTGCAAGAAGGCGGGCCTCGCCGCGGTCGCGTTGCGCAATGCCGGCCATATCGGCCGTGTCGGCGATTGGGCCGAAATGGCCGCGGCCGAAGGTCTCATCTCGGTCCATTTCGTCAATGCCGCGGGCTCGCTGCTGGTCGCCCCGTTCGGCGGCGTCGAGAAACGGCTGTCGACCGCGCCTTATTGCGTCGGCATCCCGCGCGAGGGGCAGGACCCGATCGTGCTGGATTTTGCGACCTCGGTCGTCGCCGAAGGCAAGGTGCTGGTCGCAAGCCGCGGCGGCAAGAAGCTGCCGAAGGGCGCGCTGGTCGATTCCGACGGGACCCTAAGCGAGGACCCGGTCGTGCTCTACGGTCCTTACACGCAGGACGGACCGCGGGATCACACCAAGGGGATCGGCGCCATCCGCGCCTTCGGCGAGCACAAGGGGTCGGGCCTCGCCTTCATGTGTGAACTCTTGGGCGGCGCGTTGACCGGAACCGGGGCCACATCGGGCGGTCGGCGCTTTGCCAATGGTATGCTGGCGTTCTATGTCGATCCGAAGGTGGTCGACACCTCCAACCTTTTCGACGGCGAAGTCTCGCGCTACGTCGATTTCATCCGCGCCACCAAGCCGATGGCCGGGGTCGATCAGGTGCTGATTCCGGGCGATCCGGAGCGGAAAACGCGCGCTGAGCGGACCCGGAACGGCATCCCCTTGCCGGATGACACCTGGGCGGCAATAGTGAGCACCGCCCGCGAGGTCGGCGTCAGCGAAGTCAGCATCCAGAGCGCGACCGCATAGGTCTTGCGCCATTGCAAGCGTAGCGCGGCGATCCGGTTCGCGGTAACAGCAGGATCGTACGATCGCGGCGCTCGTCATGGTGACGAAGGTCAAATAACACGGTCTAAACAACAAAGAAGGAAGGCAACGTGGCGAACAAGGTCAAGGAAATCTGGAAGTCGGGCAAGGCCGTGGTCAACGCGTGGCTCGCTATACCCTCCGGCTTCTCGGCCGAAATGGTCGCGCAATGCGGCTTCGACAGCGTCACCGTCGACATGCAGCATGGCGTGCAGGACTATCTGTCGATGGTGCAGTGCTTCCAGGCCATGGACAAGCATCCGGTCACTCCGATGGTCCGCGTGCCCTGGAACGAGCCCGGCATCATCGGCAAGGTGCTCGACGGCGGCGCCTATGGCGTGATCTGCCCGATGGTCAATACGCCGCAGGAAGCCAGGAACCTGGTCTCCTATTCGAAGTATCCGCCGAAGGGCGTGCGCTCCAACGGTCCGATCCGCGCCGGCATGTACGGCACCGCGGGCTCCTACCAGAAGACGGCCAACGACGACATCGTGCTGCTGCCGATGATGGAGACCAGGACCGCGGTCGAGAACATGGAAGCGATCTTCGACGTCGAAGGCATCGACGGCGTCTATATCGGCCCGTCCGACCTCGGCTTCTCCTACGGCCTCGAGCCGAAGCTCGACCGCAGCGAGCCGGAGATTCTCGCGATCTACGAGAAGATCATCAAGGAGTGCGGCAAGCGCGGCCTCAACCCGGGCATCCATTGCAGCGGCGCCGAAGGCGCGGCGCGCGCCATCAACATGGGCTTCAAGCTGGTGACGTTGTCCAACGAGGTGGGCATGATGACCACCTACGCCAAGATGCAGGTCAACGCGACCCGCAAGGATTCCGGCGGCAAGGCCTAAGAACTCGCGAATGGCAATGGGGAGTAGCGAATACAAGGCTACTCCCTTTTTTCCATTCGGCACCACCACTCGCTATTCGCCTCCGAAGGAGAACTGCCATGACCATCAGCCCCGTCATCCGCCTGCATTCCGATGATGGCGTGCTGATCGCGCGCGCGAGCCTGCCGTCGGGCACGGTGGTCGCCGACGGCGTGACCACGGTCGAGCGCATTCCCTCGGGCCACAAGGTCGCGATCAAGCCGATCGCCGTGGGCGAGCCGATCAAGCGCTACGGCCAGATCATCGGCTTTGCGACGGTGCCGATCGCGCCTGGCCAGCATGTGCACGTGCAGAACTGCGGCATGGGTGATTTCTCCAAGGACTATGCCTATTGCGCCGACGTCAAGCCGACGCCGAACTTCGACCTGCCGGCGACGTTCGAAGGCATCCGCCGCCCGGACGGCCGCGTCGCGACGCGCAACTATATCGGCATCCTCACCTCGGTGAATTGCAGCGCGCATGTGGCCAGCCTCGTCGCCGACGTCTTCAAGAAGAATCCCTTCACCGGCGATAATCCGCTGGCCGATTTCCCCAATGTCGACGGCGTGGTCGCGCTGACCCACAAGACCGGCTGCGGCATGACGCAGAACGAGCCGCTGGCGCTGCTTCGCCGCACGCTCGGCGGTTATGCGCGTCACGTCAACTTCTCACATGTCATCGTGCTCGGCCTCGGCTGCGAGGTGAACCAGATCGGCGGCTTGATGGAAGAGCAGAAGCTCGCCGGCCGCCTGCGCGCGATGGACATCCAGGAGGTCGGCGGCACCCGCAAGACGGTCGAGGCGGGCATCGCCTTCGTGCGCGAGGCGCTGGCCGATGCGAACAAGGTGAAGCGCGAAACAGTGCCGGCGAGCGAGCTGACGGTGGCGCTGCAATGCGGCGGCTCCGACGGCTATTCCGGCGTATCCGCCAATCCCGCGCTCGGTGCTGCCAGCGATCTCATCGTGCGTCACGGCGGCACCGTGATCCTGTCGGAGACACCGGAGACCTACGGCGCCGAGCATCTGCTGACGCGCCGCGCCGTCAGCCGCGAGGTTGGCGAGAAGCTGGTCGATCTGATGCGCTGGTGGGACGAATACACCGAGCGCGAAGGTGCCGAGATGAATGCCAATCCGAGCCCCGGCAACAAGGCCGGCGGTCTCACCACCATTCTCGAAAAATCGCTCGGCGCGATGGCGAAGGCCGGTACCACCAATCTCGTCGAGGTGTTGCGCTACGCGGAGCCCATCACCAAGAAGGGTTTTGTCTTCATGGATACGCCCGGCTATGACCCTGTCGCGGCCACCGGGCAGGTCGCCGGCGGCGCCAATCTCGTCTGCTTCACCACCGGCCGCGGCAGCGTGTTCGGCTGCAAGCCCGCGCCCTCGATCAAGCTTGCGACCAACACGCCGATGTACAAGCGCATGGAAGAGGACATGGACGTCAATTGCGGCACCATCCTCGAAGGCGAGGAGAGCGTCGAGCAGTGCGGCCAGCGCATCTTCGAGCTCATCCTCAAGACGGCCTCGGGCCAGCCGACCAAGAGCGAGAGCTTCGATTTCGGCGGCGCCGAGTTCGCGCCTTGGGTGCTAGGCGCGACGATGTGAACGGGGGCGAATGGCGAATAGGGAGTAGCGAATAAGGCAAACCTTTGGCTACTCGCGATTCGCCACTTACCATTCGCCCGTGCCGTAGGCACGCACTGCCCGTTGTTAGTGCTTGATCGAGGTCACCAGCGGTGTTCTGCTCAAAAATGCTGCTGGAGCACCGCACCCCGTGTCGATCTACGTCGCACTACATCATGTCACGCACTACAAATACGACCGCCCGATCGACCTTGGTCCGCAGACCATCCGCCTGCGGCCGGCACCGCACACGCGAACGCCGATCCTGAGCTACTCGCTCAAGGTCACGCCCTCAAATCATTTCGTGAACTGGCAGCAGGATCCGCAAGGCAACTGGCTCGCGCGCTACGTCTTTCCGGAGAAGACCACCGAGCTTAAGTTCGAGGTCGATTTCACGGCGCAGATGACCGTGGTCAATCCGTTCGACTTCTTCGTCGAACCTTACGCTGACAGCTTCCCGTTCGAGTACCCGAAAGATCTCAAGACCGAGCTCGCACCCTATCTCGAGACCATCAAGCCCGATCGTCTGTTCGCGAAATATCTCGATACGATCCCGCAGGAAGCCCCGAACACCGTCAACTTCCTGGTCGAGCTCAATCGCGAGCTCCAGACCAAGATCCGCTACATCATCCGCATGGAGCCCGGCGTGCAGACGCCGGAGGAGACGCTCGCCTCCGGCGCGGGATCATGCCGCGACTCCGCCTGGCTCTTGATCCAGACGCTGCGTCATCTCGGTCTCGCGGCGCGCTTCGTCTCGGGCTATTTCGTCCAGATCCGTCCCGACATCGATCCGATCGAGGGGCCGCCGGAAGTCGAGAACGACATCACCGACCTGCACGCCTGGGCCGAGGTCTACCTGCCGGGCGCCGGCTGGATTGGGTTCGATGCCACCTCCGGCATGCTTGCCGGCGAGGGACACATCCCGGTTGCGGCCACGCCGCATTATCGCTCCGCGGCGCCGATCTCGGGCGGTGCCGGCTTTGCCGAGGTCGAGTTTGCTTTCGACATGAGCGTGAAGCGCATCCGCGAGGCGCCGCGCATCACAAGACCGTTCTCTGACGAATCCTGGGCGCGGCTCAACGATCTCGGCGAGCAGGTCGACGGCGATCTCGCTGCGCAGGACGTGCGGCTCACCATGGGCGGTGAGCCCACCTTCGTCTCGGTCGACGATCTCGAGGCAGGGGAGTGGAATACGGAAGCCGTCGGCCCGACCAAGCGTGCGCTCGCCGACGATCTGATCCGCCGGCTGCGCACGCGCTTCGCGCCCGGCGGCCTGCTGCATTACGGTCAGGGCAAATGGTATCCGGGCGAGAGCCTGCCGCGCTGGGCCTTCGGCCTGTACTGGCGCAAGGATGGCGTGCTGATCTGGAAGAACGCCGATCTCATCGCCAGAATTGAAAATCCGCGGCCCGCGCAGGTGAAGGACGCCGAGACCTTTATGGAAGGTATGGCGGCGCGGCTCGGCCTCGATCCCGGCTACATCATGCCGGCCTACGAGGACACAGCGCTTTGGCTTCAGAAGGAGGCCGAGCTCCCGGTTAACGTCGATCCGTCCGACTCCAAATTGTCCGATCCGGAGGCGCGTGCGCGCATAGCGCGGGTGTTCGAGCAGGGCCTCAACACGCCGCGCGGCTTCGTGCTGCCGGTGCAGCGCTGGAACGCGCCGCCGCGCTGGCGCAGCGAGCGCTGGCAACTCCGGCGCAATCATCTGTTCCTGACGCCCGGCGATTCTCCCCTGGGCCTGCGCCTGCCGATCGGCTCGCTCGGCTACGTCCCGCCCAACCAATATCCCTACATCGTCGAACAGGACCCGATGGAGGCGCGGGGCAAGCTGCCGGTGTTCACGCTCGCCGCGCGCCCGCCATCGCCGCCGCGGGTTGCGCCCGAGCATCTCAATACCTCCGTCCCGGTCCGCACCGCGATGTCGGTCGAAGTCCGCGACGGCGTGCTCTGCGCCTTCATGCCGCCGGTCGAGCGCATCGAGGATTATCTCGAACTGATCGCGGCGCTTGAAGCCACGGCCGAGGAGATACAGCTTCAGGTCCATGTGGAAGGTTACCCGCCGCCGTTCGATCCGCGCATCGAGGTCATCAAGGTGACGCCAGATCCCGGTGTCATCGAGATCAACATCCAGCCGGCCAAGAGCTGGCGCGAGGCGGTCGACATCACGTCCGGCCTTTATGAGGACGCAGGGAAAGTTCGGCTCGGCGCCAACCGCTTCCTGGTCGACGGTCGCCACACCGGCACCGGGGGCGGCAATCACGTCGTGGTCGGCGGCTCCTCGCCGCAGGACTCACCGTTCCTGCGCCGGCCCGATCTGCTGAAGAGTCTGGTCTTGTACTGGCAGCGGCATCCGTCGCTGTCCTACTTCTTCTCCGGTCTCTTCATCGGCCCGACCAGCCAGGCGCCGCGCATCGACGAGGCCCGCCACGACAGCATCTACGAGCTCGAGATCGCGCTGTCGCAGGTGCCGCCGCCGGGCTACCAGACGCCGCTGTGGCTGGTCGACCGGCTGTTCCGGCATCTGCTGGTCGACATCACCGGCAACACCCACCGCGCCGAGATCTGCATCGACAAGCTCTATTCGCCGGAAGGGTCCACGGGGCGGCTCGGTCTCGTCGAATTCCGCGCGCTCGAAATGCCGCCGGACCCGCGCATGTCGCTGGCGCAGCAGCTCCTGATCCGCGCGCTGATCGCAAAATTCTGGCGCGAGCCGCAACAAGGCAAGTTCGTACGCTGGGGCACCGCGCTGCATGATCGCTTCATGCTGCCTCACTTCATTTGGCAGGATTTTCTTGAAGTGCTTTCTGAGTTGAAGCAGTCCGGCTATCCCTTTGAGCCGGAATGGTATCTGGCCCAGCTCGAATTCCGTTTCCCCGCCTTCGGCCGGGTCCATCATGGCGGGGTGACGCTGGAATTGCGCCAGGCGCTGGAGCCCTGGCACGTGCTGGGCGAGGAGGGCTCGTCCGGCGGCACGGTGCGCTATGTCGACAGTTCGGTCGAACGACTTCAAGTAAAAGCCGAGGGCTTTGTCGAAGGCCGTCACATCGTCACCTGCAATGGCCGCCGCCTGCCGATGACCGCGACCGGCCGATCCGCCGAAGCCGTGGCCGGAGTCCGCTTCAAGGCCTGGCAGCCGGCCTCCGGCCTGCACCCGACCATACCCGTCCACGCGCCCCTGACCTTTGATCTCATTGACACCTGGAACGGCCGCTCGATCGGCGGCTGCGTCTATCACGTCGCCCATCCTGGTGGGCGCAACTACGATACCAAGCCCGTCAACACCTATGAGGCCGAGGCACGGCGGCTGGCGCGCTTCCAAGACCATGGCCATACGCCGGGGCCGGTCCAGCCGCCGCCCGAGGAACGTACAAATGAGTTTCCGCTGACCCTCGACTTGCGGACCCCGCTCCTGCAATGAGTATGATGGTGGGGCAGGGAGAGGCGCATGGCCGAGGGCGCAGCCGAGCAGGACGACAAGGCGGGCAAGGCGCAAGGACAGCGCGAGGGCCGGCGCCGCCTTGCGCAATGGGTCCGCGACTATAGCCGTCTGCCCGGAATTCCCGACGAATTCCTGGAACCCGATGGCGCCCCGCGCGCGGTCTGGAGCCGCTTCTTCGACGCCTTCGGCGCGCTCGCGCCAGACGAGGCCGAGCGGCGCTTTGCCATGGCCGACCGTCATCTCCGCGAGGCCGGCGTCACCTACCGCGCTCCCGGCGACAGCGCCGACCGGCCCTGGTCGGTCAGCCATCTGCCGCTCCTGATCGACGAGGCCGACTGGCAGCAGCTCTCCGCCGGGATCAAGCAGCGCGCCGAGCTGCTCGAGCTGGTGCTGCGCGACATCTATGGCGAGGGCCGGCTGGTCGCGGAAGGCGCGCTGCCTGCGGCCGCGATCGCCGGCAGCCCCGAATATCTCCGCCCTGTCTGCGGCGTGCCGCCGCCCGGCGGGCGCTATCTGTCGATCTACGCCGCCGATGTCGGCCGCGGCCCCGACGGCCGCTGGTGGGTGCTCGGCGACCGCACCCAGGCGCCGTCGGGCGCGGGCTATGCGCTGGAGAACCGCCTGGTGCTCTCGCGCGCCTTCTCCGATCTTTACAAGTCGATGAATGTGCCGCGCGTCGCGCCTTTCTTCGAGGCATTCCGCGACAGTCTGCGCGCGCGTGCCGATCGCGACGAGCCGCGCATCGGCGTGCTCACCCCCGGCAGCTTCAGCGAGACCTATTTCGAGCATGCGACGCTGGCGCGCTATCTCGGCTTCCTCCTGGTCGAGGGGGACGATCTCGCCGTCAGCGACAACCGGATCCATATCCGCACCGTCGCCGGCCTCAAGCGGCTCGACGTGCTGCTCCGCCGCGTCGATTCCAACTCGCTCGATCCGCTCGAGCTCGATGCCTCCTCGCATCTCGGCGTGCCCGGCCTGATCGACGTATTGCGCAAGGACGGCGTCGTCGTCGCCAACATGCCGGGCTCGGGCGTGCCGGAGGCGCGGGCGCTGCTCGGCTTCCTGCCGGCGCTCAGCCGCCGTCTGCTCGGCGAGGAGCTGAAGATGCCGCACATCGCGACCTGGTGGTGCGGCCAGCGCATCGCGCGCGACGAGGTGCTGTCGCGGCTCGATGAGGTCGCGATCGAAGGCGCCTACCGGCGCGGCGTTCCCGGCTTCGACTCCAGCGGGCCAATGCTCGCGAGCGAGCTGGATGCGAGCGACCGCCAGCGCCTGATCGACGCCATCACCACGCGCGGCATGGACTATGTCGGCCAGGAGGTGGTGCGGCTCTCGACCATGCCGGTGTGGGAGCAGGGGCAGCTCACGCCGCGGCCCTTCGTGCTGCGCGTGTTCGCGGCCGCAACGCCCGACGGCTGGGTCATCATGCCCGGCGGCTTCTGCCGGATCGCCGAGCAGGCCGATGCACGTGCCGTGTCGATGGGCGACGGCGCCCGTGCCGCCGACGTCTGGGTCATCTCGGACAAGCAGGTCTCGACCGCGACGCTGCTGCCGGCGACCGACAAGGTCCGCATCCGCCGCATCGCCGGCGTGTTGCCGAGCCGCGCCGCCGACAATCTGTTCTGGCTCGGCCGCTATCTCGAACGCGCCGAGGCGACACTGCGCCTGGTGCGCGCGCTCGGCTCGCCGAGCGGGCCCAACAAGGGCACCGCCGCCTCGGTGCAATCGGCCGAACGCATCCAGCGCCTGCTGGTGGCCTGGGGCGCGATCTCGCAGACCTCGCGCGCGGCACAGGGGCGCATCGTGGCCGAGGCATTGCAGAGCGAGGCACGTTTCGGCTCGGCGCTGTCGCTGGTACGCGCCGCGCAGCGTACCGCGACCTCGTTGCGCGAGCGGCTGTCGCCCGATGCCTGGCAGGTCATCACCGAGATGGCCGAGCGTCTCGCCTACGAGGTCGAGGACGACGACAGCGTCGTCAGCGCCGCCGAGCTGACCTTGCAGGAGCTGGCGAGCTTCGCCGGCCTTGCGCAGGAGAACATGAACCGCGCCGCCGGCTGGCGCTTTCTCGACATCGGCCGCCGCGTCGAGCGCGCCATCAACACCACGCGCTTCACGCGCCAGTTCGCCTATGACGAGGCCGGCGACGAGGACCTCGACATCCTGCTGACGCTGGTGGATTGCCAGATCACCTATCGCTCGCGCTACCTGCTGGCGCCGATTCTGGCGCCGGTGCGCGACCTCGCCGTGCTCGACGGCTACAATCCGCGATCGGTCGCGTTCCAGGTGACGGCGCTGAACGAGCACATCGCCGCGTTGCCGAGCCTGAAGGAGCACGGCCTGATCGAGAAGCCGCAGCGGCTTGCGGTCGCGATGCAGGCCCTGCTTGCGACGGCGGAGGCCGAGAAGCTCGAGGTCAAGATGCTGTTCGCGCTGGAGCAGGATCTGCTCAGCCTCGCCGAGGCGATCGGGCAGCACTATTTCCCGCACGGCCCCAATGCCAGCCGACCGGAAAAGCTGACGGGGCTGGCGTGATCTACGACATCCGCCACGTCACGACCTACGCATATGAAAGTCCGGTCAGCTTCGCCCGCTGCACGCTGCGGCTGGAGCCGAGAACAGGCAACGGCCAGGAGCTGATTTCGCACCGCGTCGAGATCCGACCGCGTCCGGCCGAGCGCAATGTCCGCCGCGATTTCTTCGGCACGCTCACCGAGAGCGTGGTGATCGAAGCTGCGCATCGCAATTTACGGATCGATTCACGCTCGCGTGTATCGGTCTTGCGACAGCCGCCGGCGCGCGATGCCGTCAGCCCGGCCTGGGAGACCATTCGCGACCTCGCGTTCGAGGTGACGAGCCTTAAGCCATCCTCGCCGGTCGGCTATGTCTTTGCGAGTCCGCTGGTGCCGGTGCTGCGTCCGGTCAGTGCCTATGCGGCGGAAAGCTTTCCGCCGGGCGCGGGCATCCTCAAAGGCGCGGTCGATCTCATGCGGCGCATCCGCAACGAATTTCGCTACGATCCCAAGGCGACGGTGATCTCGACGCCGCTTGGCGAGGTCTTCGACAAGCGTCATGGCGTCTGCCAGGATTTTGCCCATGTGATGATCGCAGGGCTGCGCGGGCTCGGCCTGCCCGCCGCCTATGTCAGCGGTTACTTGCGTACCATTCCGCCGCCGGGTCAGCCGCGGCTGCAAGGCGCCGACGCCACCCATGCCTGGGTGTCGTTGTGGTGCGGGGCGGAGCTCGGCTGGGTCGATCTCGATCCGACCAATGATCTCCTGGTCGGCAATGACCACATCGTGCTCGCGGTCGCCCGCGATTTTTCCGACGTCTCGCCGGTCGACGGCATCATCGTCGGCTCGCCGAAGCAGAAGCTCGGCGTCGCCGTCGACGTGCTGCTGGTCGAATGACCGCAAATCTTGCGGTTTGGATGATTGCTACCAGAAGGAGTGTCGCGCCTTAACTGCAATTGCGCTATGATGCAGCGCAACTGCAACATTTTTCGTCTTTTCGTTCCGGGATTTGGTCAGTCGGCCCAAGATGGGCTATGCTGGCTCTTGCGTCGATGACAAGAATGAAACGTCGGGAGTTGGCGTGGAATACCACCGACAGACGGGCCTGCATCCATGATGACGTTACCGAGACTGGCGGCGGAAACCCTGGAGAAGATGCTGGGTACGTTCATGCGTCGCCGGTACGACGAGGCCTCCGCAAGGGTGCTGGAGGGCTCGACGCGCACCGCGATGGAGTGCATCGGCAACAGCGACGCGCTGTACCACAACATCGAGCATACGATGCTGGTGACTCTGGCCGCTCAGGCCATCCTCACGGGACGTAATCTCCATGCGCATCTTGCTGCGGAGGATTACCTCCATATCCTGATCGCCTGCCTTGCGCACGATATCGGCTATGTCCGCGGCCTGTTTCCCGAGGATGACGAAGACGGATTCATCATCGATGACGCCGGCACCAAGGTGTCGCTGCAGCGCGGCGCTTCGGATGCCAGTCTGATGATGTATCACGTCGATCGCTCGAAACTGTTTGTGCGGCGGCGATTGCCCCCGATCCGCGGCATCGACTCTGAGCGGATCGCCCGCGCCATCGAGGGTACGCGGTTTCCGGCGCGCGAGGGGCAGGAGTACGACGACGAGGCCTCGATACTGCGCGCGGCGGACTTCATCGGCCAGCTCGGCGACCCCAACTATCTGCGCAAGGCCAATGCGCTCTATTACGAGTTCGAGGAGGTCGGCATCAACCGCCAGCTCGGCTACGATTCGCCGGCCGACATCGTGAACCGCTATCCACAGTTCTATTGGAACAGCGTCGCACCGCACATCCAGACCGAGATCGGTTATCTCAACAAGACCGAGATCGGCCGGCAATGGATCGCCAACCTCTACAGCAACGTGTTCCGCGCCGAGCGCGACATCTCGCTGTCCGGGCCGCAGAAGTAGCCGCGCCTGGGCTACGGCTTCCCAACGCCGTGAGCAAATCATGCAACAAAAATCCACCACCACGGATGTCCTTGACATCGCCTATCTCGACTACGGCGCGCCGGATGGTTGGCCCTGCATCATGGGGCACGGCTTTCCCTACGACGTGAACGCCTATGCCGAGACCGCGCCGATCCTTGCGCAAGCCGGCGCACGGGTGCTGGTGCCCTGGCTGCGCGGCTACGGGCCGACGCGGTTTCGCTTCCCGGAGACGCTGCGCTCCGGCGAGCAGGCGGCGCTGGGCGCCGATCTCCTGGCCTTCATGGACGCGCTCGGCATCAAGCGTGCGGTCGTCGGCGGTTATGATTGGGGCGGACGTGCGGCCTGCGTGGTCTCCGCGCTGCATCCGGAGCGCGTGATCGGGCTCGTCTCCGGCAATTCCTACAACATCCAGAACATCGCCCGCGCCATGGAGCCGGCCTCGCCGCCGGAAGAGGCGGCGCTGTGGTATCAATATCTCTTCCACAACGAGCGCGGCCACCGCGCACTGGAGCGCAACCGGCGCGGCTTTGCGCGCCAGCTCTGGTCGATGTGGTCGCCGACATGGGCTTTCGACGACGCGACGTTCGAGAAGAGCGCGACCTCGTTCGACAATCCCGATTTCGTCGATGTCGTGATCCATTCCTACCGCCACCGCTATGCGCTGGTCGAGGGCGACCCCGCCTATGCCGCGATCGAGGCAAAGCTTGCCGCGCAGCCACAGGTCCGCGTCCCGACCATCGCAATCGACGGCGACAGTGACGGCGTCAATGCCGGCACCGCCCATCACGCGCACAAGTTCGAGGGTTTCTTCGAGCGGCGCGTCTTCGCCGGCGCCGGTCACAATTTGCCGCAGGAGCGGCCGGCCGAATGGGCGCAGGCGGTGCTCGATGTCCGGAAAGCTGCTGAGCAATAAGCCGTTCCCGGTGCGTCATAGACAGCCTGGCTCCTCGTCATGAGGAGCCCGCCCTGCCATCCTTCCCATTTTTCCTGATCTTGGGAACCTTTTCCGATTGCCGCCGTCCAAGCTGTGGGGCCGCTTTTGTATGCGGCTCGTTGCAGGGAGGTTCTAGATGACGTCACAGCCGCGGCGGTTGGAACGTGTTGCGGTCGCGCAGGCGCCGAGCGAACGGCCGGATAGGTCGGAGGTCGAGCAGGCGATCCGGACCATGATCCGCTGGGCCGGCGACGATCCCGCGCGCGACGGTCTGCGCGAGACGCCGGATCGCGTCGCGCGTGCCTTCGAGGAGTATTTCTCAGGCTATGCGCAGGATCCGACCGAAATCCTGCAAAAGACCTTCGAGGAGATCGAGGGCTACGACGAGATGATCGTGCTGCGCGGCGTTCGTTTCGAAAGCCATTGCGAGCACCATATCGCGCCGATCGTCGGCCGCGCCTGGGTCGCCTATATCCCGCGGGGGCGCGTCGTCGGCATCAGCAAGCTTGCGCGCGTGGTCGACATCTACGCCAAGCGCCTCCAGATCCAGGAGAAGATGACCGCGCAGATCGCCAATACGATCAACGACGTGCTGAATCCCGAAGGCGTCGGCGTCATCATCAAGGCGACGCATCACTGCATGACCACGCGTGGCGCGCACAAACCGGGGACCGATCTCGTCACCAGCCGCATGCTCGGCGTGTTTCGCGACAATGCGCTGACGCGCCAGGAGCTGTTGGGGCTTGCCAATTCAGACGATTGACCCGCGCGAGCTGAGAGGAGACGCTGCCATGGCCGAGGACAACAAGCCGAGCGGACCCGACCTGACCAAAGGCGTGTCGCTGACCGCGTTCAAGGACGGCAAATTGCTCGGCCATGTCGGCGAGGAGGATGTCCTTCTGGTCCAGGCGGGCAACGAGATCTTCGCGATCGAGCCTTCTTGCAGCCACTACCACGGCCCGCTCGCCGAAGGCCTGGTGGTCGGCGACACCATCCGCTGCCCCTGGCATCACGCCTGCTTCTCCTTGCGGACGGGCGAAGCAACCCGCCCGCCGGCGCTGAATGCGCTGGCGGTATGGGACGTCTCGCGCGATCGGGACAAGATCGTCGTTCAGCGCAAGCGCGAGGCACCGAAGCCGCCAGCCGCTCATCGCAGCGCGCCGACGCCGGAAAAATTCGTCATTGTCGGCGGCGGCGCAGCCGGCTTCGTGGCGGCCGAGACGCTCCGGCGCGAGGGCTTTGCCGGAGCCATTACCATGCTCAGCAATGACGGCGCGATGCCGGTCGACCGGCCGAACCTCTCCAAGGATTACCTCGCCGGCAACGCGCCGGAGGATTGGCTGCCGCTGCGCGGCGAGGACTATTATCAAGATACGGGCATCGATCTCAGGCTGAACGTGAGCGTCTCCGCGATCGACCCGAAGAAGCGGAGCGTCACGCTGGGCAATGCCGACAGACTGCCGTTCGACCGGCTGCTGCTTGCGACCGGCGCCGAGCCGGTCAAATTGCAGATACCGGGCGCCGACCAGCCGCATGTTCACACCTTGCGGTCCGTCGCCGACAGCCGCGCCATCATCAAGGCCGCGGGCAGCGCGAAGCGCGCGCTGGTGATCGGGGCGAGCTTCATCGGCCTCGAAGTCGCGGCGTCCTTGCGGGCGCGCAAGCTGGAGGTCCATGTGGTCGCGCCGGAGGAGCGGCCGATGCAGAAAGTGCTCGGCCCCGAGATGGGCGATTTCGTCCGGTCGCTGCATGAAGAGAACGGCGTTGTCTTCCACTTGAAGGATACGGTGGAAAAGCTCGACGGCATGCGGGCGACGCTGAAGAGCGGTGCGGTGATCGAGGCTGACCTCGTTGTGGTCGGTATCGGCGTCAAGCCGCGCCTCGCGCTCGCCGAGCAGGCGGGGCTTGCCGCTGACCGCGGCGTCAGCGTAACCGAATATCTCGAAACCAGCGTCGCCGGCATCTTCGCTGCCGGCGATATCGCGCGCTGGCCCGATCCGCATTCGCGGCAAACCATCCGCGTCGAGCATTGGGTGGTGGCGGAGCGGCAGGGCCAGACCGCGGCACGCAACATGCTCGGCAAGCGCGAGCGCTTCGACGCGGTGCCATTCTTCTGGTCGCAGCACTATGACGTGCCGATCAACTATGTCGGCCACGCCGAGAGCTTTGACGACATCGCGATCGACGGCAGCATCCCCGGCAAGGACTGCCTGCTGAAATACCGCAAGGGCGGGCGCGTGCTGGCGGTCGCCTCCATCTATCGCGATCTCGACAACCTCAAGGCCGAGTTCGAGATGGAACGGTCGCGCGGCTGACGCGCCGCATTCGATCTTGATTTACGTCAATGTTGCTGCCGGCGAGGGCTGCTCTGCTGGCTGTCGTCCCGGTACGGCCTGTGCTATCCTGGCGTGTGCCTCCGGGCTTCGCATGCAGGAGTGGCCTCATGACAACCGCTTCGGATACCTCACAACAGCTCGGTCTTGGCTCCGGCATCGCGGCGCTGCATGCCAAATGGGGCTGGATCGTCGCGCTCGGTGTCGTCTATCTCATCGCCGGCTTCGTCGCGCTCGGCAGCGTCGTGATGGCGACGGTAGCGAGCGTGATCGTGGTCGGTGCCATGATGATCGTCGCCGGTGCCGCCGAGATCATCGGCGCCTTCCAGATGAAGAGCTGGGGCAAATTCCTGATCTGGGCCTTGCTCGGGGTGCTCTACGTCATCGCGGGCTTTCTGACCTTCGAGAACCCGCTGCTCGCGGCAGTGCTGCTGACGCTGTTTCTGGGTGCGTCGCTGATCGCCTCGGGCGCCGTCAGGCTGTTCCTCGCCTTCAGCATGAAGCGTGAAACGCCATGGGTGTGGGTGGCGCTCTCCGGCGCCATCACGCTGCTGCTCGGCTTGCTAATAGTCGCGCGCTGGCCGGTCAACAGCGTCTACATCCTCGGCCTGTTCCTCGGCATCGATCTGATCATGGCCGGTGCCGGATGGATCGGCCTGGGCTTCAGCCTGAAGCGGCGGCGCTAGGCGCACGGCGCGCACGCAGACCTCGGATCACCTCTCCCGAAGGGAGAGAGGTGAAACACGAGTCCATGCGCTAGGCGCGCGTCAAGCCATCAGCAACTCGACGCAAGACCGATTTGTGGAACTCCGCTGATCTGACGCGCTGACAAAAAGCAGCACGCCGCGCCTTCGCCTCATGATTTCGCGCGGCGACCATCATCGGGGAGAAACCATGAAAGCCGCTTTGGTCCTGGCCGCAGCGCTCGCTGCCGCCTGCCTGTCCACGCCCGCCACCGCGCAAAAAGCCTACGGTCCCGGCGTCAGCGACACCGAGATCAAGATCGGCAACACCATGCCCTATAGCGGCCCGGCCTCGCCGCTCAGCATCACCGGCAGGGTGATCGCGGCCTATTTCGACGAGGTCAACGAGAAGGGCGGCATCGGCGGCCGCAAGCTCAATCTGATCTCGCTGGACGACGCGTTCTCGCCGCCCAAGACCATGGAGGCGGCGCGGCGGCTGGTCGAGGGCGATGGCGTCGCCTTCATCTTCGCCACCATGGGCACCGCGCCGAGTTCGGCGATCGCGAAATATCTCAACAGCAACAAGGTGCCGCAGCTGTTCTTGATCAGCTCGGCCTCGAAGTGGAACGATCCCGCCAACATGCCCTGGTCGATGGCGCTGCCCTGGGCGCCGAACTACACCAGCGAGGCCGCGATCGACGTCGCCTATGCTCGCGCCAAGAATCCGAATGCGCGTTTCGCAGTGCTCTACCAGAACGACGACGCCGGCAAGGAATATCTGCGCGGCGTCAAGGAGGCGCTCGGGGCCGACGCCGACAAGGCGATCGCGATGGCCGCGAGCTTCGAGGTCGCCGACCCCACCGTCGATTCCCAGGTGTTGACGCTCGCAAACACCAAGGCCGACGTCTTCATGATCTATTCGGTGACGCCGCGCGCCTGTGCGCAGGCGATCCGGAAAGCGCATGAGGTCGGCTGGCAGCCGACGCGCTTCCTCGCTAGCGGCTGCGCCAACAAGGCGACCGTGATGGCGCCGGCGGGCCTCGATGCCGGCAAGGGCGTGCTGTCGCTCGGATCCCTCAAGCCGTTCGTCGAGACGCCGAAGAACGATCCGGCGATGACGGCCTATATCGACTTCATGAAGAAGCGCCTCCCCAATGCCGACGTCAACAACGTCGCCGGCCTCTACGGCTACACTGTCGCCGAGGCGCTGGTGGTCCTGCTCAAGCAGTGCAAGGACAATCTGACCCGCGAGAACATCATGGCGCAGGCCTCGAACCTCAAGAACGTGCCGTTGTCGCTGCTGATGCCCGGCATCACCCTCAACACCACGCCGCAGGACTTCCGCCCCATCAAAGACGGCTACATGCTTCAGTTCGACGGCAACGACTGGGTCGTGGCGAGCGAACTCTTGCGCGGGACGTAACGTGCCACAGAGACGGTGCACCCTCTCCCCCTGTGGGAGAGGGTGGATGCGCGAAGCGCAGCCGGGTGAGGGGTTTCTCTCCGAGA
Organism: Bradyrhizobium sp. CCGB12; assembly: GCF_024199845.1. Taxonomy (NCBI): domain Bacteria; kingdom Pseudomonadati; phylum Pseudomonadota; class Alphaproteobacteria; order Hyphomicrobiales; family Nitrobacteraceae; genus Bradyrhizobium; species Bradyrhizobium sp. CCGB12. The sequence goes on along the minus strand of NZ_JANADO010000001.1, from coordinate 4,291,373 downwards.
GCCGTCTCTACATTTGAACTCGCGGATACAACCTCTCATCCGGCGCGCTTCGCGCGCCACCTTCTCCCACAAGGGGAGAAGGGAAGAGACACCTTTATTTATTGCGCGCAGCTTTCTCGGCACGAACTGGAGAACCCCATGGACTTTCAACACTCCCCCCGTTCGCTGCAGCTCCAGGACCGCATCCGCCAGTTCATGCGCGCGCATGTCGAGCCGGCCGAGGATCTCTATTACGAGCAGGTCAAGCCGGAGGCCGCGCGCTACAAGACGCCGCAAGTGCTCCAGGATCTGAAGCGGCTGGCGCGCGAGCAGGGGCTCTGGAATCTGTTCCTGTCCGGCGAGCATGGCCCGGGCCTGACCAACCTCGAATATGCGCCCGTGAAGGAGATCATGGGTCGCATCCTCTGGGCGCCCGAGGTCTTCAATTGCTCCGCCCCTGATGTCGGCAACATGGAGGTGCTGGCCAATTACGGCACGAAGGCGCAGCAGGAGCGCTGGCTGAAGCCGCTCCTGGAGGGGCGCATCCGCTCCGGCTTCTCGATGACGGAGCCGCAGGTCGCCTCCAGCGATGCCACCAACATCCAGTGCGCGATCACGCGCGACGGCGACGACTACGTCATCAAGGGCCGCAAATGGTTCACCTCAGGCGCCATGAACGAGGATTGCGAGATCCTGATCGTGATGGGCAAGACCGCGCCCGACCATCCCGACCGCCATCGCCAGCAATCCATGATCCTGGTGCCCCGAAATACGCGTGGGGTGCGTATCGTCCGCGACATGCTCACCTACGGCTATGACGACGCGCCGGTCGGTCATCCCGAGATCGTCTACGAGGACGTCCGCGTGCCCGCGGAGAACATCCTGCTCGGCGAAGGCCGCGGCTTCGAGATCGCGCAAGGCAGGCTCGGGCCCGGCCGCATCCATCACTGCATGCGCCTGATCGGCTGCGCCCAGCGCGCGCTGGAATTGATGTGCCAGCGCGCGGTCTCCCGCGTCGCCTTCGGCAAGCCGCTGGCGGAGCAGGGCTCGGTACGCGAGGATATCGCGAACTCCTTCTGCGAGATCGCGCAGGCGCGGCTCTTGACCCTGCAAGCCGCCGACAAGATGGATCGCGAGGGCAACAAGGCCGCACGCGACCTGATCGCCGCCGCCAAGATCGTGGTGCCCAGCATGGCCGCCCGCGTCATCGACCGCGCCATCCAGATCCACGGCGCCGCCGGCGTCTCGCAGGATACGTTCCTTGCCCGCGCTTACGTCTACGCCCGCTTCATCCGCATCGGCGACGGTCCCGACCAGGTGCATCTGGCCGCGGTCGGCAAGGAACTGATCAAGCGGGGCGGGGTGATCGCGGGGTAGGGCCGTTCATTCTCGCGACGACGCGTCCTCGGCCGAGCCGTCAAGCCTTTGATTTAGCTTGCCCCGGGTACTGTGCATGGGTTGTTTTTCAGTTTTTTATCTTGGCATGTCCATCGCAGGAGCACGGACGACGGCCACGCCGTCATCCCGCCTTGGCGATGCGGCCGTCCGCCGCGCCCGAGCGCAGGTTCCGGAAGAACTTTTCCACCTCGCGCGACAGCGTGTCCGCCGTCTCCGTCAGGCTGCTCGCCGCCGTCAGCACGGAGGCCGCCGCCGTGTCGGTCTCGCCGATGGCGTCGCGCAGCGAGGTGATATTGGCGACCAGGGTCTCGTTGCCCTGTGCCGCCGATTGCGCGTTGGAGGAGATCTCGCGCGTCGCCTGGTCCTGCTGGCCGATGGCGCCGGCGATCGCGGAAGTGACTTCGTTGATCTCGCGCACCGCGCCGCCGATCTCGCGGACGGCATCGACCGCATTGCGCGTCGAGGCCTGGATCATCGAGACGTTCTCGCCGATCTCGGCGGTGGCCTTGGCGGTCTGGCCCGCCAGCGCTTTCACTTCATGGGCGACGACGGCAAAGCCGCGGCCGGCATCGCCGGCGCGGGCGGCTTCGATGGTGGCGTTGAGCGCGAGCAGGTTGGTCTGCTCGGCGATCGCCTGGATCAGGTTGAGCACGCCGTCGATGCGTTGCGTCGCTGCGGCGAGGCTCTCGATCTCAGAGATCGATTTCTCGGTGCGCTGGCCGGTCTGCTCGACCGCGCCGGCGGATTGCCGCACCTGGCGGCCGATCTCTTCCACCGAGGCCGACAGTTCCTCGGCGGCACTCGCCACCGCCGTGACGTTGTGCGAGGCCTGCTCGGTGGCGTTCGCCGCCGTGCCGGCGCGACCAGTCGCATCCGCAGTGACGCGCGTGATGGTCTGCGCGGTCTCGCGCATGGTGGAGGCGTTGTTGCTGAGGCCGCGCATGATGGCGCCGATCGCCTCGCGAAACGCCTCGACGGATTTTTCGATATGGCTGGCGCGCTCCTCGCGCGCGGCGGAGTCGTGCGAGACCTGCGAGGCGAGGTTGCGGTTGCGGCCCATCGCCTCCTGGAAGACCTCGATCGCGCGTGCCAGCGCGCCGATCTCGTCGGCGCGGCCGCTATAGGGCACCACGACGTCCTCGCTCCCGTCGGCGACCTGCTTGATGGTCGCGGTAATAGCCGAAAGGGGCCGTGCGATGGAGCGGGCAATGATAACGATGCCGATCACGACCAGGGCCAGCGCGATGCCGCCGAGACAGGTCAGGACGAAGGACAGCATGCGATTGGTCTCGGTCTCGCGCGCGATCTGCCTGGCGCGTTCGGCGTAGACCTTGGAGAGCGCTTCGAGGTCCTTGTTCAGCGCCGAGCGCACGCTGCGATTGGCGTCGTTGTCACCCCATTCGCGGCCCGCGGCCGCATTGATCTCGACGCCGCGGCGCACCAGCTCCTTGCGGAACTCGACGAACTGCTCGATCCGTTTCTTGAAGGTGGCGAACTGCTCGGCATCGTCGGCTTTGACGATGGTCTCCCAGCGCTTCACGACATCGAGGATCTGGGCGTTGAACTTGAGCAGGCCATCGCCGTATTTCTTCACGACGGCGGGCTCCGTCGACATGTAGACGCCGCGCGATTCCATCACGACCGCATAGACCAGCGAGTTGACCCGCTCGACGTTCAGCGCGGCGGCATTCGCCGTCTCGATCGCGCTGGTCAGGTCGGCGTTGCGGCGGCTGTTGTAGTCAGACAGCATCGCGATCGCCGCCGTGAGCAGCGCAAACAGCGCGAAGATCGCATAGAGCTTGGTGGCAAGCGTAAAGCGGCCGGCGAGGCCGGTGGCATTCCCAGATCGGTCTGATGTCATGGCGTTCAAGGGGCCCGAGATGGCCTGGAGCGGCCGGTGAGCACGGTCGTTTGGATTTGATGCAAAACTATGCAGAACGAAGATGGATGCGGCGTTAACGCCAGAGGTTGCCGCTTCGTCCTTAGTCGAAAGAAAGGTAAGATATTTCAGCGTCTTGATCTGAAGGTATAGTCTTGGGATCGCGCTGGAGTCGGCCGTTGGCCGACGAACCCGGAGGGGCCCCTTGGTCTACCGCCACACCATCGATGCCACGACCTATGCGTTTGCGGACCTGCGCGACCTCCTCGCCAAGGCGACGCCGCCGCGCTCCGGCGACCGGCTGGCCGGGATCGCCGCCACCAGCGCCGAACAGATGATCGCGGCGCGGATGGCGCTTGCGGATGTCCCGCTCGGACAGTTCCTCCAGGAAGCCGTTGTCCCCTATGAGACCGACGAGGTCACCCGCCTCGTCATCGACAGCCACGACGCCAAGGCCCTTGCGCCGGTGGCCTCGCTCACGGTTGGAGCCTTCCGCGACTGGCTGCTGTCGGACGCCGCGACGACCGAGGCGTTGCAAAAGCTCGCGCCCGGCATCACGCCCGAAATGGCGGCGGCCGTCTCGAAGCTGATGCGCAACCAGGACCTGATCCTGGCGGCGCGGAAATGCGAGGTCACCACCGCCTTCCGCAACACCATCGGCCTGAAGGGCCGGATGAGCACGCGCCTTCAGCCCAATCATCCGTTCGACGATGCCAGGGGCATCACCGCCTCGATTCTCGATGGCATCCTGCTCGGGGCCGGCGATGCCTGCATCGGCATCAATCCGGCGAGCGACGATCCCGCCGTGATCGCGCAATTGCTGCGGCTGCTCGACGAGATCATCGCGCGGTTGAAGATACCGACGCAGGGCTGCGTGCTGACCCATGTCACGACGACGCTGTCGCTGATCGGGCAGGGCGTGCCGGTCGATCTGGTCTTCCAGTCGGTTGCCGGCACCGAGGCCGCCAACCGCAGCTTCGGCGTCGACCTCGCGCTTCTGAAGGAAGCGCAGGAGGCCGGGCTGTCACTGGGGCGCGGCACGGTCGGCGAGAACGTGATGTATTTCGAGACCGGGCAAGGCTCGGCGTTGTCGGCCAATGCCCATCGCGGCGTCGACCAGCAGACCTGCGAGGCGCGCGCCTATGCGGTCGCCCGGGCCTTTGCCCCGCTCCTGGTCAACAGCGTGGTCGGCTTCATCGGCCCGGAATATCTCTATGACGGCAAGGAAATCATCCGGGCCGGGCTGGAGGATCATTTCTGCGGCAAGCTGCTCGGCCTGCCGCTGGGGGTCGACATCTGCTACACGAATCATGCCGAGGCGGACCAGGACGACATGGACAATCTCCTGACGTTGCTCGCCGCTGCCGGCGTCACCTTCATCATGGGCGTCCCCGGCGCCGACGACGTCATGCTGAACTATCAGTCCACGTCTTTTCACGACGCTCTCTATGTCCGCGACGTCTTCTCCCTGCGCCGCGCCCCGGAATTCGACGACTGGCTGGTGCAGGCAGGCATTGCCGGCACCGATCTCCGCCTTGCCGGCGATGCAGGCCTGCTTCCCGATTTTGCCTCGCGGCTGATCGCGTGACGCGGGCGACAGCCCAGGCCGTTAGGAAACCATTGGTCCCTCCAGGAATTATCCTTCTGCCACAATATTGAGAAATTCCGGCGATCGCATTACGCTATGTGTCTGGCTGGCAATTTCCGCACCATCGGTCAGTGTGGCGGGGGAGCTTTGATGCGAGCTGAAAGTAACGGAACGGCACGACGGATTCTCTGCGTATTTCCGCGCTACACCTCCTCATTCGGGACATTCGAGCATTCCTATCCCCTGACCGACGGCGTTCGCGCTTTCATGCCGCCGCAGGGGCTGCTGCTGATCTCCGCCTATCTGCCGAAAGACTGGCAGGTCAAATTCGTCGACGAGAACCTTCGCCCTGCGACGAACGAGGAGTTCGCGTGGGCCGAAGCAGTCTTCGTCAGCGGCATGCACATCCAGCGCCAGCAGATGAACGACATCTGCCGCCGCGCCCATGAATTCGATCTGCCCGTTGCGCTCGGCGGTCCCTCGGTCAGCGCCTGCCCGGATTATTATCCCTCGTTCGACTATCTGCATGTCGGTGAGCTCGGCGACGCGACCAACCAGCTGATCGACATCCTGTCGCGCGACACCTCGCGGCCCGAGCAGCAGGTGGTGCTGACCACCAAGGACCGCGTGCCGATGACGGAGTTTCCGATCCCAGCCTACGAGCTCGTCGACGTTAAGAAGTACTTCCTCGGCAGCATCCAATATTCCAGCGGCTGTCCCTATCAGTGCGAGTTCTGCGACATCCCCGGCCTTTACGGGCGCAATCCGCGCATCAAGTCGCCGGAGCAGATCATCGCCGAGCTCGACCGCCTGCGCGAATGCGGCATGACCGACACGGTCTATTTCGTCGACGACAATTTCATCGGCAACCGCAAGGCCGCAATGGACCTCTTGCCGCATCTGATCGAATGGCAGAAGCGGACCGGCTATGTCGTCCGGCTCGCCTGCGAGGCCACGCTCAACATCGCCAAGCGACCCGAGATCCTCGAGAAAATGCGCGAGGCCTATTTCATCACCATCTTTTGCGGCATCGAGACGCCCGATCCCGATGCGCTGAAGGCGATGCACAAGGACCACAACATGATGGTCCCGATCCTGGAGGGCGTGCGCACCATCAACTCCTACGGCATGGAGGTCGTGTCCGGCATCATCATGGGGCTCGACACCGACAAGCCGAACACGTCCGAGGCGCTGCTCTCCTTCGTCGAGGATTCCAGGATTCCGCTGCTCACGATCAATTTGCTCCAGGCCCTGCCGAAGACGCCTCTGTGGGACCGGCTGGAGCGCGAGGGGCGCCTGGTCGAGGACGACGGGCGCGATTCCAACGTCGACTTCCTGCTGCCTTACGACGAGGTCATCGCATCCTGGAAGCACGCCATGGCGGTCGCTTACGCGCCCGAGAAGGTCTATGCGCGCTTCCAGTATCAATGCGACCAGGTCTACGTGCATCGCCTGAAGATGCCGGTGCCGGACGAGATGAAGACCTGGCGCAACATCCGGCGCGGCCTCGTCATGCTGCGCAACATCTTCTGGAAGGTGGGCGTGCTCGGCGACTACAGGCGCGTGTTCTGGACGTTCGCGCTGGGACGCATCAAGCGTCGTGACATCGAAGGCCTGATCGGCTGCACGCTGATCGCGCACCATCTCATCACCTTTGCGCGCGCGGCCTCGAGCGGCAAGCAGAACGCCTCCAACTATTCGATCCGCCTGCGCGAGGCCGCCGTTCCCGCCGAATGATGCGACATGTCTGATCCGGCCCCGCCGCGCCGTCCGACGCTCGATCTGCGGACGTTCACGCCCGCACGCGTTGCGCTGGGCCGCAGCGGGGCAAGCGTTCCGACCCGTGCGCTGCTCGACTTCACGCTGGATCATGCCCGCGCCCGCGACGCCGTGCATGCCGCCTTCGATGCGCCGGGTCTGATCGTCGAGCTCGCCGGGCTTGGCCTCGTCGTCACCGAGGCGAGGAGCAGGGCGGTCGACCGCGGGGATTATCTGCGGCGGCCGGATCTGGGACGGCAGCTCGATGCCGAATCGGTCGACGCGCTGACACGGGTCGCTTCGGCGCCGTGCCAGCTCGCGGTCGTGATCGGCGACGGCCTGTCGGCTGCCGCGGTCCATGCCCATCCGGTGGCGCTGCTGACGCGCCTGATGCCGCTGCTCGCAGCCGGCGAGGCTGTCGCGATCGGCCATGTCGTCGTCGCCTCGGGCGCGCGCGTCGCGCTCGGCGACGAGATCGGCGCGATTCTCCATGCGCGCATGGCTCTGATGCTGATCGGCGAGCGGCCGGGCCTGTCGGCGCCCGACAGCCTCGGCGCCTATCTGACCTTCGCGCCGCAGCCCGGTCGCACTGATGCCGAGCGCAATTGCGTGTCGAACATCCACCATGCCGGGTTGAGCTATGACGAGGCCGCCTTCAAAGTCGCCTGGCTCGTCCGGGAGGGGCTCGCCCGGGCGACCACCGGCGTGGCACTGAAGGACGAGAGCGCGGACCGTGCGCCGCGTCGAATTGGCACGCCGCAGCCCGAATGACGGGCATTCCGGCAAAAATCGCCGCATCTTGATCGATTTGGGCGCCCTTCGCCTGCTTGCGAGTCGGGCTGTTGACCTGCTAAACCCCTCGCGGCGATTTTCCGCGCATTTTCAAGGGACAAGCCTCCCATTGGTATGGCGTTTTCAAGCCGTTCGCGGGGCGCAATAAGCTCTCAGACCGAGCCGATTTAGGAACTGGATAAGGCATGCTCGAAAAGCACAGCGAGAATGAGGTTCATGTCGACAAGGTCGAGCAGGGACCTACGTCCTCGATCGCCTTCGGGCTGGAGCGTCTCGGGCTGATCGCCGTCCGGGCGCCGATCGTCTCCTGCATCGTCCTGATCGTCCTGATCGTCGGCGCCGTGTTCGGCATCCACCGGATCAAGATCGACGATTCGCTGTCGCAGCTGTTCCGCTCCGACACCAAAGAATTCAAGCAGTACGAAGAGGTGACCAAGAAGTTCCCGGCCGAGGAATTCGACGTCCTCGTCGTGGTCGAGGGCAAGACCCTGCTGGCCCGGAACAACCTCGAGAAGCTGCGCGACTTCGTCACCGACCTGCAACTGGTCGAAGGCACCCGTGGCCTCGTCTCGCTGTTCTCGGCGCGCCAGGCGCCGGCGCCGGGCAGGCTGCCGGCGGCGTTGTTCCCGCCCGAGCTGCCCGAGGGCGCGGCCTATGACAAGTTCATCGAGACCGTCAAGAACAACGAGATTATCCGCGGCAAGCTGCTGTCGGAGGACGGCACGCTGGCGCTGATCGTGCTGTCGCTCGATCCGGAAGTGGTCGCCTCCAGCAAGCTGACCAAGACCGTCGCCGACATCCGCGCGCTGATGAAGGAGGATCTCGGCGACACCGGGCTCAACGTGCAGCTCTCCGGCGTGCCGGTGATGCAGCTCGAGATCCGCAACGCGGTCGAGCGCGACGGACTCACCTACAACATCCTCGGCATCCTCGCCGGCTGCATCATCGCGATCATCTTCTTCCGCAAGATCTCGTTCATGGTCGCCGCGGCATTCCCGCCGATGATCGCGATCCTGCTGGCGCTCGGCGCGCTCGGCTGGGCCAATTTCAATCTCAACATGTTCCTGAACGTGATGACGCCGCTCATCATGGTCATCAGTTTCTCGGACTCGATGCAGCTCACCTTCGCCGCGCGCGACCGGCTGATCGCAGGCCAGGACAAGTTCACCGCGTTCAAGAATGCGGTGCTGGTGGTGGGCCCGGCCTGCGTGCTGACGCACGGCACCGCCGGCATCTCCTTCATCGCGCTGCAATTCTCCGACTCCGACCTGATCCGCAAATTCGGCGAAGCCGGGCTCGCCGCCACCATCATCGCGCTGGTCGCGGTGCTGTCGCTGGTGCCGGTGTTCGGCGTACTGCTCGTGCGCAACGAGAAGACGTTCGCGGTCAAGTTCCAGGGCGCGGATGCCGGCGTCCAGGCGCTGCGCAATTTCTGCTACTGGATCGCGGTGCGCATGGTCGGCCGTCCCGGCCTGTTCAGCCTGATCGCAGTGCTGTTCGTCGGCGGCCTCGGCGTCATCTACGCCAATCTGGAGCCGCGCTACCGGCTCGCCGACCAGGTGCCGGACAAGCGTCAGGCGGTCGCCGCCAGCGACCGGCTCGACGCCAAGCTGACCGGCGCCAATCCGGTCAACGTGCTGATCCAGTTCCCCAAGGGGGAGACGCTCTATTCGCCGGAGACGCTCCAGACCATCGCCGACGTGCATGCGACCGTGGAGAAGGCGGCCGGCGTCGGCAACGTCTGGTCGCTCGAGACGCTGCGCCGCTGGCTCGCGGAGAAGGCCGGGAGCGCCGACGTCGCGACGCTGAAGGAATACGTCAACGTCATTCCTGAGCATCTGGTGCGGCGCTTCATCGATGCCGAGCAGGATGCCGTCGTGGTCGCCGGCCGCGTGCCGGACAAGGATTCCAGCCAGCTGCTGCCGATCGTCGACAAGCTCGACAGCGAGCTCGACGCCGTCCGCAAGAAGCATCCCGGCTACGAGATCGCGGTGACCGGCCTGGCCGCGATCGCCGCGCGTAACTCGGCCAGCATGATCGAGAAGCTGAACCATGGCCTCACGATCGAATTCGCGCTGGTCGCGATCTTCATCGGGCTCGCCTTCCGCTCCTGGGTGGTGACGCTCGCCTGTATCCTGCCGGGCATCTTCCCGGTGGTGATGTCGGGAACGGTGCTGTGGGCGATGGGCGAGGGACTGCAATTCGCCAGCGTCGTCGCGCTCACCGTCTCGTTCGGCCTGGGCCTCAGCGCCACCATCCATTTCCTCAACCGCTTGCGGCTCGAGAACAAGCCGGGCGTGGGTTCGGCGCTGGCGGTGGAGCGGGCGACCGTGCTGGTCGGCCCCGCGCTGATCCTGACCACGGTGGTGCTGGCCTGCGGCCTCGTCGTCACCGTGTTCTCCGACCTGCCGTCGCTGCGGCTGTTCGGCTGGCTCAGTGCTTTCTCGATGGTCATGGCCCTCGTCGCCGACCTCTTCATCCTGCGGCCGACGGCGATGTGGCTGATCAACCTGCACGCCAAGCTTCAGGGCCCCGACAAGCCGGCGATCTGAGCGGCGGGGCGGCTAAGGCATGTCTCGCGCTCATGCCTCGACGCGAATGATTCCGTACGGATTGAACTTGAAGTCGCCCTCGGCGTAGTCCTGCTCCCGCGATAGCCTGAGCTTGCGATCGCGCCGCGTCGCCTCGAGGCCGCGCTCGGCCATCGCATTCGCGATCTCCTCCATGAGCATCACCGCGGACCATTCGTTGCCGCGCGATTTGGCGACGACATGCTTTGGCGAAGGCGCGGTTGGCTGCAACGAGCCCGACGACCTTGAGCAGATGTCTGCGAAGCGGGTCCATGTCCGCGACAATGTCAGCAAAAAGCCCCCGGCTCGCGAGAACCGGAGGCCATGATCCTACCGAAGCGGGAAGGGGGTCAGCCCTTGGTCATCGTGATGTTGACGCCGCGGATTTCGCCCTTGGAAGAGATCTGCACCGTCTGCTTGGTGCCGTTGGTGCGCAGCGACAAATTGGCGGCAAATCCGTTGGCCTCGACGAACACCTCGATCTGGCCGCCGCCGGCAGTGCCCTGGAGGTTGCCGAAGATGTTGCGGCTCGACTCGCTCCAATTGCCGGAGATGCGGTCGCCCTGGCTCGTCACGTCGCTGGTGAGGTCGAACTTGTAGCTGTCGGACGCGCAGTGCAGCGCCTGCTTCAGGCTGAGGCCGCTGCCGGCAACCTTGTAGTCGGCCTTGCAGCGGATGCGCTCGGTGGAGCCGTCGGACAGCGACACCGTGCCGGTGCCCGTCCATGCGCCGTCGAAGCCGGCAAATGGACCGGACGACTGAGCATGGCTTGCCGACACTGAGAAGAGCAGCGCAGCCGCGATGCCGACTGCCTTGATTGCCTGTCCAGATCGCCCAAAGAATGTCATCTCAAATATCCCGTTTTGGAACGACGTCCGCTTACGCTTGAGAACGTCTCGCCACATCGAAAGTTTAGTGTTCCGAGCCTGTGTCAGGTTCAACGCCTGACCGCCAGAGATGGCGGTTCATTCAGGCCCACGCGCCATGTCCGGAACCTGCAATTCCCGTGTTTCCGTGTGTTTCTGGCCGAAATTGCGGGGCCGACAGATGCAGCTCTGCAACAGGCGTGCAGTAAAATGCGGGGTTCCTGAATTATGGCGTAGTATCAACCGTTTACATCTGCCAATGAAGGCGCAGGGAAGACCTGATTTGGTGGACGTGGCGCCAATTTGGCCGCATTTGCCAGTGCTTGTGCCTTCTCCGAGGCCGCACGTTCCGCGGCGACTTGCCATCAGAACAATCCATTCCGGCCATCCGCCCTGTGCAGCCCGGGATCGGTGTGATTCTGCCGTCAGAATGAAGGAATACAATGCGTAAGCTTCTCGTCGCTCTCACCCTGCTGTCGGCCTCCCTTTCGACGGCGGCGTTCGCCCAGCAAGGGCGTGGCACGGACGCCGAGCAGAAGGCCTGCACCCGCGATGTGCAGAAGTTCTGCCGTCCCGTCATCGACCAGGGCGATTTCACCGTCCTGGCCTGCCTCAAGGAGAACCGGGCCAAGATCTCCCAGGCCTGCGACCAGGTCCTGAAGAACCACAACCAGTAAGCTCGGCCGCTGGCCCATAGAGGCGGCCCCCGGGGCCGCCTTTTCGGCTGCGATCCGTAAAGGGCAGCCATCGAGAGACAGGATTGGTTTTGCGGCCGTATTCCCCTATATGGGGGCCGCGGCGGCACTGCCGGCATGAGCCCGCGCGAGCGACGAAGCCCCTCCTGTCCAAACGATTGTAAACCAGCCCTCGATGACCTCTGCGAGCGAATTGCGATCCGGCAAAGGTGACCGCGACGAGAATTTTCCCGTCGCGTCTTGGATCATTCATCCGCGTCATCGTGCCCTGATCCTGGCGTACTACAATTTCGTCCGCACCGCCGACGACATCGCCGACCACGCGACGCTGCCGGCCGACGAGAAGCTCGCTTATCTCGATCTGCTCGAGGCGGAACTGCTCGGCAAGGGCGACACCCAGCCCGAGGCCGTGACTCTGCGCCGTGCGCTGGCCGAACGCGGCATGGCGCCGCGCCATGCGCTCGACGTGCTCATCGCGTTCCGCATGGACGTGACCAAGCTCCGTTACGAGAATTGGGACGAGGTCATCCACTATTGCCGTTATTCGGCGATGCCGGTCGGCCGCTTCATGCTCGACGTTCATGGCGAGAGCACCTCGACCTGGGCGGCATCGGATGCGCTCTGCGCCGCGCTCCAGATCAACAATCACCTCCAGGATTGCGGCAAGGATTTTCGCGAGCTCAACCGCGTCTATCTGCCGCGCGATGCGCTGGCAGCGAGCGGCGCCTCGGTCGAGCAGCTCGGGCTGACGCAATCGCCGCCGACCATGCTGGCCTGCCTTCAGGCGCTGGCCGTGCGCAACGAAGCGCTGCTGGGCGAGAGCAAGTCGCTGAGCGCGGAGATCCGGGACTTCCGCCTCGGCGTCGATGTCGCGGTGATCCAGGCCTATGCCGACCGCATCGTGCGCCTGCTCAGGGTGCGCGATCCCTTGCGCGAGCGCGTGCATCTGAACAAGTTCGAGCTTCTCACCTTCAGCCTCGCCGGCATGATCGGCGAAGTCGGCCGCCGCGCGATCGGACGCAAGGCCATTTCCAGACCGGGGACTGCACATGACGCTTGAGGCGACCTCGCCCGGCGCCAATTATGGCTCGACCGCATCCGGCAGCTCGTTCTACGCCGCGATGCGCATCCTGCCGCATGACCAGCGCGAAGCGATGTTCCAGATCTACAGCTTCTGCCGCCAGGTCGACGACATCGCCGATTCCGACGGCCCGCGCGAGGAGCGGCTCGCCGCGCTTCAGCAGTGGCGCAACGACATCGATGCGCTCTACCAGGGCAATCCGCCGCCGCGGCTGAAGGACTACGTCGCCTCGGTGAAGACCTTTGGACTCAAGCGTGAGGATTTCCTCGCCATCGTCGACGGCATGGAGATGGACGTGCCGCAGGACATCCGCGCGCCCGACATGGCGACGCTCGATCTCTATTGCGATCGCGTCGCCAGCGCCGTGGGACGATTGTCAGTGCGGGTGTTCGGCCTGCCTGAAGAGGATGGCATCCTGCTCGCGTACCATCTCGGTCGCGCGCTCCAGCTCACCAATATCCTGCGCGACATCGACGAGGACGCGGGCCTCGGCCGGCTCTATCTGCCGCGCGAGGCGCTGCTGCATGCCGGCATCACCTCCAACGATCCGAACCGCGTCATCGCCGAACGTGCGCTGGCGAAGGTCTGCCTGCCGCTGACCCAGCGCGCCAAAGCGCATTTCGAGAAGTCGGACGAGATCATGAACCGCAACAAGCGCCGCGCGGTGCGCGCGCCGCGGATCATGTCGAAATATTATCATTCCATTCTGGACCTCCTGATCGCGCGCGGCTTCAACGCGCCGCGCGAGCCGGTGCGTGTGTCGAAGGTCACACGCGTCCTGATCCTGCTCCGTTACGCTTTCATCTGATGCAAAACACAGCTCACATCATCGGCGCTGGAATTTCCGGCCTCTCTGCCGCCGTGCGACTCGCCAATGCCGGCTTCAAGGTCGCCGTGCACGAGGCGACGCAGCAGGCCGGCGGCCGTTGCCGGTCCTATTTCGACGGCGCCACCAACCTCACCATCGACAACGGCAACCATCTGCTGCTGTCGGGCAACGGCCATGCCCGCGCCTACGCGCGCGCGATCGGCACCGAAGCGGGCCTCGTCGGCCCTGACAGCGCGCAGTTTCCTTTCGTCGATATCAAGACCGGGCAGCGCTGGCAGATCGATCTCGGAGACGGCCGGCTGCCGACCTGGGTGCTCGACGAGAGCCGTCGCGTTCCCGACACCGGGCTGACCGACTATCTCAAGCTGGCGCCGCTGATCTGGGCGTCGGAGGAAACGCTGGTTGGCAAGTCCATTCCTTGCGAGGGCGTCCTCTATCAGCGCCTGGTGCAGCCGCTGCTGCTGGCGGCGCTCAACGTCGATCCGCCCGAGGGTTCGGCCGGGCTCGCCGGCGCGATCGTGCGCGAGACGCTGCTTGCGGGCGGGCAAGCCTGCCGTCCCCTGATCGCGCGCGACGGCCTCAGCGCCGTGCTGATCGAGCCCGCAGTGAAGTTCCTGCAGGAGCGTGGCCACACCGTTCAGCTCGGCCATGAGCTGCACTCGTTTGCGACCGGCGACGGCAAGGCCAGCGCGCTGAATTTCGGCGGCGAGGACGTGATCCAGCTCGGTGAGGGCGATGTCGTCGTGATGGCGGTGCCGCCGCGCGCTGCCGCGAGCCTGCTGCCCGGCCTGAAGACGCCGACCGAATTCCGCGCCATCGTTAACGCGCATTTCCGCTTCACGCCGCCGCCGGGCTCGGCGCCGATCCTCGGCGTGATCGGCGGCGTCGTGGAGTGGCTGTTCGCGTTCCCGAACCGGCTTTCCGTCACCATCAGCAATGGCGACCGCCTGGTCGACATGCCCCGCGAGGAACTCGCGCAGGCGATCTGGAACGACGTCTGCAGGGCGGGCGGGGTGTCCGGTGAGCTGCCGCCGTGGCAGATCGTTCGCGAGCGCCGCGCCACATTTGCGGCCACCCCCGCGCAGAATGCCCTGCGCCCGGGTCCGGTCACTGCGCTGAAAAACCTGTTTCTTGCCGGCGATTGGACTGCTACGGGATTGCCTGCAACCATCGAGGGATCGGTCCGGTCCGGCGATCGCGCCGCCGATCTGGTTTTGGCCGCAAAGCGGCCCTGACGGGCCAATGTCCCGGTCAATTTCAATCGACTATCGGAGCAATCGAGCGACATGGATTCCGTGAACGCGACCAGCCGCGAAGCTTTGGAATCGAGCATCGCGTCGGCGACGCAAGGCGTGCTCGACTTCCAGCAACCCGACGGCCATTGGGTGTTCGAGCTCGAGGCCGACTGCACGATTCCGGCCGAATACGTTCTCCTGCGTCACTATCTCGCCGAGCCGGTCGACACCGCGCTTGAGGCCAAGATCGGCAATTATCTGCGCCGCGTGCAGGGTGCCCATGGCGGCTGGCCGCTGGTGCATGACGGCGAGTTCGACATGAGCGCGAGCGTGAAGGCATACTTCGCGCTGAAGATGATCGGCGACTCCGTCGACGCGCCGCACATGGTGCGCGCGCGCGAGGCAATTCACGCCCGTGGCGGCGCCATCAACAGCAACGTCTTCACGCGCTTTTTGCTCGCAACGTTCGGCGTCGTGACCTGGCGCGCGGTGCCGGTGTTGCCGGTCGAGATCGTGCTGCTGCCGTTCTGGTCGCCGTTTCATCTCAACAAGATCTCGTATTGGGCGCGCACCACGATGGTGCCGCTGATGGTGATCGCCGCGCTGAAGCCGCGCGCAAAGAATCCGAAGGCGGTCGGCATCGACGAGCTGTTCCTCCAGGATCCGCGCTCGATCGGCATGACCGCGAAGGCACCGCATCAGAGCATGGCCTGGTTCGTGCTGTTCCGCTCGCTCGACGCGATTCTGCGCGTGATCGAGCCGATGTTTCCCAAGAGCCTGCGCAAGCGCGCCATCGACGCGGCGCTCGCCTTCACCGAGGAGCGGCTCAACGGCGAGGACGGCATGGGCGCGATCTACCCGCCGATGGCCAACATCGTCATGATGTACGACGCACTCGGCAAGGACGAGAATTATCCGCCGCGCGCCACGACACGTCGGGGCATCGACAAGCTGCTCGTCATCAAAGGCGACGAAGCCTATTGCCAGCCCTGCGTCTCGCCGGTGTGGGACACGACGTTGACCGCGCACGCGCTGCTCGAAGCCGGCGGCGACAAGGCGGTGCCGGCGGCCAAGCAGGGCCTCGACTGGCTGATCCCGAAGCAGGAGCTCGAGGTGAAGGGCGACTGGGCGGTGAAGCGGCCCGACGTGCGCCCCGGCGGCTGGGCCTTCCAGTACAACAACGCCCATTATCCTGATCTCGACGACACCGCCGTCGTGGTGATGTCGATGGACCGCATGCGCCGGGAGCACGGCACGACCGGCTACGACACCGCGATCGCCCGCGGCCGGGAGTGGATCGAGGGCATGCAGAGCGACGACGGCGGCTGGGCTGCCTTCGACGTCAACAACCTCGAATATTATTTGAACAACATCCCGTTCTCCGACCACGGCGCGCTGCTCGACCCGCCGACCGAGGACGTCACCGCACGCTGCATCTCGATGCTGGCCCAGCTCGGCGAGACCGCGAAGAGCAGCAAGCACGTCGCCGATGGTGTCGCATACCTCAGGAAGACCCAGCACCCGGAGGGGTCCTGGTATGGCCGCTGGGGCATGAACTTCATCTATGGAACCTGGTCGGTGCTCTGCGCCCTCAATATGGCCGGCGTTGACCACAAGGACCCCATGATTCGCAAGGCCGCGGACTGGCTGGCCTCGATCCAGAACGACGACGGCGGCTGGGGCGAGGACGCCGTCAGCTACCGGCTGGATTACAAGGGCTGGGAGGCGGCACCCTCGACCGCCTCGCAAACGGCATGGGCTTTGCTTGCCCTGATGGCCGCAGGCGAGGTTGATCACCCGGCCGTCGCCCGCGGGGTGGAGTACCTGATTGCAACACAGAACAAAAAAGGACTGTGGGACGAGCAGCGTTACACCGCCACAGGCTTCCCCCGCGTGTTCTATCTACGTTATCATGGTTACCCAAAGTTCTTTCCGCTGTGGGCGCTGGCGCGGTATCGGAACTTGCGGAACACCAACAGCAGGGTGGTAGGGGTCGGAATGTGACTTTGGGGACGGGGGACTATTTTACCGCGGGTAATGCCATCGACCCGCGGCCGATACTGATCGTGACTGGACTGGTTCAAGAGGCCCGCATTGCGGCCGGGCCAGGCATGGCGGTCATCTGCTCATCCAGCAGCCCGACCCAGTTGCGGGCGCTTCTGACGGTGGTGGATCCCGAGACGATTCGCGGCGTGATCTCGTTCGGCGTGGCCGGTGGGCTCGACCCGACGCTGCGCTCCGGCGACGTCGTGCTGGCGACCGAGGTGCTGTCCGGCGACACCCGCTGGGCCGCCGGACTGTCGCTCGGCGACGACCTCATCGACCGCCTGACGTCGGGACGCCGCCGCGTGGTGCGCGGCAGCCTCGCCGGTGCCGAGGAAGTGGTCACGAAGCGGGCCTGCAAGGCGGCGCTGCATTCGGAGACGGGAGCTGCCGCCGTCGACATGGAGAGCCACATCGCGGCCGCCTACGCCGCCGAGGCCGGGCTGCCTTTCGCCGCGGTCCGCGTCATCAGCGACCCCGCCCATCGCGCGCTGCCGGCGCTCGCCCGCGCCGCGATCAAGCCGAACGGTCAGATCGACCTCGCCGCCGTGCTGCGCGGCATCGTGCGCAATCCCACCACGCTGCATGCGCTGGTCTCGACCGGCATCGACTTCAACCGTGCGCTGCGTTCCTTGCGCGGCTGCCGTGACTATCTGATCGGCACGGAGCTGATCGAGAGCGAAGAGCTGGTGTCGAAGGCGGCCTGAGCGGCTGCTTCGAACTGAGAAAAGATAAAGGCCCGGTCGCGATTGGCGACCGGGCCTTTTTCGTTTGGTGTGCGTAGCCTGGATGGAGCGAAGCGCAATCCGGGGTCTTGCAACACGGAGAGACTGTCTCGGACTTCACCTCGCTCCATCCGGGCTTCAGTTCGTAGGATGGGTTGAGCCCTTGCGAAACCCATCTCTTCCCAATCACGGCTCTCGGTAATCGCGGCCATCATCTGACTGATCGCTCACCCCGGTGCGTCTCACAAAACGCCGCGCGCATAGCTCGACATGATCCGTCAGCAACGATAGCTTCCGCTCCGCCAGATCAACGGTGAAGAAGAAGCATCCACCCGGAACGAAGTTGCGCGGTCCGCGGTCATGACGAGACGCTACCACGAAACACGTGCGATCGATTTCGCAAGAGCTCAACCCACCCTACCGGGCTACTGCAGCTACATCCGCGCCAAGCTTTGATTCAGATCAAGCATCTTGCTCGGAACCACGCTCCTAAATTGTACCTTGGCGGCGCGGTCTCTTGGACAATTGCTCTCCCCAATCGAGGTCCGGCATTACCGCGCCGGACTCGCTTTG
Organism: Bradyrhizobium sp. CCGB12; assembly: GCF_024199845.1. NCBI lineage: Bacteria > Pseudomonadati > Pseudomonadota > Alphaproteobacteria > Hyphomicrobiales > Nitrobacteraceae > Bradyrhizobium > Bradyrhizobium sp. CCGB12. The sequence continues at coordinate 4,273,362 of NZ_JANADO010000001.1, read as the reverse complement.
CTGCGCGGTAAGCGCGTGGTCGGTCGCTGCGCTCGTGCAACAAGGCTCTCCTGAGCAATCTGTTTGTGGAGGAAAGCATGAGCGTCCAAAAAGAGCAGACACAAATATCGACACAAGCGCCTGATCTCGATCGTCGCCGCATCCTGCTTGGCAGCACCGCGCTTGCGGCTGCTTCCGCGCTGAGCGTCGGCGCTTCGGTCCGGATGGCACAGGCACAGCAACCGGTGCCGGCGCAACCAACCGGACGCCTCCCAAACGTCTTGGCGATCATGGCCGACGATATCGGCGTATTCAACGTCAGCGCCTACCATCACGGCCTCATGGGCGGGCGCACCCCCAACATCGATCGCATCGCCGGACGCGCCGCCTTCATCACCGGGCAGATACCGATGCGCACGGGCCTGACCGCGGTCGGACTGCCGGGTGCGCCGCAAGGGCTCATGTTCGAAGATCCCACCCTTGCCGATCTGCTCAAGCCGCTGGGCTACGTGACCGCCCAGATAGGGAAGAACCACCTGGGGGACCGCAACGAGTTCCTGCCGACCGTGCACGGCTTCGACGAGTTCTACGGCAACCTCTACCATCTCAACGCCGAGGAAGAGCCGGAACAGGTGGACTATCCGAAAAACGACCCGGCATTCCAGCAGAAGTTCGGACCGCGTGGCGTGCTGGACTGCAAGGCCACGGAGAAGGAAGACGCGACCGTCGACCAGCGCTTCGGCCGCGTGGGAAAACAAACCATCAGGGACAGCGGCCCCTTGACGAGCAAGCGAATGGAAACGGTCGAAGACGACCTGCTGCAACGCTCGCTCGACTTCATGGCGCGGGCGCGGGACGCCAACAAGCCCTTCTTCCTGTGGCACAACACGACGCGCATGCACGTGTTCACGCATCTGTCGGATCGCTGGAAAGGCAAGACGAAATACGGCCTCTACGCCGACGGGATGATGGAGCTCGACTTCGTGGTCGGCGAACTCCTGAAGAAACTCGACGAGTTGGGATTGGCCGACAACACCATCGTGATCTTCACCACCGACAACGGCGCGGAGAAGTTCAGCTGGCCGGACGGGGGGACCACTCCGTTCCGCGGCGAGAAAGGACTTGGCTGGGAGGGGGGATTCCGCGTGCCGTTCGTGATGCGCTGGCCCGGGCGGATTCCCGCGGGGCAGGTGCTCAACGGTATCTTCTCGCTGGAGGACGTGGTGCCGACAGTCATGGCCGCCGCTGGCGTGCCCGACGTGAAGGAGAAACTGCTCACGGGGTACAAGGCCGGCGACAAGTCCTTCAAAGTGCATCTCGACGGCTATAACCAGTTGCCCTACCTCTCCGGTCAGAGCAAGGAATCCGCCCGCCGCGAGTTCTTCTACTACGGCGAGGCCAATCTCTACGCCATCCGCGTCGACGACTGGAAGATCCACTTCCAAGTCAAGGACAACTGGTTCGCGGGGCAACTCGAGACGCCGACCGTGCCGCGGCCGGTGAACCTGCGAGTGGACCCGTTCGAGCAGCACATGGAGGCGCCCTACTACCCGATCTACGCGGGCCAAAAGCTATGGACGGTGGTGCCGGCCCAGGCGTTCGTGAACCAGCACCTGCAGTCGTTCAAGGCCTTCCCGCAGCGTCAGAACCCGGCCGGCTTCAATCTCGGCGACGCGGTAGGGCAAGCACTGCGAGCCACTTCTGTCGCAGGGCGGTAGGCAGGATTGGCTGCGCCTGTCTTGCCGCGTTGACGGGCGCAGTCGAGCTTGATCGATGCTGCATTGGCACCAAAGGCGGTTAGTTCGTAGGATGGGTTGAGCCCCTGCGAAACCCATCCTTGCCGATCACGGCTCTCCGTAATCGCAGCCATCGTCTGACTGATCGCCCGACCCGGTGCGTCTCACGAAGCGCCGCGCGCGCAAGAGCTCAACCCATCCCACGGACTAACGGCTGCCAAGGCCAAAATCGCCAGAGTGATCCGTTCCACCTGCCTCCTTGATGAAGGCGAGCAGGAGCGTGCTGAGCCGAACCGGCTGCTCCTGTTGGATCCAGTGGCCGGCGCAGTCGATCAGCTCGATGCCACCCATCCTCGTCGCCGCCTTCGTCCTCATGAGATCGAGCGCGCCCGGCGCCGCATAGGTGCCCCAATCGGGCAGAACGATCGATGTCCCGTCGCTCTTCATCGGTGGCTCGGGAGATAGCCGCTTGTCCGCCGCTGTCGGGAGCGCGTCGGTTGCCGCTCTTCAACCGGGGCCAGCATGGCATAGTGCCATTGTTTTGCCCGACGGGTCAAACGAAATTCTAAAAATACGAAATTAGTGCTGGCCTTGAATTGCACTGAAGCTGGCGGCGGACCGAATTGCCGGGCAGCATTCCGCAAGCCTCGCCATTACCCGTTTGCCGCTGATCTACGCGACGCGCCAATCGCCTAGCCAATTCGACATCGCGCCGTCTGGCAAGCGCGTCTCTACTGTGCATGGGGTTGTTTTTCACATTTTTGCAAGTTGGGCGGCCCGGCCCGGCCAGCAAAGGAGGGGAGGGAGCATAGCTCGCGGATCGGGCTCCGCTGTTCCCCCGACGCATCAGCGGGCAAAAAGAAAGGCCCGGTCGCCAATGGCGTCCGGGCCTTTCTGTTTGTGACTGTGGCTCGCGCGCTTACGCGGCCGTCGAAGCCTTCTGCGCGGCCTTCGCCTGCGCGGCGGCGGCTTCGTCCTTGCGGATCTCGGAGAGCTTCTTCTGGACCTGCTCCGAGAAGATGTACTGCGCCGGGCGCTGCTTGGACATGTCGATCTCCGGCGCCATCGGGCCGGAGGTCTTGATGCCGCGCAGCGACACCCACATCGCCTTCAGCGGGTTGTTGAGCGCGGCGGTCGCCGCCGTCGGCTCGTAGCCGCAATGGGCCATACAGTCGGCGCACTTCTCGTACTTGCCGGTGCCGTAGGTTTCCCAGTCGGTGGTGTCCATCAGCTCCTTGAAGGTCTTGGCATAGCCTTCACCGAGGAGGTAACAGGGCTTCTGCCAGCCAAAAATGTTGCGCGCGGGCATGCCCCAGGGCGTGCACTCGTATTCCTGGTTGCCGGCGAGGAAGTCCAGGAACAGGCCGGAATGCATGAAGTTCCACTTCTTGCCCTTGCCCATCGCGAAGACGTCGCGGAACAGCTTCTTGGTCTTGGTGCGGTTGAGGAAGTGCTCCTGGTCCGGCGCGCGCTCATAGGCGTAACCCGGCGACATCGAGACGCCGACGCCGAGCTCGACGGTGAGGTCGAGGAATTTTGCGATCTCCTCGGCCGGGTGGCCGTCGAAGATGGTGGCATTGACGTTGACGGTGAAGCCGCGCGCCTTGGCCGCCTTGATCGCGGACACCGCGCGGTCGAACACGCCCTTCTGCGACACCGCCTTGTCGTGATGGTCCTTCAGGCCGTCGAGATGCACGGAGAAGAACAGGTAAGGCGAGGGCGTGAACAGGTCGAGCTTCTTCTCGAGCAGCAGCGCGTTGGTGCAGAGCGAGACGAACTTCTTGCGCTCCACGAGGCCGCGCACGATCTCGCCGATCTCCTTGTGGATCAGCGGCTCGCCGCCGGGAATGGCGACCATCGGCGCGCCACATTCGTCGGCGGCGTCCCAGCACTCCTGCGCCGTCATGCGGCGGTTGAGGATCGCATCGGGATAATCGATCTTGCCGCAGCCGACGCAGGCGAGGTTGCAGCGAAACAGCGGCTCCAGCATCAGCACGAGCGGATAGCGCTTGCGGCCAAGCAGTTTCTGCTTGAGCAAATAGCCGCCGATACGCATTTCCTTGAAGAAGGGGATGGCCATTACAAGTTTCTTTCTGGGCTTGGAATTCGGGTGGGTCAGCTCGCAGCCAGTTGGGCCGGAAGCCGGAATTCGATGTTTTCCTCGCGGCCCGGCAGCACGGAGACCTGGACTGGTCCGATTCGCCGCATCGCTTCGATCACGTCATCCACAAGTACCTCGGGCGCCGAAGCGCCGGCCGTGACGCCGACGGTTCTGGCATCTTTCAACCACTCCGGATTGAGCTCGCTGCCGTCGGCAATCAAATAACTCGCGACGCCGGCTTCGGTGCCGATTTCGCGGAGCCGGTTCGAGTTCGAGCTGTTGGCAGCGCCCACCACCAGGATCACGTCGACCAGCTTGCTCAAATCCCTTACCGCAGATTGGCGGTTCTGTGTCGCATAGCAGATATCCCGGATATCCGGACCTTGAATATCTGTAAAGCGGGCCTGGAGGGCGGCGATGATGTCCCGGGTGTCGTCGACCGACAGGGTGGTCTGCGTGATGTAGGCCACTGGCGTATCTGCGGGCAGCGTCAGTGCGTTAACCTCTTCAACGCTTTGAACAAGCAGCACGGGGGCGGGAACCTGGCCCATCGTGCCCTCGACCTCGGGGTGGCCGGCATGGCCGATCAGGATCAGGGTGCGGCCCTTGGTGATGTAGCGCTTCCCCTGATTGTGAACTTTCGTGACCAGCGGGCAGGTGGCATTGAGCACCGGAAGGTCGCGCGCGGCAGCCTCTTCCTCGACGCTGCGGGCGACACCATGGGCGCTGAAGACCGTCACGGCCTTCGGCGGCACTTCGGACAATTCCTCGACGAAGATCGCGCCCTTGTTCTTCAGGCTCTCGACGACGTATTTGTTGTGCACGATCTCGTGGCGCACGTAGACGGGCGGGCCGTACTTCTCCAGGGCCCGTTCCACGATCTCGATCGCACGCACCACGCCCGCGCAGAAGCCGCGCGGCTGCGCCAGATAAACTTCCATGGGACGTCCATCACGCAAGTTGCACCAATCCGCTTCAAGTTTCCGGCGACACCCCGATATGACCAATGACGTGCAATATCCGCACCATTGGTCTCGCGCACGCGGTAGCCGCCCACCCCCGATGGGGGCTCCGGCGCATGGAGGCGCAATACTTTGTGTCAAAAAATCGGCAGAAAGGGAAGGTGGAATGAGCCTTGGGTTCCCAGTTAGATTAATGTAACGGTACTATAGTATGTAATTTCTGGTAGGCACGATGGCGACATTTGTGCTCACCCCTTCGTCACTTTCCCGCCTCAAGTCCCCGGCTATACCGACCGCCCCGCATGATTTTGCGACGGTCCTCCGCCGTTTACCTCGAACCTTCTCGCGGCGAGCGCCACTCAAAACAGCAATAGGTTTCGCCCGGGAACTCCGATAAACAGCGGGCGTTTCCGGCAAGCTGTTAACCGCAGAAAGAAAAGAAGTGCTGCAAAGCGTAGTCGTTGCCATTGTCAGGGCCTGCACCCGGTTTGCCACCCTCGTCGTCGTTCTCGGGCTCCTGCTGGCGGTGGGAGCGGGCTATTATGCTGCGCGCCATTTCGCCATCAACACCGACATCAATTCGCTGATTTCTCAAAATCTCGACTGGCGCAAGCGTGACCAGCAATTCGACAAAGCGTTCGATCAAAACGAAACGATCCTCGCTGTGGTCGAGGCCCGCACGCCGGAAATGACGAGCGCCGCGGCAGACGCACTCTATGCCAGGCTGAAGGACGACAAGACCAACTTCCAGTCGATGCAGCAACTCGGCAGCGGCGAGTTCTTCGAGAAGAACGGACTGTTGTTTCTGCCGACGGAAGAAGTCGGCAAGATCACCGGCCAGTTCGAATCCGCAGCACCCCTGATCGAGATCATGGCTGGCGATCCCTCGATCCGGGGCCTCACCGGCGCGCTGGAGACGGGACTTGCCGGCGTCAAGCGCGGGCAGGTCAAGCTCGACAACACCGAGCGTCCGTTCAACCTGATCGCGCAGACGGTCGAGACCGTGCTCAACAAGGGCAATGCGAGCTTCTCCTGGCGCGAGCTCGTCAGCGACGAGCCGCTGAAGGATTCGGACAAGCGCGCTTTCATCGAGTTCAAGCCAATCCTCGACTACAACGCGTTGGAGCCTGGCAAGGATGCCACCGACGCGATCCGCAAAGCCGCGGCCGATCTCGATTTTCCCACCAAGTACCAGGCGCGGGTGCGACTGACCGGCCCGGTCCCGATCGCCAACGAGGAATACGCGACCGTGCAGGAAGGCGCCGTCGTCAACGGCATCGGCACTGTCCTGGTCGTGCTGCTCATCCTGTGGCTGGCGCTGCATTCGGCGAAGATCATCTTCGCGGTGTTCATCAATCTCTTCGTCGGGCTTGCGATCACGACCGCTGCGGGACTGATGATGGTCGGCTCGTTCAACCTGCTGTCGATCGCGTTCGCCGTGCTTTTCGTCGGCCTCGGCGTCGATTTCGGCATCCAGTACAGCGTTCGCTATCGCTCCGAGCGCTACAAGCACAACGATCTCTCGGGGGCGCTGGTGCTGGCAGCCAAGCGTTCGGCCGTGCCGTTGTCGCTCGCGGCGATGGCGACAGCCGCCGGCTTCCTCTGTTTCATGCCGACCGACTACAAGGGTATCGCGGAGCTCGGCCAGATCGCCGGTGTCGGCATGCTGGTGGCGTTCGTCTCCTCGATCACCGTCTTGCCGGCAATGCTGAAGCTGCTGAACCCGCCCGGCGAGATGGAGCCGGTCGGCTACGCCTTCCTGGCGCCGCTCGACCATTTCCTGGAGAAACACCGTGTGCTGGTCGTCGGCGGCACGTTGCTGCTGGCGCTCGCCGGACTGCCGCTGCTCTACTTCATGAAGTTCGACTTCAATCCGATGAATCTGCGTAACCCGCACGCTGAATCCATCGCGACCTTCCTCGACCTGCGCAAGGATCCCAACACCGGTGCCAATGCGATCAACGTGATGACGACGTCGGAGGAGCAGGCGAGGCAGGTCGAGGCGAAGCTGGAGAAGGTGCCCGAGGTGCTGCGGGTGATGTCCCTCGACAGCTTCGTGCCGCAGGATCAGCCGCCGAAGCTGAAGCTGCTCGCGCAGGGCGCCAAGGTGCTGAACCCCGCGCTCAATCCCGACCAGATCGACGCGGCGCCGTCGGACCAGGAAAACGTCGAGGCGCTGAAATCCTCGGTCGACAATCTGCGCCGGACCGCGGGTGATGCGAAGGGACCGGGTGCGGTCACCTCGCGTCGGCTGGCGGACGCGCTCGAGAAGCTCGCGAATTCCGACGAGGCCACGCGCAACAAGGCGCAAGACGTATTCGTCACGCCGATGAAGATCGTCTTCGACCAGCTCAGGAATGCGTTGCAGGCCGAGCCGGTGACGTTGAAGTCACTGCCGCCCGATCTCGTCAGTGGCTGGAAGAGCAAGGACGGCATCATCCGCGTCGAGGCGTTGCCGAAGGGCGATCCCAACGACAACGACACGCTGCGCAAATTTGCAGCGGCCGTGCTCGCGGCCGAGCCGACCGCCATCGGCGGGCCGGTCTCGATCCTGAAATCGGGTGACACCGTGGTGAAGGCGTTCATCCATGCCGGCATCTATGCGCTGCTGGTGATCGGCCTGCTGTTGTGGATCACGCTCCGGCGGTTCGTCGACGTGCTGATGACGCTGGTGCCGCTGCTGGTGGCCGGCGCGGTGACGCTCGAGATCTGCGTGTTGATCGGCCTGCCGCTCAACTTCGCCAACATCGTCGCATTCCCGCTGCTGCTCGGCGTCGGCGTCGCTTTCAAGATCTATTATGTCGTGGCCTGGCGCTCGGGCAGGACGAACCTGCTGCAGACCAGCCTGACACGCGCGATTTTCTTCAGCGCGCTGACGACGGCAACCGCGTTCGGCAGCCTGTGGCTGTCGAGCCATCCCGGCACGTCCAGCATGGGCAAGCTGCTCGCCCTCTCGCTGGTGACGACGCTTGCCGCAGTGCTGCTGTTCCAGCCGGCCCTAATGGGCAAACCCCGCAATCTCAGGGAGTAGGCAAATGTCGCCGACGGCGTCGGCGGCGTTCTTCTGACCGGGCTTCGCGGCGGTGGGTTTCGGGGAGCCGGGTGCAGGCGCCGTGGCGCCCGTCGTTCCCTGGGCTTTCGGCGCCGCGCCGGAGGACTTCGGCGCGCCCTTGGCCATGGCGTTGGCGGGGCTTAGGGGGATCGGCGGGCCAACGCGGGTCCAGGTCTCACCGCCGCAGAGAAAGCCCATCACGCAGCCCTTGATTTCGAGCTGGTCAGAACCAGCAGGCGTGATGGTCGCGCTATAGAGCTGGCCGTCCTTGGCGTTGTAGACCTGCCCTTCCCACTGATCGACGCCGGGCTTCTTCTTCATGTCGATCAGGGTCGCCATGCCCAGCGTCGGCCTGTTCTTTTTTGAAGCATCCGGGTTGTTCTCGTCGCGGCCGCCGGGCTGTTTTTCCCAGGAAACCGCGCCCCACATGCTGCCATTGCATTGGGCGACACGGATGTTGGCGACGCCATCGGCGACCCGCCAGTCGCCGGTGGGGTCAGCGGCGAGCGCCGGGGTCAGACAGGTGTAACCGCCAGCCAGTATTATTCCGGTGTAAAGGGCTAAACGCATGAGTGTTCCTTGGCAGTGCAACATGGTCTAAAGCTGTGCTTGCGAAGATGGTCCGAAAAAGGGCAAAAGGCCGCACAGAGCGTTTTCGATAGCGGTCCGTTTTCAGTTGACGAGACGGCCCTCAACCGAAGTATGTAGCGGATGCACAGCCCAAATCCAGACATGTCTCAGCTATTCGCGGACCGTCAGGCCCAGCGCAGCGCCCTGCATAATCGGCATCTGAACGAGCAGTTCGTTCGGGTTCTCAAGACCATCGGCTACGATGTCGGTTTCCAGAAGGGGCAGGGGCAGTACCTCTACGACCGCGACGGCGCGCGCTATCTCGACCTCTTGTCCGGCTTTGGCGTGTTTGCGATCGGGCGCAATCATCCCGTCATGCGCGAGGCGCTCAAGAGCGTGCTCGATGCCGACCTGCCCAACCTCGTCCAGTTCGACGTCTCGGTGCTCGCCGGCGTGCTGGCCGAGCGCCTCCTGAAATATGTTCCCTATCTCGACAAGGCGTTTTTCGCCAATTCCGGCGCCGAATGCGTCGAAGCCGCGATCAAGTTCGCGCGCGGTGCCACCGGCCGTCCCGGTATCGTCTATTGCGCCCACGGCTATCACGGCCTGACCTATGGCGCGCTGTCGCTCACGGGTGATTCGAACTTCCGCACCGGTTTCGAGCCGTTGCTGCCGGGCTGCACCCCGATCCCGTTCAACGATCTGGCCGCGCTGGAAAAGGCGCTGGCCTCGCGCGAGGTCGCGGCATTCGTCGTCGAGCCGATCCAGGGCAAGGGCGTCAACATGCCCACCGACGAGTTCCTGCCCGGCGCGGCTGCGCTCTGCAAGAAATACGGCACGCTGTTCGTCGCCGACGAGATCCAGACCGGCATGGGCCGCACAGGCCGCTTCCTTGCGGTCGAGCACTGGAACGTCGAGCCCGACATGGTGCTGCTGTCGAAGTCGCTGTCGGGCGGCCACGTGCCTGTTGGCGCGGTGCTGACGCGCAAGAGCATCTTCGACAAGATCTTCAACCAGATGGACCGCGCGGTGGTGCACGGCTCCACCTTCTCCAAGAACGACCTCGCGATGGCCGCGGGCATCGCCACGCTCGACGTCATGGAGTCCGAGAAGCTGATCGAGTCCGCCGCCAAGCGCGGCGCCGAGCTGCGCCTGGCGCTGACGCGCATGGTTCCCGGCTACGAGCTGATGAAGGAAGTGCGCGGCAAGGGCCTCATGATCGGCGTCGAGTTCGGCCCGCCGAAGTCGCTGCGCCTTCGCGCCTCCTGGAACGTGCTGGAGACCGCCAACAAGGGCCTGTTCTGCCAGCTCATCACCGTGCCGCTGTTCAAGGATCACAAGATCCTGACCCAGGTCGCCGGCCACGGCAGTCACACCATCAAGCTGCTGCCGCCGCTTACCATCACCGAAGAAGACTGCAGCTGGATCGAGAAGGCGTTCGACGACGTCATCGCCGGCAGCCACAAGGTCCCCGGCGCGATCTGGTCGCTCGGCAAGACCCTGGTAGACAACGCGGTGCGACGGTCGGCGTAGCCTGAACTAACTCAGCAATCGTCATTGCGAGCGAAGCGAGCAATCCAGTATCCCTCCGGGATGCAGTCTGGATTACTTCGCTACGCTCGCAATGACAGTGGAGACCGCTAGCCCTCCACATTCGCCTTCATTGCCGCCTCGAACTTCGCGACGAACTCGGCGAGCTCGTCGGCGCCGAGATCGCTGACGGCCCAGAAGTTCAGACCGCGATTGCCCCAGCGGCGGCAGTTGAAGCCCTGCATGGTCTCGGTCTTCGGCGCGCGATAATCCGCGTTCGATGTCTGCGACACGAACAGGTTGATGACGTGCTGCCGACGCTTGTAGACGACGGCGCCGATGGCGCGGGCGTCGATGTAGTCGAGCCGGCCGCCGACCAGCGTAAAACCCTGCGCAGTGAGGTCGATCACGGGCGGGGCGACGTCGAGCTTGCCGTTGAACCAAGGTTTGACCGTGTGCTGATCGGTCGAGATCACGTCGGTGAGATGGCCGGCCTGGAGCGAGCGCAGATGCGCGGAGACGACCTCCGACAGGATGCGCTGCTGGTCGTCCTGACGCAGCACCACGGCGACGACGCCGGAGGCGGCGAGCGCGGAGACCGCCGAGCCCATCGCAAAGCCGCGCAACACGGAGCGGCGGGTCGGCTGCTGGCGCTGCGGCTCAGGCAGCGAGGCTTCGATGCGTGCGCGCAGGCTGGCCGGTGCGGTGTAGCGCAAACTGGTCTCGGCGAGCACGCGCTGCGTTTCGCGTTGTGACGCGAGGTCGGCGGCGCAGGCCGGGCAGCTCGCGATATGGGCTTCGACCTCGCGCGCATGGCCGGCGTCGAGCTCGTTGTCGAGCAGCGCGTGAAGCAGGATTGTTGCTTCGTCGCAGGTCATTTCGCTTGCTCCTCTTCCGCCGTCCAGGCCGCGCGCAGCATGGCGCGGGCGCGGGCGAGGCGGGACATCACGGTGCCGACGGGGGCGCCGACGGCCTCGGCGATCTCACGATAGGACAGGTTGTTGATCTCCCGCAGCACGAAGGTCTCCTTGAACGGTTCGGCGAGCGTATCGATCAGCTTGCGGATCGCGCCGGCATCGCGGCTGCGCAGCACTTCGGTCTCCGGGCTCGTGCCAGTCTCCTGCCAGATCGGCGTCTGCTCGGCGGCGCCGGGAAGATCCTCGATCGCGCTGTGCGAATGCGCGCGCCGGGCATATTCTGCGTTGCAGACGTTGCGCAGGATGGCAAGCAGCCAGGGCTTCATCGCCGGTCCGCGATAGCTGTCGAAGTGCTTCAGTGCGCGCAGATAGCATTCCTGCACCGCATCCTCGGCGTCGGAGGCATCGCGCAAGAGATAGCGCGCGAGCGTGTAGACGTCGTCGAGATAGGGCAGAGCGGCCTCCCGGAAGCGCTGCGCCTTCTGTAAATCGTCGGTGGCCGGCATCGCTCCTCGCTTTGCCTCTGCTTCTTCTTTTGCCGTGATCGAAGGCGCACGCGCCCGGCCGGCGTGGGACCACCGGCCAGGCAAGACGTTGATGCCTTGGTTGGAGACGTTACTCAACCTTGATCATCCCCGTCATGTGCGGGTGCAACGAACAAAAATACTTGTAGTCGCCCGCATTGGTGAAGGTGAAGGAGAACCTGTCGTCGGTGTCCAGGGTCTTGGACCTGAACTTGCCGGCCGAGACGATCGTGTGCGGGATGTCGTCCCGGTTGGTCCAGGTCACGGTGGTGCCGACCTTGATCTTGAGCTCGGTCGGCTGGAAAACGAAGTTGTCGATATGGACCTCCGTGTCGTCGGCAGCGCGGGCTTTTGTTGCGGGCAACAGGATGGCCGCGGCCAAAGCGAGACCGAACTCGACACTGAAGTCGCGGCGATTGAGTTTCTTCATGGTCGGTTTCCGTCAGCCCTGCAGCGGCGTGTCGATGATCGCGAGCCGCTGCTCGTTCTGCTTGAAGTCGACGCTGGCAACTCCGAGCATCGAGCGCAGCCTTGCATCCTCGACCTTCATCGGTCCGGGCGAGGGGGCGGCGCCCGGCGCGGGCTGCGGGAAGGCGGTCGAGCGCGCGGTGTGGAAGGTGACGTTGCCCTCGACCTTCTGCATCACCTGATGAATGTGACCGTTCAGCACGGTGACCGAGCCGAACCCCTTGACGTATTCGAGTGCGCGGCCGCCATCCTCGGTGCCCCAGCCCCATTCCGGGTAGACGGTCCAGAGCGGGATGTGGGCGAACAGCACGATCGGCGTCGACTTGGATTTGCCGCGCAGATCGTCCTGGAGCCAGGCAAGTTGCTCCGCGCCGAGATTGCCGAGGCCGCCGGCCTTGAGGTCGACGACGTTGACGAGGCCGATGAAGTGCACACCGCCGGCGTCAAACGAGTACCATCCCGCACCCTTGGTGCCGCGGCCATAGCGCTCGCGATAGAACTTCACCTCCTCGTCGAGGAAATCATGCTCGCCTGGCACGTAGTGCACGTCGAGCTTGCTCTGCGAGATGATGCGCTCGGCATTGTCGAACTCGGCGGCCTTCGACAGATGCGTGATGTCGCCGGTGTGGATCATGAAGGAAGGCTTGGCCGGCATCGCGTTGATCTTGTTGACCGCTTCCTCCAGCGTGCCGAGCGCGTTGGGATTGGCCGGCTTGTCGAAGCCGACATGGCTGTCGCTGATCTGGAGGAAGGTCATGCCGGGCGCGGCCGCAGTTGCGGCTTGCGCGGAATCGATGATGCCGAGCGAGCGCGGCACGCCGCCGCTGATGGTCCAGAGCACCCCCGTGCCGGCCCAGGTCATGCACTCCAGCACTTTGCGGCGGCTGACGCCGTCTTCGCCGTGATCGTGTCCGCTCATCGCAACGTCTCCACTCCGCCCGGAATTGGGCTTCGGGGAGGTGATCGCGGGAGCGGGGGAGTTATTCCCGGTTGCGATGACGTTTTCGTGAGGTGAGAGGAATTCTTGTGTCCCGGACGCGCTGCAACGCGGAGCGTTGCTGCGCAGAGCCGGGACCCAGAAAGCCGCGCGGTACGCGGTGAGATGGGCCCCGGCTCAGCGGCGCACCACTTCGTGCTGCGCCGCGTCCGGCGCAAGAGACCTATTCCGCGAACTCCCTTACGGCCTGCACCACGGCCGCCGGCATTTCCTGCGCCACGCAATGCCCGGCGCCCTCGAACACCAGCGTACTTACGCGCGGGATCAGCGACACGGCCCGTGCGGCCATCAGCTTGTAAACCGGCCCCGACTTCGCCGCGGTTGCGACGCGCACCGGGCAGTCGATCTCGGGGAGCCCGGTAAACGGATTGCCGCGGGCATCGCCGACATAAACCTGCGCCATCGCTTCGTAGATCGGACGCAGCATCGCCGCCTCGGTCTCCGGCATGCAGCTGAGCCGTACCCGGCCATCGCCGAGCGGCACGAAGCCATGGCGCACATAGGCCCGCAGCGAGGTCTCGGTCCAATCCACAAATGTCGGCGATGTGCGGTAGCGTTCGAACACGGCCTCAGTGCTATCGAACTCGGCCCGACGGCGCAGCGCGCCCTCGACGCGGGCGATGGAGTCGTCGTCCAATCCTCCGGCGCGCGCCGCGCGCGGATCCATGATGGTCGGCTCCATCACGAACAGGCGCGTGAAACGTCCGGGCAGGAGCCTTGCCGCGAGCAGAAGATCGGTCGCGCCCGCGCTGTGGCCGATGCCATAGATGTCGCGCAGATCGAGCGCATCGATCACCCGGCAGACGTCGGCGGCAAAGTCGAGGAAATGATAGCTGCCGGGCTTGTGGCTGGCGCCATGGCCTCGGCGGTCGAGCGCATAGACGGTGTAGGTCGATGCCAGATCGCGCGCGACCTCGTCCCAGACGTCGGCGACGAAACCGGTCCCGTGCACGAGCAGGGCGGGCGGCTTCCCGCTCTCGCCCCACTGCAGCATGGCGATCTCTGCGTCGGAGGGACCGATTGAAAAGCGGCGTTGATTGATCATGGCGTGATGCGTAGTAGCCCGGATGGAGCGCAGCGTAATCCGGGGCCAATGTTGCGGCAGCTTCCCGGATTGCGCTTCGCTCCATCCGGGCTACGGGGGTTCCTTAACTTCGCATCCTCCAGGATCATCGTCGCGCCTTTCTCGGCGATCATCGCCGTCGGCGTGTTGGTGTTGCCTGAGGTGATGGTCGGCATGATCGAGGCATCGACGATGCGCAGGCCGCTGAGGCCATAGAAACGTAGCCGCTCGTCGACCACCGCCATCGGGTCGTTGACCGCACCCATCTTGGCGGTGCCGACGGGATGGAAGATCGTGGTGCCGATATCGCCGGCGGCCTTCGCGAGCGAGGCATCGTCGTCGCCGACGGAGGGACCGGGCAGGTATTCAGTCGGACGATACTGCGCGAGCGCTTTCTGCTGCATCAGCCGACGCGTGGTGCGGATGGCGTCGGCGCCGACCTGGCGGTCGTCGTCGGTCGACAGATAGTTTGGCGCGATGATCGGCTTCTCGTCCGGGCTCGCCGAGCGCAGCCGCACCGTGCCGCGCGAGGTCGGCTGGAGATTGCAGGCGCTCACGGTAATGGCGGGGAAGCGGTGCAGGGGATCGCCGAACTTGTCGAGCGACAGCGGCTGCACGTGGAACTGGATGTTGGCGCGCGCGCGCGTCGCATCCGAGCGCGTGAAGATGCCGAGCTGCGACGGCGCCATGGTCAGCGGCCCGCGGCGACGGAAGGCGTAATCGAGCCCCATCAGGCCGCGGCGGAAAAGGTTGTAATACGTCTCGTTCAGCGTGCGCACGCCCTCGACCTTGTAGATCGCGCGCTGCTGGAGGTGATCCTGGAGGTTGCGCCCCACACCGGGCTTGTCCATCACGATGTCGATACCGAGCGGCGAGAGCCAGTCGGCCGGGCCAATGCCGGAGCGATGCAGCACCTGCACCGAGCCGATCGAGCCGGCCGACAGGATCACCTCTCCCTTCGCCCGCGCCTCGATGATCTCGCCCTTCTGGATGAAGCGCACGCCGACGGCGCGACCCTGCTCGATGATGAGACGGTCGACCAGCACATGCTTCTCGAGCCGCAGGTTCACCCGGTTCAGCGCGGGCTTGAGAAAGCCGCGCGCCGACGACCAGCGCCGGCCACGCTTCTGGTTGACGTGGAAATAGCTGGTGCCTTCGTTGTCGCCGGTGTTGAAATCTGGGATGCGCTTGATGCCCATCTCCTCGGCGGCGTCGCCGACGGCGTCGAGAACGTCCCACGACAGCCGCGGCGCCTCGATGCGCCAGCCGCCCCCGGCGCCGTGATGTTCGCTTGCCCCAAGGAAGTGGTCTTCCAGCCGTTTGAACAGCGGCAGCACATCGTCATAGCCCCAGCCGGTCATGCCGAGCTGGCGCCAGTGGTCGTAATCGGCGGCTTGTCCGCGCATCGAGATCATGGCGTTGATGGCCGAGCAGCCGCCGATCACCTTGCCGCGGGGATAGGCGAGTGCGCGGCCGTTCAACCCGGGCTCGGCCTCGGTCTTGAACATCCAGTCCGAGCGCGGATTCCCGATCGCGAAGAGATAACCGACCGGGATGTGGAACCAGATCCAATTGTCGTCGCCGCCGGCTTCGAGAATGAGGACCCTGTTCTTTGGATCGGCCGAGAGCCGGTTGGCGAGGATGCAGCCCGCCGTGCCGGCCCCGACGACAATGTAGTCAAACTCACCTTCGAGCCGCCTCGGCATTCTGCTTCCACCCGGATGGTCACTTAACGTTCCGTCCTAATAGGCAGACGAAGACGACCGGGACAAGCCCGGCCATGACGAGAGGACAGGGCTACCCTCGATCTGCGGGAGTTAGGTGGACCGCCGCTTGCATGATAGACAGTCTTGCACTTCCAACAAAGCTCGAGACCCTCCATGCCCATCGTGAACCGCGTCGCCGACCTCCAACCCGATATTCAGGCCTGGCGCCGGGACATCCATCAGCATCCGGAGTTGCTGTACGATGTTCACCGCACCGCAGCATTCGTTGCGGACCGCCTGCGCGAGTTCGGCTGCGACGAGGTCGTGACCGGGCTCGGCCAGACTGGCGTGGTCGGTGTGATCAAGGGCAGCAAGCCGGGCGGCGAGGGGCTGAAGACGATCGGCCTGCGTGCCGACATGGACGCGCTGCCGGTCGAGGAGCAGACCAACCTGCCTTACGCCTCCAAGAATCCCGGCAAGATGCACGCCTGCGGCCATGACGGCCACACAGCGATGCTGCTCGGGGCGGCGCGCTATCTCGCCGAGACCCGCAACTTCGCCGGCGATGCCGTGGTGATCTTCCAGCCGGCCGAGGAGGGCGGCGCCGGCGGCGCGGCCATGGTCAAGGACGGCCTGATGGAGCGCTTCGGCATCGAACAGGTCTACGGTATGCATAACGGCCCGGGCATCCCAATCGGCTCGTTCGCGATCCGGCCAGGTCCGATCATGGCGGCGACCGACGAGGTCGACATCATGATCGAGGGCCTCGGCGGCCACGCCGCGCGTCCGCACAAATGCATCGATTCCGTATTGGTCGGCGCGCAGGTGATCACCGCCTTGCAATCGATCGTCGCGCGCAGCGTCGATCCCCTGGAATCGGCGGTGATCTCGATTTGCGAATTCCACGCCGGCAACGCCCGCAACGTCATTCCGCAGACCGCGACGCTGAGGGGCACCATCCGCACGCTGTCGCCGGAGGTGCGCAAGCTGATCGAGAAGCGCGTACGCGAGGTGGTCGCGGGCGTCGCACAGATCACCGGTGCCAAGATCGACCTGCACTACAAGCGCAACTATCCCGTCGTGAACAACCACGCCGCCGAGACCGAGGTAGCGCGGCGCATTGCGAAGCAGGTCGCGGGCGAGGCCAACGTGCATGAGATGCCGCCGCTGATGGGCGGCGAGGATTTCGCCTACATGCTGGAGGCGCGACCCGGCGCCTTCATCTTCTGCGGCAACGGCGACAGCGCCGGCCTGCATCACCCCGCCTACAATTTCAACGACGAGGCGATCGTGTTCGGCACGTCCTACTGGGTCAAGCTGGTCGAGGAATCGCTCGCGGCGTCCTAAGGCCGAATTCGGAGCACAAGCGAAAGGGGCCCGCGCATCGCACGGGCCCCTTGTCTTTGCGGGATGATCTGATCGGCTTTTAGAAGATCCGCGAGAAGATCACGTAGAGCGTGGCCGACAGCATGATCGCGCAGGGCAGCGTCAGCACCCAGGCCATCAGCAGGTTGCGGATCGTCGACCATTGCAGGCCCGAACCGTTCGCGGCCATGGTGCCGGCGACGCCGGACGACAGCACGTGCGTGGTCGAGACCGGCAGACCGAACACGTCGGCGGCGCCGATCGTGGCGGCGGCCACGAGCTCGGCCGAGGCGCCTTGCGCGTAGGTGAGATGGCTCTTGCCGATCTTCTCGCCGACGGTGATGACGATGCGCTTCCAGCCGATCATGGTGCCAAGGCCGAGAGCGATGGCGACGGCGATCTTCACCCAGTTCGGGATGAACTTCGTGGCGGAGTCGAGCGCGCCCTTGTAGGTGTTGAGTACCGCGACTTCGTCCTTGCTGAGATCGTTTTCCTTGTCTTTCATCAGGAAGCGGATGGCTTCCGACGTCAGGTACATGTCGTTGCGGGTGTTGCCGACGACTTCCGCCGGAACCTTGTTCAGCGAACCATATTTGGCAACCTGATCGCCGACGTCCTTCACCAGCACGGCGAGCGAGGGATAGGTGCCCTCGTTGATGTGACGCAGCGTGATGTACTGCGTCACCGCCGGACGGGGATCGCCGATGATGCTGTGGCCGGCGCCTTTCGCCGAGATCACCTTGGAGGCGGCCTCCGAGGTCTTCTGGAACTGGGCGACTTGGGATTCCGGCAGCGCGCGGTTGAGCGCGTAGGCCGTCGGCACGGTGCCGATCAGGATCAGCATGATCAGGCCCATGCCCTTCTGGCCGTCGTTCGAGCCGTGCGCGAAGCTGACGCCGGTGCAGGTCGCGATCAGCAGGCCGCGGATCCAGAGCGGCGGCGCCTTGTTGCCTTCGGGCGCGGCATAGAGTGCCGGGTTGCGCACGATGAACTTGAGCAGCAGCAGCAGCGTGGCGGCGCAGATGAAGCCGAACAGCGGCGACAGCAGCAGCGCGTAGCCGATCTCGGTCGCCTTGGTCCAGTCCACGCCCGAGGTGCCGTCGCGGCCGCGCATGACGGCGTTGGCGACGCCGACGCCGATGATCGAGCCGATCAGCGTGTGCGAGGAGGAGGCGGGCAGGCCGAAGAACCAGGTGCCGAGATTCCATAGGATCGCGGCGATCAGAAGCGCGAACACCATGGCGAAGCCGGCGCTGGAGCCGACCTGGAGGATCAGCTCGACTGGCAGCAGCGAGACGATGCCGAAGGCGACCGCGCCGGAGGACAGGAGCACGCCGAGGAAGTTGAAGAAGCCCGACCACATCACCGCGACTTCGGCCGGCAGCGAATGCGTGTAGATCACGGTCGCCACCGCATTGGCGGTGTCGTGGAAGCCGTTGACGAATTCGAAGCCGAGCGCGATCAGGAGCGCGACGAACAGCAGGATGTAGGGCAGGTAGCTCGTCACCCGCGCGCCAGTCGCGTTGATGTCGGCATAGATGCTGTAGGCGACGAACAGCAGGCCCGCGGCGAGGATGCCGAAGAACAGGATCATCGTCAGCGGATTGAAGCCCTTGTCGAGATTTGGCCGCGAGGCCGGCTGAATCGGCGCGGGATCGGCTACCGCGCGGTCGAATGCAACATCGGTCATGTCTGGACGCCCCTTAACTTTAAAGTAAGGGTATTGTCCGCGATGGATTTGAAGGCCGGATGACAACCGGGGCTTGAAAGCCGTTTTCCTGCCAGTATTTAGGCAGCCCGCGCCGCCTTCTTCTGGAGGCCGGCTGCGATCCTCAGATCTTCAACAAAGCGCTGATATTCCAGCACCTTGGCCTCCGGATCAGGCAGCCGCAGCAGGTAGGACGGGTGCACCGTCACCAAAGCCTTGCGCCCGTCGGGAAGGTCGATGAGCCGCCCGCGGGTCTTGCCTACAGGGGTGATCTTGCCGAACACGCTTTGCGCGGCTGTGGCACCCATCGCCACGATGAGGTCAGGCTGGATTGCCGAAACTTCCCGCTCGAACCATGGCCGGCACGCCCGGATCTCCGGCGTATTCGGCTTCTGGTGCAGGCGGATTTTTCCCCGCGGTACGAATTTGAAGTGTTTGACCGCGTTGGTGACATAGACCTTCTTGCGGTCGACGCCGGCTTCCTCGAGCGCGCGGTCGAGCATCTGGCCGGCCGGGCCGACGAAGGGATGGCCGGCGAGGTCTTCCTTGTCGCCGGGCTGCTCGCCGACCAGTATGATGTTGGCGGATCTCGGCCCCTCGCCGAACACGGTCTGGGTTGCGTCCTTGTAGAGAGGGCAGGCGCGGCAATGCGCGGCTTCCTCGCGGAGCGCTTCGAGATCGTCGGCCGTGGTCTTGCGTTTCATTGGAGCCTCCGGCCGCTTCTGAGGCTTGTGCGGGTCGGTTGCGGCATTGGCGATCATGGCGCCGGTCATGCGCTCGGCGTCCTCGATCAGAGGCTTAATGATCGAAGCCTCGGGCAGGTTCCTCCAGTATTTCTTCGGCATTTCGGCCTGCATCGCCTTCACCTTGAGCCGGGCCGGATTGAAGATGCTGGCATAGTAGCGCCGCCAGGTTTCCTCCAGCCGGTCTTCGTTCGGTGCTTCGCGCTTGCTGACGCCCGGTGTGAACGAGAGCGCGTGGCCATCCCAATGCGCACACAGATCTGGTGTCAGGATCGACCAGGGCATGTCGGCAAAGCGCTTGGCGAAGAACGGGGCGGCGAGCTCGACGATGTGATGCTCCGGCTCGAACCAGGCGACGTAATGCGCCTCGCGTTCCCTGCCGATCTCGCGGAAGCGCACGAAGGCATGCATCTTGTGCTCGTCGCGATAGACCGCCTTCGCCATGGCCGTGACTTGCGCGACATCGGGATCGGTGGCGACCTCGATGAGATCGTGATTGTCCTTCAGACGCCAGAGCAGGCGATAGAGGATCGCGAAACGCTCGCCATCGCGATGCAGGATCACGGCCTTGGCGAGCTCGACGAATTTTGCCGGCACGTTGAAGGTGCCATCATTCACTTCGAGTATCGGAGACGGCGAGGGCGGTGCGAACAAATCGGCTTCGTCGCCCTGCACGGCCCAGGTGATATCGCGCGGCTCCACGTGATGCAGCACAAGCGTACGTGCGGCTTTGCGCCAGCCATCGAAATCGGTTTCGGTGTCGAGGGTGATGTACTGCATCAGAAGCCAAACCCCAGTTGTGTTGCCTTCGGCTTGAACCGTTCGATGAGCCCGGCCGCATCGAGCCGATGCGGTGAGGGGCGGTGATCGCTGAGGACGATGAACGGCAGCGCCTTGTTGCGGGGCACATGCAGTCGCGCGAGATCGGCCACGCGGATCGTAGTGGTGCGCCGTGCTGCGATGATGCGGTCGACGGCCTTGGTGCCGAAGCCCGGCACGCGCAGCAATTCCTCGCGGCTGGCGCGGTTGACGTCGAGTGGAAAGCGATCGCGATGGCGCAGCGCCCAGGCGAGTTTTGGATCGATGTCCAGCGGCAGCATCGCGCTGTCGTCGACGATCTCCGCAACGTCGAAGCCGTAGAACCGCATCAGCCAATCGGCCTGGTAGAGCCGGTGCTCGCGCAGCAAGGGCGGCGCGCGCAGGGGCAAGGCGCGGCTGGCATCGGGGATCGGGCTGAAGGCGGAATAGTAGACGCGCCGCAGCCTGTAGGCGCCGTAGAGATTGGCGCTGGTGTGGAGAATGGTATGGTCATTGGCGCTGTCGGCGCCAACGATCATCTGCGTGCTTTGCCCGGCCGGCGCGAAGCGCTGCGGCTTCGCTTTCGTTCTCGCGATGCGACCTTCCTCGGCTTCATCCAGCTTCAACCGCAGCCGGCCCATGGTGCGGCGGATCGCACGCACGTCCTTCTCCGGCGCGAATTGCTGCAGGCTCGTCTCCTCAGGCATCTCGATGTTGATGGAGAGACGGTCGGCATATTTGCCGGCTTCCGCGATCAGCGCGTCGTCGGCCTCCGGAATGGTCTTCAAGTGAATGTAGCCGCGGAAGTGATGCTCCTCGCGCAGTTTTCGCGCGACACTGACGACCTGCTCCATCGTATAGTCGGGGCTGCGGATGATGCCCGAGGAGAGGAAGAGCCCTTCGATGTAATTGCGCCGGTAGAAGTCGAGCGTCAGCTTGACCAATTCGTCGATGGTGAAGCGGGCGCGCGGGACGTTGGAGGAGGCGCGGTTGACGCAATAGAGGCAATCGTAGTTGCAGGCATTGGTCAGCAGCACCTTGAGCAGCGAGATGCAGCGTCCATCGGGTGCGTAGGAATGACAGATGCCCATGCCGGGCGCGGTCGAGCCCATGCCCTTACCGTCACTGGAATCCCGCTTCTCGGTGCCGCTGGAGGCGCAGGACGCGTCGTACTTGGCGGCATCTGCCAGAATTTCCAGCTTGCGTTGTACGTCCATCGTGGAATCCCTTTGATTCAACTCACGAATCCGGATGAGCACCAATTCGATTGACTCCCCGGCCGCCGTTAGCTTTATATTAGAACATATCATGAACAAATGAGCCAGCCGCTGGTTCTCTTTTCGAGAGCCACCGGCAATCACCTCTGAAGGAGCGGCGTATATGAGCGGCGCACGTGGAAGCGCGCTTGCGATGTTGCGCGGCCAGATCGAGCGCATCGAGACGGCGGAGGTCGTGCATCAGCACGACCGCGTCGCGCTCGGCCACAGCGAGGCGGACGGCACGCTGAAGGGCGGGCTCGCACGCGCGGCGATCCACGAGGTGTTTTGCGAGGGGCGCCAAGGCGCCGCCGCAACGGGTTTTGTCACCGGGCTTGCAGGCCGCGTGACGGCACGCAAGCCGCTGTTGTGGGTGCGGCAGGATTTTTCGGAAATCGAAATGGGTGCGCTGTCGATGAGCGGGCTTGCCGAGTTCGGCCTAGATCCGCGCCGCGTGGTGATGGTGCGCGCCGCCGATGTCGAGAGCGCACTGCGCACCTCGGCGGACGCGCTCGCCTGCGATGCGCTCGGCGCCGTGGTGCTCGAGCTCTGGGGCGAGACCAGGCAGTTCGATCTGGTGGCGAGCCGCAAGCTGACGCTCGCCGCGCAAGGCTCCGGTGTCACCGGGCTGATGCTGCGGATGGCCGCGCAGCCTTTGCCGTCGACTGCCGAGACCAGATGGATGCTGCGCGCGGCACATTCGCCGCCGGGCCCGGTGTGGAGTGCCTGGGGTGCGCCGTGTTTCGATGCCGAGCTCTTGCGCAATCGTCATGGCCCGTGCGGCCGATGGATCATGGAATGGAAATGTGATGAGTGCCAGTTCAGTGAGCCGTCGACGTATCCTCAGCCTGTGGCTGCCGCGTCTGCCCATCGACCGGATCCAGCGTTTCTTCAACGCCGGGCGGGGTAACACCAATGATCCCAGCATTGTCGTCATCAAGGACAACAATGCGCTGGTGATCCATTCGCTGGATGAGGTCGCCGAGCGCCTAGGGCTGCATATCGGCCAGCCCTTGGCCAATGCGCGAGCGATGTGTCCGGACTTGCGTGTGTTCGACGCCGATACCGTCGCCGATGCGAAGACGCTCAGCGACATCGCCGACTGGTGCGATCGCTTCACGCCCCTGGTGGCGCTCGATCCCCCGCATGGCCTGTTCCTTGACATCACCGGCTGCGCGCATCTGTTCGGCGGCGAAGCCGCGTTGTTACGGACATTGGTTCGCGCATTGGCTCGGCAGGGTTTTGCCGTCAGCGCGGCGATCGCGGGCACCTCGGTCTGCGCGCGCACGCTGACGCGGCAGGCCACGGGTAGCATTGTGGCCGATGGCGAGGAGGTGGAGGCGATCAGCCGGTTTCCGATATCCGCGCTCGGCGCAGGCGAGACCATCACCGCCGGCCTGCGCCGCGCCGGCCTGAAGACCATTGGCGATGTCGCCTCGCGCACGCCGAGCGAGATCACGGCGCGGTTCGGCGCGCACTTCTCCACGCTGCTCGCGCATGCGCTGGGGCAGGGCGATGCGCCGATCAATCCGCGAAAGCTGCTGCCCGATTACATCGTGGAGAAACGTTTTGCCGAGCCGATTGCGACCGACACCATGATCGCGATGACACTGTCGCGGCTGGCGGACACGCTTGTTACGTCCATGGAGAAGCAGGGCAAGGGCGCGCGGCGCCTGGAGGCTGCGTTCTTCCGCACCGACGGCGTGGTGCGCGCGATCACGGTCGAGACCGGACGTCCTGTGACGCGAAGTGCAGTCATCGACCGGCTGTTCCGCGAGCGGTTAGATGCGCTCGCCGATCCCCTCGATCCCGGTTTCGGCTTCGACATGGTGCGGCTGTCGGCGAGCCGCACCGAGATCGTGGTGCAGGAGCAGCACGATCTCGACGCCCATGTCCACGACAATGACGAGCTTGCCGCGCTGATCGACCGCATCGCTGCGCGCATCGGCGGCAAGCGCGTCGTCGTGCACCTGCCTGAGGATACCCATATACCCGAATGTGCGGTGCTGGCCGCGCCGGCGCAGCATCATCTCGCTGCTGCCATGCAGGCCGAATGGCCTGATCGTGCCGAGAGCGAGCCGCCGCTGCGCCCGTTGCGGCTGTTCGACAAGCCGGAGCCGATCAAGGTGCCGTTCGCGACCGTGCCGGATGGTCCGCCGCATCAATTCACCTGGCGCCGCGCGTTGCATGCGGTGGTGCGGGTGGAGGGGCCCGAGCGCATCGCGATGGAGTGGTGGCGGCAGGACGGCAAGCAGCTGACGCGGGATTATTTCCGCATCGAGGATGCCGAAGGCCTGCGCTTCTGGATCTTTCGTGACGGACTTTATGAGGGGGAGTGCTTCGATGACGACGGCAAGCCCGTTCCTCCCAGCTGGTATGTGCACGGTCTCTTCGCATGAACACCCCTGCTTATGCCGAGATCGGCATCACCACCAATTTCTCCTTCCTGCGCGGCGGCTCTGATCCGCGCGCCTATGTGCATCAGGCCAGCATCCTCGGCATTCCCGCGATCGGCATCGCCGATCACAACACGCTCGCCGGCGTGGTACGGGCCTACAAGGAGCTCGACAATGACAAGGTGCTGCACAAGCCGAAGCTTTTGATCGGCGCTCGCATCGTCTTCATCGACGGCACGCCCGATATCCTGGTCTATCCGCGCGATCGCGCCGCCTATGGCCGGCTGTGCCAGCTTCTCACCAGGGGCAAGCGCGGCGACGACATCACGCGGATCGAGAAGGGCGAGTGCCGTCTCACCTTTGCCGACTTCGTGGAATTTGCGGAAGGCCAGTTGCTGATCCTGACATTGCCGCATCGTTTCGAGCCGGCTCCGGCGCTGGATGTTCTGGCAAAGCTCAGGGATAGCCGCGCCGCGGGCGTGTGGCTGGCGGCGAGCCTGATCTATCGCGGCGACGACCGGCGCCGCCTCGCGCGCCTCGATGATCTCGCCACCAAAGCAAAAGTGCCGCTGCTCGCAACCAACGAGGTGCTCTATCACGATCCCGGCCGCCGTCCGCTCCAGGACGTGCTGACCTGTATCCGGGAAAAGACCACGATCGAGGCGATCGGGAGAAAGCTCGAGGCCAATGCGGAGAGGTTTTTGAAGGCGCCGCGAGAAATGGCGCGGCTGTTCCGCGATTTCCCCGAGGCGGTCGCGGAGACCATGCGCTTTGCGGACAAGATCGACTTCTCGCTCGATCAGCTCAAATACCAGTATCCGGACGAGCCGGTGCCGCCGGGCAAGACCGCGCAAGGGCATCTGGAGGATTTGACCTGGGCGGGCGTCGACAAATATTTCAGCGGTAAGATCGACGACAAGCTGCGCGCGACGCTCAACAAGGAACTCGCGCTGATCGCCGAGCTGAAATACGCGCACTACTTTCTCACCGTGCACGACATCGTGCATTACGCGCGCAGCCAGAACATCCTGTGCCAGGGCCGCGGCTCGGCGGCGAACTCGGCCGTCTGCTACGTGCTCGGTATCACCTCGGTCGATCCGACCAAGGTCGATCTGTTGTTCGAGCGCTTCATCTCCAAGGAGCGGTTGGAGCCGCCCGATATCGACGTCGATTTTGAGCATTCGCGGCGCGAGGAGGTGATGCAATATGTCTATCGCCGCTACGGTCGTCATCGTGCGGCGATCATCGCCACCGTCATCCATTATCGCCCGCGCAGCGCCATCCGCGACGTCGGCAAGGCGCTGGGCCTGACCGAGGACGTCACCGCCGCGCTTGCCGACACCGTGTGGGGAAGCTGGGGCAAGGGCCTCAACGACATGCAGGTCAGGCAGGCCGGGCTCGATCCCAAAAATCCCATGATCAACCTCGCGGTCGAGCTTGCGACCGAGTTGATCGAATTCCCGCGCCATCTCTCCCAGCATGTCGGCGGCTATGTGCTCACGCAGGACCGGCTCGACACCTATGTGCCGATCGGCAACGCCGCGATGGACGATCGCACCTTCATCGAATGGGACAAGGACGACGTCGACGCGCTCAGCATGATGAAGGTCGACGTGCTCGCGCTGGGCATGCTGACTTGCATCCGCAAATGTTTTGACTTGATCGCGGACCACAAGGGCAAACGTTGGGTGCTGGCGAGCGTGCCGCAGGACGATCCCAAGGTCTACGACATGCTATGTGACGGGGAGTCGCTCGGCGTTTTCCAGGTCGAAAGCCGCGCGCAGATGAATATGCTGCCGCGCCTGAAGCCGCGGACGTTCTACGATCTCGTGATCGAAGTTGCGATCGTGCGGCCGGGGCCGATCCAGGGCGACATGGTGCATCCGTATTTGCGTCGGCGAAACGGTGAAGAGGAGGAAAGATATCCGGCTCCGTCACCAGAGCATGGTGAACCAGATGAACTCTACAAAGTCTTGCACAAGACGCTTGGCGTTCCTCTTTTTCAGGAACAGGCGATGCGGATCGCAATCGAAGCGGCGCACTTTACTCCTGAGGAGGCGAATGGTCTGCGCCGCGCGATGGCAACATTCCGCAACGTCGGGACCATCGGCAAGTTTGAAGACAAGATGATCAGTAAAATGATCGCGCGCGGCTATGCGCCGGAATTCGCCAAGAATTGTTTCGAACAGATCAAGGGCTTTGGCTCCTACGGTTTCCCGGAGAGTCACGCTGCGAGCTTCGCACAACTCGTCTATATCTCGTCATGGCTAAAGCATCACCACCCCGATGCCTTCTGCTGCGGCCTCCTGAACTCGCAGCCGATGGGTTTTTACGCGCCAGCGCAGATCGTTGGAGATGCGATCAAGAACAAGGTCAAGATTCGTCCGATAGATGTTTCGCATAGTTTCGCGCAGAGCACGCTAGAGGATCGGGATGGAGACCATTGCGCCGTACGCCTGGGTTTCCGCCAGATCGACGGCTTCCACTGGCTGGATCCGGATGATGAATTCCTCAAGAAAGAACAGGCGAAGCGGCAAGCCAAAGCATACGTCAGCCCGGAAGACTGGGCCGACCGTACCGTCGCCGCCCGCAACCGCCGTCCCTTTACCTCGCTCGAAGACTTCGCCCGCGACACCGGCCTGCCCAAGCGCGCGCTGATCCTGCTGGCGGATGCCGACGCCTTCCGCTCGCTCGGGCTCGACCGCCGCGAGGCGCTATGGCAGGTGCGGCGGCTACCCGACGACGTGCCGCTGCCGCTGTTCGAGGCGGCCACCGCGCGCGAGCAGCCGGACGAGGGCGCAAAACCATTGCCGGTGATGCCGCGTTCCGAGCAGGTCGTCGCCGACTACCAGACCATCCGCCTGTCGCTGAAGGGGCATCCGATGGAGTTCTTGCGCGAAATGTTTTCGCGCGAGCGCGTCATCGCCTGCAAGGATGTCAGCCATGAGAACGAGCGTCGCCGCGTCCGCTGCGCCGGCGTGGTCTTGGTGCGGCAGCGGCCGGGCAGCGCTAGCGGCGTCGTGTTCATGACGCTGGAGGACGAGACCGGCATCGCCAATGTCGTGGTCTGGCCCAAGATCATGGAGCAGTATCGCAAGGAGGTGATGGGCGCGCGCCTCATCCTGGTCGAAGGCTATATCCAGAGCAGCCCGGAAAAGGTAACGCATCTCATCGCCCAGCGCATGATCGACCGCTCGCACGATCTGGTCGGCCTTGCCAACGATGCCCTGAGTAGCAAGCATCCGTTGCCGGCAGGCACCACCGTGGTCGAACCGCTCAACGACGACCCCCGTGCACATGCCGATATGCCGGCGCAAAAAATCCGCCACCCCCGCAACGTCCGCATCCTGCCGCCGTCACGGGACTTTCATTGAAGATGTGGCGCGAGCCACCGCCACGCCGTCATTGCGAGCGCAGCGAAGCAATCCAGAATCCTTCCGCGGTGGCAGTCTGGATTGCTTCGCTGCGCTCGCAATTGTGCAAGTTCACTAATTCGCTGATCGAATAGTTTAGGTCTGGGCCTCGGCAAATTCCTTCGGTGTCTTGCCGCCGAGGGCCTGATGGGGCCTGAAGTTATTGTAGTAGATCACGTACTCGAACAGCTCGTTGGCGAAGTGGTCCAGGTTATCGAAGGTTGCGCCTTCGATGACGTCGTCGTCCAGGTTTCGCCAGAAGCGTTCGACCTTGCCGTTGGTCTGCGGCCGGTAGGGTCTGGTGTAGCGATGCTTGATGCCGAGCTCGATCAGCATGGCCTCGAAGGGATGCTCTTCAGGCGTGTTGCGGGATGCGAACTCCGCGCCGTTGTCGGACAGGATCTCGGCAAACTGGATCCCATAGGTGACGTTGAGCGTGTTGATCATCTTCAAGGTCTTAAACATGACCGGCAGGGCCTTTTTTGAAGTCAGCACCTCGGCCCAGGCCAGGCGCGAGCAACTGTCGACCAGGCTGACGATAAAGGCGGGGCTTGAGGGGGGCGCCAGGAACATGTCGCGGGACAGCTGGTGCAGGTCGACATGGCCGAGCTCGCCGATCTTGTCCTTGATAATACGACGTTTCTCCTCGCGCATCGTCGGGGTGCGGCGGTTGAGCTGATTGCGTTTGAAGACCCGGTAGATGGTCGAGAGCGACGGTACCGTATCTCGCCGTTCGCGCAAGGCAGCGTGGACCTCGTACCGGTTCATGCCGCGCGTTCGGCAAGCAACGATCTCCGCCTCGATGCCTTGCGGCTCGCGGCGCTCGCGCCACTTCGGTCCGCGGCGTTGCGGCAACAGGTCAGCCTCCGCGCCGCTCCGCAGGTAGCGGTTGTAGTACTTCCGGAAGGTCTGCGAGCAGGTGCCGTGGTGCTTGTAGAAGTCTCCCACCCGGCGGAACGTCGCCGACCGCCCGGCCTTCACCTCCTCATACTCGGCGATCAGGAACCGCCACTTCTGAAGATAATTCCGCTCAATCGTCCGGTCGAAGCTGTTGTCGCGCATCGGATCCTCCACGCTGGGAACGGATTCGATCAGCGAATTAGTGAACTTGCACAGCAATGACGAATTTGTTGCGGCGGCGCGCGCCCCACCCACAGTCGTCATGCCCGGGCTTGACCCGGGCATCCACGTCTTTCTGGATGCGCAGTGACGCGTGGATGGCCGGGTCAAGCCCGGCCATGACGGTGGAGGGAGTTCCGGACGGACGTCCTAAAAATTCACCCGGTTCGAGATCGCGCCGTCCACGACGAGATTGGAGCCCGTCGTGAACGATGACACCGGGCTCGCCAGAAACACCGCCGCGCTCGCGATTTCCTGCGGCGTGGCCATCCGGCCCGTCGGATTGCGCTTCATCGCGTCGTTGTAACGCTCGGGCATGTTCTGCTCGACCATTTCCCAGACGCCGCCCTTGAAATAGACCGTGCCGGGCGACACCACGTTGACCCGGATCTTCTTCTTCGCGTATTGCCGCGCCAGTCCCTTGGCCATATGGATCAGCGCCGCCTTGATCGGACCGTAGGAGCTGGCCGTGTCCGCCTGTGCCGCGGAGATCGACGAGATGATCACGAAGGCGGAATCGCCGCTGCTCGCGCCGCTGGCTTCGAGGAACGGCCGCGCGGCGTCGAACGCGTGCACGGCACCGAGCACGTCGAGCCGGAAATTCTGCTCCCAGGATGCGGGATCGCCGCCCTGCGCCATCGCGCCGGCATTGGAGAATAGCAAGTCGATGCCGCCGAGCTCCTTTGCCGCGTTCTCGATCCAGGCTTTCAGCGCCGCGCCGTCGGTGACGTCGACCGGGCCACCAATGGCGCGGATTCCGCTCGCCTTCAGTTCAGTGACGGTAACCGCAACCTGATCGGCGTTGCGCGCGCACACCGCCACATTGGCGCCTTCACCGGCAAGCGTTGCCGCAATCGCCCGCCCGATGCCGCGCGTGCCGCCGAGCACGATGGCGTTCTTTCCCTTGAGGCCGAGATCCATTGTCTGGTTTTCCTTGTTGTTGGTGCAAAGAGTGTAACTGTTTCAGCAGACCCACAGAAGCCTCCACACCGTCATTGCGAGCGCAGCGAAGCAATCCAGAACTGCATCCGCGGAAGCCGTCTGGATTGCTTCGTCGCAAGGGCTCCTCGCAATGACGACGTGGAGAGAGGCGCGCCCTCTCACTCCGGCGCCGCGCCCACTGGCGGGCCGCCGGGCGGGCGGTGCAGGTAGGTAAGTGAGACGTAGGCGCCGGCCCAGGAGCCGATCGCCGCGAAGGCGACATAGAAGGGGTTGTCGGTGTAGCTGATCACCGCGTAGGAGGACAGCATGTACCAGACCGCGCTCCAGTTCGCTGCCGGGATGCGCTTGCGCGCGATCACGGCCGAGGTGAACATGACATAGACCGCGTCTGTGGCTGCCGTTGCGATGAACACGGCGCCCGCGGTGAGGGGATCGATGGCGGCCATTGCGGTCCTTTCCGTGCTAATGGGATGGTTGCAAAACTAGAGCATGATCCGGACCCGGAGGGTCGCATAGCGCAAAGTGTGCAGCGGTTTTCCGGAAAGATCATGCTCAAACAATAACCTGAAAAGGAGAGAAACGGCCATGCAAAGCCCCGCCGACATTCTCAGCGACATCTGGACCTCCGCGGGTGGCGAGCCTGCTGCGCTCGCACGCGTTCGGCTGACCGGCGAGGAGCCGCAAATCCCATCGTCGTTTCGTGTTGCAATTGCCGGCCAGACGACGATCGCCGCCGCGGGTCTTGCCGCCGCCGAAATCTGGCGATTGCGCGGCGGCGAGGCGCAGGACGTTTCCGTCGACCTGCGTCACGCCGTCGCCGAATGCCGCTCGGAGCGCTACCTGCGCCTCGATGACAAGCCGCCGCCCCCGGCCTGGGATGCCATCGCCGGTGTCTACAGGACCGGCGACAACCGCTTCGTCCGCTGCCATACCAATTTCCCGCATCATCGCGACGCCGTCTGCAAGGTGCTCGGCTGCGCGCCCGAGCGCGAGAAGGTGCAGGCGGCGCTGATGCAATGGAAAGGCGAGGATTTCGAGACTGCGGCCTACGCCGCGGGCGGCGTCGTGGCCTTGATGCGATCCTACGACGAATGGTCCGCGTTGCCGCAGGCGCGGGCGCTCGCGCAATTGCCGCTGATCTCGATTGAGAAGATCGGCGAGGCTCCGCCAAAGCCGTGGCCCCGGGGATTGTCGAACGGCGATCGACCGCTTTCCGGCCTGCGCGTGCTCGATCTCTCGCGCGTCATCGCAGGTCCCGTCGCGGGCCGCTCGCTCGCCGCGCACGGCGCCGATGTGCTGCTCGTCTCGGGGCCGGAGCTCCCTGCGATTCCCTGGCTCACCATCGATACCGGCCGCGGCAAGCTCACCACCTTCATCGACCTGAAGAGCGAGTCGGGAAGGGCGCAGATGCGCGAGCTGCTGAAGGGCGCCGACATCTTCTCGCAAGGCTATCACCCGCGCGCGCTCGCCGCTCTCGGCTTTTCGCCGGAGGATGCAGCGCACATCAATCCCGGCATCGTCTATGTCACGCTGTCGGCCTATGGCCATGCCGGCCCCTGGGCCGAGCGACGCGGCTTCGACTCGCTGGTGCAGACCACGACCGGCTTCAATCATGCCGAAGGGCAGGCCGCCGGCATCGACGGCCCGAAGGAATTGCCGGCGCAGATGCTCGACCACGCCACCGGCTATCTGATGGCGTTCGGCGCGATGATGGCCAAGGCACGCCAGGCACGCGACGGCGGCAGCTGGCACGTGCGCGTGTCGCTGGCGCAGACCGGGCGATGGTTGTGGAATCTCGGCCGGCTCGACGGCGGCCTGAACACCCCGGATCTTACGGGCGAGGCCGTACATGCTGCGTTCATCGAGAGCATGTCATCTGGCTTCGGCCTGTTGAAGGCGGTGCGCCACGCTGCGCTGCTGTCGACAACGCCGGCGCGATGGAGCCGCCCGGCGATGCCGCTCGGCAGTCACCCGGCACAGTGGCCGATGCGAAGCTGACATGAAGCTGACACGTCGCAAACTTTTAACGCCAACCGCGAGAGATCCTGCGTTTTTTAGGTTGTCTGAAATCGGAATTCGGCACTATTAGCGCGACCGATGAGGCAGTCATTTTGCCGAGATCGTCGCAGACACGACCGGGCTCAATGGTAGTTGAAAATACCAAGCGATTGCAGGTGCTTACAAAACCACGGATGATAACCTCCGTAGTTTTACTAGCGCTCGCTTGTGCCGGGGCCTACGGCTTCCAGTATTCGGGAGCCAAGGAAAAGAAGCACTCCGAGATCTCAAGCCAGGCGCGCAGGAATGCGCAGTCGTTCACGCCGACACCGTCCGAATGGGCGACGCTGACGATCGAGCCGGTCAAGGCCAAGAGCTTCCGGGCCGAATATGTCACGGAGGGCAAGGTTGCAGTTGACGAGGACCGCTCGACGCCGGTGTTCTCGCCCTATGCGGGACGGGTCACCAAGCTGCTCGCCAAGCCGGGCGAGACACTGAAGCAAGGTCAACCGCTATTCACGATCGAAGCCGCCGATACCGTGCAGGCCCAGAACGATTTCGTCGCTGCGATGACCTCGCAGAACAAGGCGAAGTCAGCGCTCGAGCTCTCCGACATCCAGTTCAAGCGCGCCAAGGATCTCTATGAGGGCCATGCCATTCCGCTGAAGGACTATCAGCAGGCGGAAGCGACCCAGGTTCAGGCGCAGAACGACATGCGCTCGTCGGTGACGGCGCTGGAAGCTGCGCGCAACAAGCTGCGCATCCTCGGCTTCACCGACGAGACCATCAAGGCGTTCCGGGAGAAGGGTGTCATCAATCCGGAAATCACGATCTACTCGCCGATCGCCGGCACCGTCGTGCAGCGCAAGATCGGCCCCGGCCAGTACGTCAGTTCCGGCGCCATCGATCCGGTCTTCGTGATCGGCGACCTCTCCACGGTCTGGCTCACCGCGTTCGTGCGCGAGAGCGATGCGGCCGCCGTGTGTATCGGTCAGGACATTACCGTCAACGTGATGGCGCTGCCGGGCCGGTCGCTGACCGCCAGAATCAACTATGTCGCCGCCGCGATCGATCCCAACACCCGCCGCCTGCTGGTCCGCGCCACCATCGACAACAAGGACGGCCTGCTCAAGCCGGAGATGTTCGCCAATGTCACGATCTACTCGGCCGGCGACCGCGCCGCACCGGCGGTGCCGAAACAGGCCTTGATCTATGAAGCCGACAAGGTCCGCATCTGGGTCGCGCGCGAAGACAAATCGGTCGAGCTGCGCCAGATCAAGACCGGCCTCATCAACGGCAACCTCGTCGAGGTCACCAGCAATCTGAACCCCGGCGAGCAGATCGTCACCAAAGGCAGCCTGTTCATCGACCGCGCGGCCTCCGGCAGCTGATCGACGACCCAAGAAAATTGAAGACCTGATGGATCGTCTCGTTGCCCTAGCCGTCAACCGGCGCTTCCTGATGGTCGGCATGTTCGTTGCCGTGCTGATCGGCGGCCTGATCGCGTTCAACCAGCTCAACATCGAGGCCTATCCCGATCCGACCCCGCCGATGGTCGATATCGTCACGCAGAGCCCCGGCCTGTCGGCCGAGGAGATCGAGCGCTACATCACGATCCCGATCGAGACCCAGGTCGCGGGTCTGAAGAACATCACGACCATCCGTACCATCTCGCTGTACGGCCTTTCCGACGTCAAAATCCAGTTCTCCTTCGCCTACACCTATGACGAGGCGCAGCAGCAGGTTCTGAACCGCCTGGCGCAGCTCGCGCCGCTGCCCGGCAACGTGCAGCCGCAGATCTCGCCGCTCAGCCCGATCGGCGAGATTTTCCGCTATCGCCTGGTGGGCCCGCCGAACTACAGCGTGCTCGACCTCAAGACCATCCAGGACTGGATCCTCCAGCGCCGCTTCCGCGCCGTGCCCGGCGTCATCGACGTCACCGGGTGGGGCGGCAGGAGCAAGACCTATGAGCTCCAGGTCGACTTCAACAAGCTGGTCGCCAACGGTCTGACGCTGCCGCAATTGCTCCAGGCGGTCAGCAATTCCAACGTCAATGTCGGCGGCAACACCGTCAATATCGGCCAGCAATCGGCCGTGGTGCGCGGCGTTGGCCTGATCCGCTCGATCGACGATCTCGCCAACACCATGATCGCTCAGACCAATGGCAATCCGGTGCTGGTCAAGGACGTTGCCACGGTCACCGTCGGGCAGAGGCCGCGTCTCGGCATCGCCGGCCTCGACGATGCCGACGACATCGTGCAGGGCATCGTCCTGATGCGCCGCGGCGAGCAGAGCACGCCGACCATCAAGCGTGTCGAGCAGCTCGTCCAGCAGATCAACAATTCCTCCATCCTGCCGCCGGGCGTGCGCATCGAGCGCATCTACGACCGCAAGGACCTGATCGACCTCACCACCCACACGGTGCTGCACAACATGGTGGTCGGCATTCTGCTGATCGTGCTGCTGCAGTGGATGTTCCTCGGTGATCTCCGCAGCGCGCTGATCGTCGGCGCCACCATTCCGTTCGCGCTGTTCTTCGCCGTGATCATCCTGGTGCTGCGCGGGGAATCGGCCAACCTGCTGTCGGTCGGTGCGATCGATTTCGGCCTGATCGTGGATGCCACCGTCATCATGGTGGAGGCGATCTTCCGGCGCCTGACGCAGACGACGCCGATGTCGGAGACCGAGCAGATGTCGCCCGAGACGCTGTTCGGCATGAAGAGCCACGCCATCCTCAGCGCGGCCGCCGACGTCTCGCGCTCGATCTTCTTTGCCGCGGCGATCATCATCGCGGCCTTCCTGCCGCTGTTCACGCTCTCCGGCGTCGAGGGCAACATCTTCGGACCGATGGCGCGGACTTATGCCTACGCGCTGGCCGGCGGGTTGCTTGCGACGTTCACCGTCACTCCGGCGCTGTCCGCGATCATCCTGCCTGCGCATGTCGAGGAGACCGAGACCAGGGTCATGCGGATCCTGCACCGGCTCTACATGCCGGTGCTGAATTGGGCGGTCGCCAACCGCAACATCGTGCTCGGCGGCGCAGTCGGGCTCGTGCTGATGACGGTGGCGCTCAGCCGGCTGCTCGGCCTCGAATTTCTGCCGAAGCTGGAAGAGGGCAATCTGTGGATTCGTGCCACGCTGCCGCCGACGATCTCGCTCCAGGAAGGCAACAGCTACGTCAACGAGATGCGGAAGGTCATCCGTGCGAGGCCCGAGGTCGAGTCCGTCGTATCGCAGCACGGCCGTCCCGATGACGGCACCGACGCTGCCGGCTTCTTCAACGCCGAGTTCTTCGCGCCGCTGAAGCCTGTGAGCCAATGGCCCGGCACGCGCGACAAGGAAGAGCTGACCGCGCAGCTGCTCAAGCAGCTCGACGACCGCTTCCCCGGCGTCGAGTTCAACTTCTCACAATATCTCCAGGACAACGTCTCCGAAGCCGTCTCCGGCGTGAAGGGCGAGAATTCGATCAAGCTGTTCGGCAGCGACCTCCAGGCGCTGACCGACACCGCCAACAAGATCAAGCAGGTGTTGTCGACCGTGCAGGGCGTCACCGACCTTGCGGTGTTCACCTCGCTCGGGCAGCCGACCATCCAGATCGACATCGACCGTGCCAAGGCCGCGCGCTATGGCCTTGCGCCGGGCGACATCAACGCGACCATCAAGGTCGCGATCGGTGGCGACACTGCGGGCGATCTCTATGAGCCCGGCAGCGACCGTCATTTCCCCATCATCGTCCGCCTCGCGCCGGAATACCGCAGGAGCGCGGAGGCGATCCAGAATTTGCGGATCGGCGCGCCGGGGCCGAATGGCACCGTCACGCAAATCCCCCTGAGCGAGGTCGCCAACATCAGCCTCGTCTCCGGCGCCGCCTACATCTATCGCGAGCAGCAGGAGCGCTATCTGCCGATCAAGTTCTCGGTGCGTGAGCGCGACCTCGGCAGCGCGATCCGCGAAGCGCAGCAGAAGATCGCCGAGCAGGTGCAGCTGCCGCCAGGCTCTCACATGGACTGGGTCGGCGAATTCGGCAATCTCCAGGACGCGATCCGCCGGCTGTCGATCGTGGTGCCGATCTCGCTGGCGCTGATCGGCGTCCTGCTCTGGTTCAATTTCGGCTCGATGACCGACACCTTGCTCGCGATGAGCGTGATCCCGATGGCGATCTTCGGCGGTGTGCTCGGACTGTTGATCACCGGCACGGCGTTCAGCGTCTCGGCGGCGATCGGCTTCATCGCGCTGTTCGGCATCGCCGTGATGGACGGCATCATCATCCTGTCGCAGTTCAACCAGCTCATCGAAGAGGGGATGGACCGCATGAGCGCGGTGGTGCGCACCGGCGAGTTGCAGCTCCGGCCGGTGCTGATGACCTGCGTCGTCGCGGGCGTCGGCCTGTTGCCGGCGGCGCTGTCGGAGGGCATCGGCTCGCAGGTGCAGAAGCCGCTCGCGGTCGTGGTCGTCACCGGCATGATGCTGGCGCCCGTCGTGATCCTCGTGACCTTGCCGGTCCTGATCTCCTTCTTCTCCCGCCGCGCGCGCTGACCGTCAGAATCCGTAGAGCCGCGCCGGATTGTCGACCAGGATCTTCTTGCGCACATCCGCATCCGGCGCCCACACCGGAAGCTGATTGAGCAGGCGGCCGTCATCGATCTGATAGAGCGGCGCGATGTCGGTGGGCTTGCGTCCCTCGACGCGGC
This sequence comes from Bradyrhizobium sp. CCGB12, assembly GCF_024199845.1. NCBI lineage: Bacteria > Pseudomonadati > Pseudomonadota > Alphaproteobacteria > Hyphomicrobiales > Nitrobacteraceae > Bradyrhizobium > Bradyrhizobium sp. CCGB12. The sequence goes on along the minus strand of NZ_JANADO010000001.1, from coordinate 4,237,328 downwards.
TGGAATCCGGGTGCGGCCAGTCGGTGCCCCAGACGATGCGGTCCGCGTTCGCCGCGATCAGCGCCTTCGCGAACGGCACCATGTCCTGATAGTCCGGCGCGAGCTTCGAGGAGCGATAGGAGCCGGAGATCTTGACATAGGCCTTGCCTGATTTCACCAGCGCGACGAGATCGGAGAAGCCCGGTTGCTCCAGGCCCTGCGATGCTTCGAGACCGCCGAAATGGTCGAACACGACGGGCACCGGCGCCGTCTCGACGAGGTCCTTGATCGCCGAGATCATGGCAAGCGTTGTGTAGAGCTGGACGTGCCAGCCGCGCGCCTTCATGCGCTCGACTGCGGCAGTGAAGCGCGGCCGGCCGACATTGGGGTCGTTGACGCCGCCGGTCGCGAGATTGAGGCGCATGCCGCGGAAACCGTCCTGATGCATTGCATCGAGCTGGGCCTCCGACGTCTTGTCGTCGATCACGGCGACCCCACGCGCGGTCGCGCCGCGCGCCTTCATGCCGAACAGGGTGGAGGAGTTGTCGGTGCCGTAGACGCTCGGTGTCACGATCACCACGCGCTCGACATGCAGCGCCTTGTGCAGCGCGGCCATCTCTTCGGGGCTGGCCGGCTCCGGCGTGTAGACGCGTCCCGCGAAGAACGGAAACTTCTCGACGTCGCCATGGATGTGGGTGTGGCAGTCGCAGGCATGCGCCGGGACATCGAAATTGATTGGTGTCGCGGGCTGCGCCGCGCGGGCGTGTGCTTTGCTGGTCATGCGTCGGCTGAGCATGGTTTCTCTCCCGCTTTTTATGGTGGCGTGGAGACAGTACCACTGTCAGCCTGACAGTCGCTCCGCTTCGCTGCATAGCTGCTCGACAAGGTCCGCAAGGGGACGCGAGCCATCGACGCGCACGACCGGGCAGGGCAGGCCCGCGAGCCAGGCTTCATCTTTTGCCAGACTGCGGCCTTCGCGATCGCCGGCTTCGTAGTGTGAAGCCCATTCCACGAAGGATGCGGTCTCCTTGTGGCGCCAGCCACCCGGCGCGACGGCATCTGCGCCGAAATGCGTGGCCTCGCGCGCTTGCAATCGCCTCATCCGGAGCTCGCGCGGCGCGACGACGAAGACGACGAGATCGAAGAACAGGACGAGCTCGTCGCCCCAGCCGGTGACAGTTCCGCTCAGCACCCAATCGAGACGCGGCAGAAACAGCTCGCGCATCAGGCGCAGGCGTTCGGCGGCGGGCCGCGTCGTCTGGTAGGGCGGCGCGGTCGGCAACCAGAAATAATCGTCGCTGTCGTGATGCGGAAGCGCAAGCCGGTTCGCCACTGCGCGACCGAGCGTCGTTACGCCGGATCCCGAAGCTCCCATCAGATGGATGCGGCGGCTCTTCATCGGCACCGGGCCAGGAGATTTGAAACTACTGCCCCGACGGCGTGCGCAGGCCGTGCCAGGCGTCGCGGACCTGCTGGTAATGCACCTCGGGCAGATAGTCCGGCGTGTTCAGGCTCAAGGTCTTGACGTCGAGATGGCCGATGGCGCTGAGCAGCGTGTAGGAGGCGATCACGCGGTCGCGCAATGCGCCGATCAGGCGGGCCTTGGCCTGGATCAGGTCGGCCTGCGAGTTCAGTACGTCCACCGTCGTGCGCTGCCCACCGGCAGCCTCGCGCTGGACGCCCTGGAGCGCGACGGTCGCCGCCTTCACCTCGGATTCCGAGGCGGAGACCGTGATCTTGGCGCCTTCATTGGCAACCCAGGCGCTGACCGCCGCCGTGCGCGCCTGGTTGCGCACCTGGTCGAGCACGAGCCGGCTCTGCGCGGTGATCTCCTTGGCCTGCCTGGTCTGCGCCGCGCCCTGGCCGCCGTCGTAGATCGGCGCGGTGACATTGGCGACGATCGAGGCCTGGTCTTCGGCGAAGGTGCCGAGCGTCGGGTCGTTGTTGCGGCTTTTGCTGGCGCTGCCCTGGATGCTGGCACTCGGCAGCAACGTGCCTTCGGCGATGCGGATGTTGGTGGAGGCAACATCGACGTCGAAGCTTGCGGCCATCACCGCCGGATGCTGGCGGATCGCCATCGTCATCGCGTCTTCGCGGCTCTTCGGCAGATAGCGGTCGACGACCTCGGCGGGCCGAAGCTGCGACGGCGCGTTGCCGATGACCTGCGCATAGGTGGCCTGGCTGACGGCGAGGGCGACTTCGGCCGCGTTGAGATCGGCAAGGCCGCGGTTGAGGCGGGCTTCGGCCTGGGCGGTGTCGGTGGGAGTGACGTCGCCAGCGTTGAGTCGGCGCTGGGTGACGGCGAGCGTTTCGCGCAGAAAGGCGACGTTGGAGCGCTGCGCTTCGACCAGCGACTGATTGGCGAGCACGTTGGTGTAGGCGGTGACCGCATCGAGCAGCACACCCTGGCCGACATTGCGCAGCGCCTCGCGGCCCGACTGCACCTGGAGTTCCGCAGCCCGCACGCTGTTGGCGGTGCGGAAGCCGTTGAACAGGGTCTGCGTCACGGTGACGCCGATGATCCACGGCTTCAGATTGGCGGTCTGGATGGTGTTGTCGGGCAGCAGATTGCGCACCGATTGCAGGCCGGCGCTGAGGCTGGCCACGATCTGCGGCCGGTAGCCGGCGAGCGCCTGCGGCACGTTCTCGTCGGTCGCGCGCTGCCGCGCGCGCTCGGCATTGAGCTGCGGATTGGTCTGGTAGGCCTTGGCGAGCGCCTCGGGCAGGGCCTCGGCCCAGGCGGTGGAGGAAAGGGCGCAAGAAAGCGCCAGCGTGGTCCATGTCGCAAGCACAGGAGCCACGCCCGATCTTTGCCGCATCATCACGCGACCAGCTCTGGCGGCACGCCCAATCATGTATTCCCGCAAAACCCTGCCTGTCCGCCCCCGCCGACCGCGGCTCTCTTAACTGTTTAACCAGCGCAGGTCCCGCAGGCAAACTGCCGCGGGGAAAACCCCCATGTATTCCGTGCTTGTTGCAGGTGCGTCACAGGGGTTGTGGGGGAACGCGGCAGAGACTTACACCAGCCTTACCGTTCGTCCGCGTCACCGGTTCTTGTTCACCGGCTTGCGCTTCTCGATGAACGCCGCCATGCCCTCGGAGCGGTCCTCCAGCGCGAAGGTCGAGTGGAACAGGTTGCGCTCGACGCTCATGCCCTCGGCCAGCGTGGTCTCGAAGGCGCGGTTCACCGCTTCCTTGGCCATCGCGGCGGCAGGGCGCGACATCGCGGCGATCTTCTCGGCTGCTGCCATCACCTCGTCCATCAGCTTGTCGGCGGGCACGATGCGGCTGACGAGACCACTGCGTTCGGCCTCCGCCGCATCCATCATGCGGCCGGTGAGGCAGAGGTCCATCGCCTTCGACTTGCCGATTGCACGCGTCAGGCGCTGGGTGCCGCCGATGCCCGGAATGGTGCCGAGCGTGATCTCGGGTTGGCCGAACTTTGCGGTGTCGGCGGCGATGATGAAGTCGCACATCATGGCGAGTTCGCAGCCGCCGCCGAGCGCATAACCCGCGACCGCCGCAATGGTCGGCTTGCGGCAGCGCGCGACGCGGTCGCCGCCGATCGCGGCAAAATCCTCGGAGAACATGTCGATGAAGCCTTTCGGCTGCATCTCCTTGATGTCGGCGCCGGCGGCAAAGGCCTTCTCGCTGCCGGTCACGACGATGCAGCCGATGGCCTCATCGGCCTCGAGATCGTCGATGGCCGCCGCAATCTCGCGGAAGACGCCAAAGGAGAGCGCGTTGAGCATCTTCGGCCGGTTCAGCTTCACGATGCCGACCGCGCCTTTGCTTTCGACGATGATGTGTTCGAACGTGCTCATGCTCCACCCACGCGTTTGATTGGGCGGGCAATGTGCCCGCTGGCGCGGGGGGCTTCAAGGGGGCCGGCCGCCGGACGCGCTGGGCGCGTCCTGGCGGAACTGGCAATCAGGCCATGAACATGCGCGCCGCCGAGACCAGCGTCAGCAGCGTGCCGACGCCGATGAAGATCTTGCCGATCAGCGAGCTCTGGTCCCAGGCCGAGCTCTGCTGGCTGCTGGCCATTACCGGCGCGGGCCGCGGCTGCGCTTCGGTTGCGGCGATCACCGCCTTTTGCGCCGGCGGGTTGTCCTGCTGCAGGGCGCGGTCGATGTCGTTGAGCTGATCGGGGGCCATGACCTGGGTCTCGGCACCCTGAGCGGCCTTGTTGGCGGTATCATCGGCCGCTGCCTGGACGTTGTCGTTGGCACGGCCCGTCATCGCGGAGGCCGCAGCCGCGGTCGGCGTATCGGCGGCGGCGAGCTGCGCATTGGCGTTGGCGATTTCCGGCGGCATCTGGTTCGAGGCCGGCACGTCATTGCCGGTCTTATTCTCGATCTTGGCCTCATCGGCCTTTGCCGCGACGTCTTTCTTGTCGGCCTTGTCGTCGGAGGATTTCTGCGCCGCCGTCTTGCTGCCGGTGCGACGCGACTCGTGGTGCCGATGCTTGCTCGGCTTGGCCGTGTCGGCCTGATTGTCAGCGCTGTCTGATTTGCTTTTTTCGGCCGAACCCGGCGCTGCCTGTGCAACGCCCCCGGAGAGCAAGAAAAGTCCGGCGAGAAGGATCAGGGCGGCGCGCCCGCTGGCTTTGATCATGATGAGATCTCCCCAATTCCACCCGTCCCAGGGCCGAACAGAGACCCCGGGGCGTGACCACAGCGGGGCAGAAAATGGGAATCTTCGGGCCACACCGGGCAAAAACGGGGCAACCCCGCGTTGCGGCCGCCCGCCGGATGCAGGCCGGACGGATCGGTGTTATGAGCCGTCGCGGGCTCTTACGGCCGCACCGGATACGGCGGCTCGCTTTGATCACAACTTTGTGATCGCGCGGGTGCCGGGTAACAAATTGAAAGAGCGGCCGAATTGCATGGTGAGGGGCGCGCGTGCGCGGACGTGAGGATGAATGGACCGGCCTGATGCGGTCGGCCATGGCAGGCGACGATGCGGCGTATCATCGCCTGTTGAAGGCTGTCACGCCGGTGCTGCGCGCTGCTGCGAGGCGTGGACTGGCGCGGGCTGGCCAGCCTCCCGACCAGGCCGAGGATATCGTGCAGGAGATTCTGTTGGCGGTGCATCTGAAGCGGCACACCTGGGACAGCGAAGCCCCCTTCGCGCCCTGGCTGTTCGCGATCGCCCGCAACAAGCTGATCGATACGCTCAGGCGGCGCGGCAGGCGCGTCTTCGTCAACATCGACGATTTTGCCGAGACGCTGCCGGGCGAGGCGCCGCAGGAGACGGCGTCGGCGGGCGAGGTCGCCGCACAGCTGAGCACCCTGCCGCAGCGCCAGCGCGACGTGTTGCAGTCGATCGCGGTCGAGGCCGCCTCGATCAAGGATACCGCGGCAAAGTTTGCGATGAGCGAAGGCGCGGTGCGGGTCGCGCTGCATCGCGGACTTGCTGCACTGACCGCCAAACTGCGGAACCACTAGTCATGGATACCGATCAACTCATTCGCTCGCTCGCGGCCGACAACGTCCATCGCGCGCCGCGCGTCGGCGCCGTGCTGACCATGGCGCTGCTGGTGGCTGCGCCCCTGTCGATCCTGATCTTCGCGACCTTCCTCGGCGTGCGGCCGGACGTGATGAGCGCGATGGGCAATCCGTTCTTCGACATGAAGTTCGCGGTGACGCTCTCGCTCGCGATCCCCGCCATCATCGTCAGCCTGCATCTGTCGCGTCCCGAAGCCCTGCTGCGCGGCTGGGGCTGGCTCTTGCTGCTCCCCGTCGGACTGCTTGTCGTGGCGATCGGCAGTGAGGCGATGATGGCGCCGGCGATGCCGATGACGATGCGCTTGATGGGCAAGAACTCCAGGGTATGCCTGTTCGCGATCCCCGCGATGTCGCTGCCGCTGCTTGCGGGGGCGATGTTCGGCCTGCGCCACGGTGCGCCGACGCGCCCCGCGCTCGCCGGCGCGCTCGCCGGTTTGGTTTCGGCCGGGCTCGCCGCGACGCTCTACGCCTCGCATTGCACGGACGATTCCCCGCTGTTCGTCGCGACCTGGTACACGATCGCGACCGCGGTAGTGACCGCGATCGGCGCCGCGGTCGGCTCCAGGGTCCTGCGCTACTAGTTGTCGGGCGTCACGTCGCCGGCGTCGGGTTCTGCTGCATGCGGTGGAAGCGCAGCACCTGCTGCGCGGTCGACGAGCGCAGGGCCTCGTAGGTGTCGCGCTGTGTCAGCATGTCGGTCTGCGAGCCGCCGGAGAGCTTCTCGCGCATGGCGATGATCGCGCGCACGCTCGGCCACGACATTCCCGCGACCTTGGCGAGGATCATCACGCCCTCGGTCCGGCTCTCGATCATCATGGACTCGGCGGTCTCGACCGCGACGCCCGCGAGCGCGGCGAGCCCCGCATTGGTCTCGTCGAACTTGCCCTGCTCGGCGAAGGTGGTGACCTGGAGCTCGTTGAGGCGGCCGTCCTCGTGCAGCGACTTCACCAGCGCGCGCGCCATCTCGGTCTGCCTGGTCGTGGCGGCGGCGCGGACCCGCTGAGCCGCTTCCTGGACCACGCTCGACACTTCGTCCGCAAGCTCGGGGTGTGCGGCCTCGAGCTTCCTGCGCACGCTCAAGGAGGCTTTCGCGACCAGCTTCAAATAGTGATGACGCGGCAGGTCGGGCCGCAAGCCGATGCAGGTGGCGAGGTCGTCGTCGCGTTCGGCGCGGGTGACGAGATCGGTGAGACTTCCCTCGGAGAGGCGCGCGCCCGGATTGCTGACGGTCGACTGCACCACGTCCTCGTTGCCGCGCATCATCAGCACGTCGGTGAGCGCCTCCGACAGCACCCGTCGCAGCGAAATCGCCTTCAGATGCGCCTGGCCTCTGGTGCGTGCGACCTCGATCAGGGTCGCCTCGTCCAGCCGTTCCGATTTCGACAGCACGGGCCCGGAGACCTCGATCACCTCGTCGAGCGCCAGCGTGCGGATGATCTTTGGCGGCGCGGCCGCGATCGGTGCGAGGCGGTCGGCGAGCAGCGCCCTGGCCGATGTCTCGATCTGCTCGATCAGGCACTGGAATACGTCGTCGAACACGCGGATGTGGTCGTCGGAATAATCCATCGCGTTGCCGACGAAGAGATCGGTGACGCGGCGCAGCGTCTCGACCCGGCGCGCAACGGTGCCGTGCGAGAGCGCGGACTGCAGTTCCTCAAGCAAATTCTCGGATGGTTTTACGGATTTCAATATCATTGCCCTGTCCTGGAGCGTTCTGTCCGGCGACGACTTCTCACGTGCCGGAGAAAATGAATTGGTCAACTCGTTGCAATGCGGTTGCGCCCTTGCGCCTTGGCGGAATAGAGCGCGCTGTCGGCGCGCGCGAGAAACGTGTCGGCAGTATCAACGTCGCGCAGCGTCACGACGCCTGCGGAAATGGTCACGCGCATGCCGGGAGAGAATGCGCTCCAATCTAGATCGGCGACGATACCGCGCACACGCTCGAGCATGCGCGACGCCGCGTCGCGATCGGTCCCCGGCAGCAATAGCAGGAATTCCTCGCCGCCGTAGCGGCCGAAGCAGTCGGCCGGGCGGATGTTGGCGAAAACGGTGATCGCGAAGGTGCGCAGCACCTCGTCGCCGACGGGGTGGCCGTGAGCGTCGTTGATGCGCTTGAACCAGTCGAGATCGATCAGTGCGATCGCGCAAGGCGTCGATGCCTGCCGGGAATTTTCGATCGCGGCATCGAGAAGCCGCATGATGCAGCGGCGGTTGTAGGAACCGGTGAGCTCGTCGAGCTCGGCTAATTCCTCGATGCGCTGATAGGCCGCCTTCAGCTCGATGCTGCGCCGATACAGGATCTTGCGCAGCGTGGCGCCGAACAGGCCGAGACAGGCGCACTGGCCGATCACCAGCGCGAAGCACAGCATGGAGGCGGTCCGCTGCAGCCGCGTTGCGACGGGTAGGCCAATCGGCAGGTCGGTCGCGAGGAAGACCGCGGCAAGGCCGGAGGTCGCGATCGCACAGGTCAGCATCGCCTGTGCCGAGGTCATGCGCAGCGTGCCGAAGGCGAAAATCAGGAACAGCACGCTGATGAAGGTGACGCCGATGGTCGGCACCGACAGCAGGAACACGAACTGCAGCGCCATATGCGCCGAGATCTGGAAAACGGTGAGATAATGGTCGGTGAACCTGTCGCCGACGCCAGCCTCCGACAGCACGGCGAACGTACCGATGGTCAGGAGCCCGCCGAACCAGAACAGCGAGGCGACGTCGAGGGAGATCGTGCCGTCATAGGCGTAGAGCAGCAGGACGGAGGCGCCGAGCGAGTAACTCGCGACCTGGCCGATATACATCTGGCGGCGCTGCCGGACCCGGCGCATGCGGACTTCGGGCGCGGTAGCCTCGGGCGCGAGGACGAGATCCGCGACTTCAGTGGCATTCCTCTCCGGAAAGGACGTCGCGGCCGTGGTCATTGTCCCGCCAATGGTCGATGTCAGCTCAAAAATCTACGTGGCAAGCCTTTAGGTTTGGTATCCTTCGAAACCGAATCCGAACCGTGCAGCGCGGAACAGGGGGATATCGGCCGGCAAGAAGATTTGCCGGCGATTAGGCATCGGGTGCGATACGGTCGAGCCAAAACGGGGGTTTGCGAGACATACGTCGTGCAGGGCTGCTATGGATCCAGTCTTGGCCGCGCCGCCTGTGCCGGATCGGCCTTCCGCCGGGGAAAAATTTCAGTATTATGCTACCGATCTGGACCAAGATGGCCCACCGCCGCGGGCGGAATACGGAAAATGCACGTATGTGGGGTAGATCACACAAGCTTCCGTATGACTGCGGTAGCCTGAAGAATTTCGTCCCTGCCGTCGAACCGTCCGTCGCACCGACCCGACCAACTTTGCGAGACGGCATTTGAGCGTGACACAGGCGGCTTCGGACGAGGTCCTGATCGCCAGGATCGCTCAAGGCGACCGGCTCGCCATGCAGGTGCTGTACGGGCGGCACCATGTCAGGGTTTACAGGTTCGGATTGAGGCTCGTGCGGGACGAGCAGGCGGCGGAAGACCTCATCAGCGAGGTATTTCTCGACGTCTGGCGTCAAGCCGGCAAGTTCGAGGGCCGATCCGCCGTTTCCACCTGGCTGCTGGCCATCACCCGATTCAAGGCCCTGTCTGCGCTCCGGCGCAGGAAGGATTTCGAGTTAGACGAAGAAGCCGCCAACGCGATCGAGGATACGTCCGACAATCCGGAAACGGCGGCGCAGAAGAAAGATACCAGTGCGGCGTTGCGGGAGTGTCTGACGGGGCTCTCGCCGGAACACCGGGAGATCGTCGATCTTGTCTACTACCACGAGAAGTCCGTGGAAGAAGTGGCCGAAATCGTCGGGATACCGGAGAACACTGTGAAGACGCGCTTGTTCTACGCGCGCAAGAAACTGGCCGAACTGCTGAAGGCAGCCGGCGTTGAACGAGGCTGGCCATGATGGCTTTGAGCAAGAAGATGCTGGAGCAAGAGCCCAGTGAAATTGAACTGCTGCTGCCGTGGCATGCCGCCGGCACGCTGAACGCGCGCGATGCCCGCCGCGTCGAGGAAGCGCTGGCGCGCGATCCGGAGCTTGCCAGGCAATATGCCGCGATCCGCGGCGAGTACGAAGAGACCATCCATCTGAACGAGAGCCTGGGTGCGCCCTCGGCGCGCGCGATGCAGACGCTGTTCGCCGCAATCGACGCCGAGCCGGCGCGGGTGGCCGGCCCGCTGCCGCTGTCGGCGCGCATCTCGACGTTCTTCGCGAGCCTGTCGCCGCGCACGCTGGCCTGGTCGGCCGGCCTTGGCGCCGTCGCACTCGTGCTGCAGGCGGGCATCATCGGCGCCGTGATGATGAAGAACCAGCCGGCCACCTTCCAGACGGCTTCGCTCTCGACCAGCGCGCCGATCACACGCGAACTTGGCAGCACGGCCGCGCCGGCGCGCGCGCTGGTGCGTTTCACGCCCGAGGCGCGCGTCGCCGACATCACCGCGCTGCTCGACAGCTATCACGCCTCGATCATCGACGGTACCAAGGGCGGCATGTTCCGCGTCCAATTCGACAAGGCGATGAGCCAGGACGAGCTCGCCTCGCTGCTCGGCAAGATCCAGCGCGAGAAGTTCGTCAATCTGGCCGTCGCGACGCCCTGAACGCGCCGCTGAACCGATGACGCGCAAGTCCGAGAACAGGGGACGCGCCGGGGTCTACGCTTCGTCGGTCGGAGCCGCGCTGTTGCTCACAGCCTGTCTCGGCGCCGAGGTTGCACGGGCGCAGGCGATCATGCGCACGCCCACGATCAGCGTTCCCTCGCGCACGCCGACCATCTCTCCAAGTATTGCCCCGCGTGTCAGCCCCAGCATTGCTGCGCGCGCGGTCAGCGTCGACCGCGGCCCGCGGACGATCGCGGCCATCCCCCACACCACGACGTCGCGCGTGCGGCCGACGCCGGTGCTGCCCTATGCGCGCTATTCGCCGAACCTCTATCCGGCCTGCACCGCACCCTATCGCGATGCCGGCGGCGAATGCCTGGCGCAGTCGAGCGCAGGTGGCCAGGGCAGTGGAAAATCAGGCAAGAAAAGCGCCGCCAATGGCCGCCGCAACAACGCGCCGGCCGCGGTGAACCTGCGCAGCTTCGCCAACGAATTCGTCGCCGAGATCGACGGTGCGCTGTCGCTCGTCGAGGCCGACGAGCTTGCGCGCCGCCACGGCCTGACGCGCATCGCCTCCGAGGATTTCCCCCTGATCGGAGCCACTTTCGGCCTGTTCCGCATCACCGACGGCCGGCCGTACGAGACGGTGCGGCGCGAATTCGCGGCCGACGGCAGCGTGCGCTCGCTCCAGCCGAACTTCCGATATGTGCTCCAGGACCAGAAGTCGACGCCTTTGAGCGAGGGCGATCCTGCGCAATATGCGCTGACGAAGCTCCGCCTGCCGCAAGCGCATACGCTGGCGCACGGCGCCAACGTCACGGTTGCCGTGATCGATTCCGGCATCGATGCCAGCCATCCCGAACTGGCCAATTCCATCGCCGACAATTTCGATGCGCTCGGCAGCGCCGAGGGGCCGCACGTTCACGGCACCGGTATCGCGGGCGCGATCGTGGCGCATGCCCGGCTGATGGGCAGCGCGCCCGAGGCGCGCATCATCGCGATCCGCGCCTTCGGCGGCACCGCCGGTGGCGCCGAGAGCTCGTCCTACGTCATCCTGCGCTCGTTGAATCATGCCGCCGAGCACGGCGCGCAGATCGTCAACATGAGCTTCGCCGGTCCGAAGGACGCGGTGATCGAACGCGCCATCGCTGCGACCGCTGCGCGCGGGCTGGTGCTGATTGCGGCCGCCGGCAATGCCGGCGCGAAATCGCCGCCGCTCTATCCCGCCGCCAATCCCAACGTGATCGCGGTCAGCGCCACCGATCAGCAGGACAGGCTGTTTACCGCCTCCAACCGTGGCAACCACATCGCGGTCGCAGCCCCCGGCGTCGACATCTTCCTGCCGGCGCCCGACGGCAAATATCAGATGACGTCCGGAACCTCGTTCTCGGCCGCCTATGTCTCCGGCGTCGCGGCGCTGCTGCTCGAGCGCAACCACGCCTTGAAGCCGGAAGCGCTGCGCATGACCCTGGCGAGGACTGCGCGCGACCTCGGTTCACCCGGCCGTGATGATCTATTCGGCGATGGCGAGGCCGATGCGTTTGCCGCGGTCATGGCCGTTCCCGCCGACAGCGCGACGCCAGTCGCGGCGGCATCGGGTACAACAAAACGTGAAGATGCCGGCAAGCGTCGCGAGGAGCCGGGCATACGCGCGATAGAACAACCCTCGTTGTCGAGCGCAGACGATAAATCTACGATTTCTCAAGCGGATAGGCCGGCGGCGCGATAGCGGCTGCGACAAAGATGCGCGCCGGCCGAAGCTCAAAAAAGCAAGCGCCGCGTTGAACGTTCAGCCAGCTGCCACGACCAAATTATGTGGGAGCGGTCATCCCTCCCCATAGGTCATATCAGGCGCGAGCGCCCATCCACCCCAAGCGCCCATATGGCTCGACCCGTCCGGTTGTCCCCCCGGACGGGTCTTTTCTTTTCAGAGCGTTTTCGAGCGAAGTGGATACCCGGTTCGCGTCAAGAAAACGCGTCAAAACAAGAATCTAGAGCTTCGGTTCTGATTCAATCAGAACCGAAGCTCTCGACATCCGATTTTTTCAAGCCTCGCGCTCGTTCAGCTTGCGGTTGAAGGATCGCACCCTGTGTTGGTGGCGATCGTTCGCCCGGCACGCCGCAGGCCCGTTATGCTTGTGCGAAGCTTGACTCGAAAACACAGCAAATCTCCGCACGAGTACGGAGTTTGATGACGAACGCGGTGTCGTCGCTGGACAAGTCAAAACTTTTCCACAAAATAATCATGTCGCGTCTAAATTGATTCGTGTGCGTTGCGTCCCCCGCGTCCGTGTTTTCTCCTGACGGGCTGGTTCATGACACATCGCCAAGAGGCTGTTCGCGACATGACTGGTCGCGACCTGGCCGTTAGCCGCGACATTGCGGCACGCTGGTGCGCTCTCGCCGAGCAACGGCTGCAACATCTCTCCGAAATGTTCGAGACCGGGCGCTGGCGCCGCTACCACTCCGAGATCGCCTTCCTCGAAAACATCCAGGAAGCCAAGCGCGCAGTCCAGACCTGGCGGGCGCTTGCAACCGGTGCGGACGTCGCCGCAGCGGCCGCGAGCGTCACGCCTGCCTTCGGCTGGTCGCCAGCGACGATGCCGCGCGTGTTTCCGTGCGAGCAACAGGCGCAGACCGTGCAGCCGAAGGCCGTCCACATTGCGCCCGAGACCGCCGTGCCGGTCAGGCTCGATCCCAAGCTGGACGTTCTCGCCGAGATCACGGACGTCCCGATCGCACCGCTCTCCGTACCGCCCGCTATGGCGCCGGCGACGGCACCCGCCGCGGTGGCATCGTTCACCGCCCCTGCCGTCATGCCGCCGCTCAAGGCTCCCGCTGCGAGGGGGCCGCTAACCGCACCTGTTGTGAGGCCGCCGGTGGCCACGCCCGCCGCGATGGCGCCACTCACCGCGCCTGTTGTGAGGCCGCCCGCTGCCTTGGCAGCGCTCCTGCAGCAGTTCACTCCGCCCGCAACCGAAATCGTCGCCGCCCCCGAGCGGGTCGTCGAATTCACCTTCAGCCTCGACGGCCTGGAAGCCAAGTACCCGCTGCTGCGAAACGCGTTCTAGCGGGGCGCTCAGGAGAAGGACCCGCGTCCTCTCCAATTCCGTCATCCTGAGGTGCGAGGCATGGGACGCGACGCGTCCCATGGAGAGCCTCGAAGGATGCACGGCCCATCTGCCGCCTCACCAGCGACTACTTCTTTGACCTTGGCGCTCCCCTGCGCCGACGCGCAAGCTGGCTCACCGATCCCCAATCCGAGCGAATGAGCGCTTCCTTCTTGGCGCGGCTCCATCCCTTGAGCTGCCGCTCGGCCGCAATGCCGTCGGTGATCCGATCGAAATGCTCGGACCACACCAGAACAACGGGGCGTCTCGAATAGGTGTACCCTTGATGAGCTCCCGCATTGTGCTCATCAACCCGCTTGGACGTGTCCTCGCCCGTGGCACTTCCGATGTAGAAGGAGCCATCCGCGCAGCGCAGCATGTAGACATGGATGCCCACAACATCATCCTTCGAGGCTCCCCACGTGGCGCATTTGCGCCACGTGTCTCGCACCTCAGGATGACGGCAGCATGCTTGTTGTCAAGATTAGGCTCGACAACTTTCGAGTGTGGTGCCGAATAGCTTTTCGCGAAGTCGCGCTCCGTTCAATCCGTCATCCTGAGGCGCGAGCAGCCGGCCGCACGCCTACCTTCGCACCGCATTCCCGCCAACCACGACCTGCGCGAACCGCTGGGCGCCATCGGCTGAGAGATCCGACGTCACCGCCAGCGCATGGTCCAGCCCGACCACGGCGCCGCGCGGAGTCTCGGAGATCATGTTGTTGTTAACCAGTGCAGTGCCTGCGCCCGGCATCACGGAAACGCCGACACCGGCCAGCGCCTTGCGGATCACGTTGCCCGTGATCGCGACGTCGCGCAGATATTTGCCCCAGCCGGCTACGATGCCGTAGGACGGCGCGTTCTCGATCACGTTGCCGGTCACCGAGGTATCAGCCTCGATGTAGATGCCGACGCCGGCATCGTCGTCCGGCGCGGTGCCGATCGGCCGCTTCGGGATCAGATTGCGGATGATGTTGCCCTGGACCACCGCGATGCGGCCGCCCTCGTTGAAATTGCAGACGGAGACGCCGACGGCGGCGCCATCGACCGTGTTGTTGGCGATGACAGCGGCTTCGAACGCGAACTCGGAATAGAGCGCGACCTCGCGCACGTCGCTGACGCTGTTGCCTGATATGTGGATGTTCGAGGCGGAGTTGCCGCGCACCGCGGAATAATCGCAATTCTTGATGCGGTTGCCGCGCACGATCACATTGCCGGCACGGAAGGCGTTGATGGCGTTGCCGTACTGGCCGGAGCCGCCGGGACCGGCCTTGATGTCCTCGATGCGGTTATCGGCGACCAGCGTGCCGTCATCGCCGATCGCCGTGCGCAGGATCTCGATGCCGTTGTCGTTGGTGCCGGTGATGGTGTTGCGGGACACGCTGAGGCCCCTGGCATCGAATGAGACCACCGCCGTCATCGCGATATTTGTGAAGATATTGCCGGAAATATCGCCGGACACTTGTTCGAGCCAGATGCCGCTGCCGCCCGAGCCCATGATCGCGCAATCCGTGATGCGAACGTCGCGGCCGCCGAGAACGTGGATCAGTCCGCGCCGCGTCGGCAGCGGAATGCCGCCGCCGTCGAAGGTGATGCCGGTGAGGCCGATCGCGTCGGAACCGTCACTCTGGATCGCTGACGCTCCGCCTGTGAAGACGAGCTTGGTCGCGCCGCGCACGCCGATCAATTGCGCGCCGTTCGGAAGCCGCAACAGACCGGTCCGATAGATGCCGGGGGGCAAGGCGAGCGGCACCTGCGCCCGCGCGGTCTCGTCGATTGCACGCTGAAGCGCTCGCGTCTGATCCTCGCCGCTGCCTGGCCGCACGCCATAGTGTGTGACATCGCGGCCGAGCAGGGACGTCAGCGGCGCCGCGCGCGCAGGGTCAGCCGGCATGGCGAGTGCACCGGCGATGCCAGCGGTCGAAGCTCCGATGAGATGGCGGCGATTGAGGTCCATGACGCGTCCTCCGGCGGACGCGGGAGATGTCCGCAGCGGTTAGGTAGCGCAGCGCGGCCCAGGGCGTCGGGATTGTTCGCGGTAGGGTTAAATGTTTACGCAAGGACGGCGCCGTAGGGTGGGCAAAGCACAAGCGTGCCCACCTTGTCACCACCAACGCGAACGCATGGTGCGCACGGCGCAAGCGCGCCCTTGCCCACCCTACGAAGCCGTAGTGTTCCGCGCCTTTCGCGCTAGCCCCACCATCTCCATCAGCATCGCCTCGCCGGCATCCACCAGTTGCTCCAGCGTGATCCGCGGCGCGCCCTTGCGTCGCACCGCGCCGCTGCGCGCGAGCAGGGGAATGTGGATGAACGCGGCAAGCTGTGGTCCGCCCGCCCTGACATTCTCGATCGCGCGCCAGCTCAGATAGTTGCAGAGGTAGGCGCCGGCATCGCGCGAAGAACGCGCGTCGATGCCGGTGAGGCGCGCGGCGCGCAGCAGCCTTGCCGTATGCGGACCGAACATCATCGCATCCGCATGACCGGCAATGCCGCGCTTGCTCGAGCGGGTGTTGGCGGCATCGGGCCAGAGCATGGTGACGGCGTTGCGCGCGCGGGTCTCGATCCGCAGGTAGGGCGTGCGTGCGGCGAGACCGAACATCAGCAGCGCGTCGGGCTTTTGTGCCGCGAGCACGTCAGGCAATTGCCGGTCGACCGCGGCATAGGTCACCGGGAAGATGTGGCTTGATATCTCGACCCCGTCGAGCGCCGGTCGGCGCAGTTGCGCCAGCCGCGCGACCAGCGGCTGGGTCGGGTTATAGGGTGCGCCGGGGAAGGAGCCGAAGCCCGTGAGGAGAACGCGGAGCTTTGCGTTCATTGCAGCAACTCCAAGATCTGCTCGGCGGCGAGCGCCGGCGTCAGATGGCCGGCGGCGACTTCAGCCTCGATCTTGCGGACCTTGGTTCGCACCGACGCCTCGCTGCGCAGCCGCGCCAGCATGCGCTGCTCCAGCATCGACCACATCCACTTCACCTGCTGATCGCGCCGTCGTGCGGCGAAATCGCCGGACGCGTTCATCGCCTTGCGGTGATCCACAACCTTCTGCCAGATCTTTGCGATGCCGTCGCCGGTCAGCGCCGAATAGGTCTCGACCGGCGGATGCCAATGCTCGGACCGCGGCGCCAAAATATGCAGCGCGCCGCGATAGTCGGCGGCGGTGATTTTGGCGCGCTTGAGATTGTCGCCGTCGGCCTTGTTGATGGCGATCATGTCGGCGAGCTCGACCAGCCCCTTCTTGATGCCCTGCAGCTCGTCGCCGCCGCCCGGCAGCATCAAGGCGAGGAAGAAGTCGGTCATGTCGCAGACTGCGGTCTCGGACTGGCCGATGCCGACGGTCTCGACGAGGACGACATCGAAGCCGGCCGCCTCGCACAGCAGCATGGCCTCGCGCGTTTTCGCGGCAACGCCGCCGAGCGTGCCCGAGGACGGCGAGGGGCGGATGAACGCATCGTCGGAAGCCGACAGCCGCGCCATCCGCGTCTTGTCGCCGAGGATCGAGCCGCCGCTGCGTGCCGAGGACGGATCGACCGCGAGTACCGCGACCTTGTGGTCTTGCTCAATCAGGTAAGTGCCGAGCGCGTCGATCGTGGTGGACTTGCCGACGCCGGGTGATCCCGTGATGCCGACGCGCACCGCCTTGCCGGTGTCGGGCAGCAGCATCTGCACCAGCTCGCGCGCCAGCGCCTGATGGTCGCTGCGCCGGCTCTCCACCAGCGTGATGGCCCGCGCCAGCGCGGCGCGGCTGCCGGCTCGCAGGTCGCGGGCGAGGGATTTGATGTCGATGGATTTGGGATTGGTCATCATTGCCTTCGCGTCCAGCCACTAACGGCCTGACATGCGAATGTGTTTTTCAGCGCAGGATTTCAACGGTGGAAGGTGGGCTTGGATGATGTCCCAAACAATTTCGGCTTTGGTCTCGTGGTAAGCGTGACGCAGAAGATTTCCGAAGTCGATCATCTTGCGCCAGTCGATCCCAGGTTCGCCTCGCTTGACCTCATCCGGGATGAATCTCGATGCCTCGCAGATGATCTCGAGAAGGCGTTCGATTGCGAGGCGTGAGGTCTTTTCGGAGACAAACTGGTCGAAGGTGAGGCCCTTTGCGATGCCTTCGATGTCTGTGATGGCGCCAAGAATATCTCGCAGCCGGTCTTCGACGGTCGGCGGCATTCAGAAAACCTCGACCAGATCGTCCGCGATCCGCTCAGCCATGCGCGGCTTCAGCAAGTCTCGCATCGATATCTGCGCTCGAAGGCCGACATGGTCCTCGATCAGGCGCAGGACCTTGAAATAGTCGAACCGCGGCACCTCCTCGCGCGAGGTCGTCTCGACCAGTACGTCGAGGTCGCTGTCAGGCCCAGCGTCGCCGCGCGCGCGAGACCCGAAAAGGTAAAGCCGCGTGACACCCGCAGCCTTCAGGGCGGGAGCGAGCTCTCGGAGCTTCCCGACAAGCGTCTGGAGTGGAATGTCAGCGACCTCGGTCATGATCGGACACTAGCACAGGGGTGCGGCTCGGCCCAGCAATAGCGGAGCCAGCTCAAACCTCCCCGGCCGGGCAGGCGGGGGCCGCTCGCCCCATATCACCGGCCCGTTGCCGCCGCCGTCTGAGGCGGCTTCACCTTGCGCCACACCCACACCATCACCGGCCAGAGCAGGGCGCCGATCGCCATCGCGGCGAGGATGGCTGCGACGGGGCGTTCGAAGAACGGCAGGATGCTGCCGTCCGACTTGATCAGCGAGGTGACGAAGGCCTGCTCGACCATCGTGCCCATGACGATGCCGAGCACCATCGCGGCGACGGGATAGCCGTTCGCCTCCATCACGTAGCCGATCACGCCGAAGGCGGCGACGGTGACGACGCCGAACATGTTGTTGCCGATCGCAAACGAGCCGACCGCGCAGCACAGCATGATGATCGGCATCACGGTGGAGCGCGGCGCCAGCAGGATGTAGGCCGCGACCCGGATCATGGCGATGCCGAGTGGGATCATCATGATGTTCGCGATGATGAACATCAGGTAGATCGCATACATGCTCGACGCCTTCTCGGTGAACAGCGTCGGGCCGGGATTGAGGCCCTTCATGTAGAGCACGCCGATCGCGATCGCGGCGATGGTGTCGCCGGGGATGCCGAACAGCAGCGAAGGCACCCAGCCGGAGGCGATGCTGGCATTGTTGCTGGCGCCGGCCTCGACCAGGCCCTCGACATGGCCGGTGCCGAACTTCTCCGGCTCCTTGGAGAAGCGCTTCGACATCGCATAGGAGACCCAGGCGGCCATGTCGGCGCCGGCGCCCGGCAGCACGCCGATGATGATGCCGACGATGTTCCCGCGCGTCATCTGCCAGTGATACAGCTTGGTCAGCTTCCACTGGCCGGCCATGATGCTTCCGAATTTGCGCCGCGGCAACGGCGGCGGCTCGGGCGTCAGCATCGCCCGCATCACCTGCGCGACCGCAAACACGCCGACCAGCGCCGGGATCGGCTCGATGCCGCCGAACAGGTCGGTGATCCCAAAGGTGAACCGCGGCACGCCGCCGGGATTCTCGATCCCGATGCAGGAAACCAAGAGGCCGATGAACATGCCGGCGATCGCCTTCACCGGCGAGGAGCGCGCCACCAGCGTGGCGCACATCAGGCCGAGCAGCGCCAGCCAGAAATATTCGAAGGTCGAGAACGACAGCGCGATCTCGGCGAGCGGCGGTGCCAGGATCATCAGCGACAGCACGCCGGCGATGCCGCCGACCGCGGAGAACCAGACGCCGGCACCTAACGCGAGCTCGGCCTGGCCCTTGCGCGTCATCGCATAGGCTTCGTCGGCATAGGCGGCGGACGCGGGCGTGCCGGGAATGCGCAGCAGCGCGCCGGGAATGTCGCCGGAGAAGATCGCCATCGAGGAGGCCGCGACGATGGTTGCGATCGCCGCGATCGGGGACAGGTAGAAGGTGACGGGGACGAGCAGGGCGGTTGCCATCGTTGCCGACAGGCCGGGCAGCGAGCCGATCACCAGCCCGTACACGGAAGCGGCGAACATCGCGATGATGACCTCCCAGGTGGAGATCAGCGCGAACGCATCAATCAGGGTTTTCAGCATGGGATTACCAGGGCGTCGGCAGCAGGCCGACCGGCAGCGGCACGCGGAGCAGCTTGCCGAAGATGAGGTGGATGGCGAGCGGCGAGAGCGCCGCGAGCGGCAGCGCCAGCTTCCACTTCGCCCCTAACGCGGTCGAGGTCACGTAGACCATGATCGCCGCGGTGATGATGAAGCCGAGCCGGTCCGCCGCGAAGACGTAGAACAGCAGTAGCGCCGGCGGCAGCAGTGCGCGCAGGCCGTAGAGCCTGCCCTGCGCAGGCGGCGGCGCGGCCGCCTGGCCGTCCTCCAGCGGGACCAGCTCTTCCTCCTCCTCGAAGGAATGGCCGATGCCGAACACGATCGCGAGCCCGCATAGCGCAAGGCCGCAACCGATCACCAGCGGAAACACGTTGGGGCCGACCGGCTGCCCGGGCACCGGCGGCAAGATCCAGCCGCCATAGGCGGCGGCAGCGCCGAGCACGACGAGAAACGATCCCGTGACGGAGTCGGGAAGACGCATGGGAGAAGTCCTATGAAAGAAGCGCTCCCTCTCCCCGCAAGCGGGGAGAGGCGATCAGAGCGTCGCAGTAGCGGATCACGCCTTGCTCAGGCCCGCCGCCTTCATCGCCTCGCCCATCTGGGCGTCGCCCTTGTCCATGAAGCCAGCGAAATGGCCGGCATCGCCCCACACCGTGCCGAAGCCGCGATTGCTCATGAAGTCCTTGAACTCGGCGGAGTCGTAGACCTTCTTCAGCGCCGCGGTGAGCTTCGTTGCGATCTCCGGCGGCAGGTTCTTTGGCCCGGCAATGCCGCGCCAGGCACCGGTCGCGTAGTCGATCCCCATCGCCTCCTTCAGCGTCGGCACGTCCTTGAAGATCGGGTTGCGCGCCGGCGCCATGATGGCAAGGCTCCTGGCTTTGCCGGCCTCGATGATGGCGCGCGCCTCCGGCACTGAGCAAGTGGTGAGGTCGAGGCCGCCGGCGGCGAGATCTTGCATTGCGGGCGCGGCGCCATTCGACGGCACCCAGGCAACCTGGTTGGCGGGCAGACCCATCGCCTGCATCCAGCCGACCAGCGCCAGATGCCAGATGCCGCCCTGGCCGGTGCCGGAGGCCTTGAATTTGCCGGGAGGCGCCGCCTTGATCGCTTCGGCGAGCTCCTTGACCGTCTTGTAGGGCGAAGAGGAGGAGACCTGGATGCCGGGCGGATCCTCGTTCATCAGCGCCAGCGGCGTGTAGCTCTTCGGCGTCAGGTCGGTGAGGCCCTGCCAGTGCATCATCGAGATTTCGACCGTGAGCATGCCGATGGTGTAGCCGTCGGGCTGCGCGGTCGCGATCGCGCTGTGGCCGACGACGCCGGAGCCGCCTGTGCGGTTGACCACGTTGAAGGGCTGACCGAGGTCCTTCTCCAGCAGGGCTGCGACAATGCGCGCGGTTGCGTCAGTACCGCCGCCCGCGCCCCAGGGCACGATCACGGTGACTGGACGCGCTGGATAGGCTTGTGCGCGTGCGGGCTCGAACCCCAAAGCGGCGGATGCCGCGACCGCGGCAGATGAAGCCGCAAAAGCGCGGCGGGTAATCTTGGACATTGAATGCCTCCCAGCGGCGCCCGTGACGTCGGGCGCTCTTGTCAATGAAGGCATTCTAGTCGGCTTTGCGGCGCCGCTGCAAGGTAGCGCTACCAACGAGATCGACGTGTTGTGCGAAAGCCATCGGATGGCAGTCGGAAATCGGGTGGGTTTTGCGCGCGCAAGTCGCCAACCTCAGCGCGTAACGAAAACCAAAGGCACGCTTCCGATGACCCAAGCCTATTACAGCGCCGTGCTGGACCATCCGCTGGACGACGTCTGGTCGCTGATCCGCGATTTCAACAACTACCCCGCTTACATCGATGGGGTGAGCGAGAGTCTGATCGAAGATGACAAGCGCGGCGATGAAGTCGGCGCCATCAGGCGCTTCTGCTACCTCGGAAACTGGATCCGACAGCGTCTGGTCGATCACTCGGACCGGCAGCACACCTTGACCTATGCCGGTCTCGAAGCGCTGCCATATCCGCAAGATGACGGGAGCCAAGGGGGAAGCCAAGCGGAAAGCGAAGTGCCAGCTCCGACGCGCTACCAAGGCACCATGCATCTGCGCCCGATCGTCGAAGGCGACCGCACCCTCATCGAATGGTCGGTTGCCCTCGATACCGAACCTGCGGGCGCCGATCGTTGGCAAGCCCTGTTCGGCTCCTGGATCCCCGCTTGGACGGACTCGCTTGCGCGCACTCTGGCTCGGGCTCGTCCGCGATCCCATTAGCGACCGCTCACTGTCCGTTAGGGTTTCAGCGTTTCCCACGGCACGAACGCGATCGCGCATGAACGTTCGCGCGAGACGTCATGCGGGAATCCTTCGTGTCGGAAGATCGGCGGCGACGGTTACTCCGCCGCCTCGCTATGCCCGAGCCGGGCGTTCAGCTTGCGGATCAGCTCCTCGGCGGCGTCCGCGATCACGGTGCCCGGCGGGAAGATGGCTTCTGCGCCTGCCGCGTAGAGCGCATCATAATCCTGCGGCGGCACCACCCCGCCGACGATGATCATGATGTCGTCGCGGCCCTGCTTCTTCAGCGCGGCCTTCAATTCAGGCACGGCGGTGAGGTGGGCGGCGGCGAGGGAGGAGACGCCGAGGATGTGGACGTCGTTCTCGACCGCCTGCCGCGCCGCTTCGTCGGCGGTGGCGAACAGCGGCCCGATGTCGACGTCGAAGCCGATATCGGCGAAGGCGGATGCAATCACCTTCTGGCCGCGGTCGTGGCCGTCCTGGCCGATCTTGGCGACCAGGATGCGCGGGCGGCGGCCTTCCGCCTCCTCGAAAGCGTCGATCAGCGCCTGAACCTTCTCGACCTGGTTACCCATGCTGGATGCTTCCCGCTTGTAGACGCCGGTGATGGACTTGATCTCGGCGCGGTGCCGGCCGAACACCTTTTCCATCGCCTCCGAAATCTCACCGACCGTCGCCTTGGCGCGCGCGGCGTCGATCGCGAGCGCAAGCAGATTGCCGTTGCCTTCGCCGGCCGAGCGCGTCAGCGCGGCGAGCGCGGCGTCGACGTCCGTCTGGTTGCGCTCGGATTTCAGCCGCGTCAGCTTGTCGATCTGCAAGCGCCGGACATTGGTGTTGTCGACCTTGAGGATGTCGATCGAAGCCTCGTCGGTCGGCTTGTACTTGTTGACGCCGATCACCGCCTGCTTGCCGGCATCGATGCGCGCCTGGGTCTTGGCCGAGGCCTCCTCGATGCGCAGTTTTGGCACGCCGGCCTCGATGGCTTTCGCCATGCCGCCGAGCTCCTCGACCTCCTGGATGTGGCTCCACGCTTTCGCCGCAAGATCGCGCGTGAGCCGCTCGACGTAATACGAGCCGCCCCAGGGATCGATGATGCGGGTGGTGCCGCTCTCCTGCTGCAGGAAGAGCTGGGTGTTGCGGGCGATGCGCGCCGAGAAATCGGTCGGCAGCGCCAGGGCTTCGTCGAGCGCGTTGGTGTGCAGCGACTGGGTGTGGCCTTGCGTTGCCGCCATCGCCTCCACGGTGGTGCGCATCACGTTGTTGAAGACGTCCTGCGCGGTCAGCGACCAGCCGGAGGTCTGGCTGTGCGTGCGCAGCGACAGCGAGCGCGGGTCTTTGGGATTGAACGGCTTGAGCAGCTTGGCCCACAAGAGGCGCGCGGCGCGCAGCTTGGCGACTTCCATGAAGAAGTTCATGCCGATCGCCCAGAAGAACGACAGGCGCGGCGCGAAGCGGTCGACGTCGAGGCCGGCGGCAAGGCCGGCGCGAAGATATTCAACGCCGTCGGCGAGCGTATAGGCAAGCTCGAGATCCTGCGTCGCACCGGCCTCCTGCATGTGATAGCCGGAGATCGAGATTGAATTGTATTTCGGCATCTTCGTGGAGGTGTAGGCGAAGATGTCCGAGATGATTCGCATCGAGGGCGCGGGCGGATAGATATAGGTATTGCGCACCATGAACTCTTTCAGAATGTCGTTCTGAATGGTGCCGGAGAGTTTCTCGGGAGGTACGCCCTGTTCGCCCGCGGCAGCGACGTAGAGCGCGAGGATCGGCAGCACCGCGCCGTTCATGGTCATGGACACGCTCATCTGGTCGAGCGGAATGCCCGCAAACAGCGTGCGCATGTCGTAGATGGAGTCGATCGCCACGCCGGCCATGCCGACGTCGCCGCCGACGCGCGGATGGTCGCTGTCATAGCCGCGATGGGTGGCGAGGTCGAAGGCGACCGAGAGGCCCTTCTGTCCGGCCGCCAGGTTGCGCCGGTAGAACGCGTTGGAATCCTCCGCCGTGGAGAAGCCGGCATATTGCCTGACGGTCCAGGGCTGATTGACATACATAGTCGGGTAGGGACCGCGCAGGAACGGCGCGATGCCCGGATAGGTGTCGAGGAAGTCGAGCCCGGCGAGATCAGCCTCGCCATAAGCAGGCTTCACCAGAATGCCCTCGGGCGTCAGCCACGGTTCGGCGCTGCCTGATGGCGCGGCGGTGGCACTGCGCTCAAAGGCGACATCAGCGAAATTGGGAATTCGGCTCATGGTTTCAACCATATCATAGACGCTCAATCATGATCCGGATGCTGATGGCTGACGATGGTTGCCATCTTCTCCGGTCCGTAATTCTGCTGCGTGGTCTGGCTCGGCAGATTGGCGATGCCGACCACCCAGCCGAGGCGGGACTCGCTGCCATATTGCCGTGTCGGTACCACCCGGTCGGGACGGTCGAAAGCGCCGGTCATGATCTCGATGCGGTCGCCGTCGATACGGCCAAAGCTCAGCGGCGTGCCGCAGGCGGCGCAAAAGCCGCGTTCGGCGATGGAGGAGGAGCGGAAGAACGACGGTCGTCCCTTGGTCCAGGCGAAGTCCGTCCTGTTGATATCGGCAAAGGAAGCGAATGGCGCGCCGGCCGCTTTCTGGCACATCCGGCAATGGCAGATCGAGATTTTCGTCGGTGCGGTCGTGACGCCAAAGCGCACGGCCCCGCATTGGCAGCCGCCGGTGAGAACGGTTTTGCTGGTGTCGCTCATGCCTGCTCCATCCGTCGATAGGCGTCTTGCAGTGTCGCAAGCGCATCGCCTCCGGCGAAGACAAAACCGGTGACGCCGGCTGCGCGTAGGGTCGCCTCGGCATCGGTCGGGCGGCCTGCAAGATAGATATGCCGCCCGCCGGCCGTTTGCAGGGCCTTGGCCGTGGCTTCGGCGTGTTCCGCATAGACCTTGTCGCTGGAACAAAGACAGGCGAGCGCGGCGCCGGAGGCCTTGAAAGCGGCAGCCAGCTTGGCTGGATCGGCAAAACCCTCGCTGTCGATGGCCTGGATGCCGCCGGCCTCGAAGAAGCTCTTCGCAAAGGTCGCGCGCGCCGTGAAATCGGCAGGCGTGCCGAGATTGGCCAGGAACACCTTTGGCCGGGCGCCACGCGCCTTCAATGTCGCATCGGATTTGTCGCGGAGCGCCTCGAACGGTTCCGCCAGCCGGATCGGTGGCAGCGCCTCGAACTTGTATTTCTGTTCACCGTAAGGCGGAAGCGCGACCGGCATCGCCTTCAGCACCGCCGTCTCGCTCTCATGCAGGTTCGGAAACTCGCTGGCGCCGGTCAGGACGTCGCGGCGCTTTGCGATGTTGGCGTCGCGGGCCTTTCGCGCGACTGCGACCTTGCTCTGGAACACGCCTTGCTGAAGTGCGGCGAAGGCGCCGCCGGCTTTCTCGCTCTCCTGGAACAGCGCCCAGGCGGCGCCGCAGAGCTGCGCCGTCAGCGTCTCGATGCCGCCTGCGCCCGCCGCGGGATCACTGACCTTGGCGAGGTTGCTTTCCTCCAGCAGCAGAAGCTGCGTATTGCGTGCGACGCGGCGCGCGAACGGATCGGGCAGGCCAAGCGCGAGCGTATGCGGCAGCACGGTGATCGCATTGGCACCGGCAAGCCCCGCCGCGAATGTTGCGATGGTCGCGCGCAACATGTTCACGTAGGGGTCGCGCTGCGTCAGCATACGCCAGGCCGTATCGGCAGCAATGAACAGAGGCCTTGGCGTGAGCCCGCACGCCGTCTCGATACGTGCCCACAGCAGCCGCAAGGTGCGGAATTTCGCCATGGTCAGGAACTGATTGGCGTCGGCGGCGAGACGCGCGTAGACCATGCCCTGCGCGGCTTCCATCGGAATGCCGGCGCTTTCGATCGCGCGAAGATAGGCGACGCCGCAGGCGAGCACGAAGGCGAGCTCCTGCACCTCGGAGCCGCCGGCATCGTGGATCACGCGCCCGTCGGCGGACGTGAATGGCCCCTTGAAGCCCAGCGCAGCGAGGCCCTTGATGGCGCCGGCGACGGCGGGAACGATCTCGTCCCAGGCATAGGGGCTGTGACCCCACACCGCGCCGGCCGCGAGCGGATCGAGGCCGAAGCGGATGTTGCAGGCCGCGGGATCGAGGCCTGCGCTCTTCACATATTCCGCGACATGGATCGCGGCCATGCGCGATTGCGGTCCGATCTCGAGCTCGATGCCAATGCCGGCATCGAGATGAATGTCCTTCAACACTTTTGCGACGGCATCGGCCGACGGTTCCAGGCCGAAACCGCGCGCGCTATTGGCGCCAGCGAAGACCAGTGAAAGTCCCGTCGCGCCGTTCTCGAGATCCGTCAGCGCCTGTGCATTCGCGACCGCCGCGTCGGGATGGTCTATCCGCTGCATGACCTGCCAGGGCGCAGCCGCTGGCCGTCCTGCCACGGGCGCGACACCCTTGGCGCGCGGATAGAGCGGGTCGATCTTGATTCCGTCATAGGTCTTGCCGACCAGCTTCTCAAACGGCGCGCCCTTCAGCACGCCGTCGACCAGCTTGCGCCAATCCTCGACGGTCGCCTTGGGGAAATCCGCCGCCAGCGGCAGGTCGTCAGTCACGGAGGTCATACGGCGAGAGGCTCCCAAAACTCTTGTTGTTCGCAGGCGAAATTGCCACGACGGACCGCCCCTGCAAACGGTTGTTTTTGGTTAACCGGTATCCGGGAGCCGCTCAATGCCTTGCGTCGAGACGCTGGCAAGCCCGTCGCGCACACGAATGCCTGATATCACGCGCTCGGGCGCGATTTCGGCCAACGGCACCAGCACGAAGGCGCGTTCGAACAGGCGCGGATGCGGCAGGGTCAGGTCGGGCTTCTGCAAGGAGACATCGTCATAAGCGATCATGTCGAGATCGAGCGTGCGCGGCCCCCAGCGCCGCTCCTTGTCCCTGATACGGCCGAATTTTTTCTCGACCTTCTGCAGCACGAACAGCAGCGCGTGCGGATCGAGACTGGTCTCGATCTCGATGCAGGCATTGATGAAAGGCGCCTGGTCCTCGTCGCCCCAGGGCGGCGTCGCATAGTCCGAGGAGCGCGCGATCAATGCAGCTTGCGCCATGCCGCAGATATGCGCGATGGCCTTCCCGAATGTCGCGCGGACGTCGCCGACATTGCCGCCGAGTGCGATCAGCACGCTCGCCATATCAGGGATGCCGCGAGCGCGTCAGCATGATGCCGACGTCGTCGAAGATCGCGGCGATCGGCGCATGCGGCTTGTGCACCGTTATCTTCACGGCGCGAATGCGCGGGAAGTGCGACAGGATGGCATCGGCGACCGCGCCGGCCGCGCGCTCCAACAGCTTGTAATTGGTGTTCTTGAACGCCGCCGTCGTGGTCGCCACGACCTCGGCGTAGGACACGGTGTCGGCAAGCCTGTCGCTGCGCGAAGGCTCCGACAGGTCGGTATATAGTTCGAGATCGATGACGAAGCGTTGGCCGACCTCGGTTTCGTGATCCATCACGCCGTGGCGGGCGTGGATCGACAGGCCGGTGACGAAAATCGTATCGGTCATTGCTTGCTCTCGATTGCGTTCGCGACCCGCAGGGCCTGCAAGGTCTCGGCGACGTCATGGGTCCGGATGATTTTTGCGCCACGCTGCGCGGCGAGCAGATGCGCGGCGATCGAGCCCGCGAGCCGCCCCGATGGCTCCGACGGTGACACCGAGGCGATGAAGCGCTTGCGCGAGGCGGCGACCAGGATCGGCAGGCCGAACATCTCGAGCTCGCGCAGCCGTGCCAGCGCAATCATGCTCTGCTCGGCCGTCTTGCCGAAGCCGATGCCGGGGTCGAGCACGATCTTCTCGCGCGCGATGCCGGCCTTTGCCGCGATATCCAGCGAGCGCAGGAAGAAGGTTTTCATGTCCGTGACGATGTCGATGGTGGGGTCGGCATTGTCGCGGTTGTGCATGACGATGACCGGAACGCCCCTCGCAGCGACCAGCGGTGCCATGGCGGCGTCGCGTTGCAGGCCCCAGACGTCGTTGACGATCGCCGCGCCCTGCTCGAGCGCGAAGGCCACCACCTTCGCCTTCATGCTGTCGATCGAAACCGGCGCGCCGAGGGCCACCACGCCTGCCAGCACCGGCTTCAGCCGGGCGATCTCGTCGTCCGCCGTGACCGGCTGGGCGCCCGTGTAGGGCCGGGTGGACTCGGCGCCGATATCGATGATGTCGACGCCATCGGCGATCATGGCTCTGGCTCGCGCGAGCGCCTGCTCGGGCGCGATGAACTTGCCGCCGTCGGAGAAGGAGTCCGGGGTGACATTGAGCACGCCCATCACCGCTGGAATCGGCCGTTCCAGCAGGGTCCTTAGCACGTCAGCCCTGGCCGAGCCGGCCGGCGGGACGGATGGGGAGGGCGAGGCATTCATGCGCGTGGCTTTGCGCGGTCGGGCAGGGGGAGTCAAGACGGGACTGGTGCGATCCGGTCGTTCCGATGCGCTCCGGCGCCCAAGAGGGAGCGATGTTCTTGCCCACACTCCGTCATTGCGAGCGCAGCGAAGCAATCCAGACCGTCACCGCGGAAAGATTCTGGATTGCTTCGCTGCGCTCGCAATGACGATCTGGGACCAGCGGTACCTATTTTCCCAGCTTCGCCCGCGGCTAATACGTAATCTTCGGCTGAAGCTTCTTCGCCTTGGCGATGATGTCGCCGACCGACTTCTCGGAAGGCAGGATGCGGAGGAGCTTTTTCTTCTCGTTGGCGTCCCGCATGCTCTGGGCGAGCCTGGCCGGATTCCGATAGGCGAGCTCGCGCACGGTGGTGACGCCGGCGGCGCGAACGAGGCCGACCTTGGCCCGGCCCATGCCGGGGATGCGCATGTAGTCGGAGACGTTGGCCCATTCCAGCAGCTGCTGCTCGCTGATGCCGGTCTTGGCGGAGAGCGCCTTGCGGCCCTTCACGGTTGAAGCGGCCTCGAGCAGCGCATCGGTGGTGCGGATTCCTTGCGCCTTCAACTTGTTGGCGGCAAAGGCCGACAGGCCCTCAATCTCGGAGATCGGATATGTCATGATGCTTGATATGAAATGCGTGGCTTCAGGCGAACTGGCTGAGGCCCGGCGTCCCCGCGATGATCTTGCCCATCTGATCAGCTCCGATTTTGTCTCGGCCGTAGCGGAAAAGTTCACGGGCGATGTTCTGAATTTCGGACATGCCAAGTCCGAGGCCCATCAGGCGCGTGCCGACCGCCATCAGGCCACCACCCATCAGCCGCGATAGTCCGCCGCTGCTCCTGGATGCCTCGATCGCGGCTTCCGCGCCGGGAATCTGATCGATGAGGGCCTGCACGCTGTCGGACGGACCCTCACTGCGGAGGAAGCCCAGGATAATGCCGACGGTCTTTTCAGCGACAGCACCATCTATGCTGGCGTTTGTCGCCAGCCGTCCGATCAGCTCGTCCATAACGCCCGCCCCTCAGCCGGTTTGCTTGCCGGAGTATTGCTTTCGAAAAATGATCTTGAGCCGGTGTGAAGTGAAATTCAAGCGATGAACGCCGGTGTGACCCTCGAACGCGCGAAAAGTGTTGCAGCGATGCAAGAGCGGAGATGGAATTAGCAACAAATTGCCGCGGTGCGAACGCGCCGTTGCTACTTTCGAACGATGCCGTCCGTTCGTGTCCGACAATGTCGCACGTCCAGCTCGCATCGATGGCGCGTTGAATGGTTTTAATCGACGCACGACATGCGTTAAACTACGGAACTGGTGCATTCGAGTCTCAAGACGCGAGACCTGCAGAGAGATCAGAGAGAATTATGACCGTACAGGACAGCAAGCTCGGCGACACCGACGACAAGATCTTCGTCGGCAAGGGAGACGAGCAGGCCTGGCTGACGCTGGCGCTCGCCAATCGCCACGGCCTCGTCACGGGTGCAACTGGAACCGGCAAGACGGTGTCGCTGCAAGTCATGGCGGAAGGATTTGCGCGCGCCGGCGTTCCGGTCTTCGCGTCCGACATCAAGGGCGACCTCTCCGGCATCTCCGAGGTCGGCGTGCCCAAGGATTTCATCCTCAAGCGCGCCACCGAGATGGGACTGACGTTCCAGCCCGACCAGTTCTCGACGGTGTTTTGGGACGTGTTCGGCGAGCAGGGACACCCGGTGCGGGCGACCGTCACGGAAATGGGGCCGCTTCTGCTCGCGCGCATGCTCGATCTGAACGACGTGCAGGAAGGCGTGCTCAACGTCGCTTTCCGCGTCGCCGACGAAGCCGGTCTTGCCTTGATCGACATGAAGGACCTTCGCGCGTTGCTCGACGCCATCGTGCCCGATAGCGGGAAGAAGGGAGCGGATGCGGAGCAGGATCCGCTCGCCCCCATTCGCAAGGCCGCCCAGGGCTTCGGCAACGTCAGCAAGGCGACCGTCGGCACCATCCAGCGGCAGCTCCTGGTGCTGGAAAACCAGGGCGGCACCAAGTTCTTCGGCGAGCCGGCGCTGACGCTGAAGGATTTCATGAAGACCGACCGCGACGGCCGCGGCATGGTCAACATCCTTGTCGCCGACAAGCTGCTCCAGAGCCCGCGGCTGTATGCGACATTCCTCTTGTGGATGCTGTCCGAACTGTTCGAGGAGCTGCCCGAGGCTGGCGACCTGCCCAAACCCAAGCTCGTGTTCTTCTTCGACGAGGCGCATCTTCTGTTCAACGACGCGCCCAAGGCGCTGATGGACAAGATCGAGCAGGTGGTGCGTCTGATCCGATCCAAGGGCGTCGGCGTCTACTTCGTGACGCAGAACCCGATCGACGTGCCCGACCGCGTGCTCGGGCAGCTGGGCAACCGCGTCCAGCATGCGCTGCGTGCCTTCACGCCGCGCGACCAGAAGGCGGTCGCCGCCGCGGCCCAGACCTTCCGGCCCAATCCGAAGCTCGACACCATCAAGGCGATCATGGAGCTCGGCAAGGGCGAGGCGCTGGTCTCTTTCCTCGAAGGCAATGGCACGCCTTCGATGGTCGAGCGGGTCATGATCCGGCCGCCATCGGCTCGGATCGGACCGATCACGCCGGAGGAGCGCAACGCGATCATGGCCGCAAGCCCGGTCAAAGGCAAATATGACACCGCCGTCGATTCCGAGTCTGCCTACGAGATTCTTCAGAAACGCCTCGCCGGCACCGCGGCAACGGCCGACGGTTCGGCGGGTGGAAACGGTGGCGGCATCCTCGGCCAGATCGGCTCGATCGTGGGCACCATCTTCGGCACCAACGTCAGGCGTGGCCGCCTGTCGACCGGCCAGGTCATTGCGCGCGACGTGACGCGATCGGTGACCAACCAGGTGATCGGGGGGATGGCCGCCAATATCGGCAAATCGGTCGGCGGCCAGCTCGGTGGCTCAATTGGTCGCACGCTGGTGCGCGGCGCGCTCGGCGGGTTGCTGCGACGCTAGGCAGGTCCTGTTCGAGGCGATTGGCCGGTCGGATACTTCGTCCCGCGCGCGGGCTGAGGTCAGATCACCGCCGGCACAAATTGCAGTGAGGGACTCTCCAAGCATCCGTTCGTCTGGTACGTGCTAGTCTGCCGCTGACTGGACCGCACCCGTGACCTCGATCGCCCCGTTAGCCAAACCTGATCCGCCGAGACGCCTGTCGCTGCGTGCGCCGCTGGACCTGCTTTTCCTGTTCTGCTGCGTCCTCCTGACTGCGGACGTGCTTGGTCCCGAGATTTTCGGCCGCGGCAAGACCAAGGACTACGCGCTGTGGTACTGGGCCGGGCAGCAGGTCTTGCAGGGGCAGCCGCTCTATCCTGGCTCGGCCCGCGCGTATTTCGACTTCATCTATCCACCGCTGCCGGCGATCCTGCTGGCGATCCCGAGCTGGTTCGGCAAGATCCCGCTCTATGTCGTGCTGTCGATCCTGAATGCCGTGGCGTGGTGGTACGCC
Organism: Bradyrhizobium sp. CCGB12; assembly: GCF_024199845.1. Taxonomy (NCBI): domain Bacteria; kingdom Pseudomonadati; phylum Pseudomonadota; class Alphaproteobacteria; order Hyphomicrobiales; family Nitrobacteraceae; genus Bradyrhizobium; species Bradyrhizobium sp. CCGB12. The sequence goes on along the minus strand of NZ_JANADO010000001.1, from coordinate 4,205,822 downwards.
GGGACGTTCTCTCACGTCCTGGTCGGATCGGGCCGCAAGCCCGGTCCCTGGCTGGAAGCGCTGCCCGCCATCGTGACCGTGACCTTCGTGTTCGACATGTTCGACCTCGGTCAGCCGAACCTCGTCCTGCTGGCGATGATGCTCTACGGTTTCTGGAGTCTGCGGCAGCAGCGGTCGTGGCTCGCGGGCTTCATGTTCGCGCTCGCCATCGCCATCAAGGTGTTTCCGATCGCGGTGCTGCCCTATCTGGCGTGGCGGCGGAAGTGGGCGGCCGTCGTCGCGACCGTCGCCTTCAGCGGCATCCTTCTCTACGTCGTGCCGGCGCCGATCCGCGGCTTCGAGCGCAATGCGGCCGAACTTGCGACCTGGTACCAGGCCATGGTCGGGTCGAGCTCGGAAAAAGGCTTTGGCCAGCGCGGCGAGCAGAACTGGTCGTGGGTCAACCAGTCCCTGATTGCCGTCACGCATCGCCTGGTCCGGCCGATCAACTACAATCAGGAAGATCCCAACAAGCCACCGCGGACGATGAACGTCATCGACGTCGACTACAGCACGGCGAACTGGATCGTGCTCGCGCTGTCGGTCGTGCTCGGGCTCGGCTTCGTCGCCATCATGCCTTCGCAAGCTCGGCGAACGGCGCGCTCCGATGCCGAGGAGCTCGGCATCCTGTTCTGTCTGATCACGATTGCCTCGCCTCTGGCGCGGCAATACTACTTCATGTGGCTGTTCCTGCCGATCACCGTGCTGACGTATCGGGCCGCCTTCGACGCGCGGGCGCATGTGCGGCTGGGAACCTGGCTCGCTTTGGGCGCGGCCGGCATCCTCATGCTGCTGTCGCTGCCGTGGTTTCCCAATGTCCTCCAGGCCTGGGGCAATAACCTCATGGCTACCGGCATTCTCGCAGGTAGCCTCGCTTGGCACATCCGGCATCCGCCGGTTGTGGCTGGCTCCGAGCCGGCGGCAGGGCTAAAAGCGCAGACGTCTTGAAATTCACAAGCCAGGAACACGCCATGTCCAACGCGCAGCTTCAATCCGTGCTCGACCACATCGACAAGGATTTCGACAACAGCCTGGAGCGACTGTTCTCGCTGTTGCGGATCAAGTCGATCTCGGCCGATCCGGCCTTCGCCGCCGATTGCAAGGCGGCGGCCGAGCATCTCGCCAAGGACATCGCGACCCTCGGTGTCGCCACCGAGGTGAGGCCGACCGCCGGTCATCCCGCCATCGTCGGCAAGACCGGGGCAGGCGGACGCCCGCACGTGCTGTTCTATGGTCATTACGACGTGCAGCCGGTCGATCCGCTCGATCTCTGGCACCGTCCGCCGTTCGAGCCCGTCGTCACCGATCATGCCGATGGCCGCAAGATCATCGTCGCGCGCGGCGCCGAGGACGACAAGGGCCAAGTCATGACCTTCGTCGAGGCCTGCCGCGCCTGGAAGAAGGTGACGGGCTCGCTGCCGGTCGACGTCACCTTCCTGATCGAGGGCGAGGAGGAGGTCGGCTCGAAGAATTTCGTGCCGTTCATCGAGGCCAACAAGGACGAGTTCAAAGCCGATTACGTGCTGGTCTGCGACACCGGCATGTGGGACCGCAACACGCCGGCGATCACGACCTCGCTGCGCGGCCTGCTCTATGAAGAGCTCAAGGTCACGGCCGCCAATCGCGACCTGCATTCCGGCGTGTTCGGCGGCAGCGCGATGAACCCGATCCGCGTGCTCACGAAAATTCTGGGCGGCCTGTTCGACGACGACAACCGCATCACCATCCCCGGCTTCTATGACGGCGTGAAGGACCTGCCGCCCGATATCCTGGAGCAGTGGAAGAAGCTCAACCTCACGCCGGAGATGTTCTTGAAGCCGATCGGGTTGTCGATCCCGGCCGGCGAGAAGGGACGGCTGCTGATCGAGCAGGCCTCCTCGCGCCCGACTTGTGACGTCAACGGCATCTGGGGCGGCTATATCGGCGAAGGCTCCAAGACGGTGATCCCCTCGCACGCATCGGCCAAGGTCTCGTTCCGCCTGGTCGAGGGGCAGGATCCCCAGAAGATCCGCAAGGCCTTCCGTGACTACGTGACGGCGCGTATTCCCGGCGACTGCAAGGTCGAGTTCGGTGACCATTCCGCCGCGCCTGCGGTCGCGCTCGACTGGAACATGAAGCCGCTTGCCGCCGCCAGCAAGGCGCTGACGGAGGAGTGGGGCAAGGAGACCGTGCTGATGGGGTCCGGCGCCTCGATCCCGATCGTCGCCGACTTCAAGCGCACGCTCGGCCTCGACTCGCTGCTGGTCGGCTTCGGCCTCGACGACGACAACATCCATTCGCCGAACGAGAAGTACGACCTGCGCAGCTTCCAGAAAGGCATCCGCTCCTGGGCGAGGATTCTCGCGGCATTGGCGGAGGTGAAATGACGCACGGTGCCGTAGTCCCGTAGGGTGGGCAAAGGCGCGCTCTTCGCGCGCCGTGCCCACCATCACTCAGTGATTGCGAAAGAAGAAGACGTGGGCACGCTTCGCTTTGCCCACCCTACGAGACCCCAATCCTCGGTGCGTAGGGTGGATTAGCCGAAGGCGTAATCCACCAACTTTTGCGTCCGCATAGAGAGAATAGGTGGATTACGCTTCGCTCCACTCTACGAGACCTCTCCCCGTCATTGCGAGCGAAGCGAAGCAATCCAGAATTCCTCTGCGGGGCCAGTCTGGATTGCTTCGTCGCTTCGCTTCTCGCAATGACGGGTGCAGAGACGGCAGGGCCAAATAAAAACGCCGCCCGGAATTGGGCGGCGTTTCATTCCAGAATGTGCAGAGGTAGGTGAGAACTACCCTACACGAAATCCCGAAAATCTCAAGACCGGTAGCCCGGAAGCTCGCGGTCGAGCTTGCGCAGCAGCGGCGGCCACACGAGGTTGGTTGCGCGCAGCTCGGCGCGGTCGCGGTTGGCGAGCAGCTCGGTGTTCTTGTCGATCGCGACGTCGTCGACCGGATAGACCGGCGTGCCGAGCGCGCGCGTGCGCACCTGCATCGAACAGGCGCGCTCGAGGTGATACATGCGCTCGAATGCGGAGGCGACCGAGCGGCCGACCGTCAGCGTGCCGTGGTTGCGCAGCAGCATGTGGTTGTGGTCGCCGAGGTCCTTCTGCAGCCGCGGCCGCTCGTCATGGTCCAGCGCAATGCCCTCGTAGTCGTGATAGGCGAGGTCGTGGGTGACGAGCTGAGCGGTCTGGTTGAGCGGGAGCAGCCCTTCCGCGCTGCTCGACACCGCGGTGCCGTCGAGTGTGTGGAGATGCAGCACGCAGATCGCGTCCTCGCGCACCTCGTGGATCGCCGAATGGATGGTGAAGCCGGCCGGGTTGATGCTGTATTCGCTCTCGGAGAGCTGATTGCCGTGCAGATCGACCTTGACGAGGCTGGACGCCGTGATCTCGTCGAACATCAGTCCGTAGGGATTGATGAGGAAGTGATGGTCGGGGCCGGGCACGCGCGCGGAAATGTGAGTGTCGACCAGGTCGTCCCAGCCGTAGAGCGAGACGAGGCGGTAGCAGGCGGCGAGATTGACCCGTTGCTGCCATTCGGCCTCCGTCATGTTCGACGGCACTTCCTTGAGGCGCGCTTCCGCTGGCGACATGGCTGATTTCTCCGAACATCGTTGTTGCGGGGAGGGAGCGTAGTCTTGGGAGACGCCGGCAGCAAGGCGCGCAAAGCGCGCGGCAGTTCAGCGTAGCCCGCATGGAGTGTAGGCGTCGTGCGGGATCGCCCGGCTACGGGTCAGGAGAAAATTATTATGGCGCCGGGATCGACAGCAGGCTGGAAATGCTGCGGCCGCGGATGTCGTAGACGCGGGCGAACACCACGTCGTCGCGCTTGATCTCGACCATGACTGGTGCGGTCAGGCCCTTGCAGTAGAACTCGCCGAGCGTCATCGCAAAGTCGGCCGCGTTGGAATCCCAGCCGATGGTGAAGTCGGGCCCGAGCGCGACCTGGGCCGGGCGCTGCGGACCGCATACCGCGACCTTCCATTTGCGATTGACGGGCGGCACTTCCTGGCGCTCCACGAGCTGCTCGCGCAGTTCATCGGAGGCCTGCTTCAGCGCCAGGCCCCAATAGTCCAGCATGAAGCGGTCGTCGGCGCCGCGAACGGTGCCGGCGATGTGGTTGAAGTGGGTGTATTGATAGGGGTGCAGCCGGATCATCTCGGCCAGCGAGAGCGCAAGGCCGAAGCAGAAGGTGGCGAGCACGACCGGCTGCCAGGTGCGGTGATTGGTGCGCAGGCGCTCCATGGTCCAGGCGAAGGCGACGCCGCCGAGCACCGCCATCGGCGGGATCACGAAGACGAAATGGCGGATGCCGTTGTAGAGCGCCGGCCGCTTCACCATCGCGATTGCGAGCGGCAGGGTCGCGGCGAGCGTCAGCATCAAGAGGATGGTCTTGCGGCGGGCGGGAACCCCGCGGCGCGGCAGCAGCGCGAAGGTGCCGATCGCAGCGCCGGTCATCAGCACCAGCATCACCTCGGGCAGCTGGAGCGCGAACAGCGTCGGCAGATAGGACCAGGGCATGTCGGGCACGGACACGATCGCGCCGTCGAACATCTCCTTCCAGGGCTTCTCGAAGAAGTGCGAGAAGTAGGTCAGCGCCTCGAAGGGATTGCCGGGCTCCATGATCGACCACGGCCAGATCAGGCCCATCACGAGGTAGCCGAGCACGAGGCCGGGTAGCAGCACATAGACGACATGGGCGAAGCGACGGACCGACTCGCGCAGGCCCTCGGTGCGCAGCTCCTCCAGGAACAGCGGCATGAAGCCCAGCACGGCGTAAACCAGTGCGAGACCGCCGAGAACGCGGCAGCCCAGCGAAAGACCGGCACCCAAGCCGACGATCAGGATCGTGCGCGGCGAAGGCTGCGGATATTCCTCGGCGAGCCGGACGAGGCCCAGCATCAGGGTGATCATGGCCACCGCGAAGGGCGCATCCTTCGGGTTCATGAACATGTGGCCGTAGAAGATCGGACACAGCGCGAGCAGCAAGAGCGCCGCGAGCCCTGCAAGGGGGCCGCCGATGCGGCGGCCGAGCCGCCACGTCACCGCAAGTCCGATCACGCCGACGAAGGCGCCGACCAGACGTCGCGTCTCGAACAGCTCGAGTGGAATGATCTTGTGCAGGAGGGCGGCGACCATGTCGAAGCCGCCGCCATACATGTAGAGATTGGCGAAGGAGAGCGCCGCGGTGTCCCTGAAGCCGGAACCAAACATGCGCAGCAACAGATCGGCATATTCAGCGTGGGTGTAATCGTCCCAGCCGAGCCCGTAGTCGCGGAAGGTCAGACCTGCAATGACGGCGACCGCAGCCAGCACCAGCATGGCGAGATCGTCGCAGGTACGTTCGACCGAGCGCCGCAGAGGCGTGTCGATCGCCGAGGTCGTGATGGATGTCATGGCTATTGGCGCCCCGGAATCCCCTCTTGGCCCAGCTGGTGCGCGCGGACCTGCTCCCCGGAATCCCTATAGCGCAGTTCCATTATCAAGTAATTGGGCATTATGGCTAAATTCCTGATGCGACGCAGCAAATCCAGAAACTTGGAGCATTGTAGCTGTAGCCAAGCTCAGCTGAAGGGAATGTGAATAAGTCCCTGATTTCCTTCTCTTTAGGAACAGCGCGCACAATTGGTCGTTGGCGTGGAACACCGTATGACGGTATCGTGGCGCGACGAGTGTCGCGTGTGGATACGCGGCGGGGGTGAATTCGATGGCCTTGGCATTGTTGATCGTGGGGATTTTCGCCGTTCTGGCGGGCCTCCTTGCGATCCTGTTTGGTTATACCGTCAGGGAATTCAGTGTCGGCAGCACCCTCATAATCTCCGGAACCATCGGCGTCTGCACCGGACTGTTACTGGTCGGGCTGCATCTCCTGCTTCTCGAGCTGAGGGGCATCGCCCGCCGGCTGGCTGCCGGATTGGCTGCGCCGTCCGAAGTTCGGGTCAGGCCGGTGCTGCCGGGCCTGGCGACACCCGGCGCGCCTGCGCCCGAGCCGGCGCTTACCTCGGCTGCCAAGGTCGAACCGGCGCCGCCACCGGCCGCAGGGGCTCCGCCGTGGCAGAGCGAAGCCGCCACGCGCGAGCGCCCGCGCATCGAGCTGCCGGAAGCACCAACGCCTGCTGCCGCTCCGGAAACGCCGCGCCGCCGCAATTTGCTGTTCGCCTCGACCTCGCGCAAGGAGCGCGAGCGCGCGGAGGCAAAAGTCACCGAAGGCCCGCCGCCGCCACCCCAAGAAGAATTCGCAGCGCCCGCCGCGCAGGACGTTCCGCCTGCCAGTTTCGACGACGCCTGGCCGAAGCCGGAGCGCATGCGTCCGCCGGAGCCGCCGGTTACCGCGCGTCGTCTGCCACCGCGCTCGCCCTCGACCTTTGCGGAAGCTGCTCCCCCGCAGCCGCCCGCACCTGAGCCGGCGGCTGCGCCCGAGCAACCGCCCGTCACCGTGCTCAAGTCCGGCGTCGTCGATGGCATGGCCTATTCGCTCTATTCAGACGGTTCGATCGAGGCGCAGATGCCGGAGGGCATGATGCGCTTTGCCTCGATCGACGAGCTGCGCGCCCATCTCGACCAGCGCGGCTGAGACGGCCGCGCCCAAGTAAAGCGCCGCCGTTCACCAGTAATCGGCTCATCGTCGTTGATTGTGATGTTTCACCCGAACGTGTTGTTGACACGGAATACTTCGGCGTCGTCTATCCGTGCGACGCAAGGCGGAGAAAGGGCGGGTCGCATGTCGGATCCGGCGAATAAGAATTTCATCGAGCTGACGGCGAGCATCGTGTCGGCCTATCTCAGCAACAATCCGACGCCCGCGGCCGAGATTCCGAACCTGATTAGCCAGGTGCATGGCGCCTTGGTGCGGATCTCGTCGGGGCGCACCGAGACGCCGCCGCTCGAGCCGGCAAAGCCGGCGGTCTCGCTGAAGAAGTCGATCGCGCCGGACTATCTGGTGTGCCTGGAGGACGGCAAGCGCTTCAAGTCGCTGAAGCGCCATCTGCGCACCCAGTACAACATGACGCCCGAGCAATATCGCGAGAAATGGGGCCTGCCGGCAGACTATCCCATGGTCGCGCCGAACTACGCGGTGGCGCGCTCGCAGCTGGCGAAGCAGATGGGACTGGGACAGCAGCAGCGGAAGCGGAAGTAGAACCGGCCACGGATCTGGTAGGGTGGGCAAAGCGAAGCGTGACCACGACTTCGAGTGCGATTGGAGAAAGCTGGTGGGCACGGCGCAAAGGCGCCTTTGCCTACCCTACGAAACTTCCGCGAGCGCTTCTTTCGCGTCGGTCTTGATGCGCTCGACCATCGAGCGCAGTCCGTTGGACCGCTGCGGCGTCAGATGATCGCGAAAGCCGAACTCGTTGAACACCGCGATCGCGTCGGTATCGAGGATCTGCTGCGGCGTGCGGCCCGAATAGAGCGCGAGCACGATCGCGACCAGCCCGCGCACGATATGCGCGTCACTGTCGCCGCGATATTTCAGGATCGGCGCGCCATGGCCGCGGTCGACCAACTTCTGGAGCCAGACCTGGCTGACGCAGCCTTGCACCTTGTTCTCGGCGGAGTGCTCGGCCTCCGGCATCGGTTCCAGGGTACGGCCGAGCTCAATGACGTACCGGTAGCGGTCGTCCCACTCGTCCAAAAGCTCGAAATTGTCCCTGATGTCGTCGATCGTCGTCATGTGGCCCGTGGTTCCCGTTCGGGCTAATATAGGGACGGAAAGCCGTGAAATCGATAGGGTTTGGGGGCTAATTCGCCGTCGCAGGTCCGCGCCATTCCAGCGCGAGGTCGTCCTGGGTCAGCGTATCGCGCGGGGCCTCGCTCGGGGCGGCATCACCTTCCCCGGCCAGCGCGATCGAGCCGGTATGGTCTGGCGCCTTCTTGTCAGTCTTCTCGTGCTTCTCGTTGGTGATCTGCTCTTTCTTGTCGTTGATGATCTGATAAAGCTTGCGCGCGCCGTCCTGCGCCCGCTGGCCGATGATGGCCGCGGCCTGGCCGCCGACCTCGCAGGCTGTCGGCTGGCGCTTGCAGAACTGGCTCGCGTCGGAGACGGCCGCAGTCGCAGCCTGCACCGCGTCGGCAGCGCCGATCTGCGGCAGCTTTTCCGATTCGGGAGTCTTGTCCCGCGGCAGGAGCACCAGCACCAGCCCGAGCCAGAATGTGATGCGGAGCAGAAAGCGCATCTTGCGACCTGTATGTTAGATCCCGCCCGCGGCGATCTCCGCGGGATGTCGGACCTAGCAGCCCTCGATAAATCGCAAGTGATTGCCTTGAGCTTAATTCGCGGAAAATTTACGCAAGATTCTTCGGGATCGACGTTCCAGTAAATTTTCGATTGACGCGCGCGCCGGTGATTCTGCCGGCATCCCGCATCCACCAATTCGAAACCATGCGGAGCAACGTGAAACCCTGTGTTCACCATCCTCGCGGATGACATCGCCAAATCGTCTAAAAAGCCTCGCGATGACGCGGTGTCCGGCCGCACGCCGCACCGCCTTAGCACTCGTTTAAGGTCGCTCTGACACGGTGACTCAACGACAAGGAGGCGTTCCGGCGCGTCTTCTAAAGACGATTGGGCCGAAGCGCGAGACCCGTGACAGTTTTGAGTATCATCCGCGATTGTCTCGATGCACTGCTGCATCCCTCCGCGCGTTACGATGCGCTGACGCGAGCGCGCCATCGTGCTTTCATGGCGCCGCGGCTGCTCGGCAGCCTGGCCGCCTTTGCCGCATTTCCGATCTATCTCGTCCTGCGCGGCGCGCCGAGCGCGATCGAGGTCGCCGCCTTCGCCTGGCTGATCGCGCCGATCCTGTTGTCCTGGTTCCTGTCGCGCACCGGCCGCTATGAAGGCGCGCACGTCTTGTCGTCGCTGGCGCTGGCCAGCCTGATCATGGCGATTGCGGCTACCACCGGCGGCATCGAATCCTTCGCCGCGATCTGGTTGGTCGTGGTTCCGCTCGAAGCGGCGCTGTCGGCCTCGCGCCGCGTCGCGGCCTTCGCCTCGCTGCTCGCGCTGTCCTGTGCCGGAATCCTGATCCTCGTCAGCCAGCTCGGCTGGCTGCCGCTCGACCAGCTGAACGCCGCAGAACGCGGCGTATTGATGGCGCTCGGCGTCGCGTCGGCGACGCTCTACGCCGCCGGCCTCGCCTTCGGCGCGGAATCGCTCGCGCGCACCAGCGTTGCGCTGCTGTCGCGCGAGGAAGAGCGCTATCGCCTGCTCGCGCGCAACATGAGCGACGTCATCTCGCGGCACCAGCGCAATGGCGCGGTGCAGTTCATCTCGCCGGCGGCGGAGGCCATGCTCGGCGTCTCCGCCGCGCAACTGCTCGGCCACGGCCTGTTCGATCGTGTCCACGTCGCCGATCGGCCGGCCTATCTCACCGCTTTGTCGGATGCGGCGCGCGGTGACGTGCGCAGCGTCGAGTTCCGGCTGCGGCGGGAGCCGGCCGGCTCCGAGCGCGGCCAGATCGACTTCATCTGGGTCGAGATGCGCTGCCGCCCACTCGATCCGGACAAAGGGCGTGACGTCACGCATGAAGCCGAAGTCGTCGCCGTGATGCGCGACGTCACCGACCGCAAGCTGTCCGAGCAGGCACTGGATCAGGCCCGCAGCGCGGCCGAGGCGGCCGACGCCGCCAAGACGCGCTTCCTCGCCACCATGAGTCACGAGCTGCGCACGCCGCTCAACGCCATCATCGGCTTCTCTGAGATGATCGCGCAGGAGCAGACCCTGATGCTGGGGGCGGCCCAGCGCAAGGAATACGCTCAGCTCATCAACGATTCCGGCCAGCACCTGCTGTCGGTCGTCAACGGCATCCTGGACATGTCCAAGATGGAATCCGGCAATTTCGAGATTGCGTCAGAGCCGTTCGCGCCGCGCGCCTCGCTCATGCATTGCTGCAATCTGCTCGCGCTGAAGGCGCGGGAGAACGGCATCGATCTCATCACCGATGCGCCGCAGGACCTGCCCGTCATGACCGGCGATCCCAGGGCCTTCAAGCAGATCGTGCTCAACCTCGTTGCCAACGCCATCAAGTTCACCGAGCGCGGCGGTCAGGTCACCGTGACTGCGGCGGTGTCGGGTTCACAGCTTGCGCTGCGCATCAGCGACACCGGCGTCGGCATCGCGCCCGATGATCTCAAGCGCATCGGCGCGCCATTCTTCCAGGCCGGCAAGACCTATCAGCGCCGTCACGAAGGCACGGGCCTTGGCCTTTCTATCGTGAAGAGTCTCGTGGCGTTGCATCTCGGCGAATTGACGGTACAAAGCAGGCTCGGCGAGGGCACGGCCGTCACCGTCAAGCTGCCGCTCGTCTACACGGCGCCGCTAGCCAAAACGTCTGATAAAAAGACATCCGATGAGAAGGCGAACGAGAGCAAGATCGCGACCCTGACGCCGGTGCTGCGTCAGGAAACTCAGAACCAACCCGCTCTGGTGAAGAAAAGTGCCTAAGAAGTCTGCAAAGGACGAACCCGCTCCGCGCCGTCGTGGCGCCAAGGCCGCGGTCATCGATGTCGAGACCGAGCGCAACCTCGTCATGCGCGTGCTGCTGCACAGCCCCAAGGATACGCTGGCCGGCCTCGTCGCCGTCGCGGCGGTCGCTGCGATCGTTGCCAATGCATTGTTCCTTCAGACCGGCCGGCATCCCGCGCCGATGTTCGGCACGGTGATCAATCTACCCGCGCCATCGTCCGCTTCGCTGTCGAACCCCTTGCCGCGTCCGCGTCCCGTCGGTGCCGACACCTCGCCGCTCGAGCCGCGAGCGACGGAGTTCCGCGCCGAGCCCAAACCTGTCGAGCGCGCCGCCGAGAAGCCGCCCGAAAAGCCTGTCGAGGCGACCGCCTCGACCCGCTCGAGCGATCCGATGACCAATCTGGTCAAGGCGACGACCTCGGCGCCGCCCTCGGCCCTGCGTCCGCCGGCGCCGATCCCGCTGCAGAGCCCGGCCGCGCGGCGTATCGCCGGCGTGCAGCGCGCGCTGTCCGAATACGGCTACGGGAACTTGAAGATCACGGGCACGATGAGCGGCGAGACCCAGTCCGCGATCCAGAAATTCGAGCGCGAGCACAAGATGCAGGTCACCGGTCAGGTGTCTGACCGTCTGCTGCGCGAACTCGGTGCGGCGATCGGCCATCCCGTCGATTAATTCCACGCGCGTGCGAAGGCTGGTGCTGACTGCGCCACTCGCCTATCGTTCGACTCATGCGTTTGAAATCCAACATTTGGGTGGCGGCTTACTTGCGCCGCTGCCAGACCGAGGGCGTGTTCGGCGCGGTGCGCCGCCGCGGCGCCGAGGAGGCGGGCGCGGTGTTCGTCAAGGTGTCACTGCTTGACGGCAATGCGATGCTGTATACGCCTGCGCCGCAGACCGTCTATGACGACGGCCGGCCGGTCGATCGCTTCTTCGTGCCGGTCGCGCTGCAGCCCCTGCCGGACCACACCATCGAGGAACGGCTGACCAAGGAAGTCCGCTTCGATCCGGACGCCTGGATCGTCGAGACCGAGGACCGCGCGGGGCGCCACTTCCTCGAACTGGCGAAGACCTGATCAGCGTTCCGATGATCCGCCGGTGCCGGTGCGCACCGTCGAGCTCGAGCCCGGCTGTACGCCCGGCCGCGTCTGGCCTGCGCCCGCACGCGCGCGTTGACGCTCGCTGTCATGCAGCGCGGACTGATACTTTGCGCGGGTGACGGCGAGCGTCGAGCCGCGCCAGGCCGCCAGCATCACCAGCGCCGAGCGGTCGCTGAGGCGGTCATAGAGCCGCGACAGCCGGTACACGTCGTTCACGGAGGTGCCGATCTCCGGCTTGAAGAACAGCAGAATGCGCTGGAAGACCGGGCTCGGCATGTCGAGCGCGCGCGCGGCGACCGCGAGCGCTTCGCCGCCGGCATCGTCGACGATCTGGGCCGCGACGCGCGAGGGCAGGATCAGGCTGTCGCCGAGCTCGAAGGTGAAGTTCTCGACGTCGCCCGCGATCGCCGCCATCTCCAGGATCTGGATGGCGCGCTTGGCGCGCACGGTCGGAATCCGCGGCGCGGCCTTCAGCGGGGTCTGCGCGAGATTGTGCAGGATCAGCGCGCGCTCGGAGGCGCCGGCGCGGAAGAACATGTCGTGGATCTCGGCGGCGTCCTTCGGCTGCATCGCCATGTTGGAGGCCATGCGCTGCTCGGCCTCGGTCGGCCTGCGGACCGGGGCGGGTGCCGGCGGCGGCGTCGGAATCTCGCGCGCCAGCGGAACCCTTCGGCCTTCCTGGGCAGCCACCAGTCCGAGCTTCTGGAGAATCGGGACGGGCGTCGACGGATAGGTCGCAAGCCGGGCCTTGACGGCCGCGCGCGTCGCATCGTCGACCTGGTCGATCAATCGGGTGGCGAGCTCGACGAATTGGCGCTGCTCGTCGTCGCTGTGGACGCGTGTCTGGACATAGAGGTCGGTCAGCACGCGCAGCAGCGTCGGGCGAACGTCGACGCCTTCGCGACGGGACAGGGTCATCAGCCCGTCGAATCCGGGAAACAGCGATTTGGTCATGGAGAGATACGCGACCTGGAAGAGATACTCCTCCGCAACCTATCGCAGGCTCCTTTAAAGGCTCGTTAAGGAAAACGAGGCGTGAAGTTGATCCCTAAATTTAAGTGTTGTCGTGCCGCAACGGGACGCCGCGCCAAGATCCGCCGAGGCCCCGTGCGGCTACGGTTCGGAAGAGGCGTTTACATCCCGTTAACCATGAACTGATCTTAATGCATGCATGTTGCATGAACGCGTCCGGTCGCGCGGCATTTGATAGAGAGCTGATATGGGGACCATTATCGAATTTCCGGCCGGTCGCCGGGCAGGCTCGTCGGGGGATGCCACGCCGCGCGCGGAAACGGGAACGATTGTGATTCTCCCCGTGATCCGTATCGAGCGTGAGGCGGACGAAACCAGTGGCGATCGCGGGCCGGAGCAGGGCACAGCGCCGGGGCGCCGTCGGCGCCGTCGCTGACGTCCGGCTTCTTGCAATGCCGGACACCATCCACCAGATCCGGCCCTTTTCATCGGCCGTTGTGCTCACATTGCTAGGCGCGATGCTCGCCGCCTGCAGCGGCGGCGATTTCGGCCGCACCCGCGAGAGCATGCGCAGCGACGACATGCATCGCTGGTTAGGTGCGGAGGTCACCTCCAGCGTCGGCCTGAAGCCCTCGCAATTCCAGCTCACCGACGAAGAACGCCAGCTGCGCGATCTCGCCTATCCCATGATCGAGCCGCCGCTGTCGCGCCCGGCGTGGAAGAGCGTGTTCGGCGACTACAAGGCACTGCCATCGCCCTGGCGGCAGAAGATCGTATTCGACCGCACCATGTACGGCCGCACGCTGATCGACGAGCCGCACCGCTCGCATGCCTCGCGCTATGCGCAGCTGATCGAGGACGTGCGTAACGATATCACCCGCTTCGAGCCGTTCTTCGCCTCTGCGATCCGCGTGATCGATCTCGACAGGAAGCGCGATGCCAGCATGGCGCGCGTCTCCGCCCTTTCGCCGCGGGAGAGGGACGACGCGGTCGCGCGCATGCAGGAGAACTCGCTGATCGTGCAGTGGGTGCAGCAGTGCCTGGAGCAGCGCGTCTCCTCCTACCGCTGGGCGCTGGAGCGCCTGGTGATCCAGGCCCCCGACGGCATGGCAGCCGATGCCGACCGACTGATCGGCGAACTTGCCGCCCAGACCGCCAACCCGCCGGTCGCGGCGCAGCCGCCCTACGGACGCGCGGTCATCTCTAAGGGCTGACCTGCGGCAATCGCTTCGGCATCGCACGTTCGAGAAACGCGAACAGCCTGCGCTCGGAGTCCTCAGTGACGTCCTTGCGGAAATGATATTCGACGCGATGGCCGCGTACGTCGATCTTGCTGAAGCCATCGAGCTGCTGGCAATCCCAGCAATGCGTCGCACCGGGATAGAGGTGCCACTCCACGGGCCGAGCGTCCCGCTTGAGAGCGTCGAGCTTGTCGATGCAGTCCGGCGCGGGCGTCTCGGTGTCCGCATCGCCCATCAGCACGAGAAGCGGTTGCGCGACATCCGAGTTGACGATGTCGAAGGGCGGTCGTCCGTTCGGCGGCGTCACGCGGAAGCAGCCCGGATAGAAGCTGGCGATCGCGGCGAATCCCTTGTCGAACTTCAACGCGCTGACCGTGTGGGAGCTGGCCGCCATCAATCCGACCATGGCGCCCCAGGAAAAACCGACCAGCGCGACGCGGTCCTTGTCGACATAGGCTTGCCGGCGCAGGTGCTCTGCGGCCTGCATGGCATCTCTTGCGCCGCGAAAGAAATTCACCCCGTTCTTCGGACCGAAGCAGACGCTCCTGACGTCCCGCGCCCCAAGGCTGTCGAGGAGCAGGACGACGTAGCCGCGCGTGACGGCTCTGCGCGCCCAGGCCGCAACGGCAGGATTCAGTCCCGCGCACTGGTGCAGGAGCGCGATGGCCGGGAACGGGCCGGCGCCATCGGGCTTGAGCAGCGCCATGCGCGGTGCAGCAAATTGGTCGATGCTCTCGGCTGCATCGGGAAGAACAAGGTCGGCGGCGATTGTCGCACCGCGGTAGATCGCCTCGGCATTCCAGGCCGCAGGGGTCCATTGTGGCCCATCCTGCGCGGCGGCCCCGCCGGTACTCCAGGCTGCGAGCGATCCCGCGACCAGCGCAATGATCGCGCCAAGGCGGCGTCGCTCCAGGGGCTTCAGGAAGCGGTGCCTGGCGCAGCGGCTAATCCTAATGGGCATATCCCCGACCCTGATTGGCGCTTGTTCTTCGACGCTATATCGATAGGATCATCTCGTTATACCAAGTCATTTTGCGCGAAGGAATTTTGGCATGAGCTCAGATTCCGCGGCTCCATTTGATTCTGCACCGAATTTTTCTCCACCGCGAATGCTGCTGGCATTTGTCCTCCTGCTGGGATCGGCCGGCTCCGCTGCCGCGCTGACCAAGGAGGCGGCGATTGAGAATTGCCGGATGTCCGTCGGCAAGCCGATCGTACAGGCCTGCATGCGCGCTGGCGGAGGGCACGCCGGCGGCGCCAATCTGGAAGCCTGCCGCGCTCAAGCCTCTCCCAAGGTCAAAGCCTGCGTGATCGCGGCGCTCAATGCCGCCAATGGCCGCGCCAATGTCGCGATCGAAATGCCGAAAGAGGCGGCGCCCAAGCTCGATCCGGGCACTGCGCTGCCGAAGGATTTCGTTGCGCCGCCGCGCAACATCTCCGATATCACGGCCATTCTCGACGGCGAGAAGCCCGATGAGAAGTTGATCGCCCAGCTCAAGGCGGATGCCGATGCCGCACCGACGGGCAAGGAGTCGCGCCAGGATCTCGCGCAATTCTACTTCGATCGCGCCAATGCGCGCTCGCAACTCGGCCGGCTCGCCGAATCCGTTGCCGATGCCAACAAGGCCGTGGAGACGGGACGCGGTGCCGTCAGCCCCAACATGCTGGGGCGATTGATGCAGCTCCAGTCGCTGCAATATGCTCTTGCCGGCGATCCCAAGCGTGCGCTCGAAGTGATCCAGAGACTCTTGCGCGAGTTGGCGAACGTGCCGGGGGGCAGGGGTTACGTGTTCAATGCCAATCGCTCGGTTGCGGCCATTTTGCTTCAGATGGGTGACATCCCCCAGGCCGAAGCCTATCTGCGCCGCAGCCTGGCCGCGATCCAGGAGGCGCGCACCAGCGGACTTCCGGGGTGGCGCACCTCCTATGCGAGGTTCGGCCAGAGCTGGGAGAGCGACATCGAGCTTTCGCGTGGCCAGATCTTCGAGGCCAGGGGGCAGTTTGCCGAGGCCGAGGCCGCCTATCGTACCGCGGAGGTGCGCAGGCGCGCCGGCAATAAGGGTGTATTGGAGTCGGATAACCCGCCGGCGGAAACCATTCTGCTGCAGGCAGTCGACAACACGATCTTGAATCAGGCACGCATGAAAGCGAGGCAAGGTCGTCTGGCCGAAGCCGAGGTCGACGCGCGCCGGGCGCTGTTGTCGCGCTTGAAGGACACCGGCAAGTACAATCCCGTGACGCCGCGTTTCGTGATGGGGCTGGCTGGTATTCTCGTCGACCAGGGCCGCTACGAGGAAGCCGAGCAGCTCGGCCGCGTCGCCCTCGACATCAGCAAGACCGTCGGCGTGCCGGACGATTCGCAGTCGACGGTGCAGTTGCTGTCCCAGCTCGCCGGCATTCTCAGCCTTCAGCGCAAGAACGCCGAAGCCAACACCTTGTATGCGCAGATCGACCAGGCGATTGCCAAGTGGGAGCCGCAGCGCCGCCAGGTGTTCGAGCTCAATCCGTTGCGCATTGTCGCGCTCTACAACTCCGGACAGCTGGACGCCGGCATTGCGGCGGCCGAGCAACTCGTCAAGAAGCAGGTCGGACGCGTCGGTGAAAATCATTTCGATGCCGCCTCCGCGCGCGGCACGTTGGCCGTCGGTCTGATGCGGGCGCGGCGCGATGCCGAGGCGATCCGCGAGTTCAAGGCTGCCATCCCGATCATGATGGCGAGCGCGAACGAGAATGCCGATGATGAGAATACCACTGTTGTGGCCGCGCGCAGCCAGCGGCTGCAGACCATTGTCGAAAGCTATCTCGCGCTGCTCGCGCGGGCCGAGGGTACCGGCAGCGGCGTTGGCGAGGAGACATTCAGCCTCGCCGATGCCGTCCGTGGCCGCTCGGTCCAGCAGGCATTGGCTGCTTCGAGCGCGCGCGCGGCGGCCAAGGATCCGGCGCTCGCCGAGCTCGTGCGCAAGGCGCAGGATCTGACCAAGCAGGTCAACGCCCAGCTCGGCACGCTCAACAACGTGCTCGCGCTTCCGGCGGCGGAACGCGACGACAAAGGCGTTGCACAAATCCAGGCCTCGATTGCCGCCTTGCGCGGCCAAAGCGACAAGGCGCGCCAGGAGATCAAGCAGAAATTCCCAGTTTATGCCGACCTGGTCTCGCCCAAGCCACCGAGCGTCGCCGAGATTCGTGCGACGCTGGCCGACGACGAGGCCATGCTGTCGTTCTATTTCGGCCAGTACGGCAGCTTCGTCTGGGCCGTGCCGAAGTCAGGGCCGGTGGCGTTCGCCGCCGTCCCGGCGAAGATCGGCGACATCGAGACGAAGATCCGCAAGCTTCGTGAGGCGCTCGAGCCCCAGGCCGCGATGATTTCGGACATCCCGCCCTTCGACCTCAAGCTCGGCTACGAGCTCTATGAACTCCTGCTCAAGCCGGTCGAAAGCGGCTGGAAGCCGGCGAAGAACCTGATTGTGGTGACCAACGGCGCACTCGGTCTGCTGCCGCTCTCGCTGTTGCCGACTGCACCGGCGGAAGTGGCCGCGGACGAGGACCCGCTGTTCGTCGGCTACCGCAAGGTACCGTGGCTCGCGCGCACCCATGCCGTGTCGACGGTGCCGTCGGCGGCGGCGCTGCGGACACTGCGGCAGTTGCCGCCGGGCAAGCCCGGCCGCGGCGACCTCGTGGCGTTCGGCGATCCCTACTTCAACAAGGATCAGCAGGCCGAGGCTGAAACCGGCGACGCCAAAATTGAGGTGGCCGATGCCGGCGGCGGCAACGTCACGCGCGGCATGCCGCTGAAGCGACGCAACAGCCCCAAGCTCGAAGGCGTCGACAGCGCCGAGCTCGGCCTGTTGCCTCGGCTTCCCGACACCGCGGACGAGCTGAAGTCGATCGCGCTGGCGCTGCAGGCCGATCCATCGAAAGTGCTGTTCCTCGGCAAGAGCGCGACGGAGAGCGCGGTGAAAACCATGAATCTCTCCGGCTTCAGGATTCTGGCCTTTGCCACCCATGGTCTGGTCCCGGGCGAGCTGAACGGGCTGACGCAGCCCGCGCTTGCGCTGTCTTCGCCGGCGGTGACGGGTGAGGGCGGTGATGGCCTCCTGACGATGGAAGAGATCCTGGGCCTCAAGCTGGATGCGGATTGGGTCATCCTGTCGGCCTGCAACACCGGTGCGGGTGCCGGCGCGGGGGCCGAGGCGGCATCCGGGCTCGGCCGCGCGTTCTTCTACGCCGGAACGCGGGCGCTGCTGGTGACGAACTGGTCGGTGCATTCGCAGTCGGCACGGCAGCTGGTGACTGACCTGTTCAAGCGTCAGGCGGACGATCCGAAGCTGTCGCGCAGCGAAGCGCTGCGCCAGGCGGCGATGGCCCTGGTCGATGGCCCCGGCTATCTCAACAGCGACGGCAAGACCGAGTTCGCCTATGCCCATCCGCTGTTCTGGGCGCCGTATACGATCATCGGCGATGGCGGCTTGCGTTGACGGACAGCAGACGGAGGGGGCAGGGAAAATGAAGCGGAATGTCTTGCAGGGCCTCGTGGCCGCGGGTTTGCTGTTCTCGGGACCATCGCGCGCCACGCAATTGATCACGGAGGAGGAAGCCAGGCTGCCGCCTCCGAAGGGCGCAGTCGCCGTCGATCAGCGCGGCATCATGCGCGGCCCCAAGGTCGAGTTCGTCTCGCCGGGCGCCTCGGCGAGTTCACCTCTACCGCTGGTCCTGAAATTTCAGTCCTATGGCGGGGCGAAGATCGATCCGGATTCGGTCAGGATGATCTTCCTCCGGACGCCGAATGTCGACCTGACCCCGAGGGTCAAGCCGTTCGTGAAGGCCGATGGTATCGACATGCAGGATGCGGAGCTGCCGCCCGGTGAATACACCGTGCGCGTCGATATCAAGGACAGTGATGGCCGGCCGGGCACGGCCATCTTTACGCTGAAGGTCGCACCCAAGTGACGTGTCCCTACTGCCGGGCGGGGACTGCAGAAGGGGCGCTGGTCTGCGCGTCCTGCGGGCGCGACATTGCCGTTCCCGCGACGCTGATTGCGGAGCGTGACGATCTCCTGCGCAAGCGCGAGCAGCTGCGCGATGAGCTGAAACGGGCCAGAGACGAAGTCGAGGCCTTCAGGAGGCGGAGGCATTCGCGCTAGCGATGGAGTGTCCGTTCTGTGCCGAGACGATCAAGGACGAAGCCATCGCGTGCAAGCACTGCTCGCGCGACCTGCGCGCGGTGCGGCCGACCTTGCTCGAGATCGAAGAGATCGTCGCCGATCTCGACAAGCTCAGGCGCGATCTCGACCGCGTCAATGCCCGGCTCGAACGCTACAAGAATCCGCTGCGCTATTTCACGACGCATGCGGTGCTCTACGTCGCGATACCGGCCCTTCTTCTGGTGATCGCGCACATGCTCGTGACCATCACCTTCAATTTGTCTCCGATCCCGCTTCGGATTGCGTCCATCGCGATCCCGCTGCTGTTCGGCTTCGTGGCCTATCGGCTGCACCGGGTCTCGGCCCTGCCGGCCTTCGTGCTGGCGTTTCTCGCGGCGGCCGTCAGCGTCCTGTCGATGCTGACGGTCACGGGAATCCATGATCATGTGCCGATTCTGCCGCAAGCCTGGATCGAATGGCGGGAAGTGTTCGAATACGGCGCCAGCATCCTGCTCGCCTTCGTCTCCGGAAACATCTTGAGCGTCGTGATCTTCCAGGTGCTGCCGCGCGTGCTGACACAGGGCGGCAAACCGAATGCGTTCGCGTTCCGCGTGGCACGCCTGCTCGGACAACATGTCGGCGATGAGCAGCTGCGCCGCCGCGCCCGCCTGATCCAGGATCTCATGCAGACGATTGGGCCGCTGGTCGGCGTTGCCGCCACAGCCGTCGGCTCGATCTACGCGGGATTGAAGGGCTTGCTTGGATAGTGGAACGTCAACGTCGGCGGTGCGGTGCGCATCGACGCGCGTCGGTCAGCGTTGCCCGTCGTGCACGGAGATATCGGATGCTGCGAGGCCCCCGATGCGCGCGTGCGGGCGGCCGCCGGTCGCCATCACCAGGCCGAAGGCGATCTCGTCGCGCCTTGGCGCATCCCACAGCGTCATCTCGGCCGTGCCGAAATGGCTGCGGACGTAGGCGGCGTGGATGTGGCCGAGCGGTACCATCAGGCGCGTACCGGGGCCGCCGATGGTCTTTGCCGCCGGGACGATCGCCTTGGGTTGCCCCAGCACCTCGCGCATGCCCTGGCCGCCGGCTTCGTGCCAGACGGCGCCGTGCTCGAGCTCGCCGTCCTCGCCGACGATGATGCCCTTGCCATAGGCTTCGATCTGCGCTGCGCCGCCAAGCTGCGCGATCAGCGCGCCCGCGAGCTCGCGTCCGAGCTCGCGCAAGCCAGCTTGAAACGGCATCAGGTTGGGTTCAAAGCGGCCGGCGTAGGGATTGCGGATGACCGCAACGGCCGTTCCAACCAGCAGCGGCTTCTCCAGCCGCGGACCGCGCTCATGCCGGATCGTCTCGACGCTGAGCGCGGTCTTCCGCACCTCGTATGACATGCGGGGCTCTATGCTTCGTCGACGACGGGATTGCGCAGCACGCCGATGTTCTCGATCTCGACCTCGACCACGTCGCCTGGTTTCAGGAAGATCGGCGGCTTGCGGGTGAAGCCGACACCGGCCGGCGTGCCGGTGGCGATGACGTCGCCGGGGACGAGGTCGAAGATGGTCGAGCAATATTCGATCAGCCGCGGGATCGAGAAGATCAGCATCGACGTGTCGGAGGACTGCACCACGGCGCCGTTGACGCGCGTCTCGAGCTTCAGCTTGGTCGGGTCGCCGATCTCGTCCGGCGTGACCAGCCACGGCCCGAACGGACCGGTGCCGACGAAGTTCTTGCCGGAAGCGATCTGCTGGGCGTGGCGCTGCCAGTCGCGAACGCTGACGTCGTTGTAGATCGAGTATCCCGCCACGTGGCTCCAGGCGTCGGCCTGGCTGATGTGACGACCGCCCTTGCCGATGACGACGGCGAGCTCGCCCTCCCAGTCGAAATTGTCCGAGACCTTCGGCCGGATCACCGGTGCATTGTGCGCCACCTGGGAGCGCCAGACCCGCAGGAAGATCGGCGGGAATTCGGTGATCTCGCGCTTCATGCCGAACGCCACCGCCTCGTTGTGGTGGTCGAGATAATTGCGCACGGCGCACACGATCTTCTCGGGACGCGGAATCACCGGCAGATATGTGACGTCGCTCAGCGCCATCGTCGGCTTGTGTGCGGCGACGATGGCCTCGCGACGCGCATAGTCATCGCTGCCGACGAAGTCCGCGAGAAAAGGGTACTGGGGCAGGGCGCGGCAGAGATCGACGATTCCGTTTTCGACAACGGCGCCCCAGCTTTCCCGATTTCCATCCCAGAATGACAGCAGCTTCATGGTTTCGCCCCGAAGGTTCCAATTTTCGATCTTGTGTATTATTTTCGAAAATCAGACGCAACGCAAGCCCGCCGCGTCTGAAATTCCTGTTACGGCCTATTCGGTATCGAGCAGGTGGCCGGCGTAGGTCGCGACGTTGTCCGACGTCGAGCGGATATGCGCCTCGATCAGTTGCACGGCGAGATCCGCATTGCGGGATATGGCGGCCTGCATGATCGCCTGGTGCTCGCCGGCCTTGTCGCGCGGGCGCGGCCGGAAATTTGCGGAGAGATGCCGGTAGCGCTCGGCGCGATCGAACAGTTCGGCGCGAATGGCGAGCAGCGTTGCCGAGCCGCAGGCGGACACCAGCGCCTGGTGGAATTGGCGATGGGCGATCTTCCATTCGGGGTCGCGCAAGGGGTGTTCGGGATCGCGCTGCTCGATCCGCTTCAATCGGTGCAGCGTCGAGATCACGGCGATTTCCCAATCGTCATCGCCTCGCGCGATCGCGCGGCGGATCAATTCCACCTCGATCAGGACCCGCGCGTCGGTGACTTCCACCAGATCCTGGCGGCTGACCGGCGCCACGCGAAATCCGCGCTGCTCCTGCGCATCGACCAGTCCCTCGGCGGCGAGGGCGGTCAGCGCCTCGCGCAGCGTCGTGAAGCTCGCGCCGAACCGTTCGCGCAGCACGTCGAACCGCAGCGGCTCGCCCGGCGCCAGGCCGCAGGCGATGATCTCCTCGCGTAAGCGATGCGTGATGTCGGCGGCGATGGTCTTGCCGAATTCCTTGCGGGGGCGAATGGCGCTGTCAGGCATGATGTCTGCCGTTGAATCGATGGCTCAAGATGCCGCGCCAACGACCATCTTGCAATAATTTTCGTAAACGGTATGATTTTCGAAAATATGGATTTGGAGACGAGTGAACATCATGAGGGCGGTGCTGGTGCGTCAGCCGGGTGGGCCGGATGCACTTGAGGTGGTCGAGCTTCCGGTGCCGGTGCCCGGACCCGGCCAGGTGCAGATCCGGGCCGAGGCGTTCGGGGTCGGGCAGCCCGACGTGCTGATCCGACGCGGCGTCTACAAATGGATGCCGTCGTTGCCGGCCAATCCCGGCAACGACGTCGCCGGCCGCATTGCCGCGCTCGGGCCTGATGTCGAGGGCTTTGCGATCGGCCAGAAGGTGCTGCTGAGCGCGCGCGATCTGCCCCAGCGCGGCGGTTGCTACGCCGACTACGTGGTCGCACCCGCGGATGCCGTTCACGCGCTGCCCGACCAGGTCGATCTGCAAGCGGCCGTGTGCCTGTCGAACTACCAGGTCGCCTACGCGCTGCTGCACGAGTGCCGTCATCCGCGCGCGCCCGCGAGCGTGCTGGTGATTGGCGCGGCCGGCGGCGTCGGCACTGCCCTGGTGCAGCTCGCCAAGCTCGCGCAGATGAATGTCATCGGCACGGTCTCGACCGACGAGAAGGCAGAGTTCGCGCGACGCAACGGCGCTGATCACGTCATCTTCTATCGCCGCGAGGATGTGGTGGCGCGGACGCGTGAGTTGACGAAGGGCGAGGGCGTCGGCCTCGTGCTCGATCACGTCTGCGGACCCGAGTTCACCGCCTATCTCGGCGCGCTCGGCAAATGGGGCACGCTGCTGTCGTACAACGCCTTCGCGGGACTTCCGGAAGAGAACCTGATTGCGGCGATGCGAAACCATCTCGACATCTGTCCGGCCGTGCGCTGCTTCTCCTTCCATATCTACGACTACGATCGCGACGGGCGTCGCGCCCTGATGCGCAGCGTGATCGATGCCCTGAGCCGCAATGCGATCAGGCCGGCGATCTCGGCGGTCCTGAAGCTCGACGAGGTCAGGCAGGCCCACACGCTGCTCGAGCAGGGCTCCGCGCTTGGCAAGATCATCATGACGCCATGAGGGGTGGACAATGACGACACAGGCACCCATTGCACGCTTCACCCGGTTGCGGCACGCCACTTTTGCCTCGCCCGATCCGGCGCGGCTGCTCGACTATTACCGTGCCGTGATCGGCCTTGGCCTCATTGGCCGCGACGGTGACCGCGTCTTTCTCGCCAACGATTCCGAGCAGCTCTCGCTCGTGATCGAGCCCGGTGACGCCGAATTGAAGAGCATCGCCTTCGAGATATCTCCCGATGTGCAGATCGAGGCGCTCGGCGCTGCGCTCAAGCAGGCCGATCTGCGGCCAGAGCTTCAGAGCAATCCCCTGCCTGGCGTCTCCAGGCTGCTGTCGTTCAGCGATCCCGAGGGGACACGCTTCGAGCTGATCCAGGGCTGGACGCCGACGCCCGCGCAGGAGCGCATCGGTGCGCTTGCCGTCAGCAAGCTCGGCCATGTCGCCCTTCGCACGCCCGATCCGCGCGCGGCCTCGGACTTCTATGCCAATTTCATGGGCTTGCGGGTCTCCGACTGGATCGAGGACCGCTTCGTCTTCATGCGCAGCGGCTTTGAACACCACACGCTGAACTTTGCCCGCGCGCCGGGCCGCGGCCTGCATCATGTCGCTTTCGAGCTGCGTGGCCCCGCCCACATGCATCAGGCCTGCGACCATCTCGCGCGGCACAAGCTGCCCGTGCTCTGGGGTCCGGTGCGTCACGGCCCCGGGCACAACACCGCGATCTATCACCGCAATCCCGACGGGCATCTCGTCGAGCTGTTTTGCGATCTCGACCGCATGACCGACGAGGCGCTCGGCTATTTCGAGCCGCGTCCCTGGCATCGCGATCGTCCACAGCGGCCGAAGATCTGGGTCGGCCTGCCGCGCGACGTCTGGGGCATGGCGCCATCGCCGGAATGCACCGAATTCGCTCGTTAGCGGATTCGAATTCGAAGGAAGAACGCCGTCTCGCTGCGGCCAACGAAACAACAATCGAGAGGGAGGATGCATCCATGCAATGGATGAAGCGGCTTGCTGTGGCCATTTTTCTGCTGGGCGGTTGTCTCGCGACCGGTCCTGCGTCGGCGGACAATTATCCGTCGCGCCCGATCCGCCTGCTGCACGGATTTGCCGCGGGCGGGGCAGCCGACACGCTGTCGCGCATCATCGCCGACGGGCTCTCGAAGAAGCTCGGGCAGCCGATCATCGTCGAGGCCAAGCCGGGCGCTGGCGGCAACATCGCGGCGGATGCGATCGCGAAAGCGGCGCCCGACGGCTACACGATCGGGCTCGTCACCGGCGCCCACGCGATTTCCGCGGCGACCTACAAGAGTCTCGCCTACCAGCCGGCGGAGAGTTTCGAAATGATCTCAACGCTGGTCTACTACGCGCTCGTCATCGCCGTGCGTAACGACTATCCGGCAAAATCGCTGGGCGAGCTCATCGCCATGGCCAAGGAGAAGCCCGGTGCGCTCAGCTTCGGATCGGTCGGGTTCGGCAGCACGCATCACCTTGCCGGAGAGCTGCTGAACGCGACCGCCGGCGTCGAGATCGTGCACGTGCCTTATCGCGGCGATTCACAATCCATCACCGCTCTTCTCGGTGGAGAGATCCCGGTCATCGTCGGCACGCCGGTCCTGCTCGCTCCGCAAATTCAGAGCGGTGCGATCCGAGGCCTGGCGGTAACGTCGCCGACGCGCACCGCTTTGTTGCCCGACGTCCCGACGGTTCAGGAGGCCGGCATCAAGGGCTATGACGTGCGCACCTGGGCCGGCCTCCTGGCCCCGAAGGGAACGCCGCCCGTCATCATCGCCGCGCTCAACGCAGCAACGCTCGACGCACTCAGGGATCCCGACCTCAAGCAGCGCCTGGAGACCGCCGTCGGCGGCGTGGTCCGCGGCAGCTTGCCGGAGGAGATGAAGAAGCTGATCGAGACCGAGATCACGAAATGGACGGGCGTAGTGGACCGGGCGAAGATTCCGAAGATTTGATTCGGTCAGGCGCAGTGCGAGAGCCGAGGGCGAAGCCGTGCCGGTGACCACTGTCGCTGCTACGGCTGCGGAGGATAGCGGTCGAACGCCGGCAGTTCGTGCGCGTGCTCCATCCAGCGAAGACGCTCGGCGACCTGGATGTGCATCGTCGCCGGCACGGCATCCGGATCATCGTAAGTCGCGCTCTGGATGTCGATGACCCCTGGCAGCATGCTGGCATTGACGTAGAACAGGCCGGTTCCGCAATCGGCGCAAAAATGCCGCCGGCCATGTTCCGAGGAACTGTAGACCTTGGGCTCGCCCTTGGTCACCTTGAGGGCACTGTCCGCATACATCGTCCAGCTGACCACCGGCGCGCCGGCGTGACGTCTGCAATCGCGGCAATGGCACAGCGCGTGCACGATCGTCTCGCCCTCGACCTCATAACGGATTGCGCCGCAGTGACAACCGCCGGTGATGGTGCTCATGCGTCCCTCCCGATTGAAGCAGCTTCGGTGTTTCGATAGCTTTTGAGACTTGCTGCTTCAACGGCGCAATCGATTTGCGATTGCGTCCTACTGTCGCGTGACAGCTGCTGCCATCGCGGCCGCGCCTATCGCGCTTCCACCACCTCGCCGTCCTCCTTCACGAAGCGGCCGACCGGGTGATCCAGGAGATCTATCACGGCTTCCGAGGGGCGGCACAGGCGTGTGCCCTTTCGAGTCACCACGATCGGACGGTTGATCAGGATGGGATGCGCGAGCATCTGGTCGATCAGCTCGTCATCGGACCATTTGGGATCATCGAGACCGAGCTCGCGAAAGGGCGTGCCTTTCTCCCGCAGCAGCGCGCGCGCTGACGTCCCCATGGCCTCGATGAGCTCGACCAGCTTTTGGCGGGATGGCGGCGTCTTCAGATATTCGATGACGTCAGGCTCGACGCCGCTCTGCCGGATCATCGCGAGCGTGTTGCGCGAGGTGCCGCAGGCCGGGTTGTGATAGATCGTGACGCTCATCGAGGTGTCTCCGCAATTGGAACAGGGCCGCGCACATGTGGCTGTCCGAGCAGCCAGTTCATCAGCAGCATGCCGGCGAACGCACCGCAGAGTTCTGCGACGATGAATCCAGGCAGGTCGACGGGGCGAATGCCGGCGAACGTGTTCGTCAGCGATCTTGCAATGGCCACCGCCGGGTTGGCAAACGACGTGGACGCCGTGAACCAATAGGCTGCCGTGATGTAGAGGCCCACCAGCCAGGGAACCGCCGTCCGCTGAAAGCGGATGCCGGCCAGGATCGTCGCGACCAGCCCGAAGGCCGCGACGGCTTCGGCGAACCATTGCGGTCCTCCGGTTCGGACCTTGGTCGAGAGGTCGAGCAGGGGCAGTCCGAACATCAGATGCGCCGCCAGCGTTCCCGCGATGCCGCCGGCGATCTGCACGATCACGTAGAGCGCGGCCTCGTTCACCGGCAATTCGCGCTTGCCGGTGAAGACGAGGGTGACAGCCGGATTGAAGTGGGCGCCGGAGATCGGACCGAGCACCGTGATCAGGACGACCAGGATGGCTCCGGTCGGCAAGGTGTTGCAGAGCAGCGCAAGCGCCACATCCTTGGTCAGGGTTTCCGCCATGATTCCGGACCCGACCACGGTGGCGACGAGAATGCCCGTGCCGAGCGCTTCGGCCGCGAGGCGGCGCGAAAGGTCGAAGGCGTGCATTCGATCAGGCACGGCTTCGCTCCCTTCGTTTTGGCGCGCAGCAGGACCGCAGCGTCTCGACGACGGGATCGCAAACCTCCGGCCGTCCTCCACAGCAATCGCGCAGAAGGAAAACGGCGACGTCGCGAAATTCGCCGAGATTGGCGCGGTAGATGATCGAGCGGCTGTGCCGTTCGGACGACACGAGACGCGCGCGGCTCAGGATCGCCAGATGCGCAGAGAGCGTGTTCTGGGGGACTTCCAACAGCCGGGCGAGATCGCCCGCCGCAAGACCCTCGGGCTCGTGCCTGACCAGCGCCTGGAATGCCTCAAGGCGGGTCGATTGCGACAGCGCTGCAAGCGCCAGGACGGCTTCCTCAATTTCCATATATCTAGATTTATGGAATTATCGGAAGGGTGTCAATCCGCGATGCGATATTTCGAATATTCTAGAAATATAGTTTGACATTGGTCCGTCATGGGCACAGGTTGCGATCATGAAGATCGACGACGCAGCAGCACGCCTGGAAGCCTTGGGCAACCGGACTCGGCTCCAAATTTATCGGGCTCTCGTTCGGGCCGGGCACGCGGGCATGCCCGTCGGCCGCCTGCAGGAGAAGCTGAAGATCCCGGCGTCGACGCTGTCCCACCACATCAAGAGCCTGGTGTCGGTCGGGCTCGTCAGTCAGGTGCGCGAATCCACCACTCTGATGTGTCACGCGAACTACGACACGATGCGAGGCCTGCTCGATTTCATGGCGGCAGAGTGTTGTGCCGACGAGGCCGAATGCAAGGGCAGGCAAACGGCGGCCTGATTTTTTTTGCCGATTTGTTCCATGATTCTAGAAAGATAGGATGATGCAATGAACGATAAGACGGTTGCAATCATCGGGGCAGGGCCCGTCGGTCTCGCGGCGGCCGCGCACGTGCTCGAACGCGGCATGTCTCCCATCGTGCTGGAGGCCGGACCCGAGGCCGCCCACGCGGTCCGTCAGTGGCAGCACGTGCGGCTCTTCTCGCCGTGGGAATACAATGTCGACAAGGCGGCAGCGCGGCTGCTCGCACCCACCGGGTGGAATTCGCCGGATCCAAACGCCTATCCTACCGGCGGCGAGCTGATCGAGCACTACCTCGAGCCGCTCGCAACGCGAACGCCGCTGCGTGAGGCGATCCGGACCGCGAGCCGCGTCACGGCCATCAGCCGTATCGGCCTCGACAAGGCGAAGACGAAGGGGCGGGAGCAGGCGCCATTCGAAATCCGCTATCAGAACGGCAAGGGCCCGGAGGTGCTGCGCGCCGATGCCGTCATCGACGTCTCGGGCACGTGGTTCTCGCCCAATCCCGCCGGCAGCAACGGCTTGCCCGCAATCGGCGAACGCGAGCGCGCGGTCCGCATCGCCTATGGCATGCCGGATGTGCGGGGCACGGCCCGCGCCAGATATGCCGGGAAGTCCGTTGCTGTTCTCGGCGCCGGCCATTCCGCCGTGGGCACACTGATCGATCTCGTGCAGCTTGCGGGCGAGGCGCCGGGTACGAAGCCGGTCTGGCTGTTGCGCGGCACTGAATCCGCAAAAGCCTTTGGCGGCGGCGGCAATGACAAGCTGGCCGCACGCGGCGAGCTTGGCTCGGCCTTCGCCGCGCTCGTGGCTGCCGGCAAGATCGCGGTCGAGGCCGGCTTTGGCGTCACGCACGTCTCGAACGCGGAAGGCCGTCTCAGGATTTCGGCAGGCGCCTGCTGCTGCGGCGCGCGCAGCGTGATCGCGGACGAGCTGATCGTCGCGACCGGTTTCCGTCCCGATCTCTCCTTCCTGTCCGAGCTGCGGCTGCGGCTCGACCCCGCCATCGAGGCGCCGGCCGCGCTGGCGCCGCTCATCGATCCCAACGAGCATAGCTGTGGCACGGTGCGTCCCCACGGCGCGCGCGAGCTTGCGCATGATGAGCCGGGCTTCTACTTGGCCGGCATGAAATCCTACGGTCGTGCGCCGACCTTCCTGATGATGACGGGCTATGAGCAGGTGCGCTCGATTGTCGCCGACATCGCGGGCGACAAGGCCGGTGCGGCACGGGTCGAGCTCGTGCTGCCGGAGACCGGCGTCTGCACGCGGGGTGGCGTGGAGTCGGCCGGCGCTGCGGGATGTTGCGGCGGCCCTGCGAAGGAAGACGTCTCGGCCTGTTGCGCCGCCGACGAAACAGCCAAGAAGGCAGGCGCTTCGGGATGCGGCTGTTCGTGAGGCAAATGTCGGCGGGCGGACCACAGATCCATCCACCGTCGTCGTCGCGGACGACATCGAAGTCACTCCTGAGAGAAGGAGAAAATTCGTAGGCTGAGCGGGTGGCCGCTGCGGTGATGTGCATCGGCCAGATCGGCAATCCGCCACCGCACGTGACACTCTCGGCGAACTTGGCCCAGCACCTGATGCCGGCGTGGAATCTGTCCACTGCCGAAGGCGGCTTGATGGCGAGCGGCGATGCCTTCGGCTACATGCTCGCGGTGCCCGTGCTGACGACGCTGACCGATCGTATCGACGCCCGGCTCGTACTCCTGGGCGGCTCGGTCGTCAGCGGACTTGCGACCCTGGCATTCGGCCTCTTCGCGCAAGGATTATCATCGAGCGGCGGCGGCCCGCTCCGAAATCGGGACGCCTCCTGAATTTCGCACCCGTTTTCGCCAATCGCGATGCGCTCGGCTACATTCTCGGCTATGGCGCGCACTGCTTCGAGCTCTACGGCATCCGCACCTGGTTGGTCGGATTCTTCTGAAGTCTGAACGATCGCCTTGTGCTGATGGGTGGAGGTACCTCACCAGATGGCCGCCACCATCGTCGTGATAATAAGGGCGATCGTCACGAACGCTCCGGCAACATAGAGGATGGTTCTGATGCTGCCACCCTTGGCAGCTTTGCCGCCACGCAAATAGACCGCAACGTGGATCAGGCGGATCGCGACATAGACCCATACGAGCGTTGCAAGCGTAGCAGGCCTCACGCGCACCATCATCGCCAGCACAGCGGGGACAACGAACGGCGTCAACGCCTCTACCGCGTTCATGTGGACGCGATCGATGCGGTAAAGCAGGTTGTTGTCATCTGCCGGCAGGACAGGTCCGGAGAGGGCTCCCGCCCGACCCTTGGACGACCCTGAATGCACCGCAAGCACGATGGATATGAGGCAAAGGAGAAGCACCCCTGCAATGCTGAACGAGTAAGCAGCCATACGGACCTCCGCCATCAATGATCACGTCGCATTGGACAAGCGAGCGTCAGGCCTCGCACGCCATGCGCTCGGCAAACCGCCGAAGGTAGAGCGGCCAGCCCTGATCGCTTCCAACGCCTGCATGCTCGGCTTCCCAGCCTTCGCCATGCCGTTCGAGGTGGCGGTGTTCCAGCTCCAATCTGGTCCGGCCTGGCGTCTCGGCGATGAACCGCACCTCCCATTCACTGGTCTTGTCGGGATCGGTCTCGATTTGCCAGCGCGGGCTGATGTCCCAGCTAAGCACGCGATGGGGCGGTTCAAAGGCCAGCACACGCGCCCAGCGGCATTCGCTGCCGTCAATACCTCGATCATAGATGTGTCCGCCCACGTGAGGTTCGAACACGGTCTCTGCGATGGGAACAGCGAGCAGATTGTGCTCGCGCGGCTTGAAGCTTCCGAAGTCTTCGGTGAAGACCTTGAACGCGCGCTCGATGGGCGCCTCGACGACGATAGACTGTTTGATAGGCGCAGCCGATATACGTGCGTTCATTGCTGGTTCTCCCGTGGTTTTTCTACGGCTTCTTTGTAAGCTGCCAGCGTGTGGCTCCAGAATCTGTCGAGCCACGCGCGCATCTGGCCGAGCCCTGCTGGATCAATGTGATAGACGTTGCTGGCACCCTTCGGCTCAGCACGAACCAGGCGGGATTCGCGCAGAACCTTGAGATGCTGTGATACGGCCGATTGTGAGACGGTCAGCTCGCGCGTGATTTCAACGACTGTGCGAGGCCGGGCGCCCACCAGTTCGAATATCTGCCTGCGAGTAGGATCGCCGAGAGCAGCCAGTTGCGCGCTGTCTTTAGCCATAGCTACCCCGCGCGGCGCCGGTCATGCCTGCGGGTCCTCCAGTAGCAAGAGAGATAATTAGTTGTAGCTTATGATTAGTGTAAACTAATTATCGAGTCAATCGGTGCCGAGCGACAAAATAGTAGTCTCATTTTGGCTTCGAACGAGACGCGATCCGCCAGGCAGAGATGCAGTCTGGCGTGTCTGTGTCGGTCACTCGCTCATATCGGGTGCGCGGCGCCGGCGGGCCATCGCTCAAAGGCGAGGATCCCGCATGAAGATCGGATCGCGCGCGCCTTGCCGGCTGCGCGCTACCACTACCACTTGAACGACGCTGCCACCTCGTAGCTGCGGGGCGCACCGAGAATGATCTGGTCGGTGTATCCGGGATCGCCCCACGCCGCGTAGAGCTTGTTGGTCAGGTTTCTCACGCGGAAACTGATCCGCGTCTTCTCGACACCCGTGAAATATGACTTTGGAATGTCGACGAACGCAAACGCATCGAAGGTCGTGTAGGCATTCATGACAACCAGATTGTCCTGGTAGTTGAAGCGGTCGCCGACATGGCGCATGGACGCACCGATCTCCACCGGTAAGGCCGTCTCGAAGCGGTAGGACGCACCGGCATTGGCGACGAAGTTCGGAACATTGGGCGGCGTATTGCCGGAGTAGGACTGGAACACTCCGTTGCCGTCGACGTAACTGAAGTCGACGAAGCGCGACTGCACGAAGGCGACATTGCCCCACAGCTTCAGCCCGCCGAACGGATTGGTCGCTGCGGCGAGCTCGATGCCCTTGGAGGCGATCTTGCCGGCGACGTTGAAGACGATGCCGCTTTCGGGGACGTAGACGTTCTTGCGCTCGATATCGAACGCGGACGCGGTGAACTCGGTGCGCTTGTCAGCCGACTGCACTTTCACGCCGGTCTCGTAGGTTCGCGACGTCGTCAGCAGCAACGGCACCTGTGGCGCGAGGATGAAGATGTTGGCGACCGTCGGGTCGGCCGCCGTCGCATACTGGCTGTAAAGCATGACGCCCGGGGTAACCTCCCAGGTGTAGCCGACGCGGCCGGTGACGGGATTGAACACTTTCGAGAACGGATAGCCGCGGTCGGTGCGCAGCACGCCGTCGGGGGAGTAGCGCGTGCGGTCTAGCTTGATGTCCTCGAAGCGAATGCCGCCGATAAGCGCGAAGGTCGATGTCAGCTTGAGCCGGTCCTCGAACGACAGCGAGGCGGTGTTGACGCGGGTGTAGATCTTCTCGTCGCTTCGTGGACCATAAAGACCGCGGTCCGGATTAAGCAAATCGACGTAATCGCTGAAGAACAGCGTGTCCTGCGAGACGTTGAACTGGTTGTTGCTCGCGGCCACGGTTGCGACGAAACGATTGTCCATGCCGCCGATATCGGAATTGATAGTCAGGTCGGTGATGTTGCCGTAGAGCCGCTGTGCGTGATCCAGCGCTAGGCGCTCACGATAAATGCTCTGCGCGCCGGCAAAATTGCCGACGGTCTGGTCGAACGACGTGATCTCGTTGTTGAACCAGTGCCGATGGGCGTCATAGCCGTAAACCTGGCTCTTCAGCGAGACGTTGTTGGTGATGTCCCATTGAAAGCCTGACCGCAGCCAGAGCTCGCCCGCTCCGCTACGATTGTCGAGCACGTTGTAATTCGTCGTCAGCGTGCGCGCGTCGATGGTGGGCGTAACAGGCGTGCCGCCGCCGAGGTAGTAATTGCTCCAGGTCCCGGAGACGATCCCCGATGTCGGCACAACGCCCGGCGCGTTCGCCGGCACGATCGGCGTTCCCCAGTAGAAACGGTCCTTGTCCTGCCTGTACTCGGCCGCGCCCCAGACCTTCAGGCTGTCGTTGACGCGATAGTTCAACTGCCCGGAGACATTGCTCAGCTTCGAATAGGCATCGTCGATGAAGCTCTTGTCGTTGAAATGGCTGATGTCGAAGCGATAATCGAGTCCGTTGATCAGCGTGCTGCCGCCGGAGCCGTAGCCGGCGCGGTAGCCGTTGAAGGAATCGTAGGAGGTGAAGGCGTCGTTGACGATCGGGCCAGTGTGCGGCGCCTTGGTGACATAGTTGATTGCGCCGCCGGTCGCGCCGAGGCCCGCCACCAGCGAGTCCGGCCCTTTGATGATCTCGACCTGCTGGAGGCCTGCCACATCCATGGGGCGGCCGGTCATGGTCGAGGGCCCGATCGGGATGCCGTTGTAGAGCGTGCTGAGCTGGTCACCGGAAAAGCCGCGCATCGAGAAGATCGCGGGCGCGCCGGGCGCATCGCCGCCGGTGACGCCGACCGCAGCCTTGGCGACCTCGGTCGTGGTCCTGATGCCCTGATCCTGCATCGTCTGCTGGCTGATGACCTCGACGGTCGCGGGCATTTCCCGCGCCGTGATCCCGAGCCGAGAGCCGACATCGGTAACGGCGGCCGTGTTGAGCGGCGTCTGCACCGGGCCGCTTGACGGCTGCGCCGCCGGAGCCGCGACCACTGCACCACTACGGTTACGCGCCGGGACGCGTCGCGCGGTCCGCGACCATTGATTGCCAGGGCTGACGGCGGGAGCCGGCTTGGACATGGCCGGTGAGACGATCACCGGTCCGACCTCCTGGGAGGCACCGGGAGCCGCAGTCTGTGCCGTCGCCACTGAGGACAGCGATGTCGAAAGAGCTAAGGCGAGCAGGGCAGGTGTAGCGCCCCGAATTTGGCCTGCGAAGCCCTGAGAGATACCGATACGAACACGCGAAAACTCCGGCGCAATGCCAGAAACGAAATGATATTGCACGACAATGCTCTGCGGCGACGCAAACAAACTGTCACCGCGGTTGCCTTTGTCATCTGCCTTCGCCCTAGGCGGCAGATGCGCTGGCTACTCCTCCGACATCGGGGCACCCCGCCCAATGCGTTCGCGCGTGACTCATGGCTGGCAGCAGGTTTCCTGGCTCGCGGGTCATCGCCTTCGACCGCCTTCCCAGAGGCCCAATTCGGGGCTCCAGTGGTTCGTTTGGCCGTCGGCTATCCGCCTACAGTTGCGGGGGCAGCCGCGGAATTGCCCGCCGTAACGGACGCACCGCATTCCCTTGGATTGTCCTCGCGGACACTACCGATCACGAAACTGGCATCTGGCACTATACGCGTCAACATTCGCGCGGAGACTTTAGCCGGCGGGTCGTCTGATGGCGGCACTGTGTTGCAGTTTTGCTCGACCCGCACGGGCCGACGTAGAAATCCGTGTCTCACTTCAAACGAATCGTTGACACCACCATGAAAACACCCGCGGCGGACGGCTTCCCGCGCGGGTGTGACAAACTCTCGATGATGCCAATATGCCGGTGTTTTGCCCGACGTGTCAAAGGGGCGAAGGCGCGCGGCCCGGCTGCTTCTGATCGTCAACCGAAGAGCGCAATGATTTCAACGCCCTCGCTACTGTGCATGGGGTTGTTTTTCATGTTTTTGTTGTTGCGCCGCCGAAGCGGCCTGCTCAGCGGCGGCCGCGCGGCGCTTCGGCCTTGGCGGGCGCTTCGGTCTGCGGCGCGCAGGTTGCGGCTTGAAGCGTGGCCTGGGCCTGCGGCATGAGGCCCGGCTCGGCGGCGAGCGCCTTCATCACGATCAGGCCCGTCGTGCTTGGGGAATCGATGATCAGCCGGTCGGCCGCGGTGACCTCTTCGTCCTCGGGCAGCTCGTTGTGCTGCGCTTCCGTCATCAGGTCGAGCTCGATCACCTTGCGGCCCGCCGAGCGGTCGTTGATGGCGTAATAGGCGATCTCGTTGCGGGTGTAGAACGACACCGAGGTGTAGGCCTGGCTGACGGGCACCGTGAGCTTGAGCGGCCCGCCCGTGAGGTCGTAGCGGCAGATCGCGAGCGCAAAGGCCGGGTCCATGAACGGCATCGGTGAGGTCTGCGGATCGGCGAGGGGAAGCTGGGTGACGCCGTTGAGCTTCGTCATCGGCGTCAGCCGCGAATAGGCATCCTGCGTCGCGATCCGTGGCAGCGCCAGCACGCTGACGAGATGGACCACGAGGCCCAGAACGATGCCGGCGACGATGGTGAACAGCAGGCGGATCATGAGCAGCCCACCGTGCTGATGGTGGGCATCGGCGCATCGCGCTGGGTACGCGTGGCGACCCCGACCGGGGTGTCGTAGAGGCGCAGCATCAGGGCGTAGCGCTCGATGCCGCCGGTCGGCAGCCAGTTGCCGGCGCGCGAGCGCGAGGCGATGCGGATCTCGAACGAGCCGTCGGATTGCCGCACGATCTCCTGGCTGGTGAAGCCGTAGCGCTGCAGCGAGTTGGCGACGAGGTGGCCCTTGCGGTCGTAGAGCGTCAGCGTCCAGAACCGCGCCGGCGGCGTCACGCCGGAGACGATCACGTCGCAGCGGCCGTCGAGCGCCTTCTTCTTGTCGTCGGCCGTCGCGGTGAAGGCGACGCCGTCGCCGGTGCCGATCGGCAGCTCGCCGTTGCGCACGATGGTGGCGCGCGAATAGGGATCGACGTCGGCGGTGCCGGTGCGCGGCCGCGCGGTCCAGGCGCCGATGGTCAGCGTGCCGATCTCGGTGCCGCGCGTCGTCGTCATCCAGGTCGCGCCGACGCCGACCACGCTCGCGAGCAGAAGGGCCGTCAATGTGATCAGGATCAGCCGCACGGGTTTCGATCAGTTCTTGCGCGGGGCGGAGGCGTTGGCGTTCTCTTCCGCATAATTCTGCGGGAAGGCGAGCGCACTCGTTGACGAGGACGGCTTGGCCGGGTTGATGTCGGCGGCCGACGATTTGTTCGCAGTCTTGGCCGCATCATCCAGCAGCTTCTCGACGCGCACCAGGATGTCGGCGCCGCGCTTGGTCAGCACGGGCGGCGGACCGGGCTTGGTCTCCGGCACCTTCGGCGCCGCATTGGCCTGCGTGTTGCCGACATGCTGCGGCGGCAGCTTCTGGCCCATGCCGATGCCGGGGATTTCCCGGACCTCGACGCCCTGATGCGCCGCGAGCATGATGTCGTGCCAGGTCTGCGCCGGCAGTGAGCCGCCGGTCATGCGGTTGGTCGGCGAGTAGTCGTCGTTGCCGTACCAGACCGCGCAGGTGAAATTGCCGGTGTAGCCGACGAACCAGGCGTCGCGATACGCATTGGTGGTGCCGGTCTTGCCCGCGGTCGGAATGCCGTCGAGGGCAGCGCGGCGCGCGGTGCCTTCGCTGACGACGTGGCTCATCATGCCCGCCATGTCGGCGGCCACAGAGGCGGGGATCGCCTGCCGCGGTTTCGGGCCGTCGCGGTCCCAGCGCCAGACCAGGTCGCCGGCGCCGGTGCGCACCTCCAGCACGGAATGCGGCGTCACCGCCTTGCCGCGGTTCGGGAACGTCGCATAGGCGACCGCGTGCTCGAGCACGGTGACTTCGTCAGAGCCGATCGGCAGCGACGGCGTATCAGGCAGCGGCGCCTTGAGGCCGAAGCGGCGCGCGACCTCGACGATCTTGGCGCGGCCGATCTTGGCCGGGTTCGGCGCCTTCGGCTGCTCCTTCTGGCCGATCGCGATCGACAGCTTCACCGGCACGACGTTGATCGAGCGCGTGATCGCCTGCGTCAGCGTCACCGAGCCGGAATAGGAATGGCCATAATTCTGCGGGCACCAATTGCCGATGCAGACCGGGCCGTCGACCACGATCGAGTTCGGCGTGAAGCCGTTCAGAAGCGCGGTCGTATAGACGTAAGGCTTGAACGAGGAGCCGGGCTGGCGGTAGGCGTCGGTGGCGCGGTTGAACTGGCTGGCGCCGTAGTCGCGGCCGCCGACCATGGCACGGATGCCGCCGTCGAGATCGGAGACCACGGTTGCGGCCTGCGTCGCGTGATAGTCGCGGCCGAACTGGCGCAGCTGGTTCTCGATCGCGTCTTCTGCCGCCTTCTGCACATTGGCGTCCATGGCGAGGCGGACCACGAAGACGCGCTCGGTGTAGGACTTCGGGAAGGTGTCGACCAGCTTGCGCATCTCGTCGAAGGCGTAGTCGAGATAATAGTTCGGCGACGCCTCGTCGCGGCGGTCGACCGCGAAGGCCGGGTTGCGGCGGGCGCCGAACACCTGGCCCTCGGTCATGAAGCCGGCATCGACGAGGTTGTCGAGCACGACGTTGGCGCGGGCGCGGGCGGCGGGCAGGTTGATGTGGGGGGCGTATTTGGTCGGGGCCTTGAACAGGCCGGCGAGCATCGCTGCTTCCGCCAAGGTGACGTCGCGTGCCGACTTGTTGAAGTAGAAATGCGCCGCGCCGTCGACGCCGAAGGTGCCGCCACCCATATAGGCGCGGTCGAGGTAGAGCTTGAGGATCTCGTTCTTGGTCAGACGCCATTCCAGCCAGATCGCGAGGAAGGCTTCGTTGACCTTGCGCTCGATGGTGCGCTCGTTGCTCAGGAACAGGTTCTTGGCGAGCTGCTGCGTGATCGACGAGCCGCCCTGGCGGACGCCGCCGGCCTGGGCGTTGGTGACGAGCGCGCGCGCCGTGCCGGCGATGTCGATGCCGAAATGGTCGTAAAAGCGGCGGTCCTCGGTCGCCAGCGTCGCCTTGATCAGCACATCAGGAAAATCTTCCAGCGGGATCGAGTCGTTGTGCTTGATGCCGCGGCTGCCGATCGGGTTGCCGTAGCGGTCGAGGAAGGTCACGGCGAGATCGGACTTCTTCAGCCAGTCCTCGTCCGCGGTCTCGCGGAAGGCGGGGATGGCGAGCGTGAGCATCACGACCAGGCCGCCAAGGCCGAGGGTTGCGGCTTCCGACAGCGGCTCGATGAACACCCAGCGCTTCCAGCGTCCGACATAGAACCGGTCCATGAAGGTAGAGTAGCGCTCGTAGAGCTCGCGGATGCCCTTGGCCGAGGAGAACAGCGAGGAGTCGATGCGCGCATCGAGATCCAGGAGGAAATTCCGGATCTTCTGCTTCCAATGCGGTGGTATGATCTGGCGCACCTGGAACCCTTGCGGCTTGCTTCGAAAGCGTTCAAGCACCCGGCCGGGGCGGCATCGAGACGTCTTGCGGGAATGTTACGGCAAACCCAAGGCGCCCGGTTCGCGTCCTTTGGGGACTCTGTGTTCCTTCTAGCCGAGCAGGGCCTATAAACCAATGGTCACGCTCGCGATTTTGAACAACAGGCCTAATTGACCCCGGGTCATTACGGGCCTTGTGCGGGGTGTTGCTTGCACCGTCACGGCCACCCGCCCTAGATGGCATTTGCCGTAGCTCTTTCGAACTCGTGTTGAGGCGCATGACCGCAGCTCCCAAACGACCTTCAGGCCAGGAGGGATTCTTCTGGAAAACCAAGACGTTGGAAGAGATGTCTGGGCCGGAATGGGAAAGCCTGTGCGACGGCTGCGGGCGCTGCTGCCTGAACAAGCTCGAGGACGAGGACACCGGCGAGATCTATTTCACTCATATCGGCTGCAAACTTCTCGATGGTGCGAGCTGCGCCTGCAAGGACTACCCGAATCGCTCCGACAAGGTTCCGGACTGCGTCCGGCTGACCCCTGCCAATGTCCGCACCTTGAACTGGCTGCCGCCGAGCTGCGGCTACAAGCTCGTCGCCGAGGGGCGCGATCTCTATTGGTGGCATCCGCTGGTCTCCGGTGATCCCAATACCGTGCACGAGGCGGGCGTCTCCGTGCGTGGCCGGGTCGAGGGCAGCGAGGAGGAGATCCCGGACGAGGAGCTTGAGGATCACATCGTGCAATGGCCGGCGACCTTGCCGAAACGGGCCCGCCTGAAGCGACGTCCGAAGGACTGATCCGCCGCACCGCTCTTGATCAATTGTTCGGGATGACCCCGCGGTGGGATGCACCCATGCGCCGCGGTGCCTGCCTGGGAAGAACTTTCCTCTCTACATTGTCTGCATAGAACGAATCCTTCGCGGCGTTGCGCCGCTTCACGGCTTCCGATCGAGATGAACAAGTTCGAACGGCGGAGCACTGCCGACGTCCAGGCATTGCCCGACGATATCGCCGAAGAGCTGTCCCGCCTTCCTTCCGAGGTCTTGAGCGTCGATGACGCGCCCTCGCTCGCGCCGCCGGTGCCGCTGTCGCAGGACGAGGTCCGTACCATCGTCATCAGCTTGATGCTGACGATGTTCCTGGCCGCCCTCGACCAGACCATCGTGGCGACTGCGCTGCCGACGATCGGGCGCCAGTTCCAGGATGTCTCGAGCCTGTCCTGGGTCATCACCGCCTATCTGCTCGCTTCGACCGCCGTCGCGCCGGTGTTCGGCACGCTCAGCGACATCTACGGCCGCAAGGCCATGATCATCACCTCGCTCAGCCTGTTCGTCGTGGGCTCGGTGCTGTGCGCCATCGCGCCGAACTTGCCGATGCTGATTCTGGCGCGCGGCCTTCAGGGCCTCGGCGGCGGCGGCATCATGCCTGTGGTGCAGACCGTGATCTCCGACGTCGTCTCACCCCGCGAGCGCGGCCAATACCAGGCCTATTTCTCCAGCGTCTGGATGGTCGGCGGCATTTTAGGTCCGGTCATCGGCGGCGTGTTCGCCGAGCACCTGCACTGGTCGATGATCTTCTGGATCAATCTGCCTCTCGCGGCCGCCGCGATCGCGCTGCTGCTGCCGAAGATGAAGAAGATTCCGGTGTTCCACCGCAAGCGCAAGGTCGACTGGCTCGGCGGCGTGTTGCTGATGGCCTCCGCCGTTGTCTTCATGCTGGTGCTGACCTGGGGGGGCACGCGCTATCCGTGGCTGTCGCCGACCGTGCTGGCGATGCTCGGCGGAGCGGTCGCGCTCGTGGTCAGCTTCGTCTGGCATGCGCGGCGGTCGGACGAGCCGTTCCTGCCGCTTCCGCTGCTGGGCGGAAGCGTCGTGCCGTTCGGGCTGATGGCCGGCGGTTGTGCGCTCGGCGCGATCACCGGCCTCACGGTTCAGCTCCCGCTCTATTATGAATCCGTCTATCACCTCAGCGCCAGCGAGGCGGGGCTTGCCCTCATCCCGCTCGCGGCGGTCTCGACCTGCGGTGCGGCCATCGCCGGTCGTACGATGGCGCGGGCCAAGCATTACAAGCGCGTCGCCATCATCGGCACGTCCTGGGCGGCGCTGTGTGGCCTCGGCCTCACGCTGACGACGCTGCCGCTATGGGGCTTGCTGACACTGATGGCCGCGTTTGCGCTCGGCCTCGGCACCACCTTTCCGGTCTGCGTGGTCTCGGTGCAGAATTCGGTCGCGCGTCCGCAGGTCGGCACCATCACT
This sequence comes from Bradyrhizobium sp. CCGB12, assembly GCF_024199845.1. Lineage (NCBI taxonomy): Bacteria > Pseudomonadati > Pseudomonadota > Alphaproteobacteria > Hyphomicrobiales > Nitrobacteraceae > Bradyrhizobium > Bradyrhizobium sp. CCGB12. The sequence continues at coordinate 4,165,824 of NZ_JANADO010000001.1, read as the reverse complement.
GGTGCGTTGAACTTCTTCCGCTCGCTGATGTCGTCCTTCACGGTCGCGGCGTTCGCGGCCATCCTGCTGATCGCGCTCGGTGCCGACATTCCGCTCGCCGGCGAGCATCATGTCGCGGGCAGCATCCCTGCGATTCCCGCCGAGGACATGCGGCACGCGTTCCGCTACGTGTTCGGCGCCGCCACCGCGCTGATGACGGGCGCTGCGCTCTGCCTGATCGCGATGGAGGAGCGGCCGCTGGCTGGCCCCTCCACGTCGCAGCCGGTGGAGATGGCGGAGTAGGGGCTCTGATTATTTGAGCCTGATCTTTTCGGAAAACCGCTGCGCACTTTTCCGGATCATGCTTTAGCCCCCGCGGTCGGGATCGTCGTCTGCATTGCCTGCGCCCGTCTTCCGCGCTTTCGCCGCGAGCTGTTGTTTCAGCCGCGCGAGCGCTTCGGCAGGCCAATCACGGACATCTGTCACCGCGACCCAGGCATCGACGTAATGCTCGGGCGCGTAGACATGGCCGAAGCCCATCGGGGTATGGGTCGCGACCGCCATGTCGAGGGCGAGCTGCAGCATGGTGACGATTGGATACCATCGCAGCTCCGGTGACACGTCCGGTCCGCGCGGTGCCGCCATCCAGGCGGGCGCCTGATAGGCATCGCGGTAGGCGAAGAACGTGATCGCATCACTGGCATATTGCAGATAGACGACGCGCATCGGGCCCCAGGGCGCATCCGGCGGCACGGTCGATCCGTCCTGGTTCATGAAGCGGACGAAGCGGCTGTCGCGGAATTCCGGCAGCCAGGCCGGCGTGTCCGGATTGCGGCTTTCGGTGATCGAGCGCCAGATGCGGCTTTCGAACGGCGCCCCGCTCCACAGCGCGCCGGCGATGGGATCGCCGATCGTCTCGAACAGCTCCGCGGATTTTTCCGAGTTCATGGCGCCGAGGCTGAGCCCGTGCAAATACAGCTTCGGCCGCTTATCCTTCGGCAGCGTCGTCCAGTAACCGTAGATTTCCGCAAACAGCGCACGCGCCGCCTCTGCGCCGTACTCGGGTTGAAACAGCAGCGACAGCGGGCTGTTGAGATAGGAGTATTGCATCGCGACGCTCGCGACATCGCCATGATGAAGATATTCGACCGTATCCATCGCGGCAGGGTCGATCCAGCCGGTACCGGTCGGCGTGACGACGATGAGTGTGCCCCGTTCAAAACCGTGTTGGCGCTTCAGCTCTTCGAGCGCAAGCTTGGCGCGTGCCTGCGCCGTGTCGCGGCTGCCGAGCCCCACATAGACGCGCACCGGGTCCTGCGCGGGCCGTTCCGTGATGGCGCTGATCTCGGCCGCGGTCGGGCCGGAGGCAATGAACCGGCGCCCCATGCGCCCGAGCTCCTTCCACTTCACCAGCGATGCCGGGCTTCCCGTCCGATCGGAGGCGGTCGGCTGCGGCCGTTCGGGCTCTAGCAGAACATCGAGTTCGCGGAAGGAGGAGTCGAGCGCGTTGAATGCCATGCGGACCAGGACATTGCTGGCGATCGACCAGAACAGCAGGCCCGCGACGATCACGCCGATGACGTTTGCGACCTTCCGCGGAATGACGCGCCTCGTGCGCGCAGCGAGGAAGCGGGCGACAAGTTCGAACAGTCGCCCCAGCACCAGCAGCACTGCGAATGTGATCAGGGCGATCGCGCAGACCTTGAGCGGATGCGCGGTCTCGACCGGGGCCATCTTCATCACAGCGCGGATCGAGTTCTGCCAATCGGTGGTGCGCCACAGAAAGCCGATGACAACGAGCAAGCAGACGGCCGCGACAAGCGCATTCGCAATCGATCTCGCGCGCGCCGAAGGCTCGGGCAATTCGAGATAGTGCCACAGCCGCCGCCACAGGATTCCGGCGAAATAGCCGATCGCAAGGCAACCGCCGGCGAGGACGCCTTGCGTGAGATAGCTCCGCGGGATCAGCGTCGGCGTCAGCGCGGCCGCGAAGAACAGCGCGCCCAGCATGAGGCCGACGCCGGATAGCGAGAGGAGTTGTCGCCGAATGAACCACGCGAGACTCTTCAAGGCACCCTCCGGCTGACGCTATCCCTTGTTGCTCTCCGCAAAGCTGCTCTTCCGCGGCAGCCGGATCGTGAACTCGGTGAACTCACCGGCCTTCGTCGCGACGTCGATCGTGCCGCCGTGCTGCTTCACGACGATGTCATGGCTCATCGACAGCCCCAGGCCGGTGCCTTCACCGGCCGGCTTGGTGGTGAAGAACGGATTGAACATCTTCTCTCTGATGCCCTCGGCAATGCCGGTGCCGTTGTCGCGGATGCGGATCTCGATACTGTCGCCGCGGTCGCACGTTGCCGCAAGCAGCACCGGCTCGTAGTCGGCGGCGCCGTCGGCCTTGCGCTTGGCGACCGCATGGAAGCCGTTCGAGATCAGGTTCAGCAGCACCCGGGTGATCTCCTGCGAAAACACTTCGGCTTGCCCCGCTGCCGGATCGAGCTCGCGCTTCAGCGTCACGTCGAACCCCGGCTTCTCGGCGCGTGCGCCGTGATAGGCGAGGTTGAGGCTCTCCTCGACCAGCGCGTTGATGTCGCTCAACCCGTGCTCGCCGCCGCCTTCGCGCGAATGCAGCAGCATGTTCTTGACGATGGAATCGGCGCGCCGGCCGTGCTGCACGACCTTTTGCAGATTGTCCTTCAGAAGTCCCGTCAGCTCGTCGACCTCGCTGCGGAGCTCGTCTGCGAGCGTAACGGGCGCGAGCACCTCGTTCAGCTCGTCCGTCAGCTCGGCGGAGAGCGAAGCAAAATTATTGACGAAGTTGAGCGGGTTCTTGATCTCATGGGCGATGCCGGCGGTGAGCTGGCCGAGCGACGCAAGCTTCTCGGTCTGGATCAGCCGATCTTGCGCGGCGCGCAGATCGTTGAGCGATTTGGCGAGCTCCTGTGTGCGGTCCTGCACCTCGTTGAACAGGCGCGTGTTCTCGACCGCGATCACGGCCTGGTCGGCAAAGGTCTTGAGCAGGTTGATCGCCTTGTCGGGGAAATGACCGGGCTCCGGCCGCGTGACGGCAATGGTGCCGATCGCAACGCCGTCGCGCAGCATCGGCACCACGAGGATGCTGCGATAGCCTCGTGTCCGCGCCAGCTCCTTCATGGCCTCGGTGAGGTCAGGTTCGTTCTGCATGTCGCTGCGGAAGGCATATTCCCCGCTCGTCGCGACCCGGCTGTGAATGCCTGACGACGACAGCGGCGTCGGAAAGGAACTGAGCAGATCCGCGTTGCCGGCTTCATTGTCGGTGGTGAAGGCGGCCAGATGCAGCACGCCGTCGATGACGCGGGTGACGGTGGAGGAGTGTCCGCCGACCAGCGCCTTGGCGCTGTCGGAGATGGCCTGGAACACCGGCGTGACATCGGCAGGCGAGGCCGCGATCACCTTGAGGATGTCGGCGGTCGCGGTTTGTCGTTCCAGCGCCTCCCTTGTGGCGTTGAACAGGCTGACATTCTTGATCGCGATCACCGCCTGGTCGGCAAAGGTCTGTAGCAGCCGCACGTGATGTTCGGCGAAGTGGCCGGTTGCCCGGCGCGTGGCGATGATGATGCCGATGGCTTCGCCTTCGCTCATCAAGGGCGTGAACAGCATGCTGCGATAGCCGCGGGCGCGCGCGATATCGCGCGCCGCCGGCTCGAGCTCGGTGTCTGGCAATTGCGCCGCGGCGCCATTGGCCACAAGCGGGTAGGGCGGAAACTGTGCGAACGGCACCGGGAACGAAGCCTGGAGCACGTGATCGCCGGCCGGATCGGTCGGCGTGAATGCCGCAAGGTGCGCGGCGCCGTCGATATAGCGCAGCACTGCGGTGGAGAAGCCGCCGATCAGCCGGTTGGCGTTGGTGGCGATGGCCTCGAACACCGGCTGCACGTCGGCCGGCGAGGCCGCCATCACCTTCAGGATGTCCGCCGTGGCGGTCTGGCGCTCCAGTGTCTCTTTCGTCTCGTTGAACAGGCGCGCGTTCTCGATGGCGATCACGGCCTGGTCGGCAAAGGTCTGGAGCAGCTGCACGAGGTCGGGCGCGAACGCGCCGGTCTCGGCGCGCGTGACGCTGATCATGCCGACCGGCGTGCCCCGGTTCATCAGCGGCATGAACAGCACGCTGCGGAAGCCGCGCAGCCGCGCCAGCTTCCGGTTCAGCTCGGGAACGTCGGCGGCCTCGCTGTCGGGAAACTGGATCGTCTCGCCGTCGCGCACGAGGGCAAAGGTCGGGAAGTCGGCGATCTTGCGCGGGAACGACGCCTTCAGCCCTTCATCCGCCTCCGGGCTGGTCGGCGTAAACGCCACGAGATGCAGCTCGTCGCCGATGAATTGAAGCACGGTGGCGGAGAAGCCGCCGAGCAGGCGCTTTGAGCTGGACGCGATCGCCGCGAAGACCGGCCGCGCATCGGAGGGCGAGGCCGCGATGGTGCGCAAAATCTCGGCGCTGGCGCTCTGGCGGTCGCGCGCAATCGCAAGCTCGCCGCGCAGCTGCGCATTCTCGGCTGCGGCCGACTGCAATTGCCGCTTGAGCTCGTCGATCCCGGCGATGTCATTGATAGGGGGGGTCATTCGCAATCCGGCTTGATGCCGCGACGTGCGCGGCACCAAGGCGGATTATCACATCTCCTGCGGCAGGAGCCAGCGCCCGAGGCGCAGCGTTGCCGCCGAAACTCGACCCGTATCACGTGCCGGGCCGCGACACCTCGGTCTCCTTGCTGGTGATGAATTCCAGCAGCACCGGAATCCCTTCCTGCGTCTTCTGGATGCCGCGCTTGATCGCAGGGATGATGTCCTCAGGCCGCGTCACCCGCTCGCCATAACCGCCGAAGGCGCGCGCCATCGCGGCGTAGTCGCCGGAGATGTCGGTCGAGCGATATTTTTCGGTCGAGACCGGCATCACCTTCAATTCGATCGCCATCGAGAAATTGTTGAGCAGGATCGACATGATCGGGATGCGCTCGCGCACCGCGGTCTCGAAATCCATGCCGGTGAAACCAATGGCCGCATCACCCCAGACATTGATGCAGAGCTTGTCCGGCTTTGCCAGCTTGGCGCCCATGGCGAGCCCAAGGCCATAGCCGAGCTGCGTCGTCTTGCCCCAGCCGAGATAGGTGAGGGGCTCGACCGATTTCCAGAACGGCGAGAGCTGGTCGCGCGGGCTGCCGGCATCATGCGTGATGATGGTGTTCTTGATGTCGACGGTGTGTTGCAAGTCCCAGAGCACGCGATAAGGGCTCAAGGGAGCATCATTGCTGGTGAGTTTCGGCATCCATTTCCCCAGCCACTCCTTGTGCGAGGCCGCGATCTCGGCTGCGACGGCGGACGCATCACGATCGGACGTGACGGCCTTGCCGATCTCCTCCAGCAGCGCATCGAGCACCAGGCCGGCATCGCCGACGAGGCCGATCGTCGCTTCCACATCCTTGTTGAGATGATTGGGGTCGAGCGTGGAATGGATGACGGTCTTGCCCTTCGGCATCGCGATGCCGAAATTGGTCTCGGTGAAGGAGCAGCCGATGCCGAAGATGACGTCGGCCTCCGCGAGGAATTTCGGCACGGCGCGCGGCACCGCGAGCCCGCCGGAGCCGAGCGAGAGCGGATGCGTTTCCGGAAACGACGATTTGCCCCCTAAGCTGGTGGTGACGGGGATCGCCAGCCGCTCGGCCAGCCGTTTCAGTTGTGGCCACGCCTGCGCGTAATGCACGCCCTGGCCGGCATAGATCACCGCCCGTTTTGCATTTACGAGCAGGCTGGCTGCTTCCTTGACGTGAACAGGGTCGGCGCCGTAGCGCGTGCGCAGCACCGGCGTGTAGTTCAGCGGTTCCGGCACCTCCTCGTTCCACATGTCAGAGGGGATCTCGACGATGACAGGTCCGCCGCGACCGTTCTTGAGTTTCGTGAAGGCGCGGCGGAAGATGTTGGCGACTTCTGCCGCGAGAATGATCGGTTCGGAGGATTTCGCGAACGGCTTCATCGCCTCGCTGGAATTGAAGTTCGGCTCGATATGCGCAAGCCTGCGCTGATATCCCATCGGCAGCACCAGCACGGGCACGGATTCGCCAAAGCACTGTGCGACGCCGCCCATCGCATTCTCCGCGCCGGGCCCATGCTGCATGCAGAACGCGCCGATGCTGCGGCCCGACGTCACCCGCGAGATCGCATCCGCCATGTGGATGCCGACGCGCTCCTGCCGCACCATCACCGGCCGGATCTCCGCCATCGCCGCATGCTCGATCAAATGGTTGACGGGATAACCGCAGAGGATCTCGATCCCCTCACGCCTCATGATTTCCGCAATGGCGGTGCCGAGCTTCATGGCGTCTCTCTCCCTGGCAGGCCGGTTGGTCCCGGCTGGTTGGGGAGAGAGGATCAGGAAATACGGGGGCGGTAAAGCGCGGAGGGGCGACAGTCAGCTATGCAGCAAGCTGTCGTAGTCCGGATGGCGCGTAAGCCGATCCCCGGATTTCGCTTCGCTCCATCCGGGTCACGAGCTTCCTATTTGCAGTTTTTGCAGATCGTCAGTTTCCGCTTCAACGACTCGTCTTCCTGATCGATCGATGACGCGGCATCCGTATTGGACTTGGAGTCCTTTGATGCGCGTGATCTCGCAGCCGGCGTCGGCTGACTTGGGGTGTCATTGTCATCGACGGTGCCTACGCTGAAGCCATCATAGTCAGCGGCCGGATTCGGCGCTGATGGAAGTCCGCCGATCACGGGTGGCGAAGCCTCTCTGCTGGATGCCGCCGGCGGGGGTCTGGAATTTTTGACGCTCGCGCGCGGCGGCGATGCATCGGGCGGAGTCAGCGAAACCGGCGGTTGGGCCGACGTCTGTCCCTTCGCGCCGTCGTGCCACCAGACGCCGACCAACATGAGGCTGAGAGCCAGGATCGTCACGCTTCTCATCCGCGTCCTTCAAGCTGCTCTGGTTCATCGATCGTCAGTGCCGAAGAGTATCAGGACTCACATGGTCGTCAAAGCGCCGTTGCCCGGATGGAATGTGGCGTAATCGGGCGCAATTCGGCGTAATACGGCGTAATACAGGTAACCGCATCCCGTCGGAGCTGGTCCCCGGATTTCGCTATGAGGCTGGGCAAGTATTTGTTTGGGCGCGGCTTACGCGGCATATCGGAAAATTGGACGGATTTGGGCTCGGATTGGCGCTGGAGCGGGCCGTATCCGGGTGATGATGTCGGTGATGTCGGTGATGGCGTTGAGCAGCAAGAGTGCCAAATGCGGAAGCCGGCTTGCCAGATAGGCCATGAAGGCGTCGAGGCCGAGAATGCTGAGGACTCGGGAGAAATTGTAGCAAAGCGCCATCAGGCTCCATTCGCCACAGACTTTGTCGAAGCCGCGGACGAGGAAGTGGCGGTAGCCGGCCCGGCATTTGATGGTGCCGAAGGGGTGTTCGGCGAGTTCGGCGCGGCGGCGCATCTGGGCCTCGGCGCCCTGCATCCGCGCGCGATGCCGATCCAGCACCGCTTCATGCTCCCAGCGCTGGACGGTGCGCGTCGGGATCTTGACGGTGACACAGCGCGCGCGCAGCGGGCAGGCGTCGCAATCTGACTTGCGGCTGACATACCTGATCTCGATCCGGTTGCCGTTGGTCTTGCGACCGTCCGTGGGACGCAGCTGCTTGCCGGCGGGACAGCGATAGACATCCGCTTCGGCGTCGTAGGCGAACGCCTCATGGCTGATGCGATCCTGCGCTTCGAGCCGCGTGGTTCGCTTGGCCAGCGGAACGTAGGCGGCAATGCCGTTCTCCTCGCAGTCCTTGAGCGTATGGCCGTTGTAGTAGCCGGTATCGGCGAGAACCGTCAGCGTCTCGACGCCAAGCTCGTCCTTTGCGGCCTTGGCCATGTCGTAAAGCTGGCCGCTATCGTTGCCGTCGTTGACGACCTCGCTCGCCGCGATCAGAGCGTGCTTGTCGTCGACGCCGATCTGAACGTTATAGCCTGCCACCACCTGGCCGTTCTTCGACAACAGGCGGGCATCCGGATCGGTTCGCGACAGCTGCGTCTGCCCGCTCTCCTCCAGTCGTGCCAGATCGGCCTGCAAGCTGGCGCGCTTGGCCATCAACGCCGCCACCTCTTGTGCGAGGTCTCCGCCGCGACTGCCATCGCCTCCGCCATCCCGCCCCGCGGGTGGACGTTCCACCTCGGCGCTGTCGTTGGCCTCGAGCGTGGCACCATAGGCTTCAATATCCTGCTCGATCTCCGCCAGCCGCTTGGCGAGCTTGCGCTGCGTTTTGATGCTCGCCTTGCTGGCGTTGCCATCAAAAAACGCACCGTCGATCGCCACAACCTCTCCGCCAATCAGACCGAGTTCGCGCAGCATCAGCACAAACTCCCGGTTCACCGCCTTGAGCGTCTTCCAGTTCTCCTGGCGGAACTTGGCGATGGTGCGATAGCCCGGCACCAGGCGCTTCATCAGCCAGATCAGTTCCAGATTGCGCCGGGCTTCGCGCTCCAGGTTGCGCGACGACCGGATCCGGTTCAGGTAGCCATAAAGATAAAGCTTCAGCAGGTCGGCCGGGTCATAAGGTGGCTGTCCAGCCCCGCCGCTCGATCCGGCATGGCGGAAGCCAAGCTTCCCGAGGTCAAGCGCTGCAACAAAAGCCTCGATCACCCGAACCGGATTGTCGCCGGCCACATAATCTTCCACCCGCGCCGGCAGAAGGCTCGGCTGATCCCGCCTGACGCCGGTTTTGAAGGTACGATTCGTCATGCCGAATCCTACCTTCACTCGATGTTAGAATCTTGCCCAGTCTCTTCGCTCCATCCGGGCTACGATCCCTTTGTTGTCCGACGGGCAAAACACGCCAGCGGCGGGTTATCGTAAGCGCCCAAATATTCGCATTTAAAGAAATTCTGTTTTGCGGAATACCGGTCGTCGTGCCCGGGCGAATGCGCGAAGCTGTGTCTGCTGAAATGTCAGTGGAAGAGAAGCGCGTCACACTCCGTCATTGCGAGGAGCGAAGCGACGAAGCAATCCAGAATCCCTCCGCGGAAGAACTTTGGATTGCTTCGCTCGCAATGACAGGGGACGGCATGGCCGCTAGCGGCGCAGCCGGAGGCCGCGCCGAACTCAAGGCGAGCAGGGCGTCGCCTCGGGCCTTCGCGGCCGTTACTTCAGCGACGAGCTGATCGAGTTGAACTTGTTGTTGAGGAGCTGGCTGCCGGTGTTGTTCACGACGGTCACGATGGCCAGTGCAATGCCGGCGGCGATCAGGCCGTACTCGATGGCGGTGGCGCCAGTCTCATCGGCAAGGAAAGACCTAAGCAAACTCATTGCCAACTCCTTTTCATCCGATCCAATGTATGGCCGCATCTTTTTCGAACCCGAAAATCGATCGAATAGATTTCTGCGCGTCAAAAGAATTAAGCCCGGGCGGTCGCGCTCCCGTCACATACGATGGCATTCATTAAATTAAGGTTCCATCGATCCATCCAAATGGATGCAAATCGACAGCTGCTCGGAGGACGCGCCAGCCGCAGCGTCCGCTAGGACGTGATCGTTGTGCCGGGGAGGCGGCGCTTCAGCACGGCTGTGAGGCGGCCGACGAAGTCCTTCATCGGCCCCGGCTGCGAACGCGCACCCGTGCCCGCGGCCCGCTCGCTCTCGGGAGCATCGTTCACGATGCTGATGTAGTTCTTTCTGACGTCCTGCTGCTGCACGGCACGCGAACCTTGGCTCGATCGAGGCTGGGACCATGCTGTGCGCATGGAGAACCAATGATTAATTTTGTGTCCCGTAGGAATACCCTGGTTCACGCGCAGAGCTCCGCCGTATCGGGAAATCACCTCGCGCTTAACGGATTATTGAGCCTGTTCGGCAACGGCTCGGCAAGCATGCCAACCGACGGCATTCACCAACGCTCTCATTCGCGTCGTCCGTCCGCATTCAGCGCCCGCAACATGGCGATGCGTGCGAACATCATCCAGCCGCCGCCGGTCTCGGCCGCTTTGATCAAGGTCTCGATGGCGGTCTGCCAGTGCGCCTCGTGCTGGGCGTTCTCGGGCAGCTGCATGATGTAGTCCGCCGCCTCCTGAAGCGTGAGCAGCTTGCGCTTGCTGCTCACGCGAACCGGATCGTCGAACGCCGCCGACCAGGGCATGTCAGGCCGGCCGGCCGGCGAGGGGGGACATCACGGCGCGATGGCAGATGCGATGCGTCTAGCTCGCCTTCTTCGCCCGCGCTGGCGCGCGCACCGGCTTGTCGGCCTTCTTCGTGGCTTCCTTGGGCGCAATCTTTGCAGCCGCGTCCTTGCCGCCCTTGCCTGATATCGGCAGCAGCATCTCGCGCTGGCCCTCGGCGCGCTTCTTCGGCTTCTTGCCCTTGACGGCCTCCTTGGCGACCTTCGTCGCGGGGCCTGCGTCCTTCTCGTTCGCGATGCTCTTCTTCAGCGCGTCCATCAGGTTGATGACGTTGCCGCCGGTCTTCGGCGCGGCCTTGGCTGCGATCGGCATGCCGCTGCGCTTCTGGTTGATGAGATCGATCAGCGCGGTCTCGTAATGATCCTCGAACAGCTCGGGCTCGAACGCGCCGGACTTCTTCTCGACGATGTGCTTGGCGAGGTCGAGCATGTCCCTGGTCAGCTTCACGTCCTGGATGTCGTCGAAATACTCGGTCTCGCTGCGGACCTCGTAGGGGTAGCGCAGCAGCGTGCCCATCAGCCCGCTCTCGAGCGGCTCCAGCGCGATGATGTGCTCGCGGTTGGTCAGCACCACGCGGCCGATCGCGACCTTGTCCATGCTGCGGATAGTCTCGCGGATCACCGCATAGGCGTCGTGGCCGACCTTGCCGTCCGGCACGAGGTAATAGGGGCGGATCAAATAGCGATTGTCGATGTCGGCCTTCGGCACGAATTCGTCGATCTCGATCGTGTGCGTGGAGTCCAGCGCGATCTCATCGAGCTCGTCCTTGGTGACCTCGATATAGGTGTCGGTATCGACCTTGTAGCCCTTGACGATGTCCTCGGACGTCACCTCGTCACCGGTCTCGGCGTCGACCTTGAGGTACTTGATCCGGTGGCCGGTCTTGCGGTTGATCTGGTTGAAGGAGACTTTCTCCGTATCCGAAGTGGCCGGATAGAGCGCGACCGGGCAGGTCACGAGCGACAGGCGCAAAAAACCCTTCCAATTGGCGCGGGGGGCCATGGGCTACTCCAAACGCAACGGGGACAGATGACAAGGATACCATCGGGGAACAACGAATCATAGCAAGGCGGGTTGCTGAATCTTGCAACTGCGTTAACCGGCCGCTGAGCCCTGCGGTTGCCGCCCGATTGGAGCGCAAAAGCCGGAACATCATATTCAATCACGCGTTGGCTGGGGACATCGGCTGCGAGGAGGTCGCGGCTAGCGAAGCGACATCCAGAGATTGAGGGTATCATGGCAACCACCCGAGAGCAGCATCAGATCGTCGAAACTCCGACTGAGGCCCGTCAGGGCGAGCCCGGCCCCTCGGTGGCGGCGCTGCTCGCCATCTCGACCGGGCTTGCGATCCTGATCCTCGCCGTCATCTGGTTCGTGTTTTTCCGGACCTGACGGGCGGACCCGGACGCCTCCGACCTTTCTATTCGCCGCATGACGCGGCACATTGCGCCCGCCAGGCTGCCGGCTCGTCCGGTTGGACTGGCGGGCGCAGGCGTATCGGCGGGCGAAACTGCTATATGACCAAAAAGTAACATGGCCGGTTCCCCGCGTTCATACTCAGTTCACGCCGGAATTGCTCATCTCTGGCGGTGGTCATGCAAGGCTGTTCTTGCAGCCAATCTTTGGAGAGACGCGTGCGCCTGCTCGTTGTTGAGGACGACCCCGATCTCAATCGCCAGCTCACCAAGGCGCTGACGGACGCCGGCTACGTCGTCGACCGCGCCTTCGACGGCGAGGAGGGACACTATCTCGGCGACAACGAGCCCTACGACGCCGTGGTGCTCGACATCGGACTGCCGAAGAAGGACGGCATCTCGGTGCTGGAGGCCTGGCGCCGCAACGGCCGCACCATGCCGGTCCTGATCCTCACCGCACGTGACCGCTGGAGCGACAAGGTGCAGGGCTTCGATGCCGGCGCCGACGACTATGTCGCAAAGCCGTTTCATCTGGAGGAGGTGCTGGCCCGGATCCGCGCGCTGCTGCGCCGCTCCACCGGCCACGCCCAGAGCGAGCTCAGCTGCGGTCCCGTCACGCTCGACACCAGGACCGGCCGGGTCAGCGTGTCAGGCAATCCCGTGAAGATGACCTCACACGAATATCGGCTTCTGGCCTATCTGATGCACCATTCCGGGCGCGTGGTCTCCCGCACCGAGCTGGTCGAGCATCTCTACGACCAGGATTTTGACCGCGACTCCAATACGATTGAAGTCTTCGTTGGCCGTATCCGCAAGAAGCTCGACGTCGACATCATCCAGACCGTCCGCGGCCTCGGTTATCTCCTGACCCCGCCGCCTGCGCCGGGCGCTTGAGGCTCTCTCGGGCTTGACGGGAGGCCGAACAGGCGCCTTGGTCCGGTTATGACGTCCGACGCCCCGACATCCGGCGCCTCCCGGGATCGTTCCGATGGCCGCTAGCTCACTTGCCAACCGACTGTTCCTGTCGGCGACGGCGTGGCTCGTGGTGATCCTGGCCATCACCGGTGTGGTGCTGTCGTCGGTCTACAAGAACGCCACCGAGCGCGCCTTCGATCGCCGTCTCAATCTCTATCTCCGCACCCTCATCGCCGAGGTCGCGACCCCCGACGAGCCGCCCGACCGCCAGTTCCAGTCGCTCGGCGAGCCGCTGTTCGAGCTGCCTTTGTCCGGTTGGTACTGGCAGATCACGCGCACCGACACCGAGAAGCCGGAGGTGCGCTCCTCGCGCTCGCTCTGGGACAAGAAGCTGCCGAAGCTGGAGGAGCAGGGCGCCGAGCTCACCGCCGCCGGCATCCGCCTCGCTTATGTCGACGGTCCGGAAGGGCAGAACCTGCGCATGGTCGAGCGTCCGGTCGATCTCGGGGCCGACGGCAAATTTCTCGTCAGCGTCGCCGGCGACGATACCGAGATTTTCGACGAGACGCGGAGCTTCGACTACTATCTTGGCGGCACGTTTACGGCGCTCGGCATCGTGCTGCTGCTGACGACCGTGTTCCAGGTCCGCTTTGGCCTGGCGCCGCTCAAGCGCATCTCGGAGTCGATTGCCGATATCCGGTCCGGGCGGGCCGAGCGGCTCGAGGGTGAATTCCCGGTCGAGATCGCGCCTTTGGCGCGCGAGACCAATGCGCTGATCGACGCCAATCGCGAGATCGTCGAGCGTGCCCGCACCCATGTCGGCAATCTCGCTCATGCGATCAAGACGCCGCTCTCGGTCATCGTCAACGAGGCAGGCAGCCACGCGGCCGATCCGTTCGCGGCCAAGGTGATGGAGCAGGCGGATGTGATGCGCGACCAGGTCGCCCATCATCTGGAGCGCGCACGCATTGCGGCGCGGGTCTCGGTGGTTGCGACCGTGACGGAGGTGGCGCCTGCCATCGAGGCGCTGCGGCGGACCATGGAGAAGATCCATCGCGACCGCGACATCGTGGTCGAGGCCAAGGCCGATCCGTCCGCGAAGTTCCGGGGTGAGCGGCAGGACCTGGAGGAGATGGTCGGCAATCTCGTCGACAATGCCTGCAAATGGGCAGCCTCGCGCGTCTTCATCGAGGTTCTGCTCGAGACGCCGCACCAGACCGGCTCGGGCCCGCGTTTGCGGATCATCGTCGACGACGACGGCCGCGGCCTGTCGGAGGCTGAGCGCGCCCAGGTCTCCCGGCGCGGCCAGCGGCTCGATGAATCCAAGCCCGGCTCGGGGCTGGGGCTGTCGATCGTGACCGACCTCGCTGCCCTCTATGGCGGGAGCCTCTCGCTCGGCGGTGCGCCGACCGGGGGGCTGCGGGCCGAACTGGTCCTTCCCGGACTATAATCCCTTGTTCCCACGTGACTTTTCGCCACGCTCGATCCCCCTCGAGGAAAAACCTGGGGCATTCGAGGCGACTTCCTAAACGGCTTCTTAAGTGGGGACCTCCTATGATCGCGCCCGGACGCATCCCATGTCCGCCATTTTACCGTGCATTACCGGGCGCATGAGCCAGACATCGATCGAGCGGCTGAGGGAATATCTCGCGCAGCTCCCGCCGCAGTCGCAGGCGCTGCTGATGCGGGAGTTCGAGCGCGCGCTGGAGCGTGGCCAGGACACGGCGGTCGCCACCCTCGTGCTCGAGCAGTTGCGCAAGATCGTCCGCAAGACCGAAGCCGACGAGGCGCCTCCGCCGCGCACGGACGATCTGTCGCGGCTTCTGTTCCAGGTGCTGGAACCGTTCCTGATCGAGGCGGGCCCCCCTGTCAGGGTCGGGCAGATCCGCCGCTCCTCGCTGCATCCGATCTGGCAATGGCTCGGCCGTGACGGCGCCCCGGACAAGGTGAGCGAACTCGAGGCGGCGCTGGCCCGCATGCCGGCAGACAGTGCAGGGCAGGTCGAGGCGCTGGCCTCGAAGCTCCAGGCGGTGGCTGCGGACGCTATCTTCGAGCTGACGGGGCCTGGCGGCGGCGACAAGTCGCGCGCGCTGGCCCGCGTCGGCCCGCCCAACGTGATCGAGGATCTCTATTCGATCGGTGCGGTGCTCCAAGTCCGGGAAGCCATCGCCGCCCTGAACGAGAAGCTGCCGCGCTTCCTGCGCGCCTTCAGCGATTCCCATATCGCTTCGGTGACGTCGGCGCTCAACATTCCCGTCCTCCAGACCCCGCAGATGCTGCCCTTCGCGCTGTCGATGGTGGTGCAGCGGATGACCGCGCCGTGGCAGATCATCCGCCTCGCCATCAAGATTGCCGCGTCCGACGACGAGATCCGCGTCGCGGCAACGCCCTATGGTGTCGCCGTCACGATCGCCCTGCACGATTTGTCCTGCGTCGCCGCGATCCTGCGCATGGACATCAAGCGCGGCCATTTCGACAACGTCGCCGACAATCTCAAGGCGCTGCATGACGGCGTGCGGGGCCTACGCACCGAACTGGACCTGCGCAACGATTCCGCCTGGGGCAAGCAGTTGACCTCGATCCGGGCGGACATCTCCAATGCGCTGCAATCCGAGATCGACAGTGTTCCCGGCCGCGTTCGCCGCATCCTGCGCCAGCGTGCCGAGAAGGACATTCCGCCGGGAGCGCGAATCGACAGCACCGAGGTCGAGGAGACCGTGTCGCTGATCGATTTCGTCGCGACCTGCCGCACCTATGCGAGCGAGCTTGCGATCAACGAGGTGACGCTGCGCACCTATTCCGACCTCCAGCAATATGTCGAACGCTCGACCGAGCAGCTGGTGCAGTCGCTGCGCGCCGCCGATCACAAGGTCCGCACCTATCGTCAGCAGCAGGTGCAGGCTGCGATCCGCTTTTGCCAGGTGCTGTTCGGCGACGATTACGCCTCGCTGATGAGTCGTGCGGCAGAAAATGCGCTCACGGGCGAGCGTAAATCGTCGCGCGCAAGCTGATATTTTCCTGATCACAATTTGAGGTTGACGCTGCCGGTGGCGGGCCCTACGGTCCCGTGCACTTCTGGGGAATTTCTATTTGTGGGCGCATGAAACCCGTTATCAGCTCCATCGAAATTGAGAACCGCATCATTACTGCCAAATATCAACGACTGATGGTCGGCGCGAAGGTGGTGCTGGTCGACAAGGCAAGCGGTCGGCAACTGCCGGAGACGGTCACCAGGGTCGCGTCGCCGGTTCCGGTCGGGGCGCTGCGCATCCGATTGCCCGATGCAATCCGGCCGGGAACGTACTTCCTCAAGGCCTTCAATGGGCGCGGCGAGGATGCCGCGCAAAGTCCGGACTTCGAGATCGGCTAAGCTGTTGGAGTTTCACCGTTTCGGGACTGCGCGCGGTCGCGCCGAATTGACAATTGTCAATTGCCGCCTCGTCCGGCCGTAGTGTAAAGCCACCTATGGGCGCGGGTGGCGCGCTGCCGGAAGCTTGCCAGATGACGTTATGGTTCGTGTTCGCGCTGATGACGGTCGCGGCGATCTTCGCCGTGCTCTTGCCGCTCGGCCGCAGCGCACGCGCGCCAAATCAAGGCAGCGAGGTCGCGGTGTACAAGGACCAGCTGGCCGAGATCGAGCGTGATCTCGGCGCCGGACTGATCGCCGCGCCTGAAGCCGAGGCCGCGCGCGTCGAGATCAGCCGCAGGCTGCTGGCTGCGGCCGGCAGCGAGCCCGTATTGGAGCCGAAGTCGAGCCTCAAATGGCGCCGCGCGGCGGCCGTGCTGGCGCTGATCGGTCTGCCGCTGGTTGCGATCGGCGTCTACATGCCACTCGGCTCGCCCAGGCTTCAGGACTTTCCATTGGCGCAGCGCGAGAGCGGAGCCGGGTCCGGCATGGCGCGATCGCTCGAGACGCTCGTGGTACAGGTCGAGCAACATCTGGAAAAGAATCCGACCGACGGCCGCGGCTGGAACGTGCTCGCGCCCGTGCTGGAGCGGCTCGGCCGCTTCGACGATGCGGTGCGCGCCTATCGCAATTCGCTCACCTACAATGGCGAGAGCGCCGAGCGTCGCGCCAATCTCGGCGAAGCGATCGCTGCCGCAGCCAGCGGCGTGGTGACGGCCGAAGCCAAGGCGGAATTCGAGCGCGCGCACGCGCTCGACGCCGACGATCCCAAGGCGAACTACTTCCTCGGGCTCGCCGCGGAGCAGGACGGCCGCAAGGACGAAGCGGCCAATATGTGGCGCGCGCTGCTTGCGAAGGCGCCGGCGGATGCGCCGTGGCGTCCTCTGGTGCAGTCGTCGCTGGCGCGGGTCGGCGGTGGCACGATGCCGGCATTGTCCGACGAGACGATCGCAGCGTCCAAGGATATGACCGAGGGCGATCGCAATGCGATGGTGCGCGGCATGGTCGAACGCCTGGCCACCAGGCTGAAGCAGAACGGCGACGATGTCGACGGCTGGCTGCGCCTGGTGCGCGCCTATCTCGTGATGGGCGACCGTGACAAAGCGGTCGGGGCATCGGCCGATGCCCGGCAGGCGGTCGCTGGCAATGCCGAGCGGTTGCGCCAGCTCAACGAAGGCCTCAGGACTCTCGGGCTCGACGGATGACGATGTCAGGACGAGACGAGCGGAGAACGGATACGCCATGACGCGCAAGCAGCGACGTATGACCATCATCGGCGGCTCACTCGCCGTGCTCGCGCTCGCGGCCGCGCTGGTGCTCAACGCATTGCGCGACTCCATCGTGTTTTTCTCGACGCCGAGCATGGTCGCCGAGAAGCACGTCGAGCCCGGCAAGCGGTTTCGCCTCGGCGGGCTGGTGCAGCCCGGCTCGCTCCAGCGCGGCGACAATCTCGCGGTGACCTTCGAGGTCGCTGACGGCAGCGCAAAACTACCCGTCGCTTACAAGGGCATTCTGCCCGACCTGTTCCGCGAAGGGCAGGGCGTCGTCGCCGAAGGCGCGCTCGATGCCAATGGCGTATTCAAGGCCGACACCGTGCTTGCCAAGCACGATGAGACCTACATGCCCAAGGATGTCGCCGATGCCCTGAAGAAGCAGGGGCACTGGAAGGACGATTACGGCGCGCAAGCTTCTGGTAGCGCCAAGCCTGCGGCCACGACGGCGCAGGGCAATCCGCAGGGAGCGGTGCGGTGATCGCGGAGTCAGGACATTATGCGCTGGTGCTGGCGCTCGCCCTCGCACTGATCCAGTCCATCGTGCCGTTGATCGGTGCGCGCCTGCGCGATGCCGCGCTGATGAACGTGGCGCGCTCCACCGCGCTGGCCCAGCTGCTGTTCGTCGGCGCCTCGTTCACGGCGCTCGTGATGCTGCACGTGAACTCGGATTTCTCCGTCGCCAACGTCTACGAGAATTCCCACTCGATGAAGCCGCTGCTCTACAAGATCACCGGCGTGTGGGGAAACCATGAAGGCTCGATGCTGCTGTGGGTGTCGATCCTTGCGTTGTTCGGCGGGCTTGTCGCGGCTTTCGGCAACAATCTGCCGCTGTCGCTGCGCGCGCATGTGCTCGCCGTCCAGGCCTGGATCGCTAGCGCCTTCTACCTCTTCATCCTGGTGACCTCGAATCCGTTCCTGCGTATCGCCAATCCGCCGATCGAGGGACGCGATCTCAATCCGGTGCTCCAGGACATCGGCCTCGCCGTGCATCCGCCGATGCTCTATCTCGGCTATGTCGGCTTCTCGATCTCGTTCTCCTTCGCTATCGCGGCGCTGATGGAGGGGCGGATCGACGCGGCCTGGGCGCGCTGGGTGCGGCCGTGGACGCTTGTCGCCTGGATTTTCCTGACGCTCGGCATCGCCATGGGCTCCTACTGGGCCTATTACGAGCTCGGCTGGGGCGGCTGGTGGTTCTGGGATCCGGTCGAGAACGCCTCGCTGATGCCGTGGCTCGCCGGCACCGCGCTGTTGCATTCGGCAGTCGTGATGGAGAAGCGCAACGCGCTGAAGGTCTGGACCATCCTCCTGTCGATCCTGACCTTCTCGCTGTCGCTGCTCGGCACCTTCCTGGTGCGCTCCGGCGTCATCACCTCCGTGCACGCCTTTGCGACCGATCCGACCCGCGGCGTGTTCATCCTGCTGATCCTCTGCCTGTTCATCGGCGGCAGCCTGTCGCTGTTCGCGGGGCGCGCGACCTCGTTGAAGCAGGGCGGCCTGTTCGCGCCGATCTCGCGCGAGGGCGCGCTGGTGTTGAACAACCTGCTGCTCACGGTCGCCTGCGCGGTGGTGCTGTTCGGCACGCTCTATCCGCTGGCAATGGAAATGCTCGTCGACTTCAAGATGTCGGTCGGTGCTCCCTTTTACAATCTGACCTTCGCCCCGCTGTTTGTCCTGTTGCTGCTCGCCGTTCCGTTCGGACCCATGCTGGCCTGGAAGCGCGGCGATCTGCTCGGCGTGACGCAACGCCTGCTCGCAGCCGGCGTCGCCGGGCTCGTCGTCATTGCCATCACCTGGGCCTGGGCGAGGGGCGGCAGCGCACTGGCGCCGCTCGCGATCGGGCTTGGTGTCTTCGTCGTCGCGGGCGCCGTCACCGACCTGGTCGAACGGACGGGCCTCGTTCGCCTGCCGTTCGCAACGGTGCTGCACCGGGCGCGCGGCCTGCCACGCTCGGCCTGGGGCACCACGTTTGCGCATGCCGGGCTCGGCGTCGCCCTGATCGGAATCGTCTGCGAGACCACCTGGAACAGCGAATATATCGCGACGATGAAGCAAAACGACGTCGCCCAAGTCGCCGGCTACGACGTGAAGCTCGACGGGCTGTTTCAACGCCAGGGCCCGAACTACCGCGAGATGATCGCCGAGTTCAACGTCAGCCGCGACGGCGAGAAGCTCAGCGTCATGACGCCGTCCAAGCGCAACTTTACCACCCGGGGATCCTCGACCACCGAGGCGGCGCTGCTGACCCGCGGCGCAAGCCAGCTCTACATCTCGCTCGGTGACGCCACCGCCGAGGGCGCCATTGCCGTACGCATCTATCACAAGCCGCTGGTGCTGCTGATCTGGTGGGGGCCGGTGCTGATGGCGTTCGGCGGCGTGCTGTCGCTGTCCGACCGGCGCCTGCGGGTCGGCGCGCCGAAGCCGGCGCGGGCCAAGCAGCGCCTTCAGCCAGCGGAGTGATCCGATGCGCCGGCTATGGTTCGTGATCGCCGCGCTGATGCTGCTGGCCTGGCCTGCAGCTCACGCCGTGCAGCCGGACGAGATCATGTCGGACCCTGCGAAGGAAGGGCGTGCGCGCGAACTGTCACGCGAGCTGCGTTGCATGGTCTGCCAGAACCAGTCGATCGACGATTCCGACGCGCCGCTCGCACGTGATTTGCGGCTCCTGGTGCGCGAGCGCATCGCCGCCGGCGACAGCAACTCGCAGGTGCTTGACTTCCTTGTCGCGCGCTATGGCGAGTTCGTGCTGCTGAAGCCGCGCTTCGAGGGGCAGACCATGCTGCTCTGGCTGCTCGCGCCGCTTCTATTGGTCGGCGGTGGCCTGGCGCTATGGCTGCAAATCCGGCGCCGCTCGCAAAGCGGTGCAGATGTGCCAGCGCCGCCGCTCTCGCCCGAGGAGGAGGCTCGGCTCGCCGCGTTGATGTCGGACGATGCCAAGTCTTTCTAGTCGCGGACGGCCAATGAAGCGCGAAGTCGACGAGTCCATCGTCAGCGTCAAGGCGAGCTGACGTTGCCAAAAGCCTGCTCTGACGCTTGTCGCCGGAACTCAAATAAGTTCCTGTAGAACCACCATTTTTAGGCTGCGTTAAACTGCCGCATCTGCGCGCGGCTTCATTACAAAAGTTTAACCCCGCCGCCAGCGCATGGTAAGGCGCGAGCCCCCATCTTCAGGTCCGTAAGGTGCCGCCACCGGCGCCCAATGAATTTCAAGGCCTTGGAGATCTCTGCATGACCGACCGTCACGACCTCTCGAACCTTCCGTCCTACCGGCAGCCGCGCCGGTCGGTGTTCTCCGCGCGCAAGATCGCGCTGATGGCCTCGGTCGTCGCCGGCCTCGGTGCAGCCGTCTACGGCTATGGCACGTCGACCTCGCCGGCGGACCTGTTCTCGAGCCCGGCGCATGCGCAGGTCAACAACGAGGTTCGGAAGGTCGAGCGTCCGGTTGGATTCGCCGACATCGTCGAGCGCGTGAAGCCGTCGGTGATCTCGGTGAAGGTCAACATCAAGGAGAAGGTCGCGAGCAACGATGACGGCGATGATTCCTCCTCGCCGTTCCAGCCGGGCTCGCCCATGGAGCGTTTCTTCCGCCGCTTCGGCGGTCCGGATGGTTTCCCGGGCCTGAAGGGTGGTCGTGGCCGCGTCGTGCAGGGCCAGGGCTCCGGCTTCTTCATCTCGGCTGACGGCTTTGCCGTGACCAACAACCACGTGGTCGACGGTGCCGACAAGGTCGAGGTCACCACCGACGACGGCAAGACCTATACGGCCAAGGTCATCGGCACCGACCAGCGCACCGACCTCGCCTTGATCAAGGTCGAGGGCGGCTCCAACTTCCCGTTTGCCAAGCTTGCCGACGCCAAGCCACGGATCGGCGACTGGGTGCTCGCGGTCGGCAACCCCTTCGGCCTCGGCGGCACCGTGACCGCAGGCATCGTCTCGGCCAGCGGCCGCGACATCGGCAACGGCCCCTATGACGATTTCATCCAGATCGACGCGCCCGTGAACAAGGGCAATTCCGGCGGTCCCGCCTTCGACACCAACGGTGAGGTGATGGGCGTCAACACCGCGATCTACTCGCCCTCCGGCGGCAGCGTCGGCATCGCGTTCTCGATTCCCGCGAGCACCGTGAAGAGCGTGGTGGCCCAGCTCAAGGACAAGGGCTCGGTCAGCCGCGGCTGGATCGGCGTGCAGATCCAGCCGGTGACGTCTGACATCGCCGACAGCCTCGGCATGAAGAAGGCCGAAGGCGCGCTGGTGGCGGAGCCGCAGGCGAGCGGTCCGGCCGCGAAAGCCGGCATCGAGTCCGGCGACGTGATCACCGCAGTCAACGGCGAATCCGTCAAGGACGCCCGCGAGCTTGCCCGCACCATCGGCGGCATGGCGCCCGGCGCGACCGTGAAGCTCAACGTGCTGCACAAGGGCCAGGACAAGGTCGTGAACCTCACTCTCGGCCAGCTGCCGAACACGGTCGAGGCCAAGGCCGACACCGACAAGGACAGCGGCAAGGGTGCGAGCCGTGGCACCGACGTGCCCAAGCTCGGCATGACCGTTGCGCCCGCCAATTCCGTGGCCGGTGCCGGCAAGGAAGGCGTCGTTGTCACCGAAGTCGATCCGAAGAGCGCCGCGGCCGATCGCGGCTTCAAGGAAGGCGACGTGATTCTCGAAGTCGGCGGCAAGAGCGTGAGCACCGCCGGCGAAGTCCGCGACGCCATCAACACGGCGCGGACCGACAACAAGAACAGCGTCCTGATGCGCGTGAAGAGCGGCGGCCAGTCGCGCTTCGTCGCCGTGCCCATCGCCAAGGGCTGAGAAGGGCTGAGGCCTTCAGGAGGCTTTACAAGATGAAGGGTGTCGCCGGCATCAGTCGCCCCCGCCGTCGGCGCCCTTCGGGGGAGCAGCGCAACGCTGACTTCCCCTATCTACCTTCCGGTGGAATTACGCCCCCCTCCGTCGGAAGGCCTAGGGCGGTGAAGTCCCCCAGCTTCACCGCCCGCCTTTTCCCGATCCGAGATCGTTCCGCTCGGCTTGCATGCGATTGCCGCTCGCGCCATGTTTAGAGAAGGTTCACTCCCTTGACCGTCGCCGAACGCACGATGCGCCTCCTCATCATCGAAGACGACCGCGAATCCGCCGACTACCTCGTGAAGGCGTTTCGTGAAGTCGGACACATTGCCGACCACGCCGCGGACGGCGAGGAAGGCCTCGCCATGGCCGAGAGCGGCGATTACGACGTGCTGGTGGTCGACCGCATGCTGCCCAAGCGCGACGGCCTGTCGCTGATCGGCGCGCTGCGTGCGAAGGATGATTCGACGCCGGTGCTGATCCTCTCCGCGCTCGGCCAGGTCGACGACCGCATTAAGGGCCTGCGCGCCGGCGGCGACGACTATCTGCCCAAGCCGTATTCGTTCGCCGAGCTCCTGGCCCGGGTCGAGGTGCTGTCGCGCCGTCGTGGCGGGCCGGCTGAGGACACGCTCTACCGCGTCGGCGATCTCGAGCTCGACCGTCTCTCCCATCGCGTCGCCCGCGGCAAGGACGAGCTGACGCTGCAGCCGCGCGAATTCCGCCTGCTCGAATACCTCATGAAGCATGCCGGCCAGGTGGTGACGCGCACCATGCTGCTCGAGAACGTCTGGGACTATCATTTCGATCCGCAGACCAACGTGATCGACGTGCACATTTCGCGGCTGCGCTCCAAGATCGACAAGGGTTTCGAGCGCCCGCTGCTGCACACGATCCGCGGCGCCGGGTACATGATCCGTGACGGCATTCGGTAAACTCGTCCGCACCACGGCATTCCGGCTGACGCTGGTCTATCTTTTGCTGTTCGCGATGTTCGCGGCCTCGCTGCTCGGCTATTTCGCCTGGAATACGCGGCGGCTGATCACCGAGGAAATCACCCAGACGGTGAACTCCGAGACCTCGGAGATCAACGAGATCTACGACCGCCGCGGCATGTACGGCCTCGTGCGCACGATCGAGTATCGGGCGCTGCGGCCGGGCGCAAACCTCTATCTCGTGACCACGCCGACGGGGCAGGCGGTTGCCGGCAATGTCGGCTCGCTGGCGCCGGGCGTGATGGCGACGCGCGGCTGGACGGAGACGGCCTACCGCCGGATCGAGGATGCCGACGAGCGCGATCATCGCGCGCTGGTGCGCGTCACCGAATTGGAGAACGGCTTCCGGCTCCTGATTGGCCGCGACCTCGACGAGCGGCGGCGCCTGTTCAGCATCGTCGCCAAGGCCGCGCAATGGTCGGTCCTGATCGTCGTGGTGCTTGGCCTCGGCGGCGGCATTTTCGTGGCGCGTCGCGTCTTGACGCGCATCGACGCCATGACGGGCACCGCCCAGCGCATCATGACCGGCGACCTCAGCGGACGGCTGCCCGTCGGGCGTAGCGGCGACGAGCTCGACCGTCTCGCCGAGAACCTCAACGCCATGCTGGAGCGAATCGAGGCGCTGATGGCGGGGCTGAAGGAAGTCTCTGACAACATCGCGCACGACCTCAAGACGCCGCTGACGCGCTTGCGCAACCGCGCCGAGGAGGCGCTGGCGAAATCGGGTTGCGAGGCCGACTACCGCGCCGCGCTGGAGCGCACCATCGAAGAATCCGATGGTCTGATCCGCACCTTCAACGCGCTCCTGATGATCGCGCGTGCCGAGTCAGGGCAGGCGCGCGGCAACATGGACGATTTCGATGCCGCCGATGTCGCGGGCGGCATCCATGAGCTCTACGAGCCGCTGGCCGAAGACGACGGCATGACCCTGAAGGTCAGGGCAGAGCCGACGCCGGTTCATGCCAATCGCGAGCTGATCAGCCAGGCGCTGGCCAATCTCGTCGAGAACGCGATCAAATACGGCAAGCCGGAGGCTCAGGCCGCGGGAACCGTGGTCAGCATGGACGCCAGGCAGATCACGATCGAGGCCAGGCGCGAGGGCGACCATGTGCTGCTCAGCGTCACCGATCGTGGTCCGGGGATCCCCGAAGCGGATCGCAAGCACGTCGTCGAGCGATTCGTGCGGCTGGAGGCCAGCCGCACACTGCCGGGCTCCGGCCTCGGCCTCAGCCTTGCTGCGGCGGTTGCGACATTGCACGGAGGCGAATTGCGCCTGGGCGATGCCCATCCCGGTCTCGTCGCCACGCTCGTCCTGCCGGCGCGCCTGGGCGCTGGCGACAGGGTTGCTCCGCCAATACCGGATGTGCCACAGAAGGTGGCATGAACCACTCCGCGCCGGGAAACGCGGACAAGCATGGTGAGAGCCTCGCCGCACGCTTTGCGGAGGCTCCCTATGTTGCCGCTTCCACAACCGACGAAAAACGCTTCGGGAATTGGCTGGCCGAGCTCGAGCCGGCGCAATCGGCCCGTGTCGAATCGCTGCTGGTTCATCCCTTCGCGCGGGATATTCTGACCGGCATCGCGGAATTCTCGCCCTATCTGTTCGATCTGGTGCGCGCCGATTCCCTGCGCCTGATCCGGTTGCTCGAATCCGATCCGGACGCGCATCTGGCGGCACTGATGGCGGAGGCGAGGGACGCGGCGCTCGCGGCACCGGATGAGACCGAGGTGATGCGCCTGCTTCGCCGCATGAAGGCGGAGGCAGCGCTTCTGATCGCGCTGTGCGACATCGGCGGCGTCTGGCCGGTGATGCGGGTGACGGCCGCGCTGACCGACGTCGCCGTGTTCTCGGTCCGGGCGGCGCTCCAGTACCTGCTGCGGCAGGAAGCCGCACGCGGCAAGCTCTCACCGCCCGATCCCGAGGCGCTTGAAGACGGTTGCGGGCTGATCGTGCTCGCGATGGGCAAGATGGGTGCAGGCGAGCTGAACTATTCCAGCGACATCGATCTCATCGTGTTCTTCGATCCCGATGCCACGACGCTCGCGCCCGATATCGAAGCACAGCCGTTCTTCGTTCGCGTGACCCAGGGGATGGCGCGTATCCTCCAGCAGCGCACCTATGACGGCTACGTGTTCCGCGTCGATCTGCGCCTGCGGCCCGATCCGTCCTCGACTCAGGTGGCGATCTCGCGTGACGCCGCGCTGAATTACTACGAGCGGGAAGGGCGCACGTGGGAGCGCGCCGCGATGATCAAGGCGCGCGCCTGCGCCGGCGATCCCAGGGCGGGCGAGGCCTTGCTGGCGGAGATCGCGCCTTTCGTCTGGCGCAAGCATCTCGACTTCGCCGCGCTCGCCGACGTGCACGACATGAAGCGGCAGATGCAGACCTACCGCGGCCAGAGCGAGGTCGCCGTCGAAGGCCACAACGTCAAGGTCGGGCGGGGCGGCATCCGAGAGATCGAGTTCTTCGCCCAGACGCAGCAGTTGATTGCGGGCGGCCGCCATCCGGAATTGCGGGTGCGGCCGACGCTCGCTGCGCTCGACGTGCTCGCCTCCAGCAACTGGATCACCTTCGCGGCGCGCGACGAGCTGACCACGGCCTACGACTTCCTGCGCCGGGTCGAGCATCGGCTCCAGATGATCGCCGACGAGCAGACCCATACGCTGCCCGAGGACAAGGAAGCGGTCGAGCGCTTCGCCTGGTTCTTCGGCTATCCGGATCGCGAGGCCTTTGCCGGCGACCTCTTGCGCCAGCTTGAGATCGTGCAGGGGCATTACGAAAAACTGTTCGAGGGCGATGACCCGACCGGGACGGCCAAGCTGCCGGCGCTCGACTACAGTGCCGGTCCCGAGGATCCGCGCCTGCTCCAGCACCTGGCGACGCTCGGCTTCAAGAAGCCTGCCGCCGTCGCGCAGACCGTGCGCGACTGGATCACCGGCGATTATCGCGTGTTCCGCAACGAGGCGACGCGAAGCGCCTTCGTCGAGTTCGTGCCGGCCCTGATCGATGGTCTTGCCCATGCCGAGGAGCCGGATCGCGCCGTCGTGGCGTTCGATCATTTCCTCGCGGCGCTCCAGCGCGGCGGCCGGCTGATCACGCTGCTCGGCCAGAACCGCGATCTCGTCGCACTGGTGGCCCTGGTGCTGGGCGCAGCACCCAGGCTCGGCGAGATGCTGGCGCGCAAGCCGCAGCTGATGGACGGCCTGATCGATCCGCGCTTCTTCGGTGCCATGCCGGACAGGCAGGAATTGTCGGCGCGGCTCGCCACGACCGTGCAGGACGCCGGCTCATACGAAGAGTTCCTCGATCGCCTGCGCCTGTTCGGGCAGGAGAGCCTGTTCCTGATCGGCACGCGCATCCTGTCCGGCACCGTCTCGGCGCAGCAGGCGAGCACCGCTTTTGCGGATGTCGCCGAAGGCATCGTCCACACCGTGCATGGCCTCGTCGCCGAGCGCTTCGCAGCCCAGCATGGCCGCATCAAGGATCAGCAGACCGCGATCATCGCCATGGGCCGGCTAGGCAGCCGCGAGATGACCGCGTCATCCGATCTCGACCTGATCCTGCTCTACGATTTCGACAGCGACAATCCGGACTCGGATGGTGAGAAATCGCTGCAAGGTGCACACTACTTCGCTCGCTTCACCCAGCGCCTGATCAGCGCCTTCACGACGCGCACCAATTACGGCGTGCTCTACGAGATCGACATGCGGCTGCGTCCTTCGGGACGTGCCGGTCCCGTGGCCTCGAGCCTCGTCTCGTTCGCGGATTACCAGGCCAACGAGGCCTGGACCTGGGAGCACATGGCGCTGACGCGCGCCCGCGTGGTGTCGGCGTCGCCTGAATTCGCTGACAGCATCGAGCGCGTCATCCGCGATGTCCTGACCCGCCGCCGTGATCCCGCAATCACCGCCAACGACGTCGCCGACATGCGGCGCGCGATTGCCCAGGAGAAGGGCGAGACGGATTGCTGGGATCTCAAACATGCCGCCGGTGGCATGGTCGACATCGACTTCATCGCGCAATATCTCCAGCTCGTGCATGCCCACGACAAGCCCGACATCCTCGACGTCAGCACCATGCAGGTGCTGGAAAACGCTTGCAGGCTCGGCGTACTCCCGCAGTCGGAGACCGAGATCTTGCGCGCCGCGGCGCGGCTCTATCACGATCTGACGCAGATCCTGCGGCTTTGCGTCAGCGACCGCTTCAAGCCGGAAACCGCCGGCTCGGACCTCCTACGCGTGATGGCGCGTGCCGGGGACGCGCCGGATTTCTCGTCGCTGGAGGCGCGGGTGAAGGAGACGCAGAGCGAGGTGCGGCGCGTGTTCAGGGCGCTGCTGGAAGGGTCGTAGTCTGTTTCAGCGAGGTGATGGCTTCGCGCACATCAGGCTCGAGGCCGCCGCCGCCCGCATCGAGATGGGCGAAGATCGCGCGCTTCATCCGGGGGTCCCAGAACTTCTTGATGTGCTCGGCGATCCCCGGCACGGCCTTGTCGTGGCCCTGGCTCTGGAAGAACTTGCCGATCTGGTTGGCCATGTAGATCAGGCGGTCAGGCGACGACATCGATAATCTCCTGAGCACGATGGCCTGCAAGGCGGCCGTGGTGCGTGAATATTTCAAATCCATCGCTGCGGGCGATTGCGATCAGCGTGATGCCGGCAGCTTCCGCGGTGCGCACGGCGAGCGCGGTGGGTGCGGAAACCGCGACCATCACTGGCGCGCCGATGGCGGCGGTCTTCTGCACCATCTCGACCGAGACCCGGCTCGTCAGCAGCACCATGCCGCCACTCGCATCCGTGCGGCTGCGTGCGAGCGAGCCGGCCAGCTTGTCGAGCGCGTTGTGGCGGCCGACGTCTTCGCGCAGGGCGCCAAGTCCGCAGGACGGCGCCCAGAACGCGGCGGCGTGAACGGCGCGGGTCTGCATGTTGATCGCTTGCAGCGGCGCAATGGCCTGCATCGCCGTCATGATCTGTTGCGGCGTAAAGGTCTGGCCCTGCGGAACGACCGCCGCGGGCCGTATAGCCTCCGCGATCGACTCGATGCCGCAGATGCCGCAGCCGGTCGGGCCGGCGATATGGCGCCGGCGCTCACTGATGCGCGCGGCATCATCCGAGGCCAGCCACATGCGCAGCTCGATGCCGTCGTCGAGGCGGACGATTTCGAGCGACCGGATGTCGTCGACCGACTTGATGATGCCTTCGTCCAGGCTGAAGCCGACCGCAAAATCTTCCAGGTTCTGCGGCGTTCCCATCATGACGGCGTAGGTGCCGCCATTGTACGTCAGCGCCAGCGGCGTCTCCTCCGGGATCAGCCGCGCCCCTTCGGACGCGACGCCGTCGCGCCAGATCTCGCGGTCGATGGCCTGGACCGGCACGTGCATGCGGCTACTCCGCGGCCTCGGCTGGCGCGATGCGGCGGGAGTGCCGCGCCTGCTCGTCGTAGGACTTCTGCCAGTCGGACGGGCCGTTCGACGGCGAGATCTGCACCGCGGTGACCTTGTATTCGGGGCAGTTGGTCGCCCAGTCCGAAAAGTCGGTCGTGATGACGTTGGCCTGCGTATCCGGGTGGTGGAAGGTGGTGTAGACGACACCCGGCGACACGCGGTCGGTGATCTCCGCGCGCAGCGTGGTTTCACCGGCGCGGCTCTGCAGCCGCACCCAGTCGCCGTCGCGCACGCCGCGCTGCTCGGCATCGTGCGGATGGATCTCCAGCCGGTCCTCGGCATGCCAGACCACGTTCTCGGTGCGCCTAGTCTGCGCGCCGACATTGTACTGGCTGAGGATGCGGCCGGTGGTGAGCAGCAGCGGGAAGCGAGGGCCGGTGCGCTCGTCGGTCGCAACATATTCGGTGACGATGAACTTGCCCTTGCCGCGGACGAAGCCATCGATATGCATCACCGGCGTGCCCTCCGGCGCCTTCTCGTTACAGGGCCACTGCACTGAGCCGAGCTCGTCGAGCTTGGCGTAGGAGACACCGGCGAAGGTCGGCGTTAGCGCCGCGATCTCGTCCATGATCTCCGACGGATGGTTGTAGTTCATCTCGAAGCCCATCGCCTTGGCAAGCGCGATGGTGACTTCCCAGTCGGCCATGCCGTTCTTCGGCGACATCACCTTGCGGACGCGCTGGATGCGGCGCTCGGCGTTGGTGAAGGTGCCGTCCTTCTCCAGGAAGCTCGAGCCGGGCAGGAACACGTGCGCGTAATTCGCGGTCTCGTTCAGGAAGAGGTCGTGGACGATGACGCATTCCATCGACGACAGCGCCGCTACCACGTGCTTGGTGTTGGGATCGGACTGGAGGATGTCCTCGCCCTGCACGTAGATGCCCATGAACGAGCCTTCGATCGCAGCATCGAACATGTTGGGAATGCGCAGGCCCGGCTCCGGGTTGAGCTTGACGTTCCACAGCGCCTCGAACTGGTCGCGCACGGCGTCGCCCGAGATGTGACGGTAGCCGGGCAGCTCGTGCGGGAACGAGCCCATGTCGCAGGAGCCCTGCACGTTGTTCTGGCCGCGCAGCGGGTTCACGCCGACGCCGGGACGGCCGATATTGCCGGTCGCCATCGCGAGGTTGGCGATCGCGATCACCGTGGTCGAGCCCTGGCTGTGCTCGGTGACACCGAGGCCGTAATAGATCGCGCCATTGCCGCCGGTGGCGTAGATGCGGGCGGCTTCGCGCAGCACCTTCGGATCGACGCCGGTGAGGATGGCGGTGGCTTCCGGGCTGTGCTTGGGCTGGGCGACGAACGCGGCCCATTCCTCGAACTCGGCCCAGTCGCAGCGCTCGCGCACGAAGGCCTCGTTGGCGAGGCCCTCGGTGACGATGACATGCGCCAGCGCCGTCACGACCGCAACGTTGGTGCCGGGCATCAGGGGCAGGTGCAGCGCCTTCACATGCGGCGATTCCACCATCTCGGTACGGCGCGGATCGATCACGATCAGTTTGGCACCCTGGCGCAGCCGCTTCTTCAGGCGCGAGGCGAACACCGGGTGAGCCGAGGCCGGATTGGCGCCGATGATCACCGCGACGTCGGTGTCCTCCACCGAGTCGAAGTCCTGCGTGCCGGCAGAGGTGCCGAAAGTCTGCGACAGGCCATAGCCGGTCGGCGAATGGCAGACGCGGGCGCAGGTGTCGACATTGTTGTTGCCGAAGCCGCCGCGGATCAGCTTCTGCACCAGATAGGTTTCCTCGTTGGTGCAGCGGGACGAGGTGATGCCGCCGATGGCGTCGCGGCCGTACTGCTTCTGGATGCCGCGCATCTTCGCCGCGGCAAATGAGAACGCCTCGTCCCAGGACACTTCGCGCCAGGGATCCTCGATCCGCTCGCGGATCATGGGATTGAGGATGCGTTCCTTGTGGTTGGTGTAGCCCCAGGCGAAGCGGCCCTTGACGCAGGAATGGCCGCGATTGGCCTTGCCGTCCTTGTAGGGCACCATGCGCACAACTTCCTCGCCGCGCATCTCGGCCTTGAAGGCGCAGCCGACGCCGCAATAGGCGCAGGTGGTGACAACGGAGTGCTCGGGCTGGCCGATCTCGATCACGGATTTTTCCGTCAGCGTCGCAGTCGGGCAAGCCTGCACGCAGGCGCCGCAGGACACGCATTCGGAGCCGAGGAAGCTCTCGCTCATGCCAGGCGAGACGCGGCTGTCGAAGCCGCGGCCGGAGATGGTCAGCGCGAAGGTGCCTTGCACCTCCTCGCAGGCGCGGACGCAGCGCGAGCAGACGATGCACTTGGAGGGATCGTAGGTGAAGTACGGATTGGATTCGTCCTTCGGCATCCAGTGGTCGTTGGCGCAGCCATCGGTCTTGCCAGGTGTCTTGGCGAAGACGTGGTTCTCGCCCTCATAGCCGTAGCGCACGTCGCGCAGGCCCACGGCGCCGGCCATGTCCTGCAATTCGCAATCACCATTGGCGCCGCAGGTGAGGCAGTCGAGCGGATGGTCGGAGATGTAGAGCTCCATCACGCCCTTGCGCAGCTTCTTCAGCCGCTCGGTCTGGGTGTGGACGACGAGGCCGTTCATGACAGGCGTGGTGCAGGAGGCCGGCGTGCCGGCGCGACCCTCGATCTCGACGAGGCAGAGCCGGCAGGAGCCGAACGCGTCGACCATGTCGGTCGCGCAAAGCTTCGGGATCTGGTGGCCGGCGTCCATCGCGGCCCGCATGATCGAGGTGCCTTCGGGCACCGTGACCTCATTGCCGTCGATGGTCAGCGTGACCATCGTTTCCGATTTTGAAGCCGGCGTGCCGAAGTCGATTTCTTCGATCAGAGACATTGTCGTTCTCCTATTCCGCGGCCTGAAGCGTGGTCGGGACGGGTGCGAAATCCTCCCGGAAGTGCTTCAATGCGCTGAGCACTGGGTAGGGCGTGAAGCCGCCGAGCGCACAGAGCGAGCCGAATTTCATGGTGTTGCAGAGGTCTTCGACCAGCGCGAGATTCTCGCTCACGCGCTCGCCATTGATGATCTTCTCGATGGTCTCGACGCCGCGGGTCGAGCCGATCCGGCAGGGCGTGCACTTGCCGCAGGATTCGACCGCGCAGAACTCCATCGCGAAGCGTGCCTGCCTGCGCATGTCGACGCTGTCGTCGAACACGACGATGCCGCCATGGCCGATCAGGCCGTCGCGCGCGGCGAAGGCCTCGTAGTCGAACGGCGTATCGAACAGCGCGCGGGGAAAATAGGCGCCGAGCGGGCCGCCGACCTGCACGGCGCGGACCGGGCGGCCCGTGAACGTGCCGCCGCCGATGTCGTCGACGAGCTCGCCGAGCGTCACGCCGAACGCGGTCTCGAACAAGCCGCCGTAGCGGATGTTGCCGGCGAGCTGGATCGGCATCGTGCCGCGCGAACGGCCCATGCCGAAATCGGCGTAGGCCTTGGCGCCTTCGGCGAGGATGAAGGGGATGGCCGCGAAGGACAGCACGTTGTTGATCACGGTCGGCTTGCCGAACAGGCCGTGATGGGCGGGCAGCGGCGGCTTGGCGCGCACGATGCCGCGGCGGCCCTCGAGGCTTTCCAGCAGCGAGGTCTCCTCGCCGCAGACATAAGCGCCGGCGCCGACGCGCACCTCGAGATCGAACGCTTGCTTCGAGCCGCCGATGTTCGCGCCGAGATAGCCGCCGCGCCTGGCCGCTGCGATCGCGGCGTTCATCGCCTCGACCGCGTGCGGATATTCGCTGCGGATGTAGATGTAGCCCTTGGTCGCGCCGACGGTGATGCCGGCGATCGTCATGCCCTCGATCACCAGGAAGGGATCGCCTTCCATGATCATGCGATCGGCAAAGGTGCCGCTGTCGCCTTCGTCGGCGTTGCAGACGATGAATTTGCGGTCGGCCTTCGCCTGCGCGACGGTCTTCCACTTGATGCCGGTGGGGAAGCCCGCGCCGCCGCGGCCCCGCAGGCCTGAAGCTGTCACTTCGTTGAGGATCGCATCGGAGCCGAGCGACAGCGCGTGCTCCAGGCCCTTGTAGCCGCCATGGGCGCGGTAGTCGTCGAGCGAGCGCGGGTCGATCACGCCGCAGCGGGCGAAGGTGAGGCGGGTCTGGCGCTTCAGCCAGGGGATCTCGTCGGTGGCGCCCAGCCGCAAGAGATGCGACGTGTTGCCGGCAAGCGCATCGAGCAGGGAGGGCACGTCGGTCGCGGTAACAGGCCCGAACGCGATCCGGCCCTGTGGCGTCGCGACCTCGACCAGCGGCTCCAGCCAGTACATGCCGTGCGAGCCGGTCCTGACGATCTCAACCGCGACGCCGCGCTTGGCCGCAGCCTGATCCAGCGCCAATGCAACTTCATCGGCGCCGACGGCAACCGCACCCGCATCGCGTGAGACGAATAGACGCATGCTCATCGCTGTGCCTCCGCAACCAGTGCATCGAGGCGCTTCTGATCGAGCCGGCCGATCAGGCGGCCGTCGAGCATCGCGGAGGGCGCGGTCGCACACAGGCCGAGGCAGTAGATCGGCTCCAGCGTGACGCGATCGTCGGCCGTGGTGTTGCCGAGCGTGACGCCAAGCTTGGCCTCGGCGCGCGCGGCCAGCGCATCGCCGCCGGCAGCCTGGCAAGCTTCCGCGCGGCAGAGCTTCAGGACATGGCGGCCGGCGGGCTTGTGGCGGAAATCATGATAGAACGTGAATACGCCGTGCACTTCGGCGCGCGACAGATTGAGCGCCTGCGCCACCATGGGAATGGCGGCCTCCGGCACGTAGCCGAACGCCTCTTGAAGCGCATGCAGGATGACGAGCGTCGCGCCTTCCTGCTTGGCATGTTCGGCGATGATCTCGGCGCCGCGCGTTTCGTCCCATGATTCGTAACGAGGCTCGTAAACCGCTGTCATTCTTCGTTCTCAACCTGAGCGTTCCTCATCCCAAACTATTTGGAATCGTTCGAAGATCAATAAAGCTGTCTCATGCTGCGATCGGGAATCCGGATCGATTGGTCAATGCAATCGATCGATATGAAAATGCGATCGAAGCCGTTCCGCCGGACGGTTTTTGCGTGTTGGGAGGGGGTAGGCGTGCTAGCTTGCATGCCACGACAGAATCCGAGGGGACGTCCGGTTGATCGACAAGCTTGAACTGCTGCTGGCGCTGGCGAAGGAGCGGCATTTCGGACGCGCGGCGGAGGCCTGCGGGGTCACCCAGCCGACCATGTCGACTGGGCTCAAGCAGCTCGAGGAGATCCTCGGCGTCATGCTGGTCCAGCGCGGGTCCCGCTTCCAGGGCTTTACGCCGGAAGGCGAGCGGGCGCTGGACTGGGCGCGGCGGATCGTGGGCGATGCCCGCGCGATGCGCGACGAGATCAACGGGCTGAAGCATCAGCTCTCCGGCGAGATCCGCATCGCGGCGATCCCGACCGTGCTCGGCATGGTCGCCGCGCTGACGACGCCGTTCCGCGCCAGGCATCCGGAGGTGCGTTTCAGCATCCGCTCGACGACCTCATCGGAGGTGCTGGGATTGCTCGAAAATCTCGAGGTTGACGCGGGGCTGACCTATATCGAGAACGAGCCGATCGGCAAGGTGCGCACCATTCCGCTCTACAACGAGAGCTATCGTTTGCTGACGTCGCCGGACGGGATGTTCGGCGACCGCGAGACGGTGACCTGGAAAGAGGTCGGGCAGGTGCCGCTGTGCCTGCTCACGCCCGACATGCAGAACCGCCGCATCATCGACCGTGCGCTGCGCTCGGTCGGTGCCGAGGCGACGCCGACGCTGACCTCGAACTCGCTGCTCGTGCTCTTCACGCACGTCAAGACGGGGCGCTGGGCGAGCGTGATGCCGGCCAAGCTCGCCGAGACGCTCGGCCTGTCCGATACGGTGCGCTCGATCCCGATCGTCGATCCCGAGGTCAATTACAGCATCGGCCTGGTGATCCCGCAGCGCGATCCGATGACGCCGCTGATCGCAGCGCTGGTCAATGTCGCGCGCGAAGTCGCGCCGTCGCTGCAGTTGTAGGAGCCAGAGTATTTTCGAGCCACAGTCAAGGGCATGGTGAGATTGGGTTCGAATATCGCAACGAGGGAGGTGTGCTCCCTCCCCCGCTTGCGGGGGAGGGTTGGGGAGAGGGTATCTCCACAGTCGAGACCCCCAAGAGGAGAGAGCCCTCACCCGGCGCGTTGCGCCGACCTCTCCCGCAAGCGGGAGAGGTACACCGAGCCCGCGGCCGCTTGATTCAGCCTAAGCCGACTCCGCTTTAAGCCGCCGCCGAGATCCCGGTCGCTGCCTTGATCGCATCGCGCGGCAGCGTCACGCGCACCACCGTGCCGACATCGATCTTCGAGCGCAGGCGCATCGTGCCGCCCTGGAGCTGCGCCAACGAGCGCGCTATGGCGAGCCCGAGGCCCGAGCCGTGATAGGTCTTGGTGAGCTGGCTCTCGACCTGCTCGAACGGGCGGCCGAGCCGCGCCAGCGAATGCGGCGCGATGCCGATGCCGGTGTCGGCGATCATCAGCACGATCCGGTCGTCGAGCTGCCGGCTGCGCACCACGACGCGTCCGCCGTCGGGCGTGAACTTCACCGCGTTTGAGAGCAGGTTGACGATGATCTGCTTGGTGGCGCGGCGGTCGGCGACGACGGAGATGGATTTTGCGATGTCGGCGTCGAGGATCAGGTGCTTGTCCTGCGCCCGGCCGGTGACGACCCGCAAGGATTCCGCCAGCGTCCGCGACAGATCGAGCTCTTCCATGTCCAGCTTCATGCGGCCGGCCTCGATCTTGGACATGTCGAGGATGTCGTTGATGACCTCGAGCAGATAGTGGCCGCTGGTCAGGATGTCCTGGCAGTATTCCTGGTATTTTTCGCTGCCGAGCTCGCCGAACAGACCCGAGCCCATGATCTCGGAGAAGCCGATGATCGCGTTGAGCGGCGTGCGCAGCTCGTGGCTCATATTGGCGAGGAATTTCGACTTGGTCTGGTTGGCTTCCTCGGCGCGGGTCTTCTCGCGCTGGTACTTTTCGGCGAGGTCGGCGAGCTCGACCGCCTGGCGCTCCAGCGCGGCCTGCGAGCGCTTGAGGTCGATGACGGTGGCGCGCAGGCGCAGATCGTTGTCGACCAGCTTCTGCTCGTGCTCCTTGATGCGTGTGATGTCGGTGCCGACCGAGACGTAGCCGCCGTCCTTGGTGCGGCGCTCGCTGATGTGCAGCCAGCTGCCGTCGTCGAGCTGCGCCTCGAAGGTGCGCGCGCCGGGGCCTTGGGCACCGGTCTCGTTGTGGCGGGTGCGCACCTCCGGCATGCGGCCGACCTCGAGCACGGTCTCGTAGGAGGTGCCGGGAATCACGGCGGTGTCGGGCAATTTGTGCAGACGCTGGAAGTGCGAATTGCAGAGCACCAGGCGGTCGCTCGCGTCCCACAGCACGAAGGCTTCCGGGATGGTCTCGATCGCGTCGCGCAGGCGAAGGTCGGCTTCCACCGTCTTCTCGGCGAGGCTCTTCTGCTCGGTGATGTCGACGGCGATGCCGATCAGGTGCACGCTGGAATCGGTCGCGCCGCGCACCTTTTCGCAGCGGACGCGGAGCCAGATCCAGTGGCCGTCGACATGCTGCATGCGGAAGGTCTGGTCGATGTGGTCGATCTTCTCGGAGATGAGCTGGTCGGCGATCTCGAACAGATCGATGTCGTCGGACTTCACCAGCGCGTTGACCTCGCCGAAGGTGAGGAGCTCGTTGCGGCCGTCGAGGCCGAGCATCGAGAACATCGATTGCGACCAGAAGATCCGGCCGCGGGACAGGTCCCAGTCCCACAGGCCGCAGCGGCCGCGGTTGAGTGCGGTGTCGATGCGGCCGCGCACGGCGTCGTTAATGAGGTCGCCTTCGCGGGCCCGGGTCGACTGCCAGTGGAAGGCGAAGCCCAGGATCAGGACGACGAAGCCTGTCGTCGCCGACAACGTCACCGAGAGCGCGGCGTCCGAGCCCCAGATCGGCTCGTTGCGTTCCTGGATCACGGTGACGAAGCCGGGCAGCGACTTGATCTGCCGCGAGGTCGCCATCGCGGCGTTGCCGTTCGGCAGCGTCATGTCGGAGACGTTGGCGTCGCGTGGCGGCGTCGCGACCAGTTGCGCGATCGTGATCGCATCGAGCAGGCGGTCGTTGCCGGAGGGATCGCTGTCGATCGGAATGCGGGCGAGGATACGGCGGTCGATGCCCGCCGAGGTGACGATGACGTGGCGGCCCGAGGCCGTGCCCCAGGACGGAATGAGATCAGGCAGCAGCGACGGCAGGCTCTCGATGTTCTTGAGCCGCTCCTGTCGCGCGGAGGTGAGGCGGTCGATGCGTTCGGCGAGCACGTCGGCGAGCGCCGAGATGTCGTGCCGGATCACCAGCCGCTTCTGCCGCGTCTGGTCGACGACCTGCACGAACGCGCCGAGGCAGATCGTGATCAGGAACGCGATGATGAGCGTCGGCACGGCGCGGCGCAGCGCCGGCTCCGCGATCAGTAGCCGGTGATAGGCAGGTTTCGCGATCGATTGCGCCAATCCCTTGATCGAATCGGATTGGACGCACGCGTTCGCGGCGTCTGCACGCGACATGCCTTCGGCCCCCTGAAAACCAGCTTGCAACTTGAGCTCGGAAGCAGCCCCACGTCGCTTCCGAATCATACCGATTTGAATCCAGTTTTCGCAGGCTGTCGAGAGTCAACGAATCGTTAACGCGAAATTATTCTTATCCAGAGCGCAGTTTGCGCAGCGCGTGTCCGTAAATAGACGTGCGCGCTGAGTCCGAAACGAGAACATGTGACTCCGCGCGGACCATATCACACACGCGGCGGCTCGGCGTGGCTGATGACGCGCTTCACGCTCGGGAACGCGCGCCGCAATGCGCGCTCGATCGCATCGACATGCTCGTGCACCCTGATCACGCTCATCGACGGCGCTGCGCGGCAGTGGAAGTTGACGATCTCGCCGGCCTCGGTGTTGCGGACGCGTACGTTATGGATGTCGTGAATCTCGCCTTCGCCGGCAAACTCCGTCAGCGCGGCGGCAATGGTTTGCACGCGTTCCGGCGGGGCGTCGACGCCGAACGGCAGCTCCGGTTCCAGTGGCTCGATATGGACATCGACCTCGACGTCCGCGCCGAACTCCTCCTGGATGTTCCGCTCCAGCGTATTGGCGACGTCGTGGGCTGAATCGAGCCGCATCTCGCCGTCGACCTCGAGGTCGATGCCGACGATCAGCTTGGCGCCGAGGTCGTGCACCGTGACGTGGTGGATCGCGAGGCCGGAATTGCGCGCGATCACCATGATGCGGTCGCGCACGGTCTCGTTGTTGCGCGCGACGGGGATGGCCATGAAGGTGAGGTCGGCGTCGCCGAACGCCTTGCTGACGGCGAGTTCGGCGTTGTGCTTGATGTCCTCGACGCGGTCGATCGGATAGGTCCGTGGCACCTTCGCGATGGTGTCGATGAACGTGGTCGCCCCGACCATGCGCACGCGCAGTCGCTCGACCTCGATCACCCCCGGCACGCTGCGGATCGCGGCCTTGGCCTTCTCCTGGGCGCCCTCCGGCGCGCGGTCGACCAGCGTCTGCACCGTCGAGCCGGCCATGCGCAGGCCGAGCAGGGCGATCATCACGGCGACGGCGGCGGCCGCGGCGGCGTCGCCCCACCAGAAGCCGAGGCCGGCGAGGACCAGGCCCACGATCACGGCAGACGAGCCCATCACGTCGGAGGCGAAATGCAGCGCGTCCGCCGCCAGTGCCTGGCTCCTGGTCTCCCGCGCGGCACGGTGCAGCGCGCGGGCGCGCCAGAGATTGACGGCGATGTCGATCACCAGCACGACGAAGGGCACGGCCGAAATCGTCGGCGGCTGGGTTCCCTCGCGCAGCCGGCTATAGGCCTCGACTAGGATGCCGCCGGCGAGCACGTAAAGCAGCGCCGTGACGCCGAGCGCGGAGACGCTCTCCAGCTTGCCGTGGCCGTAATGGTGCTCCTCGTCCGCCGGCTTGTCGGACACCCGCACCACCGCCCAGGTGATGATGGTGGCGACCAGGTCGATCGCGGAATGCAGCGCCTCGGAGATCAGCGCCAGCGAGCCGATCGCGATCCCGACCACGAACTTGGCCGCCGCCATGCCCCCGCTGGCGAAGATCGAGATTGCGGCGACCGAGGTCTTATTGTGCTGGGAGGTCATGGCGGGGATTTAGCAGCCTAAGGCTGAACATCAAGCGACGATCCACAGCTATCGTCGCAAGTGAGTTGCAGGAGCAAAGCTATTGCGAATGCTTCCGAATTGAATGCTGGCTTATGCCACTAGCTCGGTCTCGTAGGGTAGGCAAAGGCGCGTAGCGCCGTGCCCACCAGCAGGTGTCTCCTGATCCGCCGCCTATGGTGGGCACGCTTCGCTTTGCCCACCCTACTGGGGGTATCTGGACGCGGAGCGCCGCCTACGGCACCGTCACGACGATCTTCCCCAGATGCTTGTTCGCCTCCATGTGCTCGAACGCCTGGTCGATCTGGTCGAACGGATAAACCTTGTCGATCGGCAGTTGCAGTTTGCGCGATTCCACCGCGCCCCAGATGTCCTTGCGGACCTCCTCGAAGATCTCGCGGACCTCCTCGATGGTGCGGGTGCGGAAGGTGACGCCGACATAATCGATGCGGCGCGCGGCATGCAGGTCGAAGTTGAAGTCGGCATGGGTGCCGCCGAGCCGGCCGACATTGACGATCCGGCCCTTGATCTTCGTCGCGGCGAGGTTCTGGCTCGCGACTTTGCCCGAGACCTGGTCGACGATGAGATCGACGCCTTCGCCGTTCGTTGCCTTCAGGACGTCGTCGACCCATTTCGGATCGGAGCTGTCGACGGCGAGATCGGCGCCGTATTCCTTCAGCCGGCCGCGGCGATAGGCGTCGGTCGACGAGCCGATCACGAGCTTTGCGCCCTTGAGCCTGGCGATCTGCATCGCCATCAGGCCGACGCCGGAGCTGGCGCCCTGGATCAACACGGTTTGGCCCGGCTGCACGCCGCCGATGGTGACGACGGCGTTGTGCATGGTCGCGAGCGCGACGGGGAGGGTGGCGGCCTCCTCGAAATTCATGTTCGAGGGTGCGCGGAACAGCCGGCCGTGATCGGCGAGCGTATATTCGGCGAAGGCAGCGCCGCCCGAGCCCATGATGCGGTCGCCGACCTCTACGCCTTTTGCGTCGGGCCCGAGCTCGGCGACTTCGCCGGCCCATTCCATGCCGAGCACGGTGCCGACGCCGCCGGCCGCGCCATGGGCGTGGCCCTTGCGCATGCCGGTGTCGGCGCGATTGAGGCCACAGGCGCGGACGCGCACCAGCACCTGCGTGCCCTTGGGTTTCGGTTGAGCGACGTCGGAAATCTGAGCGCCGTCAGGGCCATACACATAAGCCTTCATGAATTACTCTCGCCTCTTGAAGTGATTATTCCGCCGCTTGCGCGGTCGGATGAACGATCATGCCTTCGAGCCGGCTGCGAATGATGGCCTCGGCCTCGCGCACGATGCGGGAGACGAGCTCGGCGCAGCTCGGGATGTCCTGGATCAGGCCCTGCACCTGGCCGGCCGACCAGATGCCCTCGTCGGAATTCCCGGTCGCGTAGACCATCTTGCCGCGGGCACCGGCGACGAGCTCGCGGATGTCCTCGAACCTGGCGCCTTCCTTCTCCATCGCGACGACCTTGGTCGAGATCGCGTTCTTGGCGACGCGCGACGTGTTGCGCATGGTGCGGAAGATCAGCTCGGTCTCGCGCTCGTCATTGGCGACGATCTTCTCCTTGATGGACTGGTGGATCGGGCTCTCCCTGGTGGCCATGAAGCGCGTGCCCATGTTGATGCCGTCGGCGCCGAGCGCCAGCGCCGCGACGAGGCCGCGGGCGTCGGCAAAGCCGCCCGAGGCGATCATCGGGATCTTGATCCTGTTGGCGGCGGCCGGGATCAGGATCAGGCCGGGGGTGTCGTCCTCGCCGGGGTGGCCGGCGCATTCGAAGCCGTCGATCGAGATGGCGTCGACGCCCATGCGCTCGGCCGAGAGCGCGTGGCGTACGCTGGTGCATTTGTGCACGACCTTGACGCCGTGCTTCCTGAACTCGTCGACATGCGCCTGCGGCTTGTTGCCGGCGGTCTCGACCACCTTGACGCCGCTCTCGATGATGGCGGCGCGGTATTCGGCATAAGGCGGCGGCTTGATTGCGGGCAGGATGGTGAGGTTGACGCCGAACGGTCTGTCGGTGAGGTCGCGGCAGCGCGCGATCTCCTTGGAGAGGTCCTCCGGCGTCGGCTGGGTCAGCGCCGTGATGAAGCCGAGCGCCCCGGCATTGGCGACCGCTGCGACCAGCTCGGCCCGCCCGACCCATTGCATGCCGCCCTGGACGATCGGATGCTCGACGCCGACGAGCTTGGTGAAGCGTGTCTGCAGCATGATCTGTTTCCCCCGCCCACATGGCGCTCTGTTCTCGGTTGATGCCGGGAGGATGCCGCCAGGGGTGGGAAATGTCTATTGCGCCGCCGTGCGGGCTTTCATGCGGGCGGGAGGGGGTGATTCCACGGGGCGGATAATTGGAGCGGTTACGCTTGCCGCATCCACCGCCG
This sequence comes from Bradyrhizobium sp. CCGB12, assembly GCF_024199845.1. Classification (NCBI taxonomy): domain Bacteria; kingdom Pseudomonadati; phylum Pseudomonadota; class Alphaproteobacteria; order Hyphomicrobiales; family Nitrobacteraceae; genus Bradyrhizobium; species Bradyrhizobium sp. CCGB12. Next base: position 4,124,806 of record NZ_JANADO010000001.1, on the reverse strand, counting down.
TCGTCCTGGCGAAAGCCAGGACCCATAACCACAGGGAGATGTTGTTTGGCGCAATGGTGGCCGCGGCGTGCCCGATAGCGCTGACCGGGGTAATGGGTCCTGGCTTTCGCCAGGACGACGTTGGAGGGATATGCGGACGCGCTCCGGCCAGCTACTCCGCCGACAGCCGCACCATCTGGCGGCCGCCGTTGATTTCCTTGAGGCTGTTGACGAAGTTTTCCGGGCGCTGCCAGCGGTAGGGGACCTTCAATCCCATGAACTCGGCGATGTCGCCGATGAAGCCGGTGCAGTTGGTGGTCTCGGCGTTCCACACCGGCGAGTTTGCCTGCAGTTTCTTGATGTAGGCGAACACGCGCTTGGCGTCGGCCTCGTTGAGATAGACGCGATAGCTCGCGGTCAGATATTCCGGATCGAGATCGCCGTAGCTCGCGCCGGTCTCGGAGGGCACAAAGGTGATGTGGCCGAGCACGTAAGCAAGCGTGTCGCCGGCCGGCGTGAGGCCCGCGACCTCGACCGCGCGCTCGCTGGTCTTGCCGTACCAGACGAAGGCGTGGCCCCAGCTCGCGGCCGTGCGGGCGCGGAAGTCGACGTAGTACGGACCTTTCTCCGCGCGCGCGACGGGACGCCGCGTCGCTGGCGGCTGAGGTCGTGATGCGGTGTCAGCAGTAGCAAGCGCGTTCGCATCGGCAACGCGCTTGTTCGCTTCATGGGCCGAGGCCGAGGGCATCATGCATGCGATCATGGCCGCGAGCGCGAAGCCCGCGAGGATGCAGGATCCCGATCGATCAGGTTTGTACGTCACGCGATGCCCCCTCGACTCTCGGCCGCCTACGCAGGTTCGTGTTGCGCCTCAGTAGCGCGCTGCGACCGGGCCGGGCGCCTTGCCGATCGGGGCCTTTCCAACCGGGCTCTTGCCAATCGGCATCTTGCCGATCTGCGCCTGCTCGGCGGGATAGGCCGGCACGGGCTGGCGGCGCGGCAGATCCGCAGCGTTCGCGGCCGTCACCAGAGCAAGCGTAGCACCCAGAGCAATTACAATCTTCTTCACGTTGATACCCCTAGAAGGTTTGGTCCAAACACGGCAGAGCCGTGCCCCCAGACACGCGTCACAGAAGGGCGGCCGAATGCGTCCAAGTTGCGGCAAGCGCGGGACATGTTGGCGGCATCTATCGGGCGCGCGGAGATGTGATGTGTCCCGTCGTTTCGGCGGCGCAATGAGCGCGCGCAGCTTTTGTAGCCCGCATGAGCCAAGCGATATTGCGGGTTCTCTACGGAAGCATGGATCCCGGATATCGCTTCGTTCATCCCGGGCCTCGACACCGCTTGTTCTCACCCGATCGGTCTATCGCTTTCCGAGGAAGTTCGAGCGCATCTTGTCGGCGAACCAGACCACGAAAATCGCAGCGAACGAGAGAACGAAGTACAGGGCCGTCCACAAAAGTGCATTGCCGGCATTCGTCATGGCGTCCTCCCTGGCATCAGAAATTGATTTCTTGCGGGAAGGATAGCGTTGGCCGCGACGGCCGATTTGCGCTGGATCAATTTTGCTGCGCTGCAGAGCAAATAGCCGACGAGCCTTCATTCCGGGCTCGCGACGTCGTCGCGTCCCGGAATGATGGAGAGCACTAGGGCGTGCACCCATAAATGACGACGATGGCTTTTGATGGCTGAGTGGAAATGGTCTGATCGGTTAGAGCATTACCGCTTGTGACCCGGACCGGAAGCTGTCCGAGTTCGTGTATGAACCATTTGAATTGTGACCCCGACCAAGGGTCGGAAGAGGGTTCGGGGAAATAGCGATAGGCCATCCCCACCGCTCCCGACGCCCCAGAAGCGATCGGGCGGGTGAAGAAAGCTTTGAGCCAAAAATGATGAGCGATTGAGCTATGCAGAAGCGCTCAACCTTCAATGTAGGGCAATTCGGAGTTGGTGGTCGAAAGACGCTCTTCTTGCTGCTTCTCCTTTTCGCGATCCCCGCGGACGACTGCTCCGCGCAGACACCTCCGCCCCCAGTCAGCGAACATGCGTTCGAGCGCGTGCCGCCGACAGTCGTGAAGAGATTGGCGACCCGCTTTTCGCTAGGCGCATTCGCAGGCCGCTTCGAGAAGACGCGGCTCGGCGCGGTTCGCGAAGCCGTGGGCGAAGGGACCATCCAACACCAGGGCGACGCTGGAGATAGTGTCTATTGGCTGTGTTATAGGCGCGCGCAGTATCGACTATGGGCCGTGTCCAGCGGAGAGATGGGCGGCCCGGACCATCTCGTCACAGAGGTCGTTGAAGAGCTCACCGAGAAAGACACCGAGACCTCGACCGATTGCGCCATCATCCCGGAAAAGTTCGCGCCCGTCGTCTTCGACGGCAAGCTGCATTTAGGTATGTCGCGTTTGGAGGTAGTCACGGCGCTGGGACCGCCGTCGAAGTCGGAAGCTGCTCAGATGGTGTATTCTCACCACGGAAAGCTCGCAGACGGTTTTGATGAGACCGCATGGCTCATTCTCCGATTTCGTGAGGAAAAGCTCGTGTCCATGCGCGGCGGCAAGACCACGACGAATTGAAAGTGGCTGCTATCCGCTCAATGGCGCTAAAAGAGACGTTGTCTCTCGATCATAAAGCAGACGCCATTTCGGCGCCGCCAAGGTCCGCTTTTGATGCTGTGGACGGCTCCTCCACCGGCGCCAGAAAGGCAAGCCGCCGATCTGTGACGATGGTCACGCAAAGGTCCGCATCTTCCGACCTTCTTTTCGTCAGACGGAAGAATGTTTCGGCGATTTGGCTTAGTGACTCATCTCACATAAGGCCCACTTGCCTTCGGGCAGGCTGTGACTACGCTGCTCGCAATTGATTTGGGGCTGTAATGGGCGCGCTTCGTTTTCTTTTGATCCTTTTTGCCGTGTGGCTGGGATGCGGGCCGGCGATCGCCGAACGGCGTGTGGCGCTGGTTATCGGCAATTCGGCCTACAAGAACGTGTCCCGGCTCACCAACCCGGCGAACGATGCCACTCTGGTCGGTGGCATGTTCAAGAAGGCCGGATTCGACGCCGTCGACATCAAGCTTGACCTCAATGTCGCGGAGATGCGGAGGGCACTGCGTGACTTCGGCGACAAGACCAGGAATGCCGAGGTCGCCGTGATCTACTACGCCGGTCACGGCATCGAACTTGATGGCACCAACTATCTGATCCCCACGGACGCAACGCTGGAGAGGGATAGCGACGTCCTCGACGAGACGATTGCTCTGGACCGCGCGCTGTTTGCGGTCGAACCCGCGAAGCAGCTCCGCCTTGTCATTCTCGATGCCTGCCGGGACAATCCGTTCGCCAAGACTATGAAGCGGACGATCGCTTCGCGCGCCATCGGGCGCGGCCTCGCCAAGATCGAGCCGACCAGTCCGAACACAATGATTGCTTTCGCAGCGAAGGCGGGGTCGACGGCGTCAGATGGCGACTCCAAAAACAGTCCATTCGCGGCGGCCCTGGTCGAGCGCCTCCCCACGCCGGGGCTGGATCTGGGGAAGGCATTTCGCTTCGTCCGCGACGATGTTTTGAAGAAAACTGGCAACAAGCAGGAGCCCTATGTCTACGGTTCGCTCGGCGGCGATGACTTGGCGCTGATTCCTGCGAAGCCTGTGGCAGCGGCGCCGCAAGGGCCGCAAGCGAATTCGCAGGATGGAATCCGCAGGGACTATGAGCTTGCGCTGCAGACAGGAAACCGGGACGGATGGGAAGCATTCCTCCAGGCCTATCCCGACGGGTTCTATGCCGGCCTGGCTCGCGCGCAGCTGAAGAACGTTGCAGCCGAAGAGGCGCGCGCGGCTGCAGCGACCAAGGCGCGCCAGGCTGAGGACGAAAAGGCGCGGCTCACGGCTGAGCGCGCGAACAAGGCGGAGCAGGAAAAGGCGGCGGCGGCCGCCAAGGCTGCAGAGAACGCACGAATTGCGGCTGAGAAGACCAAGCAGGTCGAGGAGGCCAAGGCGGCCGCCGCCGAGCAGCGCAGGAAGGATGCCGAAGCCGCCGTAGCCAAGAAGGCGTTGGACGACAAGGTCGAAAACGACAAGGCGGCTGCCGAGCTGATTGCAAAACAACCAGCCGACAACACGCCGCCAGAGGGAGAGCAAAAGGTCGCGGCAGTCGCCCCAACGCAATCGCCGCCCAGTCTCTCGCCGCAGGAGACCGCTAAGTTGATTCAGTCCGAGCTCCGTCGCGTGGGATGTCTGATCGGAACAGCGGACGGAGAGTGGAACGCGACCTCGCAGCGGTCGCTGACGCTGTTCAACAAGTATGCTGGCACCAAGTTCGACGCCAAACTGGCGAGCTTCGATGCCCTTGATGCGATCAAGAGCAAGCAAGATCGTGTCTGCCCGTTGGTCTGCGACCATGGGTTCAAGGCTGATGGCGACGCATGCGTCAAGATCGCCTGCCGCACAGGCTATCGGGTCAACGACGGCAACGAGTGCGAGAAGGTCCAGGATAAGAAGCCTGTTGCGACCCGTCCGGATGCCAAGCCGCGAGACGACGAGAGAAAGAAGGGCGAAGCCGTCCCCACTGGTTCACAGGCCAAGTCTGCCGGCCAGATTTTCTGCGGCCCGGCGGGATGTCGGCCTGTCAGAAGCGGATGCAGACTGGAAGAGGATCGAATCGGACGCAACACTGGGTTAATGTCTGGCCGTCAGCTTGAGGTATGCAACTGATCGCCGCATTAATTGGTCACGTGTTCCTCTCCTCGCTGGCCTGACTAACAAACTTTCGGTCGGTGTGCTTCTCGAGGTCTATCGGGACTTCTGCTTTTGATGCCGTGGACGGCTCCTCCACCGGCGCGAGAGCGCCAAGGAGTGGGCGCCATTTTGAGGCTCCCACGATTCGGAGGAGCAAGCTATGCAGTCAATTTCGACAATCGGTCTGGATATCGCGAAGTCGGTCTTCCAAGTACACGGCGTTGATGCCGGCCAAGTGGTCATCCGCCGTCAGTTGAAGCGCCGCCACGTCCTGGCGTTTTTTTTTCAGAAGCTGCCGCCCTGTCTGGTGGGGATCGAGGCTTGCGCATCATCGCACCATTGGTCTCGCGAGTTGCAGGCGTTAGGGCATACAGTGTGCTTTTGACCGGGACCTGATCCGCGGAGGGCATCATGGCCAGCGGTCACGTGAACCGCGCTAATAGGCCGAACACATGGCTGCCCCGACTACCGCCGCATGCGTAAAGAAAACCCTTGCCAACCTGGAGCCGCCCACACATGGCCCTTTAGCGACCTGCGACGATGTCCGCTTTTTTGCCGCTGTTGAATGACGAGCGGACATCAGGCGCGACCGAGATCAAGCGTCTCACTTATGAGTACACGCCCTACAGCCGAAACTCGTTGGTGAGCTCGCCGATGCCGTCGATCGCGACAGTCACGGCGTTCACCGGCTCCTTCATCACGCCGACGCCGACCGAGGTGCCCACCGCAATGAGGTCGCCAGGGAGCAGGGTCATGTCGTGGGAGATCCTGCTGACGAGCTCCTGCGCGCTGAAGATCATGTCCGAGATCGGATAGTTCTGCCGCTCCGCGCCGTTGAGGATGGTGCGGACCACGAGCCTCGCCGGATCGAGGCCGGTCGCAATGAGGGGGCCGAACGGGCCGTAACCGTCGATGCCCTTCGCGCGCGCCCATTGCGGGAAGGTCGGGTCGCGGGTCAAGATGTCGTTGGCGGTGATGTCGTTGACGCAGGTGTAGCCGAAGATGAAGCTGTCGGCTTCGCCAGGCGAGACGCGGGCGCAGGTCTTGCCGATGACGATGCCGAGCTCGCCCTCATAGGTGGTCTTGCCGTCGTAGTAAGAGGGGCGGCGGATCACGGCGCCGGGTGTCGTGATGCTGGTGGTGGCCTTGAGCAGATAAAGCGGCTCCGGCGGCTCGGGCTGGTTCAGCTTGGCGGCGAGCGCGTGAAAGTTGTTCCAGAGCGCGACGATCTTGCTGGGCGCGCAGGGCGCGAGCAGCTCGACCTCAGGCAGCGCCAGCGTCTTGCCGGTAGCCGCGTTGCGGCCGAACATCTCGCCCTCGTGCACGCTGATGCCTGACGGTGTCAGCGTGCCGAAGCCGGTCGTGCCGGCGTGGCGGAAGCGCAGCCACTGCTTCATCTCGCCCGCCATCATGCCACCGCCAGTGCGCGGGGATCTGATGGCGTCGAGATGCCGTCATAGAGGCCGGCGATGCGGGCACGCTGGGTCACCATCGCCAGCACCGAGTCGAGCGCGGGCGTGGCGATGCCGGTGAGGCGGCCCATCTCCTGCACGACGGTGACGAGCGGGTCGATCTCCATCGGGCGGCCGCGCTCGAGATCCTGGAGCATCGAGGTCTTGTGCGCGCCGACCTTGCGGGCGCCCTCGATGCGGCGCTCGACGTCGACGCGGAATTTGACGCCGAAGGTCTCGGCGATGGCCTGCGTCTCCACCATGATCGCGCGCGACAGCGCGCGCGTCGCCGGATCGGTGCAGATCACGTCGAGGGTTGCATGCGTGAGCGCGCTGATCGGATTGAAGCAGACATTGCCCCAGAGTTTCAGCCAGATCTCGTCGCGGATGCGGTCGAGCACGGGGGCCTTCAGGCCGGCCGCGACGAACAGGTCGGCAAGTCGCTGCACGTCCGGTGTGACCTCGCCGGAGGGCTCGCCGAGCGGGAAATTGTTGCCGTAGACGTGGCGGATCACGCCGGGCGCCTCGATCTCGGTGGCGGGATAGACGATGCAGCCGATGGCACGCTCGGCGCCGATTTCGCGCCACTGCCGCCCGCCGGGGTCGATGCTCTCCAGCGTCGAATTCTCGTATTGGCCGCCGTGCTTGTAGAAGTACCAATAGGGGATGCCGTTGACGGCAGTGACGATGCGGGTGTGCGGGCCGAGCAGCGGCTGCATCTTCTCGATCACGCCGGTGATCGAGTGCGCCTTCAGCGTGACGACGATGGTATCCTGCACGCCGAGCTCGGCGGGATTGTCGGTGCAGCGCGGATGCACGGTGTGCTTTTCCTCGCCCGCGAGCAGCGTCAGGCCGCGCTCGCGCATCGCGGCAAGGTGCGCGCCGCGTGCGACCAGGCTGACGTCGGCGCCTGCGCGCGCGAGCTGAACCCCGAGATATCCGCCGATCGCGCCGGCGCCGTAGATGCAGATCTTCATGAAATCCTCGTGGGACCAAGATTTGGAAGCGTTGCGATGGCTCGTGACACAGGTCTGCTGCACCTCTCCCGCTTGCGGGAGAGGTCGACGTGCCCCGGGCGATGCGAAGCATCGTCCCGAGCGCGGCGGGTGAGGGCTCTATCCTCTTGGGGAGTTTCCCTAGCGGAGACACCCTCTCCCCAACCCTCTCCCGCAAGCGGGAGAGGGAGCGCGCCTGTTTTGTGGCTGGGAGCTCTAGGCTGCTGCTTGCGGCGTGCCGTTGAGTGCTTCGTCGACGGCAGCGGCGATGTCGCGCATGCTGATGACGGAGACGAGGCTGTACTCGTCGATGACAGGCAGATGCCGGATGTGATGCCGGTTCATCAGATGCCGGACGTGCTCGATCGTGTCCGAGGAGGTGCAGGACACCAGCTGCTGCACCGAGACCAGCTGCGAGACCTTGACGTTGACGGCATTGGCGCCGTGCTCGGCGACGGCGCGCACCACGTCGCGCTCGGTGAACATGCCGACCGCGGTGTTACCCTCGGAGCGGACCACGTCCTTGACCACTAGCGCGCTGATGTTGTTGGCGCGCATCAGCTTGGCGGCGATACCCACCGTTTCGTTCATTCGCACCGTGACAACGCGCGGCGTCTTCTTGCGCAGAATGTCTCCGACCAGCATTGCAACCTCCTTGGGTGAATGACAGAGGAAGTGTGGTATACATAATGCCAATCGTCAAGCGTTGGATTTGGGGGATCCGAAAAATCTTGCGGCAGTAATGCTGACGTTTGCCCTGCGTAAAAAAAGAAAGGGGCGCATCGCTGCGCCCCTTTCTCAAGCCTGCAAGCGTGTGCTGGCTTACGCCGTCTCGGTCTTGGCGTTGCCGGTCGTGGTGCCCGCGCTCTCAGCTTCCTTGCCGAGAATGAAGGAGCGGCGCAGCGGCTTGATCACGAACACGGCCATCAGCGCGGCCGTTGCGTTGAGGGCCACCGCCACCACGAACACGGCCTTCCAGCCATAGGCGGTGGAGATCACGCTTGCGAGCGGGACGAGCAGGGACGCGGTGCCCTTCGCGGTGTAGAGCATGCCGTTGTTGGTGGTCGCGTATTTCGAGCCGAAGGTGTCGCCGCAAGTCGCGGGGAACAGCGAGTAGATCTCGCCGAACACGCCGAAATACACCGCGGTCGCGAGCACGAAGACAACAGGCACTTGGCCATAGGCGGACAGTGTCAGCAGCATCAGTGCGGCGGTGCCGAAGGCGATGAACATGGTGTGCTCGCGGCCGATCGTGTCGGAGACCCAGCCGAAGAAGGGACGTCCGAAACCGTCGAAGATGCGGTCGAGCGAGATCGCGAATGTCAAGGCGGCCATCTGGAAGCCCGCGAGCGTGACCGGGGTGCTTGCGATCTTGAAGTCGTGCGCGATCGGGGCGATCTGCGCCGCGGTCATCAGGCCGCCGGAGGCGACCATGACGAAGACAAGATACATCACCCAGAAAACAGGGCTGCGCAGCACCTGCGGCGGGGTGAAGTCGATCTTGGTCTGCGGCAGGTTGAGCTGCTTCTTCTTCGGCGGGATCGAGATCCGCGGCGGCTGGATGAAGAAGGCGAGCACGAACACGATTACGCCCTGGCCGATGCCGAAGGTGAGGAACGCGTGCTGGTAGCCGCTCGCCGCGATCATGCTCGCGATCGGCACCACGGTGAGCGCAGCGCCCGCGCCGAAGCCGGCGGCCGTCGCGCCTGCGGCGAGGCCGCGGCGATCGGGAAACCACTTCAGCGCATTGCCGACGCAGGTGCCGTAGACCGCGCCCGCGCCCATGCCGCCGATGATCGCGGCCGCGTAGAGCAGGGTGAGCGAGTCAGCGTAGGAGTTGAGGATCCAGGACAGTGCGATCATGACGCCACCGAACATGATGACGACGCGCGGGCCGTATTTGTCGACGAACCAGGCCTCGATCGGCACCAGCCAGGTCTCGGTGACGACGAAGATGGTGAACGCGAGTTGGATCGCGGCGCGTCCCCAATGGTGTTCGTGATCGATCGGATCGACGAACAGTGTCCAGCCGTATTGCAGATTGGCGATCATCGCCATGCAGACGATGCCCATCACGAGCTGGAGCCAGCGGAAACCTGTGCGAAGAGGCGCGGCTGTAACGGCGCCATCCGTGCTGGAAATCATCAACAACCTCCCAAGCGCCTGATTGAATGAGACCTGGGATTGCAAGATGACCCAGTGTCGCAAATGTTGTGGCTTATCGTCGCAAGCGCAGTCAGGAAATTGGTATACCATATTCCAGAACGCAAGCCCCATCTTGTGACGCAGCGCAGCAAAAATAGCTGGTTCCGCCAAGTGAGGACTTCGCCGGATGAGTTCTTAAAATACGAAAACGCCCGGCCGTGAGGCCGGGCGTCATGTTTGAACGAGACTTGGTGGAGCGGATCAGATGGTCGATTTCTCGACCACGATCTTGCGCCAGGGTTTCAGCACCGCGATCGCCAACAGCGAAGCCAGGATGTTGGCGCCGGCCGCGATGATGAACACGCTGTCCCAGGTGCCCGACGACTGCTGCATGTAGTTGGCGATCGGCACCAGCAGTGCGGCGGTGCCCTTCGCGGTGTAGAGCAGGCCGGCATTGGTGGTCGCGAACTTGGCGCCGAACGTGTCGGTGCAGGTCGAGGGGAACAGCGAGTAGATCTCACCCCAGGCGAAGAACACGAAGCCCGAGAGCAGCACGAACCAGATCGGATCGTGACCCCAGAGGTAGAGCATCCAGATGCCGAAGCCTTCCATGCCGAACGCGATGAACATCGTGTTCTCGCGGCCGATCATGTCGGAGATCCAGCCGAAGAACGGACGCGTCAGGCCGTTGAGCACGCGGTCGATCGTCGCTGCGAAGGTCACGGCCGTCATCGTCACCGCCATCAGCGTGACCGGCACGTTGTCGACCTTCCAGTCGGCCGCGATCGGCTTCAGGTTGGCCGTCACCATCAACCCGCCGGCGCCGACGATCACGAACATGAAGTACATCAGCCAGAAGATCGGCTGACGCAGCACTTCGGTCGGCTGGTAGTTGCGGCGGGTCTGCAGCAGATGGGCGTTCGCCACCACGTGTGGCACCTGGCCCGCCTTCGGCGACAGCAGGAAGAAGGCGAGGATGCAGATGATGATGCCTTGTCCGAGGCCGAAATAGAGGAAGGTGGTCTGGAAGCCACTGTCCTTGATCATGGCCTGGATCGGCGCGACGGTCAGCGCGGAGCCTGCACCGAAGCCTGCGGCCGTGATGCCCGCGGCAAGGCCGCGCTTGTCCGGAAACCATTTCAGCGCGTTGCCGACGCAGGTGCCGTAGACGCCACCGGCGCCGATGCCCGCGATGATCATTCCGAGATAGAAGCCGTTGAGCGTGGTGGCCTGCGCGTTGATCGCCCACCCGATGGCGCAGAGCACGCCGCCGACCAGCACCACGATGCGCGGGCCGTATTTGTCGACGAACCATCCCTCGATCGGCACGAGCCAGGTTTCGAACAGGACAAAGAGCGTAAAGGCCCATTGGATCGACGCGCGATCCCAGCCGAACTTCTTCTGGATGTCAGGGACGAAGAACGTCCAGCCGTATTGATAGTTGGCGATCATCACCATCGCGCCTACGCCGATGGCCAATTGCGCCCAGCGATAAGTATCGCTGACGCGCGCGGCACTAGGGGCCGCTCCCGACTGCACCATGTCCGTCATTAAAAACCCTCCCGAACGCGCCGATCATTTTTGTCCATGCGCTGGCGGGCATACTGGTATTCATTATGCCAAGATTCAACCGAGGACGGGGAGGTGCGGCGAAATAACGCGGGCCTGTTCACATGCGCCAGGAGTGTGGGTTTGTAAAGCCCCAATCGCTGCCGACTGCCGGCGGCGATGGTGGCCTGCTCCATTTAAATTATTGATTTTGTGGATTATTTCTGTTTTGCGGCAATGCCGCAGGCCGCTGTTGAAAGCTTGTGCGCTCGGAGATTTTCTACGCGCGTGCTGTTCACACGTGCGGAGGCGCGATCAGTTGGCGAACGCGCAATTCCTGGAATTCTATATTCCAGAAGTTCGACCTGCGGCAATCTGGCGTTAGTAGCCGTGCAGATTACGCAGATCGAATCTCACGCCATCGACGTGCGCAGCCGGCTGTAGCCTTCCTGGATCACGGACCAGAACAGGGCGACCAGACCGAGCGCCATGATCGTGCTGACGAGGCCATTGGAGAAGAACACGCTGAGCGACCCCTGCGATCCCAGCAGCGATTGACGGAAGGCTTCCTCCGCCTTGTCGCCGAGCACGATGGCGAGCACGAGCGGTGCAAGCGGGTAGTTGCACTTCTTCAGGAGATAGCCGAGCACGCCGAACACCAGCATCAGCATCACGTCGAAGGTGCTGTTGTGCACCGAATAGGCGCCGATCGCACAGAGCACGAGGATGAGCGGCGCGATGATGCCGAAGGGCACGCGGAGGATCGCGGCGAAGATCGGCACGCAGGTGAGCACGACGATGAGGCCGGCGAGATTGCCGAGATACATCGACGCGATCAGGCCCCAGACGAATTCCTTCTGCTCGACGAACAGCATGGGGCCGGGCTGCAGGCCCCAGATCAACAATCCGCCAAGCAGGACGGCGGCGGTCGGGGAGCCGGGCACTCCGAGCGACAGCATCGGCAGCAGCGCCGAGGTGCCCGCGGCATGTGCGGCCGTCTCCGGCGCGATCACACCCTCGATCTCGCCCTTGCCGAAATTGTTGCCGCGTCGCGCCAGGCGTTTGGCGATGCCGTAGCTCATGAAGGATGCCGGCGTCGCACCAGCGGGCGTGACGCCCATCCAGCACCCGATCAGGCAGGAGCGCAGCGAGGTCATCCAATACGCCGGCAATTCCCGCCAGGTCTGAAGCACGACCCGAAGGTTGATGGTCGCGTTGCCGCCGCGGAATGCCAGCCCTTCCTCCATGGTGAGCAAGATCTCGCCGATGCCGAACAGGCCGATCACGGCGATCAGGAAGTCGAATCCGTTGAGCAGCTCTGTGACGCCGAAGGTCAGCCGCAGCTGCCCCGTGATCGAATCGAGGCCAACCGCGGCGAGCGCAAAGCCTATCATCATCGCCGCGATGGTCTTGAACGGCGGCTCCTTGCTGAGGCCGACGAAGCTGCAGAAGGCGAGGAAGTACACCGCGAACTTCTCCGCCGGGCCAAATCGCAGCGCGAAGCCGGCGACGAGGGGCGCGACCAGCGTGATCATGATGACGGCAAACAGCGCGCCCACGAAGGAGGAGGTGAAGGCGGCCGTCAGGGCTTCGCCGGGTTTGCCCTGTTGCGCCATCGGATAGCCGTCGAAGGTGGTCGCCACGGACCAGGGCTCGCCGGGTATGTTGAAGAGGATCGAGGTGATGGCGCCGCCGAACAATGCGCCCCAGTAGATGCAGGACAGCATGATGATCGCCGATGTCGGCGGCATGCTGAAGGTCAGGGGCAGCAGGATCGCCACGCCGTTGGCGCCGCCTAACCCCGGAAGCACGCCGATGATGACCCCGAGCGTGATGCCGATGATCATCAGCATGATGTTGTAGGGCTGCAGGGCGACCGCGAAGCCGTGAAACAGATTGGCCAACTCTTCCATATCGATACGTCCTGCAGCAGTAACGGAAATGACGGCGCGGCGCTTACAAGCCCAAGCCCTTTACAGGCCGAGCCATTCCTCGAGCGGACCCTTGGGAAGCGGGACCAGGAACCAGCGCTCGAAAACGAGATAGGTGAGGACCGGCATGCCGATCGCCACGGCGGCGACCGTCAGCCAGCGATAACCGCCGAGCCAGCGCATGAACCAGGCGATGAAGACCATCGAGGCGACGTAGAGGCCGATGAACGGCATCGAGCCGACATAGATCGCGGTGGGCACGACGACGCTCATGACCTGGCGAAGCTGTCCCCATTCCGCGAACAGCCGGCCGTCGTCGTCGCGTTGCGCATGCCAGAGGTTGATGGCGCTTGCGCCAACGATGGCGGCGCCGACATAGAAGGGGAAGAAGCCGGCACGCGGGCCCTCCGCGCCCCAGTTGATGCCGGCCTTCAGGCTGCCGAAGATCACGACCAGGCCGAAGGCGCCGATCAACAGCGCCATGCCGATTTCCAGCGTCTTGTGCGTCGGGCCGGATTCGGATCCGGATCGTTCAGTCATGGGACCTCCAGACGGAGTTGTGATCTTTCGCGGTCGCAGCAGACGGGAGGACGACGAGCGTCCTCAGCCGTCGTCGATGCCGCGGGTCAATTCCCCGATGCCAGGAAGCCGGCTTCCTTCATCAAGCCTTCGTGGCGCTTCTCCTCCGCCTCGACCCATTTGGCGTAGTCGGCTCCAGCCAGGAAGGTCGTGTTGAAGGCGCCGCTCTTCATGAAATCCTGCCATTCCGGCGTGGCGCGGACCTTCTTGAACAGCTCGACATAGTATTCGACCTGATCCTTCGTGGCCTTGGGCGACATGAAGATGCCGCGCAGCATGAGGTATTCCATCGCGAGGCCCTGCGACTTGCAGGTCGGAATATCCTTCCAGGCCTTGCCGTCGGCGATCGGCTCGTCATAGGCCATCGGCTGGGCGTCGAAGACGCAGAGCGGACGGAGCTTGCCGCCGCGCCATTGCGCGACCGCCTCGATTGGATTGTTGACGGTCGAATCGACGTGGTTGCCGACGAGCTGAACCGCGACTTCGCCGCCGCCCTTGTAGGGGATGTAGGTGAACTTCGCGTCGATCGCCTTCTCGATGCCGACCGTGATGATCTGGTCTTCCTGCTTGGAGCCGGTGCCGCCCATCTTGAACGAGCCGGCGGGTGCCTTTTTCGCCGCGTCGACGTAGTCCTTGACGCTGTTGTACGGCTTCTCGGCATTCACCCAGAGCACGAATTCATCGAGCGCCAGCATCGCGACCGGGGTCAGATCCTTCCAGTTGAAGGGGATCCCCGTTGCCAGCGGTGTCGTGAACAGGTTCGACAGCGTGATGATGATCTTGTGAGGGTTGTTCGTCGACGTCTTCACGTCGAGAAAACCTTCACCGCCCGCGCCGCCGGCCTTGTTGATGACGACCAGCGGCTGCTTCATGAGATTGTGCTTGGTGACGATGCCCTGGATGGTGCGTGCCATCTGATCGGCGCCACCGCCGGTGCCGGCGGGGACGATGAACTCGACCGGACGAACCGGCTCCCAGGCAGCACGGCTTGCTGTGCTTGTGACGCACGACATCGCGATTGCCGCCAAAGCGACATTCAGAACGAATGGCTTCATCTTGTTTCTCTCCCTGTCGAACCCTAAACGCGGCCGCTCTTTGTCGGCTCGCCTCAGCCCATCTTTGCTTCACGTGCCTGGGGTCACCCTTGCGGTCGATCTCCCATGGCAAGTCCCGATCGAAACTCTATGAGCAGGGACAACGCGCGGCATCCGCTCCTTTCGGCTAAGGTTCCGCCAAGGTTCGCGGCAACTCGGCTGTTCCCGCCCTGCGTGATGTGTCCTCGCCTACCACCTTTGATTGTGCAATCGTTCTTGTTGGCCTAATGGTATGCGAGATGCCAGCGGACAAACAATCGGATCGACGGGCACTGGGTCGGACCAATCGTCGCAGTTGTGGCCGCGAGCGAGGGGCGGACACCAAAAGAAAATGGCCCCGACATGCGGGGCCATTTTGATCAAATCTGGCGTCTGCGGATTTTGCCGGCCGCGGGTCGACGGGGCCGGCAAGGCCTTCTTACAGGCCGAAACGCGGCAGGTCGCCGTTCTGATTGGAAATCTCGGCGCTCGCCATCAGGAAGCTGTCGATCGCGGCCATGAGGCGGGCGAACAGCGAGGTGGAGGGGGCGAGAGCAACGGAAGCGGTCTTGGACATCGGAAATCCCTTTCTTGAGACGGTCAGTGTTGCTGTCTCATTTCGAAGGGCAATCTATGTATACCAGATGCCACTGTCCATGCGCTTGTTTGCATGGCAGCACGCAATCTCTCGCATTGCAGCATAATGCCGGGTTAACGGAGCCGTTTCGGACATAAAGTTACCGATGCCCCGGAACGGCGGGGTATTTCATCGCCGAAAGGCGTGAAAGCGGGCGGAATGCGTCTGGCCGGAAGCGGGGCTCTCGCAACGATGGCCGCCGGGTTCCGGCCGCACTGCAACGGAGCGGCTTGGCATAGCCATGCAAAGCGGCTAGTGGTCCGCCCCCTTATCCAATCAACTGTCAGAGTGGTTCATGTCGAGCGCCTCGCCCGCCGTCTCGATCGGCATCGATTTTGGGACCAGCAACACGGTCGTCGCTCTCGCGGCTGATGACCGCCGGGTCGAGGCCATCCGCTTCGACCATGGCGGACAGCGCCACAGCGTCTACGTGTCGGCGCTGTGCTTCTGGGAGGACCGGCCGGGAGCGGGCGCCCAGGCGGAAGGCGGCCCATGGGCGATCGAGCAGTTTCTCGAAGGCCGCCATGTCTACCGCTTCCTGCAGTCGTTCAAGACGTTTGCGGCGAGCAGCAGCTTCAACACCACCCAGGTGTTCCGGCAACGTTACAAGTTCGAGGACATTCTGGCCGCGTTCCTGCGGACGCTGGCGCGCCATGGCGGGGACAAGTTCGGCTTCGAGGCCGCACGCATCACGGTCGGCCGTCCCGTGCGCTTCGCGGGCGGCAATCCCGACGAGGCGTTGGCGATGCAGCGCTACCGGGCCGCGTTCGAGCGGCTCGGCGCCGGTCACGCGCGCTATGTCTATGAGCCCGTGGGCGCGGCGTTCTCCTTCGCGCGGCGGCTGGAGCGCGACGCCACCGTGCTGGTTGCGGATTTCGGCGGCGGCACCAGCGATTTCTCCGTGATGCGCTTCTCACGCGCGGGCGGCGTCTTGCGCGCCGAGCCGCTCGGCCATGCCGGCATCGGCGTTGCCGGCGACACGTTCGACTATCGGATCGTCGACCACATCGTCTCGCCGCGGCTCGGCAAAGGCTCCAGCTTCCGCTCGTTCGACAAGGTGCTGCCGGTCCCCAGCGGCCACTACACCAACCTCGCGCGCTGGCATCAGCTCGCGATGATGAAGAGCAACGGCGATCTGCGCGAGCTGCGGGAGCTTGCGCGCACTGCGCTGAAGCCGAAACTGCTGGAGGATTTCATCACCATCGTCGATCTCGATCTCGGCTTTTCGCTGTACCGCGCGGTGTCCGATGCCAAGGTCGCGCTGTCGGCGCAGGACGAGGTGGATTTCCGCTTTCGAGGCGGCGGCGTCGATATCGGCGCGACCATCACAAGGAAGAATTTTGAATCCTGGATTGCCGACGATATCGCGCGGCTGGGAGCCACCGTCGACAAAGTGCTGGGCGAGGCCGGCATCACCGCGCGCGAGGTGGAAAAGGTGTTCCTGACCGGCGGCACTTCCTTTGTGCCGGCCGTCCGAAAGCTGTTCGCCGAACGGTTCGGCAACGAGCGGCTGATGTCGGGCGACCAGTTCGAGTCGATCGCCTATGGCCTCGCGCTGATCGGACACAGTTCCGACCCGGATCGCTGGACGGCCAGCGGCGGGCTTGTGTCGGGAGCGGGCGTGTAGGCGCGCGATCTGGCGGCCACCCTCAGGACTCTCGCGCTATCTGCGCGCGATGTGGCCGCAACGGTTCCACGGTCCGAACCTTGACCCAAATCAAGGGTGACTGACGTGATCCGACTTCAATCCCTCAGAACTATCAGTCACAGGAGGTCGGCCATGTCGAGGTTTGCCGTCCTGGCAGTCATTGCATTCGGCCTGGCGACGGCATCGGCTCGCGCGGCCGAATGCCGGGTCACTGGACACCCTTCCGCTTTTGGCGTCGACATGGTGGCGTTCTTCGCTGTCAGGTCTGGTGAAACATGCAATTTCCCGATCAGAATTCCAGGCATGATGGCCAGTTCCGGCATTTCACAGAAGCCCGCGCACGGAACGCTGAGGCAGGTGAACGTCACGACCTTCACCTATACGGCTGCACGCGGCTACAAGGGCAGCGACACGTTCGCCATTTACGGTTCAGGGGAGGGGCCGTATGGTTCGGGCAGGTCGGTCATTACGGTGAACGCAACGATTCAGTAGACGTGACGGGCAAATCGACGCTGTCGTGCTGGTCGGTCCAGGATCGGGAGAGAGGTTGCGAGATGCGGGTGCTGTACTGGATGCTCCTGACGAGCGCGGTGTTTCTCGCGGTAGCGCCGGCCATGGCTCAACGCTACGACCCGCGTTACCCCGTGTGCCTCCAGTCCTGGCACCAGCATGGCCTCGTCGTCATCAACTGTAGTTACACTTCAATCGATCAGTGCCGGATGACCGCTTCAGGACTCTCTGCCACCTGCCTGGAGAATCCATATTGGCGCGGATGGCCGAGCCAGAATTCCCAACGACGGCCATACGGCGTCAACTAGGCACAGGCGCTTCGCCGTTCCGATGAAGCGAGCACTACAATCCCGGTGATCTCGCCGCCCAAGCCTTGGTGGCCTGGCAGCTGTCCATCGCTCGGGCGTAGGCAGGGCGTGCGGTCGTGCGGGCGAGATAGTCCCGCTCGGTAGAACCGGGGACGTAGTTGCCAGTTCGCAGGCCTAGCAGGAGAGCGTAACTCACCGAGATATCGGCAGCAGTGAAGCGGTCGCCGGCGAGATAGGGGCAATCCGCGAGGCGGCGGATAACCAACCCGAGTCGGCTCTCGAAGGTCTCGCGCGCCCAGCGGGTAACCCGGGCATCTCGCTCGGCTTCGGGCGCCAATTGGCGACCGACAATGACGGCATTCATCGGTCCGGCGAGCCCGGCCTCGCCTAAGTGGAGAAATTGCAGATAGGAAGCGAAGGCGGGATCGTCCGGGGCGACAGCAAGCGAACCTGAGTCGTGGCGGGCGAGCAGGTACTCAAGAATCGCGATCGATTCGACCATGATCGTCTCGCGGTCCTGCAGTGCGGGAATGAAGCCGGCGGGGTTGATCGCGAGGAAATCGCGATCAATCTCGCCTGCCAGCAGATCGACCGGGCGCAGCCGATAAGCCAATCCCAATTCCTCAAGCAGCCAGATAACTCGGAAGCCACGACCTTCGCCATAGACGGTGAGCATGGTTAAGCGTTCCTGGTTCACGACCTCAAACACGCCTCCATCCAAAAAGGTCGCCGAAGCAGGCGGCCTCCTGTTTTGAGGTGCGGCCTGTCGTGGCTGCGCGCTTTATTGATTGATCTCGGGCTCGACGAGCTTCGCCAGATTTCGCAGCGAGTCCTGCCAGCCGAGATAACAGGCCTCCGGCGGGATGACGTCGGGGATGCCGGCCTGCGTGATGTCGACCTCGGTGCCGACCGAGACCTTTTTCAGGATCACGGTGACCTGGATCTCGCCGGGCAGATTGGGATCGTCGAACTTGTCGGTGTAGCGGAGGCGTTCGCCAGGCACGAGCTCGAGATATTCGCCGCCGAACGAATGGCTGTTGCCCGTGGTGAAATTCCGGAACGACATCTTGAACGTGCCTCCAACCTTGGGCTCGAAGTGATGCACGGTGCAGGTGAAGCCGTTGGGCGGCAGCCATTTCGCCATCGCATCGGCCTCCAGGAAGGCGCGATAGACCTTCTCCGGGCTGGTGGCGAGAACGCGGTGCAAGCGGACTGTGCTGGGCATGATTGTCATCCTCAGTGATTGATGGGCCCGAGTTTGGCGTCTATGGCCCATTCATGTCACGAGGACGACCGGGCGGCCGCCGATCCGACACGGCCTTGCAGTTTTTTTCTCGGGAGCGCCGGCGTCAGCGATCGTCCCGCCCGCCGGCCCGGCCCATCAGGCCTGGCGCGTCTTGTCCGCCTTGGTCTTCGATGCAAGGACCTGAAGCACGTCCCCCATGCGCAAAGGCTGACCGTTGGGGAAGGTGGACATCCTCAGGCTCGAAAAATGCGTCGCTCCGTCGGCCGGCGACACATAGGCGAACTTGACCTCGATCTTGTGCTTGATCTCATAGCCCTGCCATTTCGGATGGTCGCGCGTCAGGATTTCGGCCTGGTCGCAGCGGAGCAGGTCGGAGGTCGACGTCGTCTTGGAGAGCACGCCGCGCTCGACCTTCTCCAGGTAGCATTGATCGGTCACGGTGCTGACGCGCGCATCGACGCGCTGATAATTCGACTTCTTGTCATACTGATCGTAGGCACCAAAACCCACGACCGCGGCGGCGACTACTCCGAAGACCAAGAGGCGCATGCTCGTGCTCCGTTTTGCGAGCAGCTTTGGGCGGCAGTCATTAAGGGTGGCTGAATCCCATCAGATACCTTCCATGACGGGCAACACGACGGAAAACACCTCTCTGAGGATCATGCGCTCAATTGAATCAAATTGACGCGGATGAGACCGATCCATCCGTCAGATCACCGCTACATCCTGCGGCGTCATCGTGAAGGCGAGCCGGTAATGGCCGATCGTCGGATTGTGCTGCGCGCCCAGAGCACCAAGCGCCAACGGCGAGAGCCGGTCGGCGATCACCTGCTCGACGGCATCGGCGTCGTAACCCGACAGCAGCACGATCCAGTCGGCAGCGCCGTCCTTTCCCCGGATCTGTTGCTCGGTGGTCGGCGAACTCGTCCTGGGCGTATCGGTCAGGAGGAGGTGAGCGCCGGTCAGTCCCGGCTTCTGCGCCAATGCGTCGAGGGTCTCCGAGAGTTGCGCCTGCAACTCGGCTTGCTGTCCGGTTCCTGGCGAAAGCCTGATGGTGGCGAGCGAGGTCGCGACGCCACCGCCAAAGCTCGCAGCGACCCGGCACTGACTGCGGATCATGCCGAGATGATGCGGCATCATTTTCGTCGACCACGGCGTCGGCGCGTTGAGCCGGTCGAGATATCCCTTCGAGGTGAGCACGTCATATTGCTCCAGCTCGTACAGCACGAAGAAGCCTTCGGCGTCCGTCGTGCTGGTCCAGCGCGATCCCCGCCGGAAGCCGGGAATGCTCATCCGCTCCGGAAAGTGCTCATGCGAATGCCAGTCGCCGAACTCGCCGCGCTGCTCGGCGCGGACGCTCCACCACATCGCAACGGCGGCCTTGCCGAGCAGTGACATGCTGACCTCCCTTCTTTCGCAGCGCTCTCGCATATCAAGAAGCGCAGCGGATAGCTCGCCCGGAGCCCATCCTTCGAGACGCCGGCCTACGGCGGCCCCTCAGGATGAGGACGGCAACAGTGTTGCTTAGCCTCATCCTGAGGAGACCGCGGAGCGGTCGTCTCGAAGGACGAGGCGCGCGCTCGGGCCGCTCAAAATGCAATATGCGATTGCCCTACCTCTCTTCGGGCACTTTGCCTCAACGCCAACGCTGGCGGCAAGATGTTGTCGACGCTTGACGAGCTGAAGCCACAATTCCGCTATCGTTCCTCGTTCAACTCCTGCGCGAAATCAGGGGGGGCCTTCGTTGCGCAGCACGCTCTGAGCTTTTGCCGATCACTGAGCATCGAGCCCGGGGAGGCGATGATGAGGCGACTTGGCTGTTTGATTGCGTGGCTTGGGCTTCTGCTGTTGCCGGCCTCGGCCGATACGGCTCTGCCGGGCCTCGTTCGGCAAGTTCGACTGATACCCGTCAGTTTGAACGATGGCAGCGAGGTCAAGCTCGAGACCATGATCGTCCGCCCGGACCGGCCCGGGCGCTTTCCGCTGGTCCTGCTGGTTCACGGTACAAATCCTGCCGCGGGACAAGCGTTTCGTGACGCTGCCGCGCGACAATCGCCGACCGATCTCCTTAATGCTGCCGTCGCGTTTGCACAGCATGGTTATGCCGTCGCGTCGATCATGCGTCGGGGATTCGGTCGTTCAGAGGGCCGGTTCGCCGAGAGTCTTTCCGGACCATGCGACGACCGGGACTATCTTGCGGTCGGCCGGATCGCAGCGGAGGACGTCACTGGCGCTGTCGTCATGCTCCGCGGCGAGCCATGGGTCGAGCCTGATCAGGTCCTGCTGATGGGGCATTCAACCGGCGGCTTTGCGGTGACGGCCGCGGCGGCGGGCAATCCTGCCGGCGTCATTGGTGTTCTGAACTTCGAGGGTGCTCACGGTTCTGTCCCGGGTCACACCTGCAGCCCGGATCATCTCGTGGCGGACGCGGGCATCTTTGGCCGCACGGCGCGAATTCCGGCGCTGTGGATCTATTCGGAGAACGATCGTAGTGCTCCGCCTGCGTTGGGCCGTCGCATGTTCGATGCCTATGTCGCCTCCGGCGCGCCGGCGCAGTTGCAGGTGCTGCCGCCCTTCGGTGTCGATGGCCATGCCCTGCTGTCGATGGGACCCGCGGACATCTGGTGGCCTGCCGTCGAGAGCTTCCTGAACCGGTTGCGCCTGCCGACGTCGGTGCTTGTCGAGTTGCCTCCGCGCGCGTCCATTCCGGCGCCGTTGCTGCTCAACGCGGCGTGCACGGACTATTTCGACGCTTACGTGAAGGCATGGACCGACGCCAAAGCCTATGCCTGGAATCGCGAAGGTCATTGTTCGTCGGTGACCACTCGAACAGTCGAGGAGGCGAAGAGCGAGGCGCTGCGCCAATGCGTGGCCGCATGGAAGGAATGCTCGCTCTATGCAGTCGGGCAGGGGCTGGCGCCTGGATAGAGCATGAACCCGGCGCTTCAAAGTGCTCTTCGCCGGGCCGACCAGCGGCTTTTTCGGATGATGATGCAGGTGTTCTCAAGCAAAAAGGGCCGCCTCTTCCTTCTTTCGGGCACTTTGCCTCAACGCCAACGGCGGCGGCAAAGTGTCCGCGCTTGACGAACAGAAGCCACAATTCCGCTATCGTTCTCGTTCAACTCGCGCGCGAAATCAGCCTTGCGGCTGGGGCGAAGCTCGCGATGGAGCGATGGTCCCGCCGCGGTGTCAGGAGATGTGTGATGCTCGGTGCGAAAGAAGGGGAGACCAAACCAATCCCCTCACAAGAAAGATCCCGGGGGACTCGCGTGGGAACGCAAGAATGGACCAGCCAGGATGCCTGGGCGGTCTACCAGCTTCCCTTCAACGACCTGCTGTTCCGTTCACAATCCGTGCATCGCGAGCATTTTGACCCAAATCGCGTGCAGTTGAGCCGGCTGCTGAACATCAAGACTGGCGGTTGCCCGGAAGACTGCGGCTATTGCAGCCAGTCGTCGCATCACGCAACAGCTGTTGCGGCCTCCAAGCTGATGGAGATCGAGAAGATCGTTGCCGAGGCGCGCAAGGCAAAAGACGGCGGCGCGACGCGCTACTGCATGGGAGCGGCCTGGCGTAACCCGAAGCCGCGCGACATGGATGCCATCGTCGAGGTCGTCGGGGCCGTGAAGCAGCTCGGGCTCGAGACCTGCATGACGCTCGGCATGCTCGACCGGGGGCAGGCCGACCGGCTGAGCGCGGCCGGGCTCGACTACTACAATCACAATATCGATACTTCGGAGCGCTACTATCCGAGCGTCATCTCCACCCGCACATTCGCTGATCGCCTCGATACGCTTTCGCATGTCCGCGAGGCCGGCATGAAAGTGTGCTGTGGCGGCATCCTCGGCATGGGCGAGAGCGAACAGGACCGCGTCGACATGCTGGTCACGCTCGCCAACCTACCCGAGGCGCCGGAGAGCGTGCCGATCAACATGCTGATCCCGATTCCGGGAACGCCGATGGCGAAAGCGCCGCCGATCGGTCCGATCGAGTTCGTGCGCATCGTCGCGCTGGCGCGCATCATGATGCCGGCCTCTTTCGTGCGGCTCTCGGCGGGACGGTCGGCCATGACCGACGAGATGCAGGCACTGTGCTTCTTTGCCGGCGCAAACTCGATCTTCGTCGGAGACACCCTGCTGACGGCGGGCAATCCGCAGGACGAAGCCGATCGAAAGTTGTTCCGCCGGCTCGGGCTGGAAGCTCTTTGAGGCATGATCGTCCGTTCGCGATCGACGCTGGAAAAGGAAAAGCCTCGATATTCATGTGTCTACGCGTTCTCAATCTTCAAAGCGGCGGCTACGAGACCTGCTATCTGCGGCTTCGTGCTTTCGCTCGGTCACAATCCTCTCCTGCAACACTGCTTTGGCCGCGTTAAGCGCATCATTAAGCGCTGGGGTCTGATCGATCGGAATTCGCTCAAGGAGCCTCAACCGCCCCTCAAGTTTCGTGGCAAGTGAGCCGCTCCAGCTCGTGGGATGAAGACGCCGGACGATCTCCTTGAGAACGGCTTGCGGACTAGGCGCCTTGGCAAGAAGTCTTGCGGCTAGAGGAAGCCATTCGTGCGGCTCGTTGTTTGCGGGGCGCTTAAATATGCCGGCCGATGCCGCCATAATCGGGTAGCGGACTTCAGGATCAGCATCACACCAGGCAAGCAGAACATCGTCGGACACGACCCCTAACGGATTTTTACGGAACCGCTGGAAGTCGGCGAAAACCTGAACGGCGTTTGCTATAGCCTTAGCGTCACCCGAAAACGCTTCATCCAGCACGACCGTCGGATGAACCCGAAGCAGCCCGGTCATCAGATCGTCCTGGTCGTGCGCGTATACGTTATAGCGCCGTACGGCCACCATCATTTTTCGGACGATGCCCCGCACGATGGGAATGCCCTCATCTCCCACGAGGGATACCTGGGCGATCCGGCCCAGTTCCCGATCCTCCTTATCGGTACGTCCATTTTTCTTGTGAAACTCGAACGCGTTCAAAAGTGCCCGGCCGATCTGGGTCACTTCAGGGGCAGACGAACACTTGTCAGCCGCATCGGCAAACAGGCGCATCGACAATATCTCTAGCGAAACCGTTAAGCCGCCAGCCTTGCTTGCAATGGCAAGCAAAAGATCTCGGAATTGAGGCCCCGGAATCTCATCGCTCACGCGGCCATAGGCCAGCATGAAAAACTGGCTGATGTCGGCTTTCCCAAGCTCAAGCGCTTCGTGCAGCCGTTCCAGCCCACGGTCGTCGATCGAAACACTCGTCTGAAGCTGAGGAAATAACGGCCCAATCGACGGGTGTTGTAGCGCCTCGTCCAGCATCTTGTCGGTCAGTTTGGCGTCCCGCTTTTGCAGTCCAGCTAGGAAGCCGCCCATCACGCCCGTAGCTGGCTTCTCCGTCGCCGCAAATTCGGTTACGAAGGCCTGCCAAATCTCATATGGCTTCTCGGTGCTGCCTGCGAGGCCTGCTCCGAACAGAGGGACGCGTGAACCGCCCCTTATCAGGCCTGGCAGCAGGCTTTTGAACGCTTCGTCATCGTTCGCAACATCTTTGCCCAGATTCTCGACCGTTCGGTTCATGCGTTCGGTAGCGCCCGCATAATCGTCGTTCACGACGTCCTCGAGATCGTCGAGGTCAACGCTTCCTGGACCCGATCCCAGAACCACACCTTTTACTTGATCGACGAGGTCCTTGGGCCGAAGCAACTCTTCAAGAGCGATCAGCCGCTCACGGATATCGGGTGGCATGTGCTCGCTATCAAAGACCCGTGTTTGGCGTATGGCTATCCAACCCGCTCTCCAGAATCCCTTTTTCCCGATCGCCCTTACGAGGTTCTCAAGAGCATCGATCTGTCCGGTGTGCGACCAGAGTCCCCGGAACTCGTGCGCGATAGATGTGCGAACACCCGCGGCAATGGGATCATCGGACAGGGCTATGGGTGAGATGAGTTGCAGGACCGCGCCGAACCAATCCTGCACATCTTTGCCCGTCGGCGGGTAGTAGCCGTAGTCGCGTGAACGCGCACCAAAGTCAAAACTGTAGGACGACGAGAAGTGATCAGTTTTCAGGACAGCGTCGAGTGCCTTTAATCCGAGCGTACGCAGCCCAGCCTCTTCCGACCGAAGCAGGCTTTCCAGCACCTTTAGGCGCACTATAATCGGCGCATGGGTCCCGGAAAGAACAATGTGAAACAGAGACGGCACGATACCCGCCGCGCTGTTGTCATCATCGGAATCCGACGCTTGCGCAAACTTGATCAAGAGAGCTATGGCCCGCTCGAATTGCGCGGGTTCATAAGCCAGCGAGCGTAGAAGCCGCACGAGATGCAGATTCTTGGCGAGCGTCGAACGGTCCGCATTCTGGAGAGCTCGCTCGATTGCAGCCAAAGTTTCGTCCGGCATGACCGGAGCGACATTCACCAGCATCGTGCACTCATCCTCGCGGAGATTGGAGATGTCCGCGAGGATGCCACCGGGCGACAGCCACCTTTCCACGATCGCACGGGCTTCCTTACTGCCATCGAGGTAACCGAGCCGCCGCGAGAAGGAACGCCGCAGGCGCGCGAGTGCGTTCATCACAAGCGCATTCATAATCGTCGCGGTAGGAATGTTCTGCAATGCGAGGGCCGCGAGGCGGTTGGCAATGGCGTGCGGCAACACTGCGCGCCATTCTGCGCGTTCCTGCAATAAGTCGCGCCGCTTCAGCTCGGCAATGGCCGCATAGGCCTCCGATACGGGCTTACCGATTAGCCCGGCAAGGATGGGCAGTTCCGCGCCGTCACCTTCTGTCTTGACGCCCTCGAAGGAATACACCAGCGAACAGGCTTGTGCGATCAGGAGCAGGTCGGGATCATGTTCGTGCCGTTGCTGGAAGAGCCGCTTGAACAAATCCGCGTTGCTAAGCCCGGTAATGGACCCGTTCTTCTCTACCGTAGCTGCGAGCGCGAGGGCCACCCGAGCGTTACCGTCCGAAAATTGCGCGATGGTCCCAGCGTCGATTTGCGAGATCTGAGGATGGCGCCGGGCCACCAGCTTCTCGATAAGCGCGGGCGACGACGTATCCAGCGCGAACACGTCGGTACCTTCGGGTTGGTCGTCGCGAATGTCGTATTCGACCGTGATGACGCTGATCATCGAGTTCGCTTCGCGGGCTACTTTCGCCAACTCGCCGTGAAGCTCAAAGGGGCAGTTGTCAATGACAAGGATACCCCGCCTACGTGCTGCGATGAGGTCGGATGCAAGTCCGACCGGCGGCGGGTTTGGGCCTTCCGCCACGTTCGTATAGTAAGCAAGCGATGGATCGAGGCCTTCCTTGCCGATCTTGTCATCGAATAGTGCCTCGCAAAGTCGCGTTTTTCCCACACCGGACAAGCCGACAAGGCGGACCACCTGTCCCGGCTTCCGAAGAACGTCGCGGACGCGGTTTATACCGTCGACCGCGCTAAGGCCTTCGCCTTCGTTCTCATCGCCTGTCTTGATGCGTGCTTCGTCGTCGAACAGGTAGGAGTCATCCACGCCGCCGGGAGCGCGGGACCACGACCCGAAGGACTGCCAGCCCGGAATCGACTTGCCAATGAGGGAACGAACCCATGGAATAAGGCCCGGATGATCGCGGAGCCAAGTCGCAACCCGGTTACGGTCATAGAAATCGAGCGCGAGCTTTGACGCGTCGGCGATGCCCTCCATCGCCTCAGCCATCGCCTTCTTGCGGTTGTTGAGCGCTGAATGAGCTGTCGATCCGGTCGCACTTACGATGATGTATGCCCCCGATGCCTTGGCAAGATCGACAATGACGGAGCGCGCAACGCCGTCCGGCTTCATCTCATCGAGAATTTCCTTTCGTGGCATGTCGGGCTTCTTGACCTGAAACCCTGTCTCGGGCCTCGGAATAAAGCCGGTGACAATGGCCTCAGCCGGCAGCCCTACATGCACATCGAGTCCGCCGTCCTTGGCGGTCTGACTACCGCCCCAAGTCGCATGCGAGACTGAATAACCCTGCCGCCGCAGTTCGGCTTCGCATAGCCGCCCAATCAGCGCGCGCAGGTCAGTGTCATTCAGAAGATAAATATCGTCCCCGGTGATTTCAAACATGGTTCGAAGCTAGGTAAGTGGCTAAGTATCGTCAATCACAGATAGAAAGTCGGATACAAGATATCCCGAGGCAAAGAGGCCTCTCGATCGTGCTCGGGGGAAGGGGCGGTCAATTGCCCGCGCGTAGCCGTCCGTTGCTAGCGCTCAAAGCCCGTCAAAGCGTCACCGTCTCCGAAGGGGGAATTGAAAACGGCGGCCCAACCGCCGGGTCGCGGACGTTCCGATGATCGCACAATACCCCTGTTTTGCCCGACGCGTCAAAGGAATTTCGCTAAAATAGAAATTGCTCTGCAGCCAAGGGGTTAGCTACTGTGCATGGGGTTGTTTTTCATTTTTAGTTTTGAGCCTTCACGCCCAACGGCGTTCTCATGCAAAAAGGGCCGCCCTTGAAGGGCGGCCCTTTCATTAGTCTCGTGTAAGCCCGCTTACTCAGCGGCCTGCTTCTGCGGCGGGTCGAGCGCGCCGGACTTGTGGATCTCGGCGACCTGGTGGTCGGAGAAGCCGAGCACCGAGCGCAGGATCTCGTCGGTGTGCTCGCCGAGCAGTGGGGAGCGGGTGACGTCGCTCGCGCTGTCCGACAGCTTGATCGGGTTGCCGACCGAGATGTACTTGCCGCGGGTGGGGTGGTCGACCTCGACCACGGTGCCGGTGGCGCGCAGCGACTGGTCTTCGGCGATCTCCTTCATCGACAGGATCGGGCCGCAGGGGATGTCGTCCTTGTTGAGGATCTCCATCGCCTCGAACTTGGTCTTGGTCATCGTCCACTGCTCGATGCGGGCGAAGATCTCGTTGAGGCGCGGCAGGCGCGCGGCCGGCTTGGCGTAGTTCGGGTCGGTCTTCCAGGTGGGCTCGCCGATCACGTCGCAGATCTTCTCCCAGACCGGAGCCTGGGTGATGAAGTAGATGTAGGCATTGGGATCGGTCTCAAAACCCTTGCACTTCAGGATGCGGCCGGGCTGGCCGCCGCCGGAATCGTTGCCGGCGCGCGGCACGGCATCGCCGAACGGAATGCCTTCGCCGAACTGGCTGTACTCCTTGAGCGGGCCGTGGGCGAGGCGCTGCTGGTCGCGCAGCTTGACGCGGGCGAGGTTGAGCACGCCGTCCTGCATCGCCGCGGTGACGCGCTGGCCCTTGCCCGAATGCGTGCGCTGATAGAGCGCGGTGACGATGCCGAGTGCGAGATGCAGGCCGGTGCCGGAATCGCCGATCTGCGCGCCGGTGACGAGCGGCAGGCCGTCGCGGAAGCCCGTGGTGGAGGCGGCGCCGCCGGTGCACTGCGCGACGTTCTCATAGACCTTGCAGTCTTCGTAAGGCCCGGGGCCAAAGCCCTTGATCGAGGCGACGATCATCTTCGGGTTGATGGCCTGGATCTTCTCCCAGGGGAAGCCCATGCGGTCGAGCACGCCGGGGCCGAAGTTTTCCACCAGCACGTCGCACTTCTTGATCAGCTCGGTGAGGACTTCCTTGCCCTTGGGGTTCTTGGTGTCGAGCGTGATCGAGCGCTTGTTGTGGTTGAGCATGGTGAAATACAGGCTGTCCACGTTCGGGATGTCCTGCAGCTGGCCGCGGGTGATGTCACCCACGCCCGGACGTTCCACCTTGATCACGTCGGCGCCGAACCAGGCCAGCAGCTGGGTGCAGGTCGGTCCTGATTGAACGTGGGTGAAGTCGAGAATGCGAACGCCCTCGAGCGCTTTGGTCATTGTGTTGCTCCGTACTCTGTCTGCCCCTGCGAACCACAGGGAATAAAGGGTTGAGGGGTGGACTTACTTCTTCTTCTGCAGGACGCTCTGCGGATTGAGGTTGCCGATGCGGCCGCTCTCCGAGCCCGCGGCCGGATCGATCACCGCGTTGATGAGCGTCGGCTTGCCCGAGGCCATCGCTTCGTTGACGGCGCGCTTGAGCTCGTCGGGCGAGGTGGCATTCACGCCGACGCCGCCAAAGGCTTCCATCATCTTGTCGTAGCGCGCGCCCTTGACGAACACCGTCGTCGCCGGATCGGCGTTCGCGCCGTTGACGTCGGTGCCGCGATAGATGCCGTCATTGTTGAAGATGACCACGCAGATCGGCAGGTTGTAGCGGCAGATGGTCTCGACCTCCATGCCGGAGAAGCCGAAGGCGCTGTCGCCTTCCACAGCGAGCACGGGATGACCGGTCTCGAGCGCGGCCGCGATCGCCTGGCCCATGCCGATGCCCATCACGCCCCAGGTGCCGACGTCGAGACGCTTGCGGGGCTTGTACATGTCGATGACGCCGCGGGCGAGGTCGAGCGTGTTGGCGCCTTCGTTGACGAGGATCGCCTCGGGATGATCCTTGATGATGGTCTTCAACACGCCGAGCGCGCCGTGATAGTCCATCGGCGACTTGTTGTTCATGAGCTTCGGCGCCATCTTGGCGACGTTCTCGTCGCGCTTGGTCACGATGGCCTTGGTCCATTCGGCCGGCGGGGCGGTCCAGCCCGTAGCGATGGCCTGGTTGAAGGCGGAGACGACCGAGCCGATGTCGCCGACCACGGGTGCGACGATCTCGACGTTGGAGTCCATCTCCTTCGGCTCGATGTCGACTTGGATGAACTTCTTGGGCGCTTCGCCCCAGCTCTTGCCCTTGCCGTGCGAGAGCAGCCAGTTCAGGCGCGCGCCGATCAGCATGACGACGTCGGACTCTTTCAGCACGGTCGAGCGGGCGGCGCCGGCGCATTGCGGATGCGTGTCGGGCAGCAGACCCTTGGCCATGCTCATCGGGAGGAACGGCACGCCGCTCTTCTCGACGAAGCTCTTGATCTCCTCATCGGCCTGCGCGTAGGCCGCGCCCTTGCCGAGGATGATGAGCGGACGCTTCGCGCTCTTGAGCACGTCGAGCGCGCGCTTGACCGAAGCGGGCGAGGGGATCTGCGCGGGCGCGGCGTCGATCACCTTGACCAGCGACTTCTGGCCGGCATCGGCGTTCATCACCTGGCCGAACAGCTTTGCCGGCAGGTCGAGATAGACACCGCCCGGACGGCCCGAGACCGCGGCGCGGATGGCGCGGGCGAAACCGATGCCGATGTCCTGGGCGTGCAGCACGCGGTAGGCCGCCTTGCACAGCGGCTTTGCGATCGCGAGCTGGTCCATTTCCTCGTAGTCGCCCTGCTGGAGGTCGACGATCTCGCGCTCGGACGAGCCCGAAACCAGGATCATCGGGTAGCAGTTGGTGGTGGCGTGCGCGAGCGCGGTGAGACCGTTGAGGAAGCCGGGCGCCGAGACCGTGAGGCAGACGCCGGGCTTCTTGGTGAGGTAGCCGGCAATGCCCGCGGCATAACCGGCGTTCTGCTCGTGGCGGAAGGAGATCACGCGAATGCCTTCGGCCTGCGCCATGCGGCCCAAATCCGTGATCGGGATGCCCGGCACATTATAGATGGTGTTGATGCCGTTCAGCTTGAGCGCGTCGATGACGAGATGGAAGCCATCCGTCAGTTCCTGCTCGGTGCCCGGTGCTTCGGACTTGGTCGCGGTATTCAGCATGGGCCTTGTCTCCCTGGTCTCAAGATGCGGGGCGAATTGTTCGCCCTTCTGGTGAACGTCGTTAAGTGAACAGTTCCTGGCCGTGCGCTTCGACATAAGCGGCAAGGCCAAGGGTGTGGTCGCGGGCGCGCTTCTCGGCGAGCTCGGTGTCGCGCGCTTCCAGTGCTTCGATCATGCCGAGATGCTCGGGCAGCGAGGTCGCGGTGCGGTCCTTGCGTCCGATGGTCAGTTGGCGATAGCCGCGCACGTGCAGCAGCAGGTCGTTGGTGAGATCGACCAGCACGGGGGATTCCGACAGCGAGATCAGCGCCTGGTGGAAGGCGATGTTGGCGCGCGAATATTCCTCGACATGGTCCTCGGGCAGGCGGTCCTTGCCGAAGTCCTTGAAGTAATCGCGCAGCGCGGTGATGTCCTTCTTGCGCGCGGTGGTGGTGATGAGGCGCGCGGCCATGCTCTCCAGCGCCGCCCAGGCGCGGATCATGTCGACGATCTCGCTCTTGGTCCTGCGCACCACCATGATGCCGCGGCGCGGCACCGTCTTCACGAAGCCGTCCTGCTCCAGCATCGCGATCGCTTCGCGGATCGGCGTGCGGCTGACGCCAAGACGTTCGGACAACGCGCGCTCGTCGAGCATCACCGGCTCGGGCGTCGAATAGATGTCCATCTTGAGGATGGCTTCCTTCAAGGCGTCATACGCCTTGTTCTTGAAGCTGCTCTCCGGGGCAATACGAACGATTGCGATGTCTGCCTCGGCCATGTTCGGCAACGCCTTGGTTGGTTTCCGTAGTGACACGACGAATCTCCTCCAGTGGGAGTCGTCTTTTACAGGAATATTAACGGGAAAGTTTTTGGCATACCACATGCCAGAATGTCAAGCTGGCTATTTTTTGCGGCGTTCTAAGGTGCGCTCTGGCTTGACAAGTTGGCTTCTGGCATACCAAATGCCATCGCCAGCCATTTTTGATCCACGCCGGCGGAGTAGTCTCGGCTTTATGCCACTCCGTTCCGCGGCATGGAACAGAGCGCGGCGAATGGCAAGCATCACGGGCAGCCGCAACGCGCGCGCTTGATAAAGAACGAACTGAGGTCAAGGGAGAAGCCACATGTCCAATTCCAAAGATGCCGTCCGCAAGGTGCTTGACCAGGTCAAGGCGGACAACCGCACCAGCCTGACGGCGCCGGAAGGCAAGCTGGTCTGCGACGCCTATGGCATTCCGGTGCCGAAGGAGGGCGTGGCGAAGTCGGCCGGCGAGGCCGGCAAGATGGCCTCCGCGATGGGCTTCCCGGTCGTGATGAAGATCGTCTCGCCGGACATCCTCCACAAGACCGAAGCCGGCGGCGTCATCGTCGGCCTGAAGACGGCCGAGGATGCCGAGAAGGCCTACGAGACCATTCTTTCCAACGCCAAGAAATATAAGGCCGACGCCAAGATCGAGGGCATCCAGGTGCAGCAGATGCTGGCCGGCGGCACCGAGGTCATCGTCGGCTCGATCACCGACGGCTCGTTCGGCAAGCTGGTCGCCTTCGGCCTCGGCGGCGTGCTGGTCGAAGTCCTCAAGGACATCACCTTCCGCCTCGCGCCCGCGACCAAGGAGGATGCCCTGTCGATGCTCGACGGCATCCAGGCGCATGAGATCCTGAAGGGCGTTCGCGGCGGGGAACCGGTGAACCGCACCGCGCTCGCCGACGTCATCGTCAAGGTTTCGCAGCTCGTCACCGACTTCCCCGAAATCGTCGAGCTCGACCTCAACCCGGTGTTCGCGACGCCGAAGGGGGCGACCGCCGCCGACGTCCGCATCGTCGTCGACTTCGCCTACGTTCCCAAGCCGAAGCCGCGGCCGACTGAAGAGATCGTCGCGGCGATGAACCGCATCATGCAGCCGAAGGCCGTCGCCGTGGTCGGCGCCTCCGCCGAGGACGGCAAGATCGGCAATTCCGTGATGAAAAACCTCATCAACGGCGGCTACAAGGGCGATATCTATCCGATCCATCCCAAAGCCGCCGAGATCCTCGGCTACAAGGCCTATAAGAGCGTCAAGGACGTGCCTGGTGTGATCGACGTCGCGGTGTTCGCGATTCCCGCAAAGTTCGTGGCGGCAGCGCTCACCGAATGCGGTGAGAAGAAGATCCCGGGCGCGGTGCTGATCCCGTCGGGCTTCGCTGAAGCCGGCGCGCCGGAGCTGCAGGCCGAGATCGTCGAGGTCGGCAAGAAGTACGACATCCGCCTGATGGGGCCGAACATCTACGGCTTCTATTATACGCCCGCCAATCTCTGCGCGACCTTCTGCACGGCCTACGACGTCAAGGGCCACGCGGCGCTGTCGTCGCAGTCGGGCGGCATCGGCATGGCGATCATCGGCTTCTCGCGCTCGGCCAAGATGGGCGTCTCGGCGATCGTCGGCCTCGGCAACAAGTCCGACATCGACGAGGACGATCTGCTCGCCTTCTTCGAGCAGGACCCGAACACCAACTTGATCGCGCAGCACTGCGAAGACCTCAAGGACGGCCGCGCCTTCGCGGAAGCGGCCAAGCGCGTCTCCAAGAAGAAGCCTGTCGTCGTGCTCAAGGCCGGCCGCACCTCGGCCGGCGCGAAGGCGGCCTCGTCGCACACCGGCGCACTCGCCGGTAACGACAAGATCTACGAGGATGTCCTGGCGCAGTCCGGCGTGATCCGCGCGCGCAGCTTGCGGCAGCTGCTCGAATTCGCTCGCGGCGTTCCGGTGCTGCCGACGCCGAAGGGCGAGAACGTGCTGATCATCACCGGTGCCGGCGGCTCGGGCGTGCTGCTGTCGGACTCCTGCGTCGACAACGGCCTGTCGCTGATGTCGATGCCGCCGGATCTCGATGCGGCCTTCCGCAAGTTCATCCCGCCGTTTGGTGCGGCCGGAAATCCTGTGGATATCACCGGCGGCGAACCGCCGATCACCTACGTCAACACGGTGAAGCTCGGCCTGTCGGATGAGCGTATCCACGCGCTGATCCTCGGCTACTGGCATACCATCGTCACCCCGCCGATGGTGTTCGCCCGCAACATGGTCGAGGTGAAGAAGGAGATGGAGGCCAAGGGTTTTGTGAAGCCCATGGTTGCCTCGCTCGCCGGTGACGTCGAGGTCGAGGAAGCCGCCGAATATCTCTATCAGAACGGCATCCCGGCCTACGCCTATTCGACCGAGCTGCCGGTCGAGGTGCTCGGGGCCAAGTACAAGTGGGCGCGCGGGGCAGGGCTGCTCTGAGCTTGTTTCGCCTCTCCCCGCTTGCGGGGAGAGGCCGGAATTTGCGCAGCAAATTCCGGGTGAGGGGGAGCTTCCGCGAGTCCGTCTCTCACTGTCTTTGCGGAGATGGCCCCTCACCCCGGCCCTCTCCCCGTAAGAACGGGGAGAGGGGGAAGAGGCGGCTCGCGCCTTGTCGGATTGGCAAATGCAGGTCGCGATGAGCAAGAACGTGATCAGGCGCAAATCGCTCGAGCCCAGGTCGGCCGCAGAGGCCGATCATGAGGGCCGTGACGGCGGCGTGCAGTCGGTCGACCGCGCGCTGTCGATCCTCGAAACGCTCGCTGAAGACGACGAAGGCTATCGCCTCAGCGATCTCGCGGTCCGCACCGGCCTGTCGGCCTCCACCGTGCACCGCCTGCTGGCGACGCTGGAAAGTCGCCGCTTCGTGCAGTTCGATCGCGCCGAATCCAAATGGCATGTCGGCGTGCGCAGCTTCACGGTCGGGGCAAGCATCGCGCGGCGGCGTAATTTCTCTGCGCAGGCGATCCCTTACTTGCGCAAGCTGCGCGATCTCACCCGCGAAACCGCTAATCTTGCCGTCGTCGACGACGAATTCATCATCGTGCTGACCCGCATGGAAAGCCGCGAGATCATGCGGTCGCTGACCCAGGTCGGCGGCCGCGTCGCCATGGTGACGTCGGGGGTCGGCAAGGCGGTGCTCGCGACCTATTCGGACGAAGACGTCGGCGCGGTCATCCGCCATCACGGCATGCCGCGCCTGACCGAGAAGTCGATCGTGCGGCCGAGCGACCTGTTCAAGGAGCTCGAAAAGATCCGCAAGCAGGGCTACGCGCTCGATGATGAAGAGGCCTGCATGGGCCTGCGCTGTGTTGCCGCGGTCGTCTACAATGACTGCGCCGAGCCACTCGGGGCAATTTCGGTCTCCGGCATGACCAGCCGGCTGACCGACCAGAGGTTGCCGGAGATCGGGCAAATCGTGCGGGATGTCGCCGCCGAGCTGACGGCCGCGCTCGGAGGGGCGATGCCGACGGCCCGTTAGCCAGGAGCCCCAGGGGATGTCACTGGACAGCATCAGCCGTTTTGGCTGATATGCGACCAAACGACACAATGCGGCAAACGTCCGCATGAGCCTGGAGATGCCCCGATGTTTCGATTTCCCGTGCGCCTTGTCGGCGCGGCCGTCGCGCTGACCCTGGCGGCAGCCACGCCGGCCCTTGCCCAGCAGCTCGAGCTCAAGCTGATGGCGCCGGCAGCGCCCGGCGGCGGCTGGGACCAGACCGCCCGCTCGATGCAGCAGGCGCTGGTGGCCTCGGGCGTTGCGCGCAGCGTGCAGGTCACTAACGTTCCCGGCGCCGGCGGCAGCGTCGGCATCGCGCAATTCGTCAACGGCGCCAAGGGCGATGGCAACCAGCTGATGGTCAACGGCTTCGTCATGGTGGGTGCGCTCGCCATGAACAAGTCGCCTGTCACCCTCGAGCAGGTGACGCCGATCGCGCGCCTCACCGAGGAAATCCAGGTGATCGTGGTTCCCGCGAATTCGCCGATCAAGACGGCGCAGGACCTCGCCGCCGCGGTGAAGGCCGACATCGCCAAAGTGACCTTCGCCGGCGGCTCGGCCGGCGGCGTCGACCATGTGATGGCCGCGTTGTTCGCGGGCGCCGTCGGCGCCGACGCGAAGAAGATCAACTACATCCCATTCTCGGGCGGCGGCGAGTCGCTGGCGGCGATCCTCGGCGGCAAGGTCACCGCGGGCATTTCGGGACTGAGCGAGTACGAAGGGCAGATCAAGTCCGGCAAGCTGCGCGCGATCGGCGTGACCTCGGAGAAGCGCATCACAGGCAGCGACATCCCGACCTTCAAGGAGCAAGGCATCGACCTCGTGATCGCCAACTGGCGCTCGGTGGTCGCGCCTCCCGGCATCACGCCGGAGCAGCGCAAGACGCTGAGCGACGCCGTCGAGAAGATGGTGAAGTCTGACGCCTGGAAGGAGATCCTCAAGCAGAAGGGCTGGGAGGACGCCTATCTCGGTGGCGACGCCTTCGCCGACTTCCTGAAGAAGGAAACGGCGCGCGTCACTGACGTGCTGAAATCGGTCGGCCTGGTCAAGTCATGACCTCAAGCGATCCCGCCCAGCCGCCGAGGCGCGTCGATCGCGCCGGCATCGTCATCGCTGCGTTGCTCGCAGGTCTCGCCGCGGTGCTGGTCTGGGACGCGAGCGGCCTGCCAACCACCGCGATGTATGGCATGGGGCCGGAGGCGATGCCGATCGTGGTCGCCAGCGGCCTTGCGCTGCTTGCGATCGGCAATTTCATCGACGCGATGCGCGGCAATCTGCCGGCGCGCGAGAGTTCCGATCCCGTGCCAGTGGTTCTGATCCTCATTGGCCTTGCGCTCCTGATCGCCATCATCGGCTTCGGCGGCGGCTTCATCCTGGCGACGTCGGCGCTGTTCGTGACGACGTCGGCGGCCTTCGGGCGTCGCGCCGTCCTCGTCGATTCCGTCATCGCCCTCGTCATGTCGACCCTCATCTATCTCGCGTTTGACCGCCTGCTGACGCTGAGCCTTCCGACCGGCCCTCTGGAGCGACTGCTGTGATGGACACTTTTGCCGCGCTGGCGCATGGCATGGCGGTCGCCGTCCAGCCGATGAACCTGCTCTATGCACTGATCGGTGTGTTCCTTGGTACCGCCGTGGGCGTGCTGCCCGGCATCGGCCCGGCCTTGACGGTCGCGCTGTTGCTGCCGGTGACGTACAAGCTCGATCCCGGTGGATCGCTGATCATGTTCGCGGGCATCTATTATGGCGGCATGTATGGCGGGTCGACCACGGCGATCCTCATCAACACGCCCGGCGAGAGCGCCTCGATGGCGACCGCGCTCGAAGGCAACAAGATGGCCAAGGCCGGCCGCGGCGGACCGGCGCTTGCGACCTCCG
This sequence comes from Bradyrhizobium sp. CCGB12, assembly GCF_024199845.1. NCBI lineage: Bacteria > Pseudomonadati > Pseudomonadota > Alphaproteobacteria > Hyphomicrobiales > Nitrobacteraceae > Bradyrhizobium > Bradyrhizobium sp. CCGB12. Next base: position 4,088,276 of record NZ_JANADO010000001.1, on the reverse strand, counting down.
CGATCGGCTCTTTCGTCGCTGGCACCATCGCCACCATCGGACTGGCGTTCCTCGCCCCGTGGTTGGTCGATTTCGCCGTGCGCTTTGGACCCGAGGATTACTTCGCGCTGATGTGCGTCGCCTTCGTCACGGTGTCGGCGACCTTCGGGGATTCACCGGTCCGCGGCCTGACCAGCCTGTTCATCGGCCTGACGCTGGGCCTCGTCGGCATCGACAAGCTAACAGGTCAGGCGCGGCTCGCGTTCGGCGTCCCCGAGCTGCTCGACGGCGTCGAGGTGACGACGCTCGCGGTCGGCCTGTTCGCGGTGGGCGAGGCGCTTTACGTCGCATCGCGCCGCCACCACACCGAGGAGAAGCTCGAGCCGGTGCGCGGCTCGCTGTGGATGACGAAAGAAGACTGGAAGCGCTCGTGGAAGCCGTGGCTGCGCGGCACCATGTTCGGCTTTCCGATCGGGGCGCTGCCAGCGGGCGGTGCGGAGATCCCGACCTTCCTTTCCTATTCGACCGAGAAGCGGCTCACAAAACATCCGGAGGAATTCGGCAAGGGCGCGATCGAAGGCGTCGCGGGTCCGGAAGCCGCCAACAACGCCTCCGCCGCCGGCACGCTGGTGCCGTTACTCACGCTGGGACTGCCGACCTCGGCGACGGCCGCGATGATGCTGGCGGGTTTTCAGCAATACGGCCTCAACCCGGGGCCACTGCTGTTCGCCGAGCGGCCCGATCTGGTGTGGGGTCTGATCGCCAGCCTGTTCATCGCCAATGCGATGCTGCTGGTGCTCAACCTGCCGCTAGTCGGCCTGTGGGTGCGGCTGCTCGCGATCCCGCAGCCCTGGCTCTATGCCGGCATTCTCGTCTTCGCGACCATGGGCACGATCGCCGCAAAGCCGTCGGTGGTCGAATTGTCGATGCTCGCGGGTTTCGGCGTGCTCGGTTTCCTGATGCGCCGGTTCGATTTTCCCATCGCGCCTGTCGTGGTCGGCCTGATCCTCGGACCGATTGCCGAGAGCCAGCTGCGCCGTGCGCTGGCTATCAGCCTCGGCGATCCCATGGCGTTGGTCCAGAGCCCGATCTCGGCGACGCTGCTGGCGCTGGCCCTGATCGCGCTGCTGGCGCCCTTCGTGCTGAGGGGGCTCGGGCGATTCAAGGCGAACGAGGACTAGACGGCCCGACGCGCTGCGTCTTCGAATGTTGCGTCCATCTTGCTGAGGAAACGCCATGCCGTCGGAACTCCGCTCGCCGCGTCTCGCTGTCCTGATCGATGCCGACAATGCCTCCGCGAAGATCGCGGATGGACTGTTCGAGGAGATTGCCAAGATCGGCGAGGCCAGCGTTCGCCGTATCTATGGCGACTTCTCCAATGCGCGTTCCAGGGGGTGGGCCGACATTCTATCGAAGCACGCCATCATCCCGCAGCAGCAGTTCGCCTATACGACGGGAAAGAACGCGTCCGACATAACCCTGGTCATTGACGCCATGGACCTGCTCCACAGCGGCCGGTTCGATGGCTTCTGCCTGGTGTCGTCCGATAGCGACTTTACCCGTCTCGCCGCCCGCATCCGTGAGCAGGGCGTCGATGTTTTCGGGTTCGGCGAGCAGAAGACACCGGAAAGCTTCAGGCAGGCCTGTCGAAGGTTCGTCTACACGGAGAACCTGCTTGCCGGCACGGCGACCAACCAGGACGCCGCCTCGAGGTCCGTGCCGCTTCAACCGCCTGATGCCGCCACACCCATCATCAAGAAGGTCATCGCCCAGATGGAGAGCGAGGACGGTTGGGTCGCGCTCGGTGAGGTTGGAAAGCGGCTCGCCAATCTGGCTTCCGATTTCGATCCGAGGACCTTCGGCTTCCGCAAGCTGAGCGACCTCGTCCGAAAGACGAATTCGTTCGAGATCGATGAGACAAACGGCCGGTCCCTGCGGATTCGGGTCAAGGCCGCCGCACCACCTCAGGCAGCGCAGGTTCCGCGCAGGCGTTCAAGGTCGAGGGGGGCGGGCGGTTCGGCGCCTAAGACGTAAGCGGGGCGTGCCGTTATATTTGAGTTTGCCCGGTTTGGCGCTGGGCGTAACTATTGCTTGGCCGTAACGCCAAGCGAGGGTTCCTATGACAAAACTCACCCGCTTCACCGTCGCGCCGCTGCATTCGATGACCCGGTTTTTGGCCGATGTCGCCTCCGCGCGCGTGGCGCCCGATCTCGTCGTCACGGGTGCCCGGGTGCTCTCGACGTATTCGGAGCGCATCCATCAGGGGCGGGAGGTCTGGATCACAGGCGGCCGCATCGCCGCTGTGAAGCCGTCCGGGACGGCGAAGAAGATTTGGGGCGATGTTCCTCTTTACGACGCGGCGGGCGGCATCATCGCGCCTGGTCTCGTCGATCCGCACATCCACATCGAATCCTCGATGGTGACCGCCTGCGCCTATGCGGAAGCCGCGCTGCTCAACGGTACCACCACGATCTTCTGCGACAGCCACGAGATCGGCAACGTCATGGACGTCGCCGGTGTCGAGGCGATGCTGGAGGACGCGCGCGAGGCGCCGCTTTCGATCTTCCTGACGGTGCCGAGCACGGTGCCGGCAACGTCAGCGGAACTGGAGACCGCCGGCGGTGACCTCACGCCGGACAAGATCGCGGGCCTGTTCGACCGCTGGCCGGAAGCGGTGGCGCTTGGCGAGAAGATGGATTTTGTGCCTGTTACGATGGGCGACGAGCGCAGCCATGCCATCCTCGCCGCAGCCTTGAAGCGCGGACGGCCTGTGTCCGGCCACGTCTATGGCCGCGAATTCGTCGCGGCCTATGCGGCGAGCGGCGTCACCGACACCCACGAGGCGATCGACCGCGACATCGCTGATGATCTGCTCGATGCCGGCGTCTGGGTGTTTTTGCGTGGCGGCCCGCCGACCACGCCGTGGCATTCGCTGCCGCAGGCGATCCGGACAATCACCGAGCTCGGGGCCTCGCACAAGCGCACCGCCGTGTGCACGGACGATCGCGATGCCGACGATCTTCTGCTGTTCGGCCTCGACTGGGTGGTGCGCGAGGCCGTGAAAGCGGGGATGTCGCCGGAGCAGGCCTGGTCGATGGGCTCCCTGCATGGCGCCACGCGCTTCGGTATGGAGGGCGATATCGGTGGTCTCGGCGGCGGCCGTCGCGCCGATCTCGTGCTGATGGACGATCAGCTCAAGCCGCAATGTACCTGGTATGGCGGCGAGCTGATGGTCGAGCACGGCAAGATCACTGATAGCCTCGATCAGGCGTTGTCGCAGCGCTACCAGTATCCGAAGGCGGCCTACGCGACGGTCAAGCTGCCGAAGAAAATGAAGCTGACGCCGGAGCTGCCGTCGAGCGCCTGCACCGTCAATGCGATCAAGACCGCGTTGCCCGGCATCACACTGATCCACGAGAAGGTTGCGATCGAGCCGGCCGGGGATTGGCCGTCGCTGTTCGCGCGCTACGGCCTGTGCTTCGTCACAGTGGTCGAGCGTCACGGCAAATCGGCCGGCAATGTTGCCCATGGCCTGCTGAAGGATTTCGGCCTCAAGCGCGGCGCGGTCGCCTCCAGCGTCGGCCATGACAGTCACAACATCATCGTTGCCGGAACCAACGAGGGCGATATGCAGGTCGCGATCGCAGCGGTCAGGGATCGTCAGGGCGGTGTCTGCGTCGTCGCCGACGGCAAGGTGAGGGCGCTGGTCCCGCTGCCGATCGCCGGACTCTTGTCCGACAAGCGGGTCACCGAAGTGGCCGAAGAGGTCAAGGTGTTGAAGAAGGAGTGGGTGGAAGCCGGCTGCACCATCCCCTACATGGGCTTCAATCTGATTCCGCTATCGGTCATTCCGGAAATTCGCATCACCGACAGGGGCCTGGTGCTGGTGCCGCAGATGCAGCTCGCGCCGCTGTTCGAGTGATCTGCTTTCACGTGTATCTCGATCTAACCGATTGAGACCGCCGCGATTTTTCCACGGCTGCCACATCGTGGAAAATAAAATCGATCTCGTTGAGATTGGCTTCTGTGCGCCCGATGATCTCGCTCGCTGACGCAACTTGAGCGAGGTCCGATATGGCGAAGATGCGAGCTATCGATGCTGCCGTACGCATTCTGGAGAAGGAAGGCATTTCGACTGCCTTCGGGGTTCCCGGCGCTGCGATCAATCCGCTTTACTCGGCGCTGAAGAAGCGCGGCTCGATTCGCCACATCCTGGCGCGGCATGTCGAGGGTGCCTCGCACATGGCCGAGGGCTACACGCGCGCGAAGGCCGGCAACATCGGCGTCTGCATCGGCACCTCGGGGCCGGCCGGCACCGACATGATCACCGGGCTCTACTCGGCGATCGCCGATTCCATTCCGATCCTCTGCATCACCGGGCAGGCGCCGCGGGCACGGCTCTACAAGGAGGATTTTCAGGCCGTCGACATCGAGTCGATCGCAAAGCCCGTGACCAAGTGGGCGGTGACGGTGCGCGAGCCGGCGCTGGTGCCGCGCGTGTTCAGCCAGGCTTTTCACGTGATGCGCTCGGGCCGGCCGGGGCCGGTGCTGATCGACATGCCGCTCGACGTGCAGCTCGCCGAGATCGAGTTCGACGACGAGACCTACGAGCCGCTGCCGGTCTACAAGCCGGCCGCGACCCGCAAGCAGGTCGAGAAGGCGCTGGAGATGCTCAACGCCGCCGAGCGGCCGCTGATCGTCGCTGGCGGCGGCATCATCAACGCCGATGCGTCGGATCTCCTGGTCGAATTCGCCGAGATTGCCAACGTGCCTGTCGTGCCGACATTGATGGGGTGGGGTGCGATCCCCGATGACCACGTGCTGATGGCCGGCATGGTCGGCCTTCAGACCAGCCACCGCTATGGCAATGCGACGCTGCTGGAGTCCGATTTCGTGCTCGGCATCGGCAACCGCTGGGCCAACCGGCACACCGGCTCGGTCGAGACCTACACCAAGGGCCGCAAATTCGTGCATGTCGACATCGAGCCGACGCAGATCGGACGCGTGTTCAATCCCGATCTCGGCATCGTCTCGGATGCGAAGGCCGCGCTCGAACTCTTCGTCACCGTCGCCAGGGAGTGGCGCCGGTCAGGCAGGCTCCGCGAGCGCCAGGCGTGGCCCGCGGCCTGCCGCGATCGCAAGAAGACGATGCTGCGCAAGAGCCATTTCGACAACGTCCCGATCAAGCCGCAGCGCGTCTATGAGGAAATGAACAAGGCGTTCGGCCGCGACACCACTTACGTCACCGTGATCGGCCTGTCGCAGATCGCCGGGGCGCAGTTCCTGGGCGTCTACAAGCCGCGCAACTGGATCAATGCCGGCCAGGCGGGGCCGCTCGGCTGGACGTTGCCGGCGGCGCTCGGCGTGCGCGCGGCGTGTCCGGATCGCGACATCGTCGCGCTCTCAGGCGACTACGACTTCCAGTTCCTGATCGAGGAGCTCGCGGTCGGGGCGCAGTTCAATCTGCCCTACATCCACGTCGTCGTGAACAATTCCTATCTCGGCCTGATCCGCCAGGCTCAGCGCGGCTTCGACATGGACTACCACGTCCAGCTGTCCTTCGAGAACATCAACGCGCCCGAGATCGGCGTCTACGGCGTCGACCACGTCACAGTCGCCGAAGGCCTCGGCTGCAAGGCAATCCGCGTCACCGACCCGAAGGACACGCAGGCGGCATTTGCGACGGCACGCGAATTGATGGCCAAGCACCGCGTGCCCGTCGTGGTCGAGTTCATCCTCGAGCGCGTCACCAATATCGCGATGGGCACGGAGATCGACAACATCGTCGAGTTCGAGGAGGTGCTGGATCTGCCGCTCGACGAGGTCGGAAGCACGCGCGTGTTGCAGCCGGCAGAATAAGGGGACAGCATCATGCCGAAATTCGCCGCCAACCTCACCATGCTCTTCAACGAGATGCCTTTTGTCGACCGCTTCACTGCTGCGAAAGCGGCGGGCTTCTCCGGGGTCGAATATCTCTTTCCCTATGATTTCGACAAGGCGCAGCTCCGTGAACAGCTCGAGGCCCACGGCCTGACGCAGGTGCTGCACAATCTACCGGCCGGCAACTGGGCTGGGGGCGAGCGCGGCATTGCGATCCTGCCCGATCGCACAGCCGAATTCCGCGACGGCGTGTTCCGCGCCATCGACTATGCCAAGGCGCTGGATTGCGAGCAGCTCAACTGCCTCGTCGGCATCGCGCCCGCCGGTGCCGATCCGCGCGAGCTTCAGGAGACGCTGGTCGGCAATCTCCGCTTCGCGGCCTCGACGTTGGCGCGGGAGAACATCAAGCTCCTGGTCGAACCGATCAACACGCTCGACATTCCCGGCTTCTACCTCAATGGTACCGAGCAGGCGGTGCAGCTCATCTCTGAGGTGCGGTCGAACAATCTGTTCATCCAGTACGACATCTATCACATGCAGATCATGGAGGGCGATCTCGCCCGCACCATGCAGAAACATCTCGACCGCATCGCGCATATCCAGCTCGCCGACAATCCCGGCCGCCACGAGCCCGGCACCGGCGAGATCAACTATCCCTTCCTGTTCCGCCATCTCGACGCGATCGGCTATCGCGGCTGGGTCGGTTGTGAATACAAGCCGCGCACCACGACGCTGGAAGGCCTGTCCTGGCACGCCGCGCAGACATTCGAGACCTGAGGAAGACGCTGCGGCAGTGCACTCCCTCTCCCGCTTGCGGGAGAGGGCTGGGGAGAGGGTGCCTCCGCGACGGGATTCGTGAGATGCGTTGAAAATCCCCGGGCGGAGAGAGCCCTCACCCGGCGCTCTGCGCCGACCTCTCCCGCAGGCGGGAGAGGTGAGGGAGCCCGCGGATCGACTTAGCAAAATCAAGAGGAAACGACTGACATGATCGACATCGGCTTCATCGGACTTGGCACCATGGGACGGCCGATGGCCGGCCACCTGCTCGCGGCGGGGTATCGTGTTCTCCTGCATGACGTTGCGCCTGTCGCCCCCGAGCTGATCGCGGCCGGCGGCGTCGCCTGCAAGTCGGGTAAGCAGGTTGCCGAGGAGGCGGATGCGACCATCATCATGGTGCCAGACACGCCGCATGTTGAAGCGGTGCTGTTCGGCAAGGACGGTGTCGCCAGCGGTGTCTCCAAGGGCAAGATCGTCGTCGACATGAGCTCGATCTCGCCGCTGGCGACGAAGGAGTTCGCGAAGAAGATCGAGGCACACGGCGCGGACTATCTCGACGCGCCGGTGTCGGGTGGGGAGGTCGGCGCCAAGGCGGCGAGCCTCACCATCATGGTCGGCGGGCCCGAGCGAGCCTTCAACACCATGAAGCCGGTGTTCGACAGGATGGGCAAGAACGTCACCAGGGTCGGTGCCAATGGCGACGGGCAGACGACGAAGGTCGCCAACCAGATCATCGTCGCGCTGACGATCGAGGCGGTGAGCGAAGCGCTGTTGTTTGCGTCGAAGGCCGGCGCCGATCCGGCGCTGGTGCGGCAAGCGCTGATGGGTGGGTTTGCATCATCGCGGATTCTCGAAGTTCATGGCGAACGCATGGTGAAGCGCAATTTCGATCCGGGTTTCCGCATCGAGCTGCACCAGAAGGATCTCAACCTCGCGCTCGAAGGCGCACGTACGCTCGGCTTGTCGCTGCCGAGTACGGCGGTCGCGCAGCAATTGTTCTCGTCCTGCACTGCGCATGGCGGCAAGGCCTGGGATCATTCGGCGATGGTACGGGCGCTGGAACTGATGGCGGGGCACGAGATCGCCGCAGCGTAAACTGTTACGCAGGAACAGTCTTCAGAATTGATGCCTCTTTGGCCATGCGGGAACCGGAACAATGCTCCGGCCCCGCGGTTGACGGCGCATAACAATCACTGGAGACATGAGGACATGAAAACCCGTCTTGCGATTTCGTTGGCTGCAGCGTCGCTGTTGGCGTCGAGCGCAGCCTTTGCCCAGTCGACGACCGAACAGGGCGCCAGGGACGGCGCGCGGGCGGGCGGCGATATCGGCGGTCCGGTTGGCGCGATGGTCGGCGGCACCGTCGGCGCGGCCGTTGGCGCGGGTCTGGAAATTCCGAATGCGATTCTGGGCGGAATCCCGCGCAGTGAATCTGTTGTCGTGGAGGAGCGCGTCGTGGTCGGCGAACCCCTGCCTCCGAGGGTGGTGCTGCGTCCCGTGCCGAACTACACCGAGTATCGCTACGCGGTCGTGAACGATCGCCGCGTGATCGTCGAGCCGCGCACACGCCGCGTCGTCAAGATCATCGACTGATTTGCGCAGCCCTATGCGCTGAGAAGATGGGCCCTGCGGCGTGTCACTCCGCGGGGCCTTCGCTTGTCAGGACCGCATTTGTGCGAAGCCGGGCCATGGCCCAATCGGCGGCGGCCGCGACCACAAATCCGAGGCAAGCCGTGAGCGCGTCGACCAGAAAATCCTCCAGCCGGGCATGGCGGCCGGGTGCCCAAAATTGCATCAGTTCGAGCACGCCAATCATCACGACCGCAGCCGCTGCGGTCAGCAGGCGCCGCTGCCGATAGGCGAGGCCGAAGGCCAGTCCCACCAGGACGAAGGCAAGCGCATGTTCGCCGTCCTGGCCGAGATCGGAATGCGGCCGTAGGCCGGGGGGACCAAGGGTGGCGAAGGTGACGGCGGCCGCGAGCAGCCAGGCAAATAAACGAATTAAAATGGACATCCGGTTCGCTTAGCACAGATTTGCAACGGGCCGAAATGGCCCGTTATCGAATCCCCGTGTAGTTAATGACAAAATGTTAAAGGGGCTCACGCACGCCGAGGCCGTGCATGAAGCGCTCCCGGATCTGCACGGGGTCGCGGCGGGTGGTGCCGACGCCCGGTTTGTCGTCGATCCGGACGGCGATCAGGCTGGGCTCGGCAGCCGACATCGCATCCTCGACCAGCCGCTCGAAATCATTTTCGTCCGCCGCCCAGGCGCTGTTGGCGAGGCCGGAGCCGATGGCCATGGCGACGATGTCGGCTACGCTCGATGCCGGCGTCGGCTGCGCGCCGGTGATCTGATAGATGCCATTGTCCATCACGATCATCGTGAGGTTCTGCGGCTTCAACATCGCAATCGTCGAGAGCGCGCCGAGTTGCATCAGCAGCGAGCCGTCGCCCTCGAGCGCGAAGACGCGGCGGTCGGGCTGCGCCAGCGCCACGCCGAGCGCGATCGGGAAGGCGAGGCCCATGCTGCCGAGCATATAGAAGTTCTGCGGCCGGTGGCCGGCGGCCCAAAGATCGAAATTGGTGTTGCCGATGCCGCCGATCACCGCTTCCTCGTTTCCGAGCTTCGCGATCAGGCGCGAGGTGACGTCGAAGCGGTTCATCACCTTGGTGTTGCGATTGTCCAAGTCTGTTTTCATTTTCGCCGGGCTCACTTGTCGAAAACCTTGCCGCCCGTGAGCAGCGGGTTGAGGATCAGCGCCACTGGCGCCTGCGTGGTGACGGCCTGCTTGATCGAGCGGTCGGCGATGAATTCGAGCTCGTCGAGCCGGGTGATGGTGTGGTGCTCCAGCGCCAGCGAGTCCAGCACTGGCCGCATGGTGCGGCAAACCAGCGACTGGCCGTAGTTGAACTCGCCGAGCGTGCCGCGCTCGGAGACGAACATGATCAGCGGGATCTGGTAGGGCACCGCGAGCGAGGCCAGCACGTTGGCGAGCGTGGCAAAGCCGGAGGTCTGCATCAGCACCGCGCCGCGGCGGCCGCCCATCCAGGCGCCCGAGACGATGCCGACCGCTTCCTCCTCGCGGGCGGTGGCAAAGGTGGTGAAGAAGGGGTCGGCGTGCAGGTTCTTGATCAGCGGCGTCAGCACGCGATCGGGAACGTAGGGGATGAGGCTGATCTCGTTCCGCTTCAGGGTTTGCAGGACAATGCCGTGCCAGCTTCTTTCGCCGGCCCCCTGTGTTGCTTGGGTCGAGGTCTGCTGCTCCGCAATCGCCATTGAGTTCTCCCTTGGCGTATCTTCCTGGCCGCGCATGCTTCTTGTGATGACCATTGTTCTGGCCGTCGCGGCTATCAGCCGAACTTGACGCGGCGGGCGGGTTTGTCAACATGTCCCGGCCGGCACCGTGATCTGCGCCAGACGGCCTGCCGTGGCCGGCGCCCCCGTGTCATAAATGCGGCAACGAAAAAGCGGGAGGAAGCACGTGTCGCGCCGACCTTGCCGATCTTCCTCGCGAGCGAGCCGGAAGGGTCCTGATGTCGGTCAACAGCAAGCGTGTCGTCTACTCCAATTATTTAGCCAATCCGATCTATATCGACATCCTGAAGGCGCGGTCCGACGTCCGGCTCGATCGCATCGAGAACGAAAGCCCTGAGGATTTCTATGCGCCCATCCTGAGCGCGGCCCATGTCTACCAGATCGGGGCGGCCCGCGACGAACTGGCGCCGCATTTCCATGTCGATGCCGCCTTCCTGAAGCGCACGCCGAACTTGCTGCTCGTCTCCAGCAATGGCGCCGGCTTCGATCCTGTTGACGTCGAGGCCTGCACGGACGCCGGCGTCGTTGTCGTCAACCAGTCCGGCGGCAACGCCCATTCGGTCGCCGAGCACGCGCTGGCGATGATGCTGACGCTGTCCAAGCGTATCATCCAGTCCGACCGCCGCCTGCGTCGGGAGCGCGACGTCAACCGCAACGAGCTCGTCGGCAACGAGGTCGAGCACAAGACCGTCGGCATCATCGGGCTCGGCAATGTCGGCCGGCGCATCGCCGCGTTGTGCAAGGGCCTGCTCGGCATGAAGGTGTTGGCCTATGATCCCTATCTGTCGGCCGAGGTGATGGCCGAGCGGGGCGGGGAGAAGGTCGAGCTCGAAGAGCTCCTGCGCCGCGCCGATTTCGTCTCGATCTCCTGTCCGCTCAACAAGGGCAGTCGCAACATGATCAGCGTGCGCGAATTCGCGCTGATGCAGCCGCATGCCTATTTCATCACCACGGCGCGCGGCTTCATCCATGACGAGGACGCGCTGCTCCAGGCGTTGCGCGACAAGCGCATTGCGGGTGCCGGCCTCGACGTCTGGTCCAAGGAACCGCCGCCGCCGGAGCATCCGCTGCTCCAGTTCGACAACGTGCTGGCGAGCCCACATACCGCGGGGGTGACGATCGAGGCGCGCCAGAACATGGGCCGCATCGCTGCCGAGCAGGTGCTGGAGACGCTCGACGGCAAGCGTCCGCCGCGCATCATCAATCCCGAAGTCTGGCCGCGCTATGCGAAGCGCTTCAAGCAGGCGTTCGGCGTGACGCCGGGGTAGAGGTTCTCTCCGCGCATTGCGGAGCGATGCGCATTTGCGAACCTGGGCATTTCGAGATTCCCGGGTTCGGCTCCGCGAGCCGCCCCCCGGCATGACGGAGCGAAGGAACCGTGTTCGGATTTGATGCGCGTCAAAATCTCCCTCTCGCATTCAGGCTAAATGGGATTAGAGTGCCGCCGGGCAGGCAGGAGGTCCCATGTCAACTTATGTCGTCAAGTTCATGAAGGACGTGCTCGGTCAGTACGGCCGGCAGATCGAGGTGTGCCAGGGCACGCTCGAGATTGACGCCTCCGACGAGGACGAAGCCAGAGAGCGGGCCAAAGCGAAGTTTTGCAAGGATCAAGCTTTGCATCATTGGTCACTGCATGCCGACCGCATCCAGGTCAGAGCGGCTGACTTTCCGTCGCGAAGCCCTACCGCCCGGGCGTCGTGAGGGGCGGGGCTGCTGTCGAGCCTGCGCCGAGCGACCGCTGCACCATCACGGTATCGGACCAGCGGCCATGGCGATAGGCGACGCCGCAGAGCAGGCCGGCGCGCGCGAAGCGAAACTTCTCGTGTAGCGCCAGCGAGGGCGCGTTGTCGGCATCGATATAGCCGACCATCTGGCGGAAGCCGGCCGCCGCGCAGGCGTCGATCAAGCCCTGGAGTAGCAGCCGTCCGATCCCGCGGCCGAGATGCTCGTGATGGACGTAGATGGAATGCTTGGCGGTGTAGCGATAGGCCGGCCGCTTGCGGAATTGCACGCCATAGGCATAGCCCACGACCTCGCCGCGAAAAGTCGCGACCAGATGCGGCAGGCGGGTCTGCTTCAGGTTCTTGCGGCGGTCGCGCAGATCGTCCGGCTCGGGCGCGCCGGTTCCCTCGACATCGCGCGGGACGCCGTTGCGGACGTGATGGCGGTAAATTGCCAGCATCGCCTCGACATCGCTTTCGCGTGACGGCCGGACCAAAACCTGTTCGTCAGCTTCGCGCGCAATTGCTGTTTCGTTCATCGGCACCTACTCGGCAACGACGTAAGTGTAAAGCCCGATGCGCCCGTTCGCATCGATCTCCTTGTAGACGCCCTGGATTTCCACGTCGAACCCCGGAAACGTGTTGAAGCAGGTCTCGAACATCTTGAGATAATCGATCATGGGCTTCGCCCGTTCCGTAAGCCTTTCGCCCGGAACGATGGTGGCTATGCCCGGCGGGTAGACCACGAAGGGCGTGGTGGCGATGCGGCCCGCGATCGCTTCGATCGGAAGATAGTCGACATCGTTGCGGAACAGGTAGCGCGCGGCATCGCGGGGCGACATCGCGATCTCGGGCATGTGCTCGGGCATGAACTGCCGCGCCTGGAGCGCGCTGACGTCGGCAGCGCGGAAGAAGCGGTGCATCTCGCCGCAGAGGTCGCGCAGCCGGGCGCCGGCATAGCGCGCCTGCCGTCGCTGGTAGAACTCGGGGATGACGTCCGCCAGCAACGCGTTGTCGTCGTGCAGCTTCTTGAAGGCGACGAGGCCGGAGATCAGCGTCCCCGCCTTGCTCGCCTCGACGCCGGGTGTGAGCAGGAAGAGCAGGGAGTTGAGGTCGTTCTTCTCGGGGACGATACGGTTCTCGCGCAGATATTGCGCCACGACTGGTGCGGGGATGCCGTGCTCGGCATAGGCGCCGGTGCGATCGAAACCGGGCGTGAGCAGCGTCAGCTTGTTCGGATCGGTCATGGCAAAGCCTTCGCTGAGACCAGGGAAGCCATGCCAGGTGCTGTCGGGGGAAAGCTGCCACAGCGCGGTATTGGTGGCGAGTTCGTCGGTGGACAGCGTTTCCCACGCGACGTTATGCGCGGTGCCGGGGCGGCTGACGTCGGGAATGGCGACGCGGTCGGGAACAAAGGGTTCGAAGAACCAGCGGCGGTCCGGATTCTGCTCCTTCTCCTCGAACTCCCGGCGCATCGCGCGGATCTTCTTGCGTAGCTCGATGCCGAGGCGGATCGTATCGTCCCACAGCACTTCGCCCGAGCGGCCCTTCATCATCTGCGCGCCGACGTCGAGCGAGGCGAACAGCGGGTAGAACGGCGACGTGGATGCGTGTTGCATGAAGCTCTCGTTGAAGCGGCGATGCTCGACGCGCCGCTTCTGGCCGCGGATGTGACGGTCCTTGATGTGGATCTGGGAGGCCTGCGAGAAGCTCGCGAGCTGCTTGTGGGTGGATTGCGTCGCGATGATGCCGGGCGCCTCGGGCGGAAGGTTCGCAAGTCCCATCGCGAAGCGGCCGGCATAGAGCGGGTGGAACTTCATGAAGCCGGCCCAGGCCTCGTCGAACAGGATGTACTCGCAGAGATGGCCGATGCGTTTCAGGATCATCTCGGCGCTGTGGATGGTGCCGTCATAAGTGCATTGCTCGACGACGGCGACGCGGAACGGCCGTTCCTTGCGCCAGGCGTCCTTGTCCGTGACCAGGGGATGGTTACGGATCGCCTCGCGCAGGGTCTTCTCGTCGAGCATGTCCCAACGCATCGGGCCGATCAGGCCCCAGGCGTTGCGGATGGTCGGCACGTAGATCGGGACACCGCCATTGATCATCAGCGCGCCGTGATGGGCGGCCTTGTGGTTGTTGCGGTCGAACAGCACGAGATCGCCGTCGGTGACGAGCGCGCCGAGCGCGACCTTGTTCGAGGTCGAAGTGCCGTTGAGCACGAAATAGGTTTTTTCCGCGCCGAAGATTTGGGCTGCTTCCTTCTGCGCCTTCAGCGCGGGACCTTCATGGGTGAGCAGGTCGCCGAGATCGAGCACGGAATTGTCGAGGTCGTCACGGAACACGGACTCGCCGAGATGCTCGACGAAAACCCGGCCGATCGGGCTGCGGTTATAAAACACGCCGCCATTGTGCCCCGGGCAGGTCCAGAGCTGGTTGCCTTCCTCGGCATAGTCGACCAGCGCGCCGAAGAACGGCGTCTTCAGCGTCTCGGCGTATTGCTTCAAGCGGCTGATCAGGTTCTTGGCGATGAAGGTCGGCGTCTCCTCGGACAGGAAGACGTAGCCGTCGATGAAATCGAGCACTTCGACCGGCAAATCCTCGAACCGCTTGCGACGGATCAGCAGGATGATCGGGAAGTCGAGGCCCCGGCGTCGCATCAGATTGATCAGTGCTGAGGTTTTGCCCTCGAGCCCCTTCTTGCCCCAGTCCACCACCATGCAGCCGATCGCGGCGTCGGTCTGCACCGCCATCTCCGCATCCTCCAGCTTGCGGGCCCGGACCACCTCGAAGCCGGAGCGCTGGATCTCCTCGATGATCTGGTTGAAACGGACGCCCTCGAGATCGTCGGCGTCGAACACAGGTGCGGCGAACAGGAAGTTGAAGCGCTTGAAATAGTCCATGTGGGGTCCCGAATGTGCAGGAGATACAGCTCTCGGCACATTCGATGACAATTCGATGACAAGAACCTGAGTGCCGCGGGAGGGTTCGAGTGCCTGCGGCCTCAGTCCAGTATTTTGTCCAGTGTGACCGGGAAACGCCGGACGCGTTTGCCAGTCGCGTGATAGACCGCATTCGCGATCGCCGCAGGCACACCGACGATGCCGATTTCGCCAAGGCCCTTGACGCCCAGCCTGTTGATGAGATCGTCGGGCTCGTCGACGAAGATGACGTCGATGTCGTGAACGTCGGCATTTACGGGAATGTGATACTCGGCGATGTTCGCGTTCATGATCCGGCCGAAGCGGTGATCCATCACCGTCTCCTCGTGCAGCGCCATTCCGATTCCCCAGACCACGCCGCCCATGATCTGACTGCGGCCAGTCTTGGTGTTCAGGATGCGCCCGGCCGCGACCGCGCTCACGACTCGCGTGACGCGGATGACGCCGAGCTGCTCGTCGACCTTGACCTCGGCGAAGACTGCCGAATGGGTGTTGCGCGCGTGCGACTTGTCCTCTGCGAAATGATTGAGCTTCTGCTTCTCGATGCGCTCCAGCTTGCCGTGGCGCATCGCATCGGCGATCGAGACGGCGCGGACCTTGTCGGCGGCCTTGGCGATCGTGCCATCGACAAGGATCACGTCGGGCACATCGACGCCGCCGAGGGGCGAAGCAGGAATCGCCTTGGCGAGACGCGCGAGCTCCTGGCGAATGTCCTCGGCCGCGCCCAGCACGGCGTGCGCGCTCGACGCCGCCATCCAGGAACCTCCTTCGACCGGGGCCTGTGGCAAGGTCGAGTCGGCAAGCTTGACGTCGATATTCTCGATCGGCAGCCCGAGTGCGTCGGCGGCCACCTGTGCGACGATGGTGTAGGTGCCGGTGCCGATGTCAGACGCGGCGCAGGATACCTCGGCATGGCCGTTCGATGTCAACACGATGCGAACTGCAACCGGCATCTGGAGGGCTTCCCAGACGCCCGTCGCCATGCCCCAGCCGACCAGTTCCTTGCCATCGCGCATGGAGCGCGGGGCGGAATTGCGCCGGGCCCAGCCGAAGGCTTCCGCGCCGCGTGTGTAGCATTCGCGCAGCTGCTTGCTGGTGTAGGGCAGGCCTTCGCTCTGGTCGCGGTCCGAATAGCACTTCAGCCGCAGCTCGATCGGATCGAGCTTAAGCGCAACGGCCAGCTCGTCCATGGCGCATTCGAGCGCGCAGACACCGGATGCGGCGCCGGGCGCGCGCATGTCGCAGGGTGTGGAGACGTCGAGATCGACGAGCTTGTGGGAGTAGAGGCTGTTCGGGCTCTTGTACAGCTGTTCTGCCCAGCCGCTGTCATTGCGCGAAAAATCCTCGTAGCGCGAAGTCACGGCGGTGGCCTCGTGCGTGACGGCATCGAGCGTGCCGTCGGGCCTTGCGCCGAGCGCGACGCGCTCGATGGTCATCGGGCGGTAGCCGAGCCCGTACATCTGCTGTCGTGTCAGCACGACACGAACGGATCGCTTGAGTTCGATCGCGGCAAGCATCGCCAGCACCACCTGGTACTGCGGCCGCAAACCGGATCCGAAGGCGCCGCCGACATAGGGCGAGACCACGCGGAGATCATCGGGCTTCTTGTTGAACACGCTGCATAGATATTTGTGGACGTTCTGGACGCCTTGCGTCTTGTCGTAGACTGTAAGCCTGCCGCTGCCGTCCCGGACCACCGTGGTCGCATAGAGCTCCATCGGGTTGTGATGCTCGTTCGGGAGGACGTAATCCGCCTGGTGTCGTACGGCGGCTCCAGCTAACGCCGCAGCGGCGTTGCCGCGCGGCTTGTGCGGCTGGTCCACCTTGCCGGTTCTGCCATGTTCGGATTCGAGATCCGTCGCAAACGCCTCCTGCTCGTATTCAACCCGAACGCGGGTTGCGGCGAACTTGGCGGTCTCCCAGTCCTCAGCCACGACCAGTGCGATCGGCTGGCCGTTGAACTTGATCCTGTCGTCATAAAGGGGACGGAACGGCGAACCCTCCGGGGCGACCTCGTCCCTCCAGGCTTCGTCCTTGTCGGCGAGGGGCGGGCGATGCGCATGGGTGAGCACGTCGACTACGCCCTTCACGTTCAGCGCGTCGCTGGTGTCGAGGCGAGCGATGCGCCCGCGCGGAATGGTGGCCTCGACGACGAAGCCATGGAGGAGACGGTCTGTTGTGAATTCGCCGGCATATTTGGCGGCACCAGTGACTTTGGCCCGGCCATCGACCCGCGACGTTGGTGTTCCGACATAGGCGTTCATCGGGCCCTCACGCGATCTTCTTGTGAGCTTGTGATTGGGGCGTGGCGCTTGCGGCCTGCATCAGCGTACGCACGACGGCTCGGCGCGCGAGCTCGATCTTGAAGCCATTATGCGAGCGAGCGGTTGCTCCCTGGAGCAGCAGATCCGCGGCGCGCCCAAAATGATCCGGCGTTGCCTCCTGGCCGCGTAACGCCGCTTCGGCCTCGAGGCTTCGCCAGGGCTTGTGGGCCACGCCGCCGAGCGCAAGGCGCGCTTCGCTGATTGCGTTGCCCTCCAGTTCGAGCGCGGCTGCGACCGAGACCAAGGCAAAGGCATAGGAAAGCCGATCGCGGATCTTCAGATAGCTGTAGTTCTTGGCAAAGCTGTGCGGCGGGAGCTCGACTGCGGTGATGATCTCGCCGCTGCCGAGATTTGTATCGACATGAGGCTTGGCCTCTGGAAGCCGATGGAAATCGGTCAGCGCGATGGTGCGCTGACCGGTGCGGCCTGCGATGTGCACGAGCGCGCCGAGCGCGGCCAGCGCCACGCTCATGTCGGATGGATTGGTCGCGATGCAGGACGTGCTGGTGCCGAGGATTGCGTGGTTGCGGTTGAGGCCATCGAGTGCCGAGCAGCCGGTGCCGGGGCTTCGCTTGTTGCAAGCCGTCGTCGTGTCATAGAAATAGGCGCACCGCGTTCGTTGCATCAGATTGCCGCCGACCGAGGCCATGTTGCGCAGTTGCGCGGAGGCGCCGGCCAGGATGGCGCTGGCGAGCAGTGGATAGCGCTGCTCGATCAGCGGATGGTAGGCGAGATCGGAGTTCGGCACCAAGGCGCCGATGCGCAGGCCGCCGTCGGCGGTCTCCTCGATATCGCGGAGCGGCAGGCGGGAAATGTCGATCAGCCGGGAGGGCTGCTCGACATTTTCCTTCATCAAGTCAATCAGGTTGGTGCCGCCGGCAATCAGCTTTGCGCCGGGATCGGCGGCCAGCAGGCGGATGGCGTCGGCGATATCGGTGGCGCGGGAATATTGGAAGTTGTTCATGGCCGGCCCATTGCCTGCTGGATCGCGGCGACGATGTTCGGATAGGCGCCGCAGCGGCAGAGATTTCCGCTCATCAGCTCTCTGATCTCGTCGGCATCCCGGGCGTGACCTTCGGCCAGAAGGCCGGTCGCCGAGCAAATCTGTCCCGGCGTGCAATAGCCGCACTGAAAGGCGTCGTGGTCGATGAAGGCCTGTTGCAGGGGATGCAGCGCGCCATTCTTAGCCAAGCCTTCGATCGTCGTGATCTCGGCGCCATCCTTCATGACAGCGAGCGTCAGGCATGAATTGACGCGCCGGCCGTCGACCAGAACGGTACAAGCGCCGCATTGACCGTGATCGCACCCCTTCTTGGTGCCGGTCAGTTCGAGGTGATCGCGCAACGCGTCCAGGAGCGTAGTCCAGGGCATGAGATCGAGCTCGTGGCCGATGCCATTGACGACGAGACGAATGGGAATGCGTTCGGGAAGCTCATGCGTGGCATCGCTCATGTCCTGCTCCCTGCGACGGCGACCAAGCCGAGACGTCAGCCGTGCTGACGCGGAGGCGCCGTCGCCTCCGCTTGCCATGGCCTCCAACGGACAACCAGCCGCTTGGTTCCTTGCCGGGATTATGGCGCCCGCGATGAAGCGGTCAGCGCTTCGCCTCGCCGAATACCACGGTCGGCACGGCGCGGTTGACGACCTCACGCAGCGCGAAGCTGGATTGCACCCGGGCGACGCGCGGCAGCCGCGACAGCTCGGTGCGGTGGATGCGCTCGAAATCCTGGATGTCGCGGGCGAGCACGATCAGGATGTAGTCGTCGGTCCCCGACATCAGGAAGCAGCGCACAACGGAGGGACATTTCACCACCTCCGCCTCGAACGCGCTCAGCGCATCGTCGCTCTGGCTCTCCAGCGCGATCCGGACCAGCACCGTCGTCGTGAGACCAAACTGCGCCAGATCGAGCGCGGCCTGATAGGCCTGGATATAGCCGTCGTCCTCCAATGCCTTCTGCCGCCGTGCCATCGCCGTGCTCGAGAGGCCAATCTTGTTGGCAAGCTCGGTGTGGCTGGCCCGCGCATTGGTCGTGAGTTCCGCGAGGATGGCGAGGTCTTTCCGGTCGAGGGCCAAGGTTTTGTTTCCAGCGTCAAAGGACATTTCCGCGCCGGAAACCGGCGCGCCAGGGGCGAACCTAGCGGATATTTGCACGAAACCAAACCGCCGCCATCGCTACGATGATGAACGGAATCAATGCGTTGGAGGAGGAGCAGAAGATGCGCGTCGGTGTTCCCAAGGAGATCAAGGTGCAGGAATATCGCGTCGGGCTCACTCCGGGCGCGGTCCGTGAATATGTCGCGGCTGGGCACCACGTGACGGTCGAGACCGGCGCCGGCAGCGGCGTCGGCGCCGCCGATGAGATTTATCGGCGGGCAGGGGCCGCGATTGCCGAAAGCGCCCGCGAAATCTTCGCCAAGTCCGACATGATCGTGAAGGTGAAGGAGCCGCAGAAAAGCGAATGGGCCCAGCTCACCGAAAACCAGATTCTGTTCACTTATCTCCATCTTGCGCCGGATCCGGAGCAGGCCAAGGGCCTGCTTGCCTCCGGCTGCACCGCGATCGCCTATGAGACCGTCACGGACGCGAGCGGTCACCTCCCGCTGCTCGCACCGATGAGCGAAGTCGCCGGCCGCCTCGCCATCGAGGCTGCCGGCGCCGCACTCAGGCGATCCGCTGGCGGTCGTGGCCTGCTGCTGGGCGGCGTCCCCGGTGTGCAGCCGGCGCGCGTCGTCGTGCTCGGCGGCGGCGTGGTGGGAACGCAGGCGGCACGTATGGCCGCAGGGCTCGGCGCCGAAGTTACGGTGATCGACCGTTCGATTCCTCGTCTGCGCCAGCTGGATGATCTCTTTCTCGGACGGGTGCGCACCCGCTTCTCGACGATCGAGTCGGTCGAGGAGGAGGTCTTCGCTGCCGACGTCGTGATCGGCGCGGTGCTGGTGCCGGGGGCGAGCGCGCCGAAGCTCGTCACCCGCGCGATGTTGACATCGATGCAGCCTGGCGCGGTGCTGGTCGACGTCGCCATCGACCAGGGCGGCTGTTTCGAAACTTCGCATCCGACCACGCACACGGAGCCGACCTACGAGGTCGACGGTGTCGTGCATTATTGCGTCGCCAATATGCCCGGTGCGGTACCGGTGACGTCGAGCCAGGCGCTGAACAACGCGACGCTGCCTTTCGGCCTGATGCTCGCCAACAAGGGTTTTGCCGCGGTGCTGGAAGACCCGCATCTGCGCAACGGGCTCAACGTGCATCGCGGCCGGATTACGAACAAGGCGGTCGCGGAGAGTCTCGGGCTGGAGTTTGTGGAGAGCGGGCTGGCGGCCTGAACAGAGCGGCCAGTTTTGTCATTGCGAGCGCAGCGAAGCAATCCAGAGTCCCTCCGCGGAAAGATTCTGGATTGCTTCGCTCCGCCCGCAATGACGACTGGTGAGAGTAAGGCGCGATCACCCCCTCGTCAGCTTGTACTGCCTCAGATCCGGATCATGCGTCATGCGCCAGTAATCCACGAACCGCCACGGCATCGCCGAAAACACGCGGCCGCTGCTGTTGCGGTAGTAGGTGCTCATGCCCGGATGAGTCCAGATCATGGCCTCGTGCTCGGCGTCGACCTTCTGCACATATTCGTCGAGCACATCCTGGCGGACGTCGATGGCGGTGACGTCGTGCTCGATCATGTCGGCAAGGCACGCTGCGATGTAGCGGCTCTGGCATTCCGACTGGAAGATGACGCTGCCGCCATGGGCAGGACCTGAATTCGGGCCGAGCATGCAAAAGAAGTTCGGAAAATCAGGCACGGTGAGGCCGAGGAATGCAGTCGGGTTGTCGTTGGCCCAGGCCTCGCGCAAATCCTTGCCGCCACGGCCGCTGATGTTGAGGCGCGCCGCCATCTCCGTGACCTTGAAGCCGGTCGCAACGACGATGATGTCAGCGGGACGGTGGCTGCCGTCCGCGGTGACGATGCCGCCTTCGTCGAAATGATCGATCGGGTCGGTGACGAGCTCGACATTGTCCCGCGTCAAGGTCTTGAACCAGTTGTTGTCGAGCAGGATGCGCTTGCCGTAGGGCGGGTAGGTCGGCACGCATTTTTCGATCAGGTCGGGCCGGTTCTTGAGCTCGGACAGGATGAAGTCGGTCAGCTCCTGGCGGTGCCGGTCGTTGCCCTTGTTGACGGCGCGCTCGGGATGCGGCCAGGCCGGATCCTTGCGCAGGAAGGGCAGGAGACCGTCGCCGTAGCGCCAGAACATGTTGAAGCGGTACCACTGCACATAGAATGGCAGATGCGCGAGCAGCCAGCGTGCGCCTTCGCTGATCGGGTCGGCATAACCTTTCACCGGCCGCGCCCACTGCGCGCTGCGCTGATAGACCGTGACGGAGGCAACGCGGCCGGCGATCGACGGCACCAGCTGCATCGACGTCGCGCCGGTGCCGATCACGGCGACATGCTTTCCGTCGAGCTTGACGTCGCTCGACCACAGCGCCGAGTGCAGGATCGTTCCCTTGAAGTTGTCCTCGCCCTTGAAGCGGGCGCGAGAGGGATCGTTGAGCTGGCCGATGGCCGAGACCAGCGCGGTGGATTCGAAAATCTCCTCGCCATTCTTCGTCTTGAGCGTCGATATCCAGCGCCGCTTGCCTTCGTCCCAGCGTGACGAGGTCAGCTCGGTGTTGACCCGAAGATGCTTGCGGATGCCGTATTCGTTCGCGACTTTCTGGAGATAACCGAGCAGTTCCTCGCGCTGGCAGAAATAGCGCGTCCATTCATTTCCGGAGCCGAATGAGTAAGAATAGGAGTGGTTCGGCGTATCGACGCCGCAGCCGGGATAGCGGTTGATCCACCAGGTGCCGCCGAGCTCGGCGTTCTTCTCGACGATGGTGTAGGGGATGCCGAGATGGCCGAGCGCCACGCCGAGCGCGATGGCGCAGACGCCGGCGCCGACGATCAGCACGTGCTGCTCGGCGAGCTTTGCGTCGGAGGGGCGTCTGGTCCAGCGTGCCTCGCGCGGCACGAAGCCCATCTCCTCGCGCATCAACGGGGCATATTCCGGCGCGACATTCTCGCCGAGACAGGCGCGCATCATCTTCAGCAGCAACTCCTCGCCGGGGTCGGTCATGAAGGGCTTCGGCGTGCCCTTGGCGAAGAGCTCGACCACCGCGGTGCGGATCTCGTCCTGGACTTCCCGGGGCACGCCGGCCTCGGGATCGGGGATGAGGCGGATGTCGCGCTTGGGCAGATAGGGCGGCGCGAGCCAGCGTTCATCGCCGGTCATATGCACCAGCACCATCAAGAGACAGCGGATGTCGCCTTCGGCGATGGCGGAGGCGAGATCGAGCGGCATGTGTGGAGATGCGATGTTCATGGCGTGTCCTGATCTCCGGAGGCAGTGAAGAGGCCGCGCGTCATCAGCTTGCGATAGGCGGAGATGACGTGATCGGGCACCGTGGTGACGCCGGCTTTCGAATAGGAATAGCGTCGGCTGAGATAACCGCGCGAGCCCATCAGCATGTGAACGATGGCCTCGAATTCCTCGTCGCTATAGTCCTCGATCGCGCCTGCAAGACGAGCCCGGCGCAGGATGCGCACGTAGGCGGTCGCGATGTTGTCGAGATGCTTCTGGTAGCCGACGGGCGCGAAGAACTCGGCCTCGTTGAGGATGCGCAGGAATTCCGGGACCTCACGGATGAAATCGAAGAAGGCGGCGAAGCGCGTGATCTCCTGCCGCGCCGCATCCGCCGTGCCGGTGCGCGCGCGGATGAACTCGACCATGTCGAGACCGATCTTGGGCAGAAGCTGGTCGAGCAGCTCCTGCCGGTTCTCGAAATGATTGTAGAAGGTGCCTTGCGCGACGCCGGCCTGTTCGGTGATGCGCGCCACGGATGCTTCGGCATAGCCATGCTTGCCGACGACCTTGGTGGCGGCGTCGAAGATCTTCTGCTTGGTCCAGGCGTTGCGCTCGACGCGGTTGAGTTTTGTCACCTTCGCGGTCGCGGGGCGTTGCGTCATGCCACGGTCTCCAGTTCGGCGCGCAGCACGCGCTTGAGGATCTTTCCGGATGGATTGCGGGGCAGGCTGTCGCGGATGACGAGCTGTTTCGGCACCTTGAAGCTCGCCAGCCGCGTGCGGCAATGCGCAGTGAGGGCAGGAAGCTCGAGGCTCGTACCTTCGGCCAGCACGACGATGGCGACCGGCCGCTCGCCCCAGCGGGCATCGCGCAGGCCGATCACCGCGACCTCGCGCACCTCCGCCAGCTCATAGATGACACGCTCGACCTCGGAGGAGGCGATATTTTCGCCGCCGGAGATGATCATGTCCTTCTTGCGGTCGGTGAGATACAGGAAGCCGTCGTCGTCGAGATAGCCGACGTCGCCGCTGCGGAACCAGTCGCCGAAGAAGGCAGACGCCGTCTTCTCCGGATCCCTCCAATAGCCGCGCGTGACCTTCGGCCCGCGCAGGCAGATCTCGCCATTGACGTTCGGCGGCAGCGTCTTGCCATCCTCGTCGCGGATCTCGATCTCGACGTGGGCGATGGCGCGCCCGGTCGAGCCGATCTTCTCGATCTCGCGGCCGGCCTCCATGAACGTGTCGCCGCCGACGGTCTCGGTGAGGCCATAGGCGTCGATGTAGCGCGCGCTGCGGAAGTATTCCGAGAAGGCACGGATGCGCAGCTCCGGCGTCTTCTCGCCGCCGCCGATCGCCCATTTCAGGCTGGAGACGTCGTAGCGGTCGCGGGTCGGACAGGTCAGCATCGCGGTGGTCATGACCGGCGCGAACCATGCGGCGTCAAGCTTGTCCTCTGCGATGGCCGCAAGCGCCGTCTCCGGCTCGAAATTGCGTTCGATGCGGATGAAGCCGCCATGCCAGAGCACGGCGACGCCGGGCAAATCGAGCGCGCCGACGTGATAGAGCGGGCCGACGACGAGAAGACGCGTGTCGGCGCTGAGGCCGAGCGCGATCGTCTGGTCCGCCGACTTCCAGTAGAAATTCTCGTAGGTAAGCATCACGCCTTTGGGGCGGTCGGTCGTGCCCGAGGTGTACATCAGCCGCATCAGGTCGGATGGCTGACGCGCGTGCATCGGTGCCGCCGTTACCTCGCCTGCGAGGCGCGTGATGCTCTGCTGCGCGACCTCGTCGAGCACAACGATCTCCGCCCCCGCCGCGTTCGCGACCAATTCCTCGTCAGCGATCAGAAGCCGCGCGCCGGCATTGCCAGCGATGTAGCCGACCTCGTCGCGCGACAGGCGAAAATTGATCGGCAGGAACACCGCGCCGAGATGGCTGGTAGCGAAGACCAGTTCCAGGAACGCCGCGCTGTTCTTCATCAGCACGGCCACGACGTCGCCGGGGCCGATGCCCTGCGCCGCGAGCCAGCCGGCGGCGTGCCGGATGCGCGCGTCGAAGACCGCGTAGGAAACCTCCTCGCCGCGATATTTCAGCGCAGGCCGGTCCGGCGTGCGCTGGGCGTGAAAGGCGATGAAGCTCGACAGGTTGATCATTGCGCAGTTTTCAGGGCGCTTGCCGGCGCCGGCTAGTCATTTCTGAATTATGACTCATAGTTCATGTTTGTCTTGACGTCACCCCCTGCCTCTGAAATTGTTGTGAACACGGAGACGAGACGATCTCCGACAGGGATTTGGAAACGCCGACCCGAAAGAGGGAGGGGAAAATGACGAGAACCCGCAGGCCGGGCATCAGCCGCCGTTCAACACTGGCGCTGATGGGCGCCGGTGCGATGACTTTTGCCGCGCCCTGGGTGGCGCGGGCGCAAGCCAAAACCATCAAGATCGGTATGCCAACGATTTTGTCGGGGCGCGTCGCGCAGCTCGGCACGTCCTCGCGCAATGCCGTCATGCTCGAGGTCGAGAAGGTCAACGCCGCCGGCGGTCTCGCCGGCCGGCAAATCGAAATGGTGATCCGCGACTCCAAGGGCCAGCCGCAGGAAGCCGCCCGCGTCGCGCGCGAACTCGTCAACACCGACGGCTGCGAGTTGCTGCTCGACGGCGAAGCGTCCTCCGGGTCGTTCGCGGTGCATGAAGTGGCGCGCGATCTCGGCGTGCTCTGCATCCACACCTGCTCGGAGGCGTCTTCGCTGACGGCCGATCCCAAGCAGCACATCCCGAACGCATTCCGCTGCGTGCGCCAGGGCATCCACGATTCCATCGTCGGCGGCAGCTATGCCGCCTCGATCGCGAAAGCCAAGGGCCTGAAGAAATGGGCGACTTGTTCGCCCGACTATGCCTACGGCCGCGACACCACCGGCGAATTCACGCTGTATCTGAAGCGCTTCGCACCCGACGTCGAAATCATCAGCGAGTCCTGGCCAAAACTGTTCCAGCCCGACTACACCGAGGTGGTGACGAAGATCCTTCAGGCCAAGCCGCAGGCTCTGTACTCCTGCCTGTGGGGCGGCGATCTCACCTCCTACATCGACCAGGCCAACATCTACGCGATGTTCAGCCAGATGGAGGTGTTCGCGGTCAACATGGCCGACTACACCGCGCTCACCGTGGTCAAGAACCTGCCCAAGGGCATCCACTCCGGCAACCGCTACATCAAGACCTTCCCGACCACGCCGGAGAACGCCGCCTGGGGCGATGCTTACAAGGCGAAGTACAACGAGTATCCGACCAACTGGTCGTGGCAGAACGCAACCGCAGTGATGTTCCTGGCCGAAGCCGCCAAGAAGGCGAACTCGGCCGACGGCAAGAAGCTCGCTGAGGTGCTGAAGGGCCTCACCATCAAGTGCCCGTTTGGCGCCGACGGCACCGTGACGATGCGCGGCGATGACCACACGCTGGTCGGCTACGCCATCGGCTGGGGCACGACGATCCCGCAGGAGCCCTACGTGCCCGAGGTCAAGGCCGGCGACTGGAAGACCATCTTCGAGCTCGAGGCTGAGTGGAAAAAGAGCAAGGGCTACACCTGATCACACGCAAGGCGGGGACGGACAATCGTCTCCGCCTTCGTTTCGTTCTCCGCGCCGGCTCCGGCGCACGACAATGAAAGTGTTCCTGTGGATCTCGATGCGCTTGCCGGCTGTCTCTCCAGCTCCGCCTGCCTGGTGACGCAGACCACCAGCGGCCTCATCATCGGCATGCTTCTGTTTCTCGTGGCGGTCGGGCTGACGCTGATCTTCGGCGTACTCAAGGTCGTCAATTTCAGCCACGGCGCCTTCTACATGTTCGGCGCCTATTTCGCGATGACGGCTTATCAGCTCACCGGCAGCTTTGCGCTCGCGATGCTGGCGGGCGCGGCCGGCACCGCCATCCTCGGCCTGATCTTCGAGCGCGTCTTCATGAGCCGCGTCTATGGCGCGGACGTGCTGATGCAGCTGCTCGTCTGCTATGCCTTCGTGCTGATCTTCGACGATGTCGTGCGCATCATCTGGGGACCGGAATTCAAGTCGATGGGAATGCCGGCGGCGTTCCAGGTGATGCCGCTGTTCATCGCCGGCGGCGTGGTGCCGCCTTATTATCTCCTGCTGATCGGCGTCGCGCTTCTCGCGGCCATCGTGCTCGGCATCGGGCTCTCGCGCAGCCGGATCGGCAAGGTGATCCGCGCCGCCGCGCATAACCCCGGCATGGTGTCGGCGCTCGGCATCAACACCGGTCTGATCTATGGCGGCGTTTTCGCGCTCGGCGGCATGCTGGCGGGACTTGCCGGCGCGCTCGCCGCGCCCGTGCGATCGCTGACCCCAGGCATGGGATTTTCGGTACTGATCGAATCCTTCATCGTCACCGTGATCGGCGGCATGGGTTCGATCCTGGGCGCGCTGATCGGCGCGCTGCTGCTCGGCCTGATCAGGTCGTTCGGTTCGCTCGGCTTTCCCTTGTTCACGGAAGGGTTGATGTATCTGTTCATGGTGATCGTGCTGGT
This sequence comes from Bradyrhizobium sp. CCGB12, assembly GCF_024199845.1. NCBI lineage: Bacteria > Pseudomonadati > Pseudomonadota > Alphaproteobacteria > Hyphomicrobiales > Nitrobacteraceae > Bradyrhizobium > Bradyrhizobium sp. CCGB12. Next base: position 4,061,471 of record NZ_JANADO010000001.1, on the reverse strand, counting down.
CTCAAAGCCCACCGGCCTGTTCGGCAAGGAGGCGGCATGACCGAACTGGAGGCCGGACGCGCCGAGCGACTGGCGCCGGTACGCAACGGCGCCGCGCTTCAGCGCTATCGCGACGTGCTGATCGCGCTGATTGCCTTCGCGGTGCTGGCGAGCCTGCCGCTCTTCACCGGCAGCAAGGCGCTGTTCGATTTCGTCATCCGCTGTTCCGCCTACGGCCTGTTTGCGACCTCGCTCAATCTCCTTGTCGGCTACACCGGCCTGACCTCGTTCGGTCACGGCATGTTCTTCGGCCTCGGCGCCTACAGTTTCGGCCTGATCATGCAGAAGCTCGGCGTTCCCATTCCGGTCGCCTTCGTGGCGACGCTGGCGATCACGGCGGTGATCGCCGCTGCCATTGGCGCAATCTGCGTGCGGCTGAAGGAGATCTACTTTGCCTTCGTCACGCTCGCCTTCCAGATGCTGATCCACTCGACCATCCTGTCCTGGGCCTCGTTCACCGGTGGCGACCAGGGCCTGCGCGGCGGCATTCCGCGCCCCGTATTCCTCGGGATCAATCTTGCCAACCACGTCCATCTCTACATCGCGAGTTGCGCGCTGTTGATCCTCGGTCTGCTCGCAATGCGCCAGATCGCGCAATCGCCATTCGGCTACACGCTCCGCATGATCCGCGACAACGCCGCGCGCGCGAGCTTCCTCGGCATCGACGTCTGGCGGGCAAAACTCACCGTGTTCGTGCTGGCGGCGCTGTTCGCGTCGATGGGCGGCATGGTGATGGCGCTGTTCGTGTCCGGCGCCTATCCGGAATTCGCCTATTGGACGATCTCGGGGGAGGGCATCTTCATCAACATGCTCGGCGGCGTCTCGACCTTTTTGGGGCCGATGGTCGGGACCGTGCTGCTGCTTCTGCTCAACGACACCGTCACGCGCTTCACCGAGTACCACGGCATCGTGCTCGGGATCGTCATCCTGTTCTTCGCGCTGGGCCTGCGCAAAGGCCTGCTCGATTTCGTCGCGGAATGGTTCGCCCACCGGCGCGGCGCAGGCGAGGGGCGCTAGCCATGCTCGAGATCCGCAATCTCGCAAAATCCTTCGGCGGCGTGAAGGCGACCAACGACGTCTCGCTTGACTTCCCCGACGGCTCGCTCACCGCGGTGATCGGCCCGAATGGCGCGGGCAAGAGCACCTTCTTCAATCTGATCACGGGTGCGTTGAGGCCGGATTCCGGGCAGGTGCTGCTCGACGGCGTCGACCTTGCCGGCCGCTCGCCGCCGGAGATCGTCCGCCACGGCATCGGCCGCGCGTTCCAGGTTGCCAGCATCTTCAAATCGCTCACCGTGCAGGAGACCATGCTCGCCGCTGTCAGCGCCGACCAGCGTTCGTCGGCGGTGCTGCACAAGCGCTTTCCGCTGCCCGAGACGCGCGAGCGCGCCGAGCACGTGATGGAGTTGCTGGGGCTCGCCGGCAAGCGCAATCGCACCGCCGCAACGCTGTCGCACGGCGATCAAAAGCTGCTCGACATCGCCTTGGCTCTGGTGCTGGAACCAAAAGTGTTGCTGCTGGACGAGCCCACCGCCGGCATGGGCCCGGAAGAACGCTGGCGGATGATCGACAAGGTGCGCGAGCTCTGGGACACCCAGAAGATCACCGTCGTCTTCATCGAGCATGACATGGATATCGTGTTCAAGATCGCCCCAAAGATCGTCGTGCTCTGCTACGGCCGTATTCTCGCAACCGGCACGCCCGACGAGATCCGCAACGACAGCGCTGTGATCGACGCCTATCTCGGCACCGAACATGCGGGAGCTGTCGCATGAGCGGAGCCGTCATCGAAGTTGCCGATCTCGACGTCTATTATGGCACGAGCCAGATCCTGTTCGGCGTCGGCCTGTCGGTGCGGCAAGGCGAGACCATGGCGCTGCTCGGCCGCAACGGCGCCGGGAAGTCGACGACCATGAAGGCGATCATGGGGCTGGCGCCGCCGCGGCGGGGCAGGGTCAGCTTGCGCGGCGCGGTCATTTCCGGCCTGAAGCCGCACGCGATCGCGCGCGCCGGCCTCGGCTTCGTGCCTGAGGACCGTCAGGTCTTTCCCGAGCATACGGTCGAGGACAATCTCGTCATCGGCAGGAAGCGCGGGCCGGAAGGTCAGGACGAATGGCCGATCAAGCGCATCTACGAGGTCTTTCCGCTCCTGGAGCCGCTGCGCCATCGCATCGCCGGGCGCCTCTCGGGCGGCGAGCAGCAGATGCTCGCGATTGCGCGCACGCTGATGGGCAATCCGGCGCTGCTGCTGCTGGATGAGCCGAGCGAGGGCCTCGCGCCGATCATCGTGCAGCGGATCGGAGAGCTCTTGCGGCAGCTCCGTTCGCTCGGTTCGACCGTGCTGATCGCCGAGCAGAACATGCATTTCTGCCTGGGGCTGGCGAGCCATGCGACGGTCATCGACAAGGGCCAGATTGTCTACGCCGCCGGCATCGAGGAGCTGAAGTCCAACGAGGCGATCCGGCGGCGATATCTGGCGCTGTAGGCGGGACGCCGGTGTCCAAATAGGCCGGAAGAAGAAAACTATTGTCCCGGACTGGTCCAACGGAAGGAGTTTCCCTTCCGGAGGACAAAAACGCCAATCACTTCCATTGCCGTTTGGGGCCGAAACGACGACATTCCCATCAGAATTGATGGATTGGCCAGAGCCATGGAACGTACCGGATTTGAACCCTTCGGCGAGCAACTGGTGTCCGCAACGGACACCCAGCCGCGGTCGCGTACGTCAAAGCTCCTGCTGCGGGCCGGCACGGGCCTGTTCTGGTCGCTGGTTGCGGGTATCGTGCTTGCTCGCGCCGCCTTCTTTGAGCCCGGCATCTATGACGGTTTCAGCCGCGTCGCTTCGCTCGCCAAGAGCCTGATCTTCTAAGGCCGATTATTCCGGCCTGAGGATAGAACTTCCCTCGGGCCTGATATGTCGAAAACTTATTTCCCAACGGGAGTGCGCTGCGTATAAATCCTTCTCCTCTGGGAGAGATTTGTGTCGCAGAATCAAGCATCCAGCCCGGCCGATGCCAAGCCGGCCACCGCCGCCAGCCGTATTGTGGCGCTGATTCCCGGCATTCTCCTCTGCGTTTTGGTCGCCGGTGTCTCGGCCCTGCTGGAGCGGGCAGAGCTGGGCGTGTTCGAGCATCCCTATGTCGAGGCGCTGGTCATGGCGATCCTGCTCGGCATGGCGCTCCGCAGCTTCTGGAAACCGGCGCCACGCTGGCAGGCCGGGATCGCCTTCAGCGCAAAACAGCTCCTCGAAGTCGCCGTCATGCTGCTGGGCGCCTCGATCAGCTTCGCTGCCATTGCCGCCTCGGGTATCGCACTGCTGGCCTCGATCGCCGCAGTCGTGGTGGTCGCGCTCTGCGTCTCCTTTGGTCTCAGCCGGATGCTCGGCCTGTCGACGCGACTGTCGATCCTGATCGCCTGCGGGAACTCGATCTGCGGCAATTCGGCGATTGCGGCCGTGGCGCCGATCATCGGCGCCAACAACGACGAGATCGCATCCTCGATCTCCTTCACCGCGATCCTCGGCGTGATGATGGTGCTGGGCCTGCCACTGTTGATTCCGCTGTTGCAGTTGTCGGCGACGCAGTACGGCATTCTCGCGGGCCTCACCGTCTATGCGGTGCCACAGGTGCTGGCCGCGACGGTGCCGGCCGGACTGGTCTCGACGCAGATCGGCACGCTGGTGAAGCTGATGCGTGTACTGATGCTCGGTCCCGTCGTCGTCGGGCTGTCGCTGGTTGCCTCGCGCTGGCAAAGCGGTGCCAAGAAGACCAATGTCGGCTTCTTCCGGCTTGTACCGTGGTTCATCCTCGGCTTTCTCGCGCTCGCGACCCTGCGGTCCCTGGAAATCGTGCCGGTTACGGTGGTCGGGCCGGTCACGAAGATCACGGGCTTTCTCACCGTGGTCTCCATGGCCGCGCTCGGCCTCGGCGTCGACGTGCGCGTGCTTGCCAATGTCGGCGGCCGCGTGACGGCCGCCGTGACGCTGTCGCTGCTGCTGCTGCTCGGCATCAGCATCGCGCTGGTGCATTGGTTCAAGTGATCAAGGCAGAACTGCCGTAGGGTAGGCAAAGGCGCGAAGCGCCGTGCCCACAATCTTCCAACAGGCGAGATAGTGGTGGGCAGCTTCGCTTTGCCCACGCTACGAGACTGTCGTCTGCCGCAAACGTTACAGGTAAATTAAATCACATCCGCCAGCGAGTGGCCGTGCAACTCGATGTTGAGCCCCTGCATGCCCATGTCGTTGATCTCGCCGCCCATCGCCTTCAGGCTTTCCTCGCGGATCAGCGACATCAACCCGCGGCGTAGCGCCAAAAATTCCGACGACATCATCATCGATTGCTGCCGCGGCCGTTCCAGCGGGATCGGGATCTCCGCCTTGATCGAGCCGGGGCGGGCGGTCATGCAGTAGACGCGGTCGGAGAGGAAGATCGCCTCGTCGATATCGTGGGTGACGAACAGCACCGAGATCTTCAGCCGCTGCCACATGTTGGTGAGAATCTGCTGCATGATGACACGGGTCTGCGCGTCAAGTGCACCAAATGGCTCGTCGAGCAGCAGCACTTTCGGGCCCGTCGCGAGCGCGCGGACGATGCCGACGCGCTGCTTCATGCCACCGGACAGCTTTTCCGGATAGTGCTTCTCGAAGGCTTCGAGCCCAGCCAGCCCCAGCAGCGTGCGGGCGGCGCGCTCGCGCTGCGAACGCGGCATGCCCCGCATCTTCAGGCCGAACTCGACGTTCTCCCGCACCGTCTTCCAGGGGAACAGTGAATATTGCTGGAACACCATGCCGCGTTCGGCGCTGGGGCCGTTCACGCGCTTGCCGTCGACGGTGACGATCCCGGTGGTCGGCTTGAGGAAGCCGGCGACCGCGTTGAGCAGGGTCGATTTTCCGCAGCCGGAGGGCCCGACGATCGAGACGAACTCGCCGGGCTTCACATGGATCTGCGTGTCGGTGACGGCCTGAACCGGCCCCTCGATGGTGTCGTAGGCGAGGGAGAAGTTCTTGACCTCGACGAGGCCCTTCTGAGGGTTCGCAGGTGCCTCGCTCATGTCGACCTCCATGGCATTACCAATTGCCCCGCGCCCCTGATCAGCAGGCTCGATCCGAGGCCGAGCACACCGATCGCGATCATGCCGAGCGCGATGTCGGCATACTGGACCAGCGAGTAGGCTTCCCAGGTGAAGTAGCCGATGCCGTATTGCCCGGAGATCATTTCGGCGGCGATCAGCGACACCCAGGCGACGCCCATGCCGACGGTGAGGCCGGTGAAGATGTGCGGCAGCGACGCCGGAAAATAGACCTCGCGGAAGATCGAGCGCTCCCGCGCGCCGAGGCATTGCGCGGCGCGCACCAGCACGGGATCGACCAGTGACATGCCGTGCAGCGTGTTGACGAGAATCGGGAAGAACGAGCCGAGGAAGGTGATGAAGACGATGCTCTGCTCGTTGGTCGGCCACAGCATGATCGCCATCGGTACCCAGGCGATTGCCGGAATTGGCCTGAGCACTTCGGCCACCGGGAAGATCACCTCATGCACCAGCTTGAACCGGCCCATGATCAGGCCGAGCGGCACGCCGACGATAGCCGCGAGCGAGAAGCCGATGAAGATGCGCCGGCAGCTCAGTGCGATGTGCAGCAGGAATTTGGGGTCGTGGATCGCCTTGGTGAAGCTCGCATAGACCGCGAGCGGCGAGGGCACGTTGGTGAAGCGCACGAAAAACACGACGCGATAGGTCGTGAGCAGGTGCCAGACCAGCAGGAAGGCGAGCAGCGAGATGATGCCGATCGCGGTTGCGCGCAGCCGGCCCTGGTTCAGGCGGTACCAGCGCAGGGCGAGCGTTCCGAAAGAGGGGGGGGCCGAAGGTGGCGTGGTAACGGGCACGGAGCTTGTCTCCGCGATTGCACTTGCCGGCATGCTGTCCTCGGGATGTCTGACGAGGGCGGGACTGCTCACGTCTTGCCTCCGCCGACCGCTGCCTTCACCGCATCCTCGAAGCCGAGCACCTTGCCGTTGATCTTGGCGGCATAGGCTTCCGCATCCTTCTTCAGCAGGAAGGGCGCCACATCGCCGTTGCCGACCGCGAAGAAGGCCTGGTCGGCGAACAGCTTGATGCCGCGGGTGGTATCGAAGACGTAGGCGACGTTGATCTTCCTGCCCTTGGCCTTGTAGTCGGCATAGGCGCCGAGTGTGCAACTGGCTGACGAGAACGGCATGATGCCGGCATCATCGACCCAGACCTCGCCGGCCTTGCGCGGATCGGCGATCGGCTTCTTGCAGAAGCTGTCCTCGCCGGAGATCTCATAATTCTTCGTGCCGGCGAGTTGCGCGTCGTAGTCGAGCTTCATCTCGGCATAGGCCTTCCGGATGTAGCTGTCGTCGACCCATTTCCTCGGATCGAACTCCTTCATACGGCCGAGGTTTTGCAGCACCTTGACGTCGGCGGTGGCTGCATCGATCAGCGCCGGCTTGACCGTGGGGTCGGTGGTCATGTTGCCGCTGGGGCCGAGGAAGATGTAGACGACTTCCTTGTTGATGCCGGTCCATTCCTGGATCTTCTCGGCGGCCAGCTTGGGATCGTCGCGCAGCCACTGGTTGGCCGCGATCAGCGCCTTGAAATAGGCGACGACGACCTCGGGATATTTCTCTGCGAAATCGGTGCGGACCACGATGCCGTGGAAGGTCGGCAGATTGGTCTCCACGCCGTCGAAGATCTTTCGCGCGAAGCCGCGGAACGGCAGGAGCTCGGCGAAGGGAACGAAATCGGCATGCGCGTCGATCTTCTTCTCCTGGAGATTGGTCGAGCCAACCTCGGGGCTCTGGCTGACCAGCTGGAAGAAGTCGGCGGGATAGCCGCGGTCCTGCATCGCCTTCAGTACCATGCCGTGCGCGGCGGAGCCGAAGGGCACGCTGACGAGTTTGCCCTTGAGGTCGGCGAGATCGTAATAGGGCGAGTCCTTGTGAACGACCATGCCGTTGCCGGAGCCGGACAGGCTGTAGGCGGCAATGCCGATCAGGCGGCTCTTGCTCTCCGGGTTGCTCTCGAAGGTGAAGCCGTTCACGATCAGCGGATAGTCGCCCATCATGCCGATCTGGAGCTTGTTCGCCATCATCGCGTTGGTGACGGGCGGGCCGGAGGTGAAGTTCTGCCATTCCAGCTCGAACTTGATCTTGGCGTATTTGCCCTCCTTCGGTAGGTATTTTTCGAGGAGATGCAGCTGACGGATGACGACTCCTGCGGTCACCGTGTTGGTCGTGGTGTCCTGCGTTCCGATGCCGAGCGTGACGGTTTCCGCCGAAGCCGGCCGCGCGAGGAGGAGAGCCAGCGACGTCACCGACATCGCGATCGAGAGCGTGGGAAGATGCCGGACCATTCTCATCCTCATTCGGTTGGATGTGCTGTGGTTGCCATGATTGGGTGAGGGCCCGGACAGGGCAAATCCGGAATGACCGCCGCAGTCGATTAGTTGCCGGGAAAAGCTGATTGCATACTCCTTGAGCAGTCCTGCACTATAAAGCCGCTTGCCTGTGCACCGGGCCTGATCGCAAACTCGTTCAGTCGGATGCGTGTCCTCGCATCTCCTCCAGCACGTCGGTCCGGCAGACCACGATCTGCGAGCGCTTGGTCAGGACGATTCCCTTCTCCTGCATGCGCTTCAGACTGATCGTGACCCACTGTCTCGTGGCGCCGACCATGTGGGCGATGTCGGCGTGGGTGAAGGCCGCGGCGATCACGGTGCCGTCGGCATCGTCGACGCCGTAGAGCTCGACGAGATGCAGCAGCAGATGTGCGAGACGCTGCGTGATCGAGCGCGTTCCCAGCATTTGGGCCAGCGCCGAATAGCATTTGCCCTTGAAGGTGAGGCCTTCGATGAGGCCGATTGCAAGGTTCGGGATCTCGGTGGCAAGGGACCGCAGCTCCTTGCCGGGCAGGTGCACCACGCTGCAATTGCTGGACGCGACGCCGGACCATTGATGCACGGTGCCCTCGAACACCTCGGGTCCACCGACGAAATTGCCGACATGCCAGTAGGCCAGCGTGATCTCGCGGCCGAGCGGAGAGGTGTAGAACACCCGGATGCGGCCGCTCTCGATCAGCCAGATGCCGTCATGCCTGCCGCCCTGGCTGAACAGCGTCTGGCCGCGGTTGAGCACCTTTCGCCGGCCCTGCTTCAGCACCAGCTCTCGCTCGCGCGGTGAGAGCTTGTCCATCAAGGGCGGCGGTCCGCCTATCCATTGCTGGTTCTCGGTGAGCAGCAGCGAGGAACTGCCGGCAGGCCGGACTGCCGGGGGAATAGCTCCGCGAACCACATTGGCCGCCTGCAACATCGTCTACCTCCGGAACGTTCAAACCGTTCTAAAGAGGAGCAATGTCCGTGCCAGATCGGAAAGCGCAACTTCCTGCGTCATTCCGAGCTCGCCCTCCGGGCGCCCCGGAATGACGACACTGAAGGTGGGTCAGCGCCCCGCCAAGCTCAGCAGATACGGCTTCGGGTAAATCCCCCTGTTGTGCCCATCCGAAAACGAGATGTTCAGCCCATAACCGAGATCGCCGATCTCGATGATCGCGATGCCCGGAAACGCTTCCGGAAAGCGGCCGTCGAAGCGGGCGCGGGTGCAGTGCGCGCATTTGCAAGAGAGGCGGAGTTTTTCGGCGGGGACGCTGAGCGCGTCGTCCTGCGTGGTGCGGACGAGGAGCGAGGCCAGGTCGGCGCTTGCTTCATAGTCGGCCACTGTCGGCGTCACCAAGGTCATTGTCATGACGAACCTCCGACGTCTTTCTACGCCGCCACAGGCGAACGCGAATAGCAACTAATTGCCGGCGCTGGCACGCTGCGGGCTGCCTTCTCTTCAGTCACCCTCCACGAAATGTGAAACTAATCGACCGGCGATGTCACTTCCGCATTGCCGGACTCCCGTCTCTCCGAAACCTTGTGCGCCATCGATGGCCAAGGAGAGACCATGAGCGCATTTCAGAAGGAAACGGTTCTGTCGGTCAGGCACTGGACCGACTCCTTGTTCAGCTTCACTGCGACGCGGGATCCCGGCTTCCGGTTTCAGAACGGCCAGTTCGCCATGATCGGGCTCGAGGTCGAGGGCAAGCCGTTGATGCGGGCCTACAGCATGGCGAGCGCCAACCACGAAGAGGCGCTCGAGTTCTTCTCGATCAAAGTGCAGGACGGCCCGCTGACCTCGCGCCTCCAGAAGATCAGGGAGGGAGACATCATCCTGGTCGGCCGCAAGGCGACGGGCACGCTGATCACCGGCAACCTCATTCCGGGAAGGCGCCTGCTGCTGCTCTCGACCGGCACGGGCCTTGCGCCGTTCGCGAGCCTGATCAAGGACCCCGACGTCTACGAGAATTACGAAACCATCGTGCTCGCTCATGGCTGCCGCCAGGTCTCCGAGCTCGCCTATGGCGAGCACGTCGTCGACGGCCTGCGTGATCACGAATTCTTCGGACCGCTGATCCGCGACAAGCTTGTCTACTACCCGACCGTCACCCGCGAGCCGTTCAGGAACCGCGGCCGCATCACCGACCTGATCGCCTCCAATCAGCTGTTCGACGACATCGGGCAATCCGGCCTCGATATCGAAACCGATCGCATCATGCTCTGCGGCAGTCCGGCGATGCTCGACGAGCTCCACGCGATGTTTTCCGCGCGCGGCTTCGTCGAGGGGAATCACAGCCAGCCCGGCCATTTCGTCATCGAAAAGGCCTTCGTCGAGCGCTGAGGCGCAAATCGCATCCCGGCGACAACTAATTGCTATCGCCGGGCTGCCCCCTGAACAAATCTGATGCAAAGGCGCCGACCATCGGCGAACCAGGAGCAAGCGATGGCACTAGATCAGATCGTCGACGGACTTTCGGAGGTTTCCTGTGATGTGCTTGTCATCGGCGGCGGCACGGCCGGCCCGATGGCGGCGCTCAAGGCGAAGCTGAAGAATCCGAAGGCCAACGTCGTCCTGCTCGAAAAGGCCAACGTCAAGCGCTCCGGCGCCATCTCGATGGGCATGGACGGGCTCAACAACGCCGTCATCCCCGGCTACGCGACGCCGGAGCAGTACACCAAGGAAATCACGATCGCCAATGACGGCATCGTCGACCAGAAGGCGGTCTACAAATACGCGCAGAACTGCTACAAGATCATCGAGGAGCTCGACAGTTTCGGCATCCGCTTCCTGAAGAACGAGAACGGCGACTACGCCGTCAAGAAGGTGCACCATATCGGCACCTACGTTCTGCCGATGCCGAACGGCGAGACCGTGAAGAAGGCGCTCTACCGTCAGCTTCGTCGCGCCCGCATCCTGATCTCCAACCGCTACATGGCGACCAGGCTGCTCAAATCCGCCGACGGCCGCATCGCCGGTGCGGTCAGCGTCAACACCCGCACCGCCGAGATGCTCGTGATCAAGGCCAAGGCCGTGATCCTGTGCATGGGCGCAGCCGGCCGCCTGGGGCTGCCGACCTCCGGCTACATGTTCGGGACCTACGAGAACGCGGCCAATTCCGGCGACGGCTATGCGATGGCGTATCACGCGGGGGCGGCGCTCGCGAACCTCGAATGCTACCAGATCAATCCGCTTATCAAGGACTATAACGGCCCGGCCTGCGCCTATGTCGCCGGCCCCTTTGGCGCCTTCACGGCGAACAACGAAGGCTCGCGCTTCATCGAATGCGACTATTGGTCGGGACAGATGATGCTGGAGTTTTACAACGAGTTGCTGTCCGGCAAAGGTCCCGTGTTCCTCCAGCTCAAGCACCTGCATCCGGATACGATCTCGGAAATCGAATCGACGCTGCACAAGGTCGAGCGTCCGACGCGCGGTCTGTTCCAGCAGGGGCGCGGCGTCGACTACCGCAGCGAGTCGATCGAGATGCACATTTCCGAGATCGGTTTCTGCTCCGGTCACAGCGCCTCCGGCGTGTTCGTCGACGACAACGCGCGCACCACCGTGCCCGGCCTCTATGCCGCCGGCGACATGGCGAGCGTTCCGCACAACTACATGCTCGGCGCCTTCACCAACGGCTCGGTCGCCGGCATCGACGCCATGGAGTTCGCCGACAGTCATGACTTCGCGGAATTCGACGCTGCGGACGTCGCGCTGGAGCGTGAACGCGTGATGGCGCCGACCAAGCGCGAGGACGGCATTCCGCCGAACCAGATCGAGTACAAGACCCGGCGTCTCGTCAACGACTATCTCCAGCCGCCGAAGGTGACCCGCAAATACGAGCTCGGGATGCGCCGCCTTGCCGAGGCGCGGGAGGACATGCAGGAGCGCATGATCGCGCGCAACGCGCATGAACTGCTCCGCGCGCTCGAAGTGCGGTCGATCATGGACTGCGCCGACATGGCCGCGCACGCCTCGCTCTACCGCGAAGAGAGCCGTTGGGGCCTCTATCACTGGCGCACGGATTTCCCGGAGAAGGATAACGAAAACTGGTTCTGCCACACGCTGCTGAGCAAGCAGGACGGCAAGATGACCAGCGAGAAGCGTGCGGTGGAGCCCTATGTCGTGCCGATCGCCGACGACGAGAAGGATCTCTACGACAAGCAGCGCATCCGCGCCACCGCCTGATCCACCGCCAACAATAGAAACAGGAGATAACGATGCCTCTCGCTTCTTATCAGACATCGGTTCCGGTGGTCGTCGACGACGCCAAATGCATCGCGGACAAGGGTTGCACCGTGTGCGTCGACGTCTGCCCGCTCGACGTGCTGCGCATCAGCGATATGACCAACAAGGCCTACATGGCCTATGACGAGTGCTGGTACTGCATGCCTTGCGAGGCGGATTGCCCGACCGGCGCCGTCACCGTCAACATTCCCTATCTGTTGAGGTGATCATGTCGAGCCCGTTCGAATCCTACGATGATCTCGAAGACGCCGACGAGCGGTTGCAGGCGGCAGATCCCGCCGAGCGCCGCGTCGCCATCATCGCGCTTGGCCATTCCGGCGATCCCGCGGCGGTTGCGCATCTCGCCAACATGGTCGCCGATCCTGACGCCGGCGTACGCCAGCAGGTCGCGATGGCACTTGGCGAGTTCGACGGGCCGGAGGCCGCGGGCGCGCTCGTTCAGCTGCTGGTCGACCCCGAGAGAATCGTCGCGGCGGCCGCGGCCGACGGCATGGCCGAATTCAAGGATCCCGCTTGCGCGGATGTCATCCTGCCGCTGGTGAGGCATCCCCATGCCTTCGTTCGCATGGGCGCGCTGCGCGCACTCAAGGAGCTGCGTCGCAAGGACACGCTGAAGCCCGCGCTGGAGGCGCTGCAAGATTCGGACGCTGCGGTGCGGGTGCAGGCGATCGGCGTGATCGGCTTCCTGAAGCTGGAGGAATCGATCCCCGCGCTGACCGCACTGATCAATGATCCCGACGCCCATGTGCGCCGCGCCGCCGTGAGCGCATTGGCGTTCTCGCAGATGAAGCCCGCGGCGGAGACGATCACGCGCGCGCTGAAGGATGCCGACTGGATGGTGCGCGAGATGGCCGCAGAAACGCTGGGCCTCAACGTGAATGGTGCGATCGCAGCCGATCAGCTCGTCGCCTCGCTCGCTGACGAGTTCTGGCAGGTGCGGCTGAAGGCGATCCGCAGCCTCGGCAAGATGAAGATCGAGCGTGCTGTGCGCCCGATCGGTAATTGTATCAACCACGACCATGCCAATTTGCGGAAAGAGGCCGCCGCCGCACTTGGCGAGATCGCCCATCCGGATGGCGAGGCGTTCCTGGCCGTCATTGCCGACGATTCCGATCCCGATGTGCGCAAGAACGCGCGTTGGGCGCTGCAGCAGATTGCGGCGCGGAAGGCGCGGGCAGGGGCATAGCCGCCCTTCGCCGCTGCTCTGGACATCCGGAACCAGACGTTTATTGGTCTTCGCCAATGAGGTCGGCCGCCGTTCAACGCGGCCGATTGAAGAAACAGCGAGGATGCGGCCATGACGACACTGACTGTCAAGGATCTTCTTCCCGAGGACGGCACAAGGGGAACGCTGGCCGGCCGCGTCTGGCTGCCGCAAGTGAATGGGCCCGCCGTGGTCGCTGTGCGTGGTGATGGCGTCTTCGACGTCACGGCGAAATTTCCGACCATCAGCGCACTTTGCGAAGAGGACAATCCGGCGAAGGCGCTTGCCGCGACCGGGGGCGAGCGCATCGGCGACCTCGAGGCCATCGTGGCCAACACCCCGCCGGACCGGCGCGATCCGAAAAAGCCGTGGCTGCTTGCACCCGTCGACCTGCAGACGCTGAAGGCCGCCGGCGTCACCTTCGCCATCTCGATGCTGGAGCGCGTGATCGAGGAGCGCGCCAAGGGCAACCCGGCCTCGGCCGAGGCGATCCGCAAAGAGGTGACGCGGCTGATCGGCGACGATCTGTCGAAGCTCAAGCCGGGCTCGGACCAGGCAATGCACCTGAAGCAGGTGCTGATCGAGCAGAACGCCTGGAGCCAGTATCTCGAAGTCGGCATCGGCCCCGATGCCGAGGTCTTCACCAAGGCGCCGACATTGTCGTCGGTCGGCACCGGCATGGATGCCGGCCTGCATCCGAAATCGACCTGGAACAATCCCGAGCCGGAGCTCGTGCTGTTCGTATCGAGCAAAGGTAAGATCGTCGGCGGCGCGCTCGGCAACGACGTGAACCTGCGTGACTTCGAGGGCCGCTCGGCGCTGCTCTTGTCGAAGGCCAAGGACAACAACGCTTCGTGCTCGATCGGCCCGTTGCTGCGCCTGTTCGACGACAGCTTTACGCTCGATGATGCGCGCAAGCTCGACATCAGCCTGAACGTGAAGGGCATGGACGGTTTTGTTCTCGACGGCCATTCCTCAATCAGCATGATCAGCCGCGATCCGACCGATCTCGTTGAGCAAACCATCGGCAAGGTGCATCAATATCCCGACGGCTTCGTGCTGTTCCTCGGCACGATGTTCGCACCGGTCAAGGATCGCGACGCGCCGGGGCAGGGCTTCACCCACAAGCGCGACGACATCGTCACGATCGCCGCGCCTGAGCTCGGCAAGCTCGTCAACCGCATGCGCACCAGCGACGAGTGTGAGCCCTGGACCTTTGGTTTCAGTGCACTGATGAAGAATCTGGCGCAGCGGAAGGTGATCTAGCGCCGGCCTCCTCCACCTCTCCCCGCTTGCGGGGAGAGGTCGAATTTACGCGAAGCGCAAATTCGGGTGAGGGGATCCTCCACGAGGCGATCTGGTCGAAAGACGCAGAACTCTATCCACATCGTCATTGCGAGCGCAGCGAAGCAATCCAGAGTCCCTCCGCGGACAAATTCTGGATTGCTTCGTTGCGCGCGCAAGGACGCGGAGGGGGTGCGGGTTCGTCTGTCACCGTCCTCGCGGAGACTCCCTCATCCCAATCCTCGCACAATTGCCTTCATCTCCGCGTTGCATCCATGGCTCAAGATCGCGCTGAGCGTGTCTTCTGCGCAATCAGCTTCGCGTGCCCAAATCATTCCTCCAAATAGTCAAATAATATGACTAGTCGGAACCCATCTTCCGTGAAATAGTGCCTCCCGCCGCTTCGAAGGGCGGCCTGAGGGTGTCATGCTACCGATGAACACCCCGGATAACATCTTGGGAGACACGTCTGATGACCCTCAAAGCCCTCTTTGCGGCCAGCGCCACGGCCGCGTTGCTGCTCGCGCTGCCGGCGAATGCCGCCGAGCTCACCATCGGCTTCTCGCAGATCGGATCGGAATCCGGCTGGCGTGCGGCCGAGACGTCGGTCTCCAAGCAGGAAGCGACCAAGCGCAAGGTCAATCTCAAGATCGCCGACGCCCAGCAGAAGCAGGAGAACCAGATCAAGGCGATCCGCTCCTTCATCGCGCAGAACGTCGATGCGATCTTCCTTGCGCCAGTTGTCTCGACCGGCTGGGATTCGGTGCTGAAGGAAGCCAAGGAAGCCAAGATCCCGGTCGTGCTGCTCGACCGCGACATCGATCCCTCCGGCAAGGATCTCTATCTCACCGCCGTCACCTCCGACAGCGTGCACGAAGGCGCCGTCGCCGGCGATTGGCTCGCCAAGACCGTCGGGACCAAGGCCTGCAACATCGTCGAATTGCAGGGCACGGTCGGCGCCAGCGTCGCGGCCAACCGCAAGAAGGGTTTCGACACCGCCATCGCCAAGCATCCGAACCTGAAGGTGGTACGCAGCCAGACCGGCGACTTCACCCGCGCCAAGGGCAAGGAGGTGATGGAAAGCTTCATCAAGGCCGAAGGCGGCGGCAAGTCGATCTGCGCCGTCTACGCGCACAACGACGACATGATGGTCGGCGCGATCCAGGCGATGAAGGAAGCCGGTCTCAAGCCCGGCAAGGAGATTCTCACCGTCTCCATCGACGCCGTCCCCGACATCTTCAAGGCGATGGCCGCCGGCGAAGCCAATGCGACCGTCGAACTGACGCCGAACATGGCCGGCCCTGCGCTCGATGCGATCGCGGCGTTCAAGGGGAAGGGCACGGTTCCGCCGAAATGGATCCAGACGGAGTCCAAGCTCTATACCGCCGCCGATGATCCGCAGAAGATTTACGACAGCAAGAAGGGCCTCGGCTACTGAGGCGGACGTCGCGCCGGACCGCTCCTTGCGGTCCGGCGCCCCCTTCGAAACTGCTGCGTGAACGAATATGCTGGGTGTCCGCATCATGGGCGGGCGCCGGTGGGAGTGAATTTGCCATGGAGACCAGCTTCGATCCTGCTCCGCAACTGCTGGAGGTACGCAGGATCAGCAAGAGCTTCGGTGCTGTGCGCGCGTTGCAGGAGGTCGACTTCACGCTGCGCGCCGGTGAGATCCATGCGCTGCTCGGCGAAAACGGTGCCGGCAAATCCACGCTGATCAAGGTAATCACCGGCGTTTTTCCGCGCGACGCCGGCATTGTCAGGATCGGCGGCGAAGAAATCGCCCCGCGCTCGGCCAAGGCCGCACTTCAGGCCGGCATCGCCACGGTCTATCAGGAGGTCAATCTGCTGCCGAACCTCTCGGTGGCGCAAAACCTGTTTCTCGATCGCCAGCCGATGCGCTTCGGCATCGTGCGCGAGGGCGAAATGCGCCGTCGCGCCAAGGCGCTACTCGCGGATTTCGGCCTCGACATCGACGTCGCCGCACCGCTCGGCAGCTATTCCGTCGCAGTGCAGCACGTCACCGCGATCGCGCGGGCCGTCGATCTTTCCGCGCGCGTGCTGATCCTGGACGAGCCGACCGCGAGCCTCGACCGCCACGAGGTCGAGATCCTTTTCGGCATCATGCGCCAGCTCGCAACGCGTGGCATCGGCATCGTCTTCGTCAGCCATTTCCTCGACCAGGTCTACGAGATCTCCGACCGCATCACGGTGCTGCGCAACGGCCGCCTGGTCGGCGAACGCGAGACGGCTTCGTTGCCGCGGCTCGATCTGATCCGGATGATGCTCGGCCGCGAACTGGCCGAGACCACCAGTGCGCGTGCTTCTGCCGCCGAGCACAAGCCGCGCGAGGTCTGCGTGAGCTTCGAGGGTTACGGCAAGGCCGGCTATGTCGCGCCGTTCAATCTCGAGCTACGCCATGGCGAGGTCGTCGGCCTTGCCGGCCTGCTCGGTTCGGGCCGCACCGAGACGGCGCGGCTGGTGTTCGGCGCCGAGCGCGCCGATCACGGGCAGGCGAGGGTGGAGGGCGCGCCTGTGCGGCTCCAGTCGCCGCGCGACGGCGTGCGCCACGGCTTTGGTTATTGCCCGGAGGAGCGCAAGACCGACGGCATCGTCGCCGAGCTCAGCGTGCGTGAGAACATCGTGCTCGCGCTCCAGGCCAAGCGCGGCCTGCATCGCCCATTGTCGCGCCGCGAGCAGGATGAGATCGCGAGTCGTTACGTCAAAACGCTCGACATCCGCCCGCCCGATACGGAGCGACCGGTGGGTCTGCTGTCGGGCGGCAATCAGCAAAAGGTGCTACTGGCGCGCTGGCTTGCGACTTCGCCGCGGCTCCTGGTGCTGGACGAGCCGACCCGCGGCATCGATGTCGGCGCGCATGCCGAGATCATCCGCCTGATCCGCGAGCTCTGCGACGACGGTCTGGCGCTGCTCGTGATTTCCTCCGAGCTCGATGAGATCGTGACCTATTCCGACCGCGTCGTGGTGCTGCGCGACCGCGCGCATGTCGAGGATCTCGCGGGCGAGGCGATCGATGTCGGCAACATTCTCGCCGCCATCGCCGCCGACGGCAAAGCCATCGCGCATGAGGGGCGGGCATGACAGCGCTGCTGCCGCGCCGCGGCCTTGCCCAGATCCTCGCGCTGGTCGTCATCCTGGCGGTCGATCGCGTGGTTTCGCCGCAGTTCTTCGACCTGCGGCTCCAGGACGGGCGGCTGTTCGGCAGCCTGATCGACGTGCTCAACCGCGGCACACCGGTGGCGCTGCTCTCGCTCGGTATGGTCCTGGTGATCGCGACACGCGGCATCGACCTGTCGGTCGGTGCGGTGATGGCGATCTCGGGCGCCATTGCGGCGAGCCTCGCAGACAGCCATGGCCTGCCGGTGGTGCTGGCGGCCGCGCTTGGTGCGGGGCTCGTCTGTGGCCTCTGGAACGGCTTCCTCGTCGCCGTGCTCGGCATGCAGCCGATCGTGGCGACGCTGATTCTAATGGTGGCGGGCCGGGGCATCGCCCAGCTCATCACCGAAGGACGAATCGTGACGTTCTCTTCGCCTGACCTGGTCTGGCTCGGCAATGGCGCCATTTTCGGCTTGCCGGTGCCGGTCGCAATTGCGCTCGGCATGCTGATCCTCACCGGCGCAGTGGTGCGGGGCTCGGCGCTGGGGCTCCTGATCGAGGCGACCGGCGGCAATGCGCGGGCGAGCGAGCTTGCCGGCGTCGGCACTCGCGTCATGATCCTGGCGGTCTATGTCTGGTGCGGCGTCTGCGCTGCGCTCGCGGGCGTGATCGCAGCGGCCGACATCATGGGAGCCGATGCCAACAATGCCGGCCTCTGGCTCGAGCTCGATGCCATTCTCGCCGTGGTGATCGGCGGCACCTCGCTGTTCGGCGGCCGCTTCAGCCTCGTTCTGGCCGTACTCGGCGCGCTGATCATCCAGACCATGAACACCGGCATCCTGCTGTCGGGCTATCCGCCGGAGTTCAACCTGCTGGTCAAGGCGGTGGTGGTGCTCGCGGTGCTGCTGCTGCAATCGCCGAAACTGTCCGGCATTGCCGGAATCGCTGCGCGACTGCGGAGGACGAAAGCATGAAAGGCCTGCCGCCCGTCCTCATCACGGCGATCGTGCTCGTCGCGGGCTTTGCGCTCTGCGCGATGCAATTCCCCAACATCGCCTCGACCCGCGTCGTCGGCAATCTCCTCACCGACAACGCCTTTCTCGGCATCGTCGCGACCGGCATGACCTTCGTCATCATCTCCGGCGGCATCGATCTCTCGGTCGGTTCGGTGATCGGCTTCACCACCGTCTTCGTGGCATTGGCGATCGAGCGCTGGGGGGTGCCGCCTTTGGTCGCCTTCGTCGCCGTTCTCGTGCTCTCGGCAGGATTCGGGGCTGCGATGGGCGCCGTGATCCATGTCTTCGACTTGCCGCCGTTCATCGTCACGCTGGCCGGCATGTTCCTGGCACGCGGTGCGAGCTTCCTGCTCTCGACGGAATCGGTGCCGATCACTGCGCCGGTCTACTCCACCGTGTCGGACTTCGCGTTGCGAATGCCGGGCGGCGGGCGGCTGACGGCAATCGCGATCATCATGCTGGTGATCGTGATCGGCGGCGCCCTGCTGCTGCAGCTCACCAGGTTCGGCGCCAATGTCTACGCGCTCGGTGGCAGCCGGGCGACCGCGAGCCTGATGGGTGTTGCGGTGGGCAAGATGACCGTGAAGATCTACATGCTGTCGAGCCTACTGGCTGGCATCGCAGGCATCGTGTTCTCCTTCTACACCAGCGCCGGCTACTCGCTCTCCGCCGTCGGCGTCGAGCTCGACACCATCGCGGCGGTCGTGATCGGCGGCACGCTGCTCACGGGCGGGCAGGGGTCGGTGATCGGCACTTTCCTCGGCGTGCTGATCCAGGGCATGATCCAGACCTACATCAATTTCGACGGCACGCTGTCGAGTTGGTGGACTAAGATCGCGACCGGTATCCTGCTGTTCGCCTTCATCGCCTTGCAGCAGGGGCTGGTCGCGCTCGCGCGCCGACCGGTGGCGAAGAATGCAGGAGCAGCCACATGACCTCGCGCATCGTCGTCATCCCGACGCGGCGGGCCCACTCCAACCACGCGGAAGTGGCCCGCTCGATTGGCGTCGACATCATCGCCGGCCGCCATGCGGAGGGGACGCGACTGCCCGGTGACGCCGAGATGATCGCGATGTTTGGCGTGTCGCGCCCGGTGCTGCGCGAGAGCGTGAAGACCCTGGTCGCCAAAGGCCTGCTGACGACCAAGGCGCGGGTCGGCACCGTCGTGCGCGAGCGCGCGGCCTGGAACATGTTCGACGCCGATGTCTTGGCTTGGCATCTGGATGCCGGCATCGACAAGCGCTTCCTCAACGACCTCGCCGAGATCCGTCTGGCCGTCGAGCCGCGCGCCGCCGTTCTCGCTGCGATGCACCGGTCCGAGGAGGACGTTGCCGAGCTCCGTCGGTGCATCGACCGCATGCGGCATGAAGCGTCCGACTCGGTGGGGTTTGCCGACGCCGACCTCGCGCTCCACGTTGCGGTGGCGCGCGCCTCCGGCAATCTCTTCATGCGCTCGATCGGGCATGTGATCGAGGCTGCGCTGCGCGCCTCGTTCTTGCTCAGTGCCCCGGTCGAGCCAGAGGACCGCGACACCGTGCTGCTCTGGCATCAGAGGATCGTCGATGCCATTGCGGCGGGCGATGCCGAAACCGCCTCGGAGGCGATGGTCTACGTCATTCACAACGGCATGCGCCGTCACGAAGGCACGGTGATCGAGACCGCGCCGGCCGAGGCATCGCCGTCCGCGCCAGCTGGAGAGAGATCGTGACTGAACTTCGTATCGCCATCGTCGGCTTCGGCAAGATCGCGCGCGACCAGCACCTCGGTGCGATCGGCGCGGTACCGGGCGCGAAGCTTGTGGCCGTCGCCAGCCGCAACGCCTCGCTGCCGGGATTGCCGCATTTCGCCACAATCGAGGAATTGCTGGAGAAGGGGCCGCCGATCGACGCGGTCTCGCTCTGCACGCCGCCGCAGGTGCGTCGTGCCCAGGCCGCCGCGGCGCTCGCCGCCGGCAAGCATGTCATGCTGGAGAAGCCGCCGGGCACCGGCGTCGCCGAGCTCGATCCCCTGATCGCGATGGCGACGGAAGCAAGGCGCACTTTGTTTGCGACCTGGCATTCGCGCCATGCGCCGGCGGTCGAGCCGGCCCGCGAATGGCTGGCTGCGCGCCGGATCAAGTCGGTGCACATCAATTGGAAGGAAGACGTCCGCGTCTGGCATCCCGGCCAGACCTGGATTTGGGAGCCCGGCGGGCTCGGCGTGTTCGATCCCGGCATCAACGCGCTCTCGATCCTGACCCGCATCCTGCCAAAGCCGGTGTTCGTCACCGCGGCTGAGCTTGCCTTTCCGGCCAATTGCCAATCGCCGATTGCCGCCAACCTGACGCTGACCGATATCAGCGGCCTGCCGGTAACGGCCGAGTTCGATTTCCGCCAGACCGGGCCGCAGAGCTGGGATATCGTCGCCGAAACCGATCAGGGCCGGATGACATTGTCCCGAGGTGGCAGGATTTTGGAGGTCGACAGCAGGGTTGTTGCGGACGCGCCCGATGAGGAATATTGCGAGCTGTACCGTCGCTTCGTTAAGCTCGCGGCGACCGGCGCGAGCGATGTCGATTTGGCACCGCTTCGTCTCGTCGCCGACGCTTTCCTGCTCGGCAAGCGTACCGTCGTCGAACCGTTTGTGGACTAGACATGGCTGGCGCAAGAATAACAAAAGACGCTTTCGGGACGCTGCCGGACGGCCGCAAGGTCGAGCGCTTCGTGCTGTGCGGGGAGGGCGGCTTCGAAGCGCGCATCATCACCCATGGCGCGGTGCTTCAGGCTCTGATCGCGCCGGACGGCAAGGGTGGCTACGACGACGTCGTACTTGGCCATGACGCGTTCGCCGGTTACCTCGCCGAACGAAAATTCTTCGGCGCCACCGTCGGCCGTTACGCCAACCGCATTGCCAAGGGGCAGTTTTCGCTCGACGGCGAGACTGTGCAGCTTCCCGTCAACAACGGCCCCAATGCGCTGCACGGCGGCCTCGACGGCTTCGATCGCAAGCTCTGGGAGATCGCGGAGATCGACGAGGGCGCCGAGCCTGCCGTGACGCTCACCTATGTCAGTCCGCATGGCGAAGAAAACTATCCCGGCCGGCTAGATGTGCGTCTGACCTATCGCATCACCGGCCCGACCGAACTGTCGTTGACCATGGAAGCCCGGACCGACCGGCCGACCATCGTCAACCTGACCAACCATAGCTTCTTCAACCTGGAAGGTGCGACGTCTGGTACACTGATCCTCGATCATAGGTTGATGGTCGCCGCCGAGCATTTTCTCGCGATTGATCCCACGGCCATTCCGCTGCCGGAGTCGCCGCGTAGCGTCGCCGGCACGCCGTTCGATTTCCGCGAACCTCGGCTGGTTGGCGAGCGGATCCGCGAGAGCGATCAGCAATTGCAGAACGGCAGGGGCTATGACCACACCTACTGCCTGGGCCGTGACGGCAAGCTCGCGCTCGCTGCACGGCTGGAGGCGCCGCGCTCGGGACGCATCATGGAGCTGCTCACCGATCAGCCCGGCCTTCAGGTCTATTCCGGCAACTATCTCGACGGCACGATTTCAGGTAAGGGCGGCAAGCTCATCCGGCAGTCGGACGCCATCTGCCTGGAGCCGCACATCT
This sequence comes from Bradyrhizobium sp. CCGB12, assembly GCF_024199845.1. Classification (NCBI taxonomy): domain Bacteria; kingdom Pseudomonadati; phylum Pseudomonadota; class Alphaproteobacteria; order Hyphomicrobiales; family Nitrobacteraceae; genus Bradyrhizobium; species Bradyrhizobium sp. CCGB12. Next base: position 4,039,569 of record NZ_JANADO010000001.1, on the reverse strand, counting down.
GGCCTGACGCACCGAACCGGCCGGATTTCCCGAGCCCTCGGCTTGTCCCCGGCGAGGTCTATCGCCATCATACCGTCTATCGCTTCGCAGTGAGGACGTCATGATGGAAGAGGTGCCGACCTCCGTTCTCTCTGCCGAACACTGTCACCTCGGCGAAGGGCCGACCTATGACGTCACCACCGACACCGCCTGGTGGTTCGACATTCGCGAGGGGCGCCTGTTCGAGGCGCATCTCGGCAGCGGCAGCATCCGCATTCACGCGCTTGGCCGGATGGCGAGCGCACTTGGGCGGATCGATGCCGAGCGCCAGCTGGTCGTCGCGGAGGATGGTTGTTACATCCGCAACGTGGCCGATGGCGCGATGACGCTGTTCTGTCCGCTCGAAGCGGATAATCCCACGACGCGCTCCAATGATTGCCGCGTGCATCAATCCGGCACGTTCTGGATCGGCACCATGGGGCGCAAGGCCGAACGGGGTGCTGGCGCAATCTACGCGCTCCACCGCGGCAAGATTTCGACGCTGTTTCCCGGCATCAGCATTCCGAACTCGATTTGCTTCTCGCCGGACGGCGCCACAGGTTATTTCACCGACACCGCGCGGGCCGTGCTCTATGCGGTGCCGCTCAATCCGGCCACCGGCCTGCCGCGTGGCGAGCCGGAGGTGTTGTTGCGCCATACCGGCATCGGCGGGTTGGACGGTTCGGTGTGCGACGCCGACGGTCGGATCTGGAACGCCTGCTGGGGCGCCAGCCGCGTCGATGTCTATTCTCCGCAAGGCGAGCGCTTGCGCTCGCTGCGCGTGCCGGCCAGGCAGGCGAGCTGTCCCGCTTTCGTCGGTCCCGATCTGTCGCGCCTGCTCGTTACGTCCGCCTGGCAGGATATGGACGCGGCGGCGCGTGCCGGCGATCCGCAGGCCGGCTGCACCTTTCTGTTGGAGGCATCCGCACGTGGGCGTGCGGAGCCTGATGTCAAGCTCGCATAGGAGATCCGAAGCCGACCTCTACCTCTGTACTCGACGAAATGAAGAAACAGTCTGACACCCAAAGGGAGTGAAGCATGTTGAAATTGAAGACGACATTTCTCGCATTGGCGCTGGCCGGCGCCGCAACGATGGCCGCAGGCGTCACCGCCTTCGCGCAGGACAAGGCGACCGTCGGCATCGCCATGCCGACCAAGTCTTCGGCGCGCTGGATCGACGACGGCAACAACATGGTCAAGGTGCTGAAGGAGCGCGGCTACAACACCGATCTGCAATATGCCGAGGACGACATTCCGAACCAGCTCTCGCAGGTCGAGAACATGGTGACCAAGGGCGCCAAGGCGCTGGTGATTGCCGCGATCGACGGCACCACGCTGTCCGACGTGCTCAAGCAGGCGAAAGCAAAAGGCATCACCGTGATTGCCTATGACCGCCTGATCCGCGGCACGCCGAACGTCGACTATTACGCGACCTTCGACAATTTCCAGGTCGGCGTGTTGCAAGCGCAATCGATCGAGAAGGGGCTTGGCCTCAAGGAGGGCAAGGGCCCGTTCAACATCGAGCTGTTCGGCGGCTCGCCCGACGACAACAACGCCTACTTCTTCTACAACGGCGCGATGAGCGTCCTGAAGCCCTATATCGACAGCGGCAAGCTCGTGGTTGCCTCCGGCCAGATGGGCATGGACAAGGTCGCGACCTTGCGCTGGGACGGTGCCACCGCCCAGGCCCGCATGGACAATCTGCTCAGCGCCTACTACGGCAACAAGAAGGTCAACGCCGTGCTGTCGCCCTATGACGGCCTCTCGATCGGCATCATCTCCTCGCTGAAAGGCGTCGGCTATGGCAGCGCCGACCAGCCGATGCCGATCATCTCCGGCCAGGACGCCGAAGTGCCATCGATCAAGGCGATGCTGCGGGGCGACCAGTATTCGACCATCTTCAAGGATACACGCGATCTCGCCAAGGTAACCGCCGACATGGTTGACGCGGCGCTCGCCGGCAAGCAGGTCACGGTCAACGACACCAAGACCTATGAGAACGGCGTCAAGACCGTGCCGTCCTATCTCCTGAAGCCGGTCGTGGTGTACAAGGACAATTGGGAGAAGATGCTGGTCGACAGCGGCTATTACAAGAAGGCGCAGTTCCAGTAAGACTCTCTCTTCTCCCTCTCCCCGCTTGAGGGGAGAGGGTTGGGGTGAGGGGGACTCTCCACGAGGGCGGTGAGAGTTGTTCTTGCGGAGACTCCCCCTCACCCGATCGCTACCCGATCGACCTCTCCCCGCAAGCGGGGAGAGGTGAAGTAAAGGATGGGATATGACACGATGACCGCCATGCTGGAGATGCGCAACGTCAGCAAGAGCTTTGCCGGCGTGCAGGCGCTTCGCGACGTCAACTTCTCGGTCGAGGCTGGCCAGATCCACGCCCTCGTCGGCGAGAACGGCGCCGGCAAATCGACCTTGATGAAGGTGCTGAGCGGCGTCTATCCCGCAGGTAGCTACGAGGGTACCATCGTCTTCGAGGGCGAGGAGCGCCGCTTCCGCGACATCAACGATTCCGAGGCGCTCGGCATCATCATCATCCACCAGGAGCTGGCGCTGATTCCGCTGATGTCGATCGCGGAGAACATCTTTCTCTCGCATCCGCCGTCAAAGTTCGGCGTCATCGATCGCAACGAGGTCTACCGGCGCACCCGCGAGCTTCTGGCGCAGGTCGGTCTGAAGGAATCGCCGGATACGCTGATCACCGATCTCGGCGTCGGCAAGCAGCAGCTGGTCGAGATTGCCAAGGCGCTGTCCAAGCGCGTCCGCATGCTGATCCTGGACGAGCCGACCGCGAGCCTGAACGAGGCTGACAGCGCAGCCTTGCTGGAACGCCTGATGAAATTCCGCGAGCAGGGCATCGGCTCGATCCTGATCTCGCACAAGCTCAACGAGGTCGCCAAGGTCGCGGACCACATCACCGTGCTGCGCGACGGTCGCACCGTCGACGGCATCGACTGCCGCGCCGAGCCGATCCAGGAAGACCGCATCATCCGCAGCATGGTCAACCGCGATCTCGCCCATCGCTTCCCCGAGCGCAGCGCGAAGATCGGCGAACCCGTGCTCGAGGTTTCGAACTGGTCGGTCTATCATCCCATCCATCCCGAGCGGCAGGTGATCAAGAACGTCAATTTCGGCGTCAAGCGCGGCGAGGTCGTCGGCATCGCCGGCCTGATGGGCGCTGGTCGTACCGAGTTCGCCATGAGCCTGTTCGGCCGCTCCTGGGGTAGCAATATCAGCGGCCGCATCGCCCTCGAGGGCCATGAGATCGTGCTGCCGAGCGTTGCTGCCGCCATTGACGCCGGCCTTGCCTATGTCACCGAGGACCGCAAGCAGCTCGGCCTGATCCTGGCTGACGACGTGCGCAAGAACATTACGCTCGCAAGCCTTGACCAGGTCGCGCCGGGGCGGGTGATCGACGACATCGCCGAGCTGAAGGTCGCCAGCGACTACCGCAACCGCATGCGCATCCGCTGCTCCGACGTCTACCAGGAGACCGGCCAGCTCTCCGGCGGGAACCAGCAGAAGGTCGTGCTGTCCAAATGGTTGATGACCGACCCCAAGGTTCTGATCCTGGACGAGCCGACAAGGGGTATCGACGTCGGTGCCAAATACGAGATTTACTGTATCATCAACGAGCTGGCGGAGGCCGGCCGCGGCGTGGTGGTGATCTCCTCGGAGATGCCCGAGCTGCTCGGCATCTGCGATCGCATCTGCGTCATGAACGACGGCGCCTTCGTCGGCGAGTTCCCGGGCGCTAAAGCGACACAGGAAAAGATCATGCGCGCCATCATGCGCAACGAACGAAGCAACGGTAACGGCGCGGTCGAGGCCGCGGAGATGGGAGGATCGCAGCCATGACCGACAAGACGGTTTCGCTGCCCGAGGAGCGCCGCCACGGCAGCTTCATCAAGAACAATTTGCGGAACTACGGCATGCTGATGTCGCTGATTGCGATCATGCTGTTCTTCCAGGTCATGACCGGCGGCACGTTGCTGCAGCCGCTCAACCTGACCAATCTGGTGCTGCAGAACAGCTACATCGTCATCATGGCGCTGGGCATGCTGCTGGTGATCGTCACCGGGCATATCGACCTCTCGGTCGGCTCGGTCGCGGGCTTCGTCGGCGCGGTCGCCGCGCTGCTCATGGTGACCTACAAGGTCGACTACACGCTCGCCTTCATCGCCTGCCTGCTGTTGGGTGCGGCGATCGGCGCAGCGCAGGGCTATTGGGTGGCCTATTTCAAGATCCCGTCCTTCATCGTGACCCTGGCCGGCATGCTGGTGTTCAAGGGCCTCGCACTTGCCGTTTTGCAGGGGCAGTCGCTGGGCCCGTTCCCGTCGACGTTCCAGAAGCTGTCGTCGGGCTTCATTCCGGAGCTGCTGCCCGAGACCGGCACGCTGCATCCGACGTCGATGCTGATTGGCGCGGTGCTGGCGCTTGGCCTGGTCTATGCCAGCGCCAAGAGCCGCGCGCGTGAAGTGTCGCATGGAATCGAAGTCGAGCCCTACGCGTTCTTCCTCGGCAAGAGTGTCGTGCTCGCCTGTGCAGTGCTGTACTTCACCTATCTGATCGCAACCTATCGCGGCCTGCCCAACGTGCTGGTGATCATGAGCGCCCTGATCGCGCTCTACGGCTTCGTCACCCGCCGCACCGTGATCGGCCGGCAGATCTACGCGGTCGGCGGCAACGCCAAGGCGGCAGGCCTGTCGGGCATCAAGACCGAGCGGCTGACCTTCTTCACCTTCGTCAACATGGGCGTGCTGGCCGCGCTCGCCGGCCTCGTCTTCGCCGCGCGCCTCAACACCGCGACCCCGAAGGCCGGCCTCGGCTTCGAGCTCGACGTCATCGCCGCCTGCTTCATCGGCGGCGCCTCGGCCTATGGCGGGGTGGGGCGTGTCGGCGGTGCGGTGGTCGGCGCCATGATCATGGGGGTGATGAACAACGGCATGTCCATCCTCGGCATCGGCATCGACTACCAGCAGGTCATCAAGGGGCTGGTGCTGCTGGGTGCGGTCTGCATCGACGTGTATAATCAGCGCAGGTGAGGGGACTCTCTTAGGGTGGGCAAGGACGCGGGGGGCGGTTACCTCGCCTGAGCTATTGCCCAGCCGGTGGGTATATGATCGAATGGCCGGATGGAGCAGGGCCGGCCAAACCCCGATCTGATCATCTTCGACTGCGACGGCGTGCTCGTCGACAGCGAGCTGTTGAGCTGTCGCTGTCTGTCCGAAGTGCTGGGCGAATTCGGCTTCGCGCTCAGCGAGGCACAGGCGCTCGAGCTCTTTCTCGGGCGCAGTACCAAGGCGATCGAGCAGCATTATCGCGGTCTCGGGCAAATCGTGCCGGACGGTTTTCTGCCGCGATTGAAGTCGCGCGTGCTTCAGACGTTTGCCGCTGCTCTCGAACCGATCCCTGGGGTGGGGGGCGTGGTGTCGGGACTGACGGTGCCGTTCTGCCTGGCCTCGTCAAGCGATATCGATCGCGTGTCGCTCTCGCTCGACGTCACCGGCCTCAGGCCGCTGTTCGACGATCGCATCTACACGGCGCAGATGGTCAGGCACGGCAAGCCCGCGCCCGATCTCTTCCTTCATGCAGCCGAGCAGATGCGGGCCGCGCCCGCGCGCACGCTGGTGATCGAGGACAGCGTCAGCGGCGTGCAGGCGGGCAAGGCGGCCGGCATGACGGTCTGGGGATTCGTCGGTGGAGGCCATTACAGCGGCCGGGACGGGCAGGCTATATTGTCCGCTGCCGGGGCCGATCGGGTCTTCGGGCGCATGAGCGATTTCTGGAAGGGGGCATAAAGCCCGCATGGCCGCCGAGAACGAGAAATCAAGGCTCGACGACGCCGCGCGCGCCGGCTGGCTCTATTTCATTGCCGGCCACACCCAGGACGAGATCGCAAAGATGCTCCAGGTCTCGCGCGCCTCGGCGCAGCGGTTGGTGTCGCTGTGCCTCGCCGAGCGGCTGATCACGTTCCGGCTCGAGCATCCCATCGCCGCCTGCATGGAACTGGCGGCGCGGCTGAAGCAGCGCTTTCATCTCGTTCATTGCGAGGTGGTACCGTCCGACCTTGCAGCGCCGCAGGCCACCGCGGGCATTGCCGAACGTTGCGCCAACCTGCTCGATTCCACACTACGCTCGGAGACGCCTGTCATCGTTGCGCTCGGCACGGGCCGCGCGGTGCGTGCGGCGGTCGAGCGCGTCACGCCGATCGACCGGCCCAACCACCAGATCGTCTCGCTGGTCGGCAACATCTCCGCCGACGGCTCGGCAAGCTTCTACGACACCGTCGGCCGGCTCGCCGACCGCACCGGCGCGCGGCACTATCCGATGCCCTTGCCGTTCCTGATGTCGTCGGAGGACGAGCGCAACAAGATGGTCCGCATCGAGCCGATCGCGAAGGTGAAGGCGGTCGCGGTTCGGGCCGATTTGCGCCTCGTCGGCATCGGCCAGATGGACCAGAAGGCGCAGGTCCATGTCGACGGCTTCGTTACGCGTGACGAATTGTTCGAGATGATGCGACTGGGTGCCATCGGCGAGATCACCGGCTGGGCCTATGATTCCAAGGGCCGCCTGCTCAAATCCGGCACCAACAAGCGCCTGACCAGCATCCCGCCGGAGGTGCCGGCGAAGACCACGACGATCGGCGCCGCGGTCGGCGCCGCCAAGGTGCCGGCAATCGCTGCGGCGCTGAGCGGTGGCCTGATCAACGGATTGATCACGGACGAGGCCACCGCGCGGGCTATCCTGGAGCGGTAGGGCGCTTCCTGGTCGTACCGCGAGGCGGACGGTCATGCTCCCCACACCACTGTCATCGTCCGCGAAGGCGGACGATCCAGTACGCCGCGGCCTGACTTAAGGCAAACCAATAGACGGCACGGAGTACTGGATGCCTCGCGTTCTGTTCAGTCCGGGCACATGGCTGACACCTGTTCGGAGACATCACTGACAGGTTGGGTGAGGGGGCACCTCGCATCATTCCCGCACCGCAGCACTCATAAGTTGCGGGATCGTCCCCTCGGCCTGCTTGACAACAGTCCTTCCTTGCGTTGAACATACGCTCAACGCGTGGGCATATGCTCAAAGCGCGACTCTAGGGAGGTCACCGTGAAACATGTCCTGGGCGCCGTCTGCGGCGCGTCTTGCCTGCTGTTGGCCGTCCCCGCGATGGCCGAAACGACCCTGACGATCGCCACCGTCAACAATGGCGACATGATCCGCATGCAGGGGCTCACGAGCGAATTCACTAAGAAAAATCCAGACATCACCTTGAAATGGGTGACGCTGGAGGAGAACGTGCTGCGCCAGCGCGTCACCACCGACATCGCCACCAAGGGCGGCCAGTTCGACGTGCTCACCATCGGCACCTACGAGGTGCCGATCTGGGCCAAGAAGGGCTGGCTGGTGCCGCTCACCAATCTCGGCGCCGACTATGACGTCGCCGACCTCCTGCCCAAGATCAAGGATGCGGTCTCCGCCGACGGCAAGCTCTATGCCGCGCCGTTCTACGGCGAAAGCTCGATGGTGATGTACCGCACCGATTTGTTCGAGAAGGCCGGCCTGAAGATGCCGGAGAAGCCGACCTGGGATTTCGTGATCGACGCCGCCAAGAAGCTGACCGACAAGAGCGCCGGTACCTATGGCATCTGCCTCCGCGGCAAGGCCGGCTGGGGCGAGAACATGGCGTTCCTCTCGGCCATGGCCAATTCCTACGGCGCGCGCTGGTTCGACGAGAAGTGGGAGCCGCAATTCAACACGCCGGAATGGAAGACGACGCTGACGACTTACGTCAATCTAATGAAGGAAGCCGGCCCTCCCGGCGCGAGCTCCAACGGCTTCAACGAGAATCTGGCGCTGTTCAATGCCGGCAAATGCGCGATGTGGATCGACGCCACGGTCGCGGCGTCCTTCGTCACCAACCCAAAGGACTCCAAGGTGGCCGACAAGGTCGGGTTCGCGCTCGCGCCCAACACTGGCCTCGGCAAGAACGCCAACTGGCTGTGGGCCTGGAACCTTGCGATCCCCGCCGGCTCGAAGAAGACGGAGGCCGCCGAGAAGTTCGTCGCCTGGGCGACAAGCAAGGACTACACCAAGCTCGTCGCGTCGAAGGAGGGCTGGGCCAACGTGCCGCCGGGCACGCGCACCTCGCTCTACCAGAACGAGGACTATCTGAAGGTCGCTCCCTTCGCGAAGCTGACGCTGGCCTCGATCGATGCCGCCGATCCGAACAAGCCGACGGTGAAGCCGGTGCCTTATGTCGGCGTGCAATATGCCGCGATCCCTGAATTCCAGGGCATCGGCACGCAGGTGGGCCAGCAGTTCTCGGCCGCGCTTGCGGGATCAATGACGGTCGATGCCGCGCTGACCGCCGCGCAAACCGCGACCGAGCGCGAGATGAAGCGCGCCGGCTACATCAAGTGAACCCGAGCTCTTCCTCCTGAGCTCAGACTCGCGGCCATCCACCATCCCGGATGGATGGCCGCCTTCTTCCCGCCAGCGGAGAAGCGTTGATGGCAACCCGGCAGACGCAGTTTCTTGCGCGCTCGCTTCTGACGCCGGCGGTCGGGCTGCTCTTCATCTGGATGATCGTCCCGCTCGCGCTGACGATCTATTTTTCGACCCTGCATTACAGCCTGCTCGATCCCGGCTCGGAATCCTTCGTCGGCCTGGAAAATTTCCGTTACTTCCTCACGGATCCTGCCTTCCTTGCCTCGCTACGGAACACCCTGGTGCTGGTCGGCTCCGTGCTGGCGCTGACGATCCTGCTCGGCATTCCGCTGGCGCTGCTGATGGACCAGCCCGTGATCGGACGCAATTTCGTCCGGCTGATGGTGATCGCGCCGTTCTTCGTGATGCCCACGGTGAGCGCGCTGGTCTGGAAGAACCTGCTGATGCACCCGGTGTCGGGCCTGTTCGCCTGGCTCGCCAAACTGGTCGGGCTGACGCCGGTCGACTGGTTCAACGACGTGCCGCTGTTCTCGGTGATCCTGATCGTCGCCTGGCAGTGGCTGCCGTTCGCGACCCTGATCCTGCTGACCGCGCTGCAGTCACTCGACGAGGAGCAGAAGGAAGCCGCCGAGATGGACGGCGCCAGCGCGGTCTCGACCTTTATCTACATCACGCTGCCGCACCTGGCGCGGCCCATTACCGTGGTGATCCTGATCGAGACCATCTTCCTGCTGACGGTGTTCGCCGAGATCTTCGTCACGACCGGCGGAGGGCCGGGCCTGCAAACCACCAACATCGCCTTCCTGATCTACTCGCAGGCGCTGATCCAGTTCGACGTCGGCAGCGCCTCGGCGGGCGGCCTCGTGGCGGTGGTGATCGCCAACGTCGTCGCCTTCTTCCTCGTCCGCATCGTCGGCCGCAACCTGGAAGCCTGACATCATGGCGCGCAAGTCAACGACACAGCGGGTGGTGGTCTCGACGATCGGGGCGTGGTTCTTCGGCTTCCTGATCTTCTTCCCGATCCTGTGGATGATGCTGGCGAGCTTCAAGACCGAGCTCGAGGCGTTCGCGATACCGCCGTCCTTCCTGTTCTTCCACTGGACCACGGAAAACTACGCGACCGTCCAGGAGCGCAGCGACTATCTGCACCACGCGATGAACTCGATCATCATCGCCGGCGGCTCGACGTTGATCGCGCTCCTGATCGCGATTCCCGCGGCCTGGTCGATGGCGTTCTCGCCGACCAAGCGCACCAAGGACATCCTGCTCTGGATGCTCTCGACCAAGATGATGCCGCCGGTCGGCGTGCTGGTGCCGATCTACCTGATCTACAAGACTTTCGGGCTGCTGGACTCCCGCATCGGCCTCGTCTTCATCCTGTGCCTCGGAAATTTGCCGATCGTGATCTGGATGCTGTTCACCTATTTCAAGGAGATCCCGCGCGACATCCTGGAAGCCGCGCGCATGGACGGCGCCACCATCGGCCGCGAGCTCGTCTACGTTCTGACGCCGATGGCGATCCCGGGGCTCGCATCGACCTTGCTCCTCAACCTGATCCTGGCCTGGAACGAGGCGTTCTGGACGCTCAATCTGTCGACCTCGAATGCCGCGCCGCTCACCACATTCATCGCCTCCTATTCCAGCCCGGAAGGGCTGTTCTGGGCAAAGCTGTCGGCGGCCTCGACGCTGGCGATCGCGCCCATTCTCGTCCTCGGTTGGTTCAGCCAGAAGCAGCTCGTGCGCGGGCTCACCTTCGGCGCGGTGAAGTAGAGGGGCTGCCGGATCATGGGTCAGATCACACTTCAGGGCGTACAGAAATCCTTCGGCCCCGTGCACATCATCAAGGGCGCCGACCTCGACATTGCCGATGGCTCCTTCGTGGTGTTCGTCGGTCCCTCCGGTTGCGGCAAGACCACGCTCTTGCGGCTGATCGCCGGTCTCGAGGACGTCACCGGCGGCAACATCCTGATCGACGGCAAGAACGTCGTCGACACGCCACCGGCCAAACGCGGGCTGTCGATGGTGTTCCAGTCCTACGCGCTCTATCCGCATATGAGCGTGCGCGGCAACATCGGCTTCGGCCTGAAGATGGCGGGCCTGTCCAAGGACGAGACCAATCGCAAGGTCGAGGCGGCCGCCGCGACGCTGAACCTCACGCCCTATCTCGACCGCAAGCCGCGCGAGCTCTCCGGCGGTCAGCGCCAGCGCGTCGCGATCGGACGCGCCATCGTGCGTGAGCCCAAGGCGTTCCTGTTCGACGAGCCGCTCTCCAATCTCGATGCTGCGCTGCGTGTGCAGATGCGCATCGAGGTGACGAGGCTGCAGAAGCAGCTCGGCACCACCGCGATCTACGTCACTCACGATCAGGTCGAGGCCATGACCATGGCCGACAAGATCGTCGTGCTCAACGGCGGCAAGATCGAGCAATACGGTTCGCCCCTGGAGCTCTATGAGCGTCCTGCCAATCTCTTCGTCGCCGGCTTCATCGGCTCGCCCAAGATGAATTTCGTCACCGGCGAACCCGCATCGCAGAAGGGGGCCGCGACGATCGGGGTCCGGCCGGAGCACCTCAAGATCGAGCGCGACGGCGCCGGCGGCTGGCAGGGCACGATCGCGGTGGCCGAGCATCTCGGCAGCGACACCTTCCTCTATGTCGATGCCGGCCCGCACGGCATGCTGACGGCGCGCTACATCGGCGAATTGAGCCTGCATGCCGGCGACCGCGTGTCGCTGGTACCGGACCCCGCGCGCATCCACCGCTTCGACCAGAGTGGCAACGCGCTTCGGGGCTGACAAGTAACGGCAAGAAGACGGAAAGACCACCATGTACCTGGACAGATTCAAGCTGAGCGGCAAGACCGCGTTCATCACCGGCGGCGGGCAGGGCATTGGCCTCGCCTGCGCCGACGCGCTGGCTGAGGCCGGCGCCAGGGTCGTCATCGGCGATCGCGACAGCAAGATCGCCGACAGCGCGAAAGCCGACCTGAAAGCCAAGGGCTACGACATCGAGACTGCGATCATGGACGTCACCGATACCAAGCGTGTGGCGGAAGTCGCGGGTGACCTCGTTGCCCGCCACGGCAAGGTCGATATCCTGGTCAACAATGCCGGCATCGCCCGCAGCGAGACCCCGGCCGAGACCGTCACCGACGAGCACTGGCTTAACGTCATCGACGTCAACCTCAATGGCACCTTCTGGTGCTGCCGCGAGTTCGGCAAGCACATGCTGAAGGCTGGAAGCGGTGCCATCGTCAATGTCGGCTCGATGTCGGGCTTCATCGTCAACAAGCCGCAGGAACAGTGCTTCTACAACGCTTCCAAGGCCGGCGTGCATCACCTGACCAAGTCGCTCGCCGCCGAATGGGGCGCGCGCGGCATCCGCGTCAACGCGGTGGCGCCGACCTATATCGAGACGCCGCTCAACGCCTTCGTGAAGAGCAATCCGAAGATGTACGACGCCTGGATCGGTGGAACCCCGATGGCGCGGATGGGGCAGGTCGAGGAGATCGCCTCCGTCGTGCTGTTCCTCTCGTCCGAGGCCGCGAGCCTGATGACCGGCAGCATCGTGCTGGTGGATGGCGGCTACACTTGCTGGTAGACTTGCGTCAGAGCTGGCGAAGCGACCGGGAGCGACAATGCCGCGAGCCTATATCGGCGTCGACGTAGGGACCACGAGCACGCGGGCAGGGGTGTTTGACGAGGCCGGCACGCTGCTCGCGATGGCGCGGCATCCGATCCGCATCTGGCACGAGGCCGGCGATATCGTCGAGCAGTCTTCCCAGGACATCTGGGAGGCCTGCGCGACATCGGTCCGCGCGGCGATGACGGAAGCGGGCATCACACCCGATGGCGTCGGCGGTATCGGCTTCGACGCCACCTGTTCCCTGGTGGTGCTCGACCAAGCCGGTGATCCCGTCACCGTCAGCGCCTCCGGCGATCCGCAGCGCAACGTCATCGTCTGGATGGACCATCGTGCCACGGCCGAGGCGCGGCTGATCAACGAGACCGAGGATGCCGTGCTGCGCTATGTCGGTGGCTCGATCTCGCCCGAGATGGAAATGCCGAAGCTGCTGTGGCTGAAGCGGCACCTTCGCGCCAGTTTCGACGCCGCCGGTCACTTCTTCGATTTGGCGGATTATCTGACCTGGCGTGCGACCGGCTCGCTGCAGCGCTCGACTTGCACGGTCACCTGCAAATGGAATTATCTTGCCCATGATGGCGGCGGCTGGAGCGCACCGTTCTTCAAGCGCATCGGGCTGTCGGATTTCGTCAGCGAAACGTATGCCCGGATCGGCACCGAGATCGTCGCCCCCGGCACGCGGCTCGGCGCAGGTCTCATCCCCACTGCCGCGGCCGAGCTCGGCCTGTCGCCGGGCACGCCGGTCGGTGCCGCCCTGATCGACGCGCATGCCGGCGGCATCGGGGCAATCGGCGGCCGCGACGGATCGGGTGGCGCGGCCGATGTCTGCGAACGCCTCGCCTACATCATGGGAACGTCGGCCTGCATTATGGCGACGACGAAGGAGCCATGCTTCGTGCCGGGCGTGTGGGGCCCTTATTATTCCGGCATGGTGCCGGACTTCTGGCTCAACGAGGGCGGCCAGTCGGCGGCAGGTGCCGCGATCGACCATCTCCTCAAGTCGCATCCGGGGCACGCCGAGGCGAGCGCAGCGGCACGCGGCGAGGGCCTCGACCTCATCGACTTCGTCGAAGGCCGCATCATCGCGCGCGCAGGCAGCGTCAGCAAGGCGGCGCTGCTCGCCCGTGACGTCCATGTCCTGCCTGAATTCATCGGCAACCGCTCGCCCTACGCCGATCCTGACACGCGCGCGGTGATCGCGGGCCTCGATCTCGACACCGACGTCGGTTCGATGGAGCGGCTGTTCGTCGCCGGCCTCTGCGGGCTCGCCTATGGGCTTGCCGAGGTGATCGAGGCCTTTGCTGCGCATGGCGTTCGCTCCAACATCATGATCATGGGCGGCGGCGCCAGCCGCAGCCCGCTGGTGCGGCAGATCATGGCTGACACGACCGGCCTCACGGTCGCGCTGCCGCAGACGAAGGAGCCGGTGCTGCTAGGTGCCGCGATGCTGGGCGCGGTGGCCGGTGGCGCCTACGCTTCGATCGGCGAGACCATGGCAAAGATGTCGGCGCTGGGACGGAAGAGCGAGCCAACCGCGCCTGACATGGCCGCCTTTCACGCCCGCAAGCGCGAGGTCTACAAGCTGCTGCGCGAGGTTGATCGCGGCAGCCGCGCGGCGATGCGCGATATCGCGAGAGGTTGAAGCGGATGCTGATTGCCTGCGGCGATGCGCTGATCGATTTCGTGCCGACGCGAAACGCCGACGGGCGCGAGGCCGTGATGCCGGCGGTCGGTGGCTCCTGTCTCAACGTCGCGATCGGCATGGCACGGCTGGGCGCGCCGACCGGTTTTGTTGGCGGCATCTCGACCGACCTGTTCGGGCGGATGATCGCTGATCACGCCGCGAACTCCAATGTCGACCTCAGTCTGGCTACCCGCAGCGATCGCCAGACCACGCTCGCCTTCGTCCGCATCGTCGCGGGTGAGTCGCATTATGCCTTCTACGATGCCGAGACTGCGACGCGGGAGTGGATCTATCGGCGTGGGGCAATCCCGTTCGACGCGGTCGAAGCGTTGCATGTCGGCTCGACGACGCTGGTTAACGACCGGGGCGCGACGGAAACGACGGCGCTGATCGCGGACGCGCGGACGTCGTCGACGATCTCGTTCGATCCGAACTGCCGGCCCAATTTGGTCAAGGACAAGCCGGCCTACCTTGCGCGCATGGCCGCGTTTGCCGCGAGCGCCGATCTCATCAAGATGTCCGACGTCGATTTTGCCTATCTCTTCGGCGACGAACCATATCGGCAGCGGGCGACCGCGCTGCTCCGCGGCGACACCAGCCTCGTCGTCATCACCCGCGGCAACGATGGCGCGGTTGCCTGGCACGCGGAAGCAGGGCAGATCGAGGTCGCCGCGCCCAAGGTCGAGGTCGCCGACACGATCGGCGCCGGCGACAGCTTTCAGGCTGCGCTGTTGTTCGCTCTGCACAAGCAGGGTCGCATTGCCCGGCAAACATTGAAGGACATCAGTGCCGACGAGCTCCGCCGCACGCTGTCCTTCGCCGCCAATTGCGCCGCACTCACCTGCACCCGCCCGGGCGCCGATCCGCCCTGGAGCCACGAGATGAATTGGAGCTTGTAGCGACCTCTCACATCCGCGCGACGGCCTTTTCGGCGCATTTGAGGAAGGCTCCGATCAACGGACTCTGGGAATCCCGCCGCCAACAGACTGCGATGTCGATGGTGTCGGTGACATCGCGCAGCGGCCTGAACACGATGCCGCGTGGCGCGCCGAGCTGCGCGCAGGCCGGCAGGATGGCGAGACCTTCGCCTGCCAGAACCAGGCTCATCGCCGAATGCACCGTCTCCACCCGGCTCGCGATAGGCATAACCACTTGGTGCCGACGCAACAAGGGAACGACAGCGGAGGAGGCGGGCCCATGGTCCGGATGTGGGAGCGCGATCAGCGGACGGCCCTGCAGCCGGGCCATCGGCACGGAGCTCAGGCGGGCGAGTGGCGAGCGGATCGGCATGGCCAGCATGAAGGGCTGCGCCCCGATCCGCGCCACCTGGATTTCGGGATGGTTGATGGCCGGCATGCACAGCGCGACCGTAACACTGCGGTCGAGCACCCGCGCTTCGCGCGTCGAGGCGCTGAGCTCGGCGAATTCGAGGTCAACACCGGGAACCGAGCGGCGCAACTCGGGGATGAGCCGCGGCAGCATCGCATTCGCCAGCACGAACATGTAGCCGACCGACAGCCGCCCGCGCCGCCCCGAAGCAACCGCGCGCGCGGCTTCGGCGCCGTCGACCGCAAGGGCGAGCGCTTCGCTGGCGCGCGCCAGCAGCGCCTGGCCCGCCTCGGTCAGGTCCATGCCGCGGGTGCCGCGGCGGAACAGCGGCGCGCCGATCTCGGCCTCGAGCTTGCGGATCTGGACCGAGAGCGGCGGCTGTGCCATGCGGAGCCGCTCGGCGGCCTTGCCGATGCTGCGCGCCTCGGCGACGGCGACGAAATAGCGGAGCCGGCGAAGATCCATTGGCATACCGAAAACGTATGGCTTGGCCATCAAAATCGTATTGGACGGCGAGTTAACAAAACTGTCATTCTCGCTGTCAATGCCTTGTCAATGCTTGGGCCAATGGCGGCCCGCCCCCGGAGCGTGATTTGACGATGAACGGCGATCCCTGTCTGTTGTCCGCAACCGAACTGCGCGGCCTCATCGCCGGAAAGCGGATTTCACCCGTGGAGATCGTCCGTGCGGTGCTCGCGCGCGCCGAGGCGCTCCAGCCCGAATTGAATTGCTTCATTACGTTGTGCGGTGATGAGGCGATCGCAGCGGCGCGCGAAGCCGAGCGCAAGGTGATGGCCGGCGAGCCGCTTGGCCTGCTGCACGGCATCCCCGTCACCGTCAAGGACATCGTCAACACAAAAGGCGTGAAGACCACCTTCGGCGCCGTTCCCTACAAGGACAATGTGCCTGTTGAGGATGCCGTCGCCGTTGCACGGCTGCGCGCGCAGGGCGCCATCCTGATCGGCAAGACCACGACGCCGGAATTCGGCAGCAAGTGCCTGACCGACTCGCCTTTGTTCGGCCGCACCCGCAATGCGTGGAGCGCGGAACGTTCCTCCGGCGGCTCCAGCGGCGGCGCGGCGGTGGCGGTGGCGAGCGGCATCGCCCCGCTTGCGATCGCGACCGACGGTGGCGGCTCGACGCGGATTCCCGCTGCCTGCAACGGTGTGGTGGGCTTGAAGCAGAGCAACGGCGTGATCCCGCACAGCCAGGCGCTCGATGCCTTCGGCAACCAGACCTATGTCACGCCGACGACGCGGACGGTCGCCGACACCGCGCTGATGATGCAGGCGATGGCGGGCGAGGATGCCTGCGATCCCTGGTCGATCGGCGTCCCCGTGCCCGATTTCATCGGCACCGCCGCGCCGCGCGGTGACTTGCGCGGACTGAAGATCCTGTTCTGCGCGTCGCCTCCCGGCCGCCCGGTATCTGCCGATGTCGCGGCGAACTTCAAGGCGAGCCTCGATCGCCTCGCGAGCCTGGGTGCCGAACTCGAGGAATTTTCGGGCGAGGAGTACGATGTCGAGCCGATCTGGCGTGCCATCAACCACACCGTCTGGCGCTCGCGTTTCTCGAAGCTGGTCGCCGAGCATCGCGACGTCCTGAGCGAGGCCTTCGTCAAGCAAGTCGCGCTCGCAACCAATGTCAGCGGCGTCGACTATCAAGAGGCGATGTTCGCGCGCACCGCGCTGTTCCGTCGGGTGCAATCCTTGCTTGCGCGCGGCCACCTGCTGGCGATGCCGACCCTGACGCGCACCGCGCTGCCGATCGAGCAGGATTTGTTCGGCACCATCGAGATCGACGGGGCGCATTTCGACAGCGTCCGGCCGCATTGGTTCCCCTGGACCATGCCGTTCAATATGACCGGACATCCCGCGGTCAGCCTGCCCTGTGGCTTCGGCCGCGACGGTCTGCCGATCGGGCTTCAACTCGTCGGCCGTTTCCGCGGCGACGCCGAATTGCTGCGCGTGAGCGCGCTGTTCGAGGCTTCAAGCGACCTTCTGTCCCGCTGGCCGGCTTGAAGAGATGGGCATGCAGCAAAGAGCTTGCCTCCGGCGTCCAGACATGTTGATCGTGCCACGGGTGAGCCCTGAAGCCGAGCACGCATGAGCGTCTTTGTCCTCCGACGTCTGTTGACTTTGCTGGCGACGCTGGTCGGCGCGTCGCTGATCATCTTCCTGGTGCTCGACGCTCTTCCCGGCAATGCCGCGCAGATGCTGATGGGCGCCGATGCCTCGGCGGACGCGGTCCGCGCGCTCACGGTCAAGCTCGGGCTCGACCAGCCGCTGGCGGTTCGTTATCTGCTATGGATCAAGGGGCTTCTCTCCGGCGATCTCGGCAACTCCTACGTCTACGGCACGCCGGTCGCCAGCCTGATTGCGGAGCGGCTGGTGCTGACCATTCCGCTCGCGATCATGGCTATGACCATCACCGTGACGCTGGCGCTCTCCGCCGGCATCTACACCGCCGCCAATCACAACAAGCTCGGCGATGTCGGCGTGATGTCGCTGACGCAAGTTGGCATCGCGCTGCCGAACTTCTGGTTCGCGATCCTTCTGGTCCTGTTGTTCTCGGTGCGGCTGCAATGGCTCTCCGCAGGCGGCTTTTCCGGCTGGGAGGACGGTATCTGGCCGG
This sequence comes from Bradyrhizobium sp. CCGB12, assembly GCF_024199845.1. NCBI lineage: Bacteria > Pseudomonadati > Pseudomonadota > Alphaproteobacteria > Hyphomicrobiales > Nitrobacteraceae > Bradyrhizobium > Bradyrhizobium sp. CCGB12. The sequence continues at coordinate 4,021,813 of NZ_JANADO010000001.1, read as the reverse complement.
GCATCAAGTCGCTGCTGCTGCCGGCGATCTCGCTCGCGGTGGTGCAGGCCGCGATCCTCGCGCGGGTCACGCGCTCGGCCGTGCTGGAGGTGCTGCGCGAGGACTTCGTCCGCACCGCGCGGGCAAAGGGACTCGGCAAGCGCGAGGTGCTGTGGAGCCACGTGCTGCGCAACGCCATGATCCCCGTGATGACGGTGATGGGGCTGCAATTTGCCAATCTGCTCGCCGGCACCATCGTGATCGAAAACGTGTTCTACCTGCCGGGCCTCGGTCGCCTGATCTTCCAGTCGATCGCCAACCGCGACCTGATCGTGGTGCGCAACTGCGTGATGCTGCTCGCGGCCATGGTCGTCATCGTCAATTTCGTGGTCGATGTGCTCTACGCCTTCATCGATCCCCGCATCAAGGTCCACGACCTGTGAGCGCGCCCATGACCATTGACGCGCCGCTCGCGACGCGGCCGCTGCCGGCCCGGACGTTCTGGCGCCGCGCGCTGCGCCATCGCAGCTTCGTGCTCGGCGGTGCGCTGAGCCTGCTGGTGCTCGCCGCCGCGCTGCTGTCGCTGGTGTGGACGCCCTGGTCGCCCTATGAGATCGACATCGCCTCGAAACTACGGCCGCCGTCTTCGGCGCACTGGCTCGGCACCGATTCTTTCGGCCGCGACATCGTCTCGCTGCTGCTCGCCGGCGCGCGCTCGACCATCATGGTCGGCATCATCGCGGTGAGCATCGGTCTCACCTTCGGCGTCTGCCTCGGCTTGATCGCATCTGCCAAGCGCGGCTGGACCGAAGAGATCATCATGCGGTTCGCAGATTTCAGCTTCGCCTTTCCGGCCGTGCTCTCCGCGATCATGCTGGCCGCGGTGGTGGGGCCGGGCATGGTGACCTCGATCGTCGCGATCGGGATCTTCCAGATCCCGACGCTGACGCGGCTGACGCGCGGTTCAGCCAACGCGATCTGGGCGCGGGAATTCGTGCTGGCCGCGCGCGCCGCTGGGAAGGGGCGCTTCCGCATCACGATCGAGCACATCCTGCCCAACATCCTGTCGATCCTGATCGTGCAGGTCACCATCCAGTTCGCGCTCGCCATTCTCGCCGAAGCCGCGCTGTCCTATCTCGGTCTCGGCACCCAGCCGCCGCAGCCGTCCTGGGGCCGCATGTTGAACGATGCGCAGACGCTGCTATTCCAGTCGCCGATGCTCGCGGTCTATCCGGGTGCTGCGATCGCGATCGCCGTGCTCGGCCTCAATCTCCTTGGTGACGGATTGCGCGACCTGCTCGATCCCAGACTGGCGCGGGAGCGGTGACGATGCCTGATCACGCAGCCATGCCGCTGATCGAAGTCGGCAATCTTGGGGTCCGCCTCAATACCAGCCGCGGGCCGGCGCAGGCCGTGCGCGGCGTCAGCTTTGCCCTCAAGCGCGGCGAGACGCTCGGGCTCGTCGGCGAATCCGGTTGCGGCAAGTCGGTGACGGCGCTGTCGCTGATGGGCCTCTTGCCGGACAGCGCGGTCGTCACCGGCAGCATCAAGCTGGATGGCAACGAGCTCGTCGGGCTATCGGATGCGGATTATTGCCGCCTGCGCGGCAACCGCATCAGCATGATCTTCCAGGAGCCGATGACGGCGCTCAATCCGATGCACACGATCGGCCACCAGGTCGCCGAGCCGCTGCGGCGTCACAAGAAATATTCGGCGTCGCAGGCGCGGCGCGAGACCATCGCGTTGCTCGACCGCGTCGGGCTGCCTGATGCCGCACGGCGGGTCGATGCCTATCCGCACCAGTTCTCCGGCGGCCAGCGCCAGCGCGTCACCATCGCCATGGCGCTCGCCTGCGAGCCGGATCTTTTGATCGCGGATGAGCCGACCACCGCGCTCGACGTCACCATCCAGGGCCAGATCCTCGACCTCATCGCCGATCTCGTCGAGGAGCGCGGCATGTCGATGATCCTGATCTCGCACGATCTCGGCGTCATCGCCGAGAACGTGCAGCGCATGATGGTGATGTATGGCGGCACCGTCGTCGAGAGCGGGCCAACCGACGAGGTGTTCCGGCGCATGGGGCATCCCTACACGCAGGGCCTGTTCCGTGCCCGCCCCAAGCTCGGCGCACGCAAGGGGACGCGGCTGAAGACGATCTCGGGCACGGTGCCGGAGCTCGCCGATTTGCCTTCCGGCTGCACCTTCTCCGATCGGTGTCCGCTCGTGATCGATCAGTGCCGTGCGGCGTTGCCGCCGATGGTGGACGTCGGCCCAGGCCACTTCGTTCGCTGCATCAGGACTGATGTTTCGATGGCTGAACGCGTCGGAGCGCTAACCGCATGACCGCCGCAGCAGAGCCGCTTCTCGACGTGTCGGATCTGGTGCAGCGTTACACGCTGCCGCGCGAAAGCCTGTTTCGTCCTCCGGGAGAGGTGCGTGCGCTCAACGGCGTGAACGTGCGGGTCGCCGCGGGCAAGAGCCTTGGTGTCGTCGGCGAGTCCGGATCCGGCAAGTCGACCTTCGCACGGCTGGTGATGGCGCTGGAGCGGCCGACGTCGGGACGGGTCGCGCTGCTCGGCCGCGATCTCAACCGCATCCCGGCCGACGAGCTGCGCCGTGCGCGCCGCGATTTCCAGATGGTGTTCCAGGATCCCTATGGTTCGCTCGACCCGCGCCAGACCATCGCCCGCATCGTCGCCGAGCCGCTGACTGTTCTGGAGGGGGCCGACCGCGCCACGTTCCGCGAACGTGTCGCCGCGGTGCTGCGCCAGGTCGGCTTGCGCGATGCCGACATGGACAAATACCCCCACGAGTTCTCCGGCGGCCAGCGCCAGCGCATCGCCATTGCGCGTGCCCTAATCACCCAGCCGAAGCTCATCGTCGCCGACGAGCCGGTCTCCGCGCTCGACGTCTCCGTGCAGGCACAAGTGCTGAACCTGATGCAGGACCTCCAGGAGCAGTTCGGCCTGAGCTACATCCTGATCAGCCATGACCTCGCCGTCGTCGACTATCTCTGCGACGAGGTCGCGGTGATGTATCTCGGCCGGATCGTCGAGCAGGGCCGCCCCGCGGATCTGTTCGAGCGCTGCGCCCATCCTTATACGCGGGCGCTGCTGGATGCCGTGCCGCGGGCGCGCGCCGGTGGCGGCCGGCGCCGGCGCGGGGCCCAGGCGATCGCCTCGCAATCGGCGGCGGCGTCCGGATGCCCCTATGTCTCGCGCTGTGCCCTCGCTGACCAGCATTGCCGCGAGGTTCCGCCTGAGTTACGCAGGGTGGGCGAGGGACACCTTGCCGCCTGCCACAAGGCGGAGGCCGTGATGGCGTTGCCGCAGACGGCCATGGAAGGTTAGTGTCCACCGCGGAATTGGCGTAGGCATAAGACAAGAACAGGCCGGGGAGTTACGCATGTTGAGGAAACTATCGATTGTCGCATTTGCTGCCGCGCTCGTCACGGCGCCTCTGCCCGTGCTGGCGCAGAGCAAGAAGGACAGCGTCGTCATGGCGATGGCGCTGGAGCCGCCGGGGCTCGATCCGACCAACGCCGCTGCCGCCGCGATCGCCGAGGTCACGCTCTACAACATCTATGAGACGCTGACCAAGATCAACGAGGATGGCTCCGTCTCGCCACTGCTGGCCGAGAGCTGGACCGCCTCGCCGGACCTGAAGACCTATACGTTCAAGCTGCGCAAGGGCGTCAAATTCCACAATGGCGAGCCGTTCAATTCCGCCGCGGTGAAGTTCTCGTTCGAGCGCAACGCCGCGCCGACCAGCACCAACAAGGACAAGAGCCTGTTCCAGGCTTTCGAGAAGGTCGAGGCGCCTGACGCCGACACGATCGTGGTCACTTTGAAATATGGCGAGCCGAACCTGCCGTTCCTGCTGGGGCAGGCGAGCGGCTCGATCGTCGAGCCGAAGAGCGCCGCCACCAATGTCACGCAGCCGGTCGGCACCGGTCCCTATCAGCTCGGGGCTTGGGCCAAGGGCTCCTCGATCACCCTGACCAAATGGGCCGACTATCGCAACGCCGCTGCAATCAAGCTGTCCAAGGTGACGATCCGCTTCATCTCGGATCCGGCCGCCCAGACTGCGGCGCTGCTCTCGGGCGACGTCGATGCGTTCCCACGCGTGGCGGCACAGCGGACCATGGCGCAGTTCAAGGCCGATCCGCGCTTCAACGTCCAGGTCGGCGGCTCGCGCGCCAAGACCATCGTCGGAATCAACGAGAAGAAGAAGCCGCTCGACGACGTCCGCGTGCGCCGCGCCATCCTCGCCGCGATCGATCGCAAGGCGATGATCGACGGCGCCGTCGACGGCTTCGGCACGCCGATCGGCAGCTTCTACGTGCCGGGCGCGCTCGGCTACGTCGACACGACAGGCATCAATCCCTACGACCCCGAGAAGGCCAAGAAGCTGCTCGCGGAGGCCGGCGTCACCACGCCGCTCGAATTGTCGCTCAAGCTGCCACCGCCGTCTTATGCGCGGCAGGGCGGCGAAATCCTCGCGGCCCAGCTCGCCAAGGTCGGCATCGTCGCCAAGATCGAGAACGTGGAATGGGCGCAATGGCTGTCGCAGGTGTTCGCGGCGAACGGTCCTCATAACTACGACCTCACCATCGTCAGCCATGTCGAGCCGTTCGACCTCGTCAAGATCACCGAGCCGGACTACTATCTCGGCTACAACAACGAGGCCTTCAACGCGCTCTACAAGCAGATCGTCTCGACGCCTGATGAGGCCGGCCGCGCAAAACTGCTCGGCGATGCCCAGCGCATGCTGGCCACCGACGCGGTCGCCGGCTTCCTGTACCAGCCGCAGCTGATCACCATCACCAACAAGAAGCTGAAGGGCGTCTGGAAGGACGTCCCGCAATACGAGAACGATTTCTCGACCTGGCATTGGGAGTAGGGCCTGCTCGATCAAGTCGAGATAGCCTTCGTGTCGATCTCTCCCCGGCGGGGAGAGGTGACGACGCACCCAAAACAAAAGGCTGAAAAACAACCCCATGCACAGTAGCCGGGGTTAGTCATTTCAATGGCTTGCGTGTTACTTGGGCAATGGTCTGCGCGAGACGTGGAGACATTGACCCGTCGGGCAAAACACTGGCATGATGCCATCGTCGCGGCCTTATGGTCAGGGACGCGCGCCGACAGGCGAGGGCCGCCTTGAAGAAGCCGATCCGCCGCGATGTCGGCATCACGGCGGCGGCCGTCAGTGCCGAGGCGTCGGCCACCCCAAAACTCGACAATGCAGCGATGAGCGATATCGCTCAGGCGCTGGCCAGTGGGCAGGTCAATGCGACGGCACTGACCAAAGCGTACCTCGCGCGCATCGAGGCCTATGATTGCGGCGGGCCTGCGCTCAACGCCGTGCGCTCGCTCAATCCCGACGCGCTTGGGATCGCGGGCAAGCTCGACGGCACAAGACCGTCGGCCAAACGGCCGCTGGCCGGCATCCCGATTTTGGTGAAGGACAACATTGCGACCGGCGACAAGCAGCCGACCACGGCGGGCTCGCTGGCGCTGGAGGGCGCGCGCGCAAAGAGAGACGCGACCGTCGTCAAGCTGCTGCGAAACGCCGGCGCGGTGATCCTCGGCAAGGCAAACCTGACCGAGTTTTCCAACATGCTCGCGATCGACATGCCCCACGGCTACTCGTCGCTGGGCGGTCAGGTGAAGAATCCCTACGCGCCAACGCTGATGGACGATCGGGGCATTCCGGTCGTAACCCCCGGGGGCTCGAGCGCGGGTTCGGCGGTTGCGGTGGCGGCCGGTCTGTGTGCGGCCTCGATCGGCACCGAGACCTCGGGCTCGCTGCTGTTTCCCGCCAGCCAGAATGGCGTCGTCACTGTGAAGCCGACGCTCGGGCTGATCAGCCGTGCCGGCATCGTCCCGATCGCGCATAGCCTGGACACCGCAGGGCCGATGACGCGCACGGTACGCGATGCGGCACTGCTGCTCAACGTGGTGGCCGCGAAGGACCCGCGCGATGCGGCGACAGAGCTGCAGCGGCGGCCAGCCGATTACACCGCCGACCTCACGCGCGATGCGATGAAGGGCGCGCGTATCGGCGTGCCGAGCGACCCCGCCGACCCGCTGAACGATCCTTACTACGGCAAGCTGCCACCCAAATGGGCGGAGGTGACGGCGGAGGCGATCAAGGTGCTGGAGGATCTCGGCGCCGTGATCGTGCGCGCCGGCATGCCGACGGCCGGCTGGATGAGCGGACCAGGTACGATCATGGCTGTCCTCAACCGCAATCCGTTGAGCGGCAGCAAGGGCAATCCGGTCCCCCAGCGGATCGTTTTCCTCTACGAACTGAAGCACGATCTCAACCTCTACCTCAGGGATTGGGTGACCAACACGAAAGTCAGGAGCATCGCAGACATCGTCGCCTTCAACGAGGCGCATGCGGAGAGGGCGCTACGCTTTGGCCATGACAATTTCCTCGCCGCCGACCTCACCAGAGGCGACTTACGCGAACGCGAGTACAAATCGGCACTTGCCATGGACCTGCTCAGCGCCAGGACCCGCGGCATGGATGCCTATATGAACCAGCACAAGCTCGATGCCGTGCTGTTCCCCGGCAGCGGAGGCGCCGCGATCGCCGCCAGGGCAGGCTATCCCAGCGTCATGGTGCCGTGCGGCTTTGTCCACGAGGTCGACGGCAAGGACACTCCCGACTATCCGCTCGGCGTCACCTTCGCAGGCCGCGCCTGGAGCGAGCACAAGCTGCTGCGTCTGGCCTACGCCTATGAGCAGGCCTCCAACATGCGCAAGCCGCCGCCCGGCTTGCCCGCGCTTTAGAGTTCACAGGTAGAGTTCACAGGTCTTCGCGCGCTTGCCAACGAGCGCGCGGCACGCACTCACGAAATCCGGATGTCTGCTTTGGGAGGGATTTTGTTGAAAAAGTCGACGCTTGCGCCGATTGATCTTCGCTGATTCAGTCGTCGCGAGAGGACTGAATCATGATGGGACATCAGCTGGGTGAGCAGGCTGCGTTGTTCTACGAGTTTTCGCTCGAGCGGCACATTCCGAGCGATCATCTGTTGCGATCAATCGACAGGTTCGTGGACCTCGATGGGCTGAGGCGAGAGCTGTCACCCTTCTACAGCACGATCGGGCGTCCCTCGATCGCCCCCGAGCTGATGATCCGGATGCTGCTGGTCGGCTACTGCTTCGGTATCCGATCGGAGCGTCGCTTGTGCGAAGAGGTCCACCTCAACCTGGCATACCGCTGGTTCTGCCGCCTTGGGCTCGATCGTGACGTGCCCGATCACTCGACCTTCTCGAAGAACCGACATGGCCGCTTCCGCGACAGTGATCTGTTGCGACAGCTGTTCGAGGCCGTATTGCGCCGCTGCATCGACGAGGGGCTGGTTGGCGGAGAAAGCTTTGCAGTCGATGCCAGCCTGATCAAGGCCGACGCGAACCGGCAGAACGGCGTCGAGGGCGAGAAGGGGTTGCCCCCACAAGCTGCAAGCCGTGCCATCGACGAGTATCTAGCCGTCTTGGACGATGCGGCTTTTGGGGCCGCGACCGAGATCGTCCCCAAGTTCATCTCACCGGCTGATCCAGCCGCACGCTGGACCGGCGCCCATGGCGGGCAGGCTTTCTTTGCCTACTCTACCAACTATCTGATCGATGTGGAGAACGCGATCATTGTCGACGTGGAGCCGACCACGGCGATACGGCAGGCGGAAGTTCTCGCTGCCAAGCGCATGATCGAGCGAACCGCGAAGAACTTCGCTCTCCACCCGTCCAGACTCCTCGGTGATAGTGCCTATGGTTCAGCCGACATGCTGGGCTGGCTGGTCGATGAACACGGCATCGAGCCGCATGTGACCGTGTTCGACAAATCGGCACGCAAGGACGGCACCTTCGCACGGGAGGACTTCAATTATGATCCAGCCGGCGACGTTTATATCTGTCCTGGCGGCAAGACACTGACCACAACAGGGACACGTGTGAATGATGGCGAGACGTTGCTTTATCGAGCGAGCAAGGCTGACTGTGACGCTTGTGCTTTGAGGCCACGCTGCTGCCCGAACACGCCTGCTCGAAGGGTGCCTCGTTCGATTCATGAGGAGGCCCGCGACATGGCGCGGGCGATTGCCAACACCTGGGAGGGGCGAACATCAAGACGACTGCGCAAGAAGGTCGAAATGTTGTTCGCTCACCTCAAACGCATTCTCAGGCTAGACCGACTGCGACTACGTGGACCGAATGGTGCCCGTGACGAGTTCCTCCTCGCAGCAGCCGCGCAGAACCTTCGGAAACTAGCTAAGCTGGTCCCAATGCCGCAGCCAAAAGCGGCCTGAGAGATGGTCGGTTCGCGCTGCAATTTGCGGCCGCCTCTGCCGCGAGACGGACTTCTTCAACGGAATCGACCCAGAGCGGACACTGAGCTGGGTCCGATTTTTATCTGGCCTTCGGATCACGTTTCAGGGACGCCGGCTAGGCGCATCCCCTCATAGAACCGAAGATGAGCTGTATTATTGACTCTGGCCTTGGTGCGGTAGCGGCGGATCGTGAAGCTGGGATCGACCGCAAGGCCGGCTAAGGTGGCGGCGCGTGCCTCCCCTAGGTCTCCCACCAGCGCCAGCGCGGTTGCGAAGTGAAAATGGGCGAGCGCGTGATTTCGGTTGCATTCGATGCTCCGGCGAAACCAATCAACGGCTTCGCCGTCTGCGCCGATGCTCAGCTTGCCGAGCCCGACAAACATGTACCAGAGGTAGGTGCGCGTATCGTGCGGTGACAGCCGGAGTGCTTCACGGATATGTTCCTCGACCTCTTCGCCGCGACCGAGCAGAAACTTGCCAAGTCCGATGAACCCATGTGCATCCGCCAAATTCGGATCCAGCAGGAGTGCCTGTCGGCATTCGGCGATGCCACTCAATGCGCGCCTGGTCTGCATCTGAACGGCGCCTAGCAGCATGTGGGTTCTTGGATGATTGGGCGCATGAACCAGAACCTTATGCAAGGCGGTCTCTGCGGATTCGAAATGCACGGATGGGTGATCGGTCAGGAAGGCTGATGCTACGGACACGTCGATCTGGGCCGCAGCGACGGCCGCTTCGACGTTGCCAGGATCAAGCGCGAGCGCGCGCGCGAAGAAATCCCGCGCCTGTGCCAAGAACACCGGCGTCACGCCCTTGTTGATGCAAGCCCTACCTTGAAAGTACAAATCCATTGCGTCGGGTCGAGGCGAGCGCTCTGCACGTCTCGCTTCGGCCTTGATGAGCTCGGCGTTCAAGGTATTGGCGAGGCGCGAGACGATCTCGTCCTGCATGTCCAGCAGGTCGGCTGCGGGCTTGTCAAATCGCTCAGCCCACACATGGCTTCCCGTCTCGGTGTCGGTCAACTGCGCATTCAGGCGAAAACGGTTGCCGCCACGCTGCACCGAGCCTTCCAGCACATAGCGCACGTTCAGGTCTCGACCGATCCGCCTGGCGTCGACGGCTTTCCCTTTAAAGGTGAAGGCAGTGTTGCGGCCGATGACGAACGACCCGGCAAGGCGCGACAAGTCGGTCGTCAGGCTTTCGGTCACGCCGTCGGCGAAGTAGTCTTGCGTGGAATCGCCGCCAATATTGGCAAACGGTAGCACTACGATCGATAGGTGTGGCATCGGTGAAGATGGCGGCAGTTCTTCGAGTTCGGATGGCCGCGCCGTGTCGCAGGAAACGGCGAGGGTGTCGATAGGCATTTCATCGACGACCAGCATGTAGCCGCGGCGCGGCAGCGTCTTCAGGGCCGACCGACCCGCGTCTCCCAAAGCGCGCCTGATGTCACCGACGGCCTGGACGAGGGAGTCCTCCGTGACCTCGCAGTCGGACCAGACCTCAGCCATGATTTCGTTCTTGCTGACCATCTGTCCGGCCCGTGTCGCAAGCAGCCGAAGCACCGCCCAGGCGCGCGGGCGCAGGGAGACGATGTCGCCCCGGCTGTCGCGCAGGGTTTCGCGGGCCAGATCCAGGATCCGGTCGCCGACGACGATTGTGTGCTGCGATGACCTCAACAAGGGGTGGCTCGTGAACCCAGCTTTCGGAAAATTTCGGCGGAGTTTCGGGACGCAGGGACGATTGTACAGCATCATCTTGCGACTCGGGATAGCAAATCGCTCTCCTTCGAAGCCGCCAAGACGAGGTATTCCTCCATGATCCGGCCCCTTATCCTTGCTGCTTTAAGTCTTTCAGTCGCTGCTTCGTCAGCTGTCGCGGCCGACAGGAAGTACGGTCCCGGCGTTAGCGACACCGAGATCAGGATCGGCCAGACGGTTCCCTATAGTGGGCCGATCTCGTCGCTGAGCCGCTTCGGCCGGATTGAAGCGGCCTACCTCAAAATGATCAACGCGGCCGGCGGCATCAACGGGCGCAAAGTGACGCTGGTTTCGCTCGACGATGCCTTCACGCCGGCGAAGACGGTGCAGCAGACGCGGAAACTCGTCGAGGATGACGAGGTGCTGGCGATCGTCGGATCGATCGGCACACCGACCAACCTGGCCGTAGCGAAATATCTCAACAGCAAGCAGGTTCCGCAGATCTTGTTGCTCGCCAGCACACCAAAGCTAGACGATCCCGAGAACCTGCCATGGACGACTACATTCATGTTGCCGCAACCGCTTGAGACCAAAATCTATGCGGATTATCTGCTGACGAACAAACCTGACGCAAAGATCGCCGTGATTTATCAGAACGATGATCTTGGGAAGGGCAATCTGGCCGGCTTCAAGGCCGCTCTGGGATCACGCGCTGCAACGATGGTGGTGGCAGAGGCTAGCTACGACATCATGGAGCCGACGGTCGATTCCCAAATCCTGGCGCTCAAGGCCTCTGGTGCCGATACGTTGTTTCATGCGTCAAACGCACGCTTTGCGGCGCAATCGATCCGCAAGGCGCACGAGATCGGCTGGAAGGTGCAACATGTTCTGCTGTCCGGCGTCAGTAGCATTTCGGCTGTGCTGCGACCGGCCGGACTTGCGGCCTCGACCGGCGCAATCAGCGCGTTCTGGCTGAAGACCTCGGAGGATCCCGCGTGGGATGACGATGCTGGAATGCGCAAGTATCGCGCCTTCATGAAGGCGTGGGCGCCGAACGACGACGTCGAGGAATCGATTTTTCCCTATGCGACAGCTCAGATCATGGTGGAGGTCTTGCGGCAGTGCGGTGATGACCTATCTCGGGAAAATCTCATCAGGCAGGCCACCAACATTCAAGGGGTTCAGCTGGCGACGTTCCTGCCAGGCCTAACCATCAACGTCACCCCGTCCAATCGGATTGGCTGGCGAAAGGCCAGGATGGCACGCTTCGACGGCACCAGATGGGTGCTGTTCGATAAGGTGGCCGGAAATTGACGATCGGCTGTTTCGCACAATCAGAATGTTCGCTAGGGATCGGATCATGCCCGTTGCACTGAATATTGCCATCGTCGGTGCGGGCATTGGGGGATTGTCTGCCGCGCTCGCGCTAGGTGTGAGGGGCATGAGCGTCACAGTTTTTGAAGGCGCAGAGGCTCCACGTGAGGCCGGCGCAGGTATTTCTATCCCGCCGAATGCATCGATGTTGCTTAAACGCCCCGGCCTTCGCGGTGCGCTTGAAAAGCTCACCACGAGGAGCTCGGGTCTCACGCTGCGAACGTCGCAAGGCGAATGCGTTGCGCGCCCGAATGCGCCCACGGTGCCGAGTTATCAGATTCATCGGGTCGATCTCCTTGAGATGCTTCTTGGCATGGTGAAAGCACCGGTCAAGTTCGGGCATCGCTGTATTGCCGTCGATGAGACGCAGGACGGTGCGCGGATGTCCTTTGACAATGGCGCCATCTGCGATGCGGATGTAGTCATCGGCGCGGACGGCATCCATTCGGTGATCCAGCGGCAGATCGGCTTGACGACGCGGCCGATCAGCGAAGGCATCGTGGCCTACAGGGGCTTGGTGCATACCGAAAAACTCGCATGGGGCGCGGAGCTGCACGGTCTGAACATGTGGATGGGGCTTGGCCGCAGCCTCATTTGCTTTCCGGTATCGCAGGGGCGGCTGATCAACATTGTCGCATTTGTTCCTAGCATGCACGACCTCGAGGAGACCTGGTTCGCGCCGGGCAACGTCGGCACGCTGGCAGCCGAGTACGAGGGCTGGGATGCGCCGGTCCGCGACCTGATTGCCGCGCTCGACCATACGTTTTGTTGGGGAATCTACGATCGGCCGCCGCTGCCATATTGGTCGTGCGGTCATGTGACGTTGCTCGGCGACGCCGCCCATCCGATGGTGCCGCATTTCGGTCAAGGAGCCGGGCAAGCCATCGAAGACGGTTTTGCACTTGCCGTGCTACTAGAGGACGCGCGACGTGATGAGATTCCGGCGCGTCTGAAAGCTTACCAGGATTTGAGATTGACGCGAACTAGCCGCGTGCAAATCGCCTCGCGCCTCGCCGGCCGGTTCTACCGATCCGCGGGCGGAGATCCCGCAGAACAGGCCGAACAGATGCGCGGTTGGGCATCGGCAGCGGAGTGGATATTTCCCTACGACGCGGAAAAGGCCGCCTTGGCTCTTCGGTAGGTTTGTCCTCACCTTTGAGCCCGTGCAAGGCTGGACGTCCGCTTATAGCCCCCAAAGCGGACATCTGGTCCCGATACGCCGTAGGCTTTGTTGCCCCAAGCTGATATGGTTGAAACTAAACTAGGGCCAAATGCTGTGAAGCGGCGCTATTTTATAAGCGTCATGGGTGGCGCATCCTTGTCAGTTGCGATGTCGCGTTGGGTAAATGCTCAGCGTCAAAGTCCGCGGGTGCGTCCGCTCGTGGTGTGGCTGATTTCGTTCACTCCGAGAAAGATGGCGGGCGTCAGCTTTTTCGAGATTTTCACCCAAACCATGCAGACCTATGGGTACGTCAATGGCCGCAACTTCGACCTGATTATGCGCTCCGCGGAGGGCGTGCTGGAAAGGCTGCCCGCGATCGTGCAGGAGGTCGTTGATCTCAAGCCTGCCGTCATCGTGGCGGGGGCCACTCTGGAAGCGGTGGCTCTGCGGAAAGCTACCTCAACCATTCCGATCGTGTGTCCGGCGCTCGCCGACGCGATCCATCTGGGGCTGATCGAAAGTGAGTCGCGGCCGGGAGGAAACGTCACCGGGATCGAACCATATATCGCAGGCCTGCCCGCAAAGCAGATCGAACTTGCACGAGAACTCATTCCCGACGCCCGCAAATTGGGGTTGCTTACTAATCAGGAAGATCCGAAAGGGCCACCACAGGCAACGGAACTGGAGGCCGTCGGCAAGGCCGTCGGCCTAACTATGGTCGTCGCAAATGCCAGTAGCCGAGACAACATCGAGGGAGCATTACAGGCGTTGGCAGGCGAAAAGGTAGACGTTGCGATCGTGCTTCAGACTAATCTGCTCATTTTAAACAATGAACTGATTGCGAAATCGTCTCTGGAGAAGCAACTCGCTACTGTGTATGGATATCGTGAAAACGTTGTCGCCGGTGGACTTGTCAGTTACGGGGTTGATTTGCGCTGGTGCTTTCGTCACGCCGCTTATTTCGTCGACAGAATCCTTCGCGGCGCGTCACCCGACAATTTACCTATCGAATTCCCAACCGGCTTCTGGTTGGCCGTGAATGTCAGGACGGCCAAGGCGCTCGGCATCGTTGTGCCCGCGTCAATGCTTGCTCGGGCTGACGAGATTGTCGAATAAGATCCGTTTGTCCGCTTCTGACCGATTTTGTTGAAAAAGTCGATGCTTGCGCCGATTGATCTTCGCTGATTCAGTCGTCGCGAGAGGACTGAATCATGATGGGACATCAGCTGGGTGAGCAGGCTGCGTTGTTCTACGAGTTTTCGCTCGAGCGGCACATTCCGAGCGATCATCTGTTGCGATCAATCGACAGGTTCGTGGACCTCGATGGGCTGAGGCGAGAGCTGTCACCCTTCTACAGCACGATCGGGCGTCCCTCGATCGCCCCCGAGCTGATGATCCGGATGCTGCTGGTCGGCTACTGCTTCGGTATCCGATCGGAGCGTCGCTTGTGCGAAGAGGTCCACCTCAACCTGGCATACCGCTGGTTCTGCCGCCTTGGGCTCGATCGTGACGTGCCCGATCACTCGACCTTCTCGAAGAACCGACATGGCCGCTTCCGCGACAGTGATCTGTTGCGACAGCTGTTCGAGGCCGTATTGCGCCGCTGCATCGACGAGGGGCTGGTTGGCGGAGAAAGCTTTGCAGTCGATGCCAGCCTGATCAAGGCCGACGCGAACCGGCAGAACGGCGTCGAGGGCGAGAAGGGGTTGCCCCCACAAGCTGCAAGCCGTGCCATCGACGAGTATCTAGCCGTCTTGGACGATGCGGCTTTTGGGGCCGCGACCGAGATCGTCCCCAAGTTCATCTCACCGGCTGATCCAGCCGCACGCTGGACCGGCGCCCATGGCGGGCAGGCTTTCTTTGCCTACTCTACCAACTATCTGATCGATGTGGAGAACGCGATCATTGTCGACGTGGAGCCGACCACGGCGATACGGCAGGCGGAAGTTCTCGCTGCCAAGCGCATGATCGAGCGAACCGCGAAGAACTTCGCTCTCCACCCGTCCAGACTCCTCGGTGATAGTGCCTATGGTTCAGCCGACATGCTGGGCTGGCTGGTCGATGAACACGGCATCGAGCCGCATGTGACCGTGTTCGACAAATCGGCACGCAAGGACGGCACCTTCGCACGGGAGGACTTCAATTATGATCCAGCCGGCGACGTTTATATCTGTCCTGGCGGCAAGACACTGACCACAACAGGGACACGTGTGAATGATGGCGAGACGTTGCTTTATCGAGCGAGCAAGGCTGACTGTGACGCTTGTGCTTTGAGGCCACGCTGCTGCCCGAACACGCCTGCTCGAAGGGTGCCTCGTTCGATTCATGAGGGGGCCCGCGACATGGCGCGGGCGATTGCCAACACCTGGGAGGGGCGAACATCAAGACGACTGCGCAAGAAGGTCGAAATGTTGTTCGCTCACCTCAAACGCATTCTCAGGCTGGACCGACTGCGACTACGTGGACCGAATGGTGCCCGTGACGAGTTCCTCCTCGCAGCAGCCGCGCAGAACCTTCGGAAATTAGCTAAGCTGGTCCCAATGCCGCAGCCAAAGGCGGCCTGAGAGATGGTCGGTTCGCGCTGCAATTTGCGGCCGCCTCTGCCGCGAGACGAACTTCTTCAACGGAATCGGAGGCAGAGCGGACACGCGGCCCCGCCCACTGCTTTTGGCGACAGGGAGGCTGTTTTGCGCGCCAAACCGATGTTCCCGGGGCTCGAGCCTGTGCGCGCTTTGGCGCGCCACGGCTTGCGATCATCGAACACGCCACTATCGCCGCAATCGGCGACGCATCGCGGAGATAACCGTGTGTCTTGAACGTCTATCAACTCTTCGTTTCTCGGCTTGCTCCACCCGGCTGCGAAGACTTTGAAGCTCTTCCAGTTGAGAGCTCAGCAACCAGATGCGCTCGCGCAAAATCACTATGCGGTCACGCACCAGACCACGACTACACATCAGCGCCCCTTTATTGTGACTGTTTAAAAACAACTGTCGGCGGGCCGAAAAATGGAAAATAACTGCAGGTCCAAATTAAATCGTAACGCAGGTTCATGAAAAAGCTGTGAAACACCTCACAAGCACGGGGAAGATGCATTTTTGAGCAGTTCGTCAGCTTTTAATTTGGCATCAAGCGCCCGAATTAACCATTTCGGCAGTTTCAATTTTAATGAGGCAATAATACTGCTTGTCTGCGCAGGCCGCGCAGATCAACGTGCAAATCTTGCTGTTTTCCACGCGTCGGCGGGAGCGGAAAACTGATCTTGCAGAGAGTACCATCGCGGTCGCTGCGATCGTTCGATGGGAAGTTATCTCTTCGTTCGGAGACTCTCGCCATGATCGAACGTCGTGCAATGAACCGGATACCGATCAACCGGGCGGCCCGTCTGTCATTTGGTGGAATTAGTGGAGCTCACCCATGCATCGTGCGCGACATCAGCGCTCTCGGGGCCTGCATCTCCACGCCGTACTACATATTTGCCAACGAATTTGCTCTGTCGTTCGACGGCCATTCCGGGATCTTCTTCTGCCGCGTCGTGTGGAGGAAGGGGACGCTTTGCGGCGTATGCTTCGTTCTGCGCCGCCGCTCGCCGCAATCAGCGAATGATTGCAGCAACACGACAAACGTGGTCCGACTTGGCCACGCTTGATCGTGTGCCGGCGTGGGCGTTTTTTGGCCGGACCGCAAAAACGACCGACCAGCACTTGGCGGCCCTGCAGCGGGATGTCGCTGCCGCCCAACGGCGTCCGTTCGGAAGCGTAGGTCACTCGATCACCTCATCTGCGCCGGCAACGAACGCAGAGGAGAACGCGTGACCTAGCAGTTTGGCCGCCTTCAAATTGATAACGAGCTCAACCTTCGTAACGAGCTGGACTGGAAGATCAGAAGGCTTCTCGCCCATCAGGATCCGTCCGGCATAGATTCCTGCGCGCCGGTGCGACTGCATGAAATCTCCTCCATAGCTCATCAAACCGCCAGCAATGGGAAAATCTCGGGTCTGTGTGATTGCGGGCACGCGATACTTGACCGCGAGGGCAGCCAACTGCGAGCTGCGAAAGGCAAAATAGGGATCGGAGGTAAACACAAGTCCGCTTGCCCCGTCCTTGGCCACGGCAGCGAACACCGAGTCAAACTCAGCTTCCTTGCTTGCGCCCAAGATTTCCAATCGAACACCCAGGGTGTCTGCGGCTGCGTGAAGCTTCTGCAATTGTGACTGTGCGGTCGGACTTGTGGGGTTGACGACAACCATCAGCTTCGTCGCGGTGGGCATCAGGTCGCGCATGAATTCAAGCCGCTTTGGCGAAACGTCGACACTCAGGCTCGAAACCCCCGTGATATTTCCGCCCGGCCGCGACAAGCTATCGACCACGTGGAGTTGGACGGGGTCGCCGCCCATCTCAAAAACGATTGGCTTTGTCGTACTCGCGGCTTTCGCGGCGAGTGCCACGGGAGCGCCCCCAGGCGCCACGAGGACATCCACATTGCGGGCGACCAGTTCGGCGGCCAAGCCAGGCAATCGAGAATATTGTCCGTTGGCCCATTGAAAGTCGATCTTCACGTTGCGTCCCTCGACAAAGCCGGCTTCTCCCAGTCCCTGATGGAAGGCCTGAAGTCGACTCGCAAAGAGCTCGGGCGACTCCGGACAAAGATAGCCAATGACGGGCATGGAGGGTTTCTGCGCATACGATCTCGTCGTCCACGTCGCGACGCCTGCCATCAAAAGCAGGACATCTCGCCGCTTGACGCGTCTTCGCAGCGTCACTGCTCTGGAGTTGGCGCATCTCATGGCTACGAACCCGCTGCCGTCAGCCGATTGTCGGAGCATAGCCCCGAACGCTCAAGCAGTCCTCAAGTTGATTATGCTAGCCATCCGGCGAGCGGCCCGCCTCTGCTAGAGAGAGGGAATTGAAGGATATCCCGAAGATCGGAATAGCTTCGTCAAATCCCTTGATTTTGCGCCCACCAAGATCCTCAACGGGCCGCTTGCCTTTGACGCCGGCGGCGACTTTGGCGTCGATCAGGATTTCCTTGTCTGCGGCAGATGCGCACAGTCGGGCGGCGAGATTCACGACGCTGCCAATGGCGGTGTAGTCGAGCCGGTCCTTGTAGCCGATCCGGCCGACAGTCGCGGGCCCGCTGGCAAGGCCGATTCCGAAACCAACGTGGTAGCCACGTGATCGCCAGCCGGCGATCAGGGCTTGCACATTCTTCTGCATGTCGACGGCAAGATCGATAGCTCTCAAAGCAGGTTCTTCGATGGGGACTGGTGCGTTCACCAGAACCATCAGTCCGTCTCCGGAGAAGTTGATCAGCGTTGCTTCGAATTTCGCGACGACAGTGCCAAGGCTCTCATAGTACTCCGACAGTACGCTCATGACCTCGTCAGGCGTAGCTCCTGCTGAAAACGCGGTGAAACCTCTCAGATCGCAGAAGACAACGACGACGTCCGTGCGGCGGCCGTCCAGCACACTGTCGTCGCCGGCTCTATCGACGAGATCTGCGACCTGAGGGGCAAGGAACCGCTTGAGCTTGGCTATGCGCTCCTGGTGCTGCTGCGCCAGCTCCAACTCGGAAGCCATTCTGTTGAAACTGTCTGCAAGGCGTTGGAATTCGTCCCCGGTGTGTATTGAAATGCGGTGGTCAAGGGCCCCGGCACCAATTCTCTCTGTGCCCTCCTCGAGCAATTTGATTGGCTCCGTCATTCGGTCCGCCAATGCATAGGCCAGAATCCCCGCGAGTATGCTGCTTATTGCGAGCAGCATTGCGGTCCGCCACAGGGCGGCATAGAGCGGCGCGTAGGCTTCAGATAGCGGTTGCGCGACCACGACCGTCCAATCGGGGCCCTGTACGGGAGCCGCGCTGGCAGCAACATAATGTCCTTGTGCATCCCGGCTCGTTGCGAAACCCCGTGTCGGACCTATCGCATCCCGCACGGCGCGAAAGGGTTTGGAGGTTGCTTCTTCCGCCCCGCGCAGAACGAGGCTGATATCGGGATGGGCGATAAGGCGGCCCGATCGATCCAGGATGAAGGCGTAGCCGGTCCTGCCAAATTTGAGCGCCGAGACCACGTCCCAAATCAGCTTGAGGTTGACTTCGGCCACGACGGTGCCGACAGCCGGTCGGTTGCCGACCATCGCAACCGTCAGGTACGGTTCGGAGCCTCGATTGTAGCTGACGTCGCTGAACCAGATCCGGGCTGCCCGGGCACCGACAAGGGCGGGATCGGCTGATCGGTCTGCGCGGCTCTCAATGCGATTGAGACCGATCCGCGAGATGTAGAGACGCTCCAGACCGTTGCCGTCGAGGAGCGTGAGACTGGCGATGGCAGGCGTCTGTCGAAGGAGGCGCAACGCGTCGGTTCGCCGGCGTTCGTCGGGCTCCTCGGTCCACGGAAGCTGGACCAGCCAGCCAAGCTGAGTTGTGATGCCGTGGATGAAATCGTGTATTTCGGCGGCCGCTGATGCGGACTGAAGACCAAGCCACTGGTCAAGCCTCGCGCGCTGATCGCGATAACCGAACCACCCTTCGATAACGGCGCTAAAAGCCAGTGGGGTTGCGACAGCCACGAAAAGCGCGAGGAAATACTTATAAAAGAGGCCGCGAAACCGATCTCGAGGAAACATCATCCGGTCTCCTGTACAATCACAACAGAATAGTATGGTTTGGATTAAATGTCGCTCCGCCCTCCAGCGGAGTTGAATTGAGAGGGTGAAGCTCAAGGCGGTACGCTGGCAAGGTCGTCGACGCGATCTCTTCAAGCAATAGCGTGTTCAAGTTGACGCAAACCGCAAAACCAGGGGCCTGAGTGTTGAGGCCGGTGAGGGGGGCTGCGCCGCCAAGGACATTGAACGTTTGGAACCGTCATGCGTTAGCCGGAAGAAGTCCGGATGCGACATCCGGCATGATGAAGCGGCCACGGAGTTCGGTTCTTGCTTAAATTTTTCAGGTGGCCGACCGAGGACTGGCGAGGCATCGGCCCGGAACTACCCTCGGAGATCATCTGGGCCGATCTCTTGAACGCGACTGATGAGGAAAAGCAGTTTGTCGAACAACTGCTCGGGATCCGCGTTCCCTCGGAGGAGTCCCTCAGCGAGATCGAGGCGTCGAGCCGCCTGATCCTCGACCGCGGCACGCTCTATCTCAGCGCGCCGGCGGTCCGACTCACCGAGGACAACGAGGCCGAGATCACTCCGGTGGGGTTCGTCATCGGCCCTCATGTGTTGGTGACGGTGCGCTTTGCCGAGCTGCCGATTTTCAACGATATCGGCGAACGCATCGGCTCGGACGACAGCCTGGAGAACGGCATGTGCGTGTTCACCAGCCTGCTCGAAGCCATGATCAACCGTGGTGCGGATGCTCTGGAGCATCTCGCTGCGAAACTCGACAAGCTTTCGCGTGGTGTCTTCAAGGGCGGACTCGTTCGCACCAGGCGGCCGGTTCGCTCCAGCCGCCGGATGCGCGAGGCGCTGGAGAATATCGGCGAGTTGGCCGACCGATTGGCCAAGGCACGCGACGTTCTGCTCGGCGTCGGCCGTATCGCCTCGTTCGCGGGCGATGTTGGAAACGAGTGGATCACGGCCGGCTCAAAGAGGCGCCTCGAGGCCGTGTCGAAGGATGTCGTTTCGCTCAGCGACTACGAGACGCGACTGTCCGACAAGATCCAGCTTCTGCTCGATGCGGTGCTCGGCTTCGTCAACATCCAGCAGAACGAGCTGTTCAAGATCCTGACGATCGTCTCCGTCGTCGGTGTCCCGCCTACCATTTTGGTCGGAATCTGGGGAATGAACTTCAAGCATATGCCCGAGCTGGATTGGACCTTTGGCTACCCGCTGGCCTGGCTTGGGATCATCGCCAGCGCCTTGCTGCCGCTCATCTGGTTCAAGCGGCGCGGTTGGTTCGAGTGAAGCTGCGGCGCACCGTTCGCAAACGATGCGCCGCTGCTTGATCATGCTGCCCTGGCGTCGACGTTGCCGATCCAGTCGCGGGCCAGCGTCACGTCGGCTTGCGACAATTGGTGGCCTGCCGGCAACACCTTGTGGTCGACACGCGCTCCGGCTTGCGACAGCAGTGCCGCAAGCCTTGCGGAATTGCTCGCCGGGACGATCGGATCGGCTTGGCCGGAGAGCAGCAGGATCGGCTTGCCACCAAGCTCTGCTTTTGGCGGATCCGACAGCGGCACCATGGCCCGCAGCAGGATCGCGCCTGCAAGCGCGTCCGGCCTGAGCAGCAACAGCGCCGCGGCGATGTTGGCGCCGTTGGAGAAGCCGACCGCGACCGGGGCGGCGATGCCGTATTGCTCCCGCGCCTCCGCGACGAAGTCGCCGAGATCGCCTGCGCGGCGGCGTACGTCGTCCTCGTCGAACACACCCTCGGCGAGACGGCGGAAGAAGCGCGGCATGCCGTGCTCGAGCACGCGGCCGCGCGGCGAGAGCAGGGCGGAGCCGGGCGAGATCATCTTGCCGAGCCCGAGCAGGTCGTTCTCGTCGCCGCCGGTGCCATGCAACAGGAGCAGAGGCGGAGAGCCCGCGCCGGCCGCGGGCTCGAAACGATGGATGAAGGCACGCTCGATCATGACGCGGTCTCTTCCAAATTTGGCAGAACGCCCTCGATCTGCTTGCGATGCGCTTCGAGGAAAACAGGCAGCTTCAGGTCGCGACCCAAGGTTGCGACGGGTTCATCGACGGCAAAGCCGGGGATGTCGGTCGCGATCTCGAACAGCACGCCGCCGGGCTCGCGGAAGTAGATCGAGCGGAAGTAGTTGCGGTCCTTCTGCTCGGTCGGGTGCAGGCCGTGATTGTTCACGAGTCTCTCCGCCATCTTGCTCTGCTCGGCATCATCAGCCGCGCGGAAGGCGATGTGGTGTACCGAGCCGCCGCCTTGATGGCCGCGCAGAAAACCCTTGGCCTCGTAGATGTCGACGACGCTGCCCTCGGCATTATCAGGTGCCTTGAAGCGGATCACTGAGCCTTCGCGTCCGGTCTCCTTGAAGCCGAATACGTCGGTGAGGACGGCAGCCGTCTTCGCGGCGCTGTCGAGCAGCAAGGTCACGCCGTGGAAGCCGCGGATCGCATGCTCGGCCGGCACGTCGCCATTGCTCCAGCCGGGCTCGTTCTCGGCGCCGGGAATGCCGACGAGCGCAAGTGCCATGCCATCGGGGTCGGTGAACGGCAGCACCGATTCACCGAAGCGCTTCTCCAGGGCTTCGTACGCAATGCCCTTCTCGGTGAAGCGCTGCGTCCAGTAGCCGAGCGAGCGCTGCGGCACGCGGAAGGCGGTCTGATGGGTCTCGCCGACGCCGCGGCGCCCGGCCGAAACGCCCGCCCACGGGAAGAAGGTCAGGATGGTCCCGGGCCGGCCGGTCTCGTCGCCGTAATAGAAGTGATAGGTGCCGGGATCGTCGAAATTGACGGTCTTCTTGACGAAGCGCAGGCCGAGATCCCGGGTGTAGAAGCCGAAATTGCGGATGGGATCGCCGGCGATCGCGGTGACATGGTGCAGTCCAGACATTGTCGTCCTCCAGAATTCGGGGAGCGGTCTTGCTCTGCCTGGAAATATCGTTCCGCTTTGGATTGGAGACAATCCATGCAAATATGACGGCTATGTCTACGATTTGGAAACAATCGCCGGGGAGGGCCCTTGGATAAAGTTGCCAGCCTCCGGGCGTTCGTCAAAGTGGTCGAAAGCGGCAGCTTTGCCGAGGCCGGCCGGCAGTTGCGACTGTCGCGCTCGGCGATCAGCAAGTACATCGCCGATCTCGAGGAGAGCCTCGGCGTTCAGCTCCTGAACCGGACCACGCGCCACGCCAGTCCGACCGAAAACGGCCAGCGCTATTTCGAGCGCGCGGTCGTGATCCTCTCGGAGATCGAGGCCGCCGACCAGGCCGTGACGCAGGCCCAGTCGGCGCCGCGGGGGCTGTTGCGCGTCAACGCGCCGATGTCGTTCGGCACGATGCGGCTCGGGCCGGTGCTCGCCGATTTCATGGCGCGGTATCCGGAGCTTCAGCTCCAGATCGTGCTCAGCGACGACCTGCTCGATCCCGTGCAGGACGGCTTTGACGTGACGCTGCGGATCGCGGAGCTGGAATCCTCGAGCCTGATCGCGCGAAAAATCATGCCGGTGGCGCGCATGATCTGCGCTTCGCCCGACTATCTCGCGCGTCACGGCACGCCGGGACATCCGCAGGATCTGCGCGAGCACGCCTCGCTGACCTATGGCTTCCTGCTCACCGGCAATCAGTGGAAGCTCACCGGTGCCGACGGCGATCATTGGATCCAGCCGGTCTGGTCGCTCTGCGTCAACAATGCCGAGGTGCTGCGCGACGTCGCGATCAAGGGCAGGGGGCTGGCGTTGCTGCCCGAGTTCATCGCCGTTGACGCTTTGCGGAAGGGCGAGCTGCGTACTGTGCTGGATGACTATTTTGCGCCGCCGCTCGCGCTCTATGCGGTCTATCCGCCGACGCGGCATCTGTCGGTGAAGGTGCGGCTGTTCATCGATTTTCTGGTCGAGCGGTTTGGGCGCGAGGAGGGAGAAGGCGGCGAGCGCAGATACGATTTTACCGGAGCGCAAATCTGAACTTTCTTCTCGTCGCTTGGGACACATATTTGCGTCCCGGCTTCGCGCCTTAGGACGGAGAGCTTCAGCCGCTGCCGGGTCGTTACCAAGGGCTCTCTTCCGTGCCACCGCAAAGAACCGGGGCATGACGAGTAGCTCGCCAGCACTTCTCGACTTGATTTCAACAAGCGCAGGAGGAAGCTATGCGGAATTCTCTCACCTTTTTCCTTTCTGGCGTGGCATTAGCCGTCGCGGCGTCAACAGCCGTAGCCGGTGAGAGGGTGCTCGAGTTCAAGTTGGTCACGAAGGCGATCGACCTCAAGGTCATCGAGGCCGCAAACGTCGAGGGACAGTCGGTTGTGTCCGGCAAATTCTTTGGCGTCGCCGTATTCAACGATGGCCGTATCGGAGTGAAAGAGTTCGTCCATAGTTCGGACTTGCTCAAAGGGGCGGGCCCCTTCTTCGGCTACAGCACTTACACGTTCGAGGAAGGCTCGATTACGGCGCGCTACACCGGTTCGGCCAAAGACGGCAAATCGACCGGCGAATACACGATCCTGTCGGGCACAGGTGCCTATGCGAACGCCACGGGTACGGGAACGATTGAAAACGCGCCGAACCCATTCAAGGGCGCCAACATGTGGAACATAAAGCTCGTCGTTAAAACTTCGGGCTCGTGACGGCGCAATGTTCTCAGGTCCCGCACTAGGGAAGTTGATCCCTTCTGTGGCGCATTGGCCCGGTCGGAAGCACATCGCCGGCCGGGCGACCCGCTGAAGAAACAACTGGAGTCGTGAGATTGATCACCCACCCGGCCGGCTGACTGGGTCGATGTCCGCGGTAGGAGCGAACGCTTGGGAGCTCCAATCTGAGCAAATCTAGCTGACGGAACGTTGCCCGGCGGGCTGAAGCAGATCATCCAGCGCGCGCATCGAGGCCTGCTGAAGCGCGGCAAGCTCACGCGCAGCATTTTGATGCTCGGGCGGTGACATCGCAGGCGCTGTCAGCTCGACGTCGCGGCAGCGATCGAACAGGCGGACGAGCCCGAGCGCGCTGGCGGCACTGCCGAGCTGGTGCGCCGAACGTGCGAGCTGCGCGTGATCGCCGCTCGCGGCAGCCTTGGCGATGTCCTCGATCAATCTTGCGCTGGTCTCGCCCAGCAGATGGTGGAGCTTTTCGATCTGCGCAGACCCGAGCAGCTCCCGCTGATCGTCGAGGAAGTGTCGGTCGATCAATTCGTCTGCGGCAAGTTGCGATGCCGCCGGAGCGTCCCAGGGATCGTCCTCGATCGCCTCGCGCAGCGCGTTGATCAGGATCGGCTTGCTGACGACCTTGGCGATGCCGGCGCCTGCGAGCCGTTCGCGGGCGCTGGTGGACACATCGGCGGTCACGGCGATGATGCGCGGCATCTTGGGCAGATCGAGCTTGCCGATCCGCGACGACGCCTCCACCCCGTCCATGTCCGGCATGTGCAGATCCATCAGGATGACGTCGAACGCCTGGTCTCGGGCGAGCTCTATGGCCGATGCGCCGTTCCTTGCGATCATGGGGCGATGGCCAAGCTTGTTCAGGATCGCTTCGCCGACCTCGCAATTGACGGGATCGTCGTCGACCAGCAACACGCGGAGCCGTCGCGACGGCGGCGCAAGCGCGCCTTGCGCGATGCCGTTTCCGGCAAGGCCCAGCGGCACTGCAAGCGTGAACGTGCTGCCCGCGCCCGGCGTGCTCTCAACCGTCAGCTCGCCGCGCATCAGGCGCGTGAGGCGGCGCGCGATCGCGAGGCCCAGGCCCGTGCCGCCGAACCGCCGCGCGATGCTGTCGTCGGCCTGGACGAAATCCTCGAAGATCCGCTCGTGCAGGTCGGGCGCGATGCCGATGCCGGTGTCGCGAACGCTGATCCGCAGCAGGACATGATGGTCGTGCCGCTCGGCCACAGCGCTCAAGCCGATCCCGCCGCTGGGGGTGAACTTGATCGCGTTGCCGATCAGGTTGAGCAGGATGCGGTTGAGCCTGACGGGATCGCCATGCACTGCGGTGTTGACCGTCGCATCGCAGGCGAGGTCGAAGGTCAGTCCCTTGTCGAAGGCCTGCGGGCGCATCAGGTCGGCAGCGACCTCGATGAGTTGGTCGAGCCGGAAGTCGCGCGTCTCCAGCATTTCCGTGCTGGCCTCCAGGCGGGCATATTCCAGCACCGCATCGACCAGCGCGATCAGGGTTTCCCCCGACGCCGCCGCGGTGGCGAGATGGCGGCGCTGGATTTCGCTGAGGCTGCCGTCGTTGAGTAACTGCAGCACGCCCATGACGCCGTTCAGCGGCGTACGCAGCTCGTGGCTGACGACGGCGAGGAAACGCGACTTGGTCTCATTGGCCGCTACGGCCGCGCTGCGCGCGCGCTCGGCGGCGTCGTGCTCGGCAAGTGCGTGATCCCTGGCCTTCTCGAGCTCGGAGGTCCGCTCGACCACCTTGCGCTCCAGCGTCGCGTAGGACTCGCGCAGATGCGCGGCCATCCGGTTGAACTGGTCGCCGAGCGCCTCCAGCTCGTCACCGGTCTTGATCGCAAGCCGCTGGCCGAGATCGCCGCTGCCGATCCGCCGCGCGCCCTGCGTCAGGATCTGGATCGGCACGGTCATGCGCCGGCTGAGAAAGAGGGAGACTAGAACGGCACCGGCCAGCAGGATGAGCAGCAGAAACGTCGAGCGCCCGATCGATGCATAGATCGGCGCGTAGGCTTCGGTGAGCGGCAGCTCGACGAACACCAGCCAGCCGAGCGAGGGCACGGTCGCATAGGTCGAGAGCACGCGTTGGCCGGACAGATCCTCCTTGACCAGGCCGCCCGAGGGCGGCCCGACGCCGTCGAGCGCGGCGCGGACGTCCGCATGGCCGGAGAGATCACTGCGCTGCAGCGCCCGCCACAGATCGGGGTGCGCGATCAACACCCCCATGCGATCGACAACATAGGCTTTGCCGGTGTTGCCGACCCTGATGCCGGCGACCAGGTCCCAGATGAAGCGTAGATTGACCTCAGCAACGATCACGTCGGCAGCGCGGCCGGTGCCGCGCGTGGCGAGCGTCATGAACGGCTCGGTGTCGCCGAAGAAGTAGACGGGTCCGTAATAGGCCCGGCTTTCGTTGGCGCCGCGGAAGGCCGGCGTCGCGGAGAGATCGAGCTTGCTGCCGATCCTGTCGGCGACACGGCGCGATACGCGCACCTGCTCGCGGCCTTGCGCATCGAGCTGGGCGATCTCCGCGATCGCGGGCGAGAGGCGCAGGAGACGGATGGCGTTCAGCCGCTCGTCCTCGTTGGTCGACAGCTCCGGGGGCAGGCGCGAGAGCCATCTGATCTGGTTTTCGATCTGGCCGATGAACTGGCCGATCTGGATGGCGGCGCTTGCTGCCTGCTCGCGCTGGGTTGCAGCGAGAAGCTGCTTCTGCTCGCGATAGGAGAACCAGACGTCGAAGCCGGTATTGATGGCGAGCGCGGCAAAGGCGAGGGCGACGATCGAGTAGAGATATTTGCGGAACAGCCGGCCCGGAGGCGTCCGCAAATGTCCCTGGTCGATCTCTTCGTTCACTCGCGGATCTCGTCGGCGCGCGCCAGCAGCGTGAACGGGACCGTCAGCCCGAGCGCCCTGGCAACGGTGCGGTTGATCAACAGCTCGTATTTTCGTGGCGACTGCACCGGCAGATCGCCGGCCTTGGTGCCGCGCAGGATGAGATCGACGTAATCGGCCGAGCGCACCTCCAGCGTCGGCCCGTAGCTCATCAGCCCGCCCGCATCGATGAAATAGTGGAAGGGATAGATCATGGGCACGCGATACTTCGCGGCCGCCGCGACGATCGCTTGCCGGTTGATCACCAGAAAACTGTCGACGAGCGAGATCATCGCTGCCTTCGGAGGCTCGGCGAAGCGTCCGATTGCGCCGTCGATCGCCGCTGCCGTGCCGATGGGCGCAAGGACCACGGCAACGCCGGATGAAGCGGCCTCCTGCTCGAGGGAGTCAAGGTAGTAGCGCCCGGCACGAGGGGTGGTCGCCGGATTGAACAGGATGCCGACGCGCTGGATATCCGGCACAGCCTCCTTGATGAGCTGAAGCCATTTGCCGCCCATCTCGGGGGTGCTGCTGGTGAAGCCCGTGACATTGCCGCCGGGATGGGCGAGGCTTTGAACGAAGCCATTGCCGACGGGGTCGTTTGAGGTCGCGAAGACGATCGGGATCGTCGTGGTGGCCGCCATGACGGCCGCGGTATCGACAGTCGAGCCGGTCAGGATGACATCCGGCTTGAGATCGATGAGCTCCTGCACCGCGGTCTTCAGTCTGTCCGGTGCGCCGAAGGTCGAACGGAGCTCGAAACGATAGTTGACCCCTTCGAGCCAGCCGCGCTGTCGCAAGCCCGCGATCAGCGCGCCGAGGCGAGAGTTCGAACTCTCGGTCATGCTTCGTCTGGTCAGCTCGTCGTTGAGCGGCAGGCCGGTGATCGAGGCGACGATTCGCATGCGATCCGACGTTGCGCCGAGTGCAAAGAATCCCGCGGCAGTTGCGCCCGCAAGCCGAAGCACATCGCGGCGGGCGACCGCCGGCACAACGCGGGCAGGAGCAGGCCGCTCAATCATGAAATGTTTCGCAAAAGTTGTCCCCGGGAGATGTGCATAACGCGAAAGGCTGGTGACCACAATTGATGAAAAAATGCGCTTGTGAATGTTCATTCGCAGCGTTTGGCAGCCCGATACCGTATGGCTTTGCTGCCAAAGAGTCGCTGTTTCGATCCTTGTCTTCTCCGTGACGCTTTGTAACGCCTTGTAGCGTTGCAACAATTTCCGTCCCGGGTGCGATCACGGTGCGGGGAAGTCGATTTCGTAGCTGCTGATTTTTGAAGCATTGTTTCAGGTTGTTTCGAAGGTTTTCGATGCGCAAAATCTATCTCGTTCCGGCCCTCGTCGGCCTGCTCACCTGCGTTGCAATCGGGCCTCTCGCGGCTCAGGGCGCCGTGCCGAAGCAGAAGGCCGCGCCGGCACCCAAAGCCGCCGCGGCCGCGGCGCCGGTTGCCGCCGGCGCGACATCGGCGGCGGCGGCCGAGACGCCGGCCGCCGACGACAAGACCAAGGCGATCGACGGCTTCCGCTCCGCCAAGTTCGGCATGATCGAGACCGACGTGCGCGCGGCGATGGCCAAGGACTTCAACGCCAAACCCGATACCATCAAGGCGCAGGACAATGCGTCCGAGCTGACGCGCAGCATCTTGCTGTCGGTTCCAGAGCTGCTGCCGAACGGTGGCACCGCCGAGCTGTCCTACACGTTCGGCTACAAGTCCAAGTCGCTGATCCAGGTCGGTGCGGTCTGGTCAAAGGGGACCGACGCGGCGATGACGCCGGAGAAACTGTTCTCCAACGCCAACATTCTGCGCGCCCATTTCATGGGCGAAGGCTTCAAGCCTGATTCGATCGCGGTGAACATGCCCGTCGCCGGCGGCATCGTGATGTTCCGCGGCAGCGATGCCAAGGATCGTTCAGTGATCCTGCTGCTGCAGGGCACGTTCGAGAACAAGGAGAACAACCAGCGAGTGCTGACGCCCACCAGCCTGCTGCTGTTCTACGTCGCCGACGCCAAGAGCCCCGACATCTTCAAGCTCCCGCCCGGCCAGTTCTGATGCCGGACGGTCGCGACATTCTCCCACCGGTCGTGGATCGGCGCCAATGCCGATGACGGGGATCTGAAATGCGCGGACCATCTGCGAGGCGAGACAATGACGAACGGGGTTTGCGCGGACTTGCGCATTTCCGTTCGATGTCGCTGCTCTGCGCGATGCAGATGGTCTTCCTGCCGGTGTACAGCGTCCGCGTCCAGGCGCAGACGGCGAACGTCATCGTCCCGGATGGGCGCACCGGGACCAGCCTTCAGACCTCCGGCAGCGTCACCAATGTCACGACCTCGACGGTCTCGGGCAACAACGCCTTCAACTCGTTCTCGCAGTTCAGCGTCGGGCAGGGCAATACCGTCAATCTGCAACTGCCGACCGGCACGCAGAACCTCGTCAACATCGTTCGTGACGCCCCGGTCTACGTCAACGGCACGCTGAACTCCTACATGAACGGCGCGATCGGCGGTAACGTCTATTTCGCCGATCCCAAGGGGTTCGTGGTCGGCCGCAGCGGCGTGGTCAATGTCGGCAGCCTCAACGTCTCGACGCCGACGCGCGAGTTCACCGACAGCCTGATCGGCGCGCAGGGGCAGATCAACGGCACGGCCGTCGGCAACCTCATGGCGGGCTCGTTCCCGGTCTCGCCCGACGGCAACATCCGCATCTACGGCCGGGTCAATGCTCAGGACGGCGTGCGCCTGACCGGCCAGAACGTCTATGTCGGTGGCGCGAGCCAGCGCGACATCGCCAATCTCGATCACGCCGCGAAATTCGCCGCTTCCGTCAACTCCAAGGGCCTGCGCAGCGCCAGCTCAATCACCGTGAGCAACGGCTCGATCCATATCGGCGCCGTCAACAACGCCAGGGTCAACGGACGGCTGACCGCGCGCAGCAAGACCTCGACGCCGAGCAACATCACCGTTCAGGCGGGCAACAACATCGACATCGGCAAGAACGCCAGGCTCAGCGCGGCCAGCAAGATCGGCGACGCGGGCGACGTCCGCCTGAAGGCGGCCCAGAACCTGAGCGTGGCGGGCGGGGCCAAATTCGACGCCAGCTCCAAGACCGGCAATGCCGGCCTGGTCGAGTTCAGCGCGAACGGCGTCATCGACGTCGGCCAAGGCATCAAGGTCAATCTCGGCGCGGAAAACGGCAAAGCCGGCACGCTGCTGATCGATCCGACCGATGTGGTCGTCGGCGATGCGAGCCAGGGCGACACCGGTGTGACGCTGTCGAATACCGCGATCGCGAACACCATCGCCGGGATAACCGGCGGCGCCAGCGCCAGCTACCTGATCCAGGCGGACAATTCGGTCACGCTGGCGGCACATGCGGTGATCGATACCCGCCACCTCGACGCCAATGGCCATTCGACGGGCGATGCCAACAACGTCCTGATCCACGCGCAGACGATCAATATCCAGAACGGTGCGCAGATCCTCACGCAGGCGGTCAACTCCGGCACGAACTACAGCGACGGCAACGTCACCATCAACAACGACGTCGTCAACGGCGCCGCCGCCCCGGCCGTGGACGTCACCATCGACGGCAAGATCCTGGCCGGCAACGTCACCATTCAGGCCAGCAATTCCGTGACGCTGTCCTCGCACGCCCAGATCGATACGCGCGCGCTCGACAGCGCCAACCATTCCTATCGCAACGCCCATAACGTCACGATCACGGCGCCGACGATCAGCGTGAACAATGGTGCGAAAATCCTGGCGCAGGCCGCCAATTTCGGCGGAACGACCTATACCAGCGGCAGCGTCTCGCTGACGGCAACGGCGACCGACACCAAGCTGTCGGGTCAGGCCACCGCGACCACCGGGATCACGATCGACGGTCAGATCACCGGCGGTGACATCACGATCGGCGCGACCTCGACGGCGACGTCGAGCTTCACGAGCTCGGTCCCCGGTCTCATGGCGCTGGTCGGCACCACCCTTGCGGCATCGCTGCTCGGCATCAACGGCGGCTACGTGGCCGCGAGCGCCACGGCGACGGTCAACATCAACGGCACCGCCAACATCAGCGGCACCGGCAACGTCAGCATCACCTCCCACGGTTCGGAGACGGCACAGGATCCGGCGATTGCCAGCACCTTGCTCGGCGGCTCGCCGATCGGCGCCTCCGCGGTCGTCGGTAAGATCGACGGCAACGTCACCACCAATGTCGCTTCCGGCGCCACCATCAGCGCGGGCGGCAACCTCGCAATCCACGCCACCAACGATGCCACGTTGGCCGTCTCCGCGGTCGCGGCGACCTCCAGCGCGCAGTTCGTCGAGACGGTGGCCTATTCCACCGGCTCGGTCTCGACCACGGCCAATGTTGCGACCGGCGCGAACCTTTCTGTCGGCACCGTGAATGCATCCGGCAACTCACTGACGCTGCGTGCGATCAACAACAACTCGTTCTCGACCGGGGCCACGTCGGTTGCGCTGAGCACGCCGGCCGCGAGCGGCGGCACCGGCGGAGCGCTCGCCATCAGCGACGTGACAACGTCGGCAACCGCGAAGCTGGGCGCGTCGCTTGGCACCAGCGCGTCGTCCAGGATGAACGGCTCGGTCATGGTCGAGGCAACGTCGAACACGACGAGCAACTCGACCATGGCATCGACCATTGTCGGTACGCCGGCCTTGATCGGTGCGATCCAGGATTTCATGGTCTCCACCGCCAGCCCGGGTTCGCTGATCGCTCAGCATATGGTCCCGCTGATGCCGGTGAACTTCAATTTCAAGGCCGCCGGCGCGCTGTCGCTGGCCAACAGCACCGAAAACGCGACGGCTTCGATCGATCAGAATCCAAACGGCGGCGCGCCCAGCCTTTATGTGAGCGGCAACGTCGCCGTCGTCAGCACCGTCATCGACCGGGGCGTGCGCAGCAATGCGACGGCCGCCGCAATCACCAAGGACGCCACGACTGGTGAGGGCGTCGCGATCAGTGCGGCGGTCGCCTGGGGCAATTTCAACCACAATTCGAACGCCTATATCGGCGGCGGCACCACCGTCAACGCGGCCAACATCGCGGTCGACGCCAACACCTGGATGCCGATCACCAACACCTGGTTGAAGTGGGACGGACTGACCGAGGTCCTGAGCCACCTCAACGGCAATCTCGGCGTCGGCGGCAATATCCTGACGAGCTATGCCAACGCCACGGCCGACGCGGGCGATGTGATCGGTCTCGCCGGCTCGATGAACCATTTCGTCGTGAACAACAACACGACGGCATGGGTGGCCGGCGGCGCCAGCCTGACCGCGACCTGCACCACCGCGGCCTGCGGCAGCAGCTGGTCCGCGACGGTGAACAATGGTGACGTCCGCACCTACGACGCCAGCATCCAGGTCGCGGCGACGACGACGACGGCGTCGATCGATGCCGCCGGCAACGTCGGCACGCTCGGCTTCCTGCCCGGCAATACGTCCGGCGGTTCCTCGATCGGCGGTTCGCTCAATTTCGTCCAGTTTAACACCAGCACCATCGCCGGCATTTCGGACCGCGCAACGGTGCGGGCGGCGGACGACATCGCCGTCAACGCGATCACCTCGGACCAGTTCGTCGCGGTAGCGCCGTCGTCCGGAAAGGCCGCCGGTACGCTGGCGTTGAACGGCATCACCTCGCTCGGCTTCCTCAACAACACGACCCACGCGTCGATCTCGAGCCAGGCCAGCGTCTTTTCTCCGACCGTCGGCATCCTGGCGCAGCAGGATCTGTCGGTCGTGACGATTGCCGGCGCGGTCAATGTCGGCGGCGGTTCGGCCGTCGGCTTGTCCGTGGCCTATATGGGCGCGAATGTCGATACGTCCGCCTATATCGGCGACAATCATTCCGACATCCGGCCCGGTCCGTTCAGCACCAACGATCCGTTTGCCGGCAACAGCGGCGGAAGCGGCTCGGTCAACGCCGACAACCTTGCGGTCAGCGCCACCACTTCGGGCCGGATCACGGCGGCCGCAGTCGCGGCGTCGATTACCGAGCCGTCATTGTCCAACTTCGCCGACAAGGCGAACGCTGCCGGTGCCGCTGCGACCGGCGGGCCGGCCGGGATTGCGTTGGCTGCGAACAAGATTAGCTCGACCTCGGGATCGAGCACGAGCGGCTTCAGTCTGGATCTGGCGGGCAGCTCGTCGGTGACCGACGTTTCGTTCGGGACCAGCGCCTATATCAAGAACGCGTCGGTCAACAAGTTCACTACGGCCACTGCGGTGAATACGAACACCGTCGTGCAGGCCCTCAACGATACGATCCTCAGCAACGGCTCCGGCTCTGCCGCGGCCAACATGTCGGGGGCGTCGGCGCAGGGGGCCGCGATCGGCGGCGCCATCGCGGCGGCGATGTCCAACAATGCCACGCTCGCCTATATCTACGGCACCACGATGCAGAACCAGAGTTCGCTGACGGTGCAGGCGCTCAATGGCGGCTCGGAGACCGTGGTCGCCCTCGGCGTCGCGGGTGGAACATCGGCCAATGCGGCCGCTCTGTCGGCGTCCGTCGGCATCATGACGGACAGCGCTAATGCCTACATCCAGAGCTCGACCATCACGGGCCAGGCGACGGGGGTCAACCGCGCGCTCGAGGTCGATGCCTACCAGACCACCAACATCGCGATCGGTGGCGGCTCGCTCTACATGTCCGGCGGCAAGGTCGGCATCGGCATCGCGCTGACCTATGCCTCGATCGGCGATCCCGTGGACGGCAAGGCCACGGACGCGCATATCCTCAGCTCGTCGATCTCGAATTACGACAGCCTGCTGGTGCTGGCCGACAGCGCATCCGTGATCGCGTCCGGTGCGGCCTCGGGCGGGGCAGGGGCCAACGGACTTGCCGGCGCGATCGTCGTCGGTGAGATCACGCCGACCACGACGGCCTATATCAACAGCAACTCCACGGTGAACATCAATGTCGGGCGCGTGACGGTGCTGGCGGACAGCGGCGCGGTGGCGTCGCTGGATACGGCGCTCGGCAACCTCGTCAAGAAGTCGAACAACAACCATCTCGCCTCGGACACCTGCACGGCGGCCGGCGGAACGGGCGGGCAGAACTGCGTCGATTTCAGCGCAGCGGCACTCAACGACGGCGTGGCCAACGGGCCGGGGGCCAGCATCGTCTCCGTTGCAGGTACCATCCAGGCCGGCAAGAACAACGTCGGCGCCTCGCTGATCTACAACACTATCGCGACGACGCATTCGGCCTATATCGCCAACGTGCTGATGGCGGCCGCAACGTCCAACGGCAATGTCAGCGTCAGCGCGCAGGACACCACGAAGATCCAGGCGGTCACGATCGGCTTTGGCCTGGCGACCGGACAGTTTGCGGGCGTCGGCGGCACCACGATCAGCTCGATCGCCAATACGGTGTCGGCGTCCATCGGCAACGGCCAGTCCAGCGCGTCGCAATCATCCGTCTCGGGCCACAATATTTCCGTCACCGCGACCGATAATTCCAGCATTACCGGAACCGCCGCCGTTGCCGGGGCCTCGACGCAGGGAAGCGCCGCGGGTCTGGCGCTCGTCTACAGCAGCATCGCCAACAATGTCAGCGCCGGCGTCACCGGCTCCAAGCTGGTCGCCTCGGGCAATGTCGGGGTCGGCGCGAACTCGAACGCTGGCATCTCGACCGTCGCCGTCGGTGTCGCGATGTCCTCGCAGGTCGGCCTGGCCGGCTCGGTCGCCACCAATCTGATGGGAACCAACGTCACCGCCAGCATCACGGCGGCCGGTGCCAACGGCGTCAATGGCGCCGACGTCACCGCGACCAACAACGTTGCCGTGATCGCCGGCAACAACGACAAGGCGGCCGTGTTCGCCGGGGCGGTGTCGATCAGCAAGGGTGCGGCCGGCGGTGCGGGTTCGCTGGTGACCAACCAGATCACCGGGACCACGGCCGCTTATATCAGCGGGGCGAACACCAAGGTCGATGCACTCGGCACCAGCTCGACCGATACGCTGTCGGTCAACAACGGCACGCTCGTGCATGCCTTCGATCTCGGCACCGCCCACGCGCCGAGCGACGCTACGCCCGATCTGTCCGAGAATCAGGATACCGTGCGCGGCCTTGCCGTGGTCGCGAGCTCGCATCAGGCGGTCGTGACCAACGTTGCCTCGCTCGCCGCGAGCAGCGGCATCGCCATCATGATCAACCCGATCACCAATGTGATGAGCGGGACGACCCAGGCCTATATCGACAGCGCGGCCATTGACACCCGCCTGACCTCGTCGACGCTGGCGCCGCAGATCGAGGTCGCCGCGTCGAGCTTCTCCTATTCTGGCGCGTTCGGCGCCGGCATCGTCCCGCCCACCGGCAATGGCGGCGGCGGCGCCACCATCATCAGCACCACGATGCGGCGCGGTACGTTCGCCTACATTACCAATGCGACGGTCGGTGGCGTGCAGTCGTCGAGCCCGACGGTCGGCGCCGTCACCGTGAAGGCCAATGCCGAACAGGATGCGTCCTCGATCGCTGTTGGCTTCAACACCGGCTCGGTCGGGCTGAACGTGTTCCAGGCGACGACGGAAGCCTATGTCGACGGTGGCGCGCTGACGGCGGCGTCACTGATGGTGAACGCCACCAACAACACGGGCATCTTCTCCGCGAATGGGTCGGGCGCCTATGGCAGCCAGGCCGCGATCGGCGCGGCGTTCCTGGTCCAGGTCTCCTCGAACCGGACCGAGGCCTATGTCGGCGACGAGTTCCACTATCAGGGTAATGGCGCGGCGCACACGACCGCGCTCAATTTGAGCGGTGCGCTCGACGTCGAGGCCAACACCAAGAACCGCTTCGAGGCCTATGCGATTGGCGGGGCGCTCTCGACCGGGACGGCCGCGATCGCCGGCATGGCCAACATCGAGATTGCCAACAACACCACCATCGCCGGCGTTTACGACACCACGCTGCAATCGGTGACGGGCGGTGCGGCCGGTGCGGTCACCATCAACGCCAACGAGGACGTGGCGATCAAGGAGATCGCCGGCGCGCTTGCGGTCGGCGCCAGCGGCGCAGGGGTTGGCGTCGGCGCGGCCGCCAACATCATCGTCTTCAAGAGCCAGACCATTGCGGAAAGCCGCAACAGCAACCTGAATTCATCAGGCGCGATCAACGTCAATGCGCTCAGCACCAAGGAAGTGCTGTCCTACGCGGTGACGGCCGGCATCGGCGGCAGCGTCGGCATCGGTGCGACCGTCGGTGTCATCATCATCGGCACCAACACTGCCGATCCAGATACGCAGGGGCAGCAGACCGGCCAGCTCAACCAGGGTGGCAACGGTACGATCGCGTCCGTGAACAACGGCACCAATAACACGCATGGCAGCAACGCGGTCGCGAGCGGCACCGCCGGCAATCCGAACAACGCCAACGTGACCTCGACCTACGACGTCAGCACCGTCCTGACCGGCGGCAACGACGGCGTCACCGCGCAAATCGCAGGCGGCAACGTCACCGGCTCCGAGGTCCATGTCGCCGCCACCAGCGCCAACGCGGCCAAGATGTATCTGCTCGGTGCGGGCTTCGCGAAGAACGTCGGTATCGGGGCTGGCATCGGCTACACCAGCGTCGACAGCAGCGTGCTGGCCAATCTGAGCGCGATCGTGTCCGCGCCGTCCGTGACCGTTGCGGCGGTCGTCAAGGACGCCAGCACCGGACCTTATGGCGGCAAGACCATCGACACCGAGGCGATCGCGGGCGGCGCGGCGCTTTACTTCGGCGCGCAGGCGGCCGTGGCGGTCGGCAATGTCGCCAATACCGTGACGGCCCAGCTCGGCGGCCAAGTCACCGGCACGGGCGGCACCGGCGTCGCGGTCATGGCGCAGGACTCCTCGACCCAGGTCGTCTTCACGGGCGGCGTTACCGCCGGCGCCGCAGCGGTCGGCGCTTCGGTCGCAACGGCCGGACGGTCGAGCTCCGTCGCGGCGAAGGTTCTGGACGACGCCACGGTCAATGTTTCGACGCTGGCGGTTGGGGCAGGTGGCGCCGGCACATTGTCAACGACGGCAACGGCGCTCGGCGGCGGTATCCTCGCCGGCGTCGGCGCGGATGCGGAGGCGACCGAGAGCTCGACCGTGCTGGCGGAGATCGGCTCCGGCGCCTCGATCACCACATCCGCAACCGGCGTCGGCACGCTGGTGTCGGCATCGATCACGCCGAATCTTTCGAGCAGCGCGATCGGTGTCTCGGTTGGCGGCGGCGCTGTCGGCGTTGCCATCGCCCAGTCGACGGTCGGAGCCACGGTTACGGCCGATGTCGGCAACGACGTCACCTTCTCGGGCGGTGCGCTGGCCGTGACCGCCATGGCGTTGGTACCGGCTGGCGGCACGACGACCTACGCTTGGGCACTCGCAGGCGGCGGCGGCTCGCTGATCGGCGCGCAGGGTAGCTACGCCAAGGCATCCGAGAACGCGACGGTCAGCGCGTACGGCGGAACGGGGATCGAGCTTCCCAACGCCGATATCGTCATTGCAGCTCAAAACGACAGTGCTCAATACGCCGAGGCGACCGGCCTCTCGACCGGGTTCCTGGCACTGGGCGCGACCGTCGCCCAGACGTCGTCAAGCGCGCACACCTACGCCTATCTGGGTGCGCCCGCGGACATGGATAACCTCAATCATACCAACTACACCGGCATCCTCCAGATCACGGCGACCGGCACGGATACCAATGTCTCCAACGCGACGGTCGGCGCGGGCGGCACCTATGCCGGTGCGGCTGCGGTAGCCACGACCAGCTCGACCGCCGTGACCGACGCGCGGTTCGATGGCGGCACGACGGATGACACGCTCTATTTCGGCGGCCTCAAGATAGCGGCGGAGCACACCACCAACTATGCTGCGAGCGGCGACGCCTTCCAGGCGTCCACGGCCGGCGTCTCCGCCGGCAAGGCGCAGAACGACGTCAACTCGACCACCACTGCCGAGATCGGAACCCATCTGATCATCAACTCGGATGGCGGCGACATGATCGTCACCTCCAAAGATAACGTGAACCAGGCCGGTGGCGGCGCGCGTTCGGGCTCCGGCGGTTCGTTCTCGGGTGCGGCTGCGCTGAGTGATTCCACGGTCACCCAGACCGTCACCACCAATATCGGCGCCGGGACGATCCTGAGCCTCAACGGTGACCCGCGCACGTCGATCGGCGTGATCGACATCGAGGCCTACAACACGCTGAACACACGGGACACAGCGAGCCTCGCCACGGCCAGTTTCTTCGCCGGCGGCGGCGCCGAATCCAACATGACGGCGAACGCCACGCTCGCGGTCAACATCCATGCCCGGGAGCTGTTCAGCGTCGGCAAGATATTCATCGGCACGGCTGCGACGATGGCCGCGTCCAACAATGCCAATGCCAGCCTCTACGGCGCGATCGCGGGCGTTGGCGCCAGCACCAACAGCTGGGTCCACGCCAACCAGGACGTCACCGTCGACAGCGGCACGACGATCGAGGCCTGGCGCGACATCAACATCTTTGCTGGCATGTCCGGCGATACCATCACCTTCAGCAGCATACAGGCGACGGCAACGACGGTCGTCTACAACAATACCGCCATTCCGATCTCGACCCTCTACCGCGGCACGGCCAATGCCGGCGGCGACAGCACCCTGACGCTCTCCGACGGCTCGCGTGTGCTCGGTGTCCGCGACATCTACCTGGGCGCAACGCAGGGGCAGGTGACCGCGTCCGGTAACGGCAGCAACTACAATCCGTATCTGGACATCTTCAGCGCCAAGAACAGCGACAACCACAGCCACACCAGCGGAACCGGCGACGTCGCGCTCAACGGCCTGGTGGTGGCGGGCATCAACAACGACGTGACCATCACGATCGATCTCGGTGCAAGCGCGCCGACCCTGAGTACGACGAGCCCTTACTCTTCGCTGTCACCCAACCTGGAATACGTCTCCGACGTCGATCATTTCAGCCCGGTGAAGAGCTGGAACCACCAGACGGTGCAGTACACCACCGTCGGCAGCTTCAATCCCTACGATAACATCGTCAACCAGCTCGTCACCCTGACCGGCCTGACCGATACGCAGATCCGGACCCAGCTCGCGACATCGACGACCGCAAATCCCACCACGATGGCGCCGTCCGGCGCCGACCCGACCGGCGACGTCCAGCGTCAGATCAACGCGTTGATCCAGCAGGTGCCGTATACCTCCAACGCCCCCGGCGCCGCCTTCGCGTTCGGCGACATGCTGGTGTCCGCTGGCAACGTCTCGATCCTGGCGCAGAAGTTGACCGGAAACAGCCTCGCCGGTCACTCGGCGCCAGCGGTCATCGCGCGCGGCTCGCCGCTGATCAAGGTCGAGAACCGCGGCCTCGACTTCATGGACTTCGCGAACCTCACGGTCACCAACGTGACCGGCGGTAACATCACCTATCGCCAGATCGACCATGTCGATCCGGATTCGCATTCCAACGTGACCTTCACCGCCACGCCGAGCGCGACGCCGATCATCGACATTTCGGCGACCTACAACCGCGTCGATCCCGACAGCGGGCTCGGCGTCGACGGCAACGGTAACCAGCTGACCCGCAAGCCCGACATCTACTTCGACGGCATCGTCACCAACGAGGGTGGTCTGCTCAAGATCACCAACAATCTCGGCAGCATCGTCGCCTCGCAGTCGCTCAACGCCGCGACCATCCAGATGGTGGCGCCCAACGGCTCGTTCGTCTTCCTCGGCGGTCTCGGCAGCTTCTACAACTCCAACCACGATGTCACCGCGCAATGGGCCGGTGTTCAGTACAAGCCAGCCGACAACGACACGCTGACGGCGGTGATGGCGGCGGCGACCTATCTCGGCGCCTATGGCGACTACGCGACCAGCCCGCATATCGGCGCGGGCGGCAACCACCCGTATTTCTATTACTGCTGCGTCGACGGCAATACGGGCGTTCAGCAAACGGCGGCCAACAGCACGATCTTCACCGCGCGCATGCTGATGACGTATTACGACGGCCTGTCGCTCTATTCGGCGATCTTCCTGCCGATGGGATCTGGCGCGCCCGGTGGCGGCAATCCCAATGCCGGCAGCGTGGGCAGCACCGCCACCCTCGCGGCGATGGAAGGACCGACGGTTCAGACCATCTCAACGGCGCCGTGGGAGCGGAATACCTATACGGGCCAAGGCGTCTACAGCAACACGACCTATGACTACACCACGACGTCCACGGATG
The DNA here is from genome assembly GCF_024199845.1 of Bradyrhizobium sp. CCGB12. Lineage (NCBI taxonomy): Bacteria > Pseudomonadati > Pseudomonadota > Alphaproteobacteria > Hyphomicrobiales > Nitrobacteraceae > Bradyrhizobium > Bradyrhizobium sp. CCGB12. Next base: position 3,981,909 of record NZ_JANADO010000001.1, on the reverse strand, counting down.
CCCAGGGCAACACTGTCACCACGAATCACACGGCCACATATTATTCTCCGTTCAATTGCTCGGGATGCTCGGCCTATTTCCAGGTCGTCAACATCCAGAACGACGTGATCACGCCGAGGACTGCGAACACCAACGCCAGCACGAACTGGTCCTCGACCACGCCTTCGGGGTACCAAAACCCCGCGAACGCGCCCTTCATTCTCGGCCAGGCGATCATCATCTCGGCGGGTGTCATCAACGTCAACGGCCTCATTCAGAGCGGCACGAGCAGCAATTACTCGGTCGACATCGGCGGCGGTGCGTTGTCCGCCATCAACAGCCTCAAGAGCGACAGCGCGGCCTTTGCCCAGGCCCAGGCCAATGCGCGCAACGGCAGCTACTACGACATCACCGCCGCTGCGGCGCCGCTGGTCGCCAGCGATATCAAGATCGGCGTGAGGTACAACGCGCTCACCGACCAGATCCTCGTCAACGGCGTGGTGCAGGGCTCGGGCGGCTACGTCTATCTGAACGGCAAGATCATCTCGACCTCGACCGACGGTACTGCCCAGGGCACGATTGCGGTCAAGGGTGGTGCCGGCTCGATCACGGTCAACAACTCAACCGGGCTCCAGCTCGTCACCAATACCATCAACACCGGCGTCAGCGCGCCCAGCGTGATCCAGATCGTCGATCAGCTCCAGCAGCAGACAACCTGGTACGTCTACAATCCCTCCGCTGCGGGCGCCCAGCAGGTGTCGACGTATAGGACGAGCGGCGTCAACGCGAGCGCGTACACCGCCTCGATGCTGGCCGGCCTCAGCGGCACGGCGAACATCCAGTACGCGGTGAAGCCCAACATGTACTACCAGTGGGTCGACACGGCGACGCTCGATCGTCCGGCGACCAGCACGCAGTTCGACTATGGCTGGCATTACACGCCGAGCGCGCAAGGAGAGAACTGGACCCGCACCATCAGCCTGGTCGAGAACGTGATGCAGGCCACGGGCGGCGGCGGCAATACCGGGCAATTGCAGACCGCGAACTTCCAGGAAGTCATCACCGCGACCGGCGGCTATCACAATGCCGGCGGCAACACTCATCCCGAGAAGTGCTGCGGCGCGGACGCCCAATATAACTGGTATCAGCAGATCTACGATCACCTGACCCTGACGCTGACCAATACGGTCAAGGCGTCGAACCCGATCAACATCCAGTTCAGCGGCGGTGGCGCCAGCACGGTGAGCGTGAGCTCGAACTCCGGCATCGTCATCAACGGGCCGATCAACAACCTCTCGGGGTCGACGACGGTCACCGCCACCGGTGCCAATTCGGCCATCACGTCCGCCCCGAACGCGAACAACCCGATGATCTCGGGCAAGAGCGTGACGCTGTCGGCGGATGGCGGCATCGGCTCGCTCGGCGCAAACGGCGTTCCCGTCCAGGTGCAGGTCTACGGTGGCAATCTCACCGCCAGCTCGATCGATCATGACATTGCGATCGCGGCCGTTGGGGCGCTGTCGATCAACCAGGTGAAGGTGAATTCGGCAGGCGCCACGCCGCAGGGCAGCGTCTTCCTCTCGGCGACCGGCGACATCAACTCGGCGGCCCCCTATAACGCCGCGAACCCCGTCGTGATCGGCAAGAACATCGAGATCAATTCCACCGGCGGCGCGATCGGCGCGACGAGCAGCGTCGTCAACGGTGCGACCACCCTGACCAACATCAATCCACTGGTGATCCAGGCGACGGGCACGACGCAGGCCGACGGCACTGTCGACGGCGGTGTTCTCGACAGCACTTCGGCCACCGGCACCTACATCGTCCAGTCCAAGGGTGATTTGCGCCTTGGCACGATCCAGTCGACCGGCGGCCCGGTCTTCCTGGAGGCGGCCGGGTCCGACGGCAACCAAGCCAGCATCCTGAACGGACGGGCAGTGGTTGGTCTCACCCAGGCGCAGAGCCAGCATCTTCAGGACGTCTGGACCAGTCTCGACCTGCTCAGCGGCAACGCCGCCACCAATGCCGTCAACAGCTACCAGTCGATGGTGACGTCGGCCTACAACGACTACTTCCAGCTCAAGAACATCGCATTCCCGAACGGCAGCACCTACAACCCGACCTCGGTGGGGCTGACGGTGCTGCGGGCGCAGGTGGCTGCCAAGCTGGGCATCGATCCCGCCGACGTCACGACGACGCAGATGAAGAACGAGGCCACGACGCGGTTCCTGAGGGATCAATTCCTGCTTGGCCAGATCACCACCGACGAGCTCAAGAGCTCGCTGACGACCTTGCTCGGCACCGCGCCCGCGGACCCGCTCGGGACGCTGTTCGGCAGCTCGTTGTCGACAACCCTGTTCACCAAGCTGTTCGACGGCGTTTCGACAGCCAATCAGCGCATGCCGAGCAACACGGCGCTGCAAACGGCGCTCAACGCCTACAATGCGAGCTACACCTACACGCTGGCGTCGACCGAGCGGGTCTACGGCATCATCACCGCGGGCTCGCAGTGGACGCAGAGCCAGCTCGCCTACACCGTCTCCTCGTCGGCCGTCGGCGCGGCGCCGCCGCCGATCGACGAGAACGTCGTGGCCAATGTCAGCGCCAACCAGATCATGCTCTACGCGCCGCGCGGCTCGGTCGGCAATTCGGCCGCGCCCCAGACCTTCACCTTCACCAGCGTCGATTCCTCGTCGCTGACGCCGGAGCAGAGGGGCTTGCTCGCCACAGCCGGTCCCGGCCAGCTCACCGTCGGTGCGGTCACGGACCCGACGACCCATGTCACGACCTATACGGTCAGCCTGTCGCAGCAGAACCTCGTCGTCGTCGACAACCCGATCGCGATCTCGGCCAAGGCGCTGACCAATATCTATCTCGGCAGCAAGAACAGCCTCGCGCTCGGCGGCATCACCGCCAACTACGGCCCGATCACCGCGGCACAGGCCAACGGCATCGAGGTGACCGGTCGCGGCGACGTCAAGCTCGACGCCGTCACCAGCGTCTCCGCCAATGCAAGCGGGCCGGTGATATCAGGTGACATCAGCAACCTGACCCTGATTGCCGAGCATGGCAATGTCGGTACCAGCGCGAACGCGCTCCAGATCGCGTTCGCCGACCCCGGCAACGACCAGCTCGACCGGGTCTCGTCGGCGCAGGGCATCTATGTGAAGCAGACCACCGGCGATCTCATCCTCGGCAACATCTCCGCCGGCAATGCGATCCAGCTCGCCGCGACCGGCAGCATCTACGCCGAAGCCGGCTTCACCGACCGCACCGCGATCCACATCCTCGGCACCGACCTCGATTTGCGGGCCGGCGGCAATATCGGCTTCAACGGCTCGGCCTTCCAGCCGCTCCAGGTGAACATCTCCGGCGCGCTGACCGGCTCGGCCATCGGCGACCTCAGCATCCTCGCGGTCACCGGCGACCTCGTGGTCGGCAGTACCTCCGGGACGCTGACGGCCGGCGGTGCTCTGACGCTGAACGTTTCGCGCGGCGCGCTCACCGTCAATGCCGACATCACCAGCGGTGGCCTGATGCAGCTGCTCGCCAACCGCGGCATGACCTTTGCCGCCGGCACCAGCGCGGCGCCGGTGGTTGCGACCAGCAGCGCCAATGGTGTCACGCTGGTCGCAGCGACGCTGTCGATGGGCGCCTATTCGGCCATCAATGCGGCCGGACTGATCTCGGTGACCACCACCGGCGATGCGACGATCGGCCAGCTGAACTCGTCGCTGTCCTATGCAGCGGCCTCGAACGCGCCGTCGATCATCGTCACCGCCGGCGGCGTCGCCTCGCTCGGAGCGATCATCGACAATGGCGACGGACAGACCAAGTTCGTCGCCTCCGGCGCGGGCGCCGAAGTTTCGCTGAGTGCATCGAACGGCATCGGCAACGCGGCCAGCCGGTTCGTTCTCAGCGCCGCACGGCTGTCGGCCAGCGCGAGCGCCGGTGACATCTACGTCAAGGTTCTCACCGACACCGAGGCGAGCCTGTTGTCGGCAGCGAGGGGCAGCGTGGACATCATCGGCACGGGCGGCCTGACGCTCGATCAGGTGCTGGCAGGCACGGCGGCCGGCGCGAGCGGCAGCTTCAGTGCGGTCGCGAACAACGGCAGCATCGTCATCGGCACCGCCGACAGCAGCGGCTCGCAGACGGTTCATGCCACCCAGAACGTGACGTTCAACTCGCTGGTCGCCACCGGCAATGCCGGCGACGCCGGCAATATCAACGTCACCGCCGACAACGGCTTCATCCTGGCGCAGACGGTGATCTCGGGTGGCGCGACCACGCTGGGCTCAGTGTCGGCCCATGGCTCGGCGACGCTGCTGGCCGCCACGACCATCACCGGCAACACGCTCGCGGCGACGACCGGCTCGGGCTTGCTCACCGCGGGCGGCCCGATCAACTGGAATACGCTCAATGTCGGAACGACGCTGGGGGCGACCGCGAGCCAGGGCAGCATCACGTTCCAGACCGCGCAGAGTGGGGGCACGCAGACCATCCACGCCCACGACAACGTCATCTTCAACGCACTGACGGCGACGGGCATCAACGGCGATGTCGGCAATATCAACGTCGCCGCCGACAACGGCTTCATCCTGGCGCAGACGGTGACCTCGGGCGGCACGACCACGCTGGGCTCGGTCACGGCCAACGGCTCGGCGAGGCTGATTGCGGCGGGGACCAATACCGGTCACAACCTCACGACTTCGACCGGCAACGCCGTGCTGCAAGGCACCGTCGTCCATTGGGACAATCTCAATGTCGGCGGCACGCTCGGCATCACCGCGACGACGGGTGCGATCACGCTTGGCACCGCCGTGAGCGGTGGCTCGCAGACCCTGCATGCCGTGAACGACATCGTCTTCAGTCAGCTCACCACGACGGGCATCCCGGGGGATGCCGGCGACATTGACCTGCGCTCCGACGCTGGTTCGATCCGCGGCGGATCGATCTCCGCCAACGGCGATACGCACTTCGTTTCGGCTGGTCCGGTCTCGCTCGACCGCATTAGGGGCAACGTCATCAAGCTGACCTCGCCGGGTGACCTCTCGATCGGCTGGGTCAGCGTCGTGAAAGAGCTCGACCTCGCGGCTGATACGATCAACGTAAGGGGCGAGCAGATCCGCTCGACGCCACAGGTCCCGCTGATCATGAACGTCACCGGCCATAACGGCGGCGTCGCGAAGTCCGCCAACATCTCGATCGACCCCGATCACATCATCATCAACCAGTTCAGGGTGGTGGACGCGACGTTCTGGACCGATGCGCCAGCCGTCTCGATCGTCAACGGCTATGTTCCGGGACAGCTGATGCTCACCACCGCGAACGCGCAGGTGCTGCTCAACAACCGTACGCCAGCGCCGTCCAATTGGCCCGCGCTCCAGCTCTACCAGCCGGGCGGCGTGTTCACGATGAGCCAGATCGGCAACGCCAATGTCAGCAACGCCTATGTGGTGTTCTACACCGGCGACATCTCGGCGACCGTGACCAATTACGGGCCGACCCACACCTGCTGCAACGACTTCACCGGCGCCAGCATGATCCGCAACATCTCGGTCGACGGCGAGGGCAATGAGAGCATCGAGACTTGGCTCGCGAAGAAGGACGGCGGGACGTTCTACCTGCTGGGCCTCTCCGGCCAGGCGCGGCTCGACGCGCTGCTGACGCCGCGTCCGGTCGAGACCATCGGCGCCGGCCCCGCGGTCAACATCGAGGGGCTCAGCGACATGCGCAAGCTGCGCCAGAAGGGGCAGCGTGCGGGGCGTCCGGGTTGGAAGGATGCGGCGATCGAGACGGCGAAGCCGGCGATTGGCCGTCTCGCAGAGGCATGGTAGCTGGATTCGGGATGCGGATTCGGGGCGCAGTATTGGGGATTGGGCTGGCAGCGTCCTGCATCGCCTCCGCGCGCGCCCAGGTGCCCTCGATCAATCCTGGCGTGATCCAGAACGACGTCGACCGTCAGCGGCGGCAGCTCGAGCAGCAGAGTGCTCCGCCCAAGCTCACCGGGCCGGCGGTGATCGGCGGCGAGCGGGAAAAGTCCCAGCTCTTGAAGCCGGGCGGGCCGAAGTTTCGCCTGCGCAAGGTCACGTTCGGCGAGTCCAAGTTCATCACGCCGGCCGAGCTGGACGAGATCGCGAAGAAGTATATCGGCAAGGACGTCGACATCGCCGCGCTGCTGCAGCTCGTTGCCGACATCAACGCCGTCTACGCCGCGCGCGGGATCGTCACGGGCATCGCGACGTTGCCGGAGCAGGACGCCAAGGGCGGCATCGTCCGCGTCAAGCTCACCGAAGGCCGACTCCAGAAGACGACCGTCGAAGGCAACAAGCAGACCCGCACCGACTACATCCTCGATCGCGTGAAGGAGCCCGAGGGCGAGGTCCTGGACGTTCCCAAGCTCAATCGCGACGTGATCTGGTTCAACCGCACCAACGACGTGCAGATCAAGGCACTGCTTCAGCCCGGCGCGAGCTTCGGCCTGACCGACCTCCAGTTCGCGGTGATCGAGCCCCCGGTCGACACCTGGCAGCTGTTCGTGGACAACCAGGGCGTGGAGAACACCGGCCGCTGGGAAGGCGGCACCTTCTATAAGCGCCACGGCCTGTTCGGCGTCGACGACCGCCTGACCTTCTACGGGGTGCGCTCCGACGGCAATCTCAACGGCAACGCCGCGTACAGCATTCCGGTCAATCCCTGGGGTGGCCGTATCGGCGTCAGCTACACCGAAGGCAAGATCAAGATCATCCAGGGGCCGTTCGTCGCGCTCGACGTCACGGGACGCTCGAGCCAGGCCGCCGTCAATTTCAGCCAACCGGTCTGGGTGACGCAGGACTGGCTGGTGCTGCTCAACGGCGCCGTGACCGAGGGCAAGACGGTCAGCCGCTTCGCGACGGTCGCCGTCACCGACGATCACTACGACAAGGCCACCGCCGGCGTCTCGGTGACCAATTCCGGCAACACATATTCGATCACGGTTTCGCCCGCCGTCAACTACATCGAATGGCAGGATCACGTGCTGGGCAACAACCGCACGTTCAACACCTATACCGGCTCGCTGATCGCAACCAGCGCTGCGGGATTGCCGAACTTGAGCGCCAATGTGCTGGCGAGCTGGCAGTACACCCAGGAAAAGCTGCTGCCCGGCGACCAGATCTTCTCGATCGGCGGCCCCACCACCGTGCGCGGCTATCCCTCCAACTCGGCGGCCGGCGACAGCGGCTATTATTTCAACGCCGAGCTGCACTACAACTGGTCGCAATGGCTGAGGGGTTTCGACACCTATATCTTCACTGACTGGGGTGCGGTGTATTCGACATTCCCTGGAGTGACCGAGCTGAGCTCGGTCGGCGTCGGCTTCTCCTGGACTTACGCGCCGTTCATGACGTTCGAGGCAAATTACGCGACGCCGCTGAAGATGGCGGTCTCGACCCAGAACCACTACGAGGCCTATGGCCGCGTCATCTTCCGGCCGTTGTTGATGTTCCAGAAGCCGGAAAGCCCCGCGCCTGTGGCGGCGGTGGCCGGCAGAAGCAAGTCGTAGCCGCGGGCTGCGCCCCTCTCTCCGTCGTCATTGCGAGGAGCTCGTGCGACGAAGCAATCCAGACTGGCGTCGCGGCGGGATTCTGGATTGCTTCGCTATGCTCGCAATGACGGAGGATGGATCAACTGCCGGCGTCTGACTGGCGAGATCGGGGCGAGTTCTAATCAACGCCGCAGCGTAAACTCGTCGGCGCCGCGCCGATGCTCCCATTTTGCCTGCTCCAACTCGGGCCGATCGCATTCGGTCTCGGGATGGCCGATGCAGAGATAGGCGATGAATTTCCAGGATTGCGGCACGTCGAGGATGGCGTGAATGCGATCCGGATTGAGGATCGACACCCAGCCGAGACCAACTCCTTCCGCGCGCGCCGCGAGCCACATCGCGGTGATCGCGGCGACGACGGAATATTCCGTCGTCTCGGGCATCGTCGCGCGGCCGAGGCCGTGACCGATGTCGCTGGCCTTGTCCGCGAATACGGCGAGATGGCCGGGCGCCTGTTCGAGACCCGACAGTTTCAGCGTGGCATAGCGCGCCGCGCGCTCGCCGACATAGGCGTTCAGCGCATCGGCGTTGCACGACTTGAAGTCCTCGATTATGGCGCGGCGGCGTGCGGCATCATCGACGATGACGAAGCGCCAGGGCTGGCTGAGGCCGACCGACGGCGAGAGGCAGGCGGTCTCGATCAGGCGGTCGATGGCGCCGGCCGGCAGCGGGTCAGTTCGAAAGCGGCGCACGTCGCGGCGCCACACGAACAGCTCGCGCAAATGTTGGCGGAAGGTGTCGTCGAACTCGACCATGAGTCATCGCCCGATCTGGAAAGCGGCGGCCACCAGCAGGATCAGGATCTCGCCGGTCTGCTCGAACGCACCGAGGATGTCTCCGGTCTGCCCGCCGATCTGGCGGATGGCAAGCCGCGCCAGCATCAGGCCGGCGAGCGACAGCAGGACGAGGCCGACCAGCGCCTTGCCCGGTCCGAGGGTGAGGGCGAGAACGAGCGTTCCGAGGGCGAACGCGACGGCCACGCTGCGGCCCGGCGGCGATCCGGCGCTTGCCGATAGACCGTCAGGCCGCGCCGGCGGAACCAGCGACATGAAGGCCGGCACGCCGGCACGGGCCGCGGCATGCGCCGCGCACAGTGCAAGCATCACTGACCAAGGATTGGCGATCGTCGCGAGCGCGCTCCAGCGCAGGCCGAACGACAGGATCAGAGCACAGACGCCGTAAGTGCCGATCCGGCTGTCGCGCATGATCTCGAGCTTGCGCTCGCGCGTGCGTCCGCCGCCGAGCCCATCGGCGGTATCAGCCAGCCCGTCTTCGTGCAGCGCGCCGGTGATGAGCGCGGTCGTGCCTAGCGCGAGCAGGGCGGCAAGGTCTGGCGGCAGTCCAAGCCGGCTGGCGATCTTGTAGACCAGCGCGCCAGCAAGGCCGACCAGCAGTCCCGCGACGGGCAGAGCCCAGGTCGCGCGCGCGATCGCGCCGTCGCCTGCGGGCTTCGACGATGCCACGGGAAGAATCGTGACGAAGGATGCCGCCATCCTGAGATCGGCGATGACATCTTTCAAAAGCTCAGCGCGCGGCATCATTTCAATTTCATCGGCAAGCCGGCGACGACGAACTCGACTTCGTCGGCAGCGGTCGCAATCGTCTGGTTCATGATGCCGGCGGCGTCGCGAAAGCTGCGTGCCAGTGCGTTGTCGGGTACGATACCGAGACCGACCTCGTTGGTGACGAGAACAATCGGGCTTTTCAGCCGGGGCAGGGCACCGGCAAGGGCCTTGACCTCACTCTCCCAATCGCGCTCGGCCTGCATCAGGTTGGAGAGCCACAGCGTCAGGCAATCGACGAGCCTTGCGCCGCCGCCATCGCTTGCGACCAGTGCGGGCACGAGATCAAGCGGCACCTCGCGTTCGATCCAGTCGGTTCCGCGGCGCGCGCGATGCTCCGCGATGCGCCCCTCCATTTCCGCATCGAGCGCCTCGGCCGTCGCGACATAGACGGGCCGGCCGGAAAAGGCCTTCGCGCGCGCTTCCGCACGCCTGCTTTTGCCCGATCGCGCTCCGCCGGTGATCAAGATGACGGCCATGAAAGTCTCCTGTCGGCAGCACTAATCATCAAACGCGGCCAAAGACAAAGGCGAAATCAGGCGAGCAGGGGCTTGCGCTCACCCCTCGCTTTGCCGCAACAGGGGCGGGACAGGAGGCGTGTGTGGGCTTTGCGGGGGCGATGGTGGTGGCGATGGCGATGGATGCCCTCCTGGGCTGGCCGGCCCCGCTGTTCGCGCGGATCGGCCATCCCGTGACCTGGCTCGGCCGACTGATTGCGGCGATCGACGCCGCCTGGAATCGAGCGTCCGATCCGCCCTCGTTTCGCCGCGCCGCGGGCGTTGCCGGAGCGTTCTTGGTGATCGCGGTTTCCGTGGCGCTTGGCTGGATGCTTCAATCCATGGTTTCTCTCGGCTGGATCCAGATGGTCTTGGTCGGCGTGCTCGCCTGGCCGCTGGTCGCACTGCGTTCGCTGCATGATCATGTGGCCGCCGTCGCGAAGCCGTTGAAAGCCGGCGACATCGCCGCTGCCCGCGAGGCGGTCTCGCGTATCGTCGGCCGCGATCCTGCGACGCTCGATGAAGCAGGCATCGCGCGCGCGGCGATCGAGAGCCTCGCCGAGAACGCCTCCGACGGCATCGTCGCACCGGTGTTCTGGGGCGCACTGTTCGGCCTACCCGGAATCTTCGGCTACAAGGCGATCAACACGCTGGACTCCATGATCGGCCATCGCAGCGAGCGGCACGAGACGTTCGGCTGGGCTGCGGCGCGGATCGACGATGTCGCCAACTTCATTCCGGCGCGCCTGACCGGGTTTCTGTTCGTGCTGCTGGCAACACGGCGATCCGAGGCGCTGTCGTGCATGACGCGGGATGCGCGCCGTCATCGCTCTCCTAATGCCGGCTGGCCGGAAGCGGCCATGGCGGGCGCGCTCGGCGTCCGGCTCAGCGGTCCCCGCATCTATCACGGCAGCATCACAGACGAGCCCTGGCTCAACGAGGGCGCCCGCGATCCGCTCGCCGCTGATATCAGCGAGGGACTAACGGTGTACCGCCGTGCGATGCTGCTGCTCGCCGGCGTGCTTGCGATCCTGGCCTTCGCGTGAAAGAACAGGACATGCGCGAGCACGGTGGAAATCTCGATCTGGCACAGCAGCGCTTTGGCGGACGCGCTGAGGATTGGATCGATCTGTCGACCGGCATCAACCGGTTGCCTTATCCGGTAGGCGAGGTGAGCGCCCGCGCATGGAGCGCGTTGCCCTCGCGCGCGGAGATTGACGCCCTGCATCAGGCCGCGCGGGGCGCCTACCGCACGAGCGCACCGGTTGTTGCCATGGGTGGCGCGCAGGCCGCTATTCAGTTGCTGCCGCAACTCGCTGCGCCCGGCCGTGCGCGCATCCTCGCGCCGACATACAATGAATACGCCGGGGTCCTGTCGGCCGCGGGCTGGGATGTCGAGGAAGTCGGGGAGCTCGATGCGCTTGCGGGCGCGGACCTCGCCGTCGTCATCAATCCCAACAATCCCGATGGCCGGTGTCATATGCCGAAGGGCTTGCTGGCATTGCTGCCGCGCGTGCGCCGTCTCGTCGTCGACGAGAGCTTTGCCGATGCCGCTCCGCAACTGTCGCTTGCGTCCGAAGCGGATCGGCCGGGAGTGTTGGTGCTACGCTCGTTCGGAAAGTTTTATGGCCTTGCCGGCCTGCGGCTTGGCTTCGCGATCGGCAATGCGGCCGACGTTGCGAAGCTCGCGGCGATGTCGGGACCATGGCCGATCTCCGGTGCAGCCATTGCGATTGGCTGCCGCGCCTTGCGCGATGACGCGTGGGCCGAGACCACGACGGCGCGACTCGCGCGCGACTGTGTTCGTCTCGACGCCATGACGCAGTCGCAGGGCTGGCGGCTTGTCGGCGGCACGCCGCTGTTTCGTCTCTACCAGACGCCAGATGCACTGGGGGCGCAGGAGAAGCTCGCCCGCTGGCAGATCTGGTCGCGCGTGTTCGCGCGGGAGCCGTCATGGCTACGTCTTGGGCTTCCCGGCAGCGAATCCGAATGGACGCGCCTTGCCGAAGCCCTAGCGGGCTAGCGCGAGCAGTCCTTCGACGTCGAGATGCTTTTCGATGTGATCGGCGAGGGCATCGAGCGCGCTCTCGACCCTGCCGCGATAGGGCTCGTCCCCTGCGGTAATGTCGAGCTTGGCCAAAAATGCCCTGCGGAAATCATCCGACGTGAACAGGCCGTGCAAATAGCTGCCCTCAACGCGCCCGTCGCCCGAGATCGCGCCTTCCGGCTCGCCATTCAGTCTCGCAAATGGTTGCGCGCGATCCGGCCCATCAGTGCGGCCAATGTGGATTTCGTAGGCCTCGATCGGCTGCTGCGTGGCGGCGTGCACGGCGGCAACGCGCGTCAGCGTTTTCTGCGGGCTCATCACGGTTGTCACATCCAGCAGCCCGAGGCCTGGCGTGTCCCCGGCAGGGCCTTCGATGCCATCGGGATCAGCGACGCTGCGCCCGAGCATCTGATAGCCGCCGCAGAGGCCGAGCACGTGGCCACCCCTGCGGTGATGCGCGAGGAGATCGATGTCCCAGCCCTGCGCGCGCAGGAAGGCGAGGTCGCCGCGGGTGGATTTGGAGCCGGGAATGATGACCAGCCTCACATCGCCGGGAATGGCATCGCCCGGACGCACCATCATGAGATCGACACCAGGCTCGAGCTTGAGCGGATCGAGATCGTCGAAATTGGCGATCCGCGACAACGCAAGGCAGGCGATCTTGCACTGGCCCGGCTTGCGCGCGTCGCTCAGGCCAAGCGCATCCTCGGCCGGCAGCTCGCCGGCGCGTGCGAACCAGGGCAGCACCCCGAAACCAAGCCAGCCGGTCTTTGTTTCGATCAGCCTGTAGCCGTCGTCGAACAGCGTGGGATCGCCGCGAAACTTGTTGATGACAAAGCCCTGGATCATCGCGGCATCGTCAGGATCGATCACCGTCTTGATGCCGACGAGCTGGGCAATGACGCCGCCGCGGTCGATGTCGCCGACCAGCACGACCGGCACGTCCGCCTTGCGCGCAAAGCCCATATTGGCAATGTCGGCCTTGCGCAGGTTCACCTCGGCCGGGCTGCCGGCGCCTTCCACCAGCACCAGATCGGCCCGTGCTTTCAGCCGCTCGAAACTCTCCAGCACGGCGCCCATCAGTGACGGCTTCATCGCCGCATAGTCGCGCGCCCGGGCGGTTGCGATGCGCTTGCCGTGGACGATAACTTGTGCGCCGACGTCGGTCTCCGGCTTGAGCAACACCGGGTTCATGTCGGTGTGCGGCTCGACACCGGCGGCGAGCGCCTGAAGCGCCTGGGCGCGGCCGATCTCACCCCCATCAACGGTGACGGCCGCGTTGTTTGACATATTCTGCGGCTTGAAGGGAAATACGCGCAGGCCGCGCCGCGTGAAAGCGCGCGCGAGGCCGGCGACGATGAGCGACTTGCCCACGTCCGAGCCGGCCCCCTGGATCATCAATGCGCGCGCCATCGGTGTCTTCTAAAGCGCACTGGGATTGAGTTGAATCAGGCGGCCGCAGGCTCGATGCACCTCTCCCGCTTGCGGGAGAGGTCGGCGCAACGCGCCGGGTGAGGGCTCTCTCCTCTTGGGGGTTCTCGATTGCGGAGAAACCCTCTCCCCAGCCCTCCCCCGCAGGCGGGGGAGGGAGCGCACCTCCTTCGTTGCAGCATTTGAACCTAATCTCATCATGCTTCAGAACTCGACGCCGGCCTGCGCCTTGATGCCGGAGCGGAAGGGATGCTTGACCAGCGTCATCTCGGTGACGAGATCGGCGATCTCGATCAGCTCATCCTTTGCATTGCGCCCGGTGAGGACGACATGTGACGTCGGCGGCTTGTGCGTCGTCAGGAAATCGACGACTTCCGCAATGTCGAGATAGTCGTAACGCAGCGCGATGTTGATCTCATCGAGCACGACCATGCGCAAATTGGGATCCGATATCAGCTCCTTGGCCTTCTCCCAGCCGGCGCGCGCGGCCGCGACGTCGCGGGCACGGTCCTGTGTCTCCCAGGTAAAACCTTCGCCCATGGCGTGGAACTGACAGAGCTCGCCGAAATGGCCGGTGAGCAGGCGCCGTTCGCCGGTATCCCAGGCGCCCTTGATGAACTGCACGACCGCGCAGGGAAAGCCATGGGCGACACAGCGGACGATCATGCCGAAGGCGGATGACGATTTGCCCTTGCCGGCGCCGGTGTGGACGATGATGAGGCCTTTGTCGCCGCTCTTGGTCGCCATGATCTTGTCGCGGGCGGCCTTCTTCTTCGCCATTTTTTGGGCGTGGCGGGCGTCGGTTTCCTCGCCCGTTTGGGCATCCGGTTCAGGCGTCATCGGTCCCGGTCCTTCGGCTTGACAAGTGGCGGCCGGCGGCAAATGGTGGGCCGGCGTTGGTTCCTGTCCTATGACAGGCGAAGAGGGAATGCGATAGGGTCCGAATCGGCAAGATTTGGGTCCAAAATGCAGCCGCCCCCGCGACCGTGACCGGAGAGATGCCCGAAGCCACTGACTCCCGAAAGGGAATCGGGAAGGCGGGGATCGAAGGGCAAAACCCTGCTCCGCAAGCCGGGAGACCTGCCAGCGCGGACGATTTTGGACCGGCGGACGGGGTGTTCCGCGACGGGGAAACGGGCCTCTCGAAAAGCGGTCCGTGCGCCTCTTCGCTTCCCGCTGTTTATTCTGGAAGAGGCGATGACGGTCACACTTCACGTCTGCATTACCTGCCGTGCCGGCGAAACGCTTGGCGAGGGCGACGTCACGCCCGGCAAGCGCCTGCATGGTGCGATCCTTGACGCCGGCGTACCCGACGGCGTCAATGTAGTTCCCGTCGAATGCCTGTCGGCCTGCAGCCAGGGCTGTTCGGTCGCGCTGAGCGCGCCCGGCCGCTGGTCCTATGTCTATGGCCGCCTGTCGGATGTGAATGCACACGACGTCGTCGCCGGCGCGGCGGCCTACGCGGCCGCGCCCGATGGCCTCGTGCCCTGGCGCAGCCGCCCCGAAATCTTCCGCAAGCAATCGCTTGCCCGCATTCCCCCCATTGCCGTCGTGCCGGAGGCCGCCGAATGAACCCGCTCGCAAAAGTCCCTGTCACGGTGGTCACCGGTTTTCTCGGCTCCGGCAAGACGACGCTGATCCAGCATCTGCTCGCCAATGCGGGCGGCAAGAAGCTCGCCGTGCTCGTCAACGAGTTCGGCAGCGAGGGGGTCGACGGTGAGATCCTGAAGTCCTGCGCCGACGCCAACTGCCCGGAAGAGAACATCGTCGAGCTCGCCAATGGCTGCATCTGCTGCACCGTCGCCGACGATTTCATTCCGACCATGGAGCAGCTTTTGGCGCGCCCGGTGCGGCCTGATCACATCCTGATCGAGACCTCGGGCCTGGCGCTGCCAAAACCGCTGCTGAAGGCGTTCGACTGGCCGGAGATCCGCTCGCGCATCACCGTCGATGGCGTGATCGCGCTGGCTGATGCCGAGGCGGTGGCTGCCGGCCGCTTCGCGCCGGACCCGGCTGCGATCGAAGCGCAGCGCGCAGCGGATGAAAATCTCGATCACGAGACGCCATTGTCGGAAGTGTTCGAGGATCAGATCGCCTGCGCCGACATCGTGCTGCTGACTAAGGCCGATCTTGCCGGCAGCGCAGGGATCGAAGCCGCCAAGGCCGCGATCACCGCCGAAATGCCGCGCCGCGTGCCGATGCTGCCTGTCACCGACGGCGCGATCGATGCGCGCGTGATCCTCGGTCTCGGTGCTGCCGCGGAGAACGATCTTGCCGCGCGCCCGTCTCATCATGACGGGGAGGAGGAGCACGAGCACGACGACTTTGCCTCCGTCGTGATCGATTTGCCGGAGGTGGCTGACGTCGATGCGCTGGTCGCCTCGGTCCAGCGGCTGGCGCGCGAGCAGAATGTGCTGCGTGCCAAGGGCTACATCGCGGTCGCGGGCAAGCCGATGCGCCTGTTGCTGCAGGCGGTCGGCGAGCGCGTGCGACACCAGTTCGACAAGCCCTGGGGCGCAAATATCAGGCAATCAAAGCTCGTCGTGATCGGCGAGCACGGCGATATCGACGAGGCCTCCATCAAGGCAGGACTTGGTATCTGATGCACGTCGTCTTCCGCGAGAGCCGCGGTCTCGAGGAGACCGCGACGCCAAGAGACATCGGCCAGGACCCGGCCGATCTCGTGGTGCTCTCGTATTCGGATTCCGACCTGGCCGCCTTCGCGGCCGGCTGGCGTCGTGGCCGCGACAGCCTGCCGTCGCTGCGGCTCGCCAATCTCGCGGAACTGCGTCATCCGCTTTCGGTCGACACCTATATCGAACGCACGCTGTCGCAGGCGCGCGGCATTCTGGTGCGCCTGATCGGCGGTGAGTCCTACTGGCCGTACGGGTTGGCTGCACTTCAACAACTCGCCAAAGACCGCAACATCGTAGTCGCCGTGCTGCCGGCGGACGGCCGCGATGACACGCGGCTCGATGCGTACTCGACCTTGCCGGTCTCGACACTGCGCCGGCTCAAGGTGCTCTGCGACACCGGTGGTCCGGTCGCGGCGCAGGCGGCGATTGCGCAGCTCGCGCTGGCCTCGGGTCTCTATGCCGGCCCGGTCGTCGGCGAGATGAATGTGCCCGAGATGGGATTCTATGATCCCGCACGTGGTGTCATTGCGGCGCCGTCGGCGGGTGAGGGCAAGCCGCTCGCGCTTGTGACGTTCTATCGCTCCTATCTCACCTCCGCGGATACGGGGCCGGTTGATGCCTTGATCGCCTCGCTGCGCGAGCGCGGCTTTGACGCCTATGGCGTCTTCGTCACCTCGCTGAAAGCTGCGGGCGTCGCCGATTGGTTGCGCGCGCATCTCGCGCAAAATCCTGCGGCGGCGATCGTCAATGCGACGGCGTTCTCTGCCGTGGGCGACGATGGCACGACGCCGTTCGATGCCGCGTCCTGTCCGGTATTTCAGGTCGCGCTTTCGACGGCGCGGCGCGAGGATTGGGCGGAGTCGCTCCGCGGCCTGTCGCCCGGTGATCTCGCGATGCATGTGGTGCTGCCCGAAGTCGACGGCCGCGTATTTACGGGTGTCATTAGCTTCAAGTCGGCAGCCGAGCGCGATCCGGATCTGCAATTCTCGCATCTGGCGCACCGGCCTGATGAGGAGCGCGTAAAGGCTGTCGTGGCGCGCGTCGCGGCCTGGCGTCGCCTTGCGGAGACGCCGGTTGCCGAGAAACGGCTGGCGATCGTGCTATCGAACTATCCGGGCCGGCCGCACCAGATCGCGCATGCGGTTGGGCTCGACGCGCTGGCATCGGTCGAAGCACTGGTGTCCGATCTCGCGGCGGTCGGCTTCGACATTGCGCCGGTCGATGCGCTCGGTGAAGCGCTGCTGAAGCAGAGTTTGAGCTGGAGCGTTGCCGATTATCGCGCGGCGCTCTCGCGCCTTCCGCTAGTTCTGCAAGACGATCTCGCGCAAGCCTGGGGGGCGCCGGAGGATGATCCGACCTGCGGCGACGGCGCGTTTCATTTCGCTGCGATCCGATGCGGCCGCTCGATCATCGCGGTCCAGCCGGAGCGCGGCGATACGTCCGCGCGCGATGCCGATTATCACGATCTCGCCCGCACGCCGCGCCATGGCTATGTCGCGTTCTATCTCTGGCTCCAGGGGCAGGGCAGCGATGCCGTCGTGCACATGGGCGCGCATGGCACGCTGGAATGGCTGCCCGGAAAATCCGTGGCGCTGTCATCCGCCTGTTGGCCGGAGGTGCTGATCGGCGTTCTCCCCGTCATCTATCCTTTCATCGTCAACGATCCCGGCGAGGCCGCGCAGGCCAAGCGACGTATCGGCGCCGTTACGATCGGTCACCTGCCGCCACCGCTGGAAAATTCGGCGGTGCCGGAGGGCCTGCGCCGGCTTGAACGCCTGCTCGACGAATACTCGACGGCCGATGGTCTCGATCCCGCCCGCCGTCAGCGCCTGATCGCCGCGATCCGCGACGAGGCGCGTACGGCCGGGTTGGAAGATGATCTTGGCCTCGATGCATCGGCGGCTCCGGCCGAAGCGATCCCGCGGATCGACCGCTTCGTCTGCGATCTCAAGGAGAGCCAGTTCGGTGACGGCCTGCACGTGTTCGGCCGCGGAGCCTGCGGCGAGGCGGAGCGCGATGCTCTGCGCGCCGCGCTCGCGGGCCAGCGCATTGCGCCGGGGCCGTCCGGCTCGCCCTATCGCGGCCGCCAGGACGTGCTGCCCACGGGGCGCAATCTCTTCGCCGTCGATCCGCGCGCGGTGCCGACGCCATCGGCGCATGCGCAGGGCATCAAGCTCGCCGAAGAGCTGCTCCGCCGTCATTTGCAGGATCACGGCGATTGGCCGAAGGGCCTCGTCGTCGACCTCTGGGGCTCGGCGACGATGCGTACTGCGGGCGAGGAATTCGCGATGGCGCTGCATCTCGCCGGCCTTGCGCCGCGCTGGGATCACGCCTCCGGCCGCGTCACCGGCTACGACATCATCGCGCCGGCCGAGCTCGGCCGCCCCCGCATCGACGTCACGCTGCGCGTCTCGGGTCTGTTCCGCGATGTCTTCTCCGGCCTTGCGCAATTGTTCGAAGCTGCAGCCGAGGCGCTCGCGAGCCGCGAGGACGAGAGCGACGACAATCCCTATCGTCATCGCACCTCGCGCGTATTCGCGCCGCGGCCCGGACAATACGGCGTCGGCCTGTCGGCGATCCCGGATGCCTTCACGCCCGAGACGCGTGATGCCGCCGGGGAAGCCTGGCTGTCGGCGTCGTCCTGGGCATTTTCCGCGGATGGCGCACTGCAGCCGGATCGCGCCGGCATCGAACAGCGGCTCGCGTCCGCTGACGCTTTCGTCCATGTGCAGGACCTGCCGGAAACCGATCTGCTGCTCGCCGCCGACTATGCCGCGCATGAAGCCGGTGTTGCGGCCGCAGCGGCGCATCTCGGGGCGGCAGGGCCGGCGCTCTATCACCTCGACACGACGCGCCCCGACCAGCCGCACGCGCGCACGTTGACCGAGGAAATCTCGCGCGTCGTCCGGGCGCGCGCGGCCAATCCGGCCTGGATCGCGGGCATGCTGCGCCACGGTTTTCGCGGGGTGGCCGAGATCACTGCGACGCTCGAGCACATGGCCGCCTTTGCGCATCTTGCCAGCGCCGTGCCGCCGCATCTGTTCGACCTCTACTACGATGCGACGCTCGGCAATGACGACATCCGCGCCTTCATGGCGCGCGAGAATCCGGCGGCGCTCGCCGCGATGGAGACCTGCTTCACGCGCCTGCATGAGGCCTCGCTCTGGCGAACGCGCCGCAATTCGATCGCGGCTGCGTTGCGGGAGGCATCATGAGCGCTTCCGCGGTCAAGGGCTGGTGTCCCGGCGCGCTGCGGCCGATGCAATCGGGCGACGGGCTCGTGGTTCGCGTGCGCCCGTTCGGGGGGCGGCTCGAGGCAGCGCAGATTGCTGGCCTTGCGGAGCTTGCCGAACGCTTCGGCAATGGCCTGATCGACGTCACGAGCCGCGCCAATCTCCAGATCAGGGGTGTCAGCGATCAGAGCCACCGGCCGTTGCTCGACGGCCTCGCGCGGTTGGGACTGCTCGATCCCGACCCGGAGACGGAAGCTCGCCGCAACATCCTGGTGACGCCGTTCTGGAGCCCCGGCGATGAGACGCAAGCGCTCGCCGCCGAGCTCGAAGAGGCGCTTGCCGACAGCAGGCTCGAGCTCCCCACAAAATTCGGCTTCGCCATCGATGACGGGAGGTCGCGCGTGCTGGCGGGCGATTCCGCCGATGTGCGGATTGAACGCGATCGCACTGGCCGGCTCCTGGTGCGCGCCGATGGTGCGAGGCTCGGCCGTTCCGCTGGGCGTGGCGGGGCCGTGAGCACGGCGCTTGCGCTTGCAGGCTGGTTCATCGCGTCCGGCGGCATCACGGGCGGGCGAGGGCGCATGGCGACCCACATCGCTTCCGGCGCGGCATTGCCCGGAACCTTGCGCGGCGAGACCGAGCCGGCCCCCGTGATGGCCGCGTTGCGGCCCGGACATTATCCGCAAGGTGCCATGGTCGGTGTCGCGTTCGGGCAGATGTTGCACTCGACGCTGCATCAGTTTTCCAGCTGCGGTCATGCGCTGCGGATGACGCCGTGGCGGATGGTTCTGAGCGAGGGCAAGCGTGCGATGCCGAGCGCCGCAGGTCTCATCACCGAGCCCCACGATCCGGCGCTGCGTGTCATCGCCTGCAGCGGCGCCCCGCGGTGCCGCGAGGCGCATGCCGACACCCGCGCGCTCGCCGCTGCGCTCGCGCCGCGCATCGCGCCCGATACGCGACTTCACGTCTCCGGCTGCGCCAAGGGCTGTGCGCATTCCGGCGCCGCTGCGGTGACGCTGGTTGCGACTCGCGTCGGATTCGATCTCGTCCGCGGCGGCTCGACGCACGACGAGCCTGCCCTGCGCGGCCTGAACGGCGCCGACATCATCAGCGATCCCTCCATTCTGGTGGGAGGGCACTGATGCCGCACACTTACGAGACCGACGGCGCGGCGATCTATCGGCAGTCCTTCGCCACCATCCGGGCCGAGGCCGATCTTGCGCGCTTCACGCCGGACGAAGAGCAGGTCGTCGTGCGGATGATCCATGCCGCCGGCATGGTGGGCCTCGAGGCGCATATCCGCTTCACAGAGGGCATGGCGACTGCCGCGCGTGCGGCCTTGAAGAAGGGCGCGCCGATCCTGTGCGACGCGCGCATGGTCTCGGAGGGAATTACGCGCGCGAGATTGCCCGCGGCCAACGCCGTGATCTGCACGCTCAGTGACGCCGCCGTTCCCGCGCTCGCGCAATCCATGCGCAACACGCGCTCGGCCGCGGCGCTGGAGCTGTGGCGACCGCATCTGGGTGGCGCGATCGTCGCAATCGGCAATGCGCCGACCGCGCTGTTTCATCTGCTCAACATGCTGGAGGACCGCGACTGTCCGCGGCCGGCCGCCATCATCGGCTGTCCCGTCGGCTTCGTCGGAGCTGCCGAATCCAAGGCCGCGCTGATGGCCGATCCGCCGGTGCCGGCGCTGACGGTCGAAGGCCGCCTCGGCGGCTCCGCGATCACGGTTGCTGCCGTGAACGCGCTGGCGAGCCGGAGCGAATAGTCATGGGGCGCATCATCTGCTGCGGTCTCGGCCCCGGCGATCCTGATTTGATGAGCGTGCGCGCCGACCGCACGGTGCGCGGGGCACAGCACGTCGCCTATTTCCGCAAGAAGGGCAGGCCGGGGCAGGCGCGCCGCATCGTCGAGGGCATGCTGGCACCTGATGTCACCGAATATCCGATGGAATATCCTGTTACCACGGAGATCGCTTTCGACAGCCCCGAATACGTTCAGCTGCTTGCCGGTTTCTACGACGAATGGGCCGAGCGCCTGGCGCGGCTTTCGCGCGCGGTCGACGTCGTCGTGCTGTGCGAGGGCGATCCCTATTTCTACGGCTCCTTCATGCATCTGCACACGCGCCTGCAAGGCCGCGTCGAGATCGAGGTGATCGCGGGCATTCCCGGCATGGTCGGTTGCTGGAACGGCGTCGGCCAGCCGATCGCGCTCGGCGACGACGTCACGACGGTGCTGATGGGGACGCTGGCCGAAGACGAGCTCGAACGGCGCATGCGCGATTCCGATGCGCTCGTCGTCATGAAGACCGGCCGCAATCTCGCAAAGGTGCGCCGCGCGCTCGCTGCCGCAGGCCGACTGGACGATGCCTGGTTGGTCGAGCGTGGCACCATGCCGGGCGAACGCGTCGCGCGGCTCGCCGAGATCGATGCCGCCGATTGTCCTTACTTCGCGATCGTGCTCGTGCACGGCAAGGGCCGGCATCCGGGCGCGGCCGAATGACGGGCACGCTGACCATCGCAGGCCTCGGGCCGGGCAGCGACGCGCTGGTGACGCCGGAAGTCTCCGCCGCGCTCGCGTCTGCGACCGACATCTTGGGCTACGCGCCGTATGTCGCGCGGGTGCCGCCGCGAGCCGGGCTCACCCTGCATCCCTCTGATAATCGCGAAGAGCTTCATCGCGCGAGCGAAGCCTTGCGGCTCGCCGCCGAAGGCGGGCAGGTCGTGGTCGTTTCCTCCGGCGACCCCGGCGTGTTCGCGATGGCCTCGGCCGTGTTCGAGGCGCTGGAGCAGGCGCCGCAATGGCAGGAACTGCCGATCCGCGTGCTGCCCGGCGTCACCGCGATGCTGGCGGCGGCTGCCCGCGCCGGCGCGCCGCTCGGCCATGATTTCTGCGCGATCAACCTCTCCGACAATCTCAAGCCCTGGACGGTGATCGAGAAGCGGCTGCGACTCGCCGCGGAAGCCGATTTTGCCATCGCGCTGTACAATCCGCGCTCGGCGAGCCGGCCGGAGGGATTTGGCCGCGCGCTCGCCGTGCTCCGGGAGGCCGGCTGCGGCGAGCGTCTCGTGATCTTCGCGCGCGCGATCAGCGGCTCGGATGAGCGGATCGAGACCGTCACGCTGAACGAAGCGACACCCGAAATGGCCGACATGCGCACGCTAGTCATCGTCGGCAATTCGCAGACGCGCCGCGTCGGCCGCTGGGTCTATGCGCCGAGGCGGGCGCGATGACAGAGCCACTGCAGCACTTCAGCGACGCTCTCGACTCGCAGCCGTTCGGGCAGTCTTGGCCGCGCAATCATGATCACGGGCAGGCTGAGCATACGGGCCGCATCGATCTTGGCGCGTGCGCCGTCACCGCCGGAATTGCGGGCGACAATCCATGCGATGCTGCGCGTGCGCATCATCTCAAGCTCACCTTCGAGCGTGAACGGTCCGCGCGACACGATCACATCGGCCGTGAAGGGCAGGGGCTTTTCGGGCGGATCGACGAAGCGCAGCGTATAGGCGTGTTCCGGCCGGCTCGCGAACGGCGCGATATGCTGGCGGCCGATGGCGAGGAACACTTTTGCGGGCGACTTGGGCAGCGCGGCGACCGCGGCGTTGACGTCAGGAATTTCGATCCAGTTGTCGCCGGGCGCTTTCACCCAAGCCGAGCGCTCCAGCGCCATCAGCGGCACGCCGGTTTCCGCGCACGCTTCGACCGCGTTACGGCTCATCTCCGTCGCGAAGGGATGGGTCGCGTCGATCACATGCGTGATGCCTTCGCGCCTGAAATAATCGGCAAGCCCGCTCACGCCACCAAAACCGCCGATGCGGGTCGGCAGCGGCTGATCGGCCGGCGTGCGGGTACGGCCACCATAGGAATAGACGGCATCGATGCCGGCGCGCGCGATCTCCGCGGCGAGCAGGCTCGCATCGGCAGTTCCGCCCAGAATGAGGGCGCGAATCATGGATGATTCCTTGGCTGATCCCTGGCTGACCATCATCGGTATCGGGGAAGATGGCCTTGCGGGGCTATCGGAGGCAAGTCGAAAGGCGCTTGCCAAGGCAGAAACCGTCTTCGGCGGCGAACGTCATCTGGCGCTTGCGGAGGTCGGCGGTCGCGGCCGTCCGTGGCCGGTGCCGTTCGACGCGGATATCGTGCTGAGCTGCCGTGGCCGGCCAACAGCGGTGCTCGCCTCTGGCGATCCCTTCTGGTACGGCGCCGGAGCTATCCTTGCCGAGAAGCTCGAGACAAGCGAGTGGATCGCGCATTCGGCGCCGTCGACATTTTCGCTTGCGGCCGCGCGGCTGGGCTGGCGCCTCGAAGCCGTTGCCTGCCTTGGCCTCCACGCTGCGCCGTTCGAGCGTCTCGTGCCGCACCTTGCACCGGGCGCGCGCATCATTTGCCTGGTGCGCGACGGGAAGGCGGCCAGTGATCTCGCAAAATGGATGAGCGAGCATGGATGGGGAGCCTCGAACTTCTGGACTCTGGCGGCGCTCGGCGGGCCACGCGAAAGCATCAGGGAACATCGTGCCGATGGCTTTGCGGACGACCTCGCTGGAAACCTGATTGCAGTAGCCGTCGAGGCGAAGGGCGGGCAGGGCATGCCCCGCAGTTCGGGACTTTTGGACGATTCCTTCGTCCACGACGGTCAGATCACCAAGCGGCCGGTGCGCGCGCTCGCGCTCTCGGCGCTGGCGCCCCGACCCGGCGAACGGTTGTGGGACATCGGCGCGGGCTCGGGGGCGATCTCGGTCGAGTGGGCGCTGTGCGGCGGGACAGCCATTGCGATCGAAGCGCGCGAGGATCGTGTCGCGAACATTCGCAGCAATGCCGCCGCGTTCGGATTGACGCATCGGATCAGTATCGTCACGGGGCGGGCGCCCGGCGCTCTGGCTGCACTGGACGCGCCGGACGCTGTCTTCATTGGTGGCGGTCTCGATCACGCGATGTTCGATACCGTCTGGTCGCAACTCGCGCCGGGTGCGCGGTTGGTCGCCCATGCAGTCACGTTGGAGACGGAAGCGCTGCTCGGCGAGCTGCACCAGCGTCACGGCGGTGAGCTGATGCGGGTGGAGATCGCGCATGCCGCTCCGCTCGGCCGCTACAGGTCCTGGGAAGCGGCACGGCCTGTGGTGCAATGGAGTGCGGTCCGATGAAGGTTGCCGGGCTCGGATTCAGAAAAGATGCAACGCTGGCCTCATTGCGCGAGGCGCTTCTGGCCGCCGGCGGCACCGACGGCCTTGCGGCGGTGGCGACCGTCAGCGACAAGGCCGACGCCGAAGCGCTAAAGCAGCTCGCGCGCGAATGCGGCCTGCCGATCAAGGCGGTCCCGGCGAATTTGCTGGCCGGCATCGACACGCCGACGCAGTCCAAGCTCGTCACGGAAAAGTTCGCCACCGGCTCGGTTGCCGAGGCCGCGGCGCTCGCGGCGGCCGGCCCTCGCGCGCGGCTGATTGCGACACGGGTGGTCTCGCAGGATCGCACCGCGACTGCGGCGATCGCCGAAGGAGACGGCACATGACGGTGCATTTCATCGGCGCCGGACCCGGTGCTCCCGATTTGCTGACACTGCGCGGACGCGACCTGATCGCGGCTTCTCCGGTCTGCCTCTATGCGGGATCGCTGGTGCCGGAGGGCGTGCTGGCGCATTGCCCGCGAGGGGCGCGCATCGTCAACACTGCACCGATGTCGCTCGACGAGATCATCACGGAGATCGCCGCCGCGCATGCGGAAGGCAAGGATGTCGCGCGGCTGCATTCCGGCGATCTCTCGGTCTGGTCGGCGATGGGCGAGCAGCTTCGTCGCCTGCGCGCGCTCGGCATTCCCTACACCGTGACGCCGGGCGTGCCATCTTTCGCTGCTGCTGCGGCCGCGCTGGAAACCGAGCTGACGCTGCCCGGCCTCGTCCAAACCGTGGTGCTGACACGCACACCAGGTCGCGCCAGCGCGATGCCTGAAGGCGAGAAGCTCGCTGCCTTCGCCGCCACCGGCGCAGTGCTCGCGATCCATCTGTCCATCCATCTGCTCGACAAGGTCGTCGCCGAGCTCACGCCGCATTATGGCGCGGACTGCCCGGTTGCGATCGTCTGGCGCGCGAGCTGGCCGGACCAGCGCATCGTCCGCGCGACCCTCGGCACGCTCGATGCCGCCGTGGGGAGCGAGATGGAGCGCACGGCGCTGATCCTGGTCGGCAAGACGCTTGGCGCTGCGGATTTCGACGAGAGCCGCCTCTATGCCGCCGACTATGACCGCCGCTATCGGCCTGTCGGCACCGAGCCGCGCTTTCCGGAGGTGTCGTGATGGCGGCCGGCCTCGTCATCTCCGCACCTGCCTCTGGCGTCGGCAAGACAACGCTGACGCTGGCGCTCGCGCGCGCCTGGCGCAATCGCGGATTGAACGTGCAGTGCTTCAAGAGCGGCCCCGACTATATCGATCCCGCTTTTCACGCCGCGGCCACGGGACGCGCGTCCGTCAATGTCGATAGCTGGGCGATGGACCGCGGGGGCATCGCGCATCTCGTCAGCCGCGGCGCGGATGCCGACGTCGTGCTGGCCGAGGGCTCGATGGGTCTGTTCGACGGCGTCGCCGCGCGCGGTGTCTCCGGCACCGGCGCCACCGCCGACATCGCGGAGATGCTGGGTTGGCCGGTGGTGCTGGTGATCGATCCCTCGGGACAGGCGCAGACGGCGGCCGCGATTGCCGCGGGCTTGCGCGATTATCGCGCCGGGGTGCGCCTTGCCGGCGTCGTGCTCAATCGCGTCGCTAGCCCGCGTCACGAGGATCTCGTGCGGCGTGCGCTTGATGATGCCGGCATTGCCGTGTTCGGCGCACTGCCGCGCCACGCCGAGATCAGCCTGCCGAAGCGGCATCTCGGCCTGGTGCAGGCCGAGGAGCAGGCGGAGATCGGCAAGCTGATCGACGAGGCCGCGCGCTTCGTCGCCGAGCATGTCGATCTCGATGCGGTGCTGCGCTTCGCTGCAAGCTGGTCGCCGCAGCCTGCCGCGAATGGTCTCAACGTGATGCCGCCCGGCCAGCGCATCGCGCTGGCCCGCGATGCCGCGTTCTCCTTCGTCTATCCGCATATGCTGGAAGCCTGGCGGGGGGCCGGCGCCGAGATCTTGCCGTTCTCGCCGCTGGCCGATGAAGCGCCCGACGCAAGCGCTGACGTCTGCTGGCTGCCCGGCGGCTATCCCGAGCTTCATGCCGGCAAGATCGCGGCCAATGCACGCTTCCGCAGCGGCCTGCGTGCTTTTGCCGAGACGCGGCCCGTGCATGGCGAATGCGGGGGCTATATGGTGCTGGGTGCTGCTTTGACCGACGCCGACGGTATCAGCCATGAGATGGCGGGGCTGCTCGGTCTGGAGACCAGCTTTGCCAAGCGCCGCATGCATCTGGGCTATCGTCTTGCCGAATTGGCCGCGCCGATCCCGGGGCATCAGGTCGGCGCGCGGCTGCGTGGCCACGAGTTTCATTATTCGACCATCCTCGCGCAGCCCGATACGCCGCTGGCGGTCGTGCACGACGCAACCGGCGCGGTCATCGCCGAGACCGGCTCGCGACGGGGCCACGCCACCGGCACGTTCTTCCATCTGATCGCGGAGGACCGGTGAGCGGCTTCGTCACTTTCATCTCCGCCGGCCCCGGCGATCCAGAGCTGCTCACGGTGAAGGGGGCTGCGCGGCTGCGCGAGGCCGACGTCGTGCTCTATGACGACCTTGCCTCCGGCGCGATTCTTGACCTCGCCCGGCCCGGCGCCAATCTCGTCGCAGTGGGCAAACGGGCAGGGCGGCCCTCGACCAAGCAACACCACGTGAACCGCCTTTTGGTCGACTATGCCGCGACAGGTGCGCGTCTGGTGCGCCTCAAGTCCGGCGATGCCGGCATTTTCGGCCGGCTCGAGGAGGAACTGGAGACGCTGCGGGAGGCCGGCATCGGCTACGAGATCATTCCCGGCGTCACCTCGGCCTGCGTTGCCGCCGCGCAAGCCGGCATTCCCCTGACCCGGCGCCACACCTCGCGGCGGGTGCAGTTCGTGACAGGAGCCGACGTTACCGGCGAACTGCCGCCAAACCTGAATTGGGCGGCGCTGGCGGACCCGGAGGCAACGACCGTGGTCTATATGGGCCGGCGCACCTTTCCGGCGCTTGCCGCGAAATTAATCGAACATGGCCTCGCCGCTGATACGCCGGCGCTGTTCGCGGAATCTCTCGGCCGTTCCGACGAGCGGCTGGTCCGTACCACCATTGCCGAACTCGCCGAGCAGCTTGCGCGCGGCGGCGCCGCTTCTACGGCCGCCGTCATCCTGTTCGGGGCGCTGGCGGGGGATTATCCGTCATGATGGCCGCGGTCGCCCTTCGCCCCTTGACGCCCGGCTGGCGAAAGAGGCACACAGGAGAGGCATGGTGCTCGACGCGGCGCAAAGCGCCGGAGCATAATCGGGAATGGGGATGGGCGGACCCAGTTGCGGCGCCCAAAACCCCAGCCGCCCCCGCGACTGTAAGCGGTGAGGGGCTCCGAACCGCCACTGGGCCGCAAGGCACGGGAAGGCCGGAGATCCCCAGTGAACCGCGAGCCAGGAGACCGGCCCTGCACGTTTTGAGGCCAAGGCCGTCGGGTGTGACGGCAGGAAGGATCTGAGCCATGCATATCGAACCCGGAATCGTGACGGGCGCCAAGCTCGTGCTGAGTTACGCAACCGGCATCGCCGCAGGCGGCGTTGCGCTCAAGCTTGCGGTCGAGACCGTGCGCGAGCAGGGCATCGGCTCGCTCGCCGTGCGGACGCTGGCTACCACGGCCCTCGTGTTCGTGTTCTTCGAGATCCTGCCGCACTTCCCGGTCGGCGTCTCCGAAGTGCACTTCATTCTCGGTTCGACGCTATTCCTGTTGTTCGGTGCGGCGCCGGCGGCCCTCGGCCTTGCGTTCGGCCTGCTGCTTCAGGGCGTGTTCTTCGAGCCCGCCGACATCCCGCAATATGGCATGAACGTCACGACGCTGCTGGTGCCGCTATTCGCGATCCAGGCGATCGCCACGCGGATCATTCCGCGCAACACCGCCTATGTCGATTTGAGGTATCGTCAGGCTTTGGCGCTTTCGACGACCTACCAGGCCGGCGTGATCGCCTGGGTGGCGTTCTGGGCGCTCTATGGCTCCGGCTTTGCTATGACGAACCTCGCCAACATCGCGACGTTCGCCGCGTCCTATGCGCTGGTGATCGTGATCGAGCCGCTCGCCGATCTCGCGGTGCTGGCGCTGGCGAAATCGCTGCGCGGTGTCACCGCGCCCGGCCTCGTCACGCCGCGCCTGCACAACGCGGCATAAGAGACCAGCGAAGGACGGTGCGGCCGTCCTTCGCGCTCGCGATGCTCACGCTCTCCCTGATAGGCATCGGTTGCGGCGATCCCGGGCAGCTCACGCGCGCCGCGATCCGTGCCATCAACGCCGCCGATCTCGTCCTGATCCCCCGCAAGGGGACGGCGAAATCCGATCTTGCGGATCTGCGGCGAACGATCTGCGCGGACGTGCTCACCAGCGCGAGCACGCGGATCGCCGAGTTCGATCTTCCCGTGCGCGATGCGGGCGAGACGGATTACCGCAAGGGCGTGGACGATTGGCACGATGCCGTGGCCGCGACCTGGTCGCAAACGATCGCGAATCATCTCGAAGGTAACGGCAAGGTCGCGCTGTTGATCTGGGGCGATCCATCGCTTTACGATTCCTCGCTGCGCATCGCACGGCGGCTCAATCCGTTGCCTGATATAGAGGTCGTGCCCGGGATCACCTCGATCCAGGCGTTGTGCGCGGCGCATGCGCTGCCGCTCAACGACATCGGCGAGCCGTTCCTGGTCACGACAGGCCGCCGCCTGCGCGAAGGCGGCTGGCCGCAGGGCGTCGACACCGTGGTGGTGATGCTCGACGGCGGCGCGGCGTTCCAGTCGCTCGATCCGGCCGGGCTCCACATCTGGTGGGGCGCCTATCTCGGCATGCCCGATCAGATCATCATGTCTGGTCCGCTCGCCGAAGTCGGCCCGCGCATCGTCGCCCTGCGGCAAGAGGCGCGCGAGCGGCATGGCTGGATCATGGACAGCTACATTCTCAAGCGCCTGATGTAAGCGAGGCAGCATGCTCCCCGAATGGGTCACCCAGAAATGCCCTGAGATCTCCGCGCATCATCGCGAGGCAGCGATCGGGCGGCAGGCGCAATTGACCAAGCCGACCGGCGCTCTCGGCCGGCTCGAGCAGCTCGCCATCGAGCTTGCGGGCCTGCAGGCGACGGAGCAGCCCCGCGCCGCGCGCGTGCCGATCATCGTGTTCGCCGGTGATCACGGCATCGTCGCGCAGGGCGTGTCGGCCTATCCGCAAGCCGTGACCATCGCGATGATGGCGAATTTTGCCTCGGGCGGTGCTGCGATCTCGGTGCTGGCGCGTGAGCTTAGCTCGAACCTCGAAGTCGTCGATGCCGGTACGCTGGCCGAGGCGGAGATGGCGGGCGTCGTTACCGACAAGCCGCGTCGTGGCACGCGCGATTTCAGCGTCGAAGCCGCGCTCACACCTGCCGAGTTGGCATTCGCCTTCGAAACCGGTCGGCGCGCCGTCGCGCGCGCGGAGGCCCATCAGCCCGATCTCCTGATCTTCGGAGAGATGGGCATCGGCAACACCACGACGGCGGCGGCGATTGCAGCAAGCCTGCTCGGCATCAACGCCGAGGAGATCGCGGGCAGCGGTACCGGCATCGACGCGGCCGGCCGCGTGCATAAGGCGCGCGTGATTGATGCTGCAATCGCGCGGCATGGCGTTGCGGGAGCGACGCCGGAGCAGATCCTGTGTGCCATCGGCGGTTTGGAGATCGCGGCGATCTCAGGCGCCATCATTGCGGCCGCACAGCGCCGCATCCCCGTATTGATCGATGGCTTCATCGTGTCGGTCGCAGCGCTCGTAGCCGTACGTCTCAATCCCTCGTGCCGGCCGTTCCTGTTGCCGTCGCATCAATCGGCAGAGCAGGGGCATCGGCTGGTGCTGCGTGCGCTGAACGTGCAGCCGTTGATCAGCCTCGATCTCAGGCTCGGCGAGGGATCGGGCGCCGCGATCGCATTGCCGCTGGTGCGCCTCGCCTGCAGCCTCCACAACGGCATGGCAACCTTCGCGCAGGCCAATGTGCCGGACCGGCCGGCCTGATACGCATCAAGCCGCGCGCTGATTGACCGACACGACGCGCCAGCCGCTCGCGAGCCGGTCGATCCGGGTCAGCGACAGCGGATCGATCACGAAGCGCAAGGCCCCTTGCGGTGTCAGATCCAGCGCGATGCAGAGTGCAGCGCGGATCGTGCCGGAATGCACGACGAGCGTTGCTGGTCCGGCTCCGATCCGTGACAGACCCAGCCGGACGCGCGCGACCTGATCTTCAAAGCTCTCGCCGCCCGGTGGCCGCCCGTGCGCCGGATCGCTCCAGAATTGCGCATGGGTCTCGTCGCCAGCCGCGGCGATCTCGTCATGCCGACGGCCGGTCCAGTCGCCAAAATCCTGTTCGCTGAACTCGGGCACCAGCTCTGGCGCGAGCCCCAGCGCCTGCGCGGTCTCGACCGTGCGCCGCGACGGGCTGGCATAGCTCGCCGCGCCTCCTGGCAGGCGCTGCCGCAGTGCCTGGAATTGCGTGGGATCGCCGAGATCGGCCGGCGCGTCGGCCGCATGGATCGTTCCCGCGATGCCGTCGACCGGCGCATGCCGTATCAGCCAGAGGAAGGTCTCGCCTTCCATGCTCGTCTCCAAGGAAGTTGGTTGCTGTGGCAATACCGCCGCAGCTTGCACATTGACTCTGTCTTGATCGTAATCCTAGATGGCTGCGACGGTTTCCCCGAAAGGGGATGAAAAGGGAATGCGGTGCGGGGACGTTGTCCCCAATGCCGCGGCTGCCCCCGCAACTGTAAGCGGTGAATCCTTCGTCAGAAGCCACTGGGTCCTCGGTCCCGGGAAGGCGACGAAGCGGTCACGACCCGCGAGCCAGGAGACCTGCCGTCAGCCGTGGTCACACGCGAAGATGTCGGTCGGGGAGTACAGACATTCGGCTTCATCGGACGGCTGAAGGGCCAAAGGTGAGACCTCGTTCGCGGTGACGTGCCACTGACGTCATACCGATGCCCAAAACCGTGTCTTCCATCCGTCGTGTACCACCGCGCAGATTCCTCCTCGCCTCCGCGGCCCTTACGTCGCTCGCCGCCGTCGATGTTCCTGCCGCGCTGGCGCAGCAGACCCGCGAACCCCTGCCACCCGTCGAGGTGTCGCCGGCTCAATCCCGCAAGCAGGCGAGGCCAGTGGGCCGGGAGGCGCAGAGCGCACGCCGTGCGGCTGCACGCCGGCCGACACCGGCACCCGCAGCGCCCAAGCCTGTCGTTCCGACCGACGCAGCGCAAACACCGCTCAACACCAATGCGATCGCCGAAAGCGCCTCGCGCCTCGGCCTGACCGTGCAGGAGACGCCCGCGACCGTCGAGGTGATCTCGGCCCAGACCATGCGCGAGCAGGGCTATCGCACCGTGTCCGAGGTGGCGCAGGGTGCGGTCGGTGTGACCTCCGGCGATAATCCGGCCGAGCCCGCGGCCTTCTCCATGCGCGGCTTCACCAACAGCCAGATCAACACGCTCTATAACGGCATCAAGATCGGCCCGCAGAACATGACTTCGCGGATCATTGACACCGCCAATCTTGAAGCCGTTGAATTTTTGAAAGGCCCGGCCTCGCTGATGTCGGGCGAGGGCGCGGCCGGCGGCGCCATCAACTTGATCACCAAGCAGCCGCATACCGGAGCGATCCGGAACGAAGCTGATTTCTCCTGGGATTCCCTGAACTCGTTCCGCGCGCATTACGGCTCGGGCGGCAGCACCAATGTGCGGGGCCTCGACTATCGCTTCGACATCAGCCGCGCCTCGCTCAACGGCTTTGCCGACGACACCAACACCAAGACTTTCGACGTCTCCGGCCAGCTCAACTACCGCGTCTCCGACAGTCTCAAGATCTGGGGCGCGATCGAGTACCGGGAAGACCGCTCGAAGGCGTATTGGGGTGCGCCGCTGGTGGCGGTCGCCTTCAGCGGCTCGCACGCGACGACGGGGATCGTCTCCGGCAATTATTTCAACAGGACCGATCTTGGGGCTGTCACGATCGACGACCGCACCTTCAACACCAACTACAACGTCCTCGACAATCGTAACGTGGCGCAGGAGGTCTGGCTGCGCGGCGGCTTCGAGCTGAAGCTGGCGCCCGACCTGACGCTGAAGAGCCAGGCCTATGGCTACGGCGCAGACCGCACCTGGTTCAACAACGAGATCGAGGCGTTCGATTCCACGAACAACCAGGTATATCGCGAGCGCTTCTACGTCGCGCATAGCCAGCGGCTGGTCGGCAACATCACCGACTTGGTCTGGGATGCGAATATCGCCGGATTCGACAACCGCATGGTCACGACGCTGTCGTCGAGCTACCTTGATTTCGTCAGGCCGGGCTCGGCGACCTTCCCGAACGATTTTGTCTCTTTGGTCGATCCCAGCCGTGGCTTCTACGGCTCGCTCACGACCAAGCAGCAGACCGCGCGCATCGACAACGAGGCGCTCTCGTTCGAGGACCGGCTGAAGCTGACCCGCACATTTGCACTGGTCGGTGGCCTCCGCGTCGAGCATATCGGGCTCGACCGCAATTCGACCGATGTCAACGGGCTGGTGAAGGCCGGCTTCCCGTACTCGATAGACTGGGCACCGGTGACGGGTCGTATCGGCTACACGTGGGATGCCGTGCCCGGCCTGACCTTCTTCAGCCAGTACGCGACTGGCGCTGACGTCTCGGCCAACAACATCTTCCTGCTCGCACCGACCCAGCCGCTCGACCTGACCACCTCGCGTACCTATGAGACCGGCGTCAAGCACCTGTTCTGGGACAACCGGGCGGAGTGGTCGTTCTCGGCCTACGACATCGTGCGCAAGAACGTCTATGCCGCCGCCGGCGGCATGCAGCTTAACATCGCCGGACGACAGGAGTCGAAGGGCGTCGAGCTCGCCGCGTCCGTCAGGCCGATCGAGCCGTTGCGGCTGTGGGGCAACATCGCCTATGTCGATGCGCGCTACGCCGACTACAATTTTGTCGGCGGCTCGTTCTCCGGCAACACGCCGCCGAACGTGCCGCGCATCGTCGCCAATGCCGGCGCGTCGTACCGGTTCTTCACGCCCTGGCCGGTGGAGCTCGGCATCACCGGCCGCCATGTCGGCGACCGCTACAACACGGATGCGAACGTGGTGACGATGAAGGCCTATACCGTCGCCGACGTCTACGCCTTCGTCGATATCCCCAGAACGGTGTTCAATGCGGTCGATCAGGCCCGCCTGACCTTCCGCGTGCGCAACATCACCGACAAGCGCTACGCGATCTGGGGCGATCCATTCTATCCCGATCAGATCCTGCTGGGCGCGCCGCGCACCTACGAAATCTCGGCGGCGTTCAAATGGTGAGGCCTTGAGCGCATGATGGGCGCGATCGTCCTGCTGCACCGCTGGCTCGGGATCGCGTTCTGCCTGCTGTTCGCGATGTGGTTCGCGAGTGGAATCGTCATGCACTTCGTTCCGTTTCCGTCGCTGACGGAGGCGGAGCGATTTGCCGGACTCGTGCCCGTGGATCGCGAAGAGACGAGGATCTCGGTTGCCGATGCCGTCGCCGCGAGCGGGATTGCGGATGCCACGCGCGTTCGGCTGATCGAGCGGAGCGATGGACCGGTCTACATCGTATCGGGACCATCTCGTTCGCGCGCGGTCCACGCCTCCGACGGACGGGACGCGTCGGTGATGTCTGCCGATGCCGCACTCACCATCGTGCAAGGGTATGCCCGGCAGCGCGGGCTCGACGCCGCACGGGCCGCGATCGTCGGGCGCTCGGATTATGACCAATGGACCGTGCCGAACGGTTTCGATCGCCATCGACCGTTGTTTCGCGCGGCTCTCGGCGATGCCAACGGAACGGAGCTCTATGTCTCGTCGCTGACCGGCGAGATCGTGCTTGATACGACGCGCAGCGAGCGTGGGTGGAATTGGGCCGGCAGTGTGCTGCACTGGATCTATCCGACGGTTCTGCGAAGCAACTGGGCGCTATGGGATCAGGTGGTCTGGACGCTGTCGCTGCTGGCGCTGATCGCAGCAATGCTTGGGGCGGTGCTCGGGATCGTGCGGATCCAGCCGCGAGGAGGTCGCATCTCCTCGCCATACCGGGGCTGGCATGCGCTACATCATCTGATGGGCCTTGCGGCGATGTTCTTCGTGCTGACCTGGATCTTCAGCGGCTGGCTCTCGATGGATCACGGCCGGTTGTTCTCGCGCGGGCAATTGACCCCGACAGAGGCCGGCGTGATGAATGCCGCGCCGGATTGGAGGGAGGCCGCATTGCTCGATCGGCAGCCAATATCTGCCTCGGCTCGCGAGGCCGAATGGTTCGCCTTCAACGGCAATGTCTATCGGCGCGATCGGATCGGCCTGCACGATCAGACAATGATCAGGGCGGGAGGTACGCCTCGCGACGGAGGGACGGCATTCCTGGATGTGCGGGAGATCGGCGAGTTGATGGCGCGCCTTGCCGCCGGCTGTGCCGCATCGTCGGTGCTCGCCGACAATGACGACTATCCGGCGCGATCCGCGGTCCCGGGCGCACCAGTCTACCGCTCGACCTGCGGCGACCTCTGGTTCGATGTCGACGGCGCCGATGGCAGCGTGCTGCAAAGACTGGACCCGTCGCGGCGCGCGTACCGCTGGCTTTACGGTGCGCTGCACACGCTTGACTTTCCGATTCTGCTGGCCCGTCCGCGGCTGCGTGATGTCGTGATCGTCGGCCTCTGTACGCTCGGGCTGGTGTTTTCCGTTACCGGCATCGTCATCGGTTGGCGGCGGTTGCGATCCTCGCTGGCAGCATAGGTTGAGCGGAAACTACGGCGCGATGCGGTGCGGGGCAGCAGATCAGCGATGCGCTGCTCCGGCATCATTGATCCTTTTCGCCGGCGACCTTTCAGTGTAGCTCTGCCTTCGCTCGAAACGGCGGCATCAACCCGTCGAAATCCGAAAGTCATGCAGGAGGCAGCAAGGATGTACCCGAAAGTTCAGATGTTCATCGCCGGCGAGTGGACCGACGGCACGTCCGGCAAGTCGGAGGACATCCTCAATCCCGCCACCGGCCAGCCGATCGGCAAGACCCCGCATGCCTCGCGCGCCGATCTCGACCGCGCGCTGGAGGCCGCCAAGGCCGGCTTCGAGGTCTGGCGCAAGATGTCGCCCTTCGACCGCTACAAGCTGATGCGCAAGGCTGCCGACATCATCCGCTCGCGCGCCGCCGAGATCGCGCCCGTGATGACCATGGAGCAGGGCAAGCCGGTGGTGGAAGCGCAAGGCGAGACCATGCTGGCCGGCGACCTCATCGACTGGTTCTCCGAGGAGGCCCGCCGCGCCTATGGCCGCATCGTGCCGCCGCGGATGGGCAACGTCTCGCAGCTCGTGACCAAGGAGCCGGTCGGCCCGGTCGCGGCCTTCACGCCCTGGAATTTCCCGATCAACCAGGCCGTGCGCAAGATCTCCGCCGCGCTCGCGGCGGGCTGCTCGATCATCGTCAAGGGGCCGGAAGAAACGCCGGCAAGCTGCATGGAGCTGGTGCGGGCCTATGCCGATGCGGGCATTCCCCCCGGCGTCGTCCAGCTGGTGTTCGGCGTGCCGTCGGAAGTGTCGGAATATCTCATTCCGCATCCGATCATCCGTAAAATCAGCTTCACCGGCTCGACCGCCGTCGGCAAGCATCTCGCCGCGCTCGCCGGCCTGCACATGAAGCGCGTCACCATGGAGCTCGGCGGCCACGCGCCGGCGATCGTGTTCGCGGACGCCGATCTCGACAACGCCGCAAAGATCCTGTCCGCCAATAAATTCCGCAATGCCGGCCAGGTCTGCGTCTCGCCGACGCGCTTCCTGGTGCATGAAAGCGTCTACCAGCCCTTCGTCGATAAATTCGTGGCGGCGGCCAAGAGCCTCAAGGTCGGCAATGGCCTCGACAAGGACACCCGCATGGGGCCGCTGGCGAACCCGCGCCGTGTCGACGCCATGGAGGGCTTCGTCTCCGACGCGGTCCAGCACGGTGCCAAGGTGCAGGCCGGCGGCAAGCGCATCGGCAATGAAGGCTTCTTCTTCGAGCCGACCGTGCTGACCGACGTGCCGCGAGATGCCCGCATCATGAACGAGGAGCCGTTCGGACCTCTTGCCCCGATCACGTCCTTCCGCAGCTATG
Organism: Bradyrhizobium sp. CCGB12; assembly: GCF_024199845.1. Lineage (NCBI taxonomy): Bacteria > Pseudomonadati > Pseudomonadota > Alphaproteobacteria > Hyphomicrobiales > Nitrobacteraceae > Bradyrhizobium > Bradyrhizobium sp. CCGB12. Next base: position 3,945,656 of record NZ_JANADO010000001.1, on the reverse strand, counting down.
ACGAGGTGGTGGCGGAAGCGAACCGTCTGCCTTATGGGCTTGCGGCCTATGCCTACACAACCTCGACCAAGACGATGCAGGCGATCGGCGCCGACGTCGAGAGCGGGATGGTCTCGATCAACCATCACGGCCTCGCTTTGCCCGAAGTCCCGTTCGGCGGCATCAAGGATTCCGGCTACGGCTCCGAAGGCGGCCTCGAGGCGATCGAGGGCTATCTCAATACGAAGTTCGTGACACAGGCGAGCGCGTAAAACCCGCGACGTCCGTCACAAGGCGCGTCAGGGCAGGCCGTGACGCGCCTTTCTCTTTTTTGCGATCACGGCGACCTCCCGGAACCACGCCGGCACGAGGTTCGAAGCGAAGGATGCCGGATTGGGCAAACGGCATGAAAGCTGCTTGGGTGGAAAAACGGCGCGGGGCTGCGTTATGCTGCGCGCGCCGGTAGGCCCCTGAGCCTGCGATCCCCAGCCTCGTCAAGACATCCGGAAATCGCCGATGCGTATCGTCAACGTTGCCGCCGCCCAGATGGGCCCGATCCAGAAAGCTGATAGCCGCGGGGCCGTGGTCAAGCGCATGATTGCGCTGATGGACGAGGCCAGCGCCAGAGGCGCCGACCTGATCGTCTATCCGGAGCTCGCGCTGACCACGTTCTTCCCGCGCTGGTACGTCGAGGACCGGGCCGAGTTCGACAGCTGGTTCGAGCGCGAAATGCCGAATGATGCGACGAGGCCGCTGTTCGAGCGTGCGGCGCAGCATCAGATCGCGATGAATTTCGGCTATGCCGAGCTGACGCCCGACGGCCATCACTTCAACACGGCAATCCTGACCGACAAGTCCGGCAAGATCGTCGGCAAATATCGCAAGGTCCATTTGCCGGGCCATACGTACTACGACGCCAATCGCTCGCACCAGCACCTGGAGAAGCGCTATTTCGAGCCGGGCGATCTCGGTTTCAACGTCTGGCGCGAGCTGGGCGGCGTCATCGGCATGGCCATCTGCAACGACCGCCGCTGGCCCGAGACCTATCGCGTCATGGGCTTGCAGGGCGTCGAGATGGTGCTGATCGGCTACAACACGCCATCGGAGAACGCGGAGCGACGTGAGGAGGGCACCGAGAAGCGCATGTTTCACAATCGCCTCTCCGTGCAGGCCGGCGCGTACCAGAATGCGACCTGGGTGGTCGCGGTGGCCAAGGCCGGCGTCGAGGACGGTCACGCCTTGTTTGGCGGCAGTCTGATCGTCGATCCCAACGGTGAGATCGTCGCCGAAGCCGAGACCGAAGGAGACGAGCTCCTCGTCCACAGCTGCGATCTCGATGCCACGAGCTTCGGCAAGACCACGATCTTCAACTTTGCACAGCACCGCCGCATCGAGCATTACGGCCTGATCACCAGCCGGACCGGCGCGGTGCCGCCACCGGAGAAGTGACGCCCCGGTTTGCCCGCAAATGGCGATCACGTAGCTTATGCCTATCGCGGTGTGCGTCCGTGCTGCCCTGCAATGACTGGGCCAAAAAAGTCGATGAGATCCTGCTGGCGAAGGCGCGATTAGTGGCATACCATTTGCTTGCAAATGGGCTCGGTTTCACTTGCCCTTGCCAATGAACAGCTGGCATCACGGCATTACTGGGAGGGACTTCATGGATCGCAGGACCGTATTGAAGGGACTGGCTGGCGCGAGCGGTCTGGCATTGACAGGCGGCCTTTCGGCCCCGGCGATCGCGCAAGGAGCAGCGGCGCGCACCCTGCGCTTCGTGCCCCAGGCCAATCTGGCCAATTTCGACCCGATCTGGGGCACGCAATATGTCGTCCGCAACGCGGCGGCGCTCGTCTGGGACACGCTTTACGGAATCGACGCGCAGCTTCAGCCGCAGCGCCAGATGATCGAGTCCGAGGAGACCACTGACGACGGCAAGACCTGGACATTCAAGCTGCGCCCGGGCCTCAAATTCCACGATGGTGAGCCGGTGCTGAGCAAGGACGTCGTCGCCAGCCTGTCGCGCTGGGCGGCGCGCGATCCGATGGGCCTGATGATCCTCGCGATCCAGCAGGAATTGACCGCGGTCGACGACCGCACGTTCAAATGGGTTTTGAAGCAGCCCTTCCCGAAAATGCTCTACGCGCTCGCCAAGAACAACGCGCCGTGCTCCTTCATGATGCCCGAGCGTATCGCCAAGACCGATCCCTTCAAGCAGATCACCGAATATATCGGCTCGGGCCCGATGAAATTCGCCAAGAGCGAGTGGGTCCCGGGCGCCAAGTCCGTGTTCGAGAAATTCGCCGACTACGTCCCGCGGCAAGAGAAGGCATCCTGGCTCGCTGGCGGCAAGCAAATCATGGTCGATCGCGTGGAATGGATCGTGATGCCGGACCCCGCGACCGCGGCGGCCGCATTGCAGAACGGTGAGGTCGACTGGTGGGAGAACCCGATCGCCGATCTCGTGCCCGTGCTGAAGAAGAACAAGAACATCAGCGTCGACATCGGCGATCCCCTCGGCAATATCGGCTCGTTCCGCATGAACCACCTGTTCGCGCCGTTCAACGACGTGCGGGCGCGGCGCGCGGTGTTGATGGCGCTCAGCCAGGAAGACTATATGCGCGCGATCGTCGGCGACGACGATGCGCTGTGGAAGTCGCTGCCGGGCTTCTTCACGCCTGATACCCCGCTCTACAGCGAGCTGGGCGGCGAGATCCTCAAGGGCAAGCGTAACTTCGATGCGGCCAAGAAGCTACTGGCCGAGAGCGGATATTCCGGCCAGCCGGTGACCTGTTTGGTGGCGCAGGATCAGCCGATCACGAAGGCACAAGGAGATGTCACCGCGGACCTCCTGAAGAAGCTCGGCATGAATGTCGACTTCGTTGCCACTGATTGGGGCACGGTCGGCTCCCGCCGCGCCGCAAAGACGCCGCCGGGACAGGGCGGCTGGAACATGTTCCATAGCTGGCATGCCGGCGCCGATTGCATCACGCCCGCTGCCTACACCGCCATCCGCGCCAACGGTGACAAGGCCTGGTTCGGCTGGCCCAACAGCCCGAACACCGAGAAGGAGATCGCGGCCTGGTTCGAGGCCAAGAATCTCGAGGAGGAGAAGGCCGCGATTGCGCAGGTCAACAAGGCGGCGCTCGAGGACGTCGTCTACGCGCCGACCGGCTTCTTCCTGACCTACACGGCCTGGCGCAAGAACGTCTCCGGTATCGCCAAGGGGCCGCTGCCGTTCTTCTGGGGGGTGTCGAAGTCCGCATGATCGCGCGCTGAAGCCAGATGCTTTCCTACATCCTCCGTCGCATCGTCGCGACCTTGCCGGTAATGGCGATCGTTGCGCTGTTCGTGTTCAGCCTGCTCTACATCGCGCCGGGCGATCCGGCCGTGGTGATCGCGGGCGACCAGGCGAGCCCGGAGGATGTAGAGCGCATCCGCCAGAGTCTCGGTCTGGACCGCCCGTTCCTGGTTCAGTTCGGCAGCTGGGTCTGGCGCATCCTGCACGGCGATCTCGGCACCTCGATCTTCACCAATCTGCCGGTGTCGGCGATGATCGGCCAGCGCCTCGGACCGACACTGTCGCTGATGATCGTCACCCTGCTGCTGACGATCGTGGTCGCGGTGCCGCTCGGCGTCGTGGCGGCGTGGAAGGCCGGCAGCCTGATCGACCGCGTCATCATGGGCTTTGCCGTGTTCGGCTTCTCGTTGCCGGTCTTCGTGGTCGGCTACATGCTCGCCTACATCTTCGCGCTCGAGCTCGAATGGCTTCCGGTGCAGGGCTACACGCCGCTCGCGCAAGGATTCTGGCCATGGCTGGAGAACCTGATCCTGCCGGCGATCGCGCTTGGCTGCGTCTACATCGCGCTGGTCGCGCGCATCACCCGCGCTGCCATGCTCGAAGTGTTGCAGCAGGACTATATCCGCACCGCGCGGGCGAAGGGCTTGGGGCAGGGCGGCATCCTGTTCATTCACGCGCTGAAGAACGCGGCAGTTCCGATCGTGACCGTGATCGGGATCGGTATTGCGCTGCTGATCGGCGGTGCGGTGGTCACGGAGAGCGTATTCGCGATCCCCGGCCTCGGCCGGCTCACGATCGATGCGATCCTGCGCCGCGACTATCCTGTGATCCAGGGCATCGTGCTGCTGTTCAGCTTCGTCTACGTCCTCGTCAATCTGATGATCGACGTGATCTACACGCTCGTTGACCCGAGGATCCGCTATTGACCGACACGACCGTCAATCCGCAATCGCTGCCTCCGGGACTCGTCCTCGCGCCGCAACTTCCTGAAATCCTCCGGCCTGTCACGATCAGGCGTGGATTCATCGGGCTCTTGCGCGGTCATCCCACCGTTGCGATCGGCGGCGCGCTGTTGCTCGCATTGGTCCTGATCGCGATCTTCGCGCCTTATCTCGGAACGGTCGACCCGACGGCGCTTGCGCCCGCCAAACGCACCCGGGCGCCGTCGGCCGATTTCTGGTTCGGCACCGACGTGCTTGGCCGCGACATCTATTCACGCGTGCTCTTCGGCGCGCGGGTCTCGCTCACGGTCGGCTTATCCGTTGCGATATTCGCATCTGCAGCGGGTCTCGCCATCGGCATGGTCTCGGGCTTCATCCGCTGGGCCGACGGCATCTTGATGCGCTTCATGGACGGGCTGATGTCGATCCCGCCGATCCTGCTCGCGATCGCGCTGATGGCGTTGACCCGCGGCAGCGTCGGCAACGTCATCCTCGCCATCACCATTGCAGAAATTCCGCGCGTCTCGCGCCTCGTGCGCAGCGTCGTATTGTCGTTGCGCGAGCAGCCCTATGTGGACGCGGCGGTCGCCTGCGGCACGCGCACGCCGATGATCATTTTGCGCCACATCCTGCCCAACACGGTGGCGCCGATGCTGGTGCAGGCGACCTATATCTGCGCCAGCGCCATGATCACGGAGGCGATCCTGTCCTTCATCGGCGCCGGGACGCCGCCGACCATTCCGTCCTGGGGCAACATCATGGCCGAGGGCCGCGCGCTGTGGCAGGTCAAGCCCTACATCGTGTTCTTCCCGGCGGCCTTTCTGTCCGTCACCGTTCTCGCCGTGAACCTGCTTGGCGACGGCCTTCGCGATGCGCTCGATCCGCGCATGGCCAAGCGTCTTTAGTGTCCCGGGGCTGATGGCGATGGCGTTGCTCGAAGTCGAGAACCTGCAGACCCACTTCCGCACCCCCAGCGGCATCAATCGGGCGGTCGACGGCGTGTCCTTCCACGTCAACGAGGGGGAGACGCTGGCCATCGTCGGCGAATCCGGTTGCGGCAAGTCGGTGACCTCGATGTCGCTGATGCGGCTGATCCCGGAGCCGCCGGGCAGGATCGCAGGCGGCATCCGCTTTGCGGGCAAGGACCTGCTGCAACTCTCCGACCGCGAGATGCGTGCCATCCGCGGCAATGACATCTCGATGATCTTCCAGGAGCCGATGACCAGCCTGAACCCGGTCCTCACCGTCGGCCGCCAGATCCGCGAGACCTTGATGATTCATCAGGGCCTGGACAAGCACGCCGCCGAGGCGCACGCGATCGAGATGCTGACGCTGGTCGGCATTCCCGAGCCGAAGCGGCGCGTGCGCGAATATCCGCATCAGCTCTCCGGCGGCATGCGCCAGCGCGTCATGATCGCCATCGCGCTCGCCTGCAATCCGAAGCTTCTCATTGCGGATGAGCCGACCACCGCGCTCGATGTGACGATCCAGGCGCAAATCCTGAAGCTGATGCTGGATCTGAAGCGCCGGGTCGGCGCGGCGATCATCCTCATCACCCACGATCTCGGCGTCGTCGCCGAAATCGCCGAACGCGTCATGGTCATGTATGCCGGCCGCAAGGTCGAGGAGGCGCCGGTCGGCGAATTGTTCCGGTCGCCGCGCCATCCCTATACGCAGGGCTTGCTCGGCGCGGTGCCGAAGCTTGGTTCCTCGCTTGCCGGGACGGCGACGCGGCTCGCCGAGATTCCGGGGCAGGTGCCCGATCTTCGCAAGCCCATCAGCGGCTGCGTCTTCGCCGGCCGCTGCGCGCTTGCGACCGATCTCTGCCGGCAATATGCGCCGGGGCTCGAAGAGAAGGGCCCCCGTCACATCGCCGCCTGCCACTATGCAGCCAAGGGAGCCGTCGCGGCATGAGTCCTCCGCTGCTCCAGGTCAACGACCTCAAGAAGCACTTTCCGATCAAGTCCGGCCTGTTCGGCCGCAAGTCCGAATTCGTCTATGCGGTGGACGGCGTGTCGTTCGAGATCGCCCGCGGCGAGACACTGTCGCTGGTCGGCGAGTCCGGTTGCGGCAAGTCGACGGTCGGCCGCGCCATCTTGCGGCTGTTCGACATCACCGCGGGACAGGTGATCCTCGACGGCCAGCGTATCGACGACGCCGCGCCGAGCACGCTGCGCCAGATGCGCCGCCGCGTGCAGGTGGTGTTCCAGGATCCGTTCTCGAGCCTCAACCCGCGTATGCGCGTGCGCGACATCCTGGCCGAGCCGATCCGGAATTTCGGCCTCGCCAAATCGGCGGACGATCTCGAGGTGCGCGTTACCGCGTTGATGGATACCGTTCGCCTGCCGCGCGAGGCCCTGAACCGCCGGCCGCACGAGTTCTCCGGCGGCCAGCGCCAGCGGATTGGCATTGCGCGGGCCCTTGCGGCCGAGCCCGAGCTCATCGTGTGCGACGAGGCGGTCTCGGCGCTCGACGTCTCCGTCAAGGCGCAGATCGTCAATCTGCTGCAGGATCTCCAGAGCGAGTTCGGCCTCGCGCTCTTGTTCATCAGCCACGATCTCGCGATCGTCGAGCACATGACTCACCGCGTCGCGGTGATGTATCTCGGCAAGATCGTCGAGGTGGCTCCGCGCCGCGAGATCTTTGCGGCACCGAGACATCCCTACACCAGGGCGCTGCTCTCGGCGGTGCCGCTGCCCGAGCCCGGCGCGCAGCGCAATCCCATCATCCTCAAGGGCGACGTGCCAAGCCCGATCAATCCGCCGCGCGGATGCCGCTTCCACACGCGCTGCCCGCTCGTCTTCGATCGCTGCCGGATCGAGGAGCCGGTGCTTCGTGCGACAGGGCCCGAGCAGTGGGTGGCCTGTCATCTCGAAGACGACACGCCAGCGACGGCCGCATAGTAGTTGCGCCAGCCGCTATTGGCGACAGGTCTGAGGGCGCAGCAACGACGATCGGGGAATGATGGCATCATGCCCCTGTTTTGCCCGACGTGTCAAAGCGCAACTGCCCATCTGGCTTGGCGTCGGGTTCGTATGCGAGAATCGTCCCGAACGCGCCTGGCGCGAAGTTCGCGATGGAAATTCGTAAGCAGAAACAACTCCGTTCTACTGTGCATGGGGTTGTTTTCGTATTTTTGATGTGGCCGGCCTCAACCCTGCCGCCGCAGGAAGGCCGTGATCGTGACCTTTTCCCAGATGCCGGCGGCGGCAAAAGGATCAGCGCGGTTGAAGGCTTCGACCTCATTGCGGCCGGGCGCCTCGATCAGGAACAGGCTGCCGATCATGGTCGCGCCGTCGTCGGAGACGAGCGGCCCCGACATCACGATCTTGACGCCGTATGGCGAGGTGTCGCTCAGGAAGATCTTGTGGGCGTCGTAATTGGCAAGCCGGGTCGGCAGCGCGCCGGCGCGGTCGACGGCATGAATGGCGAACAGCATGGTGTCTCCGTTTCTTGGCCAAGTTCTTGGGACGGCCGCAGGCGCGGCCGTCCGGGTTTGTGGTGATCGGCTGGCTTATTTCGCGCTGAGCTTGCCGGCGTCCTCGAAGGTCGGGCAGGTCCGCTGCTCCAGGGGCACGTCGAACGGCTGGTAATTGTCCTTTGTGATGACGGTCGGCTTCAGCACGATCTCGTTGATGACCGGCTGGCTGCGCAGGGACCGGATCGCCATCATGGTGCCGAGGCAGCCTTGCGCGAATCCGTTGTAGTCGCCGCTCGCGAGCAGCTTGCCGGATTTGATCGCGTCGATCGCCTCTTTGGTGCCGTTGATGCCGATCACCTGGGCCTTGCGGTTGGCGCCGTCGAGGGCCTCGATCGCGCCGACCGCCATGGCGTCGTTGGCAGCTAACACGCCGTCGATCTGCGAATTCGACTGCATCAAGTTCTCCATCACCTGGAGCGCCTGGAGCCGCTGGTAGTTGCCGGGCTGCGAGGCCAGGAGCTTGGCGCCCGCGCTTTCCTTGAGCGCATCGTTGAAGCCGCGGACGCGGTCGACATTGGTCAGCGAGCCCTTGACGCCCTCGATGATGACGATGTTGCCCTTGCCGCCCAGCGTCTTGAGCAGGAAGCGCGCGGTCTCCAGGCCAAGGCTGTAATCGTCGGCGCCGACGAAGGAGAGGAACTTGCCGCCGGCGGAACGGTCGGTGATGTTGACGACCGGGATCTTGGCTTCGTTGATCTTCTCGACCCCCGGCACCATCGCCTTGTAGTCGACAGGCGTGAAGACGATCGCGCTCGGCTTCTTCACTACGACGTCCTCGATCTGGCTGAGCTGCTCGGGAATCGAGTCCGGCTTGGTCGGGATGTATTGCAGCGTCTTCGCGTTCAGCGACTTCGCCATGTTGTCGGCGCCGACCCGCACCGTCTGGAAGAACGGATTGGTCTGGTTCTTGGTGAAGACGGCGATGGTCTCGCCATCGGCGCGCGCTTGCGTGGTGAGCGCAGCCGCCATCAGCAGCGGTAGCGCCAGATAACCAAATTTCTGTCTCATGTAGCCTCCATCCCTCATTTTGCTTGTTGGATTTCTAAGAACTCATTGCGCACGGCGGCGGGTTTTCATGTCGAGCCAGACCGCGAGAATGACGATGATGCCGGTGACGAGCGGCTGCCAATTGGCGCTGACCGACAAGAGGTTCATGCCGTTCAGCACCAGCGTCAGGATCAGCGCGCCGATGAAGGTGCCGAACACGGTACCGACGCCGCCGAACAGCGAGGTGCCGCCGATCAGCACGGCCGCGATCGCCGGCAGCGTCAGGCTTTCGCCGATATCGGCCTCCGCCGAGTTCAGCCGCGACAGGAAGATGATCGAAGCAAGGCCAGCCATGGTGCCGGAGACGGCGTAGACCAGCAGAAGGCGGCGCGCCACGGGAATGCCGGAGAGGCGGGCCGCGACCGGATTGGCGCCGATTGCATAGATCTCCTGGCCCCAGATCGTTCGCTGGGCGAAAAGCGTCCCGACGCCAAGGAACACCAGGAGCAGATAGACCGGGATGGGCAGGCCGAACAGATAGCCGCTGCCGATCTGGCGGAAGCCTGCCGGGAAGCCGTGAAGGGTCTCGCCCGCCATGTACCAATAGGTGAGGCCGTTCAGCACCCAGAGCATGCCATAGGTGGCGATGAAGGAGGGGATGCGGAGCGCGGTGACCATGATGCCGTTGAGCAGACCAACGATGCCGCCGCAGGCAAGCCCGGTGAGGATGCCGAGCGCCGGCGAGCCGGTCGTGTGGATCACGGTGCCGGCGATGCAGGCCGACAGCGCGACATTGGCGCCGACGGAAAGATCGAGGCCGGCGGTCAGCACCACAAGCGTCAGGCCGGAGGCGATGAAGAAGGTCAGGCTTGCCTGTCGCAGAACGTTGAGGATGTTGCCGAGGCTCAGGAAGGAATCGCTGAGCACGGCGAGCACCGCGCAGATCAAGAGCGCTGCGAGCAGGCGATAGAACACCTGGATCGCATCCTGCGAGAGGAAGGAGCGGGGCGGCGCGATGTCGTTCTTGGTGATGTCGGTCATGCGCGGCTCCTGAGGCCATCGAGGAACAGGGCAACGATGACGAGGACGCCGACGCTTGCGACCTGCACCGAGGAGGGCAGCGAGATCAGGTTCAGCCCGTTGCGGAGCACGCCGACTGAGAGGACCCCGAGCAGGGTGCCGAGCAGCCAGCCATTGCCGCGCTCGAACGAGGTGCCGCCGACGGCGACGGCCGCGATGGCATCGAATTCGAGCCCAAGGCCCGCGGTGGGATGGCCGGAATTCATCCGCGCCGTCATCAAGAGGCCCGCGATGCCGGCCATGGCGCCGCCGATCGCATAGACCGCGATCAACAGCTTGTTCGGCGAGAGGCCGGCGTAACGCAGGGCCTCGCGGTTGCCGCCGAGTGCGAAGATGTAGGTGCCGAAGCGGGTGTGATAGAGCAGGCCGTGAAACACTGCATAGGTCACCAGCGCCATCACGATCGGTACGGGAATGCCGAGAAGCGTCGCCGAATAGATGTCGCGCACGCTGTGGGGGATGCCGACCACGCTCTGGCCGTCGCTGACGATCAGCGACAGGCCCTGCGCCATGCCGAGCGTGCCGAGCGTCGCGACGAAGGGCGGGATGCCGAGGATCGCAACCAGCCAGCCGTTGGCGACGCCGAACGCCGTGCCGACGAGCAGACCGGCGCCTAGGCCCAGCAGCATCGAGTGCGTTGCGAGCGACACGATCGCGACGCAGAGCGAGGTCAGCGTCAGCACCGCACCCATCGACAGGTCCAGCCCCTCGGTCATGATGATCAAGGTCATCGGCAGCGCGAGCATGGTCAGGATGGTCGACTGCACCAGCACGTTGGAGAGGTTGGCGACCGACAGGAAGCCGGGCGCGATCACGCTGAACAGCGCGATCAGCAGCACCAGCACCATGGCAACGCCGGGAATGCGCTGCAGCGGATTGGGTTGAGCGACGACCGCGGCTTCACGCATGATGCATCCCCAGTCGCACGATGTTCTCCTCGGTCAGTTCGTTGCGGGTCAGATGCCCTGCGATGCGCCCCTCGCGCATCACATAGGCGCGGTCGCAGACATGGCAGATCTCGACCTGCTCGGACGAGATCATCAAGGCGGCCGCCCCCTCCGCGACGAGGCGGTCGATCAGGGCAAAGATCTCCGACTTGGCGCCGATGTCGATGCCGCGTGTCGGCTCGTCGAAGATGAACAGTTTCGAACCGGCCGCGAGCCATTTGCCGATCACGACCTTCTGCTGGTTTCCGCCCGAGAGCAGCCCGACGGTTTGCCGCGCGCTGGGCGTCGCGATGCGCAGCTGCCGGATCAGGCCGTCGGAGGTACGCTGTGCACGGCGCTGATCGAACAGCCCGCTCGGGAACAGCTTTCGCAGCGCCGACACCACCAGATTGTCGCTCACCGAGCGCAGCAGCGCGAGGCCTTCGCTCTTGCGGCTCTCCGGGATCAGCGCGATGCCGCGGCGGGCGGCAAGGTCGGGTTCGCCAGAAATGGACTTGCCGTCGAAGACGATTTCACCTGACGTCACGGGATCGGCGCCGAAGATGGCGCGGGCGACCTCGCTGCGGCCCGAGCCGACCAGGCCGCACAGGCCGACGATCTCGCCCCGGCGCACCTCGATGTTGATATCGGAGATCCCAGTCGAAGAGCTCAGGCCCTTGACCTCCAGCAGCAGCTCGCCGGGCTTGTCGGCAAAATTGCGCGGGTAGGTCATGTCGACATTGCGGCCGACCATCATGCGGACAAGCTGGTCCGGCGTGACGTCGGCGGGCCGGACCCCGTCGATGCGGCGGCCGTCGCGCAGCACGGTGATGCGATCTCCGAGCGCGAACACCTCGGCCATGCGGTGCGAGATGTAGACGATGGACACGCCGTCGGCCTTCAGCCGCGCGATCAGCGCAAACAGCAGCTCGGTCTCGCGGTCGGACAGCGCCGCGGTCGGCTCGTCCATGACGAGGATGCGGGCGTTCTGGCTGATCGCCTTGGCAATCTCGACCATCTGCTGCTGCGCCACGCCCAACTTGTCGACGGTGGTGGAAGGATCGATGTCGAAGCCGATCGTGCTGAGCACTCGCCTGGCGTCAGCCAGGATCTTGCGGCGGTCGATGGTGCCGGGAATGCGGCCCTTCGGTTCGCGTCCGAGGAAGATGTTCTGGGCGATATCGAGATAGGGGACCAGCGAGAATTCCTGGAAGATCACGGCAATGCCGAGCTTCTGCGCATCCGCGGTCGAAGAGATCGCGACCTTCTCGCCCTTGTGGTAGAACTCGCCGGCATCGGCGCGGTAGGCGCCGCACAGCACCTTCATCAGGCTCGACTTGCCGGCGCCGTTCTCGCCCAGCAGCATGTGGACTTCGCCGGGGTAGACGGCAAAGGACACGTCATCCAGTGCCTTGACGCCGGGAAACTCCTTGCTGATGCCGCGCAGCTCAAGGAGCGGGACGGGCGAGGAGGGCTCAATGGCCAATGCTGCGCTGCTCATGCCCGCGCTCCGCTGGCAAAGATCTTTCCGGGATTCATCAGTCCATCAGGATCGAGGGCTTGCTTGACCTGCCGCATCACGTCCACGGCCTCACCGAGCTCATCGGTGAGATAGTCGATCTTGCCGAGCCCGATGCCGTGCTCGCCGGTGCAGGTGCCGTCCATGGCGATGGCGCGGGCGACCATGCGGGCCTGGAGCGCCTTGGCGCCTTCGGCCTCCTCGGGCTTTGCCGGATCGATCAGGATCAGCATGTGGAAATTGCCGTCGCCGACGTGGCCGACGATCGGCGCGGTGAAGCCGTGCTCGTCCGCATCGCGGCGCGTCTCGGTCAGGCATTCCGCGAGCCGCGAGATCGGCACGCAGACATCGGTGATTACTGCACGTGCGCCGGGTCGCAGGCCGAGGCCGGCATAGAGCGTGTTGTCGCGGGCGTGCCAGAGCCGGCTGCGGTCTTCCGCGGCCTTGGCCCAGGCAAAGCCGTGGCCGCCATGATCGGCGGCGATCGCCTGGGCGGCCTCGGCCTGCTCGGCGACGGAGGTTTCGGAGCCGTGGAATTCGAAGAACAGAGTGGGGGCCTCCCGATAACCGAGCTTGGCGTAGGCGTTGATGCCGCGCATCATGACGTCGTCGAGCAGCTCGATGCGTGCCACCGGGATTGCGGACTGGATCACGGAGATGGCGGTGTCCACGGCATCGTGCAGGGTATCGAAGCTGCAGACCGCGGCCGAGATCGCCTGCGGCACCGGGTGCACCTTCAGCGTGACCTCGGTGATGACGCCCAGCGTGCCCTCGGCACCCACGAACATGCGGGTCAGGTCGTAGCCGGCGGCCGATTTGCGCGCGCGTTTGGCGGTCCGGATCACGCGGCCGTCGGCCAGCACCACCTCGAGCGCCATGACGTTGTCCTTCATGGTGCCGTAGCGCACGGCCATGGTGCCGGACGCACGCGTCGACGTCATGCCGCCGATCGAGGCGTCGGCGCCGGGGTCGATCGGGAAGAACAGGCCTGTATTGCGCAGCTCCGCATTGAGCTGCTTGCGCGTAATGCCGGGCTGCACCACGACATCCATGTCGCTGTCGTGCACTGTCAGCACCTTGTTCATGCGTGCAAAGTCGAAGCAGACGCCGCCGGCGACGGCGGCCGCATTGCCTTCGAGCGAGGTGCCGGCGCCGAACGGGACGATCGGCATGCCCGTGCCGGCGCACAGTTTCACGATTTCGGCGACCTCCTGCGTGGTCTCGGGGAAGACGACGATGTCGGGCGGTAGGTTGCGGTAATGCGACTCGCTCTGCCCATGCTGATCGAGCACGCCGCGCGCGACGCTCGCGCGCGAGCCGATCATGCCGTTGAGGCGCTCGGCCAATATGCTTGTGCTGACCCGCGGTCCCATCCTCAGCTCCCGTCTGCTCCCTGTTGCCGGACTCTTGTTTGGTCCGTCGTTCAGCTTAAGCGGCTCTCGCGTTGCTCGCGAGCTGCTTCAGGCCGAAATCATAGTTGAGATGAAAATACGCGCTGTCCACCATGCGACCATCCGGCGCACGGCCGGCGGGCTGACGGACGAACTCCCGAATCAGGCTGTCCTTGACGCCGAACACCACGTCGCTATCGAGATATTGGTCGCCGGCCACGAACACGTGGGTCACCAGCTGCTCGAAGCCGGGCGCCGAGATCATGAAGTGCACATGCGCGGGCCGCCAGGGATGGCGGCCCTGGACCTCCAGCATCTCGCCGACCGGGCCATCATGCGGAATGGGATAAGCCGCAGGCTTGATCGACCAGAAATGGAAACGGCCGCTAGCGTCGGTGTGGAAGCGCGCGCGCATCGCGAGATCGCCGATGTCGTCGAGCTGCTGCACGTCGTAATAGCCGTCATCGTCGGAATGCCAGACGTCGACGATGGCGCCCGCAAGCGGCTTTCCGTCGACGGTCGAGACCGAGCCGGAGACCAGCATCGGATCGCCCTCCATCGGGCCGGAGATGTCGGCGCCGCTGTCCTTCTCCGGCGCGGCCTGGACGAAGAATGGGCCGAGCACCGTGGTCTCGGTTGCGCCTTCCGGCACCGGATGGTTGATGGCATCGACCAGCATGGAGACGCCGAGCGTATCCGACAGCAAGATGAACTCCTGGCGCTTGTCGTCGCACATGTGCCCGGTGCGGGTCAGGAAATCGATGCCGTATTCCCATTCCTTCTGGGTCGGCCGCACCTCGCGGACGAAAGCGTGAAGATGGCGTACCAAGGCCTCGCTGACCTGCTTGATACGCGGGTCGGTGGCGCCCGCGATCCGCCCCAGCACCGCGTCCGTGATCGTGTTCTCGTTGAAGTTACGCATAGGTGCCTCCGCCGATCAGAGTTTGGGTTCGCCGAGCCCGGACAACCGTTCCAGATGTTTGACGGTCGCGATGAAGTCGGTATCGCCGTCGCCTTGTGCGACCAGCGATCCATAGGTCTCGCGCACCTGGGCTGCGAGCTGAAGTGGCACGCCAACGGCATGGCCGGCGCCGAGGATGAGATCGAGGTCCTTGGCCATCTGCCTGCAGGAGAAGGTGGACTCGAAATCGCGGGTCCGCAGCGGCGCGGTCTTGTACTTCACCATCGGAGAGGCCACCGCGCTGTCGTCGAGCACCTTCAAGATGTCCTGCCAGGCGATGCCGCCCTTGCGCGCCAGCGCTAGGCTCTCGGCCATCATCGCCGCCGATACCGCGATCATCAGATTGACCGAGAGTTTTGCGTAGCGGGCCTCTTCGCCGGGCCCGAGATAGGTCTGTGCGCGGGTGAATGTTGCGAATAGCGGCTTTGTGTTCTCGAAGGCTTCTTTGGGTCCTGATACGAAGCAGGTCAGCGCGCCCGTGTGCACGATGCTGGCATTGCCGGAGACCGGCGAGCGAAGATAGGTGATTCCGCGCGCCTGGGCTGCGGCCGCAACTTCGCTCGAGGCCTCGACACTCACGGTACTGGTTTCGATCAGAACAGCTCCCGGCGTCATCGCGGCGATGAGGCCGGTGGTGTCAAGCAGCGCACCGCGCAAGGCAGCGTCATCAGGCAGGGACGTGACGACAGCCGTCTTGCCGCTCACGGCCTCGGCCGGCGAAGCGGCAATCGAGATGCCTTGCGCGCGCGCCTCGTTGGTCCGCGCCGCGCTCTGGTCGAACGCGGTGACGGCATAGCCGGCTTTGGCGACGAGCATCGACATCGGCAGGCCCATCTTGCCGATCCCGATGAAAGCGACCTTTTTCGAAATGTCTGTCATTGTTCTTGTCCGTTGGCGCCGTCAGGCAGCGCGTCCCTGTCGTTCGATGTCTCGCACCAGTCGCTGGCCGGATTGTGCGAGCAGCTTCTTCTTCGTCTCCAGCCCGTCGACCAGCAATTGGCCATTCCTCTTCTTCCAGGCGCCGCCGATCATGACGGCATCGATGTTGGCGAGGCTGGTCTGCATCACGACGGTTGCGACGGGATCGTGCACCGGGAAGAGGTTGAGGTCGGAGGCGTTGATGATGACGAGGTCGGCGAGCTTGCCCGGGGTCAGCGAGCCGATCTGGTGCTCGCGGCCGAGCATGCGGGCGCCCTCTGTTGTGATCCAGCGCAGCGCTTCGCGCACGGGAATTGTGGTTGTCGCCGGAATCGTGCCGCTCGCTTGCCGCGACTCCGCATTGTCGAGCGCCCGCTGCATCGAAAGCGCCACGCGGGCGGCGGAGAAGAGATCGCCGGCCAGCACGGATTCGAGATCAATGCCGATCGTCGGCCGAACGCCGCGCTTTAGGAGGCGTCCGGTGATGGGAAAGCCATGGCCCTGGATCATCTCGTTCTCCGGCGTCACCGAGAACGACACACCGAGATCGACCATCCGGCCGAGCAGTTCATCGGGCAGGTCGTTACCATGCACGATGTTGACGCCGGCCCCGACGAGACCCGCCTCGATCAGCTTTTCCCAGCCGCCAGGCGTCTTGGCCGGACCGCCGCCCTGGTGCATCGATGCGATCAGCTTGAGCTCGCGCGCCAGGCGGAAATCGTGCATGGCGACGTCGAGGGTCGAATAGTGTGGGCCGAGAATGGCGAGCCCCAGCGTGACGAGGCCGTCGCGATCGGCAAGGGGACCTGCGAGCAGCCGCTCGACCTCGCGGCGCGGGTGCGGCACTTCTGAGAAATGCGGCTCACCCGGTTTCGGCTCGGGCTTCGGCGAGCCGTGGAAGAAGGCGGCGCGGATGCCGCTCTCAATCAGGCCTCGTACGGCGGCGTCGGTATGATCGGGCGTCGGGTTGTTGTGGCACCAGTCAACGAGTGTGGTCGTGCCGCAATTGATCTGGTTCAGCGCGCCGACGAGGGTTGCGATGTGGATGTCATCGGGCCGGAACACGGTCGCGAGCCCGGCATGCATACGACGGAAATATTCGAGCAGCGTCCAGTTCGCGGCATAGCCGCGCAAGCCCGTCTGCCAGGTGTGCATGTGCGCGTTGATCAGGCCGGGGATGACGATGCGGCCGGTACCCTCGACGATCTCGGTGTCGGCTGCGACGTCTATCGATGGGCGCACATCGACGATGCGATTGCCCTCGACCAGCACGTCGCCGGTGTTGAGATCGCCGATCGCGTCATCCATGCTGATGACGGTGGCGGATTTGATCAGCGTGCGCCGCATCGCTTCAAGCCGCAGCTTTGATGGTAACAGGCGGCTCGCCGGCCCAGGCGCGCGCGATCAAGTCACGAATGGCGTTTCGTTCGAGCGGACGCGGATTCCAGTAGGCGTTTGTCACCGCAAGATCGGCCGCCTTGTCGATTCCGTTCTCGGGCATGCCGACGTCGCGTAGCGCGAGCTTCGCACCCAGTCGCTTCGCAAGTTCGAACAGTCCTTGCGATGCATCGGCCGCGCCGATCGCGCGCGCGACGCGCGCCATCGCGTCGGGCACGGCCGGTGCGTTGTAGGCCAGCGCATGCGGCAGCACGATGGTGTGCGTTTCGGCGTGCGGCAGATCGAAGGTGCCGCCGAGCGTGTGGCAGAGCTTGTGATGCAGCGCCATGCCGACCGTGCCGAGGCAGACGCCGCACAGCCATGCGCCATAGAGTGCTTCGGTGCGCGCCTCGCGGTCGTCGCTCTTGGCAGCGATGGCGGGCAGGGCGCGGGCCAGCGCGCGGATGCCTTCTTCCGCCATCAGCGAGGTCACGGGATTGGAATCGCGCGCATAGAGCGCTTCCACCGCATGGGCGATCGCGTTGATGCCGGATGTCGCGGCCAGGCTCGCCGGCAGCGTCAAGGTCAGATCGACATCGTAGATCACGGTCTCCGGCAGCACGGCGGCGTCGCGCACCGTGGTCTTCAACCCGTTCTCGGTCTGGCCGACGATCGGCGTCATCTCCGAGCCGGCATAGGTGGTGGGAATGCAGAGCTGGTTGACGCCGGTGCGTAAGGCGAGCGCCTTGCCGAGGCCGGTGGTCGAGCCGCCGCCGAGCGAGACGACGCAGTCGGCATCGCACGCCTTCATCGCCGCGAGTGCACGTTCCGTGACCTCGACCGGCGTATGCATGGTGGCGCCCGGGAAGATGCCGGCATAGTGCGGGCCGAGCGCGGTTCCTAGGCTCTTGCCCTGCGCCTCTTGCTGCGGCGTCGTCAGCACCAGCGCGCGCTTGCCGCCGAGCCGCTCGACTTCAGCCTTGGCGGAGGCAAGCGTTCCGCTGCCGAACACGACGCGGCAGGGCAGGTTTTCAAAGGTGAACGAACCGATCATGCGCCGGTCTCTTTGATGGGATAATCGACCTGGAAGCGTCCGATCCGCAAGTCGCCCAGCGCCTCGCGCACGCGCAGATGTTCCGGGTGGTTGGCATAGGCGCTGAGCGCGGCCTGGTCGGTGAATTCGGAGAACAGCACCACGTCGCAGGCGTAGTCGACCGCGCTGACGTCCATGCCGACTTCGATATGGGTGAGGCCGTCGATTCGGCCCTTGAGGCCCTCGAACAGGGTCTTGACCTTGACCCGGGCGGCGGAGCGCTCCTCGGGGGTCTCCCCGCGCAGCCGCCACATCACGATGTGCCTGATCGGGCCCGACATTTCCTGATTTCCTCGCCTGCGATTATGCTTCGTTGGCGCCATTTTGCCTTGCAGAAATCGGAAATAAAGGTCAAAATTTGTAAGTCTCTTTTCCTCATCCTGCAAAAATGGACCGTCTGCTCCAACTCGAGGTCTTCTCCAAAACCGCTGAACTCGGCAGTCTTTCCAAAGCTGCCGAAATCCTGCGGATGTCGAACGCGGCCGCCAGCCGTCATCTCAGCGCGCTGGAGGATCGCCTCGCGGTCCGGCTGATCGAGCGCAACACGCGCCGGCAATGGCTGACCGAAGCGGGGCAGGAACTCCTGCAGCGTTGCAGCACGCTCTTGAACGAGCTCGCCGAGGCCGAGGACGCTGTCTCCGACCGCGCGCTATCGCCGAAGGGCATGCTGCGCGTGACGAGCTCGCTGTCCTTCGCGATGATCTATCTCGCGCCGATGCTGCCGGCCTTCCGCGCGCTCTATCCTGATCTCAGCGTGCAGATCATCAGCGCCAACCGCTATCTGGACTTCATCGAGGCCGGCATCGACGTTGCGATCCGCACGCGCGAGCACGAGCCGGATTCCAATATCATCGTCCGCCGCATCGGCCAGATGCATCGCGTGCTCGCGGCGGCTCCGTCCTACCTGGAGAAGCACGGCCGGCCGGAGCATCCCGCCGATCTCGCCCGCCACAACATGCTGATCTACAATCTCGCCAATGATCCCTATTCGCTCCGGCTGAGCCAGGGCAGCACGACGCAGACGGTCCGGATCGCGCCGACGCTCGACAGCAATGACGGCCAGATCATCTGTGGTGCAGCGCGCGCAGGGCTCGGCATCCTGATCCAGCCGCTTTACATCGTGCAGGGCGATATCGCGGCAGGCCGGCTGGTGCCCGTCCTGATGGGGTGGGAGCTGCCGCTGCTCACCATGAACATCGCTTATCAAAATCGTGTCCGGCTGCCCGCCAAGATCAGGGTCTTTTCAGACTTCCTGGTCAGCCACATCCGCGAGCATTCGGAGCCGGGGATCTGGATCGACGCGGCGAAGTGAACGGGAAGCACTCATGTATCTCGGCATCGATCTCGGCACCTCGGCGGTCAAGACCGTTCTCGTCGACGATGCCCAGCGCGTGGTCGCAAGCGAGAGCCGGCCGCTCGCGACCGCCTCGCCTCAATCAGGCTATAGCGAGCAAGACCCCGCGCAGTGGATCGATGCAACCTTTGCCACGCTGGATGCTTTGAAAGCGACACATGCCGGCGCGCTGGCTTTGGTCAAAGGCATCGGACTGTCCGGCCAGATGCACGGCGCCACGCTGCTCGATGCGAGCCTAAAACCCTTGCGGCCCTGCATTCTCTGGAACGACGGACGCTCGGCGGCCGAGTGCCGTATCCTGGAGCAGCGCTGGCCCGCCTTACGCGCGACGACGGGTAACAAAGCGATGCCGGGATTCACCGCGCCGAAGCTGCTCTGGATCGCGACGCACGAGCCTGCCATTTTCGCGGCGGCGAAGCTCGTTCTGCTTCCAAAGGCCTATTTGCGCCTGGTGCTGAGCGGCGAGGCCATCGAGGACGTTTCGGATGCATCGGGGACGCTGTGGCTCGACGCCGCGCGCCGTGACTGGTCGGACGCAGCGTTGGCAGCGACCGGCCTGTCGCGCAATCACATGCCGCGTCTGGTCGAGGGATGCGCGCCCGCAACGACATTGCGCAGCGAGCTCGCGCGACGCTGGGGCATGACCGGACAGCCGGTGATCGCGGGCGGCGCCGGCGACAATCCGGCGGGCGCCGTCGGCATCGGCGCGATCCGGCCGGGAACGGCATTCCTGTCACTGGGAACCTCCGGTGCCCTCATGGCACCGACCAACAGGATTGCCGCAAACCCCGATCGCATCGTGCACACGTTCTGCCACGCCATTCCCGACATATGGATCCAGGCCGGCGCGATCCTCTCGGCCGCCTCGTGCCTCGCCTGGATCGCGCGTCTGTTTGGCGTCGCCGAGGCCGAGCTGCTGGCGCCGCTTGGCTTGCGCCCGCAGGCGCCGTCGCCCGTGAGCTTCCTGCCTTACCTCGCAGGTGAGCGGACGCCGCATGACGATCCCCTCGTGCGCGGCATGCTCGATGGTTTAAGCCATGGCACCGATCGCGGGATGATCGTGCAGGCGGTGCTCGAAGGCGTTGCCTTCGCGCTTGCCGATTGCCGCGACGCGCTCGCGGATGCCGGTATTGCGATCACGGAAGCCGATGCCATCGGCGGCGGTTCGCGGTCCCGGTTCTGGCTCTCGGTGCTGGCCAACGTGCTGAATATCCCGATCCATCGCTTCGCCGGAGGTGAGGCCGGCGCGGCGTTCGGTGCGGCGAGATTGGGGCGGCTTGCTGTCACGGGTGAGGCAATTGCCGCCGTGTGCACGCGGCCGCAGCGCATCGAGACGTTTGAACCTGACGCCAGGCTGACCGAAGCCTATGCCGAGCGGCTTCCCGCGTGGCGCGAACTGTATCGGCCGCGCCACTAGCATCGCCTCGACGTCGAATTCTCGTATGTTCGGTATTGCCCTGTGCCGCGGCCTTTTGTTTAATGCGTGAGCCGCGCTGACAAGAAGATCGAGACGCGGGTGGGAAACGCATTGTGCGCCGGGAGGCACGATGAACGATCCGATCCTCGAGATGCGTGGGGTCTCAAAATCCTTCTTCGGCATCAAGGCGCTGCGCTCGGTCGATCTCACCGTCTATGCCGGCGAAATTCATGCCCTGATGGGTGAGAACGGCGCCGGAAAGTCGACGCTGATGAAGATCCTGTCCGGCGCTTACACGCCAGATCCCGGCGGCGAGATCCGTATCGAAGGAAGCCCGGTGCGGATCGAAGGTCCGCTCGGCGGCCGCGCCGCGGGCATCTCCATCATCTACCAGGAGCTGTCATTGGCTCCCAATCTCAGCGTTGCCGAGAATATCTATCTCGGCCGGGAGATATCGCAATCGGGTTTGCTGGCGCGGGGCGCCATGCGCGAGGGCGTCGGCCCGATCCTGAAACGGCTGGGCGCGGACTTCCTGCCGTCGACGCTGGTGGCGCATCTCTCCATGGGCCAGCGGCAACTGGTCGAGATCGCGCGTGCGCTGCACGCAAGATCAAAAATCCTGATCATGGATGAGCCGACCACCGCGTTGTCGGCCGGCGAGAGCGCGCGGCTGTTCGCGCTGATCCGCCAGCTTCGCTCCGAGGGGCTTGCCATCATCTACATCTCGCATCGCATGGACGAGGTCTATGCGCTCGGCGACCGAGTTACCGTGCTGCGCGACGGCCGGCTGGTCGGGTCGCTCGACAAGCCCGAGATCCGCGCCGACACCATCGTTCGGCTGATGGTTGGGCGTGACGTCTCCTCGTTCTACAAGAAGGATCACGATCCGGAGGCGGGGCGAGGGCATCCCGTGCTCGCGGCCATCGACATGGCCGACGGCCAGCGCGTCAAGGGGTGCTCGCTCACCGTGCATGCGGGCGAGGTGGTGGGGCTTGCCGGCCTGATCGGCGCCGGCCGCACCGAACTTGCACATCTCATCATCGGCGCGGCACCGAGAACGTCGGGCCGTCTCGAACTTGAAGGCCACCCGATCGACATCCGTAGTCCCGGCGCGGCACTCGAGGCCGGCATTGCCTATCTGACGGAAGACAGGAAGGCGCTCGGCCTGTTTCTCGACATGTCATGTCTGGACAACATCAATCTCGCTGTGCTCGCGCGCGATGCGAAGCTCGGCTGGTTCCTGGATCGCGACAAGGCGCGCGAGCGCGCCGACCGGGCCTTCGCGGGGCTCAGCATTCGCGCCGCCGATGTCGGCGTCCCCGCCGGTGGCCTCTCCGGCGGCAACCAGCAGAAGGTGCTCTTGTCGCGGCTTCTCGCCATTGCGCCAAAGGTCCTGATCCTCGACGAGCCGACGCGGGGCGTCGACGTCGGCGCCAAGTCCGAGATCTATTCGATCATCGACAATCTGGCCAAGGCCGGCACCGCGATCCTCGTCATCTCGTCCGATCTTCCCGAGATCATCGGCATCTGCGATCGCGTCATCGTGATGCGGTCGGGACTTGTTGCGGGCGAGGTCAGACGAACCGAAACGGCGGCGTTGAACCAGGAAGACATCATGGCGCTTGCCACGGGGATGGAGCATCTCGATGCCTGACAATGGTGCTTCGGAGGCCCAGCCCGCCCCGACGACGACGACCAACGGTGCTGCCGCGGAGACAAAACGCCAGCGGGCGAGGGTGCTGATCAGCGCGCTCGGCATGCTGCCGGTATTGCTCGTTCTCTGCATCGGCTTCCATGTGCTGTCCGAGGGGCGCTTCTTCACCGGACAGAATCTCGGCATCGTGTTGCAGCAGGCCGCAGTGAACACCGTGCTCGCCGCCGGCATGACCTTCGTCATTCTCACCGGCGGCATCGACCTCTCGGTCGGCTCGATCCTGGCGGCCTCCGCGATGGCCGGGCTGACGCTCTCCAAGCTGCCAGACCTCGGGATGCTGTGGCTGCCGGCCGCGCTGCTCACCGGCCTCGGATTCGGTGTCGTCAACGGCGCGCTGATTGCGCTCCTGCGCCTGCCGCCTTTCATCGTCACGCTCGGCTCTCTCACCGCGGTGCGCGGCCTGGCACGACTGCTCGGGGCCGACACCACCGTGTTCAATCCCTCCATTCCCTATGCCTTCATCGGTAACGGCTCGCTGACCCTCGTTCCCGGCGTCGCGTCGATCCCGTGGCTCTCGGTGATCGCCTTGCTCGTCATCCTCGTCTCGTGGCTGGTGCTGCGCCGGACCGTGCTCGGCGTGCACATCTATGCGGTGGGCGGCAATGAAAGCGCGGCGCGGCTTGCCGGCATCAAGGTCTGGGCCGTGCTGATCTTCGTCTACGGTGTCTCCGGACTTTTCGCCGGGCTCGGCGGCGCCATGCAGGCGGCGCGGCTCTATGCAGCCAACGGCCTCCAGCTCGGTCAGTCCTACGAGCTCGATGCGATCACCGCCGTGATCCTCGGCGGCACCTCATTCGTCGGCGGCATCGGCTCTATCTGGGGCACGCTGGTCGGCGCCTTGATCATTGCCGTCCTGTCGAACGGGCTCATTTTGATCGGCGTCTCCGACATCTGGCAATACGTGATCAAGGGCCTGGTGATCATCGGCGCCGTGGCGCTGGACCGCTACCGGCTGCAGGGCTCTGCCAGAACCTAGGAGGCTCTGCCAGAACTTAAGAGGCGCTCCGCCAGAACCCCGAAGGGCTCGGCGCACACCTGCTTGATACGAGATTCCGTTGCGGCAACTGGTCTGCCGTGCCGGAGATGAAGACAGACCAGGGAGGAAGCCAATGTTGAAGACGATCACGCTTGCCGGCGCCGCCATGGCGCTTGCCCTAAGCACCGTGCCAACCTTCGCCAAGGAGCTCAAGTCGATCGGCGTCTCGCTCGGCTCGATGGGCAACCCGTTCTTCGTCGCGCTGTCGAAGGGCGCCGAGTTCGAGGCGAAGAAGACCAATCCCAATGTGAAGATCACGACCGTCGGCTTCGAATACGACCTCGGCAAGCAGGTCACCCAGATCGACAATTTCATTGCCGCCGGCGTCGACCTGATCCTGTTGAACCCCGGGGATCCCAAGGCGATCGGGCCGGCGATCAAGAAGGCGCAGGCGGCGGGCATCGTCGTCGTCGCGGTCGACACCGCGGCCGAAGGCGCCGATGCCACCGTAACCACGAACAACGTGCAGGCCGGCGAGATCTCCTGCCAGTACATCGTGGACAAACTGGGCGGGAAGGGCGACGTCATCATCGAGAACGGGCCGCAGGTTTCTGCCGTGATCGACCGTGTCGTCGGCTGCAAGAACGTCTTGTCGAAGAATCCAGGCATCAAGGTACTGTCCAGCGACCAGGACGGCAAAGGCTCGCGCGAGGGCGGTCTCACCATTGCGCAGGGCTACCTGACCCGCTTCCCCAAGATCGACGCCATTTTCGCCATCAACGATCCGCAGGCGATCGGTACCGATCTTGCGGCTCGCCAGCAAAACCGCAGCGGCATCGTCATCACGGCGGTCGACGGCGCGCCCGATATCGAGGCCGCGCTGAAGGATCCACAGTCGCCGCAGATCCAGGCCTCGGCTTCGCAGGATCCGTTCTTCATGGCGCGGCGGGCCGTGCAGGTTGGCGTCGGCATTCTCAATGGCCAGAAGCCGGCCTCGACCGTGGAGCTGTTGCCCTCCAAGCTCGTGACCAGGGACAACATCGCCGAGTACAAGGGCTGGACCTCGGATCGTTCACAGTAGAAGGCCGCCCCGCTACCGGGAATGCTCGAAACACACGATGACGGGCAGCGTCTTGATTGACGCCGCCCGCTGCCAACTACACGTGCGCTGATCGACTGTACGAGCGCGCCTGGGCTGCCTCTTGTGCTAGCCTTGCATGATCTCGATCGCTCGATTCGGAAGCATAATTCGTGAAAGCCAGGACATCCGGGACCGCGTGGCGGCACGCCAATATTGGCCGCCTGCTCAACAACGCGGTGCGGCGTTTCGAGGGCCGCGTGCTCGAACTGATGAGCGAGCGAGGCCACGACGAAACACGCATCGCGCATGTCGGCCTCACGCGCAATCTCGATGTGGAGGGGACGCGGCTCACCGAGCTCGCCCGCCGCGCCTCCATGAGCAAGCAGGCGATGGGCGAACTGGTCGATCAATGCGCCGAGCTTGGCCTCGTCGACCGCATCGCCGATCCGACCGATCGGCGCGCGCGCATCGTCATGTTCACCCCGGCCGGGCGCAAATGGCTCGATGCATTCCGCGATGCGGTCGACATAGCCGAGCAGGAGATGCGCGCCGAGCTCGGCAAGGCCACGATGGACGCGATCCTGAAAGGGCTCGCGGTCTACGGCGCGGAGTTCGACACGCTGGACGATGCCGATTAGTCAGGCTACTTGACGAAATAGTCAGGCGACCTTACCATGCAGATAATGCTGGTAGGGAGAAGCGACTTGGAAACACGTCTAACGGCCGCGGTGCTCATCGTGGGCGGCGGGCCCTGCGGGCTGATGCTGGCCAACGAGCTCGGCCGGCGCGGCGTGGCCGCGATCCTGGTCGACGAGAAGCCGGGCACGGCATTCAATCCGCAAGCCAATGCGACCCAGGCGCGCTCGATGGAGCATTACCGGCGGCTGGGCTTTGCCGACGAGATCAGGCGAGAGGGCTTGCCTGCGGACTACCCGACCGACGTCGCGTATTTCACGCGCTATAGCGGTTACGAGCTGGCGCGGTTCGCACTGCCGTCATCTTCGCGCGCAGGTGAGCTCATCAAGGGCATGTCGGGCTCCTGGAGCGCAGCGGAGCTGCCGCATCGGGTCTCGCAGAAATATGTCGAGGCAGTGCTGCGCCGCCACGCCGAACGGCTTCCCGGCATAAGGCTGAACTACGGCCACAGGCTGATCAGCTACGTCGAGGGCGACGACGGTATCGTCGGCGACATCGAATGTCTGGGTGATGGCAGCCGCTTCCAGGTGCGAGCCGACTTCCTGGTCGGCGCGGACGGGCCGCGTTCGATGGTGCGGCAATCGCTCGGGATCGTCTATGGCGGCGAGACGGGGGCGCAGCGCGATTTCATGGGCGGCCGCATGCTGGCGGTCTATCTCCGTTCACCTGGGTTCTATGCGACCGTCCCGCACGCCAAGGCGTGGATGTACAATTGCTTTAACGGCGACCGCCGTGCCTTCATGGCCTCCGTGAACGGGCGCGACGAATTCGCGTTTCACACGCAGCTTCGGCCAGGCGAAGACGAAAGTGCGATCACAAGCAACGAGGCCAAGGCCGCATTCCAGCGCGCCTGTGGCGCGCTGATCGATTGCGAGGTGCTGTCGTTCCTGACCTGGACTGCCGGTCACGCGCTGGTCGCGGATGGGATGCAGCGGGGCAGGGTCTTCCTCGGTGGCGATGCGGCCCATCTGTTCACGCCGACCGGCGGGCTCGGCTACAACACGGCGATCGAGGATGCGGTCAATCTCGGCTGGAAGCTCGCAAGCGTCGTCAAGGGCACGAGCCCGGCAACGCTGCTCGAGAGCTACGAGATCGAGCGCCGTCCGGTGGCGCTCCGCAACACCGACTATGCGCGGCGCTTTGCCGACTCGCTCGGCCTGTTCGCGCCGGCGCCGGAGATCGAGGACGCCACGGGCGAGGGCGACGAAGCGCGACGGACGGCGGGCGCCTATCTCGAACAGCACGCCCGGGCCGAATTCAACATTCCCGGCGTCACCTTCGGCGGACGTTACGACGGCTCGCCGATCATCATCTCCGATGGCCGCGACCCGCCGCCGGACGCTGCGAACGTCTACGTTCCGAGCGCCTGTCCCGGCGGCCGCGCACCGCATGCGTGGTTGGAAGACGGCGTGTCCTTGTACGACCTGTTCGGGTTCGAATGGACGCTGCTTCAGTTCGGCGAGGTCGCATCGGCTCACGCCGCGGTCGCTGACGCCGTCCGCGCGCTCGGGGTCGATGTGAAGCTGGTCACGCTGCCACAATCCTTGCGCGATCTCTACGAGGCAGATCTCGCCCTGATACGTCCCGATCAGATCGTTGCCTGGCGCGGTGCCGCATCGCAGGCCGGAACGATCGGACACGTCCTTGGCCGCGCGCTCGGGCGAGGCGCAGCCAATGGCGCGCGGCTGGCGAGCTGATCGATTTCCGCCGACGGGTTCACCCCGCGGCAGTACAGCCAATAACAACAAGACCACAATGATACCCGGAGGAGGACGAGGTGACGACGAGAGCATTCGAGGACTACGACGACCGTGCCGCCAACGCCGTCGGCGCCGAGCAGACCGCAAGCAGCCGCCGGCGCATCCTGATCGCCGGCACCATCGGCACCGCGATCGAATGGTACGACTTCTTCATCTACGGCCTGGTCGCGCCGCTGGTATTCGATCAGCTGTTCTTTCCGAAGTTCGACCAGCTCACGGCAACCGTCGCGGTGTTCGCGACATTCGCCGTCGGATTCCTGGCGCGGCCCCTGGGCGGGCTCGTGTTCGGCCATTTCGGCGATCGTCTCGGCCGCAAGTCGGTCCTCTTGTGCACGCTGCTCCTGATGGGGCTTGCGACCATGTCGATCGGGCTGTTGCCGACCTACGCCAGTGTGGGCGTGCTCGCGACCATCGCGCTCGTCGTGCTGCGCTTCCTCCAGGGCTTTGCGCTCGGCGGCGAGTCCACCGCGGCGATCCTCATGGCAATCGAGACGGCGCCGGGCCACAAGCGCGGCTTCTCGGCCGCGGTGATCCAGGCCGCAGGACCCGTCGGCGTCGTGCTTGCCTCGTTTGCGGCGCTCGCGATCTCGCGGCTGCCGGAGGCGGACCTGCTGTCATGGGGTTGGCGCGTTCCGTTCCTGATCAGCGCCGTGCTGGTCGCGCTCGGCGTCTATATGCGGTGGCGCATCGAGGAAAGCGCGACGTTCCGCGAGGCGAAGGAGACTGATGCCGTGCCGGCGGTCGAGGCGGTCAGGGGGCACTGGCGGCCGATCCTCATCGTGTTCTTCGCCGAGATGGCGCAGACGTCCTATTTCTACCTGACCGCGATCTTCACCATCTCCTTCGCGACGCGTCAGCTCGGTGTTCAGAAGGACGTGATCACGCAGGCCGTGCTGTTCGCCAATCTCGTCGGGCTCGTGGCCATGCCGCTGATCGGCGCCTGGTCCGACCGGATCGGACGCAAGCGACTGTTCCTGGCCGGCGTCGTGCTCGCGGCGATCTCGATGTTTGCGTTCTACGGTGTGGTTGCGAGCCGCGACACGCTGCTCGTGACCGGCGCGGTGATCTTCGCCGCCGGCGTCATCCATCCGCTGATGTTCGGCACCGAGGGCAGCTATTTCCCGGAGCTGTTCCCGATGCGGATCCGTTTCACCGGCGTGTCGATCGGAAAGCAGCTCGGGACGGTGTTCGGCGGCGGCATCGCGCCGTTGGTCGCCACCAGCCTGTTTGCGCAGACGGGCTCCACCTACGCCATCACCGGCTATTACGTCGCGCTCGCACTCGCGGCGATGATCGCACTCGGCTTTGCACACGAAACCAGCAAATCGCGGCTGCTCGGCTAGGTCCGGCGCCATTACCAATAGCAGGGAGGTTCTCATGGACATCAATCTTCTCATCGCCGGCCAGGATCGGGCCGCTTCCAGCGGCAAGATGTTCGAGCGGCGCAATCCGCTGTCGCAGGAGGTCGCAAGCCGCGCGGCCGCCGCGACGGTGTCCGATGCTGACGCTGCGGTGGCAGCAGCCTCCGCCTCGTTTCCCGCATGGTCGGCGCTCGGTCCGAACGCGCGGCGCGCGCTGCTGCTGAAGGCCGCCGATGCGCTCGATGCCATGCGAGACGCCTTCATCAAGATCATGATGGCCGAGATCGGCACCACCGAAGTCTGGTCGGCCTTCAACGTCAAGCTCGCGACCGGCATGCTGCGCGAGGCGGCATCGCTGACGACGCAAATTGCGGGCGAGGTGATCCCGTCGGACAAGCCAGGATGCATTGCCATGTCCGTTCGCCAGCCCGCGGGCGTTTGCCTTGGCATCGCGCCGTGGAATGCCCCGATCATTCTCGGCGTCCGCGCCGTTGCGACGCCGCTCGCCTGCGGCAACACGGTGGTGCTCAAGGCGTCCGAGATCTGTCCCGGAACGCACCGGCTGATCGGCGAGGTGTTCAGTGACGCAGGCTTCCCGCCCGGCGTCGTGAACGTCGTGACCAACGCGCCGGCTGACGCGCCCGCTTTGGTCGAACGTCTCATCGCCAATCCTGCCGTGCGGCGGATCAACTTCACCGGCTCGACTCGCGTCGGCCGCGTCATCGCCGAGCTCGCCGGACGTCATCTCAAGCCGGTGCTGCTCGAGCTCGGCGGGAAGGCGCCGCTGGTCGTGCTCGACGATGCCGATCTCGATGCCGCCGTGGCGGCCGTGGCGTTCGGTGCCTTCATCAACCAGGGCCAGGTCTGCATGTCGACCGAGCGGGTGATCGTCGACGAGGCGGTGGCCGCGTCCTTCGTCGAGAAGCTCGCGAAGAAGGCGAGCGCGCTTCCGGCCGGGGACCCGCGCTCCGGTCCGGTGGTGGTGGGATCGATGATCGACGAAGCGCCCGCCAAGCACGTCGTTGCGCTGATCGACGACGCGATCGGCAAGGGCGCCGCCAAGGTCGCGGGCGGCGAACGTGCTGGCACTGTCGTTCCGGCGACGGTGCTCGATCGTGT
The DNA here is from genome assembly GCF_024199845.1 of Bradyrhizobium sp. CCGB12. NCBI lineage: Bacteria > Pseudomonadati > Pseudomonadota > Alphaproteobacteria > Hyphomicrobiales > Nitrobacteraceae > Bradyrhizobium > Bradyrhizobium sp. CCGB12. The sequence continues at coordinate 3,916,227 of NZ_JANADO010000001.1, read as the reverse complement.
CGTGCCCGGCATGCGCATCTACACCGAGGAAAGCTTTGGCCCGGTCGTCTCGGTGATCCGCGCGAACGGTGTGGATGACGCCGTGCGGCTCGCCAACGACACCGAATACGGCCTTTCGGCGGCCGTGTTCGGCCGCGATGTCGCCCGTGCGCTGACGGTGGCGCAGCGCATCGAAAGCGGCATCTGCCACGTCAACGGCCCGACCGTGCATGACGAGGCGCAGATGCCCTTCGGCGGCGTAAAGGGATCGGGCTACGGCCGGTTCGGCGGGCAAGCCGGGATCGCCGAGTTCACGGACTTGCGCTGGATCACCATCGAGACGCAGCCGCAGCATTATCCGTTCTGATTGCGCCCAAAAGCGAAGCACCCAAGGAAATCTGCCAATGAACTCCAAAGTCCTGACGGTTCGGGAAGCGACCCTCGGCGTGCTTCGCTCCTTTGGCGTCGATCGCGTGTTCGGCAATCCCGGCTCGACCGAGCTTGCCTTTCTCGGCGACTGGCCCGATGACATCGACTACGTCCTCGGCCTGCAGGAAGGCTGCGTGGTCGGCATGGCCGATGGCTATGCGCAGGCCACGGGGCGACCGGCCTTCGTCAACCTTCACTCGGCAGCCGGGCTCGGCCACGCGCTCGGCAATCTCTTCACCGCGTTCCGCAACAAGACGCCGATGGTCGTGACGGCGGGGCAGCAGGCACGCAGCCTGCTCAGGATGCGGCCTTATCTCTTTGCCGAAGACGCCGCGCAGTTTCCAAAGCCCTATGTGAAATGGAGCGTGGAACCCGCGCGGCCCGAGGATGTCCCGGCGGCGATTGCGCAGGCTTTCCTCACCGCCATGCAGCATCCACGCGGTCCGACCTTCGTGTCCGTGCCGTCGGACGATTGGGCGCGGCCTGCGGTCGCGCCGCCCATCCGCCACATCGCGACGGAATTTGCGCCCGATCCGGCCGCGATCGTCCGGCTCGGCGCAGCCATCGCGGCGGCCAAAAGACCTGTCTTCGTCGTCGGTCCCGACATCGATCGCAGCGGCTGTGTCGAGGCGATGGTCGCGCTGGCCGAACAGGCGAGGGCGGCCGTCTGGGCAAGCCCGATGTCGAGCCGGTCGAGCTTTCCGGAATTGCATCCGCAATTCGCAGGCTTCCTTCCGGCAGCGCCGGCAGGGCTCGCCCGCACCTTGCGCGGCGCCGATCTGATCGTCGTGGTCGGCGCGCCCGTGTTCACCTTTCACGTCGAAGGACAATGCGAATTGCTCGAGGACGGAACGCCAGTCTGGCAGATCACTGACGATCCGACCGAAGCGGCGTCGGCGGCCGTCGGCGACACCATCATCACCACGCTCCCCAAGGCGCTCGCTGCGCTTCGGTCGGCGCTGCCCGACATCGCGAAGCGCGAGGTGCCCGCCGCGCGGGCGCGGCCTGCCGATCCGGCCGCGCAAGATCCGATTCCTCCGGCCTATGCGCTGAGCCGGTTGTCGGCGCTGATGCCGCACGATGCGATTGTGGTGGAGGAGGCGCCGTCGCATCGTCCGGCCATTCAACAATTCCTGTCCCGGTCGGGCGCCGACAGTTTCTACACGATGGCGAGCGGAGGGCTCGGTTACGGCCTGCCGGCCTCCGTCGGCGTGGCGCTGGCGCGGCCCGGCCGCCGCATCGTCGCCCTGATCGGCGACGGGTCGGCGATGTACTGCATTCAGGCGATCTGGACCGCCGCGCATCGCGGACTGCCGATCACCTTCGTGATCATGAACAACTCAGGCTATGGCGCGATGCGCGCTTTCAGCCGGCTCATGCAGGCGCATCGCCCGCCCGGCATAGACTTGCCCGGGCTCGATTTCGTGGCGCTCGCCAAGGGAATGGGTTGCGTGGGACGGCGCGTCACCGATGCCGGCGATGTCGATCGCATCTTGGCGGAAGCGTTGGCCTCACACGGTCCCGCGCTGGTCGAGATCGCAGTCGACGACGCCGCGACGGACCTGTTCAGCCACCCGCGCTAGCAGGCGGTTCGCGGCGACAAGCGGGCCGATGGAAATCTGCTCGTGAAGGCTCGAGTCTTGGGTTGAAGGCTCGATCCGTCGATCACCTCGAGCCGGCCGCAGCGGTTCAGCGTGTGCAACTTCCGGCCGGGCCATGCCGCTCCGGGCTTGTTGGCGTGGCGGACGATCTGCTTAAAGGTCGTCGGGGACAGTTCGACGATTTCCGTCAGCGCAAGTGCTGCGCCTCAACCGGCGGCACAATCCTGAACCGACCGCCACAATTTGTGTGGTGCCTTCCGCCACGGTGATCTCACGTTGCGAGCGGCGTCCGGCGGAGCGGGCAAATCGCAAATATAGAGTCAGCGCCAGCAGCGTAGTCGCCGCCATCACGGCGGCCATCGACAGCGCGCTACGTCCGTCGAAGAGCAGCGCAACCAGGCCGCTGGCGATCGCGCCGGAGCTCATCTGAACGGTGCCGGCCGCGGCGCTGACCGCGCCGGCGATATCGGGCAATGGCTGCATCGTAGCATTCATGAGGTTTGGCATGCTGAGCCCGAAGGCCAGCGCAACCACCATCAGGAGCGCGGTGACGAGGGCAGGCGCGCTCAAGCCGGCCAGGGTCGTCACGAGCATCGTGCCTGAGCCAACAAACAACAACACCAGGCCAACGGTCAGCACGTCCGCGGGCGCGACGCCGCGGCGGCCGAGCCGGCCGTCGAGAAACGCGCCGATCATCACGGCTCCCGAGCAGGCGCTGAAGATCATGCCGTACTGCTGCGGCTGCAGGCCGGCGACGCTGATGAAATACAGCGAAGAGCCCGTGACATAGGCAAATACGGCAGATCCGGCGGCGGCGCCGACCAGGATGAAAGCCATTGAAACCGGGTGCGTGACGATGCGCAGATAGTCCTTGACGACGGTAGACGCCGCGATGCGGTTAGCAGCATCTATCTTCGCGCTCTCGGCCAACCCCCACATCACTGTCGGTATCAGGATGAGTCCGGCTGCGGCTTGAACTACATAGATCAGACGCCAACCCCCGATCGCGAGCAGCGCGGCACCGGCAGTTGGTGCAATCACAGTGACCACATTGATGGCAATCATGACACTGCCGATCTTCGCGCGTCCCGACGCCTCGTCGAACAAGTCGCGGATGATAGCAAAAATCGTCGTCGTACCGGCCGCGCCGATGCCCTGAATCGCGCGGCATATCAGCAGCATCGGCAGCGACTGCGCTGCCGCGCAGGCGAGGCTTGCGATCACGAGCAGCACGAGGCCGAACACGATGACGGGCTTGCGGCCAACCCGGTCGGAGATCGGTCCGTAGAGAAGCGGTGCGATCGCAAGACTCAGCATGAAGGCGCTCATCGTCAGGCCGACATGCGAGGGGCTTGCTCCGAGCGCAGCGCCGGTCGCGGCCAGCGCCGGGAGATTGATGTCGATGCCGGAATACGGCACGGCCGCGAGGAAGCCGAGCACAACCGTAAAGGCGGCGGAAGCAGGCTGGATCTTCATGGTCGTTCACATGCGACGGAGCGTGGGAAGGAGGGAAGGGGACGATCCCCTCCTTCCCCGGGCGGAGGTCAGGTGCAGAGATCAGATGACGTCAGCGCGCGTCAGCTGACCTGGCGATGTGCCTGCATCCCGCCTGTCTCCATGGTGCCGGTTCGTCGCGTCTCGTAACCATCGGCGACGAGGCGCTTGATGATCCGCAGCACTGCCGAACGGGTCCCGATGCTGGCGAACTCGTCAGCCATTCGCGAGGCACGCATGCGATAGGCCGGTCGATCGAGCACGGTGCGTACCGCCTCGCGCAACGCCTCGGGTGTCGGCTCATTGGTGGCGAGATTGATGCCGACGCCGGACCACGCCACGCGCGCATTGACGTCGGCCTTGTCCTCCGTCAGGCCCGCCGTGACCAGCGGAATGCCGAAGCTCATGGCCTGGTTGACGCTGCCATAGCCGCCATTGGTGACGAGCGCGTCGACGCGCGGCAGCAGCCATTCAAACGGCAGATAGCTCGCCAGCCGTGCATTGGACGGGATGGGGCCGGGGATGGCGTCAACCGGGCGGCCACCGGCCGTCGCGACAACGAGCACGTCAGGCTCGCTCGCGAGCGCCTCGAGCGTCGGGGCGAGAAGGAGACCAAAATTGTGATTGGCCACCGTGCCCTGGGTCACCAGCACCACCTTTTGCGAGCCGTCGAGTTCGTCAGCCCAAGGCGGCAAGGGGACCTGGTCCCGAATAATGGGCGGCGTGCCGACGAAATGGACCGTGGAAGGAAACCGCCGCGGAAATTCGAAGCTCGGCACCGACAGCTGCATGTAGGCATCGGCAAGCTCGATGACGGAATGGAACAGCGGTATCGTCACGGGCCGGACGCCGTAGGATTTCAGCACCTTGTTCAGGCTGCGCAGCACGGGCTGATCGACATTGACGTCGTACTCGTCCGCAACGACGGCGTATTGCCGGCGCTGTTCCTCCGTTGTCGCCGGCGGCAGGCCGACGAAGTTCGGCGCACCGTCATCGCGCGCCCAGTGCAGGATCGACGTCCCGCACAGAACGACGGGCGGCCGTTCCTCGCGCGGGCCGAGCAGCATCGGCAGGATGCCGAAGATCATATCATCGCCGACGATGACGTCGGCCTGAAAATGCTCCAGCGCCTCGTGGAGGCCCTGGTTCTGCGCCGGGATGGCGTCGACGAAGATGCGCTCGCAGGCGACGCGCAGCCATTCGGGTCCCGGTGCGATGGTCTTGAGCTCTGGCACCACCGAGAGCATGTCGCGCAAGTCGAAATCGGCGCCGCTGGGAAGGGCAAAGAACTTCGCCCCGCTGGCCTCGACGCGGGCGCGAAACACCGAGCCTGTCAGGAACGCGATCTCGTGGCCGTCGGCAATGAGGATGTTGGCGATCGCCAGCATCGGATTGAGATGGCCTGTCGCAGGCGTGGAAGCAAAGAGAACTTTCATGTGGTCGATCCTCTGATTGTCGAACGGCAATCTGGTGCCGGTCGATGAGCAGAGGCCAAATGTCTGCATCGCCGTTACGGGAAAACTTCGCGGCGGCTGCGAAATGGTTACGGCGGCAACGCAACGTGGCTTTGTGGCGACGCAAGCTTGCGGAATCCGCGCCATGTTACAATTGTAACCGTCGCCGGCCGCGCTGAAACGAAGCTGTAATTCGACGTGCGATCTGGAAAATCCGCATCAGGTCCCGCAGGCGCCGCGTTCGCTAAAGTAGTAGATGATGGGATCACAAGTCTTCACGTCTAGGAGATTCCGCGGAATGCGACGGAAAAATGACCTAGTTCGCGGTGAGGATCGCGAACGTTATTGTTCGTCGTCGGTACATATCTAGATACGTCGTCGGCAAATGATCGTTCGTTTCGAACGGTCGAAATCGCCGCCGGCAGATCGAGTGCCTTATTTTCCGCTTTAGCCGGAGCAGTCCATTGCCTGTCCAGACCCTGACATTGCGCGGCAAGCGGGATTGGCCTGAGGCAGGTTCCTGGGGCAAGTTTGAGAGACCAAATATGTTGGCAGACGTCGGCCATATCATCGTCGTCGATGACGACACCACCCTACGGCAAATGGTGATCAAATATCTGGAAGAGCACAACGTACCGAGCAGGGCCGCATCCACCCGGGCGGAACTGCATCGACATCTGGAAGGAGCGCAGCCCAGCTTGATCATTCTCGATCTCCGGCTGGGACAGGACGACGGTCTCGATATGCTCAGGGAAATCCGTGCGCAGTCCGATGTGCCTGTCATCATCACGACGGGGCACCGGCCCGATGAAATCGATCGCATCGTCGGTCTCGAGCTCGGCGCCGACGACTACATCATCAAGCCATTCAGCCTGAGGGAGCTGCTGGCGCGGGTCCGCGCCGTGTTGCGCCGTCAGGAGATGGGCCGGGCCGCGCGCGCTCGCGATCCGGAGCGCGGCGGCTACCGCTTCAACGGCTGGAAGCTCGAACGCCGTGGCCGAAGGCTGCTGGATGCAAACAACGAGCAGGTTCCCTTGAGCAAGGGCGAATACGCGCTGCTGCTGGCCTTTCTCGAAGCGCCGCAGCGGCCGCTGACCCGCGAGCATCTGCTGCAGGCGACCCGCGTCCATGAAGACATCTTCGACCGGAGCATCGATGTTCAGGTGTTGCGGCTGCGACGCAAGCTGGAGACCGATCCGAGTGCACCGCGGATCATCCAGACCGAGCGCGGCGTTGGTTACGTCTTCACACTCCCCGTAGAACCGTTCTAGTCGCGGCGCGAACGAGAATCCGGATTAATGAGGACGCGAAGGCCGCCGGCGATACTGCAAAGATGGCGGCGCCAGGCTGCGTCTGTAACCTTTTTCTGCGTGGCGGTGACGGTGACGTAACAGGGCAGCTTCAATGTCACTCCTGCAAAACATCGTGCAGGAGAATCTTCCCATGCTGGAACAGCAACTGTCTTCAAGCGTGAGCCGGATCGTTCAGCCGTCCCACCGCCGGAGCGGCGACATCGCGCGCGGCCTGACTCTGCCGGGGGATCGAGGCGACATGCGCGTTCGCGCCATGCGGGACATGTCGAAATACACGGCGCCGTCGGCTGTGGCGCTTTCGGAGGAGAGGGAGAGTCCGGCCATCGCTTGGTGGTGGGTGGCGCTGGCGTTTTTCATGGAAGGCTTTGCCGTTTACGGCGCGTCGCTGCATCCGATCGCGGTTTTCCCGGTCGATGAGGCGTCGGTTTCCACAAATGCGCACCTCGCTCGCAATCAGCATCCCGCTATGGCGCTCGAGCAGAGCGTCTCTCAACCTTTGAATGGTTCTAACATCATCGCGCCTGAGCTCGCAGCGTGGTCGGAGCAACGTCCGCGCGATCGCGGAAACTGGTTGGCCGGTCTCGGTGAGCAGATCGCGGCGTTGTGGACGCATTGGCGCAGGGAACAGGAGATCAGACGGGCCGTCAGGGCGCTTGCGGAATACGACGACCGGACCTTGCGGGATCTCGGCATCCAGGGCCGGGCGGACATCGAGCGGATGGTGAGGTACTGCCATGATTGCTGATGCGATATTCTGCGCAATCGCCGGATTGGACTACTACCACGCGATCGCCTGTGCGGTCATCCCACGCGGCCTGGAAGCCGGCTTGATGCTGTACGGTTGGACGAGACGACTGATCGATGCGGCGGCGCGAGCCCGCCGCATCGATCAAGAAGACTTGAAGGTTGCGGGCGAATTGTGCCGCGATGATATATTGCTGAAATGCGCGATGACGCCTAGCTGACGAGCAGTGCCCGGATCTGCCCAGACTCGTTCGTTGCGTGAATTGATGCGGTGGCGGCCTGTCGTCGCCGTCTGCGTGTTGGTCGTCAGTGGCCTCCAACCCTCGTCGGCGCCGCCACAGGTGGCGCCTCCGATGCCGCCCGCCCTGCGCGGCATGGACGAGCCGATCACGCCGATGCCGCCGGCTCCCGCGCTCGATCCGCGAAAGGTCACGCTCGGTGAGCGCCTGTTTGGCGATCTGCGTCTCTCGCGCGACAATTCGAGAAGCTGCTTGTCGTGCCACGACATCAGCGCGAATGGCGCCAGTACGAGGCGGCACGACGTCGATCTGAACGGCGCAGAGCTGCCGCTCAACACGTTGACCGTCTTCAACGCGACCCACAACTTTCGTTTCAGCTGGGAAGGAAAATATCGCAACGTCGACGCAGACGTCACGTCTTCGCTCGTTAACCCGCGGATCATGGGCAGCGATCTGGACACGATCGCGCATAAGCTCAACCACGATCCCGCGATGCGCGCCGGCTTCTTTGCCGCCTATGGCCGCGGTCCGGATGGCGACAACATCGTCGACGCCATTGTGAATTTTGAAAAGACGCTGGTGACGCCCGGCAGCAGATTCGACCGCTGGCTCGAGGGCGATGGCGCCGCGTTGAGCTCCGAGGAATTGGAAGGATATCACCAGTTCAAATCCCTGGGCTGCGTCTCGTGCCATCAGGGCGTTAATGTCGGCGGAAATCTGTTTCAGCGTCACGGCATATTTCATCCTCTGGCCGCGCCAGACCCGGCCATTCTGCGTGTGCCGAGCCTGCGCAACGTCGCGACGACGCCGCCTTACTTTCACGATGGCAGCGCACCGACACTCGATGACGCTGTTCGCCGGATGGGGCAGGCCCAATTGAACGCGACCCTGACAGATCATCAAGTGAAGGCGATCGTTGCCTTCCTCCAGAGCCTGACCGGACAATATCGCGGCTCACTGGTCGGAGGTGAACCATGAAAATCGCCCCCGCGATGATCGGCGTGGCGTTCCTGCTCGCGCTGCTGACCTGGCTTCTGCTGAACGGCCTGAATTTGAATTCGGACCGCTATGATCGCCAAACGCAGGCGCTTTCCGACTTCACCCGATTCGAGCGCGGTGTGAACCGCGAGGTGTTGACGTCACGGGCCGGCCTGTCGAAGAATTACGATGCGCTCGTCGCGATGGTGGATGCCTACGATGCAGCGCTGGTGCGGCTTCGCGAGGCTGCCGGTACGGACAGGGAGCAGAATGCCGCGATCGACATGCTGGCGGCGCGTGCCGCCAGGCAAGAGGATTTGATCGAGCAGTTCAAGAGCAAGAACGCGCTGCTCAGGAATTCCTTCACTTATTTCAGCCTGTTCAGTTCCCGTCTGTCGTCGTCGAACGACAGGCCGCTGGTGGCGGACGTCTCGGCGCTGTCCGCGGCGATGCTGCAACTGACGCTCGACACGTCCGACGTCACCGCGGGCGAGCTGCAGTCCCGGCTCGACAATCTCGAACGCCTGCAGATCACGTCCGAAGACAACGAGCTGCTGCACGCCGCCGTTGCGCACGGCCAGCTGCTGCACGACCTGCTTCCGGATGTCGACGCCATTCTGAAAGCGTTAGTCGCCGAGACCAGCAATCGCGAGCAGGATGCGGTCCATGCGCTGATCGTCAAGCGCCAGATCGCTGCCCGGCTCGCGGCGCGCAAGAACCGCTTGTTGCAGTATCTCACGTCGCTGCTGCTCCTCGGTGCTCTCGTCTATTTCGGTCTGCTGTTGCGCGCCCGCGCCAAGGCTCTGCGCCGTCGCGCCGCCTTCGAGCATGTGATCGCAAACATCTCGATGCGATTCATCGAGTCGCATCGCGATGGCCTCCGTAGTCATGTCGAGAGTGCGCTTGCGGAGCTTGCGGGCTTTATAGGTGCGGACCGGGCTTACTTCGCATGGTCGGCAACAACAACCGACAATGTCTATCGGTGGGCCCGCGAGGGTACTCGCCTCGACGCAACCTGGCCGAACCGGGCACGCGATCTGGCCCAACGGTTCGATGATCGCGAGGATGCGATCATTTACATTCCCAGGGTCCGGCCATCGCATCCCGACGATCTGGCGAACCTCCTCGACGAAGCCGGAATTCGGGGCTGGCTGTGCATTAAGACCGCGTCCGAACATGGACACGCGGCCATTCTCGGCTTCGACGCGGTAGAGGCCGCTGCGCTGAGCAAATGGGCCGAATTTGCGCTCTTCCGCACCGCCTTCGATGCGATCCGCAACGCCGTGGGACGCGTGGTCCTCGAGCAGGAGAAGGAGCGGCTCCAGGCGAGCCTGCAACAGGCTCGGCGGATGGAGACGATCGGCACCTTCGCCAGCGGCATTGCCCACAACTTCAACAATATCGTCGGGGCGATCCTCGGTTACGTCGAGCTCGCCGACACCGGCATCAAATCGGGAACCCGGCCTGCGACGAGCCTCGCCGAGATCCGCCGGGCCGGCGAGCGGGCGAGCGAGCTTGTCGGCCAGATTCTGACCTTCGGCCGGCGTAGCCAGGGACGACAGGAGCGCATCTGCATGAGGACGCTGGTGGCGGAAACCCAGGCGCTGCTTGCCGCATCGTTGCCTGCGCATGTGAAGCTCGTGGTCAGCCAGCGCGCCGAAGGCATCACCGTCTCCGGCGAGCCGGCGCAATTGCAGCAGGTCATTCTCAACCTATGCAACAACGCCGCCCAGGCAATGGAACAGCCCGGCTTCATCGACCTGCAGATCGCCGAACGGGAGGTCACGCATCCCTTGTCGATGGGGCGAACCGAGTTGCTGCGTGGACGGTTCGCCGTCATCTCGGTCTCCGATCCGGGGCCGGGAATGGACGAAGCGACGCTGGAGCGGGCGTTCGAGCCGTTCTTCACGACGCGCTCGGAAGGCAACGGTCTCGGGCTTGCGACGGTCCGGGAGATCGTCGAGCAGCACGGCGGCGCCGTGGCCGTGCGGAGCACGCTTGGCGCCGGGACGCGCTTCGACATCTGGCTGCCGTGCGGATCGCCGGACGAGCCGATATCGGTGCAGCACGCGCCGTCGCTCGCGTTGCGCGGCACTGGGGAAACCGTTCTGGTGTTCGAAGCGGACCGCAAGCGACTGCTGCGCTACGAGGAAATTCTCGCCGCGCTAGGTTACGAGCCGGTCGGATTCTCGGTGCTGGCCGAGGCCGAAGCGGCCTGCCGCGCCGCGGGGACCCGTTTCGACGTGGCGCTGGTGTGCCACGTGCCGGGAGGCTCCTCGCTCGATCTTGCCTACCTGCTGCATGATGCGGCGCCGTGTCTGCCGATCATTCTCGCAAGCCCCTCGGTGCATCACTTCGCTGCGCCTTTGCTTGCGACCGCAGGCGTCACCGAACTCGTCCATCATCCGCTGATGTCGGCCGAGCTCGCCGCGGCGCTGTCGCGATGCCTCGCAGCGTCGGCAGGCAAACGAGTGAAGCGCATAGCCACCGCCGGCTAGCGATTGCCGAACGGTGCATCACCCGTTTCACCGGTAACGCGATATTGCGGGCGCGAAGCCTTCATGTAGCTCCGTCGTTCTATCCATCGCATCAGGTTGCTCGTCTCGAAGTGACCCAACCCAATGCGATAGGAGAATGATGATGTCCAACCGATGTGGTCCGATCGTCGTCGCCGTCTTGCTTTTGTTCGGCTCTTCCACCAACGGCGCAGATGCCGAAACGATGACAGGCGCGCGGATCCGCAAGATTGCGTCCGCCGGCGACATGGCTTCGGACGAGCGATCGCGGGCGCCGATAGGTCACCGGCAGCCGCGCCCAATTGACATTCCGCTGAGCGCCGGATTGTCATCGATCGACGCCGAGCTGCGGCGCCTCGACGCTGAGGTCGACAGGAAGCTGATCATCTGCCACGGCTGCTGACCCACGGTTGCCGGTGGCGGCCGAGGGCATTTTGCTTGCCGTGCGTCAGCCGGCGGTCGACGGACTGGTTCGCGGCGACAAGCCGGCCGATGGAAATCTGCTCGTCAAGGCTCGGGTCTTCGGCTGGACACGCGATCCGTCGATCACCTCGAGCCGGCCGCAGCGGTTCAGCGTGTGCAACTTCCGGCCCGGCCATGCCGGTCCGGGCTTGATGGAGTGGCGGATGACCTGCCTGAATGTCGTCGGCGACAGTTCGACGATTTCCGCAAGCGCGAGCGCTGCGCCGTAACCGGCGGCACAATCCTGAACCGGGCGCCACAATTTGTCATCGATGGTGACAAAATTCCCTGCCGGTCGCGTGCTCGCGCGATCAATCAGGACCGGGTTGCTGGCATGGGGCAACCAGGGGCCCAGGAGACGGTCGGCGTAATAGATCGCCAGCGAGTCCGAATAGCCGCCGGTTCCGTCGCGCCAGGCGCCAAACAGATAGTGCAGGCCATTGTGTCGCGTGATCGTGACATCGGCGAGTTCGAGGCCGGACAGCAGCGTCGCGTGCCGCTCCCATTTGTCCGGAAAACGAATGCATTTGTAGAGCGCGACGTCGCCGTGGACCGAACTCTCCGGGATCATCCACAACGCGCCGTCGTTCTCGATCAGGAACGGATAGGAGAGGTGCCAGGGCTCCTCCAGCACCGGGACGACCTCGCCGACCGGTCCGGCGGCACCGAATTCGATCGCCGAAATGATTCCTTTTCCGATCCGATGATCGAGATCCTCGAAGAAGACGAAGGTTCGTCCCCGCCAGGTGATCGGGAAGGGATCGGCGTAGAAATGATTTCCGGGATCGCCGAGGACGTTCCAGGGGGGCCCGGAGAGATCTCCGGTCTGCCAGACGCCGGCGCCGTCGTTGAAGCGCCATCCGACATGCCAGTGCGGCGCATAGCAGCAGAGGCGATAGATCTCCTTGGCGATCGATACGGCAAGGCCGCGCAGGACATAGGCCGCCGGCTGCCGGCCATTGCCGCCTGCTGCGGGGCGTGTGAGTTGCGGCACGATCCGCGGCCGCTCCGAGAGGATCGCGGCCACCATGGTCAGGGTTCGCGCCATCACCGTTTCGAGCGCGCCGCTCAAGCCTGCCGCGACTTCTGCGGAAGGATGGCCGCGATCAAGCACTGTGCCATCGACCTCGTTGACGATCTCGATGACCGGCAGATCGCCGGCGAGAATGGCGGCGAGTGCGGCGTTCTCGCCTGCTGCTCCATTGAACAGCGGACGGAGATACAGCCGGGCCGAGCAGTCGGCGGGTCGCGCTGCAGTCGTGAAATCGACGATCAGGTCGACTGTGCCCGTGCGAGCCTGCGTCCGTTCCGGAATGACCTTCAGCTTGCCGGCACCGCTGTGTTTGCCCCTGTGCAGCACCATGCGTTCGAGTTCGAACAGTGCGTCGAGACCGGTGGCGCGTGGCTGCGTCGTAACCGTCCAAGCAACTTGAACAGGGACATCCCTGCCGTCGATCGACAGCGTCTCGCGGTTCATCCACCGCCGCGCATGCTCACGTTCACAGCGAAACTCGATGATCATGTCGAGCCAATCTATTCCAACGCGTCCCGTCAAATGACTTGGCTGAGAAGTCGAACGTATTCCTCAACCATGGCATCGACCGAATAGCGCGATTTCAAGCCTTTGGCGTTTTGCCGCAGTTCGTCGCTCAGGGTTTGATCCGTCAGAATTTTCGAAACGGCTGCCGACAGCTTCGCATGATCGGAGGCGTCGACGAAGAGTGCAGTCGGTTTTCCCTCGAAAGACAACACTTCGCGCAACACCGGAAGATCGGTGACGACGGAGGGAACACCGGCGTTTGCAGCCTCGACCGCAGCCAGGCCGAAGGTTTCAGCCTGCGTCGGGAATACGAACACGTCCAGACAGGCGAGAAAGTCCGCCATCCGGCGCGGGGGGATTTCGCCGAGCAGATACAGCCTGTCCGATACGTTCAAGTCGTCGGCCAGCTGCCTCAGTCGGGCTTCATCGGCGCCCTGTCCGGCCAGTGCAAGGTGCCAGGATGGTTCATCCGGCAGCAGGCGTATCGCCGCATCAAGCCGCTTGTGCGGGTGCAGCCTTGCCGCGCAGCCGAGCAGGGTGCAGTCCGGCGGCAGATTGAATCGTTCTCGTGCTGCTTCCTTCGGCAAGGTGAGGGCCTTGTCGTCGAACCCGTGCGGGACATGGACCATGCGTGACCGATAGGCCGCAGGGTAGCGCGAATATTCGCACTGCATGTCCTTCGAATTGAGCGTGATGCGGTCGAAGAAGCCGAGGCTGCCCATGACGATGTCGGCGGTACGGACGGGCCAGCTCATCGAGAGCGCGGATGAAACCTGGTTGGCGATGACAGGCGCGCGGCAGACGAGGCGCGACACGCCGGCGCCGATGACGTTACCGAAATGCTGAAAGGTCAGAACGGCGTCGGGCCTGGTTGTTTTGATATGACTGCCGAGCGTCCACAACATTCGCAGCAGGGCCAGCGGATGTCCCGGCCGGCTCGGGGCGCAGTAGAGCGTATCGGGCGGCTCGTCGAACGAATCCGACTTGCGGAAGAAGAACAGATTGGTGACGCGGTAGCCGCGGGCGGAGAGGCCAGCTCCGAGCAGCCTGGAGATCTCCTGTGCACCGGCGTTTTCGGCCTGGGTCTGTACGAGAAGGACGTGCAACTTCCGTCCATCGCCGTTGGACGGGGCGAATGCTGTCGCAGTCGTCTCGCCCAACTCCTTGTTTGGCTGGTAGTGGAGCACGGATCCCGACCCGCTGAAGAACTAAAATTTTCACTTTCTTAACTCCGTACCTACCATGCGAGCATGGCGCGGACACCGACTAGCAACAAACGGAGTTAATGCGCGGCCTGCCGGAACAACATCGTTTGCGAGAGAATTCTGATGGCTCCGAAGGGAAGTGACGCGATCGCGTTAACCAATTGGTCATGCTCGCGCGAGAGGCGGGTAACCGCGGATTAACCATAGATATTTACGGTGGAGCAGGCCACTGAACAGTGTTCGCCAGTTGAATCCGAGTAAAGTCCATGACGTTCGGTCGCCGCGCAGACCCGACAAGTTCCGGATCGACCGGCGTCGCCGCGTCGTGGAGTCGGAATTCGTCGAACGGTGAGGCCGCCGGCACCGCTGCACGCTTTGGCGGTGCGCTCACCGCGGCCGGTGCGCTCGCCTTCCTTCGCGACAACGCTCGACGGATATTGACGCTCGCTCTCGCGATCTTCGCGTTGGGCGCCGTCGTTCTCCTGGTCATTCCGGTTCGGTTCGCAGCGACCGCGCTGGTCGTCGTCGATCCCCGCGAGCAACGCGTGACCACGGAGCAGGACGTTCTGCCGGGCATAGGGCAGGACAGCGCCGCGTTGCAGAGCCTGGTTGAAGTGGCGAAGTCCGACGGATTTCTCAAGCCGCTGATCGACGAGCTCAAGGTTCGCGACGACGAAGACCTTGCTCGCGGATCCACCGACCCCGGGCGCTTGCTCGAACGGTTCCGCAACCGTCTCGACATCTCCCGTCGCGGGCTGACCTATGTCATCGCCATCCGGTTCACCTCGAACCGGCCGGAGCGGGCCGCCTATTATGCCAATGCTATTGCCGAGGCGTTCGTCGCCAGGCAGAGCCGCATCCGCACCGAGGCGACCGACGAGGCTGCGGACTGGCTCGGCAGCCGGCTCAAGACGTTGAACGACCGGCTGAAGGCGTCGGAGGACGCCGTTGCCACGTTTAAGCTCGAGCACAGGATCGTCAACGCCGGCAAGGATGCCACGACCCAGCAATTGCGGGTGACCGAGCTGTCGCAGCAGGTGGCTGCTGCGCGCGCGCGGACCGAGGAGGCGAAGGCTCGCTACGAGCAGGCGCAACGCGACGTGAAGGCGAATGTCGAGAGCCCGGTCAAGCAGGATCTCCTGAGCGCGCTGCGTGCCCAACGATCGGCGCTCAACGATCAGATTGCGCAGAAGCGGGCGGTGTTCGGCGATCGTCATCCCGACCTCGTGATGTCGTACAGCCAGCTGAACGATCTGAACCGGCAGATCGAGGTCGAGCGAACCAAGGGCATCGCAACCGCCAAATCGGAATATGAGGCCCAGCGCGATCAGCAGAAGGCTCTGGAAGGCCAGATGAAGGCGGCTGAATCGCAGCTCCTGGTCGACGGACAGGCCCTGGTGAAGCTCCAGGAGCTGCAGCGCGACGCCGAGGCCAATAGGAACATCTACGAACAATTCCTCTCGCGGTCCAAGACGACGAACGAGCAGCGCCTGTTGCAGAGTTCTCAGACCAAGGTGGCCTCGCCCGCCATTCCACCGCTTCGCTCGACCCTTCCGCCGCTGCCTCTGCTGCTTGCCGCGCTCGCGATCGGTTCGCTGCTGACATCGACAGCGGTCGTTGCTGCGACGGGACGCCGATCAGAGAAACCCGTTCCAGACATTCGCGCCGCCGAACCGGCTCCGCGCCAGCCCGCGGCGTGGTCACGCCCGCCCGTGTGGGCGCGTGTTCCCGACCGCGTGCCCGGCGAAGTGACCCGGAACATCTGGCAAGGTCCGGTGTCCATGACCGAGCTCGATCTCGGTCCACATCTGCGGCCGCTACTCGACAGGCTCGAGAAGTTGCCGGGACCTATGGGTAAAGTCGTTCTCGTGCTGTCGGTCGGAAAGCGTGCCGGCGGCAACACCGTCGCGCGGTCATTGAACCGGTGGGCGGTGAACGGCGGAAAGCTGAGCGTCCTGATCCGGGTCGAACCGGATCTCGGCGGTGCTGGAACCAGCCTCGCCAAGGCGCCGGCGGATGGCACGACCACGGCGGATTTTCGCAGCATTGACGAGCTTCTGAGCGCCGGCAAGGGGCCCGGGCCGTCGCCTGCGGACGATATTCGGTCGGAGTTCGATCTGATCATCGTCCATGCGACGTCGCTTGCCTTGCAGCCCGAGGCGGCGGCGCTGGCCGCTCACGCCGATCTGGTCATCCTGGTTGGTCGCGAAGACGCAATCGATTCAGCTGCAATGCGCAGGGCGACGGCTTCGCTCTCTCGCTTCGGCGGCGTGCCGACAGGGATCGTCGTCAATCATGTGCCGGCTGACCCGTCGTCGGCTCAACGTCGGGGTAAAGCGCTCGGCTTGGCCGGTTGATGCTCGTTCGGCAATGCTGGCCGAACCGCGCCTGCGGCGGTTGAACTGGAACCTAGTCGGTCGCGTCAGCGCCGCGGACCGCATAGGTGCCGCGCTTCGATCCACCGAAGCGCAAGAGCACGAGAATTGAAGGATCAACCCCGGTTCGCCGGCGACAGAGTACGTTGAGCGCGATGGTCGCAAGCGCCAGCGATACCGTGGCAGAGATCGCCGCGCCAAGCACGCCGAGCCAGGGAATCAGCACGAGAAAACCCACCAGCCGCAACGCCACATTCGCGGCTACGACGGGAACATAGATGCGCTCATGGCCGGTGAGCTGCAATATCGCTGCAGATGGACCGCCCGCCGCCTGAAACGCCGTTCCGATGGCGAGCACGATCAGGACCCAGTGCTGCGCGGCGAAATGGGGCCCGAACAGGTTGAGAAGATGGGGGCCGCCGATCCAGATCAGGAAGAGCCCGCTGATCACGCAAAGGCCGGTCACCTCCGCCATCAGCTGCAACGTTCGCTCGAACTCCTGATGGTTCTTGCTGAAGTACAGCGAAGGAAGTCGGCGCGCGCCGAAACTATAGAGCGCTGCCGACAGCATGGCGAAGATATTGGCAAGGCGCGAGGCGGCGAAATAGATGCCGGCGGTCGCCGGATCCAGCATCCAGTAAACCAGAATGACGTCGAAATACTGGTTCGCGGCTTCGAGGACGGACGCAATCCAGAAATGAAGCGCACTGGATCTCCAGCGGGACGGCTCGAACCGCGCCGTGGTGCCGCGGAGATCCGGCAGAGCTCGCACAATCGAAACGATCTGTGCGGCCAGGCCCACCGACATGGCGATCGTCATGACTGCGAACAATTCGGCGGGGTCGAGCCGTGCATAGCCGAACATGATTGCGAGCAGAAACAGGACGACGCCGACCCGCCAGAAGAATTCCCTGTTTCCTTCGCCCATGAGAATGCTGACCAGCGAGCGGGCAATCTGGCTGCCGAGCATCAGCCCCGCATTCACGGCGGTGTAGGCGGACACGGCGAAGATCAGCAGCCACCAGTCGCCCTTCAGGCTCGCCGCGATCGCGATTGCGCCGATCACAATCAGCATTGCGACGGAGGAGATCTTCAGGCTCGATAGAAGCACACCCTTGGTGAGATCTGGCCGATTTCCCACCTGATACTCATTCAGGAAGCGCACGAGGAGCGATTCCTGGCCGACCAGACCCACGACCGATGCGATCTGGGCAACCGAAAGCCAGGTCGCAAAGATGCCGAACCCATCGGGCGACATCGTTCGTGCCGCAAGCGAGAACAATGCAAACGCAAGCGCGCCGCTACCAACCTTGAGAAGGATGGTCCCGACGACACCGCGCGTCACGTCGCGCCGCATGAACTGGATGATGGATTCGATCATGGACGTTAAGGGGCAACTCTCTCCTGAAGAGATGCGTTCCGGTACCGGCGCCAGCCTAGCATGCCGAAAAACTGCGAGTGTTAATGAGCGGTCTCCGGGATCTTGCCGGCGACGACGACGTCGCCGCCAGGTCGGTTGCTTCACGATGGTACATCGCCGTCTCCATTGTCCCAGATAGCCCGGCTCGACCGAATGGCGCCATAGGCCGCATCGACGTCGAAGAAGCCTCGATCGAACGTCGGATGCGGAATGGCGCGCCGGAATAGCCGCCGTTCTGCCAAAGCGCGGATTTTGCAGAGCCTCCTGAGCAAAGCCCGTGCCGGAACATCGCAGGTCCAGATCGGTGCTCCCAGTCATTAACCTCGATCTCCGGAAATGATCGCGTTCGGCCCTGTGATGCGACATCAGGCGAGAAAGTTGCACATGAAGCCACGTTAACCGTGGAGAGCCTGGACTATGACGGCGGACAGAACCGTGACCGAGCCGATCGCCGCTGCGGAGAGCGCGACGATCGCTACGGACATCGTGATCGTCGGCGGCGGCCTTGCGGGTTCGCTGGCGGCAGCTGTTCTTGCGCGGGCAGGGCATCGCGTTGCCCTGGTCGACAAGCGCGCGGTCTATCCGGACGAATTCCGGGTCGAAAAGATCGGAGGCCAGCAGCTGGAGGCGTTCCGCAGGCTGGGCTTCATCCGCGGTCTCGAGAGCGCGGCCTGTCCATACGACCGCGTGCTCAATATCAGGGAAGGCAAGGTGGTCGATGTCAGCGTCGGCCAGGCCTACGGACTTCCCTATGCCGATCTCGTCGCCATGGCGCGCAGCCAGTTGCCCGATCCATCCAGTCTGGTCGTCGACGAGGTCACTGCGATCAGCTGTAGCGACGACGTCCAACATCTCGAGCTCGCCTCCGGACGGCGCGTCACTGCGCGCCTCGTGGTTCTGGCTACGGGCATGGCGGGAGTTCTCGGCTACAAGCTCGGCATCAGGCGGCGCGTGCTGGCTGCGGGTCACTCGGTCTCGTTCGGCTTCACGATCGCCCGCCGCGACGGCGCGCCGTTCGATTTCAAGGCGCTGACCTGTTACGGCGAGCGCACGGCAGACGGCGTCGACTACCTCAGCTTGTTTCCCGTACGTGCGGGCATGCGAGCGAATCTCTTCATGTTCCGCGATCCGACCGATCCGATCATGCGCGATCTGCGTCGCGAGACGGAAGCGACGGTTCTGCGCCTGCTGCCGGGATTGCAGACCTATCTCGGCGATTTCCACGTAATCGACCGGATACGGAACTGGGTGATGGACCTTTCCATCGTCGAGGGACACCTTCAGCCCGGCGTCGTGCTCATCGGTGATGCGTTCCAGACCAACTGTCCTGCCGCCGGAACCGGCGTCGCGCGCCTGCTGGTGGACGTCGAGCGTCTTTGCACCGAATATGCACCGCGCTGGCTCATGACTCCCGGCATGGGCAGTAACAAGATCTCGGAATTCTACTCCGATCGCGACAAGGTCGCGGCAGACCAGCAATCACTGAAGATGGCGCGATTCCGCCAGGCTCTGACCTCGCGTGACGATATCGGCTGGGATGTGCGGCGGCGCTTGCACTTCCTGCGGCGCAGTATCAGTCATCGGGTCGATCAAATGCAGCCAGGCTGGCTCGCACAGGTCCGCAGCGCACTTCGTGCCTGAGGGCCGCAGCCGTCGGCGCCTCGCGCTCGTCAGCGTGTCGGAGTTGATGTGCGGGTTGGCAGGAGCCTGAACTCCGACATCCGCTTGGCGGCCAGTTTGAGCCAGGGAGCTTGCTTCAGCGCGAACAACGCCGCCGCGCCTGCGGTGCTGCCGGCTTGCGTGACCGTCCACATCGGCGATGGCTGCCCGCCGAACAGTTTCTTGTACGGCTCATCGCCAATGGTGAAATCGAGCATCTGATCGCCGCGCTCGATGCAATCCCTCGCCACCTGCTCGAACATCAGCGCTCCCAGGGACTGGCTCTTGTATCCGGCAATATCGAAGGCGCTCATGATGACGTGGAACGTGCCCTGATGGCACAATCCCAGCACGGCGGCGATCACGTCGCCGTCCATCTTCATGGCATAAAGCCGCACAAAGGAGCCGAGGCCGCGGAGCGCCACGTCGGAATAGAAACCGAAATATTCGGGGCGCTGGAGGAGGTCTCCGTCGCCCTGTGACTGAAACCGCGGACCGCGAAATTTCTTCATCACCTCCAGCGCCTCGAGCGTGGAGCCGGCGTCATTGCAGCACGAGAAGCTCAACGCGCCCTTCTTCTGGAGCTGGCGGGATTTTTTCGCGAGCTCTTTCTGATAGGAGCGATCCATCGCACTGGCCCGCCATTGCTCGAACGGTGCGATGAGGACGGTCGCATAGGCATTGGTGTCCATCGAGACGCGACGGGGCGCGGACAGGAGGCTCTCGATCGGAAGCCGCCCGTCGGGAAGCTTGGTCATTCGGAGCAGATCGAAAGGGCGGAGCAGGCGTCGAAGCTCCGCACATGCGCTCTCGTCCTCGAGCAGTTGAGAAAACACCCCCGGACTGCAAACCGGCGCCAGATAGTCCGAGACGCGGAGGTCGGCAAATTCGATGGTCCGCATCGGACCACGCCGGATCCGCAGCAGGGGCAGCACCATCGCAAGCGCGCGCGTCGCGCGATGGCGAACCACGACGATCAGAGGGGTTGCCCCCGCATGAGACGCCAGCCCGGCGTAGAGGCTGTGCAGCCAGAGTGGATGTTGGAACGCAGTGGCGGCAGAGTTGTCGAACAGCTCCGCGTATTGCGGAGACAGAAAGTCGAACGTCTGCTCGGTGGCAACATCGAATGTGCTGCTAGATCTGTTCATGCGCAACCAAGGAAACCAGCTAATTCGAGAAATTCGATCGAGCTCGATCCGCGCTTTATAGCAGGGTCGTTACGAGCGACACACTGTCGCGGTGCGATTTGCGTTAATGCAGCTCGCCCGGTCTCATATCGTTACCAAATCCTTAACGCACGCCTCGTATGGGCCGGGGGCGCCGGAGATCGACCCGCGCTAGCAAATTATTAACCGCGCTTAAGGAAGGTCGGCTCTATGGCCAGCCTGCAGACCGAGGTGGATTCCGGGGCACTCGAGAGCGCGTTCTGGGAGACGCGCAGCGTTGGCGTTGAGAAGATTGCCAAAATCGCGATCAGCTGCTCGATCACCGTCAACGTGGTCGCGTCGATGGGCATCTTCAACGCCGCACTCCTGCCGCCGGAACTGACCTTCGTGCAACAGGCCGTGGCGCTCCTGATGTGGGGCGTCCTCATCTACGCCAGTGCATTCGTGCGTCCGCGCCTGCGATTGCAGTTCAATCCCGATTTGATCGCGCTGCTGGCATTCTACACTTTCGCGGTCATCTCCGTGTTCTGGTCGAGCCTGAGCGCGGCGGCGCTCATGAAGAGCGCGGCGCTTGCGATGACGACCTTTGGCGCATTCTGTCTCATCACGCGCATCGACATCGATGACGTTGTGAGGGCCACCTCCCATGGGCTCTTCATATTGGTCGCGGCATCGGCCTTCTGTGCGCTTGCCGTGCCCGATATCGGGATAGACCAGACCTGGATGCACAGCGGCCAATGGCAGGGTGTCTATGAATCGAAGCAGACGCTCGGCTTCGTCGGCGCCTATCTGATGTTCTTTGCATGCTATCGCAAGATGACGGGGCAGGGCTGGTTGGCCTTCCTTGCCGTATTTCTCCTGGCCTCAACCTGCGTTCTCGCGTCGGAATCGCGCGGTGCCGGTGCCGTCGCCCTGGCGGCCTGTGCACTGCTCGTGACCTCGATGTGGTCGATCGGCTGCATGAGGATCTATGCGATCCTGCCGTTCGTCATGTGCATTCTAGCCGGTATCCTGTTTCTCTACTTCTACGTCACCGGATATGACTCTATCCATGTCGGCGATGCGACGATTGATTTCACCGAGCGGACTTTCATCTGGCACTACGCCATCAGCCATTTCAATGACGCGCCACTGCTCGGTTTCGGGATCAACGGTTTCTGGACGGTCCCGTCGATCTACGATTATTTCGAGCAGAACCACGGCTGGGTGCTCGACAACTACCACAGCGGCTACATCGCGATCCTGATGGAGACCGGATTCCTGGGATATTTGCTCTTCACCGCCGGCGTCCTTCTGTTCTCGAACAAGATCCTGCATCTGATTTCGACACGATCCATCGATCGGTCGCACTGCGCCCTGATCATCGGATTTGTCGTCCTCAGCTTTCAGACCAATTTTACGGAGACGACATTTCTTCGTTCGACGATGTTCACGTCGGTGCTTCTGGTGGCGTTCCTCCTTGCAACGTGCAGAGCCGTGCCCCAGCCGGCACTTCAATTCCCAGAGATGGACGTGAGATGACCGCCACCCGGGCGCCCTGGCCGCGAGGTCTCAATCTTCTCGCGACGGCATTCTTCCTTGCATCGCTGTTTTCCCCGGCCCTCGGGGCCGAGCAGGCAGCTTCCCGCAACGTCCCGAAACTGGGGCGCGGCATCAACATTCTCGGCTATGATGGAATCTGGGAGGGCGGTCGGAATGCGCCATTCCGCCTGGACAATCTGACGGCCATCAAGAAGGCCGGGTTCTCGCACGTCAGAATCAATTTCTTCGGGTTCAAGTTCATGAACCCCGAAAATGTCCTCGATGAGATCGTTCTGAGGCGGCTGGATGCCGTCATCGAGGAGGTCCTCGCGAGGGGCCTCATCCCCATCGTCGATGAACACGATACGCACATCTGCCAGCGCGACGTTTCTGAATGCGCTGGGAAGCTTAGGGCGTTCTGGCGGCAGATCGCCGAGCGGTATGCCGGAAGGTATCCAGCACTTGTCTTTGAGGTCCTGAACGAGCCTGGCGGACAAATGACGTCGTCGAGCTGGAATTCGATCCTCAACGAATGTCTCGAGATCATCCGTCGCACCAATCCCGACCGGCCGGTCATCGCCGCCGTTCTCAATATCGATGACATCCCCGTTGACGAACTGGCTCTGCCGGCTGATGACCGACAGCTCATCGTGACGTTTCACTATTACGCGCCGATACGGTTCACGCATCAGGGCGCCCCGTGGTCGCAAACGTTTTCGCGGATCGGGCCGCTGGATTGGGGCAGTCCGGACGACGAGGCGAAGGCGGCTGCCGATTTCAGGAAGGTGAGCCTTTGGGCGGAGAAAGAGAAGCGCCCGATCTATCTCGGCGAATTCGGTGTGTATGAGCGCGCTCCATCCGACAGTCGCCTGCGTTATCTGTCATTCGTCGCGAGAAGCGCCGACAGGCTTGGCTGGTCATGGGCCTATTGGCAGTTCGATCATGACTTCGCGGCCTTCGACAGCGCACGTCAGGCCTGGAAGCCGGACATCCTGCGTGCACTGGTTCCGTCGCCACGCTGAAGCGGATGCGCCGCTTTCCTTTTTGCACGGTGTGCCGGAGTCGCGATCCGAGCCGTGGCGGCTTTCGTAGTAACAACGCGCGCGACGTCGCAATTGTCGCATTTCATGCGAGTCGCGCTGCCGGCTTCATTACAGAACGAACCTCGCCGTTGCAGAAGAGCCACTCCGTGCAACATCTTTCGGCTCCGCGGTTCTGTGGGATGTCGGATGTTTTGGCTTCGGATCCGAGGCCACCATGCTTCTTTCCGGGGGACGCGCATCCAGCATGGCGTCAGCCGAGTTGCGGCCATCAGCGATGGGCCGACAGAAATTGATGCGGCCACATTCATGCGGTCGATACGTAACCAACTCGACTCAATCGGAAATTCGGGGGCGGAGCGACAGAGCGTCACGCGATGCCGCATGCGGATCGATGATTAGAACGATTAGAAAATAGAACATTTCAAAAAATTGGACGGCGTCGTTGGAGGCCGACATCGATCCTCCAATCGCGATGGTTTGCCGTACCGCCTTAGATGACTTCTAGTCCCGAGTCCCTTCTCGGAGCACCCTCGTATGTTAGGAGAGCGCGGGGATATGCTTGCGGATTTGGGGTGCAGGAATGACGCGTGAACTCTCGGCCGGGAAAATTGTGCGTACGCTATCTCTGGGAGCGGTGAGCTATCTTGCACTGTCGTTGGACTCTTCAGGCGAGCTTCAGCATGCGTTCGCGCAAACGAATCTGCCGCCGGTGACCGTCGATGCTCCCAAGCCGAGAGTCCGGCAGTCGGTTCAGAGATCGCAGTCGACGCGCGCATCGCGGGGACAGAGATCTGTCGCCGCGACGGCTCCCCGCCAGGCCGCGCCCGTTCCCTATGTCGTGCCGTCGACCGGTACGGTCGGCACGGCGCCGCCCGCCTATGCGGGCGGCCAGGTCGCAACCGGCGGAAGTCTCGGTCTTCTGGGCAATCGCGGCGTGATGAACACGCCGTTCAACCAGACCAGCTACACGGCCGAGCTGATCCAGAATCAGCAGGCGCGGACGATTCGTGACGTTCTTGCCAACGATCCCTCGGTCAGGGTCGTTCAAGCGGCGGGCGGTGGTGCGGATAGTCTCTTCATTCGCGGCTTCTACTATGACAGCGGCGACTATGGACTGAACGGTCTCTACGGAATCGCCCCATATTACTCCTCGGGTGCGAATTTCGTTGAGCGCGTCGAGGTGCTGAAGGGCCCGAGCGCATTGCTCAATGGCATGACGGCCGGTGGTACTGGCGTTGCGAGCGGCGGTGCGGTCGGCGGCAGCGTCAATCTGATCACCAAGCACGCGCCCGACGTCGACATTACGCAGCTCACGGCAACCTATGTTTCAAAATCGCAGTTTGGCGAGAATATTGACGTCAGCCGCCGGTACGGTGAGCACAAGGAGTGGGGCGTTCGGCTGAACAGCACCTACTCGAACGGCAAGACGCCCTGGAATCGTCAGACCGACGAATTCGGCAACGCGGTTCTGGGACTTGATTATCGCGGAGAGCGCGTGCGCGCGGCAGTCGATATCGGTTATCAGGCCGACAATCTGAACCCGCCGCTGCGCTTCTTTTCAGTTCCGACCACGACGACGATCATTCCTCCGCCGCCAAAAGCCGGGCTTAATTTCCAGGTCCCGTGGGCCTATTATGCTCCGACCGATTTCTTCACCACGGTGCGCAGTGAGGTTGATGTTACTGACTGGGCGACGGCCTATGCGGCGTTCGGCTATCATGACAGCAATATCAACTACACCTATCCATCACCCATTATTACGAACGCGAGCGCGCCACCCAGCGTGTTCCAATTGGGAGGCCTATCTTCCCAACCAATACGAGGCAAGGAAACGTTCGAAACGCTCGCCGGGGAGGCCGGTGTTCGGGCCAGCATTGACACTGGTCCCGTCAATCACGCCGTGAACGTCAATTACTCAATCAACGACCGAACCTATCGGCAGCAGGTCTGGAATCGTAGCGCAATTCCAGCTAGCAATCTCATTTTCTGGAACCTTTACAACGAACCGACAAATATTCCCCAACCAGCGCTGAATAATCTTGCTGCCAACCAGTGGACGAATGTCAATCTCACGAGCGTTGGAATTTCGGACACGATGTCGCTGTGGAATAAGCGCATCCAATTCACGGTTGGCGTTCGTCGCCAGACGGCGGGAACGGAGGTGACGAACTTCCTTAGCCCCGCCTTGAGCCGACCGGATCAAGATGCATCCGTCTGGAGCCCGGCATATGCGCTTCTCGTGAAGCCAATCGAGAACGTGTCGCTCTACGCAAATTATATCGAGGGACTGCAGACACCCGTTGTGGTCGGGGGCACATTTGCGAACGTCGGAACTGTTTTCCCGCCGTCGCAGACCAAGCAGGCCGAAGGAGGCATCAAGATCGACGCGGGTCGATTCACGACCACGCTGAGCGTGTTCGACATCAGCCAGCCCAGCATCATTTCGGTGGGCTCCGGCGTCACCGCGACCCAGCAACTCAACGGCAGGCAGCGCAATCGCGGCACGGAGCTCAACGTGTTCGGCGAGATCACTCCGGATATCCGCGTTCTCGGCGGCGTCGCCCTGATTGACGGTGTGCAGGAGCAAACTCAAGGCGGGATCAACAACGGAAAGAAGGCGGTCGGCGTGCCCGTTGTCAACGTCAATATGGGCGCGGAATGGGATACGCCGTTTGTGCGTGGTCTCACGTTCACGGGCAGGGTCATCTATACGGGCTCGCAGTACGTCAACGTCACGAACACGCTGACTTTGCCCGAGTGGACGCGTGTCGATATTGGGGCGCGATATACCTTTATTTCTCCCTGGAACGGAAAGCCGATCGTCGTGCGCGCCAATATCGAAAACGTCGGTAACAAGGCGTACTGGGCTTCGGCCTATAGCGGGGTCATCACGCTTGGTGCGCCTCGGACCTATCTGGTGTCCACCACCTTCAATTTCTGAAGCACTTGCTTTTCGGAATTCATGCCGCCGCGGTTGATCCGCGGCGGCATTGTTTCGTCGTGAGCCATTCAATGCAATTGATGACAGTGCGATGAAAGAGCGCCAGTGACAAAACGCGCGATCATGTCACATCGGAAAAGTTCCTGCGTGCGCTGTTAGAATTGCAGCAATCTGTGACGTGTTCTGAAATGCCGATGTTTTTCCGCGTGTTGGCACGCAAGCGCGGAGGTTGCATTATGCCCGTCCGTCGCCAGTTTTGAGCTCTTAAAAAAAGTGGTGTCGTTATTGCTTTGACCGTCGTCTGCTTCTGACCTAGTCAAACGTCTCTGCTTTCGCTTTCCGAAAAGGGGACCGAACCATGATGGTGTTCGACAGAGACGACGTCACCTTCACCGTCGTCGTCAATCACGAAGAGCAATACTCCATCTGGCCGACGTTCAAGGAAATTCCGGGCGGCTGGAAGGCGGTGGGCAAGACGGGCAGCAAGAAGGAATGTCTCGACCACATCGAACAGGTGTGGACCGACATGCGCCCGCTCAGCTTGCGCAAGTTCATGGACGCCGCGGCACCTCAGCGGTCGGCGTAGTCAGCGCGGATCCCGGTCTTCCGATGCGGCTTCTTTGTCTGCCTTACTCCGGCGGCAGCGCCATGTTCTATGCGCGGTGGCGCAGGTTGCTGCCGTCGTGGATCGATGTACGGCCGGTTGAGTGGCCCGGGCGCGGCGCGCGCATGGACGAGCCGCTGGCGACGGATCCGCGCGTGCTGGCAGCGCAGCTCGCCGGCGAACTCGGCGCGCAGCTCGATGGTCCCTACGCATTGTTCGGGCACAGCCTTGGTGCGGTGATCGCGTTCGAGCTTGCGCATGGCCTGCTCGATCGCGGAGCGCCTGCACCGTCTATTCTCTTTGCCTCGGGTGCGGAAGCCCCGGCAGTTCGGGACGGCAGCAAGTGGCGCCAGCCGCTGAGCGACGAGGCGCTGATGCAGGAGCTGCGCGATCTTCAGGGCACGCCCGACGAGGCGCTGTCGAACGCAGAGCTGATGCGATCCGCGCTGCCCGTGCTCCGCGCCGATTTTCTGATGTGCGGGGCCTATGTCTACCGGCCGCGGCGTCCGTTGCCATGCCCCGTGCACGTCTTTGGCGGAGCGGACGACGAGACCGGTCGCGAAGCGCTCGAGGCCTGGCGGCAGGAGACTTCTGGGTTATTCACGCTCGATATCCTGCCGGGGCATCACTTCTTCATTCACACGCAGCAGGCTGAGCTGATCGAGCGGATCGGCGCGGCGCTGGCCCGGCAATCGGGGCGATCGATTGGTTTGCATCGGAGCGAGGATCATGAGCGCGTTCTCCGTCCAGCCACTCATTGAGGGCAGAACTCTTCCCATGCTGCTCAAGGCAGATGCGGCCGGGGATCCGCTCGGCAAGGCACTTCCTATGCTGCGCGAGACGATCGATCGGCACCTGATCGATAGTGGTGGCATCGTATTTCGGGACTTCTCGCTCGATGGTCCCGATGCGTTTCGGGCCTTCGCGGCCGATTTCGGCCATCCGCTGCTCACCTACGAGTTTGGATCGACGCCGCGTTCGCAAGTCACCTCGGGGGTCTACACGTCCACGGAGTATCCGCCGCACCAGCACATCCCGCTGCATAACGAGCAGGCCTATACCCGCGATTGGCCGATGAAGATCTGGTTCTATTGCATGCAGCCGGCACTCGAAGGCGGGGAGACGCCGATCGCCGACAGCCGCGCCATCTATCGCGACATGCCGCCGGCCATTCGCGAGCGATTCGCCGACAAGGGCGTGATGTATGTGCGGAACTACGGCAATGGCCTCGACGTCGAGTGGCAGCAGGTGTTCGGCACCGACTCGAGGTCGGAGGTGGAGGCATACTGCGCGCGCCACGACATCGAATGCGAGTGGAAGGAAGATGGCGAGCTCCGCACGCGCCAGATCTGTCAGGGCACGGCGCGGCACCCGATCACGGGGGAGTGGGTCTGGTTCAACCAGGCCCATCTGTTCCACGTCTCCAATCTCGAGCCAGAGGTGCGCGAGAGTCTGCTCGACGTGGTCGACGACGAATCCGATCTGCCGCGCAACGTCTTCTACGGCGATGGTTCGGCGATCGAGGATGAGACGCTGTCAACCGTCCGGACCGTTCTCGAGACCCACAAGATTAGCTTTCCCTGGCAGGCCGGCGACGTCGTGATGCTCGACAACATGCTCACTGCGCATGCGCGTGCTCCGTTCAAGGGGCCGCGCAAGGTGATCGTCGCAATGGCCGAAGCTCATCGGCACGGGTGATCGGCAGCACGCATCATTCGAGTGGTGAGGATTTCCGGCCGGCGGCCGGACAAGGATTTTCGAACATGGACAGAGCCAACCTGGTCGAACGCTTGCGAGAGCACGCCGCCTTGCGACCGGAGAAGGTGGCGTTACGCTTCCTGGACGGCGACGACGTTGCCGATGAGCTGACGTTTGCCACGCTCGACGTTCGCATCAGGGCACTTGCTGCGTGGTTGCAGCAGAGGGGCGGTGCGGGCGAGCGGGCGGTAATCCTGCTTCCGAGCGGGATCAATTATGCGGTGGCATTTTATGCCTGCCTGTACTCGGGCGTGATCGCCGTTCCCGCGTATCCGCCGGAGGGCGGGCCCGAGCGCTATGCAGGACGTCTCAACGGCATCTTGCGGGACGCGGCGCCGCGCTTCATCCTGGTGGAGACGGCTCTGCGCGATCTCATCGAAGCGACGCTGCCCAAACTCGGCGACGTCCAAATCGTCGCGGTGGATACGATCCTGTCCGAACTCGCTTCGGAGTGGCGGGAGACGAGGCCCGCGGCCGATGCCATCGCATTCCTCCAGTACACTTCGGGATCGACTTCACAGCCGAAGGGCGTTTGCGTCACTCATGGCAATCTGGCGGCCAACGAGCGCGCCATTGAAGCGGTCGCTGGTGGAACGCCGGACGACGTCTTTGTGAGCTGGCTGCCGCTCTATCACGACATGGGACTGATCGGCGGGCTTCTGAATCCGTTGTTCACGGGCTTTACCGGCGTCCTGATGTCACCGCGGAATTTCCTCGAGCGGCCGCGACGCTGGCTCGAGGCCATCGACCGTCATGGCGGCACGTTGAGCGGCGGGCCCGACTTCGCGTACGCGCTGTGCGCCGATCGCATCTCGGATGAAACCATCAGCCGATTGGACTTGAGCCGGTGGAAATTCGCATTCTCGGGGTCGGAGTTTGTGCGCCGAACCACCCTCGAGAAGTTCGGTGACAGGTTTGCGCGAGCCGGGTTCAACCGACGGGCGTTGACGGCTTGCTATGGCCTCGCGGAGGCGACGCTGCTGGTCACGGCCGGCGATATCGCCGCCGAGACCGTCAGCCATACGTTCGTCACCGCGGAGCTGGCCGCAGGCCGTATCGCGAGCGCCAGCGAAGGCACCGACCTCGTGGCATGCGGTGGAACCGCTGCAGATCACACTGTGCGCATCATGCGTGTTGACGGATCGGCCGTGGCCGAGGCGAACGAGGTCGGTGAGATCTGGGTCGCGGGTCCCAGCGTCGCGCTCGGATACTGGAACAATCCTGAGGCTACGCAACAGGCCTTTGTCGAGCGGGACGGCGTCCGTTGGCTGCGTACCGGCGATATCGGTTTTGTTCGTGACGGCGCACTGGTCGTGGCCGGGCGTCTCAAGGACCTGCTGATCGTTCGCGGGCAGAACGTTTATCCGACTGATGTCGAGCAGGCGGTCGAAGCCGAGGTCGAATCCGTCCGCAGCGGGCGGGTTGCCGCTTTCCCGGTCGAAATGGACGGGCGTGAAGCCATCGGCGTGGCGGCGGAGTTCAGCCGCGCCGTGCTCAAGCGCAGCGATCCCGAAACGCTCGCGCATGCGATCGGCGAAGCAGTGCTGCGGCAGGCGCAGGAATATCCGGCCGTGATCGTTCTGCTGAACCCGCAGGCGATGCCGCTGACCACGAGCGGCAAGCTGCAGCGGTCGGTCTGCGCGGCGCGCCTCGCCGACAACACGCTCGACACGTTCATGGTGTTCGAGAGGGGCCGTCGCCGCGGCGTGGCTTCCCTGACGGTGCCGGTGACCGATACCGAGCGTGTCGTCGCCTCGATCTGGTGCGAGGCGCTTGGCGTCGCGGCGGTGCATCGCGAGGACGATTTCTTCGTGCTGGGCGGAAACTCGATCGCGGCCGGACAGGTCGCCGCAGGGATCCGCGACCGCCTGAATGTGGAAGTGGAGCTGCGCGCCTTCTTCGACGCGCCGACGCTGACAGCCTTCGCTGGCCGGATCGATACGCTGATGGTCGCCGGTGCCGGGCCGGCGTTGCCGCCGATCCCATGGGCCGCGCCCGCCGATCGCGCGATGCTGTCGCACGCGCAGGAGCGGCTGTGGTTTCTCTGGAATATGGATCCGGCCGGAACGGCCTATACGGTTGCAAGCGCGATCCGCCTGAAGGGGCGGCTCGACCGCGTCGTGCTGTCGCGCGCCCTCGGCGAGATCGTCCGTCGTCACGAGATATTGCGCACCACATTCATCGCAAGGGATGGCCGTGGAACGCAGCTCATTCACGATGTCATGCGTGTCGACATTCGGCACGAGGATCTCCGGTCCTACTCGGCGCGCGAACGCGCCGAGCGCGCGGGGAGGCTCAACCGATCCGAACTCGGCAAGCCGTTCGATCTCGCGAACGGGCCGCTGTTGCGCGCGGTGCTGCTTCAGTTCGCAGACGACGCGCACGAACTGCTGCTGCTCGCCCATCACATTATCGTCGATGGCTGGTCGCTCGACGTGCTGCTCGATGAACTGGCCGGTCTCTATCGCAGCGGTATCGGTCAGGGCGCGGGCGCGCCGCCGATTCCGGCGATTCAATACGCAGACTTCGCGGCCTGGCAGCGCAACTGGCTCTCGGACGGCGAGGGCGATCGGCAGCTCGCGTACTGGCGCGCCAAGCTTGGCGATGTTCACCCGGTCCTGGCGTTGCCGCATGATCGGCCGCGCCCGGCGAACCAGAGCCATGCCGGCGACACGATCGGTTTTGCCGTCGATGGCGCGCTCGCCGCGCGGCTCCGGGAGATCGCCGGAAAGCAGCGCGTCAGCGTCTTCATGCTGCTGCTCGGAGCATATCAAATGCTGCTGCATCGCTACACCGGGCAGAGCGATCTGCGCATCGGTGTGCCGATCGCTGGGCGTCGGCACACGCAGCTCGATCGGCTGATCGGATGCTTCGTCAATACACTGGTGCTGCGAGCCGAGATTGCCGGCGAATCGAGCTTCCCCAGCCTGCTGCAGCAGGTCAAGGACTCGGTGGTCGAGGCGCTGTCGCACCAGGATCTTCCCTTCGAAATGCTGGTCGACGGCCTCAGGCCCGAACGCAGCGGCGGCCACAATCCGTTGTTCCAGGCGAAGTTCAACTACATGACGG
The DNA here is from genome assembly GCF_024199845.1 of Bradyrhizobium sp. CCGB12. NCBI lineage: Bacteria > Pseudomonadati > Pseudomonadota > Alphaproteobacteria > Hyphomicrobiales > Nitrobacteraceae > Bradyrhizobium > Bradyrhizobium sp. CCGB12. Next base: position 3,884,717 of record NZ_JANADO010000001.1, on the reverse strand, counting down.
CGCCGGGCGGTTTCGCCGGCGTCGAAGGGCTCACTGCCGAAATCGACATCATCGACCTCGCAGGTTCGCATTTCGACCTCGCGCTCGACGTCATCGATGGCGCCGTCAGCATGAAGGTGACGTTCAACTACGCCGCCGATCTCTTCGATCGTCCGACCATTGCGCGGCTGGCGGCGCAGTTCGGTTCGATACTGCGCCAGATCGCGGACAATGCCGAGCGGCGGGTATCGGACTTCGTCATCGACCAAGGGCACCGGCAGACCGTGTCGAGGCAAGCATCGGCGTTCGGCTTCACCGATGTGCTCAGCCTTCACCGTGCATCGACCGCCGATAGGCGGAGCGCCGTAGCCGTCCGATGCGGCCAGGAGCAATTGACCTTTGCCGATCTCGAGCGCAGGTCGAACCGCATCGCGCATGTGCTCATCGCTGAGGGTGTGACGCGCGAGACACCGGTCGCGCTGTGGATCGAGCGCTCGCCGGCCTTTGTCACGGCCTTGCTCGGCGTGCTCAACGCCGGTGGGGCCTATGTCCCCCTGGATCCGAAATGGCCGCCGGAGCGCATCCGCCGCATCCTGAAGGACGGCGGCATCGATATCGTGCTAGCGGTGGGTGAGACATTGGCCGAAGCGCGTGGGCTCGGCTGCCTGGTGCTCGATGCCGAGGCGGAAGCCGCGCGCGAGGAGACACCGAGTCTGCCGACCGGCGCGCCGATTCACCCGGAGCAGGCCGCTTACGTCATCTATACGTCGGGGTCGACCGGCGCGCCGAAGGGCGTCAGCGTCTCGCACGGCGCCTTGGCCAATTATGTGCAGGCTCTGCTGCAACGCCTGGAGCCGCGTCCGTCAGCGAACATGGCGATGGTTTCGACCGTGGCGGCTGACCTCGGCCACACCGTCCTGTTCGGCGCGCTCGCGTCCGGCGGGACGCTGCATCTGATGCCTCCGGACGCCGTGTTTGACGCGGATGCGTTCGCGCAAGCCATGCGCGAGGGCGAGGTCGACGTTCTCAAGATCGTGCCGAGCCATCTGCGAGGGCTGCTGAAGGCTTCGCGGTCGGCTGACGTTTTGCCTCGCGACACGCTCATCCTCGGGGGAGAGGCTTGCGATGGCGCACTGCTGGACGAAGTCCGGCGCTTGCGGCCGGAATGCCGCATTCTGAATCACTATGGACCCACGGAGACGACCGTCGGCGCGGTGACGCATGAGTGCACGGCTGAAAGCGAGGCCGATCCCGTGCCGATCGGACTGCCTCTCGCCAATTTGCGCGCCCATGTCCTGGATGACGCGCTGAACGAGGTGCCGATCGGTGTCGCCGGCGAGCTCTATATCGGCGGTGCAGGTCTGGCACTGGGCTATCGCGGCGCCGGGGGGCTGACTGCGGAACGCTTCGTGCCGGATCAGTTCGGAGCACTAGGTGAGCGGCTCTACCGAACCGGGGACCGTGTCCGCTGCGACGGGGCGGGCCGGTTGATATTCCTGGGCCGCATCGATGATCAGATCAAGTTGCGCGGCTATCGCATCGAGCTCGGCGAGGTCGGGCGCGTCATCAAGGCGCTGCCGGGGATCAATGATGGGGTGGTGGTCCCGCGCGCGATTGGCGGGAGCGCAGAACGCCAGGAGCTGGTCGCCTATTGTGTGCCTGAGAGCAGCGCTGGTCCGCAGGCCGATGCGATCAAGCAACAGCTTGCTGCGATCGTGCCGGACTATATGGTGCCGTCGCACATCGTCGTATTGGCGCGCCTGCCGCTGACGCCCAATGGAAAGGTCGATCGTCGTGCGCTGCCTGAGCCGGCGCAAGACGATGCGTCCGCCGGATATGCCGCGCCCGCGGGAGATACCGAAGGAGCGATCGCCGCGGTCTGGCGCGAGGTGCTCGGGCGGGAGCGTATCGGTCGCGACGACAACTTCTTCGAGCTTGGCGGCGATTCCATCCTCAGCCTGCAGATCATCGCCCGCTTGCGCAAGCGCGGCATCCGACTGACGCCGAAGCAGATCTTCAGCCAGCAGACGGTTGCTGGATTGGCGACGGTTGCCGTCTTATCGACAGGGGCGACCGCGAAGAAGGAGAAGCGGGACGCGAAGACGTCGACCGACACTGATCCTGCATCCGGCATGCGACACCTGGTGCCGATCCAGGCGCGTTTTTTCGCCGAGGATATCGGAAACCGGGATCACTGGAATCAGGCCGTTCTGCTGCGGCCTCAGGTGCGCATCGACTGGGAGACACTGCGGCGCGCGCTCGCCGCCATCGTGGAGCATCACGATGTGTTGCGCCTGCGGTTCAAGCAAGTGGATGGTGCTTGGCAGGCGGAGCAGGGCCCGTCGCCGGCGCCATCGGAGTTACTATGGCTTCACACCACTGTCGATGGCACGGCGCAGATCACGGAGTTCGCCCACGCCGCGCAGGAGAGCCTCCGGCTATCTTCGGGGCCGCTGCTGCGCGCGGTCGGCATGAACCTAGTGGATGGCGGCCAACGGCTGCTGCTTGCGATCCATCATCTCGTTGTCGATGGTGTGTCCTGGCGCATCCTGCTGGAAGATCTCGCATCGGCATATGACCAACTGCAATGCGGCAGTTCGATCACGCTGCCTCCGAAGACGGACTCGTATGCTTCGTGGAGCGAGCGGCTGCATGCCTATGCGGCGAGCGCGGAGATCGCGGCCGAATTGTCCCACTGGCGCGATTGTGGGGCCGGCGCCCGCCTGCCATGTGACGATGACCATCGTGGTATCGATCGCGTCGGTGACGGCGACGAGGTGTCATTGGTGTTAGATGCTGACCTGACGTCGCGGCTGCTCGAACAGGCGCCTGCGGCGTATCGGACACAGGTCAACGACCTGCTGCTGGCTGCCCTCGTGCGCGCGGTGTCGTCCTGGAGCCGGCACGACGAGATCACGGTGGAGCTCGAGGGCCACGGCCGCGAGGACATTTTCCCGGACGCAGATGTATCGCGTACCGTCGGCTGGTTCACGACGGCATTCCCGGTCCGGCTGAGGGATGACGGCACCGGCGAGGCTTCACTGATCAAGGCGGTCAAGGAGAAGCTTCGCGCGGTTCCGAACCGCGGCCTTGGCTATGGCGTGCTGCGCCATCTCGGCACCGATCAGCAGCGCCACGCCCTGGCGCAACTGGCGGAGCCGCAGATCGTCTTCAATTATCTGGGCCGGTTCGACGGCAGCACAGGTACCACCCAGCGCTTCACCTTTGCACAGGAGAGCGCAGGTCCCTCGCGCAGCGCTACGTCGCCCATGCGCGGACGGCTGAACATCACCGGCCTCGTGCGTGAGGGTCGGCTGGAATTGTCTTTCGGATATGGACGCAAGCGTTATCGGTGCGCCACCGTCGAGCGGCTTGCGGCACTTTACGAGGATGCGCTGCGCGAACTGGTCGCGCATTGCTGCAGCGGAGCCTTCAGCCTCACGCCGTCGGATGTCCCGTTGTCCGGGCTCGCTCAGGCCGATCTCGATCGGCTCGCGGCGCCCTTGGATCTTCGCGGTATCGAGGACATCTACCCGCTCTCGCCAATGCAGCAGGGCATGCTGTTCCATGCGCTGCGTGACGGTGCCAACGATGCCTATGTAAACCAGGTCGGGTTCGAGCTGTTCGGCGTCGATGCTGGCAAGCTGCGAGCCGCGTGGCAGGCGGTCAGCGACCGGCATGCCGCGTTGCGGACCGGGTTTGTCTGGCAGAACCTGTCGGGCGCGCCCCAGCAGGTGGTGCACCGCCATGTGACGGTGCCCTTCGTCGAAGAGGATTGGCGCGACACCTCGCCTGTGGATCTGGAACCCGCGCTGGCCGAGATATCCCGACGTGACCGCGCGATGGGTTTCGACGTTTCGCAGCCGCCCCTTCAGCGCATTCGCTTGATACGTCTCGATAACGACCGTCATTGGCTGATCTGGACCCATCATCACATCTTCGTCGATGGTTGGAGCTCGGCCCGGCTGGTCGCGGAGGTGTTGCAGCACGTGAGCGGCGACACGCTGCCGGTCGTGCGGGGCAGCTATCGTGACTACATTGCATGGCTGCAGGATCGCGATCACGAAAGCGCAGAGAAATTTTGGCGCGCGGCGCTGGCAGGGCTCGAAACGCCGACGCTGCTCGCGAACGCGCTGGCGACCAGCAAGACCGCGGGGTCCGAGGAGCACGTCAGTGTCGCGCTTGCGGTGGACGCGGAGCTGACCGAGCGTCTGAAGTCGTTCGCAAAGCGCGAACGGGTGACGCTCAATACGCTCATACAGGGGGGGTGGGCCCAGTTGCTGCGTCGACATTCGGGGCGGTCCGCAGTCTCTTTCGGCGTGACCATATCGGGCCGTCCGGCCGAACTGCCCGGTTCGGAGGAGATTGTAGGCCTCTTCATCAATACGCTTCCCATCGTCGATGCGCCAAACCCGCGGGCCGCCGTCGGCGACTGGCTGCGTCAGTTGCAGGAACAGAACCTTTCTCTGCGCGAGCATGGCTGGACGCCGCTTTACGAAATTCAGCGCTTTGCCGGCCATGCCGGGCAGCCGCTGTTCGACAGCATCCTTGTGTTCGAGAACTATCCGATCGATGAGGGATTGCTGCGGGGCGGGGAGGGTCGCCCTCGGCTGGGGCGTGTGGCGCATGTGACGCCGACGAACTACGCGCTGGCAGTTGCGGTGTTCGCCGCAAGCGACCGGCTGAGTATCGAGTTCAACTATGATCGGTGCCGGTTTGACGAAGCGGCTATTCTGCGTCTTCGCGACATTCTGCACGGTCTGCTGGAACGTATTGTAGCGAGTGCGGAGCGTGCGCTCGGTGATCTCCGATCGGCATCTGATCAGGACGCGCGGCGAGCTCTCGAATGGAGCGGGGCAATGGGATTGCCGTCGGCATCTTCCTGCGCCGACGTCGTGACGCATATCGAGGCGCAGGCCGCGCAGGCGCCTTCCGCCGTTGCCATCGTCTGGGGCGATCAGCGCATCTTCTATGGCGAGTTGAACGCGCGTGCCAACGCGCTCGCGCGGCGACTTCGCCTCTGGAACCTCGGTCCGGATCGGCTGGTCGGCATTGCCCTGACGCGAAGCCCGGACACGATCATTGCGCTGCTCGCGGTCCTGAAGGCCGGCGGCGCCTATTTGCCGCTTGATCCGGACTATCCGGCCGAGCGCCTTGCCTACATGCTGCGTGACAGCGGCGCGGCGTTGGTCCTGACCCAAGGCGTGCTGCTGGAGCCGCTCGCGCCGGTGCTGCGCGAAGCCGGGGTCGAGGCCTTCTGCATCGACGAACCGTCGCCGCCCGTCCGCGAGGACAGCGGCAACCTCGACGTCGAAGTGCATCCGGACAGCCTGGCCTATGTCATCTACACGTCGGGATCGACCGGAATGCCGAAGGGTGTGGCTGTTGCGCGCGGGCCGCTCGCCATGCATTGCGAGGCGATCGGCCGGCTGTACCGCATGACCTCCCGCGATCGGGAGTTCCAGACGGCATCGATCAATTTCGATATCGCCCATGAGCGATGGCTGGTGCCTCTGATGACGGGCGGATCGCTCGTGCTGCCCTCGAAGCCCGGCCTCTTGGTCGACGACCTCGTCAGCGAGATCGCCCGCAACTCAGTGACCTCGATCTTTCTTCCGCCAGCCTATGCGGATCAGTTGAGCGCGGTGTTGCGGCAGAGCGGGCGAAGGCTTGCGCTCAGGGCGTGTATCGTCGGCGGCGAGGCCTGGTCGGATACCGGGATCAAGGCATTCCGCGGGGTTGCCGATGTCGATCTTCTGGTCAACGCCTACGGCCCGACCGAAACGGTGATCGCGCCGACGGCGTGGCTCGTCGACGACGCCATGCTGATACCTCGCCAGTCCGCCCCGATCGGGCGGCCCGTCGGCGCGAGGTCCGCGCATATCCTCGATTCCGACCTCAACATCGTTCCCGCTGGCGTGACCGGCGAGCTGTTCATCGGCGATGTTGGCCTGGCCCGCGGCTATCTGAACCGGGGGGTGCTGACCGCGGAGCGATTCGTCCCCGATCCGTTCGGCGACAGCGGCATGCGGGTCTATCGGACTGGCGATCTCGCGCGCTGGCGGGACGACGGCGTGATCGAATATGTCGGGCGCGCCGACCAGCAGGTGAAGGTCCGCGGCTTCCGCATCGAGCTCGGCGAGATTGAGGCGCGCCTGCTCGAGCAGCGCGGTGTGCGTGCGGCGGCCGTCGTGGCCGGCGAGGGCAGGACCGGGCGGCAATTGTTCGCTTATGTGAGCGGTGAACCGTCGCTCGACGGCCGCATTTTGCGTGACGCGCTGTCCGCCGTCCTGCCTGATTACATGATGCCATCGACGGTGACGGTACTGGAGCAACTGCCGCTCACGCCGAACGGGAAGATCGATCGGCGGGCGTTGCCCGCGCCGGGCGAGGATGCGTTGACGCGCCGCGCCTATGAAGCCCCCGAGGATGAGATCGAGCTCGCACTTGCCGGGATCTGGGCGGAGTTGCTCGATGTCGACCAGGTCGGACGCAACGATCACTTCTTCGAGCTTGGCGGGCATTCCTTGCTTGCCGTGCGGGTGCTCAGCCGGGTGTCGCACGAGATCGGCGTGCCGATCGCGGTCTCGGATCTGTTCGCTCATCCCGATCTCGCATCATTTGCACGTGTCGTGTCGATCAGGCTGATCGAGCAGGAGTTCGACGCCGAAGAGCTCCAGGAACTGGTCGGAGCGGAGCAGTGAGCATGGCTGACACGGCAAAGCCGAGTTTGCGAGATCTGGATTCCGCGCAGATGAGGAAGCTCGTCTCGCTCGCCAGGGACCGCGGGAGGAATGCCGGCAGGAGTGGAGCTGAAGCGATTCCCGTGGTGGCGCGCGACGGATCACTGGAGATGTCCTTTGCGCAGCAACGGCTTTGGTTGTTGGCGCAACTCGATGGTGCCAATTCCAGCTATCACATTCGAGGCGCGTTGCGGCTCTCGGGCGAGCTCGACGTCGAAGCGTTGCGGCGGAGCGTCGACCGCGTATTCGCGCGCCACGAAGCGCTGCGCAGCGTCTTTCGCGTGGTTGACGAACAGCCACGTGTGATGCTGCTGCCCGCTCACGAACGCGTGCCCCTGCTCGAAGAAGATCTGCGTGGCCGGGACGACCGCGAGCAGGAGCTCGCGCGCCTCTGCCGCGAGGAGGCTGCGACGCCGTTCGATCTCGCGGTGGGACCGTTGATCCGTGGCCGGCTGATCCGGACGGAAGAACGGGAATATCTCTTCCTGCTCACCCAGCATCACATCGTGTCCGACGGCTGGTCGATCGGTGTGCTCGTGCGCGAGCTGGGTGCTCTCTATCGAGCTTTCGCCGCCGGCAAGGACGAGTCGCTGCCGCCATTGGCGATCCAGTATCCCGACTATGCCGCCTGGCAGCGGAAATGGCTGTCCGGTGAGCGATTGCAGCGGCAGGTCGACTATTGGAGACAGGCGCTCGCGGATGCCCCTGCCGTGCTCGAATTGCCAACGGACAGGCCGCGGCCGCCGGTCAGGTCACTCGCCGGGGCGTCCTTCCCGATCGAGATCGATGCGGAGCTGGCATCCGGCGTCCGGCGGCTGGGCCAGTCGCACCGCGCCAGCCCATTCATGATCGTGCTGGCGGCCTGGGCGGCGGTGCTGTCGAGGCTCTCCGGGCAGACGGATATCGTGATCGGTACGCCGACCGCCAACCGAAACAGGCCCGAGATCGAGGGCCTGATCGGGTTCTTCGTCAACATGCTGGCTGTCCGCGTCGATCTCTCGGCCGAGCCCAGCGTCGCCGAACTGCTCCGCCGCGTGCGCGCCGCGGCGCTTGCCGCGCAGGATCACCAGGATCTTCCGTTTGAGCAGGTCGTCGAGATCGCTCAGCCGCTGCGACGGCTGGAGCAGACGCCGGTCTTTCAAGTCGTGTTCGCCTGGCAGAGCAACGAGACGATGGCCATCGAGCTGCCCGGCCTCAAGGCCGAGGCCGCCGATATCCCGCTTCAGCAGATCAAATTCGATCTCGAGCTTGGCCTCGGCGAGATGGACGGACGTATCGTCGGCTCCCTGAACTATGCGACGGCGCTGTTCGACGAGGCGACGATCAGGCGCCACCGGGACTATCTGTTGTCTTTGCTACGGGCCATGGTTGCCGATGCGGACCAGGTGCTCGATCGCATTGATATCGTTGGTGCGGAGGAGCGCAGGCGCGTTCTCGATACATGGAACGAGACCGCCGCGCCGTTTCCCTCCGAACGCTGCATTCATGAATTGTTTGCGGAGCAGGCGAGAAGGACGCCGGAAGGCGTCGCGCTGGTGTACGATGGCGTTCGCCTGAGCTATGGCGACCTCGATGCCAGAGCGAGCCGGCTTGCGCAGCGCTTGATGGCCTTGGGCGTGGTGCCGGACCAGCCTGTCGCAATCTGTCTGCCGCGCGGCATCGCCATGGTGGTGAGCCTGCTGGCCGTGCTGAAGGCGGGCGGTGTCTACCTGCCGCTCGATCCCGCCTATCCGGCGGAGCGGCTGCGCCAGATTGTCGACGACGCCAGGCCGAAAGTGCTGATCGCTGACGAAGCGGGAAGCGCGATATTCGCGCACGGGACCTGCGAGATCGTCGACCCCCAAACGAGCGCAACCGCCGTCGCAGCGCAGGCGGATCCGACCGACTTTGTCAAAGGACTGACCTCGCGAAGCCTCGCTTACATCATCTACACCTCCGGCTCGACCGGCAGGCCGAAGGGGGTGATGATCGAGCACCGTGGCCTGGTGAATCTGGCGTTGGCGCAACAGACGCTATTCGAGGTCAGTTCGCACAGTCGCGTCGTGCAATTTGCATCGTTCAGCTTCGATGCCAGCATCTGGGAAATTGTCATGGCGCTGTGCTCGGGCGCCACGTTGTTTCTGGCCGGCTCGCGAGAACATCAGGACACCTCGGAATTGCTCGGGTTCCTCGCCGAGAACGCGATTACGCATGCGACCTTGCCGCCGGCGATGCTGCACGGGCGTGCCGATCTCGACCGCTTGGCCTCGCTGCGGGTTCTGGTTCTCGCCGGTGAATTGCCCAGGGCCGAGCTGATCAAGGGATTGCCTCCCGGCACCGCTGTCTTCAACGGCTATGGGCCGACGGAGGCAACGGTCTGCGCCACGAGCTGGCTGCGGCCGCCGGGCTTCGACGGCGACGCTGCCCCGATCGGTCGCCCGCTGCCGAATGCGCGGATCTATCTTCTGGACCGCTTCGGTGCTCCCGTTCCGCTCGGCGCGGTCGGCGAAATCTGGATCGGCGGGGTCGGGGTTGCGCGCGGTTATCTCAATCGCGCCGACCTGACGGCGGAGCGCTTCGTGCGCGATCCCTTCCACGGAGATGCCGATGGGCGCATGTATCGCACCGGCGATCTCGGGCGTTATTTGCCGGATGGCAATATCGCGTTTCTCGGCCGCAATGACCATCAGGTCAAGATACGGGGCTTCCGCATCGAGCTCGGCGAGATCGAGTTTCGGCTCAACGAGCACGCCGACGTGGCCGATTCCGTCGTGTTGGTGCAACGGGATCATGGGGGCGAGATGCGGCTGGTCGCCTATGTGGCCGCGCGTCACGGCGACGGGGCCGGGCTCGATGCCGGTGAATTTGCCGGCGCGATGCGCGAGCATCTGCGTGCGTGCCTGCCGGACTACATGGTGCCGTCAGCCTTCGTACGCCTCGATGCGCTGCCGCTTACACCGAACGGCAAGGTCGACCGCAAGGCGCTGCCGGCGCCGGAGGACGATGCGTTTGCGCGACGCCGCTTCGAGCCGCCGCGAGGCGAGGTCGAGAAAATCGTAGCGAACGTCTGGGCCGAGCTCTTGGGCGTCGAACGGATTGGGCGCAGCGACCACTTTTTTGAGCTCGGTGGCCACTCGTTGCTTGCGGTTCGCATGCTGGAGCGGTTGCAGCGGCATGCGCTGAGAGCGGATGCGCGCACGCTGTTCGCAAAGCCGGTGTTGGCGGATTTTGCCGCCAACCTCGATGGCGGCGGCGAAGCCGACATTCCGGTCAACCGGATCACGCCGCAGACGACGGCGATCACGCCCGACTTGTTGCCGCTGATCGCGTTGACGCAATCCGACGTCGACAGCATCGTGGCCGACGTTCCCGGCGGCGTCGCCAACATCCAGGACATCTACGGCCTGTCGCCGCTTCAGGATGGTATCCTCTTCCACCACCTGCTGTCGAAGGAGGGCGATCCATATCTGCTGGTTGGTCGGATGGCATTTGCCAACCGCGACCTGCTTGATCGCTATCTCGACGCGGTTCGGCAGGTGGTTGGCCGCCATGACATCTTGCGAACGTCCATCGTGTGGAACGGCCTGTCCACGCCGGCACAGGTGGTTTGGCGGCGCGCGCCTTTGGTTGTCAGCGAGGTCGTGCTGGATGGCGAAGGCCCGGCAGATGAGCAGCTCGCGCGACGGTTCGACCCGCGTCTCCAGCGGATCGATCTCGGCCAGCCGCCGCTGCTGCGATTTGCCGTCGCCGCCGATCCCGAGGGCGGGCGCTGGTTGCTCTTGGTCCTGCTGCATCACCTGATCGGCGACCACTCCACGCTCGAGGTGATGCACGACGAGGTCGGAAAGATCTTGTCCGGGCGCAGCCACGAGTTGCCGTCGCCATATCCGTTCCGGAGCTTGGTGGCACAGTCGCGCGGCTCGGCAGCAACCGTGGAGCATGAGCGCTTCTTCCGCGGCATGCTCGCCGACATCGATGAGCCGACCGCGCCGTTTGGTCTCGACCGGGTGCACGGCGATGGCGGTGGCGTTGTGGAAGCCCGGCGGATGCTGCCCGACCAGCTGAGCGCAAGGCTTCGTGCTCAAGCGCGACGGCTCGGCGTCAGCCTCGCCAGCCTTTGTCATCTCGCCTGGGGACAGGTGGTGGCGCGAACCAGCGGGCGCGAGTGCGTCGTGTTCGGCACCGTCCTGTTCGGTCGCATGCAGGCTGGCGCCGGCGGCGATCGCACCATGGGCCTGTTCATCAACACCTTGCCGCTGCGGCTCGATCTCGATGATACCGCGGTTGAGGACAGTGTTCGTGATGCACATCGCCGATTGACCGGACTGATGGCGCACGAACACGCCTCGCTGGCGCTTGCGCAGCGATGCAGCGGCGTCGCGGCGCCGGCGCCTCTGTTCAGCTCGATCCTGAACTATCGGCACAATGCCATGCCGGCCGATTTGGCCGCCGACAGGGATAGCTCCGGCATCGAATGGCTTGGTGGCGAAGAGCGCACCAATTATCCCCTGATGCTGGCCGTCGAGGATTATGGTCAAGCGCTTGGCCTGACCGCTCAGATCGTTCGCCCGCTCTCGGCCGATCGCATCTGCGCCTTGATGCAGCAGGCGCTTGATCGCTTGGCGGAGGCGCTGGACCACGCGCCGCGCGCGCCGGTCCGACAGCTCGACATCCTGCCTGCCGAGGAGCGCCAGCTCTTGCTGGGGGCTTGGAATCGGACGCAGGCGCATCTTCCGCAAGATTCGTTCGTCGCACAATTCGAGACACAGGTCCGGACGTCACCCGATGCAGTGGCGCTGGTGTTCGGCGAGACAGAGCTGAGTTACGCCGCGCTGAACGCGCGTGCCAACCGGCTGGCGCGGCGATTGCGGGACCGCGGTGTCGGGACCGATATCGTGGTCGGGCTGGCACTCGACCGCGGCGTCGAGATGCTGGTCGCGCTGCTGGCGGTGTTGAAGGCGGGCGGGGCCTATCTGCCGCTCGATCCGGATTATCCGGCGGAACGGCTGGCGCACATGCTGCGCGACAGCGGCGCGGCGCTGGTGCTGACGCAAAGGGAATTGCGCGGTCAGTTCGTCGCGGTGCTGGCAGAGACCGGGGCCGAGGCCTGGCTGCTCGATGGCGAGGGCGGGGATGCCGCCGATCTCGATGTCGCCGTGCACGCCGAGAGCCTTGCCTATGTGATCTACACCTCGGGCTCGACCGGCCTGCCCAAGGGCGTGATGGTCCGCCACGACGCCGTGACGAACTTCTTGGCGACCATGGCGGAGCAGCCGGGCATGACGGCCTCTGACCGCATGCTCGGGCTGACCTCGCTGTCCTTCGACATCGCGGTGCTGGAGCTGTGGCTGCCGTTGACGATCGGCGCCTGCGTGGTGCTGGCCGATCGTGCGGCTGCGCATGATCCTGCGCGACTGAAAGCGATGGTGGAGCGGCACGGCGTGTCGCTGATCCAGGCAACGCCATCGACCTGGCGCATGCTGGTCGATCACGACGGCGCTTCGCTGCCGGCAAGCTGCCGGGTGCTGTGCGGCGGCGAGGCGCTGCCGCCGGATCTGGCGCGGCGGCTGGTGGGGCAGGCCGGCGAGGTCTGGAACCTCTACGGCCCGACCGAGACCACGGTGTGGTCGGCCCGCCACCGGCTCGATGCGGCGGACGATCGGCCGCTGCTCGGCGGCCCGATCGGCAACACCACGCTTTACGTTCTCGACGGGGACCTCAACCTGGCCCCGGTCGGCGTGGCCGGTGAGCTCTATATCGGCGGCGCCGGGCTGGCGCGTGGCTATTGGCAGCGCGGCGCCCTGACGGCCGAGCGCTTCATCCCCGATCCGTTCGGTGCACCGGGCTCGCGGCTGTATCGCACCGGCGACGTGGCACGGTGGCGCTCCGACGGCGTGCTCGACTATGTCGGCCGTGCCGATCATCAGGTGAAGATCCGCGGCTTCCGCATCGAGCTCGGCGAGATCGAGGCGCGGCTACAGGCGCAAGATGGCGTCCGCGCGGCCGTGGTGGTGGCGCGCGAGGCCGGTGCCGGCCGCCAGCTGGTCGGCTATGTCAGCGGCGAAGCGCTGGATGGGGCGGCGCTCAAGACGGCGTTGTCCTCGATGCTCCCGGACTACATGGTCCCGGCGCGGGTCGTCGTTCTAGAGCGTTTGCCGCTGACGCCGAACGGCAAGATCGATCGCAAGGCGCTGCCGGCGCCGGATCAGCTCGCGGCGTCCATCGAACATGTCGCGCCGCGCACGCCGGCCGAGGCGGCACTGGCCGCGATCTGGGCCGATCTGCTGCGCCAGCCCAAAATCGGCGTCACCGACAATTTCTTCGAGCTCGGTGGCGATTCCCTGATCGCCGTCCAGCTCGTCAGCCGCATCAAGCGCGATCTTGGCCACGACCTGCCGCTCAACCGTCTGTTTGAAATGACGACCGTTGAAACCATGGCGGCTGCGTTGGGCCTGGGGAGCGAGACTGACAAGCGCAGCGACGACATCGCTGCGATGCTCGACATGTTGAAGGAAGTCGAACTGTCCGATGAGTGACACGGCAAGCACGCAAAAGCAGCAGCTGCGCGACATCTCACAGCGCCTGATGCGCCTTGATGCCGGCAAGCAGCGCGCATTCCTGTCGCAGCTCGGGGCAAAGGGCGTCAATCTCGCCATGCTGCCGATCGTGCGCCAGGAGCGCCAGCGGGCACCGCTGTCCTTTGCACAATCGCGCCTCTGGTTCTTGTGGCGGATGGATCCGGGCAGTGCCGCTTACAACATCTCGGCGACGGTGCGCGTGCGCGGCAGGCTGCGACCGGACGCGTTGCAACAGGCGTTCGATGCGCTCGTTGCCCGTCACGCTGCGCTTCGCACCGTGTTTCGGCAGGAAGGCGAGATAGCCGAGCAATTCATACGCGACCCGCAACCAGTCATATTGCGGCATGTGCCCCTCGACGGCGATGACCGCGAAGGGCAGGCGCGTTCGCTGGCGCGGCAGGAAGCCTCGCTGCCGTTCGATCTCGAAGCCGGCCCGCTCATGCGCGTGACGTTGCTGACGCTGAACGAGGGCGATCACTTCCTGGTCGTCAGCCTGCACCATATCGTCACCGACGGCTGGTCGATGGGGGTCCTGGTCGACGAGTTCTGGAAGCTGTACGCAGCATTTACAGGCGGTGAAACACCGGCCTTGTTGGAGCCGGAGATCGACTATGCCGACTACGCCGAATGGCAGCGGCTCTGGATGAGCGCGGTCGACGGCGAGCGACAGGTCGACTACTGGACCAGGCGTCTCGCCGATCCGGCCGTGCTCCAGCTACCGATCGACCGGGCGCGGCCGGCGGTCCCGGACCTTGCGGGGGCAGCACGCCGCATTCCGCTCGATCCGGCGCTGGCCGATGGCTTGCGCGGCCTGGCGCGGCGACACCGCACGACACTGTTCGTCGTCTTGCTGGCGAGCTTCAAGCTGCTGCTCTATCGCTACACGGGCCAGTCCGACATCAATATCGGCGTGCCCGTCGCCAATCGGCACCGCGACGAAACGCGCGGTGTGATCGGCTTGTTCGTCAACACCCAGGTGCTTCGTACGCAGATCGACGGTCGGGCTGGGATCGCGGACTTCATTGCGGCGGTCCATTCGGCCACGATCGAGGCACAGGAGAACCAGGATCTTCCGTTCGAGCGACTGCTCGAGATCCTGCAGCCCACGCGCAGCTTGAGCCAGAATCCGCTCTTCCAGGTCCTCTACAATCACCAGCGCCGTCGGGCCTCGGGCAATCCGCCCGACCGGACCGGCCTCCAGATCGAGAAGATCGACACCGAGGTCGATACGGTCAAGTTCGACCTCGCGCTCGACACCGACGAGGGGCCGTCGGGTGAAATCCGCGCCATCTTCACCTACGCGACGGCGCTGTTCGAGGCGGCGACGATCGAGCGTCTTGCTACGCATTGGACCACGATCCTGAAGGCGATGGTCAATGACGACACACAATCGGTCGCCGATGTGGCGCTGCTCTCCGTACAGGAGCTGGAGCGGCTACGCCAATGGAACGACGCGGTGGGTGGAACGACAGACACAGAGTTCACGCCGGTGCACCGGACGGTTGCACGGCTGGCTGCCGAGACGCCCGATGCGCCGGCGCTGGTCTTCGGCGACGATGAAATCACCTATGTCGAGCTCAACCGCCGCGCCAATTGCCTCGCGCACTACTTGATGCGCCTCGGCGTCCGGCCCTCCGACCTCGTCGGCGTTTCGGCACGGCGCTCGCCACGTCTCGTTGTGGCCCTGCTTGCCGTCTTGAAGACGGGCGCCGCCTATTTGCCGCTCGATCCTGAGCATCCGGTGAGGCGGCAGGCCGGCACCATGCGCGATGCCGGCGCGCGTATCGTGCTGGTCGATGCGGATGGTTCGGCATTGATGCCGCCGCCATCAGGCATCGAGGTCGTTCCGCTCGATGCGATCGACCTTGCGCGCGGGAGTGAAAGCGATCCCGAAGTCGCGGTGTCCGCGACCGGCCTTGCCTATGTGATCTACACCTCGGGCTCTACCGGCATCCCCAAGGGCGTCGCGGTCGAGCACGGACCGTTCGCGATGCATTGCGAGGTGACCGCTGGGCTCTACGACATGAACCGGCAGTCGCGCGAGCTGCACTTCCTGTCCTTCACCTTCGATGGTGCCCATGAGCGGCTCTGGACCGCGCTGACCTGCGGCGCAGCGCTCGTGATGCGCGACGCTGATTTGTGGTCGGCGGAGCAGACCATCGACGTTCTGCGTCGGCAGCGCGTCACCAACGCCGGATTCCCGCCCGCCTATCTGCAACAGCTCGCCGACTTTGCGATGTGGCGTGGCGATCCGCCACCCGTGGAGCTCTACTCGTTCGGCGGCGAGGCGATGCCCAAGGCAGGTTTCGACAAGGTCAAGCGCGCGCTCAAGCCGCGGACCTTGATCAACGGTTACGGGCCGACCGAAACCGTGGTGACGCCGCTGGTCTGGAAGGTCGATGCCAGCGAGGAGATCGACGGCAATTACGCGCCGATCGGTCGTCCGGTAGGTCGTCGCTCGGCCTACATTCTGGACGGCGATCTCAACATCGTTCCGGTCGGCGTGACCGGCGAGCTGTTCATCGGCGGCGAGGGGCTGGCGCGCGGTTACTGGCGGCGCGCCGAACTGACGGCCGCCGGCTTCATCCCCGATCCCTTTGGCGCATCGGGCGCGCGGCTCTATCGCACCGGCGATCTGGCGCGGTGGCGCGCCGATGGCGTGATCGAATATGCCGGCCGCTCCGATCATCAAGTCAAGATCCGCGGCTTCCGGATCGAGCTCGGCGAGATCGAGGCATGGCTGATGCGGCAGGTCGGCGTGCAGTCGGCTGTCGTCGTTGCCCGCGAAGCCGGCGTCAGCCGTCAGCTGGTCGGCTATGTCGCCGGCGATGGACCGTTCGACGAAGCGGCGATGCGCGCGGCACTCTCGGCCGAGCTGCCCGACTACATGGTGCCGGCCCGTATCGTACGGCTCGAGGGTCTGCCGCTCACCGCGCACGGCAAGGTGGACCGCGACGCCCTGCCGGCGCCCGAGATGCCCCCGGCGACCGCCGCACATATCGCGCCGCGCTCGGCGGCGGAGACGGTGCTCGCCGCGATCTGGGCCGAGCTGCTCGGCCAGCCCGTCATCGGTGTCGAGGACAATTTCTTCGAGCTCGGCGGCGATTCCATCATCTCGCTGCAACTCGTTGGCCGCGCCCGCCAGGCGGGCCTGCCGATCGAACCGCGCGACGTCTTCCGGCATCAGACCTTGCAGGATCTGGCGCGGGTGGCGCGGAGTGAAGGCCGGGCGGAAGATGTCGCCCCGGAAGGCGATATCGAGGGCCGCGAGCATCCGTTGCTGCCGATCCAGTTGCGGTTCTTCGGCGAGGATGTGGGGGACCGCCATCACTGGAATCAGGCCGTCCTGTTGATGCCGAAGTCGCGGCTCGATTGGCGAATCGTCGAACGTACGGTCGCCGCTCTCGTGGCCCATCACGCGGCGTTGCGCCTGCGCTTCGAGGACGTTGATGGCGTCTGGCGTGCGACCTATGGCTCGCCGCCGGCGACGTCGGAACTGCTGTGGATTCGCAGTGACGTCCGTGACGCTGCCGCAATCACGAAAGTCGCCTCTGAAGCCCAGGCCAGCCTGGCGCTGGCCGGGCCGCTGCTCCGTGTGGTCGGTATGGACATTGCGGACGGCAGCCAGCGACTTCTGGTGGTGGTGCATCACCTCGTCATTGATGGCGTGTCGTGGCGCGTGCTGCTCGAGGATTTCGCGTCGGCGTACGATCATCTCCACCAAGGCGCGGCTGCGGTCGCGCTGGCGAGGAGCGAGCCCTATGCATCCTGGGGCGCGCGATTGCAGGCTTATGGCCGCACCGACGAGCTGGCGGCCGAGCTTGGCTATTGGCTTGAACGCCAATCGCATTCCGAGTTTCCCTGCGACGATGATCATGGGGGGGTCGACCGGGTTGCCGACGGCGAGGAAATCCTGCTGACATTCGACGCGGGGTTGACCGCGCGGCTGCTGAAGGAAGCACCATCCGCCTATCGCACCCAGGTCAATGATCTCCTGCTGGCAGCGCTTGCGCGAGCCGTATCGCGCTGGAGCGGCATAGAGGATGTCGTCGTCGAGCTTGAAGGCCATGGCCGCGAGGACGTCTTCGCGGGCGTGGACGTGTCCCGCACCATTGGCTGGTTCACCACGGCTTTTCCGGTGCGCCTGCCGGGCGGTTCCGGCGACGATGCTGCGCTGATCAAATCCGTCAAGGAGGAGCTTCGCGCCGTTCCCAACCGCGGGCTGGGTTACGGCGTCCTGCGTCATCTCGGCACCGACGCACAGCGCAGCGCGCTGGAGGCGCTTCCTGAGCCGCGCATCGTCTTCAACTATCTCGGCCAGTTCGATTCCAGCATGGGTGAGAGCGCGCCGTTCCGCCTCGCGCCCGAGAGTTCCGGGCCGATGCGCAGCGAGCGCGCGCCGCTTGGCCGCTGGGTGAGCATCAACGGCCAGGTTGGCGAAGGACAATTGCGCTTGTCGTTCAGCTATGGCCGCAGGCGTTATCGGCGAGCAACGATCGAACGTCTTGCGGAGCATTATGCTGCGGCCTTGCGCGAACTCGTGGGCCACTGCACGGGTGGCGCCCGCGGTGTGACGCCGTCGGACTTCGCATTGTCGGACTTGAAGCAGGCTGATCTCGACGCGCTGGTTGCAACGATCGACTGCCGTGAACTCGAGGATATCTATCCGCTGTCGCCGATGCAGCAGGGCATGCTGTTCCATGCTCTGCGTGACGGCGAGAGCGGCAACTATGTCAACCAGATCGGCCTGGAGGTCCGCGGCCTCGATGCCGGCCGGCTGCAAGCAGCCTGGCACGAGGTCAGCGCGCGGCACGCCGTGCTGCGAACCGGATTTGCGTGGCGGGACCTGTCGGGGGCGGCGCAGCAGGTGGTCTACCGCTCTGCGGTTTTGCTCTTTGAGGAAGAGGACTGGCGCGCGCAGGCGGCCGCCATGGACGACGAAGAGCTCCGGGCCGCGCTGGCGCGCGTCTCGCAAGCCGAGCGCGCCAAGGCATTCGATTTGTCGCAGGCGCCGCTGCAGCGGGTGCGGCTGATCCGGCTCGACGACGCACGCCACTGGCTGATCTGGACGCACCACCATATCCTGCTCGATGGCTGGAGCGCGGCGCGTCTCGTGGCCGAGATCTTGCAGCACGAGCGCGGCGAGCGCTTGCCTGCCGTGAAGGGCCGCTATCGCGATTACATCGAGTGGCTGCAAAAGCAGGACCACCAGGCGTCGGCGGCGTTCTGGCGCTCCGCGCTGGTCGAATTGGAGGAGCCCAGCTTCCTCGCGGACACGCTGGGAGGGCCGGCAACCAGGGGGGCATCCGGCCATGGCTCGCTGGACCTGCTTCTCACGGCCGAGCTCACGACAAGCCTGCAAGCGTTCGCAAGGCGCGAGCGCGTCACGCTGAACACGCTGGTGCAAGGCGCGTGGGCTCTGCTGTTACGTCGCCACACTGGCCAGCGCGTGGTCTGCTTCGGCGCGACGGTATCGGGCCGACCTGCCGAGATCAACGGGGCCGAGGACATGGTCGGCTTGTTCATCAACACGCTGCCCGTCGTCGATCAGGCAAGCCCGCAAACCGAAGGAGGGGCGTGGCTGCGCGACCTCCAGGCGCACAACACGGACCTGCGCGATCACGGCTGGATGCCACTCTACGAAATTCAGCGCCTCGCCGGGCGATCCGGGCGCGCGCTGTTCGACAACATTCTCGTGTTCGAGAACTACCCGATCGATCAGGCGCTGCGAGGCGAGAGCGAAGGCGGCCGCCGGTTCGGCCGGGTCGACCAGGTCTCGATCACCAATTATGCGCTGACGGTGGCCGTGTTCGCCAAGTCCGACGGCATCAATCTGGGCTTTCGCTACGACCGCAGCCGTTTCGATGACGACCAGGTCAGATATCTGCAAGCCTCGCTGTCGCGGCTGCTGGCCAGGATCGCCGCGGACGCGTCGCGGCCGCTTGGCGTGCTCGATGGTCTCGATGCCGACGAGACGCAGAAAGTGCTCGGCTGGAGCGGCAGCGTCGAGAGGGCTCCGACATATGACGGCAGCATCGTCGCGCAGATCGAAGGGCGGGCCACGGCTTCGCCGTCGTCGATCGCGTTGGTATTCCGCGACCAGCAGATCAGCTATGGCAAACTGAACGCGCGTGCCAATGGCCTGGCGCGGCGGTTGCGAGATCACGGGATTGGTCGCGACCGGTTGGTCGGCTTGGCGCTCGAGCGCAGTGTCGAACTGATCGTCGGTGTCCTGGCCGTGCTGAAGGCCGGTGGCGCTTATTTGCCACTCGATCCCGATTACCCGTCAGATCGCCTGCTTCACATGCTGCGCGACAGTGGGGCAGCGCTGGTGCTGACCCAGGAACGGTTGCTCCCGCACCTGGCGCAGGTGATCGCGGATGCGGGCACCGAGGCCTGGACCATCGATGGAGAGGGTGTATCTCGCATCGAGGAGTCCGCCGACAACCCTGATGCCGCGCGTCATCCGGACGACTTGGCCTATGTAATGTACACCTCGGGTTCGACCGGCGTACCCAAAGGCGTGGCCTGCTCGCATCGCGCGCTTGCGGCTCGGCTCGGCTGGATGCAGGCAGAGTATCGTCTCGATACCTTCGAGACCTTGCTGCACAAGACGCCGTTCAGCTTCGACGTCTCGGTCTGGGAGATTCTGTGGCCGCTCGCGACCGGCGCGCGGCTTGCGATCGCGGCCCCGGGGGCACATCGCGAGCCGCGGCTGCTGGTGGATGCCGTCATCGCCCATGACGTGACGACGCTGCATTTCATGCCGCAGATGCTCGAGCATTTCGTGACCGAGCCCGGCGCGACACGCTGCACCTCGCTCAAGCGCCTCTTTGCCGGCGGCGAGGCGCTGTCGCTCGACCTGATGTCGCGCGTCTTCGCGGCGTTGCCCGACGTCCGGTTCGACAATCGCTATGGTCCGACCGAAGCCCTCATCAACGCCACCTACTGGAATTGCCATGACGAGGGTGCGGCGCGCGTGCCGATCGGACGGCCCATTCCCGGCGTGACGATCCGCATCCTCGACGCCGATCTGAACATGGTTCCGGCAGGCGTGACCGGCGAGTTGTTCATAGGCGGGGCAGGGTTAGCGCGAGGCTATTGGCGGCGCGAAAAGCTGACGGCGGAGCGCTTCATTCCCGATCCTTTCGGCAAGACCGGCGAGCGGCTCTATCGATCGGGAGATCTGGCGCGCTGGCGGACCGACGGTGCGATCGACTATGTCGGCCGCGCGGATCATCAGATCAAGATTCGCGGCTTCCGCATCGAGCTCGGCGAGATCGAGGCGCGGCTGCTCGCGCAGCCCGGCGTTCGCTCCGCCGTCGTGGTGGCGCGAGAGGTTGGCGCCAGCCGCCAGCTCGTTGGCTATGTCAGCGGCTCGGGTGAATTGGAAGAGACCGCGTTGCGGATGGCACTGTCGGCCGTCTTGCCCGATTACATGGTGCCGCCGAGAATTGCGGTGCTGGAGCGGCTGCCTCTGATGCCGAGCGGCAAGGTGGATCGCGAAGCGCTGCCGGTGCCCGACATGGGCTATGGAAATGCGGAACATCAGGCGCCACGCACTCCAGCCGAGACGGCCTTTGCGGCGATCTGGGCCGAACTGCTCGGCCGGTCGGCCGTCGGCCTCACCGACAATTTCTTCGAGCTTGGCGGCGATTCCATCATCTCGCTCCAGATGGTGAGCCGCGCCCGGCGCGCCGGATATTTGATCGAGCCCCGCGACGTGTTTCAGCATCAGACGCTGGAAGCTTTGGCGCTCGCGGCGCGGACCGAGCAGCGCACCGGGACGCTCGCGGATCAGGGGCAGGTCACAGGACCGCATCCGCTGCTGCCGATTCAGTCCCGCTTCTTTGCGGAAGACATGGAAAAGCGGGATCATTGGAACCAGGCGGTGCTGTTGCAGCCGAGAGATCGCCTCGACTGGGACCTGATGCGGCGCGCACTCGCCGCCGTGGTCGATCATCATGACGCGCTGCGCCTCCGCTTTGAGGAGAGCCAGGGGGGCTGGCGCGCCGAGCACGGTGCTGCTCCGGCCGCGGATGCGCTGCTCTGGGTCCGGGGCGCGGCGGACCGGGACGCCGTGACGGCGCTGGCATCCTCGGCGCAGGCAAGCCTGTCGATCTCCGGCGGGGTGCTGTTGCGGGCGGTCGGGATAGATGTCGCCGATGGCAGCCAGCGCTTTCTGATCGTGATCCACCATCTGGTGGTCGACGGCGTGTCATGGCGCATTCTGCTCGAGGACATCGCGGCCGCGTACGCGCAGCTTGCGCAGGGCGATGCCACGGTCGCGCTTCCGCCGAAGAGCCACGCCTACGCCCTTTGGGGACAGCGCTTGCAGGCTCACGCTGCATCGCCAGAACTGGCGACGGAACTGTCCTACTGGACCGGCCGCGGCGCGAATGCGGAGATTCCCTGCGACGACGATCATGCCGGCATCGATCGCATTGCGGATGCCGATGAAGTCCTGCTGTCGTTCGATGGCGAATGGACGCATCGGCTGCTGACGGATGCGCCGTCGGCCTACCGCACGCATATCAACGACCTTCTTCTTGCCGGCCTCGCACGCGCCGTCTGGCGGTGGAGCGGGCAGGATGATGTTCTGGTCGAACTGGAGGGGCATGGCCGCGGGCACCTCTCTGGCGATCTCGACCTCTCGCGCACGGTCGGCTGGTTCACGACGGCCTTTCCGGTGCGGCTGGCCGGCGGCTCGCAAGAGTCCTCGCTATTGATCAAGGCCGTGAAGGAGGAGCTCCGCGGCATTCCCGGTCGCGGGCTGGGTTACGGCGTATTGCGCCATCTTGGCTCCGAAGAGCAGCGCATGGCGCTGTCGAATGTCAGTGAGCCGAAGATTGCCTTCAACTATCTCGGCCAGATCGATGGCGGTGTCGATGAGGCGGCGCTGTTCACGATGGCGGCGGAAAGCGCCGGTCCGTCGCGCGATGCAGCAAGCGCGCTACGACGCTGGCTGAGCGTGAACGGCACGGTGCGTGATGGCCGGCTACAGCTGTCGTTCGGCTTCGGTCGCAAGCGCTATCGGCGCGAGACGGTCGAACGACTGGCCGCCTTGTACGAGGCTGCATTGCGTGAACTGGTCGATCACTGCACCGGCGGCGCCTGCGGCCTGACGCCGTCCGACGTGGCATTGTCGGGGCTCGGTCAGGCCGAGCTCGACCGGCTCGCGCTCGATTGGCGCGAGATCGAGGACATCTATCCGTTGTCGCCGATGCAGCAGGGCATGTTGTTTCATGCGATGCACGACGGTGAGAGCGGGCTCTACGTCAATCAGGTCGCAGCGGAGATCCGCGGCCTGGACGCAGGAAAGCTGCGCCGCGCCTGGCAGGCGGCCAGCGATCGCCATGCGGTGCTGCGGACCGGGTTCGTCTGGCGTGATTTGTCCGGCGCGCCGCAACAGGTCGTCTATCGACGGGCTGAAGTGCCCTTTGCCGAGGAAGACTGGCGGGCGCGGGTTGCAGCATGGGACCAGGCGCAATTGGACGCGGCGCTGGCCGACATCTCGCGGCAGGAGCAGGCCGCGGGATTCGACCTGTCACGGCCGCCCTTGCAGCGGGTCCGCTTGATCCGGCTCGGTGACAAAAGGCATTGGCTGATCTGGACGCACCATCACATCCTGCTTGACGGCTGGAGCTCGGCGCGGTTGATCGCCGAGGTGATGCGGCACAACGGCGAGGGACGTCTGCCGGCATTGCAGCACCGTTATCGCGACTACATCGCGTGGCTGAAGAGCCGCGATGGCGACGCGTCAATGGCGTTCTGGCGCAATGCGATGGCAGGATTGGACGAGCCGAGTTTCCTGGCCGACGGCCTGGCCGAACGGGCGGGCACGGAATCGTCTGGCCACGGCATGCTTGCGCTGGAGCTCGATCCTGCCCTGACTGGACGGTTGCAGGAGTTTGCGGCGCGCGAGCGGATCACGATGAACACGCTGGTGCAGGCGGCATGGGCGCAGTTGCTGCGACAGCAGACCGGGCAGCGCACGGTTTGCTTCGGTGTCACCGTATCGGGCAGGCCGCCTGAGCTCGCCGGCGCCGAAGAGATGGTCGGCTTGTTCATCAACACGTTGCCGGTCGTCGACCGTGTCAGCCCGCAGCAAACTGTTGGAGCATGGCTGCGCGAATTGCAGGATCGCAATCTGGCCTTGCGCGACTTCGGCGCGACGCCGCTCTACGAAATCCAGCGCCTGGCGGGGCGTCCCGGACGGCCGCTGTTCGACAGCATCCTCGTGTTCGAGAATTACCCGGTTGATCACGCGCTGAACGGGACGAATCGGCAGATCCAGGTCGGCGAGACCCGAATCGTCGAGACCAGCAATTATCCGTTGTTCGCAAGCGTCGGCGTCGATGACCGCCTGCGCCTCGTCTTCAACTATCAGCGCAAGCATTTCGACGAGGCACAGATCGCGCGGTTACAGCGGGCCTTTGTGCGGCTGATGGAAGCGCTGAGCATCGATGCCGATCGACCGGTCGGCATGATCGCGGCCCGCGATCCCGCGGATGTCGTCCTGCTCGCACGGGCGAACGACACGCGACGAGATCAACCGCGCGAGGGAATTGTCGCACAGTTCGAGACACAGGTCCGGAAGTCGCCCGAGGCGGTGGCGCTGGTGTTCGGCGGGACGGAGCTGAGTTACGCCGCGCTGAACGCGCGTGCCAACCGGCTGGCGCGGCGATTGCGCGATCACGGCGTCGGGACCGATACCGTGGTCGGGCTGGCGCTCGACCGCGGCGTCGAGATGCTGGTCGCGCTGCTGGCGGTGCTGAAGGCCGGCGGGGCCTATCTGCCGCTCGATCCGGATTACCCGCCGGAGCGGCTGGCGCACATGCTGCGGGACAGCGGCGCGGCGCTGGTGCTGACGCAAAGGGAATTGCGCGGTCAGTTCGCCGCGGTGCTGGCAGAGACCGGGGCCGAGGCCTGGCTGCTCGACGCGCAGGACGGCGAGGGCGGGGATGCCGGCAATCTCGATGTCGCTGTTCACGCCGAGAGCCTTGCCTATGTGATCTACACCTCGGGTTCGACCGGCCTGCCCAAGGGCGTGATGGTCCGCCACGACGCCGTGACGAACTTTCTGGCGACCATGGCGGAGCAGCCGGGCATGACGGCCGGCGATCGTGTGCTCGGCCTGACCTCACTGTCCTTCGACATCGCCGTGCTGGAGCTGTGGCTGCCGCTGACGATCGGCGCCTGCGTAATGCTGGCCGATCGTGCGGCTGCGCATGATCCTGCGCGGCTGAAGGCGCTCGTGGCGCGGCATGGCGTGTCCTTGATCCAAGCGACGCCATCGACCTGGCGCATGCTGGTCGATCACGACGGCGCTTCGCTGCTGGCAAGCTGCCGGGTGCTGTGCGGCGGCGAGGCGCTGCCGCCGGATCTGGCGCGGCGGCTGGTGGGGCAGGCCGGCGAGGTCTGGAACCTGTACGGCCCGACCGAGACCACGGTGTGGTCGGCACGTCACCGGCTCGATGCGGCGGACGATCGGCCGCTGCTGGGCGGCCCGATCGGCAACACCACGCTGCTCATTCTCGACGGCGATCTCAACCTGGCGCCGGTCGGCGTTGCCGGCGAGCTCTATATCGGCGGCGCCGGGCTGGCGCGCGGCTATTGGCGACGCGCCGCCCTGACGGCGGAGCGCTTCATCCCGGATCCGTTCGGTGCACCGGGCGCGCGGCTGTATCGCACCGGCGACGTGGCGCGGTGGCGCTCCGACGGCGTGCTCGACTATGTCGGCCGTGCCGACCACCAGGTGAAGATCCGCGGCTTCCGCATCGAGCTCGGCGAGATCGAGGCGCGGCTGCAGGCGCAGGATGGCGTCCGCGCGGCCGTGGTGGTGGCGCGCGAGGCCGGTGCCGGCCGCCAGCTGGTCGG
Organism: Bradyrhizobium sp. CCGB12; assembly: GCF_024199845.1. NCBI lineage: Bacteria > Pseudomonadati > Pseudomonadota > Alphaproteobacteria > Hyphomicrobiales > Nitrobacteraceae > Bradyrhizobium > Bradyrhizobium sp. CCGB12. Next base: position 3,859,558 of record NZ_JANADO010000001.1, on the reverse strand, counting down.
CTATGTCAGCGGCGAAGCGCTGGATGGGGCCGTGCTCAAGACGGCGTTGTCCTCGATGCTCCCGGACTACATGGTCCCGGCGCGGGTCGTCGTCCTGGAGCGTTTGCCGCTGACGCCGAACGGCAAGATCGATCGCAAGGCGCTGCCGGCGCCGGACCAGCTCGCGACGTCCATCGAACATGTCGCGCCGCGCACGCCGGCCGAGGCGGCACTGGCTTCGATCTGGGCCGACCTGCTGCGCCAGCCCAAAATCGGCGTTACCGACAATTTCTTCGAGCTCGGTGGTGATTCCATCATCTCGCTGCAAATGGTCAGCCGCGTGCGGCGCGAAGGCGTGCTCATCGAGCCGCGCGATGTGTTCCGGTATCAGACGATCGAGGCGCTTGCGGCGTTGTCGCGCGACGTCGGCCCCGGCAGGAACGAGGCATCAGAACGCGGCTCGCTCGCGGGATTGTCCAGCGAGCAGCTCGAGCGGCTTGGTCTTGACTGGAGCCGCATCGAGGACGTCTATCCGTTGTCGCCCATGCAGCAGGGCATGCTGTTTCACAGCCTGCGCGATGCCGGCAGCGGCGTCTACGTCAACCAGGTAAGTGTCGAGATCCGTGGCCTCGACCCCGAACGCCTCCGCAAAGCCTGGCGCGAGGTGAGTGCGCGCCATCAGATGCTTCGGACCGGCTTCCTGTGGCGCGAGCTCTCCGGCTCTCCGCTGCAAGCCGTCTATCGCGACGTCGTCACGCCGTTCGAGCAGGAGGACTGGCGCGGTCAGACGACCGACGACGAACGGATTGCGGCAGCCCTTGCCGAGGAGCGCGCCGCCGAATTCGATCTCCAGGCGCCGCCGCTCCAGCGGGTGCGGCTGCTGCGGCTCCAGGACGACTTCTACCGGCTGATCTGGACCTATCATCACATTTTGATGGACGGCTGGAGCTCAGCCAGGTTCGTCGGAGAAGTCCTGGAGTGCTATTACGGCGGCGCTCCCGCTGGGAACGCGACGCGCTATCGCGACTACATCGCCTGGCTGCTGGCGCAGGACGCCGGGGCTGCCGAAGCTTTCTGGCGCGAACAGCTCAAGGGCTTCGATCAGCCGACGCAACTCGCCGACGCCTTCGGTGCGCGCCGCCATCAGGCGTCCGGCCACGAACGCTGTTACACGCGTCTCGAAGAGACGGCGACCGCGGAGCTGAAGGCGTTTGCGCGTCGCGAGCGGATCACATTGAACACCATCGTCCAGGGCGTGTGGGCGCTGCTGTTGCAGCGCTATACGGGCCAGAGCACCGTCACCTTCGGCGTGACGGTGGCCGGTCGCCCGGCCAGCCTCGACGGATCGCAGCAGATGCTCGGACTCTTCATCAATACGCTGCCCGTGATCGAAACGTTTACGCCCACCAGTTCAATCGGAAAATGGCTGCGGGCGCTTCAGGATCGCAATGCGGCGATCCGGGATTACGAGCATACGCCGCTCTATGACATCCAGGGCTGGGCCGGCCGCGCCGGTCAGACGATGTTCGACAGCATCATCGTCTTCGAGAACTATCCGATCGAACGCAGCATGCACCGCGGGGCCGGCGCGTTGCAGTTCAGCGGCCTGAAGAATGTCGACGTGACGAACTATCCGATGGACCTGTCGGTGCTCGTCGAAGATACGCTTCAGGTCGAATACACCTATATGCCGAGCCATTTCACCGCGGCGCAGGCGATTCAGGTAAAGACCCAGTTCGAGCATTTGCTGGCAGCGCTGACGCAGGACGCGACGGCTTTGCTCGGCGGCATCGATCCCGTCACGGAGGTCGACACGGCGCTTGCGGATCGTTGCAATCGCAGCGCCACGTCAAGTGCTCCGATGCCGGCGGTGCACGCGGCGATCAGCAGTCATGCGCGGCGCCATCCGGAGCGAACGGCGCTGACCATCGGCAGCTCGGTGCTGTCGTTCGGGGACTTCGAGCGCAGGGCCAACCGCCTGGCCCATCACCTGATTGCCCGCGGGCTCAGACCCGAGCAGCGTGTCGGCGTGGTGGTCGAGCGAACCGAGATCACGATGATCGCGCTGCTGGCCGTGCTCAAGGCAGGCGGTGCTTACGTTCCGCTCGATCCTGAGCTGCCATCCGAGCGGCGTGCGTTCGTCATGCGCGATGCCGCAATTGCGTTGCTGTTGACCGGACGGCTCGAGATCGAGGACAACCCGGATGGTGTCGAGAGAATCTCGCTTCCCACATTCGATTTCGACGCAGGACCCGACCATGCGCCGCAACTCGAGCTGCATCCAGAAAACCTTGCCTATCTGATCTACACCTCGGGCTCGACCGGGACCCCGAAGGGCGTCGCCGTCGCGCATGGGCCGCTGGCGATGCACTGTCACGTCACGGGCAGTCTCTACGAGATCGACGAAAGCTCCTGCGAGCTGCATTTCCTGTCGTTGGCCTTCGACGGCGCCCATGAGCGCTGGCTGACGGTTCTGTCGCATGGCGCGCGGCTGTTGATGCGTGACGCCGAATTGTGGACGCCGGAGCAGACGGTTGAGCAACTGCACGCCCATCGCGTCAGCCATATCGGATTGCCGCCGGCCTATCTCCAGCAGGTCGCGGAATGCGTCGAGCAGAACGGCAACCCGCCGCTGGTCAAGCTCTATTCGTTCGGCGGCGAGGCGATGCCGAAGGCCGGGTTCGACAAGGTCAGACGCGTTCTCAAACCGGGCATCCTGATCAATGGTTATGGCCCGACCGAAACCGTCGTTACGCCGCTGGTCTGGAAGGTCGATGGCACGTCCGAATGCGACACGCCTTATGCGCCGATCGGCGTCCCCGTCGGCGATCGCCGCGCCTACATTCTCGATGGTGCGCTCGACATCATTCCTGCCGGTGTCGCCGGCGAACTCTATCTGGGCGGCTTCGGGCTGGCGCGCGGCTATCACGGCAAGGCCGGCATGACAGCGGAGCGGTTCGTGCCTGATCCATTCTCGGCAGTGCCGGGAGCGCGGCTCTACCGCACCGGCGATCTGGCGCGATGGCGCGAAGACGGCACCGTCGAATATCTCGGCCGCAGCGACGACCAGGTGAAGGTCAACGGCTTCCGGATCGAGCTCGGAGAGATCCAGACCTCGCTGCTTCGCTTTGAGGCGGTCGCGCAGGCGGCGGTCGTGGCGGTGCCGGGCGCGTCCGGAAATCAACTCGTCGCTTATGTTGCGCCGAAGTCGGCCGGCGATGCCGCGCCCGATGCGGCCGAGGCGCTGGCCGAGCGCTTGACCGGCTTCCTGAAGCAGATCCTGCCGGCCTATATGGTGCCGGCACGGATCATGGTGCTGGAGCGGCTGCCGACATTGTCGAGCGGCAAGATCGACCGGCGTGCATTGCCGGCCCCCGACGCGACGATGCGAAGCTTCGTCGCGCCGCAAGGCCAGGCAGAGACGGCGATGGCGCGTCTGTGGTCCGAGATTCTGAAGGTGCCGCAGGTCGGCGTGACCGACAATTTCTTCGAGCTCGGCGGAAATTCGATTCTGTGCCTCAAGGTCGTGGCACGGCTCCGCCAGGACAAAGCGTTCGGAATCGAGATTAAATTGCGTGACCTGCTTCAGAAGCCGACGATCCGCGCGCTGCTCGCCGGCCGCGCCACCGCGGCATCCGCCGTCGCGCCGGCGCCATCGGCGCTGCTGCCGTTGAATGCTGGGGTTCGCGGCGTCGATCCGGTGTTCTGCGTGCATGGCGGCTTCGGCACGGTGTTCGACTATGGGCCGCTGGCGCGCCGCCTCGAAGGGCGGCGGCAGGTGATCGGCCTGCAGTCGAGGATGCTGGTCGATCCGTCGTGGACCGACAGCTCGCTCGAAGCGATGGCCGTGGACTACGCGGCGGAGATCAGGCGGATGCAGCCACGCGGCCCCTATAGCTTGGTCGGCTGGTCGCTGGGAGGGCTTCTGGCCAGTCTCGTCGCGGCCGAACTCGAACGCGGCGGTGCGCGCGTCGATTGTCTTGCCATGGTCGACAGCTTCGTGCCGCGGCAGCCGGATGGATCGAGCGGGCAAGAGACGATCGCTCACTGGGCCGATGACCTCGCCGGATTGTTGTCGGCGGTTCTTCCGAATGCTGCGGCCTCTGGCATCAAGGCCAAGGTCGAGGCAGCGAAGGGCGCCGACCTTGCGGAGACGCCGGAGAGCATTCGCGATCTTGTCGCGGCGATCATGGAGCAGGACAGGAGAGTGCGGGCCGACGACGCATCGCTCGGCGCGGACGACCTATCCGCCGCCTTCGCCGTCGGACGGCATCTCAACAGGCTGGCGCAAAACGCCACGCTGCCGCGTGGCCTCGAAGCCACGCCGCTCTGCTGGTGGACGTCGGTTCGCCTGGCGCAGCGCGATCGGCTGAGCGTGCAACTGCCGAAGGCAATCGACCGCGGCGTCGCAGGTGACAACCATTTCACGATCCTGAAGCATGCCGGCCTGCTCGACGAGATCTGCGGCCTGCTCGTGCCGGCGACGGCGTCGACGACCACGCAGGACACGGTTCCGGAACCGGCGGAGTAAGCCCTTGAGTCTCGATCCAGACATTGCCGCACTGCTCGAGATGGTGCAGGCCGGTACCGAAAGCGGCGCGCGCATTCCATTTCCGCAATTGACCGCTGCGCAGGCGCGGGCCGACTTCGATGCGTCCTCGCCGCTGCTCGATGTCGATCCGCCGGCGCTCGCCTGCGAGCGGCGTCTTGCGCTGCCGACGCGGGATGGCGCGACGATCGAGGCGCGGCTCTACGCGAGCGAGGCGCAGAGCGATCGCAATCCGGTCCCGGTCCTTCTCTACATGCACGGCGGCGGCTTCGTCGTCGGCAGCCTCGATTCGCATCAGCCATTGTGCCGCGGTCTGGTCGAGGACAGTGGCGCGGCCGTGCTGTCGGTCGGCTACAGGCTTGCGCCGGAGCACAAGTTTCCGACCGCCTTCGAGGACGCCGTCGATGCGCTGGCCTGGATCGGCCGCGAGGGCCGCGCGATCGGGCTCGATGCGCGCCGCGTTGCCGTCGGCGGCGACAGCGCCGGCGGGACGCTTGCCGCCGCGCTCGCGATCGAAGCCCGGACAAACAGGGATCTTCCGCAGCCGGTGCTTCAGGTTCTCGCCTATCCCGGCCTCAGCTCCCGGCAGACCTCCGCGTCCTACGACCGATATGGCACCGGCCATCTCCTGGAGCGCAGCACCGTCGATTGGTTCTTCCGGCAATATCTCCGCGACGATGCCGATCGCGACGATTGGCGCTTCGCACCGCTCGCCGTGAAGGATTTATCGGGCTTGGCTCCCGCGTTCATCGTCCTCGCCGAGTTCGATCCCTTGGTAGATGAGGGGCGCGACTATGCGACACGCCTCAGCGCGGCCGGCGTTCCCGTCGACCTGCGCGTCTATCCGGGCATGATCCATGAATTCCTGCGGATGGGGAATGTCGTGGCCGATGCCTTGCAGGCGAGGGCGGCGATCGGGCAGGCGCTGGCCGGTGCTTTTCGCTCCGCTGGAGAAAGGGCGGCTTGATATGGAAATGCGGCGTGAACGAGGGTATGTCATGACTGTCATAGTCCCGCGGCCTCTCTGCAAGGGGCTCCTGAAACGCATCCCATGAGCAAATTTGTCCCAGACCACAGGCTGTCCCGCCGCGCGTTTCTCGGCACGGGTGCGGCGATTGGCGGAGCCGCACTTGCCGGTGCATGGCCGATGGCATTTGCCCAGACCGGCGGGCCGCAATCCGGGCTCCGCGTTGCCGCGCTCGGCTGGGCCTGCGCGCAGACGATACTGGCGCTCGGCGTGGTGCCGCTGGTGATTCCGGAAATCGAACGCTATGGTCGGCTCGTCGTCGAGCCGGCCATTCCGTCCAGCGTGCAGGAGATCGGTCTGCGCTCGGAGCCAAATCTCGAGCTGCTACAGAGCTTCGCGCCAGACGTCATCGTCATCGATCCCAGCATCGCGGCCGCCACACCCCGCCTCAAGCTGGTCGCGCCGGTCGAGATGTTCACGATCTTCAGACCCGGCGGGCATCCTCTCGACACGGCACGCCGTTCGACGATGGAGCTTGCGAAGCGTCTCGGGGTGCAGGGGGCGTGCGAAGCCTATTTCGCGCGCTTCGACGTCGCCATGGCCGACTACCGTGAGCGGCTTCGAGACCGCGGAGGTACGCCGCTCTATCTCGTCAGCGAGATCGCGCGCAATCGTGCGCTCGTGTTCGGTCCGAACAGCCTCTATCAGGAGGTGCTCGATCAGTTCGGATTGAAGAATGCCTGGACCGGACAGAGTGGTCCGTGGGGATATACCAGTGTGGGGCTCGAAGTGCTCGCCGCGGTTCCGGACGCGCGACTGGTCCTGATGACCTCGCGGGTCGCCGACGTCGAGGCCTTGCTGAAGGCAAGCCCGGTGCTCCAGACCCTGCCGTCGCTTCGGTCGCATCGGCTGACGGTCCTGGGCAATCAGTTCTTCTATGGCGGCGTGCCGGCGGCCGAACGTTTCGCCCGTCTTCTCGCCGAACGTCTGCCGCGGGAAACTCATGAGCAAGGTTGATGCGCTGCCGGCGCGGTCCGGCTTCGACATGCATCCGGTGATACTGATCGGGTTGTTAGTGGCGGCCGCGGCCGCGCTCACGTGGCGCAATCTGTCCGGATATCTGCCCGCCGGCGCTTGGTTGCCGGTGTTGTGGCGGCCCGAGATCACCGATCCGCAGCAGATGCTCGTGCACTACACCGTGTTTCCGCGCGTCGCGGTGGCGCTGCTGGCCGGCGCAGCCCTCGGTCTCGCCGGCACCGTCTGTCAGCAGGTGCTGCGCAATCCGCTCGCCGAACCGAGCACCATCGGTGTCCTGAATGGCGCCTATCTGGCGCTGGCCGTGACGACGCTGTGGGCGCCGTCGCTGCTGGCCTTCGGCCGGGAGTCGATTGCGCTGTTCGGCGGATTCGCCGCGTTCCTGTGCGTGTTCGGGCTGACCTGGAAACGTGCGCTGTCACCCGTCGTCCTGGTCCTCGCGGGGTTGATCGTCAGCTACTACTGCGCTGTGACCACCCAGGCGCTGGTGTTGCTCAACCACGAATATCTGATCGGGCTGTTCATCTGGGGCGCCGGTTTCCTCAACCAGCAGGACTGGAGCAACGTCACGTTCCTGGCGCCGCGGCTCCTGATTTCGATCGTCCTGATCGCGGCGATGGTTCGTCCGCTGACCTTGCTCGGCTTCGACGACGAGACCGCGCGCAATCTGGGTCTCGGATTGACGAGAGCACGGGTCTGCGCGCTCGTCATCGCGATCGCGCTCAGCGCTTCGGTGGTCAGCGTGGTCGGCGTCATGGGATTTGTCGGCCTGTCCGCACCGGCTATCGTCATGCTGTCAGGCGCGCGCCGCTTTCGCGACCGGTTGATCTGGGCGCCTCTTTGCGGTGCCCTGCTGCTGTGGCTGACGGATCAACTGGTGATGTTGATTCCGCCGGGGTATCGCGAAATGCCGGCCGGCGCGGTGACGGCCCTGATCGGCGCACCGATGTTGCTCGTGTTGCTGCCACGGCTGCGGGCCGCCATGCCGATGGGAAGCCTTACGCCATCCGCCCCGCCGCGTCTCGATCACCCCTGGCGCGTGATCCTGTTCGCGCTCGCCTTGCTGCTGCTCGCCGTCTGGATCGCGCTCGCCCTCGGGGTCGGCTCAGACGGCTGGCATTGGAGCGGGCTGTCCGGCTTGCAGGAATTCTGGCCGTGGCGCTGGCCGCGCGTGGTGTCGGCGCTGGCCGCGGGCGCGACGCTGGCGGTCGCCGGCACGCTGCTGCAACGAATGACCGGAAACCCGATGGCTGCGCCGGAGGTCATGGGCATCAGCTATGGCGCCGCGATGGGCGTGATCGTTCTGCTCTATCTCTTTCCCGCGCACACACGGCTGGCGCAGATCGCGGCGGCCGGGATCGGCGCCTTCATCGTGCTGGCGCTGGTGCTGCTGTTCAGCAGGCGGTCCGAGTTCAGTCCGGAACGCGTGCTGCTGGCCGGCGTCGCCATGAGCGCGGCGTTCGGCGCGGTCATCGCCATGGCGCTGGCGACCGGTGATCCACGCATCGGCACGTTGCTGTCGCTGCTGACGGGGTCGCTCTACCAGATCGGTCCGGCCGAGGCCGCGATCCTTGCCGCTGCGGCGCTCATTCTGCTGATCATGGTGCCGATGCTGTCGCGCTGGCTCGACATTCTGCCGCTCGGACCGGCAACCTCGCGATCGGTCGGCATCTCGCTGGCGAGGAGCCGCATCATCATCATGCTGCTGACGGCGCTGCTGACGGCAACGGCGACGCTGATGGTGGGTCTTCTGAGCTTGGTTGGATTCATCGCGCCACACATGGCGCGGATGATGGGCGCGCAGCGCGCGCTGCATCAGGCGGCGCTGGCCGCGCTGATCGGGGCGACCTTGATGGTTACGGCGGATTGGGCCGGACGCATGGTGATCTTCCCGTTCCAGATGCCCGCCGGCATTTTCGCAATGATGCTTGCCGGGCCCTATCTCATCTGGCTGCTGCGGCCGCAGCGCGGCTGACCGCCCTCATCGCGCAAAGCTGATGAGATGGCCGTGATCCGGCGATGGCATCACGCCCATCGGGATGCCGTAAATGGTTTCGAGCTCGGCCGGCGTCATGATCTTGTCCGGAGCGCCGCGGGCAATCAGCTTTCCGGAATGGAGCGCGATGATCTCGTCGCAGAAGCGGGCGGCCATGTTGACGTCGTGGAGCACGACGACCACGCCGAGATTGCGCTCGCGGGCGAGCTGCTTGACCAGCGACAGCACTTCGATCTGATGGGCGATGTCCAGCGCCGAGGTCGGCTCGTCGAGCAGCAGGTATTCGGCATCCTGCGCAACCAGCATGGCGATCCAGACCCGCTGGCGCTCGCCGCCCGACAACGTATCGACCAGCCGGTCCGCGAATGGCTCGATATGGGTTAACGCCATCGCGTTTGCGACCTTGTCGCGGTCGATGTCGCTGAAACGCCCGAGCGCGCCATGCCAGGGATAGCGGCCGAGTGCAACCAGCTCCTTGACCAGCATGCCGGCGGCGGGCGGGGTTTGCTGTGGCAGATAGGCGACCTTGCGGGCATAGTCCCGATCGCTCCACGCGCGCAGCGCGCGGCCTTCGAAACGAATTGTTCCTGACGAGCTCGGCTGCTGGCGCGCCAACAATTTCAGCAAGGTCGACTTGCCGGAGCCGTTGTGCCCGATCAGGCCGACGACGCTGCGCGCGGGAAGCGACAAGGTGAGCGGTTCGAGCAGTGCGCGTCCGGCCACCGCGAAACCGACCTGGTCGAGCTCGAATAAGGATGCGGGCGCATCGGGTGAGGTCTGCGCGATGTCGGTCGATAAGGCGAGCGTCCTTTCGCCCGTTTGGGCCTGTTGGAACGTCATGGTTGGCGCAGGCTCCAATAGGCGACGGCCAGATGCTGGTCACGCGCGAGCTTTCTCTCGTCGCGCAGATGGTTGCGCAGGGCTTTCAGCGCCTGTGCCTCACACGCGACCCAGGCGAAGACCTCTCGATGGTCGGGCCATCGCACCGCCTTGACGGCATCGATCAGCAGCTGCGTCGTCCCGGCCGGACGGCCCTCGCGATGCAGCCAGCGGATCTCTACGCCGCTCGGCGCGACCAGCGGAACTTCCTCGCGCCGATCGGCGACCTCGATGAAGGCCTCGCCCGTCGTCGTCGCCGGTAGCGTCTCGAGAATTCGCGCGATGGCGGGCAGGGCGGTTTCGTCGCCCGCCAGCAGCAACCAGCGCGCCGGACGGATGCCGCGGCCGAGCGGGCCGGCCATGCCGCAGATGGCGCCGGTCTTCGCGTCGACGGCGAACGCCGAACCCGGTCCGGCGTGATCATGAACCACGAAATCGATATCGATCTCGCGGCTCTGCAGGTCGATGCGGCGGATCGTGTAATAGCGGGTGAGGGGCCTGCGGTCGGGCTCTGGCCACAGGATACGTCCATCCGCGGCGGGCCACGGCCATTCGGGCTTGGCGAGGCCTGTGGGTGGGAAGTACAGCCGCACGTGCAAGTCATCGTCGTTCACGAAACGGGCGATGTCGTCGCCGGTGAAGGTCAGCCGGCGCATGTGCGGCGTCAGGGTGATCGCGGCCTTCAGCCGCACCTCACGGAAGTTGGCCAGCATGCCGCCGTTGGATTCATGACCGGACCAAACGATGGTCGGGGCAATGTCGCCCGCGAACTCGATCACATGCGAGGCGACGACCGAGCGCAGCATTTCCAGATTGCCCTTGTCGTTGGCTTCGACGCGGATCCTGAGCGCTTCGGCCTCGACGGCGAGGGAACTGGTGCCGAACGGCAGTTTCGCCACCATGAGGCCGTCCCGGTCCTCGAAGGCAATGTCATGTTCGGCCAGATGATCGACCATCCGCGCAGCGAGTCCGGCGGCATCGGGAAGCGCGATGCGGGTTTCTGAGATTAGCGGGTCCAAAGTCATTCTCCATCGGGCCTGTCCGATGCGGGCCTACAAGCGCTTCGATGTCGGGATGTCGCGGCCTGGCACGGCGCTGGATAAAAATCCTGCTCGCTCGCCGGCTGCGATGCAAAAGCGATACTACCCGCATCATATTAAAGGCATAGCCGATCCCAAATTAGAATCCATCGAAAAAGGCGGAAAAATAAGCTCTGGAAGAGCGGTGCCGCCATCATGTATTCGCATCACATCGGCACGGCTTGTTCTGATCGCGACGGGCCGTATAGGTTCGCTTCAGGTCCCCCTTCCAGCGCGGCTCTCACAATGAACTCACGAAGCGGCCTGACGGCGCAGATCCTGCATCTCCTGCAGCCTTACTGGCCGCTCGTGCTCGGCGGCATCGTTCTGGGTCTGGTTGGCGGCGCCAGCGTCGCGGCGTTGCTCGCGGTCGTCAATCACGGGCTCTATGCCACGCAGGCCGACGTCGTAACGCTACTTCTCGCATTCGCTGGCCTGTGCCTCCTGATCCTGATCGGTTCCATCGGCGCCGATATCAGCGCCAATTATGTCGGACAGCGGATCATCGCCGAGCTCCGCAAGTCGCTGGCTGCCAGGATCCTGGCCGCGCCGATCGATCAGCTCGAAATCTACCGGACGCATCGCCTGATCCCGGTGCTCACGCAGGATGTCGATACGATCAGTGATTTCGCGTTCTTCTTTTCGTCCTTCTTCGTGTCGCTGGTGATCGCGCTCGGCTGCATGGTTTACCTGGCGGTGCTGTCCTGGCCGCTTTTCCTGATCACGGGAGCCGTCATCGTCCTCGGATCGCTGGCGCATGGATATGCAAGGACGCGAGGCGTCCGCGGCTTCAGTGCCGCGCGCGATTCGGAGGATCAGCTGCACAAGCAGTATCGCGCGATCGCCGAGGGCGCCAAGGAGCTGCGTCTCAATCGCGTCCGCCGTCGGCGCGTCTATGTCGAGCAACTCCAGCGCACCGTCGACCGGATCAGCTCGGTGCAGATCAGATCGATCAATCTGTTCGTGACGGCGCGGGCGTTCGGGACGATGCTGTTTTTTGTCGTGATCGGCGTGGCGCTGACCTTGCGTCCGTTCCTGTGGCCCGACAGCCCTGCCGCGGTGTCCAGTGGCTTCGTGCTGGTGCTGCTCTATATGCGCGGACCCATTGATCAGGTCATCGGCATCCTGCCGGCGCTTGGCCGCGCCCAGGTCGCGATGCGCCGTATTGCGGAGCTCTCGGAGCAGTTCTCGTCCCCCGAGCACGATCTGCTGGCCACTGCTCCCGGTGCGCCGGGCAAGCTCGCGATCGAATCCATCGAGCTTCGCGGCGTCACCTATGCCTTTCGCGCTGTGCCGGGCAGCGATCCCTTCGTCCTCGGGCCGGTCGATCTGCTCGTTCGGCAGGGCGATATCGTTTTCATCGTGGGGCAGAATGGAAGCGGAAAGACGACACTCATCAAGCTGTTGCTGGGTCTATATGCGCCGCACGGTGGCACGGTGCTTCGCGACGGCCTGCCCGTCCTGACGGAGACGCGGGACGATTACCGCCAGCTCTTCACGACCATCTTCTCCGACTACTATCTGTTCGAGGATCTCATACGTGGAGAAGGCGTGGTTCCGGATGTCGCGGAGCGCTACCTCCAGCGGTTGGAAGTCGCGCACAAGGTCTCGGTCGAGAACGGCGTGTTTACGACGACGGATCTGTCGACCGGACAGCGCAAGCGATTGGCGCTGATGAATGCCTGGCTCGAGGAAAGGCCCGTCCTCGTATTTGACGAGTGGGCCGCCGATCAGGATCCGGCCTTCCGGCACATCTTCTACACGGAGTTGCTGCCCGACCTGAAGCGTCTCGGAAAGACCATCATCGTGATCTCTCACGACGATCGCTATTTCGGGATTGCGGATCACCTCGTGCGGCTGCGCGAAGGCAAGATCGTCGCGAGCGAAGCGAAGGCAGATAACGTCGCGGGGTCTTCCGCAGTTCCAACCGACGCGTCGCTTTAGACATATTGTGGCGAAGCGCGGGTGTTTTTTTGTCGCACGCGGTCGACAACATGCGATCCCATCTTGCGACAGGTTGTCAGATTTGTAGAGAATCTAATCTGCGTGTGCGCGCATTTCTTGTCAGCCTGTACGCGAGTGATTTACACCACGCGTCAACGATGATCGAGATGCGAGGGCCGGATGAACAAGGCTTCGGATTCCGGGACCGGACCTCGTGCGTTCCCGGTCGGCCCATATTCCGCTCTGACCGTGTTCCAGGAAGGCGATCGTCTTCGCGTCGTTGCCAACGACGTGACGGCGCTGGAACTGCGCCTTCGAGAGCGGATCGATCACCTCGATGTCCTGAATGCGTCGGAAGACCGTGAGCTTGCGGCACGGGCCGTATCGGCATCCGCCGAGGCGCTGTTCGCCTGGCGGCCGGGCGTTGATCGGCTCGTGCTGCATTTCCCCGATGGAGTATCGCTTGCGCGGGAGTTGATGGAGAGTGGCCTCGTCATCATGTCCGAGGAGCAGCTGGTGCTGTTTCCCGAATTGGTCATGCAGCGCCCCGATAATTGGCTGGTGAATCCCGGGCGACCGCCATTGCCTCAATTTCATGTCATGACGGACGGTCGGCGGCATCCGCGACGCGCCGTAAAACCGACCGGAAAAGTGTATGGCCGGTTCATTCCCTGGCTGTCGGAGGCCATCTCGTTTCGCGTGGCCGACCTCGAGAACGATCTCCACTTGTTGCACCGCTGGATGAACGACCCCCGCGTCGATGCGTTCTGGAACGAAGCGGGCGATCTCGACAAGCATCGACGATATCTGGCCGGCATCCTGGCCGATCCTCATATGCTGCCGCTCATAGGCTGCTTCGGCGATGAGCCGTTTGGCTATTTCGAGCTTTATTGGGCGAAGGAAAATCGCATCGCGCCGTTTTATGATGCCGGCGACTATGACCGGGGCTGGCACGTGGTCGTGGGCGAGGATGCCTTTCGCGGCCGTCACTACATCAGCGCGTGGTTGCCCTCGCTGATGCACTACATGTTTCTCGACGATTGCCGTACGCAGCGGATTGTCGGGGAGCCGGCGGCGGCGCATTCCCAGCAGCTTCGCAATCTCGAACGCTCGGGGTTTGCGAAGATCAAGAATTTCGACTTTCCCCACAAGCGGGCGACCCTGGTGATGCTGTTGCGCGAACGCTTCTTCGGCGATCGGCTCTGGCTTCCGGCAGCCGCCGGTCCGGCGGTCTCGTCCTAAAGCGCGAGCGGAGCGCGGCTTCATGTCTCATCAACTTGCGATCGAGCAGGACGTCATTGGCGTCGGATTCGGGCCTTCCAATCTCGCGCTCGCCATCGCATTGGACGAATGCGCGAAGCGATCGCGCCTGAAATGCGCGCCGCTGTTCGTGGAGAAGCAGCCACACTTCACCTGGCACGGTGGCATGCTGCTTCCAGGCAGCGACATGCAGATATCGTTTCTCAAGGATCTGGTCTCGTTGCGCGATCCGACCAGTCCCTTCACCTTCGTGAATTATCTGCACAAGCGTGGCCGCTTGCTGGATTTCATCAACTGCCGGACGTTCCATCCGAGCCGGGTCGAGTTCAATGATTACCTCCAGTGGGTGGCGGGCCATTTCAAGTCGCAAGCGGCTTACGGCGAAACCATCATCGCCGTCGAGCCGGTGATGGCGGGGCAGACGGTAACGTCGTTGCGGGTGCATTCACGTTCGCTCATCGGCGGCGAGACCGTGCGCCTCGCACGAAATCTCGTGGTCGCGGTTGGAGGCCAGCCATACATTCCGCAGGTATTTGGCAAGGCTGCTGATGACCGCAGGCTGCTGCATTCCAGCCGCTATCTCGACCTGATCGATCGCCTCGTCCCGCGTGATAGGGCCGTGCGTGTGGCCGTCGTCGGCGGCGGACAGAGCGCAACCGAGGTGACGGTCGACCTCCATGGCAGACGTCCCGAGGCGCGCATCGACCTGATCTTTCGCGCCCATGCCCTGAAGCCGTCCGACGGCAGCCCCTTCGTCAACGAGATCTTCAACCCTGACTATACCGATTTTGTCTACGCGCAGCCTGCCGAGCGGCGGGACGCAATCGTCCGCAACTTCCGGAATACGAACTATGCCGTGGTCGATTCCGATCTGCTGGATCAGCTGTACCGGCTGCTCTATCAGCAGCGCGTCGGTGGCGATGAACGGATCGGATTGCGTCCCCGCAGCGAGATTACGAACGTGAATGCGGGACCGAACGGCATCGAAATCGCCCTGGTCGACAAATTCCGTGGCGAAAGCCTTCGTTCGACCTATGACGTCGTGATCCTGGCGACGGGATATGACAGGGAAACGCCGCACGGGTTCCTCGAGCCGGTCCGCCGCTACATTCGCGATGCGGCGCTGGATCGTAATTACAGGCTCGTCACCAGCCCGGCATTCCGGCCGCAGATCCACCTCCAGGGCTACTCGGAATCCTCTCACGGCCTGAGCGATACGCTGCTCTCGGTTCTTGCCGTGCGTTCCCAGGAGATTGCGGAGTCACTGCTCTCGACAATTTCACGCCGGGAACTCATCGCCTAGCTCGCGGTGATGACGCGCCATTGCGCGGCCGTACCAAGTGCATCCGGCACGGCCAGCACGGCCGGAGACGATCCCGCATCGACGATCAATGTATGCGGTGAAACCGCAAGACCGACGCCTGCGGCCTTGAGGATTGCCTCCTTCAACGTCCAGTAGCGGAGAAAGTGACGGGATCGCAGCGCTTCGGGCGTTCTCGCGAGGGTCTTGCGTTCCTCCGGCGACAAGGCGATTTCGACCATGGCGTCCAGATCGGTTATTTGCCTGAGCGGCTCGATATCCACCCCGATGGGCATGTATGCCGCTGCAACGGTGACTGCGCCTCTGGCGTGGCTCAAGCTGAAGTCGAGGCCTGCAGGGGCATCAACGAGTCGCGGTTTACCCAGCGGAGATGTCTCAATTCGCATCCGGTCGGCTGCCTGCCCCGTCACGGCTGCCAACAGGAGGCGCGCGCCAGCGTGTGCGGCAAGATAGCTCATTCGATCTTCCGCGTGGCGAAACCGCGCAAGATGCCTGGATTCGTCGGCGTTGAGCAGCATCTTGGCTTCGTCGACACGGAGCGTTGCTTTGCTGCCGAACGTCGCGCTACGCAAGTGATGTGTCGCGCCCAGCCACAAGAGGATCTCTGGCGGATTCTGGAACTCGACTGGACCTCGAATACGCGGATCCGACAGGGATCGCAGGCGCAATTGACTGAGCGGAGCCGCAGACTTGACGGCGATCGACCAAACGAAAGTCTCGCTTGCAAGCGGTGCCGGCAACGCACTTATAAATGGTCCGCATTCCGCCTCCAGCTGCCTCATCTCCATGCATTCGCGATATCCGATGGACACCATTTGGCGTGTTCCGATATCGATTTGGAGCTTCCTCGATCTAGAACTTGTCTAATCGAGATCAACCGGGGCGTGTACAATGAGACAACGCTAAACGGCTCTGCTAGAGGTCTTCTTAGAACAATCTTTGGAATGTTTGCAGGTTCGGGTGGAACTGACGGTGAGGAAAGCCTTCGCTCTCAAGCAAAGCCACAGTCATTTGCCGGAGCGGATTGCAGTCATACTGGTTCACAGCCCGCTTGCGGCGCTGATCGGCAGAGAGCCGTTGACGCGCATGAACTATCTCCTGGAGATTGCATCGCTCCATACCAAGGCCGAACTTCTTGCTCAGCCAGGGCTGGGACGTTCGGGCGTGCGCCGGATCGAGAAGTGGATGGCCTTTCATGGACATCGCATGCGCGACGTCGATGAGAGCCTCGATAGCGTCATCTGCCATTTTGCGTTCCGGCACCCTCCGGTTCGGAAGGCCCTTCGTCGTTCCCTGTCCTTGTCGGCGATCTCGCCTCTGCGCCGGGAAAAGCTCTTGCGCGAAACGGCCCCATGAGGATTCGATCGGGGCGCACGGAATAACCGTACAGCCGCTCGCAGCTTCATCAGAACCGCGCAGCCATTGCGGCGAGGCGCTTGGATGCCCTGTCGCGGGCATCTCTAATGGGTTGCGATGGTCCGGTGGTCGGCCCGATCGCGACGAAGCGAACGTCGTTGATGCCGATGAAGCGAAGTACTTCCCGCAAGTAGGGTGTTGCCATATCGATGCGGCCGCGGTTCATGCCGGTGGAAAAATCGCTGCCGCTGGCGAGAACCACCAGTGTCGGCCGGTCCTTCAGCAGAGGGACATATCCCTGCGACGGATCGAATCGAAAGGTGAGCCCGGGCTGGACGATGACGTCGATGAACTGCTTCAGCTTGTAGGGGATGTTGAAGTTCCACATCGGCGTCGAGATCAACACGCGATCGGCCAGTGAAAAGCGCAACGCCAAGCGCTCTGCCTCGGCAAAACTGTCGCGTTGAGGATCGCTGAAGCCCGTACCATTCATGCGGGCATATTTGGCTTCGAGGATGGGACCGGCGAAGTCAGGCATCCGCTCGCGCCAGAGGTCCACGACGTCGATGTCCCAATCGGGATGGACCTGACGAAAGCCTTCGATGAAGACCTGCGCGCCGGCACTCGATTCGGAGTCGGGGCGGGGCGAGCAGGAAAGGTGCAGGAGCTTCGGCACCGCGTATCATCCCAGCGCCTTGATGACCGTGTCCGTCCTGGTCACGACGGCGACGTTCTGCATGGCAAAGTTGATGGAGGCGTTGTGCCAGTCGGCATTCATGGTCGAGCAGCAGTCCTCGGGCACGATCATGAAGTAGCCTTTGTCGGCGCCGGTCCGCGCGGTGTGCTCGACCGACATGTTGGTCCAGGCACCGGTGTTGATGATCATGTCGCGCCCGGTGGCTTTCAGGATCGTCTCCAGCCGCGTGCCCTCCCACGCGCTCATGCGCATCTTCTCGACGACGAAATCGCCGGGCCGCGGCTCGAGGCCGGACACGGGCGCCGCGCCCCAGCTTCCGCGCACCATCGCCCTGCTGTCGACGAGGCCCTCGAACAGCGGCGCATTCAGCGTGACGCCGGGCGCGCCGGGTTCGACGATGAACCAGACGTGGATGATGGCGACGCCGCGGGCGCGCGCGGTCTCCGCGAGACGGCGGACGTTCTCGATCACATGCTGCTGGCGCGCATGTTGGGGGGCGCCGGAATCGGCAAATGCGCCGCCATCCATGACGACATCGTTCTGGAGGTCCTGGATGATCATGGCGCAGCGCTGGGGATCGAGCCGCATCTCGCCTTCGGCGAGGATCGGTGCCGTGGGCGCGGCGCTCGCGCTTGCGCCGCCGCTACTTCGCCGGCCGCTCATATACGGCTCATGCCGCGGGCCGACTTTGGTCGGGATCGCGTACAGCGAATGGGTCGAGGTCAGGTACAGCGTGCGGAAATCCGGACCGCCCCAGGCGAGGTTGGCGACGAGTTCGGGCACGCGGACCTTGCCGAGCAGCTCGCCGCGCGGCGAATAGACCCAGACGCCGCCGGGTGCGGTGACCCAGACATTGCCGTGCTGATCGCACTTCATGCCGTCGGGCAGACCGGGTTCGAGCTCGGAGCGGATGCCGCTTGCGAACACGCGGGGATTGGCGAGCGAGCCGTCCGCATCGACATCGAAGACGCGGATCAGCGCCTGCACGGTGTCATTGACATAGAGCAGCCTCTCGTCCGGTGAGAAGCACAGCCCGTTCGGCTGATCGAACAGGTTGCGGTCGACGACGAGCTTCGGCTCGCTGCCGGGCATGACGCGATAGACGCCCTGGAAGCCGAGCTGGCGCGGTCGCTCGACGCCATAGACCGGCATGCGGCCATACCAGGGATCGGAGAAATAGATCGCGCCGGATGAATGTACGCAGACATCGTTCGGGCTGTTGAGCTCCTGGCCCTGGAAGTGCGAGGCCAGCACCTCGCGTCGGCCGTCCGGGCGTTCGCGGATCAGCGACGATGTCGCATGCTCGCAGACGATCAGATTGAGCTCGGCATCGTAGGTCATGCCGTTGCACTTGTTCGAGGGACGCTTGACCTCCGCGACGCCGCGCCGCGAATCCCAGCGCCGCCGCACGTCGCCCGGCATGTCCGAGAACAGGAGATAGTGATCGACGGGATGCCAGATCGGGCCCTCCGTGAAGTTGAAGCCGGTGCCGACCTGTGCGACCGGCGCATAGGGGTCGATCAGGGTCTCGAATTCGGAGCGCAAGGTGACGTGCGTCATCGGTCGATCTCAGGCTGGGAACCAGTTACGCTCCGGCAGGGACTGCACGATCGGTCCGGGGACCTGGTCGTGCAGTCGTCCGACGACATTGCCGCCTTCGATCTTGGCGGGACGGTCGTGCACCGGCAGCAGATAACGCGAGTTGCTCAGCAGCTTCTTGATCGCCGCCTTCTCCGCGCGCTTGCTCGTGCCGTGGTTGCCGGTGGTGCGTGGCTCCCAATCGTGGATTTCATTGAAGGGCGTCACGATCTGGTCGTTGAAGTCGTAGATCACGTCGCCGCAAATCGTGGCGATGCCGTCGGCGGTTTCAACGATGATGTTCATGGAGCCCTCGGTGTGGGCATTGGCTGCGTCGCAATAGACGCCGGGCATCAGCTCAATCGGGCCGGTGATCTCCAGGTCGAGGAAGCGCAGCGCGCTCTTGGTGTGCAGGCGGTCGATCAGGTGCTTGATGTCGGGCGCCGGATATTGCGGATGCATCAGGCCGGAAACGGAATATTCGAGCTCCTTGCGATTGAGGACGACGGTCGTGTTCATCGGAAACAAATCGTCCTTGCCGGCATGGTCGATGTGCAGATGGGTATGGCAGACGAAGCGAACGTCGCCCATGCGCACGCCGTGGCGCGCAAGCTGGTTCTCGATCATGTTCTCGTGGTATTGCAGGCCGCGCATGCCCAGCGTCCCCATGATCTGATTGGAGCGATAGCCGGTGTCGACCACGACCGGATATTTGCCGCCAAGGATCAGGAAGCCCAGGGTGAGAACGCGGCGGGTGCGGCCGCAGTCGCGACCGAGCACCAGGAAGCTCGATTCCAGCTCGATATCGCCATAGTCCAGGATCTTGATCTCCAGCGCCATTCGCGTCCCCTCCTGCCTCATTTCTGTAATCGTTACTGCCCAAGCCGGTAGACACGGCTCGCGGTGGTCCTGAAGATCGCGTCCTGCTGCGCCGGGCTGAACGGTGCGGCCGCTGCGCGAAACGCATCGACGAGCTCGCGATAGCTGGTCCACAATTTCTCGATCGGGAAATTGGAGCCGAACAGGCAACGCTCAGCGCCGAAGATCGCAACGGTGTCGGCAAGCACGGCGGCGATGTGCGCAGGATCGTTGCTATGGATGAAGGTGCCGAGCCCGGAGAGTTTCGACACCACGTTCGGGCAGGCCGCAAGCCGCGCCATGCCGGCGCGCCAGGCGGCGCGGCCTGCCGGCGAGGGGTCCTCGAGCATCCCGGCATGCTGGAGGATGAAGGTCACCTTCGGGCAAGCGTCGGCCAGCTCCGCGGCCTCGGGCATCTGCGGGGTGAACACCTGCAAGTCGAAGCTCCAGCCATAGTCGGCGAGATGCGCGACGTTGCGGCGGATCATTGGATCGGCGCAGAGATCGGGCCGGGCCGCAAAGCGGTAGAGCGGGTTCTCGTGCCAGTGCAGTTGCATGCGTACGCCGCGCACGAGCGGATAGCGCTTGAGGCGATCGAGCTGCGGCCGGACGTCCTCGACGGAGAAATTGGCATAAGCGACGATCGCGTGCGGCCAGCCATGCTCGTCGGCGGTCTGTTGCACCCAGGCGGCCTCGTCCTCGAAGCGGTCGTTGGCCCAGTTGGTCTGCACATACACCGAGCGGGTGACGCCAGTGCCCTTGAGATCGTCGAGATACTCCTGGATCGGATAATCGCTCCGGATCGGCTCGTAGGGACCGAAGATCCGCGGCTGCATCGGGCCGATCAGCCAGGGCAGGTCGGCTTGCCGCCAGATGTGATGATGGCCGTCGACAATATCGGTCACGCCGCTCTCCTTCGTCCCAATGCCAGAATGTGCGCGACGATCGACGCGCTCGAACCGCCATCCGCGAGGTCGTCGACGAAGCGCTCGATGGCAATGAGCGCCTCCGTCTGCGGGCGGAAGGCGGGGCTGGTGGCGAGCGGCGACAGCCAGCTCAACCGCCAGGCCCGCCGCGACAATTTTGCGACGGCGTCACGAAGTGCGTCGGGTTCACCGCGCTCGAGTCCGTCGGAGACGATCACCACGGCAGCACCCCGCGCGTAGCCGCCAAACCGTGGCACGCCGAGGAAGGCTTGTAGCGCGTCGCCGATGCGGGTGCCGCCGTCCCAATCGCTGACGAGGTGGGCGGCCGCGTTCAACGCCTGCTCGCGACGCTTCACCCGCAACGGACGGGTGACGCGCGTCAGCCGCGTGCCGAAGGTGAAGACCTCGACATTGGGCGCCGCCTGCACCAGCGCATGCGCGAGCTTCATGTTCTCTTCGGTGCGACTCTTCATCGAGCCGGACACGTCGATCAGCAGCAGTATTTTGCGTGGCCGCTGCCGCCGCTTGAGGTGGCCGAGCCGCAGGATCTCGCCGTCGCTGCGGACGGTGTCGCGCAAGGTGCGGCGAAGGTCGGCAAACGGTCCGCGGCGGGCGCGCATGCGCCGGTGGCCGCGCCGTCGCGGCAAACGCCTCGGAGCTTCACGCGCCAGGCGCCGTAACGCGTCCAGGGTCGACGTCACGCCAAAGCGGCGCTCGACCAGGGCCTCTGTTCGGGTCGCGGTGAGGCCCGACTCGCTGGCGTCGTCGGAGAGAAGCGGCTCCTCGTCGCCGCGGCCCTCTTCCTGGAGCCGGACCGTCTCGTCGTCCTCGCCCTCGTCGTCACGTCCGATCGCCTCGCTGCCGCGGAAATGGAGATCGAACAGCCGGTCAAAGGTGGCGCGACGTTCGGGCGGCGGAGCCAGCGTCGCCAGGGCAGCTTGTCGGACATCTTCGATACTGCCCGGGCCGAGCAGCTCGATCGCCGCCAGGAACGTCGTCGTTTGCTCCGGCGCCACGGCAAAGCCGTTCGCGCGCAGAAGCGGGACGAAGGCGACGAAGATGCGTGCGGCGCGCGGGAGTTGCGGCTCGATGCTCATGCGGTCGCCTCCGCGAGCATCGCGTCGAGCCGCGGCGAGATGAAATGCAGGTCTTCCTCGTCCTTCAAGGCTACGCCGATCGAGCGCTTGAAGGCATCAGGCCAGCGTGCGCCGCCCTTGTGCAGCAGCGTCGCGGCCTCGGCCCAGTCGACGGCCTCGGCGATCCCCGGCGCTTTGCTCAACGGCTCGCGCCGCAATTTCTCTACGGCTGCGACGACGGCGCGGGCCGTGGCCTCGGCGACGCTGGAGGCGCGCATCATGATGATCCGCGCTTCGCGCTCGGCCGTGGGATAGTCGATCCAGTGATAGACGCAGCGGCGGCGCAAGGCTTCGTGCAGGTCGCGCGTCCGGTTCGAGGTGAGCACGACCACGGGGCGCTCCGCCGCGCGCACCGTGCCGCGCTCGGGAATCGAGATCTGGAAGTCGGAGAGGAATTCGAGCAGGAAGGCCTCGAACTCCTGGTCGGCGCGGTCGATTTCGTCGATCAGCAGCACGGTGGAATCGGGCGCACGGAGCGCCGCGAGCATCGGCCGCTCGATCAGGAACGTCTCGCCATAGATGTCGATGCTCTCGTCGCCGGCCTGGCGGATCGCCAGCATCTGGCGCGGGTAGTTCCACTCATAGAGTGCAGCAGACGCGTCGATGCCTTCGTAGCATTGCAGGCGGATGAGGCGGCGGCCGAGCACGGCGGCGATGGCCTTGGCCGCCTCCGTCTTGCCGACGCCGGGAGCACCCTCGAGCAGCAGCGGTTTTCCGAGCGCGAGACCGAGATAGGCGGCGGTCGCAAGGCCCTCGTCGGCGAGGTAATAGGCCGCGCGAAGTGCCTTCTCCAGCGCCTCCGGGCTGTCGATGCCGACGATGTTGCTGCGGACCGCCACGGCCGATCCTCTAGCGCCGC
Source organism: Bradyrhizobium sp. CCGB12 (assembly GCF_024199845.1). Lineage (NCBI taxonomy): Bacteria > Pseudomonadati > Pseudomonadota > Alphaproteobacteria > Hyphomicrobiales > Nitrobacteraceae > Bradyrhizobium > Bradyrhizobium sp. CCGB12. Next base: position 3,837,139 of record NZ_JANADO010000001.1, on the reverse strand, counting down.
GCCTGCGGGCGGGCGCCGCCCTGCGCCTTGATCGCGCGCAACACCCTTTCGGGGGTGATCGGCAACTCGTCGATGCGCACGCCGACCGCGTTGAAGATCGCATTCGCAACGGCAGGGAGGACGGGGTTGGCGCACATCTCGCCGGGGCCTTTCCCCCCGAACGGACCATCAGGGGCAGGACGCTCCAGCACTGCAATATCGTGCGGACAGATGTCGCCGGGACCGGGCATGAGATACTCGACGAAGTCGCGGGGGCCGTGAACGGGGTCAGGATAGTACGGCTCCGGCGTCTCGTAGAGCGCATGGCTGACACCCATCCAGGCGCCACCGACGAGCTGCTGCTCGACGAGCCGCGGGTTGAGCGCACGGCCGAGCTCATAGGCGGAGTCCATCCGGACCATCGCGACCTCACCGGTCTCATCATCCACCTCGACCTCGGCGACGAGGCAGGCATGTGCATAGCAGGTCGCCGGTGACATCTCGCCGGTTTCAGGGTCAACGTTGGACAGCGGCACCAGGAAGATGCCGCGGCCGGAGATGGTCTTGCCTTGCTTGAATTGCGCGGCGATCGCGACATCCTTGGTCGAGATCGAGCGATGCGGCGCGCCCTTGACATGGATGTTGCCACGCCCGTCAGTGTCGAGATCGGCCGCGTTGACCTCCAATTCCTCGGCCGCGGCTTCCATCATCACGCCGCGCGCTTCGCGGGCGGCAGCCATCACGGCGTTGCCGACGCGGTGGGTGCCGCGCGAGGCGAACGAGCCCATGCAATGCGGACCGGTGTCGGAGTCCGCCGTGTCGACATAGACGTCCTCGACGGGCACGCCGAGCGTCTCGGCGCAAATCTGCCGCGTCACCGATTTCATGCCCTGGCCGAGATCGATCGATGACAGCGCCACCGTGAACTTCCCGCTGGGATTGGAGTGGACCAGCGCCTGGCTCGGATCGCCGCCGAGGTTCATGCCGATGGGATAGTTGATTGACGCCATGCCGCGTCCGCGATGCCTGGTCATGTCAGCGTCTCCTGGTGCCAAAGACGGAGGAGAAGCGGGTGGCGCCGTGCGATGGGGCGGCCGGGCGCGGCGGAGGAGGTGGCGGCGCCGGCGGCGGTGGTTCGCGCGGCGGCTCTCGCGTCGCGGTCACGGGCGCGCGGTCATAGCTCGTGCGCTGCTGTGCGGGTACAGCGGGCCGCGCACGCTGTTCCGTTGGCGTCGGCGGGATTGCGGCGCGGCTGCCGCCGCCATCCTTGCGGGAGGAGGCGCGCCTGAACTCGTCGCGGATCGGCCATTTGGCCTTTTCGGCCGCGACCTGGACGCATTCGATCAGCGCCGTGTTCTTGGCCTCGCGCCGGTGCGCCTTCATGTCGCCGTCGCGATAGGCGTTGAGGATGCGGAACTCCATCGGGTCCATGCCGACGAGGTTTGCGAGCTTGTCCATCTGGCATTCGATGGCAAAGTCCATCGCGGTGACGCCGAAGCCGCGCATGGCGGTGGCCGGTGTGCGGTTGGTGAAGACGCAGTAGACGTCGCCGTAGACGTTCGGGATGGTGTAAGGGCCGGGCAGATGCGCGGCGCACTTCACCGCGGCATAGCTCGACAGTCGCGTGTAGGCGCCGCTGTCGAAATAGGCGCGGATCTTGCGCGCGACGATGCGGCCGTCGCGCATCACGCCGTCCTTGATGTAGATGCGCTCGGCGCCGCGCGGTGGGCCATACTGCATCTCCTCCTCGCGCCCGAATACGTAGCGGACGGGACGCCCGGTCAGCATTGCGCCGAGAATCGCGAGCGGTTCGGTCAGGGTATCCACCTTGCCGCCAAAGCCGCCGCCGACGGTGCCGCCGATGAAATGGAAGGTGTTGGAGGGGACGTCCAGGATTTTGGCGCAGGTGTCGACCGAGAAGAACAGCGCCTGGGTCGAGGTGTAGACGACGTAGCGGCCATTGGTGTCGGGCGCGGCAATCGCGCCATTGGTCTCGGTCGGCGCGTGCTCGATCGGCGACATCTGGTAGCGCTGTTCGAGCACGTGGTCGGCGGTCGCAAGCGCGGCGTCGGCATCGCCGAAACGCAAGCGCTGGTGATCGTAGACGTCGTGATAGATGAAAGCGTTCTTCGGATAGGTCTCGTTGACCACGGGCGCGCCGGGCTTGAGCGCATCCTCGACGTCGAACACGGTCGGCAGCGGCTCGTAATCGATCTTGACCTTTGCGATGGCCTCGAACGCCTCCCGCTCGCTGTCGGCGACGATGGCGAGGATCGGTTCGCCCTTGTAGCGGACCTTGTCGACGGCGAGCGACGGCTCGTCGTCCTTGCCGAAGTTGATCAGGCTCAGGAGCGTGTTGAGATTGACCGGCACATCAGTGCCGCGGATGATCCGGCGAACGCCGGCCGAGCGTTCTGCATCCGCGGTATCGATACGGCGCAGCCTTGCATGGGCCTGGGTCGAGCGTACGACCTTCAGGTGCAGCATGCCTTGCAGCTTGTGGTCGTTGAAGTAACTGGACGTGCCCGTGATGTGGCCGAGCATGTCCTGGCGCTGCGTGCCCTTGCCAATCTCCTTGAGATTGTCGTCGCGCTCGTCGGCGAAGATGTCCTTGCGTAGTTCCAGCATGGTCTGACCTCAGGCGCTGGCCCGGCCGCCGGCGGCGGCGAGGATGGCATTGATGATCGGCTCGTAGCCGGTGCAGCGGCAGATGTTGCCGGAGATCGCCTCGATCACGTCGGTCCGGCTCGGCGAGGGATTGCGGTCGAGCAGCGCCTTTGCGGCCATCAGCATGCCCGGCGTGCAGTAGCCGCATTGGGCGGCAAAATTGTCGGCGAAGGCACGCTGGAGCGGATGCAGGTTCGGTCCCTGCTTGAGGCCGTCGAGCGTCTCGACGGAGCGGCCGGCGACGGTCTCGGCGAGCGTCAGACAGGAGAGGTGGATTTCCCCGTCGATCAGCACGCTGCAGGTGCCGCAGCCACCCTGGCCGCAGCCGAATTTCGGCGTCATGTCACCGATCAGCTCGCGCAAGGCGACCAGAAGATTGGTGCCGCCGTCGACGAAGATCGCGACGTCGCGGCCATTGTGACGGAACTGCAGAGGTGTCTTGGACATGGCGATCCCCGTCTATTCCTGACCGGATAGCAAACGGCGCAGATGCACGCCGACGATCTCGCGGCGGTACCAGGCGCTGCCGAGCGCATTGTCGGATGGCGATGTTCCCTCGATTGCGGCGGAGGCGGCTGCATTGATGTTCGCGGCATCGAGCGTGCGTCCTTCGAGTGCACGTTCCGCCCCTTTGGCGCGGATCTGTGTTGGCGCCATCGAGCCCAGCGCGATCCGGGCGCCGGCAATGCGCCCGCCGCTCATCGGCAGATGCGCGGCCAGCGTGATGACCGAGCCGCCTTTCGGCTTGATGCGGGCGATCTTGCGATAGCGAAAGGCCTCCGCGCTGGCCGGCCGCGTGCAGGAAACCGAGAGCACCAGCGCGCCGGACTGTCGCTCGCGCGATTGCAGGAACTCCTCGATCGCAATGTCGCGGGCGCCGAAGCCGCCTTGCACGGCGACCGTGGCGTCGAGCGCCAGCAGCGCGACCGTGAAATCGCCATAGGGGTTTGGGGCGAACAGGTTGCCCCCGACCGTGCCCATGTTGCGCACGGCGGGGCCTCCGATCGAACGGGCGGGTGCGTGCAGGAAGGCGAGGTCGCGTTCGGCGAGGACGCGCGCGAAGCTGACGCCGGCTCCCAGCGTGATGCGCGGGCCTGACGCGTCGATCCGGGTCAGCGCCTGGTCGCTGGCGCGAACGATGGTCGATACCGACACGTCGCCCTCGTTGAGCGCCCGCATCACCAGCGTGCCGCCGCCGAGATAGCGCGCGCTACGATCCGAGGATAATGCCCCGGCGGCTTCGCCGGCACTGGCAAATGTTTTCACCGTTACAGCCATGGCTAGGCGGCCTCCTTCAGGTGGCGGCGGATTGCCTCGAATCCGGCCTGGTAGATGTCTTCCGCGACCATATGGGTGATGCGGTCGCGATCCTCCGGCTTCGTGGTGAAGCGCGATTCCCAATGCCAGAAAGTGCGGTCGCCATCGGTCACCGGCAACAGGCGGACATGAGCGACGTAGTTGAACATCGGCACCGGCGTATCGAGCAGGCAATAGCTGAAGGATTGTTCGAGGTCGGAGAGCGCGAGCAATTGCTCGCGCAGCTCGGAGCCATCCCTGAGCTTGAAGCGCCTGACGCAGCCGATCTTGTCGGCGGATTGCGCGCGCTCGATCGAGGAGGTCGCAACCGCCGGATGCCAGCGGTCGTGGCCGTTGAAATCGCGCAGCACGTTCCACGCCGCGTCCGTCGGGGCGTCCAAAATCGTGCTTTTGACGATATGCGGCACGCTTAGCCTCCGAACACGCGCTTCAGGGCGTCGAAACCGCCCTGGAAGACGCCGCCGCCGATATTGTTGACGAGCTCGGTTTCCCGCTCGGGCGCGCAGTCGAACTCGGCGGTCCATTCCATGAAGGTCTGGTCGCCGTCGGTGACCGGCGTCAGCCGCAGCGTCGCGACGTAGTTCTCCACGCCCATCGGCGATTCCAGGATCGAGTAGGTGCAGAACATGTCGTAGTCGGAGAGGCCAAGGAGCTTCTCGCGGATGCGGTCGCCATTGCGCAGGCGAAAATCCCTGACGCAGCCGATCTTGTCGGAGGGCTCGCCGCCCTCGATGCGGCTTTCCGCGATCGCCGGATGCCAGTTCGGCATGCCATTGAAATCGCGTACCCGCGCCCAGACGCGGTCGTTGCGGGCGTTGACGACGGTGGAGACGTAGACGCGGGCCATGGTTAAGACCTCAGCTTTTCTTTCTGGGCCCGCGCTCGGCCGGCGGCTCGCCGCCCTCGGCTGCAGGCGAGGAGGCGGCCGGCTTGTCGCCGCCACCGCCGCTCTTGCGCGCCGAATCCTTGATCCCCTGCATGTCGCGGGCCTCGCGGATCAGGCCCGGCATTTTGGCGAGACTGCCACCCTCGACGCCGATGTCGGACAGGATCGAGTCGATCAGCGGCGCCTGGACGCGGTAGCGCAGCGCCGAGTCGATCACCTCGTCGGTGGCGCTGCGGCCGCCATTGCCGCCATGGCCGTTACCGTTGAGCCCGTCGACCTGGAGGATGCGGATGCCCTCGATCTTCTCCATCGGCTTGACGCTCTCGCGCACGATGCCCTCGATCCGGTCGAGCAGCTTTCTGCGGAACAGCGAGTAGCGCGCCTGGTCGGTGAGCACGTTCTCAGCCTCGTTGAGCATCCGCTGCGCCTCGGCCTCGACCGCCGCGCGCACGCGCTCGGCCTCGGCCGCGATGCGCGTCTCCTCGGCCTGTTTCTCGGCGAGCAGCACCTCGACGGTCTTGCGGCGTTTTGCAATTTCGCTCTCGCGTGCGGTGATGACGCGCTCGGCGGCTTCGGTCGCGCGTATCCGTGCTTCCTCTGCGGTGGCACGTGCGGCCGACTCCTCCAGCGACTTCTGATGGATGGCGATGGCCTTCTCCATCAGCACCGTCTCGACGTCCTTCTCGCGGTTGACCTCGAGCTTGCGCAGCTCGCGCTCGCGGCCGATGCGGGCCTCGTCGAGGCCGCGGTCCGAGGCGATGCGCGCGCGCTCGACCTCCTCGCGGGAGGCGATCTCGGCTTCCTGCAGGGACTGCACGCGGGCGACCTCGAGCTGCTCGATGGCGCGGCGGCGTTCGATACGCGCAGATTCAAGGGCCTGCTCGCGCGAGACGTCCGTGGTCTCGACCTCCTTGCGCGCGACGATCTCGGCCTGCCGGACCTGGCGGTCAGCGTCGATCCGCTCGGACTTCTTGGTCGACAGCGCGATGACGCGGTCCTCGTCGGCGATCTCGATCGCCTTCTTCTGCTCAATGTTGAGCACCTCGCGCTTCTTGGAGGAGTTGATGCGCTCGGCCTCGAGCGCAAGGTCGACCGTGATGCGCTGGCGCTCGATGGCGTCGCGCCGCTTCAATTCGGCCGCCTCCAGGACGCCGGTCCGCTCGATTTCGAGCGAACGCGTGTCGCGCTCGGCCTGGATGCGTTCGGCCGCAACCGCCTTCTCCTGGGCGATGCGGGCTGCCTCGATCGCTTCGCGCGAGGCGATATCGGCTTCCTCGACGGCGCGGTTACGGGCGATCTCCAGCGAGCGGACGCGCTCCTCCTGTGCGATGCGCGTCACCTCGGTGGTCTCGCGCGCGGTGATGCCAGCGACGTCGAGTGCCTGGTTGCGCTCGATCTCGAGTTGCCGCGTGTTCTGCTCGGCGGCGATGCGCTCGGCGGCGAGCGTTCGCTCGCGGGCGATGCGGGCGGCCTCGACCGCGCGCTGCGCCTCGATCTCGGCCTCCTGGATGGTTCGCACCTGCTGGATTTCCAGCGCGCGGGTGCGCTCGTCCGAGGAGATGCGCTCGACATTGACAATCAACGTCTGGGCGATGCGGGCCTTCTCGGTAGCCTCGCGCGCGGCGATCTCGGCCTCGTCGACCGCGCGCGTCCGCTCGATCTCGCGGCGTCTTGTCTCTTCCTCGTTGGCAATACGGGCATCGGTGACGACGCGGTCCTGCTGGATGCGGGCTTTCTCGATCGCCTCGCGGGCCGCAATCTCGGCTTCCTCGACAGTGCGCATCCGCTCGATCTCGCGCTGGCGGACCTCGCGTTCCGAGGCGATGCGGGTGGTGTCGATCGAACGCTGGTTGGCGATGCGGGTCTTCTCGATCTCCTCGCGCGCCAGCAGCTCCTTCTCCTCGATGGTGCGGGTCCGCTCGATCTCCTTTTGGCGGGTCTCGCGCTCGGAGGCAATTCGGGCCTCCGCGATCGCCTGGTCGTTGGCGATGCGGGCGCGCTCGATGGCTTCGCGGGCGGAAATCTGCGCCTGTTCGGCCTCGGTCTCGCGCAGCGCCCGTTCGCGGGCGACTTCCGTACGCTGGAGGGCGCGGCGCATCTCGATGTCGCGTTCCTGCTCGAGGCGTGCGGTTTCGCTCTCACGCTCGATCTCGAGCGCCTGCCGTTCGGCTTCCAGATTGCGGGTACGGATCTTGATCATCGAGTCCTGCTCGATGTCGTTGCGCAGCTTGCGCCTCGCCTCGATATCCTCCATCAGCCGGGTCAGGCCTTCAGCGTCGAACCGGTTCGAGGGGTTGAAGAATTCGAGGTCGGTCTGGTCGAGATCGGTGATCGCGACCGATTCCAGCTCGAGGCCGTTCTGGGCGAGGGCCTCGGCGGCATTGGTCTTGACCCGCGCGACATAATCGCCGCGCCGCTCGTGCATCTCCTCCATGGTCATTTCGGAGGCGACCGAACGGATCGCGGAGATGAACTTGCCGGCCAGCAGTGCATGCAGCTGCCCGGGCTCCATGGTGCGGCGGCCGAGCGTCGCCGCGGCGATCGAGACGGCCTCGTCGGTCGGCTGCACCCGGACATAGAAGTCGGCCTCGATGTCGACGCGCATGCGGTCGCGGGTGATCACGGCGTCCTGCCTGGAGCGGACGATGCCCATCGGTAGCACGTTCATGTTGACCGGCGTGTAGTCGTGGATGAAAGGCAGCACGAAGGCGCCGCCATTGATCACCACGCGTTCGCCGAGGAAGCCGGTCCGGACGAACGAGGTTTCCTTGGAGGAGCGGTGGTAGAGCCAGTTCACGATGTAGACGCCGACCACGATCACGACGATCGCGACGATCAGCCAGAGGATCAATTCACCGACCAACATCCCCGACATCTTTCCCTCCCTCGTACCTTCGGCGTTACCGCGCGCCGATCGCCTTGAATTGACGCACCTGTTCCGTCAGCGCCCGTTCCACGGGCAGCCGCTCCATCGAGGACGCGCCGTAGAAGCCGTGGCAATGGCGGGTGTTCTTCATGACGAAATCGGCATCGGCAGGGTCCGCGATCGGACCGCCATGCGCCAGCACCAGGATATCAGGATTGACGCTGAGCGCAGCGGAAGCCCATGTGTCGATCTGCGCGGGACAATCCTTGAGCTTCGGTGCTGTCTGCGCGCCGATGCTGCCGCCGGTCGTCAGCCCCATGTGACACACGATGATGTCGGCGCCGGCGATCGCCATCGCGGCGGCCTCCTTCTCGCTGAAGACGTAGGGCGTGGTCAGCATGTCCTTGTCGTGCGCCTTGGCGATCATGTCGATCTCCAGCGCATAGGACATGCCGGTCTCTTCGAGATTGGCACGGAACGTTCCGTCGATCAGGCCGACGGTCGGAAAGTTCTGGACGCCGGCAAATCCGAGCGCCTTCAACTGGTCGAGGAAGACATCCATGTCGCGGAACGGATCGGTGCCGTTGACGCCTGCCAGCACCGGCGTTCTGGTGACCACGGGCAGCACTTCATTCGCCATTTCGAGCACGATGGCGTTGGCATCGCCGTAGGCCATCAGACCGGCGAGCGATCCGCGGCCGGCCATCCGATAGCGGCCGGAATTGTAGATGACGATGAGATCGACGCCGCCGGCTTCCTCGCACTTGGCTGACAGGCCGGTGCCGGCGCCGCCGCCGACGATCGGCTCACCGCGCCTCGCCATGTCGCGAAACGTCTTCAGGAGCGCTGCGCGTTCAAACCTGGCCATCGGTCACCTCGCTAGTCTCCGCCGCGCCCCGGCGCGGCCAAACAGGGTCCGGAACGCGCTGACGATAGTGGTGGCGAACTCGGGATCGTTGATGTTCTTGGGGACGCGAATGAGCTGGCGATTGCCGGTCTGCCGCACGTTGCGCTCCAGCGCACGGAACAGCGCGGCGTCGGCGTCCGGATCCCAGAACGGTTGCCCTCGCGCATCGAGCGCGGAAACGCCGCCTTCGGGCAGGAAGAAGCGCACGGGACCATCCATCTGGTTGAGCCGCTCGCCGATCCAGCGGCCCATGCGCTCGTTCTCTTCGGCCGTCGTCCGCATCAACGTCACCTGCGGATTGTGGACGTGAAACTTGCGGCCGCGGTAGCGTTCGGGAATGGTCTCGGGCGCGCCGAAATTGACCATGTCGAGCGCGCCGACCGAGCCGACATAGGGCAGGCGGCTGCGGATGATGGTACCGAGACGATCTTCCGTCGCAGGGAACACGCCGCCCATGAGGAGGTCACAGATCTCGGTCGTGGTAAGGTCGATGACGCCGGCGAGCTGGCCGGATTCGATCAGCTTCTCCATCGAGCGGCCGCCGACGCCGGTGGCATGGAAGACCAGGCACTCGAAATCGTCGCGTAGGTCAGCCGTGATCTTCTGTACCGCGGGTGTGGTGACGCCGAACATGGTGATACCGACCGAAGGCAGGCCGCCGGCCCCTTGCGCCGTTGCGGCGCGGGCATCGAGCCGCGCCTTGACCATGCCGGCGATCGCATTCGCGCCGTTGGCCAGCACCGCGCGCGAGATCGAGTTCAGCCCCTGCACGTCGGTGACCGAGTACATCATCGTGATATCGGCCGGACCGACATAGGGCCCGACATCGCCGGAGGCGACGGAGGAGATGATCAGCTTGGGCACGCCGACGGGAAGCGCGCGCATGCCCGGGGCGACCAGCGACGCCGCGCCGGAGCCGCCCGCCGAAATCACGCCGGCGATATTGCCCTGGCGCCGCAGCCAGTTGGCGAAGGCATCGGCCATCGCGGTCACGGCGGCCCCGCGGTCCGGTCCGAACACGGCGGAACCGCCGCGGCCGTGGTTCAGCGCGATCTCCTGCGCGGAGACATCACATGACGACTGCTTGCCGCTGGTCGAGACATCGACCAGGCGCGTGCGCAGGCCGCCTTCCGCGATGATGTCGCGGATGAAGCGCAGCTCCTGGCCCTTGGTGTCGAGCGTGCCGACGACCAGCACGGCGGGCGGACCGGCCGTCTGCGCCGTCACCGGCCCGCGCTTGCGCTGGGCCGTCTCGTCAAGCCGCGCAACTTGCGTCGAGAGTGTGCGCGCTGCGGCCTCGATGCGGGCGATCGGCACCGGTTGCGACCATCGGGTCGGGAGCGTCGGATTGGAGATGTAGATGCGGATTGGTCCGTCGCGGCGGGGCAGCGGCGCCGGTTTGGCTTCGACGCCGGATGCGGCGACGTCGATATCCGGCTCGAGCTCGGCGTGAAGCCCGACGCCGAGCAGGCGCTGCTGGAGCACGCGGTCCGCGGCGAGGCGGCCGGAATCGATGATGCGGTTGATGCGGCCGTTGACCATGATCGCGACGTTGCGCGAGATCGCAGTCGCGACGCCAATGTTCTGCTCGATCACGAGCACGGACATGTCGCCGTCCTCACCTAACCGCAGCAGCATCTCCTCGACCTGCGCCACGATGACGGGCGCGAGGCCTTCGGTCGGCTCGTCCATGATCAAGAGATGCGGATTGGTGAGCAGCGCGCGCGAGATCGCCAGCATCTGCTGCTCGCCGCCGGAGAGCTGCCCGCCGCCGTGATCCTTGCGCTCGGCCAGGCGCGGAAAGGTCTCGTAGATGCGCTCGACGGTCCAGGCGCCCGGCCGCATGCCGCCGGCGAGCCGCAGATGCTCGTCGACGCTGAGCGAGCGCCAGAGGCGGCGGCCCTGCGGTACATAACCGACGCCGAGCCGGGCGATCTGCGCCGGCGGCCGCCGCGTGATGTCCTCGCCGCGGATGCGGATCGAGCCGCCGCTCACGCCCACCAGACCCATGATCGCCTTGCACAGGGTGGTCTTGCCCATGCCGTTGCGGCCGACGACGGAGAACACGCCGCTCTCCAGCGTCAGATCGACCCCTTGCAGGGCGTGGGAGTGGCCATAGTAGACGTCGAGGCCGCGGACCTCGAGCGCAGCGCTGGTGCGGCGGGCCTCATTCATGGCCGCCTCCGAGATAGAGCTCCTGCACCTCGGAATCGGACTGGATCTCCTGCGGCAGGCCTTCCTTGAAGATGCGGCCGTTGTGCATCATCGTGACGCTCTCGACGACGCGCAAGGCGACGTCCATGTCGTGCTCGATGATGATGTAGCCGATATGCGCCGGCAGCGAGGTCAGGATCTCGATCAGCTCGGCCCGTTCGGTCGGTGACAGGCCCGCAGCCGGCTCGTCGAACAGGACGAAGCGCGGGGCGCCGGCGAGCGCGAGCGCGATCTCGAGCTGACGCTGCTGGCCGTGTGCGAGCTCGGCCACACGCTGATCCTTCACGGCGGCGAGATGCACGGCCTGCACGAGATTGTCCGCCGCGTGCATCAGGGCATCGTTCTGTCCCGGGCGCAGGAACGAGAAGCGTCCGCGCGAGACGCCGCGGCAGGCGAGGTAGACGTTGTCCTGCACGGTGAGGCCGGGGAACAGCGCCGAGATCTGGTAGGTCCGGCGCAGCCCGCGGCGAATGCGTTCATAGGGCGGGAAATGCGTGACGTCCTCGCCGAAGAAGCGGATGGTGCCGGAGGAGGGCGGGAAGTCCCCGGTGATGCAGTTGAACAGCGTGGTCTTGCCGGCGCCGTTCGAGCCGAGCACGGCGCGCCGCTCGCCCGGACGCACGGTGATGGTGACGTCAGTCAGTGCCGCCAACGCACCGAACATGCGCGTCACGCCGCGGAGCTCCAGCGCGGCGCCGGCGCCGACCGCGGAGAGGCGTTGAGCGACGCTATCCATGGCGGCGCCCTCCACCGGAACGGTCGGCGCCGCGGCGCTCGCGCCAGCGCTGCCACAGTCCGATGACGCCGTCCGAGGACCAGAACACGATGGCGAGGAAGCCAAGTCCAATCAGCAGCCGGAAGCGGTTGCCGTCGAGGCCGAGCCTGACCAGGAAGTCGAGCGCAAAGGTGCGCAGCAGCACGAAGATGAGCGCGCCGATGAAGGGACCGATCGGGCGCGTGATGCCGCCGACGACGGCGATGATCAGCACGTCGATGCAGGCCCCGACGCTGACCGAGCCCGGCGAGATCTGGCGGTAGTCCCAGACCTGGAGCACGCCGGCCAGGGCGGCCACGAAGGAAGCGAAAGCGTAGGCGGCGATGCGGTGCGCGTTGACGTTGAAGCCGAGCGCGGCCATGCGCCGCGGATTGTCGCGCACCCCCTGGAGCGCAAGGCCGAAGGGGGCTCGCGAGAGATATTCGACCGCGAAATAGCAGAGCGCCGCGACCGCGAGCACGACGTAATAGAAAGGTATGTCGGCGCGCCAGTTCACCCCCCAGAAGTGCGGCGTGGCCACGGTGTTGATGCCGGTATGGCCGTTGAAGATCGCCCAGTTCTGGTTGGTGAAATAGTAGAAGGCCGCGCCGATCGCGAGCGTGATCATGATGGTGTAGATGCCCTCGGTGCGCACCGCGAGCGCACCGCCGAGCGTGCCGAAGGCCGTCGCCAGGGCCAGCGCCATCGGGACCGCGAGCCACCATGGCCAGCCGAGGCTGATATTGGCGTTGCCGCTGACGCCGAACACAGCGACCATATAGGCCGAGAAGCCGGCGATGGTGAGCTGCATCAGGCTGACCATGCCGCCATAACCGGCGAGGAACATCAGGCTCAGCGCCATGGTGCCGAGGATCAAGGTGGAGGCGAAGATCTCGATCAGGAAGAAGCCGTTGGCGATCAGCGGCATGATCAGGAGAATAGCCGCGACGATCCAGGCCGCGGGATTGTTCACCTCCGGCCACGTCCGTGCCGGGCGCTGCGCCATTGTGGCGGGGCGTACGGCAACGCGGGCATCGTGGGCGAGCGACATCTCAGCGCCTCGCCAATAGGCCTTGTGGCCGGATGGCCAGCACAAGCACCATGATCAGGAAGGTCACGACGATGGCGTAGGTCGGGATGTAGACCGAGCCGAGCTGTTCGGCGAGACCGATGATGAGCGCGCCGAGCGCAGCGCCGGGGATCGAGCCCATGCCGCCGACGATCACGACGACGAGCGAGGCCAGCAGGAAGCGGATGTCTTCGCCCGGAGATAATGACTGGAAGGTGCCGCCGACGACGCCGGCGATGCCCGCAAGCCCCGCGCCGAGGGCGAACACCAGCACGAAGACGAGCTGGATGCGCACGCCGGTCGCAGCCAGGATATCGCGATCGTCGACGCCGGCGCGGATGATCATGCCGATCCGGGTGCGGTTGAGCGCGAGCCACATCGCCACACCGATGACCACGGCCGCGGCGAAGATCACGAGCCGCACCAGCGGATATCTGAGATAGACCGGCTCACCCGAGGATTTGATTGCCGTGACCAGCGGCAGCTCCACGGGGCCGATCAGCCAGTTCGGCGTCTGGATCTGGTAGAAATCGCCGCCGCAGGCCCACAGCATGAGGTCGGCGAATACGATCGAAAGCCCGATCGTCACCATGGTCTGCCTGAGATCCTGTCCCTCCATGCGGCGGAACACGATGACCTGGAGCAGGACGCCGACCAGGGCGGTCAGGATGAAGGCGACGATGAAGCTGAGGATCCAGGAGCCGGTCGAGGCGCTGATGGCGTAGCCGACATAGCCGCCGAACAGATAGAGCGAACCGTGCGCGAGGTTGACGTTGCGCATCAGGCCGAAGATCAGCGTGAAGCCGCTGGCGACGAGGAAGTAGAGGCCTCCGAGCGTGATGCCGTTGAAGACGGCGTTGAGGAAGACGCGCTTGCGGCCGATCGCCTCTTCGAGGCCCGGCGGCCAGACCGCGAAGATCAGCCAAAGCAAGACGGCAACAGCAATGATCGCCATCAGCGCCCAGGCAGGATGGCGTTCGACAAAGCGGCTCATGTGTGCCGCCCGCTTGGCCAAGCCGCATCCCGAAGGCCCATCGAATGCAGGTCAGACAGCCTCGCAGCGGCTGCTAGCCTCTTCATGAACGTGCGCTCCCGTCGTCGCGACCATCTTGGGATCGCGTTGCCCACATCCTAGCGGGGCCGGGAGGGGAACGTTTGATCGTGAGTATCTTTTCGCGCAGCGGCTAGGTGCGCAAAACCTTGGCTGCGCGACGATAATCGGTCGGAGCCATCCCGACATTGGCGGCGAAGAAGCGGGTGAAGCCGCTTTGCGAGGAGAAGCCGAGATCGAAGCCGATATCGGCGATCGGCGCCTCGCTCGCCACCAGCGCTTCGAGCGCCTGTTCCATGATCAGCGTGTTGAGATAGAGGTTCGGCGTGACGCCGGTCTGGACGCGGAACAGTCGGTAGAAGTGCGGCCGCGACAGGCCGGATTCCCGCGCGATCGTATCGAGCTCCATCTCGGCCCCGGGACTTTCCGACATCAGCCTGATGCATTTGCGCACACGGAAATCGGTCACGGCACCACTGGCGCGCGCATCGCGCGCGACCTCAGCCTGCTGCCAGCTTTCGTCGTAGCAGATGTCGATCAGCCGCCGCAGCTCTGAATCAAGGCTGGAGAGTGATGGTGCGCCGCACACGAGTGCGGCGGTCCGCCTGATGTGCTTGTCGAGGGCAGGCGTACGCCTGAACTGGGTACGGCCGAAACGTAAACGGTCGGAGCCGGATGCATCCGGCGCAAACCATTCTGCATTAACGTACAGTACGAAGAAGATCGCACCGCCGTCGAGATCAGCCGGCAGGAAGTTGTGCGGCTCCCACGGGTTGACGGCGACGACGGAGGATTCGGTCAGATCATAATGCCCGTTGGAGACATCAATGCATGCGGGCATGCCGCCAACATGGAAGATCAGATGACCTTCACGATGGGCGTGGATATTGAAAGGGCGGTTCAACTGATAAACCGTCGCCCGGCCGAACCGGCCGTGGAAGACGGCGAGCGCACGGCTCATGCCTTCCCCTCCCGAATGTTCTTGTCTTTTCCGCCAGCGTTCAACAACGCCGACGAGATTGCAAGAGCGGAGAGCGACCGCGTCAGCAAGTCGCTCTCCGTTTGCGCGTTGTCGGCGTGATGCGTCAGTACTTCTTACATTCCGGTACGGTGCGGCTTGGCAACCCGATTTTCGAGAAGACGGCCGGATCGTAGCCGAGGGTCTGGTTCACGTTCGGGATCACCTTCACGACCTTGCTGAACAGTGCGCCCTTGCCGTCGTCGACGACTTCGGTCACGAAGTTCGTGCCGATCGCCTGGCGGTTGGAGTCGAGCTTGATCTTGCCGTTCGGCGCATCGATCTCGATCTTCGCCAGTGCTTCCTTGAACTTCGCCTGGTTGTTCGAAAGGTCGCCATTGACCTGGCGCAGCGCAAGGATCAGCGCCATGGTTGAATCATAGTAGTTGGTTGCGAGCAGCGACGGGCTCGGGAAGCGCTTATTGGGCGGGAAGGCGTCCTGATAGGCCTTCACGAACTTCTGCCAGCCCGGATCCTCCCAGGTGTCGGCCTGGCCACTCGCCGCAATAGTCCCGATCAGCGCATTCTTGGCGTTGCCTTTGGATGACAGGATGGTCTGGTCGATCATGATGGAACCGCCCATCAGATGCGCCTTGCCGCCGGCCTGCTGATACTGGTTGAGGAAGTTGACGGCATCGGCGCCGCCGAGGCCGAGATAGATGGCGTCGACGTCGTCGGGCAGGGCGGCGATGACGGAGGCGAAGTCCTTGGTGCCGAGCGGCACCCATTGTCGGTTGGTGACCTGTCCGCCGGCGCCGCAGAATTCGAGCACGAGGCCGAACACCTGGGTGTAGATGAAGGAATAGTCCTCGCCGACGGTTGCGATCTTGCGATACTTCTTTTCCTCATAGGCGTATTTGCCGAGGCCCACCTGCCACTGCGCGCCGTCCATGTTGTAGCGGAAGAAGTTCGGGGCAGGATCGACATAGGTGGTTTCCTGCGCGCCGGACGCCGCATTGATGAAGGTCAGCTCGGGGTGGGTTTTTGCAAAATTCTTCACCGCGATGCCCTCGTCGCCGGAGAGCGGCGAAAGCAGGATCTGCACCTTGTCCTGTTCGATCAGCTTGCGGACGGCGCGCACGGCGGAGTCCGGCGTCGCGTCGGTCGAGGCGACGATGAATTCGAGTTCCTTGTCGCCGATCTTCTTGCCGAGGACGTTGAGGGCCGTCTGGTGGCCGCGCATGCCGTCCTCGCCGAGCACCGTGTAGGTGCCTTCGAGCGTCGCGGTCACGCCGACCTTGATCTTCTCCTGGGCGATCGCCGCGCTTGAAAGAAACAGGCTGCTCAGCGCAAGCAGCCCCAAACTGCATTTCGACATTGTGCTCCTCCCTGTGTCGTCGATTTGTCACCGCGCCAGCCGGCGCGACGCCCGCAGCTCGAAAGGCTTGCGGATTTGACAGGGAGGCTAGCCGAAGTCGGATGCGGTGCATGCGTTGACGTCCCGTCCGGCTTGACGGGCAGTCTCATTTTGGATGTTGCGGCGCAAATGGTTCTGCGGTGCAGCAGGTGATGGCTGTGGGATCACCCTGCGAGGAATCCACCGTCCACGGCAACGACGGTGCCGGTCGCATATTGCGAGGCCGGCATACAGAGGAAGGCGACAGCCCCGGCGATGTCTTCGGGCTGCCCCCAGCGCTTGAATGCGGTGCGGTCGGCGATGCGCTGATAATGGGCGCGATCGGTGCGGCCGGCGGCGTTGATGGCGGTCTCGATATAGCCGGGCGCGACGGCATTGACGCGGATGCCCTCTTCGGCCCACTTCAGGGCCAGCGCCTTGGTCAGCATCACGACGCCGCCCTTGCTGGCGCAGTAAGCGGGAATCCGTGGCAGCGCCAGCGTCGCATTCATCGAGGCGATGTTGACGATCGAGCCCCTCGTCTGCGCGAGCAGCGGATGGAACGCCATGCAGGTCCGGAACGTGCCGGTGAGATTGACGTCGATCACCTTCATGAAGGTCTCGATCTCGAACTCCTTGTCGCGGGCGAGAATGCCGGCGCAGTTCACCAGCGCGTCGACGCGCTGGTGCTGCCGCGCAAAGGACGTGACGGCCGCATCGTCGGTGATATCCAGTGTCGCGAGGGTGAGCCCGGCGCGCGGCTGCAGCAGCGTGCGGGCAAGATCGGCCTCGTTGGCGCCGGTCGCCGTCACCGTTGCGCCGAGCTCGCACAACTGGTTGCTGATCGCAGCGCCTATGTCGCCGGCGCCGCCGATTACGACGGCATGAAAGCCGGGTGCGAGGGAGAAATTCGAGTTCATCGGTGGGGTCTCACTTCAGTTCTTTCGGCGGCGGCGCCGTCGACTCGCGAACCACGAGCGAGAAGTCGATCTCGCGGTGCATGATGGTCTGCTCGCCAGCAAGGCTCCGCACCAGATATTCCCCGGCGCGCTGCCAGGTCTCTCCGGTCGGAACATGGATCGTCGTCAGGCTCGGCCGCAGATGACGGCTCCAGTCGAGGTCGTCGAAACCGACGACTGAAAGGTCGCGCGGCACGGAGAACCCGTCGCGCTCCGCCTCGAGCAGCACGCCATAGGCGATGACGTCGTTGCCGCACACCACGGCGGTCGGACGTTCCTTGAGGTTGAGGAGATAGCGCGCCGCCTCGCGCGCGTCGTCCAGCGTATAGGGCACCTCGACATGCCATTGCGGCGGAAGCTCCAGACCGTTCTCGGCGAGCGCACGGCGAAAGCCGGCGACCCGGGCGCTGGCGCGATCGTTGTTGCGCTGGAGCGCCGAGACGATTCCGATGCGGCGGTGGCCAAGCTCGATCACATGCGCGGCGGCGCGATGGGCGGCGGCTTCGTTGTCGGTGCCGACGCAGGGGTAGGGCCTGTCAGGCTGATAGATACCGACATTGATGAACGGCACCGCATTGTCGGAAAGCAGCTTGCGCAATCCGTCGTGATGGCAATCGCCGCGCAGCACGAGGCCGTCGACGCCGCGGCTGATGAGATTTCGCGCCTGCTGCAATTCGACGTCGAGATCATAGCCGCTCGTGGTCAGGAACAGCATGTAACCGACCGAAGACAGATAGTGCTGCAGCGAGGCGATGCCGCGCGCGAACATCGTGTTGTCGATGGTCGGCACGATCGCGCCGAGGGTGCGCGAGCGGCGCGACGACAGGATCCGCGCCGGCGCGTGCGGGATGTAGCCGAGCGCGTCGATGGCCTGTTCGATGCGCGCGCGCAGGGAAGGGCTCACCGCGTCGGGATTGTTGAGGGCGCGTGAGACCGACGCCGTCGATACGCCGGCGCGGGCCGCCACGGCGCGGATGCCTTGTTTCACGGATTTGGCGTTGGTCAGCCTCATGTATGTAACGTTACATCTTGCGTGAAGAACGAGCGGTAGCGGCATTGACGCGAATCTGCCGCAGATTGCGCGGCTTGTCCATCGCTTGACACGGTGGATGTGAGGTCTATTTTGTAACCGTTTTCAATTGGTGCTCAAACACGTTCAAAAGGGTCTGCCAGTTTAAGGCGGCCAGCCGGGAGGAGAGTTCGATGAAGGCCAGGATGCTCGCGACGCATGTCGCGTTGCCCGTTCTCGCGTTTGCCGCCGCCAGCACGCAGGCCCACGCAGCCGATTTCGACTGGATGAAGTTCAAGGGCAAGACGGTCACCTTTCTCGCCAACAACAATCCGGTCGCCCAGGCGCTGCTGACCTACAAGGCCGATTTCGAGAAGCTGACCGGCATGACCCTGAAGGTCGATGGCTATCAGGAGCAGCAGATGCGCCAGCGTCTGGTCACCGTCATGAATGCGAACAGCGACGAGGTCGATGTCTTTATGACGCTGCCCTCGCGCGAGGGTGAGCAGTTCGCCGCGGCCGGCTGGTACGGCGATCTCACCGCGATGGCCAAGACCGAGGTGGCCAAGGATTACGATCCGGCGGGGCTGAGCCAGGCGCTGCTGAAGGCCGCCACCTTCGGCGGCAAGCTGACCAGCATGCCGATGAACATCGAGGGCCCGATCTTCTATTACCGCACCGACATCTTCAAGAAGTGCGGCCTCGAGGCGCCGAAGACCATCAAGGAGGTCGAAGCTGCGGCCGCGAAGATCAAGACCTGCGACAGCGCGGTGACGCCGTTCGTCTCGCGCGGCCTCAAGCCTGCGATCGCCTATACCTTCAGCAACATGCTGCACAATATCGGCGGCAGCTACATTGCAGGCGGCAAGTCGAATCTCTGCTCGGCGAAGGGCAAGGAAGCGCTCGACACCTACAGCCGGCTGCTGCGCGACTTCGGACCGCCCGGCGTCGTCAATTACAGCTTCCAGCAGATTTCCGCGCTCTATCGCAGCGGCCGCGCGGCAATGTCGTTCGAATCCTCGAATGAATTGCGTACGGTGATGGAGGGCGGCGCGCGCCTGAAGGACACCGGCCTGTTGCCGTTCCCGGCGGGCGAGGCCGGCCAGGTGCCGACCACGATCGGCTGGGGCATGGCGGTGTCCTCGCACAGCAAGCAGCCGGAAGCGGCGTGGTATTTCGTGCAATGGGCGACCAGTCCCGAGGTGCAGAAGAAGATGGCGCTGCAGGGCATCGCCCCGCCGCGTCCGTCGGTCGCCAAGGACCCTGAATATCGCAAGTGGATCGACGAGGAGCCGGTCCGCAAGGAATGGCAGGCCGCGCTCGACGTGCTCGCCACCAAGGGCTCCTCCGAGGTCGGCTATCCCATCGTTGCGAACCCGGAATCGCGCGAGTTCATCGGGCAGGCGGTGCAGGATCTCATCCTGAAGCAGAAGCCGATCGAGCAGGCCTGCGCGGATGCCGACAAGGCGCTGGATGCGCTGATCGCCCAGAAGTAACGACTCAAAGGGCCGGCTGGCTTGCTGTCAGCCGGCGCCTCCCACTCCCAGGGAAACACACGCATGTCCGATGCGGCTGCGACGCTCACGCAGGACCGGCAGAAGCTGGAAATGTCGGCCCTTTCGGCGCCGGCCGTGATCTTCACGGTCGCGATGATCGCGTTCCCCGTCGTCTATACGGTGTGGCTCGGCTTCCAGAATTTCTCCTCGACCGGAAAGCAGTCCTTTGCGGGTCTTGCCAATTATTCCAGGCTGGTCTCCGACTACGAGTTCTGGCACGGCCTATGGGTCACGATCGCCCTCTATGTGCTGTCGCTGGCGCTGCAGCTCGTCTTCGGCGTCTGGCTGGCGCTCGTGCTGTTCCACGCCAAGCGCCTGCCGGGCATCGTGCGCTCGCTGTTCATCTCGCCCTTCATGATGCCGCCGGTGGTCGCCAGCATGATGTGGCTGGTGATCCTCGATCCCTCGCTGGGCGCGGCCAATTACATCCTGCAATCGCTCGGCCTGCCGCCGTCGGACTGGCTGGCCTCGCCATCGCTGGTCATTCCGACCGTCGCGCTGATCGACAGCTGGCAATGGACCCCTTACGTCGCCCTGATCGTGCTTGGCGGTCTGCAATCGCTGCCGCCGAGCGTCTATGAGGCCGCGCAGATCGACGGCGCATCGCCGTTCAAGACCTTCCAGCGCATCACGCTGCCGCTGCTGATGCCGACGATCGTCACCGCGGCGATCCTGCGCAGCGTCGATCTCCTGCGCTTCTTCGACATCATCTACATCACCACCCAGGGCGGCCCGGGCAACGCCTCGAACACGCTCAACATCTACGGCTTCCGGGTCGGCTTCGAGTTCTTCAACATCGGCTATGCCAGCGCCCTGATGCTGACGCTGACGGCGATCGTGTTCGGCGCCGTGCTCGCCTTCAACCGCCTGCGCGGCGCGGTCGCCTGGTGACGCCATGAACGACGCTGCCAACACCGATCGCTGGATCCGCTGGCTCAACACCGTGCAGCTCGTGCTGGCCGGCGTGCTCATCATGGCGCCGACGGTCTGGATGGTGCTGTCCTCGTTCAAGCCGTCCTTCGAGGTCACCGCCTATCCGCCGACGCTGTTGTTCACGCCGACATTGGAAAACTATGTCGAGCTGACGAGGACCACGCCGTTCCTGAGCTACGCGCTCAACAGCCTCATCGTCACCGTCGGCTCGACTGCGCTCGGATTGCTGTTCGGTATCCCCGCCGCCTTCGCCGTCTCGTGGACGCGGATTTCGTGGCCGGCGATCCTGACGCTGGCGGCGCGCATGGCGCCCGGCACGCTGTTCCTGCTGCCATGGTACGTCATGTTCCGGCAGGTCGGCATGATCGGTTCCTACACCGCGCTGATCCTCAGCCACGCCGTCATCACGCTGCCGATCGTGATCTGGGTCCTGCTGCCGTCCTTTGACGGCATCCCACGCAGCGTGTTTGAGGCCGCGCAGGTGGATGGATGCAGCGTCACGCGCATTCTCTGGCGCATCGCGCTGCCGCTGGTGGCCTCAGGTGTGGCGGTGTCGGCGATCCTCGCCTTCGTGTTCTCGTGGAACTACTTCCTGTTTGCGCTGGTGCTCTCCAATGGTGACACCAAGACGCTGATCGCGGCGGCCTTCAATTTCATCGGCGAGGGCTCGACGCAATGGGGCGCCCTCATGGCCGCGGCGACGCTGATCGCATTGCCGCCGCTGGTGCTGGCGGCCCTGGTTCAGCGCTGGCTGGTCTCCGGACTGACGCTCGGCGCGGTGAAAGGCTAGGTCTCTGATGAATGTATCACCCCGTCCGAATTCGATCATGCAAGCCGCGGTCTTCCACGGCAACGATCGCATCACCATCGAGAGCGTGGCGATGCCCGAAATCGGCACCAGCGAGGTGCTCGTGCGCGTCTCGCGCACTGCGCTGTGCGGGTCCGACTTCAAGCTCTGGCACAAGGGCGCCGAGTTCACCGCCGGCCATGAGATCTTCGGTGTGGTCGAGCAGCCCGGTCATCGCCTGCATGGCCGTCGCTGCGCCGTCTACATCCCCTTGCACTGCGACCATTGCGCCGCCTGCAAGCGCGGCGACACCCAGATGTGCCTGGAGGTCTCCAGCCTGATCGGCTGGAACAGGCCGGGCGGTTATGCCGAATACGTGCCGGTGCCGGAAAACTGCCTGCTGCCCGTGCCCGATGACATCGAGGACAGCCTCGCGCCGCTGCTACTCGACACCATCGGCACGTCGGGCCACGCCGTGCGCTTCGTCGGCCGCGTGGTGCCGCCGGCCGAGGCCGGGCCGGTGCTCGTGATGGGGGCAGGGCCCGTCGGCCTCGGCGTCGTGCTGGCGCTCCGCGCGCTCGGTTACCACGACATCTACGTCGCTGATCCGAACGGGGCGCGTCTCCGGATCGCGCAATCCTTCGGTGCCAAGGCGCATCCCGTCGGCGACACTTCCAAGCGCTTCGCCCTCATCATGGAATGCTCAGGCGCGCATGCGGCGCGCAACCTCGGCATCGAGCTTGTCCTGCCGCGCGGAGCCCTGGTGCTGGTCGGCGAGAACGCGGCGCCCTGGACCATCGAGGAAGGCAAGGTGTTCCGCCGCAAGGATTTCTACATGATCCGAACCTTCTATTTCCCGTTCCAGGATTTCGAGCCGAATGTCGAGCTGTTGCGCAGATACAAAGACGAATACCGCGTCCTCGTCGACGGCGAGTTCGGCCTCGCGGCTCTTCCCGAGAATTTCGCCCGCTTCGCCAAGGGCGAACTGATCAAGCCGGTTCTGGCGCTGGATTGAGCGATCATGGCTTCGATCTCGATCCGCAATCTCGTCAAGCGCTACGGCAATTTCACCGTGATCCCCGATCTCAACCTGGAGATCGCGGACCATGAATTCGTCGTCTTCGTCGGCCCGTCCGGCTGCGGCAAGTCCACCCTGCTGCGCATCATCGCCGGCCTCGAGCCGATTTCGTCGGGAGACCTCTATATCGGCGACAAGCGCGTCAATGGCGTGCAGGCCGCCCAACGCGACATCGCGATGGTGTTCCAGGACTACGCGCTCTATCCGCATATGAAGGTCTACGACAACATGTCGTTTGCACTGGAGCTGCGTGGAGTGGCGAAGGCCGAGATCGACGCGCGTGTGAGGCGCGCGGCTGCGCTTCTGCACATCGAGCCCTATCTCGACCGCAAGCCGAAGGAGCTCTCCGGCGGCCAGCGCCAGCGCGTCGCCATGGGCCGTGCCATCGTACGCAATCCCAAGGCCTTCCTGTTCGATGAGCCATTGTCGAATCTCGACGCAAAACTGCGCGGGCAGGTGCGGGCCGAGATCAAGGCCCTATCGCAGGAGCTGAAGACCACCATGGTCTTCGTCACCCACGACCAGATCGAGGCCATGACCATGGCCGACCGGATCGTCGTGCTCCAGAGCGGCACCATCCAGCAATACGACACGCCGGAGACGGTCTACGAGCGGCCCGCCAACCAGTTCGTCGCCGGCTTCATCGGCTCGCCCGCGATGAACTTTTTTCCGGTCGAATGGCGTCAGGAACGTGCTGTCCTCGCGCAAGGTGGAACGGTGTTGCCGCTGGACGGCGCGACCGCAGCCCACCTGAGCAAGGCTGGCAACGCCGTGCTGGGCATTCGCCCGGAACATTTTGCCGTTGCTCCTGATGCCGCCGATGGCATCGCCATCAATGTCAAGCTGGTCGAGCCGCTCGGCTCGGATACCCTGATCCATTTCGATCTCGCCGGCGGCTCCGCCATCGCGCGGGTCGATCCGTCGCTGCGGCCGAAGGTCGGCGATCGCCTCAGCCTGCGTCCGCAGCCGGGCAAGACCCATTTGTTCGATGCTTCCAACGGACAGGTGTTGCGGTGAGCCTGGCAGCCAACATCGGTGATCTGTCAGCGCTGGCGGACGTTGCGTCCAAAGCCAGGCCTGCGCATGTGATTTGCCTGGGCCTGTCCGCGCTCGACCAGGTCTGGCGCGTCGATCGGCCGTTCGCGGGTGGAAGCGAGAAGATCAAGGCCGTCGAATACGGCACGCTTGGCGGCGGCATGGCTGCCAATGCGAGTGTGGCCGTGGCAAAGCTCGGCGCGTCCGTCGCGTTCTGGGGACGGGCAGGGAATGACGCCGCGGGCCACGAGATGAGGTCGGCCTTCGTGGCCGAGGGCGTCGACGTCGAGAATCTCCGCCTGTTTCCCGACGGCCGCTCGTCCGTCTCCGGAATCATCGTCGATAGTTCCGGAGAACGCCAGATCGTCAATTTCCGCGGCCTCTATCCCGAAGCCGCCGATTGGCTGCCGCTGAAAAGCGTCGCCCGCGCATCGTCCGTGCTGGCCGATCCGCGGTGGGTCGAGGGCGCCGCGACGCTGTTCCGCGAAGCGCGAGCGCGCGGCATCCCGACCGTGCTCGACGGCGACATGGCCGACGCCGAGGTGTTCGAGCGGCTGCTGCCGCTGACGGACCACGCCATCTTCTCCGAGCCCGCACTCACGTCCTTTGCCGGCTCGGCCAGCGACGGCTCTCTCGCAGCATTGGCGCGTTTCGGCTGCCGCGTTATCGCCGTCACGCGCGGCGAGGACGGCGTAAGCTGGTACGAGAATGGCGAGCTGCACCGGCAGGCGGCCTATGCCGTCGACGTCGTCGACACCACAGGCGCAGGCGATGTCTTCCATGGCGCGTATGCGCTGGCGATCGGCGCCGGCCTCGACGTGCGTGCCGCCATGGCATTTTCGGCGGCCACGGCCGCCATGAAATGCCGCCACGCCGGTGGCCGCAACGGAATCCCCGATATCAACGAGTGTCTTGCATTCATGAGGACGACGCCATGAGAACGATTGGAAAAAACCGCGGCCTGGCACGGCTTGCCGATGCGGACGGCCACTTTCGCATGGTCGCGCTGGACCAGCGGCCGCCGCTGTTCGACGCCATTGCCAGGGCGAAAGGCATCACTCGGGAGCAGGTCGAATATTCCGACGTCACGGCAGCAAAGCGCCTTCTCGTCGAGAACCTTGCGCCGCATTGCAGCTCGATGCTGTTCGATCCGAATTTTGCCGTGCCCGCGGCGATCGACTTGTTGCCGCCGCGCTGCGGCCTGATCATGACTCTGGAAGAGCACCGCGTCGAAGAGACTGCAGGCGGCCGCAAGTCCCGCGCCATCACCAATTGGAGCGTGGAGAAAATCCGCGCCATGGGCGGGGATGCCGTCAAGGTGCTGGCCTGGTATCGGCCGGATGCCGATGCAGCGGTGAATGAACATCAGAAGAAGTTCGTCCGCGAGATCGGCGAGGAATGCGCCCGCCACGACATTCCCTATGTCCTCGAGCTGCTGGTCTATCCGTTCCTCGGCAGCGCCAATCACACCGCCGACTATGTGGAATCGCCCGGCAAGCTGCCCGGCCTCGTCATCGATAGCGTGCGCGAGTTTGCCAAGGCGGAATACGGCGTCGATCTCCTCAAGCTGGAGAGCCCGCTTGCGGCCAACGGCCTGCCGGCCCGCGACGGCAGCGCGGAAGCCAAGGCCGCGCAGAAGGAGTTCGATGCGATCGGCGACATCTGCCGTGGGCGCAGCATCCCTTGGGTGCTGCTGTCGGGCGGCGCTGCCCCCGAGAAATTCGAGCGCGTTCTCGACTACTCCTATGCCGCAGGCGCAAGTGGCTTTCTCGCCGGCCGCACGATCTGGCTCGACGCCGTCCTGAAGAATTTCCCGGATCGCGCGGCGGTGGCGGCCAGCCTGCGCAAGGATGGCCTCGGCGTACTGGAGCGGCTCAACCAGCTCACCACCGCCAAGGGCACGCCGTGGAAGGCGCGCTTCCCGGGGTTCACCGATATCAAGCAGGAAGGTGACTTCGCGCGCGCCTATTGAAATGGTAGCGGTTCCGCGTGGTCTCGCAGGATCTGCAATATGACTGACAGCTTTACCATCCGCTCGATCCAGGCGTTCTGCTATCGCTATCCCCTGGCGACGCCGGTGGTGACGTCGTTCGGCAAGATGCTCAACCGTCCCGCCGTCTTCGTTCGCGCTGTCGACGAAGACGGCGTCGAGGGATGGGGCGAGGCCTGGTCCAACTTTCCTGCTCCAGGCGCGGAGCATCGCGCCCGCCTCGTCAACGAGGTGCTCGCGCCGGGTCTTGTTGGGTGTAAATTCGACGATCCGGCTCAGGCCTTCGAGACGCTGACTGAGGGTACCGGGGTGCTGGCGCTTCAATGCGGCGAACCGGGTCCGTTCGCGCAGGCAATTTCGGGCATCGACCTTGCACTGTGGGACCTCTCCGCACGCCGCCAACGGTTGCCGCTGTGGCGGCTGCTCGGCGGACAGTCGCGCACGATCAAGGTCTATGCCAGCGGTATCAATCCCGGCGGGGCCGCCCAGACGGCGGAAGCGGCGCTCAGGCGCGGCCATCGCGCGCTGAAGCTGAAGGTCGGCTTCGGTGCTGAGACCGACCTCGCCAATCTCGCCGCGCTGCGCGGGATTGTCGGCGCCGGCATGCTTGCCACCGATGCCAATCAGGGCTGGTCAGTTGCGCAGGCGATGGAGATGCTGCCGCGCCTTGCCGAGTTCGATCTGCGCTGGCTGGAGGAGCCGCTTCGAGCCGATCGGCCGCGCGAGGAGTGGCGCAAGCTGTACGCTGCAGCGAAGATGCCGATTGCTGCCGGCGAAAACATCTCGAGCGTCGAAGCCTTCAAGGACGTGCTGTCCGAAGGCGTGCTCGGCGTGGTTCAGCCCGACATCGCGAAATGGGGCGGCCTCAGCGCCTGCGCCGGGCTGGCGCGCGACATCCTGAAGGTGGGCAAGATGTTCTGTCCGCACTATCTCGGCGGCGGTCTCGGCTTGCTTGCGTCCGCGCATCTGCTGGCCGGCGTCGGAGGTGACGGCTGGCTGGAAGTCGATGCCAACGACAACCCGTTGCGCGATCTGTTTTGCGGCCCGGTCCTGAACGTGAGGGAAGGCACAGTCGAATTGGGCCAAGAGCCGGGGCTCGGGGTCACGCCTGATCTGTCGTCTATCGAGCGCTATCGTACCATTTAGGCTCTGGAGGCACATCGTCCTTGGTGGTCGACGCATCATCCACCCACGTCTCGCGCAAGAGCTCGGCGCCTTGACAACGTCTTCGGGGAAGGAATACTTTAGGCTTAAAACAATAATTGGCGCTGGCTGAATAGGCGGCTTCGATCGCAGGCACGTCACGAAACATGCCGGCCGTCCGGCAGACCCCCCGACCTTGTGGAGCGACAGATGAGCTCACCGGCAAAGACAATCTCGCGCGACTGGCTGGACTGGCCGTTCTTCGAGCCGCGTCATCGTGCAGTTTGCGAGGCGCTCGATCGCTTCGTCACGCAGGGGGGTCTTGAGGCGGTCGACCACAGCGACGTCGACGGCGCCTGCCGCAAGCTCGTACGCGCGCTCGGTGCGGCAGGGCTGCTCGACTGCGCGGTTGCGGCGCCGGACGGTGACGTCGCCAGCATCGATTCCCGCTCGATCTGTCTGTCGCGCGAAACGCTCGCCTTTGCCGATGGCCTTGCCGATTTCGCCTTTGCCATGCAGGGCCTCGGATCCGGCGCGATCGCGCTTGCCGGCTCGGCGGAGCTGCGAAACGCCGTGCTGCCGAAAGTCCGTTCAGGCGAATGGCTGGCGGCCTTCGCGCTTTCGGAGCGGGAGGCGGGCTCGGACGTGGCGGCGATGACGTGCACGGCGCGCGAGGACGGCGACAGCTACGTTCTGGAGGGCGAGAAGACCTGGATCTCGAATGGCGGGATCGCCGACGTCTACACGCTGTTCGCGCGAACCGGGGAGGCGCCGGGCGCGCGCGGCATCTCGGCCTTCGCAGTGTTTCCGGATGATCCCGGCTTTGGCGTGGCCGAGCGCATCGATATCATCGCGCCGCATCCGCTTGCCACCTTGCGTCTGGATAATTGCCGCATTCCGATCAGCCGCCGCATCGGGCCGTCAGACGGCGGATTCAAGATTGCGATGCAGACCCTCGACATCTTCCGGTCCTCGGTGGCCGCAGCGGCATTGGGATTTGCCAGACGAGCGCTGGAGGAAGCGCGAGTGCACGCGCAGACACGGCGCATGTTCGGGACGACGCTGTCGGACCTGCAGTTGACCCAGTCCGCACTCGGGGACATGGCGACTGAGACAGATGCCGCGGCGCTGCTGACCTACCGCGCCGCCTGGCGCCGCGACGTCCAGAAGCTTCCCACCACGCGTGAAGCGGCCATGGCAAAACTGGCCGCGACCGAAACCGCCCAGCGGGTCGTTGATCGCGCGGTGCAGATGTTTGGCGGTCGCGGCGTGCGCAAAGGCGAGATCGTCGAGAGCCTGTATCGCGAAGTCCGGGCGCTTCGCATCTACGAAGGGGCGACCGAGGTTCAGAAGCTGATTGTCGCGCGCGAGCTTCTCAAGTCGCGCTAGTCCAGGCTTCTGGCGCGCCCAACTTTCGCCTTGGCAAATCCTCGCGTGCGGTGTGCTTCATGCGTCCCGGAGGGCGCGGCGCCATGGTCCCGCTTGCGCACGGCACGCGAGGCCCGCGCACCGGGTGTCTTCTCTCGATGCAAGAGCCTGCGAAGCGTAGAGGGATCGGCATATCCAACCTTCTCCGCGATTTCGTCGAGGCTCAGCCGTGTGGTCTCCAGAAGCTCCATCGCCTTGTCGACGCGCAACTTCTGGACGAATCTCACCGGCGAAAGCCCCGTCGCGCGCTCGCATCGGCGCGCAAAGGTGCGCGCACCCAGTCCCACAGCCTTTGCAAGTTCGGAGATTGTAAAGGCCCGGTGCAGTCGCGCCCGCGCCCAGCGCTCCGCGCGCGAAACGCGATCGTCCGCGGCGGTGAGAAACGATAGCGCCATATAGCGCGATTGCGATTGCCTGCGGTCCAGCAGGAGAAACCGGGCGCAGCTGTCCGCGAGGTCTGGTCCGGCATGGCGGGCAATGATCGAAAGCATCAAGTCCAGTTGAGCCATTGCCGCACCGGCGGTCGTTACGCGCCCGTCGGTCATCACCATCGCATCCGTGTCGAGCGTCACCTTTGGAAAGAGCTGCCGAAACAAGGGCGCGAGCCACCAGGTCGTGGTTGCGCGACGGGCATCCAGCAGCCCGGCGCTCGCAACCAGGAAGACGGCCGAACAGGAGCTGGCGATCTCAGCTCCGGACCGAAAGGCTGCGCGGAGAGCCTTCCTGGCCCTTTCGGCATCCCGTCGTTGCAATCCTTCGCGAATGAGTTGCTCATCCATCCAGGCCAGCCCGGGGACGATCACGACGTCTGCAGGTCCATTGGCGCCTTGCTTCGAGGGCAGCCTTGCAAGCCGCGTTGCCCACCTTGCCCCGGAGCCGGACATTCTGACGTCAAAGCAGGGTGGTCGTCCCGCCTTTGCACGAATGCCGTTGGCCACGGCGATCAATTCGACGGTGATGGCGACACTGGCCGCGGAGGCTCCTTCCAGGACCAGAACGTCAAGGAGCGGCATGGCAAAATAGACCCGATTAATGTCATTTTTGACACTTGTCGAAGTCAATGCCCGGGAAATACCGTTTGCGCAACCTTTTCCGGAGGACGACATGAGTGATGCGCTGCTGAAGCCTGACGATCTGTCCGATTTCAACCAGCGGATACTCTCGTTGGAGGGCGCGGCAAAGCCGGTCTATGTTGCGGGCCAGGGACCCGCTGTCATCGTCATGACGGAGATGCCGGGCATCAGCCCGCACGTTGCGCGTTTCGCCCGCTGGGTTCGCGACGCCGGCTTCCGTGTCTACATGCCGTCGCTCTTCGGAAAGGATGGCGACGTCCCCGACGCGGAGACTGCAGCCGGCGTTTTCAGGCGCGCGTGCGTCAGCGCTGAATTTCGCGCGCTCGGCGGCGGATCATCGAGCCCCGTATCCAACTGGCTGCGGGCGCTCGCCAGGCTGGCTCATGACGAAAGCGGGGGGGCGGGCGTCGGAGCCATCGGCATGTGCTTCACCGGCAATTTTGCGCTGAACATGATGCTGGAGCCGGTCCTGCTGGCCCCCGTGCTGTCCCAGCCGTCGCTCCCGCTGGACAATCCCGCCGGCATCGAGAGCTCCGCTGACGATCTGACGCAAGTCCGTTCAAGGCTCGAACGAGAAGACCTGACCGTCCTAGCTTACCGATTTGCGGGCGATTCATTCTGCCGCGCCGAACGGTTCGCCGCCTATCAGGCCGCGCTCGGCGATCGCTTCGTCGGTCGCGTCTTGCCTGACGCGGCCGCGAACACCGGGCCCAAGCCGCCGTTCTTCGAGCAGTTCGTCAAGACGCCCCACAGCGTCGTCACGGTTCATCTCGTTGATGAGGCAGGGCAGCTCACGCTCGCAGCCCGGGACGAGATTCTCGCGTTCTTCCAAAGGCGCCTGAAAGCCGGATCGGCCTGATGCTCCGGCGGTGAGCCACGATGCCACGCCGGCAGTTCAGTCAAGCGTGAAGGCAGCGCTGTAGTCGCGTTTGAGCGCGGGATCCTGCTGCTCTTTTCTCAGTATGCAGTTGCCGACCACCAGCATGTCGAGCTCATTACCCATGAAGCAGCGGAAGGCATCCTCCGGCGTGCACACGATCGGTTCGCCGCGAACGTTCAAGCTGGTGTTGACCAGCACCGGGCATCCCGTGAGCGCCTTGAAACGCGACAGCAAGCGATGGAAGCGCAAATTGGTGTCGGCGCTCACCGTTTGGATGCGGGCGGAATAGTCGACATGCGTCACGGCGGGGATCGTCGAGCGCACCACGTTGAGCTTGTCGATGCCGAACAATGCCTGCTCGTCCGAGCTCATCATGTGACGCCGGTCGCTCCTGACGCCGGCAACCAGAAGCATGTACGGACTGTCGCCATCGAGCTCGAACCAATCCGCAACGTCCTCGCGCATAACCGCCGGCGCAAACGGCCGAAAACTCTCGCGAAACTTCACCTTGAGATTGAGGTTCTTCTGCATGGAGGGCGAGCGCGGATCGCCCAGGATCGAGCGTGCGCCGAGCGAGCGCGGACCGAATTCCATCCTGCCCTGAAACCAGCCGACCGCGAGCTGGTCGGCCAGGGCCGCCGCTGTCGCCTCGATCATTGCATCTTCACTGAGCACATCGAAGCGGCCGCCGGCGACACGCAGCCGCTGCTCGATCACCTCCTGCGAGAATTCAGGTCCGAGAAAGGCGCCGGACATGCCGTCGCCGGCCGCGATGCGGCGCGGTTGTTCTCTGAACTGATGGTAGGCCGCGAGTGCAGCCCCAATTGCACCATGAGTCGGTGATGCCACGGGCAACGCCTGGAGCTCTGCCGCCAGAGAGGAGAAATCGCATCTGTATGAGGCCATGATTCAATTGCACTCCTACTGACTGCGTGCCCCCTAACGAAGCGAGGTGAAAACTGCCGCGACGAACCAGTTCCCTCGATCCAAAAAGAGATGTGGGCGATAGATTTGCCAAACTGACTCTTGCGGCGGCCAAACTTCTACCCAGCGCCAAGGCTGCGACGCGTGGTGCGGGCAGCGACAAAAAAGAAGAGATAGGCGATGAGACGCTGTTGATCAGACTGCACAGTTGGTGCCCTAGACGAAGCACAGTACGTTTTGGGGGATTTGCGGGACGAAAAACTCACCTGCTTCCCGGCGCTTGCCCGAAAGCAGCTCTGGTCGGCGTCAAAAAGCTGGCAGCGCACCGATCTGCAGTTCGTCCGCACCATGGGGCGGCCAGATCAAGTAAATGGAGCGCGCCTTAATACATTCCGCCGTGTCGTGAGTGGAGAACTGCTCAAGGACGACGCTTGCGCGCAGTCCTTGATCGTCAGAGCTTAGAGACCGAGCCGCAAGTCCGTCGCGGGTCGAACTTGGTGCTAGCGCCGCATACAGAAAGTCCGATCGCTTCAGGCGCGGCTGCCACACCCGAAACGACGGTGTCTGGAAAAATCAGTTAGTTAAACAAGATAAATAAATTAAATCTTTTCAGGCTAATTTATTTAGATTATAGATGTGTCAATTGTGTCGGCAAAGGCGCAAGGATCTCGGAAGAGACGTCTCCGGCGTCCCCTGCTTAGCCCCCGGAGGCAGGAGACGTTTCTCCGGGTGCTTGAGGTGATGAGGACCGGAGCCACTGGGGCCCTTTCCGGAGGGGCTGGTGGGCTTCGTCGTGTGATTTCTTTGAAATGTCGCCTCCGGCCAATATCCGTCCGAGCAAATCTAGCTCGGGAGCGCCGCTGCAGCCGGGATGAGACAGCATACGAACCGGTCGCTAGCACGCCGTGGTGCTGTTGAAGGAGCGAGTAACCGAGCAAGAAGATCAGTCCCCACGGAGCGACGAATATAGCTTAAGGTATATTCTACATATTTTCGAATGGCTTAAGCTTTGAATTATATCGCTTCGTTAAATTAAGGTACCCCCATGTCGATGCGCTCATTGCCGAGCACACATCTTGCCACACTCAATGGACTGGATTTCGAGCAGGCCCAAACCTTTCTTTTCACTCCAAAGCTCGAAAACGCGCGCACCTTGACTCGTCATTCGGAGAAGAGAGTCAGGCGTGGGGCCAACCCACCGAGCCGACGGGGTGCCCTCCAGGAACGGCTGGACAAGGTCGAGCGTGAAATCGAAATGTACATTCAAATCGATGGATCTGAGAAAGCTCGGTTCAATCGCGAGTCTTATCTATGGACCGCGGAAGATCGAATTGAGTGGCAGGAAACACAACTTGGCAATGCAGAACGCCTTCAAGAGCTACTTAAAGAGCGCAGCGATCTGCAAGAGCAGCTTCGACAGTAAAGGCGTATGACTTTCCAAGCTCACGGCAGGGAATAAGCAGCCTCGAGAGGCTCGTATGAGCAATATCAAAGAATCCATTCTCCGCGCGATGCCCCAAATGCTGTTCTTTGCAGGGTACGCGGCAATATTTTTGTTCGCGGTGCATCTCTACGTCTCGCTGATGTGGGGCGCGAGAGAATGAGTGACGAAGGCGGACGCGGCGTTTCCTCGTTTTGACTGGCGAAAAACCTGTCGAGTGGGCCACTTCAGGGCCAATGGCAGGCCGTGATGATTCCTTCCGCAGCAAAGTTGGCTCGCGACCCAACGCTCGGTAGCTCGACGCAGCTGAAGGGCAAGCAAGAGCTGCTAGGATCGGCGAAACTCCACGGTGCGCCGCTGGAGCGACACCCTGGCCTCGAAGCCGGCAAGAAGCCAGGCCTGCGATTGCGTATGTCCGGCCCTAGCGCTCTCGTTTCCCCACCAGGCGTTGAACCTGTAAGCCGAGGCCGGTAACGGCCGCCCAAGAATGTCTTCAACTTCGGAGAATGTGAGCATCACCGCTGGTCTCGGCTCGCTCTCCAATCTTTTTCGCAATGGATCGTAGACGGACATAAGGCGGCCGCGCACGTAATCTCTCCTTAAATCTGGGTGTGGAGTGGATGTCCTTTGTTTCTGGTTGCGATCAGCCTCAACCGGGCGAGGCGCTGACAAGCCTCGGAATGCCTCTTGGGAGATGCCAGGTTTTGCCATCGCAAACTCTTGCTAAAATACTGCGTTTTAAATACCTAAATTTGGGGCCTTACCAAGATAAAAGCCAGAGAAATCGTCTTGCCGATTGGAAATAAAGGGCGAGCACAATTGACGTTGACGCCGGTGGTTAGAAGGATGCGCTGTCAGCATGCAGCGGTGTGGCGGAGAGGCGGCTCCGGCTTCAGGGGGGCTTTGAGGGCTAGACCGGAGCCGCTCCGCCAGCTCGGCGGCGAGCTGACAGGATTTCAAATATCCTTTGGCCGTTACGTTCCCACTGGGAACGTTAACGTGGAAAAGTTTTCAAGCCGTCGTTCGCGGTATTTGTCCCCTTGGCTGGCAATTTCGGAGACAGGGCGGCGTGTGCCGCGACGAAGTGGCCTTCATTTGAATCGGCGAACCGAGCGAAACGGTAATCGCGAGTCGTTCCTTCATCCCAGTCAAAGGTTTTCGCACTCGCGTTAACGAGCCGTAGATCCGGCAAGCGTCGATCGCGAGAAAAGATCGGGATTAGGCCCGTAGAGTTGAAGCAAGGATGTTTAATAGTGCTGACGATCTTATTTAATTAAAAAATTTAAGACTTAATTTGGACGAAATGCATCGCGCTCTCTATGGCGGGGCGGGGCTATTAAACCCGGAGTGCTGCATGTTCGACCGAATAGTAATCGCGTCAGCATTCGTGTTAGCGACGTCCGTTTCTTCGGAAGCGCGCCCTCTGCGCGCCGTTTCCCCGCCCGAATGCAACGTGAGTATGCCCTGCGATTTTTCATCTTTGGAGGCGCATACGCAAAGAGTTATTGGGCCGGCGCAGCGTTTACAGCGATATCCCGCTCGCAGCCTGCGGATGTCTGTCGCCAGCTCAGATATGTCTGGGACTAAGATCGTCGGTGGTCGCCCTGCCGGATGCCCTCGCTCATTCTGTGGGTGTGGTGCGGCGATACGGGTGTTTGGTCGCATCGTGCCGGAACTGAACCTCGCGGCCAATTGGCTGCGCTTTCCCCGCTCCTCGCCAGCACCGGGAATGGTTGCCGCGCGACGTGGGCACGTCTTCGTGCTGGAGCGGCACATCGGCGGTGACCTTTGGATGGCGTACGATGCTAACTCGGGCGGGCACACAACGAGAATCCATGCGCGCTCCCTCAAGGGGTACACCATCGTCAATCCTCATTCAGCTTAATGGCATTGCGTAGTGGTGCTCTCGTAGGCGAGGGGCTGGTGAGTTTCGGCTCATCGGCCTTCAAACTGTGTCTAGGGGAAAGCTGCATGATGAAGATCGAACGGCCGTACTGGCGAATGCAAGCAGCACGGTTCGGCTGCATCGCCAAGGAATCCCAGTAAAGGCTCCGGAATGCCAATGCGGCTTTCCTGTAGCAGGCGATATGTTCGACGATGATCGCTGCGAGCCGGCAGGGCAGCCCAAGGTCGTGCCGAGGTAACTCATCTCCGGAAGTCAGGAATCTTGCCACTGACGGAACGGTACGGGGCCTGTTTTCCCGGGCGGCTCGCCGCTTGATGGGGCGCGACTAGGGAAGGGGAGTGAGCTGGTAGGTTGAAACAGTGGGCGAAATTTGTCCCTTATCGTAGTTCTGACTGGCGATAGCCTCAATGGCGTCGCGGTGCCTTTGAAAGGTTGCGTGGAGGTCATTCTCATCGGCACCGTCGGCTATGGCGCGATCCGTCAATGCCCCCGACTCGACCTTGCAGAGTACCCGTTTGTCGCCATCGAGCATGACAAAGAGGATCTGCGAGAGTTCGTCGGTTGCAACTTTTCCAAGTGGGTCTGGCCGAAGTGGCATGGCAACAGCCTCCATTGATAACCGCACGACTCGATCCTATCCGCGTGGACGAGCTGGGCCCTTCCACGGATACCAGGAAGAGAGAATGCGATAAAACTCAGAAGCGCGATTCCAAAAGTGTATCCGCCCGAGCGCGCATGCTGCCGTCAGTTCGGCTCCATATATAGGCGCCGAAGATGTTCGGTGATCAGCATGACCGCGCGGCACCGAACATCTTCACAGTCGATCGACCGGCTCCTCGACCCAGGCCTCGCGAGCGAACCAATTGTGATTGGCGCGACAGACCGGACAATGAGTATTCCCGAAAAACACCACGCTTCGCAGAAACGTCTCACGATCGGATATGATGCCGGTGGGAATAACGCGATCGGTCTGGGGGCATTTGACCATAATCATACCCATGTAGATCGTCCCTGAATATTATTCACTGATGAAACGAAGGCAGGCCGGTAGTCGGAGTGCGAGTGCTAGCTATTTGGGGCCGCGTGCACTGAAACGCTTCCTGGTCCATAAGGAGGGCTGTCCATGATGGTGCCTTGCCAGATTGACCGGACCGCTGCTTGAGCGATTTCCTGAAAATTGCGGTCTTGGCTGGGCAGCTCGTGTGCGGTGATTATGCGATCGCCCTTGGATATCTCTGAAGCGCCTATGGAGGCCTTCAGACCGGATGCGGTCGCGGTGTCTAGGTCGCCGTACCCGGCGAAAACCATGATGGCGCACACGACAGACGTATCGACCGACCCGAGCACGAGCTCACTCCGTTTACGTAATGCTTGAATATTCACATTAAAAATTCGATTTGCAAATTGAATTTACCATGCGGTTCAATTTAACTTTCGCCAAGTTGGACAGTGATACTGTTGGATCTATTTGCCGCTGCGACAACAAGGCTCATGACCATCCGAACGCCTCTTTGTATCGCAGGAAATGCCGCAGGTTCAGCCATAAGAGCAAAATTTTTGTTCATTTTAAATTATAAATACCGTTGTTAATTTGGTCCGATGACGTAAGCTATTTTTCTAAATTCGTTCGGTTGGGAGGGAACGATGTTGGAATCAATTCAAAAGAAGCGCAGCTCCGGCTTTACTGTCCAGCAATTGGCAAAGATGCGCGAGGAACTAGTAAGTATCGGCGAAAAGGAACGCGTTCTTAGGGAGCGTAGCGCTTGTCGGGAACTCTATCGGTATCTCCTGGATGCTCATCGTCTAGCTGCGTGGCCAAATGCTCATGAAGAAGTGTTGGAGATTCCACCAACTGGAAGGGGCGAAAGCAATCAGCTCGCCGCCTGATCGGGGAGGCGGTTTCCAATAAAGCGAAGTGGTGTTTGCCCGCACCGAGCATTGGGCCTGCATCGCTAGCCAAACTGTTTTTCTAGTCTGAGGCGGCTGTTCGTCCGATCGAAGGCCGTGAGGGGTATACTGCGGGCCTCCTCGCCGCTGACTCGACCCAGTGACGAGACTGATCCGCTCATGTGGCTGAAGTCGTGTTGGAAAAATCTTCCGCAGACGTGTTGTTTAAGCCGGCGGTCGATGCAGTCTTTGCGCTGCTCGATGGCCGGCCGGTGCTGTTCAGTGGAGCAAGACAAAAGATCTATCAACTGGACCAGGTAGGTGGCTTTATCTGGTGCAAATTGGCGCAAGGCGCTTCTCTGGCTGCTGTGTATCACGAGCTGGGCAAGCTGGACGTTGTTGAGCACGTCGCGCGCCAGTTCGTGCGGCAGGCCATAGACACCTGGATCGACCAGGGGCTGCTGGACATCGACCGGCCAGTGTCGGCCAATTGCGCCTTCTCAGCGATGTTGGGGCGGCATCGTATCAGTGTCCGAGCTGAAAACTGGGACCTCCTGCAGCGGTTGGTCTCGCTATTTTGTGCTTCGGGCAACGAGGAAGGCCAAGGCGATATCGCGATCGTGGCGATGATGCTGGACGATCAGGTGCTCTTCGGCGGAATTGACGCGGGCATCCATAGATGCGGAGTCGAGGCACTTGCACCTACACTCAAAGCCCACCTCACCGATCGGCTCATCCGAAGTGATCGATGGGTCTTCGCTCTCCATGCTGCGTCTCTTGTGAAGGCCGGGGCTGGCTTGCTGTTGTGCGGCGAGCCGGGAGCCGGCAAGTCGACACTTTCACTGCAGTTGGTGGACGCGGGATTTCAATATGCCGGCGATGACGTTGCGCTGATCGAGAGTGATGGCACGGCCTGTGGAATCCCGTTTGCTCTCACCCTTAAGGAAGGGTCGTGGGAGTGGTTGTCGGTATTGCAAAGCAATTGGGACGGCGTCACGCATCGCCGAGCCGATGGCGCCGAGGTGCGATATTTGCCAATTTCGAACGCGCACAACGGAAGTCTTGCTGTGGGCTGGATCATTTTCTTGAACAGAGTCGCGCAAGGTTCGCCGGAG
Source organism: Bradyrhizobium sp. CCGB12 (assembly GCF_024199845.1). Taxonomy (NCBI): domain Bacteria; kingdom Pseudomonadati; phylum Pseudomonadota; class Alphaproteobacteria; order Hyphomicrobiales; family Nitrobacteraceae; genus Bradyrhizobium; species Bradyrhizobium sp. CCGB12. Next base: position 3,799,931 of record NZ_JANADO010000001.1, on the reverse strand, counting down.
CTGACCGCCTTGGATCAGCTCGATTCGATGAAGCGGCTCATTGAGGGCGCATTTGCCGCCGACGGAAAGCTGTCTCAGGCCGGCTTTTCCGCGTTGAAGCGGATTGTTTCTGGTGCACGATCATTTCAGCTTACTTACTGCGAGGCAGTGGAAGCTCGGGAGCTATTGGCGGACTTGTGTAATGGGAAAGCATAGTGCGGCACTGATAAGCCTCTGTGATTGCTTGCGAGGCGCCCCGCCTGCGGATGTGGATTGGATGTCCGTAATCGGTCTCGCGAACGAGACCCTGACGACGCCTGCCCTTATTGACTTCGTTGACCAACACGCATCCGTGCTGCCTGAGGACGTCAGCGCATATGTCCGCCAGATCTATCGCCGAAATGTTCAACGCAACGAGCGGTTGGCGGATCAATTGGAGGAAGCTGTCGTTGCGATGAATGGTCGCGGAATTACGCCGGTGCTACTCAAGGGGGCGGCGACACTAGCTGCCACGCCCGAGCGGCGAGGTGTTCGACTGATGTCCGATCTGGATATTATGGTCATGCCGGACGAAGCTGAAGATGCAATTTCTGCTCTTCGCGCAATTGGCTATGAGATTCATGCTCAGGCTTCTCGCGAAAGCCGGAGATGGTTTGTCGAACTGATCCGATCGATCGATGTCGGCGCCATCGATCTGCAGCAGGCCGTTCCTGGCCCTGCGTACTGCTACCGCGACGCTGCTCTCAGCCATTGCGTCCCCATGTCGCTGGGGCGGGGAAGCGTGCGAATTCCGGCGCCCACGTACCGAGCACTCATGCTAATCATCCATGACCAGTTTCAAGATTATGGCTATTGGCTTGGCGACCTAGATCTGCGGCATTTGGTCGAATTGCGCGATCTGAACAGTTCCATCGGGGGGCTCGACTGGAAGGAACTGACCTCCCACATCTCTGGCGGATTGATGAAGAACGCGGTCGAAACGCAGCTGTTTGCTCTCGCTGAGCTGCTTGGAGTCGAGATCCCGCAGGCGCTGCGCTCCCGATTGATTCCGCGTTTGCAGTTCATTCGTCAATTGATGCAGGCGCGCTTTCCGGGCTCACGCGTGCCCTTCCTTGCGATGACAGTCCTGGATCTCAGAAATTACCGGCGAGAGGCGTCCCTTGGCTACGCGCAGAGCGCGCGCCGCGGGTCGTGGTCGATGCCAAAAGCGAACACCATGCATTTTCTATTGAAGATGGCCACCGCGGTTCGTGCGGGAAAGGTCTAGGGTGGTCGATGGTGACGTTGGCCTTAGAGGTGAGCGGTCGAACCTTCGCAGTGGTTGCAGCGCTAGGAATGCTCTCGACCGCCAGCACTCCGATCCGTCGGTTCGCCATTCTCGGGGATTCTGAACTCCTCCAGCGTATGGCCGGATTGGAGGGCGGCTACTAGCCAGCGAGGCTGCTTACCGCGTCCTGACCAAGTCTCTGTCGGCTGGAGCGGGTTGCAGTACTTCGGCATGACCTTGGGATACCTGCGGCGCGCCGGCGGCTGGCTTGTCCCTGTCTGAGCCGCCCCGCCTTCAGTTTCGCTGAACTGGTCCGACTGGTTGAGCTGCGCGAGGCGTTTTTCTAGCTCCCGCTTTTCGGCTGTGATCTTTTCGGCAAGAATCTTCGTTAGCTCCTCGTGGAGGAGCCAAAGTTCCTCAAAATCCATGGCTTCGAGATCCTGCCTGCGCATAGCATTCTCGTCACCGTTCGACTGACCGGTCATTCATCTATCATCCTCCAAATTGACTGAAGTCAGGGTTGAATTTGACGACGCAATAAATTCATTATATGGTATTTAATAATTATTACGATGATTATTTTATTAATAAGCGTCAGAAAGCTAGAGGCTAAAGGCGCATAGTGGAGGAATGATCTTGATCGAGTATCCTCTTGAACGTCTTCAGGATTCGGTAAGCCGGTTTATCGTTCCCTCGGCTGCATTATCAGACATCCAGGCCCTGAGGTCCCAAATCGAACTCCGACGGCGCGCGCTCAGGGATATCGAGGTCATCCGCTCCCGTTTGCGGCTGTGGGACGGTCGGGCAACTACAATGGTGTCTCGACGGGGGAAGGGAGGGTCCACTCGCGGTGGACATTTGGCGAGGCTGCGGCGTGGCAGGTCGTTCGCGCGGCCGAGTTAGTCTCGTCCCTTCAAGTGGGCCGTGTCGCTTGAACGGTTCCGCGGCTACATCTCAGACGTGCAATTAACGCCCCTCCGCGGTTTAATTGTGCGGATTGCTATTTTTCCGGCTTGATTAGTTCGCGCGGCGCAGTTATGTGGGCGCGAGTTTCAGCACGGTTCCACGTATTTTTTTGTGAAAATTCGACTCCCCGACTTGATTAATGTTGACCGGAACATTATCAGTTGAGCACAACTATACGGTGGACCATGTCAGCAAAGAAACTCGAATTAGAATCCATGTCCCTTGACGATCTCTGGTCGCTTCATGAGGAAATCAGCGGGATCTTGTCTGACAGGATCAAGGCGGAAAAGCACGAATTGGAGAAACGCCTGGCCGCACTTGGGGGCGGGATGGCTTCTTTGGCGGACTCAGGTGCGTCAGGCCTAACTCAGACCGGCAAGCCGAGGCGTAAATATCCGCGCGTGCTGCCGAAGTATCGGAACCCGCAGACTTCCGAAACCTGGTCAGGGCGTGGCAAGCGGCCTCGGTGGTTGGTTGCCGCGATGAAGTCCGGCAAGCGGATTGAAGAGTTTCGCATCGGGGATGCGGGGCAGAAGCTCCGTCAGCGGGCCTGACCCGATCGGCAATGCTCAACAGGATGGTAGGGGTAAGCGGCGCTGCTCGATTGATCGTGCGGCTAGTAGGCATTGCGCCCCCGCAACAGCTCCACCGGAGTTCGCAGCAGGATTGCGAGATCGAGCCGAAGGCTCCAATTATCGATGTACCAGAGATCGTATTGTACACGCGTCTCCACCGTGACTGCCGTGGGCGTCGGGCCGCGGCAGCCATGGACTTGGGCCCAGCCGGTCAATCCCGGCCTGACCCTGCGGCGAAGGGCGTAGCTCCGCACGAGCTTGTCAAATTCTCCGTCGTGAGCCAGGGCGTGGGGACGTGGGCCTATCAACGACATGCTGCCGTCGAGAACATTCAGCAGTTGTGGCAGTTCATCGATGCTTGTCCGGCGCAACCATTTGCCGATGCGGGTGATGCGTCGATCCGTGCGGTTGGCTTGAAGGATCATGGGTCCGTCCTCGAGCACATGCATCGTCCGGAATTTGCGGATCAAGAAGATCCGGCCGTTGAAGCCGCAGCGTTGCTGCCGAAAGAATATCGGACCGGTTGAGTCCAGCTTGATCGCAACCGCGACTAGAGCGAGCAGCGGGGCAAAGATCGCCAGGGCGAAGCCCGCGCCGATAAGATCAATCATTCGCTTGGTCGCGCATTCCAGCGGCGTGAGGGGGCCACGCTGCAGTTCTACACAAACGGCACTTCCAAGTTTCCGCGTAGGATGTCGAAGCAATTCGGATGTCGTGCCGACCGGCACGAACATGATCGGGAACGGCAATACTCGCAAATCGGCAACGAAGGCTCGCAGTTCGGGCCATCGCTCCGGGTCGGCTTCCACCACCACCTGGTCGAGCTGGCAATTGCGAATGTAGTCAATCACACGGGCCGTGAGCCGCCTTCGACAGGCAGGACCGAAGCCAACCGGAGGCAAGCTGAACCGTCCCTTGACGCAATAGCCCTGCATTGACAGGGTTTCGGACAACCCCGCGTTTTTCGACAGTGGTTGATCGCTGATCAGAACAATATTTGTGTTGGCGAACTTTCTGCCGCTCAGGCCCCTTCCGAGCAGCGCCTTGACTCCCCACCGCTCGGCCACAAGCAAGCCCAGGGCCAGGACGGCGAAAAGCAGGAAAAGCAGGCCTCCGTGCTGAGAAGTCCCCGGGCGGACTGCTAAGCCGTATACAGCCCAACCGAAGGCCGACAGTGACATCCAAGCTATAGAGACAGCGCGTATCTGGTTTCGGAGGACGAGGAGCTCGACTGGCTGATAAAGGCCGCGGGTCTTCAGCAGACAAACAAGACAAGCTGCACTGACCAGCGCCAAGCCAACAGCGTCACTCAAGTTGGCCGCGGCTTGCCCATTCTGAACCTGGTACAGGAATGTGGAAACGACGCTGGCAAATAGAATGATGGCAATATCCGCACAGAGCGCCACGTATTCGACCGCGTCATAACGAAGAGGCCATTTGTGCTGGCGGAATACTGGCGGCTCGGGACTGACCTGATCGGCAATCTCACGATCAGGGAAATGTCGGTTCACGAAATTCATCGCCGTGGCCCTGAAATTTAATTATTTAATTATTAATAATTAATTGAATTTATCAAGTGCAAAATCATGGTTCCAGACGGTTAATTTGGCCGTGCGCCGCCTTGTCGCGGGATCCACGATCGCCCGTCGAGCCAAAGATCGCTGGCTCAGGATCTTATCGCGAACCCGGCCTGGAATTCCGCGCGCGCACTTGGTCGAGGTATGTCGGATCCTGCTCTGAAATTAGGCCCTCGAGATAGGTCTTACCGTCGGACGAGGCTGACCGGTACGCGCTCGCAAGCGCCGGCCTGAGGGCAGGCCGATGCGTAACGACGAGGCTCACGTCGCGCTTGATCAAGTCGCGAAGTTCGGGCTCCCGTACCACAGCATCTGTAGCGAGCGCGACGGATACGCGTAACGGAACCAGATCCAAATCATTGGGCGCAGTATAATACGACATCTTGAGCATCGCTGCCGTGCTGGACTGGGGCGAATTGTGCTTGGACGCTGCCGCGAGCATGAGCCAAATGTCGCCGCGGAGAGGCGATGAGTGCAATGCGCGAGTAAGCGCATTCGAAGGCACTGGAAGAGCCGTCTTTTGCTCGTTCACAGGAGGGGCCGAAATTCCGTTGGAACTTGATCCCCCTCGGGTCGACAAGTCTTCACGCGATGCCGCAATCGAAGCCGGCTTCGATATCCCGTTCGGCCATGCTGCTGTGGTCGACACAGCTGTCGACAAAGGGGATTGACCACCGAGAGACCACTCGGGGAAGACCATCCATAGTGCCTGCATGATCAACGTGATCCCTAGCACCATCAGGGTAACGCGAGGCCAAGCGATGGCAAGCACCAACGCGAACTTCGGGCGAGACGCTGGAGCTGGACCGGCAGCCCGGTCGGAAGCCTCTTTCGATTCCAACGATAGGGCATCACGACCTGCGCCGGGGATGCTCTGGCCGAACGCCAGCCCGAAAAGCACGGCGACCGAAAGCGATGCGCCAAAACCCAGAATTCCATGATCGGCAAAGGCCAGTATCGTCAGCGCAATTGAAGCTGCCGCACCCAAGGCTGGATACACGTAATCGTAGGCCTGCGACAGAGAGCGCCTGATCAGAACACAGGCGCCGAGCGTTGCAACAACCAGGACGCCGAAGAGAAAGGCCCACCCCATGTCTATAACGATCGTGGCGGCAGCGGTTGGCCTCTCGCGCGAGGCGCCGCCTCCAACATCCCGGTAAATCGGCAAAAGGACCGTCGACGCGCCCGCACCGGATCCCGCCGGCCCGACGTCCTGCAGCATCCGCTCGGTTGCGGTCTGGCTGCTCGTCGACAACGCGATCGTCGGGTCGCTGTTCGTTCTGAGCGGCATGACGGTTAGAGTGGCGATGAAGATGATCGCGGCGGCGGCGAGAACGCCAGCGGAACCCCACAAACCCAAGAACCACCTGCGAATCGCGAACACCGAGAGCAGGAGTCCTGATCCGAGGAGGGCGGCAACAACGGCGGCCAAGTCGGCCCGGATGAGCAGCGCGGCCACACAGACAATCATTGTGATGATCGCGGCGGACAGAGCAGGGAGCGGGGCTGGGACAATTGTTCCTGGCCGACTGCGTCGCCGCAACTGATCGACCGCGCGCATCGCTGCCGCACAGGACAGCAAGACGCCGAGCACTGCGACGGTTGAACCATCGGGGCCAGCGGCACCAATCGTTTCCTTGCCGAACCACATAGCTGTAGCAATTGTGGTTACCGCCAGCAGGAGATGCAGGACTTGCGCTGCGCGAATTCGGTCAAGCGTGATGACCGCAGTGACGAAAGCAGCTGCGAGCACGGCGCAATACTGCACGAGCGAGAACATGGTCGCCCCAGTATCGACTGTGATTATTTCAGCGAGGGGCTCGTTCAAGGCCACCGATGCAGTTGCCCAGATGGGATTGCCGAGTGTGCCCATGGGCATCGGCACTGCCTGTAGCGCCATCAGAAACGCCGGAGCTGCAAGCGCAATGACGATGCCAGGCCGGAGCAGCTTGGCGACCCCGAGAGAGGTGGGTGGCGGAAAAATTGCCACCGTCAGCGCCGCTATTGCAAGTACGAAGGCTGCCAACACCCAGATCTGCAAGGTTTCCGGCATTGCGAGCGCCGCGGCGATCGCCACCAATTCGGCCAACATGACAAGCCGGACAATCATGAAACACCATCGTGTGGTGCGGCCACTCCGCTGATCCGCTGGCTGGAGAACGTGATGGCCGCTAGGAGACAGCCTCAAGAACCCGACAGACCGTAACGGATGTAGTGGCTGTCATGATAGTAGTAGCTCCGATGACCGTCATATCGAGCCATTGCTTTGGTATCCGTTTTGCTGAGAACCGCCCCGATCAACGATTCGTGGATGTTGGGGGCCGTGTGTAGTGCGTGCTGCACGACATCGATTTTGGTCCGGCCCCATTCAACGACAAGGATGTAGCAATCTATGAGAGATGAAGTGGCTCGAACATCGACCAACGGGGTCAGGGGAGGAAGGTCGACGATGACGTAGTCATATTCGGCCCGCAAACGGTCGAACAGCTTGCTTATCGCGTCGGCGCAGAGAATTTCGCTGGTGTGAAGCAGAGGTCCCCGCCGCACGGCGGGTAGAAATGCAAGATTGGTCGTCGGATCCCGCCAGATTGCATCGGCGAGCGACCGGCTGCCGTTTGCAACTTCGAGGATTCCGCAGCCCGCCTTGGGCGCGAGGATGGAAGTCAGTGAGGGATTCCTGAGGTCGCAATCGACGATGATGGCTCTCTTGCCGGTGTGTCCAATCAATTGCGCAAGCGAGGCTGCAATTGTGGTCTTTCCCTCATTGGGTAAGGCCGAGGTAATGCCGATGACCTGCGAGGAGATTTTCGCCGGATTGTGGTCGATGGCCAGCTTGATAGAACGAATTGCCTCGGTGTATCGAGAAAGGGGCATCCCGACCACGGTCCGATGGATCGCAGTTGGGGACGAAACTATTCGTTGCTGAACATCATCATCGGTTTTCTGGAGTCGAACTGGTGGCTTCGGAGATTTACGAGCCGGCAACAGCGGGACCAGAGATAGACAAGGCAATTCCAGCACGGTTTCCACTTGCGAAGAGGTCCGAAAAACGCGGTCCATGAGGTCTCTGAGGAGCGCTAGGCCGATGCCGACCGCGAGACCGCCGAACATGCCGAACGCCAGCACCAGCCTTGTTTTTGGCTTGCTCTTGGTCGGCGGCGGCGAAGCGGGAAAAAGCATCCGCGTTTCTGAGACGGGAAATGTCTCCTGCTGCGCGGAGCCCATATAACGCTGCAAAAAGGTCTCATACAAGGTACGTAAGCCCTTTGCCCGGCTTTCCAGATCCTTGATGGTTAGCTCAGCAGAATTGACCGAACGGGACTGCGAAACGGCCTTGGACAGCTGCTTTTCGATTTCTTCCTGGCGCTGTTTGGCGAGTTCGAATTCGCTTCGGCTGACTTCGGCAAGTCGTCGGACTTCGTCGAAAATGGAGACACGAAACTCCCGAATCCGGTTGCGAACATTGACGACTGCCAAGTGGTCGCGACCGACCCTCGCCGTCAACTCGGCCTCACGCCGGGAGAGCTCCAGGTACTGCTGACGCAGCCCCGTAATGATCGGACTGTTGAGCCCATCGCTCCCGATAGCATCCAGATCGACCAGCGAGGACGACTTCTTCGGATCGGAGGCAAGAAGGGTTTCATAGCGAGCCAACTTGGCTGTCGCCTCAGATGTCTGGGTGCGTGCGGCCGCCAACCGATTGTTGATTTCCGTGATCTGCTGCTCGGTGATTGGCTTTCCATCCAAGGAAACAATATTGTTCTGAGCCTTGTAGATGTCGACTGCACGTTGTGCGGCGAGAGCTTGGTCACCGAGCTCGCGCAGCCGCTCCTGCAGCCAGCTTGTTGCCCTGCGATTGGCGTCGAATTTTGCGTTGAGCTGGTCGGCAACGTAAGTATTGGCGACCGCGTTGACAATCTCCGCGGCGCGGACAGCGCTGCTCGAGCTGAAGCCGATCTCAATGATGTTGCTGTGCCCGACTCGTCCCGCTGAAAGTCGGCTGAGAAATGCGTCTACGATGGCATCTGATGGTTCACCTTGCGTATTGGACGGCGCGTCTTTCTTCGATCCAGTCGAGGCCAATGACCGAATTCGCTGCCAGAGCGACTGCATAGATGGCCCTGATGCACTGAAGTCCGGATCGCCGGTCAGTTTCAGCTGGTCAATTACCGCAACCGCAGTGGCCTTCGATCTCAAGAGCTGAAGCTGGGTCTCGATCTGATTGAGATCGAAGGCCGGCTCGGCGAGGAGCGATTGCTGCTGAACAAATTGAGGCCTTGGATTGGCCAATAGGATCTGAACCTGCGCCTCATAGGTTGGAGGCACCACTCGGAGATAGAGCAGGCTGGCTGCAATGGCGAGCGCAGCAGTGACAAGGATAACAAGATACTGGCGTCGTAGGAGGCCGATAGCGAAATTGATGATCTCGCTGATACCGCCGCCGCTTGTCTGGGCGGGTTGAGCGAGGTTCACCGGCAGCCGTAGTCTATCCGTGTGTTGAAGATTGTTTTGAAGCATCACGTACCTGTCGACGGTGGGTCACCTTTGCGGCCGCCCGCCCGCAGGCCGCATTTAAGGAAACTCGCGGGGCAGGCGATTATATATCTTATAAAAATCTTCTTGCCAAATTAAATAAATCATTTATTAATCGCGACAAGATTGAAAATGACGTCGTGGTTAGTTCGTCCGGCTTGATGCCGATAAATGATAGATTTTTCTGTGACTTAAGCCGTGACCAATATTTCTCGCCGAAAATAATGTGAACGTTGGGGAGCGAGTTGGGAGCGCGCGGATTAATTATTTCGTATTGCCGCTCGCTGTATCGAAACTCGATCCGGATTTAAACGGGGCAGGAGAGTGCCTAATGCTGGAATTGCGATCCTTGGCGATCCCCGATGTCAAAGTAGTTCGCCCAGATCGGTTCTCCGACGCCCGCGGATACTTCTCCGAGACCTTCCAGCGATCGACCTTTGCGGAGAAGGGGATTCTCCATGACTTCGTTCAGGATAATCAGTCCAGCTCGGATCGTATCGGCACGGTGCGCGGCTTGCATTTCCAGCGAGCGCCATTCGCCCAGGCGAAGCTGATACGGGTGTTGAGCGGCGCCATTCTCGACATCGCAGTGGATCTCCGGCGTTCATCGCCCAGCTTTGGTAAGCACATCGCCATCCAGCTGGATAGTGAAAGCGGCGAGCAGTTGTTCATTCCGAAGGGCTTCGCGCATGGTTTCTGTACGCTGCAACCCAAGACCGTCGTCCTGTACAAGGTAGACCAGGTCTACGCCCCGAGCCATGACGGTGGCGTCTATTGGGCTGATCCAGCACTAGAGATCAGGTGGCCCGTGACAGTCTCAGAGGCGCAGCTGTCGCCAAAGGACCAGCTCCTTCCTACGCTCAACCAGGTTGGTTACGTTTTCGACTAGTGGAGACGAGTAGATGCGCATCTTGGTGACCGGCGGGGCGGGCTTTATCGGTTCTGCGGTGTGTCGTCGTTTGGTGCTGCAGACTGGGGCCGCAGTGATCAACGTCGACAAGTTGACATACGCAGCCAATCTGGCTTCGCTCGCGAGCCTGGAGAGGCTGGAGCCCTATGCGTTCTTGCAGTCCGACATCTGCGATCGCGAGGTCATGGATATCGCGTTCGCCGAATACGAGCCGGATGCGATCATACATCTGGCCGCCGAAAGCCACGTCGATCGTTCAATCAACGGGCCCGACGCATTCGTCAACACCAATATCGTCGGCACCTACACGCTATTGGAGGCTGCCAGAACCTACTACGAACGTCTGCCGCTTCCGAGGCGGAAGCAATTTCGTTTCGTTCACGTATCGACAGACGAGGTCTACGGTTCACTGGGAGCAGACGACCTGTTTCGCGAGGACACGCCCTACAGACCGAGCTCACCGTACTCGGCGAGCAAGGCTGCATCGGACCACCTCGCACTTGCATGGTTTAAGACCTACGGTTTGCCGGTCATCGTATCGAACTGCTCGAACAACTACGGGCCATACCAGTTCCCAGAAAAGCTCATCCCGCTGACGATCCTCAATGCCATCGACCGGAAGCCTCTACCGGTCTACGGCGACGGCCGAAACATTCGCGATTGGCTTCACGTCGATGATCATGCCGCTGGCTTGATAAGACTGCTGCACGAAGGGAGGCCGGGCGAGAAGTATAATTTCGGCGGAAATGCCGAGCGATCCAACTTGGACGTTGTCTCCCGGGTTTGTGAGGTGCTGGATCGGCTATCTCCGGGCGCAATAACGAGACGATCTCTCATCACGTTCGTGCCGGATCGTCCAGGACATGATGCGCGCTATGCAATCGATGCGTCGAAGGCACATCGCGAACTCGGCTGGGAACCGACGAGGACCTTCGAACAGGGGTTGGCCGAAACTGTCGGTTGGTACCTCAAAAATCGTGCATGGTGGGAGCGCGCTCGCCGCGGTGTTTATGATGGCTCGCGTCTCGGTCTCCTGGCCTCCCAACACTGAGGTGAAGATGACAGATCGACCCCTCTTAATTGCCGGCCGGAATGGTCAGTTGGCAAAGTGTCTTCGTGATCTTGCTGCAAGGCGCGGTCTGCCTGCGGTCGCTCTCGGGCGCCCGGAACTCGATCTAGAGAACCGCGAGGGGATCGACAAGCTCATCGGGTCTATCGCGCCGTCTGCAATCATCAATGCGGCCGCATATACGGCGGTCGATCGGGCCGAGTCGGAAGCGGCGAGAGCGTTCAGTGTCAACCGCGATGGCGCGGCGGCGTTGGCGGACGTCGCGTGGCAAATGAATATTCCGCTGATCCATCTTTCCACCGACTATGTGTTCGACGGTGCGAAACCCGATGCATACGACGAAAGTGACATTCCCGCACCGTTGAGCGTCTATGGCGCGTCGAAGCTGGCCGGTGAAGCTGCTGTATTGGCAGCGCACCCGCTCGCGACCGTGATCAGATGCTCTTGGCTTTACAGCCCTTATGGCAGCAATTTCGTTCGAACGATGCTGCGGCTATGTGAGACGCAGGAAATTGTAAGGGTCGTCCACGACCAGCATGGCAATCCGACCTCTGTATTCGACCTCGCGGAGGCTGTCCTTCGGATCGCAGAACGGTCGGTAACGGACGATCGCAGGGCGACGGCCGGCATCTTTCATCTCGCGGGTCAAGGCGAGACGAACTGGCACGACTTCGCGCAGGCAATCTTCTGCGAGCGTTCCCGTCGTGGAGCGAAGATCCCGGTGCTCGAGGCGATTACGACTGAGGAGTTTCCGACCGCTGCGCGCCGGCCTCGGAACTCGCGCCTGGACTCATCCAAGGCCGAACGCGTGTTTGGGATTCGATTGGCACCTTGGCGCCATTCACTGAAGGCTTGTCTGGAGCAGATGGTGGGAGAAGGAGAAGTCGATGCTGAAGGGAATCGTGCTGGCCGGCGGCAGCGGAACGCGCCTCTATCCGATCACGCGCGTGGTCAGCAAACAGTTGCTCCCGATCTATGACAAGCCAATGATCTATTATCCCCTGTCGACGCTGATGTTGGCAGGAATTCGCGAAATCCTGATCATCACCACGCCCTCAGATCGGTGTCAGTTCGAGCGGTTGCTGGGTGACGGCAGCCAATGGGGCATTCGGCTCAGCTACGCGGAACAAATCCGTCCTGCCGGTCTCGCGGACGCCTTCATTATTGGTGCCGATTTCATCGGAAGCGATCGTGTGGCGATGGTGCTTGGGGACAATATATTCTTCGGCGATGGCCTGAGCGATTTGCTTGCCAGGGCGGCAGGACGCGAGGAAGGCGCAACGGTTTTTGCCTATCACGTGCGAGACCCAGAACGATATGGCGTGGTTGCGTTTGATGCGGCGGACCGCCCGGTATCGATCGAGGAGAAACCCAAACGGCCGGCTTCGAACTGGGCAATTACGGGGTTGTATTTTTTCGACAATCGCGTTGTCCGCTACGCTCGTCGCGTCGAGCCGTCCTCACGCGGCGAGCTCGAGATTACCGATCTTCAGATGCGTTACCTTTCGGCAGGTGCGCTCCACGTTGAGCGCATGGGGCGGGGGTTTGCCTGGCTGGACACCGGTACGGTCGAGTCTCTCATCGATGCAGGTACGTTCGTGCAGACCCTGGAAAAGCGGCAGGGAATGAAGATTGCCTGTCTCGAGGAAGTCGCCTTCAGGCTCGGCTTCATCAATCGTGATCAACTTCTTGCGCTGGCGCAACCGCTGGAAAAGAGTGGCTACGGAAAATATCTGAGCGACATCACGGCGCTGCCGCAATTCGCTTCGCAATAGCGCTTAGCCGGTCGGGAAGTTATTTTAAATGTGCGCGGGTAAATGTTTGACGGCCGTTTTAAATAGAATTAAAATGTTCGTCGATAATCTATTTAATTGGTATGGCCATGCTGGATCAAAAGGCGGGCGTCTTTGGCCGGGAAGCTGGGGCCGCTCTTCCGGGGGGAGCTATTCCCGTTCTTTGGCAGGAATCGCCGTTTTTCAATGCATTGGCGGGCTTCGATCCGCCCGGCCTTTGGGCTCCGCCGTTTGCTGATCCGCGAGCAGGCGGGTTGCGCAGGGGGCCTCCTCTCGCACTTCTCGTTGGTGGCGCCTCGGTCCTCGACCAGTTGTCTCGGGCCGGCTCGGACGATCCGTCGGACTTGGGCGGGGATATGCCACCGCCTTCTCCACGTCTTTCCAGTCGCGATTGCCCGCTTTGCTCTCGGGTTCAGCAAGCCTCGTGGCGTCCCAACTGTGTTCGCAGGCGGGACGGGAAGCCTGTTTCCGACCAGCACCTACAACTCAACGAGCTATGGCGTTGACGTCGTTTTTAGACCGCAGCTAGCGGCAGCATAGGAGACGCAGGATGCACGCCGAACTTTATACCGATGGAATCGAGGAAATTACCGTCAGCGGAACCATCGTCCGCATCGATCTGGTCAGTCTTTCACCGACGGAGCGTGACGCCAACAATGTCCCCAAGCGGGTGTTTTCTCAGCGGCTGATCTTCTCGGTCGAATCCTTCGCCAATTCAGTCGATGTGATGCAGAAGGCGCTGCAGGGACTGGTTGATGCCGGCGCGGTCCGGCGGAATCCGACAGCTGAGTCGCGCAGCGATGCGTCGGGAGTGCGTGATGCGCTGCCGCCCAACACACGGTCTCTGAATGTCTCTTCGAATTTCCGCTGAAATCGACGCCACTGGCGATGCAAGGGACCGGGTTGCGGATGCGCCCGGACTGGCTACGCAGACGGCATTGGAATGCCTGTCCAAGATCTCCGGACATCATGGCATCGATCTGCCGGTTGAACGCCTGAAGCATGCCTATGCCGTTGCCGGCCCGCCTTCGTTGAATCTTCTGTTGCGCATGGCGAAGGATGCAGGCCTGCGCGCGAAAAACACGAAACTGGACTGGGGTGCGCTGACGCGCCTCGGAGAAGCCTATCCGGCGCTGGTTCGGCTCGCCAATGGCAACTGGATCGTGGTTCTTGGTGCGGAACGGGGAGCTGAGGCTTCTGAGGCCGTCTGTGTCTTCGACCCGCTCGCCGACCGCAAGCACGAAGTCTTGGTTGTCGACCGTGACCGCTTCTGTGCCCAATGGGCAGGTGACACGATCCTGATCAAGCGCGAGCAGTCGACGCTGGATGGTCGGAGGAGTTTCGGTCTCCGGTGGTTCGTACCGGAACTGCTTCGTCAATGGCGACTGTTCAGGGACGTCGCGATTGCGGCCATCCTGCTCTATGCTTTGGGCCTGGTCGTTCCGATCTTTTTCCAGCTCGTCATCGACAAGGTTTTGGTGCACGAGAGCTTCACCACGCTCTACGTACTTGCGGCAGGAGCGGCCATAGCACTCGTCTTTGACGCGATCTTCGGCTTTCTGCGGCGCTACCTTCTGCTTTATGCGACCAACAAGGTCGACATTCGAGTTGCCACAAAAACGTTCGCGCATCTCCTCGGGCTGCCGGTCACTTTCTTCGAGCACATGGCCGCGGGGGTTCTGGTCAAGCACATGCAACAGGCGGCGCGGATCCGCGAGTTCCTGACCGGGCGGCTATTTTTGACGAGCCTCGATGCGCTTTCGTTATTCGTCTTCCTGCCGGTGCTTGCGCTCTACAGCGTCAAGTTGACCCTCATGGTTCTGGCCTTTACCGCCGCGAGCGGTGCTGTCGTTGGCCTGCTCATGGGTCCTTTTCGGCGACGTCTTTACGATCTTTACCAGGCGGAAGGTGCGCGGCAGGCTCTGCTCGTCGAAACAGTTCACGGCATGCGCACCGTGAAGTCGCTCGGGATGGAGCCGGTGCAGGGCAGGGTTTGGGATAGCCGCTGTGCACAGTCCGTGACCATGCGCTTCGGTGTCGAGAAGATTTCTGCAGGGGCCCAGGCGCTCACTGGATTTCTCGAGAAGATCATGACGCTTGGGATCATCGCTGTCGGAGCACTCGATGTCTTCGCCGGCGAAATGACTATCGGCGCGCTGGTCGCCTTTAACATGTTGGCTGGCCGGGTCTCCGGACCACTGGTCCAGCTCGTGACCATGGTGCACGAATATCAGGAAGTTGCTCTTGCCGTGAAGATGCTCGGCGAGGTCATGAATCAGACGCCCGAACGTGATGGTAGGAAAGACGGGCTGCGGCCCGACTTCGCCGGAAAAATCGAGTTCGACAGTGTTTCCTTTCGTTACGGAGCCGAAGGAGCGCCGGCACTTGATGATGTCTCCTTCGCCGTCGAGCCGGGTTCGATTTTCGGGATCGTGGGCCGGAGCGGCTCTGGCAAGACGACGCTCACGCGGCTGATTTCGGGCATGTATCCGGTGCAGCAGGGGCTCTTACGTATCGACGGCTATGATGCGAGGGAGCTCGACCTGGCGCACCTGCGCCGAAACCTCGGGATCGTCTTGCAGGATAATTTCCTGTTTCGTGGGACGGTCCGCGACAATATCGCCTGCGTAAAACGTGACGCGACCTTCGCCGAGGTCGTCGCTGCGGCCCAGCTCGCAGGAGCCGACGAGTTCATCGAGCGGTTACCGCGTGGCTTCGACACCATGCTCGAGGAAGACGCCGCTAACTTGTCCGGCGGGCAGAAGCAGCGCCTCGCGATTGCAAGGGCCCTGATCGTCAATCCGCGGATCTTGATTCTCGATGAAGCGACGAGTGCCCTCGACTCCGAAAGTGAAATGATCATCAGGCGCAATCTCCGCCGTTTGGCGGCAGGGCGTACCGTCATCATCGTCTCGCATCGGCTGTCGATGCTGACCGAAGCGAGCCAGATCCTGGTGATGGATCGCGGCCGGATCGTCGACGTGGATCGCCACGACCACCTCCTGTCGAAATGCACCATCTATCGGCATTTGTGGAACCAACAGATGAAGCAGATTGCATGAAGGAGCCAAGGCAATCACGCGCGGATGCGAAGCGGGACGGTCCGGTCATCGCCAGAACGGTCGAGCGACGGCGAAAGCTGTTCAGGTCGGCGCCGAGGCGGGCGCCAGTGATCGACGAATTCCAGTCCGATGCAACCGAGGTCGAGCAGAAAGCGCCGCCGCGGCTCGCTCGTCTCACCCTCTACGGGGTACTTGCACTGATTGCCTTCGCGGTCATCTGGGCATGCATATCGCAAGTGGAGATGATCGTCACGGCGCAGGGAAAACTGACCACGACACGTCCCAACCTGGTCGTGCAGCCGCTGGAAACGTCGGTCATACGCGAGATTCATGTCAAGGCCGGTGATCGCGTCAACCGTGGCGACGTTCTGGCGACCCTCGATCCGACCTTCTCACAGGCCGATTTCGATCAATTGCGCGGCAGAGTGGCTGGGTTGGATGCGTCGATCGATCGTCTGGGCGCCGAATTGAACGGGGCCGAGTATGCCGTCAAGGACCTGACAAATGCGGACCAGATCCTGCAGGGAAAGTTGTTCTTGCAGAGGAAGGCCGCCTATGAGGCGCAGCTCCAGAACTACGACGCCCAGATCGCTTCAGCTCGAGCCAATCTCAAGACAGCGCAAGACGAAGAGGGGGTTCTCCTACAACGGCTCGACACGATGCGTTCAATCGAAGCCATGCGCACCTCGTTGATGGACAAGGAGGTCGGTTCGAGGCTCAACTTTCTACTCTCTCGCGATGCGCGGCTCGAGGTTGAGAGCAATTTGGCGCGCGTTCGTGGCAGTATCGCCGATACTACGCATCGGCTGGAAAAGGCTCGCGCTGACCAGAAGGTTTTCACCGAGGAGTTTCGCCGCACCGCCTATCAGGAACTGGTGGAGACCGTGCCGAAGCGCAATAGCGCAACGGAGGAATTGAAGAAAGCCGAACTTCGCCGACAGTTAATCGTCCTGCAGGCGCCGGCAGATGCTGTGGTGCTGGACATCGCGAACCGGACAGTCGGCTCAGTGGTTCGCGAAGCGGAAACGCTGTTTGTCCTGGTTCCGCGTGACGTGCCGCTTCAGGCGGAGGTCAACGTCGAGGGACGGGATATCGGTCAGGTGGCGCTCGGGCAGGCGGTTCGTATCAAGTTCGAAGCGTTCCCTTTCCAGAAGTATGGAACTGCAACAGGAGAAGTCCGCGTCATCAGTCAGGACACGTTCTCACCGGATCCGAAGGCCGAAGGTGCGCGTCACGCGCCAGCTCCCTATTATCGCGTACTGGTCGACTTGTCGGACATGCACCTTCGGCTGCCGGCCGAGCGCATTCAACTGATCCCGGGTATGGCGGTGACGGCCGAACTGAAAGTCGGCAAGCGCACCGTGATTTCCTATTTCCTCTACCCATTGCTACGCGGATTGGATGAAAGCATCCGAGAATACTAACCCGACTTGGGATGGCGATTGACCATGATGATTAGTCCGAATTTTGGAGTGAAGCTCGTGGTGCCCACGACAGCGAGCAAGCTCTCGCAGAATTCTCCACTGGTGAACTATGCACTCGACGGTCTGGAACGTTGTTGGCTACCTGAGCACCGCCGGTGGTCGCATATTTACCATCTCGATGGACGCTCTTCGCCTAACGAGTCGGTACCGAGCAGTGACGTATTCTATACCCTCAACGTTCTGCTCGGGATGTCGCGCATCTGCGAAGTGCCAGATGGCATTGACCTGCCTGAAATATTCCATCGTAACGTTCTTCAACTCACGAAGCTTCCGGTGCGCAAATATACCTTCGGTATGGCGCTATGGAGCGGCGCCGAGCTTGGCCTCGAGATACCGGACCCCGTCAAATGCGAGCTGAGAGCCATTCTTGCCGATGAATCCCAGTGGAAGAGCTTCCGTGCCCAGGATCTTGGCATGCTGCTCACGGGGGTAGTGGCCCAGGCGAGGGCGGGGGAGAATGAGTGGTGGCACTACGCCAGGCCGCTTTATCGTTTCTTGAAGGAACGCTTCCACAGCGAGTCGGGATTGTTCTTCGATGCGCCGTTCGGCCTTCGGCGCCGCTTCTCGTCCTTTGCGACGCAGACATATCTCTCGATCGCCTGCTATCAATATGGCGAATTCGCCGGCGAGGCGTCCGCGCTCGTCATGGCCGATACTTGTGTGCGCAATCTTATTGCGCTTCAAGGCCCACAAGGGGAATGGCCCTGGTTTTTCGACGCGATGAGCGGCCGCGTTCTTGATTTCTACGAAGTCTACTCGGTCCATCAATATGGAATGGCTCCGGCACTGCTGGAATGGGCCGAGCGCTTTGGGCAGAGGGGATCGCGGGACGCCCTGGTCAAGGGCTTCAACTGGGTATTTGGCCATAACCAGCTTGGCCAGGCCATGCTCGTGCCCGAGCTGAACCTGACCCTCCGATCGCAGGTTCGCAAGGGTGAATTGACAACAAAGGCGCCGCGGATATTGCGCGCACTGAAGAACGCCTGGACCGGAAACGAGGCGAAGCTGATCGACGGTACTGACGTGGAAGTTAGGCTTGAATGCCGCAGCTACGAACTAGGTTGGATCCTGTGGTCATTTGGCCGGCGCACTGACTTGCCGGAGCTGACCCACAATTGTGCCTTTGGCGGTGCCTGACAGGATTGTTGTTTCGCTAACGATTCCAAGCGACCGCTCGCCGGCCTCGTAGATGTGTGAGCATCGTCATGGCGCGGTGGACCCGGACGGCACACAATACGGCGATAGCTTTGAGGCGGACGCCGGTACCATGTAGGCGATCGCTGGTGAGTACGGTCACAGCGCTTGGCGCGAGGGATGCGAAGACAAGCAACGCTTGCGCGATCCAACGCAATTGCCAACTAGGCTTTCCTTCCGCCATGTTTCGATAGTGCGCGATGTGTCGATCCCATTTGGCGTAGAGCTCTTTGAGAGAGCTCCGGGCCGGATGGAAGACGATCATTTCGGGGATGTATCGGAATCGAAGCCCCGCGCGCAGCGCCCGTTCCCCCCAATCCATATCTTCGGCGACGTCAATGCCTGCAAAGGGGCCGACGCGATCGAAGTCGCGGCGAAATACCGCCATGTTGCCCGTGCCGGAATAGCCGTGGCGCTCGATATAGAGCTTGAAGCGATACGCGAAGACGCTCTCGTATGCCGCAATGGCATCAAGCTCCGCATTTTCCGGCTGCCAGATGCGAACGTCGCCTCCGAGAACGGTGCCTGCCGGCGATAAGGAACACCATTTCATCACGCTGCTCAGCCAAGCCGGATGGGCTCTACAATCGGCATCGATGAAGGCCAGGATCTCGCCATTGGCGGCCGCGACGCCGGCATTGCGCGCCGGACCGGGGCCTGAACGCGGTTCGTACTGCAGCCGTACACCGGGATGACCGGCTACGACGTCCACCGGCGGCGCGGCCGAGCCGTTGTCCACCACGATGATCTCGAATGCGTCCCTACTCAGGGTCTGTGCGTCCAGGCTGCGCAAGCAGGCTTCCAGCGCATCAGGTTGGTTGAGATGGGGGATGATGACGGAAATCATCAGTTAAATCCTTCATTTAATTCTGGCTGGAGGTTTGTCTGCTCATTTGGCGTCGGCCTCGTGTTTTGCCGCAGCATTCGCTCGATTTAAAACTTGCAATTAAATGCCGCGTGCGTATTATCTCAATAATAATGTTAAATGCCAACTTTAAAATTGATCGAATTTTCTAGGAGTTAGGTTCCGATGCGCGCCTCATTTCTGGGATGCCCCGTTGACCTGCTGACGATGGCGGAAACAGTCGATCTGGCCTGCGGTGCCATGCGTAGCCGGCGACGAGTGCAACATGTGGCGCTCAACGTCGCCAAACTGGTCAATATGCGATCGGATCCCGTACTCGCGGCCGACGTTGCCAACAGCGATGTCGTCGGTATCGACGGGATGGGAATTCTTTGGGGCGCGCGAGCGCTGGGACTTCCGGCGGCATCGCGGGTCGCTGGCGTCGATCTCCTTGCCGAGTTGCTCGCGGCATGTGCGCAGGAAGGTTTTAAGCCCTATTTCCTGGGCGCCACTCCCGCGGTTCTGCACCAAGCCCTGCAGGTCGCATGCAAGAGGCATCCTTCACTTGCCTTTGCGGGCTGGCACGACGGTTACTTCAAGCGCGAGGAGGAGAATGACGTCGTCCGTGACATCCAAACCAGTGGGGCTGATTGCCTTTTCATCGGCATGCCGACGCCTCGGAAGGAGCGCTTTCTCGCCGCCCATCGCGACGATCTCGGCGTACCCTTCATCATGGGGGTGGGCGGGGCGTTCGACGTTCTAGCAGGCACCGTGCGGCGCGCGCCGGTGCAGCTTCAGAAGCTCGGTCTCGAATGGCTGTACCGCGTCTATCAAGAGCCGGGCCGGATGTGGTGGCGATACGCCAAGACGAACACGGTGTTTGCGGGCGTCCTAGCGCAAGCAGTCATCAGGCATTTGATTCAGCATGCGCTCGACGCGCCGGGCGCCGTGCCGCCGGGTCCGAGCCGGATCGGAGGTTGAGGCGTGCGCAAGCATTTTTTCATCCTTCTGGGAACACGGCCTGAGGCAATCAAGCTCTTTCCGATCATCAACCGGCTCAAGGCGGAGAAGAGCAAGGATATCTCCCTGACGATCTGTGCGACGGCACAGCATCGACAGTTGCTTGATCAGGTGCTGAAGCTGGCCAAGGTGGTCCCTGACTTCGACCTGAACGTCATGACAGCCAATCAGACGCTGGATCATCTGACCGCTCGGCTGCTCGGGCAGATCGGCGAGCTCCTCGAGAAGGTCAAGCCCACCAGGGTCATCGTCCAAGGCGACACGGCGACAGCCATGGCGGGTGCACTGGCATCCTATTATCACCGCATACCGGTCTCGCACGTCGAGGCGGGACTGCGCAGCGGCGACATCTTCGCGCCGTGGCCCGAAGAGGTGAACCGCAAGATCGTTGGTTCGATCGCCGATCAGCATTTTGCTCCCACAGAGCGTGCCGCGCGCGCGTTACGTTCTGAAAATGTTTCGGATGACCGCATCCACGTCACCGGCAACACGGTGGTGGATGCTCTCATTCTCGCGAAAGCCATGGTCGAATCCGATCCAGGTCTGTCGAGCCGCTGGGACGGCATCAAGCAGCGCCATGGTAATCGACGCATCATCCTGGTGACCTGCCACCGCCGGGAAAACTTCGGAGGCGGCGTCGTCAACATCGTGAACGCGCTGGAGACGATCCTGCGGAGGGAGGACGTTGCTGTGGTGCTTCCCGTGCATCCGAATCCGAACGTCCGCGACCTGTTTGCGTCCCGGCTGTCGGATCACCCGCGCGTCGTTCTTATTTCCCCTCAGGAATACACTGATTTCGTGAGCCTGCTGTCGCTGTCGCATTTGGTCCTGACGGATTCGGGCGGCGTCCAGGAGGAGGCTCCGACCTTCGGTAAACCAGTCCTGGTGATGCGCGATACCACCGAGCGCCCCGAAGGGGTGGAGGCGGGAACGGCACGGCTGGTTGGTGCGAACTACGACAGGATCGTTGGGGAGACCTTTCGCCTGCTCGACGATGACGAGACTTATGCTGCCATGGCGCGTTCGCACAATCCATTCGGTGATGGTCACGCGAGCGAGCGGATTGTGAAGGTTCTCCTCGATGCCTGAATTTCGAAAGATCAATGTCGTTGGACTTGGCTATATTGGGCTGCCCACTGCCGCATTGATTGCGAGCCGAGGGCTGCAGGTGGTCGGCATAGACACCAATGAGCGGATTGTTGAGACGGTTGCATCTGGCAAAATTCACATTGCCGAGCCCGATCTCGACGGTCTCGTCTCCAAGGTCGTGTCGAGTGGCGCTCTGACGACGTCCAGAACGGCACAGCCGGCCGACGTTTTCATCATCGCAGTACCGACGCCGATCGATCGCGAGAGCCGTCCCGACTTGTCGAGCGTGAATGCCGCAGTCGACAACATCGTGGATCTCCTCGCGCCTGGCAATCTTGTCATTCTCGAATCGACATCACCGATTGGGACGACCGAAGCCATCGCAAAGCGGATCGTCGAGCGCAGGCCGGATCTCCGCATCGGAGTGAACGGCAAGGAGGACGGAGCGATCTACGTCGCTTACTGCCCCGAGCGGGTGCTGCCGGGACGGATATTGACCGAGCTTATCAACAATGACAGGTGCATCGGCGGCATCACGCCGACCTGCACCCGGCTCGCTCAACGCTTCTATAAGATGTTCGTTCGCGGTGCTTGCGTCGGCACGACGGCGCGAGCGGCCGAGCTGGTCAAGCTGACGGAAAACGCCTTCCGCGATACCAACATCGCATTTGCCAATGAACTCTCGCTAATTTGCGACAGGTTCGACATCAATGTCTGGGAGGTGATCGATATCGCCAACCGCCACCCTCGCGTGAACGTATTGCGCCCCGGACCGGGAGTGGGTGGGCACTGTATCGCAGTCGACCCTTGGTTCATCATCGACTCTGCCCCCGATCTCGCACGCGTGATGCGAACGAGTCGGGAAGTGAATAACGCCAAGACGCTCAAGATCATCGAGCGCGCAGAGGCGCTGATCGACGATCACCCCTATGCGAGCGTCGCCTGTTGCGGACTGACATTCAAAGCCAACGTCGACGATGTGCGTGAAAGCCCGGCCATGGAGATCGCGACGCATCTCGCGGCGAAATATGGCGAACGAATCAAGGTTGTCGAACCGAATCTGCGACGTCTTCCTCCTCAGTTGGCCGATCATCGTGTCGCGTTCGTGAACATCGATGAAGCTCTGCGCAGTTGCGAAATCGCGGTTCTTCTCGTCGATCATGATGAATTCAAGATGGTGCCGTTGGCGGAACGCCGGCACCTGGACGTCATCGATACGCGCGGCATATGGCAGGATATGCCGGCGCGGACATAAGACATAGAGGCGTAACTCTCAAAAGGGTCGAGGTTAGCATGCAAGATGGCCAGCTGGGAATCGGGGTCGTGGGATATGGCTATTGGGGCCCCAATCTCGTCCGCAATTTTTCGACCAACCCCGCCGCGCGCGTCGTCGCCGTAAGCGATTTGGACCCAGGTAGGCTCGGTGCAATAAAGCAGCTTTACCCGGCGGTGCAGACGACCGCGCGCTATGAGGATCTGCTCAAGAATCCCTCAATCGAGGCAATCGCAATCGCGACGCCGGTGCACACACATTACGAGCTGGCGATGGCGGCTTTGAGGGCCGGCAAGCACGTATTGGTCGAGAAGCCCCTCGCACCGAGCGCGGAGCAGGCCATGCTCCTGATCGAAGAGGCCGACCGGCGCGGATTGACGCTGATGGTCGACCACACCTTCCTCTATACCCCAGCGGTTCAGAAAATTCGTGAGCTACTGCTGAAGAGAGAGCTCGGAGACATCTATTATTACGATAGCACACGCTCGAGCCTGGGCTTGTTTCAAAAAGACGTAAACGTGATCTGGGACTTGGCGGTGCACGATATCTCCATCATCCACCATATCTTCGATGAGGAGCCGGTTGCGGTCTCGGCTACTGGGTCGTGCCATGTTGCAGGCTCGCCGGAGAACATGGCGCATATCACTTTATTCTTTGCCAACGCATGCGTGGCCCACGTGAGCGTCAACTGGCTCTCGCCTGTCAAAGTGCGCCAGACGTTCATTGGCGGCAGCAAGAAGATGATCGTTTACGACGATCTCGAGCCGACCGAAAAGATCAAGGTTTACGACAAGGGAATCACGCTCGATGCGAGCAGCGAGGATGCACACCAATTGCGAATTGGATATCGCGCCGGCGACATGTGGGCTCCGCATATCTCGCCTCAGGAGGCGTTGCAGACGGAAGTCGGGCATTTTGTCGATTGTGTGCGCACCGGTAACCAGCCGATTTCCGGCGGCGTCTCCGCATTGCGTGTGATTGAGGTGCTGGAGGCGGCGTCGCGCTCGATTGCCGCGCAGGGCAAGCCAATCCCCCTCAAGCAACCGCATCTGGTTCGGGAGCGCGCCCGGGCGACGGCCTAAGTCGTGATGCGGGCAGGCACTGCTATCAGCCGAAAGACGACAGTTTCACGATGAATTCGGTCCAACGTTCCATTCTGTTTTCGGCGGCCGATCGCTATGGCAGCCTTGTCCTGTTCGTTGTGGCGACTGCGGTCCTTTCCCGCTTGTTGTCGCCAGCGGAATTCGGAGTCTATGCGGTCGTCAACGCCATCGCACTGGTGATTGCGGCCTCCTTCCAGGAGTTCGGAGGCGGAAATTATCTGATTCAGAAGCGCGACTTGACGGCGGAAGATGTCCGCTCGGCCTTCACCATCACGTTCGTCATTTCGGGCGCAATTGCTGGTCTTCTGTTCCTCGCCGCGGACGGTCTGTCGCAGTTGTTCGCGCAGGACAGCCTCAAGGGAGCCATCGAGGTCTCGGCCCTGAACTTTCTGCTCCTGCCGGTGTCCGGAACGATTTCTGCCTTGCTACGAAGAGACATGAAATTCGGAACGTTGGCCATTTGCAACTTGGTATCTGGTGTGGCGGCGGCTCTGGTCTCGATTGGACTTGCGATAGCAGGGTTGAGCTATATGGCCCCGGTCTGGGGTGGTCTGGCAGGAACCGTGACCCTGACTCTGGCGCTATTGGTAGGCCATCGAGATCCCAGCGCGCTGCGTCCCTCGCTTCTCGCCTACCGCGACGTTGTCAGTTTTGGCCTTTATTCCAGTGGGGTCAGCGTCATCAATATCTTCTACAACTTGGCGCCCCAGCTGTTTTTGGCTAAAATCCTCGACTTTGCATCCGTCGGTCTGTACAGCCGCGCGATCAATTTGACGCAGGTTTTTGACAGGCTTGTCACGCAGGTCCTGAACCCCGTCATCATGCCGGCGATTGTCGCAAGGCGCCAAGCCGGGGAGGACTTGAAGGTCGTTTACCTTGAGTCGATCCAACTGCTTTCCGTCGCGCAATGGCCTTTCCTGGTGTTCGTCGCCTTCATGGCCCGGCCGATCATTGCGATTTGGCTCGGTCCGACCTGGCTGGAGATCGTGCCGCTCGTGCGCCTGCTGTGTATTGCGAACATGGCACTTTTTGCGGCGTGCTTGAGTTATCCGGTCCTCGTCGCCGTTGGAAGCGTTCGGGATGCGTTGATCTCCTCCTTCATCTCGCTACCGCCGTCGCTTCTTGTCGTTCTGGGCGCATCCTTCTTTGGCGTGCAGGCAGTGGCCGGAGCCGCACTCTTGACGCTGCCTTTTCAGGCGGCGGTCGCGATTTACTTTATCAGCCGGCACCTACGCTTCGGGCTAAAGGATCTAGTGCAGGCGCTGATGAGGAGCGTACTCGTGACGGCGGCAACTGCATTCGGCCTCGCCGTCTGTACGGCGTTGATGGCGGCTGGATTGCTGACGCCCCTGGCTGGGCTCGCGTTGGCAACGTGCGCTGCGGCGTTTTGCTGGTGGCTGGGACTGCTACTGACTGGTCACCCCTTGCTGCATCAGCTTCATCAGGCGGTGGCGGGTCTTGCTCGCATTACGCCAAGGCTGCGACTATCGCGTTCGCCCCTGTAAAGCCTTGCAGTTATTCTGGAGACGAGGATGCCGATTACAAGTGATGTACAGCTTGGCCGCGATGTCAGGATCTTTCACCCGGATCTGGTCAATCTTTATGGCTGCACGGTCGGCGACGAGACCAGAATCGGCACTTTCGTCGAAATCCAGGCGGGTGCCACGATCGGAGCACGCTGCAAAATTTCGTCCCATAGCTTCATCTGCGAGGGAATCACGATTGAGGACGAGGTGTTTGTCGGCCATGGGGTGATGTTTACGAACGACAAGCATCCAAGGGCGACCACGGCGGATGGCCGGCCTCAAGGAGCCTCCGATTGGACGTTGCAGCGCACTCGTGTCTGCAGAGGAGCATCCATCGGCTCGAATGCAACAGTTCTGTGCGGTGTAACGATAGGCGCCGGCGCGTCCGTTGGTGCCGGGGCAGTAGTGACCAGGGACGTCCCGCCGGGCGCGATTGTCGCAGGAGTGCCTGCGCGACGGTTATTCGCTGAGGAAGAACCGGTTTTGCGGCGCGAGCGCATTGTTGGGCAAACGCCGTAAACCATTTAGAGCGGCGATCCGCGCACGCATACTTTTATCTTGATTTAATCGAATAATAAATTTAAATAATTTAAATCGCTCAAGCCCCCACCTGAAAGATTTGACCTTGATACCATTTCTGGATTTGAAGGCCCAATACACCCAAATCAAGCCTGAGATCGACGCCGCGGTGGCGCGGGTCATCGGAAGCGCGCATTTCGTGCTCGGTCCCGAGGTGACGGCGTTCGAGGAGCGCTTTGCCGAGTATTGCCAGACCGCTCATTGCCGTGCGGTGAACAGCGGTACGTCGGCACTGCACCTTGCGCTGCTCGCGGCCGGCATTGGCCCGGGCGATGAAGTCATCACGGTTTCGATGACCTTCGTTGCGACGACGGCGGCCATTCTCTACAGCGGTGCCAAACCGGTGTTCGTCGACGTCGATCCCGATACATGGACGATGAATCCTGCCTTGATTGAGGCTGCGATAACGCCACGGACGAAGGCGATCATGCCGGTTCACCTGCATGGACAGATGGCCGACATGGATCCAATCATGTCGATTGCCCGCCGTCATGGTCTGGTCGTCATCGAGGATGCGGCGCAGGCGCACGGTGCGGAATACAAGGGGCGCCGCGCCGGTTCGATCGGCGATCTCGGGTGCTTCAGCTTCTATCCCGGCAAAAATCTTGGCGCGTTTGGCGAGGGTGGGGCAGTCGTAACCAATCAGCCCGATCTCGTGCGCCGCGTGTCGCTGCTGCGGGACTGGGGTCAGGAGGCCAAGTACAAGCACGTTGTTGCCGGATACAATTACCGCATGGACGGCATCCAGGGCGCGGTGCTGAACGTCAAGATGAATCATATTGATTCCTGGACGGACGCGCGCCGTTCGCTCGCCGAGCGATACGATCGATTGTTGTCAGATATTCAATTGGCTTGCCCCCAGCCGCCCCGGTACAGCCGCCACGTCTATCACGTGTATGCCGTCAGGTTGTCGCGGCGCGACGACGCGCTCAGATCGCTGCGGGATGCCGGCATCGACGTCGGGATCCATTATCCGGTTCCGGTTCATCTGCAAAAGGCATACGCCGAGCTTGGCTATCAGCCTGGCGATCTCCCCGTCACGGAGATGCTCGCGAACGAGTTCCTCTCGCTTCCCATCTATCCGGAGCTGTTGCCGGAGCAGGTTGCCGAAGTCGTCTCCACTCTAAAGAGGGTGGCGCCGCTGGAGTTCGCACGGGGTGTTGACCGCGAGCGGGATCAAATTCCAGCAGAGCCCAGCAATAGGAGGGCGTCTTGATCGATCTCAAGGGCAAACGCATTTTGGTTACGGGCGGAGCGGGGTTTATCGGCTCCCATATCGTCGATCAGTTGTGCGACGAAGGCTGCATCGAAATCGTCGCCCTCGACAACATGGTGCGAGGACGGCCGGCGAATCTCAAGCGAGCGCTGGGACGCGGACCGGTGCGGCTGGTCCACGGCGATATACGCGATGGCAAGTTGATGGGAGCCCTGGTTAAGGCGGCCGATATCGTATTTCATCAGGCCGCGCTGCGTATCACGCACTGCGCCGCTGAACCCCGCCTGGCCAAGGAAGTCATGGTGGATGCCACGTTCGATCTGCTTGAGCTCTGCGTCAAGCACGACGTCGAGAAGGTGATCGCAGCGTCTTCCGCATCCGTGTACGGCATGGCGGAGGAGTTTCCTACAACTGAGCGACAGAATCCCTACGACAACCGAACTCTTTATGGCGCGGCAAAGGCGTTCAACGAAGGCCTGCTTCGTACTTTTAACGACATGTACGGCCTTGATTACGTGGCGTTCCGTTACTTCAACGTCTATGGCAGCCGCATGGACATTCACGGGCGCTACACCGAGGTGCTGATCCGCTGGATGGAGCGGCTCGAAGCCGGTTTGCCGCCGGTCATTTTTGGCGATGGCCAACAAACCATGGATTTCGTGCACGTGCGCGACATTGCCCGTGCAAATGTACTGGCAGCCCGGGCAAAGGTGACCGACGAAGTGTTCAACGTGGGTAGCGGTACCGAAACGAGCCTGGCGCAGCTTGCTCAAGCCCTTGCTTCCGTGATGGGCCACCCCAGACTGACGCCCGAGTTCGCGCCGGAGCGCTCGATTAATCCGGTGCCGCGCCGGCTGGCTTCGACTGGAAAAGCGGAACGTCTGCTGGGTTTCCGCACCACTGTCTCGCTTGAGCAGGGGCTTGCAGATCTCGTTAAGTGGTGGCGCGCTGAACGCGAGCTCACTGCTGTGGACCAGGGACAGGCGGCGGCATCATGATACCGATCGCAATGCCACTCCTTGCCGAGGAAGAGGCCGAGGCGGCGCGAGCAGCCGTCCTCTCCGGCTGGGTGTCACAGGGCCCGCAAGTGGCCGCCTTTGAGCGTGAATTTGCCGCTTTCGTCGGTGCGCCTTTTGCATGCGCTGTGTCCAACTGTACGACGGCCCTGCAGCTTGCTCTGGCGGCTCTGGACATCGGACCAGGCGACGAGGTCATCACAGCAAGCCATTCGTTCATAGCAACGGCCAATTCAGTCCGAAATCAGGGTGCCATTCCGATCTTTGTAGACGTCGATCCGGAGACCTACAACATAGACCCGGGCCGGCTAGCGGATGCGATTACTCCGCGCACCCGCGCGATCATCGCGGTTCACCAGATGGGAATGCCCTGCGATCTGGAAGCCCTGACCGCTTTGGCGGATCGGCATGGCGTCACCCTGATCGAGGACGCGGCCTGCGCTGCCGGCAGCGAGATCCAGATCAAGGAGAACTGGGAGCGGATCGGCAAGCCGCACGGACGGATCGCCTGTTTTTCTTTTCATCCCCGCAAGGTGATCACGACCGGCGAGGGCGGGATGCTGACCACTGCGGATGCCGAGCTTGACAGCAAGTTCAGGCTCCTGCGCCAGCACGGGATGAGCGTTCCCGACACGGTGCGGCATGGCTCTTCCCAGGTGATCTTCGAAGAGTACCTTGTTTCCGGTTACAACTACCGGATGACCGACATGCAGGCCGCGATCGGGCGTAAACAGCTGCAGCGGCTGCCGGAACTGGTGGCACGCCGCCGCGCTGTCGCGGCCAGATATACCGAACTGCTTGGCAACCTTGAAGGTTTGAGGCTGCCGGCTGAGCCCAAATGGGCCAGATCCAACTGGCAAAGCTATTGCGTTCGCCTCCCCAACCGTCTCGATCAGCGCTCGGTCATGCAGAATTTGCTTGACCAGGGGATCGCGACGCGTCGCGGCATCATGTGTTCGCATCGCGAACCGCCTTACGCGACGGCGGCGCGGCGCCATGACCTTCGCCACTCAGAACTCTCACAGGATCGTTCGATCCTTCTGCCAATTTACGCGCAGATGAGCGAGGACGATCAAGCGCGGGTCGCGAATGCTTTAATGGAAGAGCTTCGTCCTCGAGTGCAGTCGGTGATCGCGATTTGATTTGATGAACTGAATCAGACCAGATGGCCAAGATCGATATCTTTGTTCCCTGCTACAACTATGGGCGCTTCCTGCGAGCATGTGTAGACAGTGTTCTTGAGCAGTCGGTTCGCGACTTGAGAGTCCTCATCATCGACGATGCGTCGTCTGATGATTCCTTATCGGTAGCCAGGGAATTGGCGCAGGCCGATTCCCGCGTCAGCGTCATCGCGCACCCGGAGAACAGAGGTCACATCCGGACGTACAACGAGGGCATTGAATGGACTGCGGCCGACTATTGCTTGCTGCTGTCCGCGGATGACCTGCTGGTTGGCGGCGCACTCGAGCGGGCCGTGGAAATCATGGACGCGAATCCAGACATCGTTCTAACATACGGAGAATGTGTAGCATGGCATGATGATCTTCCGCTTCCGATCATCGAGCCAATTCAGAAATACACTTGGACGCGCCGTGACCTCCTGAGCGAAATGTGCGCCACCTCAATGAACACCGTTCCAACGCCGACGGCGATCGCTCGAACGCGCGTCCAAAAGGCCATTGGTGGCTACCGGCCGTCGCTCCCGCACGCCGGCGATTTGGAGATGTGGCTTCGTTTCGCGGCAAGTGGCTCGGTCGCGCGTATTAATGCGGTGCAGGCAATCTATCGAAAGCACTCTACCGCGATGTCCAACGCGTATTTTGCTGAAATGACGTCTGACTATCGCCAGTGTCAACTCGCGTTCGAAAGCTTCTTCAATGAATATGAGGATCGTCTTGGTGCCTCGCACGGCTTGAGAAAGCTGTCTAGTCGCGCGTTGGCCGAGCGAGTATTCCGCCACGGGATCGGCTTGCTGCGCCGGGGCCGCGTCAACGACGGCCTCCGCCTCATGCGCCAGGCTATGGCTATGGACCGCAGGCTGCGTTACCTTCCTCCACTCTGGCGAGTGCTGAAGATCCCGGGCGAGGACGGCCGTCGATGGGCTTTGTCCGTCATCAGAAGAATGCCGGGTATGCTGTCAGGGCGGTCGCCTGCAACATCGAAAATTTCGCTTCCGCCCGAACGGCATAGCGGCTGAGGATCGCGCCGATCTGACAAGACAGTCAAGCCGGTTAGCAATGCTCTCTGCGGTTCGGCCCGGAGATGGAATCGGACATGCGCCGAGCACAACCTGATCGGCAATCTCCGCGGGATCGGCAGATCATCCTGCGATTGGTGTTGGCTTGGTCCGTGCCTGCAACGAACGAAGTTGCTTGTGAGTGATCGCCGGCCTTTCAACGAAATGCCAGGACAACGCCGCAGGGACAACGGTCAGGCAAAATCCAAGCGCGAAAGTGCTAAACGGTGAAATGGTAGGCATTGCCGCGATCAGCGCTTGTTGTATGGGAAAAGCGTAAATATAGATGCCATACGAATAATCCGGAGCAGATCTGGTCCACGCGATCCATTCTCCATCGGGAACAAACGCGAGCCACATCGCCGCATATGCAATTGTAATGCTTGCGACGGGAGCAAAAAGGGGCGTTCCAACGCTCGCTATCATCACCGCGAGCAACCCAACAACTACGACGAACTTGAGCGGCAGTCTGTGTCGAAGATCGCTGTAAAGCCCGCCCAGTTGGAAGCACATGGTTAAACGGGCGAGTTCATAGGCCATCGCCAGCTTGCCTTCTGACGGATGGACGCCGCGAATATCGAGGAAAATGAGCGCTAGCGAGCTCGCCAGAATGCCGGCAACCAGGAACCTCATTCGTCTGCCTGGTACCTTAAGGAGGCCAGTCATGCCGATGGCGGCGACGCACACGTAGCAGAAGACCTCATAGCGAAGCGTCCAAAGAGACCCGTTTACGGCTTCATTGGGGTTGTCGACAAACACACCAGGTAGTTCGTATCTTACGGCGATAACACTGAGGCATCCCAACAGATACTGGAGCGTTCGATAGTCAACGATGTACTGAAAAAAGGGCAATGTGGAAAAACTGGCTCCCAACACCAATACAGTGGTGACCAACATCACGAATAGGCCCGGAACGATCCGGAGGAAGCGAGCCCAGAAGAATGATAGTGGGGAAGGATTTCGCTCCCAGCTCGCGAAGATCAGATAGCCGGAAATGACGAAAAAGAGGTTCACCGCATACCAACTCAGCGCCCGGCCGGTGAAGTAAAACGCCCAATCGTGCTGTACCGCGCCCGTAGGAAGCTCGTATCCGTGAGACAGGACGACCAAGCTTGCTGCGATTACTCGCAAGATATTGAAGTTATTTCTGTTACGCGCCTCGAATTTAGATTCGCGGTCCATGTCAAGCTCAGTACCCTTGAAGCGGTGCAGCGATCCTTGGGGCGGACCCGACTTGCATTCGGACGAACGGCCACGAAGGGGCTCTAACTCTATTCTCTTGATGAGCTTGCATCCCGGGCTCAGGCGGTTCATTCGGTTGATCGCACCGGCTTTACGTCAGCGCTTAAGCAGGTCGGCATTAGTTACCTTCGCAAATTAAAACAAAAATGGGCCCAAAAAACAAGGCTTTCATTTATTCTGACTTAATGCTAATTAAAGTGCGATTTTTGAATATTAACGGAAGTGGATTGGTTGGATTTAATTATCGAAGTATTGCGGCGTCCGGGGGGCTTGGAGTGAGCCAAGTCAGCTGGCGCTCAAGCTCAACATCGGGTGCGAGACCAGCGGTGGCTCGGAGCGCGGCAAATGATCATACCATGAGCATTGAAAAAATTTCCCGGTATTGCGGTCGATAGCAGTCATTCCTGGTCGGAAGCCACGTAGGTCATTGGATGAAACTGGAACAGATGCGATGTCCAATCGTGCTCGCTTGTGACAGGCGGTATGCCATGCCACTTGCGACGACCCTCCGATCGATTGTGGAAGCACGCAAAAGCAGCGAACCGTTCGAGTTTCATGTGCTCGTCGACGGTCTTTCCGAGCGCGTTCGAGGAAGGATATTCGATTCCCTTCCGCCTGGCTCCGCGTCGATCCGCTGGATCGAAGTGGACTTGGAGGCGTTCCGGGATTTCTCGACACTTAGCTACATTTCAAGAGCCACCTATGCCCGGCTCCTCATCCCGCGCATCTTCCCGGATACGGTCTCCAGGGTATTGTACCTAGACTCCGATCTCCTCGTGCTCGACGACCTACGGGCGCTGCTGGCAATAGATCTTGAGGGTAAAGTTCTTGGAGCGGTCTTGGACGGTCTAGATTCTGAGCTGAAAAATCAAACAATTCGGCTACCGGTCCCGCGGGTGCGAGATTACTTTAACGGCGGAGTACTTCTGATAGATCTTCGCCAATGGCGAAAGGCGAAGATCTCCGAAGCCGCGCTGGAATATCTCAAGCGTTGTCCTGAATCGCCCTTCTCGGATCAAGACGCACTGAATGTTGCGTGCGATGGTCTTTGGAAAAGACTCGACTCGCGATGGAACTATTTAGCTTACAACGAAAAACTCGACGTCTCCGAGTTAACAGGCGACCACAAACCCAGCATCGTGCATTTCACAACCTGGAAGAAGCCTTGGAAAGCTGAGGCTTCAAATGCGAACGCCGCGTTGTACGACTCCTTTCGAAGCCGCACGCGATTCCCGCGCAGCTCCATGAACAAGATGGAAGACGCCCTGCGAGTCGGTTGGTCCCGGATAAGGGCCTTCCAGGAGACAAGACGAGG
The DNA here is from genome assembly GCF_024199845.1 of Bradyrhizobium sp. CCGB12. Classification (NCBI taxonomy): domain Bacteria; kingdom Pseudomonadati; phylum Pseudomonadota; class Alphaproteobacteria; order Hyphomicrobiales; family Nitrobacteraceae; genus Bradyrhizobium; species Bradyrhizobium sp. CCGB12. The sequence goes on along the minus strand of NZ_JANADO010000001.1, from coordinate 3,767,063 downwards.
CGAACCAGTTCTCTCACGCGATATGGTCGATCGTCAGGTTGGTCCAAGTAGCTTCAAATAGCTGAACAGTTCTTTGTTGATTTGTCGATCATGAGGTTGGCTAATGGCAGTACTCCCAGACAATCGTGACGCTGTAAGGAGTGACGCGCCTCAAGAACCTCTCGTCACGGTTCTGATGTCTGTCTACAACGCCGGGGAATATCTTCGGCCATCGCTCTTGAGCATCGTTAACCAGACATATCGGAATCTGGACATACTGATCATCGATGATGGCAGCACGGATGGCTGCTTCGAGTCAGTTCAAGATCTGTTGGCTGATGAGCGCGTACGCGTCATCCATCAAGAGAACGCCACGAAGCCTGTAGCCTTCAATCGGGCGCTGGATCATATCCGTGGTGAATTCTACGCAATCCAGGACGGCGATGACATCAGTCATCCGATGCGTATAGAGAAGCAGGCCCGAGCACTCGTCAGCAAGCCGCATCTGGCCGCGGTGTTCTGTGGTAACGAGCTTATCATTAACGGGACATTCATGGCTCCGGTGTTTGCGCTGAAGAGCGAGGATGTCTGTCGTGTCGAAATCAACGCGTTTCGCATGCCCGCGCACGATCCCACGGGCATGTTTCGAACGTCGATGGTCGGTCATATGCGGTATGAGCCTTCATTGAAGGTCTGTGAGACATTCGACTACATATTGAGAATCGGGGAGTCGTATCCGATGGTCGTCTTGGGCGAGTGCCTCTACGCCTACCGGATACTTCCAAATTCTTTGACGAGACGTGCGCCAGCCTGGCGCCAGCAGTTTGCGACCGAGGCATTCAGGCGAGCTTGCGATCGACGAGGTCTACGGTTTGAGCAGATATCCGAAGATAGCAAGAGCGCCAACAAGCTGTCCCGCCACAGTTTGCTGGACAACAATATCGCCGCTCACTTCATGACGAGCGTACTGGATCTCTGTCGAGAAAACCGCCGTTTGCTGGCGCTGAAGACGGGCTGGCAGTGTGCCTGCCTGCACCCGGCAGACCCACACTATTACAAGGCGCTGGTTTACGCTCTGATGCCTCCCAGAGCTGCGAGGCGTCTGCGTCGCGCCTTCCCGACGATTTCTTTGGAGGCTAAGAAATGAAGGGCTCATCATCGGCCTGCAGGGTCGAGGGCCAATTGCCGCGGCACCTCGCACTTGCGCGTAGTTTCTGAAGCCTTGGGCATTGGAGGTATTCGCGTTGGCCCGGAAAAGCGTGGAACTCAGTTCGGATTTTCAATTTGGCCATCTGCAGGATCGCCGGCCACGTCAGGCCGGGCGTGCCGCGGGCGGCTCGCTATCAGGGGACGAACTTTACCTAAAGCTCTTATTGGTAACAATTTTTCTGCCCGAGGGCCTTTCGTTCTTCGTCGGTGATTTTCGTCTCTCCGCCGCTCGGGTCATGATTCTATTTTCCAGCATCGTGGCACTGTCACGCTTGTCCCAGCGCATGAGCGCGCGGGAGTCCGTCTGTATTCCATCCGATATTCTGGCTCCGGCCGCAGGCGCTTGGATGATGCTGGCTGCCACCATCACCGATGGCCTCGCAGGCCTCAAGGGAGCTGGTATCGAGGTCATTGAGTTCGTGGGAGCTTATCTAACTTTTCGCTTCCTTCTTGGCTCGCCCGATAGTGCCGTGCGTGTGCTGCGCTTCTCCTGCAAGCTGATGATCGTCGTCGTTTGTATCGCGCTTATCGATCCCCTGTATGACAAGCTGTTCACCTATGAGTTCGTCAAGAGCATCACCGGCTATACGAAGCCCAGCTATGAGAGCGCATTGGCGTCGAGAGCCGAGTCGTTGTTTAGAGACGGGGTCATTCGCGCCATGGGGCCACTGGAGCATTCAATCCTGTTCGGCGCCGTTTGCGTCTGGTTTGGGGTCCTGGCTTTCAGCGTGTTCAGGTCCGGGCTATTCGGCTGGAGCGTCGCAGGCATCGCACTTGTCGGCATTTTGTTTTCGCAGGCGCGGAGTCCGCTGCTGGGCTACGTGATCGGAGTAGGTTTGGCGGTTTTTTACGGTGCAACGCCCGGGTTCACTGCGAGATGGAAAGTTGTCGGATCGTTTGTGACCGTCGCGCTCGTTGCCATCTTCTCCTTCTCTGGAAGTCCTATCGCAACGCTTGTGCGACTTAGCGGAGTAAGTGCGGAGTCAGGCTGGTATCGCCAGGCGATCTGGGACACGGCCGTTCCGGTGGTGCTTGGTTCGCCGCTATTCGGAATTGGTTTGAACGGCGACTGGAACTGGCAGTCACATGGCGGGCTCGTCAGCGCGAGCCTGGACAGCTTCTGGCTCAGTGCCGCGCTGATGTACGGGATTCCTGGAAGCCTCTTGGTTCTCTTGACAATCGTGAGCGCATTCTGGCTTGGCCCGATCGATAGATCGCCGCATCTTTCCCTTGAGGAAAGGCGGCTATCAGTAGCGCTCGGACTGCTTACGACGACCGCCGTTGTTCTGGGGTTCATTGTGCACTTCTGGGGCACTTGCTGGATCCTTCTTGCCGTCTTTGCCGGAATGCGGGCAAACCTCGCCGAAACCGCGATCATGCGGGATAGGGCCGCACGGGCGGCGGAAGCAGAGCCGATCGCGCTCTCAGAAGCCTTTGGTTTCGATGTTCTGGGCGCGCGCAACGCCCACGTGGGACGGAGGAGCCGTTGGCATAGTGTGCCCGTCCGAATGGAGAAGCCATGAAGGTTTCCATCGTAATGCGCACGTACAATCGTGCGCATATTATCGGGGAAGCAATCGAGAGCGCCCTGAGGCAGACGCATGGTGACTTCGAACTCATCGTCGTTGACGATGGATCTTCGGACGGCACGGCCGACGTCGTGAGACGATTTGGAAGCGAGAAGATCCGCTATGTCAGGCATGCGCAGAACCGCGGGGTCAGCGCGGCAGGCAACACGGGCATAGAGGCTGCCACGGGCGATGTGATTGCCCATTTGGATTCAGACGACTTCTGGAAGCCGGAGATGCTTGGCAGCCTTGTCGATGTCTTGGATCGCTATCCTCAGCTCGGCGCAGCCTTCTGTGATGTTGAAGTCGTTCGCGGGAAGGCCGTCTCATCGATCGTATCAAGCATGCGCGCATTTCCTAGCTTGCTTGCGTCGCATGCGCAGCCAAATTCCGACGTTTTTGTCTTCACAAGTCGCGAAATGTACGTCTGTTTGCTCGAGGAAATTCCGATAAAGCCGACTGCAATGCTGATCCGGCGCGACGTTCTCGCGACCTTGGGGGGCTACAAGGAATCGTGGCGCTCAGGAGAGGATTGGGAATTGTATCTCAGAATCTCGAAGCATTATGGATTCGGGTACGTCAATCGCAAGCTTGCGACGATGCGGGTCCTTGATGATTCGACGCTTTCGAGATTCCAGGAACAGGATAAGTCCTCGTTGTTGCAGATGGTCGTCGGCGAAAAGAAGGCTCTCCGAGGTGATCATGAAGCGCGACAGGCGGCAAATCGTGCGATCTCCCGTCACCACAAGGAACTGGGATGGATTTATCTTCATTCGGGCAGGCGGCTCAAGTCCATCTCCACCTACGCTCGGGGATTTGCCGAAACGGGACACCTCCCTCTCATCATGAGAAGCGCCCTGGCTCTCATGCCTCTAAGTCTCAATGCCGGCTTGAAGAAGATGCTGTTGTCCAGTGATCGTCGGCATGCTTGAGAGCGGCCGGAAATAAGGTTGTGATCAGACCGTCGTCTTCCGGAGACCGCCCGCCGATATGGCACTGGTTAAGGGGCGGCGGGTGCAAGACGTAAGTGATGATCGGTCAAGTACCATGTGAATGTAACCGGGCGCTGCGCCAATCCCGGCACGAATCGTCCCCTGTCGAAGGTGTACGGTCGATAGCCGAAATCCGAAACAAAATGCGAAATTTGGTGGGACGCGAAAGCGCACATCAATGCGGGACTGTGCTGCCTCATCGTATGTTGCGAACCCTGCAATATCTCCAACTCGCAACCCTGAGCGTGTACCTTGATCAGAGAGGGAGACATGGCGAAGGAGTCGAGGGTGCGGCATTCCACATGATGCTCCTTCACGACCAATTTGGCATTGTCGAAGCGGTACATGCGGCCAGGGTCGCTCAGCCAGTCCGTCGCTGCTTCGCGGCTTGTCGCCGCCATTCCATCGCACCCCCAATGACCATAGGACGGAACGAAGAAGGTGATGCTGCCGGGGGTGGCCCCCAGCGCGCATCCGAAGACCGAAACCGATGGATCTCGTCTGAAACGGGCTTTGAGCCGCTCGGCTGATCCGGGTTGGGGTTCGAAGGCGGCAATTTCCGATTGAGGTCTGTATCTCCTGAATGCGGAAACGCTTTGCCCCCGATTTGCCCCGATATCGATGATTAGCCCATCCGGCTTGACGGGCCAGATTGCGCCTTCGTACTCGGGCTTCGAGAAATACGCAGCGGTCAGGTCCATAAGCGCAAATCTCGCGCGCGCGACTCCTGGAACCTGCGCGTATGCGAAACGCGCATAAGGTTTCAGATTCATCAGATTCACCGTCATCATTTAAAGTTCTCCGTGCAAATTAAATAATTTAATATATAATTGCAATGGAAGAAATGATGCATGTACTTTCCGGATGGCTCGTAATGGCACTGATTTGCGGTAAATCGACCGATTTCATGAAGACTGGCGGTGGTGCAGTTATTTCGGAGGTAGCCGTTATCATCGTCGGCTTCCGCAACTCGGCGGATATTGCCGCTTGCCTGCATGCCTTGTCGCGTGTGACCTCGGGACCTGCCTTCGATGTGTTCATCTGCGAAAATGGCGGGACCGATGCCTTTCATCGGCTGATGGCCGACTTGTTGGACGAAGAAGGGCCGTGCTGTCGACGGGAGCCCTCCGGCGTTTCGATAGATCTTGCTGCCGGCCGCTTTACTTGGGTTGAGCGGCTCGGTTTCCGGGAAGGGGCTCCTAATGTCTGGATCGGATGTGCCAGCGACAACCTGGGTTATGCCGGAGGCATCAATGCGTGGCTGTCTCAGCTCAGTCGCATGGATGGCTGGCGGGGCATCTGGATATTGAACCCGGATACGGAGCCGACCGAATTGGCTCTTGCCGCGCTCTACGAGCGTGCCGAGTCCGGGCGCAAGGCGATGGTGGGCTGCACAATTCTGGACAGCGACGAAAGCGAGCACGTCAGATTTCGAGGTGGCCTGCAATGGCAAAAGATGGCGGCGCGGGATGTGGCGATCGGGCTTGGAGAGCGTCTCGATGTTTCCTACGACATCGCGGCTGTCGAACGGGCCATGGATAGTCCTTCCGGAGCATCGATGTATGTGACGCGCTGGTGCATCGAGGCGATCGGCCCGATGGATGAAAGCTACTTCCTGTTTTACGAGGATTTGGACTGGGGTATTCGCGCGAAACATCTGGGCTTGGGCTACGCGCGCGACTCCATCGTCGTTCACAAGCGAGGTACGACGACCGGGTCGGCAAGAAGTGCGGCCGCCATACCCAAGCTCTCCGTGTATCTACAGCATCGTAACGGCATCCGCTTCGTGCGCAGGCATTTTCCATGGACGTTGCCGCTTCGGGTGTTGATGTCGCTCTTCCACGCCGCTCGCTTTCTCAGGCGTCAAGCACCAAGAAATTGTTGGGCAGTCCTCCAGGGCGTGTTGGCCGGACTGAGAGGTGAAACGGGAAGGCCGAGTTGGCACCGCGAAGGCCTCGCGAGCGCCGCGGGCGTGCCATCGGAGCTTGGGCCAGCCTGACGTGTTTGGAGCTATTGATGAGCGCACAATTGGATGTGTTCCTGCCTCTGCCGCTGACGACAAAAGGTCCGAGCTATACGTGCGGAATGCTGGCCAGAGGCATGGCGGCGCCGGACTTCCAGATTGCGATTACGACGCCCCGCGCAAGAGGGCACCGGGTGTCTCCTGCGGAAGTCGTCCAGGTGCTCCCGCGCTGGGCCCGGTATATGCCGTATAAATGGGTGCGGTCCCTCGCAGGTGAGAAGATCGAGGGACGATTTCTATCCCAGGTAACGACGGCACAATCCGAAGGTGGTGTAGTTTACATTTGGCCGGACGCATCCCTGGATGCCATTCATGCGCTGAAGAGGAAGAACATCAAGATCTTTCGCGAGATGATCAATTGCCACAGAAGATCGGCCAAGATCATTCTCGACGATGCCTATCAGCGTCTGGGACTTGCCCCCGTTCATTCGATCACCGATGCCTCGGTTCGCGCCGAGCAGGCCGCTCTCGAGGCGGTAGACTACGTGTTCTGCTCGAACACCATGGTCGAGGCGTCGCTTCTCGAAAGCGGCTTGCCCGCCTCGAAACTCGTAAGTGCAAGCTATGGATGGGACCCGCAGCGATTCAGCGGGAGTGGAGAGCTCCTGGCGCCATGCGAGGGGGTGACGGCAGTGTTCGTCGGCTCCATTTGCGTCCGGAAAGGCTGCCATCTGCTGCTTGATTATTGGGCCCGGAGCAATGTGAAGGGGCGTCTGGTGCTGGCAGGTGTCCTCGAGCCGGCGATACGAGAGCGATGCGCGGATCTGTTGGCGAGGCCCAATGTCGTCGTCCTTGACTACGTGAACGACGTCGGTGCGCTCTATCGCGCTGCGGACTTCTTCGTCTTTCCTTCCTTGGAGGAAGGCGGGCCACAGGTCACGTATGAGGCCTGCGGATGTGGCTTGCCGGTCATCACGACCCCAATGGGAATGGGACGGATCGTGCGACACGATCAGGAAGGTTTTGTCCTCGATCCGTACGATCGCGAGGGGTGGGTGGACGCGATCCGTAGTCTTGCCGAAGATGGCGGTCGTCGAAAGCGGATGGGTGCGGCAGCCGCGCAACGCGCGGGCTCGTTTCACTGGGATGAGGTGGCCATCAGGCGACGCCAACAGATATTGGACCGTGTCGCACCCGCGCGGCCGTGCACGACGTCGAGCGGTGGTTTCGTCGGGGGAGGCACATGAGCCGTTCGTATGCGCTGTCGATAACGCTTCGCGTGGCAGTTTTTCCCGCTGTGTTCCAATTGCTTCTCTCGTCCTATTCGGAAGCAGAGACGATCACCTTGCGCGGCAGGACGATTGATCTGAGCGGATTTCCGAACGCGACCAACACTGGCGTTCCCCCGGGGACGACCTTGAAGGAGTCCGATGGGTTCGTGGTCAGCTCTTCAGGCGCGGTAATCGAGGGGCTGGATATCAAGGGAGGGGTCGTAATTGATGCTCCGAACGTAACCCTCAGGAATTGCAAGATTACGTATGATGGTTTTTACGTCGTTCTCATCAAGGGCGGGGTCAAAGGGACCGTGATCCAAAATTGCGAACTCGACAATCTCGGATCGGGCGGCCAGTGCATCGCCGGGCAAGGCTCATTTCTCAGAAACAACATCCGAAATTGCGCCGACGGAATTGCAGTTGGTGGGAACGACACGCTGATCGAGGGAAACTACATTCACGACATGCGGGGGACCGCCGCTTCCCACTTCGACGGAATCCAGGCCGACGGGAATTTTTCACACCTTACGATTCGACATAACACCATCATCAACGACAATATTCAGACATCCGCGATTATGGTCGACAACTACGCGGGGCCGATCGATGACGTGTTGATAGAGAACAATCTGCTGATCGGCGGTGGATACACGGTCTATCTCAATGAGATTGGCAAGGGCCAACTCGGCGGCGGCCCGGTGACGAACGTCACTTTCATAAACAATCAGCTCGCCGGATGGCACTGGGGTGGTCTCGACCTTCGGACCGAGCTTGGCAACATGCCCACCATTTCAGGCAACATCAACAAGACAACCGGCGCAACCATACCGGCTTGGAACAGGCCGGTGTCGAAGGCAATAAGGTAACGGAGCACTCAAGCGGAGCGCTCGTCAATGCGCCGTCGGAGCAACCCGGATATGGTGCGCTCTCGCGTACGGGCCGATACTAGGACGCCTGCGAAGCATCCAGGGTCTTTCTGTATGCATCGCGCAGCTGTTGGGAGGCCTCATCGTAGAGGAAGGATAGGAATACATATCGGCGATCACGTGTTACGGAGGTCACTTCGTGCAAGAGCGAGCAGGAGAACACTATTGCGTCTCCCGGTGGAGCACGGAAAGTCTGGTGGCCGAATTCGGGGAAGCGAAGATTACCGCCTTCGTAATCTTCGTTCAGGTTTATTGTCACCGCAAAGCGGCGATGAGCTACGACGGGCGATGTGTTATCGCGGTGCGGCCGAAAGTAGCCTCCGGTTGCCGCGTCGTAGCAGCCTACGAGATATCGCTCGATGCGCGTCGTGTTGAACTGAAAGGCGCGATAGACGATCGGCAAAAGGCGACGTTGGAGAAGATCTCGGGTTTGTTGGAGCGTAGGTTGATCAGAGATGTAGTAGTCGAGGCGTTTCCTGAAGTTCGTATCCGTGCGCTCGAGGATCTTTCCCTGGTTTTCGATCAAGCCAATTTCACGCCCGCCGGTCACGTCATAGAGATCGATCAACCGACGGCAGAAGGCGCGATCGAATACCTGGGGCACCACCAGCACCGGCGCGTTTTGCGCGAGCGGAGGTTTTGCCAGGAGTTCGGTAAGTCTCGACACGATACGTTCAACAAATGCGGCTGGCTCGGTTAGGGGTAATATCTCGATGATCTGCAGCGTCGGACTGAGTATGAACGCGGCTGGACGGATCGTTGCGGGAGGCCCAGCCGCAGGTTCTGTCACCCCGTATTTCTTCGCGATCATGCTGTTCTGGTCCCAAAGAAGAAGCTGCCCAGGGGGCCACTGGCGCGCGCGCTCCTGCTCGAAATCATTCGGATCGCTGCTGATGCCCAAAAGGAGCGCGTGCTCGTGGTCGAGCAAATTGTCGCGGCGCGCGAGTGTCGCAAGCACCTCGACCGCATCGGGCCGGGCGGCGGAGCCCATGAAGAACAGGACAATGTACCGGCCTGCCAATTCATCGAAGGCAACCGTACTGGCAGAACTGCGGTCGGTGGCCGCCGAGAACCACGGAGCCGGTTCGCCAACGCTGAGAGGTGAAGTTGTCGTCATGTCCTGCTGATCTTTCTGAATTCGCCTCTCCGTGGAGGGAGTACCTTCGAGTTTGACCAAACGCTCGATCCAGTTGGGGGATTTATTGATTTAATCTCGGCAGCGAACGTAGCTCGTCACGCGCCGCCATTGCGTATTTGAGGCCAACATGATGTCGCTTCTGTGGTGTCGTCCGGCCGGTCAAAAAGCCGGCGCGTTCGCGATCAGATCGCGGACGGTCTCTCCCCTTCTAAATCGTGTCCGATGGATGCGCCCATACCGATATTAGAGAATATTTCGCTCCTGTCCGTCTGCGTTGATTAAGGAAAATCTCATGCAACAGAAATCGTCAGGGTTTGTTTTCAGCAAGCTGTACGACAACAGAATTTCCGCGCCGCTCAAGTGCTCGATTGTAAGGTCGATCGCCCGCAGAAACAGATCGCGCGCGATGCTCAACCACTATTATGGCTTGCTTGACGATCGGGCCAAGTCTCGTTTCCACGCACGATACGCGAAGATATTTCGAGATCAGAGCGATGATCGCCTGGCGCCCGGTGACTGGACTGTTCACTTTGACGACAAGGCAATCCGGCTGCCGCTCAGATCGTCATTGTTGTGGCTTGACTGGGACAGCGCGGTCTCAATCGTCGGGCACGACGTGGAGATCAAGCAGACATATGTCGAGCTGGTCAAGTCGGATCAACGTCCCGCGCTTTTCCTGGACGTTGGAGCCAACTACGGAACACATTCGGTTCTCTTCCTGTCGGCCGGCATACCGACGGTCTCGTTCGAACCAAATCCGAGCTGCTTCTCGTATTTCCAAACGGTTTGCGAATTGAATGGCCTCGAAGGGTGGCGATGGGAGCAGGTTGCAGTTGGCGATCGCTCCGGCCAGGTCGACCTGGTTTATCCTGAGAATGAGACGTGGTTGGGCTCGGTATCTCTGGATGTCATGTCAAGCGTGAAGAGCACGGGCAAGGTGATAACGAAGCAGGTGCCGCTCAGGAGGATCGACGACTATCTGGACGATATTGGCCGCGACAACATGCTCATCAAGATCGACGTGGAAGGATTTGAGCGCGAAGTCATCCAAGGCGCTTCGCAGTTGCTCACGCGATATCGCCCAAAGATCATATTCGAAAGCAATACGACAAAGTCGCGGGGGGACTTTTTCCGGCTGCTTAGCGATTACGGATACTCCGTCTACCCGCTCCCGTATCGACCGTCTGCGGGTCTTGCCGCGCTGCGGCGAGATGCATTTTTGGAGAGTGCGGCGACCAATTTCATCGCGGTCGCGGGCTGATCGGCAACTGGCCGCCATTGGCGTCCTTGACCGTTGCGTCCGGTCCCCTGCGTCCGCGCGTCCTAAGGCTGGGGACGGGCGCGATTCCGAACATTTGCCGTTGTCCGGCCTGGTGTGTCCGGCGCGCCGATTATTTATTATTTAATTGCGATAGAATATTCGGGGGCGATATCCCGTCGCTTCCTGGGTTTCGGCGGTTCTCGGCCGCTGTACCGTCGTGCTTTTCCAGCTCCCATATAATGGGTGCTTGCTCGGCCTCCTTGTCGCACGTGCTCCAGTTCAATCCTGCGAGTTTCGTGATAAAAGAAGTGTGCTGAGAAAATGATTCTCGATGCGATCGCGCTATTCTTCGCTCTGCGGAATGTGCGGTGCCATCCGGGAACGCTACTGCGAGCGGCGTCTAGGTACCACTGGGGACGGAATTGAATTGTGGATTTGCGCGGTGCGGCCAGGGGGCTGAATGGCGCAGGTTGCGGCGCGTAGAACTGAAGAATCACGGCAATGTCTGATATTTAATGGCGTTGTGTCGCAAGACGCTGCCCTCGCGGGGCTGGGGATTTGGGCAGGGACGCAAACAAAGACCTCAGGCAGGCCCGCATGTCGTCTAAAAAAAGCCGTCCGCAACCGACCATTTCGCTCGCGTCGTGTAGGGCGGCGTGACACTTCGGATCGATTTCTTGGGGACATAAACTAATTAAATCGATCCGAAATCACGCCGCCATCAAACTAAACCACTATGGAGAACGATTTTGGCAACTACAGCATGGGCGGATGCAACGAATACGGGGGTGCAGGCCGGGGTGGCTCTCACCGCCTACAACGGCAATCTCGTCGTCAATACGCCGGGGGCGGTGATCAGCGGACTCGATATTAAAGGGACGGTGGTAATCAACGCTCCGAACGTCACGCTTGTGAACTGCAAGGTGGCGTCGTCATCCTACTACGTCGTCAATGTGGCTACCGGGGTGACGGGAGTTACGATCCAGAACTGCGACATCAACGGGATGGGCGGTGGCGGCCAGGGCATCGCCGGCGCTGGAACCTTTATCAGTAACAACATTCATGGAACGGCCGACGGCATCGGTGTCGGCGGCAGCAACACGGTCATCCAGAACAACTACATCCACGATATGCAGGGCACGTCCGGCTCGCATTTCGATGCAATTCAGGCCGACGGCGGGTTTTCGAACCTGACCATCAGCCACAACACCATCATCAACGAGCAGATCCAGACGTCGGCGATCATGCTCGACAACTATTGGGGGTCGATCAGCAACGTCAAAATCGACGACAATCTTCTGATCGGCGGCGGGTACACGGTCTACATCAATGAGATCGCCAGCGGCCAACCGGGCGGTGGCAAGGTCACCGGGGTGTCCTACACGAATAACCACGTCGGCGGTGGTTATTTCGGTGATCTCAATCTGAGAATGGAGCTCGGAAGCTCGATCGTCCAGAGCGGAAATGTCAATGACGGCCTTACTCTGAAGGCTACTCTCAATACGTCCGCAAACACCGGCAGCGGGTCGAGTGGCGGCTCCACTGCGCCCGGAGCGCCCGTCATCGCGTCGTTCTCGACCGATAGCGGCACCTCTGGTGACAAGATCACCAACGACAATACCGTCGAGCTCAAGGGCACCGCTGCTGCCGGCAGCACGGTCAAGTTCTACGACGGTACGACCCAGATTGGTTCGACGACTGCGAATTCGAGCGGAAATTGGGACTATATCACGAAGGTCCTGACGGACGCCAAGCATACGCTGACCGCAACGGCGACCAATTCATCGGGGAAGACCAGCGCGGCGTCGTCTGCGTTGGCAGTCACCGTTGACACCAAAGTGGCTGCGCCGACCATTGCCAGCAACAAGGTGAACAGCGCCAATCAGGTGGTAATGTCGGGCAATGCCGAAGCGAGCAGCGTCGTAAAGGTGTTCGACGGCGCGACCCAGATCGGGAGCGCGACGGCGAACAGCAGCGGCGTGTGGACCTATACGTCCGCCGCCCTTGCGGTCGGTGCGCACAGCCTCACGGCGAAGGCAACGGACGTGGCAGGCAACATCAGCGTGGCGTCCTCCGTAGTCACGGCCAGCGTCACCTCGACGTCCCCCACCGCGCCGACGTCGCCCACCACTCCGACGTCCCCGACCTCTCCGACGTCGCCCACTGCTGGCACGGTGATCGAGTCGGCCGGTGCGACACGTCTGGTTGAAAGTGGCGACAAGTTCTACCTCAATGGCAGCACCGGCACGGGTCCCACGCTGAAGCATGGCGGTGTGGCCTTCGTCGATGGGTCGGATGGCACCTGGGCTCCCATTGCCGCGGAAAAGACGGCGACGGGCTATCAGGTCGTCTGGAAGGAGGCGAGCACCGGCAAGTACACGGCCTGGAACACCGACAGCAACGGGAACTATGTTTCCCACGTAAGCGCCTTGAAGGATTCCGGATCGGGCGTGTGGGGTTCGAACTCTGGCCTTAAATCACTGGAGACGACCTTCCACCAGGATCTGAACGGTGACGGACAGATCGGTACTTCCACCACGTCCACACCGACGTCCCCCACCTCTCCGACCTCGCCGACTGCTGATAAGGTGGTCGAGTCGGCTGGTGCGACACGTCTCGTTGAGAGTGGCGACAAGTTCTACCTCAACGGCAGCACCGGGACAGGCCCCACGCTGAAGCATGGCGGTGTGGACTTCATCGATGGGTCAGATGGCACCTGGTCTCCCATTGCCGCGGAAAAGACGGCGACGGGCTATCAGGTCGTCTGGAAGGAGGCGAGCACCGGCAAGTACACGGCCTGGAACACCGACAGCAACGGAAACTATGTTTCCCACGTGAGCGCCTTGAAGGATTCCGGATGGGGCGTGTCGGGTTCGAACTCTGGCCTCAAGTCACTGGAGACGAGCTTCCATCAGGATCTCAACGGTGACGGGCAGGTCGCGACTTCCAGCGTAGCTGCGGCCACCAGTCAGGTCGCTGCGACTTCGAACTCGACAAGCAGCACGACCAAGATGAGCACGTCCGGCAACGACGTCCTTTCTGGCACGACCAAGGCCGACACATTCACGTTTGCCGCGAATTTCGGCAACGATGTCATCAAGGACTTCGTGGCGCGCGGACCTGCTCACGACACGATCGAGTTCAGCAAGAGCGTGTTCGACAGTTTTGCGAGTGTTCTCTCCCACGCGACCCAATCAGGCGGCGACGTCGTGATCGCGGCGGCGGGTGACACTCTCACGCTGAAGAACATGAAGGTCGGTTCGTTGAACAGCCACGACTTCCACTTCGCGTAAGGTGCGGGCATCCGCACCGAGTAGTACTCAACAACTGCCTTGGGGATCTCTTGGGGGATCTTCCGACAAAGGCATGGTTCAAGGGCGGCTACCATGATGGACTTTGGACGGCGGGGGGGATTCCCCCCGCCCACGAATCTCATTCGAATTCCACTTCTTCACATCTCAGAGCTCTGGGCGGCTGGACGGCAGTGGGCGGAAGACGCCGAACTGCGGACACCGCAACTGGTCGGCTGGGCGAAGCGCCCGATCGAAGCCCTGCGACAACGAATATTCACCGGTCGACACAGGCCGGCGGATCACTATGACGACTCGCAGTCGGAGCTGTCGGCCTTCCTGCGGTCTTGCCGCCGGATTTTCTGGGCACTCGCGGCCTTCAGCGGGATGAGCAATCTCCTCATGCTCACCGGTTCGTTCTTCATGCTGCAGGTCTACGATCGGGTGCTGCCCGGGCGCAGCATACCGACACTGATCGCCTTGATGGTCCTGGCGACGGTGCTCTACCTGTTTCAGGGTGGGCTCGACTTCATCAGGAGCAGGATCAGCGCCCGGGTCGGGCGGTATTTCGATGAAGTGCTCGGCGCTCGCATATTCGACGCGCTGGTTCGCCTGCCTCTTAAGACCAGGGCGGATGGCGACGGCTTGCAGCCGGTGCGGGACCTTGATCAGGTCCGCAGTTTCCTGTCGAGCGGTGGGCCGACGGCACTATTTGATCTGCCCTGGATGCCGATCTATCTCGGCGTCTGCTTCCTCTTTCACTTCTGGATCGGCGTCACTGCGCTGGTCGGCGCGCTGGTGCTGGTCGGCATTACGATCCTCACGGAAACTCGCACCCAAGGGCCGGCAAAGGCGTCCTCGCGTCTGGCCGTTTCGCGAACTGCCCTTGTGCTCGAGGGGCGGCGAAATGCCGAGGTCCTGCAGGCCATGGGCATGCGGCAGCAGGCGGGCTTGCGTTGGCGGGACGTCAACGCGAAGTACCTCGCGGCGCATGAGCGGGCCAGCGATGTCGCAAACGGGCTCGGTGGCGCTTCCAAGATCTTCCGGGCGATCCTGCAATCGCTGGTTCTGGCCGTCGGGGCCGTCCTCGTCATCAACCAGGAATCGACGGCCGGCATCATCATTGCCGGATCGATTCTCACCGCGCGCGCACTGGCGCCGGTCGAAATGGCCATTGCGAACTGGAAAGGTTTCGTCGCCGCGCGGCAATCGGGCTATCGGCTCGATCACTTGCTGAAGCTTCTGCCTCAAGAGGAGGAGCGGTTGGCGCTGCCTGCGCCTGTTGCAACCCTCACCGCCGAGCACCTCTATGTCGGCGCTCCGAACGCCGAGAGGGCCACCCTCAGCGAAGTGTCATTCCAGCTGCGGAGTGGGCAGGCGGTTGGAATCATTGGTCCGAGCGGATCCGGCAAGTCGACGCTGGCACGTGCGCTGGTTGGGGTGTGGCCGTGCACTCGAGGCCGGATCCGGCTCGACAACGCCGCCCTCGATCACTGGTCTTCGGACGCCCTCGGCAAGCACATCGGTTACCTGCCTCAGGATGTGGAATTGTTCGACGGCAGCATCGCAATGAACATTGCGCGGTTCGATCCCCAGGCAACGGCTGCCGCTGTTTTGGAGGCCTCGCACTCCGCGGGCGCGCACGATCTCATCCTTTCGCTTCCTGATGGCTACAGCACGAAGATCGGCGAGGGGGGATTAGCGCTATCCGCCGGCCAGCGGCAGCGCATCGGGCTTGCGCGCGCCTTTTATGGCAAACCCTTCCTGGTCGTGCTCGATGAGCCCTCGTCCAATCTCGATGCCGAGGGCGAGGAGGCTTTGACCGAGGCGATCCTGAACGTGCGCCGTCGGGGAGGAATTGTCGTCATTGTCGCCCACCGCCCGAAGGCGCTGGAAGGTGTTGACCATGTCCTGTGTCTCGGGGAAGGCAAGGTTCAGTCCTTCGGCAAGAGAGAAGAGGTCCTCAGGAAAGTGTTGCGAACTCCGGTACCGCTCAAAGTCGTCGCGGAAGCTCAGGGAGGCGGCCGATGAGCGGTCAGGTGGCGCCAGCGTTGCAATCGATCCAGCGTTACATGATCGTTGGAATGATCATGCTCGCTCTGGTGACGTTTGGGGTCGGTGGTTGGGCGACAACGACCCAATTGTCGGGCGCGGTGATCGCTCAAGGCACGGTTGTGGTGGATTCCAGCGTCAAGAAGGTCCAGCACGCCACGGGCGGAATCGTGGGAGAGTTGCGCGTGCGGCAAGGCGACCGGGTCAAGGCAGGCGACATCCTGATCCGCCTCGACGAGACTCAGACGCTCGCGAACGCGACAATCGTCACCAACAGCATCGATGAGCTGTTCGCACGGCAGGCTCGTCTCGAGGCCGAGCGCGATGGCGCCGACCAGGTCACGTTTCCCAAGGTGCTGCTCGACCGGGCCATGGAGAGCAACTCCGAGGCGAATCGTGCAATCACCGCGGAGCGTAAGCTGTTCGACCTGCGTCGTCAGGCGAGGAGCGGCCAGAAAGCGCAGTTGCAGGAGAAAAGCGCGCAGCTGGAAAACGAGATCAAGGGCTATATGGGCCAAACCGAGGCCAAGCAGAAGGAAGTCGAATTCATCCGCCAGGAGCTGGAGGGCGTGCGCAGCCTCTGGCAGAAGAATCTGGTGCCGATCACGCGGCTCAATGCCCTTGAGCGTGACTCCGCCCGCATCGAAGGCGAGCGCAGCCAGCTGGCCGGAATGATTGCTCAGTCGAAGGGCAAGATCTCGGAAATCGGACTCCAGATCATTCAGGTCGACCAGGACCTGCGGACCGAAGTCGGCAAGGACCTGATCGACACGCGCTCGAAACTCGCCGAACTGAGCGAGCGCAAGACTGCCGCTATTGATCAGCTGAACCGGGTCGATATCAGGGCTCCGCAATCCGGCCGTGTCCACGAGCTGAACGTCCACACCGTTGGCGGTGTCATCTCGCCCGGCGAGCAGATCATGCTGATCGTACCTGATGCAGATTCGCTCGCGATCGAGGTCAAGATCGCACCGCGCGATATCGACCAGGTCTATGTGGGGCAGATCGCGACGATGCGGTTCGCAGCGTTCAACCAGAAGACCACGCCCGAAATCGACGGGGAGGTCGGCATGGTCTCGGCAGATATTACGCAGGATCAGCGCGCCGGCACGAGCTACTACACGGGCCGCGTCATGCTGAAGCCGGAGGAGCTGGCGAAGCTCGGGTCGGCCAAGCTGCTGCCTGGCATGCCGGTCGAGGTCTTCATCAAGACGGCAGGTCGGACCGCGCTGTCGTACTTGCTCAAGCCGCTGCAGGATCAGGCGGGGCACGCGTTCAAGGAGCGTTGAACTGGTACCAGATAGCGGCGCTCGACTGAATGCATCCGGAGCTGGCGCCCGATCAGTGGGCGCCAGCTTTGCGGCCAGGCTCTGAAAGAGTGGCGGAGCGGCTGGTGGAGGTATCGGTAGCGGACGTGCCGCGCTGACGAAAGCGCGTCACGAGCCAAGACGGCGTGTGCGGTCTGGTTTGTTGAATCCACCACTGCATTTTGGCGACATCGGCGCGGCGCAAGAGACCCGGCGGGGCGATCGTGATGGATTCGCCCCACCTACGGCTCAGCCTTAGGAAATAGCGCGCCTTTTGCCGGATCGACCGTGGTCGATGCCTATTGCTTCTGGGGGAGACTACGGGGTGCTCGAGCGATCGTCCGCTCAGTACGTCCATTCGTTTGGCGTACAAAGTCATTGCGACCACGAACACGAGTATTGTGGCTTCCGCTCCCAGAATGACGAGTAGCTCAATCGGCATTTGAAATTGATCCTGCCCGAGGAAGCTCTGTCTGACGATTTGGCCAGGATGATTAATTAAACCAACAACAAATCATGCCGGCAACGGGATTCCTCCCAAGTCGTTGGGCTCTGGATGAAACAGTGCCGTGCTTCGGCGAATTTCAGCGAAAGCCGACTGCGGCTTCTCGTCCCACCTTTTGTTCGTCATCGGTGCAGTGTGGCTGACGTCACCGCCATCGCTTTCGCAAGCACATCCGCTCGCCAAATGGCAAAGATTTAATATTGCATATTAAATAGATATAATTAATATTAAATGTAGATTAAAGCAGTGATTTCTTGCGTTCGGGACGGCCGCACTGAGCGGTGAACCCCGACCTTCGTTTGGCGTTCGCAGGGGGATCGGCAGATGCAACGAACCTCGGGGCCGGCCATCGCGGTAGCCGTAGCTGTCATGATCGGAGGCGTTCAGTGGGCTCGTGCGGCGTTGTCGACCGTGCCAAGGTCCGCACCGGCTCTTGCGCACATCGAAATCGGACGCCCGACCCTTCCACCTCTCACCTACACGGTGTTTTGCCTGCGTTATGAGGCCGAATGTCGCCCGCGGCGCTCCTTCCGCGGCGGCCCGATCCGGCTGACTGAGCAGCGATGGGCGGACCTTCGGGAGATCAATCGCACGGTCAATCAGGCGATAGAGCCAGCCCGCAACGAGCTCGGTCTTGCCGGCGAGGCCTGGACCATCAACCCCGCCCGCGGCGATTGCAACGACTACGCGGTGAGCAAGCGTCACGAGTTGCTTCGGCGCGGCTGGCCGGCGCGCGTTCTCCTATTGAGTGAAGTCGTCGTGAGCTCCGGTGAGCATCATCTGGTGCTTCTCGTGCGTACCAGCAGTGGCGATCTCGTCCTCGACAATCTCACGTCACGGGTCAAGCCGTGGTCGCGGACGCCCTATCGCTGGGTTCGTGTGCAAAGCCCGGGTCGTGACAGGCTGTGGGCCGCCGTTGGACGAGAAGGGGTGTGAAGCACTCGCGCCGGGGTCCTGAGGCTACCCTCGGCCAGAACGGCTGGGCTTACTCCTGAGCGCATTTGAGCTGCTCGAGCGAAGCGAGCCTATCTTCAAGCGCAACGATCCGGCGGAGGAGATCGAGGCGGGAAAGCCCGAGGGTCGCTCGTGTCGATCCGATGACGGAAGCGGCAGCACATGGTCGCGCGGAGTTGGCCGGAAGGACGCTGAACATGCGGAGGACGCCGTCGCCCGTCAGCACATCCACCCAGCCTTCGGAAGGTGATCGTCCTACGATCCGGCCTGGTACGCGTCCGACATAGCGGGGAGCATCAAGCCGCGGCGAAGCGCTAGCGACGATGAGCCGCTGCCCGTCCAGGTGGGTGAAGGCACCAGGAAATGGCGGCGTTAAGCTGCGGATCAGTCGATCGATGGTATCGGTCGGCTGCCCCCAGTCTATCTCTCCATCGTCCGGAACACGGCCGCAGCCATAGGAGGCATGATCGGTATCTTGAGATGTGCCCTGGTAGCCGCTGATCGCTCGTACGACGACCCCGCCGAGCTCATGCTCCTGAATCGCGTTGAGGCGATCGTAGAGGGAGGTGACCGTGTCGTTGGCGCCGATCGAAATGGCCTGCTGAAACAGCAGATTGCCGCCATCCAGATCCGGGATGACAAGGTGAATGCTGATCCCGGCAGTCGGCTCGCCATTGATGATTGCCCAATTGACATTGGCGCGGCCGCGATAATGCGGCAGAAGCGAATAGTGCACGTTGATGAAGCGACACAACGCAAGAATCTGCGGCGGGATGATCCGATCGAACGAAGAGATCACAACAGCCGCCGGGCGCCGCTCTGCGATCACTTTCTGAAGCTGGTTCAATTCCTGCAGCTGCGCGACGGGGATGTCGCGGGCTTTCGCGAATGCCCTTAACTCGCTCGCCTCGGGTTGGTCCGGTTTTCGGAAGATCTGGACCACGCGGCATTGCGCAGCTAACGAGCGAAGCGCCGCGAAGCCTGTGGGGCCGTCTGCGAGGAGCACGACATCGGGCTGCAGCCGCTCCGTCATGTCACACCCTGCCATATGGTACGAGCTGGGCGAAACCATCCCGTGTGACGGCGCCGCCGCGGCGAACCCATTCGGCCGCGCGCAAGCCGCCAGTCTGCAGTCGTACGATCGGCTCGGGACCAATCTCCGACAGCAGAATGCCCATATGGCCCTGTCCGACTGATTGTGTGGGCCAGACCGCGAGGCCATTGGCGGTGAGCGCCGCTCGATCGACGTCGCCCCAGAATTGCGTCACAACGGCGCCGGCGGGCGCGCATGCGGCCAGATGCACGGCCTCTGCTTGGCCGACGCGCGGCGTGGCCGCCGGCTGCAAGGCGACAACGAAAGCGTCCCATGCGCCAGGATGGGCCGCCTCAACACTGTTGAACGTCTCGACGTTCGCCCCCAGGTTTGTCAGCCCGGTGTGCAGCGGGGCAAGGAAGTCATTGTCGCAGAGCAGACCGATTCTGCTGCCGAGGACCGCCAGACCGCAGTCGTGCAACTGCTTCACGGCGAGCGGGCCAAGGAATGAGAAGACATCGACGGCGGGGTGTCGCTCGTTGACGCCGACCACCGGGATCTTGCGCCGTGCGCACGCCTCGATATCCAAGTCCTCACGACGAAATTCCCAGGCCTCGAACATCAAGGCAATCACGGCATCGTCGCGCAGCTGGTCGATCAGCTCAGCCGTAAGAGGACGAAGGTGGCCACTGTTGGTTACGATGTCGACGTTGTGAAGCATCTCAGGTCTGATGTGCTCCACAATCTCGATGCGGTCAGCGACGCCCAGGGGGGCCGCGAGATCCAAAGTCTCCCGTCTGGCGTCGGACACGGTCCCATGGCGGCTAGGTCTTGTGAACGCGTAGACGTGCTTGGCTCCGGCCATCGCTGCGAGGACGGGGGTCACGGCATAAGCGCCAGTCGCGGCTTCGGTCAGCACAGTCATTCCGGACATGTTCAGTCCCGTTTCCGCGACGGCGAGCTTCATGAGTGTTCGTAGTCGAACAGGTGAGAAGCCCGGCCTGCGAGAAGCTTTCGTATCCGCATCGCCAGATCGCAATTGCGCGACTGTTGTTTCGGTCACGGTCATTAATCTGTCCCGCTGTTGCCCGTGGAAGAAGCCGGCTTCATGGTCGTGAAGCCTCCGGGGGGCGTTCGACGCCCTCCGCAAATCTGTGCGTAGGATCGGAAAGAAGATCGCGAACGCCCGTGATCGCCGATACGAATTCTCGGGACAGATCACTATCCACTGGACTCAGCGGATGCTGAGGGGCTGGCTCCAATCCCTCCGACATCTCGTGCTTCACCAGGCGATCGCTGTTCGTGGCAATCAGACGGGCCTCGAGGAGGGCTGTGCATTCGGCCGCGACCATGTCCAATAACTAACTCTTCGGGAAAAAAGACGTCATTAACGAAAATGTGCGGCCAAGATCTTGAGCTTGCGTAGTCCGTAAAGGCGTTGCTTCGGGCAAAGAGGTCGCTCAATAAGTGAGGCTGGAGATCGGCGCGCCATTCCGCGGCCTCCTGTTGCCGCCGCTTGTGTTGCTTTCATTCCAGGCTCAGGTCTGCTTGAATTAAATAATACTATTAAATTTAAAAAGATAAATGTCAAAATAAATAATCTGCGGAAGGGCGCGCTATATGACGTGCCGGCCGAGATGTCGCTAAGTGCGCTAGGACCGTTCGATGGTATGCCGATCGAAGGATAGACAATTTAAAGTGTTAAATTAACATATTTGATTGCGGATATAGTGGGCGCCAGTTATTTTGGGCTCGGCTGAACCGCTAGGATGATGTCAATGACCCACCTCGATACCGACAGTGAGGAGCGTCGTGAATTCTTGAAGAGCTGCGGGAAATTTGCCGCCGTTACGCCTCCGGCGATGGCTCTGCTGCTTTCGACCTCTCTGACCTCAACCGCTATCGCCGGTTCTGGCGGCAAGAATCTGCGGGGCAACAATGGCAAGGGCAACGGTGGCTACGACGGCAGCCCTAACGGGAAACAGGATCGTACTCGCTAAAGTGACGCCTGCGGCACACTCCTGACGCCGCCGCCCTAGCGACAGTCGGGGGGGTCAGCCGGTCCGGCGGCGCCTTTGTCCGGATGGGCGGTCGATTAGCAAATCATTCAGCTTCTTGCCGGCGCGAAGCTGCGCCTTCAGCCATCTGGGCTGCTTACCTCGGCCTGACCAGGTTTCGGATGGGTTCTTGGGGTTCCGGTACTTTGGCAGCACCGGAGGGTAGGGGCGGCGTGCGCGTTGCCCGTTATGGGCCTCCGGATTGCCCTCCAGCCGGCGAAGTCGCTGTTCGAGCTTAACTTTTTCGGCGGTCATCCTGCGACTCAGGACCGTAGTCACTTCGTCATACAGCCGCCATAGCTCCGCCGTCGTGACGGATGTCAAGTCGTCATTGTCCACGGAAGCCGTCCCCAACTACTTCCAGCCTCAAAACAGAAGGAGGAGGGAATATCAGGTCGAAGCCCGGTCCGGCAAGCACGATCCGCTGGCGGACAGGCCGCCAGAGCGCTGAAAAATGGCTTGGTGGCGCTACCGGTTCGGGGCGACGGTCCGACCGAGTGGGCGTCTTCCAAGGGCGATTCGCCGATTGGCTCGCCTTTGGCCAAACATACGCTGCTCGGCTTTCAATACGCGACTACGCAAATTTTGCAATTCGGTGAATTGGACGATCAGATTCTGACGAGTTTGACGCAGAACTGCCGAAGAATACATGTGACCACCTACTCATTACCGAACATCAATCGTGACCGCTGAGCGAAGTTTGCCGGGCTTGTGAAGACGCCGATCCAACTTCGCCGATTGGATAATCATCGGTCCTACAATGGAAACTGAAGCCTTTATCGTTCGAGAAGTGTCTCGCAGGCTACTTCTGTTGAACAGGCTACTTCTGTTGAAATCAGACGATTGAGAAATTCGCCCCTCATTTTGAGCCTCCTGGCCGATATGGCCAAAATCAAGGATCTCAGGCCATTTTTGTGCTTGATGAGCACCCCTCGTGCTTAATGAGCACTCCTCGTCTCCACGGACGAGGTACGTTTCGTGCCTCCTTCTGGTGGCGCGCCTCATTTTCGGCGAAACTTCGCTGAATGTTAGATTTGAATCGCGGATGTAACTATATATCGTTGGTAATAACTCTTGGTAGACGATGAGATGAATGTCGTTCATAATACATCGCTGCGAGAGTTCATCTGGTGCAACTATTTTAAATTGTTCGATGGATCTGAGTTTGCCGAAGAATTCATGGTTCGGCTTATCGAGCAGAGCCCGGATTCATACGGTACTGCATGCACTTGCCTAGTAAGTTAAGTTGGCGCGCCGATATGTATTGCGGCGGGTGCAGAGCTTTGACGTTGCGAACCGGGCTTTATGGTTGACGTGCGTCGCGTGTGTCAGTGGGGGTATTGCTGGAATAAACCGCCGCCGTGCGGGTTTTGATATCGGGCAGAGGAAACATGCGCCGCATCAGAATTGTCATCGCGGATCGACACCCGATCGTTTTGCAGGGGATCAGCAGCGTCCTTTCGACGCAGTCCGATCTTGCGATCGTGGCCTCCTGCGGAGATGCCGCAAGCTGCACCGAGGCAATACGGCTTCTTGCGCCTGACATTGCGCTTGTTGATACTGCAATTCCCGACATCAGTTCACCGGATCTTCTTGCAAACACTGCGGGCCAAGGTACCCGGGTAGTTTTCTTCGGAGATCCGGCCGGCGTTCGCGAGTTGCAAAGATCAGTCGGGGGCGGCTCCTGCGTCGTTCTCACCAAGGATGCCAAGCTGGAGACGTTGGTCGCGACCCTGCGGAAAGTTGCCCAGAGTCAACTGGCGTCGCGTCCGGCGAGCCCCGGGGAGGTTGGCGAGGAGGCTCAGGCGGGTGAAGTGAAGTCCCTGACGCAGCTTACCGGCCGCGAGCGACAGATCATGCGGCTTGTATCGGAGGGACTGTCGAACAAGGAAATCGGGCGTTGCCTGAATATTACGGACGGTACGATCAAAGTGCACCTTCATCACATCTTCCAGAAGTTGGATATCAGCAATCGGACTGTTCTCGCGGCGCTGGCGATTTCACGGAACGAACTGCATTTTGAGGCTCGAGGCGACAATCCCGGCCTGCTACGGCGAAATCCCGCCAGCGCGAAATGACGAGACCGTCAACCGCAGCAGCGATTTTCGGAAGGTGCGCAGCTACCTCGGTGTTTCAATCATTTTGAGCTGTCGGCATCGGCCATCGCGCTCAGATATTCAAGCATGTTGCGGCACGCCCCTTCGGCCTCGGCCAGCGTCTGGAACGGGGAGCCGCTGATCTTGATGGCTCCAGTATTCTCAAAAAGCGGTCGCCAACTCGCCAGGTAACCGGAACGTCCGTGAAAGCCAGGACCGGTGGGGCTCCCGAAGCTGATCACAAACGAGAAGCCATCGCTGCTTGCGCTCCAGATCTCGATGCCTTGGGCGGATCGGTGAAATTGCAGTGGCATGGCAATGATCCGATGCGGTCGCGGTTGAGTTCGGCGAAGTGCAAATTCAATTAAATAACATTAAATGCAGAACGCAAGGCGAATTTATCCCTTGTGCGCGGTGGTGCGGAAAATCCTGGGGTAATCCATGGAGCGTTGCCGACCGCCCCCGGCGGCGGCGTACTTCAGTACTCCCGCCATTCGGAAAGTGGTTGAATGCTTATTTAATTTATAATAATGTGAACCGAATATTAAATCGAGGAGGATGCATCGTGACCCGGGACGGCGATAGAGATGACGATCGGCGGGCATTTCTGAAAACCTGCGGAAGATTTGCAGCTGTTACGCCCCCCGTCATGACACTGCTCTTGTCCACTTCCTTGACCTCGAAGGCTATTGCCCGTTCGGGTGGCCTGAACAGTGCAGCGCAAAACGACCGGAGCCAGTCCTTCTTCGACAACGATCGGTCCTCTGCGGCAAGGTCCGGAGGCTCCGGTGGTGGATCTGGCGGCGGTGGAGGACCTGGCGGTGGCCGTGCCAGTACACCCCATACCGCAGGAACATCCAGCGGCGGCGGTGGCGGTGGATCCGTTGGTGGAGGGGGTGGCGGCGATGGGCCGTTTGCGACCGGCGGCGGCGGCTCTGGAAGCCCGACCGCATATGGTGGCGTCGATTGCGCAGATGAAGAGGACCGAAAGCGGAAGCCCGATTGCGACTTGGCTAGCACTCGGGTTTCGAGCGCAACCGTAATCAGGCAATAGCGGCGTTGGATCGTCGGGCTGACTTCATTGAGTGGCAGAAGAACAGGCGCCGCCTACGCATCATCGTAGTGCTGGAGCATCTGCGCGATTGATCTCCGTCGCTCTTCCTGCCCGATTGGAGAACAGGTTGCTCCTTCCTGCCGGTGGCACCCGTCATCCTGTTGAAGATCGCGCGTGCCTAGGCGAAAGATGGCCGCGCCAATTTCAAGCGGGCAGTCGAAGACTGGTGGCCAAGGTCGGATGCGAGGCTAACCGATTGATTTCACGTGGTCATCGATCTTCCGTGGCGCCTATGATGGATTGGAGCGAGAACTCCATCTTCTCAAATAGTTAGAAGCGCCGTGTGCACGACGAGTGCACCGGGAGATCACGAACAGTCTTGCGACGGCCACTATCAAGCAGACGTCTCGATGTATGGCGGGATCGGCACGATCCCGGCAATTTTGTTGCCCACTGATATCCTCCCTCAATGTCGAGCACAGGAAAGCGCTGATGCGCCGGACCTGGCGACCGGCGGCGAAAACGCTAGCACTCCCCCTGGCGCGCCCCCCACAGACATTGCTCAGCGGAAGACGCCCTGAGAACCCAGCCGCGGTCCATGGGGTGGGTCATCAGTGCCTGTCCCCGCGCTGACGATTGACAGGCAATTATTACATGTCTAAAAATATGCAAATTCATACAATTCGTGAGATGCCTGAATGGACCCGCATCCGCTCAAGCTCAAGGTCAGGTCGTATGTCGCGGAGACGCCGTTCATACGGAGCCTTGTGTTTGGCGTTGAGGACGGCGTCGTGCCGCAATGGCAGGCAGGCGCGCATCTCCGCGTCGCGCTCCCGAATGGCGGAGACCGGCCGTACTCGCTGATGGCTCTTCCGGGTCTGCCCGAGGACGCGCTGGCGCTCGGTGTGCTGCGCGAGGAGGCTTCGAGCGGCGGTTCGCAATTCATGCACGCGCTCAAGATCGGCGACGTCGTGAAGGCGAGTGCCCCGGTCAACAATTTTCAGCTGCACGAGGGGAGCGCGCCGGCGCTGCTGTTTGCCGGCGGCATCGGCATCACGCCGATCCTGTCGATGGCGGCGGAGCTCGCGGCGCGAGGGAGCCCTTATCGTTTGCACTATGCGGGCCGCACGCAAGGACTGCTGGCGTTCTTGCCGCAATTGCAGGAGATCTGCGCCAACGGCGTGTCCGTTCACTACGACAGCGACAAGTCCCGTCTGGACATTGCAGCAGCGCTTGGCGATGCCGCAACGAGCGCCCACGTCTATGTTTGCGGCCCTTCGGGCATGATAGACGCAGTGAAGGCCGGCGCGCTTGCCGCCGGTGTGTCAGCCGAGCGCATCCATTACGAGCTCTTCAAATCCGAGCAGCCATCCTCGCCCGACCGGCCGTTCGAGGTCGAGATCAAATCGACCGGGCAGGTCGTCGGCGTCGCGGCGGGGCAGACCATCATTCAGGCGCTGGAGGCGGCTGGCCTCGACGTGCTCTACGACTGCCAGCGCGGCGATTGCGGCATCTGCCAGTGCGGCGTGATCGAGGGGGTCCCTGATCATCGCGACGTCATCCTCAGTGACGAGGAGAGGGCGTCCAACAAGGTCATGCAGATTTGCGTGTCGCGCGCGAAGTCGGAACGTCTGGTGCTGGATCTGTAAGGGAGGTGAGAGCCGCGATGACGAAATACGGAGGGAATGCCGACGCGATTGCGGCGCTGGTGCGTGAGGCCGAGGTGCATCGCGACGTCTATGTCGACCCCGAGATCTTCGAGCTCGAGATGGAGCACCTGTTCCCGAACAGCTGGGTCTATGTCGGGCATGCGAGCCAGCTTGCAAAACCCGGCGATTTCATCACCGCTACTATCGGCCGGCAGCCGGTCATGGCCAGTCGCCACAGCGACGGCTCCGTCCATGTGTTCTACAACCGCTGCCCGCACAAGGGCGTGAAGATCGCCTCCGAGCCCTGCGGCAACACCGGAAAATTCTTCCGCTGCCCCTATCATGCCTGGTCCTTCAAGACCGACGGCTCGTTGCTCGCGATCCCCTTGAAGAAGGGGTACGAGGGCACCGGCTTCGGCGACACCCAGGCGAATGAGGGACTGTCGAAGGTCAGGAACGTCGTCATCTATCGCGATTTCATCTTCGCCCGCCTCAGCGATGACGGCGTCTCCTTCGAAGATTATTTCGGCGAGAGCCTCTCGACCATCGACAACATGGTCGACCGGTCGCCGGAGGGGAAGCTCACCGTCATGGCGACGCCGATCCGCTACATGCACACCTGCAATTGGAAGATGCTGGTCGAGAACCAGACCGACACCTGCCATCCGATGGTCGCGCATGAGAGCTCGGCCGGCACCGCAGTCAAGGTCTGGAAGCGCGAGCAGGGCGATTCCACGGAGACGCCGATGGCGGTCCAGCTCTACGGTCCGTTCATGAGCCCGTACGAGTTCTACGAGCAGAGCGGCATCCGGATCTGGCCGAATGGCCACGGCCACACCGGCGTCGCCAACTCCATCCATTCGAACTATTCGGATATCTCGGGCTATCTCGACCAGATGGTCGCGGCCTATGGCGAGCAGCGGGCCCACGAGATTCTGGGTGAGGTCCGGCACAACACGGTCTACTTCCCGAATATCATGGTGAAGGGCGCCGTTCAGATCCTGCGCAATTTCATCCCGATCGCGGTCGACAGGACTCTGGTCGAGAGTTGGGTCTATCGCCTGGTCGGCGCGCCCGACAAGCTCTACGAGCGGGCGCTGATGTACAACCGCTTCATCAACGCGCCGACGTCGATCGTCGGTCACGACGACCTCGAAATGTACGAGCGGGCGCAGGAAGGCCTGAAGTCCAACGGCAATCAGTGGGTCAATCTGCGGCGTCTCTACGACGGCCATGAAGAGCGGGACGTCACGGCGGTGATCAACGGTACGTCCGAGCGGCAGATGCGAAACCAGTTCCACGCCTGGGCAAAATTCATGACCATGGACATGGACAGGCGCGTCGAGGCGGCGGAATGATCAGTGAGAAGGACATCACGGACGTCATCTACCGGGAAGCCGAGCTTCTCGACACGATGGAGTGGCAGGCCTGGCTCGATTTGTTTCATCCCGAGGGGCGCTACTGGATGCCGCTCGAATGGCAGCAGCAGGATCCGGTGCTCCAGCCGTCCTTGATGTACGAGGACCTGCTGCTCCTGAAGGTGCGGGTCGAGCGGCTGGCCGGCGAGCGGACCTTCAGCCAGAAGCCGAAGAGCCGATGCCATCATCTGCTTCAGGCGCCACGGATCGTGGCGTGCGATGCTGAAGCTGGCGTGTTCAGGGCACGGACGTCCTACATCTATACCGAGACGCGCGGCGATATGCTCGAGCGTTATTCGGGATGGGCCTCGCACGAATTCGTAGAGGTCGGCGATGCCCTGAAGATCAAGCTCAAGCGGGTCGATCTCGTCAATTTCGACGCACCGTTCGGCAACATCCAGCTCTTCATGTGAGACGAATTTGACCGCAGCGACCACAGTCTACGCCCGCTTTCGCGAGACCGCCCTTCGCCGCGGCGAGGCGGCCTTCCTCAACGTTCTGCTGGAGACCGCTGACATCTATGGCATCACCGCAGGCGAAACGTCTTATCGCGCCATGCTCGACCAGATCGAGCGCTGGCGAGCGGCGTTTGCGAGCCAGGGCTATGGCGAAGGCCACCGTGTCGGGCTGCTGCTCCAGAACAGGCCTGTCTTCATCGAGCTATGGTTCGCGTTGAACGCGCTTGGTGTCTCTGTGGTCCCGATCAACCCGGATTTGCGTCTCAGCGAGCTCGAATACATCATCGCGCATTCCGAGATGAATGCAGCGTTCGTCCTCGCCGAGCGACGCGACGAGGTGGAGACGGCGGCGCGCCAGGCCGGCCGCCCGATCCCGGTGGTGACCGACAAGGGTGACGTCCCCGCGCCGTTCGGTGGCGCGCGACCGGCGAGCGCGAGCGACGGCTCCACCGAATGCGCGCTGCTTTATACGTCTGGAACGACCGGCCAACCCAAGGGCTGCGTGCTCACCAACACCTATTTCCTGCATTCCGGAAACTGGTATCGCGATGTCGGCGGGCTGATCGATCTCAAGCCTGACGGTGAGCGCATGATCACGCCGTTGCCGCTGTTCCACATGAACGCGATGGCGGTGTCGCTGATGGCGATGCTGTCGGTCGGCGGCTGCCTGACCATGCTCGATCGCTTCCATCCGCGCAGCTGGTGGGCTTCGGTGCGCGACAGCCGCACCACCTGCCTGCATTATCTCGGCGTGATGCCCTCGATGCTGATGAGCGCGCCGCCATCGGCCCAGGACCGCGCGCACAGTGTGCGCTTCGGGTTCGGAGCCGGCGTCGACAAGCTGCTGCACGCGTCGTTCGAGGAGCGATTCGGCTTTCCACTGCTGGAGGCCTGGGCGATGACGGAGACCGGCAGCGGCGGCGTCATCGCCGCCAATGTCGAGCCGCGGAAGATCGGCACCAGCTGTTTTGGACGTCCGGCCCCCGAAGTCGAGATTCGTATCGTCGACGACAGCGGCAATGATGCCCGAAGCGACACGCCCGGCGAGCTCCTGGTGCGGCGGGCCGGCGCGGACCCGCGCTACGGCTTCTTCCGCGAGTACCTGAAGAACGAGGCTGCCACCGCCGAGGCGTGGGCCGATGGCTGGCTGCATACCGGCGATATCGTGTCGCGCGACGCGGACGGCGACCTTCATTTCGTCGATCGCAAGAAGAACGTGATCCGCCGCTCCGGCGAGAACATCGCCGCGGTCGAGGTCGAGTCTGTCCTCAACCGCCATCCCGCGATCCGGCAGGCCGCGGTCGCGGCGACGCCGGATCAGATGCGCGGCGACGAGGTCGCGGCGGTCATCATCGCCGAGCAGGCCGGAGTGGATCGAGCGCTCGCTGAAGACATCGTGCGCTGGAGCCTGGAGCAGATGGCCTATTACAAGGCGCCGGGCTGGATTTGCTTCGTCGACAGCCTGCCGCTGACCGCAACCGAGAAGATCCAGCGCGGTGGCTTGAAGGATTTTGTAACCAAGCTGATGAGCGATGGCGCGTTCTTCGATCTGCGCGACCTCAAGAAGCGGCAGGTCTGATCATGAGCGAGATCCGCACCACACTCATCACCGGCGGCAATTCGGGGATCGGCGAGGCGCTGGCGAAGAAGCTCGTCGAGCGCGGGCAGCGTGTGGTCTCGGTCGGGCTGGAGAAGCCCGGCTGGACGCATGACCTGCTCACCGCCTATCGCGCGGATCTGACCTCCATCGAGGAGACGCGCGCGATCGCGCAGGAGATCTGCCGGGATCACGCCGTCGATGGCCTCGTGCACAATGCCGGCGTCATCCTGCCCAACCTGCTGCCCGATGCGAAGCCGGAAGACATTGTGATGCTGGCGCAGCTGCATCTGGGCGCGCCGATGCTCTTGACCCAGGCCGCGCTGGAGAGGATGCGTTCGCACCGTTTCGGGCGCATCGTGTTCGTCAGCTCGCGCGCCGCGATGGGCGCGGCGACGCGCTCGGCCTATTCGGCGACCAAGGCCGGCGTGCACGGCATGGCGCGGACCTGGGCGCTGGAGCTTGCCGCGAGCGGCATCACCGTGAATGTCGTGGCGCCGGGGCCGATCCTGACCGATAATTTCTGGGGCGTTATCCCGAAGGGCTCCGAGCAGCAGGAGCGGATGGCGCGCAACGTGCCGGTCGGGCGGCTCGGCTCGCGCGAGGATGTCGCGCACGCCATCTCGTTCTTCCTCGACGCGCACTCGGATTTCGTCACCGGCCAGGTGCTCTATGTCTGCGGCGGCACCAGCCTCGTCGGACTTGGCCCGTAAAGCATGATCCGGACCCGGAGGGCCGCGTTAGCGCAAAGTGTGAAGCGGTTTTCCGAAAAGATCATGCGCCAAACAAACAGAGTCAGATCTGATTCTGGCGGATGTTCTCGACCATCCTGGCCAGCACGCGCGCGCAGACCTCGATGTCGTCGGGCTCGATGCCTTCGATCAGCTTGTCGTAGTTGTTCGCCATGATCGGCCAGATCTTGCGCAGCAGTGCTTCGCCGTCCGGCGTCAGTCCCACGACGCGGCGGCGCTGGTCTTCCTCGGCGATCTCGCGCTTGACGAGGCCCGATGACACCATGGACTCGACCATGCGGCTCGCGGTCGACTGCTCGGTCACCGCGAGAACGGCGACCTCGTTGACGGTGAGGGTCTTGTAGATGAACAGCACCGACAGCGTCCGGAACACGACATTGTTGACGCCGTGTTCGCTGAGGTCGCGATTCTGATCGAGATTCCAGCGATTGGCGAGCCGGTTGAACAAATACGGGATGTAGGTTTGCAGCTGGTCCCTTGTCCTTGGCGGACCCGACTTCCATCTGCTCTTGGATTCTCTGGCCATTATCTCTTGCGACTTTGCTTCTTGGTCTCGGTATGAAGTTTTGAGGAAAGGGATTTCAGCACGGACAGCGCGACATCCAGCTCCCTGGATGAAACGTTCTCGAGCCGTTTGCCGAGATGCTTCTTGTGGACGTCGGCTGCCTTCCTGAACAGCGCTTCGCCCTTCGGCGTCAGGCGTACGATGAAGGACCGTCGGTCCTCGCTCGACATTTCCTTGCTGATGAGGTCGTCGGCGAGAAGACGCTGCACCAGGCCGGAGACATTGCCGCCGGTGACTTTCAGATTTTGCGACAGTTGCCCGAGCGCAAGACCATCCGGGTAACGATCGAGCTGGGCCAGCACGTCGAATTTTGCGAGCGACAGGCCGAACTCCGAATTGAGCATCGAATTCAGCGAGGCGAACAGCTCGCCATGCAGCGACAGCAATTGGAGCCAGAGCCGGGTTTCGATCTGCCCAGGGACGGGAACAATGTTCTCTTTGAGTGCTGCCGGCATCGCATGACCATCGAGTACAGAATGTCTCGTCGAGTTGAGGAGATTATCGCGGGTTTGTCGCTCCGATTAACAATCTGAGAAACGTAGTCAAGTCGCCTGATCCTGACGTCCTGCGGGGCGAACGGCAATCCAATCCTGCGTCCCGCTCCGATGGAATCATGCAAAAGTCTTGATGGTCTGGATCACGCCGTCGAGCGCCGTGCCGGCGCTGTCCTTCAGAGCAGCCTCGCGCAGGCGGCGCGCCCAGTCGGCGGCATCCTCGCGTCGCTCGACCAGCTTGATGGCCGCGAGCGTCCTGTCGAATTTCGACAGCCCACGGCTGTGGGTATCCGAATAGCCCTTCACGAGGCGGCGGCATTGCAGGATCTCAACACCGAGCTGGTAATTGGTGCCGACCGCGTCGGTCGCGGCCTTGAGCCATCTGTCCCTGTGAGCCGTCTCGATGACGTGACGCAGCGAGCGGCGGCGCAGGCCGCGCATCCCGCCCACGACATAGAGCGCCAGGAACCAGGGCAATGAATAGGTCCGCACACGCCGTCCCTTGTTGACGCGGCGATCGAGCCAGCCGAGCAGGCGCGGCCGCGCGCCGAGCCAGCGGCCGAAACCCGCGGGCAGCATGCCCATCACTTCCTCTATGCGCGGATGCATGAACTCGGTGGTCTGGAGCACCTGTCCATCCGACATCTCGAGCTCGCTCTCGATGCGCGCGCGGCGACCGGCGCGGGTCTTGAGGTCGGCGACGCGGATGACGTCGTCATAGGTCATGGCGTTGGCAAGGTACTTTGCCGCAGCTTCCGTGAAGGCATAGGCGCGCGAGCCACCACCGGCGCTTTGATCGGCCGCGTGCAGCGCTTTGAGGATGTCGAGATATTCGCCGCCATAGGCGATATCCTGGAAGTCGACGGCCTTCCTCAAGCCGGCGCGCGCCATGGTCAGCGCAGGCTCGGGCAGCTCCCGATTCAATCTGGCGACGAGCGCACCGAGATGCGGATCGGGCGTGGCGGAGGAGGGGATCTTGTCGCCCGGTTTGGCTTGCACGGGCGCTGCGATTTCGGCAGGGCCGGTCTTGACCCGCTCAAAGGCGGCCTCAAACGTCTCGACGCTGGCCTTCGCGCCTTTGCCACCGGCGCGGATCACGTCGAGATAGCTGTCGCGACTGAACGGCAGCACGCTGGCCGCTGCGAGCGCGCCGAACATCGCCGCCGAGATGACGCTGCCATGCGCGATCGCCAGCGCATTCAGGTCGAAGATGATCTCGGTCTTCGCGGCTATCCCGATCGCGCCGGTGACGGCGCCGCCGTCGGCGATGCCGTTGCCCGGCGCGATCTTCTCGCCGATCGCGAACGACCGGTGGTTGGACGCAATCAGCGTGGTGCGATCCGGGGTCACGAGGCCGCGCAGGATGGATCGGCCGGCCTCCATGAACTCCGCCGCCATCACGACGTCGACGTCGCCAGGGGTCGGCATCAGCGACAGGATCGGCTTGCGGCCGTCCAGCGGCGGCATCGCCTCGATGTAGTAGATCGTGGCGCCGGTGCGCTGGGCGACGCCGGGCACCGAGGTCGACTGCGCGACCCAGCCGTGGTTCTCGGCGAGCTGGACGATCCAGTCGGTCAAGACGCCGCCACCCTGGCCGCCCATCGCGACGATCGCGATCGAGATCGGCCGCTCGGTTGCTTCGCCAGCGGCGGGCAGGGCCAGCCGGACTGTCTCGTCCCTCATGCCAGTGCCTCGAGTGCCGGCCGCCGGCGGTCGCGCCGACGCTGGAGCCAGCCGATCACGGTCATGGCGACCTTCGACTTGAACTTGTCCCAGCCGGTCGGATTATGGATGACATCGGCCCGATAGAACGAAGGGCAGAGCACGGCGGCCTCGGAGACCTCGCCGCAATTGCCGCATCCGACGCAGGAATTGTCGATTGCTGCGACCGGGTCGTCGCGCAGGGGATCGTCGAGCTGTTTCACCGACAGCGACGGGCAGCCGGAGAGCCGGATGCAGGCGTGGTCCCCGGTGCACACGTCCTCGTCGACGCCAAAGCGCTCCTTGACGATACGCTCGCCGTCCTTGATCGCCTTGTTGATTTGCGGCTTCACGCGGCGCTGCTTGTTCAGCATGCATTCGGAAGAGGCGACGATGACCTTCGGACCTTCGTCCTTGGTCGTCAGCGCGTCCTTCAGCGTGTCGCGCATCTTGCCGACGTCATAGGTGCGGTCGATCTGGCGGACCCATTGGCCGCCGATGCCCTTCACGGCCTGCACGATCGAATTGTTGGTCTTGCGCCGCTTGTTGATCGCGCGCGAGGACAGGATGTCCTGACCGCCGGTGGCCGAAGTGTAGTAATTATCGACGATGACGAAGACGCCGTCATGCTTGTTGAAGACGGCATTGCCGATGCCACTGGTCAATCCGTTGTGCCAGAAGCCGCCGTCGCCCATCACGGCGATCGAGCGCTTGTCGGCCTTGACGTTGAAGGCCGAAGTCGAGGCCGGGCCAAGGCCGAAGCCCATGGTGGTCGCGCCGATGTTGAACGGCGGCAGGATCGAGAACAGATGACAGCCGATGTCGGCCGAGATGTGGTGCTGGCCGAGTTCTTCTTCGACCAGCTTCATGGCGGCGAAGATCGGCCGTTCCGGACAGCCGGTGCAAAGCCCGGGCGGGCGCGCCGGCACCACCTGCTTGAGCTTCTCGACCGCGGGGTGATTGAGCACGGGCGCTGCATCCGGCGCGGGCGGCCGGTTGCCGAGCAGCCGCGGCTCGGTCTTCTCCAGAAATTCCCTGACGCCGCCGAGCAGGACCTGCGCGGTGTAGTCGCCGCCCATCGGCAGCACGTCCTTGCCATGGACGCGCGCCTGGATGTCCTTGCGCCGCAGCACCGTGTTGATCGCCTGCTCCAGATATTCCGGCTGGCCTTCCTCGACGACGAGCACGGCGTCCTTGTCGAGACAGAACTCCGCGACCTCCGCGTCTATTACGGGGTAGGTGACGTTCATGATGTAGAGCGGGATCTGCGTATTGCCGTAGGCGTCCGACAGCCCGAGATATTGCAGCGCGCGGATGACATTGTTGTACATGCCGCCCTGCATGATGATGCCGACCTTGCTCTGCTTCGGCCCCATCCATTCATTCAGCTTGTTGTCCCGGATGAAGCCGATCGCCGCGGGCATCCGCGTCTTGATCTTCTCCTGCTCGTGCTCATAGGCCGCCGGCGGCAGCACGATGCGATTGACGTCGCGCTTGGGATTGTTGAGCGCGTCCTTGATGGTGTGCGCGGGCCTGACATTGTCCTTGCAGGCGAAGCTGCCGTGCATGTGACAGGCGCGAACGCGCACCTCCAGCATCACCGGCGTATTCGAGAACTCGGAGAGCTCAAAGCCCTTCTCGATCAGGTTGACGATGCATTCATGCTCGGGGCGGGGATCGAGCAGCCACATCTGCGACTTCATCGCGAAGGCGTGGGTGCGCTCCTGCATGATGGAGGAGCCTTCGCCATAGTCCTCGCCGACGATGATCATGGTGCCGCCGGTGACGCCGCCCGAGGCGAGATTGGCGAGCGCATCCGAGGCGACGTTGGTGCCGACGGTCGACTTCCACGCCACCGCGCCGCGCAGGGGATACATCACCGAGGCCGACAGCATCGCCGCCGCCGCTGCTTCGTTGGCGGAGCTCTGGAACACGACGCCGAGATCGTCGAGCACGTCCTTGGCGTCGGCGAGCACGTCCATCAGGTGCGAGATCGGCGAGCCCTGGTAGCCGCCGACATAGGCGACGCCCGATTGCAGCAGCGCCTTGGTAATGGCGAGGATGCCTTCGCCGCGGAACGTATCGCCGTCGCCGAGCCGGAGATCCTCGACTTCACGAGCAAAAGACCGTTCAGCCATTGCAGCCTCCAGAAATATGCTATAGCATACGTTTATATGTGAAGTAAGTCAACGCCGAGCCATGCTATCACGCCTGCGGATCTTCTCTCCGGCAAGGCGGTCATGAGCCAGCGACAGGGTAGGGCCGATGCTGAAGCTGCCTCGCTTTAGAGCCGCCGCCGTCCAGGCTTCACCAGTCTATCTCAACGCGGGCGCGACCGTGGAGAAGGCGGCCTCACTGGTGCGTGAGGCCGCGGCCAATGGCGCGAAACTCGTCGCGTTCCCCGAAGTGTTCGTTCCCGGCTATCCCTACTGGAACTGGATCACTGATCCCGTCACGGGCAGCGCGTGGTTCGAGAAGCTTGTCAAGGCATCGGTGCTGGTGCCGGGTCCCGAGATCGACGTCGTCAGGAAGGCCGCGCGCGAGACCGGGTGCTACGTCGTGCTCGGCGTCAACGAGCGCAGCCCGGTCTCGCTGGGCGCGATCTACAATACCCTTGTTTTCATCGGGCCCGACGGCGCGCTGCTCGGCAAGCACCGCAAGCTGGTGCCGACCTGGGCAGAGAAGCTGACCTGGACCGGCGGTGACGGATCGAGCCTGCGCGTCTATGATACCGAGATCGGGCGTCTCGGCGGGCTGGCATGCGGCGAGAACACCAACACGCTCGCGCGTTTCGCGCTGCTCGGCCAGGGTGAGCTCGTGCATGTCGCCAGCTACATCTCGCTTCCCGTGGCGCCTCCAGACTACGACATGGCGGAGGCGATCAAGCTGCGCGCGATTGCCCATTCCTTCGAAGGCAAGATTTTTACGATCGTCTCCTGCTCGACGGTGTCGGAAGAGATCATCG
The DNA here is from genome assembly GCF_024199845.1 of Bradyrhizobium sp. CCGB12. Lineage (NCBI taxonomy): Bacteria > Pseudomonadati > Pseudomonadota > Alphaproteobacteria > Hyphomicrobiales > Nitrobacteraceae > Bradyrhizobium > Bradyrhizobium sp. CCGB12. The sequence goes on along the minus strand of NZ_JANADO010000001.1, from coordinate 3,730,806 downwards.
CGGCGATGGAAACAATCGTTCCCGACGCGCGTGCGCGCTTGCAGCGCAAATCGAGCGCATTCTCCGGCATCATCGGTCCCGACGGTCGCGTGGTCGGTACTCCCTTGATCGACGATGAAGGCATCGTCTACGCCGATATCGAGCTCGAGCGCTGCATCCAGCCGAAGCAGATGCATGACATCGTCGGGCACTACAACCGATTCGACATTTTCGATTTGCGGGTCAACCGCCGGCCGCTGGCGCCGTTGGGTCTGGCGGACGGTGAGGGCGATGCCCGGAGCAGGGCTTCACACCCATCCCGCTGAGATCGGAATAATGGTTTGGGATACGCTGGCTTGAAGCATGGTGCTAATACTTCCACACCGTCATGCCCGGGCTTGTCCCGGCCATCCACGACCTTTCGTGCAGCAAAAAGAACGTGGATGCCCGGGACAAGCCCGGGCATGACGAGCTTGGCCATCGTGCTCTAGCTGAAACGACGAGACAGGACTTGGAGGACAGGATGCGCGAGAACGTGATCGGCCGGGCCAATGTCGAGGACACGCCCGAGCTCAAGGCCTATTACAAGGATCTCGAAAAGTACGAAGCCGGCGCGCTCTGGACCGTCGCCAACAAGATCGAGCCGTGGGCGCCGCAATCGGCCTCAGTCCCCGTGCTCTGGCGCTACAACGATCTGCGCGAGCATGTGCTGCGCTCGGTGGAGCTGGTCTCGCCGGAGAAGGCGGGGCGGCGGGTGATCTACCTCAACAATCCCGGCCGCCGCGACGTCTCGGCCGCGGTCGGCTGGCTCTATTCGGGATTGCAGGTGATGCATCCCGGCGAAGTTGCCACGGCCCATGCCCATTCCGCCTCGGCTCTGCGCTTCATCATGGAAGGAGCGGGTGCCTACACCATCGTTGATGGTCACAAGATGACGCTGGGCGCGCGGGATTTCGTGCTCACGCCGAACGGCACCTGGCACGAGCATGGCGTCGAGGGCAACGGGTCGGTGTGCATCTGGCAGGATGGCCTGGACATTCCGCTGGTCAATGCGCTGGAAGCAAATTTCTTCGTCGTGCATCCAAAGATCCAGCAGGAGCCTTCCGGCTATCCCGTGGACGACATGACAAAGACCTGGGGCAATCCCGGTCTGCGGCCGGCCGACTCGCGCTGGTCGAAAGGCTATTCGCCCATGTTCAAATATGAGTGGGAGCCGACTTACGATTCCTTGCAAAAATATGCGGCCGCAACCGACGGCTCGCCTTACGACGGCATCCTCATGAACTACGTCAATCCGATCACTGGCGGGCATGTGATGCAGACGATCGGCGCGAGCATGCAGTTGCTGCGGCCCGGTGAAAAGACCAAGTCGCACCGGCACACCGGCAGCTTCATCTACCAGGTCGCCAAGGGGCGCGGCTATTCGATCATCGGCGGCAAGCGGTTCGAATGGGAGGAGCGCGACATCTTCTGTGTTCCCTCCTGGGCCTGGCACGAGCACGGCAATGCGTCGGCGAGCGAGGACGCCTGCCTGTTCTGCTTCAACGATTTACCCGTCATCGAAGGTCTCGGGCTCTATCGGGAAGAGGCCTATGGCGACAATGGCGGCCACCAATCGGTGGCGGCCTGAAATGTCCTTGCAGAATTCAAACAGAATAGCCGGATAAAGCTTTCATGCGCCTTGTCACCTACACCTTGGGCTCCAGCGGTGCCCGCCTTGGGGTTCTCGTCAACGGATTGGTCGTCGATGTCGAGCGGCTCGGTGCGTCCAGGGGGCTCGTCTGGCCGAGCGACATGCTGTCTTTCATCGACAACAGCGTGACGCTGCTGCCGGCGCTGAAGGCGTGCCTCGACAGCAGCAACGGACATTTGCCGGTCGGCTCCGCCGTTCCGATTGAGGATGTGAGGCTCCAGGCACCGATCCCGCGCCCGCGGAAGAACATCTTCGGCATCGGGTTGAACTATCGCGCGCATGTGGCGGAATCTGCCAAGAGCCTGGACACGGACAAGGACCTGCCGAAGCAGCCGGTCGTCTTCTCCAAGCCGCCGACCTCCGTGATCGGTCCGGGCGCCGCGATCCAGCACAATGCGAAGATGACGCAGCAGCTCGACTGGGAGGTCGAGCTCGCCGTCATCATCGGCAAGACTGCAACTCGCATTTCGGTCGAGACGGCGATGGAGCACGTCTTCGGCTATTCGGTGATGATCGACATCTCCGCGCGCGACAATCGCCGCGCCGGGCAGTGGATCTTCTCCAAGGGCATGGATACCTACGCGCCGTTCGGCCCGTGCATCGTGACGGCGGACGAGATCGCTGATCCGCATGATCTGCGGCTCTGGCTGACCAAGAACGGCGTCACGAAGCAGGACTCCAATACCAAGTACATGATCTTCGACATCCCGGTTCTGATATCAGACATCTCGTCGGGGATGACGCTCGAGCCCGGCGACATCATCGCTACCGGTACGCCTGAAGGCGTCGGCGCAGGTATGACTCCTCAGGAATGGCTCTGGCCAGGAGACGTGGTGGAAGCCGGCGTCGACGGTGTCGGCGTCATCCGTCACCCCGTCGTTGCGATCTGATGACGAATTTCTCGTTCGATCGCGAGCTCAGGTTCGGGGATTGCGATCCCTCGGGCATCGCCTACTTCCCGTCCTACCTGAACATCCTCAACGGCGTCGTCGAGGACTTCTGGGCGGAAATCGGCTTTCCCTGGCCGGAACTGATTACGGTGCGGAAGATAGGCACGCCCACGGTCCACCTGACATGCGATTTCTCCCGGCCGTCGATGTTCGGCGATCTCCTGACGTTCAGCTTGCGCATCGTCCGGATCGGCGGATCGTCCCTCCATCTGGAGCATATTGTCTCCGGTGCGAATGGTCCGCGCTGGCGCGCGCGCCAGATCCTTGCGGCAACCTCGCTCGTCGATCATCATGCGATCCCGTGGCCCGATGACATTCGCGCCGCATTGATGGCGCATGTGAGCGTGGGCGAGGGCACCGAGGCAGCACCCGCATGATCTCGCTCTTCATGACATTCTCCGATTCCACAGGCGAGCGGCGAATTCGTTCCGACGAGGTTGCCACTGTGGCGGAGTTGGTCGGATCGATCCCTGATATGACCGAGGGCCTGCTGTTCACGCCGCTCGAAGAGTCGGTTGACCATCCCTACAGGGACGATGGCTCCGGCCCCGTGTTTGCGCTTCAACTGCGGTTTCCCGATCTGTTCGCCTGCGAGGCGGCCATGGACCGCGACAGTGTCCTTGCCAGCCTCGCGACAGGCGCCGGACTATCCGGCCTCACCGGACTGGACGTCACGCACCAGGTGATGCTGACACGCGCGTTTCCCGTCGATGTCGCCGCACATCCGGCAGGAACGAGAACTCCGTGCAGTTATCTCGTCCACTATGCCGGCCCGGCCGAGGACATGAACGCCTGGAATCTGCACTATCTGGAGCACCATCCATCGATCATGCGGACCTTCCCTGATGTCCGCCAGATCGAGATCTACACCCGCATCGATTGGATCGACCGGCTCCCGTCGCAGCGTGTCGAGCACATGCAACGCAACAAGCTGGTATTCGACAGCCCACAAGCCCTCGCGCATGCGCTCGGCTCCGACGTGATCAAGCGTATGCGCGCGGACTTCGTCCAGTTCCCGCCTTTCTCGGGCGGCAACAAGCATTTTCCGATGCTGACGAGGGTGGTTAGGTCTAAGCCCTAGATGGCCGAGAGCGTGAAAGAATACGCGTGGGTAGGACACTGTGTGTGACCAATTTGGAAGTGGGAAGGCGACGTTGCGGGTCAAAAGCCGCCGACGGCCGCCGCTGATCTTCACATGGATTGGAACGTCCACAGCGCGCAAGAGGTTAGATATTGCGCACGATCGCGGCGGCGCTGAACGCTGGATTGGAGGCAGTATGAAAATCATGGACGAAGACGGCGAAGTCATCGCCATTGCATCGGATGATCATACTTTAATCGGCGGCCATCACCGCCTCGCCGTGGCGGCTAGCCTCGGAAAAACACTGTTCTGGCGAGATACCGGCGAGCCAGTGAAGCTTGATCAATTCTTTAAGCATTATGGAAGCTCGCTTCGACATACAGCCTGATCCGCCCGACGAGCGATGTTCGGTTCATCGCAACTACGCCAGCTAAGGCTGCTAAGCCCGCCGCCGGTGCAGCCCCACTGCCGCTTATCGAATTTGCTATTTGTTGTCGTCGTTGAACTTTGCGAGATTTGCAGCACTCGTCGAGTGCTGCTTTGGGTCGCGGCTCGTGCTGGAGTGTCGATGGCGGCTGCGCCACATCAAGCGGCCGTGGGAATGCGCTCCGAAGCATCCGTTCAGATCGGAAAGCCAGAACGGCACGAACCTGGGCTTGGCCAAGTTCAATCGGCGATCGCTGCTTCCTGAACGTCCCCTTGCCCTTGGCCGCTGCCAGAGCGTCGAGTTGCTCGGTACCGGCCGGGCGACAGGCCATGATGTCGATGGAACAGTTTTGAAAACGCCGCCGCTGTCTCGTAACCGACCTGGCTCGCGATCCGTGCGATGGGCTCATCGGTGGTTTCGAGCAGGAACGCCGCCTCCGCCATTCGGCGTTCGATCACATAACGATGCATGGACTGGCCGACGAGCTTGGTGAAGCGGGCCGAGAATACCGAGCGGCCGAGCCCCACGCGATGGCCGAGGTCGCTCAGGGTCCAGGGCCGCTCCGGGTTTTCGTGGATCAACTTGAGCGCCGGTCCGATATGCGGGTCCGATATGGCCCCGAGCCAGCCGCCTTGTCCGGGACTGAGAGACGCGATCCAACTTCGGAGCGCCTCGACGAACAGCACTTCCGTCAGTCGTGAAAGCGCGACGCGTTGACCGGGACGCTCGAGTGCGGACTCGCTGACCATGCGGCGCAGAATGGCTTCGAGCCAGCCACCGTCCGCCGTCGGCTTCAGCAGGAGCACGGGCGGAAGCAGCTCCAGCACGCTGCCAAACATCGGCCGGGACACGGTGAAATTGCCGCAGATCATGGTCGAGATCGGCTTTGCGCGGCTGCCGTGACGAATGACGCCAAACCGCGACGACGCTCGATCGATATCCATGATCCGCAAAGGCTCGGCCCGGCGATCCGAATAAAACACGTGGGGCTCGCCGCGTGTGATCACGACAAAATCGCCCTCGGTCATCTCGATTTCCTGTCCCTGTTCGAGCGCGAGGGTGGCGGAGCCCTGGCTGAGATAGTGAAACAGGGCGTAGGGGCGCGACGGCAACTCGAGATGCCAGGGATGACCGAGCTCGAAGTGAAAGAGCAGCGTCCCGCCGAGACGAACGCGATCGAGCACTTGGGCGAGGATGTCCATGCTGCCGAGATTAGACCGGTGGACGATTGGACACAACATCCGGACGATTGATCCCTATCGTCCGAAAGCGCCGCGCAATAGGTCATGTCGCGGGCGGGCCGACATTACGTGCGGCAACCATTTCGCCGACGGCAGATGGAAGAACCGCCACCTTGCTGGAAACGCCTGTCCATTCCCCCGGACTGTGTTCGTCCGACATGCCAACAGGAACAATCAATGCGAAATATTCTTCTCTCAGCCGCCACCATACTCCTGGCCGGATCGACATTGGTCGCCTCCGCCCATTCCGCCGAGCTGCCCAAGGGAGCAACCCATAACATCGTGCTCGTGCACGGCGCTTTCGTGGACCAGACGAGCTGGCAGCCGGTTGCCGATATTCTCACGAAGAAAGGCTACAACGTAACGCTCGTGGAGAATCCGCTCACTTCGCTCGCCGCTGACGTCGATGCCACCAAACAGGCGCTCGCGAAGCAGAACGGCAGGACCGTTCTGGTCGGCCACTCCTGGGGCGGCGTGGTGATCACGCAAGCCGGCAACGATCCCAAGGTTTCGGCGCTGGTCTATGTTTCCGCTTTCGCGCCGGAGGTAGGTGAATCCCTGGCGTCGCTGGCAAAGGCCGGCCCGTCGACCGAGGGTGGCAACGCGATCCATCCCGACGCGAAGGGCAATTTGTACATCGATCCCAAAGTGTTTCCGTCAGCCGTCGCGGCTGACCTTCCTCCGGAAATCGCTGAGCACCTCGCCAACTCGCAGCTTCCGTTGAACCACGTTGCGTTCGAAGCTCCCGTCGACATTGCGGCCTGGCATGACAAGCCGACGTTCTATGTCATCAGCACGAAGGACAAAGTCCTCGCGCCCGAGGCCCAGAAGTCATTCGCAGCGAGGATCAAGGCGCAGACGACGGAAGTCGCAGGCAGCCATGCTTCGCTCGTCGTTCATGCCAAGGAAGTCGCCGCGGCGATTGAAAAGGCCGCACTCGCGAAGTGACGATACCGCTCCCGGCGTTTTCGCGCCGGGGGCGCTCGCTCGGAGTATGCAGAACGCATCGGACCGCGATGGCGCAAGCCAGTCAAAGCCGCGGAAGCGCCAGCGACAGCCTAGAGGAAGGTTTTGGTCGCTGCGCCACACCGGTCCGCCATTCGATTATTCTATGCCAAGCATCCGGAGGATGACATGACTCAACTCGACATCTCGGGCCAGGACGTCTGGCACTGTTTTCACGCAGCTAACACACGAATTGCTATCGCGCGGGATCCGTCGGCCCGCGCCTCACGGCAGCACCGCGGTCGTTCATATCTGCGTCGAACTGACCGTCACGCGATGGACTTCCATCTTCTGGCCGATGCCTTTCAGGTTCTCGTAGTTGCGCGACATTGAACGTGAATTGACGATGTCACCGATGCCCGGCGCCTCCATCACCGTTGCACTGATGCAGACTTCGTTGACATCGGCGAGACCTTGCACGCGTGCGGCGATATTCACGTCCTGTCCGAAATAGTCGATGCGGTCGTTGAGCGTCACCGCAATCGCACGTCCCTTATGGACACCGACCTTGAGCCCCAGCGGCTGCGAAGCGGTCCGGTTGAATCGCGACAGTTCTTCGATCATCTCGATGGAAGCGCAAACGGCGTCCTGAGGACGCTCGAACCCGGCCATGACCGCGTCGCCGATCGTCTTGACGATGGTGCCGGACCGTTCCCGGATGATCCGGTTCAGGATCTCGAAGTGTTGACGGACCAAAAAATACGCGTTCACGTCACCAACGCTTTCATACAGCGGAGTCGACTGCTTCAGATCGGTGAACAGGAAAGTCATGTCTGAGACTTTGATGCTCTCGCCCTCATCCACCAGCTGCGCCTTGTAGAGTTCGCGGAAGCTCGGGGTGAGCAGCAAGCGCCTGCCGGAAAGAAACGGTTCATATTCGACCAGATGGGGCTCGAAACCCGGGGGATACTGGACGAACCAGAGGCGACCGCGATCGCCGGTGCGGTTCTCGATCCGGATGGTGTGTTTGCCGGGGGTGAGATCAGCCGTCTGCCGGAACGAAAAGCGTCCGTCGCCGAGGACCATGTCTCTCGGTGCCGTCGGGCGGTCGGGCACCAGGAAGCGGCCAGACTCGAGCTGGACCAGCGTCTCTTGCCGTTCTGCCGGCTTCCCGTCCGCGAAGAAGACCAGAAGGAGTTTGTGGCTCAGGTCCAGCACCTCGAAACGGCCAGCCGTAACCTCGAAGTCGAAGCTGCGGCGCTCATGGGCCTCGATATCGGCAAATCCCCGTGAGAGCGCCGCAACGAGCTGCTGATGCGTCATCCCGTGCGGAGCGATGAAGCCCTTGGAAAAGTTGTAGCGCAGGTAGAAATCCTCAACAGAAAGCCTTTCGGGATGGCGGAATATGATGTCGCGCACGCCGCTCGAGACCGTAAAGGCGACCTGAATGTAGTCGTCCAATGCCACATCGTTGTTCGCGTTGCAGAACGCGCACTGAAAGCGCGGATGGACCTGGTCGAGCTCGCGAAAGCTGCCGGCGACCTGCGGGCAATAGGCGCAGATGAGCAGCCAGTCCATCTCGAACAGACCTACCTTTGCGGCGTGCACGAACAGCTCTATCGCGTCCGTCTCGGATAGTCCGACGAGACGGCCGTAGTGGATGGGGTTGACGCGAAAGAGATCATAGTCGTCGGCAGTACGGATGAAGTGTTCGAGATCCGAGAGGGCATTCGGAGCCCAGCTTCTTGCCGATCCGAGCGCATCGAGGCGCTGGCTCAGGAGACTCTCGTTGACTGGAGACGGGACACTCATCTCAAGCTCCCTATCGAGTGACTACCCTATCGGTCTCAGGCTGAACTCCGCGACGGCAGATACTCAGGTGGGTCTTGCACCCGCCAGCCGTTGCTTCGCTCGTCCGCTTCAAGACTGGCGGTATCGGCAATCCGCATTCGCCTGCACGCAGGAGCGCAAAGTCTCGTCACTGGGCGGTGGCCAAGTCGGCTGCATCGGCAAGTGCGATCAGAAAGTCGGTGCGTCGAGCTGCCCGTACGGGCACTTGAATCCATGTTCCGCGACAATGTGCCTAATCTATCCTCGGCTTCGTCCTTGTCGCAAGCAACGAACGCATCGCGGACATCAGGCGTGCCCCTAACCTGATACCCCGGGAGAAAAGCCTGCCAGCGCGGAGCCACGGATTCATCCAGCGGCAACCAAACGTAACATCTTCAACGGTACCGGGGGACAGCAACATGTCAGCCGTCATCATGGTGCGGCAAGGCACGCTTGCGTTTGGCGGTTCATATCGGAAGTCTGGGATGCCCAGGTTGGCGCGATCCCGGGAGCGGCGATGATGGCATCATGCCACTGTTTTGCCCGACGGAGCAAGTTAATTTTCGTAAAATCCGCAAGCAGCGATTAAGCCACTGATATCGCTGTCACCGGCTACTGTGCATGGGGTTGTTTTCGAACATTTTTGTTGCGCGGCTCGCCTGGCCTGATCCAGACGGATTCTAGTGTCCGCCGAGATAGGCCGTGATCAGCCGGGGATCGTGGATGAGATCCTTGGCGGGACCCGACTGCACGATCTCGCCGGTCTCGAGCACGTAGCCGTAATCGGCCGTCTCCAGCGCGGCGCGGGCGTTCTGCTCGACCAGCAGGATCGACACGCCGAGGTCGCGCAGCGATGCGATGGTGCGAAAGATTTCGCGTACGATCAGCGGTGCGAGGCCGAGGCTGGGCTCGTCCAGCATCAGGAGCTTCGGCTTGGCCATCAGCGCGCGCCCCAGCGCGAGCATCTGGCGCTCACCGCCGGAGAGGGTGCCGGCGGCCTGGCGCTGCCGTTCCTTCAGCCGGGGGAAGCGGTCATAGACCTCGTCCAGCGTCTTCTGGACGCCCGAGCGGTCGCGCAGGCTGTAGGAGCCGAGCAGGAGATTGTCGGCGACCGACATGTCGGAGAACAGCTCGCGCTTCTCGGGCACAAGGCACAAGCGGCGCTCGACGCGGTCCTCGACGGACATCCTGCCGATGTCGTTGCCCTGAAAGACGAGGCGGCCGCGGGAGGCGAGCAGGCCGATGGCGGCCAGCAGCAGCGTGGTCTTGCCGGCGCCGTTGGGACCGATGACGGTGACGATCTGCCCTTCCTCGACCGACAGCGAGACGTTGCGGACCGCCTCGACATTGTCGTAGCAGACCGTCACATCGGACATGGAAAACATCTCGCTCACGCGACGCCTCCGAGATAAGCCTCTTGAACCCGCTCGTCGTTGCGGATCGCGCTCGGTACGCCTTCACAGAGCTTGGAGCCGAAATCCAGCACCACGATGCGGTCGACCAGCGACATCACGAACTCCATGTCATGCTCGACGATCAGAATGGTCAGATGGTCCGCCCGCAATGACCGCAGCAGCTCGGCAAGCCTGAGCTTCTCCTGGCGGCGCAAACCCGCCGCCGGCTCGTCGAGCACCAGCAGCGCAGGGTCGGCCGCGAGTGCGCGCGCGATCTCCAGGATGCGCTGATTGCCGAGGGGAAGGTTGCCAGCGAGCTCGAATGGCTTGTCGCCGAGCCCGACGCGCTCGAGCTGCATCAGCGCCTCATGTCGGGCGCTCGCTTCCTCGCGTCGATTCAGCCGGAAGGCGCCGGCAAACAGGCCGGTGCCGGTGCGGCCGTAGGTGCCGAGCATGACGTTTTCGAGCAGGCTCATGCGCGGCCGCAGCTTCACGTGCTGAAAGGTTCTGGCGATTCCAGCCTTGGCGATGCGGGATTGCGCGTCGCGTGTGATCGGGCGTCCCGCGAACACGATCTCACCCTTGTTGACCCTGAGCGCACCGGTCAGGCAGTTGAACATCGTGCTCTTGCCGGCGCCGTTCGGGCCGATGACGGCAAGGATCTCGCCGGAGCGGACCTCGAAGCTGACATTGTTGACGGCGACGAGGCCGCCGAACCGGCGCTCGGCACCATCCACCTTCAGGAGGAGCTCGCCCGGCTTCGGCTGCGAACGGCGAGGCAGGGACGGCGCCGACTGCGGCCGCTCTCGCCGCATCTTCGGCAGGTAGCGCGCGACGAACGGCACGATGCCCTGCCGCGCCCATTGCAAAAACAGGATGAACAGCGCGGAGAAGGCGACGATCTCGAGCTGGCCGGATGCGCCCTTGGCGATGAGTGGCAGATAGTCCTGCACGCTGTTCTTCAGTAGCGTCACGATGGCGGCACCCACGACGCCGCCGAGAAGGCTGCCGGCGCCACCGACCATCGACATCATCAGATATTCGATGCCCATACCGGCATCGAACGGACCCGGGCTGATGAAGCGGCTCAGATGCGCGTAGAGCCAGCCGGACAGCGAGGCCAGGAACGCCGCGATCACGAAGGTCGCGAGCTTGATCCGGAAGGCATTGATGCCGAGGCTTTCGACCAGCGTATTGCCGCCGCGGAGCGCGCGCATGGCGCGGCCAAGCCGGGAGTCCAGGAGATTGTAGCCAAGCACAAGGACGAGGACGACGATTCCCCAGATCAGGAAATAGATCTGCGCGCTGGAGGCCAGCGCAAACGATCCGAAACTGATCGGCGGGATCGACGAGATGCCGTTGAACCGACCGAGCCCCTCGACATTGCCGAACAGGAAGCCGATCGCAAGGCCCCACGCGACGGTCGAGAGCGACAGGAAATGGCCCTGAAGCCGCAGGGTGACGACGCCCAGAAGGGTCGCGACGCCGCAGGTCAGGACCACGCCGAACAGCAGTCCGAGCCAGGGCGAATGCCCGTTCAGCGCAGAGACCCAGGCCGTCGCGTAGGCCGCAACGCCAACAAACGCGGCCTGTCCGAAGGACACGATGCCGCCGACGCCGGTGAGAAGTGCAAGTCCGATGGCGACCAGCGAATAGATGCCGATGTAATTCATCAGCGTGATGCTGAAGGGGCTGAGGACGAGGGGCGCGAGCGCGAGGCACACCACCGCTGTCAGCGCAGCAAGCTGAACGTGAAGACGCGTCATTCCTCGATTTCCTCCTCGGAATGCAGCGAGGCGAGGGATCGCCAGATCAGGATCGGGATCAGGAGTGAAAACACGATGACATCCTTGAGCGCGCTGCTCTCGAAGGATGCGAAGCTTTCGAGGATGCCGACGCCGACGGCGCCGATCACCGCACCGGGATAGCTGGTCATGCCGCCGACGATGGCGCCGACGAAGGCTTTGAGGCCGAGAAGGAAGCCGGAGTCGTAGAAGACGGTGTTCACAGGAGCGATCAGGATGCCCGATACGCCGGCCATCAGCGACCCCAGCAGATAGGCAATGGTGCCGGCGCGAGCCGGCCGTATCCCCATCAGGCGGGAACCAGTCCGGTTCACGGCCGTGGCGCGCAACGATTTTCCGACCAGCGTGAAGTCGAAGAAGAGGTAGAGCAGGCCGCTGAAGACGAGTGCCGCGATCACGATCAGCATGGTCTGGCCCGAGATCAGCACGCCCGCGAACTCGGTCGAGAGTGAGGTCAGCGGCTCGGTCCGGACCCCTTCGGGGCCGAAGAACAACAGGCCAAGGCCCACCAGCGCGAAATGCAGCGCCACGGACACCGTCAGCAACAGGAGCACGGTGCCGTCAGCAATCGGACGGAATACGATCCGATCGAGCAGCGGGGAGATTGGCATGATCAGCATCAGCGCGAGCACGAGCCGGACCGCGAGGGGAGGATCCAGGCGCATGACAAGCCAGGCTGCGCCGACAACAGCGAGCGGAAGCACGAGATAGAAGGACAGTGCGCGAGGCAGCTGCCGGAGCTCGCTGGAACGCGCAAGGGCGATGATCTCGATCAGGGTAGCGAGGCAGGCCAGGATGACGACCAGCGCTCCCGTGCCCGGAAAGCGCTTCGCATCGAGGGCAGCCAGCGTCAGCGCCGTGAAGGCGGCGATGTCGCCGAAGGGAATAAAGATGACCCGCGTCACCGTGAAGATCAGGACCGTCCCGATCGCCACCAGGGCATAGACAGCTCCGGTGGCGATCCCGTCGATCGCAAGAATGGCTGCGATGTCGCTCGTCATTGAGACGTCGTTCCCTTGTTCTCGTGGCTTGCCGCCGTCCGACTTAAGGCGCGTACTTCCAGGCGCCGCCGGTCAGGCGCACCACGACCAGGGCGCGTTCGTCGACACCGGTCACCGCGCCGGGCTTGAAGTTGTAGACGGCATGCACGCCCGCCAGCTCCTTGGTGCTGAGGATCGCATCCCGCAGCGCAGTGCGGAATTCGGCCGTTCCGGGTTTCGCCGTCTTGAGGGCGCGCTCCGCAGCATTGGCGAAGATCAGCCAGGCGTCGAAGGAGTAGGCGGAGAAGCCGTCGGTGGTCGGGACGTTATTGGTCTTCTGGTAGACGCTGCGGAAGTCCAGCGCGATCTTCTTGGCGAAATGCTCGTCGGGAAGCTGCTCGGCCACGATGACCGGGCCCGCGGAGACCTGGATGCCTTCCGCCGCCTTGCCGCCGACGCTCACGAAGTCCGGATTGACCAGCGCCACCGTGCCGTAGGTGTTGCCCTTGAAGCCGCGGTCCGCGAGGCTGAGGAGAGGCAGCGCGCCTTGCGTCCCCGAGCCGCCGTCCAGCACGGCGTCGGGCCGTGCAGCAAGCACCTTCAGGATCTGTGCGGTCACCGAGGTGTCGGTGCGCGCATAGCGCTCATTGGTCTGGATCTTGATGTCACCGGCGGCTTCGGCGGCCTTGGCGCCGTTGTAGACGAGGTCGCCCCACGCGTCGGAGAAGCCGATATAGCCGATGTTCTTCATGCCATCGCGCTTCATGCGGTCGGCGATGACCTTGACGAGGAGCGACGCCGGCTGTGGCACCGACACCACCCACTGCTCGGGTGTTTCAGGCAGCTTGCCGATCGGCGAGACCGCGATCATCGGCACTTTCAATTCGCTCGCCACCGCCGCCATCGCGATGGTCGAAGGCGCCGTCGCGGTGCCGATCAGGAGGTCGACCTTCTCCTCTTCCACCAGCTTGCGCGCGTTGCGGGTCGCGGCCGACGGGTCGGAACCGTCGTCGAGCTGGATCAGGCGGACGGTTTCGCCGTTGATGGTCTTCTTGTATTCATAGGCGGCGTTGATGCCGCGCCCATAGGGGATGCCGATCGACGAACCGTTGCCGCTGAGCGAAGTGACGAAGCCGATGGTGATGTCGGCCTGCGCGGCTGGGGCTGCGACGATTCCGGCGACAAGTGCAAGGAAGCTCAGAGTCTTGCGCATCTGCGTTCTCCTCCGTTGATGCTGGATAGAAATGCCTTGAAGCTGCCGCGCGGAGACCCCGAACGACGAACCAACCGATTGAAAGCATTGCTGCAGCGCCAAATCCCTGGCGCGACCGAAGGGAGTTTGCTCGCCCGGGCGCTCAGCAGCCATGATGTTGCTTGCCGCGCGAACGACGGGCCCATCGGCGAATGCAGGCGGGCCTTTTCCGGAGCAATGAAAGGTCGTCGGTGCGGCCGCGATGCGCGACCGGTGATGCTGCTGCTACGGCCGGCTGTTCGAGCACGGCGACTGTCCACACGATCGAGTCTCTCAAAATCGCTGCCCTGCAACATCATTGTCATGGCCGCCGGTCCCTAGCCCGGCGAGGAATTGCTTAAAGCCTAAAGTATTGCCGGTGGCGCCGTCAACACGTGTCACGGCGCTGTCAGAAAAAAATGTTGCTGCATACAATTTCGTAAGTATGCGGCGTTTCTTCATCGCTCGAGCGCGCGAAAAAGCTGGGCTTGCCGTGTCGTGGACGATGCCCATCGCCGCCGCCGCGGCGCGCATTTGACGCGTGAATTAGTTTATGATTGAAATATATTCATCGGCATCTGACGACCGACCCTCCGATCACCGCTTGAGGAAGAAGGACGATGCGCATCTTCTGGCAGAGCTTCGTTGATGCGAGCGTGAACGCGCCCTACATGGCGCGGCTGTCGGAATATCTCAACAACATCGCCGCATCAGGCACGACGGTTCACGTCGAGGGCATTACGCCGCCAGACCGGGAATTCGGACGGCTTGCGGAATTGCGCTGTGCGGTCCAGGCGATCGATAACGGCATTGCGGCAGAGGAGGGCGGGTTCGACGCCTTTGTCATGGGGCATTTCCAGGATCCCGGCCTTTACGAGCTGCGCTCGGCGCTCGACATTCCCGTGATCGGGGCCGGCGAGGCAACGTTGCTGGCGGCCTCACAACTCGGCCGGCGACTCGGCCTTGTCACGCTCGATCCCGTCTTCGAGGTCTGGCACTACGAGCAGGCCGAGCGTTACGGCCTCGGCGGCCGCGTGGTGCACGTGACCGGTCTCGGCTGCAAGCCGGAGGATTTCGCCGATGCGTTCGCCGGAGACGCCGTCGCGCAAGCCCGCATGATCGAGGATTTTGTCGCCTGTGCCCTCCCCCTGGTCGAGCGCGGCGCTGATGTCGTGATCCCGGCCGGCGTGCTGCCGGGCCTCCTGATTGGGCGGGAGCATGGCCTGAAGGTCGGCCACGCGCCGGTGGTCAACTGCGCGGCCGTGGCGCTGAAGAGTGCCGAGATGTGGGTGCAGCTCCGGCAGCTCAATGGCACAGAACCAAGCCGGGGGCCGAGCTTCACGCGGGCCAGCGCCCAGGCGCGCGCCGATTTCCGGGCGCTGCTCGCCCGTAGCAGCCGCTAGTCCCCGCGAACAATTCCTGGAGAGCTAATCATGATGACTCCCGAAAAGATCCTGTACGAGACCGAGGTGACGGCGACCGGCGGTCGGGAGGGTAAGGCCGCTAGCATCGACGGACTATTGTCGGTGTCGCTGTCCTTGCCGAAATCGCTGGGCGGCCCGGGTGGGGAGGGCACCAATCCCGAGCAGCTCTTTGCAGCCGGCTATGCCGCGTGCTTTCTCGGCGCGGTCAAGCTCGTCGCGCGCACGCGGAAGGTGGTGCCCTCCGCCGAGCCGTCCGTGACAGCTAAGGTTGCGATGGGGCCGGTTGCCGTCGGATACGCGCTTGCTGTCGAGCTGAAGGTCAATCTGCCTGGTGTCGAGAAAGCAGTGGCCGAAGAGGTCGTTGCCGGCGCACACGAGCGCTGCCCCTATTCGAACGCAACCCGCGGCAATATTGACGTGAAACTGACGGTGGTCTGAGTCGGATGAACGAGGGCGGTCGGTGACCAATACCTTGCGCACACCGTACGACGGGGTCGTGATCGCGGCTCCCGTTACAATTCCCTATGTGCGCTACTCCATAGAGAGCGCGCAGTGGTGGATCGGGCGGGCGCTGAGCGCGCTCGTTGCACAGGCCGGCATCAAGGCGTCTGATATCGACGGTCTGTGCGTCTCCAGTTTCACCATGGGTACTGACAGCGGGGTCGGCTTGACGCAGCATTTTGGGCTCTGCGTACGATGGCTGGACACGATCCCGCTCGGTGGCGCCAGCGCCATCGCTGCGCTGCGAAAGGCGGCGCGCGCGGTTCAGGCGCGCGACGCCGACATCGTGGCGTGCGTCGCCGGCGATACCAATCATGTCGATTCGTTCAGGCTGACGCTGGAGAATTTTTCCCGGTTCAACCAGGACGCCGTCTATCCCTACGGAGCGGGCGGCGCCAATGCGAGCTTCGCGCTGATTGCGCGCAACTACATGCGGACGTTCGGCGTCACGCGCGAGGATGTCGGAAGGATCGCCGTCGCCCAGCGGGTCAATGCCTTGCGCAATCCGCACGCGCTGATGAAGACGCCGCTGACGATGGAGCAGTATCTGGCGGCACGGCCGATCTCCGACCCCATCCATCTGTTCGATTGCGTGATGCCATGCGCCGGCGCCGAGGCCTTCCTCGTGATGCGCGAGGAGACTGCAGCCTCACTCGGGCTGGCAGCCGCCCGGCTGCTTTCGACGATCGAGCGGCATAATGCCTTTGCCGACGATCCGATGCAGGTGCGCGGCGGCTGGGCGATGGACGCGGGCGAGCTCTATGCGATGGCCGGCGTGAAGCCTGACGATCTCGATATCGTGCAGACCTATGATGATTATCCCGTCATCACGATGATGCAGTTCGAGGATCTCGGCTTCTGCAAGAAGGGCGAGGGCGCGGAATTCGTGCGCCAGCACGATCTCACCATCGACGGCGACTTTCCGCACAACACCTCGGGCGGGCAACTCTCGGCCGGGCAGGCCGGCGCGGCCGGCGCTTATCTCGGTCTCGTCGAAGGGCTGCGGCAGGTTCTGGGAATCGCGGGGCCGACCCAGGCCAGCGACGCAAACCTCTGCCTGGCCTCGGGCTTCGGCATGATCAACTATGACCGCGGCCTGGCATCGGGCGCCGCGATCTTTGCAGGGCCTTCGCGATGATCGAGCCGATCAAACCGCCCCGGCGCAAGAACCCGCTGTTGCGGACGCGGCTTCCTGCCTCGCCACCGCGACCGCGCAGCAGGACGTCCCATGGGTTTACGCGGGCAGCCGCCGAAGGCCGCTTCATGCTGCAACGCTGTGAGGCTTGCGGCACCTTTGCTTATCCGGCGCGGGAGGCGTGTCCGTCATGCCTGTCGTTGGGCCTCGCATTCGTCGACGCGCCGCGCCGAGGCATGCTCCTTTCCGAGACGACGGCGCGCGTGCCGAGCGATGTCTACTTCCGCGAGCGGGCGCCCTGGCGGATCGGCCTCGTGAAGATGGATTGCGGTCCGACGATCGTGGCACACCTCCACGCCGACTGCGCGGAGGGCACGCCCGTCCGCATGTCGTTGCAACTCGACAAGAGCGGTCAGGCGGTGGCCTTTGCCCATCCTGAGGGGGAGACTCCCAACATGGTAGACGACAAGCAGTGGCGGGAAATGACGGCCGACCCGAAATTCCGGCGCGTGCTCGTGACCAACGGCCGCAGCGTGATCGGCCAGGAAGCCGTCGCCGCCTTGAAGGGTGCAGGGGCCAAGACGGTATTCGTCGGCGTTGCCGAACCATGGCGGCCGTTCGCCGGCGAGAAGCTGCTGCGTGGTCAGGACGGGATCGAGATCGTTACCCTTGACGCAGCCGACGAAAAGTCCGCCGCCGATCTGGCCGCCGACATCGGCGGTAAGGTCGATATCCTTGTCAACACGACGGAATATGTGCGGCCGGGCGGCCTGCTCGACCGCCGGGGCACAAGCATCGCACGCGACGAGATCGACCAGGCCTATCTCGGCTTCATCAACCTCGCGCAGGCCTTTGGACCCGCCATGCGGATGCGCGGCGCCGACGGCATCAATAACAGCGCCGCTTGGGTCAACATTCTCTCGGTCTATGCGCTGGCGAACTGGCCTGCCTTTGGCGCCTACTCGGCCTCGCAGGCAGCCTGCCTGTCGCTGTCGCACTGCCTTCGCGCGGAGCTCAGGCCCGCGGGCGTCCGGGTGATGAACCTGTTCACCGGGCCCGTCGACACCGAATGGTTTCAGACCGTGCCGCCGCCGAAGGTGGCGCCGCGCGCGATTGCGCAGGCGATCGTATCGGGGCTGAGAGGTGGGCTCGAAGAGATGTATGTCGGAGATGTCGCAGAAGAGACCCGGCAGCGTCTCGCGGCCAATCCGAAAGCGCTCGAGCGCGAGCTCGACAGGTGAGATCGAGATTTCAATCAAACCGGAGGATGTGACGATGCAAAGCAAGAATCTCCTGGAGCTGGCGGGTGCGATCTCTTCCGGCGCGGTGCGCGTTGTCGATCTGACCTTTACGCTTAGTCCGGATTTTCCGGTCATTGTGCTACCGCCGGAGTTCGGCCAGGCGGCGCCGGTCCGCATCCAGGAAATCTCGCGGTACGACGGTCGCGGCCCGGCCTGGTACTGGAACAATGTCACGTTTGGCGAACACACCGGCACGCATTTCGACGCGCCGATTCACTGGTTCACCGGCAAGAACCTGCCGAACAATGCCGTCGACACGATGCCACCGAAGGACATGATCGCCCCGGCTTGCGTCATCGACTGCTCCGCACAGGCCGCGCAGGATCCGGACTTCGTCCTGACCGTCCCGCTTGTCGAAGCGTGGGAAACGAAGCATGGACGGATCCCGGATCGTCACTGGGTTCTGCTGCGCACCGATTGGTCGAAGAAGGGTTGGCGCGACTACGCGAACCTCAGGGACGACGGTGCACATACGCCGGGCCCGA
Source organism: Bradyrhizobium sp. CCGB12 (assembly GCF_024199845.1). Classification (NCBI taxonomy): domain Bacteria; kingdom Pseudomonadati; phylum Pseudomonadota; class Alphaproteobacteria; order Hyphomicrobiales; family Nitrobacteraceae; genus Bradyrhizobium; species Bradyrhizobium sp. CCGB12. The sequence goes on along the minus strand of NZ_JANADO010000001.1, from coordinate 3,712,404 downwards.
ATCCGGCGGTCATGAAGTGGCTGGTGGAGGAGCGCGGCGTCATCGGGTTTGGCACCGAGACCATCGGTACCGATGCGGGGCAGGCCGGGCATTTCGATCCGCCTTATCCGGCGCATCACTTCCTGCACGGAGCGGGGCGTTATGGCCTGCAATGTCTGTGCAACCTGGATCAGTTGCCGGCCACCGGCGCCATCATCGTCGCCTCGCCACTGAAGATCCAGAACGGCTCCGGCAGTCCGCTTCGCGTCATTGCGCTGGTTGCGTCAACCTGAACCCAACCCGTGGCGCTTGCCGATCAGAACAAGAAACGCTCACGAAAGACAGGTGCCATGAACTTGATCAAGAACCTGCTGGCCTCCACTGCATTGCTGCTTGCCGTCCCGCAGCTTGCGCAGGCCGAAATCCTCGTCGGATTCGTCACCGGCCTCAGCGGGCCGGTGTCGTCGATCGGCATTCCCAACGCGAAGGGGATCGCGGCAGGGCAGGCCTATATCGGCGAGATCGGCGGCGAGAAGCTCCGGGTCATCCAGCTCGATGACGGCTCCGATCCAACGGCGTCGGCGCGCAACGCCCGTAAGCTCGTCGAGCAGGAGAAGGTCGATGTCCTCATCGGCACGTCCGGAGCCCCCCAGACGCTCGCGATGGCGACTGCGGCCATCGAAATGAAGGTTCCGATGATCGCGGTGTCTCCGATCGCGCCGGTGCCGCCTGGCGACGGCGGCCCCTGGGTCGTCCAGACGCCGCAACCGACGCCGCTTCTCGTGCAAGGTATCATCGACCACATGAAGGCGAAGGGCCTGAAGACGGCCGCCTTCATCGGCTTCTCGGATGCGTTCGGCGACCTCATGTACAATTCGCTCGAGCAGAGTGCGAAGACGGCCGACATCAAGGTCATTGCCAACGAACGCTACGCCAGATCGGACTCTTCGGTGACGGCCCAGGTGCTGCGCGCACTCGCTGCGCGTCCCGATGCCATTATGCTCGGCGGCACCGGGACGCCCGGTGCACTGCCGGTCATCGCCTTGTCCGAGCGCGGGTATAAAGGGCCGCTCTACGGCAATCACGGGCTGATCAGCGCCGATTTCCTCCGTCTGGCCGGCAAGACCGCCAACGGCATCATCTGCCCGACCGGACCGGTGACCGCGGCCGAGCAGCTGCCTACCAGCAATCCGATCCAGAAGGTGGCTCTGGATTTCCGCAGCGCCTTCGAGAAGGCGAACGGCGAGGCGCCGACGGATTCATTCTCGTCCTATTCTTTCGACGGCTGGCTGGTCTTCGCCGATGCCGCCAAGCGCGCGATGGCAACCGGAGCGAAGCCCGGCTCGCCGGAATTCCGCACCGCGCTGCGTCAGGCGCTGTTCACGACCAAAGAGGTCGTCGGCACACAGGGCGTCTACACCTATACGCCGGCGGATCGGCATGGCGTCGACGATCGCTCGCGTATCCTGGTCCAGATCGAGGACGGCAAATACAAGCTGTTGCCCTGAGGCGGGAGCATGATCGTGACGGAGAACGATGCGCCGGCGAACATCAGCGAGACGGTCGGCCGAGAGAATGCGACGCCGGGCTGGGTACGCGCAGTGACGTCGTTTCCGCCGTCGGACCGCATCCTCTCGACGATCCTCACGCGGCAGGCGGAGCGTTACGGCGATCGCGTCCTGCTGGTCGCGGGAGAGACGCGCTGGACCTTTGCGCAGACCGCGGCGATTGCGGCTGCGTCGGCCCAGGCGCTCGTCGATGCCGGGATCAAGCCGGGCGATCGGGTCGCGCTGATGTGCTCCAACCGTCCGGAGTTCCTGCAAGTCTATCTCGGCTGTGCGTGGCTCGGGGCCATCGCAGTGCCGATCAATACCGCGCTGCGCGGCTTCCAGCTCTCTCACATCTTCCGCAACTCGCGTCCTGCGCTCCTCGTCGTCGAGGCTCAATTCGTTGCCGCGATCGATAGTGTCGAGGCGGGTGTCGAGCTGCCGCCCCGCACCTGGATCATCGGAGCCGCCGCCGGGGCAATCGATGCCAGGCTTTCCGCGGGACCTTTGCCGGCTCTCGGAGCCACGGCCCCGGCGGGCGCCGTCCGCCCCGGCGACACCGTTGCGATCCTCTACACATCGGGCACAACAGGACCTGCAAAGGGTGTGTGTTGTCCGCAGGCGCAACTGTTCTGGTGGGGCATCTATTCGGCGCGGGCGCTCGGCATCCGCGAGGGGGATGTGCTGTTCACGACACTGCCGCTGTTCCACACCAACGCGCTGAATGCGTTCTATCAGGCGCTGCTGAACGGATGCACCTACGTGCTGGAGCCGAAATTCTCCGCCTCCGGCTTCTGGGCCGTCGCGCGACGGCACAATGCGACGGTCGGCTATCTGCTCGGCGCCATGGCGTCGATGCTTCTGGCGCAGCCGAAGGGCGCAGACGATTTGACGCATCGTATGCGTGTCGCGCTTGGCGGTGGCGTGCCGCCGCAGATCCACGGTCCGTTCCGCGAGCGATTTGGCGTGCCCCTGGTCGACGGCTACGGGTCGACCGAGACGAACTTTGTGTTCGCCGGCGCGATTCCGTCCGATCGCCCGGGGACGATGGGTTATCTGGCCGATGGAATCGAGGCGCGGATCGTGGACGAGAATGATTCAGTGCTTCCCGACGGACAGGCCGGCGAGCTCGTGCTTCGCGCCAGAGAACCCTTTGCTTTCGCCACCGGCTATTTCGGCATGCCGGAGAAGACGGTCGAGGCCTGGCGAAATCTGTGGTTTCACTCGGGCGATCGGGTCGTTCGGGATCCTGACGGACATTATCGCTTCATCGACCGCATGAAGGATTCGATCCGCAGGCGTGGCGAGAACGTATCCTCGTGGGAGGTCGAGCAGGCCATCCAGTCCCATCCCGCGGTCGCCGCTTGCGCGATCTACCCGCTGCCATCGGAGTTGGGAGAGGACGAGGTTGCGGCTGCGATCCTGCCGGAACCGGGCCAAGCGCTGGAGCCCGTCGACATCGTCAGGCATTGCGAAGGGCAGATCGCCTATTTCGCCATCCCGCGCTATGTGCGCATTCTGAGCCAGATGCCACTGACGGAGAACGGCAAGATCAAGAAGGGCGTGCTGCGCGACGCGGGCGTCACCGCGGATACATGGGATCGCGAGGCGGCCGGAGTGAGGTTGCGACGCTGACCGTCGCCTCCGCTCAGGGTTTTTGTAACGCGTCCCTGACGGCGCCCTTGAGCTCGTCGAGCTCGCTGATCAACCCCTCGTACCGGTCCGCCGGGAAATCCGCCAGCAGTTCGGCGAGCCACGCGCCGTGGCTCTTGGCCATGCGTCTGAAGGTCTTGCGGCCTTCGACCGTCATGCAGACAATCTGCACGCGGCGGTCGAGGTTCGACGGCGTGCGGGTGATGTATCCATCCTCAACCAGGCGATCCACGATCGGCGTCAGGTTCCCGGCCGAGACCATCAGGCGCTTGGGCAGCTCTCCCAGCACGAGTCCGCTCGGTTCGCGGTCGAGCTGAGCGAGAACATCGAAGCGGGGCATCGTGAAATCAAACTCTTCGCGAAACCGGCGCCGCAGCTCGCCTTCGATCAGAGTCGTGCAAGCAAGCAGGCGGAGCCAAACCCGGGTTTGAGCCCTGTACTCGGCTTCCTGATCTGTCCCGTTCCTGGCCGAAACAGGCGTGGACTCCTTCGCGAGTGCCAATCGAATCTCCCGGGCTCGTGGCCTATTGAAAGCTGGCGCAGCTCTTGTGGACACGAGCAAGATAGTTCGTGCCAAAAGTAAATTCAAGGCTGAGCCCGCATCGCCCGGTATCGGCGCTCCCGGGTATCCAATTTGCAATGAATCTCAAATAGACGCTGTGGTGGCGAGCTTGCGGCCCGTGGTCCCTGCGGTACCGTCTTGACAAAGTCTGTGCGAAGAAAAATTTTATGCTTAAAATAATTCGGGTGAGAGCTCGGCACACGGCGCGACGCTCGAAATCGAGGGATCATGCGAACAGCAATAGCCTACACTGTCCGTTCCTGGATCGGCGCGTTCGATAGGTGTTGATCTACAGGCGTACGACTTCACCAGTTCGAACGCTCTCGTCGGCGGCAAAGACGATGCGAAGTGAATTGATCGCGTCTTCGTGATGCTCGGACAGGTCCATCTCGCCACGGACCGCACTCAGAAACAGCCGCTGCTCGCGCTCGCAGAGCTCCTGATGGTCGGGTTCATCTGCGGTCGAGATCAATTCGTCCGGCTTCGCAAAGCGGTCTTCGGTGTCGCGCGCCGCGTGATGGATGCGAAGCGCGTTGGTCCGTGTATGCGTGTCATGTTCCGCCGAACGCCCGCCCGTATCGGTACTCTCTTTCGCGACCATCGACACGCTGCCGTTTGGGCCGATCATGTCTTTCACGAAATGAGCGGTCTCGCTCATCATCGGACCCCAGCCGACCTCGTACCAGCCGACGGAGCCGTCGTCGAACATGATGTGAAGATGGCCGTAATTGTACATGGCCGGCGCGATCTCGCTCGTCAGTCGTACCCCGACCGCGTGAACCGCAACGGGACGCGCTCGCGTCACCTGGCACATGATGTCGACGTAATGGACGCCGCAATCTACGATCGGTGAAGTCGACCGCATGAGTCTCTTGTGCACCTCCCAGAAGGAGCCTGCAGACTGCTGGTTGAGATTCATGCGCATGACGAGCGGCTTTCCGAGCGTTCGGCCGATTTCGACGAACCGCGACCATGCGGGATGTACGCGCAGAATATAGCCGATCAGCAGCGCCTTTCCGGCCGCGTGTGCAGCGCTGACGACTTGTCGCGCGGCATCCCGCGTGTCGGCCAGCGGTTTTTCGCAGAAAACATGCGCGCCAGCAGCGAAAGCCTGCAACGCCATGGCGGCGTGATGCTCTGTGTAGGTGCAGATCGCGACGGCATCGGGACGCAAACTCGTGAGCGCCTCGTCGAAGCTTTCGAAGCGCGGAAGAGCAGGAAACTCGGCCTCGAGATCGTCGCGATCGGCCGCGCGAGAGGTGCAAAGACCGACGAGCTCGAAACCCTCGATCGATCGGTAGGCGCGGGCATGGCTGGTTCCCATAGTGCCGAGGCCAACCACGAGAACGCGAACATTCTGTGGAAGTGAAATGGAGTGCGAGGACATGGCTCGATCGCGTCCTTCAGTCAGGTGTTGTCCGTCACCGTATCGTGCTCGGAGCTGTCGGTGGGCGGCCGGCCCTCGATCCAGGTTTCCAGCACCCGCAGCTCGTCGTCGAGATGCACGAGGCTCGCGAGATAGCCTGGTGCGATACAGCCGAGTTCAGTATCGCGCCGGAGAAACGTTGCCGGAACGCGTGATGCCATTGCGAGGGCATCGGCGAGCGGAAGCCCGACGACGTTGACGGTAAATCGCACGGCCTCATCCATGGTGAGAACCGAGCCGGCGAGCGTCCCGTCGTCGAGCCGCAGGCAACCGTCAGCGCACGTCACGCGGCGGCCCTGAAGATCGAAATGATCGGGGCCGCCGGCCGCCGGCGGCATCGCGTCGGTAATCAGCATGAAACGATCGCGCCGCTTGGCGGCAACGGCGATGCGCAAATTCGCCTCGTGGACATGATGGCCGTCGGCGATGAGGCCGACGAACGCCTCGTCGAGATCGAGCGCGGCACCGACCATGCCCGGCTCGCGCCCCGTCGGCGCGCTCATCGCGTTGAACAAATGGGTGAACGCGCGCGCACCTACTTCCACGGCCCTGCGTGCCTCTTCGTAGCTTGCGTCGGAGTGGCCCAGCGAGACGAGCACGCCATGCCGTGCGAGCTCGGCGATGCTCCCGGTCCCGACCCGATTGGGCGCGAGCGTCAGCATGACCGCGCCGCAATCCGCCTTTGCGATTGTCGCGACGTCGTCGGGCTCGAGGTCGCGGATGTAGCTGAGTTCATGCGCGCCCTTGCGGCGCGGATCCAGGAAGGGCCCCTCCAGGTGAATGCCGAGCGCCGCAGGGGTCAGGCGCCGCGCCTCTCGCGTCGCGGCGATCGCTGCGGCCGTCACCTGCGGCGCGTCGGTCACCAGCGTCGGCAGCAGCCCGATGGTCCCGTGATTACGGTGCGCGGCCGCGATGCGGGCGATGCCTTCGGGCGTCGGGTCCTCGTTGAACAAGACGCCGCCGCCGCCATTGACCTGAACGTCGACATAGCCGGGCGCAAGCAGGCCGCCGCCGAGATCCCGCACTGCGCCGTCAGGTCTCTCTGAGTAGGGAACGATTGCTGCAATGCGCGCGCCTTCGACGACAACCGTGTGGTCATCGAGAAAGCGCTCGCCATCGAAAATCCGCGCGCCGGACAGAACGATCATCAGACGGTCTCCGTTACCTTGCGCAGATTGCGCGGGCGATCGGGATCGCGCCCGAGCCGGAGCGCAAGCGCTTCGGCAAGCCGGTAGAAGCGGTGGATCATGACGATGGGTTCCAACAGGGGCGCCTCGACTCGTGCCGTCGCGAGACAATCCGACTCATCGGCGCCGCCTGCTTCGATTGCGATCACCGTCGCGCCGGCGCCGGCCAGCGCCGAGAGCGTCGGCAGCATGCCTTCGCGCGCTGGGTCGGACGGCAGGAAGGCGATGACGGGGAAGCCCGAAGCTATAAGTTCGGCCGGGCCGTGCAGCACCTCGGCCGCGGAGTAGGCCTCGGCGTGAATCGCGCACGTTTCCTTGAGTTTGAGTGCCGCTTCCGCGGCGATCGCAAGCGTCGCGCCCCGGCCGAGCACGAAAGCGCTGCGGGCATTTGCAAGTCTCTCCAGTATCGCTGCGGGCGGCGGCGTTGCTTGGGCGCGCAGGACGTCCGGCAGGCCGGCGAGGGCATCTGCGAGCTGCCGATCCTCGCGCCAGGCCGCGACGAGGCTCGCTCCCGCGACGAGACCGGCCACCATCGATTTGGTCGCGGCGACGGAACGTTCCGTGCCAGCGCATAGCGGCAGCAGGATTTCGGCCTCTTGCGCGAGTGGCGAGGCCACGTCGTTGACCAATGCGAGGGCCAACGCACCGCCGTTTCTTGCGGCACGCTGCATTTCCACGATGTCCGGGCTGCGGCCCGATTGCGAGATCGCGACGGATACGCTGCCTTCAAGTTGCATCGGCGTCCGATAAAGCGTCGCAATCGAGGGGCCGATGGAGGCACAAGGCACCCCCGAAAGAATCTCGACGAGATATTTCAGATAGAGCGCGCAGCAATCTGACGAGCCACGGCCGATGGTTGCGACGAGCGGCGGATCGAGGGCGCGCAGACGCGCTCCGAGTTCAGCGAGCCGTTCCGCATTCTGACCGAGCTGGCGCGCGGCCGCTTCGCCTGCCTCGCTGATCTCCTGAAGCATGTGTGTCGTCATCGGTGCGCCTTTCGGGCCGGAGGCGACAGCGTGAGTTCGGAGACGAAATCATAGGCGTCCGCGCGGTACCAGGATTTCGTAAACTCCACGCAGGCTCCGTCGGCGAGATAGGCGATGCGCTGGATGTAGAGCGCCGGGCTGTCTGGCGCGACGCCGAGTAGTTCAGCGTCCGCATGATCGACGAGGGTCGCACGCAGGCGCTGGAGGCCTCGGGTCGGCTTGAAGCCCCTTGCGGAGAGTGCCTCGTAGAGCGAGCCGCCGACCGAATCCTGTCCAGGAAGAAAGCGTATCGGCACGGCGGCGCGTTCGATTGCCATGGGCGAACCGTCGGCCAGGCGCAGGCGTCCAAGCCGGAACACGCGTTCGTTCGGTCGTACGCCAAGCATCATCGCCTCTTCCGGCGTCGGCAGGAATACGCCGCGTTCGAGCTCGCGCGAGCTCGCCTCCAATCCGCGCAGCCGCATGTCTTCCGTGAAACTCGTCAGACGCGACGAGGGCTGTTCGACGCGCGGCGTTGCGCGATGGATGAAGGTGCCCGCGCCGTGGCGGTGAAACAGCACGCCTTCGACGATCAGATCAGCGATCGCCTTTCGCAGCGTGGTGCGCGAAATGTCAAGCAGCTCGCACAACACGCGTTCCGCCGGAAGCAGTTGCGTCTCAGCGAAGCGTCCGGTCTCGATCTCGCGTCGAAGCGCGTCGACCACGGCACGATAGAGCTTTTGGCCCGGCGCCGTTTCGACCGTCATGGACATGCCGCGTCCTCCGCGAGAGTTCCGCCGGCGAGAAGGATCGCGCCGTCGACTGCGTCGCGCCGCGGCTGGGCGAGGCGCTTGGCCACATCAGGCGGCAAGAAGGGCCGCAAGGGCTCGCCGAAGCCGCCCACGAGCGCAATGCGTTCGGCGCCTAACGCGTTCAGCGCGTTCGCGAGCGCCGCTATCGCGCAGGCTGCTTCCCCGACGATTTCACGCGCGCGCATATCTCCGGACCTGGCGACAGCCAGGACTTGGGGCGCGAAGGAGCCGTAGTCTCTGGGCGTGGCCTCCGCTGCCCAGCGGCTCATCCGCAACGGATCATCATCAAAATGTCGCCCGAGCGCTTGGGCGAGTCCGCTCATCGGCTCGAGGCCGTCGATCGCACGCAGCGTCGCGCGCAACGCGGATTCGCCGAGGCGTGCGGCGGATCCGTCGTCGCCCAGCCAGAAGCCGCGTCCGCCGATGATAGTCGTTCGCGCTCCGACGCGAGCGATGCCCGCCGAGCCCGTGCCCGCGATGATCAGGCCACCGTCGCCGACGCCGTTGGCTCCCACGCAGGCAGCGACAGCATCATTGACGGCGACGATGCGCGCAAAGCCGGGCAGGGCGGCGGAGACACGCACCGCTTCATTGTCGTCCGAGAGCCCGGCAAGGCTCAGGCCGATGGCGATCTCCTGCCGTGACGTGTTGGCACTGATCGCGGATTCGATGGTTTCGCGCACGACCCGCATCGCCTCGTCGAAGTCGAGATAGATGTTCGAAGCCGGCCCGAGGCCGCGCCCTAGCTCGCGGCCCGACGAGTCCCTCAGTCTCGCGCGGCAACGGGTGGCGCCGCCGTCTACTCCGAGAAAGAACCGGGCTGTCGCCAAGGAACCTCCTAAAAAAATTCTTAACGCCTCTAGACAAGTGGTATGTCACGTGGATAAAACGAATACAAGAGGTATCTACCATTGGTATTCACGATGTCGGTACTGCCGAGCTTGGAGACGGGCGGAGAGAGGTGCGGCGACACCACTGACGTCGTGACGACCGATGAGGCGATGTTCGCGGACGCGGTGCTCGCCTCCTACCGCCGCGCGATTGCTTCGGTCGCGGCTGCCTCCAGCGACATCCGCGCGGCAGCACTTCGGCTCGCGGCCATTTGGCGAGCCGGCGGGCGTCTCGTCTATGCCGGTGCGGGGTCTTCCGGCCTTGCGGCGGCCGGAGATGCTGCCGAGCTTCCCGGTACGTTCGGCCTTGACCAGAACCGCATCGCGATTGTCTTGCCCGGCGGGACCGTCGAGCCGTTTCGCATCGACGGCGCGGTGGAGGACGATGCTCTAGCCGGTGAGCGATCCATGACCGAGCTTGGCGATCTCTCCCGCGACGCCGTGATCGCTGTATCGGCGAGCGGCTCGACGCCGTTCACCGTCGCCGCGGCCGCAGAGGCGCGTCGCCGCGGCGCTTTCGTGGTCGGCATCGCGCACCATCCGGCCTCGCCGTTGCTCATTGGCGCCGACGCGTCGATCCTGCTCGAAAGCGGGGAGGAGGCTCTGCGCGGCTCGACGCGGCTCGCGGCCGGAGCCGCGCAAAAGGCCGCGCTCGGCATGCTCTCATCATTGATGGGACTCGAGCTCGGTCACATCCACCAGGGGCTGATGGTCAGTCTGAAGGCCGATAACGCGAAGTTGCGCGAGCGGGCGCGCGGGATCGTCGCAACGATCGCGAGCGTCAGCGATGCCAAAGCGGCAGCGGCGTTGCGTGAGGCCGGCGGCGATGTCAAGCCCGCGGTGCTGATTGCCTGCGGCATCGCCAGCATGAGCGAGGCCGTCAACTGGCTCGCTGCTGCGGAAGGCCGCATAGACGACGCGTTGTGCCGCGCAAGGGTCAGCGGAATCAAGGGCGAAGGCCCGAACAAGGGAGCATAGCATGAGACGGACATTCAAGGCCGCATTGGGAGCTGAGGTTGCCGGGTTGGCGTTGCTCGCGGGGCTGGCGTCGGTCCAGGCAGGCTCATTGAAGATCGAGAGCTGGCGTAATGACGACGCCGACATCTGGAACTCCAAGATCATTCCTGCCTTCAACAAGCACTATCCCGACATCAAGATCGAGTTCGCGGCCTCGGCGCCCAAGGAATACAATGCCGCCCTCAACGCGCGGCTCGATGGCGGTACCGCCGGCGACCTTATTACCTGCCGTCCGTTCGACGCCTCGCTCGCGCTCTATCAGAAACGTCAGCTCGATAGCGTCGACGCCATCAAAGGCATGGACAACTTCTCCGATGTCGCAAAGGCTGCATGGCAAACCGACGATGGCAAAACCACTTTCTGTGTTCCGATCGCCTCCGTTATCGCCGGGTTCATCTACAACAAGGAGGCCTTCGCAAAGGTCGGCGTATCCGAGCCGAAGACGCTTGACGAGTTCCACGCCGTACTCGAGAAGCTGAAGAAGGACGGGACCTATGTCCCGCTGGTGATGGGCACGGCTGACCAGTGGGAGGCCGCAACCATGGGATTCCAGAGCATCGGTCCCGACTATTGGAAAGGCGAGACGGGGCGAGCCAATCTGATTGCTGGCAAGGAGAAGCTCACCGACCCGCAATACGTCGCGGCCTTCAAGGAGATCGCAAGCTGGGCACCGTATCTCGGATCGGGCTTCCAGGCGCAGACCTACGCCGACAGTCAGAACCTGTTCTCGCTCGGCAAGGGCGCGATCTATGCGGCTGGCTCATGGGACATCTCGACGTTCCGGGGCCAGGCGGTTTTCGCCATGGGTGCATTCCCGCCGCCGCAGCCGGCCGGCACGACGGATTGCTACATTTCAGATCACACCGACATCGCGATGGGCGTCAACGCAGCCTCGAAGAACAAGGAGGACGCCAAGAAGTTCCTGGAATGGCTGACGACGCCGGAATTCGCAACGATCTATGCCAACGCGCTTCCCGGCTTCTTCTCGCTTGCCAAGACTCCGGTGAAGGTCGAAGACGATGTCGCTGCGACGATGGTCGGATGGCGGCAGACCTGCAAGTCGACGATCCGCAATTCGTATCAGATACTGTCACGCGGTACGCCGAATCTCGAAAACGAGCTCTGGAATGTGTCCGCGCAGGTCGTCAACGGCAAGCTGACGCCCGAAGCTGCCGGCAAGCAGCTCCAGGACGGCCTCGACAAGTGGTACAAGCCCGCCAAGTGATGTAGGTCCCTCTCTCCGCTTTCGCGGGGAGAGGGGCTGTCCTTGGTCGATAGTTGCTGCACGCTCCGCCAAGAGTTGGCACGAGCCGCAAGCGGACAGCGACGATAACGCACGGTAGGTTTGCTCTCGTCCCGTCATGCCTGAACCCGTCTCCAATATCACCACCCAGATGCCTCGCGCAAAACTCGCGGGCCTTCTGCTGTTCTTTCTCGGGCCCGCGGTGACGATCTATGTCCTGTTTTCGATCTACCCGCTCGTCGCGACGATGGCGCTCTCCACCTACACGAGCGATCCGTCCGGAGCCCGATCTTTCGTTGGCCTCGCCAATTTCGAAACGCTGCTCGGCGATGCGCTTTGGTCGAAGCCATTCTGGAACGCCTTTGGAAACAATCTGATATTCTTCGCCGTGCATATGTGCGTGCAGAATCCGATTGGTATTGCGCTCGCGGGACTACTCAGCCTGCCGGGTGTTAGGCTTAAGGGTTTTTATCGAACCGTGATGTTTCTTCCAACGATGCTGTCGGTCGTCATTGTCGGCTTCTCCTGGAACCTGATTCTCTCGCCCCTCTGGGGCGTGGCCGCTGGCGCTTTGAAGGCCGTCGGATTGGGCTCACTATTTGCTCCCTGGCTGGGGCTCGAATCGAGCGCGCTCGTCACCTTATCCCTCATTTCTGTCTGGCAATTCGTCGGCATCCCGATGATGTTGATCTACGCCGCGCTGCTCAACATCCCCGAAGAGCTGATCGACGCGGCTCGCGTCGATGGGCTCGGACAGTTCCGCATCTTCTTTCACATCAAGCTTCCGCTCGTTCTGCCGACGATCAGCCTGGTCTCGGTCTTGACCTTCGTCGCCAACTTCAACGCTTTCGATCTGATCTACTCGGTCAAGGGCGCGCTTGCGGGGCCGAATTTCGCCACCGACATCCTCGGTACGTTTTTCTACCGCACTTTCTTCGGCAATCAGCTCCAGCTCGGCAATCCGACGATGGGCGCCGCGGTCGCGACCGTGATGTTTTTCATCATCCTTCTCGGCCTCTGCCTCTATCTCTTCCTCGTGCAGCGGCGCATCCGCCGTTACGCTTTCTGAGGGGGAGGCATGACGACGGACCAGCGCGCACGGAGCATCAGTGTCCATCTCATCCTGATTGCCTACAGCCTTCTGGCGGTAGGTCCAATCCTGCTCGTCGTGATGAATTCGTTCAAGGTGCGCAGCGCCATCTTCGGTAGCCCGCTAGCGCCGCCGGACGCATCAACGTTCAGCCTGGTCGGCTATGAGAAGGTCTTTCGCTCCTCACATATCCTCTTGTACTATTCGAATTCGCTGGTCGTGACCCTCGTCAGCATGGCGCTCGTCCTGCTGTTCGGGGCGATGGCGGCTTGGGCGCTTAGCGAGTACCGTTTCCGTGGTTCGACGGCGCTGGCGCTGTTCCTGTCGATCGGCATCATGGTGCCGATCCGGCTTGGCTCCGTCGAAATCCTGAACATGATGCGGTCCGCCGGCCTTAACGACACGCTGACGGCCTTGGTCCTGGTCTATGTCGCGCAGGGCCTGCCGATGTCGATCTTCATATTGAGCGAATTTATCCAGCAGATTCCCAAGGACTTGCGCGATGCCGCGCGCTGCGACGGCGTGCCGGAAACCCGCATCTTCTTCGAAGTGGTCGCCCCGCTACTGCGACCAGCCATCGCAACGGTCGCTGTCTTCACCATCGTGCCGATCTGGAACGACCTCTGGTTTCCATTGATCCTGACCTCGAGCGATTCGACCCATACGGTGACGCTCGGCGTGCAGCAGTTTCTCGGCCAGTACATCACCGACTGGAATTCCGTGCTCGCCGCGCTGTCGATGGCGATCCTGCCGGTCGTCATGATCTACGTCATCCTCTCACGCCAACTCATCGCGGGTCTCACCTCCGGCGCAGTCAAATAGGTTGTCAGAATGGCCAATCTGCGCATCGAGCATCTCAACAAGCGTTATGGCGCGACGACAGTGCTCAACGACGTCAACCTGAGCATCGGAGACGGCGAATTCGTCGTTCTCGTTGGCCCTTCAGGCTGCGGCAAGTCGACGCTGCTGCGGATGATTGCCGGGCTCGATGGCGCATCGGGTGGGGACATCCATATCGCCGGCAAGCTTGTCAATACGCTCGCGCCTGCCGAACGCGGTATCGCGATGGTGTTCCAGTCCTATGCACTCTATCCGCACATGAATGTGCGCAAGAACATGACGTTCGGATTGAAGTTCACCGGCGTGCCGCCGACCGAACGCGAGCGGCGCGTTATAGAAGTGGCTCGCATGCTACGGCTTGAGGAGCTGCTCGAGCGTTATCCGCGCGACCTCTCCGGCGGTCAGCGTCAGCGTGTTGCGATCGGCCGTGCGATCGTGCGCGAGCCCGCTGTTTTCCTGTTCGACGAGCCGCTCTCCAATCTCGACGCAGCCTTGCGTGTCTCGACGCGCGTTGAGATCGCGAATTTGCACAGGCTGCTGAAGTCGACGATCGTCTATGTCACGCACGATCAGGTTGAGGCGATGACGCTTGCCGACCGCATCGTCGTGATGAACAAGGGCCGCATCGAGCAGGTCGGCAAACCACTCGACCTCTATTATGAACCCGCTAATCTGTTCGTCGCCGGATTCATCGGATCGCCTGCAATGAATTTCTTCGAGGCAGAGGTCGAAGGCATCGAGGGCGGACGTGCGCGCATGGCCGGCACCGCGTTTCGCAACCTCGACATACCGGCGGGATCGCTGAAGGTCGGCGACGCGCTGACGGTAGGTGTTCGTCCGGAGCATCTTGTCCGGGGCGAGGCCGGTTTCTTCGCCGCCGAAGGCATCGTCGAGCTGGTCGAACGGCTTGGTGAGGCCTCCTTCGCCTATCTGCGCCGCGTCGACGGCAGGATGTCCGTTGCGGAGGTCCGCGGCCGCCGGACGCCGGCGCCGGGCGAGACGGTGACACTCGTTGCCGCGAGTCCTGATGTCCACGTCTTCGACGCCTCCGGCCTGCGCGTTGCGACATAAACTCGTTGAGGGAGGCGATGCGATGCCGACTGCAAGCAGGTGTGAGGGCGCGATCGTTTCATGACGAATATCGTACGCTATCTGACCCATCCTCAGGTGACTATCGATCCGTTGATCCCCGTTCCGTGTTGGAGCCTGAGCGAGGTCGGCAAAGCGCGCACGGAAACCGTGACGGCGACGGGGCTGCTGTCAGGTACCACGCAGGTCATCTCCAGCGGAGAGCGAAAGGCGATCGAGACCGCTCAGATCATTGCTGCAAAACTGGGAGTTGGCGTGGAGGTGCGCGAGGCGACGCACGAGAACGACCGATCGGCCACAGGTTTCCTTGTCCCCGACGAGTTCGAGGCGATGGCCAATCAGTTCTTCGGGCAACCCCACGTCAGCATTCGTGGCTGGGAACGAGCCCTCGACGCCCAGCTACGCATTGTCCGCGAGGTCGAGCATGTGCTGGCCCGCAACACGCCGGGCGACGTGCTCTTTGTCGGCCACGGTGGCGTTGGTACTCTCTTATACTGCCATTACTCCGGTTTGGGGATTGATCGCGCCCATGACCAGCCCGCTGGCGGCGGTTGCTTCTTCGCGTTCACCTCGCTTAGACGTCGCGTGCTGCATGGCTGGCGTCGCCTCGAAGAGCTGTGATTTTGGAGGAGCAATTGGGCGCGGTCGACGGACTAACGTACGGGATCGCGGATCCAAGGGGGCCTCTGTGTCGAAGCCATCTGAGGAGGTGATGGAGCTCGGATCAATAGAATTCCGTGGCAAGAGCGCGAAATCTAGGTTTCCTCAAATGTGCGGTTAATGCAGTGGCGACGAACCAACAGCCCGTAGGCCAAGCGTCTCCGAAGGGTATTCGCCGAACAGCGCGCGGTAGTATTGTGAGAATCGACCGAGCTCGACAAAACCCTGTTGTAGGGCGGTCGCGCTGACGGTGGTCTTGCCGGGCGAACTATCCCTCAACGCGCAATGAATAGCGCAAAGTCGCTTGTGACGCAGAAACGTTACCGGCCCGATGCCGAACACGTCATGAAAGGCTCGATGCAGTCCGCGTCGCGACACTCGAAAAGCGGCGCAAAGCTCCGACACATGCACCGGCCGGGATTCAGCGGCGGCAAGATAATCCTCGACATTGTGCACCAGCCTCAGCGCCGACGGCAGCGTGCCATGCTCGTCTGCGGGTAACGACTGGAAGATCGTCGCGGTGATGCAATCGACAATGGCGCGTTTCCAGAAATCGGCGGATGCTTCCGTCAAAGTGTCCTGATGCTGTGCGAGGCAGGAAACGATCTGCTGCAAGCGGCCTGTTGTCACCGGCATGACGGTGGGATCGGCGCGATAGCGATTCTTCTCGAGCCAGGTCACGGGATCGCTCAAGCGCGCTTCGCCGGCGAAGATCGTGGTAACATCGGCGAGATCGAAGCGCAGCGCGGCGTAGGAAGAAGCGCCGTGGAAGATGCCGTCGTGCTCCACCGCTGGTGGGATCACCAGCACATCCGCCGGGCGCATGTCGAACGCAAAATGGCTGACACGGTCTTCCGCGGACAGCAGCATCCCGACGATCAGCTTCTCGTCACTGGAGGTGCGCTGCGTACGGACGCCCAGGTTGAACGAACCGACACTGAGAGAGAAATCACCGATGCCGATATGCGACAGCGTGCCGCGCAACCTGCCGCGCCCGAGCTGCATGACGTCAACGTGCGAACCTTGGACGGCCTGATGCAGCCCCTCGAAGCCATTTAGGTCACTGCTCATGACGGAAAGGCGGTTGCCCATACAAATACGCCTCTGGAAATCACGCGAACCAAATGCCTTGTACAACTATCTGGCGATCATGATTTTTTTGCGACGAGACAGTTTGCCGCGGTGGACAGAGCACGTCGCGCAAATACACGCTGCCGATCGCTGCATCCCACCTGAACGCTCTGCAAATTTTCATAAAAGATGATGCGCACAGGGATGATCGATCGACCGGTGTTGGAGAGCTTCCATTAAGCGTGCCACGGGGCGGCCGACATTTGGCACGAACTGCACATCACACGCGCTTGGCATTGATCTATCGTTGCAATTCCGGAAGCGAACACGTGTCCGCGCTGCATCACCAGCGCGGGAGCTAGAGGAGGAGTCTGCGCGAAATTTACGCTTCTGAAGAGGGGCTGACTTGTTTCCTCCGCCGGACAGTCCGGTGGAGTTGAAAATGAAAGGGCTCGACAATGCGTTTGTCCAAGACGGCGGTCGATCGTCGGGAACGAGACGTTTGGAATATCCTTCGCAAGCTCGCTGGCATTGTCTTGCTCGGCGTCGTGGCAACACCCAATCCTTCACATGCAACAAATCTTGGCGCCGCACGGTCGGTTGCCGCGCAAATGCCTGTCAACGTGCACAATCCCGATCTGATCGAGGTGCGTGCCGCCGCGCGCGGCGGTGCCGTGCGCCGCACCACCGTTGTGGGGCCGCGCGGAGGCGTCGCAAGCCGCACCGTGGTGCGGCGTGGCGCAGTGGTGCGTCCGGGCTATGCCGGTGGCGCACGGTGGGCGCGACCGGGTCGCTACTATTGGCCGAGGGGCGGAGCCATCGCTGCCGGCGCGGCCATCGGCGTTGTAACCGCCGCGACCGCCGCCGCCTGGGCCGGCGCGGCTCCTGCTCCCGGCATGTGCTGGTACTACACGGACCCGTCACGCACGCAGGGCTTTTGGGATTATTGCCGGTAAAGCGCATCGTCAGGGGACCGTGTCATGACGTTGCTGCGTACCGAGATCGGGCCGAACGAACGACAGTCGGAGGATAGCCGGACAACCGGCATGCTCTGGATTCCCGGCGGCACGTTCCGCATGGGCTCTGATCGTCATTATCCCGAGGAGGTCCCAAGCCATCGGGTGACGGTCGACGGCTTTTGGATCGACCGCACGCCGGTGAGCAACCGTCAGTTCAAGCAGTTTGTCATTGAAACCGGTCACAAGACCTTTGCCGAGATACCACCCGACCCAAAGCATTATCCGGGGGCGTTGCCGCACATGCTCTACGCGGGCTCGCTGGTGTTCGAGCGACCACGCTCGATCTACGATCTGCGCGACTGGAGCCAGTGGTGGAGCTTCATGAGGGGCGCCAACTGGCGGCATCCCTACTGGCCCAAGAGCGACATCAACGTCCTGAACGATCATCCCGTCGTGCATGTGGCGTACGCGGACGCGTTCCTTTATGCGCGATGGGCAGGCAAGGAGCTGCCGACGGAGGCGGAATGGGAATTCGCCGCACGTGGCGGGCTCGACGGCGCCGAATTCGCCTGGGGTGATGAACTTACCCCCGATGGCGAGCATATGGCCAATACCTGGCAGGGTGAATTTCCGCTGCGCAATCTCCATGAGGATGGTTACGAGCGTACCTCACCGGTGACGGCGTTTCCGCCAAACGGCTATGGCCTCCATGACATGATCGGCAATGTCTGGGAATGGACGGCCGACTGGCGGTCCGCCAAACACGAGGCCGACGCCGCCAAGCCATGCTGCATTCCACTAAATCCGCGCGGCGGACCTGAAGCAGGGAGCCTTGATCCACATCAACCCGCCATCCGCATTCCGCGCAAAGTTCTGAAGGGCGGCTCGCATCTATGCGCGCCGAATTACTGCAGCCGCTACCGGCCGGCCGCGCGCCACGCCGAGCCGGTCGATACCTCCACCAGCCATCTTGGATTCCGGTGCGTGGTGAGGAGTCCACCAACGAAATGACGTCGGTAAGGAGAGTTTAATGTCAGGCAACAAGACCACCGACCGACTTCGCCGACACCAATGAACGCGCCGACATTACGTCCAACATCTACAACGACTGGGTGTTCAAGCTGTCCTTTCTGGCGGTTCCCGCGCAAGCCATGGTCGCGCGCAGTTCATCGACACGTTCAAGGACTTCCCACCGCGCGCAAGGGCGCACGCGTCGCCAACCTGCCACTCTCGCCGGTGATGGCCTTCATCGATACCTCGGAGACCCTCATCGGTGTCGAGATCAACCAGAACGATGCCCGCTATGTCGAGCCGGGGCAGGAGGCCGAAGTGACCTTCAAATTCGCGCCTGGCCATATCTACAAGGGAAAGGTCGACAGCGTGCTGCAGGCAATCGCCGCCGGACAGACACAGACGTCGGGCTCCGCAGTGATGCCAAGGACGATCGAGGCCGCGCCCTTCGTAGTGCGGATCAAGCTGGATGATGGTGCGGTCGCGCGCATGCTCGCGGCCGGCTCGGTCGGCACGGCGGCAATCTACACCGAACATTTGAAGCCGACGCATGTGGCCCGGCGCGTGATCCTGCGTCAAGTAGCGATCGTAAACTATGTCAACCCGTTCTGACCTATTTCAAGTGCCGCGGCCCGCGTGGCGTTACCGGTTGCTCCGGAGTGGCCGGCGTAAAGCTCAGGGTCGCCATGAACGTGGAGTTCGTCGGCCGGTTTTCAGTGTGGATGTCAACATAGCCACGGAAGTTGACATAGCCGGTATATCCCTCCCATGCCGGGAAGAAGATGCCAATCTGCGGGCCGAGGCCGATCGCCGAGCCCCTGTTGTCGCCGAGTTTTGCGCCGGTACCGCTATCGCCTGTGACCTGCTGATACACATATCCGACCAACCCCATGTGAACCGTCTTGCCGATAAACTGCGAAGCCGCCAGGTCGGCATGGAAGTCGATTCCGTTGCGGTAATCCAGAGCGTTATTCGTACCGTTGAAGCTGAACCCCGCGACCGCCGAAAACTCCCGGCCGGTCTTGGGGTTGAGATAGGTGTAGCCGCCACCGGTATCGACCGAGACAAACCCGGGACTGAGATTGGCAAGGCGAGTGGAATCATAGGTGCCGCTCGGGATGTTGCCGAACAGGTACGTCATGAAGTTATTGACGCCGAAATTCCATTTCAGGGTGCCGATGTAATACAGGTCACCCCAGGTGACCCTGTTGTCGAAGGCCGAACCGGAAACCGCGTTGCCGCGCGGGCCCGTCAGCGTCGCGTTGATATCGACGCCGATATTGCCTGGTACCGTCGCCGCACCGATCGTCAACTGGCCGCCGAGCACGGGCGTTGCGAAAGTGTAGGTCGGCAGGAAGACTCCAACATCGGCTTTTGCACGCAGGCCAGCAACGATGTTGGCATTGTTCTGAAGGGCCTTGCCTCCGCCGGCGACAGCGTCGAGGTGGATATACTGAAAGGTATAGCTCATCCCGGGCTGGCCAGGCACTGCCGAGAGGCTGCCCATGGTGCCCGGCAACCAGAAACCGATGCCGCCGTTGTCTGCCTTTACCGAAACCGGCATCAGCGCGATCGCGCACAGCGTCGCCATTGCGAGCGCTCGTTGCGACCATCGATCCATCATTCGGATTCTCCCGGAAGCGCCAAGGGACAAGTCATTCTAGGAGAAGACAAAGCCGCTTGTGCGCCGCTTTGGGGACTTGGTTCGCGCGGCCAAGAGTTTTTCATCGGTAGTGACTTTATCGTCACGCGGCCACGCCGGATCGAACGCCTCAAAGCTGCATTTCGGGACAACGAATATGCAGTTTGTGCCAACGGAACCTTCACCGTCGACATCTCCAAGGCGGCGTCGGAGGCCCAGAGATGACCAACGACCGTCTCAAGGAACAGCGCAAACTCCGTATCGGGTTTCGTACCTCGATCGTCACGCTGTTCGTGGCGGTGGTGCTGTTCGTCGGATTGACGCTGGTCTATCTCAGCTTCAACCGCGTCTCGAAGATCACGCAGACGGCGGCAAGCACCTTCATCGACAAGGTAGCGCAGCTCGGTGCCGGCCGGATCGATTCGAAGTTTCGCAATGTGCGCGACAATCTCGAGATCCTGGCCGGTCTGCCATCGATTCAATCGGCCGAAATCGAGGACAATTCTCGCCTCTATGGCCTGATGGCCTCGATGCTGCGCAACAACCCGCAGATATTCAATCTGTATGTCGGCTATGAGGATGGCTCGTTCCTGGAAATGGACGTGATCGATCGCGCAAAGCCGGCTTTCCGAACCAGCCTCGGCGTGGAGGAAGATGCTGCGTTTCGCGTGGTCATCATTTCCCGCACCGGCGCAGCGTCATCGGCACCCGTTACCGTGTATCTATCTGAAAATCTGATCCAGGTCGCGGAGACCAAGGCGCCGACGAGCTACGACCCGCGCCAGCGTCCCTGGTATGTCGAGGCGTTCAAGGACCAGAAGACGTTGTTGACCGGGCCGTATGTGTTCTTTGCGACCGGACAGCCCGGCTACACGTTGCGAACGGTGCTGAAGGAGGGCCGTCGCGGCGTGGTGGCGGCCGATCTCCTGCTCAATCGGCTCGAGGAAATGCTGGGCGAGCAAAAGCTCGGCGATTCCGGGCTCGCCTTTCTGTTCGACGACTCGTTACGGATTGTTGGCCATCCCGAGATGAGCCGGCTGATGGACGAGATTCCCGAGCGCGGCGACGAACTGCCCCGGATCAGCGCCATCAAGCTGCCCGGCCTTGCGCACGCGGTCGAGGCGTGGCGAAAGGGCGGCGCTTCGCAGCAGTTTTTTGCGGATGATGCCGGACGCAGCTATGTGGCCGCTTTCCAGCGCGTCGAGACGGCGGGCAATGCCAATATCAAGCTGGCCGTGATCGCGCCGCTCGACGAATTTTTCGCGAAGATCATTTCCGAGCGCAGCGGGCTGTTTGTGCTGGCGCTCGGCTTTGTGCTCGGCATGCTGCCGCTGGCCATCTGGCTCGGCTCCATGCTGGCACGATCGCTGCGCAATCTCGCGCAACAGACCGACGAGATCCAGCACTTTCAGCTCGCGGATCGGCCGCGTCTTCATTCGCTCATCACCGAAATCAACGAACTCGGCCGTTCGGTCTTTACGATGCGGACGGCCATTCGCAATTTCTCCAGCTTCGTTCCGCGGCCGATCGTGCGGCAGCTCATCGAGTCCGGAGCGTCAATCGAACTCGGCGGGACGCGACGGGAGGTCACGGTGCTGTTTACCGACGTCGCAGATTTCACGGCCAAGACGGAAAAAGCTGATCCATCCGAGGTCATGATCTTCACCTCGCGCTATTTCGCGGCGTTGTCGGAGACGATCATGGAGCACCACGGTACCATCGACAAATTCATCGGCGATGCCGTGATGGCGCTCTGGAATGCGCCCGATGACGATGCCGATCACGTTGTGCACGCCTGCGAGGCCGTGCTGGCCTGCGTCAAGCGCAACGGCGAATTGAACGAACGGTTCCGCGAAGCCGGCTGGCCGGCTTACGTCACCCGCTTCGGCTTGCATGTGGGAGATGCCGTCGTTGGCAATGTCGGCTCTTCCGATCGCATGAACTACACCGCGCTCGGCGCCACCATCAATCTGGCCGCCCGCCTGGAGGGATTGAACAAGAATTACGGAACGCAGATCCTCGCCAGCGCCGACGTCAAGGCACGGGTCGGATCCAGATTCGCTTTTCGCAGTGTCGACGAGATAAGGCCCAAGGGGTTTGCCGAGGCGGTGGCGATCTACGAACTGTGTGGCGAACTGGACGGCAATGGCGGCTCGGAATTGGCCTTCTGCGAACGCTGGGACGCTGTCTATGCGTCGATTCGGAACGAGGAGGCGAGCGCCGCCTTGATGCGAATTTCCGATTTTCTCCACGAATATCCCCGGGACGGCGTCGCGCAATATCACGTCGAGCGTCTTCGTGTGGCGGTCCAGCAGCGGAAATTGCTCGCAACGTCCCGGCATTGAAGATGATTGGAAACGGCCGTCAGGAGATCGAACGATGGACAGACGGCAACTTCTGACCGGCGCGGCGGGCTTCGCGATCGGCGCAACCGCGATATCAGCGCCTGCGATTGTCCAGGCCAGGACGAAACTCCGGCTGGGCCATTTACACGTCGTCGCGGTCGATGGGCAGATTTTGACCGGTCTCGATCGCGGCTCGTTCGAGCGCCACGGGATCGAGTTCGAGCGCTCGGAATTCAATACCGGGCCCGAGGTCTTCGAAGCGATGGCCGCCGGTCAGCTTGACGTGTTGTCGGCGGGCGGCGTGATCTCCAACTATCTGGCACTTGGCGCCGGCCGCGCCTTCCTGATCAACGACATCGAGGTCGCCACCGCACAGCTCTGGGTGCGGCCCGATCTGGGTGTCCGGACGTTCGCCGATCTCCGGGGCAAGCGCATTGCTACGACCACCAGGACGACCGCTCACATCTTTCTCGATCGCGCGTTACGCGCCAACAACATCGACAATTCCGAGGTTGAGGTACGCAATAGCAGCATGTCGGCGGCAGTTGCCTCGTTCATTTCCGGCGAGGTTCCGGCGGTTGCGCTCTGGGTGCCCTTCAACATCACGGTTCGCGAGAAGCTGCCAAGTGCCGTCAAGTTGGTGGATGCGTCGGCATTTTATCCGCAATCGGCGGTCGTCGGCGGCTGGGTTGCACGGCATGATTATTACAGCAGCAACAGGGACGTTATCGTCGGGATCATCCGCGGCTGGGCGGACGCGAATGATTACATGGTGCGCAACAGCGCCGGTGCGGCTGAGGCCTTGCAGAAAAACCACTACCGTCACGCGACGGTCAACGACATCGCCGAAGCACTCAAGGCGCAAAAGATGTTTTCGTCGCGGGAGTGGAAGCGGCTCTATTCCGACGGCACGGTGGTCAAATGGCTCCAGCAGGTCAGCGACTTCTTCATGACCGAAGCCGGTTCGGTAAAGTCGACGCCGGCAGCGGAATATTTCGATCCAAGTATTTATCTCTCGACAATCGGGTAAGTGGCGCGCTGGGCGTATTCGCTTGCAGCAAGACCACGCAGCAGAGCGCCGTATGCCTTCCGAAATCAGCTGCTGGCCGCGACCAGGGTGCGCAGGTCCGTGAGCTCGGCTGGTGATGCGACCGGGAACTTCACGGCCGGACACTTTGACTTGTCCGGCGCTTGCACCGGAGCGGCCGACCGAGACACACAGTCGACGCCGATAAGCTTTCACGGAAAGCTGAAGCGCATGTCCGAAAGCACCAAGACGTTGTTCACAGGGACCGTCACATTGGTGGCAGCGATTTGCCGGGCTCGAGATTGCCGGCAATAGCTCGCAGCCGGGCCTCGTTGGTCGTTGCGCAGCGAAAGATCAGTGGTGGGATCGATGCCGTGACCCGGCTCATCGCAATCGAATTTGCAGAAGAGCACCGGTGAGCGCGGTGCCATCGCGATCCGATCACCGGTGACGGAATCACATCGATGCGGTCCTCTCGCGAAGATGCAGTGTTCGCCACTGGAAAGATGTCGTTGGTATTAACGCGGAGCGCGGCGGATCCGGCAGGTTATCGCAATCAAAAAGCGAGGTGAAAGAGAAATGAGCTTCCATCGCCAGTCAATTGTTGATCTGCTCGGAATCGAAATTCCGATTATTCAAGCGCCAATGCTGGGTGCTGTTACGGGCGAGATGATCATTGGAGTCGCGGAAGCGGGCGGGCTAGGTTCGCTTCCTGCGTCTCATTTGGGTGCCGAAGAGACGCGAGATATTGTCGCCAAGATTCGACGGCAGACGTCGAAACCTATAAATCTCAATTTTCTTTGCCACGAACAACCGATGGCGAACCCGGAACAGGAGGAGGCTTGGGTTCAGCGTTTGAGGCCGTACTATAGCGAGCTCGGCCTCGCTTTCGAGCCAAGCCGTTCCGGCATTCAACTATCGACATTCGGGAGTGCCCATTGCACGCTTCTGGAAGAACTTGCGCCCGAGGTCGTCAGCTTTCACTTCGGCCTTCCGCCCAAGCACCTTCTGAAGCGAGTACGCAACACCGGCGCAAAGATCCTATCGTCGGCGACGACCGTCGAAGAAGCGGAGTGGCTTGAGGAAGCCGGTTGCGATGCCATCATCGCCCAGGGCCTCGAGGCTGGAGGGCATCGCGGAACGTTCCTCCGGCACAAACTTGACACGCAAATCGGCACGATGGCATTAGTCCCGCAGATCGTCGACGCGGTGAAAGTGCCGGTCATAGCAGCCGGCGGTATTGCGGATCCCAGGGGAGTCACCGCTGCATTCGCGTTGGGAGCTGCGGCGGTTCAAGTCGGCACTGCATTTCTCTTCTGTGAGGAGGCGAACATTTCTCCTTTGTGCCGCAAGGCATTAAAGGCTGCCCGACCCGAGCAAACGCTGGTCACAAATGTCTTTACCGGCCGGCCGGCCCGCGTGTGCGAGACGAGGATCGTTCGAGAGCTTGGTCCAATCGCGAAAAATGTACCGGCCTTTCCGCTCGCCGCGAGCCCTTTGGCGCCCCTGCGCGCCGCTTCTGAGCCGCATGGCAGCACAGACTTCATGCCTTTATGGTGCGGTCAGGCTGCGCGGCTAAGCCCTGAGCTGTCGGCCGCGGAACTGACGATATGGTTGTCGAAGTCGGGTGAGCGACGATTGTAGAGTCTCGTTCGCGATGCAGCTTCCTGCTACGCCGTGTAGCGTCAACGGCAAGGCCGCCGCATAGGTTGAACCACGTGCGGCACTCCAACCGTGTCGCCGAGAGTTTCCGGAATTTGGCGCAGGTGCCGTAATTCACGACGAGAGCTGCAGTTTTTGTCAAGATTGGCGGTTGCGGTCGCAATTGCAGCCTTGAATTTCCAATACCTGTAACGCAGCCTGCCTGTCCGCAGCCGGAGAGCTGCAATTGGACAGCGGCTGCCGTCTCTCTGCCAAACGGATACTCCAGTGTCGGATCTCTTCCGGCCTTGGTGTATTCGGACAAAGTTGTCAACTTCCTGTGACATTCAGCTCCTGTGGCTTGAACCGCAGTTGTCGTCACGGATTTGATGCCAAACATGCTAGCTCGTGAACCCTGAGAAGGCATTGGCAGGTATGACCCCATGAACCTCATCGACCATTCCACTGACGTCGGGACGCGAGAGCCAGCTGCGATTGGCGCCGGATCAATTCGATGTTTCCGCCCTAAATTGCTGACGGGGATCATTGATGCGATTTGGGATCTGGACATTCCTGATGACGAAACAGCCAAGGCGTTCACCATTAAATGGGCGCCTGGCACGTCTCTGCTGTTGATGGCGCAATACAGAGCGCCGGCGCTCGTTCGTCAGGGAGAACGAGTCTTGCCGAACAAATGCGCAACCCAGATCCAATCCTCGTCTCTCACTCTCCAGCCGACGGGGGCGCTTGGAATCGTAATAGTGTGTCTGCGGCCCGACGCGGCCAACCGCGTCGTCAGCGCGCCACTGGGACAATTTGCCAATACCAACATTCACCTTGGAAGTATCTTCAGCCGCGGCGATGTATCGGTATGCGACGAATTGCTCGCCGGGGCGCGCAATAGCTGTGAGAGGATTGCAACCGTTGAAGCTTTCTTGATTCGACGCGCTCGACCAGAGCAGGACAGCTTGGCTTCCCACGCCGCATCCTGCCTTAGGCGAGATCCGACGTTGCCGATGAAGCTGCTCGCATCGATGCTGAGCGTCAGCACGAGGCAGTTATCGCGATCTTTCAACGCTACATTTGGAATGCCTCCAAAGCAGTTTGCACGCCTTGCGCGCATCGAGAGGATTGTTGCCGAGCGGCGCAAGGGGTTGTCGTGGGCTGAGATCGCATGCGCTTGCGATTTGGCCGATCAGTCGCATCTCGCCAGAGAGTTCAGGGGAATCATCGGCGAAGGACCTACGGAATTCTTCGCCCACGAGATACGCGAGGGTGCTGGAAGAATGACAGAGGCCAATTTTGTCGTTCAGCGGGCCGTTTGAAGCGAGCGGCTTTGAAAGTCCGCGCGCCGGCTCGCCGCCGCCGTGACAAAAGCAGGTTTCAAACTTCGGCGCCCGTCCGAAAGGTCGATGAATCCATAGTGCTTCCGGGATCGGCATCGGGATGACCGTTTCCTGCGGATCCAGGCAGAGCGCCGATCGCTCAACCGCGTCCGCCTGTTAGTCGGATGTCAAATTCGCTCACCAGCGTCCGGCGTGAGCTCCGCCATCGACGTGCAAGATCTCTCCGGTGACGAAAGCGGCGCCTTCGAGATAGAGCACTGCATCGGCGATTTCCTGAATTTCCCCGATGCGGCCCATTGGGTGTAGCGTTGCGAGGACGGCGTGCGTATCGATCGCGTGCATCGGGGTGCGGATCGCTCCGGGAGCCACTGCGTTCACGCGGATACCCTTGTCCGCATATTCGATCGCGAGGGATCGCGTCACGGCGTTGAGTCCACCCTTGGTGATCGCGGTCATGGCCGCGGGGAGGCTTTTCAATGGCTGCTCGGCCAGAAGACTGGACGTAATGTTGACGACGTGTCCGCTCCCTCGATTGAGCATTTCCGCGATGGCTCGCTGCGTGACGTGAAAGAAGCCTCCGAGGTTTACTTGCGCGAGCGTCGTAAATTCGCTCTCGGTGTATTCGGTAAAAGGTTTGGGCAGAAAGGCTCCGGCATTATTAATGAGGGTGTCCACGCGTCCGAAGCGCTGTATCGCAGTCCTGACAACCAACGAGGCCGTCTCTGGCTGAGAGATGTCGCCGGCGACTTCGACCAGGTTTGGTTGACCGGTTGTCGCGATCGTTCGCGAACACGCTACGGCTCCGTAGCTCTTGGCTAGGAATCGCTGGACTATTCCGGCGCCAATTCCTCGAGAGGCACCCGTTACTATGACAACTTTCTCTGCTTGATCCATCATGACGCTCTTGTTGAAGTGTACCAAAAAAAGCGAGTACAAGTCTGACGATGCATGCGTAAATCGTCTTGGCTTTTCCGGACGCGCGCTTCAGCTTTTCGTGACGATGCCAGCACAGAATCCAGCCGAGATGCGGCAAACGAACGTGTGCCTTCCGAAGGCGGGAGGTAGATATTGAGGGCGCGCCAGTCCGGTCGGGCAAGAGATCATGCTTCGCGCAAGGTTGACCGGACACGTCTCGCCAGGTCGGCTAGGCTGAAGGGCTTGTCAATAACAGGAAATTCGCCAACGGCATCATTTCGTTGCAGCATGCCCTCGGCGTAGCCCGAGGTGAGCAGGACCTTGATATCCTTGCGTAGCCGCCTCGCTTCGCGG
Organism: Bradyrhizobium sp. CCGB12; assembly: GCF_024199845.1. Classification (NCBI taxonomy): domain Bacteria; kingdom Pseudomonadati; phylum Pseudomonadota; class Alphaproteobacteria; order Hyphomicrobiales; family Nitrobacteraceae; genus Bradyrhizobium; species Bradyrhizobium sp. CCGB12. The sequence continues at coordinate 3,685,133 of NZ_JANADO010000001.1, read as the reverse complement.
GCTAGCTCAATGCCGTTCATTCCGTTTGGCATTACGATATCACTGAACAGAAGCTCGAACGGTTGGTCACTCCGGAGAGTCCGAAGCGCTTCTGCGCCATTGTGGGCGCAGGAAACCTGATAGCCGAATGTGGAGAGCATTGCCGAAGTGACGTTCAGGAGATCATCGTTGTCTTCGACGACTAAAACTCTCTCCGAGCCCGCGGGCAATGCGTGCGTCTCGGTGGCATCCGGTTTGGTGTCGCGCTCCCGTCTGCTTGCAGGCAGATATAGCGTGATCGTGGTACCTGCTCCCGGTGCACTCTGCACAGCTATATGTCCTCCGGATTGTCGGACAAAGCCATAGACCATGCTGAGCCCGAGCCCAGTACCCTTACCAAGCTCTTTGGTCGTGAAGAAAGGTTCAAACACCCGGTCCTGCACTTCGCGAGGCATTCCGCTGCCGTTATCTGTGACGGACAGGCGAACGTACGATCCTGGAGAACATTCAGGCATGCCCAATTCCACCACAATGTTCTTCGTCTCGATGCGGAGAACACCTCTTTCTGCCATGGCGTCCCGAGCATTCAGGGCGAGGTTAAGCAGAGCAGTCTCCAGCAGAGCAGGATCGACATGGCACAGCCACAGCTTCTCGTCCGTCTGCAGTCGGACTTCGCAGGTGTCCCCGACGGCCTGTTGAATGAGCCCTTGAAACTCGACAATGAGCTCGTTTGCGTCGACTAATTTCGGCCTTAGTGCCTGCCGCCGCGAGAAGGCGAGTAGTTGGGCCGTTAGCTTTGCACCTCGATCAGTAGCGCGTCGCGCGGCCTCGGCACACCGACGGATTTTGCCAGGATCCGTCGTGCTTTCGATGAGCTCAAGGTTTGCGGAAATGACGGTAAGAAGGTTGTTGAAGTCATGAGCAACGCCGCCGGTAAGCTGGCCGACGGACTCCATCTTTTGACTCTGATGGAGTTGCTCTTCCATCGTACGCCGTGCTTCAAGGGCGTGCTTGTGTTCGGTGATATCCCGTAGGAAGACCGCCAGGCCCTGACTCGATGGGAACGCGCTTATTGTGTACCAGACTTGAGTACGTTGACAAAACGTCTCGAGAAAGATCGGTCGTTGCTCCGACGCCGCCTCACGAATTTGCTTCAGGACGACGAGATCGGCGGTGGCGGGAAGGGCTTCCGCAAGGGGCAGGCCGATGACATCTCGGTCATGGGCCAGTCGCAGCTTGGCAGGTCCGTTGAGATAGCTGACTGACCAGTCTCGATCGATTATGATCACGCCGTCGGTGGTACTCTCGAAGATCATCGTGATCCGAGTTGCAGCTTCCTCTGCTTTCTCCTTTGCTTCGGACAATTGATGCTCACGGTGGTCCAGCGCGTCTGCCATCGTATTGAATGCCTCGGCCACTCTTGCTATTTCTGACGTACCGTGGATGTCCACACGCTGGTCGAATTTGCCGAATTGCCATTGATTGGCGGCATCGACGAGCTTCCCCAGCGGGCGATGGATAAATCGACGGGCGCTTAACGATGTCAGGATCAGAACCAGCGTCGTGCTCAGCACGATCTGAAGTATCCCCCTCTGAGTACCGCGTTGGATCTCGGCGAATGCCCGGGCCTTGTCCAGGCCAAAGCCGATGAGAAGCCCTCCGGAAACATCCTTCAGCGTCGAGTAGCCCACGATCCGTTCAACGCCATCGCGGTCAACGAGATCGGCCGTGGTGCGATCGTTGCGGCTTAGATCATGGTGGCTAGCCATCTTGCGGCCGACAAACCGGGCATTGTCGGGGTAGTGGGCAAGGTATGTGCCATTGCGGTCGACGACGGCAAGCGCGGCACCAGGCGGAACATTCCGCCGATTGAGGGAGTCGGCCAGCCAATCCAGGCCGAGCGCGGCTATAACGACACCGCCGACGCGGCCATCATCGCCGAAGAACGGCAGGGCGAAATGAAGGACGTTCCGGCCGGTCTGGCGGCCAATCGCGAACTGGCCGACTGTAAATTCACCGGTTCTCAGGACATCCGCGAAGTAGGGTCTACCTGCCGCGGTCGAGGGCTTGTGGTCGTCGGTTGCATCGCAGAACGAGTTGCCATTTCTGTCGACCACGATGAAACTGATGAAGCCCGGATATCGTTGCTTAATCTTGGCAAGGTAAGCATTGCATCCCGCAGCGTCCTTCGCCTTTATCGCAGGAAGTTCCGACAAGGCGATCAGCGTCTGATGAATTCCCTGCACGATCTGCCGCTGCTCAGCAGCGGCGAGTTCGGCGAGGTTGAGAGCCTGACCCTGCACCTCAATCTGGCGGGTTCGACGCAGGTCGAACTCATTGTAGATCAGGAGCGCGATCGCAGGCAGCAACGCGACAACGATCAGCACATGTAACCGCAGCAGGAGAGTCACCTCTCACCGTGCTCCATCCTGGCGTCCGGGCTCGTTGAAAACAATGTCGCATCCGTCTGGGTCGACGGCCCAACGGTGTTGCTGACGCATCCGTTGTCCCATCCGCTCTGCGTCATCACAGCTACGCCTGTCCCGCTTCATGCGAGCCTCCTTGGTATGCATTGCAAAATCGCGACACCGTGTTACGGCTCTGTTTCAGTCGTGGAAAACCCGGTTACGCGAGAAACGGGCCCCGCGGATCCAGCAAATCTCTGAATCGATGCTGGCAACGTTTCGCCGTTGAAAAGCCAGATGGCGCGCTCACGCCGGTCCCTGAAGGGAAGCGATTGGAACTAGGGTCTGTACTCAATAGAGATTCCTCTTGAGGCGGGATTGTGATTCAAGCTTTCCAACGGAGGGAGGCTTGGATGGCAAAGCAAGTCTATTGGTTGAGCGATGCAGAGTGGCAGCGAATAGAGCCGTTGTTGCCGCGAGGCCGCCGCGGAGCGCACCGGGTGGATGATCGCCGGGTGATCAGCGGGATCGTCCATATGCTGCGATGTGGGGCGCGTTGGCGCGACTGCCCGGAGGTCTACGGCCCGTATACGACGGTTTACAATCGCTTCAATCGCTGGAGCCGTCAGGGGATTTGGACCGATATTTTCTATGCCCTGACGGGGTCGACTGGCATGTACGGGGCGGCATCTGTTGATTCCACCTACATCAAAGCCCACCGCTCGGCAGCCGGCGCAAAAGGGGGGCCTTCAACAATGCCATCGGCCGCTCGCGTGGCGGGCAAACGACCAAAATCCACGCGCTGACCGATGAGATCGGGCGTCCATATGCCTTGTTGATCACGGCTGGAAACGTCCACGACCTCGACGGAGCCCGCCGTCTGCTCACTTTGGGGCATCGACCGAAGAGTGTCATTGCCGACCGAGCCTATGACGCCAGAAGCTTGCGCGAGGAACTCGCACAGCGGCGGATCAAGGCGGTCATCCCCCCAAATCCGACCCGTAAGCACCCGCATCGCTACGACAAACGCGCCTACAAAGGCCGCAACGTCATCGAGCGCATGTTTTGTCGCCTGAAGGACTTCCGCCGCATCGCCACCCGATATGACAAGCGCGCAGATATCTTCCTCTCAGCAATCCTTCTGACCGCCGCCTTGCTCTGGTGGCTCAATTGAGTCCAGACCCTAGTTCGGTTGATGACGTGACACGGGCCCCGATCTTTGACATGAAAATGTCATGAGTCTGTCATGTGCAAACCAACCGGGATTCCAGAAGGTGCGCGTGGAATGCCCTTGTCGCTGCGCGTCCTAGTGAGTGCTCTGGAGCGCACTTCTAAACGCAGCAGAGCTGTCGGCTGCTCGGGCCAACATCTATATGGCTCGTACACGAATTGGCCCGTTAGCCCGCAGCCCACAAGTAAGAGAGCAAGCATGAGCGTCCGCGAAGGAACTGCACTCATCAGAACAGACACGGCGGAAATGCTCGTCCCCACCAGTCATCTTCTCCTCATTGAGGGCGATCCCAATATTCGGCGGTCACTGGCCAGCTTCTTCGAGGCGCACAACATGCCGGTCCGTGCCGTCCCAGACTGGCGCACGAGCCGCCAGGATTTCGAGGCAAGCAATCTAAGCCTGATCGTCCTTGATCTGCCGTTGGGAGGCGATGATCGCCTCCGGCCTTTGCGAGAGATACGATCCCGCTCCGACCTGCCGATTATCGTGACGGCCGATCATCAATGCGACGAGAGTGATCGCGTAATCGCGCTGGAAATGGGAGCCGATGACCACCTGGCCAAGCCATTCAGCATGAGGGAGCTTCTCGCCCGCGTGCGCGCCGTGCTCAGGCGCAGGAAAATGGGAAAAATGGCTCGCGCGCGCGACCCCGAACGGGGAGGATTCAGATTCGGTGGATGGCAGCTTCATAGACGCGCGCGGCACCTTGCTGGTCCCAAGGGCAATACCGTGCCGCTGACCAAAGGCGAGTACGCTCTGCTCCTCGCCTTCCTCGAGACACCGCAGCGGCCGCTCTCGCGCGAACGTCTGTTGCAGGCGACCCGCGTCCTTGAAGACGTTTTCGATCGAAGCATCGATGTCCAGGTGATGCGTCTACGGCGCAAATTGGAGCAGGACCCGGGTTCGCCTCAAATCATCAGAACCGAACGTGGCGTCGGCTACGTCTTCGTTCCCACAGTCGATCCATTCTAGCAGAGTTTAGGTCGAATCTGGGAATGTCCAGGTGCCTCTCAGGTCGCAAACTATCTACCCTGATCCGGGCGACCTTTTGGCGGCCCAGGCCGTGAATGATCCAGCGATGATATCGCGATGGTCGTAATATGCCGCGCGCACGTGGTGCGGGCGGGTACGGTGTCAACAGATGTTCAGAAGTTGAAGACGGTCGAACATCACGCTTTCGTTAGGCGATAAGCCGGGGATGTTGCGATATTCGAAGCCGCTCGACCTTCATCGCATGCTCGTTGGCTCGAAGACCGGAGGTAGCATGATTGCCAGTCGCAAATTTCTCATTGAGTCGACCTCGAACTACGAGGCTTGGGTCACCGGCCTCCAGTCGCTCGGTTACAGCTCGTTCGAATCCGATGTTTTTGAAGGCTCTGTGCGTCGCTCGGATATGTGGGGAGTTTCCGCGGTTGATGTGGCATTTGCAAGCCGCCGTGTTAGCAGGGCCGAGCGAACGCACCGGCAGACACGCGTCGATGGGAGGGATTACTACAAAGCGGTGTTTCAGATCTCAGGTCGATCAACCGTGATCCAGAACGATTGCGTCATGGAGATTGCTGCAGGTGAGTTTGCACTCGTCGACATGGCACAGTCCTCAAGCCTCATCACCAATAGCAGCCGGTGGCTTGCCATGTATATGCCGCGGCGATCACTGAAGTCCCATCTGGGCATGGAGCCGCGCGGGGGCATGTGCTGGCATAGTGCGGCACCCGTAAGTCGCGTCCTTTTCCGCCTCGTTTCGGACACTCTTGGCGAAGTCGATGAGCCGTTCTGCGCGGGTGAGCCATACATGGAGTTGGCGATTTATGATCTTTTTGGCGCATTACTCCGAGTGTCAGACGTTTCGCCAAGTCGTTCTCCGTCCGACAAGCTGTTTATGCGTGTCTGTAGCATCGCCAAGGGGCGATTCTCGGAGCCTGGAATTAGCTACCTTGATGTAGCCAATGAAGCGGGCATTTCCTTGCGCTATCTCCAGAAGCTGTTCACGACCCGCGGAACTACCTGTGGCCGGTTCATTCAATCCCTTCGCCTGGACCAGGCGGCGCGTCTTCTGAGGCGACGCAAGCTGATCAAATCTGACCAGCCTCTCTCCGAGATTGCCCACGCTTGTGGCTTTCGTGACTACGGCCATTTTTGCCGTACGTTCCGCCGTCGATTCGGGTGCTCGCCGACCGTCGCTTCAGACGGACATCTTGCCGGCGACGAATTGCCTCGCGAAGCTGGCAGACGGGCCGAAATTGCCTGAAGGCTAACGCCCTTTGGGGGCGCGCTCAGTTCAACGGTTGACGCGACGGCCGCGACTGGCGCTGGCGCCGACTGGCCGCGATACTTGCCGATCGGCAACGAGCTGGTTGATGATCCAGAGGATTTCTGATCTCGTATTGATGCTCGCGAACTCGCTTGCCATTTGCGAAGCGCGCTTGCTGTAATCCGGACGATCGACCACGCTCCGCACTGCGTTGCGTAGCGCGTCCGGGCTTGGTGCGTTGGTCGCGAGATCAATGCCGACGCCGGACCACGCCACGCGCGCGTTGACGTCGGCTTTGCCTTCGGTCAAGCCCGCCGTGACCAGCGGGATGCCGAAACTCAAGGCTTGGTTGACGCTGCCATAGCCTCCGTTCGTGACGAATACATCGACGCGCGGCAGCAGCCATTCGAACGGTAAGTAGCTGGCGACTCGTGCATTGGACGGGATCGGCCCGGGGATAGTCTCGGTCGGACGGCCGCCAGCCGTCGCAACCACCAGCACATCTGGCTCGTTGGCGAGCCCGGCTAGGGTTGGCGCGACCAGGAGCTCGAAGCTGTGATTGGCCCCCGTACCCTGAGTCACCAGCACAACCTTGCGCGAGCCGTCGAGCTCATGCGCCCACGGCGGCAAAGGGATCTGATCCGGAATGATTGGTGGCGTGCCCACGAAATGCACCGTTGGTGGTAACTCCCGTGGAAATTCGAAGCCCGGCACCGACAGCTGCATATAGGCATCGGCGAGCTCGACAACGGAATGGAATAGCGGCATTGAAATCGGTCCGACACGGTATGCCTTCAGCACTTTGTTCAGGCTGCATAGGATAGGCTGATCGACCTTCAAGTCCCGCTCTGCAGCCAAAATCTCGTACTGCTCAAGCTGTGCATCCGTCGTCGCTGGCGGCAGGCCCAGGAAATTCGGCGCACCGTCCTCGCGTTGCCAATGGAGGATGGAGGTGCCGCATAGCGTGATCGGAGGGCGCTTTGCACACGGTCCAAGTAACATGGGCAGAACTCCGAAAAACAGGTCGTCGCCGACGATGATATCGGCCGGAAACTTCCTCAGCGCTTCAATCAATCCAAGATGCTGCGGCGCGATGGCGTCGACGAAGAGGCGCCCGGAAGCAACACAAAACCATTCGGATCCGCCGGGATTGCCATTCAAATCCGGGACAACGCCGAGGATGTCTCGCAAGTTGAAATCGGCCTCGGGCGGAAGCGGGAAGAATGTGAGGCCGTTGGCCTTGATGCAGCCGCGAAAGGCGGTCCCTGTCAGCAAGGCAATGTCATGGCCCTCGCTTAGTAGAATGCGTGTGACGGCGAGTAGCGCGTTGAGTTGACTGGTCGCGGGTGTCGAAGCGAAGAGCAGCTTCATGTAACGAATCCTCTTGGTTGAAAGTCGCGGACGCCGATTGTCGACCGGGCAGAGGAAATGCCGCTAGGTCCGTTACGCCGAAGCTTCGGAGCCGTGGAAAATTGGTTACGGCGGAAACGAGCGGGCTTCGATGCGATGCTGGCCGCAGGAGTGCCGCCGCGCCGAAATGTTACAGTTGTAGTAGGGCCCCGCCGCCTTGAAACAGGTTCGTAATCTCAGCTCCATAACTACGTCGTCATTCTGCCGCAGATGCTCAGCGCTTGAGATTGCCGCGAACGGTCATTGGTGATCGGCGGTTGTCAAAACCTCGCGGAAATCTCCGCGCGCACGGGTTTTGCCGACCTGAGCCACTTGTCGCGACGGATCCGTCGGGTTCACGGGGTTCGATCAGGCGGCTGCTCGCTAGACCGTGAGCGCTGGCGGCGGGAATCTTCAAGACCGGATAGTCCCGCTCCTCTAGATCGAGGTCTCTGCATGCGGACTTATCCGTGCCGCCGAAACTGCGAGATAGGAAGATGATGCACGCGGTCGGAAGCGTTCTTAGTGGCCGTCGACGCGCGCCCAAGCAGGAGCGGGGTGCGATGGCGGCGCTCTGCGGCGACGAGCGTGGTGATCCCACTTCTTCACCTTCCGGAGAGGTTCCCAGAATATGACCTGACAAATATCCTAGCTCATCTACAAACCGAAACTTATGATTGTGAACTAGCGACGTGGATCGAAGTGCATTCGTCCCACGAATACGCTCGTGGGCAGGTAACACGCGATTTTGCGTGAAAGTAATTTTGCAATCGGAGCTGATTTCATCCTTGGCGAAGTGGCCAGGGGAAGATGGTGCAAGCCTTCGCGATCAGTTCGCCTCAATTCGAGAGACTGGGTATGTTGGCAGATGTCGGTCACATCATCGTTGTCGATGACGATTCCACTTTGCGTCAAATGGTGATTACTTATCTGGAAGAGCACAATGTGTCGACCAGGTCTGCATCCGATCGAGTAGAACTGCACCGGCTTCTCGAGGGGACGCAGCCGAGCCTGATACTTCTTGATCTTCGGCTCGGTCAGGACGATGGACTGGATCTGCTGCGCGAAATCCGGTCGCATTCCGATGTGCCCGTCATCATTACGACCGGGCATCATCCGGACGAAATCGATCGCATCGTCGGTCTTGAGCTTGGTGCCGACGACTACATCATCAAGCCCTTTAGCCTGAGAGAGCTTCTGGCGCGGGTTCGCGCCGTGTTGCGGCGCCAGGAGATGGGACGGACCGCGCGCGTCCGTGATCCGGAACGCGGCGGGTACCGCTTCAACGGCTGGATCCTCGAACGTCGCGGTCGCACGCTCATTGACCCGAATGGCAGGCCGGTTTTATTGAGCAAGGGTGAGTATGCGTTGCTACTGGCCTTTCTCGAAGCGCCCCAGCGTCCATTGACACGCGAGCATCTTCTGCAGGCAACACGCGTGCACGAAGACATATTCGACCGGAGCATCGACGTGCAAGTCCTGCGGTTGCGACGCAAGTTGGAAACCGAACCCGGCGCGCCACGCGTCATCCAGACCGAGCGCGGCGTTGGTTACGTCTTTGCAGTACCAGTGGAGCCGTTCTAGGCGTGACCGGCCAATGCGTGCGTCGTGACCCTGCATACGATAGTGTAGACGCGATATTGGCTGGCTGCAGCTGTAACCGTATTTCCTGGTGATGGTGGGGTAACAGCGAAGGGTCAGGCAGCCTTCTGCAAGCATGAGCAGGAGGGCCCAGATGTTGAAGCAGAACTACTGTGCGAGGGCTGCGAGCTCGTTCCGCTTGCCAGTGTCGCGCTCAACTCGGTGTCGAAAGATGTCCTTCGGAGGCTGCACTTGGCGTGCAGCCAAATCGAAGGTGGAATGTCCGAGAAAAATGCGCGTAGTCGCGGAAGCCGCAGGCATAAGCAATCTCGGTAAGCGGCTGGTCGGATTTTAGCAGGTTCCGTCTATTCAGAAGCCGCGCCGCGTGGTCTAGGCGAAGCGACTGTATGAACCGGCTGCACGTTGTTCCGCGCGCGGTAAAAAGCTTCTGGAGATAGCGTCGTGAAATTCCCGCTTCACCGGCCACATCTCGGAGAGAAAATTCGGGATTGGAGAAGTTGTTCGTGGCGATGCGGCATATGCGTGTGAACAACTTGTCGGTATGAGAGGTGGCGGACGGTAAATCGGAGCTAGCGAACAGAGCGCCGATAAGATCGTAGATCGCGAGCTGCATAAAGGCATCAGCTGCGCCGGCTGAAATATCGCCTTCGCCAAGCGCGTCGGAAACAAGACGGAACAGGCTGCGGCTCGCGGGTGTTGCACCGTGGCAGTGCATCCCGCCGTGCGGCTCCCGACCCAGGTGGGAAATTAGCGCACGTCGTGGCAGGGACAGAGAAAGCCATCGGCAGGACGGGTCACCGGAGATCAGACTTACTGGTCTGGCCACATCGACAAACCCGATGTCACCTACAGAAAGCGTCATTACGCGGTCTTTCTGCATCAGGGTCGAGCGGCCAGAGATCTGAAACACTGCGTTGGAGTAGTCACTACATTCTAGGCGGGGGTCCCGATGCATCCGTTCGAACCGGCAGACGCTGAGGCTTGCAAACGTAGTTTCGAGTGTAGTGATCCCCCACAGGCATGAGCCACGCACCGAGCCTCTAAACCCTTTGGAGTCGACGCGCTGAGAGCTGAGAACGCCGACTGACCGGATGCCGGTCAGCCATGTCTCGCAATCGGATGTTGGCCCGATGAGAAATTCGCTTCCGCTGGTCATGTTTCCGTCCTTAGCGCACCGAGGAGCAAAACGACCTGTTTACTCCAAGTCGGCGCAAGGCTGAACGCTGCAGCAGCGGTACACTAAAATGTGTTTCCAAGTCGCTGCCAAAAACAGGAGCTCCGGCTCGTTCAAAGAGTGCGCATTACCGCATTGGAAAGGGCGCGCCAGCCACTCCAGAGTCATGCTCCATTGTTCTAAATATTGGTTGCCCGGGAGAATGGTTGGACCGGCACAGCGGTCCCAGCCTGATGGCTCTCTGGCTGCAATAGAGTCAAACTGCTGCGGTCAACACGTTGATCGTCACCTGCAAGTGTTTGGTCTGCAGCATCATGCAAGAGGCCTCCGACGATGTCTGACAATCTCACTCCGAATAATCCTCGTTCGAAGAACACACCCGATGTCCAGGAGGTGTTCTCGCCGCAGGAGCACGTGCGTCCGACGAACGAGTATCTCACGGAAATTTCCGGCAGTGCGGGAGACTACTGTCTCATTCGATGTACCCTGCCGGCGGGCGTGGTGGTGCCGATGCATAGTCACGCCGATCGAGAGACGTTTTACGTGCTGTCCGGGAAGATAGATGCTCTGAGGGAAGATCGGTGGGAGGTGCTTGGACCAGGCGACGTTTTCGACGTGCGAGACGGGGCCAAGCATGCGTGGAAAAACGCGTCGCAGGCGGCCGCTTCGATCATGTGCGTGACGACGACGGAGATGGCCCGATTTCTGCAGGAGATATCGATCTCACCCGCCGGCTCGTCGCCGGAAGAACAGGCTCAGCGTTTCCTCGACCTTGTCCATGCAAAAGGATATTGGTTGGCAAGTCCAGCTGAGAATGCGGCGGTCGGGCTAGACGTCAACTGGGGTGGGCATCGCGATTGACGGCGGTGCTCTCCTAACACCGCAATCCGGGAATGGCGCCGTGAGCGGCCGCGATGGAGTGCATTTGCGTTCAAACCTTCGGCGCGCTCTCGGTCCAGCGCGCCATCATCGTGTTGGAAGGTAGGGACTCCTCGACGAGCTTCCTCGCGGTCTCCACCCCCGCCACGGGAAGCGTCTTTGGATCCAGCAACCCGATCTGCACCAGCACCGAGGCTTGGTCCCAGTAGATGTGCTCATTGTAGAGCTTGTCGCCACGGAAGCGTACGATCGCAACCAGTGGAATCTCGACATACCTGCCTGTCGGGGGCACGCCGGGGAGCATCCAGTCGATTTCGACGTCATGGGTGAAGCAAAACAGCATCTCGTCGACGACCCTGTCGGCGCCAATGGTGCGCGAGATGGGGGTGAGCCTGGTGTCCTTGGGCGTCTTCGGGATGAAATGATTCTTATAGAAGCGCAGGAGATCGTGGTAGCCAACACCGCCGGTCATGGTCGGGATGTGGTTGACGTAGGGCTGGGCCACCATAGTGCTCATGGTCGCTTCCGCCGAGCGGGTCGCAAATTCCAGCTCGGTGTGCTTGTCCCACAGTGACGAAAGATCGTAATGGGGGCCGAGAACTTTTCGGAACATCGCGATCGAGCGCGAGTACGCGATCGAGGTCGCCGATTTGTTGAAGCTCGCACGTTCTGGTGCCGCAAAGGCATGGTCGCAATCGGGATAGAGATACAGCTCGACATCCGGACGATTTGCAAAGATTGCCGTGATCTGCATTCGCACTTCGGCAGGGACAAGGCGATCGAACTCGGCGAGGTGAAATACGACCGGTCCCTTGATCCTCATGGCCTCTCCAAGTTCGGCCTCGATACCGACGCCATAGTAGGAGACTGCGCAGTCGACGTCTGCGCGCGCTGCGACGAGATAGGCGAGCTTGCCGCCAAGGCCAAAGCCGAGCGCGCCGACCTTGCCAGTGCATTCGGGTCGCGCCCGCAGTGCCTTCAATGCGTCGGCGGAATCCTTGATCGACTGGTTGGCGTCGAAGTCGTGATAGCGGTCCATCGCCCTGTCGAAATCGCCGTCGCGGTCGGCAAGCTCGATGCCCGCTCCCATACGCCATAGCAGGTCCGGCGCCAATACCACATAGCCTTCCTCGGCATAGTAGTCGGCGAGGCTCCGCATCGAGGCGTTGACGCCGAAAATCTCATGCAGCAGCAGAATGCCGGGACCAGAGCCTGAAGTGGGAATAGCGAGATAGCCTTTGAAGGTGCTACCATCTGCGGCCCTGATGTCGATCCATTGTTCCGGCATCGCATTGTCCTTCGTGTCAAGTTTTCGCGAAAGTGCTCATAGAGACGTTCACAAGATGAGCTTCTTTGCGGCGTCGCCGCTCTTTACACCAAACTGTGCTTTTCAATTTGCGGCAAGTGACTGCAAAGCCGAGCGTGGTCACGGCCAATGCCTCGGACAGTTCCTGTAGGTCAAATTTGATCGGCTCGAGTCTTGTCCGGCTCAGGAAGTGCGCGCCATCCTCAATGAGGACGAAGCCGCGGCAATCGGCGACACCATCGGCGGTCTCCTTATCATGGAAGTGCGCATAGCGGGCGTCGGCGTTGCTTCGCTCACGGCGATACATCCAGCGTAGATAGTGCACGCTACGACATCACTTCAACGTCGAGCGAACGCGTTACTGTTGTCACAGCACTTGGAAATGACCTTGAGGCTCTCCCGTTCTTCGCCGCTTCAAGTCTCGTCGCTGCCGTAACGAATACGCACGATTGGCTCACTTTGTAGGGGCTCACTTCTGCGTTTGCGGGCGGATCGGCTACGCGATGCTGTATTGGGCAAATCGGCCTCTTGCTCGCTCGTCTGGAACGACCGAACGATTGGCATTTCAATGATCGTTGTAGGGCTGATGGCAAAATGACTTGCGTGAGCCGAGATCGGATCCTTTGCGACAAATTGTGCGGCGCGCGCATACCTTGCTCACGCGAGAAGCTGCTTTATCGCTGGGCCGCTCGCGGCTAGTCTCGTTCGTCTGTCTGGGCGTCATCCACTTTGCTCTCGTCGCGAGACAGGAAATCGGTGCGTCGCTCACTTTGGAAGGAAGATCGGATGAGGGCGGTAATCGTCGGTGCGGGGATGGGTGGCCTGATGACGGCATTGGCGCTGCGACAGTCCGGTGTGTTCTCGTCGGTCGATGTCTACGAGCAAACAAAAGTGCCCAGCACCGCGGGTGCCGGATTGAACATTCCGCCCAACGGGGCGCGGATATGTCGTTGGCTGGGCGTCGACCTCGATGGCGGGGATCCCAAGGGCTCCGATGGGGCGATCGACGGTGGCCGGGCGGCAATTCTAGAATCGACACGGCAGTTCAACGCGGATGGGAGCGTGACACAGAGGCCGTTCGATCATGTCACTGCCGCGGGTGACAGCGCTGGGTTCCATCACATGCACAGGCTGGACCTGTTGATGTGCCTGTACAAGCGGGTGTTCGAATTCGGTCCCGGCAGCGGGGCACCGTGCCCGATCACCTTGCACATGGACTGCAGGCTGACACAGTTGAGCCAGGCCGCCGGCGAGGTGACCGCCACCTTTTCGAATGGCCGAGCCGCCACCGGAGAGGTCCTTGTCGGTGCAGACGGCATCAACTCAGCCACGTTGCAACTGGCGTGGCCGAACCCGCGTCCCAAGCGCTGGACCGAGGTAACCTGCTTTCGTGGCCTCATTCCGCGGGCAGTGGTCGCCTCGCTCCGCAAGGCAGACGGTAGCCCGCTGGGCAACAATCCCATCGACTCCTTCAGCATGGACCGTCACCGGAACGACAGGAGCGGGGCAACGACATATTGGGTTCGCGGCGGCGAGTTGTTGAACGTGTGGATCGCCCGCTATGAGCCCGACGCGGCTGCGTTCGAGCGGGAGGAGGGCGACTGGTTTCCCGTCAGCCGGGAGGAGATCCTTCGCGAGGTGGGAGAGGCATTCGAGGGGAGCACCAGTCGCGAAGACCTGCTCGCACTGGCGGGGGCGATCGTTCGACCGACCAAATGGGGCCTCTACGATCGTGATGCACTCGAAACCTGGGTCCAAGGCCGCATCTGTCTTCTTGGAGACGCGGCGCACCCGATGCTTCCCACATTTGGCCAGGGCGCTGCGCAGTCCTTCGAGGACGCCGCCGCGCTCGCCAGCGCCTTCGCCTTGCATAAGCGAGATGTCGCGACAGCGTTGTTGCACTACGAGCGCGTGCGGCATTACCGCGCCACCCGCTTCCAACTCGGTTCCAAATTCGCCTTCGATCACTTGCGGGCAAAGGACACCGCTGAGCAGAAGGCGCTGCTGGAGAAGCTCGACGAGCGTGTGAGTCCGGCCTTTGCCCACGACAAGCGCGGCGGCGAGGACGACTCCTGGATCTACGCGTATGACGCCCGCAATATCGGCGCCGAATTGCCCTACAAGAGATTGGGGCCGTGGGATTTCCGCCGAGCCGCCAAGGCCAACTACGCCACGATGACCGGTGCGCTGTGGAAGCCAGCTTCTCCTGCCAGCGCTCCACGCTCCGTCACGCGGGAAGAGGTCGCCCGGCACAACACGCGAAACGACTGCTGGGTCATTATCTCAGGCAAAGTTTACGACATCTCCGAGTGGGCGCCTCATCACCCCGGTGGCGCCGGAATTGCCCGAATGTATGCCGGCAAGGAAGCCACGGCGGAATTCGGGGACTACCATAGTGCCGAAGCTGTCGCGCACATGGCTCATTTCTGCATCGGCAACCTCATTGAGGCTCCCGCCACCCTACCGTGACCGGGCACGATGACAGCCCGGCATTTCCAGCGTGAGGCAGTGCTCGTCTTCCGCAAGTGACCCACACGGACATTGGTGTCGGAATCGAAAAGAAAGCAATATGCTGATCCGCTAGCGTCGGGGGCCGACATGAATCGCTTTATCGCCGCCGCCTTCTTCAGCCTTTTAGCTGCGCACTCGGTTCAAGCTGCCGACTCCGGCAACACGGTGATGCCAACGGGACAGGCTCTTCTGACATCAAAAAGCGCATCGACGCCGATGAGGCTTTCGATCTTGTTATCGTGGGCGCGCCAGACATCGATGAGTCGAAACAAACGGAACCAGGTATACGAGTTCGGCGGCATACTCGTACTTGACGTACCGCGGGCGACCGATGTGGATGCCGTGCCGTCGTATGAAATTGCCCTTCACAATCACAAAGGATCCCCTCATGCCTGACAAATCTGCAAAGGGCATCGATCGCCGCGATCTGATAATGGCATCCATTGCCACGGTCGGCTCCGCGGCCGCCGTCGCCGTCAACGCTAGTGCTGCGAATGCCCAAGGCGCAGCGACACCCCCTGTCAAGCCGACATCAGGAACGGTCTATACCGGCGATGTTATCGAAGGCAAAAGGGTCGTCAGCGCGCTCGACGTCAACGACCTGGAGTCCGGAAAGAAGCACCTGTTGTATTTTCAGGGCGTTGAGATGCCAACCGGACAGCACTGGTATGTGTCTGTGACGGTCGCGAAGGGAGCAAAGCCGGGCAAGCGCGGCGTCCTGACCAGTGGCGTACATGGCGACGAGATGAGTTCTGTGCACACGGTCCAGACCGTGATGAACCAACTCGACCCGGCGCAGATGTCAGGCACGGTGATTGCGGTCACGGACGTGTCCCGCCCGGCCCTGGAAAGCATGCAGCGCAGATGGCCCAATCAGGGCAGAGGCATCGATCTGATCGATATGAATCGGGAGTGGCCCGGGAACGAGAACAGCGCCACGGCACCCAGCCGACACGCCGGGCTTCTGTTCAACCGGCTGCTGCGGCCGAACGCCGACTTCGCGATCGACTTCCACACTGGGACGACCGGATTCGAAGTCACCGCATTCAATATTGGCGGTATGGATGTGCCCGAGGTCAAGGCGATGGTCGAGCTCTATCCCGTCGGCCAGATCTTCGACAATCATGTATATCCCGGTGTCCTGCACAACGCGTTCATGGACGTGGGCATCCCGTCCTTCACGCCAGAAATCGGCGCTGCGCGCGTCCTGGACCTTGAGATGATCTCGCTCTTCGTGGAAGGCACAATGAACGTCCTCAAGCATCACGGCATCGTTGCCGGGCCACTAGGACGTACAGGCAAGGACGTGGCTGTCTTTGTTGGTAACAGCGCCTACCCAATCCTGGCCGCCGCGGGCGGTCTCGTTGAGCATCTGGTCAAACTCAAAGACAAGGTCGAAGCCGGGCAGAAGGTTGCCATCCAGCGCAATAGCTTCGGCGAGGTGATTGCGGAATATACAAGCGGCGTGGCCGGAGAGATAGCGGGCCAGCGCAGCGATGCAATGTCCGAGCCCGGCAACCCCTTGGTATTCATCCTATTCAACAAGCCGGGGCCGAAGGACGTTCAAGTCTATCCCGAGTAGTTGCCGCGACCTCAAGGCTGGCGACGCGACTTTCACTGTGGCCGTTCACGATGGTTCATTCGTCCTAGGGCAATGTCAAAAATTGGCCCATCGCGTCATTGGCGGTGCGACGGAAATTGGAACGGTACCGCGGCCGCCCATTACGATTGCAACGAACTTCGGCTGTTCGGAAATCGAGACGTAAAACGGGAAGTCTATAGAGGAGAAGTCGCAGTCAGGGACGAGAGGAATGCCAATGGCGGAAGTTATCGGCGCAAGCGATCTGGTCGCTCTCGCCGCTCCTGAGGACCTGCCGGTTCTCAATGTGGCAGACCTCGACGCGGATCCTCACGGCATGTTCCGCAGGTATCGCGCCGACTATCCCTTTGTCGGACATGAAACGGGAGCTTTTCTCGTGCTCCGTCATGCCGACATTGAGCGGCTCGGCAGTGATTCCCGCATAGCCGCATCCGAAACGGTCCACCCAGAATTGTTCGGTGTCACGGAGGGAGCGCTCTTTGATCTCTTCGATCAGGGAATGCTCACCGCCAATGGCGCCGTTCACCGTCGCCGGCGCTCACCGTTCTCAAGAAGCTTTGCGGCGCGAACGATAGCCGGTCTGCGGCCGCATATACGGCGTTCCTCGGAGGAGTTGATCGAGAGCTGGTATGCCGATGGTCAGGTCGAATTTGTCGGTCAGTTCGCAGCTCAGCTTCCCGCCCGCGTCATTGGCGATCTTCTCGGTTTGCCGCGGGCCGACATCCCATCCTTTACAGAACTTGTTTACTCAGTGACACGATTCATCAGCTCCAGCGTACTGCCGGACGAAATCCCTGAAGCAGGGGCGGCGTGCCAACAGTTGCGCGATTACGTGGAAGAGACGCTCGAAGACAGGCGTCGCGCCCCTCGCGACGATTTCCTCTCGGATTTTCTGGGGAGGGCGGACGCAGCGGGTGAACTATCACCTCTCGAGATCATATTCCAGATCGTTCAATTGATCGTCGGCGGCACCGACACGACTCGCGTCGCCATCGTGGTGCAACTGGCGCTTCTGCTCCAGCACAGGGAGCAATGGGAAGCGGTGTGTCGCGATCCCTTGCTCATTCCGGGCGCGGTTGCGGAGGCGATGCGATTCGAGCCGAGCGTGGCGTCGTTCGTCAGGGTGACAACTGAAGACATCGAGGTTGGCGGCGTTGTTCTTCCGGCCCGGCAATTCGTCATCTTGTCAACCATGTCCGCCGCGCGTGACGAAGAGGCCTATGAACGTCCCGATGTGTTTGACATCCGTCGAACCGACCAACCCCGGTTACTTCCCGCCTTTGGTGCCGGCGCCCATCGTTGCATCGGTGAAGCGCTGGCGCGTGTCGAACTCGAAGAGAGCCTGGCGACGCTCGCGGCCCGCATCCCGAAGCTTCAATTGGATGAAGCGCCTGCGATCAAGGGGCACAGCGGCATCCGTCGCGTCGATACTATGCGGATATCCTGGCAGCCGTGAAATCCGGATGAGGCATCAGCGTCAAAGTCCGAAAATGGCCCGTGGCCGACTTCAGCTCTTGGCCTCGTATGGTCCGCTTGCGAGAGCTGAGCGGAACAGCGCCACGATGCCCGTCGTCGGCATCCGGAGGGCCTCACACGCGTTCGCTGAGGATGCAAAATGATGATCGGCGTAAATCGTCCTGCCATAGCAAATGGACGCCGCTCTTCCTTTGAGCCGCGGCTGGCAGACCCCTGGGGGATTTAGGTTAATGGAGGATCCTGGCGGCTTCGGCGATCCGGACCTTTTCTCTCAGATCTTCAAGTTCCTCAATTGCGTCCAACAATCTTAAGAGCTCACGGGCAGTATGTGTCAAACTGGATCTTGGACGTCTTAAGATACGAACTCGTTGTCCCATTGGTGCACGCCTCCATGCTTGGGTAGGTCCAATTAGCAAGGAGCGTGCCTATTCGAGCGCCTCGGTGGGGCCGGTGGCCCGCGGCGGGGCGTAGGCGGTCGGAAATTTCCCATCTGGGGCGAGCTCGTTTGCCAGGGGCCGTATGGGGCTAGTCGAGAAGGCAGTGTCACTCTACTGAACCATGAAACGAGAGTGGTAAGGCAGACTGGCCGCGCCTATGGCTTTCGGCGCAGTCGTGTTTGCACCGAGGAGAAATTGGACGTCCGGCAATTCCTTGCGGAGCCTCTCGCACAGGTCGCGTGCGAGTACGGGCGGCGCGTAACTGGACAGGACGACCGACTTGAAGTTCACAAAGCTCAACAGTGATCGCACCGATTCGAGGATCTGCTGGGAGCAAGCTTGCTGCCATTGTGTGTAGAGCTCGTCGGCCGCGGCCGGAATCTCCGATCCTATGTCGGACAAGGCGAGGCCCCGCTTCTTCAGTCCCTGGTGCAGGGCCAGCAACCCAACGTCGTGGCTGAGGTCGGATCGGCCGCTGTGGATCTGATAGTTCAGGATCAATCGGCTGTGCAGACGTGACCCCAGATAGAAGAAAAGGAAATCGGAGAGTGAGCGCGCCATGCCAAACAGGCTCTCGCCTCCGGCGGCAGCGGTGATCTCGTTCTGGATGTAGACGGATAAACCAAGCTTCCTTTCGATATTTGCTTGCGCGTCCGCCAGATCGCGTCCCAACAGCTTCCTGATGCGACCGCTGACATTGCCATCGTCAGGCACCGCTAGGCCGACGCCAGCAACCCGCGTCCGACTGGCCGGCGGAAGGGTCAATAATCCTTCTTCAATCTTTGCTGCGATTGCAGCCGGCGACTCCTGCAGGGACGAATAGAGATGTGCCGCGTGATAGCGAACCCTACCGACGAAATCGATCAGAGCGACATTTGCGGCATCTTCACCAAAACTCACCCCGACGGAGAACGCGCCTTCCGGATTGAGCGAGAGTGGAATGGTCGGCGGCCCGACGCGTCCTCGTTGGGCTTCACCCTTGGAGACCAAAGCTTCCTGTTCGAGCGAACGCACGATAACCGAGACGGTCTGTGCCGAAAGCCCGGTCTTCTCGCCAATCTCCAGCCGGGAGATGCCCGAACTCTGCAGGAGCAGCGACAGCACCAGACGCTCATTGTAGCTTCGTACCGTAGGCGCGTTAAGGCCACTGGCGCGATCCGCGATCCGTAGCGGGTTGGGGGGCGCAAATCGCATATCAGGCAAGGGAGGTGCTCCTCATATCGGCAGACCGTCGCACGAAATCGTTGTCAGCTCTTGCGCTGTTGGGTCGGCCAGCCGATTGCCTCGATCTCCTGCGCGAGCGCAGCGCCGAGCGCCCGGTGAGCTTCAGCATTCAGATGAAATCCGTCGGCCTCGTCGCAACTGCAGACCGAACCTGCGTTGAAGAAGTGCACGCCGAGCGAGTCCGCCATGATCTCGAATTCGAGCGCCAGTTGTCGCGACTTCTCCGGCGCGCCAGCGAAGATCGATTTCCATTCCTTGACATCGTCGAGGATGGGAGGAGGGGCAACGATCATGATCTCGGGCACGCTACCGCCGGGGCCCGGCGCCAGTTCGCGTAGATCATAGATCAGGCAGCCGATGCCCATTGCCACTTCCGACGCCGGCTTGTTGAAGCGGATCTTGAGGTCGTTGGTGCCAAGCATGATGATCACGAGATCGAGCACGGTATGACTTTGCGCGCACGGTCGCAGATAGCTGCGACCGTTCTTGTGGGCGCCTTCGATCGGATCGTCGTGTACGGTCGTCCGTCCGCTCAGGCCTTCCTCGATGACGTACCAAGACGGTCCCAACTCGGACTGAAGGACGCCCGGCCAGCGCGTATGCCGGTCGTAGCGCTCGAGCGGACCCCGACCAGGAATCTGGCCATGCGTATTGGAGTCTCCGAAACATAGAACGGAGCGCATCGGCATCGCTCTGAATCCTCATGGTTTTTAGGCTTCCGCATCTTTGGTCGCGGCGGCGGGTAGCCGCAAGGGCCAATTGATCATTCAAGATGAATAATTATTGACAGGCGGATTTGGCTATGTGCAAGTAGCGCTCGCTGGTTTGCTGCTCGCAGCGCGCCGGCATCGGGAGATAGGGAACGCCGTTGGCGCAAGCTCTTCGCGAAGAAGAGCTGCTCACCTTTTGATTGCATCACCCCACGTACGTCGCATCAGCGCGGCGGGCGCGCGGCGACCTGCGTCCTTCTCCCCGGCGAAGCAAAAGAACTCGGCACGTCATGTGCGAAAAAGGAGGATTCGATGCAGCAGGGAATGAGGGCACTCAGGCTCGGTTTGATGGCGACGATTTGGCTCGGGGTTGGAGCGGTCCAGGCCGAGGAGGTCAATCTCATGCAGGGCGTGACGCCGCGCCCGGGCGATGAACGCATGACGGCGCCGGACCAGTTTAAGAAGAACGGTCCGTGGAAGATCGGCATGAGCCATTTCGGTGTGAACGCCAACACCTGGACTGTCCAGATGGCGCACGACGCGGAGGCCGCCGCGAAGCTCGACAAGAGAATCGGCCAGTTCATTTTGCTCGACGCCAACATCAGCCAAGCCAAGCAGGTTGCCGACATCGAGGACCTGATCGCGCAAAAGGTCGACGCGATCATCGTGACGCCGCTGACCCCGACCTCCGCCGATGCCGGCATTGAAAAGGCCGTTGCCGCCGGCATCCCCGTCATCGTCCACACCGGCCTGACCGAGACCGACAAATACACAGTCGATATCCAGGGCGGCGGAGTCCATTTCGGCAAGGTCATGGGCGACTTTCTCGTCAAGCAGCTCCACGGCAAGGGCAACATTTGGGTGCTGCGCGGTCTTCCGGCGCATCCCGAAGACATCAACCGCTATAAGGGCCTGCTCGAAGCGATCAAGGGCACCGATATCAAAATCGTCGCTGAGGATGCCGGCAAGTGGCAGTACGATGTCGGCAAGCAGGTCTGCGAGACCTTCTATCTCAACAACCCGAAGGTCGACGGCATCTGGTCGTCGGGTGCCGACATGACCCGCGCCTGTGTCGACGTGTTCCAGCAATATGGCGCGAAGATCCCGCCCATTACTGGCGAGGGCAACAACGGTTTCTTCGCTCGCTGGATCGAGCTGGGCTTCCCGTCGATCTCGCCGGAATACGGTCCAGAACAAGGCGCTGCCGGCGTGCGCGCGGTCATTGCTCTCTTAGAAGGCAAGCAGCTCCACAAGCGCTACATCTACGAGCCAGAAGGTTGGGGTATCGAGAAAGCGAAAAAGTACTATCGCAAGGATCTTTCCGCCAATGCCTGGTTTCCATCCAGCCTGACTGAGCAGGATCTCCAGAAGTATTACGGCAAGCGCTGATCGCGACAGCGCCGGCGGGATGGCGGTACTATCGCCGGCGCTGCGTCTTTCTGTACTTCCTTGCGTCGGATCGAGACGATGACGATTGAACCACTGGTCCAAATGACGTCGATTTCGAAGTCATTTGGTGGCATCGCCGCGCTTGAGAGTGTCGACTTTCAACTGCAGCCGGGCACTGTTCACGCCCTCATGGGCGAGAACGGCGCCGGTAAGTCGACGCTGATGAAAATCCTGGCCGGTGTCGTTCAGCCGGATGACGGCATGATTCGGAAGGCCGGTCGAACCGTTCACTTCGCGTCACCGCGCGAAGCGCTCGATGCCGGCATCTCCACCGTCTTCCAAGAGCACTCGCTGCTCGCCAATCTCTCCATCGCCGAGAACATGTACCTCGGCAAGGAGCCGCTCACCATCCTCGGATCAGTCGACGACGCGCGCATGGAGCGAAATGCGCGCGACACGCTCCGTCGCCTCGGCCTGAACCTCGACCCGGCGACGCTGGTCGGCAATCTCTCGATCGCGGAGCGGCAGTTCGTGGAGATTGCGCGCGGCATCTCGGCCAATGCGGACGTCGTCATTCTGGACGAGCCGTCGGCCGCGCTTAACGCCGCCGACGTCGAGATTCTCAACGCGCAAATCCTTAACCTGAAGCAGCAAGACAAGGCGGTCGTCTACATTTCGCACCGCATGGAGGAGATCTTCAAGATCTGCGACACCATCACCGTTCTGAAGGACGGACGGAACGTTGACACCATTCCTGTGGCTGCGATCACGCCGAAGCGATTGATCGCGATGATGGTCGGGCGCGAGCTCGCCGAGCTGTTTCCGCCTAAACCGCCCCGGGGAGAGGGCGATGTCGTTCTGTCGATCGAAGGTCTCCGCCTGACGTCGGACTCGGTGCCGTGCTCGATCCTGCTTCGCCGTGGCGAGATCGTCGCGTTGGCCGGGCTCGAAGGGCAGGGCCAGCGCGAGCTGGTGAGATCGCTGGTCGGACAATATGCGGCGCACGAGGGCCGGATGCGGATCGGCAGCCGCGAGCTCGCCTTGCCGTTGCCGGAAGACCATGGCATCCGCCTGTTACAAGCGCTCGGCGTCAGCTTCGTGCCGGAGGATAGGAAGCTCGAAGGTCTATTTCTCGATCTGTCGCTTGCGCACAATCTCACCATCGGCCTGCACAGCCAACATTTCGAGCTGGCGTCCGCCGGCAGCCATCGCGACGTGATCGCGAACTCGATCAAGAACCTCTCGATCAAGGCGGCCACGCCCTATACGCCGGTCGGCACGCTTTCCGGCGGAAACCAGCAGAAGGTGTTGCTCGGGCGCTACCTCGCGCTCGGCGCCGACATCCTGCTGATTGAGGAGCCGACGCGCGGCGTCGACGTCGGCGCCAAGGCCGAGATCTACAAGCTGCTTCGGTCCTATGCGAATGCCGGCGGCTCGGTCATCGTGCTCTCGCGCGAAACGCTAGAGTTGATCGGTCTCTGCGACCGGCTTTACGTCATCCACGACAAGCATGTCGTTGCCGAATTGTCGGCCGAACAGGCCACCGAGCACGCCATCCTTGAAGCCGCGCTCCATCGCTGAAGGATCGAGACAGATGTCGAAAGTCGGTCAGATCTTCGTCCGCGCCAATTCGCGGCACGGCCTTTGGACAATTCCGCTGCTAGTCGCTGTCTTCTGTTTTGCAGGCCTTGCGGCATCGGCAGCCGATTTCGTCAGCCGGCAGAATATTCTCAATCTGTTTGCGCAGGCGACCCCGTTGATTCTGGTCAGCATCGGCCAGATGATCGTGATCCTGGTGAAGGGACTTGATCTCTCTGTCGGCTCCGTCGTCAGCCTCACAACCGGAATCCTGTCCCTGAATGCACCTGTTTACGTCACAGTGCCGGCAGCGATGCTGACCGCGGCGGTGGTGGGGCTTCTCAACGGCGTCGCGGTAACGCGCTTCCGGGTTCATCCGATCATCGCGACCCTCTCGATCACGGGCATTACGCAAGGCGTCGCCATGTTCGTGCGGCCGTCGGCCGGCGGCACGGTGGCACCCGAGATCGTCGCGCTCGTCAGCGGCCAGCTGTTCGGCGTCTACATGCCGGTGATCTGGACGATCGCCGCGATCCTTGTCGGATGGAAGATTGTACATGCGTCGCGCTTCGGCTTGCACCTGTTTGCCATCGGCGGTGGCGAGACGGCAGGCACATTTGGCATCGCCGAGCAGCGCAATACGCTAGCGGCCTATGTGCTCAGCTCCTGTTTCGCCGCGACCGCCGGCATCTTCCTTGCGGGCCGGATCGCCTCGGGCGATCCCAATATCGGCACGCAATATGCGGTGGATTCGATCACGGCGGTGGCGCTCGGCGGCACGCAGCTCGCCGGAGGCATCGGGAGCCTCCACGGCACACTGATCGGCTGCGGGCTACTCGCGCTAATCGCGAATGGCATGAACCTGCTCAACGTGTCGGCCTTCATCCAGACGGTCGTGAAAGGCGCGATCTTGCTTCTCGTCATTGCGCTCCAGCCGCGCAAGAACATCGGCCTGTAGATCATGACCTCCCGCTCGAGCCTGTTCCGCGCCACGCTCCGGATCCCGCCGTCCTGTATTGTCTTCGTCGTGTTGCTGGTCACTCTCTGGGTGCTGCGGCCGAACATGATGAATCCCGCGATCCTGGGCACGTTCGCCCGTCAGGTGGTGCCGCTCGGCATCGTCGTGCTCGGCCAATTGCTGGTGATCTCGTCGCGGTCGATCGATCTGTCGGCCGGCGGCATTATCCTGCTCGTCAACTATCTGATCTCGTCCGGGCTGCTCTACAGCTGGCCGCTACCGCCGATCATTCTGCTTTGCCTCGGCGTCGGACTGGCGGTCGGTCTTGTCAACGGGCTCTTTGTCGGTAAGCGGCGCGCGTCGGCCGTCATCGTCACGCTCGCGGTCAACATCGTGCTGATCGGCCTCGTCGAGTATCTCGCCAACGGCAAGCCACCGGGCGACGTGCCTGCTGAATTCCGCGCGCTCTACAATCTGCGACTCTGGACGATCCCGGCACCGGTGCTGTTCTGGGTCGCGCTCGCCGGTACAATGAGCGCGTTTCTCGGTGCCTTCGTGTTCGGGCGCTTCGTGTGGTCGATCGGCAGCAATCCGACGTCGGCACATTTCTCCGGCGTGCCGGTCGAGCGGGCCGTCGTCATCGCGCACGTGATCTCCGGGCTGATGTCCGCGGTGGCAGGCCTTGTGCAGACCTCGTCGATTGCCGTCGGCAGCGTGCGGTTCGGGCCGGAGCTCATCATGAACTCGATCGCGGCGACGATCCTCGGCGGCGTCGTGTTTGGACGGCCCGCGGAGGTCTGGGGCCCGTTCGTCGGTGTTCTCTGCTTTGCGCTGCTGTTCGTCGTCATGACGACGATGGGCGTGCAGGAGCCGGGCAAGCTGATCGTGCAAGGCCTGATCATCCTGCTTGCCGCGATTTTCTACGGTCTTCGATCCAAATCCAACTGAGCGAGGTCATGATGACGCGACGTATTCTGTGCTTTGGCGATTCCCTGACCTGGGGATGGATTGCCGTCCCGGAGAGCTCCCCGACGACTCGTTTTCCCTTTCACGAGCGCTGGACCGGCGCGATGGCTGCGGCTCTCGGCAATGGATACGAGATCATCGAGGAAGGCCTCAGCGCCCGTACGACGTCGATCGACGATCCCGTCGATCCGCGCCTCAACGGGTCGGCCTACCTTCCGGCCGCGCTTGCGAGCCACATCCCGCTCGATCTCGTCATCCTGATGCTCGGCACCAACGACACCAAGAGCTACTATCATCGCACGCCCTATGAGATCGCGGTCGGTATGTCGAAGCTGGTCGCCCAGGTCCTGACCTCCGGCGGCGGCGTCGGAACGAGCTACCCGGCGCCGAAGGTTCTGGTCGTGTCGCCGCCGCCGCTTGCCGATTTACCGGATCCCTGGTTTCAGGGCATGTTCGAGGGCGGCCGCGAGAAGACGGTTCAGCTCGCGGCACAGTACAAGGCGCTCGCCAGTTTCATGAAGGTCGAGTTCTTCGATGCCGGCAGCGCGATCACGACGGCAGGCGTCGATGGCATTCATTTCACCGCGAAGAACAATGTGGATCTTGGGGCGGCCCTAGCGAGAAAGGTGACCGCTGTCCTCTCGAACTGATTTGAATAGACCAGTCTCGATACCTTAGCGACCGCCTGCGTGTCTCTGCGCGTATCCAGCGCGCGGTAGACCGCTGGTGCCGCCTCGCACCGGGCTTTCCCTGTAAACTCTTCTTCTCTAGAGAGGGGCGTTCATCGACCGACGCAGACCCAAGTGCCATTGCCCAGCGTGCCGCACGGTGACCTTCCGCGGAATGAGCGCTTCAAGAGTGATCACTCTCAGCTTTCTGCGATCGCGCGATGGACAAGCGCGACAACCTCGTCGGCTTCCTGTTCGGTGCTGTCAAAGCGGGCGACGAACCGGATAACTTCCTGGCCCCGTCGCGCGAATTGCAGCCCGCTCGCCGCGAGCCTATTGATGGCCAAAGCCGGCAGGCTGACGAAAACTAGATTGGCTTCCACTGGCGCAATGAGCCGAACGTCGGGCAACGCAGCGAGACCCGCTCCAAGACGCACGGCCGCGGCATTGGCCTTCGCCGCGAGCCGCAGATAAAGCCGATCCTCGACGTAGGCGAGCAGCTGTGCAGACGCAAAGCGCATCTTCGACCAAGTCTGGCCCGCGCGGCGAATCCGATAGGACAGGGATTCGACAAGATCCTGGTCGAACACCACGATCGCATCCGCCGACATCGCCCCGTTCTTGGTCGCCCCGAAGGACAGGATGTCGACGCCGGCGCGCCAGGTCATGTCGGCCGGGTTGCAACCGAGCCGTGCCAGCGCGTTGGCGAACCGGGCGCCATCCATGTGCAGCGACAGATTCCTGTCGTGAGCGATTGCTCCGATCTCGGCGATCTCGGCGAGGGGATAGATCGTTCCATATTCGCTGGCCTGAGTGATCGACACCGCATCGGGCTGGGAGCGGTTGCGAACTCCCCAGGCCGCCCGGCCCAGCGCTTCGCGCAGGCTCGACGGCTCGATCCGAAAGTTTCGGCCGGACATGGCGATGAGCTTCGCGCCACCGGTGAAGGCTTCGGTTGCGCCGCCTTCCGCCGTGTGGATATGTGCCTCTTCGTGGCAATAGATCGCGCCATAAGGCCGTGCGCAGGTTGCGAGCGACAAGGCATTGGCCGCCGTACCGGTCGAGACCGGGAATACGGTGACATCGGTCTCGAACAACGTCGAGAAGCGCTCGTTCAACAGCCTCGAATAATCGTCGTCGCCATAAGCGGCGGCCGGGCCGCGATTGGCCTCGCCGATTGCTCGCAGAATCTCGGGGCTGATCGGCGCGACATTGTCGCTGCGGAAATTCGGGAGCGTCGGGGCTGCTTCGTTCATACCGTCCTGTCCTGCCGTCATATCACGGTTGATTCCTGCTTGTTGATGCGCCGGTTGATCAGCAGCAACGGGATTGCAGTGACGAGGATAAGCACCGCAGCCGCGGCGGCTGCCAGACCCGCGCCGGTGCCCTCGATGGCATGGTACATCACGACGGTCGTGGTGACCCAGCCGCTCGTATAGAGCACAATGGTCGCGCTCAACTCGGATGCCGCGGTGATCCAGACCAGTACCAACCCGCCGACAAGGCCGCTCGCCATCAACGGCACGGTCAGGGTCGTGAAGGTTTTGCTTGGCGAGACCCCGAGATTGATCGAGGCTTCCTCGAGCGAGGGATCGAGCTGATGCACGATGGCCGAGGACGACCGGATCGCGAATGGCAGCTTGCGGACGACATAGGCGATGACCAGAATCAGCCAGCCGCCCGTCAGAATCAAAGGACCGCTGTTGAACGCGATGATGAGCCCGATCGCCAGGATCGTACCGGAGACCGCGAACGGCACCATGCCGACGAAGTCGAGTAACCCTGACAGGCGGGAGCGATGCCGGGCGACGACGTAGCCGATCGGAGCACCGATCAGCATGGTCGCGGCGGCCGCGATGCTGGCGAGCGTCAGCGTGTTGAGCAACGGCCGATAGGAGCCCGACAGCAGGGTGGCGTAATTGCCTAATCCGAACTCCCAGGTCAGGACCGGGCCGCGGAAGCGCAGGACGGAGATCATCAATACGGCCGCGAAAGGCAGCAGCGAGGTAATCACAATGCCCCAACTCACGATCGTAGCCACGAGCCGCAATCCCGGCGTCAGAGGCAGCTTCGCGGGCGCGCTGCGGGCACTAGTCGAAAACCGGCGCTTGCCGAGATAGTGCCGCTGAACGAGCAGCGCGATCGCCGTGCAGGCGATCAGGAGCACGCTGAGCGCGCCCGCCGCGGCCGGGTTGGCGTCAGATTCGCCGGCGAACAGCTTGAAGATGTCGACGGCCAGGAAGGGCCGGTCCTCAGCCAGCACCGCCGGCACTCCGAAATTCTCCAGTGCCTCAATGAACACCAACAGTCCGCCGGCAAGGATCGCCGGCATTACGATCGGCAGCAGCACGGTGCGGATCACATAGGGCCGTGAACCGCCGAGATTGCGCGCAGCCTCCTCCATCGAGGCGTCGACGGCCTGGAAACCGGCCAGGACAGGCATGACGACGTACGGATAGAGCGTCAACGTGAACACGATGACGATGCCGGGCACACCGTAGATCGAGCCGATAGGGATGCCGATCCCGCGCAATGCGGTGGTGACGACGCCGGCATGGCCGAACAGCAGAAGAAGAGCGTAGGCGCTGACGAAGGAGGGCAGGACCAGCGGCAGGGACGCAAGCGTCAGCAGCAGCGCGCGGCCCGGTATGTTGATCCGGGCAAGACAGAAGGCGAGCGGGATACCGATCGCGCATGCGAAGGCTGTCGCGAGCGCGGCACAGAACAGACTGTTGCCGATGCTGCCGAGATAGTAGCGGCTCTTCACAATCGCCGCATAGTTCCCAAGTGTCAGGCCGCCCGTGCCGTCGATCCGTATGCTCGCATCCAGAACGAGCGCCAGCGGGTAGAGCAGAAACACCGCGAGCAGCACCAGCGCCGCCAGCGTCACGATGGTGGCAAAGCGTTTCATGGCGCCGGATACGCCGTGATCTGGGCAGGGTCGTAGGCAAGGGTGAGCGGCGCGCCGGGTAGGACATCGAGCATTTGGCCGCCGAGCGCGGAGATCCGAATCTGGGTGCCGTCCGGCAGGGTTGCGTGGAGGCGTTGCATCGGGCCGAGAAATTCACGGAGCGCCAGACGTGCCTGGACGAGCGGGCCACCGGTGCCGTCTCCCAGCCGCAGGGCCTCCGGCCTGACCGACAGCAACACCGGTGCGCCCGGCGGTGCGATCTCGCCTCTGACTGAGAACTCCGTTCCGGCTGCCGCGACATTGGTGTTGCGGCCGTCGAAAGCTCCAGCGATGCCCGGCACCATATTGGTCGAGCCGAGGAACTCGGCGACGAAGGCAGTCTGCGGCATCCGATAGATACGTTCGGGTGTATCTACTTGCTCCATCTTGCCGTGACGCAAGACGGCGATGCGATCGGAGATGGCAAGTGCCTCCTCCTGATCGTGCGTCACGTAGATCGCGGTCAAACCCAGCGCCTGCTGCAGCTGTCGGACCTCGATCCGCATTTCGGTGCGCAGCTGCGCGTCGAGGTTGGAGAGAGGCTCGTCGAACAGGAGCACGGCGGGTTCGATCACGAGCGCGCGGGCGATTGCCACGCGTTGCAGCTGACCACCGGAGAGCTGGTGTGGCGAGCGGGGACCGTAACCTGCAAGGCGCACCCGCTCGAGCGCCTTGTCGACGCGCGATGCGATCTCGGCAGCCGGGACCTTCCTGGCCTTCAGCCCGTAGGCCACGTTTCCGGCGACGGTATGGTTCGGGAAGATCGCGTAGTTCTGAAACACCATGCCGGTGTCGCGGCGATGCGCGGGCAGAGCATCGATGCGCCGCTCGTCGAAGGAAATGGAGCCGGATTCGACATCGACAAAGCCGGCTATCATGCGCAGCAGCGTCGTCTTCCCGCAGCCCGAGGGCCCAAGCAGGGTGAACAGCTCGCCATGCCTGATGTCGAGCGAGATGTCGTCCACGGCCCGCACCGCGCCGAAGGTGCGGGTCAGGTTTTCAATCCGGATCCTGGTCATGGGATCAGCGCGTGTTCTGGATCGTGGTCTTCAGCCGCGCGAGCGTGTCGCGCCGGGCCGCTTCCCATTTGGCCTCGTCGTAGGGCAGCACTTTGATCGCCGAGAAGGGCAGCATCCCGGGTGCTACTGCCTCGAGCTCGATATCCTGACGGGCTGGGCGCCTGAAGGTCGCCTTCAGCAACATCTCCTGGACTTCCTTGCTGGCCAGATAGTCGATCAGCTGTTTGGCAGGCTCGGGGTTCGGCCCGCCTTTCAGGACGGCCGCGCCCTCGACGCCCGCATATGTGCCCTCGGCCGGATAGGCGACGCTCACCGGCGCACCATTATGGGCCCACAGGAAGCCGGCATATTCGAGCGTGATGCCAAGCGGATATTCGCCGCTGCCGATTCCGTCGAAGACCTGGGTCGAGCGGTTGAGCACCTTCGCATTCGCAAGCAACCCGTCCATCTTGGTCCAGGCTGCGTCGTCCGCGCCCCACAGCGAGAGAAGCGTGGTCGCGGCCGCATATGAGAATCCGGAATTGGCCGGATCGGTAAAGGCGAGTTTGCCTTTCCATTTTGGATCGAGGAGGTCTGCCCAGGCTTTGGGCCCGCTGGCCTTGTCGATCGCCTTGGTGTTCTGGCCGATCACAACGACCTGGATGTTGGTGCCCAGCCAAAGCTCGTTTGGATCGCGAAATTGCGCCGGCACGGCTTCGCGGCCCTTCGCCGCGTATGCCTGAAGGTGTGGGCTCGCCAGCCGCAACAGCGTCGCACTGACGCCCCAGATCACGTCGCCCTGCGGATTGGCGGCCTCGGAGGCAACGCGGCGCACCAGGACACCTGATCCGGTCGAGACCACGTCGACCTTGATTCCGGTCGCCTTGGCGAAGCCTTCGGCGACAAGCTTGTTCACGGTGTCGTCGTTGGCCGAATAGAGCACGACGCTCTGTTGGGCCGAGGCCAGCCCGGCCGCGAACAGCGATGCCGCGAGCGTCACGACTCGGGCGAGGACGGAGGCAGGACATCTCATCGTGGTTCGCCCTTGTAGGTTCAGCGGTTGCTCATGCGGTTGCAGCGAGATACTCGGTGGTCGCCCTGAGCCCGGCGCCGGGTTCGATCGGCAGGCCGAACTTCGTGAGTGCGTCCTCGAGATGCAGAAGGTCGGTCAGAATGGTCCCCGCGCTCAACGCACCCATCGTGCCAAACCGGATGACACGGCCGGAGAGACGGTTACGGGCGCCTGCGATCACCGTGCGGTGATCCTGGTAGAGCCGCCGCACGATCGCTCCGCCTTCGAGCCCGTCAGGGACCTTGAAAACAACGACCGTGTTCGAGCGTGGCCCATCATTGCAAAAATCTGCGAGTCCGAGCGCCGCGCCGCCGGCGCGCAGCGCGCCGGAAAGCTTCTTGTGGCGCGCGAGCACATTGAGGAAGCCTTCCTCATGCATCATCGTCAAGGCTTCACGCAGGCCGTAGATGAGGCTCACCGGTGCCGTGAATGCGGTCTCGTTCTGCTCCGCGGATTTCAGCGCGCGACGGAAATCCCAGTAGAAGGTCGATCGCTGCTCGTCCTGCCCCATCACGTGCCACGCTTTGGCGCTCACGCTGGCAAGAGCGAGGCCGGGCGGGCACATCAAGGCTTTCTGCGAGGCCGAGACCACGATGTCGACACCCCATTCGTCCTGCCGCATCTCGATGCCGCCGAGACCGCTGACGGAATCTGCGATCAGCAGCGTTGGCCGGCCGCGCACGAGTGCGCCAAGCGCCGCGAGATCGGCCACGATCCCGGTCGAGCTCTCATTGTGCACGACGACGACGGCGCGATAGGCGTGCTCGCGCAACCGAGCTTCCACCGCGGCGACATCGATCGGCTGGCCCCATTCGATCGCGACTGTGTCGACGGTGATGTTCATGGCCTTGGCGATCGCGGTGAAACGCTCACCAAACTGACCATGCTCGACTACGAGGATCCGATGGCCCGGTCCGGCCACGTTGACGAGCGCAGCCTCCATAACGCCGGTTCCGGAGCTGGCGAAGAACAGGACGTGGTTCGTCGTGCCGAGAATCGGGCGGATCATCTCCTCTGCCTCGCCGATTGCAGTCCGGCATTCGGGTCCGCGATGGTTGACCATCACCCGAGCCATCGCCTGCCGCACCCGCTCGGGCACTTCGGTTGGACCGGGAAGC
This sequence comes from Bradyrhizobium sp. CCGB12, assembly GCF_024199845.1. Classification (NCBI taxonomy): domain Bacteria; kingdom Pseudomonadati; phylum Pseudomonadota; class Alphaproteobacteria; order Hyphomicrobiales; family Nitrobacteraceae; genus Bradyrhizobium; species Bradyrhizobium sp. CCGB12. Next base: position 3,653,262 of record NZ_JANADO010000001.1, on the reverse strand, counting down.
CGCAGACGGTAGCCCGTCGCGGCGATGGCGGAAGGTTCTGTGGTGGTCATAGCTTGAAGTCACCGTTCTGACGCATGTAGGGAACGAGGCCGCCCGCGCGCAGGATCGCCAACATGATCGGCGGCAGCGGCTCCGGGCTGAGCGTCTCGCCGCTGCGTTCGTTGCGGATCGCGCCGGTGCCGTCGGAGATCAGGATATCGCCCTCGTGAATCCCGCCGGTATCGCAGACGAGCGGCAGCAGGCCGTTGTTGATGGCGTTGCGGTAATAGGTGCGCGAGAAGCTTCGCGCCAGCACCACCGGAATGCCGGCGCCGAGCACGGTCGTGACGGCGACTTCCATGGCCGAGCCGCAACCGAAATTCTTGCCCGCCACCAGGATGTCTCCGGGTTGCACAGAAGCTGCAAAGGTCGGATCGACATGCTCGAACAGGAATTGCCTGAGAACGGCGGGGTCGAGGCTCTCACGCTTGCGGGTCGAACTGATGATCGAGTCGGTGTTGACGTCGTCGCCGACCAGTCGCGCGCGACCTCGCAGAGCTGTCATCGCGACACCTCGCGAGGATCGGTTACGGCACCGCGCGTTGCGGCGGCTGCGCAAGCAGCCGGGGAGGCGAGGTAGATCGATGCCTTGGCGTTGCCCATGCGGCCTTTGAAGTTGCGGTTGGCGGTCGAGATCACCGAAACCCCGTCTCCGGGGATCACCCCGCAGGTCCCGCAGCAGGAGCCGCAGCCCGGCTCGACCACGGTGGCGCCGAAGCCGACCAGGGCGTCGAGCGTGCCATCGGCCGTCAAGGCGTCGCGGACCTCGCGCGATGCCGGCGTGACCACGAGCTGCACGCCGGGTGCAACGCCTCCACCCGCCTCGAGCACCGCGAGAGCCTGATGGAAGTCGCGTAGCCTGCCGCCCGTGCAGGTGCCGAGATAGACCATCTGTACCGGCGTGCCGGCCGCATCCTCGAGCGCCACGACCTGATCCACCAGATGCGGCAACGCGATCCGCGGCGCGAGGGCGTCGAGCGCGATCTCCACGGTCCGGTTGTAGTGCGCGTCCGGATCCGCTGCGACCGGTTCGAAAGCCTGGCCGGTGCGGCTCTGCAGATAGGCGACGGTTTCAGCATCGGCCGGGAAAATGCCGGTCTTCGCGCCCATCTCGACCGCAAGATTGCTCAGGACGAGGCGGTCCTCCAGCGTGAGCGTGGCGACACCCGGTCCTGCGAATTCGAGTGCCTGATAGGCCGCACCGTCAGCGCCGAGCATGCCCGCGAGGGCCAGTGCGATATCCTTCGCATAGACGCCGCTCGGCAGTTGTCCGGTCAAGACGACGCGGATCGAATCCGGCACGCGCAGCCAGATCCGGCCACACAGCATAATGGCGGCGAGATCGGATGAGCCGATCCCGGTCGCAAAGCAATTCAGCGCCCCGTATGTCACGGCATGGCTGTCGGCTCCGACGACCAAACCACCCGGCAGAGCGCGGCCCGTCTCCACGATGAGCTGATGACCGATTCCTTCGCCAGCTTCATGCAGCGTGACGCTGAACCGCCTGGCGAAGTCCCGCATCACGCGGTGCAGCTCGATCGTCTGTGGGCTTGTCGGCGGCACGTAATGGTCGAGCGCAAAGACCAATCGGGCGGCATCGCGCACGTTCTCTCCGCCCATCGCCTTGAAATAGTCGAGCGCCATCGGGACCGAACCGTCTGTGCCGAGCGCGCAGTCGACCTCGCAGACCACGAGGTCTCCGGCGTGCGCATCCTGCCCGGATTTTCGAGCGAGGATCTTCTCGGAGATCGTACGCCCGGCCATCGCTAGACCTCCGGCATCTCGCAGCCGAGACGGCGGAGCGAGGCGTCGACCCAGCTACGATCGAGGGTGCCGGCTTCGATCGCCGCCATTTGCTTAGTCTCGGCAGCCTGCTTGGCTTCGGCTGCCTCGATCACCGCTCGGCAATCGTCGATGGCGACGGCCAGCACGCCGTCGTCGTCGCCCAGCACCAAATCACCGGACTGGATGACCATGCCGCCGATCGCGATCGGCCCGTTGATCTCGCCCGGACCGTCCTTGTATGGACCACGATGGGTGACACCCGCCGCGAAAACGGGAAGGGGGTTCGCCCGGATCGCAGCGGCATCGCGGATCGCGCCATGGATAACGATGCCGGCGACGCCGCGCCGGGCGGCCTGCGCGAGCATCATCTCGCCGAAGATTGCGTTGCTGAGGTCGCCGCCCGCATCGACCACGATGACGTCGCCTGCAACCGCGATGTCGAGCGCCTTGTGGACCATCAGATTGTCGCCGGGGCGCGTCTTCACGGTCAAAGCGGGACCGGCCATGCCGCCAGCCGCATGCATCGGCCGGAGCGTGGCGCCGCCCGCGGCCATGCGCGACATCAAATCGCTGATGTTGGCGACCGGAAGGGCGCGAGCCCGTTCGACCCATTCGCCTGCGACAACACGCTTGCGGGAAAGGATTCTGAACCCTACGGCCATATCAACCCCATTGAAAATGGAACGCCGTTACGCATAGTGTAACGGTGACGAGCCGAGGTCAACCGAAAATCGGCAGGACAGGGATTTTCGATGCCCAAGACGCAAGGGGTCGCCGCCGTGCAACGGGCGTTGGCGATCCTGGATACCTTCGCTGGAGCCGGGTCGCGCAGCCTGGCCGACATCGCCAAGATCACGGGCCTGGCGAAACCGACCGTGATGCGCTCGCTGGTGTCGCTGGATGAAGCCGGCTACGTCGTCCGCTTCAGCGACGGCCGCTACGCACTCGGCGCAAAGACATTCCAGCTCGGCACCACCTATCGGGCCAATTTCAATCTCGAACAGCATGTGCTGCCGGTCCTTCAGGAGCTAAGCCAGGAGACGTTGGAGAGCAGTGCGTTCCATGTGCGTGAACGCGATAGCCGACTCTGCCTATTTCGGGTGGATTCGCCTCAACTCGTACGCGACGTCGCACGGCCCACAAATCTCGCGCCGCTCGATTTGACCTCGACGGGACAGGTGCTGAAGGCGGCGCATTGGGCAGACCGAATGGATGACGGTGCGAAGGTCTTCGTCAGTTCCGGTGTCTACGACGCTGTGACGGCCTCCCTGTCCACCGCGGTCTTCGGCCACGACGGAGCGCTGGTGGGTGCCATGACCGTGAGCGGTCCAATCGAACGCATCCGCCAGGCCGACCTCCGGGCGCTGGCATCCCGGCTCACCAACGCATCGCATCGGCTCTCACTTGTGCTCGGTGCGCCATTGCCCCGGGAGGTCGGCACGCCGCGGATCATCAGCCTGCCCTCGGCCGAAGCAGTCTCTCCTTAACGCCGCCCGGTCCGGGGTCTCGGCGGACGGACGTGTTCGCCGTCAGGTGCCGCGTCGGCGGCGAGGTGGCGCAATTCGCAGCATGGTCGCGACCGGTATGGAGATCACCATTCTCTCGGACATGTTCTACCGGCCCTGGTCACTCGAGGAGCATCGCATCGATCTCAAGACGCTCGATGACGATGTTCACACCATGGATGTCGGGCTCGCCTGGAAGAGTATGGCAAAACTGTCTCCGGCGGCGCGTGCCTTCTGCGCGTTCGTCGCTCATTCCTATCCCGGATCGGAACCGGTCCAGTTCGACTGACGGGCGGCTCGTGCCCAGCGAGAATATGCTCGGCATCTTCAGATCAGCGATGGCCCACGGATTGAGGCGGAGCCTTGTTGCAACGGGATCGCCGGGTGCCACGCCAGCCTGCTGAAGCTGCCACCCCCTCAAATTATTTTTTGTGCCGCGACCCCGGAGCCGGGTTTGCGCCCTCTTGTCTGGGTGAATGCGCCATAGCGGCGCGTCACGAACCGGAGCACAGAACCATGTGGTATAGGAAGAACGTTGGCGGGCGGGAGCGCGCGGCCAGGCTGATCGGCGGGGGCTTGATGCTCATCTGCGGCGTGGTTGCCCTGCACGCTTCGCCGCTCGGGCTATTGCTCAGCGGCGCGGGTGTCGTCACGCTGGTCACCGGCGTGTTCGGCTATTGCCCTGCCTGCGCCATCGCCGGGCGCGAGACACTGAAGGGGTGACTGCCTTGGCGCGCGTATCAGACGATCTCTTGCTCGCGGCACAGTCGGGTGACCGGCACGCGCTGACGCAGCTCTTGGTGGCGCTGCAGCCGGACATTCGACGCTACGCCCGGCGCCTTTGCTACCGCGCTTCGGTTATCGAAGATGTGGTGCAAGAAGCACTCATCGTCGTGTACCGGCGCGTGGGCACGATCCGCAGTCCAGCCGCACTCGCCGGCTGGCTGCTGACCGTCATCGCGCGCCTTTGCATGCTGCCGGCGCTGATGCTGATGCGCGGAGTCGAGGAGCTCGCCAGCCTGGAAGAGTCACGCGAGCTCGCAAAGGTCCCGCCGGACGAGTTGCGCATAGACTTGGTCAATGCGATCGAGTCGCTTTCGCCGTCACATCGCGAAGTGCTGCTGCTGCGAGATCTCGAAGATCTGACGATTTGGGAAATCGCCGGGCGGCTCGGCGTGACGCGCGAAGCGGCCAAAAGCCGCCTGCGCCGCGCCCGCGCACTGGTGCGCGAATACCTGCTCGGCACAAAGGACAGCGGACGAGAGAGTACATGAATTACTTTCGTGGAGTTGGCATGTTCGGGAGCGCCTTCCTGGGCGCACACCTGATGCGCGGCGCAGCGGCGGCGGCGCTACTCGCTTGGGCCATCGTCGACCAGACCGCGCACCCTTGGCTATCCCTGGGCGCGGGCGTTGCCGCCCTCGTTGCGCTACGCGGATGCCCGATGTGCTGGACAATGGGCCTGGTCGAGACGCTTTCGCAAGGACGTCGCGATTCAACCGCTGAACGCGCTGACCGGACATAGCTGCATTAACATTGCGACCGGACGGGAGGACGCATGTCGAAGATCACAGCAATCCTGGGTTCCGCGCTGTTTTTCCTCGTTGCACCGGCGATGTTGGCGGGCGTCATCCCATGGTCGATCACGCATTGGGAATTTCGGCCACCCTTTTTAGCCGCCGAAGCGTCACGCTTGGTTGGGCTCGCGTTGATTATTGCCGGCGTGCCTGGATTGTTAGATTCGTTTGCGCGCTTTGCGTTGCAGGGTCTGGGCACGCCCGCGCCGATCGCGCCACCACGCAATCTCGTGGTGAGCGGATTATATCGCTATGTGCGCAATCCGATCTATGTTGCAGTCGTTGCCGTCATTCTTGGTCAGGCGGTGTTATTCGCTGACTGGCATCTCCTCGGCTACGGCGCGTTGATCTGGCTCTTTTTTCACATTTTCGTAATTGCCTATGAGGAGCCGACGCTCCGCGAAAGCTTCGGAGCCCAGTATGAAAACTATTGCGCCAGTGTGCCGCGCTGGCTTCCCCGACTCACTCCGCGAGCCGTCTAACCGATTTGATGCTCGGTGAGGTCGAAACGTCTGACGCCTGGGGACCGCAGCTCGCAAGTTTTTTTGCTCTATCGCCTCCAAAACTACGACTGCACCTGTTCTGCCCTCGGCGTGGCGAGAGCGGCTCAATATCTTGCGGCCGAAGCGAACGGGATCGGTAAAAGGGTCCAAAGCAGCACGGTACTGCGGAAGCTCATTCGGTACCGCAACGCAGTACCGAGAAGAGGTGCCGTGTTCTAGATGGCTGGGAAGCCTTCCGAATAAGTACTTGAAATAAAAGGAAAATGCCTAGAATGTTGGATTGAAATCTCTGTCGGCCCAAAAACAGCAACCACTTATCGAGAACGAAAAGCGAAATAACATCAATATGTTATCGCATCGATTTGCATTGCCCCATGATGGATTGGCGCGAGACTTCAAGTTTTTCAGTGGTTTAAGAGGCGTCGTGTGCACGACGTGTGCACCGGGAGATCAAGAAAAATCCAGTATCAGCCAGCATCTGCAGTCTTTGTCGGGTGTCGCGCGATGTCTGCGTGAGAGCGGGCGATGCGCACAAAATGAGAAGCCACGACATCTCATCTCGGTGATCTCTCGTCTAATAGGTCGCCCGCCCTCCGGACAAGTCGAACACGGCTCCGGTTGAGAACGAGCACTCGTCGGAGGCGAGCCAGGCGACCATGGCGGCCACTTCTTCGGGGCGACCGGCGCGCCCCAACGGAATCTTGGCCAGCACGTTTCGGTAAGCGTCCTCCGACATCTGCTTGACGAGATCGGTGGCGATCACGGCCGGCGCGATGGCGTTGACGCGAATATTGGTGTTCGCCAGCTCCTTGCCAAGAGATTTCGTCAGTGCGATCACGGCGGCCTTGGCTGCGGAGTAGCCGGTCATGCCGGCATTGCCTTCCTTGCCGGCGATCGATGCCAGGTTGACGATGTGTCCGGCATTCTGCCGTCGCATCGGCGCGATGGCCGCCTTGCAGCACAGAAAGGTGCTGGTGAGATTGACGTCGAGCACGCGTTTCCAATCAACGAGACTGTAATTCTCGATGTTGACTGTGGGGCCGGTGATGCCCGCGGCATTGACCAGCACGTCGATCCGGCCGTAACGAGCGAGCAGGCGCGCCATCGCGCCATCGACAGCGGCCTCGTCGGTGAGATCGAGGCGTTCGTCGGCACGGTCAGCCAGATCCCAGACGACCACGGTTGCGCCGGCGCCAGCCAGCCGCGCGCCAACGGCCTGACCGATGCCGCCGCAGCCGCCCGCGATGACGGCGACACGCGATGAGAAATCGAGTCCGGTCATGCTGTGGCTTTTCCTTCCGCGGCCTCGGCCACGATCCGGCGGGCCGCAGCAAGCGCACGCCGGCTCCATTCTTCCGCACCGAGCTTGGGCAGCCATTCGTCATTCGGGATTTCAATGCTCAGCGGCAGGTCGCCGGGCAGTGCACGCACGATTCCGCGCAAATCGATGCCGCCGTCTCCCGGCAGCAGCCGGGCGCATCGCGCGGTGCGGATCAGCTCTTCATTAGTTGCAGGAATGCCAGCCGGCGCGTCGCAAAGCTGGGCATAGCTGAGGAGCTGTCGCGGCAGGCTTACGATGTCGTCGAGCGAGGTCGCCGAGCGTGCGGCGTGCAGCGAGTCGACCAGGATGCGTCCGTTCGGCTCGCCGGCATTGGTCACGATGCGCAGCGCCGCCTTTGCGTTTCTTACCGCGGTCCACGGCATGAATTCAAGATCGGCGGTGAGGCCATAGGGCGCCGCGGCACGGCAGAACGAGGCGAACGACTCCGTCAGGCGCGCTTCATCCGGATCGTCACCGGCGACCAGAATGGCACGCGCCTTCAGTCTGCCGGCGGTCTCGAGGAACGGGGCGAAGTGATCGGCCTTGAAGTCGGCACCTAACCGCGCGATCTCGACGTCGAATATGGGCACGCCGGTGTCGTCGATCCGGCGAATGGTCTCGCGCAGCATCGCGGCGTCGGTCGGGAGCGGCGAGAAGTCGCCGCCGGGCGCCGCGGGCGCGATGCGAACGCCGATCGCCTGGTAGCCGAGCTCGTTGGCCAGCATCACGGCGTCGGGCGGCGCCAGTGGGGTCGAGGTGAGATAGGCGAGCGAATAAATGTGCGTCATGGCGATCGCCTCAGGCCAGCGGCGAGATGGCGGTCGGCAGCGCGATGACCGAGCGCATGTCGCCGGTCAGCCAGTCGGGCCCGCCCTTCGGCGGCCAGACACCCTTGGCGACAGACTCGGCGCGCACCGCGGCGCGGGCATCGAGGCTCGCGAACGGCCAGATATGGGTGAACCGCGGCGGCCCGTCGAGCGAATACATGGCAATCGAGAGCGGCGACAGCCTGACGCGCTCGGGTATTGCGGCTTCCCATGCCGCGATCGTCGGCGCGACACCGCCATGCTTGAGCCGATAGGTGCGGATTTCATAGACGCTGCCATACTTACCCGGCGTCACCTGAGGCAGGAACGGGAACGGCGCATAGGTGTCGAAGTTCATTTGCGTGATGGCTTCGCCGGCGCCAAAGGGATTGGACGAGCGCAGCGCGCGTTCGCGCTCGCTGCGCCAGGCCTCGTGATCGGCAAAGGAGCGCAGCACCAGGAGCTGATTGAGGTCGCTGAGCTCGCTGGCCCAGCAGCCGAGCAGGGTGCCCTTGGCCTCGGATGCTTCGACATATTCGCCAATACCGGCCACGGCCTTCGCCGCGGCTCCGAGCTTCACCGTCAGTGTTGCGATTTCGTAGAGCATGTTGTCTCTCCTTTCGGTCATGCGGCTGCCGACCTGTTGTTCTTGAGCGGAATTCCACTGGCGTGATGCGCGGCGATGTAGCCGAATGTCATGGCCGGACCGAGCGTGATGCCGCCGGAGGGGTAACGGCCGGCCATGATGCTCGCCATGTCGTTGCCGACGGCATAGAGGCCGTCGATCGGCCTGTGTTCGGCATCGAGCACCCGGGCGTGCTCGTCCGTGTCGAGGCCTGCGAACGTGCCGAGACTGCCGGCAACGATCTTCACGGCGTGGAACGGGCCGGATTCAATCGGTGCGACACACGGGTTCGGCTGATGCGCCATTTCGCCCTGCACACGATTATAAGGCGTGTCGCCGCGGCCAAAGGCGGGATCCTCGCCGTGCGCGGCAAAGCCGTTATAGCGCTCGATCGTCGCGCGCAATCCGGAAGCCGAGATGCCGCAGGCAATGGCAAGCGCCTCGATGCTCGCGCCTCGCTTCAAATAGCCATTGCGCAGCCAGGGCGTGATCGGGAACGGGATCGGTCGAACGCGGCCGAGCCCGTAACGCCTGAGAAATTTTGCGTCGCAGATCGCCCAGGCCTCCGCCGACTGGCCCGCGGGCGTGGCGGCAAACAGCGCCTTCATCACGTCGTGATAGGAATCGGCCTCGTTGGCGAAGCGCGTTCCGTCGCTGCGCACCATGATCAGTCCCGGCTTGGCGCGCTCGATCAGATGTGGGAAGCGGCCGACCGAGCCGTCGCGATGCGGCACCAGCGACACCGGCGCCCAGGCGCCATTGTCGGACAGATCGGTTCGCGTTCGTCCGCCGGCGGTCTCGCCGAGGTGGATGCCGTCGCCGGTGTTGCTCTCCGGCGCCGCCGACCAGTGTTCGCGGCCGGTCGGCGCATGCGGAAACATGACGGCCTTGCGTGCGGTGTCGTGCGGGAAGCCGCCGCAGGCGAGGACGACGCCGCGCCGAGCGCGGATGTCGAGCGGGGTGCCGTCATGGATGACACAAGCGCCAGTGATGCGAGCTCCCTCGGACAGCAGCGTCTGTGCCGGAGCCGCAGTCATGATCCTGACGCCGAGATCGTCGGCGGATTTCACCAGCCGCGCGATCAGCGCATTGCCGTTGACGAGATGCATGCCGCGGCCGAAGCGCAGCATGTCGAGCAGGTGACGGGCAAGGCGGCGCGCGACGTGGAGGAACGAGGTCAGCGACGAATGCGCGTTGAGGAAGTGCCGCAGATCCGAGCCTGAGGCGATCCCCATGCCGAAAGGCGAGGTCTCGTCGAGCGGCGGCTTGAGATCCCGGATGCGCGGGCCGAGCGCGCGGCCGTCGAACGGCGCGGCGCAGACCGAACGCCCGCCGGTGGCGGCGCCCGGTGTCTTGCCGTGAAAATCCGGGATGGCATTGCCGTCGATGAAGGCAAGCTGCGTCTCGCTGCTGAAGAAATCGACCATGCACGGGCCCTGATCGAGAAACATCTCGATGCGGCTCTGGTCATATCCCTCGGCCAGCTCGTTGCTCAGATAGCGCTTCGGCTGGTCATGCGGTTCGACGATGCCGGCGCCCAGCGCGAGCGGGTTGCGCGGAATCCACATCCAGCCGCCGGACCAGGCGGTGGTGCCGCCGAGCTGCGCCTCTTTCTCGACCATCACGACGTCAAGGCCGAGCACGGCGGCAGTGACCGCCGTGGACAGGCCACCGGCGCCCGAGCCGATGACGAGCAGATCGCAGTCGAGGCGTTGACCGTTGTCCATGAAGGTCTGTCTCTCGCCCCGCTCAGGCGGCGTTGCGCGCTTGCGCATCGCCGAGGGCATGGCGCACCGCGCGATACGCGAAGGTGATGGCCGGGCCAATGGTGATGCCCGGTCCGGGATAGGTCCCGCCCATGATGGAATTCGCTTCGTTGCCACACGCATAGAGCCCCGTGATTGGCCGGCCGTCGTCCCGCATCACTTGCGCCCATTCGTCGATGACAAGCCCGGTCGCAGCACCGATATCGCCGGGATAGAGCCGCACGGCGTAATAGGGCGCAGTCATGATCGGACCAAGCGTCGGATTAGGCCCGACCGAGGCATCGCCGTTGACCCTGTGATAGGGCGTGGTGCCGCGGCCGAATTCGTCATCCTTGCCGCTGGCGGCATAGCGGTTCATCGCGGCGATGGTGGCTTCGAGGCTGGCCGCGGGCACGCCGATCTTGCTGGCGAGTTCCGCAACCGTCGCGCCCTCGGTCAGGTAGCCGTCGGCGAGATAGGGGGCGAGGTTGCCCGTCCCCATGCGCACCATGCCGAGACCGTACTTCTTCAGGCCGACCGCGTCGGTAATGATGAAGCAGGGGATGCAAGGCACGGTCTTGTTGTGCTCGAACATCGCGCGCCCGAACAGGTGATAAGAGACGGATTCGTTGACGAAGCGTCGTCCGGTCTGGTCGACACAGACGGTGCCGGGCTTGCTTCGGTCCATGACGAAATGCGGAAAACTCGCCGTGCTGCCGTCGGCGCGGCGCCGGATCGAGACAGGAGCCCAGAACGCGCTGTCGAGATTGCCTTCGCCAAGACGCGCCCCAAGCCGCAACGCGATGTCCTGCATGGCGCCGGTGTGGCCCGGTGCCGCCGGGCTGTGGCTCTCGCCTTGCGGCAGCAATTCGCCGCGTCGCTGCGGGTGCCTGTTGAACCCGCCGGCGGCCAGCACGACGCCGCGTGTCGCAGCGACCTGCCGCGTTGTGGTCCCCGAGCTGAGCTTCACGCCGGTGACGGCGCCGTTCTCGGTCACGAGGTCCTGCACTTCGGTCCGGAGCAGAATGTCCACGCCGCGGGCGTTCAGCGATGCGAGGAAACGGCCGATCAGCGCGTTGCCCATGACGAGGCGCGATCCGCGCCGGCCCTTCAGCTTGTCGCCGGCGTAGTGTGCTAAGATCTTGGCCGCATGAGCAAAGGAACGCGCCGACTTCTTGATAGCGAGGAGGTGGCCGATGTCGGTGCGATCGACCATCATGCCGCCGAAGATCGTGAACTCCGGAATCGGCGGGCGAATCTTGTCGAGGTCGGCGCCAAGTTCGCGGCCGTCATACGGGACCGGTTCGAGTGCGCGGCCGCGCATGGTCGCGCCCTCGAACTGCTGCTCGTAATCGGGATGGGTCGCATAGGGACGGAACTTGACCTCGCTGTTGGCCTCGAGGGTCGCGACCGCCTCCGGCGCGCTGTCCAGGAACGCCTCGCGCATTGCGGCGGGCGAATGGTTGCCGACAACGCCGTCGAGGAACTTGCGGACCTTCTCGCGGCTGTCGTCGGGATTGACGGTTTTGGAGTGATGCGAGTTCGGCATCCACGTGGTCGCGGCCGACAGCGCGCTTGTGCCGCCGACATGTTCGGTGCGCTCCACCATGAGCACCTTGCGGCCCTCGATCGCTGCGAACAGGGCGGCCGCCATGCCGGCCGCTCCGGAGCCGATCACGATGAGGTCGTAGCTTTGTGAGATTGCGTCGATGGTCTTGAACATGGCGCTCAACTCGATCCGTCGCGTACAAGCAGGAAGTCGATCATCGAGCTCTGCAGTGCATTGTACATGTCGGTGCCGGTCGAGGTTGGACACCCCAGACCTCGCGCCGCCGCGACAAGCGGGGAGACCGCGGGGCTGGTGATGACGCAGCCGACGAACGTGCCGGGATTGAGCTTCGAGACGTCGACCGGCAGCGGATCGCCGGCTTTCATGCCAAGCGGCGTTGCGTTGGCGACGAGATCAAAAGCGGACGGATCTGCCGAGCCGGCATGGATCTCGGCGCGGCGCAGGGTCGCCAGCTTCGCGATCAACTGGTCGCGGCGGGTGATGTCGTTGTCGTGAATCGCGAGCGAGCGAACCCCGGCCTCGACCAGCGCCATGGCGATGGCCGAACCGGCACCGCCAGCGCCGACCAGCAGCGCGCGCTTGCTGGAGGGATCGCCGCCATTGGCGCGCACCGCGCCGACGAAGCCGAGCCCGTCGACGATGTCGCCATGCCAGCCGCCTTCGGGCCGTCGGCGCATGATGTTGACGGACCCGAGCAGGCGGGATCGTTCGGTAGAGCTGGCACAGAACTCGAAGCAGGCGAATTTGTGCGGGACCGTCACGATGATGCCGTCTAGATTGCGGATCTCCGTTGCAGCGGTCAGAAGGCCCTTCAGATGGACTCCGTCGACCTGAACGGGAACGAGAATTCCGTCATAGCCGCGATCGACGAAAGCCTTGGTGACGCCGCCGGGCGACTTCACCTGTGCGATGGGGTCACCGACAATGATGTTGAGGCGGGTTGCCCCGGTCAGGTTCAGGCTGATCATCTTTTTTCTCTTGTTGTTAAGCCGCTCCGCGGGCCTGAGCTGATTCGGTCTGGACGACGCCAAGCAGCCGGGCCTGCAATTCGTGATCGCGTTCGAGGATCATCGCGTCGCCGCTGAAGGAGATCTGGCCGTTCACCAGGACATAGGCGCGATCGACGATGGGAAGGACGAGCTCCGCATGATGCTCGACAATGACCATGGCCACCTTGCCGCGCAGCTTGATGAGCGCATCCATGACCTCCTTGACCACGGCCGGCGCAAGGCCTTCGAAGGGCTCATCGAGCAGGATCAGCTTGCTCGGAACCATCAGCGCACGCGCGATCGCGACCATCTGGCGTTCGCCGCCTGACAGGCTTTCGGCCTTGGCGGAACGACGTTCGCGCAGGCGCGGAAACAGCTCGAACACCGCATCCAGTCCGAGGCCGCCCGGGCGCGCCGCGAGCTGCAGGTTTTCGATGACGGTGAGGTTGGGGAACAGTCTGCGTCCCTCCGGCACCAGCGAGATGCCGAGCCGGTTGATCTCATAGGGCTTGAGGCGTGCAAGCGGCCTGCCTTCTAAGACGATATCGCCGTTGCTGATGGTCAGCGTCCCGCAGAGGCTGCGGAGCAGCGTTGTCTTGCCGACGCCATTGCGGCCGAGCAGGGCGACGGCTTCGCCAGCGTGCACGGTGAGGTCAACGCCTTCGAGCACCGTGCTGCCGCCGTAGCCCGCGGAGACGCGGTTAGCCTCGAGTAGGACCGCGGCGCGGGCATGCGCGATGCGCTCGATCGCCGGAGGCGCGGCCTGCGCGCCGTCCTTGGCAGCTCCGAGATACGCCGCGATGACGTCGGGATTGGCGGCGATTTCCGAAGGCTTGCCGTCCGCGATCATGCGTCCCTGGTGCAGCACCGAGATGCGGTCGGAGATCGCGAGCACGCGGTCGATGTCATGCTCGATCAGCAGCACGCCGTGGGTCTGCGCGAGCTTTTTGATCAGGTCGGCGACGATGACGCGGTCGGCCTCCGCAAGCCCCGCCAGCGGCTCGTCGAGCAACAGCAGCTTGGAATCGATCGCAAGCGTGATCCCGATCTCGAGCAGCCGTTTGGCGCCGTGCGGAAGATTGACGCATTGCTCGGCTGCAACGTCGGCAAGACCGACGGCATCAAGGATGGACCATGTCCGGGCGTTGATTGCGTCCAGGGCATAGGCATCGGCGAGCAACCGGCCCGATCCCTTGCGCTGGGCCTGCACTGCCACGCGGACATTCTCGAAGACGGTCAGGTTCGGGAAGATCGACAGGATCTGGAACGAGCGTCCGATGCCGAGGCGGGCACGCGCATGCATCGGCAGTTGGGTCACCTCGGTGCCATCGAACACGATGCGCCCGCCGCTGGGCTTGAGCGCGCCGGATAGCATGTTGAAGAACGTCGTCTTGCCGGCGCCGTTCGGTCCGATGATGCTGTGAAGCACGCCGCTGCGGACCTCGAGGTCGATGCTCTTGGCTGTCACCAGGCTGCCGAAATTCTTGCTCAGCCCGAGCGTCTGAAGCAACAGCTTGCCGCGCTCGAACCCTGCCGCGCTGCTGGCAAACGGGGCGATGACGGCAGGGCGCGGCGGGATATCGGGGCGCACGAGCGTCCAGCGCTGCCGGCCGAACAGCCGCTGCCAGAGACCCTGCATGCCCTCGGGGGAGGTTAGTGCGAACAGCATCAGGATCGGCGCGAACACCAGCCACCAGTTCTCGGTGATGGCCGACAGGCGGTCTTCGAGCAGGATGAAGGCGATGGCTCCCCACAGCGGCCCTAGGGCGTGGTGAACGCCGCCGAGCACGGTCATCAGCAGGGAATCGCCGGCGTGTTGCCAGCTCAGATTGTTGGCGTAGACGCCCTCCAGCATCAGGGTCAGCAATGCGCCGCCGAAGCCGACGAAGGTGCCGGTCAGGATCAATGCGCCGTGACGGAAGCGGTGGACGTCATAGCCGAGACTGCTCGCGCGCTGTTCATTATCGCGGATCGCCTGCAAGACGCGGCCAAAGGGGGAATGCGCGATCCGCCACAGCAGCCAGATACAGGCCACGGTGACCGCCACCACGAAGACGTGAAACGACCACGCGCTGGTGAAGCTTGTGCGCTGAACGCTCTGCAGGCCGTTCTCGCCGCCGGTCACGGCCGTCCATTTGAACGCGATCTCGAAAGCAATCTGGGAGAAGGCGAGGGTGAGCAGCGAAAAATACAGGCCCTTGCGGCGCAGGATGATTGCCCCAATCGCGAGCGCGAGCAGGGCCGAGAATGCCGTTGCGAACAGCAGCGAGACGAGGTCGTTGCCGTAGCGTCCCAGGACGAAGAAGGCTGCCGCATAGCTCGCGCAGCCGAAGAACACCGACGCGCCGAACGGCACGAGGCCGGTGTAGCCGACGAGCAGGTTCACGCCGGCACCATAGAGGGTGTAGATTGCGATCTGTGTGATCAGCGAGATCGGCGAGCCGAGCAGCGACCAGAGCGCGGTCAGCGCCGCAAGGACGAGGGCGGCGACGAACGCCGGATGACGTAGCGCAGACAGATATGTCACTCGAACCTCTCCCAGCGTTCACCGAACAGCCCGCGCGGGCGGATCAAGAGGATGGCAGCCATCAGGATGTACATGGCGGCTCCCGACCATTCCGGCTGGAACTGGATGGTCATGGCCGTGGTGATGCCGACCAGGAGGCCGGCGACGATGGCGCCGAGGAACGAGCCGAGACCGCCGATGGTCACGATCACGAAGGCGGGCATGATAGCGCCGGCGGCCATCGACGGCGTGATGGTCCAGAGCGGCGCCGCCAGCAGTCCGCCGAGGCCGGCGAGCAGACAGCCGATGCTGAATACACCGGTGAAGACGATAGGCAGGTTGATGCCGAGCAGGCCGACCATCTCCGGATCGCGCGATCCGGCGCGGATGATCCGGCCGTAAGGCGTGTAGGCGAGAAACGCCCAGAACAGCACGAGTACGAGGACCGTTGTGGCCAGCACGAACATCCGGTACTTCGTGATCAGGATAGGACCATATTCGACAAAGCCTGCGAGGAACTTCGGCGCGGCGAATGGCACGGGAGCGCCGCCGAAGACCAGCCGCAACACCGCCTCTGCTAACAGCGCGAGGGCGAAGGTCAGGATCAGTCCGAGCAGCGGCTCCTTGCCGTAGAGATGCCGGATCAGGACCATCTCGACGACCACGCCGATCAGGCCGGTGAGGAGGGGAGCCGCGAGCGCGGCCCACCAGCCGAATTCCTTGTTAAGAGCATAGGCGAGATAGGCTCCGATCGCGAAGAAGGCGCCATGGGCGAAATTGACGATGCCGAGCATCCCGAAGATGATCGACAGGCCGATTGCGATCAGCACGTAGAGAAAGCCCAGCACCAGGCCATTGACGGCTTGCGACAGGATCATATCGAGCATGGCGTCATCCGTTGTTGGGTCGCCTCGCACGATGCAGCAGCCATCGGCCGCGACACCGCGCGAGGCTTTGAAACGACGTCAGAGCGTGTCCATCTTGCAGGCGCTATCGGCCTTCGTACCAAAGGCCTTGGCGATATCGTCCGGCGTCTTCGGCAGTTCGGCCTTGACGTCGAAATAGTCCCACTTGTCGGTGATCTTCGGATGGATGCCGGCAACCAGGAGGCGGCTGATCATCTGGTGATCAAAATCCCGGTAAGCGAGATCGATGTCGCCGCGGTGGTACTTCCAGTTCTCGAGCGCCTGGACGATGGCGCCCGGGTCGGTCGATTTCGCCATCTCGATGGAATCGAGCAGGCTCTTCATGCCGAGCCAGCCCATCCAGGCCTTGTCGGCGGCCGGCCTGTTGTACTTCTTCTCATAGGCCGCCGCCATCGCCTGTTCCTCGGGCGTGTTGCTGGGGTTTTTGTACCACCAGCTAAGAGTGAACAGGCCGTCGGCAGCTTCGGGTCCCACGCCCCACAAGTCGGTATTGCCGACCGCGATCTCCGCAAAAGGAATCTTGCCCTTCATGCCGAGTTCGTTCCACTGCTTGAGGAACGTCGTGAGGTCGCTGGCGGCAATGCCGCCGATCACGACGTCGGGCTTCGCAGCGCGAATCTTCAGGATGAACGACGAATAATCCGGTGTACCGACCGGGACTTCGTCGGCGCCGACCACCGTGCCGCCATTGGCGGTGATGTAGTCGGTGAAAGAGCGCTTGATGTCCTGGCCGAAGGCATAGGACGCGGTCAGCAGGTACCACTTCTTGCCGATCGACGCGCAATAGGGCGCGAGGACGCGGGCATGCACGTCAACGGGCGGCTGGAGGCGGAACGTATACTTGTTGCAGGACTTGCCGGTGAGGTCGCCGGTGGCGGCATTCGCGGCGACGTAAGGAATCTTGGCCTTCTTGGCGACCGACGAGATCGCAAGTGCGAATGAGGACAGCGCGCCGCCGACCATGCCGACGACCTTCTGCTCGCCGACCAAGCGCTCCGCGCTCTGCTGGGCGCCCTGCGGATTGGGCTCGTCCAGCCAGACGATCTCCGCAGGCCGTCCCAGCAGCGTGTTGTTGCGTTGTTCCAGCGCGAGCATGCCGCCCTGGGCGAGATATTCCGCTTGATCGACGATCGAGCCGGTCTTGGCCCAGATCATGCCGATCTTGATCGGCTCGGCGGCGGCGGCATTGCCGATATAGGGCATGCCGAGGCGCGATGCGGCGAGCGATGTGGCGCCCAACAGCAATCCGCGTCGGCCGATACGTAACCCGGTCGTTGCGAGCGTCTTCTTTTCAGTCATTTTCGATCCTCCCCTTTCCCAAAAACCAGTCATTGCCGGTCGGCCGTACATGCGGCTCTTGCCGAAGGCCCTAACACGACTGGAATTGAATTCCAATATCCAAAATTGAAAATTGGAATCCAATTCCAATTTTGGAATGCGCGTGCTAGAAACCGGTCCGAAGCAAAGCCAGTGATGGGAGGGCGTGGAATGTCTGAGGTCGCGGTGGCAGTGTTCGGCGCTGGCGCGATCGGCCGGGCCCATGTTGAAACCCTGCGCGGTCTGGACTCCTGTGCGCTCGCAGCAATCGCCGAACCTTCAGTTGCGGGAAGGGCTTACGCGGAGGGCCTCGGCGTTCCCTACTATGCGGATCCACTCGATCTGCTGCGTGAGGTGAAGCCGCAGGCAGCGGTCATCGCCACGCCGAATGCGACGCATCGGGAGCTCGCCATTGCCTGCATCGCGCGCGGCATCGTGCCGCTGGTCGAGAAGCCGATCGCGAGTACGCTGGAGGATGCGGCGGCCATCGCGGTCGCGTCCGAGCGTGCAAACCTGCCTGTCCTGGTCGGGCATCACCGGCGGCACAATCCGATCATTCGCCGCGCGCGCGCGATGATCGCCGAGGGCGCGCTCGGCCGCCTGACCAACGCGACTGTGCTCTATACCTTTTACAAGCCCGCCGGCTATTTCGAGATGGCTTGGCGGCGCGAGCCCGGCGGCGGGCCGGTGCTCATCAACCTCATTCACGAGATTGACCTGATCCGCCATCTCTGCGGCGAGATCGTATCCGTTCAGGCGATTGCGTCCAACGCGGTCCGCGGCTTCGATGTCGAGGACAGTGCCGCCGTTCTGCTGCGCCTCGCCAATGGCGCGCTGGTGACGCTGAACCTCAGCGACACCGCGGCCGCGCCCTGGAGCTGGGATCTTGCAAGCGGCGAGAGTCCGAATTATCCGCCGCAGCCCGTCGCGGTGCAGACGCATTTCCTGAGCGGCACCGAAGGCTCGCTCGCGCTGCCGACGCTCGACCATTGGCACTATGCTTCGGGCAAGAGCTGGTTCTCCCCGATCACGCGTGACAGCTTGAGGTTCGAGCGTGGCGATCCTTACCGTGCCCAGCTCGACCACCTGGCGCGGGTGGTTCGCGGCGAGGAGCGGCCGCTGATTACCGCACGCGATGGCGCGCTGACGCTGCGGGCCACAATGGCAGTTCACAAAGCCGCCAAAACCGGCCAGATAGTGCGCCCTGATCAGGAGATCGAATTGTGAATCAGGAAGCCCTGATGCTGAAAAACCCGGAATCCGGCGAGGCGCCGAGCGGCCTTCTGGAGCGCACCCTCGGCGTGCTCGAGCTGCTCGCGACCAACGCCCATGGCATGCTGCTGTTCGAGATCGCCGATTCCCTGCACATCCCGCGCAGCGCCACGCATCGCGTGCTGACCAGTCTGATCGAGCACGGCTACGTCAAGCAGGAGCGCGAGCAGGGCGCCTATCAGCTCACTGCCAAGATTGCCTCGCTTGCCTTCACCTTCCTCGCCGGCAGCGGCATCACCGATTTCGCCCAGCCGCTGCTCGATCGCCTGGCGCGGGAAAGCGGCGAGCTGGTGCGCCTGGCCATGATCGACGGGCGCGAACTCGTCTGGGTCGCCAAGGCGCAAGGTTCGCCCGCCGGGCTGCGCTACGACCCTGATATGGGACAGGTTGGCCGGCTGTCCTGCTCGGCGAGTGGTCACGCCTGGCTGTCTTGTCTCTCCGACGATGACGCACGCGCGCTCGTCGAGAAGCAAGGCTATGGATTGCGCAAGGACTATGGGCCACGTGCGCCGGAAAGCTGGCCCGCCTTGCAAAAATATCTGCGTCAGACCCGCAAGCGTGGCGTGAGCCTCTGCCTGCAAACCTATACGCCCTGGATGAACGCGTCCGCCGCACCAATCCGCCATCCCAAGACCAAGGAGGTGACCGGTGCCGTCGTCATCGCCGGCCCGCATATCCGCCTGACCGAGGAGCGGATGATCGAACTGGCGCCGGCGCTGGTTCAGACCGCGCAGGAGCTTTCGATGGCGACACTCGCCTCGCCTGGCCTCCAGGGCGGACGGCCGCACGGCAGTTTCTTCGACACGAATGCTTCCTGAACAATGTGAGTCCCGAGTACGATGCGAATCCTGATTACGGGCGGTGGTGGCTTCATTGGTGCGTGGCTGACGCGCCGTCTTGTCGATGGCGGGCATCAGCTTCGAATCTTTGAGCCGGTCGATCGTACGGCGCTGTTCAGCGCGATCGTGGGAAGCGCCGCGGCTGCGGTGGATTGGCGTCTCGGTGATATCGCCGATGCGCAAGCGGTGCGCGCGGCTGCCGAGGGATGCGATGGAATCATTCATCTGGCCGGCGTCCTGACGCCGACATGTAAGGCCGATCCCGTTCGCGGCGCGATGATCAATCTGGTTGGAACGCTGAACGTCTTCAATGCGGCGCAGGCGCTGGGCATCCGGCGCATTGTGTTCACGAGCAGCGCCGGTGTCTACGGTCCCGACGACGCCACGACGCCGCGTCCGATCACCCATTACGGCACCTTCAAGCTGGCCTGTGAGGGCAGCGCGCGAGCCTATTGGGCCGATCACGGCATCGCCAGCGTCGGCTTCCGGCCCTACATCGTCTATGGCTTCGGCCGCGAGACCGGCTCGACCGCAGGGCCATCGCTCGCCTGTCGCGCGGCAGCGCGCGGAGAGAGCTACGTGATCCCTTATGCCAGCACCGCAGGCCTCGTGTTTGTCGACGACGTGGTCGCTGCCTACGAGGCCGCATTGTTGCGCGAGCCTGACGGCGCGCACGTCTTCAACTTGCCTGGCGAGGTGGTATCGAACGACGACGTCGTGGCTGCCGTGAGGGCCGTGGTCCCGGATGCGAAGATCGGCATCGATGGTCCCGAGCTTCCTTTCGCCGAGGATATCGGAGAGGGCGATCTCAGGCGCGTGTTTCCGAACCTGTCTGCGACTTCGCTGCGGGACGGCATTCGCCGCACCATCGAGCTTTATCGGACGACGTCATGACGGTCCCGGTTCTTGGCGCTCACACGTTCGGCTTCGCCTGGGATCGCGTCGCGGAGGAAGCCGTGGCGCAACTCGCCAATGCTGGCTATCGCACCGTTCAACTGATGGCGACGCCGCCGCATTTCGATCCCTGGCGACAGGACGCCGGGCGCACGCGGCGGATCGGCGCGCTCATCGAGCGCCACGGTCTCTCCTTGCTGGCGCTCGATCTCGCCAGCAGCGACATCAATCTGGCGAGCCCGTCGGCCGACGTGGTCGATTTCGCCGTCGAGGCCTACATGTCTGCGATCGATCGTGCCGCCGAACTCGGCGCGCGCTGGATCTGCGTCGGCTCGGGACGGCGGCATGCACTGCTTGCCAAGGCGAACGATCGCCTGATGACGAGCTTTCGCGCGGCCTTTGCCCGCATCCATGATAAGGCGCAGCGCACTGGAATCCCGATCATTCTCGAAAACCATCCGCAGGGGCTTCTGGCCAGCGCGAGCGATATCGTCCGCTTCCTCGATGCCGAAGGCTATGGCGATATGCCTGTCATCTACGACGTCGCCAACGCATTTGCGATCGGTGAAGATCCGGTCGAGGGCCTGAACAGCCTGTGGCCGCGCCTTGGCATCGTTCATCTCTCCGACAGCCCGAAGGGGCAGTGGCGGCATGATCCGATCGGCACAGGCGACATCGACTTTGCGGCCATTGCCGCGCTGTTGAAGCAGCGGAGCTACGGGGGCAGGATCGTCCTCGAGATCCTGTCGGACCAGCCGCTCGCCGATCTCGAAACGGGAACTGTCAGGCTGAAAGAACAAGGGCTAGCCTTCACGCTCGGCTCTTGACCACTCCAGCCGGCGGTGCGGACATGCCATTGCGGGTGGCGCGTGTCGTGCCTGGCAGCAGACTCTCACGAAAGCGGCCGGGGGGTATCCCGACATTGCGCGAGAAGAACCGGTTGAAATAGGCCGGATCCTCATAGCCAAGGATGGCGCCGATCTCGTTCACGCTCATGTCCGAATAGAGCAGATTGCGCTTGGCCTCGGTGAGCAGGCGATCGTGGATGAGCTCGAGTGACGACCTGCCGGTGGTCACCCGGCAACAGGCATTGAGGCGAGCTGTCGTCACGCCGAGCTTGAGGGCGTAGAGGTCGAGCGGGGTGTGATCGCGATAGTGCTGCTCCACCAGCTCGCGAAAGCGCATCACCGTGTCGGCATCGCGTGCGAGGGCAAGGGGGCGGGCGCGTTCCTGCTCGCGCAGCCTGCGCACCGCCACCGCGAGCAATTGCAGATAGGCCTTGATGGCCGCGCGCCGGCCCGGCGCGGACCAGACGAATTCATGTTCGAGCGAGGCGGCCATGCCGACAAGGTCGATATCGTCGCCGATTTGGTGCGGAAGAAACCGGGCCGGGAGGTGAAAGCCGTCGACGAGTTCAGGATCGTCGTCGAGCGCGGACTGCAGGAAGGGCGGGGCCACGGTGATGGCGTAGCCGTCGGTGTCGGGCTTGAAGCGGATGGCGTGGATCGTGAGCGCGGGGATGATCACAAGCGCCGGGGGCTTCAAGTCCCATCGCTCGCCTTCGACCTCGATCGCCCCGCCGCCCTTGCTAATGACCAGGACCTGGTGATGACCCGGGTGGGCATGCGTCCGAATTGTCCAATTGTGTCGGCTGCTTCGCACCGGGATCGGCTCGATATGGAGGAACGAGGGTTCGACCTTGGCGGCGGCCTCCTCGTACAAAAAATAGTGCGGGATCATGCCGGTGGTTCCTTCTGCGGCATCGGGCGCGTGCCGTTCCCTGCGCCGCACTTTCGAAAAGTACAATGCGAAACAAGTTTCGTCCATTGGCGTCGCGGTTGAGCGCGTCTATCCAGAACGTGCGCATCCACAACGCCTGCAGCAAGCAGCGCTCCGGGATGTCGCGGGAGGGACTGCCAATGCCGGGACAGGAGCGTGATCTGTCGTGCGACGTGCTGGTCGTGGGCTCCGGCGCCGGCGGGTTGTCCACCGCGATCACCGCGCGCAAGGCTGGGCTCGATGTGATCGTCATCGAGAAGGATCAATATTTCGGTGGAACCACCGCGTTCTCCGGCGGCGTGCTCTGGATCCCCGGCAACCGTCATGCTCGCGATGCCGGAGTGTCCGATAGCCGTGAGGCGGCGCGGACCTATCTCAAGCACGAGACCGGCAACCATTTCGACGATGCGGCGATCGATGCCTTCCTCGACGCCGGCCCGCGCATGCTCGATTTCTTCGAGCGCGAGACCGAGGCGAAATTCATCCTCTCCGGCTATCCCGATTACCATCCTGATGTCGAGGGCGGCGCACAGCTCGGCCGTTCGGTGACGGCGGCGCCTTACGACGCCCGTGCGCTGGGGGACGACATCAGGCGGTTACGACCGCCGCTCGAGACGATCACCTTCATCGGGATGATGTTCAACTCGTCCAACGACGAGCTGAAGCATTTCTTCCGCGTGACGCGCTCGCTGACCTCCGCGGTCTATGTCGCGAAGCGGCTCGCCAGCCATCTCTGGGATCTCCTGCTGTATCGTCGCGGCGTCAAGATCACCAGCGGCAATGCACTCGCGGCGCGCCTCGCCAAGACGGCACTGGACCTTCGGATTCCCTTGCTCACGGCAACGCCGGCCCAGCGGCTGATCGACGAGGGTGGCACCGTGACCGGCGCGGTCGTGAGCGATGCAAGGGGGGAGTACCGGATCACGGCGCGCCGTGCGGTGGTGCTGGCGAGCGGCGGTTTCCCGCACGATACCGCGCGTATCGCCCGTGCCTATCCTCACCTTGCCAGGGGCGGCGAGCACCTGTCGCCGACGCCTGCGGCCAACACCGGCGACGGCATTCGCATGGCAGAGCAGGTCGGAGGCACCTGCGATATCCGCTTCAGCAATGCCTCGGCCTGGATGCCGGTGTCGCGCGTTCCGCTGGGGGAGCGCACCGGCGTCTTTCCCCATCTCGTCGATCGCTACAAGCCTGGGGTCATCGCCGTGAATCGGCAGGGACGCCGCTTCACCAACGAATCCGAGTCCTATCACGATGTCGGCGCGGCCATGATTGCCGATGGCGCTGGTGGCAAGGAGACCGCGGCCTGGCTCATCTGCGATCACGCGACCATCCGGAAATACGGCCTCGGCTACGCCAAGCCGGCACCGGTGCCGGTCCGGATCTTTGTGCGCAATGGCTATCTGAAGTGTGCCGCGACCCTGCGCGCACTGGCGGAGGCAGCGGGCGTCGATGCCGATAGTCTGGAAGAGACCGTGCGCGCCTATAACGAGAGCGCGGTCCAGGGGATCGACCGTGCCTTCAAGCGCGGTAGCACCGCCTTCAACCGCTATCTTGGCGACGC
Organism: Bradyrhizobium sp. CCGB12; assembly: GCF_024199845.1. Taxonomy (NCBI): domain Bacteria; kingdom Pseudomonadati; phylum Pseudomonadota; class Alphaproteobacteria; order Hyphomicrobiales; family Nitrobacteraceae; genus Bradyrhizobium; species Bradyrhizobium sp. CCGB12. The sequence goes on along the minus strand of NZ_JANADO010000001.1, from coordinate 3,629,700 downwards.
CGAGCACCAGCCGAACCCGAACGTCGCCGCGATCGGCGCCGGGCCATATTACGCGCTCAAGATCATCATGGGCGATCTTGGGACATTCGATGGATTGGCCACCGACGTCGTCGGCCGGGTGCTGCTTCGCGATGGCTCCGCCATACCGGGGCTCTATGCGGTCGGCAACGATCGTGCCTCGATCATGGGCGGCAACTATCCGGGCGCTGGCATCACCCTCGGGCCGATCATGACATTCGGTTACATCACCGGCCGCCATCTGGCGGGCCAGCAAGCCTGAAGGATATCCGATGACCGAACCCGCGATCGTCGATTTGCGTGTCTACACCATCCGCTTGCGCAAGATGGCCGAGTTCATCGATGTGTTCGACCGGCTCGCAATGCCGGTCCAGCTTCGTCATCTCGGCCGGCCGCTCGGAATGTTCACGAGCGCGGTCGGGCCGTTGAACCAGATCGTGCACCTCTGGGGCTTCCCCGATATGGGCGAGTTCGAGCGCCGACACGCTGCGCGCGACAAGGACCCGGATTGGCCGACTTACCTGAAGGCGTCAGAGCATCTCATCACGGCGCAGGAGAACCGGCTGATCCGCAGGATCGAGCTGCCGTCGCTGGCTGGCTCGCCGACCTGACGCGCCGGCGTCCTCAACTCCCGGAGAATTGCATGACATGGATCGATCTCACCGCAAAAATTGCGATCGTCACCGGCGGCGGTGCCGGCATCGGGCGAGGCATCGCGCGTGGTCTTGCCGCGGTCGGAGCGAATGTGGTGGTGCTCGATCGCGATGAGGCGGGAGCTTCCGTCGCGGCGGAGATTCGCCAAGGGGGAGGACAGGCAGAGTTCTTCGTCTCCGATGTCACCAGCGATGACGATGTCGCGCGCATCGCCGAGCATGTCAGGACAAAGATCGGTTCGCCCGATATTCTGGTCAATAATGCAGGCACCATGCTGCCTGGCGGTCTCGACGCCGTGAGTTTGGCTGACTGGGACAAGATTCTTGCGCTCAACCTGACCGGCTATCTGCGTTGTGCGCGAGCGTTCGGCGCGCCGATGTTGGCGCGAAAGGCGGGCGCGATCGTCCATGTCGCCTCGATCGCGGCTTCTTTTCCGCAAGGACATAGTGGCGCCTATAGCGTCAGCAAGGCAGGCGTCGTCATGTTCTCCCGTCAGCTCGCGACCGAGTGGGGACCACGCGGCGTGCGCAGCAACGTCGTCAGTCCAGGCATGATCCGCACCCCGATGACCGAAGCTATCTACCGGGCGCAAGGTGTCGAGGCCGCTCGGCAAAAGCTCGTGCCGTTGCGCAGGATCGGCCGGCCCGAAGATATCGCCGATGCGGTGGTGTTTCTGGCGAGTGAACGCGCGGGCTACATCACGGGCGAGGAGATCGTCGTCGATGGTGGCTTCACCAGAACGATGATGGGAATCGTTCCGCGACCAGGGTTTGAGGACAAGTGACAAGGAGCGCGGCGATGCTGCTGGAGGGAAAGATCGCGGTAGTCACCGGCGGCGGATCCGGGATCGGTGCGGCCATCGCACGGCTGTTCGTTGCGGAGGGCGCGAAGATCGTGATCGGCGATCTCGCCGAAAGCGGTGCGGCCCTCGCGGCGGAGCTTACCGGCGACGGTTTCTCCGTTGCGTTCCAGCGCGTCGACGTGACCGACGAGGCCGATGTTGCTGCGCTGATGCAATTTGCGACATCCCGCTTTGGCAGGCTCGACATTCTTGTCGCCAATGCCGGCATTCCCGAGCGCAAGTCGCCGATCCATGAGCTCGATCTTGCCGATTGGCGGCGCGTGATCGATGTTGATCTCACCGGCGTCGCCCTCTGCAACAAGTTTGCGGCCGGCGCCATGCTGGCGGCAGGCGGCGGGGCGATCGTCAACATGGCGTCGATCCTTGCCCATGTCGGCCAGGAGAACAGCAACGCCTATTCGGCCGCAAAGGCCGCCGTCGTCAATCTCACCCGCTCCGTCGCACTGACCTATGCAAAGCGCGGCATTCGGGTCAATTGCGTCTCGCCGGGCTATGTCGATACGCCGCTTCTTGCCAAGCTTCCCGAGGCGACCCGGCAGGCGATGCTGGTGCGCCAGCCGATCGGTCGGCTTGCACAACCCGAGGAGATTGCCGAGGTCGTTGCCTTTCTCGCCAGCGACAAGGCATCGATTATCACCGGCGCATGCATCAACGCCGACGGGGGCTATACGGCGATCTAGTCCGTTCATTTGCGCGACTGCTCCCTCTGGTGCTTGCTGAACCAAATTGGCTCGAATTGGCCCATGCTGAGTACAAGCTTTACAAATCGTTAGAGGGGTGGCGTGTGCGCCGCGTGTGTATCGGGAGATCAAACAAAATCGTAAGAGAGAACGCCCACAGCACTCGGGCTGGTCAAATCATCGGCGCGGCGGTGTGCAGAATCGCCGGTTGCAATCGGACGGCACGTTCTTGCTTGATCGCCATCAGGCGATCAAGCTTGGGGCCGAGCGTCAGCTGACTGTGATCAACGCACGGTGGATGGCGGCGAAGATTTCCTCGATCTGTTCTCCCTCGATGATCAGGGGCGGAGAGATCAGGAGCGTGTCACCGCTGCTGCGGATCAGGATGCTGTCCTCCTCATAGCAGCGGCTGGCGCATTCGCTGCCGCGCGCACCCGGCGCGCCCTCGCGCGCCTTCAGGTCGATTGCGGCGAGCAGCCCGATGTTGCGGATGTCGACGACATGCGGAAGGTCGCGCAAGGCGTGCGCATGGTTCTCCCACACCGGCGCGAGGCGGCGCGCCCGCTCGAACAGGCCGAGGTCCTGATAGACGTCGAGCGCAGCAAGACCGGCCGCGCAGGCGAGCGGATGCGCCGAATAAGTATAGCCGTGGAACAGCTCGATCGTGTTGTCCGGCCCCTGCATCAGCGCGTCGTAAACCTTGTCGCTGGTGATGACGCCGCCCATCGGCACGGCGGCGTTGGTCATGCCCTTGGCGCAGGTGATGAGATCAGGCGTCACGCCGAAAGCGTTGGCGCCGAACGCCGCACCGAGCCGACCGAAGCCAGTGATCACCTCGTCGAAGATCAGGAGAATGCCGTTCTGGTCGCAGATCTGGCGCAGCCGCTCGAGATAGCCGACCGGCGGCGGCAGCACGCCGCCCGAGCCGGTGACGGGCTCGACGATGACCGCGGCAACGGTCGAGGGATCGTGGACCTGCAGCAGCTTTGACAACTCGTCGGCGAGATGCGCGCCCCATTGCGGCTGGCCGCGCGAGAACGCGGCGTGCTCCGAATTATGCGTATGCGGGAGATGATCGACCTCCGGCAGCAGCGGGCCGAAATCCCGGCGGTGGCGGACGATTCCGCTCACTGACAGGCCGCCCCAGCCCATGCCGTGATAAGCCTTGGCGCGCGAGATGAAGCGGATGCGGCTGGCCTCGCCGCGGGCGCGGTGATAGCCGCGCGCGATCTTCAGCGCGGTGTCGACCGATTCCGAGCCGGAATTGGTGAAGAAGACATGATCGAGGCCGTCGGGCGCGATCTCGGTGATGCGCCGGGCGAGCTCGAAGGCGGCGGGATGGCTCATCTGGAACGAGGAGACGAAGTCGAGCTTCGCTGCTTGTGCCTGGATCGCTTCGACGATGCGTCTTTGCGCATGTCCCGCGTTCACGCACCACAGTCCCGCCATGCCGTCGAGAATGCGCCTGTTGTCGTCGGTGATGTAATGCATGCCCTCGGCGCCGACGAAGATGCGCGGCTTCGACTTGAACTGTCGGTTCGGCGTCATCGGCAGCCAGAACGGCTCCATGGCCTCGCGGGTGAGGGGGCTGTTGGAGGAGGCGAACGCATTCATGGTCATGACAACTCTTGTCCGTCGTTAGGCGGTCTTTGATGGGGCGGTGGAATGGGCCGGGCTGCGCTTGAGCTTCGCCGCGCCTTCGAGGTGCCTGCGCAGTAGCGCGGCGGCGGCCTCGTTCTGGCCGGCTTCGAGCTGGTCGAGAATGGCGAGATGCTCGCGGCAGTTCACGATCACGCGCTCATGGCCGAAGGTCCAGTCGTAGTTGCCGAAGCGTCGCAGCCGGTTCTGCTGCTGAACCGCGACCAGCAGGTAGCGGTTGCCTGATGCGGCCGCGAGGCCCTCGTGGAAGGCCGCGTTCATCTCGTAGAGCGCGATGCTCGCTGTGTCGCGCCACGGCATCGCCAGCATGTCCTGATGACGCTGGCGTATCTCGGCGGCCCACGTCGCATCGAGCTGGAAGCCCGGCTCGAGCAGGCCTGCGGGCTCGATCAGCAGACGGTAACGATAGCTTTCATCGCGTGCCTGCGTATCCGCAAGTGTCGGCTGAAAGCGCCAGCCATGTCCCGGCTTGCGCTGGACCGCGGCAACCTCGGCAAGCCTGGTGAGCACACGCTGCACGATCGGCCGCGTCGCATCGTAGCGCTGCATCAAGTCGCGCTCGGACACCTCATCGGGCAGCCGGCCGGCGCGGCGATCGCGCGCGATCGCGAGGAACAGCCGGTCAGTATCGTCCGGGCTCGGCTTGGGCGGCGCCTGGCGCTGGGCAGTGGTTGTCTCGGCGACGAAATAGCCGCGGCTGGCACCTGCATGCACGAGCTTGCTACGCGCCAGCAGCTTCAGCGCGGCGCGTACCGGCGTGCGCGAGACCTGGAGGCGCTCGGCCAACGCGACCTCGGCAAGCCTTGTTCCGGGCGCAAGTCCTTCACTCCGGATCAGGTTGATGATCCCGGCGGACAACTCGCGCTGGAGTCGGCTTGGGGGCGTTTTTCCCGAGGCAGATTTCAAGGCCAAAGATTTTTGTTTCATGTCATCACAAAATACATTAGGCTTCATGAGATAGCAAATGGAACTTGGCGTCCCATGGTCGAACCCTTTCCCCTCATCGAAATCTCCGGTCCTCCGCACGAGCGTGGACGTCAGTACGGACAGAAGGCGGCGAGCCGCATCAAGAAGGGGACCACGCATTACTTCGCGCAGTTGAAGGAGCTCTCGCTCGACGCGAAGGGCGTCGCCGAGCTGGTGCGTGACTATCTGCCCGTCATCGAGGGGTTCGACCCCAGCTATATCGAGGAGATGCGCGGCATTGCCGAAGGTGCCGACATTCCGTTCGAGGATGTCGTCCTGCTCAATGCCCGCACCGAGATCATCAAGCTCGCGAACCCTGCGATCCGCGCGCGCCTGAAGACGCCGGAAGATCCGGACGGTTGCACCGGCGTCGTCGTGCTGCCGCAGGCGACCGCCGATGGCCGCCTGATCCACGCCCAGAACTGGGACTGGAAGCGCGAATGCGCGGAGACGGCAGTGGTGCTGAAGGTCCGGCGCGACGACGGCCCGGATCTGATGACTTTCACTGAGGCCGGCGCGCTCGGCCGCTGCGGCTTCAATGCCGTCGGCATCGCAATCACCGCGAACTATCTCGAGAGCGATCGGGACTATCGTCAGGTCGGCGTGCCGCTGGCGCTGATCCGCCGCAAGGTCCTGGAGAACGAGCATCTGGCGCTCGCCATGCGCGCGGTCTATTGCACGAAAAAGTCGGCGGCCAACAACATGATCGTCAGCCATCGCGAGGGCGTGGCGATCGACTTCGAGTGTGCTCCGGATGAGACCTTCCAGGTGCATCCGCAGAACGGCCTTCTGGTCCACGCCAATAACTTCCTCAGCCCCGTTGCGCTCAGCAAGCTGAAGGACACCGGCATCTTCAACACGCCTGATAGTCTCTACCGCGACATTCGCGTCCGCGATCTGCTCCAGCCGCATATCGGCAGCATCACCTTCGACACCGTCAAGAATGCACTGTTCGACGAATTCGCCTATCCCTGGTCGGTCTGCCGTCCGCCACGCCGTAACCTCAGCAACAATCTCAGCGCCACCGTGGCGATGATCCTGATGGAGCCGGCAGGCGGGCTGATGCAGGTGGCGCCGCTGCCGGCGCTCAATCGCGAGTTCACCACCTACCGGCTCGAGATCGACGAGATCGGGCGCGCGGCGTTCGAGCGTTCTGCCGCGGCAGGGTCGGCGTGATGCGGCGGCGTTGCCCATCGCCGTCATGGGCGGTCGGTCTGGCCGCGCTGGCCCTGTGGGCGATGCTGGGGACGGCCGGCGCCGAAACATTATTGAGGACGCGGCTCAACGCCGATATCCGCTCGACCGATCCCGGCACCAACCGCGACGCCAACACGGATGCCGTGGTGGCGCATGTCGTCGAGGGGTTGGTCGCCTTCCGCGACGACACCTCGATCGGCCCGATGCTGGCTGACAGCTGGACCGTTTCGAACGAGGGCAAGACCTATACGTTCCGCCTGCGCCAGGGCGTCAAGTTCCACAACGGCGCAACCATGACCTCGGATGACGTGGTCTGGTCGCTGAAGCGCTGGCTGGACCCTACGACGCAATGGCGTTGCCTGTCCGAGTTCAGCGCCACCGGCATCGCGCGGATCGAGAAGATCGAGGCGCCTGATCCGCAGACCGTCGCCATTACGCTCGACCAGCCGACGGCCTTGTTCCTGCCGACCCTGGCGCGGCCCGATTGCGGCCAGACCGCGATCATCCATCGCGATTCCGTCGGCCCTGACGGCAAGTGGATCGCGCCCATCGGCACCGGTCCGTTCAAGCTCGGCGAGTGGAAGCGGGGACAGTATATGGATCTGGTCCGTTTCGACGGCTACGTCTCGCGCAGCGAGCCGCGCACCGGGTACACCGGCGCCAAGGACGTCAAGGTCGATCGTGTGCGCTTCAACGTGATCCCGGACAGCTCGGCCGCGAAAGCCGGGCTGCTCAGCGGCTCGCTCGATGTCATCATGAGCCTGTCGATCCCCGACCTCGAAGAGCTGAAGTCGCGCCCCGAAGTGCAGCTCAGCATCACGCCCGCTCTCGGCCTGACCGGCATCCTGTTCCAGACCAGAGATCCCCTGTTGAAGGACGTGCGGATCCGCCGCGCCATCGCGCTGTCCATCGACACCGCCCAGATCGTCGATGCGGTGATGCAGGGCACCGCGCGCCCCAACAATTCCGCACTGCCGATTGGCAGCCCTTTCTACGGAGAGGTGCAGTCGCATGGTTACGCACAGAACATCGCGGAGGCAAGGAAGCTGCTGCTGGAGGCCGGCTATCGCGGCCAGCCGATCAAGATGATCACCAACAAGCGCTACAGCTTCGTGTTCGACTCTTCCGTTCTGGTGCAGGCAATGGCACAGGCTGTCGGTATCAATATCGAGCTCGAGGTGATGGATTGGGCGGCGCAGCTCGACCGCTACAACCGTGGCGATTACCAGTCCATGGCCTTCGTCTATTCGGCGCGGCTCGATCCTTCCTTGAGCTTCGAGATGCTGACCGGGCCGAAGGCGACGCAGCCGCGCAAGGTCTGGGACAATCCGGAGGCGCAGGAGATGCTGCGCCAGTCGATGATAACAGACGATACCGCGAAGCGGCAGGCGCTGTTCGACGAGATGCACAAGCGCTTCATCGCCGACGTGCCGATGATCGTGCTGTTCAACGGCGCCGAGCTGACGGCGCTGCGCAAGAGCATCAAGGGCTATGCCGGTTGGCTCTATCCGGAGCCGCGGTTCTGGGGCGTCACGGTCGAGTAGGGCGGCGCCATGTTGAGTTACCTCGCAAGACGGTTGGCGATGACGATCCCGACGCTGCTGCTGGTCGCGATTGCCGTGTTTGCGCTGGTGCGGCTCATTCCGGGCGACCCGGTGCAGGTGATGCTCGGCGATGCCGCCGATCCCGCGCAGGCGGCGCAGCTCCGCGCGCAGCTTGGCCTCGACCAGCCGATCCCGGTCCAGTTCATGCACTGGATCGCAAAGCTTGCCGCCGGCGATTTTGGTCGCTCCATCACCAATGATCTCGCGGTCCTGCCGCTGATCCTCGAGCGCTTCCAGGTCAGCGCCGTCATCGTGCTGGTGGCGGTCGCTGCGGCTGCCTGCATCGCGGTCCCGGCCGGCCTCGTTGCGGCCTGGAAGCAGAACAGCCTGCTCGATCTCTCGATCGTCGGCGGGGCCACATTGCTGCTGTCGATCCCGAGCTTCTGGCTTGGCCTGCTGCTGCTGCTCCTGTTCGGCCTCAAGCTGAAATGGCTACCGGTGATCGGCTACGTGCCGTTCGCGGAGAACTACTGGCAGGCAGCGACCTTCATCGTGCTGCCGATTGCGACCTTGACCATGGTCGAGATCGGCGTGCTCACGCGCATGGCGCGCGCGGCTTCGATCGAGGTGCTCAGGCTCGAATATGTCACGCATGCGCGCGCCAAGGGCGTTCCGGAATGGCGGGTGCTTGCCCGGCATGTTCTGCCCAACGCGTTCGCGCCGACCTGGACGCTGATCGGCCTCGTGCTCGGTCATCTCCTCGGTGGCATCGCCGTGATCGAGACCGTCTTCACGCTGCCGGGCCTCGGACGGTTGCTGGTCGATTCCATTTTCGCGCGCGACTATCCGGTGGTACAGGGCTGCCTCTTGTTCACCGCCGTGATCTACGTCGTCGTCAACCTCATCGTCGACCTCTGCTATCCGCTGTTCGATCCCAGGGTGACGGTGGCATGAGGATGCGCGCCAACACCGCGATCGGCGGGTCCCTCATGGCGTTCCTCCTCGGTGCGGCCGTCACCGCGGCGTTCTGGACCCCGTTCGATCCGCTGCGCATCAATTTGCGCGCGCGGTTGCAGGCGCCGTCGTCGCTGCACTGGCTCGGCACTGACGAATTCGGACGCGACGTACTGAGCCGCATCATGGTCGGGGCCGGCGCAAGCGTGATCATCGCTTTGGTCACGGTGCTGGTCGCCGTCACTGCCGGCATGGTGATCGGCTGCGCGGCTGGTTACATCCGCGGCTGGGCCGACCGCATCATCATGGCTGTCAACGACGCCTTGCTTGCGTTTCCCGGGATTCTGCTAGCGCTGGCCGTGATGATCGTCGTCGGCGCGAACAAGGTCGGACTGATCCTGGCACTTGGGCTCGCCTACATCCCCTCGGTCGTCCGTGTGGTGCGCGGTACCGTGCTGTCGATCCGCGAGAAGGAATATGTCGAGGCCTCGCGCGTCATCGGTAATTCCGAGGTCTATTCGATGCTCCGCCACGTCATGCCGAACGCGATCGCGCCGGTTGCGGTGCTCGCGACCAGCATGTTCGGCTGGGTGCTGCTGGCCGAGAGCGCCCTGAGCTTCCTCGGCCTCGGCGTGCCGCCGCCGGCGCCGACCTGGGGCAATATGCTGGCGGCAAGCCGTCCGTTCATGGAGACGGCGGCTTGGCTCTCGATCGCGCCGGGCCTCTGCATCGCGCTGACGCTGCTCGGCATCAATCTCCTCGGCGACTCCTTGCGCGATCGCCTCGACCCCAGGATGGCGCACGGATGAGCCTGCTGGCGGTCGAAAACCTGCGCATCGAGGTCGCCGCCAGCAAGGCGGTGATCGTCGACGACGTCTCCTTCGCGGTCGAGCGTGGTGAGTTCCTCGCTGTCGTCGGCGAATCCGGCAGCGGCAAGACCGCGGCCGCTCGTGCGGTGCTCGGCCTGCTGCCACCGGGCCTGCGCAAGGCCGGCGGCCGCATCGTGCTCGACGGTGTCGATCTCGCCAATGTCTCCGCGCGCCAGATGCGGACCTTGCGCGGGCCGACCGTCGGCATGGTGTTCCAGGAGCCGATGGTCTCGCTCAATCCCGCCATCAGTGTCGGTGCGCAGATGGCGGAAGGGCTCGGCCTGCATGAGCGGCTGGGCAAGCGCGCGATCAGGCAGCGCTGCCTCGACATGCTCGCGCGCGTTCAGATCCGCGACCCCGAACGTACCTTCGACGCCTATCCGCACGAATTCTCCGGCGGGATGCGTCAGCGCATCATGCTGGCCTCGGTGATGCTGCTGAAGCCAAAGCTGCTGATCGCGGACGAGCCAACCACGGCGCTGGATACGCTGACCCAGCGCGAGGTGCTCGACCTCATGGTCGGGCTCGCGCGCGACCATGGCACCTCGGTGATGCTGATCACCCACAATCTCGGCCTCGTCTCGCGCTATGCGCAGCGCGCGCTGGTGCTGCGCCAGGGCAAGATGATCGAGACAGGCACGACGCGGCAGATCCTGTTCTCGCCGCGCGAGGCCTACACCAAACGTCTGGTCGAAGCCCTGCCGCGCCGGGGCGCCGCGTCCAAGGCGCGCCAGGGCGGCGAGCCTCTCGTCAGCGTGCGTGATCTCAAGGTCGGCTTCGCCGGGCGGCAGCGATTGTTCCGCCGTGACACCGGCGTCTCCGCCGTCAACGGCGTCGATCTCGACATCGCCGCGGGTGAGACGGTTGCGGTGGTCGGCGGCAGCGGCTCCGGCAAGACCACGCTCGGCCGAGCCATGCTGCGGCTGATCCCGACATCGGGCGGTGAGATCAGGTTCCGGGGCAGGGACGTGACGTCAACCATCGATCGCGACTTTCGTCTCGCCTCGCAGCTCGTGTTCCAGGATCCCTATTCCTCGCTCGACCCGCGCATGCGCGTCGGTGAGATCGTCGCCGAGCCGCTGCGTCATGTCCCGGAGCTGAGGACAGCCGAGCGCGACAGGCGCGTCGAGGCGATGCTGGACGAGGTCGGGCTCGTCGGCCTCGGCAAACGTTGGCCGCATGAATTGTCCGGGGGGCAGCGCCAGCGCATCGCGATCGCCCGCGCCATCGTGCGCGAGCCGGCCTTCGTCGTCGCCGACGAGCCGGTCTCGGCGCTCGACATGACCATTCAGGCGCAGGTGCTGAAATTGTTCGAGCGGCTGCAGGCGCAATACGGCTTTGCCTGCCTGTTCATCAGCCACGACCTCGCGGCGGTCGAGCAGGTCGCCGACCGCGTCGTGGTGATGCAGGGCGGCAAGATCGTCGAGCAGGGCTCGCGCGACGATGTCTTCGATCACCCCCGGCACGATTACACCAAGGCGCTGCTCGCGGCCGCGCCCGTGCTGGATTTTGCGGGGGCGGCGGAGGCGCGCGCCTCGGGCTAGACAGGATATTGGGTATGAAGCGTTTTGTGGTTGCGTTGTGTCTGATGCTTGTCTCGCTGTCCGCGGCCCGCGCCGAGAGCGTCTTGCGCAGCATGATCACCACCGACATTCGCGGCCTGATGCCGGGCAACAGCCCCGACGACAACACCGGCCTCGTGCTTCAACAGATCTATGAAGGCCTAGTCGCCTGGCGCGCCGACGGCACGGTTGCGCCGATGCTGGCGAAGGCGATCGAGACCTCGGCGGATAGCCGCACCTACACCTTCACGCTGCGCGAGGGCGTAACGTTCCACAACGGCGCGCCTCTGACCTCGCGCGAGGTGGCGTGGACCTGGGAACGCTTCCTCGATCCCAAATCCGGCTGGCCATGCCGGACCAATTTCGACGGCACGCGAAAAATCAAGATCGCCGAGATCACGACGCCATCGCCGCAGCAGGTCGTCTTCCGTCTGGCCGAGCCGACCGGCGCCTTCCTCAGCACGATGGCGCGGGCGGATTGCGACGGCACCGGCATCGCGCATCCTGACTCCGTCGGTGCGGACGGCACCTGGCAGAAGGCGATCGGCACCGGCCCGTTCAAGCTCACTGAGTGGCGCCGCGGTCAGTTCATCGAACTCGCCCGCAACGAGGCCTATGCCGCGCGCAGCGAGCCTAGCGATGGGCTCGCCGGCGTCAAGCTTGCCAAGGTCGACCGCGTCAGGTTGTCCATCGTGCCCGACACCGCGGCGGCGAAGGCGGCGATTCAGTCAGGCAATCTCGATCTCTGGCCCTCCGCCGATCCCAAATTCGCGGGCGAGCTGAAGTCGGCGGGGCTCGTGATCAGCGCGGCACCGGTCGCCTCGCTGAACGCCATCGTGATGCAGACCAACGATCCGCTGCTCAAGGACAAGCGCATCCGCGAGGCGATTGCGGCCTCGCTCGATTATCCCAGCATGAGCGATGGCCTAACTGATGGCTATGCCAAGCCGAGCACCTCGCTTGTCCCGCTGTCGAGCCGCTATTACGGCGCAGTCGAGCAGGCCGGCTACAGTCTTGATATCGCGCGCGCGACGAAGCTTCTGAAGGAGGCGGGATACAAGGGCGAGCCGATCAAGATCACCACCAATTCGCGCTTTCCCGTCATGAACGACGTCGCCGTGCTGGCACAGGCGATGGCGCAGCAAGCCGGCCTCAACCTCACCGTCGAAGTCGTCGAGTTCGCGACCCAGCTCAGCCGCTACAACAAGGGCGACTATCAGCTGATGGTGTGGAACTACACGCCGTATCTCGACCCGGCCTTCGGCCTCGACCGCTTCATCGGCGACAAGGCCACGCAGCCGGACAAGGTCTGGGGCAACGGTGCTGCGATCGATCTGCTCGGCAAGCTGATGGAGACAGTCGCGCCCGAGGCGCGGCAGCCGCTGTTCGATGCGGTCCACAAGCTGTTCGTCGACGATGCGCCGATGATCGTGTGGAGCTCCGGCGTCAATGTCTCCGCCGCCTCGCCCAAGGTGCGCGGCTACGCGCCATGGGCGGGCCGAAAACCCCGCTTCTGGAATGTCGAGCTTGTCCCATGATCTCCCTTGCCCAGCGCAGGCAGCATGCCTGGCCTGACGGTGCGCGCTGCGTCGTCGGCCTCACCCTCGATTTCGACGGCACCTCGCTGGAGCGCGGCCGCGGGCAATTGCCGCTCGGGGCCCGCTCGCACGGCCGCTACTCCGCCAAATGCGGTATTCCCCGGTTTGTCGACATGTTCATGCGGCACGACGTGCCCTGGACGTTCTACGTCTCCGGATATGACGCCGAAGAAAGCCCCGGTCTCGTCCGCGACATCTCGCGCTCCGGCATCGAGATTGGCTCGCACGGCTATTTTCACGAAGGCGTCGATCCCGGCGATGCCGAGCCGGAGCTGCTGGAACGAACGCACAAGCTGCTCACCGAGATTACCGGCCTCGCTCCGAGGGGATGGCGTTCGCCATCGGGCCACAAGACCGCGCGCACGTTGCGCAAGCTCCGCGAGCTCGGCTATGTCTACGATTCCAGCGACAAGGATTTCGACCTGCCATATCTCGCCCGCTATGACGGCGAGGAGCGCAGCGACTATGTCTGCCTGCCCAACAACACCTCGAGCTTAGATGATTTCCCGTTCTACCGCGTCAGCTACACGCCGCCGTCGGAAGTGCTGGCGCACTGGGAGCAGGAGTTCGACGCCATCTATGCCGAGGGCGGCTACTACAACCTGACCTTCCATCCGCGCGTCGGTTACGGCTCCGGCTCGCCCGCGCGCGTCGCGGCGGTCGAAGGGCTGATCAAATACGCCAAGCAGCACGAGGGCGTGCGTTTCGTCGGCATGCTGGAGCTTGCCGAATGGTGCCTGACGAATCCGTCCGACTGGCGGCGGGACTGGGGCGGACAATGAGCAAGCCGATCGTTCCCGTCGTCGTCACCGTCAACCTCCAGGGCAAGACGGTGGAGCGGACCCAGCTAGGCGAAGACGCGCTGTTCGGCCGCGCGTCTTACGGAAAATACGCCTATGCCGTCGGTTGCGAGCGGCTGTTCGGCCTGTTCGATCGCCACGGCATCAAATCCACCGTGTTCGTGCCGGGCGCGGAGGCGGAGGCCAATCCCGCCTATATCGCAGCGCTCGCCGGCCGCGGCCACGAGATCGCAGCGCACGGCTGGGCGATGGAGGAGATGGATGCGGCCGACATCGACGAGCGGGCGCTGCTGGAGCGCGCGCATGCGACGCTGTCTCAGATCGTCGGCCGTGCGCCGCGCGGCTTTCGCGCGCCGCATGGCCGGCTCACCGAACGAACGCTCGGACATCTCGCCGATCTCGGCTATCGCTATGATTCGAGCTTTCAGGACGACGACCATCCTTACGCGTTGGATGCCGATGGCGGCCGCGGCATGATCGAGGTGCCGCATGCGGAGATCCTGATCGACGCGACGCTCTACGCCCAGCGCCAGACCCATGATCGCGTCATCAAGATGTGGCGCGAGGAGATCGAGGCGATGCATCGCGAGCGCTGCCTGATCACGCTGACGCTGCATCCGCGCAGCGACTATGGCAGCGCGCGGGCGAGCCGCGTCGCGGCCCTGGACCGGTTGCTAATATGGCTCCGTAATCTCGACGGCACCTCATTTCTCACATGCCAGGAGGTCGCAGATCGAATGCATGACTAAAGGCTGCTTCTCACGCAGCAGGAGGCGGTTCGGTTCGCCGCATGCAGCCGATGATCGCCGACGGTCTCCTCGGGTCTCATATGGTTCGCGAGCCCGAACCGACGTTCAAGCTGTTCACGTGGGTCAACGAGGGCGGCGTGTTGATGGATCGCCTGATCGTCGGCTGTGAGGAAGAGGACGCCGCCATCGATCAGATTACGACCGACGTGACGTCGGTTTCCGCGCTGGCGCAGCGGCTGAGATTGTCGCGGAGCAACTCGGGCGGAAGCTCGCCGAGGCGGAGTCGATGGGAAGCCTTGGCTGGGTCGGGGCGCGCGGCAAGTCCCGGCTGTGGGTATCGAAAGGCTTCCGCCGCGAGTATCACAAGGCGCAGGCCGTCAAGCTCGCGATCATCGACGCAGCCTTCGAGGCCTGTTTTACGATCGCATCGATAAAATCCGTGACGTTGTCGAACCGGTGATCGGCAGCATTGAACGATCAGCTGTCGTCTGACCATTTTTGGTGGTCGGCCTTTCCGGGCGGTCTCGATCTTTACCGCAAATGTTGGGTCGATACGGAGGACCCGCAGGGATTCACGTCGCTGCATACCTTGATTTCGTAGCTGGGTTTCGTGCGCGGAACGAGAATGTCGCGATTTATGATGAATGACGTTTTCGGCTTTCGGACGCGATGGCGGTGATCACGATTGATGAAAATGGGCGCATGTGAACGTTCGTTCGCAGCCTTCATCAGCCGAATACCGTACCAATGGGCCGCTGAAGAGTCGACGCTTCCGATCTGCGCGGGTGCAACGGCGTTGGATGCTTCGGTGAAAGTCCTGAGGAAATGCATGAAGAGGAATGCCCCGATCCGTCGGTAGATGGAGAGCGCGACAACAGCGTCGATCGGGTGCTTGTTCGGCGGTGACCTTCGACCGTGTTACGCGGTCCGTGTCTTTAGATGGAATGAATGATGCTGCATGTCGGCAGTGATCGGCATTTTTCGCTTTCTATTTCGCAGGAACTTTCGACCGAGGGCGGGCCGGACGCGTCCGTCGCAGCGATTCAGGACACGCACCTGCTTCTCAGTGCCGATTTCAAGCGCGTCGGCGATGACCTGCGGCTGATTGGAGCCGACGGAAAGATCCACGTCGTTGCGGGCTATTTCAAATCGGAGAATCTGCACGCGCTGCGGTCGCCGGATGGTGCGACGCTGAGCGGCGAAATCGTCGCTGCGTTGGCGGGGCCTGCCGCTCCCGGAGGGTACGCAGCCAAGGATGCGCCGTCGCCGGCGATGCAGGTGATCGGACATGCGGTGCGGGTCGAAGGGCAGGTAACGGTCCTGCGCAACGGCGTCGTCGTGGCGCTCAACAACGGCGATGTGCTGCTGAAGGGAGACGTGGTCCGGACCGACAGCGCGGGCGCCGCCGGACTTGTTTTCAACGACGGCAGCGCGTTCCAGATCGGGCATGGTTCACGGCTCGTATTGAGTGAATTCAAATTCGACCCGCAGGGCAGCGCCAATCTGGAAGTCTTCGATCTCATCCAGGGATCGTTCAGCTTCGCCTCGGGCAAGATTGCCCAGTCGGGTGACATGCGGATCGGGACGCCGGTCGGCTTTGCAAAGATTGCAGGCTCCGTTGGCGGCGGCGAGATATCCCCTGACGATGGATCGGTCACGCTGTCCATCTTTCATCAGGATGACGGGCAGCATCAGGCGACGGCCTACGATCGGAACGGCAACGCCATTGCAACGATCAGCAGCGAAGGCGGCAAGCTGGAGCTGATGCCGACCGGTCCAGCTCAGATAGCAACCAGCGAGCAGCCAAAGACGGACGCCGATAGGGCTGACGAGCTGGGTGCGTTGAACAACATTCTGCAGATCAAGAACCTTGCGGACCGCTATAGCAGCGACTCGCCGAACGGTGCCGGTCCGCACGGTTCATCGTCTCCTCCACCTGTCTCGTACGATCCGGGGGGTGACGCACCGTCATCTCTGCCTGATGGAGCTTCCGGCCACGGCCCGCCGGTCAACACCGGTGCGGACCTCGCCCCCCATATGCCCGGAGGTGGAAACAGCGGCGCCGGTCCGGGAATTGCATCGATCCCGGCGCCGCCGGTCAATGATCCACCTTCGCTATCTTTCAATTCCGGATCGGCGCCGTTGGCTGCGCTCGAGCAAACGCCGGTCGCGGTTGCACCGGCGCTGACCTTGTCCGATCCGGACAGCCACACTTTGCTGCGGGCGACGATCCAGATCAGCGGCAACTATCAGCCGGACGAAGACGTCCTCTCTTTCGCGAACACTGCGTTGATCGAGGGCCGGTTCGATCCGGTAACCGGAACGCTGACGCTGACGGCCAGGGCCGGCCAGCAGCCGACAGTTGCGGATTTCGCAGCCGCGTTGCGTGCGGTCCTCTATACCGACACCAGCGACAATCCATCGCCGCTGACCCGCACTCTGACCGTGACGGTGCAGGACCCGGATGGCACGGATCATGGCGGGCACGACACGGCCGTCGCCACCCGCGAGATGACGGTCAGCGCCGACAACGATGCGCCGGTCATCGGCGCTGCGCAGATAACCGGTGCGGTGCAGGAGGATACGGCGCTCGATGCCCAGGGGCGGCTGCATGTCGATGGTGCGATCGCGTTCACGGACGTCGATCTGACGGACGCGCATGTCGTCTCGGCCACCTTCGTCAGCTCGACCCGCGCGGGCGGGCTGGCGCTCGGGACCATGAGCGCGCATCTGTCTGCCGACACCGTGAATGGCCTCGGCGGGCAGGCGACGTGGCAATATCTCGTCGACAACGCGGACGTCCAATTCCTGCGGGCCGGGCAGACCGTCACGGAAACTTACGCCGTGACCGTCAGCGACGGTCATGGCGGGCTGGCGAGCCGGAATGTCACCATCACGATCACCGGCGGAGAGGATGCTCCCGTGTTGGCCGGTGCGTCGGAGACCGCCGCGGAAGCTGCTGACGCCGCCGCGCAGCACATCACGCTGACGGGCACCTTGCCGGTGACCGATCCTGACATCGGCGACACGCTGACGGCTTCGATCGCCGGTTCGCCGGTCGTGACTCTCGATGGCCACGCCTTCGCCCTGCCGGCAGGGGCAGCGTCGCTGATCAACAATGCCCTGTCATTCCATGCGGGCACCTCCAACGGCAGCACTGCCGGTGTCGGCTGGACCTATGATGCGTCCGCGGCCAACCTGGATTTCCTGCGGGATGGGCAGAGCCTGGTCCTGACCTACACGGTCGAAGTCAGCGACGGGCTCATCACCAGCAACCAGCAGACCCTGACCATCACCATCGCCGGCACCAACGATGTGCCCGTGGTGACGGGCGACACCGCGGCGGTCAACGAGGCGGCCGATGCCCATGCGCAGGTCATTTCGCTCGCGGGCTCGATCTCGGCCAGCGACCGCGACGTCGGCGACACGCTGACAGCTTCGGTGGTCGGCGCGCCCATGGTGAGCCTCGACGGGCACGCCTTCAATCTGCCGGCCGGCGCGCTGGCGCTCACCGACAATGCCGCCTTTGCGATCGACTCCACTGGTCAGCTGTCGACCGGCTCTGCTACGACGTTCGGCTGGACCTACCAACCGGCCGCGGCAGACCTCGATTTCCTGAAGCAGGGCCAGACGCTCACGCTGACCTATGCGGTCGTGGTCAACGACGGCACCGCGACCAGCGCCACGCAATTTGTGACGATCGCGATCAGCGGCACCAATGATGCGCCGGTGGCCGTCGCGCACAGCTACACAACCGATGAAGACCATCCGCTGGTGGTGTCAGGCACGGGCGTGCTTGCCGGGGCAACCGACCTCGACGGCGATGCGTTGCACGCGATACTCGTCAACGGTCCGGCCCACGGCACGCTGACGCTGAATGCCGACGGCTCGTTCACCTATGCGCCGGTTGGCGACTACAACGGCACCGACAGCTTCACCTACAAGGTCAATGACGGCCTCGCCGATTCCAACGCAGCGACCGTCAATATCACCGTGCAGGCGGTCAACGATCCGGCCGTGGTGTCGGGTACCAGCACCGGCGCAGTGACGGAAGCGGGCGGCGTCGCCAACGCGGCGGCGGGGACGCCGAGCGTGACCGGCACGCTGACGGACACCGACGTCGACAATCCCGCCAACACCTTCACGGCGGTCGGGACCGCCACGGCGAGCGACCACGGCTACGGCACCTTCACCATGACGTCGGGCGGCGTCTGGACCTACAATCTCGACAACAGCAACAGCGCGGTTCAGGCGCTCAATGCCGGCGGGACTCTGACCGACACGTTCACGGTGACGACCATCGACGGCACCGCGCAACTGGTCACGATCACCATCAACGGCGCGAACGATGCCGCGGTGCTGTCGGCCGATTCAGTCAACCTGAGCGAGACCGATTCAGTGCTGTCGACGAACGGCACGCTGACGATCCACGACGTCGACAGTCCCGAAACCTTCGTGGCGCAGGCGGGCACGCACGGGCACTACGGCACCTTCACGGTTGGTCCGAACGGCGCCTGGAGCTATGTCGCGAGTTCGGCGCATGACGAATTCGTCGCCGGGCAGACCTACACCGACACGTTCTCCGTGGTGAGTTCGGACGGCACGGCCTCGTCTGTCACAATCAATATCCTCGGCAGCAACGACGCGGCTTCGATCTCGGGCACCAGCACCGGTTCGGTGACCGAAGCGGGCGGCCTCAACAACGCGCTGGCGGAAACGCCGACTGCGACCGGCACGCTGACCGACACTGACGTTGACAATCCCGCCAACACGTTCACCGCGGTCAACGCGGGCACGGCAAGCGACCACCACTACGGCACCTTTGCCGTCACATCAGCCGGGGTCTGGACTTACACGCTCGACAACAACAATGCCGCGGTGCAGGCGCTCAATGCCGGCGGCACGCTGACGGATACGTTCACGGTAACGACCATCGATGGCACGCCGCAGGTCGTCACGATCACCATCAATGGCACCGACGATGCCGCCGTCATATCGGCGGTGACAAAAAACCTGATCGAAACCAACTCACCGTTGTCGACCGGCGGCACGCTGACGATCCAGGACCCCGACAGTCCGCAATCCTTCGTCGCGCAGGCCGGCACGTCTGGGCAATACGGCACCTTCACGCTCGCCACCGACGGCACCTGGAGCTATGTCGCGAGCTCGGCGCATGATGAGTTCGTGGGCGGGCACACCTACACCGACAGTTTTTCCGTCGCGAGTTCGGACGGCACCACCTCGTCCGTCACCATCAACATCCTCGGTACCGACGATCCGGCCACGATGAGCGGGACGGCGACCGGTTCGGTCATCGAGGCGGGCGGCGTCAACAACGCGCTGGCGGGGACGCCCACGGCGACAGGCACGCTGACGCTGTTCGATCCCGACACATCGTCCGTCACCTTCGTGGCGGTCGCCGCGCCGACCGCCAGCACCGGCGGGTACGGCACCTACACCGTGACCTCCGCAGGCGGGTGGACCTACACGCTCGACAACAACAATTCCACGGTGCAGGCGCTCGCCGCCGGCGCGACGATGACCGACACCTTCTCCGTGAGGGGAAACGACGGCAGCGCGCAGGTCGTCACCATCACGATCACCGGGGCTAACGATGCGCCGGTGCTGTCCGGCGACAATGCGGCGGCGCTGCTGCAGGGCCTGGCGACCACCATCACCACGGCCGACCTCAGCGTCAGCGATGTCGACAACAACGCGAGCCAGCTCACCTTCAACGTCAGCAGCACGCAACGCGGTTACGTGGCGCTGTCGAGTGCGCCCGGCGTTGCGATCACGAGCTTCACCCAGGCGCAGCTCGCCGCGGGCCAGGTGATCTTCGTCAGCGACGGCACGCTGAACCCGGCCGCGAGCTTCACCGTGTCCGCGACCGACGGCAGCGTGACCAGCGTGCCGGTGCTGGTCAGTGTCGCCGTCACCAATGATTTCGTGCTGCCGGGCAACATCAATCTCGGCGCTGTCTCGGAAACCATCCACAGCCTGACCCAGTCCGGCGGCACTCTGTCGGGCACCGGCACGCTGATCGACGCCAACGGGGCGACCTTCACCGGCGGCACCGAGAGCGGCAGCGGCACGACCATCGTCAACGGGCTCGCGACCTTCTTCGATGCCAATAACGAGACCTTCACACTCGACGGCAGGACGCTCGAGCTCCACGGATCCGGCCAGACCGGGGCCTTCTCCGGCGATACGCTGCGACTGAACAACGGCGCGGCCTTCAAGATCGATGCCGGCGTCACCTTCACCGATGCGACGGCCAGCGGCAGCGCGTTCAACATCGCATCGAGTGCCGGTACCGGAACGCTCAACGTCGCCGGCAATTACGACAAGACCGGCAGCGGCACCACGATCGTCAGCACGGCGGTCAACAACAGCGGTGTCATCGACGCCAAGGCGGGTACGCTCGATCTCGCCGGCAACGTCACCAACACCGGCACGCTGCAGGCGGACGGCGGCGGCAAGCTGCTGGTTGCGGGCAATGTCACCGGCACCGGGGCGGTCACCGTCGGCAATGGCGGCACGGTCGAATTCGGCGCGGGCGTCGCATCCAGCCAGACCATCACGTTCAACGGTGGACTCGCAACGCTCAAGATCGACGCGCCGGCGAGCTTTGCCGGCACCATCGCGGGCTTCAGCGCCGCGACCGACGCGATCGATCTGGTCGGGATCAACTACAGTTCCGGGCAGTTCTCCCAGTCGTTCAATTCGTCGACCGGCGTTCTGCACGTCACCGACGGCACGCATAGCGTCGATCTGCACTTCAGCGGACCGACCTACGGCTTCGCATTCTCGGCCGACGGCTCCGGCGGCACCGTGATCAAGCCGTCCAACGTCTATACCGTCCATAACGCCGCGGAGCTCAACGCGACGCTCCTCGCCATCAGCGTGGGTGGCGGAGCTGCCGCCGCCAACACCAACTATTCGATCGAGTTTGCAGGCAACATCTCCATTGCCTCGCTCGGCGCCAATCTGACCGCGATCAATCTGGCCAGCGGCAGCCATCTCGTCATCAATGGCGCGGGCTATTCGCTTGACGGCGGAAATGCCTATCGCGGTCTGTTCGTGTTCGGCGGCAACGTCTCGATCAACAATCTGAACATCGCGCACACGCTGGCCAAGGGCGGCGCCGGCGGCGTCGAAGGCGGCGGCGGTGGTGCGGGTCTCGGTGGCGGCCTGTTCGTGGCGGCCGGTGCGGCGGTAACGATCGATGCCGTGACGTTCACGGGCGCCGCGGCCACGGGTGGTGCCGGAGGCGATTGGGGCGGAGGCTCGAGCGGAGGTCAGGGTGGCGGCGGTGGTGGCATGGGCACCAACGGCAGCAGCGCCCACTACAGTAGCAACCACAGCGTCGGCGGCGGCACCTTCGTCTTCGTCGCGGGCGACGCGGGTGGCACGCTCGGGATCAACGTCCCGGGGCACGCGGGCTACTCGCAGGCCGCTGCCGGCGGCACATCGCCGAGCGGCAGCAGCCTCACTGCGGGCGCGCATGGCGGCTTTGGTGGCGGCGGCGGTGGCGGTGCGGGGGGCTACCTGTCCTACTCGCATGCAACAAGCATCAGCGTCGGCGGCGACGGCGGTTTTGGCGGTGGCGGCGGAGCCGCGGGTGCTTGGGGCTCGGGAACGGGCGGCGGTACCGGCGGGTTCGGCGGCGGCGGCGGCCGCGGTGGGGGCGCTGGCGGGTTCGGCGGCGGTGCTGGCGGCGGTGGCGTCGGCGGCGGCGGTGGCGGCCTCGGCGCAGGCGGTGCCGTGTTCGTGCAGGAAGGCGGCTCGCTGACGATTGCCGGCAGCTCGGTCTCCGGCAACTCGGTCACGGCAGGTCTGGGCAATCATGGCGGAGGCGACGGACAGGCGCTCGGCTCCGGCATCTTCATCCAGGGCAACCAGAGCATCACGTTCGCGCCGACTGCAGGCGAGGATACCGTCATTGCCGATACGATCGCCGACCAGGGCGGCAATGGCGGCAGCGGCCACGTCGAGATCGCAGGCAGCGGCACAGTGCATTTCGCCGGCGCCAACAGCTATGTCGGCGGCACCACCATTGACAGCGGCAGCACGCTCGAGGTCGAGGCCGGCGGCAGCGCCGGCACCGGCGCCATCATCGACAACGGCACGCTGCGGTTCGAGGCGCCGGGTACGATCGTGAACGCGATCACGGACAACGGTGCGGTTACCCTCGACCACGATGGCACGTTCGAATTCCAGGCCGCCGTGACCGGAACGGGCACGTTCAATTTCGCCCAAGGTCACGTCATCACCGCCGTGTTCGACACCGGCGTTCCCGCCGTCACTCTCAAGGGCTTTGACGTCGGGGATACCATCGATCTCAAGTCGATTGTCGCAACCTCCTTCACGATCGATGCGAACAACGTCATGACGCTGAAGAATGTCAGCGGCACTGCGGTGGCGACGCTGCATTTCGACCCGGCGCAGCATTTCGATCTCAACCTTGCCCTGGTCGCGGACGGCAATGGCGGCACCAACATCCGCCTGGCGCAGACCAGCTTCACGGTGAGCACCGCGGCCGAGCTCAACGCCGCACTGACGGCGATGAGCTCGGGCGGCAACGCCTATGGCGCGAATCTCAACTACGTCATCCATTTCGCCGGCAATATTTCGCTGGCGTCGCTGAGCTCGGATCTTGCCGCCATCAATCTTGCCAGCGGCAGCAAATTGACGGTCGATGGTGCTGGCTTCACGCTCGACGGCGCCAATACCCATCGTGGTTTCTTCGAATATGCCGGCACCGTCACGTTCAAGGACATGACGATTGCGCACACCCTTGCGCAGGGTGGTGCCGGCGCCATCGGCGGTGGCGGCGGCGGCGCCGGACTTGGCGGCGGCCTGTTCGTCGCGGCGGGTGCCACGGCGACGATCGCGAACGTGACTTTCCTCTACAACGCCGCCCGGGGCGGCAACGGCGGCGGCGTGAACCCGGCCGGCCGGATATATCAAGGCGGTGGTGGCGGCGGCGGCATGGGCATCAATGGTGCCGCTGGCGCGACGACCGGGGTGCAACATTTCTATAGCATCGGAAGCCACGCCGGCTACACCGGCTGGGGCTATGCGGGCGGCGCCGGCGGCGGCCTCGGCCTGTCGAATCTTCCGGGCGGAGGCGGGGCCGGGGCGACGTCGTATCGCGGATCGTTCCCGGCCTCCGGCACCTTTGGCGGTGGTGGCGGCGGCGGTAACGCCTATCTCGCCTCCCGGAAAGCCGGAACCACCGGTGCACAGGGCGGCTTCGGCGGCGGCGGCGGTGCTGGTGGCGGCTTCAACACGAACACCAACAGCTACGGCAACGGCGAGAACGCCGCTGGCGGCAACGGCGGCTTCGGCGGCGGCGGTGGCGGCGGCGGGCTCCAAGGTCGTATAGGGGCTGGCCTGGGCGGATTTGGTGCCGGCAATGGCAGCGTCTCCATCGCGTATCGGGCCGGCGGGTATTACCAGGCAAAGCTCGGCAATGTCGGCGGCGGCGGGCTTGGTGCCGGCGGTGGCATCTTCGTCCAGGAGGGGGGGACGCTGATCCTCGAAAGCGGATCGCTGTCCGGCGGCTCCGTGGCCGGAGGCGCTGCGGGTGCCATCCAGGCGGCCCACCAGCTGTATATGCCGGGCGCCGGGCAGGGGCTCGGCAGCGGCATCTTCCTCCAGGGAAATCAGTCGATCGTTCTCGCGCCGACGTTAGGGAATGCGATCACGATCGCAGACGCGATCGCCGACCAGGGCGGCAACGGCGGCAGCATTTCGATCGAGATCAAGGGGCCGGGCACTGTCGAGTTCGACGGCGCCAATTCCTATGTCGGCGGCACCACGATCGACGCCGGCGCCAAGCTCACGCTCGGCGGCCAGGGGACGCTCGGCAGCGGAGCGATCGTCGACAATGGCGACCTCGTCATTGCTCATTCCGGCACGTTCGGCAATGCGTTGACCGGGAGCGGTGATCTCGGGTTCGCGGGGCCGGCCATCACGGTCACCTTCACGACCTCGGTCTCGCTCGGTGGCTCACTCGATCTCGGCGATGGCGACACTGTCGCCAACTTCAACGGCGGACTGTCTGGCCTTCAATCGATTAATTTCGGCACAGGGATGCAGACCCTGTCCGTGACAGGCGCGATGCCGAGCGCGGTCGTGCATGGCTTCGGCGTCGGCGACACCATCGACTTTGCGACGATCAACGCCACCGGCATCGGCAGCTTCGTCAACAACGTGCTGACGCTGACCGGCCCCGGCGGCGTGCCGGTTGCGACCGTCCACTTCGATCCGGCCGAGCAGAACATCGCGCCGCACGGATTCCTGCTGGTGTCCGATGGGACCGGCGGCACCGAACTGAAGCTCAACGAGGTGCCGGTCTACCATGTGTCGTCCACCGCGCAGCTCGTTCGCGCGATCAACGAAATCAGCGTCGGCGGCGTGTTCTCATCCGCGAACCAGAATTACGAGATCGATATCGTCGGCAGCTTCACGCTCGACGGCGCGCTGCCCGACATCAATCTGGCGCTGGGCGACACGCTGACGATCCACGGTCTTGGCCATGAGATCAGCGGGGCTTCCACCTATTCCGGCTTCGTCCTGGAATCCGGCGACGTCACGATCGACCACCTGACGGCCGCCGACTTCGTCCGGCATGGCGGTGACGGGTCATCCGCAGGCAGCACGTCGTCCGGCGGTGGTGGTGGTGGCCTGGGCGCGGGTGGCGCACTATTCGTAGGCGCCGGCAGCTCGGCGACCCTGACCGACGTCGCTTTCACCGACAACCATGTCTTCGGCGGAAATGGTGGCGTTGGCGGCACCGCAATCACTTACGGGGGGCCCAGGGCGGGCGGGACATCCGGCCCGGGTCAACTGGGGTTCGGTTATGGCGGGGCGGGTGGGTCTAGCCTTCACGGCGGAAGCGTCGGCAGTTTCGGCGGCGGCGGGGGCGGAGGCGGCCTTCGCGCCGGCGGGAACACCGGTCCCGGCGGAGGCGCCAGCGGCGGCTATGGCGGCGGGACCGGCGGGGCTGGAGGCTTTTCCGTTACCGCGGGAGGCGGGGGCGGCGGTGGTGCGGGCCTTGGCGGCGCTGTCTTCGTCGCGCCGGGTGGCGAGCTTGATATCAACGACTGGACCTTCTCCAACAATGGTGCAACGGGCGGTGCCGGTGGCGGCAGTATCAGCTTTGGCGGCGCCGCCAATGGTGCGGCGGGCCAGGGCATCGGCAACGATCTCTTCAACTACGGCGGCACGGTCGGCCTGACGTCCAGCGCCGGACAGACCCTCACGGTCGATCAGTTCGTGGGCGGCACCCAAAGCACGTTCAATATTCAGGGCGCCGGCGCGGTCGTGCTGGCGCAGGGCATCGGAACGAATGTCCTCAACATAACCGGCGCCGGCGACGTCACCGTCCTCACCAGGATCACGGCCAGTGCCATCAACGTCTCTGGCTCCGGCGATGTGCTGTTGCGGGGCGCATTCTACGGCAGCGAGGTCTTCACCCACACCGGTAGCGGCACGCTGACAGTCGAGCCGATCTACAACGTCTCGACGACGGACCAACTGGTCGCCACGATCCAGACCGTCAACTCCAATCCTGTCTCGAACCTGTCCGTCGAATACGTGATCAATCTCGACGGAGACATTCCGCTGGTGGCGGGACTGGCGAAGCTTACCCTCGTCGCCGGGGATACGATCACGGTGAATACCGCGGGCCATACCCTGGACGGCGCCGTCAACGGCGCCGGCGGCGGATTCAGTTTTGTGGCAGGTGTGTCCGGCGGAAACGCCCTGCTGATCGGAAATGCGATCCCCACGTTCGACGTTGCAAGCGTTGCGGAGCTGACGACAGCCTTCAATGCCATCAATGTCGGAGGTTTCTTCTCCTCGCCGAACATCAACTACGTCATCAATCTCGAGGGAGACACCGCGCTCGGCAGCCTGTCGGCGGGCATGCTGAATTTTGCCGCCGGCGATACGCTCACCATCAATACCAACGGACACACGCTGAACGGCGCCGTCAACGGCAACGGGTCGAGCTTCACCTTCGCGACCGGCGCGTCCATGGGCCCGCCGGCCTTCACCGGCCATCCCATCGCGACCTTCACCGTCGGCACGATGGCGGAATTCAATGCGGCGCTCGCGGCCATCAATCCCGGCGGCTTCTACTACGGCACGAACATCGACTACGAGATCGACCTGACCGCCGATCTGAAGCTGACCGGCAACATGGCAGCGCTTTTTCTTGCCGCCGGCGACACGCTCACCATCAAGGGCGGCGGTCACGTCATCGACGGTTCGGTCAATGGCACGGCGACCTATTCCGGGTTCGATCTTGAATCCGGCAATCTGGTGCTCAGCCAGCTGACGATCGAAGGTACCCTTGCACATGGTCGCGACGGCGGGTCCGTTGCCCACGCCTATGCCGGCGCCGGCGGCGGCGGTGCCGGACTGGGCGGCGGCCTCTTCATTGGCGCAGGTGCGTCCGCGACGCTCGATGGCGTGGCGTTCACCGGCAACTCTGCGATCGGTGGCGCCGGTGGCAATGGCGGCGCCGCCGGAGGCTACAATGGCTACGTCGGCGGCGGCGGGCCGGGGAGCCCTGTGAGTGGATTCGGCATCGGCGGCGCGGGCGGTTGGGGGCGCCAGCCGGCCTTCTACGCGCACTCGCGAAGCAACGGTCTGGCCGGCTCATTTGGCGGCGGCGGTGGTGGCGGGGCCAGCGTTTACAGGGTTATCACCCGTAGTCCACCTTTCTTCGGCGGCGATCTTTATGCAGGCGTCGGCGGCAGCGGCGGTTATGGCGCGGGCAGCGGCGGCGGCGGCGGGGTAAGGGTCGCGTCCGGTGGTGGCGGTGGCGGCGCCGGTCTTGGCGGCGGCGTTTTCGTTGCGTCCGGCGGGTCTTTGACGATCCAGAGTGGTTCGATCGGCGGCAACACCGCGGTCGGCGGTCTCGGCGGTGCATCCACGACCGCTGCCGGCGGAAACGGGCAGGGCATCGGTTCGGGTCTCTTCGCGGCCTCGCAGAACGTCACCCTTGCGCCGCTGCTGGGTAACACGCTGACCATCTCGGACACGATCGCAGGTGGAGGCGTCGGCGTCATCCATGTCGCGGGCGCCGGCAACGTCACGCTGTCGGGCGCCATCACCGGCACGACGATCGACATCTCCAACACCGGCACGGTGTCGCTGACGGCGGGCGATCTCGTCAACGATTCCTTCTCGCTGTCGGGCTCGGCGCACTACACGCTGGCAAACAAGATCACGGGCGGCGGCACTATCAGTGCGTCCGGCACGTCGGTGCTGACGATCACCGGCATGAACCTGCTGACCGGCGGCATGGTGCTGAGTGGCAACAGCACCATCGATCTCACCTCGGTGAATTCGATCGGCAGCGGCATCATCACCTTCGTGCCCAATTCGGGCGCGACGCTGATCCTCGAAGCGGGCGTGACGCTGCCCAACCAGATCAACGGTTTCAACCCGGGCGATACGATCAAGCTGGTCGGCTTTGCCGCCAATGCGACGGCCACGATGGGCGCGGGCAACGTCCTCACCGTCAGCGATGGCGTTCATTCAGTCGATCTGCATCTCAACCCCGGTGTCGATTTTTCTCTGTTCCAGTTCGACGTCACGGCCTACAGCGGCGGCGTGATGCTGACCGATCGGGTCCCGTTCGGAATCACCGGCGTGGTCGGCCAGCCGGTCTACGGCAGCGGGGTCGAGCTGCGCGGCACGGCCGCTCCGGGCACCACGGTCACGATCATCGCCAATGGCGGCACGACCGTGCTCGGCACCGGCATCGTCGACGCCAATGGCAACTTCGATCTCATCACCTCGCCGCTCGCCGACGGCTTCTACACGTTCCAGGCGGTGTCGCAGACCGGGTCGTCGTCGCAGCTCTCGGCTGGCTTCGCGGTCACGGTCCTTCCGAGCGCACCTGTCATCACGACGCAGATCGGCCATCCGCTCAACGGCGACACCGTGGAGCTGAAGGGCACGGCGCTGCCCAACCAGATCATTAAGCTGTATCTCGACGGCAGCTCGACCGTGTTTGCGGCCGGCGTCGCCGATGCAAACGGCAATTTCGACATCGTCACGCCGGCGCTGACCGACGGCATCCATACCATCCGGGCAACCGAGACCGACAGCCTCGGACTGGTAAGCCCGCCGTCGGCCGGCTTCATTGTCAACGTCAATCCGACTGCCCCCACGATCACCGCGCTGGTCAACAACCCCTTCAATGGCGGGCCGATCGAGGTGAAGGGCACGGGCGAGCCCAATCACACCATCCAGATCTTTGCCGACGGTGGTACGACGGTGATCGGCACCGGCACCACCAATGCCAGCGGCCAGTTCGACATCGTGACCTCGGCGGGCCTGAGCAACGGGGTCCACACGCTGACGGCGGTCGCCGTGACGTCGAACCTGCCGAGCACGGCATCGAACAATCTCTCCATCACTGTGGTTCCGTCGGCGCCGCTCATCACCACGCTGGTCGGCCAGCCCGACAATGACGGCACCATCGAGGTCAAGGGCACGGGCCAGCCGAACCAGAGCGTCACACTCTATGCCGATGGTGGCACGACGCCGGTCGGCACCGGTGTCATCGACGCCACCGGACATTTCGACATCACGACGACGGTGACATTCGCCGACGGCGTGCACCGCCTGACCGCGACTGCGACCGATGCCGCGAACCTCGTCAGCCCGGCGTCGTCGCAATTCACCGTCAACGTGATCCCGGACACGCCGGTCATCTCGGTGGTGCTTCCCGTTTCAGGCACATCGCAGCGCATCGAGGTGCAGGGCACCGGCGAGGTCGGCGAGACCATCAAGCTGTTCGCCGACGGCAGCACGACCGTGCTGGCCACCGGCGTGGTCGACGCGACAGGTCATTTCGACATCTTCGCCGATATTCTCGGCGGCGCGCATATCATCCGGGCCACCGAAACCAACGCCGCCAACCTCGTCAGCCTGATCTCCTCCGGCGTGTCGGTCAACGTCACGCCGAATGCGCCGGCCATCACCGCGCTGGTGGGCCAGCCCATCAACGGCACCACCGTGACCGTGAAGGGAACCGCCCAGCACGTCGGCGGCACCATCACGCTCTACGCCGACGGCGGCACGACGACGGTCGGAACCGGCACGGTTGCCGCCAATGGCACGTTCTCGATCACGACCACCGTGACGTTTGCAGACGCCATTCACACTTTTACCGCGACGGAGACCGACGACGGTATCGCGAGCGGCTTGTCGCCGGCATTCACCGTCAACGTCAACCCGATCGCGCCGACGATCACGGCGCAGATCGGAACAACGGTGGAGGGCGGCGCGCTCGAGTTCGTCGGCACGGGCGAAGTCGGAAACTCCGTGACGATCACCCTCGGCGGCGCCACAATTGGTTCGGGAATCGTCGATGCCACCGGGCATTTCGACATCACGACGATTTCGGGCTTGAACCCCGGCGTCCAGACCGTGTCGGTGACCGAGACCAACGCGGCTCATCTCACCAGCAGCTCGTCGAACTTCGTGGCGACGGTTGCGCCGGTGGCGCCGGTTATCACATCGGTGGTTTCGGTCGATGATCCCGGTGGACGCGTCGAGGCTTTCGGCACCGGCAAGGCCGGTGACATCATCACGCTGTATGCAGATGGTGGCACGACTGCGATCGGCACCGGCACGGTGGACCAGACCGGCCATTTCGCGATCTATTCGACCAACGGCTTCGCGCTCGGCGACGGCGCTCACGCGATCACGGCGACGCAAACGCTGGTGAACGGCGCGGGCTCGGCGACCAGCGCTGCGTCGGCGACCTCCAATGTGAACGTTGCGACGACCGCCACCAGCTTCACGATCACGTCGGCGGCAGATCTCGCCGCCGACATCGCGGCGATCGATCTGACCGGCGCATACTCACGCGCCAACACGCACTACACGTTCAACATCGTCGGCGACCTCGTCCTGAGCACACAGCTCGCGGCGTTCAATCTTGCCTCTGGCGATACGCTGACCATCCATGGCAATGGCCATACTCTGGACGCCCACGGACTTCCCAGCCTGTTCGTCTATTCCGGCACGATCGACATCGATAATCTCAGCGTCATCAATGCGGTTGCCAAAGGTGGCGACTCCACCAGCGGTGGCGGCGGCGGCGCGGGACTCGGCGGCGGCCTCTTCATCGCCTCGGGCGGCGCGGTCACGCTCGACAATGTCAGCTTTGCGCATAACCACGCGGTCGGCGGCAACGGAAGCTATTTCAACGGCTATTCCGCGAGCGGCGGCGGCGGCATGGGCGGCGCTGGCAATATTAATGGCGGCGGCGGCGTCGGCCTTGCTGCGTCGGGCGGGTCCTATTTTGGTTACGCACCCGGTCGCGGCGTCGTTGTCGGCGCAGCGGTCGGTGGCGGTGCTGGAGGTGCGGATGGTGGCGGCGGCGTCACTGGGACCAGTGCGGGGGGCGGTGGTCGCTACGGCTATGCCGGCGGCGCCGGTGGTGGCATCGGTGGCAGCGCGGGTACTGCCACGGCGGGCGGCACGGGCGGTTTTGGCGGGGGCGGCGGCGGCGGTGTCATCAGTCCTATCGATCTCAGCGCCAGCGGCGGAGGTGCCGGCGGTTTCGGCGGGGGTGGTGGCGCCTCGGTGTGGAACGTCGGTGGCGCCGGCGGCTTTGGTGGTGGCGGCGGCGGCAGCTTTGGCACCGGCGATGCGGCCGGCGGTTTTGGCGCTGGACGCGGCTCGGCGAACTATCAGTCGGGTGGCGGCGGACTCGGCGCCGGCGGCGCGATCTTCGTCCAGGAAGGCGGCTCGTTGACCTTCGGCGGCAGCGGCGGCGCCCATGACAACAGCGTCGCGGGTGGTTCGGGCTCGAATGTCGCCCATAATTCCGGATCGGGCCTCGGCAGCGGCATCTTCCTGCAGGGCAACCAGACCATCACCTTCGCCCCGGATGCGACGCACATCATCACGATCAGCGACGTGATCGCTGACATGACCGGCTCGCACGATGCCAGCGGTCAGATCGGCGCGGGACATCTCGTCCTCGATGGCGACGGGACACTTGTCCTGGCGACCGCGAACACGTTCACCGGCGGCATCACGATCGAGAACGGCACGCTCGACCTCACCGCGAGCGGCGCGGCCGGCTCGGGCGCGATCGACTTCTCGGCGGCAAACCATGCCGCGCTGGAATTCACCGCCGCCAACGCGCCGGTCAACGCGATCGAGCATTTCGGCACGCGTGACCAGATCATCGTCGACGGCTTCCACGCCACGAGTGAAACGTTCATCAATGGCGTTCTGGTTCTGAGCGGCGCGAGCGGATCGGTCAGCCTTACGGTGAGCGGCGATGACATCGCCTCGCTGTCGGACTTCCATTTCGCCTACGACTCCGCGGCCAACACCACGACCATCACCGCCGGGCCGGATCGATCGGGTAACGACGTGATCCACTATGGTATCGGCGCGCATAGTCTCACCGGCGGGACAGGAGACGACGTGTTCTTCTTCCGCGGCAGCGATCTTGCCGCAGGCGTCACGGACAAGATCACCGACTTCTCCTGGGCAACCGGCAGCAACGAGCACGACCGCATCCATATCGAGGGCGTCGATCCCAATGCGGTGTCGGTCTCGACCGTCAATGGCGGCCACGACACCGACATCGCGATTTCCGTCACCGGCGGCACGGCACATATTCTTGTGCAAGGCGTCGGTTCGGGGCCGCTGGAGATCGAGTTCCAGAACACGACGCCGACGGATGATGCGCATTTGAACACGCTGCTGACGCCGTCGACGGTGAATGAGACGGTCGCTAATTTCTATCTGGGCGCCAATCCGCCTTACGCCAAGTCGCTGGTCAGCTATGGCGCCGATGGCACGGTCGTCGCGCAAGACGTCACCAACAATGACGGATCGCATCTGGTGACCGTACAGGGGGCCAACGCCACACTGACGGCGTCAGGGGCGAACGATACGTTCGTGTTCCAGTTCAACTCGCAGGCGGCAGCCACGGCGACCATCGGCAATTTCGACGTGGCGCACGACGTCCTGCAACTCAGCCAATCCGTCTATGCGGACGCGGCGGCTGCGCTGGCCGCGATCACCGCCGATCCCCACAACGCCGGCAACCCGGCCGACACCATCATTGCGCTAGACGCGCTTCACTCGATCACGCTGACCGGTGTCAACCCGGATCTGCTCCAGCAGCGGGATTTTCTGGTAGTCTAGTCACGAATCCCCAGTCAGGTTTGCAGGATCATGCAAGGCGATATTCATTTCATCTCCGGACTTCCGCGCGCGGGCTCGACGCTGCTGTCGGCAATATTGCGGCAGAACCCGCGCTTTCGCGCCGGGATGACCGGACCGGTCGGCTCGCTGGTCGACGGCATGCTGCGCAGCATGAGCATGAGCAACGAGACCGCGATCTTCATCAGCGACGAGCAGCGCCGGGAGCTCATCAAGGCGATCTTCTCCACCTATTACACCGATCTGCCGAAAGGGCACGTGGTGTTCGACACCAACCGCAATTGGTGTGCGCGGTTGCCTCTGATCACCGAGCTGTTTCCGCGCGCCAAGGTGATCTGCTGCGTGCGCCACATTCCTTGGATCCTGGATTCGGTCGAGCGGCTCATTCGCAAGAACAAGTATCAGCCGTCGGGCATCTTCAATTTCGAGCCGGGCGGCACGGTGTATTCGCGCGTCGAAGGGTTGGCGGCCCCGAACGGCATGGTCGGCTTTGCCTGGAATGCGCTACGCGAAGCGTTTTGCGGCGAGCAGTCCGCGTGTCTGCTGGCGCTGACCTACGAGACGCTGACCACCCAGCCGGAGCGGGCGATCGCCGCGGTCTACGAGTTCATCGGCGAGAAGCCGTTCGCGCATGATTTCCAGAACATCGAGTTCGACGCCGAGGAGTTCGACCGCAGGATCGGTACACCGGGTCTGCACAAGGTTGGCAGGCGCGTGGAATCCCCGGGGCGCAAGACTGTGCTGCCTGGCGACCTCTGGCGCAAATACGAGAACGATGCGTTCTGGGGCGACCCCGCCCGCAATCCGAACCAGGTGAGGGTGGTCTAGGGTCTGTACTCAATAGAGATTCCTCTTGAGGCGGGATTGTGATTCAAGCTTTCCAACGGAGGGAGGCTTGGATGGCAAAGCAAGTCTATTGGTTGAGCGATGCAGAGTGGCAGCGAATAGAGCCGTTGTTGCCGCGAGGCCGCCGCGGAGCGCACCGGGTGGATGATCGCCGGGTGATCAGCGGGATCGTCCATATGCTGCGATGTGGGGCGCGTTGGCGCGACTGCCCGGAGGTCTACGGCCCGTATACGACGGTTTACAATCGCTTCAATCGCTGGAGCCGTCAGGGGATTTGGACCGATATTTTCTATGCCCTGACGGGGTCGACTGGCATGTACGGGGCGGCATCTGTTGATTCCACCTACATCAAAGCCCACCGCTCGGCAGCCGGCGCAAAAGGGGGGCCTTCAACAATGCCATCGGCCGCTCGCGTGGCGGGCAAACGACCAAAATCCACGCGCTGACCGATGAGATCGGGCGTCCATATGCCTTGTTGATCACGGCTGGAAACGTCCACGACCTCGACGGAGCCCGCCGTCTGCTCACTTTGGGGCATCGACCGAAGAGTGTCATTGCCGACCGAGCCTATGACGCCAGAAGCTTGCGCGAGGAACTCGCACAGCGGCGGATCAAGGCGGTCATCCCCCCAAATCCGACCCGTAAGCACCCGCATCGCTACGACAAACGCGCCTACAAAGGCCGCAACGTCATCGAGCGCATGTTTTGTCGCCTGAAGGACTTCCGCCGCATCGCCACCCGATATGACAAGCGCGCAGATATCTTCCTCTCAGCAATCCTTCTGACCGCCGCCTTGCTCTGGTGGCTCAATTGAGTCCAGACCCTAGAGGAGGGTACGAATCCTTGGATTTGGTCTCTGTCTCGAGCTTTTCTTGCTGACCGCCGATGGCTCGCTCTAGAAGAGCGAGGTGAACCCGCAACGACACCAGCGCCTGCTTTTGATCCAGCTTCGCCGAGCATCGGCTCGCGCAGCCCATTGCAAGCTTGGTCCAATGTGAGCGGGTTGCTCACTCTCTGTTGATGTGTTGGACGATCCGTGCCGCGTGCGGGATGAAGCTTGTTCTGATTGCGGCATTTGTGATCGGTGTTGCTCTCTCTTGATGGCCGCGATTCTCAAACCGATTGCCCGGAGGCGCGACCTTGAGGATGATGTTGCGAACGGCTAGACGTAGACCCACGGTTGAACCTGACGATCCCCCGTCACTTGAGGCGTGACGCCGTGAAGTGTGCAAACTTCGATACCTCGGGTCTCTGTACCGATCTCCCACGGCCCAGGCGTGTGCCCTGCTACTTTCTCATCAGTCATCTTCTTAGCCTCCTTTTTGCTAAGTCATTGATTTCATGTATTATCGTTAGTCCTACATTTTCTTTTTGAGTCCTACATTGTAGGACTTATGTTCCTAAATTCCTGTTTTGCTGCGTTTCTCGCAACTCCAAGTGCGAAGGTAGCAACGGGCCTCAACAACAATCTCCAGTGATATCAATGTTAGGTAGTATTTCATCGCAACATATATTTAACGTTGCACCCATGATGGACTGGACCGACCGGCATTGTCGGGTGTTCCACCGCCATCTTACGCGACGGGCGCTGCTCTACACGGAGATGCTGACCACCGGTGCAATCATTCATGGCGACCGGGAGCGGATGCTTGGATTCGACGCATGCGAGCACCCGGTGGCGCTTCAGCTTGGCGGGTCGGATCCGCACGACCTCGCACAGGCCGCGCGGATCGGCGCGGCGTTCGGTTATGACGAGATCAATCTCAATGTAGGCTGCCCCTCCGATCGCGTGAAGGACGGTCGTTTCGGCGCCTGCCTCATGGCGGAGCCGGAGCTGGTGGCGAGCTGCGTTGACGCCATGAAGCGCGCTGTCACGGTTCCCGTCACGGTGAAGTGCCGCATCGGGATCGACGACCAGGATCCTGAGGTCGCGCTCGATGCCCTCGCGCGTGCGGTGGTGGCGTCCGGCTGCGACGCGCTGATCGTGCACGCCCGCAAGGCTTGGCTCAACGGCCTGTCGCCGAAGGAGAACCGCGACATCCCGCCGCTTGACTATGATCGCGTCTATCGGCTCAAGCGCGCGATGCCCGGTGTGCCCGTCATCATCAATGGCGGTATCCCGGGCATCGACGAGGCGAAGGCGCATCTTGCCCATGTCGACGGCGTGATGCTCGGCCGGGCCGCCTATCAGGAGCCATGGCGGCTGCTGTCCATCGATACCGAGATCTTCGGCGAAGCCGCGCCGCATGCGACCATGCAGGACGCATTCGAAGCAATGATGCCGTATATCGAGGCACAGCTCGCGCGCGGCACGCGGCTGCATGCGATCACGCGGCATTTCGTCGGCGCATTTCACGCCGTGCCCGGCGCGCGCGCCTTCCGGCGGCATCTTGCCGAGCAGGGGGTGAAGCCGGGCGCCGGTCTCGACGTGTTGCGCGATGCGATCGCGTGCGTCGGTGCGCGGGTGCCAGCGGAAGCCGCTGCCTAGCTGCAAACATCGCCAAGAGCCGGATCGCGACATCCGGCTCTTCATCGATCGGTCTCAGCGAAACAAGTCGAAGTGATAGTTCACGCCGACGCGGAAGGTGTGGAATTTCGCGGCGTTCCAGTCCGGTAAATCGTCGTGCATGAACTCGGTGTAGAGATATTCGGCCTTGGCCGACCATTTCGGCAGGAACGCCCACTCGACGCCGCCACCCGCGGTCCAGCCCATCTTCATCTTGTTGATCGGGCCGTCCTTCAATTCACCGGTGGCAAGACCCGCGGTCCCGAAGAGCAGCAGCCGTGAATCCAGCGTGGCGATACCGGCGCGGGCGCGGCCGGTCATGTACCAGGGAATGCTCACCGCGGCGCTGTTGAGGGTGTCGTGGTTCTTGACGTCTCCACCCTCGAAGTCGTTCTCGATGCCGACCACGAGCATTGGCGAGAGCTGGTAGTTGTAGCCGATCTGCACGCCGCCGACGGCGCCCTTGACCTTGCCGCCGCTCACTCCGACCAGATTGTTGAAGGCATCGTCGCCGCTCTCGGCATAGCCGGCGTTGAAGCCCGCATAAAGGCCCGTCCACGAATACACCGGCTGCGGCGCCGTGTAGGCGGAGACGGGCGCTGCATAGTGCGGCGACAGGTCCGCAGCAGCGGCGCTGCTCGTGGCGAACGCCGCGGCAAAGGGCAGGGCGTGCATCGTACGGCGTATGGCTGCTCTGGCAGTCATGACTCTCAATCTCCCACTTGGCCGCATCCCTCAGGACAGCAGCACTCATCCAATCCCGATCCGGGAATGGGTCTGTTATAAACCGACTGGGCGGTTTGTAAATGGTGCAGATGCACATCTCTGCGCATTCACAGCGAGTTATCCAACCTCGTGGTTGGGATGGAAGGATTAGTCGACCGCCGAGCGCGAGCGGCGGGAGCTGCTCTGGAGCTCCGGATACCCGGTCAGCATCAGTGTGTCCGCGCGCACGCCCCAGCTTTCCAGGCGGTCGAGGAAGCTCATGCCGAGCAGATTGGTCTTCATCTGGCCGCGCTGCACGACGAGGGCCGGCACCGATTTCTCGACCAGCTTGCCGACGGCGAGACGGTCGAGCGTAAGCCGGGCTGCCTTGGTGTGGCCGCCCGCGGTCTCCAGGTCGACGTTGTATTCGAGCATATCGAGCGGCAGCCCGATCGCTTTCGCGGTTTCCCAGGTCAGCACGACGGAGGTCGCGCCGGTATCGATCACCATCGGTGCAGCCACGCCGTTGATCTTGGCACGCAGCGCGAACTCGCCGCCTTGCCCGCGCGGGATATGCACGGCGGGGGCCGGGGCGGCGGTCTGCGCGCGGAAGATGTGCGAGACCTTGTGACTGGCGCGTACGATCTGGTCGGGATCGCCATAAGCGACGACGGCGCCTGCGGTGCCGGCGAGCATGATGAGAACGAGCAGGAAGCGGATCATTGCGCGCCTCCGCGCGTGCCCGTGCCGGTCAGATATGCTTCGGCGATGCCGCGATCGGCGGGAGTCCTGCTTGCTTCATGCGCGCCGGCAACAGCGCCATGACCGCCAGCCGTTCCGCGCTGTCCATGGCGTGCCAGCGCGCGATCTCCGGCAAGGTCCGGCCGCAGCCGAAGCAGAGCTTGGTCTTGGGATCGATCATGCAGACGGCGACGCACGGGGTTTCTTTGCTCATGCGGGCATAGTGAGGGATGGTCGGGCATGTCTGCAACCATCTCGTTAAGAGCCCGTGCCTGCGCTCATGATCGGCTTGTGCCGCGGTCGGCGCTTCTCGTCGGGAACGAGCGAGCTCTCCGGCTGAAGCGGCGGAGAATCATCCGACAGCGGCGCCAGCGCGCTCATCACACGCTCTGGCGGGAAGGTGACGATCACCTCGGTGCCGATGCGCAGCTTCGATTTCAGCGTGAACGTGCCGCCATGCAGGTCGATCAGATTCTTGGCGATGGGCAGGCCGAGGCCCGCGCCCTGTTCGGCCGACTTGATCGAGTTGGAGCCCTGGCCGAACGAGGCGAGCACGACCGGGATCTCGTCCTCGGGGATTCCGGAGCCGGAATCTTTCACCGAGAGATATTGTCCACCCGAAGCCGTCCATCCCGCCTTGAGCCAGATCTCGCCTCCTTGCGGGGTGAACTTGATCGAATTGGAGAGCAGATTGAGCACGACCTGGCGGATCGCGCGCTCGTCGGCCCAGAGCCGCGGCATCGCCTGCTCGAACACTTCGTGGATTGTGATGCCGCGGCTGGAAGCGCGCAGCTTCATCAAATGGTGGCAGTCGGCGACGATGCCGACCAGCGACACCGCTTCCTCGTTGAGTTCGTAGCGGCCGGCTTCGATCCGCGACAGATCGAGAATCTCGTTGATGAGGTTGAGCAGGTGCACGCCGGAATTGTGGATGTCGGCGGAATATTCCTTGTATACCGGCACCGCATGCGCGCCAAAAATCTCGCTCTTCATCACCTCGGAGAAGCCGAGGATCGCGTTCAGCGGCGTACGCAACTCGTGACTCATCTGCGCGAGGAAGCGCGACTTGGCGACGTTGGCGGATTCGGCGCGGTGGCGTGCTTCGTCCGAGATCGCCTTGGCCTGTTCGAGCTCGCCGATCAGCGCGTCCTTCTCGGCGCGGGCCTCCAGCGTGGCGAATGTCGAGGAGTGCAGGCGGTGGGCCAGCAGCACGAAATAGCCTTCGGCCGCGAGCGCGAGTGCCGCCAGGATGTAATTGTCCAGCGAGCCGGTCATCACGAAGCTCAGCGCCATCGCGACCGCGACCGGCGCGGTGGCAGCAACGGCGGCGATCGGCAGGTTGGCGGCCAGCATGCTCGATACTGCGATCACCAGCAGCATCAGGAACATCATCAGCGTTTCCGTGACCATGTCGAGCACGGGATGGATCAGGATCGCCATCCAGCACAGGCCATAGAGCAGGTCGAGCACGACGAAGCGCGTTCGCCATGCGCGCGTTGCGGCTGGAGAGCTGGCCTCGATCAGGAACCGGCGGCAACTGCGGATCATCGCGCTGTGGATGCAGAGCATGCCGGCGGTCCAGGCTGCGGCGGGGATCGGTTGCATCCAGAGCCCGAACAGCACGCCGGTCGCGACCACAAGCAGCATCACGACATAGGAAGCCGACAGCCGCGTCTGGGCATATTGGCGCAGCATCTCGGCGTCGAAGGCCGGCCGGGTTCCGCTGGTCGACGTTAACTTGTCGCGGGCCTCGCGCACCCGCTGCGCCGCAGCCCTTCGGCTGCTCGCCGATGGAGCGCTCACCGGCTCGGCCGGCAGCTGCACAACCTCGGGCTTTTCAGCGGGGTTACTCATCAAGCAACACGATTCCTGCCCACGCCGGACGCGGGCCTTCTGCATTGTCTATCTCTGGCAAGAAATCCTTAAGAGGTGACTTAAGGAGCTAAAGAATTACGTTAACCCGGCGTTAATTTGGATCGGCCGGCAGCGCTCAATGCAGCGCGGCGTACTGCGCCATGTATACCAGTGCTCCCGCCAGATAGCCCAGGAGTGCGACCGGCGCGATGCGGCGGGCGTACCAGAGGAACTCGATCCGCTCGAGCCCCATCGCGGCGACGCCGGCGGCCGAGCCGATGATCAGGATCGAGCCGCCGGTGCCGGCGCAATAGGCGATGAATTCCCAAAGGAAGCTGTCGGTCGGGTAATGCGCAAGGTCGTACATGCCCATGGTCGCCGCCACGAGCGGGACGTTGTCGATGACGGCGCTGAGGAGGCCAAGCACGACGACGATGATGTCTTGGCGGCCGATCGCGGCTTCGAGCCAGTTGGCCAGCTTGGACAGCAGTCCGACATGTTCGAGACAGGCCACCGCGAGCAGGATTCCAACGAAGAACACGATCGAGCCCATGTCGATCCGGGTCAGCGCGTGCGCAAGCGTGAGCGGTTGGCGGACATGCTCCTCCTTCTTGCGATGGATGATCTCGCCGACCAGCCAGACGAGACCGAGTCCGAGCAGCACGCCCATGAAGGGCGGCAGATGGGTGACCGTCTTGAAGGCGGGCACTGCGATCAGTACGCCGAGGCCGAGATAGAACATCACGTTGCGCTCGAACGGATCGACGCCCTGCAATCCTCCGTCCTTCGGCGGTGCCGCGATGGTCTTGCCTCTCAACGCAAACGCAATGAGGACCAGCGGCACCAGCAGATTGACGAGCGAGGGCAGGAACACCGCGCTCATGATTTTCAAGGGCGAGATCTGCCCGCCGATCCACAACATGGTCGTGGTGACGTCGCCGATAACGGTCCATGCGCCGCCGGCATTCGCAGCGATGACGATCAGCGAGGCGAACAGCAGGCGGTCGTCGCGCTTGGCGATCAGCCGCTGGATCAGCGAGACCATGACGATGGTGGTGGTCAGGTTGTCCAGGATCGCGCTGAGGAAGAAGGTCACGAAGCCGATCAGCCAAATCAGGCGGACGTGGCTCGTCGTGCTGATGCGTGAGGTGATGACCTCGAAACCATCATGGGCGTCGATCACCTCCACGATTGTCATCGCGCCGATCAGGAAGAAGACGATCTGCGCGGTGGAGGCGACGGACTCGTCGAGCTGGCGTCCGACCAAGGCGTGGTCGCCCGTCGCGACCGCATAGATGGTCCACAGCACCCCCGCGCCGAGCAGCGCGGAGGCACTCTTGTTGACGCCGAGCGGGTGCTCGAGTGCGATCGCCGCATAGGCGAGGACAAAGATGGCGGCGATCGCGATCAGCAAGGTCGTTTCAGATCTTCAGATGTCAGCGATTGAGGCGTGCGAGCAGGCTCGACGTATCCCAGCGCTTGCCGCCCATTTTCTCGACCTCGGCGTAGAACTGGTCGACGAGGGCCGTCACCGGCAGGTTGGCGCCGTTGCGGCGGGCTTCGGCCAGCGAGATCGAGAGGTCCTTGCGCATCCACTCGACCGCGAAGCCGAAATCGTACTTGTTCTCGTTCATGGTCTTGTAGCGGTTCTCCATCTGCCAGGACTGCGCCGCGCCCTTGGAAATGGTCTCGATCACGGCGGCGACGTCGAGGCCGCTCTTCTTGGCGAAGTGGATACCCTCGGAGAGACCCTGCACCAGACCGGCGATGCAGATCTGGTTGACCATCTTGGTCAGCTGGCCGCTTCCGGCGGGGCCGAGCAGTTTGCACATCCGCGCATAGGCGCCGGTGATGATCGGCTCGGCGCCGGCATAGGCGTCCTGCGCACCGCCGCACATCACCGTCAGCACGCCGTTCTCGGCGCCGGCCTGGCCGCCGGAGACCGGTGCGTCGACGAACTTGAAGCCGGCCTTGGTGGCGGCGGCATCGAGCTCGCGCGCGACCTCGGCCGAGGCGGTGGTGTGGTCGACGAAGGTCGCGCCCTTCTTGATGCCGGCAAACGCGCCGTCGGTGCCGATCGTGACCGCGCGCAGATCGTTGTCGTTGCCGACGCAGC
Organism: Bradyrhizobium sp. CCGB12; assembly: GCF_024199845.1. Taxonomy (NCBI): domain Bacteria; kingdom Pseudomonadati; phylum Pseudomonadota; class Alphaproteobacteria; order Hyphomicrobiales; family Nitrobacteraceae; genus Bradyrhizobium; species Bradyrhizobium sp. CCGB12. Next base: position 3,588,595 of record NZ_JANADO010000001.1, on the reverse strand, counting down.
ACATCACGAAATCCTGGCCTTCGGCCGCGGCCTTCGGGGTCGGTGCAGTCTTGCCGCCGAACTTGTCCGCCCACTCCTTCGCCTTGGCCGCAGTGCGGTTGTAGACGGTGACCTCATGGCCCCCTTTTTTCACGAGGTGTCCGGCCATGGGGAAGCCCATCACGCCGAGACCGAGGAAAGCGATTTTAGCCATGTATGGTACCTTGTCCGTAGTTTGGGTTTTACGGTTCTTGCCGGGCGAGCAGGGCGCCTGGTTCCGCCGTGAGGGCGGATCGGGGCGCACCATAAACCCTTGAGGCCGGAGGGCAACGGCTTCGTTTGGCCGCCCCCTGTGCTAGGATGGCGGACCTCAAGGACTTCAAAAAAGGGAGCGCAGGCATGGGCGTGGGTTTGGGCGGCGTGAGCGTCGGCGTGCTCGATCATTTCAACATCCGGACCCGGAAACTGGCCGAGACCGTCCGCTTCTACGAGGACGTGCTGGGCCTGGAAAATGGTGCCCGGCCGAATTTCGCCTTCCCGGGCGCCTGGATGTACAGCGAGGGCAAGCCGGTGGTGCACCTCGTCGATATTTCGCCGACCGCCGAGCCACAAAAGCCGGATTCCGGCGTTGTCCACCATGTTGCCTTCGTCAGCCGTGGCTTTGACGCCATGAAGCAGCGGCTGACGTCCAAGGGGATGAAGTTCGACTCCCGTCAGGTGCCCGGCGGCGACCTCTGGCAGATCTTCGTCCACGACCCCAACGGGGTCATGATCGAGCTGAATTACGAGGCGGCCAGGGAGCAGGGGGCGGCGCCCGCGGAGATGGCTGACGACATCGGCAGGCAGTAGCCTTTTGGGCGTTTCCGCTCTAATGGGGCATCTTGAAATCAGGAGATGCGCTTTGAGCGTGACGCAGCAACAGGTTCTCGACAGCCTTGGCCGGATCAAGTCGCCGCGCGGGGTCGCGCTCACCAATGCCAATGTGCTGAGCGCGATCAGCGCCTCCGACGGCAAGGTGTTCTTCTCGATCAACGTCGATGCCGCCGAGGCGCGGGCCTGGGAGGCCATCCGGGCCGAAGCGGAAGCCGCTGTCCGCGCCATTCCCGGCGTCACCACCGTGATGGTGGCGCTGACCGCCGAGCGCAAGCCGGGCTCAGCGCCGCCGCCACCCCCGCAGCCGAGCCGCGGCACGCCTGGTGTGCAGCCGGTCCATGCCCACAAGCCGCCGCAAGGCGGCGGGTCGCCGATGGCGCGGCAGTCTGAGATCCCCGGCGTCGCCGCCGTGATCGCGGTCGCCTCCGGCAAGGGCGGGGTGGGCAAGTCGACCACCGCGCTCAATCTGGCGCTCGGCCTGCGCGATCTCGGTCTCAAGGTCGGGCTGCTCGATGCCGACATCTACGGTCCGTCCATGCCGCGGCTGACCGGTCTGCACGACAAGCCGGAGCTGAACGACGAACGCAAGATGATTCCGCTCCGGCGCTTCGGCCTCGCCATCATGTCGATCGGCTTTTTGGTCGAGGAGGAGACCGCGATGATCTGGCGCGGTCCCATGGTCATGTCGGCGGTGACGCAGATGCTGCGCGACGTCGAATGGGGCAAGCTCGATGTTCTCGTCGTCGACATGCCTCCGGGCACCGGCGATGCGCAGCTCACGCTGGCGCAGAACGTGCCGCTGAAGGGCGCCGTGATCGTCTCGACCCCGCAGGACCTCTCCCTGATCGACGCAAGGCGGGGGCTTGCCATGTTCAAGAAGGTCAACGTCCCCGTGCTCGGCATCGTCGAGAACATGAGCTATTTCCAGTGCCCCCATTGCGGCACGCGGTCGGACATTTTCGGCCATGGCGGGGCGCGGCACGAGGCCGAGAAGCTCGCAGTCCCATTCCTGGGCGAGATCCCCCTGCACATGGCGATTCGTGCCAGCTCGGATGCCGGCAATCCCGTCGTGGACAGCGAGCCGGACGGACCTCATGCGGCGATCTATCGCGCCATTGCAGGTCAGGTCCGGGACCAGCTCAAGGGCGTTATTGCCGCGGCCTGAGCCGGTCTTCTGGGGACATGCGACTTTCGTAGAGCCCCGTCATGCCATTGTCGCGTTCCGAAGCGGGGCCGTCCGTGTTAAAGGCCCACGGCAGTCAAGCCCCTTCGGTTCGACGCGGCCCGAGCGCGTCGCCGGAATGAGCGGCGGCAAAAGAGAAGTTAAGGGGGAAACGCCCCAGCAAGGAGAGACCTGAAGATGAAGCGTCGTGATTTTCTGAAAGTGTCGGCAGCAGGCGCGGCGGCGACCGCCGCGGTGGCCTCGCCGGCGATCGCGCAGTCCTCGCCCGAGATCAAGTGGCGCCTGACTTCGAGCTTCCCGAAGTCGCTGGATACCATCTATGGCGGCGGCGAGCAGCTGGCGAAGTACGTTGCCGAGATGACCGACAACAAATTCCAGATCCAGGTGTTCGCCGCCGGCGAAGTCGTCCCGGGTCTCCAGGCGCTCGACGCGACCTCGAACGGCACGGTCGAGATGTGCCACACCGTCTCCTACTACTATGTCGGCAAGGATCCGACCTTTGCGATTTACGCCTCGGTGCCGTTCGGCCTCAATGCGCGCCAGCAGAACTCCTGGTGGTACCAGGGCGGCGGCGAACAGCTCGGCAACGAGTTCTTCAAGAAGTCGAACGTGATCGGCTTCCCCTGCGGCAACACCGGCACCCAGATGGGCGGTTGGTTCCGCAAGGAGATCAAGACCGTTGCCGACCTCTCCGGTCTCAAGATGCGCATCGGTGGCATCGCCGGCCAGGTGCTCCAGAAGGTGGGCGTGGTGCCGCAGCAGCTCGCCGGCGGCGACATCTATCCGGCCCTGGAAAAGGGCACCATCGACGCCGCAGAGTGGGTCGGACCGTACGATGACGAGAAGCTCGGCTTCGCCAAGGTCGCCAAGTACTACTATTATCCGGGTTTCTGGGAAGGCGGTCCGATGGTCCATGCCTTCACCAATCTGGACAAGTGGAATTCACTGCCGAAGAACTACCAGGCGATCCTCACCAACGCGGCGGCCAATGCCAACAGCTGGATGGCCGCGCGTTACGACATGCAGAACCCGGCGGCACTGAAGCGTCTGGTCGCCGGCGGCACTCAGCTTCGTCCCTTCACCAACGAGGTCCTCGAAGCCTGCCTCAAGTCGACCAACGAGCTGTGGGCCGAGATCTCGGGCAAGAACGCCGACTTCAAGAAGTCGATCGACGCCATGCAGGCCTACCGCTCCGACGAATATCTGTGGTGGCAGGTTGCCGAATACACCTACGACAGCTTCATGATCCGCTCGCGCACCCGCGGCTGATCTACGGCTTAAGTCGTAGGACCATTAGCCCGGCCTCCCCAGGAGGCCGGGCTTTTTCTTTGCCGCGTTGCGATCGGGGTGGCATTCGGCCCGGCAATGTTCCATGCTGACGTCAAGCCTCGGCAAGAAGGCTTCACAATCACTGGTACATCAGGGCAGGAAATCATGAAGAGAAGAGACTTCATCAAGGTCACAGGACTTGGTGCGGCTGGCGCCGCCACGCTCGCGGCTCCCGCGATCGCGCAGTCGATGCCGGAAATCAAATGGCGCATGCCGACGAGCTGGCCGAAATCGCTCGACACGCTCTATGGCGGCGCCGAGATGATGAGCAAGATGGTCGCCGAGGCGACCGACAACAAATTCCAGATTCAGACCTTTGCCGCGGGCGAGATCGTGCCGGGCCTGCAGGTGCTCGACGCCGTGCAGAACGCCACCTGCGAGATCGGTCACACCGCGTCCTACTATTATTTCGGCAAGGACCCGACCTTCACCTTCGGATCGGCCGTGCCGTTCGGTCCCAACATGCGCATCAACCAGGCCTGGTACATGCAGGGCGGCGGGCGCGACGTGCTCAACGAGTTCTACAAGAGCTACAACGTCATCTCGCTGCTCGCGGGCAACACCGGCTGCCAGATGGGCGGCTGGTTTAGGAAAGAGGTCAACACGCCCGACGATCTCAAGGGCATGAAGATCCGCATCGGCGGCTTCGCCGGCCGCGTGCTGCAGAGGCTCGGCGTGGTGCCGCAACAGCTCGCCGGCGGCGACATCTATCCGGCGCTGGAAAAGGGCACCATCGACGCCGCAGAATGGGTCGGCCCCTACGACGACGAGAAGCTCGGCTTCTACAAGATTGCGCCGCACTACTACTATCCCGGCTGGTGGGAAGGCGGGCCGATGCTGCTCGCCTTCGTCAACCTCGACAAATGGAACGCGCTGCCGAAATATTATCAGAGCGTGCTGGAGCAGGCCGGCCACTACGCCAACAACTACATGATGGCGCGCTACGACACCGCAAATCCGCTGGCGCTGAAGAAGCTGCTCGCGGGCGGTGCCAAGCTGCATGCCTTCTCGCCCTCGATCATGGATGCCTGCTACAAGGCCGCCAAGGAGCTGCACGCCGAAGTCGGCGCGACCAACGCCAATTTCAAGAAGGTGCACGACTCCCTCGCCAAATTCTCCAGCGACGGCTATGCCTGGTTCCAGGTCGCCGAGGTCGGCTACGACATCTTCATGGCGCGGCGGTCGCAGAGCTGATCGCGCCACTCGTCGCATGCAGCGCCCCGGAGCGAAGGCTCCGGGGCGTTGCTGTTGCGGCGTTCGCAAGGGCGTTAGAACAAAAACATCGAAAACAACCCCATGCACAGTAGAAGGGAACAGCGTTATCAATGACTTGACGGCCGAGTGCGAGTTCTTGCGGAATTGCCGAATTTGGTTGACGCGTCGGGCAAAACAGTGGCATAAGTCGATAATCGCATAATCCGAAATCGCGTCGCTCGACCCAAGGGCCTGATGAGCTTTGATCCCGACGAAGTTCAAACCGCGCTGCGCAAGGCATGGTCGTTGGCAACGGCCAGCCAATGGACACCGACCAATCCGGCGGCAGGGCAATGCAACGTCACCTCGTTGCTCGTTCACGAACTCTTCGGCGGCGATTTGCTGAAGACGCCCCTGCCGGAAGGCGACCATTTCTACAATCGGATCGGAGGCAAGAGATATGATTTCACGGCGAGCCAGTTCGACCGGCCGATCGCTTACATGGATGTGCCGACCAGCCGGACCGACGCGGAGCTGGGCGCAACGCGCGACGAACTGGCTGAACTCAGAGCCGCATTTCAGCGGCTCCTAAAATCGCCATAGGGATGTTCGAAGCATCGAGGTCGGTCTAACCCTCGACGTCGTACTGTTTGCTGAGGTGATCGCCGATCTGGACCAGCATCGCAACACATTCGGGGTAGCCGGGCCGATCGGCCGTGGCCTGACTTGCACTGGCTCGAAACTCCCATGAGCTGCCGTCGCGAACGATCGAAATCGTCATTGCATCGGGACAGTCGGCGTGAACCTTCAACTCGGCTCGCGCCATTGCGATCAGTTCGCCTTCTGTTTTGACAGGTTTGCTCATGAAGCTCGTCTCTCCGTGTTGGAGTCAAGATTTGCCCATATTTGCGAAACTAGCAAACAAGTCCTCACGAAGAAAACTGACGCGTGACGGCCATTGATAGGCCGCATCGCTGGAGATGGCAGATGGCCGAACGTCGCCGAGAGGATGATCCCAAACTCCCGGTGATCTATGAGACCGATTTCTCGCGCCTCGCGCCCCGCCCGGTACCCCTGATGTTGCAGCAGCCCTATCGTCCGGAGGACATTGTCGGTGCCGGTAGCTTCGGGTCGGGGGTGAAGCCAGATTACCCACCGAGCGAATGCTCGAGGAAGAAGCGCAGCATTTCCCTCGTCGCATCCGGTCCTTGCGGATCAGTGTAGGATCCGGTGGGGCTGCCGCCTGACCACGCGTGTCCGGCGCCATCGATGTTCCAGTGTTCGGCGATCGCCCGACCCGCGCCGTCGATCAGGACGGTGCGAGTATAGGCATGGCCGTGGGTTACGCGTCCGCGAAGTACCTTCGCCGTCGGCCTCGTTGCCCTGGCGGACTGCTCGATTATCTGATCGCCATTCTTTGGATGCACCGTAGTGTCGCGATCGCCATGGAAAACGATGGTCGGCACAGAAGTTTTGCCATCTGCAATTGCCTTGGAGCCGCCTCCCTGCCGCATGGCGACGAACGCGGAGGGAAGATCGCTCGCGGCTCCGCACGCGAGGCCTGAATGAATACCGACCGCCGCATACAGGTCGCTATACGTTGCGCCCATGATGGCGGCGGCGGCCCCGCCGGCCGACAGTCCCGCGACGTATACGCGCTTCGGATCGATCGCATGGTCGCGCATGATCTGGCGGGTAATGCCGGCGATCATCGAGGGCTCGCCCCCGCCGCGGCGCTGGTCGCCCGTGCGAAACCAGTTCCAGCACTTCGAATGGTTGGCTCCGCTCGGCTGCTCAGGATAGACCACGAAGCAATTCTGCTCTTCCGCCAGGAAGTTCATCCGGGTGCCGGCCGCGAAATCGTCCGGCGACTGGGTGCAGCCATGAAGCATGACAATCAGGGGAAGCCGTTGTCCCCGACAGCGGCTTGGGATGAACAGCTTGTAGGTCCGGCTTCCCGCGGCGTTACTGAAGGTACCGGCGATAAACCGTGTGCCCTCGGGCACGATGTCCGATGGGGACAGAGGAGCGCGCGTGATCGGACTTCGCAGGCCGAGCCCGGAAAAGTCCCGCATGCCGTCGAGCGGTAAGGAGCGCCTGCGTCCCTGAGCAGAGCGGGCCGGCGAGATCTGCGGAGCTTCCCGCTCCCCGACGACGTCCGACGTGGCGTCGATGGTAAGCGGATCGAGCCGCGGGAGTCGAGCCTGAGCGGCGTTGCGATGCTCTGGTTTTGGAGCGCTACCGCCGTGGAGCATGCGCTGCAGGAGCGCGGTGGCCTCGACCAGTTGGCCGGCACGCGTGAGGCGGGTTGCTTCGCGGACTATGTCTTGATTCAGCATCGTTCACCTCGTTCTGTCGGCGAGAGCGGCCTTGACCGCGGGAGTGGCGTGAAGGGCCCCCAGCACCGAGACCGACGCGATTGTGGCGCGAGCCAACTCGGGAGTGACGTCCTGGGCGATGGTGGCTAAGCCCAAAACATTGATCTGCAGCATTTCGCCGGCGCGCCGCGCCGCTTCGAGATCCTCGCGAGTGTAGTTGCGCAGTCCGAGGTCCAGGTTCTTCCGGGCCGTGGATTGTCTGACGACCTCTACGTGGCGCTCGAGCTGGTTCCGAATTGCTGTCCGGATGAAATCGGTCCGGTTCGAATAGAACCCTTCCTGCACCATGAGATCGACATGACCGAGGTCGACATAGCCAAGGTTGATGGTGATCTTCTCGGTGTCGGGGGCCTTGGGTCGTAGCTCGCGCACATTATCGGCCATAGCTAACCATCCATTTTTACCATCCCATTGGATGGTGTATGGATGTTATCTAGATGCTCCCAAGCGCCTTTCAAGGGCGGGGCGAAGGGCAGCTTTGGGATCACAAGCGGCAGACGAGGCAAAATCCGCTTCTCGTCAGCTTCGCGGCCGACAGCCGACGTCTCTTTGATCCATCAGCCGACATCACAAGGAAAGAGAGCCGCCAACTGAGCTGCCTCACTTTTGAGGAGGGGCGGTAACGCGAGCAGCCTTTGTGGTAGTGTTGCGGCTGTCTACGATGCAATCTCAGGGCGTAGGGCGGTAGCTCTCGGCGGATCGCTCAGGTGGATGGCGTTTCCTGGCGAGGTCCGCTCGCTGGATGTCAGACTTCAGGCCAGCATCGAACGGAGCGGCGCGTCTCGCAAGCGAGGGAGCAACGCTGCTCATTGGGAAGGGTCCAGGGTGTTGCCAACGAACACGAAAATACGCACTCGCGTTGTGATCGTCTCTCCTAACTGTTTCCTGCCCATGAGCATGATGCCGATTCAGATTGATGGTCGATGATGGCGAAGTATCTGGATGATCTGCCTTTCGCTGCCGGTTCAGCTACGGCATGCGGAATTGGTACTGCGGTCTCCCAATTGCTCTTCTTTAGGGATACGTGGACGACAACCATCACGTTGTTAATAACGACCGTCACCGTTTCCTACTTTCTCGCCCGATGGAAGCTTAAACGGATGAATTTGCCGCTAGACTGTACGTACGGCGAATTTCGAATGGCCGCAAACAGCCGGCGACTGCGTCAATGAATCTCAGCGGCGACTTCTTCAATTGCTTTTGAGCCTACATTTTCCGGGGAAGCGCATCGAGAGCGGCAGCGGCCGCAGATCCTCGCCGCCCAGCGCGAGCACGTCGATGGCATAGAGCTGTACTTCCTCATCACGACGGCGCGGGTGTCGCGGCCTCTCCGAGTCGGGTGTACGTCATCGGGGGTCAAATAAGCACAATGCCCCGCGCCCAATGGGAACACTGGTGAACTCAGGCCATTCGGGAACGTGATTGCCCGATGCCCGCGAAGCCCGCTTCGGGTCAATCGCGTCATTTCGGTCGCGTGCGGTTCTCTTTCGGTCTACCCCTGTGAACGGACAACTTCAGACCACCCTGGCATGTCGCAAATGGGACCCAGAGCAGACGAATTTTGATCTCAGAAATTCTGGTGACCCCAGAGAAACACGGCTTCATCACGTTCCGCAAAATATTGGGGAATGGATAGCACCGGTATCTTTCGATCGAGTTCCTTGATTACTGTGCCGTCGACCCTAAAAACGGGAGCCGCTGATGATGCCGGAATTCGGTAGGTCAAGTCGTCACGTGCATCTTGGCAGGCACCGAAGCCATTAGTTGCTCCCTCCCGATATTCGAGATTGAGAACAAAGTCGCTGTCGTTCCCGAGAGCGGATTTCCGCATGGGAAAGGCTGACGAGAGACGCCGCCACAAGAGAGGATACATTTCAGGCGGCCAAGAGCTGGGAACGTGCGGTGGGATCTGCACGATTTGTCCGCTGCGAAGTGGTTGTCCACTGTGAAGATCGCCGCTTGAGATACGTTTGCTGATGTGTGGCCAGAACATCCCGCGAAACTGGGACCAATCAATGTCCTTCGGCAGAGTCCAGTAACGCGTTTGTCTTGTGGCCATAGCTCGCGGAGCTTGACACGCAACTCCTCGGGCAGCTTGAAACGACGATAGGTCTCGCAGGTGGAGATATACTGACCGAGCTCAGGCGGAGTTTGATTGGGGAAGTTATAGCCCCAAGGGCCGGGCAGCTTCCCTTTCTGGACGTACTCTGCCGCTGACGACTGTCGCCACCTCTCCCAATCCTCGCGCGTCGCTCTTTCGATCCGCGCCCCGCGAAATGTGAGCCGGCTAAGTGGATTGTCGTATGCGTCCTCCGAAAGATAGCCCACACCCGCAGACAAATCATCCACGTCATCGAACCAGACCGCCAGCGGCAGAACATCTGGTGGAACCATTCCGTTCTCGGTGGTTGGGCCGCTGCAAAGGTGCAGGGTCCGGATCATTACGGCATGCCCGTCGCGAGTCGCCATAATCATCGCCTTCGGACTGATGCTTGAGTCGTCCGACGATCCTCCAGATCGCCACCGCGTTACCCTAAGATTGCAGGCTACGACGTAATCGAAAGAAAGCTCTTCTCCGCTCTCCTTCACCCCGAAGGTTGCCTTCAGTCGGTAGAAGTAGCCGTTGTCTGCGATGTAGGTCTGCGACATCGGTTTTCGCAGGACCGATAGCACGTTAGGCAGCGCCACAATCGTCCCGACGGCGAGTATCAGGAGACCAACAACTACTATTACGAACTTGCGCAAACGATGAGGTTCCGATGGGACAAGCATTTGGCCGGTGCATCAAATGCTATCTCACGCGGAGGTTGATGAACTTTTTACGGCCGACGCCAGCGCGGTTTGGGTTAAAAAACCATGAAAGGCCGCTGCTGGCAAAGGTCTGCTTCTGGGCCAGAAGCGGAACTGATGCTTCAGAACTGAAGGCGGCATATCTCACGCACGTTCCTTGCGTCGAAAAACGCGCAGATCCATCTCGCGCCAACGCATCATCACCTTTTGCTCGAAGCGATCCTCTCTAATTCTAGCGCGATAAACACCCTCGAACACGAAGATATCGTCCTTGGTTGCTACGGCTTCCAAGAAGCGGGGAGACAGAACGGCGAGATTGATGGCATCGTCGCGCCCCGACATTTGACCGACCAATTGCCAGAAGGTGAACATTGCGTAGCAATAGTTGTCGAAGGTCTCGAACGCTGAAAAGTCTGCGACGTTACATTCGTCCAAGGTCATCAAGGGGTAGCTATACGCACTCCTCATGTTCGGGTCAGGCTTAATGAACTCGAGAGCGGATGGGGGCGATTGGAGGGGCTTGGTGACGCCGGCCTCCTCCAGGACGGAAGTGCTCCACTCCCAGCAGCTCGTGGAATTATGGCAGAAGGCTTCGCGCAGCACACCATCTTCGTCAGGGAGCCACAGGTTATGCGCCCGCTCAGCTTCGATCAGCCGGTAAATGTCGAATAGAAATTCGTATATGAGCGCTCCTACAGCCGCGTTTCGCATCACGCTTAGCATTTAACAACCTCGAACTAACCCGGCTCGTTATGCGCCCAGAGGCTATTCAGCAATCCCTAACAAAGAGGATTGCGGCCGAAAGTCCGCTTTGGGTCCATTTTCGATGGTTTCAGCGGAGATTGTCGGCTGGCTGATGTCCGCTCTTACCCGTAAGCGTCCGACTGAGGCATGCCCGGAAGCGTTGCGCCCGGTCAGCCCCCTGTGATTCAAGCTTCGGCTCCTCTTAGGCGCCGGATGATAGCGCCCATGCATAACCTTCCATTTGGTCACTCTCCACCATACCCCTGGCCCGACCGACGCGATTGAGCCAGAGCGGACCGACAGCAACGTTCCCCTGCATTCACCGAGCGAGTTGCTGCGGGCGGGTAAGCGCGGTTAGTATCGCGCCCATGCCGTTCGCCATCACGCTCTGCTTTGATCCCATGAGCGCTGTCCCTATCGAGGGGATGTGGCGCAAGCTTGCGTCCGACGGAATCGACGCCGATCGCGACCAACTTGGGTATGCGCCGCATATTACGCTTGCGATCTACCCGGACGAAACACCCCTCAAGAGGCTACGCACCGCGCTTGAAGATACGTCCCAAAATTGGGAGGCTCTTCCGGTTAATTTGTGCGGATTGGGTGCCTTTCCGGGCGACAATACCGTTCTATGGGCAGTGCCCGTTGTGACGCCCGCGTTGCTTGCACGGCATCAGGCAATACAAACTGCACTTCCCGATCTTAAGGTTCATGCGCATTATCGACCGGGAGCTTGGGTGCCTCACGTCACATTGTCGGGTGCCTTGCCTGACCCGAGGCCGGCTCTCAGGGCTCTCCTGTCCAGCTGGGAGCCAGTCAGAGGCTTTCTCGACCGAGTGGAGTTAGTGCGCTTCCGCCCTGTCGAAGTGCTGTACAGTTCGGCGCTCGGAGCCGCTTTGCCCCAATGAAAGTTCGATAAATCGACGCGCATCACCTCGATGAGGCGATCATCCGAGGTAGCCCACGGGTAGGAAACTTACCAAGATATCGGCGACATGATGGAGACCTGGGATGGCTCTCGCTTTGCGAGTCCCATCCCGCGAGCTACGGACCAGCGCTCACCAGATGTTTTCGGAAGAAGGCCAGTGCGGCAGCGTTGAACTGCGCGTGAAAGGCGGCACGGTCGAACCCCGGCCTGTCGGTGCAGACGTCGGGACGCTTCTTCGCCAAGCCCGGCGTGCAGGGCGGAAGGAATGCAAAATGGCCAGCGTTCGGCACGAGATGATAGTCGGGTCTGACCGGCAGGTCGTGCTCAATCACTGAAACATAGTCCAGCGTGACCTCGCCGCCGGTTTTATCCTCTCCACTCAGCGCCGACGCCCAAAGCTGAATCGGGATTGTTGCGTCCTTCAAGGCGTCCCGGCCGAACAATGGACCGAACGCGGGATCGGCAATGACGAGGGCCTTGACGCGCGGATCATGCGCGAAGGCCTGTACCGGGATCTCGTTTCGTCGCAGCTCTGCGCAGCTGGGTTTCGGAGAATTTTCCGGGCACAGGGCGATGGCCTTTCGCAGATCGGGATTGGCGCCCGCGACCACCAGGCCGGTGTAGCCGCCCCTGGAAAAACCAAAGAACCCGCCATGGTCGCGGTCGAGCTTCGCATGATCGGACCACGCGGTGAGCATATGGTCGATCAATCTCGTGACGTCGGCCGGACGCTCCGTCAATGCGGCCAGCGTGTCCGCACGGCTCATGTCGCCGCCGCCGGCGTCGACCGGATGGTCGAGCGCGGCAACGACGAAGCCGCCATCGGCGAGCACCTCGGCCGTATCATGATGGCCGGCGAAATCTCCTCCAAAGCCATGCGAGATCACGATCAAGGGCAGCTTTTCACCAGAGACCGCGCAGTTTTGCGTCCCAGGCAGAGTGATCGCGCGAAGCTTCACTTCGCCGGCCTGCTCCTGACAGGGAGACCACACGGCCGCCTGCAACGCCGGAAAGCCGGCCCCGGCCGGCACCTTGATGAAACGAAAGCCGGCCGCGTGGGCGAGCGTCGCCGCCAGGCAGAATGCGGAGGCGAGTGCGAACCTCGGGATGTGCATGCGTTGCTCTCGTTAGGGTTTGCGGAGAGTCTCGTTTGGAGCGGATCAGTCTGTAGGACGGGTAGCGCGCAGCGAAACCCATCCTACGAGCTGATGCCTCGCCGTGGCTTACACGAACCTGACAAGAGGGCGATCGGACAGGCGCTTTTTCCGCTGGCCGCGGCGCCCCGAATGCTGGAAAAGAGCGCTAGATGCGGCGCGAGCCGCGCGTGACACCGGAACATCCGGCGGGACTTTGATGCGCCTTCTGATCGTCGAGGACAATGTCGAGCTGTCGCGGCTCGTGGCCGGCGGGCTGGCGGCGGCCGGCTATGAGAGCGACATCGTCGGCAGCGCGGCCGAGGCGCGCGAGGCGGTGAGCAGCGTCAGCTATGCCGCGATGATCCTCGACCTCGGTCTGCCCGACGGCGACGGCCTGTCGGTGCTGCGCGAGCTGCGCCGGCAGATGGAGCCGCTGCCGGTGCTGGTGCTGACCGCGCGTGGCGGCTTGCAGGACCGGGTTACCGGCCTGCGTAGCGGCGCCGACGATTATCTCGCAAAGCCGTTCGCGATGGAGGAACTGGTGGCGCGGCTGGAGGCGATCCTGCGCCGGCCGGGCCAGCTGCTGGGCCGCTCGCTGCGCCTTGCCAACCTCGTCTACGACACCGAGAGCCGCCAGATCTTCGTCGACGACCAGCCGCGGATCATCTCGGCGCGCGAGACCTCGGTGCTGGAGATCCTGCTGCGCCGGCAGGGGCGGGTGGTGCCGAAGAAGAACGTCGAGGACCACATCTTCGGGCTCGAGGGCGAGGTCGCCTCCAACGCCGTCGAGGTCTACGTCTCGCGGCTGCGCAAGCAGCTCGCCGAGCACGGCGCCAGGGTGGTGATCCACACCATCCGCGGGGTCGGCTATCTCATGGCCGAGGAAAAATAGCGTGGCTGCCGGCGGCCATGCCAGATCGTTCACGTTCAAATCGCTGATCTGGCGGATCGTATTCCTGCATATCGTGGCGGTCGCGATGGTCGCGATCGTCCTGCCGCTGGTGCTGTTCTGGCTGCTCAATTCCGAGATCGACCAGTTGCACCACGACGGCATGCGCGCCCAGGCCGAGGTGCTGGCGGAACGCATCGTCGCCCAGCCGGACGGCTCGCTGACGTTCAACCTGCCCGACAGCCTGCGCGGGCTCTATTCGGACGCTTACGGCCGCTATCAATACGACATCCGCGATGGCGAAGGCCGGTTGCTGTTTTCCTCGCACCGGCGGCCGGGCGCCGCGGCGCTTCGGCCGTCCGAGACGATTTCCGGCGCCGGCTACACCCGGATCATCGACGGCAAGCGGGTGCGCGTCCAGGTCGCCGAGGATCTCGCGCATCGCGACGTCATCATCGACGACATCGTCTCGAATTTCTTTCGGCGAGTCGGGTGGATCACCATCCCGATCCTGCTGGTCCTGCTCGCAACCGACATCATCATCTTCCGCCGCGCGATCGCCCCGCTGTGGAAGGCCTCCGAGGAAGCCAGCAATATCGGCCCGGCGCGTACCCACATCCGCCTGCCGACGGAGCAGATTCCGCGTGAGATCATGCCGCTCGTGACCGCGGTGAACCAGGCGCTCGACCGCCTCGAGGACGGCTTCCGGGTGCAGCGGCAGTTCACGGCCGACGCCGCGCATCAACTGCGCACGCCGCTCACGATCCTGCGTACGCGGATCGAGACGCTCGGCGACGGGGCGGCACGGCAGGCGCTGCATGGCGACATCGAAGCCATGAGCCGCATCGTCGCCCAGTTGCTGGAGATCGCCGAGCTCGACACGCTGGTGCTCGATCCCGGCGAGACCACGGACTTGCGCGCCGTCTGCGCCGAGGTGGTCGGCGCGATCGCCCCGTTCGCGATCGCGCAGCACAAGGACATCGCACTGAAGGGCACCGACGCGCCGGTCATGATCCACGGCAATGCGGAGATGCTTCAGCGCGCGATCTTCAACCTTGCCGAAAACGCCATCAAGTTCACGGCCAAGGACACTTCCGTGGATGTCGAGGTCGGCGAGGACGGCTCGGTGCGGGTGCGCGATTGCGGCCCGGGCATTGCGGAGGCCGAGCGCGAGTTGATCTTCCAGCGCTTCTGGCGCCGTGACCGCCAGCGCAGCGACGGTGCGGGCCTGGGACTTTCGATCGTGCGCGGCGTCGCCGACGATCACGCCGCGACGGTCGCGGTGGAAAATCTCCCCGGGGGCGGCGCGGAGTTCACGCTGCGGTTTCGGCTGGCGGAGAAGGCGGTCTCTTCACCCTCTCCACTTGGGGGGGAAGGCGGTTCGCCGCGATAGCGGCGAGACGGAAAGCGTCGGCTATTTCAGCTTGCCAGTGGACAGATCCATGATCATACGCGTCGTCAGATAAAGACGCGGCACGATGCTGTTGAGCTGCACGTATTCGGCATCGTTGGAATGCGCGCCGAAGCCCGACAGGCCCATGCCTTCCACCACGGCGCCGTTGGTTTTAAGCGCGGCAAACGCGGCGTCGGTGCCGCCGCCGGTCGCCTTCTCGTCGACCTTGAGGGACAGTCCGATCTCCCCATAGATCATCTTGCCGTAGGCCGCCACGCGGCGCGAGGCGTCGTTGGCCTCTAACGGCGGGCGGCGCACCTCGAACTTCAGCTCGACCTTGGAGTCGGGAAGCAGGCGATTTTTGATCTTGTCCTGCAGTGCCTTCTGCAACTCGTCGAAATCCGACACCTTGAGCGCGCGCGCATCGGCCTGGGCCGTGGCGTCGGCAGGGATCACGTTGCGATTGGTGCCGGCCTTGGAGACCGTCCAGTTCAGCTTCAGGCCCTGCTCGGGCCTGGACAGGTCCTTCATTTGGAGCACCTGGTGCGAGAGCTCGTACAGCGCATTGATGCCGCCCTCGGGCCGCGAGCCGGCATGGGACGACTTGCCTCGCACCGTGAGATAGGCCGAGCCGATGCCGCTGGTGGCGAGCCGCAGCGTGCCGTCGGTGCCGCCGCCTTCGAAGGAGAACACCACATCCTGATCCGAGGCGAATTTGGTGATGGTGCTGCGCCAGCCGGGCGAGGAGATTTCTTCGTCGCCGTTGGTGAGCACCGTGAGCGTGCCGTAATCCTTGAAGTTCAGTTTCTGCAGCATCGCCACGCTATGGAGAATGAGCGCGACGCCCTGCTTGTCGTCGGCAATGCCGAGACCGTAGGCCCTGTCGCCGTCGATGCGGAATGGCTGGTCCTTCAGCATGCCCTTCAGGTAGACCGTGTCCATGTGGGCAATCAGCATGATCTTCTTGCTGCCGGTCCCCTTGAACGTGGCGTGCACGGCCGGGCCGATCTTGTCGGGCGTATCGTCGAGGCGGTAGATGTCGGTGGGTTGCAGAATCTCCACCGTGCCGCCGAGCTGCCTGAGCTGGCCGGCGACGCGCTCGGCGATCTGGTTCAGGCCGTCGATGTCCTTGCTGCCGGATTCGATGTTGACGAGATCGCGCAGCGTGTCGAGCAGCGGCTGCTGCTCCTTTTGCGCAAGCGCATGGACATCGGTCACCGGTTCCGCGTGCGCCATTGTCGCGGCACAAGCCAGCCAGAGAGAGGCCATCAACGGAGCAACGAGCGAAGGAGCTTGGTGCGATCGAGGCATGAGCGGCGTCCACAGGTTGGAGGATGGGCCGGTATGCCTGCGTTTGTCGCGATTGTCACGTGCCGCGGCGCGCGCGTCATGCTCCGCCAAGGCGGAACACGACGGCGAGGGCGGTGACAGCTATTGCTGCGGCGGCCCGAGATCCAGCGGAGGCAGCTCGATCTGCGGCACCTCGATCTTGACCTTGTCGAGATCGACATTGAGGGGCTTGTCGAGCAGGCCCGTGACCACGGACGGGAAGATGATCACCAGCAACACCATGATCATCTGGAGGCCGATCCAGGGCATCGCGCCCCAGTAGATGTCGGAGCTCTTCACTTCCTTCGGCGCGACGCCGCGCAGGTAGAACAGCGCAAAGCCGAACGGCGGATGCAGGAACGAGGTCTGCATGTTCACGCACAGCATCACGCCGAACCAGATCAGCGCAGCGTCCGGTCCCACCACGGGGGCGAGAATCTTCTGCGCGATCGGCGCGATCATCGGCAGGATGATGAAGGCGATCTCGAAGAAGTCGAGGAAGAACGCCAGGAAGAAGATGAAGAGATTGATGAAGATCAGGAAGCCCCAGACCCCGCCGGGCAGCGAGGTCAGGAGGTGCTCAAGCCAGACACCGCCGGAGACGCCGAGGAATACCACCGAGAAGCAGGTCGACCCGATCAGGATGAAGGTGACCATGCAGGTGAGGCGCATGGTGGACTGGTACCCTTGCGTGATCAGGTCGCGCAGGTCGGGGATGCGCGCGGCCCGGATGCAGATCCACGCCACCGCCAGATAGGTCACCGCGAAGGCGAGCTTGAAGATCAAATTCTCGCTGAACAAAATCGCGATGATGGTGCCGATGCCGGCGGCGATCACGCCGATGATCAACACCTTGTTGTCGGTCGAGGAGAAGTCCTTGTGGTGGATCGCGGCGAGCACGATCGCGCCCACGGCCCCCATCGCGCCGGCTTCGGTCGGCGTGGCAAGGCCCATCATCATGGTGCCGAGTACGACGAAGATCAGCACGGCCGAGGGGATGATGCCCATCAGGCACTTCTTCCACAGCGCCCAGCCGGTCAGCGTACGGGCCTCTTTCGGCACCGGCGGCACGTGGCCCGGCTTGATCAGGCCGAGGACGAAGGTATAGCCGGCGAACAGCATGATCTGGAACACCGAGGGGCCCCAGGCGCCGAGATACATGTCGCCGACCGACTTGCCGAGCTGGTCGGCGAGCACGATCAGTACCAGCGACGGCGGTACGAGCTGCGTGATCGTGCCGGAGGCAGCCAACACGCCGGTGATGTAGCGCATGTTGTAGCCGTAGCGGATCATCACCGGCATCGAGATCAGCGCCATGGCGATCACCTGTGCCGCCACCGTGCCGGTGATGGCGCCCAGGATGAAGCCGACGATGATGACGGAATAGCCGAGGCCGCCGCGGACCGGGCCGAACAGCTGGCCCATCGAATCCAGCATGTCCTCAGCAAGTCCGCATCTCTCCAATATGGCGCCCATGAAAGTGAAGAACGGGATCGCGAGCAGGAGCTCGTTGGAGAGCACGCTGCCGAACACGCGGCCGGGGATCGCCTGGAGGAAGTTGAGATCGAAGAAGCCGAGATGGATGGCGAGAAAGCCGAAGGACAGGCCGACGGCCGCCAGCGTGAACGCAACGGGGAAGCCGATCAGCATCGCCAGAACCAGGCCGCCGAACATCAACGGCGGCATCATCTCCAGCGTAATCATTGGGTCGGCCTCTCATACTTGGCGTCGATCGTCACATAGCCCTGGAGAGCCGCCATACGCTTGATGACCTCGGAAACACCCTGGAGCGCCAGCATGACGAAGCCGGCGGGAATCACGAACTTGATCGGCCAGCGGATCAGGCCGCCGGCATTGGCCGACATCTCGCCGACGCTATAGGCCTGCATGAAAAACGGCCAGGACAGATAAGCGAGCAGGAGACAGGAGGGGATCAGGAAGAACAGCGTGCCGATCATGTCGAGCCAGAGTTGGCCGCGCTCGGACAGGGTCAGGTAGAAGATCTCGACCCGCACATGCTCATTGCGCTTGAAAGTGTAGGACGATCCGAACATCACGATGATGGCGAACATGTACCATTGCAGCTCCAGCCAGCCGTTCGAGGAGTCGTTGAAGGCGTAGCGGATCATGGCGTTGGCCGCGCTGACCAGGCACGCCAGGAGCACGAGCAGGTTACAGACGTACCCAATCTTTTCGTTGAGGGCGTCGATGGCGTTGCTCAGCGCCAGCAATGGACGCATCTTACTTTCTCTCCGTCGCGGCCTTACACTTCACGGAAGGCTTCAGCACACATCGCTCGGCTCGCGCGCAAAATGCACACGACCGCATGGATCGAATTCCGAAAGCGTTGCGGCGTCAGTCCTCCCCTCGCGCCTTGCCGTCTTGACCGCGACCGCCAACGGGCGGGCCGGCTTATGTTGCCGGGCAAGCAAAGGCGGTCGCACCAAACCAGCGGCTTGGCGTGCCGTCAATCGGAAAATGGACAAATTGACGCGCTGTCAAAAGCTTAGGTTAGTGAGGCAGACCGTCAGCCGCCGGTGACGCTCATGTGCCTGCTGACGCTGGGACGGTCGTGGCGGCGGTCGATGATGAAATCGTGGCCCTTGGGCTTCAACCCGATGGCGCGGTCGATCGCATCCGCAAGCAGCACATCCTCGCTCGATGCACGCAGAGGTTTGCGCAAATCGGAAGCATCCTCGTGACCGAGGCAGGTGTGCAGCGTTCCCGTGCAGGTGATGCGCACCCGGTTGCAGGATTCACAGAAGTTATGGGTCATCGGCGTGATGAAGCCGAGCTTGCCGCCGGTCTCGGCGACGCTGACATAGCGCGCCGGTCCGCCCGTGGTCTCGGCTAAGTCTGTCAGCGTGAATTGCTGGGCGAGGCGGGCGCGCACGAGCGATAGCGGCAGATATTGGTCGAGCCGTCCCGATCCGATCTCGCCCATCGGCATCACCTCGATCAGCGTCAGGCCCATGCCCTTGCCGTGGGCCCAGCGCATCAGCTCGGGAAGCTCGTCCTCGTTGAGGTTCTTCAGCGCCACAGCGTTGATCTTGACGCCGAGCCCTGCGGCACGCGCGGCCTCGATGCCTTCCAGCACCTTGTCGATCTCGCCCCAGCGGGTGATCTCGCGAAACTTCCGGGGATCGAGCGTGTCGAGCGAGACGTTGATGCGGCGGACGCCGCAATCGGCGAGGTCCCGTGCGTGTTTCGCAAGCTGGGTGCCGTTGGTGGTCAGCGTCAGCTCGTTCAAGGCGCCGCTGGACAAATGGCGCGACAGCGAGCGCACCAGCGTCATCACGTTGCGGCGGACCAAGGGCTCGCCGCCGGTGAGCCGCAGCTTCTTCACGCCCTTGGCGATGAAGGCCGAGCAAAGCCGGTCAAGCTCCTCCAGCGTCAGAAGGTCCGCCTTGGGCAGGAACGTCATGTCTTCCGACATGCAGTAGAAGCAGCGCAGGTCGCAGCGGTCGGTGACGGACACGCGCAGATAGCTGATGGTCCGCCCGAACGGATCGGTCATCGCGCTCGACAGCGCGGCGCGGGGACTCGCCGTTGTGAGAGAGTTCGCGGAAGGTCCGTTCATACCAAATGCCTTGTCACTGACGGCGACGGGCGCACCTCTGCTTCAGCGGTGCCGTAGAACCAATCTAACCATCGGACGCGGCTAGGACAATCGGGTGGTATACGTAGGTCAGCGCTTGGATAGCCGCTTGGATCAGCGCGTGCCCGCGTTCGGATCGGGGAACGGCGAGGCGGCAACAGGTGTAGAATCGGCCGGGGCCGCGGCCGGCGCGGCTGCGGCCGGTTTCGGCTTCTTCGGCCGGTGCGGCTTGCGGACCGGTTTGGGCGGGGTGGCCGGCTGGAGCTCCGCAAACACCGGATTCGGGTCGGTGGTCACAGAAGCCGGCGTGGTGAAATCGCCGGGATTCTTGATCACATTCACCGGTATGCTCGCCGACTGGTATTTGGGCAGCGCGTAAGCGACCGTAAAGGGAGCGTCTGGGGCGGGAACCGAGACGGAGCAGGGGGTCTTGCAGCCCGCACCCAGCGATGTCGTGGCGTCAGCACCCGGGGGATTGGATTCGAGCCGGACCTGGACGGTCGGCGGGTCTGATTTGAACATGTCCCAGGACATCGAGGAGCAGCCGCCGAGACTTGTTGCCCCCAGGAGGCTCGCTCCCGCTAACGCAATCGCGATGACACGACCCATAACCCATCCACTTCTACTGCGACGAACCGCCACATCCCCGGCCGGACCATAGGAGCGTCGTTTGGGGCAGGCAACCGGCGCGCGGCGCATAGATAATAGATGGTTAACGCGGGGTTCCGCAAAATAATCGAGCTAACTCAGTATGTTATGGTAGTTAGGCCATCATCAGGCTGCTGGCCGCGGCCGGCAGGTCGCGCATGTGATGGATCAGCCGGTCGGGCTTCAGCTCGGCGATCGGCACGTCCGTGTAGCCGAAGCTGACTCCGATCACGGGCACACCCGCCCTCCGGGCGACGCCAACATCGGTTCCGGCGTCACCGACCATGATGCTGGCTTTGACCTCTCCGCCCGCCCTCGCCACGGTCTCGCGAAAGATGGTCGGGTCGGGCTTTTGGACGCCAAAGGTGTCGGCGCCGCAGATCGCCGCGAAACGGCGGCTGAGGTCAAGCTGGTCCAGCAGCCGCTTCGACAGCCATTCCAGCTTGTTGGTGCAGACCGCGAGGCGATGGCCTTGCGCGGCAAAATGGTCGAGCGCGGCCTCGAGCCCCTCGAATGGGCGGGATTCGACCGCGATATGGTCGGCGTAATAGGCGATGAAGTCCGCCGTCATCCGGTCCATGTCGGCGGGGGTGACGGTGCGGCCCTCGGCCTCCAGCCCCCGCTCGAGCAGCTTGCGGGCGCCGGCGCCGATCATGTTGCGGGCCGAGGCCATCGGCACGGGCGGTAGCCCTTCGCGGTCGAGCACGTGATTGAGCGCGGTGATCAGGTCGGGCGCCGTATCCACAAGCGTGCCGTCGAGATCGAAAACGATGGTGTGCGGGGAGGTCATGAGGAAGCGCTACCGGCCCTGCCGCATCGAAGCAAGGGGCGACGCCATAAGATGCGCTTATAGGCCTGTTCCCAGACCCTGTTCTCCGGCGAAAAACGAGGCTACATAGGCCGCCGCAACCGGCCACAACCCGGACGGCGCATTCTCTATTCAAAGGCGGGCGCAATACGTGAACATGGACCAGTTGAAGCGGCAGGCTGCAGCGCGCGCCCTCGAGGAGGTGCGTGACGGCATGCAGCTCGGGCTCGGCACCGGCTCGACCGCGAAACATTTCGTCGAGCTGCTCGGCGAGCGTGTCGCCGCGGGGCTCAAGGTGATCGGCGTGCCGACCTCAGAGGCGACGCGCGCGGACGCGATGCGCTGCGGCGTGCCGCTGACCACGCTGGACGATATCGACCATCTCGACATCACCGTCGATGGCGCCGACGAAATCGATCCCGCGCTCAATCTGATCAAGGGCGGCGGCGGCGCGCTGCTGCGCGAGAAGATCGTGGCGGCCGCCTCGGATCGCATGATCGTGATCGCCGACGACAGCAAATGGGTGCCGACGCTCGGCAAGTTTCCGCTGCCGGTCGAGGTGATCCCGTTCGGGCTCGGCGCGACGCGCCGTGCCATCGAGAAGGCATTTGCCGAATGCGGCGTTTCCGGGCAAATGGCAGTCCGCAAGGCCAAAGACGGCCACGTTTTCGTCACCGATGGCGGCCACTGGATCGTCGATGCCCAGCTCGGACAAATCGTGGATCCACCCGGTCTCGCCAAGGCGTTGAGCGCCATCCCCGGCGTGGTCGAGCATGGCTTGTTCATCGGCTTGGCCGGTTCGGCCGTTCTGGCGGGTGGCGAAGGAATTCGCGTGATTGAACGGCGAAAGCCGAAAGGAGACCAGGAATGAAGAACGTGTTGAAAATCTTGCCGGCCGCGACCCTCGCTGTGGGACTGGCGCTTTCGGTCACCCCGGCCATGGCGCAGCAGGCCGCGCCCAAGGCCGCTGCGCCGGCCCAGAAGGCCTCGCCTGCGGCGATTGCGGCGGCCAAGGAGATTTTGCAGATCAAGAACGCGAGCGGGATGTATGCCGGCGCCGTGCCTGGCATGGTCGAGAAGACCAAGATCGCGCTGATCCAGCAGAACCTTAACTACCAGAAGGACCTCAACGAGGTCGCCCCGATCGTGGCTCAGCAGCTCGCCGGCCGCCAGAGCGAGATCGGCGACGGCATGGCGCAGATCTATGCCAACGAGTTCACCGAGCAGGAGCTGAAGGATCTCGTGACCTTCTACAAGTCGCCGCTGGGCAAGAAGCTGATCGAGGCCGAGCCGCGCGCGATCGGGGCCAGCATGGCCTTCATGAACTCCTGGGCCCATGAGTTTGCCGAGACCGTGATGGGGGCCTTCCGCGCCGAGATGCGCAAGCGTGGCAAGGAGGTCTGACAGAACCCATCTGATCAGTAATTCCTGGTGGGGGTCGGAGTGGACAATGGCTGAATTCGACGTCGACCTCTTCGTCATCGGCGGTGGCTCGGGCGGCGTGCGAGCCGCCCGCATCGCGGCCGGCCATGGCGCCCGCGTGATGATCGCGGAAGAGTACCGCATGGGCGGCACCTGCGTGATCCGCGGCTGCGTGCCGAAGAAGCTGTTCGTGATCGGCTCGCACGTCCGTCACGAGCTCGAGGAGGCCGCGGGTTTCGGCTGGACCGTTCCGCCCGCCACCTTCGACTGGCCGACGCTGATCGCCAACAAGGACAAGGAGATCGCGCGGCTGGAGGCGGCCTACACGACGAACGTCGAGAAGTCGGGCGCGCAGGTCGTCAAGAGCCGGGCGGTGATCGAGGACAAGCACACCGTCCGCCTGCTCGAGAACGACAAGAGGATCACCGCGAAATACATCCTGATCGCCACCGGCGGTGCGCCGAACCACGGCGCGTCGATCCCCGGCATCGAGCATGTGATCTCCTCCAACGAGGCGTTCCACCTGAAAAAGCTGCCGAAGCGGATCGTGATCCAGGGCGGCGGCTACATCGCGCTGGAATTCGCCGGCATCTTCGCCGGCTTCGGTTCCGACGTCACCGTGATCTATCGCGGCGACAACATTCTTCGCGGTTTTGACGAGGATGTTCGCAGCCATGTCCGCGCCGAGATGGAGAAGCAGGGCATCACCATCCTCACCGGCTGCACCGTGAGCAAGGTCGACCGCCACGACGAGGAGTTCACCACCCATCTGTCGAACGGTTCGAGCCTCGCTTCCGATCAGGTGATGTTCGCGATCGGCCGCCACCCCAACGTCGCCAATCTCGGCCTAGAGAACGCCGACGTCGCCATCAATCCTGCGAACGGCGGCATTGCCGTCGACCATTTCTCCAAGAGCTCGGTCGACAGCATCTACGCGATCGGCGACGTCACCCACCGCTTTAACTTGACCCCGGTGGCGATCCGCGAGGGCCATGCCTTTGCCGATACCGTGTTCGGCAAGCGCGAGGTCAGGGTCGATCATGCCAACATCCCGACCGCCGTGTTCTCGCAGCCGGAGGTCGGCACGGTTGGTTTGACGGAAACCGAGGCGCGCGCGCAATTCAGCCACGTCGACATCTACAAGACGACGTTCCGCCCCATCAAGGCGACGATGTCGGGCCGCGACACACGCGTGTTGATGAAGCTCGTCGTCGACGGCGCGACCGATCGCGTGCTGGGCTGCCACATCGTCGGCGATGCCGCCGCCGAGATCACCCAGGCGGTCGCGATCGCGGTGAAGATGAAAGCGACCAAGGCCGATTTCGACGCCACGATCGCGCTACACCCGACCGCGGCCGAGGAACTCGTCACCATGCGCACGCCGACCGCGCGCCACGTGCGTCAGGCGGCGGAGTAGCCTTCGCCCTGTGAGGTCTGGGTCCGCGGGGTCTTGGTCCGCGGGGTCTTGGGGGCCGTCGGAGGTCTTGACGTTTTGTTCATGTTTTGTTCTTATGCTGCACCCGTGATGGAGGCAGCGATGGACAACCGCATCAACGAAATCCGCAGAACCATTAGAGCGCTTCGCGTCAGCATGCTCGAGGCCGAAGCCATCATGCGTGAGCAGGTCGACCGGGACGAGGATTGCACCTTCGTCGCGGAGGAAATCCTCAAGATGCGTTCGGTCATGAGCCTGCTCGCCAAGGAGCGTGCAGCGCTCGGCGATGACGAGCCGATCCTCGTCACCTGTCTCTACGTCCCGCGGCGCCGGCCGCCGCGAAAGTCAGCGGCTGATCGTCTCCCGCAGTCCGGCAATATGCCGCCGCAACGCGTGCCGGCGAGGGTCTGACCGGAGGACGCTCATTCGAACGGCTGACGGGCAGCCCGTTCAGGCTTGCCGGACGGGCTGTCCGCCCACTTCGCCATGTCCGTCGTTCGCACGTCGACGCCTTCGCACCAGAGACAGCCGAGCTCCGCGCGGCCCTTTGCCGAAAGCATCGGAACAAGTCCATGGCCGCAGCCGGTGCAAGAGGTGACGTGATTCATGCGTTTCTCCAAGGTGCCCGAATTCAGGACGACATTTCGTTCCCGAAGCTTGCCTGGGCGTTATGACGGCGCAGAAACGCTTCCGATCGGAGCGCTCGTTCCCGATGTGGTGGATGTCGCAATCCACCGTGACACGGCCGCGATGTCGTCGCCGTTTTCGCGATAGGCGCGAAGCTGGAATTCTGCGGAGCTGCCGCGCTCGACGATGGTCCGGCAGTGCTCGACCTCGGCGGCGCAGTTCAGCGCGCCTGCGTCTGCGGCAATGTCGTCGATCACGCGGGAGAGCAGCTCCGAGATCGTGACCGGCCCGTCCTTCGAGGCGAAGATGCAATCGGTACCGTAGCGCTGGGCGCGCCATTTGTTTTCCACCGCAATCGCGCGCTCGACCACGGTGACCTCCTTCGACAGATGAGGTCGCAGGTAGAGATGGCGGGTCAGGCAGCGGTAGAGCGATGCAATGGCAACGGCATCGTCGATGAAGGTGCAGGTATCCGGCGCGCGAAGTTCGAGGGTCGGATGCCGCATCGAGGGCCGCATCGCCCACCAGATGTGGCTCTCATCGGGAATCACGCCGGAGCGCTGCAACGCGCCGACATATTCGTCGTAATCCTGCCTGTCCTCGAACAGTTCGGGCAGGCCAGTGCGCGGCAGCTCGGAGTAGGCGGCGAGCCGGTAACCCTTCAGCCCGGTCTTGTGCGAATTCCAGAACGGGGAGGAGGCGGAGAGTGCGATGAATAGCGGCAGATGCGGCAGCATCGCCCGCATCACTGCCATGCGCTTCTCGGGATCTGGCAGCTGGACGTGCACATGCATGCCGCACATCATGTTGCGGTGGCCGATGCTGCGCAGATCCTCGATCATCTCCTCGTAGCGCGGTTTCGGGCTCGGCTGGGACATGCGCCAGACCGCGGTCGGGTGCGTGCCGCAGGCCATGATCACGAAGCCGTACTGCGTGGCGACGTTCGCGACCTCGCGGCGAAGGAAGCGGAGCTCCTCGCGCGCGTCGTTGACTTCGACGTGAATGTTGGTGGCGACCTCGAGCTGGGATTGCAGCATCTCCCGCATCGCCTGGCCGCCGGTCGACCAGTTCGCCGACTCGAACAGCGCGTCGGGAGTCTGGATCGCGACCTCCAGGCTGCGGCGATCGGCGAGGAAGTATTCCTCCTCGATGCCGAAGGAATACTCCGCCGCCTTGCCGCTGCCGCCGGCGGAGCGAATGACGAGGTGCTGCCTGTCGTCGGAGGGATCCAGCCGCAGCAGTTTCAAAACGTCTGAAGACAATGCCATCGTGCCACCCGGCCGATATTACCTGCGGGCAATAATCCTTCTGGCCGGGACCGGTTCCGCGTCGCACTCACCTGAAATTGCAAGCGGGAACGGAACTATCTTCACGGTTTCGGATGCACGCGCGATCAGGGCGTGATTGGGCGGCACTTCGGCCCAATCCTCCTCCTTGTCGAACGGCTCGGACACGACGACGACCTCATCGCCTGCCTCGCGGTAATACAGCGTGTTCGCGGCGTCGTTGACCGCAACCCGGAACGCGTAGAGATCACGGCCGTTGGCGATCGCGCTGGTGAAGCGCAGCCGCTCGCGGAGCTGACCTTCGTTGACGAGACCGACGAGGGCCTGCAGCACGTGCTGCGTTGCGCCGAGCGGATCGCTGTCCAGGCCCGCGCCCATCATGGCAAGGAACACGGCTTCCGAATCGGTCGTGCCCAGCCGCGATGGGTAATAGGCATCGGGAATCAGCGCCTCGACCTTGCGCCGCAGCCGATTCCAGCTTCCGACGAATCCATTGTGCATGAACATCCACTGGCCACAGGCGAAGGGATGGCAATTCTGCCGCGTCACCGCGGTGCCGGTGGCCGCGCGTACATGCGCGAAGAACAGATGCGAGCGCAGATGGCGGCAAAGATAGCGCAGGTTCTCGTCCGACCACGCCGGGCGCGTCTCGCGATACAGGCCGGGCTCCGGATGTTCGCCGTACCAGCCGAGACCAAAGCCGTCACCGTTCGATCCCGCCGTCGACTGAAGCGAGCGGATGCTCTGCGCGACCAGTGAATGCTCGGGCTCGGTGACATAGGGCTCGAAGGACGTCGTCTCGCCCCGGTATGCGATCCAGCGGCACATGAGGGATCCTGTCGGGAGATGCCGTGACGTGCAGTAACGGATCGGCCTGCACGTTAGTTCCCGACCGCAGCTCTTCGACGTCTTCGGAAAATATCCG
This sequence comes from Bradyrhizobium sp. CCGB12, assembly GCF_024199845.1. NCBI lineage: Bacteria > Pseudomonadati > Pseudomonadota > Alphaproteobacteria > Hyphomicrobiales > Nitrobacteraceae > Bradyrhizobium > Bradyrhizobium sp. CCGB12. The sequence goes on along the minus strand of NZ_JANADO010000001.1, from coordinate 3,561,704 downwards.
CGTTTCGTTAGGACATCCTTAGACGTTCATTTACCCTGCGGAGCTGGAACCCGCATATTAGTACGTCTCTTAACGCGACACCGTTAGGTTGCGCTCGGCAATTCGAGTGCACATCATGGGCCGCTTCGTTCTTTTCACTTTCATGGCGTTCGTCACCACCTTCGTCGGCATCTCCTGGGCGATGCGTGGCTTTCCCACGACTGTCGCTTCCTCTTCGCCGGTCGGAGAGTTGAAGCCGACACTCACTGTCACATTCGGCGACGAGAGCGCCAAGGCACATGAACGCAAGGCGTGGGAGGCCAAGCACACCCTGCAAAGCGACAAGGATCCGCAACTCGATGCGCTGCGGATGGACGCGCTGCAGGCAGGCACCGCCTATGCGATGTCGCCGTGCGACAGGACGATGAAAGCGAATCTCATTGCGGCCACGTCGGCCTATGCGCGGGGCTACATGAAGATCTTCGACTGTCCAAACCCGGCACTGGCGATGTTCTGTAGCGAAAAGAAGCGCGATCAGGCCAACGCCGCATACTCGACGCCGCTGGACGTTCGCGTCCAGGCGCAACTGGCCGAGGCCTTCGAGCAAAAAGGCATCATCAAGGAGGATTTTCCGGAGGAGATCCGCCTCACGGTCCTCCAGTTTGCCGGTCCCGGCCTATGGTCCGATCCGTCTCCTGTGTGCCTGCCGAAGCAACGCGGGACGAACGCGAGATGAACCGTGCCTGGTTCATCGTCTGGGCCCTCGTCGTCTATCAGGTCGCCGCATGGGCATTCGCGCCGCAAAAGGCAGCCCAGCAAGCAAGTCCGATCATCGACGGTCCGGGTTACGGCTCCAATGAAGCGATCTTCGTGGATGGGAGAGCAAGCTCGCGCCGTAGCGCCGCGCTGGCGCTCGAACGCCCCTATGGGTCCCGCTGCGCAGGCGAGGGGCGGAAGCAGTTCATCAGCTCACTCGGCGGATATTACTACCGCCGTCAGACCGACACCGAACATTATCCCACGATCTATGGCAAACCCGGTGCTGACTACATCGCCCGGCAATGGTCGACCGGCGAGGACAAGCGCATCGAGCGCCTGACGCAGGAAGCTTATGCCCAGGGCTATCTTGCACCGTCGGATTTCGATGCCGTTGCGCGCAGGACGGTCGAAGCCGTCGTCAGGAACGAGCGCGTCACAGTTCGTTCCTGCGCGAGCTGACTGGGGCATGTTTCCGGCCGGCGAAGGCCGGAAAAGAGCTGTCGTCAGACCGGAAGCGGGATCAGGGGCGCAACCTCGCGATCACTGGGATCATCGCTTGTCGCAAGACCTTGCGCGACGCGAACGCGGTCGGCCTCGGGCCGGTTCTGGCTCATCTTGCGCTTGCCCTCGAACCGTACGACGGGAATGCGCACGCCGACGATCCCGCGCAGCTGCGCGGCGATGAAATCAGCGGGCGCATCATCGACGGCCCATGGCTTGGCGCGCGCGCCTTCGTGCCTGTTCGTCAGCCGCGTCACGACGCCGAGCAGTCGCTCCGGCTCCTGGAAGAATTCGACCTGGCCATACGCATGCACCGCCACGTAATTCCAGGTCGGCACGACTTTTCCAGTCTCCTCTTTGGTCGCGTACCAGGACGGCGTCACATAGGCATCGGGACCGCTGAAGATCGCGAGTGCATGTCCGATCGGCGTCAGCTTCCATTGCGGGTTGGCCTTGGCGATATGCCCATACAGCACGCCGTGCTCGCCTTCGCCCTCGTCAAGGAAGAGCGGCAGCGGGGTCGCAACCGGGCCATCGGTGGTGGCCGTCACGAGGCTGGCGAGGCGTGCGCCGCGGATGGTCGCCCGAATGCTCTCGATGTCGTCATCCCTAAAGGCGGGGGGAATGTACATGGCTGTCTCCGTGTCAGGTCCGGAGATAGCCGGAATCTGGCCTGTCATAAACTGCCAGTTCGCGATTGTTTCGTCAGTCCAGTTCTTCCATGGCTTGCGCGAGAAGCTTGCAGCCGCGCTCGATCTGCGCGATCTCCAGCGCCGAATAGCCCATGACGAGGCCGACCGTCTTCCGCATCTGGCGGGGTCCGGTGAACAGCGCCGAGACGGGATAGATGCCGACGCCCTTCATGCGTGCGGCATTGATCAGCGCATCCTCACGCTTCTGCGGCAGATCGTCGAACCAGGCCACCACATGCAGGCCGGCAGCCGTGCCCTCGATCCGGACGCGATCGCCGAACCGGCCGTGCAGCGCGTCGAGTAGCGCCCGCTGGCGCTCCGCGTTGCGCCGGCGCATGCGCCTGACGTGGCCCTCATAGGCGCCGCTCTCCAACATCCCAGCGAGCGCATCCTGTTCGACGAGCGGCGTGTGCCGGTCCATGATCTGCTTGGCGGCGGCGAACAGGGATCGCAGTCCGGCGGGCACCACGAGATAGCCGACCCGCAGGGTCGGGGACAGCGTCTTGGAGACGGTCCCGAGATAGACCACGTTGTCGCTGCCCTCCAGCGCATGCAGCGGCGGGATGGGCTTGGTGTCGTAGCGGTACTCGCTGTCGTAATCGTCCTCGATCACGCAGGCCTCATTCTCGCGCGCCCAGGCGAGCAATTGGTGGCGGCGTCCGATCGGCATCACCCCGCCGAGCGGATATTGATGCGACGGCGTGACATAGGCGAGGCGGGCCTCGATGCCATCGAGCCGCGCGGTCTCCAATCCATCTGCGTCGACCGCGATCGGCACGGCGATTGCGCCCGTCGCCACAAAGGTGTGGTGCGCCATCTGGTAGCCGGGGTCCTCCATCACGAAGCGGTCGCCCGCGTCGAGCAGCAGCCGTGCGCAGATGTCGAGACCTTGCTGCGAGCCGTTCACGACGATGATCTGGTCGAGGTCGCAGCGGATGCTGCGCGATCGCCAGAGATAGCCCTGAAGCGCGCTGCGCAGTCGCAGCGAGCCGCAGGGTCGTCATAAGCCAGCCGTTCGGGCTTGCGCGCCATCGTAGCCGTCACGGCTCTTTTCCATGCCAGCACCGGAAAGTCCGACGGCGAGAGCTCGCCATAACGGAAGTTCGCAATGAGCCCGCGCGGCGGTTCGGTCCAGCGCGGCGGGCCCTGCCGCAACCGCTCGCCGAATGCCGACAACCGCATTTTGCGCGCCGGCGGGCGCGAAGAGGCGCGCGTTCGTCCACGTGCGACGACGGCGCTGGCCACGCGCGGCCGGGCGCCATGCCGTGTCTCGATGAAACCTTCGGCCGCAAGCTGCTCGTAGGCGACAGTGACGGTCGATCGTGCGACGCCCATCTCGCCGGCGAGCGCACGCGACGACGGCAGCAACCCGTCCGTCCCATACACCCGCGCCACGATTTGGTCCCGCAGCGCCTTGTAGATCTGGCGTGCGCCCATGCGGCTGCGTTTCGTCTTCATCCGGATCATCCAAATCAATCGATCAGGGAGCAAATCTCTCGCATCCGTGATCAGTACGCAGTGAGGGCTAAATTGTATATCTTCATGCCGGGCACCGGCCTCACTCTGGTCCGGGTGGTCGAAGTGAAAAAGCAGAGATCGGAGACCGCGATGGACGACCAGGCGATACTCGCTGCGCTCACTCGCCACTGGGCTGCTTCGGACGCAAATGATTTCGAGGCGGAGCACGACATCTATCGCGAGGACGCCGTGCTCGATTATCCGCAATCGGGCGAGCGGATCCATGGCCGCAGCAACATTCAGGAAAGCCGGACGCTGCAGCCTAACAAGAAACGCTTCACCGTTCGCAGGATCATCGGCGGCGGTGATCTCTGGGTGAGCGAGTTCGTGCTGAGCTATGACGGCGTGCCGTCCTATGTGGTCAGCATCATGGAATTCCGCGACGGCCTCGTGGTTCACGAAACCCAATATTTCGGCGACCGGTTCGATCCGGGACCATCGCGTGCGCATCTCGTGGAGCGGGTGTGAGCTGCGTGCGCCGCACTCCGCTGCCATTCCGCGGGGGCTTCGTGGGGAATGATCGCGAGGACGTGATCAGGGTGCTCCCGTAATTGCTTAACCAAACCGGCACCGCGGAACCGATGCGGCGGCTGGTCGCAGCCGTATCGACTTGATTCCGACAGACCCTTCTTTATGTCTGGCAGGAACAAGAATCCGGGCCCCTCTGACGAGGACACCGACAACGTCGGCAAACCTCGTGATGTCGGATGACCTGTCCCGCGCGAATGCGATGGATCGGCGATCGTCGGGCCCTCTTCGGTTCTCTCCGACCAGTCGTTCCATCGCAAGCTCCGTGCGGTCATTTCGCAAGTTTAGGGAGCAACGATGTCTGACGCCAAGCATTCAAATCCGATCGAGATCGCGGACCCGGCCAGCCTGAACGAGCAGGCTGCGGCCGCGTTGGTCATTGCCGGCGCGCTGGTCGCGGTGGCCGACCGGCGCGTTTCGCCGGTCGAGCGTGACGAGGTGATCAGCTTCATCCGGGATCGCCGATTGGCGCCTCATCTCGACGATGAACGGCTGCTGGCAATGTTCGACGCACTCGCTGAACGCCTGGAGGAGCCGGATTTTGCCAACGTCGTGATCGACACGCTGCGACCGGTCTCGAACATGCCGCTGTCGTCTCATCTGATGGAACTGTCGGAACGCGTTGCGGCCGCCGACGAGGACGTGCATCCCCATGAGGTGCAGGCGATCAAGCTGTTGCGCCTGCTGACGCTGGCGCTGCCCCGCGCAAAGCAGGTTGCACCGGCTGCGGGCCGCGCCGCGCCCCCCACGGGAGCAAAGGAATGAGCATGACCACGACCTCGGACGAGCGTACGACGGGAGCCGAGCGCGCTGCCAGCCAGATGGCCGGCGGCGACCCGCGCCTCGACAGGCTCGTCCATCGTCTGCCGCCGCGCGTGGGTGACACCGTCACCTACCTGCTCAAGCCGTCGAGCCGCTGGGTGAGGATTCCCTCGGGCGCGCTGCTCATCGTAGGCGGCGTGCTCTCGTTTCTGCCGATTCTCGGTGTCTGGATGCTGCCGCTCGGTCTCGCGCTGCTTGCCGAGGACGTGCCTGCGCTGCGCTCCTCACGTTCGAAGGTCCTGGACTGGGTCGAGCGGAGGAAGCCGCATTGGCTCGATCCGTCCTTATCGAAAAATGAACGATCATGACTGAATTCATCACCCCCGAGGCGCTGACCGCGCTGCTTCAGGTCATCCTGATCGATCTCGTCCTCGCCGGCGACAACGCCGTCGTCATCGGCCTTGCCGCCGCCGGTCTCCCGGCCGAGCAGCGCCGCCGCGCCATCGTGGTCGGCATCATCGCCGCCACCGCGCTGCGTATCCTCTTCGCCGGCGTCGCGACCCAGCTCCTGCAAGTGATCGGCCTCCTGCTCGCCGGCGGCGTGCTGCTGCTCTGGGTCTGCTGGAAGATGTGGCGCGAGCTGCGCGAGCATTCCACCCATTCGAACCAGCTCGCATTCGGCCATGGCAACGCGGCTGCTGCGCCGGTGCAGCAAAAGACCTTCGGCCAGGCGGCGATTCAGATCGTCGCCGCCGACGTTTCGATGTCGCTCGACAACGTGCTCGCGGTCGCGGGTGCCGCGCGCGAGCATCCCTACATCCTGGCCTTCGGCCTGCTATTGTCGGTTGCGATGATGGGCGTTGCCGCAGACTTGCTTGGCCGCGTGCTCCAGAAGCAGCGCTGGATCGCCTATGTCGGTCTCGCCATCATCGTTTACGTCGCCTTCGAGATGATCTATCGGGGCACTCTGGAACTCGCGCCGGTCATTGCGAGTCTCTGAGACGACAAATTTGCCCGCAATCCGGAGTGATCGATGACGTCTGAACCCAAAGCAGCCTCGGCGCATGCCGCACCGGGGCCGCGGATCGGCCCGTTTGCCCAGCTCATCTTCGGCTCGCGCTGGCTGCAAGTGCCGCTCTATGTCGGCCTGATCGTCGCGCAGGGCGTCTATGTGCTGCTGTTCCTGAAAGAGCTCTGGCATCTGGTCCTGCACTCGTTCGACGCCAGCGAGCAGCAGATCATGCTGGTCGTGCTAGGGCTGATCGACGTCGTCATGATCTCGAACCTGCTGGTGATGGTGATCGTCGGCGGCTACGAGACCTTCGTCTCCCGGCTGAACCTGACCGGCCATCCCGACGAGCCGGAATGGCTGAGCCACGTCAATGCCAGCGTGCTCAAGATCAAGCTGGCGATGGCGATCATCGGCATCTCCTCGATCTCGCTGCTGAGGACCTTCATCGAGGCGGGCAATCTCGGCACGACGCGCAGCAATTCCAGCGAGACCGCCGTGATGTGGCAGGTGCTGATCCACCTGACCTTCATCATATCGGCGATCGGCATCGCCTGGGTCGACCGTCTCAGCGAGAGCGGCCATCGCAAGGAGGCCGGCCACGCCTGACGGCGATCGTTGCTCTCAGGCGCCGATGCCCAGACGAAACGGACGCCGTCCGCGCGCCAGCGTCTCGGACGGTGCCTCGCCGAATAGGCGCCTGTAGCCCTTGGCGAAGTCGCCGAGGTGCCAGAAGCCGTTGCCGAGCGCTGCGGCCTTGACGGTCACGCCGTCGCCTCCGGTCATGAGCTGGACACGCACGGACCATAGCCGCTTGAGGCGCAGATAATGGTGCAGGCTGACGCCGTGCACCGCCTGTGCCGCGATCTGGAGCGTGCGCACGGACACGCCAATCGCAGCGGCGAGATCGTCGCTGTAGAGTGGCTTGCTGCCGGAGAACTCGACGACCTCGTCGAGCCGCGCGATCAGCCTGCGATGCTTGTCGAATGAGCCGGGGCGGGCGATGCGGGCCTCCGCCGGCAGCAGGGCAGCATCGAGGCCGGCGATCAGCGTTTCCTGGATCGGGCGGTTGAGCGCCGCAAAATGCCGGGGATCGCTGCATACCGAAGCCTGCGCGTACATCTCCAGGATTGCGGCGCGCAGACGCGCCATCGGATCGTTCTGCGTGCGGACGTATTTCATGCCGGTGTCGAAATCACCCCAGCCGCGATGTCGCATGTCCGAGTTGAAGCGCAGCATCAGATAGGTGTTGGGATTGTGCTCGATCGCATCGACCGCGGCCTTGCCACGCATCAGGGCAATCATCGAGCTGTCGACCTCATCACCGTTGGCGATGGAGTTAAAGCTGAAGGGGACGACGAGACCGAAGCCGTTGTCCGTGCCGATCTCGGCCTCATAGCGCCGGGCGAAGCAGCGCTGGAATACGAACAGGCCTTCGCGCAGCGGCAGGATTGCGCGCGACAGCGAGAATTCGCGCGGACGCAGCGGCGTGCTCTTGCCGAGGCCGAGCACCTCGTTGGCGCGAAATGCGCTGAAGTCCGAGAAGCGCTCGATGCGCAGGACTGGCGATGGCTGGAGCCGGCTCAGCGGCATTCGATTTCCTGGGGGTCGGAGCTGGGGCCGAAGAATTACCAGACCCGCAGCCGGTGGCCATATTCCGGGAAACTACTGCCCACGCGATCGTGATTCATGGAATGCATGATCGTATGGCTGCAGATGCAGAAGCGCGCAGTGAATTCGTGTGTCAGGTCGCGTCTGTCTGATTGCGAGCAGAATTTTGCCGGGGCCAGCCGCGCGATCTATTTGAGAATTTCACACACCGTAGGATGTGATGCCGGCTCGGGCTCCGCATTGCTTGTAGAGATGCTGTGCCACCAGGCGTCGAGCGCATCGCGATCACAGCCGAGTTTCACGCTCATGCCTCCGGCGAATCTGATCCAGTCGGCGAAATGGTCGTTGCCGACGGCGATCACCACGGGAATGTCGGCGTCGAGCGCGCGTCCGATCAGATGGAACAGGCCCTTGCCGTCGCGTTCGCGCTTGCCGAAGCGGTTGATGATGACGAGGTCTGCGCCATGTGCCAGCGCCTCGGCGATCCGCACGCCGGCATTTTGCAGTCGCGCGAGATCGAGCCGGCAGCCCTGTGCGGCCGGATCGAAATCCTGCGCCAGCAGAAGAGTCTCGCCGCTGTGAAGCAGCACCGCCGATAGACTCGAGTCCGCGCATTGGCCGGCCTGAACCATGCCGACGACGCGAACGCCGCGCGCATTCAGGTCCGCGTCAAACTCGTGCGAGACCGCGTCGGGGTCCTGGTACTGCTCGTAGACGAGGGCTGCAAGGTCGCATTGCGCATCGAACATGGTTGGCCTCCGTTTCACGGCAAATAGAAGGGGCCGCGGCGGTTGCGCCGCGGCTCCGGTTTTCAGGTCAGGCCGCCGGCGGGCCGTTGATGATCTGGAGCTGGGTGAATTCGGCAAGGCCTTCCTCGGCGAATTCGGTGCCGATGCCCGATTGCTTGGCGCCGCCGAACGGGATGTTCGGGGCCATGTCGAGGTGTTTGTTGATCCAGACCGTGCCGGACTCGAGCTGCGTTGCAACCTCGTGCGCGCGCTTGATGTCGGACGACCACACCGAAGCCCCGAGGCCATAAGTGGTGGCGTTGGCGCGGCGGATCACGTCATCCTTGTCGGAATATTTGATCAGCGGGAGCACGGGGCCGAACTGCTCCTCATCGACCAGCTTCGAGCCTTCCTGTATGTCGCGCACGATGGTCGGCTCGATGAAGTAGCCGGGACGGTCCATCACGGCGCCGCCGGCGACCACCTTGCCGTTCTTGTGCGCGTCTTCGAGGAACGCCTTCACCTTTTCGTACTGCATCTTGTTCTGAAGCGGCCCGAGCTTCGTGCCCTGCTTGGAGCCGTCGTCTACCACCGTGTTCCTGGCGATCGCGACCAGCTCATTGCAGAGCTCGTCATAGACGGACTCGTGCACATAGAGCCGCTTGATGGCGAGGCAGACCTGGCCGGAATTCTGGAACGCGCCTTCGAAGATGCCGGGCGCGACCTTCTTCGGGTCGACGTCGTCGAGCACGATGCCGGCGTCGTTGCCGCCGAGCTCGAGCGTGATGCGCTTGAGCGTCTGCGCTGCGCTCGCCATCACCTTCTGGCCTGTCGCCGTCGAGCCGGTGAAGGAGATCTTGCGGATGTCAGGATGCTTGGTCATCTCGCCGCCGAGATCATTGGCGTCGGTGATGAAGTTGAGCACGCCCTTCGGCACCACGTCCTTAATCAGCTCGGCAAAGCGCAGCGTGGCGAGCGGCGTGGTCGGCGCGGGTTTGACCACCAGTGTGTTGCCGGCGAGCAGCGCCGAGGGCAGCTTGAAGGCGAGGATCAGGAGCGGATAGTTCCAGGGGATGATGGCGCCGACGACGCCGAGCGGGCGGCGATAGGCCTCCACCTTGCGATCGCCCGAGTTCTCGATCACCTTCATCGGCAGTTCGAGCGAGCCGAGATAGCGGAAGAAGGCGGCCATGCCGAGCACTTCGCCGGTGGCGTCCGCAAGCGGCTTGCCCTGCTCGGATGTGAGCAGGCGCGCAAGCTCGCCCGAATTGGCCTCGATCACGTCGGCCATTCCGATCACGACCTTGCGGCGGTCTTCCATCGGAGCCGCGGCCCAGGCGGGGTAGGCGGCCTTTGCTGCGGCAACGGCGGCATCGAGCTGCGATTTCGAGGCCCGCGGGCACTGCGCCAACACCTCTTCGGTCGCGGGATTCAGTACCGGCATGGTCAGATCGCCGGGCACCAGTTTGCCGTCAATGAGAAGATTGTAGTCGCTCATAGGCTTTGCGCTCCCTTGCAGAACGGGCCGTTCAGGGCCTCGTTATATCCAATTATATATCACGCATCCGCTGACCCGGCCATGCACATGGATTCGATCAATTCCAGAAAAGCAGGCTGGACGCAGGTGGACATATCGATATATCGTGACGGATATAGCGAAGTGCGTTCCGGGACCGGCGATGGAAATCAAGGTGAGGCAGCTCACGACCTGCGAGGTGGCGGCCGACGGCGGCGCGATCTCGCTGGGCTTCGAGGACGTGACGGGCAATCCCGCAGCCGTCAGCGTCTCGCTGAACCAGGTCGGCGCCCTGATCATGACGCTTCCCGGGTTGTTGGAGGCGGCGCTGAAGGCTCGCTACGGCGACCAGAGTTTGCGATACGCTTATCCGCTGGCGTCCTGGGTGTTGGAACAGTCGACCGACACGACCCAGCGCATCATCACGCTGCAGACCGAGGACGGCTTCAGGGTCCGCTTCTCGATTCCGAAGGCTGAGCAGAGCCTGCTGGGTGAAGCGCTGACCCAGCCGATGCCGGAAATGTCGGTGCGGCCGAACTAGGGCTGAGCCAGAGCGCAAATAAAACACGCCTCAAGGATGGAATTACCGATTGGGCAGGTCGAACGCCGAGATTGTTGCACGCGTCGCCTGAACTAGAGAATGGCATTGCCTGTTCGCCGGCCTAATGTTGTGGGCGCGCAAAGGTGGCAGGCGATGAACGGCGTCCGAACAGGTTTCCTGGACTCTATCGGCAACACGCCATTGATCAGGCTGCGAATGCCGTCGGAGGCCACGGGTTGCGAGATCTATGGCAAGGCCGAATTTCTCAATCCCGGCGGTTCGATCAAGGATCGCGCGGCGCTGGCCATGATCAACGATGCCGAGCAGCGCGGCAGGCTGAGGCCGGGCGGCGTCATCGTCGAGGGCACAGCCGGCAACGTCGGAATCGGCATAGCGCTCGTGGCGAATGCTCGCGGCTATCGAAGCGTGATCGTGATGCCTGACACGCAAAGTCAGGAGAAAAAGGATATGTTGCGGTTGTGCGGTGCCGACCTGCGCCTGGTACCTGCCGTCCCGTATTCTAATCCCGGTCACTATGCGCGCTATTCCGGTCGGCTCGCCGAGGAGCTCGGTGCCTTCTGGGCCAATCAGTTCGACAATGTCGCCAATCGGGAGGGGCACTACCGCACGACCGGTCCTGAGATTTGGCAGCAAACGGATGGAAGAATCGACGGCTTCACGTGTGCCGTTGGGAGCGGCGGTACCTTGGGTGGGGTCGCGCGAGCCCTCAAGGAGCGAAATCCCGGCATCAAGATTGCGCTCAGCGATCCCATGGGGGCCGCTCTCTACAATTGGTTCACCAAAGGCGAGCTGACGACAGAGGGAGACTCCATCACCGAAGGGATCGGGCAGGTTCGTGTCACAAGGAACCTGGAAGGCACGCCCATCGATACGGCATATCAAATTACGGACGAGGAAGCCTTGCCTGTTCTGTTCGACCTGATCGAGCACGAAGGACTGGTGTTGGGTGGCTCGAGCGCGATCAATATCGTTGGAGCCATGCGACTTGCGCGCGACCTCGGTCCAGGAAAAACCATCGTGACCATCCTCGCGGATGGTGGACAGCGCTATCAGTCCAAGCTGTTCAACCCGGAATTCCTGCGCAAGAAAAACCTGCCCCTACCACGCTGGATGCGATAGCAAGCCGCCAGCAGCCGGGCTGCTACCCGTTCATTCGCGCCCGTTCGCTCACGATTTCCGCGTACGGGTGATGTCGCTCTTGAGCGCCTCAAGTTCCTTGCGCACGGCGCGGGCGGCGTCGCGCTCGATCTTGCGATAGCGCGCGACCAGTCCCTCGCCGAACGGCGTCAGCATCGCACCGCCGCCGTTCTTGCCGCCAGCCTGAGGCTCGACGACCGCATGTCCGCAAATGCGATTGATCTCGTCGACGAGATCCCAGGCCCGCTTGTAGGACATATCCATGGCGCGGCCGGCTGCCGAGATCGAGCCTTGCGCGCGAATCTGCTCCAGAAGCTGGATCTTGCCGGGACCGATCCGATCCTCGCTGTCGAGATCGATGCGAAGGCTCAACTGGGGAAGCGATTTGGCGCTCGCGCGCGGCATGGCGTTGTCTCTTGGGCTCTGCCTCGCGAGATTGCCACTCTTACCCGTCGTGGACAAGGTGAGCGCTCAGTGAAGCATCACCGCACGGCGTGCATCTCCAGAAACGCCTTCACGCCGGTCACGTTGCCGGTATCCGACGGCACATAGCCGGGCAGGGTGGCGACGGCGGCGCGGAAATCGGCGCTGCGGATGATTTCGAGGATGCGCTGCATCGGCTTGGTGTCGAGGAACGCGCGCTTGCAGACGAAGAAATAATCCTCGGTGAGGATGCGGATGAAATCGAGGCCGAAATGCCGGGCGGCGGCTTCGACCCCGAAGCTCGCATCGGCCATGCCGCTGGCGACATAGGCAGCCACCGCGGCGTGGGTGAACTCGATCTGCTGCGCGCCGTTGATCTTGCTCTCGTCGATGCCGTTCGCGGCGAGCAATTGGTCGAACAGAAGCCGCGTGCCGGAATCATGGTCGCGGTTGACGAAGCGGACCTTTGGTCCGGTGAGATCATGAAGCGAGGCGATCCGCAGCGGATTGCCGCGCGCGACCATCAATCCCATTTCGCGCGTCACAAAACTGATGATTCGATCCTCTCGCGGATCGAGCCATTCGCGGGCGGCCTTGATGCCCTGGGCCCGCAGCGCGCCGTGCGGCAGATGCAGGCCGGAGAGGTCGCAGGCGCCCTGCGCCAGCGAGACCAGCGAATGCTGGTTGCTGACATAGCGCAGATCGACGCCGATGCCGGGCTCGCGGTCGAGGAATTCGCGCAGCTTTGCCACCGCAAAGCCGTGGCTCGCATGCACGCGGATGACGGACGGGCGCTGTTCGAGGAACGGCTTGATCTCGTTGGCCAGCTCCTGCGCGAGGTTTTCGAGTTGCGGCCCGAGCCGGGCCTGCATGCGCTCGCCGGCCCACACCAGCCGCTCGCCGAACGGCGTGAGCTTCGAGCCCTTGCCGCGCTGGGTCTCGACCAGTGGCGTGCCGAAGAACTCCGACCATTGCTCGATCAGATTCCAGACATGGCGGTAGGAGAGGTGGGCATCGCTGGCCGCGCTCGTGATCTTTCCGGTCTTCCGGATTTCGTTGAGCACGCCGAGCATGATCACGGCGGTGCGCGGGCTGCCCTCCCGGCGAAACCGCCAGACGGCTTCGATCTCGATCTGAAGCATCGGCCTTCCTTATGAACTACACTTCATATATGGGGCGTCCATTTGCAAATCATATCATATTTACTCCGGTCGATATGCGCCTATCCTGGTATACCAGAACAGGAGGAAATATGATGTCTGTTGCATATGACTTTGCGCATTCGCCGGCCACCGAGTTCATGGCCCGGCCGCAGCATCTGCTCATCGACGGTCGCCGCGTCCCTGCGAGCTCCGGCCGCACCTTCAAATCCCTCAATCCCGCCACCGGGCAGGTCATCGCCACCGTCGCCGAAGGTGGCGAGGCCGACGTTGCGCATGCCGTGGCGGCCGCCCGCCGCGCCTTCGAAGGCCCGTGGCGTACGATGCGCGCCTCCGAGCGCGGCCAGATCCTGCTGCGCTGGGCCGACCTGCTGAAGGCACACGCCGACGAGATCATCGAGCTCGAATCGATTGACGCCGGCAAGCCGATCTCCGCGACGATGCGCCAGGACTTTCCGGCTGCAGTCGATACGCTGATCTACTACGCCGGCTGGGCCGATAAGATCAGCGGCGATGTCGTGCCGGTGCGCGAGGATGCCCTGACCTACACCGTGCGCGAGCCCGTCGGCGTGGTCGCGGCGATCGTGCCGTGGAATTTCCCGCTGATGATCGGCATGTGGAAGCTGGCGCCGGCGCTGGCCTGCGGCTGCACCGTGGTGATGAAGCCCGCCGAACTGACCTCGCTGTCGGCGCTGCGCATCGCCGAGCTGGCTTTGGAGGCCGGCCTGCCGGCGGGCGTGTTCAACGTCGTCACCGGTCCGGGCCGCGTCGTCGGCGATGCGCTGGTCAATCACCCCGACGTCGACAAGGTCACGTTCACCGGTTCGCCCGGCGTGGGCCGCGGCATCATGAAAGGCGCGGCCAGCAATTTCAAACGAGTCTCGCTTGAGCTCGGCGGCAAGTCGGCCAACGTCGTTTTCGACGACGCCGATCTGGAAGCAGCAAGCAAGGCTGCGGCCTCCGGCATCTTCTTCAACGCCGGCCAGGTGTGCTCGGCCGGCTCCCGTGTGCTGGTGCAGGAGAAGGCCTACGACGAGGTCGTCGAGCGCCTGGCGGCGCGCGCGAAGTCGCTCAGGATCGGCGATCCGCTCGATCGCAAGACCGCGCTCGGGCCTGTCATCTCCGAGAAGCAGATGAAGTCGATCCTCGACTATGTCGAGATCGGCCGGAAGGAGGGGGCAAGCCTCGTCACCGGCGGCGAGCGGCTCGGCGAGCGCGGCTATTTCATCAGTCCGACGGTGTTCGCAGGCGTCGCGCACGAGATGCGGATATCGCAGGAAGAGATCTTCGGCCCCGTCGTCAGCGTCATCAAGTTCAAGGACGAGGCCGACGCGCTCAGGATCGCCAACGGCACCGCCTACAGTCTTGCCGCCGGCGTCTGGAGCCGCGACCTCGGCAAGCTGCAGCGCTTCGCCAAGCGGGCGCGCGCGGGCACGGTCTGGATGAACACCTATGGCTATACCGACGTGCGCCTGCCCTGGGGCGGGGAGCGCGACTCCGGCCTCGGCCGCGAGCACGGCACCGCCGCGATCGACAATTTCACCGAGCCCAAGGCTGTCTGGATGAATCTGGCCGTCTGATAACCTCCCGAGCGGCCAATCCTGGAGCCCGCCTGATCCGGTCAGGCGGGCTCTCTTTTCGAAATCGATAAAATTGTCTGCAATTCGCTCAGTGGCAGCAAACCCTGCGGACAAGAACAGTTCCGTCTTAAACCTCGGCTTTGGAACCGGCGTGCATCCTCACCTCAAAAGGGTGGGGCATCAACATGTCAGTTCTCAGGGAGGTCGTTGCAGCGATAACGGGAGTTTACGCGCTCCTGTTCGTTTGCGACGCCTTGTTCGGCGTCGGTGACGTCCGCTTCGACGACGCCTATTACCGCGCCAGCTTCTACGCGCCGCGTCCGAAGGAGTTTCGCTTCGCAAGCGATACGCCGCCGGCGGTCCGCGTCAGCGACGCCTTCGCGCAATTCGCGCCGGGCGAGGGCAAACCGAACAAGCGTTACTCGTCGCTGACGACCATCATTCGCTAAGGACAGCCGCCGGCGCGAGACGAATGCCTCGCGCCGAAACCATTGCGATCTATTCCGCGGGGCTTTCGATGGTCACCCCCTGCCTGACATCGTCGCGGGCGAGGATCATCAAGAGGCCGACGATGATGAACTCGACCACGGCAAAGGCAATGAAGGCCCCGGTGAACGAGCCGGCGGAGGCGTTGATGATGGCCCCCATCATCCAGGGGGCCACGAACGCCGAGAAGATGCCGAACACTTCGGCATAGCCGATCGCCGCCGGCGCGAGCGCATCGGAATACTTTTCGCTGAGCAGCGCAAAGATCGCGCCGCCGCCGAGCAGCGCAACGCCGCTGAGCGCTGCAAACATCACCAGCATCCCGAACGGCATCGGCGTGACGACGCTCCACAGGAACATCACTGCCGTGAGGAAGGCAAGGAACGCGGTGAGCTTGATCATGAAGGGCTTGCCCAATCGGTCGGACATGTAGCCGCCGATCACCAGGAACAGCACCTGGGACAGTCCCATCACGGTGCCGATCACCGCGCCGGATTCCGGCGCCATGTGCTGCACGGCGATGAAGGCGGGGACGACCCAGGTGGCGGTACCAGCGATCGCGAAGGTGCAGGCCACGATGCCGAAGCCGCCAACGGCGATCCATTTCGAGCGGAAGATTTCGCCAAGCGGAAGATGCTGCTGTTGCGCTTCGTTACCCCAAGTGAAGCCGTCGATACCGAGCTCGCGCGGATTGTTGCGGACGACGAGCGCGTCGATCGCTGCAACGATCAGCGTGCCGATTGCCAGCACGGCAAAGAAGACCCGCCAGCCGGTTGCGATCGTCAGGGGAATGCCGAGTGCGAAGTCCATGGTGATGGCGAGGCTGTAGGCGGCGAGAATGATCCCTACCACCGAGCCGCGCCGGCTTTGCGGAAACCAGCCGAAGATCAGCTTCATGTTGCCGATGAAGATGCCTGCGTCGAAGAAGCCGATCACGAGCCGCAGCAACACGAGCTGCGTGTAGCTCTGTACGAACACCTGGAGCACCATGCCGAGGCCGGTGCCCGCAAGCCCGATCAGCAGCATGTTGCGCGCCGTCATCGAGCGGCTGACCGGCGACCACACCACCATTCCGACGCCGTAGGTCAGCGCAAAGATGCCCTGCGCCAGCCCTGCCTCGGCGGGATTGAGTTTCAGGCTTTCCGAGACGAAGGGCAGTACTGCGGCGAAGGCGTACCAGTCCGCGGCAAGAAAGATCTCGCAGAGGATGGCGAGTGCCAGCATTCCCTTCTGCCATCGTCCAATCCGCTGGCGGTCGCTCTCTGAAATCGTCGTCCAGTTGGTCATCGGCATGGTCATCGTTGGTCCTTGCGGGGATGCGTATCGTCGGAGTGCAAGCGCAGCGTCAGGTCGGCGGCGGCAGGAAATTTACCTCGTGCTCGGCGGCGCGGCGCACGACCTCCTGCGGATCAGGGAGGTTATGGATGCGCTCGAACAGCTCCTTCAGCGAGCGCGTTGGCGCCACCCAGAACAGGCTCGTCGCTGTTTCGCCCGACTTGTTGAAGATGCCGTGGGGAATGCCCTTGGGCATGCGCACGAGATCGCCGGCTTTGGCGACAAAATCTTTGCCATCGAGCCAGAGATCGTAACGGCCGGTCAGCACATAGACGAACTCGTCCTGGGTCGGATGCACGTGCGGCGGCACGAAGGTTCCGTCCGGAAACACGGCGTGCCAGGCCATCGAGGCCTCGGAGTGCTGCTTGAGCGTGTAGGTCTGGCCCAGAATGTTCCAGACGATATTGCCGAAGCCTTCCTTGGAAGGGGTTACGCCCGGGGGCATCTCGATCATGCTTGTGTCCTCTCTTGTGGGGATTCAATCGGCAAGGAAGTCGATGACGTGTTGCGCGGCAGCGGGCGTCTCCTCGAAGACGAGATGGCCCGTCGCCGGCACCAGCGTCACGCGGGCGTCGGGCAGGCCGGCCCTCCAGGCGGCCGCCTGTGCCGTCGGACGCAGCCGGTCGGCCGCGCCCCACAACACCAGCGTCGGCATCGCAATCCTATGCAGCCAGTTCGCAAGCTTGGGATTGCCCTGCGGGTCGCTGCGGATCAGCTTGGCAAAGCCCGTGACCTCCCGCCCCAGGCGCGCGTCGAAGCTGGGATCGGGCGCCTTCGAGAAGTAACGCAGCGCCGCAGCCGGATCGTGCGCGAGATAGGCCGGCAATTCCTGCGGCGCGATCTCGAACAATCCCGGTGCCGGTGCGTTCGGCACCACGAGGCCGGCGGGCGCGACCAGCACCAGCTTGCGCACGCGCTGCGGCTGGCGGATCGCGAACTCTGCGGCGAGCCATCCACCTAGGGAGAAGCCCGCGAGGTCGAACTGCGCAAGCGCGAGCTTGTCGAACAGATCCATATAGTGGAGGACGTGATCCTCGATCGTGTCGATCGCATCGGCATCACCGGAGTCGCCGAAGCCGGCGTGATAGGGAATGATCACGGTGTGCCGCTTCGCCCAGTCGCGCGCCATCTCGAAGCCGGTGAAGGTGCCGGTGCCGTGCAGGAACACCAGCGCCGGACCGCTTCCGATCGTGTGGACGACCGTCCGCACCCCGTTGATGTCGTACTCCGCGCGCGTGAAGCCGGTGAGATCGGGCGAGGGTTTGACGGTATCAAGCATGGCGCCATCTCCGGTTGAGGTCGGCAGGTCGTGTGATGCGAAGGAATCTCATGCGGCGTTCGCCTGGCGACCGTTGAGAAGCATGGCGAACTGCTCGACGGCATTGGCTAGCCGTGCTGCGATCATTGGGGAGAACGCTTCGTCCGGTCCGAACTCGCCGCTGCTGGCGTAGATCGCGGTCGAGATGGTGCAAGCCTCGAAGAAACCGAACAGTGGACGGAGTTGGTGCTCGACCACCAGGGAGTGGCGCAGGCCGCCGCCGACGGCAGTGAGCAGCACCGGCCGATTGCGCAGCACGCCCGGTTCGATCAGGTCGAATACGTGCTTGAACAAGCCGGGATAAGAACCCTGGTACACCGGGCAGCCGATCACGAGGCCGTCGGCCTGCTCGATCGCCTCGACGACGGCGCGGGCCTGGCCGTCGAGGCCGATGCGGGTAAAGGCGGCTATGCCTGAGCCGGCATCGACGAGGTCGATGACGTCGGTCTTGAGTCCATGCCGCCCGAGCAGGTCAGCCGCGACGGCTTCCACCAGCACGCGCGACTTCGCCGGTCGCCAACTATTACCGCAGAAACCAACGATGCGGGATGTCCTCACGTTCACGCCCTCATGCCTGGCCGCGCGCTCAGCCCGTGACCCCGAACACGGTCCATTGCGCACCGGGGCCGGGGAGACCGAGCAGCGCGCGGCCGCATTCTTCGACGATCTGGTCGGCCATCAGGATGTGCTGGGTGCCAGAGTGGATATCGCGATAGAATCGCTGCATCGGCGTGTTGTGCAGCGAGGCGCCTCGGGCAGCACGGTGCGCGAAGGTCCCGACATCAGACAGCACGTCGTGGATATGGCGCAGCGACAGCTTGATCATGGTCATCTGGTCCAGCGACGGAGTTTCGCCGCTGGCGCAGGTCTCCGAGACCTCCTTCCAGGTTTCGTGCACCAGCGCGCACGCCGCGCGGAAGCGCGCTTCGGCCTGCGCGAACTGGAACTTGAAACTCGCGCTCTCGCACGATTTGCCGAAAGGGTCCTGGCGCTGGACGATCACCTTCACGAGTTCGTCGAGCATGCGGCGTCCAGTTCCGACCGCCCAGGCCGAATGCGACCAGGCGCTGTAGCCGGCCAGTCCCAGAGCACCCTGCACACCGCCGCGCCTGGGCGCGCCGATGTCGAAGTCGTAGGTCATGTGGGTCGGCACGAACAGCTCGTTGCCTTCGCTCAGGGTATAGTCGAAACTTCCGGTCGCGCGCAGGCCGAGCACGTCCCAATTGCCCATCAGCTTGATCGTCGAACGCGGATGGTGGGTTACGACGATCTTGGGCTGACCGTTTGGGCCGAATACCATGTCCTTGCCGGATGCGTCCGTCACGAAGCAGCCGGAATGCACCCACTCGGCATGCTGGATGCCGCTGCCATAGGCCCAGTTGCCACGGATCATGTAACCACCTTCGACCGGGCGGGCGAAACCGCGCGGAACGCCGTTGCCGGCAATGATGATATCGGGACCGCCAGCGAAGACTTTTCTTATGCCCTCGTCCTCGATGTAGATGGCGAGTGTCGTGCCTTCCATGTTGCAGCCGATCGCACACCAGCCAGCGGATGCGTGGGTGTAGGCAAGTCGCTCGATCACGGTCATGGCGTCGTAGGGAAGAAGCTCGGCGCCGCCGACCTCCTTGGGAAACAACATGTTGTAGATGCCGGCCTTGCGCAGCGCGGCCACCACGTCATCGGTGAGATAGCCCTGCGCCTCGGCCTCGGCGGCCCTCGATTCGACCAATGGCAGCAGGGCGTCGAGGCGCGCATGAAATTCGGCCACCGTCGGCGTTGCGGTGGACTTTGCGGCGCGCTGCACAGAAGGGCTCATGGTCGATGTCTCCACGTCAGGCTGTTTGCCACCCGCGTGCATTGACGGCGGCGGGAAGGCTCGGATCGGTGGGAACACGGGCCGGCTTTTTGCAAAACGATTCCGCCGCGCGCCAATGCGGTTGGCGCGTGCGATGAACGGCTTGCGATGGCGTCGACGTGTCCCCGTCGGAACCGCGCAAACGTCGTTGCGCGATTACGATCGTTGAATGCTAGAGACGAGGCAGGCAAACCGGCAATCCCCCATGATGGGGGGGCGATAATGGTGCGCTGCCGCAAAGCTGAGCCGTTAGAACGAGGCTTTGACGCTTCTTTCCGCTTGACCAAGCAACAGGCAAGGAAGAAATTTTAGGCTTATAATAATCGGCAATTCCGCGTCGGCGCTTCGGGCACGACACGATCTCGCAAGGAGCGGTGGTGAGAGCCGAGCAGGAGCATTTGGATGGTCTGCCCGAGCGGCAGCTCGCAGATCGGCTGATGTCGATCGCCGAGAGCCGGTCTGTACGCTCGCTCGGCATTGCCTGCTGTTCTGCGATCGCAGAAATGACGGGATCGCCGACCGTTGGTCTCTATCTGCTCGACGGGCTCAAGCCCGAGTTGGCCTACAGCAGTCACGTCGCGGAAGGTCTGCTCGACAATTACAAGGCCGGCTTCTGGAAGTGTGATCCCGTGCTCGACTGCATCATGACCAGGGGCTGCGCGGCCGACGGCGAAACCGTGATCGGCCCGCAGCAGTGGCGACACAGCCCATCCTTCGAAATGCTGCACGAATGGGGCCTTGCCTACAACATGGGGGCGCCGCTATGGTCCAGCCGCAAGATCGTCGGCGTGCTGTTCACCGCGACGACCGACGCGCCCTACACGCCGCGGACGCGGCAGCGCATGGAAATGCTGTGCCGCGCCGGTTCGCTCGCTTTGACCAATATGACGAATGCGGGCGAGATCGAGACGTATCGTGGCGCCATCCCGGTTCCTGAACGGGCCGTGACGCTTTCGGCGTCGCTTCCGCCGCGTTCGGCCGACGTCGCCATTCGCGTCTGTCGCGGCCAAACCAACAAGGAGATCGCGCGTGAGATGGGGATCTCGGATCAGACCGTGAAGGAGCACGTCGCAAATTTGTGTCGCCGCTTCGGAGCGCATAATCGCACCGAGCTGGCGGCCTTCCTGCTGAGCACGACGAGCCGGCAATAGGCGACGAAAAGCGCGGGCAATCCCTTGCGTCGCCGTCAGTCTCCCTGAATCCATTCCGCCAAGCCGCGCCACAGCGTGTCGCGGTGCTCGGGGCGGAAGAAGCCGAAATGGCCGATCGCCTTGGCGCCGACTTCGGACGGTTTCACATTGAGCACTTCCGGCTCGATCGCAGTGAAGCCGCTCGTGAGCAGCTCGACCGCGGGTCGCGTCGCCCAGGGATCGTCGGAGAAGCACAGCGCGCGCAGCTCGCCCTTGAAGTTCGCGAAATTATCCAGCGCCGGCAGTTTTGAATCGAAGAGATAGCGCGGGCTCGAGACCCACTCTGCCCATTGCAGGAAAACGCCCTTGGGGAAATCCTCGCCGATGCCGGCCCAGCCGGGCGCGTAGCCGAGGGCGTGGGCGAGCGGCACGCCGACAAAGTTCATGAAGGCGAAGACGCGATATTTTTCCGGCGAGGTCATCAGCCGCCAGGTCGCGGCCTGCGAGGCCACGAATGCGGCGCGCGAGATTTCCGTGTTGTTCGCGATCAGCCCCAGCGCCTGGCCGCCGAAGGAATGGCCGACATAGGCGAGCGGCAGCTCGTGATAGCGCTCGCGCATCCAGCCCACGGCGGCAGTGACGTCGAGGGCGGCCCAGTCGGACATCGAGGCCTTGAAGCCGACCAGCGATTTTGGCCGGTTGTAGCCGACCATCGCCGGCAGCCGGGAATCGCCGATGCCGCGATAATCGTAGGTCAGGACCGCGCAGCCGCGATGGGCGAGATAGGAGGCAAAGCCGCGATAGATTTTTCGCGGGACGGCGGTGGCCGAGTTGATCAGCACGGCATGGCGCTTGGTGCCGCGTGGCAGGAACAGGGTGCCGGTCAGCCCATACCCGTCGGTCGCCGGGAAGCTGATCTCGTCGATGAAAACGTCGTCCAGTGCCGCGTCCATGGGCACAAGGTATCCTGCCAGTTTCCTTGCCGCTCCCACCAAATGCGAATTTGGCTTTCCCCGCAAGGGTTTGCCGTCCCGAATGGATTTACAACTGGCGGGCCGCGGCCAGCCTGTGTATAAGGCGGCCCTCGCAACCCACAGATCAGGTTGCACTTTTTGCTTCACGGAGAGATTGCGATGTCCGAGCGGTGGACGCCCGAGTCCTGGCGCAGCAAGCCGGTGCTACAGGTGCCCGACTATCCCGACGCCAAGGCCCTCGCCGACGTCGAGGCGCAGCTTGCGACCTTTCCGCCGCTGGTGTTCGCCGGCGAGGCGCGCAATCTGAAGAAGGCCTTGGGCCGGGTTGCGACGGGCGAAGCCTTCCTGCTCCAGGGCGGCGACTGCGCCGAGAGCTTTGCCGAGCACGGCGCCAACAACATCCGCGACTTCTTCCGCGTGCTGCTTCAGATGGCGGTGGTGCTCACCTATGCCGGCGCCGTCCCGGTGGTGAAGGTCGGCCGCATCGCCGGCCAGTTCGCAAAGCCGCGCTCGTCGCCGACCGAGAAAATGAGCGGCGTCGAGCTGCCGAGCTATCGCGGCGACATCGTCAACGACATCGCCTTCACCAAGGAAGCGCGCGTGCCCGATCCGCAGCGCCAGCTGATGGCCTATCGCCAGTCGGCCGCGACGCTGAACCTGCTGCGCGCCTTCGCGACCGGCGGCTACGCCAATCTCGGCAGCGTGCATGAGTGGATGCTCGGCTTCCTCAAGGATAGCCCGCAGTCCCGCCGCTACAAGGAATTGGCCGACCGCATCTCGGACGCGCTCAACTTCATGCGTGCCTGCGGCCTCGATCTCGAAGCCCATCCCGAGCTGCGCGCCACCGATTTCTACACGAGCCACGAGGCGCTGCTGCTCGGCTACGAGCAGGCCATGACCCGCGTCGATTCCACCACCGGCGACTGGTACGCGACCTCGGGCCACATGATCTGGATCGGCGACCGCACCCGCCAGCTCGATCACGGCCATATCGAATATTTCCGCGGCATCAAGAACCCGATCGGGCTCAAATGCGGCCCGTCGCTCAAGCCCGACGAGCTCTTGAAGCTGATCGACGTGCTCAACCCCGACAACGAGCCGGGCCGGCTGACGTTGATCGGTCGCTTCGGGTCGGACAAAGTCGGCGAGCATCTGCCCAACATGGTCCGCGCGGTGCAACGCGAGGGCAGGGTGGTGGTCTGGTCCTGCGATCCCATGCATGGCAACACCATCACCTCGACGTCGGGCTACAAGACGCGGCCGTTCGACCGCATCCTGTCCGAGGTGAAGTCGTTCTTCGCCATCCACGCCGCCGAAGGGACCCATGCCGGCGGCGTGCATCTGGAGATGACCGGCAAGGACGTCACCGAATGCCTCGGCGGCGCCCGCGCGATCACGGACGAGGATCTCAACGACCGCTACCACACGGTCTGCGATCCCCGCCTCAATGCCGAGCAATCCATCGACATGGCTTTCCTGATCGCCGAGCTGCTCAAGCAGGAGCGCGCCGGCAAGGCCAAGCCGATGCCGGCCGCAGCGGGGCTCTAAGACCTTGCTGCGGATCTGGAAGGCCACGATCAATTCCCGCAACGGTCTGGCCTTTGCGTTCCGCTCGGAGCAGGCCGTCCGCGAGGAGATTTTTGCGCTCCTGCTGTCGGTGCCGCTGGCGTGGTTCGTTGGCGCGACCGCGATGCGAGCGGTCGAGCTGGTTTGCTCGGTTGCGTTCGTGCTGACGGTCGAGCTGCTCAACACCGCGATCGAGAAGCTCGCGGACCGGCTGACCATGGACCACGACAAGCAGATCGGCCGGGTCAAGGACATGGGCTCGGCCGCAGTCGGCGTTGCCTTGCTGATGGCCGGCGCGTTCTGGATCATCGCAATCGTCGAGCGGTTGGGTTTCGTCTAGCCAAGGGATCGGACCAGAGCGGCCATGACCGAACGTCTCAACGCATTCGCGGTCGCGCTTGCCCAGCTCAATCCGACCATGGGCGACATCGAAGGCAATGCGGCCAAGGCGCGGGCTGCTCGCGCGCAGGCTATCGCCGAGGGCGCCGATCTCGTGCTGTTTCCGGAGTTGTTCATCGCCGGCTACCCGCCGGAGGATCTCGTGCAGAAGCCGGCGTTCCAGGCCGCCTGCCGCACCGCGATCGAGAGCCTCGCGCGCGAGACCGCGGATGGTGGTCCGGCCATGCTGGTCGGTACGCCCTGGGTCGAGGAGGGCAGGCTCTATAATGCCTGCGCGCTGCTTGACGGCGGCCGTATCTCCGCGCTGCGCTTCAAATGCAATCTGCCGAATTACGGCGTGTTCGACGAGAAGCGACTGTTTGCGCGTGGGCCGGCCGCAGGGCCGGTCACCGTGCGCGGCGTGCGCATCGGCGTGCCGATCTGCGAGGACATCTGGCTGGAGGAGTCCGAGGACTACGAGAACGTGGTCGAGACGCTGGCCGAGACCGGCGCCGAGCTCATCCTGGTGCCGAACGGCTCACCTTACGCCCGCGACAAGAACGACGTACGCTTGTCGGTCGCGGTGGCGCGCGTCACCGAAAGCGGCCTGCCGCTGGTCTATCTGAACCAGGTCTGCGGCCAGGACGAGCTTGTCTTCGACGGCGCTTCCTTCGCGCTCAACGGCGACCTCTCGCTCGCAGCGCAATTGCCGGCGTTCGAAGAGAGCGTCGTCACGCTGCGCTTCACCAGAAACGGCGACGACTGGCGCTGCACCGGGCCGATCGCCGAACAGCCCGAGGGCGACAAGGCAGACTACGCCGCCTGCGTGTTGGGCCTGCGCGATTACGTCGCCAAGAACGGCTTTCCGGGTGTGCTGCTCGGCATTTCCGGCGGCATCGATTCCGCGCTGTGTGCGGCGATCGCGGTCGATGCGCTCGGCGCCGACCAGGTGCATGGCGTGATGCTGCCGTATCGCTACACCGCACCACACTCGATCGCCGACGCCGGCGAGCTCGCCGGCCATCTCGGCATCCGTTATGAGGTTTTGCCGATCGCCGAAGCCGTGACCGGGTTCGAGACCATTTTGTCCGACATCTTCAAGAACCTGCCGCCTGATATCACCGAGGAGAACCTTCAGGCCCGCACCCGCGGCACGCTGCTGATGGCGATCTCCAACAAGATCGGCCTCATGGTGGTGACCACGGGCAACAAGTCGGAAATGTCGGTCGGCTATGCCACGCTCTATGGCGACATGAACGGCGGCTTCAACCCGATCAAGGACATCTACAAGACACAGGTGTTTCGCCTGGCGAGCTTGCGCAACAGCTGGAAGCCGGAGGGGGCGCTCGGTCCCGCCGGCGAGGTCATTCCGCCCGATATCATCACGCGTCCGCCGACCGCGGAGTTGCGTGAGAACCAGCGTGATGCGGACTCACTGCCGCCCTATGACATGCTCGATGCGATCCTGGAGCGCCTGGTCGAACGCGAGGAGCCGCTCGACAAGATCATCGCTGCCGGCTTCGACCGCGACACGGTCACCCGCATCGACCATCTGCTCAACGTCGCCGAATACAAGCGCCGCCAGGCTGCGCCCGGCGTGAAGGTGACGGCCAGGAATTTCGGCCGCGACCGTCGCTATCCCATCACCAACCGCTTTCGCGACAGGGGTGAGCCG
Source organism: Bradyrhizobium sp. CCGB12 (assembly GCF_024199845.1). Classification (NCBI taxonomy): domain Bacteria; kingdom Pseudomonadati; phylum Pseudomonadota; class Alphaproteobacteria; order Hyphomicrobiales; family Nitrobacteraceae; genus Bradyrhizobium; species Bradyrhizobium sp. CCGB12. The sequence goes on along the minus strand of NZ_JANADO010000001.1, from coordinate 3,536,519 downwards.
TTGCCCGCGGCGGACGAGACGCTGGTCTCGCGCGGCAGCAAGGCATCGATCGACGCGTTCGAGGGCTGAACTCCAGTCTTGAGCGACAGCGGCCCTATGATGGGGTTGCGAAGAACAGCACCCGAAGCAAGTGGGTGTATTCGGATTCGAGCACCATGATCGCCACAAATACCAATACCGCGATCGGCGGCAGCAGGATGGCATAGGCCAAGGCCAGTCGCTCCCAGGCCATGTGCATGAAGACGGCGACGATCAGGCCGGCCTTCAACATCATGAACAGCAGGATCAGCGACCACCTCAGATAGCCATGCAGGCCAAAGTAGTCGACGAGGTAGGAGCACGTGCTGAGGACGAACAACCAGCCCCAGACCACGAGGTACAGCTTGATCGGGTGCTGTTGACCCTTGGCGTGAACGGCTCCCGTTGCGACTGCGCCATGCGCCGGTGCGTGGAGCTGTTCTTCCATATGTATTGCCGCGTTTGCCATGCTCCGACCTCACCAAAGATAGAAAAACGCAAAGATGAACACCCACACGAGGTCGACGAAGTGCCAGTACAGCCCGGTGATCTCGACGATCTCGTAATAGCCCTTGCGGCTTGTGAAAAAGCCGCGCCGTTCGACATCGAAGTCTCCTCGCCAGACCTTTCGCGCGATCGCGATCAGGAAGATCACGCCGATCGTCACGTGAGTGCCGTGGAAACCCGTGATCATGAAAAAGCTCGAGCCAAACTGCGCCGCGCCCCATGGATTGCCCCAGGGTCGAACGCCCTCCATGATCAGCTTGGTCCATTCGAACGCCTGCATTCCGACGAATGTTGCGCCAAATGCCGCCGTGACGAGCATCAGGATTGCGCTTCTCACGCGATCCCTGCGGTAGCCGAAATTGACGGCCATCGCCATCGTTCCGCTGCTGCTGATCAGGACGAACGTCATGATGGCGATCAGGATCAGGGGAATGTGGTGGCCCGCGATAGTGAGGGCGAAGACTTCGCTGGGATTCGGCCACGGCACGGTCGTCGACATGCGCGCCGTCATGTAGGAGAGCAGGAAGCAACTGAAGATGAAGGTGTCGCTGAGGAGGAAGATCCACATCATGGCCTTGCCCCAGGACACGTTCTTGAAGGCGCGCTGATCTGACGCCCAGTCGGCGGCGATGCCACGCCAGCCGTCAAGCCGCGCAGTCGATTGGTCCGAATTTGTCAGCACGGTCTCAGCCATCTGGTCTCGCCTCCCTAGCTCAGCAATTGGCGGCAGATGTTGACGAAATCATCGGTCCAGCCCGTGATAAGACCGAGCAGGATAAGCCAGACCAGCAGCATGAAGTGCCAGTAGATGGCGCACAGTTCCACGCTCAATCGCATCTCGGCGATCGCGGCGCCACGCCACATCTTGGCTGAGGTTCGGCCCAAGGCCACCAGACCGCCCGTCAGATGCAGGCCGTGCACCGCGGTCAACAGGTAGAAGAAGGAATTCGCCGGATTGGACGCTACGAAATATCCGGCAGCCGCGAGCCGTTGCCAGGCCAGGAGCTGTCCGGCGAGGAAGATCACGGCAGATGCTCCGCCAGCGAGCAGACCGATCATGACACTCTCAGTATCGTGTCGCCGAGCGGCCACGTACGACCATTGCAGCGCGACACTGCTCAGCACCAGGATGCTCGTGTTGACCCACAGCAGCCGCGGTACCGGCAGTGGCCGCCAGTCCACCACGCTCATGCGCATCGAGTAGGCGCTGATGAAGAGGACGAATAATGCGCTCGCGACAGCGAGAAACACGCCAAGTCCGACCTTCGCTGCCGGCCAGGTCATGCCATCGCCGCCGGGGAAGTCACCGACCGGGCCTTCCTCCAGCCAGGGCTTGGCGGCCAGCCGCTGCTGCGACAGCCACCATCCGGCGATCCCCGCAAGCACAACCAGGAACAGGATGACGGCGCTCACGAAGCCGCTCCCTGAACGAGCTGCGTCGCGCGTGGTGGCTGGTTCTGCGGAATGAAGTCCTCCGCGGCGCCAGGCACACTGTAGTCATAGGCCCAGCGGTAGACGATCGGGAGCTCCTTGCCCCAATTGCCGTGCCCGGGCGGTGTCTCCGGCGTCTGCCACTCCAGCGTCGTCGCCCGCCAGGGATTGCCGCCCGAGGCCTCACCTTTGAACAGGCTCCAGGCAAGATTGAACAGGAACACCATCTGGCTGAAGCCGACGGTCAGGGCCACCACGGAGATGAAGGCGTTCAGTGAATGGGCCGAGGTCGGGATGAACGACGTGTCGCCGAGTTCGAAATACCGGCGCGGAACCCCGAGCAGTCCGAGATAGTGCATGGGGAAGAAGATCAGGTAGGCGCCGAGGAATGTGACCCAGAAGTGAAACTTGCCCAGGGCATCGTTCAGCATTCGCCCGGTGACCTTGGGGTACCAATGATAGATCGCGCCGAGCACGACCATGATCGGCGCCACGCCCATCACCATGTGGAAATGCGCGACCACGAACATGGTATCCGAGAGAGGTACGTCGACGACGACGTTGCCGAGGAAGAGGCCGGTGAGCCCACCATTGACGAAGGTGATGATGAAGCCGAGCGCGAACAGCATCGGCACCCTGAGATGAATGTCGCCGCGCCACAGCGTCAGCACCCAGTTGTAGACCTTGATGGCCGTGGGGATGGCGATGATGAGCGTCGTGGTGGCGAAGAAGTACCCGAACTGCGGGAACATGCCGCTCACATACATGTGGTGCGCCCACACGATGAAGCTGAGCGCGCCGATGGCCACGATTGCCCAGACCATCATACGGTAACCAAAGATGTTCTTGCGCGCATGCGTGCTGATCAGATCGGAGACGATGCCGAAGGCGGGCAGGGCGACGATGTAGACCTCGGGGTGGCCGAAGAACCAGAACAGGTGCTGGAAGAGCAGCGGGCTGCCGCCGCCATGTTTCGACAGCTGCCCCATCTCCAGGAGGGAGGGCATGAAGAAGCTGGTTCCCAGCAAACGGTCGAACAGCAGCATGACCGAGGCAACGAAGAGTGCAGGGAATGCCAGCAACGCCATGACGGTCGCGGTGAAAATGCCCCACACCGTCAGGGGCAGGCGCATCAACGTCATGCCGCGGGTACGCGCCTGGAGCACCGTGACCACGTAATTCAGCCCGCCCATGGTGAAGCCGATGATGAACAGGATCAGCGACGACATCATGAGGATGATGCCCCAATCCTGCCCGGGCGTTCCGGAGAGGATCGCTTGTGGCGGGTAGAGCGTCCAGCCGGCCCCGGTGGGGCCGCCGGGCACGAAGAATGTCGACGCCAGCACCAGGACTGCGAGCAGATAGATCCAGTAGCTCAGCATGTTCACATAAGGGAAGACCATGTCCCGGGCGCCGACCATCAGCGGGATCAGGTAGTTGCCGAAGCCGCCCAGGAACAATGCGGTGAGCAGATAGATCACCATGATCATGCCGTGCATGGTGATGAACTGGAGATACTGGTTGGCATCGATGAAAGAGAAGGTGCCGGGGAATCCAAGTTGCAGCCGCATCAGCCACGACAGCACCAGGGCCACCAGCCCGATGGCCGAGGCCGTCAGCGAATACTGGATGGCGATTACCTTGGCGTCCTGCGAGAAGACATACCGTGTCCACCAACTCCTCGGATGATAGAGTTCGACCTCAGGTACTTCGGCAGGCGGCGTGCCTGCGATCCCTTCATATGGAATATCGACCATAGAAACCTCCTCGGTCGTTTCCATCGGGGGTGAGGCGTTGGCCTCATGCACCCGATCTATCGTCGCGGCGGCAGCTTGCTACTTGCCGCCGGATTGGTACCTCGCCTTGACGACGGCTTTTGCCGGCGACAATTCGGCAAACGTTTTTTGCTGCTCCAGCCAAGCGTGATATTCACGCTCTTCGTCGACGATGACCTTGGCCCGCATCTGATAATGAGCCGCGCCACAAAGTTCCGCACAGAGAACATCGAACGTTCCGGTTCGGATTGGCTTTATCCAGAAATACGTCACCATGCCTGGAACCATGTCCATCTTGGCCCGGAATTCGGGCACGTAGAAATCGTGGAGGACATCGACCGAGCGCAGGAGAACCTTGATCGGCTTTCCCACTTGAAGGTGCAGGTCGCCGTTCTCGATCACGACGTCGTCCCGTGCATGTGGGTCGTCACCATTGAGGCCCATCGGATTGTCGGAAGCGATGTTGCGGACATCGGATGTGCCCAACTTCCCATCCTTGCCCGGAAGGCGGAAGCTCCATTGCCATTGCTGGCCCATGACCTCGACCTCGGTGGCATCCGCAGGCACCGTCACGAACTGGTGCCAGACCACGAGGCCAGGCGCCAGCATGGCCGCGACGCCGACGCCGGTCCCGACGCTCAGCCACCATTCGAGCCTTTTGTTTTCCGGATTGTAGTCAGCCCGTCTTCCCTCTTTGTGGTGAAAGCGGAAGACGCAATAAGCCATGAAGGCGATGACCGCGACGAAAACGAAGCCCGTAATCCAGAACGTGATGTTGATGGTGTGGTCGATATAGGCCCAGTTCGTGGCGATCGGTGTCCACCACCACGGGCTGTAGATGTGAAACAGCACCGAGCCGATCGCGACCAGAAGCAGTATCAGTGCGACAGCCATCCTGATCCATCCTTGCCATCGAAGGCTGCGGATACGAATCCAGGGCGGAGCTCACGTCTGTTGCGGTGACTGACTTTTCTATGTCGGCTCTCGTGTCGGCATGCCGGCCATCGCCGCGCCTCTTGCCTCGCCCATTTCAACCGGTCGCGCGATGAAAAGCCACGTCGCGACCGGCAATCTCATCGGAGCTGGGGGCGTCTACAGGTTTAAAATGATCCCCGGCGGACCCGGCGTCAATAGCGCATGCTCGTGGTCATTTGGCGCGGACGGCTCTGTTGCTGTGCGAAGGCGTTTAGTCGGCCGAACTCGTCAGCTGCGCAGCGCACAAATTTGTGCGGCTGCTCAATTCACCCAACCGTGAGCACAGCTGTCCGTAGCGCGTACTATGCTTGGAAAGCGGGTCGCGACGGGTTCCGTCCGGCTAGGCTCGTTTCGCAGAACCTGGGTTTGCCGTACTCAGCCCGATCGCGTTTCTCGCTCAAGAGGCGGACACGCGTGGCTGGAGAGCGCGTCGTTTCACCGCCGCGACTTTCAGCAGGGAGGGTGCGTCCATGGCCACTCTGTATTCCGACAACATCGTAAGACGGCACATCTTCGGCGAAGCGGCCTCCTATCCCGTTCGCAAGATCAGCCTGTCTGACCTCGGTGCGGCGCTGCGCCTGGGTTGGGAAGATTTCAAGGCAATGCCGAGTCACGCACTCGTCGTGTGCGTGATTTATCCCGTTCTCGGTCTCGTCCTGTTCAGGATGGTTCTCGGCTATTCGGTGCTGCCGCTACTGTTTCCGCTGGCTGCCGGCTTTGCCTTGATCGGCCCTTTCGCCGCGATCGGTCTCTACGAACTCAGCCGGCGTCGCGAGCGTGGCGAGGAGGTCGATGCATGGGATGCGATCAAGGTGCTGCGCGCACCATCGTTCGGCGCCATGGTCGAGCTCGGCATACTTCTGCTGGTCCTGTTCGGGGCCTGGATCGGTGTCGCGAACGCAATCTATGTCACCATCTTCGGTCACGCGGCGGCCGCAACTATTCCTGACTTTGCAACGCGCGTGCTGACGACGCCGGAAGGCTGGTCGCTCATCATCGTCGGTTGCGGTGTCGGCTTCCTGTTTGCGGTTGTGGCCTTGTGCGTCAGCGTCGTGTCGTTTCCGTTGATGCTCGACCGGCATGCGACTGCGATCGACGCGATCCGCACGTCGCTCCGAGCGGTTGCGGCGAATCCGGTTGCGATGGCCGGATGGGGCCTCACCGTGGCGGTGCTGCTCGTGATCGGCTCGCTACCGCTCTTCGTCGGTCTCGCTGTTGTTCTGCCGGTACTCGGTCATGCCACTTGGCACCTCTATCGGCGGGTGGTTGAGCCGAATCCGAATCCACCGGACGAGCTACCGCTGCCCCCGAAGGGAAAGCGCTACGCGGCGGACTTTCCGGCCAATCTCTTCCCGTGGAGCCGGGAGGGTAAGCAGTAACAGTGAAACGGCCGCGCGCGGCGACCGCATTCGCAGGGCATGAGGGTTAGGGCCTACTTCTGCTGCTGCGGCAGGAAGGTCGGGCCGACCGAACGGATCGGCTTGTTGTCGGAGTTGGCGGTGGTGCCGGTATCCGCCGGCGCCGTTGCCGCGGGTGCAGCTGCCGTGGTCGGCGCCGGAGTCGCACCCTTCTTGGCATTCGCAGGCGTGCCCTTGTTGAGTCGCTGCTGCTGCATCTTCTTGGCGCTCTCCTCGGTGACGATGATGTCGCCTTGCTGCTCGGCCGCCGCCTTGTCGTCGGCCGATTTGAGCGCATCCGCCCAGGTCTGTCCCGCGGCCTTGCAGGAGCAGGACGGGTTGAACTCGCTGCGGAATTTGAACGCGGCCGGGAGCGCCGTGTAGGGCTGGCCGCTGATGGAGACCGCGGAGTTCATGTCTTCGCCGGGATTGCGATGGGTGTAGAGCACGGCTTCCGCGGCGGGGCACAGCGCCTTGCACGTCCTCTCGTCGTCGGGGAAGCGCGCCGGCACGGTCGCAAACGAGATCGGGAAATAGGCGCCGTCGCAGGTGCGCACGCACACGGTGCGGAAGGTGCCGGATTGCGATTGCGGGCCGAGATCGGAAGGCGGCACGGCTTGCGGATTGCCCGCGCTGTTGCCGCCGAACAGATTGCTCAGGAAGTTGCCGCCGCCCTGGGACTGGGCGGCGTTGGCGTATTGCGGGCCGCAATTGTTCTGCGCCAGCGCCAGCAGCACCGAGCGCCGCTGGCTGTCGCGCTCCGGACTGACGCCGCCGGGACCACCGCCGCGCAGCCGCTCGAGATTGCTAGTGATCTGGTCCAGATTGGCGCGCATCTGCTGGATTTGCGTGTTGACCGGGCCGCATTGCGCTTGCTGGCCGCCGAACAGCGAGAAGAAGCCGGAGGAATCGCAGCCCATGCGCTTGGCCTGCATGGTGACGCGGTCGAGCTCGGCCTGCTGACGGGTCTGGGAATCCTGGTAACGGCGGATCTGCTCTTCGCGTGCGGGGTCACCGCCGCCGCCGCGATCGAGCGCAGCGAGCTGGCCTTCCAGTCGCACGCACATCGGATTCGGCCCGAGCCCGTTCTGGCCGGGCTGAGGCGGCGGGCCGGGCGGGCCGGCCTGCGCAAAAGCGCTGGTGGCGAGCACGGCGGTGCTCAAGAGCACGGTGCAGGCAAGGACGAAACGGGCACGGGACAGGGACAAAAATTCAGGCATATCCGCCATTCTAGCGAGGTCACGGCCCGGCATGACTTTGGAGGGCCGAAGCGCGCCCTCCCATAGCCGCTTCCTGCGGCATCGTCACGTCGTTTCAGGGGCCGAAGACTGGTCCTAAGGTCCGCCAGTTCCGAGCGAATTCAGCGCTGGCAGGTGATTGCGACATACTCATCGCAACGGCCATGGGAGCAGTTTGCGCCGGATTTGGGGACGGAGCCTGTAATTTCGTCGGGATCGACCCGGCGATAGGCCGAGGCTTGGGCAAAATCTCGTGACTGGCAGTAGGTGCGCGCGACGGAGGCGCCGCATTTGTCGCCCTTGGCCAGGCACTGGTCGACCCCGTAGCCATCCGCCTGGTTGGCGATGATGAAGACGCGTGTCTCGGCGCAAGCGCTGGATGCCGCAATGACAGAGGCGCCGAAAATGAGCGCGCATAGGGATCGCATGAAAACACCTGGGGGCCGAAAAGGAACTGCCAGTTCCAGAATGGGCTCAAATGGTTAGGGGATCATGAACCATCGCGACGGACTGCTCGCTTTGCGGAGATAGGGCGGCGTTTTCGCGGCTCTCTTGACGCGGGGCCGCCTCATAGCCCATATGTCGCCTCATGAACGGTCTCCTCGCCATTTGCGCCATTTGCCGCGAGATTACGAGCTAGCGATTCGCTGGCTGGAGCCGTCTTTTCTCAAAACCATTGAGAGCCCTGGACGCCCGGCCAACAGCCGACGGGTATCCATATGGAATTGCGCCTTTACGATACGCTGAGCCGGGAAAAGCGGACCTTTGCACCGCTCGATGCGAGCAACGTCCGCATGTATGTCTGCGGACCGACCGTCTACGACTTCGCCCATATCGGCAATGCGCGGCCGGTGATCGTGTTCGACGTGCTGTTTCGGCTGCTGCGCCATCTCTACGGCGAGGCGCACGTCAAATATGTCCGCAACATCACCGACGTCGACGACAAGATCAATGACCGCGCCGCGCGGGATTTTCCCGGCCTGCCGCTGAACGAGGCCATTCGCAAGGTCACCGAGCAGACCGGCAGGCAGTTTCACGCCGATGTTGATGCGCTTGGTGCGCTCCGGCCGAGCGTCGAGCCGCGTGCGACCGAACATATCGGTGAGATGCGCGAGATCATTGAAAGACTGGTCGTCGGCGGCTTTGCCTATGTCGCCGAGGATCATGTGCTGTTCTCGCCGCAGGCGATGAACGCGACCAATTCCGACCTGCCGCGCTATGGCGCGCTATCCAATCGCTCGCTGGACGAGATGGTCGCCGGCGCCCGCGTCGATGTCGCGCCCTACAAGAAGGGCAACACCGACTTCGTGCTGTGGAAGCCGTCCAAGCCCGGCGAGCCGTCTTGGCCGTCTCCGGCCGGCATCAAGGCTGAGGGACGTCCGGGCTGGCATATCGAGTGCTCGGCCATGGCCTGGAAACATCTCGGCGAGCATTTCGACATCCATGGTGGCGGCATCGATCTCGTGTTTCCGCATCACGAGAACGAGCTCGCGCAGACCTGCTGCGCCTTTCACCAGCAGCGCATGGCGAACTACTGGATGCACAACGGCTTCCTCCAGGTGGAGAGCGAGAAGATGTCGAAGAGCCTCGGCAACTTCATCACCATCCATGAACTGCTTGCGGATTGGCCGGGCGAGGTGCTGCGCCTGAACATGCTGAAGACGCATTACCGCTCGCCGATCGACTGGACCATGAAGTCGCTGGAGGAGAGCGCCAAGACGCTAGACGACTGGTATCGCGTCGCCGCCGACGTCGAGCCCGGCAGGCCGGCCGCGTCCGTGGTCGAGCCGCTGCTCGACGACCTCAACACGTCGCTGGCGATCGCGGCGCTGCACGGCCTGCGCGGCAGCGACGTGAATGCGTTGGCGGGATCATTGCGGCTGCTCGGCTTTCTCTCCGAGAGCGCTGCGCAATGGGAAGGCCGCAAGCAGCAGGCGAGCGGCATCGATGCAAAGGAGGTCGAGCGCCTGATTGCGGAGCGAACGGCTGCGCGTGCGCGCAAGGACTTTGGGGAGTCCGACCGCATCCGCGACCTGCTCGCCGCGATGGGCGTTGCGATCAAGGACTCCAAGGACGGCACGACCTGGGAGATTGCGCGATGAAGCGGCCCGACACGCCTTTCCCACGGCACTGGCTCTATTACATAGCGCTGAAAATCCTGCTGCTCGGCGCCGCCGTGGCGATCGTGCTGAAACTCTTTGGGATGTGGTGAAGACGATGGGACAAGCTTTACCAAAGCCCGGCTTGCGGCCGTTCCTGCCTGATGACGTGCCGGTGCTCGCTGCGATCTTCACCGCCAGCATCGAGGAGCTGACCGGCGACGACTATAGCGAGGCACAGCAGGAAGCCTGGATGGCTGCCGCCGAGGACGAGGAGTTCGGCAAGCGGCTCGCCTCCGACCTGACGCTGATCGCGACGCTCGAGGGCTCGCCGGTCGGCTTCGCCTCGCTGCGCGGCAACGATCACGTCCGCATGCTCTACGTGCATCCGGCGGTGGCCGGGCAGGGCATCGCGACCATGCTGGTCGACGCGCTGGAGAAGCTTGCAGGCGGCCGTGGCGCGACAAGTCTTTCGGTCGATGCCAGCGACACCGCCCAAAACTTCTTCGCCAAGCGCGGCTACACGGCCCAGCAGCGCAACAGCGTCACCATCAACGACGAGTGGCTCGCCAACACCACCATGAAGAAGACGCTCGGAGCGGGGCAATGAGCAAGGAGCGCCTTTATCTGTTCGACACCACCCTGCGCGACGGGGCCCAGACCAATGGCGTCGATTTCACGCTGACTGACAAGCAGGTCATCGCGGCGATGCTCGATGATCTCGGCATCGACTATGTCGAGGGCGGCTATCCCGGCGCCAATCCGCTCGACACCGAGTTCTTCGGCTCCAAGCCCAAGCTCGCCCATGCGCGCTTCACGGCGTTCGGCATGACGCGCCGGGCAGGGCGCTCCGTCTCCAACGATCCCGGCGTTGCCGGGCTGCTGGAAGCAAAGGCCGACGCAATCTGCTTCGTGGCAAAATCCTCGGCCTATCAGGTACGCGTCGCGCTGGAGACGACGAAGGACGAGAATCTCGCCTCGATCCGCGACAGCGTTGCGGCGGCGAAGGCCGCAGGGCGCGAGGTGATGCTCGACTGCGAGCATTTCTTCGACGGCTACAAGGAGGACGCCAGCTTTGCGCTCGCCTGCGCCAAGGCCGCCTATGAGGCCGGCGCGCGCTGGGTGGTGCTGTGCGACACCAATGGCGGCACCATGCCTGACGAGGTCGGGGCCATCGTCACTGAAGTGACGAAACACATCCCCGGCGATCATGTCGGCATCCACGCCCATAACGACACCGAGCAGGCGGTGGCAAATTCGCTTGCCGCGGTGCGGGCCGGCGCGCGGCAGATCCAGGGTACGCTCAACGGCCTTGGTGAGCGCTGCGGCAATGCCAATCTCTGCTCGCTGATCCCGACGCTGAAATTGAAGAAGGATTTTGCCGACACCTTCGAGATCGGCGTCACGATCGAGAAGCTGGCAACACTCGTCAAGGTCTCGCGCACGCTCGACGACATGCTCAACCGCGCGCCAAACCGGCATGCGGCCTATGTCGGCGAGAGCGCCTTCGTGACCAAGACCGGCATTCACGCCTCGGCCGTGCTGAAGGACCCGCAGACCTACGAGCACGTGCTGCCGGAGTTGGTCGGCAATCACCGCAAGGTGCTGGTGTCCGACCAGGCCGGACGCTCCAATGTCATCGCCGAGCTCGACCGCGCCGGCATTCCCTACGAGAAGAGCGATCCGAAGCTGACGCGCCTCGTCGAGGAGTTGAAGGAGCGCGAGGCGCAAGGTTACGCCTATGAATCCGCCAATGCTTCGTTCGAGCTGCTGGCGCGTCGCACGCTCGGCAAGGTGCCGCATTATTTCGAGGTCGAGCAGTTCGACGTCAATGTCGAGCAGCGCTACAACGCGCTCGGCGAACGCGTCACCGTGGCGCTCGCCGTGGTCAAGGTCGACGTCGCCGGTGAGCGCCTGATCTCGGCGGCGGAAGGCAACGGCCCCGTCAACGCGCTCGACGTTGCCTTGCGAAAAGACCTCGGCAAGTACCAGAAATACATCGAGGGCTTGACGCTGATCGACTACCGCGTGCGTATCCTCAACGGCGGCACCGGCGCGGTCACGCGCGTCCTGATCGAGAGCGAGGACGAGAACGGCGACCGCTGGACCACGGTGGGCGTGTCCCCCAACATCATCGACGCCTCGTTCCAGGCGCTGATGGATTCGGTGATCTACAAGCTCGTGAAATCGGGCGCGCCGGCGTAGGATTGTCGACGTGGGTGACGGCGGCGCCACAAACGCCGTCATTGCGAGCGAAGCGAAGCAATCCAGAGTGTCACCGCGGAGGGATTCTGGATTGCTTCGCTGCGCTCGCAATGACGAGGAGGAGAGGGCACGGACATGATCGACCACATCTCCTTCGGCGTCAGCGATCTCGACCGCGCCGCCAAATTCTACGAGGGCACGCTCGCGGCCCTCGGCCTTACGCGTCTCGTGACGCGGCCGCGGACGGTCGGCTTCGGCAAGGCCTATCCGGAGTTCTGGATCAATCTGCGCGAGGGCATGCCGGCCGTAGCATCGGAGAGCGGCGTGCACATTTGCCTGCGGGCGAAGACGACTGATGAGGTCGATGCATTTCACGCCGCCGCGCTGTCCACCGGTGGTGCCTCCGACGGCGCGCCGGGCATCCGCCCGCACGATCGCGTGCGCTACTACGCGGCCTTCGTCACCGATCCCGATGGTAACCGGATCGAGGCGGTGACGTTTCCGGGCGAGTAGCCGTCAAAGCTTGCGCGCGACTTCCGGAGCGAGCTGCTTTTCCGACTCGGCGATCTGGGCGGCTGCCGTCTTCAGCTTCGGCAGAATGTCCTCGACCCGATCGGCCTTGAGGATGTCGACCGAGAGGCCGGCACGGATGAACTCGGTCTGTCGCATATGCGACAGCAGCGAGAACAGCGGCTCCCAGAAATTGTCGATATTGGCGAGCAGCACCGGCTTGGCGTGACGGCCGAGCTGCTTCCAGGTCAACTGCTCGACCAGCTCCTCCAGCGTGCCGACGCCTCCTGGCAGCGCCACGAAGGCGTCGGAGCGTTCGAACATCAGCCGCTTGCGCTCATGCATGTCGGGGGTGACGATCATCTCCTGCACGCGAGTCAGCGCATTCTCGCGCATCCGCAGGAATTCAGGAATGATGCCGGTGACGGTGCCGCCGTTATCGAGGACTGAAGTTGCGACCGAGCCCATCAGACCGAGCGAGCCGCCGCCATAGACCAGGCGGATGCTGTTCTCGGCGAGCGCCTTGCCGAACGCTTTGGCACCTTCGGTGAAGCGGGGATTGGTTCCGGGGCCGGAGCCGCAATAGACACAGACGGTTTTGATCGTGCTCATTGGTGCCATGATGCATTGCAGCGAAGAGGCGTCAAGCCCTATCGGTGATTCGGGACTTCCGGGAATCTACCGGTAAATGGCGACAAACAATCGAAGATTCGCCATCTGGCGGGGTGCGCTGGCATCGGGAAGTCTCTATATGACGGACGAAAATCGTTAATCGCAGCGACGCCCGCATCCGGCGGGCTTTCAGGCTTCTGGATGGATCAACCTCAATCGTTCGACGGCGCCGACGTTCCAGATCCCGTTGGCGAGCAGCCGGCCGGGGCCACGCTGATGGGCACGCTGGCGCATCTGTGGCCCTATATCTGGCCGGGCGACCGCTTCGATCTGAAGATGCGCGTGATCTGGTCGATGGTGCTGCTGCTCGCGGCCAAGCTGATCACGCTGACGGTGCCGTTCAGCTTCAAATGGGCGACGGATGCCCTGACCGGCGCCAACACCGCGCCGGTGCAGGCCGACAACTGGCATCTCTGGGTGATCGCCGCGCCGCTCGTGCTGACCGCGAGCTACGGTGTGATGCGCATCCTGATGGCGGTGCTGACGCAGTGGCGCGACGGTATCTTCGCCCGCGTCGCCATGCATGCGGTGCGCAAGCTTGCGAGCATCACCTTCATCCACATGCACGAGCTGTCGCTGCGCTTCCATCTCGAGCGCAAGACCGGCGGCCTGACGCGCGTGCTCGAGCGCGGCCGCGAGGGCATCGAGGTCATCGTGCGGATGGTGATTCTGCAGCTGATCCCGACCATCGTCGAGGTCACGCTCTTGATGGCCGTGCTGCTCTGGCAGTTCGACTGGCGCTACGTGGTTGCGACCCTGATCACGGTCACGCTCTACATGTACTACACCTATATCGCGACCGAGTGGCGGATCGGCATCCGCCGCAAGATGAACGATTCCGACACCGAGGCGAACACGAAGGCGATCGACTCGCTGCTCAACTACGAGACCGTCAAATACTTCAATGCGGAATCGCGCGAGGCGCAGCGTTACGACAGGTCGGTGGCGCGTTACGAGGAGGCGAGCGTGCACAGCTATACCTCGCTCGCCGTGCTCAACACCGGCCAGGCCGTGATCTTCACGCTGGGCCTGACCGCGACCATGCTGATGTGCGCGATCGGCGTGCGCAACGGCACCAACACGGTCGGCGATTTCGTGCTGGTCAACGCCATGATGATCCAGCTCTACCAGCCGCTGAATTTCATGGGCATGGTCTATCGCGAGATCAAGCAGGCGATCATCGACATCGAGAAGATGTTCAATGTGCTGGGCCGCGAGGCCGAGATCAAGGACATGCCGGATGCGCAGCCGCTGGTCGTCTCCGCCGGCACCGTGCGCTTCGAGGACGTGCGCTTTGCCTATGAGCCGACACGTCCGATCCTGAAAGGCATCAGCTTCGAGGTGCCGGCCGGCAAGACGGTCGCGATCGTCGGTCCGTCCGGTGCGGGCAAGTCGACGATCTCGCGCCTGCTGTTCCGTCTCTACGACGTCTCCGGCGGCAAGATCTTGATCGACGGCCAGGATATCCGTGCGGTCACACAGGATTCGCTGCGTGCGTCGATCGGCATGGTGCCGCAGGATACCGTGCTGTTCAACGACACCATCCGCTACAACATCCGCTACGGCCGCTGGGACGCCAGCGATTCCGAGGTCGAAGAGGCGGCGCGGCTGGCGCAGATCGATCATTTCATCCGCATGGCGCCGATGGGCTACGAGACCCAGGTCGGCGAGCGGGGGTTGAAGCTGTCGGGTGGCGAGAAGCAGCGGGTCGCGATCGCGCGCACTGTCTTGAAGGCGCCGCCGATCCTGGTGCTGGACGAGGCAACCTCGGCGCTCGACACCCATACCGAGCACGAGATCCAGGGCGCGCTCGACCGCGTGGCCAAGAATCGCACCTCGCTGGTGATCGCGCACCGGCTCTCGACCATCGTCGGCGCCGACGAGATCATCGTGCTGGACCAGGGCCGGATCGCCGAGCGCGGTACCCACGCCAGACTGCTCGCGCATGCCGGTCTCTATGCCAGCATGTGGAACAGGCAGCGCGAGGCCGAGGCGGCACGGGAGAAACTGGCCAAGATGGCCGACAGCAGCGAGGCGCTCAACCGGGAGCCGCCGCCGGTCGATGACGCCCTGACGACGCCTGCGGCGGCGGAGTGACCTTGTCTCCGGTCCCAACTCTGGCCTAAACAACTCCACCGCGCGGGATGGCCCCGTGCGCCGTCAACCGGTTAGCGGCAGATTGCGATGTCCATTCTCGATTCGATCCAGCGTCAGATCCCGCCGATCCACAAGGAGGGCTATCCCTTCATCGGCGGCTTTGCGCTGGCAAGCCTGATCCTGTTCTGGCTGTGGTCGCCGCTGGGGTGGATCGGCACGATCCTGACCGTGTGGTGCGCGCTGTTCTTCCGCGACCCTGTTCGCGTGACGCCGGTGCGCGAGGGGCTCGTGGTGTCGCCGGCCGACGGCCGCGTCTCGATGATCACCATGGCGCTGCCGCCGGCCGAGCTCGGGCTCGGCGACCGGCCGCTGCCGCGCATATCGGTGTTCATGAGCGTATTCAACTGCCACGTGAATCGCAGCCCGATCGCGGGCAGGGTGGACCGCATCGCCTACCGGCCCGGTCTGTTCATTAACGCCGAGCTGGACAAGGCGAGCGAGGACAATGAGCGCAACTCGCTGGTGATCACGACGCCGACGGCGCGGATCGGCGTGATCCAGATCGCCGGCCTCGTCGCCAAGCGCATCGTCTGTTTCGTCAAGGAAGGGCAGGCGATCGGCGCCGGCGAGCGCTTCGGCCTGATCCGCTTCGGCTCGCGCCTCGACGTCTATTTGCCTTTGGGCACCAAGGCGCTGGTGTCGGAAGGGCAGACCGCGATCGCCGGCGAGACGATTTTGGCCGATCTTTCCGGAGACGATCCGAGCCGCGCCTACCGCGCCAATTAACCAATAGTCGGTGCTTATGGGCTTTCCGCCGCAATGGCGGAGGGGGGCGCGGCTTGCTATATCTCGCCTTGAGGTGAGGACGAGCCATGACGCCCTATGATTTCAAGGACCCCGATACGCGCCGCCGGCGGTTCCGCCCGATTCCGGTGCGGATGCTGGTGCCGAACGTCATCACGCTGCTGGCGATCTGCGCCGGCTTGACCTCGATCCGGCTGTCGATCGAGGGGCGGATGTCGCTCGCCGTCTACGCCATTGTGTTCGCGGCCGCGCTCGATGGCATCGACGGTCGCATCGCGCGCATGATCAAGGGCCAGTCCAAGTTCGGCGCCGAGCTCGACAGCCTCGCCGACTTCGTCAATTTTGGCGTGGCGCCGGGCCTGATGCTGTATTTCTGGCAGTTGCACGAGCTCGGCAATGCCGGCTGGATCGCCGCGATGGTGTTCGCGATCTCCGGCGGTCTGCGTCTGGCGCGCTTCAACGCCACCATGGACGATCCCAACAAGCCGGCCTTCGCCGCCAATTTCTTCACCGGCGTGCCGGCGCCGGCTGGCGCGATCACCGTGCTGCTGCCGATCTACGTCGCGTTCCTGGACCTCGGGCGCTGGCCCGTAGCGGTGACCGCCGCCTATACGCTGCTTATCGCGTTCCTGATGGTGTCGCGCCTGCCGGTGTTCTCCGGCAAGACCAAGCGCATGCGCGTGCCGCCCGAGCTGGTGCTGCCGGCGTTCGTCGCCGTCATCGTCTTCATCGCGCTCTTGATCGCCTATCCCTGGCATGTGCTGTCGATCGGCACGGTGCTCTATCTGCTCTGCCTGCCGCTCGGCTACAAATCCTACCGCGATCAGGCGCGTGCGATGGAAGCTGCAACTCCCTCGGGTGGCGAGGTCCCGTCGCCGCCCTCGGCGCCGACGCTGGCCAATTTGTCGGAGCCGCCGCACGACGACGACGACCGGCCCGGACGGCTGCACTGAGCGGCCACACGCGGATATCTGCCATGAGAGCGCGCTGAGTTGGGTTGAGGCTCGATCTCGGCTATATCGCCCTGTGCCGGCGGCGCGCCAACAGCGGCCGCCAATCTGGGAGAGAACGCCGTGACTGATACCGCGACCGGGCCGCTGCCCGCTTCCGTCCTCGAGGCGCTGGGCCGCTATGACACGCCGACGATCTGCAACGCCATGGAGATCGTCGCGCCCGAGAGGCGGCTGATCGGCTACACCACCAAGCAGCTGGTCTGCCCGTTCCCTAACCTGCCGCCGATCGTCGGCTACGCCCGAACGGTTGCGATCCGCTCGGTGCTGAAATCCTCGCTTCCTGCCGAGGAGCAGTCCAAGCGCCGCATCGAATATTACGAGTATGTCGGCACCGGTCACGGTCCCCGTATCTCGGTGATCCAGGACATCGACGGTCCCGATGTCGGTTACGGCGCGTTCTGGGGCGAGGTGCAGAGCAACGTGCACAAGGCGCTCGGCTGCCTCGGCGTCATCACCGACGGCTCGATCCGCGACATCCCGCAATGGGCCCCGGGCTTCCAGGCGCTGGCCGGTTCGATCGGCCCGTCGCATGCCTGGGTGCATGCCGAAAGCTTTGGCGGCGAGGTGCGCGTCGCCGGCATGACCGTGAGGTCGGACGATCTCATTCACGCCGACCAGCACGGCGCCATCGTGATCCCGCTCGACATCGCCGCAAAGCTGCCGGATGCTGCCGAGCTGTGTGGCCGCCGCGAGACGCCGATCCTGGAGATCGCCCGTAGCCCCGACTTCTCGCTGGAGAAGCTCAAGGCCGCGCTGAAGCGCTCGGCCGAAATCCACTAAGCGTCTGAATGAGGCCTACGGCCGGGATGCGGGTCGAGGGTCGCCTTGTTCCGTCAGGAACAGGGCGGCCTGATCCGGCTCCCCGAACACTGCGGCGGCGCATCCGATCAGGGTGAAGCCGCCGGCAAGATCCCACAGGGTGATGTTATCCGCATTATCAGGGAGATGAATCAGCCGCGCCGCGAGCACGGCGAAGCCGGCCTCGATAAAAAGCAGGACGCTGAACGCCGGCAGAACCAGCTCCGGCTCAAGCAGATGGAGCGACAGCACCGCGGGCAGCGCGGTGAGAAGGCCGAACAGCGTCAACATGGCAAACTGGCTCCCACGATGGAGCATGCCGTACGGCGATAGAATACCCCCGCGATACCTCGTCACGGATGTGACGCAGGGCCGCAGCCGGAGGGCGCAACAATGAAGATGACGGACAAAACGGTCCTGATTACCGGTTCCACAGACGGCGTCGGCCGCTATGTCGCGCGCCGGCTGGCTGAACAAGGCGCGAGGGTCCTGATCCATGGCCGTGACGCCGCTCGCGCCAAGACGCTGATCGACGAAATCGCGAGGGCGGGCGGTGCCGCGGCGACGTTCTATCAGGCCGACCTGTCGTCAATGTCGGGCACGCGTAGGCTCGCGGAGGCGGTCCAGCGTGATCACCAGCACCTCGATGTCCTCGTCAGCAATGCCGGCATCGGCTCGCAGAATGACGGGCCGCAGCGGCAGACAAGTGTCGACGGTCACGAGCTGCGATTTGCCGTGAACTATCTCGCCGGTTTCTTGCTCATCTATCTGATGCTGCCGTTGTTGAGGACCGCGGCGCCTTCGCGCATCGTCAACGTCGCCTCGCTCGGCCAGCATCCGATCGATTTCGACGACGTCATGATCACGAAGGGCTACGGCGGTTCCCGGGCCTATGCGCAGAGCAAGCTCGCGCAGATCATGTTCACGATCGATCTAGCGCAGGAATTGAGCGACACCGGCATCACGGTGAACGCGCTGCATCCCGCGACCTACATGAACACCACGATGGTGCGTGCCGGCGGCATCACGCCGATTTCCACCGTGGAGCAAGGTGGTGCGGCGATCCTGCGTCTCGTTGAAGGTGACGATGTCGCTGACAAGAGCGGCCTGTTCTTCAACGGCATGAACGAGGCGCGCGCGAACCCGCAGGCCTACGATGCCGACGCGCGCAAGCGGCTGCGCGCGCTCAGCCTGAAGCTGACGGGGCTATCGCCCTAGCGCGACCGATTATGGTTAGCAAAGTGTTGAGATTTTGCCGGCGGCCGGCAATCGCAACGCCTGCGACACGGCATACCACACTGTCCAGACTTAACCTTTACGCGTCTTTAATGGCGGCGCTCTAGGGTCCGTGATGCGGTTCGGGTTGGGCCGCACCAGCGGCCAGGACGGCCGTTGTTGCGTACGTGTTGGAGTCGATAATGGATATCGCAACACTTGTCGGGTTGGCGGCGGGCGCCGTTGTGGTGTCGACCCTGATCTTGATGGGCGGCAGCTTCGGGATGTTTTACGACATCCACGCTGTGATCGTCATCTTCGGCGGTTCGTTCGCCGCAACGATGATCCGCTTTCCATTGTCTGCGATGCTGCACGGCGTGCCGCTCGGCGCAAAGTTTGCCTTCACCCTGAGCCGCCTTTCGGCCCACGACCTTGTCGACGAACTCGCCCGCATCGCTGAAATCGCTCGCAAGCAGGGCCCGGTGGGCCTCGAAAAGGTCGAGACTGACGAGCCGTTCCTCGCCAAGGGCATCCGTTACGTCGCCGACGGCTACGACCTCGACTTCATTCGCGACAATCTGGAGCGCGATCGCGACAACTTCCTGATGCACCTCGACGAAGGCAGCAAGATCTATCGCGCCGTCGGCGACTGCGCTCCGGCGTTCGGCATGATCGGCACGCTGCTCGGCATGGTGCAGATGTTTTCCAACATGTCGGATCCTTCCAAGCTCGGTCCGTTCATGGCCACCGCGCTGCTGGCGACGTTGTACGGCGCCGTTGTCGCCAACCTGATCTGCTTGCCCATTGCCGACAAGCTGCATGGCAAGCTGCTCGACGAAGAGACGAACCGCACCCTGATCATCGACGGCATCCTGATGATCCGCGACTCCAAGAGCCCGACCCTGGTGCGCGAAATGCTGCTGGCCTATCTGCCGGAGAAGCATCGTCACACCGAGGGCGAGCCGGTACCGGCTTGAGGCCGTCGCCGGGATTTTGAGAGATGGCCAAGAAGAAGCGCGGCAATGCTCACGGTGGCGGCCACGGCTGGTTCGTAACCTTCGCCGACCTTATGGCGCTGTTGCTGGCGTTTTTCGTGATGCTGGTCGCGTTCTCCACGCAAGACGCCAACAAGCTGAAGATCGTCGCGGGTTCGATGCGCGAGGCGTTCGGTGTGCAGAGCGAAGCGCGCTACTCCGGCATCGTCGAGTCCGATGGCCTGCCGACCCGTCCACGGCTGAAGAACGTCGACCACATCCAGCCTGAGGATGCCTCCAACACGCCGACGCCCGACCAGGAGGATCGCGACCGCACGTCCGGGGCGAAGATCAAGGTCGACCGCAATTTCGCGCTCGCCGCGGCCTCGCTGCGCCAAGCCTTGCAGGACATGCCGGAACTGACGGAGATGTCCAAGCACATCATGTTCGAGGAGACCAAGCAGGGCCTCAACCTCGAGATCGTCGATCAGGACGGCCGCTCGATGTTCGCCGACGGCTCCAGGGTGCCTTACGACCGCACCCGCCGCCTGATCGAGAAGCTTGCGATTCCGCTCAAGGCGACGCCGCTCCGCGTCTCCATCGCCGGTCACACCGCGGCGGGGTTCGTGCCGACCCGCAGCGACTACGGCGCCTTCGATCTGTCGGCCGACCGCGCCAACGCGGTGCGCCAGATCCTCGAACGCGAAGGCCTGCCGCCGTCGCACATCTTCGCTGTCTCCGGCAAGGCGGACACCCAGCCGCTGTTTCCGGACGATCCCTCGCTCGCGGCCAACCGGCGGGTGACCATCACCCTGATGCGGGAAGATCCGCCGCTGCCGCCGAATCTGAAGCCGTAGAGCATGATCCGGACCCGAAAGGCCGCATTGGCGCAAAGTGTGGCGCGGCTTTCCCTCGCGACAAACCCGGAACGCGTTTGCGCGAAGATCATGCTCGGACAATAGGCCTCTTGCGCTACCATCCTACCTGAGGCATGTCGTCGCTCCGGCGATGAAAGTTGCTGCGGCGTCACAGCTTCTGTCTCGACGCCTGCTATGGTGCGATTGACAGGCGCGTAGGAAGCGTCAAAAGGCGCCGGATCAAATTCAGGGACGAAGCGTTTTCCACCCTCATGACGGCGAGCATCACATCGACCGAGACCCAAGAAGGGCCGGTCACTTCAGGTTTTTGGGCCCTTACGCTCGGGAGCATCGGCGTCGTCTTCGGCGACATCGGCACCTCGCCGCTCTACGCGTTCCACGAGGCGATGAGGGGCGCGGCCCATGGCGAGCCGGTCTCGCGGGTCATGGTGCTCGGCGTGCTCTCGCTGATCCTCTGGGCGCTCTTTATCGTCGTCACCGCTAAATACGTCCTGCTGCTGCTGCGCGCCGACAATAACGGGGAGGGCGGCACGCTCTCGCTGATGGCACTCGGCCAGCGCGCGCTGGGGCGGCGAAGCTGGTTCCTGCTCGCCCTCGGCGTAGTCGGCGCCTCCATGTTCATCGGCGATTCCATGATCACGCCGGCAATTTCGGTGCTATCGGCGGTTCAAGGCCTGAAGCTCGTGACCCCCGCCTTCGAACACTATGTCGTACCGCTGACCGTCATCATCCTGGTGTTGCTGTTCGCGGTTCAGAGCAAGGGGACTGCGCTGGTGGCCTCGGCCTTCGGGCCGGTGATGGTGGTCTGGTTCACCGTTCTTGCGGTGATGGGCGCCGTCCACATCGCCGACGATCCGTCGGTGCTCGCCGCGATCAATCCCTATTATGCGCTGCAATTCCTGCTGTCGCACGGCACGATCGGCCTCGTGACGCTGGGCGCCGTGTTCCTCGCGGTCACCGGCGGCGAGGCGCTTTACGCCGATCTCGGCCATTTCGGCCGCAAGCCAATCCAGTCGGCCTGGATGTTCTTCGTGCTGCCCTCGCTGCTGATCAACTATTTCGGGCAGGGCGCGCTGGTGCTGTCCGATCCCAGCGCGATCGAGCATTCGTTCTACCGCATGGTGCCCGAGAGTCTGGTGCTGCCGCTGGTCGGACTTGCGACCGCGGCGACCGTGATCGCGAGCCAGGCGGTGATCACCGGCGCCTATTCGCTGGTCTATCAGGCGGTGCAGCTCGGCCTGCTTCCGCGTTTCGAGGTGCGCTACACCTCCGAAACCCATGCCGGCCAGATCTATCTGCCGCGCGTCAACCGGCTGCTGCTGATCGGCGTGATGCTGCTGGTGCTGCTGTTCCACACGCCCAGTAATCTGGCCTCGGCCTATGGCATCGCCGTCTCCACCACCATGGTCGTCGACGGCATCATGGGCTTCGTCGTGATCTGGAAGCTGTGGAACTGGCGCGCGGCGACGGCCGCGGCCGTGATCGTTCCCTTCGTCGTCGTCGACATGAGCTTCTTCAGCGCCAATCTGCTCAAGCTGCTCGAAGGCGCGTGGGTCCCGCTACTGTTCGGCGCGGCCATGGCCGGGACGATCTGGACGTGGCGCAAGGGGACGGGCATCCTGCTCCAGAAAACGCGCCGGATCGAGGTGCCGCTGGACGATCTGATCCGCAGCCTGGAGAAGCGGCCGCCGCACATCGTCAAGGGTACCGCGGTGTTCCTGACCAGCGATCCCGCCTTCGTGCCGACCGCGCTCCTGCACAATCTCAAGCACAACAAGGTGCTTCACGAGCACAATGTGGTCCTCACTATCGAGACCGCGCACACACCGCGCGTCGATCTGTCGGAGCGGTTCCGCATGGAGAAGATCAGCGACAAGTTCTCGAAAGTCCGCCTACGCTTCGGTTACATGGAGCAGCCGAATGTGCCGAAGGCGCTCGCGATCGCGCGCAAGCAGGGCTGGCAGTTCGACATCATGTCGACGTCGTTCTTCGTGTCGCGGAGGTCGCTGAAGGCTTCGGCGCAATCGGGCATGCCGCTGTGGCAGGACCATATTTTCATCGCTCTCAGCCGGTCGGCCAATGACGCCACCGACTATTTCCAGATTCCCACCGGGCGCGTGGTTGAAGTCGGAACCCAGGTGACTATTTGAACGTAATTGGCCGAGATATGCGAATTTTGCATGGCGATGGTCCAGAATCGGGCTAGGCTATGCCGGCAGCGCAGGACTATAAGCCCCGCGCTCTTCCGCCATTGTGCAGTGAAGCATTTCTAGAGGCCACCGGGCTCTCCCATGACAAGCGACGTAGCGATTTCCGCCCCGGAAACGGCGGCGGCCAACGGGCATGGCGAGGCCCACACCACCGCCCGTTTTGGTGCGCTGACCCTCGGCAGCATCGGCGTCGTCTATGGCGATATCGGCACCAGCCCGCTCTACGCGTTCCGCGAGGCCGTGATGGCGGCATCGGGCGCCGAAGGGCTCGCGTCGCCTGCGGCCGTGCTCGGCGTGCTCTCACTGATCCTGTGGGCGCTCATCGTCGTGGTGACGCTCAAATACGTCGTGATCCTGCTGCGCGCCGACAATAACGGCGAGGGCGGCACGCTCGCGCTGATGGCGCTGGCGCAGCGCGCGGTCGGCACCGGTGGGGCCACCATTGTCCTGCTCGGCATCATCTCCGGCGCCTTGTTCTATGGCGATGCCGTCATCACGCCGGCGCTCTCGGTGCTGTCGGCGATCGAAGGCATGAAGGACGTCACGCTGCGGTTCGAGCCTTATATCGTGCCGCTGACCGTTGCGATCCTGGTCGGCCTGTTCGCCGTGCAGTCGCGCGGCACCGCCCGCGTCGCCGCGTTCTTCGGCCCGATCATGTGCGTCTGGTTCGCGGTCATCGCGGCGGCGGCGATCCATCCGATCATCATGCAGCCGCAGGTGTTGTATGCGCTGAACCCGCTCTACGCCGTGTCATTCATGCTTCACCACGGCGTCATCGGCTTCGTGACGCTGGGCGCGGTGTTCCTGGCGGTCACTGGCGCCGAGGCGCTCTATGCCGACCTCGGCCATTTCGGCAAACGGCCGATCCAGACCGCCTGGCTGTCCATCGTGCTGCCATCGCTGGCGCTGAACTATCTCGGGCAGGGGGCGCTCGTCCTCAGCGATCCCGGCGCGATCGTCAGCCCGTTCTTCCAGCTCTTCCCGCAAGGTTTCTTCCGCGGCTGCATGGTCGTGCTCGCTACCATGGCGACCGTGATCGCGAGCCAGGCGGTCATCACCGGCGCCTATTCGCTGACGCGCCAGGCGATTCAGCTCGGGCTGCTGCCCCGCTTCGAAATTCGTCATACATCTGAAGCTCATTCCGGCCAGATCTTTATTCCGCGCATCAACCAGCTCTTGCTGCTCGCCGTGGTGCTGCTGGTGCTGCTGTTCCGCTCTTCGAGCGCGCTGGCGTCCGCCTACGGCATCTCCGTCACCGGCACCATGGTGGTCACGGCGATGATGGGCTTTGTCGTGGTCTGGAAGGTCTGGCGGTGGTCGCCCATTGCGGCCGCGGCCCTGATTGCGCCGTTCCTGTTCCTCGACCTGACCTTCCTCGCCGCCAACCTGCTCAAAGTGTTCGAGGGCGGCTGGGTGCCGCTGGCACTCGGCGCACTGATGATCGTCCTGATGTACACATGGCGGCGCGGCAGCCGGCTGCTGTTCGAGAAGTCGCGCAAGCTCGAGTTCCCGCTCGCCGACCTCGTGGCAATGCTGGAGAAGCGGCCACCGCAGCGCGTGCCCGGCACCGCCGTGTTCCTGACCTCAGACCCGCTCAGTGCGCCGACTGCGCTGATGCATAGTCTGAAGCACTACAAGGTCCTGCACGAGAAGAATGTCATTCTCACCATCGAGACCGCGCAGACTCCGCGGATCGACCCGGCCGAGCGGGTGAGGCTGGAGCAGATCTCGCCGACCTTCTCCAAGGTGACGCTGAAGTTCGGCTTCATGGAATCGCCCAACGTGCCGAAGGCGCTGGCGATCGCCCGCAAGCTCGGCTGGCAGTTCGACATCATGTCGACCTCGTTCTTCCTGTCGCGGCGGGCGCTGAAGCCGGCGGCCCATTCCGGCATGCCGCGCTGGCAGGACCGCCTGTTCATTTCGCTGAGCCGCTCGGCCAACGATGCCACCGACTATTTCCAGATCCCCTCCGGCCGCGTGGTCGAGGTCGGAACGCAGGTGACGATCTAAGCCGGCGATCCGGGCTAGGATTCAAAGCACACTTCAACTCGCTGCGATTTAGCTTTAACTTGCGCCGTGCGGCTCAAGCCTTTGTAGCGCTTGATTTTCGCGTCCCGAGAGGCGAGGTTGCCCGCCGGCCGGGATCGCCCCGGCCGACAGGTGCGACGTTGGAGGATGATGTGGCAAACCAGGTACAGGATCTGACCCCGGACGAGGTCTCCAAGGGTGTCGAGGAAGGCCGCTATCTGCTCGTCGATGTCCGCGAGCCGAACGAGGTCGAGGCCGAGGCCTATCCCTACGGCGTCGTGGTGCCGCTCTCGACCTTCGATCCCAAGGCGATCCCCGATCCCGCCGGAAAGCAGGTCGTGTTTGCCTGCCGCTCGGGCAAGCGCTCGGTGACGGCCTCGCTGGCGGCGCAGGCGGCGGGCCTGCCTTACGACAAACATCTGGCCGGAGGCATGCTGGGCTGGAAGGCGGCCGGTCTTCCCAGCAAGGTCGGCGGCTGACCTCAAGATGACGACCAAGAGCTCTTCGCTGAACAAGGTCTTCGCCGACCTTCCTGTCACCATCTTCGAGGCGATGTCGCAAGCCGCCCGCGACAATGCCGCCATCAATCTCGGCCAGGGCTTCCCTGACGATCCCGGCCCCGAGGACATCCGCCGCGCCGCGGCCGAGGCCTCGCTGAACGGCTACAACCAGTATCCGTCGATGATGGGCCTGCCGGAGTTGCGCCAGGCGATCGCGACCCATTACGGCCACTGGCACGGTCTCAAGCTCGATCCGATGAGCGAGGTGATGGTGACCTCCGGCGGCACTGAGGCGCTGACCTCGGCGATCCTGGCGGTGGTCCAGCCGGGCGACGAGGTGGTGTGCTTCCAGCCGGTCTACGATTCTTATCTGCCGATCATCCGCCAGGCCGGAGGCATTCCGCGCCTCGTCCGGCTCGAGCCGCCGCACTGGCGGCTGAATGAGGACATGCTGAAAAGCGTCTTCAATTCAAAGACCAAGGCGGTGCTCTTCAACAACCCCTTGAATCCCTCCGCGGTGGTCTATCCACGCGAGGATCTCGAGCTGCTGGCGCGCTATTGCCAAGAGTTCGACGTCATCGCGATCTGCGACGAGGTCTGGGAGCACGTCACCTTCGACGAGCACAAGCACATCCCGCTGATCACCATCCCCGGCATGCGCGACCGCACCATCAAGGTCGGCTCGGCCGGCAAGATTTTTTCACTGACCGGCTGGAAGATCGGCTTCGTCTGCGCCGCGCCGCCGCTTCTGCGTGTCGCCGCCAAGGTGCACCAGTTCCTGACCTTCACGACCGCGCCGAACCTGCAAGCCGCCGTCGCCTATGGGCTCGGCAAGTCCGACGACTACTTCCTGTCGATGCGCAAGGACCTGACGCGGAGCAGGGACCGCCTGACCAAGGGGCTGGAGAGCCTCGGCTTCCCCGTGCTGAAGTCGCAAGGGACCTACTTCCTCACCGTCGACCTGTCGCCGCTCGGGCTCAACGAGAGCGACACCGAGTTCTGCTGGCGCATCGTGAAGGACTACAAGGTCGCGGCCATTCCGGTGTCGGCCTTCTACGAGCAGGATCCGGTGACATCAGTGGTGCGCTTCTGCTTTGCCAAGAAGGACGAGACGCTCGACACCGCGCTGGAGCGGTTGTCGGACGCGGTGCGCGGGCGCAAAAGGTAGACCTGAGATGACGAACGTCGGCCGCTCCAGGCTTTGCCTCGGTTTTGCAATCGCCGCAGCGCTGACGTTGCTCTCCGCCCCCGCCGGGGCCGAGGAGCGGGTCGTCAACTTCTACAACTGGTCGAACTACATGGCGCCTGACGTCCTCGAGGCCTTCACGAAGGAGACGGGCATCAAGGTTGTCTACGACACCTTCGACGCCAACGAGACGCTGGAGACGCGCCTGATGGCCGGCAAGTCCGGCTATGACGTCGTGGTGCCCACGGCCTATTTCCTGCAGCGCCAGATCAAGGCCAACATCTTCCAGAAGCTCGACAAGTCGAAGCTGCCGAACCTTAGCCATGCCTGGCCGATGGTGACCAAGCATCTTGCGACCTACGATCCCGGCAACGACTTCGCCGCCAACTACATGTGGGGCACGACGGGCATCGGCTACAACGTCGCCAAGGTGAAGCAGATCCTGGGGCCTGACGCGAAGATCGACAGCTGGGACATCGTCTTCAAGCCGGAGAACCTGGCAAAATTCAAAGACTGCGGCGTGCACATGCTCGATTCCGCCGACGACATCTTTCCGGCGGCGCTGAACTATCTCGGGCTCGATCCGAACTCGACCAAGCAGGCTGACCTCGAGAAGGCTGCCGATGTCGTGGCAAAGGTCCGCCCGTCCGTGCGAAAATTCCACTCGTCCGAATACTTAAGCGCGCTCGCCACCGGCGAGATCTGCTTCGTGGTCGGCTGGTCCGGCGACATCATGCAGGCGCGTGCCCGCGCGGCGGAAGCCAAGAAAGACAATAGCAGCGGCGTTGAGATCGGCTACGCCATCCCGAAGGAGGGCGCGCAGATGTTCTTCGACAATCTCGCGATCCCCGCGGATGCCAAGAACGTCGCGGAAGCCTACGAGCTGATCAACTATCTCTACCGCCCCGATGTCGCCGCCAAGAATTCGAACTTCCTGTCCTACGCGAGCGGCAACCTTGCCAGCCAGAAGCTGGTCGATCCGAAGATCCTTGATGACAAGAACATCTATCCGGACGAGGCGACGCTTTCAAAACTGTTCGTCATCACCGCGCGCGAGCCGGCGACCCAGCGCATCATCAACCGGCTCTGGACCAAGGTGAAGACGGGAAGGTGAGGGGCCGCGATCGCGCCTCGGATCACCCCCGCAATTATTTTCCGCAAAACAACCCCATGCACAGTAGAACCGCCTCCGGAGCGCTGCCGGCGGTGGCGGTGCTTAAGTCGCGATGCGGATTGGTTTTATCGACGGGCGGGCGCAAAGGAACCGAAACACCTTGCGCGTCGTGAAAAGTGAGCCTGCGAGACAAGCCGAGCGCATCCGACTCATCAGCTTCCGCTGCTTTGACACGTCGGGCAAAACACTGGCACGAATGGCATCGTGGCCATCAGGTTCAATGCCGCTCTCGATGCGAAGCGTGCGTCAGGAGCGCAAGCTGTCTCCTAACCATCGCTGTCATGCCCCGCGAAAGCGGGGCATCCAGTACGCCGCAGCTTCTCGGTTCAATCACTGGCGTCACGGAGTACTGGATCGCCCGGTCGAGCCGAGCGATGACAGCGGACTATGACGAAAGCGCGCTCCGGGCCGACGCGCCTACCGCCACCGCCGGTGCAGCCACAGCCACTGCTCGGGATGCTCGCGCACCCAGCTCTCCACCACGCTCGTGATCGCCTGCGTCGTGCCGGGGATGTCGATCTTGCCGTCGGCATCGCGGACCGGCTTGACCTCCTCGGTGAGTTCGCCGCGGAAGCGGCCGCCGGGCAGGCGGATGATGCGGACGCCGTGGATCGGGCAGTCGACCTGGCGCAGGAGTCGCGCCAGCATCGGATTGGCGCGAGTCTTGCGGCCGAAGAAGGTGACCTCGACGCCGCCGGTCAGATATTGGTCGATCAGCATGGCGACGTGCTTGCCGTCCTTGAGCGCCTGCGCGAGGCGGATCGGCGCGTCGCGCCCCGCAGGGATCAGCGTGCCCATGT
Source organism: Bradyrhizobium sp. CCGB12 (assembly GCF_024199845.1). Lineage (NCBI taxonomy): Bacteria > Pseudomonadati > Pseudomonadota > Alphaproteobacteria > Hyphomicrobiales > Nitrobacteraceae > Bradyrhizobium > Bradyrhizobium sp. CCGB12. Next base: position 3,508,015 of record NZ_JANADO010000001.1, on the reverse strand, counting down.
TGACCTGCCGCATCTCCTGGATGATGCGGTCGGCGGAAGCGATATTCGGCCGGCGATAGAGGATCGCGGTATCCAGCTCATGCGCGACGGCGGCGAGCGCCGGCAACTCCCAATTGGCGAGATGCGCGGCGAAGATCAGTGCCGGCTTGCCGTCGTCGCGGATCTGGTCAAACAGCTCGATGCTGCGCTGGGGCAGCTCGATCTTGCTCTTCTCCGGATGGTCGCGGTCGTAATCCCATACGTGATCCATATGGGCGAACTCGGCGCCGACGCGGCCCAGATTATCCCAGACGCCCATCAGGATCTCTTCGATCTCTTCGGGCGACTTTTCCGGAAAGGCAGCGGTGAGGTTGGCGCGGCCGATGCGGTGCTCGCGCAGGCGCGGCCCGATCAACTTGACAACGCGTGAGAAGAAGTCCGAGGTCTTGGCCGGATCGAAATAGCGCGTAGTGCGCAGCATGGCGACGGTGGCGGCGCCGATCAGGCTTCCGCCGACTGATTTGGCAACCTCCCGCGCGCGGGCCTTCGTGCTCGCAGTCAGCAGCGCCATGCGTCCGGTCAGGCCGGTTCGCGGGTCAGGATCAGCGAGGCGTTCTGGCCGCCGAAGCCGAACGAGTTCGACATGACCGCGGTGACGCGGGCATCGCGTGCCTTGTTGCCGACGACGTCGAACAGGATCGTGGGATCCGGATTGTCGTAGTTGATCGTCGGCGGGATGCGCTGATGCTCGAGCGTGAGCAGCGAGAAGATCGCCTCGACCGCGCCGGCGGCCGAGATGGTGTGGCCGACCATCGACTTGTTGGAGGTGACCGGAATCTTCTGCGCGAGCTCGCCGAACACGGCCGAGGTCGTGTTGAACTCCATCTTGTCGTTCTCGGGCGTCGCGGTGCCGTGCGCGTTGATGTGGTCGATCTGGTCCGGCGTCATGCCGGCATCGGCCAGCGTTTTGTTCATGCAGCCGATGATCGGTTTCCCATCGGGAGACGAGCGGGTGCGATGGAAGGAATCGGTGAGCTCGCCGCAGCCGGCGATCACGCCGAGGATTTTTGCGCCGCGCGCGGTCGCTGCCTCGTAGCTTTCCAGCACGAGAGCGCCGGCGCCTTCTGCCATGACGAAACCGTCGCGGTTCTTGGAGAAGGGGCGGGAGGCCGCCTGCGGCGGATCGTTCTGGGTCGAGAGCGCCGAGAGCAGCGAGAAGCGCACGAGCGCTTCGGGGTTTACGGTGCCGTCGGTCGCGACGCACAGCGCGGCATCGGTCTCGCCGCGGCGAATCGCTTCGACGCCGAGCTGGATCGAGGTCGCGCCCGAGGCGCAGGCCGTCGACAGCGAGATCGGCGAACCCTTGGTGCCGAACATCTCGGCGAGGTGCGCGGCCACGGAGCCGAACATGAAGCGGTGATGATAGGCGCTGTACTTGCCGCCGCCGGAGATGCGCAGCAAATCGTCATAGGTGAAGTCGGGCGCGCCGACGGCGCGGCCAAGCTCGCGGCGCTGCGGCCATTCGACCTCGACCGGTGCGACCGCGAGGAAGAGCGGGCCCGGGAAATCGGCCCTGGCGCCGATGCCAGCCTGCTCGAGCGCTTCCTCGGTCACCAGCTCGGCCATCCGCTCGGAGAGGCCGGTGGAGGAGAACGGATCGACGCTGACGAAATCCACCGTGCCGGCCATCGTGGTCTTCAGGCCGTCGACCGGAAAGCGGGTGATGGTGCGGATGCCGGACTCGCCGGCGACCAGCTTTGCCCAATTGTCGGCCTTGCCGTTGCCGAGCGAGGTCATGATGCCCATGCCGGTGACGACGACGACGGGACGCCCGAGTTTGTCGCGTGGTGCAGTCATGTGTCCCCCAAACGCGTTAGCTGACCGCCTCGACCAGCGCCATGCCTTCGCCGCGCCAGTGTCCGGCTCCGACCACCACAATCTGGGTGGGCGCCCCCTGCATTTCAATCTCGGTGCCCGTGGAATCGTTCGGCGGGAACAACGCGCCGCGCGAGATCGCCAGTGCGGCGAGCGCAATGCCGAGTGGGAATTGCGTCTCCATGGCGTGTCCGAACATCGTGCCGGTCGAGCGCACCGGGAGATCCGCATGGCTCTTCAGGAAGCTGCGCTCTTCGCTCGTGGCCGGCTCCGCCCCGGTCGCGCCCGTGATGATCGCGCCCTTGCCGTCGCGCTTCGGCAGCTTGGCCCAAAGTTTCTCGAGCGTCGCGGTCATGTCGCCGCCCTGCTTGCGCCGGGCGAGATCGGCAACGACGCTCGACAGCTTCGCGAACGGCTTTGCCCCGCGCGCCTCCGCATGCGCCCGCGATTCCAGCACCAGGAACGCGCCGGCCGAGCCGAGCGCGAAGCCCGGGTGGTCCTTGCGCGCCCACACCGGAGCGAATTTGTTCTTCAGGTTGAAGTCGCCGAACTCGTAGAGGACCATCAGGTCCTTGCGCTCGCCATTGTGCGAGCCGCCGACCAGCGCAATGTCGCTCTCGCCCGAGGCGATGCGCGCAAGCGCGATGCGGGCGGCATCGGCGCCGGCAACCTCTTCGCCCATGAAGGTGCGCGAGGTGCCGCCGAGCCCGTGGACAATGGCGATGTTGCCGGCGAGGAGGTTCGAGAGCTGGGCCAGGAACAGCGTCGGCCTGAGATCGCTCATCAGCCGCTCGTTGAGGAAGCCGGGCGCGTTGGCGCCCTTGGCCTCGGCCGTGAGCACGCCGGTGTCGACGTTGAGATCGCGCTCTCCGCCGCCTGCGGCGATCACCATGTCGATCTTGGACAGGATGTCCTTGTTGCCCTTGATCCCTGCGGAATCGAGCGCCAGGCCCGCGGCATAGGTGCCGATGCGCTGCCAGGCTTCCATCTGGCGCTGGTCGCCCTTCTTCGGAATCTGGCTGTCGAAAGAGACAGGCATCAAGGGATGGACGATGTAGGGCGCAAAGCCCTTCTCGTCGACATTGATGCGCTTCTCCTGGAGCGCGGCCCAGTTGGCGTCCAGTCCCTCGCCGAGCGAGGTGGCAAGCCCAATGCCGGTGATCCAGACTTCCGTCTGGCCGGGCTTCGTAGCGGGAGTGTCAGTCATGGCGAAACGGCCTGTTGCGGAAAGCCGACGCGCTTGGCGATCGCGTCCATGTGTCCGCGCATATCCGCATTGGGGAAGGGGATCTGCGTGAAGGTGAGCGTCGAATTCGCGCGCAGCTTGCCGCCGACCCGGATCTTGGCTTCGGTCACCGCGTAACCCGAACCCTGATGGGACAGGGTCGCCTCGATGCTCATGAGATCACCGGGGAAGACCGAACCGCGGACCTTGGCCTCCTTCACGGCGGCGAGAATCGGCATGCGCTCGAACTTGAGCACGCCGAGCTGAAGCCAGCCCGAAGCCTGCGCCATCGATTCGATCAGGAGCACGCCGGGCATCAAGGGATAGCCCGGGAAGTGTCCCTCGAAGATGGTGCTTGCGTTCGGAACCAGGGCCTCGACGACGATCGTCTTCTCGTCGACGTTGAGGTCGACGATCCGATCGATCATGTGGAAGTATTCGAGTTGCATGGCTGCGCGCTTAGGCGCTCGCGCCCTTGGCCGCGACGAGCTCGTCGATGCGCGCGCACAGGTTCTTCAGCACGAAATACTGTTCGGTGGTCGCCTTGCCGTCGTTGACCTCCTGGGTCCACTTTTCCAGCGGCAGCTTGATGCCGAACTGCTTGTCGATCGCGAAGGCGATATCAAGGAAATCGAGGCTGTCGATGCCGAGATCGTCGATGGCATGGCTATCCGGCGTGATCGTGTCGCGCGGGATGTCGCAGGTTTCAGCGATGATCGTGGCGACCTGATCGAATGTGGAAGACATCACTAAGCCTTTGATATATTGCGGATATTTGTCAGATTTCCAGAGTGGCGCGGTGGGCGGGCATCGCGCCCCTGATGACGCCCTCAAACCCCCCTCTGGCCGGGTCGAAAGCCCGTATATCGGAGCGCCGCTCCGAGTTCAATGGAGCCGGGCAGGCCTTGAGAAAGGGCTGGGGACGCCTGTTGAAGGCCCTTACGGCGCAGGACCGGCGGCGGGCCGGCCTAGGTCTGCGGCGTCACGATCTTCACGCAGTCGCGCCGGCCCATCAGCACGCAATCCTGGGTCCGGCGCAGGTCGGCAATGCTCACCGCGAGCCAGATCCCGACCGCGGTCAGCGCGATGGTGAAGGCAAGCGCGGCGATGTTGGCGAGCATGCGGTGGCGAAAATGGTCCGGTTCGGTGCGGGGTTGCTCGTAGCGCGACAGGTCGAGCGGCTCGGGCGCGACGCGCAGCGGCTGCACGGTGCCGCCGCCCCGGTGAACCATCGGGGAAGACGCGTTGCGCGGCCTGAACTGGAGCACCCGGTGCTCGTCATCAGAGCTTATGGGCCGCTGGGTTTTCATGGGGCGGGGATCACTCCGAAGCAGCGATTTTTAGATAGCACACGTGATGAACGCGTTGCAGAAAATCTTCTCAACGCGCACGTGTATTGTCTGCTCGCACTATTTTGCATGGCGCACTGTCAATCGTCACGGAGCCGGCCGCGATGCGGTCAGGAATGCGCGGGGTGCGTTGCAATAACGGCCGGGGCCTCCGTTCCCCGTTCACATCGGCTTGTGATCTCCGCGGGCCGCCCAACGCATGTTGCCGGCCCAGGGGCCATGGCATAGTCCAGGGAACCCGATCCGCCAAATTCCAATCATTCAAGGGACCGTTCGACCATGACCAATACGCGCGAGCCGAGAGTGCATCCGGTCCCGATCCTGTCGCTTCGGCCGACGCAGATGACGGTCGGCATGCGCGAGGTCAAGGAGAAGCGCAAGCGCTGGCGCGAGCACGACAGGAAGAAGCAGGCCGACCTGCTCGGCAAGCACATGATCCCCGTCGTCTACGGGCCGGATGAGCGCTATTACGTGATCGACCATCATCATCTCGGCCGCGCATTGCACGACGAGGGCATCAAGGAGGTGCTGGTCACCATCGTCGGCGACCTCAGAATGGTCGAGCGCGAGGCCTTCTGGGGCGTCATGGACAACAAGCGCTGGGTCTATCCCTACGACGCCAAGGGCGAGAGGCGGCCGTTCCGCGACCTGCCGAAATCGGTCGTCGACCTCAAGGATGACCCTTTCCGCAGCCTTGCCGGCGAGCTCCGCCGCATCGGCGGCTTCGCCAAGGATACGACCCCGTTCTCCGAATTCCTGTGGGCCGACTATCTGCGCCGAAAGCTCTCGCGCAAGGCGGTCGATGCCGATTTCGGCAAGGCGCTCGAGAAGGCGATGGTCTCCGCTAGAAGCAAGGATGCGGTCTATCTGCCCGGCTGGTGCGGGCCGGCGGCGGACGATTAGGCGCGCAACGCTCGGATCAGTCGCGCTGGAAGATCTTGGCGCCGGGGTAGAGGCGCCGGGCATAAGTCACGACCAGGGCGCGGTCCTGGGTTTCCAGGAACGGCGTTCGGATCTGGCACGACCCGACGATGAGGTGCCACAGACCATTGAGCTTCCGGATGACGACGTTCATTTGAATAGTCCTCGATCACTCCGCATTTCAGCAGATGCTGCTTGTCGCGGTAATCTTGCGGCTGGCGATCATGGTCGCGCACAGAAAATTCCCGGCGGGACTCGCCACGGTCGCAAGACAACGACGACATTAGTTACGTGGCTATGATCCGCGGCCCCGATAAGCCGGACGTCATCACAGGGGCTTGAGCGAAATCATTTTCCGTGCCGACGAAACCGTCCTGAAACAGTGCCGTCCCACTGTTTAGAGTAGTCGAGCTCACACAGGAGGCCAGAATGCGCCGTCTGTTTTTCGTCATTGCCGCGCTCGCGGTCGCCTCGGCAGGAATTTCGGCATCGTTCGCCGCGGTTCACCATGCAAAGACGCTGACATTCTCCGAGCGCTTTGCTCCGGCGCTCGAGTTGATGGGCAAGCGCTAGCAGGATAGCGCCTCGCGGCTGCGAGCAACCAGATCACTTCGGGTGATGCGGGTCTGGTGAGGACAGCAAGCGCTCCATCTCCGCGGCGGCTTCGCCGTCACGTACCTTCTGCAACAGCGCGCGGCGCTCGGCGCCGGCTGGCAGGTTCTTGGCCGCGGCGCGGGCCTCTTGCGTGAACTTGTTCAGGCGTTGTTGGAGCGACAGGACTGGACGCGTGCGGTTGCGCTTCTTGGGCATGGTTTAGCCTTTCCACGCAAAGACAATCATGCACGAGCAGGGGCGTCCTTAACTTTTGTTGGAACCGGGCTAGCGGATCGGGGGTTTCATCTCCACGGCGCAGTCATGCGTATGAGTTGAACAAGCGGAGCCATTCAGGTGCCCAGCGATGCAATCCGCGCGGCGCTTGTGAGACGCCTGCGCATCTCCTCCGGAATCTCGGATGACGACGTCAAGGAGATCGAATCCCTTCCGATTTCGGTGCGGCAATTCCCCGCAGAAACACCCGTGGTGCGGGATGGAGAGCGGGCCACCGACTGCTGCCTGATCGTCGACGGCTTCAGCGTGCGCTCCAAGACGATCCCGAGCGGCAAGCGGCAGATCCTCTCCATCCATATCCCCGGCGAAATCCCGGACCTGATGAGCCTGTTCCTGCATGTGATGGATCACGACCTGACGACGCTGACGCCGTCGACACTCGGCTTCATCAGTCACGAGGCGCTGCGGGCACTGCACCGGCGCAGACCCAGCGTCGCCGAGATATTCTGGCGGGACACGCTGATCGACTCCGCGATGTTTCGCGAATGGATCGTCAATGTCGGCCAACGCTCCGCACCCGCGCGGCTCGCCCATGTCTTGATCGAATTGCGCGACCGCCTCAGGGTCATCGGCCGTGTCGACGGCGACAGCTTCGAGATGCCGCTGACGCAGGAGCAGATCGGCGAGGCTCTGGGCATTACCGCCGTGCACGCCAACCGTGTGATCAAGCAACTGCGTCAGGAAGGGATCGTCGAGTTCCATCGCGGCCGCGTTACGGTGCTCGACGAGCGAAAATTTCTGGAACTTGCGGATTTCGACGATCGTTATTTGCACCAATCGCCAACGCTTTGAGTCGCAGATGCCGCGATTCCATTTCGACATCCATGAGAACGGCCGCTTCATCCCGGACGAGGATGGATGCGACTTCGTGGACGAGGACGCGGCGCGCAAGGAGGCTCTGCTGACCGGCGCATCCATCGCCCGCGACGTCTTTATCATCGGTAGCGCAAATCACGTCGTGGTGGCCGTCCGCGAGGACGGCACTCCCTGCATGAGGATATCGTTCGCGCTCGAGGTCGACCGGGGTTAGGCGGCGAGCCGCATCCGCGGGTTCGGTCTCAATCCTGCGTCCGAATGGCGCGCGGTTCCTTGATGGTGGCGTCCGCCCCTTACCGCAACGGCTTCTTCAGCAGCGAGAAGCGGTCGGGATCGAGGCCCATCGAGGGTTGCAGCATCGGGGCCTCGACGCTCCCGAGCGTCTTGGCGGGCGGGGCCGAGAATACCGGATCGTTCGGCACGTCGCGCTGCGAGGTGGCGCCGCGCCATCGCTCCAGGACGGCGCCAACGAAATGCATGTCGTGACCGGAGGTGACCGAGGGCACGCTGCTGATGGTGGCTTCGCCGCGCGGCAGTTGATGCGGCGGCACCTCCTTGAAGCGCAGCCGCGTCGGCAGTGCGACGCCTTCGCCGAACGCCAGCACCTCGCGGGTGCCGAGCGACGGTACGAACGACAGGAGGTTCGCGGCCGCGTCCGACACCGCGGCGCGCAGCAGCGCCTGGTCGCGGTCGTTGGCAAGACGCATCGTGAACAGCGTGTTGCACTGGGAGATGATGGTGGCGTCGAGCTCGGCCGGACGCTGGGTGATGAGGCCGAGATAGACGCCGTATTTGCGGCCTTCCTTGGCGATGCGCGACACCGCCTTGCGGGTCGGGCCGAATCCGATGTTGCGATCGGCGGAGGCATAGCGGTGCGCTTCCTCGCAGACGAACAGCAGCGGCGATACGCCGTCGCTCCACAGGCCGAAATCGAAGGCCATGCGGCACAGCACAGAGACGACGGAATCGATGACTTCGGCCGGGAAGCCGGCGAGCTGCATCACCGTCATCGGCTTGCCGTTGGCCGGGAGGCGGAACAGATGGCTGATGACCTCGGCCATGGTGTCGCCGCCGACATTGGCGTTGTCGAACATGAAGGTGTAGCGCGGATCGTTGCGAACGGCCTCGATGCGCGAGATCAGCTTGTGATAGATGATGCGCGAGGAGCGGTTCTCGAGCTTGCCCATGCGCTCGTCGATCAGCGACATCAGGTCGACCAGGCGATAGGGCACCGGCGTGTCGACGGTGTAGCCGATCTGCTTGGGATCGATGCGCTTGAGACCGATGCGGTCGGCGTTCTGGTACTGGGTGTAGACGCCCTTGGCGAGCGGGATCACCTCGGCGAGGATGTCGAGCTCTTCGGGCACGCCGGCGCGGCCGCCGAAGAGCACGTCGACGATTTCCTCGAAGTTGAACAGCCAGAACGGCAGCTTCAGGTTCCGCGGATTGAGCACCAGCGCGCGGTCGCCGAAGCAGCGGCCATATTCGTTGTGCACGTCGAGCAGGAAGATGCGCAGGTTCGGCCGCGCCTTCAGGATCTCGTTGAGCAACAGCGAGACGCCGGTCGACTTGCCGACGCCGGTTGATCCCAGCACCGCGAAGTGCTTGGACAGCATTTCCTCGACATCGACATAGGCGACGACCGAGCGGTCCTGCTGGAGGAAGCCGACATTGATCTGGTCCGACCCGGTGGGCGCGTAGATCGTGCGCAGCTCCTGGCTCGTGATCAGGTCGACCGCATCGCCGATGGTCGGATAGTTGGTGACGCCGCGCTGGAATTTGGCCTTGTCGGCGGCGTTGAGGATTTCGCCGAGCAGGTCGACCGAGGCGATCGCGATGAAGTTGTCGCTGCCCGACAGGTTTTCGCAAGACACCTCGGTGATCATCGCGACGATGATCGAGCTTGCGCAGCGGATACTCACGAAGCGGCCGACGGTCGCCCGGACCTCCGAGACCGGCATCCGGCTTTCAGCCAGAAGCCCGACCCGGGCGAGCGAGCCGCGAACCGAAATCACGCGTCCAAAGGATGTCACGATAGCTGAACCTGAGAAGAGCAAGGATTGGTCCGAACTATGCGCGACCGTGGCTGGACAAACGGTTAAGCCGCAGGTGTAGCCGCTTCGTTAAATCCGCGGCAATTCCGCGGTAAGATTGGTTCCCAATACATACTTTTGGGCGGAGGTGGCGCGAAAAGCTGCATTTCCAAGCCCGGGCGGGCTGAGGCTATTAAGGAAGACTTTACCATTCGGGCAGTCGGGCCGGCCGGTCGGGGAACCATCGTCATCGTGAGCGGCGCATCGTGCCGATTCGGGGCAACGTTTGATTTCTTGACGAGACCTAATCATTTGTACATTGGTACAAATGATCCGGCGGCTTCGGTCCCGGGCCGGGCGTGAGCGCGTTGCAGTCCTGCGTCCGATTGCGTGGTCCCGCGGTTCGCAGCCACGCCTGGCAGCCACGTTTGGAGGAAAGCATGCAGCCGGAACCGATCCTCGATCTTGCTCATCTCGGCCACATGGAGCTCTTGACGCCCAAGCCTGACGAGAGCCTGAAATTCTTCGTCGACGTCATGGGCATGACCGTCAGCGGGCAGAAGGGCGAGTCGGTCTACCTGCGCGGCTGGGACGACTACGAGCGCTATTCGCTCAAGCTCACGGCCTCGAAGACGTCGGGCATGGAGCATATGGCGTTGCGCGCGCGCAGCCAGCAGGCACTGGAGCGCCGGGTCGCCGCGCTCAAGGGCTCCGGCTTCGACATCGGCTGGATCGACGGTGACATGGGGCAGGGGCCGACCTTCCGCTGCCGCGATCCTGATGGCCACATCGTCGAGCTTTACTACGAGACCGAATGGTATCAGGCTCCGCCGGAGTTGAAGCCCGCGCTGAAGAACCAGGCGCAGCGCTTTCCGGCGCGCGGCGTCAACGTCCGCCGCCTCGATCATCTCAACTGCCTCGCCGTCGACATCAGGGCCAATCGCGAGTTCTTCGAGAACTATCTCGGCTGCCGACTCACCGAGCAGATCGTGCTCAACGACGGCCGGGAAGCGGCGATGTGGCTGACGATGTCGAACAAGAGCTACGACTTCGCCTATTCGCTCGACCATTCCGGCACGCCCGGCCGCTTCCATCACGTGACCTATGCACTCGATAGCCGTGAGGAGATTTTGCGCGCTGCAGATATCTTCCTGGAGAACGGCGTGCACATCGAGACCGGCCCGCACAAGCACGCGATCCAGCAGACCTTCTTCCTCTACGTCTACGAGCCCGGCGGCAACCGCGTCGAGGTTGCCAATGCCGGCGCGCGCCTCATCCTCGCGCCCGACTGGAAGCCGATCGTGTGGACCGAGGAGGAGCGCAAGAAGGGCCAGGCCTGGGGATTGAAGACGATCGAGTCGTTCCACACGCATGGGACGCCGCCCGTGGAGGCGAAGAAGCACGGGTGAGTCAAAGTATGTTGGCTTGGCGGGGCTGAGCAAGCGCCTCGTCCTTCGAGACGACCGCTTCGCGGTCTCCTCAGGATGAGGCTAAGCGGCAGCTCTGCCTATAGAACTGCTGCCACGCACTCCGTCCTCATCCTGAGGGCCCGCCGCAGGCGGGCGTCTCGAAGGATGGCCGCAGGCGAGTCCCAGCCAAGCTTTCCTTGTTGCCTCAGTGCGCCGACGATCGCACACGCGCGATTGTCTCGCGGACGCCGGTCCAGGCCGGCTTGTTCGGCGCGAACTGTTTGCGAAGGAAGCTGACAAGCTCCTCGACCTGCGTGTCGCTCATGCTGTTCCTGAACGCCGGCATGTAGCCGAGGTCGCTCGATACCGGTTCTGCGATGCCGTGCAGGATCACCTGCACGAGATTGTCCGACGTGGCGCTGTGCAGATTGCTGTTGAGCGCGAGCGAGGGCCGGCTGCCGAACAGCGGCAGGCCGCCGACCTCGTGGCAGACGGCGCAGGCGCCCTGGTAGAGCCGCGCGCCGCTGGATGAGGCGACGGTAACCTGCGTTGCGCTCTCGAGGCTCATCGCAAGCGCATCCAGCTTTTGCCGGTCGCTCGCGATGTCATTGAACGAGTTGAGATAGACCGCCATCGCGCGGATGTCCTGGTCGGGGAGGGCCCTGAGGTCCCTGACGACAGGCGCCATCGGGCCGGCCGCGACGCCGTGATAGCGCGAATGACCGGTGCGCAAGTAAGCGAACAGTTCGTCCTCGTTCCACGGAATCGGCGCGCGCGAGAGCGACGTCAGCGCGGGCGCCTCCCAGCCCTCGGTAAAGCCGCCGGCGAGATAGGCCTCACGCTGCTCGGCGCCGAGCGCATTGCGTGGCGTATGGCAGCCGCTGCAATGGCCGAGGCCCTCGACGAGATAGGCACCGCGATTCCAGACCTCGGATTTGTCAGGATCGGGTTTGAACTCCTTGGTTCGATGGAACAGCGCATTCCAACCAGCGAGCAGCGGGCGGAGATTGAAAGGGAAGGCCAGCCTGTTCGCCGTTGCTGACGCGCGCACTGCAGGCTGGGCCATGAGGTAGGCGTAGAGGGCCTGAAGGTCGGCATCGCTGGTCTTTGAAAAGTGCGTGTAGGGGAAGGCGGGATAAAGCTGCCGTCCGTCGCGATGCAGCCCGTCGCGCATCGCGCGCTCGAAGGCGGGATAGGACCAGGCGCCGATGCCGGTTTCGACATCGGGCGTGATGTTGGTCGCGTAGATCGTGCCGAACGGTGTCTCCAGCGCACGCCCGCCGGCATTGATCGCACCGCCGGGGCTGGTGTGGCACTCGGCGCAATTGCCGAGCGCGGCGAGCTGCTGGCCGCGCGCTATCGTCGCGGCGGAATAGACCGACGCGTCGGGACGTGCGATCGGTGCGATGGTCCGCCCGGGCAGGAGAGCGGCGCCGATGCCGATCGCGGCGGTGCAGACGGCCGCAATCGTCGCGAAGATGCCGGCGCGTTTGGCGAAGGGATTCTCCCAGATGCGAGACGGCGGCGACGGGGCCGGCGCGGGCAGGGCCTGGGGCGTCGCCGGTGCATCGGCGTGCAGCCCTTGCAGGATCCGCTCGGGCGTGAATGGCGGCTCGCGAAAACGCACGCCGGTGGCATCGAAGATCGCGTTCGCGATCGCCGCGGCGCTCGGTACCGAAGCGGATTCGCCGACGCCGAGCGGCGGCTGGTCCTGACGCGGCAGCATCAGCACGTCGATCTTGGGCACATCGGGGAAAGGGATGATCGGGTAGGCGCCCCATTCGCGCGCCGCCACCGCGCCGCGCTCGAACGAGACCTCCTCCATCAGCGCGCGGCTGGCGGACTGGATGACGTTGCCGTGGATCTGGTGGCGCACGCCGTCCGGATTGATCATCAGGCCGGAATCCTGTCCCGCGACGACGCGCGTGACGCTGACGTCGCCGGTCGCCTTGTTCACGGCGACGTCGGTGACCCACGCCGACCACGCCGCGCCATAGCCCGGAAATTTGCTGTGGACATAAAGCGCATAGGCAAAGCCCCGCCCATGCACGACTTCGCCCTCCTTCTCCTCGCGCACCGGCCGAGGCGTCCAGCCGGCGCGTTCGGCGACCGCGTTGACGAGATCGACCGCGCGCTGGTCTTTGAGATAGCGCAGGCGATACTCGATGGGGTCGACACCAGCCTCGGTCGCGGCCTCGTCGATATAGGATTCGTGCGCAAAAGTGTTCGGCAGCGCCGAGACGCCGCGGAACCAGGAGGCGCGCACGATCGGCGGCATATCGTGGGCGACGACGCGCATGTTGTCGTAATCGTAGGGCGGGATCGCGGTGCGGTCGCCCATCTGGAGAACGGCGGGCTCGGGCGAGATCCGACCCGTCAGCAGCAGGGCCAGCGTCGGCGCGGCGTTCGAGGGATAGCGCGTGGCAAGATCGTAACCGGCGATGCTGCCGTCGGCGTCGAGGCCGCCATTGACGTCGATGAGCTGCGCGGTGCCCTTGGGCTCCCAGGCGTGCTCCTGCTCGCGCGTGAGCTGCACCCGCACGGGCCGGCCGACCGCGCGGGAGAGCAGTAGCGCGTCGGCGGTGACGTCGTCGGCGCAGTTGCGGCCGTAGCAGCCGGCCGCTTCCAGCCGGATGACCTCGATCTCGCTCTCGGGACGCTCGATCAGCAGCGCCAGATCGCTGCGCAGCAAATGCGGGTTCTGCGTGCCGGACCAGACGCGGATGTTGCCGTCCTGGAAGTCGGCGACGGCACAGGAGGGACCGATCGAGGCGTGCATCTGATAGGGCCAGACGTAAGTGCGCTGCATCGGCCTGGCTGCACCTGATATCGCAGCATCGACATCGCCCTTGTCGATCAGCGTGCGCGGTGTCGAGGGATTGGCGCGGAGTGCCGTCTCGACGTCGGCGAGGTTGGTGAGCTCAGGCGTTGGCTTCCAGCTCACCGCGAGTTGCTCCGCCGCGCGGATCGCGTTCTCCTCGCGCTCGGCGACTACGCCGACGAAATCGCCGAGGCGCACGACGGCTATGATGCCGGGGATATCGCGTACGGAGGACTCATCGACGGCGATCAGGCTGGTGCCGACGAACGGGCCGGCATCGACACCGGCATAGGGCGGACGTACCACGCGGCCGTGCAGCATGCCCGGTACGCGGATGTCGTGCACGAAGGTCAGCTCGCCCGTCGCCTTGGCCGGAAGATCGACACGCGGCATCGACTGGCCGACGATGGCGTACTCGCCGACGGGTTTCACGGCGACGTCGTCGGCGAGTTCGAGGCGAATGGTCTCGCCGCCGATCAGCTCGCCATAGCTGACGCTGCGGTTGTCGTGCCCGCGCACGAGGCCGTCCTCGATCCTGAGGTCGGTCTCCGGCAGCTCCAGCCGTTCCGCCGCTCGCGCGATCAGGAAGTGTCGCGCTTGCGCGGCGGCTTTGCGCAGGGGAACGGCGGTGATCTGGATGGTTTCGCTCGCGATGGTCGCGCCCTGGTTCGGCACCAATGCGGTATCGCCGAGCACGACGACGACGCGGGCAAAGGACACATCCAATTCTTCGGCGACGATCTGACCGAGCGCCGTGCGGATGCCGGTGCCGAGATCGACATGGCCGTTATAGGCCGTGACCGACCCATCCGCGGTGATGCGGACGAAGGTTTCGAATGTGACCTCGTCCACGCTACGGACGACGACGAGCGAGCCGGATGGCCCCGTAGTTCCGGTCGAAGCAGGGGAGGCCATCAATCAGCGGCCTCGGTGAGCTGCCCGGATGCGCGCATCACCGCGCGCAGGATCTCGACATGCGTGCCGCAGCGGCAGAGATTGTAGCGCAATGCCGCCAGTGCCTCCTGTTCGGTCGGTCGTGGATTGACTGCGAGAAGCGCCTTGGTGGTCATGATCATGCCGTTGAGGCAGTAGCCGCATTGCGCGGCCTGCTCGTCGATGAAGGCCTGTTGCACCACATCAGGCCTGTCGCGGGTGCCGAGACCTTCGAGCGTAACGATGTCGCGCCCGACGCAGCCGCTCACGGGAATCACGCAGGAGCGCGCTGCGGCCCCATCGATCAGGACAGTACAGGTGCCGCATTCACCGAGGCCGCAGCCATATTTCGGCCCGTTGAGCGCGAGGTCGTTGCGCAGCACATAGAGCAGCGGCGTCTGGCGCTCTGCAGTGACCTCGTGGATCCTGCCGTTCACGGTGAGGCGGATCGGTGTCTGCGTCATCCTCGTTCCCAAGCCCGCGGCCAAGTGCTGCAAAATCTATCTTGCGACGATACCGTTTGTACACAAACGTGCAAGCCGTGCATGCCGCACTGCAGCGCGACTGCCTCCTTTGTGGACAGAGCGGATGCGCAAATGAGGTTTTATGCGGCAGCCGCATCTTTTGCGCCGCACCGCCGCTTGACAGTCATCGGGACCGCGCGCAACATCGTTCGTATACGAATGATAACCGCGGTGTCCGCCGGCTCTGACATGGTGATGGAAACAACGAGCGCAGCCATCGACAAGATCCGTTGCGATGCCTGTCCGGTGATGTGCTACATCAAGCCGGGCGCGGCGGGCGCCTGCGACCGCTACGCCAATCACGACGGCAAGCTCGTTCGCGTCGATCCGCACGTGATCCTCGAGCGCACCGTCTCGCATGGCGGCAAGCTCGTTCCGTTCAGCCGCACGGAAGACTGGGACGGCAAGATCGTCCACGAGCCTTCGACCTTCGTCACCGCGATCGGCGCGGGCACGACCTATCCCGACTACAAGCCGGCGCCGTTCATCGTCTCCGCTGAAGTCGATGGCGTCGACATGGTGACTGTCGTCACCGAAGGCATCTTCTCCTATTGCGGCATCAAGGTGAAGATCGACACCGACCGCTATCTCGGTCCGGAGACCGCGACGGTTCGCGCGCAGGGCGAGGCGATCGGCCACGTCACCACCAGCGAGTATGGTTCGCAGATGCTATCGCTCGGCGGCGTGCATCATCTGACCGGCGGCTCCAAGAAGGAAGGCCGCGTCACCTGCGATACGCTGATGGACCTCGCCAATTGCAAGGCGGTCGAGCTCACCATCGACGGCGGCGCGAGCGTGGTGGTGCAGGCCGGCCAGCCGCCGATCGTCAACGGCGTCAGGGAAGAGCGCATGCGCGTAGGCTGCGGCTCGGCGACGATCGGCATGTTCGCCAAGCAATGGCACGGCAAGGTCGACGAGGTCGTCGTCGTCGACGATCACATCACCGGCGTGCTCAGCGAGCACCAAGCCGGCAAGCTGCTCGACATCGCCGACACCGGCATCAAGATGAAGGGCCGGCGCTCGACGCCCGGCCGCTATTTCCAGGTCGCCGATCCCGGCACCGGCTGGGGCGGCACCAACATCTCCGATCCGCTGGCGATCCTTGGGCCGTTCGATGCCAAGGAAGCAATGCCCGGTCTGACCATGCTGATGGTCTCAACCACCGGCGAGCATTCGTCCTATTACGTGCTCGATGAGGCCTTGAAGCCGGTCGAGACCGAGATGCCTGCCGACCTGAAATTCTCGGTCGAGCGCATCCAGGAGAATTGCGAACCGGCGCTGTGCACGGTGCTGTTCATGGCCGGCGCCGGCGGGTCCTTGCGCGCGGGCGTCACCGACAACCCGGTGAGGCTGACGCGTTCGGTGAAGGACGCGCTGACGCGCGTCACCAGCGGCGGCGCCCCGGTCTATGTCTGGCCCGGCGGCGGCATCACCTACATGGTGGACGTCACGCAGATGCCTTCAGGCGCGTTCGGCTATGTACCGACGCCGGCGCTGGTCGCGCCCATCGAGTTCACGATGAAGCTGTCCGACTATGCCGCGCTCGGCGGCCACATGGACTATGTGAAGCCACTCTCCGAAGTGCAGAACGGCGACGATGTTCGGCAGCTGCCTTGGCAGAACCCGATTCCGGGACGGCGGGCATGACAAGGCTCCCGCAAATCGCATTGCTGTCTGATGGCCGGCGGCTGCATTTGCAGGATGGTCCGATTGATCTGATCGTGGAGGCGAGGGGAGACGCGAGCGAGGTGCGCGCGGCCCATAAGGCTGCGGCGCGGCGGTTCACCGGGCTCCTCGACGAGCTCTGCGCGGAATTGCCGGAGCTGCGGACGGCCGCTGAGGTGCGGACTTCGCTGAAGGGCGTGGTCGCGCTGCGGATGCATACCGCGGTCGCGCCCTATGCCGCCGATTGCTTCGTCACGCCCATGGCCGCCGTCGCCGGCAGCGTTGCGGAGGAAATTCTCGGCGCGATGCTGGACGCCGCGGCGCTCGATCGGGCCTATGTCAACAATGGCGGCGACATCGCGCTTCATCTTGGCAGGGGTGAGCATTTTTCGGTCGGTCTGATGGACCGGCCCGATCGCGCCGGCGTCATGCGGACGATGACGGTCGATGCGGGTGATCCCGTTCGCGGCGTCGCGACGAGCGGGCGTCACGGTCGCAGTTTTTCCCTCGGCATCGCCGACGCGGTGACGGTGCTGGCGGCGACGGCATCGCAGGCCGATGCGGCGGCCACCATCATTGCCAACGCAGTCGATCTGCCCGGCCATCCCGCCATCATCCGGTGCGCTGCCGACGAGCTTCAGCCCGACAGTGATCTCGGTCCACGCCTCGTCACCCGTGATGTCGGCCAGCTGTCCCGCAACGAGATCGCAGCCGCCCTCGAATCTGGCGCGGAATGTGCACGGCAATTATTCGAGCGCGGATTGATCGAGGGGGCCGTGTTGCAGCTTTGTGGTGATATGCTTGTCATCGGACCAAAAGATATTGAACGGCAAGAAGCGCGCCCGCTTGTGCTGGAGAACGCGGTTCATGCCTGAACAGGGAAGAGTCCAGGGGAAGCAAACATGAGCGCGATCATCCGCAAGATCGTCACCGTCGTTGAAGAGACGCAGATGGAGATGGGCCGCCAGGTCTCGCCGCCGACCCGGCGCGCGGCGGCGATCGCCGTGATCGAAAATCCCTTTGCAGGGAAATATGTCGAGGACCTCTCGCCGCTCATCGCGATCGGCGAGGAACTTGGCGAACTGCTGTCGAAGCGCGCGGTCGCTGCGCTCGGCATCGATGGTTCCGAGGCCCAGAGCTACGGCAAGGCCGCAGCAGTCGGCGAGAACGGGGAGCTGGAACATGCTGCTGCGATCCTGCACCCCAAGATGGGTGCACCGGTGCGCAAGGTCCTGAGCAAGGGCGCAGCACTGATCCCGTCGTCGAAGAAGCGCAGCGGTCCGGGCACGACGCTGGACATCCCACTGGGGCACAAGGACGCAGCCTTCGTACGCAGCCATTTCGACGGCATGGAGGTACAGATCAACGACGCACCGCGTGCCAACGAGATCATGGTCGCGGTCGCCGTCACCGACAGCGGCCGTCCGCTGCCGCGCGTCGGTGGGCTCACGGTTGCGGAGATCAAGGGCGAGGACGGTTTGAGATAAGACGTGATCCGGAGAGCCGGGCACGGGTTCTCCGATCAAATCATGTGCGCAAGATATAGAAGTTCAAAACTGGAGGTTGGGATGCGAGCAAGAAACGTTTTTGTCGGCGCGGCCTTCGCGCTTCTGGCCGGCGGCATGGCTCATTCGGCCCTGGCGCAGGATATCAAGATTGGCGAGATCAACAGCTATTCGCTGCTGCCGGCCTTCACCGAGCCCTATCGCAAGGGATGGCAGCTCGCGGTTGAGGAGGTCAATGCGGCCGGCGGCATCAACGGCAAGAAGCTCGTCGTCATCTCCAAGGATGACGGCGGCAAGCCGGCGGATGCACAGACCGCGGCCAATGAGCTGGTGTCGAGCGAGGGCGTTGCGATGCTCGCGGGCACGTTCCTGTCGAACATCGGCCTTGCCGTCAGCGACTTCGCCAACCAGAAGAAAGTGTTCTTCCTTGCGGCCGAGCCGCTGACGGACGCCATCACCTGGTCCAAGGGCAACAAATACACCTTCCGCCTGCGTCCCTCCAACTACATGCAGGCGGCGATGCTGGTGGAAGCCGCCAGCAAGCTGCCCGCAAAACGCTGGGCGACGATCGCGCCGAACTACGAATACGGCCAGTCGGCCGTGTCGGTGTTCAAGAAGCTGATGTCGGAGAAGCGCCCTGATATCCAGTGGGTCGACGAGCAGTGGCCGCCGCAAGGCAAGATCGACGCGGGCCCGGTGGTGCAGGCGGTTGCCGCCGCCAATCCGGAAGCGATCCTCAACGTCACCTTCGGCGCCGATCTCGTCAAACTGGTGCGCGAAGGCAACACCCGCGGCCTTTTCAAGGGGCGCGAGGTTGTCTCGTTCCTGACCGGCGAGCCCGAATATCTCGACCCGCTCAAGGACGAGACGCCGGAGGGCTGGATCGTCACCGGCTATCCCTGGTACTCGATCAAGACGCCCGAGCATGATGCGTTCCTGAAGGCCTACCAGGCCAAGTACAACGACTATCCGCGCCTCGGCTCGATCGTCGGCTACCAGACCATCAAGTCGGCGGCCGCGATCCTGGCGAAGGCCGGCTCGACCGATCCGGAGAAGCTGATCACCGCGGCGGAGGGGCTCTCGTTGCCGTCGCCGTTTGGCGAGATCACCTTCCGCAAGATCGACCATCAGTCGACGCTGGGTGCCTATGTCGGCAAAACCGCGCTGAAGGACGGCAAGGGCGTGATGGTGGATTCGACCTACAAGAAAGGTTCGGACTATTTGCCGAGCGACGCCGAGGTCGAGAAGCTGCGTCCGAAGGACTGATGTCTTCCTTCTCCCTCGCCCCGCTTGCGGGGAGAGGGTTGGGGTGAGGGGGAGCCTCCGCGAGGGAGGTGACAGAGAGCCTCCGCGGAGACTCCCCCTCACCCGAATTGCGCGATGCGCAATTCGACCTCTCCCCGCAAGCGGGGAGAGGTGAACCGAGACCCAGCGTGCCAAGCCACGCAACACTAACCCGGACCGCCGATGGCCTTTTACGTCGTACAGTTTCTGACCGGTCTCGCCAGCGCAGCGTCGCTGTTTCTGGTGGCCTCGGGCCTGTCGATCATCTTCGGCGTGACGCGGATCGTGAATTTCGCGCACGGCGCCTTCTACATGATCGGCGCCTACATCGCCTTCACGCTCACGGAACGCTTTTCGGGGGCGTTCGGCTTCTGGGGCGGGATCGTGCTGGCCGCGCTGGTGGTGGCGCTGATCGGTGTGATCGTCGAGATGGTGCTGCTTCGGCGTATTTATCATGCGCCCGAATTGTTCCAGCTGCTCGCGACCTTCGGCCTGACCTTGATGGTCGAGGATCTCGTCGTGTTGATCTGGGGGCCCGATGATCTCGTCGGCCGGCGTGCGCCCGGCTTCAAGGGCGCGATCGATTTCTTCGGCCAGAACATCCCGAGCTACGACCTGTTCTTGATCGTGCTTGGCCCAGTCGTGCTCGGCATCCTCTGGCTGCTGTTCCAGCGCACGCGCTGGGGCGTGCTGGTTCGCGCGGCGACGCAGGACCGCGACATGGTCGCGGCGCTCGGCGTCAATCAAAAATGGCTGTTCACGAGCGTGTTTGCGGTTGGTGTCTTCCTCGCCGCCCTCGGCGGTGCGCTTCAGATTCCGCGCGATGCCGTGCACCACGCCATGGACTTGCGCATCATCGTGGAAGTTTTCGTCGTCGTCGTGATCGGTGGTCTCGGCAGCATCGTCGGTGCCTTCGTTGCGGCGGTGCTGGTCTCCGAGCTCAATGCCTTCGGCATTCTGATCTTCCCGAAGATTTCCATCATCCTGGTCTTCCTGGTGATGGCGGTGGTGCTGATCGTGCGACCCTGGGGCCTGTTCGGCAAGCCGGAGGCGGCCGCGCGCAAGACGCCGGGTCTCACCGTCAATCCCTGGCGGCCGCTGACGTCGAACGAACGGCTGGCCGCGCTTGCGGCGCTCGTCGTCGCAGCGACCCTGCCGCTGTTCGCCGGCAATTATCTGCTCACCGTCGGCTCGGAGATCGCGATCTTCGTGATCTTCGCCGTCAGCCTGCACTTCCTGATGTCGGTCGGCGGGCTCGCATCCTTCGGTCACGCCGCCTATTTCGGCCTCGGCGCGTACGGTGTGGCCTTCCTCGCCAAAATGGCGGGGCTGCCGATGATCGTGTGCCTGCTGCTCGGTCCGCTGCTCGGCTGCATGGGCGCGGCCGTGTTCGGCTTCTTCGCCGTGCAGCTCTCCGGCGTCTATTTTGCAATGCTGACGCTCGCCTTCGCGCAGATCGTGTGGTCGATCGCGTTCCAATGGGTAAGCGTCACCGGTGGCGACAACGGCATTTTGGGCGTCTGGCCGGAAAAATGGGCGGCGAGCCCGTCGAACTTCTACTGGCTTGCGCTCGGCGTCGCGGCACTGGTGACCATCGCGCTGCGAGCCATGGTGTTCTCGCCATTCGGCTACGCGCTCCGTGCCACGCGCGACTCGCTCCTGCGCAGCGAAGCGATCGGCATCGATGCCAAGCGCATCCAATGGACAGCCTTCGTGATCGCGGGCACGACTGCGGGCATCGGCGGGGCGCTGTTCGCCTACCTCAAGGGCAGCGTGTTCCCTGACAATCTCAGCATCTCGCTGTCGGTCGATGCGTTGGTCATGGTGCTGCTCGGCGGCGTCGAGACGGTGTCGGGCGCGGTGATCGGCGCCATCGTCTACAAGGCGCTGAACATCTGGCTGGTGAGCCAGACCGACCTGTCGAAGCTCGTGCTCGGCGGCTTCATCATGCTGATCGTCGTCGTCTTCCCCAAGGGCATCGTCGGCATGCTCGAGATGCTCGCGCAGCGCCGCAGGAAGTCATCGCCGCCGGGATCTCCTTTGCTTGCCAAGTCGATCGAGTCTGCCGAATGAGCGTCGCACCCGAACTTCTCGCGGTCGAAGGCTTGACCAAATCCTATGGCGGCATCCATGCCGTGCGCGGCGTCTCGTTCTCGCTGCGCGCCGGCGAGATCCTGGCGCTGATCGGCCCGAACGGTGCCGGCAAGAGCACCTGCTTCGACATGCTCAACGGCCAGAACAAGCCAGACTCCGGGCACGTCCGCCTGCTCGGCGAAGAGATCACAGGCAGGAAGCCGCGCGAGGTCTGGCGGCTCGGGGTCGGGCGTACGTTTCAGATCACTGCAACCTTCGCCACCATGACCGTGCGCGAGAACGTGCAGGTCGCGCTGATCTCGCACGGGAAGCAGCTGTTCAATCTGTTCGGCTCGGCGCCGAAGTTCGACCGCGGCGAGGCCGGTCGTCTGCTCGAACTGGTCGGCATGAGCGGTTACGCGGATCGGCCCTGCGGCGAGCTCGCCTATGGCGACCTCAAGCGGCTCGAGCTTGCGGTCGCGCTCGCCAACCAGCCCAAGCTGCTCTTGATGGACGAGCCGACTGCCGGAATGGCGCCGCGCGATCGCGTCGATCTGATGCGGCTGACCGCTCAAATCGCGCGGGAAAAGTCGATCGGCGTGCTCTTCACCGAGCACGACATGGATGTAGTGTTCGAACATGCCGACCGCATCATCGTGCTCAACCGCGGCACGCTGATCGCCGAGGGCTCGCCGGCCGAGGTGCGCGCCAATCCGCAAGTGCAGGCCGTCTATCTCGGCGAGGGCCTGCTATACGATGCCGAGCATCGCGAGGGAGCATCGGCATGAAGCTCACGGTGCAAGACCTCAACAGTCATTACGGCCCGGCGCACATCCTGTTCGACATCGGCTTCGAGGTCGCCGAGGGCGAGGTCGTCGCGCTTCTGGGCCGTAACGGCGCCGGCAAGTCGACGACGTTCCGGTCGATCGTCGGCCTCGTCGCGCAGCGAACCGGCCGTATCATGTTCGAGGGCAAGGATGTCTCGGCGCGCCCGACACATGAAATCGTGCGCGACGGGCTTGGCTATGTGCCGGAGGAGCGGCGCATCTTCACCGATCTGACCGTCGAGGAGAATCTCGAAGTCGGCCGTCAACCCAAGCGTCCCAACGCGCCGCATTGGACGCGCGAAAAGCTGTTCACGCTGTTTCCAAATCTGGGTGAGATGAAAAACCGTCCGGGCGGCCGCATGAGCGGCGGCGAGCAGCAGATGCTGACCATCGCGCGCACGCTGATGGGCAATCCGTCGCTGGTGCTGCTGGACGAGCCCTCGGAGGGCCTGTCGCCGAAGATCGTGGAGCAGATGGTCGACGCCATCCTGACCATGAAGAAGGAGGGCGTCAGCATCGTCGTCTCCGAGCAGAATTTGCACTTCGCGCGGCTGATCTCGGATCGCGCCTACATCATCGAGCGCGGCCGCATCTGCTTCGGCGGCACCATGGCCGAGCTCGACGCGCGTCCGGATATCCGCGACGCGCATCTGTCGTTGTGAGGCAAGGGGAAGGGCTGCGAACGGATGGCGAGAAGCGTCACGGCGAAGAAGAGCGTCAAACCGGCAAAACCGCCTTACGTGCTCGACGAGCAGGTCGGCTTCATCCTGCGCCAGGTCTGGCAGCGCCACAGC
Organism: Bradyrhizobium sp. CCGB12; assembly: GCF_024199845.1. Taxonomy (NCBI): domain Bacteria; kingdom Pseudomonadati; phylum Pseudomonadota; class Alphaproteobacteria; order Hyphomicrobiales; family Nitrobacteraceae; genus Bradyrhizobium; species Bradyrhizobium sp. CCGB12. The sequence goes on along the minus strand of NZ_JANADO010000001.1, from coordinate 3,485,094 downwards.
TCGATCTTCTCGCGCGACATCGGGACCAACCTCACGCCGACGCAATGGGCGGCGCTGTCGAAGCTCGCCGAGACCGGGCCGTGCTCGCAGAACCAGCTCGGGCGTCTCACCGCGATGGACGTTGCGACCATCAAGGGCGTGATCGACCGCCTGACGGCGCGTGGTCTGACGGAGACCAGCCAGGATCCCGAGGACGGGCGACGCTTGCTGGTCAGCCTGACGCGCGCCGGTCAGCAGCTTGCCGAGAAGCTGGCGCCAAACGCGCTTGCGATCACCCGCGAGACGCTGGCGCCGCTCGATGCGAAAGAGCGCGAACTGCTGATGGCGCTGTTGAACAAGCTGCGGTGACCGGCGACTAACCTCGATGAAGGCTTTGTCGAGGTCTACCGGCATGAGAGCTGCGACGCGATTTGTGGTGGCTTTGAGTTTTGGTGCGGCGCTCGCGGGCCAGTGTGCGCCTGCGTTGGCCGCGCAGCCCTATGAAGGCTTCTGGGCCGCGACCAGAAAGGATTGCCGCGATCAGGACAGCGCCAACCGCATGAGCATCGAGGGCGGCAATCGCCTTTATTGGTACGAGACGCGGTGCCGCGCCAGCGAGATCACCGCAGATGGGAAGCTGGGCTGGAAAATGCGGCTCGCCTGCGAAGGCGAAGGCGAGAAATTCGGCTCTCATCCCCGGGTATCCATCGCTGCGGACGGCAAGCTGGTGATGGATAACGGCCCGGTCGGGCGTGCCAAGCGCCAGACCTATGTGCGTTGTGAGATACCCAAGTCGCGCTGATCGCTCATGTCTTGCCCGGCCATTTGGCGCGGTAGCGGATTTCGCTGCCGTCAGCGAGCCGTCGCCACGTTCCGAACTCCGGCGTATGCGGCGCCCAGGCCGATAGTCCGATCGGGTAGATCCGGCTCGGCTGGCCCGGGATGGTGACGGCGAGCTGCCGGTGCGAGGTTCGAAACGCGAGCTCGACCTCGCCTGCGATGACAGGCTGGTCGCCGTCGCGATAGAAGGCGGCCGGGGTCACTTCGCCCGGCATGGTGTTGAGGTCGGTCTGCAATTCGATGGTGATGCCTTGGGCAGATGTCGGCACCGTTGCGCCCGCGGGAAAGCGAACCTCGAACACGAGCAGGGGATTGTTGCCGTTCCGGTTGAGCCAGGGCGTGGCGGTCGCATAGGCGTAGACAATGTAGGTGGCAACGGCGGCGACGCAGAGCAGGGCGAGCACGCCCAGCGACTTCAGGCTGGTGCGCGCGACGCTGCCATTGCCTGCATCCTTGCCTGAACGCGTCACCAGCCAACTGGCGAGCACCGCGCCGCCGATCGCGCCGATGGGGGAGTAGACGAAGAGTCCCAACAGACCCGATGTGATCGGGTCTGCCCGGTTTCCGAAATCGAGGAGGGAAAACAGCACAAAGATCGCGACATAGCCTGCCACCGCCCCGGCAACGCCGGCGGCTATTCGCGACGAGTTCTTCATGTCTTTCCCGATGGTCAAGCAGTGAACTGCGGCCGCCAAGGGCTGCCTGCGTTAGACGCAACAGGCCTGCGATTTGTTCAACGCCTTGGAGAGACGATGCGGAGCGGCGCGCCGCTCCGGCTGCGTCACTTCGCCACCACCTCCGGCACCTTGCCGGCAGGCGGCGTGTTGCGGCTACGCTGGGTGCGTACGATGCCGTCGATGATGGTCATGCCGATGCCGGGGAGGTCGCCGAGCTGCACGCTCTCCAGGATGTTTTTGCCCGGCGAATGCTGCGCCTTGTCCATGATGACGAAATCGGCGGAGCGGCCCACTTCAATGAGGCCGCAGTCGAGCTGCCGCATCCGTGCCGTGTTGCCGGTGGCCAGACAAAACGCGATCTCGGCCGGGAGTTCGCCGAGCGAGGACAGCATCGAAACCATGCGCAAAATGCCGAGCGGTTGCACGCCGGAGCCGGCCGGCGCGTCGGTGCCGAGGATGACCCGGTGCAGGTCGCCCATCTCGCGCGCGGTACGCAGTGTGAACAGCGCCGAGCGCTCATTGCCGTTGTGCACGAGCTCGAGGCCGCGCTTGCAGCCCTCGCAGATGCAGCGGATCTGATCGTCGGGCAGCGCCGTGTGGCCGCCGTTGATGTGGCCGACCACGTCGGTGTCGGCCTCCAGCACCACGTCCTTGTCGATCAGGCCGGAGCCGGGGATCGAGGGGCCGCCGGTGTGGATCGTGCTTTGGATGCCGTATTTGCGCGCCCAGCCGACCATCTTTCGCGCGGTGGGGCCGTCCTTGACACCGCCAAGGCCGACTTCGCCGAGCAGCTTGACGCCGGCCGCGGCCAACTCCTTGAAATCCTCCTCGACCATCTCGCATTCGATCACGGGCGCGCCGGCGTGAACCTTCACGCCGCCGGGCCGCAAATTCCAGAATGCGCGCTGCGCAAAGATCGCCATGGCCTTGAGCCCGACGACGTCGCGCGGACGGCCGGGCATGTGCACTTCGCCGGCGGAAATCATCGTGGTGACGCCGCCGTGGAGGTTGCTGTCGATCCAGCCGATCTGGTTCTGGCGCGGCGTCCAGTCGCCGGCGACGGGGTGGACGTGGCTGTCGATCAGGCCCGGCGCCACCGTGGTGCCGTTGGCCTCGACGATGGTGGTCGCGTCGTCCGTGTTGAGATCCTTGTAGCGGCCGATCGCGGTGATCTTGCCGTTCTCGGCGACGATGGTGTCGCCGTCCAGGATCGGCTTTTCCATCGCGCCGGACAGGATCAGGCCGATATTCCGGATCACGAGCTTCGAGGGTCCGGTGGCCTGGGGTGCGTCATGCGCCATGGAATGGCTCCTTATTCCTAACTGCAACGCTTCCGATCTTGGGCAGCCTTGACCGCGGGATCAAGCCGGATTATTCATTAGTATACGAATGATCGTGTACAAACGACGCATAGCTGACCGCCTCGGAACCGCATTGGAAGCGACAGGGAAGGTGTGATGAGCAATTTCAATCAGGAAAGCGTTTTGAGCGTCCACCACTGGACCGACACGCTGTTCTCCTTCAAGACCACCCGCAGCCCGACCTTCCGTTTCCGCAACGGCGAGTTCACCATGATCGGGCTCAAGGTCGGCGAGAAGCCGCTGCTGCGGGCCTACAGCGTCGCCAGTGCCAATTACGAGGACACGCTGGAATTCTTCTCGATCAAGGTGCCGGACGGTCCGCTGACCTCGCGCCTCCAGCATTTGAAGCAAGGCGACGAGATCATCGTCAGCCGCAAGGCCACCGGTACGCTCGTGATCGACAACCTGGACGAGGGGCGCAACCTCTACCTCATCGGCACCGGCACCGGCCTCGCTCCGTTCCTGAGCGTGATCAAGGACCCCGAGACCTATGAGCGGTTCGAGAAAGTGGTGCTGCTGCACGGCTGCCGGCACGTGAAGGAACTCGCCTATGGCGAGATGATCACCGAGACGCTGCCAAAGGACGAATTGATCGGTGAGTACATCCGGGACCAACTGATCTATTATCCGACCGTGACTCGCGATCCCTTCCGCAATCGCGGCCGCATCACCGACCTCATCACCTCAGGCAAGCTGTTCGCCGATATCGGCCTGCCGGCGCTGGAAGCCGCCCACGATCGCGTCATGATCTGCGGCAGCCCCGCCCTGGTCGCGGACACCCGCGTGCTGCTGGCCGAGCGCGGCCTCATTGAGGGCAATCACGGCGAGCCGGCCCAATTCGTGGTCGAAAAGGCGTTCGCCGAACGCTAAGTCCGCAATAAGACCGCATTTTTGCCCCCGGCTGGGCGTTGCGGCGCCGATTCGGCAATTGATAAACTGTGGGAGCGAATCAGCGGAGTTCCCACATGGTTGCGGACAGCGACAGCAACATCGCCTGGCACCGGGTCCAGTTGAAGAAGAACCGCGCCGAGTTGAAGGCGCTGGAGACCGCGCGCTTCACGATGGGCGAGATCGCCTCGTCGAAGCGGAACGGTCAAACCCAGAAGGCCATCGCGGAACTCAAGCGCAAGATCACGCAGTCCGAGCGCCTGATCGCCGATCACGACAAGCGCACGCGCCGACCGCTCGCGACCGACCTGCAAAGCCTCAGCAATGGCAGCTGGAGCCATTGGGACGCCTACACGCAGCAGCGCAAGACGGGGCAGCGTTCACCGGGGCGCGGATAGACGCATCCCGTTTGCAGCCGACGGGTAGGAGGTGCCTCTTGCACCGGCCGCGCCGCGCACCATCTGGGTGACACGCCAGCAATCAGTCCGGTGATGCCATGACAGTGCGCCTCGATTTCACCAGCGAGGCCTTCTTTCGCGATCCGCCCAAGGCGATTGCGACGCTGCGCGTGTCCGGCCCCGTTGTCGCGACGCGATTTCCTCTCGTCGGCGACGTCTGGATCACCACGACCCATGACGCCACCGCGCAGGTCCTGAAGGACGGCGCGACCTTCACGCTGCGAAAGGAGGATGGCGACGTCGCCGGTCTGCGCTGGTGGATGCCGAGATACGTCAGGACCATCGCCAACAACATGCTGACGATGGACGAGCCGGATCACACCAGGCTGCGCAGCATCGTGGACGAGGCATTTCGTCGTCGCGCCATCGTCGCGATGGAGCCGCGCATCCGCGCCATCGCCGACGGTCTCGCCGACGAGCTCTTTGCGAGCGGAAACCCGGCCGATCTCGTCCAGCGCTACGCGCGTATCCTGCCGCTCGCGGTGATCTCCGAGCTCCTGGGCCTGCCGCCGGCCGACCGTCCGAAGTTCATTGCCTGGGCTAACTCGATGTCGTCGCTGACCAATGTCGTCAGCTTCTTCCGCCTGCTGTTCGCGTTCCGCAAGATGCGTGCCTACCTCGAAGGGCAGCTGCAGATCGCGCGCGAACGGGGCGGCGAGGGCCTGATTGCGGAGCTGGTCCAGGTCGAGCGCGAGGGCGGTCAGATCACGCCCGACGAAATGGTCTCGATGGTCTTTCTGCTGCTCGCGGCTGGATCGGAGACCACCACTCACCTCATCAGCGGTTCGGCTTACGAACTGCTCAGGAATCCTGGGTTGCGCGATTGGCTCGAAGAGGACTGGAGCCGCGTCGGCCTCGCCGTCGAGGAGTTCCTGCGCTTCGTCTCGCCCGTGCAGTTCTCCAAGCCGCGCTATGTGCGGCGGGACGTCGAGGTCGAGGGTATCCGCCTGAAGAAGGGCGATCGCGTGATGGTGATGCTCGCCGCGGCGAACATGGATCCCTCGGTGCACGATCGTCCCGAGACTCTCGGTCTCGAACGCAAACCTAACCGACACGTTTCCTTCGGAACGGGAATTCACTTCTGCCTCGGCCATCAACTGGCGCGCATCGAGGCGGCCTGCGCGCTGGAAGCGCTGTTCGTGCGATGGCCGAAACTCGGTCTGGCCGTGGACGCGTCCCGAATTCACTGGCGCAAGCGGCCTGGGCTGCGCGCCATCGCGGAGCTTCCCGTTATGGCGGACCGCCGCGGAACACAGGCAACGGCGTCCAGCGGATCGGTGATGGATCGTCCCCAGGCAGCGGCGAGCTGAGACGGACGCTCTTTCGAAACATCTTCGCTGAATGTGATCAGTCAGGAACGGCGTGCCGCTGCTGTTGTTGTCATCAGGACATCGGAAACGGCGGTGAGTTCCCGCCTCCATGTCTGAGATCGATACCTTGACAGGAGACAGCATCATGACCGGCAAGATGCCGCCTGTTCCGGCCGAGAACCAGAGCAAGAAAGGAACCGGCGACCGCAAACAAGTGCCCGCGGACGACGCTCCGCACGGCCAGCAACGTGCGCAAAATCCGGACCAGCAGGGACAGCAGGGCAACATCAAGCAGAACACGACCAATCAAGGTCATCAGCAGGATCGCTGAGGAGGGTAGAGCGGCCACAAGCGGCCGAAACCGACACCGGCGCAATAGACGCACGAAGTCTTCAAAAGCTTACTGCAAGAGGAGAAACCGATGCCAGCTGGGCGCGGCAGCAAGACGCATTTCAGATCGGGCATGCACGGCAAGGGCGATGGCACCGGCGCCATGGCCGACATCCCCAAGGACAAGATTGGAGACAACATGGTGCTCTCCAACCGCGACAAGAAGCAGCATTCGGACATTCGCGGCATGGATGGCAAGTCCATCCAGACAGAACAATATCAGGATCATGCGGCCAACCGGCTCGACGAGAAGCCGGAGGCCGACGAGACCTGAGAGAGTTCCTCCCGACTACCTCGCGGACCGGAGTTCAGCCGGTCCGCTTTTTCGTCGGCGCGAGGTCGCGCTCCCAGCCGAACACGGAGCGGCCGTCGAGATCGGGCGAGGCGGCGCGCTCGCCGGCGACGTAGGCCTCCACCGAGGGCCCTCGCGCAGTCCGCTCCAGCCGCCGCGCCTGATCGTCCAGCCGTTTGATCGCCAGCATCTCTTCTTCGCGCCCGAGCTTTGCGTTCTGAATCGCGCCCTTGAGCACGCGGATGGTCTCGTCATAGACCTTGATCGGAACGGGGTAGGGGTGCCGGTCCTTGCCGCCATGTGCGAGCGAGAAGCGTGCGGGATCGTTGAAGCGATAGGGCGCGCCATGCACGACCTCGGCGACCATCGCCAGCGAGCGCACGGTGCGCGCGCCGACACCGGGCGTCAGCAGCAGTTCCGGGAAATCGACCGGACCCCGCTCGGCTGCGGCAGCCAGCGTGCCGTGCAGGCGCCGTGCGAACACGTCCTTCGGACGTACGTCATGATGAGCGGGCATGATCAGATGCGGCAGCATCGCCTGCGCCGGCTCGGTCCCGGTGAGACGCTCGAACTCGGAGACGATGCGATCGGGGCCGAGATCGGTGAGGAGCTCGAGCTGCGCGGTGCGCGAGACATCGGCGCGATGGTCGGTGAGGTTGACGATCTCGCCCTGCTGCGGCCCGTCGATCGCACTGTGCGGCGTATCGACAAAGCTCTTCAGCGCTTCGGAATGCCAGTGATAGCGGCGGGCCTGCCGCTTGTCGCCGTTCATGCCCTGCTGCACCACCGTCCATTTGCCGTCGGCGGTGACGAAGAAGCCGTGGAGATAGAGGTCGAAGCCGTCTTGGACCGCCGCGCTGTCGACCTTTGCCACCAGACGGCTGGCGCGCGTCAGTCTTGCGCCGTCGAAGCCGACGCGGTCACCGAGCTGGAGCAGCTCGTCCGGCGTCTTGCGCGAATGCTGGCCGCGCCCGCCGCAGACATAGATGCCGAGCTCGTCCTGGAGCGGTCCGAGCCCACGCTTCAGCGCGCCGATCACCGAGGTGGTGATTCCCGAGGAGTGCCAGTCCATTCCCATCACGGCGCCGAACGACTGGAACCAGAACGGATGCGACAGTCGCTGCAGAAACGCATCGCGGCCGTAATGATGCACGATTGCCTGCGTGACGATCGCGCCAAGCGAGGCCATGCGGCTCGCCAGCCATGGCGGAACCCGCCCGGTGTGGAGAGGAAGATCGGCGCTGCCGGTACGACGAGTCATGAGTGCCTCAAACTAGCGCAGTTCGACGACGGTTGCATCAGGGGAATGCTGCATTGCACAGGACGTGGGAGCGAAGCTGACGCGAACGCGTTGAGCGAGGACGTGAATGGAAATGCGGGGACTTCAATGAATTGGCAGGCCGTCATGGCCGACATCGACAGGATGTTCGGATGGATACCGTCATGGTTCATCGGTCTCGCCCTGGTCGTGGGGGCGATCCTGCTCGCGCTCTCGTTCTATCGGCTCGCGGTCTGGTTGCTCAACCGCGCCTTCGGAACCCGGCTTCCGCTCCTAAGCGTCTTTATCGAACGCACGTCCGGCCCGGCGCAGCTCGCACTATGTCTCGCCGCCGTCGCGCTGGTGCTGCCGCTGGCGCCGCTAAGCGACGCGTTCCGCACGCCGTTGACCAGCCTCTTCGTCGTCGCCTTCATCGCGCTGATCGGCTGGATCTCGATCCGGATCGTCGACATGAGCGCGGCGCGCTACCTCCAGAACTTTCGCGACGTCACCGAGAACTTCGTCGCGCGCAAGCACGTCACCCAAGTCCGCGTGTTCAAGCGCGTGACCGACATCATCATCGTGATCATCACGGTCTCGACCGCGCTGATGACATTCGACTCGGTCCGGCAATACGGCGTCAGCCTGTTCGCCTCCGCCGGCGCCGCCGGTATCATCGTCGGTCTCGCCGCGCGGCCGCTGCTGAGCAACCTGATCGCCGGCTTGCAGATCGCCATCACCCAGCCGATCCGGATCGAGGATGCCGTCATCATCGAGAACGAATGGGGCTGGGTTGAGGACATCGCCGCGACCTACGTCGTGATCCGGCTGTGGGACTGGCGCCGCATGGTGGTGCCGCTTTCCTACTTCATCGAAAAGCCGTTCCAGAACTGGACGCGCGACACCGCATCACTCATCGGCGTGATCGCGCTGCATGTCGACTACCGCGCCGACGTGCCGCGCATCCGGCGCTGGCTGGAGGGTGCGGTGAAGGAATCCAAGCTTTGGGACGGTGCGGTGGTCAATCTCCAGGTGATCGATGCGGATTCGCGCACCATCGAACTTCGTGCGCTGGTCAGCGCGCGGAATGCGCCGCAATCCTGGGACCTGCGCTGCGAGATGCGAGAGAAGCTGATTGCCTTCATCCGCGACGAGATGCCGGAAGCCCTGCCGCGCGAGCGCGCGATTTTGATCCCCCAGGGCGGGGGCGACGACACCGAATTCCTGCATTCGACCGCACCGGAGAAGGTGCGGGCGAGCGCCCGCAATTGATGCGGCGAATGGTTTTGGCGCTCACGGCATCGTTAGCGGCAGACGGCTTGTTCCGCAGCGACCCGCGCTCTATGGGACGGGATGAGTTTTAGCGCCTGAAGAGCATCATCATGAATCATTCAGTGGCAGAGATCACCACCGAGCGGGCGAGCATCTACTTGCAGCAGCTCTGCAAGCATTTCGCTCACAAGCTCGCGGTGGAGTTTACGCCGGAGCAAGGCATGATACCGTTTTCGATGGGGACGTGCCGGCTGGAAGCCGTGGGCGACAAGATCACCCTGAAGGCGGAGGCCGAGAACGCGGACCTGCTGGTGCAGGTCGAAGGCGTCGTCGAACGGCATCTCGTTCGATTTGCCTTCCGCGATCCGCCAAAAATCGTCTGGCGGACAGCGGAGCAGGCGGCCAATTGAGACCTACTCGCGGCTGGCCTTGGTCGCACCGCGCAGGCCCGCCTGTTGCTGGATCGTGTCGAGCGCGCCGGACGACTGCTCCTCCGTCACGAACCGGTTGAGCAGGGCGAGCGCATCCTCGCGCCCTCTGGGGATCGCAATTGCCATGTGCTCGAGCCCCCAATTGCCATCGAGAATTCTGGCGCCCGGCATCTGGTCTGACATCTCGAACAAGGTTGGCTTGTTGGTGGCGTAGAGGTCGATCTCGCCACGTCCGAACATGGCGACGGCCACCTTGACGCTTTCGGCGGGAACAATGGTCGCGTTCTTGAACTTCGCTGGAAGCGTACGCTCGGAGGTCGAGCCCTTGGTGACGCCGATCTTCACGCCTGATTTGTCGATGTCCTCCACCTTGCCGATCGGCGAGTTCGCGGCAACGAGATAGCCGAGTTCGATCGCCAGCACCGGCTGGCTGAAGCTGACTTCGCTGGCGCGGGCCGGCGTCGCATTGGTGACGGTGAAATCGACTTGGCCGTTGTGGATTGCCGTGACGATGTCGGCGACGCGCTGGAACCTGACATAGTCGACACCGACGCCTAGCCGCTTTGCCAGTTCGCCGCCGAGATCGTAGGCGAGGCCGTGCGGCTTGCCGGCGGCATCAGTCACCATCGAGGTGGGGCTGCCCGGATAGATGCCGACGCGCAATGCGCCGCTCGGCGCCAGGAGCTTTGCTTCGCCGTCGGCACGCGCGGGCGCGTCAAGCGAAGCGACGACTGCAAATGCGAGCAGGGCGGAGCGCGCAAGGCGCCTTGAAAAGGTGCTCACGAGGCGAGCCTCACTGCGCGCGGATGTTGGCGGCCTTCAGCACCGGCTCCCATTTGGCCGCTTCGGCGCGCATATAGGCGTCAAAGCCCTTGGCGGAGGAGCCGACCGGGGTGGCGCCGATCTTGCCGAGCGTCGATAGCACGTTCGAGTCTTGCAGTGCGGCCTTCAGATCGGTCTCGAGCTTGGCCACGATCTCCGGCGGCATTTTGGCCGGGCCGAGCACGCCCCACCATACCGAGACGTCGTAGCCTGATACGCCTGACTCGGCGACGGTCGGGACGTCAGGCAGGGCGTTTGAGCGCTCGGCCGAGGTCACCGCAAGCGCGCGCACCGGGCCGCCCTCAAGCTGGCCGATCGCCTCAGCAAGCGGATTGATGCTGAGCGGGATCTCGCCTGCGATCACGGCCGTCAGCGCTGGCGCACCGCCCTTGTAGGGGATTGCCACGATCTTGGTGCCGGACATGTATTTGAGCAGCTCGCCGGCCAGATGCGCCGAGGTGCCGTTGCCGGACATGCCGTAGGAGAGCTTGTCCGGCTCCTTCTTGGCGGCGGCGAGGAGATCGCCAAGGGTCTTATAGGGACTGTCCTTGGCCACGACGATCGCGAGCGGCGAGGAGGCGACCTCGGTGATGGCGGTGAAATCCTTGAAGGTGTCGTAGGGCACGCTAGGATAGATGAACTGGTTGAGCGGATGGCCGCTCGCGACCAGGATCAGCGTGTAGCCGTCGGGCGCGGCCTGTGTCAGCGCCTGCGAGGCGACGATGCCGCCGGCGCCGGGGCGGTTGTCGACCACCGGCTGCTGGCCCCAGGTCTTCGCCAGAGCTTGGCCGAGCGTGCGCGCGAGTACGTCGACCGCACCGCCGGCGGCATAGGGCACCAGAATGTGGACCGGCTTGCTCGGATAAGTGTCGGCAGCCCGCGCGGCACCAGCCGCCAGCAGCAGACCGGCACCCAACATCAAGCTGCCGATCTTTTTGTTCAAACCCAGCATTTCCCAGCACTCCTTGAAGGCGTTTGCGCGCGTACGGCGGTCTCGAAGCCATCAGGGGCGCCGCCCATGGTTTTTGTTGACGAGACCTGATCTTTTGTACGATAGTACAAATCACATGGTACGCAAGTCCACCAGCAAGGAATCGGCCCGCAAGCCGAACATGCGCGAGGCGATCCTCGCCGCGGCCGAGGAGCTGTTCGCCACCAACGGCTTCAATGCCGTCTCGGTGCGCGACATCGCACAAGCCGCCGGCGCCAATCCCGGCAGTGTGACCTATCATTTCAAGACCAAGGACGGCTTGCTGCTGGAGATTTACCGGCGCCATTGCGGGCCGATGAATTTGCGTCGCTCCGAACTGCTCGCCGCCGCCAGGCGCGTGCGCGATCTCCAGGACCGGCTGGAGGCAGTGGTGCGGGCCTATGTGGTGCCGGCCTTCACCTCGGGCAGCGATCTCGCCGGCGGCGGGGCGCGCTTCACGCGGCTGCGCGCCGTGATGTCGGCTGAAGGCAACGAGGTCGCGCGAAAAATCATCGCGCAGACCTTTGACGACACCAGCCATGCCTTCATCGACGCGATCCATGAGAGCCTGCCGCACATCCCGCGCACCGACATCGTCTGGCGCAGTCACTTCCTGCTCGGCGCGCTCTATTATTCGCTGGTGACGCCGGAGCGCGTGTCGCGGCTGTCGCGCGGTGAGGCCGATGGCGGCGACGCCGCCAATGCCATCGAGCAACTGGTGCAGGCCACGGTCGCCGCGTTCCAGGCGCCCGCGCTGGATCAAGCCGCGCCGGCGCGGCGGCGGCCGATCGTCAGCAGCAAGACTTGAAAGAAGCCGCCCGAGTTGGAGGCGCGGTACCGCGCTTCGGCTCGCAAACGGACCATGTGACGGGGTGTTGAGGACATGAACAGGCGGCAGTGCTTGCATCTCTTGACCGGACTAGCCGGCGTTACGCTTGCAAGCGAAGCATGCGCGCAAGGTGCTGAGCCGAAGGCGATCTCCACGATCGCCCCGCCGGATCCGAGTCCCAAGACGCCGTCATTCAAGCTGCCGGCGAAATCCTGCGACAGTCATACCCACATCTTCGGGCCGGCGTCCCGTTACCCCTTTGCGGAAAAGCGGCCCTACAACACGGCTGATGCTCCGCTGGAGGCGTTCCGCAGCGTCCATGAAAAGATCGGCGTCGAGCGCTGCGTCATCGTCAACGCCACCGTTCACGGCAACGACAATCGCGTCGTCACCGACGCCATCGCCCAGAGCGAAGGCGCCTACAAGGGCATCGCCAACGTCAGTGACGAGATGAGCGAGAAGGAGCTGGCGGCGCTCGACAAGGCCGGCATCTGCGGCTGCCGTTTCGCCTTCCTCAAGCGCCTCGGCGGCGTCGGCGACATGGGGAAATTCCAGCGCGTCGTACATCGCGTCGCCGAGCTCGGCTGGCATATCGACGTCTATTTCGAGCCTGGCACGATTGCCGAGTTTGCGCCCATCCTCTCCGCGCTGCCGACGCCTTACGTGATCGATCACATGGGCACGGTGCAGGCCGGCAAAGGCCTCGACGATCCCGGCTTCACCGCGCTGCTCGACCTCCAGAAGAAGGACGAGAAATGTTGGGTCAAGATCACCGGCCTCGAGCGCGCGTCCGGCGCCGGCAAGCCGTTCCACGACGCGGCGCCGTTCGCCAGGGCGCTGATCAAAAACGCACCGGATCGCGTGCTGTGGGGCACCGACTGGCCACATCCCAACGTCAAGATCATGCCGAATGACGGCGAGATCGTTGACCTGATACCCCTCTATGCGCCTGATGAGAAGGCCCGGCAAAAGCTGCTGGTCGACAATCCGGCACGACTGTTCAAGTTCACCTGATGAATATGATGTACACGCCGACCATCCCGCCGCCCGATCCGAACACGCGCACGCCGAAATTCAAGCTGCCGAAGCTGTCGTGTGACGCGCACTGCCACATCTTTGGGCCCGGCGCGAAATACCCTTACGCGCCGGACCGCTCCTACACACCGCCGGATGCGCCGCTGGAGGATTTCCGTAAGCTTCATGCCAAGCTTGGCGTGGAGCGGGCCGTCATCGTCAATGCCAGCGTGCACGGCACCGACAATACGGTGGCACTGGATGCCATCGCGCAGAGCAATGGCGCCTACCGCGCGGTCGCCAATATCGCCGACACCATCAGCGAACGCGGCCTTCGCTCGCTGCACGAGGGCGGTTTCCGCGGCTGCCGCTTCAACTTCGTCCGCCATCTCGGCGGTGTCCCTGACAAGGGCGTGTTCGATCGCGTCATTGCCATGGTCGCGCCGCTCGGCTGGCACATCGATTTGCATTTCGATGCGATCGACCTGCCTGAATATGCCGATATGCTGGCGAAGCTGCCGCTGAGCTACACCATCGACCATATGGGGCGGGTGAAGGCGTCCGAGGGGCTCGACCAGCTTCCGTTCAGGATTTTGATCGAGCTGATGCAGCGCGACGAGAAATGCTGGGTCAAGATCTGCGGCTCGGAGCGCGTCTCATCCGCTGGGCCGCCGTTCACCGACGCAGTGCCGTTCGCGCGAAAGATCTTGGAGACCGCGCCCGACCGCGTCATCTGGGGCACGGACTGGCCGCATCCTAACGTCAAGGTGATGCCGAACGATGGCGATCTCGTCGATCTGATCTCGCTGTTTGCGCCGGAGCCGGAGCTTCAGCAGAAGATCCTCGTCGACAATCCCGCGCGCCTGTTCGAGTTCGACCAATGACGTCGCTCGCGATCGACAAGCCGCGCGGCCGCACCTGGTGGAAGGAGCTCTGGATCCAGGTGCTCATCGCCATGGCGGCCGGCATCGCGCTTGGGATCGTCAACCCTGAGGCGGGCGCCAAGATGCAGCCGCTGGGCGATGCCTTCATCAAGGCGATCCGGATGCTGATCGCGCCGATCATCTTCTGTACCGTCGTGCATGGCATTGCGCATATGGCCGACATGGCACGCGTCGGGCGCGTCGCTGTGAAGGCGATCGTCTATTTCGAGATCATGACCACGATCGCGCTGATCATCGGTCTCATCGCGGTCAACCTGCTCAGGCCCGGCGTCGGCATGAACATTGATCCCGCCAGCATCAATGCCAGTGCGATCGAGCCTTACGTCAAGCAGACCGGTGCGATCGGCTTCGTGCCGTTTCTCCTCAATATCGTGCCCGCGACCTTCATCGGCGCCTTTGCCGAAGGCAATATCCTCCAGGTGCTGTTCATTTCAGTGCTGTGCGGCTTCGCGCTGGTGCAGCTCGGCGAACGGGCGGCTCCCCTGGTCCATCTGATCGATATCGCCGCAAAAATGGTGTTCGCCGTCGTCGGTTTCGTGATGTGGGCGGCGCCGATCGGTGCGTTCGGGGCCATCGCGTTCACGGTCGGCAAGTTCGGCGTCGGCTCGCTGGCCTCACTCGGCAAGCTGCTCGGCGGCTTCTACCTGACCTGCGTCGTCTTCATCATCGTCGCACTCGGCCCCGTCGCGCGGCTCTGCGGCTTCTCGCTGGTGAAACTGATCCGCTACATCTGGGAAGAGCTGCTGATCTGCATCGCCACGACATCGTCGGAGACCGTGCTGCCGCGGATGCTGACCAAGCTGGAGAAGGCCGGCTGCGAGAAGAGCGTGGTTGGCCTCGTGATTCCGACCGGCTACTCCTTCAATCTCGACGGCACATGTCTGTATCTCGCCGCCGCCTCGGTGTTCCTCGCGCAGGCGACCAACACGCCGTTCGGGCTTGCCGAGCAGATCGAATTGCTCCTGATTCTGCTTGTGACGTCCAAGGGTGCGGCGGGAATTGCGGGCGCGGCTTTCGTCGTGCTGGCGGCGACGTTGTCGGCCACCGGTACCATTCCGGTGACGAGCGTTGCGCTGGTGCTCGGCATCCATCGCCTGATGTCGCAGGGGCTGACGCCGACCAATCTGATCGGGAACGCGGTTGCGACGATCGCGATTGCCAAATGGGAAGGCGCGCTCGACGATGAGCGCTTGCGGCGCGTGCTGGATGGCAAGGACCCCGTGACCAGTGCGGCCTGACGAATTGGCGGCCTGCATGAGGCAGGCGGCCTATGATGCTTACGAACGAAAGAGGGGAGTTTGTCCCATGAAAACAGGTCTCGTGATCACCGCCCATCCCGGCGATTTCGTCTGGCGCGCCGGCGGCGCCATCGCGCTGCATGCGAAGAAGGGCTATCGCATGAAGATCGTCTGCATGTCCTTCGGCGAGCGCGGCGAGAGCCAGTTCGCCTGGAAGGAGAAGGGCGCGACGTTGGAATCGGTCAAGGCCGGCCGCAAGGACGAGGCGGAGCGGGCGGCAAAGCTGCTCGGTGCGGAGATCGAGTTCTTCGACTGTGGCGACTATCCGCTGAAACTCACCGAGGCGCATTTCGACCGCATGGTCGACATCTACCGCGAGCTCAATCCGAGCTTCGTGCTGACGCATGCGCTGGAAGACCCCTATAATTTCGACCATCCGAACGCGGCGCATTTCGCGCAGGAGACGCGCGTGGTCGCGCAGGCGATGGGTCACAAACCTGGTGCACAGTACAAGTACTCCGCGCCACCGGTGTTTCTGTTCGAGCCGCACCAGCCCGAGCAGTGCAATTACAAGCCGGATCTTCTGCTCAAGATCGACGAGGTCTGGAAGGAGAAGTACGAGGCGTTCCAGATCCTCGCTGCGCAGAAGCATCTGTGGGGCTATTACGAGCGCGTCGCGCTCAACCGCGGCATCCAGGGCAGCCGCAACACCGGCGTGCCCATGACCTACGGCGAGGCTTATCAGCGCCTGTTTCCGACGGTTGCGGAGGAGCTCGCATGAAGCCGGTCGTCGTTCGCAACATCAAGCGTGCCGATCCCGCTGGCATGGCGGACTACGGCGTCTCGACCGTTCACGAGGCCTATGGCCGTATCGGCCTGATGAAGCCGTATTTGCGGCCGGTGTGGGCGGGTGCGTCGATCGCCGGTCCCGCCGTCACGGTGCTGGCGCAGCCCGGCGACAACTGGATGATCCATGTCGCGGTCGAGCAGTGCAAGAAGGGTGATACCCTCGTCGTCGGCTGCACCACCGACAATACCGACGGCATGTTCGGCGAGCTGCTCGCGACCTCGCTGCAGGCACGTGGCGTGCAGGGGCTGATCATCGATGCCGGCTGCCGCGACGTCAAAGCGCTGCACGAGATGAACTTTCCGGTGTGGTCGCGCGCGGTCTCGGCCAAGGGCACGGTCAAGGCGACGCTCGGCTCGGTCAACATTCCCGTGGTCTGTGCCGGCGTCAACGTCGATCCCGGTGATATCATCGTCGCGGATGACGACGGGGTCGTGGTGGTGTCGAAGCGCCATGCGGCCGAGGTCGCCGAGAAGGCGAAGAAGCGCAATGCGGATGAAGGCGGCAAGCGCAAGCGTCTGGCCTCGGGCGAGCTTGGCCTCGACATGTACAACATGCGTGAGGCACTGGCGAAGGCCGGACTCGTCTATGTCGACAATCCCGAGGACGTCTGAAGCGAAGAGTGGAGCGGGCGGATGGATCGTCTCAAGCTGAAGGCCGTGCTCGGCAGTCACTCCCATGTCCAGGCGGTAAAGAGCGGCGAGCTCCGCTCCGACCTTTTCGATCTTGACTTCATCGAGTACACGCCAACCAACACGGCGTTCAAGCCGATGGTGCGCGAGCAGGCCTTTGACGTCTGCGAGATGGCGATCGTCACTTACTTGATGGCGAAGGCGCACGGCAAGCCGCTGGTGCTGCTGCCGGCGACCATGATGGGCCGCTTCCAGCATTCTTATGCGATGTACAATCCCGCGAAGGGGACGCTCGGGCCGTCCGATCTCGAAGGCAAACGCGTCGGCATCCGCTCCTTCACCACGACGACCGGCGCCTGGATCGGGGGCATCCTCGCCAACGACTATGGCGTGAACCTCGACAAGATCCGCTGGGTAACGTTCGAAGACCCGCACGTCGCCGAATATGTCGACACCACTGAGCGGGCGCAGAAGGACAAGAAGGTCCTGCAAATGCTGCTCGACGGCGAACTCGACGCCGTCCTTGGCGAGGCCTCTGATAACCCCAAGCTGAAGCCGTTGTTCCCCGATCCGGCCGCGGAAGCTGCGAAGTGGTACGCCCGACGCGGCGTCGTGCCGGTCAATCATCTCGTGGTCGTGACCGAGCAGCTCGCGAAATCGCGCCCCGACGTGGTCGCAGGCATCTATGATTTGCTCAAGCGGAACAAAGAGCAGGTGGGGCCTGCGGCCTCGCCGGATCTCGTTCCTTTCGGAGTAGAGGCAAACAGGAAGCCGCTGGAGTTGATCGTCGACTACGCGTTCCAGCAGGCGCTGATCCCGCGCCGCTATGCGGTCGAGGAGTTGTTCGACGAGACGACACGAGGATTGAACTGATGGCGGATCCGAAGCGATGGCAGATCGGGCTGATTGGCTATGGCGAGGTCGGCCGGATCCTTGCTGAGGATCTGCGCCAGCAGGACATCAAGGTCGCCGCTTACGACATCAAGCTCGGCGGCGAGCAGGGCGGTTCGCTGAGGGAGCATGCGGCCAAATTTGGTGTCGCGCTCGCGGCGTCTCACGCTGAGCTGACCGGGAAATCCGATTTCATCATATCCGCGGTCACGGCGAGCCAGGCCGTTCCGGTCGCAAGGGCCTGTGCCGCTGCGATCAACCAGGGCACCTGGTTCCTGGATTTCAATTCGGCCTCACCAGGTGCCAAGCAGCGCGCCGCCGCGCTGATCGACGGCGCTGCCGGGCGCTACGTCGAAGGCGCGGTGATGACCTCGGTGCCGCCTTATCGTATCAAGGTGCCGCTGCTGCTCGGCGGTCCCGGCGCCAGAGAGCTCGAGCCGCTTTTGAACGCGATCGGCTTTGCGGCGAGGGTTGCCAGCGACAAGCTCGGTGTGTCCTCCGCGGTGAAAATGTGCCGCAGCATCATGATCAAGGGCCTGGAGGCCATGGTCATCGAGAGTTTTACGACCGCGCGTGCTTATGGAGTTGAGGATGCAGTGCTGGCCTCGCTCGCCGAAACCTTTCCTGGCATCAATTGGGAGAAGCAGGGCGCCTATTTCTTCCAGCGCGTGATCGAGCACGGCCGCCGCCGCGCCGAGGAGGTGCGGGAGGTCGCCGAGACCGTACGCGAGGCGGGGCTAACGCCGTGGTCAGCGCAGGGCACGGCCGAGCGGCAGGCCTGGGTGGCGGATCTCGCCGATGAAGGACTGTTCGGCACCAGGGGCACCAAGGAGTTCGCCCGCAGCGCTGACTGGCGCGCCGAGGCGGACCGGATCCTCGCGAAGATCAATCGCGAGAAGTAGGGCTTCGGCTCAGCACTATGCTGCCCGGCAGCCCGTAAGCTCGTCGCGAGCGCGTTCGATCAGCTCCATCAGGTTCTCGGCCTTGCGCACCAGTCGATCGCTCGCGACTTCGGTACGGAATTCTGCGCGGATCGCACGAATACACTTGTCGGCGGTATCGAGTGTCAGAAGCGTGCGCGTCAGGTCATCCTGCGTCCGGACGCCCGTGAGGTCGAGGCCCGACAGGACATGCCCGATGCCGTCGAGCCGCTTCATGGCAGCTTCGCTCGGCGTTCTCGCTCGAATGGAATGATAGTCGATGCTGCTGAATGCGCTGAACATATCAATGCTTCCCCGTTGACTGCAGACTTCAGTGCAGGCCTCTCATGACCGGCACCGCGGGACTTGCAATGCGCTTAAATAGCGGGAATTCGAGCGAATCCACTATCCGGTAATCTACCGGATTCGGAATTTTAGAACATTTGGCGGTAATATGGAACGGATGCCGCGCTGCAATCAGCCCCTCTTCCCCATGATCCTACCGCTCGATGCGACAGGCTTGCCTCCCTTGTAGACCGATCGTCCCTGCGGCACCCCGACCACAGCCTCCGGAACATGCTCCGCATGCAGGGTCACGAAGTCGGCTTTGGCGCCGACCCGCAGGCCGTAGCCTTCCAGCCGCAAGGCCGTGGCGCCTGATACGGTGACGACGTCGAAGGCGACGCGCAGCTCTTCGTCGACGTTGAAGCCTGAGCGATAGCCGAGCGTCATCGCCCGGCGCAGCATGTCGCCATCGCCATAGGGCCACCAGGAGTCGCGAATGTTGTCGTTGCCGCTGAAGACAGTGACCCCGGCGTTGCGCAGGGCAAGGATCGGCGGAAACGGCCGCGCACCCGGCGCGTTGGTCATGATCGCGACGCCGGAACGGGCGAGAATTTCAGCGATCTTCTTGAGTTGGTCGGTCGTGATGTCGCCGAGCCCGTAAGCGTGGCTGATCGCGACACGCCCTTCCATGCCGAGCGCACGCGTGCGCGCCGCGATCTGCTCGATCTCGAAGGTGCCCAGCGTGCCCATGTCGTGCAGATGAATGTCGACATCGACGCCATGCTTGTTGGCGACGCCGAACACGACGTCGAGATGTTTCTCAACATCGCGATCGAAGCTGGCGGGATCGAGCCCGCCGACGAGGTCAGCGCCGAGCCCGATGGCTTCGTCGAGCAATTGCGGTGTGCCCGGGCTTGCCAATATGCCGCTCTGGGGAAAGGCGACGAGCTGGATGTCGATCAGGCCCCGGTATTCCTCGCGCACGCGCAAAATCGTCTCGAGCGATTTCAGTCCAACCGAGCCGTCCACCATGACATGGCTGCGCATCTGCGTGGTGCCGTGTCCGATGCAGAGGTCGAGCTGGTTGCGCGCCCGCACGTCCATCGGCGCGGCCTCAGCCATGTTCTGCGCCTGGAAGGCGACGCGCTCATGTACGTCGAAGCCGTCCGTGCAGGGCTTGTGCGGACGCCAGGCATCGCCATAGAAGCTGGTGTCGAGATGGATGTGGCCTTCCACGAAGCCGGGGACGACGAGGGCATTGCCGAGGTCGATCGTCTCGATGCCGGTAGGCGGTTGGTCCGCAGGCATGATCGCAGCAATGCGGCCGTCCTTGACCGCGATGTGATGACGGGACCCGCCGTCGAAACGCGCGTTCAAGAAAATTGTGTCGAAGGCCATTTTGGTTCCTCCGTTGGTCGATCTGCGATGATAGTCGCGCAAGCTGCTTGCAGGAAGCGATATGGGAGGCGAGGGCCGCTCAGCTCCGGGGACGAAACAGATTCGGCTGCGGCCGCTCAAAAGTTTGTCGGCCAGCCTTGAAGCCCATCACGACATCAGGCAGCTCCGCGATGGCGAAGCGGCTGTCTTGGGTGTCGAGCACAACGAGATCGGCGGGGTTGCCGACCTTGATGCCATAGTCATCAAGGTTCATCAGCCGTGCCGGCAGCTCGGTCACGAGATCGAGACAGGCCTCGAAATCGCTGACCGAGGCGTGCGCGACATTGGCGTAGAAGTTTGCCATCCGCAGCAGCGAAGCGTCACCGAACGGCGTGAACGGATTGAGCACGTTGTTGGTGGCGACCGAACACACCACGCCGTCGCCCGCGAGCTTGTGGGCGAGCGTCAGCCCGCGCGGCGCGTTGTGGGTGGCCTCGCGCCCCATCAGATAGAGATCGGTTGCGGGCAGCACGGTAACGGCAACGCCTGATCTTGCCAGTTGCGCGGTGGCGGCCTTCATCCGTTCGGGCGGCAAGGCCGAGAGCTTGGTGGCGTGGCCGATCGCCACGCGTCCCCCATAGTTGCGCCGTTCGGTCTGCCGGCAGACTTCGTCAAGGTGCCACCAGGAGGGGTCGAGATCGAAATCGAGATGGAGGTCGACATCGACGTCGAATTCCTGCGCAAGATCGAAGATGCGCTCGAGATGGGCGGTCGGGTCGGTGTCCGTATAGGGACAGCCGCCGATCACCTCGCCGCCATTGCGCAGCGCTTTGATCAGCAGGTCTTCGCTGCCGGGATCGTTGGTCAGGCCCTCCTGCGGAAAGACGCAGAGCGACAGGTCGATCGCCCAAGCATAGTCGCGCTTCAGCGCCCTGACCGCCTCGAAGCCGCGCAAGGCGATGCGCGGGTCGATCTCGACATGGGTGCGCATGCGCGTCGTGCCGTGCACGATCGCACGTTCGAGCACCCGGGCGCCCCTGGCATAGACGTCCTCGACGGTGAAATCGCGCTTCATCCCGGCAACGGCGCGGATGGCGTCCGAGACGCTGCCGTGGTCATGCCCGCAGCGGCCGAGCAGGCAGGCCTTGTCGAGATGGATGTGGGTATCGACGAAGCCGGGCAAAGCGAGGCGGCCGCCGAGATCGACCTCGATGGCCTCGCAAGCGAGCCGCGGTTCGATCGCGGCAATGCGGCCCGCCTTTACGCCGATATCGACAGGGGCGGCGGATGATCGCAACAGTGCGTTACGGAAGATCAGGTCGAAGGCGGTCTGCGTGCTCATGGTAACGACTTTTGCGGCGGGAAAATGCCGCAGTCAATCGCGGCACGGGGCCCGGATCGCTCCACGGCAGCAGGGCAGATGTTCATAATATATGCATGCATTCCGACGGGCCGGCGATAGTATTTGGCAAATTCAGGAGAGCGCGCCATGTCCGCAACCGCCGAAGCCGAGACCGGATCATTGTCGGACGCGGAGATCGTGAAAGCCTATCTGACAGCATCGATGATTCCCGATCCCGACGCCGCGGCAGCCTATGTCGCGCCGGGCACGATCATTACGTTCACCGGCGGCCGCGAGTTCGACCATCCCCGGGGGCCGACCGCCTTCAACGCCAAACGCTACCGCTGGGTCAAGAAGAAGATGGACCGGTTCGACGTCTGTCCGGGTAACGGCGAAACCATCGTTTACAGCGTCGGAACGCTGTATGGCGAATGGAAGGATGGGACCGCCTTCGAGGGCAACCGCTACGTCGACCGCTTCGTGGTGCGGAACGGCAAGATCGCGAAGATGGATGTCTGGAATGACAGTGCCGAACGCATCCTGGTCCAGCGCGGCATAGACGCTTAAGGACCATCGCGCCGCCGAGGCGAAGCCGCTTCGGTGGCGACAAACTGTCACTCATCATATCGAAAGCCGCGATAGCTGATAGTCGCAAGCCCGTCTGGCGGCTGGCGCGTACCTGCGCTATCAACTTCCGTGATTGCGCCCGGCGTGGAGGCGCAAGCACCCTCAGGAGCCTAGGAGTCCCCGATGCGCCTACCCACCGTTATCCTGGCCCTGACATGTCTTGCGGGGGCCGCTTCAGCCGAAGACCTGTCGGGCACGCTCCAGAAGGTCAAGGAGACCAAGAAGATCACGCTGGGCTATCAGGAGGCCTCGGTCCCGTTCAGTTACCTCGACGGCAACCAGAAGCCGGTCGGCTTTGCCATGGACATCTGTCTCGGGATCGTGGACGCCGTGAAGAAGCAGCTCGGCATGTCCGACATCGCCGTCGACTACGTCGCGGTGACGTCGTCGAACCGGATTCCGCTGATGGTCAACGGCACGCTCGATCTGCATTGCTCAGCGACCACCAACAACGCCGATCGCCAGAAGCAGGTCGCCTTCACCAACACGCACTTCCTCAGCGCGACGCGATTCGCGGCCAAGAAGGCTGCCAAGATCAACACCATTGATGACCTCAAGGGCAAGGCGGTCACCGCGGTGGCCGGCTCGGTCAACCTGAACCAGCTCGCCAAGGTCAATACCGAGCGCAATCTCGGTATCAAGATCATGCCGGCCGTGGATCAGGCCGAGGCGTTCCTGTTGCTGGAGACCGACCGCGCCCAGGCCTATGCGCTCGACGACGTCCAGCTCGCGGTTGCGATCGCGCGCTCCAAGGAGCCGCAGGCCTTCATGATCAGCGAGGAGACTTTCTCGAAACCGGAGCCCTACGGGATCATGTTGCGGCGGGAGGATGCCCCGTTCAAGGCGCTCGCCGACCGCGCCACGGCGGATCTCTACGCAAGCCCGGAGATCGAGGTGCTCTACAAGAAGTGGCTGCAATCGCCGACGCCGCCGAACGGCCTCAACTACAACGTCCCGATGTCGGCAGCCTTGCGTCAGGCCTTCAAGACGCCGAGCTCAAGCGCCGATCCGGACGTCTATCTGGTGAAGTGAGGTGAGGGCGCGCGCGTCCGTGGCGTATCGAGTAACTGGCCGGCAAGCGCGGCGCCGATGACCGCGACTGCAGCCATTACCAGCGCCCACGGGACGAACAGCCGATGGCCGATCAGCGCACCGCTCACCAGCGGGGCGCTGATGTTCGCACCCGACATCAGCGACTGATTGAGGCCCATGATCATGCCCTGGCGGTTGATGGCGGTGCTGTGCGACAGCTCCGCCGTCAGCGTGCTCCGTGCGAACATGGTGCCGACGATGATCAGCGTGAGATTGATCGCGAGCAGGCTGATATTGTTGCCCGTGGCAAGGCCAGCAAACCCAAGACCCATACAGGCGAATGCCGCTACCACGATGCTGCGGTCGGAGGCGATCAGGTTCGCGCGCGTGATGAGCAGCCCTTGGACTATCATGTTGATGAAGCCGGTATAGGCGAACGTCCAGCCGAGCTCGCGCGCGCCGAAGGAATGTCCGTCCCAGGAGAACCGCGCGGACAGGAACAGGCCGATCTGCGACAGGAACATCGAGTTGACGAAGAAGAACACGATGAGCAGGCCGAGCAGGCGCCAAGCGCAACGCATGCCGAGCAGGCTGCGGGTCAGCGTCGGCTCGGGCACGCGATGGTGGTAGAGCGGCTCGGACGCGGAGTGATCCGGCGGGAGCAGGGCGATCGTTGCGAAGATGCTGATCAAGGAGAGTGCGGCCGCAGCCCACACCGGTGCGGTCTGGCCATAGTGCACGAGGAAGCTCGAGAGAGCAGGGCCGAGCAGCAGCCCGGTCCCGATTGCGCCGCTGGTCATGCCGAGCGCTTGCTTGCGGGTTGCCGGCCCGCTGTGCTCGGCGGCATAGGCGTGCGCGACCGAGATGTTGCCCGATGTCAGGCCGTCGACGATGCGCGCCAGAAACACCAGCGTGAGGTTGCCCGCGAGTGCGAGCAGGACGAAGCCGATCAGCGTTCCGATCTGGCTCACGATCAGAATCTTCCGCCGGCCGTAGCGGTCCGAGAGCATGCCGACCACAGGGCCCGCGATGAGCTGGCAGACGGCATAGACCGAGATCAGGGCGCCGATCAGGAACGGCGAAGCGCCTAGGCGCTGCGAATAAAACGGCAGGAGCGGCAGGATGATGCCCATACCGGTGGCATCGACTGCCACGACGACGAAGGTCGGGACCAGCGTCAGCGCGCTGTCGCCCATCGCCTCCGGTGCCTCGGTCGCGGAATCCGATCCCACCTGCGTTGTCCTCTTCGCTTCTCCGTGATCAATCGGGCTATCCTCAATTATATAGTTGCAGGCTAATAGTTTGCGTCCTATCTAATTTGCATGGCTCCCTCGCAGGCTCACATCCACGCCGAAATCGGCCGGCTCGTCACGCGCCTCGGCCGAATCTGGCGCCGCGAGTCGGACCAGGCGCTGTCCGATCATGGCCTGTCCTATGCGACCGCGATTCCGCTTCTGGTGCTGTCTCGCCAGGGTGAGAACGTCCGCCAGGGTGTGCTTGCTGACGAGCTTGGCATCGAGGGTCCGTCGCTGGTCCGGCTGATCGACCTGCTGCAGGCCGAAGGATTGGTGGAGCGCCGCGAAGACCCAACCGACCGCCGTGCCAAAACGCTACATCTGACCAAAGCGGGTGAGGCCAAGGTCGAGGAAACCAACCGGGTACTGCGCAGGGTGCGGGCAAGCCTGCTGAGGGATATCGGCACCGAGGAACTTGCGATAACCTTCGAGACGCTCCAGCGCATCGAGCAGCGGGCCAATCGCCTGCAAG
Organism: Bradyrhizobium sp. CCGB12; assembly: GCF_024199845.1. Taxonomy (NCBI): domain Bacteria; kingdom Pseudomonadati; phylum Pseudomonadota; class Alphaproteobacteria; order Hyphomicrobiales; family Nitrobacteraceae; genus Bradyrhizobium; species Bradyrhizobium sp. CCGB12. The sequence continues at coordinate 3,460,401 of NZ_JANADO010000001.1, read as the reverse complement.
ACGTCAAGGCCGGCCCCGAGGCGAAATAGTCATGCGCGCAGATGAGCCGTTCCTGGTCCGCCACGCGGACCTCATCTTCGCTTTGAAGACGTTCGCCGCGTCGATGCTGGCGCTCGTCATCGCGCTGGCGATGGATCTGCCGAGGCCCTATTGGGCCATGGCGACCGTCTACATCACCTCGCAGCCGCTGGCGGGTGCGACGAGCTCGAAGGCCTTCTTCCGCGTGATGGGGACGCTGGTCGGCGCGACCATGACGGTGGCGCTGGTGCCAAACCTGATCAATGCGCCGGAACTGCTTTGCCTCGCCATCGCGCTCTGGGTCGGACTCTGTCTCTACCTTTCGCTGCTCGACGGTACGCCGCGCAGTTACGTCTTCATGCTCGCCGGCTACACGGTTGCGTTGATCGGCTTTCCCTCGGTGTCCGAGCCCGGCGCCATCTTCGATACCGCCGTTGCCCGGGTGGAGGAGATTTCCCTCGGCATCATCTGTGCGAGCCTGGTCTCGACCATCGTGTTTCCCCGCAGCGTCGCGCCCGCGGTCGCGGGCCGGGTCGATACCTGGCTGGCGGATGCGCGCCGCCTCAGCCAGATCGTGCTGCTGCGCGAGGGCACCAGCGAAACCCGCCGCGCCAGGCGCATCAAGCTCGCGGTCGACATCGTCGAGATCGACACGCTTTCCACCCATCTTGCCTATGACCGGCTGACGGATCGCAACGCCGTGAGCGGCCTCAGCGAGATCCGGCTGCGCATGCTGATGATGTTGCCGGTGATCGCCTCTCTGGAGGATCGGCTGGCCGCGTTAGGGGAGGAAACGCTGCGCCGGCAGGGCGAGCTGAAGCGGCTGCTGGAGGATCTCGCGCAATGGATTGTCAGCGACGTCAGCGCACGCCAGCCGGCGGAACGGATCCGCGCCGCGATCGCAGAGCGACAGGCGGTGCTCGACGACAGCGCCTCCTGGGAGCGGATCATCACCACGAGCCTGTTGTCGCGGCTGCGCGAGCTTGTCGACCTCTCGCGTGATTGCCGTGTCCTCACAGAGGCGATCGCCGAGAACCGCGGCGTCTCAACCGCCGATCTGGCGTTTCATTCCGAGGCGGGTGCTGCGCCCGTGCGCCACAGGGATCGCGGCCTTGCCCTGTGGTCGGCGGCTGGTGCGGCCACGGCTATCCTGATCTGCTGCGCATTCTGGATCGGCGCCGGCTGGCCGGACGGTGCCTCGGCACCGATGATGGCGGCGATTGCCTGCTCGTTCTTCGCGGCGCAGGACGAGCCCGCGCGCTTCATCCGCAGCTTCGGTCTGTGGTCGCTGGTCGCCATCGTGGTCGTTGCGGTCTATCTGTTCGCGCTGGTCCCCGCGATCTCACACCTCGAGGTTTTGGTCCTCGCGCTGGCGCCGACCTTCCTGCTCTATGGCTTCCTCATCGCGCGGCCGGCAACGGCTGGCACCGGCCTGGCACTCGCGGCCAATACGGCGACTTTGCTCGCGCTGCAATCGACTTACAGTGCGGACTTCGCGTCCTATGCCAATTCCGCCGTCGCCTTCTTCGTTGGGGTCGTCATCGCCGAACTCGTGACGCGCATCGCGCGCGGGGTGGGCGCCGAATGGGTCGCCAATCGCCTCGTGCTGTCGAGCTGGAAGACGCTCGCGGTCGCCGCCGAACGTCGTGGCAAGCATGATCGGGCCGAGTTCGCCGGCCTGATGCTGCATCGGCTGACGCTGCTGGTGCAGCGCATCGCCTTCGTTTCGGAGAGCGACCGCCGTGATGCCGACAGCCTGGCGCAGGTTCGCATCGGAATCAACATCATCGACCTCAGGCGCGCCCGCTACGGGCTCGCCGCACCTACGCTCTTCGTGCTCGACGACATGCTCGACCAGCTCGCCGTCGCGTTCCGCCGCCATACCGGGGGAGGAATGCCGGCTGAATTGCTCGCACGCATCGATGCTGCATTGGCGGCGGCCGTGAAAGATCCCAACCCGCAGGCGCGGGAGGATGCCCTGATCGGATTGGTCGGCATCCGCCGCGGGCTGTTCCCGCAGGCGCCCGCCTATCGGGCGCGCCTGGAGAAGGGGATTGCGGCATGAGATATGTGGTCGACATCTACGGCGTGCTCGTGCCGGCGCTGCTCCTGTGGATCATCGTCGCCTATGTCCTGAGTGCGCTTCTGCGCCGGCTCATGCAGCGCTTCGACCTCTACCGGCTGGTCTGGCATCGCGCACTGTTCGATTTCGCGATTTTCGTCTGCCTTCTCGGCGGCGTCGTCTATCTCTCGGAGTATCTCTCATGAAGGGAAATTTCGCCTGGCTCGGTCGCCTCGCGCTGACAGTCCTTGCCGTCGTCGCCGCGCTCGCGGTCGGACGCGAGCTCTGGGTCTACTATATGGAGTCGCCCTGGACCCGCGATGGCCGTGTCCGAGCCGACGTCGTGCAGGTCGCGCCCGACGTGTCCGGCTTCGTTACAGAGGTGCTGGTCAAGGACAACCAGAAGGTCCATCGCGGCGACGTTCTGTTCAGGATCGACCGCGAGCGTTTTGCGCTGGCGCTGCGGCAGGCTGATGCCTCTGTCGCCGGCCATCAGGCCACGCTCGATCAGGCCAATTCCGATTTGAAACGGTATAGCGCGCTGACGACCGATGCGGTCTCGCAGCAAAAGCAGGAGCAGGTTCTGTCCACCCAGCTGCAGGCCAAGGCGGCCTTCGACGCCGCCGTTGCGGACCGTGCGGTCGCCCAGCTCAATCTTGATCGCAGCGAGGTCCACGCCTCCGTGAACGGCGTGATCACCAACATGGATCTGCGTCCCGGCGCCTACGTCACGGCCGGGAAGGGCGTGATGGCGCTGGTCGACACCGACACACTGCATGTCGAAGGCTATTTCGAGGAGACAAAACTCGCGCGCATCCGCATTGGCGACAAGGTGCAGGTCCGCCTGATGGGCGAGAAGCTGAAGCTGTCAGGCCATGTCGAGAGCATCGCCGCCGGTATCGAGGACCGCGATCGCGCGGAAGGCGCCAGCATGCTCGCCAACGTCAACCCGACCTTCAGCTGGGTGCGGCTCGCCCAGCGTGTCCCCGTGCGCATCGCGCTGGACCATGTTCCCGACGCCATGTCGCTGGTCGCCGGCCGCTCCGTGACGGTGGAGGTATTGGACTAACGCTGCGCGGAGATGGATCACGCTTGGCTTGGGGAAAACCGGCAACAAGCGTTTCAATGCCAAATCGCAGGGCTAATCCTGATCGGCGTATGTGAGTCGGGGAACCTGTATGGGCGATTGGTTTTTAGTCCTAGCAGCCTGCGTCGTCGGCACGTTGCTCCTTTTGGCGTTCTGCCGATAGGGCCGACAGCGGATGCACTTGTTGCTGCGAAGCATCAGCGAACCGCTGAATAGCAGTTCCAGGCCGATGGTTTTTGACTGTGCATGGATGAGCGCGTTCACTTCCGGGATTGGAGGCGGACGTGAGCTGGTTGTTTGTATTTCTCATTGCCGCGAGCGCAGTCGTTCTGATCGCTCATGCGATTGACGCGATGCGTTCCTGATACTCGCCGCGACTCGTTTTTGTCGGTAGCTCTCGACGAGAATGTTCCGACGCGGGCGGGTGTCAATTCGAGGAACCTGGCCTGAAGGCCAAGGTTGTCACAGCAGGAGGACTACGATCATGCTTGCGCTTTATCTGCCGGTCATCATTTTCGGAGCAATACTCGAAGGAATTTGGAAGCAGAGTTCGTCTGCATCCACCCAGGATCCGCCAAGCATCGATTAGACTCCCATCCCGATGCTGATTCTCCAGGGAGCGATGAGCTAACGGCTCCTCAGGTATTGGAGTATTTCTTCAGCTCGAACCGCGCGATCTGATTGCGATGGACCTCATCCGGTCCGTCGGCGAGGCGCAGCAGACGGGCGGTCGCATAGGCTTGCGTCAGCCCGAAATCGTTCGAGGTCCCACCGCCACCATGGGCCTGGATCGCCCAGTCGATGATCTGGCAGGCCATGTTGGGCACGGCGACCTTGATCATCGCGATCTCGGCCTTCGCCACCTTGTTGCCGACCGTATCCATTGCGAAGGCGGCATTGAGCGTCAGCAGCCGGGCCTGCTCGATCATGATGCGGGCCTCAGCGATTCGCTCCTGCGTCACCGTCTGTTCCGAGACCGGCTTGCCGAAAGCAACGCGGCTGCGTACGCGGCGGCACATCTTTTCCAGGGTCCGTTCGGCGAGCCCGATCAGCCGCATGCAGTGATGGATGCGTCCGGGACCGAGACGGCCCTGTGCGATCTCGAAGCCGCGGCCTTCGCCGAGCAGCATGTTCTCCTTGGGCACCCGCACGTCGGTGAAGACCACTTCGGAGGCGCGGTCGGGCACGCCGTAGAAGCCGAATACGGGCAGGGGACGTTTTACGTCGACGCCCGGCGTGTCCATCGGCACCAGGATCATGGATTGCTGCTTGTGCCGGTCCGGATTGTCAGGATCGGTCTTGCCCATGAAGATGCAGATCTTGCAGCGCGGGTCGGTCGCGTTGGTCGTGTACCATTTGCGCCCGTTGATGACGTAGTGGTCGCCGTCGCGCACGATCGAGCTCTCGATGTTGGTCGCGTCCGACGAGGCGACCGCCGGCTCGGTCATGGCGAAGCACGAGCGGATTTCGCCCGCGAGCAGCGGCTTCAGCCAGCGCTCCTTGTCCTTCTCCGAGCCGTAGCGTTCGAGCACCTCCATGTTGCCGGTGTCGGGAGCCGAGCAATTGAACACTTCGGGCGCGAGGTGCGAGCGGCCCGTGACCTCGCAAAGCGGGGCATATTCGAGATTGGTGAGACCCGCGCCGTGATTGCTCTCGGGGAGAAACAGATTCCAGAGCCCCTCGGCGCGCGCCAGCGGCTTCAGCTCCTCGACGACGGGATAGACCTTCCACGGTCCGAGCTCTTCGGCCTCGCGATAGAACCGCTCCTCGTTCGGATAGATGTGCCGGTCCATGAAGCTCTCGAGCTTGCGCTTGAGCTCGGCGACTTTGGGCGACATCGGATAAAGCATCTTTCGTCTCCTTGATCGATGGACGTCGGCTGGATCAGCCGATTTCGAGATAATCGGGCCCGGGAAGCTTCGGGAAAGGGGCGGTCGGCAGCGTCTGGTACCAGAACGCGACCGAGGCGATATCGTCCTGCAACGGAAGGTATTTTGCTTCCTTGACGCCCGGCAGCCATCCCAACGCCTGGATGGTCACACGCAGATCGGAGCGGAAGCGCACGGGATCGGGGATGTGCCAACGGTACATGCCGAAACGCTGTTGCGACCTGTAGACGCCGTCAGGGCGGATCACCTGCGGCAAGCCGGCGTAGGGCGTGGTGAATTCCTGGTAGCGTGATTGCTGCGCCGGCCCCTGGCCGGAATGCGCGACATAGGGATCGAAATTGTAGGCACCACAGAAATAGTCCTCGGTGCCGGTCCCGCAGATCGTCGGGAATGCGCCGTCGCCGTCGATGTAGAACTTGATCTCGCCTTCGCCCCACCAGCCGTTGTTGTTGACGCCCCAGGCCATGTAGGTGCCGACGTAATGGCCGGCGCCGCTGATACCCTCAAGGATGGTATAGACCTCCTTGTACGGCAGCGGATTGGTGCGCCTGAACTGCGCATGGAAATAGGCGCAATCTTCCGGCACGTCGGTCAGGGTGTAGTTGATCTGGTAGTAGACCGTGAGCTGCTCCTCGCTGCGGTTCTCCAGCGTGAAGCGGGCGCGCTTGCGGAACGGCATCTCCCAGTAACAGTTGAAGGCGCGGCCGGGATTGACGCAGACCGCGAGCGATGAGACCTGCGCGAATTCTTCCCAGCCGCAGGCGAAGAAATCGCCGGCCGGGCATTCGACACTGGGCTGCTCTTGGTCGTCCCAGTAGACGCGCAGGATCGAATGACGCAGACGCCCGCGCGCCAGCGTCATCCAGATCTGCTGGATCGCGCCCTGACCTTCGATGTCGGCGAGCGTGAATGTCGCGCCCGGTTCGATGACGACATAGGGCGAGACCTTCCAGCCCTGGCCGAGATCGCGGGCCTGGCGTGCAGCGGAGCCGTCGACGGACATGCCGCCTTTGCTCTTCTCGCCGGTAAAGTTCTCGGGGCTGATCGAGCGCGTCTGCGCATGCGACAGAAGCGAGAGGTTGCCGAGATGCAGGCCCAATCCGGAAAACGCCATGGAATCCTCGATAAGGGATTAGCGACATCCCGATATATCGCCCGCGAATTGACCAAAAGGTGAAGACCGCACACGGAATTGACCCAAACGCGATGCGCTATCGGTTCAAGCGACGCGGTATTCCCTGAACTTCTCGCGCAGCGCCGATTTCAACACCTTGCCGGTGCCCGTCATCGGGAATTCGTCCAGGAATTCGACGGCGTCGGGCATCCACCAGCTCGCGATCTTCGGGCGCATGTGCTCGAGCAGCGTTTTGCCATCGACGGTCGCGCCCTTCTTGCGCACGACGAGGAGCAGGGGGCGCTCCTGCCATTTCTCGTGGGAAATCGCGACCACGGCGGCCTGAAGCACATCGGGATGGGACAAGGCGACGTCTTCTAGCTGGATCGAGGAGATCCATTCGCCACCGGACTTGATCACGTCCTTCGAGCGGTCGGTCAGGGTGACGTGGCCTTGGCTGTCGATCACCGCCATGTCGCCGGTGATCAGCCAGCCGTCGCGGTCGAGGCCCTCCTCTAACTTCATGTAGCCGGAGGCGACCCAGGGGCCGCGAGCGCGCAGATGGCCGACGGTCTTGCCGTCGCGCGGCAGCTCGTTGCCGGCGTCGTCGACGATGCGCAAGGCCGTGCCGAAACAGGCGCGGCCGGAGACCTGGCGCCGGTCGAACTTCTCCTTGTCGCCGAGATGCTCCGAGCCCGGCCGCAGGCCCGGCATCGAGCAGCCCAACGCCTCGGTCATGCCCCAGGCCTGGATGTAGTCGATATTGTAGTCGCGCTTGAGCTTCTCGACCATCGCGCGCGGCGGCGCCGAGCCCGACGACAGCGTCGCGCGCAGCGTCGTGAATTTGTTGCCGGTGCGACCGAGCCAGTCGAGCAGGATCAGCCAGAAGCTCGGCACGCCCGCCGACAGCGTCACTCTCTCGCCTTCGAGCAATTCATGGAGCTTGTCGGGTTCGTAGTTGCGGCCGGGCAGCACCAGCTTCGAGCCGGTATAGGGCGCGGTGAATGGCATATTCCAGCCATTGCCGTGGAACAGCGGCGCCATCGGCATCATCGCCTCGCGCACGCCTTCGACATGGCCCGGCAGGAAGTCGAAATTGCAGCAGGTCATGGTCTGCAGGATCGCGGCGCGGTGCGAATAGATCACGCCCTTGGGATTGCCCGTCGTGCCCGAGGTGTAGCAGATGGTAGAGGCGGATTTCTCGTCGAACTCGGGCCAGGCGAAGCCGGCGTCGTTCTCCTTTTCCAGCAGTTCCTCATAGCAATGGACGTTTGCCAGTTCCGTCTCCGGCATCCGCTCGCGCGAGGACATCACCACATAGGCCGCGATCGTCGTCAATTGCGGCGCGATCGCCTCGACGATGGGTAGCGTGGCGCGGTCGATGAACAGCAGGCGGTCTTCCGCGTGGTTGATGATGTAGACGAGCTGCTCGGGAAACAGCCGGGGGTTGACGGTATGCAGCACATAGCCCATGCCCGGTGCGGCATAGAACATCTCGAAATGGCGATGGGTATTCCAGGCCAGCGTGCCGACGCGGTCGCCTTGCGTCATGCCGAGCCGCTTCAGGGCCAGCGCTATGCGCTTGATGCGCGGATGAGCGTCGGCATAGGTGTAGCGGTGGATGTCGCCCTCGATCTCGCGCGCGACGATCTCCGCTTCGCCGTGATAGTCGGCGGCGTACTGGATCAGGCCGCTGATCAGCAGCGGCATGTCCATCATCAATCCCTGCATGGTCTCCTCCACAGCCACGTCGTTGCGCGGCGTACGCTCGTGATTTGCGTTTGAGGTTAGCGGAACGTCACGCGGCGTTCACGCAAAAAGCGAGCGACGTGATTGCGTGCGGCACTTTTTCAGGGCTAACTTCATGCGAACTGCCGGCGAAGCGGTGTCTGCCGCGGAGGAGACGAATGTCAGCGGAAAAACACAAGACCGGCGCAGCTGGCGAACCTACGGTCGATATCTCCGCCCTTCGTGCGCGCTATCGCGACGAGCGCGACCGCCGTTTGCGCAGCGAAGGCAAAGCGCAGTATGTCGAGGCGACCGGCGAATTCGGCCGCTACCTCGACGATCCCTGGGCCGATCCCGGATTTGCGCGCGCATCCGTCAGCGAACAGACCGAAGTGCTCATCGTTGGTGGCGGCTTCGGTGGTTTGCTCTGTGGTGCACGGCTGCGCGAAGCCGGCATCGATGATTTTCGTATCGTGGAAAAGGCGGCCGACTTCGGCGGCACCTGGTACTGGAATCGCTACCCGGGCGCTGCCTGCGATACCGAGAGCTACATCTACCTGCCGCTCCTGGAAGAGACCGGCTACATGCCGGTGCGCAAATATGCGCGTGCGCCCGAGATCTACGAGCATTCCCGCCGCATCGGCCGGCACTTCGGTCTCTACGAGCGTGCGCTGTTTCAGACCGTGATCTCGCGCATGACGTGGCAGGACGAGGAGGGGTGCTGGCTGGTCGAGACCGATCGCGGTGACCGTATCCAGGCGCGCTTCGTCATCCTCGCCGGCGGACCGCTGAGCCGCCCAAAGCTGCCAGGCATTCCCGGCATCGAGACATTTAAGGGCCACAGCTTTCACACCAGCCGCTGGGACTATGGCTACACCAGCGGCACGGCGGAGGGCGGTCTCACTGGCCTTGCCGACAAGCGCGTCGGCATCATCGGCACGGGCGCCACGGCCGTTCAATGCGTGCCGCATCTCGGCCGTTCCGCGAAAGAGCTCTATGTCTTCCAGCGCACGCCATCGGCGATCGGCGTGCGCGACGACCGGGCGACCGATCCAGCCTGGGCGCAAAGCCTCAAGTCCGGCTGGCAGCGCGAGCGCATGGACAATTTCACGGCCGTGATCTCGGGCGAGCCGTTCGAGCAGGATCTGGTGCAGGACGGCTGGACTGGCCTGCTCGGTGAGATCCTGCTGGCGCCGCGCCGCCAACCGCAGCCGGTGACCTCGATGCAAGAGGCGCTGAAGGTGATCGAGCAGGCCGACTATCGCAAGATGGAGGAGATCCGCGCCCGCGTCGACGCGGTTGTGAAGGATGAAGCTGCCGCCGCAGCGCTCAAGCCCTGGTACAAGGCGTTCTGCAAGCGGCCGTGCTTCCACGACGAATATCTCGACACCTTCAATCGCCCGAACGTGCATCTCGTCGATACCATGGGGCGGGGCGTCGAGCACATCACCGAGAATGCGGTCGTGGTCGACGGCAAAGCCTATGAGCTCGATTGCCTGATCTATGCCAGCGGCTTCGAGGTCGGCACCGATTACGCCCGCCGCATGGGATTTGAGGTGTACGGCCGCGACGGCATCAGCCTGTCCGAACGCTGGCGCGACGGCGTCAAGACGCTGCACGGCTTCTACAGCCGCGGTTTTCCGAACTGCTTCCTGATCGTCACGGTGCAGGCCGGCCAGAGCGCCAATTTCCCGCACATCATCGACGAGCAGTCGCAGCACATCGCCTACGTCATCGCCGAGGCGCGCAAGCGCAAAGCGCGAACCCTGGAGCCGACGCTCGCGGCCGAGAGGGCTTGGGTCGATGAGGTCGTCAGGGCCGCGCTTGGCCGCCAGACTTATCTCGCCGAATGCACGCCCGGTTATTACAACAATGAAGGCGTGCTCGATCCGATCGCGGCAAGAAACAGCCAATATTGGCGCGGGCCGGTGGCGTTCCTGCGGCTGCTCGACAAGTGGCGCAGGGAGGGCAACCTGGATGGTCTGGAAATGACCTATGGGACCGCGGTGGAGGCGGGCGGCTCCCCGATGTCGGCTTGAGCGGCGTGATCCCGCCACCTACCGGCGCCACGCGGCTGTACGTTATCATAGGCGATTCGATGTCATCAGCCTCCCACCGTCAGCCTATTGCGGCTGCGTCATCACCAAGCCCGAAATCTCGCCTTTCATCGCAGCGGCCCGAAAGGCCGGCTGCGTGACGGGGACCGGCACGGACATGTACGAACAGCACCAGGGCATCATGGTGGAATTCCTGCTCGGCCGCGCCGGCGAAGGGTAGGGATCGTTCCGGTGTCAAGGTGCCCGTTGCGTCAAGCGGGGCTTGAGCGATCAGAGCCGGCGTAGGATCATGCGTCCGCGCGAGCCGGTCGCGCGTCCCAGGAGAGAGGAACGAGGAATGACCAAGAGCAGGACCGTTGTGACGGCCATGATCGGCGCCACTGCGCTGCTTCTCTCTCTGGCGCCCACCGCCGAGGCCGCGCAATGCGGTAGCTCGCCGGCCGGGTTCGAGGCCTGGAAGCGCGAGTTCAGCGCGGAGGCGCAGGGCAAGGGCGTCGGCCCCACCGCGCTCTCGGCCCTGATGCAGACCAATTACGCCAGTGCGACCATCGCGGCCGATCGCGGCCAGCGCAGCTTTTCGCTGACGCTCGACCAGTTCCTAGCCAAGCGGGGCGCCACCACCATCGTTGCCAAGGGCCGGCAGCTCAAGCAGTCGCAGGCCGCCTTGTTCGCCTCGATCCAGCAGCGCTACGGCGTCCCGCCGGGGCCGCTGATCGCGATTTGGGGCATGGAGACCGGCTTCGGCAGTCAGCGCGGCAACCAGAACATGCTGTCGTCGATCGCGACCTTGGCCTATGACTGCCGCCGTCCCGAATTCTTCACCGATCAGCTCTATGCCGCCTTGAAGCTGATCGACCGCGGCACGCTGTCGGGGGCGACCCGCGGCTCCATGCATGGCGAGGTCGGCCAGACCCAGTTCATGCCCAAGAACATCCTGGCCTATGGTACCGGCAATCTCGAAGTGGCCGCCAACGCGCTGAATTCGACAGCGAATTTCCTCAAGGCCCATGGTTGGCGCGCAGGAGCCGGTTACCAGCCGGGCGAGCCGAATTTCGTCGCAATCGAGGCTTGGAATGCGGCCGGCGTCTATCAGAAGGCAATCGCGCTGATGGGCCGGCAGATCGACGAAGGAGGAGGGGCAGCCGCCTCGCGCTAGAGCATGATCCAGAAAAGTATGCAGCGGTTTTCTGAAAAGATGATGCTTAAACAACAATCTAAAGCGCGAGGACGATTCATCCTGATCTCCTCGCGCTTGAGGCTGCTCAGCAAGGCGTGATGCGTCGGCAAGAGAAAGTTGTTGCCATCAGGAACTGACGGCACGAGGTTTGCTTTGATCAAGTTCGGGGCTGGGCATGAGGAGACTCACCATGGCAACCCAGATCGTGATGGATCAGACGGGCGACACGCGCCACGAGTTTGATCCTGACAATGCCGAAGCGCTGGCGCGGGCCGAACGGCGCTTTCGGGAGCTGACCGGAGCGGGCTTCACCGCCGCGCTGCGGACCGGGCCGGGCGAGGTTACCCGTATCCGGTCATTCGATCCGACCGCTCAGGAAACGCTGTTCTATCCCCGCCTGGTCGGCGGTTGATCTGAGCTGGTCATGATCGCGGCGGTTTGGCTCCGCGCCCCGGCGCGTGCGCGCTTGCATGCGCTGCGCGAACTCTATCGGCGCTTCTTCGGCGAGAACACGCCGGACGCCCGCGGCCGCCGGCTGCTCGCCGAATGGCTCTCGCCGACACAACGCGTGCAATTCGAGGAGCACCGGTATTTCGACGTCATCGGCTGCGATACCGGCAAGACCTATCGCATCCACTACGGCACCGCGGCCAATGTCCACGAGATCAACGAGGCGGGTATCGCGACGATGGGATGGTGCTTCGTCCCGTCGGGTTTCCTCGTGCCGGGCGATGTGATGCTGGCACAGAAGATTGCGCTCGAGACCGACGAAAGGGGCGCGCTTGCGCTCGCCAACCGGTTTCCGCCGGCAACGCATTCGGAGCACTTTTACCGGCGGCCCTTCTAGCGCCGGAAACGGGCGGAGCCGTCAGTGGTGCGTGGTGCGGTAAGCATCCAGCGCATGGGCCGCGAAGACGCCGATGCTGCAAAGGGCGAGGAGGCCGGAGATCAGCTCGATCATAGCTCGTCCTCCCGTGTTGGCTGGGCAACGAGGCTTTGGCAGCAGGAGTACTCATAGAGCAGGTCGAGGAAGAATTGCATGGTAGCCGTCCCTGTATTTATTTTGACAACTACTTAAGCGGCGATCTGTTTCAGGCGTGTTTCGTCGTATTGGGAAAGGGGTTTCGCGGGGAACCACCGGCTGGTTTGTGCGCTGCGGTCTCCGCTATTTCTCAAGCCTTTTAGCCGCCTCTTCGGGGGCGGCGTATCAGATTGCGAGGCAAAATTATGGCGCAGGTCGAATGGTTCGACGATCTCACGATCGGAATGCGGTTCAGATCTCCCGAGGTCGAGGTCACCGAGGCCGACATCAAGCGCTTCGCCGCCGAGTTCGATCCGCAGCCGATGCATCTCACCACGAGGCCGCCAAGGACACCCTGTTCAAGGGGCTCGCTGCCTCAGGATGGCACACCGCCGCAATTGCCATGAACCTCGCGATCCAGACCCGTCCGTTCGGTCCGCACCCGCTCATCGGCGCGGGCGTCGATGGCCTGCGCTGGACCATTCCGGTGCGGCCCAATGACCGCCTGCATCTGGTCGGGGAGGTCATGAGCCTGACGCCGTCCAAGTCGAGGCCGCAGGGCATCGCGCTGGTGAAGTGGACGATGTTCAACCAGAACGGCGAGGAGGTCTACACCTTCACGCCGATCGCGATCGTGCCGCGGCGGAGCTAAGCAGCCGGCAACACCATTGACCTCATGCCGCGCCACAGTCCCTTGCGAGTGGCCGGCGGAGGTGGTCATCTCGGCCCGGGGAAGACGCTGGAGGCCGACATGAATCGATTCCTTTTCGCAGCCGGCTTGCTCGCCGGCGCCTTGAGCGCCGGGCCGGCACTCGCGCAACAATCCAAGGTCGGCGACTGGTCCATCGAGAAGCGTACGCAGGACACCCATTGCAACGCGAGCCGCGGCTACAAGGACAAGGATGACGAGAATCGCGACTACGTCATCGTGATCACCTATTCCGACAAGGCCATCGTGATCGTCATGATCTATGACGGTTGGGAATGGGACAAGATCGGCGAGGTCCTCCGGGCCGATGTCGGCACCGACGATGCCGACATCATGAAGAAGGCGAAATGGGAGGTCATGGACAAGACCACCGTGCGCGGCGTCTTCGAATATGATCAGTCGATCATGGACCGGCTGTCGAAGGCCAAACGTCTCACGCTCGATTTCGAAGACGATGACGACGACAGCATCGAGATGCAGATCCCGCGGGCCGGCGAGGCGCTGGCGGCGTTGAAGTTCTGCGAGGAGAACAGAAAATAGTCCTGAAGCCTGCAGAGAGTCCGGCGAGCCTGGCTCGCGCGCAAAGGCGCCATTTGACCGGCCCGCCGGCTTCGCACTCGGGGTGATCGCCTTTCACCGCGTCAACGAGACGGTCTTTCGCAAGACCGTGCTCGTTCCGTTGCTGGTGTCGGGTCTGTCGCTAGTCTAGTGCCCCACACCTTGAACCGGCGCCGCGCTGACGTCGCTGCCGTGATGCGTCAGCGGCTTCATGCCGGTGACGGTCCGCAACAGCACATAGAACACCGGCGTCAGGAACAGGCCGAACACGGTGACGCCGATCATGCCGGAGAACACGGCAACGCCCATGGCCCGCCGCATCTCCGAGCCTGCACCGGTCGAGAGCACCAGCGGCAGCACGCCCATGATGAAGGCCATCGACGTCATCAGGATTGGGCGCAGCCGCAGCCGGCTCGCCTCGATCGCGGCCCGGATCGGCGTGCGCCCCGCGAATTCGAGCTCGCGCGCGAATTCGACGATCAGGATCGCGTTCTTGGCGGAGAGGCCGACGAGCACGATCAAGCCGATCTGGGTGAAGACGTTGTTGTCACCCTTGGAGATCCAGACGCCGAACATCGCCGCCAAGAGGCCCATCGGCACGATCATGATGATCGAGAGCGGCAGGGTCAGGCTCTCATAGAGTGCGGCCAGCACCAGGAACACCAGCAGGATCGCCAGCGGGAATACCCAGATGCCGGAATTGCCGGCGATGAACTCCTGATAGGTGAGGTCGGTCCATTCGAAGGCAAAGCCGGGCGGCAACACCTCCGCAGCGATGCGCGTCGCCGCCTCCTGCGCCTGACCCGATGAAAAACCGGGCGCAGCCGCCGCGTTGATGTCGGAGGACAGGAAGCCGTTGTAGCGGATCGCACGCTCCGGCCCCGCGCTCTGGCGGATCGTCATCAGCGCCGACAGCGGCACCATGTCGCCCGACGACGAGCGCACCTTCAGTTGCCGGATGTCGTCGGCCCGTGCGCGGAACGGCGCGTCGGCCTGGACGCGGACGGAATAGGTGCGGCCAAACTTGTTGAAGTCGTTGACGTAGTAGGAGCCGAGGTAAATCTGGAGCGTGTTGAACACTTCCGTCACGGGCACCCCTAACTGGAGCGCCTTGGTGCGGTCGATGTCGGCGAAGAGCTGGGGCACATTGACCTGGAAGCTCGAGAACACGCCGGCGATCTCCGGCGCCTTCTGCATCGCCGCCATGAACGCGTTCGTCGCTTCGTTCAGCGCCTCATAGCCGAGGCCGGCACGGTCCTCGATCTGGAGCTTGAAGCCGCCGATCGTGCCGAGGCCGTTGACCGGCGGCGGCGGGAACATGGCGATGAAGGCTTCCTGGATCCCGGCATATTTCTTGTTCAGCTCGGCCGCGAGCGCGGGCCCGCTCAGCGAGGGATCCTTGCGTTCGTCGAACGGCTTGAGCGTCGAGAATACGATGCCGGCATTGGACGAGTTGGTGAAGCCGGAAATCGACAGGCCCGGGAACGCCACGGAGCTCTCGACACCGGGCTGGGTCAGCGCGATGTCGCTCATCTTGCGGATCACCTCCTCGCTACGGTCGAGCGTGGCACCATCGGGCAGGCGGGCGAAACCGACCAGATATTGCTTGTCCTGGCCCGGCACGAAGCCGCTCGGGACTTGCTGGAACAGGAGGGTGGTGAGGCCGACCAGCACCACGTAGAGACCCATCACCGCGGCCTTGCCCGAGATCACCTTGGTAACGCTGCTGCTGTAGTTCTCCGAGGAGCGCGTAAACGCCTTGTTGAAGCCGCGGAAGAACCAGCCGAGGCTCTTTTCCATGATGATCGTCAGCCGATCCTTCGGCTCATTGTGGCCCTTGAGCAGCAGCGCCGACAATGCCGGGGACAGCGTCAGCGAGTTGACGGCGGAGATCACGGTCGAGATCGCGATCGTCAGCGCGAACTGCTTGTAGAACTGCCCGGTGAGGCCGGAGATGAAGGCGAGCGGCACGAACACCGCGATCAGCACCATGGCGATCGCGATGATCGGGCCCGACACCTCGCGCATGGCCTGATAGGTGGCATCGCGCGGCGACAGCCCGGCCTCGATGTTGCGCTCGACGTTCTCGACCACGACGATGGCATCGTCGACGACGATGCCGATCGCGAGCACGAGGCCGAACAGGCTGAGCGCGTTGATGGAGAAGCCGAACACGTGCATCACCGCGAAGGTGCCGACGATCGACACCGGCACGGCCAGGAGCGGAATGATCGAGGCGCGCCAGGTCTGCAGGAACAGGATCACGACCAGCACCACCAGCGCGATCGCTTCCAGCAATGTGTGGATCACCGCCTCGATCGAGGAGCGCACGAACTGGGTGGGATCGTAGACGATCTGATAGGACACGCCCTCGGGCATGTTCTTCTTGATCTCGGCCATGGTGGCGCGGACGTTGTCGGAAATCTGCAGCGCGTTCGAGCCCGGCGCCTGGAAGATCGGGATCGCCACCGCCTGCTTGTTGTCGAGCAGCGAGCGCAGGCCGTATTCGGACGCGCCGAGCTCGATCCGCGCGACGTCGCGTAGGCGCACGACTTCGCCGCGCGCGCCGGTCTTGACCACGATGTCGCCGAACTGTTCTTCGTTGGCGAGCCGGCCTTCCGCATTGACCGACAATTGCAGGTCGATACCCCTGACGTTCGGGGAGGAGCCGACGACGCCGGCAGCGGCCTCGACGTTCTGCGCCTGGATCGCCCTGACGATGTCGCTCGCGGTCAGGCCGTGCTCCGCCGCCTTTTGCGGATCGACCCAGACCCGCATCGAATAGTCGCCGGCGCCGTAGAGCTGCACGTCGCCGACGCCGTCGATCCGCGCGAGGCGATCCTTGACATTGAGCACCGCGTAGTTGCGCAAATACGTCATGTCGTAGCGGCCGTTCGGCGACAACAGATGCACGACCATGGTGAGGTCGGGCGACGACTTCTTGGTGATGATGCCGAGCTGGCGCACCACCGCGGGGAGGCGCGGCTCAGCCTGCTGCACGCGGTTCTGCACCAGCTGTGTCGCCTTGTCGGGATCGGTGCCGAGGCGGAACGTCACCGTCAGCGTCATCGCGCCGTCGGTTGTGGCCTGGCTCGACATGTACAGCATGCCTTCGACGCCGTTGATCTGCTCCTCGATGGGAGTAGCCACCGTCTCCGCGATTACCTTGGGGTTGGCGCCAGGATAGGTCGCGCGGACCACGACGGACGGCGGCACGACGTCGGGATATTCCGAGATCGGCATCGCGAACAGCGAGATCAAGCCGGCAAGGAAGATCAGGACCGACAGCACGCCGGCGAAAATCGGACGGTCGATGAAGAATTTTGAGAGATTCATGGCTTTGCCCCTGGGCAATATCGTTTTCGTCTCCACACAGCTCCGCCGTCATTCCGGGGTGGGGGCGAAGCCCGCGAACCCGGAATCTCGAGGTGAAGTGATCGGAGTTCAGTAGTTTCGAGTTCCGGGCTCGCGCTACGCGCGCCCCGGAATGACGGAGGATGTTAGCGTTGCACCACGTCCTGGTTGCTGTGGTTGGAAGCCTGCTGCGGCCCGCGCGCTCCCATCTGCGCCACCTCCGTCTTGAGAAGGGCGCCGGGACGCACGCGCTGCAAGCCGTTGACCACGATGCGGTCGCCGGAGTTCAGGCCCGAGGTGACGATGCGAAGCCCGTCGACGGCGCCGCCGAGCGTGACCGGCCGATAGACGGCGCGGCTGTCGTCACCGACCGCCATCACGAATTTCTTGTCCTGGTCGGTGCCGATTGCGCGCTCGTCGATCATCACCAGCGTCTGCTGCTTCGGCTGGCCCATGCGCACGCGTGCGAACTGTCCGGGGATGAGACGCCCGTCGTCGTTGCGGAACACGGCGCGGACACGGATGGTGCCGCTCTGGCCGTTGACCTGGTTGTCGATCAGCTGGATGTGGCCTTTCGCCGAGAGGCCGCCGGAGGTCGCCATCTCCACGGGGATCTGGTCGAGCTTGCCGCGTTGGCCGGAGCCATCTGCAATGGAATTCAGCGCGTGCAGCACGACCTCCTCGTCCGCATCGAACGAGGCGTAGATCGGATTGACCGAGACCAGCGACGTCAGCACCGGGGAGGCGGTGCCGGCGGCGACGAGATTGCCGACGGTGACCTCGATCTTGCCAACGCGGCCATCAACCGGCGCGCGCACCTCGGTGTAATCGAGATTGAGCTTTGCGGTCTGCAGCGTTGCCTCGGCCGCCTTCACGTTGGCGATCGCTTCACGGTTGGCATTCTCGCGCTGGTCGAAGTCGCGCCGCGTCACCACGGCGTTGCCGACCAGCTGCGCGCCGCGCTCGAGCTCGCTCTGGGTGAAGACGACGCGCGCCTTGGCGGCTTCGAGCTGGGCGTTGGCCTTGTCGACCTCTGCCGCATAGGGCGCCGGATCAATCTTGAACAGCATGTCGCCGGCCTTCACCAGCGCGCCTTCGGTGAAATTGGTCGACAGGATCGCTCCCGCCACGCGCGGGCGCAGCTCGACGCGGTTGATGGCCTCGAGCCGGCCGGAGAAATCGTCCCACAGCACGGTCTGCCGCGGCTCGATCATCGCGACGGTGACGGACACGGCTTGTTCGGCCGCGGCGGCCGGCGCGGTTGCTTGGGCCGGGTGAAAGTAGCGGCCGGTCGCGATCGAACCGGCGACGGCGAGGGCGCCTACGACGGCAACGCCGCCGAGAAGGCGGCGAAAACGACCGGCGCGGGAGGTATTTTGGGAGGGATGCATTTGCGCGCTCCAGATATGTAGTGTTCACTACAGATGTGGAGCTGGATGCCGCAGTGCAAGATACTTATGTACCATTCACTAAGAAAATTGTAGCGGCATACCGCAAGAATTGGAAGCCGGCAGAAATATAAAGGTAGAACAAATAGATAGGAATTGACGTTAAGGCTCAGGCAGAGCGTCAATTCCGAGGAGACAGTCACATGGGCATGGGACGCCCCCGCGAATTCGACGCCGAGGCGGCGTTGGACCAGGCGATGGAAGTGTTTTGGCGCCATGGCTATGAGGGCGCCACCATCGCCCAGCTCACCGAGGCCATGGGCATCAATCCGCCCAGCCTCTATGCCTGCTTCGGCAACAAGGAGGGCCTGCTGAAGGCCGCGCTCGACCGCTACACCAAATTGCGCGGCGTCTGGATGGACGAGGTGGTCGCCGCCCCCACCGCCCGCGACGTCGCTGAGCGGATGTTGATGGGCATCGCCGACAAGCAGACCGATCCCGCCAATCCACCTGGTTGCCTGCTCGTGCAGGGCGGCATCGCCTGCGGCACCGGCTCCGAGAACGTCCCGTTTGAGCTCGCCGCCCGCCGCGCCCAGAACGAAGACCAGCTCCGCGACCGCTTTATTCGCGCGAAAGCCGAAGGCGATCTGAAGCCGACATCAGATCCCGCCGCGCTCGCGCGCTATGTCTCGGCGGTATCAGTCGGCATGGGCGTGATGGCGTCTTCGGGCTCCGATCGCGAAGCCTTGCGGCAGGTCGCGAGCGTGGCGGTGCAGGCCGTCGAGGCGCAGTCGGGCTGAATTGAAAAACGATATCAGCCTTGTGGAGCGATCACTTTGCGCCGCCGATGAGCTTCATGATGCTTTCGACGAATCGATCGTCGTCCGGCATCTCGGCGCCGCCGATCTCGATTGCGTCCTGTAGCTCGACGCGGCTGTGAAGCCAGAATTGCACCAGTGCGCCGGCGGCACAAAACACGAGGCCGGTGGGCAAATCGCTGCGCAAGAGGTCGGCCTGCTGCGCTCTCATGAATAGCGGGACCGCCTTCTCGTTCAGGCGGCGCGAGCGCGACTTGCGCTCGTCGTTCAGACCATCGAGTTGGCGCCACAGATTGATCCGGAATGCCTCCGGATGCTCGCGCCAATACCGCAGATAGGTTCCAAGCACGGTTGGAATCGACTGTGCGTCGAGCGGCTCCGGCGAAATCGCGCCGGCCACGTAGGCGAGAAACTCGTCGGACGCCTGTTCGCCGACGATATTCCAGAGCTCTTCCTTGCTCTGAAAATGGTGGTGCAGCAGCCCCTGCGACACCTGCGCGCGCTCCGCGATATCGCGCATCCGCGTGCCGTGAAATCCCGACTTCGCAAACTCCGTCCGTGCCGCGGCCAGGATCGCGTCACGGCCGGCGACAGGGGAGTTGGGGGACCGGCGTGGGCTCATCGACCTACCCTCTAACTATTCTAAATTGCTTACGAATTTTATCTTGACTGGTCAAGCAGCCAGTGTTGACTGGTCAACCAGTCAGTATTTGGAATTGGATGGGGACTGGGAAGCATGGAGTTCGGGGTGGGGAGTGGTGGTCGGCTCGGATGCGCTTCGCGAACCGCAATTGTCGTGGCTGCATTTGGTCTGTCGGTGGACTGTGTCTTGGCGCAGCAAGCTGTTGAGCTTCCGGCGGTCCACATTGCCGTGCCGGCCAAGAAGAAGAGAAGCAGTTCCCGGGTTGCGCCGCGACCGCCGGCCCCGGTCGCTGCAACGGTGACAGCCCGCAAACGGCCAGAAGTCGAAACCGAAGTGCCGGTCAGCATGACAACGATAGCCGGCCCGAAACTAGAGGATATGTCGAAGACCCGCTCCAACGCCGAACTTGCGCGGAGCGTGCCTAATTTCAATTTCGTCGATCTTGGCGGACAGGCCTCCAATCTCGCCAACATCCGCGGCGTCGGGTCGTTCTCACCGGTGTCGCCGGACGACACCTCCGTCGTCTTCTACATCGACGATACCCCGCAGTCGGTCTACGGCATCGCGCCAAATCTTCTCGACACCGAGCGCGTGGAGGTGTTGCGAGGACCGCAAGGCACGTTGTTCGGTCGCAATTCGCAAGGCGGTGCCGTCAACATCGTCTCGCGTCTGCCGACTTTCGATCGCGCGTTTTCGCTCACGGGCGAAGTCGGCACCAGGGGATACGCGCTTGGCGAGCTGATCGCGAATGCGCCTCTCATTTCCGACGTGCTCGCCGGCCGGGTTGCCATGCGTTACGCGAACTTCAACGGCGACGTTCCCAACGTCCTGCTCGGCGGTAACGATGCCGCGACGCAGATCGGGGCGTTTCGCGGCAGCTTGCTGTACAAGCCGACGGACCGCACGACCGTCACGTTCAGCGGATCCTACAACAAGGATGACGATACGATGCCGCGCTGGCTGTTGCGCGGCGCGCCGGACTTCCCCGTCAGCGCGGTCAATCCGCGCAATGAAGTGGACCGGGAGAGCCAGAACTACAATATGAAGGTCAGGCACGATTTCGGGCCGGTGATTTTCGACTCCGTATCGAATTTTCAGCGGACGAATTCGTTCCAGCTCACCGACCTGACCGACTCGCTGGTCTTCGCCAAGCTCACCGGCTTGCCCGCTGCCTTCTTCTCCACGCCCGGTGCGGACCTGGCCAAGGTCAGGATTGGCGAGAGCACCTGGCTCCAGGAGCTGCGGCTGTCGGCCCCGCAGGGCAGTGCCGTCAGCTGGACGACAGGTCTGAACCTCTATCGAACCGAGGTCGATCTGAACAGCGAAACCCGGTCGGTCACGCCCGCTTATGCGAGCGCGACCGGGATAAGGGACAATAGCTTTGTCACCAACAGCTATGCCGGGTTCGGCGAAGTGACCGTGCCGCTGGTGGGCGCGTTGAAGGGCACCGTCGGGCTTCGCGCGACGCACGAAGACAAGGCGGCGGCTTACCGCTATCTCGGCGTCGGCACGCCCGGCACGGTCCCGAGCTACGCCCAAGACCTCAGGCTGAGCGATGATTTTCTCACGGGACGAACCGGTCTGAGTTATGACTGGGCGCCGGAGATCATGACCTACGCGACCGTTGCTCGTGGCTACGTCACCGGTGGCTTTCCGGCGAACTCGGTCAACAATCCCCTGGGGAAGCCGGAAGTCCCGTTCCCGGCCTCGACGAGCTGGACATACGAGACCGGCTTCAAATCCGAGCTCCTCGATCACCGCTTGAAATTCACCGGGGCTGCCTTCTTCAACGACGTGAAGAACGGACACCTGGTGGTTTTCGATGTGCCTTCGGCGTCGTTCACGATCGCCGCGCTCGACTACCAATCCTGGGGCGGAGAGCTCGAAGCCACCTTGCGGGTTGCTCCCAACCTCGATCTGTCCGGCGGCATCGGGCTGACCCATGCCGAGCTCGTCAACGTTCCCGCAGGGAGCACCACCGGTGCAAAGAACGGCGGGCGCGTCCCGAACGTTGCGCCGGTCACGGCCAATGTCGGCTTTCAATACCAGGTGTCGGCCGCGGCGATCCGCTTGAACGGAGATTTCTACGTCCGCGGAAACTATCAATTCGTCGGAGCGCGCGCCGCCGATGTGGCCAACAGTTTCGACCTTGCGTCCTACGGCGTCGTCAACGGGCGGATGGGTTGGAAGGTGAGCAACTTCGAAGCCTATCTCTTCGCCAACAATCTGCTCGATGAGCGCTATGAGACGTTCGGCCAGAGTTTTGGGCCAACGGTACAGTCGGTCCGCGTCGGGCAGGGGCGGATTGTCGGCTTGGGCGCGACGTCGCGGTTCTAGTTCTGCTGCTTGCTTCCGGAGGATTAAGATGAAGCTTGAAGAATTCACGCTGCATGACGTGTCGCGCTTTCCGCTGGTCGTCTTGTTCGGGCGCGAGCTGCCGCGCGGTTACGGCCCGACCTGGGTGAGGGAGTTCGACGCCTTGTTGAGCCAGGGATCAGCTTTCGCCCTGCTGTTTCCAAACTCGGCCGAACAGGAGGATCACGAGGACCAGAAACTGCGGGCCCTGTTTCTGAAGGCGAACAAGGCGCGATTGGCCGAGAGATGCGTTGGAATATTCAGCGTGGAGCCGGACATGGAGACTCGGCTCGCCAAGCGTGCGCAGGGCAAGGGGCTCGCTGCAGCGTTGGGAATACGTTTTCGTATCGCAGCGACCCTCGAGGAGGCGGAACGTCTTGCTTCTCTCGCGCTCGCCGGCCTCGCCGTGCCCGATGATGTCGAAGGCAATTGACGCGGCGCCGTCATATCTGCGCATTGGGAAGCGACGCCTGCGCATCCCAAGGCGGCGCGGAATTCGTATTGCTCTTGGTGTCGTTCTTCTTGTGCGCGGAATACTTCCGCCGGCGGGTTTCGTGTTGTTGCCGGCGGCCCTCTCGCTGCTTTCGATCGACGTTCCCCGTATTCGCCGCTGGCGCCGGATCATGATCGTCCGGATTGGGCGAAAGACAGCGCCGGCGGCGGCACGAACCCGCCGAACTCGCGCTCGATCAGCCCTGCTAGCGCAATCGTCGTGCGATCTTCGAGATAGGGACCGATGATCTGCACGCCGACCGGAAGGCCAGAAGCCGTGCGCTCGATCGGAACGGCGGTCGCCGGCAGACCGCAGGTCGAAGCGGGATCGGCCCAGATGAAGCACGCATCGGCGTAGGGGTAGAGCTTTCCATCGATGTCCAGTTGCCGTGCGTCGAACGGCTCGGACTGGTCCTGTGGAAAGGCCGGCACGGCGGCGGCGGGGTAGATCACCGCATCGAACTCGCGGAACAGTTCGTACCATTTCTGTTGCAGCTGCAGACGCGCCGCGTCAGCCGCGAGCCATTCGCGATGAAGCATGCCCCAGCCGCGTGCGCGTTCGGCCTGCAAGCTGCGGTCATCGGGTGGGAGTGCGGCGGCAAGGCCCTGCGCGTCTGCAAGGGCGGCCGGGGTCAGGCGCGGACTTCGCGCGCCGTTCAACAGCCTCATGTAGAGCCGGGCGGATTCGGCGAGATCAGGCAGCGATGCGCTCGAACGCGCGACCCGCGCCCCCGCTTTGCCCAGCCGGTCCGCCAATCGCCTGATGGCTGAGCGCACGGCGTCTCCAGTCGGCATCAGCGGATGCGTGTCGATCACGAGAATCCTGAAATTTCTGAGCTGGTCGTGGCGCGGGGCGGGCAGGGCAAGGCGGTAGCCGACACCGTCGCGCGTCTCGTCGGGGCCGGCAATCACATCGAGCGACAGAGCGAGGTCCGGGGCGGTTCGCGTCATCGGTCCAACGACAGCCAGATCGCCCTGGCCTGGGACGGGCGGTGCAGGCGGCAGGCTGTAGCCGCGCAGCGGGACCAGGCCGAGGCTCGGCTTGTGTCCGAATACGCCGCAGAAGTGTGCGGGCACCCGGATCGAGCCGCCGATATCCGAGCCGATCGAGAGCGGACCGAAACCCGCGGCCAGCGCCGCTCCTGATCCGCCGGAGGAGCCGCCGGGCGACCGGCCGAGGTCCCACGGGTTGTTCGTCGCTCCGTAGATTTCGTTGTAACTCTGGAAATCCCGCAGACCGATCGGGATGTTGGTCTTGCCGATGATGACGGCGCCGGCAGCCTTCAACCGCGCGACGACAAGGGCATCTTCCGCCGGCCGAAAATCCTTGAACTGCGGAAAGCCCCACGTGGTCGGCAGGCCGGCGACGTTGAACGGCTCCTTCAAGGTGACGGGGATGCCGAGCAGCGGCAGTCGATCGCCGCGGCCAAGCGCGGCATCGGCGGCGCGTGCGGCGTCCCTTGCGCGATCGAAATCGCGAACGATGATGGCGTTGATCGGTACGTCCAGAGCCTCGATGCGCGCAATCGTATGCGCGAGCAACTCCGACGCAGATATTTTGCGCGCGTGCAGGGCGTCCAGCAGCGCGCCGATCGAGCCGTAGTTCAGGTCAGCGGCGTCTACGGTCATCACGAGCTCCCTTGCATCTCATCGTCCCGGCGAACCGATCGAGGCGCCGAACATGCAATGGCGGGAGCGGGATGAGGAGGCGGCGCAACGGGAACCAGATCTGCCCGCCGGTCGGGGCGGGGCTGGCGCATGAGGAACGTGGCGACGAGCTTTCGCGCGGCCCATCCTTCGAGACGCCCGCCTATGGCGGGCCCTCAGGATGAAGTCGCGTTGTGCGGAGAGACGTCAGACCCTCATGGTGAGGAGCCCGCCGAAGCGGGCGTCTCGAACCATGCAGGCCGAGCTCATTCGGCTCAGGAGGCTTCCTTCAGCACCGGCGAAGCCGATTCCTCCGCCTTGAGCTCTTCGAGACTGCGATGCCGCGGCTCGATGCCGAGGGCCCATACTGTGATGATCTGGACCACGAGCAGGCCGATCATCAGCGCCATCACGCCTGCCACGCCGCGCGACTCGAACAGCGACACGACGAGGAACGGCGTGACGATCGTGGCGCCGCGCCCCAGCGTGTTGACGATGCCGGAAGCGCGCAAGCGCACTTCGGTCGGAAACAGTTCTGGGATGTAGATGCCGAACAGAAGGGCGACCAGGACATAAATCGGCACCGTCAGCGCAAAGCCCACAGCCGGCAGCAGGATCGGATCCGAGATCATGGGGTAGAGGATGCCCAAAGCCACCGTGATCAGGGAGGCGCCGATGATGGTCGGCTTGCGGCCCCAGCGGTCAGCGGTCAACGCGCCGATGGCCGAACCGATCGGCGCGCCGAGCGCCATCAGCAGCGAATAGCCGAACGAGGTCGCGATCGAGAGGCCCTGTTTGACGAAGAACACGGGCAGCCAGGTCACGAAGCCGTAGAGCAGGGTGTTGATCGTGATCAGGCAGATTGAGCCGACGATCATCCGCGACAGCAGAGGCGCGGTGAACAGCGTGCTAAGATCGGCCGCGACCGGGGCCGGTGTCGTGGCCGCGGGAGCAGGCAGGGGTTGGCCCTGCGCCGCCTCCTTCTCGATGGCCTGCATCAGCGCTTCCGCTTCGGTGGTGCGTCCCACCGCTTCGAGCCAGCGCGGGGATTCCGGCAACGACTTGCGCATGTACCACACCACGAGCGCGCCGACGCCGCCGAGCACGAACATCGAGCGCCAGCCGAATTGCGGCACCAGCACGGATGCGACCAACAGCGCCACGGGCAGGCCGGTGACGACGCATACGGTCGTGAAGCCGAGCCATTTGCCGCGGGTGCGCGCTGGCACGAACTCCGTCATCGTCGAATAGCCTACGACGTTCTCCGCACCGAGCCCGACGCCCATCACGAAGCGGCAGGCGATCAGGAAGGCCATGTTCGGCGAGAACGCCGCGGCTAGGGAAGCAACGCCGAAAAGGAGCAAATTGAATTGATAGGTGAAGCGGCGTCCGTAACGGTCGCCGAGGAAACCGGTGCCGAACGATCCGAGCATCATGCCGACGAAGGTCGCGGAGATGAAAACTGCGTTCTGGGCGAGCGTCGAAAAGCCGGTCTTCAGCGTGACGCTGAGCACGGTCCCAGCGATATAGATGTCGAAACCATCGAAAAACATGCCGATGCCGATCAGCAGCATGATGCGGCGATGGAATGGCCCGATCGGCAGCCGATCAAGACGGCTGCCTGCGTTCACCGATGTCGACATTGACGCTCTCCCTTGACTGTTATTCTGGTTGGTGCGGCCCGCCTTCTGTGAGCGACCTGCCGCTTGCAGCTTTTCGTTGGAGCATGATGGAATCAGGCTCGGTCGGCTGTCGGGGTTCACCTCTTTTTGCGAGAGAGGTGAACCCTCGACTTTCATCGATTCATCGCAATTTCATCGCGCTTTAGTTCAGTCGCTTCTGGCCGGCCGTGTCGCGATACCAGTCGAACGGCTGCTCGTGCGTCGCGACCATCACGCTCTTGGTGTTGAAGTGATCGTCGAAGCTTTCGGTGCCGCATTCGCGACCGATGCCGGAATCGTCGACGCCACCCCAGGGCGAGGCCGGGTCGAGCCGGTGATGATCGTTGATCCAGACGATGCCGGCCTTGACCGAGGCGGCGACACGGTGGGCGCGGGCGACGTCGCGGGTGCGGATGGCTGCGGCCAGGCCGAACGGCGAGTCGTTGGCGAGCCGCAGCGCATCGGCCTCGTCCTTGAACGGCGTCACCGAGGTGAAGGGACCGAACACTTCCTCCTGGAAGATGCGCATGTCGGATGTGACGTCGGCGAAGACCGTCGGCTCAACGAAATAGCCGTTATCATGGCCCGACACCTTGGCGGCAGCGCCGCCGGTGACGAGGCGCGCGCCGTCTTCGTGACCGTAACGCGCATAGGTGAGAACGCGGTCGCGCTGCCGGCCGGAGATCACGGGTCCTAGTTGGGTGTTCGGATCGAAGGGATCGCCGATGCGGATCGTGCGGGTCTTCGCCTTCAGTTTCTCGACGAATTCGTCGTAGATCGAGGCCTGAACGATATGGCGCGAGGCGCAGACGCAGGTCTGTCCGGCGCCGATGAAGGCGCCGAAGGCGGCGTAATTGACGGCGCGGTCGACGTCGAAATCGTCGAACACCATCACCGGCGTCTTGCCGCCGAGCTCCATGGTCTGATGCGCAAACACCTTTGCGGCTGCGCTGCCGGCGATGCGACCTGCCTCGGTGCCGCCGGTCAGGACAAGCTTGTTGATGTCGCCGTGCTCGGCCAGCATCTTGCCGGCGCTCGGCCCGAGGCCCAGCACGATGTTGAAGACGCCGGGCGGCAGGCCCGCTTCGGTGAAGATCTGTGCCAGCTTCAGGGTCGTGAGCGGCGTGTATTCGGACGGCTTGACCACGGTGACGCACCCGGTCGCCAGCACCACGGCGAGTGACTTGCACAGGATCATCAGCGGGTGATTGAACGGCGTGCAATTGGCGACGATGCCGATCGGGGTACGAAGCGTGTAGTTGAGATATGCGCCTTCGACGGGGATCACGGAATCGCGGCGCGACAACGCGAGGCCGGCGAAGTAGCGGAAAAAATCGGGCAGGCGGGAGAGCTGCGCGCGGGTCTCGTTGACCGGGCGGCCGTTGTTGAGGGTCTCCAGCCGGTACAGGCTGTCGAGATTGGCCTCGAATGCGTCGGCGAGCTTGTTCACCAGCCGGGCTCGCGCGCGCGTGTCCATGCCGCCCCAGGCCTTGCCTTCGAACGCGGCCCGCGCGCTTTTCATCGCGCGGTCGATGTCTTCAGCGGTGGAGTTGGGGATGCGGGCGATCACGTCGCCGGTGGCGGGGTTGCGGACGTCCAGCATCGCGCCGGCTCCGGCTTCGACTTCACGCCCATCGACAAAATTGCCGTGGATTTCAACGTCGATCGACGCGGGCTTTGACGGGATGTTCATGACGACCTCTCTTCCACGATGACGGCGTTACGCTTGAGCGCCGGCAGAACGCGTTTTTCGGTGGCCCCGATATGGGCCTTGATGATGCGCGCGGCGGTTCGCGCCTCGCGCTGCTGCATGGCGTCGATCAGGGCAACGTGCTCGGCAACGAGCTTCGCCGGGTCGTGGCCCTTCAGATTGGAGATGCTGACGCGGACCAGCCGGTCGGCTTGGCCGATCAGGTCGCACAGCGCGGTTGCCATGCGACGATTACCGGACGCATGGGCCAGCGCGGTGTGGAAGCCGCGATTGTAGGCGATGAAGTCCTCGTGGTTGCCGGAGAAGCGGCGGAATTCGTCGAGCGACTTCAAGACACTGTCGGGTGCGCTCTCGATCGCCTCCGCGACGCAGGCCGGCTCCAGCGCGAGACGGAAGCGCAGGAGGTCGCGGGCGTCCGAGAGCGAGATCGGCGTGACCCGGTAGCCCTGGCGCGGCTGCACCGTGACGAGGTGCTCGCGCTGGAGCCGCAAAAGGGCGTCCCGAACCGGCTGCCGGCTCACCGAATAGCGCTCGGCCAGATCCTGCTCCCGCATTTCATCGCCTGGCGCGAAGTGACAAGCTAAAATATCAGACCTGAGACGAGCGTAGATATTCTCGCGCAAAAGCATCATATTGCATGTCTCCCTGGTATTAATATCTCAGTCGTAATATTTCACGTCAAGAGCCAAATGCTTGAATTCCCTGACAGTTGATTTATCAGTCAGGGCCTTTAAGGCGCACGCGAACGACCGCCGAAGTGAGGGAAAGACCGGACATGGACAGGCTTCTTGCCAACGGGACCGTCAACGCCGCGCAATCGGGCGAGGGGCCGCCGCTCTTTCTCTTTCATTCGCTGCTGTCGGATCGGGCGAGCTTCGATGCGATCGTGCCGGAGCTTGCGGGATCGTTTCGGACCATCGTGCCGGAGCTGCCGGGGTTCGGCCGCTCAGGCGCAGTGGAAGGCGGGCTTGCCGCCGTCGCGGACCGGATGGCAGAGGCTGTGCATGATGCCGCCGGCGGCGCGCCGTCGATCGTGCTCGGCAATGGCTATGGCGGCTTCGTCGCCTTGCAGATGGTGATCCGTCATCCGGGAGTTGCCAGCCGGCTCATTCTTGCCGATTGCGGCGCAGCTTTTTCCGAGCCCGGCCGCGAGGCGTTCCGCAACATGGCGAAGATCTCGCGCGAGAAGGGACTGGAGGCCATCACCGATGTTGCGATGCGCCGCCTGTTCGCGCCCGAATTTCAGGCGCAGCACCCGGAGCTGATGCGGGGACGCCGTGAAGCTTTTCTGAGAACGGACCCGGATGTGTTTCGCGCCGCGTGCGATGCATTGGCTGGACTTGATCTTCGTGCCGAGCTTGCCGGCTTGGATGTGCCGGTGCTCGTCATGGTCGGCGAACACGACGAGGCGACGCCACCGCCGATGTCACACGAGCTCGCTGCAGGTCTGCCGCGCGCCGAACTCAAGATCATTTCGGGATGCGCGCACGTGCCACAGCTGCAATCACCGGAGCAGTTTCTCGGCGCTATCGAGGGCTTCTTGCGTTGAGCCCACTCGGGCGGCCGGCTTGCGATCGAATTGCCATGCCTTCCGGGCGGTTAATGCCTGCCCGGAGGGCGCGCCCATGCGGCGCGGAATTCTTCAATGATTTGTACTGTGCATGGGGTTGTTTTCGCATTTTTTGTTTGAGCGCCCGCGGAGCCTGAGCATCAGCCGCCGGACTCCGTACCCAAACGGGACCTCCTAAGAGTTTTTACACACAGTTCTGGCACGTTCCGCGCGTCAAGACCTGCAACCTGCATCGTGTCTCATTGCGTGCACGAAAAGACGGGGCCGGCGGGCGTCGAGGGGGCGTGAGCCATGACTGCAATTGCGTCGGACGCCGATCGCGCGAAGCGGTGGATCGTGCCGATCCTGCTGTGCGTCGTGCCGTTCAGCCAGATTCCGCTCGACGCCTATACGCCCGGCCTGCCGCAGATGGTGGTGGATCTCGCCACTGACGCGGCCTCGATGCAGAACACCGTCACCGCCTACATGCTCGGCATGTCTCTCGCGCTGGTGCCGGTCGGCATCGCCTCCGACACACTCGGCCGCCGCAACGTCCTGCTCGCGGGCCTGTCGGTTCTCATCGCGATGAGCATTGCCTGTGCGCTGGCCACCAGCGCGACGCTGCTGCTCGCGTTGCGTTTCCTGCAAGGCGTCGGCGGCTGCACCTGTCTCGTCGTCGCCTATGCCGTCGGAGCCGACTGTTATCGTGGACGCGAGCTCACCGCGATTTCCGGCCTGCTTGGCGCGGCCTGGGGTCTCGCGCCCGTGTTGGCACCGGCCGCGGGCGGCTTCATCGTCGAGCTGACGTCCTGGCGCGGCGTGTTCGTCGTCATTGCGATTGCCGCGGCAATCGTCGCTGCGATCGTCGTGCTGTTCCTGCCCGAAACGTTGCCGGCCGAGCGGCGCGCGCCTTTCGATCCGCGCCGCGCCGCCGGCATTCTGCGCGAGGCGATTGTCCGCCCCGGCTTCCTCGCCTTTGTGCTGGTCTTTGCTGCCGCCGCAAGCGCGCAGCTGGCGTTCGGCGTCGTCGCGCCGTTCTTCTACCAGACCGGCCTTGGTTACTCCGCGGCGATCTACGGCCTCGTTGCGCTCGGCCTTGGCGGGGTGAATCTCGCCGGCGAGCTCGGCTGCGCGCATTTCGCGCGCTTCATGCCGGCCCGCACGATGGGCTTCGGCGCCTTTGCGCTGTTTGTCATGGGCTCCGCCGTCCTGACCGTAACAGGCATGACCCTCGGTCTCGATTTTGCATCGATCACGATCGGCGGCGCGCTGGTGCTCGGCGGCTGCGGCGTGCTGTGCCCGATGATGTACGGCATGGCGCTCGGCCTGTTCGAGCGCGACCACGGCCTGATCGGCGGCCTCATCAGCGCGCTCTGCTATCTCGCGGTCAGCGGCGCCATGGCGATCGCGGCGGTGCTGCCCGAAGCGACGCAGGCCCCGCTCGGATGGCTCTATCTCGGTCTCTGCGCCGTCGCCGGCACGCTGCTTGCGATCTCGCTGCCTTCGGCGCGCCACGCCACACAGACTTAAGGAAGGAACCTCGTCATGACCACCGTCGGCATTCGCGGCACGTTCTTCGACTTCGTCGACGATCCCTGGAAGCACATAGGCAACGAGCAGGCGGCCGCGCGCTTTCACCAGGACGGCCTCATGGTCGTCACCGACGGCGTTATCAAGGCCTTCGGTCCCTACGACAAGATCGCCGCCGCGCATCCGGGCGTGGAGGTAACTCGTATCAAGGACCGTATCATCGTCCCCGGCTTCATCGACGGTCACATCCATCTGCCGCAGACCCGCGTGCTGGGGGCCTATGGTGAGCAGCTCCTGCCGTGGCTGCAGAAGTGGGTCTATCCGGAAGAGCTCAAATACCGGGATCGCAACTACGCGCGCGAGGGCGTCAAGCGTTTCCTCGACGCGCTGCTCGCCTCCGGCACCACGACCTGCCAGGCCTTCACGAGCTCCTCGCCGGTCTCGACCGAAGAGTTGTTCGAGGAAGCGGCCCGCCGCAACATGCGCGTCATCGCGGGTCTCACCGGCATCGATCGCAACGCGCCGGCTGATTTCATCGATACGCCGGAGAATTTTTATCGCGACAGCAAGAGGCTGATCGCGCAGTACCACAACAGGGGCCGCAACCTCTACGCCATCACGCCGCGCTTTGCCTTCGGCGCCTCGCCGGAATTGCTGAAGGCGTGTCAGCGCCTCAAGCACGACCATCCGGACTGCTGGGTCAACACCCACATCTCCGAGAACCCGGCCGAATGCAGTGGCGTCCTCGTCGAACATCCGGACTGCCAGGACTATCTCGGCGTCTACGAGAAGTTCGACCTGGTCGGGCCGAAATTCTCCGGCGGTCACGGCGTCTATCTGTCGAACAACGAGTTCCGCCGGATGTCGAAGAAAGGCGCGGCGGTGGTGTTCTGCCCGTGCTCAAACCTGTTCCTCGGCAGCGGCCTGTTCCGGCTCGGCCGCGCCACCGATCCCGAGCATCGCGTGAAGATGTCGTTTGGCACCGATGTCGGCGGCGGCAACCGCTTCTCGATGATCTCGGTGCTCGACGACGCCTACAAGGTCGGCATGTGCAACAACACGCTGCTCGACGGCAGCATCGATCCCACGCGCAAGGATCTCGCGGAAGCCGAGCGCAACAAGCTCTCGCCCTATCGCGGCTTCTGGTCGATCACGCTCGGCGGCGCCGAAGGCCTCTATATCGACGACAAGCTCGGCAATTTCGAGCTTGGCAAGGAAGCCGATTTCGTCGCGCTCGATCCGAACGGCGGGCAGATCGCGCAGTCCTGGCATCAGTCGTTGATCGCCGACGGCGCCGGGCCGCGCACGATGGACGAGGCCGCAAGCATGCTGTTTGCCGTCATGATGGTCGGCGACGACCGCTGCGTCGACGAGACCTGGGTGATGGGCAAGCGTCTCTACAAGAAGAACTGAAGCGGACGGCGGCCAATGAGCGCAACTCCCGATGCGGCCAGCCAGCCGGTCGCTCTCGTCATCCAGCGCCGCATCACTGACGACGGCTTTGCTGCGTTCGCGCGGTGGAACGGCGAGGTCGGCGAGGTGCTCAAGGCATGGCCTGGTTTTCTCAGCCAGGAGGTGGTGCCGCCGCAACCGCCGGCGCATGTCGACTGGGTGACGATCCTGCGTTTCGCGAGCCCGGCTGCGGCACGCGCCTGGCTCCAGAGCGAGGTGCGGGCGCGACTTATCGCAGAGGTGCAGCGCTTCTTCGTCGGCTCGGAGGATGTTCATATCCTGCCCGACACCGGCGTTCAGCGCGACAATGCGGTGTCGGCCGTCATCTCCTTCGAGGTCCCGGACGGACTCGAGGATGCGTTCCTCAAATGGCAGCAGCGCATTCAGGCCGCGGAAGCCGAGTTCAAGGGATTTTTGCGCCACAAGATCGAGCGACCGATGCCGGGCCTGCACGACGAATGGATCGTCATCCTGTCGTTCGACTCGGATGCCAACCTCAATGCATGGCTGGACTCACCGTTGCGGCAGACCCTGTTGGAGGAAGGTGCGCCCTTCAACGCCGGCATAAACGTGAAGCGAGCGAGCTATGGTTTCAATTTCTGGTTCCCGGCCGGCAAGGCGCAGGCTGCGGAGCAGGGCCCGGGCCTGATCTGGAAGAGCAACCTCATCGTTCTCCTGGTGCTTTATCCCGTAGTCTATCTCTGGGGCTATTTCATCAGCGCCCCCTTGATCGACAGCCACGGCGTGCCGGTCTGGCTGTCGTTGTTCGTCGGCAATCTCGTGAGCACGCAGCTGCTCGGCTGGTGGCTGGTGCCCGCCGCCTTCAGGGTGCTCGACTGGTGGGTGACGCCGAAGGCGACGATCAGCCGCCAGATCGCGGGATACGCACTCCTTGCCGCGCTCTATGCGGCGTCGATGGGCCTGTACGCGGTGCTGCTTGCGTGGCATTGGGGACGGTGAGACCAGTCCACCGCTGGACACGTGACGACAATGTTCGCGCTGACATTTCTCGGAACCTCGGCAAGCGTTCCCTCAGTGGAGCGCAACCATCCGGCGCTCCTGGTGGAGGCGGCGGGTAAGCGTATCCTGGTCGACTGCGGCGAGGGTACGCAGCGCCAGTTGCTGCGCAGTGGTGCCGGCTTTCGGCGGCTCGACCGCATCCTGCTGACCCATGCTCATCTCGATCACGTGCTCGGCATCCCCGGTCTCTTTTCAACGCTGGGTTTGCGGCAGAACGCCGACACGATGACCCTCCATGGAGGGCAGGGCACGCTTGACCTCGTCGTTCGCATGCTCGCAGGCCTCTGGGGCGCGGGCAGGGCGCCGATCGCAGTCGCGTTCGCGCCGCTGACCGAAGGACAGGTCATCGACGCCGGCGACTTCACCATCGACTGCTTTCCGGTCCGCCATCGCGACACCGACAGTTTTGGCTTCGCCTTTAGGAGTCCCGCACGTCGCCGTCTCTTGTCCGATCGCCTCGCGACCCTTGGCGTCCCCGACGGTCCCATGCGCGGAGAACTGGCCGCAGGACGATCGGTCGTGATCGCCGGCCGAACGATCGATCCGGAAGAGGTCCTGGGGCCGCCGAGCGGCGGCAGCAAGCTCGTCGTGATCGGCGACACCGAGACCACCGAGGACCTCGCCAAATACGCCGCTGACGCCGACCTGCTGGTGATCGAGGCGACATTCCTCGATCGCGACGCATCGACCGCGCGGGACTATGGCCACCTCACTGCGCGCGATGCGGCTGCGTTTGCTGCGGCAAACAATATCGGGCAGCTCGTGCTCACGCATCAGTCGGGCCGCTATGAGGACGATGAGGTCCTTGCGGAAGCAGCCGGGATCTTTCCGAACAGTCGAATAGCAGCTGACTTCGATCACATCGTCGTCTAGCGAGCCGTCATCGCGGCAGGCCTTAGAGGCCGGCAGCAACACCGAGACGGCCGATACCGGGCAGCTTGACGGCGGGGCGCCGAACGTCGAAGCCAAGCACGGCGCCGAAGAAGTTGATCTCAAGACCTTCGACCCAGCCAAGTGTGAGACCGAGGTAGCCGGAGAGCGAGGCATAGAAGCCGGTGCGAGAGGCCGTCAACCCGATCCATCGTCCGGAATAGGGATAGTCCTTGCCGATGGCGGTCGGTGGTAGAACCGCGTGAAGTTCTGGCACGGCGTCCAGAGCGGCCTGGACGAAGGTGTTCGAATTCGGACCCGGCCAAGCGCTGTAATCGCCGTAGGTTCGAAATCTGTAGTTCTCCACGACATCTCGGATCTTCGGAATCAGCGTTTCAGCCTTCGCGCCGTCGATGGCGACGACTGTCTCCGGCAAGGCTCCGAACCAGCGGCCGTCGGGGACGAAGCCATTGCTCCGGATCGGTTCCCCCCACGCCGTATAGTCATAACGACTGTAGCTGGCTACGTCCTTCTCCTTGACGACGATCCAGGTGTGGACGGCGAATATGCTGCGCCACCGGACCGTTCGCGCAGCGTAGACCCGGATCAGGGCGTCCGGATGCGAGACGGCAGGAGGCAGCAGGCCGGCGCTGGAACGGTCCGCGGTCTGCCAATTGCCGCGTCCATCCCCGAGCCAGAGATATCGGACGGCCGAAATCCCGATCGGCACGAAGACCAGCAGAAGAAATGTGACCACGGATTTTCTCAAGGGAAGATCAGGTTTCGGCAGGGCGCCTTGACGATATAGGTCTCGAAAGCCCTTTCACAATGATGTTCGAATAGCGCAGATCATCAGCCTGCGATCAGGCGCGCAGTCGTGCCGATCATGTCCTCGCGACCGCGTTCAGCTCGTCAAACCCGACTTGATCGCGATATCCTGCACCTGCCTCGTCACCTGCATGAGCTTTGGCAGCGCCTCATCGCGAAAAGCGGACATGTCCATGCGCGTCGCATCGATCGTGACGCTCAACCCGCCGATTACGATGCCCTGGGCATCGAAGATCGGCGTTGCCAGCGTGCGCAGGCCGTAGGCGTTCTCGCCGTCGGAGACGGCATGACCCTTCTTCTTCACCTGATCGAGCCGGGCGAGCAGGGCGTCGAGATCGGTGAGTGTTCGCTCCGACAGTTTGACGCGGGGCCGTGCCTCCAGCCGCGCGATCTGCTCGTCCCGCGCCAGATGCGCCAGCATGACATGGCCGAGCGCGGCGCTGTAGGCGGGAATGCGCGTGCCGGGCCGGCGATCCATCTTGTGACGGTCGAGGCCGGCGCCGATGCGCGCGAGATAGACCACGTCGCCGCCGTCGAGGATGCCGAGCGAGGCCGCATCGCCGACATCCGGCACGAGGCCGCGCAGCAGCGGCTCGACAATCGGCCGCAGCGATCCATGCGACAGCACGGAGTAGCCGAGGTCCAGACAGGCGACGCCGAGGCGGAACCGGCGGCTCTGCGGCACCGCCTGGAGATAGCCGAGTTCGACCAGGGTCTGGATCAGGCGGAACGCGGTTCCGCGATCAAGGTCGGCCCGTGCGGCAATCTCACTCAGGGTCAACTCGAAGGCCTCGCTGGTGAAACTCTTGAGCACGGCGAACGCCTTGCCGACGGAGGCGACGTAATTCTTTGGATTCTTTGCGCTAGTTTCCGATGCGCGCTTTGCGGCCTTCTTTTCGACCTTGGCCATGATCGAATGTCTCGCGATGACATGTCGCCCTTGACGCGGCGGCAAGCTGATTTTACGACGGGTCAATCTAATAACAAATGTTCGCAATCCGAACAATATCGATTTGACGATCGGAGGAAGTTTTGTCGACATCATCGCTGCACCCCCATGGCGTGTTCTCCGCCGCGTTGACGCCGCTCGACGCCGAGCTTGCTCCCGACCATGCGCGCTTCGTCGCACATTGTCGCTATCTGCTGGACGAAGGCTGCGACGGCATCGCAATGCTCGGCACCACGGGTGAAGCGAACTCCTTCTCAGTCGCGGAGCGGATGGCGCTGCTCGAAGCGGTGGTCGCCGCCGGCATCGCGCCGCGCCAGCTCCTCCCCGGCACCGGTGTCGCCGCACTCACCGAGACCATTGCCCTGACGCGTCACGCGCTCTCGGTCGGCGTCGATACCGTGGTGATGCTGCCGCCGTTCTACTACAAGAACGTCACCGATGACGGCATCTACGCCTCCTACAGCGAAGTGGTGCAGCGTATCGGTGATGCGCGTCTGAAGGTCGTCCTCTATCACTACCCGCAGATGTCGGCGCAGCCGATCTCGCATGCGCTGATCGAGCGGTTGCGCAAGGCCTATCCGGCGACGTTCACCGGCATCAAGGATTCATCCGGCGACTTCGCGAACATGACGGCGATGGTGGAGCGCTTCCCCGGGTTCGCTGTCCTGGGCGGCGCGGATCCGTTGATGCTGCCGTTGCTGCGCAAGGGCGGGGCGGGCTGCATTACCGCCACTTCCAATGTCGTCGCGCGCAGTCTTGCGTATGTCTTCAAGCACTTTGGCGACAGCGATGACGATCCGGCACTCAAGGCGGCGCAGGCGCGAATCGTGAAGGCGCGCGAGTTGGTCTCGCAATTTCCGCAGATGGCTTCGTTGAAGGCTCTGGCGGCCGATCGCACGCAGCATGCCGGATGGCAGCGTCTCCGACCGCCGCTGGAGTCCTTGCAGCCCGACCAGCTGAAAACGCTGCTCGCGAATGCCGCGGCGTTCGCTGCCGCGTTCTAGGCCGGACGGCGAGGCGATCTGATGTCCGACTCCTTTCAGGATGCATTGGCCGGGCTCGCCGCGATCATCGGCGACAAGCACGTCTTTGCATCCGGGCCTGATCAGGAGCCATATGTCGTGGACTGGCGCGGGCGTTATCACGGCCGCGCGGTTGCGGTGGTGAAGCCCGGCTCGACCGCCGAGGTCGCTTCCGTCGTCAAATGCTGCGCTGACAGGCGCCTCGCCATCGTACCGCAGGGCGGCAACACCGGCATGTGCGGGGCCGCGACCCCTGACGATGGCCCGGGCAATGTTGTGGTCCGGCTCGACCGCATGCGGGCCGTGCGCGACATCAGCGCGCTCGCCAACACGATCACGGTGGAAGCCGGCTGCATTCTCGCCGAGGTGCAGAATGCAGCACGCAGCGTCGACCGTTATTTTCCCCTGAGCCTGGGCGCCGAGGGCTCCTGCCAGATCGGCGGCAACATCTCGACCAATGCCGGCGGCACCGCCGTGCTGCGCTATGGGCCGACGCGCGATCTCGTGCTCGGGCTTGAGGTCGTGCTGCCCGACGGGCGTGTGTTCAATGGCCTGCGCGCGCTGCGCAAGGACAACACCGGCTACGCTCTGAAGCAGCTCTTCATCGGCGCGGAGGGTACGCTGGGCATCATCACTGCCGCGGTGCTGAAATTGTTTGCGCCGCCACGCAGCTCGGCGCTGGCGCTGCTGAAATTGCAAGGTGTCGGGCAGGCGCTCGATATACTGCAACGTCTGCGCGGTGCGGTCGGTGACCGCCTCGGCAGCCTCGAGATCATGTCACGCCCGCAGATCGAAGCCATTGCCGCCACCGTGCCGCACGTGGCCATTCCATTCGAGCTGACGACGCCATGGTATCTGATCGTCGAGCTGACCGATACGCTCGCCGGCATTGATCTCGACGAGCCGCTGGCCACGGTGCTTGCGGAGGCGATGGAGGCGGGGCTCGCCGAGGACGTCATCCTCGCGTCCAACCTCGCCCAGGCAAAGGCGATCTGGGCTGTCAGGCATAGCGTGTCTGAAGGCAACAAGCGCAGCGGCTATGTGGTGTCGCACGACAGCGTGGTGCCGCTGGAGCGCCAGGCGGCCTTCGTGACCAATGTCGAAGCCCGGATCAAGGCCGCGGTTCCGCATGCGAACGTGGTGATGCACGGCCATATCGGCGACGGCAACATCCACGTGATCGCCTTGATCGACCGCGCGCGTTGCCAGGATCCGGCTGCAACCTCCGCGCTGGTGGCGGAGATCAACGAGATCGTCGACGATGAGACTGCAGCGCAAGGCGGAGCGATCAGTGCCGAGCACGGCATCGGCATCACCAATCGCGGCCGGCTCGCCCGCGTCACCGATCCGCTCGACATCGATCTGATGCGCGATATCAAGCGATTGCTCGACCCGAACGGCCTGATGAACCCGGGCAAGATCTTCGCGGCCAGAGGCGTGCGACAATGACGAGTGTCCGCCTGCTCGCCGACGATCTCACCGGTGCGCTCGACACCGCGGCGGAGTTCGTCGGCCTGAGCGGACCGTTCGACGTCACCTGGCCGGAAGCGCCTGCGATGACGTCCGCTTCGAGCCTCGCGATCGATAGCGGGACCCGCGAGCGATCCAAGGCCGAGGGCATCGAGATCGTCGGACGACTGGCGCCGCAGCTCCGTGGAGCGACAATCGCCTACAAGAAGGTCGATAGCCTCCTTCGTGGCGCGTGGGCGGCCGAGCTCGGCGCCTGCCTGCGCGGCGGGGATTGGGCAACCTGCGTGGTCGCGCCGGCCTTCGACTATCAGGGGCGCCGCACTGTGGGTGGCCAGCAATTTGCGCGCACGGTGCAAGGCGAGTGGCATCGCGTCGGTGACAATCTGCTGACTCGGTTGCGACAGGAAGGCATTGGGGCGCAGCAAGGCGGGGTTGATACGCTGTCGCAGGGCGGCGTTCAGGTCTTCGATGCCGAGAGCGACATCGACCTCGACCGGGTCGTCGAGATGGGACGGCGCATGCCTGGGCCGGTGCTGTGGTGCGGCAGCGGCGGGCTGGCCGGCGCGCTCGCCCGCAGCCACCGCGCCGATGCGCCGAGCCAATTGAAGCGGCCGGTGCTGGGATTGTTCGGCTCGGATCAGCCCGCGACCGCTTCTCAGCTGGCCGCGTGCGGCGCAGCGACCGTCGCGCTTGCGGAAGGCGAGGGCGCGGCGCTCGTCGGGCGCAAGCTGGCCGATGATGGCGTGGCGCTGGTAAAGTTCTCGCTCGCGGAGGGCCTGACCCGCGCCGAGGCGGCGCGGCGGATCGCACGCGAAATGACGGCGCTGGTCGCGGCGCTCGAACCGCCTGGCACATTGATCGTTGCCGGTGGAGAGACCTTGAAGGCCGCATGCGTTGCCCTCGGCGCGCATGCGCTTCAGGTGACGGGACGCATCGTGCCGGGATTGCCGCGCTCGATCCTGCAGGGCGGCCGGTGGGCCGGAACGGACGTCGTCTCGAAGTCCGGTGCATTCGGGCCTAGCGAACTCTGGCACGATCTGCTCCGGGACAATCATTTGCTCAATATGGGGAGTCCGACATGACCTCTCGTCATCTTGCCATCACCATGGGTGATCCCGCCGGGATCGGGCCGGAGATCATCATCAAGGCCTGCGTCGGACTGAGGGACCGGATCGCAAAGGGCGATCTGCGCCTGCTGATCATCGGCAGCGGGGCGGCGCTCGCCGGGGCCAAGGCCGCGCTCGGCGCCGATATTGCCATCCCCGAGGTCAGCAACGAGGATCGCGACTGGCCGAATCTGTGCTTCCTCCAAGCCGACGCCGAAGCCGAGCCGATCAAGCCAGGTGTCCTCAGCGCCGACGGTGGCCGCTTTGCCTACAAGGCGATCGAGCAAGGCGTGCGCCTGACGCAGTCAGGACGGACCTCCGCCATTGTGACGGCACCGCTCAACAAGGAAGCGCTCAACAAGGCCGGCTATCATTTCCCTGGGCATACCGAGATGCTTGCTCATCTCACCGGCGTGCGTGGCTCGGTGATGCTGCTCGCCCATGGCAACATGCGTGTCAGCCATGTCTCGACCCATGTCGCGCTGGAGGACGTGCCGAAACGCCTGACGCCGGAGCGCCTGCGCCAGGTGATCGACCTCACCAACGACGCGCTGCGCCGGCTCGGCATTGCCAACCCGAAGATCGCGATTGCCGCGCTCAATCCGCATGCCGGTGAGGGCGGTCTGTTCGGTCGGCAGGACATCGACGTGTCGACGCCGACGATTGCCAAGGCGGTCGCCGACGGTCTCGACGTCGTCGGTCCGGTGCCCGGCGACACCATCTTCGTCAAGCTGCGCGCCGGCCAGTACGATGCCGCGGTCGCGATGTATCACGATCAGGGCCACATTCCCGTCAAGCTGCTCGGTTTCCAGGTCGATCCTGCCACCGGCCGTTGGCAGGAGCTCTCCGGCGTCAACATCACGCTGGGTCTGCCGATCATCCGCACCTCCGTCGATCACGGCACCGCCTTCGATATCGCCGGCAAGGGCATCGCCAACGAGCACAGCCTGATCGAGGCCATCGACTATGCCGAGCGGCTGGCCGCTGGCGCCTCCGCATCCAAGTCATGAGACCTGAACGCACGATGACCAACGCCTTCACGCCCATCGAGATCCTTCGTCCGACCGTCCTCGAATTCGGCTGCGGCACGATTGCCGCTGCGGCACGCTTCGCCGAGCGGATCGGCGCAAAACGGCCATTGGTGATCTCCGACCCGTTCAACGCGCGCCGCGTCGACGCGCTGGCGCTGCCGGGCGCAGTGAAGGTGTTCGGCGACGTGAAGCCGGAGCCGGACCTGCCCAACCTTGACAAGGCGGTCGCGATGGCACGCGCAGCCAAGCCCGATCTCGTCGTCGGGTTCGGCGGCGGCAGCGCGATGGATCTGGCCAAGCTGGTCGCGGTGATGTGCACGAGCGATGTGGCCTTCGCCGACATCGTCGGGCCGGAGAAGGTGGCGGGCCGCAGCATGGCACTGATGCAGATCCCCACCACGTCCGGGACCGGCAGCGAGGCCGGCACCCGTGCCCTCGTCACCGACCCTGTCAGCCAGAACAAGCAGGCGGTGCAGAGCCGGTTCATGCTGGCCGATATCGCCATCGTCGATCCGGATCTGACGATGACGGTGCCGAAGGAGATCACCGCGGCGACCGGCGTCGACGCGTTGGCGCATTGCGTCGAGGCCTATACGAGCCGCAAGGCGCATCCCGCGATCGACCTCTATGCGCTCGAGGGCGCGCGGCTGGTCGGGCAGTATCTCAAGCGCGCGGTGGCCGACGGCGACGATCGCGAGGCGCGTGCAGGTCTGGCACTGGCCTCGCTCTATGGCGGCTATTGTCTGGGGCCTGTGAACACCACTGCCGGTCATGCGGTCGCCTATCCGCTCGGCACGCGCCATCATATCGCCCATGGCCGGGCCTGCGCCGTGATCTTCCCGCACACGCTGGCGTTCAACATGCCGGCCGTGAAGGCGAAGACTGTCGCTGTGCTCGGGGCGCTTGGATTGCCGGAGCAGGACGATGCGAAGCTGGTGTTCGACGCCACCTACAAATTCTGTGCTGATCTCGGCATCGAAATGCGGCTGTCGGCGCTCGGCGTGCCCCGGGACGACCTCGGGGTGATGGCCGATGAGGCGCACGCCATTCGCCGCCTGCTCGACAACAATCCGCGCGACCTCGGCCGGGATGCGATCCTGAACATGTACGAGGTCGCGTTCTAGCCGTTCCACGTCGCTCGCTCGCGACACGCAAATCAACAACATGTAAAACAGAGGAAACTTCGATGAGATCGATGTGGCTTGTTCTTGCCTCACTCATGCTGCTGGCGGCCTCACCGGCAAAGGCCCAGGACGGCTATCCGTCCAAGCAGGTGACGGTGATCGTTCCCTTCGCTGCCGGCGGTACCGCCGACATCTTCGCCCGCATGGTCTCCAACCATTTGCAGGCGAAGCTCGGCAAGCCGTTCGTGGTCGAGAATGTCGGTGGCGCCGGCTCCATCCTCGGGGTGACGCGGCTGGCGAAGTCGGCGCCTGATGGCATCACGATCGGCGTTGCCAGCACGTCCGCGCTCGCGATCAATCCGTCACTCTATGGTCCGAAGCTCAGCTACCAGCCGGACAAAGATCTTGCGCCGGTTGCCCAGATCAGCGTCGTGCCCAACGTGCTCGTCGTGAACCCCAACAAGATCAAGGCGCGCACAGTGCCGGAGCTGATCGCCTATCTGAAGGCGAATCCGGACAAGGTCTCGTTCGGCTCGGCCGGCGTCGGCACCTCGCAGCATCTCGCTGGCGAGCTGTTCCAGCAGATGACCGGGACCAAGATGGTGCACGTGCCCTACAAGGGGTCCAGCCAAATGCTGACGGATCTGTTGAGCGGCCAGATCGATCTCGCCTTCGACAACGTGCCGCTGCTGCTGCCGCAGGTGAAGACCGGCGCGCTCGCACTGCTCGCGACGGCGACGCCGAAGCGGGCTGCCTTCGATCCCGAAGCTCCCGCCGTCGCCGAATTCCTGCCGGGCTTCGAGGCCGTGGCCTGGCATGGCTTCTTCGTGCCATCAGGCACGCCGAAACCGATCGTCGAAAAGCTCTCGGCCGAGATCCGCGCCTTCATGCAGCAGCCGGACACGGTGCAGAAGATGGCCGAACTCGGTGCCACCGCGGTCGCGTTGGATTCCGAACCGTTTGCGGCCTACATCACTGCCGAGACGGCACGGTGGAAGAAGGTGATCGAGGCCGCGAACATCAAGCTGGAGTAGCCGCCAAGGTCGCGGTCTCCAGGCGTTCGAGACGTCTGCGGAACGCTTCCCGGCTCGACCGGCGAAGCGGACGAATGGCTGGGTCCTGCTCCCACTGTTGAGGAAGCAGCATCCATCCACCGCAGCGCTTGCCAGCCCGGGGACGAGCGGGTAGAACCCTGCCACGCCTGAGCCGTGATTTGCGCTAAACGCGCTTCCGGTGACAGTCGAGCAAATCAGCAAGTCATTGAATTTGTTCGACTATTCCGTTGGGGAATGGTGTAACGGTAGCACAACAGACTCTGACTCTGTTTGTCTTGGTTCGAATCCAGGTTCCCCA
This sequence comes from Bradyrhizobium sp. CCGB12, assembly GCF_024199845.1. Taxonomy (NCBI): domain Bacteria; kingdom Pseudomonadati; phylum Pseudomonadota; class Alphaproteobacteria; order Hyphomicrobiales; family Nitrobacteraceae; genus Bradyrhizobium; species Bradyrhizobium sp. CCGB12. The sequence goes on along the minus strand of NZ_JANADO010000001.1, from coordinate 3,417,608 downwards.
GCCAAAGGCCCGCTACATACCTGAGCATCTTTGGGTTTTTCGCCTCGGCACACTTCCCTTGCCGAGACACCGACAATGCTCGCTTTACACATCGCACAGAACGGAGCTAATCTTTTCGTTTATTTTCTACAAATTTTATAGTGCTGGAGGGCGTCATGGTAGCAGGCGTCGTTTCTCTCAGCGGTACATCAACTCAGAATCAAACTCTGGCTGCAAACATCACGGATGTCGATGGCATCCCAGTGGGGGCACCCATCGCTTACCAGTGGCAGCAAAGCGCCGACAATGGCGTGAGCTGGACCGACATTGCGGGAGCAACCGCGAGTTCCCTGACACTGCAGCAGGCATACGTGGGCACGCTCGTCCGCGCCGGCGTGAGCTACGCTGATGCCGCGGGAAACGCAGAGCAAGACTTCAGCCCCGCGACTGCGTCCGTCGGCAACGTCAATGATGTGGGCGTAGCCAGCATCGTCGGCACGACGGTTCAAGGGCAGACGCTGACTGCCAGCGTCACCGATCTGGACGGATTGGCGAACGTGGCGATCAGCTATCGCTGGCAGCAACTGACCAACGGAAGCTGGAGCAACATCTCGCAAGCGACAGGGGTGACCTATACGCTTCAAGCCGCGCAAGTTGGCCGGCAGGTGCGGGTTCGCGTAACCTACACGGATCAGCTAGGTGGGTCTGAGTCCAATCGAACGAGCGCCGCCACGCCCGTGATCGTCGCGACCAACCCTGCCGGTAACGACATCGGGGTCGTTTCCTTGAGTGGCACTTCGACGCAGAACCAAGTCCTCGTTGCAAACGTAACGGATGTCGACGGCCTCCCGTCGGGGACATCCATTGGATACCAATGGCAACAGAGTTCGGACGGCGGCGTCACATGGAGCGATATCGCTGCTGGCGCAACGGGCAAGGCGCTAACACTCACACAGGCGCAGGTTGCGATGCGCGTCCGTGCCGTCGTTAGCTACACTGACGCCGCCGGCAGCGCTCAGTCCGTCGCCAGCGCAGCGACAACGGCCATCGCAAACGTCAACGATGCAGGCGTCGTGGCCACAACGGGCGCGCCGGTTCAAGGGCAGATCCTGAAGGCCGACGTCACCGATCGTGATGGTCTAACGAACGTTTCGATAACGTACCGCTGGCAACAATTGATCAATGGCACCTGGAGCAACATCGCGAATGCCACGGGAGCCACGCTGACGCTGCAACCCGCACAGGTCGGCCGGCAAGTCCGCGTGCTCGTCAGTTATACTGACCAGCTTGGGGGGGGCGGAAACCAACCGGACGAGCGCAGCCACCCCGCTGGTCGTGACCGCCAACAATCACCCAGGCGTGGTGAGTGTCAGCGGGACACCGACGCAGAACCAGGCGTTGACGGCGACCGTGAGCGATGCGGACGGAGTGCCGGCCACCATCACCTATCAGTGGCAGCAGAGCGCGAACGGCAGTACCTGGACCAACATCAGCGGCGCGACGGCGAGCACGTTGATCCTTGGGCAGGCCCACGTCGGCAGCTTCGTGCGTGCCACCGCCACGTATACGGACCTCCAGGGCAGCAGCGAGACTCCATTGAGCCCCGCGACCGCCACGGCGGTGACCAACGTCAACGACGCTGGTGCCGTCGCGATCAACGGCACGGCGACCCAGAACCAGATTCTGACGGCTAGCGTCACCGATCTCGATGGTGTGCCGGCGACGATCGGCTATGTCTGGCAGAGCAGCCCTGATGGCAGCACCTGGACGAACCTCACCGCCACCACGGCGAGCCTCACCCTCGACGGCAGCCTGGTCGGCAAGCGTATCCGGGTCAATGCCGCCTACACCGATCCGTTCGGCACGAGCGAGAGCGTGACGAGCGCAGCGACGGCGCCGGTTGCGGCGCTGAATTCCGGGCCCACGAGTCTGTTCACCACCCAGACGCCAGCTCAACCGAACTTCACCGACGGGCCAGGGGCGGATTGGGAGCTCGGGATGCGCTTCACCAGCAGCAATCCCGGACAGATCCAGGCGATCCGGTTCTACAAGTCCCCCAGCGAGACGGGCACGCATGTGGGGAAAATCTGGTCGGCCACGGGCCAGCAACTGGCGACGGTGACGTTCACGAGCGAAGGCGCATCGGGCTGGCAGCAGCAGGCGCTCGCCGCGCCGCTGACCATCACCGCGGGCACCACCTACGTGGTCTCCGTCAACACCAACAGCTACTACGCCCTGACGTCGCAGGGCTTCGCCTCACCCATCACCAACGGCGGGCTGAGCGCGCCGATCGGCGCCGGCGTCTACAACGATGCCGCAGGCGTCTTCCCGAACCTCGTCTATCAGAACGAGAACTATTTCCGGGACGTCGTGTTCGTGTCCGGTACGTCGAACCCCAACAATCACCCAGGCGTGGTGAGTGTCAGCGGGACACCGACGCAGAACCAGGCGTTGACGGCGACCGTGAGCGATGCGGACGGAGTGCCGGCCACCATCACCTATCAGTGGCAGCAGAGCGCGAACGGCAGTACCTGGACCAACATCAGCGGCGCGACGGCGAGCACGTTGATCCTTGGGCAGGCCCACGTCGGCAGCTTCGTGCGTGCCACCGCCACGTATACGGACCTCCAGGGCAGCAGCGAGACTCCATTGAGCCCCGCGACCGCCACGGCGGTGACCAACGTCAACGACGTCGGTGCCGTCGCGATCAACGGCACGGCGACGCAGAACCAGATTCTGACGGCTAGCGTCACCGATCTTGATGGTGTGCCGGCGACGATCGGCTATGTCTGGCAGAGCAGCCCTGACGGCAGCACCTGGACGAACCTCACCGCCACCACGGCGAGCCTCACCCTCGACGGCAGCCTGGTCGGCAAGCGCATCCGGGTCAATGCCGCCTACACCGATCCGTTCGGCACGAGCGAGAGCGTGACGAGCGCAGCGACGGCGCCGGTTGCGGCGCTGAATTCCGGGCCCACGAGTCTGTTCACCACCCAGACGCCCGCTCAACCGAACTTCACCGACGGGCCAGGGGTGGATTGGGAGATCGGGATGCGCTTCACCAGCAGCAATCCCGGACAGATCCAGGCGATCCGGTTCTACAAGTCCCCCAGCGAGACAGGCACGCATGTGGGGTACATCTGGTCGTCCACGGGCCAGCAGCTGGCGACGGTGACGTTCACGAACGAAGGCGCATCGGGCTGGCAGCAGCAGGCGCTCGCCACGCCGCTGAACATCACCGCCGGCACCACCTACGTGGTCTCCGTCAACACCAACAGCTACTACGCCCTGACGTCGCAGGGCTTCGCCTCACCCATCACCAATGGCGGGCTGAGCGCACCGGCAGGCGCCGGCGTCTACAACGACGTTGAGGGCGCCTTCCCGAGCCTCGTCTATCAAAACGAAAACTACTTCCGGGACGTCGTGTTTGTTCCAGGGGCCATCATCTCATTGGTCAACAATGCGACGATCTACGTCAGTGAAGCGGCGGGCACAGCAACCATCACAGTCACGCGATCGGGCGATCTGCAGTCTCAAACGACTGTGGAGTACACAACGAATGAGATAGGCAGCGCCGGGGCGGCGCAGGCTGGATTGGACTTTATCCAACCTACGTTCAATGGCCGAGCGAATACGGGCCAGGTTGTCTTCGGACCTGGCGAGAGCACCAAGAGCTTCACCGTCTCGATCGTGAACGATCAACTCGTCGAGGGCAGCGAGACGTTCGCCGTCGGCCTTCAGAATCCCGCATCCGGCTCGCTGGGAGTCCCCCGGACGGTGCTGGTGACCGTAGTCGACGACGATTCACCCTCCACCATCTCCATGGCGGACATGGCGGTGAGCGTATCCGAGACCACGCCTTCAGCGACCCTCACGCTGTTGCGTAGCGGCAGCATCGATCAACCCGCCACGATCCAGTTCACAACGAGCAACGGCAGTGCGCTCGCGGGATCGGACTACACGGCATCGTCGGGCACCGTCACCTTCGCCGCCGGCCAGCTCAGCCAGAACATCTCGGTCCCGATCATCAACGACTCAGCAGGGGAAGCCGACGAGAGCTTCACCGTCACCTTGAGCAATCCAACGGGTGCCGCTCTCGGCGCACAGACGACCACCACCGTAAGTATCCTCGACAACGACAGTCTCAATATCGGGAGTCTGACGCGCCAGACCGCCGTGACCGGGTTGAGCGAGCCAACGGCGATCGATTGGACTCCCGACGGCCGCTACATGCTGGTTGCACAGAAGGGCGGTGTGGTGCGCGTGGTGGACAACGGCACACTGCGGTCGACGCCGCTCATCGACCTTTCGAGCGAGGTGAATGAGTACGGCGATCGCGGACTACTTGGGATCGCGATCAACCCGAATTTCGCCAGCAATCCCTATGTCTACCTGCTCTACACCTACGATCCACCCGAAACGGCGGGCCAAACGGGACTCGCAGCACGCGATCAGGCCGGGAATCGACCTTCTCGTCTGGTCAGGGTGACTGTCAACCCCGCCACCATGGTTGCCGATCCGGCGAGCGAAATCGTGCTGGTCGGCAAGAACAGCATCTGGGCCTATACGAGCCGGCCCGACGTTAACAGCAACGGCGATCCTAACATTCCCCCATCAGGTATCGTCAACGGCACCACCATAACGGCACCCGCCAGCCAGATAGAGACCGGACCGCAGGATAACGATCCGAACCACGCGGGGATTCAGAATCAGAACATTCGCGATTATCTAGCGACGGACGGCGACTCCCATTCCATCGGTGCCGTTCATTTTGGTCCCGACGGCTATCTCTACCTCACCGTGGGCGACGGCACGTCATATAATTTCGCTGACCCTCGCGCGGTGCGAGTCCAGGACATCCACAATCTGTCGGGCAAGATGTTGCGGGTCGATCCGACCACGGGCGAGGGCGTGCCCGGCAACCCCTACTACCAGGCCAGTGATCCGAACAGCAATCAGTCGAAGATATTCGATTATGGTGTCCGCAACGCCTACCGCTTCAGTTTCGATCCGGTCACCAATCTGCCCGTGTTCGGAGATGTGGGCTGGAACACCTATGAAGAGATCAATACCGGCCCGGCTGGCTCGAATTTCGGGTGGCCCTACCTGGAAGGGCCGGGCCGGACCGGCAGCTACCAAGACCTTTCGCAGGCGATCAGTTTTTACAACAATGGCAACCGCAACAATACGTCGGACCTGCCTGCCGTATTCCCCATCCTGTCGCGCAGCCACGGCGCTCCGGACAATGCCGCTGCGATCACCGCGGGAGATTTCTACAATCAGAACACCCTGCTCTTCGACGATGTCCTCAATGGAAACATCTACGCTGCCACCTTGAACGCGAGCCGACAGGTCACCAATGTCCAGGTCGTGGATTCCGGCATTCCCGGCATCGTCGACCTGCAGAAGGGGCCCGATGGCTCGATCTACGGTGCCGATGTGTACGATGGCACGATCCGGCGATGGGTGGACTCCTCGACCACGTCTGCCAGCACGCTCGGACTCGCTGCGCCGGCCTTCTGATTGGTGTCGCAAGGGGACGCGCCATCGCGAGGTGTCCCTCGATCGCGTGCGAATACAAAGTTGCAGTCAATCGCAGAGCAATCAAGTCACGGATCTGCTCGTCCCGTGGGGGCCATCCCGCGGGCGATCTAATGATCGAGCCAGACGCTCCCGGGACGTCCGTCGGCCGTACCGCCGCTCGCGACCGTTTGCCTCACCTGGAAATCGCGTTCTCCGGTCGGATCGCCGCGCGTTCGATCGTTCTTAGATCACACAACCCAAGGAGATCCGTGATGCCCTATGTCGATGGTTTCGTGCTCGCCGTGCCCAAGGACAATATCGAGGCCTATAAGGCGATGGCGACGAGCGCCTGCGCGATCTGGATGGAGCACGGCGCGCTCGACTACGTCGAATGCATCGGTGACGACGTTCCCTATGGCGAGCTCACCTCGTTCCCGCGCGCGGTGATCGCGAAGGAGGACGAGGTCGTGATCTTCGCCTGGATCGTCTATCGCGACCGGGAGAGCCGCGACGCCATCAACAAGAAGGTGATGGCGGACCCGCGGCTGAAGATGGAGGGCATGCCGTTCGACGGCAAGCGCATGATCTATGGCGGCTTCACGACGCTGCTCCGGGCGAGCGACATCGCGACCTGAGGCCAGCCGTTACTTGATCTTGTCGTAGGCCGCCGCAAAATCGTTCAGCGGCATCGGGATCGCGATCGTCTCCTTGGCCATGTTCTGGAAGGAGACTTTCAGCTGCTTGCCCGACCGCAAGGCGGTGAGCAGATCCGCCGCGATCGGCGTCGAGGCGTAGCAGCCGCGGTTCTCGCAGGTCTGGATCTGGAGATCGAACGTCTTGCCCTCGTCGACCTGGAGCTTGGCGCCGATGGGCAGGTTGAGGCCGAGCGGCAATTGCAGCAGCGCGATCGGCGTGCGGGTGTCGGGCGCGATGCGGATGTTGATCAGGACGACGGTCTGGCCGGTCTTGGTCAGCACCGCGTTCTGCTCCATCGCGCATTCGAGCGGCGCCTCGCGGCTTGCGCTGGTGCAGCGCACGATCCAGCCGGGCTGTCCCGGAGAGCCGTCCGCCTGCGCTTGCGTCGGAGCAGTCGCCGCCGGCTGCGCGGCCGGAGGAGCGCCGTTCTTCTTGGCGCTCTGCTGGGCGTAGGCGGCGCCGGTCGACAACAGAACGGCGGCGGCGAGGGCGACAAGTCTGGATTGCATCATCATGACGAAACCGCGTTGGCGTGAACCGAGGCCCCGCTGTAGCGTTGCGGGCGGCGCGGTGCAAGTTTACTCGGCGGCTTCCTTGACGGTGCCGTGCGCGGGCGCCTCGTCACCTTCGCCGTCACCCGAACGGCCCCAGCCCGAGAACCAGTTGTTGAGCTCGTCGAGATAGAGATAGACCACCGGGGTGGTGAACAGCGTCAGCGCCTGGCTGACGATCAGGCCGCCGACCATGGCGTAGCCGAGCGGTTGGCGGATCTCGGCGCCGGTGCCGTGACCGAGCATCAGCGGCACGCCGCCCAGCAGCGCGGCCATCGTCGTCATCATGATCGGGCGGAAACGCAGCAGCGCGGCCTGGCGGATCGATTCTTCCGGCGTCTTGTGCTCGTCGCGTTCGGCGGCGATCGCGAAGTCGACCATCATGATGCCGTTCTTCTTCACGATGCCGATCAGGAGAATGATTCCGATCAATGCAATGAGGCTGAAGTCGAAGCCGGCCGCCATCAGGATCGCGAGCGCGCCGACGCCGGCCGAGGGCAGGGTCGACAGAATCGTGATCGGATGGATGTAGCTCTCGTAGAGGATGCCGAGGATCAGATAGACCACGACGAGGGCTGCCAGGATCAAGAGCGGCACGGTGCCGAGCGATTGCTGGAACGCCTGCGCGGTGCCCTGGAAGCTCGAATTGAGCGTCGGCGGCGCGCCGAGCTCGACCATCGCCCGCTGCACGGCCTCAGTTGCCTGGCCGAGCGCAACGCCTTGGGCGAGGTTGAAGCTGATCGTGATCGCCGGGAACTGGCCCTGATGGCTGATCGAGAGCGGGCGGACCGGATCGGTGGTCCAGGTCGCGAAGGTCGACAGCGGCACCTGCTCGCCGGTGAGCGGCGACTTTACGTAGAGCTTGTTCAGGCTGTCGAGATTCCCCTGTAACTCCGGAAGAATCTCGAGGATCACCTTGTAGGTGTTGAGCTGGGTGAAATACTGCGTAACCTGCCGCTGTCCGAACGCGTCATACAGCGTGTCGTCGATCAGCTGCGGCTGGATGCCGTAGCGCGAGGCGGTGTCGCGGTTGATCTTGAGCTGCACCGTCGTGCCCTGCGTCTGCTGGTCGGTCGCGACGTCACGCAGCTGCGGCAGCGTCTGCATCTTGGCGAGGATCTTCGGTGCCCAGTCGTTGAGCTCGGCGAGATCCGCATCCTGCAAGGTGAACTCGAACTGCGTGCGCGTCGGCCGACCGCCGAGCCGGACGTCCTGGGCGGCCTGCATGTAGAGGCGGGCGCCGGACACCTTCTCGAGCTTGGGACGTAGACGGGCGATGATCTCCTGCGCTGAGGCGTTGCGGTCGTTACGCGGCTTCAGGGTGATGAACATGTTGCCGTTGTTGCCGGCGCGGCCGCTGCCGCCGATGTTCATCGCAATCGTGGCGACGTCGGGATCCTCCATCACGATCTTGCCGAGCTCGACTTGTCGCCGTTGCATCTCGGCGAACGAGATGTCCTGCGAGGCTTCGGAGGTCGCGGTGATCAGGCCGACGTCCTGTTGCGGGAAGAAGCCCTTCGGGATCAGGACGAACAGGTAGATCGACAGGCCGAGAGTGGCGAAGAAGATCGCCAGCGTGGTGCGGCGCCAGGCCAGGGCGTGGTCGAGTACATATTCGTAGCCGCGCAGCATCCCGTCGAAGGCGCGTTCGCTCCATTGGTAGAACTTGCCGTGCGTCACCTCGCCATGCGCGCGCAGGAAACGCGAAGCCATCATCGGCGTCAGCGTCAGCGACACGAACATCGAGACGAAGATCGTCATCGCCAGCACCACGGCGAACTCGCGGAAAAGGCGCCCGATGATGCCGCCCATCAGCAGCAGGGGGATCAGCACCGCGACCAGCGAGATACTGATCGAGACAATGGTGAAACCGATTTCCTTGGAACCCTTGAAGGCAGCCGCCATCGGCGATTCGCCTTCCTCGATGTAGCGGGTGATGTTCTCGAGCATCACGATGGCGTCGTCGACGACGAACCCGACCGCGATGGTGAGCGCCATCAGCGACAGATTGTCCAGGGAATAGCCGACCACCCACATCAGAGCGCAGGCGCCCAATAGTGCCAAGGGCACCGTGATCGTAGGGATGACGGTCGCCCAGAAGCTGCGCAGGAAGATGAAGATGACCATGACCACGAGCGCGATGGTCAGCAGCAATGTGAACTGGACGTCTTCGACCGCGGCACGGATTGTCGTGGTGCGGTCGCTGATCAGCTCGATCTTGATCGCGGGCGGGATAGCGGCCACCAGCCGGGGCAGGGTGGCCTTGATGCGGTCGACGGTGTCGATGACATTTGCGCCCGGCTGTTTGAATATCACCAGGAACACGCCGCGCTTGCCGTTGGCCCAGGCCGCCTGTTTGGCGTCTTCAGCGCCGCTGACCGCCTGGCCGACGTCGCGGATTCGCAACGGGCCGCCATTGCGATAGGCGATGATGACGTCGTTCCAGTCCTTGGCCTGGGTGAGCTGGTCGTTGGCGTAGATCGTATAGGCGCGTTTGGGTCCGTCGATATTGCCTTTGGGGCTGTCGACGGTGGTGATGGCGATCTGGCTGCGCACATCCTCCATCGACAGGCCCTTGGCGACGAGTTTCGCCGGGTCGATCTGAATGCGGATGGACGGTTTCTGCTGGCCGCCGATGAAGACTTGCGCGACGCCGGAAAGTTGGCTGATCTGCTGGGCGAGCTGCGCGTCGACGGCGTCGCTGACGCTGGTGAGCGGCAATGTCTCGGAGGTTGCCGACAGCAGCATGATCGGGGCGTCCGCCGGGTTGACCTTGCGGTACGTCGGCGGCGAGGGCAGGTTCTTCGGCAGCTGGCCACTGGCGGCGTTGATGGCACCTTGAACGTCGTTGGCCGCACCGTCGATGCTGCGATTGAGGTCGAACTGGATGGTGATCGACGCCGTGCCCAGATAGCTGGTCGAGGTCATCTGGGCGATGCCGGGGATCTGGGCGAATTGCCGCTCGAGCGGCTGCGCCACCGACGAGGCCATGGTCTCTGGACTGCCGCCCGGCAGGTTGGCGGTAATCTGGATAGTCGGGAAGTCCACCTGCGGCAGCGGCGCGACCGGCAGCAGGGGGTAGGCGACCAGACCGACAAAGAGAATGCCGGCCATCAGCAGCGAAGTGCCGATGGGATAACGGATGAAAGGTGCCGAAATCCCGCCCTCGGTCATTCCTGTCGAACCTTGTTCTGCGCCGGATCCGAGCTCGCCACTGCCGTCGAGACGAGGCTTCCAGGCTGCACCTTGAACTGACCGCCGGTGATGACCTGCTGCCCGGGGCTCAAGCCTTCATCGATGACCGAACGTCCATCGATGCCATAGCTGACCTTGATCTTGTGCACTTCGGCCTTGTTGTCCTGATTGACGGTATAGGCGTACAGGCCGTTGGTGGAATGCTGGACCGCATCATCGGGAACCACGGTCGCATCCTTCAGCGTCCGCACCAAAAGACGCGTCGAAACCGACTGGCCCGGCCACAGCGTGTGGTCCTTGTTGTCGAACACCGCCTTGAGCCGAATAGTCCCGCTGGTCGTGTCGACCTGATTGTTGATGACCGCGAGCTTGCCCTCGGCCAGCGTCTTCTTGCCGTCGGTGGTGAAGGCGATCACCTTGAGCGCGCCGGCCTTCTGGCCTTCGCTGATATAGGGGAGCTGGTCTTCCGGTGCCGTGAAGATCACGGCGATCGGCTCGACTTGCGAGATCGTGACGATGCCGGTCTGCGTCGAGGCGTTGACGATGTTGCCGACGTCGACCTGACGGAGCCCTGCGACGCCCGTGAACGGCGCCTTGATCTGCGTGTAATCGAGCTGGGTCTGGGCGTTGGCGATCGCGGCTTCGTCGGCGGCGATCTGGGCGGTGAGCTGAGCGACGGTGGAGCGCTGGGTATCGACCCGCTGTGCGGTCGCGAATTCGCCGAGCTTCATGGCGCGCTGGAGTTCGAGATTGGCGTTGGCGAGGCTAGCCTCGTCCTGCGCCTTCTTGGCCTTGGCCTGGTCGAGCGTGGCTTGATAGGGGCGGGGATCGATCGAGACCAGAAGCTCGCCCTGCTGGACGATCTGACCTTCCCGGAAGGCGAGCTTGTCGATCTGACCATCCACCCGGCTGCGGACTTGGACGGTGTTGAAGCCTTGAACCGTGCCGAGACCGGTCAGGTAGACCGGAAAGTCGGTCTTCTGGACCGGCGCAACGCTGACGGGAATGGCGGACGGGCGAGGTGGCGCCTTCTGGGCTGTCCGGGTCTGTCCGGCCGACCCGAATTTCTGCCACCCATAATAACCTGCGGAGGCCACGGCCGCGATGATCAGAATCCAGAGGATCGGCCGGGACTTATTCATATCGTCTCGTGTCGGCTTTTGTGCCCTAAGCTTACGAATTATGGGGCAATCATAGGGTTCCAGCGCGCTTGTATAATACACGCCAAGTTCCAGTGTAAACAGCACTATCGGTCGCGAATCCTAAACAATTGGAAAGCTTTGCACCGCTTGGGCAGCTCCGTGACACTACGGTGTGCAGTGCTGCATTTTCCCGGCGCGAGCGATCAGCGTGCAAGCTTCAGGCAATACTCGGAACCGGTGTGCATCGCTTGCGGAGCTGCCCGCAACACCGCTCTGGGGCGCGTTGTGAACAGGGCCGGAATTAACGGTCGTGAGAACGGTTCTAAATCGCGCGTCAGCCGTTTCGGTTGTCAGGAAAATCGCCATCGTCCATATCGGCGCCGCCACAACGGGAGCGCGAAGGATGGACGAATTGAATGGCAAGCTGATCGCGTGCCAGATTCTGATCACGGGATTGATTGCGCGCGTCGCCAACGAGCAGCGCGATCCCTTGCGCTTTCTCACCGATTTCCGCGACGAGATCAAAGCCGTCGTCAACGGCGTCAACATCGCCGGCATGGACAACACCGATCGCGTGCGTGCGGTCGCGCAGAAAACCGTCGACGAATTGTTCTCACTGATGAAGCCGCCGAGCAGCGATTGAGGCGCATCTGCATGCGCGGAATCTGCGTGCGCAGATGTGCGCGCACAGGGCCATGCCAACGTTTTCAGTTTGATGCACTTGACCCGTTTTGGACAAATTCAAAAGTGCAGGCAGATCAATCGCATTGACCTGCTTTGGTCCGATCGATAGCACCGCACCATCGTTCGCGTCTTTGTCGCGGCGAAGTGCATTGGCCCGGAGGCTGATGCGGCCTTGACGCGATCACGTCGATGAATGCGTAGATTAGAATCGTTCAAGCTTAGAACCGTTCGAAACTGTCGCGCTCGGACAAGTTTAGAATTGCTTTGAAATGGACGCTTTAAACTGGAGTGTTGCCCAGATCGCGTTGACCCCAATTTTTGTGCCCGATAGCAACACTGCGTCGCATTGTCACAATGCGACCAATCGTCGTCAAATATTGGGGCGTGAAATGGGGAATGTTAGGTCACCGCGGTCGTTGCGTTCGGCTGCGTCGAGGAAGTCTGTCAACAACAAGTTCGATGCTGCTGCGGGCAAGACGGCCTCCGCCGTAGCAAGCCTGATAGCTGTCGCGTCGGTGTCGACCGGAGCAGAGGCGCAGCAGTCGAACCTGCCGCCCGTGACGGTCGATGCTCCGGTTCAGCGTCCGCGTCCGGTGACCTCGAAGCCTTCGCCGGAGCAGGTCCGCGCCCGCAACGCGCTTCGCCGCGCCGCGCAGCGCCAGCAGGCGCAGCGGACGGCTCCCACCACACCGTCAGGTCCCGCGGACGCCGATCCGTATGCGGATCCAGCGGCTCCCTACAAGGTCGATCACGTCCAGGCCGGCGGCAAGTTTCCGGAAAAGCTGGTTGATACGCCGAAGTCGATCACTGTCCTGAGCAAGGAAGTGCTCGAGGACAAGAACGCGACGACGCTCAAGCAGGCGATCCTGAGCACGGCCGGCGTCACGCTCGGCTCGGGCGAGGGCGGTAACGCGTTCGGGGACCGTTTCTTCATCCGCGGTTTTGATGCCCGCAACGACATCTTCATCGACGGCGTGCGCGACTCCGGCGTCAGCGTCCGCGAGAATTTCTTCACCGAGCAGGTCGAAATCCTGCGCGGTCCCGGCTCGACCTTCTCCGGCCGCGGTGTCGCCGGTGGCGCGATCAACATCGTCACAAAGCAAGCGACGACGGCGAAGAGCTTCTACAACATGGACACCACGTTTGGCACCGACATGACCAAGCGCGTGGTGCTCGACGTCAACCAGGTGATCGATCCGACCTTTGCCGTTCGTGTCGGCGGTCTGTTCCAGGATGCGAATGTCGCCGGCCGCGACTACGTCAAAGACAACCGCAATGGCGCCTTCGTCGCCACGACGTGGAAGCCGACCGATACGGTCAAGGTCACTGCCAACTACATCCACACTGAATTGACCGGCGTGCCGGATTTCGGCGTGCCGTACTACCGGCCGAGCACGGCCACGACCGCCGGTGGACCGTTCCCGGACTTCGGCGTCAACCGCAACAACTGGTATGGCCAGATCAATCGCGACTTCTACCGGACCGGCCAGGACATCGGCACGCTCAATGCGGAAGTGCAGATCACGCCAGACCTGATGGTCAGCAACAAATTCCGAGCGTCACGCTCGACCCAGAACTACATCGGCACGCTGCCGGAGCAGCCGACGCTTGCTCCCGGCGCTCCGTTTACAGCCTATACGCTCACGATGAATCCGCAGAGCCGTTTCCAGGTTACCGACGTGCTCGCCAACCAGACGGAAGCAACCTACAAGTTCCAGGATGGCGTCGGGTTCAAGCATACAGCGCTGGCGGGTATCGAGGTCGATCGCGAAAGATCGTCGATCGACAAATATCTGGGCCTTAGCTCGGAGGGGCAAGGCACGACCGTAACGCCGACCGGCTCGCCGACGGGCGTCAGCGTCTTCTTTCCGCAAGACACCTTCTTGCCGCCCAAGGGGCTCGGGCTGTCGGGCCTGCCGACCAAGATCGGCATCGACACCGTCAGCGGCTACGTCATGGATAGTGCGAACTACCGCGACCTGCTGATCCTCAACGGCGGTTTCCGCTACGACAATTACAGCATCAACACCTCGGGCTACGGAACGATCGGCGGCGCTAGCCGGTTCGGCCAGCAGTCCGCCGAGTTCCTGATTCCGAACTTCAACCTCGGTCTGACGCTCAAGCCGGCGCCGAATGGCAGCGTCTATGTGGCCTATGCAACCTCGGCGAATCCCGTCGGTGCCGAATTCGACGGAACGAGCACGGCCTATGGCGGTCTCACGCCGATCCTGAACGGCAACTCGAACCAGATCTTCGGGCCGGAGAAGAACAAGGCGATCGAGCTCGGCACGAAATGGGAATTGTTCGACCGTCATCTTTTGCTGACGGCGGCGCTGTTTCAGACCGAGAAGGAGAATGCGCGCGAGTCACAGAACATCACTGCGGCTACGGCGACCGCGACCTGTCCCTATCCCGTCACCGTTCCGGCGACCACCGGCACGGTGTCTTGCATCACCGCCGGTGCCGCTTACCGTATCCGAGGTATCGATCTCGGCGTGGGCGGCAAGATCACGGACAAGTGGAGCGTATTCGGCGGGCTTGTGCTGATGCAGTCGGAGGTGACGAAGTCACTGGCTCCATCGCCGAACACGGCGCTTTACCCGACCAATGTCGGTCGTCCGCTTGCCAACGTCGCCCATCAGTCGTTCAGCATGCTCTCGAAGTACCAGCTCAACGACACCTGGGAGCTGGGTGGGCAAGCCGTCTACCGCTCGAAGATCTACGGCGGTACCTTGCTGGCGGCCAACCAGGGCACATCGATCCCGAGCTACTGGCGGTTCGATGCGTTCGCAGAAGCCAAGATCGACCAGCACTGGAAGCTCAAGCTGTTCGTGAACAACATCTTCGACAAGCGCTACTACGACGCGCTGTACCAAAGCGCAGCGCCGTTCGTGCTGGAAGCACCGGGCCGTGCCGCCTATGTGGTGCTCTCCGCGCGCTACTGATGGAGCAACAACGAGTTTCATGCTGACATGCATTGAAAACGTTCTCAGCAAGGATGATGTGGCGGATTTCCGCCGCGTCATGGACGCCAGCGAGTGGGAGGATGGCCGCTCCACCGCTGGCGCGCAGTCGGCGATGGTCAAGCGCAACGAGCAATTGCCGCCGGACAGCGAGGTCGCGCGCAAGCTCGGCAACCGCATCATCTCGGCGCTGACGTCGAACCCGCGCTTCCTCGCTGCGGCAATCCCGCTCCAGATCTTCCCGCCGCTGTTCAACCGCTATGCGGCGAGCAGCAGCCACCATTTCGGCCTGCACGTCGACAATGCGATCCGCGGAGATCGTCTGACCGGCCTTCGCATCCGCACAGACCTGTCGGTCACGCTGTTCCTCACCGAGCCGGAAGAGTACGACGGTGGCGAACTTGTGATCGAGGACACCTACGGTTCGCACGAAGTGAAGTTGCCAGCCGGGGACTGCGTGCTCTATCCCTCGACCAGCTTGCATCTCGTCACGCCGGTGACGAGGGGAACGCGGGTTGCATCTTTCTTCTGGCTTCAGAGCATGATACGGGACGATCACGCCCGGAGCATGATCTTTGACCTCGACACCGCGATTCAGGCGCTGGTGGAACGGCTCGGGCGCGACGATCCCGAAACGGTCAAATTGACGGGTATCTATCACAACCTCATTCGCTACTGGGCCGAAGTATGAAGATCATGTCATTCCAAGCAAGCCTTGCCGCAGCTGCCATGCTGGCGGCCGCCTGGCTCGCATCTCCTGTTTCCGCCCAGACACAAACCCCCTCGGCACCGGCGCAACCTGTGGTTCAGCCGGCTCCGGCCGGTCCGGCTCCGGCCGCGCCAGCGGCCACCGCGCCTAGTGTGCCGGCGCCCGCGGCTTCGACGGCAACCGCGCCTGCAGCTCCGGCTGCGTCCCCCTCGGCCACCGTTCCGACGACGGCCAAGCCCGATGCGGCGGCCGCTGTCGCGCCGGCCATGAAGGAATTGTCGCCCTGGGTAATGTTCATGTCGGCAGACGTCATCGTGAAAGCGGTGATGATTGGGCTCGCCTTTGCCTCGCTGGTGACCTGGACCGTCTTCATCGCCAAGTCGATCGAAGTGTCGGTCGCTTCAACGAAGCTGCGTTCGGCGCTGAAGAAGACCGCAGAGGCACGCTCGCTCGCGGAAGCCCAGATGGCGCTCGGAGCCAAGCAAGGGATCCTGCCGTCCTTCCTGGCGGCGGCGCTGCGAGAGGCGCGGATGTCGGCCGGGCTGTCCAGCGATGCCGGCATCAAGGAGCGCGCGGCCTCGAGCTTCCAAGAGATCGTGCGCGCGGAACAGCGCCGCATTCGCATCGGCATGGGCGTGCTCGCGACCATCGGCTCTACGTCGCCTTTCGTCGGCCTGTTCGGCACGGTCTGGGGCATCATGAACAGCTTCATCGGCATCTCGAAGTCCCAGACCACGAACCTCGCCGTGGTCGCGCCCGGCATCGCCGAAGCGCTGCTCGCCACCGCAATCGGTCTCGTTGCGGCGATCCCCGCCGTCATCATCTACAACCATTTCGCACGCGTGACGAAAGGCTATCTCGAGCTCGTCAGCCGCGCTTCCGGTGCGGCGGGGCGGCTGCTGTCGCGCGATCTCGACCGCAGCCACGGCAGCGTGCATTCGCGCGCAGCGGAGTGAACCATGGGCGTTTCGCTCGCAGACAACGACGGCGAAGACGACGATTTCTCGGAAACGCATGAAATCAACGTCACGCCGTTCATCGACGTCATCCTGGTGCTGCTGATCATCTTCATGGTTGCAGCGCCGCTCTCGACCGTCGACCTGCCGATCGATCTGCCGACGTCGAGCGCGACGCCGCAGAAGAAGCCGGACAAGCCGACCTACCTGAGCATCAAGCCGGATCTGACGCTTGCGATCGGAGAGAACCCGGTCCACCGGGTCGAGTTGATCGGCACTCTCGACAGCATGTCCGACATGAGCAAGGACAAGTATGTCTTCCTGCGCGCCGATCGTTCGGTGCCGTATGGCGAGTTGATGGGGGTCATGGAGCTCTTGCGCTCGGGCGGCTACACGCGGGTGAAGCTGGTCGCGCTGGAAGGCGCTCCGGGGGCACCTGCGGCAGGCGCCGCTCAGCCTTAGAGGCGCACGATGTCGAACGAACCCAGACCATCCCGGAAGCTTTGGATCCTGGCGGCGGTGGCCGCGCTCGCGCTCCATCTGGGTGGCGCCGCGCTCGCGTTGGCGCACCTGCGCGCCGACGACGACGACGATGGTCTGGGTGCGGCCGGCGCTGAGTTCGCCGTCGAGATGGCTTCGCCGAAGGCGCCCGAAACCGACCTTCCGCCGGGGCCTGACAGCGAAGCGATGCAGGAGCAACAGGCGCTTCCCGAGCAAAAGGCCGAGACCAAGGAAACCGAGCTGCCAAAGGATCAGTCGCAAGAGGTCGAAGATCCCGATCGGGTCGTCACTGAAAACATCTCGAAGAAGCCGGAAGAGGAGGATCCGAAGATCGCGGCCATCGAGACACCCGCTGCCGAGGCATCGCCGGCGTCAGTTGCGACGGCACGGCAGACACTCGATGAAGACGCGCGCGAGGCGGAGAAGGCCCTGGCGCCGGTGCTTGGTCTTGGCAAGGACATCCTGAGGATCACGGCGGACTGGAACCGCAAGATCAGCGCGCACCTCACGGCCCACAAGGTCAATCCGGAGGGCAAGGAGCCGAACAATCAGAAGGTGAAAGTGAGCTTTGCGATCAATCGCAGAGGAAACGTGCTTTCGGTCGACGTCGTGGAGTCGTCCGGGGATGCGGCTTATGATGCGGCCGCAGTCTCGATTGTCCGCAAGTCCGATCCGATCCCGCAGCCGCCGGCCGGGCTGACTGAGGATCGGTTCGAGCGCACCGTCGACATCATCTTCACGCCGCCGGACGCCAAGAAAAAGAAGAAGACGGCTCAGCGCCAGTAGAGCCGGATCCCGACATAGACCACGACCAGGCAGGCGAAGATCAGGGCCACCGGCAGCGGCCGTTTCTGGGTTCCAGCGAATGCCGCCGGCCCGAACGAGACGGCCTTCTTCGGCTTCGGCGCCGGGCGACGGAAGGCGGTAACATTGTCCGCCGCCGGCTCGCTCGGGCGGGGGCGGACGTCGGGCGGGGTTCCCGCACCGCCCATCTCGGCATAGTAGGCCTTGTAGATCGCACCGATGGTGACCTCGGTGGCTTCGCCCTCGCTCATCTGCGCCAGCAGGTTCTTGTAGCTCGCAAGGAACTCCTGAGCCTCGGGAGGCAGCGCGGACGCGCCGTTGAGCTTGGCCATCATCTTCCAGGTGGCAAAATCCGCACGGGCGCGGGTATCCGCGCGTCGCGCGATCAGCATATCGGCAGCTTTGACCAAGTCGGCCTCTGGCCCTTCGGCTTGTGTTCGGGTGTCGCCGTCAACTACGCATTGCCGGTCAGGAAGAGAACAGCCTGAATCACATAACCGGTCAACGTTCGCAGTATTGCTGAGATAACATCAAGATTTAGACCGAACTGCGAACCCGCGAGCGGCAGCAGGATCAAGAGGCCGATCAGGATCAACATACCGAACGGCTCGAGCCGGGCCAGCGGCAAGGCGAGGGGCCGCGGCAGCAGCCCGACCGCCACCCGCCCGCCGTCGAGCGGCGGGATCGGCATCATGTTGAACACTGCCAGGATCGCGTTGATGATGAGCGCATTCTTGAGATTGTCCGCAACCCATTTCGCCGCGCTTGCGGGCACCATCGGCAGAGCATGGAAGGCGAGGGCCGCGGCGAGCGCCAGCAGGATGTTGGTGAGGGGCCCGGCCAGCGCCACCCAGACCATGTCGAGCCGGGGGTTGTTGAGTTTGCGAAAATTCACGGGCACCGGCTTGGCGTAGCCGAACAGGAACGGCGAATGCGCAAACAGCAGCATCGCCGGCAGGATCAGCGTGCCGAAAGGGTCGATGTGCCTGATAGGATTGAAGCTGACCCGCCCGAGTTGCGAGGCCGTATTGTCTCCGAGCCGGTCCGCGACGAAGGCGTGCGCAGCCTCGTGGAAAGTGATCGCGAGCACGAGGGGAAGCACCCACACCGACAAGTCATAAAGGGAAATGTTCACCAGCTCATCCGTTCCGGTTCGGCCCGCGCTTTGCAAGGCAGGCCGTATAGGGCCACAACCCTTTACGATCTACCGTTATATGGCGTCTATTTCCGAAATTGCCCGTTGCAGATGATCTGCCAGGAGAGAACTTGCGGATGACAGCCCGCGCGCACGGTGGAGACGGATCTCCGCCGCCGGCAACGGTGGCATGCCGTCACGCTCGGACAGGGTGCGAAGCTTCGCCGGCAGGGTCCCGGCTTTCACCACCGTCACCGCGAGGCCTTGAGCCGCGATCGTCTCGACCGCTGCGAGCGTCCGGCTGACATAGGCGAGGCGCCAGGGCAGGCCGGCGGCGTCGAGCGCCTCCGCGGCCCATTGCCGAAACAGACACCCGGGCGGGTAGAGCGCCACGGGCAAGGGATCCTGCGCCGCGGCGCAATAGGACGAGGCGGCCGCCCAGACCGCCTGCTCGCGCCTCAATAGCTCGCCGTCGCCGCATCCTTGCGGATGCATGGCGATGACGAGGTCGTAGGCATCACCGAGCCGGGCCGGCATCGTCGCGGTCAGTCCGGTCTCGATCTCGACCCGGACCAGTGGATGGTGCCTGGCAAAGCTCGCCAGCAGAGGCGGGATGACGATGGTGCCGTAATCGTCCATGACGCCGAGACGGACCACGGCGTCGGCCTTGCGTGCGCGGAGTGCCCCGACCGCCTCTGCGTTGAGCGCGAGAATGCGCCGCGCATAGGTGCGCAACTCTTCGCCCGTCGCCGTCGGCACGACGTCAGCCCGCGCGCGCACAAACAGCTTGGTGCCGAGCCGCTCCTCCAGCCGCCTGATCTGGACGCTCACGGCCGATTGCGTGCGGTTGAGCGCATGGGCCGCGCGCGTGAACGAACGGTGCTCGGCGACCGCGAGAAAGGCCTTCAGCAGGTCGGGATCGAGATCGGGTGCGCTCATGACGAAAATCTATCCTGGCATCACGAAAATTCCATTCCCTGTTTCGGCGCGCCTCCTATGCTGCCTGTAAAGCCGTTCAACGGGAGGGTTTGTGGGGGAGATTTCAGGCGTTTTGGCCGCCGTGCTGTCGAGCGCGCTGGGCGGCACCTCGATCGGCGCCACACGCTATCTCGTGAGTAGCCTCGATCCGCTGGCGATCGGCTCGCTCCGGTTCGGCATCGGCTTTCTCCTGCTGCTGCCGCTGACGCTGCTGCGCGGCGATCGCTGGCCAATGCGGGCGGACTGGGTCGCCGCGATTGGGCTCGGCATGTTGTTCTTCGCCCTGTTTCCGATCCTGTTCAATGCATCGCTGATGTTCACGACCGCCGCGCGCGGCGCGCTCGCCTTGTCGACGCTGCCTCTGCTGTCGCTCGTGATCGGGGCTGCGCTGGGCGCTGAGGCTTTGACCTGGCGTAAATCGATCGGCGTCGTGATTGCGACGTTGGGCGTTGCGGTCGCACTTCTCTCCGACCTGACCTCGGCGCCAGCTGGTGCCTGGCGCGGCGATCTCTTGATGATCGCGGCGGCGCTCTGCATGGCGTTGTACGGCATCTGGTCGAAGCCCCTGATCCGACGCTCCAGCCCGATCGCATTCACCACGATGAGCATGGCGGCAGGCGCGGCCTGTCTCATCCTGCTCTCTTACGCCCGGGGCAGCTTTGCGCCGGTCGCGAATTTCGGCGCGCCGCAATGGCTCGCCGCCGTCTATCTCGGCGCTTTCGGCGCGGCGCTGACCTTCTATCTCTGGGCCTTCGCATTGGAGCGGACGACGCCGACACGCGTCGCGATCTCGGTGACGGTCAATCCGATCACGGCATCGCTGGTCGGAGCCTATTTGCTGAACGAGCCGCTGCGCTGGAATCTGGCGGCCGGCATCCTCGCGGTCTTTGCCGGGATCTGGATCGCGACGACGACAGGCCGGGGGGCTCAGGCAGCGGGTGCGTCCGCTTCAGGCCGATCCTGACGTCACGCCGGAATCGTCGTCTGATATTGCATCAAGCCGTCGTCGAGCTTCACCCAGGCGAGCTTTTCCGAGACCCAGATGTGCTCGCTCGGCGCGAAGGCGTTGCGATCGTCAAACGTCGCAAGCGCGACGCCCGCCAGCGTGCCGTTGCGCCGCCAGGCGAACAGGCGCGTGCCGCAGCGCTTGCAGAACACGCGGTCGATGTTCTCGGAGGAGGCGTAGAGGGCGGTATCGCCCTCGACGGTCAGTGCGCGCTGGTCGAATTGCGCGCGGGCGAAGTAGGGCGAGCCCATCGCCTTCTGGCAGAGGCGGCAATGGCAGATACGCACATTGAGCGGCTCGCCTCCGCCTTGAACCTCACCGCGCCGCACAGGCATCCGCCTTCCCGGATCATGATGTCCTCAATAGGTAGCACGCCCGCCTGAGATGTCGAACACCGCGCCGGTGGAGAACGCGCAGTCCTCCGATGCAAGCCAGCTCACCATCGCGGCCAGCTCTTCCACCAGCACGAAGCGCGCCTTCGGAATCTTCGACAGCATGAAGTCGATATGCTGCTGCGTCATCTGGTCGAAGATCGCGGTCTTCGCCGCCGCCGGTGTCACCGCGTTGACGAGGATGTCGTGCGCTGCGAGCTCCTTGCCGAGCGACTTCGTCAGCGCGATCAGGCCGGCCTTGGACGCCGAATAGTGCGAGGCGTTCGGATTGCCTTCCTTGCCGGCGATCGAGGCGATGTTCACGATCCTCCCGTATTTCTGCTTGAGCATGGTGGGCACGATCGCCTTGCAGACGATGAAGGGGCCGTCGAGGTTGATGCGCAGCACCTTGCGCCATTCCTCGAGATCCGTCTCCCAGACCGGCTTGTTGACGCCGGCGATGCCGGCATTGTTGACGAGGATGTCGATCTTGCCGAAGGCGGCGAGCGTCGCATCGCGGGCCTGCTCGACCGCCGCGGTGTCGGTGACGTCGACCTTGAACACGCGGGCGCCGTCGCCGATTTCCTTTGCGGTTTTCTCGGCCAGCGCAGCATCGAAATCCCAGATCGCGACTTTCGCACCAGAGGCGACGAAGCGTTCGGTGATGGCGCGGCCAAAGCCCTGCGCGCCGCCGGTGACGATGGCAACGCGGCCGTTGAGGTCGATCTTGTTCATGTTGGCGGCCCTTGGCGTCAGAGCATGTAGCCGCCGTCGACGACGAGGTCGACGCCGGTGGTGAACGCGCTTTCGTCACTGCCAAGATAGACCGCCATCGCTGCGATCTCGTCGGCGGTGCCGAGCCGGCCCATCTTCTGGCGCGAGATGAACATCTCCTTGCCCTGCGGCCCCTGCGCGGCGGCGCGGTCGAGCATCGAGGGCGTCTCGACGGTGCCGGGGCAGATCGAGTTGCAGCGGATGCCCTTGGTGATGAAGTCCAGCGCGACCGCGCGCGAGAGCAGCGACACCGCCGCCTTCGACGAGCTGTAAACGTAGCGGTTCGCCGGCGGCCTCAAGGCCGCGCAGGACGAGATGTTGACGATGCTGCCGCCGCCGCCCGCCAGCATCTCGGGCAGGAACGCCCGGATGGTCCGGTGCATGGATTTGACGTTGAGGTCGAACGAGAAATCAAAATCCTCTTCCGAGCACTCCAGGATGGTGCCGTGATGCACGAAGCCGGCCGCGTTGAGCAGGATGTCGATCTTGCCGACGCGCTTGGCGAAAGCGTTGACGTCGGCGGTGTTGCGGACGTCGAGTTTTGCGACCTCGGCGATGCCTTCCTTGGTCAAGCCAGCAATGCCGCTCTCGTTGATGTCGGTGGCAATGACGGTTGCACCCTCACGCGCGAATGCGATGGCACATGCGCGCCCGATGCCTGCTGCCGCTGCCGTGACGACGGCGCGCTTTCCCTTGAGGCGGTCTGCCATGTTCGTTCTCCCTTATGTTCATTCCAAAGCCAACCCAACGTCATTGCGAGGAGCCCGCGACAAAATTGCGGAGCAATTTTGCGCTGGTGCGACGAAGCAATCCAGAGTCTTTCCGGTAAGGCAGACTGGATTGCTTCGCTTCGCTCGCAATGACGGTGTGGCTTCTAGTGATTATCCCGCGCTACGCCAAACGTGCCGGCGACGTTCTGGTACCTCGTCGCGAGCTCCATGCAGGCGCCGGTCGATTGCTGGCCGACGGTATTGCGGTAGATCTCCTGCCACGGCGTCTGGTTCGCCGGATGCTTGAACCCGCCATCCGCCATCAGCTCGGCATGGCGCTTCTTCACCTCGTCGTCCGGGATCAGGATGTTGGCGCTGCCCTTGTTGAGGTCGATGCGCACCTTGTCGCCGGTCCTCAGGATCGCAAGCCCGCCATTGGCGGCGGCTTCGGGCGAAGCGTTCAGGATCGAGGGTGAGCCCGAGGTGCCGGACTGGCGGCCGTCGCCGATGCAGGGCAGGGACAGGATGCCGCGTTTGATCAATGCCGCCGGCGGCTGCATGTTCACGACCTCGGCGCCACCGGGGTAGCCGATCGGCCCGGTGCCGCGGATGAACAGCACGCAGCGCTCGTCGATGTCGAGCGAGGCATCGTCGATCCGCTCGTGATAATCCTCCGGCCCCTCGAACACGATGGCGCGGCCTTCGAAGGCGTTGAGGTCTTTGGGGTTGTTGAGATAGCGGTCGCGAAATTCCTTCGAGATCACGCTGGTCTTCATGATCGCGGAATCGAACAGATTGCCCCTCAGCACCAGGAAGCCGGCGTCCTTCACCAGCGGCTTGTCGTAAGCCCAGATCACGTCGCTGTCCGGCTTCGGCGCGTCCTTGCAGTTCTCGCCGATGCCGCGTCCGTTGACGGTGACCGCGTCCTCATGGATGCGCTTGTGCTTCATCAGCTCGCGCACCACGGCCGGCACGCCGCCGGCGCGGTGGAATTCCTCGCCGAGATAGAAGCCGGCCGGCTGCATGTTGACCAGCAGCGGCACGTCGTGGCCGAACTTCTGCCAGTCGTCGATCGAGAGCTCGACGCCGATGTGGCGGGCGAGGGCGTTGATGTGGATCGGCGCGTTGGTCGAGCCGCCGATCGCCGAATTGATCACGATGCAGTTCTCGAACGCCTTGCGGGTCAGGATGTCCGAAGGTTTCAAATCCTCCCAGACCATCTCGACGATGCGCTTGCCGGTCTCGTAGGCGATCTGGCCGCGCTCGCGATAGGGCGCGGGGATCGCCGCGCAGCCCGGCAGCGAGAATCCGAGCGCTTCGGCAAGCCCGTTCATGGTCGAGGCGGTGCCCATGGTGTTGCAATGGCCGACCGAGGGCGCCGAGGAGGCCACGATCTCCATGAACTCTTCATAGTCGATCTCGCCGGCGGCAAGCCGCTCGCGCGACTTCCAGACGATGGTGCCTGAGCCGGTGCGCTCGCCGGCATGCCAGCCGTTGAGCATCGGGCCGCCCGACAGCACGATCGCGGGCAGGTTGACGGTCGCCGCCGCCATCATGCAGGCCGGCGTGGTCTTGTCGCAGCCGGTGGTCAGCACGACGCCGTCGAGCGGATAGCCGTAGAGGATTTCGACGAGGCCGAGATAGGCGAGATTGCGGTCGAGCGCCGCGGTCGGACGCTTGCCGGTCTCCTGGATCGGATGGGTCGGGAACTCCATCGCAATGCCACCGGCCTCGCGGATGCCTTCGCGGACACGGTGCGCGAGTTCGATATGGTGGCGGTTGCAGGGGGAGAGGTCGTTGCCGGTCTGCGCGATGCCGATGATCGGCTTGCCGGACTGAAGCTCGGCGCGGGTGAGGCCGTAGTTCAAATACCGCTCCATATAGAGCGCGGTCATGCCCGGATTATGCGGGTTGTTGAACCATTCCTGCGAGCGAAGGTGGCGGCGAGCGCCGTTGCCGGCAGCGTGCCCATTGGTTGGCTTTTTTGTCATTGGTCTCTCCTGCAATGCAAACGCACTGGCGTCCGTTTCAATGTGGCGGCTTGTGCGATGCCCAGCGGCGCGAGCGATGGTCTGCGGGCCCGCTGGCGGGTCATTTCCTCACAAGTGCGATACTAGTCATGGCTACTTGGTAACGCTACCATTTTGTTCGCGGCGCCGGCGCCCGAAGCGGCCGGCCTGTTATCCGAACGCCGCGACGACGAGCTTTGCCGCTCGATCACCTTGAAGCCGAGATCGAGCACCGGCTGCTCGGGCCGCCGACCTTCAATTGCCTCGATCAGCATGGTCGCGGCCGTTTTCCCCATCTCGTAGCGGTTGGTGCGCACGCTGGTGAGGGTGGGGACGGCGGAGGCCATGAATTCGAGGTCGTTGAATCCGACGATCGCGATCTGCTCGGGGACCGCAATCTCCCGGCGCCGGCATTCGAACAGCACGCCGAGCGCGAGGTCGTCATTGGCACAGAACACCGCATCGATGTCGGGCTCGCGCGCGAGCAGATCAGTGAACAGGGCGCCGCCGAGCGTCACCGATGTCGGTGTCGCGGTCGTGACGACGAGGCGCTGCTCGAACAGCGCGGCGTCCTTCATGGCCGAGACATATCCGTCCAGTCGTCGCTGTACCCGCGGATCCATGCGCGCGCCGACGAAGCCGACCTTGCGGTGACCCTGCGCGAACAGATGGGCCACCGCCGCGCGCGCTGCATCATAGTGCGAAAAGCCGATCATCATGTCGACCGGATTGGGGCCGGTCTCCATGATCTGCACGATCGGGCAATCGGCGACCTCCAGCATCGCGCGCGATTCCGCGGTCTGGTCGATGCCGGTGACGATCAGCCCGGCGGGCTTCTGCGCGAGAAACAGCCGCAGCAGCTTCTCCTCCTGGAGGATGCTGTAGCGTGTATTGGACAGCTGGATCGAGTAGCGGCTGCCTTCGGAGGCGTCATAGATGCCGCGCAGCACGTCCGAGAACACGTTATTGGTGAGCGAGGGGATCAATACACCGATCACTTCGGTGCGTTGCGAGGCCAGCGCGCGTGCTGCAAGGTTCGGCACATAGCCGAGCTCCTTGGCGGCGCTCTCGACCCGCGTCCGCTTGGCAACCGACAGCGCTTCCGGATTACGGAAGAAGCGGGACGCCGTGATCGGGCTGACGCCAGCAAGCTCGGCGACTTCCGCCAGCCGGATTTTGCCTGACTTGGTGCGTTTTCGACCCATTTGTTGCTCTTATCACAGTCACCGTCGCAAACAAAGGAACGTTGACAGCGCTACCAGCACAGACTAACCAAAGACAAATTGCCAAAACCGCACAAACTGCCGACAATGTCGCCCGCTAAGATCGGGCTTCGTTCGGTGAAGTCCGACAAGAACAAGCAGGACGGTCGCGGCGCTAAGAGGCGTCCGTGGACTTTCGAGGAGGGAGCTAGATGTCGTCTGTGCAAATCCGCGACGTGCGAAAATCGTTCGGCAATTTTGAAGTCCTGCACGGCGTGACGGTACCGATCGAGGACGGTCAGTTCGTCGTCCTGGTTGGTCCCTCCGGCTGCGGCAAGTCGACGCTTCTGCGCATGCTCGCCGGTCTCGAGAACATCACCTCCGGCACGATCTCGATCGGCGACCGCGTCGTCAACAATGTCCAGCCCAAGGAGCGGGACATTGCCATGGTATTCCAGAACTACGCGCTCTATCCGCACATGACCGTTGCCGACAACATGGGTTTCTCGCTGAAGCTGCGGAATGCCGGCTCCGACGAGATCAACAAGCGCGTCAAGCGGGCCGCCGAGATCCTGGCACTGTCGCCGCTGCTCGATCGTTATCCGCGCCAGCTCTCGGGCGGCCAGCGTCAGCGCGTCGCCATGGGCCGCGCCATCGTCCGCGATCCGCAGGTCTTCCTGTTCGACGAGCCCTTGTCGAACCTCGATGCCAAGCTGCGCGTCGCCATGCGCACCGAGATCAAGGAGCTGCATCAGCGGCTGAAGACCACGACCGTCTACGTCACCCACGACCAGATCGAGGCCATGACCATGGCCGACAAGATTGTCGTGATGCATGACGGCATCGTCGAGCAGATGGGCACGCCGCTCGAGCTCTACGACAGGCCCGACAACCAGTTCGTCGCCGGCTTTATCGGCTCGCCCGCCATGAACTTCCTCAAGGGCCATGTGCGCGTCAACGGCGTTGCGACCTTCGAGGGGCCGAACGGCGTCAAGCTGCCGCTCAAGAATGCGCCGGCAGGGTCCGACGGCCGTCCCGCCGTCTACGGCGTGCGGCCTGAGCATTTCACCATCGCCGATGACGGGGCCGAGGCCGAGATCATCGTGGTCGAGCCGACGGGCTCGGAGACGCAGGTGTTCGCCAAGATCGGCGGCGAACAGGTCGTCGCGGTCTTCCGCGAGCGCCACCAGTTCAACCCGGGCGACAAGGTGCGGCTGAAGCCCGACCCGTCACTGGTGCACCTGTTCGACGAGGCGACAGGCAAGCGCATGTAGCGACGCTTACTGAAGTAAAAACTACCCAATACAAATATAAAATTAGGGAGAGAACTGATGAGCGATTTCGACAGGCGTAGTGTGCTCAAGGCGGGCCTCGGCGGCGCAGCGCTGCTGGCCGGCCCGGGCATCGTCCCGGTGCGCGCGGCGGAGTGGACCAACACGCCCGAGCCGAACGCGTCCATCCGCGTGCTGCGCTGGAAGCAGTTCATTCAGGCCGAGTTCGATAAGTTCGCCGAGCAGACCAAGAAGTTCTCTGAGAAGACCGGCGTCAAGGTCAAGCTCGAGGCCGAGAGCTGGGAGGACATTCGTCCGAAGGCGGCGGTCGCCGCCAATGTCGGCGCCGGTCCCGACCTCATCATCGGCACGCTCGATGATCCCCACAAATTCCCGGAGAAGCTGATCGACGTGACCGACGTCGCCCAATATCTCGGCGCCCAGTATGGCGGCTGGTATCCGGTCGCCGAGAAGTACGGCAAGAAGGGCAATGGCTGGATCGCGATTCCCCAAGGCGCGACCGGTGGCTGCCTGAACTACCGCATCAGCCATGTGAAAGCCGCCGGCTTCGAGGAGTTCCCGAAGGACACCGCCGGCTTCCTCAAGCTCTGCCAGGCGCTGAAGAAGAACAACACGCCGCCCGGCTTTGCGCTCGGTCACGCCACGGGCGATGCCAACGGCTGGTGCCAGTGGGCGCTGTGGGCGTTCGGCGGCAAGGTCGTCAACGAGAAGAACGAGGTCGTGATCGACTCGCCCGAGACGATCGCCGCGCTCGAATACGTCAAGCAGCTCTATGAGACCTTCATCCCCGGCGTGTTGTCCTGGAACGACTCCAACAACAACAAGGCGTTCCTGAACGGCGAGCTCAGCCTCACCCTGAACGGCATCTCGATCTGGACGGTCGGCAAGAACTCGACCGATCCGAAGCAGCAGGAGATCGCCAAGGACATGAACCACGCGCCGATGCCGATCGGTCCCGTGGGCGTGTCGACCGAGCAGCAGAACGTGCTCGTCTATTACGGCTACAAGCACTCGAAGTATCCGAAGGCGGTCAAGGAATACATCAAGTTCATGATGGACAAGGAGAATTACGACGCCTGGGAGGTTGCCTCCAACGGCTACGTCTCGCCGCCGCTCCCGGCCTACAACGAAAACCCGGTCTGGACGTCGGACCCGAAGATCACCCCGTACCGTGACTGCCTGAAGCGCTGCCGCGACAACGGCTTCGCCGGCGATCTCGGTTATGCCTCCGCGGCCGTGATGGGCGACTTCGTCGTCGTCGACATGTTCGCCGAGGCAGCCTCGGGCTCGGCAACGCCGAAGCAGGCGGCATCGCGCGCCGCCGAGCGCGCCAAGCGCTACTACCAGGTCTGATCAGCTCCAATCCCCGCGGCGTCCGGTTCACCGGACGCCGCGACTTTTCGTAGAGGGGAATCCGACATGGCAGTCATGGCCGAGTCCACTGCGGCGCAGGTCAAGCGCAGTAGCCTGTGGACCAGAGCATTCGAAAGCCGGAATTTTCTCGGCGCGATGTTCATGGTGCCTGCGATCGCCATTCTGATCCTGTTTCTGGCCTATCCCTTGGCGCTTGGCTTCTGGCTCGGCATGACCGACACCAAGATCGGCGGGGCGGGCCGCTACATCGGCTTCCAGAACTTCATCTCGCTGTCCAAGGACTCCGTGTTCTGGCTGTCGGTGTTCAACACCATCTTCTACACGGTGTTCGCGAGCGTCGTGAAATTCGCGATCGGACTTTACCTGGCGCTGTTGCTCAACGAGCGGCTGCCGTTCAAGTCGATGATCCGTGCGATCGTGCTGCTGCCTTTCGTGGTGCCGACGGTGCTCTCCGCGATCGCGTTCTGGTGGATCTATGACAGCCAGTTCTCGATCATCTCCTGGGTGCTGATGAAGGCCGGCCTGATCACGCAGTACATCGACTTCCTCGGCGACCCCTGGAATGCACGCTGGTCGGTCATCGCCGCCAACATCTGGCGGGGCGTGCCTTTCGTGGCGATCACGCTGCTGGCGGGCCTTCAGACCATCTCGCCCTCGCTCTATGAGGCCGCCAATCTCGATGGCGCCACCAACATGCAGCGCTTCCGCCACATCACGCTGCCGATGCTGTCGCCGATCATCGCGGTCGTGATGACCTTCTCGGTGCTGATGACGTTCACCGACTTCCAGCTGATCTACACCATCACGCGGGGCGGGCCGATCAACGCCACCCATCTGATGGCGACGCTGTCGTTCCAGCGGGCCATCACCGGCGGCAATCTCGGCGAGGGCGCGGCGATCTCGAATGCGATGATTCCGTTCCTGGTCGCGGCGATCCTGCTCAGCTTTTTCGGGCTTCAGCGCTCTCGCTGGCAGCAGGGCGGGAGGGACTGACCATGACGACCGCAGACGACCAAAGCGTCGGAATGGACTACCTCGAGAGCTTCCCGCGGAAGTTCTTGCGCGTCTACCTTCCGCTCGGCCTGATCATCTTCTTCCTGCTGTTCCCGTTCTACTGGATGGCGGTCGCGACGTTCAAGCCGGACGCGGAAATGTACGACTACGAGAAGTACAATCCGTTCTGGATCGTGCATCCGACGCTGGAGCACATCAAGAAGCTGATCGTCGAAACCGACTATCCGCTCTGGATGTGGAACACCGTGATCGTCTCGGTGTCCTCCACCTTCATCTCGCTGTTTGCCAGCGTCTGCGCCGCCTATGCGATCGAACGTCTCCGCTACAAGGGTTCGCGCTATGTCGGCCTTGCGATCTTCCTCGGCTATCTCGTGCCGCCCTCGATCCTGTTCATTCCGCTGGCGGCGATCGTGTTCCAGCTCGGCCTGTTCGATGGCAATCTGGCGCTGATCCTAACCTATCCGACCTTCCTGATCCCGTTCTGCACCTGGCTCCTGATGGGCTATTTCCGCACCATTCCCTACGAGCTCGAGGAATGCGCGCTGATCGACGGGGCGACGCGGCTTCAGATCCTGGTCAAGATCACGCTGCCGCTGTCGCTCCCGGGGGTGATCTCGGCCGGTATCTTCGCCTTCACGTTGTCCTGGAACGAGTTCATCTACGCGCTGACCTTCATCTCCTCGTCGGAGAACAAGACGATTCCCGTCGGCGCCATCACCGAGCTCGTCAGCGGCGACGTCTACCATTGGGGCGCGCTGATGGCGGCGGCCCTGACCGGCTCGGTCCCTGTAGTTATCCTTTATTCCTTCTTCGTGGAGTACTATGTGTCGGCGATGACCGGCGCCGTGAAGGAGTGATCGCGGGGCCTGCCTTGAGAGCGCACCAGGAGCGGTGCGCTCCGGCCAATAAGTAAGAAGGAGTAGGCTCTTGCACATTCTGGTTCTGGGCGCCGCCGGCATGGTCGGCCGCAAACTCTGTGAACGGCTGCTGCGCGACGGTCGACTCGGCAAGAGCGACATCACCAAGCTGACCATGCATGACGTGGTCGAACCCAAGAAGCCGGAGAAGGCCGGTTTTGCCGTCGAGACCGCTTCGGGCGATTTCGCTGTGCCGGGCGCTGCCGAGAAGCTGATCGCCGGCCGCCCCGACGTGATCTTCCACCTCGCGGCCATCGTCTCGGGGGAAGCCGAGCTCGATTTCGACAAGGGCTATCGCATCAATCTCGACGGCACGCGGATGCTGCTCGATGCGATCAGGCTCGTCGGCGGCGGCTACAAGCCACGCGTGGTCTTCACCTCCTCGATCGCGGTATTCGGCGCGCCGTTCCCCGATGCGATCGGTGACGAATTCTTCCACACCCCGCTGCTCAGCTACGGCACCCAGAAGGCGATCGGCGAATTGCTGCTCGCCGATTATTCGCGCCGCGGTTTCCTCGACGGCATCGGCATCCGCCTGCCGACCATCTGCATCCGCCCGGGCCTGCCCAACAAGGCGGCATCGGGTTTCTTCTCCAACATCCTGCGCGAGCCGCTGGCCGGCAAGGAGGCGATCCTCCCGGTGTCCGAGGACGTCCGCCACTGGCACGCCACGCCGCGCTCCGCCGTCGGCTTCCTGCTCCACGCCGGCACCATGGATCTCGCGACCGTCGGCCCGCGCCGCAATCTGACCATGCCGGGCCTGTCGGCCACGGTCGGCGAGCAGATCGCTGCCTTGAAGCGCGTCGCGGGCGAGAAGGTCGCCGCACGCATCAAGCGCGAGCCGGATCCCTTCATCGTCGGAATCGTCGGCGGCTGGCCGCGCAATTTCAATGCAAAGCGGTCGCTCGAGCTCGGCTTCACCACTGCCGAGAAGAATTTCGACGACATCATCCGCATTCATATCGAAGACGAGCTCGGCGGCAATTTCGTCGCCTGATCTCTGACTGAGCGGGTCAAATGATGGCGAGCGTTGCTTGCATCGGCGAATGCATGGTCGAGCTCCGGCAGGCCCAAGGCGGGCAATCTGCCGGGCAGTCCGGCGGGCAGGCTGGCGGGCTTTACTCGCGCGGCTTCGGCGGTGACACCCTCAATACGGCGGTGTATCTCGCGCGGCTCGAGGTCAAGGTCGACTATCTCACCGCGCTTGGCGACGACGGCCTCAGCGATGAGATGATCGCGGCCTGGAATGCCGAGGGCGTCGGCACCAGGCGCGTCGTACGGCTGCCGGGCAAGCTGCCCGGCCTCTACATGATCCAGCTGGATGCCAAGGGCGAGCGCCAGTTCTTCCACTGGCGCGACAGCGCGGCGGCGCGCCAGCTGATGAATCTGCCGGAGACCGACGAGCTGCTCAACTCGCTGATGAGCTACGACATCGTCTACCTCTCCGCGATCACGCTCTCGATCTACGACGCGCCCGGACGCGAGCGCCTGTTCGCCGCGATCAAGCGCGCGCGCCTGCTCGGTACCCGCTTCGTGTTCGACACCAATTTTCGCGCACGAGGCTGGCCGGATCGCGATGTCGCGCGCGAGGTGTTCGCCGCCGCCTTCGCGGCCGCCGACATCGTGCTGACCTCGACCGAGGACCTGCTCGCGCTCTATCCCGGCGAGAGCCACGAGCAGCTGATGGCGCGCATCCCGAGCCCTGAGCTGGTGTTCCGGCTGGCCGAGCCGGTGAGCCTGCTACGCTTTCCCGGCGGGACCAGCGAGATCCGCGCCGAACCAATGACCAAGCCCGTCGTTGATACCACGGCGGCCGGCGACAGCTTTGCCGCGGCCTATATCGCGGCCCGGCTCGCCGGCTCGGATCCGGTCGAGGCCGCGCAGGCCGGGCATCGTCTTGCCAGCCTCGTGATCTGCTATCCCGGCGCCATCATTCCGGGCTATGCCATGCCGCCGAAGAAGCGGCACCGGCCGGCGACTACGCGCCAGGCGACCAAGTGAAACGAAGATCCAAGATAAGATCCACGAGATGACCACAGCCGCCCAACAGAACCACCTCGTCGCGCTGTTCAGGGACGCGACCGTTATTCCCGTCCTCACCATCGAGCGTATCCAGGATGCCGTGCCGCTGGCGCGCGCGCTGGTCGCCGGCGGCGTCCGCACGCTGGAGGTGACCCTGCGCACCCCCGTTGCGATCGAGGCGGCGAGGGCGATGATGTCCGAGGTCCCCGAGGCGAGCGTTGGTATCGGCACGATCCTCAATCCAGCCGACTTCACCCGTGTCGAGAAGCTCGGCGTCAAGTTCGGCATCAGCCCGGGCCTGACCCCCGATCTCCTCAAAGCCGCAACCGACAGCTCCTTGCCATTCGCGCCGGGCATCGCCACGGCGTCCGAGCTGATGATGGCGCTGTCCTACGGCTTCGACGTCGCAAAATTCTTCCCGGCCGAGCAGGCCGGCGGCATCAAGGGCCTTCGCGCGCTCGGCGGTCCGTTCCCGAACGTGCGGTTCTGTCCGACCGGCGGGGTCGGCGAAGCCAATGCGGCGACCTGGCTGGCCGAGCCCAACGTGGTTGCGGTCGGCGGTTCCTGGCTGTGCCCGACGGCGGAGATCAGGGCCGGGAACTGGGCCGGCATAACTGCCATCTGCCAGCGCACACTCAAGGCCCTGAAAGCGGCGTGAAGTCTTGCCATCCCTGGGCTAAGACTTAGCTCAGGAAGAGACCCTAGGGAGAAAAGACCATGACCGCCAGCATCGTCGGATGGGCGCACACGCCGTTCGGCAAGTTCGACACTGAAACCGTCGAAAGCCTCGTCACCCGCGTGGCTAATGAGGCGTTGGCGGACGCCGGCATTTCGGCCTCCGACGTCGACGAGATCGTGCTCGGCCATTTCAACGCCGGCTTCTCGCCCCAGGACTTCACCGCTTCGCTGGTGCTCCAGGCCGACCCGAAGCTGCGCTTCAAGCCGGCAACCCGGGTCGAGAACGCCTGCGCTACCGGATCGGCCGCCGTGCACCAGGGCCTGCGCGCGATTGCCGCAGGCGCCGCCAAGATCGTGCTGGTCGTCGGCGTCGAGCAGATGACGCGCACGCCGGGTCCGGAGATCGGCAAGAACCTGCTCAAGGCCTCCTATCTGCCGGAGGACGGCGAGACGGTCGGCGGCTTCGCCGGCGTGTTCGGCAAGATCGCCAGCTCCTATTTCCAGAAATACGGCGACCAGTCCGATGCCCTGGCGCTGATTGCGGCCAAGAACCACAAGAACGGCGTCGCCAATCCCTTCGCCCAGATGCGCAAGGATTTTGGCTTCGATTTCTGCCGCGCCGAGAGCGAGAAGAACCCTTACGTCGCCGGTCCCCTGAAGCGCACCGACTGCTCGCTGGTCTCCGACGGCGCCGCGGCGCTGGTGCTGGCCGACGCCGAGACCGCCAAGACCATGAGCAAGTCGATCGGCTTCCGCGCCACCGCGCACGCCCAGGACTTCCTGCCGATGAGCAAGCGCGACATCCTCCAGTTCGAGGGCTGCACGATTGCCTGGCAGCGTGCATTGGAGAAGGCGGGCGTGCAGCTCTCCGATCTCTCCTTCGTCGAGACCCATGACTGCTTCACGGTCGCCGAGCTGATCGAGTACGAAGCCATGGGCCTGACGCCGAAGGGGCAGGGCGCCCGCGCCATCAAGGAGGGCTGGACGCTCAAGGACGGCAAGCTGCCGGTCAATCCGTCCGGCGGCCTGAAGGCCAAGGGCCATCCGATCGGCGCCACCGGCGTTTCCATGCATGTGATGACCGCGATGCAGCTTGCGGGTCAGGCCCCCGAGGGCATGCAGCTCAAGAATGCCAAGCTCGGCGGCATCTTCAACATGGGCGGTGCGGCGGTCGCCAACTACGTTTCCGTGCTGGAGCCGTTGAAGTAAGCTTTAGTCCTGCGGGTGGGCAAAGGCGCCATGCGCCTTGCCCATCCTCGTTCTTGCGCTAGATCAAGGTGGGCACGCTTCGCTTTGCCCACCTTAACGCTCCTGATTGGTTTGCGGGAAAAGCATCATGAGCAATGCCTACGAAGACTCGCTGTCGATGGACGCACTCAACGATCGCATCGCGATCATCGAGGACAATATCCGCCAGCTCATCGAGCAGGCCGCCGCCGCCTCGGGCGAGCAGAACGAGTCGCGGATCGCCGACCGCATCAACCAGCAGAACGACGAGCTCGATCGTCTCATCAAGATCCGCGAATCCCGCCAGAAGAAATAGCAGGCGACGGCGCCGCGCGATGCATGCCGCCATACGTCGGTCGCCCTTGCGCGAGCGGCGGCACTGCCGTTAGCTGGATCGAGATCGCAGGGACGTTCGAGCCCCGCGCAATCGGGAGCGAAACGAATGGGGCCGCTGAAAGGCATCAAGGTCATCGACATGACCACCGTGCTGATGGGGCCCTACGCGACCCAGATGCTCGGCGACTACGGTGCCGACGTCGTCAAGGTGGAATCGCTGGACGGCGACGTGACCCGCCTGATCGGCCCGACGCGGCACGCCGGCATGGGCCCGGTGTTCCTCAACACCAACCGCAGCAAGCGCTCGATCTGCCTCGACCTGAAGAAGCCTGCGGGGCGCGAGGCGGTGCTGCGACTGCTGAAGGACGCCGACGTGCTCGTCTACAACGTCCGCCCGCAGGCGATGGCGCGGCTTCAGCTCGGCTATGACGTCGTCTCCGCAATCAACCCGCGCCTGGTCTATGCCGGCGTGTTCGGCTTCGGCCAGGACGGGCCGTATGCGGCAAAGCCCGCCTATGACGATCTGATCCAGGGCGCCACCGCATTGCCGGCACTGATGGCGCAGACCGGCGACGGCGTGCCGCGCTACGTGCCGAACGCGCTGGTCGACCGCATCGTCGGCCTCACCGCCGTCGGCGCGATCTGCGCCAGCCTCGTTCATCGCGACCGCACCGGGCGCGGCCAGCGCGTCGACATCCCGATGTTCGAGACCATGGCCGGCTTCGTCATGGGCGACCACATGGGCGGGCTTACCTACGAGCCGCCGCTCGACAAGGGTGGTTACGCCCGCCACCTCTCGCGCGACCGCCGACCTTACAAGACCTCGGACGGCTATCTCAGCGTCATCGTTTACAACGACAAGCAGTGGGAGAACTTCTTTGCGGCGACGGGACGTGACGATCTGCGGACCGATCCCAAATTCGCGACCTTCGCCGGTCGCGCCGCCAATATCGACGTCGTCTATGCCGAGCTCGCGCGCGTTTTTGAGACGCGCACCACCGCGGAGTGGATCGACCTTCTGACCAAGGCCGATGTGCCGGTCATGCCGATGCACGATCTCGCGTCGATCCTGCACGATCCGCATCTGGAGACGACGAACTTCTTCCCGGTGGTGAACCACCCGACGGAAGGCCCAATCCGCAGCATGAAAGTGACCGCGACCTGGTCGGAGACCGAAGCGGAGCCGGTGCGGCTGGCGCCACGGCTCAACGAGCACGGCGCGGAGATACTGCGCGAGATCGGCTATTCCCAGGACGAAATCGCCACCATGGTCAGCGACGGCGTTACGCGCTCGGCGCCGGAGTAGGGAGGTGTGCCCCATGAGCTTCATCACCGGCGTCGGCCTCACGCCGTACGGCAGGCACGAAGGCTCCTCCTCGCTCGACCTGAT
This sequence comes from Bradyrhizobium sp. CCGB12, assembly GCF_024199845.1. Classification (NCBI taxonomy): domain Bacteria; kingdom Pseudomonadati; phylum Pseudomonadota; class Alphaproteobacteria; order Hyphomicrobiales; family Nitrobacteraceae; genus Bradyrhizobium; species Bradyrhizobium sp. CCGB12. The sequence goes on along the minus strand of NZ_JANADO010000001.1, from coordinate 3,381,470 downwards.
GAGCAAGGCCGCGCAAGCCGCGCTCGACGATGCCGGCCTGAAGCGTTCCGAGATCGACGGCATCCTCTGCGGCTACTCCACGGTCTCGCCGCACATCATGCTGGCGACCGTCTTTGCCGAGCACTTCGGCATCCGCCCTGCTTACGCGCACGCCGTCCAGGTCGGCGGCGCCACGGGCCTGGCGATGACGATGCTGGCACATCACCTCGTCGAAGCAGGCGTCGCGCGCCACGTGCTCGTCGTCGCCGGCGAGAACCGGCTCACCGGGCAGAGCCGTGACGCCTCGATCCAGGCGCTGGCGCAGGTCGGCCATCCCGACTACGAGGTGCCGCTCGGCCCGACCATTCCCGCCTATTACGGCCTCGTCGCCAACCGCTACATGCACGAATACGGCGTGACCGAACAGGATCTCGCCGAGTTCGCGGTGCTGATGCGCAAGCACGCCTGCACCCATCCCGGCGCGCAATTCCACGATCCCATCACGGTCGCCGACGTCATGGCCTCGAAGCCGGTGGCGATGCCGCTCAAGCTGCTCGATTGCTGCCCGGTGTCCGATGGCGGCGCTGCCTTTGTCATCAGCCGCGATCGGACCGGGGAAGCGGGCGTGCGCATCCGCGGCTGCGCGCAGGCCCACACCCATCAGCATGTCACGGCCGCACCCGGCCTCAGTGAGCTCGGCGCAGAAATCGCGATCGCGCGCGCCAAGGAGGCCACCGGCCTTGTGATCTCCGATGTGCGCTATGCCGCCATCTACGACAGTTTCACCATCACGCTCGCGATGCTGCTGGAAGACCTCGGCCTCGCCGGACGCGGCGAGGCGGCCGCCCGCGTGCGATCAGGCCATTTCAACCGCGATGGCGCGATGCCGCTCAACACCCATGGCGGCCTGCTTAGCTATGGCCATTGCGGCGTCGGCGGCGCCATGGCGCATCTGGTCGAGGCGCATTTGCAGATGACGGGGCGGGCGGCGAATCGACAGGTGCGCGACGCCTCGATCGCGCTGTTGCACGGCGATGGCGGCGTGCTGTCGTCCCATGTGAGCATGTTCCTGGAGCGGGTGCGATGAGCGAGCGTCTAGCCGACTGGACCAGGGGCGAACCGGCGATCACCTATCAAACCTGCGCCGGATGCGGCCATGTGCAGTATTTCCACCGCGCCTTCTGCGCCGCCTGCGGCGTGTCCGATCCGCACGAAGCGCGCGCCAGCGGCAAGGGCAGGGTCTACGCGACCTCGCTGGTCTGCCGTGCCGCCACATCAGAGACGCGCGCGCACGTGCCCTACAACATCCTGCTGGTCGATTGTGTCGAGGGGTTTCGCATGATGGCCCACGGTGAGAACGATCTCGCCATCGGCGATTCGGTCACTGCGAGCTTCAAACCCTTTGCCGGCAAGCTCGTACCGTTCTTCACGAAAGAGAAACAGAGAGACCAATAGAGGAATTCGTCATTCGGGGGCGGTCCAAGGGACCGAACCTGGAACGGGATTCTGGGCCTGGCGCTGTGCGAGGCGCCACCCCGGAATGACGAAAACTTTGACCTAGCGCCCGTAGAACAAGATGCTGGCGATGACGAGCATCGCCGTCACCGCCAGCATATGCGCGAGCGCTTCCGAGGCCGCCCCCTTGGTGGCTTCCTTCATGCCGTTTTCTCCCTAGACTTGGGCGTGACTCATCGTTGCGTGGTGAGCGCAAGACGGCCAATTATTTTACTCGGAACACCCCACTTGCGAGTATTCACCGCGATTTGTCCCCACGCGGCGAATATCGACTGTGCCAAGGTCGATCAGCAATGCGGCGGCAATTTGACTCGATGATGTTGCTCCTGCGTCGGCGCAAGAATAGAGTTTCGCGGAACTCTCATCGACAACGACAAAAAGCATCAATAGCCCGAGAAAGTTTTAGGGAAGAACTTCTGGGAAAACTTCAGGAAAATCATGGCCCGCATCAACTACAGCGACCCGTCCAAGGCGTCCGATCGCACCCGCGAAATCCTCGACAAGAACCGCAACGCCAACATTTTCCGCATGATGGCGCACTCGCCGAGCTATTTCGAGCAGTACTGCCGTTTAGGGGGCGCCATCCGCCACAAGGGTGAGCTCGACCCGGTCGTGCGCGAGCTCGCGATCACGCGTACCGGAATCCTGTGCGAGGCGCCGTACGAGATTGTCGCGCACAAGCGCATCGGCAAGAACGTCGGCGTCACCGACGAGCAGAACGAGGCGCTCTCAAACTGGCAGACGGCGGCCTGCTACAATGAGGTGCAGCGTGCCGCGCTCGCCTTCACCGACGAGATCGTGAAACTGAACAAGCCGACGGATGCGACCTTCAAGGCAATCGCATCGAGGCTGACGCCGGCCGCTCTGGTCGAGCTCCAGCTCTCGGTCGGCTTCTACATCATGACGTCAAAGTTCTTGGAGACCTTCGAGATCGATCTTCAGCCGGTGACGGAAGTGGTCGGCTGATCCGATAGAAGCGGCGAGGCATGCCGATGACGATCGACGAATATGCGGCCTGGGCCGCGACCATTGCGAAAGTCGAAGAGCACCCGACCAACGAACGGCTGTCTTATCTCGGTCTCGGCCTTGCCGGCGAGGCCGGCGAGGTGGCCGATCACATCAAGAAGCTGCTGCGCGATGACTGGCTCGACAAGGCAGGTCTCGTCGATGAGCTCGGCGATGTCATCTACTACTGGGCCTGCCTGTGCGCCGCGACCGGCCAGAAACCATCGGAATTGCTCGAGGCAAGCGCCGCCAAGATCAAGCGGCGGCTAGGCGAGGCGGCGAGCCGCTGAGCAAGGTGTGAGCTGAGGGCGCCGACAGCCTCCACGGCGTCTTGGCCGGGCTTGTCCCGGCCATCCACGCCTTGCCACGCAGCGCAAAGAACGTGGATGCCCGGGACAAGCCCGGGCATGACGAACTCTTTTGAGCTTCCGCCGGCGCTCACGTCGACGTCAAAATATCCACCTTCGCATTGGCGACGATCAGGCGGTCGGCCAATAGCTGGGCCAGGTTGCGCATGATGCGCTCGCTGGCGCGCGGGTGCTGTTTGCGGAAGCGCTCGAAATCCATCAAAGGCACTTCGAACGCGGTGGCTGCCATGTCGGCGAACACGTCGGCGGATCGCGTTGCCTCCAGCAGCGCCATCTCGCCAAAGGCCATGCCGGCGGTGAGCGTCGCCAGCCTGACGCCATCGGGCAGCGTGACGTGGACCGCGCCGCTGCGCAGGAAGAACACGGCGTCGGCGACATCGCCGGTCGTGACGATTTTTGCGCCGGACGGAAAGCTCCTGACGGTGCAGAGTACAGCGAGATCGGCCAGCTCGTCCTCGCTCAGCCCGGCGAGCAGCGGCTGCTCGGCAAGCTCGGTGGTCTCGTGGAAGTCAATCGAGCCGCCATAGCGATAGACGATCTGGTCCTCGGCCCATTCGATCGCGGCGTCGAGCAGGTAGAAATCGCGGACGTTCTTCAGCTCCGCGGTCCATTCCCGCAAGGTGTCCCATTCCCTCGAGGCGCGCCTGACGCCGGATAGCACGACGGTCACGTTCAGCGCCGCGAGCTCCTCGAAGGCCTCGGCGACGAGCCGCGCACCGGCGCGCGTGGTCGAGGTGACGCGGTGAAGATCGAAAATCACGAATTGCGGCCGCGGCTGGCCTGCGAGCCGGCGCGAGACGTAGTCGACGGCCGACAGCGACAGCGTCCCGACCAGTTCGATGACCCGCACCTCCTGCTCATGCGCCGCCAGGATCTCGCGCTCCTGCGGCCGACGGACGCGCCGCGACGGGCTCTTGCCGATGTCGTAGTCGGCGATGACGGCGTTGCGCGCGTCGTCGCTGCGGTTGAGCATGTGCAGATCGTAATGCGAGGACAGCGCCTCGCAGACCTTGATGCCGCGCACGCTGTTGCCGTGCTTGTCGAGCTTGGGCGAATAGCTGCCGAGGCCGAGCCGGGCAGGGAGCGCGGCTAGAATGCCGCCGCCGACGCCGCTCTTGGCGGGAATGCCGATCCGGTAGATCCACTCGCCGGCATAGTCGTACATGCCCGAGGACGTCATCACCGAGAGTGTGCGCGAGATCGCGTAAGCGCTCAGCACCTGTTCGCCCGTCACCGGATTGATGCCGCGATTGGCGAGCGTCGCCGCCATCACCGCGATGTCGCGCGCGGTGACCAGCACCGCGCATTGCCGGAAATAGACGTCGAGCACGCCGGCGACGTTGTCGGAGATCACGGCGTTGGTCTTGAGGAGATAGCCGATGGCACGGTTGCGGTCGCCGGTTTGGCTCTCCGAGCTGTAGACGGCCTCGTCCACAGCGAGATCGCGGCCGGCAAAGCGGCTGAGCGCCAGGCGGATCTGCTCGAAGGCGCCCGTGCCCTTGCTGTCGTAGATCAGCCCGGTGCAGGCGATCGCGCCGGCATTGACCATCGGGTTGAACGGGTGGTTGTCGGAATTGAGCCGGATCGAGTTGAAGGGATCGCCGGAGGGTTCGACGCCGATCGCGCTTTCGACCTTGCCTGCGCCCAAGAGGTCCAGCGCCAGCGCGAACACGAACGGCTTCGACATCGACTGGATGGTGAAGGGCACCCTGGAGTCGCCGACTTCGTAGACATGGCCGTCCAGCGTCGCGAGGCTGATGCCAAAACAGGCAGGGTCGGCCTTACCAAGCTCGGGGATGTAGTCGGCAACGCTGCCTGAGGTCTCGGCCGAGAATTCGTTGAGGCAAGTTTCCAGAAACCGCAGCAAGGGCGGCTTTGAGCGGGTCCAGGCGGAGGGCGACAGCGGTTCCATCGCCTCTCTTGTGCAACGCAATCAGGGCGCGCGCAACCCGTCCGGTACGATGGTCTGCCGGCGAACCAGGAGCAGGGCGAGCAAGGTCGTGGGCACGAGGATCGCCAGGCCGAGCAGCGTCACCTGCATCTGCGACAGCGGCATGATTCCGCCGCCGGGCGTTGCCACTACGAAGCCGCCGATCACCAGCAATACGCGGATGGGCCACTCCAGCACGCCGGCGCCGCGGAGGTCGCCGACAAAGGCTTGGTAGCCCTGGATGCCGCCGCAGATGAACAGCGTGCCGAACGCGGCAAGCCCCATCAGGCCGAGGCCGGCGAAGTAGGGGCTCGGCCCCTGCAGCACCAGCGCCGGATTGAGCACGAAGAAGAACGGGATGAAATAGATGATGCTGCCGACCCACATCGATTCCCAGCCGGTCTTCATCGCTGGCGAGCCGGCGATGCCTGCGGCAGCGAAGGAGGCGATCGCGACCGGAGGCGTGATCGACGACAGCATGCCCCAGTAGAAGATGAACATGTGGACCGCCATGCGGTTGAGCCCGAGCTTCTCCAGCGCGGGCGCGACCAGGATGGCGAGGAAGATGTAGCAGGCCGTCGTCGTCAGTCCGAGGCCGAGAATGAGGCTGGTGAGGGCGCACATGCCGAGCAGCAAGAAGGCATTGTCTCCGGCAATGTGGAGCAGATCGTTGGCGAGGCTCGATACCACGCCGGTCATCGAGAACGCGCCGATCAGAAGACCGCAGCCGGCGAGGATGCCGACCAGTTCGACGAAGGTGCGGCCGTTGACCTCCAGGAATTTGCCGATGGTCGCGAACGTCCAGCGCGTGTCCTTGGAGAAGAGCTGGTTGAGGACCAGCAGCAGGGCCGTGGCGTAGAACGGCGCGTGGCTCTCGCGCTTGAAATAGAGCAGCATCACGATCAGGAGCGCGATGACGAACACGTAGTACCAGCCGTCCTTGATCGTATCCATGACCCGCGGCAGCTCGGCGCGCGGGATGCCTTTCAGCCCGTGACGCGCAGCGTAGGTATCGACCTGCATGAACAGGCCGACGTAATAGAGCGCGGCCGGGATGATCGCGGCGACGGCGACTTCTGCGTAGCTGACGTTGAGGAACTGCGCGATCACGAAGGCGGTCGCGCCCATCACGGGCGGCGCCAGCACCGCGCCGGTCGAGGCGCAAGCCTCGATCGCGCCGGCATAGGAGGCGCGGAAGCCGCTCTTCTTCATGACGGGAATGGTCATGGTGCCGGCGGTGAGAACGTTGGAGATGATCGAGCCGGACATCATGCCGAGCAGGCCGCTGGCAAAGATGCAGACCTTCGCCGCGCCGCCTCGGAAGGTGCCGCACATTGCGAAAGAGAGGTTGATGAAGAATTTGCCGGCCCCCGTCATCATCAGCGCGGTGCCGAACACCAGGAAGCCGATCACGGTGTCGGCAAAGGCCTGGATGGGAATGCCGAGCAGGCTTTCGCCGGAGAGCACGTGATAGGCGGTGGCCTGCTCCAGCGTCGATTGCGTGCCGCAGAACGGTCCGAGCCAGCCGGCCTCGGCGAACAGCGGATAGACGGTGAAGGGGAACACGCTCAGGAGCAGGCTCCAGCCGCCGGTGCGCCGCAGCGCTTCCATCAGCATCACCCACATCACGAGGCCCGCGGCGATCACACCGTTCGGCGCGCCGCCGAATTCCCAGCCCGCCTCCGCCGCCTTGCGCACGTTCGACATCAGCATGATGGCCGCAGCGAACGTCGCGACGAACAGGACGAGATCGTACCAGGGAATGCGATCGAGCGGAGCGCGCGCCGTCCCTGGAAAGATCAGGAAGGTGAACGGCAGCATCAGCGCGATCAGGAGATAGAAATACTCCGTGTTGAGCTGGGTGTAGCCGATGAAGAAGCGCAGCGAGAATTGCTGGTTGATGCAGAGCAGGATGGTCGCTGCCGTCGCGACCACCAGCGTCCAGCGCCAGGCGCCGCGCAGGGTGCGCACGCGCGTGACCTCCGCCTCCTGCATGTTGCCGGCGGCGCCATGCGGATCGTCGAACACGACTCGCTTGACTTCGTCCGTGGAGCCGGTGGAGGTGGAAGCAGACGACATGATCGATCCCGCGCGTGGGCAGCTAACGTTAACTAAAGCGAATGGCCGTTGGTTGAATCGAATGCGGCCGCGGGCTCAACCTCTCCCGCTTGCGGGAGAGGTCGGCGCGCCAGCGCCGGGTGAGGGCTCTCGCCTCTGGGGGAATCCCGCCGTGGAGACACCCTCTCCCCAACCCTCTCCCGCAGGCGGGAGAGGGAGCGCACCGCGTCCTGGCGACCATCAGCTCCGTCGCAACACTATTCATCAAACCCGTTCGGCATGTCGGCCTTCGCAAGCGCTGCGCCGCGCGCCTTCATCCAGCCGTCGAGAAACGCCTTGTCGTCGGACGGCGGATTGGATTTGCCGTACTCCGTCCAGGCGGCGCCGAGCACCTCCTGGCGCTTGATCAGCTTGCTGTTGTGCGCCTCCTGCGCATCGCTCCATTGGCCGGCTTCCTTCAGCGCCTTCACCGCGCCGGGATGCACCGGTACCACCCAGTTCTTGGTCTGGCGGTCGGCGCCGAGGCCGCCGGCGCCGGGCGCTGAGTCCTTGTAGGCGTCGTAGTTCACGATCATCGACTTGGTGATCGCATAGATCTGATCGGCCGGCTGCGAAGCATAAGCCACGAAGATCGGGTAGGGGTAATTGCCGAGCTCGACCGGCTTCTGTGGCGAGATGCCGGCGCCGCAGGTCGCAAGCTGCGGAAAGAAGAACGAGCCGACCTTCTGCATTCGCGCCCAGCCCTCCTTGTCCTTGGCCGGCAGCGGCGGCCAGATCAAGCCGCGCGGCGAGGTCTCGGCTTCCTTGGCCGGGCCGGTGATGGTGGTGCCGAAGGCGGCATCGACGTCGTTGTTGATGAGCCCCTTCCACATCGCGCCGTAGCTTGCGAACTCAACGGCCTTGACGTCCTTCTGCGTCAGCCCTGCGAAGGCGAGCACCGCGAGCGAGTTCTGGTTCAGCGCGGGCGAGCCGACCACGAAGCCGACGCGTTTGCCTTTGAGGTCTTTCAGTTCCTTCACGCCGGTGTCGGCCGCCACGCCCAGCGAGCCGCAATTGCAGTCGACGGACGAGAGCAGGATCTGGAGCGGCTGCGGACCCCATTCCTTCGAGCCGAACTCGAACACGCCTTCCTGCGCGAAATAGGTGCCCGATCCCATCGCCGCGGAGGCCGCCCGCTTGGCGCGCAACGGTGCAAGGCGTGCCACGTCGTTGCCTGCGGGGAGTACGCGCACATCGGTGCCGTATTTATCCTTCATCATCTTGCCGACGCCGACCGCGATGTTGAAGCCGGCGGTGCCGGTGTCATAGGCGGTGAACGTCAATGTCGCCGGCAGCTTGATATCCTCGGCGGATGCATAGCGTGTAGACACAACAGAAATGCCCGCCACCAAGGCAGGCGCGAGCACGAGCAGCCCACGAAGCATGTTTCCCTCCAATGATCTCCGCTTTTGCCGCGAAGATTTTCGTTCTTTGTTTGAAACAGTTTTTTATTTGAAACAGATCATGTCACCGCGATCAAGCGATGGCAACGCCGTACCCCATGCGTGCAGGAATGAGGCTGACAGATTGTCGCGGAAGCGGCGCATAGCGCAATCAGTTTGCAACGATCGCGATCGCCTGTCCTTCGGCGACGACGTCGTCGAGCTTGACGAGAAGCGACGTGATGGTGCCGCTCGCAGGCGAAGGCACGGGTATCTCCATCTTCATCGCTTCGACCACTACAACGTCGTCGCCATCCGCAACGGTTCCTCCAACTTGCACGGGAGTTGAACAGATGCGACCCGCGACCTCCGTGACGATCTTAATTTCTGGCATGCCATCGCCTTTTTGTTGTCGTCGCAAAATGCCTGAGGTAGCGTCGTCTGCAAGTGGAATTTAATTCCGCAGAGCGGAACAGACCGGTAGGGAACATGGGACGACGATCGGAGCGGTTGAGTAGGCAAGGTGCACTCGCTGGCGACGCAGGCGAGGGTGATGTCATCCAGGTGGTGTCGCGCGCGTTCGACGTGCTGCGATGCTTCGAGGGCCACGATAGCAGGCTCGGCAATCTCGAGATTTCAAATCGCTGCGGTTTGCCGCGCTCGACGGTGTCGCGGCTCACGCACACGCTGACCCGCATGGGCCAGCTCGTCTATCTGCCGCGCGATCAGAAATATCGCATTGGCCCGAGTGCGGTGGCGATGAGCGCTTCGATGATGAAGGGCGCGCAGCTGCGCAGCATGATCCGCCAGCGGCTGCAGGAGGTCGCCGAGCAGCTTCCCGGCACGGTCGGATTCGTCGTGCCCGATCGCTTCCATCTCGTCTATCTCCAGTTCGCGCGCTCGCCGAGCGCGCTCGGCCTGCACGAGGGCACCGGCAGCCGTATCTCGATGGCTTCGACCGCGGCAGGCGCGGCCTACACCGCGGCGTTGGCGCCCGAGGTGGGCGACGCCTTCATTGCGGAGATGGAGCGGGAAGCCCCCGAGGCCGTGAAGATCCTCAGGCCCCGCATCGAGGCCAACCGGCAGTCACTGCGTGAGCGCGGCTATGTCGTGGCCTGCGGTCTGTGGAGCCCGCATATCAACGGGCTCGCGGTGCCGATCTGGTCGCCGCAATATCAGACCTTCGTCGTCATCACGATCGGCTTGCTCGCTGCGATGTATGACGAGCAGCGTCTGCATGCCGAAGTCGCCCCGTTGATGCTCACGCTCGGCCGCTCACTCGGCAGCCTGATGGAAGGCGCGGAAGGTGACGTCTTCAACAACCGTATCTCGCGTAAACCGGTCGCAATGGCCGTGCACAACAATAACAAGCCGATCAACTCGGAGGGAGTGAATGAACTGGAAGCCGGAACTCGACGAGCTCGCCCGGCGCGAAGCCTTCGCGCGGGAGATGGGCGGCGTTGACAAGGTCAAGCGACAGCATGACCAGGGCCGGCTGACTGTTCGGGAGCGCATCGACGGACTGATCGACAAAGGAAGTTTTCACGAGATCGGTGCCGTCTCCGGCATCGGTGAGTACGATTCCAGCGGCGAGCTGCAGAAATTGACGCCGGCGAACTGCGTGTTCGGCCGGGCGCGCGTCGATGGCCGCACGATCGTCGTGGTCGGTGACGATTTCACGGTGCGCGGCGGCTCCGCCGATGCGTCCATTTCCGCAAAGCCGCTGATGGCGGAGGAGATGGCGCACGACTTCCGCCTGCCCATCGTCCGCATCATCGAAGGCTCCGGCGGCGGCGGCTCGGTCAAGACCATCGAGACCAAGGGCGCAGCCAATCTGCCCGGCGGCATCGGCGGCACGCGCTGGTATCACTTCACGACGGAGAATCTGTCGCGCGTGCCGGTGGTCGCGCTCGGCCTCGGCTCGGTGGCGGGCTTGGGCGCTGCGCGTCTTGCCGCCAGCCACTATTCCATCATGACCCGGAAGTCCGCGATGTTCGTCGCAGGCCCGCCGGTGGTGAAGGCGCTGGGGCAGGACCTCTCGAAGGAAGAGCTCGGCGGTGCCGACATCCAGACCCGCGCCGGCGCGGTCGATCATGCCGTCGACACCGAGGAGGAGGCCTTTGCCTGCGCGCGGCGCTTCCTCTCCTATCTGCCGTCGTCGGTCTACGAGCTGCCGCCGACCTTGCCGTGCAGGGACGATCCGGAGCGCACCGAGGAAGCGCTGCTCAACGCGGTGCCGCGCAACCGCAAGCAGGTCTACAAGATGCGGCCCATCATCGAGTCGGTCGTCGACAGGGGCTCGTTTTTCGAGGTCGCCAAGAATTTCGGCAAGCCTGTTATCGTCGGCCTCGCGCGGCTCGAGGGCAGGGCGGTGCTGCTGCTCGCCAGCGACAGCTTTCACTATGGCGGCTCCTGGACCGCGGATGCCTGCCAGAAGGTGGTGCGCTGGGTCGATTTCGCCGAAACCTTCCACCTGCCGGTCGTCTATCTCATGGACTGCCCCGGCTTCATGATCGGCCTCGATGCCGAGAAGGCCGCCACCATCCGCCACGGTGTCCGCGCGATGGCCGCGGTGAACCAGACCACCGTGCCCTGGTGTACCGTGATCCTGCGCAATGCTTTCGGCGTCGCCGGCGTCGTGCATCAGCCGGCCGACCGGTTCTCGATTCGCTACGCCTGGCCGTCCGCCTATTGGGGCTCGCTGCCGCTCGAAGGCGGCATTGAAGCGGCCTACCGCGCCGACATCGATGCGGCCGAGGACAGGGTGGCGAAGCTGAGGGAGATCGAGGAGCGCCTCAACAAACTGCGCTCGCCGTTCCGCTCGGCCGAAAAGTTCTGGGTCGAGGAGATCATCGATCCCAGGAAGACGAGATCGCTCCTGTGCGAGTTCGCGCGCCTCGCCGAGCCGCTGCGCAAGGCAGGGCCGCCTGAAAACATGACGATCAGGCCTTGATAATCAGGCATCATCGCGACTGCCGCGACAGTCTTGTCGCGGCAGCGATGGCGTGACCTCCAGACAACGACGCGCTACGTTCCCCCGGCAAGAACAAGAGGACGCGCTAATCGTGTACGACTTCATTATCGTGGGCGGCGGCTCGGCAGGGTCCGTGCTGGCCCACCGGCTCTCCGCAAAAAGCGCCAACAAGGTCCTGCTGTGCGAAGCCGGGCAGGACACACCGCCCGGCAACGAGCCGGCCGAGATCAGGGACAGCTATCCGGGCACGGCCTATTTCGATCCGCGCTTCCACTGGACCGAGCTCAAGGTCACGACCCAGATCGTCAGCCACAACAATCCGAACGAGGGACGTCCGCCCTTGCGCAAATACGAGCAGGCGCGGGTGCTCGGCGGCGGCTCGTCGATCAACGGCCAGATGGCCAATCGCGGCGCGCCGACCGACTACGACGAATGGGAGGCGCGGGGCGCTGCGGGGTGGAGCTGGAAGGACGTGCTGCCCTTCTTCAGGAAAGTCGAGCGCGACCTCGATTTCGATGGGCCGTACCACGGCAAGGACGGCAGGATTCCGGTGCGCCGCATCCCGCGCGAGCACTGGACGCGGCATTCGCAGGCCTTTGCCGAGGCCTTCCAGCAGGCCGGCCACCAGTTCTTAGCTGACCAAAACGGCGAATTCGTCGATGGCTATTTCCCGGTGACGCATTCCAACCAGGCCGAGCAACGCGTCTCGGCCGCCATGGGCTATCTCGATCGCGACACCCGCAAGCGTGCCAACCTCACGATCTCCACCGGCACACAGGTTCGGGAGCTGCTGTTCGAAGGCACGCAATGCGTCGGCGTGAAGGCTGTGGTCGACGGGCGGGAGCAGGAATTCCGCGGACGCGAGATCATTCTCTCCAGCGGCGCCATCCATTCGCCGGCGCATCTGTTGCGCGCCGGCATCGGGCCGGTCGGTCACCTCAAGGACCTCGGCATTCCCGTGCTGATGGGCTTGCCGGGCGTCGGCCAGCGGCTGATGGATCATCCCTCGATCTCGCTGTCCTCCTTCGTTCGCCGCGGAGCGCGCATGAACGAGCATACAAGGCGACACATGCAGCTTGGCCTGCGTTACTCCTCCGGTCTGCCGGCCGTGCCGAAGGGTGACATGTTCGTCGTTCTGCTCAGCAAATCCGCCTGGCATGCGGTCGGCGAGCAGATCGGCTCGCTCTTGACCTTTGTCAACAAGACCTATTCCGAGACTGGACAGGTCAAGCTCGCCTCGAGCGATCCCGCCGCGGAGCCGATCGTCGAATTCAACCTGCTGTCCGACCGGCGTGACCTCGATCGCCTGATGAGTGGCTTCCGCAAGATGGCGGCCATTCAGATGAGCGACGTCGTCAAGAAGGTGACGGACAAGCCGTTCCCGGCCGCCTACACGGACAAGGTCCGCAAGATCGGCGTGGTCAACACCAGGAACAAGATCCTCACCAGGATCGCCGCGACCTTGATGGACGGGCCGGCGGCGCTGCGTCACTACATGATCGACAATTTCGTGGTCGAGGGCTTCACCTTCGATCAGGTGATCAACGACGACGAGGCGCTGGAAGCCTTCGTGCGCAAGGCGACCATCGGCGTGTGGCACGCCTCCTGCTCGTGTCGCATGGGCCGGGCCGACGATCCCATGGCCGTGGTCGACAGCCAGGGCCGCGTCAAAGGCGTGCAGGGCCTGCGCGTCGTCGACGCCTCGATCTTCCCGGTGGTGCCATGCGCCAACACCAACTTCCCGGTCCTGATGTCGGCGGAAAAGATCGCTGCTGCGATGCAGTGAGGGGGCATCCGCGGCGGGCTGGCCGGAGTAGCCGCGGGCCCTCCATGTCCCAGGCGAGGATGCCGCAAGCCAGGCCAGGATGCCGCCATCTGGGCCTGTCGCCGGTTGATCCTTACCGGCATTCTCCACGATCGCGTTTATGCGACGTTAATGATGCTTTCTCAATATGGAACACGGCACTTTGCTGCGGTCCATGTTTGTCGATTGCCCGTAAGTGTTGATTAAGAAGGCCATATCCATATTCCCGACTGCGATGCGCGGGTGACCGGCGGCAGGACTGCTGCGGCCTCTCTCATCACGAGATTTCAGGAAGTGTTTTTGCCGCAACGGCGGCAATCAGGATGAAGGTCATGCTCCGCCGCGTAGTGCTCCGTTTCGCGAGTGATCGGAAGGCCAACGTCGCCATTATCTTCGCGCTCATGATGGTGCCGACCATCTTTCTCCTGGGCATGACGCTCGACTACACGCTGGCCCTGCGCAAGCGGGAGCAGTTGAACGCAGCCGCCGACGCCGCCGCGATCGCAGCCGTGCGGCCCGCCATGCTGACGCAGACCGATGCCGAAGTCGTCAAGGCGACCGCGAAAGCCGTCTTTGCGGCGAAGTCGAATCTTCCCGGTCTGGCGGAGGTGCCGACGCCGACGGTCACTGTCACCGATTCCGGTCTCGCGCGGTCCATCACGGTTTCCTACAGCGCGAAGTCCGTCAATAATTTCCCCGGCGTTCTCGGCAAGCAGACTTGGGATGTCTCCGGTTCTGCAACGGCGAAGGCGTCGAGCGCGCCCAACATGAACTTCTACCTGCTGCTGGACGATTCTCCGTCGATGGCGATCGCGGCGACCCAGACCGACATCACCAACATGATCAACTACACCAAGAACCAGCCGTCGGGTTCGAAGAATTGCGCGTTCGCGTGCCACGAGACAAATCCGCAGAAGGACAGCGGCGCAACCTCCTCGACCAAGGACAACCTCACGATCGCACGCAACAACAACGTCACGCTGCGCATCGACCTCGTGCAGAATGCCGTTACGCAATTGCTGGTCGGACCCTGGTCGTGCCCACAGTCGGGTGTGTCCGGCGGTGTCATGCAGTGCATGTCGGCGCTCAACAACACCACCTACAGGGCCGCCATCTACACCTTCGACTACGCCCTCAACACGATCCAGACGCTGACCACCCCGACCACCGCCGGCACGAAGATCGCCAACATTCAGCTCATGACGGTCGACCACCAGAACTGCATCATTCTCGACAGCAAGGGCAACTGCGTCTACAGCACCGACTACGGCACGGATATCTCGGGCGGGCTGACGGGCGTCAACACCATCATGCCCAATCCCGGCACCGGCACCAACCAGTCGGGCGACACGCCGCAGGAGGTGGTCTTTCTCGTCACCGACGGCGTGGAAGACAAGCTGATGCCGAAGCCTGGAACCTGCGACGCAGCCGCCACCTATCCGCTCCCGACGGGCAACAGCTCGACCGTGCGATGCCAGCAGCCGCTCAACACGTCGATATGCACGACGATCAAGAACCGCGGGATTCGCATCGCGGTCCTCTACACCGAATATCTGCAGCTGCCGACCGACAGCTGGTACAACAGCCGGATCGCGCAATTCAACAATCCATCCTCGTCTACGGGCACGATCGCAACACGGCTGCAGTCGTGCGCGTCGCCCGGCCTGTATGCGAGTGTACAGACAGGCGGCGACATTTCCGCGGCGCTGACGAACCTTTTCCTCAAGGTCGCGTCCAGCACGGCCAGCCTCGTGCAGTAGGGAAGGGGCCATGCTCGGATCCGCCGCAACAACCAAGAGACGCCGCAACCGCTGTGCCGCCTTCGCGCGGGACGATAGGGGCGCCACGGCCGTCGAATTCGCGCTCATCGCGGCGCCGTTCCTCGCCCTCATCATCGCGCTGATCCAGACCTTCCTGGTCTTCTTTGCCCAGCAGATGCTCGAATCCGTGGTGCGCCAGTCGGCGCGCCTCGTCCTGACGGGGCAGGTCCAGTCCGCGCAGATGACGCAGGCGGTCTTCAAGCAGAAAGTCTGCGATCAGATCGTGATCCTGTTCAATTGCAGCGGCCTGATGGTCGACATGCAGGTGGCGACCTCGTGGACATCAGCGAACACGGCGATGCCCACCCTGACCTTCGACAGCTCGGGCAAGGTTACCAATGTCTGGCAGTACGATCCGGGCGATGCCGGCGATATCGTCGTTCTCCGCGTCATGTACGTGTGGCCGGTCGTCCTCGGGCCGCTCGGTTTCAACCTCTCGAATCTCAGCAACGGCAACAGGCTGATCATGTCGTCCGCTGCGTTCCAGAACGAGCCAGGAGCTACCTGATGATCTCCGCCCTGTCGTCTCGCGCTCGGCACCTGTTGACCGATGACCGCGCCGTCGCAGCGACGGAGTTCGCCATGGTGGTGCCGTTCATGCTGGTGCTCTATGTCGGCGGCGTCGAGCTCGGCAACGGCCTCGCCATGAACGTCAAGGTCAGCGCGACCGCGCACAGTGTCGCCGACATGGTCACGCAGAACACGGCGGTCACCTCGTCCCAGATGGACGGCATCCTTGCAGCTGCGACCGCCATCATGGCCCCATATCCCATCAAGAGCGGCACGACCTCCTTGATGACGATCACGGTCTCGGAAGTGTCGACTGACAGCAGCGGCAAGGCGACCGTGCAATGGAGCAAATCGACAAGCTCCACGGGGGCGAGAGCCGTCGGTCAGCAGATGACGCTGTCATCCTTCACCGCGCCGAGCGGTACCAGCAACGCCAATATCTCGCTCATCTTGAGCGAGGTGTCCTACGACTACGCGCCCAACCTCGGCTTCACCATCGCCGGCACCGTGAAGCTGTCGGACAGCTACTACCTGTTCCCGCGTTGCTCGACCAACAGCCCGGCCACCTCGAGCTTTCCCTATTACGACGTGAAATATCCGGCGACGACCACCTGCACCTGCGTCCAGCATTTGCAGCAGAAGAGCTGCTAGCGTCGCGCGGTCGATCTTTCCCCGACCGGGCCGCGCCAGACCCTAGTGAATGATCTGGCTCAGGAAACCCCTTGCCCGTTCCGTGCGAGGAGCTCGGAAGAACGTTTCCGGATCTGCCTCCTCGATGATGCTTCCGCGGTCCATGAAGACCACCCGGTCGGCGACCTCGCGGGCGAAACCCATCTCGTGCGTCACGCAGACCATCGTCATTCCCTCTCGCGCCAGCTCGACCATGGTGTCCAGCACTTCCTTGACCATCTCTGGGTCGAGAGCGGACGTCGGTTCATCGAACAGCATGATCTTGGGCTGCATGCACAGCGCCCGCGCAATGGCGACGCGTTGCTGCTGACCGCCTGATAGTTGTGCGGGATATTTGTCCGCCTGATCGTGAATGCGAACCTTTCGCAGCAAGCCGAGTGCGCGATCGCGCGCTTCCGCTTGTGAAATGCCGCGCACCTTCATCGGGGCCAGCATGCAGTTCTCGGCGACCGTGAGGTGCGGAAACAGGTTGAAGCTCTGAAACACCATCCCGACCTCAGAGCGAACGCTGTTGATGTCGGCGACACGATGGCTCAACTCGACGCCGTCGACGACGATCCTGCCTCCGTCGTGTTTCTCGATGTGGTTGATGCACCGGATCAGCGTCGACTTGCCGGAGCCTGACGGTCCGCAGAGCACGATCTTCTCGCCCTTGCCGACCTTGAGATTGATCTCGTTCAGCGCGGTGAATGCGCCGAACCGCTTCATCACGTTCTCAATGATGACGATTGCGCCGGGCTGCGTGGCATTGCCGACAGTCTCTTGAGGCATGTTCGTCTCCCGAATGCGTGGCTGCTTGATATCCCGGTGGTCATCGCACCGCGGCAAGGGCATATCGCTTGCGGAGGGTGGCGACACACTGCGAGGCTGCAGAGCTGATGGCCAGATAGACCAGGGCGATAACGAGGTACATTTCAACGAGCCGGCCATTGAGCTGCGCGAGCTTCGAAGCGGCTCCCAGAAGATCCGTCAGCGAGAGGACGTAGACGAGAGAGGTGTCCTGAAACAGGATGATCGTCTGGCTCAGGATGATCGGACTGGCAACACGCAGCACCTGCGGAAGGACGACATGGCGGTAGGTGTCGTAGGTGGACAATGCGAGTGCCTGGCAGGCCTCGAACTGACCCTTGTTCACCGCCCGCAGCCCGACACGGATGATCTCGGAGTAGTAGGCCGCCTCGAACAATCCGAAGGTGATGAAGGCCGTATATGTGGCGCCGATCGGAATCGGGCGGCCGTTGCCGCTCAGGTGCCCAAGCACGATCGGCACCAGGAAGAAGAACCAGAACAGGACGAGGATCAGCGGGATGGACCGGATCAGCGCGACGTAGCCGCGGACAATCTGCGCAAGCACGGGGATCTCGAAGTGCTGGACGAGCGCAAGGCAGGTTCCGAGAACCATGCCGATGACGAACGCGGCGGCCGTGAGCGACAACGAGAAGAGGAGGCCCGACCAGAGATAGGGCCAGGATTGTGCGAGTATCGAGAAATCGAGGGTGTTCATTTCACAACCTCCATGGCGCCGGGCAGGGCGCCGCCTTGCTGCATGTCGGCAGTCAGATCCTGATCAGAAGCGAGCTTGGCGGGGGCGCTGCCGGGAATCCGGACCGCTCTGTCGATCAGCATCATGGTTTGATAGGCAATCAGTGCCAGACACAGGTAGACGATGGTCGCCGCGCCAAATGCCGAGAATGTCTGGAACGTGGCCTCGCTGATCTGGCGGGCCTGAGCGGTCAGCTCCATCAAGCCGATGGTGAGTGCGACTGAAGTGTTCTTGTAGATGCCCATGACCTCGCTCGTGAGGCTCGGCACGATGAGGCGCAAGGCCTGCGGCACGATGACATAGCGATAGGTGAGGTAGCCGCCGAGACCGAGGGCGCTCGCGGCCTCGATCTGCCCCCGTGGGAGCGCTTCGATTCCCGCCCGGACTTGCTCGGCTATGCGGGCCGCGGTGTAGAGCCCGAGGCAGAGAAGTGCCGGGAAGAACGAGGCCCAGGGCGGCGGAATTTGCTTGATTGCATCGCCGACCGCGCTGGGCACCACCTCTGGGAAGACAAAATACCAGAGGAACATCTGCACCAGGACAGGGATGTTCCGGAATATCTCGACATAGAGCCGGGCCAAGATCGAGAAGAAACGATTCCGGACCGTGCGGCCCACGCCGACGATCAAGCCGATGCCGAACGCGATCCACCAGCCGAAGAAAGCCAGAGCCAGGGTCCAGCCGAGACCCGACAGAAGCCAGTCGATATAGCGCTGGCCGTCCGCCGCCTGTTCAAACAGCACTCCGAACATCGCGAGCCTCCAGGTGCAGGTGCGAACGAGGATGACCTCGCGAGAAGAGCCGAACGATGCCGGCGTTAGTCGACGGCGTCGCTCGGATGCGCGATCCTGTCCTTGAGCGTCTCGGAGAGCGGGAATGCGAGATTTTCGCCCTTGGGCGGAATCGGGCTGTTGAACCACTTCGCATAGGTCTTCTCGAATTGACCCGATGCCATCTGCTTGGACAGGACCTCATCAACGAGCGCCTTGAAGCCGGCGTCGCCCTTCGTGAACATCAGTCCGTAGTAGATCTTGGCGTATCCCTCGGGCAGGAACCTCAGTGCATTGGGATTTGGTGCCGCGGCCTTGAGGCCCGCAAGCAGGATGTCGTCTTCCATGAAGGCGGAGGCACGCCCGGTGGTCAGCATCAGGAATGACTCGGCGTGGTCTTTTGCCTGGACGATGTTGAAGCCGAGCTGCTCCTTTGCGTTCACGCCCTGGGCAAATCCGACGGCGTTGGAGCCCTGGGTCACGACGACGGTCTTGCCCTTGAGGTCTGCCGCGCTCTTGGGCCCATCCGCCTTGACGAGCCATCGCGGCTGGCTGACGAAGGTGGCAACGGAGAATGAGACCTGCTCCTGCCGCTTCTTGTCGTTTGCCGTGCCGCCACACTCGATGTCGACAGTTCCGCTCTGGATCAGTGGAATCCGGTTCGAGGAGTTCACCGGGGTGTAGTTCACCTTCACATTGGGCAGCTTCAGCGCCTCCTTGATGCGATCGACGATCGCCCCGCAGAGATCGAGCGAGAAGCCGACGGGCTTCTGGTCGGGCCCGAGATATGAGAACGGTATCGATGCCTCACGGTAGCCGATGGTGATCGCGCCGCTGGATTTGATCTTGTCCAGCGTCGGGCTGTCGGCGGCCACGGAGGGAGTTGGACTGACGGCCATCAGTCCCGGGAGAAGTCCCAGCACCTGAATGAGCTTCTTCATGCTTTTCACCTTCCCATGGTTTGTCGAATTCAAGCTGCGGCCGAGGACCGCGTGAGCCCTCGCTTGCGAACGACATCGATCAGGCGATCGATGTCGGTGGCGGTGTTGAACATGCCGAGCGAGACGCGAATGCCGTCTCGTTCGGGCGACACGCGCACGCCATTTTCCTCGAAATAGCCGAGCCAGTCCGCCGCGGGCAGGGCGATGACGTAGATATGCGGCGCGCGGTGCTGTCGATCGCGCGGGCCAACGAGGCGAACGCCCAGCTCGTCCAGGCTCGCGATCAGGTGATCGCCGAGGTCGAAGCAGTGGTTCTGGATGTTCTGCACCCCGATCTGCTCGATCATGTCGAGGGAAGCGCCGAGAGCATGGACCGCGGGCAGATTGAAGTTGCCGAGCTCGAACCGCCCAGCGGACGGCGAGGGCGCCATCTTGTCGGGGCGCGCAATCAGATCCTCCGGAATCTCGGCGAGGCTCGCGGCCGCCAGATAGGTCGGCTCCAGCGCTTGGAGCGCCTTGTCCCAATAGAGCAACCCAAGCCCTTGCGGGACCAGCAATCCCTTGTGGCTTCCAGAGCCGATGAAGCTGGCGCCGATCGCCTTCGCGTCAACAGGCACGACGCCGATCGCCTGCATCACGTCCACGACGAAATAGAGCTTCTTCCTAGCGCACATCGCGCCGACGCTCTCGATGTCGAAGCGGTGGCCGGCGTGGAAGGTCACATGCGACATCGAGATCGCGCGCGTCTTTTCGTCGATGAGGGGCGCAAAGCTGTCGGCATCGACGATATCGGTCATCGGGATGAAGCGGACCTCGACGCCCTTTCGCTGCAGATTGAGGAACGCATAGGCGTTGTTCGGATGATCGCCGTGGATCATCAGGACATTGTCGCCGGCCTGAAGCGGCAGCGCGTTGGCCGCGATGTTCATGCTTTCCGACGTGTTCTTCGTGAAGGCGACCTCGTCGGCGGTCACGCCGAGAAAGCGGGCGACCTTGGCGCGGGTCTGCTCCACCCGGTCGAGCCAGACGCTTTTTGGTCCGGCCATCTCGAAGCCCTCGCGAAGGAAGAGCTCGATCGCGGCCTTCACGGGACGTGCGAGCGGCGTTTGAAACCCGGAATCCAGGTAGACCATCCGCTCGACGGCGGGGAATTCCTTCCTCACCGCGTCGACGTCATAGTGACGAGACATGCACATCTCCTGTTGGGCGCGCCGTCACCCCCTTGGGTCTCGGCCAATGGCGGAGCGAGATTCTGGGAACGGCGAGACTGCGTTGCACAACTTCTGGTCAATCACCGGCAACGCCAAGAATATGAGCTTTCCTGATTTCGACAAACGAAATTGTCGAATTTCAATAGATTTAATTCCGAAAAATGATAATGCTTGACGTTGATCTTGATTTCGCTACCTATTTCGGCCGGTGAGAAGATGACGAAGCGCCTGGAGAAGGATGGGCCCCTGGATCGCGCCATTGCGATCGTTCGGCACGTGGCCGACCAGCGCAAAGCTGTCTCGGCCGCGGAGATCGCAAAGGCTCTCTCGCTGCCTCTTCCGACAGCGCACAGGTTGATCGGAAATCTCGAGGATCGCGGACTCCTGCAGAAGGCGCTGGGGACCAAGCGTTACGTCGTGGGCAACCAGCTCGTCACACTGTCGGCCACTGTGATCGGAGCAGCCTTCCGCACGGCGCGGCGGCACGCCGTCCTGCGGGCGGTCGCGGGAGAAATCGGCGAGCAATGCGAGATCGGCGTCGTGCGCGACAATTCCGTCGCCTATGTCGACAGTGTCCGCGTTTCGGAGCCGCAGGGTCTTCAGTTCAACCCGGGGGAAGCGGCGCCGTTGCACTGCACGTCCACCGGCAAGATCTACATGAGCAGACTGCCCGAGCGTATCAGGGCGAAGCTGTGCCGCGCGCTCCCCCTGACCAAATTCACGGAAACCACGGTCGTCGACGTCCACGCACTGATGAAGGTTCTCGATGAGACGCGGCGGCGCGGTTGGGCCAAAACCAACGAAGAATACGTGAAGGGCGTGGTGGGATGTGCCGTTCCCATTCTGTCACCGGATCGGGAGTTGATCGCTTGCCTGGGCGTTTCCGTACCGGTGGCGCGCGTGAGCTTCGCCGAACTGGACCGGTTCATAGCGCCGCTGCAAAAGGCCGCGGCGCTGCTGTCGGAGACCATTCTGCAGGTCGAGGACGATGACGGCGCGGATGGGCAGTGATGACGCCGTGCTCGCGTGATCGCGAGCTCCGATCATTCCGTCACAGCCGCAGCACCTTGCCGGGGTTCATGATGTTCTGCGGATCGAGCGCGCGCTTGATGGTTCGCATGATGTCGAGCTCGATCTTTGAGCGGTAGTGACTGAGCTCGTCGAGCTTGTCCAGGCCGATGCCGTGCTCGGCCGAGATCGAACCACCCATGGAGGTGACGAGATCGTTCACGGCGCGCGTGATGGCGGGCGTGTACTGGGTCAGTGTCTGCCGATCCATGCCCTTGGGCCCCATCAACGAAAAATGCAAATTGCCGTCGCCGATATGCCCCAAAGGATAGGGGCGAATGGTCGGGAGAATGTCGAGTACGGCCTTGAGCCCCTTGTCGATGAACTCGGGGATCTTGGAGATCGCGACCGACACGTCGAAGCTGAGCGCCGGTCCTTCGGCCCGGGTGGCCTCGGCGGAGCCCTCCCGGATGCGCCACATGTTGCGCGACTGACCGACCGTCTGCGCGATCGCTGCATCGAGCACGCGACCGGCCTCGAGCTGATCGGCAAGGAACTGCTCCATCTTCTCGGACATGCCCTCGGCCTCGTCCTGGCGGGCCCGCGCGGATGACCATTCGAGCAGGAGGTACCAGGACGCATCCGCCTTCAGCGGATCCTGGGTGCCGGGGATATGGCGCAGCACCATGTCGATGGCGGCGTGGCTCATCAACTCGCAAGAGCTGACATTGTCCTCGGACGCCGCGTGCGCTTCGGACAGGATCTCAAGGGCCGCGCGCGGATCGCGGATGGCCAGCCACGCTGTGCAGACGTCCTTCGGTGCCGGCCATAGCTTGAGCACGGCCTTGGTGATGATGCCCAGCGTGCCTTCGGCGCCCATGAACAGATGCTTGAGGTCGTAGCCCGTGTTGTCCTTCTTGAGGGCACGCAGTCCGTTCCAGACATCGCCATTGGCCAGCACGACTTCGAGCCCCAGGACGAGATTGCGGGCATTGCCATAACGCAGCACCTGCACGCCGCCGGCGTTCGTCGACAAATTGCCACCGATCATGCACGAGCCCTGGGCGCCGAGACTGAGGGGCAGGAACCTGTCGTGACCGGCCGCAGTCTCCTGAAGCGTCTGGAGAACGCAGCCGGCCTCGACCGTCATCGAATAGCCGACGGGATCAACCTCCAGAATGCGGTTCATGCGGCCGAGCGACAACACGATGCCGGTGTGCGCTGGCCAGGGCGTTGCCCCACCCATCAGGCCGGTATTGCCACCCTGCGGCACGATCGCAACGCCGTGCTCGTGGCAGAGCCGGACTACTTTGGAGACCTCTTCGGTGTTGGCGGGACGAACGACGGCTCCCGCACCGCCAACCAGCAATCCCCGCCAATCCGTCACGAACGGCTGCTTGCCGTGGTCGTCCTCGATAAGGCCCTTCTCGCCGACGATCGCGCGCAACGCATCGCGCATCTCGGTGGTCAAAGGAGCGGTCGGGATGGTGGGGAGGGACGACGGGAAGGCTGCCGGCATTATGTTTCCTCTGGCGCATCTTGGTGTGCACTGCGCGCGTCAAGCGCTTGAGGGCATTGTCCACGTTTGCGGCGGGGAGTCTAACGACAATGTGGCTTGACCCTGTGGACCGGTGGGCCCGCATCGACAGGTCCGGAGGTTCTCGATCCCTGACGTCCGGCAATTGATCCAGGTCAAAGGAGAATGACCGGATCGCTGGAGGACGATGGTCCCCCAACGATCGTTGCAGCTTCGTCAGGCGGCCACCGTGGCGCGGTTGAGCGCGGCGATCAGCTTTGCGGCGATGGGTTGATCCGACCGCGGGTTCTGGCCAGTGATGAGCTCGCGGTCCTCGACGACGTAAGGCTCGAAGTCGATGGCGCTCCTGCTGACCTCGCCACCAGCCGCGCCAAGCGCGTCCGGCATGGTGAAGTAGATCTTGCCGTGCAGGAAGTTCTCCTCGATTGGCTTCTCCTCCGAGGCCGTGAACACCGTCATCTTGTATCCCGCATACTGCCAGCCCTTGCCCAGCTCGGCGATCCTGGCCTTGTCGCTGGCGATCAGGGCGGCGCGGTACTCCTTTGCGTGCGGCAAGGCGGCCAGTGTCGCGATCGGTCCGTGGCAGAGCAGCGCGGTCGGCTTCTTGCGCTCGTGGAAGTACCGCAGGATCTTGCCGAGCTCGACATCCTGCATGAGGTCAACCACCGGGGCCTGTCCGCCGGGGACGAAAACCGCGGCGTAGTGATCCAGCCCCTCGTCGATGATCGAGCGCAGCGTCCTCACGTCGGTCATCGACGGATCGCTGTCGAAATAGGTGCGGGCCCGACGGTAGGCATTCTCGTCGCCGCCAAAATGCTCAGCGGAGTCCGATGGCGGATCGATATACGGCTTCGTACCGTCAGGCGTGGCCAGCACCACCTCGTATCCGGCGTCGATTAGCGCCATCGCCGGCACGACCGTTTCATTGAGGTACTGGCCGGTCGGACCGGTGCCTCCACCCTGGATCTCGATACGCGTAGCGTTGGAGCCGACGACGAGTACTTTTCCTTTGGACATGGTGTCTCCAGGAGTTTTGCTTGATCGTCTGGTGGTTAGAACGTCATCACGGCCAAACTCACACGCTCGCCCTAGTGCTCGAGCAGCGGCTGGCCTGAAGCACGCGCACAAGCGCCGATCCGCGCTGAGACTTCGCTCGGAAACAGCGTCGGTTGTCGGCTCAAAAATCTGTGGTTGGCATAAAGGTGAGCGTGTTCGCTGATGGGCACAAGCAGGCCTCGCAACGTCATTCCGCGCGCATTCTAGGGGCGGCGGCGCAGTCTGACTATGTGGGACGATTGGCTTGAAGCGGATGCTTCGTGCGATTCCGCAATAATGGCATGATGCCCCTGTTTTGCCCGACGTGTCAAACGGCGTTGCGGACGCACCAAGCTAAGTCATTGATCCGACTGCTGCCGGCTACTGTGCATGGGGTTGTTTTCGCACTGTTTGTTTGAGCTGCCACCCGGATGACGCATTACGCGCTCTCCGTCTCCCGGTGCACGTCGTGCACCACGAGCCCCATGCCTTCATCGGGCATCTTGATCCAGTCGCGGCGCTTCAGGGTACGCTTGGTGTCCTCATAGCCGCTTGTCCAGTGCTCGCGCATCGAGGTGCCCGAGAACTCGTGGTCCTTGGCGTCGCCCTCGTAGGCCTTCTGCTGGTAGATCAGGTGCAGGATCGCGATCTCCGGCATGCGGCGCAGGCTCGCCTTGAGCTGGCGGTCCTCGTCGGAGAGCTGCTCGTCGGGGACTTTCGCCAGCGCCTTGTAGAGCAGGACCTTGAGATTGTGGGTGCGGCGATAGACGTCGGTGTTGTGGCGCGTGCGCGAGGAATACATGATGTCCTTGTGGCGGGCCATCACGTCCTGGATCGAGCGCGGCAGCACGCCCCGTGCGCTGAACAGGTCGACCTGGAACACCAGAGAATTGAGCGCGTCCTCCTGGTCGAGCAGATGCTGGAGCGGCGTGTTCGAGACGATGCCGCCGTCCCAGAAATGATCGGTGCCGATCCGCACCATCGGCAGCGCCGGTGGCAGGGCGCCGGAAGCCATGATGTGCTCCGGCTCGATCTCGTCATGGGCATTGTCGAAATAGATGAAATTGCCCGAGAGCACGTTGACCGCGCCAACGGCGAAGCGGACCTTCTTCTCGTTGATGAGGTCGAAGTCGACGAGTTCGAGCAGGCTCTCCTTCAGCGGCATCGTGTCGTAATAGCTGGTGGCGGTCTTGGCGCCGACCGGGCTGAACCAGGGATTGACCTGGTGCGGAGTGAAGAAGCCCGGCTGGCCCATCGCGGAGGTCATCCAGGAGCTGTAGAGATTGCGCCACTGGCGGAAGATGTCGCCGTCCGGCGTGTAGTGCCAGATCTTGCGGTTGGTGATGCGCTCCCAGAAAATCTGCAGGGCCTCGAGCCGCTTCTCCGGCTTGTTGCCGGCGATGATGGCGGAGTTGATCGCGCCGATCGAGACGCCGGTGACCCAGTCGGGCTCGATGCCGGCCTCGTGCAGCGCTTGGTAAACGCCGGCCTGGTAGGCGCCGAGCGCGCCGCCGCCTTGCAGCACCAGCGCGACCCGGTCGCAGCGCTCCGGCCGCCAGCCCCGCGAGGGCGGCTGATGGGTCTGATATGTCGGTTGCGACGTGCGGGCGTCCATGGCGATGTCTCCTGCTTGCGGCAAACGATTGCGTCCAGCAGTGACGGGGTGATGACAACTTCGGCGCCAATGCATCGGCTGCATGCACGTCAACCGCAAGGCGAATGGCAGCCGGTCACGCGCCTGACGGAAATTCATCACATCGCAGTCAATGAGGATCGCTAGCAATTCGCACCAAGCCTGTTGCGGCCGGGCGGGCATCACATAAGACATCACACAGGAGATCAGGATGCGCAGGGAAGACGTGCTGAGACTTCCGTCCATGCCGGCGGCCGGGCCGAGCTACCCGGCCGGGCCCTATCGCTTCGTCAACCGCGAATTCCTCGTCATCACCTACGAGACCGATCCGGACCTGATCCGCGCCGGCCTGCCCGAGCCGCTCGAGCCGATCGACCAGCCGATCGTGCATTACGAATGGATCAAGATGCCGGATTCCTCCGGCTTCGGCAGCTACACCGAGTCCGGTCTCGTCATTCCGGCACGCCTCAATGGCGAGGAGGTCAACTTCGTCTCGCAGATGTATCTGGACGATGATCCGCCGATCGCGGCCGGCCGCGAAATCTGGGGCTTTCCGAAGAAGTACGCCCATCCCAAGCTCGAGATCGTCAAGGACACGCTGACGGGCACGCTGGAATATGCCGGCCAGCTCGTCGCCATGGGCACGATGGGCTACAAGCACGAGAGCATGGCCGGCAACGGCGATCTCACCCGGGCCACGCTGTCGAAGACGCAGATCAATCTGAAGATGATCCCGGGCGTCGACGGCCGCCTGGAAGTCTGCCAGCTCGTCGCCATCAACCTCGTCGACATCGTGCCGAAGGGCTCGTGGATGGGGCCTGGCCGTCTGCATCTGGTGCCGCACGTCAATGCCCCCGTCGCCGACTTCCCGGTCCGCCGCTGCGTCGGCGCGCACCATTACATCGCCGACCTGACGCTGCCGTTCGGCCGTGTCGTGCACGACTATGTCAGGGAAGCCGAGGCGCTGGCCGCGACGGGGCTGGCTGCGGAGTAGGGCGGGCGCGGCATCATCAAACTGTAACAGAGCCGTAATTGAGTAGCCGTGCGAAGTCCGGAAGCTGTCGTCAGCCATCTTCCGGATGCAGGGCATTGTTGGCGGTTGGGGTTGGCCATGGCTGAGGCGGCAAAGCTTGTCAGCGAGATATCGAATGCCGAACCCGCCATTCCCGGCCTCGTGTGGGCATTCCGCCTGCACGGCGACGGCAGCGCCGAAGCGCTGCCGATCGACCAGCCGATCGCGTTCAGCCATGACGGCCGGCTCTGGCTGCATTTCAATTTGACCGACGCACGCGTGCGGTCGTGGATCGCGGCATCAGCGCTGCTGCCGCTCGCGCGCGAGCTACTGCTGTCGAGCGACACGTTCCAGCAGCTTCACGTCATCGATCATTGCGTCTACGGCGTATTTTCCGACCTCGTACGCGAGATCGACAGCGCCACCGAAGAGACCGCGTTCCTGCGCTTCGCCATGACCGAGCATCTCCTGGTCAGCGGCCGCCATCAGGCGCTGTGCTCGGCGGATGCGACGCGCCGCGTGCTCGAAGGCGGCTATCGCGTCGACAATGTCGCCCATCTCCTGGAGAAGATCGTCGACGAGGTCGCCGATACGCTGGATCGGATGGCCGACAAGCTCGGCCAGGAGATCGACGACATCGAGGAGCGGATTCTCGCCGACGAGGCCAAGCCGGAGATGCGCCGCAATCTCGGCCGGCTGCGCCGCACCTGCGTCAGGTTGCATCGGCAGCTGACGGGCCTGCGCGTGCTGTTTCACCGCCTCGACCAGAAGAACACCGATCATCTCGCACCGGCCTTGCGCATCCACGCCGGCAAGCTGGCGCAGCGGCTGGACGGGCTCGATCACGACATCGTCGAATTGCGCGAACGCAGCCGTCTGCTCGAGGAGGAGCTACGCTTCAAGAACGAGGAGGAGAGCAACCGCCACCTCCACACACTCTCGATCGTGACCTCCATGCTGTTGCCGCCGACGCTGGTTACCGGCATCTTCGGAATGAACACCAAGGGTCTGCCGCTCACCGACGTCGAGAGCGGATTCTTGTGGGCGGCGGTGCTGATGGCTTCGTCAATTGGCGCGGCCTATCTGTTCATGCGGCGCACGGGCATTTTCAAATAGCGTGCGCCGATCGTGAGTTGGAGTACCCATACATCCCTGGCGGCCGCGGCGCTGGCGAGCACGGTGGCAAGCACGAACGCGTTCGCCGGCGCCAAGGACGAGAGCGCGGCGGAATGGCTGTTTCCAAAATGGTTCAACGAATGGCATGACGGGCTCGCCAACAAGGGCCTGAACTTCGGCGCCACCTATATCGCCGACAACATCGGCAACGCGACCGGTGGGGTCGCGCGCGGCGCCATCCATTTCGGCCGCTTAGATCTGTCGGTCGACGCCGATCTCGACAAGCTGGTCGGCTGGACCGGCGGCCGCTTCTACGCCAATGCCTTCGTGATCTACGGCCGCGGGCTGTCGCGCAACTATGTCCAGAACCTCGCCACCATCAGCGAGATCGAGGCGCTGCCCGATCAGCGGCTCTACAACGCCTATTTCGAGCAGAGCTTGTTTGGCGACCGGCTCAACATCAGGGCTGGCCAGCAGGCCGCCGACGTCGAGTTCTTCGACAGCCAGACCGACGACCTCTTCGTCAACGGGACCTTTGGCTGGCCAGCGATCAAGGCGTCCAACCTTCCGGCCGGCGGCCCGGCACCGCCGATCGCGGTGCCCGGCATTCGCATCAGGGCGGCGCTATCGGATCAGATCACGGCCTATGGCGCGGTGTTCAACGGCGATCCGTCAGGGCCGGGCGATGTCGATCCGCAGTTGCGCGACCATCATGGTCTGGCATTCCGCGTCAACGATCCGCCCTGGGTGATCGGGCAGGTCCGGTTCAGCTACGACATCGATGTCGGCGGCCGTCCACTCGCCGGCAATTTCACGCCGGGCGCGTGGAAGCACTATGGCTCGTTCGACAGCCAGCGCTTTACGGCGGAGGGCCTGTCCATCGCGGACCCCAGCGGCAGCGGCATTGCTGCAAAGCTTCGCGGCAATTACGGCATCTTCGCGGTGATCGAGCAGGTGCTCTATCGCCCGCCGGAGGTGCGGGACAACAGCACCTCGGCCTCGCTCCCCGGCATCACGGCCTTTGGCCGCATCGCCTATAGTCCGCCGGACCGCAATCTAATCGACCTCTATCTCGATGGCGGCATCGGCTTCGTCGGCTTCACGCCCGGGCGGCCGCTCGACCGCTTCGGCGTGGCGATGGCCTATTTGCGGATCTCGAACACCGCGCGCAACCTCGATATCGATACGCAGGCCTTTACCGGCATCCAGAGTCCCGTGCGCAGCAACGAGACCTTGATCGAAATGATCTACGAGGCGCACGTCAAGCCGGGCTGGCTGATCGCGCCTTACTTCCAGTACGTGTTCCGCCCCTCCGGCGGTGTCCCGAACCCGAACGATCCGACCGGTGTCTCGCGGATCGGTGACGCCGCGGTGTTCGGCGTCACCACCACGATCCGGTATTAGGCCATCGCAGGCTTCGGCTCGGTCTTCGGCTGCCGCGATAGCGCCAGCACGATCAGCGCGGCGAATACGCAGAGCGCGCCCGCGATGAAGAAGGCGGGCAAATAACTCTGATAGACCGTCCGCGAAAAGCCGGCGCCGAAGGCGGCCGTGCCGGCACCGAGCTGATGGCCGGCAAAGATCCAGCCGAACACCAGATTGGCGCGCTCGGGTCCGAACTTTTGCGCGGTGAGGCGTACCGTCGGCGGCACCGTGGCGATCCAGTCGAGCCCGTAGAACATCGCGAAGATGGAGAGGCCGTAGAACGAGAAATCGCTGAAGGGGAGGAAGATCAGCGAGAGACCGCGCAGGCCGTAGTACCAAAACAGCAGCCATCGATTGTCGTAACGGTCCGACAGCCAGCCCGACATGATCGTGCCGAAGAAGTCGAAGATGCCCATCGCCGCCAGCAGGCTGGCCGCCTGCACCTGCGGGATGCCGAAATCGAGGCACATCGGGATCAGGTGTACCTGGACGAGGCCGTTGGTCGAGGCGCCGCAGACGAAGAAGGTTGCAAACAGGATCCAGAAGGCGGTCGATTTCGAAGCGTCGCGCAGCGTGCCGAGCGCCACGCCGGTGATCGAGCCGTGGCTGACGGGCGGCGCGGGCAGGGGCGCGGTGCCGTCGTCGCCGAACGGGCGCAGGCCGACATCGCTCGGACGGTCACGCATCGCGAGCAGCACCGCCAGTGCCGAGATGCCGAGCATGATGCAGACGAAGCCGAGTGCAAGCCGCCAGCCGTAACGTTCGGTGAGGCTTGCCAGCAGCGGCAGGAACACCAGCTGGCCGGTCGCAACGCTCGCGGTCATGATGCCGACGACGAGGCCGCGCCTTGTTGCGAACCAGCGCGTGGCAATCGTCGCACCCAGCACCAAGGCGGTCATGCCCGTGCCGATCCCGATCACCACTCCCCACAACGCGATGAGCTGCCAGATCTCGGTCATGCCGAGCGAGAGCACGAGCGCCGAGACCACGATCAGTTGCGCGACGAGCGTGACGTTGCGCAGGCCGTAGCGGTTCAAGAGTGCCGCGGCGAACGGCGCCATCAGCCCGAACAGAATGAAGCGGATCGACAGCGCCGACGAGATCTCCGCCGTGCTCCAGCCGAACTCCTTCTGCAGGGGAACGATGAACACGCCGGGCGCGCCGACCGTGCCGGCGCTGATCAGCGCGGCGAGGAAGGTCACGCCGACCATCACCCAGCCGTAGTGGATATTGCGGCGGGAAAGTGCTGCCGCGAGCCAGTTCGAGATCATTGGGCCTCGGTATTGATGGGCAGGTCGCAAGAGACCTGCGTCAGTTTGCAGGATGGCACGGGACGCGTCTGTCGCAAATGACAGAGTTCCCTCGTTTTCGGACTTTCAGGCGTCAGCGCGCCAGCCGTTCCACCGCGATCGCGGTGGCTTCTCCGCCGCCGATGCAGAGCGCCGCGACGCCGCGCTTGAGGTTCTGAGCCTTGAGCGCATGCAGCAGCGTCACGATCAGCCGCGCGCCGGTCGCGCCGATGGGATGGCCGAGCGCGCAGGCACCGCCATTGATGTTGAGCTTGTCGCGGGGAATGCCGAGGTCGCGCTGCGCCGCCATCGCCACCACTGCGAAGGCCTCGTTGATCTCGAACAGGTCGACATCGCCCGCGCTCCAGCCGACCTTGTCGAGCAGCTTGCGGATCGCCGGAATCGGCGCCGTGGTGAACCATTGCGGCTCCTGGCTGTGGGTGGCGTGGCCCTTGATCTCCGCGAGAACAGGCAGGCTGCTGCGATCGGCGAGCGAGCGCTTTGCCAGCACCAGCGCCGCGGCGCCGTCGGCGTTCGCGGAGGAGGCGGCGGGCGTGATGGTGCCGTTGGCGCGGAATGCCGGCTTCAACCCGGGAATCTTCGCGGGATCGACCTTCAGCGGATGTTCGTCATTGGCGATGACGCGGGGGCCTGCTTTCTCGCTCAGCGTGATCGGCGCGATCTCGGCCTTGAATGCGCCGCCCTCGACCGCCTTGCGCGCGCGGCTCAGTGTCTCCATGGCGTAGGCGTCCTGGTCCTTGCGGGTAAACTGGTAGGCTTCCGCGGTCGCCTCGCCGAAATCGCCCATCGAGCGGCCGGTCTCGTAGGCGTCCTCAAGCCCGTCCATCATCATGTGGTCGATGATGCGGTCGTGGCCGACGCGATAGCCGCCGCGTGCCTTCGCGAGCAGATAGGGTGCGTTGCTCATGCTCTCCATCCCGCCGGAAACGACGAACTCGGCCGAGCCGGCACGGATGATGTCGTGTGCGAGCATGGTCGCCTTCATGCCGGAGCCGCAAACCTTGTTCACGGTGGTGGCGCCAGTGGCATCGGGCAGGCCGGCCACGCGTGCGGCCTGCCGCGCCGGAGCCTGGCCCTGGCCAGCCGGCAGCACGCAGCCCATAAAGACCTCATCGACCTTCTCGGGCGCGAGTTTTGCGCGCTCCAGCGCCGCGCCGATCACGTGTGAGCCAAGCTTGTGCGCGGGGACCGGCGAGAGCTCGCCCATGAAGCGGCCGAGCGGGGTGCGGGCAGCGGAGACGATGACGACGGGATCGGCGGCTTCGGCCATGACGGGGCTCCCTGGCGATGACGTGTAAGATTACGATCATCATATGATGCGGCGCAAAAAATGCAACCGCGGCAGGGATGAGAAATTGTCGTGGTTCGGATGAGATTTGTTGAGGTGATCCGAAAGTCTCCTCCACGTCGTCCCGGCCTTCGCCGGGACGACAGCGCGGGGTCGTCACTGAATATGCGAATAATAAGTGGCGTTCCGTCGCGGGGGTCGCTGCCCTACCGCTTCCTGTTCACAAACGCGCCCATCAGCCGCGTCGGCTCGTCGGTCAGGAACGATTGCCCGAACACCTTCACGCTCAAATTCACCGACTCCGTCAGCGGCAATTCTTCCCATTGCCGCAGCAGCGCCTTCTGCGACCGCAGCGCCTCGGGGCCGCATTCGAGCAGCGCCTTCACGACGTGCTCGACCTCGGCATCCAGGCCACCCTCCGGTGCGACCCTGTCGACCAGGCCCCAGGCCAGCGCTGTGGCTGCGTCGATGTTCTCCGCCGTCATCACCAGCCAGCGGGCGCGGGCCCAGCCGATCAGGCGCGGCAAGAGCGCGGCATGGATCACCGAGGGGATGCCGACGCGCACCTCCGGCATGCCGAAATGTGCGTCATGGGCGGCGATGCGGAAATCGCAGGCGGCGGCGACTTCGAGCCCGCCGCCGAGGCACCAGCCGGGCATGCGCGCGATCACGGGGGCGGGGAATTGGCGCACGGCCTCGCAGAGATCGCGCAAGCGGCTGATGAAGGCTTCGGCCGATGTTTGGTCGAGCTTGGCCATCTCTTTGATGTCGGCGCCGCCGATCATGCTCTTCTCGCTCTGGCCACGCAGCACCACGACGCGGACGCTGCGGTCGGTTGCGAGCCGTTGCAAACCCTCGCGCACCGCGTCGGTCACGGGCGAGCCAAGAATGTTGAGGGAGCCGGCGTTGCAGATCGCGACATGAACGACGCCGCGCGCGTCGCGCGTCACGCCGCAGTGATTGTTGAGCATTTCCATCGTGGCATCTCGAAGGTTTCGTGGACCGGCGCAAGGCGCGCCGGTCGAGGTCACTTCCGGGCCGAAACGCCTGGCTTGTCAAGCGGCTGGGGGACGGAGTTGCCAGCGCGAAATCCGTGGCATAGTATGATGAATATAATATAAAGAGGCAGCCATGACCTATAACGATCAACTCGACCTGTTTTCGCCGGCTCAGCGACGCGAGCGCGTGGTGGACTGGCAGGCGCCGGCACCGGTTGCGAAGGTTGCGATGGGCCTGTCGGGTATGGACGCCATGCTGGGCATTCGCGACGGCCGGCTACCGCCGCCACCCTTCGCAAAGCTGATCGGGTTCACCATGGCCGTGGTCGAGCCGGGCCGCATTGTCATGGAACTGGAGCCGCGCGAGTATCTCGAGAATACCATCGGCCTTCTGCACGGGGCGACGGCGGCGGCGCTGATCGATACCGCGATGGGATGTGCGATCTCGACCCGGCTGGAAGCCGGGCAATCGTCCGTGACGCTCGACCTGAAGATGACCTTCCTGCGGCCGCTGTCGGTCCGTTCGGGGCGGATCTCGGCCGAAGGCAAGATCATCAAGCTGGGACGCCAGACCAGCTACACCGAAGGTTTTGTGCGCGACGGTAAAGGCGCGCTCGCGGTCCATGCAACTGCAACCTTCTCCATGATCAGCAATGTCTGAACACGAATTAATTCACCGCCTGGTCCATTTCTGTGTTATGAGATGATCTTCGACATTTAATGAGATGCGCATGCGCTATTCCCGGGAACACAAGCAGGAAACCCACGACCGCATCGTCAAGAAGGCCTCGGTGCGGCTGCGCGAAAAGGGCGCCCATGGTATCGGCGTTGCCGATCTCATGAAGGAGGCGGGCCTGACCCATGGCGGCTTCTACGCGCATTTCGATTCCCGCGAGGCGCTGGTGATCGAGGCCTTCGCTTACGCCATGGATCGCTCCATGGACCATTGGCGCAAGCTCACGGGCGAGGCCGTACCGGGGAAGCGATTGGCGCTGATCGCGGAGAGCTACCTCTCAGCGCTGCACCGCGACAATCCCGGCCACGGCTGCTCGATCCCCGCCCTCGGAGCCGAGATCGCCCGCGAGAGCCCGAAGACGCGCAAGGCGTTTGCCGGCAAGCTCGACGAGATGATCGAGATGATGACGGACTACATCCCGAACGTGCCGCGCAAGGCGGCACGCAAGCAGGCGATCGCGACACTGGCAACGATGGCCGGAACCATGCTGCTGGCGCGTATCGCCGGGTCGAGCGAGCTGTCGGACGAGGTGCTGAAGACGGGCAGGGACAGTGCGCTTGGCGCACGGGGCGAGCCGAAGGTCGCGGCGGCGAGGAAGACGAAGCAGAGCTAGGCGGGATGCCGTAGGGTGGGCAAAGGCGCACTTGCGCCGTGCCCACCATCTCTCCACGGTTGCGGCTGATGTGGTGGGCACGCTTCGCTTTGCCCACCCTACGGGATCGGTGCTTGCCGCCCCGCAAACAACGCCCGCTCGCGCTCTACGATCTCCGAGATGTAATCCGCGACCGCCCGGATCCGCGCGAGGTCCTTGCTGTCGGCATGCATCAGCATCCAGAACGTCCGCGTGATCGAGACCTCCTCGGGAAGCACCGGGACGAGCTGCGGATAGTCGCTTGCCATGAAGTGCGGGAGCACCGCGATGCCGAAGCCTGAGAGCGTGGCGTTGAGCTGTGCGATCAGATTGGCGCTGCGGAAGCGTGCGGAAATCTTCGGCGACACCTGCGGCAGATAGTCGAGCTCGGGCGTGAACAGCAGCTCCTCGATGTAGCCGACGAAGCGGTGCTGCGGCAGGGCCTCGCGCGAGGTGATCTCAGGGAAGCGGTCGAGATAGCCCGGCGCGGCGTAGAGCCCGAGCCGGTAGTCGAGCAGCTTGCGGCCGACGATGCGGCCTTCCTTCGGCATGGTCAGGCTGATGGCGATATCGGCCTCGCGCTTGGAGAGACTGAACAGCCGCGCGGTGGCCACAAGTTGCAGATCGAGATCGGGGTAGCGGTCCGCGAACGGCGCTAGCCGTGGCGCCAGGAAGGCGGTGCCGAACCCGTCGGGCGCGCCGATCCGCACCGTGCCGGTCAGCCGCGCCACCGAGCCGCCGACCTGTTCCTGGTTGGCGACGATGGTCGATTCCATCGCTTCCGCGCTGTCGGCGACTCGCTGGCCGGCCTCGGTGAGGAGGTAGCCGGTCTTGCGCCGGTCAAACAGTTTTGCCGAGAGGTGCTTCTCCAGCCGGTCGACGCGGCGGATCACGGTGGCATGGTCCACGCCGAGTTGTTTTGCCGCAGCCGAGACCGAGCCGCCCCGCACAATGGCCAGCACGAAGCGGAAGTCGTCCCAATCGATAGCGCCTTGATCCAGCATTTTCGCACATCTATGGTGCAATATCTCAGACTTGAATCCCAATAAATGCAGGTCGATAGGATTTGTCAAAGCGTTCAAGCTCGACCTCAAGGAGATCATTCCATGCGTTCAGTCGGACATTTCATCGGTGGCAAGGAAGTGAAGGGCGCGTCGGGCCGGACGGCAGACGTTTTCGAGCCGATGACCGGTGACGTCCAGGCCAAGGTTGCGCTGGCGTCCAAGGCCGAGGTTCGGGCCGCCGTCGAGAACGCGCGGGCGGCACAGCCCGAATGGGCGGCGACCAATCCGCAGCGCCGCGCCCGCGTCATGACGAAATTCGTCGAGCTGGTGCAGCGCGACTACGACAAGCTTGCCGAGCTGCTCGCGCGCGAGCACGGCAAGACCGTTCCCGACGCCAAGGGCGACATCCAGCGCGGCCTCGAAGTCGCCGAATTCGCCTGCGGCATCCCGCATCTGATGAAGGGCGAATACACCGAGGGCGCCGGCCCCGGCATCGACATCTATTCGCTGCGCCAGCCGCTCGGCG
This sequence comes from Bradyrhizobium sp. CCGB12, assembly GCF_024199845.1. Lineage (NCBI taxonomy): Bacteria > Pseudomonadati > Pseudomonadota > Alphaproteobacteria > Hyphomicrobiales > Nitrobacteraceae > Bradyrhizobium > Bradyrhizobium sp. CCGB12. Next base: position 3,345,672 of record NZ_JANADO010000001.1, on the reverse strand, counting down.
TCGTCGCCGGCATCACGCCGTTCAATTTTCCGGCGATGATTCCGATGTGGAAATTCGCGCCCGCGATCGCCTGCGGCAACGCCTTCATCCTCAAGCCGTCGGAGCGCGATCCCGGCGTGCCGATGAAGCTTGCCGAGCTGATGATCGAAGCGGGCCTGCCGGCCGGCATCCTCAACGTCGTCAACGGCGACAAGGAAGCGGTGGACGCCATCCTCGACGATCCCGATATCAAGGCCGTCGGCTTCGTCGGCTCCACGCCGATCGCGCAGTATATCTATGAGCGCGCCGCGCAAACCGGCAAGCGTTGCCAGTGCTTCGGCGGCGCCAAGAACCACGCAATCGTGATGCCCGATGCCGACATGGACCAGGCCGTCGACGCGCTGATCGGCGCCGGCTACGGCTCGGCCGGCGAGCGCTGCATGGCCGTCTCCGTCGCGGTCCCCGTCGGCAAGTCCACCGCCGACCGTCTGATGGAGAAGCTGATCCCGCGCGTCGAGAGCCTCAAGATCGGCACGTCGATCGACCCGTCGGCCGATTACGGTCCGCTGGTGACCCGCGAGGCGGTCGAGAAGGTCAAGAGCTACATCGACATCGGCATCAAGGAAGGTGCGACGCTCGCGGTCGACGGTCGTGGCTTCAAGATGCAGGGCTACGAGAAGGGCTTCTATCTCGGCGGTTCGCTGTTCGACAACGTCACCAAGGACATGCGGATCTACAAGGAAGAGATCTTTGGCCCGGTGCTCTCGGTCGTGCGCGCGCACGACTACAAGGAAGCGCTGGCGCTGCCGTCGGACCATGACTACGGCAATGGCGTTGCCATCTTCACCCGCGACGGTGACGCCGCACGCGACTTCGCGGCCAAGGTCAACGTCGGCATGGTCGGAATCAACGTGCCGATCCCGGTGCCGATCGCCTATTACACCTTCGGCGGCTGGAAGAAGTCGGGCTTTGGCGATCTCAACCAGCACGGTCCGGACTCGGTCCGCTTCTACACCAAGACCAAGACGGTGACCTCGCGCTGGCCGTCCGGCGTCAAGGAAGGTGCGGAGTTCTCGATCCCGACGATGAAGTAACTCAAGCAGCGCGAGCTCGACATGCAGTTCGCCCTGAATGAGGATCAAGTCGCGGTTCGCGACATGGCGTTGGCGTTTGCGGCCGAGAAGATCGCGCCGCACGCGTTGCGCTGGGACGAGGAAAAGCATTTCCCCGTCGACGTGATGCGCGAGGCAGCAAGCCTCGGCATGGGCGGAATCTACATCCGCGACGACGTCGGCGGCTCCGCCATGTCGCGGTTCGACGCGGCGCTGATCTTCGAGGCGCTGGCGACGGGCTGTCCGACCACCTCAGCCTTCATCTCCATCCACAACATGGCGAGCTGGATGATCGATGCCTTCGGCAGCGACACCCAGCGCCAGAAGTGGCTGCCGAAGCTCTGCACCATGGAGCTGATCGCGAGCTACTGCCTGACCGAGCCAGGCGCCGGCTCGGACGCGGCAGCGCTGCGCACCCGCGCGGTGCGCGAGGGCGACCATTACGTGCTCAACGGCCAGAAGCAGTTCATTTCGGGCGCCGGCGGCACCGACCTGCTGGTGGCGATGGTCAGGACCGGCGGCGACGGCCCCGGCGGCATCTCGACGCTCGTCATCGACGGCAAGATGCCGGGCGTGTCGTTCGGCGCCAATGAGCGCAAGATGGGCTGGAACGCACAGCCGACCCGTGCCGTGGTGTTCGAGAACGCCCGCGTGCCGGTTGCCAATCGGCTAAGCGAAGAAGGCGTCGGCTTCAAGATCGCGATGGCCGGCCTCGACGGGGGGCGCCTCAACATCACCGCCTGTTCACTGGGCGGCGCGCAGGCCGCGCTCGACAAGGCGCGCAGCTACATGAAGGAGCGCAAGGCCTTTGGAAAACGCCTCGACGAATTCCAGGCGCTGCAGTTCCGTCTAGCCGACATGGCGATCGAGCTCGAAGCTGCGCGCACGTTCCTGTGGCGCGCTGCGGCGGCGCTGGACCGCAAGGATCCTGACGCCACGATGCTCTGCGCGATGGCCAAGCGCTTCGGCACCGACGTCGGGTTCGAGGTCGCCAACCACGCGCTCCAGCTTCACGGCGGCTACGGCTACCTCAGCGAATACGGCATCGAGAAGATCGTGCGCGATCTGCGTGTGCACCAGATCCTCGAAGGCACCAATGAAATCATGCGGCTCATCGTGGCGCGCAAATTGATCGAGGGCGCGCGATGAGTTCAGCGGAAGAGGGCGATCTCATCGTTCGCCGCGAGGGCGCGGCGGGCGTGATCCGGCTCAACCGGCCGAAGGCGCTCAACGCCATGACGCTGGAGATGTCCATCGGCATCGATGCGGCGCTCGACCGGTTCGAAGCCGATCCTGATGTCGCGGTGATCGTGCTGGAAGGCGCGGGCGAGCGGGGCCTTTGCGCCGGCGGCGACATTCGCGGCCTTTGGGAGAGCTCGCACGAAGGCGGCGACCTCGGCGCGCGGTTCTGGCGCCAGGAATACGTCATGAATGCGCGGATCGCGAAATATCCGAAGCCGTATGTCGCGTTCATGGACGGCCTCGTGATGGGCGGCGGCGTCGGCCTGTCGGGCCACGCCAGCCATCGAATCGTCACGGATCGCACCAAGCTGGCAATGCCCGAGGTCGGGCTCGGCTTCTTCCCCGATGTCGGCGGCACCTGGCTGCTCTCGCGCTCGCCCGGCGAGATCGGCACCTATTTCGGCCTGACCGGCCAGACCATGAACGGGCCCGACGCGATCCATGCGAAGTTCGCGGACGCCGTGGTGCCGGCGGCCAAGTGGCCGGAGTTGCGCGAGGCGCTGACCAAGGTTCGTCAGGGCGCGACCGCGGCCGACGTCAGCAAGCTCATCAATGGCTTTGCGACGGGCGAGGCGGCCGGGCCGGTCACCGCGAAGCAGGCGACGATCGATGCGCTGTTCGGTTTCGACCGCATGGAGGATGTCGTCGCTGCACTCAAGCGCGACGGCTCCGAGTTTGCGCTGGCCACGCTGAAGACTCTGAACGAGAAGTCACCGCGCGGCATGGTGGTCACGTTAAAACTGCTGCGCCTTGCACGCACGGCCTCAAACCTGGAAGAGTGCCTGGTGCGCGAATATCGCGCCGCGCTCGAAGTCTTTCGCAGCGATGATTTCCGGGAGGGCGTGCGCGCGGCCGTGATCGACAAGGACCGCAATCCGACCTGGTCGCCGCCGCGGATCGAGGATGTGACGCCGCAGCTACTTGCGCCGTATCTCGCCGAGATCGGCGCCGACGAGTTGAAATTCAACTAGAACATTCAAGCGGAGGAAACGAAGATGGCCACGATCGCATTCATCGGTCTCGGCAACATGGGCGGTCCGATGGCCGCCAATCTGGTCAAAGCCGGCCACAAGGTCGTCGCCTTCGACCTCGTCGAGGCGTCGCGCGCGCAAGCCAAGGCCGACGGCGCCGGCATCGCCGACAGCGCGGCGGGTGCGGTGAAGGGCGCCGATGTCGTCGTCACCATGCTGCCGGCCGGCAAGCATGTGCTCGGCGTCTGGAGCGAGGTCGTCCCTGCCATGACCAAGGACGCGCTGATCATCGACAGCTCCACCATTGACGTCGAGAGCGCGCGGCAGGCGCATGCGCTGGCCGCCAAGCACGGCGTGCTCTCGGTCGATGCGCCGGTCTCCGGCGGTACCGGCGGCGCCAAGGGGGCGACGCTCACCTTCATGTGCGGCGGCGACGACAAGGCGTTCGCCGCGGCCAAGTCCGTGCTCGAGAACATGGGCAAGAAGATCGTGCATTGCGGCGGCGCCGGCGCTGGGCAGGCCGCGAAGATCTGCAACAATATGATCCTCGGCATTTCCATGATCGCGGTGAGCGAAGCCTTTGCGCTTGGCGAGAAGCTCGGGCTCTCCCATCAGGCGCTGTTCGACGTCGCCTCGACCTCATCGGGCCAGTGCTGGTCGCTGACGACCTATTGCCCGGTACCGGGCCCGGTGCCGACCTCGCCGGCGAACAACGACTACAAGCCGGGCTTTGCTTCGGCGCTGATGGTGAAGGATCTGACCCTGGCGCAGGACGCGGCGAAGGCCGCCGGTGCGGCGACGCCGCTCGGCAAGCATGCGCAGGAGATCTATCAGTCTTTCGACGCAGCCGGGCAGGGCGGGGTGGATTTTTCCGGAATTATCAAGCACGTTAGGAGTCTAGCCGGGAAAGCCTAATGACGACATTTCAGGAAGCGCGCGCGTTCCTTCTGCAACACCGCACGGATTACGAGGCAGCGGTCAAAGGTTTCCGCTGGCCCGATCCGGTTCCCTTCAACTGGGCGCTCGACTGGTTCGACGCGCTCGCGAAGGATGCGGACAGCAAGGACCGGCCCGCGCTCTGGATTGTCGATGCCGCGCAGGACAAGCAGACAAAACTCTCCTTCGCGACCCTCTCGAAGCGCTCGAACCAGGTCGCCAACTTCCTTCGTGCGCAGGGCTTGAAGCGCGGCGACCACCTCTTGCTGCTGCTCGGCAACGTGGTTCCGCTCTGGGAGACGATGCTGGCGGCAATGAAGCTCGGCGTCGTCGTGATTCCTGCGACCACGTTGCTGACCGCAGAAGAACTTCGCGACCGGCTCGATCGCGGCAAGGCGAAGGCAGTGATGGCTGCGGAGGATCAGGTCGCGAAGTTCGCGAGCCTTGGCGCCGAGAATATCGTTCGCATCGTGGTCGGTGCGGCCTCGGGCGGCTGGCTTGCCTATGACGAGGCGGCGAAAGCGCCCGAGAGTTTTGCGCCCGACGGACCGACCAACGCCGACGACCCGATGCTGCTCTATTTCACCTCGGGCACGACCGCAAAACCAAAACTGGTGCGGCACAGCCAGCGCAGCTATCCGGTCGGACATCTCTCGACCATGTACTGGATCGGGTTGAAGCCCGGCGACATCCATCTCAACATCTCCTCGCCCGGCTGGGCCAAGCACGCCTGGAGCTGTTTCTTCGCGCCGTGGAATGCGGGCGCGACCGTATTCGTCGTCAACCAGCCGCGCTTCGACGCAAAAGGCCTGCTCGCCACCATCGGCCGCTGCGGCGTCACCACGCTGTGTGCGCCGCCGACAGTGTGGCGGCTGTTCATCCAGGAGAACCTTGCCTCGTTCAAGGTGGCGCTTCGCGAAGTCTGCGGCGCCGGCGAGCCGCTCAATCCCGAAGTGATCGACCAGGTGCAGGCCGCCTGGGGCCTAACCATCCGCGATGGCTACGGCCAGACCGAGACGACGGCGCTTGCCGGCAACTCGCCGGGCCAAAAGATCAAGGTCGGCTCGATGGGCCGGCCGCTGCCGGGCTATCGCGTGCAGGTCAGCGACGCCGACGGCCATCCGGCCAGGGAAGGCGAGGTGGCGCTGGTGCTGGGCGCTGACCGCCCCGCTGGCCTGATGCAGGGCTATCAAGGCGACGACGGCAAACTCTCGGGCGCCGAAGGCGAACTCTATCGCAGTGGCGACGTCGTGTTCGAGGACGAGGACGGCTATCTCACCTTCGTCGGCCGCTCCGACGACGTTTTCAAATCCTCCGATTATCGCATCAGCCCGTTCGAGCTGGAGAGCGTGCTGCTCGAGCATGAGCTGGTGGCGGAAGCTGCTGTCGTGCCAAGCCCGGATCCGATCCGGCTCGCCATTCCCAAGGCGTTCGTGCTGCTGACGTCAGGTGCGGAGCGCTCCCCGGCGACCGCGCTGTCAATCTTCCAGCACCTGCACACGCGTCTTGCGCCGTTCAAGCGCATCCGCCGCCTCGAAATCGTCACTGAGTTGCCGAAGACGATCTCTGGAAAAATTCGTCGCGTGCAGCTACGCAGGCTGGAACGCGACAATGATCGCAATGATCCGCTGCGCGGCCGGGAATTCCGTGAGGAGGATTTTCCGGAACTGCCGAAGACACGGAGTGAGACCTAAGTGAACGAAGTCTGGAAGAAGCCGCCGATTTCCCTGGAGGCCTATCAGGCCATGGTCGGCAAGGAGATCGGCGTGTCGTCGTGGCACCTGATCGACCAGCCCCGCATCGACAGCTATGCCGACGTGATCGAGGATCACCAGTTCATCCACGTCGACCCTGAACGGGCCAAGAAGGAGACTGCGTTCGGCGCTACCATCGCGCACGGCTTCCTGACGATGTCGCTGATGTCGATCATGTCCTACGAGGTGATGCCGGTCATCGCCGGCACCACGATGGGCGTGAACTACGGGTTCGACAAGCTGCGCTTCATCTCGCCGGTGCGTTCGGGCAAGCGCGTCCGCGGCCGCTTCGTGCTAGCGGAAGCCAAGCTGCGCAAGCCGAACGAGTTGCAGTCCCGCACCAATGTCACCGTCGAGATCGAAGGCGAGGACAAGCCCGCGCTGGTCGCGGAGTGGCTGGGATTGATCTATTTCGCCTAATACCGCCCGTCGTTGCCGGGCTTGACCCGGCAACCCATCGCTGCTCAAAAGCCGACAAATCTTGCTCGGTGCACCCTCTCCCCTTGTGGGAGAGGGTGGCGAAATCGAGCGAAGCGAGATGAAGCCGGGTGAGGGGTCTCTCTCCACACGCTCATCTGCCGAGACACCCCCTCATCCGGCGCTTCGCGCCACTTTCTCCCACAAGGGGAGAAGGAAGAAAGGAAGCACTCATGGCAATCAGGTTCGACGGACGCGTCGCCATCGTCACCGGCGCAGGCAATGGTCTGGGGCGCGCGCATGCACTCGGGCTCGCCAGCCGCGGCGCAAAAGTCGTCGTCAATGATTTCGGCGGAGCGCGCGATGGCACCGGCGGCTCGCTCTCGCCAGCTGAAGCGGTGGTCGAGGAGATCCGCAAGGCGGGCGGCACCGCGATGGCCGACGGCGCCGACGTCTCGAATTTCGAGCAGGTCACCGCCATGGTCGAGCGCGCCACCAAGGAATGGGGCAGCGTCGACCTGATGTGCGCCAATGCCGGCATTCTGCGCGACAAATCGTTCGGCAAGATGGAAGCCGCCGATTTCCAGAAGGTGCTCGACGTGCATCTCGTCGGCACCTTCTATTGCTGCAAGGCGGCCTGGGCCGGCATGCGCGACCGCAATTACGGCCGCATCGTGCTGACCACCTCGTCTTCCGGCCTCTACGGCAATTTCGGCCAGGCCAATTACGGCGCGGCAAAAACCGGCATGGTCGGCCTGATGAACGTGCTGGCCGAGGAAGGCCGCAAGAACGACATCCGCGTCAACATCATTTCGCCGACGGCGGCGACCCGCATGACCGAAGAGCTGCTGCCGCCGCAGGCGCTGCAACTGATGAAGCCCAACGCGATCACACCCGCGGTCGAGTACATGCTGAGCGAGGACGCGCCGACCCGCACCATCATGGGCGCCGGCGCCGGCTCCTTCGCCGTGATCAAGATTGTGGAGAGCGAGGGCATCAACCTGCCGGAATCCGAATGGACGCCGGACGCAATCGCCGCGCATTTCGCCGAGATCAGCGACATGTCGAAGGCGAAGGCGCTTCAAGGCGCGTTCGAGCAGACGCAGAAATATGTGGCCCAGGCCGCAGCGCGGGCGGGGATCAAGCTCTGACCGACATCGCCGTCATCGGTGCCGGTCCCGCTGGCCTGATGGCGGCGGAAGTGCTCACGTCAGGCGGCGCCTGCGTCACCGTCTATGATGCGATGCCATCGGCGGGCCGCAAGTTTCTGATGGCCGGCCGCGGCGGGCTCAATCTCACCCACAGCGAGCCGCTGCCGGATTTCCTCGCCAAATACCGCGAGGCGATGCCGCATCTGCGCACGGCGGTCGAGGCGTTTCCGCCTGATGCGCTGCGCGACTGGAGCGCGGCGCTGGGTGAGGCGACCTTTGTCGGCACCAGCGGGCGGGTGTTTCCGAAAGCGTTCAAGGCATCTCCCTTGCTTCGCGCCTGGCTGCGACAGCTCGATGCGGCCGGCGTACGGTTTGCCTTTCGCCATCGCTGGACTGGCTGGGACGAGGGGAAGCTACAATTTCGAACGCCTGACGGTCCGACGGTCATCGCAGCCGACGCCACGGTGCTGGCGCTCGGCGGGGCAAGCTGGCCGCGGCTGGGATCGGATGGCACCTGGGTCGATTGTCTCGCGGCGAAGGGCGTTGCGATCTCAAGGCTCCGGCCGGCCAATTCCGGCTTCACGGTCGCTTGGTCCGACGTCTTCCGCGAACGCTTCGAGGGCCAGCCGCTCAAGGGCGTGGCGCTGACGATCGGCGCACACACGGTTCGCGGCGAGGCCATGATCACCCACAGTGGTATCGAGGGCGGTGCGATCTACACGCTGTCGGCCGAGCTACGTGAAGCGGTGCTGGGTCTCGGGCAGGCGACGCTGATCATTGCATTGCGGCCAGACATTGAGGCAAGTGCGCTGACCACGCGCCTGTCAGGCACGCGCGGCAAGCAATCGCTGGCGAACTTCCTGCGCAAGGCAGCGCAGCTGTCGCCGGTCGGCATCGGCCTGATGCAGGAGGCGGCCATCGCCTCCGGCCGGCCGCTGGCAGCGCTCTCGCCGGCGGAGCTGGCGGATCTGGTGAACGGGATTCCGGTTCAGCTGACCGGCGTTGCCCCGATCGAGCGCGCCATCTCGACCGCGGGTGGGATTGCCTTCGATGAGCTCGACGAGCACTTCATGCTGCGCAAGCTGCCCGGCGTCTTCGCCGCCGGCGAGATGCTGGACTGGGAGGCGCCGACCGGCGGCTATTTGCTGCAGGCGTCGTTTGCGACCGGTGCGGCCGCGGGTAGGGGTGTATGGGCGTGGCTCAACCGCTAACCACCGTCATTGCGCGCGCAGCGAAGCAATCCAGAATCCCTCCATGGAGGTAGTCTGGATTGCTTCGTCGCAAGAGCTGGCCGAGAGAGCAACGCGCCCTACCGCAGCTTCCCCCGCGCCGCGACCGGCAGCGTGCCGATGATCTCGTCGCCGCGGACCATCACCACCTCGTCCATCATGTTGACGACGACGCAAACATGGTTCGGCACGATGCGGACGACATCGCCCACGTTCGGGCGCGTGTTGCTGCGGGAGAGGTCGAGGAAGCCGTGCTCCTCCGCGAAGCGCGCGATCTTGGCTTCGGGATGCTCGAGGATCAGGCCGTGGCCGTCGAGGCCGCCGGTGTCCGTCGTCAGCGTCTTGGAGCCGGCGTCCAAGATCCCGCGTTCGGGCGCAGCGCGGCTCACCACCGTCGAATAGATGTGCAGCGCGCAGTCGTCCCAGCTGGCAACGCCGGCGGCGACCTGCATGCGGTCGTTGTAGATGTAGGTGCCGAAGCGGTGCTCGGTGCCGCCCTTGAGCTTGCCGAGATTCTTCAGGTTCGGCGTGCCGCCGGTGGAGACGATCTTTGCGTCCAGGCCGTGGGCGCGCACGCCGGCCAGCGCTTCGTCATAAAACTTCTGCGCATCGGCCCAGCCTGTTTCGGTCGGGTACATCATGAAGCCGGCGAATTCGAGCCCCTTCGATGCGGCGATCTCACGGGCCAGAGCGATCGCCTCGGCCGGCGTCTCGACACCGGCGCGCTTGCGGCCGGTGTCGCATTCGACCACCACCGAGAGCGGGCGGCCTGATGCCGCCGCTGCCTTGGGCAGCCCCGCGACGACGGTCGAATTGTCAGCGGCGACCGTCATGTTCACTTTCGCCTGGAGCGCGCCGAGGCGGGCCATCTTCTCTTCGCCGAGCAGATTGTAGCTGATCAGAATGTCATCGATGCCGGCATTGGCCATGATCTCGGCTTCGCCCAGCTTCTGGCAGGTGATGCCCTTGGCGCCAGCCGCGACCTGCATCTTGGCGATGGTCGGGTTCTTGTGGGTCTTGATGTGCGGCCGGCTGGCGACGCCGGCGTCATCGCAGGCCTTCTGGATCCGCGCGATGTTGCGCTCGACCCTGTCCATGTCGATGACGGCGCAGGGCGTGCCATATTCACGGGCGATTTTTGCGGCGAGGGGAGTTGTCATAGGTTATGCCTGTTCAATTTCTTCGCGGAGCATTTCCAGTTCGAGCCAGCGCTCTTCAGCGGCCGAAAGTTCGTCGTGTGCCTTGGCAATCGCGGCCGACGTGTCATCGAATTTCTTGCGATCCTTGGCATAGAGGTTGGGATCGTCAAGCACGCGCTGCAGCTTGGCGATATCGGCGTGCAACGTTTCCATCTTTTTCGGCAGCGTTTCCAGCGCGTGCTTCTCGTTGAAACTCAGACGCCGCTTTGGCGCGGACGCGGGAGCAGCAGCGGAGCGTTCCTCTTTCTTCTCTGCGGGGGCTTGCGCCTTCGCCGTCTCGCGCTTCAAATCGGCGCCGCGCTGCGCCAGCATGTCGCTGTAGCCGCCGGCATATTCGATCCACTTGCCGTTGCCCTCAGGCGCGATCACGGAGGTGACGACGCGGTCGAGGAAGTCGCGGTCGTGGCTGATCAGGATGACCGTGCCGTCGTAGTCGCCGAGCATCTCCTCGAGCACGTCGAGGGTTTCGAGATCGAGGTCGTTGGTCGGCTCGTCCAGCACCAGCAGGTTCGAGGGCTTTGCCAGCGCGCGCGCCAGCATCAGCCGGCCGCGCTCGCCGCCGGAGAGCACCTCCAGCGGGGTGCCACGCTGCTCCTGCGCGAATAGAAAGTCTTTCATGTAGCCGACGACGTGCTTCGGCTTGCCACCGACCATGATGTGGTCGCCGCGGCCGCCGGTGAGCGCTTCCGCGAGTGTCGCTTTGGGATCGAGGCTCTCGCGGTGCTGATCGAGGGTCGCCATCTCCAGATTGGCCCCAAGCCGTACCGTGCCGGAATCCGGCTCCATCCCGCCGGTCAGCAGGTTCACCAGCGTGGTCTTGCCGGCGCCGTTCGGTCCGATGATGCCGAGCCGGTCGCCGCGCTGGATGCGGGTGGAAAAATTCTCGACGATCTGGCGCTCGCCATAGGCCTTCGTGATGCCCTTCGCTTCGATGACAAGCTTGCCGGACTGTTCTGCTTCCGCCGCCGCAAGACTGGCGCTGCCGGCCGTGCCGCGATAGTTGCGGCGCTGGTCGCGCAGCGTATGCAGATTGGCGAGGCGTTTGACGTTGCGCTTGCGGCGGCCGGACACGCCGTGGCGCAGCCAGTGCTCCTCGTCGACGATCTTGCGATCGAGCTTGTGCTGGTCGCGCTCTTCCTCTGCCAGCACCTCGTCGCGCCAACTCTCGAAGGAGGCAAAGCCACGGTCGATCTGCTTGATCTTGCCGCGGTCGAGCCAGGCGGTCGAACGCGAGAGATTGGTGAGGAAGCGGCGGTCGTGGCTGATGATCACCAGCGCGCTGCGGCGGCTGTCGAGCTCCTGTTCCAGCCATTCGATGGTAGCGAGATCGAGATGGTTGGTCGGCTCGTCCAGCAGCAATATGTCGGGCGAGGGCGCCAGCACATAGGCCAGCGCCGTGCGGCGGGCCTCGCCGCCGGAGAGATTGTGCGGGTTCTCGTCGCCCGTGAGACCGAGCTGTTCCAGCAGATAACGCGCCTGGTGCTGATCGTCGCCCGGCGCTAGCCCCGCCTCGACATAGGCGAGCGTGGTCTTGTGGTCGCCGAAATCCGGCTCCTGCGGCAGATAGCGCACGGTCGCGCCGGGCTGCACGAAGCGCGTGCCGCCGTCGGGCTCGACGAGGCCGGCGGCGATCTTCAGCAGCGTCGATTTGCCGGAGCCGTTGCGGCCGATCAGGCAGACGCGCTCGGATGGCGCGACGTTGAGCTCGACGCCTGATAGCAGCGGCGTACCGCCAAAGGTCAGCCTGATGTCTTTCAATTGGATCAGCGGCGGCGCCATGATCAGCCCTGACCCATGGCGGTCTGGTCGGCGCGGCGGCGCTGGATCCGGCGCAGCGTCTGGTCGAGCGCCGAAAGGAAGGCGGAGCGGTCGCGCGGCGCGAACGAGCGCGGACCGCCAGTGACTTCGCCGGCCGAGCGCAGATCCGTCATCAGATTGCGCACCGCCAGCGTCATGCCGATCGACTCTTCCGTGAATGGTTTTCCATTCGGTGCAATCACGTCGGCGCCCGCCTTGACGCAACGGCTCGCCAGCGGAATATCCGATGTCACGACGACGTCGCCGGGCTTGGCGCGCTCGGCGATCCAGTCGTCGGCGGCGTCCATGCCGGCACCGGCGGCGATGCGCTCGATGAGGGGATCGTTGGGCACACGAATAAAGTTGCCGGCGACCACGCTCACGGGCACGCCGTGGCGGATCGCGACGCGGTAAATCTCGTCCTTCACCGGACAGGCGTCGGCGTCGACATAGATGCGGGTGGGAGTGTCATTCATTCGCCGCGTGGTACCGCATTCGGGCCGCAAAGGCGAGGGGATTGACCGGTGTTCCCTGATGCCTACGATTAGCCCTGATACAACAAGAATACAGGCAAGAAACTTAGGGAGATGGCCCCATGCCGAACCGGCTCGAAACCTACCGCGTCGAGGCCTACAACACCGCAAAGCAATCCGAAAACAAGATGCATGACGACACGGTGGCGCGCCGCTTCGGCTTTTCCGGCGGGCTGGTCCCCGGCGTCGATGTCTTCGCCTACATGATGCACGCGCCGATTGCCCGCTGGGGCCGTGATTTTCTGTCGCGCGGGCTGGTCGAGGCCCGCTTCATCAAGCCGGTCTATGACGGCGAAACCGCCGATGTCGACGCGACCGAGCACAATGAGCTTCTCACGATCGAGGTGTTCAGCCGTACCGAGCTGTGCGCCACCGGAACGGCCTCGCTGCCGGCGGACGTGCCGAAGGTCGCTTTGAGCGATTACATCGCGGTGCCCGTCGTGGCCGAGCGCAAGCCGGTCAGCCCGGCAACGTTCGAGACCGGCAAATGGCTGGGCGCGACGCCGCGGCGCTGGGCCGGTCAGGACGCGGCCGACTATCTCGCCGACGTCAGGGAAGCCGATCCGATCTTCACGCGTGAGGGGCTCGGCCACCCCGGCCTGATCCAGCGCGTGATGAATCGCGTGTTGGTGGACAACACCATTCTGGGTCCATGGATCCACGTCGGCAGCTGCATGCAGCTCTTGTCCGCCGCGCGCACCGGCGACGAGATCACCGCGCGGGCAAGAGTCACCGCGAACTACGAGAAGAAAGGCCATCGCTTCGTCGAGCTCGATGCGCTGGTCGTCGCCAACGGCACCACGCCGCTGGCGCATTGCCAGCACACCGCGATCTACCAGCCGCGCGAGCAGGCGGCGGCGTAGGGCGCCGGAAGAGGTACACTGGCGCTACATCGTCATGCCCGGGCTTGTCCGGGCATCCACGTTCTTGCTGCACGAAGGCGTGGATGGCCGGGTCAAGCCCGGCCATGACGGCGGAGAGGGCGTAGACTTACGCCGCCGCTCCCTTCGCATCCTGGATCGCGCGCCAGACGCGCTCCGGGGTCAGTGGCATGTCGATGTGCTTGATGCCGTGGTCGGAGAGCGCATCGAGCACCGCATTCACCACCGTCGACAGGCTGCCGGCGCAGCCGGCTTCGCCGCAGCCCTTGCTGCCGAGCGGATTCGTGGTTGCGGGCACGGGGTGATCGCCGACGGTCATGTTCGGAACGTCTTCGGCGCGCGGCAGGGCGTAGTCCATCAGCGAGCCCGTGATCGGCTGGCCGCTCTCGTCGTAACGGACGTGCTCCATCAGCGCCTGGCCGATGCCCTGGACGACGCCGCCATGGAGCTGGCCCGCAACCAGCATCGGGTTGATCACCGTGCCGAAATCGTTGACCGCGCTGTAGCGCACGATCTGCACGACGCCCGTCTCCGGATCGATCTCGACCTCGGCGACGTGGCAGCCGTTCGGGAAGGCCGAGGGTACGGGCTCGCTGGTGTGATCGACGTCGAGGTTATCAGGCACGCCGTCCGGCGTCTTGCCGTCATGAAGCTTCCTGGCGAGCTCCATGATGTCGATGCTGCGGTCGGTGCCGGCGATGGTGAAGCTGCCGTCGGCAAACTCGATGTCGGCTTCGGACGCTTCCAGCATGTGCGCAGCGGCGCGCTTGCCCTTCTCGATGACGAGCTTGGCGGCGCCCACGATCGCCATGCCACTGGCGGTGATCGAGCGCGAACCGCCGGTACCATTGCCGGTGTGCACGATGTCGCTGTCGCCCTGCACCAGCTTCACGCTATCGAAGGGCACCCCCAACTGCTCGCACAGCACCTGCGCGAACGGCGTCGCGTGGCCCTGGCCGTAATCGAGCGTGCCGGTGATCAGCTGCACGGAGCCATCGGCATCGAACACGATCTTGCCGAGCTCGGGGCTCGGCGGCGCGGTGACCTCGAGATAGGAGCCGACGGCGATGCCGCGCAGCTTGCCGGCCTTCCTGCTCTCCTTCTTGCGCTTGACGAAATTCTCGTGGTCGGAGATTTCGAGCGCCTTGTTGAAGACGGCCTGGAAGTCGCCGCTGTCATAGGTGACGCCGGAGGAGGCCGGGAACGGCATCTGGTTCGGCTTGATGAAGTTGCGCTTGCGCAGGGTCAGCCGGTTGAGGCCCATCTCGTCGGCGGCGCGGTCGATCAGCCGCTCCATGTAGTAGTTCGCCTCAGGCCGGCCGGCGCCGCGATAGGCGCCCATCAGCGTGGTGTTGGTCAGCACCGTCTTGATGTCGACCGCCATCAGCGGCGTGCGATAGACGCTGGAAAAATTCTTGCCGGTGTTGAGCGAGAGCGGCCCCGGCGCGACGCCGGTGATGTAGGCGCCGAGATTGCCGTAGCCGGACAGCTTGGCCGCGAGGAAATGCCCCTCGGCATCGAGCGCGAGCTCGGCGTGGATTTTCTGCGCGCGGCCGTGGCTGTCCGAGAGGAAGCTGGTCGAACGCTCGTCCAGCCACTTCACGGGCCGGCTCAGCGCCTTCGCCGCATACAGGATGCACATGTATTCGGGATAGTTGATGTTCTTCATGCCGAAGGAGCCGCCGACATTAGCGGTGAGGATGCGCACCTTCTCGTTCGGCACTTTCAGGTTCTTGGCGAGATTGGCGCGGTTGCCGGCGACGCCCTGCGTCGGCACCTGAAGCGTGTAGCGCTCGGCCTTCTTGTCGTAGGAGGCAAGGCCGACACGCGGCTCCATCGAGACCACGGCGACGCGGGTGTTCTCGATGTCGATCTTGGTGACATGGGCGGCGCCGGCGAAGGCAGCGTTCACCTTGTCCATGTCGCCATAATGGTAATCGAGCGCGACATTGTGCGGGATGTGGTCGTAGAGCTGCGGCGCGCCGGGCCTAGCCGCTTCCTCGGGGTCTGTCACTGCCGGCAGCGGCTCGATATCGACCTCGACCGCTTCAGCGGCATCGCGGGCCTGCGCCAGCGTCTCGGCCACCACGAAGGCGACGGGATCGCCGACGAAGCGGACCTTGTCGGTCGCGAGCGGCTGGCGGTTGGTCTGGAGCAGGGGCGAGCCGTCGCGGCTCTTCAGCGGCAGGCCGCAGGTGAAGGGGCCGTAGCCGGCTGCGTCGAGATCGGCGCCGGTCCAAACTCCCAGCACACCCGGCATCGCCTTAGCCGCGTCAATGCCGATGCCGCGGATGATGCCATGAGCGTGCGTGGAACGGACGACCACGGCATAGGCCTGGCCGGGCAGGTTGAAATCGTCGGTATAGCGGGCCTTGCCGCGCACCAGCGTGTCGTCCTCCTTGCGGCGGACGGGTTGCCCGACGCCATATTTTTGCAGTGCAATAGCGTTCTCGAGCGTGGACGATTTGGTGTGTTCTTGCATGGGAATTGACCTGAAAAGCCGGTATTTGCGCATTTTCGCGGCAGCGGGAGACCGGAGTCCTTCAGATAACCCACCACCCCGTTCACGACAACGCACGAATGGACATGGTCCTATGTGATGCGTTGTTGCGCAGGCCTGCCGCGCTGCTAATGTTTCAGGCGAAAAAGCAATTCCAGATCGGCCCATTGGGCCGCGGAAAGACAGTTTGTATGAATGACCACACGCGGCTCCGCGACGGCCATGGGCTGCACGGTGAGCTGGGGTCGATGGCGGCGGTGGCGTTGGCCACCGAACCGGCCGTCGGCGCACAGGCGCCGGGAACCGGCGTCTACGCGGCGCTGGACCTCGGCACCAACAATTGCAGGCTTCTGATCGCCTGTCCGACCCAAGACGGCTTTCGCGTGGTCGATTCCTTCTCGCGCATCATCCGGCTCGGCGAGGGCGTCTCGGCAACGGGCTGCATCAGCGATGCCGCGATCGAGCGTGCCATCGCGGCGCTCAGCATCTGCCGCGACAAGATCAATCTGCGGAAGGCGCGGCGGCTGCGGCTGATTGCGACCGAGGCCTGCCGCGCGGCCGCGAATGCGGAAGGTTTCCGCAGCCGCGTCGCAGCCGAGACCGGCATCGAGCTCGAGGTGATCGACCGTGAGACCGAGGCGGCGCTCGCCGTGCTCGGCTGCTCGCCGCTGGTCGACCCGAGGGGACGCGGGGCGATCCTGTTCGACATCGGCGGCGGCTCGACCGAGCTGGTGCGGATCGAGCGCGATCCGGAAAATCCGGAGCCGCGGATCCGGGCCTGGATGTCGATCCCGTTCGGCGTGGTCACGCTTGCCGAGCAGTTCGGTGGCCGCGACGTCACGCCGGAAATCTATGCCGCGATGGAGCGCGAGGTCGCCAATCACGTCGCGCCGTTCGCGGCAGAGCACGGCCGCGACCTTGCGGACATGCATCTGCTCGGCACGTCGGGCACGGTGACGACACTCGCGGGCATCCATCTCAACCTCCCGCGCTACGACCGCCGCCGCGTCGACAGTATCTGGATGAACGATGCCGACATCACCGCGACCATCAGCAAGCTGGTCGGGATGAGTTACGAGGAGCGCGCCGGCAACAACTGCATCAGCGTCGAGCGCGCCGACCTCGTGCTCGCCGGCTGCGCCATCCTCGATGCCATCAGGCACGCCTTTCCGCTGCCGCGGCTGCGCGTCGCCGACCGCGGTTTGCGCGAGGGCATGCTGGTCGAGATGATGCGCGAGGACGGCGCGCTCAGGAGCTGGTGAGATGGCCAAGGACACCACCGGCCGCTTGCACGTCCAGGTCAAGACCGGCGGCAAGCGCAAGCTCTCGTCGAAGCTGTGGCTGGAACGGCAGCTCAACGATCCCTATGTCGCCAAGGCCAAGGCGGCGGGCTATCGTTCGCGCGCCGCGTTCAAGCTGCTCGAGATCGACGACAAGTTTCGGCTGCTGAAATCAGGCATGGCCGTGGTCGACCTCGGTGCGGCGCCCGGCGGCTGGAGCCAGATCGCGGCCAAGCGCGTCGGCTCCACGGAAGGCAAGGGCAAGGTCGTCGCGATCGACCTGTTGGAAATGCCGGAGATTCCCGGCGTCGATTTCGCGCAGCTCGACTTCATGGACAATGACGCGCCGGCAAAGCTCACCGCGATGCTGGGCGGCGGCGCCGACGTCGTGATGTCCGACATGGCCGCCAACACCACCGGCCACCGCAAGACCGACCAGCTCCGCATCGTCGGCCTGGTCGAGACCGCCGCCGCCTTTGCCTGCGACGTGCTCAAACCCGGCGGCACGTTCCTCGCCAAAACGTTCCAGAGCGGCGCCGACGCCGAGCTGCTCGCCCAGCTTAAGCGCGATTTTGCAACGGTGCGCCACGTGAAGCCTGCGGCGAGCAGGCAGGACTCGTCCGAGCGCTACGTGCTGGCGACGGGATTTCGGGGCGGGGCGAACGCGTAGCGGTCCGTCATTGCGAGGAGCCCTTGCGACGAAGCAATCCAGACTGTTTCCGCGGAGACATTCTGGATTGCTTCGCTTCGCTCGCAATGACGAGACGAGAGACTACCCCAACCTTTGATCCCGCACGTTCTGCGTATCCTCGGTCGCCGCCTTGACCGCCGCCTTCTCCGCGCCCTTGCCCGCACCCTTGCGGCTCGCGATCTCCACCGCCTTGCGGCCGGAGATCTCGTGGCCGGCGTCGGCCGGCATCTGCCAGAAGAACCAGCTCGAGGCCGCCGAGGTCAGGCCCACCACGACGAAGGCCGGCATGAACACGGCGGCATTGAGCTCGCTGACATGGCTGAACCACATCGTCGTCTCGACGCAGGCCGCGCCGACGGCGACGCCGGCCGACACCGCGAGCTGCTGGTTGACGCTGACGAGCGTTGTGGCACGGCTCATCTGCGCGGTCTCGACGTCGGCATAGGCGACCGTGTTGATCGCGGTGAACTCGAGCGAACGGAAGAAGCCGCCGACCACAAGGATGACCATGATGATGAGCAGCGGCGTCGTCACGGTGAACAGCGCGCAGACGCCGAGGAAGAACGCGCTGACGATCGCGTTCACCGTCATCAAATTGCGGAAGCCGAAGGTGCGGATGAGGCGTGCGGCCAGCGTCTTCATGCCCATGGCGCCGAGCGAGGACGCAAAGGTGACGAGGCCGGAATGGAACGGCGACAGGCCGAAGCCGATCTGCATCAAGAGCGGCAGCAGGAAGGGCAGCGCGCCGATGCCGAGGCGGAACAGGAAGCCGCCGTAGATCGCCGCGCGCAGCGTCGGCAGCTTCAGCAGCGAGAAATCGAGCACCGGCGATCCCGTCCGCCGCGCGTGCAGGACATAGAGCGTCATCGAGATCGCGCCGCCCACGACCAGGGCCGCAACCGTGCTCCAGGGCAGCAGGTTGAGCCCGGCCACCGAAAGGCCGAATGCGATGCCGGCGAGGCCGATGCCCGCGAGCAGCATGCCGTAGAGATCGAACGGCTCCTGCGTCTCGCTCTTGATGGGGTCGATGAAGCGCAGCGCCATGAAGATCCCGAGCAGCCCGATTGGGATGTTGATCAGGAAGATCCAGTGCCAGGAGGCGTAGGTCGTGATGAAGCCGCCGAGCGGCGGCCCGATCACGGGGCCGATCAGGGCAGGGACCGTCACCCAGGCCATGGCGTTCACCAGCGCGCTCTTGTCGACCGAGCGCAGCAGCACGAGCCGTCCGACCGGCGTCATCATCGCCCCGCCCATGCCTTGCAGGATGCGCGCGAACACGAAGTCGGTGACCGAGGTCGAGAGCGCGCAGCCGACCGAGCCGACCATGAACACGCCGACCGCGATCGCGAACACCATGCGCGCGCCGAAACGATCGGCAGTCCAGCCGCTCGCCGGGATGAACACCGCGAGCGACAGCAGGTAGGACGTAATGGCGAGCTTCAGCGTCAGCGGGCTGGTGCCGATGTCGGCCGCGATCGCCGGCAGCGAGGTGGC
The DNA here is from genome assembly GCF_024199845.1 of Bradyrhizobium sp. CCGB12. Classification (NCBI taxonomy): domain Bacteria; kingdom Pseudomonadati; phylum Pseudomonadota; class Alphaproteobacteria; order Hyphomicrobiales; family Nitrobacteraceae; genus Bradyrhizobium; species Bradyrhizobium sp. CCGB12. The sequence continues at coordinate 3,326,506 of NZ_JANADO010000001.1, read as the reverse complement.
GATCACCGTCGAATCCATGTTCTCCATGAAGAGAGCGGTGGCCACGATCAGCGGAATGACGCGTTGCTTGTCGACCATGACGGATTGGTAATGAAAATCGGAAGGAAGGGCGGAGTTGCGGCTTATCACCGCCGTTCCCCGGGGACCATTGCGGATCAACGCATAGCACCTAAATCCTGCGTGACGACGCGCCCGCTCCCTCGTCATTCCGGGCTCGCGACTTCGTCGCGCCCCCGCAATGACGGTGGCTGGGTCGCCCAGCCATCTACGTTGAACCGGCCGTCCACGCCGAATTTACTTAAAAAGCCTGTGCATGGCTGGCCGGCGGTCCGAATTGCTTTGATTCGTCACGCAGCCGTGCTATCGACCCGCGTCAACCCCACCGATGGGCTCCGATTCTCCGGCGTTGCCGCAAGGTACGCCGAGGGCGGCGCTCATCCATAAGCATTTGCGGCAGGGCCGCAGGAAGGAGTTGGCAGATGGCCACGGTGCAACTTCAAGGCATTCGCGAAGCCTTCACGTTCGACGACGTGCTGTTGAAGCCGGGCCTGTCGGACGTCATGCCGGGCGAGGTCGACATCCGTTCCCGGGTCACTCGCGCCATTCCGCTCAACATCCCGATCATGGCCTCCGCCATGGACACGGTCACCGAAGCCCGCATGGCGATCGCCATGGCGCAGGCCGGCGGCCTCGGCGTCATCCACCGGAATTTCGATCCCGAAGGGCAGGCCGCCCAGGTGCGGCAGGTCAAGCGCTACGAGTCGGGCATGGTGGTGAACCCGCTCACCATCAGCCCCGAGGCCACGCTCGACGACGCGCTCAAGCTGATGAGCGATCACGGCATCTCCGGCATTCCCGTCGTCACCGGCGCCGGCAAGTCCACGCCGGGCAAGCTGGTCGGCATTCTCACCAACCGCGACGTGCGGTTTGCGACCGACCGCCGGCAGAAGGTCTCCGAGCTGATGACGCATGAAGGCCTCGTCACGGTGCGCGAGAATGTCAGCCAGGACGAGGCGCGGCGGATGCTGCATCAGCATCGCATCGAGAAGCTGCTCGTCGTCGACGACCGGTACCGCTGCGTCGGCCTCATCACCGTGAAGGACATGGAGAAGGCGGTCGCCCATCCGCTCGCCTGCAAGGACGCGCAGGGCCGCCTGCGCGTGGCCGCCGCCACCACCGTCGGTGATAGCGGCTTCGAGCGCACCGAGCGGCTGATCGATGCCGGCGTCGATCTCGTCGTCGTCGACACCGCGCACGGCCATTCCCGCCACGTGCTGCACGCCGTGAACCGGATCAAGCGTCTGTCCAACTCGGTGCAGGTTGTTGCCGGCAACGTCGCCACCACCGAAGGCACGCAGGCGCTGATCGATTCCGGTGCGGACTGCATCAAGGTCGGCATCGGGCCGGGCTCGATCTGCACCACGCGCATCGTCGCCGGCGTCGGCGTTCCCCAGCTCACCGCGATCATGGATGCGGTGGAAGCGGCGAAGAAGTCCGACATTCCCGTCATCGCCGACGGCGGCATCAAGTTCTCCGGCGATCTTGCCAAGGCGCTCGCCGCTGGTGCCGACATCGCCATGGTCGGTTCGCTGCTCGCCGGCACCGACGAGACGCCCGGCGAAGTGTTCTTGTGGCAGGGCCGCTCGTACAAGGCCTATCGCGGCATGGGCTCGGTCGGCGCGATGGCGCGCGGATCTGCCGATCGCTACTTCCAGCAGGACATCAAGGACACGCTCAAGCTCGTGCCTGAGGGCATCGAGGGCCAGGTGCCGTACAAGGGCCCGGTCGGCAACGTCATGCACCAGCTCGCCGGCGGCTTGCGCGCCGCGATGGGCTATGTCGGCGCACGCGACATGAAGGAGCTGCACGAGAAGGCGCAGTTCGTCCGCATCACCGGCGCGGGCCTGCGCGAAAGCCACGTCCACGACGTCACGATCACGCGCGAGGCGCCGAACTATCCGGGCGGGGGTTAGATCTTCGCTCTCTCCTTCGTCATGCCCGGGCTTGACCCGGGCATGACGATGCCACGAAGCAAGACGTGGATGGCCGGGTCAAGCCCGGCCATGGCGATGGAGAATGAGGCACCGGTTTTCTCCATCTCGTCATTGCGGGCCCAGCGAAGCAATCCAGAGCTTTTGTGTTGACGCGACTGGATTGCTTCGCTTCGCTCGCAGTGACAGAAAAGTGGAGGAAGCCATCATGTCCCAAGGCAAACGCATCGTTCTCGCCGCGCGTCCCGTCGGTGAGCCCAAGCCGTCTGATTTTCGCCTGGAGGAATTCGCTGTTCCGACGCCTGCGGCGGGTGAAGTCCTGCTGCGCACGATCTGGCTGTCGCTCGATCCCTATATGCGCGGGCGCATGAGCGAGGGGCCGTCTTACGCCGCGCCGGTGCCGATCGGCGGCGTGATGGAAGGCGAGGCGGTCAGCGAGGTCGCGGCCTCCAACAATCCTGATTTCGCCAAAGGCGACATCGTCCGCATCCGCTCCGGCTGGCAGACGCATGCCATCTCCAACGGCAAGGGACTGATCAAGGTCGATCCGAAGCTCGGGCCGATCTCGACCTCCATCGGAGTGCTCGGCATGCCCGGCATGACCGCGTACACGGGCCTGCTCGACATCGGCAAACCGCAACAAGGCGAGACCGTCGTCGTCGCAGGCGCCTCCGGCGCGGTCGGCTCGGCCGTGGGCCAGATCGCGAAGATCAAGGGGGCGCGCGCGGTCGGCATCGCCGGGGGCAAGGACAAGTGCGACTATGTCGTCAAGGAGCTCGGCTTCGATGAGTGTCTCGATCATCGCGAAACCGATTTTCCGGCCAAGCTGAAGTTTGCCTGCCCAAAGGGCATTGACGTCTATTTCGAGAATGTCGGCGGCGCGGTGTTCGAGGCGGTGTTCCCGCTGCTCAATCCGTTCGCGCGCGTGCCGGTCTGCGGCCTGATCGCCCATTACAACGACACCGAGGCCAAGCCGCCGAAATGGGCCGCATCCATGATGCGCGCGACCCTGACCAAGCGGCTGACCTTCCGCGGCTTCATCGTCTCCGACTTCGCCTCCCGCCATGGCGACTTCCTGCGGGACATGTCGGCCTGGGTCCGCGAGGGCAAGGTCAAGTACAAGGAGTTCGTCACGGAGGGCCTGGAGAGCGCTCCCGGTGCCTTCATGGGCCTTTTGAAGGGCGCCAATTTCGGCAAGCAGCTGGTGCGAGTGGGGCCGGACAAGGCCTAGCTGTCAGGCCGGAAGCGGTCTCCCCAGGGCTTGGAGCGCCATGGTTGTTGCGCCGGCGTCACAACGCCGGACATCAATGGTTAACAAAGAGTAGCCGATCGGCCACACTTGCCCGCAAAACCCGCAAGTGTGACCGCCGGTTCATTGACGCCAAGTCGAAGGCATTGAATCATCGCGCATATTTTAGGTGTAGCGATGTTAGAGATCAGTGTTTTCTGCGTAATCCTGCTGGCCGCCGGTTATTGGGTGGCGATGTTCGTCATGGGCCGCCACGACGACGTCATCCATGGCAAGTTCGTTCACGCCGAGGAGGAGGGCGATTTTGCTCGACCTCCGATGCCGGCACCGCCGCCACCGTTCCCGAAGCGTCCGGTCAAGGCTGCGCAGCCGGCCAGTCAGCCGCCTGCCGATAATCTTGCGGCAAAGCCGGTGAACAGCGCGGCGCTGCAATCCCTGCTGGCCGCGATCCAGCAGGATCTCAAGAGCGTCGCGTAAACACGTTCAGACGCTGCCGCGTTCGACCAGGAACAGGTCGATCGCGAGCCGCGGCTCGGCGCGCGGTGTGCCGGACAGGCGCGCCAGCAGCAGTTCGCCTGCAATGCGCCCGATGGCTGTCGCATCGAACGAGATGGTGGTGAGGCCCGGCGTGATCTGATCGGCAACGTCATTGTCGCCGAAGCCGAGCACGGCGAGATCGCGTGGCACCGAGATGCCGCGGGCGCGGGCCTCGATCAGCGCGCCGGTCGCGAGCAGGTCGTTGGCGCAGAACACGGCATCGACGTTGCCGCCGCGCTCGAGCAGCGTGGTGAAGGCGGTGCGGCCGTCGGTCAGCCCCGCGATCTCACCGACACCGACCTCATGGACGATCTCGAGGCCCAGTTGCGCCGCCGTTGCGCGAAAGCCGTCGCGGCGCAGCGCGCCACGGCCGCTGCTGCGGCCGATGAAGGCGAGGCGGCGATGTCCGGCATCGGCCAGCCTGCGCGCGGCCATCGCACCCGCATCCGCATTGGGCAGGCCGACCAGCATGTCGATCGGATCGCGCGGAAACGCCCAGGTCTCGATCACGGGAATGCCGAGCTCGACAAGCGCCGCACGATTCTCCTCGAGCTCGATCACGCCGGTGAACATCACCGCCGCGGGTCGGATGCCGCGCAACGACTGAATCATCGCGACCTCCTTGGCGTAGGAGTAGGAGGTCTGGCCAACCAGCACCTCGAAGCCTTCAGGCTCCAGCGTGGCGGCGAGGCTGCGCACTGCGAGCCCAAACTGCTGGCTGAGGATGTTGGAGACGAAGGCAACGACCAGGTTCGACCGGCCCGAGCGTAGCGCGCGTGCATGCGGGTTGGAGGCGTAGCCGGTCGCCTCGATCACTTCCAGGATGCGCTCGCGGGTCTCGCGATTGACTTTCTCGGGATGACGCAGCACCCGCGACACCGTGATCGGCGCAACGCCCGCGCGCTCCGCGACTTCCTCGATGCGCGGCGGCCGTCCGGCCGCAGCGCTGCGGCCGGGCGGCGCCGGGATGCGCACCACGTCGTCATAGCCTGGCTTTGCCGGATCGGTCATCGATTCCCGAGATTAGTTGATGTCGGCAACGTCTCCAAAGCTCACCGTCCCATCACCTCGTCGGGCGATAGCGCGCGGCCGACCTGGACCAGGCAGTCGCCGCTCTGGCTGTCGGTGTGCAGGCGCTGCGAGATCACGATGCCGTCGGCGGGAAAGCGCAGCACCTCTTCCGGCAGCTCAGGGCGCTCGAAGTCGTGATACCAGCCGGCGACGTCGCCGGCCGCAACGCGCGCGCCGACCATGACCGCGGGCTCGAACCAGCCGCGCCGCGTCGCGAACACAGCCTGTGCGTGGCTTTGCAAGGCCAATAGCTCGGTGGCGCGTTCGACCGGCGCATGCGGTCCCAGCACCGGGGCCTGGACGAGGCCGAGCGCGAGCAGCAGCCGGTCGACGGCGCGCGCGGTCAGCGCCATGGTCTGCGGCGTGACGGTGCCGCCGCCGCCGAATTCGCCTGACAGTCCGATCGCGCCGGCGCGTGCGGCCGCGGCCATCGAGGTCGGAGCGGTCGCGCCGTTCTCGGCGACGAAGGCGAAGGGCATTCCGAGCCCCTCCATCAGGCGCAGTGCATGACCGAACATTTCGGGCGGTCCCTGCCGCTCGATCAGCGCGCAGGGCACATGCGCCATCGAGGTGCCGCCGGAGTGGATGTCGAAGACGACGTCATGCCGCGGAAACAGCTCGTGCTCGAGGAAATGCGCGAGGCGGAACGTCGGCGTTCCCGAGGCATCGCCCGGAAAGGCGCGGTTGAGATTGCCCTCGTCGAGCGGCGAGCGCCGGCGCGCTGCCATCACGGCGGGCCAATTGGCGAAGGGCAGGATGGTGATCTCGCCCTTGACGGCTTTCGCGTCGAGCCGGCGATACAGCCGCGTCAACGTGATCTCGCCCTCGTATTCGTCGCCGTGATTGCCGGCCATCAACAGCAGTTTTGGCCCGGCGCCGTTCTTGATCCGGAAGATTGGGATTTTGAGCTGATAGTAGGGGGAGCGATCGATCGAGAAAGGAATACCGAGATGGCCGGACCATTTCTGGTCCTTCTCGAAGTCGATATCGTGAAACAGTCCGGTATGCATGGGAGGCCTCGAGGCCGCGTCGTCGCCGACGCCGGCCGAAGGTTGAAAGAAGAGCGGCGCCGTTACAGCAGGGCGACCGCGGTCATCTCGACGCGCAGGTCGGGATCGGCGAGGCGGGCTTCGACGCAGGCGCGCGCCGGCGGATTGGCCGGATCGATCCAGGCGTCGTAGACCGAGTTCATGGTGTCGAAGTCGGTGATGTGCGGCAGGAAGACGTTGATCGCGATCAGCCTGGAGCGGTCGGAGCCGGCTTCCTTCAGGAGCGCGTCGATCTTGGCGAGCACCTGCTGGGTCTGCGACACGATGCCCGCCTTGCGGTCGTCGGCGACCTGGCCGGCGATGTGCACCATGCCGCCGGCGGCGACGGCCTGGCTCATGCGGGAGCCGACGACGTAACGTTTGATCATGTTGGCTTCTCCTCGTGAAGGTGAGGCTCCCGCGGTGGGCGCGGGAGCCAGTCCGAAGTTCACAGCGTCGGCAGCGTCTGCTCTTCCTTGAACCATTTCAGCTGCAAGGCGCCGAGCTTGCCGTTGAGCTTGTTGGTGAAGATGTCGGTGTTGATCCAGTTGAGCAGGTTCTGCTCGCCCTGGCGCACGCCGACATGGGCGGGCGACTGGCGGATCAGGAATTTCAGCTCGACCTCCTTGGTCGGGTTCTGCTCCTGCACCTTCAGCGCGATGGCGCTGTTCTCGGCGAAGGTATCAGCCTGGCCGGAGAGAAAAGCAGCAAGCGCCGCCGGCGTGTCCTCGAAGCGCACCAGCTTCACCTTCGGCGCGTTATCGGTGAGCCAGACGTCAAGCGTCGTACCCTTGGCGACCGCAACGGTGCGGCCCTCGAGATTGTCGGGCTTCTTGCCTGTTGCCGCTGGAATCGACTTGGCGCCGTAAACGCCGAGATTCACCACCGCATAGGGCTGCGAGAACATCACCTGCTGGGCGCGCTCGGGCGTGGCACCGAGGCCCGCGATCAGCATGTCGATCTTGTCCGAGAGCAGGCTCGGGATGCGTGCTGCGCCCGTCACCGGCACAAGCTCGAGCTTGACGCCCATGTCGGCAGCGATCAGCCGGGCGAGATCAGCGTCGAGACCTGCGATCTCGCCCTTGTCGTCCTTGAAACCCCATGGCGCGGCATCGGTCAGGATGCCGACACGCAGCTTGCCGGAGCCGAGCACGTCCTGGAGCTTGTCGGCTTGCGCAAGGGTGGGGGCAGCGAGCACGGCGAGTGCCGTGGCTGCGATCGCAAAGAGGGACTTCAATAGTGTCATGACTCTCTCCTGGTGGCGGATGGGTGGTTGATCATTTCGCGGAAGCGATGAAGCTTGCGAGCTCGGGCGTCTCAGGATTGGCGAACAGTTTGGCCGGCGGTCCCTGTTCCCAGACGCGGCCCTGGTGCATGAAGACGATGCGGTTGGCGACGTTGCGGGCAAAACCCATCTCGTGGGTGACCAGGATCATGGTCATGCCTTGCCTGGCCATTGCCTCCATCACCTTCAGCACTTCGCCGACGAGCTCGGGGTCGAGCGCGGAGGTCACCTCGTCGAACAACATGAGGTGAGGGGCCATGGCGAGGCAGCGAGCGATGGCGACGCGTTGCTGCTGTCCGCCGGAAAGCTGCTCGGGCCAGGCGTCGATCTTGTCGGCGAGGCCGACGCGGGTCAGCACGTCCTCGGCGAGCGCGCGTGCCTTAGCCTTCTCGATGCGGCCGGTGAGGAGCGGCGCGAGTGTGATGTTGCGCTCGACCTTCAGGTGCGGAAACAGGTTGAAGGCCTGGAACACGATGCCGACGCGCTGACGGAATTTCTTGAGGTCAGCCATCCCGGCGTGGACCTTCTGCCCCTCGACACGGATCTCGCCGGAATCGACGCTCTCCAGCGCATTGATGCAGCGGAGCAGCGTCGACTTGCCCGAGCCGGAGCGGCCGATGATGGTGACGATCTCGCCTTCCTCGACGTCGAGCGAGACGCCCTTGAGCACCTCGACCTTGCCGAATGTCTTGTGCACGTCGCGGATTTCAACGAGAGCCATCGAGGCGGGCCTCCAAGGAGCGGGACCAGAGCGTGAGCGGCAGGCACAGCGCGAAATAGATCGCGGCGACGAGCGCGTAAGTGAGCAGCGGCTGGAACGTCGCCGCGCTCACGACCTGGCCGGCGCGGGCAAGCTCGACGAAGCCGAGAATGGAGGCGAGCGAGGTGCCCTTGATGAGCTGCACCAGGAAGCCGACGGTCGGCGGCAGCGACAGCCGCAGCGCCTGCGGCGCGATGATGTGGCGGAATTGCTGCCACGCGGAAAGGCCGAGGCAGGCGCCGGCCTCCCACTGCGCCTGCTTCACCGCCTCCAGCCCGCCGCGCCAGATCTCGCCGAGGAAAGCGGCGGTGTAGAGTGTGTAGGCGACCGTCACGGCGATGATCGCGGGGACCTGGATGCCGAGGAACACAGGCATGCCGAAATAGAAGAAGAACAACAGGCCGAGCAGTGGCACGCTCTGGATCACCTGGATGCACGCCGCCATCGCCCAGCGCAGCCCGGCAAAGCGGCTGATACGGCCGAGCGCAAGCCCGAGCGCCAGCGGCGCGCCGAACGCGAGCGCGAGCACGACGAGCGCGACGGTCCAGCGCAGCGCGGTGAACAGCGAGACGAAATCGATGAGGGAAAAGGATCGCATCGTTTCCCCTCAGCGCCGTCGCGGCCAGCGGAAGGCGGCTGCGCCAACGACCGCGAACAGCGCCTTGAACGACATCGCCATGGCGAAATAGACCGCGCAGATCACCGCGTAGACTTCGAAGCTGCGATAGGTGCGGCTCTCGATGAAGCCGGCGACGTGAAACAGCTCATCGGCGGCGACCTGCGAGGCGAGCGAGGTGCCGAGCAGCAGCAGCACGAACTGGCTGGTCACGGCCGGATAGGCGTTGCGCAGCGCCGGCGGCAATATGATGTGGCGGAACACCTGCCAGCCCGAGAGGCCGAGGCACTGGCCGGCCTCGACCTGGCTTCGCGGAATGGAATCAAGACCCGCGCGGATGATCTCGACCGAATAGGCGCCGAAATAAAGCGACAGCGCGACAGCGGCGGCCTCGAAGGCCGGCAACTTCAAGCCGAAGTTCGGCAGCACGAAGAAGACGATGAAGATCTGGATCAGCGACGGGGTGTTGCGGAACAGCTCGATGTAACCTCGCACCAGCCAGCGCAGGGGCGCGATGCGTCCCTTCAGCGCGACCGCGCCGGCAATGCCGATCACGAGTCCCGCCAGCGCCGAGATCACCGTCAGCTCCAGCGTGACGATGGCGCCATCGATGAGCTGGTTCTGATAGCGCCAGAGTGGCAGGAAGTTCATCGCGCCCCTCTCAGCCGAACTGGGTGGGGAGGGCGCGCGACACGACGCCCTCGGCATCGAGGCCGAGGATCACGCGCCAGCGGTCGAGGCAGGTGCAGGGATGCGAGATGCCGAAGGCGATGATGTCGCCGACGGCGAGCGCGCTGTCGGGTGCGACCGAGAGGAACGCATGCTGGTCGTTGAGGCGCGTCACGGCGAGCGCAGCAGTGAGCCCTTGCTGCTCGGCGCCGTCGCGGAACACGCGCAGCGGCACCGGCAGTCCCTGGTCGAAGGAAGCGTCGCGCATGCCGAAGCCGGCGATGGCAAGGCCCGCCTCGGGGCGCGACAGCACCTCGGCCCACAGCGTGAGCGCGGGGCGGAAACTCTCCGCCGCCGAGTGCCGCGTGCCGTCGATGACGAGGCCGCCGCGCCGGTCGATCTCGGCAAAGGCGCGGGCATAGATGCCGTGATCGGCAAAGAACAGCGCGCCGGAGCGCAGGAGGACGGTGGCATTGCCGTCGGCCTGCGCCACCGGTGCCAGCGCCCGCGCGACGATATCGAAATAGGCGGAGCCGCCGGCGCTGATGATTAGCGGCTTGGCTAGGGCCGCAGCGCGCACCAGCGCGAAAGTCTCGATGGTCCGCTCCATCAGCGTCGCGATCGCGCGCGTCGTCTCGTCAGCGTCTGGCGTTGCGACCGCACCTTCGTAAGTGGCGACACCGCCGAGCACGAGCCGGTCGGCCGCAAGCACTGCGGCAATCGTTGCTTCAATCGCGGCGCGATCGCGTGCGCCGGCGCGGCCGGCGCCGAGCTCGACCAGCACGGAGAGCTCGCTGCGGTTCGCGATGCGCGCGGCTTCCGCCAGCGCCGCGACCGCCGCCGGTGAATCCGCGAAGGCGTGAAGCTCCACGTCGGGATAGGCGGTCAACAGAGCGCCGAGCCGCCGGCCGGCCGCGAGCCCGCCGATCTCATTGGCCAGCAGCAGGCGGCGTTCGCCATGGGCGAGCAGCGCGGCAGCCTGCTGGATGTTGGCGACCGTCGTGCCCCAGGCGCCGGCCTCGCGCAGAGAGCGCGCCAACTCCGGTGACATCGGGGTCTTTGCGTGCGGCGCGACCGCGACGCCCGCGCTTGCGCACCATGCCAGGAAAAGATCGCGGTTGGCCGCGAAGGCGGCCTCGTCGAGGGTGAGGGCGGGGAGCGCAAGGTCGCCGCGCGCAGGTGACCAGCGCTGGCTGCCAATGTCCTCGGTGGAGAGGCCATCGACCAGGGGAATGCCCCGAATCGTTGCCGAAAGACGTTGGCCATCCCACCGGGACAAGAACTGCATCGTTGCTCCCTCAGCGGCCCCCCGACCGCTGGAAGAACGATATGTTGGAATGACAACGTTGTCATTAGCGAATTCTAGCCAGTTGACGAGTGAATTCGGTGCAGCAAGGTATTTGGATAAGGGCTGTGCCCGCGGATTGGGCTAGTGCTCGCCGCCCATCAGGGCAAGGAGCTCCTCGATGTCGACATCGCGCTGGCCCGCTGCCCGGAGGTGTCGAACCTCGAAGCTATCAGGTCGGAAGCGGTACTCGACGAGGCCGACTTCCTTGATTGCGATCCGGTCCTGGCGCGCGTCGTTGATGACAAAGCCGGCCGACGGCGCCCAGACGTGGCGGGTGTGGCGATGGGTGAAATCGCGCCGCTGGTGCACGTGACCGCTGGCGATGAGGCGAAGGTCGACATGCGCAAACATCTCGATCAGCCGCGCCCGTGCCGGCTGCGGCACGTAGCGGATCGACGTCTGCTGTGTTTCGGCATCGTCGGGCAGGTTGAGGAACAGCGGCTTGTGCAGGAATAGCGCGACCGGCTTGCCGTTCACGCGCGAGACTTCCTGCGACAGCCAGTCGAACTGCTCGGCCTCGAAGGCGAGCCCTGAATTCATCACCAGCGTGTTGAGGCCGATGAAGCGCCAGCCGGATGCTTCGAACGACCAATGATCCTCACCGATGATCTCGCAGAATTGCCGGCGGTACGCCTCTTCGACCGGCGGCTTCGGTGCAGGCCCGATCGCGGTCGGATTGTCGCCGATGTCGTGATTGCCCGGGATGTAGCGGCAGGCGACGGGCAGGGCGTCGTGCAGGGCTTTGGCGAATTCGACATCGTCGCGGCCGGTCGGCCCGTCGAAGGAGACGTCGCCCGTATTGATGACGAGATCCGGCCTGTCGGCGTCGATATGTTCGCTGATCGCCTGGAAGTTCGCGATCAGGCCGGGAAAGCGCCGGCCGAGATGGGTGTCGGAAATCTGCGTGAGGCGAAATTCGGACATGGGCCGATCATAGGCACGGCCAGGCGTCGGAACGATGACGGCGCGCGCATCCGCCGCGGTCGAACAATGTTTAAAGCACGCGGTAGCGGATCGTGTAGCCGTCCTGCGGCGCGACGGGGCCGGCCAGCGGCGAGGCGATGCGGTCGGCGAGGTGCCAGGGGCCGAACTGCCCGCTGCGACGCGGCTCGGCGGGAAGGCGAAGGCGGAATTCGAACGTGCCCTTGCCCGGCAGATTCACCACCAGCATGCGGTCCGCGGTGCGGTGGTTGAGCGCCACTGCGCCGCGCAGCAGCGCGCGGCCGTCCGGGAGGTCGCGCACGCCATCGACCAGCGCCAGCGTCTGGTTGCGGTCGGTATGCAACTCGATCTGGCCGTCGGTGACGGCCGTCAGCATCTCCCTGGGCATGCGGATCTCGAACTCGACCGCGGGTTTTGACGGGTTGAGGCCGAGATAGGCGAGGGCGGCATGGCGCATGTCGTAGGCGGCAAAGGCGAACAGGGCGACCGCGGCAAGCGCAGCCACGCCATGCCTGACCACGTCCCGCCAAGCTAAGTAGGTCATCCGGTAGCTCAGGCGGAAATAGACCGTCATCGTCAGCGCCACCGCAAGCGCGGCCGCGATACCCGCCAGTGCGGACATCAGGACGCCGTGCCGGCCGTCGGCGGATTCGGTGAAAATGCTGGACAGTGCGTTCATGGCGGTCTCTCGCCTCGGGCCCGGAGGTCAAAATCGCTTTGATTGTCGGCATTTGGTCGCGTGATCGGGAACGCCGGTTCAAGTCGTTCATTGTCAGCGCCAACAGTCGCCGCTAATGACGGTCGGCGGCATTTCGCCTCCCGGGAAAGTTCCGATGTCCGTTCAAATGGTCTTGCTGCCGGTCTTCGTGCAGGTCGCTCTCACCTTTGCGCTGTTGATCGGCATGGTGCTCGCGCGCCGCAAGACGCTGGTCTCGGGCGAGACCAAAATCCGCGACATTGCGCTGGGCGAGCCGAACTGGCCCAAGGGCGCCACACAAATCGCCAATTGCTACCGCAACCAGTTCGAGCTGCCGGTGCTGTTCTACGTCCTGATCGCGCTGGCATTGCCGCTGCGCCGTGCCGATCTCTTCATCGTGCTGATGTCCTGGGTGTTCGTGGTGACGCGCTTTGCCCACGCGGGCGTCTTCGTCTCCTCGAACGATCTCGGCCGGCGCTCGACGGTCTGGCTCGCCAGCGTGCTGGTGCTGCTCGCGATGTGGATCTACTTCGCGCTGAAGCTGCTCTTGCTGATCTGACGCTTGCGTACGCGCATCATGCGCAACACAGAAAATTCTCGTCTGAAAGATTTGAAATGACGCCTGCTGCCCGGCTGTCCGCAGCCATCGAATTGATCGACACCATCGAGAAGGACCGCGTGCCCGCCGCCAAGGCCCTGAAGGAATGGGGCACGGCGCACCGCTTCGCCGGTTCCGGCGACCGCGCCGGCATCGGCGGCCTCGTCTGGGACGTGCTGCGCCGCTACGCCTCGAGCGCGCATCTGATGGAGTCCGATACCGCGCGGGCGCGCCTGATCGGCATGCTTCGCCTCGAGCGCAACATGGACACGGCCACCATGGCCGCGCTGTTCGACGGCGGCCGGTATGCCCCCGCGCCGCTGACCGATGCCGAGCAGGCCGCGCTCGCCTCGCGCTCCCTCGCTGATGCCCCGGCCGCGGTCGCCGGCGACTATCCCGAATGGCTGGATCCGCACCTTGCAAAGGTGTTCGGCGAAGACCGCGCTGCCGAGGCCGCGGCGATGGCAAGCCGGGCTCCGCTCGACCTGCGCGTCAACACGCTAAAATCCAATCGGGACAAGGTGCTGCGCGCCCTTGCTCATCTTCACGCGAAACCGACGCCTTGGTCCGCAACGGGCCTGCGCATCGAGCTTTCGGCCGATGCGCGCAACCCCGGCATCCAGGCCGAGGAGGATTTCATCAAGGGCGCCATTGAAGTGCAGGATGAGGGATCGCAGCTTGCAGCCCAATTCACCGCGGCAAAACCCGGCGAGCAGGTGATCGACCTCTGCGCCGGCGCCGGCGGCAAGACGCTGGCGCTCGCAGCCCTGATGCAGGGCAAGGGCCGGCTGATCGCCACCGACCGCGACAAGCGCCAGCTCGCCCCGATCCACGAACGCCTGTCGCGTGCCGGCGTCCACAATGCCGATGTCCGCACACCCAAGGGCGACGCCGACCCGCTGGCCGACATCCGCGCCTCGGCCGATCTGGTCGTGATCGACGCGCCCTGCACGGGAACCGGGACCTGGCGCCGCAACCCCGACGCCAAATGGCGGATGCGGCCGGGCGCGCTGGAGATTCGCCTGCGCGACCAGGCCGAGGTGCTGGACCGCGCGGTTCCCCTGGTGAAGCCGGGCGGCCGCATCGCCTACATCACCTGCTCGGTGCTGACTGAAGAGAACGGTGAGCAGGTGAGGGCGTTCGTCGCCCGCCATCCCGAGTTTGCGGCGATGCCGCCCGAGCAGACCGCGAGCGTGCTCTGGGACAAGGCGGAGGCTTTTGGCGAGGCCGCGCTGCAATCGCCGGAGGGCTGGCTGATGACGCCACGGCGGACGGGGACCGACGGGTTCTTCGTCTCGGTGCTGAGGAAGACGGGCTGATTGCTCCACAGTCATTCCGGGGCGCGCGTCGCGCGAGCCCGGAATCCATGGAGCCGCAGAGACCGCCATGCGATGGATTCCGGGGTCGCCCTTCGGGCGCCCCGGAATGACGGTGTCCAAAAAAACAAAAGCCCCGCGAACCGAATCCGGTCGCGGGGCCTCTGTTAGTTGCGCTCTGCCGGTACGTCCGTGGTCAGAAGCGCCGTGCGCGGGCGTTAGCCGACGCGGAGATTGTCAGCCGAGGACTTGCCGCTGCGACGGTCGGCAACGATGTCGAACGAGACCTTCTGACCCTCGTTGAGGGAGGAGAGGCCAGCGCGCTCGACGGCGCTGATGTGCACGAATACGTCTTTTTGGCCGTCGTCCGGCTGGATGAAACCATAACCCTTTTGGGTGTTGAACCACTTCACGGTGCCCATAGCCATGGGAAATTCCTTTAGTTAGTTAGAGAGAGTACGCACGCGGACCGGTACGCACCACTGCGCCCATAGCCCTGATGAGTCGATGTTTGGAGAATTCATCTGAAGCGTGCGCGCCCGTTAATAACGAAGCGAAGCGGCCCAGTCGTTCGGCCAAGTATCGATGATCACAATATAGCGAGGATTTGGGGCTACTTCAAGGCACCACCCGTGGCTCGGGATGTCGCGCGCATTTGCTATTTCGCGGTGCAATTTCACCGCGCTCGCGCATCTCAGTCGACGATGAAGAGGGTCGCGCCGACAGCCGTCGAGGACCGGTGCGCGGCGTCGCCGAAATCCGAAACCTGGTAGCTCATCCCCGCCGTCAGCTTGAATGTCCGCCCGTCGCGCAGCTCTGACTCGAGCTCCCCTTTCAGCACGTAGAGCACGTGGCCCCGGTCGCACCAATGGTCGGCCCGATAACCCGGCGAATACTCCACCATCCGCACCCGGAGATCGCCGATGTTGAGGGTGCGCCACTGGGCCTCACCGCTCTCGCCGGGATGCGTGGTCGGTTCGACCTTGCTCCAGTCGGTGACGGTGAAGGGCGAGGCGGGGAGTTTCATGGAGGAATCCTGAGGCGGTGCCGGCCAGTGCTTCCATTATCGCACGCTATCGCGCCCGTCTCCGTCATTGCGAGCGCAGCGAAGCAATCCAGTAATGCATCCGCGGCGGCAGTCTGGATTGCTTCGCTGCGCTCGCAATGACGACCTTGGGGGCCGCTCGCGCCTATGTCTCGCTGGGCGATCCAGGATTCCCGTGCTCCCCCGATCGGCCCCGTTTGAGACTGGGCGCAATTATGTCAATTATGCTTACCTATATCCATTTGTCCATGCCCAAAGAAGCATGTGGGCGCGCGCGCTCGCGCGGTTGCGGCGCGCGCGCTGCCAGCGTATCTGCTGGCCATGACAGCAGCACAGAACGACCGCTCCGCGTCGACGCCCTCGGTGGCCTCGGCGCACGACAAGATTCTCATCGTCGACTTCGGCAGCCAGGTGACGCAGCTGATCGCGCGCCGCGTGCGCGAGGACGGGGTCTATTGCGAAATCGTCCCGTTCAACAAGGCTGAAGAGGCCTTCAAGGAGATGAAGCCGAAGGCCGTGATCCTCTCCGGCGGCCCCGAGTCGGTGCATGAGGCCGGCTCGCCCCGCGCGCCGCAGCTGATCTTCGCCTCCGGAGTGCCCGTGATGGGCATCTGCTACGGTCAGATGACCATGGCGGCGCAGCTCGGCGGCGAGGTCGAGGGCGGCCATCACCGCGAGTTCGGCCGCGCCGATGTCGAGGTGAAGGCAGAGAGCAAGCTGTTCGAGGACGTCTGGTCATCAGGCAGCAAGAACCAGGTCTGGATGAGCCATGGCGACCGCATCGCCAAGATGCCGCCGGGCTTCTCCGTCGCCGGCACCTCGCCGAACGCGCCCTTCGCGATCATCCAGGACGAGAAGCGCAAATATTACGGCCTGATGTTCCACCCCGAAGTGGTGCACACGCCCGACGGCGCCAAGCTCATCCGCAACTTCGTGCGCAAGATCGCCGGCCTCACCGGCGACTGGACCATGCGCGCCTTCCGCGAGGAGGAGATTGCAAAAATCCGCCAGCAGGTCGGCAAGGGCAAGGTGATCTGCGGCCTTTCCGGCGGCGTCGATTCAGCGGTGGCGGCCGTGCTGATCCACGAGGCCATCGGCGACCAGCTCACCTGCGTCTTCGTCGATCACGGCCTCTTGCGTCTCGACGAAGCCAAGACCGTCGTCGACCTGTTCCGCCACCACTACAACATCCCGCTCGTGCACGTGGACGCTTCCAAGCAATTCCTCGGCGAGCTCGAAGGCGTCACCGACCCCGAAACAAAGCGCAAGACCATCGGCCGCCTCTTCATCGAGGTGTTCGAGCAGGAAGCCAAGAAGATCGGCGGCGCCGACTTCCTCGCGCAAGGCACGCTGTACCCTGACGTGATCGAGAGCGTCTCCTTCACCGGCGGCCCCTCGGTCACCATCAAGTCGCACCACAATGTCGGCGGTCTGCCCGAGCGCATGAACATGAAGCTCGTCGAGCCCCTGCGCGAGCTGTTCAAGGACGAGGTGCGCAAGCTGGGCCGCGAGCTGGGCCTCCCCGAAATCTTCGTAGGCCGCCACCCGTTCCCGGGCCCGGGCCTCGCCATCCGCTGCCCCGGCGACATCACCCGGGACAAGCTCGACATCCTGCGCAAGGCCGATGCCGTCTACATCGACCAGATCCGCAAGCACGGCCTCTACGACGAGATCTGGCAGGCCTTTGCCGTGCTGCTCCCCGTCAAGACCGTTGGCGTCATGGGCGACGGCCGCACATATGACTATGTGGTTGGCCTGCGCGCCGTCACCTCAACCGACGGCATGACCGCGGACTTCTACCAGTTCGACATGAAGTTCTTAGGCGAGACCGCCACGCGCATCATCAACGAGGTGAAGGGCGTGAATAGGGTGGTGTACGATGTGACGAGCAAGCCGCCTGGGACGATTGAATGGGAGTAGGGGGATAGCTAGGGCCAGCGAAGCTGTCGTAGTTTGAATCTCCGCAGTAGGACGAAGGCCCGTGTCAGAAAATTTCAACTACATTGCTTTTGGAGACAAAGAATACGTCAAGGAGATCGTTGGGGTTATCCAAATGGGGCGCGGGCGCATGTTTGAATACACGCCCATTGACATCGAGAGGCGACTTGAGACCCTCGATTCTAAATCTATCGCCTTCCTAGAGAAGCTCCCCACTTTCCTCTGTAGCGAAATCGACCGATCAGGCGCCTTGCCTTCCATGGTCATCAAGTATGGGCAGATTGGAAGCACAAGGCTGGACCGGAAGGAAGTCTCGACCACTTTCAAGACGCTCGTTGACTTTGGCAATGTCGAATTCAGCTCTGTTGACCAAGCGCGCGATATTTTTGACGCGGATGGGTTTCAGCTCTACCGCACACATTGGGCTGTCCGGAACGGGAACGCTCAACAAATCTTGGCCAAGCTGAAGGAGCTGAAGCCGAGTTTGGCTGATGCGGTCGAGGGGCTTCCGAAGCCGGATCTTACAGCTGCAGAAGCCGTCCCGCCGCCGCGCACGAAGAAAACCGCCGGCACCGCCAATAGCGTGAGAGAATTCCTTGATCTGCTGTACGGCTTGCCGCTCAAAGAATTGACTGAGACTTTTTTTCGCGGGCATGAAGACGCACAATTCGAATTAACGCCATCTTTGTTGCGGAAATGGCCGGACGGTGCTTGGCAGTTCATGCCGAACGAAGACCGACTCTGTAAGGAATTGCTCATAGCTCACTATGACGAGTTCCAGGGAGATCAGTACTGTTTCGACCGTCTCGTTCGCATGCAGCACTATGGGCTGCCAACTCGCCTTCTCGACATTTCGGGAAATCCCTTAGTTGCACTTTTCTTCGCCTGCTATTGTGCACCAAAGCTGATGGATATTGATGGTGAAGTCATCGTATTTCGAGTGTCCTCGGACAAGGTGAAGTACTACGATTCCGATACCGTCAGTTGTCTCGCAAATCTCTCAAACTTAACCTACGCACAAAAGAACGAGATTGCTCTTAAGCTGGATGTTGATGCATTTAACAAGACGGGAATCGCCGAGAAATTGCTCCATCATGTAAAGTCTGAGAAGGCGTTTTTCGAGCCTCGTATTGTGCCTGACGATCTTGGATCGATTGTTTGCGTAAAGGCAAAGCGAACCAATACTAGGATCAAATCGCAGTCGGGTGCCTTTTTGCTGTTCGGGCACGAAGCTGCGCTGCCCGAATCAGGTCAAGAGGGCATTGAGATTTCTCGCATCACGATCAAGGATAAACGACATATTCTAGATCAGTTGGAACGCATCAACATCAATGCCACAACGGTGTACCCGAGTATTGATCAGACGGCGGTCCACCTTCGCGAGCGGTACCGGCAAGCGGAAGGTTCCAAGCAGTTAGCTTAATTTGCCCAGGGGCGGTTTTGTGAACGGTGGCAGATCGAGGTTTGCTTAATTTCTGGGGGTGGCTTTGTCGAATTTCCAGTTCGAGACGGCTCAAGATCGTGAGAAGTGGCTTGCCGAACTACGAGACTATTTCCCGGGAGCTCGCTTTGGCACCATCCGCGATATTGGTAAGGAAACGTACGAGGGGCTGCTTAGCGCTTTGAATCAAGGTGGCGAGGAGAACATTCAGCGTTTCCTCACCCAAAACCCCTACGTCATTCAATATGCCATCCCGGACTCTGGTCACCACGGAGTCTGGGTATTTCCGAAGCAAGCAATCAAGCCAAGCGCGCTGAACGGTACGGCCGGTCTCATCCCCGACTATCTCGTTGCGACTCGATCGTCACTTGGATTCTTCTGGCATGTGGTCGAATTGAAGCGTTTTGATCGGCAATTTGCTAATCCACCTGGCGACAATTTTAGCTCTGATGGCGGGCGTGGTGTTGTCCAGTGTCAGAGATATTTGAGTCATTTCAGCAACTATATCGACGCCGTTCGTGCCAATATTCAAGCGCCAGAGCTTGTGCAGCCGAAAGGTGCTGTATTGATTATCGGCGATTCCAAGACGGAGAACCCTCGGCAAAACGAGATGCGTGCCAATTTTGAAAATTCAAGAATTTCCGTGGTGAGCTATCGTCGTCTCATCGAAGGGCTAGCAAACGATTTGCGCTTGGACCGCTGACGAAATATTTCGTCCACTCAACAATGTACAATTCGCATCGCCCCATCCGGAGTGATGTCCGTCGCGCCCATCGCCGCCGAACAACCCGCCGTGTCCACCAACCCCGAAACCCTAGGCTGGATGCGCGGCTTCCCACCGTCCCCCGACCGCACCATCACCTTCCAGGACGGCTCGTTCCGCAGCTTCCCTCAACTCCGCTGGGCCTGGAGCAGCATCCGCCAGCTCGTTCCCACAGTGAACGCCTGGCGCGGAGCGGGGCCGGCGTCGGTGCTGCCGCGGGCGGACCACGACATCGGTGCGGTCGCCTCGATCACGATGGACGGGCGTCCCATGACGTTCGCGAAGATGCTGGAGGAGACCTACGCCGATGGCATCGCGGTGCTGCATCGGGGCAGGCTGATCTACGAGCGCTACTTTGGCGCGTTGAAGCCGCACAAGCCGCATATCGCGATGTCGGTGACGAAGTCGTTCGCCGGCGCAATCCGCCGCTTCTTCACTTGAGCACGCTTTGCCGTCGGCGAGCTACGCTGTCGCTAACCCTCCCTACGGTCTTCGATCTACCGCCGCTCCTGAAGCCCTCGTCCTTCGAAAATCGCAGGCATCGCCTTCTCGATCCGCGCAGTCCTCGTCGCGGACTGTTTTGCACCGGTGAAGTGAAACAAATATCCCCGTTGCCGTCCCGGCGTCAGCGCCTCGAACGCGCGCTTGAACTTCGGGTCTTTGCGAAACTTCTCTTTCAGCTCGTCGGGTACGGGTAACTCCCGTGGTTTCGTCTCGACCTTCAGTCCGGCCTTCGCCGCCGCCGTGGCCTCGCGCAGGTAGGCCTTGATGGTGGACGTCTTCGCCGCGATCTCCTCGACGCCGGTGAACTTCATCACCCGGCCGGCCTGAACCTGCCCGAGCTGCACCAGCAACTTCTTCGGGTCCTTCAGCAGCGCACCCTGGAAGAAGCCCAATGCGCAATATTCCTTGAAGTCCTGAATGATGACGACGTTTTTGCCATCCAGGGTGTAGCAGGGCTTTCCCCACTTGCGCTCCTCTTTCAAGTCAAGCCCGGACAAGATCGCCTGCAGCTCGGCAATCTCGGCCTGCCACCGCTCTCGATACGCCATCTCCAAGCTGCACCTCCGTTGTTGCACCACGCCGTCCGATGATACGACAATCCATCACCTCTGGAGCAAGTGTTCATGTCAGTTCCCGCCGCCGCCAGCCAACCTGCAACCGCCACCTCCACCGACCCCGAAGCCCTCGGCTGGATGCGCGGCTTCCCGCCGGTCCCCGACCGCACCATCACCTTCCAGGACGGCTCCTTCCGCACCTTCCCCGAGCTACGCTGGGCCTGGAGCAACATCCGCCAGCTGGTGCCGACCGTGAACGTCTGGCGCGGGGCGGGGCCGGCGTCGGTGCTGCCGCGCGCGGACCACGACATCGGCGCGGTCGCCTCGACCACGATGGATGGCCGGCCCATGACCTTCGCGAAGATGCTGGAGGAGACCTACACCGACGGCATCGCGGTGCTGCACCGGGGCAGGCTGATCTATGAGCGCTACTTTGGCGCGCTGAAGCCGCACAAGCCGCATATCGCGATGTCGGTGACGAAGTCGTTCACAGGCGTGCTCGCGGGCATTCTGGTGACCGAAGGCAAGATCGATCCGCAGGCGCCCGTGACGGACTATGTGCCGGAGCTGAAGGCGAGCGCGTTCGGGGACGCGCGCGTGCACGAGGTCATGGATATGACCACGGGGCTCGTCTACACCGAAGTCTATACCGACAAGAACTCGGACGTGTGGGGGCTGCGGCGGGCCAACGGCATGGCGCCGATCCCGCCGGGCTATGAAGGCGCGACCACGATCTTCGAGTTTTTGATGGCGCAGAAGAAGCAGGGCGAGCACGGCAAGGCCTTCGCCTACAAGACCGTCAACACCGACGTGCTGGCCTGGATCGTCAGGCGCGCCAGCGGCATGACGCTGTCCGATCTTCTCTCCGAGCGCATCTGGCAGCCGATAGGTGCGGAGGAAGACGCGCATTATCACGTCGACCGCATCGGCACCGAGAGCGGCGGCGGCGGTCTCTCCACGACGCTGCGCGATCTCGCCCGCTTCGGCGAGACCATGCGCAATCACGGCCGCTTCAACGGCCGCCAGATCGTGCCTTCGTCGCTCGTCGAGGATATCGCGCGCGGCGGCGATCCCGAAAAGTTCAGGCCGGCCGGTTACACCACGCTGCCTGATGCCTCCTACCGCAATCAATGGTGGGTCAGCCACAACGCGCACGGCGCCTACATGGCGCGCGGCGTCCACGGCCAGGGCATCTACATCGATCCCAAGGCCGAGATGGTGATCGCGCGCTACGCCTCGCATCCCATGGCGGGCAACGCCGCCAACGACCCTGTCACGCTGCCGGCCTACATGGCGCTGGCGAAGGCACTGATGGCGGGCGGGTGAGGGCTCGCGGGCCGAAAAAGGCGCCGACTTGCGCGAAGTTACATATAGGTGTATGTAATTAGCCCATGAGCCATATCAGCATCCGCGATTTGCAGAAGATTTCCGGCGAGGCGATCGGCGCGTTGCCCGGTCCTACGCCCGTAAAGTCAGGTGAGCGGACCGTCGGCCTGCTGATTCCTCTCAAGGCTTCCGATCCGGATCGGCTCGCCGTTGTGCTGGCGCGGGCCGAGAAACTCGCGAAGCGACGCGATGTAGCCGCGGACGACGCGGCGCTGGCTGAATTCGGCGAAGTCGATCCGGTCAATTGGTCGGTCTCGGCCGTGAAGGCTCTCACGGCCAAGTCCAAATCCACCTCGAAGGCATGAGAAGGCCGTCGACTACGCTTGTCATCGATGCCGCCATTTTGATTTCCGCCGTACGGGGCCGGAGCTCGGGCGCGCTCTTGAGGGCGGCTGCGAACGCGATCCTGGTGACGACGGACCGCGTTGTTCAGGAAGCGCGCCGGCGCATCGCGCTGGGATTGCAGCGACCGGAATTGATCGAGGTGCTCGACGAAGTGGTGGAGTTGCTCACGATCGTTCCCGTGGCCGCATTGGAGCCCTTGCTCGCCCGATGCGAAGAGACGCTTCGCGATGCCGTGCCAAGTCGCAACGGTTCTGAGCGCGACGCGCATGTGCTGGCACTGGCCTGGAGCGTCGAGGCTGACGTCTGGACGACGGATCGCGACTTTGCCGGTACGGGTGTTGCAACATGGTCGACGCCGAACCTCATGCGTGCGCTTGCAGGTGCCGATTAGAGCAAGATCCGGAAAAGTGTGAAGCGGTTTCCCCGCGCGATAAACGCGGAACGCGTTTGCGCGGAGATCATGCTCAAGCAAAGAGCTAAAGGGCGATGACGTTTCACCCTGACCTCCTTGTGCTTCGGCATCCTCGAAGCCGGATGGCGCTGGCGAAGGCGCTGATGGCCGGCGGGTAAGCGCGCTTAACGCACCTCGCGCCAGCGCATCGGCAGCACGCCGTCCTGCCTGAAACTGTCGAGGAAGCGGAAGCGGGGGCCATGCGGATTGGGGCGGGCTTCGATCGTGGTGTCGAAATTCTGCACGATGTCGCTCTCGTCGTAGCCGGGCCAGGGCGGCAGGCCCGGTCCATTGGGATTGCCGCACCTCGCGAAATTCACCCAATAGTCCATCATCGTCCGCGCGATCGCGCGGTCCTGTTCTTCAGGCGGCGCGGTGCTGCCGATCACCTGTTGCGGCGTCAGCGTGCCGAACACGAACGGGATTTCGGTGACGTGCGAGGCGATCGGCGTGTAGGGCGAGGTGTAGCTGAACAGATAGCCGTAGACAGGCGCGCGCGTGCTGCGCCCATGCAGCCGCAGCCACTGCCAGCACTGCTCGCTGACCACCGTGTCGCCCGTGAGCGCAGCCGCCGAAGCCCTGGCCTCCGCGTCCGATCCCGCAGGATAGACCTGCACGAAATCAGCCATGTGCTCCCTGCCGAACATCCGCTCGGCTGCGGCGAGAAAGGCGGAGGCCGACTGATCGGGCAGTGATTGCGCAGGAAAAGGGAATTCCTCGGCGGCATTCCAGCCCGCCAGCAAGGGGATGTGCATCTGTTCGCCGCGCAGAAATCGCCGCGCGGGCACGTCAGGCACCACGTGTTGATCGATGCTCGGCGAGAAGGCCGCAACGACGGGGCTGCTCTTGAAGCTCCACGGCGCAGCCGCGTTCAGGCGGTCGGCCGGCATGGTGCGCAATTCCGCGATCGACGCATTGCCTTGCTGTCGCGCGAAAGCGCGACCTCGCACCCGGGCTTCATCGAAAGTCTGGAGCGGCCCATGCCTGCCATCCCAGAACGCGCCGCTCTGGCCGATCGCCCGGTGAAACAATCCCCGCGCGAGCGGCGAAGCCATGAGGATTCCGACGGCCATGGCGCCGGCGGATTCGCCGAACAGGGTGACATTATCAGGGTCGCCGCCGAAGCTCGCAATGTTGGCCTTCACCCAGCGCAGCGCCATCAATTGATCCCGCAGGCCGTAATTGCCTGACGGCGCTTCCGTGTCGAGATAGGGATGTGCGAAGAAGCCGAAGATGCCGAGACGATAGTTGAAGCTGACGACGACGACGCCCCTGGCTGCCAGCGCGCCGCCGTCGGTCGCGGGGTTGGCCGAGGAGCCGAACTGAAAACCGCCGCCGTGAATCCACACCATCACGGGCCGTTTCTCGTCCGCATGCACAGCTGCGGTCCAGACATTGAGATAGAGGCAATCCTCGTCGCGCGGTCCGGGCCGATGGTCGTTCTCCAGCGCCGAGAGGCAGCCCGCGCCAAAGGTCAGCGCATCGCGAACACCGTCCCAGGGCGCCGGTGGCCGCGGTGCGCGCCACCGCAGCGGTCCGACTGGCGGTGCCGCGTAGGGAATGCCTTTGAACGCGAGCACGCCGCGCGCATCCCGCGGGCTGCCACACACGAAGCCGGCCTGTGTGCGGATCTGCCATCCGAGTTCGGCTGCTGTCGAGGCCGTGAGGGCATGCATGGTCGTATCTCTCAATCGCGAGCGGGTTTCGGGCGGCAACCTATCGACTTTGGCCGTGGATGAATTTAGATATTCCACCAATCAATGACTAAAAACCGGCAAGCATGCGTCAGCCCCTTCGCTTTCCCTGGTCGAACCTCGATGTCGATGACCTCTCCGCGCCGGTCATTGCCGTGCGCGTTGACGTGGTCGGAACCAAGGGGGAGGTGCCCGATCACTGGCATCGCAAGGGCCAGCTCGTCTTCGCGCTGGGCGGCGGCGTCACGTGTCGCGTTCCCAACGGTCTCTGGATGGTGCCACCGCATTGCGCGGTGTGGATTCCCGGAGGCACGCAGCACAGCAATCTTGCGACGGCGAACGCCCGGCTGTTTTTCGTCTACATCGAGCCTGCCATCGTCGATCTGCCGGATCGATGCTGCACGCTGTCGATCTCGCCGCTGCTGCGTGAATTGATCGTCGATCTGTCCGGCCACGTCGCTGACGACGAGGCGAGGCGGGAGCTGCTGGCGAGCGTCCTCTTGCGCGAACTCCCGCGCATGCCGGTTCAGCAGCTCCATCTGCCGCTCTCGTCCGAGCCGCGGCTGAAGAAAATCGCCACGACGCTGGCCGAAAATCCCTCCGACCGCAGGACGCTGGCGGAATGGGCGAGGCGCGTCGGCCTCAGCGAGAGCAGCCTTGCGCGTCTCATCGTCAGCGAGACCGGTCTGACCTTCGGGCGCTGGCGCCAGCAATTGCATCTGATCGTCGCGCTGCGGGAGCTGACGTCAGGCGCAAGCGTGCAGCAGGTTTCCGCCGATCTCGGTTACGAGTCCGTCGCAGCCTTCATCACCATGTTCAAGAAAGCGCTGGGCAAGCCGCCGGCGAAATATCTGGCAAGTATCGCGCAGGATTCGTAAGTCCGTCCCTGCCACAACCGCAAGATCGGTCGAGCAAACCATTGATGTCAGCGACTAACTGGAGCCGCCACGGAGGAGGGACGATGACGGCGGCATTGCAAAACTATCAGGCCCGGATGCGCCGGGTGCTGGATCATATCGACCGGCATCTTGACGCTGATCTGGACCTGGAGACGTTGAGCGGCGTTGCGGCCTTCTCGAAATTCCATTTCCACCGGCAGTTCATGGCGACCTTCGGGCTGTCTGTGCATCGCTATGTCCAGCTGGCTCGCATGAAGCGCGCTTCGCACCAACTGGCTTACATGGATGCACAGAGCGTGACTGAGATCGCGATGGATGCCAGTTACGACGCACCCGATGCCTTCGCCCGCGCCTTTCGGCAACGGTTCGGGCAATCGCCGTCGTCGTTCCGGAAATCTCCTGATTGGGAGCCGTGGCTTGCGGCTTTCGGGCCTCTCGACATTGCCAGGAGCAAGCTCATGCAGAACACCTTCACCACTGACGACGTGACGATCCGCGATGTACCCACCACGAAGGTGGCGATCATGGAGCACCGGGGCGACCCGGCGACGCTCCCCGCCACCATCCAGCGCTTCATCGCCTGGCGCAAGGCAGCCGGCCTGCACCCCAGCACAAGTCCGACTTTCACTGTCTGGCGCTCCGAGCGGCGTCCTGCGTCGCCCGCCGATTACAGCATTGACCTGTGCGTCGGGACCGACCAGCCGATCGCGGCGAATGGCGACGAGATCAGGGCCGGCGAGATTCCCGGCGGACGCTGCGCCGTGCTGCGCGTCGTCGGCTTCACCGACAATCTGGAGCCCGCCGCGCTCTACCTCTACCGCGACTGGCTTCCGGCCAGCGGCGAGGACGCGCGCGACTTCCCGATCTATTGCCAGCGGCTGAGCTTCTTCCCGGAAGTGCCGGAGCATGAGACAGTGGCGGAGCTGTTTCTGCCGCTGAAATAGCGCACGGTGGGATCGCAACGGCTGGTTGGGCGGATGATCCGCAAGGCGTCATCCGCCGTTCTTTCCTCGTTGGATGCTCAACACCGCGGGTTACCCCGCCAGGCGACAGACGTGCGCGAACACGGTCGGCCCGTCACCCCTCACATGTATCGCCTCACGCTTTCGAGAAATCGTTCCTTTTCGCCCGGCGCGTAGCCTTGGGAAGCTCCGTAATATGGTTCGTAGAATTGATTGTACGGTGCGGCCCGGTAGTGGACCGGTGGCTTGGGCGGCGTGTACGTTTGACGATATTTATGCCGTTTGTTCCCCTTGGCCGTCCCACCGGCATAATACGGATTGAGGACGCACATCTGACCGTTGGCCGACGCTCTGCATTGGTCCATCGTCGTGTAGCTGCATCGGTAGTATGGGCTCATTCCGCGAGAGACGACGTTCAGGCAAACGGGGTAAGCCGGATCATATCTTTGAGCTTGGGCGTGCCCTGCTGTTAGGGCCATGGTCACTGTCACAATCGTCAAAGCCCATTTGCGCATTGGAACCTCCTCCAAGTCCGCACGACACGGGGTGCATTCAGGCCGCATATAGTATTGATCCAAGTCAATGCTCACGGAATTGGTTCATCCACGCGCAGGAGAGGCCGCGACAGTTCCGCGCGGCCTCCGCCGTCACCGCCGCTGCTCGGCTAACCCACCCTACAAATCCCGCGACATCTTCTCGAACTTCTTGATCAGCCGCTCCCGCTTCAGCCGCGACAGCCGCTGGATCCAGAAGATCCCGTCGAGCTGGTCGATCTCGTGCTGATGGCAGACGGCGCGCAATCCGTCGGATTCCTCGGTCTGAATATTGCCCTCGACATCCCAATAGCTGATCCGCACGCGCGCATGGCGCTGCACCTCGTCATTGACCCCCGGCATGGAAACGCTGCCCTCGCGATGCAGGATCATTTCGGGCGAGGCCCATTCGATCTCGGGATTGACGTAGGTCTGCGGGCCGTCCTTGGCGTCGAGCTCGAGCACCACGATGCGCAAGGGCACGCCGACATGCGGCGCCGTGATGCCGATGCCCGGCGCGGCGCGCATGGTCTCGAGCAGATCCTGCGCGAGTTGGCGCAAGCCGTCGTCGAAAGCGGTCACGGGGCGGGCAGGGGCTGCGAGCCGGCGGTCGGGATAGCGGAGGATGGGGCGGATGGTCATGCAGGCCTCCTACCACTCACGGATCGTTGAAGCATCCCTGCTTGATTGTCTACCAACTGGAAGGTAGATGATCCGGCATGAACGCCATGTCCTCGACCGCCGACGATATTCTCGCCTGCGCCCGCACGCTGATCATCGCGGGCGGCTATAACGGCTTCAGCTACGCCGACGTGGCTGACGTCGTCGGCATCCGCAAGCCGAGCATCCACCACCATTTCGCCAGCAAGGTCGATCTGGTCCGCACCCTCGTGTCGCGCTATCGCGAAGAGGCCCAGGCGGGATTGTCGGCGCTCGAACGCAACGTCGCTGATCCCGGCGAGCAGCTCAAAAGCTACGTCGCGTACTGGGAGGCGTGCATCAAGGATGCGACGGCGCCGTTCTGCGTGTGCGCGCTGCTTGCCAGCGAGCTTCCGATCCTGCCTGAAGAAGTGGCCCTCGAGGTCAGGGCTCACTTCCGCGCTTTGGCGTCGTGGCTGACGTCGGTGATGGAGCGGGGCAAGCGGCAGGGGCGGTTGCAGCTCGCCAGCACGGCCCGGGTCGAGGCCGAGGGATTCATGGCGACCGTTCACGGTGCGATGCTGTCGGCGCGCGCCTATGGCGATCCCAAGATGTTCGGGACCGTCACCCGGCCACTGCTGGACCGGCTTTCCCCCAGGCACTGATAGGCGAGGTCGACGAGTTGCAGCCGTCAGGGCCGCACGGCGCTTCCGCTTCATTCACGAAACTACCAACTAGTAGGTAAGGAGCAGCAGATAATGAGAGATCATGAAACCTCGGACGCGGTCGACCACGCGCAATGGCTGAAGCAGTACTATTTCCTGCGCGCAGCGTTTTCCATCGCCTGGGTCATCGCGGCCTTCGCCGTCGCGCCGTCGTCAGCGGTGATCGCCGCGACGTTGCTCATCGCCTATCCCGCGTGGGACGCCGCGGCCAACTATCTCGACGCGCTCTGCAGCGGCGGGTTGAACCAGAACCGCACGCAGGGCCTGAACGTCCTGGTGAGCCTTGTGACCACCATCGCGGTCATCCTGGCCCTGCAGGTCAGCATGAACTGGGTGCTCGGAATCTTCGGCGCCTGGGCGATCCTGTCCGGATTGCTCCAGTTCGGCACGGCCGTGCGGCGCTGGAGGCGTTTCGGCGCGCAATGGGCGATGGTGCTGAGCGGTGGCCAATCGGCGCTGGCGGGGGGCTTCTTCATCTTTCAGGCATCGATGTCTGCGGTGCCGTCGATCGCGAATGTCGCAGGCTATGCCGCGGTCGGCGCGCTCTACTTTCTGGTCTCGGCGGTTTGGCTCACCGTCAGCGAGTGGCGGCGTCGCGCAAGGCGTGTCTCCTGAAGAGCGGGCTCCTGATCGGCAGGAGGCCGCGAGCAGAGAGAACGTACCTCCGAAAAACTGCCTTGCATCGATGTTTCACCGGCCGGCGCCGCTCTGTCCAGCGCGGCGTGGTCAATTCTCGCGCCAGATCTCGCGCACGTGACGGGAAGAAGTTAACCTTCTTCGGATTTAACATAATTTAATATTGAAAATATTGAGCTGTATATAATACCACGATGCCCGAGCCGAATTTTTGGGCCAAGGCATCGCGCACACGCACATGCCCTAGTTGCCCAAGCTCGTTCTATCCGTATGGAGCTTGGCTGGCATGGATCGAGACTACCTTGACACGATGTCCATCGATGAGTTGTGGGCGCTCCACACGGAGGTCGATCAGATCCTTGCCGCGAGGCTCCTTGCCGAAAGACGCGAACTCGAAAAGCGGCTCGATCAGCTCAGCCAAGGAGCAAGCTTGAACGAAGCTACAAGGAACTCTCCGGCGAAGCACTAGAATGGGAAAGCCGGTTTCTGGCGGGAAGCGGGGTCTTGTTATATTAAGTGATTGAGCTCAATTAACATCATCTATTTAATTTAGGGCTCGGTGGTGGTTTAATTGCAATAGCCGTGAGGAGCGCCAGGAGCGCCATGTCCTCATACGAACACGAGTACCGGCGCGAGTTTTTGAAGACCTGCGGAAAATTCGCCGCCGCAACTCCTCCTGCCGTAACCATGCTGCTATCGACATCAAACTCGATCGCAGCGTCGGGCGGGCAGGGCGCGGGGGCTCACGAACACCATCATCACAAGCGCGGTGAAGACTAGCCGAGGGTCGCCGACCGGGGCGCGGCCTTACGGCTCCATCTCTTCTAGCGACGACATCGGTGGGGAGCGTGCGAAAGGTCGAACCCTCGGTACGCCCCCACGCGGAGGACCCGGCCATGAGTGGACTCCATCATCTCCAGACTTCCCCGGCGGCGCTGCTCCGAGCCGATCTCTTCAAATCGGTAAAATTGCCGGCGGGCAATCCCTGGGCGGATGCTGCTGCCGTTCTTCTTCGTCACCGTTTCGAAGCGCTCGCTTCTCAACTCGCCGAACTGGAAGCGCTTCGCGAACGAGTGCTCGAGGCGGAGCAGAAGCTCGACCCGAGTTTCAGCTGATGAACAGCTGCGCCGGGCAAGCGCCGCCTAGCTTACTGAACTCGGCCACCTCTAGCTTCTGGTGACCTATTGGCCTCTGAAGCGTGCCACCGCGCCGAACAGTAGGACTCCATTGGAGGCAGACATGCTCAGATCGGTGATCAAGTCTACTGTCATAGCAACGTTGTTGATCACCCTCATTACCCCGCCGGTCATCACCCAGGCCTTTGGCGATGGCGGCAGCGGTGGTGCTGGGGGTGCGGGTGGTGGCGGAGGTGCTGGAGGTGGCGGCGGTGGTGGCGCTGGAGGTGCTGGAGGTGGTGCTGGTGGTGCTGGTGGTGCTGGTGGTGCCGGTGGTGCCGGTGGCGCTGGAGGTGCTGGAGGAGCTGGCGGCGGTGGTGCCGGTGGCGCTGGAGGTGCTGGAGGTAGTGGCGGTGGTGCCGGTGGCGCTGGAGGTGCTGGAGCTGGCGGCGGTGGTGCCAGTGGCGCTGGAGGTGCTGGAGCTGGCGGCGGTGGTGCCGGCGGCGCTGGTGGTGCTGGAGCTGGCGGCGGTGGCGCTGGTGGTGCTGGAGTTGGTGGTGCCAGTGGCGCTGGTGGTGCGAGTGCCGGCAGCGGTGGTGCGGGTGCCGCTGGTGGCGCGGGAGCTGCCAACGGTGGTGCCGGCGGCGGTTATGGTGGGGGCCATTATTATGATGGTGCATCCAGCTTGCCCTACCCGAGCCAGCTGGGCACGAACATGCAGATGATCCGAAGGAGCACGGCTTGGCCTGGTTTTGGCTGGGTTCGTGACGATACTTTTTATGCGTTCCGCGAACGCGCGCCCCGGCTGCGGCGGGATATGTCGAGGCATGCCGCGCCCGTGTCTGACCTCCACAGGCCTCACAAGGCTCAGCGAACAAGGCTCAAGCCGCACGAAATGCGGAAGATGCTGTCTGACCAGAAATTTGTGCCATCGTCCGGGGCGCGAGCCTCATTGGACGCGCGCCGCCGGGGAGGCCATGCTGCGACGGCTTCCAGCCGAGCGGTAAATCGTTCGAGGGTCGAAGTTCACATCGCGCCACCATCCGTGATCGAGCGTAAGGAAGAGCAAACGACTGGCGTGGCGCCGGTAGATGCCCCGGCGGATGTAGTTAAGGTCACCCTGCCACCTGCTACCGAGCGCAAAAGCGAGCAAACGATCGGCATGGCTCCGAGAAAGTCCTCGGCGGATGTCGTCCAGGTCGCCGCGCCACTCCCCATCGAGCGTAAAGGCGGGCAAGCGATCGGCACGGCACTCGTAGATGCCTCGGCGGATGTCGCTCAAGTCACCCCGCCATCCATTCTCGAACAGGACGACGCGTCGACAACGAGGTCGCTCGCCGGAGTGGTCGTGATGATGATGGCACTTGTGGCACTTGGCTTTATCCCATTGCTCTTTGGCCATAGGTACGCCCAACGCGTGCTAACCTATGCTGCGATGCGTCGCTCCGAAGCACGAGTCGACGATGCTCGCCCCGTCTACTTACTGTGTCCACCGCGGATCGAAGCCGATCCCGATCTCGTATCTAATCTGGAAGCGTCCGTGAAAAGCGTTCTCAAAACAATCAAGGAGGCGGAGGCTGAGATGACGTCCTCACGAGAGCTCCGAAGACCCGCGTGAAGCCGAGCTCCCTGGCGGTCTATTCCCATCTGGTTTTTCTCGGGAACGACAAGTTTCCTCGCGCAACCGTTGGCGATATTGTGGCGGGTACGCGCGATTTCGTATGGCGGGCCACTACAGGTCGGTGATGACCTGACGTCTTTCGACATCGGCGATACAGTCACCGTGCGCCCACACAATCGGT
Organism: Bradyrhizobium sp. CCGB12; assembly: GCF_024199845.1. Classification (NCBI taxonomy): domain Bacteria; kingdom Pseudomonadati; phylum Pseudomonadota; class Alphaproteobacteria; order Hyphomicrobiales; family Nitrobacteraceae; genus Bradyrhizobium; species Bradyrhizobium sp. CCGB12. Next base: position 3,294,967 of record NZ_JANADO010000001.1, on the reverse strand, counting down.
AGGGTGCAGTTTTGCGGCTGTGCTCTTATCAACGTCAAAACCACGAGCGTGGGTGATCATCCAGGCCTTCGCAATCCCACCAAGTTTGGCAACGCGGTCGAGACTCGCCGCATCTGCGCCACAAGTGCGCCCAATTGTCATCCCCCGGCCTCCTTAATCTGCGTGCCAAGTCGGGGACATGAACGGGGGGACCGCGGCCGCGCGGCTGGCGACGTTGAAGATTTGGCAAGCAAGCTGTATTGCCGGCGCACTGACAGCGACTTCGCTTGCCGCGATTGGTCAGATCGCGGTCCCGCGCCCAAGCATAGCCACGCCGAATGCAAGAGTGGCTGATGCATTCAGCGGCATCCCGCGGAATGTGACGACGGTCCTGGCAAATGCCGGCGCCGCGTTTCCGGCCCCGGCCATCGAGACGAAATTCGATACAGGATTATCGGCTAATGCGATCGTTGCGGCGGGATTCAACGCCGCGGCGCCGGACTCAGTGCCGTCGTCCGATGTAAGCACTTCGCAAGGGCCAATGTTGCAGGTCGCCAGCCTTGAGGCGACGTCGCCCGAGAACTCGGCAACGCTACAGCAGGACCGTCCGCCCGTTGCTTTGCCCGATCCGGGCGAAGGCAAACCGTCGTATCTCAAATACTACGTCTACTCGGAAATTCCGCCGCCGGAGAAGCCCGCGAAGATCGCCTTGTCGGCGTTGAGCGACGTTCCGCTCGGAACGCCCGTCCAGGAGATCGAACGTGCAGCCGAAGCGTTCGGTGTCGATGTCAACTTCATGAAGGCGGTCGCCAAAATCGAATCCGATTTCAATCCCAAGCAACGCACCGGCTCCTATATCGGCCTGTTCCAGCTGAGCAAGTTTGAGTTCAGCAAATATGGATCGGGCGACATCCTCAATCCTCGCGACAACGCGGTGGGTGCCGCCTACAAGTTTCTCAGCGAGGCTGCGCTATTCGAAATATTGACGCAGAAGAAGCCGACCTTTTCGGACCTCTATCTGATCCACCAGCAGGGCTGGGAAGGAGCCGCCCAACACATCAGCCATCCGCAGCGGATCGCGTGGAAGTCGATGTGCGCAACCCGGGAGGGCTTGGCGAAGGGCGAGCGATGGTGCAAGCGCGCGATCTGGGGCAACACGCTGCCTGCGGTCAAACGCGAATGGAAGTCGGTCGATAGTCTCACCTCGGGCGCGTTCGTGGCGATGTGGCGGGACCGCGTCGACACGCTCTATGCCCGCTATCCTGTGCTAACTGCGGCGGCCGAACGCTCGAGATAGAACAGCCTGCGACTGCCCACACGCACACCTCTTGGCGCCAGCGGCGATCTTGGGAATAACGAACCTTTTTTGATCGGTGATCGACGCCGCCTCAAATCCCTTCTGGGTCGACGGCCGCATACTTTAGCCGGCCTAGGATGGCGCACCGGCGGAGGCTCCATGGCAATGATCGAGCGGCGGTAGGTTCGTTGATGCCATTTATCCAATCTGACGAAGGGACAGCGGATGCGCTCGTCGTTGCTGGAGAGCTAGGCGGCGAGGGACGCCTTGTGTTTGTCAAGCTGATTGAACACCGCGACTGCGTTGCTTTGCCCTATGACCACGCCACGCCAAATTCTTGCGAATGCCATCCGTTGGGATCAATCTCCAACCCAAATAGCTGACTAGTTGGTTGTTGTCGGCTCCGAGGATAAGGTGTCCGCGTTTTCCGATTTACCGATTTCGCACAAGCTAATGGCCGCGTTTGCAGCCGTGGTCGCGGTCATATTCGTGAGCGGCGCAATCATATACGACAGACTTCGCGTGACCGAAGAGGCCAAAAACTGGCGGGTCCATACCACTGACGTGTTGGACGCGCTAGAGATGGCGGTAGCGGCAATGCTGGATCAGGAAACCAGCCTGCGCGGCTATTTGATCAGCGGCGACGAGAGATTTTTGGAGCCGTACCGCAGGGGCGGCGACAACTTTAGTGCGGCGATCCGGAAATTAAGAGCACAGACTTCGGATAACCCGGTCCAGCAAGACCGGCTCGATGAATTGAATAAGCTGGCGACGACGTGGCGCATGGAGACCGCCGAACGGGAGATCGCGCTGATGGCGAATCCAGCGACCCGCGAGGAAGCGCGCGCGTTGGAAGGGTCGACCAGCAAAGCCGCCATGGACGCTATCCGCACCAAAGCGAGCGAATTCGAGAAGCTTGAGCGCGATCTGTTGGCAAAGCGTGACGCTGCTCAGAAGCAGGCATATGTCACTGCATACATGGCGACCCTGCTGGGAGCCGGAGCCTCGCTCATCATCGCGGTGTTGATGGGCATTCTACTCACGCGAGCTATCGCGACGCCGATCACGCGCATGACCGGCGCCATGGCCGCACTCGCCAAAGGCGATACCAGCATCGACGTGCCCGGGATTGGTCGGCGTGACGAAATCGGCGCGATGGCCGATGCGGTCAATGTCTTCAAGAACGGCAATATCGAACGCCAGAAGACACAGGTCGAGCTCGCTCACGTCAGTCGCGTCGCTACCATGGGGCAGTTGACGGCTTCGATTGCCCACGAGGTCAATCAGCCGATCTCCGCTGTGCTCACCAATGCCGACGCGGCCTTAAACTGGCTGGGCGCTAACCCGCCCAATCTGAATAAGGCGCGCGAGTCCCTCGAGCACATTGTCACAGATAGTCAACGAGCTGGCGAGATCGTCCACCGGATCCGCGCTATGGTCAGGAAAGCGCCGGTCCCCAGAAGCCGCCTCGACTTCAACGAAGCCGTCCTGGATGTCGTTGCCATAGTCCGAAGTGAGGCGGTGAGGCATGGAATTTCGCTGCAGACGCAACTGGCGGAGGATCTGCCGCAGATCGAAGGTGAGCGCATTCAGCTGCAGCAGGTGCTCCTTAATCTGATCCTAAATGCCATCGACGCCATGACCAGCCTCGAGGAGGGTAGCCGAGCGCTGCAGATTAGTACCGAAAGGGATGTTGCGGGCGATGTGAGCGTCGCCGTGCGGGATACCGGCCCAGGGCTCGACTCGGCGACTGCCGAACGTGTGTTCGATGCGTTCTACACGACCAAGTCTCATGGCTTAGGCATGGGTCTGGCCATCTGTAGGTCGATCATTGCGGCTCATGGAGGACGATTGTGGGTCACGGTGAATAAGCCTCGGGGCGCCGTCTTCCAGTTCACGCTCACTTCCCATCGTGATTAGACGACTCTCCACTTGGCCGTCGTCATTGTGAGCCGCCAAAGCCAGCAAAAGGGCTTACAGAATTAGGGCGCGGACTCATAAATTCTGACTATGCTCACGTCGCTCCGGATCAGTGACCACCCTTCGTGCGGGTTGCAAATAACGCGATGGGCCAGGCGCGGATGGAGGTTTCAATCCTCGATGTTGGCTTCGTAGACCTCTTTTTCGAAGATCGTTCGAAACTCGGCTTTTTGCAGGTTGTTCAGTGAGCTTTTCAAGATAGATAATGTCTCAGAAATAAGAACGCGGCAGCCGAGCGCCGCAGCGACTTCGATCCGTTTGGCGATCAGCGCCTGTTGAGCGCCTCGTCGGCGACAGGGCTCACCTGTAAATGCTGTTCCCAAGTAGCCAAGTTCTCCCTGCACATACAGTCGAGCAGTTGCGAGCGCCTGTCCGCCGTCGAAGGCTACGAAGTAGTGCCATCCGCGTTGCTCTGGCGATGACCGGGAGAAATCGGGGAAAGCGATACCGTCATGCGACTTCACAATCTGCTTGGCTTCGCTGGGAGATAGCTGCTGAACGTCAATTTTCGTAGCGATCGGCGATGAAGGGCTCGCGTGGCGTGCGAGCGTGGGATAGCGCACATAGGGGTTGGGCTTCATTCCTGCTTTGAACAGCCAGCCGCGCACGACCTCGATTTGAGGTCCCGGACTGAGCTACACAAAGTATTTTTTAATGCCAGCTTTTCTGAAAATGTCAGCAATCTGCTCAAGCCCCTCGACAGTCAATCTCTCTTCGGTCCACACAACGTAACACGATTGGAATTTGAAGACGCTACCGGTCCCTGTTCGGCGGTAGAAACGGTCACATAAGCCGAGCCGAACGGTTCATGATCGAAACAGTATTGGACGAACCCATCGGGGTCAGGTCGACGATCCATGTCAACGGCAAGCCGCTTCATCCTCAGGGCGAGTTCGACCGGATTGGAAAAATCTTGCACCTCTGGACCGCTTGTCTGGCACCGCTCGTCGCCCATATCCGTCACCCATGATCCTTTTTCGATCCCGAGCTACTTTGCCCCACCGCCCCTAGCACCGAGGTGCGCCGCCAGGAAACGTCGCACTTCGGCTTCTGAAGCGGGAGCTGCTTGCGGATCCCCGCCCACCTGATGACCGGCATAGATATGCTTTGCGACGGTCGTGTCGAAGCCATGCAGCGCGCCGGGGAAGACATGCAAGGCGAGCGAACGCCCATTGCTGTCGACACGGTCTACCCATCGCTGGCAACGCCCAGGCGGAGTCCAGTCGTCGGCGTCCCCAATCAGGATCAAAGTATCGGTCGCGAGAGGTGCTCCGGGCGCCTCGCACCCTGGATAATAGGCGACGGCTGCCGCGAAGGCTGGGCCGCCCGATGCCGAGACTGCGTCAGCCAGCACGGCTTTCAGCACGCTCCAGCCCCCGTGCGAGAAACCAATCACGCCGATTTCGTCCGCTGCTATGTCCGATCGTGTCCGAAGCCAGGCGGCTGCCCGGAACGCGTCCGCCGCCCGTGCCGATGGGTCCACGCGCCGGCCCTCACCACAAACTTCGCGGATGCCGCGAGGGCCGAAGCTATCCACCATCAATGCGGCGTACCCCCAAGCCTGTAGACGGCGCGCCCAAGTGCGGTAATGAGGCCCTACGCCGTCACAGCCATGCAGCACGATCATTGCAGGGAACGGACCACGCCCGGCAGGCAGGAATAGCTCGCCAGGCCGGGCACTCCGCGGCCCGCCTACGGTGGATGTGTCGAAAACGGGTTGCGCCTGGGCTGTTGCGACCCCGGCTAGCAACAAGACGAATACCAAGCGTATCACAAGGCCTCTCTTTCCCGATCGGCTTCGCTTCGCTCGGCTGATCGCCATGACCGTGGCCTCGGGCGCTCAAAGCACCCATTCACACTTCCTGCAAAGAGTATCAAGTTGAAGCTTGTCCCTGTTCACCCGAAGCAGACCCACATTACTCCTTTGAGTTTAGTCATTCGTAACTGGGCGTAGACAAAAAAGGCGACGCAATTGCCTTCGCCCGGAAGTGGGCTCGTTCCGAGGAGCCGCACTCAGTCAGCAGGGCCGGCGAACAAGATGAGGTTGCCGTCGGGATCAAGGACAATGAAGTTTCTTGCGCCCCAAGGTTCTTTTCTCAGTTCTTGATGGAAGCTCACGCCTGCCGATTGGAACTCCAAGAAGAGTTGCTTGATCTCCGCTGCGGTATCGACAGTGATCGAGGCAGACAAAAGGTGTTCGCGCTGGCGAACGTCCCCGACAAAGACTGGTTCGCAAACAAGCCGCATGCAAAGCCGCGCACGATCGCGCTTGATCATGCTGTAAAACGGCGGATCACCGTACGAAAATTCGATTGCAAAGCCGAGCTTGGAAATGAAGAATTCGCACGACGCCTTGACGTCAGTGACATAGAGTTGAGCCTCCGTACCGCTGAAGATCGGTGCTCTTATAGCCTGTTTAACTTGACTGCTCATGGCTGGGGTTCCTGCCTTAAGCGCCTTCCATCCACTGAAGCCCAATTGGCGAGCGACAAGCTCTTGCGCATCGCTGAGCTTGAACGTCGCATCCAGCACCTGATGATCGTCAAGGTGCTGAAATTGAGGTAGCGCAGCTCTGATCTCGGCGGCAACCGGGTGATACCGCTCACGATGCCAGCGCAAGTACTGCTTGGCCTGCTTCTTCAGGTTTTCGAGGTTCGGCATGGGCGCAACTACGGTTTACACTTCGTAGGTGGGCATTGCCCTTTCGGCCTAGCCGATGCGCCCTACTGCAACGACCGCATGATGCCCGTAACAACGATGAGTTGTCAACGGCAGCAGCGTCTCCCAGTCGGCCTTTCCGCGACATCCGCTATTCCACCGCCGTTCGCCAATAAGCGGAAATCAGACCTGCATGATCCTCGCAGCCCGATTTATGAGTACGCGCCCTAGTCCGACCCCCAAATCTATCGAAGCATACGTGACAAGTTGACCGCCGACACGCCGAAATGACTTTGGCATCATCCTGTTGATGTCCAATTTTGGACCCTAAGCGGAAGTTGCTACCGGGCACCGTGTGGCCCCGCGTCGCTGCTGTTGATCTAGGTCAAGCATCACCCATTCTTTGCCTTCACCCTTCTAGGATCGTCCTCTCCCTCCCGATCCTGCAGAGGGCCTCCTGAAGGTTGGGCGACGAAAGTGAGAGCTTGCTCATGATAACGATTCCAGAACTGACGTCCCAGGCGCTCGGTGCGTTCCTGACCTCGGAGACAAGCGGTCGCTTCGGCTCGTCCCACGCCAGCTTGCCGGAATTGCTACCCTACGCAGCAAAGCTGGCCCTTGAATGTATCGGTAACAGCGATGCACTCTACCACAACGTCGAGCACACGTTGTTGGTTACGCTGGTCGGGCACGACATCCTGATCGGGCGCTCCCTTCTGAGGCCAACGACTGCCAGCGACTATGCTCACTTTATCCTGGCGTGCCTGCTTCACGACATCGGCTACGTTCGGGGAATAGTTCACGGAGACCAGGACGGAGCCTATATTGTTGATGGTACCGGCCGAACGGTTGAATTACCGATCGGTTCCTCCGATGCAGCGCTTGCGCCCTATCATGTCGATCGCTCAAAATTATTCGCCGTGGAGCGCCTTGACCCAGTCGACGACATTGACGCCGCTCGCGTTGCCCAAGCCATCGAATACACTCGTTTTCCTTACGCAGACGAATCAGCGAACGAACTCAAGGATGATCTTGACGAAGAGGAAGGTTTGTTGCTTCGCGCCGCCGACCTGATCGGTCAGCTCGGCGATCCCAACTACATGAAGAAATCAAATGCGCTGTTCTACGAGTTCGAGGAGATAGGACTCAACAAATCGCTCGGGTACACCACGCCCGCGGACGTGGTGTACAAATATCCTCAATTCTACTGGACCAAGGTCGCACCGCACATCCAAACTGCCATCCGCTATTTGAATGTAACCTCGAGCGGAAGACAATGGATCGGCAGTCTCTATGGCAATGTCCTTCGCGCTGAACGAGAGGTCGGACTATCTGGTCCGCAGCTCTAGGCGTTTCAAAACGCGATTTCGATTGAAGCGGACTTAGTCACCAGGGACGTTTATAGGTACATGGCCTAGTCCGGGTAGGGCGTGCCATCCTTGTGCACGAACCGGCCGTCGGAATTGGCGCTCATCATGTCGATGTCGGAGCATGTCGTGAGATCGTCAGGCGAGCGCGAGCCGACTTCGAGATAGACGGCCGTCGCGTTCGACTTGTTGATCATGTGATGGCCGTTGCCGCTTGCCTTGGGGAAGGCGGCGCAATCGCCCGCGCGCAGCACGGTTTCGCCGCCGTCCTCGATCAGCGTCACTTCACCTTCGAGGATGTAGACGAACTCGTCCTCGTGCGAATGCCAGTGCCGCTGGCTGGACCAGCCGCCCGGCGGCAGGCGCATCAGGTTGACGCCGAAATCCGACAAGCCTCCGGCATTGCCGAGCCGCTGCCGGATGCGCTCGGCGCAGGGAGCGCTGAAGGGCGCGGGATAGCCGGAGCCCTTGCGGGTCGGCACTGTGGCGACGTCGATCTTCGGCATGGATCAAGCTCCTGCAATTCACGGCGCAGATAGTGGAGATGGTGGAGCGCGGCGCATCGTTGGACATAGCCGCTTGCCGCGGCCGCGCGGCCTGATCGCGAGCGACGGGACAGACAGTCACGATCGGACATCGCGAACGGGATCAGGATCTGTGGGATGATGATATTGTGCAGGTGTTTTGCCCGACGTGTCAAATCTGTCTCTGGCGGCGCCGGCGTCGGCAAGGCTTGAGCCGTCGAGCTGGTAAAATCTGAGGTCGGTAAGTCCTTGAGAACGCAGGGGCCGGCTACTGTGCATGGGGTTGTTTTGCGAGTTTTTGTTGGCAGCTCACAAAAGCGTGCAGCAAAATGCCGTCGCATTGTCGGCCGGCGCCGTTCCCATTCGTCTTCCACCAAAGACGGTTTTGACGGGAGACTAACATGAACCAATCCCCCTATCGCTGGGTGATCGTCGCCGCCGGCGGCCTGCTCGGCTGCGTCGCCATCGGCGGCATGTTCTCGCTGCCGGTGTTCCTGCTGCCAATCGCGAAGGACACCGGCTGGTCGGTGACCGGCATCTCCAGCGCGATGACGATCGGCTTTCTGGCAATGGCCTTCACCAGCATGGCCTGGGGCACGCTGACTGACAGGTTCGGGCCGCGGCCGGTGGTGCTGACGGGATCGACCGTGCTGGCGCTGAGCCTGTTCGCCGCGAGCCACGCAACCTCGCTGATCGTGTTCCAGTTCGTGTTCGGCCTCCTGGTCGGCGCCGCCTGCGCGGCGATCTTCGCGCCGATGATGGCGACCGTGACCGGCTGGTTCGAGACCCAACGCAGCCTTGCGGTGTCGCTGGTCTCGGCCGGCATGGGCATGGCGCCGATGACGATGTCGCCGCTCGCGGCATGGCTCGTCTCCGGCCACGACTGGCGCACCTCGATGCAGATCATCGCGCTGGTGGTCGGCGCCATCATGATCCCGGTCTCGTTCCTGGTGCGACGCCCGCCGGCGCTCGCGCAGGCCGCGGTCGCGCCAACAGGTGAGGGCGCCGCGCCGGGCGAGATGTCGATGGGCGAGGCGTTGCGTTCGCCGCAGTTCCTGATCCTGCTCGCCACCAACTTCTTCTGCTGCGCCACCCATTCCGGCCCGATCATCCACACGGTCAGCTATGCCGTGAGCTGCGGCATCCCGCTGATTGCGGCGGTGACGATCTACAGCATCGAGGGGTTTGCCGGCATGGGCGGCCGCATCGCCTTCGGGCTGCTCGGCGACCGTTTCGGCGCCAAGCGCGTGCTGGTGACGGGCCTGTTGTTGCAGGCGTTCGGCGCGCTCGCCTATGTCTTCGCGCATCAGCTCGCGACGTTCTACGCTGTCGGCGCCATCTTCGGCTTCATCTATGCCGGCACCATGCCACTCTATGCCGTGCTGGTGCGCGAAAACTTTCCGCTGCGCATGATGGGCGCGGTGATCGGCGGCACGGCGATGGCGGGCAGCCTCGGCATGGCAACCGGCCCGCTCGCCGGCGGCCTGATCTACGACGCGTTCTCGAGCTATGCCTGGCTCTACATTGCCTCCTGGGCGATGGGCCTCGGCGCCTTCCTGATGGCGATGACGTTCCGCCCCTTCGCAAAGCCGCAAGGCGAGGCGGCCCCGGCGCCGGCGTGACTTCGAGATCGAGGCGTGGCGTCAGAGCTGCGCCTCTATCGCCGTCTTGTCGATCACCGACCAAACCTGACGGACCTTGTCGTCGCGGAATTCGTAGAACACGTTCTCGCAGAAGGACACACGCCTTCCATTCACGGGAACCCCCAGGAACGTTCCTACCGGTGCGCAATCGAACTGCAGCCGCGCGGCGAGTCTGGGCGGGTCCGAGGCCAGCAGCGCGATGTTGAAACGCAGGTCCGGAATCTCGCGAAAATCCTGCTCCAGCATCGCGCGATAGCCGGACAGGCCGAGCGGCCGGCCGTTGTGGACGACATCGTCATGCACGAATTGGCCGAGGGCCGGCCAATCCTGCCGGTTCAGGCAGGCGATGTAGCTGCGGTAGAGGTCGCCGAGATCGCCGCTGTTCATCGTGAAGCTCCCATGCTGCAAGCACAACGCAGCAGCAGGCGAATTCGTCTCGCGGCGTCATAGCCGTTTTTCGAAGAACAGATCCGGATAGGGATCGTCGTTGTAGCGCGGGATCTCGCGCCAGCCGGTGCTGCGGTAGAGCTGGCCGGCCTCGGGCAGCGCGCTGTTGGTGTCGAGCCGCAGCAGCGTGATGCCGAGCTCGCGCGCAGCATCCTCGGTCGCATCCATCAGGCGGCGGCCGAGCCGCAATCCGCGCGCGGCGGGCGCGACCCAGAGCCGCTTGATCTCGGCGTAGCCGCGATCGGTGCCCTTCAATCCGACACAGCCGATCGGCAGCGTATCCGACATCGCAACGACGAAGGTGCCTCGCGGGCGGCGCATGTCCTTGGCATCGGGGTCGCGCGACAGCGAGACGTCAAAGCCCTGCTTGAAGCGGCGGCCGAGCTCGGCATAGTACTCGCCGAGGCAATGGCGCGCCTCCGCGCTTTGCGGGTCCATCTCGTCCAGCGTGATGCGCTCGCGCGTCAGCACGGAGGCGATCAAATCCATCGCCGCCAGCAAGGCCTCAGCTTGCGAATGCTGCGCCAGAAAGCCCTCGGCTTGCGCGTTCGACAGCGCCTCATACGCCGCGAACTCGCGCCGGCCCGTGCGCGTCAGCTTTGCCACGCGGCGACGGGCGTCGTCCGCGTGCGCGGTGGTCTCGACAAGCCCTTCGTCCTCGAGGCCGCGGAGCAGTCGGCTCATCAGCCCGGAATCGAGACCGAGATAGTCGCGGATCTCCGCGACGTCCGAACGGCCGTGCCCAATCGCATTGAGCACGCGCGCGGCGCCCAGCGGCCGCCCGCGCCCGAGAAACGAGTTATCGAGTGCTCCGACGGCAGAAGTGACGGCACGGTTGAAGCGGCGGACGCGGGCGACGGGGTCGATCATGATGTCTGACTTTAGTCAGATATCATGGCGTGTCAATCGGAACGGCCGGCCTCACTTCGCCAGCGTCAGCAGCGGCTTGTCCTTGGCGACGATATAGGTCGCAAGCTCGCTGGCGGTATCGTGGCCCACGTTCTTCGCTGCATGCACCGTGCCGGCGGGGATGAACAGCACTTCGCCGGCCTTTAGTGTCACCGGCGGCTTGCCCTCGACGTCGTATTCGATGGCACCCGCCAGCACGTAGATGATCTCTTCGCCCGGATGGGTGTGCCGGCCGAACGCAACGCCGGGGGCGAGGTCGACGCGCACCTGCACGGCCTCGCGCCCTGGCGCGCTGAGATCGTGGCGCTGCAGGTCGGTGCGCGTGACGCCGGCCTGCGCTGCCGCGGCCGGAAGTGTGAACAGGTTTGCCGCGAGCAGGACTGCGCTCGACAGCATGCGCAAGGTTCGTAGATGACGGTAGCTCATGGTCGGCTCCTTGTGATCGTTGGCTAGTCCGCGCCGCGGGCCTGGCCGACGCGGGCCGGTCCGCGTCGTGCGGTTTCAGACGAGGGTAGTGGTCACCTCGATGTTGCCGTGCACCGCCTTGGAGTAGGGGCAGATGCCATGCGCAGCCTCGATCAGCTCCTCTGCGACCGTGCGGTCGACGCCGGGAACGCTGACATCGAGACGGGCCCGCAGAAAGAAGGCGCCGCCGGCATTGTTGAGGTCGATCGCGGTGTCGACCGACGGCTCGCTCGGCAGCTTGATCTTGCGCTGGGCGGCAGCGAGCCCGAGCGCGCCGAGATAGCAAGCGGACCAAGCGGCGGCGAACAGGTTTTCGGCGGCCGGATGCGGCTGGGCCAGCCTGACGTTCAGAAAACCATCGCTGGAGCGCGCGGCGCCCTCGGGACCTGAGGTAACGTGGGTCTTGCCGGTAAAGAGAAGCTTGGCAGGTGAGGTCATGGCATCGTCCCTTCTATATAGATCGTGTCCGATCTAATCGGATGCGTGTCGCAATAAACCCGCCGAGCCTGCTGGTCAAGCCCTTCCGATTTAATCGGATGCGATTTATATCGGTCGGCAGATCACGAATTGCGGAGGTTCCCGTGGCCCGTTCCCCCAAAGCTGCCGGCAAAGGCCGAAAGCTCTCGAATTTCCTGTGCTTTGCGGTCTATTCGGCCAATCTCGCTTTCGGCCGGGCCTACAAGCCCCTGCTGGACAAGGTCGGACTTACCTACACCCAGTACATCGCCCTCGTGGCGCTATCGGACGAGGACGAGCAGACCGTCAGCACGCTCGGCGAGAAGCTCTTCCTGGAATCCAACACGCTGACTCCGATCCTGAAGAAGCTCGAGCAGATGGGGCTGATCAAGCGCCACCGCGATCCCGCCGACGAGCGGCAGGTGCGCCTGAGCCTGACGCCCGCAGGACGCAAGCTGATCGAGCAGGATCTTAGCGAGCCCCTGATCGAGGCGACCGGCCTCGGTGACGAGTTTCCGGTGGTGCAGAAGACGGTGAGCCGCCTGCGCGACAATCTGCTGCGCGCGACGCAAGCGGACGACGAGAAAAAGCGTTGATCAAGAAGGGCCGACACGCGTCCGAGGCAAGCGCTGCCTCAGGACGCGATCATGTTCGACGGGCGTTGTTCGATCTAGCCGCAGACCGCGCGCGGAATCATCCACATCGCAAAGGTCTGCCAGACTCCGTCCTCGCGACGCTGATAGGTGATGAAGTCGGCACCTTCGCCGTGCACCAGTTCATAGCGATGAGTCTTGATGGATGCAGCGTTGGACTTGGTCATGGAAAGTCTCCGTATGGAATGGACTTTCCATGCAGCTAGTTGCGGTGCAACATGAGGCCAATAGGAAGGATGGTGATCATCTCATCACGTTGTGGAGAGGGCTTGCGCCGTCTTCACGCTAGATTTCGGGCCGGATCAGCTTGATGTCCTGGTCGGCGGCCCAACCGGCGACGTCCTCGCGCTTCAGCGCGGTGGCCATCAGATCCGGAAACTGATCCGGCGTGCAGGCGAAGACGGGAATGCCGAAGCTTGCGACCTTCGCCGACAGCGCGGGATCGTAGGAGGGGTGGCCGGTGTCGGTCAGCGCCAGCAGGACGATCACGTTGATCCCGCGCGCTGCAAGCCGCGCCAACCGGTCGACCAGCTCATTCGCATTGCCGCCCTCATAGAGGTCGGTGATCAGGATCAGATGCGCTTTCGCCGGCCGTTCGATGCGCTCCTCGCAATAGGCGACGGCGCGATTGATATCGGTGCCGCCGCCGAGCTGGACGCCGAACAGCACCTCGACGGGATCAGCGAGTTCCTCGGTGAGGTCGACGATCGCGGTGTCGAAACAGACGAGCTTGGTCGCGACCACCGGCAGCGAAGCCATCACCGCCGCGAAGATCGAGGCGTAGACCACGGAGGTTGCCATCGAGCCCGACTGGTCGACGCACAGGATCACCTCGTCGAGATCGACGATGCGCCGCTGCTGGCGCTGGAAGCCGATCAGCCGTTCGGGCACCACGGTGCGGTGCTCTGGCTGGTAATGGCGCAGATTGGCCTTGATGGTGCGTGGCCAGTCGATGTCGGCAAAACGCGGACGATTGGTGCGCAGCGCGCGGTTCAGGGCGCCGCGGATCGCATCCGCCGTGCGCCGCTCGAGCCGCTCCATCAGCTCGGCCACCACCTTGGCGATCACGATGCGTGCGGTATCCTTGGTCTTCTCCGGCATCACGCCGCGCAGCGCCACCAGATCGGCGATCAGGCTGACATCCGCCTCGACGGTTGCGAGGAATTCGGGCTCGATCAGCATCTGGCGCAGGCCCTTGCGCTCGAAGGCGTCCTTCTGGATCACCTGCACGACCGGCGCGGGGAAGAATTCCCTGATATCGCCGAGCCATTTTGCGACGCGCGGCGCCGATCCACCGAGCCCGCCGCGACCCTTCTTCGGCGCGTCGTCGCCGTCGCCATAGAGTGCCGTCAGCGCTTCGGACATGCGGCGGTCGCTCGCGGACAGCGCAGAGCTATTCTCGGCGCCTTCGGCATCGACGCCGAGGGCGAGCGTCCAGCGGCGGCTGCGTTCATCGCTCTCGCTCATCGCGCAGCTCCCGATGTGAGGAGTTCGAGTACGCGGGCCTGATGCGGCGGCCAAAAATCGTTTGCGCCGGCGAGCAGCCGATATCCCTTCGCGCCATCGGTGCTCCGCGCGAACAGCGCGTCCATCAATCGGCGGCGCTCGGTGCGATCCAGTGCCGAGAAGACGCGGCGGAACAGCGGGAGGCTGGCCGTGAATGCCTCCTCGTCCAGCGTCATCAACCAGGCATCGACGGCGCCGCGGAGCGTCGCATCGTGGATCAGCCGCTGGCCGGCGCCCTCGAAAAAACCTTCAAAGAAGCCGGCCGCTTCCGCGACGGGCGTGCCGGGCGAGAGCACCCGCGTCAGCAGGTCCGCGGCATGATCGGCGGTCAAGAGCTCGGCCTCATAGAGCAGCCGTGCGGCGGTGCCGGCGATCAGCCGGGTCGCCTGATCGTCGTTCAGCAGACCGCTCAGCGCATCGCGCCAGCTGGCCACGATTTCGGCCTCGATCTGGGCAAGCTGGATTGCGGCGTCGGCGGCGAGAAGCGCGCCGCGCAGCGTGGCCGCCGCGGGACCGTCCAGATTGCGTGCAGCATAGGGCAGGGCGAGCGCCGCCTGCACCACGATACGCGGCATCAGCGCCGCCACATGCTCGACCGTGCCGCTGCGCGCTTCGCCATAGCGCAGGATGTCAGCCATCGGCGGAAGTGCGGCAAGGAGGGAGGGGCCATCACTCGTCAGCGCCGCCTTGGTCTCCAGCGCGGCGATACCGAACTCGGTGGCGCGTGCGAGGTCGGCGATCATGGCGTTGCGCACCAGCGTCGCCAACGGACCCAGCTCGGCTTCCTTGCCCATCGTCTCGATCAGGCGCCCGCTGGCGGCTTCCGCGATAGTCGAACCATAGAGCAGATTCTCCACCAGCCTCACCGCGAATTCCGGCTCCCACCGCAACTGCCAGTTCTCGCGAAACGTACCGCGGCTGCGGCCGGCGTCCGTCAGCTGTCCCCAGGGCACGTCCAGCGCGTTCAGCCGGTGCAGCAGCGTCGAGCGCGTCAAGCCGCTCTCGCTGCGCAGATCGAGCGTCAGCGACCGCTCCAGCGCCTCCGGCTTGAGCCGCGTCGCCTTCTGCTGTCGCTGGAGATCTTCGAGCAGCGGCGCGAGCGGCGTCGACGCCGGGATTGCGCCGACACCCGCGCCGATCAGGAGTTCGGCCGAAATGTCGTCCCACATGGCGCGCTCGCCGTTGCAGAGGCAGGCGATCGCCGCCTCACGCAGCTCTGCGAAGCCCGCTGCCGGGCGGCCGCGCAGCGCGGCGAGTGCCGTCCCCAAACGCTGGGCTTCGATCACCGAGGCGGTCGATACGAAATGACCGCGATCGCGCAGCATACGCGTCGCCTTGGCAAGCCACTCCGCGGCACGATCGCGGTCGCGCGTCGCCCAGACATGCGCGCACCATCCCGGCGCGACCACGCCCGCGCCATAGCCGCTGGCGCGTGCGAGGCGCGGCGCCGTCCATGGCGCCCAGGTCGCCTTGATCCTGGTCTTCGGCCGGCCCTTGAGCAATTCGCGGTCCGCGGCCAGGCTGCGGCGCTCGGTGAGCGCGGGCACGTGCCAGGCGCCGCAGACGACCGCAACAGTGCCATCGCATTCCTTGGCCGCCTTCGCGATCTCGATCCGCATATGCGCTTCGCGCGCGGCCTCGCGGGCCGACAGTGATTTTTCGTCCGCGCGCAGCGCCGTCATCGCATCGGCGACGGCCGCGAAGATCGGGCCCGTTGTGGGATTCTCCTCGATGACGTCGGACCACCAGGATTCGCCGTCGTCATAGCTGGCGGCGGTCGCGAGCGCGCCGATTGGATCGTGGCTGATCGGATCGGCGTCGGCCCGCGCCGCAATTTCCTCCGCGATGTCGCTAGCGGCGGTGCCCAGCCGGTCCGATGCCGGCAGGTCGATGAAACGCAAGGCTGCGCCGTGGCGCACCGCCCAGCATGCGGCCTGGTATTCCGGCGAATAGTCTGCAAAGGGAAAGAAGCTGGCATTCGCCGGGTCGTCCTCGGCATAGGTGAGCAGCGCCACCGGCGTCACCATATCGGGATCGGCGAGCATCGGCAGCAGCTCCGAGGCATCCGCGGGGCCCTCGATCAGCACCGCCACCGGCTTCAGCGCGTCGAGCGCTTCCACCAGCCGTCGCGCGGATCCGGGGCCGTGATGCCGGATGCCGAAGAGGGAGACTTGGCCTGCCATCGGGCGCGTCTGTCAGATCAGGTCGGTCAGCGAAGCATAATAGCCTTCGAAACCGCGCCGCTTCTTCAGCACGGTCTCGAGATATTCGCCGAGCACGGCCGTATCCTGCACCGGATCCTTGACGACGGCGCCGATCATGTTGCTGGCGAGCGTCTCCGGCGTCAGCTTGCCGTCGTTGAAGAAGGT
This sequence comes from Bradyrhizobium sp. CCGB12, assembly GCF_024199845.1. Lineage (NCBI taxonomy): Bacteria > Pseudomonadati > Pseudomonadota > Alphaproteobacteria > Hyphomicrobiales > Nitrobacteraceae > Bradyrhizobium > Bradyrhizobium sp. CCGB12. The sequence continues at coordinate 3,278,714 of NZ_JANADO010000001.1, read as the reverse complement.
GGCCTGGCTGATGCCGCCGATCATTACCGCGATCGCCTCGGCCGTCGACAGCCCGCCCGAGGGCGACTTCAGCGCGACCTTGCCGTCCTCGGTTGAGCCCGAGCGTAGCTCGCGGAAGATCGAGACCACGCGCGCCACCTCGTCGGCGACGTTCTTGGGCGCCGGCAGGTCGAGATTCTCAGCCATCTCGCCGACGCGCTTGACGATGATCGCCACTTCCTCCTCGGCGCTATCGGGCAGGGGCAGCACGACGACGTTGAAGCGGCGCTTGAGCGCCGAGGACAATTCGTTGACGCCCTTGTCGCGGTTGTTGGCGGTCGCGATGATGTTGAAGCCGCGCTGGGCATAGACGGCGGTGTTGAGCTCGGGGATCGGCATCATCTTCTCGGACAGCACGGTGATCAGCGTGTCCTGCACGTCGCTGCCCATCCGCGTCAGCTCTTCGAAGCGGCAGAGCTTGCCGTTCTCCATCGCGCGCATCAGCGGCGTCGGGACCAGGGCTTCGCGGCGCGGCCCGTGCGCGAGCAATTGGGCGTAGTTCCAGCCGTAGCGGATCTGGTTCTCGTCGGTCCCGGCCGTGCACTGGATGACGAGCGTGGAGTCGCCGGTGATGCCGGCGGCAAGATGCTCGGAGACCCAGGACTTGGCGGTGCCGGGCACGCCCAGAAGCAGCAGCGCGCGATCGGTCGCAAGGGTCGCAACGGCGGTCTCGATCAGGCGCTTGTCACCGACATATTTTGGCGTGATCGTCGTGCCGTCGGCCGCCTTGCCGCCCATCAGATAAGTCACGACCTGCCGCGGCGCGAGCGCCCAGCCCGGCGGGCGATGCTGATCGCCCGCAGCAAGAGCCTTCAGCTCCGCCGCATAGCTCTCCTCGGCCGGCAGGCGCAGTTTCTCGCTCATGGTTTCGCTCCCTTGTCGTCCAATGCGGCGTTGAGCCGTAGCATGTCGAGGCGCGGGTCGCCTTGCAGCAGGCCCGCGCGGGCCAGGCGTTCCAGCGCGCCTTGCGCGCCCTCGCGCGAGGCGATCAGGCCCAGCGCATGGAGCTCCTCCGCGTTATCGGAGGGCCTTGCGTCGTCGCGCTGGAGCGCGGCAAGCAGCATCTTGCCTGCAGGCGCGGACAGCGGATCTCGAAGTCGCGCCGCCGTTCCCGCAATCAGCTGCGCCAGTTCGAAGCGAACGCCGTGTGCGTTCAAAGCCGCCTCGGCGTGCCTTGCGCGCTCTGGAGGCGCAAGTCGTGTGGCCAGTGATATGGCGAGGCGAGTCGCATCGCGTTCGCTGACCGCGTCCGCCGCCTGCGTGATTTGCGCATCGGCTCCCGTCGTCACGATCAGCTCGACCAGCGCCGCATCGGCGGCCTGGTCCGCGTTCCATTCCCAGGCGGCGATCAATTCCTGCGGGGCAAGTCCGAGCGCGCCGGAAAACGACGCGAGGTCGGCGCCATCGAACAGCGCCTTTCGGCGCAGTGACTGCGCCGGCGTCTTCAGCGGTTCAGCCTGGACCACGCGCGAGCGGCGCAACAGTCCCTTGGTTTTCACGGCGAAGAATCCGGCGAGTTCTACGGCGTCTTCGCCAGCCGCGGGGCCGCGGCCGAGACGCGCGAGGAGCGAGATCGCAAGCGCCTTGACCTTGGGGGCACGATCGTTCTCCGCGATGCCTTCGAGGAAGGCGAGATCGTCATCGGACAACCGTTCCGACAGCAGCGACAACAGACGCAATCGCGTGTCGGCATTCTCGCCCGCGAGCTTTGCCTCCAGCACCGTGCGCGCCGCGGATGGGTCGCGGCGCCTGAGCTCGGCCAGCGCTACCTTGCGCGCGGCCGGCCAAAAATCGTCCCAATTGTCGGCGGTAAGCCGGTCGTCCGTCTGCTGCCGCGCGACGCTGTCGGACGCTGCGATGGCCGCCCAGTCGCGCCATGCTGCATAGACATCGGGCGTATCATCGTCATCGGCTTCGGGCGCCCAGTCTGAAGGATGGGTTGTCCAGCCGCGCGCCGCGAGAAAGTGGACGAGGTCGGTCTTGACCTTGGCCTGTTTCTTCGTGGTCAGGATCCGGCGCACCAACGGACGCAAGGTCTCGGGCATCGTCGGTAGCGCGAGCGCGGGAATATCGGGCAGGATGCGGAGCGCCGAGGCTGGCTCCATCGTCACCGAGGTGCCGAGAAACTGGCTCGCGAGGGCAAGCAGCCGCAACTCCGCCTCGGCGGGATCGTCGCCTAGCTCGGCGCGCCAGAACGAGGCTGCGGGCGCGGCCGCCGATCCCATCGTCCAGCGCGTGAGCACAGCACCCATCGCATCAAAGATCGTCTCGGTCTTGGTCACCTCAGTCATGGCCGATCCGCCCCCAGGGCGTCTGCGCGGCGAGGATCGCGAGCCGGTTGCCCGACCAGATCGCAGCGGTGCGCGTGAGGTCGGTGCCGCAAAGCAGGCCATTGACCTCGGTGGCAACAGGCAGAGTGGCGGTGCCGTCGGCAGATCGCCACCACGCGTGCCCGACATCGTCGCGCGCGATCCGCCCCGGCGGCAGCAGCAGCGGAAGGTCGATCGCCCAAGGCTCTGTCAGCAGCGGCCGCGTCAACGCGTCGGCGAGCGTTTCTTCCGGCACGGGCCATTCCATTGCCGGCATCTCCTCGGCGGCGTCGCGGTGGACGAGCAAGGCGCGGAGCGGCTGCGCCGACGGATAGAAGACGAGCTCGCCCTGAAAGCGATCCCCCGGCGTGAACACCGAGCCGCGTCGACCGGCGCTTGCCGGGAAGAAGTCGAGCAGCATCGCAAAGCGCGGACCGATCGCGGCGAGATTGAGCAGCCAGGTGGTCTGCGACACCAATCCGTCGCGGCGCGTCTGCACCTGCTCGGCCAGCACTTCCCAGTGCGCATCGACCCGTGGCGCCTGCGGGTTGGCCAGCACTGTCTCGCGCGTCTCCGATGCCGCGACGGCGCGCCTGATCTCGGCGTCGCGCGGCGCGGTGCGGAAGGCGCGCGCGAGCAGGACCAGCTTGCCGAGCTCGACCACGGCGCCGCGCGGCCGGTCGCCGGCGGAAAGCGCGAGGAGGCGGGACGGCAGTTCGTCGATCCGGCCGGCGAGCACCGCGGCCTTGCCATCGACCAGCCGCGCCGCGATCCGCCGGCACCGCGCCGTGGCATCGTCGATGAAGCCCGATAATCCCATGCGGAGCTGATCACCGATCCATTGCTCGAGCGCATCCAGCGCGTCGAGAATGGCCCGCTCGGTCTCCTCGTTGCGTTTGGCGGCCTGGGCCTCGCGCCGTGCCACGTCCTTCGGGTCTTCGGCGACTTCAGGTTCGGCGGCGCGCGCGGCACGCAAATCCTTCTCGCCGGCGGCAGGCGCATTGTTGGCGGGCTTTGCCGTGGACGTGCCCCGCCGGCGGCCCAGCCAATCGCTGACCCAGGCCGGCGTGTCCGCGGGCGCGAACGGCACGATCGCTTCGGCATTCAGCCACAACAGGCCGAGCACGTGCTTGCAGGGGAATTTGCGTGATGGGCAGGTGCACTTGTTGCCGAGGTCGCGGAGGTCAGCCATCACGCGATAGGGATTGGCGCCGGAGCCCGCGCATTCGCCCCAGATCAGTGCGCCGTCTTGGCTTGCGCCGACGCCGGACCATTTGGCGGGCTTGGCAAGGCCGGCCGCCGCGTTGAGCGAGGATTGATCGGTAGCGAGTTGCTCGACCGCTTTCAGATCAATCGCCACGCCGATGTCCCAAATCGAATCCAGGTGCGTCAGTATATCGGGGAAGGATGAAAGCTCAATGTCGCCGCGCGTGGCCGATCCGCTGCACGCGGAGATCGTCATGCTGGCCAGCCTCCGGCGACACAAGCCCAAGCTCCTTGCGCGTCTTTCGCGTCAGCTTTGCCACGATCAAGGCATGGGCCTGGGCGATATAAGCCGTGAGCTCCGCATCCGGCAGTGTGTTGTTGCTGGCAAGCTGCACCCAATTGGCCCGCGCGAGATAGGGCGCAGGCCGCGCCAGGCCGTGCTCGATCAGCATGGAATAGGCCATGTTCGAGACTTTGAACATGTAGCCACCGGAACCGGCGGTGAATCCGCCGCTGATTGCGAACATCTTGCCACCGACCTTGAACACGGAGGTGCCCTCCCACTGCACCACCTTGGTGGCGGCGGGCAGGCGCAGGCAGCGGTGTTCGAACGTTTTGGGAGTCATGCGATTGCAATAGCGGACATCGGCACACCTTTGTGGCAGCATGCATGTTCCAACCAAGGATGGAATGCCATGTCGCGCGTGTCGATCAAGACCAGGGACGATCTGCCTGAAGCATTGCGACCGCTGTGGGACAAGATGACGACCTATGGCGCGTTCGAGAACCAGGCCGGTGTGATGGCGCATCGCGCGCCGATCTTCAAGCATATGTGGTCGCTGCTGGTCGATCTCGCCAGCGAAGGCATGATCTCGAAACGGTATCTCGAGCTGGCGCTGGTTACGGTATCGCTGCTCAACAAATGCGATTACTGCGTTTCCCATCACGCGCCGAAACTCGCGGTGCAGGGCGTGTCGGAGGAGGGTGCTGCGCAGCTTATCAACTACAAGGATCATCCCGAGCTCGATGAGCTCGACAAGCTTGTCGTCGAATACTCCATCGCTGTCACCAACAATTGGAACAGGACGCGCGACGAAATCTTCACGCGCCTGCGCGCCCACTTCTCGGAAGCAGAGATCGTCGAGCTGACCTGGCGCATCGCGCTGTGCGGCGCCTTCAACCGCTTCAACGACATCCTCCAGCTCGAGGTCGAGCAGGGCGTGCTCCGCAGCGAGGCCGCGGAGTGACGGGCCGCGTGTGGACGGCGATCCCGTCTTCGCGATCTGGGACGACGCTGACATCGGCTATTTCGGCGAAGCACAGGATCGGTTCGACGGGGCTATTCAGAACCGGCCCCATTGAAGTTCCTGATCGGCCGTGAGCCGCAATCGCATCCGCCGCCGTAGTGAGCTGATTTTACCGGCGAAACAGGCCTTCAGACAAAAATTGCGGACTTCGGCCTTGTTTTTTGTATCTCAAAACGTATCTTAAGATACATCTAAAGAGGAGATGTAAGATATGTTTCGTGACAAGCACCACGGCCGAGACGACCGGGATTTCCACTTCGCCTTCGCTATGGGCCGGCACGGCGGACGGCATCGCTTCGGCCGCGGCGGGCATGGCTTTTTCGGGCGCGGCGGCGACGATTTTCCGGGCGCGCGGCGGTTGTCCTCGCAGGACCTCCAGCTCGTGATCCTGGCCCTGCTCGCCGACAAGCCCGCCCATGGCTACGAGCTGATCAAGATCATCGAGGAACGCTCGGAGGGGTTTTATGCGCCGAGCCCCGGCGTGATCTATCCGGCGCTGACCTATCTCGAAGAGGTTGGGCATGCGAGCGTCGCGCAGGATGGCGGCCGCAAGCTCTACAGCATCACACAGCAAGGCGAGGTCTATCTCGCCGAGCAGCGCGGAACCGCTGATGCGATCCTCCAGGCGCTGTCGCGGATCGGACGCCGCATGGACGAGGTGCGCGAAGCCTTTGCGGGCGTTAGCGACCTCGATGCCGATGCCTCCGACGAATTGCACCGCGCGCGCCACAACCTCAAGCGCGCGCTGCGCTCCAGGCACGGCAGCGACCCCGCCGAGGCGCGCCGCATCGCCGCGATCTTGGATCGCGCGGCCACGGAAATCCTCGGCAAGTGACGATAAGGGAAGCAAGCGATGATTGATCAGCCGCATGGCCCGATTCAAGATCCCCGCGTCAACGCCGTCATCGCGCGCCTGCAAGGCGTGGGGCAGCGGCCGTCCGGCGGCGGACCGCGCAGCTCCTTCAACAGCCGCGATCCTCACGCCTATGCCGAGCAGGGTTTTTCGATCCATCCCGAGCAGGGCGAGTTGATCTACCTGCTGTGCCGCGGCCTGCGCGCCACCCGCGTGGCGGAGTTCGCGACCTCCGTCGGCATGTCGACGCTCTATTTCGCGGCGGCCATCCGCGACAATGGCGGCGGCACCGTGATCGGCTCCGAGATCGTGCCGGCCAAGGTCGAAGCCGCCAAACGCAACCTCGCTGAAGCGGGATTGGCCGACTATGCCGAGATCCGCGAAGGCGACGCCCGCAAGACACTGCGCGATCTCGGCGCCCCCGTCGATTTCGTGCTGATCGACGGCTGGCCCGGCGAGGGTGGTCCGTCGCTCGCCCGCGAAGTGATCGAGATCGTCGCGCCGCAGCTGCGCGTCGGCGGCTACGTCATGAACGACAACGCCGAGCCCGACTATCTCGCCTACATCCGCGATCCCAAAAACGGTTTCGTGTCGATGACGCTGCCACTCAAGGGCGGTACGGAGCTGTCGTTGAAGGTGAAGTGAGGGCCTTCGCCTACAACACCTTGCGTCGCTCGTCGGACAAAACGCCCAAACCGTCGGTCAAGCCGCCGAGCCAAAATATTCCACTTCATCGCGGGCGCAGCGAAGCAACTCAGATTGCTTCCGCAGAAATATTCTAATTACTCCGCTTCGCTCGCAATGACGGTGGATCGAGCTGCGCGCCGCTTTGTGAGTTGTGCTGAAGCTGCAGTTGGCTACCATGCGCCCGCTCCCGGAGCACGGAAGCCAGCAGCAAGCGGAGGCGGCATGAGTGGGCAGGAACGGAAAGTCAAAGGATCGGACCTGTTCGTCGCGGCGCTCGAAAACGAAGGCGTCGACCGCATCTTTGGCGTGCCCGGCGAAGAAAACCTCGATCTCGTCGAATCGTTGCGCACATCGAAAATCGAATTGGTCCTGACCCGCCACGAGCAGGCCGCCGCCTTCATGGCTGCCACGCATGGGCGGTTGACCGGCAGGCCCGGCGTGTGTCTGTCGACGCTTGGGCCCGGCGCGCTCAATCTGTCCACCGGTGCGGCCTATGCGCATCTCGGTGCGATGCCGATGATCCTGGTCACCGGCCAGAAGCCGATCATGAGCAGCCGGCAGGCGCGCTTCCAGATCGTCGACGTGGTCGCGACCATGAAGCCGCTGACGAAATTGTCGCGGCAGATCGTCAGCGCCTCCAGCATCCCGACTGTGGTGCGCGACGCCTTTCGCGTGGCGATGGAGGAGCGGCCGGGGCCGGTGCATCTCGAACTGCCGGAGGACATCGCCGGCGATGAAGTGCCGCCCGTCCCCGTGATCCCGGTCCATCCGATCGAAATTCCGGTTGCCCATCGTGCCGCGCTCGACCGCGCCGCCGAGATGATCCTGGCCGCAAAACGTCCATTGGTGATGATGGGCGCTGCGACCAGCCGGCCCCGGTCGACGCATGGCATCGCAAGTTTCGTGCGGCGCACCGGCATTCCGTTCTTCACCACGCAGATGGGGAAGGGCACCGTGCCTGGCGGCACCAATCTCTATATGGGGACCGCTGCGCTGTCCGAGCGCGACTATGTCCATGACGCGATCGATGCCGCCGACCTGATCGTCGCCATCGGCCACGACCCGATCGAGAAGCCGCCCTTCATCATGGGGCCGTCGGGGCCCAAGGTGATTCACGTGAGCTACACGCCGGCGAGTGTCGAGCTGGTCTACTTTCCCGACGCCGAAGTCGTCGGCGACGTCGGCCCCAGCCTGGAGCTGCTCGCGGATCGGCTCGAAGGCAAGCTGCCGCAGGCGGCGGCGCTCTTGCCGTTGCGTGAAGAGATCCTCAGTCACATCGCCGATCGCGCCACCGAGGCGCGCTGGCCTCCGACGCCGCAGCGGATCGTGCATGATATCCGTCAGGTGATCCCGGAGAATGGCATCGTCGCGCTCGACAACGGCATGTACAAGATCTGGTTCGCGCGCAACTACCGCACCCGCGTCGCCAACACGCTGCTACTCGACAATGCGCTGGCGACCATGGGTGCCGGCCTGCCATCGGCGATGATGGCCGCGATGCTGCATCCGGACCGCCGCGTGCTCGCGGTCGCCGGCGACGGCGGCTTCATGATGAACAGCCAGGAGATGGAAACGGCGGTCCGCCTCAAGCTCAATCTGGTCGTGCTGGTGCTCGAGGACAACGCCTACGGCATGATCCGCTGGAAGCAGGCCGTTGATCATTTTGCAGACTATGGCATGACCTTCGGAAATCCGGACTTTGTCCTCTATGCGAAGGCCTACGGCGCCAAGGGACATCGGATCGCGAGCATCGACAGCTTCGGCTCAACGCTCGATGCGGCCTTCAAGGAGGGCGGCGTGCATCTGGTCGTGATCCCGATCGACTATTCGGAGAATGTGCGGGTGCTGGTCGACGAGCTGCGGGCGAGGGAGAATTAACGTCCGGGCCGTTGGGATTGGCCGCAGGGTCATACCAGCCATTCCTTGATATATATCGTGCTACGATATATTGGCTGGCGCGAAGAATCCTCCCGAAAAGAGCAATCCATGCGCCAGACCCTGGACATAACCGGCGGCCGCTCGCGTCCTCGCGGCAAGCCCGGAGATTTCACTGCCGACCGCCGGGTGCTGGTCCTGATCGGCATGGCTCTGCTGGTCGGCAGCCTCGGCGCCGGAGCCGCCTGGGTCCTGCTGAAGCTGATCGCGCTCGTCACCAATCTGGTTTGGTTCGGTCATTTCAGCACCGAGAACGTCTCGCTGGCGAATGCCCATCCGGGGATCTGGATGGTGCTGGCGCCGGCGCTCGGCGGCCTCGTGATCGGATTGATGGCGCGGTTCGGCTCGGAGAAGATCCGGGGGCACGGCATCCCCGAGGCGATCGAGGCGATCCTGATCGGCGGAAGCCGCATGCAGCCGAAGGTCGCGATTCTGAAGCCCCTGTCCTCGGCGGTGTCGATCGGAAGCGGCGGACCGTTCGGCGCCGAAGGGCCGATCATCATGACGGGCGGCGCGATCGGCTCGATCTTCGCCCAGTGTTTTCATCTCACCGCAGCCGAGCGCAAGACCCTGCTGGTCGCGGGCGCGGCCGCAGGCATGACCGCGATCTTCGGCACGCCTATTGCAGCCGTCCTGCTCGCAGTCGAGCTGCTGCTGTTCGAATGGAAGCCGCGTAGCTTCCTGCCTGTGGTGACGGGCGCGGTGATCTCGGCCGCATGGCGGCCACTGCTGTTCGGGACGGGACCGTTGTTTCCGTTCGCGGAGCGGCCGGACCTGCCGTGGTGGGGCCTCATCGCTGCGATCGGCGTCGGCATCGTGGCCGGCCTGCAATCCGGACTGATGACGCGGCTGCTCTACGCGATCGAAGATTTGTTCGATCATCTGCCGGTGCACTGGATGTGGTGGCCGATGCTCGGCGGCCTCGTCGTCGGTCTCGGCGGCCTCATGGATCCGCGCGCGCTCGGCGTCGGCTACGACGTCATCGCCGACCTCTTGTCCGGTCACATGGCGCGGGACGAGGCGATCCGGATGCTGCTGGTGAAGTCCGCCATCTGGGTGGTCGCGCTGAGCTCAGGCACGTCGGGCGGCGTGCTGGCGCCACTGCTCATCCTCGGCGGCACGGCCGGATGGATGGAAGGGTTGGTACTGCCGGGCGGCGCGTCATTCTGGGCGCTGGTCGGCATGGCCGCGATGATGGGCGGCACGATGCGCTCGCCGCTGACGGGCGTGATGTTTGCCATCGAGCTGACCGGCAATATCGACATGCTGCTGCCGCTGCTCGCGGCAACCGGTGCAGCACACGCCGTCACGGTATTGCTGCTGAAGCGCTCGATCCTGACCGAGAAGATCGCGCGCCGGGGCCAGCACATTACGCGCGAATACGCGATCGATCCGTTCGAACTGCTGCGCGCCGCCGATGTCATGGTCACCAAGGTCGACACGCTGCCGGTGGACATGCCCATCGACGCGGCGGTCGCTTTCTTCACCTCGGATCAGCGCCGTCACAAATCCTATCCCGTCATCGCCGCCGACGGGCGGCTCTCCGGCATGGTCACCCGCGCCGACGTGCTGCGCTGGCGCACCGAGGGCGATCACCAGGCCTCAACGCTCGATGACGTTGTATCGGACACCTCTAGCGTGGTGGCGCATCCCGACGACGTGCTGGGGCAGGTGGCCGATCTCATGGTCGCCTCCGATCTCGGGCGGCTGCCGGTGGTCGACCGCGCCAGCCATCGCGTGGTCGGCCTGATCGCGCGAAAGGATCTGCTGCGAATTCGCGCGGTCGTGAACGCACAGGAGGAGGACCGCAACGTATATTTCCTGCGCGAAAAGGCGCTTGTGCCGGAGGCGCGGATCGCGGAAGGTCAGCCTCTCTGAACTCCAGCACGGACAGGAATTTGAAATGACCCGCGTTCGTTGTGTCACCGAGATGGGCATGGGCGTCGACGTCCATGGCAGGGATGCCACCAAGGCGGCCAAGCGCGCGGTGTCGGATGCGATCAGGCATTCGAGCCTCGGCTTCTTCCGGATGATCGGCAAGACCGCGAACGATATGTTCGTCGATGTCACGATCGCCGTGCCCAATCCGGAAGCCGTCGACAAGGACGCGGTCGCGAAGGAGCTGCCTTACGGCACGGTCACCGTCAACGTGGTCAAGGGTGGCCTGGAGATTCCCTCGGCCACGGAAGTCGCCAACGACCCCATCCTTATCGCCAATGCTGCCGTCATCGTCAGCTTCGACAAGGACTAGACCGGTGTCCGATAGCGATGTGACTTTGCTGGATCGTCCGATCTGGAGCGCGCTGACGACGAGCCAGAAGTATCTGGCGGAGGGCGGCCCGCAAGCGTTGCGCTATCCCGTGGATATGACGCCCTTTGCGGACATGGTCGACATGTCGGCGGCGAGCTTTGCGGCGCTCGGCGATCTCATGTCGTCCTCGCAGGTCGCCGCGCTGTTCACGCCTGAGCCCGTCGACGTCCCCGCCGGCTTCAAGGTCGTGCTCGCCGACACCGGTGAGCAGATGATCGGCTCGCCCGCCGACAGCCCGCTTCGTGATGCCGAGATCGTTCCCCTGGGGGCTGCCGACGTTCCCGCCATGATGGCACTGACCGCGCTAACGAAGCCCGGTCCATTCGCGCTGCGCACGCATGAGCTCGGCACATTCCTCGGCATTCGCGCCGGCGGCGAACTGGTGGCGATGACCGGCGAGCGCATGAAGCCGGGCAATTTCACCGAGATGACGGCCGTCTGCGTGCATCCTGATCATCGCGGGCGCGGCTATGCGCAGGCGTTGCTCGCGGCGGTCGCGCGTCAGATCGAGGCGCGCGGCGAAATTCCCTTCCTGCACGTATTTTCCCACAACGCGTCCGCTATTGCACTCTATCAGCGGCAGGGTATGCGCGTTCGCCGCCGCCTGCACGTCACCGCGCTGATGAAGCAGGAATAAGCCGCAGCGCGGGCTTCATATCCGGCGAATTCGCGCTATATCCGTCCAAGCCATCATTGGGGAAAACGCATGGACGCCAGGACACCTGATTTTAGGACAGCTGATTTTTCCGCCCTGCGGAAGGCGATGCAGCGCTACGTCGATCAGGAGATCATTCCCGGCGTGTCCTGGGCGGTGCTGCGAGGCCGCGAGGTCGTCGACCAGCAATGCGTGGGCTTTGCCGACCGCGAGGCGAAGGCGGCGCTCCGGCCCGACCACATCTTCCGCGCGTTCTCCAATACCAAGATCTTCGTCACCTGCGCCATCATGCTGCTCGTCGAGGAAGGCCGCATCGGGCTCGACGACGCCGTCGAAAAATGTCTGCCGCAGCTCGGCAATCGCAAGGTGCTGAAACAGGGGGCGACGAGCCTGGCGGACGTTGAGCCCGCAAGAGGCCCGATCACGATCCGTCAGCTTCTGACCCACACATCCGGTCTCAGCTACGGCATCTTCGACCCCGGCACGGTGCTGTTCAAAGGCTACAACGAGGCGCGGATCCTCAATCCGCTGACGCCGCTCGCGGACATGATCGACCAGCTCGCCGGTCTGCCGCTGTCCTATCATCCCGGGAGCGGCTGGGAATATTCGGTGGCGACCGATGTGCTCGGCCGTGTCGTCGAGGTCGTCTCGGGCCAGCCGCTCGACGCCTTCCTCAAGGCGCGCATCTTCGATTCCCTGGGCATGACCGACACCGGCTTTTACGTGCCGGAGGCGCAGCATGGCAGGCTGGTCGCGCTCTACAATGGCGCCGATGTGCTCGATCCCATGAAGCCCGGCCTGACGCGGGCCGACCATTTGCCTTATCCGCAGGCCTATCGGCGGCCGCTGCCGCGGCTGTCCGGCGGCGGCGGTCTGGTCTCGACCTTGCCCGACATGCTGGCGCTCGTGCGGGCGCTGCTGCCCGGCTCGGACGTTCTGCTGAAGCCGGAGACGCTGAGGCAGATGATGACGAACCAGCTGCCCGCTGGCCAGACCATCCGCTTCGCCAATCTCGGGCCGATCCCCGGCAAGGGCTTTGGCCTCGGCGGCGCCGTCACCTTCGCACCGACGCCGTTCGATCCCCCGAACTCGACCGGCGAGTTCCAGTGGGGCGGTCTTGCCGGCACCCATTGGTGGATCTGCCCCGAGGCCAACACCGCTGGGGTGCTGATGACCAAGCGCTACATGGGCTTCTGGAATCCGTTCTTCTTCGAGTTCAAGCGCCTGGCCTATCAGGCGGTCGGAGGCTGATCGCAGATCTCGGAATCGATAGCTTGCCGAACTATCTCGGCCTCGACGGGTTTCGCTTCGGCTGGGTCGCAGCCTGGATCGACGAGCGCGGCGATCACGGTTTCGATTATTCACCGGGCCTGACGCGCCTGCTCGCGATGCCGCACGCGCGCGCGATGATCGACATGCCGATCGGATTGAAACCGAACGGCTATCGCGCGTGCGACCTGCATGCACGTGAGCTCGTCGGCCCCGCCGTGTTTCTCGGCGCGCGCAGGGATCTCTGGACCTTTCCCGACATGGCTGCGGCCAATCGCTGCTACTGGGAGCACGAGGGCAAGGGCAGGGGCGTGTCCGCCCAGCTCTGGAATATCAGGGACAAGATCAGGGACGTCGACGCGATCATGACGCCTGCGCGGCAAGCGATCGTTGGCGAAGCGCACCCGGAATTGATCTTCTGGAATCTCGCCGGCCGGGTCCGGCTTGAACCGAAGTCGTCGCCGCGCGGCCGCGAGCAGCGCATTGCCCTGCTGAAAGACCGCGGCTTCACCAGGATCGAAAGATGGCTGACGTGGCGCCACGGCACTGGCATCGGCCGCGACGATCTCATCGATGCCTGCGCCTGCGCGGTCGCTGCGCGCGACAGCACGCAGCGCGTCGGCGGCGACGAGATCGATCCGCGCGGGCTGAGGATGGAGATCAACTATTGAAGTCGGTCATCCCTTGCGAGCGTTTCCGTCTCCTATATAGCCGCGACGATGGTGACTTTGCTTCAGGCGCACATCAACGCTTGGAAGGCTCAATAGTCCCTGCGCGGGATGATTGAAGGGCGGGAAAAAGTAGCAATAATTTCAAGTGGGCCAGGAACACGGTCCCTTAGCGGACGTTGAGGTCAAAGATTGCTGAGGGACAGAACACCATGAACGATGTCTGCCAGTTGGCCACCGCGATGCTCGCGATTGCCTTTACGGCCGTGCTGGTGATCACGGGCCAACGGTTCATCGAGTATCGACTGCAACATGAAGCATTGACCCCGATCGTGGCGATGGCAACGCTGCCGCGATAAGCGTGGGGTTCGTCGGGACGAATAGTGACTTGCGCCGCATGGCGTCTTGCCTAGATTGAGCACGCCTCAGTCCATGCATCAAAGGTCCCGATGTCCGATCTGTCTGCTTTTCCCATCACCAAACGCTGGCCTGCCAAGCACCCGGAATTGCTTCAGCTCTATTCGTTGCCGACGCCGAACGGCGTCAAGGTCTCGATCATGCTGGAGGAGATCGGACTGCCTTACGAAGTCCATCTCGTCGATTTCGGCAAGGACGACCAGAAGACGACCGAGTTCCTCTCGCTCAATCCGAACGGCAAGATCCCCGCGATCCTCGATCCCAACGGCCCCGGCGGCAAGCCGCTGCCGCTGTTCGAGTCCGGGGCGATCCTGCAGTACCTCGCGGAGAAGACCGGCAAGCTTCTGCCAATGGACGCCGCGCGCCGCTACCAGACCATCCAGTGGGTGCATTTCCAGATGGGCGGCATCGGGCCGATGTTCGGCCAGGTCGGCTTCTTCCACAAATTCGCCGGCAAGGATTTTGAGGACAAGCGGCCGCTGGAGCGCTACGTCAGCGAGTCCAAGCGCCTGCTCGGCGTGATGGAGACGCACCTTTCCGGCCGGCAATGGTTCATGGATGACGACTACACCATCGCCGACATCTCCATGCTCGGCTGGGTGCGCAATCTCATCGGATTCTACGGCGCCGGCGATCTCGTTGCATTCAGCCAATTCAAATCGGTTGGCGCCTGGCTCGAACGCGCTCTGGCGCGTCCGGCGGTGGAGCGCGGGCTGAACATTCCGAAGCGGCCGTGAAGCTAGCTCAGCGCCTTGTAGGTCATGTAGAGCGCCATCATCGCGACGAAGCCGATCATCATCCGGCGCAGCAGCGATTTGCTGACGCCGTTGGCCATGCGTGCGCCGAAATCGGTGCCGACGTATAGACCGGCGAGGATGCCGATGATGGCGGGCCAGCCGACCACGAGGCCCTTGGTCCAGTAGATCCATGCCGGGGGAACGGTGGTCGGTACGACCGAGAAGATGAGGCTGACGAGTTGCGCCTGGTGCTGCGGCACGCGCAGGCCCGCGGCGAGGCCGACCGTTATCGCAAGACCGCCGCCGATGCCCATGAAGCCCGAGGAAAAGCCGGCGAGCGCGCCGACGAAGAGCAGGGGCAGCCAGGGCAGTTCGCGTTGGATCGTGGTCTCGCCGTCTCCGTCGCTGTGCTCACGCCGCAGGACCAGCGCTGCGATAAGCGTGACGAGATACACGACATAAGACCATTGCAGGAACGAGTCCGAGACGGCGGACGCGGCGTAGCCGCCGCTGATACCCCCGATCATGAAACCGATGCCGATCCAGATGATCCACGGCAACGGGCTGCGCTTTCCGCTCTGCCAGTAGCGGCGCACGCCCGCAAGCCCCGTCGGAGGCACCTGCGCGATCAGCGACGTGCCTTGCGCGACGTGCTGCTCGGCGCCGAGCAGCAGCACGGAAAAGATCACGAGGCCGCCACCCGGGCTCACGCCCATGAAGCCGGAGGTCAGCCCTCCGGCAAGGCCGACGCCGATCCCGGCGAGCAGTTCATGGATCCACGACATGGCTCACGCCCTGGTTCGTCGCCCGACGTTGGACCTTGTCGTGCGAAAGCCGTCGATCACGCCGGCGACGGCCGGCATGCAGGCCTCGACGTCAAAATCCTCACCCCAACATTTTTGCAGCACAAAGCCCTGGAAGATCGCGATCAGCACACGTGCGATCGCATCAGCGCCGAGGTCACGCTTGATGAGTCCGTCATGCTGGCCCCGCTCGACCAGCGCCACGATCAGCGCGCGCGGCATGTCGATGCCTTCGACGACGCTGGTGCGGACGCGACGGTTGCGCAGGGCTTCGGCCCAGCCATGGACGCCGACGCGACGCCGGGCTTCGCCTGTGGGATCAGTGAGCCATTGCGCGTAGACGCGGATCAGCGCGTGAAGACCTTCGATCGGATCGCCCGATCCCTGCGCGACCGAGTTGAGCACGGATTCGCGGCGATGCCGGTCGTCGGCGAGCGCCTCGATCAGATCGTCCTTGCTCTGAAAGTAGAGATAGACCGCGCCGTGGCTCAGCCCGGACCGCTTGACGATGTCGGCCATGCCGGTCTGGTGAAAACCGTTTTCGGCAAAGCAGGCGAGGGCGGCCTCGAGAATCTGCTGCCGCCGGCTTTCGCGTTGCTTGTCGCTGATCTTGGGCATCCGGGGCGCTCGTAAATAACTGACAGATTGATCGTTTTATGGCTTGTCAGGATTTGTCTGACTAGAGCCCAGACAGAATAAAAAACGATCGATCAGTCATTTTTATTGGAAAAAGCTCATCCTGGTCAAGTCCGCCGCCGGAAAATTGGAGGATCAAGCCGTCGCGCGGCGATGGTTACAGCGCGGGCCTTGATCGCCTGCCGTTAGAACAGCCGTCCGCCGTTCGGCACGGGCTTGCTCGGCTGTACCAGCACGACCTTGCCCTCGGCGTCGGGGAAACCGAGCGTCAGCACCTCCGAGACAACCGGACCGATCTGGCGCGGCGGGAAATTGACGACGGCGGCGACCTGTTGCCCCACCAGCGTCTCGAGCGGATGGTTTTCGGTGATCTGCACCGAGCTCTTGCGCACGCCGATCGCGGCGCCGAAGTCGATCCACAGCCGCCAGGCCGGCTTGCGCGCCTCCGGGAACGTCTTGGCGTCCACGATGGTGCCGACACGGATATCGACGGCGAGGAAGCTGTTGAAGTCGATTGTCGGCGAGGCGCTGGCCGCGGGATCGTGGGTGACGTGCATGGTCTGTCCGTTCGGAGAGTTGGCGTGGTTCGCGATATTGTCGCGCGAACCGGAGTTTCGTACAACGCCCGGGGACGTAAAACGCCCCGGCGATCACGATACGACGCATGTGCGAGGGACGATTTGCCCAACATCATCTACGGCATCAAGAATTGCGACACCATGAAGAAGGCGCGCGCCTGGCTCGACACCCATGGCATCGCCTATGATTTCCACGACTACAAGACCGCGGGGGTGGAGAAGGACAAGCTCAAGCAGTGGAGCGACAAGGTCGGCTGGGAGACGTTGCTCAATCGCGCCGGCACCACCTTCAAGAAGCTGCCTGACGCCGACAAGGAAGGCTTGAGCGAGAAGAAGGCGCTGACGCTGATGCTAGCGCAACCATCGATGATCAAGCGGCCGGTGCTGGAGGTTGGCGGCAAGCTGCTGGTCGGCTTCAAGCCTGACATCTATGCCAAGGAGGTCGGGGCAAAAGCGCGCTAGTTCAGCTCGATGATTTCGGCGGTGACGCTTGGGCCGGACTGGTCGGCGAGTTCGACCACGTCGGCAGCAGCGATGCGGCCAGGCGCGCGATGAAACAGGTCGCGGTCGATCACGGCGCGCTGCCTCGGACGCGGCGGCGCGTCATTTCCGCGCATCAGATTCTTGATCTCGAAGCCGCCGTCCTCGCAGAAGGTCTTCACCGACGCGATGACGTGGCTGACCTTGTCGTCGGTCAGGAACGGCAGCAGCAGCCGCTCATAGGCGACGATGCGTCCGTAGATGTCGTCGACGTCGGCAACGCTGTAAACCGGAAGCCCGCGCGCGACGCATTCATGATAGATGGGCATCACGAAAGGCGCGAGCCGCGGTCCGACATAGTCGTGCAGCAGGATGCCCTTGCCGGTGTGCCCATAGGCGCGCGAGATGCGCGTGCCTTCGCTCTGGATGGTCAGGTCCGGCGTCGGCCCAGAACCGTCCACCGTGTAATAGATGAGATCGGACAGCTCTTCCTCGAGCCGCGCAGGCTGGTACTCCCAGATCGCCGGTGCGACCTGCCGGCGCGCATAAAGTCGCAGCCACGTATTCAGGAGATCACGCTGCCTGATCGACTTGACGACGGAGGGTGCGGCGCTCGCGAAATCCAAAACAATATTCCCGGCATGTGAAAACCCGCACATGATCTTCGCCGCGGGAAAATTTTCTATGAAGGCTGGCGCGCGCGACCAAAGACCGTTAACGACGACTTGATGACCGGTGCTTTTGCGAACCGGGAGGCCGGGCAGGCACGACGTCAAAACATCTCCGACTAAGGGAGCATTCGTATCCCAGCCGGAGGCCTGATCTGCTCAGCTTTCCGCCTTGCCTAACCCCCGTCACCTCCGGCATATTCCGCGCCCGGAGGCGGCGTTCCGGATGGGCTCCAAGGCCCTCCGGAAAGCCGAAGTAAACAAGGACAGCCACGCGCGGCCAGCGCGTCGTGCGGGCAGGGGGAAATCTGTTTGGCCGATGAGTTCATTCTCGAAACGGAAGGCTTGACCAAGGAGTTCGCGGGCTTCTTCGCCGTCCGCGACGTTGCGCTCAAGGTTCGCCGTGGGAGCATTCATGCGTTGATCGGCCCGAACGGGGCCGGCAAGACGACCTGCTTCAATCTTTTGACCAAGTTCCTCAAACCGTCCGCCGGAAAGATCCTGTACAAGGGGCAGGACATCACTGCGATGGCGCCGGCCGACGTGGCCCGCATGGGTCTCGTTCGTTCATTCCAGATTTCAGCGGTGTTTCCCCACCTCACCGCGCTGGAAAACGTCCGCGTCGCACTTCAGCGCCAGCACGGCTCTTCGTTCGACTTCTGGCGTTCCAAATCCGTGCTCAACCGCTTCAACGATCGCGCGCGCGAGTTGTTGAACGATGTCGGCCTCAGCGAGTTTGCTAACACGCCCGCGGTCGAGATGCCTTACGGGCGCAAGCGCGCACTGGAGATCGCAACCACGCTCGCGCTCGACCCTGAGATGATGCTGCTGGACGAGCCGATGGCCGGCATGGGTCACGAGGACATCGACAAGATCGCGGCGCTGATCAAGCGCATCTCCGCGAAATATACCATCCTGATGGTCGAGCATAATTTGAGCGTCGTGGCCAATCTCTCCGACATCATCACCGTGCTGACGCGCGGGCAGGTGCTCGCGCAAGGGCATTACTCCGAGCTCACCAAGGACGAGCGCGTCAAGGAAGCCTATCTGGGAGCCGGTCATGCCTGACACTGCGATCGCCGAGGCTCCGGCAAAGGCTGCGACCGGCGGAAACATCCTTCAAGTCCGCAACCTGGAAGCCTGGTACGGCGAGTCTCACATCCTGCACGGGATCAACTTCGACGTGAATGCGGGCGAGGTCGTCACCCTGCTCGGGCGCAACGGCGCCGGCAAGACGACCACGCTGAAGTCGATCATGGGCATCATCGGCAAGCGCTCGGGTTCGGTGAAGTTCAACAACCAGGACATCATCCGCGCGACCTCCGACAAGATCGCGCGCATGGGCATTGCGTTCTGCCCGGAGGAGCGGGGGATATTCTCCAGCCTCGACGTGCGGGAGAATTTGCTGCTGCCTCCGGTCGTACGTGCAGGCGGACTGCCGCTCGATCAGATCTTCGACCTGTTTCCGAACCTGAAGGAACGGCTCAACAGCCAAGGCACAAAGCTGTCGGGCGGCGAGCAGCAGATGCTGGCGATCGCGCGCATCCTGCGCACCGGCGCGAGCTTCCTGATGCTGGACGAGCCGACCGAGGGCCTTGCGCCTGTCATCATCCAGCAGATCGGCCACACCATTGCGCGGCTCAAGAAGGAAGGCTTCACGATCCTCCTGGTCGAGCAGAACTTCCGCTTCGCATCGACCGTGGCCGACCGATATTACGTGGTCGAGCACGGCAAGATCATTGACGGGTTTTCCAACGCCGAGCTTGCCGCCAACATGGACAAGCTCCACACCTATCTCGGCGTCTAGAACTGCCAACGAGAAAATTCAAAAAGGAAAGTTGCATGAACACCAGGTCGATTGCGTCATTGCTGCTGACGACCGCGCTTACCTTCGCCGCAGCAGGCGTTGCGTCCGCGCAGGACAAGACCGTCAAGATCGGCGCGCTGTCCGATCAGTCCGGGCTCTATGCCGACCTCGGCGGACCGGGCTCTACTCTCGCCGCGCAGATGGCCGTTGAGGATTCCGGCCTTGCCGCGAAGGGCTGGAAGATCGACATCATCTCGGGCGATCACCAGAACAAGCCCGACATCGGCACCGCGATCGCGCGGCAGTGGTTCGACGTCGACAAGGTCGACGTCATCGTCGACGTGCCGAACTCGGGCGTCGCGCTCGCCGTCAACAACGTCGTCAAGGAAAAGAACGGCGTCTACATCAACTCCGGTGCGGCGACCTCGGACCTCACCAACGCGCAGTGCTCGCCCAACACGGTGCACTGGACCTATGACACTTACATGCTGGCCCACACCACCGGTCAGGCGCTGGTGAAGGCCGGTGGCGACACCTGGTTCTTCCTGACCGCGGACTACGCCTTCGGCGCGGCGCTCGAGCGCGACACCACGGCGGTCATCACCGCCAACGGCGGCAAGGTGGTCGGCGGCGTCAAGCATCCGCTGAACACGCCGGACTTCTCCTCGTTCCTGCTTCAGGCGCAGGCTTCCAAGGCCAAGATCATCGGCCTTGCCAATGCCGGCGGCGACACCACCAACACCATCAAGCAGGCGGCCGAGTTCGGCATCGTCAAGGGCGGCCAGAAGCTGGCGGCGCTGCTGCTGTTCCTCACCGACGTCAAGGCGATCGGCCTGGAGACGGCGCAGGGCCTCAACTTCACCGAGACCTTCTACTGGGACATGAACGACCAGACCCGGGCGTTCTCCAAGCGCTTCGCCGCGAAGATGAAGAACAATGCACCGCCGACCATGGTGCAGGCCGGCGTCTATGCGGGCGTGCGTCACTATCTCAAGGCGCTGGAAGCGCTTGGCGGCAACTCGCATGACGGCGTCAAGGTCGTCGAGAAGATGAAGTCGATGCCGACCGAGGACGATCTGTTCGGCAAGGGCGAGATCCAGCCCAACGGGCGCACCATCCACAACGCCTATCTGTTCGAGGTGAAGAAGCCTTCGGAATCCAAGGGGCCGTGGGACTTCTACAAGCTGGTCGGCACGGTGCCGGGTGACCAGGCCTTCACGCCGCTGTCCGAGAGCAAGTGCGCGCTCTTGAAGAAGTAAGATGACGGCCCGCAGGCCTTCAGGCCTGCGGGCGACTTTCAGGGAACGCCGAAGGGACCGGGTGCGGGATCGATGCAGGCTCTTTACGCTCAGCTACTGGTGGGACTGATCAACGGCTCGTTCTACGCGCTGCTCAGTCTTGGGCTTGCCGTGATCTTCGGCATGCTCAACATCATCAATTTCGCCCATGGCGCGCTCTACATGATGGGCGCCTTCGTCGCCTATTTCCTCCTCAACCTCGGCGGCATCAACTACTGGTGGGCGTTGCTGCTGGCGCCGATCATCGTCGGCATCTTCGGCATGATCCTGGAGCGGACCATGCTGCAATGGCTGACCGGGCTCGACCATCTTTACGGCCTGCTCCTGACCTTCGGCATCGCGTTAATCGTGCAGGGCCTGTTCCAGAACTATTTCGGCTCCTCCGGCCTGCCTTACGCCATTCCGGACCAGCTCAGGGGCGGCATGAATCTCGGCTTCATGTTCCTGCCGATCTATCGCGGCTGGGTCGTCGTGTTCTCGCTGGTGGTGTGCTTTGCGACCTGGTTCCTGATCGAGAAGACGCAGCTCGGCGCTTACCTGCGCGCCGCCACTGAAAACCCGACGCTGGTGCGCGCCTTCGGTATCAACGTGCCGCGCATGATCACGCTGACCTATGGTCTCGGTGTCGGCCTTGCCGCGCTCGCAGGCGTGCTCTCGGCGCCGATCAACCAGGTGCGGCCGCTGATGGGCGCCGATCTCATCATCGTGGTGTTCGCGGTGGTCGTGATCGGCGGCATGGGATCGATCATGGGCTCCATCATCACCGGCTTTGCGCTTGGCGTGATCGAGGGCCTGACCAAGTATTTCTACCCCGAGGCCTCCAACACCGTCGTGTTCGTGCTGATGGTGCTGGTACTCCTGGTGAAGCCAACGGGATTGACGGGAAGGGCGGCCTGACTATGACAACCCTGACAGACGACACGCTGTCGGCAAACCCGCGCGCGATGCGCGACGAGATGATCGTCTTCGTGGTGATGGCACTGCTGCTGGCGGCGGTGCCATTCACGGGCGTCTATCCGTTCTTCGTGATGCAGGCGTTGTGCTTTGCGCTGCTTGCCTGCGCGTTCAATCTGCTGGTCGGCTATGGCGGGCTGCTGTCGTTCGGCCACGCGATGTTCCTGGGAACCGCAGGCTATTGCAGCGCGCATGCGCTGAAGGTCTGGGCGCTGCCGCCCGAGCTCGGCATCCTCGTCGGCATCGCCGCGGCGTTCGTCCTGTCGATCATCACCGGCTACATCTCGATCCGCCGCCAGGGCATCTACTTCTCGATGATCACGCTGGCGCTGTCGCAGCTGTTGTACTTCATCTATCTCCAGGCGCCGTTCACCCATGGCGAGGACGGCATCCAGGGCATCCCGCAGGGGCGCATGTTCGGCGTGTTCGATCTCTCCAAGCCGACGGTGCTATATTACGTCGTGCTGGTCGGCTTCCTCGCTGGCTTCCTGCTGATCTTCCGCATCATCAACTCGCCGTTCGGCGAGGTGCTGAAGTCGATCCGCGAGAACGAGCAGCGCGCGATTTCGCTCGGGTACCGCACCGACCAGTACAAGTTCCTGGCCTTCGTCCTGTCAGGCACGCTGGCCGGGTTCGCCGGATCGCTGAAGGTGTTTGTGGCGCAGAATGCCTCTCTTACCGACGTCCATTGGACGATGTCGGGCGAGGTCGTGCTGATGACGCTGGTCGGCGGTCTCGGCACCGTCTTCGGCCCCGTGGTCGGCGCCTTCGTGATCATCGCCATGCAGCAATATCTGGCGGGTTTCGGCCAGTGGGTGACGGTGATCCAGGGCTCGATCTTCGTGATCTGCGTGCTCACCTTCCGCCGCGGCGTCATCGGCGAAATCGCCCATTACTTCCGCCGGTCGCTCTAAATTATTGATATCGCACCAATTTCGTTGGTGCGATAATCCGGTGGATGACCCGGCTCCGTGGGCGTGAGGTGACACGCGCGCGGATCGAAAATGGTCTATGACAGTTTTATGACGGCCCTGACAGGGCCGGGCCATTTCCAACCGGTAGCCTATCCCCATGATGCGATGGTTTCGTGCTTTCCTGCCCAAGGAAGAACGGTTCTTCGACCTTTTCGACCGTCACGCTCAGACCGTGATCCAGGGTTCGATCGCGCTCCAGGGTATGCTGAACGGGGGCGAGGAGACGCCGGTTTATTGCCAGCGCGTCAACCAGTTCGAGAACGACGCCGATAACATCACCCGTGAGGTGCTGACGGCGGTGCGCCGCACCTTCATCACCCCATTCGACCGCGGCGACATCAAGAACCTGATCACCTCGATGGACGATGCCATCGACCAGATGCAGCAGACCGCCAAGGCGGTGATGCTGTTCGAAGTTCGTGCCTTCGAGCCACCGATGCGCGAGATCGGCGGGCTCCTGATCGAATGCGCCAATCTGGTCGGCCGCGCGCTGCCGCTGATGCAGTCGATCGGCCCGAACGTCGCCATGCTGACCGCGATCACGGAGGAGCTGGGTAAGCTGGAGGGCCGCGTGGACGACCTTCATGACATCGGGCTGAAGGAGCTTTTCCTCAAGCATCGCGACGGCAATGCGATGGACTTCGTCGTCGGCGCAGAGATCTACGACCATTTGGAGAAGGTCGCCGATCGCTTCGACGACGTCGCCAACGAGATCAACAGCATCGTGATCGAGCAAGTTTAGGGCAGGGCCGTCGTGGATGCTGCGTTGGGTTTTCCCATCCTGGTCGGCTTGATCGCCGTCGCACTGCTGTTCGATTTCCTGAACGGCCTGCATGACGCCGCCAATTCGATCGCGACCATCGTCTCGACCCGCGTGCTGCGGCCGCAATTCGCGGTGTTCTGGGCCGCGTTCTTCAATTTCATTGCCTTCATGGTGTTCGGGCTGCATGTCGCCCAGACCATCGGCACCGGCATCATCGATCCCGCGGTGGTCGATGCCCAGGTCATCTTCGCGGCTCTCGTCGGCGCGATCGTCTGGAACCTCGTGACCTGGGGGCTCGGCATTCCCTCTTCGTCGTCGCACGCGTTGATCGGCGGTCTCGTCGGCGGCGGCATGGCCAAGGCAGGGATCTCGGCGGCTGTGTGGAGCGGCCTGTCCAAGACGGTGCTGGCCATCGTGCTGTCCCCGCTGGTCGGCTTCCTGCTCGCGATGATGCTGGTGGCCATCGTGTCCTGGGCCTCTGTGCGCTCGACCCCGTTCGCGGTCGATCGCGCCTTCCGCATCCTGCAATTCGCCTCGGCCTCGCTCTATTCGCTCGGTCACGGCGGCAACGACGCCCAGAAGACCATGGGCATCATCGCGGTGCTGCTCTATTCGCAGGGCCATCTCGGCGGCGAATTCTCCGTGCCGTTCTGGGTGGTGCTGTCCTGCCAGGCGGCGATGGCGCTGGGCACGCTGATGGGCGGCTGGCGGATCGTCCGCACCATGGGCCTGCGCATCACCAAATTGACGCCCATGCAGGGCTTCTGCGCCGAGACCGGGGGCGCTGCGACCCTGTTCATGGCGACGTTCCTCGGCGTTCCCGTCTCGACGACACACACCATCACCGGTGCCATCGTCGGCGTCGGCGCCGCCCGCCGTGTTTCGGCGGTGCGCTGGAACGTCGCGAGCTCGATCGTCTATGCCTGGGTGATCACGATCCCGGCCTCCGCCATCGTCGCCGCGCTGACCTGGTGGGCGGTCCAGATCATCAAGTAACGAACTTCAGCCCGGCAATCCCCGCGACGATCAGGGCGATGCTGGCGAGGCGGAACGCGGTGGCCGGCTCGCCGAACAGGATGATGCCGAGCGTTGCGGTGCCGACCGCGCCGATCCCGGTCCAGACCGCATAGGCGGTTCCGACGGGCAGCGATTTGAGCGCGAGTCCGAGCAGGATGACGCTGCCGGCCATGGCCACGAGCGTGATGACGGACGGAACCAGCCTGGTAAAACCCTCGGTGTATTTCAGGCCGATAGCCCAGGTGATCTCGAGAAGACCGGCGACGAACAAAATGCTCCAGGCCATGACGACCCTCCGTACCAAGGCAGGGTCGTCCCCGCGGCTGAGGTGCTGAGAAACGGGAAGGTCGTCCTTCCCCCCAAGGCCAGTATGGCCAAGGCCGATATGGGACTGGCCGGAAGGCTCCGCAATCACCAAATGAGGCTTGATCAGGCCCATTTTCCCTGCCAAACGCTCCCGCCATGTCCGACATCGCCACCACCACAGCCGAATCGCCGGCCCGTTCCCCGCTTGCCGCTGAAGTGTCGCGGCGACGGACCTTTGCGATCATCTCCCACCCCGACGCCGGCAAGACCACGCTGACGGAGAAGCTGCTGCTGTTCGGCGGCGCCATCAACCTGGCTGGGCAGGTCAAGGCCAAGGGCGAGCGGCGCAACACGCGCTCGGACTGGATGAAGATCGAGCGCGAGCGCGGCATCTCGGTCGTGACCTCGGTGATGACCTTCGAGTTCGAGGGCCTCGTCTTCAACCTCTTGGACACGCCGGGCCACGAGGACTTTTCGGAAGACACCTACCGCACGCTCACGGCGGTCGATTCCGCCGTCATGGTGATCGACGCTGCCAAGGGCATCGAGGCGCGCACCCGGAAGCTGTTCGAGGTGTGCCGCCTGCGCGACATCCCGATCATCACCTTCATCAACAAGATGGACCGCGAGAGCCGCGACGTCTTCGAGCTGCTCGACGAGATCGAGAAGACGCTGGCGCTCGACACCACGCCGATGACCTGGCCGGTCGGCCGCGGCCGCGACTTCCTCGGCACCTATGACGTCGTCAATGGCGGCGTGCGCCTGCTCGAAGGCGGCGGCGCCAAGACCGGCGCGGCGCAGCAGATCGAGATCGCGGAGCTTGCCAAGCTCAACGGCAATCTCGACGTCTCCGCAGTGAAGGACGAGCTCGAGCTTGTCACCGAGGCCTCAAAGCCGTTCGAGCTCGAAGCGTTCCGCGAGGGCCATCTGACGCCGGTCTATTTCGGCAGCGCGCTGCGCAATTTCGGCGTCGGCGATCTCCTCGAAGGCCTCGGCAAGTTCGCGCCCGAGCCGCGCGCGCAGGACAGCGACCAGCGCAAGGTCGAGGCGACCGATCCGCGCATGAGCGCCTTCGTGTTCAAGATCCAGGCCAACATGGATCCGAACCATCGCGACCGCATCGCCTTCGCGCGGCTCTGCTCGGGCAAGCTCAGCCGCGGCATGAAGGCGAAGCTGGTGCGCACCGGCAAGAGCATGCCGCTGTCGAGCCCGCAATTCTTCTTCGCGCAGGACCGGTCGGTTGCGGACGAGGCCTTTGCCGGCGATGTCGTCGGCATTCCCAATCACGGCACGCTGCGCATCGGCGACACGCTGACCGAGGGCGAGGATTTCAACTTCGTCGGCGTGCCGAGCTTTGCGCCGGAGATCGTCCGCCGCGTGCGTCTCACCGACGCGATGAAGGCGAAGAAGCTGAAGGAAGCGCTTCAGCAGATGTCGGAAGAGGGCGTGGTGCAAGTGTTCCGCCCGCGCGACGGCGCGCCTGCGCTGGTCGGCGTGGTCGGTGCGCTCCAGCTCGACGTGCTCAAGGCGCGGCTGGAGGCGGAATATTCGCTGCCGGTCGAGTTCGAGGTCAGCGAGTTCCAGCTCGCGCGCTGGGTCTCCTCGGAGGACCGCAAGAAGCTCGATACCTTCATCGCGGCCAACACGTCGAGCATCGCCGACGATGTCGACGGCGATCCCGTGTATCTGGCGCGGAACGAGTTCTATCTCGGCTATACCAGGGAACGCGCCGAGGGCATCGAGTTCACCAACGTCAAGGACGTCAAGAAGAAGGGGTAGGGTGCTCGTCGCGCTCACCGCTGTGCGCCCGCACCCCCGCTGTCATGTCCCGGCTTGCCGCCTTCGCTAAAGCTTCGGCGGCCGAGCACCCTTGGGGCCCCGGCGTAGCCTTGGCGGAGACGGGACCGGGGCATCCAGTACGCCGCGGCCCATCGACTTGATCACAAACGTCTCTGGAATACTGGGTCGCCCCGCCAAGCCGGGCGACGACAGTGTGCACTGAACGCGAGCATGTGAACAGCCGCGGGCTTGACGCGTTCATTGACGATGCCACGTCTTTCCAAACATCATCGCGAGCTCAAGGCATGTGGCGCGGCATCCTCATCTTTCTCCTGATGGCGGCACCGGTCGCCGCCGACGAGCGACCCCGGCAGATCAATCCGATCCCGTTCTCGCACGAGCCGTGCAGCGTGCTCGACGGCAGGCCCTGCACGCCGTCTTATTGCAGCCCGCTCGAGCCCGGCCCCTGCATTCCCGAGATGGACTATCCCTATGGCCAGAACCTCCAGCTCACGATCGAAAGCATGCCTGCGGAGGCCGACCGCGCCAAATACCGGAAGCCGGACCACGACCTCGATACGATCGGCGATCTCTTTGCAGAGTTGCGCAGTTGCTGGTCGCCGCCATCGACCAATGCGCGCGAGGGCATGCAGATGTCGGTGCGCTTCAGCTTCAACAAGACGGGTGGCCTGATCGGCCCGCCGCGCCTCACATACGCGACCGCTGGCGTGCCGGCCGGCACCCGCACGACCTATCTCGACGCCATCAACGCATCGCTGAACGCGTGCCTGCCGCTGAAGTTCACCAGCGGCCTTGGCGGTGCGCTGGCGGGCAGGCCGATCGCGATCCGCTATGTAGATAATCGCGGGCTTGCGAAGTAGCGCATCAGTTGCGAGCAGCTGCCAATCGATGATACCTCAGAGACGGGGGCTGCTTGAGGGGAGGATGATGTGGGTCTGCTTGTCATGATCCTGGGGCTGGTGGTGTTTTTCGCGGCCCATATTTTCACTACGAAACGCAAGGCGCGCGCGCAGGCGATCGCAAGGCTGGGCGAGGGAACCTACAAGATCCTCTATTCGCTTGTTTCGCTCGCGGGCCTTGCGCTGATCATCTGGGGCTATGCTCATTACCGCAGCTCCGGCTGGATCGACGTCTGGTATCCGCCGAAGGCGCTCAAGCACATCACGCTCGCCTTGATGCTGCCCGCCGTCATCCTGGTGGTGGCCTCGTATTTGCGCGGCCGCATCTATGCGACACTGAAGCATCCGATGCTGGCCGGCATCAAGCTGTGGGCGGCCGCGCATCTGCTCGCCAATGGCGACCTTGGTTCGATCATCCTGTTCGGCTCGTTCCTGGGTTGGGCCGTGTATGACCGCATTTCGCTGAAGCACCGTACCGATTCCGGCGGCCCGCCTATACCGGTGGGCGGCGTCACCAACGATTTGATCGCAGTCGCGGTTGGCGTCGTTGCCTATCTGGCGCTGGCCTTCGCGTTCCATCCGGTCGTGATCGGTGTGCCCGTGATAGGCGTCTAGCCGGTCAGCACAAGACGCGACCCGGATGTCCATGCGCGCAAGGTAACAAGAGCAACAAGCCGAGGGCCCTTCGATGGATTGGTCGCAATCTCAGATCCCGCCGATGCGGTTCGAGGCGCGCTTTGACGATCGGGTGGTGCCGGCATTTTCGGATCGGCCAGCGAGCTTGTGGGCGATGATCGCGGAAGCGCGCGGCCGCAACGCCGATGGCGAAGCGCTGATCGCAGGCGATGTCCGGCTGAGCTGGCGGCTAGCGGTAGAGCAGGCCGCGCGGATTGCGGCGGGATTTCGCAAGCTCGGCCTGCAACGCGGCGACCGCGTCGCCATCCTGCTCGGCAACCGCATCGAATTTCCGCTGCTGCTGTTCGCCGCCGCGCATGAGGGGCTGGTCACGGTCTTGCTCGGTACGCGCCAGCAAAAGCCGGAGATCGCCTATGTGCTCAACGATTGCGGCGCCAGGATCCTGATCCACGAGGCAGCGCTCGCCGAGCGGCTGCCCGATGCGAAAGATGTGCCCGATGTGATCCATCGCATTGCCATCGACGACGATCCGGCACGGTCGGGTTTTTCCGTGCTCGCCGACAACGCGCCGGCCTCCGCGCCGGTCGAGGTGAGTGAGGAGGACACCGCGATGATCCTCTACACCTCGGGCACGACAGGCAAGCCGAAAGGCGCAATGCTGGCCCATTGCAACATCATCCATTCCTCGATGGTGTTCGTGTCCTGTCTGCAATTGACGGCGGCGGATCGGTCGATCGCCGCGGTGCCGCTCGGCCATGTCACCGGTGTCGTCGCCAACATCACGACCATGATCCGCAGCAGTGGTGCGCTGATCATCATGCCGGAGTTCAAGGCCGCCGATTACCTCAAGCTCGCCGCGCGCGAGCGCGTCACCTACACGGTGATGGTGCCGGCGATGTACAATCTCTGCCTGCTCCAGCCCGATTTCGACGGCCATGATCTGTCGAACTGGCGCATTGGCGGCTTCGGCGGCGCCCCGATGCCGGTCGCCACCATCGAGAAGCTCAAGATCAAGATCCCCGGTCTGAAGCTGATGAACTGCTACGGCGCGACCGAGACGACGTCGCCTTCGACGATCATGCCGGGCGAGCTGACGGAGAGCCATATCGACAGCGTCGGCCTGCCGTGCCCGGGCGCGCGCATCGTCGCGATGGGGACAGATGGGCGCGAGCTGCCCCATGGCGAGATCGGCGAGCTCTGGATCCAGAGCGCCTCCGTCATCAAGGGCTACTGGAACAACCCGAGGGCCACCGCCGAAAGCTTCACCAGTGGATTTTGGCACTCCGGCGACCTCGGCTCCGTTGATGCCGATGGCTTCGTCCGCGTGTTCGACCGGCAGAAGGACATGATCAACCGCGGCGGCCTGAAGATCTATTCGGCCGAGGTCGAATCCGTGCTGGCCGGCCACCCCGCCGTGGTCGAAAGTGCGATCATCGCCAAGGCGTGCCCGGTGCTGGGCGAGCGCGTCCACGCCGTGGTGGTGACGCGGAGCCCGGTCGCCGGCGAGGCCTTGCGTGCCTGGTGCGCTGAGCGGCTGTCCGACTACAAGGTCCCCGAAACCATGGCGATCACCTCCGAGCCGCTGCCGCGCAACGCCAATGGCAAGGTGCTGAAGCGGCAGCTGCGGGAGCTCCTGGGGACCTGAGCCGGCCAGTCCTCCGGGCTCTCCCGGGTGGTTAACGCCTTGATCGGGCTCGCTTTGCCTTGCCACCGCCATATCATTAGGGTACCTCGCCGCCACGTGGGGACGGGATTCCTGACGCGAACGCTTTGGCGCGCGCACCCGGACGGGTATGGGATTAGCATAAGTGTCTGATTTATTTGACGAAGTCGACGAGGAAGTACGTCGCGCACAGCTCAAGAAGCTGTGGGACAAGTATTCGATCTACTTCATCGCCCTGATGGTGCTGATCGTGGCCGGCGTCGCCGGTTGGCGCGGCTACCAATATCTTGAAACCAAGAAGGCCGCCGAGGCCGGCGCGGCCTTCGACAAGGCCGTCGAGCTCTCCGAGCAGGACAAGCACGCGGACGCCGAGAAGGCCTTCACCGAGCTCGCCGCCAAGGCTCCGTCCGGCTATCGCACCCTGGCGCGGCTGCGCGCTGCGGCCGAGGCCGCCAGCCGCGATCCCAAGGCCGCCGCGAAGATGTATGACGACATTGCCGCCGACCGCAGCGTTGGTGGCGAGTGGCAGGATCTGGCCAAGCTCCGGGCCGCCGGCCTGCTGCTCGACACCGCCAGTTACGCCGACATGCAGCAGCGGCTGGACGCCTCGGCCGCGCCGAAATCGACCTTCCGCCACAGCGCCCGCGAGATGCTGGCGTTGTCGGCCTGGCGCAACAACGACATGACCGCAGCCCGCAAATGGCTCGACGCGATTGCCGAGGACGGCGAAACGCCGCCCGGCCTGCGCTCGCGCGCCGAAGCGCTCCAGGCTCTGCTGCCACCCGTCGCCAAAAGCTGACGGCTCTCTGACGTAAACGAGACACCAAGATGCGCCGCACGCCACGCTTGATCGCAGCCGTCGTCCTGATCGTCTTCACGGGCGTTCTGGGCGGCTGCTCCAGCTTCGATCCAAGCGACTTGCTCGACTTCCTCGACACCAAGAAGAAGCTGCCAGGCGACCGCAAGCCGGTGTTTCCGGAGGGCGTGCCGGGCCTCGAGCAGGGTGTGCCGAGGGACCTGTACAAGGGCGCGCAGCAGCAGCCCGATCCGAACGCGCCCGCAGTCGCGGCTCTCCCCGCAGAGCCGCCGCCCGAACCGGCCAAGCCAGCGAAGGGGGCCAAGGCGACGAAGTCCAGGCAACCAGCCGCCACGGCGGCCGCGCCGGCTGCCGGCGAGGTTGACGGGGAAGTCCAGCCGGAGGCCGCGCCGCCCACGGCCGCTCCGCCGCCCAAGCACAAGATTGTCCGCAAGCGCACCACCGCGCCGCCGCCGGATCAGCCGGTTCAGCAGCAGGCGCAACCGACCCAGACCACGCAGCAGCAATCGCAGGGCGCTTTCCCCGCGCCGCTGCCGAGCGGCAGCTTCTCGCGCTGATACCCTTCATTGCATTGACAGGCGCAGCCCCGGCAGCGCACGAATGACCGATGTCCTTCACGATCGCCATCATCGGCCGGCCCAATGTCGGCAAATCGACGCTGTTCAACCGCCTGGTCGGACAGAAGCTCGCGCTCGTCGATGATTTGCCGGGTGTCACCCGCGACCGCCGCGAAGGTGAGGCAAGGCTCGGCGATCTCCAGTTCACCATCATCGATACCGCTGGGCTCGACGAGGGCGCCAAGGACTCGCTGACCGCGCGCATGCAGGAGCAGACGGAGACCGCGATCGCGCAGGCCGACGCGCTGTTCTTCGTCATCGACGCCCGCATCGGCCTCACGCCCACCGATCGCGCCTTCGCCGATTTCGCCCGCAAGGCCAACAAGCCGGTGCTGCTGGTCGCCAACAAGAGCGAGGGCAAGCATGGCGATGCGGGCGCGATGGAAGCCTTTGCGCTCGGCCTCGGCGATCCCATCCAGATCTCGGCTGAGCATGGCGAGGGCATGGGCGAGCTTTACGACGAGCTCGCAAAGCTCATGCCGGAGCCTGTCGACGACGATGAGGCCGAGGACGACGAGCCGATCTCCGAGGAAGAGGCCGCGACGCGTCCGATCCGGGTCGCCATCGTCGGCCGGCCCAATGCCGGCAAGTCGACGCTGATCAACCATCTGCTCGGCGAGGAGCGCCTGCTGACGAGCCCCGAGGCCGGCACCACGCGCGATTCCATCGCGGTCGAGATCAACTGGAAGGGCCGCGATTTTCGCGTGTTCGACACCGCAGGTCTGCGCCGGCGCTCGCGCATCGAGGAGAAGCTGGAGAAGCTCTCGGTCGCTGATGCTTTGCGCGCGGTGCGCTTTGCCGAAGTCGTCGTGCTGATGATGGACACGCAGAACCGTTTTGAGGAGCAGGATCTTCGTATTGCGGATCTGATCGAGCGTGAGGGTCGCGCGGTCGTGCTTGCCGTCAACAAATGGGACCTGATGGAGACCAAGGGCGGCGGCGCCATCTCGGGTCTGCGCCGTGACGCCGACCATTGGCTACCGCAGGTCAAGGGCGTGCCTGTTGTCGCCGTGTCGGGACTGATGGGCGAGGGCATCGACCGCCTGATGCAGGCAATCCAGGACGCCTATGCGATCTGGAACCGGCGCGTGCCGACCGCCGCGCTCAATCGCTGGTTCGAGCAGGCGATCCAGGCCAATCCGCCGCCGGCTGTATCCGGCCGCAGGCTGAAGCTGAACTACATCACCCAGACGAAAGCGCGCCCGCCGAGCTTCGTGCTGTTCTGTTCGCGCGCCGACGCGGTGCCGCAGTCCTATTTGCGCTATTTGACCAACTCCATGCGCGAGACCTTCGAGCTGCCGGGCACGCCGGTGCGCATCACCCTGCGCGAGAAGGCCAATCCCTTCGCGCACAAACGCAAGCGGCCATCGTGAGCAACGATGCCGGCGAGGCGATGGCGCAGAGCGCAGCGCCGGTCCGGCGCGGTGCGGTCGCCTTCATCTTCGTCACCATCCTGCTCGACATGCTCGCGCTCGGCGTGATCATGCCGATCCTGCCGAAGCTCATCGAAAGCTTCGTCGATAATGACACCGCGCACGCGGCCCGCATCTTCGGCCTGTTCGGCACGGCCTGGGCGCTGATGCAGTTCGTGTTCTCGCCGGTGCTCGGCGCGCTGTCGGATCGCTTCGGGCGCCGGCCGGTGGTGCTGCTGTCGAATTTCGGGCTCGCGGCTGACTACGTGTTGATGGCGCTGGCGCCGTCGCTGGTCTGGCTGTTCATCGGCCGCGTGATCTCCGGCATCACCTCGGCCAGCATCTCGACCGCATTCGCCTATATCTCGGATATCACGCCGCCGGAGCGGCGCGCGGCGATCTTCGGCAGGATTGGTGCTGCCTTCGGCGCCGGCTTTATCTTGGGGCCGGCGCTCGGTGGCCTGCTCGGCGACGTCGATCCGCGCCTGCCGTTCTGGGCCTCGGCGGCCTTGAGCCTCGCCAACGCGCTCTATGGGCTGTTCGTGCTGCCGGAGTCGCTCGCGCCTGACAAGCGAGCGCCGTTCCACTGGAGGAGCGCCAATCCGATCGGCGCGCTGCACTTGCTGCGGTCAAACGCGGTGCTTGCCGCGATGTCCGTCGTCAATTTCATCGCGCAGGTCGCGCATGTCGTGCTGCCCTCGACCTTCGTGCTCTATGCGACCTATCGCTATGGATGGGATTCCAAGACGGTCGGACTGACGCTCGCGATGGTCGGCATCTGCGCCATGGTGGTGCAGGGCCTCGCCATCGGCCCGATCGTGCGCGTGCTCGGCGAGCGGAACGCGCTGGTGCTGGGCCTGTGCTGCGGCGCGCTCGGATTCGTGATCTTCGGCGCGGCGCCAACCGGACCGCTGTTCTGGATCGGCATTCCCGTGATGTCGCTGTGGGGCATCTCGGGCGCTGCCATGCAATCGCTGATGACGCGGCTGGTCGCGCCCGATCAGCAGGGCCAGTTGCAAGGCGCGACCGCGAGCGTGCAGAGCGTGTCGCAGCTCGTCGGCCCGTTCCTGTTCACGCTGACGTTTTCCTATTTCATCGGCGCCAGCGCGCCGCTGCATCTGCCTGGTGCCCCGTTCCTGCTCGCGGCTGTGTTGATGGTGGTGTGCGTTGCGATCGCGGCGCGGTCGCTGGGTGCGACGAAGACGGTCTCGTAGCGTGGGCAAAGCGACTCGTGCACCGTAGCTCGTAGAGCAAAGGCGGAAGCGTGCCCACTGTGTCTTGATCCGTCAAAAGAATAAGGTGGGCACGGCGCTTAGGCGCCTTTGCCCACCCTACGGCATCTGTGCGCGACCGCTACGCGGTCACTTCTTCACAAGCGGGCAATCGCTGTCCTTGAGCGGCTTGGCCGCATCTTCCGGTGCGATCGTGGCGAGCTGCTTGTAATAGTCCCACGGCCCCTTCGACTCCTCGGGCTTCTTCACCTCGAACAGGTAGGCCGGGATGAGGCGGCGGCCGTCCTCGCGCAGCGGGCCCTTGCCGAACAGCGGGTCGTCGGTCGGCAGCTCCTTCATCTTGGCAACGACCTTGGCTCCGTCATGCGGATTACCGCCGAGCGCTTCCATCGCCTTGAGATAATGCAGCACCATCGCGTAATTGCCGGCCTGGGTCATCGAGGGCATCGCATTCTTGTTGGCGAGTGCCGCGAAGCGCTTGGACCAGGCGCGGGTCTGGTCGTTCATGTCCCAGTAGAAGGACTCGGTGAAGGTCAGGCCCTGGGCGGTCTTCAAGCCGAGCGAATGCACGTCATTGATGAACAGCAGCAGGGCCGCGAGCTTCTGGCCTGCGGAGACGATGCCGAATTCGGCCGCCTGCTTGATCGAGTTCGTGGTGTCGCCGCCGGCGTTGGCGAGCCCAACCACCTTGGCCTTGGACGATTGCGCCTGCAGCAGGAAGGACGAGAAGTCCGCGGTATTGATCGGGTGCTTGACGCTGCCGAGCACCTTGCCGCCATTCGCGGTCACGACCGCCGTGGTGTCGCGCTCGAGTGCGTGGCCGAAGGCATAATCCGCGGTCAGGAAGAACCAGCTGTCGCCGCCGGCCTTGGTCAGCGCTTTGCCGGTGCCATGGGCCAGCATGTAGGTGTCATAAGTATAAGAGATCGTGTTCGGCGTGCAGGCCTTGCCGGTCAGGTCGGCGGAGGCGGCGCCGGAATTCAGCAGCACCGAATTCTTTTCCTTGACGAGGTTGCTGACCGCCAGGGCGACACCGGAGTTCGGCGTATCCGCGATCGCGTCGACCTTCTCGTTGTCGATCCACTGCCGGGCGATGTTGACGCCGACGTCAGGCTTGTTCTGATGATCACCGCTGATGACGTCGATCTTCCAGCCCTTTTTGAGCAGGCCGGAATCCTCGACCGCCATCTTGATGGCCACGACCGAATTCGGGCCGCCGATGTCGGCATAGAGGCTCGACATGTCGTTGAGCACGCCGATCTTGACGGTCTTGTCCTGGGCGTAGGCGGATGTGGCAAAACCGAAAGCGGCACAGGCCAGAAGGGCCGCGGTGCGGCGTGCGAACGTCGTCGTCATGAAAGGTTTCCTCCATTGTCAAATATGCGGACGGCCCTCTTGCGGAGCCTTGTTTCCGGCTGATGGCTCTAGCCTGTCCCACGGGCGGCGGCAATCCGCCTAAAGCCGGATGACGCTGCGTCGTAGCGTCATCCGTCCGTTAACTTTTGGGCAAAATGCGTCAAGACGCTATTTGAGGGCGTCCGATGTCAGCTTGAATTTCTGGATGCGCTTTCCGGTATCGACCTCGGCGGTATAGACGTTACCCTTGGCGTCGATCGCCATGGCATGCACCCAGTGAAATTGCCCGGCATTGCGGCCGTTATGGCCGAAGCTGCCGACAACGCTGCCGTCGTCGCGCTTGATCACCCGGATCTCGTTGTTCTCGCCGTCGGCGCTCAGCAGATAGGTCTGCTTCGGATCGGGCCAGATCGCGATGTCCCACACCGAGCCATTACCAAGCGTATTCTTCTCGAAGAAGAACTCCTTCACGAACGAGCCGTCCTTCCTGAACACCTGGATGCGGTTGTTGATGCGGTCGCAGACGTAGACCAGCCCGTCATTGGCGAGCTTTACGCAGTGAACGGGATTGCCGAATTGTTGGGCAACCGGCGCCTTGGGATCATAGGGTGCTTGCTTGGCGTCATCAGGCTTGTTGCCATAGGCGCCCCAATGCCGCTTGTAGGCCAGCGTCGTCGCGTCGAACACGATGACGCGGTGGTTGCCGTAGCCGTCGGCGACGTAGATCTCGTTCGCGTCCTTGTCGAGCGCGGTCTCGGCGGGCTTGCCGAGCTGCGTTGTGTCGTTGCTACCGAGGCTCGGCGCGATCTTGCCGATCTGGCCGACGAACTTGCCGTCGAGCGTGAACTTCAGGATCGCATTGTCGTTGTCGGCGTTGCCGCCGATCCAGACGAAGCCGCGCTCGTCGACCTCGATGCCGTGCTCGCGGCCGACCCATTCATAGCCCTGGCCCGGACCGCCCCATGAGCGCAGCAGATTGCCGTCGCTGTCGAATTCGAGCACGGGCGGCGCCGACACGCAGCACTTGGAGCGCGGCGGATTCAGGCTCGCGCCTTTCTCGTCGTCGGTGAGCGAGCGCGGACGATGTATCACCCAGATGTGGCCCTGCCAGTCGACGGTGATGCCGCCGACCTGGCCGAGAATCCAGTTGTTCGGCAGCTGCTTTGGCCAGGAGGCGTCGACCGCGAAGGTAGGGACATCGCCGGCGGATGCCGTGCCCGGAAGCACAAACGCAATGGCTGCGATCAGGATGGAGAAGGCGCGAAAAACGTTTCCGAGCGCAGGGCTGAAGCCTGCGCGATCATGCCATGGCGCCATGGCAACCTCCCATTTTTGTTGGCTTGCGGCTTGCTGCCGCCTGAGCGCGGGCAGTCAATCGCGGGGAGGCTATGGAGTCAATCAGGCCGGTGCGCGGAAGCTCATCAAGCTGCGCGTCTTGTAATCGTAGAACTTGCCGGTCTCGGTCCAGTCCGGCGCGCACATCGGCACGATGAATTCGGCGACCTGCTCGGGCGTGTCGAGCGTCGCCGGGTCCTCGCCCGGCATCAGTGTGGCGCGCATGCGGGTGCGGATCGGGCCCGGGTTGAACAGGTTGATGCGCAGCTTCGTGTTCGCCGTCTCCTGCGCCCACGCGCGCGCCAGCGTTTCCAGCGCGGCCTTGGATGCGGCGTAGGGGCTGACATAGGCGGTCGCCTTGTTGGCGGCGCCCGAGGTGATGAATACGGCGCGTCCCGCATCGGACTGCTTCAGCAGCGGCTCCATGCAGCGGATCAGCTGGAAGTTCGCGGAGACGTTGACGGCCATCACGTCGTTGAAGGCCTTCAGCTCGATATGGCCGACCGGCGAGGAGGGGCCGAGCACGCCGGCATTGCCGACGAGGATGTCGAGCTTGCCGTAGCGCTCGTGCAGGCCGGCGCCCAGCCGCGCGATGCCGTCGGAATCGGTGAGGTTGAGCGGCACCAGCGTGGCGCTGCCGCCATCTTTGCGGATCTCGTCGTCGAGCTCTTCCAGCCCGCCCTGCGTGCGCGCCACCGCCACGATATGCACGCCGGCCTTAGCCAGTGCTTTTGCCGTGGCGAAGCCGATGCCGCGCGAGGCGCCGGTGACGAGAGCGATGCGGTCGGCGAGGGGTTTTGTCATGGCGGGGTTTTACAGGCGTGGATGGCCGGGACAAGCCCCCAAGACTGTCATTCCGGGGCGGTCCGCAGGACCGAACCCGGAATCTCGAGATCCCGGGCTCGATGCTTTGCATCGCCCCGGGATGACGGCTCCGCCGTCAGCTCGCCTCCGCCAACAGCGACAATTGCCGCGGCTGCTGCTCGGTCTGGGTCTGGTCGGTGAGGTGGGTCGGATACGCCCCGGTGAAGCAATGGTCCGAAAACTTCGGATTGGCGGGGTCGCGGCCGGGCTCGCCCATGGCGCGATACATGCCGTCGATCGACAGGAACGCGAGCGAGTCGGCGCCGATGATCTCGCGCATCTCCTCCAGCGAATGCGTCGCGGCCAAGAGGCCGCCGCGGTCGGGCAGGTCGATGCCATAATAATCAGGGTAGAGGATCGGCGGCGAGGCAAGACGGAAGTGCACTTCCTTGGCGCCGGCGTCGCGCATCATGCGCACGATCTTCTTCGAGGTGGTGCCGCGCACCAGCGAGTCGTCGATCAGGATGATGCGCTTGCCTTCGATCGCGGCGCGGTTGGCCGAATGCTTCATGCGCACGCCGGATTCGCGGATCGCCTGCGTCGGCTGGATGAAGGTGCGGCCGACATAGTGGTTGCGGATGATGCCGAGCTCGAACGGCACGCCGGAATGCTGGCTGTAGCCGACTGCGGCGGGCACGCCGGAATCCGGCACTGGCACCACGACATCGATCGGCACGTGGCTCTCGCGCGCGAGCTGCGCACCAAAGGCCTTGCGCACTTCGTAGACCGAGCGGCCGTGGACGATGGAATCCGGCCGGGAGAAGTAGATGTATTCGAAGATGCAGGGGCGCGGCGCCATCGGCGGGAACGGCTTGTGAATGTCCTGGCCGTTCTCGTCGAACACGATGACTTCGCCAGGCTCGATGTCGCGGATGAAGCGCGCGCCGATGATGTCGAGCGCGCAGGTCTCCGAGGTCAGGATCGGGCAGCCGTCGAGTTCGCCGAGCACCAGCGGGCGGATGCCGCGCGGATCGCGCGCGCCGACCAGCTTCTTGTTGGTCAGCGACACCAGCGCATAGGCGCCTTCGATCTCGCGCAGCGCGTCGATATAGCGCTCGATGAAGCGCGCGCGCTTGGAGCGGGCGACCAGGTGCAGGATCACTTCGGTGTCGGTGGTCGACTGCATCATCGCACCGTGCCTGACGAGCTCGCGGCGCAGCGTCAGGCCGTTGGTGAGGTTGCCGTTATGGGCGACCGCGAGGCCGCCGGCATTGAGCTCGGCGAACAGCGGCTGCACGTTGCGCAGGATGGTGGCGCCGGTGGTGGAATAACGGACATGGCCGACCGCGACATTGCCGGGCAGGCGGTCGATCACCTCGCGGCGGGAGAAAGTGTCGCCGACGAGGCCGAGGCGGCGTTCTGAGTGGAAACGGCTGCCGTCGTAGGAGACGATGCCGGCGGCTTCCTGGCCGCGGTGCTGGAGGGCGTGGAGACCGAGCGCGGTGATGGCGGCGGCGTCGGGGTGACCGTAGATGCCGAAGACGCCGCATTCCTCGCGCAGCGTATCCCCCTCCAGATCGTCCTGAACCTCCAGCGTGGCCGGGCCCAAACCGGCCCTAGGATCGAGATCAAGTTGTGCGTCCTGGTCGGGGTGTCGCATCTCGTCCGCGCCTCTCTTTAGGGCCAATCAACGCGCCGCAGGTTTCTCGATCAGCTTTTTCAGGCTGTCACGAGCAGGTTTACTGTATCCGTCGCCGCCGCCCGAAGGCTGCTGCTCGGATTCAGCTTGATCATCATCTGGTTTGTTTTTCTTGAATCTCTTCAAGATGGTGTTCTCGGGGTCGTCGGGCAAGAGGGCCATCAGCCAATCCCCGGTTCCCTGGAGCACGACGCGGGACTTGGCCCCGGTGACCCAGTCCGGGCGCTGCTTGTCCGGAACCAGCCAGGTGAAGAACAGGAAGGCGACCACGACGATCAAAAGCCCGCGAGCCAGGCCAAACAGGAAGCCAAGGGTGCGGTCCAGCGCGCCGATGCGCGAATCGAGGATCATGTCGGAGATGCGGACGGTGATCACGGAAACCACGACCAGGGTGCCCACGAACACGCCGGCGACCACGACCACGCTCGCGACCGTGTCGTTGTTGAAATAGGTCTTGGCGGTCGGCAGCAGCTTCGAGAACGAGTACAGCGTCACGATCGCGGCCGCGCCCCAGGCTGCGATCGACAGGATTTCGCGCATGAAGCCGCGGACCATCGCGAGCAGGCCCGAGATCAGCATCACACCGAGCAGGATCAGGTCGAGGAGTGTAACTGGCATCGGCTGGTCTGGTCCGCTCGTACTCTCAAGGGTGCTCAGCGAATCGGTGCTTGGCCGCTGCCCTAAAAGAAGGGCAGACGACGTTCCCGGCAAGGCCGCAACCACGCAATCCCGTGCTGCTTTTGTGACGGCTGTATAGCGGCGGGGGCCTCCGGCGTCACCTCCGGCTAACCATCTCCACGGCGGAATCTTGCCGGTGTGGCATTTTTCTCTGCCGGTCCGTTCGATTCACCCCGGCGGGAGCCGCGGGCGGCGATTTCGGCGACCAGCGTCGTCAGGCTGTTGACCGCGTTCAGCGACAGTCCGGCGTCTCCGCCGGCATCGCCGCGGGCCGATTCGGGCAGCACGGCACGCTGGAAACCGAGTTTTGCCGCTTCCTTCAGCCGGGCCGGGGTCTGCGCCACCGGGCGGACCACGCCGGAGAGCGAGATTTCGCCGAAATAGACGGCATCAGTGGGTAACTGCGCGTTAACCAGGGACGATACCAGCGCCGCGGCAGCGGCAAGGTCCGCCGCAGGTTCGTGGATGCGCAGGCCGCCGGCGACGTTCAGATAGACGTCGTGTCCCGACAGCTTGACCCCGCAATGGGCCTCCAGTACCGCCAGCACCATCGACAGCCGGCTCGGGTCCCAGCCGACCACGGCCCGGCGCGGGGTGCCGAGCGAGGTCGGCGCCACCAGCGCCTGTAATTCGACCAGGACGGGCCTCGTGCCCTCGATGCCTGCGAAGACGGCGGTGCCGGGGGTGCCGAGATCGCGCTCGGACAGGAACAGCTCGGAGGGGTTGGTGACCTCGCGCAGACCAAGACCGGTCATCTCGAACACGCCGATCTCGTCGGTCGGCCCGAAACGATTCTTCACGGCGCGCAGGATGCGGAATTGCTGCGAGCCTTCGCCCTCGAACGACAGCACCGCATCGACCATGTGCTCGACCACGCGGGGCCCGGCGATCTGGCCGTCCTTGGTGACGTGGCCGACCAGGATGA
Source organism: Bradyrhizobium sp. CCGB12 (assembly GCF_024199845.1). Classification (NCBI taxonomy): domain Bacteria; kingdom Pseudomonadati; phylum Pseudomonadota; class Alphaproteobacteria; order Hyphomicrobiales; family Nitrobacteraceae; genus Bradyrhizobium; species Bradyrhizobium sp. CCGB12. The sequence goes on along the minus strand of NZ_JANADO010000001.1, from coordinate 3,238,164 downwards.
TGGCAGCGCCGGTCTTCTTGGCAAATCGTATCAGCGCCTGCGCCGAGGCTCGCACCTGCGTCACCGTGCCGGGCGCCGATTCCACCGTGTCGGTCCACATGGTCTGGATCGAGTCGATGACGATCAGCCGGGGCACCGCGCCCTCCGACAGCGTCGAGACGATATCCTCGACCGAGGTCTCGGCGGCGAGTTGCACCGGCGCATCCGACAGCCCGAGCCGCTCGGCGCGCAGGCGCACCTGCGCGACCGCCTCTTCGCCGGAGATGTAGACGATGCGGTGGCCGGCGCGTGCCAGCATGCTGGTGGCCTGCGTGAGCAGTGTCGATTTGCCGATGCCGGGATCGCCGCCGACCAGCAGCACCGAGCCGCGCACGAAGCCGCCGCCGGTGACGCGGTCGAGCTCGCTCATCCCCGAGGACAGGCGCGGCGCATCCGGGCTCTTTCCGGCGAGGCTCTCCAGCGCGAACGTTCGTCCCTTGCGCTTGGAGCGGATCGACACCGGGACGCTGCCGCTGGTGTCCTCCTCGGCGAGCGTGTTCCACTCGCCGCAGGATTCGCACTTGCCCTGCCAGCGGTTATAGGCCGCGCCGCAGTTCTGGCAGACGAAGGAGAGGGTGCTCTTGGCCATCAGCGTAAAATCTTGCTCAGGGGGAGTGCGTCGCGTTCCATAGCATGGAGAGCCCGGCCGCGACCATGATCGCATCCATCACCAGCTGGAAGGTTTCCGGTTTCAGATGCAGCACGAAGCGCTTTGCGATGAACGCCCCTGACATCAACGAGGAACCGGCAACCAGGCCCTTGATGAAGACATCCATGGTCAGCGCGCCGAAGCGCTCGAAGGTCACGGATTTCGCGAAATAGAGTCCCAGCGACGAGGCGGCTTCGGTGGCGAGGAAAGCGCCCTTGCTGAGCCCGTAGAACAGGAACAGCGGCACGCTGAGCGGGCCGGTCGAGACCACGATGCCGGTGAGATAACCGATGATCGCGCCGCCGATGGCGAGGTGCCAGAGATTGGCCTTGAGGTCGTGCCGCGCCAGCCAGTGCCGCACCGGCACCATCGCGATCAGGAAGATGCCGATGGTGAGATCGACGGCGTGCGAGGGCAGTGCCAGCAGCGTCCGCGCGCCGAGCGCTGCGGCCGGAATGCCCGTCACCGAATAGGCCGCGCAGGCTCGCCAGTCGACCTCGCGCCACCAGGCGAGGATGCGTGAAAAATTCGCCATGACGGAGGCCACCGCCATGATCGGCACGGCCTCCTTCGGCCCATAGGCATAGACCAGCACCGGCATCAGCATGATCGACGAGCCGGTGCCGACGATACCGGAAATGGTGCCGGCGATGAGGCCGATGGTGAGGACGAAGAGAAGGGCCAAAGCCAGGGCTCCAGGAATCGGAGCAGTCTAGCCGGAGAAGAGGGCATGAGTGAATGGCGGGCACCCTGGTTCCCTCTCGCGTCCCGAACGCGGTGCGGCACGCAGTGACGCTCCGCTGCAGAGCCTGGGCACGAGAGCGGAGTTTTAGCGCGCAGCTGCTTCCACCTCGTCATTGCGCGCGCAGCGAAGCAATCCAGAAAATGCATCCGCGGCAAGACTCTGGATTGCTTCGCTGCGCTCGCAATGACGGAAGGTAGGCTGCAGGCACGTCCTCAGTCGCGTAGCCCGGATGGAGCGAAGCGTAATCCGGGGCCTTTTGTCCGCATGGACTGTCCCGGATTGCGCTGCACTCCATCCGGGCTACGGCTCCGTGAGCGGCCCCTCAGCCTTGCTCGTCCATGACGCGCAGCTTCTCGACGCGGCGGCGGAAATCCTCGTCGGTGGAGAATTCGGCGGAGAGGTAGGAGGACACGAGATCTACGGCGAGCCAGGCGCCGACGATCTGCGCACCGATGCACATGACGTTGACGTCGTCATGCTCGACGCTTTGATGGGCGGAATGGACGTCGTGGCAGACGGCGGCGCGGATGCCCTTCATCTTGTTGGCCGCGATCGAGGCGCCGACGCCGGTGCCGCACACCATGATGCCGCGCGCGGCTTCGCCCGATGTCACCTTCGCCGCCACGGCCCGTGCGATGTCGGGGAAATCCACCGGCTTGTCATCATAGGAGCCGACGTCGACGACGTCGTGGCCGAGCTTGCGGATGTGGTCGATGACGGTCTGCTTGAGCGGCCAGCCGGCGTGGTCGGATCCGATGACGAGACGCATGTGATGTCCTTCTTGATCTTGCAATAGCCGTGACAGTCGCGTGCGACTGTCACGGCGTTCTTCCGTTCAGCTGCGCATGTCGGGTGGCAGCTCCACCCCGTGGAATTTCTTGTAGATTGCGTTGAGCTTGCCGTTCTTGACGTTCTCGGTGATCCAGGCGTTGAGCTTGTCCATCAGAGGCTGCTCGCCCTTCTTCAGGCCGATGGCGAGATCGAAGGTCGCCAGCGGAATCCTGGATTCGAACACGCGCGAGGGATTCTTCACCCCGATCTGGTTGATGATCGTCGCGGACGATGCGACGCAGTCGACCTGGCCGGAGACCGCCGCCGTCACCATGGTGGCATCGTCGTCGTAGCGCGCGATCTTCAGGTCCTTGTCCTTCATGTTGGACAGCGTGGTGTCCTGCGTGGTGCCGCGCGAGACGCCGATCGATTTGTCCTTCAGGTCGGGCCAGTCCTTGACGGTCGACGACTTCAGGCAGCCGACATCGGATTGCAGCGTCGCATAGCGCTTGGTGAAGTCGATCACCTTGGCGCGGTCCGGCGTCACCGACAGGGTCGAGATGATGATGTCGGCCTTGCCGGTCAGGACGTTCGGGATGCGGGTCGCGCCGGTGGTCTGGATGAATTCCAGCTCCAGCCCCCAGTCCTTGGCGAGCAGCTGGGCCACTTCGACGTCGGAGCCGGTCGGCTTCATGCTGGAATCCATCATGCCCGAGGGCGGAATGGCGAGATCCGTCGAGATGCGGATCTTTTTCGCCTTCATGATGTCGTCGAGCAAATTGGCCGATGCCGGCGTCGCCGCCATCATCACGAGGCCGAATAGCGCGGCGGCCGTGCCCAGCAATCTCTTGTTTGTCATCCCTAGTTCTCCTCTCCTGTTATGATTTTAGGTTTCCAGTGCCCACGAATTGGGTGAGCTCCGGTGTCGTTGGTGACGTCAGGATCGAGGCGGGTCCGGTCTCGTGGACCTTGCCGCGATGCATGAACACGATCCGGTCGGCGATGCCCTTGGCAAAGCCCATCTCGTGGGTGACCATCACCATGGTCATGCCGTCCGCCGCCAGCTGCTCGATCACCTTCAGCACCTCGCCGGTGAGCTCGGGATCGAGCGCAGAGGTGACCTCGTCGAACAGCATCACCTTGGGCTGCATCGCCAGCGAACGGGCGATCGCCGCGCGCTGCTGCTGGCCGCCCGAGAGCTGCTCGGGATAGGCATGCAGCTTCTCCTCGAGCCCGACCTGCGCGAGCACTTTTCGTGCGAGGTCCCTGGCCTGCGAGCCGGTCATGCCCTTAACCGCGCAGGGCGCGAGCGTGATGTTCTGCTCGATCGTGAGGTGCGGAAACAGATTGTAGCTCTGGAACACTATGCCGACATCCTGTCGCAGCGCGCGCAGGTCGACATCGGGACGGTCGACCCGATGTCCGCAGACGACGATCTCGCCGCCGTCGACCTTCTCGAAGCGGTCGATGCAGCGCAGCGCCGTGCTCTTGCCGGAGCCGGAGCGGCCGATCAGCGCCAGCACCTCGCCACGTGCGACGGCAAAGGAGACACCGTCGAGCACGCGGAGCGAGCCGAAGCTCTTCTGCACGTCGCGGAGCGACACGATGGGTTCGGAGGAGGAGAGGTTCTGCTGCATGTCAGGCCGGCGCGAGGTTGGATCTGCCACGCCCCATCCGCCGTTCCAGCCTTTGGCTGACCAGCGACAGCGGATAGCACATGGCGAAATAGGTGACGGCGATGATGGCGTAGATGGCGAACGGCTCGAACAGCGAGTTGTTGACGATCTGGCCCGAGCGCATCAGCTCGACGAAGCCGACCACGGAGGCGAGCGAGGTGTTCTTGATGATCTGCACCATGAAGCCGACGGTTGGCGGCGTCGCGATGCGGATCGCCTGCGGCAAGATCACCTTCGTCATGCGCTGGGTCCGGCTCAGCGCCAGGCCTTCGGCGGCTTCCCATTGCGGCTTCGGCACGGACTGGATGCAGCCGCGCCAGATCTCGCCGAGATAAGCGGCGACATACAGCGTCAGCGAGGCGCCGGCAGCCGCGAGCGGCGAGACCTGCAGGCCGATCGCGGCGAGACCGAAATAGCCGAGGAAGAGGATGACGAGCAGCGGCGTGCCCTGGATGAGCTGGACATAGACTGCGCTGGCGATCCGGACCGATCTAAGCGGCGAGATGCGCGCCAGCGCAATCACGAAGCCGACGATGCCGCCGCCGATCAGCGCGATCACGGATAGGCCAATGGTCCACAGCGCGCCGTGGCCGAGGAACATCAGGTGATTGACGTTGAGATGTCCGCCCATGGTCATCTCACAACGGCGTGCCGAGCCGGCGACGGCGCGGAAACAGCACGAGGCCGAGGCCCCAGAAGCCGGCGCGCATCACCAGTGACAGGATGACGTAGAGCACGGCGACGATGATGTAGGTCTCGAACGCGCGATAGGTGTCCGATTGGATATAGTTGGCGACCGCGGTGAGCTCCTCCGCCGAGATCTGCGAGCAGACCGAGGAGGCCAGCATCAGCAGCACGAACTGGCTGGTGAGCGCGGGATAGACCTTCTCGATCGCCGGCAGCAGGATGATGTGCCAGTAGATCTGCAGGCGTGACAGCGCCAGCCCTTCGGCGGCCTCGATCTGTCCGCGCGGGATCGCCTCGAAGCCGGCGCGCATGATCTCGGCGGTATAGGCGCCGACATTGATCGTCAGCGCGGCCACGGCCACGGTGAAGGCGGAGTACTTCAGGCCAAGGCTGGCGAGGCCGAAATAGACCAGGAAGATCTGCACCAAGAGCGGGGTGTTGCGGATGGTCTCGACATAGACCTTGCAGGCGCCCGCGATCAGCGAATTGTGCGTGCCGCGCCCGACCGCCGCAAGCGTGCCGAGCAGGGCACCGAGCACGGTCGCGAAGAATGCCAACTCCAAAGTGAGCGCGGCGCCGGCCAGGAAACTTGGCCAACGCTCCAGCACTGCAGGAAAGTCGAGTTGGAGGCTCATCGTAGCAGGTTCAGCCGGTTGTCTGGTTGGTCATGCGGTCGTAGACGCGGAACAGCGCCTGGTTGCCGTTGCTGCCTTCGCCATGTGCGCGCGCGTCCACATATTGACTGGTGACGAGCGCGGTGCCGGGCAGCGGCACGCTCAGCGCCTGCGCGTGCTCCTGCACCAGGCGAAGATCCTTGAGCTGCAGATCGATCCGGAAGCCGGCGGAGACGTCGCCCGCGATCATCGCGGGGCCGAGCTTGTCGAGCATCCATGAGGCGGCGGAACCACCGAGCAGCACCCGGCGTAGCAGATTGAGGTCGAGGCCCGAAGCGCGACCAAGCGCGAGGGCCTCGCAGATCGCCTGGATGTTGATGCCGCAGATCAGCTGATTGCAGAGCTTGACGGTCTGGCCGGCGCCGGACGCGCCGACATGCGTGATGGTCGTGCCCATCGCGCGGAAGAACGGCTCGGCCTTGGCAAATGCTTCAGCATCGCCACCGGCCATGATCGAAAGCGCAGCGTTCTTCGCGCCGACGGGGCCGCCCGAGACCGGCGCGTCGATGAAGCTGACGCCGGCCTTTTGCAGGTCGGCATGGATGCGGCGGACGGCGACCGGCGAGATCGTGCTCATGTCGACGATGAGCTTGCCGGGGGGAGGCGACTTCAGCAGGCCGTGTTCACCGTAAATCGTCGCCTCGACATGGGGCGTGTCGGGCAGCATGGTGATGACGATGTCGGCGCCTTGCGCGGCATCGGCAGGGCTGTTGGCGCGGGTCGCGCCTTCCTTGACGCTGTCAGTCAGCGCGGCTTCGTTCAGGTCGAAGACGCGGACCGCGTGGCCGGCCGCCAGCAGGTTGCGCACCATCTCCCGGCCCATCGTGCCGATGCCGATGAAGCCGGCCTTGCCCTTGTCGTTCCGTCCCATGTTGTCAGTCCGTTTCTTGGTTGATTGGCGTCTTGATCGTCTGGCCTGTCCGCAATCAGCCTGAGGCGCTGGTCTTGTCGATGTCGCCGACCACGGCACGCCGCCGATATTCGTCGCCGATGGCAAAATGCTTGCGCAGCGTCGCATCCGCGCGTTCCGGATCACGCGCAATGACAGCTTCGAAGATGCGGCGGTGATCGTCGATCAGATAGGTCTTCATCGAAGGGAAAGCCTGCACCAGTTCGCGGCGGCTGCGATGCGAATGCGTCAAAAGGCCCGCCATCGAGCTGTGCAACACCGTCAGCGTCTCCGAATGCGAGGCGACGACGATGGCGCGATGGAAGTCGAAGTCGGCCATGCCCCCGGCGTCCGCTTCGTCGATGGTCTCTCCGATCTTCGCCAGCGCGCGCTGGAGCCGTTCGAAATCGGCGATGTTGGCGCGTTCGCAGGCGAGCCGGATCGCCTGGCATTCGATCGCGACGCGCGCCTGCATGACATCGTCGAGCATGTCCGCCTGCTGAGCGAGCGCGAAGGTGAAGAAGTCGTTCAGCACCGAGACGTCCGGCCGCGTCACCACGGTGCCGATGCGGTCGCGGATCTCGACGATGCCGAGCACGGTGAGGGCACGCAGCGCCTCGCGCACGATCGGCCGGCTGACGCCGAGCAGGGTCGCCAGCTCGCGCTCGGAGATCAGGCGGTCGCCAGGCCTAAGCGAGCCCGCCAGCAGGCGTTCGCGCAAGAAGGCGAACACCTTCTCGAAGCCTTTTTCGCCTTCGGCTACCCGCTTGAGTTCCATCCCGGTCTCTTTGGTCTGATCTTGGTCAGACCAGTATGATGACCAAGGCGCAGAGGTCAAGAGGCTTGAGTCAAGTTGGCTGGGAAGATGGGCGAACCGCTTTCAGGCGACAGGCCTGCCAACATTCGCGGTCAGCGCCAGTGAAGCGGCCCTTACGAGAGCTGGACCGCAACGATCTCCTCGTCGATTTCGGGACCACACGTGCCGTGGGCAGGCTGGTCAACACCATCACGACCACTAGGGCGCGGACTCATTAGCCGGTAGCCAAAAGCGGATGGATGCGAGCTTGATAAACGCCAGGTAGTTGGCTGCCAGCTTGTCATACCGGGTTGCGATACGCCGACATTGCTTGATCTTGTTGAAGAACCGCTCGACCAAGTTGCGCGCGCGGTACAGATACGGGCTGAAGCAGACGGGGGCTTTGCGATTGCGCTTCGGCGGGATGTTGGCCCACGCACTTGCTGGCGGGCCAATTCCCTGATCCAGTCTGCGTCATAGCCACGATCCGCGAGTAACATCGATTTTGGATGCAATGCGCCGAGAAGAACCGAACACAGCCGCTTGTCGTGCGCCTCACCCGGCGTGAGGGCGAGATGCACCGGCAGGCCATTGGTATCCACTACTGCGTGAATCTTGCTCGTCAGGCCCCCTCGCGAGCGACCCATATCTTGGCGATCGTTGTCCGCGATGCAGGCCCTGTGCTGGTGCACGCGCACGACGGAGGTATCGATCATCCGTATCGCCACATCATGACCGGCAGCCAGTGCATCCATGATCCGATCCCACACGCCAGCCTGTCGCCAACGAACGAAGCGATTATAGCAAGTGGTGCGGGGACCGTAGGATTCCGGCAGATCGCGCCACGGAGCACCGGAGCGTAAGACCCAAAAGATCCCGTTCAGCGCGCGCCGGTCGTCAACATGGGGAATGCCACGCGGCTTGTTCGGAAGGAGCGACCGGATGGCACTCCATTCAAAGTCTGTGAGTTCATAGCGCATGATTCGAGGCCCCGGTTTTGGACGCTTGAATCACCTCCAAAGACGAGGCCTTCAATTAGCATGACGGACAATCGGCATTTTGGAGATTGCCCCCTTACCTGACATGCTGGGGACATGCAAAATCGACGCAGATGAGCAGGAGCGCAAAGTTCGTTTGGGGCTTCTCGGTCGCCAGGGAAAGGGAGGTCATAGGCGTTACATTCGTTCTGGAACGTGCTCGGGCGAACTACTCGGGATAAGACTCCATGCCCTCCCGCGTCGGCTTCTCGAAAAGAATAAACAGCAGAGGATTGCCGGGCTCAGATGTCATGTCAGTACGCAGTGCAAAGATTTCCCCCGTGACGCTGCTCTTATATTCGGCAACAATCTCGCCAAAGCTGTTGCGCTGTATAGCGACCTTCTGCCCAGGGTTGACCCTGTCGTGAAGCTTAACCAGAGGCTCGACGAAGCCGGCTTCGGTCGCAATAATCGGGAAGCCACTGTTGCCAATGAAAACAGTCACGTCCTTGCCGGTTTTGCCCATCGGGCCGGATACGATACCGTGGTGTTTGAGTACGTTCATCGTACCCTCAACGAACAGATCGATCATATCAGGAGTGAGTACCCGAGCAGGGCCAATCTCTGAGCAGAACGCAGGAATGCCCACGTCGATCAGAGCGTTATGGAGAACAACCGGATACACCGGATTATTGAAGATCTGGGTAACGGGAAAGAGTTCCAGCATCGCCTTGACCTGCGGAATATTCATATCGCCGAGATTGAAGGCACTGGCACTAAAGCCGGTGGCTCCGGTGTGGAAATCGATGGCGAAGTCGGCGTTCGGCCGTAGCAGACGATTGAACAGCAACCCCGCATGTCGGCTGGTTGGGGTGAGGCCGTTTTCGTCTCCCGGCCATACTCGGTTCATGTCTACGAAGTCGGCACCCAACCCCACGTTGGACCATCGCCGCTGCATGCTTTCCAAGGCGGGGCGAGACACATCGGTGACCGCCATCACCGTGCCCGACATACTTTTGGGGTCGAGCTGGTTCATCACGGTCATGACCGTATGGATTGAGCTCATCTCGTCGCCGTGCACACCACTGATCAGAAGGGCGCGCTTGCCTGGCCTTACCCCCTTCGCGACCACCACCGACACATTCCAGTGTTTACCCGTAGGCATCTGCACGCCCTGAAAATAGAGGAGATGCTTCTGCCCGGGCTCAAGGTCGTTGACGTCCAGCGCGCTGATGACCTTCTTCCCCTGGATCACATCGCCGGTATAGACGGTTCCCCCCGACGCGGCCGGCGCTTCGCCAGCAGCGTTAGCGTTGACAGCGAAGGCGGCCGAGGCTCCAGCGGTGGCGATAGATGCAATCAAGAAGTTGCGGCGATCGAGACCTTTTTCGGAATTGTCTGGCATGGTGTCAATTCTCCCTTTTTTACGATGGTACGATCAGAGAATGAAACGCATAATGGTCGCGACATCCCGCGACTGCAGGGTAACGAGTCTGCTGCTGATCTCATCAGGGTGCAAGATTGTTGCGCGAGCTATGTTGGAATTGGCTCGGACTAGGGACTTTGCAGCGTTGTTCGCCAAACTCCAGGATGGCAGGCCATCAGAGAGGGACCGGCCTCGCGTCGGTTTGCTGCTATAGCAACAATGCGTGGGCTATCGGGCGGACACTGACAACGCGTCAGCGCGGCGCGTTTATGGGTTCACGGCCTAGTCCGACATCGGCACGTGTATCGCGTCGGCCCATTGGTGGCGAAGTATTGAGGGCTTCGTTTGGGAGTCGTCGTTTTCAGTCCACTCCACTCAGGGCATCAGGCTGCCCCTTCAACGCAGCGGACGCTCCTCTCAGGAAGCCAACGGACTGCCTTCACCGCACCGACAAGCTTAAGGCTTTCCGCCGCAGTCCTGCCGAACTCGCTCGCGCCAGATCATGCACTGCGGCTTGCCCCGACTGTCGGTATGGCAGACGTTCGTTTCGTTCGTCACCCAACATGAGCGGCCACGCGATTAGGCTAGATCTTGCAGCGCGCTTTCCGAGTTGCAATCATCCGTGCAAACCGCGATCATGATGCGGTGACCCTCACGTCCCTGAGAAGCAGCGTCCGCCGCCTTTACGAGGGCGCAACGCCGACCGGCGTGCGTTTCCGCTATGCGCTGCTCGCGTTCGATCTGGTGACGGTGCTGTTCATCATCGGAACCTCGTTCCTGCATCCCAGTGAGATCATCGAAGCGTTCGATGTCCTGTTTGGCGTCATGCTGCTTGCTGACTTCTCGGCGCGGCTCCTCGTTGATCGGCATCCGTTTCGAAAATTCAGTCAGCTCGCGACGTGGGCCGACATGGTCGCGATCGTATCCTTCCTGGCACCACTCGCGGGCGAGGCGGGCGGCTTTCTCCGGATCCTGCGGACATTGGGGCTGCTTCGTGACTACCAGATGCTGGTGAGGTTGCGGATCGATTCTCCGTTCTTTCGTCGCAACGAGGAAGTCATCTTCGCCGTCACGAACCTCGCCGTTTTCATCTTCGTCATGACCGGGATCGTCTACGAGACCCAGAAGTTTCGCAACGACGAGATCAGGAACTATGCCGATGCCCTGTATTTCACCGTCACGGCGCTGACGACGACCGGCTTTGGCGACATTACCCTGTCGGGTACGGTCGGTCGTCTGATCACCGTCGTGATCATGATTTTTGGCGTCACTCTGTTCTTCAATCTCGCCCGCGCGCTCCTCAGTCCCCACAAGGTGCGATTTCCGTGCCCGGCATGCGGGCTTCAGAGGCACGATGCCGACGCCGTGCATTGCAAGGCCTGTGGCACCGTTCTCAATATTCCGGATGAAGGGGCGACCTGAGCTCGCACTGCCGACGATGCAGGTGGAAGTCTTCGAGGCTGACATCATGCCAGTGTTTTGCCCGACGGGTCAACTTGAAGTTCGGAATACCAGTAAGCCATTGACCGGACAGGGGTCGGCTACTGTGCATGGGGTTGTTTTTCATGTTTTTGTTTCGACGTCCCGCTGCTGACAGCATGTTGGCAGCAGGGAGCGGCTACGACCATCTCCTGACAAAACGGAGAGTGGGTCATGCCGATCGAGGCAAGCTGTCATTGCGGTGAGAAGGTGTTCGAGGTGACGGAGCCGCCTTCGGGCCTGACGCGCTGCACATGCACGCTCTGCGCCAAGCGAGGCGCGCTGTGGGCCTATTACAAGCCGGCGCAGTTCCGCCTGCTGTCGCCCGCCGACAACGTCGCGACCTATCTCTGGGGCAGCCGCACCGTCAAACATCATTTCTGCGCGAGTTGCGGCTGCGGCACCTATTCGGAGTCGCCGGACTGGTCGACCGGCAAGCCCGATTTCGATAATCCCAAGGTGGCCGTGAATGCGCGCCTGTTCGACGATTTCGACCTGGAGGCCGTGCCGGTGAACGTGATCGACGGCCGGACTTTGTGGTGAGAGGTCACCGCAGCACCACCCATGCCGGCGCGTGGTCGCTCGCGCCATCCTCGCCGCGGATCTTCTTGTCGACGCCGGCCTTCGCCAGGCGCGAGACGAGGGCAGGGCTGAGCAGGAGATGATCGAGCCGCAGACCCGCATCGCGCGGCCAGCGGTTTCGCTTGTAATCCCAGAACGTGTAGATGCGCTGCTCCGGGTGCTGCTCGCGGATCGCGTCGCACCAGCCCTGCGCGACCAGCGAGGCAAACGCCGCGCGGCTCTTCGGCTGGATCAGAGCATCCTTGTCCCATGAGCGCGTCGGGTAGATGTCGATCTCATCAGGCGCGACGTTGTAATCACCGGCGAGCACGACCGGCAGGTCCTGCTTGATGAAGGTCTTGGCGTGGCGCTTGAGCCGCGCGAACCAGTCGAGCTTGTAGTCGAATTTCGGCCCCGGCTGAGGATTGCCGTTCGGCAGGTAGATGCTGGTGACGATGACACCGCGCACGGCGGCCTCGATGTAGCGAGCCTCGTGATCTCCGGGTCGTCCCGGCAACCGGTCGCGCGTCAGCACAGGCTCGGCGTTGCGGGCGAGGATGGCGACGCCGTTCCAGGTCTTCTGTCCACACCACACCGCGCGATAACCGGCCTTTTCGATGGCGGCTGCCGGAAATTCGCCATCACTTGCCTTCAACTCCTGAAGCGCGACGACATCGGGCTTCGCCACACGCAGCCATGCCAGGAGATTGGGCAGGCGGCGATTGATGTTGTTGATGTTGAATGTCGCAATCTTCATGTAGGGCTAACGCTTCTGCCTTCCGTTACCGGAGACACAATGTCCAAGTTGAGCTTTGTTGCCATCGCACTCGTCATCGCGTTCTCCGGAGGCGCAGCGGCACAATCGTCCGATCCGCGCGGTGCGTGCAAGGCGGACTATGACAAATTCTGCGCCGGCATCGCGCCGGGCGGCGGCATCGTCGCATGTCTCAACGCCAAGCGCGATCAGCTCAGCGCGACCTGCAAGGCGGCGCTGGATAATCGGAAGAAGAAGTAAGCGGCGAGTTGTTCAGCCCGGCAGCGGCGGCGGGGCCGCGGGCTGCTCGATCGGCGGCGGTGAGGGAGGTTGCTCGGCCGCCTGCGTGGGAGCCGGCTTTGCCAGCGGCTCCTCCACATTGCCGCCCCTGTAGACGCGGGCGTAGCGGTGGCCGAGGCTGGTCAGCACCTCGTAGCCAATCGTGCCGAAATGATGCGCGAGCTCGTCGACGGTGATGCCCTCGCCAAGCAGCGTCACCATGTGGCCGCGCCGCACGGCGTTCGGCGGCAGGTCGGTGATGTCGATGGCGATCAGGTCCATGGAGACGCGGCCCGCGACCGGGCAGCGCTTGCCGGCCACGATGACCTCGGCGCCGCGGGTGCCGTCATTGGAGCTGGCGGCGCGGAAGTAGCCGTCGGCATAGCCGACCGCGATGATCGCGAGCTTGGTCGGCCGCCGTGCGGTCCAGGTGCCGCCATAGCCGACGGTCTCGCCGCGCTCGACATTGCGGATCTGCACGATGCGCGCTTTGAGGTCGACCACCTGCTGCATCGGATTGTCGGCCTCCGGCGTCGGGTTGACACCGTAGAGCGCAGCCCCCGGCCGCACCAGGTCGAACTGGAAGGGCGCGCCCAGGAAGATGCCGGAGGAGTTGGCGAGCGCTGCCGGCACGCCCGAGAACTCGCTGGCGATGCCGCGGAAGGAAGCGAGCTGTCGTGCATTGACCGGGCTGTTGAGTTGCTCGGCCGAGACCAGGTGGCTCATCACCAGGGTGATGCCGTGATCGCCGGCATTGATGCGGGGGATGATGGCCTGCGCGTCCGCAAGCGTAAGGCCCAGCCGGTTCATGCCGGTATCGATGTGAACGGCGGCGCCGCCGTTCCAGCCGGTGCGGCGGCAGAACACGTCCCATTCGGCGAGCTCGTTGAGATCGCCGATCACCGGTCGGCAGTTGATCTTTGCATAGTGCTCGCCGGTGTTCTGGAAGTAGCCGCCGAGCACGTAGATCGTGGGCTCCGGCACGGCCGCGCGCACCTTGCGCGCCTCCTCGATGGTCGCAACGAAGAAGGTCTTGCAGCCGGCCTTGCTCAGCGCACGCGCGACCTCGGCGGCGCCGCAGCCATAGGCGTCGGCCTTGACCACCGCAGAACATTCGGCCGGCACCGCCGTCTTCTCGAGCTTGCGCCAATTGGCGATGATGGCGTCGAGATCGACGGTGAGCACGCCGCCATAGGCAGCGAGTGCGGCAGCCTGGTTGGCCTCCGCGGAGAGAAGGCCGGATTGCGGGGTCATTTTCGGGTCGGACGCCATTGTCATGGCGCCGTTTTACGCAAGAGGCAGGTCCGGTTCAAGGAACTCAGTAGTCGTTGCCGCTGCGAGCCGGCAGCTGACTGTCAGGCGCGAGGTCGCCGAACCGCGTGACCGAAGCTTCGAACGCCAAATCGACGGTGCCAGTCGGGCCGTGGCGCTGCTTGCCGATGATGACCTCGGCCTTTCCGTGCGCAAGACTCATGTCAAGTTGCCACTTCTCGTGCTCAGGCGTGCCCGGGCGGGGCTCCTTCATCGCGAGGTAATATTCCTCGCGGTAAACGAACAGCACGACGTCGGCGTCCTGCTCGATTGATCCGGATTCACGCAAGTCGGAGAGCTGCGGCCGCTTGTCGTCGCGGGATTCGACTTGACGCGAGAGCTGCGACAGCGCGATCACGGGGACGTTGAGCTCCTTCGCCAGCGCCTTCAGGCTCGTCGTGATCTCCGTGATTTCCTGCACGCGGCTGTCGCTGGCGCGCTTGCCTGAGCCGGAGAGCAGCTGGATGTAGTCGATCACGAGCAGATCGAGGCCCTTCTGGCGCTTCAGCCGGCGCGCACGCGCCATCAGCTGCGCGATCGACAGGCCGCCGGTGGCGTCGACATAGAAAGGCAGCGACTGCAGCTCAATCGAGACCTCCCGGATCTTGTCGAAATCGGCTTCCGAGATGCCGCCGCGACGGATGTGGGAGGAGGGGATGCCGGTGCGCTCGGCCACGATACGGGTGGCGAGCTGGTCGGCCGACATTTCGCAGGAGAAGAAGCCGATCACGCCGCCATTGGCGGCCTTCATGGTGCCGTCGGCCTGGAGCTCGCCGACATAGGCCTTGGCGACGTTGTAGGCGACGTTGGTCGCCAGCGACGTCTTGCCCATGCCCGGGCGTCCGGCCACGATGATGAGGTCGGAGTGCTGTAAGCCGCCCATCTTGGTGTCGAGGTCGCGCATGCCCGTGGAGATGCCGGACAGCTTTCCGTCGCGCTGGAACGCCTTGGCCGCGAGATCGACCGCGACCGCCAACGCCTGCGAGAATTTCTGGAAGCCGCCGTCATAGCGGCCGGATTCGGCGAGCTCGTAGAGACGACGCTCGGCATCCTCGATCTGCGCCCGCGGCTGGAAATCGACCGGTGCATCGTAGGCGACGTTGACCATGTCCTCGCCGATGCCGATCAGGTCGCGCCTGAGCGACAGGTCGTAGATGGTACGGCCGTAGTCCTGGGCGTTGATGATGGTGGTCGCTTCGGCCGCGAGTCGCGCCAGATATTGCCCGATGGTCATGCCGCCGACATCGGTATCGGCGGGCAGGAACGTCTTCAGCGTGACGGGCGTCGCGATCTTGCCCATCCGGATCAGGCTGCTGGCGGTCTCGAAGATGGTCTGGTGCAGCGGCTCGAAGAAATGCTTCGCCTCCAGGAAGTCCGAGACGCGATAGAAGGCGTCGTTGTTGACCAGGATCGCGCCCAGAAGGCTCTGTTCCGCCTCGATATTGTGCGGCGCGCTCCGATAGGCGGGAGTTCCGGCTTCGGGCGCGAGTTTGAGGACGTTCGAATCAGTCAGGGCCATGGTCGGACGTGCTTAGCAATTTTCTTGGGCAGATGCGGGGCCGGGATAAAGCGCCGCCTCGGCCCAAAGCGGAAGCAAAAGCTGACCGCTATCAACCGTTCAGTAAAAATGGTGGATGATTGGCAGCCGCGGCACGCGCCGCGCTTGACGGATTTTCGCGGAACCCGACGCGGGCTGGAAGCGGCCGCGACCGTGCCGTGGAAAAATCCTGAACCCCGTGAACCTAATGGATTGGCGCGCAGACGTACCGGAGAGAGAGCGCGAATTGACGCACGCTGGGAGCTTTCGGCTCGGATTCAGACCAGCAGGAGGTAGATCAGCGCAACAAGGGCCGCCCCAACGCCGGTAACGATCAAGGCGTAATCGGTGCGGAGGTCGTCCTGCACGTCGAATGAGGTTTGGGTCTCTTTGCTCATGGCGACGATCTAAGCCAGCTCCGACCAGACTTATGTGAAGCAGATCACATCTTCCCGGATTCTTTCGGGGCAGAGCCGGAACTGGCCGGAGGGCACGGAGTTGTCCCCGTCCGCCGGCAGGGAGACGAGGCAGGCAATGCGGCCAGAACGGCAGCACCAAATGTGGAGAAGTGAGGCAGGCAGCCGGCGCTGGCTAGCAGGCCTCATTGCGGCCATGGAGCACGCCGAGCGACCCGAGGTGCGGCGTCAGCCGGTCGCCCCCGAACTCCTCGTGGAACTGCGGGCGCAACTGGCGCTCACCGCCTCTTTCCGGCTCTCCCAGATTTCGACCCTGCGTCACTAGGACCTACTCACCTGCGAGCTTCAGTCTGGGCTTGGCGCCGCGTTCGAGGGCCCGCAGCCGGGCTTCGTCGCTCATGATGTAGTCGCGCGTCATCGGCACTACGCCCTGATGCCGGGCGAGCTGGATCTGGAAGTTCATCATGTCCTGCTTGCGGAACGTCATCTCGCAGGCCGCCAGATAAAATTCCCACATCAACGCGAAGCGCTCGTCGTAGAGCTGCACGGCCTCCTCTCGCCGCGCCATGAAGCGCTCCCGCCAGGCCTTCAGCGTTTCGGCGTAGTGCAGGCGCAGGATCTCGATGTCGCAGACCAACAGGCCCGCCCGCTCGATCGCCGGCAGCACCTCCGACAGCGCGGGGATGTAGCCGCCGGGGAAGATGTACTTGGCGATCCAGGGATTGGTCGAGTCAGGACCCTGCGAACGGCCGATCGAATGCAGCAGCATGACACCGTCCTCGCTCAGCAGCTCGGCACAGCGCTGGAAGTAGGTGTCGTAGAACCGGGCGCCGACATGCTCGAACATGCCGACCGAGACGATACGGTCGAATGGGCCGGCGATGTCGCGGTAGTCCTCGAGCAGGAATTTGGCCGAGCCCGTCAGACCCTTTTCGGCAGCGCGGGTATTGGCGATCTGCAACTGTTCGGTCGAGAGCGTGATTCCGGTGACGTCGGCGCCGGCGATCTCCGCGAGATAGAGCCCGAGCCCGCCCCAGCCCGAGCCGATGTCGAGTACGCGCAGACCGCTCCTGACGAGCAGCTTAGCGGCGATGTGCCGCTTCTTGGCGAGCTGCGCATCGTCGAGCGTCGTCTCCGGCGTCTCGAAATAGGCGCAGCTATATTGCTTGTCGGCGTCGAGGAAGAGCGAATAGAGCCGGGCATCGAGGTCGTAGTGGTGCGCCACATTGCTGCGGGAGCGCGAGCGCGGATTGAACTGTTTCAGGTGCCGCGTCAGGTAGCGCAGGTGCCACCAGGGTTTTGCCCACTGCGGCAATAGGTCGGGTTGATCGAGCAGGACCGCGAGGGCATCAGCTATGGTGCCGTGCTCGACCACGAACTCGCCGTCCATATAGGCTTCGCCGAGCCCGAGCTCGGGATTGACGAGGACCTTCCGCTCGGCTTCCGCGGTCACGAAGCGCACCGCGACCGGTTCGCCAGAGCCGTCGCCAACGGTGAACTTCACCCCGCTTGCGCCGGTCACCGTCAGCGACCCGCGGCGGATGAATTGAGACAGGAATTTACGCAACAAGCGGTCCATCAGCACCTTCCTCCCGAGCGAACCCGAAGAGATGCGACCAACGGCCTTCATATCTGACGCTCAGGTTCCGCTCCGGTTCCTATGCGTTTGCATCCAAATCTAGGGAGCGGGGTCTGGCCCCGCTAGTGTGCTGTGTTCACAGCCGATATTCGAAAATCGCTTAATCACATCCTTGCGCGTGGAGCCTGCTTCCATTCGCGGCTCAATCGGCTAAAAGGTGACCGCCGCCGCGCCGGGTGCCGACTGCAATCACGGAATTCAATGGAGATGATGGGAATGTCGAGCCGAGCGCTCAGCCTCGCGACGGTATTGCTTCTGATTGGCTTCGGCGCGGTCGATACCGTTCTTGCGCAGGCGACGAACCTCGAGGCCGGCAAGACCCCGTCCCAGCTTTTCACTCAGACCTGCAACGCCTGCCACAAGAGCCCGCGTGGACTTCTGAAGTCCGTGGCGCCGGGTTCGCTGCCGGGCTTCTTGCGCCAACACTACACCACAAGCTCGGACATGGCGGGCGTCCTCGCCTCCTATCTCGTCTCCAATGGTGCCACCGACACCCGCTACCAGGCCAAGGACGGCAAGGACAAGAAGGACGGCGCCAAGGAGAAGGAAGCCAACACCGCTCCGGGCCAGTCGTCTGAACATCAGGGCCGCCGCCAGCGCTCGCAGGAGGCCGCGAAGCCGGAGGGCGAGGGTGCGGCTCCGGCCGCCGAGGGCGCGCGCCAGAAGCGTGCTGCGCGGCCGGCCGAGGAGGGCGCGAAGCCCGAGGGCCAGGCAGCCCCCGAGGGGCGTAAGGCCAAGCGCCGCAGCAAGCCTGGAACCGAGGAAGCACCGAAGGTCGACGCCGGCGCACCGGCAACTGAAGACAAGAAGAGCGAGCCGAAGCCCGAGTCAAAGCCTGAGACCGCCAAACCCGAGACCAAGCCTGACAGCGCCAGGGGCGAGCCCGAGGCCAAGCCCGAAGCCAAGCCTGATAGCGCGAAGGTCGAGCCGCGCGGCAGTGAAGCGCCGGCGTCGCGCCCCGATCCGGTCCCGCAGGTCGCGCCGACTACTCCAAGTGCCGCGAAGCCGGCCGAGCCGGCCGCGCCCAAGCCGGCGGAAGAGGCCGCCCCCAAGCCAGCCGCGCCTGCCGCCAGTTCCGAACCGGCGCCCGCGGCCAAACCGCAGGAATCGGCGCCGGCTGCGACCGCTGCGGCCCCGCCCGCGGCGCCAGCCGAGTCCTCCGGACCGCCCGCGCCGCCGATCTCGCGCTAGACCACCCAAATTTTCTCCAGAGGTAGCGGAGGTCGCGTTCGTCGCGGCCTCCGCATTGTCTTGACGACAAGTAGAGTGTAGCTCTAGAGTTATGCTCTAGACCAATGACTCTAGGAAGGCGTCGATGGCGGCGAGCGTGCGTGACGATCTGTTGGCGGCGGGGCTTGTCGTGTTCGACCGCGTCGGCTTCGAGGCCGCGACGGTGGCGGCGATCCGCGCCCGCGCGCGTGCGTCCAATGGCAGCTTCTTTCATGCCTTCGGCTCAAAGAAGGAGCTCGCCGGCGCGCTGTTCCTGGAGGTGCTCAGGCACTATCACGCCGCGGTGCTGACGGCGCTCGATCCCATGCCCGATGCGGAGCTGGGCATCGATCGCCTGATCCGGGCGCATCTCGACTGGGTCGTCACCAGCCGGCGCGAGGCGCGCTATCTCTTCGAGATCTCCCGCAGCGAATGGGGCGAGGACGTGCGGGATGCCCAGCGCGCGCAGAATGCGCGCCTTGCCGAAGGCATCGAGCGCTGGCGCGCGCCGCTGGTTGCAAGCGGCGAGTTCTTGCCGATGACCCCGGTGATGTTCGTCAGCCAGCTGATCGGTCCGGCGCAGATTTTCTGCCGCGCCTTCCTGTCGGGGCGCGACCGCACTGATCCGCGCATCGAGGCCGACACACTGATCGCCTGCGCCATCCGTGCGCTACGGCCACTCGATCGTATCAACAAGCAATAGGAGGAGATCGCATGCGAGCCGAAGCCGATCCGGAATTCGCAGCCGTTGCCGAGCGCATTCACGCCAATGTCGGCCGGCAGGGTTTCATGAACCTGGTCGGTGCCGAGCTGTCCGAACTGTCGCGCGGCACCTGCACCATCGCCGTGGAGCGCCGGCCGGAGCTGCTTCAGCAGCACGGCTTCTTCCACGGCGGCGTCACCGCCTTCCTGGTCGACAACGCCACGACGATCGCTGCCGCCACCTCGCGCGGCCAGCCGGCGCTGACGGCGGAATACAAGCTCAATTTGTTGTCGCCCGCGGTCGGCGAGAAGCTGATCTGCCGGGCAAAGGTGATCAAGCCCGGCCGCCAGGTCGCGGTGGTGGCGGCCGACGTATTCTGCGTCAGCGACGGCGTCGAGAAGCACACGGCAACGGCACTCGCCTCGATCGCGATGCTGAGCGAGGACGTCGCCGCCAAAACGAAAAGCCCGGCCGCCTGAGGCGACCGGGCTTCGCAGCTCGTGCGAACGTGAGGCTTTACTTCTCGGTCGCTTCCGCAGCCGGCGCCGGCTCGTCGTCGTGCTGGGCTTCCGGATCGAAGAACTCGCCGGCGGCAGCGATGGCCTCGGCGGCCGCGTCGCGGTCCTCGTTGCGGGTCGAGATGTCCTCGCCGCGGTTGATGCGCTCGGCTTCGTCCTGGCTGCGCGCGACCGTGACGGTGATCTCGACCTCGACCTCGGGGTGAACGGCAACGGTGACCGTGTGCTTGCCGATGGTCTTGATCGGCGCGTCGAGCTGCACCTGCGGACGGTCGAGATGGACGCCGTCGGCCTCGAAGGCCATGACGATGTCGCGCACGGTGACCGAGCCGAACAGCTGGCCGGCTTCGGAGGCCTGACGGATCACGATGATGTTCTTGCCCTGGATCTTCTCGGCGACCTTGGATGCCTCGCCCTTGGCCTGGAGGTTGCGCGCTTCGAGGTCGGCCTTCATGCCGTCATACTTGGCACGGTTGTCGGCGGTGGCGCGCAGCGCCTTGCCGCGCTTGAGCAGGAAATTGCGGGCATAGCCGTCGCGAACCTTCACGACTTCGCCCATCTGGCCGAGCTTGTTGACGCGTTCCAGCAAAATGACTTCCATATTCGTTCTCCTTTGAAGTGATCTGAGTTGCAGATTTCGGGTTGGACTTAAGGGGTTGGCAGCGGCGGCGGCTGCCGGCTGCGCAGGAAGCGCTCGCGGAAGCCGAACACGGAATCCGCAAGGCCAAGGATCACCATCGCGATCACGGGCCATCCGAACACAACGACGACGGCGTAGGTCGAGCCGAGCCAGAACGTGCGGCTCTTCAGCGCGAGCGTCAGCGTATGCAGCACGGCGAAGCCGGTCAGCGCATAGGCCATCATCAGCGCCGCCGTGGTGATCTGCGCGACGATGGCGAGCAGCCCGCCGGTGAAACAGAAGGCGAGGGCGATGCAGAGCACCACCAGCGTCATCGGCGGCAGTTCGGCGCTCATCAGATCCGGCCAGGGACGGCGCAGCCGGCCCGACGTCGCAGTCACCTTGGCGCTGAGCCAGAGGTTGAGGGTCAACGTCATCATCGCGACGATGGTGGCGGCGGCCGGTGCGATGCGCACGAGTGCGTCAACGAACTGGCTGGCTTCGCCGGAGGTTTGCGGGTCGGCGGCGCGGAGCAGCCGAATCATGCCTCGCCGCAGCGTGCCGGTGATGGTCTCGGCGTCGGTGCCGAGCGTGAGCAGGGCGGCCATCGTGGTCAGCGTGGCGAAGCCTGCGATCCAGAGCAGGATGCGGCCGACCGGATACCACTCGATCACGGGCTCGGCCGGCGGTTCGGCGGCGGAGGCATCCGGCGCGACACCTCCCACCTGCCTTCCGAGCAGGACGAGATGGCCGAGCCACCAGGCTGGCAACGCGACGGTGACGGCGAAGGCGATGCAGTAGGGCAGGCCGAACAGGGCGCCGAGGCCGACCGCGGCGGCGATGCCGC
The DNA here is from genome assembly GCF_024199845.1 of Bradyrhizobium sp. CCGB12. Classification (NCBI taxonomy): domain Bacteria; kingdom Pseudomonadati; phylum Pseudomonadota; class Alphaproteobacteria; order Hyphomicrobiales; family Nitrobacteraceae; genus Bradyrhizobium; species Bradyrhizobium sp. CCGB12. Next base: position 3,216,963 of record NZ_JANADO010000001.1, on the reverse strand, counting down.
CCAGGCTCGCGCAAAGCGGTCCCCAGCCGATCGCTGCGACCATCAGCGGCAGCGGTGCGAGATAGAACAGGACGAGCGAGATCAGCGCGCCCGAAATGATCGAGGCGAACATCAGGGCCGACGCAGCGCCGGCGATCAGGGCTATCAGTCCAAAGGCCATCATCAGCTGTCCCGCTCCCTTCGAGCGGTTAGAGGCATCGTTTGCCCCAACCATCGGCGACCGGACGACCCGGAAGCCTTATGAGTTCAAGAAAGCAGCGACCGGCGGCTCGAGGGCCGCCGGTCGGATTGGTCGTATCAGCGAATAACGTAGGGCAACAGGCCCAGGAAGCGCGCGCGCTTGATGGCGCGGGCGAGCTCACGCTGCTTCTTCGCGGACACCGCGGTGATGCGGCTCGGCACGATCTTGCCGCGCTCGGAGACGTAACGCATCAGCAGCTTGGAGTCCTTGTAGTCGATCTTCGGAGCATTGGCGCCCGTGAACGGGCAGCTCTTGCGACGACGGAAAAACGGACGGCGTGCACCAGCTTCAGCCATTGATCTTACTCCCCATCCGTCGTGGTTTCAGCTTCTTCGCGCGGACGGCGCGGGCCGCGGTCACCGCGGAAGCCACCACCGTCACGATCGCCGCCACGGAAACCACCCTCGCGGTCGCCACGGAAGCCGCCGCCTTCGCGGTCGCGGAAGCCGCCGCCACGATCGTCACGCTCGCGGTCGCGATCCGCCTTGCGCATCATCGCGGACGGGCCTTCCTCGAGCTCTTCGACGCGGACGCTGAGATAGCGGATCACGTCTTCGCTGATGCGCTCCTGGCGCTCGATCTCGGCGATCGCCGCAGCGGGCGCGTCGATGTTGAGCAGCACGAAGTGCGCCTTGCGGTTCTTGTTCATGCGATAGGTGAGGGAGCGAACGCCCCAATTCTCGGTCTTGGTGACCTTGCCGCCGAGACCCTCGACGATACCGGTCATCTGCGCAGTCAGCTCCTCGACCTGCTGCGGGCTCGCGTCCTGACGCGCGAGAAAAACATGCTCATAAAGAGCCATGGTGGTCCTTTCCTCATGTTGGCGCATCGCCCGGCGTCAAGCCCTTAAGAGACCTTCGGAAAGGACTCTGGGATTAAGCTCAGAAGGCGGAAACACGGGACGACGGGCCGACTGGCCCTGCCACACCAAAATCACGAATGATTTGTTGAGACCGTCCGTTCAGCTCCCGGCCGGAGTCTGCGGATGCGCGCCTTATACGGATTTTGGCCGGCTTTGCAAGGATTGGAGGTCGAGTTTCGGCTCGGACGGACCTTGGGGCCCGTACATGGCCCGCAAATCTTACCCCGCTTGATTTCTTTGTTTGTATGGCATACAAATAAGTCAACGGGAGGATCCGATGGCAGACAATTCTGCCCATGTGCCGCTCGAAACGGGCGTCAGCGACCCCAAGCACGCGGCACGCGCCACCCGGTCGGCTGGCCGCAAGATGCGCTCGCTGCTGTTGGATGCGGCAAGCCCGCTGTTCCGCGAGCGGGGACTTTCGGGCACGGCAATCACGGACATCGCGGCCGCGGCGGACGCGTTCCCGAGCCAGATCACCTATTACTTCCGCACCAAGGAGGCGCTGTTCGTCGAATGCGCCTGCCGCGATCTCTTGTACCTCGCGCGTGCGACCGAGCAGGCGGCGCTGAAGGCGCGGACGCCGCAGGATTACACGCACGCGCTGGCCGCGACCGTGACCGCGAGCGATTCGATCGCCTTCTTCGCCGAGGCGTTGACGCTGACGCGGCGGCGCCAAGATCTCGCGCCCTTGGTCGAGCGCACCATCGAGCGGCTGCACAGCGAAGGCGCACGCGCCTATGCGGGGCAGGTGGCGCGGCACGGCTGGCGTTCCCTGCGCGCGCCCGATGAAAGCTCGCGGCGGTTCTGGGCCGTCGCCATCGGCGTCATCCTCGAAGGCTACGCCATGGGCCGCTCGCCCGAGGCGCTCTGCGCCGAGATGCTGCGCGTGCTCGGCGAGCAGGCGAAATCCACAGGAGATTCTGCGCGCTTGCGTCTCGTCGACGAGCGCGACGCGTCAACCACTTCGGATGAGGAGGGTTAGGCCATGACTGCGCTTCGCATGCGTGCCCGCGATTTCCTGACCGACGATCAACTGGCCGACGTGCGCCAGCGCGTGACGTGGAAGGGCGTCGCGATGATTGCGCACGCCTGGGGGCTCATCATCGGCGCGATCGCGCTGGTCGCGTGGTGGCCCAATCCGCTCACCTATGTTCTCGCTGTCGCCATCATCGGCTCGCGCCAGCTGGGCCTGTCGATTCTGATGCATGATGGCGCGCACGGCTGCCTGTCCGCGAACGAGAAGACCAATCTGACGCTGAGCCAGTGGTTTTGCGCCTATCCGCTGTTTGCGGAGACCCGCAGCTACCGGCGCTATCACTTGCAGCATCATGCGCGCACCCAGCAGGAAGACGATCCCGATCTCGTGTTGTCGGCGCCGTTTCCGATCACCAGGCTGAGCTATCGCCGCAAGTTCATTCGCGACATCACCGGACAGACCGGCTACCAGCAGCGCAAGTCGCAATTGCTCAACGCGCTCGGGCCAAAGGACTGGTCATGGCGGCAGCGTGCGACGCATTTCTGGGAGCAGCTCGGCCCGCAATGTGCGGTCAATGGGATCATGTTTGCAGCGCTCGCTGCGGCTGGCGTGTGGTGGGCCTATCCGCTGCTCTGGCTGGTGCCGCTGCTGACCTGGATGATGGTCATCACCCGCATCCGCAACATCGCCGAGCATGCCGTCGTCCCTGACAGCAATGACCCCTTGCGCAACACCCGCACCACGCATGCCAGTTTTCTCGAGCGCCTGTTCATCGCGCCGTACTACGTGAACTATCATCTCGAGCATCACCTCTTGTTCTACGTGCCATGCTACAATCTGCCGAAGGTGCATCGCCTGCTGAGCGCCAGCCGGCACGCCGGCCGCATGGAGGTGCAGCCGGGCTACGCCGCGGTGCTGCGGCTCGCCACCGCGAAGCCGAACCAGGACGATCGGCCGGGGCAACTGGTCAACAGCGCTCGCCGCGCACGGGCGGGGGCAGAGGTTGACGCCAACCAGACGGCCGGCGGATTCTAGCAAGCCACATCCCCGGTTGAACGCCGCCGGGTTTCCCATCTTGGCTTGACAGTCCGACCCCGGACAGTGTCTACGGCCCCCTTTGGAGCGTGATCCGGAACCTTGGCCCAAGGCCGCGCGTAATCGGCTGCCGGTCCCCGTGAGGATCACGCCCGACAAGCAGGGAGCGCCGATGACGGCAGCATTCACATTTCCGGGGCAGGGGTCCCAGGCCGCGGGCATGGGCAAGGCTCTGGCCGACGCCTTTCCGGTGGCGCGCGCCGTGTTCGACGAGATCGACGCCGCGCTGGGGGAGAAGTTGACGGCGACCATCTGGGATGGTCCGGCCGAAACCCTTCAGCTCACCGAAAACGCCCAGCCGGCACTGATGGCAGTCTCGATGGCCACCCTGCGCGTGCTTGAGTCCGAGGCTGGTTTTTCCGTGGCGCGGGACGCCGCCTTCGTCGCCGGCCACTCGCTCGGTGAATATTCAGCTTTGGCCGCTTCCGGCAGCCTGACGATCTCCGACACCGCGCGGCTGCTTCGCACCCGCGGTCTCGCAATGCAAAAGGCTGTCCCGGTCGGCGCCGGCGCGATGGCCGCGCTGCTCGGCCTCGATTACGAGGCGGCCATGGCGGTCGCTGGCGAGGCGGCGCAGGGGCAGGTCTGCCAGGCCGCCAACGACAATGGCGGAGGGCAAGTCGTGGTCTCCGGCGACAAGGCCGCGGTCGATCGCGCCGTCGAAATCGCCAAGGGCAAGGGCGCCAAGCGGGCGATGTTGCTGCCGGTGTCCGCGCCGTTCCATTGCAAGCTGATGCAGCCGGCTGCCGACGCCATGGCGGAAGCGCTTGCCAAGGTCACGATCAAGGCGCCGGCGGCGCCGCTGGTGTCGAACGTGCTGGCGAGCGCCATCACCGATCCCGACGAGATCCGCCGCCGCCTGGTCGAGCAGGTCACCGGCACGGTGCGTTGGCGCGAGTCGGTTGCCTATATGGCAGGGCAGGGCGTCACCCGTTTCTTCGAGATCGGCGCCGGCAAGGTGCTGACTGGCCTCGTCAAGCGCATCGCTGACGGCGCCGTCGGTGTTGCGGTCGGTGGTCCTAACGACATTGCCGCTGCCAAGGATGCATTGGCCGCTGCGAAGCAGGCCTGAAGGAGTTTATCGATGTTCGATCTGACTGGCCGAAAGGCGCTCGTCACCGGCGCGACCGGCGGCATCGGCGGCGCGATCGCGCAGGCGCTGCACGCGCAGGGCGCTACCGTCGCGATTTCCGGAACGCGCAAGGAGGTGCTGGATGAGCTTGCCGGCAAGCTCGGCGAGCGCACCCATGTGCTGCCCTGCAATCTCTCCAAGGCCGATGAGGTCGAGGCATTGGTGCCCGCTGCGGAAGCCGCGATGGGCCAGGTCGACATTCTCATCGCCAATGCCGGCATCACCCGGGACAATCTCTTCGTGCAGCTGCGCGACGAGGATTGGGAGGAGGTTATCAACGTCAATCTGACCGCGACCTTCCGCCTGGCTCGCGCCGCGACCAAATTGATGATGCGCAAGCGCTTCGGCCGCATCATCGCCATCACCTCCGTGGTGGGCGTCACCGGTAATCCGGGGCAGGGCAACTACACGGCGTCGAAGGCCGGCCTGATCGGCATGATCAAGACGCTAGGCGCCGAATACGCCAAGCGCGGCGTCACCGCGAACTGCATCGCGCCCGGCTTCATCAAGACGCCGATGACGGATGCGCTCAACGACAAGCAGCGCGAAACGATTCTGACCAAGGTTCCGGCGGCCCGCCTGGGGACACCCGAAGACATTGCGGCGGCCGCGGTCTACCTGAGCTCGAACGAAGCGGCTTACGTCACCGGGCAAACCATCCACGTCAACGGCGGCATGGCCATGATCTGACGTTCATTCCGCACTGCCCACAGAAGCCGGCGCCGGATGCGGCAAACGGCCGTTTCCGGTGCGAAATGAGGCTTGTAGTCAAGGCAATTGAAGTATGATAACCGGACCTTCAACGGATGGGCAAAGAACGCCATTGCAGGTTTTTGAAACCCTGTATATTGGCGATGGGGAGCCTTGGCCGTCGTTCGCCGGGCCTTGCATCGGTTAGGATGGGGCCAAATCAAAGTTCGTAAGCGAAGGCAGTCAAACGACCACGACGGCTCGTATCGTCCCGGGGGGTCGGGTCTACAGGGAACAACACGAGGTTAAGCAATGAGTGACATTGGCGAGCGGGTTAAGAAGATCGTGGTCGAACACCTTGGTGTTGAACCCGAGAAGGTTGTCGACAACGCGAGCTTCATCGACGACCTCGGCGCCGACAGTCTGGACACCGTCGAGCTGGTGATGGCGTTCGAAGAGGAATTCGGTTGCGAGATTCCGGACGACGCCGCGGAAACGATTCTCACCGTCGGCGACGCCACGAAGTTTCTCGAGAAGAACGCGAAGAGCTAAGGCTCTTCATTTCGCGGGGACAACATTGAAACCGGACGGGCCGCTTCCCAGCGGTCAGCCGGTTTCTTGTTATTGGCCGTGAGGCTTTCGATACGGAGTTTTCGGATATGAGGCGGGTTGTCGTCACGGGTCTTGGCATGGTGTCGCCACTCGGCTGCGGCGTCGAACCGACCTGGAAACGCATCCTCAACGGCGAAAGCGGTGCGCGACTGATCGAGAGCTTCGATGTCTCCGATCTTCAGACCAAATACGCATGCACCGTCGTGCGCGGGGACGGCACCAACGACACCTTCAATCCCGACAAGTGGATGGAGCCGAAGGACCAGCGCAAGGTTGACGACTTCATCATCTTCGGCATGGCCGCAGCCGGCCAGGCGCTCGACGATGCCAACTGGCATCCCGAGACCGAGGAGGACAAGTGCGCGACCGGAACCATGATCGGATCCGGCATCGGCGGCCTCAACGGTATCGCCGACACCGCGATCCTGTTGAAGGAGCGCGGGCCGCGCCGGGTATCCCCGTTTTTCATTCCGGGCCGTCTGATCAATCTCGCCTCCGGCTATGTCTCGATCGCGCACGGGCTGAAGGGACCGAACCATTCGGTGGTCACGGCCTGCTCGACCGGCGCGCATGCGGTCGGCGATGCCGCCCGCCTGATCGCGCTCGGCGATGCCGATGTCATGGTGGCCGGCGGCGCGGAATCGCCGATCAGCCGCATCGGCATTGCCGGCTTCAATGCCGCGCGGGCGCTGTCGACCGGTTTCAACGAGACGCCCGAGAAGGCCTCGCGGCCCTATGACAAGGACCGTGACGGCTTCGTGATGGGCGAGGGCGCCGGCGTCCTGGTGCTTGAGGAGCTCGAGCACGCCAGGCGCCGTGGTGCGAAGATCTACGCCGAGGTGATCGGCTACGGCCTTTCAGGCGATGCCTACCACATCACCTCGCCGTCGCCCGACGGCGATGGCGGCTTCCGCAGCATGTCGGCAGCGCTCAAACGCGCCGGCCTGACGGCAGCCGATCTCGACTACATCAATGCGCACGGCACCTCGACACCGCTCGGCGACGAGATCGAGCTCGGAGCGGTGGAGCGTCTGCTCGGTAATGCCGCCTCAAAGGTTGCGATGTCCTCGACCAAGTCGTCGACCGGTCATCTCCTCGGCGCGGCCGGCGCGATCGAAGCGATCTTCGCCATTCTCGCGATTCGCGATAATGTCGTGCCGCCGACCATCAACCTCGACAATCCGTCGGTCGAGACCGCGATCGATCTCGTGCCGCACACGGCGAAGAAGCGTGAGGTCAACGTCGCATTGTCGAACTCTTTCGGTTTTGGCGGCACCAATGCCTCGGTGATCGTCCGGCGTTTGGCCAGTTAATTTAACTTTGAGACGAATCCACCGTTTTGCCGTATTCGGCGATAGTCATAGAAGTGGGCGCGTGCATTTGGCTCGGCAAGTGATTGTCAGGCCGCGATTGAACCGGCAGGATTCAGGTTGCTTCGATGAGTGAAAGGCCGCCCATTTCGCCCCGGAGTCCGCGGGCTGCGCTGGAGCCCGAGCAGGTCCCGCCGCCGCCGAAGCGATCGGACCGCGCGCGCAATCCTTTCGTGGTGGTCGGCAACGCCATCATCACGCTGCTGCTGATCGCCATGCTCGGCGCCGGCGGCGTCTATTATTACGGCCGGCAGGTGTTAGAAGCACCCGGGCCGCTGAGGGAAGACAAGATCGTCAACATCCCGCAGCGCGCGGGCAAGCGCGATATCGCCGAGACACTCAACCGGGAAGGCGTCACCGACATCAATCCCTGGGTGTTCATTGCCAGCGTCGCCGCGTTGAAGGCGAGTTCGGATCTCAAGCCCGGTGAATATTCGTTCCAGAAGAACGCGTCCTTGCGCGACGTCATCGCCACCATCGTCGAGGGCAAGGTGGTGCAGCACGCCGTCACGATCCCGGAAGGCCTGACCTCCGAGCAGATCGTGGCGCGGCTGTCCGACAACGACATCTTCACCGGCAGCGTGCGTGAGCTGCCGCGCGAAGGCACGCTGTTACCGGAGACCTACAAGTTCCCGCGCGGCACCACGCGCGAGCAGGTGATCCAGCGCATGCAGCAGGCGCACAAGCGCGTGCTGGCCGAGATCTGGGAGCGCCGCAACCAGGACATTCCGGTGAAGACGCCGGAGCAGCTGGTGACGCTGGCGTCCATCGTCGAGAAGGAAACCGGCAAGCCGGACGAGCGCAGCCGTGTCGCCGCCGTGTTCACCAATCGCCTGAAGCAGCGGATCAAGCTGCAGTCCGATCCGACCATCATCTACGGCCTCGTCGGCGGCAAGGGTACGCTGGGCCGCCCGATCAAGCGCAGCGAGATCACGCAGCCCTCGCCCTACAACACCTATGTGATCGAGGGCCTGCCGCCGGGCCCGATCTCCAATCCGGGCCGCGCCTCGCTGGAAGCTGCCGCCAACCCGGCGCGCACCCGCGATCTCTATTTCGTCGCCGACGGCACCGGCGGGCATGCCTTCACCGAGACCTACGACGCGCACCAGAAGAATGTCGCGAAACTCCGCGCGATGGAGAAGCAGATCCAGAACGACACGGTCGAGCCGGCCGAGGACGCGCAGCCGCCGGCCGCTGCTGCTCCGGCCGCCACCGACCCGCCGACGGCGACCACGCCGGCGCGGCCCAATCAGCAGAAAAAGCAGCCGTCGCGGCCTGCCAATCCCGCACCGGCCCGGCAGGGCGCGGTGCAGCCGTCGCCGCCGGTGGTCCAGCGCTAGGCTGGCGCAGACCTGCCCGCGGACATTGCGGATTCCACTTTCCGGCAAAATAGTCTTAAGATTCGCGTGGCTTGATGGCCTCGCGAATCCCCTGCTCCTGGAGAATCTCAACCGATGGCGCTGTCGTCCATGACCGGCTTTGCCCGAAGCCACGGCGCAAGCGGGCCGTACACGTTCGAATGGGAGTTGAAGTCGGTCAATGCCAAGGGCTTTGACCTCAGGGTGCGGTTGCCGCAGGGGTTCGACGAGGTCGAGGCCCACGCCAAGAAACGCGCCGGCGAGCTGCTGTCGCGCGGTACCGTCTACGCCAATCTCAACGTCAAGCGCGCCAACGCCGCCGCCACCGTCCGCGTCAACGAGGACGTGCTCAACGCCGTCCTGAAGGCCGCCGCCGTGATTTCCGGCAAGATCGACGCTGTCGCGCCGAGCATCGACGGCCTGCTCGCCATCAAGGGCGTCGTCGAGGTCGCCGAGCCCGAGGGCGACGAGGAGGAGGACCAGGCCGCGCGCACGGCCGCAGCGGAGGCCTTCGACCGGGCGCTCGCCGATCTCGTCGCGATGCGCAAGCGCGAGGGCACCTCGCTCGGGCAGATCCTGACCCAGCGCGTCGACGAGATCGAGCAGCTGGCGAACAAGGCGGAAGGATCGCCCGGCCGCAAGCCCGAGGCGATCAAGGCGAAGCTGGCCGAGCAGATCGCGGCGCTGCTCGACACCTCCGACCGTTTCGATGCCGATCGCCTGATGCAGGAGGCGATCCTGATCGCGACCAAGGCCGACATCCGCGAGGAGCTCGACCGCATTGCCTCGCACGTCGCGCAGGCGCGCGAGCTGATCGGCAAGGGCGGCCCGATCGGCCGCAAGCTCGATTTCCTGGCGCAGGAGTTTCACCGCGAGGTCAACACCTGCTGCTCGAAGTCGAACGACATCGAGCTCACCAATACGGGGCTCGCCATGAAGAACGTGGTCGAGCAATTCCGCGAGCAGGTCCAGAATCTGGAGTGATCGATGACGACGGGCGGTCACGGAACTGACGGTGTCGAGCGGCGCGGACTGATGTTCGTGCTGTCCTCGCCCTCGGGCGCGGGCAAGACGACGCTGTCGCGTCTCCTGATCGAGCGAATGCCCGGCTTGAAAATGTCGGTCTCGGCGACCACGCGCGCGATGCGGCCGGGCGAGGTCAACGGCAAGGATTATTCGTTCGTCGACAAGGCGACGTTCGAGGCGATGGTGAAGGCGGGCGAGCTGCTGGAATGGGCGACGGTGTTCGACAACAGCTACGGCACGCCGCGCGGGCCGGTCGAGGCGGCCCTGTCAGCCGGGCAGGACGTGCTGTTCGACATCGACTGGCAGGGCACGCAGCAGCTGCGCGAGAAGGCGCGCGCCGACGTCGTCAGCGTCTTCATCCTGCCGCCCTCGGCCGACGATCTCGAGAAGCGCCTGCACTCGCGCGCGCAGGATTCCGACGACGTGATCCGCAAGCGCATGAGCCGGGCCAGCCACGAGATGAGCCACTGGGCCGAGTACGACTACATCGTGATCAATCACGACGTCGACGAGGCCTTCGCCGAGGTGCAGTCGATCCTGAAGGCCGAGCGGCTCAAGCGCGAGCGGCGGATCGGCCTCGTAGGCTTCGTTCGAAGTTTGCAAGGTCAGCTTCAAGGTTAGCCCGCGACAGCCGCGGCCCTTCCTTGGCCAGCCGTTCCAGCATCGTCGTGACCACGTCGACGTCGACCGCATCCTGGTCGTGACCTGCCGGCGCGTCATTGCGCTCCTCGCCGATCTCCTTCGCGACGAGCTGGGGCGTAGCAGCCTGGATCTCGAATTCCCGGTCGAACATCTTGATCTCGACCTCGTCGCTTCTGATCTCGTCGTGTTCTGGGGCAGGGACCGCGGCGCGCTGTTTGCGCGCGTCGATCAGATCGAGCTCGCGGCCGATCGCGGCAAGTTTGGTCACCTGTCTTGACGCTTGCGGACGTGCGGCATCGAAGTCGATGGGGCGCGGCGGCTGCGCGTCGGTCAACCCTGCAGCGAGCCAGGGGGCGTGGCTTGCGTCCTGATCCTGCGTCGCATGATTGTCCCAATAGGCGTGCCGGTCGGTCAACTTGACGCGGCGGGCGCGCGCGCCGGCGAAACGATAGATGAGGCTGCCGAGGAGGCCGGCGAGCGCGAGCGCGCCGCCAATCACGAGCAGCAGTGTCGGGAGCGAGCCGGTCGGCTTGTCGGTGCTGCTGTCTGCTGCGCCGAGGGGCGCCGGGGCAGGGGACTTTGCCGGCTTCGCGCTCGGCGGCGGCGCGGCCGCGACGGGCGCCTGCGCCGGCTGCGGTGCAGCCGCGACGGGAACTTGCGCCGGTTGCGGTGCGGGCGCAGGGGACGCAGTGGTCGGATCAGGCCAGCGCGTGGCGACGGCAGGCTGAGGCGCGGTGTCGGTGGCCGGCGGCTGTTGCGCGACCGTCGGCGCGCTAGCTGCGGCCGGCACGGGCGCGGTCACGTTCGCAGTGCCCGGCGCGGCACCGGTCTGCTGCTTAACGTACTCGGCGCGCGCGTTCTGCACCGTCTGCGGTGCCGGTGAAGCGGTATCTGTATCTTGCGCAACCTTTGCGTCGGGCGCCGTCCGCGCGCTCCGGGTGGCCTTGCTGCCTTCGGCGCGCAGATACCAGCATTTCTGCTTGGTCGAGCGCTCCAGACGATAGTACCAGTGCTGCCCATCCGGGGCGACGCCCCTCGGCGAGGCGAGGCAGTCGGCGGCCGTATCGACTGTGCTCGTCGCCGTAGGCGCGTTCTGCGACATGGCGGCCAGTGGCGCGCCGGCAATGATGCTGCCGACAAGCGCGGATATGAACTTTGCGGTGCGGTTGCCCATCCTGGTCTCCCGGTTACGCGACGCAACTCTTTACTGGCCCCTTGTCATCAAAGACTTGGGTGGCAATGAGCCGCAAATCCGGAGAGGATGTGGCTTGAATCGGGCCTGCGGAGCGTTCGTTCCGCAGCGAAATCGGGCATTTCTCTGACGTTATTGCTTGGCGGAGGTCCAGGTTCCGCCGCAGCCGTCGGAGCGGCGCCAGGTCCCGGACCCGCTGCGGCCGGAGAGGCGGCCCGCGCTGGTGAAGGTTACGCCCTCGCCCTGGCCGCGCGTGCTGACCGAGCCGCTCGAGCTGACGGTTCCGCTGACGCCTTGGCCGATGATCCTGCCCGAGGAGACCACGACTGCGCCGCTCGTCGAGCCGCCGCAGCCGACGCTCGTGACGTGCCAGGCTCCGTCAAAGCCTCCACCGCCGCCACCCCCGCCGCTTCGTCGCGATGACGCGCGCGGTTCTTCGGCCGGCTTGCTTCGGCGCGCGGACGGGGCGGGCTCGGCCGAGCGCTCTGAAGCACCATCCTGGCGCGAGCCGGACAGCGACTTCTCGTCGTTGCCGATCGTGCCGCCGGCGCTGCCGGACTGCGCGAAGGCAGACATTGATCCGAGGGCGACGGTGAGGAGAAAGGAGAGGGCAGTCGTACGATTGACAGAAGGGGGCATGAGCAAACAATCCAGAAATGAAAAAATGCGATCAGCGGCCCGAGCCGTCGGCGCAGACGGACCCGATAATGCGGCAAGCTTTGCCAGCCTTGCCGCAATCGTCAAGCGCGGCGTCTTTCGCGCGCTGCACGCTCTCGCGCTGGACCAGCGACCAGGACTTGTCGGAAATGGCGAACGCGCCGCACCGGTTGCCGTAAAACGAGAGCTCGATCGGGCATTTGGCGCCGCCGCAATTGCCGCGCGCGTCCGCCACCGCCGCGCGCCGCGAGGCGTGGTTCCACGAGATCCCCCATTTGCTGTCATCGGGCCCATAGACGATCGAGCCCCAGGGCCTGAGATCCTCCATCTTGCGCATCCGCAGCAGCAGGCCTTCGGTCGCCTCGCCGGTCGGCGCGATGGCGATCCGCTGCTGGAGTTTCGTGATGGCGCGCGTCAGGCCATCGGGCGTATCGGGGTCGAAATTGAGCTCGTACAGCCGCTCGCTGAGTTCGCTGAGCAACGCGGCATCACGCAGCGGCACGCGATCTGGATCGGCGCGCAGGCGTTCCGCCGCCAGCGGATCGGGCTGCAGCGCCGCCACCTGCGGCGGGGCGGTTTGCGTCGGCGGCACGAAATAGAAGGTGCCATCGATCGGCGAGGAGGAGACCCAGGGCTGCTGCGCGCCCGCGGTGGCGCGCTTCACGGCGAGGCCGACCTGGTTGAAGGTCTGGAACACGTCGAGGCCCGCGGTCCGGATCGTCGCGGCGAGCGCCTTCGTGTAGGGGCTGTGGCCGTCGCTGCCGTCCTGGGCAACGTTGCCAGGCTGCGTCGCGTAGGAGATCAGCGTGCCCTCGGGCGCACGCATTTGAGCAAGGCCGCCGTCGGATGATCGCAAGCCGCGTGAGCCGAACGGGTTGTTGCGGCAGGCATCGAGGATCACGAGGTTGAGGCGCGTGCCGGAGCCCTGCATCTGGCGCAGCACGAGATTGACATCGGTCATCTGGAAGTCGACGTCGGCCTCGCGCGTCGGATTGGCGCCGACAGGCACGAGATAGTTTGAGCCCGAGACCTGCACGCCGTGACCGGCGTAGTAGAACAGCGCAACGTCGGCGCCCTGGACCTGCCGGCCAAAATTCTGCACCGCGACGTCCATCGCGCCCTTGTCGAGATCGAGCTGGGCGCGGCCGCCGACCAGCGCGAAGCCGAGCGCGGAGAGCGTCTGCGCCATCAGGCTGGCATCCTTCGAGGGATTGTCGAGCGGCGTGATGTTCTTGTAGGCGGAGTTGCCGACCACGAGCGCGATGCGCTTCTCGGCCGATGCCGGGTGCGCTACGGCGGCGAGCGTTGCCGCAACCAGCGCCGCCAGCCCGACAACGCGATTGAAAATCCTCGCGCGCATCAAAAATTCCTCAAGGCAATGGCACCAAGCTAACATCCCGGGGCGCGCGCGAAAAGCGGTTCGACAGTCGGTATGATCACGGGCCGGCGCGCACCGAAATGGCAGGGCATGGCTGCGCGCTCCCGCGGCGCGTTTCGCCCCGATCCGCGCCGACGCGTCCACCGCCACCCGGCCCGCATCTCGTGACGGTCGCGAACGCCCCTTTGGCAGGGCCGGGATGCCGCGATATATGCCATAAATCCGAAATTCGGAAAAGTAAAATATCTTCGCGCCGCGGGCTTGACGGGGTGTGTTGCCCGACGCCTCACGGGGTGTCCTAAATTGCCATGAGCGGTGTCCCAAGTTCGCTATTGAACCAAAAGCGACATGGGCTAGTCTACCTGCACATGAAAGAGATGCTGGCCCATCTAGAACTGCTCCGCGTGGAAATCGCTGACTACGAGCGCCTTCAAGAGGCAGCAACGAGCCAGCTCAAGCGCGACGTTTGCGCGCGGACGCTCTCTCGTTACAGGGCCATCGCAGCAGAGTTGGAGCAAGCGATAGCGCGGCTGCCACCCGCTCTCGGATCCGTCGTTCCCAGCAAGAACCGATATGAAGAAAAGTAAGGCCGTCCAGTTGGCGTCTCCTCCATTTGTCGTGTCGAGCAATTCCACTTGCAGCGAGAAATGGCGAAACCCGTTACTGGCGTCCACCTGGTTGCCCAGAGCGGACTAGATTATTTCAGTCGGGTTCTTCGCCTTATGACCAGTCGATTCCGGGGAACTTACCGGCCTTCTGACTCACAAAGGAGAGACAGGTGCTAGGGAACGCGAGGGTGGCAACAAGGCTTCCGGCGAAGGACCTAGATCGGGCGCGCGCGTTCTATTCGGAAAAGCTTGGCCTGGAGCCGGTCGAGCAGCGTGACGGAGGGCTCCGCTACGTCTGTGGAACTGGCGAGTTTGCGATATTTGTTTCATCCGGGGTGCAACTCGGTACGTCCACGCAGATGGGCTGGGAAGTTGAGGATATCGAGGCGACCGTGCGTGAGCTTCGCGCCCGAGGCGTCGCGTTCGAAGACTACGACCTGCCCGGCCTGAAGACCGTTAACGGCATTGCGGAAATTGAGGGGAATTATCCGAGCAAAGGTATTGGCGAACGTGGCGCGTGGTTCCGCGACAGCGAAGGTAACCTGCTTGGAATCGGGCAGCCCATTCGAACCTAAGAAGCTGCCGGGTCGCTGGGGCAGGCCACACGTCCGGATTTGGCCGGAAGCCGCCCATCTGCGAAGAAATGGCTGAGTCAACTCGTTCGGAGAAGCGGACGAGAGTTCGCACTTCCGAGTCTGACCAATAGCCGACTTTGAGCGTCTCTAACTAGCTAGGGCGCGGACTCATGACGCCCGGCCAGCCAGCCGGATAGATGCGAGTTGGACGAAGGCAAGGATCTGGCTGTCCCAACCGCAATTCCCACCCTAAAGGTGACAAATTCTCAGACATTGAGAACAGCGGGCGAAAATTGTTTGCATGACGTCGGAGTGTACGAATGAGCCCTTCGGGAGCTTTGATCGCGATCCTGCCGTGTAATGACCTTGATGCGTCGGAGCGGTTCTACAATCGGTTGGGCTTTGCGCGTCCGGACAGCGACAGGCCTGCTCCAGGAGAGCCCGACACCTATCGCATGCTGTCGAACGGGAAGGGTGGATATCTACATCTGACGGACGCGGTCGAGGGATGGCTAACGCCGGGCAGAAACCCATTCGGGCTTTATCTTTACCTCGAGAGTGTTGATGCTGCGGCGCGCGAATTTCAGCAATCACCCGAAGACAAGCCGTGGGGGATGTACGAATTTGCGATCTCTGACCCAGATGAAACGTTGGTCCGTGTCGGTTGGCCAACCGCTCTCCGCGCCGGAGCCTAATAATTCATGTGCAACAGGCCCATCGTAACATTTTGCGCTACCGCACGAACTTGGGCGCTATAGGAGCAAAGCGGATGAGTCACCGGTCAAATGATGTTGCCGGGTTATAGGTACACGGCCTGGCGTTCAGCAATATCCGGACGAAGTCGCAGTCCCAATCAGCGCAACCCGTAAGGAGGGTTGAGCCCTTGCGAATCCCATCACTCCTATTTTGATGAAGCCGTGGGTATCGCCTCGCTTACCCTCGTGCTCTTTCACTCGATCGAGAAGCCGAGCGAACGACAGATAAGACAGGATGTGCGTTGGCCTGTCTTCCCAACGCGCTCGCGACCGCGTCGCTCAACTTGTCTGCCGCTTTTGAACCGAAGCCTGCTCGATCAGGAAATCGTCCAACTTCCGACCGCCTCGAAGCTGCGGCCGCAACCACCGCGGCAGCCTGCCGCGACCGGACCATGTCTCCGCCGGGTTCTTCGGATTGCGATATTTGGGACGAACGGGCGGGTAGGGGCGGCGCTTGCGATCGAACCGTGGGACCTCGTCGGCCGATCCGATCATGTGGAGCCGTTCCTCCAATCGTGCTTTTTGCACCAAGATTTTCTGAGTCAGGCTGGCGGTGACCTGCTGATGAATGATCCAGAGCTCGTCAAGGGAGAGCGAGTGGAGATGCTCGGTGTTCATGGCTCGATCCTCTTGGGCGAAAGCCCAGGCAGACAAGTCAGTTATGAATGAGCAGACAAGCCGACACTTAAATGTTACCCGCGCTATCCACATTTAAATGTGTTAGGTGGAAGGGAGAAAGGCACGACAGCGGTATTACAGAGGTAATATCGTGGCGGGAGCATTTAATCTGGTATGGGGGTAGCGCTTGCCGCATACCCGGGGCATGACACCCCCATAAGCTTCCCCCGGACCAGCTCCGCTTTCGGATCGCCATTGTCAGCAGACGAGTGCAGTGTTTCCGCTGCCACGGCGATCAATCGGGCGGTCGCAGGCTGCGGCCGGGAGCCACGCCCGGCCGAGGGCAGACGGTTCGGTTGGTTGGGTGTGTTACCACGCTTTGCAACCCAGAAATGCCGGGCGGGCCTATTAAATGATGGCCTGGAGCATATTTAATCCATCGCGCCGCCAGATTTAAGCCGCATGGTGGCCAATGTCGTCGCGAAGGCTCGTGTCGGGTGGGGGCGCAACACCGGGAGTCTTCGATGTCCGGTTATTTGCGAATTTACTCGGCCAGTTTGGTCCTTGTTGGAGGTCTTTCGACGACACCTGCGTTCTCCAACACGTTTACTGACTTCTTCAGTATTGCTCCTCGCGAGCCCGCTGCGACGGCTCCGGCGCAGCCGGAATGCTTGGCGCGGCCCGGCAACGCGCCCGGCGCCGGCCAGCGCTGGATGTATCGGCTGGACGGCCACCGCAGATGCTGGTTCTTGGCCGAGGGCGCCGCGACGGTGCGAAAACCGATTCCTAGTCGCCCCGCCAACCGTGCCGCCAGGCCCGACGAGAACGAGACCGCGCGGCAAAGGCGGAGCCCGGTGATCGATGCGCGCGCGGAGTTATCACGCTCTGCACCGGCCGAGGGGGCTCCGCCGACACCGCCGGCGCGTGAACTCAAGGTAGCTGATGCCGCTTCCGAACTCGGTACGGGCCCCGTCCTGACGTCGGCGGCCCGCATTGCTGAGCTTCACAGTCGCCGGGCCATGCCCGAACATTCCGTGCCTAGCCAGGTTGATGTTGAGCAGCTTCTCGCGGCCGCCGATGCGGGGCCTTCGCCCGATCCGCCGGCTATGGTGATCGGCGTGCAGATTGCGGACGAGGCGCGGAGCTGGACTTCAATGTGGTTAGGCGTGCTGCTGATGACGCTGGGGATCCTCTCCGTATTAAGCTCGAGCCGCACGCTTCGGCTCGCGGTGAGATTACACCACTGAGGTCGCGCGATTCATGACGCGCCGCCACGCGATCGATGAGTTCTAGCGCGCAGTGCAGCTGAATTGTCACACGCACAATGGTTTCGCGCGCCTGCACTTAGTTTGCCCACTGCCTTAGACTGACATTCGATTACGATGACAGTCCCCCTTTTGGATGGGACTGCGATCATGCGGTTCAGAGTTTTCGTGGTGGACAGCAGCCGGCGAGTTATCTGCGCCGCAAAGCTTGACTGCATTGACGAGCAGGCGGCGCGACGTCGAGCTGAGCAAATGATTGTCGAGCACGACGTGGAGCTTTGGGACGGTGATCGGCTCGTTGCTGTATTTCGAGGCGCAACGTCGAACGGAAATCGGTGCGACGGCTCTGTCCTGAACAGACGGCCGGTCTCGCCTCCCGGTTAGTTCACGGCTCTTGCTCTGCTGCCCGGTTTGGCGCGGCGTCTTCTGCCGATCGCTCTCGCTTCCAAGTGTCGGAGCTTGCTTCGAAGCATCTTCACTTCTCTGAGCTCCGCTACAAGCGCTTGGAGCCGTTCACTCAGAACAGCACAGGAATACGTCTCACGAAGACTGGACACGGCCCGCCTCAAAATATGACTTGAACTAAGACGTCGAAGGAGAAAGAACGAAAAAATCGCTGGGCCGACGCTCAGTCAGCCAAAGCCGTAGCCGCCAGATGCTCCCAGTACTCTGCCTCAGCGAGCAATTTCCAACTTCTCTCAGGTTGGCGCGCGGCAGCCTGTCGACAAAGCAGCGCCATTGCTCGAAAGCGGCGGGCAACTTCCATTTCCAACCTCCCATCGTTTTCCCCAACATATTTTTTAATCTTGTGATGGAGTCATCATGATTATCAATCATAATGAAATTTATCATTTAATGGCGGTCGATTCGGTTCCTTCGAGAAGCTGATCGGAACTGCTTTCGGTTTAAATTTCACATTCGTTTCGAATGCTATTTGCCAGGATCTCCTTGCGCGTTAAAGCGCGTCTCCGCTCTAACGCGCGTGTCGAAGAGGTGCGGAGCAGCAACACGATTATGCGAAGCTCCTGGGCAAGCATCGCAATGTCGGAATCCGAACGGACTGGACGTGGGGACTCTACTCTAATTCTTCCGTTGCCGAGAACCGAAGCATATTGACGATCAGCCCGGCGCAAATGCCGGGCTCATTCGTCACGGTTATCTCCCCGCTCAGCGCTGGGGCCGGCGGACCGCTGCTCAAATCGTGGCGGAGGCAGGCATCGCGATCGTGAGGCGATCGGCATCGCGTGCTCGTGGCTCCGCCGTTGGAACACCGGCGCATTGCGCGAGTTGCCGCGCATGGCCTCTGCCGCACCGAAGAGCTGGCTTACCGACATCGGCGTCGCCACCTCGCGGCCGGCGGCGTTTGCGGTGTTCGTAGCCTATGGCATGGCCTGGGTCACGTTCGGCAACGGGCTCGAATGGCATTCCTTCGCGACGCTGGCGACATGGGGGATGACGCTGGTGATCCAGCGGGCCGAGCATCGCGACACCCAGGCGATCCACGCCAAGCTCGACGCGTTGCTCAAGGCCGCCGGCCGCGACCATCTGATGAAGGTCGATGACGAGGATGCCGAGGAAGTCGAGTCCCACCGGGAGGAGATTCGGCGGAGCGGGTAGCGCCTCAAGGGCCTCACCCGAAGCGTGCATTGATCCGCCTGGCTCAGGTCAGATAGTCAGGCGCAAAATCGGCAAGCTGCTGCAGCTCTTCGCGCCGCCGCAGCTCGATCTCGCTGCCCTCCCATGCAATCAATCCGCGGTGCCTCAGTTCCTGGATCGTACGATTGATATGAACGATCGACAGTCCGCAGGCGTCGGCGACGTGGCGCTGCGTCATCGGCATCTGGAAGCAACCGTCGGTGAGGAGGCCGACGATCTCCAGCCTCGCGGCGAGCTCGCAGATCAGATGCGCCACTTTGGGCAACGCGGCCTGGGCGCCGAGGCGGGCGATCCATTGCCGCGAAATCGCCGCGTCGATCAGCGTCTCGCGCCAGAACGCGCGAGTGAGATGGATGGAGCTGTCGAGAAGCTGCCGAAGCTGGCTGTGCGCGACGTAGCCGACGACGCTTGGCCCGAGGCTGACAAGATCCGCATCCATGGGCGAGATCAGCAGCGAGTGCAGGCACGGCATGTCGCCGGGCACGTGGAAGGCGAGGATCTGGCTGCGATCTCCGACGATGCGGGCTTGGTAGAGGAAGCCGCTGACGACGAAGACGCAGCGCGTGACGGCCTCGCCCTGGCGCAGCACGATCTCGCCGTCCGCAACCTGGCGCAGCGTGGAGGGCAAGCCGGCGATCTGCCGGCGTTCGTCCTCGGAAAGACCTTCGATCGCCTGGAGACGCGCGATGAACTTCGGATGCGGCATGAGACCCGGTGCGCGCCTTCAGCGATCTTGCGGCATTTCGACGAAGCGACGCGAGAGCCTTGCGATGGTCCTGTCGGAGACGGGCCGGGCACGGAACTCGCGGATGGCGCGGGCCAGTTCCTGATCCGACATCGGATGCACCGGCTCCCGCAGCGTCCCGTTCAGGAGGGCGTCGCTGATGCAGTCCAGGTGCTCGCTTGGCTCTGATGCGAACTGGCGGCGGATGCGCTCGAGGATCGTCGTATGGCTCATGAGACGGGTGGGCTGGCTCCGCTGGCGGTAACGGGGTGCGACAGTCATGGTCGCAGATCGGTTAGCAACCTGTGCTTCCGATGCGAGTTCTAGGTTGCTGAACGCGCGTCAGATGTATCATTTGATAGAACCGGTGCGATTTTTGGCGGCCGCATGGATAAAGCCCACGACGTGCTGATCCGGAACCTGTGGGAGCACACCGCACTGGCTGAGGAGGATATCGCCGAAATCCGGGCGCTCACCTTCGTGGTGCGCGATTTCGAGCCGAACGAGGACTTCATCCGCCAGGGCGACCGCCCCGAGGTCTCGGCGCTGGTCGTGTCCGGGTTGATCGCCCGCTATCATCTGCTCGGCAACGGGCGGCGGCAATATCTGGCGTTTCATCTCACCGGCGATCTGCCGGACGCGCAGGGCCTGTTCATCGACCAGATGGATCATGGGCTGAGTGCGCTGGGGCCGGCTTCGGTCGCTTTCATCCCGCATCGCGAATTGCTCGCCGCGTTCCAGCGGCGACCGACATTCGGAATGGCTGTCTGGCGCGAAACGCTGCTCGATGCCGCGATCTTTCGCGAAGCCATCACCAACAACAGCGCCCGGCCGATGCAGGTGCGCATGGCTCATCTGTTCTGCGAGCTGTTCTACCGCGCGCGTGTCGCGCAACTCGTCCGCGGCAGTCGCTGCCGCTTCCCGATCAGCCTGGCGCAGCTCGGCGAGACGCTGGGTATGGCGATCGCGACCGTGAACCGGACACTCGCTGACCTCAGGCTGAGCGGGACCATGGATCTTCGCGAGGGCGAGCTGATCGTGCTGAAATGGCGCGAATTGCAGCGGATCGGCGATTTCAATCCAACCTATCTGCAGCTGAAGCGTCGAGCCTTGAAGTAAGCGGCGATGCGCGCCAGTCCGAGATCGAGCCCTCGAGAGGGAACAACTCCGTCCCGGGGACGTCATTCATGGGACGAGGGAGGTGCCCATGAAAGCGCTCATCGCAGCGATCGCGTTTGCGGTCATGACCGGATCCGTCATCGCCCAGAATACCGGGCCCTTGCCGCAGAGCGGCATGGAGAAGCCGGAGAACACGCACGGCGCCACGGAGAAAGGGAAGATGGACACCACCGGCATGAATGCAAATCAGGCAAACCAGCCCGGCACGAAGGATGTGTCTAAAGGCGAGAACCGGACCAATGACAAGAAAAAATGAGGCCGCCGGCGGCGCGGCCAGCGCCATCTTTGGCGCCGGCCTGGCTCCTGTCTGACTGGTCTCAATTGCGCGCGCAGCAATCGACCAGCGCGCGCCAGATGCGTTCGACCTGCAATGTCCGTTGACGGTCGAAGACGGCATCATCCTCCACACCAGGCGACGTCGCGATTTTCGTGTCACGTGGCTCGATCCAGCGCTCGGAGATCGGATCGTACCATTGGCCGAGGGTCATCACGTCAGTCACTCCTTCGTCGTCTATCCCATGCGTCTGTTGCTGGTGTTCTGGGTGAGATTGCCGTGTGCGGCCTGCTCACGGATGTTCTGCTTCTCGTCGTCGCGATGGCCCTTGGTGGTATCGACCGGAACCGACGGCGTGCTGCCGGCGCCCTTGGGGCTGCGGTTCTGCTCGGGAACGGGTTGCGCTGTCGTCGTCAGCGGCTTCGTCATGTACATCGGCTCCATCGTTGCCTACGAGAGATCAAGCGATGAGCGTTCTCGACGTTCCAGATTCGGCGCCATCACGTTCGAGGCACGACTGAAACTTTGTTCTGGGCCGGAGAACCACGGGAATCCGGCCTCTGCGGCTGCGGCCTGTCTGTGCGGAAGTGAACACATCGCCGCAATCGACCGGAATCGCGCGTGCCGGGCGATCGCCGAAGGCTATCCAATGCGTGCTTCACGTTCCGCGGAGCCGTTGCCCTTCGCCACATGCGTGCGGTAGGCGTCGATCGCCTTGTTGGCGAGCATCAGCTGCCGGCGCTCCCCGCGCCGAAGCTGCGCCTCGATGGCGTCGAGAATGACGTTGGCGCTCTCGTCCGGAGGACCGAGCTCGCCGCTCTTCTCCAGGAAGCTCCAGGCGATGAAGAATGCGCTTTCGACGGTGCAACGGATCGACATGCGCTGCCAACGCGGCGCGGCCGCAGGCGTTCCGTGTGGCGGGCACGACTTGCGTCGGGCCCGCCGCGCGTCACTCAGTTCTTCAGCACGATGCGGCCGACGACCTTGCCGGCCCGCAGCTCGTCGATCCATTTTTGCACGTCGCCCATCGGCTCCTCGCGCATCGGCGTCGGCTTGATCTTGCCGGCGCGCGCCAGCGCCATCAGCTCGTGGGCTTCCGCGAGCGTGCCGACCATGAAGCCCTCGATGGTCATGCGCTTGTAGACCCATTGCACCATCGGCAGCGTGAACTGGCCGCCCATCAGGCCGGAGACCACGATCTTGCCGCCGCGCGCGGCGACCGCGACGGCAAAGGCCATCGACTTCTCGTTGCCGGCGAAATCGACGATCTCGTCGAAGCCGCCCTCGGTCTCCTTGAGGATGCGCTTGATGACGTCGGGCTCGGCCGGATCGTAGGCGCCAGCGGCCCCGTTCTTCAGCGCGGTGTCGCGCGCGGCCGGTGAGAGGTCGGCGACCGTGATCGGCTGCTTGAACATCGCCTGCGCGAACGACAGGCCCATCATGCCGACGCCGCCGAGGCCGATCAGCAGGAGGTTGCGCTGGCGCGGCCGGTCGACCAGGCGCTTGAGCGCGCCGTAGGCGGTCACGCCCGAGCACATCAAGGTCGCGGCCTGGTTGACAGGCAGGGGATCGTAGTCGAGCAAATATTTTGCATCGGGCACCAGCACGTGGGTGGCGAAGCCACCGTCGATGGAGACGCCGAGGAAGCGCTGCTTGACGCAGAGGTTCTCGTCGCCGTTCTGGCAGTCGCGGCACTGGCCGCAGCCGATCCACGGAAACACCGCCTTCTTCGCGCCGACGAGTCCGGCGGCGACGTCCGCGCCGACCTCCTCGACGACGCCGGCGATCTCGTGGCCGAGCGTGAAGGGCAGCGTCATGCCGCGCGTGGTGTCGAGCTTCCTGCCGCCGCCGAGATCGGCGTAGCCGTCCTGGATGTGCAGGTCGGAATGGCAGAGGCCGCAGCGCTCGATGCGCACCAGAACTTCGCGGCCTTGCGGCTTGGGCGTGTCGACGATGGTCTCGCACAAGGGCGCGTCGAACTTGACCAGGGATTGCCTGCGCATCAGCGCCATATTCTTTCCTCCGAAATTATCTCTAAAGCGCTACACAGCGCTTCAGCTCATTGTTTGAGCATGATCTCCCTCGGAAAACCGCTGCGCACTTTTCCGGATCATGCTTCTTCGCTTCGTATATTGGCCAATTCACAGGCCATGGCAACAAAGCCCGCAATCGGAATCGTCTCGGCGCGCCGCGTTGCATCCACGCCGGCAGCTTGCGCGAGCCGCGCGGGATCCGTGCCCAGCGATTTCAGGCTTTGCCGCAGCATCTTGCGGCGCTGGCCGAAGGCCGCGGCGGCGACCTGTTCGAGCATCCGGCGATCACAGGCGAGTGGATTTGCGCGCGGCTTAAGGCGCACGACGGAGGAGGTGACCTTCGGCGGCGGGACGAAGGCGGACGGCGAGATGTCGAACAGGATCTTGGTCTCGCAGCGCCAGTTGGCGAGCACGCCGAGACGGCCGTAAGCCTCCTCGTCCTCGCATGCGACGATGCGCTCGCCGACCTCGCGCTGGAACATCAAGACCATCATCTCGTACCAGGGCGGCCAGGGCTCGACGGTGAGCCAGTTGATCAGGAGCTGGGTCGCGATGTTGTAGGGCAGGTTGGCGACGATCTTGGCGCGTTCGCCTGCGAGCCGCGGGCGTGGATCAAAGGACATGGCATCGCCATGCACGATCTCGAGGCGGCCGGGATAGCGCGCGGCGATATCCTGCAGGGCCGGGATCGCACGTTCATCATGCTCGATGGCGATGACGCGCCTCGCGCCGAGCGCAAGCAAAGCGCGCGTCAACCCGCCTGGGCCGGGGCCGATCTCGACGATGGTGGCCTCCTCGAGCGGCGCGGCCGCGCGCGCGATGCGCGCGGTCAAGTTGAGATCGAGCAGGAAGTTCTGTCCCAGCGATTTGCGGGCCGACAGCGCATGCTGGCGGATGACCTCGCGCAGCGGCGGGAGGTCGTCGATCGCGCTCATCAGAGTTTCGCTGCCGCCATGCGGCTTGCGAGCCTGAGCGCCGCGATCAGGCTCGCCGGATTGGCCTTGCCCGTGCCGGCGATGTCGAAGGCGGTGCCGTGATCGGGCGAGGTGCGGATGAAGGGCAGGCCGAGCGTGACGTTGACCGCGTCGTCGAAGGCGACCGTCTTGATCGGGATCAGCGCCTGGTCGTGATACATGCAGACCGCGCAGTCGTAAGTAGTGCGTGCGGCTTCATGGAACATGGTGTCGGCGGGCAACGGGCCCCTGGCTTCGATGCCGCCGCTGCGCAGCACCTTGAGCGCGGGCGCAATCACCGTCTGCTCCTCGTGGCCGAGCGAGCCGTCCTCGCCGGCGTGTGGATTGAGGCCGGAGACCGCGATGCGTGGTCTGGCGATGCCGAAGCGGGATTTGAGTTCGGTCGCGACGATGCGAACGGTCGAGACGATCAGCTCGCTCGTGAGCTGGGCCAGTGCCTCGCGCAGCGAGACGTGGATGGTCACGGGCACCACGGCGAGCCGCGGCGACCACAGCATCATCACCGGCTGCGGCACGCGGCCGTCCGTTGCGGCGAGCTCGGCGAGGTATTCGGTGTGGCCGGGGTGGCGGAAGCCTGCGCGGTAGAGCACGCTCTTGGCGATCGGATTGGTGACGACGGCGCCGGCGCGCCCCTCGCGGACATCAGTGACCGCCTGGCGGATCGAGGCAAGCGCGGCCGGCGCACTCGATGCGTCGGGCTTGCCGGGCTCGGCCGTGGCGCGCTCGCCGGTGGCAACCACGGGCAGGGCCTCGGTGAAGGCGGCCTCGGCCTCGCCGGCGCTGACCGCGGCGATCCCGATGTCGGCGCCGAGCGCCTTGGCGCGCCGGGCGATCAGCGCTTCGTCGCCGAGCAGGTAGAAGGCGGGCAGGTTCAGTTCGCGGCGTCTGAGCCAGGTCGCGATGGTGATGTCGGGGCCGATGCCGGCGGGCTCTCCCAGGGTCAGGGCGAGAGGTTTTGCCGGGCGCTCTGAGGAAGGCTCGGGCATCAGCGGTTGCGATATTCGATCATCGCCGCCTTGCGGAGCTCTTCGAGATAGGCCTTCTGGGTCTTCTCGTACTTCTCCTGATACATCTTCTCGCGGACCTCGCGCTTCTTCGGCGTGTCGATCATGGTCGGCTTGCGCGAGCACAGCACCACCATCTCGATGCCGTTCTTGGTCATCTCGGGCGCGGTCAGGTGGCCGATCGGCGTGTCGTCGAGCACCTTGCGCAGCGCCTCGGGCAGTTCCGCGGTGGTCTTGGTGACGCTTTCGCGGATGGTGGCATTCGGTGTCGAGCGGAACAGCGAGTTGGCTTCCTCGCAGCTTCCGATGCGTGAGCGATAGCTCTCGGCTTCCTTCTTGCGTGTTTCCAGGAACGACGCGGACGAGCCGCGCGGCACGATCAGCACGATCGGTTGCATCTTGTATTCGGTGCCTTCGACCTGAAGCTTCTCACCGCTCTGGGCCTGCACGGCCTGCGCAACGTCGCGCTCGCCGACCTGGAGGCGCTCCTTGTAGCGGCCGCGCACGAGGCTGGTCCAGACCATCTCGGACTTCATGCGGCCCTTCAGCGTCTCGGGGCGGACGCCCTTGATTTCGAGCATCTTGGTGAGCTGATCCGGCGTGATGCGCATGCGCTGCGCCATGCCTTCGTAGGACTGGTTGATGTCGGAGACGCCGGGATCGACCCCGTACTTCTTGCCTTCCTTTATCTTCACCTTTTCGTCGATCAGCTCGTTGATGACCTGCTCCCGGCTCGGCGCCTTCTGCGTCGTCAGCTGGTCGAGCTTGGAGCGCTGCTCGATGTCGAAATCGGTGATGGGATCGCCATTGACCATGACCACGATGTTCTGCGCGCGCGACGGCGAGGGCAGGCCGGTCAGGATCAGCCCGGCGCTGAGGGCGAGGAGGAGGCGCAAGACAGGCAATGGCGTCGTCATGATGGTCGCTCGCATGTCAACCGCGTCGAGCCTGAGATCGGGCAAACGCGGCCGGCAATTCAAACCGCTCACTGGAGGCCGGCGTAACCGCTGCTCGTCGACGAGGTCGCGAGCGTGCGCAGGCCGATTTGGAACATGAACGCATGGCTCAGCACGGGCGGTGTGGTGCCCGCCGAATAGCTATACGAAGTTACATAGTTCGCCGCCAGCACGAAGCAATCATCGACATAGCCGGCACCGACCACATACTGGTTGATCTTGTTGGCCTCGAGATCCCAGCGTGCCGAGCCCGACACCACCCAGTTGGCCGCGACCTTGAGCGAGCCCGAGGTCAGGATGCCCTCGCGGCGGGCGAGATAGCCGAGTTCCGGCTGCGGGGCATAATTGCCGTACAGCAGGGCGACCGACCAGCGATCGAAGTTGGCGCGACCTTCCGCCTCGAAGCGCTGGATGTTCCAGGTCTGCTCGTCCATGCGGGAGCGAACGCTGAACGTATAGGTGCGGTTCGGCGAGTAGCTGGCGCTCGCGACATAATCGGAACGCGGCTTGTCGAGGCCGGAATCGAGGCCGGTATTGATGCTGTCCTGGACCGCGAAGGAGTTCAGGCCGAACAACTGGTAGGACTGTCCGAACAGCGCCTTGACGGCGCCGCCCCTGTCGAACTGCGTGGTGGACTGCACGCCGACATTGGCGCGGCCGCCGCCCTCGACACGGTCGTAGCCGGAGAACTTGTCGACGCTGAACAGGTTCGAGGCGTCGAACACCATGCTCTGGGCGTCCTCGTTCGGAAGCTTGCCGGCATAGGTCTCGTTCGGCCGGATGATGATCTGCGCGATCGGCTCGACGGTGGTCGAGCCCCAGGGCTGAACGTTGATGAACGGATAGCGGTACTCCAGGCCCACGGTCGGCATCAGGCGGAACGCCTGAGTGTCGCCGACGGGCAGGTAGTTCGACACGCCCGGCTGGTTGGAGACCGAGGAATTGATCGCGTCGGCGCGGAGGCTGGCGAACGGCGTCCAGATCTGGCCGAGCGGATCGGTGAAGGACTTGCGCCACTGCGCTTCCGCGGTGAGGCGGGTGTAGGTGCCGGGGAAGCCGCGCAGCAGGCACTGCGAGGGCGTGCGGGCCAGCGGATCGGCCGACGCCGTCGTGCACAGGCTGCTGGTGTTGGCCACCGTCGTGATCGGATCGAACACCGCCTGGTCGCGCGACAGGTTCAAGAAATTGGTCTTGTAGCTGAACTCGCCGCCGAAGACGGGATAGTTGAGCACGTTCGAGTAGTCGACCACCGGATAGACGATCGGCACCTGGCTCTGGTTACCCGAATAGCTCAGCCAGTACATCGTGCGCGCGTCGAAGAAGCTGCGATTGCCGACGCCGGTCAGATAGAGCTGCGACAGCGCTTCCGTCGGCAGCAGCAGGAATGAGCCGAGCGGATCGCGGTACTGATAGAGGCGGTAGTCCGAGAAGAAATAGTAGTCGGACATCAGGACGCCGTCCCAACCCCAGACCCATTTGTCGTTCAGCGCGAACTGACCTTTGGTGTCGACGGCGCCGCGGAACTGGCGGTCCCCGGGCTGCCCGGCAAACGCGCCGGGATCGAGCTGGTAGATGCCATAAGCGCGGATCTGGTAGGCGCCGTCGATGAGGCGCTGCCGGAATTCGCCCTGCAGCATCACGCCTTGCCGCGACATGAAGCGGGGGGTGAACGTTGCATCCATGTCGGGCGCGATCGCCCAATAGTAGGGGACTTCGGCGCCAAAGCCGGTGTTCGTCGTGCCCGGGAAATAGCCGGGCATCAGGAAGCCCGACTTGCGCTTCACGGTCGGGTCGGGCGTCGAGAAATAGGGCATGTAGGCGAGCGGCACGCCGAAGAATTCGATTTGTGCCGTCTCGAAATACAGCATCTTCTCCTGCTGGTCGTGGATGATGCGGGCACCCTTGACCTGCCACAGCGGCGGCTTCTTCGGATCGTCCTTACACGGCGCGCAGGCCGTGTAGACGCCGTTCTCGAACACCGTGTAATTGCCGCTGGAGCGGTCGGCGCGGCTCGCGGCCATGCGGGTCTGGTCGGCCGTGTCCACGCGCAGCGAATCGACGAAACCGTCGCGGTAATCGTCGGAGAGATCCATGATCTCGGCATAGGTGATCTTGCCGTCGGCATCCGTCATGCGGATGTTGCCTTCGGCATGGAGCCGCTTGGTCTTCTGGTCGTAGATGACCCTGTCGGCCTCGACGCTGGTGCCGTTGTAGAACAGCTGGACGTTACCGACCGCGGAGACGCGCGAGTTGTTGTAGTCGTAGTCGACCTCGGTCGCCTGCACCAGCATCTGGTTGTCGTGAGGCACGGCGGCCGGCTTCGGACGCGGCGGCAGCGGATTGTAGGTGAAGCTCTGGGCGGAGGCCGGCACCACGGCGGCAACGTCCATCAGCCCGCCGAGCGAGGCGGCGGTGACGACGGCGAGCAGCAACCTGCGGACGGACAAACCGCACCCGTTCGCGCGCACCGATGTGCGCCGCGTCGAACGAGACACGAGCCCTCGGTGGACGGCAGTCACTATCCGTCCTCCTGATAGAGCAAGGCCAAAAAGCCGGTGAGGCCGCCCACCACAACGGGCAACCACGCCGCAGCGATCGGATGCATCAACTCAGCCTTGCTCAAGTCCTCAGTTACTTTCGACAGAACGTAGAGCAGAAAGCCTGCGCCTACGCCACTCAAAACCATCTTCTGCACGCCGCCCATCCGGAAGAAGCGCAACGACACGGAAGCCGCCAACATCACCATGGCTGCCAGCAAAAACGGCTGCGCCAGAAGCTTCTGATACTGGAGTCGGTATCCTGCTGTCGCGAAGCCCGAGCTTTCGGAGGAGCGGATGTAGCTCGGTAGTTGCCAAAAGGACACAGTCTCCGGTGTGGAAAAGCTGTTGCGAACCTGCGCCTCGGTCAGCGTCGTCGGAATCTCGAGGCGGGCCTGGTCGAGCGGCGGCGAGTCCAGCGAGAAACGGCGGACGCCCTTGAACAGCCAATGGCCGGCCTCCAGCGTCGCCTCGCGCGCCTCGATGCGTTCCTTGAAGTGCTGCTCTGTGTCAAACCGGAACAGCGTGAGACCGGTGAGGCGGATGCCCTGCTGCTCGCTGCGCGCCGCGTTGATGATGGTCTGGCCGTCGCTGGTCACCTGATTGAGCCAGAAGCCGGAAGCATCCTGAATGCCGCCGCCGGGTGCCGAGCCGAACAGCTCCGCCTCCATGCGCTTGGAGAGTTCGCGCAGATTGGCCGACATCGGATTGTAGGCGACGGTGGCGATCACCCCGATCAGCAGCGCGCTGCCGAGTGCCGGCGAGATGAACTGCCAGGCGGAGATGCCGGCGGCGCGCGCGACCACCAGCTCGAGCCGGCGGGAGAGGGCGAGATAGCAGGTCATGGCGCCGATCAGCATGCAGAACGGCGTCAGCTTCTCCAAAAGCTGCGGTACCCGGAACAGCGAGGTCTCGGCCACCATGATGGCCGAGGCGGATGCCAGCCCCGAGGTCTTGCGCACCATCTCGATGTAGTCGACCAGCACCAGCAGCAGGAAGATGCTGGCGAACACGCCGAGCGCCGCGACCACGAAGCGGCCGGCGAAATAGCGCCCGAGTGTGTTGGTGAGCATGCTCATGCGATGGCCGGCCGTCCGAACAGCCGCGCGATCCGCGCGTTCGATCTGTTGATGGCCTCCATGAGGCGGGGCGGCGGCTCGACCACGATGCCGCCGATGATCATCCATAGCCCGACGCCGATAGCGCCCAGGACCATCGCGTATTGGAACAGCACCGCGCCCGGCGACTTCACCGCCATCACCGAGCAGGCGAAGCCGGCCATGCGCAGGCCGAACACGGCGATCACCGAACCGCCGATCGAGAAGTTGCGGCTCTGGCGGGTGGTGCGCGGCGCCCCCAGGAACGCGAAGGTCAGCACCGCAAAAGCGAAGGGATAGATCGGCGCCAGGAGGCTGTCGTGCAGGGCCGAGCGGAACTGGCCGGGAATCTGTTTGTAGACGGGGTCGTCCTCGGACGGCGAGAACAGCTCCCACAGATAGCGCTCGCGGATGCCGAGGGTGACGTCGCGACCCTGGCCAGAGAATTTCGACATGTCGAAGCCGTAGCGGCCGAACGCCACCAGCGCCGGATCGCGCTTGCCCGCCTCGAAGCGCTGGAGATTGCCCGTCTCCAGCACCAGGAATGATCCGGTCTCGTTCTTCACGACCTCGCCGTGCTCGGCGACGATCGAGACGCGCTCGTTCGGATCGCGGCGGTCGTCGATGAAGATGCCGGCGAGGATGCCGCCGGGCTGGCGCTCGCGGATCCGGATCGTCAGGTTCTTGTCGAGCTGGGCGAAGCGGCCGGGCTGGAGGATGTTGGTGAGCACGTCGGCGGTGATCTCGGCGTCCCACTGCTTGATCCGCCGCATGCCGTCGGGGGCGAGATAGGCCGCGATGAAGGCGACCAGCAGCGCCACCACGCAGGTGGCGTAGAAGAACGGATAGAACAGCCGGAACGGCGAGAAGCCCGCCGCATTCATCACGATGATCTCGGAATCGGTCGCCAGCTTGTTCAGCGTGTGCGAGATCGCGATCATCAGCGCGATCGGCGAGATGATCAGGACGAGGGCCGGGATCACGAGGCTGGTGATGCCGAGGAAGGTGAGGATGGTCTGACCCTGGCTCGTCATCAGGTCGATGCCGCGCAACGCCTGCGTAATCCAGATCACGCCGGTGAGGCTGACCAGGACCAGCGCAAACGACGCCAGCGTCGTGCGGAAGATATACCTATCGATCGACCCCATGCGCTACCGCACGAATCCCCACCAAGACCCCAATGCCGGCCCGGACCTTGCTGCCCGCCCCAATCCCGAAACGGGATCCCCAAGGGACGGCCAGCCATCTGTTCCGGCGGCTTACTCTCTCTAGCATCCCTTTGATCCGTCAACAAAATGGCTGCCCCGTGGCACCCTCAATATATGGTTAATATTTCCCTCATTGTGGCCTGGCGGCCACGGGGGTGCTTGGCATCTGGCGGGGCGCTGGCCCATAGTGCGGAAGGCGCAGTGAATCGCCGTTCAGCTCCGGCCCGTGGCCGGGATTGCCCAATGGCGAAAAGCCCCATGTTTTGGAGGAGTTACCCATGTCCGATGCCATCAAGGTCGGCTTTGTCCCGTTATCTGCCGCACCCCGTGGCATCCTGGTCGTGTTCTGTGACGACGGCCTGAAGCTCGGCCCGGCGACGGCCAAGGCGCTCGGTGGCGCCGCTGATCTGGTGAAGCGGGCGGCTTCCGCGGCCGCCTTCAAGGGCAAGAGCGGGGCCGCGCTGGACATCCTGGCGCCGGAGGGGATGAAGGCCACCCGTCTGCTCGTGATCGGCGCGGGCAAGGCCGCCAGCCTGAAGGCGAACGATTTTCTCAAATTCGGCGGCGTGGCGGCGAGCAAGCTTCCGGCCGGGACCGCCGCCATGACCATCATGGCGGAGCTGCCCGATGGCGCCATGACGAGCGAGCAGGCGGTCGCGGTCGCCTCGGGCCTGCGGCTGCGCGCCTATAAGTTCGACCGCTACAAGACCAGGAAGAAGGACGGCGAGGAGGGCGGCTCGCGGGCCGATGTCTCGCTTGCGGTCGGCGATGCCGCTGCTGCGAAGAAGGCGTTCGCCGCGGCCGGTCACGTCGTCGACGGCGTGATCATCGCGCGCGATCTCGTCAACGAGCCGCCGAACGTGCTTTTCCCCGAGGAGTTCGCCCGCCGCGCAGGCCAGCTCCGCAAGCTCGGCGTCAAGGTCGAGGTGCTCGACGTCAAGGCGATGCAGAAGCTCGGTATGGGCGCGCTGCTCGGCGTCGGCCAGGGTTCGGTGCGGCCGAGCCGCACCGTGATCATGCGCTGGGACGGCGGCAAGAAGGGCGAGGCGCCGGTTGCCTTCGTCGGCAAGGGCGTCTGCTTCGACACCGGCGGCATTTCGATCAAGCCGGCCGGCAGCATGGAGGACATGAAGGGCGACATGGGGGGAGCTGCCTGCGTCGTCGGCCTGATGCATGCGCTCGCTGCGCGCAAAGCCAAGGCCAACGTGGTCGGCGCCATCGGCCTCGTCGAGAACATGCCCGACGGCAATGCGCAGCGGCCGGGCGACATCGTCACCTCGATGTCGGGCCAGACCATCGAAATCATCAACACCGACGCAGAAGGCCGTCTCGTGCTCGCCGACGTGCTTTGGTACGTCGCCAAGAAGTCCAAGCCGAAACTCATGGTGGATTTGGCGACGCTGACCGGCGCCATCATGGTCGCGCTCGGCACCGAGCATGCCGGCATGTTCTCCAACAATGACGAGCTCGCGGAACGGCTGCTTGCGGCCGGCATCGAGAGCGGGGAGAAGGTCTGGCGCATGCCGCTCGGCCCCGAATACGACAAGCTGATCGATTCCCAGTTCGCCGACATGAAGAACACTGGCGGCCGTCACGGCGGCTCGATCACCGCGGCGCAATTCCTCCAGCGCTTCGTCGACGGCACGCCCTGGGCACATCTCGACATCGCCGGCACCGCCATGGGTGCGCCGAAGACCGACATCAACCAGAGCTGGGGAAGCGGCTACGGCGTCCGCCTGTTGGATCGCCTGGTGGCAGATCACTACGAGCGCAAATGAGCCAAGATGACTGAGGTGCTGTTCTACCATCTGCAAAACATGACGGTGGAGAACGTGTTGCCGCCGCTTCTCGAGAAATCGCTCGAGCGCGGCTGGCGCGTGGTGGTGCAGTCGACGTCGGAGGAGCGCGCCGATGCGCTGGACGCGCATTTGTGGACCTATCGCGACGATTCCTTCCTGCCGCACGCGACATGGCGCGTGAACGATGCCGCCGACCAACCGATCGTGCTGGCGATCGCGGAGGACAATCCGAACGGCGCCAATGTCCGCTTCCTGATCGACAGCGCCACGCTGCCGCAGGACGGGCAGGGCTACGAGCGCATGGTGTTGCTGTTCAACGGTGACGATCCGGACGCGCTCGCGCTCGCCCGCAGCGCCTGGACGGATTGCAAGGCGCGGGGATTTGATGTCACCTATTGGCAGGCCGACGAACGGGGCCGGTGGCAGAAGCGGAATTAGGGGGCGTTCGCAATTAATGATAATTTGCACTTTTCGGGCGATGCTGACTTTGGTCACCTTCGTGCCGCAAAGTGATGTTGGGACAAACGCTTAGGGTGGGTCCTTCACGCGGGGAATTTGGTTTATCGTGCGACATCAAAAGCTTCCCAGCTCGCTCATGGTTGCGTTGGCTGCCGCAGCACCGTTGCTCGCGGGCTGTTCGGGCGCGAGCGATCTGTTGTCGAGGGATGCCGAATGGTTCCAGAAACCCGGCCGTCTCTTCATCAAGAACATCTCGATCGAATCGCCGCCGCTGACCCCCGACAAGCCTGTCGGAGCCGAGGATCTTGTCAGCGCCGACGGCGCCTGTGCCGGAATGGCGCCGCCGCCGGGACCGGCCGACGCCAATGCATCGACGACGGCACCGGCGTCCACGGGCGGCACGGTCGCACTCGGCCACACCGAATGCGACGTGGTGCGCGGCATCGGCGCGCCATCGAGTGTCAATCTTTCCAATGATGCGGCCGGCCGGCGTGTTGCCGTGGTGACCTGGACGACCGGCCCGCGTGCCGGCACCTACACCTTCACCTCCGGTCGCCTGTCCGCGATCGAGGGCAATCCGGACCCGCAGCCGGTGCCGAGGGCGACGAAGCCGAAGCCGAAGAAGAAATCGGCGGCCTGATCGAAAGCTTGTGGGCCGTTCTGTCGCGCATCGCCAGCGTGCCGCGTAGCGTCGGTGGCGGGTTCGACCTGACGGGCTAGCTCATGAACCTTACTTTCGCGCCTACGACGCAGTCGGACGCTGATCTTCTCGTGACCATTCGCATCGCTGCGATGCGCGAGAGCCTGGAGCGTGTCGGGCGCTTTGATCCGCAGCGTGCGCGGGATCGTTTTTTGGCGACCTTTGACCCGGCGCTGTGCCGCTTCATCGAAGCCGATGGTGTCCGCGTGGGTTTTGTCCTGGTTCGCCCCGGGCAGGATCACTGGCACCTCGACCATTTGTACATCGTGCCCGAACATCAGGGACAGGGAGTCGGAGCCGCAGTCCTTCGACGGATCTGTGCCGATGCCGATGCGCAGCGCATTCCAATCCGGCTTGGCGCATTGCGTGGCAGCGAGGCCAACCGCTTCTATCAGCGTCACGGCTTCGAGCAGACGGACGAAGCGGAGTGGGACGTCTACTACGTGCGTCAACCTGGTCTCACGGGACAATAGCTACCCAACAGCTTCGTCATGCTGGAAGCGGTCATCCCGAAGATGCGCGCTCCTGTCTTCGGCGTGGCGTCGTCCCGTCCTCTCGGGACGGAGCAATGTCAGGCCTGACGACCGTTCCAGGCATCCACCCGCGTCGGCGGCGCGATCAGATCGTGATCGCGACACTTTTGCTGAAGCAGCTTTCCTGATGGCCGCGCGGCCCAGAATGCGCTCATATGGCGCTACAAGAAAATTTGGAGGAAAGCATGCGGTTCATCGCGATCATCTCGGCTCTGCTTCTGCCGCTCGGCGCGGCCGTCGCGCAGGATTACCCGACGAGAACCATCACCGTGCTGGTGCCATACGCCGCCGGCGGACCGACCGACACCATCGCGCGGTTGACCGCGGCGGGTATGGCGAAATCCCTGGGACAGCAGGTCATCGTCGAGAACGCGACCGGCGCCGGCGGCACGATCGGCACGACCCGCGCCGCGCGTGCCCAGCCGGACGGCTACACGCTGCTGGTCCATCATGTCGGCATCTCGACCGCGGCCACGCTGTACCGCAACCTCAGCTATGACACGAAGACGGCCTTTGCGCCGATCGGGCTCGTGACCAACGCGCCGATGACCATCATCGCGCGTCCGGACTTCCCGGCCAACACGCTGAGGGAATTGGTCGCTTACGCCCAGCAGCAGGGCGACAAGCTGACCTACGCCAATGCCGGCCTTGGAGCGGCATCGCATCTCTGCGGCATGCTGTTCATGACGGCGATCCAGAAGCAGCTCACCACGGTGCCCTACAAGGGCAACGGTCCGATCATGAACGATCTGCTCGGCAAGCAGATCGATCTCACCTGCGACCAGGCGACGAACACCACGGGGCCGATCACGGCCAAGCAGGTCAAGGCTTATGCGATCACCACCAAGGAGCGGCTGAAGAGCCTGCCCGATCTGCCGACCGCCGACGAGGCCGGCCTCAAGGGTTTCGAACTCGGCGTCTGGCACGGCATCTATGCCCCCAAGGGTACGCCGCCTGCGGTCGTGCAGAAGCTGACGGCGGCGCTCCAGACCGCGCTCAAGGATCCGACGCTGATCGCCCGGTTCAACGACATCAACACCGAGCCGGTCCCACAGGACAAGGCGACGCCCGAGGCGCTCGGTGCGATGCTGGCGAGTGAAATCGACCGCTGGGCGCCGATCATCAAGGCCGCCGGCCAGTACGCGGACTGAGTCATTCCGGCGCGCAATCGCCGCGCGGGGTGTTGCTGGCTAAGCGGATAAAGACAAGCTGGTTCAATAACTCAGTGCCTGGTATCGAAATACCGGTACTGCGCATGGGGTTGTTTTTCCGAATTTGATGGACCCGGCCTCGCGACGAGGCGGCGTTACCCCGCCGCCTCGTCGAACTGCGTGCTCGCCTCGAGCCACTGTTCCTCGGCGCGCGCCAGCGCATCGGCGGCGTTCGCGCGCGCTTTCGACAGCTGCGCGGCCTGCTTGGGGTCGCGGGTGAAGATGTCGGGCAGGGCGAGCGCAGTATCGATCTTGGTGATGATCTCGCTGACGCGGGCGATCTCGGCTTCGGCTTCCGCGATGCGCTTCTTCAGCGAGCCGCGATTGTCCGATCTTACGCGCTGCGGCTTCTCGCTTGCGGCGCTGCGCTCGCGCGGAGCTGGGTCGGCGTTGCGCGCGGACAGCACCAGGCGGCGGTACTCGTCGAGGTCGCCGTCGTAATTGGTCACGGTGCGGTCGGCGACGATCCAGAGCCGGTCGGCGCAGGCTTCGATCAGGTAGCGGTCGTGCGAGACCATGATCACCGCGCCGGGGAATTCGTTGATGGCCTCCGCAAGCGCGGCGCGGCTGTCGATGTCGAGATGGTTGGTCGGCTCGTCCAGGATGATCATGTTGGGGCCGAAGAAGGTGGCAAGGCCAAGCAGGAGCCGCGCCTTCTCGCCGCCCGACAGCCTGCCGGCCTTGGTGTCGGCCGCCTTGCCGGAAAAGCCGATCGCGCCAGCACGCGCGCGCACTTTTGCTTCGGGCGCATCGCCCATCAGCTTGCGGACGTGGTCGTAGGCGGAGGCGTCCTCGTTGAGCTCGTCGAGCTGATGTTGGGCGAAATAGGCGATCGACAGCTTGTCCGCGCGCGTCACCCGGCCGGAGAACGGCGCGAGGCGTCCGGCGAGCAGTTTGACCAGCGTCGACTTGCCGTTGCCGTTGGCGCCGAGAAGCGCGATGCGGTCGTCATCGTCGATGCGCAAGGTGACGCGACTGAGCACCGGGCTGGCCGGGTCGTAGCCGACCGAGACGTTGTCCGCCGCGATGATCGGCGGCGACAGGATCTTCTCCGGCGCCGGAAAGCTGATCTCGCGCACGTCCTCGGTGACCAGCGCCGTGATCGGCTTCAGCCGCTCCAGCATCTTCACGCGAGATTGTGCCTGCCGCGCCTTGGAGGCCTTGGCCTTGAAGCGGTCGACGAAGGCTTGCAGCCGCGCGCGCTCGGCTTCCTGGCGCTTGACCTGCTTGGCGTCGAGCAGCTCGCGCGCGGCGCGCTGCTCCTCGAACGAGGAGTAGGTGCCCTTGTAGAGCGTGAGCTTGCCGCGCTCCAGATGCAGGATCTGGTCGACCGAGCTTTCCAGGAGGTCGCGGTCGTGGCTGATCACGATCACCGTGCGCGGATAATGCGCGAGATGGTCCTCCAGCCACAGCGTGCCTTCGAGGTCGAGATAGTTGGTGGGCTCGTCGAGCAGCAGAAGGTCGGGGGCCGCGAACAGCGTCGCGGCCAGTGCGACGCGCATGCGCCAGCCGCCGGAAAATTCGGCGCAGGGGCGGAGCTGATCGGTGGCGGAAAAGCCGAGGCCGGAGAGGATCGCGGCCGCACGGCTCGGCGCCGAATGTGCGTCGATGTCGACGAGGCGGGTCTGGATCTCGGCGATCCGATGCGGATCGGTCGCGCGCTCGGCCTCGGCGAGCAGCGCGTCACGTTCGAGATCGGCCTTGAGCACGACGGAAATCAGACTTTCGGGGCCGTTCGGAGCTTCCTGCGCCAGGCTGCCGACGCGCCAGCGCGGCGGCAGGGTGACCGAGCCGTGCTCGGCCGCCAGCTCGGCACGGATCACCTTGAACAGGGTGGACTTGCCGGTGCCGTTGCGCCCGACCAGGCCGACGCGCGATCCGGGCGTGATCTGCACGGAACTCTGGTCAATCAGAAGGCGTCCGGCGAGGCGGACGGAGAGGTCGGTGATAGCAAGCATGCGGCCTTGTCACCGCAAGGCGCGCCGAACGCAACCCGTTTTTCCGCGTCTTCCAGTCAGCTTCCGGTCAGTGTGATTCGCGGTCGCGCTGCTTCAGCTCGTTGAGCAGCTGCTCAAGGTGCGTCGGGAGCCGGGGATCGGGGCGCAGGCTCTGCTGAAGCCTTTCGCCCACGGCGTCGCAAATCGAACGACTGGTGCGCCGGTCAATCTGTTCGCTGTCATTGGCAAAAGGGCCAGCCATCGCGGGGTTCCGTGTTCTCAAAGCAAGGACACCATATCAAGTCATTGGCCCCCAAAATGGTTTCGCCACTCGCGGAGATTGCTCGGCATTCTAGTAAAAATTGTATGAAGTCGCGCCATATCCATCCACAGACAAAGCCCCGGCGGGGGGATCGCCGGGGCTTCTCCTGGAAGGTACCTGGGGGGGTAGGTACCTGGAGGTACTTGAAAAAGGTGCTGCCGGGCTCAGTAGCAGCGGTTGATCATCCGCCAGCGGGGTCCCCAGGGGGTCGGGACCAGCCGGCGCACATAGCAGCCGCCATAACCGTAGGAGACGACGGGGCCGCGAGCATAAAAGCGCGGTCCGCCCCAGCCGTGATAGCCGCCATGCCAGCCGCCACCATGCCAGCCACCGCCATGCCAGTGGGCAGAGGCGGAGGTCGGTGCCAGCGCGGCACCCAGCGCAACCGCGGCGACAGCGGCAAGCGAAAGTTTCCTCAACATGGTGATCTCCTCAAAAACTGCTGGCGCGGCGCTATCGCGTCGATGGAAAGGCCGCCGAAACGGTCTGCCTCGTGATCAGGGCTTGGGTTTCGATAGGCCAGACCTTACGCCGGCGAAGCTGAACCGAACCCTGACGGAGGTTTCAGATTGGGTTCATCTGGGTGAAATTGTTGTAATCCATGTTGGAATCCTGGCGGACAGCCGCCTGCGGCGCAGCGCCTGTGAGGCCGCTCCGGCGGTCGCTTGCCGTCCGGCGAAGGCGCCGATATAAGCCCCGCAACTCCGAACCACCGCTTTCTCCTCAAGGATAAGACTATGGCCATCGAACGCACTTTCTCGATCATCAAGCCCGATGCGACCGCGCGTAACCTGACCGGTGCGGTCAACGCCGTGATCGAGAAGGCGGGCCTGCGTATCGTCGCGCAGAAGCGCATCCGCATGACCAAGGAACAGGCCGAGACCTTCTATGCCGTCCACAAGGCGCGGCCGTTCTTCGGTGAGCTCGTCGAGTTCATGACCTCGGGCCCGGTCGTGGTCCAGGTGCTGGAAGCCGAGGGCGCCATCGCCAAATACCGCGACGCCATGGGCGCGACCGATCCGTCCAAGGCGGCCGACGGCACTATCCGCAAGCTCTACGCAAAGTCGATCGGCGAGAACTCCGCGCACGGTTCCGATGCGCCGGAGACCGCCGCGATCGAGATCGCGCAGTTCTTCTCGGGCAACGAGATCGTCGGCTGATCATCGGCTGATAAGTTAAAACGACGGGGCGAAAGGACTTATTGTGAGCTGGCTCTGGCAGATCTTCGATCCCGCTACGATCGGGGCATTCTTCACCCAGTTTCGCAACGAGATGGCCGAGCCGACCTTCTGGATCGCGGTCGGCAAGATCATCTGGATCAACATCCTGCTCTCCGGCGACAATGCGCTGGTGATCGCACTCGCTTGCCGCGGCCTCAGCCCGCGGCATCGGCTGTGGGGCATGATCTTCGGTGCCGGCGCTGCGGTGATGCTGCGGATCATCTTCACCGGCATCGTCGCGACCCTGATGGAGCTGCCGTATCTCAAGCTGGTCGGCGGTCTCGCGCTGATCGTGATCGCGGCAAAGCTCCTGGTGCCCGAAAACGAGGACGAGGACGACGTCGAGTCCGCCTCGCATCTGTGGCAGGCCATCCAGATCGTGGTGGTCGCCGACATCGTCATGAGTCTGGACAACGTCATTGCGGTGGCCGCCGCCGCCAATGGCAGCGTGCCGCTATTGATCCTCGGCCTTGCCATCAGCGTGCCGCTGATCGTCGCCGGTGCCGCGCTGATCATGGCGCTGCTTGCAAAGCTGCCGGTGCTGGTCTGGGCGGGTGCGGCGCTGCTCGGCTGGATCTCGGGCGAAGTGATCGCGACCGATCCTGGCATCGCGCCGAAGCTGCACACGCTGTTCGATGGTCCTCTCGGCGCCTCGCTGGACAACATGCTCGGCGCTCTTCGCATCCCGCCGCAATTCGCCCATGGCGGCGGAGGTGGCGAATATCTCTGCGCGCTTCTCGGCGTCGTCGTCGTGCTGGTCGTCGGCACCATCTGGCGCCGACGCAGCCTGAGTGCAGCCGCGCTGGCATCCTCCGAGCGCCATGCCAAGGCGTCGGCGGAGTAACTTCCTACCGCCTGACGATCGAGCCCGCGCGACCGACGAGGCGCGCGAGCGCGCGGAAGCGGCTGCCGACGCGGTCGGCGACGAGATCAACGAGGCGGTGCTCGAACACCAGCATCA
Source organism: Bradyrhizobium sp. CCGB12 (assembly GCF_024199845.1). Lineage (NCBI taxonomy): Bacteria > Pseudomonadati > Pseudomonadota > Alphaproteobacteria > Hyphomicrobiales > Nitrobacteraceae > Bradyrhizobium > Bradyrhizobium sp. CCGB12. Next base: position 3,177,124 of record NZ_JANADO010000001.1, on the reverse strand, counting down.
ATTTGCGGCCCACGCTGCGGAAATGCGTCGCGGGCAGCACACCCGGGCGCGCCGCCGAAATCAGGTGCGCGACGCGGAATGCCGCGCCCAGGAGGCGGGCGCGTTCAAGCTGTGCCGGCGTCAGCAGGCCCTGCATGGTGGCCGGCGGCTGGTTTTCCTCGCTGAGCCCCGCATAGCGGTAGAACACCGACAGGCCGACAAAGGCGCGCTCGGTGTGGGTGATCGCGCCGAAATTGCCGTTGACGACGAGGCTCAGCGTCTGCTCGCCGCGGTGATCGGGGTGCACGCGCCAGCCGATGTCGGAGAGCAGGCACGCGGTGTGACGCAGGCGGCGATCCTCTTCGGTCTCGCGCAGCCTCACCACGCGGGCGAGGCGGTCGGTCCAGGCGATCAGCTCGCGGGCGTGCTTCGCCGAACGCGACAGCAGCTGATTAAGTTCTTCTGCGGCGCAGATCAGCCCGTCCTTGTTGCGTTCGGCCTCCGGCAACTTCTCATGCAACAGGCCCTCGCGCACGCCGAAGGTGGAGAACACAATGGTCTTCGGCTGCGCCACGCGAATGATGTGCTCGAGCACCAGCGCCGCATAGGTGAGGAGCGGGCGGCGCGCATCGGCGACGATCTCGATGTCGGCAAGCATGTCCGCGGCCGCGAGCCGGCGGAGACGACGCGAAAAGTCGAGCGCTTCGGCCGCCGGAATCGAATAGCCGTGCATCACCTGGAGCGGATAGCCGCTCTGGATGATGTGGATGCGCGCGAGCGCGCGCCAGGTGCCGCCGACGGCGTAGAAGGCGCGGCCGCGGCCCGCGGCGAGCTGCGGCACCTCGTCGATCGCCTCGCGGACGATGCGGTCGGCGCGCTTGAGCGATTTGTGTGCGAGATCCTGGAGCGCGAGCCCGCCGAGCGGCAGCGTCACGCCGCTGCGCACGCTGTTCCTGCGGACGTCGATCAGTTCGAGCGAACCGCCGCCGAGATCGCCGACGATGCCGTCAGGATGATGGATGCCGGAGATCACGCCGAGCGCCGACAGCCGCGCTTCGCGCTGGCCCGACAGGATCTCGATCTTCACCGCGCAGATGCGTTCAGCCTTGGCGATGAAATCGGCGCCGTTGGAGGCGTCGCGGCAGGCGGCGGTCGCAATCGCGAACACGCGCCCGACCTGCATCACGCGGCATAGGGCGCGGAACCGTTTCAGCGAAGTCAGCGCCTTGTCGACGGCGTCGGGCGCGAGCAGGCCCGTGCTCTGCACCTCGCGCCCGAGGCCGCACAGCGTCTTTTCGTTGAAGATCGGAATGAGGCTGCGTGCCAGCGCCTCGTAGACGACGAGACGAACCGAGTTGGAACCGATGTCGATGACCGCGACGCTGGCGCCGCGCTTGCGCGGCCGCTTCACGTCGCGATTCCGGAATCAGGATTGGTGACGTTCATTACGGCGCGTGAGACGGCGCGGCGAGGATTCCTTGAGCGACTTTCCACGGCCAGAGAGACTCGGATTTGTCATGAAGTAGTTGTGCACGTTGAAAGGCTCCTCGCCCTTCGCGGTCTTCATACGCGTTGAGGACCCGTCCGGCAACAATTGCCAGCTCTGCTCATTGTCCTTGAGATTCGCGACCATGATCTGTTCGAGAACCTGCTGATGCACCGTGGGATTTTGCAGCGGACACAGCACCTCGACGCGGCGGTCGAGGTTGCGCGGCATCATGTCGGCTGAGGAGATATACACAGCCGCTTTCGCGCTCGGCAGGCCCTGGCCCATGCCAAAGCAGTAGATTCGACCGTGTTCCAGGAAGCGTCCGATGATCGACTTGACGCGGATGTTCTCCGACAGGCCTGGAATTCCGGGCCTGAGGCAGCAGATGCCGCGGACCACGAGCTCGACCTGGACGCCGGCCTGCGAGGCCTCGTAGAGCGCGTCGATGATATCAGGGTCGACCAGCGCATTCATTTTCATCCAAACCGCGCCGGGCCGGCCGTGCCTTGCGTGCGCGGTCTCGCCCTGGATGTGCTCGATGATGCGCTTGCGCAAGGTCAATGGCGACACGGCCATCTTTTCCAGATCGCTAGGCGCGGCATAGCCGGTGATGAAATTGAACACGCGGGCGGCGTCGCGGCCGATGGTCGGGTCCGAGGTGAAGTAGGAGAGGTCGGTGTAGATGCGCGCGGTCACCGGATGATAGTTGCCGGTGCCGGTGTGGACGTAAGTCGTGAGGTTGCCGCCTTCGCGGCGCACCACCATCGAGAGCTTTGCGTGCGTCTTCAGCTCGAGGAAGCCGTAGACGACCTGCACGCCGGCGCGCTCGAGATCGCGCGCCCAGCGGATGTTGGCTTCCTCGTCGAAGCGCGCCTTCAATTCGATCAATGCGGTGACAGACTTGCCGGCCTCAGCGGCTTCCGCAAGCGCGCGCACGATCGGCGAGTTGTTGGAGGTGCGGTAGAGCGTCTGCTTGATCGCGACGACATCAGGGTCGCGCGTGGCCTGCTGGAGGAACTGCACCACCACGTCGAAGGATTCGTAGGGATGATGGACGACAAGGTCCTTCTGCCGGATCGCGGCAAAAATGTCGCCGCCATGCTCGCGCACGCGCTCGGGATGGCGCGGCACGTAAGGCGTGAATTCGAGGTCGGGACGGTCGAGGCGGGTGAGCTGCGAGAGCTCGTTCATGGCGAGCACGCCGTCGACCAGGAACACTTCGTCGTCGGCGGCCGACAGCGCGTGCTGCACGAAGCTGCGCAGCTCCTCCGGCATCTTGGCGTCGATCTCGAGACGGATCACCGACCCGCGGCGGCGGCGCTTCAGCGCCGTCTCGAACAGGCGGACGAGGTCTTCGGCCTCTTCCTCGATTTCGAGCTCGGAGTCGCGGATGATCCGGAAGGCGCCCTGGCCGTGCAGATTGTAGCCGGGGAATAGGCGGTTGATGAACAGGGCGGTTGCCTGCTCCAGCGAGATCAGCCGGACGACCTTGCCTTCGGCCGGCAGGCGGATGAAGCGGTCGATCTTGCCGGGCATGCGGATCAGCGCGTTCATCTGCTTGCCGTCGGCGGCGCGCGTGAGCTGGAGCGCGATGGTGAAGCCGAGGCTCGGAATGAACGGGAAGGGGTGGGCCGGATCGATGGCGAGCGGCGTCAGCAGCGGGAACACGTTGTGGAGGAAGTAGTCCTCGATCCAGGTCCGTTCCGTCTTGGTGACGTCCCTGCCGTCGACCAGCACGATGCCGACATCGGCCAGCGTACCGCGCAGGTCGCGCCAGATCGCCTGCTGGTCGGAGGCAAGCTCGGAGACGGTGCGGTTGATCAGCGCGAGCTGTTCGGACGGCGTCAGGCCGTCGGGGCTGCGTTCGGCAATGCCCTCGCGCACCTGGGCCTTGATGCCGGCGACGCGGACCATGAAGAATTCGTCGAGGTTATTCGCTGAAATCGACAGGAATCGCACCCGCTCCAGCATGGGGTGGCTGGGATTGACCGATTCCTCCAGGACGCGGCGGTTAAAATGCAGCCAGGAGAGCTCACGGTTGATGAACCGCTCGGGGCTCGTAGCGATCGCCGGCAGGCCCTCGGGTTCCGGGCCTTTCTCTTTAATTTCAACGGCTTGCGCAGAGTCCATGAGAAGTCGATCCATCCAGTTCACCCCGATTTGCGACTTACGCGCAAAACCGGCGGGAGCATGTGTTAGTCCGATGACGTTTCGATGACGCAGCCGATAGAGTAACTCGCCAGCGGCCCAAAAGCATGGTTCCCCCGCCATCGGGCTGTAACGCTACAGGCGCAATCATTTCGATGACATTGACGTTCCGCTGCCGCGCCGCGTCAAGCGGCCTTGGCGACCCGCAGGCCGCTCAGGCGTCGCGAAGCAGCTCGGCGGCCAGTGCCCGGGTGACGGGGCGGCCGAGCCGCAGGGCCTCGCTGTCGAGCAACTCCACGGCCTGCCGGGCGGCCGCCGAGGATCGCTCGAGGCGGGTGGCGAGGTAGCTGACCACGCTCTCGTCCACATTGAGCTGGCGGTCGGCGCAGAATTTGACGATCAGGCCGCGGAAGAGCTGGTCGTCGGGGGGCAGCAGCGAGACCACGGGCACCGCCCGCAGCCGCGAGCGCAGGTCGCGAAGCTCGATCACGAGCGATGCCGGCACCTCGCGCCCGGTGAAGAGGACGTGGGCGCCATCCTCGCGGGCGAGGTTCATCAGGTGGAAGAGGGCGCGTTCGTCAAAATCCTTCGCCCTGAGATCCTCGACCACCAGCGCACCGGTAGCGAGCGCACCGGGAACATCAGCGGCGGTCAGCGCACCGGCCGTGGTCGAGCGCGCGCCTGATACCTCGGCCCAGATCGCGGCGAGATGGCTCTTGCCGCTTCCTTCGGGGCCGGCCAGCCACATGATGCGGTGCGGCCATTCCGGCCAGCTGTCGATCAGGCCGAGACCGGCCGCGTTGGCGGGGCCCTCCAGGAAATTGTCCCGGCTGAGGCTTTCCGCGTGTGGGAGCGAGAACGCCAATTGTCGGGGATGAACGCGGCCTGCCACGCTTGCCTTGCTCCGTGCCGGCGCGCCGGCCTGGTTTGAAAAGAGTCGACTTCATCGAGCGGGAGTTGGCCTTTTGCGGGGCCGCATCCCATTCATTTGGCCTCGATCGTGCTCATGTGCCGCAGCCACCCGACGAGATAGAGCGACACGGAGGAGAGCGTGAAGATGGTGACGAGGCCCATCATGATCATATCATAGGGCTGCGGCTTGAAGCCGAAGGCGAGGGACGCCAGCACCAGCGCCGCATACGATACCTGGGCTGCGGTGTTGAGCTTCGACACCTTCGACGGCTTCATCTCGACCGGCTTGTCGAACAGCCAGGATACAATCACGGCGGCGACGATCATGATGTCGCGCGAGACCACCAGGATCACGATCCAGCGCGGGATGTCGCCCCAGATGCCGAGTGCCAGGTAGATCGAGACGAGCAGCGCCTTGTCGGCGAGCGGATCGAGCAGGGCGCCGAGCTCGCTCGTCATGTTGAAGCGCTTGGCCAGGAAGCCGTCGACGGCGTCGCTGATGCCGGCGATCAGGAAGACGGCGAACGCCACCTCCATTTGGCTCGACACGATGGCCCAGACGATGATCGGGACCAGCATGATGCGGCCCAGGGTAATGATATTCGGAATACTCACGCAGCGCTTCCCGGCACCGATCTGACCGCAAATTCGGCCCGTCCCAGGGCTGAACCGGTTGATATGTCTACATAGTATAGGGCGGAGCGCCATGCGAGCCATTGCGCGTCCCCGGAATTCGACGTAACCAGCCGCAAAACCCACTGGAAATCGGGCATGACCGACCGCAAAAACGGCCTCACCTACGCCGATTCAGGCGTCGATATCGACGCGGGCAACCGCCTGGTCGACCTAATCAAGCCGATGGTCCGCGCCACCGCACGGCCCGGCGCCGATGCCGAGATCGGCGGCTTCGGCGGCTTGTTCGACCTCAAGGCGGCCGGTTTCAAGGACCCGGTCCTGGTCGCGGCGACCGACGGCGTCGGCACCAAGGTCAAGATCGCGATCGAGACCGGCCTGCATGGCGGGATCGGCATTGACCTCGTCGCCATGAGCGTCAACGACCTGGTGGTGCAGGGCGCTGAGCCGCTGTTCTTCCTGGATTATTTTGCCTGCGGCAAGCTCGACCCGGAGGCCACGGCTGCTATTGTCGCGGGCGTTGCGGAAGGCTGCCGCGAATCCGGCTGCGCCCTGATCGGCGGCGAGACCGCCGAGATGCCCGGCCTGTACAAGGACGGCGACTACGACCTCGGCGGTTTCGCCGTCGGCGCCGCCGAGCGCGGTACGCTGCTGCCGCGCAAGGACATCGCCGCAGGCGATGCCGTGATCGGGCTCGCCTCCTCGGGCGTGCATTCCAACGGTTTTTCGCTGGTGCGCAAGATCGTGGAACAATCCGGTCTCGGCTTCGAGGCGCAGGCGCCGTTCGCGCCCGTGATGACGCTGGGCGGCGCGTTGCTGACGCCGACGCGGCTCTACGTCAAATCCTGCCTGCGCGCGATCCGCGAGACTGGCGCGGTGAAGGGGCTCGCCCACATCACCGGCGGCGGTTTTACGGACAACATTCCGCGCGTGCTGCCGAAGAACCTCGGCGTCGGAATCGACCTCGCACGCCTGCCGGTGCTGCCGGTGTTCAAATGGCTGGCGGCGCAGGCCGGCATCGCGGAGCTCGAAATGCTGCGCACGTTCAATTGCGGCATCGGCATGATCGCGATCGTCGAGCCTGACAAGGTCGACAAGGTGGTCGAAGTCTTCACCGACGCCGGCGAGACGGTGGCGCAGCTCGGCACCGTGATCCCGGCCGAGGGCGAGCACCGCGTCGTCTATAACGGCCATCTCGACATGGCGCTGTGATGTCTGGCGCTGTGATGAAGCGCCGCGTCGCCATCCTGATTTCCGGCCGCGGCTCCAACATGTCCGCGCTGATCAGGGCCGCCGCTGCTGCGGATTTTCCGGCGGAGATTTCGCTGGTCGTCTCGAACAAGGCCGATGCGCTCGGACTCGAACGGGCCAGGGCGAGCGGCGTGACGACTGAGGTGATCGAGAGCAAGCCGTTCGGCAAGGACCGCGCCGGCTTCGAGAAGGTGCTGCAGGCCGCGCTCGACCGGCACGGCATCGAGCTGATTTGTCTGGGCGGCTTCATGCGCCTGTTCACGGCCGAATTCACCAGGGCCTGGCACGGGCGGATGCTCAACATCCATCCCTCGCTCCTGCCGTCCTTCCCTGGCCTCGACCCGCACGGCCAAGCCTTGCGCGCCGGCGTCAAGCTGTCCGGGGCGACGGTTCACTTCGTCATCCCCGAGACCGATGCCGGGCCGATTGTGATGCAGGGCGCAATGCCTGTCAGCGATCACGACACGGCGGACACGCTGTCGGAGCGCATCCTCGAAGTCGAGCACCGCATCTATCCCGAGGCGCTGCGTCTGCTCGCGACCGGTAAGGTCCGGATCGAGGGCGACGTCTGCAAGACAGCGGGAAGCTCTGCTTCGGAGAATTTCCTAATTGCGCCGGTGGTGAGCTGACCCGCCGCTGCTTGGTCGCCCCAAACGAAATCCCCCGGCAGAGCCGGGGGCAACGTCATGATCTCTCGCGTATCCTGAGAGAAATCAGGAGACCTTGAGGTTCTCCGCGGATGCTTTGCCGCGGTTCTCCACGAGGTCGTATTCAACCACCTGGTTCTCGTTGAGGGTGGAGAGTCCGGCGCGCTCGACGGCGGAGATGTGGACGAACACGTCCTTATCGCTGCCGTTCGGCTTGATGAACCCATAGCCCTTGGTCGGGTTGAACCATTTAACCGTGCCCTTTTGTGGCATCGTTCGTCTCCTCCGCTAGATACAAAAAAGACGCGGCCGCTTTTCGCGTGCCACGCCACAAACGGGCTTCCGGAAGTCTGTTCGAGTCTCATCGTCGCGAAACGCACAGCCGAGCGGCCAATTCCGATTGTGTCGAATATTGCAACATGAAAATCGCGCATAAGCAAGCAGAGGGCGAATTTCAAGATCGCATCGCGAGCGCCCGCGTGCAATTTTCGACCTGTGGCCGCGGAACCACAATCGTGGGCAATAGGCTCGGCCACGGCGCGCCAAGCGTTGACCCTCCGTGGCAGTTCGGCACAAATCGCCGCATGCGCCGCAAGTCCTGTTGCATTTTTGCGCGCCGCCACTTTGCTTCGGGATTCATGTCATGTGCTGCACGTCGCAGCTCTCCGGGACACGGCAGGTGATTGGAGGGGACCGGGTTCGTCGGATGACGGCCAAGGTCGCGAGTATTGTCGTGTTTGGCTTGATGGCGACGGCCACTCCCGGTTTCGCTCAGATCGGCCCGGCGCCGCCACCGCCTCCAACACCGTCTGCGATCTCGACCAATTATGATCAGTCGTCCGGCAACGCCGCACTCAATCTCGGCTCGAATTTTCTGGAGCGCCTTGGCAACCAGGCATCTGGCGGCGTCAACCGGGTGTTCCGCACCAATCCCGACGGGGGCGGAGCATCGGCGGCCACCGAAGATCCGCGCTATCGCACCTGGTTTGAAGGCTACGGCATTTCGGTGCGGACCGATCCGCAGGGCGACTTCGTCGGCGACAAGCGCAAGACGTTTGGCGGCGTCGCCGGTTTTGGCGCGCGAGTTGCGCCTGGTGTCAATCTCGGCTTCTCGGTCGACCAGAGCCACACCGACATCGACGTGCCGCTGGCGCTGCAGTCGGCGACGCTCGACCTGACCCAGGTCGGGTTTAACGGCTCGGTCGACAAGGGGCCGTGGACTTGGGCCTTTGCGGTAGTGCACGGTTTCGGCAAGGTCCGCTCCAGCCGCGATACTGGCTTTGGCCTTGCGACCGCAGGCTATCGCGCAGCCGTCGACGGCGCGCTGACCGAGATCAGCTATTACTGGACCAAGGACCAGATGCGCATCGTGCCCAAGGCCGCCCTCGAATATGTGCGCGCCACCAGCGCCGCGTTCCAGGAGACCGGAGGGCTCGATCCGTTGAACGTGGGATCGACAGCGCTGTCACGCGCGCGCGTGATGATCGGAGCCGAGATCGGCCGCTACTTCGTCATCGACCAGAAAATCCTGGACCTGTCCGCCTACGGCAAGTTCGTCGACAATTTCCACCAGGATCTCGGATCGATCCAGGTCAGCCTGGGAACCCAGAGCATCGTCGTGCCCGGCATCGGCGAGAGCCGCTACGGCATGGACGCCGGCGCCTCGGCCTCGCTCAGCCTCACCAGCGTCGCACGGCTCTACGTCAATTACGACGGCAAGTTCCGCAACCAGCTCACCTCGCACCAGGGCACACTCGGCTTCGAATACAGGTGGTGACTCACGCCGGCGTTGCCGCGACATACCCCGTCAGCCCAAAGCCCTCGCGTACGGCCGTCATCATCGGCACCAGCGCGTCCGGATGGATGAACTCGTCGCGGAAGCAGGGATAGGTCCTGGGATCGAAGATCTTCTTCAGCCAGTCGACCACGATCTTGTGCCGCTCGGAGGTGCGGAACTCCTTGTGGTAGGTCAGCCAGAGATCGGCGTGGTGGCTGACGCCGAGATCGACGGCAACGAGCGGCGCACCGAGCGCGATCGACACCGTCGGCAGGAAGCCGATGCCGGCACCGCGTTCGACAGCATAGAGCACGCCGACCGAGGAGTTGGTCTTGATCCCGACGACGCCTTCCAGCGATTTCAGCCCGAGCACGCGCGCATAGGCGCCGTCGTCGACCTGCGGCGCGCTCTGCTTGATGATGCGGTGGTCCTTCAGCTCAGCGAGCGTCGCCGGCACGCCGTAGAGGTTCTCGTACTCCTTGGAGACGAATGGATAGATGTGCAGCCGGCCGAGCTTGGCGACGATCAGATCCGGATTGGTCGGCGGCTCGAGCTGGATCGCGATGTCGGATTCCAGCCGCGCGACGTCGGCCTGCTCCATGGCGCAGCGCAGATCGACGGTGATCTTGCGATAGGTCTTCTGGAAATCGATCAGGCGTGGCAGGATCCAGAAATTGCCGGGCCCCTCCGTGACCGCGACGCGCACGGTGCCTGCGGTGTCGTTCGACGAACGCGAGGCACGGCGGAAGACGTTGAAGGCGTGACGCTCCATATGCGCAACGTCGGCGATCATCGCGGTGCCTTCATCGCTGAGCGTGAGTCCGCTCTGGTCGCGCAGGAACAGCTTGCAGCCGATACTCTCCTCGAGCCGGTCGATCCTGCGCATCAACGTGGTTGAGGTGAGCCCGAGCTCTTCGGCCGCATTGCGAAAACTTTTATATTTTGCGCATGCTAAAAACAGCTTCAAATCATCCCAGGACGCATCCAGGGCTTCTTCACGGTGCTGCATCATCGCAGCACCCCGGTGCAATAACTGCTGCATACTCCTGATCCCCAACCGCTAAGCTCGCCCTCATAGCGGGGTACGAAGCCGCAAACGATAGAGGGGCGATATCGGTATGGAAAGGGGCTCGTTTGCCGCAAGGCACGATTTCGACGCGCTGCCGCTGAGTCCGGACGTCGATGTCCGTTGCGCGCAATTTTCCGAAATCGCCGCACTTTCGCAGATGGCGCATCGCCTGGTGCCGGGCGTGCGGATTGGAACAGCCGAGCTTGCAAGATATTTCACGTTCGATCCCGAGAGCATCCTGACCTTCAGCCGGAAGGGCCGCCTGCTCGGCGGCATGGCCTTCCTGTTCCTCAACGAGCGCGGGCATGACGCGCTGCTGCTCGACGAGATCTGCCTCACCGCGCCCGAGACGCGCTATCTCGCATCGGCGAAGGATGACGTTGCAGCCATCTACATCTGGGCAATCGCGGCGACCGGGCGTGGCATCGCTGGTCTCGGCAAGGCGGCGGCTCATCTGCGACAGCTAAGGTTTCGTGGCGCCGATTGCTATGCGCAGCCGTCAACCGTGGCCGGACGCGACATCATGAAGGCGACGGGCTTTTCGCCCGTTCCGAGCTTCCAACCCGACCTCTGGTGCTACGAGCGCCCCTGGCACCGCCAACAGATGCCGATGCCGGGTGCGATCATCCAAGCAAGGAGTTTTGCAAATGCACGGTACTAGAATTCCTGTCGCCAAGCCCGACTCCCGCGCCATCACCATCCGCCTAGCGCGCGATCCCAGCGATCTCATGCTGGTCACCGCCATCCGCTCTGCGGTCTATCTCGCCGAGCAGGATTGTCCGTTCGAGGAGGAGTTCGACGGCAACGACATGGTCGCCGCGCATTTCATCGGCTTCGTCGGCAGCGAGCCCGCGGGGTGCCTGCGGGTGCGCTTCTTCGGCGATTTCGCCAAGGTGGAGCGGCTTGCGGTGCGTCACCAGCACCGGCGCTCGCGCGTCTCGTTCAAGCTGGTGCAGGCCAGCGTCGACTACGTGAAGCGCAAGGGTTTTCGCAAGATCTACGGGCAGGCGCAGGACCGGCTGGTCGATTTCTGGGCTCATTTCGGCGCCAAGCCGCTCGGCCACAACCGCAAAATCACCTTCTCCGACTTCTCGTACACGGAGATGCTGCTGGAGATCGAGCCGGGACCGGACGCCATTACGCTGGACAGCGATCCCTATGTGATCATCCGGCCCGAAGGCGATTGGGATCGGCCGGGCGTGCTCGACGCCTCCGCGGGGCGGGCGGTGACCTCGCCGCTGCGGGACCTCGCGCTCGCCGACCGCTGAAACAGGTGCAGCTGCGCGCAAGACAATGCCGGTTTCCATTCACGATGACCCGCCGATCCTGGTCTGCGCGGATCTCCAGGTCGAATATCTGACCCCGGGGCGCCGCCACGTCATCCTCGACGGCGACGCCGCCACCGCGCGCTGCATGGAACTGCTGACCCTGTGGCGCGGCAACCTCTGGCCCGTGATGCATCTGAAGCGCATCGCGCAGGCGGCCTGGTTCAATCCGGCATCCAGGCTGACCGATTGGATCGCGGAGGCGAAGCCGCGCCCGGGAGAAATGACGTTCGAGCATCCGCTGCCGTCGGCCTACAGCTCGTCGCGGTTTGTGGACTACATGTCCAATATCCGCAATGTGCGCTGCGTGCTGGCCGGCTTTTCCCTGGACGAGACCATCCTGGCCACCGCCGTGGACGGGTTTCACCGCAGCCATCGCTACGAGGTGGTCACTGACGCGGTGGCCTGCCGTCAGCCGGGCACGGGCGATGCGGCCGCCTACAAGCGTGCAGTGGTGAATGTCGTCGGGAACTTTGCTACGATCCATTCCAGCGCCGAACAGATCAGAACCAGCGGCGCTGTTGCGGTGTAGGCGGCCGCGATCGGCGGGTGGGGTTGAGACATTGTCACGGGGAGAGCAGCTCAAGGAGCTGGCAAGCGATTTGTCGCGTGCCGTCGAGACGGCGCGCCGCGTCGGCTTGCCCACAACGGTCTATCTGCTCTCGATGGCGCTCGTTGAGGTGAGGGAGGCCGCCGCCGCTGACAATGGGGATGACGACGACGCGGCCTGAGAGCTCTCCATTCCCGATATGCGGCTTTGTGCAACGCTGCTGAGCGCTTGCTGCCGACGAATTGGCGTTGCAAGCTTCGTCTCATCGCAATAGCCGGGTAACGTGATCATCAAGTGATGACGCCGGCTGTGTCGGCGACGTCACGACTGTAAGGGATCCCTGCAATGTCCATGCTGCCCAATTCGCAAGAGGCCCGGGATGTGGCCTACCAGCTCCATCCCTACACCAACGCGCGCACCCACCAGCAGGCCGGTCCCCTCGTGATCGAGCGCGGCGAAGGGCCTTACGTGTTCGATGGGGCGGGCAAGCGCTATTTCGAGGCGATGGCGGGTCTGTGGAGCGTCGGGCTCGGCTTCAACGAGAAGCGTTTGGTCGAGGCCGCGCATAAGCAGATGCAGGCGCTGCCGTTCTATCACACGTTCTCGGCCAAGTCGCACGGGCCCTCGATCGACCTCGCCGAGAAGCTGGTTGCACTCGCGCCAGTGCCGATGAGCAAGGTGTTTTTCACCAATTCCGGCTCGGAAGCGAACGACACGGTCCTGAAGCTGATCGCCTATCGCTCCAACGCGCTCGGCCAGCCCCAGCGCAAGAAGGTGATCAGCCGCCTGCGCGCCTATCACGGCGTCACCATCGCCTCGGCCAGCCTCACTGGCCTGCCGAACAATCACCGTTCGTTCGACCTGCCGCTGCCGAACATCCTGCACACGGGTTCGCCGCATTTCTATAAGGACGGCGCGCCCGGCGAGAGCGAGGAGGCGTTCGCGACGCGGCGGGCCGAGGAGCTCGACGCGCTGATCCAGAAGGAGGGGCCGGATACGATCGCGGCCTTCTTCGGCGAGCCGGTGATGGGGGCGGGCGGCGTCATCGTGCCGCCGGCGACCTATTGGGACAAGATTCAGAAGGTCCTGAAGAAGTACGACATCCTGCTCGTCGCCGACGAGGTGATCTGCGGCTTCGGCCGCACCGGCAAGATGTTCGGCTGCGAGACCTATGGCATCAAGCCCGATGCGATCGTGGTCTCCAAGCAGATCACCTCGAGCTATTTCCCGCTGTCGGCGATCATCCTGAACGACCGCATGTTCGAGCCGATCGCGGACGAGAGCAACAAGATCGGCGTGCTCGGCCACGGTTTCACCGCGGGCGGCCATCCCGTCGGCTCGGCCATTGCGCTGGAGAACCTCAAGATCATCGAGGAGCGCGGCCTGGTCGCGCATGCCGCCGAGCTCGGCGGCTACATGCAGGGCAAGCTGCGCAAGCTCACCAGCCATCCGCTGGTCGGCGAGGTTCGCGGCGTCGGCATGATCGCTGCGATCGAACTCGTGCTCGACAAGGGCCGCAAGACGGCAGCCGCGACGCCCGGCGCCGTCGGCGGCATCGCCAGCCGCATGCTCCAGGAGCGCGGCGTGATCTCCCGCAACATGCTGGACGCCATCGCCATCTGCCCACCGCTGATCGCGACCAAGGGCCAGATCGACGAGCTGGTTGCCGCCATCTCGGGCGTGCTGGAGGACATGAAGGGGGACGTGGCGAAGCTGACGCCGGCGTAGAGGCTGACGTGCTACCGTGAGCCGAGCGGCTCACCACACCATCGGTGTCGTCCTGGCGAAAGCCAGGACCCATATGTGGACGGCCCCCGTGGCACAAGAGCTTTGTGAGGTTTGATCGGATCGCTTGCATCCATATGTGCGGCCTGTTGATGCAGCTTTGTAGCCGCTGGCCAAGATGGTTTCCGCAACACGAGTTCCAATCACCGCTGCGACCTTGCTCGGCCAATGGGTCCCACGGATTTGCTCGCGTCTCGGGTCGACCGATCACACCATCTCCTCTGCTCCTGCAGCTCCGGTTCGGTCGGCGGACTAAGTCGCCGGCCGGCCGAATCTCTCAACTACGCGGCAACGGCCATTTGGGCATCGATCCGCGCGCTATCGTAGCTTTCCCCCGTGGTCATCAGTTTCCAGGCGATGCGAGCCATCTTGTTGGCCAGCGCCACTGCGGCCAGCTTCGGCGTCTTGCGCTTCAACAGCTCGATCAGCCAGCGAGGCCCGCGATCTCGGGTTTTGGCCATCTTCACCACCGAGGTTGCCCCGACCACCAGCAGCTGACGTAGCCTCTCATCACCTGCCCGGGTGATCTTGCCGAGCCGGGTCTTTCCCGCAGTGGAATGGTCCTTGGGCGTCAGGCCGAGCCAGGCTGCGAACAGCCGCCCCGAGCGGAAGGCGTGTGGGTCGGGCGCCTTCATCACCAGCGCCGCCGCCGTGACCGGACCGATCCCCGGGATCTGCGCCAATCGCCGGCTCGTGGCATCGGCCCGGTGCCAGGCCAGCAGCTTGGCCTCGACCGCCTTCAGCTCGACCTGCACCTGGTCATATTGGCGAGCCAGCATCGCAAACAGCTCGCGGGCCAGCGCCGGCACGCCTTCGTCCTGGCTGATCGCCGCCAGGAACGCGGCGAGCTTGTCCAGCCCCTTGGCCGCGATCAGACCGAACTCCGCCGCATGCCCGCGGATCGTGTTGGAGAGTTGCGTGCGACGCGCGACCAATTGCTCGCGGACGCCCAGCAGCATCAGTGCAGCCTGCTGCTCCGCCGTCTTCACCGCCACATACCGCATCCGCGGCCGGCTCGCCGCCTCGCACAGCCCTTCCGCATCGCGCCCGTCGTTCTTGTTGCGCGGCACGTAGGGCTTCACCAGCTGCGGCGCAATCAGCTTGAACGTGTGTCCCAGCCGGCCGAGCTCGCGTGCCAAGTGGTGGGCGGCCCCGCAAGCCTCGATCACGACCACCGTCGGCGGCAGCTTGGCAAAAAACTCCAGCATCGCCTTGCGGCTGAGCCGCTTGCGCAACACGACCTGCTCGGAGGCGTCAACGCCATGGAGCTGGAAAATATACTTCGACGTATCCATTCCAATGCGGATAATCTGACCCACGGACGGCTCCTGTGAATGAGTGTGTGACAACCTCATTCTGGCACACTGATGCCGTAGGGGGCCGTCCACCCCATCACCGCGTGATCTTTCGATCGAGCGCGGTAGGTGTACCGAACGACGAGTCGTCGCCAAATTCCTCGCTGGGGCAATGGGTCCTGGCTTTCGCCAGGACGACCGCGGGGAGGAATCGAGGCCGTCTAAGCCCGCTGCACCCCGATCACGCGGCCTTTCTCGATCGCGAGCGCCAGCTCGCCGCGCTTCAGCTTCAGCGCGGCGTCGCCGAACAATTCGCGGCGCCAGCCGCGCAAAGCGGGGACATCGGCCTCGTCGCTGGCTGCGATCTCCTCGAGATCGTCGACGGTGGCGATCACCTTGCTGGCCACGGCATGGCGCTCTGCGGTCATGCGCAGCAGCACCTTCAGCAGCTCGACGATGGCGGCGCCATTGTTGTTGTTGCGCGGCTTCTCCAGCTTCGGCAGCGTCGAGAAATCGCGCGCCAGCCCGCGCTCGACCGCGGCAACGATGTCCGCGCCCCATTTGGATTTCTCAAACCCCTTCGGCACCGAGCGCAGATGGGCGAGCTTCTCCAGCGTGTTCGGCGCGTGGGTGGCGATGTCGCTGATGGCCTCATCCCGCAGCACCCGGCCGCGCGGCACGTCGCGGCTCTGCGCCTCCTGCTCGCGCCAGGCCGCGACCTCCATCAGCACCGCGAGATCTTTCGGCTTGCGCACCCGCGTCTTCAGCCGCTCCCAGGCGCGCTCGGGGTGGAAGTCGTAGGTCCGGGGCGAAGTCAGGACCTCCATCTCGATGGAGACCCATTCGCTGCGGCGGCGCTTCTTGAGATCGGCGTCGAGCGCCGCGAACACGTCGCGCAAATGGGTGACGTCGGACACCGCGTAGTGCATCTGCTCCTTGGTCAGCGGCCGGCGCGACCAGTCGGTGAAGCGATGGGTCTTGTCCGGCCGGTGGCCGGTGACCTTCTCGACCAGCTGATCGTAGGCGATGCTGTCGCCATAGCCGAGCACCATGGCCGCGACCTGGGTGTCGAACACCGGATGCGGGATGATGCCCGCCTGATGCCAGATGATCTCGATGTCCTGCCGGGCGGCGTGAAACACCTTCAGCACGCCCTCATTGCCCATCAGCTCGAAGAACGGCTTGAGGTCGATGCCCTCGGCCAGGGTGTCGATGACCACGGCTTCCTCGGGGCTGGCCATCTGCACCACGCACAGCAGCGGGTAGTAGGTGGTTTCGCGCAGGAACTCGGTATCGACTGTTATGACGGGGTGCTTGGCCAGCCTGCTGCAGGCAGCTGCGAGGTCAGCGGTGGTGGTAATCAGATCCATGAACGGCCCATGACGAGATCATCAGCCGTTCCGCCGAAAGCGCTGTGATGTCAAGGGGCTCGATGCGAATTCGAGCCTTGCATTTGGGCCGGAATCGCGTTTCTCCGACGAAATTCCTATTCGTAGCGGACTCGCTGCGAGGATTTCCGGGCGCATGGCAGTGCCACCACAAGTACGCACATGGCGACCAGAGCCAGTCCCAGGAACTCGATAACCAATAGATCCACGACGAAACCCCTCAGAAACATTGCTAAACTTGTCTGGAGTGCGTTGAGGGTTTGTTAATTCTCGTGGTTACCGGCGGCGGGACGGGGCGGATGGTGGACGGCGGGTTAATGGGCAGGGCCGTCGGCCGTCCAAACGAATTCGGCGCCCCGCATGACGGAGCGCCGATGTTCGTTTGCCGTTGTAGCCGGCCTTACGGCAGCTTCAGCGACGTCTCCGCGTTGTACGGCTTGAGCGTCTCGTCGGCGGCCTTCTGGGCGGCGACGAGGGCCTCCTTCGGCTGCTTCTTGCCGTTGAGGACCAGCATCACCTCGTCCTCGAGGTTCTTGCGCACCGGCACGGTCTTGTAGGTCGCGAACCAGGGCTTTGCGACGTCGAGCTGCTCGACAGCGGTCTTGGCATCCGGGTTCTTGTTCAGGAACTCGACCATGTCAGGCGTCTTGTAGGCGGCCATGTTGGGCGCGAAATAGCCGGTGGCGCGGCTCCACCAGCCGCTCTTCTCGGGCGAGGTCATCCACTTGATCAGGGTCCAGGCGGCCTTCTGCTTCTCGGCTTCGAGCCCGGCCGGAATGATCAATGAGGCGCCGCCGATCGGCACGGCATTGCGGACGTTGCGCGGGATGAAGGCGACCTTGTAGGCGAACTTGGCGTTGTCGCGCACATAGGTCAGTGAACCCGTCGAGAGCATGATCATCGCCGCGTTGCCGGAGATGAAGGAGGTGCTGACGGCAGGTCCGGGCGTGGCGCCGGGCGGATGCACCTTGTGCTTGGCAATGAGATCGTTCCACCAGGTGAGCGCGCCGAGCATCGAGGGCGTGTCGTAATACACCTCGCCGCCGAACTCCTCGTTGTAGTAGCGCCCGCCGTTGGACATGGTGAGCGTTTCCATCATCCAGCCGCAATAGTCATAGGCGCAGGGGATCGCGATACCCCATTGGGTCACCTTGTCGCCTTCGCGCTTGGTCAGCTTCTTGGCCCAGTCGGTGAGCTCGGCCCAGGTCTGCGGCGGCTTGTTCGGATCAAGGCCGGCTTCCTTGGCCTTGTCGGCGTTGATGTAGAGCAGCGGCGTCGAATTGTGGAACGGCACGCCATAAACCGAGCGGTCGATCACCGCGTTGCCCTGCAGCGCTGGGAAGAACTGGCCGAGGAACTGCTCCTTGGTAGTACCGTCGGCCTTGATCAGGCTATCGAGATTGGTGAGCTCGTTCTCGATCTGCATGTCGAGCAGGAAATTCGCCGACATGATCACGGCAGCCGGTGGCTTGCCGGCCTTGATGGCGGCGCGGGTCTTGATCAGCGTGTCGTCGTACGAGCCGGTGTAGACCGCAGTCGCCTTGACGTTTGGATGGGTCTCGTTGAACTCCTTGATCAGGGTGCCCATGTCGCGGGCGAGCTTGCCGTCGACGGGGACGGGGAAGAACAGGTCGATCTCGGTCGGGCCTTCGCCGGCGATGGCCGGAAAGGCGAGGGCGCTAGCCATAGAGCCTGCCATGGCAAGGCCCAGCATGAGCCTGCGGGTAAACAGCATCGAAAACTCTCCTATTTGATGCCTGAGGTGACGAAAGAGCTGATGAAGCGCTTCTGGAAGATCAGGAAGGTGATGAGCAGCGGCGCGATCACCATCAGCGTGCCCGCGGCGATGGTGCCCCAGGCCTGGGTGCCTTCTGCAGTGGCGGTGAAGACGGAGAGCCCGACCGTGAGCGGCCGCTTGTCCGGCGAATTGATCACCATCAGCGGCCACAGGAAGTCGTTCCAGTGGCTGGTCACGGAGATGATGGCGAAGGCCGAAAAGCTCGGCATGGACAGCGGCACGTAGATGTGGCGGATGCGCTGGAACAGGCCGGCGCCGTCGATCAGCGCGGCGTCTTCCAATTCAGTCGGAATGGCTTCGAAGGCCTGCCGCATCAGGAAGGTGCCGAAGGCGGAGGCGAAGAACGGCATCATCACGCCGGTCAGCGTGTCGTAGAGGCCGAGCTGCGCCACGAGGGTCAGGTTCGGCACGATCAGCAGCACCGGCACCAGCATCAGCTGCATCAGGAACAGGTAGAAGATCAGCGTCTTGCCGGCGAAATTCAGGCGCGCGAAGGCAAAGCCTGCGAGCGTGATGGTGAAGAATTGCACCAGCAGGATGCCGGTGCAGATGATGGTGGTGTTGAGTGTGTAGCGCGGGAAGTCACCGATCTCCCAGGCATCCCTGATGTTGTCGAGCGTCGGCTTCAGGCTCGGCATCAGCTCGGCCATGAGGTTGATGCCGTCGGAGGCGGGGCGCAGGGTCGCCACGCCCATCCAGAGGAACGGGATCAGCCAGACCAGCGCGAGCAGCATGGTCAGCGCGAAGCCGAGCTTTGGCGTGATCTCGTTGCGGGTGGCGAGCGGGGCGTCCCGGAACAGCCGGTCGAACAGCGTCATGGGCCACCCTCGCGGTTGGCCAGCGTGCGGAAGGAGAGGGCGGTGAGACTCATCAGCGCGGCGAGCGTCAACAGCGTTGCCGCCGAGGCCTTGCCGATGTCGTAATGCTCGACCGCCTGCTGGTAGATGTAGAACAGCACGAGATTGGTCGAATTCGACGGGCCGCCCTTGGTCATGACGAAGACGTGGTCGACCTGCGTCACTGCATTGAGCGTTGCGATGACAGTGACGAACAAGAAGGTGGGCTTGAGCTCCGGCAGGATGATGTAGCGCAGGCGCTGGAACGGGCCGGCGCCGTCGAGATGGGCCGCCTCCATGACGTCCTCGGGCACCGCCTGGAGGCCGGCGAGGAAGAACAGCATGTAATAGCCGGCGTTCTTCCAGATCGTGATCACCATGATCGCTGAGAGCGCGATATCGGGATCGCCGAGCCAGTTCGGCAGCACCGGAAGCAGGCGGCCGATGTAGTAGTCGAGCAGGCCGACGTTCGGCAGGAAGATGAATAGGAACAGCGCGGAAGCCGCGACCATCGGGATCAGCACCGGCAGGAACAAGGCGGCGCGCAGCGCGCTGGTCACGGCGTTGGTGCGTGACAGTGCCAACGCGAACAGCAGCGCCAGGCCGATGCTCGGGATCGCCGTGCCGACGGCATAAATGAGATTGTTGATGACCGCGCCGGTGAAGGCGGGGTCGGCAAGCACCGCGCTGATATTGTCGAGGCCGACGAAGCGGACGGGCGCCTTCGGCGTCGTGCGCTGATAGAGCGCATCGATCAATACGCGGCCCATCGCGCCATAGGTGAACAGCGCGAGGAAGATCAGCGAGGGCAGCAGCAGGAGGTAGGCCGGCAGCGAAGCCTTGAAGCCGGCGGAGAAGCGCTTCAGGACGTGCAGACGCGGTGCCGCCGACGTCGCGACCGGGAGAGCCGCGGGTTCAGCGAGGCTCATCTCACCGCGCCGGGAAATTGAGCGCATAGTCGCGTCCGTCCACTCCCGCCGGTGGGTCGAATGGGAAGCGCAGACTGGTGTCGAGGAAGTCGTGGCTGTGCACGACCAGGTTCTCATCGTCGATCAGCACCACGCCATAGGCCGGGGGCTCATGGCTCGCCAGATGCGGCGCGTTGGCATTGAGCTCGAACCAGACCTGATGGTTGGTACCGCGCAGGGTCGAGAACGGGATCTTGCCGTAGCTGCCGAAGATCGGCCGGTGCACATGGCCGAAGAAGAGATGGCGGATGCGCGAACGATAGGGCGCGATCACCTCGGCGAATTCGGCGCTCTGTTTGAGCGCGATCTCGTCCATCGCGTGCACGCCGACCGGGAAGGGCGGATGATGCATGAACACCACGAACTGCTGGTCGGCGGGCGCTGCGGCGAGCGTGCTCGCGAGCCAGCCGAGGCGCTTGGCGCACATCTCGCCGGCGTGGCTGGTCTCGTCCAGCGTGTCCAGGAAGACGAACAGTCCGTGCTCGGTGGTGCGCGTGCCCTGCACGAAGCCGTTTGAATCGCGCGGCGCGGCCTTCAGGCCGTCGAGGCAGGCCACGCGGCGGTCGTGATTGCCGACCATGGCGATGTACGGCATTTTCAGCGCAGCCATCGCGTCGGCGAAATTGGCGTAGGACTCCGGCTTGCCCCAATGGGTGAGATCGCCGGTCACGACCGCGAAGGCGGCGTCGGACTGATGCTTGTTGATGTCGGCGACGGCCGCATCGAGCCGGGCGCGCGGGTCGAGGCCATAGAGCTGCTGGCCCGGGTTCGCCAGATGCGTGTCGGTGAGGTGGATGAACTTGA
The DNA here is from genome assembly GCF_024199845.1 of Bradyrhizobium sp. CCGB12. Taxonomy (NCBI): domain Bacteria; kingdom Pseudomonadati; phylum Pseudomonadota; class Alphaproteobacteria; order Hyphomicrobiales; family Nitrobacteraceae; genus Bradyrhizobium; species Bradyrhizobium sp. CCGB12. Next base: position 3,156,470 of record NZ_JANADO010000001.1, on the reverse strand, counting down.
AGGGCATGGCGCGCTTTGTCGGGACTGTCTAGAGGATGGGTGCCTCCGGCAAGACGACCCTGACAGGCGGTTAGAGCGCGTGTGTTTCAGTTTGATGACAGCGGTTCCCGTGGGCTGTCGAAGGCGTGGACATGCGGACGACCGAACAGGCGCGCTTTGCGTCGCATGACGTCTCACGATTGAGATGCAGGGTACGATCTACCTTGCCGCGAGGATGCGATGATGGTTTGCTCAGGCAGCACATTGAATTTGCGTCGCGAGATTTCCGAATGTTGATGCCGCGTCCTCTCTGCAAGCTGGGATTGCTTGCTGCCTCCGTTCTGCTTGTCGTTCTCGGCGCCGTCCCCGGCGTGGTGCACGCCGAATTCAACTTCGCCCGCTACAAGGAGACTGATCTCGACGAATTCCTGGCGCGGCGGCGACCCGCCACCGGCATGGACATCTATCCGATGTTGCCGCTCAAGCTCGACGTCACGTTGGCCTCCCGTGGGGAGCCGTGCGCCAGCGGGGCGCTCAAGCGCGCCCTGATCATGAGCGGGATGCCCAAGCCGGACGCGGACGGCTTGCAGGCGACCAATTGCATCACGGTGCGCTCCGCCAAGGGCCGCGAGCTCAAGGTTTTCATCCAGGACGTGGTCTACGGGTTTCTTCCGAACGAGGTGCCGGTCGGCGACAAGCTGTCGCTCTATGCAGTCCATGCTTTCACGTCACCGGAAGGGCCGGGATTGCTGGTCAATGAATTCCTGACCCCGCGCAGTTTTCCGCGCGCCGACAAGCCGGCGGACAAGACGATGACGTCTTGCGGATGCTGGACCCAGGACGAGCATCCCGGAATCGACTTCACCTCCGACAAGCCCGGCGGCCCGGTGGCCGCGATGGCGGACGGCATCGTCGTCAAGATCGAGAACAGTGAGCAGGCGCCGGGCGATCTGCCTTTGATCGGCGGCTGTGGCCGCTACGTCGTTCTCAAGCACCCATATCCCAATGGCGGCATCGTCTACACGCGCTACGTCCAGCTTGGCCGCATCGTCGGGCCGAAAGGGGAGGTGCTCGCGATGGGAGCGAACGTCAAGGCGAAGGATACGATCGGCGAGATCGGCCCGAGCAAGGTGTTGCATTTCGAAATCCGCCCCGTCGCGCCCGGCAATACGAGGACTGACAAGGCTTGGGGTGAGCGCTACGGCAACGTGTCCGACATGGAGTGGTCGCGCTACGAGCCCGTCGATCCGCAGAAGTTCGATGCGGCCTCGTTCGGCGGAGTGCGCAAGGCGACGAAGTAGGCACAAAATTCGTAGGGTGGATTAGCCGAAGGCGTAATCCACCACTGTGAGCCAAATTCAAGCTGTGCTATCGATTTCAAATGTCCGACTACCGCCGCGTATTCGTTCCCGGAGGATGCTGGTTCTTCACGGTGAATTTGCTCGATCGGCGGAAAGCTCTTTTGACCGACCAGATCGAAAGCTTGCGGGGCGCGGTCGCAGCAACGCGGCAGAGTCATCCCTTCGGTGTCGATGCGTTCGTGGTTCTGCCGGACCATCTACATGCAATTTGGACGCTACCGCCAGGCGATGCTGATTTTTCGGCGCGCTGGCGGTTGATCAAGACACGTTTTGCCAAAGCAATTCCAGCGAACGAGCAGTTGAGCGCTGTCCGCGCCGCCCGGAACGAACGCGGTATTTGGCAACGTCGGTTCTGGGAGCATTTGATCCGTGACGAAGCCGACTACGCGCGCCATGTTGAGTACTGCTACTACAACCCTGTGAAGCACGGGCACGTCTCGAGAGTTTGCGACTGGCCGTACTCGTCGTTTCACCGTGATGTGCGCGCCGGACTGTTTCCAGAGGATTGGGGTGGGGATGCGAACATGGCAGGGAAGTTTGGCGAGCGTGCATGATGGCTGCGCCATTTTGTAGGGTGGATTGGCGAAGCGTAATCCACCTCGTTACTTTCGGCTTGATCGAGAGAAGAGGTGGATTACGCCTTCGGCTAATCCACCCTACGCACCGAGCTTGCTTCACGTCCCGCAGAACGTCTGCAGCACGCGCTGGTCCGGCAGCGGCGGATCGGCGTAGGCAACGTGGTCCGGCTGGTCCTCGAACGGTTTTGCCAGCACCTTCACCAATTCCTCGAACGGCGCGTAGTCGTCGTCGTTCACCGCGGCCTGGATCACGGCCTCGACGCGGTGGTTGCGCGGGATGAACATCGGATTGACGGCGTGCATGGCGGCTTGCCGCTCGGCCGCACTCTGCGGCTCCAGGGCGATGCGCTCGCGCCAGCGCCCGGCCCATTCGTCGAAAGTCGCGGGGTCCATGAACTGCGCGCGCGCGTCGCCCGCGGCCGGATCGCCTGCGGCGTCGCCGAGCTTGCGGAAGGTGAGGGTGAAGTCGGCCTGGTTCTTCGCCATGGCGTCGAGCAGGTCCTGGATCAGCGCTTCGTCGCCGTCGCGCTCCGTGAACAGGCCGACCTTCTTGCGCAGGCCTGCCTGATAGGCATTGCTGAAGGTCTCCGAGAAGGCGCCGAGAATGTCCTGGGCTTCCGCGATCGCCTTCTCCTGGTCGTCGGAGAACAGCGGCAGCAGGCATTCGGCGAGGCGCGTCAGATTCCACAAGCCAATGCGCGGCTGGTTGGCATAGGCGTAGCGGCCCATCTCGTCGATCGAAGAAAACACCTGCGCGGGGTTGTAGGAATCCATGAAGGCGCAGGGGCCGTAATCGATGGTCTCGCCGGAGATCGACGTGTTGTCGGTGTTCATCACGCCATGGATGAAGCCGACCAGGAGCCAGCGCGCGACGAGATCGGCCTGGCGCGCGACGACTGCGGCCAGGAGCGCGTGATAGGGTCGCTCGGCATGGAGCAGATCCGGATAGTGCCTGACGATGACGTGGTCAGCGAGCCGGCGGATCGCCTCGGTGTCGCGGCGGACGGCGAAGAACTGGAAGGTGCCGACACGGATGTGGCTGGAGGCGATCCGCGTCAGCACCGCGCCGGGCAGCGCGGTCTCGCGGATGACGTGCTCGCCGGTGACGACGGCGGCGAGCGAGCGCGTGGTCGCGATACCCAGCGCATACATCGCTTCGCTGACGATGTATTCGCGCAGCACCGGCCCGAGCGCGGCACGGCCGTCGCCGCGGCGGGAGAACGGCGTGGGGCCGGAGCCCTTGAGTTGGATGTCGCGGCGGATACCGTCCCTGTCGATGACCTCGCCGAGCAGGATGGCGCGGCCGTCGCCGAGCTGAGGCACGAACTGCCCGAACTGATGACCGGCATAGGCCATGGCGATCGGGTCGGCGCCGGCGGGAACCGTCTTGCCGGCCAGGATCTCGGCGCCCTCAGGGGTCTCCAGCAGGTCGGGATCGAGTCCGAGCTGGACCGCCAGTAGTCGGTTCAGCTTGATCAGCCGGGGCGCTGCCACAGGGGTTGGCGCGACGCGGGCGAAGAAGCTGTCCGGCAGCGCCGAATAGGAGTTCTGGAAGGGGAAATGGACCGTCATGGCCTCAAGATAGGGCTGGAACGCCTGATGGCAAAGGCTCGGCGCTTGAAAATGGGCACATCAGGCCCAAAACAGGGCGTTCCCTTGGTTGCCGCCCCCGGCCTCGTCGGGTAAACCCTGCCGCAACTTCGGACCGGTCGTTTCAGGCCGTCCGATTCGACCCCTCCGACATTGATTTTGGGACGACCATGCATCGCTACCGGTCACATACATGCGGCGCGCTCCGCGAGAGCAACATCGGCGAGACCATCCGCCTCTCGGGCTGGGTCCATCGCGTTCGCGACCATGGCGGCGTGCTGTTCATCGACCTGCGCGACCATTACGGCCTGACCCAATGTGTGGTCGATCCGGACTCGCCGGCATTCTCGCTGGCCGAAAAGCTGCGCTCGGAATTCGTGGTCAAGATGGACGGCAAGGTCCGCCGTCGCCCCGAGGGTACCGACAATGACGATTTGCCGACCGGCAAGGTCGAGATCTATGTCAGCGAAATCGAGGTGCTGGGCCCGGCCGGCGACCTGCCGCTGCCTGTGTTCGGCGATCAGGAATATCCTGAGGACATCCGCCTGAAGTACCGCTTCCTCGACCTGCGCCGCGAGAAGCTGCACCAGAACATCATGACGCGCGTCGAAATCATCAAGTCGATGCGTCGGCGCATGGAGGGGCAGGGCTTCTTCGAGTTCAACACCCCGATCCTGACCGCGTCCTCGCCGGAAGGCGCGCGCGACTTCCTGGTGCCCTCGCGCATCCATCCCGGCAAGTTCTACGCGCTGCCGCAGGCGCCGCAGCAGTACAAGCAGCTCTTGATGATGTCGGGGTTCGACCGCTACTTTCAGATCGCGCCCTGTTTCCGCGACGAGGACCCGCGCGCCGACCGTCTGCCGGGCGAATTCTACCAGCTCGATGTCGAGATGAGCTTTGTCACCCAGGAAGACGTCTTCGCGGCGATGGAGCCTGTGATCACCGGCGTGTTCGAGGAGTTCGCCAAGGGCAAGCCGGTGAGCAAGAACTGGCGCCGCATTCCGTTCGCCGAGGCGCTGCGCAAATACGGCAGCGACAAGCCGGACCTGCGCAATCCCATCGAGATGCAGGACGTCTCCGAGCACTTCCGCGGCTCCGGCTTCAAGGTCTTTGCGCGCATGCTCGAGGATCCCAAGAACCAGGTCTGGGCCATTCCCGCTGCGGGCGGCGGCAGCCGCGCGTTCTGCGACCGCATGAACTCGTGGGCGCAGGGCGAGGGCCAGCCCGGCCTCGGCTACATCATGTGGCGCGAAGGTGGCGAGGGCGCTGGCCCGCTCGCGAACAACATCGGGCCCGAGCGCACCGCGGCGATCCGCGCGCAGCTCGGCGTGAAGGAAGGCGATGCCGCCTTCTTCGTCGCCGGCGATCCCGACAAGTTCTGGAAGTTCTCCGGCCTTGCGCGCAACAAGGTCGGCGAGGAACTGAACCTCACCGACAAGGAACGGTTCGAGCTCGCCTGGATCGTCGACTTCCCGATGTACGAGTACAACGAGGACGACAAGAAGGTCGACTTCTCGCACAATCCGTTCTCGATGCCGCAGGGCGGGCTTGAGGCGTTGAAGGGCCAGGATCCGCTGACCATCAAGGCGTTCCAGTACGACATCACCTGCAACGGCTACGAGATCGCCTCGGGCGGCATCCGCAACCACGTGCCGGAAGCCATGGTGAAGGCGTTCGAGATCGCAGGTTACGGCGAGCAGGAAGTGGTCGATCGTTTCGGCGGCATGTATCGCGCCTTCCAGTACGGCGCCCCGCCGCATGGCGGCATGGCAGCGGGCGTCGACCGCATCGTGATGCTGCTCTGCGGCACCACGAATCTGCGCGAGATCTCGCTGTTTCCGATGAACCAGCAGGCCATGGACCTCCTGATGGGCGCGCCGTCGGACGCCTCCACCAAGCAGCTCCGCGAGCTGCATGTGCGGGTGAACCTGCCGCAGAAGTGAGGCGGAGCGGGCTGCATCTGCAACGACGCAGCCCGTAGCCCGGATGGAGCGGAGCGCAATCCGGGGCATCTCATGCGCTGACGGAGTTGTCCCGGATTACGCTAACGCTCCATCCGGGCTACGCGCCTTCCGCGGATGTGGGGAACTCTCTCCACATCGTCATTGCGAGCGCAGCGAAGCAATCCAGAATCTTTCCGCGGAGGGACTCTGGATTGCTTCGTCGCAAGAGCTCCTCGCAATGACGAGGCGGAGAGAGCCGCGTCTCTCTGTTACAGCCCCGTCGAAGCCTCGATCCTGAACTGCGCCAGCGCGACGATCGGCTCGCTGTTCAGGACATCCATGAGCTGAAGCACCGGCACCTTGCCGAGCGGAGTCAGCTTGATGGTCAGCGTCTGCCCTGGCGTCTCGACGAAGCCGGCAAGTGCGTCCGCCGCCGCCCGGACATCCACATTGGACGCCGCGATCTTCTCGCCCTGTGCCCTTATCATCTCGACGATGGCGCCGCGCGCCGCGTCGCGGCTGACATTCTGCATGCGCGAGAACTGCGCCACGACGAGATCGACGACGCCGCTGTCGCGCAAGGAGAGCTCGAGCGGGCCGGCCTCGACCTGCGCCATCTCACTGATAGCTTCCATCGGGTCGGTCGTGGTGAACAGGGCGCGCGGCACCTTGGCAAGCGCGAAGCGCGCTTGCGCCTTCGCGAGATTGCCGAGATCGAGGGTCGCAGGCGCAAGCGCGAACGCGCCCGATGACTCCGTCCAGGCCGCGCCGAGATCGAGATCGATCGCGAGCTTGTCGACGCCGGCCATGATCAGCGGCCGCTGCGCCGGATTGGCGGGGTCGGTGGGCGTGACCATCTTCACGATCAGATTGGCCTTGCTCGGGATCGAGCCGACGAGCTGGCCCCAGTTCAGGCTAATCGTGTCGATGGTGACCAGTTGCCGCGTGTTCTTGTACGGCGAAACCACGCCCTTGATCTCGGCGCCTTCGAGCACCCGGAACAGGCCCAGCATCTGATCGGGCGAGGGCGCCTGGCCGGGATTGCTGAAGCCGGCCGCCCAGCGGAGCAGGCTCGCCGCGCTGAAGGACTTCAGCGCGAAGCGCTCCATCTTGAGCTGCCCCTGCGGCATCGGCATGTCGAGGCCTTCCAGCGCAAATTTATCCTGATCGTATTTGACGGCGTTGAGCCTTGCCGTCCCTTGCGGCGTCTCGATCGATTGTTTGCCGATTTCCGCCTTGCCGATCCGAAACCCCTCGAAGAAGTCGGCCACCTTCGTGATCATCTCGCGCGACTGCGCCGGCGTCGGGATCGCGCGGTCTGCCGGCATCAACGCCATGATCTCGAGAGGACGGAATTTCGACGGCTGGATCGCGATGTCGTCGATGGCGAAGTTGTCGATTTGCACGCGCACGCCCGGTGCCATCGTCACCGCGTACGAATTGGCAGAGATGCGTCGATAGATCCTGTGGAAGCCGTCATCGCCGGACCCTTGCGGATCGAGTGCGGCCGTTATTGCGGTTGCGTCGAAATCAGTGACGGCCAACCCGGACAGCTCGCCGGTCATCTTTGCTGGCCTGCCCGGCTGGCTCAAGTCGAGCGTGTAGGTGACGCGATCGGTCTTCGCCGTTTCGATCTTGCCGCGATTGACGTTCTGGACCGCGAGACCGGAATAGATGAAGTCTCCGCTGCCGGCATTGCCGGTGCCCGCATCGACGTTGACCGCGATGGTCGGCACCGCAATCGAGGACGCCGAGACGGTTGCGTATTGCGCGAGCATGAAGCGGTACATGTCGATGATCGAGCCGGACAGCGGAGCGCTCGCCGCACGGGTGGGACCGGAAAAGTCGCGAGCGGTGATCTCAGGGATCTTGTAGTTCGCCTTCAGCTTCGCCCGCTCGGTGTAGGTGAAGGCGACCTCGACCCCTAACACCTCGATACTGTCGGCCGCGAAGTGGGCTTCGTCTGGCTGGCGTACGCCGGCGGCCGTGACCTTTGCGATCTTGACGCGGGCCAGCTCCGGCTGGCCGGGCTCGACATTGATGTCCTCGATCGTCAGCGTCCGGGTCGCGAGCTCAAACGCGATCTTGCCGTGGCTCGCCTTGCCGCCATTGGCGCGCATCTGCTCGAACGCCGCCTCGACCTCGCTAGTCGCCCGGTGCTGGACGTAGAGGTTGAATCCGAACCACCCGCCCGCGGCGAGCACGACTGCCACGATTAGGCCGATCAGGATTCGCTTCATTCCCAACTCCGGTTGCTCGTTTTGCACTGCGCAACCTGCCATATTCGGGAAATGCCGCGCGGTCCAGGGAAAGCTAGCGCTATCAGATATTTGACCGTGCGCCCTGTTGATGGGGGCGCAATCGGATGTTGCCACCGGGGCGCCCGCCGTGCTTCATCCCGTTTCCACGACCCGGAAATACCCTCCCATTGGGCTGGCTGCTCCGGATGAAGCATTTCGAGGCCGGTAACGCGAGGCGAGACACCGCATGTCGTCTTATTCTGATGATCTCCACCAGGCGGCGCTGGCCTATCACCGTCTGCCGCGCCCCGGAAAGCTCGAGATCCAGGCGAGCAAGCCGCTTGCCAATCAGCGCGACCTCGCGCTCGCTTATTCTCCCGGCGTCGCGGCCGCCTGCACCGAGATCGCCAAGAATCCGGCCGAGGCCGCCTCGCTCACCACCCGCGCCAATCTGGTCGCCGTGGTCTCGAACGGCACCGCCGTGCTCGGTCTCGGCAATATCGGCCCGCTGGCCTCCAAACCGGTGATGGAGGGCAAGGCGGTCCTGTTCAAGAAATTCGCCGGCATCGACGTCTTCGACATCGAGATCGCGGCCGACACCATCGACCGCGTGGTCGAGACGGTGGCCGCGCTCGAGCCCACCTTCGGCGGCATCAATCTGGAAGATATCCGCGGGCCGGAATGCTTCGAGATCGAGACCCGTCTGAAGGAGCGCATGAAGATCCCGGTCTTCCATGACGACCAGCACGGCACCGCGATCATCGTGGCCGCGGCGATCACCAACGGGCTCAGGCTCAACGGCAAGAAGCTGTCGGACGTCAAGATCGTGGCGTCGGGGGCAGGGGCCGCGGCCATCGCGACGCTGAATCTCCTGGTGTCGATGGGTGCGCAGCGCAAGAACATCTGGGTCTGCGACATCGACGGCCTCGTGCATGAGGGCCGCAACACCTCGATGGACCGCTGGAAGGCGGTCTATGCGCAGAAGACCGACAAGCGCACACTGGCCGACGTCATCGGCGGCGCCGACATTTTCATCGGTCTCTCGGCGCCCGGCGTGCTCAAGCCCGAGATGGCCAAGGCGATGGGCGACAAGCCGCTGATCATGGCGCTCGCCAACCCGACGCCGGAGATCATGCCGGAGGAAGCGCGCAAGGTGCGGCCCGACGCCATGATCTGCACCGGCCGCTCCGACTATCCGAACCAGGTCAACAACGTCCTCTGCTTCCCCTTCATCTTCCGCGGCGCGCTCGACGTCGGCGCCAGCGCCATCAACGAGGAGATGAAGCACGCCGCCGTCGAGGCTATCGCGCAGCTCGCGCGCGAGGCGCCGTCGGACGCCGTGGCCCAGGGTTTCGACACCGGCGAGACCCAGGGGTTCGGCCCAGGCTCGCTGATCCCAAGCCCGTTCGACCCGCGCCTGATCCTGCGCATCGCGCCCGCCGTGGCGAAGGCGGCGATGGAGTCGGGCGTTGCGACGCGGCCCATCACCAATTTCGACGAATACAGAGCTCTGCTCGAACGCTTCGCCTTCCGCTCCGGCCTCGTCATGAAGCCGATGTTCGCCAAGGCCAAGACCCAGCCGGTCCGCGTGATCTACGCCGAAGGCGAGGACGAGCGCGTGCTGCGCGCCACGCAGGTGGTGCTGGAGGAGAAGCTGGCGACGCCGATCCTGGTCGGCCGTCCGTCCGTGGTGGAGGCGCGCATCAAGCGCTTCGGGCTGTCGATCAGGGCCGGCAAGGATTTCGACCTCGTCAATCCCGAGGACGATCCGCGCTACCGTTCCTATGTGCAGTCCTATGTCGAGGTCGCCGGGCGCCGCGGCGTGACGCCCGATGCGGCGCGCACGGTGGTGCGCACCAACAACACGGTGATCGCCGCGCTCGCGGTGGCGCGCGGCGAGGCGGACGCCATGCTCTGCGGCGTCGAAGGCCGCTATATGAGCCATCTGCGCCACGTCCGCGAGATCATCGGTTTCTCGCCTGGTATCAGCGACTACGCGGCGCTGGCGCTGCTGATCACCAGCAAGGGCGCGTTCTTCATCGCCGACACACAGGTGCGGCCCAACCCGAGCGCGGAAGAGCTCGCCGAGATCGCTTCGCTGGCGGCCGTCCACGTTCAACGCTTCAACATCAAGCCGAAGATCGCCTTCGTCTCGCACTCCGATTTCGGCAGCTACGACACGGAGTCCTCGCGCAAGATGCGTCGGGCGACCCAGCTCTTGAAGGAGAAGCATCCGGAGATCGAGGCCGACGGCGAGATGCAGGGCGATACGGCACTTTCAGCTGCTGCGCGGAAGATGGTGCTGCCGCACTCCAAGCTCGAGGGCGAGGCCAACATCATGATCATGCCGAGCCTCGATACGGCCAACGTCGCCTATCAGATGATCAAGTCGCTGGCGGACGCGCTCCCCGTCGGCCCGATCCTGGTCGGCCCGGCGCGCCCGGCGCATATCCTCACCCCGTCGGTGACGGCGCGGGGCATCCTCAACATGACCGCGGTCGCGGTGGTCGAAGCGCAGGAGCGCGCCTCGCGGCAGCAGCCGACGTTGTTCACATAAGGGCACCGCTCCACGAAACTCGTCGTGCCCGGCTTGTCCCGCCTGCGCGGCCGAAGCCGCTTCGGCGAGGCGAAGGCCCGGGCCTCCACGATCTTCGTACCGTGGAGCAAGTCGCGGATGGCCGGGTCAAGCCCGGCCATGACGCCGAGAGAGTGGTGGCCGAATTTGTCCCGGTCGGTTCGATTCCGCTAGGGAGCGCCACTCCCTGCACAGCCCGCCGCTAGTTTTGAATTACCTTCAGTTCGCCATTTCCCCGTTTGTAAACTGGCGAATGACTCTTCATAATCGCACAGTACTTTCGTCAAGACGCCGATTTTAAAAAGCCTGAGCCAAGAGGCCGATCATGCCAGCGTTCGTGACTTTCGGGCGAATCCTGTTCGCCGTGCTGTTCATCTACACTGGCGCGACCAAGCTGTTCGCGATCCAGACGACGGCCGACTTCATCGCCACCAAGGTCGTCGTGCCCGAAATGATTGCGCCTTACGCCAAGCAGGTCGAGACCGCGACTGCCATGACCACCCCGCAACTGCTCGCGATCGCGGTCGGAGCGCTCGAGGTCATCGCCGGGCTGATGATCGCGCTGAATTTCGGCGCGCGATTCTTTGCGATGTTGCTGATCATCTACGTCGCGGTTTCGACCGTGCTGTTTTACGACTTCTGGAATATGGCGGCACCCGACAACGCCAAGATGCTGGTCGATGCGCTCAAGAACCTCTCGATCATCGGCGCGCTGTTCATGATCATGGGTTACGGCCGCACGACGCGCCCGGCTGAAGCGGCCTACGGGGACGTGTAGGACGTTACTGGGTGGGTTGGCCCGGCGGCTGCGCGAAGCGCAATCGCCACCACTGTCTGTTTCTGACGGGAAACAGACGAGGCTCCGTACGCGGTGCGCGTGAACCCTCATTCACACGTTATGGCTTTGAGAACACAGCGGTTCCACAATATCGCGTCCGCTGTGAACCACGCGCGCTTGCGACCTTGTGGACCTGCGTCCGTGCAGAATATGACCGGGCTGACGGTTGCGTGGGCGCAACCGGAGGCTATGGGGGCGGGACTTGGTTCATTCGAAGCGACGGGCGGCGTGTGCTCTTCTGGGAGCGGCACATGTTGCTGCATTTGCTGGGGCGACGGCACATGCAGCCGATTTGCCGGTGAAGGCGCCGCCGCGGGCAGTTCCCGTCGCGAACTGGACCCAATTCTATGTCGGCGCAGGGTTAGGCTTCGACTTCGCGACAGGTCGTTCGAATTTGACGCCGGTCGGCGGCGGCCCGGATTTGTTCACTCTCGACGGCCTGCAGGGCGCCGATCTCGGCCTGTCTGTTTTCGCCGGATTTGACGTCCAGGTTGCGCCGCGTGTCGTGGTCGGCGGCTTCGTCGATTACGACTGGTCGCGCCAGCGCACGACAGCCAGCGCGACGAGCCCGTTTTTTGGCCAGAGCCTGAGCGCCGCGATGCCGTCGCTGGACCAGGGTTGGACGATCGGTGGCCGCGCGGGATTTCTGGTGACGCCCGATATCCTGCTCTATGGCCTTGCCGGCTACAGCGAGATGCGGATCAAAAATTGGAGCCTCAACTACGTGATCCTCGGGGGAGGTCCGTCGTTCACCGTGCAGGAATCGGGTTTGACGTCGCACGGTTACACGGTCGGCGCCGGTGCGGAATATCGGCTCGCCAACAACGTGTCGTTGCGCGGCGAATACCGCTACGTCGCGCTTGGCCGCAACACCACGGTCGATCCACTCGGCGCGGTGTGGACCACCGACCTCTCCGAGCATGTGGTCAGGATCGGCGCGGCCTACCGCTTCGGACAGTTCGGCGGACCTGCGGCCGCATCGACGACGCCGGCGCTCAATCCGACATGGACCGGCGTTTACGTCGGCGCGGGCATCGGGGGAGACGTCATCACGCCCCATGTCGCGGGTTCGTTCGCCGGCGTGCTGGATTTCAACGCGTCCGGTCTCGGCGGTGCCGACGTCGGCGGCACATTCACGATCGGTTACGATCGCCAGATCGCGCCGAAATGGGTCGTCGGCGCGTTCGGGTTGATCGATGCCGGCACGAATGGCGGCGCCAGGGTCACGGCATCGGCCGGGGGAGCCGGTGTCGCGATCTCTTCGGACCTTGCCGCCGTGAAGTGGGGATGGACCGTCGGCGGACGCGTCGGCTATCTCGTGGCGCCGGAGACGCTGGTCTATCTGCTCGGTGGCTACAGCGGAACGACCGCGCAGTCGATCTCATACAATTTCCTTGGATTTCCCGGCACTGCTCCGACCCGGGAATATCACGGTGCGACATTTGGCGGTGGCTTCGAACGCTTCTTTACGGACAGCATCTCCGCCCGCGCGGAGTATCGCGTCACGCATCTTGGAGCGAGGGACGATCTGGCATCTGATTTCATGACCAGCCTGAGCGCCGGCGGTACCGTGCACACGTTGCGCGGCGTGCTGGCCTATCACCTTCCGGCGCCGTAGCGCAGATCGCCTGCGCTAGGCTCGGCGCCACGGCGTGACGGTGACGTCATGCGCCGCGTCGAGCAGATACGGCCTGCCCGGCTTCATCCCGTGCGAGGCGAGCACGTCGTGTGGCGTCCGGTTGGGCACGCCGACAAAACAGCCTTCGCCGCCGGGCAGCCGCACATGCGGGGCTTCCGACAGCCAGAACGTGTCGTAGCGATCCATGAACATGTCGAACACGACAGGGCCGCCGATGATCGCGACGGTGCCGGAGGCGACGTCGGCGAAGCCGCAGGCCTCTTCGAAGCTGGCATGTTCCGGATTCCACAACGTCGCGTTCGGCATCTCGGGATCGACGGTGAGCGCCTTGATCTTGCGGGTCAGGATCAGGCGCTTGCGCTTGGGCGAATTCGGCTGCTGCTCGTGCGAATTGCGGCCGTGCACGACCAGCGCGGCGCGATCGAGCGCCTGCTCGAAGAACAGCTTGTCGCCATCGAACTTCAGGCTGTCCGGCATCACATGCGTCGCGTCGGCGAGCATGCCGTCCGCGGAGACGATGACGTAGCCTTCGAACCGGAAAGACAATTGCCTTCTATTCCGAAACGGTCGTCACCACTGAATTGACCGGGCGCTGGCTCACCGTCGGCAGCTTGGCGTCCTTGAGCAGCTCCTGGTCGTATTCGGGCAGTGTCGAGGCCGGGAATTTCGCGCGCATCGCCACCACCTTGTAGCCGCCGGCCTTCAGGCGCTTGAGCAACTCGGGCAGGGCTTCCGCGGTGTGCTTCTGGAAGTCGTGCATCAGGATGATGCCCTTGCCCTTGGTGTCGAGCTTCTTCATCACGGTCTCGACCACCTTCTCGGGCTTGGAGGCCTTGAAGTCGAACGAGTCGATATCGCAAGAGAAGATCGCGACGTTGCGATTGCCGAGATAGGTGACCATCTCCGGCGGATGCTGGAGTGCCGGGAAGCGGAAGAACGGCGACGGCGAGATGCCGCCGAGCGCCCATTTCACGGCGCTGAAGCCCTTCTCGATCTCTTCCTTGCGCTGCGCTTCCGTGAGCTTCTTGTTGTTGAGGTTGGCGTGCGACCAGGTGTGGGCGCCGACCGTATGGCCGGCCGCGTAGACCTGCTTCAGGATCTCCGGCTCGTAGGTCGCGTGCTTGCCGATGGAGAAGAAGATGCCGGTGGTGCATTCATCGGCGAGCGCCTTCAGCACCGCGGGTGTGTTGCGCGGCCACGGGCCGTCGTCGAAGGTCAGGACAACCTCCTTGTCGCGCAGGAAGTCGAGCTCCTTGAAATGCTCGAAGCCGAAGCCCGGACCGCCCGTGGTATCGATCTCGACGGTGCGGGCAACACCGAGCGCGCCAGGCGTGTTGCAGGCTGCGCGCGCCGGCTGCGGCGCCTGTTTGGGGGGCGGCGGATTGACGAAGCCAGCTGGCGTGGCGGTGGCTGTAGCGGGAGCTGCCGCTGGAGCCGCAGCGGGCGGGGCAGCTGCCGGCGTTGCCGTCGGTGCGGCCTGCGTTGCCGCTGCGGGTTTGGCGGCCGGTGTCTGCGACCATGCTGCGCCGGTCATCGCAGCCGACATCGCGCTTACCAAAATCAGTCCTGCCGCCACACGCATGGTGATGTCCTCGAGATTGATCCCGTTGTTCTGCCGCGGCTTTTTCGCCTGCGGCAAAAACCATCCTGCCCCAAACGATCCTAGCCTAGATGGTGGGCCCTCGCCATTGCAACGGCTGTTTGATGCCCCGCCACAATTGTGCCCAACCGGATTGGCGCAGCTCGCGTCAACTGTCGGCCAGCGCCTTGACAACGGCCGTTTTGACCCGCGTATCGGTCGGCGCGACCGCGGACGGAAAGACCTCGGCGATATAGCCGTCCCGGCCGATCAGGTATTTGTGGAAGTTCCAGCGCGGAACGTCCTTCGGCCGGGTCTCGGCTGCCCATTTGTAGAACGGATGCGCCTTCGCCCCGACCACAGTTGCCTTGGCCGCGATCGGGAAGGTAACGCCGTATTGGTGGTGCGCGGTCTCCGTGATCTCGCCGGCGCCGCCGGGCTCCTGGCCGCCGAAATCGTTGGAGGGCACGCCGATCACGGTGAGCCCGCGCTCGCGAAATTCGCCCCAGAGCTCCTGAAGACCCGCATATTGCGGGGTGTAGCCGCAGAGCGAGGCGGTGTTCACCACCAGCAGCGGCTTGCCAGTGAAGGCGGCAAGGCGGATGTCGTCGCCGGACAATGCGGGAAAGGAGAAGGCATAGGCCGAGATCCGGCTCATGCCGCCGTCGGCGAATGCGCGTGTTGCGGGTGCAAGCATGCCTGCAAGCGCAGCGGTGAGCAAGGTTCTGCGGTTCATCATGACGGCGTCCCCCGAAATGATCCGGAGCGCATGTTACCCCGCCGGTGCGACGTCACTCGTCAACACCGCGTTATCGGGAGCCATGAAGCTCAGTACAGGCGGACGATGAAGTCGGTGCCTTCGCCGGTCTCGCCCTGGTTGATGCCCTGGTCGGAGACGATGATCGAGCCACCAGTGGTCAGCATCTCGTTGATCTTTGCCATGGTGTCGGCGGGGATCGCAATGCGGTCGAGGGCTTCCGTCGGACTGTCCGGCGTGACCACCGGCTTTGCGGCAACGGGGATCACGGCAGCGCCGCGCTGGCGGCGTGACACGCGTCCGTCGTCATCGCGCACGGCTGCGCGGACGGAGATCGGCAGCGACACCACCGACCAACGCAGGGCATTGGAATCGGCCTTGTCGAGTTCGGCGGTGAAGACATGCGTGCCGAGCGGCCTGTCACTCGCGGCGATGGTGACGGGCACCTCGAACAGCGGAGCGAAATTCTGCCGGACGTAGAGCTTGGAATCCTTGCGGCTGATGAAGACGGCGATCTGGCCGGCGCGCCTCGGCGCGTCCGGCTTTGCCGCAGGCGCGGGATCGGCAACGCGAGTCTCGTCCTTCTTCACGTCGGGCGAGGCGGCGAGTGCCGGCGCCGATGTGTCGGGCTTCTTCGCGGGGGCGGCAGCTTCGGTCTTGGCTGCTTCGGACTGGGCAGGCTCGGCTTTTGCCGGCTCGGTCTTGGCGGCGTCGTGCTTGTCGGCCGCTGTTGAAGCCTTGGGGGCTTCAGCCACGTCAGATGCCTCGGCGGTCTTGGTCTCGATCTTGTCGGCCGGCGCGGCGGCTTGCTCGCGGGCGGGTGCATTGCCGGTGGTCACATCCGACATCACGGTGTGGCCGACCGACGTGCGCAGTTCGAGCACGCTGTCCGCGCTGGCGGTCTTCGTCTCTGCTGCCGTGCTTTCAGTCGCCTTGGCTTCGGTGACTTTGGTCTGCAGTTCGCCCTTATCGGCCTTGTCATCGGCATTGATCTGCGGCGCGAGGCTGGCAGTGGGCTGCGGCGGCACACGCACGGAGGCGAGCAGCGGATGCGAGACGCTTTGCGGTGACATCTGGCCGGGCGCCACGATCACGCGCGCGCCCATCCTGGTCCAGTTCCACATCTTCACCGCGAACGCCATCGGCATGCGGATGCAGCCATGGGAGGCCGGATAGCCCGGCAGCACGCCCGCATGCATGGCTACGCCGGACCAGGTGATCCGCTGCATGTACGGCATCGGCGCGCCGCTATAGATGTTGGAGTGGTGGAATTTGTGCTTCTGGATGACGCTGAACACACCCATCGGCGTCGAATGGCCCTTCATGCCTGTCGACACCGGGGATTCCGCGAACACGCCATTGGTGTCGTAGACCGTCACCTTCTGCCGATCGATCGAGACCACGATGACCAGCGGGCCTTGCGGCTTGGTGCCGGCTTCCTTCGCGGCGGCGATCTCCTTCTTGCCCGCCGCACTGCGCTTCTGCGGCTTCTGGCGCGGCATTTCGGGACGCCGATCCTGCCTGGGGTAATAGGACCCGTCGGAATAATCGGTCCAATAATAATACGCTGCGTCCGCCTGGCCGGCCGTACCGATCGCGCCTGCCGCCGCCAAAATGACGACCTGCCACAGCCGCGCCGGTTTAGCTGACGAACCGGACCCGTTCACGCTATTCATCCTCGAATCCATAATCCAAATCAGACATTAGTCTCGCAGAGGGGATACGCGTTCACTAGCAAAGTGGTTCTGCCGTCAGCGACTTTTGTTCGGGACGTAGCAGAAAAGCCTCACAGAGCGGTAAACGGCGACCGCGCCGCTTGCCGCTCGTCTTCCTGACCGGCCAGGCGATGCCTACATTGCGGTGACTTGTTACCGGAGAACTTCATGTCATCTCGTTTCCCTGGTCTTGCCGGCATCCGCTTGAAAGGCCTCGCTTTATTCCTCCTGGCTCTGGCTGTTCCGGTGGCTTCCGCGAGAGCTGCCGACGAGCCGGATCTGATCTTCCGCCGCTCGACCGTGTTCAAATGGATGAGCCCGAATGACAAGCTCGCGACCTATGGCCTCGACGACCCCGAGGTCGAGGGCGTGGCCTGTCATTTCACGGTGCCGGAGAAGGGCGGCTTCAAGGGCTGGCTGGGCCTGGCCGAGGAGGTCTCGGACATCTCGCTCGCTTGTCGCCAGGTCGGCCCGATCAAGTTCAAGAACAAGATGGAGCAGGGCGACGACATGTTCCGCCAGCGCCGTTCGCTGTTCTTTAAAAGGATGCAGATTGTGCGCGGCTGTGACGCCAAGCGTAACGTGCTGGTCTACATGGTCTATTCGGACAAGCTGATCGAGGGTTCGCCGAAGAACTCAACCTCGACGGTGCCGATCATGCCGTGGGGACCTGCGGACGCAAGCGTCCAGAAGTGCGGGGAGTTCTTCACGCATTGACGCGCTGCGTTCACTCAGTGACGACAGCGCGGCTGGCGCGCGGCGTTGCAAGATACGATCCGGTCAGCCGCACGAAGGTCTGTGGCGCGGCTTCAAAGCCGCGGTTTGATTGCAGCGCCATTTCACCAGATGACGTGGCGCCGTTGCGAACGGGGCGTTGATCTCCGCGGCCCGTCCATTGGTCCGCCTCGTGTGTCGCGGCGCGATCTGTCGGCATCATGATGGCCATCCCTCACGTGAACGCGCCCGGTGATCCCGGGCGTCTCGATTTCGATGGCTTGGGTCGCAGCCGAAGCGCCCCCGGTTCGACAGGGCCCAGCCTTCGTTCGGCTTCCTCTTCAGCAGAAAAACGTAAAATGCGTGTGAAGCGCGTGAGGCTGGCGCGTGACGGCGCCTGCATCCGAGGCTCCCCCAAGCTTGAACAGGAACTTGTCGGGCGGCTTTGGGCCGGAGCGCGGGCCATCTGAAATGATTGGGCTTTTTGGCCGAATGTTTCGTCGTCCCGAATGCCACGAAACAATTCTCACGAAGATGAAACCATTTTCGGCTTTTGGCGCATCACGCGCGAAACCGCCCATGGTTATCAGCTTCACCACGTCGACGGCGCACCGCCGGCCACGATTCGGAGACAAGACCATGCGCGCGCTCAGCTTCATCCTTGCCTTCGGTTTCGTGCTCGCCGGCTCCTCGTTCGCAGGTGCACCGGACGGCAGTCTGCCCGGTGTCGGCACCTTCCAGTACAGTGGTTCGCCGCTGACGATCACCGCACCGCAGCCGATCGTGCTCGCCACGCGCTTTTGATCGCCAACAAGAAAATCAGCCGGCAATGGCCACCATGCTTGTTCGCTTCTGCGCCGCAGCGTTCATATCCCTCCTGACGATGAATGCCGCTCAGGCGCAGGTACGCGCTCCCTCGAGATTGCCGGATCCCCGCAGCGAATTCGTGCGTCAATGTGCGCCGCGCATGCTCGGGCGCTGGGAGCACCCGGAAGAGGTCTGCGGTTGCCTGCACGACCATGCCGCCGCCGTCGTCGAGGACCGCGATTTGCGCGAGGCGCTGCTGCGCGGCATCAGCGAGACCGGCGTACCGACGATCGAGACCGACTGGGTGCCGACGTCCAAGCAGGGCGAAATCGGCGAGACCTTCACCAAGATCGCCAAGCCGACCTTGCAGTGCATGTTCGACCCGGCGAAGTAGCGCGCCGCGTTATCGAGCATGATCTCGTCGGAAACCGCTGCGCACTTTTCCGGATCATGCTCTGATCATTTCGTCTTCGGACCGTAACGCGGCACGCAGGCGCTGGTCCGCGCGACGCCCTTGTCGGTCATCTTCGCGCCGCGCACCTCCTTCACCTGTCCGGCGGGGCAGGTTCCGTCATCCACGAGCACGCGCTGGCCGAGCTTGAGGTCGACGATGTCCTGCTCGCGTCCCACGGTGACGGCATGCGCCGTCGTCGCGAGCGCGGCGGAGAGCAGGAGCGAGAGGCAGACTGCACGGCGGAAAAGCATGATGTGAGGTCCCGGCATCGATGCCGCAATGTAGGGATGGGCTTGCGATTCTGGTAGTGAGGCTTCGTCACGCCCGCCGGGCCGATTTGGCTCTCGTGCGCAGTGCGGCGCGTGATTCCCGGGCCAGCCGTTCCGCTGACGCCACAAGCTTCGGAATCGCGTGGCCGGAAAATCCCAGCACGAAGCCGGGCAGGGGACGCGCGCGCGAATAGGTGTCGGCGAGCAGCCATCCGTCCGCGCCCGCGGCCTGCCTGGCCTCTACCGCCACCGCCAGATCGACCGACGGTTCAAACTGGGCGACAAGATGCAGCCCTTGTGAGGGCACCGGCACCGATAGCGCGCCGTCGGATTCGGCTTCCAGCGTCGCGGCCAGGGCATCACGCGCCTCGCGATAGAGCTTGCGCACCCGCTTGAGGTTCGCAGCGAAGGCGCCGGAATTGAGCATATCGGCCACCGCGCCTTCCATCAGCGTGCCGGGAAAGCGGTCGAGCGCGGCGCGCGCAGCAGTCGCATCCCCGATCAGGCGCTCGGGCAGGGCGCAATAGCCGATACGCAGGCCCGGAAACAGGGTCTTGGCGAAGGTGCCCATGTAGATCACGCGCTGGAGGTGATCGATGCCGGCAAGCGACATCAGCGGCGCGCCGTCATAGCGGAACTCGCTGTCGTAATCGTCCTCCAGCACGAAGGCGCCGGCCTGCTTCGCCCAGTCCAGCAGCTCGAGCCGCCGCGGCATCGACATCTGGACGCCCAGTGGAAACTGGTGCGACGGCGTGACATAGGCCGCGCGCCCAGACAGCGCCGCCGCACGGCCCTTGGCCACGTGCAGGCCGTGCGCGTCGACGGGAACGGGCACGGTGCGATATCCGCATTGTGCGATGGTCTGGCGCACGATCGGATAGCCGGGGTCCTCGCACCAGACCTTGTCGTTTGGCTTCAGGATTGCGCTCAGCACGATGCGCAGCGCATGCAGCGTGCCTGATGTGAGCATGATCTGATCGGGGTCGCAGCGCAGGCCTCGCGCCGACAACAGGTGATCGGCGATTGCCGCGCGCAGCTCGCGGCTGCCGCGGGGACCGCCATAGTGCAGATGCTCGGGTCCGAATGCGCGCATGCGGCGGCCGACGAAGGCGCGGAAGCGCTGCAGCGCCCGCTCGTCGATATGGGTGCAGCCGAGCGCGAACGCGCCTTGCCTGGGCGTTTCGATCACGGCCTTGGGCGTCTTCGTCTCGGCCGCGCGCGCCGGAATCCGCGCTGCGACGAAGGTGCCGGAACCGACGGTCGCCTCGGCAAAACCGTCGGCGATCAGGCGTTCATAGGCGGTGACGACGGCATTGCGGCGGAAGCCGGTCTGCTGCGCCAGCGTCCGCGACGGCGGCAGCGCTTCGCCGGGCTTGACGAGACCGGAGACGATCATCTCGCACAGCGCTTGGTACAGCCGGTGCGCGGCCGAGGCGCCCGCCGTGATGTGCGGACCGGCGAGGTCGAGCGGCAGCTCGGCCTTGGTCGGCGAGGAAGAATTGGTTGGAATTTTTTGCATGGAATTGGCACTATCGCAGACCAAATCCGCCGCTACAACTCTCCTGGATTGTTTCCAATTCCGGGGTGCGGCCGTGAGCCAGGTTGAGACTTCCAATTCCTATCCGACGTCAGCGCGCAACCAGGTGAAGCGTCGTCACGACCGCGGCTTCTACGATCACGCGACCGTTCACCGCATCCTGGATTCCTCGATGCTGTGCCACGTGTCCTACGTCATCGACGGCCAGCCTTATTGCACGCCGACCTTCTTCTGGCGCGAAGGAACGAAGCTGTACTGGCATGGGAGCAGCGCCAGCCGCATGCTGCGCAACCAGACCAAAGGCGAGCGCGTGTGCCTGACGGTTGCGCAACTCGACAGTCTCGTGCTGGCGCGCTGCGGCTTCAATCACTCCGCCGACTACCGCGCCGTGATGGCGTTCGGCACGGCCTACCTCGTCACCGATCTCGAGGAGAAGGAGCGTGCGGTGATCGCGATGGTCGACCGCTTCTTCCCGGGGCGCACGGCGAACCTGCGCCAGAGCAACACGCAGGAGATCAAGGCGACCTCCTTCATTGCGATGGAGATCGAGGAGGCCTCGGCCAAAGTCCGCGCCAAGGGCGTGGCCGACGACGATGAGGACTACGAATTGCCGATCTATGCCGAGCGCATCCCGGTGCGCACGGTGCTCGGCGCGCCCGAGCCGTGTCCGCGCCTGCTCGACGGCGTCAGCCGGCCTGCGACACTGGCGGGCTATTCGGAAGGCCGACTGCTCGAAGATGCATTGAGGGATGCTTATTTTGTGGAGTACCCGAACGGCTGAAATCGGCTAGCCTGCGCTCCATCGATGATCTGAATGCCGATTGGAGTTGCCTGATGGATGCCGAAACGCAGCAGAGGATTCTTGACGCCGTCGACGCCGGCTTCGAAGCCCAGCTTGCGACCACACGTAATTTCGTCGCGATCCCCTCGACCCGCGGGGCGGAGGGACCGTGCCAGGACATGATCGGAGACCTCTTGCGCCAGCGCGGCTACGAGGTCGACGACTGGCATATCAATGTCGACGACCTCAAGGATCTGCGTGGCTTCGGCCCGATCGAGCACGACTTCTCCAAGGCGCGTTCTGTGGTGGGCACCTATCGCCCGCAAACCAGCGCCGGCAAATCACTGATCCTTCAGGGCCATTGCGACGTGGTGCCGGCAGGTCCGCTGGAATTGTGGGATACGCCGCCGTTCTCGCCCGTCATCAAGGACGGCAAGATGTTCGGCCGCGGCGCCTGCGACATGAAGTCCGGCACCATCGGCGCGCTCTATGCGCTCGATGCGATCACGGCCGCCGGCTTCAAGCCGACGGCGCGGATCCACTTCCAGTCCGTGATCGAGGAGGAGAGCACCGGTGTCGGCGCGCTCTCGACGCTTCAGCGCGGCTATCGTGCCGATGCCTGCTTCATCCCGGAGCCGACCGGCGGCAAGATGGTGCGCTCGCAGGTCGGTGTGATCTGGTTCCGCCTGCGCGTGAAGGGGCATCCGACTCACGTGGCCTTCGCCGGCTCCGGGGCAAATGCGATCATGGCGGCCTATCATCTGATCCAGTCGCTGCAAAAACTCGAGATCGAATGGAACGAGCGCGCGAAAGCCGATCGGCATTTCAAGGCGCTCAACCACCCCATCAACTTCAACCCCGGCATCATCAAGGGCGGCGACTGGGCCTCCAGCGTGCCGGCCTGGTGCGACGTCGACTGCCGGATTGCCGTGTTGCCGGGCTGGTCGATCGCCGATCACCAAAAGGAGATCATGGCCTGCGTTGCGGCAGCCGCGCGCAACCACCGCTTCCTCGCCAATAACCCGCCGGAGATCGAATGGTCGGGGTTCCTGTCGGAGGGGTATGAACTGACTGACGCCGCCGCGCCCGAGGCCGCGTTCGGCAAGGCCTTCAATACCGTCTATGGCGGCGCGGTCGAAGACCTCGTGTTCACCGCGCTCACAGATACCCGCTTCTACGGCCTCAACCACGGCATCCCGAGCCTGTGCTTCGGCGCGAGCGGCGGCGAGATGCACGGCTTCAACGAGTTCGTCGACCTGGACTCGCTGAAGAAGACGACCAAGGCGATGGCGCTGTTCATCGCGGAATGGTGCGGCGTGGAGAAGGCGTAGGCCTCTCACCGCCGTCATTGCGAGAAGCGAAGCGACGAAGCAATCCAGACTGCCGCCGCGGATAGATTCTGGATTGCTTCGCTGCGCTCGCAATGACGGATGAAAGTCCGGTAGGGTGGGCAAAGGCGCGCTTGCGCCGTGCCCACCATTTTCCTTTCCCTCAATCTCGAGGTAGACGGTGGGCATGCTTTCACTTTGCCCACCCTACGGCATCGCGGCCCCAGCGACTGCCACCACCAGTGCGCCTAAATCCTTTAAGCTTAAAATAAAGACTAGGATGGCGGCCGCGCCGGTGGCAGACTGGAGGCGGGTTCGCTGGGCCTTTTAAGTCCTTGGGAGTAACGATGCGCGATTGGGATGATGCTTATGCCAATTCGGCCCATATCCCGGGCTCGGACAAGATGCCGGCGCTGTGGGCAGAGCGGGCGGCAGCCTACCGCGCCGGACTGAAGGATTTTCGTGCGGACATCGCCTACGGCGCCGGCGAGCGCCAGCGCCTCGACCTGATCCTGCCCGACGGTGACAGCAAGGGTCTCGTCGTCTTCGTCCACGGCGGCTACTGGATGCGTTTCGACAAGTCGACCTGGACCGACCTCGCCGAAGGCGCCCGGCATCATGGCTGGACGGTGGCGCAGCCAAGCTACACGCTGACGCCGGCCGCGCGCATCTCCGACATCACCGCCGAGATCACCGCCGCGATCGCCAAGGCGGCTTCGCTAGTCGCAGGGCCGATCCGGCTTGCCGGCCATTCTGCCGGCGGCCATCTCGTCACGCGCATGCTGTGCGACGACAGCCGGCTCGAGCCTGCCGTCTACAACCGCATTGCCGGGACGCTCTCGATCAGCGGCCTGCATGATCTGCGTCCGCTCCTCAAGACCAAGATGAACGAGACGCTGCGTATGACCGTGGAGGAGGCGACCCTGGAAAGCGCAGCGCTGCATCTGCCGCGCGGGCATGTGCCTGTGACCGCGTGGGTTGGTGGCAGCGAACGCCCCGAATTCATCCGCCAGTCTGACTTGATGGCCAATGTCTGGACCGGTTTCGACGTGCCGACGCACCTCGTGATCGATCCCGGGCTCAACCATTTTACTGTGATCGATGGGCTCAAGGACCCATCATCGTCGATCACCGGACGCCTGATCGGCCTCGACTGACGGGGCGAGGGATGATCGATCGAAAGGACCTGTCATGACGTCCAGCGATTACGATCCTGCAAGCGAAGGCGCCGAGACCGATTTCGCCCGGCGCATGTCTTATGGCGACTATCTGGCGCTGGATGCGATCCTCGGCGCGCAGCATCCGCTCTCGGAAGCGCACGACGAGATGCTGTTCATCATCCAGCATCAGACCACGGAGCTGTGGATGCGCCTTGCCATCCACGAGCTCAGCGCCTCGCGCCGCGCCATCGCGCGGGACGAAGTGCAGCCCGCGATGAAGATGCTGGCGCGGGTATCGCGCATCTTCGAGCAGCTGAACGGCGCCTGGGACGTGCTGCGCACCATGACGCCGAGCGAATACACCCGCTTCCGCTCGCAGCTGGGCCAGTCCTCGGGCTTCCAGTCGCGCCAATACCGGTTGATCGAATATATGCTCGGCAACCGCAATCATGCCATGCTGAAGCCGCATGCGCACGACGCCGAAGTGACGAAGCTGCTCGAAGCCGAGCTTGCGATGCCGAGCCTCTATGACGAAGTGCTCCGGCTCGCCGACCGCAGCGGGCTCAAGATGCCCGCGGCCGTGCTGGGGCGTGACGTGCGCGAGACGCACAGCTTGAATGAGGGCGTGCTGCAGGCCTGGCGCCAGGTCTACGAGACGCCGGAGACGCACTGGATGCTCTACGAGCTCGCTGAGAAGCTGGTCGATTTCGAGGATTATTTCCGGCGCTGGCGCTTCAACCATGTGACGACGGTGGAGCGCGTCATCGGTTTCAAGCGCGGTACCGGCGGCACCGGCGGCGTCAGCTATCTCAAGCGCATGCTGGAGGTCGAGCTGTTTCCCGAACTCTGGCGCGTGCGTACCATTCTCTAGAGATGTCCATGACCAAGTCGCAGCTTCGCGTTTATGACGACACCAGGGCGTTGTTCCATCTGCCCGACGGCGTGATCTATCTCGACGGCAATTCGCTCGGTGCGCTGCCAACAGGCGTTGCCGAGCGTGTCAACCGCGTCATCACTGACGAGTGGGGCAACGAGCTGATCCGCGCCTGGAACACCGCCGGCTGGTATGCCCAGCCGCGCCATGTCGGCGATCGCATCGCACGATTGATCGGCGCGGAGGGCGGCTCCGTGATGGTCGGCGACACGCTGTCGCTCAAGGTCTATCAGGCACTCGCGGCCGCGCTCGACCTGAACGCGTCGCGCAAGGTGATCCTGTCGGATATCGGCAACTTCCCGACCGACCTCTACATGGCCGAAGGCTTGATCGAAACGCTCGGGCGGGGTCATCGATTGCGTCTGGTCGCGCCGGAGAAGATCGAGGCCGCGCTGTCGGAAGAGGTCGCAGTCCTCTACATCACCGAGGTCGACTACCGCACCGGACGCCGCCACGACATGGCGAAGCTCACCGCGAAAGCGCATGCGCTCGGCATCGTCACGGTCTGGGATCTCGCCCATTCCGCCGGCGCGCTGCCGGTCGATCTCGCGGGTTGTGGTGTGGATTTCGCCGCGGGGTGCACCTACAAATATCTCAACGCCGGCCCCGGCGCGCCGGCCTTCCTCTACGTCGCACCGCGCTGCGCCGACAGCGCGCGCGCGGCGCTGTCGGGGTGGATGGGTCATGCCAAGCCGTTCGCGTTCGAACTCGCCTATGCCGCGGCCGGCGGCGTCGAGCGCATGCGTGTCGGCACGCCGCCAGTGTTGGCGATGGCGGCGCTGGAGGCCTCGCTCGACATCTGGGACCGCGTCGATATCGCCGAGGTCCGGGCGCGATCGCTGGCGCTCGGCGATCTCCTGATCGCGGAGGTCGAGCACCGCTGCCCGTCCTTGAAGCTGGTGACGCCGCGCGTGCACGCGCACCGCGGCTCGCAGGTCTCCTTCGCCTTCGACGGCGGCTACGCCGCCATGCAGGCGTTGATCACCCGCGGCGTCATCGGCGATTTCCGCGCGCCCGACATCATGCGGTTCGGGATCACGCCGCTGTATATCGGCGAGAGCGAGATCGTGCGGGCGGCCGAGATGATTGAGGAAGTAATCGCAGGCGAGGTGTGGCGGCGGCCGGAGTACCAGGTCGTGAATGCGGTGACGTGAGGAAGAGCGCGCGCCCAGTCGTCATTGCGAGGAGCTCTTGCGACGAAGCAATCCAGAATCCCTCCGCGGAGACACTCTGGATTGCTTCGCTTCGCTCGCAATGACGACGGAGAGATCAGGGGCGCTCGCCCCACAGCGCCGCCACGATTGCATCAAGCCCGTCCGTCAGCGCCGCCGGTCCCGGCTGCAGGATGATCGGCGACTTGATCTCGACAATGCGATTGTCGCGCACGGCCGGAACCTCGCTCCAGCCGTCGCGCTGCTTGATGCGAGCAGGCACGACCTTCTTGCCGCACCATGAAGCGAGGATCACATCGGGCGCGGCCTCACGCACAGCGTCCGCCGAGACGATGCGGTCCTTCGCGGCCTGCCGATGCCGCAGCTCGGGAAACGCATCCTCGCCGCCGGCGATCTCGATCAGCTCGGACACCCAGCCGATGCCCGAGATCAGCGGCTCGTCCCATTCCTCGAAGTAGACTTTTGGCCGCGGCGAGGGACGGGGCGCCGCGGCGATCGCGGCGAGGCGCCGCTCAAGATCCTGAACGAGGTCCTCCGCGCGCTCGGCGGCGCCGACCAGTGCACCGAGCGTGCGGATCATCGTCAAGATCCCGGCGACGTCGCGCTGGTTGAAGACATGGACATCGACGCCGGCGCGGACGAGATCGGCAACGATGCCGGCCTGGAGATCGGAGAAGGCCAGGACCAGGTCCGGTTGCAGTGCCAGGATCTTCGGGATGTCCGCCGACACGAACGCCGACACCCGCGGCTTCTCCCGCCGCACCTGGGGCGGACGGACGGCGTAGCCGGAGACGCCGACGATGCGGTCCTGCTCCCCGAGCAAATAGAGCGTTTCGACCGTCTCTTCGGTCAGGCAGACGATGCGGCGGGGCGGGAAGTGGCGCATGCGAGAAGCCTATGCACAATGTCTGCGCCGATGTCAGCCCGGCCATGACCTCCGACGTCATTGCTTTGCCGCGCGAAGCAATTCACGCTGATACAACAAGGAATTGGGAGGAGATCCGATGACGCCGCTCGAGAAACTTAAAGCGATGAAGATGCCGTTTGCCGAGCTCAAGGGCGTCGAGTTCGTCGAGGCTGAAAAAGATCGCGTGGTGGCGCGAATGACCGTGCGCCCCGATCTTTGCACGCTTCACCACACCATCCATGGCGGCGCGGTGATGGCGCTGGCCGATTCCGTCGGCGCCGCGGCGACCGTGATCAACCTGCCCGAGGACGCCAAGGGCACGACGACGCTGGAGAGCAAGACCAATTTCATCGGTGGGGCCAAGGAAGGAACCACAATCATTGCCACCGCCACCCCGGTCCATCGGGGGCGGCGGACCCAGGTCTGGACCACCCGGCTGGAGACGGAGGACGGTAGACTGGTGGCCGTGGTGACTCAGACGCAACTGGTCCTGTAAGACCGTGGCGGCTTGATTTTGTTAACGAATTGGTCGCTCACGGTGCCTCTAACTTGAGCAGGTTCCCATCTTGAAAATTATGGTGCGATGCACAATATTGGGAGCCTAGGGATTCGAACGCCTCCTCGAGGGACACCAAGAGGAGTTTTGACGTGGTACTTGAAGAGACCATCCGCATCGCCCCGGGCTATGTGCGGACCCTGATCCAGCAGGAAGAATTGCCGCTCCTGCGCGATCATCTGTTGAGACTGGATCCCGCAAGCCGGCACGACCGCTTCAACGGATTTCTCGACGACAGCTTCATCGAGCGCTACGCCGCCCGGTGCGCCGAAGACGGCACCGTGATCGTCGCCTACATCGTCGATGGCGTGGTCCGCGGTGCGGCCGAGCTGCATCCCGCGGAGGATGATTCGCTGCCCGAGGTCGCCTTCAGCGTGGAGACCTCCGCGCGCCGCCACGGCGTTGGCACCGTGCTGTTCCGCCGCCTGATCGCGGAAGCGCGCTGGAAGGGCTACAAGCGCCTGCGCATCACCACCGGCGCCGAGAATCACGCCATGCGGGCGTTGGCCAGGAAGTTCGGCGCGGATCTGTCATTCCGCCATGGCGAATCGACCGGCACGATCGATCTCGCCAAGACGCCCGAGGCAGAGCTTGCAGATCTCGCGGCTTCGCCGTTCACGGCAGGCCGGGCTTTGCTCAGCTTCAATTCGACCTGCTGGAAGATCATCTCCAGCATGTACGGCAATCGCGCCGCGTAAAACAAAAAGCGGACCGGCAAGGCCGGTCCGCTTTCGTATTCTGGGTCACGAGGTGAGCGCTCAGGTGCCGGTGCGCTTGTCGTTGCCGAAACGGCGGACGACGCGGCGTTCGACCACCACGGAGCGCTGCGCGCCCTGTTCGCCGGCGATCACGCGCGTGGCAGTGATGCGGCTGTTGGTACGGGCCTGCTTCTTGACCTCGGCCTGCACGACATCGAGCGGCATCCCCATCAGCGCTGCCGCGATCTCGGCCTGCTGCTCCTGATCGTCGGTGATGCCCACAGCGGCGAAGATCGCCTCGTCCAGGGTGGGCGGATCGTGGCGCACGCGCCGCGTGCCATATTTGGTATTCCAGTCTGCGCTCATAACGGCCTCGTCTTGATGCCGGGATACCTAGTGCCGTGAATGTTGCATTGCAATATGGAATCGGTGTGGCATCTCAGCTATGCACCGGTCGGGTGTCACGGCCGTGACGCGGCACCTGCATCGGTTTCAACCCGTTGCTGTGGCCAGCGTTTCAACGCCGCGTGCCCCGCCTCGGTTAGCCCGTAAATCCCACGTTCGGCCCGCTCGAACCAGCCATACACATTGTTAAGCAAGATCTTGCCGGCATCGGGACAGCGCTCGCGCAACTCGCGTACGTGCCGCGGGCCCGCGGCGAGCACCGAGGCACAGGCCAGCGCCTGCTGCCGATAGGCCGTCATGATCGGCGCACGGGTGCTGCCGCCGAGCACGGGATCGCCCTGGCGGCGCTGATGCTCGGCAACGAGGCGCGAGCGGACCTTCGGCTCGCGGCGCGGCGCCGCCGTCGGCGGCTTCACCAGCACCTCGACCTGGCCACGATCGGTGACCCCCAACATGCCGAAACCGAGACGGCGGCAGAGATTGCGATAGCGCGCATCGCTTTCGCGTCCCTTGCCGCGGGCCGACATCCTGGCGGCGATCCAGACCTCGTCACCGGCCGGCGCGCGGTCGACCGCTTGGAGGATCAGCTCGAGATTGAAGGTGAGCTTCAGCTCGCCGATCACCACCACAGGTGGATCGCCGGCGCTGAGGCCGACAAGGTCGCAGCCGCCGATCTCGCCCTTCACGGTGAAGCCGAGCTCTTCGAGGAAGCGTTTGACGGGCAGATAGAGCGCGGTTTCCAAGGGAATGTCCGATCGGAGAATCAGTCGGGAGCAGTCTAGAGCCTTCTCGGCTCAGATTGAATCACAGCTGACGCCCGGATGCCGCCGCCCAAGCTTCGACTCACACCCGTCCGCCAACCGGGATCAGCGCCCCCGTGATGCCGCTTGCGCCGTCACCGGCGAGAAACAGGATGACTTCGGCAAGCTCCTGCGGCGTCACCCATTTGGAAAAGTCCGCCTTTGGCATGTCCGCGCGGTTGGCCCTGGTGTCGATGATCGAGGGCAGCACGGCGTTCACCGTGACCTTGCCCTTCCACTCGTTGGCAAGTGCCTCGGTGAGGCGATGCACGCCGGCCTTCGAAGCCGCATAGGGCCCCATGCCGCTGCCGGCCTGGAGCGCGCCCATGGCGCCGAGATTGACGATGCGGCCGGCCTTGGATGCGGCGAGGTGCGGCAACGCCGCACGCGAGGTGTTGAGCGCGCTGAGCACGTTCAGCGCGTACATGCGCTGCCAAGTCGTGATGTCGCCGTCGCCGACGGTCTCGAAAGCGAAGCCGCCGGCGATGTTGATCAGCGCGTCGAGCCGGCCAAAATGCCTTGCGGCCGCATCGACGGCCGCCTTCGCCTGCGCCGCCTCGGACAGGTCGACGCGGCCGATCTCGATGCTTTCAGGCGTTGCAGGGGCTTGCGAAGGCGCATAGTCGATACCCGCGATACGCGCGCCGCGCGCCTGCGCGGTCTCGGTGACCACCTTGCCAAGCGCGCCGAGCGCACCGGTCACGACAATCACTTTTCCCTGCACGAGACTCTCCATTGTTTCAGTTCGCGCCGACCATTGCTCCGCTCGAATTGGACTTGCAATGGCGGCGGCTTCAAGGCTGAATGATCGACGCAACCTTGGATGGCGGGAGGGGATTGATATGTCCGAGAGTCTGCCGGCCGTGGACGCTCCCCAAGGCATCATCAAGCTCCAACACCCGCTGCGAAACCTGTTCAATGCGCTGCGCGGATCAGAGCCGGTTCGTATCGTCGCGATGGGATCGTCCTCGACGGCTGGACGGGCGGACGTCGTGCCTTGCCCCTATCGCCTCGAGATGTATCTGCGGCAGCACTATGCCGAGCCATTACCGAACACTCGGATCGATGTCTTAAACCGGGGCAAGGGCGGGCAGGAAGCACCGGAAGAGTTGAAACGCTTCAAGACCGATATCTTTCCCGACAGCCCCTCGCTGGTGCTTTGGCAGATCGGTACCAACGCGGTCTTTCACAAAGATAAGTACAAGTTCAAGGATGTTGTCGACGCGATCACCGACGGGGTGCACCGGTTGCTTCAGCCGCGAGAGCAGCCGATGGACGTCGTGTTGATCGATCCGCAATATGGGACGGCCATGCTCCGTGACGACAAGGCGGAGCTTTCGGAAAAGATGGTCATGGAGATCCGCAGGATCGCGGAAACTAAAAAGGTCAACGTGTTTCAGCGTTGGGCCCTGATGAGGCATTGGCACGTGCAGAACGGCGTATCGTTCGAGCAATTGCTCGATCCTACGGATTGTCCCGACATGCTCCATCAAAGCGACTGGAGCACGCTCCAGGTTTCCAAAGCGCTTTGCCGAGCGATCACAGACGCCGTCCTGGCCGCAAGCTGGCTTCCCGCCGATCGGCAATCCTGATCACGCCTGCAGATAGCGCTCCTTCAGCGCGGTCCGCTCGACCGTGCCGAGCTTGAGGCCGTCGCGCAGATAGGTTTCGATATCGCCATAGTCCTTGCCAACGGCTTCGAAGGCTGCAGCAAGGTAAGAGGCTTCGACGCTGCCGATGGCATTGCGGACGTCCTCCGGCAGGTCGATGGCCGCCGTCGCATCGCGCTTGTAGTGCTGGTTGGTCAGCAAATAGTCCTCGGCAATGACGTCATCGGCGACGCCGAGCGCATGAAGGATCAGCGCGCTGGCAAAGCCGGTGCGATCCTTGCCCGCTGTGCAATGGATCACGAGCGGCGCGCGGTCTTCCAGGAGATGGCCGAACAGGTTGCGAAAGCTGTGCGTGTTGTGGCGAACGTAGTTGCGATAGGATTCGCGCATGAGCTCCAGCGCGACCGGCGCCGTCAGCGTGCCCCTCGCGAGCTCGGCGCGCAGCGCCGCGACGACAGTCGGCTCGATCGGCAGCGAATGTACTGTGATCTCGTTCACGACGCAGACGCCGGCTGCACGCTCCTGAAGCCCACGGAAATCGAATGCGCTTCGCACGCCCAGCGCTCTGACGATCTCGATGTC
The DNA here is from genome assembly GCF_024199845.1 of Bradyrhizobium sp. CCGB12. NCBI lineage: Bacteria > Pseudomonadati > Pseudomonadota > Alphaproteobacteria > Hyphomicrobiales > Nitrobacteraceae > Bradyrhizobium > Bradyrhizobium sp. CCGB12. The sequence goes on along the minus strand of NZ_JANADO010000001.1, from coordinate 3,124,962 downwards.
GGCCGCGGTGAGCTGGCCGAGATGGTTGGAGCGGAAGATGTGCCGCCAGCGGGTGGTGCGGCCGTCGGTGGTCGGATAGCCGCCGAGATCGCGAAAATTGCTGGCGCCTTGCAGGGCGAGGTGGCGGGCAGGGGAGTCTTTCAGGGAAGAGTCTTGCATGGGATCAGCTTGGGTTATGGTTCCATTGGACGCGCTGCGGCGTCCTTGAGTCCATTACAGGGGGCGATCATGGACCGACACAAGGCCATTGTTTTGGCTATCACCCTGCTTGCAGCTGGAGTTCTCGGTTCGCGGCAGGCCGATGCGCAAACCTTCCAAACCTACCGCTGCGCCGATGGTACGCAGTTCATCGTCGGGCTTTATGACGATGACAAGCGCGCATTCCTCCAGATCGACGGCGAGCCGGTGACGCTCGCCAAGCGGCTGGCGGTGTCGGGAGCGCGTTATTCGGGGGGCGGGGGTCACGCTGAGGATTCCCAAGTCCGGGCCTACCACGGTGAAGCACCTGAAGCGGCCGGTCACGGCCTGCGCGGTGGTTGAAAAGCCCGGGATCTAGCCGGGTAGGCAGCTGGAATTAAAAAGGGCCGAAACATCGTTGTTTCGACCCTTTTTTCGAACTGCCGCCGAGCGCTTGCGAGGGCGCGGCGGTATCAAACCAGCCACAGGCATCAGCGATCCCATTTCGGCTTGGCTTCGTCGACCGCTTCCTGATGGTACCAGCTGTCGCTGCAGATCGAGACGTTCGCGGGAAGCGACGCGTGATCGGCGGGAAGGCGGGTCTCGCCATGGCGGCGTCCTGCGAGAGCCGCACGGCCCCCGGCGGGGAATTGGTAGATCTTCGCAGATCCGTGACTCAGACCATTGTTCATCATTGCGATTTCTCCTTGGTCGAAAGCGCCTTGGCCTCCATGGTGCGCCCGACTCGTTCGATTGTGGTTACCGGAATCCCCATATCGGCCGCGCATCCCGAATTGCAAAGTGCTGAAAAGGAAATCAGTTTCCGCCTAATTTGTAGGCAGGCAGCCTTCTGCACCCTCCAAAGCACCGCGCAGATGACCAACGCTGGGGCCATTCCAAAAGTTGCTAGGCACGGGCGAAGACTTTGCGAAAATTGCCGGGCGTTGATGCGCGTTTCATCGGCGACGTGGGGGACCAGGCGGCCTGCTCCAGAATCAGGCGTTTTCCGCGGGATTTTGCGGTGCAGCTTCACGCGAAGGTGCGCGGCTGTGACGCATGCCGCTGTGGACAAGCGGCCGTCGGGCGGAGAGGAGCCTGCCCCGAGGAGAACCTTGGAGACTGCGGCCTTTTGGCACGCAAAATGCTTGTAGGGGGCCGGCCGATGATGGCCGGGTACAAACGTGCGGGGCTCTCAACCCCACCTTTCGCATCATCTACAGAGAGGCTCAATGACCAAGTATAAGCTCGAGTACATCTGGCTCGACGGATATACGCCGACTCCGAATTTGCGCGGCAAAACTCAGATCAAGGAATTCGCGTCGTTCCCGACGCTCGAGCAGCTTCCGCTCTGGGGCTTCGATGGCTCCTCCACCCAGCAGGCCGAAGGCCACAGCTCCGATTGCGTGCTGAAGCCGGTCGCCGTCTTCCCGGACGCTGCCCGCACCAACGGCGTGCTCGTGATGTGCGAAGTCATGATGCCCGATGGCAAGACCCCGCACGCCTCCAACAAGCGCGCCACCATCCTCGATGACGCCGGCGCCTGGTTCGGCTTCGAGCAGGAGTACTTCTTCTACAAGGATGGCCGTCCGCTCGGCTTCCCGACATCAGGCTATCCGGCGCCGCAGGGTCCGTACTACACCGGCGTCGGCTACTCGAACGTCGGCGACGTCGCCCGCAAGATCGTCGAAGAGCATCTCGACCTCTGCCTTGCTGCCGGCATCAACCATGAAGGCATCAACGCGGAAGTCGCCAAGGGCCAGTGGGAATTCCAGATCTTCGGCAAGGGCTCCAAGACCGCTGCCGACCAGATGTGGATGGCCCGCTACCTGATGCTGCGCCTCACCGAGAAGTACGGCATCGACATCGAATTTCACTGCAAGCCGCTCGGCGACACCGACTGGAACGGCTCCGGCATGCACGCCAACTTCTCGACCGAGTACATGCGTACGGTCGGCGGCAAGGAGTACTTCGAGGCCTTGATGGCGGCCTTCGACAAGAACCTGATGGACCACATCGCGGTCTACGGCCCGGACAACGACAAGCGTCTGACCGGCAAGCACGAGACCGCGCCGTGGAACAAGTTCAGCTACGGCGTTGCCGACCGCGGCGCCTCGATCCGCGTTCCGCACTCCTTCGTCAACAACGGCTACAAGGGCTACCTGGAAGACCGCCGCCCGAACTCGCAAGGCGACCCCTACCAGATCGCTTCGCAGATCCTGAAGACGATCGCGTCCGTGCCCGCCGACAAGAAGGCGGCCGCCTAAGATCCTCCCGGGCTGGCCCGGGTTGGCTTTCAATCCGCCGGAGCTGCAAGGCTCCGGCGGATTTTTGCGTTCTGATGACGGTCGTTCCTGTGGCCTGTCAGTCTCGGCCGCGCGAAACTTGTCCATCGCCGCCGAAAGCGGGATAGAGTGGACCCGGATGCGCAGGGCCGGGGACACGGCTGGTGATTGAAGGCTTCTACAAGGTCAGATTTCAGCTCGGCGACAACGTCGGCCGGGCCGTGATGCATGCCGGCAATGGCAAGATGCTCGGCGGCAATTCGGCCTTCGCCCATATCGGCACCTATGAGAAGACCGAAGTTGGCGTCGACGTCGTGATCAAGACCGTCCGCCACAATCCCGATCCGAACTACCGCGCCATGGCCGGCACCGACGATGCGACCTTGATCGCGAAGGGCTGGGCGGACGGCGATCTCTATCGCTTCAAGGGTGAGTTGAAGGAGCTGCCGGGCGTGCCCTTCCAGTCGGTGATGACGCCGATCAGGGAAGACGAGGTGCCGATCGCCGGCGGCGTCGGCGAAGGCGGCATTGCCGATGGCCTGTACTCGATCCATCTGCGCATGCTCGACGGCCTCGATGGCGGGCTCACTGGCGTGATGCTGCTCAATCAGGGCCGCATCCTCGGCGGCGATGCCGCGTTCTATTATCTCGGCAGCTACACCGCCGCGAAGGGCCGCTGGAAGGGGCAGATCCTCAATCAGGAGCACACGCCGGCCAAGGACGATCCGATCTTCGGCGGCCACGAGGTCGGCATCGGCTTCTCCGGTAGCTATGACAGCGAACAGGCGGTGCTCGAGGCCGCGGCGCTCGCCGGCAAGCGAAGCCTGCGCCTGACCGCGACCCTCAAGCTGATGCACCGCGCCTGATCGCGACAGGAATTGCACATGGAAAATGTCCGCATGCTCTCGACGCTCGGCCTGATGGGCGCGATGCGCAGCCTGTCTTCGGCCTTCGAAGCCGCCAGCGGCATCCATGTCGATGCCGACTTCGCGCCGACCCTGGCGCTGCTCAAGCGGCTGCGGGACGGCGAGGCCGCCGATCTCGTCATCCTCACGCGCGAGGGGCTCGACGAGATGATCGACGAGGGCCGCGTGGTCGCCGCGAGCGCGGTTGATCTGGCGCGCTCCTTCGTTGGCATCGCCGTGCGGGCAGGGCAGGCGCATCCCGGCATCGTCAGCGAAGCCGCGCTGCGCGAGACGCTGCTCGCGGCGCAGTCCGTCGCCTATTCGCGGCTTGGCGCGAGCGGCGTGTATTTCGCCCAGCTGATCGTGCGGATGGGCATAGCAGCGGAGATCAATGCCAAGGCCACCATCGTGGAGCAGGGCTTTACGGCGGAGCGGCTCATCAGCGGCGAGGCTGACCTCGCCGTGCAGCAGATCAGCGAGCTGAAGCAGGTTGGCGGCATCGAGGTCGTCGGTCCGATCCCGCATGGATTGCAGACGCCGGCCGTGTTCTCCGCCGGACGCATGGCGAATGCCAGACGTGCCGAAGCCGCCGACCGGCTGCTGCGCTATCTGGCATCGCCGGAGGTCGTGCCCGTGCTCCGCCAATCGGGACTCGAGCCTTGAATTTGCCGGGGCCGGGACGCAACGTGGCGATCATGCGCACTCATTTCCTCGCAGCCCTGTTAGCGCTCGCGGCGCCCGCGGCGGCACAGGCGCAATCGGCCGATCTCGTCCTGTGCGACCGCCTGGCGGCCGATCCCAGCGATCCCGACAAGCCGGTTGATGTGAAGGGGGTAACTGACATCGCGGCGTCCGACATCGCGACCGCCATCAAGTTCTGCAAGCAGGCTGCGCCATCCTCGCGGCGGGCGATGTTCGAACTCGGCCGCGCCTATGCGGCCAACAGGCAAACAGGCGAGGCGATCGTCGCCTGGCGCAAGGCCGCGGACAAGGGATCGAGCGCGGCGATGGTCGAGCTCGGCGTGGCCTACGGCACCGGCTCCGGCGTTGCGAAGGATGAAGCGCAGGCGCGAAAACTGTTCGAGAAGGCGGCGCAGGCCGGCAATCCCCGCGGTGTCAGCAATCTCGCCGCGCTCGGCGGCGCAGGTGGCGCCGCGCCGGCCGATCCCGCGCAGGCACGCGCGCTGCTGGGCAAGGCCGCCGAGACCAACGCGGAGGCGCAGTACCAGCTCGGCCTGATGCTCTCCGAAGGCACGGGCGGTGCGAAGGACGATGCGGCGGCGCGTGCGCAGTTCGAGAAGGCGGCCGCGCAGAACCATCCCGGCGCGCTGGAGCGAATGGGCGCCTTCGCGCAGGAAGGCCGCGGCGGTCCGAAGGACAAGGACGCCGCAAAAGCCTATTACGAGCGTGCCGCAGCGCTCGGCGACGAGGACGCCAAGAAGGCGCTGGAGCGGCTGCGCTGCCCCTATGCGATCAAGGACAAGCAAGGCAAGCTCGTCACCACGCTGTGCTTCTAGTTCACTTCATGTAGTAGGCGAGATCGTTGCGGGCGTCGCGATAGGTGGTCTCGAGATAGAAGGGATATTTTCGCGCGGCCTGCGCCACCGCGCGCACCACGCAATCCCAGAAATCGCCGTTCCAGTCGAAGTGCTTGTTGTACGCGTCTTCGAATTTGACGGCCGTGATGATGGCCTCTCCGATCGCTTGATCGTCGGCGCGCGGATGGGCGCGCTTCAAATAACCGAACATCGGCCCTTCATGGGCGTGGTCGCGTTCGCTGCGGTATTTCGCGCTGAACTGCTCCGGCGTGAGGGTGCGATTGATGCGGATCTCTTCGGCGGTCGGACGGCCCTCGATCGTGCCCAGCCGGTAGCGCTGGCGCCAGAGCGCGTAGGCTGCATCGAGCAGCGGCTGTTTCGCGGCGCTGGCGATGATTGCGCTGATCTCGTCCTCGGCCGATGGCTGCGACGTATCCATGCCGCTTGGTCGCGCGCTTGCCGCGGCAGGTTCGAAGCCGGCCGCGATCGGATAGGGCTCGCTGGGAACTTGACCCTGCGCCGGTCGTTGCCATGGGCAGACCGGGAGATGCAACCATGATCCGCAAACTCGCATCCGGCGAATATCGCCTCTATTCGCGCAAGGTGAATCCCAAGACCGGCAAGCGCCGCAATCTCGGGACCTTCAAGAACCGTGCGGCCGCCGAGAAGCACGAGCGCGAAGTGCAGTACTTCAAGCGTCACTAGGCGCGTGCAACCTTTTCGACACCGGGACACAAAAGTCGCAAAACAACCCCATGCACAGTAGCCAAGTCATTGAAATCGCAAACATACGGATTTTGCGAAATCAATTTGACCCGTCGGGCAAAACAGGGGCATAATGGCATCGTGTCGGCGAGCCCTCCCGCGAGGGGACGTGCGCTGAAAAGCCGGTGGCTCCAGTGCAGCGACGATGCTAGGTAGCCCACGATCCTTTTCCGATTTTGCGGTTCAAGACATTGCTGGACGGACTTTACAAGGTTGAATACGGCGTTGGCGGCGCCTTCGGCCGTAGCATCATGTGCATGCACAATGGCAAGATGCTGGGTGGCAATTCCGCTTTCGCGCATCTCGGGACCTATGAGGTCAGCGACGGCGCGATCGAGGCCAATGTCATCACCGAGCGCCACAACGAGGATCCCAATTACAAGCCGCTGATGGGCACCGACGTCGCCGCGATCAAGGTGCGCGGCAGGACGGAAGGGTCGACGATCCTGTTCGAGGGCAAGGCCGAGCCAGTGCCGGGCAGCGTGTTCTGGGCCAATCTCGCGCCGCTCGACGACGAGGCGCTGCCGCCGCGCGGCACTGTCGGCCCCGGCGGTATCGTCAACGGGCTATACTCCATCCACCTCCGTGCGCTCGACGGCATCGACGCCGGCCTCTCCGGCGTGATGCTGCTGATGGACGGCCGCATCCTCGGCGGCGATGCGTTCTTCTATTATCTCGGCTCCTATTCCTCGGCGGACGGCCGCTGGAAGGGCGAGATGCTGAACCAGGAGCACACGCCGGCGAAGGACGAAAATCCCGTGTTCGGCGGCTACGAGGTCGGGATCGGCTTCTCCGGAACCTGTACGGAAGACAGTGGCGAGCTCGAAGGAATCGCGCTCGCCGGCAAGCGCAGCCTGCGGCTGGCGGCCTCGCTCAAGCTGATGCGAAGGGCGTAGGTTGCTGATAATTCCGTCGCGTCTGCCCTCAGAAGGCGACATTCAAGCCAAGCATCTGGATGTCCGCCGTGGGGCCAGAGGCTGCCTTGCCCGCCTCGCTGTATCACCTTCCTCCCCAAGCGACACAGGCGACTCCGGCAATGGCTCCGGGCAGACTTCCGAGCAAAATCCCGGGGCTATGAAGACCCAGCGGGAGAGGAACGAAGTAAAGTAGACCAATCGAGAGCAGACCGCCCGAGAGCAGACAAGCGATACTCCTCGACCAAAGAGGCAGTGATCTATCGATCATCTCGCGATCAACGCAATAGATGAGGACTGCAGGGGGGAGCCCAAACAGGTAGATGAACGGTAAACCGAACAAGGTGCCGAACACTAGCAAGCCTGGCAGTCCGAGCACTACACACAACACCGCCCATCCGATCAGTGGCCCAGCCAATGCGAAGATGTATTGTCGGCGAACTTGTCCAGCATCTATCACGAAAGCGACCGTACTCGCGTTGCTTCAACGGACCTTTTCCTCATTGAGCCGGAAACTCCCAGTCTCAATTAGGATCTTGGCAACCACATATGTCCGCTAGGGGCCCCAGAAGCGGACGACAGTGGATTTCTATGTCGCCTCAGACATCGCCCCATAATGATGCGAGCCCGAAGATAAATGGCCGATAAACAAACTCATCGCGCTCGACGACCAGTGACGGGCCAATGGGCCCCCAATTGGACCGGCCGGAGACCTCAACCCCATCGATAAAGTTGACCTGAGGCAAACGCACGTAGGGAACGGACGGGTTCGTATAGGGATCGGAATACTCGAAACCGGTTGGAAATTCCGAGACCGTCGGTCGGCAGTATCCAAATCCTCTGGTTGCGCCGTTGCGAAAATCGATGCTTGCACCAACATGCGGTCCATTTTGAAGTAGGGTCTCCGCGCGTGTCGCGGCGTCTGGAGGCCACGGCAATGCGATCCAGCCGCCAATATCCGGGTAATAAGAGGGCGCAATGAATCGCGTGTGCTTTTTTGGGCGATCCAGGCCACGTCTGGGCATGCCTAGCATAGATACAAATTCATGCTGCATGACTTGATTGGCCGGATACGGCGTCGCTTCATCATGATCCGTCAGCACGGGCTTAGCGTAAGTGAATGGATGGATCGCTTCGCTATCTTGCTGCGTGGCGGGCAGCCAGAACCGCGGCCTTTCGGCCGGCCAAAGTTCATGCGCACGGTCTTTCCCTTGCCCGAAGAGCCGATAGCGGGCGTAGCTAAAACAAACAACTCCCATTGGGATGCGGGCTGCGGCTAAGTCACGGTCCCTGAGTGCTGAGGCACCGGCTCGAGTCCAGTATGAAGAGCGCTTGACTAGATTCGGCTGTTCGCGCCGGAATTTCTCGAATGCAGCGCGGTCGGCTCGGTCAATCGTAGCACCGCCAAATCTCAAGACCGACAGCGGGCTGTCGTAAGCATCATCCGACATATATGCAGTGCCGAAGGCCAACGTCTCCGCATCCTCAAAGACGACGACGGCCGGCAGCAAGTCAGGAGCGACTCCACCGTTCGCTGTTGTCTCACCACGGCAAGCCACCGGCGGATGAACGATAAGCGCTTTGCCATCGCTCATTCGTCGCCCAAAGACACTCGGCGTGACCCCAAGCTCTGACGTCCGGCCACCATCCGCGTAATTGATTTGACGTCCGCCGCAAGTGACCACGATATCAAAGTCTTGCGGTTCGCCTTTATAGGTCAGCTTTACTTTTAGGCGATAGTAAGTACCGGTTTCGCGCTGTACAGATTTAACGAAATCCCAATTGCCTCGAAGCGCTTGAAAGACCGGCGAACGCTGCGCAGCGACGATCGCCGCAAGAAATGCGGCCACTACGACCACGAAGAGAAGAGCTACTTTAGCCTTCATGGACGACTTTTTGTCTCAAGAGTTTCCAATTCTTAGGGCCACCCAGCGCGCGATGTAGCTGCTCTTGCTTCTTTACACGCCACCCAGATTGATTATCGCAATTTGCGCAACCAAGGGTTAAAGCGAAGTTTGCTCTGCCCGCAAGTTTCCGTCGAGTTTCGCTTCGGGTCAAAGGCGGCCTTGGCGAGTTTGCACGGACTGTTCGGGTCACCATCAGGAAGCGGACTTCGCGGCGCTATGAGCTACGGTCAGCCATGGACCGATTCCGTTGAAGAAGTCCGTCTCGCGGCAGAGGCGGCCGCAAATTGCAGCGCGAACCGACCATCTCTCAGGCCGCCTTTGGCTGCGGCATTGGGACCAGCTTAGCTAATTTCCGAAGGTTCTGCGCGGCTGCTGCGAGGAGGAACTCGTCACGGGCACCATTCGGTCCACGTAGTCGCAGTCGGTCCAGCCTGAGAATGCGTTTGAGGTGAGCGAACAACATTTCGACCTTCTTGCGCAGTCGTCTTGATGTTCGCCCCTCCCAGGTGTTGGCAATCGCCCGCGCCATGTCGCGGGCCCCCTCATGAATCGAACGAGGCACCCTTCGAGCAGGCGTGTTCGGGCAGCAGCGTGGCCTCAAAGCACAAGCGTCACAGTCAGCCTTGCTCGCTCGATAAAGCAACGTCTCGCCATCATTCACACGTGTCCCTGTTGTGGTCAGTGTCTTGCCGCCAGGACAGATATAAACGTCGCCGGCTGGATCATAATTGAAGTCCTCCCGTGCGAAGGTGCCGTCCTTGCGTGCCGATTTGTCGAACACGGTCACATGCGGCTCGATGCCGTGTTCATCGACCAGCCAGCCCAGCATGTCGGCTGAACCATAGGCACTATCACCGAGGAGTCTGGACGGGTGGAGAGCGAAGTTCTTCGCGGTTCGCTCGATCATGCGCTTGGCAGCGAGAACTTCCGCCTGCCGTATCGCCGTGGTCGGCTCCACGTCGACAATGATCGCGTTCTCCACATCGATCAGATAGTTGGTAGAGTAGGCAAAGAAAGCCTGCCCGCCATGGGCGCCGGTCCAGCGTGCGGCTGGATCAGCCGGTGAGATGAACTTGGGGACGATCTCGGTCGCGGCCCCAAAAGCCGCATCGTCCAAGACGGCTAGATACTCGTCGATGGCACGGCTTGCAGCTTGTGGGGGCAACCCCTTCTCGCCCTCGACGCCGTTCTGCCGGTTCGCGTCGGCCTTGATCAGGCTGGCATCGACTGCAAAGCTTTCTCCGCCAACCAGCCCCTCGTCGATGCAGCGGCGCAATACGGCCTCGAACAGCTGTCGCAACAGATCACTGTCGCGGAAGCGGCCATGTCGGTTCTTCGAGAAGGTCGAGTGATCGGGCACGTCACGATCGAGCCCAAGGCGGCAGAACCAGCGGTATGCCAGGTTGAGGTGGACCTCTTCGCACAAGCGACGCTCCGATCGGATACCGAAGCAGTAGCCGACCAGCAGCATCCGGATCATCAGCTCGGGGGCGATCGAGGGACGCCCGATCGTGCTGTAGAAGGGTGACAGCTCTCGCCTCAGCCCATCGAGGTCCACGAACCTGTCGATTGATCGCAACAGATGATCGCTCGGAATGTGCCGCTCGAGCGAAAACTCGTAGAACAACGCAGCCTGCTCACCCAGCTGATGTCCCATCATGATTCAGTCCTCTCGCGACGACTGAATCAGCGAAGATCAATCGGCGCAAGCGTCGACTTTTTCAACAAAATCGACCAAAAGCGGACATCAACAGGACGACGCCAAACACATGGCAGCTTGTCGGCTGCCATGGTCTGGCGCGTTTTTGCCTTGCGTTGATCGCCTCAATCCATACCGCCAATGACGCCAAGAAATGAACCACCGAAGAAGGAAGCAGCAAGCATCATGAGATAGGTCACCGCGGTGGGACCAAGTTCTGGCTCGTGCTGAAAATGATGAAATCCGAGCAGCACTAGCAGACAAAAGCCCGCGCAGATTGTCGGCAAAAGCGCCCGCCGCCGTGTTGCGAGCCGCTGGGCCGGGGTAGCCCACTGAGGGTGCTGTGATAAATTTCTGGATCGACGAAGCGATATCGCGGCACTCGCGACTACCACGATCAGACAGGCAGCGAGGAAGTACATTAGGCATTATCCTTGTGCCAAAAGCCGCGAAGCGGGGCCAGGAGCTAACAACAACGCGCTTGTACGGAGTTGGTGGAAACCCAAGTTTAATTTTCGGCAAAAGAGTCCAAGAGCGATCGAAACCCTTTCCTGATTTCACCTGCTTGGTAAACGTAGTCACGACTGAACTCCAAATTCAGAACGCCGTATTGCGCGCCGGTGGGCTCTGCGAGAGTGCAGTAAGGATTCTTGTCAGAGATGTTATTGCAGGCGAAAATCAGGGGTCCGTCGGCCGTATCCTTGAGAAACAGATCGGAATCTGCCTCACATAGTTTGTAACCAGAAGCGACTGCTCGGAAAGTGCCTCGGCCTTTCTCTTGACACCGACGATCCCATAGAAGCTTTCGTTCGGACAAATCCAGCTCCTCCTGTCCCCCTCGGATCGTTGCAATCACCTGATCTTGGAATCCATCGCGATACGGATGCTCTACAAACCTATCGGCATTGTTCGCGTTTCTGGGCGCCAAGTCAGGGAGCAGGACGCGAATTTCGAATGTCGTCGTTCGAGGGTCGGGGGCGACACTTGATCGATCTAAATCCACAAGATAGTTGCGCGGAACTTTGTAGACCTTGTTACCAAAAGGGATCGGAACCACCGAGGTGTTAAGGGAGGGATGCTCTTGCAGTGGATCTTCCCTAAACGCACCCCTTTGTACCCACTCTGCAAAGGACTCGCGTTTCTCCAGGAGCGGATCTGAATTGGCGGGGTAAAGGAACACCCTGTAACCGAAGAAGCCCGCTATCAGCAAAACCACGACCACGGAGGAAGTAACCCACTTCATCACGTCGGACGTTTCGGCGCGGGTTAGATCGCCCGTCTCCCGGCCTTGCCTACGTCCAAATTCGGGCATGTCCCATTTGCCTCGCTCCACTGAGGAGCCCTACCTTTTTGGTTGCAGTTCGATAGTCCGTCAACCGCGAGCCGAGCAAGTGCTCAATTTTTCATGAACGAAAGAGTCCGCTACGAGTCAAAAGCGGCAATCGAGAGAAAACCAGCCCCGCGTCCGGTTCACCGCCGGTAGCCGATTCGGCTGAGGGTCGAAATGCGAAGAACTCGGGACAAGCAAATCTAGTCCGCCACAACGTAATAAGCGGACCACCGTCAGACGCGCCGTTGTTTCGCTAATGGGTCATGAGCAGAAGACGGCGGCTCATTCAATGACCTTATCGGCGCGGGCGAGTAGCGAGGGAGAGATCGTCAGGCCAAGCGCCTTCGCAACGGTCACATTGATGATCAATTCGTTCTTGGTCGGCAACTGGAAGGGAATGTCGCCCGGCTTAGCTCCTTTGAGGATTAGATGGATGTCATTAGCGACCTGGCGGCTAAGGCTAGATAGATCGACTCCATAAGATATGAGACCTCCTGCTTCAACAAACTGGCGGTACGAGTATATCGTGGGCATCCGTGCTTGCTCGGCCAGCGTGACGATCAGCCGCCGATACGTGACGTGCTCTTCGATATCTGGCATAATGATCCCTGCCACGTCCGCCGCGGCGGCCGACGCAAAGGCGCGTCGATACTCCGCTTCTTGAATGGGGCTTTCGAGTGGGAGGCCGAGGAGCGAAAGTCCTGCGCGCCGGGCCGCGTCACGCGCTTCCGCACCGAAGCGACTTTCCCACATCACCTGTGGAGTTATGTAAGCTAGCCGGGATGCCCCTGGCACCATCTCCTTCAAGAGTTCGATGCGCTTGCCTTCAATCTCCTTCCCTGCATCGACGACAATACCAGTGATGTTGCCGTCTGGTCGCGCCAAGTTGTTTACGAGCCCTAACGCAATCGGATCACCCGTCAACGCAACAATCGGAATAGCGGCCGTCGCTTGCTTGAAATGCCGGGTCAAGCGGCCGGTCATGACGAAAATTACATCGGGCATTGAGTGGACCACCCTGCGGGCAAGCTCAGGATAGTTCTCGGATCGCCCGTCACCCGAATAGCGCTCCACCACCAGATTGCGTCCCTCGATGTAACCAAGCCGCTTCAGCTCTTCGAACAACGGCTGATGTACCGAATGTCCGCTTTCCTCTTTCATCTCGATGACTGGCGTTGAAGGAGCGGCAATGGCGAGCCGGTAGACTTTGGATTGCTGCTGTGCCTGTGCATGCGGGATCGTGACCACAAGCAACATACCGGCTATGAAATTCCGCCACTTCATGCGTTCCTCACCGCCGAGGACGACAACACGTAGGTATCACGTCTAGACTGTGGCTGCACTCACCGCGGACTCACATGCTGCGCCAAAATGCGACGCATCGAGGTGGACGCTCTGGGTCGTTTGCGTCTTTTCGGTCAACCGAATTGACGTAAGTACGCGCGCACATTCAGGAGGCATGCTCGCCACAAAGGTCGGTTCGCTCTGAATTGCTCCTCTAGCATCCAATGTCGCCTTTGGGTCCAAGAGCAGACTTCGACCGACCACCGACGGAAGCAAGTTCAACGCGTCGCCTGATCAGTCGCTCCAGTTGGTCAAGACCCCACGTTCGGCTGAAGAACGGCTCGGCCCGTACAGGCGGAAATAGGCGACCAGGATTGCCGGGGCACCAAATCGCGCGAGGTTGGCCGCAGCGCGGCCAGCGCTAAATGTCAACGCCAGGTGCTCCGCAGGGCTGGAAGGTTTGGAGCGAGCGCCCGCGCAAGCACCCCTCATGTTTCTGCGCGTAGGCAAGCACGCCCATGATAATCAAGGCCACCACGACCAATCCCGTTACTACGTTCTGCACCATGGCCGTCACTCCAAGGTGAACTCATGAACAAGGCGACCGGCGCGAATCGTGGGGATCAACGCCGGAGCAACGCTCCCTCTCAAGCCGACCTGGGGCCGGGGTTGAAATGATGAGCGACAGATTGCGTAGCCAAAGAGAGCACAACCGTCGACCTGATGGCAGTGCAAACTTGTGCCGCGCTGCGCAAATTCGATGCCTGATCAGACGCCGCGGCTTCGAAAATTCGCCTGTTTGGCCGCCATTGCCGCGATGCTGGCCCTTCGGGGCGAGCGGCCGAAAGGGACCTTGATGATCAGCTGTTCGTGCGCACGCCGCCGCCACCAAGGACGCCCGCGCCGGGCGTCGGGGGATGGACCCGTAACTACTGGAACTTAAGCGGCGGTCGTCCGTGGTGGAACGCCATGGTCGCCCGCAATGACCCGGATTTCGATCCTCGCGAAAGCGATTTCTGTTTCGGGTCAAAAGCGACGGTTAAGGCAAGCGTCGCCCGGCGTCCGATCTACTACCGATAGGCGACATCACACTAGGATCATCATGGTTCGGCTAAGGGGCCAATAGGCGACATCGCTGTGCCCACTTATGACGGACGACCTCAGGTGTCGCGAGGCGCTCGCGCTCAATCGAGCGTACTAGCGCGCTTTGCGCCGCGCGGCTTTGACACGATCTCGGAAGTGTGAGGGGGCGTGACGCGGAGTTGAGCGGCACCAGTCTGGGGACCATGCCAACCTAACGAACGTTTGCCCGTGGCTTCGGCGCAGGCAGCTATCAAACCTAACGTTGCGTTTGATAAATGATTTCCATGGAGAGTCGATGGTGCAGCCAAACGATGATTTTCTCAGCGCTCCAGAATTGGATTATGACGGTTACATAGCTGCAATGCGCGAGAATTTTTGTTGTTTTAGTCCTGCTCGCGGAACCAATATCTTCACGGGCAGGGTACGCCCGCGGCGCGTCTTCGGGTTAGCTGCGGTGGATTCCGCCTGCGACGGTGTCCGAGTTGACCGGACGGAGCGGGACATTCGCCGTGATGACATGGAGTGTTACTTCGTCGTAGCTCAGCTGACGGGCGGATCGACAATCATTCAGAACGACCGGATTGTAAATGCCGCTGCTGGCGAACTCGTCCTGCTCGATTCCACGAGACCCGTGACATCCGTTGGGGTCCAGCAAGCGCAATGGCTTGGCTTGCAGTTGCCACGCCAGAAGCTGGTGTCGCATCTCGGCTTCGAGCCGCAAGGTGGCACGCTCGGTCGCGGGCAGGGGCAGGCGGCGCGCATACTTAGTCAACTCGCTCTTGACCCCGTCGGCAATGTAGAACCGGCGGTCGCGTCGGCTGACGACTATATGCGTCTGGTGGTCTATGATCTCCTTGGCGCACTGTTTGCACCGCTCGCCCCGCTTGGCTCGCGCCACACCGACAAACTATTCGGGCGCGTCTGCGGCATCATAAAGGACCGCTTTGCCGATCCGAACATCTCTCCGCGTGAGGTGGCTGCCGAGATGGGAATTTCGCTGCGCTATCTGCAGAGCCTGTTTACGAACCGTGGGTGGACATGCAGTCACTACATATCTTCGCTCCGTCTCGATCATGCGGCGCATCTGATTGAACGCCGCGCGTCGATGAAAACAGGTCAACCTCTCAGCGATATTGCCTACGCCTGCGGCTTTCGCGACTACACGCATTTTGCACGCGGATTCCGCCGGCGTTTCGGCACCACGCCGGGCGGATCGGGCGCCGCCCGCGACGACAACGCAGGAGTCCACGCCGACATTGGGCAACGAAAGCGGACGCCAACGTCCGCTTAGGGTCTTGGCTGTGTGAAAACGCGAAGACGCTCAATCGCGATAGAAGAAGTTATTCGTCCAAGACCGTTTTAGTCGCTCAACGCACAAGCGGATTCAACTTAGAGATCGAACTGAAAAATATCATTCCTTGTCGAGTTTCGATTTTTGAGTTCTCACACAGCCAGGGTCACAAGCAGCCGTGTGAAGCTGCACCGGCCGATGTCGGGTCTATCGCTGTCAGCCGATCTGGCAACTGCTCAAGCGTCGTTCTGCCACGGGGCCTTAACCAGACGTCAGGTTACAAAACCCTATGTGACGCGTGCCCCTCCGGCCGTGAACGCAAAACTCCACACACGTTCGGCCTAAGTGGGAACTGCCTCGATGACCTGGAAGTGCGAGCCGGCGCGAGCCGTGCCGCGCGTCTCGAATCCGGCCGTTCGACACAGCGCGGAATACTCGTCGTAGGTCCGCTCCAGCGCACCGAGCATGACAAGCATATTGAGGTCACTGAATTTCGAAATTAGCCCCTCGTTCGGTGGTTCCACGACACGTTCAACGAGCAGCAATTTGGCTTCAGCCGTCATAGCGCGGCGGCAGGTCTTCAGAATAGAAATCGCCTCCTTGTCGTCCCAATCGTGGATGATCGCCCGCATCACATAGGCGTCAGCACCCTCCGGGATGGTTTCAAAGAAGCTGCCACCAACGATTTCGCATCTGTCGGCGACACCATGTTGGTTCAGAACTTCGGCGGCCTTGCCGACGACGTGCGGCTGATCGAACAGCGTTCCGCGCTGGGCCTTGTTTGCGGCGAGAATTCCCGCCAGCAGTTGACCCTGACCACCCCCGATGTCCGCGACGTGACGAAAGCGGCTGAAGTCGTAGGCGGCGATGGTAGCCTCGATGGCGCCGCGAGAATTGGCCGTCATGGCACGGTTGAAAATCGCGTTCTCGTCTGGACGGGTGCTGCGATACTCCCATACGCTCTGACCGTTGAGGTGCCGAAAGGCGTTCTCGCCAGTGCGGACGCTGTGTTCAAGGTGGCCCCAAGCCTGCCAGGCATAAGGTCGGCCGATATAGGCGGCCCAGCCGTCGAGTGGAGTCGACGAGTCAGAACGAAGACACTCGCCCATCGGAGTGAGCGAGAACGTTCTGTCCTCGGCCTCATGGAAAACACCGGCTGAAGCTAGTGCCCGCAAGAGCCGATAAAGTGTCCTCGGATGCGATCCGCTGAGCCGAGCAAGTTCGATGCTGCTTAACGGCCCGTGGCTAAGGTGGTCGGCTATGCCAAGCCGGGCCGCGACGTGAATGGCCTGCGAAATCTGATAGCCGTTAATCAGCCGCGTGAGGTCCGAGAAAGCATTCGTGACCATGGTCTCACCTCCTCCCTTGGCCATGCGCACAGGCCGCAGCGGCCTCGCTGAGGCTGATGCGAAGGGCGTAGGGCGTTTCCTTATCGCAACCGCGTCCGCTCGCGATGCCACGCGCGGGAATGATGGTCTGGCTTCGTTTTGATCAGCTATCCAGCAGCGCTGCCATCCGATGTCGATCGATGATGCTGGGATCCGGTGGCAATTGATAGCCGTCCAATTCGGCCAGTTTTGCGGCCACACGCGGTCTGGCAATGACATCCTGAGGCAGCGCAACGCACATTGCGATTTCAATCATGCCACGGAGCGCGTCTGCGTCTTGGGACGAGGCAACGAGAAGCTTGGCCATGATTGGGTTGGGTGCGGGCATCGGCATGCCCTTTTCCAGAGCGTTCATCTCAGCGATCCGCGCGCGGTCCGCGGCGATCTGGTTGCGATAAAACGGACCGACTTGGCTTTCGGTCTCAGCGTCGTATTCCCGGGCGAACGCTTCGGGATCGTCGATGTGTCGGCGAGCAACATTGCGGAGCACTTGCGCGTGCAGAAGGCCGACGCTCAAGCCCCGTCCGGCGGACGGGTTAGTACACGCCCATGCATCGCCGACGGCGGCGAATCCCGTGATGACGGGCTGACCATCGATGACAAACCGCCGGTACCGGTCGATAACGCCCGCCATCAGAAGGACGGGCGTTATTGGCTCGCCGTCGAGCCAATGGGCTTGCCGCGGGCATGCGGAGACGACGCGATGGAATGTAGCCGTATCACGCAAGGCTCGCATCGCCTTGTTCTTCGACGAGGTATACAAGGTGATCGACCAGCTGTCGTTGTCCCCGTCCAGGGTAAGGACCGAAAACAAGCCCATCGGGGTGAGCGCGCGTCCCATCCTCCGAGGCCGCTGTTGCCCCGAGAAATATCGCGTAAAATAGGCGAAGTTGCTATCTTCGGCTTCCTCGATCGGACTGCGGGCCCCCGCGCCGCGGATCCAGTCACAGGCCGCGCTTCGCCGTCCCATGGCGTCGATGACCAAATCAGCGCGAATCTCTTCGCCAGATGTCGTGCGTACCCCTGTAACGTGCGGCACACCCGAGACCGCCGATGCGCCCGTGATCAGTTCGCGAACCCTGGTCCCCCGACGAATAGTCACGTTCGGCGCGGCTTGCGCCATTGCAGCTACGGCCCATTCTACAATTGGCCTCCGGCCAGTGACGAAGCGAATGGCCTCATCGCCCGGACGCGGTGTCCTGTCCGTTATAGCCGGGGGAAGGAATCGGCTGTCGAGATAGTCCACCCAAACGCAACCGGCTCGCAGCAAACCTTCCGTCAACCCTGGCAATTCCTGATCGCTGATCATCCGAAATCGCGAACTGAGGTTATGAGGTTGCCTGAATTGGGCAACTCCGGGACGTTCCCACGTGTTCCATCCCTCGGCGGAGGCCATAGGTTGACCTGCCGGGTCAGCCTCCAGGACCGTGACGTCGTGGCTGTCGCGACCAAGCATGGTCGCCGCGCTCAATCCAATCACGCCTCCGCCGCAAATGACGATTTTGCTCATCTTCTCCCCCTACCTGTCCGAGTTCGGCGGGCCGCAGAAGCGGCGGGGAATCGTCATCGTCTCCTCCCGGCGAAACGACAACGACGCCCACTCACGCGGGCACGGGTTACTCAAGAGATAGGTCGATGTGGCGAACCGGAGGTTCAAAGCTCACCTCAGCTTTGCCTTCGAGGCGCGGTGTCACAGGAGACGTCGCATTGGTCCGCTTTGGGTCTCGCAAGCGCCGGTCAAAGTCGGCTACCGTCGGTAGAGCGGACGCGGGGCCGCATGGCTGCTCCGGCCAATGCTGCAAAGTGAAGTTTCTTCTTGCCAATCCGGCACTCAGCGATGCGCGCCGTTCGTCCGCAGTGATCGCACGAAATCGAGCACTGCCAGCATCATGACGCTCACAACAATGATGATGAGCGGGATGGCCTTGATCCAAACTACGAGGATTCCAAGAAATGTCAGCACAAGCGCGAGGCCGATGAGTCCGGTGATCACATTGGTCATCGCACTTCCCTTTTCTCCGCACCGGGAGCCGATTTCGCCCCGGCGCTCGGGATCTTGCGCCGAGTGCCGCGACCGGCGCGTTCGATCGTCCTGACAAGCCAGTGCGCCGTGCGCAGGAGGCGGGCATCGTTGCCGCGGCGGCCGACAAGCTGAACGCCCAGCGGAAGGCCGGTTTCGGAGCTCATCAACGGCAGGCTGATGGCGGGGACGCCGAGATAGGTCCAAAGCGTGCAGAAAATCGGATTGCCGGTCGTTTCGATTCCAGGCGCCGCGCCCGGCGCAGCGGGCGTCAGGACGGCGTCGTATTCGTCGAAGATATGGTCCAGCGCCTGGTTGAGCGGCGCAATCCCAGACAGTGCGTTGCGATAATCCAGCGCGAGATGCATGCCGCCGCGCTCGATTGCCTGCCGCAGCCGTGTGCTCAGTTTGTCGCCGCCTCGCTGGTAGTCGCGCCGCAGGTTGTGCGCCATATCAACTTCCATGATGATACGGTGCATATCGACGGCCTTATCGAAGCTGGGCCCAAGCTCGACTTCGCTCGACGCGTCACCCAAGGCCTCGACGAGCTCGGCAAAGGCATCACGCGTCACCGGCTCGGCCTGATCCCAGACCGGCGAGCGCACAAAGGCAAATCGCGGCGGTAACGGCGGCTCGCTCGCCGCTACGGTGGAGAAGGGCGGACACGCAACAGGTCGGGTGTCCGGATCCTTCCGGTCGAAGCCGACCAGGACCTCGGCGAGCAGGGCCACGTCCTCGACGCTGCGCCCAAACACGCCGACATGATCGAGCGTGCGCGACAATTCGAGCGCGCCGCTGCGCGGAATGAGGCCATGCGTGGGCTTGAAGCCGACCACGCCGCAGAAGGCGGCAGGACGGATCACCGAGCCGTTGGTCTGCGAGCCGATGGCACCTGGCACCATCAGCGCCGCAACGGCCGCGGCGGAGCCCGAGGACGATCCGCCGGGCGTATGAGCCGCGTTGTGCGGATTTCGGGTCTTGCCGGGATTGTAGTACGCGTACTCGGTGGTCACCGTCTTGCCGAGGATTACAGCTCCTGCCGCCCGCAGGCGCGCCACGGCCGCCGCATCGCGGCGCGGCGTGCGTCCGGCCCAAAGACTTGATCCGAATTCCGTCGGCATGTCGCCGGTGTCGAAGATATCCTTGATGCCGACTGGCACGCCGTGCAGCGGCCCCGTCGCCTTGCCTTGCTTGCGATGATCGTCGGCGGCCAGGGCCTGTCGCATCGCGTGCTCGCGATCGAGGAACGCCCATGCCTCGACCTCGCGATCGACCTCGTCGATGCGCTTGAGGCAATCGGCGACAAGCTCGACGGAGCTGAAGCGGCCGTCGCGAATGCCGGCTGCGGCTTCAGTGAGGCTCAGAGCGCAGAGACTCATTTCACCCTCGTCCTCAATCTTGCGGAAGCTCGTTCTCATAGCCGGGACCAGTAGTCCGGCAGCCAAAGCGCCATACCCGGAAAGATATACATGAGCACCATGAACGCCACCACGATCCAGATGTAGGGCATCACGCCCGAGAAGATCTGGTTGATCGTAACGTGCGACGGCGCGACACCCTTCAAGTAGAACGGCGCCATCGCCACCGGCGGCGACAGGAACGAAGTCTGCAGGTTCAACGCCACCATGACGCCGAAGAACAGCGGATCGATGCCGAACTGCTTCAGGAGCGGCAGGAAGATCGGCAGGAAGATGATGATGATTTCCGTCCATTCCAGCGGCCAGCCAAGCAGGAAGATGATGAGCTGGGCCACCAGCATGAATTGCCACGGCGAAAGGCCGAGGCCGGCGACGAATTGCTCGATATAGGCCTGCCCTCCGAGCAACGCGAATGCCGAGGAGAAGATCGCCGAGCCGACGAACAGCCAGCAGACCATTGCCGTGGTGCGGGCGGTGAGGAACACCGACTCCCGCAGCTTATCCATGGTGAACGCATTGTTCGGGAGCAACGCGAACATGACGAGGATCGTCAGGGCCGCGGAGGCGATAGGGACTGCATTCAAGCGCGGCAGGCCGAAATAGCGAACGCCGATCAGCCAGATGACGACGGCCGTCATGATCACGGCGTAGCTGCGCAGGATGAGCAGGTTGCGGTGCTTGGAATAATCCGCGCCATAGCCGATCGCGAGCAACAGCGCGCCGAAGGCGCCGATCGCCGCCGATTCGGTGGGGGTGGCGAGGCCTGCAAAGATCACCGCGAGCACGACGAAAGTCAGGATCGTCAGCGGCATGAACGACACCGTGATTTCGTAAAGCACGGTGCCAAGCGGTGCGCTGCGTTCCTCCTTCGGCAGTTTCGGCGCGAGCTCCGGTTTCCACGTCGCAAGTGCCATGATGTAGACGAGGTAGGCGGCGGTCAGGCCGAAGCCGGGAATGAAGGCGGCAAGATAGAGTTTGATTGGAGAAATGCCAGCGGTTGCCGCATAAAGGATCAGCATTACACTCGGCGGGATCAGGATGCCCAGGGTGCCGCCGGCGCAGATGACGCCCGCCGCCAGCTTGTTGTCATAGCCTGCACGCAGCATCGCCGGCATCGCCAGCAAGCCCATCAACACGACCACCGCACCGACGATTCCGGAGGCAATGCCCCATAGGGCGCATACCACCATCGTCGCAAGGGCAAGCGAGCCGGGCAGGCCGCCGATCGCAAGCTGGAGGGCGCGGAACATGCGGTCGAGAATATTCGCCCGGTCGATGATGTAGCCCATGAAGGTGAAGACGGGGACCGAGATCAGGACGTCGTTCGACGATACCTCGAAGGCCTTCTGCACCAGCAGCGTAAATACGCGATTGGAAATGAGTTCCTGGTCGGGCACGTAGTAGGCATAGAACCCGAAGCTGACCCCCATCGCCATCAGCGTAAACGCGATCGGGAATCCGAGCACGATCAGAAAGATGAAGATGACCAGCATCGAGATGCCGAGTTGGGGATCGGTCATACCGAGCCCCCCGTGCGGGCGGACGGAGCCTGCTCGCGATGCTGGGCCAGATACTGCTGTTCGTGCAGGATGACCGTTTCCATCTCCTCGACGTCATGTAGCCGCTGCGGCCATTGGCCGTCGCGGAGGCAAAGGATGCAGCGGATGATCTCGGCAACGCCCTGGATCAGGAGCAGCGTGCCGGCGAGGGGAATCAGCGCCTTTAGCGGAAAGACGGGGATGCCCGCCGGACTGAAGACGCTCACTTCACGGAAGCGTACGGACATCGAGGCGTAGTTGAAGCCGGCATAGACCAGAGCGAGAACGCCCGGAAGAAAGAACAGGACGAAAAGAACAAGATCGATCATCGCCTGGGTGCGTGGCGTCCACGTCCTGTAGATGAAGTCGCAGCGCACGTGATTGTTGCGCGCCAGCGCATAGGCGCCCGACATCAGGAAGAGTCCGCCGTAGGTGATGTAGCTGAAATCGAAGGCCCATGTGGTGGGCGCGTTCAAGGCATAGCGGACGAATACCTCGTAGGTGACGGACATGCTGAGAATAAGGATCAGCCAGGCGAATGCCTTGCCGACCCAGGTGCTGAGTTCATCGATGAAGAAGAGAAAGCTTCTCATGCGAGCTCAACTCGCGGCGAGTACCACATCCGGATGTCCCCCAACCAATTTGGTGCCCGGGCGGCGCGTCAACTGCGCCGCCCGTCATCATGTCGCGTCAGTGCTGCGCCACGAGCGTCGTCACGCCTTGAGGACACCTGGGAAGTGATGCTCGAAGGCGCCGCGGTAGTCCGTCGCGTTGTTCATGTTGTAGTAAACCACGCGGCGCACCCATTCCTTCTGCGAGTCCATGACCTTCTTCATGTACGGATCCGAGCCGAGCTGGGCGATCAGACCGTCCCAGGCCTTGATCTGCGCGTCGAACACCGACTTCGGCGTCCGCTGGACGTTGACCTTGTCCTTGTTGATCAGCTCCTGCAGGTCCTTTGAATAATAATCCATGCCTTTCCATTCGTTGGCAGAGGACACGGCTTCGGCGGCGTATTGCAGGATCGCCTGCTGTTCCTTCGGCAGCGCGTTGAATTTCGTCCGGTTGAACATGATCTCGAAATATTCCGTCGCCTGATGATGGCTGCCCATCATGTAGTTCTTGGCGACATCCTGGGCGCCGAAGCGCCGGTCCGAGGTCGGATTGTTGAACTCGAACCCGTCGATCACGCCGCGCTCCATCGCGGGCACGATCTCGCCGCCGGGCAGCTGCGCGACGGATGCGCCCATCGCCTGGAAGAGATCGGCGGCAAGGCCCACGGTGCGATACTTCAAGCCCTTGAGGTCGTCCGCGCTGGTGATGGGCTTCTTGAACCAGCCGAGCGGCTGGGTCGGCATCGGCATGGCGAAGAAGCTCTTGATGTTGACGTTCATGATCTTGGTCTGGAGCTCCTCAAACAGCTCCTTGCCGCCGCCGTTGTGGATCCAGCCGAGGCCTTCGTTGGCGTTGAAGCCGAACACCGGGCCCGTACCGAACAGCGAGGCGGCCTTGTGCTTGCCGTACCAGTAGACCGTGACCGTGTGCGCAGCGTCGAGCTGGCCACCATGAACGCCGTCGAAGACCTGGAACGGATGCACGACCGCGCCGCCGACCAGATAGTCGATGCGCAGTCGGCCTCCGGCCATCTCGTTGACGCGCTTCACATAATCTTCGGCCATCTCGTTGAAGACATCGGCCTTGCCCCACGAGCCCTGCATCTTCAGGGCCACCGTTTGCGCCCGGCTGACTTGCGGCATGGCGATGGTGGCAGCGCCGGCCGCGCCGGCGGTCAGCAAGAATTTGCGACGAGTGGTTCTGGTCTTTTCAGACTTTGCAGTCATGGACTCCTCCCTAGCGGCGTTGTTGCTCGAACGCGTTTCGGTGCGCTTTTCGTTGATAACCGCTGGAGGTATGCCGCATTCCAGCGACTTTGATCGAAGTTTGGCCGCATTGCGGGCATCCGACAAGGAACCCGATGTCGCATCCTGGTCTTAAGCAAGCCCCTTTCAGGCTTTCAGCAGCCAGCATTCACGCGCCTATCGCGGCGCAGCAAAGACGCAGCCGGACTTTTGCCTTTGGGCCGGCGTCCGGCCCGCCCGACGAGTTGCTGCAGGATTGAGCGGCGCGGCCGACCCGTCAGATACGAGGTGCAACAACGAACCCCAAAAGAGTGCTGTGACTCCCAACTGTCCCTACCTGAATCGAGGCAAGGCGATACCGATGCGGCGTCGCGGGCCCGAGGCAGACCTATTGCCTCGGTGCAGGGGCAACGATCTCGACGATACGGTCAAAGCAAACTGCGTGCTTTCCTGAATACCTCTCGACAATATCGCTCAAATAGGAGCGGTCACCGAGTTGATGGCGCAGTGCGGCGTAAGGGTTGGCGCGGTCCGTATCACATGGAACGACCAAGCCGTTTCTCATGATCATCATCTGGCCTCGCGTCGGGGAGGATTGGAAGATCGCGTCCGAGATCTGCCGGTGCCGCCTCGGCCCACCAAGTAGAGCTAAGCGCCAAGCTTCACCTGTCCTGCACGAAGCCATATAGAGGGGGCTTTACGGCATAAGCTGGCGCCTGACCGTCGGCCGGGGTGTCCGGCCACCAGATCCTGCTCATCGAAGCCTCCGCCACCCTCAACAAGGTGAGACGATCGGCCTGGGGCAGATGCGGCGGGGCGTGAACTTGCATTGCGGCAGCCGGGAGACGAGCCGGTTTGAGCCCCAGACGCACTAACGCTGTGGCTTCAGCAGCTCCTTCGTCACGATCGCACGGCTGGAGGCGTTGACGTGGTGAAAGTCAAAGAACCGCAATTCGCCGGGGGCTATTTCCACAAAGCGCCCCCTCAAATCCTCGGCCATCTTTCTGCCGAGGGCCAAGTCAAATTCGGGATAAGGCACCGTCGTGACGACTGTCTCCGCGGCCACCTCCAGGATCGCCGCGAGATCGTCCGGGGAAGGGGGAATACTGGGGCGCATGTGGATCGGTTGGATCGGCGTCGCCTTCGTTGGATCGGCAAAAACCTCGCCGAGGCGACCCGAGTAGAACATGGTGACATCGGCGCTGTACCAGTTCCGGATCACCGCGGATCTGAGCGGCGGTTCCCATGACAGCGCGTGAGGCCCGATCGTGAGACGCGGCAACAATCCTTGCAGCAGCCAATCGCGCAAAAAGCCCGACCACACATTCAATACGTACTGCAGCGAGCTGGTCGGGGTCGATGACAGTGTGCGCGCGCCCTCGGTCGACAGGCCTTCGTCGGGTCCATAGGAATCGACAACCACGAGCGAAGGCCGAGGGCGGTATTTTCTGAGAAGCGCAGTCGCAAAGGTCAGGCCTTCGCCGCCGCCGAGTGCCATGTTGAACGCTGTTGGGCCAAATTGCTCTGCATAGATCCCGAACTCGGCATGGGACGACCCGATCACCAAGGTCCTGGCGCTTCGGATCCGGTCGCCGAAACCGAACAGATTGAAGTAGAAGAGCGAGTGATCGGTTTGCCCGTCATAGGTCGCCGAGACGTAGGTGACGCCGGGCACTGGAAGCGGCGGCCGTGGCGCCGGCGTACCAATTTGGGCCACGCTCATGCATTGGGCGGCAACACCGCAGGCGACGGCGGCCGCGATAGCGGCGAACCAGAAAAATCTTTGTGCTGATGCCTGCATGGTCAAAACGCGAAATAAAGGAAAACTTTTGAGGGGGCGGCGACGATCAGATCCGCAATCGCGAGCACTCCCGTCATCGCGCCAAGAACGATCGGCAGCCGTCGATGGCCGATGCGAGAGATCAGCAGCGGAAGAAACTGGTGCATGATGACCGGTGCGGCGAAGACCGCGCCAAACAGTATTGATCCCGAAGGCATGTGCAGCGGTGAAGTCACCATGCCGGACAGAAATGCCGAAGCATCCCTCCACTGAGGCAGACGAAAGGGCACCCACGCGAGCGTGACCCATGCCTGTGTGAGAAACCAGGACAACAGGACATTGCGAATCGGTACAAGCCGCTCGAAGACCAGTGCGAGGCCGTGAAGCGCGCCCCAGATGACGAAACCGGCGCCAGAGCCGTGCCACAGGCCGCCCAGGAGCATCGTCAGTATCAAGTTCCCGAGGACGAAGCCGCTCCGGTTGCCTCCCAATGGAATATAGAGATAGTCGCGCAGCCACCGCGACAACGTGATGTGCCAGCGCCGCCAGAATTCCTGCAGCCGGATCGCCCGCAACGGACTGCGAAAATTGGCCGGCAGGCGAAAGCCGAGCAGCCTGGCCATGCCAAGCGCCATCAAGCTGTAGCCCGCAAAGTCACCGTAGATCTGACAATAGTAGAGAAAGGCGACCAGCCAGCGGTCGGCCGCGGTCAGGGCCACGTCCTTCCACGCGGGATCGATGATCCCGGCGATGTTGTCGGCGCAGATTGATTTCAGGAAAAAGCCGGTCACCATGAAGTGCAGGCCCATCGGCCAGTCCGCCGCAATTCGCCGTGTATTCCGAAGCTGAGGGATGAGCTGCCATGTGCGGACAATGGGGCCGGCAACCACGTGCGGGAAGAAGCCGAGATAGAAGAGGTATTGTCCGAAGCCTACCGGCGAGATGCGGCCTCGGTGGATGTCGACCAGATAGCTGATGATGTGGAACGTGTAGAATGAGATCGCGAGCGGAATACCGATCGGCTCGGGCAGCCAGCCGCTATGAAGCCACGACGGTTTGACGTATTTGAAGATTGCCAGCAATCCAACGTCCACGATCATGGCTGTCGCGAGGATCGCGGTCGATACCGGAGGCTTGTTGACGTACAGCGCCCGCGCGACTGCAAAGTTGATCAACCCGATCATGAGAAACAGTGCGAGTGAATAGATGCCCCAGGTCGCTATGACGAAGAGGCTGAACGCGGTCAGAAACCATTGGCGGGCGAGGGGCCACGGACGTAGCGCAAGAGCAACAAGCACCACGATCGCGAAGGTGAAGATGAACAGACTTTCCGTATAGTTCATCGCAGCGCAATTCCGCTCGTCATCGTTCCTCCGACGAGGACGCTGATGGAACTGCTCGATCCGATGTAAGGCCTGCGGGCCGTCGTGGCTGAAATGCACCCAATACAAAACCGATCGCCCTTGCCACGACGACGCAGGGTGTCATCCTTGCTCGAAGTGTTGGAAATGCTTTGAGCGAGGGCGGATTTCACATGGCCGTCTCGGCCACGGGATGGCCGCTGGCGAAAAACAGCGCTCGCTCTGGTGCGCGCTTGGACGGCAGTCCTGCGAAAAAATCCTTCGCCTGCACGCGAACTCGACGAGATTTCCAGAGGCTATTCCAATTCCAAATGTATCCAAAGATTGCGTTTTTTTATCGAACCGACAATTGGGTGTAAACCTCCATATCGGCTTCGGTCTCCGCTGCGGCTCATGGTCGTGCTGGCGAAGCGCCGGTTGGGTTGCCCGCGCTGCGGCGCGGGCCGATTCGGCGGCAAAACCCGTGTCCCGCCGGGCTTCCCCTCGGGGCCCGCATGGCCTATGACGCTGCAACGCAAAAATCCCCCAAAAAGACCCCATGATCCGCCTCGACAACGTCAGCAAGCAAGCCGGCCACCAGATCCTTTTCATTGAAGCCTCCGCGGCCCTCAACAAGGGCGAGAAGATCGGCCTCGTCGGGCCGAACGGCGCCGGCAAGACCACCCTGTTCCGGATGATCGCCGGAGAGGAACTGCCCGACGAGGGTCAGGTCTCGACCGATCGCGGCATCACCATCGGCTATTTCAACCAGGACGTCGGCGAGATGAGCGGCCACAGCGCCGTGGCCGAGGTGATGAATGGCGCCGGTCCCGTCAGCGAGGTCGCGGCCGAGCTGCGCGAGCTCGAGGCCGCGATGGCCGACCCTGATAAGGCTGACGAGATGGAGGAGATCATCGCCCGCTACGGCGAGGTGCAGCACCGTTTCGAGGAGCTCGACGGCTATGCGCTCGACGGCCGGGCGCGCGAAGCCTTGTCCGGCCTCGGCTTCAGCCAGGAGATGATGGACGGCGACGTCGGCAAGCTCTCCGGCGGCTGGAAGATGCGCGTGGCGCTGGCACGTATTCTCCTGATGCGTCCCGACGTCATGCTGCTCGACGAGCCGAGCAACCATCTCGACCTCGAAAGCCTGATCTGGCTGGAGAAATTCCTGCACGATTACGAGGGCACGCTCTTGATGACCTCGCACGACCGCGAGTTCATCAACCGCGTGATCTCCAAGGTGATCGAGATCGATTCCGGCTCGCTCACGACCTATACCGGCGATTATGAATTCTACGAGCAGCAGCGGGCGCAGAACGAGAAGCAGCAGCAGGCCCAGTTCGAGCGCCAGCAGGCGATGCTCGCCAAGGAGATCAAGTTCATCGAGCGCTTCAAGGCGCGCGCCTCGCACGCCGCCCAGGTGCAGAGCCGGGTCAAGAAGCTCGACAAGATCGAACGGGTCGAGCCGCCGCGCCGCCGCCAAAGCGTCGCGTTCGATTTCCTGCCGGCGCCGCGCTCGGGCGAGGATGTCGTAGCGCTCAAGAACGTCCACAAGGGTTATGGCGCCAGGCGCATCTACGATGGGCTCGACTTCATGATCCGTCGCAGGGAGCGCTGGTGCGTGATGGGGGTCAACGGCGCCGGCAAGTCGACGCTGCTCAAGCTCGTCGCCGGTGCGAGCGAGCCGGACCAGGGCACTGTGGCGCTCGGGGGCAGCGTCAAGATGGGCTATTTCGCCCAGCATGCGATGGATCTGCTCGACGGCGAGCGCACCGTGTTCCAGTCGCTGGAAGACCAGTTTCCGACCGCGGGGCAGGGCTCTCTGCGCGCGCTCGCCGGCTGCTTCGGCTTCTCCGGCGACGACGTCGAGAAGCGCTGCCGGGTGCTGTCAGGCGGCGAGAAGGCGCGGCTCGTGATGGCAAAAATGCTGTTCGACCCGCCGAACTTCCTGGTGCTGGACGAGCCGACCAACCACCTCGACCTCGCCACCAAGGAGATGCTGATCACGGCGCTGTCGGATTTCGAGGGCACCATGCTGTTCGTCTCGCATGATCGGCATTTCCTGGCGACGCTGTCGAACCGGGTGCTGGAGCTGACGCCCGAGGGCATCCACCAGTATGGCGGCGGCTATACCGAATATGTCGCGCGGACAGGGCAGGAGGCGCCGGGATTGCGGTCGTAGCGGTGGGCGGTCGCCGGTAGCCTGGATGGAGCGCAGCGCAATCCGGGTTTCGTGCCACGCGGGCAGTCACGCGATGCGGTTGGTCTGTCCCGGATTACGCTTCGCTCCATCCGGGCTACGAGGATGCGGCGAGAGGCCGTAGCCCGGATGGAGCGAAGAGACTGGGCAAGATTCTAACATCGAGTGAAGGTAGGATTCGGCATGACGAATCGTACCTTCAAAACCGGCGTCAGGCGGGATCAGCCGAGCCTTCTGCCGGCGCGGGTGGAAGATTATGTGGCCGGCGACAATCCGGTTCGGGTGATCGAGGCTTTTGTTGCAGCGCTTGACCTCGGGAAGCTTGGCTTCCGCCATGCCGGATCGAGCGGCGGGGCTGGACAGCCACCTTATGACCCGGCCGACCTGCTGAAGCTTTATCTTTATGGCTACCTGAACCGGATCCGGTCGTCGCGCAACCTGGAGCGCGAAGCCCGGCGCAATCTGGAACTGATCTGGCTGATGAAGCGCCTGGTGCCGGGCTATCGCACCATCGCCAAGTTCCGCCAGGAGAACTGGAAGACGCTCAAGGCGGTGAACCGGGAGTTTGTGCTGATGCTGCGCGAACTCGGTCTGATTGGCGGAGAGGTTGTGGCGATCGACGGTGCGTTTTTTGATGGCAACGCCAGCAAGGCGAGCATCAAAACGCAGCGCAAGCTCGCCAAGCGGCTGGCGGAGATCGAGCAGGATATTGAAGCCTATGGTGCCACGCTCGAGGCCAACGACAGCGCCGAGGTGGAACGTCCACCCGCGGGGCGGGATGGCGGAGGCGATGGCAGTCGCGGCGGAGACCTCGCACAAGAGGTGGCGGCGTTGATGGCCAAGCGCGCCAGCTTGCAGGCCGATCTGGCACGACTGGAGGAGAGCGGGCAGACGCAGCTGTCGCGAACCGATCCGGATGCCCGCCTGTTGTCGAAGAACGGCCAGGTGGTGGCAGGCTATAACGTTCAGATCGGCGTCGACGACAAGCACGCTCTGATCGCGGCGAGCGAGGTCGTCAACGACGGCAACGATAGCGGCCAGCTTTACGACATGGCCAAGGCCGCAAAGGACGAGCTTGGCGTCGAGACGCTGACGGTTCTCGCCGATACCGGCTACTACAACGGCCATACGCTCAAGGACTGCGAGGAGAACGGCATTGCCGCCTACGTTCCGCTGGCCAAGCGAACCACGCGGCTCGAAGCGCAGGATCGCATCAGCCATGAGGCGTTCGCCTACGACGCCGAAGCGGATGTCTATCGCTGTCCCGCCGGCAAGCAGCTGCGTCCCACGGACGGTCGCAAGACCAACGGCAACCGGATCGAGATCAGGTATGTCAGCCGCAAGTCAGATTGCGACGCCTGCCCGCTGCGCGCGCGCTGTGTCACCGTCAAGATCCCGACGCGCACCGTCCAGCGCTGGGAGCATGAAGCGGTGCTGGATCGGCATCGCGCGCGGATGCAGGGCGCCGAGGCCCAGATGCGCCGCCGCGCCGAACTCGCCGAACACCCCTTCGGCACCATCAAATGCCGGGCCGGCTACCGCCACTTCCTCGTCCGCGGCTTCGACAAAGTCTGTGGCGAATGGAGCCTGATGGCGCTTTGCTACAATTTCTCCCGAGTCCTCAGCATTCTCGGCCTCGACGCCTTCATGGCCTATCTGGCAAGCCGGCTTCCGCATTTGGCACTCTTGCTGCTCAACGCCATCACCGACATCACCGACATCATCACCCGGATACGGCCCGCTCCAGCGCCAATCCGAGCCCAAATCCGTCCAATTTTCCGATATGCCGCGTAAGCCGCGCCCAAACAAATACTTGCCCAGCCTCGAAGCGCAATCCGGGATCAGTCTCCGCGCTCTCCGAAGCTGCCGCTTACCTCACTGGCGCCACCCCAATCGGCAGGCAGCACACCGGTGCGGATGTAGCGATGGAGCGACGAATAGGGCCAGTCGGACGGTGACGCGACGAGCCTGTGCCTGACCGGGTTGAAATGGATGTAGTCTGCACAGCGTTTGAAATCCGCGTCGTCGCGTACCGTGTGTTCCCAGAAGCGTCGCTGCCACAAGGCGAATTCGCCGCGGTGATTGCGGGAGACCGGCACCCCGGAAGCGGTCAGTTGACGAGTGAACAGACTTTTGATCCGCCGCCACCGCCCCGAGAAGTCGGCGTCTGCGTCCGGCAGCGTTATGATCGCATGCAGGTGGTCCGGCAGGATCACAATCGCATCGATCGTGAATGGCCTTTCGGTGCGTGCAACGCGGAATGCGCCTCGCAGCTTGTCGACATGATCGATCAGCGCGGACGATCTTCGATCGTCCAGTGTCACGGTGAAGAAGAATGTGCCGCCAGGAAGGAGATTGCGCCGATAGCGAACCATGCGAGGGCTTTCCCGGATTGCGCTTCGCTCCATCCGGGCTACAACCAAATCGCGAGACTGGCAAGAAACTCGCTCACTTGAACGTCGGAGACGCTCTCGCTACGCTCCCTCAAAAAAGGGAAGCGAACACCATGAAGCAGCTTCGGATCGGCGACATCACCATCGATGCGGTGATCGAGCGGGAAGGGCCGTGGCGCCGGCCGCAGGATTTTTTCCCGGCCTATGACGAAGGCGTGTTCGCCCGCCATCTGCCGACGATGGAGCCGGAGGTGTTCGACGCCGCGCGCGGCATGATGGTGATCACCTATCAGACCTTCGTGGTGCGCACGCAGCGTCACACCATTTTGGTCGATACCTGCACCGGCGAGGACAAGGGCCATCCGCCGCCGTTCGATTTTCCCGGCAAGGAGCGTTGGCGCAACGAATTGTTCGCGCTCGGCATCGGCTTCGAGCAGATCGACTATGTGTTCTGCACGCATCTGCACATCGATCACACCGGCTGGAATACGACCTTGCGCGACGGCCGCTGGGTGCCGACGTTTCCGAACGCGAAATATGTCTTCCACAAGGGCGAGTACGCGGCCTGGGAGGCCGAGCACGCCAAGGGCAACAATCCGCCCGGCACGGTGTTTCGCGACAATTGCCTGCCGATCGTGGAAGCCGGGCAGGCGCTGCTGGTGGATGACGACTACGCGCTCGACGATACCATCACGCTGACGCCGGCGCCGGGGCATTCGCCTTGCCATTGCTGCGTGAACATCTTTTCGAGGGGCCAGCGTGCGGTGGTCGCCGGCGATCTCATGCATCACCAGATCCAGTGCCGCGAGCCGGACTGGTCGGCGAGGCCGGATTGGGACCCGAAGCAGTCGGCGGTGTCACGGCGAAATTTCTTCGCCTCGGTTGCGGACACCGACACGCTGATCCTGCCGATCCACTTTCCCGCACCGACAGCCGGATGGATCAAACCGCTCGGCGCAGCGTTCGACTACCGGTTCAGGCGGGACTAGCTGTGTACTCGCAATCGGGTTGTTCGGCTCAGAGCACGTTTCCTCACATCTTGCAGGACGGGAGGCTGCGAAACACGTCCCGTCCCGAAGTGTGGCGAGTTATTGCGCGTGACGCCTCAGACTTTTGCCAACTGGTCGAGCTTGGTACGAAGATTGTCGATCACGGGCTTTGCGATCGCGCCGGCCGGTGTCGCCGAGATCTTGTCGCACATCTCATTGATTGCCGGCGCCGCCGCGACGATCAGCTTGGCAAGCGCGCTTCGTGATTCCGGAGAAAGCTTGGCCGCCCGCGCCGTGATCCCATCCAGCTGCGAGATGGCGTCGTTGATCTTCGGCAGGGCCGCCTGCGCGCTGGCTTCATCGGTGATGGTTGGCAATTGAGCCTTCAGCGTACCGAGGGACGAATTGACCTGGTTCGCCAGATTCACCCCGTCGACGGTCAAATCCGCGGGCGCCACGCCCACCGTTCCGGCTGAGGGCCGCGTGACAGTTGTATTCTGAGCGACCGTATGCTCGGTCGGACGCTGAAGCGCATATATGGCAAGTCCGCCAAGGATAACGGGGGCGGCGAGCCAATATGGCCATTGCGTCCGGCCGGCGGCCATGGCGGCCTGGCTCGCGCCGGTGGCGCCGGAGGCGCCGGCGATCCGGCTCCCCGTGGCGGCGGCCGTGGCCATTCCGCTGCGCGCCTTGTCGATCAGGCCCGAAGCGCTGAGTTGATCACTGAGGCCCGATGGAACCGCTGCCATGATCTGATCTTTCTGCGAGCGCAGAAGCGATGCGAGTCCGTTTGCATCCATCCCGGCGTTACGCTGTTGCTGACCGAGCATGCCCATGACCAACGGGCCAACCATGGCGAGCAACGACTTGCCGCCGCCTTCGCCCATTCCCGCGAAGCTGCCGATCGCCTGGGCCATGGTGTCCGTGGTTCGGCCCCCAAGCAGTCCCGACAACATGCTCGAACCCATCTGAGCCAGGCCGGGAGCGCCGGAGGTGCGCAACAGATCCATGGGATTACTGGCTTGCTCTTGTGACAGCAGTTTTGACAGTTGATTGACGCCGGCTGGGGTTCCGACGAGATCCGACAAGCTGGCGAGTATTGTCGGGATGGCCGCTGTTGCGGCCTTCTGCGCCGCGCTTCGGTCTATCCCAAGAAAGGAGGCAATCTGCGCAATGACTTCAGGGGTCAAGAGCTGTTGTGCAGCTAAAACGAGATTGACGGCCATGGCGGTCTCTCCACTACGTTGCAGGTTTGGTTGGTTGCCCCCTATCCGCAAAGTTGATGTGACAGACGTTGATGGTTCCGAACGTCGCCTATCGGTGAAGTTGAGATGGCATCGATCGTCCGACCATTTGATCCAGATCAAATGTTTCCGGTATGAGACGAATGCGATCGCACTTGACGAAGTCACTTTCCCCGGTCCCGCCGAAGTCCGGAAAACGGCAATTCCTGCATGTTGATCCATGCGGGCTTAGGCTAACAAGCAGTGCTGTTGTCTTAAAAGCTTGATCGAAGTTGGTGGTTTATTCGGACGAACTTGCGAGCGGACGTCCGCGCTCTGGACTCGTCCCGGCTATCCAGTTCTGTGCCACACGGACACACAAGCGTGGATGCCCGGGGCAGGCCCGGGCATGACGAAGTTGCAGAGCGTCCGTGAAGCAGTTGACGAAATCAGCGCGCGTTACGCGCCGACTTCGCACTTCTTCATGAAGCTGTTCTTGGCGGCGCCGGCGAGCGGCTTGCCGTCGGCGCTGACGGCCTTGGGCGCGCAGGCGTCGGCCTTGCACTTCTTCAGGAACGAGGTCTTGGCGGCGCCGGCCAGCGCCTTGCCGTCCTTGCCGACGGCCTTGCTCTCGCAGGTTTCTTGCGCGAAGGCCGAGCCCGCCGCAAAGGTGGCGACGATCGTAGCCAGGAAAATCCGCTTCATCATGGGTGTCTCCTAAACCAGAAATGGCGGCCGGATTGGAACCGGGAATCGTGGCGCAATCAAGCAGGATCGGCGCGGACGCGTCTTCGCGCGGTTCAATTTTTCCAGCGGTCGAGGGCGGCCATGGCCTTGACGCGTGCATCGTTCATCGCGGCCTGATTCCCGGGCGTGGACTGTCGCCGGGACGAGGGTTCGTCGAAATCGTGGGTTGCCCCGCGATAGGCCGTGACGTCGATCGGGCTTCCGGCCTGTCGCGAGCGCTCGGCGAATTGCAGGCAGGTTTGCGGCGAGACCTCTTCGTCGTCGGTGCCGAGAAACATCGCGATCGGTGCAGCGCTGGAGATGGTCGGCGCGACCAGAGCCTTCCGTCCGCAGCCCGGATAGAACACGAGCGCGCCGCGATAACCGGCTGTCTTGTCGCCCTGCCGGATCATCACGTTCAGTGCGGTGCTGCCGCCATTGGACCAGCCCTGGAGGAAGACCTGCCTGCCGATCACGTCGCTGCGTCCGCGCAGATAAGCGAGCGCCCCCTCGGCATCGAGCGGGCGCACGGTCAGTTCGTTGACGTCGGCGCGGTCAGGATCGTCGTGGGTGAAGCGGCCGAAGCCGTGCGCCTTGCCGCGTGGGCCAAAACTGTCCGGGAGCAAGGCAAGGTAACCGTGCGCCGACCAATATTCGCCCCACATCCTGTGCCGCTTGGACAAGGTGGTGGCGTCGCATGCCGAAGCGATCCCGGCGCCGACGGACGTGCAGCCGGAATTGTTGTTGCTGGAGTAGGGGCCGCCGCGGCCATGGAGCATGACGACGGCAGGCCAGGGGCCCGGCGTCGTTGGCTGGAACAGGTAGCCGACGAGCGCGGTGCGGTTGTCGGCGCTGCGAAAATAGACCGTCTGCGGTGCAGCGAAGACCGCCGCGACCGGGACCAGCGAGGCGACGAAGCCGATGAAGAGACGGATGAGATGAGCTGGCAATTCGGTCGGGCCTGATCGCGACGTGATCAGACGCCCCGCACGAGCAGCGCCTTGAAGTCGGCCCGCGCGCGCTGCGCCTCGGCCCTCGCGACATCAGAGGCATCGCCCATGCCGAAATAGCCGTGGATCAGGCCGGGCCCCTCATGGTGCTTGACCCGCACGCCTGCGGCTTCCAGCGCCCGCGCGTAGGCCGCGCCTTCATCGCGCAGCGGATCGAACCAGGCGGTGGTCACGACCGCAGGTGCGACACCGGCAAGGGATGCCGCATGCAGCGGTGAGACCCGCCAGTCCTTGGCATGGCCGGGTTCGGCGAGATAATGGCCGCAAAACCATTCCATCGTGGCGCGCGTGAGGAAATAGCCATCGGCATTCTCCGCGCGCGAGGGATAGCGCGCGTTCTCGCGCGCATCGGCGTAGGCGCCGAGGACGTCGGTCACGGGATAGACCAGCAATTGCGCGGCGAGCTTGATGCCGGCGTCACGGCAGGCAATCGCGGTGGTCGCCGCCAGATTGCCGCCGGCGCTGTCGCCTGCCACGCCGAGGCGCTTTGCATCGCCGCCAAATTCCG
Source organism: Bradyrhizobium sp. CCGB12 (assembly GCF_024199845.1). Classification (NCBI taxonomy): domain Bacteria; kingdom Pseudomonadati; phylum Pseudomonadota; class Alphaproteobacteria; order Hyphomicrobiales; family Nitrobacteraceae; genus Bradyrhizobium; species Bradyrhizobium sp. CCGB12. The sequence goes on along the minus strand of NZ_JANADO010000001.1, from coordinate 3,089,395 downwards.
CGACACGGTCGAAGATGTCGCGCACCGCGGCGAAGGCGTCCTCGAAGGCGCCCGGAAAGCGAATCTCCGGCGGACGGCGATAGTCGACGGAGATGACGACCGCACCGGTCTCGATCGCAAGATTGCGCGCCTGCCGGTCGTGGGTCTCGAGATCGCCCGCGACCCAGCCGCCGCCGTGAAAGAATACCACGGTCGGGGCGGGCGTGGTGCCGACCCGGTAAACGCGCGCATCGAGCAGGCCGGCGCCGCCTTTCACCTTGATGTCCTCAACGCTATCGACCGGCGGTGGCGGCACGGCGGCGCGCGAGGCAGCCAGTGCGCGCAAGGAATCGCGGGCGCTCTGTGGCGTCATGACCGCGGGATCGCGCATCGGCATGAGCGGAATGATCTGGGCGATGACGGGGTCGAGTGGCGCGGCCATGGCGGGTCCTCAAGGGTTCTTGGTCTTGCTTGCGGGTTAGCATAGATTTTGCGCGCCGCATCGGCAACCGCCCGCGTGCGGCGATGCTGCGGAATGAACGGGCAGGGAGGCCAAAGAGGTGGAATTCGAAACGCTGGTTCAGTCGCGCCGCAGCGTGCGCGGCTTCAGGAACGAGCCGGTGCCGCGCAAGGTGATCGAGGCCATCATCGCGAGCGCCAAGCGCGCGCCGTCGTCGATGAACACCCAGCCCTGGCACATCCACGTGCTTACCGGCAGCCCGCTGGAGGAGGTGCGCCGCCGCAACATGGAGGAGATGGTCGGGGGCGCCAAGGTCAAGCGCGACATCGTCAGCCATGGCGAATACCAGGGTGTGCACCGCACGCGGCAGGTCGACATCGCCAAGAAGCTGTTCGGCGCGATGGGGATCGCGCGACGACAGGCCTATGCGCCAGGATTGGGTGCTGCGCGGCTTCCGCCAGTTCGACGCGCCGGTCTCGTTAGTCTTGACCTATGACCGCGTGCTGGATCCCGGCGCGGTCTGCCATTTCGATCTCGGCGCTCTCTGTTACGGCATCGTGCTTGCGGCGTGGGACCGCGGTCTCGGTTCGGTGATCAACGGACAGGGCATCATGCGCTCCGACATCGTGCGCGAGGTCGCGAAGATTCCGGAGGACGAGGTCATCATGACCTGCGTCGCGATGGGCTATCCCGACGACGGCTTTGCCGCGAACGTCGTTCGCTCGGACCGCGAACATAACGACGAGTTCGTGCGCTACGTGGGTTTTGCCGATTAGCACGACGAGAGGGAGAATTTTTCTCTGGTGGAATTTTTTTTGGTGCGGAGTCGTCAACGGCCTCTTGCAATCTCGAAGGTGCGGGAGGAACAATATGGAGACTGAGAGGTTTGTTGCTGGCGCGAGGGAATTGACATGCGGCGGCTGGCTAGCCTGGTTTGGCGGTTCTTCGGCCCGCGAGTGCGGCGCCCGATCGATGATGATCCAAGTCTTCCTTTCACACCCGAGGAGCTCGGCCGGCTGATCCGCAGCGGCAGGCACGAGGACATGAAGCTGCTGGCCGACGGGCTGGCCTGCCGGTCCATTCCGCGCCGCGCCGGACATCGCGCGACACACTAAGGCGCGATGAGATTATCGTCATCGCGCTTTAGGTTATTGTTTGAGCATGATCTCCATGCAAAAGCGTACCGCGTTCGTCGCGAGGGAAAACCGCTGCACAGTTTTCCGGATCATGCTCTAGCCCCGGGTTCGCGGCGCCATGGCTCACCGCGTGAGCGCGACTTGCTTGAACGAATTCACCAGCGCTTTTTCCAGCTTTCCGCTCATCCCGCATAGTATGCCGTAGGCCTCCGCGCGTGGCATGGTCGGCTTGTAGTGCCGATGCTCGATCAGCGCTGCGAAGATGTCGGAGATCGTGAGAATCCGCACGATGTCGCCAATGCTTTCGGCGCAGAGGGCATCCGGATAGCCGCTTCCGTCGAGATATTCGTGATGATGGCGAACGGCATCGAGGATCTCAGGCGAAATCTTGTCATGGCCCTTCAGAAACTCGTGGCCTGCGGCCGGATGAGTTTCGATCAGTGCGCGTTCCTCCGCATCGAGGCTGCCCGACTTGTCGAGGATGGTGAGCGGGATCTGCGCCTTGCCGATGTCGTGGAACATGGCCGCCGAGTAGAGGCGCTCAAGATCGGCTCTTCCGACGCCGAGGCTGAGGCCGAAGTCGATGGCAATGCCGGTCACGAGCAGGCAGTGCTGATAGGTTCCTTCGTGATGGCGGCGCACCGTCGCAAGCCATTCCGACAGACCTCTCTGGGTAATGCGGTCGGCGATCTGGCGCCCGGCTTCCTTGGTGCCGTCGACGTCGATCGGCTGCCCGAGCGTCACCGACGTGAACATCGATGCGATAGCGGTTGCCGCGGTCTCGACCGCATCGTCGGATTGTGCCGTCTCGTTCGACGAGCCAGAGGGCGGGGCTGTCGGATCAGACAGTGCCGCCAGCAGTTTGGTCCGGTTGATCGTGCCAGGCAGGACGAGTGTCGCCCCAAGCGCGTAGGCTTGCGAAATGCCGACGTGCGAGAAGGGCTCGAGCAGGAACACCCGCTTCTTCGCCTTGGCGAGCTTGCCAGCGCGTTTCTTGATCGCCGCAATATTGCCGACATCGCGCAGGTCCGCACGGATGATGATGGCGTACGGCAACTGCGATAGCCTGGCCTCGGCATCCAGCCGTTCGCCCGCGAGGTCGAACCGCCCTTCGAGGATCGAGCAGACCGCCGCCAGTTTGTCGGATGTGTCCGCCAGCACATGCACGAAGGAGCGGGCTGCTTCCTTCTCTCGGATGCAGTCCCGGTTGACAGTGCTAAGTGTGGTTCGCGCGTTCTGCACGGTTCGACCTGGCTATCGTGGATTCCACTGCGTGAGATGGGTCTATTTGCTCAGGACGGCGTCCTGTGTCGCGGCTGCCTGTGCGCTCGCCGGCTTCTTCTTGCCGTCTGCGGGGATGAAGTGAAGGCCTGCGGTGGTCCCGTCGATCCAGATCAGCTCGCAGCGACGGTAGGCGAGCCCCGTCGACGACAGCAGCAGGAAGAATTCCTTGGCCTTGAGCACGTCCAGCGTACCCTCGACCTCGACCTTCGCGCCTGTCTGCGACACGTCAAGCAGAACGCAGCTGCGCCGCCATGTTCCATCGGAGCCCATCAGGTTCACAGGCTGCCTGTGGTCCATCCGTACGCGCATTGCCTTGCGGCCGTCGAACTTCATGGCTCATCCCCCATTCCTTGCGCCGCGATGTGGCCGATCGTTTGTCTTGGCGTTTGCGGCGATTTCTCCCCAACGCACCGTCCACTGGCTGGTCGATAAAAGCAGCGTCTCGAAAATGTGCTGTGCGTGCTCACGCTCGGCAAAGGAAAGCCTGGTGCCGCTGCGGTTGCACAGGATCGCCAGCGTGGTCTGCCAGTTCAGCCGCGAGGCCCGGCAGGCCATGACCAAGCCCTCGCAATCGTCGTCGGTCATGACGTGCTCGACGATCTCGATGGGAGTTCCCGAAAGCACTGACAGGGCGGTGAACAAATTGGCTGTCTCGCCGCGGATCGCAAAGCGGTTCACCGTGGAGTCGTTGAGCTTGCCGACGCGGCTGAGCGCGACGATCTCCGGTCTCGCGCTTGCATACGCCGCCGGGCAGGGCAACTTGGGCGCAATTGGCGTCGCCGCTGCGGCTTGAGGCGAGACGGTGGCTTTTGGCCCTGTGCCGGCTTTCGGAGCCGGTGAGGCCGAGAGCAACTTCCGCGTGACCGTATCGGGCGTATCAGGCCTGAGCGCCAGTGCCTTCGTGAGTTCATCATCCGTCAGGCACTTCTCAACGAGGGCAACGTAAGCGGCATCAGAGAACCGTGCCCCTGTATTGCCGATCAGCGCGACGTAAACGGTGCGGCCGCCGCGCTTGATCAGCGCCTCGATCACCGGCGGTTCGATGCGCGCGCGGCCCGCGATCGCGCATCGCTGCCGTTCACCGCTCGAGGCCGCGATCGCCTTGAGATCGGCCGTGGACAGTGACTGCGACTTGAGCAGGACAGGGCACGCCACGTCCGGATCGTTGTGTGAGGCGAGACGTCGCACGGTCTCCAGCGGAGCCACCTTGAGCTCGGCAAGCGCGGCGCTGAGCTGAAGCAGCGCAGTGGTCTCGACCCGCTCTGCCAACCGCAGCAGAACGCCGTCGGTAACCTTGGCAAGCAGTTCCTGAGGCCGGTCGCGGCTGCTGGAAAGAAGCTGCACGATGCCGGAGAGGATGCGAGCGCAGCGGTCCAGCGGACACGTGGCGACCGCGTCTTCCAACTCGACCAGAATATCAGCAGGCGAATTTGCCGTCATGGCAGGGGCCTGAAATGAAAATAACTTTGACGAATTAAGGAGCATTATTGCGCCTCAAAGTTGTTAATATTTGATTTTTGAGATTAAATGTCGGGGTATTAATGCACCGCCATTTCGGGAAATACTATCGAAATTTGGCGAGGCTCGTCGCCCCGGCTTGCCCTTTCGGGCGAAACCTTTCCAACTGATCAGGACACGTTAGGATTGATTCTTCAGTTCCAATTGGAACCAAAAGGGAAGCAAATCGGCACCGTTGCCGGATGCGCGTCGGTTGCGACACTGCGTTTCTTATTGCCATGAACAGCATCGATGACTTCCCGGGGGCGGCACTCAAGACATTTCGCTTTTCAGATGTCGACGAATTTCGAAACGCCATACGCGGGCTGAATTTCGAATTCACGCCTTTCGTACGGAAGATTTCGGCTGAGCAGACGATCCTGTCGTTGCCCAGCTGCGATGTGAATTTCACGCACGCGTTTCCGCGGGTGGTCGACGGACAGCTCGTCGAGAACTGCACGGCCATCGGCTTCACGATGGATGACCTCAACGTCCCCATTCGCTTCAACGGCTCGCAACGTGCGCGACCGGTGGTGGTCATTGGCAATGGCGGCGCGGCCTACACCACCATCGAGGAGGTGCAGCGGCAAATCGCCTCAGTGGTTTTTAGGCCGGAGGTGAGGGATCGCGGTTGGCCGCACACGCTCTCCAACTTCAAGATTTTTGAAACCTCTGCGGTCAGCTTGCACCGGCTGCGCAGCGTGGTTCGTGAGGTGCTGGCCGAGGCGTCCGACCCGCTCAAGGCAGCGGAGCTTTCATTGAAGGGCGCGGCGATGAAGGAGTCTCTGCTCGGCGCCGTAGACGGCGCCTTCGAGAGCGTCGTCGCCGCCCGCTGGACGCTGCGCCCCAACGACGGACGGAATTTCAGGATATTCCAGGATATCCGTGCGCTGCTCTCTGACGACCTGTCGCAGCCGATCTACAGCGAGGAGATCGCGCGCAAGCTCGGACTGTCCGTTCGCACCCTGCACGACGTCGTCCGCCGCTACCGCGGCATGAGCCTGCATCGTTACCTGCGTCTGCGCCGGCTTTGGCTGGTGCGCCGGCGGCTTCTTGCCGGCGCTGACAGCGTCAAGGCAGTCGCACTGGCGTTTGGCTTCTGGCACCTCAGCGATTTTTCCAGAAGCTATCGCGACCAGTTCGGAGAGACGCCGTCGCAAACGCTGGACCGTGGACGCGGGCGATAGTTCGACAAATCCGGGTAGGGCCAGGCGCCGGTTTCGTGCTACCGTCCGGCCATGAGCAGTCGCATTCTCGTCCTCTACGGGTCCTACCGTTCCGACCGCATGGGCGTCCGCCTTGCGAATTTCGTCATCAATGGTCTGCGCAGTCGCGGCGAGGACGTCGAATTCATCGACGCCAAGGCGATCGGCCTGCCGATGCTCGATCGCATGTACAAGGAACATCCCAAGGGCTCTGCGCCCGAGGCGCTGGAGAAGCTGGCCGGACAGATCCGCGGCGCCGATGGTTTTGTCTTTGTCACCGGCGAATATAATTGGGGCATCCAGCCCGGCCTGAAGAATCTCACCGACCATTTCCTCGAAGAGTGGTTCTGGCGTCCGGCCGCGATCGTGAGCTACTCCGCCGGCCGATTCTCGGGGGCGCGCGCCGCGACCGCCTGGCACGGCACGCTGTCGGAGATGGGCATGGTGGTGGTGTCGAGCACCATCGGCGTCGGCCCGATCGCGCAGACCCTGTCCGAGGACGGCGAGCCGATCGGCGAGGGCGGCAAGGCACTCGAACGCTCGTTCCCGCGCTTCGCCGACGACTTGCTCTGGTGGATCGAGGCCGCCAAGGCGCAGCGCGCGCGCAAGCCGCCACCTTACTAGGTGGTGTACTCATGAACCGTCGGCGATGTCCGCTTTGCTCCGATACACGCCGCCTTTTTTGGGCGACCGCAGCAAATGTCGCGATGGGCCAGCAGCGGTCCTCCGCGGATGGAGGAAGGGACAAAAGCGAACATCAAAAAAGACTTTTCGGCGCAATATTTCAACCAAAGGTTTCTTAACCAAACACCTATTAATGAGGGGTGAACGGCCTGCCCACAGAAGCCTCCGGTGCGTGGCAGACCACCAATTTCCAGCAAACCCACGGTGATGAGCACCATACCCCGGCCAAAACTACCTGAACGGTGGCGGCACAATCTCATCCGCAATCTGCTCTATGGGCATAACGTCGACCGCGCCGCGAAGGCGCGGGCGCGCGTCGGCTTCGTGATGCTTGCCTTTGCCGCCGTCCATCTCATCATCGGCGGCCGGCTCGTGATGTTCGCGATCGGCGCCGACGCGCATAGCGGACGTCGCGCCGCGGCGCAGGACGTGGTGGCAACTGCGCGCCCCGACATCATCGACCGCAACGGCGAGATACTTGCGACCGACGTCAAGGCGGCGAGCCTGTTCGGCGAACCGCGCCGCATCATCGACAAGGACGAGGCGATCGAGCTTCTGACCGCGACTGTGCCCGACCTCGACGAAGCCGAGGTGCGCGAGCGCCTGTCGGCGCGCAAGGGGTTCGTCTGGCTAAAGCGCGAGATCACGGCGAAGCAGCAGCAGGACATCCACAAGCTCGGTTTGCCCGGCATCGGCTTCCTGCGCGAGAACAAACGCGTCTATCCGACCGGCAATGAGGTTGCCCACCTCATCGGTCTCGTCAACATCGACAACCAGGGCATCGCCGGCATGGAGAAGTGGCTCGACAATCAAGGGCTCGCCGATCTCCACCGCGCAGGCTTTGCCACCGACCGGCTGCAGAACCCGATCGAGCTGTCGGTCGATTTGCGCGTCGAGCACGCGCTGCGCGACGAGCTGCTCAAGGCCAAGGAGAAATTCCACACCAAGGCGGCCTCCGGGCTTGTCGCCAACGTCAACACCGGCGAAATCATCGCGATGGTCTCGGTGCCGGATTTCGATCCGAACAATCCGAAGGAAGCGCACGACCCCGACCGCATCAACCGTCTGACCACCGGCGTCTATGAGATGGGCTCGACCTTCAAGGCATTCACCCTCGCGATGGCGCTCGACACCGGCAAGTACGGTCTCGACTCGCTGTGGGACGCGCGCGGACCGCTGCACTACGGCAAGTTCGCAATCCATGACGACGAGCCGAAAGGCCGTTTCCTGAACATGAAAGAGGTGTTCACGTTCTCCTCCAACGTCGGCGCGGCGCGGATTGCGCTGTCGCAGGGGGTGGAAGCGCACAAGGCGTTCTTGCGCAAGATGGGGCAGCTCGATCGGCTGCGCACCGAGCTGCCGGAGAGCGCCTCGCCGATCCTGCCGCGGCGCTGGAGTGAGCTGAACACCATCACCATTGCGTTCGGCCACGGTATGGCGGTGGCGCCGCTACAGGCGGTGATGGGCGTCAGTGCGCTGGCGAACGGCGGCCTTCTGATTCCCCCGACCTTCCTAAGGCGCTCCGAGGAGGAGGCGCGGGCGATCGCAAAGCGCGTGATCAAGCCCGAGACCTCGGACAAGATGCGGTTCCTGATGCGGCTGAACGCAGAGATCGGCACCGCCAAGAGGGCGAATGTTCCCGGCTACTACATTGGCGGCAAGACCGGCACTGCGGAAAAGGTAGTCAACGGCCGCTATGCCAAGAAGCGGGTGCTGACGGCGTTCACTGCCATCCTGCCGGCGGACAAGCCGAAATATCAGCTCCTGATCATGCTCGACGAGCCGCAGCCGCTGAAGGAGACCTACGGCCAGATCGCGTCGGGCTGGAACGCCGTTCCGACCGCGGGCAATGTCATCGCCCGTATCGGACCGCTTCTCGGCATCGAGCCCCGCTACGACCTGCCGCCTGCGGACCGCCTTATTCTTGCAGCTTCAACAGCGCGTCAGTAGGAAAAGACCGCGGCAGCGGCGCATTGATGAGTCCGCAATGCTGGCGATTGCGCTCGCTAACAAGCTCGCCGGACCGCCTGCGCAGGACCATGCATATTGGTTATTTTTGACGGTACCCGCTGGGATTGTCGGTGGGGTGATCTCTCCCTACGGGAGAGGTGAACGTGCCGCCAGCATCGATTCAACCCAAACCCATACCGCTTCAGGCTGCCTTACGCGGCCCTGACTTCGCCGAGGAAGCGATCGAATTGTCCGGCGAGATCGCGCGACTGGGTCGAGAGCTGCTCGGCGGCGCCAAGCACGTCCCGGGCCGCGGCTCCGGTGTCGTCGGCGGCGCGCTGCACGCCGGAGATGTTGCTGTTGACCTCCTGGGTGCCGCGTGCGGCCTCCTGGACGCTGCGGGCGATCTCCTTGGTCGCCGAGCCCTGTTCCTCGATCGCGGCGGCAATCGCGGTGCCGATCTGGTCGATCTCGCCGATGACGTCGGCAACGTTGCGGATCGCGGCCACGGTCTCGTCGCTCGCGGACTGGATCGCGGTGATCTGCTCGGAGATTTCGGTGGTGGCCTTGGCGGTCTGGCCGGCCAGCGACTTCACCTCGGAGGCGACCACGGCAAAGCCGCGGCCGGCATCGCCGGCACGGGCGGCCTCGATGGTCGCGTTCAATGCGAGCAAATTGGTCTGCTCGGCGATACTCTGGATCAGGGTGACCACGTCGCCGATCTTCTGGGCGCCCTCGGCGAGCGCGCGGGCGGTGTCCCCGGTGCGGCGGGCGTTGTCGACGGCGCGGGCAGCGATCTCGGTGGATTGCGCGACCTGACGGCCGATCTCGGAGATCGAGGAGGTCAGCTCCTCGGTGGCGCTCGCGACCGTCTGCACGTTGGTCGAGGTCTGCTGCGAGGCGGCGGCGACGACCGCGGCCTGGCTGTTGGTCTGGGCCGCGGTCGATGTCATCGACTGCGCCGTGCTTTCCATGGTGGAGGAAGCGCGCGAGAGGCCGCCGACGAGCTCGGTGATCTTGGCCTCGAAGGCGCGGGTGAGGTCGTCGAGCGCCTGGGCGCGGCGCATCTTGCCGTCGCTCTCGGCCTGCTTCTCGGCGGCGAGCCGGTCGGCCCGGATCATATTGTCCTTGAACACCTGAACCGCCGCGGCCATCGCGCCGATCTCGTCGGAGCGCTCGGCACCGGGGATGCCGTCCGCAACCTCGCCGTCGGCGAGCCGCGACATCCGGCTCGTGAGGCTGACGATCGGCGCGCAGACGCGGCGGCGGACCACCACGATGAGGCCGGCGCTGGCGATCAGCACGGCGAGGAGACCGACGATTGCGATCGTGAAGCTGGTGCGCGCGGCGGCGGAGGCGCCGGCCAGGATATGCTCCGCGTTGTCATAGAGCGCGTCGCGGACGCCGATGATCGAGCCGAGGCCGCGCTGCGATGCCTGGTAGTAGGTTTCGACGTCGTGCTCGTACTTGCCGCTGACGGCCCCGTCCTTGACGAGCTTGAGCTCGCGGCCGAACTCCTCGACATAGCGCGAGTTCATCGTCTCCAGCGCGGCGCCGACATTGGCCGGGGTTGCGGGATTGCCGCGCAATTCCAGCAGCGACATCACGATCTGGTCGTTGCGGCCCTGCATGCGGGCAAATTCGGCCTTCTCTGCATCGGTCGCTACCTTGTTTCCACCGACGAGATTTTTGTGCACGCTCGCATTGAGGCCGCCGATCTCGCGCAGCGTCATGGCGATGTTGGCGTTGCTGGCTTGCCGATAGGCATCGCCATGGAGGATCGCCATGCGCCGGACCTGCTCGTTGAGCAGGGCGGTGACATCAGCGTTGAGCACGGCATTGTCGGCGACGACCTTCTTGGCCGCATCCTTGCGCGTCTCCGCCGGTCCCGCGATGGCCTTGTCGATAGCCTCGCGCAGGGCAGTGAACTTCGAATTGATGCCGTCGATGTTGCTGCCGAGGGCGTTGCCGTCGTCGAACGCGCCGGGAAGCTCCTTGCGCAGCCCATTCATCCTGTCGCGGGCGCCGTCGGTCTGCTTGCGCAGCTTGTCTTGGCCGGCGAGCTGGGCGGGGTCGACGGTGGCGGGGCCATAGAGAATGTTGGTGGAAAAGCCGCGCTCGGGGTTGAGGTAACGCGGGATGTCGCTGACGGCGCGAACGATCGCCAGGCGGCCTTGCGCCTCGCTGATCCGCTCCATGGTCTGGTATTTCGTCACGGCGACGTAGACGGCGAGGCCGCCGCCCACGGTAGAGAGCGAGACAATGGCGGTGGTCAGGAGCGTACCGATTTTCATGATCTGTCCGGCAATTGGCGCAGGAGAATTATTTTGCACGGAAGATAGGCAGGCGATGTTAATCGCGGGTTTACGCTCCTCGCCGTCGGGTCCCGCCTCAGGCGTACGTCGCGCTCACGGTTCCCAGCGGACCGAAATCGGCGATGTAAGTCTCGCCAGCCTTCGGCCGCAGCATGCCCGTCAGCGTGCCCGTGCTGATGGTCTGGCCGGCCTTGAGACCGATGCCGGTGCGCGACAGCTCGTTGGCGAGCCAGGCGAGCGGCACCAGCGGATGGTCGATCGCCTCCGCAGCGCTGCCGCGGCGCCTCTCGACGCCATTGCAATTGAGGATGACGTTCTGATTGGCGATGTCGCGGTTGCGCCAGTCGGCGATGGGCTTTCCAAGCACGATCGTTCCTGACCCGGAGCCGTCGGCCATGATTGCGGGCATCGGCGGAAACGCTGCGTCGTGAATGAAGCGGCACTCCGCGAGCTCGATGCCGGGATGCAGCGAGGCGACGGCGTCGCCGACCTCATCCACCCTGTAGGGCTTCGGGCGCGGCGGCAGATCGGCGCCCAGGCGTGCCTGGTACTCGACTTCCGGAATCGGGCTGCATTGCCTGGCGTGCTCGACGGTCGCGGGCGAGGCCTTGATCAGGGGAGCGAACACCCGCCCATAGATCGGCGAGGAGACGCGAAGCTGGCGCTGCAGTCCCGACTTCATGCCGGCGATCTTCCAGCCGACGACGTCCCAGCCCAATTCCTCTTCCACCATCCGCGCGACACGGTACGCGGTCTCGGCGTCCGGAGGCACCAACCGCTCGTCGAGGCCGCTTTGTTGCCGGCCCTCGCGGCGCAGATTGGCGAGGTGACGGGCGAGTTCGCGTTGCCGGGACAAATCCATCGCTTTTCCGATCTATTTGGTTGTTGTGCGGGTGAGGGCGGCGGTCAGCACCGTCTCCAGTTCCTCTTGAACCTGATCGAGCGCCGCAGCGCTGCGGCTCGCACGGCACATTGCGACCGTGCCTTCGATCGAGGCGACGACGAGTGTTGCAAGCCGCTCGGCCCGTTCCGCAGCCAGCCCTTCGCGCAGCAGGGCGGCGTACATGATCTGCCGCCAGTCGGCGAAGACGCCGTTGGCAAGATCGAGCAGATGCTGCTGCGCCGTCTCGTCCTCCTTGTCGGAGGCTTCGCCAACGTAGCGGTCGACGGCCACGGCGAGCACCGGGCAGCCGGCCTCGAAGCCGGTCGCCTCCAGCCGGCGGCGCCACGATGCGACGAAGGCTTTCAGGCCGCCGATGACGCCGCGTTCGTTCATGGCCCTCTCCAGGGGAATGGACACCTGCTTGCCGGCAAAGGCCACGGCTTCGGCGATCAGCTGCCGCTTGCCGTCCGGAAAGTGGTGGCTGATCGAGCCGCGCGGCGTCGCCGTATGGCGCACGACGTCGCGCATGCTGGTGGCATTAACGCCGTGCCGGCTCATCAGGTCGGCGGCGCCGGCGATCATCTTGTCACGTGTGCTGGAGGTCATCGGATGTCCCGCGAATGGCCCTCTCATCTAAACTATGACGATTGACATAGGCAAGTCGTCCTGAAATATGACGAGTGTCATAGCGTTAAAGGGAACGTCACTTGACCATCATCACCGTGACCGCACCTGCCGGTCGGCTCAGCCTGGCGCAGCGCCGCCTGCTTGCGGAAAGCCTGACCGATGCCGTGCTCGAGCCCGAGATCGGCCAGCACATGCCAACGGCGCGAATGGGCTTTCAGGTCCACTTCAAGGACCTGCCGGCTGACTGCCTGGCGATCGGCGGCCGGCTCCTCTCGGACCAGCCGCGCGACATCATGACGGTCAATATCGCCGTGATGAACGCAGCCTGGCCTTCCGAGGTGCGGGCCGAGGTGATCCGCAACGTGCTCGCGCGGCTCGCCGAGGCCTGCGGAATGCAGGCGCCTGCGCCAAGCTGGTGGGTCAATTTCGAGATCATCGCGGAGGGAAGCTGGGGATCGCGCGGCGACGTGCTTTCGATCCTTCAGCTGCTGGAGACCGGGGTGTTCACGCCGGAGCGGATCACCGCGATCCGCACGGCACTTCAGTCGCCGGCCTGACTCGCTGCCAACACCAGGCGATCAATCATGGAGAGAAGCAAATGAGCGATGGACACATTCGCACCGAAGTGCACGGCCACGTCCTCGAGATCGTCATCGACAATTCCGCGAAGAAGAATGCGTTCACGCCGGCGATGATGGAGCAATTGTCAGATGCGCTGACCGAGTTGCACGACAACGAAGCCTACCGCGTCGGCGTGATCTGCGCCGAGGGCAGGGATTTCACCGCCGGTCTCGACATGCCGAAATTCTTCGGGCCTTCGGCCGAGAAGCGCAACATCAAGGAGGGCAACGTCGATCCGTTCGGGCTCACCAAGCGCTGCCGCAAGCCTGTTATCACCGCCGTTCAGGGTATCGTATTCACTATCGGTATCGAGCTGATGCTCACCGGTGACATCGTGGTGGCGGCCGCGGATTCGCGCTTTTGCCAGATGGAGTCCAAGCGCGGCATCGCGCCCCTCGGCGGCGCGCATCTCCGCTTCCTGTCGCGCGCCGGCTGGGGCGATGCGATGTACCATTTGTTCCTGTGCGACGAGTTTTCGGCCGAGCGTGCCCAGGCGATCGGCCTCGTCCAGGAGGTCGTGCCACCTGGAGAGCAGGTCGGGCGGGCAATGGCGCTTGCCGCCATCATCGCGCGCAATGCGCCGCTCGGCATCCAGGTCACCAAGGAAGCGGCGGCCAAATATGTCGAGGGGGGCGAGGCGGCGGCGATCGCCCACATCCCGACCATTCGCGACCGCGTACTCGGCAGCGCGGACGCGAAGGAGGGCATTCAATCTTTCATCGAGCGGCGGGCGGCCGTCTTCCAGGGACGCTGATCAGGCCTGATCGAGCTTCGAGAGGATCTCCAGCGTGGTGCCGTCGCGCTCGCCCGCGAAATATCGGGCGAGCGCTTCGCCGAAAATGGGGTCATCCGATACCGCGCCGAACAGCGTCATCGACGAGCGGAATTTGGCGTCGTCAGGCGCGCCGAGGATCGCATTGATGGTCCGCCCCTGAACGGCGAGCACGAGCCTGGTGCATTCGGTGAGGCGCCCCCCAAGCACGGGATGGGCGAGATAGGCTTCGGCCTCCGCCCGGGAGCCGATGGCGTAGCGCTGTGACATGGCGCTGAAGCCGAGGCCTGCGACCTGCGGGAAGATGAACCACATCCAGTGAGTCTGCTTCCGGCCCCGGGCCAATTCCCCCTGGACGTCGCGATAGACCGGGTCCTGGGCCCGGACAAAGCGCTCTAGATCGAAAGGATCGGTCATTGGATACCCCTAGGGAGGCTTGCCCGACCCTCGCCAGGCCTTGCCGGCCGCGATTATGCCTAACTTTTGGCTCCCAATGTGGTAGCTGGTATAGAGTCTCCGGGTGGGGGTTGGGTCACCCCCGGGGGTCGATTTGGGGATCTAATGGTTTCCGACGCAGCACACGCCGAGAGGCTGTTGTCGCGCCGCCGTGTCGGGCGAGCCGAAACGATTTTGCTGTCTCTGGCAGCGATCGCGTTGGCGCTTGGCGCTGCCGCGTGGGTTGCGGATATGGGCGATTCGACCCCGCTGGTCTCCGCCGCGTTGCCGCCGGCCAATACCCCTTCATTCGAAGACCGTTTCGCTTCGGCCTCCGGCAATCCGCCCGCCCGCGAACTCGGCCTGCGGACGCTGGAGCGCTCCGCCCTGAATGCGGTTCAGCTCAAGCTTCGCGATGCCAAGGCGATGCTCGCCCAAAAGCTCCAGGGTGACGACTGGCGCTCGACCCTGACCGACGACGACCGGTCCGCGGTTGAGGAGACGAGGCCCTCGCAGCGCGCCGACGCCATCCCGATGCCGCGCTCGCGTCCGACGCAGGCGGACTTCTCCGCCCAGATCGCATCCAGCCAAGCTTATGCGGAGACGAACCCCAGGGTCGACAACCGCAATTTCTTCGAAAAATTCACCGACAAGATCAAGCTGGCCTCGCTGACGCCCGACAGCGGCCTGTTTAGCAAGGGGCCCGATCTCGCCGCGCTCGGCTACGATTCGCGGACGGCAGTCTATGACATCAAGGCCAAGGCGCTCTACCTGCCGAGCGGCGTTGCGCTGGAAGCCCATTCCGGCCTGGGCGCGCTGATGGACAACCCCGACCATGTCGACCAGCGCATGGTCGGCGCGACGCCGCCCGCCACCTATGAATTGAAGCCGCGGGAAAAGCTGTTCCACGGCGTCCGGGCGCTGCGGATGACTCCGGTCGAAGGCACGAGCGCGCTCGGCCGCGTCGGTCTTCTCACCCACAGCTACATGCTCGGGCCGCGCGGCGATTCCAACGGCTGCGTCTCGATCAAGGACTATGATCGTTTCCTCAAGGCCTACGACAATGGCGAGTTCAACCGCCTCGTCGTGGTGCCAAGCCTGAGCGGATCGGCGACCGCCTCGCAGCGCGCGAGCACCGATTCCTGATATTTGCCTGCCACGGCGGGGCTGCCGTTTCCCCTTCGTTAAGTCGTCCTCGTCCAGAAGCAGCCCATGAGTGATCCATCAAGTTCTGAGACCCCGCTGCGCACGACGTTCAAGATCAAACTGAACGGTGACACGTTGGCGATTGCGACCGTCGGCCAGGCTTATCAGTTCCTGACCAATTTCAAATCGGTGGAATGGATGGAATTCCGCTCCCTGCATGAGGACGCGGTCGCGGCCCTGGAGGGCGCGGCCGAGAATGCCATGCTCGCAGTGCAGGCAACCAACGCCGTGCGCGCGCTGTTCGTCAGCGCAAAGCTGCTCTGAGAGAAACGCTCCTTTCGTCCTGATCCTGCACGGTCGAACCCGTTGCACGGCGGCTGCGACGAAGGCATGGCGCGCTTCTGCGCCGCGGAGAGCGTGCATGGAATTAGCGAAATTCATCGCGGGCGTCGACTACGCCGGCGCGGAGCAACCGACCGAGGCTGCGCTCGCAGCCTTCGAGACCTCCATCGGCTGCCGATTGCCGGACGACTATCGCCGCTTCCTGCTGGCCTGCGCCGGCGGCTATCATCAGGGGTCGGCCGAGTTCAACTGGCCGCAAGGGCACTGGGCGGGTGCGATCCAGGAGGTGCTGGGATTGCGGCGCGACGAGTGCTCGCTGGTCCAAACGCGTCAGACGCCGCAATGGCCAACCGTCGATGAGCTGTTGTGGATCATGAGCGACCATGGCGGCAACCCGATCTGCATGACGATCAACGAGGCGCATTTCGGCAAGATCTGGTTCATGGACCACGAGGTTGCCGAGTACGAGAAACCCTGGACGCTGGCGCAGGCGATGTCCGACAAATGGGGCTATGTCCTGCCGCTTGCATCGACGTTCAGCGATTTCGTCGCCGGGATGTACGAGGAAGCCGCGGCTGCGTGAGGCGGGGACTGGGCTGTCGGTTCTTCGTCAGGACGCCTGAGCGGTCGCCGCCTCGGCGGCACCGTCATTCCGTCGCAGCTTGAACTCCGCTCCGGGAACGGGCAAACGGTTCGCCAAGACCGTTGCCAAGGCCATCCATTCGAGCTGACTTCAAGGGAGACCCATCATGAAACGCCGTACATTCCTCAAGGGTGGCGCGGTCGCGGGTGCGACGACGCTGGTTGCAGCCCCTGCGATCGCGCAGAGCGCGCCCGAGATCAAATGGCGCCTGACCTCGAGCTTCCCGAAGTCGCTCGACACCATCTACGGCACGGCGCAGACCTTCGCGAAGTACGTCGCGGAAGCCACCGACAACAAATTCCAGATCCAGACCTTCGCCGCCGGCGAACTCGTGCCCGGCCTGCAGGCGCTCGATGCCGTCAGCTCCGCCTCCATCGAGATGGCGCAGACGCCGCTCTATTTTTACATCGGCAAGGAGCCCGCGCTGGCCTATGCCACCGGCGCGCCCTTCGGCATGAACCATCGCCATCAGGAATCATGGTGGCACTTCGGCGGCGGCGCCGACCTCACCAACGAAGCGCTCAAGCCGTTCAAGGCGCACGCCATCCTCTGCGGCAATTCCGGCACGCAGATGGGCGGCTGGTTCCGCAAGGAGATCAAGACTGTCGACGATCTCAAGGGCCTCAAATTCCGCATCGCCGGCATGGGCGGCCATGTGCTGGCGCGGCTCGGCATCGTGCCGCAGCAGATCGCCGGCGGCGAGGTCTATTCGGCACTGGAGAAGGGCTCGATCGACGCCGCCGAATTCGTCGGTCCCTATGACGACGAGAAGCTCGGTTTCCAGAAGGTCGCCAAGTACTACTACTTCCCCGGTTGGTGGGAAGGCGGCGCCATGCTGCACATGATCGTCAACGACGAGAAATGGGCCTCGCTGCCCAAGCAATATCAGGCCATCGTCAACCAGGCCGGCTCGGCAGCCGGCGCCTGGATGCTCGAGAAATACGACAACGTGAATCCGGCGGCGCTGAAGCGGCTGATCGCCAATGGCGCGGAGCTGAAGGCGTTCCCGCAGCCGGTGCTGGAAGCCTGCTACAACGCAACCCAGGAGCATCTGAACGAGCTCGCCGCCAAGAGCGACCTGTTCAAGCGGACCAAGGACAGCCACGACGCCTATATGAAGGAGCTGCTTTTCTACACGCAGATCGCTGAGAATTTTTACGACAACTATCTGCTCAGCAAGATGCGCAACAAGAGCTGATTGCGAGGAGGGCGCGGTGTTCACGCCGCGCCCGGCTCTCGCAGGGTGGGCAAAGGCGCACTTGCGCCGTGCCCACGTTCTCTCGTTTCATGGGCAATGGTGGGCACGCTTGCGCTTTGCCCACCCTACAGGACCTATCGTGTGGCGTCTTACGCCGCACCCAAGCCCAGCTTTGCGTAAATCCGCCTTGCATACGCGCCGAACGCATCCGTCGTCTTCAGCGGCAGGTCGCGCGGGAAGGGCAGGTCGATCGCAAAATAGTCGGCCATCTTCGCAGGACCCGCCGTCAGCACGGCGCAGTGCGAGGACAGGAAGACGGCTTCCTGGATCGAGTGCGTGACGAAGATGATGGTCTTGCCGCTCTCGCGCCAGATCCGCAGCATCTCCAGATTCATCTGCTCGCGCGTCAAGGCGTCCAGTGCGCCGAACGGTTCGTCCATCAGGATCAGTTTGGGATCGTGGATGAAGGCGCGCGCGATCGCGGTGCGCTGCTGCATGCCGCCGGAGAGCTGCTGCGGATATTTCTGCTCGTAGCCGGCAAGACCCACCAAATTGAGCAGGTCGCGCGCCCGCTCGCGCGCGGCCTTCATCGGCAGGCCGACGATCTCGGCCGGCAGCAGCACGTTGTCCAGGATGGTGCGCCACTTCAAGAGCAGCGCCTGCTGGAACACCATGCCGATGTCGCGAGTCGGATCGAACGGGCTTTTGGCATTGCCTATCCTGACGGTGCCGCCGTCGGCGCCGTGCAGGCCGGCCAAAATCTTCATCACCGTGGTCTTGCCGCAACCGGAGGGGCCGACCAGCGAGACGAGCTCGCCTTCCTGCACGTCCATGGTCACGTCGGACACCGCCAGGAACTCGGCGCCGCCGTTGCGATAGACTTTTCGGACGCCTTGCAGGCTGATGAAGGGGTCCGAGTTCATGCCAGCCATTTGTCCAGATTGGCGGCGACGAAGGCATCGTCGCTGAGGTCGGCGTGCTCGTGCGTGACGCGGTCGATCTCCTCCTTCTGGCCGGGGCTGAGGCCCTCGTTCGGATCGAGGCACCACAAGCCTTTCATCAGGCCCTGGCGCCGCAGCACCTCGTGGCAGCCGGCGATGCAACCATGGAAATTGTTGGCGACGTCGAAGAAGGCGCTGTTGCAGTCGGTGACGCGGCCATCGAGCGCGAGCAGGTCCGCGGGCACGCTGTCCTTGTGCCGCGCCGCCTTGCAGCGCTCGAACTGTTTGATGGCGCTCGCGGTCCACACCGACCAATGGCCCAGCAGGCCGCCTTTGAAGTAGGTCCGCGTGGTGACGCCCTTGTCGCGGAGGTCGAAAGGCAGCATCAGGTCGAGCAGGATGTGGTCGTCATTGCCGGTGTAGAGCGCGACGCGGTCGAGCGCGCCGGCGGCCGCGACGCCGCGCAGTACGTCGAGAGTCCTGTAGCGGTTGAACGGCGCGATCTTGATCGCGATGACATTGTCGATCGAGGCGAAGCGCTGCCAGAACCGGCTCGACAGGACGACCCCGCCGACGGCCGGTTGAAGATAGAAGCCGACCAGCGGGATCTCGGCGGCGATCGCACTACAATGCGCGATGATCTCGTCCTCGGAGGCGCTCTTCATCGCGGCGAGGCTGAGCAGACCGGCTTGATAGCCGATGTCGCGCGCGGTGCGGGCCTCAGCGACGGCCTGCCGGGTCGGGCCGGCGAGGCCTGCGACCATCGCCAGTGGGCGCTTGGTCCAGCTTGCTGCGGTCTCGGCGGCGAGCTCGAGCACGGGACGATAGAGGCCGACGTCGCGGATCGCGAACTGCGTCGTGTGCACGCCGACGGCAAGGCCGCCAGAGCCTGCGTCGATGTAATAGCGCGTCAGCGCGCGCTGGTGCTTCTTGTCGAGTTGCCGCTCGGCGGTGAGGGCGAGGGGATGCGCCGGCAGTACGGTGCCGTCGGCAATCAGGTTGCGGATGTCGGCATTGATCTGGCTGTGGTGCATGATGTCCTATCCGAATTCAGGGCCGGCGACGGCGAATGGCGTGTCTTCCGCAGCGATGGTGGCGGGGCCGAACCGCATGCGCTGAAACGGCCGTTCGATGGTCCAGCCCGCGGCGGTCAATCCATCCAGGAACGCGCCTTGCGAGGCGACGGCGTCGAGCAGGAGGGGGCGGGTCTCGGACTGTGCGATCGCGTCAACCAGGGCCAGTGCTTCAGCGGCATGATCAGCGAACAAGGGCCCGATATGGCGCGCGATTCTGCCGTCGCGGACCAGCGCGATGCAGCCATTGGCTGCGGCGATGCGTGAGCCGGAGCGCTGTGCGAAGGCGGTGAGCAGGGCAGTTCGGTCAAAGCCGGTGGCCCGCCGGTCGCGGGCACGAAGCGCCTCGAGCGTTGCGGCCGCCGGCGCCGGACCGGATGACGACTTAGATTTGGCCAGCTTGAGCCGGCGCAACTGCAAGGTCGGCGTGAATCCGAGCGGCCCGTAGACGGCGGCACCGTCAGGCGTCGCGTCGAGCCAGCTCGTCAGGCCGTTCTTGCGCGCCGTTTCCAGACAGGCATCGACGAGGCGCGTTGCGAAGCCGCGGCGACGATGCGTGGCCGATACCAGCACCATGCTGATCCAGGCGTTGTTGCTGGAATAGGGCAGCAGTGCTGCGGTCGCGACCAGCCGCATGCCGTCGCGAATGCCGAACACGATGCCGTCGTGCAGGAAGACGCGCCAGTCCTCTTCGGTCTGGTTCCAGTGCGCCTCCGTCGAGAGCGCCAGCCCGGCGATCGCGTCACTGACGCCGAGCTTGAGGACGGGTGGGCCGTCAGTAGCGTCCATCGCGCACCTCGTATTTGGTGGGCTTGCCAAGGCTCGGCATGGCGCGGGAGACCCAGTCCGCGGTCCAGGCGATCAACTGCTCGGTGTCGACGACGGGCAGGCCGAACAGCTCGACCGCCCTGGACGTGTCGGTCAGCCACGCCGTCGGTTCCTCCTTGCCCGTCAGCACCGGCGCGCGGCCGAAGCGTGCGCCGAATTTTTGCGCGAGATCGCGCACCGCCAAAATCTCGTGGCCGCTGACATTGATCGGCGAGGTCGGCGCCGTGCAATGGGCGAGGCAGCGCAGGGCCTGCGCGGAGGCATCGCCCTGCCAGATGAAATTCACATGGCCAAGGCTGACGTCGATCGGCATGCCCGTGAGCACTTTTGTGGCAATGTCGTGCAGCACGCCGTAGCGCATGTCGATTGCGTAATTGAGGCGGAACAGGCGGCCGGGCGTGGAGAACTTGCGCGAAAAATATTCGAACATGCGCTCGCGGCCGACGCAGGACTGCGCGTACTCGCCGGGTGGATTCGGCGCCATGTCCTCGGTTGCACCTTTGCCGTCGACGGGGACGAAGGGATAGATGCAGCCGGTCGAGAACGCCACGATGCGAGACGAGGGGAAGGCCTGCGCGACCAGCGCCGGCACATGCGCGTTCATCGCCCAGGTCAGCGACAGATCGCCCTCGGCGCCGAACTTTCGGCCGGCCATGAAGACGATGTTGGGGGCCTTCGGCAGCGCCTGAATGGCCTTCTCGTCCATCAGGTTGCAATTGATGGTCTCGACGCCGCGCGCGTGCAGCCAATCCTTCACGCTTGGGTCGCTGAAGCGCGCGACACCGACGACGCGGCGATCCGGCACGGCCGCCTTTGCCAGCCCCGCCAGCGTCGGTCCCATCTTGCCGGCGACGCCTAGGATCATGATGTCGCCCTCGACCTTGGCGAGGTCGTCGATCAGCGCCTGCGTGGGCCGGCACAACAACTCGTCGAGCGCGGCGATGTCCGGAATGGTCTTCGGCAGTGTCTGGCGGGTGAGCAGCATGGGACGGTCCTTGTCGTTAGGTCTGCCGTGTCAGGTCTGTCCGGCGTCGCCGACCACGAACATGCGTTCGAGGGCGAGCACCAGGCCGTAGAGAGCGACGCCGAGCAGCGTCAGCAGCACCACGGCCATCACCATCGCGGGCGTGTCGAGCGAGGACTGCACCTGGATCATGAGGTAGCCGAGCCCGCGCTCGGAGGCGATGAATTCCCCGACGATGGCGCCGGCAACCGCGAGGATGGCGCCGACCTTCATGCCGGAGAATATGTAAGGCAGCGATCCCGGCAGCTGGATCTTGCGGAACAGCGTCCAGCGCGAGCCGCGCAGCGATTTGACGAGATCGAGCAGGTCAGGCTCGACCTCGCGCAGGCCGCGCGCGGTGGTGAGCAGGATCGGGAAGAAGCAGATGCTGAAGGCGATCAGGATGTTCGGCACGATGCCGTAGGAGAACCAGACGATGAAGAGCGGGCCGAGCGCGACCTTCGGGATCATGTTCATCGTCACGAACAGCGGCAGCAGCATGAGGCTCAGCAGCGGCGCCCAGCTGAAGATCACCGCGAGCGCGACGCCGACGAAGGCGCCAAGTGCGAAGCCGCCGAGGATCTCGACCGCGGTTACCAGCGTGTTCATACCCCAGGCATAGCTTGCGGTTCCCAGCGTCTGCACGGTGGCAAGCGGAGAGGGCAGGATGAATTTCGGCACGTGGAACGCATCGACCGCGATCTGCCAGAGCACGAGCACGGCGAGGTGCACGATCAGGATGATCGCAAAGCTGCGCGAGGTTCGTGCCCGGTCGGCTGCCAAGTGCTGCTCCCTGTTGTCCGCGGCCTCGCTGCCACGATGTCAGCCTAACCGTCCCCGGGGTAAGTCTCAACCAGTTGGTTGATTAGGGCCGGAGCGACTGCAATACCAGGTCGGCGACGTGCCTGCGGCGGGCGCGGCGCTGGGCGCGGCTCGAGAGGTCCTTGCCGAAGATCGCCGACAGCGTCGGCGTGTTGGAGAAGAAGAAATAGCTGAGGCCCGCAATGGAGATATAGAGCTGGACGGGATCGATCCCCTTGCGGAACACACCCGAGCGTACGCCCTCGTTGAGGATGTGGGAAACGCTTCTGACCAGCGGGGAATGCATCGCCTCCAGCCGGGTCGAGCCGCGGACGTGGCGGGCGCCGCCGCGGTTCTCGTCGTTCAAGAGCACGATGAAATCAGGGTTTGCCGCGAGATGGTCGAAAGAGGCCTCGATCAGCCTGCGGATCGCCTTTTCCGGCGGCAGGCCTTCGAGATTGAGCCTGCGCTCCTGCTCGCGGATGTCTTCATAGACCCATTCGAGGACGGCGAGGTAAAGCGCGTCCTTGTCGCCGAAGTAATGGTAGACGAGCTGCTTGTTGACGCCGGCGCGCTCAGCGATCTCGTCGACGCGGGCGCCCGCAAAGCCGTGCCGGGCGAATTCCAGCCGCGCGGCGGTGAGCAGCTTGTTGCGGGTGGCGACGGGATCGCGGCGCTGCGGCACGGTGTCGCCAGATCGTTTTGCGGGCATTTCCAACCAAACAGTTGACAAGTTGAAGGCGGGCTTGTTGCATTGGTATCCTCACATGGGGAGAGCGACAAGCCGGGTCGCGACAACGAGGAGAGGTGCGATGAAGCATTTGCAGGCGGCGGGCTCTGCCCTGGTACTGGCCCTGATGCTCGGTGTTTCGACGGTGCCCGCGCGCGCGGGCGAGGCGGTCAATCTGATCCTGAACTGGACGCCGACGGCCGATCACTCGCCGTATTATTACGCCAAGGCGCAAGGCTGGTACGAGAAGGCGGGCATCGATCTCACGATCGAGACCGGAAAGGGCTCCGGCGTCTCCGCTGCCAAGGTCGGCTCCGGCGGCTCGCCGTTCGGCGTCGCCGATCTCGCCACCATGCTGGTGGCCAAGAGCAAGGGCGCCGACACCGTCGCCGTGATGAGCGTCTATGCCAACACCGGCCAGACCTTTTACTGGCTGAAGAGCTACGGCGTGAACGGCGTAAAGGATTTCGCCGGGCACAAGATCGGCAATCCGCCCGGCGATGCTTCGCGCGTGATGTGGCCGGCCTTTGCCAAGGCCGCGGGCCTTGCGCCCGACTCCGTCGGCTTCGTCAATGTCGGGCCGACCGCGAAGATCGCGGCGCTGAAGAGCCACACCGTCGACATCATCAGCGATTTCTACAACGAGCACGATCTGAAGGTGATCGAGTTCGGAGGCGATCTCGGCTACGTCAACTGGAAGGACATCGGGCTCAATCCGTACGGCAATTCGCTGATCGTCAACGGGGCCTATCTGCAGAAGAATCCAAAGGTCGTTGAAGAGTTCGTGCGCGTCACGCAGAAGGCCTTTGCGGCCTGCGTCGCCGATGCCACGCCGTGCCTGAAGGCGTTGCTCGACCAGGTCTCCGGCCTCGACAAGGAGAACCAGGAGCGTCAGTGGGAGCGCATCAAGTTCCTGATGACGGATGAATTCACGACGACCAAGTCGCTTGGCTGGATCGACGGCGAGCGGATGAAGAAGGACTACGAGCTGGTCCAGACCTATCTCGGCATGGAGAAGCCGTTCGACGTGACGACGGCGTTCACGACCAAGATGCTCGACCCCGCCATCAAGATGGATGCGAGCAAGGTGAAGAAATAGGGGGCACTGTAGTCGCCCAGTACTCCGTCATTGCGAGCGCAGCGAAGCAATGACGAGGTGGCTGCAGTTGCGCGCCATCTCCCCTGATGTCGTCCTGGCGAAAGCCAGGACCCGCTACCCCAGGGAGCAATTTGGCGAAGACGCGCTCTTCGGTACTCCCACCGCAATCGATAGATTCCGCGGTATGGGTCCTGGCTTTCGCCAGGATGACACCGGAGGTCGGGGTTGCGATCTGGCGTCCATCGCCCAAAGCCGGTCCGGCCATCCCCAAGTAACCCAACGAGAATTAACCGGCCGTTAACCATATCGGCCGCATCGTTAACCATTCAATAACGGGGAACGAGTCGGCCGCTATGGAGGCTGCAGCAAAAGTCCAACGCCAAATGGTTCGCCTGCGCGGGCGCTCTTATGTCGCCTTCGTGTTCGTGCCGACGGTTCCAATCCTGGACTGGCTCCAGGAGATCGACGCCACGATCGCACGTTCGCCGGGGTTCTTTGCCGGCCGGCCGGTGGTGATCGACCTGTCCTCGGTCGATCTCAGCCAATCCGGTATCGGCCATCTGCTCTCCAGCCTGCAGGACCGCAACATCCGCGTGCTCGGGATCGAGGGGGTGGAGGAGGGGCGGCTGACGCCGGCGATGCCGCCGCTGCTCTCGGGCGGACGCAGCTGCGTGGTCGAGTCGAGCGCACCCAAGAAGGCAGAGAAGGCCGCCGCCAAACCGACGTCGCTGCTGCTGGAAAATCCGGTGCGCTCGGGCCAGACCGTGATCTTCCCGGAAGGCGACGTCACCATTCTCGGCTCGGTCGGGTCCGGTGCCGAGGTCGTCGCCGGCGGCTCCATCCACGTCTATGGCGCGCTGCGCGGCCGCGCCATGGCCGGGGTCAACGGTCACACGAGCGCGCGCATCTACTGCCAGAAGATCGAGGCTGAACTGCTTGCAATTGACGGTTTTTACCAGACTGCGGACGACATTGACGCCGCCTTGCGCGGCAAGCCGGCGCAGGCCTTTCTGCAAGGGAATACCATGCGAATTACAGCACTGAACTGACCAGCAAAGGAGACATTTCAGATGAGTAAGGTACTGGTCGTGACATCAGGCAAGGGCGGGGTCGGCAAGACCACGACGACCGCCGCGCTGGGAGCCGCCCTGGCGCAACGCGGCGACAAGGTGGTCGTCGTCGATTTCGACGTCGGCCTGCGCAACCTCGATCTCGTGATGGGCGCCGAACGCCGCGTCGTGTTCGACCTCATCAACGTGGTGCAGGGCGTCGCCAAGCTGCCGCAGGCGCTGATCCGCGACAAGCGGCTCGAGAATTTGTGGCTGCTGCCGGCTTCCCAAACCCGCGACAAGGACGCGCTGACGGACGAGGGCGTCGGCAAGGTCATCGCTGAGTTGCGCACCCGTTTCGACTGGGTGATCTGCGACAGCCCGGCCGGCATCGAGCGCGGCGCCTCCATGGCGATGCGCTTTGCCGACGAGGCCGTGATCGTCACCAATCCCGAGGTCTCCTCGGTGCGCGATTCCGACCGCATCATCGGCATGCTCGACTCCAAGACGGTGCGGGCCGAGAAGGGCGAGCGCGTCGAGAAGCACATTCTCATCACCCGTTACGATGCCTCCCGCGCCGCGCGCGGCGAGATGCTTACCATCGACGACATCCTCGAGATCCTTGCCACGCCCTTGCTCGGCATCATTCCCGAGAGCCAGGACGTGTTGAAGGCCTCCAACGTCGGCACGCCGGTGACGCTGTCGAATGCGGATGGAGCGCCGGCGCGGGCCTATATGGACGCGGCCAAGCGCCTCTGCGGCGAGAACATAACGATGCACGTTCCCGCCGAGCGCAGAGGTTTTATGGACCGCCTCCTGCGACGGAGGGCTGCATGAGCATGGGTCTGCTTCGACTTCTCCGCGGCAAGAAGGCCTCCGCACCTATCGCACGCGAACGGCTGCAGATCCTGCTTGCCCATGAGCGCGGACAGCGGGGCCAGCCCGATCTGCTCGGTGTTCTGCGTGAGGAAATTCTCGCCGTCGTGTCCAAGCACGTCACGCTGGACCCGACCAAGGTCATCGTCCGGCTCGAGCGCGGCGACGAGGTATCGACCCTGGAGGTCGATATCGAGGTGCCGAACGATATCGAACGCAAGCGCGTCGCGGTCGCGTAGGGGACGCGACTGACGACGACCCATTTTGGGGTGGGTGAGAAGGCGGTCCGCCGGGCATGGCGGGCCGCCTTTGTCGTTAAAGCGGTTCGAGTTTCTGGGCCTGCCGATGTGATTGGCCAGAAGCGGAACGGCCTCTGCGGCAAAATCGTTGTTCGAGACCCGCGGGACGTGCGCCGCGGTCTTGCCGAAGGGGAGAGCACCCATGATGTCCGAGATCCAGGTCCACACCGTCGCGCGGCAGATGCTGGAAAAGCATGGTTTCGCTGCAATTGCGAAGGCCGCCGAACAGGCCCACGCCTGTGAGGGCCGTGGCGAAGCCGATGAGGCCAAGGAGTGGCGTCACATCGTGGACGCCATGAAGATCATGCGCGGTCCGCACCAGAGCTGATCGGGATCAGCTCCGTCCGGTTCCATCCCTGATCATGTCGAGAACGCGGCTTGCCAGCGTCTCGACCACGAAGGGCTTCGTCAGCACCTGCATGTCAGGGGCGAGCTGCCCATTGCCGATGATGGCGTTTTCCGCGTAACCGGTGATGAACAGCACCTTCAGTGCGGGCCGCGTCGTGCGCGCGGCGTCCGCGAGCTGACGCCCGTTCATGCCGCCAGGCAGGCCGACATCGGTCACCAGCAGGTCGATGGTCGCGTCCGATTGCAGGATGTTCAGCCCGGTCGGCCCGTCATGCGCTTCAAGCACGTTGAAGCCAATCTCCTCCAGCGCGTCCGTCAAGAGCATGCGGATCGACGGTTCGTCGTCGACGATCAGGATGGTGTGGCTCGCCTGCGGACGCGGCGCGGTCCTGGTCGCCGACGCCGACGGCCTGTCAGCCTCCTTGGCATAATGCCGCGGCAAATAGAGGCACATGGTCGTGCCCTGGCCGACCTCGGAATAAATCCGGACCTGGCCGCCAGACTGGCGCACGAAGCCGTAGACCATGGAGAGCCCGAGGCCGGTGCCCTGGCCGATCGGCTTGGTCGTGAAGAACGGATCGAAGGCCCGCTCGATCACGTCGGCCGTCATGCCGGCGCCGGTATCGGTGACACAGAGCGAGACATACTGGCCCGGCTCGAGATCGCGTTCGCCGGCACCGTGCGCGTCGAGCCAGCGGTTGGCGGTCTCGATCGTCAACCGGCCGCCGCCGGGCATCGCGTCACGGGCGTTGATGCAGAGGTTGAGCAGGGCATTTTCGAGCTGGGAGGCATCGATCAGCGTCGGCCACAGGCCGCCGGCGGCGACCACCTCCAGCGTGATCTCCGGACCGACCGTGCGACGGATCAGCTCCTCCATGCCCATCACGAGGCGGTTCAGGTCGGTCGGCCTGGGATCGAGCGTCTGCCGCCGCGAGAAGGCCAGCAGCCGGTGCGTCAGCGCCGCGGCACGCTTGGCGGCGCCTTGCGCCGCGGTGACGTAGCGGTCGATATCCTTGACGCGGCCCTGGCCGAGGCGCGTCTGCAACAATTCCAGCGAGCCGATGATTCCCGTCAGCAGATTGTTGAAGTCGTGCGCGATGCCGCCGGTGAGCTGCCCGACCGCCTCCATCTTCTGCGATTGTCGCAGCGCCTCCTCGGCCTCGCGCAGCCGTTCCTGCTCCTTCAGCCGGTCGGTGACGTCATAGGAGAACTGGTAGGCGCCAAGCAGCTGGCCGCTGCCGTCACGCAGACAGTTGAACCGCATCTCGTAGAAGCGGCGGGACCGTCCGGGCTGGCCGAATTCGGCGATCTCGACGAATGCCTCGCCAGCGAGGGCTCTTGACCAGACGGCGCGGACGGCGTCCCGATGCTCGGGTTGACCTTCAAGCAGCTTCAGCATGTTGTCACCAACCTTCGGCAAGATGCCGTAGATACGGTGAAATTCTCGGGCCGAGGCGCCGTTGATCGCAAGCCAGCGGAAGTTCGAATCGACGACCTGGACGAAGGCATCCGTGCCCTCGACGATGTCGGCAAGCACGTTGCGTTCGGCAATGGCGGCGACCACCCGGGCTTCGAGGGTCTCGTTGAGACGTTGGAGTTCTTGCTCCGTGCGCTTGCGCGCCGTGATGTCCTGGAACAGCACGGCAACCTGCTTGCGGCTGGCAGGCTCGACGCGGAAGGCGGCCAGTTCGAGATAGCGGCCGGTCGCGATCAGCTCGCGTTCGAAGCGGATCGGCCGGCCGGTCCGCAGCACACTCCCATAGAGCTCGACCCAGCCGTCGGCCTCGCCGGGGACCATCTCGCGAACCTTCTGGCCGACCACATCGGGAATGCCGGCATGCTGGGTGTAGGCGGGATTGGCTTCGACATGGATGTAGTCGCTGAGCGGCCCATGCGGGCCGTCGAGGAATTCGATGATGCAAAAGCCTTCGTCGATCGAGTTGAACAGTGTCCGGTAACGCTCCTCGCTCTCGGCAAGCGCGGTTTCCGCCCTGCGGCGCCCGGTCTGATCGGCCATCCCGAGCGCCTTGAGCTGCGCGTTTTCGTCCTCGAGCGCCTTCAGACGGCGCTGCAGGTCCGCAAGCTCGGTCGAAGCCACGTACGTTCGCAGGGTTTGTGTTTCCAGGGGCCGCTCCTTGGCGCTGCCCACGGTATTTTGGTGAGCACCCCACCGCGGCAAGCCGCCGGCTCAACTCGGCTGGAGCCGGCGGGTTCCCTTGTTGAAGACGGATGGTCAGCGCTCACCCTGATCGCTGCCCTGGCTGCCAGACTTGTGTTGCGTCTGCGGTTGGCCGCGCTCGCCCGTCTCCTTGCAGGGCAGCTGCTCCCATGATCCATCCGGCGCCTGCTGATAGGCGCTGCACGATGATGACGAGGCCGACTTATCCTCGCCCTTCTGGGCATTGGAATTCTTCGCCAAAGCCGGGGCGGCGAGCGCTGCGCTCGTCGCGAGCGCAGCGGCGAAAATGACATGAGCAATCCGCATTGGACTTCTCCCGTTCGAAGACGCCCGCATGCTCAAGAGAAATGTGACGAATATTGGCCGGCGCAGAGGTTCCGGCGCGGCGTGCTTAACGCTGCGGGAGCCGCCCTGTCAGCCGCCCTTGGCGCGGATCAGGCCGGCGAGGTTGGTCTTCTGGGCCTCGCACCAGCCGGACATGCCGAGGCGGCGCTGGTCCATGTCGGTCGCCTGGGTCGCGACTGCGACCTCGGCCATCAGATCGTCGTCCTGCTTCTCACCCATCTTGCCGCCGGTGTGCATCCAGGCGATCGCCTTGCGCGCCTTCTCGGTGGTGCCGTCGGGAAGATGCATCTGCTGCGCCCTCTGCACGAGGTCCTGATAGGCGAGATCCGTGTTGGGGCACTCGACCTTGGCGGCAAAAGCCTGCAAGACCATCGTCACATAGATCGACCGCGGCGGCGCGTCGCCCGCCAGGGCCGGCGCGGTCAGCAGCAGCAGGCCCGCCATCAGAAAACCGGTGCGCATCCTTGGTATCTCCTCCGTTTTTTGAGAGGCTAGCGTCCGGCGCGCCGCTCTGCAATGGGACCGGGGCGCAATTGTCGCCCCTCCGTACGGTGCGCTAACCTACGCACTTCCCGGTTTCGGAGCACGACATGAGCCTGTTTAGCACGCCATTCGATCCCGTACGCGACACCGCGCTCGTCACCGGCGCGGGCAACGGCATTGGCCGCGCGATCGCGCAAGCCCTGGTCGGCGAAGGCGTCCGCACCGTGTTCGCCGATATCAGTGGCGAGCGGGTGGGGACGGCGATCAGCGCGAGCAAGAGGCCCGAGCTGGCGCTGCCCTGGATCGGTGACCTCGCCAGGCTCGAAGCATGCGACGAGCTGCTGGCCGCCGCACAGGCGGCACTCGGGGACGTCACGCATTTCGTCCACAGCGCGTCACCGCCGCGGCGAGAGGCCGATCATGCGCTCGCGGTCGATCGCAGGACATGGCAGGAGATGCACGCCGTCAATCTCGACGCCGGCTTTCATCTGGCGCGCGAGATCGCGAAACGGCTGATCGCGGCGAAGCGGCCGGGCTCGTTCCTGTTTCTCACCTCGCTTCATGCTGGCACGCCGCGCAATCTTCCGCATTACTCGACGGCAAAGGCGGGCATGGCAATGTTGGTGAAGGAGCTCGCCAAGACGTTCGGCCGCCACGACATCCGAGTCAATGCGCTGGTGCCCGGCGCGATCGCGGCCGGCGGGTTCGTCGCGGATGCCTCGCTGGCGCGGCACATTCCGCTCGGGCGTCTCGGCGAGGCCGACGACCTCGCGCCGATGGCGCTCACCGTCTTGTCGAACAAGCTATCCGCTTACGTCACCGGCGCAGCTTTCGTCGTCGACGGCGGATTGTCGCTGACGAACTGGTTCGAACCGCCAGTGCTCGGCGAGTAGCTAGCGCCGCCAAGCCGGCACGGGATCGAGCGGCGTGCGATAGACCTCGTTGTCATCGCGATCGGTGACGCGCACCGAGCATCCCTTCTGGTGGAGCTCTGGCTTCACCTGCGACAGCTCCGTGGCCAATTGATCGGCGCGATCGGAGGCGACCTCGATGTCTTCGAGGATGATTCCGCCCTGGTTCTTGAACTCTTCACCAACCACAAGATCGAAGGAGTAGTACGGCATCAGAATTCCCCGTGTGACGACCCAAGTTTGAAAAACAAGTCTTCAATGGAAAGTCTCGACACATCCGGGATGGTACCACTGAGTCGATCGTTATCGAATAAACAGCTCGCGCAATCTCTGTGCTTATGGCGCAGAAATGATGTGCAGCATGTGGGTCCATTAAGAGTTTATTAAATATGCGGCGCAATCATAAAGCATGGAATTGCAACAGAACCGGGCTCCGGGAACCGGCAGTTGCAAGAGAAGGCCGGCGGCATAGATCCCGACGGCCTTTTCTCTTGAGCGGAAGACGACCAAAGCATCGCTTCCCGTAATTGCCCGGACTCAACGCGCCACACCGACTCGGACAGCGTATGCGACGTTGCGCTAGCGCAGCGGCATTGGCGGACGCACGATGGGTCCGTCGTCATCGGCAACGGCTTGCGTCGTTGCAATCGGCGGAGCTGGCGGCGGGACTGCAGCAGCCTGCGATGGCGGCGGAGGTGCGAGCGGCGCCGGCGAATAGGCTGGCATGTAGGTGCGCGTTACGGCCGGCTTGGGCTTGCGAGCGGGCGGCGCTGCAGGCCGCGGCGGGAGCGCAGCAGCGCGCGCGCGCGGTTCGACCGGCTTGGTGTCAGCAGCCACCGGCTGCGGCGCGGGCGGCTTCGCCATTTCGCGCGCCATCTGCTCCTGTCCGGCCTTCAGCTCGGCGATGTTGGCCTTGAGCTGCTCGATCTGCTGCGCCATCGCGGCGAGATCGTTCGTCATCGACTGCATCGATTGCGCCGGCTCAGGTTGCGTTGCTGCGGGTGCGACCGCGGCGGCTTGAGTTGGCGCGGCGGCTTGAGGTGGAGCGACGGCTTGAGCTGGTACGGCGGCGGCTTGAGCCGGAGGCGGTGGCGCTGGTTGATCCGGCGTTTGCTCGGTGACCGCTGGCGCCACAGGAGGGGCGGCGGCCTCCGCCGTGGCGACGGGCGCTGTCTGCGATGTCGCAGGGATCAGCGGCGCCAGCGACTCCAACATAGGCTTCCATTCGGCGAGCATTTGCTTTGCGGTGTCGCCGTGCTTCTCCCAGCCGATCGTGGCAGCCGCGCTGGCGCCCGCGAGCAGAAACATGACGAATGCACCGCGCAGCCACTTGCCGATGGAGGATCGCTTCTGCCGGCCGAGACCGTCGCTCGCCGCGACGCGGACGGCCGTGTCGACCGAAGGCGCTGCCGCCTCCGGCTCCGCGACGGGGGCGAATTTCGGCTCCAGATTGATTCTGGGCCCCGGTGCGAATTTCGGCTCCGGACGGGTCCTGACCTCCGGCACCAACGCGGGAGCAACGCTGATGGGACGCGCGAGCGGCACGATGTCGGGCGAAATCTGAACCGCGTCGTGCGGATCGTTATCCTTGATCGTGTCCTTCACGATCTCATCGACGATTTGCTTGCTGTTCAGCGTTGCGAGCATCGCAGCTCCCTTGAAGCCTTCGTCGTCCGCATTGGCGCGAGCGATCTGTTGAGGTGAGCCCATCCCCGGGCGCGATGACCCACGAGTCCAGCCGGGTTTGACCAAAGCAAGGCGAGGGGATGGAGATGATGCGACGCTTCACCGCCGTTTGTGGTGATGGAACCCGTTTTATCAAACACGCGCACGTGTTCCGCGCCGCCTTGTTTTCAGCACGATTTAGGCAGCATCTGGTGGGGCTGGGTGGCGTTGCTATCCGCTATCGGGGGGCCGGTGGTGCCAAGATCTTTATTCATTTTGTTCGTCGCGGCTCTGCTGCCGCTCGGCGGCTGCATGCAGACGACGCTTTCGCCATCGACGGATGCGAGCATGACGCCGCGCGACCGGCAGTTGCTCGCACATAAACCGTATGCGCAGGCGAACGTGCCTGAGCAATATCTGCGTCACATCGTCGATTACCAGCGCAAGGAGCAGCCGGGCACGATCCTGGTCGATACCGATGCGCGCTACCTCTATTTCGTGCTGCCCGGGGGCAAGGCGATCCGCTACGGCGTCGCGGTCGGCGAGGAAGCCATGGCGTTCTCCGGCGTCGCGCGCGTCGGCCGGCTGGCGGAATGGCCGGACTGGGTGCCGACTGCGGAGATCCAGGCGCGGCTCGGCCCGTATCCGGCGCGCGTTGCCGGTGGTCCCGCCAATCCGCTGGGTGCACGGGGCATCTATCTCTATGCCGGCAACAAGGACACGCTCTACCGCATCCATGGCACCAACCAGCCCGAATATATCGGGCAGGCGATCTCGTCGGGCTGCATCCGGATGCGCAACGAGGACGTCATCGATCTCTATGACCGGGTGAAGCTCAATTCGGTGGTCGTGGTGCTGCCGCCCGGGCAGAACGCGCAGGCCGAGACGGGTGCGCGCTGGCGCGGCTGAGGAAAGCTCACTCGAGCGTCAATCTATCCGGCATCCGCGGCGCACGGATCTCGCCCTAATCGGCAGGCCGCGCGACGCGCCATTGCAGCGTCATGGCATTGCCGTTGGCATCGCCGGGCGCCTTGTCGGCGGGCGAGGTGTAGAGCGGGCGATAGCGGTACGCCCACATCTTGCTGCCGTCGTCGCGGTTGATGACGGTAAAGTCGCCAACGGCTCTGGCGTCGGCGGTTGCAGCCAGGGGCACCCAGCTCTCGGTGCACTTGCCGTTGCAGTTCGACGTCTTACCGGTGGTGTCGTACTCGTAATAATAGAGCGTCATACCCTTGAGATCGACGAGCTTGGGGCCCTGCTTGGTCAGGATCACCTTTGCCGGTGCGGTCTGCGCCTCGGGTTTCGGTGGAGGAGGGTCGCCGCCGCCATGGCCGTTTGCGAGCGCATGACCGGTCGAGAGCGCGATCGCCGCGGCCGCAATGACGAACCTGAACATCCTGATCTCCCCAACCGCAAAGTTAATCGCGCGTTAAGCGCCGAATGGAGCCGAGCGTAGCAGCCGAAGGTTAGTTCCAGGTTTCGCGATCTTGCGGCAATTACGGACAAACCATCCGAAGCTACGCCTGCGCCTCGCGCAGCGGTGCGCGGCTGAGCTCATTGCCGGCGGCAATCGCCTTGCGCAGCAACCGCATCAATTCCTCGCCTTCCTTTGCGCTCAGTCCTCGCAGCAGGACGCGCTGCGCGGACTCGACGGCTGGCGTGATCCTGCGCAGCGTGCGCCGCCCTTCGTCGGTGGTCTCGAGCTCCCGTGCGCGGCGGTCTCGGCTGGAAGCGCGCCGTTCGACAAGGCCCTTCTGCACCAGGCGATCGATCACGCCGGTGATGGTGGTGCGGTCGTAGGCGATCAATCCTGCAAGCGTCACCTGGTCGAGTCCCGGATTGGCCTTGATGGTCGCGAGCGCGGCATATTGTACCGGCGTGAGATCGAAGCCGGCATCTCCGACTTCAGCCAGGAACACCGCGACCGCGATCTGCTGGAACCGGCGCGCCAGATGCCCGGGCATGTCGTTATTGTCTTTCACCGAATTCTCCGTTTGGGGCAGGGACGGTGCGGATCGTTGACAAGTATACTGATAGTCAGCATACTGAGCAATATCCAAACAGAAATTTGGCGGGAGAGGTGCTCATGCAGTTCCATCTGAATGGATTTCGGCCGGGCGATCCCGAGATTGCGGATCCTGCCGAGCGCGCTCAGGCCTCGGGTGCTGCGGGCGCCGTGCCCGAAGAGGTCGACATCCTCATCGTCGGCTGCGGGCCCGCCGGCCTGACGCTTGCAGCCCAGCTCGCGCAATTCCCTGATATCAAGACCTGCATCGTCGAGCAGAAGCCGGGCCGCCTGCTGGTCGGGCAGGCCGACGGCATCGCCTGCCGCACCATGGAGATGTTTCACGCCTTTGGCTTCAGCGAGCGCGTGCTGAAGGAGGCTTATTGGGTCAATGAGACGACCTTCTGGAAGCCGGATGAAGCGGCGCCGGAGACCATCGTCCGCAGCGGCCGGGTGCAGGACGTCGAAGACGGGCTGTCGGAATTCCCGCATGTCATCCTCAACCAGGCGCGCATTCATGACGGCTTTCTCGACATCATGCGCAAATCGCCGGCCAAGCTCGATCCGTATTACGGCCGGCGCGTGCTTGATCTCCATGTCGATCCGGTTGCCGGTCCCGCCGATCACGCCGTGACGGTGCGCCTCGAGCGCGTCGATGCCGGAGGCGAGGGCAGGGTCGAGACGATCAAGGCTCGTTATGTCGTCGGCTGCGACGGCGCGCGCAGCACGGTGCGCAGATCGATCGGTCGCGAGCTGCACGGCGATTCCGCCAACCACGCCTGGGGTGTGATGGACGTGCTGGCGGTGACAGACTTCCCGGACATCCGCTTCAAGTCGCTGATCCAGTCCGCCAAGGACGGCAGCCTGCTGATCATTCCGCGCGAGGGCGGTTACATGGTCCGCCTTTATGTCGAGCTCGCAAAGCTCGATGTCGGCGAGCGCGTCGCGAGCCGCAACATCACCGCCGATGACGTGATCGCCAAGGCGCGGCGGATCTTGAAGCCGCATACGCTCGACGTGAAGGAGATCGCCTGGTGGTCGGTCTACGAGATCGGCCAGCGTCTCACCGACAAGTTCGACGACGTGCCGGAGCCTGACGTCGCGACCCGCCTGCCGCGCATCTTCATAGCGGGTGATGCCTGCCACACCCACAGCCCGAAGGCGGGGCAGGGCATGAACGTCTCGATGCAGGATGCATTCAATCTCGGCTGGAAGCTCGCCGCTGTCCTGCGCAGGCAGTGTGCGCCGAGCCTGCTGCATTCCTATTCGGCCGAACGCCAGGCGGTTGCGAGGGAGCTGATCGACTTCGATCGCGAATGGGCGGGGATCCTCGCTTCCGCCGCGAAGGCCGGCGGCGGCGACGCCGCCAAGACGCAGGACTATTTCGTCAGGCACGGCCGCTATACCGCCGGTACTGCGACGCATTACTGTCCGTCGGTTCTCACGGGTGCGTCCTCCCATCAGCATCTCGCGGAAGGCCTTGTCATCGGCAAGCGCTTCCATTCCACGCCGGTGATCCGGCTGGCAGATGCCAAGCCGGTGCATCTCGGCCACGCGGCGCAGGCCGATGGCCGCTTCCGCATCTACGCGTTTTCGCCCGCGGAAGATCCTGCCGCCGCCGGCTCGGCCATTCGCGCCTTGTGCAATTTCCTCACTGAAGCCAAGGAGTCTCCGATCAAGCGCCATACCTCCGCGGGCGCCGACATCGACAGCGTGATCGACCTGCGCACAGTCTTCCAGCAGGATCATCGCGAGCTTGCCGTCGAAGCGATGCCGTCGCTGCTACTCCCGCGCAAGGGCCGCCATGGTCTGATCGATTACGAGAAGATGTTTTGTCCGGACCTCAAGAGCGGTCACGACGTCTTCGCAATGCGCGGTATCGACCGGAGAGCCGGCTGCATGGTCGTGGTGCGGCCGGACCAGTACGTCGCGACCGTGCTGCCGCTCGATGATTTTGCTGCGCTTGCGTCGTACTTCGACAGGTTCATGCTGCAGGCGAATTGACGGGCTGGCGGCGCGCCCTGGGCGCTGTGCCGATGAACGGCGAATGAATATTGAACCGCGCGCGGCCTGCGCCTTAGTCTTTCGACGGTTGAAATCACCGTACGCGGAACGCCCGTTCCGCTCGCGCGTTCCGACTGCCAGAGGAGGAACACGCCATGAGACTCAAGAGCGTTCTACTTGCCGCATTGCTGCTCGCCCCGACGGCCGCGCTGGCCGCGCCGGGCATCGTCACCGTCTCGACCGGCCTGCGCGCCGGACCGGGCACGGGCTTTCCCCTGGTCGATCGCGTCCCCGGGGGTGCCCGCGTCAACATCCATGGGTGCCTGCGCGGCAATGCCTGGTGTGACGTGAGCTTCTCCGACGATCGTGGTTGGGTGTCGTCACAATATCTCGAATATCTCTATCGCAATCACTACGTTTATCTCCCCGACTATGTCGATGAGATCGACGTTCCGATCGCCCCCTTCGTACTGACGTCGTACTGGTCGAGTCACTATGGAGGACGGCCCTGGTATCGCCGCCACGCCTATTGGAATAATTACTGGACCTCGCACCAGCGCGTCGCGACGCGGATGACGATTGATCCGCGTGCGGCTCGCATCGGTCGCGCGGCGACGCGCGATGCTGCGATCGCACTCGAACGCAGCGGCGTGCGCGGCAAAGGTGATGCCGCAATCTCCAGACGTGACGCCACGACGCCGCGGCACGACGCAGCCATTGCCAAGCGCAATGCTGCGGTTGCGGCCGACAGGACTCGCGCCGGACGGAGCGAACGCACCATGAATGAGCGAGCCGCCGTGCAGAGCCGTAGCCCGCGCGACGCGCAGGCGCGCATGACGCACGACCGGGCTGCGAGCCGCGCCGTCGTCCGCACGCAGCCGATGACGCGTGCGCATGAAGCGCCGCGCGTGTCGGCCGCGCCTGCGGCTCGGCCTGCGACGCCGCAGACGCCGCACATGGCTCGGCCGAATGTGAGCCACGGTTCGCCGATGAATGCTCGGGCGCAGATGCCGGCGGCGCGCGCGACCGCGCCTGCGATGCCGCATTCGGGCGGCGGCGCTCCGCACGTCAATGCGGCGCCGCGCGGTGGCAATCCCCCGGCTGGCGGCCCTGGCGGCGGCCATCAAAAGCACTAGGATTGCCTGGAAAAGCCCGGCCATCGTGCCGGGCTTTTCTTTGGTTGCTCCAAGCGCATAAAGTTTAAGACAGTTCTTCGCGGGCAGATTTCATCGATCGTAATATGTCTACTCAAAGGTGTAAGCATCCACTCGGGGCAGCGGGGCACGGGAGGATGATGATGAGACAGAGCCAGGCGCATACGCGCCGCCAAAATGTCGCGAAGCGGTCGATGACCAAGGAGGCCAAGCAGCTGACCGGCCTGATTGCCGGACTGCGCAAATCCCTCGAAGGAATTCACAAGGAACGCTCGAGCGCAAAGCTCACCGGCGCCGAGATGGGCATGCTCGACGAGCGCCGCAACAATCTGCTGCTGACCATCGCAGCCCTCGACGACCGCCTCTCGGCGGTGCAGGGACTGATCGATCTCGGCAGGCCGCACGTGATCCGCGTCCACTAGCGAGGCCGGACGGGCGCCATGGGTTCCCTCACAGTCGTGACGGAGCCGGCAGCCGATTCAGCACGACATGATGGACCTGCGGCGCTGCACACTCGGCGGCAAACACGCCCGCGACAAGCAAAATCGCATCCCTGATGCGGCGCGCGCTTATCCGGTTACCCGACTGTGAGCGTGCCGGCGCCGTACTGCCTGCGGAAGGCACCAAATTGCCACGCTCCTGGCGAATTGCCGCCAAAGCCCGCTGCCACGAGAGGAGCGGGTGCAGGGCAACGCAAGGGGAAGCGCATTGGCCTACAAAATGGTCGCAGAACGCGACAATGAGAAGTACAGTTGCGCCCGCGAAAGCCGGTTGCTCATCGTGGCCAAGGCGAGGGTATGGGCGAGTGAGGGGTGGCAGGTCGTCATCACCGATCACGACGGCAAGGCCTATGCGCCGCCTGAATTCGATCAGCTGTCGGCGGCGTGACCGCAGGACGGGCTGGGGAACAACATTGATTTCGCTGTTTCGACCGGGGCGCGACTTGATCGCGTCCTCTATGACTGTTGCCGCCGCCGCCGTTCTGACAGCGACGGTTGTAGCCGCGCAGAACCTCGACGCCGGCAAGTCGCCCGCGAGGCTCTTTGCCGACGGTTGCGCGACCTGCCACCGCAGCCCGCGCGGCCTTGCCAAGGGCCGCTTCACCCTGACGTTGTCCTGGTTCCTGAAGGACCATTACGTGACGAGTTCTGACTCGGCCAAGGCGCTTGCCGCCTATCTGGTATCGGTCGATGTGCCGCCGCCACGTGCCGCAGCCAAGCCTGGCGCAAAACCGCAGAGATCATCGCCACGTCCACCCAAGCCGGTGCAGAGCCAGTAGCCGCCGCTCCGAGTCGGCTAAGCGCGTCGATAGGTCTGCGCGATCAGGCGGTCGTGCACGGCCCGCAGGTCGGCGCTCATGCGTGTCTGTCCTGTCGTGACATAGGACAGCCAGGCGCCGTCGGCAGCGAGGCGTACGACGTGAAAATCGGGCGCACCATCGGTGGCGCGATGGCGCTTCAACCGGGCCTTGATCCAGTCGTTCCAAAGGCGGCGCAGCGACGGATCGGTGACGACGACCATGCTCAGCGCCGCCCATGGCGTTGCGAAGCCGAAGGCCTTGCCGGTGAATACCGCATTCACATAGGCCCGCGTGAAGCTGCCGCGCGGCTTGGGATCCGACTCGACCGCGCTGTCGATCTCGGCATCGACGCGAGCGAGGAGGTCGGCGAACAGGCCTTCGATCAGGGCCTGCTTGCTGGAGAAATGATGAAATAGCCCGCCCTTGGTGACGCCGGCCGCCGCAGCGACCGCCTGCACCGTGACGCCGGAGACGCCATGGTCCATGGCGATGGCCGCTGCGTGGTCGAGCAGGGCGCGTCGCACCTGCTCGGGCTGCTTGGCGCGGGCGTAGCGGCTTTCCGGCATCAATGCACCGTGGTCCCCGAGAACAGGTTGATGACCACAACTCCGGATACGATCAGCGCGATCCCCACGAAGGCGGCGGCGTCCAGCATCTGGCGGAACAGCACGAAGGAGACCGTGGCGGTCAGGATGATGCCGACCCCGCCCCAGATCGCATAGGCGATGCTGAGGGGAATGACGCGGATCGCGACCGACAGCGCATAGAACGAGGCGACATAGAACAGCACCATCGCCAGCGTCGGCCATGGCCGGGTGAACTGCGCCGACTGCTGCAGGAAGGCGGAGGCGGTGACCTCGAAGACGATGGCGAGAGCGAGTGCCGCATAGGCATTGAAGGCGGATGTCATGACGAGCTCGGGGTAGCGCGCGGCGAGAAAGATACCGCGCGGTAGGTATGTTTAGCACGCGTAACATGGCTTTTGTCCGCAGCAAATATCACGTGTGAGTGACGAGCCTGCGACAGGTTGAAACGCGGCCCGGGCGCAATGGTGTGGATACGTCGAGGTTCCACGGGCTGCCGCCGACGGCATGAAGCAAGCCGCCGCGCGATGAATCGCGCAGCGGCTCCGGGATGTTGCGACGGTTGGATCTGGCTTCAGTCGATCCGCACCGAGAGTTCGACGTCTTCGGCAAAGGGCGTGGACATGTAGCCGCTTCCGGGCTTGCGCACGCGCGCCAGATAGTCGGGGCTGTCGTCGGCATTGTCGGCGACGATGATTGCGCCTGGTTTGAGATGGGATTCGAGCAGATCCAGGATATCGGGGTAGAGCGCCTTGGCACCGTCGAGCAGCACGAGATCGATCGTATCAGGCAGATCGGCACCGAGTGTCTTCACCGCATCGCCTTCGCGGATTTCGACGAGATCGATCACGCCGCCGGCCGAGAGGTTGTCCCGCGCCCGCGCCGCCTTGGACGGCTCGAACTCGCTGGTGATGAGGCGGCCGCCGCCATTGTCGCGCAGAGCTGCGGCAAGGTGCAGGGTGGAGATGCCGAACGAGGTGCCAAACTCGACGATCGCCCTGGCGCGGGCGCTGCGCGCCAGCATGTAGAGCAGGCTGCCGGTCTCGCGTGAGACCGCAAGCGGGGCGTCCTTCAGGCGTCCATAGAGATCGCGGTAAGCGGTCTTGCTCCGCATCATCCGCGCCCGGTCGGCATCGGATAGATCGGCGACGGCGGCCAACGTTGCGCCACTTGCTGCCTCGGCTTCGTCGAACAGTCGATCCAGCAGCGGCGCAAGCGATGTGATGGTTGAGGTGGTCATTTGGTGTCTCCAGGGTTCGCGGCGAAGCGCGTGCTTGCGCGGAGACCGAAATACGACTAATTCGTCGCATTTCCTATTCGCATTCCTTGCGGGCGCCATGGCCGATCGTCGAAGCCGTTCAGTTTCCTCACGAAAACAGCCGCAACAGGCCCGCTCCGCGGGGTTGGTGGCGGCCATCCTCGATGCCGCTGTTCAGGTTCTGGCGAAGGAGGGGGCGCAGCGCTTCACGACGGCGCGGGTGGCAGAGAGAGCCGGGGTGAGCATCGGATCGCTCTATCAGTATTTTCCGAACAAGGCGGCGATCCTGTTCCGTCTCCAGAGCGACGAGTGGCGGCGTACCAGTGAGCTGCTCGCCGGCATCCTCGCGGATCGGACGAAGCCACCGCTGGCGCGGCTGCGTGCGCTGGTTCATGCCTTCATCCGCTCCGAGTGCGAGGAAGCTGCGATCCGCGTCGCGCTCAGTGACGCCGCGCCGCTTTATCGCGATGCGCCCGAGGCGCAGGACGCGCGGGCGGCTGGCGAGGGCATCGTCGCCGCCTTTATGCGGGAGGCGCTGCCGAAGTCCTCGGCTGCGACGCGCAGCCTCGCCGGCGAGCTGATCACGACGACGCTGAGCGAGGTCGGCAAGGATTTTTCGGAAGAGACTCGGAGCGAGGCGGAGATCGCGGCCTATGCCGATGCCATGGCCGACATGTTCTGCGCCTATCTTACGCGGCTGGCGCGGCGCTGAGGCATTGCTGACATCAGCGTTTGCGGGCCGATTGTTCTTCAGATTTCGGCGGGATGGAGTAGCCTCGCCTCGTCCGTCATCCCATGATCGAGCGCCGCGCCATGCACGTCCTCCGCCCCCAGTTCCGCATCGAGGAGCAGCGCGCGCTGGAATTTGCCGCACACCGCGGCTTCGGCGTGATCGTGGCGGGGGACGAGCACGGGCCGCGGGCCTCGCACGTGCCGTTCGTGCTGGGCGAGCGCGGCGGGCAGGTCATCGTGCAGATTCATTTCACCGCCAGAAATCCGCTTGTGCCACTCGCCGACGGCACCAGGCGATTCCTGCTGATCGTTGCCGGCGATGATGCCTACGTCTCCAACGACTGGTATGCCTCGCGCGACAACGTTTCGACTTGGCTCTATGAGGCGGTGCACCTGTCGGGCGTGGCGCATCTGCGCGACCAGGGCGAGAACCGCGATCACGGCGATGCGCTGCTTGCGGTCTCCGAGGCGCGGTTGCCCAAGCAGCCCTGGGACCTCGCGCAGATGGAGCCGGGCAAGCGCGAGAGCATGTTGGCTGCGATCCGCGTCGTCGATCTCGTGGTGGACGAGATCGAGGGACAGGCCAAGCTCAACCAGCACAAAAGCGATGCGGACCATGTCGCGGTCGCAAACCAGCTGGCCCGGTCGGACGAGACGGGCCACCGGCGGCTGGCGCACAAGATGCAGGCGCTGCGGCCGGGACTTGGATACGATATCCCGTAACCCTTGCCTCGTCTGACGTTTGACCTTACGGACCTCCCTCATGCTTGTCATCTCCATTCAAAGCCAGGTGGTCCACGGCCATGTCGGCAACAGCGCGGCTGCCTATGCCGTGCAGGCGGAGGGTGTGAACGTCGCGGCGGTGCCGACGACGCTGCTGTCGAACCATCCGCGCTATCCGAGCCTGCGCGGGCGGGTGCTGGAGACCGAGCTGGTCGCCGATCTCTTGAAGGGCGTGGAGGAGCGCGATCTCGTCGACGAGGCGGCCGTGCTCGTCACCGGCTATCTCGGCTCGCCCGGCAATGCCGCCGTCGTCGCCGACTTCGTCGAGCGGGCCTTGGTATGCAATTCGAAGCTCGTCTATCTCTGTGATCCCGTGATCGGGGACGACGGCCGCGTCTATGTCGCCGACGGAATCCTGGACGTGGTCCGGCATCGGTTGCTGCCGGCCGCGAACCTGACCACACCGAACCGGTTCGAGCTCGAGCTGCTGGCGGGCCTCACGATTGCCGATGCGCAGGACCTGCGCACCGCCTGCGCGGCGCTCGCGGGACACGGACGCATCGACGTCGTCGCGACCGGCTGCACGCTCGCGGATACGGCTGAAGGGCAGTTGGAGACGATCCTCTGCGCCGACGGCCATTTGTCGCGCTTCGCAACGCCGCGTCTGCCGATCCGGCCCTATGGCACTGGCGACCTCCTCACCGGTCTGATTGCAGCGCATCTGGCCAAGGGCGAGGCGACGGAGGTTGCGGTGCAGCTCGCGGTGGAGACCATCTTTGCGGTGCTGGTGCGCACGCAAGAGGCGGGTACGGCCGAGATGCGTCTCGTGCCGCTGCCGACCGCAGGCGGCAAGCCGTAGCGGCTTCAGGTCGCGCGTTTGCCGGCCGATTGCGCCGCCTTCTGCGGCTTTGCCGGGCTCTTCTGCTCGCGCGCGGCATGTGCTTTGGACGGCTTTGCATGGGCCGCTGCGCGCACCTTCCTCTGCTTAACGTTGGCGGCTTCCTTGCGATCCCCAGTGCCCCGGCGCGAGATGTATTCCGGGCCGTCGATCGGGCCGACATGCGGCGGATCGCGGCCGAGATAGGGCCGGCCGATGCCGAATGCCTTGCCGTTGGCGTCGACCCACTTCCACAGGATTTCGGTGGAGACCCAGCGCTGCGCGCGGTTGTTACCCTGGGTGCTGACGATGTCGGCGGCCATGCCGTGGCCGTAGCCACCGCGCGTGCTGCCGCCGTGATAGGAGCGGTCGGAGGCGGCCTTGAGCCCGCTCGCGATCGACTGGCGATAGTCGTCGCGGAACGCGCTGGTGATGCCCGGTGACAGGCCGGCGGCCTCGGCCGCGAGTAGCGTGCGAAACAGCTTTCGCTTGAAACTCTTGTCCATGCCGCCGATGACGTAATCCATCATCGACATCTTGGCGTGCTCGGCCGCCTTAGGATCCTTCCAGGTGAAATCCTGGTCGACCAGCTTGGTGAAGCTGCGCATCACGGTCACCGTCTTGCCTCTGCGCTTGATGGTGACAGGGCGGCGCTCCTCCACCTTGATCGAATCCTCCTTCGGCGTGCGCTGGTAGAGCGCCCAGAGATAGCGGTCGATGCAGGCGTCCACGACGAAGCATTCGTCGAGCACGGCGACGGTGTCCGCGGGCGGCGACGCCTTGCTTGCAACCGGGGCGGATCCGCTCGCGATCGTCGCGGGGGTCAGTGCGTCCGTGGCCACGATTTCGGTGGGATCGGCGGATGCGAGTTTGACGGGCTCGGGCGCCGGTGGCGGCGCTAGCGGAGCCTCGCTCACGACAGGCGCTGGTTCAGGTGAAACCGGTTCAGGTGAAATCTGAGGCGCGGGCGGCTCCGCCGGCAATATCAGCGCAGGATCGGTCGACGCCAGCTGGACGGCGGGGGCGGGCGCCTCCGGCGCCGCTGCCGCTTCAACGGTTGGCGGGATCGCCGCCGCAGCAGCGATGTCGGCGGTCAAGGCGACACCGTCCTCGATGGTTGCCGCGCGCGGGACGTCGGCGAGGTCGAGGTGGCCGAGATCCTTCGCGCGCGAGACGGCAGCCGCATTTGCACCGCTGTTCTCGATGAGGGCAGGCGCGTAGGCGGACAGTGAGAGCACCAGCCAGCCGGCGAGAACGGCCGAGGGGCACGAGACCGCCACCAGAAGAGACCGCCGATCGTTCATGATCCCTGCCTCCAAACGGTTCTGTCCGAACGAGTCTGGTTCGAACAGTCATGATGCAAACAGTCGTGATGCAACAGACTTGCACGGAAAGGCACGCAGCACGTCGATTGTTCGGAGGACGGTGTGGCGGCGCAATGGCGTAGTTCAACGAAATCAGGCTTTTCGGAGAGGTGTTGCGAAGTTGCAACGAAAGTTCCTCGGCGGTTCCAAATCTGCAGCGTCCGGAAAATATACTGCGAAAGGCGCAAGCCCGGATTGTCGTCAAATTGAAGGATTCAGATTTACTCAATCTTGGATTGTGGTGTGCCTTGCTCGCGCGCCGGCAATTTTCGGCAGGAATGGGAAGGACGCATCCGTGAAGTT
Organism: Bradyrhizobium sp. CCGB12; assembly: GCF_024199845.1. Lineage (NCBI taxonomy): Bacteria > Pseudomonadati > Pseudomonadota > Alphaproteobacteria > Hyphomicrobiales > Nitrobacteraceae > Bradyrhizobium > Bradyrhizobium sp. CCGB12. The sequence goes on along the minus strand of NZ_JANADO010000001.1, from coordinate 3,045,284 downwards.
GAAATGCAAATGGGCCGAATTCGTCGCCGATGAATCCGGCGCCACCGCGATCGAATATGGACTGATCGCAGCCGGCATCGCACTCGCGATCATCGAGATCATCTATGCGCTCGGCACCAATCTCGTCGCAAAGCTGCAATCGCTCGCGGCCGCACTGAAATAGGCGGTCACGGCTTTCGCGATGGTCGTTGGCGAGGTGACTTGCGTGCGCCTCGCAACTTTGCGCAGGGCCATACGTTGGTGGACCCATGAGCACGCATTCCTCGCTTCGTCCGATGGACGGCTTCGATCCCACCGAGCCCGCCATCCTGCATGATCGTCTGTCCGATACGATCATCACCTGGACCGCCGATCAGGCCGATGACTACCGGCAGGCCAGCCGGCCGCGCGAGGATGGAACCGTGGTTTGGAAGGCCTACCTCTTCGATGGTTGGGGCAATGTGCTCGGTGGCTGACCGCCGCCCATAAAAGCGCCATGTCGCGGTCGGCGTGATTCGGCCAAGGCTTGTACGCATTAAACATATCGCCATGCGCGGCATGCCTTGTTGCAATGCAACAGCGCATGTCGCAATGCAACAAAGTGCGCTTAAATGTGTGCTCCGAATCTTCCATCAGGAGCATCACAATGAACAAGACTTTGACGATCGCCGCCGTGCTGACGATCGCGGGCGCTACCTCGGCCTTCGCCGCGGAGCTGCCGACCTACGAGGCCAATGGATTTCCGGCCTCTCCCCTGCAGGTTCGCGTGCTCGGTGCCGGCCATGTCGAGCAGCAGGCCGCGGCGCCCACCACGCTCGCCTCGGTGCACCAGGTGAAGGTGCTCAGCCCCCGCAAGGTCAAGACCGCGGACGTCACGACGGGCGCCGCCCGCTGAACTGACATCGCATGAAGGGCAGGCGGGTCCACGCGCGACCCGCTGCCTCATGCGATCATCCACATTACGACGCCGCATGCGCCGCGCGCGTGTGGCGCAGCGCGCGATCTCTTCTCACGCGTCTCGTCGAGACAATTGCGCCACGATGCGCTGACTGAGAATCCGGCCGCGAACAAGTTCGCGTGAAGGCGCCGGTTATGTATGCTCGTTCATAACGAGCGTGATGCTTTTTAACAGTTGATTTGCAGGTCACATTGCTTGATGCGGCCGCCGCATCGTCGCGGCCAATTTTGAAATCATAATGGAGGCCATCATGCCCGTTGCGCAGAAAGCTGTTATTGCCACGACCTCCCCGCGTGCGTTCATTCTCAGGCACGCCACCCTGTTCGCAGCCGCCGTGCTGTTCGTGTTCGTGCTGAGCCTGACCTATGGGCTGGATCTCAGCCCGGGACTGTTCTGAGCGGTTACGCGCAGACCGGATGACGTGCGCGGAGCACGCAGGCTCGACGGCGAGCGGCCATAGAGTTCTGCGAAGGCGGCGTTGAAGCGGCGCAGGCTGCCGAAGCCGGCCTGGAACGCGATCTCCGTCATGGTGTGATGGCCGGCATCGAGCAGGCGCTTGGCGCGCTGCACGCGCAACGTCTTGGCAAGCTGCTGCGGCGTGGCGCCGACATGCCGCTCGAACAATCGCGCCAGATGACGCGAGGAGATGCCGAGCCGCATCGCGAGCGTCACCACCGAATCCTGGTCGAGTGCGCCGTCGTTGATCAGCTTCACCGCACGCGCGACCGTCGAGCGCGTGCCGTTCCAGGCCGGGCAGAACGGTGCGGTCTCGGGGCGGCAGCGCAGGCAGGGCCGGAAGCCCGCCGCTTCCGCCGCGGCCGCCGTCGGATAATAGCCGACGTTGCGCGTCAGCGGCTGCTTGGCCGGGCAGACCGGGCGGCAATAGATCCTCGTGGTCTTCACCGCCGTGAAGAAACGGCCGTCAAAGCGGGGATCGCGGCGCAGGCGCGCGGCGTTGCAGGTCGCAAAGCTCAGCATGACCGCATGATAGCGCAGACGCCTGCGGAGGGAAGTGCTGGGGGGATGACCGAGTCCGATTGTGGCGAGCGGCAAAGCGCATCAAGGCCTAGAAGGCGGCCCTCGTTTCAATGCAAGCCGCGGAGCGCCTCGTGACCAGCCCAAGAGACATCGTCCTGAATGCCTGGAAGACCTTCTCCTCGCGCGATGCTGCGCGTATCGCGGCGCTGTTCACGGATGATGCCCAATGGATCGCGCCGAAGGGCAATGCCACCGCGATCGCGCTCGATCACACCGACCACATGGTGGGCGCGCAAGCGATCGCGCGCTTCATCGCGCAGGAGATGCACAGGTTGTTCTCGAACATCGATATCGCGTTTCGCGGCGTCCATGCCGACGGCGACGTGGTGATCGTGGAGGAGCGGATGCGCGCCACGCTTCCCGGCGGCAAGCCGTACGAGAACGACTATTGCTTCGTGTTCACGGTGGCGGGCGATCGGATCCGTGAGGTGCGCGAATACATGGATACGCGCAAGGGCTGGCGGATGGTGTTCGGGGAGGAGAGGTGATGCTCCACGGCTGCGTAAGCTCGTCGCGTGCCAGCCCTGCAGCCGCGTGGGTTGAGCGGACGGGTGCGCCGACATAAGGCTTTTCCCATGGATCAGCGGACGAGCGGCGCTGACGCTCTCACTCAACAAACCAACGATGCAGGCCCGGCGCTGCTCGGCGTCGTCTGCGGGGTGGCCGCGGCGCTGTTCTGGGCGCTCGGTTTTGCCGGCACGCGGCATGGTCTCAAAGTCGGTTTCACTCCGGTCGATCTGCTCGTGCATCGCTATGTCTGGTCGGGGATCGCGTTCCTGCCGCTGGTCTTCCGTGCCGGCATCTCCGATCTCTGCGGCATCGGCTGGGGCAGGGGCCTCGTGCTGATGGTGCTGGGCGGCCCGGTGATGGCGCTGATCTCCTACACCGGTTTCCTGTTCGTGCCGCTCGGCCATGGCGCCGTGATCCAGCCCTCCAGCGCAACGCTTGGCGGACTGCTGCTCGCGGCCTTGTTCCTGAAAGAGAAGATCTCCGCCTCGCGCCTTGCGGGCGCTCTCGTCATCGTCGGCGGCCTCGGCGTGATCGGCGCGGAATCGATCGGCCATATCGGGGCCGACGGCGTGCAGGGCGATCTGATCTTCGTGCTCACCGGATTCATGTTCGCCGGTTTTGGTGCGCTGCTGCGCCACTGGCGCGTCTCCGCCGTGTCGGCCGCGCTCGTCATCAACGTGCTGTCGCTGCTGCTCTTGCCGATTTATCTCGCGACCGGCGGGCTCGCCCGCATCGCGGCGATCGGCGTCTCCGAGAACGCGATCCAGGTGCTGGCACAGGGCGTGCTCGCAGGGCCCGCCGCGCTCTATCTGTTCGCTGTCTCGGTCCAGCGCCTCGGCGTCGCCCGCGCCGCCGTCTTTCCCGCGATCGTGCCGGCGCTGACGCTCCTGATCGGCTGGCTGCTGCTCGGCGAGCCGCCGACGACGTTGCAGACGGCGGGGCTCGTCACGGTGCTGTGCGGGTTTTACCTCGCGCAGCGGCAGCGGTAGACCGCAAGTTGCATCGCGGTGCACGACAAGAGAAAGGCCGCCCGGAGGCGGCCGCTCAAGTCTCAAAGCTGTGATGCAATCGATCAGGTAACCCTGAAAAGCCAGCCCCGGGTTGAAAAAATCGCTACGCGCTGCAAACGCCTGCCCGGCATCCGTCAGCTTACACGGAATTGCGACAACGATAAGAACATTGTTTGTTCCGGGACGAGGAACCGGCGTTAGCGTTACCGCGACGGACGGCCTTCCTCGCTGCGCCCTCCGCATGAACTCCGATGTCCGGTTCATCGCGCCGATGCCGTCGATCCCGCAGGCGATGTCGCGACGGGAGGTGCGGCACAATCCCGGATTGCGCGGTGCGCCATCCGGGCTACGCTGCGCCCATGACCTTCCTCCTCAACATCGACGTCCCCGACGTCGAGACAGCCACGACCTTCTACACCGAAGCATTCGGCCTCGCCGTCGGCCGCCGCTTCGGCACCGACTTCGTCGAGCTGCTGGGCTGGCCGGCGCCGGTGTATCTGCTCACCAAGCAGGCCGGCACGGTGGGTGCCGGCGGCGACCGCCGCCGCTACGCGCGGCACTGGACGCCCGTGCATATCGACGTCGTCGTCGACGATGTCGATGCCGCCGTCGAACGCGCGCTGCGCGCCGGCGCGATCCTCGAGGTCGCCGCAAGCGATGCGCCATATGGGCGGATCGCCATGTTGGCCGATCCGTTCGGGCACGGGTTCTGTCTGCTGGCGTTCAGCGAGCGGGGCTATGACGCGCTGATCGGGGCGTAGGCATCCAGCAAAATGTCGAAAAACAACCCCATGCACAGTAGAAAAGGCGAGGGATTTCAAGGTTCTAAAATACCGAATCCTTTCGTGATCCGGATTTCGCTTCCGCCTGCACGCGCTCCCGGCCAACTTCGGTGATACCGAAATAGAAATTGACGCGTCGGGCAAAACAGGGGCATTATGGCATGGTGGCGCCGGTGCGACGGGGAGCTTGTGCGTCGCCAGGCCGCGGGGCGACATGCCAAGAAAATTGAAAAGCGAGCCGAACAGCAAACCGAAGCGAAAACTGAAGACCTACCAGACCTCGCTCGGTTTCTTCGACCAGGCGATCGCCGCGCCCTCGATGAAGGCAGCGCTGGACGCCTGGGGCGCCAGCTCCAACCTGTTCCATCAGGGCGTCGCCAGAGAGACCGAAGACCCCGACATCGTCGCCGCGACCATGGCAAGCCCCGGTGTCGTGCTCAGGCGTCCGGTCGGATCGGACGGTCCATTCACCGAAAGCGCGGAGCTGCCGACCGATCTCGCCGACGGCGATGCCAGGCCCAAACATAAGCCCAGGAAGGGTCCGGCCGCCAAGACCGCAAAGAAACCGTCGCGCAAGACCGACGACCAACAGGCGCGCAAGGCTGCCGTGGCGTTCGAGAAGGAAGAGCGGCGGCGCGAAGCCGAGCGCCGCAAAGAAGAGGCGGCCCGCGCCAAGGAGCGCGCACGGCGAGAGAAGGCGGTCGCCACAGCGCAGGCCGCGCTGGACAAGGCAAGGCGTGAGCACGAAGCGCGCGCGGAGGCGATCGACGCGGAGCGGGCGGCGCTCGATGAACGTGCTGAGGCGGAGCAGGCTCGGTGGGACAAGCAGAGGATGAGGCTTGAGGAGGCGGTGCGTCGCGCACGGGAGTAGCGCACGACGCTAAAGCGGCATGGTTTTAAGTTGAATTGATTGGCCGCGGGCTCTTTCCAACCTCTCCCGCTTGCGGGAGAGGTCGGCGCGAAAGCGCCGGGTGAGGGCTCTCTCCACACAGGGGTTCTCGCTTGCGGAGATACCCCCACCCCAGCCCTCCCCCGCAAGCGGGAGAGGGAGCGCATCTCCTCCGTTGCAGCATCAAACCTAATCTCATCGTGCGCTAGCTCTGCCTGGAGGCGGAGTTAGCCGTGCGCCTCGAGGCAGGCGCGGACCTTGTCCGCCTGCGGGCGCGGCACGGCATGCGCGCGCCACTGCTCGCGCGTGGCGCCGGCTGCGGCCAGGCACCGGTTGATGTTGCGATCATAGGTGTCGCGCGACATGCGATCGCGCTTGGCCTGACAGGCAGCATTGCCGCCACACTCGTACAGGGGAGCGGCCTTGGCCATCGAAATGCCCAGCGACAAAGACGTCACGATGAAAGCCATCATCAGCTTGTTCATTTATCCCCCAGAGGTGCGAATCGACTTGTTTCAAAGGCCTAACGTCTAGCGTGTTGAATTGCGGTCCGCAATCTTGGGGAGCGCACGACGTTTCAGCTGGTTTGCGCGCAGCTCCGTGCGGACGGCGGCCGAAGGCCACCAGAGCCGACAGCGTTCGTTCAAGCAAAGTCGGGAGCGGATTTGGCTTGCGTTGGTTTGCGTCCTTGAGCACTCTTGCGGCAAGGAGACCGATGCATGAAAACAATGACCGTCGCAGGTGCTCTCGGAACGGCCCTGGTGCTGTGCAACCTCGGGATATCGGGCGCTGAAGCCCGGCCGCGAAAGGCCCAAGTTGTTCGTGAACCCCAGCAGAGGCTAATCGTCACGGCGCCCGTGCTCAGGCCGACGGCGTGGGATTATTACATCGTTCCCCGATATCGTTATCGCCCTGAGGACGACAAGGTCGATCCCTACGGCCCGCCGATGGTGTCGTCGTGGGTGCGTTACGAGGGGTGGCGCTGGCCATACTGGTGGTGAGCCGACGCGGAGCTGAATAGCTTGCAGTTCGTAGCCCGGATGGAGCGCAGCGCAATCCGGGGCCGTACCACTCCACATCGAACGACCGCCCGCATGGCACGAATCCGGATGACGCAGAGCCTGTCTTCGGGCGGCGCTACGCGCTGACCCAACCGGGCTACGCTCGCTCCAGCGAACTCATTTCTCGCTCGACAGCTCGATTTCTGCAAAACCTGCCAGCTTGGCCAACCGCGACCAGGAGCGGTTGAGCGCTGCTGACTCCAATATCGCTGCGTGCGGCGCCATCGATTAGGAAAAATGGCAAACCTGAGACTGTCAACAGTAGATCGGGGTAGAACCGAATTTATCCCCGTAATAAACCAAATACTGTTTGGGGTCCGGGGCGCGTATTGAGAGGATCAATCCATGGCAAGTGTTGAAGTATTGCACAGACGGGAAGGCGTGAACCTGGTTCAGCTCGAGGCGGACATTGCTTCGGTCCGCACGGGCAGCTCTCTCGCATCCATTTCTCTGCCCGATTATGTCGAACATACCGAGGGGGTGTCACGCGTCGGCGCGCTCAGCGCAGAGGCGGTCATTCGCGACTATGAGTCCGCGGCAAAAGAGATCGAGGCCATGGGTACGGAGTTGATCGACGCCGCGCGGAAATGCGAGGCGCTGACGGCCCAGGTCCACGATGCGATCGCCTTCATGCGGGAAACGGCGGCGGGGTATCGTGAAGAGGGACGGAAGATCTTCAAGCGCATCGAAGAATGCGCGCTGTTCACCGAGGACGTCCGCAAGACATGCGAACAGGTCAAGCGCAGAATGACTGAGGGGTCGGTTGGCCCGTTTTCCGATGACGAGCCTGCGCCGCAAGACTCCGAGCTGAGCGGGATCGCCGCCCAGGTGTCGATGAGCGAGCTACGCTGAGGCAGGCGTAAAGCGCAGTTCGTAAGATGGGTTGAGCTGTTGCGAAACGCGTCGTCGCGCCTAGCGTCGATGCGTATCGCTTCCGCTCGGCGAGCCAGGGCGGCCAGGTCGCTCCACCCATCCTACGGTCTGCGGACTGAACGGAATCTGTAGCCCGGATTACGCTTGCGCTCGATCCGGGCTACGTTCGTTTGCTGATTTACGCTGCGCTCCATCCGGGCTACTTCATCGCGTTGAGCCTAGAAGCTCGCGCCTGACGCCATCAGCACCGCACCGGCGGCCATCAGAACAATTCCCGGCCAGTTCGATGCGATCCCAAGGAATCCCAGGCCGCGCCGAGGCGGTTCCAGCGTGTCGCGAACCTGTCGAGGGGAGTCCCGACCGCTAAGGGGTCCCCGCCAAATAGTAGTGCGCGCCATGTAGAGGAGTCCGCCGAAGATGAGCAGCGCGCCAAGTCCCGTCAGGAACATTTTCGCCTCTCAACTTGTCACTGCCACCCTTAACGGAGGCAGCAAATCTCAAAACAATGGAGGTCGATTGGTTCCTCCCATCACAAGCGCTGCCGCAGCCGATGGGTATTGCTTCCGCCTTCGCTCGTCGCGTGACGGCGGATGGGTCGCTGCACCCATCCCACGGGCGGAAATTCACTTCGGTCCACCTTCCTGACGCGCTAAATGATGACGCCGGAGTTCAGTCTGACGGCGTACGAGGATCCGATGAAATCGCTTCTGCTGCTCACGGCGAGCGGTTCGCTTTATCGCGTTGACCCGCTCGTGATAGTTCGTAGCCCGGATGGAGCGCAGCGCAATCCGGGGTGTTGCCACGGGGCACACGGGTCCCAGATTACGCTTGCGCTCCATCCGGCCTACGTTCGTTTGCTCGGGCGCGGACGTTTGGCCGGACGCAATGCTTCCGGGCACGCCCCGGTTGGACGCTAACGGGTAGAAGCGGACATCAGCCAGCCGACAATCTCTCCTGAAACCGTCCAAAATGACCCATCGCGGACCTCACTGCTCGCTCCCACGTACAGAAATTGGCTTGAGCGAACCACAATGGATTTCTCTGATCTCATTTTTTGATCTTACCTTACGAGTGAAATCAATTGCCTGATCGTCGCCTCACCGCGCTCAAAGAAGCAGCGTTCGGCCGTGGCTACCGACCGATCTTCTTGATGCATGTGGGTTCGCCTATGGGATGAGGTGTGCAATCCCAATCGGGTCCAAAGCCCGCATTGGCGTCCCGCTGTGGCAGGAAGGGGTAATAAACCGCAACCGCTGCAAAGATGGCGATAGCAATAATTGCTAACACCAGCATCCATACAATGCCCGCGCGGTCCGGACTCCAGTGGAGTCGCCGAACGGATCGATGCTTCCTTGGATTGGGGTGCTTCACCGGCGTACCATCGATTGCATGCGATTTGCACCCAAGCCTTCGATCATGTCGATCACAACTTAAGCGCTAATCGATCAAATCGCACGTGAGCTCGCGCTCACGATTAATAGATCGTTGCCGAGGAGCCTATTGGCAGCAGACGTCCGGAATTGGCCCCAAGCCGAACAGCGCCCAAGCTATCGAAATGTCGGCTATGGGCGGTAAACCAGACGCTAGGCCGCAGTGGCCTCCACCGCCGCTTGTGACCCGGAGCGGAAGTCGCAGACCAAGACCGTCCGAACCGCTGGCACGGACCAGGCTACGAATCCGGCGGTGGCGCAAATGCGAAGTGCCGCGGCGTCTACTAGGGCGACCTTCGCATAGACCAAGTGATAGCGTTCGTGAGGATTCGCTGGTAGCGGGCGTCCTGCCAAACTGACGGCTCGTGGCCTAGCGCCGAATAAAATACTCGTCCCTCGCCATAGAATCGGGTCCAGGTGAGAGGCCAGCCATAGAATCGTTGATGTACGCCAGTCTTGCCAAGGTCCACCGAGCTTGGGTCGAGGCGCAGAAGCACGCGTGATCCACGATAGTCGAAGTCGCTGATCTGGTAGATCTCGTCCTCGACTTGCAACGAATTCCCGAGAAAAGCCACCAGGGGATCGCCGGCATCAACCACCTCGATCTTCACGGCCTGATGCCAAGGATGACCATTAAAGTAGCCGCCGATCAGGTCGAGATAGTCCGGCCAATTGTAGAACGTGTCCGTCGCCGAATGAACGCCGAGGAACCCGCGGCCCGAGCGCACAAAGTTGAGAAGAGCTCTCTTTTGCGCGTCGCTCATCGGAAGTTCTCCGGTTGTGTAGAACATCACCGCTGCGTAGCGCTCGAGGTTTTCGGTAGAAAATTCAGACGTGTCTTCCGTTGCAGTGACTTCAAAGACACCCGAATTGCTTCCGAGCTGAGTCAAGATTACCTTAGAAAGCGGTATGACATCATGCCGGTAGCCGGCGGAGTATGTGAAATAGAGGATGCGCTCTGGCGGACGCTCAGCATGCGCGCCGAGTGGTCGGATTGCCGCCGCGCCGCCGAGGAGCGCGATGAACTCACGTCGCCTCACAATCGCCTCCGCCAAAGCCGTCCAACCATGTTTTGAAGACTAACACAGATCAGCCCGGCCCTGGGGCATCGCCCGCTGGCGTCCTATGCAACGCGCTTGCCCATCAGTGTAGTGGAACCGTCTCATTGAGGTCAGCTTCGTGGGTGGCAGCGGACTAGTTTTGCTCAGGCCGAGTTCTTCGCATTTTGACCCAACTGCGACATCGCGCGGAGACGCGCCCTGTAAGCTCAATGCAGCGACCATGATCGAGACGTGATACAGTGCGTGCCGCCGTCCTCAAGCTGCCGTGAGGATCGAGTGAAGCGGCGAGAGTTCATAGCGGCTTTTGCGGCGTTGCTCGTTTCACCACGGAAGCGGGGGCGATCATGAGGCGCCGACATTTTCTGGGTCTTGTAACCGGAGGGGTCATTTGGCCAATCGCGGCTACAGCGCAGCCGGTCACGCGCCTCATTGGCGTACTCGTCCTCGGCAATCCGAATCCCGAATCATTCCTGAAAGAACTGCGCGACGGACTTCGGGAACTCGGCCATCTCGAGAATCGGGACATCCAGCTGCAAATCCGTTCGGCGGGAGGCAATGCAGCCGTGCTTGCCGACGCGGCCGCCGACCTCGTGAGGCTAAAGGTTGACATTATCGTCGCCTGGCAGACGCCAGCGGCTACGGCTGCAAAACGTGCCACAGCCGAAATACCGATCGTGATGACCTCAGGCGATCCGGTCGGCACTGGCCTCGTCGCCAGCCTGTCTCGGCCGGGCGGCAACGTAACCGGAGTGGATAGTTTCGGGGCTCAGCTCGGAGGCAAATGCGTCGAACTGATTCGCGATACGATTCCGTCGGCGCATCGGGTGGCGATCCTTGCCAATGCGGCTGACCCATTCACCAAATCCTTCCTCGCGGAGATTGACAAAGTCGCGGGTAGTATCGGTGTCGCGACGCAGCCATTGATGCGCCATCCCGACGATGAATTCGAGACCGCTTTCGCTGAAATGCGGAATGGCGCGGCCGATGCTGTGATCATTCAGCCTACTCTTTTGCGCGCTACCAGCATTGAGTTGGCGCTGAAAAACAAACTTGCGTCATTCTCCATAGTACGGGCATTGCCGGCGGCGGGTGGGCTCATGGCGTACACGCAGGATGCGGCGGAGCAGACCCGAGCAATGGCAAGCTACGTCGACAAGATATTGAAGGGAGGAAAGCCGGCTGAGATGCCGGTTTCGCAACCGACCAAATTTGAGCTGATCATCAACCTCAAAACCGCCAGGGCACTCAATCTCCATATTCCGCCGACCCTGCTCGCGCGGGCCCACGAGGTGATTGAATAGGGCGGTTCATGTCTCCTCATGGGCCCGTAGCCGACGTTTCGGGGCCGCCAGCCGATTGTCAGCTTGTGAGCCTTTGCGGACATATCGAAATCAAAACAGACCGAAATGGCTGAGACGAGAAGCACTGCGGCTCAACTACGGAAGTCCTTTTGTCACCGTAAAGGGATTGAACCCACGTTCCGCGAGGGCAGCCCACGAAGCTGCGCCAAGATGTGGCAATCGGAAATAGAGTCGCGGCTTGGTCGGATCGGTGTCCAACACGAACCCAGTCGGTAACTCGCGGGCAGTTGTGGCATACAACCCACCATCCGGCGACCTCTGGGATTCGATGACAGCGATCAACGACTTTGCCCTCCCAGTCCTGCCAAGCAATTTCAACAAGAGAGCCATTTGGCCCGTCCCTTCGGTCCACACACCGTCTCGGTCTTCACCGTAGGAAAAGCCCTCGTCGACCCTCATTCGCTGTTCGGCGGTAGTAATTGCCGATGCAAATTTCTCGGCCGCTCCGGGGAGCGCCATTAAAGGCCAGACCTGGGCATCCAGAGCCAAAATCGGATTGTGCGTGACACCGTCTTCAGCGGTACCTGCGGCGAAACAGGCGCATGCCGGATCCCACATCGTATTTACGAAGTACTCGGCAACCGTTGCCTTATCGCGCCAGCGCGACTCGCCTGTACGGATCGCAAGAAGGCCAAACGCGGCGGCAAGGTCCGTATTATGTTCAGTCGATTTCCACGTCCGCACTTCCGGCGTCGGTTCGTGCCCAAACGTACCACCCGTGAAACCGCCAGTACCGCGCGTATCGGCCCATTGCGCGACCCAGGCGCCAAGCCGTGCTGCACCATCGCGGAACCGAGAGCCGGTGTTCACATCATCAATCGACAGCAATGCCAACATGGCCCATGCCATGTTACCAACATCGCTGCCCACCTGATATCGATCTTCTAACCACTTGTTCTGAGTATTGTCCCACCAACCCGGAAGTTTGGCGGAGCCACTCGCCAACACACCCGCGGCGTAAGCGTTCCGGAGCCGTCCATCATGCCAGGTCCGGTCGTTATCGATAGCCCAGAGAATCGCCGCGCCGATCCGACGTGCTTTGTCTCGCTCACCGCAACCGACTAATGCGATGGCGGCCACCGCATTGTCATAAAGGTATGCGGCGCCATGGAGAGGCCCCGATTCCACGGTCGGATAGCTGGACAAGAACAACGGCCCTGGCGGTGCCTTATCGATTAGACCAGCGAGGTACCCGCATGCAGACGCTTCTGGTGTTGCTAAAGCCCGTGGTGGGGTGGCGGCCATAATGATTATGAAAGACGTTACGATCCATACGAAGGTTTCTAATCGGTCCACTTGCTGTTCTCCGGGGTGGACGATGATCCTATATACCCATCGGCGATGTCAGGAAGTGGCCCCAAGCCGAACAACGCTCAAGCCATCGAGATGTCGTCTATGAGAGGTAGACCAGACGCCGGGCCGCACTGGCGTCCACCGCCGCTTTTCACCCATAGCGGAAATCGTGCCTGCTGGTGAGCAGTCGATCTCGGCGTCGCAAAATAATTCAGTGCCGCGAGAGATCCTTTGCCATGAGAACCAAGTCGTAGTAGCGGCCAGCTTGCTTCAGAGCGTTCTTCTCCACGCCGTACTCCAGAAAGCCCAATCTCGCGTAGAGACTCCGGGCCTGTTCATTGTCCAGCACCACGCCGAGCTGGATCAGCTCAACCTGCTGACGGGCGTGATTGCATACCGCTTCGACCAACCGTCGACCGACCTTGGCATTCCTTGCGGCGGGTCGAACGTACATTCCCCAAAGCGCGCCTTTGTGAGCTTCTTTCAGGCCCTGTTGGACAGCAAAGCCGACAATGCCGACGAGCTTTGTGTCGCGGAACGCGCCGAGCACTGTAGAGCTGCCGAGCCGATCCGAGAACAGACTCAGCGGCTGAGCATCTTCAACCTCGAAGGTGCTACCGAACGCTTCCGGGTTGGCTTGAAGAGCCTCCAGTCGAATGTCTCGATAGAGGATTGCGTCCTCCCGTGCGAGGCGACGTATCTCAATGCCGTCGTCGTCGGTCATCCTTCGTCTTCACCAGCAGCCAGGGAATATTCCTAGTGAGTTGCACAAGATAACTTCTGCGACACCGCAAATCCAGAGAAGCTCGACTTGTGATTTTGGCCCATTGCGACCTATGCGCTGCGGCGCGAACTTGCACGCAATAGGAGCAAAGCGAAGGTGTCAGCCTGACGCGCGGCGGGTTTATGGGGGCTCGACCTAGTCGCTGCCGTCCGCCGCAAGGCGCAAAAACTGCCGCTTCATCGCGTTGACCCTGGCGACATAGCTTGCGACGAGGTGATCGCCGCACTTCTCGTCGGCGGTCATCTGAAACTTGCGGCGTGCATAAGCCGTGGCGGGACCAGCGCCGCAAAGATGGATGAAGGCGGCCAGATCCTGCTTCTGCTGCGCGCTGGCCCTTACATCGCCCGCGCGGGCGAGAACGTCAGCCACTTGGCGATCGAGATAGACCGATGCCAGTTCGATGGCGTGGCTCGGGATCACGCGGATGTAGAAGCTGGTGAACCCGCACGCAGTCTCCGTGACCGCGTTGCCGCGGACACAGAACCGTGCGGCCTCGGCGAAGGCCGGATCGGTCATCTGGAAGAGGCCGACGGCGCTGGAGGCGGGGCGGTAGATCGCGAGCGGATTGAAGCTCCATCGCCAGCGCCAATAGGTGCGCGCCACCGGATTGCCTGAACTCTCGACCTGCGCCAGCGCGGCGAGCAATTCCGGCGTGATCGTCGCGGTGGAGTAGGTGCGGAACAGCGGCCCGTATTGCCGCCAGTTCTCTGCCGGCTCCTTGTCGAGGGTGTGGCCGATGACGGCGAACAGCTCGGTTGGCTTGCGGATCGTTTGATAGGCGATGTTCAGGAGCGTTGCCGCCGCAAGCAGCATCGCCACGCCTGCGGTGACCCGAACCATCCGCGGTGCGCGCGCGAACCTCTTTCGTGCCCACCGCACGCCGCGCCGGAACCTGCGCAGGCGAGGGAGGAGGCTGGTGCTTTTCCTTGGCATCGGCGCCGCGGGAGTGAATTGCGGAGAGTTTGTATTTAGTTAATGCCGTCCGCCCCGCCTTGAAATCTCGCTTCATTTCACGCTGGCCGCGTCTTTTCGGGCCGCTGCTCCGTGCTCCTACGGCCGCTCGCGTCCTTGATGGAAATAACCCGAGGTTGTAGGTTGCGCCGCAGAACAGTTAATTTTGCGTAAATGGATCGAGTCAAATGACCGCAATCGAGGACCTGGCGTCGGAGGCAGTGCCGAACCCGAAAATGCCGCCGGGCGTGCTGCTCGAAGGCCCGGTGGTCGACGCCAAATTTCTCGATTCCTACATCGCGTTCGGCTTCATGATCGGCGGCTCGATCGCGGCGCTGGTCTGGGCAGTCTGGCAAGGCATCGGCCGGGTGGAGATTTCGGTCTTCGTCGGCATGTTCATGCTGACCACGGTCGGGATTGGCTTCATGCATCGCTACTTCGTGCACCGGAGCTTCCGCTGCGGTCCAGTGATGCGGACGATCTGCGCCGCGATCGCGACGCTGGCGGTGCAGGGCTCGATCCTGAAGTGGGTGAGCAACCACCGGCGGCACCATCTTCACTCCGACAAGCCCGGCGACGTCCACAGCCCGTACTATGACGGCTTCGGCAACCGCTATGCGAGCTTCCTCACGGGGATGTCGCATGCGCAAGGCGGCTGGGTGTGGGACCAGGCCACCACCGATGGCGAATACTACGCCAGGGATATTCTGGCCGACCCGATCGCCATGTTCTTCACGAGGACGCGCTGGTACTGGTACGCGCTGTCGGCGGTGATCATTCCGGGCGCCATCGGCTACGCCTTCGGCGGCGTGCACACGATGATCGGCTGCATCCTGTTTTCCGGCCTGTTCCGCAGCTACATCATGACCATGGCCACCTCGCTGGTGAACTCGGTCTGCCACAGCGACGGCCGCCTCGGTTACCGCCGCCACGACACCAATGACGGCACGACCAACGAGCTCGTGACCACGATCCTCACCTTCGGCGAAGGGCTGCACAACAACCATCACCGGTTTCCGCGCGACGCTTACATTTCCCACGCCTGGTACGAGATCGACATCAATGGGCTGATCATCCTGGGGCTCGGGAAGCTCGGGCTGGTGCACGACATCTTTGGGGTCGGGGTGCGTCGGCGGTTGGCGCCGGCAGATGCGGAGCAGGGCGGGGCCGTCGCGAGTCAGAACGCATTCGACGGCGTCGCCGAAGACCTTCGCTCGGCCGGAAGGTAGATTTGCGCGCTTAACGCCGGCCACTAAAGGCGGGCCGGAGCCGCAGCTCGCAGGGCTTCAAATCCAATCGCGCCTTCGGGAAACAAGCCCGCGCCTTCCGGGCTCACCAATCCGGATCGCCGTAATAATAGGGGTCGGCCATATAGCGCGGGGGCATCCAGGGTCCTCGCGGCGGTGGTCTGGGCCGCCGGGGGGCGGCCGCTGGTACCTGCGGCCGGGCATGCGCAGCCGCATCACTGTTCATCACGCTGCGCACGACGGGCTTGGCGGCTGCAGACGCGGAGGAGGCGGTCAGTTGCGTTTGCAGCGCCTGGACCTGCGCGGCGAGGCGCGCCTTGTCCACGGAATCCTTCTCCTGCGCCGCCTTGAGCTGCTGAATGGTGTCGGACTGCTCACGCAGGGTCTGCTCGTTGCGGCTTTTCAGTTGCTCGAGCTTCCCGTTGATGTTTGCTAGCTCGCTCGTGATGGCCTTGAGCGATTGCGCGAGCTCGGACGATGGCGGGTCAGGCGCTGCGGAGCCAGGCTTTGGGGCGCTTTCCGTTTCCTTGGCGGCCGGCGGCGCGGGCATCGGGCTCGACTCATCCGCAGCAGCCAGTTGCACGGCGGGCGGCAGCGCCGGACTTTCCACCGCGGACGCTTGAGGGGGGCTGCTCGCGGCCGGCGGAGCCCATCGCGCCATGATCGACTTGCTGATCGATTTGGCCTCATCGCGATATTGCGAAGCGAAGGCGGCGCCGAGGAGGCCGATCGCCAGCACGAGGCCGACCAACGCGCGCATCATGGTTCGATCTCCCTTCAAGCCTTGATCGCGAAGCCCGGCATTCGGAATCTTGGCATTCGGAACCCCGGCATCCGGCGTCGGCGCCTTGTTTCCGGGAGTGGCGGCTGCCGTCGCACCAAGGCTTGCGTGCGAGGCCTGCGGACCTTCGCTGCTGCGTTCCATTCCGGAAACCAGCCGGTCCAGCCGCGCGAGGTCTTCCTCTGCGCTCTTGATCCGGTCGTAGGCCCGCGCCAGCCCGCCGTCGGCGCGCGCCTCATCCGGCTTGGACGCATCGGGCTTGGCGCTATCTAACTTGGCGCTATCTGGCTTGTCGGCATCAGGCTTGTCGGTATCAGGTTTGGGATCGTTCGTTTCAGGCACCGATGCGCTCTCCATCCGGTCGGCGTCAATGGGAGGCAGTCCGATCACTGGAAGGATAGGTCTCGCCGCTGTCCAACACAACGCGTGTGCAAAGGAAAAATTATGGCGGGCCGGGGAGCGGGCGGAGCGAGCGCGTCGGGTGGGTTAGCTCCGCGACCGTGCAAAGCGCAGTTCGCAGGATGGGGCGAGCGGAGCGAAGCCCATCAACGCCGATGAGCGCACGATGGGTTTCGCAAGGGTTCTACTGATCCTGCGGGCTTCCGGGCCCGCGGCGCCGGAATACGCAGCTGTCGTTAGTGACGGGTTGCGCGGATTTCGAGCGTCGTCTGGGTGAGCCTGGCCACGAACCCCTCAAAATGCATGACCCTTTGTCTGGTCAATTGTTCATGCAACTCGGCGATCTTCTGGGATTCGGCGACAAACGAATCGGACGCCTGTTTCGCGTACTCCATCTGAAGCTCAAAGGCCTCGACGGGTGAGCGCGCCGCCGCGAGCTTTCCCAGGAAGGCCCAGGCGCGCTCAAGCGACGTCCTGAGATAGTCGCTATAGGCATTGGCAATCGCCTGCGTGCTGGCCGGGGAGGGTTCCACCGGTGCGACGGGCGGGCTTGCAGCGATCTCCATCCCGGAAGCCTCGTCGGGCAAGGCTGCGGCCGAAGGTACCTGCGCACTGATCTGTCGGCTTGGCTCTTGCCTGATCTCTTGCTCGGTCTCTTGCCTGGTCTCTTGGCTGATCTCCGCCGAGGCATCCGGCGAGTGATGCGCTGCGCTTGTGTGTTGCTCGACGGCCCCGGTCCGTTGCCCGGCCTTTTTCTTCTTCCCGCCGCGCCGGCCGGATTTTCCCGTTGGCTTATTTTCTACCGCACTCAACATTGCAAATGGCTCCTGAATATCGCTGAAGCCGCAAGCCTCCGTCGCGTTTGCGCTGAAATCGCGATTGTCGGTTGTCGCTTGCGTGGCGGCCATGTGGTGAGAATTTGCCGGGCATCGGCACCAGGGGCAACCCCGCATCTCGCCCCGCTGTGGGCGGGGCGAGATGGTTCCAGAGCAACGCGCTCAGATGAGGAAGTCGGTCTGGTGCAGGCTCGCGGCGTGAACGCCATCGAGGGTGATGGTGTCGTTGGCCGAGAGGTGAACCACGGCATCGCCGGCGGCATTGTCGCTGATCATTTTCGACAGCGCCGCCCAGTCCGCAAACCCGTAGTCGTGCACATTGATCAGATCGTTCTCGGCCGCGGTGCTGCCGACCGCCTTGTTGCCCTGATCGAAATCGGTGATGAGGTCGTTACCGGAGCCGGTGTTGAAGACGAAGGTGTCGCTGTTTCCTCCGCCCGAAAGCTTGTCGTCGCCGGCGCCGCCGTTGAGCACATCTCTGCCGCCGGTGATTGAGCCCGGCCTCGCGGGGTTGTACTGCGCGGCATCGCCATACAGGGAATCACCGGTTACCCCGCCGGTGAGAAGATCGTTGCCGCCATGGGCATTGCCGGACATGGTTGGAGCATCGCCGTAGAGCGCCGGGTGCGAAAGTTGGAGCGTGTCGGGGACATTTGTCTCAAGTGTGAGAATGTCATCTCCCCCTTGGGCATTGTCGGTCAGCGAGGTCGCCGAATCTCCGTACCCATATCCGCCGGTCAAGACAATGTCGCTGCCGAAGGTGAGAGTGATGTTGTCGTTGCCGCCATGCGCATCGCCGCCGATGGAGCCGGTGGCGTCGCCGCTGGCATGCGCTGAACCTTCTCGGGTGTCCACACTGACGACGAGCGTGTCATTGCCGCCCTGCGCCGCGCCGCTCATGGAACCTCCGGCATCGCCGGCGTACACATTGTCGTAGGCTCGCCAACCCACTGCGCCGGTGATGGTGTCACTGCCGCCGTGCGAATTGCCCGACATGTCGCCGGCGACGTCGCCGAAAGCATGTACGTTGGTGTACAACGAGTGGTTCTCGGTACTGATCGTGTCGTTGCCGCCCCTGGCGTCGTCGGTCATCGCCTGGGCATCGCCGACCACGAGGGCGGCGTTCCAGCCGTAGTTGAAGTTGACCGTGAGCGTGTCGTTGCCGCCGTGGGACTGGCCATGCAGCGTCGTGTTGTCGTCGCCGAAGATCGTGACCTCTGCTGTGGGCTCGGTGATGGTTGCCGTCACGGTGTCGTTGCCGCCCCAGGCGTCCGTGGTGGTCGGAAAGTTCGGATCTCCGTTGAGGCTTTCGATTTGGCCAAACTGGTCGAGCAGGACGTCGATGGTGTCGTTCGGCAGATGTTGCACGGCGTAACTCCCATTTCATTGTCGGAAGCGGGCCGGACGTCGGCAAAATTCTTGCGCGACGTGCTGTGACCACGCTTCACGGAGACGAATCTACTTTCGGTAGAAGGCGGAGGTTTGCTTCCTCAGATGATGAAGTCGGTCGGATGCAAATTGGCCGCCTGAACCCCGTCCAGCGTGATCGTGTCGTTGGCCGCGAGATGAACCACGGCATCGCCGGCGGCATTGTCGCTGATCAGGCTCGACAGTGCGGTCCAGTCCGCAAATCCGTAGGCGTGCACGTCGATCAGGTCGTGTTCCACCGCGGTGCTGCCGACGGCCTTGTTGCCCTGATCGAAGTCGTTGATCACGTCGTTGCCGGAACCTTTGTTGAAGACGAACAAGTCGCTGTTCCCTCCGCCCCACAGCTGGTCGTTGCCGGCTCCGCCGTTCAGCGTATCCATGCCGCCGGTGATTGAGCCAGGCGAGGCGGGCTCATAGGTCCGTGCATCGCCATACATGAAATCGCGACCCGCGCCGCCGGTGAGGATATCGTTGCCACCATGGGAATTGCCCGTCATGGTCGGCGCATCGCCGTACATCGACGAGATCGCATCCGCGTTCTGGCCGTCGATCTTGACGGTGAGGACATCGTCGCCGCCTTTGGCAAAATCCATCAGGGACGTCGACGAATCCCCCGACAGGCTTGCACCGGATATGGGGCTGTCGCCGTCCAGCGTCACGGTCAGATTGTCGTTGCCGCCTTGCGCAAGGCCGCGCAGGGCACCGATGGCGTCGCCGCTGACGGTCGCCCCGCCGTCGATGGTGAGCACGCTGACATCGAGCGTGTCGTTGCCGCCGTGCGAGGTGTCGATCATGGAACCGCCGGCATCGCCGGCGAACAGGTTGGCGCCGCCGCGCCACCCGATCGAGCCCGTGATGTCGTCGTTGCCGCCCTGCGCATTGCCCGACATATCGCCCGCGACGTCGCCGAAGGCCGAGACGGCGGTGTAGACCGTGCCATGGGCATCCGCGACGATGGTGTCATTGCCGCCCTTGGCGTCGTCGATCATCGATTGGGTATCGCCGACCACGAGGGCGGTGTTCCATCCGCCGCTGATGTCGGCGAAGAGCGTGTCGTTTCCGCCTTGCGAATGACCAAGCAGCATCGTGTGGTCGTCGCCGAAGATCGTCAGTCTCGTATTGAGCTCGGTGACGGTAGCCGTCACGGTGTCGTTACCACCGAAGACGTCCTTGGCTGCGGGAAAGCCGGGGTCTCCGTACACGGTCTCGATTTGACCAAACTGGTCAAGGGTGACGTCGAAGGTGTCGTTCGGCAGATGCTGCATGGCGTAACTCCCATTTCCATTGTCGGAAGCGGGGCCTGACGCCTGCAGATTTTCTTGCAAGTCGCGTTGTTGACCACGCTTCACCGGCAGCAATCTACCTCCGGTAGATGGCAGAGATTTGCAGGAATTCGGGAGAGAGTTTGGCTGCATGGAACCGCCGCGTGCAGTCGGCGGCGTCGACGTGGTGTCATCGTCGAGACATGAAGGCCATGCAGCTGGTGTCACCTAGCATCTACAGAGAAGGCTAGCTGAAGCCGCAGCGCGTTGCGCTTCAAATCCAATCGCTGTTCAGGAACAAGCCGGCATCTCGCGGGGCTGACGTCGGCGACATCGCCTGCGAGGACGATCGCCTCAGCGTTGCCCGGCGATCACCTGAAACTCGCCTACGCCTGGCTGCGAGGTTAACACATTGGTCATTTCTTTGCGGTCATTTTCACGACCTCAGTCAGCAAAGAGGCACCATGTCCGACATCACCATTCCCGGCGGCAAGATCCGTTCCTTCGTCGAGCGGATCGAGAACCTCGACAGCGAAATGCAGGAGTTGAGCGAACAGAAGAAGGAAGTCTTCGCGGAAGCCAAGGGCGAGGGCTTCGACGTGAAGATCCTCAAGGAGATCATCAAGCTGCGCAAGGAAGACAAGAACGAGCGCGACGAGCGCGAAAGCCTGCTCGACCTCTACATGCGCGCGATGGAGACGGCCTCGCCGGAGCAGGCGAAAGCGGCGTGAGAGGATCGCGATAATGCAGGGAGAGGTAGCCGCGGCTTGCGGCTATCGCTCTCGCAGGACGACGACGAGCTGATCCCGGCAATCAGTAGCGGCCGCCGCTGCCCTTTTGCTGCGTGATCCAGTCCGACAATGTTTTCGGTGGCGCTTTCGCAGTCCGGCCCGCTGATGCCTTCGGATTGTCGCGGACGCCTTTCGTCTGGCGGGTGCGCGACGCCTCCGTTGCGCCAGCACCCTTCAAGGCAGCGGTCGATGCCTCTGCGGCTTCCTTCTCCAGGCGCAACTGCTTCAATCGCGCCATCTTGAGGCGCTCTGCCTCGACTTCGGGTCTTTCGGCTAGCTGCGGCTTGTGTTGAGCAAGCTCGGCCGTAACAAGGACGCCGAGAATGGTCGTCTCGCCGAGCGCCTTGCAGGCTTCGAGCCGATGCAGTCCCTCGACCAGAACGAGGCGGTCTCCGTCGAGCCTGATGGAAATGGGGGCCTGTTGTCCGATGTCCAGAATACTTTCCGCGATCTCAGCGACGGTCTCGGGCTTGATGGCCTTCTTCTGCTTCGTGGGAACGAAGATCTTCTCGATCGGGAAGCTTTCCGGTTTGGGCATAAGTTTACTCCGCTTCTACCGGGGCCGTCGGAACTCATGCCGGTGAGGTCGGAGTTTAGAGGTGAAGCGGTCAACCGCAAAGGTAATTTCGGCGGTGCTTATTGATGAGCAGCGAAGCCGGAACCAGGATGCCATCGCGGAGGGCAGTGCACTCAATCCGGAGCGGGTGTGAAAGTCAGCGGAACTAGCCGATCTGGCACCAGCAGACCAATTTGGTGCATTGTCTCGTAACTCAGGATACGACGGGACATGTGCTCTCCTGCAGGCAAGGACAAGCCAGGAAGGAAAATGCGCGCCTCTTAGAGACGGAGCGAAGAGCTCGTTTCACCAACCTCGGCGTCGAATCCATTCTGCGCGAGTAGGCGGTACGCGTGAGCCGCTCGTGTAAATTCGGTCGTCTCATTGCCAGGGCCGATCATAAGTCTTGGAATGAGGGTATTCCTTTCATTGTGGTTGGGTTGGTCTTGCCTCTCTTTTTTGGCAAGGAGGCTGAATGGAAGATAGCCGACGAGCCCAAATGGTAGCTTTGATCGGAATTGCATCTTGTTGTCTCCGTCAATTCCGGTAGCGCGAACAAGCCGCCATTCGCGTTCTCGTTCGAAAGACTCAGCTTTGAAAAAGGGGGCATAGCCAAGCGTCAATCGACAAAGAAAGCTAACAACCTCATTATAGTTGCTCTCAGTAATCGGGCGCTCTATGGCTTCGAGTTTGTGCAGGTTGTCCTTCAGTACAGCAGTCGCAATATTAATTGCGGTTGATTCTCCATATAACGTAGGTCCGAGTGTGAAGCCTTGGCTGTCCGCCAAGGCCTTGAGCTGGTAGGTGTCAAATCCGAGCGAGTATCCTGCCTTACCTGCGTACTGATACCAGTGTTCGTTTCGATCCGCGTCTAAACAGAACGAGCAAATAAATATGTTCCAAGTGTTGTAGAGGGTCGTGACAAACTCCGCGATACTGTCGCTCGTTTCTCTTCCGAATATTGCTACGAGTTCTTCGCGAATGCGGGCGATCAAATGGATCGCAAAGGCAGAAATTTCCTTTCTATCGTTGAGATAGCGGTATTCCGTGCACCATAAGACTTGATTTCGGGCAATGCCCAGAAGTGCATCGGCGTTTGTGTAGTGCCACAGGAGTGATGGTGGTGTCTGAGTCTCCCAAATGTAATTGGAGATTGGGCTTGTCTTTACACCGTCCGACGCGTTTTGCATTGCTGTTCCTCAGCCCGTAGGATGGGTCGAGCCCTTGCGAAACCCATCGTTGCTTGGTTGCTGTTGATGGGTTTCGCTTCGCTCTACCCATCCCACGGTCTACCTACTCTGGATCAATTGGCGGGTGATGTTCTTACATACTTCCCAGAAGAGCTGGGCGTCGTCTGGGTTCAAGTGGGTGTTGTGACTGAGCTGCTTGTACGGATGGATATAATTTCTATAGTCACGTAAGACTTCTCCGACGTCCTTCACTGATACTGAAACCCATTTCATTTCGTGAGCGACCTTGATGTAGTCGCTCAACATCCATTCTTTTAGTTGCTTTGTTTTGCCCTGAGGATCGCGCGGGGCGGCCTTAGCCTTAAAAACGTTTGCTTTGTCGTGCTCCGAATTTACTCGCGCCAGCAGAATAGCCTCGAGGAGTCCCCCCATCATGACCGTCGCTGCTAGAGCTGCTTTTGCATGAAGACAGAGCGTGCATTCGGTCCAGCGAGCCAAGAGGATTTCCTGCATGGCGGCATCTGAGATCAGCGGTGAAAAATCTGGCGGCTGATCTGCGTTTGGATGGTTGATCGGCGCCGATCCTAAGCAGATCGACCGCAGGCGAAGCGTTTTGCTACGCATGGATTTAAGTGTTGAGAGATACTTCGTCCGAGTCCCGGCGCGCTCCGATGCTTCGAATATGGATCTAAAGTCTGCGTCAAGAGATTGAACATCCTGCTCAGACACATGCTCAGCAACGGGAGGTCGATGATTTCTGAACCAAGTGTGCGCGGTCGCTTTAGCTAACGCGCGTTCGTCAGACGACCGGACCTGTGCTTGATTTCGTTCCTTCTTGAGAACGCGCGTCAGTCGATCAATCTCTGCAATAGCAGCATCCAGTGCCGATACCGCATCTGTCATATGATGCTCATTGCGGTCGCCTCATTTGCGCGAAGCGCGGCCGGACGAATTAGTCTCTGGAAGCGCCATAGCTACGAGGTTTTCGCCTACTGTATTTAAGGTATAGGTTCCGCGCTCTCCCGCCTTGTCCAAATAACCTTGAGCATGTGCGTTCAACAGAGTCTTGCTCGGAGTTGTTAGACGCTCGCGGCCTACCTTGCGACATGCATCTTGCAAGTCTGTCGAACTGATCGACGGCCTTCGTTCTCCTTCAGCGGCTTCAAATTTGTAAAAGAAAGCTACCGTCGCTGCGAACTGACTGTCACTTTTGGGATTTTTGGCCGTAACGAACGTCTTTATGTTCGTGGAATGCGTCGATGCAGACGCGGGTTGAGCCGTTTCCGTTGGAGATGGGTTGGTTGCTCTTGTTGCAGGACCAGAGCTATTGCCCACTTCCATTGGAAGGCCGAGCTTCTCTCTCGTCCAACGCAATATTCTCTCTTGGTCAGCGGCATCAAAATCTGCAAGAGCCGTTACCACCGCGCGGACAGCCTCCAAGTCGTCCAATGCAGGTTTAGCCGTCATCAAATACCTCGACAGGATTATTGTGCTTGTTTTGTTCGCTCAAAGCAGAGACGGCGCGTTTTCGCGCCGTCCGCAGCTAAAGCTAGCGCTTAGCTACACCCCGTCGTGCTTCCGCAAGTATCGCACTTCATGCAGGTGCCATTCCGTACCAGCGTGAAGTTGCCGCACTCCGAGCACATCTCGCCTTCGTAGCCCTTGGCTTTCGCTTCGGCGCGGCGCTCGGCCTTGGTGGGGGCGGCGGTTGCGGCGCTGCCGGCCTTGCTCCACTGCAACTGCTCGAGCTTCTCCGTGGGGGAGAGGTCGTGGCTGGCTTCCTGCTTCAGGGCGACGGCGCCTTCGATGGCATCGCCGACACGGGCTGACGCACCGTGCGAGGCGAGGGCCGTGACCTTGCTGCCGCCTGATGGAGCGCCGTCGTTGCCTTGCGACACCGCTGCCGAGCCGCCGCGCATCACGACGAGGTTGTCAGTCCGCGAGCGGGTGAGGCCGCGCGAAACCAGCTTGGTCGCGTGATGGGCGCCGTCCTCGTCCGGCTCCTTGCCTTCCTCGACGCCCTTGCCGAGCGCGTCGAAATTCGACTCGGTCGGATCGACATGGGCGAGATCGAAGCGCGACATGTAGCTCACGGCGAGCTCGCGGAAGACGTAGTCGAGGATCGAGGTCGCGTACTTGATGCTGTCGTTGCCCTGCACGGGGCCCGCCGGCTCGAAGCGGGTGAAGGTGAAGGCGTCGACATATTCGTCCAGCGGCACGCCGTATTGCAGGCCCAGCGACACCGCGATGGCGAAGTTGTTGATGAAGGAGCGGAGCGCCGCGCCTTCCTTGTGCATGTCGATGAAGATCTCGCCGAGACGGCCGTCGTCATATTCACCGGTGCGCAAGTACACCTTGTGGCCGCCGACGACCGCCTTCTGGGTGTAGCCCTTGCGCCGGTCAGGCATCTTCTCGCGCTCGCGCATCACGATGATGCGCTCGACCAGCTTCTCGACGATCTTCTCCGAGACCTGGGCGGCGCGCGCCGCCATCGGCTTCTCGTAGAGCGTCTCGACCGCATCGTCCTCGTCCTCGTCGTCGCTGATGAGCTGCGAGTTGAGCGGCTGGCTGAGCTTGGAGCCGTCGCGATAGAGCGCGTTGGCCTTCAGCGCGAGCTTCCACGACAGCATGTAGGCGGACTTGCAGTCCTCCACGGTCGCGTCGTTCGGCATGTTGATGGTCTTGGAGATCGCGCCCGAGATGAAGGGCTGCGCCGCCGCCATCATGCGGATGTGGCTCTCGACCGACAGGTAACGCTTGCCGATCTTGCCGCAGGGATTGGCGCAGTCGAACACGGAGTAATGTTCCGCCTTCAAATGCGGGGCACCTTCGACCGTCATCGCGCCGCAGATGTGGACGTTGGCCGCCTCGATCTCGCGCTTGGTGAAGCCGACGGCCTGGAGCAGGTCGAAGCCGGGGGCTGCGATGGCTTCAGCGCCGATGCCGAGCTGGTCGCGGATGAAATCCTCGCCAAAGGTCCACTTGTTGAAGGCGAACTTGATGTCGAAGGCAGTCGGCAGGGCCTTTTCGACCTTGGCGATGGCTTCATCGGTGAAGCCCTTTGCCTTCAGCGTCGAAGCGTTGATGCCCGGCGCGTTCGACAGCGAGCCGTGGCCGACGGCATAGGCCTCGATCTCCGCGATATCAGCTTCGCGATAGCCGAGCGCGCGCAGCGCCGCGGGGACCGCGCGGTTGATGATCTTGAAGTAGCCGCCGCCGGCGAGCTTCTTGAATTTCACCAGCGCGAAGTCCGGTTCGATGCCCGTCGTATCGCAGTCCATGACCAGGCCGATCGTGCCGGTCGGCGCGATGACAGTGGTCTGGGCGTTGCGATAGCCGTGCTTCTCGCCGAGCTCGAGGGCCGCATCCCAGGCGGCCTGCGCGTGGCTGACCAGGTCAGCCTGCGGGCAGGACACGAGGTCCAACGGCACCGGGTTGACGGAGAGCGCCTCGTAGCCATTGGACTGGCCGTGCGCGGCGCGGCGGTGGTTGCGGATGACGCGCAGCATGTGCGCGGCGTTCTTCTTGTAGCCGGGGAAGGTGCCGAGCTCGGCCGCCATCTCGGCCGAGGTCTTGTAGGTGATGCCGGTCATCACCGCGGTCAGCGCGCCGCAGAGCGCACGGCCTTCCTTGCTATCGTAGGACAGGCCCATGGTCATCAAGAGGCCGCCGATATTGGCGTAGCCGAGGCCGAGCGTGCGGAACTCGTAGGAGAGCTCGGCGATCGCGCGGGACGGGAACTGCGCCATCATGACGGAGATTTCCAGCACGATAGTCCAGAGCTGGCAGAGATGCTCGTAACCGGCGACGTCGAACTGCTTGGTCGTGGTGTTGTAGAACGTCAGCAGGTTCGCGGACGCGAGGTTACAGGCCGTGTCGTCCAGGAACATGTATTCCGAGCACGGATTGGACGCGCGGATGTCGCCGGACGCCTTGCAGGTGTGCCAGTCGTTCATCGTGGTGTTGAAGTGCAGGCCGGGGTCGGCCGACGCCCAGGCGGCGTAGCCGATCTTCTCCCAGAGGTCGCGCGCCTTCAGCGTCTTCGTCACCTTCTTGGAGGTACGGGCGTTCAGATTCCAGTCGCCATCCGTCTCGACGGCGCGCAGGAAGTCGTCCTTCAGCGAGACCGAGTTGTTGGAGTTCTGGCCGGAGACGGTGAGGTAGGCTTCGCTATCCCAGTCGGTGTCGTAGGTGTCGAACTGGATATCCTTGTAGCCCTGCTTGGCAAATTGGATGACCCGCTTGATGTAGTTGTCGGACACCAGCGAGCGGCGCGCGAGCTTGATCTCGCGGCGGAGGGCAGGGTTCTTCTCGGGGTCGAAGCAGTCATCGCCCGAGCCTTCGCAGTTCACGCAGGCCTTCAGCACCAGCTTGAGGTGCTTCTGGTTGATCTTGGATCCCGTGACGAGGGCTGCAACCTTCTGCTCCTCCTTCACCTTCCAGTCGATATAGGTCTCGATGTCGGGATGATCGACGTCGACGACGACCATCTTGGCGGCACGGCGCGTGGTACCGCCCGACTTGATCGCACCCGCGGCGCGGTCGCCGATCTTGAGGAAGCTCATCAGGCCGCTCGAGCGGCCACCACCCGACAGCTTCTCGCCTTCGCCGCGCAGGCGCGAGAAGTTGGAGCCGGTGCCGGAGCCGTACTTGAACAGGCGGGCCTCGCGGACCCAGAGGTCCATGATACCGCCCTCGTTGACGAGGTCGTCACCGACGCCCTGGATGAAGCAGGCGTGCGGCTGCGGGTGCTCGTAGGCGGACTTGGACTTGGTCAGCTTGCCTGTGAAGGGGTCGACGTAATAGTGGCCCTGGCCGGGGCCGTCGATGCCATAGGCCCAGTGCAGGCCGGTGTTGAACCATTGCGGCGAGTTCGGCGCGACCATCTGCATGGCGAGCATGTAGCGGAGCTCGTCGTAGAAGGCCTGGGCGTCTTCGTCGGTGGAGAAATACTTGCCTTTCCAGCCCCAATAGGTCCAGCAGCCGGCGAGGCGGTCGAACACCTGCTTGGCTGAGAGCTCGCTGACATAGCGCTCTTTCTCCGGCAGGGCGGCGAGAGCCTCGGTGTCGGGCACGGAACGCCACAGGAAGGAGGGGACGGATTCCTCCTCGACCTTCTTCAGGCGCGCGGCAACGCCGGCTTTGCGGAAATATTTCTGGGCGAGCACGTCGGAGGCGACCTGCGACCATTCGGTCGGGACCTCGACGCCGTCCATTTTGAATACGACCGAGCCGTCGGGATTGCGAATCTCCGACGTGGTCAGCCGGAAATCGATCCCAGCGTAAGGTGACTGTCCTGAAGTGGTGTGGCGCCGCTCGATCCGCATTGTCTTGCCCCGTCCTATTCTATGACCGAACCGCCTCCGTTCAGGCGTCCAGGTCGACATTTCGTTTGGCGAGTCCTTGAAGGCCTCGCGGCCCCAGGGGTTTCGCAGTTCTGGCCGGTGGATCCGGCTCACTTTCTCCCGGCGCAAGCCTGGTGCGAGCACCCTGCATCCGCCGGCATGTCCAGACCCGTCCGCCCCCAAGGGGATGGGTCCGACATGCGTTCAACGCCCCACAACGTCACAACTTCTACCGATGCCATCCGAGCCTGTTGCCGGCCCGTTCTGGCGCCCCGGAAGTCCGCATTTCGCGGGCAGACAAGCCCTCATCCCGCAGCCTTTGGCTGGCTGGCGGAGTTGAGATTTGCGAGACCCTTTGGGGGAGTGCCGGCGGGACGCAAACTCACTCGCGCCGAACGGACCGAAAGCTAGGACTCTCCGTTGCGCCCGTCAAGAACTAGTGCGAGTTCCTGAATCAAATACTAAATATGGTGGATTGCGGGGGATAACAGGGGGCAAGCCCGCGCCTGTTGTTGAGCCAAGTATCAGTGAGTCCTCAGGGATTCCCAACCGAAAAAATTTCCATCTTGTGTGGATGCCGACCCTTCACCCCGCTCTTCACAGGGCAGGTATATTTTTGGGCAACGGGGTTGCGCCGGTGGGACTCACGTAGCCCTACGGAAGGTGAGGGCAGGCATGCCCGCCGGGGTGGTGGTGGGGCCAGCGAATCCGCGCCAAGCTGACCCAGATTTTGCCGGATTACCCTCATGCATGATTCGACCCGCCGGGATGCGCGGCCGCGCATCGCCCCGGCCGGCCTGATGTTCCTCGCGATCACCTCGATCGGCTGGGGCTTCAACTGGCCGGTGACCAAATTCCTCCTCGCCGAGCTGCCGCCGCTGACCCTGCGCGGGGTGACTGGCGTGCTCGGCGCGGCGCTGCTGGCGCTGCTCGCGATCATGCGCCGGCAGAGCCTGCGGGTGGAACCCGGGATTTGGCCGCGCCTGCTGACCGCCGCCGTGCTCAATGTCACCGGCTGGATGGTGCTGATGGGCCTGGCGCTGCTCTGGCTGCCGGCGAGCGAGGCGGCGCTGATCGCCTACACCATGCCGGTCTGGGCCTCGATCATCGCCTGGCCGGTGCTGGGTGAGCGGCCGACGGTGCTGCGTACGCTGGGGCTGGTGATGGCCTTTGCCGGCCTTGCCTCGATCATGGGCGGCAACGGCATTGCCGCCAGCGCAGAGAAAGCGCCTGGAATCATCATGGCGCTGTGCGGCGCGCTCGGCTTCGCCGTCGGCACGGTATTCTCCAAGAAGTATCCGATCCACCTGCCGCCGATCACGGCTGCGGCCTGGCAGATCGGGATCGGCTGCCTGCCGATCTCGATCATCGGCCTGCTGGTCGAGACCACGCATCTGGACAAGGTGACGCCGGTCGGCTGGTGGCTGCTGGTCTATTCGACCGTGGTGCAGTTCTGCATCGCCTATGTCAGCTGGTTCGCCGCGCTGGCACGCCTGCCGGCCTCGGTCGCCGCCATCGGGACGATGGCCGTGCCTGTCATCGGCGTCGTCGCGTCGGCGATCGCGCTGGGCGAGCCGCTCGGGGCAGGGCAGATCGCAGCGCTGATCTTTACGCTGGCGGCGGTGGTGCTGGCGACGCGTTAGGATTCACCTCTCCTAGCCCGCCATTCCCCCACCCAGCGCCTTCCTGATCATCTCCGCGAGCTGGTTGCGGCGGTAGGGTTTGGTCAGCAGCAGCACGCCGTCGTCGAGCTTGCCGTGATGGACAACGGCGTTGTCGGTGTAGCCGGAGGTGTAGAGCACCTTCAGGCCCGGCCGGCGCTTGGCCACCTCGTCGGCGAGCTCGCGTCCGCTCATGCCGCCGGGAATGACGACGTCGGTGAAGAGCAGATCGAACCGCTGGCCGGCCTCGATCAATTCCAGCGCGGCCTTGCCGTCGGGCGCGGCCACCGTCTTGTAGCCGAGGCCCTGGAGCTGCGCGGTGACGAAGTTGCGCACCAGCGTGTCGTCCTCGACCACGAAAATGATCTCGGCGCCGCCTTCGGCCTGCGGCACGGCGGGAGCGGCCACGTCTGCCGTGCCTTCGCCCGGCGGCAGATAGAGCTTGATCGTGGTGCCGTGGCCTTCCTCGCTGTAGATCTTGATGTGGCCGCCGGACTGCTTGACGAAGCCGTAGACCATGGAGAGGCCGAGGCCCGAACCCTTGCCGACCTCCTTGGTGGTGAAGAACGGCTCGAACGCCTTCTGCTGGACCTCGGCCTGCATGCCGGTGCCGGTGTCGCTGACGGCGAGCATCACGTAGGGGCCGGGCCGGACGTCCAGATTGTTCTGCGCATAGGCCTCGTCGAGCACGACCCGGTGGGTCTCGAACAGCAGCTTGCCGCCGTTCGGCATGGCGTCGCGGGCGTTGATCGCCATGTTCAGCACGGCATTGGTGAGCCGGGATGGATCGATATGCGCCGTCATCGGCCCCTGTTCCAGCGCGGTCTCGATCTGGATCTGCTCGCCGAGGGTGGGGCGCAGGAGCTTCGCGATGTCCGCGACCGCGGCGTTGATCTCGACATTGCGCGGCTGGAGCGGCTGCCGGCGCGCAAACGCGAGCAGATGCTGGATCAGCTCGGCGCAGCGCTCGGCGGCATCGTCGATCAGGCGCGCCACGCGCTGGAGCTCCGGCTGCTGCTTCAGGCTCTCCACCAGCGTCTCCGTGTTGCCGGAGATGACGGTCAGCATGTTGTTGAAGTCGTGAGCGACCCCGCCGGTCAGCTGGCCGATGGCATCCAGCTTCTGCGACTGATGCAGCTGTCGCTCCGTCTCCCGCGACGTGGTCGCGTCATGATAGACCAGCACCGCGCCGGAGATGTGGCCTTGCCCATCCCGCATCGGCCGGCCGCTGATCATGAGATGGCGGGGAGAATTGCCGCTGTGCGGGCGGACGATCATCTCCAGCTCTTCGAACTGCTCGCCGCGCAGCACACGCATCGACGGCAGCTCGTCGGCCGTGAGCGGCGTGACGCCGTCGCCGTGAAACACAGAGGATAGCGCGCGCAGATTGCGCAAGTTCATGCCGGCGCGATGCAGCAGCATGCGCTCCGCGGCCGGATTGGACAGAAGGACATTGCCTTCTGCGTCGATCACCAGCACCGCCTCCGCCATGCTGTGGAATGTGCTTTGCAGCACGTTGATCGACAGGCGCAGCTCGTCATGCGCGGTGACCAGATGCTCGGTCCGTTCGGCCACCGCCGCCGCGAGCGCCTCCTTGGCGGCGGTGGTCTCCATCAGCGTGCTCTTGAGCGCGACCTGGGTGCGCTGGCTTTCGCGCATCACCATCACGACCAGCAGCAGGATCACCAACGCGCCGGCAACGTCGATGCCGAGCAGCACGATGCCGGTGCGGCGCGAGTCCTGGGAGCGCGCGGCGAGCAGGCGTTCTTCCTCGGCGCTCAACTGGTCGAGATTGGCCATCACGGTATCCATGAGGCCGCGGCCCTCGGCCTTGCCGTTGAGCACGGCAATGCCGGCCAGGTCGTTCTCGGAACGCAGGCGCATCGCCGTGGCGGCGATCTCGAGCCGGCGTAGTGCGATCGGCTCGGTGGCTTCCAGCAGCGCGATCTGATTGGGGTTGTCGTGCACGTCGCGCTTGAGATCGGCGAGCGCCGGCGCGATCCCGGCGTGCATCGCCTGGAACTCATCGCTGAAGCCCGGGGTGCGATAGAGCTCGTAGCCGCGCGCGGCGCTCTCGGCGCGGCGCAGCAGCACACGCAAATCGGAGATCTTCTTCTGAATCTGGACGGTGTGACTGACCCAGGTCGCATCGGACCGTGACTTGACGTCGAGGGCGATCGAGGCCGCCGTGATGATCAGGAGGATGGCGAGTCCGGCACCGAGAATGACGCGCTGCGTTGGGATCAAGGGGCTTCTTTCTTGTCCTTCGGCTGTGCGTTCCCATTCGCGCCGGCGAGGCATTCGCGGATCGTGGTCAGCAGCGCGTCCGGCGTGAACGGCTTGCGCAGGCAGCGGCTCGCGCCGAGCTCCAGCGCCATGCGGAGAAAGTCGGGCGAGGGCGAGGCGGACGAGGCGAAGGCATAGCCGGACATCGCGATCAGCGGGGTCGTTGGCGCGCGCTCGTGAAAGATGCGGATGGATTCGAAACCGCGCATGTGCGGCATGAAGATGTCGACCAGCATCACGTCGAAAACCTGAGTTTCGAGCGCAGCCAATCCCGTTTCTCCGCCGTCGGTCAACGTGACGTCGAAGCCCTGTCGTTGGAGGAGGACCTCGATGGTCGCGCCGACCATCGGATCGTCATCAACCACGAGAATACGCGGCATGACACTTCCCAGTAAGTCGAAGTCCCCATACGGGGTGATACAGGTGAATCGCGCACCGGGTCAATTTTGGATTGGGTCAACGTAGATATGCACGGCGCGGTGCATAGAGGTCCCGTTTGCCTCAATTTGTAGATATCCTGGCAACGGCATAGGCGCGAAAAAGGCGCCGCATCGCTGCGACGCCTTTTCCTTCAATCGTCTGCGACTGGATTACGGGCAGGGATGACGCTGACCGTCGTAACCGAGATAGGTGCCCGAAGCCGGGTCGTACGATTTGTAGCGCTGCGCGCAATAGGCCGCGGAGTCGCCGCCGCCGTCGGGCACCACCGCCACTGATGGCTCATCATAGTAGCTGTCGCCATAGTAGTAGGGATCATCATAATAGCCATAGCCGCCGCCGTAATAGGCGTACGAGCCGAGCCCGCCGATCGCCGCACCCGCCGCAAATCCTGGCCAGAAGCCGCCGCGACGATGATGCCAGTGGCGGCCGCTCCAGTTGCGCCCGCCCTGCCAGTTGCCCGCCGTTGCGACGCTGCGCGTCCCGCTGAAGGCCGGCGCCACGGCCGCACGGTTCGCTGCGCCGGCTACGAAACTGCCGCCGCTTGGACGCATCGCTGTTCGGGCCGCGAAATTGCCGCCGCTTGGACGCATCGCTGCTCCGGCCGCAAAATTGCCGCCGCTCGGCCGCATCGCTGCTCCGGCCGCGAAATTACCGCCGCTCGGGCGTGCCGCGCCGGCTGCGAAATTGCCGCCACCACCGTGGAACGCGGCGCCGCCGCCACCCATCCGCGCGCCGCCACCGAAGCCGCCGCCGCCCATGCGGGCGCCGCCTCCGCCGAAACCACCGCCGCCGACATGCGCGCCGCCACCACCGCCGCCACCGTGGCGGCCCTGGGCGAAGCTCGGGCTCGCCAGCGGAAGAATCAGCGCCACGGTTGCCGCGGCGCTCAAATATTTCAGGCTATTCATGATCAAACTCCTTTCCCAGAAGCCAACCCCACGAAAGGGTCCTGGTTCCTGGATCACGCCGGTTTGCATGCGTTCAGGAAACTTCTCACCTGATCGCTGTATCCGGCATGAACGGATCGCGTCCGATTCGCGGCAGGCCCGTGCAGGGGGCACCACATTTGCGGAGGGTAGGGCCGCCGCGACCGAACTGGACATTTCGGCGTCCGGATGGCATCAGGGCCCCACGAAGCAGGGCCCTTGCCGCATGAAACAGTTCTTCCTCAAGTTCTTCACCTGGTGGAGCGGCCAGACTTTTGGCACGCAACTCTGGACCAGGCGGTACGGCGAGCTGGTCGGCGAGGACGAGCAGGGCAACCGCTACTACCGCACCCGCGGCGGGGCGATCGATCCGACGCTCGGCTTCGAGCGGCGCTGGGTGATCTACAACGGCTATGCGGAAGCGAGCCGCATCCCGACAGGTTGGCACGGCTGGATGCATCACGTCGTCGACGTGCCGCCGACCGAGGAGAACTACCAGCCGCGCGAATGGCAAAAGCCGCATCAGCCGAACCCCACCGGCACGCCGAACGCCTATCGTCCCTCGGGCTCGACGCTCGCCAGTGGCCGGCGGCCGAAGGCGACCGGCGACTACCAGCCCTGGACCCCCGGCTAACCGCTCGCGATCTTCCATCGTTCGATTGGATGCACTCGCATCCGCATCACGCCGCTGTGGACAACGGGAACAGCGGGGATGCCGCTTGCGCCGGCGTTGCGCTCACGCCAGCGATGCGGCTCAATGGTCCCATCTTACGGAGATGGGAGACCATCGCGTTCGGTTCGGGCAACAGTTCGCGACTGCCCCGAGATGCAGCGGCTGCCGAGTAAGGACTCGATCGGGAGATAGGCCCCCGGTCTGGAAGTTCCGAAATCGCCCGATGGAATGTGCAGCTGCCGTAAGACAGGAAAGGCCGCTTGGGAAACCGAGCGGCCTTTTTCTGTTGGGCTTGCGAGGGACGAATGCCGCTGCTCCAC
Organism: Bradyrhizobium sp. CCGB12; assembly: GCF_024199845.1. Classification (NCBI taxonomy): domain Bacteria; kingdom Pseudomonadati; phylum Pseudomonadota; class Alphaproteobacteria; order Hyphomicrobiales; family Nitrobacteraceae; genus Bradyrhizobium; species Bradyrhizobium sp. CCGB12. Next base: position 3,011,162 of record NZ_JANADO010000001.1, on the reverse strand, counting down.
ATTCCGTCATTGCGAGCGCAGCGAAGCAATCCAGACCGCCGCTGCGGAAGGATTCTGGATTGCTTCGCTACGCTCGCAATGACGATGCTGATGCAGCTTGCGCCAGACTTCGCTTCGTGCCCCGAGGCTACATCATCCGCTCGGCCGCGCGCTTCACCGCCTCGAGGCGGCGGGCCTGGTTTTGCGCCCCACGCTCTCTGAGCAGCGCCAGCACCTCGGCGGGTGCGGTGTCCGGCGATCCCGAATTGAACGGCGGGGCCGGATTGTATTCCATCTGGAGCTGGATCGCTTCCGCCGTGGTTCGGTCGCGCAGGATCGAAACCAGCGTCAGCGCGAAATCTATTCCGGCAGTGACGCCGCCGCCGGTGATGCGGTTGCGGTCGATGCAGACGCGTGTCCTGGTCGGCGTTGCGCCGAAATGACCGAGCATCTCCATCGCGCTCCAATGGGTGGCGGCGCGGTAGCCCTTCAACAGGCCGGCGGCGCCGAGCGCCAGCGATCCCGTGCAGACCGAGGTGACGTATTTTGCGCCTTCGGCCTGCCTGCGCAGGAAATCGAGCACCTCCTCGTCGTTGAGCAGGTCGTTGGTGCCGCCGCCGCCGGGCACGCAGATGACGTCGAGCTGGGGGCAGTCCGCAAAGCTCGTGGTCGGCGTCAGCGTCATGACGGAATCGCTCGGCACCAGTTCGATCCGCTTCCAGATCAGATGCAGATTTGCGCCGGGAAGCATGGCGAACACCTGCAAGGGGCCGGTGAAGTCGAGCTGGGTGACGCGCGGAAACACCAGGATTCCGATCTGGAGCGGTGACGACATGGGAGCCTCCGATAATGAGCTTGACGCCGGCAGCATGGCATGATGCCTTTATGTCAGAAATGGCGTAATTCCCTCACTTTCGGACAAAACCATGATCGGCATCCTGATCTTCCCGGATTTCCAACTGCTCGATGCGGCCGGTCCGATCTCGGCGTTCGAGGTCGCGGCGCGCTGCTCCGGCAAGGCACTTGCGCTCCGCGTGCTGGCCGTGAATGCGGGGCTCGTGCGCTCTTCGTCCGGCGTCGAGATGATGGCGCGTGATTTCAAGTCGGCGAACGCGATCACGACGCTGGTCATCGCGGGTGGCGCGGGCGTCGCGGATGCCGCGCGCTGTGAGGTCACCCGCGCCTTCGTGCAGCGGCTCGCAAAGCGTGGCGTGCGGGTCGCGAGCGTCTGCTCGGGCGCCTATGTGCTGGCCGAGGCGGGCCTGCTCGACGGGCGCCGCGCCACCACCCATTGGGGGCGGACGCGCGATTTCGTCGCGCGCTATCCGAAGGTGAAGTTCGAGCCGGACCAGATTTTCACCCGCGACGGCAATGTCTGGACGTCGGCGGGCATCACGGCGGGCATCGATCTCGCGCTCGCGATGGTTACCGAGGATCATGGCGAGGAGATCGCGCAAGAGACCGCGCGGCACCTCGTACTCTATCACCGCCGCAGCGGCGGCCAGTCGCAATTCTCCTCGCTGCTGGAGCTGAAGACGCCAAACGGGCGCTTCGGCGCGCTGTTGTCCTGGGCGCGCGAAAACCTCGAAGCGCCGCTGACGGTCGAGGACCTCGCCGATCGCGCCGGCATGAGCGCACGGCATTTTGCCCGCGCCTTTGCCGCCGAGACCGGCACCACGCCGTCGAAGGCGATCGAGCGGCTGCGGCTCGAAGCGGCACGCGAGCGGGTGCAGTCCTCGCGCGAGGCGATCGAGCTCGTCGCGGAAACGACCGGCTTCGGCGACCCCGAGCGAATGCGCCGCGCCTTCATCCGCGCCTTCGGCCAGCCGCCGCAGGCGCTGCGGCGCGCGGCGCGGGCCGGCTAGGTCGTGTTGCCTGCGGCCGCGCCGGCCGCATCCGCGCGTGCCGTCAATCGCCGCGCGATCGGCATCAGCAGGTACGGCGCGAGATGAATCGGAAATTGCGTCATCGCGAAATAGAGCCAGGTGGTGGGCGGCAGTGCGCCGGCCGTCGCTGCCAGCATCAGGCCGAGATTGCGCTGTGACACCATCAGCCCGAGCGCCAGCGCGCGCTCGGTACCGATGCGGCGGAACAGCAGCGTGGTGACCGCGAGCAGGGTGAAGTAGATCGCGAAGGACAGAGCTGCGAGGCCGATGGTGAAAAGCGGCTGCGCGAGGAGGTCGCTCACGACGTCGCCCATGATCGCGGCAGCGAAGATGAAGAGGATGATGATGTTGAGGCCGTCGATCGGCTTCTTGTGATGCTGGATCGCCTCCGCGCCGAAGATCCATCTGATGGCGGTCGCGGCCAGCAGCGATGCTGCGAGGATGCCGAGCAGTTTCAGGCCCAGCGTCAGCGGCGTGATGCTCAGCATGTCGCCGAGGAAGATGCCCGCGAACAATGAGGCCGTGAAGGGCACCAGCGCGGTCGAGCTCACCAGCGTGATCAGCACGATGGTGGCATCGAGACCCATCAGTGCGGCCAGTGCAGGGGAGGCCATCATCGGCGAGGCCATGCTCTGGAGTATCAGTGCGAGGGAAAGCCCGGGCGCGCGAGCCGTGAGCCCGGTTGCGTGCGCGATCAACCCGACGATCAGCGGCACGCCGATCGTGGTCCAGGCCGTGGCAGTTGCAATCAGCGCCGGTCGACGCAGATGGCTGTAGAGCGCGGCCAGATCGACCCGCATGAAGGAGATACAAAGCAGGCAGAGGATTGCCTCGGTGAGATAGGGCCGCAGCAATGCGCCGAGCGGTGGCACGGCGGCCGCGATGAACACGATGGCGGCGACCCCGCGCGTACCCTGGCTGCCGAGCCAGGTCAGGGCGCGCAGCGGGACGGCGACGATGGTTTGAAGAACGGCAAGCATGTTTTCCGGTGTCGATACGTAGCCCGGATGAGCGGAGAGATATCCGGGACAGGTCTTGTCGTGAGGTGAGAGCGGACCCGCATGCCGCTGTCGCTCGTGCGGGCTACGGGAGTGCCGTCAGCCCAATCCCTTCAGCCACGCGCCGATCTCGCTGACTGCAATGTTGGCCTGTTGCAACAGCTTGCCCATGGTGAAGAAGCCGTGGAATTGGCCGGGATAGTGCTTGCTCGTGACGGGCACGCCGGCCTGCTCGAGGCGCTCGGCATATTCGTCACCCTCGTCACGCAGGGGATCGGCGCCGGCGGTCAGCACATAGGTCGGCGGCAGTCCGACGAGGCTTTTGGCGCGCGCCGGCGAGGCGCGCCAGTCGTGGATGTCGGCGGCGCCATTGAGATAATGGTCGCGGAACCAGCGGATCACCGAGTGGGTCAGCAGCACGCTGGTCTCGGGCTCGCTGTGGGAGCCGTGCGTCATGGCGAAATCGGTCGCCGGATAGATCAACACCTGGCCTGCGATGGCGGGACCGCCGGCGTCGCGCGCGGCGAGCGCCACGACTGCGGCGAGATTGCCGCCAGCGCTGTCGCCGCCGATCGAGAGGCGCGAGGCGTCGATGCCGAGCTCGCGCGCGTTCGCGGCGACCCATTTGGTCGCGGCGATGGCGTCGTCGGCTGCGGCCGGAAACTTGTGCTCGGGCGCGAGACGGTAGTCGACCGAGATCACGATCAGCGCACCTTCGACCGCGAGCTGGCGGCAGACGACGTCGTGGGAATCGAGATCGCCGATCACCCAGCCGCCGCCGTGGAAGAACACCAGCGCCGGCGACAGCCCGTCGTGCCGGCGCTGCTCCTTCGGGACGTAGAGACGGGCGGGGATCGTCCCGTGCGGCGCCGGGATCGCGAGGTCCGCAACGCGGGCGAGCTCCGGCGGCTCGGGGTTGGTGGCAACGCGCGCCTGCGCGTAAGAGGCGCGCGCCTCCGGTGCGGTCAGGGTCTCGAAGGCGGGGCGGCCGGCCTCCAGGAAGGCCCTGTAGACGGCGGCGGCATCGGGATCGAGCACAACGGGCATCGGGTAGCGGCCTTCTGGGGTTTTCCAGTGATGGTTGGAACGTCGTTTGGGGGGCGACGCCTGCTTTGGCCCCGTGGAAGGGGGCGACTATCCCATCCGGAGACCGGTCTGGCCAGCCGGCGCCGGGAAGGGCAGGGATGCCGCCCTTCCCCCGCCGTATTCGCCGTGTTAACCGGAGGGCCTGCGAGCGGCGGTATCCCCTGTAGAATGTCCAACGAGCCCGATTCGCTGTTGAAGCCGCGCGAGATGTTCAAAACCTTTTCCCTGACGGGCCTTGCGGCATTGCTGGCCGCCACCGCGCTGACGGTTGCGACGCCGGCACAGGCGCAGATCGGCACGATCTTCTCCGATCCGCCGCCGCTGCGGCCGCCCGGCAACATTCCGCGCGGCCAGCCGCAGCCGCAGCAGATTCCGGACGACGACGAAGAGGTGCCGGAGCTGCCGCCGCAGGGCCGCGTGCTGCCGTCGCGCCCGATGCCACCGCCTCCGGGCCGCCAAGGTAACGTGATGCCGGGGCCGGTCGAGAGCCAGCCCCTGGCGCCGCCGCCGGGCTCGACCGTCGCACCGCCCAACCAGCCGCCGTCCGCGGCGATCGCTCCGCCCGGTCCGCAAGGCGCGCCTGGTCAGCGCCAGCCCCAGCAGAAGGGCGCGCCGGGCACGGTGCCGCAGGCGCCGGCGAGCCTGCAGCCGGGCGACGAGGTCGTGACCGAGCCGCCGGCCCAGAAGATCGTGAACAAGAAGGCGACCTTCTCCGGTCTCGACAAGATCACCGGACGCATCATCAATTTCGACGAGGAGATCGGCGAGACCGTCCAGTTCGGCGCACTCAGGGTCAAGACCGACGCCTGCTATACGCGGCCGGCAACGGAGGCCACCAACACCGACGCCTTCGTCGAGGTCGACGAGATCACCTTGCAGGGCGAGGTGAAGCGCATCTTCTCGGGCTGGATGTATGCCGCGAGCCCTGGCCTGCACGGCGTCGAGCATCCGATCTACGACATCTGGCTCACCGACTGCAAAGAGCCGCAGCAGACTATTGCGACCGCAGCGCCTGATCCCGCGACCAAGCCCGCGCCGCCGCCTGCGCAGAAGAAGGCCGCGCCCAGGCAGGCCACGCAGCAGCGTCCGCCGCAGCCCTTGCCGCCACCGCCGCAGCAGCAACCGGCTCCGCCACCTCCGCCGCCACAGCAGCAGCCGGGCCTGTTCAACTTCCCCGGGTTCAGCCGGTAAAATCCGTGATTATTGTCGTGCAGTGATGATCTCGAGCGCACGCGCGCCCGGGATCGCTTCACCGGCCGAGAGCTTCAGGAAATCGCCGGGCTCGCCCGCGAGCGCCTTGTCGAGCAGCGCGGTGTAACGCCGCCGCGAAATCTCGACCGCGCCAAAACTCTTCAAATGCTCGGTGACATATTGCGTGTCGAGCAGCTCGAAGCCGCCATGGATGAGCCGCGCGACCAGGTGCACCAGCGCGACCTTCGAGGCATCGCGCGCGGTGTGGAACATGCTCTCGCCGAAGAAGGCGCGCCCCAGGCTGACGCCGTAGAGCCCGCCGACGAGATCGTCGCCCTGCCAGGCCTCGACGCTGTGGCAATGGCCGAGCTCGAAGAGGCCGCCATAGAGGTCGCGGATGCGCTTGTTGATCCAGGTGTCCTCGCGCCCTTCCTGCGGCGCGGCACAGCCGGCGATCGTCGCCTTGAACGCGGTATTGACGGTGACGCGGAACGTATCCGAACGCACCGTGCGCGCGAGCCGTGACGCGACGCGAAAGCCCTCGAGCGGGATGACGCCACGCAGCTCCGGCTCGACCCAGAACAGGGTCGGATCGTCGGCGCTCTCGGCCATCGGAAAGATGCCGCAGGCATAGGCGCGCAGCAGAACGGCCGGCGTGATTTCAGACGAGGCAGAGTCGCGCGAATTCATGACCTGCGACAATAGCAGGATCGCGAGTTGGTTGCGATGGGTGGCGCACCGAACGGCTAAAGTCAGCTAGCGGCCGCCGTGTTGGGCTTGTCGGGGGCCAGGGGCACGCGGCGGAACCTGAGCACGACGCGGGTTCCGCTATGGGCGGGATCGCGATCGACGGATGCATCGAGCTTGGAGGCCATGGCCGCGACGATGCGCTGGCCCATGCCGGTGGAGCGCGGATCGGCCTTGACGTTGTCGCCGACACCGTCGTCGGTGATCGACAGCAGGAGATCGTCGCCGCGCGAGACCAGCTCGACATGGATCGGGCCGGCACCGTCGGGATAGGCATATTTCACCGCGTTCATCACCAGCTCGTTGACGATGATGCCGACGGCGACCGCACGGTCCGGATCAATCTCGATCGGCTCGGCCTTCAGCGTCAGGCGCGACATCCGGTTGCCTTCGGCCGAGCGCCTGAGGTCCTCGAGCAGGGAGTCCAGGTATTGGTTCAGGACCACGCTCTTCAGGTCCTGCGAGGTATAGAGGCGGCGGTGCACCTGCGCGACCGCGGCGACGCGGCCCATCGCATTGGTCAGCGCCGCCTTGACCTCGTCCTGCGCGGCGGAGCTCGCCTGAAGGTGCAGCAGCGAGGCGATGATCTGGAGCGAATTGCCGACGCGGTGGTTGACCTCGCGCAGCAGCAGCTCGCGTTCGGCGGCAAGCGCCGCGTAGCGGTCGCGCGAGGCGTGGACCTCGGCTTCGGCTTCCTCGCGCGCCCTCTGCAACTCGGCCTGGCGCAGCGCGCCTTCGGCGGCGACGTGGAGCAGCGGAATGAAATCGCCCTGGACGTCCTTGACCAGATAATCGGCCGCCCCCGCCTTCAGCGCGGTGACCGCGATGCTGGAATCCTGCGACGCGGTGACGAACACGACCGGCGGCGCGTCCGGAATCGCCATGATCTGCTCGAGCGTCTCCAGCCCGTCGAGGCCCGGCATGTACTGGTCGAGTGCCACGACATCGATGCCGCCCTCGGCGCCCGCGCGGCGGATGCGCTCGAGGCCTTCCTCGCCGCTCGCGGCATGGACGACCCTGTAGCCGCGCCGCGTCAGGCCGCGGTCGACCAGGCGCGCCAGCGCCCCGTCATCGTCGATGTAGAGCAGTGTTGGCGTGCGCTGGTTCATGGGGCGGCGGGCGGGACCTGGATGACCGAGAAGAACAGGCCGAGCTGCCGGATGGCATTGGCGAAATTCTCGTAGTTGACGGGCTTGGTGATGTAGACGTTGCAGCCGAGCTCGTAGCAGCGCTTGATCTCCTGGGAATCGTCCGTGGTGGTCAGCACTACCACGGGCGAGGCCTTCAGATATTTGTTCTCCTTGATCTGCTTCAGGATGTCGATCCCGGTCATGTCGGGGAGGTTGAGGTCGAGCAGGATCAAGAGCGCATTGCCCTTCTGCACGAGCCCGGAGCCATCAGGCCCGAACAGGTGCGTCATCGCATCCGTGCCGTTCTTGAAGGAGACGATCTCGTTGTTGACGCCGGACCTTCGGATGTTGCGCTCGATCAGGCGGGCGTGGCCCTCATCGTCCTCGATCATGATGATGGTGACAGGCTGGGTCATCGATCTCTGTTCCGGTTGCTCACGTTCCAGGCGATCGGCAGCGTGATGGTGAAGGTGCTGCCCGTGTTAAGTTCCGATGATACCGACATGGTGCCGCCGAGGCGACGGACAAGTGCACGCACATGCGCAAGTCCGATGCCTTGGCCGGGCTTGTCCTGGGTTCCCGCGCGGCGGAACAGGTCGAATATCCGCTGGTGATCCTTCGGGTCGATGCCGCGGCCGTTGTCGCTGATCTCGAAGATGGCATAGCCGAGCTTGGTACGCCCGCGGATTCTGATCTCGCCGGGCACGCCGCTCTTCAGGTACTTGATCGCGTTGTCGATCAGGTTGGAGAAGATCTGCTCGAGGGCGAGGCGGTCGCTCACGAGGTTTGGCAGGGGCTCGACGCGAATCTCGGCCTGCGCCTCGGCGGCCTGGTGCGCCAGCGTCGCGGCGATGGCCTCGATCAGCTCCCTTGTGTCGATCTTCACCGGCTGGAATTCGCGACGGCCCTCGCGGGTCAGGTTGAGGATGGCCGAGATCAGCCGGTCCATCTTGGCGATCGACGACTTGATGAAGCCGAGCGCTTCGGAGAAGTCCTCCGAGAGCTGCTTGTCGGCGCCCTCGAGCGCGATCTCGCCCGGCCCGGCGGGCGCCAGCGGCGGTCCGTCCGCAGGGACGAGGCTGCCGATGCGGCGAAAGATGTCGCCGCCGAGCTCCTCGAGTTCGCTGGTGAAGCCCATGATGTTGACGAGCGGCGAGCGCAGATCGTGGCTGACGATATAGGCAAAGCGCTGGATCTCGTCGTTGGCTTCGCGCAGGTCCGCCGTGCGTTCATCGACGACGGCTTCCAGATTGACGTTGGAATCGCGCAGGCGCGCCTCGGCGTCATCGCGCGCGCGCGCCGAGCGCCGCACCAGCCAGATCGAGATCAGGGCCAGCACGACGACGAGGCCGGAGCCGATGCCGGTCATGGATGCACTGAGCGTCTGGCTCCGGTCGGCACTTTCCGATCGGAGCCGGAACAGCCGCTCCTCCTCACGCATCATCGCGTTGGCGAGGTTGCTGATCGTGGTCGTGGTGGTGCCGGCGGCAGCCTCGCGGATCAGCGCCGTGGCCCTGTCGGGCTGCCCCTGCTTCACGAAGGTCATCTCGCGCGAGAACTGCTCCAGCCGGGTCTCGATCGCCGCGCTCAGCTTCTCGATGCTGTCGCGTTGGGACGAATTGTCGCCGATCTGGCGCGTGAGCCTGTCGAGCGCCGGAACGATCGCCGCGACGGCCTTCTCATGATCGGATTGGAAATCCGGGCCCTGGGTCAGGAGAAAGCCCCGGACGCTGCTCTCCGCGCGCCGGACTTCGAGCAGGAGGGCGTTGATCTGATTCTCTACCTCGATGGTGTGAACCACCCATTTGCTGTCGCCCCGCGCCTTGTTGACGAGGTAGACGGAGCCGGCGCTGATCACGGTCAGCACCAGAAGGCCCGCCGAAAGCAGCAGGATCTGCAAGAGTGCGCGCCGTCGATGACCTTCAGCCGTCACGACGGTTCACCTGTTTATGGTCAATGGAGTTCAAAACGCCCCCTTGGAACTGGCCCCAACCGTCCAGAACGCGATTGCGGCCAAAGGGTTCCATAAGAGACGAAGTCTATCTCGGGGCCGGTTCCGCCTTGCCGGCCAAATACTGTTCCAGCCAGTGAATGTGGTAGTCGCCGTTGATAATATCGTCTTCGCGGACCAGCGCACGGAACAGCGGCAGCGTGGTCTCGATGCCCTCGACCACCATTTCGTCGAGCGCCCGGCGCAGCCGCATCAGGCATTCGGCGCGGGTCTTGCCGTGCACGATCAGCTTTCCGACGAGCGAATCGTAATAGGGCGGGATCGTGTAACCTTGATAGACGGCGGAATCGATCCGGACGCCCAGTCCGCCGGGCGGATGATATTGCAGGATCCGGCCAGGCGAGGGCCGGAAGGTCTGCGGATTCTCCGCGTTGATGCGGCACTCGATGGCATGGCCGATGACCTGGATTTCGTCCTGCTTCGCCGGCAGGTCGCCGCCGGCGGCGATGCGGATCTGCTCCAGCACGAGGTCGATGTCGGTGATGCTCTCGGTGACGGGATGCTCGACCTGGATGCGCGTGTTCATCTCGATGAAGTAGAACTCGCCGTCCTCGAACAGGAACTCGATGGTGCCGACGCCGAGATATTTCATCTCGCGCATCGCTTTGGCGCAGGTTTCACCGATCCTGGCGCGCGCAGCAGCGGCGAGGACGGGCGAGGGACCTTCTTCCCAGACCTTCTGGTGACGGCGCTGCAACGAGCAGTCGCGTTCGCCGAGATGGATGGCGCCGCCGCGGCCGTCGCCGAGGATCTGGATCTCGATGTGGCGCGGCTTCTGGAGGTATTTTTCCAGATAGACGGAGGCATCGCCAAAGGCGGACTTGGCCTCGTTCGCCGCCGTCGACAAGGCCACCTGGAGGTCGGCCTCGCTGTGGGCGACCTTCATGCCACGGCCGCCGCCGCCAGCTGCCGCCTTGACCAGCACGGGGAAGCCGATCTTCTTCGCGATCGCCATCGCGTCGTCACCGGGAGCGACCGCGCCGTCGGAGCCGGGCACCACGGGAATGCCGAGGCGCTTGGCGGTCTTCTTGGCCTCGATCTTGTCGCCCATCAGGCGGATGTGCTCGGCCTTCGGGCCGATGAAATGCAGATTGTGCTCTGCAAGGATTTCCGCAAAGCGCGCGTTCTCCGACAGGAAGCCGTAGCCGGGATGCACTGCATCCGCGCCGGTGATCTCGCAGGCCGCGAGCAGCGCCGGCACGTTGAGATAACTGTCCTTGGAGGGTGGCGGCCCGATGCAAACGCTCTCATCCGACAGGCGCACATGCATGGCATCGGCGTCGGCGGTGGAGTGCACGGCGACGGTCGCGATCCCGAGCTCCTTGCAGGCCCGGAGGATGCGAAGGGCGATCTCGCCGCGATTGGCTATGAGGATCTTGTCGAACATGGTGCCTCGGGGCGAATAGGGAATAGCGAATGGCGAATAGGGAGGAGTAACTATTCGCTACTCGCTATTCGTCACTCCCTCACTCAATGATCACCAGCGGCTCGCCGTACTCGACCGGCTGGCCATCCTCGACCAGGATCTGCGTCACCGTGCCGGCGCGCGGCGAGGGGATCTGGTTCATCGTCTTCATGGCTTCGATGATCAGCAGGGTCTGGCCGACCGAGACCTTGGTGCCGACCTCGATGAACGGCTTGGCGCCCGGCTCCGGCGCCCAATAGGCGGTGCCTACCATCGGCGAGATCACCGCGCCCGGATGCTTAGACAGGTCGGCTACGGCCGTTGCGGGCGCGGCGGCTGTGGCCGTCGGCAGGGCGACGGGAGCGGCGGCCATCGGCATCGGCATGGTCGCGGCCACGCTGATGTTGCGGGCGACGCGCAGGCGCAGGCCCGCCCGTTCGATCTCGATCTCGGTGAGGCTGGTCTCATCGAGCAGCAAGGCAAGCTCGCGGATGAGCGCGGAATCCTCGCTGGAAAATTTTGCGGCTGCTTTGTCGTCTGGCTGGCGCGCCATGTTGTTTGATCCGAATGTTCTGTTGGAAGGGGGCGTCAGGCTTTGGGCTTGATGTCGAGCTTGGCGGCAAGGCCCTGGATGGCAAGGCGGTAGCCCTCGATGCCGAAACCGCAGAGCGAGCCGAAGGCCGCGCGGGCGGTGTAGGAGTGATGGCGGAAACTCTCGCGGGCGTGGATGTTGGTCACGTGCACTTCGACGGTCGGGATCTGCACCGCGAGCAGCGCGTCGTGGAGCGCGATCGAGGTGTGCGAATAGCCGCCGGCATTGATGATGATGCCCTTCATCTTGCGCGCATGCGCCTCGTGGATGAAATCGATCAACTCGCCTTCGCGATTGGACTGCCGGCAGTCGGCCTTGAGGCCGAACGTCGCCGCCGTCTCGCGGCACAGCGCCTCGACGTCAGCCAGCGTCGCGTGTCCATACTTTTCGGGTTCGCGCGTCCCCAGCATGTTGAGGTTCGGCCCGTTCAGGACGAGGATCGTGTCGGTTGCAGGTTCGGCCATTCCAATCCCTGAAGAGGTGCTTCGGCGTGGCGGGGGTTATAGGTAACAAAGCGCGTGAGGGGAAGCCTTGAAGGGCCTGCCAGGGGGCTTGAACCACCTCATCCAGTGCGCAAAAACCTGTGCGGAAACTGCGGAAATTGCTTGTTAACCAGCTCTAGTCGTGGCTGCCGGGCGGTCCCGGCAGGGTCGGCCTACAAAAGGCCAAAAACCCCTGCCGATTTCCCGGCAGGGGCTGATTTGGGCTTCAGCGAGACAGCTTAGCCTTCGATGATGTAGACGATCTCGCGCGTCTGCGGACGGACGATCACGTACTGGCCGCGGACGAAGATCACTTCATAGCCACGCCACTGCGGGTAGATCTCGACGATCCGGGGCGGCAGGGGGTGGAAGTGGACGGACGCCGGGACCGCGGTACCGACCGCGATGTTGAAGTTGACGTTGGTCGTCTCCTCGATCTTGGTCGACTTGATCGCAGTCGAGATTTCGGTCCGCTTCTCGGCGGGCGGCGCCGCGGCAGTCGCGGAGGCGTTGCCCGTCGTGGTCTGAGACTTGGTGTCGGTGCTGCCCTTCTGGTTCTCGGCATTGTTGGTCGAGGTGCCGCTCTTGCTGCCCTCAGCCTTCATATCCTTCTGGTCCTTGCTGCCGGACTTGCCGGTGTCCTGGCTCATGCTCTTGGACTTGTCCTGCTGGGACTTGTCCTGGGCGCGTTCGTCGCTGCGCTGGCCCTTGGTGGCGCCGGCCTTGTCCTCGGCGGCGTTCTTGTGCATCGCGCCGCCCGTGGACTTCTCGTCCTTCATCGAGCCCGACTTGTCTTCGGAAGCGCGATCGGACTTCATCGTGCCGGACTGGCCGACGGTGCCCTTGTCATGGCTCATAGAATCGCGACCCATCGAGCCGCCGCGCTCGGCGCCGCCGGAGGGCTGCGAGTGCTGCTGCGTCTGTGCGCCGCCGGCGCCGCCACCGCTGTCGCGGTTCATGGTGCCCTGTGCGTTCGCCAGTCCGGTGCCTGCGACGAGCGCGACTGCGGCAACCGAGATCATAAAGCGGTTCAACATCGAAATTCTCCTCACGTGTTTCTTTGCGTCATTGCCCGCGCCGACAACGAAAGGAGGTTTGAGTTGTTCCGGAACTTCGCCTGTTCCGCGGCATTTGTTTGTTAAACGCGAGATGAATGCGCGCGCCGGATTCGTGCCAGGATTCGTCCCACGAAAAAGGCCGGCGGTTTGGCCGGCCTCTTCGCATTCATTTGGGTTGTGAAAGGCGCGATCAGCAAGTCGCCTTCTTAACAGGTCGCTTTGCCGCAGCGGGCGATGCCGATTTTTTCCCTGAGACCTTCGACGCCGACGGCGCCGATCACGATCTGCTTGCCGATCACGTAGCTCGGCGTGCCGTTCATGCCCATCGCTTCGGCGAGCTTGAAGTTCTCCTCGATGGTGGCGCGCACCTCAGGGCTGGCGATGTCCTTCTCGATTCTGGCGGTGTCGAGGCCGGCCTCCTTGGCCGCCTGAAGCGCACGCGCCTTGTCCGCGGCGCCGCGACCGCCGAGCAGCTTCTGGTGGAAGTCGAGATATTTCTTGCCGGAGGGATCCTGCATGCGCACCGCGACGGCGACCTGGGCCGCTTCGACCGAGCCCTGGCTCAGCACCGGAAACTCCTTCAGCACGACCTTCAGCTTCGGATCGCTCTTCATGAGGTCGAGCATGTCGCCCATGGCGCGCTTGCAGTAGCCGCAATTGTAGTCGAAGAACTCGACGAAGGTGACGTCGCCGTCCTTGTTGCCGAGCACCACTTGGCGCGGAGAGTTGAAGATCGCGTCGGCATTCTGCGCGATGCTGGCCTCGTGCTTCTGCGTTTCGGCCGCGGCCTGGCGCTTGCTGAGCTCGGCCATGGCCTCCTCGAGCACCTCGGGATGGCTGACGAGATAGTTCTTGATGATCGCCTCGATGTCGGTGCGCTGGGCATCGGAGAAGCTGTCGGCCGACACGGGTGCGGCTGCGCCGAACATGGCGAGCGCAAACAGCGCGGGAGCAAGCAGGCGCAGCGAAGGCATGGGCAAATCCTCTTATCCAAAGCAGGGTTTCGATAAAACGTCCCGGCGAACTCAAGCTCGATGTCGTGACGTCGTGGTGTCGGGCGTCGTTTGTGTTGCGTCAGTTGCGCGGCGGCTTGGCCGCCACGATGTCGTCGGCCTTGACCCATCCGGGCGTGCCGACGGCGAAACGGGTTTTCGCGCGCGTGGCGAGCTCGCGGGCGGTCTTGTTGTCGCCGCGCAAGTAGGCGGCTTGCGCCGACGCGAGATCCGCCTCGGCATAGTCTCCCTTCCGGCCATAGGCCATCGCGAGCTGGGTATAGCCGAGCGCAGCCTCGGGCTCTCGTGCCACCGCGGCGCGGAGAATCCGAATGGCGTCGTCGGTGTAGGCCTTATTATCGGTTCCAACCAGAGCCTGCCCAAGTAACATCTCGATGAGGGGCGCGTTGTTCGAAAGCTGCGCCGCCTTGCGCAGGGGAGCGATGGCCTCGGCCGCCTTGCCGCTTTCCAGCAAGGCCTGGCCGCGCACCTCGTGGAAGTACGGATTGTTCGGCTGGACCTGGATCAGCGCGTCGATCTGGGCGAGTGCGCTGCGTAAATCGCCATGCAGATAGGTGCTGATGGCGCGAGCATAGCGCGCCGGCATGCTGTCGTTGGTCTGGGGATAGCGGCGGTACACAGTCTCCGGCCGCTCCATGAAGGCAGAGATCTTCGCGCGCACCATGTCATGGCGGAGCTGGAGCGCCGGGTCGTCCTTCTTGTCCCAATAGGGGCTGGTGCTGGCGAACTCCTGGAGCGCGGCGACGCGCTCGGCCGGCATCGGGTGCGACTGGAGATAGGGGTCGGCACCGCGCGCGGCGAACAGGCTCTCGCTGGTGAAGCGCTTGAAGGTCTCGTACATGCCTTTCGGCGACTGTCCCGTCGCGGTCAGGAATTTCACGCCGGCGCGGTCTGCGTTCTCCTCCTGCTGGCGCTGGTAGGACAGCAGCGAACGGCGGATCATCTCCTGCGGGCCGGCGAGCGCGGCCGCGCCGGCATTGGCCAGCCCGTTGTTGCCGGAGCCGCGCGTGCTGCCGGCAGCGATGGCGCCGGCGCCGAGCAGCATCGCGATGATCATCTGGGTCTGGGCCGTGGCGAGCTGCTCGCGCAGCTTGGACAGATGGCCGCCCGCCAGATGCCCGGTCTCGTGCGCGAGCACGCCGATGATCTGGTTCGGTGTCTCGGACTGGAGGATCGCGCCGTAATTGACGAAGATGCGGCGGCCGTCCGCAACGAAGGCGTTGAACGAGCCGTCGTTGATGATCACCATCTGGATGTTCTGCTTCTCCAGACCGGCGACGCGCAGGATCGGGCGGGTATATTCGCGCAGGAGCTGCTCGGTTTCGGTGTCGCGCAGGACCGGCGGTCCCTTGACCTGCGCGCGCGCGGCCGAGAACGGCGTCAGCACGATCGCCGCGGCCGTGACGAGGACGGTGAGGGCGGAGGCCTTCTTGCGCAATGCGATCTGGAGCAACATCAAGCGGTCTGGGTCAAACGGTCTTGGTCGGCAGTTTCGTGATTGGTTTTTGGCGATTGGCGGCGGACCGGATACGCGATATGCCCTTGTGAACCGTACCCCCTTATGCGCCGTACCCCTTATGAGCCGTACAATGCGGCCAGTCTGGGGCGCAAGCGCCCCGTTTTCCGGACCGGACGGACCGGTTCGCCAGCTAAATAGCAGATATCGATGCACGATGCGACATTGAGGAACCGGTTGGGGCAGTGGCTCGAGCCCTCCCGCCGTAGCGATGTTCCCCCGTTCATGGTGATGGACGTCATGGCCGCGGCGGCCCGAATCGAGGCCGCCGGCGGCCGTGTCATCCATATGGAGGTTGGCCAGCCCGCGGCCGGCGCGCCCAGGGCCGCGATCGCGGCTGCCCATGCCGCGCTCGAGGCGGGCCGGATCGACTATACCTCGGCCCTCGGCATCCCCTCACTGCGCGAGCGCATCGGTCGGCACTATTGCGATGTCCATGGCTGCGACGTCAGCCCCGAGCGGATCGTGGTGACGACCGGCTCCTCGGGCGGATTTATCCTGGCGTTCCTGTCGCTGTTCGAGCCCGGCGATCGCGTCGCCGTGACCGTGCCGGGGTACCCCCCATACCGTCATATCCTCACCGCGCTCGGCTGCGAGCCGGTGCTGATCGAGACCACGAACGACACGCGGCACGCGCTCACCGGCGAAGCGCTGCTTGCGGCCCATCGCAAGGCGCCGCTGAAGGGCGTGCTGGTCGGCAGCCCCGCCAATCCGACGGGGACCATGATGTCCCGCGAGGCGCTCGCTGGCCTCATTGCTGCGGCGGAAGACGCCGGCATCCGCTTCATCTCCGACGAGATCTATCACGGACTCGATTATGCGTTTCCGGCCGTGACGGCGGCGGCACTGTCGGACCATGCACTCGTGATCAACTCGTTCTCGAAGTATTTTTGCATGACGGGCTGGCGCGTCGGCTGGATGGTGGTGCCCGAGATCCTGGTGCGGCCGATCGAGCGGCTGCAGCAGAACCTCTCGATCTCGGTGCCGTCGCTGTCGCAGATCGCGGCCGAGGCTGCCTTCGACGGCGCGGCCGAGATGGAGGCGATCAAGCACGGCTATCAGGAAAACCGGCGTATCCTGATCGATGGATTGCCCAAGGCCGGCTTGACCAGGTTCTTGCCCGCCGACGGCGCTTTCTATCTCTATGCCGACGTCTCGGACTTCACCTCCGATAGTTTTGAGTTCGCCAAGCAGATGCTGGAACAGGCCCAAGTTGCGGCGACGCCGGGTCTCGATTTCGATCCCATCCATGGACGCTCCTTCATTCGCTTTTCCTACGCACGTTCGCCCGAAGAGATGCGCGAGGCAGTTGACCGGATCGCCCACTGGCTTAAATAGCCGCCAGTTTTGGTCCATGTCCGGAGTTCAACTTTGTCTGACCGATCTGCCTCGCGCGCCGCCGCTCCGCATTCACCTCTCGCCGCACTGATGTGGCCGACCCGACCGGGCGAAACCGTCGGCGCGGTGCGCGCCTTCGTGCTGATCGCGCTCGGCACCGCCTTGATGGCGCTGTCAGCGAAGGTGAACCTGCCGCTGCCTTACGTGCCCATGACATTGCAGACGCTGGTCGTGCTGATGATTGGTGCCGCCTATGGCTGGCGGCTTGGCAGCGCAACCATGATCGCCTACCTCGCGGAAGGCGCGATGGGGTTGCCAGTCTTCGCCGGCCCGGTGGGTGGAATTGCACCTCTGGTCGGGCCGACCGCGGGCTATCTGTTCGGTTTCGTTGCGGCAGCCTTCGTGACCGGCTGGCTCGCCGAGCGCGGCTGGGATCGCAGCGTGGTGCTGCTGTTTGCGGCCATGGCCATTGGCCATATCGTCATTCTCGCCGCAGGCTTCGGCTGGCTGGCCTTCGGCCTCGGCCTTGGCGTTGCGAAGGCCTGGCAGGTCGGGCTTGCGCCGTTCATCGCGGCTTCACTGGTCAAGAACGCGCTCGGCGCGACGCTGATGCCGGCGGTGCGCCGGATCGTCGATCGCCGCGGGTAAAACGCGCCGTAGCGAGCAGTTCCAATTGACAGGGCCGGCCAAGTTGATCTTGGCTGGCTCTGAGTTTTGAGGGGGAGTGAAACGATGACGACGACAACGATGGCGGGGGCGCCGGTCGCGCCGCCCGCAGCAAAGCCGTGGTACAAGGTTCTCTACGTGCAGGTGCTGATCGCCATCGTGCTCGGCGCCATCGTCGGCTGGCTCTGGCCACAGTTCGCCACCAACGACTGGATCAAGGCGATGGGCGACGGCTTCATCAAGCTGATCAAGATGGTGATCGCCCCGATCATCTTCTGCACCGTCGTCTCGGGCATCGCCCACATCCAGGACGCCAAGAAGGTCGGCCGCATCGGCGTCAAGGCGCTGGTCTATTTCGAGGTTGTCTCGACCTTCGCGCTGGTGATCGGACTCATCATCGGCAATCTGGTGAAACCAGGCGCAGGCTTCGGCAATGCGGCGGCAAACGAGGCGGCCGTGGCAAATTACGCCAAGCAGGCCGCCGGTCAGAAGTCCGTCGACTTCGTGCTGCACATCATTCCCGACACCGTGGTTGGCGCGTTCGCGCAGGGCGAGATCCTCCAGGTGCTGCTGTTCTCGGTGCTGTTCGGCTTCGCGATCATGAGTCTCGGCGAGCGTGGCCACACCATCCGCAGCTTCATCGACGACGCCGCCCACGCCGTGTTCGGCGTCATCTCCATCGTGATGCGCGCCGCGCCTATCGGTGCGTTCGGTGCGATGGCCTACACGATCGGCAAGTTCGGCACCGGCGCGATCCTCAACCTGGTCGGGCTGATCGCGACGTTCTACGTCACCGCGGCGCTGTTCGTGTTCGTCGTGCTCGGCACCATCGCGCGTATGGCCGGGTTCTCGATCTTCAAGTTCCTGGCCTACATCAAGGACGAACTGCTGATCGTGCTCGGCACATCCTCCTCGGAAAGCGCGCTGCCGTCCCTGATGGAGAAGCTGGAGCGGCTCGGCTGCTCCAAATCGGTGGTCGGCCTGGTGGTGCCCACGGGTTACTCGTTCAACCTCGACGGCACCAACATCTACATGACGCTGGCGACGCTCTTCATCGCACAAGCGCTCGGCTTCGATCTCTCCTTCAGCCAGCAGCTGACCATCCTGGTCGTGGCGATGCTGACCTCGAAGGGCGCCTCAGGCATCACCGGCGCCGGCTTCATCACGCTGGCGGCAACGCTCGCGGTGGTCGATCCGCGGCTCGTGCCGGGCATGGCGATCGTGCTCGGCATCGACAAGTTCATGAGCGAGTGCCGCGCGCTGACCAATCTGTGCGGCAACGGCGTCGCCTGCGTGGTCGTCGCCTGGTGGGAAGGCGAGCTCGACCGCGACAAGCTCAACGCCAACCTCGCCAAGCAGATCGATCCGACCGACATGGAGACGGCGATCACGACGGACTGATCGGACATCGCATCTGGTGGCGCTCGCTGCGCCGTCCGGTCTTGAAGGAGCAGGGCTGGTCGAGATTCCTCGACCAGCCCTTTTCTATGGGCGCGAATTGCGCCGCGCTTTCTTGACGGAATTTGCCAGCTCGCGCGTTTAACCGGCATCTCGGACCTCGAAGGGATCGGTGGGTGTCGTGGGCGATGCGGCTGTGAATCGAATTGTGTTGCAGGCGGCGGAGCATTTTGCGGCAGGAAGGCCGGGCGAAGCCGATGCGCTCTGCGCCCGGGTGCTGAAGGCCGAGCCGGACTACGTGCCGGCGCTGCATCTTGCGGCGGTGGCCGCCTTCGTCACCGATCGTGCGGCCGCGGGGGCAATGCTGCTCGGCCGGGTCTTCAGAATCGATCCGGACCATGCGCCGGCGCTGGTCACGCTCGGCGATGCGCTTGCGGTGAAGGGCGAGCAGGAGGGTGCAGTAGCGGCATTCCGGCGTGCTCTGGTCCGGCGGCCGGACGATGCCGGGCTGCACAACAAGCTGGGCGTGGCGCTCGGAGAGCTCGGGCGCTTCGATGAGGCCGAGGCCGCTTATCGCCGCGCGCTCGCGCTCGATGCGCATCTCACGCGGGCCTGCTTCAATCTTGCCATCCTGCTCGCGGAGCAGGGGCGGCTCACCGAGGCCGAACAGGCCTATCGCGCGGTCGTTGCGAGGGAGCCCGGCTATTGCGGGCTCTGGCTCAATCTCGGCAACGTCCTTGCGGACCAGAACCGGCTCAACGAAGCCGAGGCCGCCTATCGTCGCGCCCTCGAGACCGATCCGGACGATCCCGGGCTGCTCTGCAATCTCGGCGCGGTGCTTTATCGGCAAGGATTGCTCGAGGACGCGATCGTTCAATACCGCCGCGCCATCGCGCACGAGCCGGACAATGGTTCCGCGCTGCGCCTGCTCGGTCTCGTCCTGCACGAGGCCGGTCATCTGCCCGAGGCCGCCGAGATCTATCAGCGGGTCTTTGCGCGCGATTCATCGGATCACGTCATCGCCAGCAACCTCGGGGCCTGTCTCTCCGAGCTCGGCACCCTGGATCGGGCCATTGCCGCCTGCGAGCACGCGCTGCTGCTCAAGCCCGATTACGCTCCGGCCTGGACCAATCTCGGCATCATCTTCGAGAAGCAGGACCGCGCCGAGGACGCGGTCGCCGCGCATCGCTGCGCGATCGCGGCCGATCCCGCCTATGCCAAGGGCCACGCCAATCTCGCGGTGGCGCTGCGCAATGCCGGCGACATCGACGAGGCGCTCGCGGTGTCGCACCGCGCGATCGCGCTCGACCCGGAGCAACCGCTCGCGCAATACAACCATGCGCATTTCCTGCTGATGAACGGCGATTTCGCTGATGGTTTCGAGGCCTATCGCTGGCGGCGCAAATGCAAGACGCTGACGGATGGCGATGTCACGTTCAGCGAGCCGGAATGGCAGGGCGAGCCGCTACATGGCCGCACGTTGCTGCTGTTTGCCGAATACGGGCTCGGCGATGTCCTGCATTTCGTGCGCTATGTGCCGATGGTGGCCGCGCGCGGGGGGAAGATCGTCCTCCAGGTGCAGCCCGCGCTTGCGACGCTGCTGCGGCAGCTCCCCGATGTCACCGTGATCGCGCGCGGCGAAAGGTTGCCGTCGTTCGATCTGCAGCTGCCATTGATGAGCCTGCCGCGGATTTTTGGCACCACGCTCGACACCATTCCGGCCGTCGTCCCGTATCTGCATCCCGATCCGGCAAAGCTGGCCCGATGGCGCGCGGCGCTCGCAGATGCGACGGCGCTGAAGGTCGGCGTGGTCTGGGCCGGCAATATCAGGCACAAGGGCGACCGGCAGCGCTCGCTGTCGGCCGAGGCCGTGCTGCCGCGCTTCGTCATGCCCGGCGTGCAGCTCTACAGCCTGCAGAAGGAACCGCGGCCCGAAGATGCGCCGGTGCTGGCAGCGCTCGGCAAGGACATCATCGACCTGGCGCCTATGCTCGGCGATTTCTCGGACACCGCCGCAGCGGTCGCGGCGCTCGATCTCGTCATTGCGGTCGACACCTCGGTCGCCCATCTCGCCGGCGCGCTCGGCCGTCCCGTGTGGATGCTGACGCCTTACGCGCTGGACTGGCGCTGGCTGCGCGAGCGCGAAGACAGTCCGTGGTATCCGACCATGCGGCTGTTCCGCCAGCGCGCCCCGCGCGAATGGGACGATCCGCTGATGCGCCTAACGGCCGCGCTCGCGGTCTTCGCCGCGAAGGCCGACAGCTAGAAGCGCTCCGGCCGGTAAGGCGCGGGATCGATCGCCGGCGTCTCGCCGCTCATGATCTCGGCGAGCAGGCGTCCGGTCGCGGGCCCCAGCGTAAATCCCTGGTGGCCGTGGCCGAAATTCATCCACAGGCCCGGGTGACGCGGCGCTTGCCCCAGCACCGGCAGCATGTCGGGCGTGCAGGGGCGGGTGCCGAACCACGGATCGGGCTCGACTCGCTTGCCGAGGTCGATCAGCTCCCGCGCGGAGGCTTCGGCGCTGGCGAGCTGCACGGGCGTTGCAAGCGCATCCATGCCGGTCAATTCCGCGCCAGTGGTGATGCGGATGCCCTTCGCCATCGGCCCCATGGCGTAGCCGCCGGCCTTGTCGACCAGCGGCAGATCCAGCGCAGCGCCGCCGCTGTAATGCATGTGGTAGCCGCGCTTGCGCACCAGCGGAATGCGATAGCCGAACTTATGCAGGAGATTGGGCGACCAGGGCCCGAGCGTCACGACCGCGGCAGCGGCGTCGATGCGCCCCTGGTCGGTCTCGACCAACCAGCCCGTGGCGGTCTGCTGCAAGCTCTGGGCATCACCAAGCACAACGGTGCCGGCGAGGCGCTCGAACAAATCGGCATAGGCCGTGACCAGCGCGCCGGGATCGGACACGGTCCAGGTGTCGAGCCAATGGATCGCGCCGGGAAGGTCGTCGCGCAGGATCGGTTCGGCCTTGGCGAGTTCGGCTCCCGAGAGTGCACGGAACCTCACGCCGAATTCGCGCTGGTCTTCTTCCGCAGCCTTGACCGCGAGATCGAAGGAGGCTGCGTCGCGATGCAGATGCCGGTATCCCGCACGGCGAATGAGATTGTCGGCATGGGCTTCGCGGATGAGGATGTCGTGCTCTGCCGTTGCGTAGGCGATCAGGCGTGCCCAGGCGTCGATCGCCTCGCGATGCCGCTTCGGCGCCGAATGCCACCAGTAGCGGAGCAGGGGCTCGATATGGAGATGAAGCGACGACAGGCTGTAACGCACGTCGTTGGTGCGGCCGGTCGCGATCTTCAAGAGCGTGGCGAGGTCGCGCGGCATCGGATAGGGGCGGACCGCTTCCGCCTGGATCATCCCGGCATTGCCGTAGCTGGTCTCGCGGCCCGGCTCCCTGCGGTCGACGAGGGTGACGGACCAGCCGCGCTGCCGCAGGTGTAGCGCCGCGCTGACGCCGATCATGCCGCCGCCGAGAACGATCGCGCTTTGCATCTCGAAGAATCCTCCTGTCAGACCGTCTGGTGGGGCCGAGGTCGGGTCATTCCCAGGTGAGGAAGCCTGGCGCGGCCGACAGCGGCGGCGCCGCGGCGAGCCGCGCCAGATCGGGAACCGGCCGCCACAATTGCGCATCGCTCGCGAACGCAGCCTCGATGCTCGCGGCGACCGAGAGCACGATGGCATCGCCGCCGCGCGGGCCGACGATCTGAAGGCCGAAGGGAAGGCCCTCTTCATCGAGGCCGAGTGGAATGCTGATGGCGGGATGGCCGGGCAGGGTGACGGCATAAGCGAGCGCCAGCCAGTGGAAGTAGGATTTGGTCGGCACACCGTCGATCTCGGCGGGGTAGAGCTCCGACCACGGCCTCGGGCTCAGCGTGATGGTCGGGCTGATCAGCACGTCGCAGGTTTCGAAGAAGGTCTGATAGGCGCGATAGATCCGCGTCTGCGTCGTTGCGGCGCGCGCATGGTCCTCGAGCGTGTAGCCGAGCCCTTCCTCGACATTGGTGCGGACATTGGGGCCGAGCATCTCGGGCCGCTCCTTGTAGTTCTTGCCGTGCGTCGCCAGGAACATGCCCGCACGCAGCACAGCGAACGCGTCGTCTGCGCCGGAGCAGTCGGGTGTGGCCTCGCGGCATGCGGCGAACAATGGGGCAAGCTTCTTCACGCGATCGCGGAACACGCGGCGAATGGCCTGTTCGGTCGGCGCGAAGCCGAAGTCCTCGGTGAAGGCGAGGCGGAGCTTGCCGAGATCGGCGGGACGCGGCGTGGCCCATCGCTCGGCGCGGCCGCGCAGGGGCTCGCCGGGCAGCGTATAGGCAAGCGGATCGCGGGCATCGTCACTCGCCATCACCGACAGCATCAGCGCGCTGTCGGCGACATTGCGTGCCATCGGCCCGTCGGTCGACAGATTGGACCAGCCGAATGCGCGCTTCTCGCTGGCCACGAGACCATAGGACGGACGCATGCCGACAATGCCGGCGAAGCCTGCCGGGTTGCGCAAGGAGCCGCCGGTATCCGAGCCCGAGGCGAGCGGAGCCATGCCGCAAGCGAGCGCCACCGCCGAGCCGCCGGAGGAGCCGGCCGCCGAGCGCATGGGGTCGAAGGGATTGCCGGTCGCTCCGAACACGGGGTTGCGGGTGTTGCCGCCCGCTGCCCATTCCGGCGTGTTGGTCTTGCCGAAGATGATGGCGCCCGCCGCACGGAGCCGCGCGACCGAACCCTGGTCGGCGGCCGGGACGTTGTCCTTGAGCAGCGGGCTGCCATAGGTGCTGCGCACTCCGGCGGTATCCTGGGTGTCCTTGATGAGAACGGGGAGCCCGTGCAGGGCGCCACGATCCTCGCTGCGCAGGATGGCGGTCTCGGCCTGCTTGGCCGCAGCGCGCGCCCCCGGCTCGTCCAGCGTCACGACGGCGTTGACGGCGGGATTGATGGCGGCGATGCGGGACAGGCAGGCGTCGAGCAACTCGACAGGCGAGATTGTCCGCGCGGCCAGCAGGCGGCGCAGTTCAACGGCGCTGGAATCGCAAAGCTCTGACAATGCTGGTCCCCTTCTAGATCGTGAAGACGACTTAGCACATTGGAAACCGGGTTGGATGCGCTGCAAACCGAGTTTTTGTAGCCCGCAGATTCTCGGCGAGGGCATTCTCCCGACGACACGCTGGCCACACCTGTCTCAATGCCGGTGACTGTGACGTCGTGCGAGCAAGGACAGCGCCGAAACAGAAACGCCCGGCTGTGCCGGGCGTTTCGCATTGGATGTTCGGCGTTATTCGCCGCCGCCGAAGCGGCGCGACCACCAGCCGGCACGGCGCGGGGCGGCCGGGGTTTCGTTTGCGGCTTCCGGCGCCGGCTCAGCTGCGGGCGCAGCAACCGGTTCGGTCGCTTGCGCAAGCGGCGTTGCGGGCTCGGGCTGGCTGTTCAGCAGGAAGCTCACCTTTTCCCGGACGGTGGAGCGGCGTCGCGCCGCCTTGTCGTCGGCGGGCTCGTCTTCCGGTGCCGCGGTCGCCGCTGCGGGAGCCGGCTCCGGCTGGGCCGGCACCTCAGCCTGCCATTCGGCGCGCGGTTCAGGCTGCGCAACCTCGGGTTCGACGGTGCGCTCGGCCTGCGCAATCGAGGGCGCAGCCTCGTTGCCGAAGCCGTCGAAATCGGCAACGGCGTCGGTAGCTTCCGACGGTTGATTGGCACCGAGCTCGTCGCCGATGGAGCCGGCAAGACCTTCCTCGGCACCACCGCGCCGACGGCGTCCGCCGCGGCGACCACGCCGGCGCCGGCGGTCGGCGCCGCCCTGCTGCTCGCCACGGGCGGCCTGTTCCTCACCTTCCTCGCCGTCCTGCTCGGGCTCTGAATCCTCTTCGCCTTCGCCGGCGGCCACAGCTGCCTCAGGAAGCGCGGGCGCGCCATCCTCGCGCAACTCGCCCTCGCGCTGGCCACCGCGGCCGCGGCGGCGGCGACGACGCTTGCGGCGCTGGCCGTCCTGCTCGGGGGCCGCTTCGCCGGCAGCCTGGTCTTCGGTGAGACCTTCGGTCTCCTCGGACTCGATCTCGGATTCCAGCTCCGGATCGAATTCCTCGTCGTCAAAGGCTTCCTCGACCACCGGCGGCGGGCTCGCAGCTGCCTGCGCCGCGAGCAGCGCCTTGGCGGCTTCGAGCGTATGCACCTGCTCGCCGCGGTCGATAACATAGGCCTGAGGACCGCTGACGCTGGAATCGGCGATGACCGACAGCGTC
Source organism: Bradyrhizobium sp. CCGB12 (assembly GCF_024199845.1). NCBI lineage: Bacteria > Pseudomonadati > Pseudomonadota > Alphaproteobacteria > Hyphomicrobiales > Nitrobacteraceae > Bradyrhizobium > Bradyrhizobium sp. CCGB12. The sequence continues at coordinate 2,986,439 of NZ_JANADO010000001.1, read as the reverse complement.
ACCTTGAAGCCGTTCTCGAGGTCGCGCAGATGACCACGCTTGTGGTTCAGCACATAGAGCGCAACGTCGGTGCGGGTGCGGACCACGAGATTGTGGGTCGCGCCCTTCATCAGGATCTCTTCGAGGCCGCGCAGCAGCTGCAGCGCCACCGAGGAGACCGAGCGGACATGGCCGGTGCCGCCGCAATGCGGGCAGGGATCGGTCGAGGATTCCAGCACGCTGGCACGGATGCGCTGGCGCGACATCTCGAGCAGGCCGAAATGCGAGATGCGACCAACCTGGATGCGCGCGCGATCCTGCCTGAGGCAATCGGACAGCTTGCGCTCGACCGCGCGGTTGTTGCGCTTCTCGTCCATGTCGATGAAATCGATGACGATCAAGCCGGCGAGGTCGCGCAGGCGGAGCTGACGGGCGACCTCTTCGGCCGCTTCCAGATTGGTCTTGAGGGCGGTGTCTTCGATGTGGTGCTCGCGGGTCGATCGTCCCGAGTTGACGTCGATCGAGACCAGCGCCTCGGTCTGGTTGATCACGACATAGCCGCCCGAGCGCAGTTGCACGGTCGGAGAGAACATCGCGTCCAGCTGACTCTCGACGCCCATCCGTGAGAACAGCGGCTGACCGTCGCGGTACTGCTTCACTGCGCTGACATTGGCCGGCATCAGCATCTTCATGAAGTCGCGCGCTTCGCGGTAGCCGGATTCGCCGGCCACCTGGATCTCGTCGATCTCCTTGTTATAGAGGTCGCGCAGCGAGCGCTTGATCAGCGAGCCTTCCTCATAGACGAGGGTGGGGGCCTGCGACTTCAGCGTCAGGTCGCGCACCGTCTCCCACATCCGGATCAGATATTCGAAGTCGCGCTTGATCTCGGGCTTGGTGCGGGCAGCGCCGGCGGTGCGCAGGATGATGCCCATGCCCTCGGGCACGTCGAGATCCTGCACCACTTCCTTCAGGCGCGAACGGTCCTGGGCGCTGGTGATCTTGCGGCTGATGCCGCCGCCGCGCGCGGTGTTCGGCATCAGCACGGCATAGCGGCCGGCGAGCGACAGATAGGTCGTGAGCGCAGCGCCCTTGTTGCCGCGCTCTTCCTTGACGACCTGCACCAGCATCACCTGGCGGCGCTTGATGACTTCCTGGATCTTGTACTGGCGGCGCGGACGGAAGGTGCGCTCCGGCACTTCTTCCAGCACGTCGTCGCCACCGACGGATTCGACGAGCTCCTCTTCGGCTTCCTCGCCGTCCTCGTCCTCTTCGTCGTCGTCTTCGTCGGCCACTTCCGCGGCCTCGGAATGCGGCGCTTCGGCGCCATCGCCGTACACGGCGTCGGCCGGTTCAGCCACCGATGTCACGGCTTCGGCGAGAACCTCGGCGGGGGCTTCGGACGCGTGAGATTCGACGGCCTGCGCTTCGACGGCTTGAGCCTCGTGCGGCTCGGAAACGGTCTCGGTTGCGACCACAGGCTCGGCGCCGACGGCCGCGACAGGCGCGGGCGTCTCGTCGGCATGATCATGGTCGTGACGATCGTGCTCGCCGTGATGATCATGATCGCCATGATCGTGGGCGTGATGGTGATCGTCATCATGGGCCCGATGATCGCCGTGATCATGATCGCCATGGTCGTGGTGATCGTGGCCCTCGTGCTCGCCGTGATGCTCGGCATCGGCGTGCAGGTGCTCGCCTTCGTGCGAAGCGCCCTCGGCGTGCGCAGGAAGGGCCTCGCCCTCGACCGGTTGGGCTGCGGGATCGGCGCCGGCGTCGAGGCCTTCGACGATGTCGCTGCGGACGCGCTCGCCATGGCCGCGGCGGCGGGCATTGCGATGGCGCGAGCGGCGGCGGCCGTGGGAGCGGTTCTCGCTCTCTTCCTCGGCCTCGCGATGAGCCTGTTCCTCAGCTTCAATCAGCGCCTGCCGGTCGGCGACCGGGATCTGGTAGTAGTCAGGATGGATTTCGCTGAAGGCGAGGAAGCCGTGGCGGTTGCCGCCATATTCGACGAAAGCGGCCTGGAGCGAGGGTTCGACCCGGGTGACCTTGGCGAGGTAGATATTCCCGCGCAGTTGCTTGCGTTGTGCGGTCTCGAAATCAAACTCTTCGACGCGATTGCCGCGGACCACGACGACCCGGGTCTCCTCCGGGTGGGTGGCATCGATCAACATCTTGTTGGGCATGTCTTAACTCTTGGCGGCGGCGGGCGCGACTCACCGTGGGCGCGTTCAGCGCTGCCGGGTGACGCGACGGTCCACCTGATTCGGGGGTGAGGGGAAGGCCGAAACGCCGTCTCTCGCGCCTTGCCGAACCGGAAGCTTCAGGACCAATGCGGCGCGCGGGATTTTCACTCCGCAGCGTCGCGAATGGTCCTTCAGAATTCGTCGGCACAGTCTGGCGCATCAAGCGTCGGCCCGTATGAAACACTGGGCGGCGGGGCCGCCCCTCAATCAGTTGCTGCTGGCCAGGCATGGCGCGAGCGCGCTCGCCTTGGGGGTCACGAACCGCTCCCTTGGGATCAAGGGACCGGGTAATGGGTTACGTCGCTGTCAGAACCGCCCGGGTGACGTGAGTGGTAACCCAGAACCGTCCGCCGCCGGGGCTTGACCCGCTCCATCTCGTTGCCGCGCACCGCGCTGGTCTTGGAGAGGAACGGAAAACGCTGGAATTCCCAAGTCTTGAGAGTTCCGGCGCTGCACCGGGAGGCTGAATGCGACACAACCGGAAATATCGGCCGTCAGCATTCCGTACATACGAGGAATGAGCCATCCGTGCAAGGGAGCGTCGCACGGCGGTCACAGTCAGCGAGTTTCGCACGTCTGTCATTTAAGGATCGTTTAACCCTGTGGTTCTATTGCGTTAAAAGGGCTGCTCGGAGGCACGGATTCGGTGGCGAGCCGCACTAATCAAAGGGTTTTGCTGGGATGCGTGCTGTTGTGCGCTGCAGTATTGCCATGCGCTGATTCTTCCCGCCTGAGCGCGGCGGAAAGCCAACCGCAACCCCCTGTTGCGGCAGCGAATTTTCCAGTCGCCTCGGCTGCACGTCTGGCCGGCGATGGCAAGCAGACCCGCTTCATCCTCGACATCGACCAGACCGTTACGTTCCGTGCCGTCACGCTTGCCGACCCCTACCGGGTGGTGGTGGACGTGCCGCAAGTCAATTTTCAGCTGCCCGCCGGTATCGGGAGCGGGGGGCGGGGGCTGGTCAAGGCCTTCCGCTATGGGCTCGTCATGCCCGGCGGCTCGCGAATCGTGTTCGACCTGACGGGGCCGGCGAAGATCGCCAATTCCTACATGGTCGAGGCCGCCAATGGCCAGCCGGCTCGGCTTGTGCTCGAGCTGGAGGAGGTCGATCGTACCGCCTTCACGTCATCGGCCGCCCCCGAAAATCGTCCCGAGTTGCGGCCCGCGATCGCCGAGGCGCCGCCTGCCACGGTTCCCGCCACGGCAACTCCGGATGCCGCGCAGCAGAAGGCCGATGGCCGTCCGGTGGTCGTGATTGATCCCGGCCATGGCGGGATCGACAACGGCACGCAGTCGAGCGGCGAGAGCGAGAAGAACCTGGTGCTGGCCTTCGGGCTGGCGCTACGCGACAAGTTGGAGAAGGCCGGCAAATACCGCGTGGTCATGACGCGGGACGACGACACCTTCATCCCCCTCAACGACCGGACCAAGATCGCGCGCAACCTCAAGGCCGCCTTGTTCGTCTCGATTCACGCCGATGCGTTGCCCCGTGCCGAGGGCGATGCGCAAGGCGCGACCATCTATACGCTCTCCGACAAGGCGTCCGACGCCGAGGCCCAGCGACTGGCCGATGCGGAGAACCGAGCGGATGCGATTGCGGGCTTCAACCTCGCGGAGGAGCCGACCGACGTCGCCGACATATTGATCGACCTCACGCAGCGGGAAACCCGCACCTTTTCAAACCGTTTTGCCCGCCTCCTGATGGGAGAAATGAAGGCGACGGTGCGCATGCACAAGCATCCCCTGAAGTCGGCGGGCTTCCGGGTGCTGAAGGCGCCCGACGTGCCCTCGGTGCTGGTCGAGATTGGTTATGTCTCCAACAAGGGGGACCTCGAGCACCTGGTCTCGGAGGGGTGGCGGTCCCGTGCCGTGGGCTCCATGGCGCAGGCCATCGACGGGTTTTTGACCAAGCGGATGGCCACGGCCAGATCCTCGAATTGAAAGGGTTTTTCCGTCCCGCCGCAAAAGCCCTAGTTTGGCCACAGCGGGCGCTTTATAAAAATGCCGCCGCGGGTTCCGGAATTGGAGAGAATCTCGCGCGGCAAGCGTCTCAAGTCCGGCACAGATGTCATTGCGTAAGCCGGTGAATTCGCGACGTGAAGGTTGGCTCCTGTTTGGATGCCAAGGGGCTGATACTGGGCTGATCCAGAGTTTGAACGGATAAACACATAATGCGCTTGCTGGTGCGGTTCATGGGCTTCCTGTTCGCCGCGGGAACAGTGGTGTTCCTTGTCGGTGTCGGGGCCGTGGCAGGCCTGATCTGGCATTTCTCCAAGGACTTGCCGGACTACTCTCAGCTCCAGGATTACGAGCCCCCGGTGATGACCCGCGTGCACGCGGTCGACGGTTCGCTGCTCGGCGAATACGCCAAGGAGCGGCGGCTGTATCTGCCGATCCAGGCTGTGCCCAAGCTCGTGATCAACGCGTTCCTCGCGGCCGAGGACAAGAATTTCTACGAGCATGGCGGCATCGACTACACCGGCATGGCGCGCGCAGGCCTGGTCTACATCCAGAACTACGGCTCCAACCGGCGTCCGCAGGGCGCCTCGACCATCACCCAGCAGGTCGCCAAGAACTTCCTTCTGACCAACGAGGTCTCCTTCGCGCGCAAGATCAAGGAAGCCTTGCTGGCGATGCGTATCGAGAAGACCTACTCGAAGGACAAGATCCTCGAGCTGTATCTGAACGAAATCTATCTCGGCCTCGGCGCCTACGGCATCGCGGCGGCGTCGCTGGTCTATTTCGACAAGTCGGTGAACGAGCTCACCGTGGCGGAAGCCGCTTATCTGGCTGCGCTGCCGAAAATGCCGGCGACCCTGCATCCGGTGCGTAACCGCGACCGCGCCATCGAGCGCCGCAACTACGTGATCGACCGTCTCCAGGAGAACGGCTGGATCAAGCAGGCCGACGCCGAGAAGGCGCGCAAGGAGCCGCTCGCCGTCACCAGCCGTTCCAACGGGGCCCACACTTTCGCCGGCGAATATTTCGCCGAGGAAGTCCGCCGCGACATCTTCGAACGCTACGGCGAGAAGAAGCTGTATGAGGGCGGTCTCTCTGTCCGCACCACACTCGATCCCAAGATCCAGGTCATGGCGCGCAAGACCATGGTCGCCGGCCTCGTGAACTATGACGAGCAGCAGGGCTATCGCGGCGCCATCAGCAAGCTCGACATCTCGGGCGACTGGGGCGTGAGGCTCGCCGAGATCAAATCGCTCTCCGACATCTCGCCATGGCGCATGGCGGTGGTGCTGGAGACCAGCGACCAGTCGGCGCGCATCGGCTTCCAGCCGAGCCGCGAGCTCGGCGGCGCCGTGAGCAAGCAGCGCGAGACCGGCATCGTCACCGTCGACGGCGTGCGCTGGGCGCGGGCCGCGCAGGGCGGCGCAAGGGGCAAGACGCCGAGCGCGGTGTCGCAGGTGCTTCAGCCCGGCGACGTCATTTATGCCGATCCGCTCTACAAGGACGGTCAGCCCGTCGAAGGCCAGTACCGGCTCCGCCAGATCCCGGAAGTCTCCGGAGCGATGGTGGTGATGGATCCCTGGACCGGCCGCGTGCTCGCGATGGTCGGCGGCTTCTCGTTCGACCAGAGCCAGTTCAATCGCGCCACCCAAGCCTATCGGCAGCCGGGTTCCTCATTCAAGCCGATCGTCTATTCGGCCGCGCTCGACAATGGCTATACGCCGTCGACCGTCGTGCTCGACGCGCCGATCGAAATCGACCAGGGGCAGGGTGCCGGCGTGTGGCGGCCTGAAAACTTCTCCTCGGGCAAGTTCCAGGGACCCGTGACGCTGCGCAATGCGCTGCGGCAGTCGCTGAACACCGTGACGGTGCGCCTCGCGCAGGACATCGGCATGCCCCTTATCGGCGAATATGCCCGCCGCTTCGGCGTCTATGACGAGCTGCCGAATTATCTGTCCTACGCGCTCGGCGCCGGCGAGACGACGGCTATGCGCATGGTCACGGCCTACTCGATGCTCGCCAATGGCGGCCGCCGGGTGAAGCCGACGCTGATCGACCGTATCCAGGACCGCTACGGCCACACCATCTTCAAGCATGACCAGCGCGAATGCCGCGGCTGCGACGCGCCGGGCGGTTGGAAGAACCAGCCCGAGCCGCAGCTGATTGACCGCCGGGAGCAGGTGCTGGATTCCATGACCGCCTATCAGATCACCGAGCTGATGGAAGGCGTGGTGCAGGCCGGTACCGCGACCGTGATCAAGGCGGTCGGCAAGCCGATCGCCGGCAAGACCGGTACCACCAACGAGGCCAAGGACGCCTGGTTCGTCGGCTTCTCGCCCGATATCGCCGTCGCCATCTATATGGGCTACGACAAGCCGCGGCCGCTGGGTAAGGGCAACGCCGCGACCGGTGGCCATCTGGCGGCTCCGATCGCGCGCGACTTCCTCCAGCTCGCGCTCGCCGACAAGCCCGCCGTGCCGTTCAAAGTGCCGGCCGGCATCAAGCTCGTGCGCGTCGTCGCCAAGACCGGCATGCGCGCTGGCCCGGGCGAGACCGGCGGAACCATCCTCGAAGCCTTCAAGCCGGGCACGGCGCCGCCGGATAATTATTCGGTCATTGGCGTGGCCGATGCCGACGGCCGCATGCCGGCGTCGCAGCAGCAGCAGCCGGATTCCGGCTTCTTCATGCGGCCCGGCACCGGCGGACTGTACTAGGCCGCGGATAAGGCTGACGATCGCGGTTGCGCTTTGCGACCGCCGCCGTTACATCCCCACCTCAATTGGATGCGGGCCCTATCCCGCGATACGAGAACGACATGCGCGCCGAAATCGAACGGTTGGTAGAAGAGATCAAGCAGTCAGTCGGGCTGCTGAGGAGGCATCTTTGACGTCGAGAAATCGACGGCGCGCCTCGCTGAGCTGAACAAGCTCGCAGAAGATCCCAACCTCTGGAACGATCCCCAGAAAGCCCAGAAGCTGATGCAGGAGCGCACCTCGCTTGAGGATTCGCTGTCCGGTATCGGCAAGGTCGAGCAGCAGCTCGAAGACGACATTGGCATGATCGAGCTCGGCGAGGCCGAGGGCGATGACGGCGTCGTTGCCGAGGCTGAAGCTGCGCTGAAGAACCTGAAGAAGGAAGTGGCGCGGCGCGAGCTCGAGGCGCTGCTGTCGGGCGAGGCCGACCGCTTCGATTCCTATCTCGAGGTCCATGCCGGTGCCGGCGGCACCGAGAGCCAGGACTGGGCGCAGATGCTCTTGCGCATGTACACGCGCTGGGCCGAGACGCACGGCTTCAAGGTCGAGTACCTCGAAGAGTCCGAGGGCGAAGAGGCCGGCATCAAGTCGGCGACCATCCAGGTCTCCGGCCACAATGCCTATGGCTGGCTGAAGACCGAAGCGGGGGTGCATCGCCTGGTGCGCATCTCGCCGTTCGATTCCAATGCGCGGCGGCACACCTCGTTCTCGAGCGTGCAGGTATTCCCCGTCATCGACGACAGCATCAAGATCGACATCAAGGAATCCGACGTCCGCACCGACACCATGCGCTCGGGCGGCGCCGGCGGCCAGCACGTCAACAAGACCGAGTCCGCGGTGCGCCTGACGCATATTCCGACCGGCGTCGCCGTGGTCTGCCAGGCCGGCCGCTCCCAGCACAAGAACCGGGCGCAGGCCTGGGACATGCTGCGCGCGCGCCTCTACGAGATCGAGCTGAAGAAGCGCGAGGAGAAGGCCGCCGCCGACCAGGCCGCCAAGACCGATATTGGCTGGGGCCACCAGATCCGCTCCTACGTGCTGCAGCCCTATCAGATGGTGAAGGATCTGCGCACGGGCGTGCAGACCTCCGACACGTCGGGCGTGCTCAACGGCGAGCTCGACGATTTCATGGCCGCGACGCTGGCGCAGCGCGCCTTCGGCACCACGAGCGGCGACATCGAGGACGTGGACTGATCATGCCCCGTGTCGCCTTCATCGGGCTTGGTCGGATGGGGCACGGCATGGCCGGCCGCTATCTCGATGCCGGCTTTACGGTGACCTTGTGGAATCGCAGCAAGGCCAAGGCCGAAGACCTGATCGCGCGTGGCGCGCATTGGGCGACCTCGCCGGAGGATGCCGCGATCGATGCCGATGCGGTCGTAACCATGGTTGCCGACGACGAGGCATCACGTGCCGTCTGGCTCGGTCCCAAGGGCGCCGCCAAGACGGCGAAGGCCGGCACCATCGCGATCGAATGCTCGACCGTCTCCTATGACCATGCCCGCGAGATGGGCCGCGAGCTCAATGTGCGCGGGCTCATCTACATCGATTGCCCCGTCACCGGATTGCCCGATGCAGCTGCAGCCGGGAAGTTGACGCTGCTGGCCGGCGCAGACGCGGCCGACCTCGAACGCGCGCGGCCGTTCCTCGAACCGATCGGCTCGACCATCCGCCATTTCGGCGCGGTCGGCACCGGCACAGTCTACAAGCTCATCAACAATCTCCTGGGCGCGATCCAGATCGCCGGCCTTGCCGAGGGCCTCGCCATCGCCGAGCAGGCCGGGCTCGACATGAACCTGGTGCTGGAGTCGATCCAGGCGGGCGTCGCCGCAAGCCCGCAGGTGCAGCGTCATTCCAAGCGCATGGTCGCCCGCGATTTCAGCGGCGCGACCTTCACGGCAGCGTTGCGGCACAAGGATGCCGCCTATGCAGTCAAGCTCGCCGAGAGCCTCTTGGCGGACAAGCCGCTGGTCTCGCGCGCCGCAGTCGAGTCCTACGCGCACGCAAAGGCGGCGATGCCGGACGACGATGAAGGCCGGATGATCGAGCTGGTGTCGCGGCCGAAGAAGCCGTCCTAGTCAGGTCGCATCGACATGGGGCAGCCTCGTTCGGAACGCGGTCTCGGCATTGCCCTCGTCATCTCAGCCGCGGTTGCCTGGAGCACGGCGCCGTTCTTCACCCGACTGTTGCCGTTCGATCCCTGGACCATCCTGTTCTGGCGCGGCGTGTTCGCCGGCGGGCTGATCAGCGTGTTTCTCGTCCTGATGCAGGGGCGCGCTGCGCTGTGGCAGTTGGTGGTGCCGGGGAAGGGCGGCTTGCTCGTCGCCTCCTTGTCCACCATCGGCATGGTCTCGTTCATTCCCGCGCTTCAGATGACCAACGTCATGAATGTTGCGGTGCTGATCGCAACTCAGCCCTTCGTCGCCGCTGCACTCGCGTGGCTGTGGCTCGGCGAAGCCGCCACATGGCGCACGCTGATTGCGAGCCTGATTGCCTTTGCCGGCGTCGTCATCACGGTCGGTGGCGTGCATGCCGGCGCCGATGTCGACGGCTTGGCTCTGAGCTGCCTGATGGTGCTCGCCATTTCGGGCATGACGGTTGTGGTTCGACGCCACCGCGAAACGTCGATGGTGGCGGCAGCGGCGCTGTCGAATTTCCTCGGCAGTCTCGTCAGCCTCCCCTTTGCGCGTGACATCGCCCATGTCGGCGGCAATGGCCTTGTGATCCTCGCGATGTTCGGCTGCCTTCAGGTCGCGCTCGGCCTGACCTTCTACATGCTCGGCTCACGCCTGCTGCCATCAGGACAGGCCTCCCTGATCGCGACGCTGGAAACGCCGCTGATGCCGTTCTGGATCTGGGTTGCCTTCCGCGAGATACCCGCCACCCACGCGCTCATCGGCGGTACCCTGGTGATCGGAGCAGTTGTTGCCGATATCGTCGGGGATGCGCGAAAGCGTGAGGGGGCTGAGACCGCGTCGTCCTAGAACACGGGCGCCTTGTCAGAAATCGGGTGGCAAGGTGCTCCGTGCCATCCTAGGCGATGGGCCGAGGTGAGACGCCATGCCCCCGAACGATACCCGGATCGATGCGCGCGACTGGTCGCTGCTCGCGGTGCTCTCGATACTCTGGGGTGGGTCGTTCTTCTTCAATGGCGCGGCGCTGCGGGAATTGCCGCCGCTGACGCTGGTGCTTTTGCGTGTCGCGCTTGGGTCGACCATGCTGCTGCCGCTCCTGCGCATGCAGGGGATCAGCTTTCCCAAAAGCACAACGGCCTGGAAGCCGTTCGCTGTGATCGGGTTGTTCAACAACGTCATCCCGTTCTCGCTGATCGTGATCGGTCAGACTTTCATTCCGAGCGGACTGGCGTCGATCCTGAATGCCACCACGCCGCTGTTCACGGTGATCGTCATGGCGATGGCCGGCGAGGAAGCCTTGCAGATGCGGCGGGTTGCCGGCGTGGCACTCGGCATCGCTGGTGTGGTCATCCTGCGCGGCTGGGGCATCGAGACGCGGACCGGGCAGGGGCTCGGCATCCTGCTCTGCCTTGGCGGCGCGCTCAGCTATGGCTTTGCGGCGCTCGCCGCGCGGCGGCTGCTGAAGGACTCTCCGCCGCTGGGAACGGCAACGTTTCAGCTGATGGCCTCAACGGTGATGATGGCGATCGTCGCCGGGGCGGTAGAACAGCCATGGCATCTGCCCATACCGGGGATCACGACATGGCTCGCCGTGCTTGGTCTTGCCGCTCTGTCGACAGCCCTTGCCTATATCGTGTTCTTTCAGATCATCCGGCGCTCCGGCGCAACCAATGTCATGTTGGTGACATTGCTCATTCCGGTCACCGCCATCCTGCTGGGATGGCTGGTGCTGGGCGAGCCGATCTCGGCGCGAGAGAGATTGCAGGAGCTGTCGTCATCGGCAGTGCGCTGCTCGTGATCGACGGACGCGTTCTGAATCTGTTGCGGCGCGTCACGTAGGTTCCGGATCCGTCGTTTCACCTCGCGGAAAATCGTCGCGCTTGCCAGCGACGAGTCTCCTTGCGACACTCCTCACAAAACAAGACTACAAAACATAGGGGAGAGAACGATGCCGGGTCGTCGCAAAAACCTCGCTGCCCTCGCCATGCTTGCTGCCGGAGTGCTCGTCACGACACCGGCTTTGGCGCAGAAGAAATACGATCCCGGCGCCTCCGACACCGAAATCAAGATCGGCAACATCATGCCCTATAGCGGGCCGGCATCGTCCTATGGCGTGATCGGAAAGACCGAAGCCGCGTTCTTCAAGATGATCAACGATCAAGGCGGCATCAACGGCCGCAAGATCAACTTCGTCAGCTATGACGACGCCTATTCGCCGCCGAAGGCGATCGAGCAGGCGCGCAAGCTGGTCGAGAGCGATGAGGTGCTGCTGATCTTCCAGGCGCTCGGCACACCCTCGAACTCCGCGATCATGAAATACATGAACGCCAAGAAGGTGCCGCAGCTCTTCGTCGCCTCCGGCGGCACCAAGTTCGGCGATCCCAAGAATTTCCCATGGACCATGGGCTTCCAGCCCAACTACCAGAGCGAGGGACGGATCTACGCAAAGTACATCCGCGATCATTTCCCCAACAGCAAGATCGCGGTGTTCTGGCAGAACGACGATGCCGGCAAGGACCAGTTCAAGGGCCTGAAGGATGGGCTTGGCGACAAGGCCAGCATGATCATCGCGGACAAATCCTATGAGGTCAGCGATCCCTCGATCGACTCGCAGATCGTTGCACTTCACGATTCCGGCGCCGACATCTTCTTCTCATGGGCTGCACCGAAAGGTTCGGCACAGGCGATCCGGAAGGTGGGCGAGCTCGGATGGAAGCCGAAATTCTTCCTCGCCAACACCGCGACCTCGGTCGCCTCGGTGCTCAAGCCCGCCGGGCTCGAATACTCCAAGGACATCATCTCGACGGTCTATCTGAAAGACCCGACCGATCCCACCTGGGACAAGGATCCGGCCGTGGTGAAGTGGCGCGCGTTCATGGACAAGTACTATCCCGATGGCGACAAGGCCAACTCCAACAACATCTATGGCTATGTCCAGGCCGAAGCGATGACGCAGGTCCTGAAGCAGTGCGGCGACAATCTCACCCGCGAGAACGTGATGAAGCAGGCCGCGAGCCTGAAGGATTTCCACACCGACCTGATACTGCCGGGCATCATGGTCAACACCTCGCCCGACGATTATTTCCCGATCGAGCAGATGCAGCTGATGCGCTTCAACGGGCAGGCCTGGGAGCTGTTCGGCGACGTCATCACCGGCGAGGTCGGCCACGAGCGGAGCCAGTAATCACGGCTGACTGCCGCTCTCTGCTTCGGCTCGGGCCTTCAGCGCCATGCCGCCGGCGACGCCGACGCCGAGCACGTACATCCAGCCCTCGTGGAAATCGAACAGGTGCGAGTTGAGCAGCGAGCTCGCGATGTTTTGCACCACGACGACGAGGCCGATCCAGGCGGCAAGGCCTTCGCCCAGGAACAGGCGAAGATGCGCGATCCATAGGGCGTAGAGCAGGACGACGCCGACCAAGCCCCACTGCACGGCGACATTGAGAGTCTGGTTGTGGGGATTGCTGACAACCTCGGCATCGAGGGGGCTCTCGCTGGTGGCGGCGCGCTCGAACTGCCGCTTGATCGAGCCGGTACCGTGGCCGATCAGGGGCGCCTCGGCGAAGGCATAAAGCGACTTGCGCCAATAGGTCAGCCGCTGCGCGGTCGAGGCGCGGCTGATGTCCTCATGGCCGTGACGATATTCAACGGCAATGTCGGTGATGCGCTGGCGCTGATAGGGCGACGTCATCCAGGCGAGCGCGCTCGCAGCGACTGTGGCCGCGAGCAAGAGCAGTGCCGCGCGTCGGCCCAGATGCCTCCACGCGAACAATCCCAGCAGCACGGCGATGCAGAGCAGTGCCGTGCGGGCGGAAGCGACGAACACCATGTTGGTAGCGAACAGCAGGATCAACGCCAGGCAGGCGATTGCCGTGATGGTGCTTCCGCTGCGCCAGAAGGACAGCGTGGGTAGCGCAAGCGCAAAGGCGCAGAGCGCGAATTCCTGGCTCTGGTCGATGTAATTCTTGACGGGAACGCCTGATGACACCGTCGCGGCGATCTTCCAGGCGGGGTTGAGCAGCACGAGCCAGGAGAACACGGCAAGCAGCGCGCAGGAGGTGAGGAAGGCGATGCAGACCCACAAGCCGCGCTCGGACCGGCTGAAATGGTAGAGCAGCGGTGGAATCAGCACGAGCTTTGCGACCGGCTTGATCGCGTGCAGCCGATCCGCCCACACGCCGTCCGACCACAGCGTGCCAAGAAGCGCGAGCAGCAGGAGCGCGAAGGGCAGGGCAAACGCGGGCTGCGCGAGCCTGCGCGCATAGTCACGCCAGATGATGGTCGGCGTCACCGCGAGCAGAAAGAGCCCGACGAAGATCGAAGGCGCCGTGGTCGACCAAGGGAGCGACGCCGCGGTCAGGACGACGAGCACGTCCGCGGCCTGGATCAGCGCGGCCGAGCTGCGCCAGGTCTCCCATCGGTCATGCCAGCCTTGCAGGCCGCTGGCACCTGGCCACGCCGCGCGTTGGGTCGTCATGTGGATGACGCCTATTGTGCCGCGACCAGGCGTTCTCTGGGCATCTCATGCCCGAGGAAGTCGCGGGCCTGGGTCTCGTAGCCGAATCGATCGGCAAGCTCATGGCGTCGTGCCCGGATCTTGCCGCGCCACTCCTCTTGCCGCGTCAGCACGCGGGTGGCGGAGGCCGCAATCGAGTCGGGCGAGAACGGGTCGAAATAGTCGGCAAGCTCGCCCGCGACCTCGCGGAACACCGCGATGTCCGAGCACAGCACCGGCGTGCTCGCAGCCAGCGCCTCGATGATCGGTATGCCAAAGCCTTCGGCCAGGCTCGGCATGATCAGGCCATGGGCCTCCGCAATCAGGGCGGCTTTCTGATGCTCGTCGACATAGCCGGCGAAGCGGACGTTTTGCGGGAGATTGCGCATCCGGCTGATCTCGCCGGCATAGCCGATCACGACGAGATCGGCCTGGGGCACGCTGCGGAAGGCGCGGATGACGATGGCGACGTTCTTGCGCGGCTCGTTCGACACGATGATGACGAAGCTCGGCCGCCCCGGACGCCCCGACGGGGCTGGCAGATGCAGGACATCCGGGGCGTCGAACCGGGTGCGGGGATACACGACCCGCGCCGGCAGGTGCGCAAATTGCGGCAACAGTTCCCTGAACCGCATCATGCTATAGTTTGAAACGAAGGCGAGTTCGTCGGCCTGACGCAGGCTGGTGAGGATCCGCGCCAGGAATTGCCGTGTGGCGATGTCGCTGAGCTTGAGGTCGGTGAGCGGCAGCAAATCGTGAACGACGCAGATGACTTTTGCGTCCGGTCTGCGCTTGATCGCCACCCGCGTCGGGGTGTCCACGACGATCACGTCATAGTCGCGCGCGTCGATCCGCGGCGGCGGCAGCAGAAAGAAGGCTGAGGAGTCCTGATAGTTGAAGAATCCGGGCTCGAGCTGGAAGTCGCGGAACAGTTCGAGGTGGCGCAGATCCGGCGGAATGTATTCGAGCGCCGCGGTCCGGTTCTCGATCAGCCGAGCGTGCAGGCCACGCACGCCGATCGCGCGCAGGAGGCAGAGGACATTGTCCCGCGACAGCAGCATGCCGACCCTGTGGCGGAGCCAGTCGAATTTGCGGCGCGTGCCGCTGAGCGTCACCGGCCCACTCACATTGACTTCGTCGAGGAAGCGATAAAGGGCGAGCAGCTCGATGTTGCGCGACTGTGCCGGAAACAGCCTTGTACGTCGCTCGCGCCGGCACAGCTTGCGGTAGCGCTTGGAAGTTTCCACCAGCAGCGTGAGCTCGTGGCCCTCCGATGCGAGCGAACGGACCAATTCCCGGGTGAAGTGGAAGATGCCTCGCTTGTGATTGGGTTGTCCGAGCGACTCGGACACGACGAGGATGTTCTGTTTCATGCGCGTTTCTCGCGGAACTCGAAGGGAAGGGGCGACGGCGGCTCGACGGAGACGGTCGAGGCGATGCGGCCGCGATCGAGATTGATGATGCTGCTGCAGGTACGACGCAGCAGCGGCTGGTCGTGGGAGGCAATGATCACGATCGCCGCCTGCGATACGAGGTTGAGGAGGCGCTCCTGAGCCTTTTCCGCAAAGTGCTCGTCGACCACGCTGAGCCATTCGTCCAGCAGAAGAATGTCGGCCGGAAAGGCGGTGGCGGTCGCGAACAGAACCCGCATCAGCATGCCCGAGGAGAACATCCGCAACGGGATCCGCCGCATGCGGGTCTCGAGTTCGGTGAAGGCCCAGATCTCGTCGATCACGCTGCGGGTCGGCTTGCGGCCGCTGATCCGCAGCAGCAGCGCGATGTTGTCCTCCGCGACGAAATCCAGGTTGACGCCGGCGTTGAGGCCGAGCAGGGGCATGACGTTGCCCTGGATCGCGATGCCGCCGCTGCTCGGCGGATAGACGCCGGCAATCAGCCGCAGCAGCGTCGATTTACCGGAGCCGTTCGGGCCGGCAAGTCCGATGCGGCTGCCTGCTTCGGCCTCGATCGTGACGTTGTCGACGGCGCGGATGATCCGCATCTCGCCCGGCTCGCGGATGAGATGGCCGAGCAGCCGCCGTTTCAGTGAATAGTCGTAGGCGCCGTAGAGCGGATAGTCGAGACAGATGTTGCGAAGGCTGATCGAGACCATGCATCAGATCCAGAATGCAGCTTTGCGCAGATGAACCATCGTCAGAACGCTCGCACAGATCAGGAGGGCCAGCGCGACGAGGACATAGATGACGCTGGCGGGATCGACATGGCCACCCGCCAGCGGCTCGCGCCACACCGCGAACAGATGCGTCAGCGGATTGATCCGCATCACGGCCGAGCGATGGTTGATCATCTCCGACGACCAGATGATGGGCGAGGCGAGAAACGCGAGCATCAATGTGGATTCGATGATCGGCTTGAGGTCGCGATACCGCGTTGCCATCGCACCGAGAACGATACTCAATGCGAAGGTGCAGAGCACGAACAGCAACAGGCCAGGCAGCGCTGCCAGCGCGTGTGAGTGCTCGTGGCGGGAGAGGATGAGCCACAGGAGCAGCGGCACGCAGGCGTTATGGAGCGCGAACAGCGCCTGGCGGAACGTGCATTGCAGGAGGAAGATGACCGGCGGCAGCGCCCGGTCGCGGATCAAGCTTGCGGAGTTCTGGAGCGCTGTAGTGGCATCGAGCACCACACTGTTGAGAAAGGTCCAGGCCGTCATCGAGAGTGCGAGCATCGGCAGGCGCGACAGCACATCGGCGTTCGATATCTGGCCGATCACCGAGCCCAGTACCGCGACCACGATCGCCATCTGAAGCGACATCCAGAACGGGCCGAGCAACGAGCGTACGTAGCGGTGGCGCATGTCGGACCAGGCCAGCGCCGCCGCGATCCGCACGGTGTCCACCCAGCCCGTCGCCTGCGGCGGATCGGCGATCGCCGAACGCTGCTCGCTCGGTGCCGCGATGGCGTCGCGGTAGACGGTCTCCATGCCTTGCTTGAAGGCCGTGGCCGAATAGCGGGTGAGGGCGCGCGTCCGCGCCGATAGTCCCATGCGGCGGCGGCGCTCGGGATCGCGGATCAGAGTCGCGATGGCCTCACCCAGCTTCGCGGCGTCACCGGGCGACACGGTGATCGCCTCCATGCCGTGGCGGGCGACGCGCGGCACCGCGGTGTCGAGCGCCGTGTTCACGACCGGGCGGCCGGCGGCCATGGCCTCCAGCTGGACGAGGCCGAAGGTCTCGGCATTAGTCACCGACGGCATCACGAAGACGTCGGCGAAACACATCAGCTTGATGCGCTCGCAATCGTTGACCGAGCCGAGCAGGCGGACGCGGTCACCGAGTCCGAGCTCCTGGATCAACTGCTCGAGCCGCGGCCGCTCGACGCCCTCGCCAATGATCCAGACTTCGAAATTGTGCGCGGCTGCGGCGCGGATCAGCACGTCGAAACCCTTGTAGGGCACGAGCCGGCCGCAGGCCAGCACGAGCCGGCCGCGATCGTTGACATGGTGCGGCTCGATCTTCGGCCAGTCATAGCTCGTGGTGTCGATGCCGAACGGAACGACGTGGCATTTGTCCTCGAATTCGCGCAGCAGCGGCGTGTTGTCGATCAGCGCATGATCCGAGACGATGATCGCCTTGGCGCGCCGCAGCGTCCGTCGCATCAAGGGTTCGACGAACCAGCGCAAGCCGGCATGGGTGACGATGTCGGCGTGCCAGTGCACCACCAGCGGTCGCTTCGCGCCGAATCCGAAGGCGAAAACGAGGTCGGCGAGCGGGAAGGGGGCGTGGAGCGCGAGCAGATCATGCTCGGCCATCTTGCGCCAGAGACGCCAGGGATAGGTGGGGGCGATGGGCAGTGACAAGAGGTTGCCGAAGGACCGGACGCGCTCGACCGGGACGTCGTTGACCACGATGTCGCGCCGCCCGGCTGATCGCGAACAGACCACCACGGCGGAAGCGAAGGCGTCCTTCAGGCTCGCGCAGATGTCGCGGATCACCGTAAGCGTGCCGCCGAACAGGTCGGGATAATAGACCTTGAAGATGTGCAGCACCGACGGGCGGCGCAGGGTGTCTTGCAAGGTTTCTTGGGTGTGATGCATGACGGTGGTCAGCCTGCGAGGAGCGCTGCGAGGAACGGTGCTGCCAGCACCGAGATGAAGATCACGCCGCGCAGCAGCGCCGGCAGCATCGGCTCGATCGCGCCGTGCCCCCAGTCGGGAGCCGGCACAGCACGCAGTGAGCTGGAGATACGGACCAAGCGGTCAGCCATTGTGGGGTGTGTCCCTTTACGTCGCGCCCTCAGTGGCGTTTCGTATATGTGGGAAAATTTACCACGTCAATCGGTTGGCGGAAAAAAGTGGGATTGTGTCCCACGTGCGGCATCGGTACAATTCAGACATGAATGCCAAGTCCGGGTCCAAGGAGGCTGACAAGTCGGCCGACAAGCCGATGGCGCCGCAGCCGAATGCCGCCGGGAAGCTGCACGCGCCGCTGGCGCGGCTGCTGCGCCCGCTCGTGCGCCTGTGCATCCGCAGCGGCATGACCTTTCCGGCGCTGGCGCAGCTGCTTCGCGAGCTCTTCGTCAACGTCGCCGAACACGAGTTCGCCCTGGAAGGAAAGGAGCAGACCGACAGCCGGGTCAGCCTGCTCACCGGCATCCATCGCAAGGAGGTGGCGCGTCTGCGCGGCGCGGGCGCACCCGTGCACGAGGCGCCGGCGGCGGTGTCGCTGACCAGTGCCGTGATCGCGCGCTGGCTTGCCGCGCCTGCGTTCACCGACGCCAAGGGCGAGCCGCTTCCTTTGCCGCGCACCGCCGAGGGCGATGCGCCCTCGTTCGAGCAGCTCGTCGCCTCCGTTACCAAGGACGTGCGCCCGCGCGCGGTGCTCGACGAATGGATCGACCGCAAGCTCGTCACCATCAACGACGCCGATGAGATCGAGCTGGTCGAGGCCGCCTTCGTGCCGAGCGGCGAGGACGACGGCAAATGGCACTATCTCGGCCGCAATCTGCATGACCATATCGCGGCCGCCGCGGAAAACGTCTCGGGGCCCGCGCCGCGCTTCCTCGAACGGGCGGTGCACTACAACAACATCTCGCCCAAGCTCGCGCGGCGGCTCGAAGCGCGCTCGCGTGAGCTCGCCATGGAGGCGCTGAAAACCGCCAACCGCGAGGCCAACCGGGCGCTCGCCAAGGACAAGGGCGGCGACGCCCGCTGGAACTTCGGCATCTACATCTATAGCGAAGCTGCCGATGAGGAGGGCGTGGCGAAGGAGGTCGGCAAGGACGGTGGCAAAGAGGGCGCTTCGTCATGAGCCGGCCGCCGCTCATCTCCCGCCGCCTGCTGCTGGCGGGATTCTGGCTCGCCGGCACGGCCATCGCCAATGCGCAGGTCAAGCGCGGCACCGATCAGGGCATCGGTGGCACCGGGATCACGCGCGGCGATGATCACGGCATCGGCGGCACCGGGATCGTCGGCGTGATCCAGCGTTTCGGCAGCATCTACGTCAACGGCCAGCGCGTCACCTATGCGAGCGACGTTCCGGTCCGGATCGACGGCGAGGCGGCCAGCGCCAAGGCGCTGCGCATCGGCCAGCTCGCGCGCGTGGTTGCGACCCGTCAGGCCAACGGCACGCTCGTCACGCGCAACATCACGATCGCCAGCGAGGTCTCTGGTCCGATTGAACAGGTGAAGGACAACGAGCTCACGGTGCTCGGCCAGAAGATTGTCGCCGGCGACAAGGAGAGCAAGCTCCGCACGGGTACGCAAGTTGCCGTCTACGGCTTGCGCCGTACTGACGGGGTCATCGTCGCAAGCTTGATCGAGCCGCGGCGCGACGCGGCCGCGCGCGTGACGGGTCTGGTCGAGCGCGGGGCGGACGGGTTGCGAATCGGCGGCTTGAAGCTGAACGGCGTCGATCCCCTGCTCGTCGGCCAGCGCGTCCAGATCGAGGGCAGCGCGCGCCAGGGGGCGATGCAGGCCACGCGCACGCGGATCGACGATTTTTCGGATCTCGTTGGCGCCAGCCGCCTGTCGATCGAGGCCTATGTGCAGCGGGTGGGCGCAAACCTCCAGCTCGGATCCGGGTTCATCGCCAATGACGGCTCGCGCTTCGGCCCGGCCGCCGGCGAAGCGCGCATGGTGGTCAACGGCGTGTTCGACCGTTCGCGCGGCCTTCAGGTCGACTCCGCGCAGGCCGTCGGCCAATTTCCGGGATCGCCGATGCAGGCGCCGGGTGGTGCCGGTCATCCCAACCGGTCGCCCGGCGGCTCGATCATGCATCCCGATCGCGGCGTCGTCACGCCGGGCGGCGGCCAGCCCGGCGCGCCGGGTGCGCCTGCGCCCGGATCGAGCCCCGGTCCGACGCCCGGCTCTGCGCCTTCAGGGTCTGGCGGTCCGTCAGGACCCGGCGGCACGGGCTCGCCCGGCGGGCCGATGGGGCCCGGCGGTGGAATGGGTGGTGGCGGTTTTGGTGGTCCCGGAGGCGGGATGGGCGGTGGCCGGCGCTAAGGGCCGCTTACGGAAGAGAGCGGCGCGGGCCTAGCCTGCGCTGAGCCGCACGCCGGCGCGCAGAAATTTCTGCGGATCGACTGCTTCGCCCTCGATGCGGGTCTCATAGTGCAAATGCGGACCAGTGGAACGGCCGGTCGAACCGACGAGACCGACCACCTGGCCGATCTTCACGATCTCGCCGACCTTCACGTTGATCTCGGAGAGATGACCATAGCGGGTCGAAAGCCCGTTGCCGTGATCGACCTCGACCATGCGGCCGTAACCGCCGGACCAGCCGGCGGAGACCACCTTGCCATTGGCTGTGACGCGAACGGGATCGCCGGTGGCGGCGCGGAAGTCGAGCCCGGTATGCATCGCGGGCCGGCCGAGGAAAGGATCGCTGCGCACGCCGAAGCCGGAGGTGAACTCGACCTCGCCGATGACGGGCTTGCGATACGGCACCAGCGCCAGGGTGCGATTGAGACGGTCCAACTCGGCGCGCGTGGTGTTGATGCGATAGAGCTGCTTCTCGAATGGCCCGGCGTTGGGCGTCAATTTGACCGGTACGAAAGGTCCGCCCATCGCGCTGCGGGGTACGGCGGCTTCGAGATTGGCGAGGTTGAGGCCGAGATCGCTGACGACGCCGCGCATCCGGCGCATGCGTGAATCCATGCCTTCCTCGGCGGCGTTGAGCGCCGCCATCTGGCGCCGCTCGACCTGATCAAGCGAGGTCGTGAGCCGGACCAGGACGTTGTCGAAGCCCTGGTTCTTGGCGAATTGGTTGGTCGGCGGCGCCGCGACGGTGGGCGCGCGCGACTCGAGTCGCGCTTCGCGGTCCGGGGGCGCCACGAAGATCACGGTGTCGCTGATCGGCGACGGCTTCGGCGTGCCCTGCATCGCGTTCTGGCCGGCGTCACCGCGCTGAGGCGTCGCGCGCGGGATCGATCCGGTCACGTCAGGCATGGCGCCGAGCGCCGTGGCCCGGGACTCCAGCGCCGTCTGGCGCTTCATGATCTGGTCGAGCTTCTGGTCGAACTGTTCCTGGTCGAGCAGCTGTCGGCTGGTGGTGCGGTCGACCTTGGCGCGCAGTTCGGCGATGCGGTCTTCATAGGCGTATTGCATCTCGGCCTGGCGCGCGATCAACCGGGTCAGGACGTCGTCGCGGAAGGCGAAATAGGTGGCGGTCGCCGCCGACCACAGTCCGAGCAACACCACCGTGCCGACCACGATCCAGAACACCACGGGCCCGAAGCGGACCTGCTTGCCGGCGTGGACGATGGTGTAGGCGTCGTCGGTCGCGGGAAGGGGAATCGCAACCGCTACGGCAGCTGGACGGCGATGGAAGGCCCTTCCGTGGTCGTGAGGATGATGCTGGGGGTGCTGCGAGTGTTGGGCAGAACTTTTCGACATCGGCACTCCCGCGCCGGTCGGATGAGTCCGTACGGCCTAATTGCCGCAGCAATCTGGGCCGGTCATGGTTAATTTTCCGGAAACGGGAACATTCGAATTTAAAGGTCTGGTTAAAGACTTCTTGCCGCTTCAAGCACCTCGTCGGCATGACCGTCGACCCGGATATTGCGCCAGACCCTGGCCACGCTGCCGTCGCTCCCCACCAGCACCGTGGTGCGAAGAATTCCAAGGAAGCTCTTGCCGTACATGGACTTTTCGCCCCACGCGCCATAGGCCTCCAGCATCTCATGTGTCTCATCCGACATGAGGGGGACGCCGAGCTTGTGCTTGTCGCGGAATTTCTCCTGGGCCTTTAACGGATCGGCGGAGATGCCGAGTACGGCCGTGCCGGCGGCGGCAAAGGCGTCTGCCAGCCGAGTGAAGTCGATGGCCTCCCTGGTGCAGCCGGGCGTGTCGGCGCGGGGGTAGAAGAACAGGACGAGCTTTTGTCCGGCATAGTCCGCCAGCGTGACGACATCGCCGCCGTCGCGGGGCAGGCGGAAAGCGGGAGCCTTCTGGCCTTCGGCCAGGCCGGACTTCGCGGCCGCGGTCGACTTGGAAGAATTTAACTGTTTCGATGCGGCCTTATGTGATCCTGCTTTTGCTATGGTCCCGGCTGATTTGCTCGCCGGTGCCCGCTGTGTCTTCGCGGACTTTGTTTGAGTCGGTGCCCGCGTTTTCAGGGCCTTCTTCTTAGCCGTCGGACTGCCGGAGGGCGTTTTGGACGATTTCTTTCGGGATTTCTTGGACATACGCCTTCCTTTCGTCGCTTTCGGCAGGTCAACCAAAGCGGTATTGCAGCTCTCGTCCGGTGTGCCGGAATCGCGCCCTCGGCTGGGCAAGTCTGACGACGCCGGAGTATGGTTACAAGGAATTCCACGCACCACCCCACTGCTCGTTGAACGCGCTCCCGGGGCGAAATGACGAACAGCAGGAATATTCGAGGTATGGCGGCAGTGCCGGCGCGGGGGCCCTCGCTCCCCATCGACGGCTGCGGTCCCGGCGGCGCTCAATCCTACGATGGGCGCCTTTATCGAGAGGCAATGGCAAGGAATAAGTCGCCCCAGGATTACACGCGGGACTTCGATCGGCGCGGCGGTCAACCACAGCCGCAGGAATGGGACGAGGCCGATTGGGATCCGGATCAGGAGGAAGCGGCGGGCCATCGCGCGCGCCGGCTGTTGTCGCGTTCCAATTCCGGTATCTATCGTTTCGGTGACGCGTTTGGGGCGTTGCGCCGCTGGCTGGTCGCCGACCGCTGGTTGAAGCGCTTCACCATGGTCGTCGGGGCCGTGGTCGTCATCTTCGTCGGCTGTTTCGGTGCGCTGTGGTGGCGGCTCGGCGCCGGTCCCATCAATCTCGATATCGCGACCCCATGGCTGGCAGCCGCCATCGAGGACAATATCGGCCACGGCAACACCGTGGAGATCGGTGGCACCCAGATCGAGCGGGCCGGGCGAATTCGTATCGCCGTCCGCATCCGCGACATCATCGTTCGCGACAGCGATCACGCCATCGTCGCCAGTGCGCCAAAGGCCGAGGTGAAGCTGTCGGGCGCGGGTCTCCTCATGGGGCATCTGCGCGCGGAAAGCCTCAATCTCGTCGATGCCGAGCTCGCGATCCGCATCGCGCCTGACGGCACAGTCACGGTCTCGGCGGGTGACACCGCAAAGCCGTTGGCAACCGGCGTTGCTTCCAAGAAGGATGCCGGCCTGCCCCCGACATTCCCCCGCAATGGCGTGCCGCCGCCGCCATTCGCCACAGCGCCTGCCAGCCCGGACACGTCCCAGGCTGCTCCCCAGACAACCGCACAGAGCGGTATTCTTCAGGGCCTCGACTGGCTCGACAGCCTGAGCATGACCGGCCTCGACGGTCAAAACCTCAACGAGATCGGTCTGAAGAACGGCAATCTGATCGTCGACGATCAGCAGCGCGGCAGCAAATGGTCGTTCGAGAACATCACGCTCAGCTTGCGCCGGCCGAGCCGTGGCGGCGTGGCGCTCAGTCTCGGCGAGGAGGGCGCGCGCCCGTGGATGCTGCGCGCCACGATCGGGCCGGCCGAGAACGGCGTGCGCTCGGTCGACATCCGCGCCGACAAGGTCTCGACCTCCAACATCCTGCTGGCGTTGCGGGTCAAGGATCTCACCTATACCGCCGATCTGCCGCTGACCGGCGAGCTCAAGGGCGAGCTCGGCCGCGACGGGGTGCCGACCTTCTTCCGCGGCAAGATCGCGGTCGGTGCGGGCAATATCATCGATACCGACACGCCCGACTACCCGATGGCGATCGACCAGGCCGAGATCAACGTCGAATGGGACGCGAACCGGCGGGTGCTGGTCGCACCATTCAAGATCCTCTCCGGCGCGAACCGCCTGACGCTGCTGGCGCATCTGGAGCCACCGAACGGCACCATCAATGATTGGCAGCTCGGCTTCAGCGGCGGTTCGATCTTGCTGGGCGGCATCGACAACGAGCCGCCGCTCGTCTTCAACCGCATTGCGATCGGCTTCCGCTTCGACACCGACCACAAGCGGCTCTTGCTGACGCAGGCCGATATCAGCAACGGCGAGATCGGAGTCGCCGGCACCGGTGCGATCGACTATTCGGGCGAGCCGCGGCTGACGCTCGGCTTTGCGGGGACGCCGATGTCGGCCTCCGCGCTGAAGCGGATGTGGCCGACGCTCGTCGTCCCGGAGCTGCGCGAATGGGTGATCGAGCGGATCGAGCGCGGCACGCTCCAGCGCATCGAGATCGGCGTCAACTCGCCGACGAAGAACCTTCCGCGCAAGGGGCCCCCGATCCCTGACGACGGCCTGTCGGTCAACATCGTGGCGAGCGGCGTCGCGGTACGTCCCGTGGACGGCATGCCTGTGGTGCATGATGCCGATCTGAAGGCGCGCGTGACCGGCCGCACCGCGACCGTGAACATCGCGCAAGGGATTGCCGATACGCCCGCCGGCCGCAAGATCACGATTTCCGACTTCACCTTCGAGGTGCCGGACATGGCGCCCAAGCCGTCGCCGTCGCGGACGAAGTTTCGCGTCGACGGACCGGTGCCCGCGGCGGCCGAAATGCTCTCCAATGATCGCCTGAGCGATCTGTCGTCGACCGTCGTCGATCCCAACACCAGCAAGGGGACGTTCTCGGCGAACATCCAGCTCGGCATGCCGGTCAAGGGCGAGCTGACCAAGGCCGACACCACCTATGCCGTGACTGCCGACCTCAACGGCTTTGCCGCCGACAAGCTGGTGATGAACCAGAAGCTGGAGGCCAACAATCTCAAGATCATCGCCAATAACCAGGGCTATCAGGTCAAGGGCGACGTCAAGATCAACGGGCAGGCGGCCTCGCTCGACTATCGCAAGCCGGCCGAGGGCGACGCGGATGTCCGCCTGCAGGCGACGCTGGACGATGCCAGCCGCGCGCGTCTGGGGTTCGATCTCAGCCCCGCCGTCAGCGGATCGCTGCCGATCAAGCTGTCGGGCAAGATCGCGAGCAATGCGGATCAGACGACGAAGCTCGGCGTCGAGGCCGACCTGACCTCGGTCAAGCTCGACAACATCCTGCCCGGCTGGGTCAAGCTGCCGGGCAAGTCCGGAAAGGCCAGCTTCAAGGTGGTGCCGACGGCGCAATCGACGCGTTTCGAGGACATCGTCATCGAAGGCGGCGGCGCCTCGATCAAGGGTTCGCTCGAGGTCGATGCGAATGGCGATCTCATGAGCGCGAATTTCCCGACCTACGCGCCATCCGACGGCGACAAGGCATCGTTGAAGGTGGAGCGCAGCCAGGAAGGCGTCGTGCGCGGCACCATGCGTGGCGACGTGTTCGACGGCCGCGCTTTCCTGAAATCGGCGATCTCGGGCAACTCCAAGGACGACAGCAAGAGCAAGCTGAAGAACGTCGATTTCGACATCGACGTGAAGCTCGGTGCCGTCGCCGGCTTCAACGGCGAGGCCATGCGCAGCGTCGATGCCAAGATGTCGAAACGCAACGGCGCCATCAAGGCCTTTACGCTGAGCGGCAAGATCGGCCGCGACACGCCAGTGGCCGCCGATTTGCGCGGCGGCCGCGCCCAGGGCAACCGCGAAGTGATCTACCTCCAGACCAGCGATGCCGGCGCGCTGCTGCGCTTCACCGACACCTACACCAAGGCAGTCGGCGGCCAGATGGTGGTGGCGATGGAGCCGCCGACATCCGAGCCGAACGCGCCCCGCGAAGGCCTCATCAACGTGCGCGACTTCACGGTGAAGGGCGAGGCACAGCTCGAGCGCGTTGCCGCCGGCGCGCCCAACGGTACCGGCAACGGCGTCTCCTTCAGCGCACTGCGCGCCGAGTTCACGCGGCAGAACGGCGCGCTGACGATCCGTGACGGCGTCGTGAAGGGGCCGATGATCGGCGCCACCATCGAGGGCTCGATCGACTATCCCGGCAACCAGGTCTGCATGAGCGGCACCTTCGTGCCGATGTATGGCGTCAACAACATCTTTGGCCAGATCCCGTTGTTCGGCATCTTCCTCGGCGGCGGCGACAAAGAGGGGCTGATCGGCGTCACCTACGAGGTCGTCGGCACCCCGGCCGCCCCCGTGATGCGCGTCAATCCGATCTCGGCGATGGCGCCGGGCCTGTTCCGCAAGATCTTCGAATTCAATACCGGCAAGCAGAACTCGCCGTTCGAGGAATTCCCCTCGCAGTCGAACGACGGCTCGACCGGATCGGCGCGTCAGCTGTCGAGCGGTTGCAACCTCGCACGGCGATAATCCGCCAACATTTCCAAGTGTTCGTCATGCCCGGGCTTGTCCCGCCTGCGCGGCCGAAGCCGCTTCGGCGAGGCGAAGGCCCGGGCATCCACGTTCTTCGGGCGGCCCCGGCAAAAAAGTGGATGGCCGGGACCATAGGCGAGCGAAAGCGACGCCGACCTTCGGACGGCTATGCCCGGCCATAACGAATGTGGCGACGCCTTCGCGCCAAACGTCCTGAGGTCGAAGAGCAGCTTACGCCGCGCGCACGCCTGCGAGGAACGTCCCGACCTCGCCGGAGAGCTGTTCGGCCTGCTTGGAGAGACTCGAGGCCGCCGCGAGCACCATGCCGGCGGCGCTGCCGGTCTCGTTCGCGGCCGTGCTGACGCCGCCGATATTGGTGGTGACCTCTCTGGTCGCCTCCGCGGTCTGCGAGACGCTGCGGGCGATCTCGGCGGTGGCGGCGCCTTGCTCCTCGATCGCGGCGCCGATCGAGGTGGCGATGCGGCTGACCTCCTCGATGGTGGCGGTGATGCCGCCGATCGCGTCCACGGCCTCTTTGGTCGCGCCCTGGATCTGCGCGATCTTGTCGCCGATCTCGCGGGTGGCTTCCGCGGTCTGGCTCGCCAGCGACTTCACCTCGGAGGCGACGACGGCAAAGCCACGACCGGCTTCGCCCGCGCGCGCGGCCTCGATGGTGGCGTTGAGGGCGAGCAGATTGGTCTGCGCCGCGATGCTGGAGATCAGCTCGGCGACGTGCTCGATCTGCTGGGCACCGTCGGAGAGCGCGCGCACGATGGTGTCGGTACGGCGGGCGCTGTCGACCGCGCGTCCCGTGACTTCGGCGGATTGCGCGACCTGACGGCTGATCTCGGTGATGGAGGAGGACAGTTCCTCGGCGGCAGCCGCGACGGTCTGGACGCGCTGGCTGGCCTCGGTGGCGGCGGAGCCGACCACGGCGGCGCGGCGGTTGGTGCCTTCGGCGGTCGACGACATCGACTTGGCGGTGGTCTCGAGCTCGCCGGAGCCGGAGGCCATCAGGCCGACGAGCTGGCCGACCGAGGCATCGAAGCGGTCGGCGAGCGCGATCAGGGCGTCGCGCTTCTCCTGCTCGGCGCGCATCTTGGTGGCGATCTGTTCGGCTTCCAGCGCGCGCGCCGTCAGTGCGGTTTGCCGGAGCACTTCGAGCGTCTCGGCCATGCGGCCGATCTCGTCGCCGCGGTTGGTCTCCTCGACCGGCTTGTCGATGGCGCCGTCCGCGATTTCTTGCATGCGGTTCTTCTGGCGGTCGAGCGCGCTGAGCACGTCGCGGGCGATCAGCCAGGACAGCGCCGCCATCAGCAACATCAGGGCGACACCGATCGCGGCCAGCTCCAGCGTCAGCGCGCGCGCATCGGCGTCGATGTCGTCGACATAGAGGCCGTAGCTGATCGTCACGTTCCAGGGCGCGAACCTGCGCGTGAACACGGTCTTGCGGACCGGCTCGGTCTGACCGGGACGGGGATAGAGATAGGAGGTCACGCCGCCCTGCGCGGTCTCAGTGCCGGCCTTGATGATGGCGTCGGCGATCAGGACGCCGTTGGAGTCTTTCGCGCCGGTGATCTTGCCCTCGAGCTGCTGGTTGGCGCCGTTGACGAGAAGCGACGTGTCGGCGTTGTAGACGACGGGGTAGCCTTGGCCGCCGTTGAAGCTCATGCGGCGACCGCGCTCGTGGAACTGCGCCTTGGCCTCCGCTTGCGTCATCTTGCCGGCGGTCACCTCGTCTTGGAGGGATTGAGCGTAGTTGTAGAGGAGTTCTACCGCGGTCCGCATCTGCTGGACGCGATCCTCCATCATGCGGCTCTTGCTGAGCACCGCCGATACCCCGATGATGGCGGTAACCGTGAGCGCCGCGAGACAGACCATGCTGGCGAGCTTGGTGCGGATCTTGAGATGACTCAGCAGCTTCATCGCAGCCCCTATGGAATGATTGTTATTGCTCGCGTCGGTAGCATGAAGTTCTTACCAATCATGAACGGACGCGTGCGATGGGCTGCCACGCACGCAGCGTTCGCAGCCACATGCGCAAATGTGCAGACACAACGCGCCTTGCCTGCACGTGGCGCGTCAGGTCGCGGAGAAAGATGATGCTGGATTTTGGTTGTGATCGAGCCGGGCCGGGGCGGCGATGAATCGATTCGTCCACCGCATCGTCATGTCCGTGCTGCTCGTGGCGGCGCTCGTTCTGATCTGGAACGTGCTGGGCGCGCGCTGAGCCGGCACCGGCGAATTCGCCGGTGCCGGTCTTTCCTTGGAATCCGCGAGTGCGTCAGCGCCGCGCGTAGGCTGCGTCGCTGTCCTTGCCCATCGCGGCATCGACGCTGACCGAGCCGCCGCCGGCTGCCGCGAGGTAGAGGCAGGCGAAGCAGAACAGAATCGCGGCGGTGCCGCCGTTGAGCAGCGGCAGGAACACCGGCGTCTCGCCCTTGAACATGTGGCCCATGAAGTAGGCGAAGGCCATTTCACCCGAGAGGATGAAGGCCGTGAGGCGAGTGAACAGGCCGAGCATCAGGAGCGCGCCGAGCACGAGCTCGAGCGTGCCGGCCGCGTAGATCAGCGGCGGGATATTGGCGAAGTAGGGGAGCACCGGAAACTTGAACAGCTTGGCGACGCCGTACTGGAACAGCAAGAGACCGGTGATGAAGCGAAACAGGCTCAGAAGAACCGGTTGAAAGCGAGTGAGATAGGGAAAGTCCATTGGTTTGTGCCCTCCATCCAATGCGCGACTTGGACCGCATTCGGTTCCGCCTCGCAAGCCACCCAGGAGCAATTCCGCGCTGACATTTTTGTCATGTCGGACAAAACAGCGCAGGCTCGGCTTTCAGCCGCGCGCGATACGCCATTTTTGCACGTGTCCACCTCGTGCTCGTCCGTAGTTTGCCGGTTACGCGAATGCGCTCAAGTTACCCCTGAGAGACCTAGCGCCGCAAGGCGGGCACGACCAGGAACGGAATCATCCCCAGCACCACGCTCGCAAGCGCGAAGACGAGCAATGCGTTGTAGCCGTGCGTCGCATCATGAATCAGGCCGCCGCTCCAGGAGCCGAACGCGGAGCCGAGGCCACTGCCGATCGAGATGGTGCCGTAGATGGTGCCGACCCGCTTGCCCTGGAAGATCCTCATCGCGGTGGCGCTGATCAGCGGGCCGCGCGAGCCCATCATGCTGCCGAAGCAGACCACGAAGCCGGTGAGCAGAAGGATGTTCGGATGGTACTGCAGCAGCCAGAGCAGGAAGATGCCGAGGATCGAGATCGCGTAGCTGAGCAGCACGGATGGCCGGCGCCCGATCAGGCCATCGAGGGCGGAGACCCCCAACATGCCGAACACCAGCACGACGCCGGAGAAGCCCCAGGCGGTTGCGGCCTGGAGCGGCGGAAACCCGGCATCGATCAGGTAGGCCACGATCTGCGCGGCGATCGCATACATGCCGACCGCAGTGAAGAAGAAGGTCGAGAACAGCGCCCAGAACGCGTGGTGCCGCATGGCGCGGAGGAGCGTCCAGCCATTGTCGACGAAGTCAGGATCGGTCTTCTTCAGGACATGGGGCGAGCCGGCAGCGAACAGCCGCCACGGCAGCAGCATGAGCGGCAGCAGCAGGCCCAGAGCCACGAAGCCGAACAGCTCGTAGGTGCCGCGCCAGCCGATGTGATCGATCAGGAGCTGCGATGCCGGCAGCAGCGCCAGCACGCCGCCGCCCATCGCCGAGTAAACCACCGACATCGCGGTCGGCAGGCGGGGCCCGAACCAACGGCCGAGCAGGATCGAGTTCGGCACGATGCCGATGAAGGCGACGCCGATGCCGACGCAGAGGCCGATCGAGAGCTGGAACTGCCAGAGCTGCTGTGCGTGGGCCGCGATCAGGAACGCCGCGCCGAGAAGCAACAGGCCGACCGCATAGACGATGCGCGGTCCGGAATGGTCGAACAGGCGTCCGACGAAGGGTGCAGTGAGACCGCTCGCGAGCCAGGTGAGGGAATAGACCGAGACGATCTGCGCGCGATCCCAGCCGAAGCTCTCGGAGATCGGCTTCAGGAACACCGTAAAGCTGTCGCCGAGCCCGCGGCCGAGCACAGCCAGTGTGAAGCAGAGCGCGAGGACAGTGAGCGCGATGCGCACGGCGCTTTGCGGCGTCGCCACAACGCGATCCCCGTTCATTTCCCTGCTGGGCGTGTTCTGGTCCATTGCAGTCAGGGAGCGCGCTTCGGCGCGCCCTGACAAGCATCAAAAGCTCATACGGCTATGCGGGCCTGATGAGGACGTGCTTCTTCTTGCCGAAGGACAGCTTGATGACGCCCTCCGGCGTCAGATCGGCCGGTGTGAGCATCATCTTCTCGTCGGTGACGGGCTCGTCGTTGACACGCAGGCCGCCGCCCTTGATCTGGCGTCGGGCTTCGCCGTTGGAGGCGACGAGGCCCGCCTTGACGAAGGCGTTGAGCACACCGAGCCCGGCGTCCAGTTCGCCGCGCGGAATTTCCACCGTCGGCAGGCTTTCGGCGAGCGCGCCTTCCTCGAAGGTGCGGCGCGCGGTTTCGGCGGCTTCGTTCGCGGCATCGCGGCCGTGCAGCAGCGCGGTCGCCTCGGTCGCCAGCACCTTCTTGGCCTCGTTGATCTCCGAGCCGCCGAGCGCCTCGAGCTTCTTGATCTCAGCTATCGGCAGCGTCGTGAACAGCTTCAGGAATTTGCCGACGTCGGCGTCCTCGGTGTTGCGCCAGTACTGCCAGAAATCATACGGCGCGAACTGGTCGGCGTTGAGCCAGACCGCGCCCTGCGCGGTCTTGCCCATCTTGGCGCCGGACGCGGTCGTCAGCAGCGGCGTCGTCAGCGCGAACAGCTGATGGGTGCCCATGCGGCGGCCGAGATCGACGCCCATGATGATGTTGCCCCACTGGTCCGAGCCGCCCATCTGCAAGCGGCAGCCGGTGCGCCTGGCGAGTTCGACGAAGTCGTAGGCCTGGCAGACCATGTAGTTGAACTCGATGAAGCTCATCTCCTGCTCGCGCTCAAGGCGAAGCCGCACGGAATCCATGGTCAGCATGCGGTTGACCGAGAAGTGCCGGCCGACGTCGCGCAGCATCTCGATCCAGTTCAGCTTGGTCAGCCACTCGGCATTGTCGAGCATGACGGCGTCGCTCTTGCCCTCGCCGTAATGCAGCACCTTTGCGAACACGCCGCGGATCGATTCCTTGTTGGCCTCGATCTCGGCGACCGTGCGCATTGCGCGCGTCTCGTCCTTGCCGGAGGGATCGCCCACCATGGTGGTGCCCCCGCCCATCAGCGTAATCGGCTTGTTGCCGGACTGCTGGAGCCAGTACAGCATCATCATGGTCAGGTAGTTGCCGATATGCAGCGAGCGGGCGGTGCAATCGTAGCCGACATAGGTGGTCGCTTCGCCCTTGGCGGCGAGCGCGTCCAGCCCCTCGAAATCGGAGCACTGATGGATGAATCCACGTTCCTGCAGGGTATTGAGGAAATCCGATTTAAATGCAGTCATTTGTCGGCGTGCCTGACAATTCTTGGTTTACTGTTTTGGGGGCAATTTAAGGATCTTCCGTGGGAACTCGATTGCCGCCCGCCATTTGGCGCTGTGGCATTATAAGATGTGTCCCTCTGGCACAAGATCGGCATGCCAGAGCGGGTCTGTTGAGGACGCTGATCCATGATGTTGACGGCACTCGGTTTGATGAGCGGCACCTCGCTGGACGGGGTGGATGTCGCGCTGATCGAAACCGACGGAAAGCAGGTGAAGGCGTTCGGACCGTCCGGCTACCGGCCCTATGGCCCCCCGGAGCGCAATCTGCTGCGCCAGGCCTTGAGCGAAGCCGTGCACCTGTCGCAGCGCGATTCCCGGCAAGGCGTTCTGGCCGAAGCCGAGCGCGCCGTGACGCAGGCTCATGCCGAAGCGGTGGCCGCCTTCATCGCCCAAAACCGCATGAAGCCGGAGGATATCGACATCGTCGGCTTCCACGGCCAGACGGTGCTGCACCGGCC
The DNA here is from genome assembly GCF_024199845.1 of Bradyrhizobium sp. CCGB12. Classification (NCBI taxonomy): domain Bacteria; kingdom Pseudomonadati; phylum Pseudomonadota; class Alphaproteobacteria; order Hyphomicrobiales; family Nitrobacteraceae; genus Bradyrhizobium; species Bradyrhizobium sp. CCGB12. The sequence continues at coordinate 2,954,218 of NZ_JANADO010000001.1, read as the reverse complement.
CGAAAAGCGGCTGACGGTGCAGATCGGCGATGCGCCGGCGCTGGCCAAGGCGATCCATATTCCGGTGATGCATGATTTCCGCGCTGCCGACGTCGAGGCCGGCGGGCAGGGCGCGCCCTTGGTGCCGGTCTATCACCGCGCGCTCGCCAACTCGCTGGCGCGCGAAGGGCCGATCGTCGTGGTCAATATCGGCGGCGTCTCCAACATCACCTATATCGACGGCAACGATACGCTGATCGCCTGCGACACCGGGCCCGGCAACGCGCTGCTCGACGATTTCATGTACCGCACCATGAACCAGGCGTTCGATGCGGAAGGAAAATTCGCCGCGCTCGGCAAGGTGGATGAAGCCTGGATCGCGCGGGCGCTGCAGCTGCCGTTCTTCGCTGCGCCCCCGCCGAAATCACTCGACCGCAACGACTTCGCCGCCTTGAGGCTCGGCGACGTCGCACCGGCCGACGGTGCGGCAACTCTCACAGCCTTCACTGCAGCCGCGATCGGCCGGATCATTTCGCTGCTGCCACGGCGGCCGCGCAGCTGGATCGTCTGCGGCGGCGGCGCCCGCAACCTCACCATGCTGCGCATGCTGCGGGAGCGGGTGGGCTCGGCCACCGTCGAGGCCGCCGAGGCACTCGGCTGGGCCTCCGACGCCATCGAGGCCCAGGCCTTCGGCTTCCTCGCCGCGCGCGGCTTGAAGGGGCTGCCGCTGTCCTACCCGGCCACCACGGGCGTGCCGATGCCGATGACGGGCGGGGTGATCGCGCGGCCCTGAAGATCACAGGCAGTTCATGCAGATGCATTGATCTTGACGCCTACATGCAAATGCATCTATATTTGATGCAGCTGCATCTAACGCCGGGATCATTTGCCATGACCGCTTCACTGAAACTCATCAGCCACAAGCTTTGCCCTTATGTGCAGCGCGCGGTGATCGCGCTGAAGGAGAAGGGCGTGCCGTTCGAGCGGGTCGATATCGATCTCGCCAACAAGCCCGACTGGTTCCTGAAACTCTCGCCGCTCGGCAAAGTGCCGGTGCTGGTGGTGACGACGGAGAAGGGCGAGGTCGCGCTGTTCGAGAGCAACGTGATCTGCGAATACATCGAGGAGACGCAAGGCGGCGCGAAGCTGCATCCGGCGGATGCGCTGGTGCGTGCCGAGCATCGCGCCTGGATGGAGTTCGGCTCGGCCATCCTTGGCGATCTCTGGGGGCTGGAGACAACGACCGAGCCTGTGACGTACGAGAGCAAGCGTCAGGCGCTTGTGGCGAAATTCGTTCGCGTGGAGGCCGCGCTCGGCGCAGGCCCATTCTTTGCCGGCGAACAGTTCAGTTTGGTCGACGCCGTGTTCGCACCTGTCTTCCGTTATTTCGATCTGTTCGACGAGCTGACCGAGCATGGCATCTTCCGCGATGTGCCGAAGGTCCGTGCATGGCGCGCCGAGCTAGCGAAGCGCCCGAGCGTCCGCACTGCCGTCGGCGAAGACTATCCGCAATTGCTCCGCGCCTTCCTGGTGCGGCACGACGCGCATCTGCTCAAGCTCGCGGCCTGAGCGCGCACGATGTCTCAACCCATGGCTTGGCTGTTGCTGGTGATCGCCGGCGCGCTCGATGTCGGCTGGGCGATCTCGATGAAATATGCCGAAGGCTACACGCGGACGGGGTGGAGCATTGCTTCACTCGTGCTGCTCGCCGCCTTTGTCTTCCTGCTGGGACGTGCCTTGAAGGTGCTCGATGTCGGCGTCGCCTATTCGGTGTGGACCGGCATCGGTGCTGCCGGCACGTTTGTCATGGGCGTCGTGCTGTTCGGCGAGACCTTGAGCGCGATGAAGCTTGCGGGCATCGCGCTCGTCTTGATGGGGATCGTTGCGCTCAAGCTGGCTTGAGCCACCGCGCCGCGGTTTCGTAGCCCGGATGGAGCGAAGCGCAATCCGGGGTCTTGCCACAAGCAACGGCTGTCCCGGATTTCGCTTCGCTCCATCCGGGCTACAAGGTCTACCGCACGTTGGCGAGGCGCATGTCGAGATAGGCGGTGATGGTTTCCATCAGCGGCTCGAGCTTGGCGTCGAAGAAGTGGTTGGCGCCCGGGATGACCTGCTGGTCGATCACGATGCCCTTCTGCGTCTTCAGCTTCTCGACCAGCGTGTTGACGTCCTTGGGCGGCACCACCGCATCCTTCTCGCCGTGCACGATCAGACCCGACGACGGGCAGGGCGCGAGGAACGAGAAGTCATAGAGATTGGCGGGCGGCGCGATCGAGATGAAGCCCTCGACCTCGGGGCGGCGCATCAGGAGCTGCATGCCGATCCAGGCGCCGAAGGAGAAGCCGGCGACCCAGCAAGCGCGTGCTTCGGGATTGATGGTCTGGGCCCAGTCGAGCGCTGCCGCCGCGTCCGACAATTCGCCGGTGCCGTGGTCGAACGAGCCCTGGCTGCGGCCGACGCCGCGGAAGTTGAAGCGAAGCACGGAGAAGCCGCGATGTGCGAATGCGTAGTAGCACTGGTACACGATCTGATGGTTCATCGTGCCGTGGAACTGCGGATGCGGATGCAGGATCATCGCGATCGGCGCGTTCTTCTGCTTGGCCGGATGATAGCGGCCTTCGAGACGGCCAGCAGGGCCGGTGAAAATGACTTCAGGCATCGATGATCTCTTGATTGATTCCTGGAGGACGGTCCTTGGCAATCAACCGATTGTGGCCTCATCGGCAGATGCCGACGAAAGCGCGAATGAAGGGTGAGAGGGCGCGCGTAGCGGTGATGCGCTGACGACGCGCGGTGACTTGACGGTGCGGGTTCTAACATAGGCACAGGGTCAAAAAGCAAGCATCTTCGACATCTGCCAATGGGCTCAAGAGCTTAGCCGGATCATCCCGATGCCACGTGCCGGCAGCGGAGCCACTGTCCGGATCGAACACATCGGGCCAACCAATTGGAATCACGATTGTTTATCTACTGCTGCGCGATCCCGGCGGCGATTCACACCGGTGCGGTGCGGCTTCCGAGCGCCGCGACGGCGGGCCGATAGCGGCGGCTGCCGCCAAGCGTCTGCCCATTGTCGAACGTGAGCTCGAAATCTCCTGACGGCTTGAACTCCACGCCACTCACCCGGCCGAGATTGGCAAGCCTGGTCCGGTGAACGCGCACGATGGCGAAGCGGGCGAGCTCGCTTTCGGTCGCGGCGAGCGTGCCGCGGATCAGGTGCTGCGTACCGTTGGCGAGGCTGTATTCGATGTAGTTGCCGGCGGAGGTGACCCACAGGATGTCGCGCGGTGCGACGCGAATGCGGCTTGTGCCGTCCCTGAGCCAGATCAGATCGGGGAACGCTTGCTCCGACGGCGCGGTCGGTATGGACGCGGCAGCGAGAACCGCCTTGCGCAGCTCACGCCGGCTTTCGATCAGCCAGAGCGTTGCTCCGATCAGGACGCCGGTCACTACATCCTTGCGGAACTCGTACAGGACCGTCGCGAGCGAGAAATGGAAGTCGTAGGCACCGCCTGCCAGCCAGAGCGCCAATTTCCGGAACCACACCATACCGGCGATGTGGAGGGCGGAGAAGCCGAGCAGGGCGGCTGCTCCGATTGCAGCGCGTGCCGCCAGGGCCTGTGCCTGCCGCATGCGCCTGATGGCCATGACTAGGATCGGCACCAGCAGCAGGATGACGATGATGCTTGTCAGCTCCCAGAACAGCCGCCGGCCGACATCGGAGCTGCCGCCCCGCCAGGCGGCGTCCTGGGCGCCGGAGAGTGCATTGACGATGCCAATCGCGAGCGCGACGCCCGCAATCGCACCGAACGTCGTCCAGTCGCCACTGATCCCGCCGCGCCAACCGCTCGTCCCAGCCGGCGGCGCCTCGTCCCTTCGCGCCCGGTCCTGATCCCAAACCGCCTCGACGCGCTCCGTCTCGGGGGCATTGTGGCTCTCAGCCATGGCCCGAAAACCGGGTTTGTCGTGCCGTCAGGGAGCAGAGAACCATGTCAACACCGCATCAACTTTCGGCCTCGGAACGGCGCATCGATCTGGATTGGGTGCGGATTTTAGCCTTCGGGCTCTTGATCTTCTACCACGTCGGCATGCTCTACGTGTCCTGGGGATTTCACATCAAGAGCGTGCACAGGCTCACCTGGCTCGAGCCGGTGATGCTGTTCCTCAATCCCTGGCGGCTGTCGCTGCTGTTCCTGGTCTCCGGGGTGGCCACCCGCTTCATGTTGGGAAAGTACCGCCTTGCCGCCTTCGCGCGTGCGCGATCGGCGCGTCTCTTGATCCCGCTGGCCTTCGGCATGCTCGTGATCGTGCCGCCGCAATCCTATCTCCAGATCGTCGAGAGCCTCGGCTACCCCCAAAGCTCTTACCTCCAGGGCTTTGCCGATTTCTATGTTCACCACTATCTGGCCTTCAGCTCGCAGTTCTGCCCGAACCCCTGCATCGTGCAGCCGACCTGGAACCATCTCTGGTTCGTGGTCTATCTCTGGGTCTACACGATCGCCTTGATTGGCGTGCTGGCATTGTGGCCGGCTGCCGCAGATTGGCTTGGCGAGAGGCTGGCAGTCGCGCTCGCTGGACCGCGGCTGCTGGTGCTGCCGTGCCTGTTGTTCGCGGCCTGGCGGCTGTTTCTGTTCCCGAGCTTCCCGTCGACGCACGCGCTGTTCGGCGACTGGTACAATCACGCGGACTACGCGACCGCGTTCCTGATCGGCTTGCTTCTGGCTCGCCAGGAAAGTGTCTGGCGCGACGTCGAGCGGCAACGGTGGGTGGCGTTGGCCGTTGCGGCTGCTTGCTTCACCGCGTTCATCCTCGTTTATGCTGGCGTGTTTCCACGGTCGCCGATGCTGCGATGGATCGCTGGCTCGGCCTATGGCTGCTACCAATGGATCGCGATGGCGGCTGTGCTCGGATTCGCGCGGCGCCATCTGACGGCCGATGGTCCCGCGCGCCGCTATCTCACCGACGCAATCTTTCCCTTTTACATCGTGCATCAGACCGCGATCATCATGATTGCGCACATGCTGCGGGGCAGTGGGCTGTCAGCCGGAAGCGAAGCCGCCATCGTGATATCCGGCACCGCACTCACTTGTTTTGTCACTTACGAGATCGTGCGGCGGATCTCCTGGCTGCGTCCGTTGTTCGGACTGCGGACGGAGCTCCGTTCCCCGGCCGGGATCGCTCAGCAGCTGGCGTGATGTGCGGCGGCGGCCGATTGGCGCGATGGCAAAAGGTGCTAAGAGGGCGCCATGCCGAGCCGCGTCTATCTCGACTGGAATGCGACCACGCCGCTGCGCACCGAGGCGCGCGCAGCGATGCTGGCCGCCTGGGAGCTGATCGGCAATCCGTCCTCCGTCCATGCCGAGGGGCGCGAGGCGCGGCGGCTGGTCGAGGACTCCCGGGCCACATTGGCCGCGGCGGTGGGAGCGCTGCCACGGAACGTCGTCTTTACCTCCGCTGGAACCGAGGCCAATGCGCTGGCGCTGTCACCTGGCCTGAAGGGCCCGTCCGGTGGTCCCGTCGAGCGGTTGCTGGTCTCGGCCGTCGAACATCCCTCGATCCTAGTAGGCGGCCGGTTCCCGGTCGACGGCATCGGTCAGATCCGGGTCACGCCTTCCGGCGTGGTCGATCTCAATCACCTCCGGGCGCTGCTCGCCGGCGGCCCCCCGGCGCTGGTCTCGATCATGGCGGCTAACAACGAGACGGGCGCGCTCCAGCCGGTCGCAGAGGCCGCACAGATCGTCCACGAGGCCGGCGGCCTCCTGCACGTCGACGCGATCCAGGCGTTGGGTAAAATCCCTTTTGACATTAGGATTATAGGCTCGGACGTTGCGACCTTTTCTGCACACAAGGTCGGCGGTCCCAAGGGGGTCGGCGCTGCTGTGGTGGCCGAGGGGATCGCAGGACTGGAGCCCGTGCTGCGGGGCGGCGGGCAGGAGCTCAACCGCCGTGCGGGAACCGAGAATGTCGCCGGGATCGCTGGCTTTGGCGCGGCCGTGAAGGTCGCGCTTCAGGCTCTGCCGGAGGATATAGAGCGGATGGCAACCCTCAGGAATCGCTTGGAAAATGGCATTCGCGCGATCGCCAATGCGACGATTTTCTCGGATGACGTCGAGCGGTTGCCGAACACCATTCTCTTCACCGCGCCCGGCCTGAAGGCCGAGACCGCCGTGATCGGCTTCGATCTCGAAGGGATTGCCGTGTCCTCCGGCTCGGCCTGTTCCTCCGGCAAAGTCCAGCCGTCCCACGTGCTGTCGGCGATGGGCTGCGATCCCATCACGGCCCAAGGAGCGGTGCGTCTCAGTCTGGGCTGGTCCACGGAACCGGATGACATCAATAGGGCGTTAGAGGCTTGGCGAAAGCTTGGTAATACCCTACTTAAGGGTTGAGCGACGAAACACGGCTTGAACGGTTCTAAGCACGTGCTTTCCGCCAAAAAACATCGTAAGAGACATCGTAATACTCGTCCGAATTTGATCCACCGCGGTCCTTGAAACCGCGAGCGGAGGATGGAATGCCAGCCGTACAAGAGACGGTCGAGCGCGTGAAGCGCATCGACGTCGACCAGTATCGTTATGGGTTTGAAACCCTGATCGACTCCGAGAAGGCCCCCAAGGGGCTGTCGGAAGAGATCGTAAAATTCATCTCGCAGAAAAAGAACGAACCCGCCTGGATGCTCCAGTGGCGGCTTGAGGCCTATCGGCGCTGGCTGACCATGACCGAGCCGACCTGGGCGCGCGTCGATTATCCCAAGATCGACTTCCAGGACCTCTATTACTACGCGGCGCCGAAGCCGAAGAAGACGGTCACCTCACTGGACGAGATCGATCCGGAGATCCTGAAGACCTACGAGAAGCTCGGCATCCCCTTGCGGGAGGTCGCCATGCTCGAAGGCGTCGAGCCCAAGCCCGGCGAAGAAGATCCCGCCCGCCGCAAGATCGCGGTCGATGCTGTGTTCGATTCGGTCTCGGTTGCGACCACCTTCAAGGCGGAGCTGAAGAAGGCCGGCGTGATCTTCATGCCGATCTCGGAGGCGATCCGCGAGCACCCTGAATTGGTGCAGAAATATCTGGGCTCGGTGGTACCGACGTCGGACAATTTCTACGCGACGCTGAACTCCGCGGTGTTCTCCGACGGCTCGTTCGTCTACGTGCCGCCGGGCGTGCGCTGCCCGATGGAGCTGTCGACCTATTTCCGCATCAACGAGCGCAACACCGGTCAGTTCGAGCGTACGCTGATCATCGCCGACAAGGGCTCCTACGTTTCGTACCTCGAAGGCTGCACCGCACCGCAACGCGACGAGAACCAGCTGCACGCGGCCGTGGTCGAGCTCGTCGCGCATGACGATGCCGAGATCAAATATTCGACGGTGCAGAACTGGTATCCCGGCAATTCGGAAGGCAAGGGCGGCATCTACAACTTCGTCACCAAGCGTGGCGACTGCCGTGGCAACCGCTCCAAGATCTCCTGGACCCAGGTCGAGACCGGCTCCGCCATCACCTGGAAATATCCGAGCTGCATTCTCCGCGGCGACAATTCGAGCGGTGAGTTCTACTCGATCGCGATCTCGAACGGCTTCCAGCAGGTCGATTCGGGCACCAAGATGATCCATCTCGGCAAGAACACGTCGAGCCGGATCATCTCCAAGGGTATCGCCGCCGGCAAATCGCAGAACACCTATCGCGGCCTCGTCACCGCGCATCGTAAGGCGACCGGCGCGCGCAACTTCACCGCCTGTGATTCGCTGTTGATCGGCGACAAGTGCGGCGCGCACACCGTGCCGTACATCGAAGCGAAGAATTCGTCGGCGACGTTCGAGCACGAGGCGACGACCTCAAAAATCTCCGAGGACGTGTTGTTCTACTGCGTCCAGCGTGGCCTGTCCCAGGAAGAAGCCGTCGGCCTCGTCGTCAACGGCTTCGTCAAGGACGTGCTGCAGCAGCTGCCGATGGAGTTCGCGGTGGAAGCGCAGAAGCTGATCTCGATCTCGCTCGAAGGGTCGGTCGGATAGCTCGGACCTCATCCTGAGGAGGCCGCGCAAGCGGCCGTCTCGAAGGATGGATACCGGAACGATTGTGGCCTCATTCCTTCGAGACGCGCCTTCGGCGCTCCTCAGGATGAGGGGATAGATGGAAAAACAAGATGGCTTTGCTTGAAGTGAAAGACCTGAAGGTTCGTGTCGAGGAACGTGAGATCCTCCACGGGCTGACGCTGACCGTGAACGAGGGCGAGGTGCACGCGATCATGGGGCCGAACGGCTCCGGCAAGTCGACGCTCTCGCACGTCATCGCCGGCAAGCCCGGCTACGAGGTCACCGACGGCCAGATCCTGTTCAAGGGCGAGGATCTCCTGGAGATGTCGCCGGACGAGCGCGCCGCCAAGGGCGTGTTCCTGGCGTTCCAGTATCCGGTCGAGATTCCCGGCGTTGCCACCATGAATTTCCTGCGCACCGCGCTGAATGCGCAGCGCAAGGCGCGCGGCGAAAGCGAATATTCGACCCCGGACTTTCTGAAGAAGGTCCGCGAGGTCTCGAAGTCGCTGAACATTCCGCAGGACATGCTCAAGCGCGGCGTCAATGTCGGCTTCTCCGGGGGCGAGAAGAAGCGCAACGAGGTGCTGCAGATGGCGCTGTTCGAGCCGAGCCTGTGCATCCTCGACGAGATGGATTCCGGCCTCGACATCGACGCGCTGCGCATCGCGGCGGACGGCGTCAACGCGCTGCGCTCGCCGGGGCGCGCGATGGTCGTGATCACCCATTATCAGCGGCTGCTCAACTACATCGTGCCTGATTTCGTGCACGTGATGTCGAAGGGCCGCGTCGTGAAGAGCGGCGACAAGGAACTGGCGCTGGAGCTGGAAGCGTCCGGCTATGCCCAGTTCGAGGATGCCGCGTAAGGAATTTTGCGATGAACGTTGCTGTGGCAAAGACCGGGAACGGCCGCGCGGTGAGCGATCTCTTCGCCAGCGCCGAGGGCCGCCTGCCGGGTTCGCCTGATGTGATCGCGGCGCGCCGCGAAGCTTTCGAGCGCTATGAGCGTCTCGGCCTGCCGCATCGCCGGATCGAGGAGTGGAAATACACCGATCTGCGCGCGCTGGTCGGCGAGGTGCTGCCGCTCGCCGCCGCCCCCGATGCGGCCGCGCTGAAGCGCGCCGTGGACGCGGTGAAGGCCCATGCGATCGCGGGCGCCCGTAAGCTGGTGCTGGTCGACGGTGTGTTTGTGGCTGATCTGTCGGACCTGAAGGCTTTGGCGTCCGAGGTCAGCGTCAAGACGCTGCGAGAGACGCTGGAAAAGGATGCCGGTCTCCTGAAGACCGCGGCCACCGACGCCGTGATCGCGCTGAACGCGGCGATGGCCACCGACGGCGTCGTGTTGTCGATCGCTGACGGTGCGCAACTGTCCGCACCGATCCAGATCATTCACATCGCGACCGCGGCTTCCGCATCGGCGTTCACCCGTTCGCAGGTCGCGATCGGGAAGGGCGTTCGCGCCACCATCGTCGAGAGCTTCGTCGCGGCCGGCGCCAAGGCCTATCAGGTCAACGACGCAGTGATCGTCTCGGTCGGCGACGATTCCGACGTTGCGCACATTCGCCTGATGGACGATGCGCCCGACGCGGTGAATGTCACCTCGCAATTCGTCACGGTCGGTGCGAATACGAAGCTGAATTTCTTCAACATGACGACCGGCGCCGCCGTCAGTCGCCTGCAGGGCTTCATCACGCTGGCGGGCGAGGGCAGCGAGCTCTCGGCCAACGGCGTCAACCTGTTGCAGAAGACCGAGCATGGCGACACCACGCTGGTGGTTGACCATGCCGTTCCGAACTGCGTCAGCCGCGAGATCTTCCGCGCGGTGATCGACGACCGTGCTCACTCGGTGTTCCAGGGTCGCATCATCGTCCGTCCCGACGCGCAGAAGACCGATGGCAAGATGATGACCCGCGCGCTGCTGCTCTCGGACGAGGCCGAGGCCGACAACAAGCCAGAGCTCGAGATTTTTGCCGACGACGTCTCCTGCGGCCACGGCGCCACCGCCGGCGCGCTGGACGAGAGCCTGCTATTCTATTTGAAGGCGCGCGGGCTGCCGGAGAAGCAGGCCCAGGCGCTGCTGATCCAGGCCTTCGTGGGCGAGGCGATCGAGCAGATCGCCGATGACGGCCTGCGCGAGCATGTGATCGGCATTGCCGAGCGCTGGCTGGAGCGGCGATCATGAGCACGCATCCGGCAGTCAAGAACGGTGCCTACGACGTTGCGCGCGTGCGCCAGGATTTTCCGGCACTGGCCATGCAGGTCTACGGCAGGCCTCTGGTCTATCTCGACAACGCCGCGTCGGCGCAGAAGCCGAGCGCCGTGCTCGACCGCATGACGCAGGCCTATAGGTCCGAATACGCCAACGTGCATCGCGGCCTGCATTACCTCGCCAACGCGGCGACGGAGGCCTATGAGGGCGGCCGCACCAAGGTGGCGCAGTTCATCAACGCTGGCCGCACCGAGGAAGTGATCTTCACCCGCAACGCGACGGAGGCGATCAATCTGGTCGCCTCGTCCTGGGGTGGGCCGAATATCGGAGAAGGCGACGAGATCGTCGTCTCGATCATGGAGCACCACTCCAACATCGTGCCCTGGCATTTCCTGAGGGAACGCCAGGGTGCCGTGATCAAATGGGCGCCGGTCGACGACGAGGGAAACTTCCTCATCGACGAGTTCGAGAAGCTGCTGACGCCGAAGACCAAGCTGGTCGCGATCACGCAGATGTCGAATGCGCTCGGTACCATCGTGCCGGTCAAGGATGTCGTGAAGATCGCCCATGCCCGCGGCATTCCCGTGCTGGTCGATGGCAGCCAGGGCGCGGTGCACCTGCCTGTTGATGTCCAGGATCTCGGCTGTGACTTCTACGTGTTCACCGGCCACAAGGTTTACGGTCCGACCGGCATCGGCGTGCTCTGGGCCAAATACGACCACCTCGTCGCGATGCGCCCCTATAACGGCGGCGGCGAGATGATTCGCGAGGTCTCGCGCGAAATCGTCACCTATGGCGACCCGCCGCACAAGTTCGAAGCCGGCACCCCGCCCATCGTCGAGGCGATCGGCCTCGGTGCCGCCATCGACTACGTCAGCTCGGTCGGCAAGGAGCGCATCGCCGCCCACGAGCACGATCTCGTCACCTACGCCCAGGACCGGCTCCGCGAGATCAACTCGCTGCGTCTGATCGGCACGGCGCGCGGCAAGGGCCCGGTGATCTCCTTCGAGCTCAAGGGCGCGCATGCCCACGATGTCGCCACCGTGATCGACCGCCAGGGCATCGCGGTGCGCGCCGGCACCCATTGCGTGATGCCGCTTTTAGAGCGGTTCAACGTGACCGCGACGTGCCGGGCGTCGTTCGGCATGTATAATACGCGGGAAGAAGTCGATCATCTGGCACAGGCGCTTCTGAAGGCGCGGGATTTGTTCGCATGAGTGACACGGCCGAAATCAAAGCCAGTCCGATGGAAACCCAGTCGGCGCTGCCGCCGGAGGAGACCGAGCGTCTCACCACGGAGATCATCGCTGGGCTCAAGACCGTGTTCGATCCGGAAATCCCGGCCGACATCTACGAGCTCGGCCTGATCTACAAGGTCGAGATCAAGGATGACCGCTCGGTCGACGTCCAGATGACGCTGACGACGCCGAACTGTCCGGCCGCCGGCGAGCTGCCGACCATGGTCGAGAACGCGGTCGCCAGCGTCCCCGGCGTCGGTGTGGTCGACGTCAAGGTCGTCTGGGAGCCGCCGTGGTCGCCCGAGCGCATGAGCGACGAGGCTCGCCTCGTCCTCAACATGTGGTGACGGTCTCAGCTCGCATTGAATTTCGCTTCGCAACGGACCACATAGATAACATGACCCAGGCAACACCAGCTTCGGCACCAAAGCCCCGGCGACCCCGCCCGCAGGTGATGCGGCTGACGGATGCCGCCGCGCAGCGGATCACCGAGCTGACCCAGCGCGCCGATTCCGAAATCGTGGGCCTGCGCGTCGGTGTGAAGAACGGCGGCTGCGCCGGTCAGTCCTACACCGTCGAGTACGCCCATGATGTCCGCCCGACCGACGAGGTCGTCGAGGACAAGGGCGTCAAGATCTTGGTCGATCCCAAGGCCGTGCTGTTCCTGCTCGGCACCGAGATGGACTACAAGGCCGACAAGATGCAGGCCCAGTTCGTCTTCAACAACCCCAACCAGGTCTCCGCCTGCGGCTGCGGCGAGTCGGTCGAGTTGCGGCCGGCGAAGGTTGAGGGGTAAGCCCGACTTTCGCGTTTTGAGATCAGCTGTCGTCCTGGCGAGGGCCAGGACCCACCGCGTGATCTCTCGGTGACGGGTGGTGCCAGTACCGCGTGGCGTGACTTCAAGTCTTCGCTAAACTGCTTCCTGGGGGAATGGGTCCTGGCCTTCGCCAGGACGACCGTGTGGAGGCACCCGGGCCATGGACCGCGAATTTCTGATCGACCTGTTCGCTGATTTCGGCCCGGTCACCATCCGGAAAATGTTCTCCGGCTACGGTATCTCTGCCGACGGCACCAATTTCGCGCTGGCCTTGCGTGCCGGGCTGTTTTTTCGCGCCGACGAAGTGACGATCCCAGGCTTTGAGGCCGAGGGCTCGGGGCCCTTCCAATATCAGACCCGCGCCAAGACGGTGACGGTGAATTCCTACTGGCAATTACCGGCGCGCCTGTTCGACGATTCCGAGGAGCTTGCCGAATGGGCGAGGGCCGCGCTCGCCGCCGCGCAGCGCGCCAAGGTGAAGAAGCGGCCGAAGGGGAAGAAGAAGGCGAAGAAGACAAAGCCCAATAGGCCCGTTGCCAAGAAGCGGCCAGCCAAGCAGGCAGTCAAGAAAACGGTGCGTAGGGTGGGCAAAGCGAAGCGTGCCCACCATTCTGGATAAAGGTGCCGGAGAGATGGTGGGCACGGCGCGCTGCGCCTTTGCCCACCCTACGGGACTTCAGTCCACCGCCTTGGTCAGGCCGACCCTCATATCCTTGGCCGTGACGACACAGACGCCGTCGGCGAGCACACGACCGTCGGCAATTCCGAGCACCAGCTTTCCGCGTCGGACTTGCCGCATGGTGACCTCGTAGCGCACGCGTCGCGTGTCGGGTGTGATGGTGCCCGTGCACTCCACTTCGCCGACGCCGATGGCGCGGCCTTTGCCCGGTGAGCCCGACCAGCCGAGCCAATAGCCGATCATCTGCCACATGGCGTCGAGCCCCAGGGTCGGCGGCATCGTCGCGTCACCGCGAAAGTGGCAATCGAAAAACCACTGGCCCGGCACGATGTCGAGCTCGCCGACGATGCGACCCTTGCCGAATTCGCCGCCGTCCATGCTGATCTCGGTGATGCGGTCCATCATGAGCATCGGCGGTGCCGGCAATTGCGCGTTACCGGGGCCGAAATAGCCGCCTTCGCTCGATCTCAGCAGTTCGTCTCTCGTATAGGACGGTTGCGGAGCGTGAAAATCGTGCGGATTGGGCAAGACGACAAGTCCTCCAGGCGCTCGCGGTCAGGCGCCGAGGAAGATGTCGTTCGTCAGGTCGGAATGTCAAGCGCGGGCGGTGGCGCGGGGCTTCCGCGTCACGCCACCCGGTTGTGCGTTTCGACCGCGTATTCCGGATCGACTTCGCAGATCACGCGGTTGCGGCCGTTGCGCTTGGCGGCGTAGAGGCAGGCATCGGCTCGCTCGATCAGCGCGTCGGTGTCATCACCCTGCTTGAGCATGGAGACGCCGACGGAGATGGTGACGCGGCCGAGGATTTCGCCGGTCGACTTCTTCTTCAGTTCCTTTGCCATCACGGCGCGGCGGATGTGATCGGCCACGGTGAGGGCCTGGCGCAGCGCGGTGTTGGGCAGCACCACGGCGAATTCCTCGCCGCCATAGCGCGCGGTGATGTCCTGGCCCTTGATGGTCTGCTTCAGGGACAGGCCGACCAGCCGCAGCACCTGGTCGCCGGTGAGATGGCCGTAGGAATCGTTGAACGACTTGAAGTGATCGATGTCGAACAGCAACAGCGACAGCGGCTCGCCGGAGGCGAGCGCACTCTGTACGGCCATGCCGATCATGCGATCGAAATATTTGCGGTTGCCGAGGCCCGTGAGCGGATCGGTCAGGCTCTCGGCGCGGATCGCCTCCAGGCTCTGCTGGAGATTGCTGATCTCGTTCTTCGACAGCATCAGGCGGCCTTCCAGCGCCTTGTTGGCCTCGCGCATCTCGCTGGTCGAATGCAGCAGCGCCTCGACGATCGACTTGATCTGGTCGCGGCTCTTGGCTGACGACAGTCTCGCGGTCGCCCCCGACAGGCTGGCATCATAGGAGCCGCTCATCCCGAGCGCATCGCCAAGAACCTTCACGACGTCGTCGATCTCGCCGATGACGCGCGCGCCGACCTTGTCGATGCGATCGGTGGTCTTGATGTGGGAGAGATAGGTCTCGTAGATCTGCTCGAGATCGGCTTCGGTCAGCTTGCCGTTGCGTGCCAGCGTCTCGTTGATGATCTTGTTGAGCGGTGCGTTGTAGCCGGTGGCGTAGACGTACCAGATCTCGTAGTTGCGGGGAATTGCCGTCTGCCGAAGCGATCGGATCTGACCGAGCGCTACCTCGGCGAACGCCATCGTGCGTTCGTGTTCGTCGAGAACCTTGACCACGGAACATACCCCACAGCGGTCGATGCGCCCTCGACCGCAGCAATGCTTAAATTATGTTCGTAGGCTAACGGACGATCGTGAACGCCCCGTAAATATACGTTCTCGAAAGCGTCCGAAAAAGTGTGGGGCGTTTTTCCTCAACCGAAACCAAAAGCGCGACGCGCTTCAGGCGCCGGCGGGGGAACGAACCGGGCGCAACAGAAATGCCGGCAGATGCGAATGATCGCCCGGCTCGGTGTCGGCCTCGCGTTGCCGGCGCGGTTCGGGCCGGCCGATCGACGGCACATGCGATGCATTGGCCTGCTGGCGCGCGCCGCGACGCGGCTCGGATGATTGCCTCCCCTCACGCGGAGACTTCGCCTCGCGCGCAGGCTTCGCCTCGGGAGCAAGATGTGTTTCGGCTGAAGGCCGTTCCTCACCACGCGCCTCGCGCGGCTCGTGGCTGCGCTCGCGGTCGTGACCGCGCCGCTCGCCGCGCTGCGGCTTGCCACGTCCGCCGCGTGAACGTTCACGGCCACGCTGCTCACGTGGACGCTCGGTGCCGTCGGCGGCCTCGGCACGGATTTCGTAGTCCTCGGCGCGCGGAATGCTCTGGCCGATCAGCTTCTCGATCGCCACCATCGACTTCTGGTCGAGCGGCGTCACGATCGAGATCGCAGTTCCGGTGCGGCCGGCGCGGCCAGTGCGGCCGATGCGGTGCACGTAGTCGTCGGCGTGATGGGGGACGTCGAAATTGAAGACGTGGCTGACCTCGGGAATGTCGAGGCCGCGTGCGGCAACGTCGGAGGCAACCAGCAGCGGCAGCTCGCCCTTGCGGAACTGATCGAGCGCAGCCATGCGGGCCGGCTGGTCCATGTCGCCGTGCAGGGCGCCGACGCTGAAGCCGTGCTTCTGAAGCGATTTGTGAACGATGGCGACTTCACGTTTGCGATTGCAGAAGATGATCGCGTTCTTGAGGTCCTTGGCCTCGCGCAGCAGGCGGCGGAGCAGCTCGCGCTTCTCGTGCGCCTCGCGTCCGGCGGGCACCTGGGCCTGCGTGACGGTCACGGCGGTGGTGGCGGGCCGGGAGACTTCGACCTTTTGCGGATTGTGCAGGAAGGCTTCGGTGATGCGCCGGATCTCCGGCGGCATGGTTGCGGTGAAGAACAGCGTTTGCCGCGTGAAGGGAACGAGCTTGCAGATGCGCTCGATGTCGGGGATGAAGCCCATGTCCAGCATGCGGTCGGCTTCGTCGATGACGAGCAGCTCGACGCCGGTGAGCAGGAGACCGCCACGCTCGGTGTGGTCGAGTAGGCGGCCGGGGGTGGCGATCAGCACGTCGACGCCGCGCGTCAGCTTGGCATCCTGGTCGCCGAAGGAGACGCCACCGATCAGTAGGGCGACATTGAGCTTCTGGCCGGCGCCGTAGCGATCGAAGTTTTCCTTGACCTGGGCCGCGAGCTCGCGGGTTGGCTCGAGGATCAGCGTGCGCGGCATGCGCGCCCGGGCTCGGCCCTTTTCGAGGATGGTGAGCATCGGCAGCACGAAGGCCGCGGTCTTGCCGGTGCCGGTCTGGGCGATGCCGAGCACGTCCTTGCGTGCGAGGACGTGGGGGATCGCCTGTTCCTGAATGGGAGTGGGGGTGGTGTAACCGGTGGCCGCCACTGCGGCGAGGACTTTTTCGGACAGTCCGAGATTTGAAAAGGACATTGAGCCTCTGGTCGAAACCGCCGTTCGGAATCGAGGGTAATAAGGCTGTCGCGTTCCACCCCGAAACGGCGCGCTCTCAAAGAAGCTGGGGGTGCTGACTCACGCGAACAAAGCGCCAGGCTCGGGAATCGGTTTTCGATTTGAGCCGCGTCGCCCCGGAACATAGGCGGGAATCCGCCAAAGTCAATGGAGCGGGCGCGGGAAGACCCTAAAAAACCTGAGGTTTTTGCCCAAATAGCGGGCGCGGCTAAGGTTTTCCGCCCAACCCGCGGCGCTGGCCGGAGCCGGCAAACGACAGCTAACGCCCCTCCGGTCCTTGGGCTCGGAAGTCGCCGGGGGCCATGCCATAGGCGGCGTTGAAGACCCGGTAATAGGTCGCCAGGCTCTCGAAACCGCAGGAGATCGCGATATCAGCGATCAGCCGCTCCGGGGCCTCCCGCATCAGGCGGCGGCTCTGTTTCAGGCGCTCGTCGGTCACGGTCTGCGAGAAGCTCTTCTCCGCCGTCTCGAACAGCATGTGCAGGTGACGCACGGACACGCCGAGCAGATCGGCCACCATGGCCGGCGCGAGATTGGGGTCTTGCAGGTGGCGCGCGATCAGGTGCCGTGCCTGCGAGAGGCGCGCGGTCCGCAGTGCGGCCTGTCCGCGCCGGCTGCCGGGTCGCAGGATACCGCGCTCGATCAGCGCCAGATGGGCGAGAGCCTGGACGATGGAGGTTGCACCGGCGGCGCCATCATCGCCCGCGGCAGCCTCGCCGAGATCGGCAAAGCAGGCGCCGAGGAGGGGGGCGAGGCTGGAATCGTTAAACGTGCGCGGGGCGAGCTCGCGCATGCGCTTGTCCTGCCCCGGGATGCCGCTCACCGGGATCTTCAGGATCCGCAAATGGAAGCCACCTGCGCCCAGCGGCGTGGTGCGATAGGGCAGGTCGGTGTGGCTGGTCGCGAAGTTGCCATTGGCGATCAAAAAGTCACTGCCGCGCATCCCGCCGAACCAGCCGCCGCTGCCGAGCTGCTGGTAGACGCAGATTGCGTCGCCCGGCGCGTAGGCGATGTCCGACGCGCTGCGCTCGACACTGTAGTGCGAGGCCTTCAGCTCGACGAGGCCGGCTCCGCCAAGCTGGCAGAGTGAGAACTCGCCGAAGAAATCAGCACGGCGTTCGCGCTCGAGCTCGGCGGTGACGCCGAACAGGCCCTTGGCGCGCACTTCTCGCCAATAGTCGAAGCGGTCGTGCGGCTCGACCTCGTCGGTGCACCAGCGATACACGGCAGCCCCTTTCAATGGAATGCCTAAGAAAAAGCAGATTCCGCTCGAATCTGCCATAGGGCAATGATGGAATCGGGGGATGATGACCCTTGAACCGTCGATATGGCTGGGCCGACTATCACATCAACGGCAGAGGTCCCAATGAACGACCGTTCGAGGGGAACCGGCGGGGCCGTCTACAACGGGAATTTTTCGATGACGCGTCGGCTTTTCAGATTTCTGGCCGCCCTTGGGCTTGCGGCGGGCCTGAGCGGGTTTGCAATTCCCGCACATGCCGAGAAGCGCGTCGCGCTCGTCGTCGGCAACAACGACTACAGGAACGTGCCGAAGCTGCTCAAGGCGGTCAACGACGCCCGTACCATGGGCGATACGCTGAGGCAGCTCGGCTTCTCGGTGATGCTCGCCGAGAACCAGAACCGGCAGCAATTCTCCGAGACGCTGCTCGCCTTCGACAAGGCGATCGAGCCCGGCGACACCGCGTTCTTCTTCTATGCCGGCCACGGCTTCGAGATCATGGGCCAGAACTATCTGCTGCCGACCGACGTGCCGGCGGCTACCGAGGGACAGGAAGAGCTGGTGCGCGACGCCTCGATCCTCGCCGACCGCATCGTCGAGCGCCTCCAGAACAAGAAGGCGCGGACCTCGATCCTGGTGTTCGACGCCTGCCGCAACAATCCGTTCGAGCGCAAGGGCACCCGTGCGGTCGCCGGCGGCGGCGGGCTTGCGCCGATGACGCAATTGCCGGAAGGCGTGTTCTCGGTGTTTTCGGCAGGGCCCCGCCAGACCGCGCTCGATCGCCTGTCCAACGACGACGCCAATCCAAATTCGGTGTTCACGCGCACCTTCGCCAAGGAGCTGCTCAAGCCTGGCGAGAACCTCGTGCAGGTGGCGCAGCGCACCCGCCGTGCCGTCAGCGAGATGGCCGATACCGTGAAGCACAGGCAGGTGCCTGTCTATTTCGACCAGATGGTCGACGACGTGTTCCTCAGCGGCCTCGCCAAGGATGCCGCGCGCTCGGACGAGCCGCCGCCGCAGAAGCTCGCAGCGCTGCCGCCGGTGTCGGTGCCGCAACTGCCGAAGGAGGAGACCACCAACGCGCCGATCGCGAGCTTCTCGCGGCACAATGGCGGCTGGAGCGTGGTGTTCTCCTTCGCCGACCCGACGGTCGGCATTTCCTGGCGCATGGCCGGCAAAGGCGATTTCCGCGAGACCGGCTTCATCGACACGCTCGATCCGCGCACGCGCAAGCGGATGCCGAACCCGTCGATCGAATTGCCGCCGGACGCTGCGGCCGGCACCATCGAGGTCCGCTATGTCGACCAGTCCGGTGAGATGCAGGGACCGTTCCCGATCAGGTTCGATCCCGAGGCCGCGCTGATCCGCGACCAGCGCAAGATCCTCGACATGACCGCGACGAGCTGGCTGTCGTTCCGCGAGTTCAACGGCCTATTGGTCTACTACACGCACCTCGTGTCCTACCGCTGCGCGATCCGCGAGGTTCGCATCGGCATCGACACCGCTGTGCCCAACCAGGTGTTGAAGATGCCGGGTTGCGACATGCGCGATCCCAGCGCGATCACCACCGGCATGCCGCTCTACATGAAGCTCGCCCCGGCCACGCAGTTCGTCTCGGTGGAGCTGACCTATCGCGACGGCAGCGTCTCGGAGATCAAGAGTTTTCGCAGCGCGAACCGCAGCAACAATTGAGGTCCCTCGGCTGCCTCGTCTGTCAGCCAACGCCAAGCGCGCTGATCAAATCTGTCAAACGGCCTTAGCGATCGTTGGAGTGCTTGACAGACCATGACAACCTGAGGGAGCATCCGGCGTTTCATTCATATTTTTGGAGAATGCCGATGACCGCAATCCATTTGGACTCGTCCGTTAGTCAAACCATCACACGGGCCGTTGTGGGCGGTGGGGTTTTGAGCTGCACCAAGTCCAGTGACAAGGACGTCTATTCTCATTCGATATGGGCGACTGAAAGCAACATTCGGCAGTTCACGATGCACGAAGGCGACAGCATCGTCATTCCGCCCGGCTCAACCCTCACCATCTGGATATTCCGAAAACAGCCTGGCAATTCGACGTGGCAGATGGATTTCGACCTTAAGGAAAAGAAAGCCTGAGCGGCACCAGGGCAAGGGCCCGCTCTTGGGCAACTGAGAGCGGGTACCGTCGGGGGAACGGAGCTGAGGAGAGCCGACGTCTATTCGCTTGAGGAGTAGGAACAACTTCTCAGTTTTTTGGATTGTCTGTCAAACCAGGGAGACGATCCATGATCCGCAAATCCATCCTCGTGACGATCGCTTGCGCTGCGCTTTCGACGGCCGCCTTTGCCCAAGGGGGTGGTGGTGGCGCAGGCGGCGGTGGTGCAGGCGCGGGTGCTGCGGCAGGTGCGGGTGCAGGCACAGGGACCGGCGGCGCCAGCGCCGGATCTGCGGGCAGCTCGGGTGCCGGAACCGGCACGTCGTCCGGCAGCGCCAATTCCGGGCCATCGGCTCCCTCAGGAATGGGGACGCAAGGGACCACCACGGGTGCCAACGTGAATAGCAACATCAGCCAGAACAATCCGAACGTTCAGCTTCCAACGGCGAACGGAAAGACACCCGCAGCGGCGCAGGTCGAGCGAAACACGGGTGTAGGACATGCG
Organism: Bradyrhizobium sp. CCGB12; assembly: GCF_024199845.1. Taxonomy (NCBI): domain Bacteria; kingdom Pseudomonadati; phylum Pseudomonadota; class Alphaproteobacteria; order Hyphomicrobiales; family Nitrobacteraceae; genus Bradyrhizobium; species Bradyrhizobium sp. CCGB12. Next base: position 2,933,973 of record NZ_JANADO010000001.1, on the reverse strand, counting down.
CCCAATGGGTTACCGATCGGCAGTCCGGGGACCGGGACCAGCAACGAGGACCAGAAATAGTCCCGCCCGCTTCTACGAAAGGCCCGTGCACCGCGGGCCTTTTTTGTTGGCCCTGGCAGTGTCTGCTGCCGTGGATCGATTGCGACGGGGCTCGCCGCAAAATTGGAACTGCACGCGACTGGTACCCGCGTTACAATTGGTCGACATATTTGGACCGACAGTCACATCGCGAGGTCCCGGCTGCAATGACATCTGACCAGCAACCCAAACGAACGGCAAAAGTCCGCTGCTGCATCGTCGGCGGCGGTCCGGCGGGCATGATGCTCGGCTATCTCCTGGGACGCGCCGGCATCGATGTCGTGGTGCTGGAGAAGCATGCGGATTTCTTCCGCGACTTCCGCGGTGACACCGTGCATCCCTCGACGCTTCAGGTGATGGACGAGCTCGGCCTGATCGACGGCTTCCTGAAGCTGCCGCATCAGCGCTTGCAGAAAATGGACGGCCTGTTCGGCGGCACGCCGGTGCGCATCGCCGATCTCAGCCGGCTCCATACCAAATACCCTTTCATCGCCTTCATGCCGCAATGGGACTTCCTGAATTATCTGCGCGAGGCCGGCCGGCGCTTTGCCTCGCTCGAGGTGATGATGGGCACGGAGGCGGTCGATCTGATCCGCCGCGGCGAGACGATCGCCGGCGTGCGGGCAAAGACGCCTGAGGGCATCATCGACATCGAGGCTGATCTCACCATCGCCTGCGACGGCCGGCATTCCACGGTGCGCGAGCGCGCGGGTCTTGGTGTCGAGGAGATCGGCGCGCCGATGGACGTGCTGTGGTTCCGTGCCGGCCGCAAACCCGACGAGACGGAGAATGTGTTCGCGCGCGTCGAGCCCGGCAAGATGATGATCACCTTCGACCGCGGCGACTATTGGCAATGCGCCTATGTCATCGCCAAGGGACAATTCGATGCGGTGAAGGCGAGGGGATTGCAGGCGTTGCTCGATGACGTCGTGCGCATGGCGCCGATCCTTCGATCTGGCATCGCGGAGGTGAAGAGCTTTGACGACATCAAGCTGCTCACCGTCGCGATCAACCGCTTGACGCGCTGGACCCGGCCTGGCCTGCTGTGCATCGGCGACGCCGCGCACGCGATGTCGCCGGTCGGCGGCGTCGGCGTCAATCTCGCCGTGCAGGACGCGGTTGCGACCGCAAACCTGCTGGCGGACAAGCTGAACCACGGCTGCCCGTCGGAGAACGAGCTCGATGCGGTCAGGCGCCGGCGCGAGTTTCCGGTGAAGATGACGCAGCGGATGCAGGTCGTCGTGCAGAACAACATCATCAGTGGCGCCTTGCAGCCCGGCGACCGGCCGTTGAAGGTGCCGCTGATCGTGCGCCTCATCACCGCACTGCCCTGGCTACAGGGCATTCCGGCGCGCCTGCTTGCGCTTGGTGTTCGGCCCGAGCACGTGCATTCGAAGGCCGCGCCAGAATCGTAGCGCAAACTTCGGCAGGGATAACGCTGCGTTAAATCGTGCGCGGCGCGTTGCGCGCGTGCAACAGCGCCAATGGATTCCCGGCGCAATGCGTGCCGAATTCGTCACGTTAACCGTGTTGATTTCAATTTTAGTAAGGGCCGTCTGTGAGCGTGCGCCCATCTGAGGACACGGGGTGTACCATGCGTAACAAATTGATTGCCGCCTTCGCCTGCACGACCGCTCTGGTTTCGACCGGCGCTGCTTCCGCCGCCGATCTCGGCGCGCGCTACACGAAGGCGCCCGCCTATGTCGAGCCGCTGTTCAACTGGACCGGTTTCTATGTCGGCGGTCATATCGGTGGCGCGTGGACCAACGAGCAGTTCATCAACAACGGGACCGGCGCGGCGTTCGGCGACCTTTCGCCGGGCGAAGGCTTCCGTCAGCGCAAGTCGGGCATCATGGGCGGCGCCCAGATCGGCTACAACTGGCAGGCCAACAATTACGTGTTCGGCATGGAAGGCACGATCTCCGGCCTCGACAACAAGGGCTCGTTCACGAACACCGTGTTTGGCGTCGGCCTCGACGATCAATTCAGCTGGCGCGCAAGCGTGCTGGCGACCGTCGTCGGCCGTGCGGGCTTCGCCGTGCAGAACAACCTGTTCTACATCAAGGGCGGCTATGCCGGCGTGAACAATCGCCTGTCGGTGGTCGACAACGTTGCGAACCCGTCCACGGGCTCCGGCGGCCAGACCCATTGGCACAACGGCTGGACCGTCGGCGCCGGCTGGGAATACGGCATCACCCGCAATTGGATCGTCGGCCTCGAATACAACTACGCGGCTTTCGGCAGCCAGACCTATCAGCTCGGCGGCACTTCGGGTAACTACACCTTCGACGCCAAGCCGCGCGACATCCAGTGGGCTGTCGTGCGCGCGAGCTACAAGTTCGACGCGCCGGTCATCGCGCGCTACTGAGCACGTCAACGAACGACCAAGCACCTATAAAAGACGATCACTGCAAAATTCAAAAGCCCCGGCTTCCACCGGGGCTTCTTTTTGCGTGCAGCCTCGTTGGGGCAGAGCTGGGCTCAGGCCATCACCGAGAAGCCGCCGTCGACGGGGATCGCGGTGCCCGTGACGAAGTTCGAGGCAGGCGAGGCGAGGAACACGGCGATGCCGGCGAAGTCGTCGATGTCGCCCCAACGCCCCGCAGGCGTGCGCGCCAGCACGCGCTCGTGCAGCCCGGACACCTCCTGCCGCGCGCCGCGGGTGAGATCGGTGTCGATCCAGCCCGGCAGGATGGCGTTGACCTGGATGTTGTCGGGCGCCCACGCATTGGCGCAGGCGCGCGTGTATTGCACGATCCCGCCCTTGCTCGCCGCATAGGCGGTCGCGAAGCTCGCGCCGAAGATCGACATCATGGAGCCGATGTTGATCACCTTGCCGTTGCCGGATGCCTTCAGGGCCGGATAGGCCAGCTTCGAGCACACGAAGGCGCTGGTGAGGTTGGTGTCGATCACCTTGTTCCACTCGTCGAGTTCGAGCTCGTGCGGGGGCTTGCGGATGCTCATGCCGGCATTGTTGATGAGGATATCGATACGGCCGAGCTCCTTCACGACGCGATCGATCATGGCGGCGACCGCCGCTTTGTCAGTGACGTCGGTGGCGACGGAAATCGCCTTCACGCCGCGCGCTTTGAGATCAGCGACGGCGCCCGCCGACTTGGTTTCGTTGCGCCCGACCACGGCGATATCAGCGCCGGCATCGGCGAGGCCGTGGGCCAGGCCGAGCCCGATGCCGCCATTGCCTCCTGTTACGATGGCGACCTTGCCGCGAAGATCGAACCGGCTGGATGTCATGACTCTATTCCTTGGTTTCTTCTATTGGTTGCTCTGCCAGATCAGCACCAGCCCGAATCCGGCCATGGCTGCACCATAGCCGGCCCATTGCAGCTGGTTGACCATGAAGCTCGATCGCGGCCAGGCAACCGTGCCCGTGCCCTGTCCGATCCAGAGCAGCCCGACGGCAGTCGCAAACAGGCCTGCGATCAGCAGAAATCTGCGCATGCATTCCTCCCATCGGTCCGCTTCTGTCGCGACGCAGCATGACGATTGCCGCGAGGCGCGAAAACTCGGAGGCAGACTAGCCGTAGCTTCGGTTCGGATACAATGGGCCCCCGGCGCAGGGCCGCAGGGAGGACCTATGTCCACGCGCAAGATCGTCCTGGCTGTCGTGGGCTTTGCCGCCGCAGCCGCGCTGGTTGCGGCCCATGCCATCGTTCGGCGTCACGCGCCAAGGTACGCCGCAACGAAAAAGCCCCGGACGATGCCGGGGCTTTGACGTCTGAAGGTGAGGTCAGATCAGTACTTCGCGACGACCGGACCGGTCCAGTTGAAGCGGTAGACCAGCGAGGTCGAGATCGTCTGGTTCCAGCTGTTGGAGCGGATGCTGTTGACGCCGGTCGGGAGGCCGGTGACATCGTCGATTTCATCGTGGGTCTTTTGGTCGTAGAAGGCCGAACGATACTCGGTCTTCATGAACCAGCCGGGCGAGGTGATGCCGAAGATATTCAGGCTGTTCTCGACGCCGCCGCCGACGAACCAACCATTGCGGTTGTAGCTGTTGATGTGGCCGCCAACGGGAACGCCCGCGAGGTCCGTCAAATTGGTCCGGCCGAAGTGAGCGCCGGAGTAACCGCCGTTGACGTAGGAGAGAACGTTCGGGGCGACCAGCCAGCCGAGGCGAACACCCGCAGCCCAAGAGGTTTCCAGCTTCTGGGAACCGGTGAGGCCGAAGATCGGATCCTGAACAGTGCCGCGGATGCTGCCGAACTGACCGTCGGCGAACACGCCGGCGACCCACGTACCGCTGAACTGCCAGTCGTAACCGGCGCCGACCGTGCCGAACCAGCCCGAGCCACCCTGGCGCTGGGTGATGGTCAGCGGGGTGCCGGAAACCGTATCCACAACGGTCTGATCAGAATTCGAGAGACCGCCACCGCCGCCGCCGAAGACATAGAAGCCGGTCCAGTTTGCCACCGGCGCGGGCGCAGGGGCCTTCACGTAGGGACGGGCGCCAAGGTCGGCCGCCGAAGCCGAACCGGTCATCGCCGCAACCGCGGTCAGAGCGAGCAAAGTCTTTTTCATGTCAAAATCCCCAACCTTGGTCTGTCGTAGAGGGCGCGAGCGCGCTGAAGTCCGTGTGATCTGATGACCGGACTATAGACGTTTCCTGCTGAAATGCTGTTGCCGGGCAGGCACAGTCGCGGGAAAACGCCCACTGGCAAGGATTTGGGTCGTTGCTACTATGATCCAAAATATATTTGTATTATCAATATGTTGCGTCAATATTGCGAGATTGGTTTTTGGTAAGGTCTCGTTAGCGAATTCGGGTTTGTCTGAAATGGAGGTCTTCCTGCCTCAGCCCTGGTTCCGTGAGTCGTTGGCCGAGTCGCCCTATAACGGCGCGCGAATCCCCCGGCGCGGACCACTGGCAGGGTTGTAGGGATGGCGATTCTTCCTCCCAAATGAAAGCGCCCCGGCGGTTAGGCCGGGGCTCTTTCTGGGAAGTGGCCGCGCGCCAGGTTGGCGGATCAGACGTCCAGCAGCTCCTCGCTGGCGAATTCGGCCTTGTCCGAGATGAAAGCAAACCGCGCCTCGGCCTTGGTGCCCATCAGGCGCTCCACCGAATCCGCGGTCGTGTCGCGGTCGTCGGCGAGCAGCACCACCTTGAGAAGCGTTCGCTTGCTCGGATCCATGGTGGTTTCCTTGAGCTGCGCCGGCATCATCTCGCCGAGGCCTTTGAAGCGGTTCACCTCGACCTTGGCGTTGGCGTTGAACTCGCTCTTGAGCAACGCCTCCTTGTGCTTGTCGTCGCGGGCGTAGACCGACTTCGATCCGTGCGTGAGCTTGTAGAGCGGCGGCACCGCCAGGAAGAGGTGGCCTTCATCGATCAGCCGCGGCATCTGCCGGTAGAAGAAGGTGATCAGGAGCGAAGCGATGTGCGCGCCGTCGACGTCGGCGTCGGTCATGATGATGATGCGCTGATAGCGCAGATCCTCTTCGCGGTAATGCAGAAGCTGGCCGCAGCCGATCGCCTGCACGAGATCGGAGAGCTGGGCGTTCGCCGTCAGCTTGTCCTTGCCGGCGGAAGCGACGTTGAGGATCTTGCCGCGCAGCGGCAGCACGGCCTGGGTCTTGCGATCGCGCGCCTGCTTGGCGCTGCCGCCGGCCGAGTCACCCTCGACGATGAAGAGCTCGGAGCCTTCGGTGCCGGCGTCGGTGCAGTCGGCGAGCTTGCCGGGCAGGCGCAGCTTCTTGCCGGCGGTTTTCCGCGCGGTCTCTTTTTCCTGGCGGCGGCGCAGCCGCTCCTCGGCGCGGTCGACCACGAAGTCGAGCAGCCTGTTGGCCTGGTTCGGATTGCCCGAGAGCCAATGGTCGAATGGATCCTTCATCGCCTGCTCGACGATGCGCTGTGCTTCGGCGGTGGCGAGACGATCCTTGGTCTGGCCCTGGAATTCGGGCTCGCGCACGAACACCGAGAGCATCACGGCGGCACCGACCATCACGTCTTCGGAGGTGACGGACGCTGCGCGCTTGCCCTGGCCGACGCGCTCGGCGTGATCCTTCAGGCCGCGCAAGAGCGCGCTGCGCAGGCCGGATTCGTGCGTACCGCCGTCAGGCGTTGGCACGGTGTTGGTGTAGGACGACAGAAAACCGTCGGCATCCGCGGTCCAGGCCACCGCCCATTCACAGGCGCCATGCGCGCCGTTACGGCCGGACTTGCCAGAGAAGATATCGGGATGCACCAGCGTGTCGGCATGGATCGCCGCAGCGAGATAATCCTTGAGACCGCCGGGGAAGTGGAACGTCGCCTCCGCCGGCACGTCCTCGACGCCCTTGAGCAGCTCGGGCGCGCAATTCCAGCGGATCTCGACGCCGCCGAACAGATACGCCTTCGAGCGCGTCATCTTGAACAGGCGCTGCGGCTTGAACGCGGCCTTGGCGCCGAAGATGTCGGTGTCGGGCTTGAAGCGCACGCGCGTGCCGCGGCGGTTGTTGATCTTGCCGAGATCCTCGAGCTTGCCCTTGGGATGGCCGCGCTCGAAAATCATGCGGTAAAGCTTCTGGCTGCGCGCGACCTCGACCTCGAGACGCGAGGAGAGGGCGTTCACCACGGAGATGCCGACGCCGTGCAGACCGCCCGAGGTCTCGTAGACCTTGGAGTCGAACTTGCCGCCCGAATGCAGCGTGCACATGATGACTTCGAGCGCCGACTTCTTCGGAAATTTCGGATGCGGATCGATCGGGATGCCGCGGCCGTTGTCGGTGACGGTCAGAAAACCGTCCGCGCTCAGCTCAACGCCGATGAAGGTCGCGTGCCCGGCCAGCGCCTCGTCCATGGAGTTGTCGATGACCTCGGCGAAGAGATGATGCAGGGCCTTCTCGTCGGTGCCGCCGATATACATGCCAGGCCGGCGTCGCACCGGTTCCAGGCCCTCGAGCACCTCGATGTCAGCCGCCGTGTAGTCTGCTTCCGCGCCGCTTGCGCGTGAGGGGGTCTTGGCGGCCGGCGCGCGAGACTTCGGCTCGTCGGCACCGAACAGGTCGTCTTTCGCTTTGGTTTTCAACTGCTTGGACATATATCTTGATACATTTTGAGGGCCGCATCAGCGGCGAATCGGTTAGGCCGACTATGCCACTTCTGACTTGGAAAGGTTACCGCGGGGGCGGGCCGGGCCGTGTGGTTGGGAGCCAATCCCGGCGATTTTACGCCGTAGGCACGTCAGTTCCCGGCAATTTGACGTCCCAGCACACCCGGGCCCGGGCTTTGTGACTTGATGTCACACAAGCCCTTGGCTTACCAGTCCTTTTCATCGAGCAGCACCTTGAGATAGGGCGAGAAGGCTAAATCTGGAATGGAGCAGTTTGCGCACGCCCTGGCCGACTTCGTGCGCGCTCACCAGGCTTGGGCGGCCCCGATCGTGTTCGTGCTCGCCTTCGGCGAGTCGCTTGCCTTCATCTCGCTGCTGATCCCGGCCTGGGGCGCGCTGGTGGGGATCGGTGCGTTGATCGGGGTGAGCGGCATCAGCTTCTATCCAGTCTGGATCGCCGGCGGCCTCGGCGCGGCACTCGGCGACTGGGTCTCCTACTGGTTCGGCTTCCGCTACAAGGAGAGGGTCGCCCAGATATGGCCGCTCTCGCGCTATCCGGAACTCCTGCCGAGGGGCGAGGCCTTCGTGCGGAAGTGGGGCGTGCCGAGCATCTTCATCGGCCGCTTCTTCGGCCCCTTGCGCGCTTCGGTACCGCTCGCGGCCGGCATCTTCGAGATGCCCTATTGGAGCTTCCAGATCGCCAATTTCGTCTCGGCGCTGGTCTGGTCGGCGGCACTGCTGCTGTTCGGCGACGTGATCGCGAAGCTGATGGAATGGACCTGGCGTCTGATCTGACCGGGCAGCAGGGCCGCCCGGCCAGGGCCTGAGGCAGCCTACAGCGAGGCGTTCCAGATCGCAGGAACCCAGCGATAGCCGGAGCCGTCCTTCTCGACCCGGACGAGACCGGGGAAGGCGGCATGGAAGGCCTGGATCGGCATCTTCTCGGCGATCGCCATGTCGTAGAGCTTTCGCCGTGTCTGCTGCGCCAGCGGCTTGTCGACATCGGAGGCGATGTTCCACTCAGGGTGCTTCACGAACAGGAACGCCGCGCCCGCGGTGATGTCGACCTGCACCAGCACCTTCTCGGAGCCCGAGGCGACGATGAAGGAGTTGTGCCCCGGCGTGTGGCCCGGGCTTGCCACCGAGGTGATGCCGGGCGCGACTTCCTTGCCGGACTCGTATTGCGTGACCTTGCGGCCGAGCGCATCGAACACGCGGCGGATGTTCTTGAAGTTGTTTTCGAGGATGGGATTGCCGGTCCCCTTGCTCATCTCACCGTCGTCCATCCAGAACTTCCATTCCACCGCCGGCACCATGATCTCGGCGTTGGGGAAGGCCGGCTTGTTCTCGGCCGCGAGCAGGCCGTTGATGTGGTCGCCGTGGAAGTGCGAGATGATGACGGTGTCGACCGCCGCGCGGTCGATGCTGGCGGCTGCGAGGTTGTTGTGGAATTGGCCCACCTTGCCCTTGGTCTGCGTGAACTGGTCGGGCCCGAGACCGGTGTCGATGACGACGAGCTTCGGCCCGGTGTTGACGACCACGGGATTGAAGGTGTGGGTGACCTTGTCGGCCGGCAGGTGATGCTCGGCAAAGACCTTGTTGACGTCGTCCTTGCTGGCGCCGGCCGCGTAATTGTCGGTCAGGTTGACCGTAATGACGCCGTCGCAGACCACCGTGATCTGGTGGCTGCCGACATTGTAGCGGTAGAAGCTCGCATTCTGGGACGCAGCCGGGGGCGCGGCAGCGCTCGCGGGCGAGGTCTTCACGAAGGGCAGGAGCGCCGAGGCGGCGGCGCCGGCTAGCGTTGCACGACGAGTAATCTCGGTCATGGCGATGTCCTGGGCTGGGTTGCGAACGAAAGGCACACGGACCGGCGGGGTTGTGTCGCGTCGGTCATTCTCGGGAACCCCTATGCTTAACGGAAATTCCGCTGCACCCCGATGACATCAGTGCGGGTGCGGCAACCTGCCCGCGAACGCCACGGATTTGACTTGACCCTGGAACCCGCCGGCCTTATAGGCCCGCGCCATGATCAACGCCGCGACCATCCTGTTCGCCCGTCGCCGCCGCCGCACTCTTGCGGTTTGGGCGGTCGATCGCGTTTGAGATCATCGTCTTTGCCGCTGGATCCGATCCGCGGCATTCTTTCTCCTGTCAGCGCGATCTGATCCGGCGGCTTCCCAAGGAGGCCCAGCAGGAGACCACGATGTATACGCCACCCTTTTTCAAGCAGGACCGCGCCGCGAGCCTGAAATTCGCCGAGGCGCGCGGCTTCGGCACCATGTGCGCCTTCGACGGCCACAAGCCGGTCGCATCGCCGCTGCCGTTCTATCTGACCTACGCGGCGGACGGCACGCCGCAGGCCGCCTTTCATGTCGCCCGTCACAATCCGCTGCTAAAGCTTGCGGGCGGCGCTGCGTCCTGGCTGCTCGCGGTCAACGGTCCCGATGCCTATGTGTCGCCGGACTGGTACGTCTCGCCGGATCAGGTGCCGACCTGGCTCTACCAGTCGGTGCATCTCGGCGGTCCGGTGCGGCTGTTGTCGGACGACGAGCTGGCCGTGCAGATCGACACGCTCAGCGACAAGTTCGAGAACTGGCTGCTGCCGAAGAAACCGTGGACATCGGCGAAGATGACGGCGGGCCGGCTCGAGGCGATGAAGAAGGCGATCGTGGGTCTGGTCATGACGGTTGAGGAGGTCGAAGGCAGCTTCAAGCTGAACCAGCACAAGTCGGATGCCGACTACGCAGCGATCGCGAGCGCGCTTGGCGACGGCGATGCCGACGCCAGGCAGATCTCGCAATTGATGCGGCAGACCCGGCCGCAAGCCTTCACTGAACAAGTTTTCGCAGACGACACCAACATGCTCGAAAGGAGCGCGCCATGAGCCTCGCTGAGACCACGAAAGCCCCGACCACCGGCGCGGCGAAGAAGCCGGCCACCGTCTTCGTCGACGGCGGCTCCGGCACCACCGGGCTCGGCATCAACGAGCGGCTGAAGCTGCAGGGCGACGTCGCGGTGAAGACCATCGCCGACGACAAACGCAAGGACCCCGCGGCCAAGAAGGCGCTGATGGAGGAGGTGGATCTCGTCATCCTCTGCCTGCCCGACGATGCCGCGAAGGAAACCGTCGCGCTGGTCGACAGCATGGGCGCTTCGGGACCGAAGGTGCTGGACGCCTCCACCGCCTACCGGGTCGCGCCCGACTGGGCCTATGGCTTTCCCGAGCTGACGGCGGACCAGGCCGGCAAGATCAAGGCCGCGAAAAAGGTCTCGAATCCCGGCTGCTATCCGACCGGTGCGATCGCGCTGCTGCGGCCGATTGTCGATGCCGGCCTGTTGCCGCCTGACTATCCCGTCACCGTCAACGCAGTGAGCGGCTATTCCGGCGGCGGCAAGTCGATGATCGCGAGCTTCGAAGACGGCAGCGCGCCGTCCTTCGAGCTCTACGGCCTTGGCTTCGAGCACAAGCATCTGCCGGAGATGCAGCTCTATTCGAACCTGACCCGGCGGCCGATCTTCATTCCCTCGGTCGGTAACTACCGGCAGGGCATGCTGGTGTCGGTGCCGCTCCAGCTCGACGCGCTGCCGGGCAAGCCCAGCGGTGCTGATCTTCAGGCTGCCCTCGCAACGCGCTATGCCGGCTCGAAATACGTCTCGGTGATGCCGCTCCAGAACGAGGCGACCAAGGGCGGGCGGCTGGAGCCGGAGGCACTCAACGAGACCAACATGCTCGAGCTCTACGTCTTCGCCAGCGACAAATATCACCAGGCGGTGCTGGTCGCCCGGCTCGACAATCTCGGCAAGGGCGCCTCGGGCGCAGCCGTACAGAACATGCGGCTGATGCTGGGCCTTGCCGACAATAGCTGATCGAACGTTGCTCGCGAGGCCAACCCGGTGGACGGAGCGACGCTGCGACTTTCTACCCCGGCAAGACGACCAAATGACGCCTGAAAGGTACGCGTGATGAGCTCGAAGAAGATCGGCATTCTCGGCGCCTCCGGTTACACCGGGGCCGATGCGGTGCGCCTGTTGGCCCGGCATCCGAATGCCGAGATCATCGCGCTCACCGCCAACACCCACGCCGGCAAGTCGATGGGCGACGTGTTTCCGCATTTCTTCATGCTGGACCTGCCGAAACTCGTGGAATGGGAAAAGGTCGACTGGAGCAAGCTCGATGCGGTGTTCTGCGGACTGCCGCACGGCACCACGCAGGAAATCATCGCCGCGGTCCTCAAGGCAAATCCCAAAATCAAGGTCCTCGACATGTCCGCCGATTTCAGGCTGCGGGACAAGAACACCTATGCGCAATGGTATGGACATGAGCACCGGGCGCTCGAGCTGCAGGGCGAAGCGGTCTATGGTCTCACCGAATTCTATCGCGAGAAGATCACGTCGGCGCGGCTGGTCGCCTGTCCCGGCTGCTATCCCACGGCGGCGCTGCTCGCGCTGGTGCCGCTTGCGAAAGCCAAACTGATCGACGTCGACGACATCGTCATCGACGCGAAATCGGGCGTCACCGGCGCAGGCCGCGGGCTGAAACAGAGCACGTTGTTCAGCGAGGCGGGCGAGGGACTATCGCCCTATTCGGTCGGCACCCACCGGCACGCGCCCGAGATCGAGCAGGAGATCGGCGTCGCCGTCGGTTCTGCAGTGACGATCAACTTCACGCCGCATCTTATTCCGATGGCGCGCGGCGAGCTCTGCACCTCCTACGTCAAGCTCAACGGCGCGACGCCGGACGATCTGCGAACCGTGCTGGAGCAGGCTTATGCCAACGAGCCCTTCGTGCATGTCGCCAGGAAGGGCGTGCTGCCGCAGACCCAGAATGTCCGCGGCTCCAACTACGTGCAGATCGGCGTCGTCGCCGACCGCATCAAGAACCGCGCGATCGTGATTTCCACGCTAGATAATCTGGTGAAGGGTTCGGCCGGGCAGGCGATCCAAAACATGAACCTGATGTTCGGTTTCCCCGAGACTACGGGCCTGGAGCAGATCGCGCTGTTTCCGTAGGTGGGATCGTGGACGAGGGAACTCTGCAATTTTATCGTAGCAACGCCCAGTCCTATGCAGACTGGGCGAAGGCACCGTCGACGCGGCTCAAGGGCTTTCTCGCTCTGTTGCCACCCGGCGGCGCTATCCTCGAACTTGGCTGCGGCGCCGGCAATCATGCAGCGGTGATGCTGGCGGAAGGTTTTTCGCTGCGCGCCACTGACGGCTCGCCGGAAATGGCCGCGATCGCGTCACAGCGGCTCGGCCATCCCGTCGAGGCGATGCGGTTCGATGAACTCGATGTGCAAGAGGCCTATGACGGTGTTTGGGCCAGCGCGTGTCTGCTCCATGTCCCGCGCGAAGAGCTGGCCGGAATCCTCAGGCGGATTCATCGCGCGCTCAAGCCGTCGGGCGTGTTCTACGCCAGCTACAAGATGGGCGAGGGCGACGGTCGGGACAGTCTCGGGCGCTACTACAACTATCCGCCACGCCAATGGCTGGACGCGATCTACGCCAGCGCGGGTCCGTGGATCACGCTGTCAGCGGACAACAACCAAATCCAGAGTTTCGACCAGACGCCAGCGAGCATGCTGAATCTCGTCATGCGCAAGCCGGCGGGCTGAGCGTCCGGGCCCGCACGCCAATCGATGGCGCCAATCATGCCGCGATCCATTCCAGCAGCGCGTTCTGCGCGTGGAGCAGGTAGGCCTTCGCCGCCGGGCTCTGGCAGGCGCGATGCGACATAGCATCAGCGGTGACCTCCTGGCCCCTGGTCACGGGCGGGCAGGGCAGAAAAATCGTGTCGCTGCGGCATTTGTCGAGCAACGACGCCGATATCCGGTGGGGTCCAAGTTGATCCTCATGTGCGCCGTCAGGCCAGCAGTCCGTGATGATCACGTCCGCATCGTACAAAGCATCTAGATCGGTGCTTGCCGAGAACCTCGGACTTGCAATGTCTCGGACATGCCGGTCCGCCGGATAGATCTGGGTCACGTTGATCGGCAGGGCGATGGAGGCTTCGACCCAGGAACGCAGGATGTTTGCATCGGGCGCCACGCCCGCGACCTTGAGGTCGTCGAGATGCCCTCTCTTGCTTCTGATATAAGCGAGATCGCCGAGCGTTTCGCAGGGGTGATTTGACCGCGTCCTTGCGTTGACGACCGGCGCGTGGGCGTTCGATGCGAGCGCTCGCAGGGTCGACAGCTCCCTGGTGCGCACGATCAGGACGTCGAACCAATTGTCGAGATATTTGGCGAGATCGGCCGTCGCCTCGCCCGCGTTGAATCTGACCGGCGCGCTTACACAGATGCCACCCATCGCCTGGATGCCGAGATCGAAGGCCGTCGTATTCCTCCATCCACTGTCATCGGTGATCAGTGCCGCGCGCTTGCCGGCGAGACGCTGAGGCATGGCGCGGTTGCTCCATGCCGCCGCGAGCACCTGCGCGCGGTCGATGATGGACAGGATCGCTTCCGCGCCGAGGTCATGGAATTCAAGAAAATCCCGCGCGGTTTCCTTCTCCATCGCTACCGCCACCACGCGTCCGGCACGGGCTTTAGAGCACCCTGAAGATCGCCAGCGCCAGCACGGCCTGGGCGAGGAAGCCGACGGTGAAGGCGAGGGTGCGGAACACCGGGATGCCGATCGCGTAGACGATCAGATGCGCGACGCGGGACCAGAAATAGACGGCGCAGGCGAGCACGGTCCATTTGCTGGAATAGTCGATCGCGTTCAGGATCAGCACAAGCGGGGCGAAGATCACGAGATTCTCGACCGCGTTGTCGTGCGCGAACATGAGGCGGTTGGCCCATTCGGCTTGCGGCTTGTCGCTGCGCGAGGGATTGGCCATGGCGCCGCCGAGGCCGCGAACCTGACAGCGGTTGATGATGTAGGGGACCCAGAGGATGCCGGTCAGGATCACCGTCAGTGTCAGCCAGAACAATTCGCGCGTCATAGTCCGGTCCCCTCTGTCGTCGCTGTGGTGAGAGCGAGTCTATACGAAAGCGCGCAAGAATGCGCCATGCGCAAGAAAGCTTTTGCTTGCGCATGACCTTTTCGGAAAAACGCTTCGCACTTTTCCGGATCATGCGCTATGCGCGGACCCTGACATAGCTGCCGGGCGCGTCTTCGATCGGGGGCAGGGCGTCGCTGCCGACCGCGCGCGCTGGGACCTCCTCCGGATCGAGTTCACCCAGCCATTGGCGCCAGTCCGGCCACCACGAGCCCTTGTGCTCCACGGCGCCCTTCATCCACTGCGCGACGTTGACGTCCTTGATGTTGTCGTTGGTCCAGTACTGATATTTGTTCGAGGCCGGCGGATTGACCACGCCGGCGATGTGGCCCGAGCCGGACAGAACGTATTTCACCGGGCCGCCGAAGAACTGCGAGCCGTACAGCACCGATTCCGCCGGCGCGATATGGTCCTCGCGGGTGGCGAGATTGTAGACGGGCACTTTGACCTTGGAGAGGTCGAGCAGCGTGTTGTCGAGCACCATCGAGCCGGTCGATAGCCGGTTCTCCAGATAACAGTTGCGCAAGTAATAGGAATGGTTCGACGCGGTCATGCGCGTCGCATCGGAATTCCAGTGCAACAGGTCGAACGCGCTCGGCTGCTGGCCCTTCAAATAGTTGCTGACGACATAGGACCAGATCAAATCGTTGGAGCGCAGCATGTTGAAGGCCATCGCCATCTTGGAGCCTTCGAGCACGCCGGCCGTCTTCATGTCGTGCTCGAGGGCTGCGATCTGCTCCTCGTCGACGAACACGAGGAGATCGCCGCCATGGGTGAAGTCGACCTGGGCCGCGAAGAACGTCGCCGACGACACGCGCTGGCGACGCTTCTCGGCGAGCCAGGCCAGCGTCGTCGCGAGCATGGTGCCGCCGACGCAATAGCCGGCGGTGTGCACCTTCATCTCGCCGGTGACCTTCTCGATCACGTCCATCGCCGTAAGCGGGCCTTCCTTCATGTAGTCTTCCCAGCTCTTGTTGCCGAGCCGCTTGTCGGGATTGACCCATGAGATCACGAACACGGTGATGCCCTGGTCGACGCACCACTTGATGTAGGATTTCTCCGGCTTGAGATCGAGGATGTAGAACTTGTTGATCCAGGGCGGCACGATCAGGAGCGGGGTGCGCAGCACCGTCTCCGTGGTCGGCGAATACTGGATCAGCTGCATCATCTCGTTCTGGTAGATCACCTTGCCCGGCGTCGTCGCCATGTTGACGCCGACGACGAGATTGTCCGGATTGGACTGGCGGATCTTCAGCATGCCCTTGCCGGCCGCGATGTCCTCGGCCAGCATCTTCAGGCCGCGCGCGAGGTTCTCGCCGCTGGACGCCACCGTCTCTCGCAGCACCTCCGGATTGGTCAGCACGAAGTTCGATGGCGAGAGCGCGTTGGTCACCTGCTGGACGTAGAACTCGGCCTTGCGGCGCGTATGCGGATCGAGCCCTTCGGCGTCGCGCACCAGCTCCTGCGCCCATCTGGTCGTGAGCAGATAGAGCTGCATCACGAAATCGAAGAACTGGTTCGACTTCCATTCCGGATCGGCAAAGCGCTTGTCGCGCGGTGAGGGCCCGATCGCGGGCTCGGCGTCCTGTCCGGCCATGCGGCGCACCGCCGAGCCCCAGAGATCGAGATAATCCTTGGCGAGCTTGGTCTGGAGATCGGAGGAGCGAGACGTGTCCGACAGCCAGTATTCGGCGACCGACGTGAAGGTCTTGACGACCTCGGCAAGCTCGGGCGGCGGGCGATCCTGCACCTCGCCGCTCTCGCGCGGCTTGAGGTAGGCGGCGAGCGCCTTGCCACCGCTCTCCATCGCCCGCGCAACATTCATCGCGAAGGCTTCGGCATCGAACTTCGTCTCGAACTTGTTGCCGGATTTGGGCGTGTCGGTTGTGACTGTACTCATGCGTAGAACAGTAACGATTCATTCCGTATTCGTCACCGCGAAGCTCGCATGTTTGGCGTTAAACACTCTCGAAGATGTGTTGCAGTGCGACAAATTTTCTTGGTTCCGTCACAATCGAGCCGCACCGCTCGGCTTGGTAGTGCCGGGCTGCTTTCTCGCTCACACCATTTGGGCAGCAATGGTTTGAGCTTGGGCATGGTCTTGGGTAAAGTTGCCCGGGGCCGTGCTTTGGGACGAGTAGGGGATTTCCCAAGTGTTTGCGTTATGGGACCTGCAAAAGACGCTGCCGATCCGCGGCGCGCTGCTGATTGCCGCGCTCGCCCTGGGCGGCTGCTCGAGCCAGCTCGCGGATCTCACGCCCGCGGATGCGCAGGCGCATCCCAAGGAGCCCGGCAGCTATCTGCCGGTGCACGACCTGCCGCCGGACCGCGATCAAGCGGTCATTCCGCCGGACCAGCGCGCCAAGATCGAGGCCGAACTCGCCGCCGCGCGCGATCGCCAAGCCGCTGCCGCCAAGGATGCAAAGTGAGCGCCAAAGTGAGCGTGAGCAAGTGAGCCGGTGCAAGGTAATCGCTGGCGCCTCCGTCTTGCCGTGCTAAAAGACCTCAGTTCAGCCGAGATTCAGGGCGAACGACTTCAGTCCTCGTCGTTGAATGTTGCTCTAAATATTTGATTTTGAGTGATTTTCGCGAAAGGATGAATGCCTTTCCGAACGGCCGTCTTGGCCTGTCGATTCTGTCCTGACCGGTTGCCCGGAGCCCAGAGAGCCATGGAAGATTTTTACCGCATCCGCCGCCTGCCGCCTTACGTGTTCGAACAGGTCAACCGGGCCAAGGCGGCCGCGCGGAATGCCGGCGCCGACATCATCGACCTCGGCATGGGCAATCCGGACCTGCCGGCCCCGCCGCACGTCCTTGATAAGCTCAAGGAGACGCTCGGCAAGCCACGCACCGACCGCTACTCGGCCTCCCGCGGCATCCCGGGGCTGCGCAGGGCCCAGGCCGCCTATTATGACCGCCGCTTCGGTGTGAAGCTCAACCCCGACACCCAGGTCGTGGCGACGCTGGGCTCGAAGGAGGGCTTTGCCAATGTGGCGCAGGCCATCACCGCGCCGGGCGACGTCATCTTCTGTCCGAACCCGAGCTACCCGATTCACGCCTTCGGCTTTTTGATGGCCGGCGGCGTGATCCGCTCGGTGCCCTCTGAGCCGACGCCGCAGTTCTTCGAGGCGGTGGAGCGGGCGATCGTCCATTCGATCCCCAAGCCGCTGGCGCTCGTCGTCTGCTACCCCTCGAACCCGACGGCCTATGTCGCGAGCCTCGACTTCTACAAGGACCTCGTCGCATTCGCGAAGAAGCACGAGATCCTGATCCTGTCCGATCTCGCTTATGCCGAGGTCTATTTCGACGAGAGCAACCCGCCGCCCTCGGTGCTCCAGGTGCCGGGCGCGATGGACGTCACCGTCGAGTTCACCTCGATGTCGAAGACCTATTCGATGGCCGGCTGGCGCATGGGCTTTGCGGTCGGCAATGAGCGCGTGATCGCGGCGCTCGCCCGCGTCAAATCCTATCTCGACTACGGCGCCTTCACGCCGGTCCAGGTCGCAGCGACCGCCGCATTGAACGGCCCGGACGATTGCATCAAGGAGATGCGCGACACCTATCGCAAGCGTCGCGATGCGCTGGTGGAATCATTCGGCCGGGCCGGCTGGGAGATTCCGCCGCCGGAGGCCTCGATGTTCGCCTGGGTGCCGCTGCCTGAGGCCTTCCGCAGCGTCGGCAGCATGCAGTTCGCGACCCTGATGGTGGAGAAGTCCGGCGTGGCGGTCTCGCCCGGCGTCGGTTTCGGCGAACATGGCGAAGGATATGTCCGCATCGCCATGGTGGAAAACGAGCAACGGATCAGGCAGGCCGCGCGCGGCGTGCGCCGCTTCCTTGAAAGCGGCATCGAAACGTTGCACAACGTCGTTCCGCTCGCCAACCGGCGCTAATTCTCTTCGACAGGTTTTCGAAAAGCATCATGGTCGCACCCCTGAAAGTGGGCATAGCGGGGCTCGGCACCGTGGGTGCCGAAGTCGTCCGTTTGATCGAAACGCAGGCGCGCGTGCTCGCGGGCCGCAGCGGCCGGGGCATCCGCGTCGTCGCGGTCACGGCGCGCTCTAAGGCGAAGAAGCGCGGCGTCGACCTGCGCGGCGTCGACTGGGCGAAGGATCCGATGGCGCTTGCCACGCATCCCGAGGTCGATTGCTTCGTCGAGCTGATGGGCGGCGCCGGCGATCCCGCGCTGTCGGCGGTGGAAGCCGCGCTCGACGCCGGCAAGTCGGTCGTCACCGCCAACAAGGCGCTGCTCGCCAAGCATGGCCTCAAGCTCGCCAAGGCGGCCGAAAAGCACGGCGGTGCGCTGAATTTCGAGGCAGCGGTCGGCGCCGCGATCCCTGTCATCAAGACGTTACGCGAAGGTCTTGCCGGAACCGGGGTCAACCGCGTCTACGGCATCCTCAACGGCACCTGCAACTACATCCTGACCCGGATGGAGCAGGAGGGGCTGTCTTTCGCCGAATGCCTGAAGGACGCGCAGCGGCTCGGCTATGCCGAAGCCAACCCGTCCTTCGACGTCGACGGCCATGACACCGCGCAAAAACTCGCCATTCTCGCCAGCCTCGCTTTCGGCACGAAAGTTGCTCAAAGCGCGGTGTATGTCGAAGGCATCTCATCCATCGCGCCGGAAGACCTTCGCGCGGCGGCCGATCTCGGTTATCGCGTCAAGCTGCTCGGCGTCGCGGTCCGCACCGCCACGGGCATCGAGCAGCGCGTGCATCCCACCATGGTGCCAAAATCTTCCTCGATCGCGCAGGTGATGGGGGTCACCAATGCGGTCACGATCGACGGCGAGGGGATTCCGCCGATCACGCTGGTCGGGCCCGGCGCCGGGGGAGCGGCGACCGCATCGGCCGTCGTCGCTGATATCGCCGATGTCGCGCGCGGCATCCGCGCCAACCCGTTCGGCCGGCCGACTTCGCATCTGCGCGACACCAAGAAGGCGCCGATGGAACGTCATGAGGGCGGCTATTACATCCGCCTGCTCGCGCGCGATTTCCCTGGCACTGCGGCCGCGATCGCGACGCGGCTTGCAGAACAGAAGATCTCGATCGAGTCGATCGTGCAGCGTCATCCCAATGGCGGCGCTGCGCCCAGCAACGGCAAGGCGGTCCCCGTGCCCGTCATCCTGATCACCTATGCGACGCATGAGGACGCCGTGCGCCGCGCGCTCGCTGCCGTGCAGCGCGACAAGGTGATCAGCGGACGGCCGCAGGTGATCCGGATCGAGAAGAACTAGAGTATGCTCCGGACCCGGAGGGCCGTGCTTGCGCAAAATGACGCGGCCTTCCGGAAAGAGGATGCTCAAACAATGAGGCGGTTCGAACGAACCGTGGGCGTTGCGAGTTGATGCGGACGGAGATGTCCGTCCAGAACCGTTTGAAGGAGTAAGCCGATGTCGACCCATATTTCAGTCCCCCCGCACGCTTTGCTCGAGCGCATCCTCACGCTGGAGATCGTGCGGGTGACGGAGCGGGCGGCAGTGTCGTCGGCGCGGTTGCGCGGCCACGGCAATGAGAAGGCCGCCGACCAGGCGGCCGTCGACGCCATGCGGCGCGAGCTCAACAAGCTGCCGATCCAGGGCACCGTCGTGATCGGCGAGGGCGAGCGCGACGAGGCGCCGATGCTCTATATCGGCGAGCAGGTCGGCCTCAAGGCGGGCCCCGAAGTCGATATCGCGGTCGATCCGCTCGAAGGCACCACGCTGTGCGCCAAGAACATGCCGGGCTCGATCGCCACGATGGCGATGGCCGACGGCGGCACGCTGCTGCACGCGCCCGACGTCTACATGCAGAAGCTCGCGATCGGCCCCGGCTACGACAAGGGCGTCGTCGATCTCGACGCCTCGCCGGCGGACAACGTCCGCCGCCTTGCCAAGGCCAAGGGCGTCAAGCCTGATGGCATCACGGTCCTCGTGCTCGACCGTCCGCGCCATGCCGACATCATCGCGAGCGTGCGGTCGACCGGCGCCGCTGTCCGCCTCATCACCGATGGCGACGTCGCCGGCGTGATCCATTGCGCCGATCCCGACAACACCGGCGTCGACATGTATCTCGGCACCGGCGGTGCGCCGGAAGGCGTGCTCGCGGCCGTGGCGCTGCGCTGCATCGGCGGCCAGATGCAGTGCCGCCTGATCCTGGATTCGGACGAGAAGCGCGAGCGTGCCGCCAAGATGGGCGTCAACGATCCCAAGATGATCTACGGCATCGAGGACATGGCGCGCGGCGACTGCCTGTTCGCGGCCACCGGCGTCACCACGGGCTCGCTGCTCTCGGGCGTCAAATTCCGCAAGGACGGCGTGATCGAAACTGAGACGGTGGTGATGCGCTCCGTCACCGGCACCGTGCGCTACATCAAGGCCGAGCACCGCGAGCTGGCGAAGTTCCATTTGGACTGAGGCCTTCTGGTCATTCCGGGGCGACCGGACCGCGCAAAGCGCGCGGCCCGGAGAACCCGGAATCCATCGGGCGGCAGAGTCCAGTGTGAAATGGATTCCGGGGCTCGCGCTCTGCGCGTCCCGGAATGACAATAAGAACAATCACAGGAAGCGCATATGTCCGACCTTTCCGCCGTCAAAGCCCTCGTCTTCGACGTGTTCGGGACGGTCGTGGACTGGCGCACCAGCCTGATCACCGACTTCATGTGGTGGGGCAAGCAGCGCGGCATCGGCGCAGACTGGACCGCTTTGGTCGACGGCTGGCGCGGCATGTACATGGCCTCGATGGACGACGTGCGCAAACATGCCGAGCGCGGCTATGTCATGCTCGACGATCTGCACCGCCGCTCGCTGGAAAAGCTGGTCGATCAATTCTCGATCAAGGGCCTCACCGAGGCCGATCTCGATTACCTCACCAAGGGCTGGCACCGCCTGCATCCCTGGCCCGACAGCGTCGCGGGCCTGACCCGGTTGAAAACCAAATTCGTGATCTCGCCGCTGTCGAACGGCAACGTCGCGCTGCTCACCAACATGGCGAAGTTCGCTCGCCTGCCGTGGGACCTCATCATGTCGGCCGAGCTGTTCGAGCACTACAAGCCCGATCCCGAGACCTATCTCGGCGCCGCGCGCCTGCTCTGCCTCAAGCCGGAGGAGGTGATGATGGTCGCCGCCCACAACGGCGATCTCGCGGCCGCGCAGAAGAACGGATTGAAGACGGCATTTGTCCCGCGGCCGACGGAGTACGGTCCGCTCCAGAAGATCGATTTCGAGGCGACCGGCAATTGGGATGTCGTTGCCAGGGATTTCGGCGGCATCGCCGACAAGCTTGGCTGCTAGGCAACAATTCCTGGGTTTGACATCCCTGAAGTGAGCGCCTTTCATATCGATAATTTCGATGTGGGGGTGTCCGTGGATACCGAGCTTGCGCGTACATTCCTGACGGTGGTTGCCACCGGCAATTTCATCACCGCCGCCGAGCGGCTTCATGTCAGCCAATCCACTGTCTCGACGCGGATCCACTCGCTCGAAGAGCTGCTCGGCTGCACGCTGTTCGTGCGCAACAAGGCCGGCGCAACGCTCACGGCGGCCGGGCGGCAGTTCCAGCGTCACGCCTCGACGCTTGTTCGCACCGTCGAGCAGGCCCGGCACGATGTCGGCGTCCCCAAGGGCTTTAGCGGCGCGCTCGTGGTCGGCGGCCGCATCGGCCTGTGGGAGGAGTTTCTGCTGCTCTGGGTGCCGCGCATGCAGCAGGCCAATCCGCAGATCTCCATCCGCGCCGAGAGCGCGCTCGAACCTGAATTGATGCAGGGGCTGGTCGAGGGCCGCATCGACATCGGCGTGATGTACACCCCGCAGAGCCGCCCCGGCCTCAAGGTCGAGTTGCTGATCGAGGAGCAGCTCGTGCTGGTCTCGACCGATCCGAGAGGCGATCCGGAGCCGCAGGATGGCTATGTCTATGTCGACTGGGGGCCCGAATTCTACGCCCGCCACAGCGCCGTCTTTCCCAATTTCGCGGGGCCCGCGCTATCAGCCAATATCGGCTGGCTCGGGCTTCAGCACGTTCTGGCCAACGGCGGCTCGGGCTATTTCGCGCGCCGCATCGTCGAGCCGCTGCTGAGGGCGCGGCGCCTGCACCTCGTGGCCGGCGCGCCGAAGTTTTCGATGCCTGCTTATGTGGTCTATTCGCTCGACCAGCCCGACGATCACGTCCACGGCGCAATCTCGATCATGCGCGAGCTCGCCGCCGAGCAGAGCCGGCGCGTAACGGAAGCGCCGGCGCGTAGCGCGCGCACGCGACGCTGACGGTTCGTTGGTCCGAATCTATCCGCGCCTGTGCAGGCGGGTCTCGGCGAGCGCCGTCACCGCGCCGAGCGCAAGCGTCGCGACAACGATGTCCGCAGTTGCGTCGAAGCCAAAGGCGAGAACCGCAGCGGCGATCACTGCGGTCAGCATGGTGACGGTGAAGCCCTCGTCGGTGATCAACTGCCGCGCACCGCTAAGAGGCGTTGCGCGCTTGTTCGTGGGACGCATTTGCCGCCTACTGAAACAGCTTCATGGCGTTGAGCAGGGTCTGGATGACGCCCGCGAGCAGGGGGATGCCCGCAAAGCTCCAGGCCAGCGCCAATTGCAGCGGCGTGGTCTTCGCCGTCCGAACGTTCTGCATGATGTCACGCCCCCGCGGGATTGTTGCTCGCCGCCGCTGCGGCCGCGATCTCGCCGGCGCGATGCTCCGGTCTCATCGCCGCCATCGTCTGGGACACCCGGTAGGCGGCCCAGCTCAGGAGCAATTGGGAGAATGACGCGTCGCTTCGTGATGTCGTTGTCATGATCGCCTCCTTTGGTGCGGCGTGCGTCAGGCACGCGCCGGCTCGAGACCTGCGTTGTCCTCGTCTTTCATGTGATGACGCTTGTCGACGGCACGGACGCAGAGATTGGCGAGGAAGCCGACCACGAGCAGTCCGGCCATGATGTACATGGTGGTGTTGTAGGCCTGCGCCTTCGGCACGCCATGCGTGACGTTGTACTCGCGGATGTAGTTGATCAGCACCGGCCCGGCGATGCCCGCCATCGACCAGGCCGTGAGCAGGATGCCGTGGATGGCGCCGACATAACGCGTGCCGAACATGTCGCGCAGATAGGCCGGCACGGTGGAGAAGCCGCCGCCATACATGCTGACGATGATCAGGAAGCACAGCACGAAGAGCACGACATTGCCGCTCGCGCCGGCATACGGCACGGTCACGTAGAGGGCGATTCCGAGCACCATGTAGGCGAAATAGGTGTTCTTGCGGCCAATGAAGTCGGACATCGAGGCCCAGCTGAAACGTCCGCCCATGTTGAACAGGCTCATCAGGCCGACCAGACCCGCCGCCGCGACCGCGGTGATGTGGCCGGGAAACATCTCCTGGCTCATGGCCGAGGCCTGGCCGAGCACGCCAATGCCGGCGGTGGTGTTGCAGAACAGCACGATCCAGATCAGCCAGAACTGCGGCGTCTTGATCGCCTGATAGACGAACACGTCGTTCTTGGTCATCAGCTTGCTGGCGGCCGCAGGCGGCACATAACCCTCCGGCTTCCAGCCCGGCGCGGGCACGCGCACGATGGCGGAGCCGACCATCATGAAGACGAAGTAGACGCAGCCGAGCGTGACGAAGGCGCCGAGCACACCGACGTCATTCGTGCTGGCGAACTTGCTCATCAGCCAGACGGAGAAGGGGGAGGCGATCAGCGCGCCGCCGCCAAAGCCCATGATCGCCATGCCGGTCGCCATCCCCGGCCGGTCGGGAAACCATTTCATCAGCGTCGAAACCGGCGAGATGTAACCGATTCCGAGCGCGCAGCCGCCAATCACGCCGTAGCCGAGATAGATGATCCAGAGATTGTGGAGATGGACGCCGAGGGCCGAGATCAGGAATGCGCTCGCCCAGGCGACGCCGGCGGTGAACATCGCCTTGCGCGGGCCGCCTTCCTCGACCCAGCGTCCGAACACGGCGGCCGACAGTCCGAGGAACACCATCGCGATGGAGAAAATCCAACCGAGCTCGGTCAGCTTCCAGTCGCCGGGTGCCGATTGAGCGACGCCGATCAGCTTGGTCATCGGCAAATTGAAGACGCTGAAGGCGTAGGCCTGGCCGATGCACAGGTGCACGCAAAGCGCCGCGGGCGGCACCATCCATCGGCTGTAGCCCGGCCTTGCGATCGTGTGCTCGCGATCGAGAAAGGGCAGCAGCGAACGTGCAGGCGTTCCCGATGCGTCGAGCGTCGTCGTCATTCCCATCCTCCTCGTGCCTCGCCATTTGTGGTGGCGCCCGTTTCGGGCAGCCGGCGATAGCGCGCTGCTCAGGCTACGCAGGAGAATGGTTTTGACAAACGAATAATATTGGCTCTTACAATCGAATATGTAGATAATACGAAAAACCGATATGCGGCGCGCGGCGGCAAGCAAAAGGTCCGGGAAGCGTGGGCTGCCCGGACCTGCTCTGACGAACGACCTGGTGACCTACAACGTCATCTGCATCGGTTCGGCATAATAGCGGAAACCGTCACCGGCCTTGGCGACGTGGCCATAGCCCGGCCAGGCGAAGTGATAGGACATCACCGGGGTCTTGTTCGCCGCAAGCATCGTGAGCAATTTTACGCGCGATTCAGCCGCTTGCGTGGGATCCGTGTCGTAGGAGAACTCCATCCGTGGCCGCTCCAGCAACAGCACCGAATGGTGCGAGAGGTCGCCGAGGAAGGCGAACGATTTCCCCGCCGACGTGACCATGAAGATGGTGTGGCCGACGGTATGGCCCGGCGCCGCAATTGCCTGCACGCCGGGCAGGAATTCCTGGCCGTCCTTGAAGAACACGATGCGGTCGCGGACCGGCAGCAGGTTCTTGCGGGCGTGGACGACGAAGTCCTTGGCGGGGCTGCCGAGCTTGCCTTCGTCGGTCCAGAAGTCGAAATCGGTCTGGGAGATGTAGATCTGCGCGTTCGGAAACAGCGGCTTGCCGCCCTCGTCCACGATGCCGCCGATATGATCGATATGGGCATGCGAGCAGACCACCGCATCGATGTCTCCCGGCTTGATGCCGGCCTCGGTCATGCTCTTTTGTTGCCGGCCGGTGCTGGCGCCGAACATTTTCGAGCTGCCCATGCCGGTGTCGAACAGGATGAGCTTGTCGCCGGTGTTCACGATCGGCGAGTTCTGCTCGAGCACGACGTTGTCAGGCGACAGGAAATTGTCGGCGAGCATCTTCTTGACATCTTCCTTGGGAACGCCGGTGAAAGTCCCGGAGGGATCGCCGAGCGGCAGCGGCCCGTCGGATACAACCGTCACCTCGGCATCGCCGAGAATGAAGCGGTGCCAGTAGGGCGTCTGTGTGCCGAGCTTGGGAGCGCGCGCCATTGCGCTGCTGCCGAGCATGGCACTGGCGCCAAGACCTGCCCCGAGCGCGAGCAGGGACCGACGAGAGACATCGACTGTCATGCGTTTCCTCCGCTTTTGTCTTTTGTTTTGCGCAATTATTTGCGCGTTGGGGCCGGCCCGGTCGGCACGCGGCCGCAGGTCGGCGAAAGCCATGCTGCGCTGGTTACGACAAGCTAGCAAGTGGAATTGGTCTGCGGGTGTATGCGGAGCAGGGACGTGGCGTGCCAGCACGTTTCGCAACCCTGGCAATGCGGAATTGCGCGTTACGCAATTCTCAGCGTGACGTCAGTGCCTTCCGTATCCGCAAAACCCGCCTGCAAGACTTCTTCGCGTTTGTGGCGCAGATGCGCACGCAGGATGTGGGAGAGGCCGGCACCGTCGCGGCGCTGGAGCGCATTCAGGATCGCTTCGTGCTCCCTGACGGCGAGCGCCCAGCGTTGCGGCGTCATCGGCGTGACATAGCGCGCGCGCCGGATGCGTGCGGTCACGGATGTGTACAACCCCGCGAGCACGGGGTTTCCGGCAGCGTTGACGATGGCTTCGTGAATGGCGCGGTTGCCGCGATAGTACTGGATCAGATCACCCGCGCGATATTGCTGCACCATGTCCGCATGCGCGTTGGCGATCGCGTCGATCTCGGCGTCGGTGATGCGCTCGCAGGCGAGCTCGCCGGCGAGGGCTTCGAGGCCCTGGCAGACCTCGAACAGGTCGCGCATGTCCTTGTCGGTCAGCTTCGCCGCGCGCGAGCCGCGATGCGGCAGCAGCTGCACGAGGCCTTCCGCGGCCAGCACCTTGAGCGCCTCGCGCAGTGGGGTCCGCGAGATATCGAGCCGCTCACACAGCTCGCGCTCGGGAATCCGCGCGCCCGGCGGGATGTCGCCGTCCAGCAGGATGGTGCGGATGCGTCCGACGACTTCTTCATGAAGCATAGGTCTAAGTCTCAATTTGCATTCAAAAATGAGCTAACAGCTGCAAAATAGCAAGTTCCAGCTTGTAAATCCTAAATTTTGCATTCAAAAAGCAAAAAACAGAAAGGCATGAGGAAATGGATCTGCAAGTGGACGCAGAAGACCTTGTCTTCGAGCGCCAGGACGGAATAGGGCGGATCACCTTCAACCGCCCGCAGGCCCGCAACGCCTTCACTTTCGCCATGTATGAGCGGCTCGCCACGATCTGCGAGGAGGCCAACCGCGACCCTGCCATCAAGGTGCTGGTGCTGCGCGGGGCCGGCGATAAGGCCTTTGCGTCCGGCACCGACATCAACCAGTTCCGCGAATTCAAGTCGCCGCAGGACGCCATTGACTACGAAAACCGGATCGATCGCGTGCTGACCACGCTGGAGCAGTGCCGGGTGCCGACGATCGCGGCGATCAACGGATTCTGTACCGGAGGCGGCGCGGGTATTGCTGCGGCCTGCGACCTCCGCATCGGCACCAAGAGCACCAGAATTGGATTCCCGATCGCCCGCACGCTCGGCAATTGCCTGTCGATGTCCAATGTCAGCCGTCTCACGGCGCTCGTAGGCGCTGCGCGGGTCAAGGATCTCATTTTCACGGCGCGCCTGGTCGACGCCACGGAGGCCGCAAGCGTCGGGCTGCTCGGCGAGGTCGTCGACGATATCCCAGCTCTCGATCGGCGCGCCGACGAGGTGGCCCGCCTCGTCTCCAGCCATGCGCCGCTGACGCTGAATGCGACCAAGCAGGCGGTGGCTCGTCTGCAAAGACGGCTGACGCGGGACGAGGGCGAAGACCTCATCCTGATGTGCTACACGAGCCAGGATTTTCGCGAAGGGCTCGATGCTTTCCTCAACAAGCGCGCGCCGCAATGGCGCGGCCAATAGGACGGGCCGATGCAAAGCGATCGATCGCAATCCACCTCTCGCCGTTCGGGACCGCTCGCCGGCCTCAAGGTCATCGATCTCACCCATGTCATGGCGGGACCGACCTGCACGCTGATGCTCGCCGACATGGGCGCCGACGTCATCAAGATCGAGAAATGGCCGAACGGCGACGACACCCGCCATTCGGTGCCGCCGAAGATCGGCGACGAGGCGGCCTCCTTCCTGATGATGAACCGCAACAAGCGCGGCATCGTGCTGGATCTGAAGACCGACGGCGGCAAAGGAGTGCTGCGGCGGCTGATCGCGAGCGCCGACGTGCTGGTCGAGAATTTCGCGCCGGGGGCCATGGAGCGTCTCGGCTTCGGCTACGAGGCGCTGCACGCCGAATTCCCGACGCTGATCTACTGCTCGCTGTCCGGCTTCGGTCGCACCGGCCCCTACAAGCATCGCCGGGGTTTCGATCTGGTCGCGCAGGCCATGAGCGGCATCATGAGCTTTACCGGCGAACGTCCCGACGGTCCGCCCGTCAAATGCGGTCCGCCGTTGTCCGACATCACCGCCGGCCTGCTCGCGAGCATGGGCATCCTCGCCGCCTATACGCATCGTCTCAAGACCGGCGAAGGGCAGTGGGTCGAGACTTCCCTTTATGAAGCCGCCCTGGTGCAGACCTATTGGCAATCGACCATCGCGCTGGCTGCGGGCACCGCACCGCGCGCGATGGGGTCGGCGCATCCGCTCAACGCGCCATACCAGGCCTTTGAGGCCTCGGACGGCTGGCTCGTGGTCGGCGGCGCCAACAAGAAGCACTGGCTCCTGATGCTGGAGGCGCTCGGCGCCAGCGAGCTCGCCGCCGATCCGCGTTTCGTCACCGGGGCCGACCGCATGTTGCATCTGAAGGAGCTCGAAGCGGTCCTGAGCGAGCGCTTCCGCACCAGATCGCGCGCTCATTGGCTTGCGGCGCTGGACGAGAAGGGCGTGCCGTGCGGCCCCGTGCACGACATGCTGGAAGCCCTCAGCGATCCGCAGACGCTGGCGCGCGAGATGGTGGTGGAGGTCGAGCACTCCACGCTCGGTCCCGTCAAGACGATCGGTCTTCCCGTCAAGTTTTCGGAGACCCCAGGCAAAGTGCGATCAGGCGCGCCGGTCTATGGTGAGCACACAGGCGAGGTTCTGGCCGAGCACGGGTTCGACCAGAAGCAGATCGAGGCGCTCGAAAAGGAGGGCGCCATCGTGCTGGCATCGGGAAGACGCGAGGAACGCGTCGCCTGACCGGACGTCGATACGACAAGAACAAACGATAAAATCAGCTGGAGGAAATCATGGGTCGGACGTCAACACTTCTGCTTTCCGCAGCCGCGACCATGCTCGCCGGCACGGTTCCAGCGCTCAGCGCCTGGCAACCGCAAAAGCCGATCGAGTTCGTGGCCACGGCCGGACCCGGCGGCGGCACCGACAATCTTGCCCGCGCGGTGCAGAACATCATTACCAAGCACAAGCTGACGGAGCAGCCGATCGTCGTCGTCAACAAGGGCGGCGGCAGCGGCGCCGAAGGCTATGTCTACGGCAGGGCTTCCGCCGGCGATCCCTACAAGGTGATCTTCGGCACCTCGAATGCGTGGCAGCAGCCGCTCGTCTCCAAGGTTGCCTTCAACTACACGGATCTCACCCCGATCGCGGCGATGGCGCAGGACGAGTTTCTGCTCTGGGTCAAGCAAGACTCTCCCATCAAGTCGGCGGGCGACTATCTCAAGGCGGCCGCATCGGGGGAATTCAAGATGGGCGGCGCGCAGTCGAAAGACACCGACGAGGTCTTGACCCGCATGATCGAGAAGGCGGGTCACATCAAGCTGACCTATATCCCCTTCAAGAGCGGCGCCGAGACTGCCGTGCAGCTCGCCGGCGGACACCTCGATTCCCACGTCAACAATCCCAGCGAAAGCCTTGGACAATGGCGCGGCGGCACGCAACGCCCGCTCTGTGTTTTCAGCCCCAAGCGGCTGCCGCAGGGGCCGAAGGTCACCGCGACCGAAGGCTGGAGCGATGTTCCGACCTGTGTCGAGCAGGGCCTCGACATCAAGCAATATGAGCAGCCGCGCACCGTGTGGCTGCCCGGCAAGGTCACGCCGGACCAGGCCGCGTTCTACGTGGATCTCATGAAGAAGGTGCAGGCGACGCCAGAATGGAAGGACTACATCGAGAAGACCTCCCAGGTCGACACCTTCCTGACCGGTGCCGAGTTCGACAAGTTCATCAAGGAGGACCTCGATCACGTCAAGCAGGTCGCAGGCGAGCAGGGCTGGCTCGTGAAGTGAGGCTTGGCGGTGACAGCATGGATAGTGGGTCCTGCCGCATCGCGGCCATCGTGCCACATACACAGCCGTCGTCCCGGCCCCGTGCGCACTGCGCACTAGGCCGGGACGACACTTGATGACGCGGAAAACGCGTGCGCCATTCACGATCTCCCGCTGCACGCCGCCCGACTGGAGCCGCCCATGATCTCGCGCCGCGCGCTTGAACTTGCGACTGCCGTCCTCACCGGCGGATTTGGTGTCGCTGTGGTGGTCCAGAGTTTGGACAACGGCATCGGCTGGTCGAGCGCGGGCGTGGACGCCGGCACTTTTCCCTTCCTGACCGGACTCATCATCGTGCTTGGAAGCCTCTACAATCTCGTGCGGGGCGTGCTGCCGGCCGCGGCACTGGCAAATGTCCCCATCGCCATCACGTCCATCGAGCTGCGCCGGCTGGCCGGTCTGTTCGTGCCGGCTGCGATCTTCGTGGCCGCGATTCCGCTGGCCGGGATGTACGTCGCGTCGGCGTTTTATGTCTTCGCAGTGCTGGCGATCCCCCGGCACCAATCCGTGCCGCGTGCGCTCGCCATGGCGGGCGCGACGGCGCTCGCGCTCTACGTGGTGTTCGAGCGCCTGTTCCAGGTCAGCCTGCCGCACGGCGCGCTCGCCGCCGCGTTCGGCTTCTGACGGAGAGGCCGATGGATAATCTCGCAGAGCTCCTGCACGGCTTCACCATCGCGGTCACCGTGCCGCATCTGCTCCTCATGGTGGTCGGTGTGCTGCTCGGCATTCTCGTCGGCGTGTTGCCGGGGCTCGGCGCGCCGAACGGGGTGTCACTGCTCCTGCCGCTGACGTTCGGCATGCAGCCGGTCTCGGCGATCATCCTGCTCTCCAGCATGTATTGGGGTGCGCTGTTCGGCGGCTCCGTGACCTCGATCCTGTTCAACATTCCCGGTGAGCCGTCGTCGGTCGCGACCACCTTCGACGGCTATCCCATGGCGCGCGACGGCCGGCCAACGACGGCGCTCGCGACGGCCTTCGGTTCGGCGGCGTTCGGCGCGCTGATCGGCGTCATCCTGATCACTTTCCTTGCGTCCTGGGTGGCGCAGGTCGCGCTCGCCTTCGGGCCGGCCGAGTATTTTGCCGTCTATTTCCTGGCCTTTGCCAGCTTCGTCGGCATGGGCGGCGCGGCACCGATCAAGACCGTCGTCGCGCTTGCCATCGGCTTCGCGATCGCTGCCATCGGCATCGACACGGTGTCCGGCAGTGTCCGCCTTACCATGGGCGTCGATGAACTCGTCAAGGGCGTGAATTTCGTCGTCGCCGTGATGGGGCTGTTCGGCATCGGCGAGCTCCTGGTTGCCGTCGAAGAGGAGTTTCACGCGCGCGCGGTCTCCTCGAAGATCGACTGGGCCGAAGTGTTCCGCGCGGTCGGCCGCCTGCCGCGGCATGGCGTCGCCTTGCTGCGCAGCGCCGCGATCGGATGCTGGATGGGGATCACGCCGGGCGGTCCGACCGCGGCCTCCTTCATGAGCTACGGCATCGCGCGCCGCTTCTCGCGCCGCGGCCGATATTTCGGCACGGGCGAGGTCGAAGGCATCATCTCGCCGGAGACAGCCGACCACGCCGCCGGCACCAGCGCGCTCTTGCCGATGCTCTCGCTTGGCATTCCCGGCTCGGCGACCGCGGCGGTCATGATGGGCGGGCTGATGATCTGGGGTCTCAATCCCGGGCCGATGCTGTTCGTCGACAGTAAGGATTTTGTCTGGGGTCTGATCGCCTCGATGTATGTCGGCAATATCGTCGCGGTCGCGCTGGTGCTGCTCACCGTTCCGGTCTTCGCGGCCCTGATGCGGATTCCCTTCGTGGTGATCGCGCCGCTGATCGTGATCATCTGCGTCGTCGGCGCCTATTCGGTGTCGAACTCCTATCTCGACGTAGTCATGATGCTCGGCTTCGGCATCGTCGGTTATCTCTTCAAGAAACTGTTCTATCCGTTGGCGCCGCTCGTGCTCGCGATCGTCATCGGCGACAAGGCCGAGGACGCGTTCCGCCAGTCGATGCTGATCTCCAAGGGATCGCTCGGGATCTTCTTTGCCAACAAGCTCGTGACATGCCTGATCGTCGCCGGCATCGCACTGCTGCTGCTTCCGCTCGTGTTGCAGCTCGCGCGGCTCTGGCGCAAACCCGCATCCGCCGTGGCCGACACGACAGCCCAGGAGAAAGTGATCATATGACCGCAAAGCCGCTCATTGCGTTGGCAATGGGAGATCCCGCCGGCATCAGCCCGGAGCTGACGGCGAAGCTCGTGGTGCAGGACGACATCCGCGCCCGCAGCCGGCTCGTCGTCATCGGTGGCCGCCGCGTCTTCGACGAAGGCGCACGCATTGCCGGCATCAGGCCGGAGCTGACGACGGTCGAGCAGGGATCTGACTTTCGCGCAGCGGAGGGCGAGACGCTGTTCGTCGATCTCGGCCTCCTCGATCCCGCCGAGGTCGAGCGGGGAACCGCGAGCCTTGCCGGCGGCAGGTTTGCGCTCGCCAACTATCGCCATGCGCTCGAATTCGGCCGCGACGGCCGCGTCGATGCCGTCTGCTTCACGCCCTTCAACAAGCAGGCGATGCGGCTGGCGCGCGCGGATTACGACGACGAGATCGCGTTTTCAGCCGAGATTGTCGGCCTCAAGACCGCGGCGAGCGAGTTCAATGTGCTGGATCGGCTCTGGAACGCACGTGTCACCTCTCACATCCCGCTCAAGGATGTCGCCGGGCGATTGTCCGGCGAGCGCATCCATCGCGCGCTGAAGCTGACCGATACCTGCATGCGCAATGCCGGCTTCGCGCGGCCGCGCATCGCCGTCGCAGGTCTCAATCCGCACGCCGGCGACGGCGGCAATTTCGGCCGTGAGGAGATCGACATCATTGCGCCCGTGGTCTCAGCAGCGCAGCGCGAGGATATCGACGCGGAGGGGCCGTTTCCCGCGGATACCGTGTTCCTGCGCGCCAAGGGCGGCGCCTTCGATGCGGTGCTGACGATGTATCACGACCAGGGGCAGATCGCGATGAAGCTGATGGGCTTCGATCGCGGCGTGACGTTGCTTGGCGGCTTTCCATTCCCGATCTGCACGCCCGCGCACGGCACCGCCTATGACATCGCAGGGCAAGGCATCGCGTCGATCGGCGCCAGCCGCGCCGCGATGCTGCTCGCCGCGGAGATGGCGGCGCGGCGCGGGGCGTGATGGCACGCCGATCCCGCCTCACTTCGTGATAGGCGTCACCAGCTCCTTGTCTGCTGTATCCACGACGAAGACAGCCAGCAGTTTCGCAGGTTCGGTATCGCTGGCATTCGCGCTTATGGCGTGGCGGTCGCCGGGCTTTTCGAAAAAGTTCTCTCCTTTGCGATAGACCTTGGCGGGCTCGTCATTGACCTGGCTGCGGATCGCTCCTTCCAGGATGGTTGCATAGATGAATGCGGAGCGCGGATGCATGTGGGCCGGTGATGATCCTCCGGGACCATATTCGACCAGCACCCCCTTCATGCTCTTGCCCGGGACATTTGGCAGCGTCTGGTCGAACACCACAGTCACTTTCGCCAATGGTGCTGCCGTCTCGGCGGCATGGGCGGTCAGGAAAGACGCGGTATAAACCGCCGTCGCGATCAGCAATCTGCGCATGGGATTCCCTTCATTGCCGTTTCTGTCGTGATTGCAGGACTGGCCGAGCCTCAGAGCCTCGCGAGCCAGGTTGTGAGCGGCGTTTTCCCGAGCCGCGCCTCGCCGAGCGGGTTCAGCGATGTGTCGTCAATGGGGGCACCGTAGTAGGGCGCTTTCGGGTCTCCCACCACAGGCCGGACGTCGCCGGACGCCTTCAGGCGACGTGCGATGAATTCGTTGAAGGGCGCCTTCTCGGGGCCCGCGATATCGATGGTGCCGTTGAGCGGCTGGCCCGTTGCGACCTCTGCGAGGCGATCGGCGACGTCGTCGGCCGCGATCGGCTGAAATTGCGCCGTGGGAACGACGATCTTGCCGCCGGTCAGGCCCGTTTCGGCAATGGCGCCGAGGAATTCGAAGAACTGCGTGGCGCGCACGATCGAGTAGGGGACCGAGGAGGACTTGATGATGGTTTCCTGCGCCAGCTTGGCACGAAAATAGGCGTTGTCGGGCGAACGCTCGGTGCCGACGATGGAGAGCGCCACGTGATGTTTCACGGCTGCGGCGGCCTCCGCCGCGACGAGATTCTTGCTCGATCGCTGGAAGAAATCGAGCACGGCGGCGGGCTCCCAGGACGGCGCGTTGGCGACGTCGACGACGACATCAGCGCCGGCCAGCACGGCGGCGAGGCCTTCCCCGGTCACGGCGTTCACGCCTGATTTCGGCGAGGCTGCCGCGGGCTCGTGGCCTTGCTGCTTGAGCTTCGCCACGAGCTTGGATCCGATCAATCCGGTCCCACCGATCACGACAATCTTCATGGCAATGTCTCCTCAGCATTCGACGAACGCGAGATGCCCCAACGAATGGGGCAGGCTCTTCCGTCGATGACGTCGATCAACGTGATGCAGAGCCATCTTACCCGAGCAATAGGGCGAGCTCTTGCCTGGAATGGGCCTGCCTTGTCGAAAAATGCTCCAGAGCGTTCGTGGCGGTACAAATTGGTCAGGGATCGTGCCGTGCCCGGAGGCGCGCCCCCGCTCGCCGCGGGAAAATCCACCTAGCCCGAAGAGCCCGGGCACGCCGCCGGCAGGTCGAGCATCAGCGGGCGCGAGCTCATCGATCAGGAGCCAATCCGCGAACCGCCGATCCGATGATATTCGGCAAGAAACTGATCATTCGGCAAATGGCCGTCGCGATCGCGCGAATATTCCGTCTTCAAGCCGTTGAGGAAGAACATTTCATGCGCGCGCTCGTGCTTGGCTTCGATCGGGCCGCGCGGCTCGAGTTCGAACAAGCCGTGGACATGCCCGGCCACGGTTTCCGACACGTTGATCCGTCCCGCAACTCCGAGCGCTTCCATGAACCATGCGGTGTTGACCGCATCGCCCCAGATGTCGAAGGTCATCCTGCGCAGACCGACGACGCCCGAAATGACGGGACCGGTGTGGATGCCGATGCGCAGTTGCAGAGCATGTTCGCCAACCGCTTCG
Source organism: Bradyrhizobium sp. CCGB12 (assembly GCF_024199845.1). Lineage (NCBI taxonomy): Bacteria > Pseudomonadati > Pseudomonadota > Alphaproteobacteria > Hyphomicrobiales > Nitrobacteraceae > Bradyrhizobium > Bradyrhizobium sp. CCGB12. The sequence goes on along the minus strand of NZ_JANADO010000001.1, from coordinate 2,899,234 downwards.
TATTGCGCCTTCAGGCGATCGAGACGGGCGCGCATCTCCAGCGCCGCAAGGCAAACGTCGATGGAGTGCCGCCGATCGGGCGCGAGCACGCCGGCAACCGCCATGTAGGCATCGCCTATGGTCTTGACCTTCTCCAGACCATAGCGCGCGCCGATTTCGTCCAGGGCGGAGAAATATTCATCGAGTAGATTGATGAGGCGGGCTGGTTCGGTTCGTTCGGCCAGCAGTGTGAAACCCTGGATGTCCGCGAACAGGATCGTTGCCGATCGGATGTATCTGGGCTGCACTCTGCCGCTACGCTTGAGCTCGTCGGCGATCGGCGCCGGCAAGACGTTGTGCAGCAGGTCCTCGGCGCGGGCGCGCTCGGCAGCGGCCTCAAGTCGCGCCTGCTCGAGTTCCCGGATGGTCTGGCCGTACTCGAGCACCTTGCGGCGGAGCTCCAGCTGGGCCAGCACCTGATGCGACAGCATTCGCAGCGCTTCCGTCTGCTCGAAGGACAGCTGCCGCGGCTCGAAGTCCATCACACAGAGCGTTCCGAGCGCATAGCCTTCATCGGTAATCAGCGGCATGCCGCAATAGAACCGGCAGGATGGCCGGAGCGCGACCATCGGACTGTTCCGAAAGCGCGGATCCTGTTTCAGATCGGGAACGACGAGCAGATCGGCGCCGCAAATCGTCGTCGTGCAAACGGCGCTCTCGCGCGGCGCGTCGGTGACGTCGGCCGGCAGACCGTATCTCGCCTTGAGCCAGCGCCGGTCGTCATCGATGAAGCTGATATAGGAGACGGGGCAGCCGCAGAGTTGCGCCGCAAGCTCGGTGATTTCGTCGTAAGCAGCTTCCGGCGCGCTGTCGACGATGTCGAGCGCGTGCAGGGCGGCGAGCCGTTCTGTTTCATTTGTGGGCGCCGGTGAGGGCATGTTGGTCTCCGCGGAGGAGATCCCGAAACGGCCGCCCGCTGCGCGAAAACCAGGCGGTGCGACCACCCCGTTCATTTGGGAAGTGCTGGAGGAGCGACAAGTACCGTTCCAGCAGGGGACACGGCCGGTTCCACGGCGGCGGGGCTGGAACATGATGTGGTGCCGAACCGATCAAGACGACATGATAGCCCGCACCTTGTGGCCGGTGCTCGGTCGCTGTTGTTCTGCCCAGCGCGTCAAACACTTATGCAGCGCGAGTGTGCATCACGCCGACAACCCCGGGGCTACTGTGCATGGGGTTGTTTTCGCATTTTTGGGTTGGAAGCGGGGACCGGTCGTTCGGTCCCAACCAGTTCGCTCTCACGCGCCACAGACGATCACGCCGTACCAGCCGAGCCCACGATAGGTCTCATAGCCCGGCGTGGCATGGAAGGCGACCAGCGCGCCCGTGCGGTCGTGGTAGAAGCCGGAACGCTGACCGTTCAGCGAGATCGAGATGCGCTCGCTGAGGATACCCTGGCCGTCGGAGGCGGCGATCACGCGAAAATTCGAATCGACCAGCAGCACACGCGCCTTGTCGACGTCGCCGACGCGCACGCCCTGGACGATGGCGCGGGCCTGCGGCTCCCAGTCGAAATGGATGGCGAGCACGCCGATCGGCGTACCGTTGGCCTGGCCGCCGGCGCGGACACTGGCGCAGTAGGTCGCGACCTGCGCATTGCCGAGCAGCGGCTGGTTCTCGACGTCGCCGGCGACGTAGTCGTCGCCGGAGCGCAGCGATCGCGCCTCGCGAAACCATTTGGTGTGGGCGACGTTCTGGCCGACGACACGAAAACGATCCGCGCGGCCGTTGGCGATGACGTTGCCGTCGAGGTCGCAGAGCCAGAGGTCGAGATAGACGGTGTAGGCTCCCAGGATCACGCCGAGGCGCTGCGAGGCATAGGTGACCGCAGCGGGAGCAGGCGAGGCTGCGCAATCGACCACCGCGGAGTCAGTGGCCCACCAGCGCACGTCGCAGGTGCGCTCATAGAGGTTGCGGTCGATCAGCTCGACGGCATTGAGCGACAAATCGACCATGCGCTCGCCGCGCGAGCGCTGGCTCATGCGGTCGATCGAGGCGACGAGATCGCCGGTCCGTTTCGTCAGCTGTGTCTCGAGCTCGCGGGCGATGGTCTCGACCTGCTGGCCGACGCCGCGCACCTCCTGCGCCACCACCGCGAAGCCCGCGCCTTGCGCGCCGGCGCGCGAGCTCTCGATCAGCGCGTTCAACGCCAGCATCTTCATCTGGTTGGTGATCTGCTGGATCGCCTTGGTCTTATCGACCGCGATCTGGTTGACCTCCGCCGTGAGGCGGTTGATCAGCGCGGAGATGTCGGAATCATCGTCGGCGGGTTCGGTGGCGATCGGCTTGGCTTTCAGACCCAGCGCAGCAGACATCGGGGATTTTCCCTTGGCAATGAGGTCTGATCTGCAACGAACCCGGAACAACAAATTACAGATCGAATACGAGTCTTTTTCGAAGATTCCGCCTAACGCCCGCTTAATTTGCTGTTCCCTGGAATGCCCAAATGATAGTCACTCCGCGCAGCAAAGCGGCAATCCACCACTTTATGCGGCGCGGACATTGCATATGTCGGTGGATTCCGGGTCAATCGTCCCGTCGGCCGACCAGCTGCCACGCTTCCGGATTTCTCAAGCCAATCGCCATTCATGACGCCGCCCGCCACTGCCTTGCCCGTCGAGTCTCCCCAGGCGTTCCTGGGCGTTGCGCGCTCGCTCACCGACAAGCTCTGGCGTGACCGGCTGGACGGGCGCGGAGCGGCGAAGGCGCTCGCCATCGTGCAGCGGCACCAATTGCCGGAGCTGCTGGCGCGGGTACTGGCGGGCCGCGGCGTCGATATCGACGCGGTCGCCGACTTCCTCGATCCGACCATCCGAAAGCTGTTGCCGGACCCGTTCACGGTGACGGAGATGGAAGCTGCTGCCCAGCGGATCGCGGATGCCGCGACCAGGGGCGAGACGGTCGCGATCTTCGGTGACTACGACGTCGATGGTGCCACTTCGGCGGCGCTGCTCGCCTGGCACCTGCGTCATTGCGGGCTCGATCCGCTGATCCACATTCCGGACCGGATATTCGAGGGCTACGGCCCCAACACGGAAGCGGTGCGCGCGCTGGCCGCGAAGGGGGCCACGCTGCTGGTCACCGTCGATTGCGGCACCACCAGCATCGATCCGCTGGCGGAAGCCAAGCGCCTCGGCATGTCCGTGGTCGTGATCGATCATCACCAGGCCGGCACGGAGCTGCCGGAGGTCGATGCGCTGGTCAATCCGAACCGGCTCGACGATCTCTCCGGCCTCGGCCATCTCGCCGCCGTCGGGCTCGTGCTGGTGACGCTCGTTGCCGTGAACCGCGAGCTGCGCCAGCGCGGCTTCTGGAGCAGCGAGATGCCCGAGCCGGATCTGCTCGGCATGTTGCATCACGTTGCGCTCGGCACCGTCGCCGACGTCGCCCCGCTGATCGGCCTCAACCGCGCTTTCGTTGCAAAAGGGCTGATCGCGATGCGGCGGCGCGACCATGTCGGTCATACCGCGCTGATGGATGTGGCGCGGCTCAACGGCCCGCCGGAGGCCTGGCATCTCGGCTTCATGCTGGGACCGCGTGTCAACGCCGGTGGCCGCATCGGCCGCGCCGACCTCGGCGTGCGGCTTTTGCTGGAAGGCGACAGCGTCGAGGCCGCGCGGATCGCGGCTGAGCTCGATCGCCTCAACAGCGAGCGCCGTGTCATCGAGCAGGCGGCGGAAGCGCAGGCCGAAGCCGAGGCACTCGCCTCGATCGGGCTCGAGGACAAGCTCGGTGTCATCGTCACGGCCTCGGAAGGCTGGCATCCCGGCGTGGTCGGCCTCGTCGCCTCTCGCCTGAAGGAGAAGTTTTCGCGGCCCGCCTTTGCCGTCGCGCTGGAGCCCGGCGGCATCGGCACCGGATCGGGCCGCTCGATCGCGGGCGTCGATCTCGGCAAGGCGGTCCGCCAGGCGGTCGCTGACGGCATCTTGCTGAAGGGCGGCGGCCACGCGATGGCCGCGGGCGTGACGCTGCGCAAGGAGAAGCTCGCCGAATTCCGCGCTTATCTGGAGAACGCACTGGCGCGCGACGTCGCCGAGGCGCGGCACGTCAACGAGCTCTATGTCGATGGCGCGGTTTCCGCGCGCGCGGTGACGCCGGAGCTTGCGACCACCCTCAATCGCGCAGGTCCGTTCGGCAGCGGCAATCCGGAACCCGTGCTGGCCCTGCCGGCGCATCAGCTCATCTATGCCGACGAGGTCGGCCAGGCGCACTTAAGGCTGCGCTTCAAGTCCGGTGACGGCGCCATCGTCAACGGCATCGCATTCCGTTCGGTCGGCCAGAAGCTCGGCAATGCGCTGCTAGCCAACCGCGGTCAGCAAATTCATGTCGCGGGGTCATTGTCGGTCGATCGCTACCAGGGCGTCGAGCGTGTGCAATTTCGCGTCATCGACGTCGCGCTACCGGACCAGGGGCCGTCCGTGATTAGATGACAACGGCCTCAAACAACAAAAAAATGGGAGTGAACATGGCAGGGCAAATTGAGGGCAAGGTCGCACTGGTGACGGGCGGCGCCTCCGGCATCGGCGAGGCCATCGTCGAGCTATTCGCGCGCGAGGGCGCCACCGTCATCGCAACCGACATCGACGAGCTGCGCGGCCCAGAACTTGCCAAGCGCATTGCAAAGGCCGGCGGCAAGGCGACCTTCCTGGAGCAGGATGTCACCAGCGAGGAGCGCTGGATCGAGGTCGTTGCCGAAATCGCAAAGCGCTACGGCCGGCTCGACATCATGGTCTCCAACGCCGGCATCGGCATCTCCGTACCCTCGATCGTCGACATGACCCTTGGTGACTGGCGCAAACAGAACGCGATCAACCTCGACGGCGTGTTCCTCTCGGTCAAGCACTGCCTGCCCTTGATGCGCAAGACCGGCGGCGGCTCGATTGTCATGATGTCGTCGCTCGCGGGCCTGCGCGGCGCGCCCGGCCTGTCGGCCTATTCGCTGACCAAAGGCGGCGTGCGGCTGTTTGCGAAGTCGATCGCAATGGAATGCGCGGCCGCCGGCGACGGTATCCGCGTCAACTCGGTGCATCCCGGCATCATCGATACGCCGATCTGGGGCAAGATCCCGACCAGCGCGACCGGCAACCAGGGCAACGCGCCGATCGATCCCGAGGAGCGCGCCAAGGTGGTCACGCCGCTCGGCCGTGCCGGCCAGGCGGCGGAAATCGCCTCTGGCGTGCTGTATCTGGCCTCCGATGCCTCGCGCTACGTCACCGGCAGCGAGCTCGTCGTCGATGGTGGCATGAACGCCGGCGGCGTGCCGCGACGGCAATAGGAGCACGATCCGCCGCTGCGCGAGCCGCGAAGAGCAGGGTGGCGTAGGGCAGGGGCTGACGCGCAGGCGTTGCCCCTGTACAACGCGGGCAGCTCTCGACCGACAGAGGTGTCCTTCGCCATGGCGCACAGTCTTCACGCGTCCTCACCCGTGCCCCATCGTTCGAACCGACCGGATCTCGCCACTGATGCGGTTCGCAGCGCGCGCGAGGATCTTGCCGCCTGCTTCCGCATGGCCGCGCGCAACGGTTTTGAGGAGGGCATCTGCAATCATTTCTCGGCCGTGGTGCCGGGGCATGACGATCTCTTCCTGGTCAACCCCTATGGCTACGCCTTCCGCGAGCTGACCGCGTCGAAGCTGCTGATCTGCGATTTCCACGGCAACGTGCTCGACGGCGAGGGCGAGCCCGAAGCGACCGCCTTCTACATCCACGCCGAGATGCACAAGCGCCTGCCGCGCGCCAAGGTCGCCTTCCACACCCATATGCCCTATGCCACGGCGCTGTCGATGACGGAGGGCGAGCCTCTGATCTGGGCCGGCCAGACCGCGCTGAAATTCTACGGCCGCACCGCGGTCGACCGTGACTATAACGGCCTCGCGCTCGACAACCGCGAGGGCGCGCGCATCGCGTCCGCTGTCGGCGATGCCGACATCGTCTTCATGAAGCATCATGGCGTGATGGTGCTGGCCCCGACCATCGCGGAAGCCTGGGACGATCTCTACTATCTTGAGCGCGCCGCAGAGGTGCAGGTGCTGGCGATGTCGACGGGACGGAAAGTCCTGCCTGTCGATCCCGCTGTTGCGGCCGAAACCTACCGGCAGATGCGCGAAGGCGATTCCGAATCCGCGCGATTGCATCTGGCTGCGATCCGCCGCCAGCTCGATGCGGAGGAGCCGCAGTACCGGCACTGACTTCTCAGTTCGTCATTCTGGGGCGCGCGAAGCGCGAGCCCGGAATCCATCGAGCAACAAGCCAGGCAGACAAATGGATTCCGGGTTCGCACCAAGTGGCGCGCCCCGGAATGACGAGACCTACAACCCCTGCCGCAACTTCGCCAGCACCTTTAGCCCGCCGTATCCGTCCGCCGGCGTGATGCCCGCACGCTGCTGAAAATCCTTGACCGCCTTCATCGTGTCGTTGCCGACGCGGCCGTCGGTACCGCCGGTGTCGAAGCCGGCCTTGGTCAGGCGCGTCTGCATCTCCTGCACCTCGGCGAGCGTCAGCGCGCGCTCGGAGCCGGGGAAGGGCTGGATGAAGGGTGGCGCACCCAGGCAGCGGTCGCCGAGATGGCAGATTGCCAGCGCATAGTTCATCGAGGGATTGTAGCTCTTCACCGAATAGAAGTTCGGTCCCAGCAGGAAGGTCGGTCCGCCCGCAACGGGTGTCCACAGCTGAGCGGATGCGTTCGGCTGCGGGAATGGCTGGCCGTCGGCGCGGGTGACGCCGGCTGACGCCCAGGCGGCATAGGTGCGGCTTCCGCTCATGTTGCCGGGCGCGCGCACTTCGTAGCCCCAGTGCTCGCCGCGATGCCATTTGCCGCGGTTGACGAGATATTTGGCGGTCGAGCCCAGCGCGTCGTCGGGCTTGCCGAACGGCGAGACCTTGCCGTCGCCGTCGTAGTCGATGCCGACATTGAGCCAGACCTCCGGCATCCATTGCGAATGCCCCATCGCGCCGGCCCAGGATCCCTGCATCTGTTCCGGCGTGCTCCAGCCCTTGTCGACGATGCGCAGCGCGTTGATCAGTTCGGTCTCCCAATAGGCCTTGCGCCGTGGCTCGTTCCAGGCGAGCGCAGCGAGCGAAGGAAACACCGGCGTCATGTGGTTCTGCTGCACCAGGGGATCGCCATAGGCGGACTCGACGCCCCACAAGGCCAGCAGCGTGCCGCGTTCGACGCCGAAATCGCGCTCGATGCGCCCAAGCAGCGCCTCGTTGTTCTTCAGCGCGATCTTGCCGTTGATGATGCGCCAGTCTGAAACGCGGCGGTTGATGTATTGCCACACCTGCTCGCGGAATTCCGGCTGGTTGCGCATCTGCTTGAACACGCTCATATCAGGCTCGACGCGCGCCATCGCGCGCTGCCAGGTTGCGGCAGAGATGCCCTTTGCCATCGCACGCGCGCGAAAGGCTTCGCGCCATTCGTCGAAGCCTGGAGGGGCGGCAAGCGCGCGTGTCGGGAGTGCGAGCAAGGCAGCTGCACCGAGCGTCGACTGGAGCAGTGCGCGGCGAGTTGGAGGGGGTGAGGAATCAGCATGCTTCATGGGCACATTCTAGCCCGAAACACGGCTTGTGTGAGTCGGTTCCTGGAACAGCTGCACGCGAGATCTTGCACGTTCCGCCGGAACAAACTGTCGCAGCCCTGCATTCCTCCCCGCACTACAGGAGGAGAAGAAGATGAGGAAATATCTGCTTGCCGCCGCCATGGTCACCGCCATCGCGGCACCTGCACTCGCGGATGAGGTCGGCGTTCACGTCGGCCCGGTCGGCGCTGGTGTGACGGTTGGTCAGTCCCACGAGTATCGCGAGCGAGACCGTGATCGCGACCGCACCACGGTCATCAAGGAGCGTGAGCCCGCCGACCGTACGACGGTGATCAAGAAGGAAGATGAATTCGGCAATCGCAGCAAGACCGTGATTCATCACGACAACGACTGACGCAGGGGAGCCCCGGCTTGGCGCCGGGGCGCCCACGCTCGGCAAATCGAATCGGGGTGGAATGAAGATACGCGCGCATGCGGAAAGCCATGTCGTCGAGCTCGATGACGGATCGCAATGGCAGATTTTTCCCGGCGATCTCGCGACGACGTTGAGCTGGAAGCCGGAAACCGATCTACGGCTCGAGCGCAGCAGTGATCGGATCAGTTCGCATGTGCTGGTGAATGCGATGGACCAAACCCGCGTTCGCGTGATCGCGGCGGGTGAAGCTTGGCCCGACGGCGAGGTCAAGAATGTGTTGAAGGGCGGGTAACGGGGCCTTCCGGCGTTGCGGCTCAATTTCGACTAGTCCTCCTGCAACTCGGCTGCGATGCCGGCGAGCCAGCGCCGGATCGCGGTTTCCGCCTTGGTATCCAGATCTCGGGCGAGGCGTTTCTCCAAATCAAGTACACGCTGCCGGCACGCCTTCAAAAGCGTCGCGCCGCGCGGCGTCAGCGTCCATTGCTGGATACGGCCGTGGACCGGATGAGGCGTCATCGCGATCGCACCGTCGCGTTCGAGGTTGCGAATGATGACGCCGACGGTCTGGGGGGTCAGGAAGGTGAGGCGGGCGACGTCGGCCCCCGAGAGGCCCGGATAGGCGTTGAGCATGGTCAGCACCGCGAATTGCGGCGAGGTCACGCCGAGATCGGCCAGGGCACGCTCCATCTTCAGCCGAACCGCGGCGTGGGCCTGGCGCAGGAGATAGCCGAGATAGCCCTGCTCGCCGCGCTTGCCCTCGCCAGGAGCGGGTACGCGCACGGCGCCGTCGTCGGCAGGTGCGGGCGCCTTGCGCGCGTTTTTCGATCTTGTGATGGTGACGGGCTTGCGCGACATATCAGAGCTCTTATAAGATGTAAGTACACTTACAATAAGACGAGGTGAACCGCAATGTCACACGCCCGCAGCGAGTACGAGGATTTCAAGAAGATCGCGCCCGACGTCTTTGATCTGGTGCTGGCGCTCGGCCAGCTTGCAAGCAAGGCCGGTCTCGACAAGCAGCTGATCGAGCTCGTCAAGCTGCGCGCCTCGCAGATCAACGGCTGCGCCTTCTGCCTGCAGCATCACGTCCTGCTGTCGGAACGGATCGGGGTTCCCGTCGACAAGCTCCATCTGGTCGCGGCATGGCGCGAGGCGCCGATCTTTTCCGCGCGCGAGCGCGCGGCGCTGGCCTGGGCGGAGGCGTTGACGCTGCTCCCCGGTGGCGTCACCGATGAGGTCTATGCGGAGGCAAAGCGCGAGTTCTCTGAAACTGAGCTGACCTACCTGACCTCGGCGATCGCCTCGATCAATGTCTGGAACCGATTTGGTGCAGCTTATCGTTGGACGCCGGCCAAGCGGCCGGTCGCGGCGAATGCCGCGGCATCCTGATTGCAGCGCGGGGAGGTCAGCATGACAGCGATGAGTTTGGCCGCTGCGCAGCGCCCGATGGCGTCGCATTCGATGGCGATTGCCGCCCTGGGCGGGCTCGCCTGCGCCTTTGTGATCGGCAAGGCGCTGCCGGTCACGATCGACAGTGTGTCAGGCGCACTGGCGCCGCTCTGCGCCACGGCTGCGGAGAGTTCGCCGCTCGACAAGGTCGAGCCGATCGGCTCCTACGCGCTGCCGAACGTCCCGGGCAAGCGCGTCACCATCGTGCGCGTGACCTACGGTCCCGGCGGATTCTCGCGGCCGCATCGCCACGCAGGCTCGGTGACGGCCTACATCACCAAGGGCGAGATCCGCTCCCAGCTTGGTGGTGGCCCGGTCGAAACGTTCGGCGTCGGCCAGTCTTTCTTCGAGCCGCCGGGCTCGACGCATCTAGTCTCCGCCAATGCCAGCGCGACCGAGCCGGCAGAGTTGATCGCGGTGTTCGTGGCGGACGAGGGCGCGCAATTGACGACGTTGCTCGAATGATCAGTCGCCCGGATGGAGCGAAGCGCAATCCGAGACCGCTGCCTCTGCGCGAGAAAACCCCGGATTGCGCTTCGAGGCTGGGCAAGTATTTGTTTGGGCGCGGCTTACGCGGCATATCGGAAAATTGGACGGATTTGGGCTCGGATTGGCGCTGGAGCGGGCCGTATCCGGGTGATGATGTCGGTGATGTCGGTGATGGCGTTGAGCAGCAAGAGTGCCAAATGCGGAAGCCGGCTTGCCAGATAGGCCATGAAGGCGTCGAGGCCGAGAATGCTGAGGACTCGGGAGAAATTGTAGCAAAGCGCCATCAGGCTCCATTCGCCACAGACTTTGTCGAAGCCGCGGACGAGGAAGTGGCGGTAGCCGGCCCGGCATTTGATGGTGCCGAAGGGGTGTTCGGCGAGTTCGGCGCGGCGGCGCATCTGGGCCTCGGCGCCCTGCATCCGCGCGCGATGCCGATCCAGCACCGCTTCATGCTCCCAGCGCTGGACGGTGCGCGTCGGGATCTTGACGGTGACACAGCGCGCGCGCAGCGGGCAGGCGTCGCAATCTGACTTGCGGCTGACATACCTGATCTCGATCCGGTTGCCGTTGGTCTTGCGACCGTCCGTGGGACGCAGCTGCTTGCCGGCGGGACAGCGATAGACATCCGCTTCGGCGTCGTAGGCGAACGCCTCATGGCTGATGCGATCCTGCGCTTCGAGCCGCGTGGTTCGCTTGGCCAGCGGAACGTAGGCGGCAATGCCGTTCTCCTCGCAGTCCTTGAGCGTATGGCCGTTGTAGTAGCCGGTATCGGCGAGAACCGTCAGCGTCTCGACGCCAAGCTCGTCCTTTGCGGCCTTGGCCATGTCGTAAAGCTGGCCGCTATCGTTGCCGTCGTTGACGACCTCGCTCGCCGCGATCAGAGCGTGCTTGTCGTCGACGCCGATCTGAACGTTATAGCCTGCCACCACCTGGCCGTTCTTCGACAACAGGCGGGCATCCGGATCGGTTCGCGACAGCTGCGTCTGCCCGCTCTCCTCCAGTCGTGCCAGATCGGCCTGCAAGCTGGCGCGCTTGGCCATCAACGCCGCCACCTCTTGTGCGAGGTCTCCGCCGCGACTGCCATCGCCTCCGCCATCCCGCCCCGCGGGTGGACGTTCCACCTCGGCGCTGTCGTTGGCCTCGAGCGTGGCACCATAGGCTTCAATATCCTGCTCGATCTCCGCCAGCCGCTTGGCGAGCTTGCGCTGCGTTTTGATGCTCGCCTTGCTGGCGTTGCCATCAAAAAACGCACCGTCGATCGCCACAACCTCTCCGCCAATCAGACCGAGTTCGCGCAGCATCAGCACAAACTCCCGGTTCACCGCCTTGAGCGTCTTCCAGTTCTCCTGGCGGAACTTGGCGATGGTGCGATAGCCCGGCACCAGGCGCTTCATCAGCCAGATCAGTTCCAGATTGCGCCGGGCTTCGCGCTCCAGGTTGCGCGACGACCGGATCCGGTTCAGGTAGCCATAAAGATAAAGCTTCAGCAGGTCGGCCGGGTCATAAGGTGGCTGTCCAGCCCCGCCGCTCGATCCGGCATGGCGGAAGCCAAGCTTCCCGAGGTCAAGCGCTGCAACAAAAGCCTCGATCACCCGAACCGGATTGTCGCCGGCCACATAATCTTCCACCCGCGCCGGCAGAAGGCTCGGCTGATCCCGCCTGACGCCGGTTTTGAAGGTACGATTCGTCATGCCGAATCCTACCTTCACTCGATGTTAGAATCTTGCCCAGTCTCTTCGCTCCATCCGGGCTACACGCTTCGGTGGCTTCAGGCCGGCCGGGATCGCCGCAACCGTTTCCATACCGGCGAGAAACCGTATTCGACGGCCGGAATCGCAACTGCGCCGACAAGCAGTCCAAGCACGCCTGAGATGGCTGCCTCGACCGACCACTCGATGATGCCGGCAACGGATGGAAGGGCGTGTGCGGCAGCCTCGGTTGCGGCATGGACCGTGCGGCCGACAGCGGGCGGGCCGTATTTTTCGATGCCGTGCAGGATGATCCCGCCGCCGACCCAGATCATGGCGGCAGTGCCGATGGTGCTCAGCACCGTCAGGAAGGTGGGCATGCCGCGGACGAGCGCGCGTCCAAGCAAGCGGATCGCGCCGCCAACGGCTGAAGCCCCGTCATAGCGCGCAAGGGCCACGCCGACATCGTCCGCCTTCACGATCAGGGCGACCACGCCGTAGACCCCGGCGGTGATGCAGATGGCGACCAGAGCCAGCACCAGCGCCTGCGTCCAGATGCTGCCCCCCGGGAGGGCCGCAAGCGTGATCGCCATGATCTCCGCCGACAGGATGAAATCTGTCTTGATGGCGCTGGCGACCTTCTCGTCCTCGACCGAACGGGCATTCAACGCAATCGGCTGGAGCTGAGCTTCGTGGTGTTGCGCATGATGCGGCATCACGGCTTCGAGCACCTTCTCGGCCCCCTCGTAGCAGAGAAAGGCTCCGCCCAGCATGAGCAGCGGCGTGACCGCGGCGGGAAGGAAATAGCCAAGCAGCAGGGCAACGGGAAGCAGGATCAGTAACTTATTGCGCAGCGACCCCACCGCAATCTTGCCGACGATCGGCAGTTCGCGTTTCGAGGCAAAACCGATGACGTAGTTCGGCGTAACGGCCGCGTCATCGATGACCACGCCGGCCGCCTTTGCGCCGGCTTTGGCTGCCTGGCTCGCCACATCGTCGAGCGAGGCCGCGGCCACCTTTGCGATCGCTGCGATATCGTCGAGAAGGCCGATCAGTCCGACACTCATCCACACGGTCCTTTCTTCGTTCGAGCCGGCGGTGTGCGCGACGACACGCTCTTGCGCCTCGCGGCATTGGAACGAGCCCTCAATTATCCTCGCCGCCCGATCCCTCGCGCAGGTCCGGCTTGATCACGTCTTCCGGCAGCGCGTGTGCCACGGGCTGCGGAGTACCTGCGATCTCCGGGCCGACCTCGCGGCCGCGGGCGCGGATCAGGCGCTCATAGGCCGAGACCAGCGTGGCGTAGGGGCTGACCCAGATCCAGCCGTCGCGGGTGAAGACCTGCACGTCGAAATGAAGGTGCATCGATGTGCCGGCGGGATGGTCGAGATAGTTCGAGACCACGCCGATCTTTTCGCCTTCGGTGACGATGCGGCCGTTGACGAGGCCATAGGCGTTCAGCGCCTGCGGGTTCATATGCATGTAGCGGAAGCGGATGTGCTCGGTCCGGCTGTTGATTTGAAGCGTCGCGGCCTGGTCCTTGGCAGCGCGGATCACGATCGCATCGCGCACGGCGACGACGCCGCGCTGCTTGGGATCGCAGGGCTCGCGGCCTTCGCCGGGCGGCGGGCAATCGGCGGCGCGGATGTCCTCGCCCTGGTGACCGTATCCGCCGGCGCATTGCCAGACCTCGAAGCTGCGGGACTCGCAGAAATTGTCGCGCCAAGGATAGCCGGCCGGGCCGTCGCTCTTGTCACGCTTGCCGTAGGATTGCGAGCGCACGAAGGCCGGCGCCTTTTCGAGCGGGAAGCGGATCTGTGCGTAGGCCATCACGTCGGGATGGCCACCTTGCTTGCGGTAGCCGGTATTCGGGATGATATCGCCGCTCGGTCGATAAGTGAAATCTGCCGAGCGTGCGGCAGGACGATCGAGGACGTTGGAGGCAACGTCCATCAGCGGCCGCATCCGTTGCCCGCCGGCGACCCGCAGCGCCTTCAGGAAGCGTTCTGCGACCGGATAGGCTTCCTTGCAGGCGAGACGCCGTGGCTTGGCGACGCTGTCGAGACACTGGATCGACACCACATAGGCGACGCCGAACCGCGTGAAGGCATAGCGCACATAGCCTTCGCGGATGAACCTGCGCAGGTCCGGGTAGAGCGCCGCGAGGGGTTTGACCGGCTCGCCCTTGCCCCCCGAGGGATCGGCGATGTCGTAGACGAGCACGGAGCCCGTGATCTGCACCTCGACCGGCCTTGCAAATACCCGGCTCGGCATGCCGTCGCCGGCGCCCGGCTCGAACGAGAAGGTCGCGCTGTAGCCGGCAGGGCCGGCATCGAACATGTCGACGGGACTGAAATCAGCCTGGTAGCGCGCCAGCGCGAGTGTGGCCGGCGCGCCATTGCGTTGCGCCTCGAGGTAGGCGGCGGCGTCGAACGGCAGCAGCACGGGCACGGGGCTGCGGGCGATGCCGGTGAAGAATGGCGAGGAGACCGCGTTGAGCTGAACCAGCGCCGGCATCGCGCGCGGATCGTAGCGCGGCATCGAACGGCGGGGTGCGAAGATGAAATCGTCCGCGACCCCAGGACGAGCATTGATCTCGGTGCGGAGTTGGTCGAGCGCTGCGCGCCAGTCGACGCGCAGGGCCGTAAGCGAAGGGCTGCGGAATTCATCCGCAGCGAGCGGAGCGGCAGTGAGGAGCGAAAGCGAGGCCAGAACAAGCCAGACGAAGCGGACCCCCTTCCCAACCACTGCCTCGCCCCCCGGCGGTACCTGTTGCGATCGTTCCGTTCCCCGTTAGTCCTTGGCGCGCTCGGAGTAGGAGCCGTCTTCGGTCATCACCACGATGCGGGTGCCGACCGAGATGTGCGGAGGCACGGTGGTGCGGATGCCGTTGGAGAGCACGGCGGGCTTGTAGGACGAGGAAGCCGTCTGGCCCTTGGTCACAGGCTCGGTCTCGACCACTTCCAGCGTGACGCGCTGCGGCAGCGCGAGCGAGACCACGTTGACGTCGTGGGTCGACAGCTTGACGATCATCTCCGGTTGAAGATACGCGGCCGCGTCGCCGACGACGTCCTTGGGCACCTGGACCTGATCGTAGGTCTCGGGGTTCATGAAGTGGAAGCCATCGCCATCTTCATACAGGAAGGTGTAGTTGCGCTCTTCGATCGTGGCCTTTTCGACCTGGTCGGTGGTCTTGTACCGCTCGGAGATCTTTACCCCGTCCGAGATTCGGCGCATTTCGATCTGGCTGACCGGGGTGCCCTTGCCGGGATGGATGTTCTCGGCGCTCACGACGACATAAAGCTTGCCGTCTTGCTCGATCACGTTGCCCTTGCGAATAGAACTGGCGATGACTCTCAAAGCTGTATTTCCTGCTTGCTTGGCCCGGCTCGGGCCAGGACGTGGTCAAATCGATGGGGGACTTGGGGCCTCAAATCAGACCTCGGCGCCCGTTTCGGGCCGCAACATACTGATTTTGCCGTTGGATGCCAGCATTTTGCTGTCCCAAGAGGCGGTCGGTTAATGGCTGGGGACAAGCCGGTTTCGCCGTTCTGGTCGCCCGAACGGCACCTCGACCGGCGGCCCTTCCTCCAGGCAAGGGGGGCGATTACCGGGGCCTTGCGGGGATTTTTCGCCGAGCAGGGCTTCGTCGAGGTCGAAACCTCCGTCCTCCAGGTCTCTCCCGGCAATGAGACCCATCTGCACGCCCCCAGGACCGAGATCATGCGGCCGGACGGCAGCCGTGCCAGCCGCTACCTGCGGACCTCGCCGGAATTTGCCTGCAAGAAGCTGCTGGCGGCGGGCGAGGAGCGGATTTTCGAGTTCGCCCGGGTGTTCCGCGACCGCGAGCGCGGCGACCTGCATCTACCCGAATTCACCATGCTGGAATGGTACCGCGCCGGCGCTCCTTATGACGCCATCATGGCGGACACGGTCGTCGTCATTGCCCGCGCGGCGCAGGCGACGGGCATCGGAACTTTCGCCTTCCGCGGCCGGGCCGCCGATCCCTTCGCCGAGCCGGAACTCGTGACGGTCGCGGGCGCCTTCGAGCGGTTCGCCGGCATAGACCTGCTGTCGACAATCTCGGGCGGTGAGGGTAACCGTGCCGCGCTTGCCCAGGCGGCGGGCGGGAAGGTCCGTGTGGCCGAGGACGACACCTGGTCCGACATCTTCAGCAAGGTTCTGGTCGAGCATGTCGAGCCGCATCTGGGGCAGGGCCGTTTGACCATCCTGTTCGAATACCCATCTCCAGAGGCGGCGCTGGCGCGTGTGAAGGCCGCCGATCCCAGGGTCGCCGAGCGGTTCGAGGTCTATGCCTGCGGCGTCGAGCTCGCCAACGGTTTTGGCGAACTCACCGATGCCGAGGAGCAGCGCCTGCGCTTCACGGACTCCATGGCGGAGAAGCAGCGCCGCTACGGCGAGGCCTACCCGCTGGACGAGGACTTTCTGGCCGCGGTTGCCGCAATGCCGGAGGCCAGCGGCGTCGCGCTCGGCTTCGACCGGTTGGTCATGCTGGCGAGCGGCGCATTGCGAATTGATCAGGTGGTCTGGACGCCGCCTGCAAATGAAACGTTAAGTGAGACATGAGGACGACAAATCTTGCACGCACTTTGCGCGAGCCGGGCGATCTCGTCGCCGAAGGCCTCGCGCCCGCAGCGACGTTGCCGGCGCTGGAGCGCGTTGCCGCGCG
Source organism: Bradyrhizobium sp. CCGB12 (assembly GCF_024199845.1). Taxonomy (NCBI): domain Bacteria; kingdom Pseudomonadati; phylum Pseudomonadota; class Alphaproteobacteria; order Hyphomicrobiales; family Nitrobacteraceae; genus Bradyrhizobium; species Bradyrhizobium sp. CCGB12. The sequence continues at coordinate 2,882,927 of NZ_JANADO010000001.1, read as the reverse complement.
CTACGCGGTGGCGATCACGCCTGATCTGGTCGAGCTGATCGACACGGCCGATCCGGACGATCCCATCGCACGGCAGTTCGTTCCGACCGCGGCCGAGCTGGACGTGCAGCCGGGCGAGAACGCCGATCCGATCGGCGATCACCCGCACTCGCCGGTATCAGGCATCGTTCATCGCTATCCCGATCGCGTGCTGTTCAAGCTCGTTCACGTCTGCGCGGTCTATTGCCGCTTCTGCTTCCGCCGCGAGATGGTCGGGCCCGGCAAGGAAAACGCACTCTCGGACAGCGCCTATCGCGCGGCGATCGACTACATCCGCGCGCACGGCGAGATCTGGGAAGTGATCCTGACCGGCGGCGATCCGCTGATGCTCTCGCCGCGACGGATGAGCGAGATCATGGCCGATCTGGCCGCGATCGATCACGTCAAGATCATCCGTCTTCACACCCGCGTCCCCGTGGCCGATCCCGCGCGTATCAGCGACGAGATGGTCGCCGCGCTCAAGGTCGAGGGCGCGACCACCTGGGTCGCGCTGCACGCCAACCATGCGCGGGAACTGACGGGAACAGCGCGCGCCGCCTGCGCGCGGCTTGTCGACGCCGGCATTCCCATGGTGAGCCAGTCCGTGCTCTTGCGCGGCGTCAACGACAACATCACGGCTCTGTCGGATTTGATGCGAGCTTTCGTCGAATGCCGGATCAAGCCCTATTACCTGCATCACGGTGATCTCGCGCCCGGCACCGTGCATTTGCGAACGACGCTGGCCGAGGGACAGGATTTGATGCGGCAGCTGCGCGGGCGGGTGTCAGGGCTGTGTCAGCCTGACTATGTCATCGATATTCCCGGCGGCGCCGGCAAGTCACCAGTCGGGCCGAATTATGTGTTGGTGGCGCAAAATATCGCAGGCGATGCGCGTGAAGCGGGAGCCGAAACGCGCTATCGTATCGTGGACTATTGCGGCGACGTTCATCTCTATCCGCCCGATACCTGAGCGGTGCTGGAATGTGCGCCGGTTTGAGAACGGAGAAGCGGACATGAAAAGGATCATGGTGGCAGCATCGCTCGTGGTCTTGCTTGGCGGCGCGGCGGTTGCCCAGACCGGCGGATCCAAGGGATCGACATCGGGGGGCATGAGCTCCGGAGTGTTGCCGGCCCCCGTCGGTCACCGTCAGCCGCGCGCGGCCGACGTGCCGAGCGAGAAGAATCTGAGCAATCCGAACACCCCCGCGAACAAGGAAGACGCGGAGCTCGATCGCAAGATCAAGAGCATTTGCCGCGGCTGCTAGACCGCAACGATGCGGGCAGGGCGCGACAGCGTTGCCCCGCCCGCACCTGATTCAGCTAAGCCGAGCGTTCGTGCAGCCCTGCACGCTGGGTATTGCGGCGGATCTCGACCGCGTCGGCGAGCTGCTCGAGCACGGCCGCCGTGCTCGGCCAGTCAATGCAGCCGTCGGTGATGCTCTGGCCGTAGGTGAGCGGCTTTCCCGGTACCACGTCCTGACGGCCGGCGACGAGATTGCTCTCGATCATCACGCCCATGATGCGGGTCTCGCCTCCGGCGATCTGGCCTGCAATGTCGGTCATCACCAGCGGCTGGTTCTCCGGCTTCTTGCTCGAATTGGCGTGGCTCGCATCGACCATCACCAGCGGCGCGACGCCCGATTTGGTCAGCTCGTTGCAGGCAGATGCGACGCTTGCCGCGTCGTAGTTCGGCTTGCTGCCGCCACGCAGGATGATGTGGCAGTCCTCGTTGCCCGCAGTCGAAGCGATCGCCGAACGGCCGAGCTTGGTCACCGCCATGAAATGATGCGGATGCGCGGCCGACTTCACCGCGTCCGCCGCGATCCGCACGTTGCCGTCCGTGCCGTTCTTGAAGCCGACCGGACAGGACAGCCCCGACGCGAGCTCGCGATGGATCTGACTCTCGGTCGTACGCGCGCCGATCGCAGCCCATGACACGAGGTCGGCGATGTATTGCGGCGTCGTCATGTCGAGGAATTCGGCGCCTGCGGGCAGGCCGAGATTGTTGACGGCCGACAGAACGTTGCGCGCCAACCGCAGGCCCTTGTTGATGTCGAAGCTGCCGTCGAGATTGGGATCGTTGATCAGACCCTTCCAGCCGACCGTGGTGCGCGGCTTCTCGAAATAAACCCGCATCACGATCTCGAGCTGGTCGGCGAGGTCCTCGCGCAGCTTTGCGAGGCGCTCGGCGTAGTCGAGTGCAGCCCTGGGATCATGCACCGAGCAGGGGCCGACCACGACCAGCAGGCGGTCGTCCTGACCGCTCAGGATCGCATGGATGGCATTGCGCGCGGCCATCACCACACGCGTCGCGGTGAGCGTGCGCGGGACCTCCCGCATCACCTCTTCCGGCGTGCTCAGCTCTTTCAGTTCGCGGATACGAAGATCGTCGGTCGTGCTCAGCACGGCGGGCTCCTGTCTGTTTAGAACCTGCCGGCCAATAAAAAAGCCGCCAGGTCTGGCGGCTTGTTCGGACGTTTGCTGCAATGTGTCAGATTGAGCGCGATCCTCCCGCCGCCAGCGAGCTGTCGTAGCTAAAGTACCAAAAATAGCTGGTGGCGACGGTGATCATGGGAGGCCATATAGCGTGCCGCTGGCGCCTTGTCACCCCCCAAACGGCGCGAGACGCGACGAGGCGTCTCAGGTGTTGCTTTTGCGTGCCGCCAGCGCCATGCCGATCAGGGTGGCACCCCCGAACAGCAGGTTGATGCCGACGAGGACGCCGATCGCCCATTCTGCCGAGCTCGGCAGTCCCGTGATCACCATGAACGCGATCGCGATGTCGACGAGGCCCGAGATCAGCAGCCACGACCAGCGGCTGCTCAGCTCGCGGCGATGTTCCAACGCGTACATGATGGTGGCGACGCCTTCGGCGAGGAAATAAGCGCCGAGCACGATGGTCAGCGTCAGCACGGCCTGCATCGGGCGGGCCAGCAGCAGCATGCCGGCGAGCACCGCGAGCGCAGCTGAGATCAGCGACCACCAGAAGCCAGGCGTGCTGCGCGCCCAATAGGTCACGATCAGTCCGCCGATGCCGCTGATCAGGAGCATCCAGCCGAGGAAGATCGCGGTCGCAAGGCTCGCGAGCGGCGGCAGGATCAGCGCGGCAATGCCGAGAACCGCGAGCAGGATTCCCTCGAACAGGAACGCCCTCCAATGCGCCTTCATCGCCCGGCTCATCGCGGATTGCATCCGTGAAAACTCCTCGGGCGATGGCATCGGCAGGCTCCTGAGCGGGAGGGCTGGACTCAATCTACTATGCGCGCGGCGCGCTTGCCATTCCGCGGGCTACCCGCCGCCGGGCGCCGAGGAAAAGCCTTCGGCGCTGGTGCGGATGCGGTTGCGGCCGAGAATGTAGATCGCGGTCGTGACAACCAGAAGCGCAAGACCGAGCAGGATCGAGACGAAGCCGATCGGGATCAGGGCCAGCGTCAGATTGCGCTCGGGATTGATCAGCCAGTGATGGATCGAGGTCAACACGAAGGCGAGGCCGAGAAAGCCGACGCCGCCGCCGGCGAGCAGCAGCGCCCACATCCGGCGCAGTTGGCTGAGCCGCTCGCGGGCGACGTCCGTCCGGGGCGCGTGATGGCGCGCAACACGCCGGACCAGGCGGATGGCGAAGGCGATCGAACTGAAGCCGACCAACAGGCTCGCTGCGCCCAGCCACATCCGGAGCGTCGGGTCCAGATCCGGCATGCGTTGGAGGGTGAGCAGCGGGAAGTCGAAGGCCGAATGCAGCGCGAGCGGACCGGCAAAGATCAGCAGGCGGCTGGACAGGCGGGCCCAGTCGCGATGGTGGCGGTTGGCACCCAGCGCCGTGCCGGCACGGGCGATGGTGAGGTAGGCGCCTGCGATGATGCCGAGCGCGCCGTGGAATGGCACCGTCAGCACGCTGCGCAGGGCGGCCAGCGAGCGCCACATCTCGGCATGTTGCACGAGGTAGGCAAGGTTCTCGTAAGCGGCGAAGCCGAGGCCGACGGCGGCGCCATAGACCACGGTGTCCATCGGATTGGCAAAAGTCCGCCGCTTGGTCGAGGACACCAGCACGATGGCAATCACTTTGACGGCTTCCTCCGGCAGCGCGACACCGAAGATCGAATGCATGGCGAGCGCCGCCCAAGGGTCGTCGGGCGCAGCGACCATCTTGGCGAAGGGCGCGCGGGCGAGGCCCAGCAGGGAAATGCTGGCCGCGCCGAGCAGGAAGGCGGTCCAGACCTGGGCGGGGGGCCCCGGGCGCTCCTCGGCGGCGATGACGAGCCACAGCATCAGCAGCGCCGGGGCGATGGCGGCAGTTCCGATGACGGTGGGTAACGCTTCAATCAGGTACATCGGCGCCGAAAATAGGTTCCCTTGATCGCCTTATCCACTTCCATCGCTGCGACCATCTGTCATGTGCTTGCTGTCGCCTCGCTTAACAGCCGCGACAGCTTCCATTCATCCGTACCGCCGGTGAAGGTGTAGAATACAAGCGCAATCAATCGCATGACAGAACCTGTTCGTCATCCACGGCAGCGATCACGTGTTCAGGGGATGGCCGCGATTGGCGAGCCGGATCAAGGAAATACGCAGGCTTCTTCGCTTCACGACACGGCGATGGGCCCGGAAGCGGAATTGCCGCTCCGGACCGGCCCGCGACCCGGCTACGCCAGCCTAATCGCGCTTCGTTGTGCGCGACGGCGGCGCGATCCGGCGCGCTCGCGCCTGCTCAAGCTCCCAGAAGGCACGTACGAGGCACGTGCCGAGGCAGAAGATGATGAGCAGCAGCAGGAAGGTCTGGTCGACGGCAGGGATGTGCATCATGGCCATGATAAAGCAACGCCCATGCCACGCGTTCCCGCGGCGGCGCCTGTTTTCGGGGCTCAGTGCTTGGTCAACGAGGTGTCGGGTGCGACGTCAAAGGCGCCGAGATGGAATTCCTCGCCGACGGACTCGTGCGGCTCGGAATGCTGGGCCAGCAGCGTGAAGGCGGCCTGCGGGAACTGCTTCCAGATCTCGAGGTCGCCGGCGGTGATGGTAAGCCAGCCGAAGGTATACATGTAGCGTCCGGGCTCGGTGACCCGGCCGACCCTGTCCCAAGTGATCTTGTCGACTGCCATTCGGTCCCCCGATCGCAAGTCTGCAACTGACGTCCGGCACGAGGCACAGACCCGACCCACAAAAGCTGACCCCGCAATGGGGCCACTATAGGGCGGCGATGCCGAGGGTCAGGCCGACTGCAGCAAGGGCGTGCGGACGATCAGCCGGACGAGGTCGTCCCGGGACTGCTTTTCGGCAAATTGGACCGCAAAGCCGTGGTCGAACTTGCGGATCACGCGTCCGACGCAGGCGCCGACCGCAAGCGGGGTTCCGACCGGCGGATCGTACTCGCAGGAGACCGCGACCCCGGCCGTGGAGACGTCGATGATGAAGCACGGATGGGTGCTACCGTCGGCGAGCGTCAGGAACGTATGCGAGACCTGCGGAACGAAACGCGCGTCACGCCGCAGCTCCTGGACGCTGGCGTCCTTCTGCTTCTTCTCGAGCCAGGTCAGCTTTTCCGACATCCAGGCGCGCCGTGCTCGCGTCATGTCGAGCTCCATCAGGAAACCCGACTTCAGCGTCGCGCTGATCGTGCACTGGAATTCGCCAAAATCCTGGAAGTAGGAGGTGAGGCGCTCGCCGACCTTGCCGACCACAGGCACGTCCACGATCATGCGGAAAGGCGAGACGCGTTTGGTGCGGCAAGCGAAGCTGCGGAGCTTGCCCTCGCAATCGTACCAGCGCGGCAGCGAGTAGCTGCCGTCCACGGTGACTTCCACTGCACGCTGCCTGAGAAACTCTGCAACAGACATGAACGCCGATCGGGGTTTCGGGTGATTTCCGTAAATCCACTGGTAGCGGTCAAAGTCTAAGCAAATGATACCGCAGCTTCCGAGCAGGGGTAAATTTCCGGTAAATGCGCAGGCCGGCGCGGCGCGACATTTCGCCTGCGTGAGGTCACAACGTCGTCATCGCGCCATCCGGACGGTGGTGTTCAGGCCGCTTCGAGCAGCACCAGCAGCGCGAGCACACCGACGAGGATGACGAACTTGATTGCCGTGCAGATCAGGCTGTCTGGCCGGATCGCCAATCCGAACCACGGACCTGCGCGAGGGATCATCGACGCTGCGAGCGTATCGAGAATGGCGAGCGCAAGAGCGATGCCGGCGATCGAAGACCATGACAAGGCTGGCGGCATCCACGGTGCGAGCCAGGCGGGGACGGAGCCTCTCGAGGACACGAGCAGCGCGATCCAGCCGAACCAGGACCCGGAGCCCTTGATGATATCGGGCCCGATCGTGTCGGACTCGAACCTGATACCGATCGCTCCGAGCGCGCTTTCGATGCGCGTGCCGTCGGTCAGGAAGAGAAACGCGCCGAGATAGAGGGGAACGTAGGACTGGAAGAGGAGGGCGATGATGCCGAACAAGACTGCGTAGCCAGAGGCGTCACCGAGAATGGTCATGCCGGCCGCAAGCGACGATTGCGGCGATAGTTGCGCCGCCGTGGCCTGGCGCTGCGGAAGCGATCTGGCGCGCGCCATGTGCTCGAGCATCCTGGCACGCCGGCCCGGCGCATAGGGCGCCGTCCGATGCATCCAGGGCGGCGGCTGCGAGGCCGCGCCGGCGTGGTCTTTCGGGATGGTCTCGCGCTGCTCCATGGGCCTGCCCGGTTCCGATCGGACCTTGGTCGGAGGTCGGGGGCAGGGAGGTTCACGTCGCGGGATGGATTTGTCGGCTTTGGCGCGCCAACGCGCAGCTGGCGCTCCCTAGCGGAATCGAACCGCTCTCTCCACCGTGAAAGGGTGGCGTCCTAACCGATAGACGAAGGGAGCAAACGCAGGGCCCCGCCGCTTGTCGCGGCACGGCCGCTGGCCGGCCGAACAGTGTCCGGCGGCTTGCAGCGGGCGAACGTATAGTGGCCTTTGCGCTCCCGGGCAAGCCGTTCGGGAACGGTCTTTTGATCCCGGTGGATAGCGCCGGACCGGGGATCATTGGACGAATTCAACGGTTTCTTAGGGTTCCCTGAGTAGCGCTGGAGTGGGAGATTTTCCAATGCCACCGCCAAAGAAGCGCGCAGCCCGCAAGCTGCTGTCGCAGCACGCCTGGATCACGCTCGACGGCGGATTCGCGGCGCGGCATTGCCTGGTCCAGGACATCTCGGATACGGGCGCGAAGATCACGCTGGACGAGGATGCGAGCCAGCTTCCCGGCGTGATCCGGCTGGCCTTTGCCCGCGATGCCCGGACTGGGCGGAGCTGCCAGGTGGTCTGGCGCCGCGGCAAGTCGGCCGGCATCAAGTTCCTCTGACATCAGGGCGCGCTGACCCGGATGGCGCGCTGGCGCAGTCCGGGCTACAAGGCGCCCATGCGCGCGCCGCTCCTCATCCTCGTCTCGTTGCTGGCCACATCCGCGACCGCGGCTGAGAGCCTGCGCCTGCCGCCTGCCGAGCGGCCGCAGGCGGGCAAGGAGACCGGCAAGGCGCTGCTGCCGCTGAAGGGCACCGCCGGGAAGGCCGGGGCAGGCTCCTGCGCCGCCTACGGGGCGCGCTTCGTCATGGTCGAGGGCACCGGGACCTGCGTGGAGGTCGGCGGCTCGGTCCGCATCGGCACCACCGTGGGGCGCTGAGGCCGCATGTCACCGGATCTGATGCGGCTCGATATCATCGTTCCGGTGCTGATGTATTGCGCGCTGCTGTGGTGGGTCGGGCGCGGCCTGAGCTGGACCGCGCGGCTGGCCACCGCCGCCGTGACGCTGGTGCTGATCGTCTGCGTGTTGCTGGTCGAGCGCGGCTGGCGGTAGGATCCAAAACAAAATCTGCGAAAACAACCCCATGCACCGTAGCCGTCACATGCCGGACGGTTGCGCCACAACGACGATTCCTCGCGCGATCAGCGCAGCTTAGGCCGCGCCGCCGGTCACGACATCGGCGGTGCAACGAATTGCGCAAATCCGGGCCGCTTGCCGAGCTCGGCGAGCCAGCGGGTGAGGTGCGGCTGCGCCGGCCGGCTGATGCCTTCGACGCCGAGCCAGCGCCGCGCATAGCAGCCGATTGCGATGTCGGCGATCGTGAACGCCTCGCCCTCGATGAAGCGGCGCGAGGAAAGCAGGCGATCGGCGATCGCCCAGACCTCGGCAGCGGCATCGGCATCGCGCTGCACCTGGATCATGTCGCGTTCGGCGGGTGCGGTTCGCACGATGCCCCAGAACACCGGGCGATCAACCGGCTGCACCGCCGACAGCGTCCAGTCGAGCCAGCGGTCGACGCTGGCGCGCGGCTTCGTCGCCTCGGGATAGATCGGCGTGCCGCGTCCATGCGCGAGGCAGAGATAGCGCATGATCGAATTGGACTCCCACAGCACGAAGTCGCCCTCGACCAGCGTCGGGATCCGCGCGTTGGGATTCATCGCGAGATAGTCGGCCTCGCGGGTCTTGCCGTATTGCATGCCGGCATCGATGCGCTCGAACGGCAGGCCGAGCTCGGTGAGGCACCACAGCACCTTCTGCACGTTGACCGAATTGGCGCGGCCCCAGATCGTCAGCTTGGTGTCAGGCATGAAGCGTCTCCCGCAGCGTGTTCGATTGGGGCGGGGATAGCGGAATTTGCATCATCGAGCGATGCGCGATTGCGCCGAGCCCCTCATGCAAAAAGCTCCGCCCGGGGCGGAGCTTCGTTGCAAATTCAACGCGACGATCAACGGCCGAAGAACAGCCACAACAGAATGATCACCGGGATCGGCACGCCAATCATCCACAACAACAGCCCTCTCGCCATCGCATCCTCCTCCAATCGGTTTCGTTGGGGAGAGAACGTCGGGCGAGGGGGCTTGTTCCTGCCAAGCGCGTTACCAATGGCCGGTGTTCGGCATCGATGTCCACGGCTCCTGCGGCGCTTTCGGATCGCCCTTCTGCAAGATCTCGATCGAGTGCAGGTCCGGCGAGCGCACGAAGGCCATGTTGCCGTCGCGCGGCGGCCGGTTGATGGTGACGCCGGCCTTCATCAGCTTCTCGCAGGTGGCGTAGATGTCGTCGACCTCATAGGCGAGATGGCCGAAGAAGCGGTCCTCGCCGTACTTCTCCTCGTCCCAATTGTAGGTGAGCTCGACTAGCGGTGCGCCGCGCGTTTGCGGCTGCTTCTTCAGCGCCTCGAGATCGTCGGCCGAGCACAGGAACACCAGCGTGAAGCGCCCCTTGTCGTTCTCGATCCGCCGCACCTCCTTCAAGCCCAGTGCATCCTGATAGAACTTCAGCGCGACATCGAGATTGCGCACGCGCAGCATGGTGTGGAGGTATCGCATGTTTCTTGCTCCCTGGAACGGATGGAGGGTTTTTGGGTCGGCGAAGCCGGCGGAAGAGGAGATAGCAGGAAAAGGGGACCGGGGGCAGGGGGTGGGTGCACGTGTGCGTGAAGGGGAAACGGCTGGCGAGGAAACCAGCGTGCGTAGACGAACTCCGCAGGTTCAGCAGGCGCCGCAACGGCGATCGGTCCATCGCAACCCCGTAATTCCTTGCTCGTGGCAGCCCGTTAGGGGAGGATATCGGTGGATAGGATCTTCGCTGATCGATCGATATCGTTGCTGGTGCTGTGCTCCTGCTTCGATTTGAGAGATTAGGCCGCTTTGCCGGCTCTATTTCGACCTACTGCTACTGTTTGAACTCTCTCTTCAACGATTGCTTGCCCTCCCGAGGGATCGTTCAGGGCAAAGAACTCGGCCTCTTCGACTTTTCTGAAGCGAAACAAGACGGTTTGGCCGTCAGGTAGTATCGCCGAGAAGCTCGCGTGTTCTTTGGTTTGAACATAATCGCGCATTTGAATCGTGCGAACATCCCACCGATGCTGGGAAAAAAGATCCTGTATCTTCTGAACGAATGAGGCAACGACGGCTGCGGCTTTGTTCTGATTGCCTCCATCTGGTGGACCCATTTCCGGCCGGATCAGACCAATGAGGGGAATGGTTGCGTCAGAAGCCAGCCAACGGAACATGCTCCCTGTCTTGGTGGCGACGCTGAGCTGCCCCCTGACTTCCGCGAGCACAGCCTCGCCTGCGAGGTCGAAATCTCCGCTTAGCTCGAGTAGCCCGGAATGCCCTTGCGAGACGACAATCGTAGCCTTGTCCGCGGCCCGTGTTTCGGAAACGATGACAGACCGTTCTTCAAAATGTAAATTGCCTGCGAGCCATTGTCGGGCGATTTCCTCATACAGTTTGCGGGCATCTCTGAATCTGCGCGTTGTAATTCCCGAGAGATGATAAACGAATGCGCCTTTGCCCGAGAATTTGATGCGCGCGGACGTCTTTGGAGGTGGCAGTCCGGGGATGGCAGCCGCGACCTTGAGGCCGATCGCGGTGGAGACCTCTGCTCGATCCGTATACTCGAGCTTGCCCTTCGACTTTGAAGGAACGTCGACCTCGATTGGGATGTCAAGCTCGCTCAGATTGCCGTCGCGTACGAAGCGCTCACCAGAGACTATTCCATAGTCCCCGACATCAACCTTGTCGGCAGGCATCCAGTTTGCAAAGAGTCCGCCGCTAAATACATGCACATGCTTTTGTACGCTTGCCAGGACGTCCATGAGAGCCCTCATTGTAGAAGTAACATCTCTGGTAGCATCATAATCGCGCGCTACCTGAAGCGTCCAATCAATTCCTTTAATTTCGGCGGCAGGCATTTCGCGGATGACCGCGGCAAGATAAGGAAAGAACCGGCAGTTTCCGACGGCTCCTGTCATCGTAATTGCCTCGCTGAAGCTTTGCTTTCACAGATGCAGGCCAACGGTGAGAACATGGACTGTCATCGTGAATGGCCGCGGGGGCCATTTCCCAGATTGTGCTGACAGCGCCGACGGCCCCTTGAGTGACGGCAATCGCGGCGATCTTGGGCGCGGTATCTCGACTTTGGATTGTTCTCATGAGAAGATGCACGTGTTCTCGTTGAGAAACGCGATCTCCCTGCATATTGCGCAGGGACAAAATTGCGGGGCTTTCCGTGCGCGAATTTGAAGAGGGCGCCGTATTGTACGTGCGCGCAATTGCTGGACTGCACGTTGTTACGCTGGCCTGGGACTTCGCGCCGGGCCAGGAAGCCAAGAAGACCGGACTATTGGGCTTCGCCATCGAGCGCACCGAGTTCGACAGGAACGGCAATATCCACGAGCGCTACTTCATCCGAGGGATCAAGCGCTTCAAGCACAAGGATGAGGGACTGGCGCCCGGAACTCCGGTGCCGACGTCGGAGCATCCAATTCAGACATTTCAGTGGGGCGATTACACGGCGAAGCCTGAGACAACCTACGAGTTCAGTGTGTCATCCCGGTCTACGGCAAGCCGAAACTGCTCGAACTCGATGTTGCATCGGCAACCAAAGTTCGTGTGAGCACGGAGGCCGAGGAGGGCGGAAAGAAGCCCGGAGAAACCACCCACGACATCTACTTCAACCGTGGCGCGGCCAGGTCTCAGGCGTTCGCCCGCAAGTTCGGCAAGACCGAGCTCGATGAAAACGACCCCAACTCGGATGCGATGAAATGGCTTTCCCGTGGCTTGTTCGAGGCGCTCATCAAGTTCATCGAATATCCTTCAACGTTGCAACCCCCCGACGCGTACGCCTTGCGGGCGATGCTTTACGAATTTCGCTACAAGCCCGTCGGTCTGGCGTTCAAGAAAGCGAAGAATGCGGGCGTCGACGTCGATATCCGCTACGAGGCACAAAGCTATGCGGACGAAAACGAAGAGATGATAGCCGCGGCCAAGATCAACAGCATCTCCACACCGCAGAAGTCACGCGCCGGAATCAGGCATAACAAATTCATCGTCCTGCTCCACAACGGCGCACCGATCGCCGTCTGGACGGGGTCGACGAACATTTCCTCGGGCGGCATCTTCGGCCATTCCAATGTCGGCCACGTCATATGGGACGGTGAGATTGCACAGAGCTTCCTCGACTATTGGGAGCGCCTCGCTGCACCGGACGTGACGCTGGCTCCCCTGAAGAAAGCGAATCTCGCTGTCGACGCGACGCCTGCGCGCCATACCTTGCCGCCGAAGAATCGCATCTTGCAGCTGTACTCGCCGCGCGACGAAAAGACCAAGCCCACGACGCTGGAGTGGTATGCGGATCTCCTCGCCGACGCCAAGCGGATGGCCTGCATCACCTTCGCGTTCAATCTGGACGACTTCTTCTACGAGGCGCTCGCAAAGGACGATGATACGCTCCGCTATTCGCTGTTCGACAAGGATCCCGGAGACGAATTTGCCGACGAAATCAAAGTCACGGGTAACAGTGTCATAGCGCCCGGAGCCAAGCTTTCAAAGGGCGACCTCGAATTCTTCCTCGGCGAGAAGCTGACGGGTTTCAACCGCAACTTCTACGTTCACGACAAGTTTCTGCTGATCGATCCCTTGAGTTCGGACCCGGTCGTCGTAACTGGCACCGCCAACTTCAGCAGGCCGTCGCAGAACGCCAACGACGAGAATATGCTGGTCATGCGCGGGAACACGAGAGTCGCCGACATCTATTTCGGCGAGTTCATGCGCGTGTTCGACCACTTCTACTCGCGCTATGTCGTCAAGAAGATCAAGGAGGCGGGCAAGGGCGACCCGGACGCTGGATTCCTGAAGGAGGATTGGGAAGAATGGGTGCCCGGTCATTTCAAGGCGGGACAAAAGCAGCTGCGGCGTCAGATATTCATGAAGCGGGATTGAGCACCGACAATTGGGATTTCAACGCCAGCCAAGCCTGAGCCGGGGCCCCAGGAGCAAGAGGAATCCTGACCCTTCAGGTCGGGCATCTCGATGGCCTCGGTCGAAGCTCTCCTGTCGCGGAGGCAAGCCAAGATCGACACCATGTGCGAGCAGCGGGATGCCGTGAAGACCGGGCCGGGCCACAACAAGGGCAAGGTTGCTGGAAGCGTAGGTGGTGAAGATGAGGCGGATTTCGGCTCTATCTGACGCTCTGCGCGGAAGGGGGCGGATAGTCGCTTACGGCAGGCAACGCAAACCGGTTGAGGATGGCGAGCGGGATCGAATATTGGTGGTCGAAGGCGTTCACGACGACCACGAGATCGAGCTGAGGCAGGATGAAAAGGCGTTGGCCGCCACTGCCGAAGCCGGCGGTCCAGGTCAGGTCGTGACCGCCAAGCAGCGAACGGCCAAGCCACCACTGATACCCATAATATAGCGCTCCGTGCCCGTCGGTGTTCATTCGCGGCATTTTGAAGAGCCGCCCTTCCGCGAATGCAGGTAATGCAGGTGGCGATGTGTCCTCTGACCCGATCGCCGCAGCGATCGACTGGCTGGATCGTACCGTGGTGGCGAAATCACTGCTGTCCGTCGCGAACGGCCGAGCCTGTTGAGGATCAACCTCGTGACATGCGCCGCGCGCCATGAATGGTGGCGCGCATCACAGGCTGTCTTCTCGAACCATATCAATGATCCAGCGCGCCGCCGACGAAGCTCCGAATTTTTCATGCCGCTGGAACGCTGCTAGTTGCCGCCTTGTTGGATCACGTATGTCTCGTGACCGTGCGCGTTGCAGGATAACCGGAGGCGGCTGAAACTCATGTACAGAGACGCGCTCTCAGATCAGTTGAGGCAAATCGAACGCGAGGTCGTTCAAGGAGAGCGCCAACTCGCTGCGCAAGAGGCGCGTCTTGTCGAGTTGAAGCGACTAGGTGACGACACGACTGCAGCCGAAGCGGAGTTGGAGATCCTGCGCAGCGACCAGCGTCGTCGCGAGCAGGACCGGCAAGGAATCCTTTTGCGCCTCCAACCCTAGTTGCGTCTCGTGCGACGCCGTTCCTGTAAGATTATTGAGTTCGATTCCTGCGTGGACGGTCCTGGCTGCGGGTTCGCAAAGCGACCGCGGAGCGAAAGATGGCCCCAGCTCCTTGGGGCAGGGGCGGTGAGCTGGGGCCTTCGCTTTGCCCTTTGGGGGCGGGCATCGGGACAACTTGGCATCCGCGAAAACGTTCCCCGATCGTTTGGCTACGAGGTGGCGCGGCGACGAACAGGAACAATTTCCTTCCCATTCTGTTCTGCCGGGAAAAGGAGGCAAACGTGCCGGATGTCATCGAACACATCATGCGCACTTACTGCATGATGACTTCGCTCACCGAAGAGCGGGCCCACAAAGCTCGGGAGAGCCTTGTTCGTCACTTGGCTGGCTTTGAGGGGACCGAGCGGGAGATCGCCATGGAAGGCATTCGGTTCTTACGTGAGCCGCGACCTGCGAGGCTCCGCCGCAGCTGAGATCAATGATTTCCGCGAAGCACCACTGCTACTGGTCGATCTCGTCATCTGTCTCGTGACGCGGAGACCGCCTCGGCGTTCGCGACCCGTCCAAGCCCTCAGGAATCCGAAAGCCACCTCGGTCGAGCCAAAGTTCTACGCTGACGTGGAGGGTCGCGACGTCACTTCCGAAGGGCTGTTGCGGGCAAGCTCATTCAAATGAGCTAAGCAAAGGAACGCGCCGTTCCCAATCGCGTTTTGCTTCACAGAATGATTGGAGTACCGGCATGGCGGATCGCGTGAGAGAAACCGTCAAACAGACTCAGGTTATTCTGGCGAGCTATGTCGAGCCGGGGTCGCGCGACTGCAACAAGACAATCAATGATCTGCTTGATGTCCTCGATGACGAAGAGCTCATCGAGGCCATGGAGAGGGAAAATGCGCAAGGCGCTAGCAGAACTCAGTGAAGACGAGCGTCACGTGCTGCTTTATCTGGCCGACCTCGGCAGTGCAGCATGTCTCTCCGGCCTGATCGTCAGCATCATCAAATTCGTAGGCGAACTGTTTTGACAGAGCCGCCCGATTGCCCGCCTGCTTCGGCGTCGGCTTTGCGTGCGAGAACCAGCCCGGTCAACGAAGCCACCCCGCGCGAATTCCTCACGCCGCCTTGCCGACACCCTTCGCCGTGATCTCGACTTCGAAATAGCCCATGTCGCGTAGCTCGGCGGCCTTCTTCTCGGCCGCCTCCCTCGTGTCTCTTTTCAAAATGATCTGGCCGGCACCGTCGCGGGCACAAACGAAATAAGGCATTTTCGATTCCCAATTTCGTTTGCATACACACGGCCCGGGCTTCCCGCAATTCTACGGGTCACTGCTCCAGCCCGGCCTTTTGCCGCAGCTTGTCAATCAACTCGGACGCCTCGGCCTTGGTCAGCTCGTCCTCGGGAAGGTTCTGATGCGCCTGCTCGGCGAGGGTCTTGAGGTAGGATTCCTGGGCTCCCGTCATCGGATCGTCCCCGGAAACCCAGTCCTTCGGGGCCTTCTGGGTGTTGTCGGCCATCGCGCATCTCCTATTCCGCTTCCGTCCAACGTCGGACTCGACTCTTCGTTCCGTTTTTGTTCTCATGACGGCATATTCAAATCGCGAGGTTGAACATGCCGGACCTGGACCATGTCAGGCGGGAGATCGAACGGATGCGCATCCAGATGGGCAGGCAGAGGAAGGAGATCCTCCAACTCCAGCGTGCGCGGATCGGGACGGCCTCGGCCGAAGCTCTGCTGTCGCGGATGGAGGCGAAGATTGAAAGTCTTCGCGCGCAGCGGGACGCGCTTAGGATTGCGCGGCCGCGCCGGACCAAGGGCAGGGTGCTCGGCGGGAGGACATGGTGAGCAGGCGATGGTTCGACGATGAACGCGAGCTATCGCCCTTCCTGACCGCGCTCGAGGACGTTCGCCGAAAGGCGACGCGGGAGGGGTGGTGCTATGCCCATGTCCAGGCCATCATCGTGGCGATCGACCAATACGCGGAAGCCGCGACAGGCAACCGCGAGTATTTCCTGAACAAGCCGGTTTCGATTGGTGATAGCCGAAAGACTGGGGACATTCCGTGAGGGGTTGTGATCCCGGTGTCGTTGCTCCCATCGCGTGGTTGCATCGTTCTGAGCAGGGCGGAAGCCAAACTGGCTGCTGCGCTTGTCGCGGCGACGTCCTGCCGATCCGCGGAGTGCTGAGCCATGGTGAAGCCGCTCAGCCGAAAGGGCATCACTCGGCGACGCACCACCTGAGCCGCACTTGTTGATGGCCAACAAGTACCAATAGACGATGATAGAGAGCGGCCCGCCCGCACGAGCGGCGGGAGCCGCCAACTGCTGCTGCCCTACTTCTCTGGCTCAAGCGTGCCGATGGGGCGGCTTGTCCTCTCGGTTGAGCAGCCCCAATCGTCGTTCCAGCTCTTCCTTTTTGGCCACGAGCCTCGCGGCGAGAATGTCGTTGACGACCGTGTGGAGTCGCCACAGCTCTTCGACAGACATGCTCTCGAACGGCTTCCGTTCCATGAATCCCCCGACTCGCGCATCCCCCCAGAGCTTGGGCTTAAAGGCGCGAGTCGGCAACTGGTCGTCGGTTGAGTGCGGAAGGTTTACTTGCGTCTACGGCGTGAGCCTGGCTTTTCGGAAGCTCGCCGGCTCCGGCAACGGCGCAATTGAGCTTGCGCCACTCGATTTCGCAACACGCCCAATTCCGCGATTTGACTTTCGAGAAGTGCCATACGTTGGTGCAAAGCAATGGCATAGGGAGTTCGATCCAGAACAATCATCACGACCTCAAAATACGCAACTATGAAAATAAAACTGAACAATCTCAGCATTACGTCAGTACACGAACACAATTGCAAGGCGAATCTGCTGGCCGGATGAGACATGGTCCCCCAGCCTGAACCTGGGCCACCTGCGACGATCGCGGGGGTGATCGCCGCGAACGGAGCCGAGGACAGGCAGATATTTGCATCATGGCCGGCTCCCGCTCGCGCAGGCGGAGCGGGCTCCGGTCATTCCGCCTTAACGATCCCCAAAGCCGGGACCGCCTCTTTGCCGGCGCGCTAAAACAGGAAAAGCCGCAGCGTGGTTCCAGCCCCCACTGCGGCCATCCCGGATAAAATAGAAATCGGTTCTCAAATCTCGCCGGTGTTCTCATAGTAGAACACCCCGTTCCGAAAAAGGATTCCGTAGAACTACCGCTTTTCGACGTTCGACCCATTGTCAGTCGGGTGCGAACATGGCACGGCTCGCACTCCAGCCCCTACTGCTCCCGGCAGCCGATCCAATTGCGGATCAGAGCGCCGGGAGTGCTCGGCCCAGCAGCGTGAAGGGCAGGCTATTTGGAACCTCCAGAGCGTTCAGGACGTTGAGCCGCGAATGCGACTTGCGAGGTCCACCTGCTTCAGAGTTCATCGACCCTGATCCCCGGCGAGACTGTCTGGCGGCAGTGCGAAGCGCGGCGCGTGACGGTTCTGAACGATGCTGCCAACTACTTCGCGGCCCTGCGCGAAGCGCTGCTCGAGGCGCAAGAACAAGTCTATATCGTCGGATGGGACATCCATAGTGAGACCAGGCTGGTCGGAGCTTCCGGACGCGCGGAAGACGGCTTGCCGGACCAGCTTGGTCCATTCCTGCGCGCGCTCGTTGAACGCCGTCCCTCCTTGCGGGTCAACATTCTCGTCTGGGACTTCGTCTCCTTCTACGCGTCCGAAAGGGAGTGGAATTCGGCTGGAAAATTTACCGCGCAAGCATGTGGCCGCGTCCGATTTCATCTCGATTCCACGCTTCCGTTCGGTTCGGCTCAACACCAGAAGATCGTCTGTATCGACGGTTCGCTGGCATTCGTTGGTGGGCTCGATCTGACGATAAGGCGCTGGGACACGAGCGACCACTGCGCTGAGTCCGTATTGCGCCGCGACCCTGAGGGTAGGCCATATCCACCCTTTCACGATGTTCAATGCATGGTCGACGGGGAGGCTGCGGCGTGGCTGTTCGACATCGCAAAGGACCGCTGGCGTGCTGCAGGTCAACAGAGCGACGATCGGCGCCCGCTGAAGAGCATTCCGTGGCCGCCCAATGTGCCGGTGGAGGCCGAGCACTTGCCGGCGGGTATCGCGAGGACTGAGATCGTCTGTCCTGCAGGTTCAAGTATCAAGGAGGTCGAGCGCTCATTGACTGCGGCGATCCGCTCAGCGACGAGATTCGTTTATATCGAAAACCAGTTTACCAGCGCCATCAAGATTGCGCGTGACTTGGCGGAGCAGATGCGTCGCGTACCTTCGCTTCGGGTTCTCGTTGTCACTCCCAGACTGCATTCCTCGTGGCTGGAATCCCAAGCCATGCAGAACGGCCGTGGTGCCTTCTTCGCGTGCTTCGGTGAAGCGGGCGTCGCAGATCGCATCCGCTTCGTCTACCCGGTCTCACGCAGCGGGGACATGGACGCTGCGGTGATGGTGCACAGCAAGCTCATGATCGTCGATGACCGGATCTTGAGAATCGGCTCGGCGAACCTGAACAACCGGTCGATGGGCGCTGACAGCGAATGTGACCTGATTCTTGAAGCAGCATCCGACGAACATCGGGATTTCATCGCTTCGGTTCGCCGTCGCCTGATCGCTCATTTTTGCGATCTCGACGAACAGACCGTGGCGCAAAACGAGGATCGCCTTTTCGCGCTCCTGGACGACGTGTCGGGATCGGGTGGGGCGAAGATGCTGCGGGACGTGGAATCCTCGATTCTGATCAGCGCACTGGCCACGATGGTTCAGCCGGTGGCTGATCCTGAGCGACCGCTTCATCTGGAGCGGGCGGCATCTCGCATGTGGAGCACGAAGACGCTAATCGGGATCGTGTCGATTACCGTTGCGCTTTTTGGATTGGCGATCGCCTGGTCGTACACGTCCCTGAGCGGTATCGCCGACGCAGGTCGTATTTCGACGCTACTGTCCGCCTATTCGCATTCCCTGTGGGGTCCGCTGTTTGCGATCGCAGCGTTTGTCGTGGGCGGGCTGATCGTGTTTCCGGTTCTCGTGCTCATTGCAGCAACGGCTGCTGCACTCGGGCCGTGGCTGGGGTTCATCACCGCAATGGCCGGGGTCTTGCTCAGCGCTTTCGTCCTTTTTGCGATCGGACGGGCACTCGGTCGACAGCGCCTCCAGAATTTGCTCGGACGACGTGCCGGGCGCATCCAGGAACGGGTTGTCGGCAAGGGTGTTCTGGCCGTCGTGGTCATCCGGATGATTCCCATAGCACCCTTCTCGGTGGTGAATGTCGTGGCGGGTGCGAGCACACTTCCTCTTCGTGACTTTCTGGTCGGGACGCTGCTGGGCATGATGCCCGGTATTCTCGCCATGGCAGTTCTTGGGGCTCAGATCGCAGATTTGGCGAGGAACGCGTCCTGGAGCAGCGGCCTGCTATTGGCGCTGGCGTTTGCGGGCTGGCTTGGGATCTGCGCGGGCGCACAATTCGTTGCGACGTGGCTCGCCGGGAGGCGCTGATGGCGCCGATGCGCTTCATGACGTGGAATGTGCACGGCACGTTCAATCTCAATCCGAAGTTCGATCTGGAGGGTGTTTGCTCCATCGTTCGCAAATGGGCCCCTGATGTTGTCGCACTTCAGGAGGTCGATTCCCGATCGCGGTCAGACGATCCCTTCGGGAAGTTGGCAAGCGTGGTCGGCGACCACCGCGTTCACGCCAAGTCGATTGTCACTGAGGATGGCGACTACGGTCAGATGCTCCTGAGCCGTTTTCCATTCTCCGATGTGCCCGAGATCGTCGATGTGTCGTATCGAGAGCGCGAGCCACGCAGAGCGATTGCCGTAGAACTGCTGACGCCGGTCGGCGATGTGCGCGTGGTCGCTACGCACCTCGGCCTAAGTATCCACGAGCGCTATGCGCAGGCTCGAGCCCTGGTAAGCCTGGTGAAGCCAGAAAGGACCGTCGTCCTCGGCGATTTCAATGACTGGTTTTGGGTGAAATCGGTGCGGCGCGTGCTCGCGCAGGCCTGCCCCAACCGTACGCGGCTGCGGACTTTCCCAGCGCGTTTACCCATGCTCCGACTTGATCGGATCTATGCAACGCCCGACAGCCGGTTCGGGAGCATTTGGACCGACGCGGAAGCAAGAGCCTATTCAGATCACCTGCCCGTCATTGCAGATATCGAAATCTAAAATTTTCTGCCGACGGGAGACGATCCTCGTCGAGGCTCATCAGCGCTCCTAGCGATTTTCCGAAGATGACAGAGAAGGCTATTGTTTTGCCCGACGGGTCAAAACGGTTTTGCGCGGATGCAAAAGCCGTTGTGACAGCAGGACTTAGCTACTGTGCATGGGGTTGTTTTCGCGAATATTATGTCAGCGTCTATGCCCTTTAATTGGCCCGTGCGGAACTTTTTCCTCACCGCCACGTTGTTTCGCCATGACTGAAGACCTTTCCTTCCGACGCAAACCCCTGACCCCCGAGCAGCGCCAGGCGCGCGATGCCTCACGCCGGATCGAGGCCGAAAAGGCCATGCGCGATCATGAAGAGGCGCAGAAGGCGTTTTACGCCAACAAGGAGCGGCTGAAAGCCGAACGCCTCGCGCGTGAAGCGGCCGCGGCGAAGGGCTGACCGAGCACCTACCCCAAATCTCTTGACGCGATCTTTCCGACGCCCATCGGCTCTCGTACCGGTGGGTGTCGTTCTATGCCATGGGCCGTGCCGGCGGCCTTGACGGCGTTTGCCTTCCGGGAGGAAGCTTAAAACGATCATCAACTGACGAATGACGGAGACGTTTGCTCCCAGCCAGTCCGATGTCCCATCAGCGAAAACGATAACGGAGCTGACCATGACCACGTTCGACAAGCGCGAGCAGGGCTTCGAGGCCAAATTCGCCCACGACGAGGAGCTGATGTTCAAGGCCACGGCCCGGTCGAACAAGCTGCTCGGACTCTGGGCCGCAAGCCAGCTCGGTCTCAGCGGCGATGCTGCCGCGAGCTACGCGACGGCGTTGGTCACGGACAATCTGGAGAGGCAGACGATCGACGACGTCGTGAACAGGGTGTCGGACGATCTCGCCGCCAAGGGCGTGGCGCGCGAGCAGGTCGCCCAGAAGCTTCTGGAGTGCCTGCGCCAGGCCATGCATCAGCTCGAAGCCGACAAATAGCAAGGCCGATCGTCGTGCTTCACTCGGCGTGCCTGCGCATCCCGGAATCGCTGAGCTTGTCGACATAGGCGATGCCGATCGCCGAGACGACGAAGGTAAGGTGGATCAGGACCTGCCACATCACGCCGCTCTCGGTGAAGCCGGCGCGGTTCGAGCCGAGATTGCCGGCCTCGATGAAGGTGCGCAGCAGCGCGATCGAGGAAATGCCGATGATGGCCATGGCGAGCTTGATCTTCAGCACGCTCGCATTGACGTGGCCGAGCCATTCCGGCTCGTCGGGGTGACCCTGGAGCTCGAGCCGCGATACGAACGTCTCGTAGCCGCCGACGATCACCATCACCAGCAGATTGGAGATCATCACGACGTCGATCAGCGCCAGCACGCTCATCATGATCTGCTGCTCGGTGAGGTCGAGCGCGTGCCAGGACAGATGCCAGAGCTCCTTGAGGAACAGCGCGATGTAGACGCACTGCGCCACGATCAGCCCGAGATAGAGCGGCAGCTGCAGCCAGCGCGAGCCGAAGATGATCATCGGCAGCAGGCCCAGGCGCGGCGCGAGCAGGCGGGGTTCGGTGCTGGGTCCAGGCTCAACCGACATTCAGGCTGCATCCTCGCATCGAGATGATCTCGCCGTCATGTAGCCGGATAAGATGGCCGGCGGAAGACGCGGCGGCGCGCGTGTCGCCTTCCGGGGATGGTGTTGTTTCGTGCTACCGTCCGATCGGCCGTCGCGCGGCGGCGGGAAGCGGGAGGTGGTGAGTGCCTTGGGCAGTGTCTTCGGGAGTGTCTTGGGGAGTGCCTTGGACCGGCTTCGGCAGAGGGTTTGGCGGGATCGCGCTCGCGGCCGCGATCATGGCCGGCGCCGGCGGCGGGGAGGTATCGGCAACGCCGCTGACGCCGTTTCGCTACGAGGCGCAGGCGCAGCGTCATTGTCCGCACGATCGGGTGGTCTGGCTCGATTTCAGGAAGGGCGTCTACTACACCAGGGGCCAGAAGCGATATCGACAGGGCTTTGACGGCAGCTTCGTCTGTCTGAGCGAGGCCCGCGACGGCCGCTATCGCCGCTCGCTGTTGGGTCTGCGCTGAGCGGCGCGTGACCGGGCTCGAAAGCGGAGCCGGCTATTTTCGGCTCGGCAGCTTCACCGGCACGTGCGGGGAGGTGCTGATGGCCCGGGGACTTCCGTCCGGATAGGTGCGATCGCCGCGGATCAGGGATTCAAGAACCAGGAAAAATTTCTCGGCAAGCATGTGAGTCACCTTCGTTGGTGATGGCCTCTTGAAATGTAAGTCGAGGCGCCGAACGCGGAAATTCAATCAACTAAACGGGAGCAGGACAATCCCGGGCAAACACCTGCTTGCGGCGCAACATAGTCGTCGTCGGGAAAGCGAGAAAATCTCGTTCGAAAATCTCGTTCGAGGTTAGCCGAAGGCCAGTGCCACGAGACTCGAGCACAACAGAACAAAGCCGCCTGCGGTCAATACCAGGAAGCCATCGGATACGAGGTCATGGTTACGCATGGGACACCTGCCGCTCTCCTTTTCGATGCTCAATCGGATCGATTAAAATTGTCCGAACGTGCCGTCTTGAAAGAGGTGATGCTTGCTGCCCCGCGCGAGTGCCTTCAGGCCCTCGTGCGGTAACCTTCAAACGCATGGGCCAGGAAGATGCCAGCGCTTACCAGACCCATCAGTGCCGAAACCGTCTCGATCATCGTTAAATTCCAAATCCCGCCCTTGCGTCCGAGAAAACGCGTGCGGCCTTGCACAGTCAAAAGAATTTCGGTGAGCGGCGCGACAATGGGGGTGGAGTGAGGATTTGGCGCAACAGAATGTCCAGCCTTGGCACAGAGCAGGGTGCCCACGCTCCGTAGATCAACGGGGAGGCGCGAACGTCCCGTTTACCATCCCGGCGTGATCGCTGCGGGCTCCCCATTTCCGCCGTGTTCCGGTTGCGTTATCCTTACCGCTTCCGATGCGGTGGTGGGCCGCCTCGGATTAGAGGATCGGACGGCGCGCCCGTAGCCAACGCGGGTTGGGCATGCCGCCGGCGTAATGGTATTTGGGGCGAATGGGGATCCGACGGTCAGATTCGGTTTTGCGGGCCGCGCGTGGTGTTGCGGCGGTCGCTACCTGCCTTGCGCTCGCCAATTGCGCCTCCTCGAACAAGTTCGCCAGCCGGGTCGATCCGAAATACGGCGTGTCCTCGAGCCCCCGGGTGGTGGCTTTTGGCGATCCGGTCCCGAAGGGCGGCGGCACTTATCGCGTCGGCAAGCCCTATGTCGTGGCGGGCAAGACCTACGTGCCCGAGGAGGATGCCAATTACCGCGCCGAGGGCATGGCGTCCTGGTATGGCGATGATTTCCATGGCCGCCTGACCGCCAATGGCGAGGTGTTCGACATGACCTCGCTGACGGCGGCGCATCCGACCCTACCGATGCCGTCCTATGCGCGGGTGACCAATCTCTCGAACGGCAAGTCGCTGATCGTCCGCGTCAATGATCGTGGGCCCTATCACGGCAACCGGCTCATCGACGTCTCGAATAAGGCCGCCGAACTCCTTGAATTCAAAGGTAATGGTGTCGCCAAGGTCCGGGTCGAATATGTCGGCCGGGCGCCGCTTGAAGGCTCCGACGACCGCCAGCTGATGGCCACCTTGCGCACCGGCATTCCGGCGCCGACGCCCTCGATGGTCCGGGTCGCTTCGGCCAAGCCCTTCGTGCCGGAATTGTCCTCGTCGAACCGCGGGACCATTCGGGGCGAGGTTCCGATGCCGGAAGGGCGGCCCTACAATCTCGGCAACAGCTCGGCCGACATGGCGTCGCTGAATGCGACCTCGGAAATGTCGGCCTCGAGCCGCAGCCGAGGGCGGGCGCTCCAGAACGCGCGCGCGGTGTCCTATGACGAGGACGGCCGCTATGCGAACGAGAGCGCTCCGTCTGCCGGCTACGCCTCGGACGGCGCCGCCGAGGCCCGCAGCATCCTGAGCGGTCGCGGGCTCTACTGAGCCACGCTTTCCTTCAAGCTCTCCTGCAAGAACGTCACCAGCGCCGCGTTCACCTGCTCGGGCCGCTCCTGCTGCACCCAATGGCCGGCGCCATCGAGGATCAGCTTGCGCGTGAGGTTGGGCAGCACGCGCTCGAGCTCGTTGACGCGCTTTGCCCCGATCAGACCGGTGATGACAGCGTCCTTCGAGCCGGCGATGAACAGCGACGGCTGATGGATCTGCGCGTCCTGCCAGGGCGCCGTCAGCTCCCAATTGCGGTCGATATTGCGGTACCAGTTCAGCCCGCCGCGGAAGCCGGACTTGCCGAAGCTCTTGGTGAAATAGGCGAGGTCAGCCTCGCTCAGCCAGCCGGGCAGTGGTTCTTCTGAGGTCGCATGGCCGAGGAAGCCCTTGCCTTCTTGCACGAACATCGCCGCGGACGGATCTGCCAGCCCGCGCCCGCCGAGCACGATGCGCATGGTGCGGGCGACGTCGCGCTCGAGCTCGGCTTCGGCGATGCCGGGTGTCTGGAAATATTGCCAGTAGAAATTGGTGATGCCGCCCTGGCGCAACAGGTCGAGCGGCTTGCCGCGGCCGCGGAACGGCGGCGGCACGCTCAGGCCTGCGACCGCCGTGAAGATGTCGGGGCGGAACAGCGCCGCATGCCAGGCCACCGGTGCGCCCCAGTCGTGGCCGACCACCATCGCCTTGGTCTCGCCGAGCGCCTGCACCAGGCCAACAACATCGCCGACTGTGTCGAAGATGGAGTAGGCGGCAACCTCGGGCGGCGCTGCGCTCTGGCCGTAGCCGCGCATGTCGGGGGCGACGACGTGAAAGCCGGCCTCTGCCAGGGCCGGGATCTGGTGGCGCCAGGAATAGGACAGTTCCGGCCAGCCATGGCATAGCACCACCAGCGGTCCCTGGCCCTGTTCGCGAATGAAGAGCTCGACCCCGTTGGCCTTGATCGTTCGGGTGGAGGACATTCGCTTTTCCGCCTTGTTTCAGGGGTTTGGTCGGGAAATGTGAGGTGCCACGATAGGGGCGCGACGAGAATCGTGCAATCTCAGGAACGCGCGTCCAACCTCATGTTGTTCGCACCTGTTCCAGCTGTTAGAACGCCGCTCTCAGGGCTTGGCCATGGCATTTCATCCTTCTTTGCTCCGTCGCCCCCGGCTCACCGCCGGTGCGCTGGCGCGCCGGCTGATCGCGACGGTTCTGGTCATGGTCCTGGTTTTGGGCATCGGCTGGGGCGGGGCGCTCTACGCCGCCAACCAGAGCGTCCAGGGCGCCAAGAAAGCGGAAGACTCCGGCTTCGACGGCGATGCCCCGACCGCAATCCTGATCGAGGCCTCCTCAGGCAGCGTGCTGTTCGAGAAGAACGCCGACGAGCTGCGCGCCCCCTCCAGCATGATGAAGCTGATGACCGCGGAGGTCGTCTTCAACGCCATCAAGAAGGGCGACATCAAGCTGACCGACGAGTACCGGATCAGCGAGAATGCCTGGCGCAGGGGCGGCGCGCCCTCGGGCGGCTCGACCATGTTCGCCGCCATCAACAGCAAGGTCTCGGTCGACGACCTCCTGCACGGGGCGATCATCCAGAGCGGCAACGACGCCTGCATCGCGCTCGCCGAAGCCATGGCGGGGAACGAGCGGATTTTCGCCGCCGACTTCATGACCAAGCGCGCCCGCGAGCTCGGTCTCACCAGGTCGACCTTCGCCAATTCCAACGGCTTGCCCGATCCCGGCAACAAGATGACGGTGCGCGAGCTTGGCATCCTCGCGCGCCACATCATCTTGGACTTCCCCGAATTCTACAAACTGTTCGGCGAGAAGGAGTACACCTGGAACAAGATTCGCCAGCCTAACCGCAATCCGCTGCTCAATTCGATGGAAGGCGCCGACGGTCTCAAGACCGGCTACACCAAGGAAGGTGGCTACGGCATGGTCGGCTCGGCCGTGCAGAACGGCACGCGGCTGATCGTCGTCGTCAACGGGCTCGACGATCCTGAAGACCGTGCCACGGAAGCCAAGAAGATGTTGGAATGGGGCTTTCGCAATTTCGAGACCCGCACGCTGATCGCGGCCGAGCAGCCTGTCGGCTACGCCAAGGTGTTCGGCGGCGAGAGCCGTTCGGTGAAGCTCGTCGCCAAGACGCCCGTGAAGGTGATGGTGCACAAGAACGGCAGCGACAAGCTGATCGCGCGCATCGTCTATAGCGGCCCGGTGCGGGCGCCGGTCGAGGCCGGCCAGCGGGTCGGCGTGGTCAAGGTCTGGCGCAGCGGAAACATCGCGGTGGAGACGCCGGTCTATGCCGCCGAGGCTGTTGGCACCGGCTCGACCATGCGCCGCGCGATCGACGGCGCCAGCGAGCTCGTGATCGGCATGTTCCGCGCAGGCGCCGAGAAGCTCTGACCATGAGTGAAAGCGCAGTAAGGTGGCCGTCTGGACGCGGACGCTTCGTCACCTTTGAAGGTGGCGAAGGGACGGGCAAGTCGACCCAGATCAAGAAGCTCGCCGACCGCCTCAAGGCGGCGAGGATGCGCGTCCTCGTCACGCGCGAACCCGGCGGTTCGCCGGGCGCCGAGATCATGCGTCATCTGGTGCTGTCAGGCATGGGCAAGCTGCTCGGCCCCGAAGCCGAGACGCTGCTGTTCGCCGCTGCCCGCGATGACCACGTCCGCACCGTGATCCAGCCCGCGCTCAACCAGGGCGCCTGGGTGCTGTGCGACCGTTTCGCCGACTCGACGCGGGCCTATCAGGGCAGCCTCGGCCGCGTGCCCGACGGCCTGATCAACGCGATGCAGCGGGTCACAATCGGCGATCTCAAGCCGGACCTCACCATTATCCTCGACCTGCCGGTCGAGATCGGCTTGCAGCGCGCCGCCGCGCGCCGCGGCAGCGCCACACCCGACCGGTTCGAAGGCGAGAACCTCAAGTTCCACCAGGGCCTGCGTGAGGCCTATCGCAAGATAGCCGCGGAAGATCCCTCGCGTTGCGTGCTGATCGACGCCAATTCCGATCCCGATACGGTTGCCGGGCGCATCTGGACGGCGTTGCGCGAACGTCTCCTTTCCACGCCGACATCAGTGGTCTCCGCATGAGCCCGCGTCAGACCGAGCGCGAAACTGCCATTCCGCATCCGCGCGGGACATCGAGGCTGTTCGGCCACCGCGAGGCCGAGACGGCGCTGCTCGCGGCCTATCGCAGCGGGCGCATCCCGCATGCCTGGCTGATTGGCGGACCGCAAGGGATCGGCAAGGCGACGCTGGCCTACCGCATGGCGCGCTTCGTGCTCGCCCGTGGCCAGCCGTTGGCGCCGCCCATGCAGCGCGCCGAAGACCTTGCGATCGATCCCGATGACGCGGTGGCGCGGCAGGTTGCGGCGAGCTCGCA
The DNA here is from genome assembly GCF_024199845.1 of Bradyrhizobium sp. CCGB12. Taxonomy (NCBI): domain Bacteria; kingdom Pseudomonadati; phylum Pseudomonadota; class Alphaproteobacteria; order Hyphomicrobiales; family Nitrobacteraceae; genus Bradyrhizobium; species Bradyrhizobium sp. CCGB12. The sequence goes on along the minus strand of NZ_JANADO010000001.1, from coordinate 2,855,614 downwards.
TGGCGGCCTGTTGACGCTGGAGCGTACCGCCAACGACCGTGGCGTGATGCGCACGGTGATCACCGTCGACGAGACGCGCGAGACGATCGGCTTCTTCGGCTCGACGGCCGCCGCCGAAGGCTGGCGTGTCTGCATTGTCGACACCGTCGACGAGCTCAATCCAAACGCGGCCAACGCGCTATTGAAAATTCTCGAAGAGCCGCCGCAGCAATCGCTGTTCCTGCTGGTGAGCCACGCGCCCGCACGCGTGCTCGCCACGATCCAGTCACGCTGCCGCAAGCTGCGCCTGCGTCCGCTCGTCACGGACGACGTGATCGCTGCTGCGGCCTCGGCGGCCGACCTCGATCCGAACGATCCGGCGCTGCGCGAGGCGGCGGACGCCGCGGAGGGCAGTGTTGCGCGGGCGCTGACGCTGCTCGGCGGCGATGCGCTCAAGCTCCAGCAGCGCACAGCGGCAATGCTCGCGCGTCTGCCGCAGGTCGATCCGCGCGAATTGCACACGCTCGGCGATTCGCTTCCCATCAGCGACCGCGTCGCGCTTGCCGCCTTCATCGACGGCATCGACCGCTGGATCGCGGAGCGCCTGCATGCGGACGAAGCCAATGCCAACCAGAACCTGCCGCGCCTTGCGCGGCTAGCTGAGGTATGGGAAAAGATCGTCCGCGCCGCGCGCGACACCGAAACCTACAATCTGGAGCGCAAGCCCTTGGTTTTCTCGGTGTTCGGCTGGCTGGCGGACGCAACGCGCTAGGCGCAGGTTCGTTTCCAAATTTCGGAAAAGCCGGTAAAGGAATTCGTCGTGGCAACGCGAGCTAAGAAAACTGTCAAAGGCAAGAGCGGCAAGAAGGCTGCGAAGAAGGCCACCAAAAAGGCCGTGAAGGCGCGCGCGTCCAAAGCGGCCAAGAAAACCAAGAAGACCAAGAAGGTGGTCGCCAAGAAGACCGTGAAGAAACGCGCTGCGAAGACCTCCAAGAAGGCCGGCAGAACGGCTGCGAAGAAGCAGCCCGTCGCCAAGAAGGCGGCTAGCAAGGCCGCGACAAAACCGGCCAAGGCTCCGGCGAAGAAGGTGGCCAAGAAGGCAGGGGTGACTGCGCCTGCCGTGGCATCGGTTCCTGTCGCCACGCCGCCGAAGGCCGTGACGGCCAAAGTCTCGAAACCCAAGGCGACGCGCGCGCCAAAGCCGGTCGTAGCTCCGCAAGCCGTCGCGCCCGTTGCGGGCCCCGCGCGCGACAACGTCTTCTACATCACGACCGCGATCGCCTATCCCAACGGCAGCCCGCATATCGGTCATGCCTATGAGGCGATCTCGACCGACGTGCTGGCGCGCTTTGCGCGGCTCGACGGCAAGGACGTGTTCTTCCTGACCGGCACCGACGAGCACGGTCAGAAAATGGTTCAGACTGCGGCCGGCGAGAACATGTCCGTCTCCGCGCTCGCGGCCCGCAATGCCGGCCGCTTCAAGGAGATGGACGAGCGTCTGAACGTGTCGTTCGATCGCTTCATCCGCACCACCGAGGAGCAGCATCATCGCTCCAGCCAGGAGATCTGGCGGCGCATGGAGGCGAGCGGCGACATCTATGCCGACACCTATGCCGGCTGGTATTCCGTGCGCGACGAGGCGTATTACGCCGAGGATGAGACGCGCTTGAACGATGACGGCGTCCGGCTCGGACCACAGGGCACGCCGGTCGAATGGGTCGAGGAGAAGAGCTATTTCTTTCGCCTGTCGGCCTACGAGGACAAGCTGCTGAAGCTCTACGCGGATCATCCCGATTTCATCGGGCCGGACTCCCGCAAGAACGAGGTGGTGAGCTTCGTCAAAGGGGGGCTGCGCGATCTCTCGATCTCGCGCACGACTTTTGATTGGGGCGTGAAGGTGCCCGGCGACGAAGAGCACGTGATGTATGTCTGGGTCGATGCGCTGACCAACTACATCACCGGCGTCGGCTTTCCCGATGAAAACGACGGAAACTGGCGCTATTGGCCGGCCGACGTGCACATCATCGGCAAGGACATCATCCGTTTCCATGCCGTGTACTGGCCGGCGTTCCTGATGTCGGCCGGAATTCCGCTGCCAAAGCGGGTCTACGCCCATGGCTTCCTGTTCAACAGGGGCGAGAAGATGTCGAAGTCGGTCGGCAACGTCGTCGATCCCTTCAACCTCGCGGACCAGTATGGCGTCGACCAGATGCGCTATTTCTTCCTGCGCGAAGTGCCGTTCGGCCAGGACGGCAACTACAACCACGAGGCTATCGTCGCGCGCATCAATGCCGATCTCGCCAACGATCTCGGCAACCTCGCGCAACGCTCGTTGTCGATGATCGCCAAGCAACTCGGCGGCCTGCTGCCGGAGCCCGGTGAATTCAGCGACAATGACAAGGCGATCCTGGCGATGGCCGACGGCATGGTCGCCGCCTCGCGCGAAGCCATGGCGACCCAGCAGATCCATCATTGGCTCAACGCCGTGTGGGCCGTGGTCGCGGAGGCCAACCGCTATTTCGCGGGTGAGGCGCCGTGGGCGCTCGCCAAGACCGATCCGGTCAGGCAGAAGACGGTGCTCTATGTCACCGCCGAGGTCGTGCGCCAGATTGCGATCCTGGCTCAGCCTGCGATGCCGACGGCCTCGGGATTGCTGCTCGACAGCCTCGGCATCCCCGCGGACGCACGCAATTTTGCAACGCTCGGCGGCGCCACTCGGATCGCGCCCGGCTCGACTTTGCCGGCACCGACACCGGCGTTCCCGCGCTACATCGAGCCGGCGGCCTGAAGGCGTTCGCGTGATGCTGGTCGACAGCCATTGTCATCTGGATTTTCCCGACTTTGCGGAAGATCTCGACGGGATCGTGTCGCGCGCGCGTGCAGCCGGCATCGCGCGCATGGTCACGATCTCGACGCGGGTGAGAAAGCTGAACCAGCTTCTGGCTATTGCCGCCCGCTACGATGACGTCTATTGCTCGGTCGGCACCCATCCTCATAACGCGGATGAGGAGGACGGCATCGCGCCGGACGAGCTGATCGCGCTCACGCAGCATCCCAAGGTCGTCGCGCTCGGCGAAGCCGGGCTCGACTATTTCTACGACAACGGCTCACCGGAGGCGCAGACGAGGGGCTTTCGCGCCCACATTGCCGCCGCCCGCGCCACCGGCCTGCCGCTCGTGATCCACACCCGCGAGGCGGACGAGGATTGCGCGCGCATCCTCGAAGAGGAGGCTGGGCGCGGATCGTTTCGCGCCGTGCTGCATTGTTACACAGGCGGGCGTGAGCTTGCGCTGAAAGCGGTGTCGCTGGGGCTCTATATCGGCTTCACGGGTATTCTGACTTTCAAGAAGTCGGATGCCCTGCGCGCGCTCGCGGCCGAGCTGCCATCGGACCGTATTCTGGTTGAAACAGACGCGCCCTATCTTGCGCCCGGGAAGTTCCGGGGCAAACGCAACGAGCCGGCTTATGTGGTCGAGGTCGCAAAAGTGCTCGCCGAAACGCGCGGCGTGTCGCTCGAGGAGATCTCGCGCCAGACCACTGAGAACTTCTTCCGTCTGTTCTCCAAGGTGAAAGCTTTGAACGACGCATGACGCTGACGCTGACGATCCTGGGATGCGGCTCCTCCGCCGGCGTGCCGCGCCCGGCGCTCGGTTGGGGCGCTTGCGATCCCAACAATCCCAAGAACCGCCGTCGTCGCTGTTCACTGCTGGTCGAACGGACGTCCGAGCACGGCACCACGCGCATCGTGATCGACACCTCGCCGGACCTGCGCGAGCAATTGCTTTCGACCAATGTCGACCACATCGACGCCGTGTTCCTGACCCACGAGCACGCCGACCAGACCCACGGCATGGACGATCTGCGCTCGGTCGTCATGAAGATGCGCCGGCGCATCCCGACCTACCTCAATCTGTCGACCGCCAAGGACATCATGGCGCGGTTCTCCTATTGCTTCATCTCGCCGGAGGGCAGCGATTATCCGCCGATCCTGACGCGGCATTCGATCGAGGCGGGCGAAAGCCAGACGATCGTGGGGAAGGGCGGTGCGGTGACGATGACGGCCTTCCTGGTGCAGCACGGCGCCATTCCCGCGCTCGGTTACCGGATCGGGGATGCCGCCTACACGCCTGATCTCAACGACATCCCGCGCGAGAGCTGGGGCGCACTGGAAAATCTGGACCTCTGGATCATCGACGGCCTGCGCTACACCACCCATACCAGCCATCTCAGCATCAACGACGCGCTGTCGTGGATCGAGCGCTTCAAGCCGAAGCGCGCGGTCATCACCAATATGACCGCCGACGTCGATTACGAGGTGCTCAGACAATCGCTGCCCGCGGGCGTGGTGCCGGCCTATGACGGGCTGCGGCTGGAGACGCACTAAACCCGCGGTGGAAATTTGCCTGCCGGCCGGCATACTCCTTGCCTGCGCCGGCCCTACCATGTTGATCTAACGTCTGAAAGACAGACGCTGGGCGGGGCGATATTCAAGCAGGCCCGGCATCTGATGCGCAATCGCCGGGGTCGATTGAATCGCCTCGTGTGAACATGGGGATCACATTGGCAGGGGACGATATAACGGCTCGGGGACTGGTGCGACGCGCTCTGGACCTCCTTTATCTCGGTGCGGGCTATGCCGCGGGCGTCTTCCTGTTTGCGATCTTCGCAATCATGATGGTCATGTCGGTCGGGCGTCAGTTCGCGATCAACATTCCCGCGGGCGATGATTTTGCGTCCTGGTGCATGGCCGCGATGGCCTTCCTCGGTCTCGCTCACACCTTCAAGCGCGGAGAGATGATCCGCGTCGGCCTGCTGCTGGAGCGTCTGCGCGGGCGGACCAAGCAGGTCGCGGAGATCGTCGCGCTCGCCGTTGCTACCGCCTTCATCCTCTATTTCACCCGTCATGCGGTGCTGATGACCTACGACTCCTGGCGCTTCAACGACGTGGCACAGGGCGTCGTCGCGCTTCCGCTCTGGATTCCGCAGCTTGGTTTTGCCGGCGGCCTCGCGATCCTGTCGATCGCGTTGATCGATGAAATGGTCAATGTCATCGGCGGCAATCGTCCGAGCTACGAGAAGGGGGCGCCGGACGAAACTCCGGAAGAGTTCGTCGAGCGCATCTCGCAGGGCGGCGGAGGTTGACCATGGCCAATCTCGGCATGATCGAGCTGTCGTTCATCCTGCTCGGCGTCATGATCCTGCTGCTCGGAAGTGGCATCTGGATTGCGGTCTCGCTCGGGCTGGTCGGCTTCGTGGCGATGGCACTGACCACGAGCCTGCCGCTCGGCTCGGTGCTTGCGACCACGACGTGGAGCGCGAGCGCGTCCTGGACGCTGGCCGCACTGCCGTTGTTCATCTGGATGGGAGAGATCCTGTTCCGCACCAAATTGTCGGAGGAAATGTTCCGCGGCCTGTCGCCCTGGGTTCAGTGGTTGCCCGGCCGGCTGACGCATGTGAACGTGATCGGCTGCGGCATCTTTGCGGCGGTGTCCGGCTCGTCCGCCGCGACCTGCGCGACCATCGGCAAGATCGCGCTGCCGGAACTGGACAAGCGAGGCTACGACAAGAACCTGAGCCTCGGATCGCTCGCGGGCTCCGGCACGCTCGGCCTCTTGATTCCGCCCTCGATCCCGATGGTGGTCTATGCGGTCACGGCGAACGTCTCCGTGCTTCAGGTGTTTCTCGGCGGCTTCCTGCCGGGAGTACTCGTGATTGTGCTCTATTCCGGCTACATCATCATCTGGTCGCTGCTCAATCCGAAGAAGATTCCGCCGCGCGATCCGCCCATGCCGTTCCGGCAGAAGCTGCGCGAGTCGGCCAAGCTGGCGCCGTGTTTGCTGCTGATCCTTGCAGTCTTCCTTTCGCTCGTTCTCGGCTTTGCGACGGCGACGGAATGCGCCGCGTGGGGCGTGTCGGGCGCGCTGCTGCTGGCGTGGTGGAGCGGCACGCTCACGCGCAAGAACTTCCTCGAAAGCATCATGAGTGCGACGCGTCTGACCTGCATGATCATGCTGATCCTTGCAGGCGCGGCCTACACCACGGCTGCGATGGCCTATACCGGCATTCCGGCCGCGCTCGCCACCTGGGTCCAGGGACAACAGCTCACGCCCGGCATGCTCGCGCTGTATCTGAGCATCATGTACATCATCCTCGGCTGCCTGATCGATGGCATCTCGATGATCGTGTTGACCGCGGTCATCGTGCTGCCGATGGTCAAACAAGCCGGCCTCGATCTGGTCTGGTTCGGCGTCTACCTCATCATCCATGTCGAGATGGCGCAGATCACGCCGCCGGTCGGCTTCAATTTGTTCGTGCTCCAGAACATGAGCGGCCGCGATACATTCACTGTCGCGCGGGCGGCATTTCCGTTCTTCGTCCTGCTGCTGGCTGCTGTCTTCATCATCACGGAGTATCCGCAGATCGTGATGTTCTTGCCGAAGCTTGCTTTCCCAGATTGAGCGTACCCGTTTTTCAGATTGACTGTGAGGAGAAGTCCGATGATGTCTCGTTTAGTCCGCGCATCCTTGATCGTAGGCCTCGCGTTGGCCGCGACACCCGCTTTGGCCCAGACCAAATGGAATTTGCCGGCAGCATATCCCGCCGACAATCCGCACTCCGAAAATCTGGTCGCCTTCGCCAAGGATGTCGAAGCTGCGACGTCCGGCAAGCTCCAGATCACGGTTCATCCGGGTGCCTCGCTGTTCAAGGCGCCCGACATCAAGCGCGCGGTGGTGACCGGGCAGGCGCAGATGGGCGAGGTGCTGTTGTCGATCCACGAGAACGAAGACCCGCTCTTCGGCGTCGATGTGGTGCCGTTCCTCGCCACCAGCTTTCCGGACGCGATGAAGCTGTACCAGGCCTCCAAGCCTGCGATCACCAAGAAGCTCGATGCGCAGGGCCTCAAGCTGCTATTCGTCGTGCCGTGGGCGCCGCAGGGGGTCTACGTCAACAAGCCGCTCGCGACGATCGAAGACATGAAGGGCTTGAAGTGGCGCGCCTACAATGTCGGGACCGCGCGAATCGGCGAGCTGGTCGGCGCGCAATCGGTCACGATCCAGGCTGCCGAGCTACCGCAGGCGCTTGCGACCGGCGTTGTGAACTCCTTCATGTCGTCGGGCGGCACGGGCTATGACTCGAAGGCGTGGGAATCGCTCAAATACTTCTATGACGTGCAGGCTTGGATTCCGAAGGACTACACCTTCGTCAACAAGGCCGCGTTCGACGCACTCGACAAGCCGACCCAGGAGGCCATCCTCAAAGCGGCCGCGATCGCGGAAACCCGCGGCTGGAAGGCCTGGCAAGACAAGAGCACTTGGTACATCGAGCAGCTCAAGGCCAAAGGCATGACGGTGGAGCCGCCGAGCGCCGCGCTCAAGGCCGGCTTCCAGAAGATCGGCGAGCAGCTCACTGCCGACTGGCTCAAGAAGGCAGGGCCCGACGGCCAGGCGCTGGTCGACGCCTACAAGAAGATGTGAGACCGGCGAGGGCCTTCGCTCACCGCTTTCGGGCGCGTGAGCGGAAGTCTCTTCCTCGATCCTGAGGCAGCCTCACCACGCGTACCGCAGCATGGCCTTGCCGGTATAGGACCGCACGAGGCTCGACACTTCGCTGTCGAGGTTCGCCGTGGCGGACCAGCCGCTGAGGTCGCGCAGCTCGAGTGCAACGCCGGTGAGCGCTGCGTTCGGCGCCAACGCCGTACCACCGGCGATGAAGCCCTGGCCGGGCAGGGACTGGAACGCTGCCGGGATCGATTGTCCCGCGCTGAAATCACGCGCCCAGGCGAGCCGACCGCGCAGATTCATTACGCTTCCCGACAAGGCAAAGGACGTGCTCGTGCGCAGGCCGAGCTCGGTGCGGCTGTTCGTGAAGCCGTCGCCGCCCGACGCAATCGGAAACGCATTGGCCGCGTAGGGCGGCTGCGCCGTATTGGACGGGAGACGGAACGTGGTGATTTGCGCCGCCGCATAGGGCGTGATGCCGAGCCAGGGCAGGGCAAACCGATTGCCGCCTTCGAGGCGGCCGGAATAGGCGTTGGCGTTGATCGCGGCATTGAGCTGCCCCGTGCCGGCCGGCGTTACCTGATAGTCGCCGGTGATGGCCTGCCAGCCATAGGCGAGGGCGGTCGCGACATAGGCCGATCCGGTCGTGTGCCTGATGAAGGCGCCGGCCTGGAACAGATCGGAGCGCCCGCTGGAAAAATTGTTGGCAAAGCCGGTGCCGCCGCCGGCGAGCGCAAAGCCCATCCGCGTCTGCGGCGAGAAAGAGTAGTCGGCGCCGGCCACGGTACCGAAACTGCGGCTGGCCGAGCCGCTGCCGCCGGTCGATACCTGGGAGCCGCCGAAGCCGGCAGCCCAGACGCTCCAGCGCGGGGCTGCGAGCGAGGGCCTGCCGTAGATCGCCCCATAGGCCTCGCGTCCGATGCCGCCATGCGTCAGGTCGTTGCCGATGTCGGCGTAGGCCGCAAGCTCTGCATTGAACTCTGCCGGGCCGATACCTCGGCCTTCGATGGCCGGGTCGAGCAGGGTCTGCGTGAACTGTGTCATCGCAAGGAACGTGGCCTGTGCCGTCTCGGGCTGCGCGGCGCGATCGCCGCCGCCCCGCATGCCGAACCGTGCCGGATCGGCCAGGCCCGGTGGTTCGGCGTTCCAGCCGTAGGCCGGCGGCATGCCGCCGCCATCGCCGAATCCGGCCCCCGGGAAACCGGGCGGCGGCGAGCCGCCAAAGGCAACACCTGCGAGATTATTGAATCCGCCTGGAGCATTCGGCCCGGCAGGCCCAAATCCCTGCGCGCCCGCGAATGCGCCGAACTCGCGCATGGCCTGCGCAGCGGCCGCGTTGGGCAGCAGCAGTCCAGCCGTCAATAGCAGCAGCGCCAGACGCGCACGCGCGTCCGCACTCACGACACCAACCGCATGAAGCGCCCCAACCGCACCGGTCGCCGGCCGCGCAGCCCGCACGGCGAATCATCTGGAAGCGACGAATCCGACGAGGTGGAATCGTAAATGCGTCTCTAACGTTTTCCAATCTTTTCCTGTCGTGTCTCGATATCGTCGAAGCCGCGCGATCGGTTTCCGGACGAATCACGGTTGCTCTGCGGACACAGCGTCAATCCAAGCCACCGAGGCCAAGCACAAGAAACTGGCAGGTTGGATCATGCTGAAGCTGCGACCGTCGTCTCGCGAAGCAGCGCCGGCTGTCTACGAACGAAGAAGCGGCTGAGCGGCTAATCTACGCCGAGATCGCCTTCACCGAGCCCACCTCGTTGCGCAGCAGGAATTTCTGGATCTTGCCGGTCGAGGTTTTCGGGATCGGCCCGAACACGATCGCCTTCGGTGTCTTAAAGCCGCTCATCTGCGAGCGGCAGAACGCGATGATCTCGGCTTCGCTTGCGCTGGCGCCATCCTTCAGTTCGACGAAGGCGCAGGGCACCTCGCCCCATTTCGGATCGGGTTTTGCAACGACGGCGGCGAACAGCACGGCCGGGTGCTTGTAGAGAATGTCCTCGACCTCGACGGAGGAGATGTTCTCGCCGCCGGAGATGATGATGTCCTTGGAGCGGTCCTTGATGATGACGTAGCCGTGCTCGTCGAGCACGCCGAGGTCGCCGGTGTGAAACCAGCCGCCCTCGAAGGCTTCCGTGGTCGCTTTCTCGTTCTTGAGATAGCCCTTCATCACGATGTTGCCGCGGAACATGACCTCGCCGATGGTCTCGCCGTCGCGCGGCACCTCCTGCATGGTCTGCGGATTGATGACGGTGACGCCTTCCTCGAGCGGGTAGGGTACGCCCTGCCGGCGCTTCATGCGCGCGCGTTCAGCGGCGGGCAGGTCATCCCAGCCAGGCTGCTCGGCGCAGACGGAAGCGGGGCCGTAGACCTCGGTCAGCCCGTAGACGTGCGTCAGCTTGATGCCGATGTTTTCGGCGCCTTCGAGCACCGCAACCGGCGGCGCGGCGCCTGCGATCAGGCCGACGACGCGGCGGGCGGCGTTGCCTTTGGGCGCATCGGGCGCGTTGATCAGCGTGTTGTAGACGATCGGCGCGCCGCACATGTGGGTGACGCCGTGCTGGCTGATCAGCTCGAAGATCCTGCTCGGCTCGACCTTGCGCAGGCAGACATTGATGCCGGCGGCCGCCGCAATGGTCCAGGGGAAGCACCAGCCGTTGCAGTGAAACATCGGCAGGGTCCAGAGATAGACCGGATGCTGGCCGAGATTGCCGGCGAGAATGTTGCTGACGGCGTTGAGATAGGCGCCGCGATGATGGGTGACGACGCCCTTGGGATTTCCCGTGGTGCCCGAGGTGTAGCTCAGCGCGATCGCGTCCCACTCGTCGGTCGGCAGGACCGCGGTGAAGCTCGGATCTCCCAACGCGAGCGCCGCCTCATATTCAATCTCGCCGATGCGTTTGCCGCCCTTGAAGGCGGCATCGTCGACGTCGATCACGAACGGCTTCGGTCCGCTCATCTGCGCCAGCGCGTCGGTGATGACGCCGGAGAACTCCGGATCGACCAGGATGAGCTTGGCCCCGCCATGGTCGAGCTGAAAGGCGATCGAGGGCGCATCGAGGCGGATGTTGAGGGCGTTGAGCACGGCACCCGTCATGGGGACGGCGAAGTGCGCCTCGTTCATCGCGGGGATGTTCGGCAGCATCGCCGCCACGGTGTCGCCAATGCCGATGCCCTTGCCCACCAGATAAGAGGCAAAGCGGCGGCAACGCTCGTGAGTCTGCGCCCAGGTGAAGCTGCGGCCCTCATAGACGGTGCTGACGTGATCGGGATAGACGGCGGCACTGCGTGCGAGGAAGCTCAGCGGGCTCAGGGGCACATAGTTGGCAGGGGTCTTGTCGAGGCCGATATTGTACTGGTTCTGCCGCTCACTCATCGACACCTCCTGAAAACGCCTCAAAGGAATCCGATCGAGATCCAGGGGAAGATCGCAACGATGATCAATCCCACCAGCAGCGCCAGCAGATAGCCCCAGATCGGCCTGATACCTTCAGCCGGATCGACGCGTCCGATGGCGCAGGCGGCATAATAGCCGACGCCGAAGGGCGGGGCGAATAGCCCGATACCCATGGCGAGGATGATCACCATCGCATAGTGCACCTCATGCACGCCGACGGCACGCGCGATCGGGAACAGCAGCGGCCCGAACAGCACGATCGCCGGGATGCCCTCCAGCACGCTGCCGAGAATGGTGAAGGCCAGGATCGAGACCGCGATGAAGGTCGCCGCACCCCCGGGCAATCCCGTCATGGCCGCCGCCAGGGAACGCGAGAAGCCCGATTGCGTCAGGCCCCAGGCCATGCCGGTCGCGGTGCCGATGATCAGCAGGATCGCACCCGACAGCGCCGCGGTCTCGACCAGCATCGGAAACAGCCGCCGCCAGTCGAAGCGGCGGTAGACGAGGAGGCCGACCAGGACGCCATAAACGATGCCGATGGTGGAGACCTCGGTCGCTGTCGCGACGCCCTCGACCACGGCGTAGCGGATCACGAAGGGCAGTGCGAGCGCGGGCAGGGCAATGATGAAGGTCTTGCCGATCTCGCTACCCGTGGCGCGGCGGACGTGGCTCATGTCCTCGTGGCGGTAACGCCACCACACCAGCATGCAGAGCGTGATCGCCAGCACGACGCCGGGCAGCAGGCCGCCAGTGAAGAGCGCCGCGATCGACACGCCCGTGACCGAGCCGATCGTGATCAGCACGAGGCTCGGCGGGATGGTCTCGGTCTGGGCACCGGTCGCCGCGAGAAGCGCGACGAGGTCGCCGGGCTTGGCGCCGCGCTGTTTCATCTCCGGAAACAGCACGGGCGCGACCGCCGCCATGTCGGCGGCTTTGGCACCGGAGATGCCGGACACCAGGTACATGGCGCCGACCAGGACGTAATGCAGCCCGCCGCGGACATGGCCGAGCAGGCTCGCCAGGAACGCCACCATGGCCCGCGCCATGCCGGTCATCTCGATCAGGAGGCCCAGGAACACGAACAGCGGCACCGAGAGCAGGATGAGATGGCTCATGCCCTCGTCCATGCGCCCAACCAGCACCATGACCGGCGTGCGCGTGGTCAGCGCCAGATAGCCGAAGATGGCGAGACCAAAGCCGAACGCAATGGGAACACCGGCAAAGACGCAGAAGCCGGCAACGCCGACGAAGAAGATGACGAGGTTGAGATTGCCGAGCGGCCGCAGGAACGGCTCCGCCAGCCAGAAGGCGGCGATCACGACGGCAACCGACAGCACCGCGGCGGCCACCATCCGGTAATCGGTCGCGCGCAGCAGCCGCAGCAAGGCAAAGACCGCCATCAGGCCGATGCCGGCCGGCAGCGCGGCAGCGCGCCACATATTGGAGATCTGGAGCGCCGGGGTGGTGATGTAGCTTTCCTCATAGGCATAGTCGCAGGACGGCCAGACGATCAGAACCAGAAACGCCAGCGCCGCGCAGGTCGCGACCAGATCGAGATAGGCCCGCATCGCCGGCCCGGCGCTCGCGACGACTGCGGTCATGCGCATGTGCTCGGAGCGGCGGAACGCGACCGCAGCACCCAGCATCGCCAGCCACAGGAACAGGATCGAGGCGAGCTCGTCCGACCAGATCAGCGGCCGGTGCAGGCCGTAGCGTGCGACCACGCCGGCAAACAGGATCACGATCTCGGCGACGACCAGGATCGCCGCCGGGATTTCGACGACGAGACCGAGCACGCGCTCGACCGAAGCCAGCAACGAAGGTCGGCGAGGGGACCGATCAGTCGCCTCGCCCGCCACTTCGATCACCTCGACGTCGGCATGAGCCATGACGGCCCCAACGCGTTACGACAGCTTGCCCACGGCTTTTTCCAGCAGATCCCAGGCCTGGTCGCCATATTTGCCCTTCCACTCGGCATAGAAACCGGCAGACCGCAGCTTGTCGCGGAACGGCGCCACCGCCGGCTGGTTGAAGGTCAGGCCCTTAGCCGCGAGCTCCTGCTGGAGGTTGGCATTGAGCTTGGCGGTATCCTCGCGCTCCTTTACCGCAGCCGCGTTGATGTTCTTGGCGACGACGGTGCGCACGTCCTGTGGGAGCTTTTCCCAGGCTCTGCGGTTGGCCAGGAACCAGAAGCCGTCCCACATGTGGTTGGTCAGCGAGCAGTACTTCTGCACCTCGTAGAGCTTTGCGGTCGAGATGATCGCCAGCGGGTTCTCCTGGCCCTCGACGATCTTGGTCTGCAGCGCCGAATAGACCTCACTGAAATTGATCGAGGCGGGCGCCGCATCGAACGCCTTGAACATCGAGGTCCACAGCGGCGACACTGGCACGCGGATCTTGAAGCCCTTGAGGTCGTCAGGCCCGGTGATCGGCTTGGTCGACGACGTGGTCTGGCGGAAGCCGTTGTCCCAGATCTTGTCCATGACCTCGAGCCCGGCCTTCTTGATCTCGCCGCGGACATGGGCGCCGAGATCGCCGTCCATGGCCTTCCAGACCGTGTCGTAGTCCGGGAACGCGAAGCCGATGCCGTTGATGGACGCGGCCGGCACCAGGGTCGACAGGATCAGGCCCGACAGCGTGAAGAACTCGACGCCGCCGGAGCGGATCTGGCTCAGCATGTCGGTGTCGGACCCGAGCTGGTTGTTCGGGAAGATCTGGAGATCGAACTTGCCGTTCGTCTCGCTCTTGATCGCCGCCGCCATCTCCTTGGCGCGCACGTTCAGCGGATGGGTGTCCGGCAGGTTGTTGGCGTATTTGTAGGTGAACTCGGCGCTCTGGGCGCGGGCCACATGGGGCGCACTGAGGCCGCCCAGGACCGCGGTGGCGGCGGAGGCCTTGAGAAGCGTGCGTCGGGAAAAGCTCATGGGTCTGCTTCCTCGGAAGGTTTGTTGTTGTTCTGAGATGCAAACCTATACGGACGTCAGGTCAGAAGGTCATCTGCGATCTCGCGAGGCCTCGCTTATTGCAGCCGGACACCGTTGCGGCAATATCGGCTTTCGCCACATGCGCCGGATTCAAAAGTGCGAAAACAACCCCATGCACAGTAGCCGAGGCGCAGATCGCATTCAGGGCTCAAGCGAAGACACGGTGGCAGGAATTCAGCCTAAATGATTGATCTGATTGTATATAAATATATTCCATAATATATCTTATGCGAATTACGGATATGGGCCTGTGCAGATCAGCCCGGCCAAATCCACGGCTACCGAGAACCCCGCTCCCGGCCCAGAATTGACCTTGGGGCAAGACCAGACAACGGAACGCAGGCAGCCAAGCCGCGCCACATTGGGAGGTTCGTCATGCAGGAGAACATCGCCCGCGCCGGCCACTCGCGCGCCGTTCCATTCGATGCCGCCAAGCTCGACCGTCTCATGGAGGCAGCCGGCCTCGACGTGCTGGTCGCGATCTCCAAGCACAATGTGCAGTATCTGCTGGGCGCCGAGCGCGCGATCTTCTTCGATTACATGGATGCGCTCGGCGTCAGCCGCTATTTGCCGGTCCTGGTCTATCCCAAGGGCGCGCCGGAAAAAGCGGTCTATGTCGGTCACCGGCTGGAGACCCACCAGCGTACCGTCGCGCCGCCCTGGGTGCCGCAGGTCCGGACCGAGTCGAGCGGCTCGGTCGACGCGATCAGGCGCGCCGTAAGCCTTGCTCGGGACGCCGGCGTGCCCATGAGACGGGTCGGGGTCGAGATGGCTTTCTTGCCGATGGATGCCGGCCGGGCGCTCACTGAGGCCCTGCCCGGTGCCGAGCTCATGGACGCCCTCCTGGTCCTGGAGCGGCTGCGGGCCGTCAAGTCGGCGGACGAGCTTGCAAAGCTCAAGACCGCGTCCGAACTGGTCATCGCGTCCATGCTGGCGGTGATTGCCGGGCACGGGCCGGGTACGAACAAGCAGCAATTGTCGGATGCCTTGCGCATCGCTGAAGCCAACCGCGGCTTGACCTTTGAATACTGCCTGCTTGCCTGCGGCAACAGCCACAACCGGGCGCCGTCGGCGCAGCGCTGGGAGCAAGGTGAGGTGCTGTCGCTGGACTCAGGCGGCAACTATCACGGCTATATCGGCGACCTCGCGCGAATGGCCGTGCTCGGTGCTCCCGACACCGAGCTGAAGGACTGTCTGGCCGAGATCGAGGCGGTCCAGCGCGCCGCCTTTGCCGCGGTCCGGCCTGGCGCCCCGGGCGGCGACATCTACGTCGCGGCCGAGCGCCAGCTCGCCCAGATCACCCAGCGAGACTGCACCGAGTTTCTCGCCCATGGCATGGGCCTCGTCAGCCACGAGGCCCCTCGCCTGACCGCCAAGGGTCCGGTTCCCTACGAGGACACCGACGCCCGCCTGCCGCTCGAAGTCGGCATGGTGGTGTCGATCGAGACCACGATGAAGCACCCGAAGCGCGGCTTCATCAAGCTCGAGGACACGGTCGCGGTGACGGCGACGGGACATGAGATCTTCGGCGAAGGCGGCCGCGGGTGGAATTTGGGCGGGAGCGCGCTTTAGCGCAGCGGCAGCAGCTCCAGCTGGCTCTGCGCCTTCTTCACGACTGCTGCGAACCAGCTCTGGCCCGGCGCCTCCTTGGCGAAGCAGGCCGTGAAGGCGGTCATCGCATTGTCTTCGCGGGCCATGTCGCCGCGCGGGTCCTTCTTGTCGACCGGCCTGGCCATCATCTGCTTCCAGACCTTCTCGCAGGCCGGAATCGGGGCGGTCTTCACTGTCTCGGTTGCGGCGAGGAAATAGACCTTGTCGCCCTGGATCGCGACGACGTCGATTTCATCCGGCAGCCCCTTCAGACCGCCATTGCCGCGCACGCCGAGCACGGCCGCCGCGACGCTTGCCCCCGCGGGCTTGGCGATCGGCAGCTCCGCATAGATGGCGAAGGCGGCGTCCTGGATCGCATAATAGTAGAAGCGGTCTGACTTGAATGCCGCGCCGGTCTCCTGCGGCATGCCATCGTCGCGGTGCTCGCGCAGCCAGTGCTTGAGCAAGCCCGTGGTCGTCACCACGGCCTGCATCCTGTCGCCTTCGGACGCGAAGCTGAGCCCGTCGAGATGGCCGAAGCCGATGTCGTCCTTGAACAGCGTGTCGACGTTCGACCTGCCCTCGGCCGGCAGCCCCTTCATCGTGACCGGTCCTACCAGGCCGCGCAGCACGCCTGCCAGCTCCTTCAGAGCGGCATCGTGCTGCTTGTAGATTTCGTCGCTCTCCTTGGCCTGCGAGAATTTTGCGATGTGGCGGTCGCGCAGGTCGAGATAGTGTTGCTCGGGCGTGGCCGCATATGCGGGCGCAGCCAAGGCGAGCAGGCAGAGCAAGGCAAGCAATCTCATTGCAATGTCCGGAAAGACTGGAGGCAATCTCCAGTCTTTGTGCCGGTGCCGGGCGCGAAGGTTCATCGGCATGCCTGCTGCTAATCCGGCGACGCAACCCAGCCGGATGGACAAGCAAATGGTCTCGTGGACCTACGACTGGCTCTCTCTGAAAAGGATGCAGACGGGGCTTCCGACCCTGACCACTTTGTCAGTCGCCGCGAGGTGACCATCCTGTGCGCGCGTGAACAGTGTCACCGTGTCGCTGTCTTCGTTGGCGGCAAACAGGAATCTGTCGGACACCCCGAGCGCGAAGAAGCGCGGCGTCTTGCCGCCGCTCAATGTCCACGTCGCAGGCGTCAGCCGGCCACTCGCAGCGTCAATCGCGAAGATCGCAATGCTATCGTTGCCGCGGTTCGAGGCATAAACGTAGCGGCCGTCGGCCGACACCGCGATCTCCGCCGCCCGGCTGTTGCCGGTGAATGTATCGGGCACGGCTGAGACCACTTGGAACGGTTTGAGGCTGCCGGAGGCAGCATCGAAGTGATAGCCGGTCACCGTCGAATCCAGCTCGTTGACGACATAGGCCAGCCGGCCTGCGGGATGAAACGCGACATGGCGCGGGCCAGCGCCCTCTCGCGCCTGAACTGGCTGGCCGACCTGCAGCAGCTTCCCCTTCTCGGCATCGATCCGATAGGTGAAGACGACGTCCAGCCCCTTGTCCGGCACGATGATGAACGCGCCGGTCGGATCGAATTCCACCTGGTGAGGTTTTGCAAAGGGCTGCTCGACCCGGTGCGGCCCGATCTTGCCTTCCAGCTTGACCAGATCGATGACGGCACCAAGCGAGCCGTCCTCGTGGCGCGGCAGCAGCGCCAATGTCGAGGTGACATGATTGGCGACCACGACGAAGCGGTTGCTGGGGTCGATTGCGAGATGCACGGGATTCTTGCCTTCCGTGCTCTGCCGGCTGATCACCCGAAGCCGGCCGCTTGCAGTGTCGATCGCCATGGCGGTGATGTCGCTGAGATCGCCGTGCACCGCATAAAGGAACCGCTGCGTGCGGTCGAAGGCCAGAAACGACGGATTGACGAGATCGCTGAGCAGCTGGAGGTGGGTCCACGCGCCGCTTGCATTGTCCATGCGGTAGACGTTGAGGCCGTCGCCGCGGGCGTTGCGCTCCTTCGTAGTGCGCGCGCCGACATAGACATACGAGGCCGATCCTGCGGGCATGGTCTGCTCCCCCGATGTTTGGCGCGGCTGCGCGCGCGATTGAGAGGCCGCTGCGGCAGCCAGTGCGCCGCTGATCGCGAGATGCGCCAGGCTCCGCCGGGACACAACGTCCCGCCGGGACACGAGGCCCTGCCGGTCCGGCAAATTCGTTGGCGACACCACCCTCTCCATACATTGCTTTTTATCACTTAAAACACAATGATGGGATAGGCTCAATGGGCTTGACGCCGCTTGTGCCGATCCGCCGGGTCGGCCAATGATCCCTGTTTAGGACCCCTTGCGAGTCGTTTGCATGCCCCGCCCCAACCTCGCCTCCCAGATGACCGCGCGGATTCTCGACTACATCCGCGTCAATGATCTCGAAGCCGACCAGCATTTGCCGAGCCAGGCACTGGCGGACGCGCTGCGGGTCTCGCGCGCGCCGATCAACGCCGCCCTGCAGATCCTGGAGGACATGAACGTGGTGCGCTCCGAGCCGAACCGCGGCTTCTTTCTGGTCAAAAGCGCCCGCGAGCTGCCCGAGATTGCGGATAGCGGCGCGGAACAGGAAGACGAATGGTATTTTGCGATCGCCGAGGACCGGCTGTCCGGCAAGCTGCCCGACCGCGTCAGCGAAAGCGAGCTGATGCGCCGCTACGGCCTGTCGCGCACCCGTCTGTTGAAGATCCTCACCGAGATCGCCGATGAAGGCTGGATCGAGCGCCTGCCCGGCAATGGCTGGGCCTTCGGGCCGCTGCTGACCTCGCGCGAGAGCTATCAGCAAGGCTACCAGCTGCGCGTCGCGCTTGAGCCGCAGGCGCTGATGCTGCCGAGCTTTCAGGTCGACCGCCCGGCCTTTGCGGCAGCGCGGGAAAAGCAGCAATGGCTGCTCGACGGCGGTTACAAGCGCGCCTCTCGCGCCGAGATTTTCGCCGCCAACAACGACTTCCACGAGATGCTGATGATCTGCGGCGGCAATCCGTTCTTTCTCGACGCGGTCAAGCGCGTCAACCGGCTGCGACGGCTCGTCGAATATCGCATCACGGTCGATCGCAGCCGCCTGCCCCAGCAATGCCGCGAGCATCTCAACATCCTGGATTTGCTGGAGAACGGGCTGCGCCAGGAGGCCGCCGACTTCCTCCGCGTGCATATCTCCGGGGCTGGGCTGATCAAGGTCCCCCGCGCCTAACGCAACTAGGCAATTGTCTTTTATAATTTAAAATGCAATAATACCCGAAGGCGGCTGCCGGAGGGATGGACAAGCGCGCCAAAAGCACAAACCCTGAGGAAGCGCCGCCATGTCCACGACATCCGTCGAGCAGTCCACAACGCGCAAGGTGTTCTGGCGCATCGTGCCCTACTGCTTCGTCCTCTACGTGATCTCCTATCTCGACCGCGCTAATATCGGCTATGCAGCGCTCCAGATGAACAAGGAGCTGGCGCTGACCAGCGAAGCCTTCGGCTTTGCCGCCGGCATCTTCTTCATCGGCTATTTCCTGTTCGAGATCCCGAGCAACCTTGCGCTCAACAAATATGGCGCGCGCATCTGGATCTCGCGGATCCTGATCACCTGGGGCATCGTTGCGACCGCCACCGCCTTCGTGCAGAGCGCGACGCAGCTCTACGTCCTGCGCTTTCTGCTTGGTGTCGCCGAGGCCGGATTCTTCCCCGGCATCATCATCTACCTGACCTACTGGTTCCGGGCCAAGGAGCAGGCCACCACGGTGGCGCTGTTCACTGCGGCGATCCCGGTGTCGTATCTCCTGGGCGCCCCGCTCAGCACCTGGATCATGGATCACGTCTCCGGCTTCGGCCTGAGCGGCTGGCGCTGGATGCTGCTGCTCGAGGGCGGACCCGCCGTGATCGCCGGCATCGCCAACTATTTCATCATGACCGATCGTCCCGAGCAGGCGTGCTGGCTGACGGCCGAAGAGCGCGACTGGCTCACCGGGGAGCTGCGAAAGGACCACGCCGCACGTCCCAATGTCGAGCATCTCGGCGTGATCGCCGCGATCACCAACCCGAAAGTGCTGTTCCTGTCGGTGATCTATTTCATCTACCAGGTCGGCAATCTCGGTATCGGCCTGTGGATGCCGCAGATCATCAAGGGCATGTCGGGCTCGTTGAGCAATTTCGAGATCGGTCTCATCGCCATGCTGCCCTACGCCTTCGCGACCGTCGCGATGGTGCTGTGGTCGCGCAACTCCGACCGCACCGGCGAACGGCAGAAGCACTCGGCGCTACCGCTGTTGCTCGGCGCCGGCGCGCTCGCCCTCACCGGCCTGTTCGTGCAGCCGGCCGTTTCGATGACCCTGATCTCGCTCGCGCTCGCCGGCATCTATGCCTTCAAGTCGCCATTCTGGTCATTGCCGGGTCTGTTCCTCAGCCGATCGACCGCGGCGGTCTCGATCGCCGCGATCAACTCGATCGGCAATCTCGGCGGCTTTGCAGGCCCCTACGCGATCGGCGCGATTAAGGACTGGACCGGCAGCACCTATGGCGGCCTGCTGTTCCTGAGCGGCCTGCTGTTCGTCTCCTTCCTGATGACCTGGTTTGCCCGAATGGAAAGCACCGGCGCGACGCGCGCCGAGCCGGCCGAGCAGCATGCCTGAGGACGTTGTCATGACCGACCTCTCCGTTGCGGACAAGACCTACCGCATCGCCGATCTCGGAGGTGCCATGGGTGACGATCTCACGCGCCTGCCTGTGATCTTGCGCATCCTTCTCGAAAACGTGCTGCGCAACGCCGGCGAGGAGCGCGACGAGGCCGTCGCCGCGATCCGCGATTGGCTTGCGCACGGCACCAGCGAGCGCGAGATCGCCTTCCAGCCCGCGCGTATCCTGATGCACGACACGACGTGCGGGCCGGCGCTGGTCGATATCGCAGGCCTGCGCGCTTCGCTGGCCGAGGCCGGCGGCGATCCCAACCGGCTCAATCCGGTGCTGCCGGTGGACGTCTCGACCGATCACTCCATCGGCGTCGACGTGTTCGCGCGCAAGGATGCGCTCCAGCAGAACATGCAGCATGAGCTGAAGCGCAACGCCGAGCGCTACCGGTTCATGAAATGGGCGACGTCGGCGCTGTCAGGCGTCCGCGTACATCCACCCGGCACCGGCATCATGCACACGCTCAATCTCGAGCGCCTGGCGAGCGTCGTCACCCGCTTCGATCGTGACGGCACGCCATGGGCCGCGCCCGACACGCTGATTGGCACCGACAGCCATACGCCGATGATCAACGGCATCGGCGTCTTGGCCTGGGGCGTCGGCGGCCTGGAAGCCGAGAGCGTGATGTTCGGCATGCCGGTCATGCTGCGCGTGCCCGACGTGATCGGCGTGCGCCTCACCGGCTCCTTGCGCGAGGGCGTGCTCGCGACCGATCTCGCCCTATCAGTCACCGAGCGCCTGCGTCGCATCGATCTCGCCGACCGCTTCGTCGAGTTCTACGGACCCGGTGTCGCCACGCTCTCCGCCGGCGACCGCGCCGTGGTCGCCAACATGACGCCGGAGTTCGGCGCCAATTCCGGCTACTTCCCGATCGACCGGCAGACGCTCGACTATCTCGCGCAGACCGGCCGCTCGCCCGAGCAGATCGCGCTCGTCGAGGCTTACGCACGGCGGCAGCATCTGTGGTTCGATGCCAATGCCAACCCGCGCTACACCAAGACGCTCACTATTGACCTCGACGAGGTCGAGCTTAGCCTTGCCGGTCCGCGCCGCCCGCAGGATCGCATCGCGGCGAGCCGTACCGCCGAGGCGCTCGGCGTCGAGGCCACTGCTTCCCCCGCCGATGCGCCGGCAGACGGCGCGGTCGCGATCGCCGCGATCACAAGCTGCACCAACACCTCGGACCCGCGTCTGCTGGTCGCCGCAGGCCTCCTTGCCCGCAAGGCCCGCATGTTCGGGCTGACGCCGCCCGCCTGGGTAAAGACCTCGCTCGCGCCGGGCTCGCCGACCGCCGAAAACTACCTGCATCGTGCGGGACTCATGGATGATCTCGAAGCGCTCGGCTTCGGTATCGTCGGCTATGGCTGCACCACCTGCATCGGCAATTCCGGTCCGCTTGCGCCCGTCATGGCCGAGGCCCTGACCTCGAGGATGATCGCCCCGGTCGCGGTGCTCTCGGGCAACCGCAATTTTCCCGGGCGCGTCCACACGCAGGTCGAGAACGGCTTCCTTGCTTCGCCGCCGCTGGTCGTCGCATTTGCGCTCGCAGGTGACGCGCGTCGCGATATCCTGCGCGATCCGATCGGGCGCAGCTCCGATGGCCGCGACATCAGGCTCGCCGACCTCTGGCCAACCGGCGCCGAGATCGACGATGCCCTGGCCAAGGCGCGCGACGCGAGGGACTATGGCAGCGCCTACGACGCCGCCGAGGCGAGCGTGGATTGGGCCGCGCTCGAGGCGCCCGGCGCTGCGCTATTTCCCTGGGATCAGGCCTCGACCTATATCCGCCGGCCACCGTTTGCAGGGCCCGGCAAGGGCACGCGTCTCGGCAGCTACACCGCGGCGCCGCTGCTCGTGCTCGGCGACGACATCACGACCGACCACATCTCGCCGGCCGGGGCGATCCCGGCCGCTGGCGATGCCGGCGATTATTTGGTGAGGCGCGGCGAGAGCGCGCATGATCTCAACGTCTTCGCCTCGCGCCGCGGCAACTGGGAGGTGATGCTGCGCGGCCTCTTCACCAACAAGAGCGTTCGCAATCTGCTTGCACCCGGGTTGCGTCCCGGCACCACAATTCATGCCGGCACCGGCGAGCAGATGGCGCTGTGGTGCGCGGCGGATCGTTATGCCGACGAAGGCCGCTCCGTCGTGGTGGTCGCTGGCGAGCGCTACGGCATGGGCTCGTCACGCGACTGGGCCGCCAAGGGCGTTGCGCTGCTCGGCGTGCGCGCGGTGCTGGCACTCAGTTTCGAGCGCATTCACCGTTCCAACCTGATCGGCATGGGCGTCCTTCCGCTCCGCCTCCCCCCCGGTCGCCGGCCGGAGGATTTCGGCCTCCGCCCGACCGACGAGATCGAGATCGATGCGCCGATCGACGCGATCCGCCCACGCAGCGGCGTGACCGTTCGCATTCGTCGTGATGGCGCCGAAATCGACAGTTTCGACGCGATCGCCGCGATCGAGACCAACCTCGAAGGTGAGATCTTGCGAGCTGGCGGCCTGTTGCCGCTGATCCTGCGACGAGCGCTTGGCCCTACTCCGCCGGCGTGAGTTGCTGCCGGCTCAGGCGCACCGCCGCGGTCTCGCGCACGCGGACCCGGGCGCGGCGCTTGCGCCACCAGATCACGACGCCGGTGACCGAGAGTGCGGCGACGACGAGGCCCATGATCGAAATCAGGATGCGGCCGAACAGCCCAACGATGCGGCCCGAATGCAGCGGGAATTGTGCCTGCACGAAGATGTCCGCGGCTGTGCCGACCCAGGGCAGCCGTTCGCCGATGGGGCGGCCATCCTCGCTGTCGTAATAGAGCTGCGCCGGGCCGACGCCGCCGGCGCCGTGGTCGTCGCCAGGATGGAAGAAGGCGGCGGCATAGACGCCATGGGCGGGCCCGTAGCTGATCGCACCGACCGGGATCGTCCACCCGCGCCCCTTGCCGTCGGCGGCCGCGCGGGCGGCGATGTCGGCGAAGTTGACCTTGGGCTCGATGGGGTCGTCGAGGTCGCGATAGGGCCGCTGCTCATAGGGCGTCGGCGTGTAGTTCGAAACCATCTTCATCAGCGGCGAGAACACCTCGAAATAGAGGTTCAGCGAGAACGCGGTGAAGGCAATGACGAACAGCACGCCCCAGGTCCACAGGCTGAAGGCGCGGTGGATGTCGAAATTGATCCGGTAGGCGCTGCCCGAGGTCTTGATGGTCCAGGCCGGTGCCCACCGCGCCCAGAAGCCGCGCTCGAGCTGGCGCGTGACTTCGGGGGCCCGCGCTGTCTTGGCGCGCCTGCGCGAGGGCAGCGTCAGATAGAAGCCGATGAAGCAATCGATGGTCCAGATGATGGCGATGATGCCGAGAACACGCATGCCCCAGCGGTCGCTGCCCCAGAACTCCGGGATGTGCATGGTGTAGTGCAGCTTGTAGAGGAACGAGACGAAGTTCTCTCTCGTCACCGGCCATACCGCGCCCCAGTAGCGCCGGCCGAGTTCCGCGCCGGTGTTGGGATCGAGGAAGACCTGATTGTAGTCGAGCGGGTAACGCTTGCCGGTCGTGGGATCTATTCGGGGCATGACGAAGAACCACAGCGAGTGGCCCTCCTCCGGCGTCATGAAGAGATAGACGACGCGCGCGCGGGGATCGCGCTGCTCGATCATCCCAGCGAGCTCGATCGAGGGAATCGCCGGGCCCTTGGTCGAGACATCGAACAGATGGCTGTTCAGGACGTCATCGATCTCATGGTCCCACGAGATGATCGCGCCTGTGATGCCGGAGAAGAACAGGAAGCCGGCGGTCAGCAGTCCCGCCCAGCGATGCAGCCGGCCGAATATCGCTCTCATCGTCTTCCACTCTCATCCGTAGGGCCGGCTCCCGATTGCCGGACCGCCCTCGGTTCGAACTCACCAGCGGTAGGTCAGCTTGCCGATGGCCTTGCGCCCCTCCGCATAGAAGCAGCCCGACAGGCTGTAACACGCAGCGACATAGCGCGTGTCGGCAAGGTTCGTCACGTTCAGCGACAGGCGCCAATTGTCACGGGTGTAAGCCAGCAGCGCGTCCAGCACGGTCGCCGATCCTACCTTGAACGTGTTGGCGTCGTCACCCCAGGTCGCGCCGACATAACGGATGCCGCCGCCGAACTGCAAGCCGGCGAGCGGTCCGTTCTGGAGCGTGTAGTCGTTCCACAACGAGGCGCGGTTGAGCGGCACGGTGACCGGCGCCTTGCCGACATTGACCGGATCCTGCGTGACCACGGCATCGACATAGGCATAGGCCGCGCGCAGATTCCAGCCGTCGGCGAGCGACATGGTGCCTTCGAGCTCGATACCGCGGGATTTCACCTGACCGGTCTGTTCAGCGAAATAGCTCGGCGGTGCATAGGTGACGACGTTGTCGCGCGTCAGGTCGAAGGCGGCGAAGGTGAACAGCGCGTTCCAGCCGATCGGCTGGTACTTGACGCCGACTTCGTATTGGACGCCGGTCTCGGGATTGAGCATCTGCCCGGACGAATTGATCGCGAGCACCGGCAGGAACGACTCGGAATAGCTGAAATAGGGCGCGATGCCGTTGTCGAAATTGTACATCACGGCGGCGCGGCCGGTGAAGGCCGACGCATCCTTCGAGACGGTCGTGTTGGAGATGCCGCTGTCGACCTGCGTCGTCACGAAATCCTGGCGGCCGCCGAGCTGGAACGAGAGCCGACCGAGTTTAATCTGATCCTGGGCATAGAGGCCCACCTGCGACTGCTTGACTCCGGTGTTGTCGCTCGGCAGGGCGTCCACAGCGTAGTCGTAGCTGTAGACCGGATTGAAGACGTTGATCGTGGGAGACGACGTCGCGACGCTATAGGCTGTGTCGCGGAAGTTGGTATTCCGATAGTCGATCCCGACCAGCGTGGTGTGACTGAGGATGCCGGTGACGAACTTGCCTTGCAGCTGATTGTCCACAGCGAACGAGTTGATGTACGAGTTGCTGTAGCTGCCGAAACGTGCGAGCTGCCCCGCGGCCTCGTCGGTATAGCCCGCGCCGTAGAACACCTTCTCCTCGTTGTGCTGATAGGCGTAGCGCAGGTTCTGTCGGAACGTGATGTTGTCGGTGAAGTCATGCGAGAGCAGGTAGCCGGCGGTGGCGATCTCGGTGTTGAACGCGTTGAAGCTCGGTACGCCCGCGAAGAACGAGACCGGAATGGTGCGACCGTTGTTCGGCCACACCGTGCCCGAGGCCGGCAGGAACTGGAGGCCCCACCCTGCCCGATCTCTCTGGTAGTTGGCGAGCACGGTGATGGTGGTGTCTTCGTTGGGCTTGAAGGTGACGGCGGGCGCGATGAAGACGCGGTTGTCCTTGGTGAAGTCGACTTGAGTCTCGCCGTCGCGGACCACGCCGGTGAGGCGCCACAGCACGGTGCCTTCCTTGTTGGCGGGGCCGCCCATGTCGAACTGGCCTTGATAGCGATTGAAGCTGCCGCCCGAGATCGAGACCTCGCCGAACTGCTGGGCGGTCGGCAGCTTGGTCACGTAGTTGAGGATGCCGCCGGTGCCGCTGCCGCCATACATCGCCGAGGATGGTCCCTTGAGAACCTCCAACCGCTCGGCCCCGTAGGGATCGAGGCCGTTAAAATGCACGTAGTTGCTCGACGGAACCCGCAAGCCGTCGATGTAAAGGCCCGACATGGTCGTGTCGAAGCCGCGGATCTGGAGGGCGCCGAAGCGGGTGTCGGAGCCGCCATTGACGTCGCCACTGACGCCGGCGGTATAGCGCAGTGCCTCGCCGATCGAGACCGCACCCTGGTTCCTGATCTGGTCGGTGGTCACCACGGACACCGACTGCGGGGTTTCGATCAGCGGTGTATCCGTTTTGGTGGCGGTGCCGCTCCTGGTGGCAACGAAGCCGCGCACCGGACCATTGGCGCGTTCGCCCGTAGTGCCGTTCGATGATGCCGACTGAGCTGGCGCGGCCTGCTGCGCGGGAGCGCGACGATTGGCGCGTGCGGCGCGTGTCTCCGCCGACCTTCGCGACGAGGTAACCGCAGCTGGACGGGCGCGCTGCGCCGGCGCTTCCACGGTGACGGAGGGAATCTCCGTCTGCGCTTGCGCGTAACCGAAGGGCATGGCGAGAGAAAATGTGCTGGCCGCACCGAAGAAAAACACTTGAATCCGTTGACGACGCGTGTCGGAACGCGAAGGAAGTTGGAAGTCTGTCACGTCTGTTAAAGCCCCACGCACTGCCGGCTTCGCCGGTATCATTCTTGCTGCCTCGCCCTAACTCAGGCGATTTCGGAGTGCGATAGGAACCACGTTAGAATCTCTCCAGACGCGTGCACGGCATGTGCGACCAATGCGCTCATGAGCAAGCCGCGTTTGCTTGCCTTCCTTGGGCCGCCTCCATCCAGATCTGACCTGGTTGATTCAGAATGTTTCTGGGGCGACACGTCTTGTGTCGGTCAGCGGCGCGATCGGGACAAGATTCCTGCCGACACGGCTTGCTCCGATCGCGGCCTCACGGCCAGTCCGCGAAATTCAGCGTCGGCCTTGATCGGCCGGCCCTCACGCGTGCAGCAACGCGTCGCCGCCACATGCCGGGCGCCTCGCCGGTGTGCTTGCGGAAGAAGCGGCTGAAATACGCGGTGTCCTTGAAGCCGAGCGCGAACGCGACCTGCTTGACGGCGGCGGTGCCCGCCTCCAGCCGTGTCGCGGCTTCCTTGACGACGCGCTGCTGGATCAACTTGCTTGGGGAGCGCTGGAGTTCGCGACTGCACAGCGAGTGCAAGCGGTCCGCGGTTATGCCGAGCAGATTGGCGTAGTCGCTGACGCGCAGGTGCTGGTGATATCGTTCCTCGAGCAGCCGGCGGAAGCGGCTCAGCACTTCCGCACTGCCGCCCTGGTCATCCTGATCGTTGCTGCCGGCGAAGAGACGCCAGAAGCGCAGCACGCACAGCGTCAGCTCGGCCGACATGATCGACCCTGCACCGCTGCGCGTCGGCAATGCGATCTCGCTTGCGATTGCGCCGATCGAACGCGACATCGTCGTCACGAGTTCGGGGTCCACCGGCAATGTCATGATGCCTGCGGCGCCTTCGAGAGCCAGATAGGCCGGCTCGGCCGAGGGCGGCAAAAAGCGGTGCCATACGCCGGCGCGCAATTGCAAGAGTTCGGCAGTCGCTCCTGCCGATATCTCCAGATACTCGGTCGATCCGGCCGGCAACCAGATCAGGGCGGGCCCCGTCAATGCAATCACCTGACCCGCCTGGCGAACCTCGGCAGCGGAGCCGCGGTGAAGGCAAAGCAGGTGGATGAACGGCCGCGCCGCCTTCGACGCCAGCATCCAGCGTCTCGCAGCATAGTGCGATCCGATCAACGCAGCGCCGACCGATGCGGATCCCGCCGGTGTGGCCGGCGCGGGCGGATTGGTGCCCGCGACCGCTCGACGCACCTGACCCGTGCGACCGGAAACGTCCAACCTTTCCCCGGATCTGTCCATTGTGCGAACAAAACCGAGAGTGCTTGCTAGGTCAAGTCCTGGTCGCGGCGGGCTCCCGAGCTACGCCGAAAGAAATCAGGACGATGGGGAAACGACCCACTTTCATCGTTGCGAACAATCGCTTGAGTGAAACACGAGGGAGGATCGGACATGTTTTCGGCGAACCGTCGAACGTTGCTGCGCGTCACTGGCCTGGTGGCGTTCGCCACAGCGCTGGGGACCTTCGCGTCCACAGCCGATGCACAGGAGAAGATCCGGATCGGCTATGCCATTTCCAAGACCGGCCCTTATGCCGGTGGTGCCGGCATCACGACCCTGCCCAATTACGAGCTGTGGGTGAAGGATGTGAACGCGGCCGGCGGCATCAAGCTCGGCGACAAGAAGCTGCCGATCGAAGTGGTCGAATACGACGACCGCAGCAGCTCGGAGGAGGCCGTCAAGGCGATCGAGCGCCTCGCCAACCAGGACAAGGTCGATTTCATTCTTCCGCCCTGGAGCACGGGCCTCAACCTCGCGGTCGGCCCGACGCTGAACCGTCTCGGCTACCCTCACCTTGCGGTCACGTCGGTGACCGACAAGGCGCCGGAGCTTGCCAAGCGCTGGTCGAACGCGACCTTCTGGCTCGGCACCTCCGCGCAGATCTCCGAGGCGCTCGCCGATCTGCTCGGCAAATTGAAGAGCGAAGGCAAGATCGGGCCCAACATCGCGATGGTCAGCATCGCCGATCAGTTCGGCATCGAGTTGTCCGCCGCCGGCCGCGAGGCTTTCAAGAAGCACGGCTTCACGCTCACCTATGACAAGACTTATCCCATGGGTGCGCAGGATCTTCAGCCGCTGCTGAAGGACGCAATCGCGTCCAAGCCGGATGCGTTCGTCGCGTTCAGCTATCCGCCGGATACAATCGCGCTGACCGAGCAGGCGCAGCTCTTGAAGTTCAACCCGAAGGTCTTCTACGTCGGCGTCGGCACGGCCTTCCCGCTCTACAAGGGCAAGTTCGCCGCCAACAGCGACGGCGTGATGGGCATCGGCGGCTGGAATGCGGACTCGCCGCAGCTGAAGGACTATCTCGCTCGTCACAAGGCTGCGACCGGCAAGGAGCCTGATCGCTGGGCAAGCTCGATCACCTATGCGAGCCTCCAGGTGCTCCAGCAGGCGATCGAGAAAGTCGGCAAGCTCGATCGCGCCGCAGTCGCGGCCGAGATCCGCGCAGGAACGTTCGACACCATCATCGGCAAGGTCAAGCTGAAGGACGGTCTGCTCCAGGAGGTCTGGAGCGTCGGCCAGTGGCAGAACGGCGAATTCTACGCTCTCGCGCCCGCCTCGCTTCCGGGCGCGCGTGCGCCGGTCGTGCCGAAGGCGCAGTGGCAGTAAGGCTGGCGGGCGGGCCCCGCGCTGCGCGGCCTGCCGCCGTCCACTAGGAACCCTGTTTCATGCTGGTTGTCGACATCGTCCTGCCGGGCCTCGTGCTTGGCGGCATGTACGCGCTGATCGCGCTTGGGCTGACGCTGCAATATGGCGTGGCGCGGATCATGAATCTGTCCTACGGCGAGTCGCTGGTCGCGGCCGCCTTTGGCGCGTTCTCGCTCTACAGCGGCCTCGGCCTCAGCCCGCTGGCTGCGCTGCTATTGGCCGTCCCCGTCGCGATGGTGTTGAACTGGCTGCTCTACCGCTTCTTGCTCGAGCGACTGATGCGGCGGGGCAAGGACAGAGGCGCGCAGGAGATCGACAGCATCCTCGTCACTTTCGGCATCTTGTTCGTGATCCAGGGCGCCATGCTGGTCGCCTTCGGCGGCCAGTATTACAGCTATAGCTATCTCTCCATTCCACTGACGATCATGGGCTCGACGCTTGCGGTCAATCGCCTGGTCGCGTTGCTGTTCGCGGCACTGGTCGGCGGCGCCGTGTATCTCGCCCTCACCCGCACCCGGATCGGGACCGCCGTCCGCGCCATCGCAGTGGACGCGAATGCCGCGCGCCTGGTGGGGATCGACGTGGCGGCGCTGTCGGGGCTGGCCTTTGCATTCGGCGGCGGCCTCGTCGCCATCGGCGGCGTGCTGGTCAGCATGTTCCTCACCTTCAATGCCGCCATCGGCGTGGTCTTCACCATGAAGGCGCTGGTCGTCGTCATCATGGGCGGCGTCGGCAATGTCATGGGCGCGCTGGTTGCGGGACTGCTGCTCGGTGTGGTCGAAACCGCAGTGGCGCGGCTGGTCGACCCGGGCCTGACGCTGGCGGCCACCTACGCGCTGTTTCTCGGCGTGCTCCTGATCAAGCCGACCGGTCTGTTCGGGAGAGCTACGTCATGACGCCGCTCGTCCGGACATTGCTGTGGGGTGCCGGCCTTGCCGTGGCTGCGGCTGTTATCACCTATCCGCTCTTTGCCAACGGCTATTATCTCGCACTCGGCATCAGTGTTCTCTATTTCACGATCCTGGCGACGGCCTGGGCGATGTTCTCAGGTCCCACCCGCTACATCTCGCTTGCGACCGTCGCCTTCTTCGGCCTTGGCGCCTACACCGCCGCGGTGCTCGGCGAGACCATGCCCTGGCCCGTCGTGCTGCTGGCCGCGGCGGGAATAGGCGCCCTCACCGCCGCAATCACCGGCCTCTCGACGCTGCGGCTATCGGGCATCTATTTCGTGATCTTCTCCTTCGGACTTGCCGAGCTGATCCGGCAACTCGTGATCTGGTACGAGGTCAACATCCACAAATCGGTCGGCCGCTATCTCTTCAGTGCCGTGACGCAGGACATTCTCTACTGGCAGCTCCTGGGCCTGACGGCGCTCGTCTTCTCAGTCGGCTGGTTGCTCGGGCGCTCGCGCTATGGGCTTGCCCTGCGCGCCATCGGCGCCGACGAGACCGCGGCCAGCCATTCCGGCATCGATGCGACGCGGGTCAAGCTCGGCGTGTTCATCCTGAGCGCGACATTCATGGCGATGACCGGCGCGGTGATGGCGCCGCGCTGGACCTATATCGATCCGGCCATCGCGTTCAATCCGACCATTTCGTTCCAGGTCGTCATCATGGCCTTGCTGGGCGGCGCAGGCTCGCTGTTCGGCCCCGTACTCGGTGTCATCCCGCTGGTCCTGCTGTTCGAGGTTCTGACAGCGACGCTGCCCAATCATTTCAGCATCGTACTCGGCCTCATCTTCGTGCTCATCGTCATGGTGCTGCCGAACGGGGTGATCGGACTGTTCGGGGGCGGGCGCTGGCGCGTCCCGGCTGGAGGCCCGGCGGCGGCTTCCGCCCGCACCATGGGTGCTCCGCTGCTTGCGGTTGACGGCGTCAGCAAGTCGTTCAGCGGACTGCGCGCGGTCGATGGCGTCAGCTTCACGGTCGCCCCCGGCGAGATCATCGGCGTCATCGGCCCGAACGGCTCCGGCAAGACCACGCTTCTCAATACGCTGTCCGGCGCCTTGAAGCCCTCGTCGGGCACGATCCGGTTTAGTGGCACCGTGCTCAATGGTCTGCGAGCACACCAGATCGCGCGACTGGGCCTTGCCCGCACCTTCCAGCTGGTGCGCGTGATGCCGGACCTCACCGTCGCCGAGAACGTCGCGGCGGCGCGGCTGTTCTCTACGTCGAACGGCTCGGACGCAACGGCAAGCGAACTGCTGGACCTGGTCGGGCTCGGCACCATGCACGAAGCGCAAGCGGGCGAATTGACCTATATCGATCAAAAGCGTCTGGAGCTTGCCCGCGCGCTGGCGCTGCAGCCGCGCCTCGTGCTGCTCGACGAATGGCTGGCGGGCCTCAATCCGAGCGAGCTCGAGACCGGCATCGCGCTGATCGCAAAGCTGCGCGAGCGCGGCCTCACCATCATCATGGTCGAACATGTCATGGATGCCATCCGCGCGTTGTGCGGCCGTTGCATCGTCATGAACGCCGGCAGCGTGATCGCGCGCGGTGCTCCGGACGAGGTTTTGGCCGATCCAAAAGTCGTCGCCGCCTATCTCGGAGGCGACGATGCTTGAGGTCGCCGCCCTCTCCCATTTCTATGGCAAGCACCAGGCCCTGGCCGATATTGGGCTCGGCATCGGTCAAGGCGAGATCGTCGCGATCCTCGGCGCCAACGGTGCCGGCAAGTCGACCCTGCTCAAAAGCATCGCCGGGTTGGTCAGGCCCGCCCGGGGCGCAACGATCCGGTTCGAGGGACAGAACATCGGCGAATTGCCGGCCCATTTGATCGTGGAGCGCGGCATCGCTTTGGTGCCCGAAGGCCGCGGCGTCTTCGGCGAGCTGACGGTCGCCGAGAATTTGCAGCTCGGCGCCTACCCTGCCCGGGCCCGGGCAGGCGAAGCAGCCCGGCTCGCAAACATCCTGCAGCTGTTCCCACGCCTGGCCGAGCGCATGACCCAGGCCGTGCGCACCATGAGCGGCGGAGAGCAGCAGATGGTGGCGATCGGCCGCGCGCTGATGTCGAACCCGCTGCTCCTCCTCCTGGACGAGCCCTCGCTCGGCCTGTCGCCTCTGCTCAGCCGTGAGATGTTTCGCGCGCTGACGCAGATCCGCGCCAGCGGCGTCGGCGTCCTGCTGGTCGAGCAGAATGCCCGGGCAAGCCTCGACATCGCCGATCGCGTTTACCTGATCGAGTCCGGGCGCAACGCCGGCAGCGGGCTGGCCAGCGCGATGAAGAACGATCCCGAGATCCAGCGTGCCTATCTCGGCAAGGCGCGCGCCGTATCCACCCCGAAATAGTTACCCCAGCAACCCATGGAGGACTCCATGAACGCAATCGACCTTCTCATCGGCGGCAAGAACCAGTCTGCCAGCAATCAGCGCACCTTCCAGCGTCACAACCCGATCTCCGGCGAGATCGCATCCATCGTCGCGGCGGCCTCGATCGACGACGCGATGCGCGCTGCCGACGCTGCGGCCGCGGCCTTTCCGGCCTGGTCGCAGCTCGGTCCGTCCGAGCGCCGCAAGCGGCTCAGCGCTGCCGCCGACACCCTCGCGCGCCGGGCGGCGGAGTTCACGGCGCTGATGGTCGCCGAGACCGGTGCCACCGCGGGCTGGGCCGGCTTCAACGTGCATCTTGCCGAGGGCATGCTGCGCGAAGCCGCAGCAATGACGACGCAGATATCCGGCGAGGTCATTCCGACCGACAAGCCCGACAATCTCGCCATGGCCTTCCGCCAGCCGGTCGGCGTCGTGCTCGGCATTGCGCCCTGGAACGCACCGGTGATCCTTGGCGTGCGTTCCGTTGCGATGCCGCTTGCTTGCGGCAACACCGTGGTGCTGAAGGCCTCCGAGATGAGCCCTGGCGTGCACCGCCTGATCGGAAGCTGCCTCGTCGAAGCCGGGCTCGGTGACGGCGTCGTCAATGTCGTGACCAATGCGCCGGAGGATGCGCAGGCCGTGGTCGAGGCGCTGATCGCCCATCCCGCGATCCGCCGCGTCAACTTCACCGGCTCGACCCGGGTCGGCCGCCTCATTGCGCTCGCTTGCGCCAAGCATCTCAAGCGCGCGCTGCTGGAACTCGGCGGCAAGGCCCCGCTGGTCATCCTCGACGACGCCGATCTCGACGCGGCCGTGAACGCGGCCGCCTTCGGCGCCTTCATGAATCAGGGTCAGATCTGCATGTCGACGGAGCGGATCGTCGTCGACGACAAGGTCGCGGATGCCTTCGTCGCCAAATTCGCCGCCAAGGCAAAGGGGCTTCCTTTCGGGGATCCAAGCAAGGGCAATGTCGTCCTCGGCTCGCTTGTCAGTGCTGCTGCCTGCGACCGCGTCAAGGGCCTGGTTGATGATGCCGTTGCCAAGGGCGCGGTGGTTGCGGCGGGCGGACACGGGAGCGGCACCATCATGCCGGCCACCATCGTCGATCACGTCACGCCGGCGATGCGCATCTACGGCGAGGAAAGCTTTGGTCCGGTCGTGACCGTGGTCCGCGTCAGCGGAATCGACGAGGCCGTGCGGGTCGCCAACGATACCGAATACGGCCTCTCCTCCGCCGTGTTCGGCCGCGACATCGCGCGCGCCCTCGGCGTTGCCAAGCGGATCGAGGCCGGCATCTGTCACGTCAACGCGCCCACCGTGCACGACGAGCCGCAGATGCCGTTCGGCGGCACCAAGGCGTCCGGCTACGGTCGCTTCGGCGGCAAGGCGGCCATCGACGAGTTCACCGAGCTGCGCTGGATCACCGTGCAGACCGGACCGCGGCATTATCCGTTCTGATCGGCGGCCGGGCTGCGAGCCGGGCCGTCGGACAGAGATGGAAGCGCGCTGCTTCAATCTCGTCATTGCGAGCGTAGCGAAGCAATCCAGACTGTCGTTGCGGATAGACTCTGGATTGCTTCGCTTCGCTCGCAATGACGGCGAGGATGGCTGGCTAGCTCTTGTGGCAGCATGAGCTGCCGCCGCCCGTCTCCTCGCCCGCGAGCACGCTGCGGCTGTTGCGGTCCGGCGGGATGTCGCCGGCCGCGTTGGCCGCGAAGAAACCGGTCGGCTTCAGCAGGAAGCCGGCATATTCGACCGGCATGATCGGGAAGTCCTCGGGCTTGCAGACATGAGTGTGGCCGAAAGAGTGCCACACCACGATATCGGCATTCTCGATGTTGCGGTCACGGGCGGCGTAGCGCGGCAGGCCGTCGCCGCCGGCATGGACGTTCGGATAGTCGCCGCTCGCGTATTTCTCAGCGGGGTCGAATGCAGTCACCCATACATGTCTGGTGGCGAAGCCGCCGCGCCTGCGCACATAGCTGCCCTCCTGCGCCAGCATCAGCGGGCTCGGATTGACGACGAGCTTGTAGGCCGGCGCGTTGCCGACCGAGTTGGTCTCGTTGGGATTGCTGATCTTCCAGAACCGGCCGGTTTCGCCATTGGCGACCGCAGCTGCGTCGCGCTCGCGCGACAGCACGCGCGTCGTGGTGTCGAAGACATTGCCATGCGGATTGTCGTCGCCCCAGGGCCGCGGTACGAAATCGTGCTCAGTCACGGTGTTCCCGCCGCCATCGAGATCCATGTGCATGCGCACGTTGAAGAAGTGCTGGTGCGTGGGACCGCCCAGATTGTCGTCGACCATGCCGCCCCATTTGTACGTCGCGCCTGATGGCACGGCAGCGGTCTGGATGATTCCCGTGAGCTTGGTCTCGAGCTGGATCGTGCCGTCCTGGTAGAGGTACCAGTAGAAGCCGTAATCGTAATTGCCGACGGTCGCAAAGAACGAGATGACGAGCCGCCGAGACCTGCGAACCTCGAACAGGCCGTTGCGGAATTCGTAGTGTTTCCAGGCAATTCCATAGTCTTCTTCATGCATGCAGATCGCGTTCTGCATGACGAAGGGATCGCCCTTGTTGTCGGCAGCCGGCACGTCGAAATAGTGGATGTTGCCGAGGCAGTCGCAGCCGAGCTCGAGCGCGTTCGCAAGCATGCCGAGCCCATACTCGCCGGCATCGAACGCCGACTTCCAGAAATGGTTCGCGGTCGGATCGGCGTAAGGCACCACCATCTCGGTGATGCTGGCGCGATGGATCAGCGAACGCTTGCGCGCGCCATCTTGATAGGCGAGCTGATGCAGCACCAAGCCCTCGCGCGGCGTGAAGCCAACGCGAAAGCTCCATTTTTGCCAGTCGACTTTCCAGCCGTCGACCTTGAAGCTCGGACCTTCCGGTTGCTCAATATGCAGCGGCTTGATGTCGGTGCGCGGGTTCTTGACCTCGTGCGCGCCGTAGTTCCGCTTCTTGCGCGGGATCGGCACGATCGGATCGGCATCCGTGAGATTGATAACCTTGCCGCCGATCAGGTCGACCACGGCAACGACGCCCTCGATCGGATGGGCATAACCGTTGTCCTGGGGATGCTCGCGGAAAAAGCTGACGGCGCGCACGATGCGGGTGCCGCGCTCGTACTCGAAATCGAAGAAGCCCGAGGAGAACGGATCGACCTGGACCAGCTCGATATCCTTGTCGGTGAGCCCGCGCCTGACCATCGCCGCGCGCCATCTAGGATCGGCCTTCACCACGGCCTCGCACTTGAAGAACTCTTCCAGCATCACCGGCGGCTGCCCGTAGGGCGCCTCGCGGTTCGGAATGACTTTTCGCGCAATGATCTCATTGCGGGCGAGGTCGACGATGTGCTCGATCGCCTCGCCCGTGGTGATGTCGAGCGTCAGCGCAAACGCACGGCGGCCTGCTCTGTCAGCGGCCAGCTCCTGCTTGGTCGGCTCCTCCAGCCGCACGGTCGGGAAGCGGCAGTTCTCCGGCGAGGCCGCGGCGGCGCGCACCAGCGTACAGGCGGCTGTGATCTCCTCAGTCGTGAGCGGATCGAGCGGATGCGGGCTGGCGGACCGGACCGGCGATTTGGCATTCGCGGTGTCGAGCATGGGATGCCCCAAAGTTCAGCGCGGAGCGAGATGCGCAGTGATGGCGTTGAAGG
Organism: Bradyrhizobium sp. CCGB12; assembly: GCF_024199845.1. Lineage (NCBI taxonomy): Bacteria > Pseudomonadati > Pseudomonadota > Alphaproteobacteria > Hyphomicrobiales > Nitrobacteraceae > Bradyrhizobium > Bradyrhizobium sp. CCGB12. The sequence continues at coordinate 2,819,663 of NZ_JANADO010000001.1, read as the reverse complement.
CGGCAAACCAGCGCTGGTCGATCGGCACATCCATCGCCTTGGGCTGTGTGGCGAGCTTGACGATGACGGTGTCGGAGTCGAGATCGACATAGAGGTGCTGGCCGTGAATGCCGATCGCGGTGATGGCGTTGCGCGACGGATCGATCGTGAACCATTTGCTGCGATAGCGCGCGCCCGGGAAGAACTCGGCGAGGTCGCCGTCGGCCCAGGCCTTGGGATCGCCATTCTCGCGGATATCGTCGATCCACCAGCCCGGCACCACCTGCCGCCCCTCGACCACGCCGCGGCAGCGGATCATCTCACCGAAGCGCAGCAGGTCGCGTGCGGTGACGGAGATGCCGCCGGCGATGCGGCCCATGCCGTGGCTGTCGAGCGTGAGCGAGCCGTCCTCCTCGGCGCCGAGAGGCTGCCAGAGATATTCGGAGAGGATGCGATGGTATGGCATGCCGCAGGCGCGCTCATAGACCCAGCCGAGCACCTCGGTATTGGGGGAGACGTAATGGAACACCTTGCCGTGCGGCTTGCCAGTCCCGCGCAAGGTCGTGAGATAGGCGCGCTGATGGCCAGGCTCAACGCCGGCCGGCGGCACGTCCCAGCCCGAGGAAAAACGATAGCGCGCGACATCGCCGGCGGGGTCCTCGTAATCCTCCTCGAATTTGATGGCGACGGCCATGTCGAGGAGATTGCGGACGGTGCAGCCGGCATAGACCGAGGTCTCCAGCTCCGGCACGTAACGCAGCACCCTCGCCTCGGGATCTACCAGGCCGCACGCGGCGAGCACGCCGCCAAGTGTGCCGGCGATCGACTTGCTGATGGAGCAGATCAGATGCGGCGTAGTTACGCTCATGCCGTCGCCGTACCATTCGTGGATCAGCGTGCCCCGGTGCATGACGAGCAGTGCATCGCCATAGGTCTCGCGCAGGGTGGCCGCGATCGTGGTCGGGTTGCCGTCGGGTGCGGTGAAGCCCAACTTTGACAGCTCGCGCGGCGCGCTTCGCATCGGCGTCGGATGCGCCGCGCGGCGGACCTCCGCGGTCGGCAGCACTTCACGGGTGTGGGCAAAGCCCCAGCGTATCGCGGGGAAGCTGCGCCAGTTCGCGCGCGTCACCTGCGCCTCGGGCGCGGGCGGACTGCCACGCATGATCTCGGTCGGTCGCATCTCGATCCCTCCGCAAAGCGCCCCCCAACCCCGATGTCGGGGGCAGCCGGAGAGGAAGATTGCATTGAAGGCCGCGGCGGGCGTTATCGAGATTCGGCAATATTTTGCTGGACAGCGCCCGTGGCCGTGCCAGTCTGGTGGGGAACTTGCCGGCTCTCGGGTGGTGAATTTTCGACGTATCGTCATGCCCTTAAGCGCAACTCTACCGACTGTGGACTCGGCTGCCGGCTTGTTTCAGGCCAGCAGCACGGATGTCGACGAGCATTGCGCTTCACTCGGTCGCTGGCGGCTCAGCTACGACCAGATCAGCGCCGGCGCCTTCAGGGGCAGTTTCACCCAACTCTCTCTGCCTCGGCTTGATGTCTTCCGTGAAATCACCAGCCAGCAGGTCCGCCAATACGGCCAGTTGGGGGCTGACAGCTTTGGCATTGGTCTGCCTTGGCACGGTGACGGCGAGGTCAATTGCAACGGCGCCAGCGTTGCAGGCGCCCAGGTCATCGCCTGCATCGACGCCGAGGTCGACATGTGCACGCCGAAGTCATTCGAACTGCGCGGTGTCGTCGCGAGCGCAGCGCTGATCGAGGAGCTCGCCGCCCGGCTTGATATCGAGCTGCCGCGTTCGGTCTGGCACCAGTTGCGGGTGATCGAGATGGCGGAGGCGTCGGTCGCGCGATTGCGCACCCATCTTGCCGCGATCCACGAGACCATCACGACCACGCCCGAACAATTCGACGATCCCGCCGTTCGGCAGGCGCTCGAAGACGCCCTTCTTGTCGAGATTATGGACATGCTGCCGACCGCACGTCCCAGCGATCCCGGCCGCAGCGCTGCGGCGCGCAAGAGCACCGTCGATCGCGCCCGGGCGCTCATGCATGGCAGCGGCGAGCGTACGCTCTCGCTGCTGGAGGTCTGCAAGGCGGTCGGCGCCAGCCCGCGCAAGCTCGGCTATTGCTTCCAGGAGGTGTTGGGCACGAGCCCGATGCATTACTGGCGCGCGATGCGGCTGAACCGCGTGCGGCGCGATCTGAAACGCGCCAGCGGCACGGATGCCTCCGTCTACGACGTCGCCGTGCAGCATGGCTTCTGGCATTTCAGCCAGTTCTCGCTCGACTACAAGCGCCACTTCTCCGAACTGCCATCGCAGACCTTGCGGCGTGCGAAGCGGGCCGCCTGAACCGGTTCAGCGGTGCCGCAGCCGCCGGTTGACCCGGCGCGCCAGATAATCGCCCGCGCTTTGCACGAGCTGCACCAGTGCGATCAGCACCACGACGACGGCCAGCATCATCTCCGGCATGAAGCGCTGATAGCCGTAGCGGATGCCGAGATCGCCGAGACCTCCGCCGCCAACGGCGCCGACCATCGCGGAATAGCCGAGCAGGCTGACCACTGCGAGCGTCAGCGCCAGCAACAGGCCCGGCAGCGCCTCGGGGATCAGCACCTTGAGCACGATCTGGATCGGCGAGGCCCCGAACGAGGACGCCGTCTCGATCAGGCCGCCATCGACCTCGCGGATCGCCGCCTCGACGAGGCGCGCGATGAACGGTGTCGAGGCAATCGTCAGCGGGACGATCGCGGCGGTCGAGCCGATCGAGGTGCCGGCGACGAGCCGCGTGAACGGGATGATGGCGACGACCAGGATGATGAAGGGAGTGGACCGCGTCGCATTGACGATGACGCCCAGGATGCCGTTGACGGCGGGTGCCGCGAACAGTTCCCCCTTGCGGCTGGTGGCGAGGAAGACGCCGAGCGGCAGGCCGAAGACAGTGCCAAGCAGCGCCGCGATGCCGACCATGAACAGGGTTTCGCCCGTGGCCTGGACGATCAGGTTGATGAGTTCAGGCGACATGGCCGAGGCGCTCCGCCGGGAATTGATATTGAGAAAGCCAGGCGAGCGTCCGCGTCACCGCGTCCTCTCCGCCGGGAATGCCGAGAACGAGCGAGCCGACGTGCTGGCCGCTGATCTCGTCGATGCGAGCCGAAAGCAGCGCGACGTCAAGGCCGAGCTCACGGGCAAGCCGCGCCACCAGCGTGTCACCGGCCCCAGCCCCGCGAACCTGGACGCGGATTACGGCCTGCCCGCCCGCGACCGGCTCCGGCACGATCCGGCTCGCCAACGACAGCGGCAGGCTGTCGCCGATCACCTCGGCCAGGAAGGATTGCGTGATCGGGTGCCTGGGATGGGTGAAAATATCGGCGACATCGCCGCTCTCGACCACGCGGCCGGCATCGAGCACCACGACCTCTTTCGCGAGCTGACGCACCACCGACATTTCGTGGGTGATCAGCACGATGGTCACGCCCAGTTCGCGGTTGATGCTCGCAAGCAAATCCAGGATCGCGCGCGTGGTCTGCGGATCGAGCGCGGATGTCGCCTCATCCGACAGCAGCACGCTCGGCCGCGTCGCGAGCGCCCGCGCGATGCCGACACGCTGCTTCTGGCCGCCGGAGAGTTCGGAGGGATAGCGGTCGTGCTTGTCGGCGATGCCGACTAGTGCCAGCAACTCGGCGACGCGCGTCTTGATGTCGGTTTTGGTCCAGCCGGCGATCTCGAGCGGCAGCGCGATGTTGCCGGCCGCCGTGCGCGAGGACAGCAGGTTGAAATGCTGGAAGATCATGCCGATCGAGCGCTGCGCCAGCCGCAGCTCGCGGCCGGCCAGTGCCGAGATGTCCCTGCCGTCGACGATGACGCGGCCCGCGGTCGGCTTCTCGAGCCCGTTGATCAGCCGGACCAGGCTCGATTTGCCCGCGCCCGAGCGGCCGATGACGCCGGTAATGGAGCCCCGCGGAATGGCGAAGTCGATGTCTTGCAGGGCGTTGACGCCGGGCTTGCCGCGATAGGCGGGATAGGTTTTTGAGATCCCTTCGAGCCGGACCATCGCGTCCGGTTCAGTCACGGCGGGTGAAATCGCTTCAGGCGTCTGGATCGGCTGTCCGATCGCAAGCGATTGGTGAGCGTTCATGGAAATGGCCTTCATGCAGAATGGTTCGCTTGCCCGCCGAGCGCACGGGAAGCCGGGTCGCATCATGCGACGGGATTGGAACCGCGATCAGGGCTTGCGAAGCGCGCTGCATCGCAGCACGCACCATCGCCCTTTCAGGCCCTTCTTGCAATGTCGGATATTCGCGGGAAGTTGGACGAAGTTTTCCCGATCGCCTCCTGGAGAAGAAAATCCATCTGCCTGACATCAACGTCCGACAGCGCCGTGGACTAGGGTCTGTACTCAATAGAGATTCCTCTTGAGGCGGGATTGTGATTCAAGCTTTCCAACGGAGGGAGGCTTGGATGGCAAAGCAAGTCTATTGGTTGAGCGATGCAGAGTGGCAGCGAATAGAGCCGTTGTTGCCGCGAGGCCGCCGCGGAGCGCACCGGGTGGATGATCGCCGGGTGATCAGCGGGATCGTCCATATGCTGCGATGTGGGGCGCGTTGGCGCGACTGCCCGGAGGTCTACGGCCCGTATACGACGGTTTACAATCGCTTCAATCGCTGGAGCCGTCAGGGGATTTGGACCGATATTTTCTATGCCCTGACGGGGTCGACTGGCATGTACGGGGCGGCATCTGTTGATTCCACCTACATCAAAGCCCACCGCTCGGCAGCCGGCGCAAAAGGGGGGCCTTCAACAATGCCATCGGCCGCTCGCGTGGCGGGCAAACGACCAAAATCCACGCGCTGACCGATGAGATCGGGCGTCCATATGCCTTGTTGATCACGGCTGGAAACGTCCACGACCTCGACGGAGCCCGCCGTCTGCTCACTTTGGGGCATCGACCGAAGAGTGTCATTGCCGACCGAGCCTATGACGCCAGAAGCTTGCGCGAGGAACTCGCACAGCGGCGGATCAAGGCGGTCATCCCCCCAAATCCGACCCGTAAGCACCCGCATCGCTACGACAAACGCGCCTACAAAGGCCGCAACGTCATCGAGCGCATGTTTTGTCGCCTGAAGGACTTCCGCCGCATCGCCACCCGATATGACAAGCGCGCAGATATCTTCCTCTCAGCAATCCTTCTGACCGCCGCCTTGCTCTGGTGGCTCAATTGAGTCCAGACCCTAGCGCCCCTTGAATCGCGGCTTGCGGCGCGTCAGGAACGCCTCCACCCCCTCCTTGTGGTCCTCGCTGAAGCCAGCGAGCGCAAACTGGTCGACGTCCATGTGGCTGGCGAGGTCGTCCAGCGCATGCGCGAGCCGGTTGACGGTGAGCTTTGTCATGGCGACCGAGAGCGGCGGCTGCGCCGCGACCTTGCGCGCGAGATCCATCGCGGCATCGAATGCATGGCCGGGATCGACCACCTGCTCCACCAGACGCCATTCATAGGCTTCGTCCGCTGAGATGCGCTGATCGGCCAGGATCACCGCCTGCTTGGTGCGGGCCGGCCCCATCAGATGCAGCATGCGCGGGATACTCTGCCAGCTCATGTTCATGCCGAGCCCGATCTCGGGCACACGTAGATGCGCATCCCGGCCCATGACGCGGAAGTCGAGCGCCACGGCGAGCGCAACGCCGCCGCCGACACAAAAGCCTTCGATCGCCGCGATCGTGATCTGCTCCATCTCCTGCCAGGCCTGCGTCAGGCGCGGCCCGAGCTTGAGATGCCGCCGCAGCGTGCCGAGGTCCATGTCCTTGCGCGAACGTCCTTCGGCATCCTTGAGGTCGAAGCCGGCGCTGAACGTGCTGGTGCTGCCGGTCAGCACCACGACGGAGGTCTCAGCATCATCCTCGAAGCTGCGTGCGGCCGCAGTGAGCTGGCGCAGCGCCTCGGGCGAGAGCGCGTTAATGCCGTCGCCGCGGTCAAATCTCACGACTGCAATCCGCCCATCGGGGCCGAGGCCTTTCTCGACTTTCACGTAGTTCGTCACCGGCGCCTCCAGTCTGCTTCGCGGCGATGCTAGCCTACCTCCGGCCTCACGAATATGGGACCCGGTTGCGCCGCAACGCATACTCGACAGGCCCAGGCCATTGCGCCTATCTTCGCCGGCATGAGCCACGATCACGACCACCATCATCACGATCACGATCATTCGGAGCTGTCCGAGACCGAGCTGCGCGTGCGCGCGCTCGAGACGATTTTGACCGAGAAAGGCTATGTCGAGCCGGCTGCGCTCGATGCCATCATTCAGGCCTATGAGACCAAGATTGGCCCGCACAATGGCGCGCGCGTCGTCGCGAAGGCCTGGACCGATCCGGCCTTCAAGCAGGCGCTGCTGGAAGACGGCTCCAAGGCGATCGGGACGCTCGGCCATGTCAGCCGCGTCGGCGACCACCTCGTCGTTGTCGAGAACACGCCTGAGCGCCACAACATGGTCGTGTGCACGCTGTGCTCCTGCTACCCCTGGGAAATGCTCGGGCTGCCGCCGGTCTGGTACAAGGCTGCACCCTACCGCTCGCGTGCGGTGAAGGATCCGCGCGGCGTGCTCGCCGATTTCGGGGTCGCAGTGCCCAAGGACACGGAAATCCGGGTGTGGGATTCCACGGCGGAGACGCGCTTCCTGGTGCTGCCAATGCGCCCCGAGGGCACGGAGGGCTGGAGTGAAGAACAGCTCACCGAGCTTGTGACCCGTGACTCCATGATCGGCACCGGTTTCCCCAAAGCGCCGGGAGCGCCGTCGTGAACGGCGTGCACGACATGGGCGGCATGGACGGGTTCGGCAAGGTCGAGCCCGAGCCGAACGAGCCGACGTTCCACGCCGATTGGGAATCGCGAGTCCTCGCCATGGTGCGCGCGATGGGCGCGGCGGGCGCCTTCAACATCGACACCTCGCGCTTCTATCGCGAGACGATCCCGCCGCATGTGTATCTGTCGAGCTCCTATTACAAGAAATGGTTCCTCGGGCTCGAGGAGATGCTGATCGAGAAGGGTTACCTCACAAGGGACGAGGTCGCCGCCGGCCATGCGATGCAGGCCCCGAAGGCGCTCAAGCACGGCAAGTTCGATCTCGCCAATGTCGAACGCGTGATGGTGCGCGGCAAGTTCGCCCGCCCTGCCCCGGCGCAGGCGAAATTCAACATCGGCGATCGCGTGCGTGCGAAAAACATTCATCCGACCACGCATACGCGGCTGCCGCGCTACGTCCGCGGCCATGTTGGCGTGGTCGAGCTCAACCATGGCTGCCACGTGTTTCCGGATTCGGCCGCCATGGAGCTCGGCGAAAACCCGCAATGGCTCTACACGGTCGTGTTCGAGGGCCGGGATCTCTGGGGTGCCGACGGCGATCCGACCCTGAAAGTGTCGATCGACGCGTTCGAGCCCTATCTGGACCCGGCGTGATGAGCGGCCCGCTTGCGGCCGCCGCCACCGCCGCGATCCCGAGCATTCCCCGCGACGACGACGGCCCGGTGTTCCGCGCGCCCTGGGAGGCGCATGCGTTTGCGATGGCCTTGAGCCTGCACGAACGCGGCGTGTTCACCTGGCCGGAATGGGCCGCCGCCCTCGCCGACGAGATCAAGCGAGCGCAGGCCGCCGGTGATCCTGACACCGGCGAGACCTACTACCTGCACTGGCTCGCCACGCTCGAAGGCCTCGTCGCGCGCAAGGGCGTTGCGTCGATCGACACGCTCCACCGATACCGCGACGCTTGGGACCACGCTGCGGATCGGACGCCACACGGCAAGCCGATCGAATTGCGGCCGGAGGATTTTGGCTAGCTGTTGCCTCACCCGTCATTGCGAGCGCAGCGAAGCAATCCAGGATCTTTCCGCGGCGATAGTCTGGATTGCTTCGTCGCATCAGCGCAAAATTGCTTCGCAATTTTGTCGCGAGCTTCTCGCAATGACGACGGAGAGAGATACACTACCGTCCCGCCACAAACTCCCGCCACCCCTTCGCCCGCAGGCTGCACGCCGGGCACTCGCCGCATCCATAGCCCCACTCGTGTTGCGCGCCGCGTTCGCCGAGATAGCAGGTGTGCGACTGCTCGCGGATGAGGTCGACCAGCCCGTCTCCGCCGAGGTCATGCGCCAGCTTCCACGTCGCGGCCTTGTCGATCCACATCAAGGGCGTGTGCAGCTCGAAGGTTCTCGCCATGCCGAGCGAGAGTGCGGCCTGCATGGCGCGGATGGTCTGGTCGCGGCAATCGGGATAGCCGGAATAATCGGTCTCGCACATGCCGCCGACGATGTCGGTGATGCCGCGCCGGTAGGCCAGCGCGGCCGCAAAGGTCAGAAACACCAGGTTGCGGCCGGGCACGAAGGTGTTGGGCAGACCGTCGGCGCCCATCGCGATCGCGACGTCGCGTGTCAGTGCCGTCTCGGAGACGGCGGCCAGCGTCGGGATAGACAACGTGTGGCTCTCGCCGAGCCTTGCGGCCCAATCGGCGCGCAGGCCCTTGATGCCGTCGAGCAGCCGGTCGCGGCAGGCGAGCTCGATGGCATGGCGCTGGCCATACTCGAACCCCAGCGTCTCCACGCGGGCAAATCGGCTTAAGGCCCAGGCGAGGCAGGTGGTGGAATCCTGGCCGCCGGAAAACAGCACCAGCGCGGTTTGTGATGAAAATGCGTCACTCATGACCCGCGCTTTAGCACTGCGCAGACCGCCCGCCAATCGGTGGAAATCGTCCCGTTCCGCCGCGCTCCGCTGGGAACGGCGGCCCGCTTTTGGCATAAGGTTTTGGAGCCAGGAGACTGCCCCGCGATGACCCCTTCCCGCGACATTTCCCGCCTGATCGAGATCATGGCGGCGCTGCGCACGCCCGTGACCGGCTGCCCCTGGGACCTCGAGCAGGATTTTGTGACGATCGCACCCTATACGATCGAGGAAGCCTATGAGGTGGTGGACGCCATCACCCGCGGCGATCTCGACGATCTCAGAGAGGAGCTCGGCGACCTCCTGTTGCAGGTGGTGTATCACGCCCAGATGGCTGAGGAGCAGAACGCATTTGCTTTCGGCGATGTCGTCGAGACCATCACGCGAAAAATGATCCGGCGTCATCCCCACGTCTTCGCCGACAAGGACGGCAACCTCGCCTCACACCACGTCAAGGAGGTCTGGGACCGTATCAAGGCCGAGGAGAAAGCCGAGCGCGCCGCACGCCGTCCGCCGGAGGAAGCCCCGCCGCACAAATCGCTGCTGTCGGGTGTGAAGGCCGGCCAGCCGGCGCTGACGCGCGCGATGGAGCTGCAGCGCAAGGCCTCCACGGTCGGCTTCGACTGGAACGATGCACGCGCGGTGCTGCAGAAGATCCGGGAGGAAGCCGACGAGATCGAGGCAGCTCTGGATCGCAACGACAAGCAGGAGGTTGCGGAAGAAACCGGCGATCTGATGTTCGCCCTCGTCAACCTCGCCCGCCATGTCGATGCCGATCCGGAAGCCGCGCTGCGCGCGACCAACGCTAAATTCGAGCGGCGCTTTGCCTATATCGAGCGTGCGCTGGAGGCGCAGGGCCGCACGCTCGAGCAGGCGTCGCTGGCGGAGATGGATGCGCTGTGGAATGCGGCCAAGACCGCGACTTGATTGAGCATAGTAACGAGGGCGGCGCGCAGTGAAAATCAGGCAGGACGATCCGACGGCGCCACATGTCGCCGACTTGTTGGCCCTTCATCTGGAGGAGCTCCGCAGGGTCATGGGCGAGCACGCGCAGGCGCTGGACGCGAGCGGTCTTTCGGCTCCGGCCGTGACGTTCTGGACCGTCTGGCAGGGCGATGCGCTCGCTGGATTCGGCGCTCTCAAGCAACTGGACGAGACGCATGGCGAAGTGAAGTCGATGCGCGCAGCGCCTGCCGCGCGCGGGACCGGCGCTGGTCGCGCTATCCTGCACCACATCATTGCTGAAGCGCGCAAGCGAGGCTATGCGCGTCTCAGCCTGGAAACGGGCACGGCACCGCTGCATGCTCCTGCCGTCTCGCTCTACCGCAGTGCCGGATTCGTGTCCTGCGAGCCCTTCGCGGACTATCGAGCGAGCCCCCACAACCAGTTCATGAGTCTCGACCTGTCCTGATTTTCTCGGTGCGCAGCCCGGCGCAATCCGGGCCGCCAGCAGCTTACGCGGACAGACGCGGCACGGCGTCGAAGCGGTTCACCACGATATCCCGCTTGGTCTCGTCCACACGAACGGTCATGTCGAAGCGGCCGTCGTGCAGCTCCTTCGCCAGCACCTCGGAATTCCTATGCAGCCAGCTGATGCCGGCGCCGTCCGCGGCATCAATGGAGAGATCGAGCGTTGTGCGTTTTGCGGCCAGACGTTCCTCGATCGCGTTCAGTAGAGCATCGATGCCCTCGCCTGACACGGCTGACACCAGCATCGCCGGGTGATCCTCCGGCCTGCGCGCGGCGATGTTCAGAAGCTCTTCGCGATGTTCGGCGTCGTAGCGGTCGATCTTGTTCCAGACTTCGATGATGCGGCCGGAATCATCAGGGTTGATACCGAGCTGGCGCAGCACGGCGTCGACGTCGCTCTGCTGGGCCTCGGCATCTTCATGCGAGATGTCGCGCACATGCAGGATGACGTCGGCCTCCAGCACCTCCTCCAGCGTGGCGCGGAAGGCGGCGACGAGCTGGGTCGGCAGGTTGGAGATGAAGCCGACGGTGTCGGACAGCATCGCCTTGCCGCCATGCGGCAGATTGAGCGCCCGCAAGGTGGGGTCGAGCGTGGCGAACAGCATGTCGGCGGCCTGTACGTCGGCGCGCGTCAGGCGATTGAACAGCGTCGACTTGCCGGCATTGGTGTAGCCGACCAACGCGACGACACGATACGGCACGCGCTGGCGCCCGGCGCGATGCAATCGCCGTGTCGCCTGCACCTTCTTCAGCTCGCCCTCGAGCTTGGAGATGCGCTCCTGGATCAGACGACGGTCGGCTTCGATCTGCGTCTCGCCAGGACCGCCCATGAAGCCGAAACCGCCGCGCTGGCGTTCGAGATGGGTCCATGAGCGCACCAGGCGCGAGCGCTGGTAGTTGAGATGCGCGAGCTCGACCTGAAGCGAGCCTTCCCTGGTCTTGGCGCGGCGGCCGAAGATCTCCAGAATGAGGCCGGTGCGGTCGAGCACCTTGGCGTGCAGTTCCTTCTCGAGATTGCGCTGCTGGATCGGCGCCAGCGCGCAATCCATCACCACCAGCTCGACATCGAGGCTCTTGATCAGCCCGGCGATCTCCTCGACCTTGCCCTTGCCGATATAGGTTGCGGGCCGGATCTGGCTGATCGGCGCGATGATGGCGTCGGCGATGACGAGATCGATCGCGCGCGCGAGGCCCGCGGCTTCATCGAGCCGGGCCTCGGCGTCTCGCACGGCATAGCCTTCCGCTTGCGCGTCGGAGCCGCCCGCGCGCACTCGCAAGTAGGGGCCGATGACCAGCACCCGCCCCGTCTGCTTAGCCCCTGCCGCCCGCGGACGGTCGGCATCCCCGTCGAAATTCCGGGGTTCCAATCAGATCACTCTCAAGCCGGCTGATCCTCGCCGCCTTCGAACAACTGGATCGGCGCCCCCGGCATGATGGTCGAGATCGCATGCTTGTAGACGAGCTGCGAATGACCGTCGCGCCGAAGCAGCAAACAGAAATTATCGAACCAGGTCACGATGCCCTGGAGCTTTACTCCGTTGACCAGAAAGATCGTCAGTGGCGTCTTGGTTTTGCGAACGTGATTAAGGAAGGTGTCCTGTAGGTTTTGTGCGCGGTCTGCCGCCATTGTTTTTTTCTCGCTTTGAGTTTCTTTTTATTGCGCCGGTTGTGCCCCTGTTTTGGTGATGTGGGGCCTCTCCCGGTTGCCGTTCCTCATGAGATCCCCCTCGGAAGGAACAGCCGTAATGATTAGAGGACAGGTGGACATATTAGGCAAGCCGCTTCACGCGGCAGCCCACGCCGTATTGCCCCGAAAAATTACGGAAATCGATGATTTTCCTCGCTTATTCCCGAAGTCCGGCTCGCAATGTCGCGGCACTGGTTCAGTACCTTGGCCGGCCTTCTGTATGCGGGCCGGTATCCACCTTTCCCGAAAACGCGCTAGCCGACACCGAGCGCCTTCAACTTCCGATGCAGCGCCGAACGTTCCATGCCAACAAACTCGGCCGTGCGAGAAATATTTCCTGAGAAACGGCTGATCTGTGCAATCAAATAGTCGCGCTCGAACACTTCGCGCGCCTCGCGCAGTGGCAGGCCCATGATGTGCTCGCCATTGTTGCTGGTCGGCATCGCCGGCACCATGGAGCCAACGTCCTGCGGCAACATGTCGGCGGTGATGATGACCTCGGGTCCGCCCGCGGCCAGAATCATGACTCTCTCAACATTGTTGCGGAGCTGGCGCACATTGCCCGGCCAGACGTGCGATTGCAGCACCGCCATCGCGTCCTGCCCGATCTGGCGTTTGGGCAGGCCGCTGCCGGCCGAGATCTGCTCCATGAAGTAATCGATCAACTCCGGAATGTCCTCGCGCCGCTCCGACAGCGCAGGCACGCGGATCGGTACCACCGAGAGGCGATGATAGAGGTCCTCACGGAAATGGCCGGCTGCGATCTCCTCTTCGAGATTGCGCGCGGTGGAGGAGATGATGCGCACGTCGACCTGCACCTTGGCGGTACCGCCGACGCGCTGGAACGACTGCTCGACCAGCACGCGCAAGATCTTGTTCTGGGTCTCGCGCGGCATGTCCGCGATCTCGTCGATGAACAGCGTGCCGCCATGGGCTTCTTCGAGCGCGCCGGGCTTGCGCGCCTGTTCGCCGTTGGACTGCTCGACGCCGAACAGCTCATGCTCCATCCGCTCGGGAGTGATCGCGGCGGCGTTGATGACGACGAAGGGGCCGTCGGCGCGGCCCGAGGCCGTATGCAGCGTACGCGCCGTCAGCTCCTTGCCGGCGCCCGCGGGGCCGACGATCAGGATGCGGCTGTTGGCCTTGGCCGCGCGTTCGATGGTCTGGCGCAGCTGGTTCATGCTGGGCGAGCGGCCGACGAGCTGGCTGGCGCTCGGCGCGAGCTGCTTCAGCTCCTTGACCTCGCGCTTGAGCCGCGAGTTCTCCAGCGCTCGGGTCGCGACCAGGATCAGACGGTCGGCCTTGAACGGCTTCTCGATGAAATCGTAGGCGCCGCGCTTGATCGCGGCGACCGCGGTCTCGATGTTGCCGTGGCCGGAGATCATCACGACCGGCAGATCGGCATTGTCCTTCTTGACCTGCTCCAGGAGCTGCAGGCCGTCGAGCTTCGAGCCCTGGAGCCAGATGTCCAGGAACACCAGATGCGGCCTGCGGTTGGCGATCTCGGCGAGAGCCGTATCGCTGTCGCGTGCGGTCCTTGTGACGAACCCCTCGTCTTCGAGAATGCCCGCAACGAGATCCCGAATATCGGCCTCATCATCGACAATCAGAATTTCACTTGCCATGGGTTGCGCCTGCCTTGTCAGCTGCCTGTTGAGGCTTCGATTTTCGTTGAATCATTGGTCTTTTCAGCCGGCTCTTTGGTTTCGGCGGTCGGCTCTTTTGTTTCCAGGTCCTGGCTGGATGTCTTGACGGAATCCGCAGCCATTTCCTTGATGTCTGGCGTGGTTGCTTGCTGAGGCGCTGGTTCAGCTCCCTCGGACTTCGCGGGTTGCCCGGAGATCGCAAAGCGCATCCGCATCCAGGCGCCGCGCTGGCCTTCGCGGAAGTCGGAGGCGTCCTTCAGCTCGATGCGTCCGCCATGGTCTTCCAGCACGCGGCCGACGATCGCCAGCCCCAGGCCGGTGCCCTTGGCGCGTGTCGTGACGTAGGGCTCGAGCAGCCGCGAGCGCGCGACCTTGGGCAGGCCGATGCCGTTGTCGATGACATCGATCAGCACGTCCTCGCCCTCGTGCGACACCACGACGTCGATACGGCCTTTGCCGAGCTCCTCCGGCGGGACCTGCTCGATCGCCTCCGTGGCGTTCTTGACGATGTTGGTGACCGCCTGCGAGATCAGCCGCCGATCGAACTGGGCGCGCAGAGGATCCTCCCTAAATTCGGCCTCGATGTCGATCTCGGGATGGGCGACCTTCATCAGGAACACCGCCTGCCGCACCGTGTCGGCGACGTCCTCGCCCTCCATCACCGGTTTCGGCATCCGCGCGAAACGCGAGAACTCGTCGACCATGCGCCTGATGTCGTCGACCTGGCGCACGATGGTGTCGGTGCACTGGTCGAAGATCTGCTTGTCCTTGACCTCGGTGATGGTCTTGCCGAATTTGCGGCGGATGCGCTCGGCCGAGAGCTGGATCGGCGTCAGCGGGTTCTTGATCTCATGGGCGATGCGCCGCGCCACGTCACCCCAGGCCGAGGTGCGCTGCGCCGACACGAGCTCGGTGATGTCGTCAAGCGTGATGATGTAGCTGTCGTGCGGCTGGTTCTTCTCGGCGCTGACGCGGACCGACAGATTGCGTTCCTGCCCGTCGCGGTTGATCGTGATCTGGCCCTGCACCAGGCGCTGGGTCCCTTCCCGCGCCGTCTTCATCATCTCGTCGAGTTCGGGCAGAACGTCGGAGAGCGGGTGGCCGAGCGTCTCTGCCTCGGAGTGCCCGATCAGCTTCTCGGCGGAGCGGTTGAGGATGCCGACGCTGCCGGAGGCATCGACGCCGATGATGCCGGCGCTCGCCGAGGACAGCACGGCCTCGATGAAGCGGCGGCGGCTGTCGATGAGATCGCTGGCGTTGACGAGCTCGTCGCGCTGGCTGCGCAATTCCTGCGTCATCTTGTTGAAGGTCTGACCCAGCTGCGCGAGGTCGCCTTCGGACTGGTGCACGGGCACCTGGACGTGCAGGTCGCCGGTCGAGACCGTGTGGGCCGCGTTCATCAGTCGCCGGATCGGCGAGACCAGCGAGTTGGCGAAGTTGAGACCGATCAGCACCGAGGCCATCAGGATGGTCAGCGCGATCACCGCGAACATCAGCGCAAAGGCGACCTGGATGCCGAGCCGGCGTGACTCGATCTGGGCATATTCGGCGACGCTGACCTCGGTCTGCTTGAGCTGGTTGACGACGTTCGGATCGAGCGGACGGGCGACATAGAGGAACGTGTCGCTAAAGGCGCGCAGGCGGATCACGGCGGCGACGAAGCTCGCGTCCGGCAGCACCGCGATCTCGGGTTCGTTCTCGTTGACGTTGCTGAGGAAGTCCGGCGCGGGCGGCGAATATGCGAGCCGCATGCCGGTTTCGGCGGATTCCAGGATGTTGGTGTTCTTGTCGATGATCATCGCGCCCGGCAAATTGCGGGAGCCGGCGCTGGCGGTCAGCATCTCCCGGAACGAGCGGCGGTCCTGGTCGTAGAGCGGCCGGGCGTGCGCGATGTCGTTAGCCATGCCGAGAATGTCGCCGCGGATCAGCTGCGCGTGGTCCTGCATATAGGCCCGTGCGATCGTCAGCGAATTCTGGATCACCGCCCTGGTCGGACCCGAGAACAGCCGGTCGAGACCGCGTTCAATGGTGACGTTGGCGACGATGGCAACCAGCACCGCCGGCAGCACCGCCACGATCGAGAACAGGCTGACGATCTGGACATGGAGGCGCGCGGCCGCCCTGCCCCGCCGTCGGGCCAGGATCAGTTGCCACAGCTCCCGGATGATGATCCCGACCAGGAGCAGGATGGTGGCTGCGTTGATCAGATAGATCGAGCGCACCACCTCCGGCGTCGGCTCGATCTTGGTGAGACCGGTCAGGACCAGGAAGGTCAGGAAGGCCGACAGCAGTGCCAGACCCACGGCAAAGGGCGCCAGCCAGCGCCGCAGCGACCAGCGCCTGGGCTCTTCCGCTGGGGCCGTGTCAAAGGATGCGGCCGAGGTATCTGCGCTGGTCATTCCGGCAATGGGTGCTGAAAACGGGGTCCGCGGGCGCGCGGATACTGATGTATTCGTACCACATTGTTGCCGAATTGCGACAATTCCGCGGCGCCTCCGCCGCGACGGACCGGCGCATCCACAAGGTCGTGCTGGGCGGGAACGGATTCCGCCATCCCGGCTTGACCCGGCATGGATAGATTTTTTCTCGCGACGATGGTCTCGGCCGTCCTTCTGCTGATCGTGGCCGCCGACCTCCTGGTCAACGGCCTCGCCCTTCAGCAGCCGCCGGTGAATGTCGCCAGCGTGGTGCCGGCGTCCGGCCGACTTGTCAGGTAAATGTGATGCCGCACGTTGCGGCCAAATGACCAATTTTTTTAATGTGCGAGCGGAACATTTCGGTCCGATTCGGACTTCTGCTCACCGCGCCAGCCACAACGGCCAGCGCGATCCGGACAGGCTCAGCTCTACCTTGGTAGGGGGAGCTGAGCCACCGACCGTTTCCGTGCGTGGCAATTGAACAGCGCCCTACCTGCTCCCGTAGGAACCGGGATCGATCAAACGCGCCATGCGAGCGACATAGAGGAATTGCTTGGGAGAGAACCAGAACGCGCGCTTTGGATTGGGGTCGTCGTCAACCGCAATATTGAGCGAGCGAAATGTCGCCATCCAAGCGAGCTTCGTACAATAGAACCCAGCATCGTCGTTCAGGTCGAAATTCCAAAAGTCGTAAGGTCTTCCGACGTACTTTCGCGCTTCGTCCGGGATTCGGGCGC
This sequence comes from Bradyrhizobium sp. CCGB12, assembly GCF_024199845.1. NCBI lineage: Bacteria > Pseudomonadati > Pseudomonadota > Alphaproteobacteria > Hyphomicrobiales > Nitrobacteraceae > Bradyrhizobium > Bradyrhizobium sp. CCGB12. Next base: position 2,803,024 of record NZ_JANADO010000001.1, on the reverse strand, counting down.
GATCCGCAGCAGAGAGCTTGGCAAGGCGGCCAAGCCATGCCACCTCGCCGGCCCGCTCGATCGCCCAGTCCGCGTAAGGTCGGCGAACGACGCCTTTGCCCCAGAGCGCCTCGATGATCCAGGGAACGCCTGATTGGTCAACGTCGATGATCGCAACATGGCCCACATAGACAGGGCTGCTGATTGAGTAAGTCGCATTTCCCGACCTGCGGGTGCCCGTGTATTGCGCGCGAAATTGCTCGTAAGTGAGCTTGCGCATGCGTTCGGTCTGAGCCGGAGTGAAGTAAGGCGCCTTTGTCGCAACATTCGCGATAAAGCGATCGCGCTCCTCGTACCATTTGGCTTTGTCGGCATCCGGCGGACGCGGCGTCCCGGCGTCATAGGGCACAAAGACGCCCGGCTTTTTGGGCCAGAGGAAATCACCGCTCTGAAAGTGCTTGGGGTCTGGCATCGGAGGCCCACCCGTGGCCGCACGTGTCGGTCCGGATCGCGCCAGCAGTGCGAATGTGAATGCTGTACCAACAAGGCGAAGGCAGTCGCGACGGTCCTGCATCGATCGCTCCTCGAGCCAGCCAAGACTAGTAGCCTTCTTTGGATCCTTGGTCGGTTACGTCGGTCGGGATCTCGTAGATATCCCCCTTCGCCACCGGAAGATGCGGATTCTTGACGTCGTATGTGCTGTTGCCGGTTGCTTGGTTGACGCACCATCCCCGGATCTTGATCGTGTCGACCTTCTGGAACCTGGCTTGCATCAGAAGGCCATATTTCTTGCAAGCATCCATCGAGCCAAACTCAAGATGATCGGTATTGTGGAGGCTCCAAACCTGCTTTCCAGGCGCCGCGGGTGGCGAGACGAAGAACATCATAAAGAGAAGAAATCCTGACATTGTACGCCCTGCATTAGCGAGGAAGGTTGCGAATAGCGTTGATGATGCTCTGCTGGTTGGTCGTGGTATCCAGCTTCTCTTGCGCGTTGACGCGGCTGGTGACGGTGACGCGGTCCGGACCATCCTTGAAGTTGCCGCCGACCGGCAGGGTCTGGACAACGAGAGTGCCGCTGCTGCTGGTATCGGGGCTTAAAGTTATGAGCAGGGTCTCGTCCATATCGTACGATCCCGACAATGCACCGAACGCAGTGCCGAACGGGAAGCTATAGGTGAAACTTCCGTTGCCACTGAACTTGACGAATATCTGCGAGCTGTAGGTGGGCGAATCCAGCTTGGCGAGCGACCCCATGGCTGTATCCTTCGCCTCGACAAGGCGAATGAGCCATTCACCAATTCCCAGATGCTCTGTCAGAACGTGCGCACGCGGGCTGTCGACGGGGCAGATCAGCTGATTCTTTGGATTCGAAATCAGCTCCTTCGAACTCGTCTTGAATGTAATGGAGACGTCGCGGGTCCCTTTGGCATCGACGGCGCCGCCGGGAGAGCCGACCGATCCAAACGTCCAATTGTTGAAATATTTGGCCGCAGAGAGCGTCGTGCTCTTGCCTGTTGAACCGACACCTCCGTTGATCTCGGAATCCATCTTCGGCGATAGCTTGATCGCGACCAGCCACTTGTTGGCCTTGAATGAGCTATATTGGGGTGCGCTGAGCCTGACGAAGGCATAACGCAATTCGCAGGCCGTGTGCTGGAGAATCTCCCGAACGGGCAAACTGGTGTCGTCCGGCATAGGCGGAATGATGCTGCAGCCGCCTATCCAAGCACCGCTCGCTACGACAATTGCGCAACTGGCCATCCGCATAAGAACGACTCCGCACAAACAAAGTAATGGGACTATCGGCAATTCCGAACGCTAATGACTGACGGCCGCGACAACCTGCGATTCTTGAGGGCTCGCGCCGGTGACGCGAACGTTCCAGCTGCCGATCGCAGGCGATTGCACGGTGCAGGTGGCGAACGCGTCCGCAACCGACGAGGTGCAGGCCGGACTGGTCGCGCCTGGTGCCGTCAATTCGAGGGTCAGCGTGGCAAACGTTGGTGTCGTGTTGACGCTCACGGTAAGGAAGCCGCTTGCGCTGACGATCGAGAAGGAACCGTTCAAATGATCCGGAGTGTTGATGAAAAGATGATACGGGGCACCATACGCTCGAATGCCCGGGTTCTTGATGAACGCGTTTGGATTGGCTGCGAAGGCCGGATTTGCGTTAGGACCAGCGACTGACGTGATCCAGGAGATGTTCTTGAATACCTCGACGTCGTAGGTCGGGCCGCCCTTCCCGGCCCGGCAGTCGTCGGGACCGCCCGACGTGACGCCTACGAGCCTCACGGCGCCGTCTATGGTGGCGAAGGCGGGACCGCCGGAATCTCCGTGACATGTGCTGCCAAGGATCTTGTTTTCGTTGCGGAGCTTGAAGTTCCAGCAAAAATCCTCTTCAAAGCCCGCATCCTTGCACGCGGAAGCCTGAATCGTCGCCCACAGTTTGATGCCTTCGGAACCGTCGACGGGTGGCCCGGGCTGCGGGGACCCGTTCGCCCTCAAGGGGCTATGCACACCGAATCCGACAATCGTCGCAAACTCCCCAGGCTTGATTGGGCGTACCGTGTTGAGTGGCGCTGGCATCACATCGGTGATCTCCTTCGCCAACTTCAAGATCGCCAGGTCCTTTTTGGGAAATGCATAGTTTGGATTGATAATGATCTGGTCGACGGCGACCACGCCGCGATCATGGAAGAAGACCGAGACGAACCGCTTGTCGTCGATCTTCACATCCTCCTGGCCTCGCTTGTAGGTAGCGGAAAGACAGTCCTTCGCAGTCTTCGCGCTGACCTGCTCGCAAAAGCAATGCGCTGCCGTGAGGACGGAGGTCGATGAGATCAGCGTGCCGGTGCACAAGGCTGAAGAGCCAAATCCATCCCAAGCATAAGCGATCTCGACAACGGAGGGATACTCGACCGTAGCGGCGGAGCCGGGGCCGACGACATAGGGGGTGAGTGTGCTTGGCTTCAGTCCACCCAGTCCCTGGAGGTGGGGCGGCAAAGGAAGCGTGCGGCCATCCGTGCCGAGTTGGAGAATTTCCTGCATATCGGTCGGGACGATGATGGCGTCGAAACGTTGTTTGGCTTCGGCTGGAGCCAGAGTCTGTAAGTCTGTCTGGGCCTGATGAAGCTTGCTCGAGAAATCCCGGAGCTGCGTTTGGTGATCCTGCAAAAAATCGAGCTTGCGAATGTTCGGTGCCGAATCCAGTTGTTGGAAGCGTAGCGTATTCTCAATTGCCCGAATGTTCGCACCGGCTCCCTTGCCGGCGATCTGGCTAAAGGCGCTCACGTCCATTGTTTGGCTTTTACTGCCGGCGATCTTGGTGCCCGCCGCCTTATTCACGGTCTCGACAGTCTGGAGATGATTGTCGACGAAGGATGAGAGATCTTTGAGCCTGGTCGACGCAGCCTTGAATGGATCAGGCGCTTTCAGCTCGTCCGCCGAGCTGAAGTCCGGGCAAAAAACAGTCAAACACGCAGCCGAAATTGCTGCGGCACGCACGCGTGCGCCGACCAACATCCCCATCACCGGCATCCCCATTCCGGCGGCCAATACTCAACCTATAATGGCATTCCAGGGAACAGCAGACAAGGTGGCAGGCGCGAAAAAACTGACAGAGGTCGCGACAGGCTCGCGCTCTGCTGTGTTCATCGCTTAGGCGGTCTCAGCCGTACCGACGCGGATGATTGGTGCGAGGGGCTAAAATCAGGCCCCGCTCCGGTAGACCTGGATATCGAGGTCGCGGATCTTCTTCCGCAGCGTGTTGCGGTTGAGGCCGAGCAGGTCCGCAGCGCGGATCTGGTTGCCGCGGGTGGCGGCGAGCGCGGCCGTGAGCAGCGGCACTTCGATCTCCTTGAGGATGCGGTGATAGAGGCCGGGCGGCGGCATGCCGTTCGGAAAGCCCTGGAAGTGCGAGGACAGATAGGCCTCCACCGCGCCGCCGAGATTGTCGACGCCCTGCTGGACCGCGGCGCCCGGGCTGACCGAGGGCGGCGCGAGCTCGCCGTCGATCACCGAGGACGTGATTACGTCCTGCGGATATAGCGCGGCCAGGCGCCGTGCGAGGTTTTCGAGCTCGCGCACATTGCCGGGCCAGCGGTGCTGCTTCATCCGCTCCAGCGCCAGCGTATCCAGCTTCTTCGGCGGCAAGCCGTCCTTCTCGGCCAGCGTGAAGAAGTGCCGCACGAGATCGGGCAGGTCCTCGATGCGCTCGCGCAGCGGCGGCAGCCGCAGCGGCACGACGTTGAGGCGGAAGAACAAATCTTCGCGGAACAGGCCCTGCTGGATCAGGACGCGCAGATCCTTGTTGGAGGCCGCGACGATGCGGACATCGGTCTTGATCGGGGTGCGGCCGCCGACAGTGGTGTATTCGCCCTGCTGGAGCACGCGCAGCAGGCGGGTCTGCGCCTCCATCGGCATATCGCCGATTTCGTCGAGGAACAGCGTGCCGCCCTCGGCCTGCTCGAACCGGCCGGAGGCGCGGGTGTTGGCGCCTGTGAAGGCGCCGCGCTCATGCCCGAACAATTCGGATTCGATCAGGTCACGCGGGATCGCCGCCATGTTGACGGCGACGAACGGGCCGTTGCGGCGCTTGCCGTAATCGTGCAGCGCGCGCGCCACCAGCTCCTTGCCGGTGCCGGACTCGCCCGTGATCATCACGGTGAGATCGGTCTGCATCAGACGCGCCAGCACCCGATAGATTTCCTGCATCGCCGGCGAGCGGCCGACCAGCGGGATCGCCTCCATCTCGGCGTCCTCGTCCGGCGTCGATGTCCGCTCCTTCGGCTCGGCCAGCGCGCGGCCGACGATGGCGATCAGCTCCTTCAGGTCGAAGGGCTTCGGCAGATATTCATAGGCGCCACGCTCGGAGGCGCGGATCGCCGTCATGAACGTGTTCTGCGCGCTCATGACGATGACGGGCAGATTTGGCCGCATCTTCTTGATCCGCGGCAGCAGGTCGAAAGCGTTCTCGTCGGGCATCACCACGTCGGTGATGACGAGATCGCCCTCCCCCTGGCTGACCCAACGCCACAGCGTTGCGGCATTGCCGGTCAGCCGCACTTCATAGCCGGCGCGGGAAAGTGCCTGATTGAGAACGGTGCGGATGGCGGTATCGTCATCAGCTACGAGAATGCTACCTGCGGGCATCGCTAATCCTCATTTTGCCCCCTGTGACGCAGGCGACGGCTTCCCGGCAGAGTCGGCGCGGCTGCTTTGATCGGCATGTTTCACCGATGTGGAATACATCGGCATCAGCACGCGGAAGGTGGTCTTACGCGGCTGAGATTCGCATTCGATGATGCCCCCGTGATCGCCGACGATCTTTGCGACCAGCGCGAGGCCCAGACCCGAGCCGGTCTGCTTGGTGGTCACGAAGGGATCGAACAGGTTGGGCAGAAGGTCGTCCGGCACGCCTGGTCCGTTGTCCCTCACGCAGAATTCGAGCGGCAGGGATACCCGGGATTTTTGACCGGGGACTGACAGTCGCACGCCGGGGCGGAACGCGGTGGTGAGCTGGATCTCGCCGTCCGGCACGTCGATCAGAGCTTCGGCGGCATTCTTCACGAGATTGAGGAACACCTGGATGAGCTGGTCCTGGTTGGCCAGCACCGGCGGCAGCGAGGGATCGTAGTCCTCGACGAAGCGGATGTTGCGGGCAAAGCCGGACTGCGCCAGCCGCTTCACGTGATCGAGCACCGAATGGATGTTGACCGGGCCGCGCACCACGGGGCGCTCGTCGCCGAACACCTCCATGCGGTCGACCAGCGTTACGATGCGGTCGGCCTCGTCGCAGATCAGGCGCGTCAGCATGCGGTCCTCGGAGGAAGCCTGCTGCTCCAGGAGCTGCGCCGCGCCGCGAATGCCGGAGAGCGGGTTCTTGATCTCATGCGCCAGCATGGCGGCGAGCGCGATCACCGAGCGCGCAGCGCTGCGATGGGTGAGCTGGCGGTCCATCTTGTCGGCGATGGTGCGCTCCTGGAGCATCACCACGATATGGCCTGGCCGCTCGGTGAGCGGCGCGACATGCAGATCGACCTGGCGGTCGCCGCCCATGCGCGGCGTGCCGAGATCGACCTTGTATTCGTTGACCGGCGAGTTTGACGAACGCACCTGGTCGATCAGCGCCAGCAAGGGGCTGCCGAACGGCACCAGCTCCTTCAGCGATTGCCGCTTCAGGAATTGCGTCGAGATCTCGAAGAACGCTTCGGTCGCGATATTGGCGGCGACGATCTTGCCGTCCGGCCCGATCATCAGCACGGGATTGGGAAGTGCGTCCAGGATCGCGTCACTGTCGGCCGGCCGGCGATGTTCAGCGGCTGAGCTCATGCAGCAGCGCTCCATGCGAAGTCGTCGAAGGCCTCTTGCAGCGATTGGTGGACGAGGCGAGGATCCTCGGAGGTCAGGATCTTCTGACGCCACCCCTTCAGCTTCTCGCCCGAGGCGTCGCTCACATCCGCCGCGACATCGAGCGCCCAGCCCAGATGCTTGCGCGCGTGCCTGAGCCCGATGCGCAAGCCGTAGAGCGCACAGACGCCCTCATAGAGCGTGCGGACATAGTGCAGCTGCGTCTGAAGCGAGGGCGTTGCTTCCTCTGCCCCACCCTTCAGGCGGCGACCGATCTGGCCGGGCAGCCAGGGCTGGCCCTGCGCGCCGCGGCCGATCATCACGGCATCGGCGCCGGAGGCGTCGAGCGCCGCGAGCGCTTTGTCATAAGTGGTGATGTCGCCATTGACGACGAGCGGAATGGAGATGGCCTCGCGCACGGCGCGGATCGCATCCCAATCGGCTTCGCCCTTGTAGAACTGGCAGCGGGTGCGGCCATGCACGGTGACGAGCCTGATGCCTGATGCTTCCGCGCGACGCGCCAACTCCGGCGCGTTACGGCTGCGGTCGTCCCAGCCGAGCCGCATCTTCAGCGTCACCGGCACCTTCACCGCCGCAATCGTCGCGTCGATCAGGCTGACGGCATGGTCGAGGTCGCGCATCAGGGCCGAGCCCGACTGGCCGCCGGTGACGTGACGGGCTGGGCAGCCCATGTTGATATCGATGATGTCGGCGCCTTCGGCCTCGGCGATCCGGGCCCCCTCGGCCATCCAACGCGTCTCGCAGCCGGCGAGCTGGACCACGTGCGGCCCGATCCCGGTGGCTTCGCAGCGCAACCGTGACATCCGATGACCGTTGGCGAGCTCATCGCTGGCGGTCATTTCAGACACGACGAGACCTGCCCCAAGCTCGGCAGCGAGCCGGCGGACCGGCGAGTCCGTCACCCCCGACATCGGTGCCAGGAAGACCGGAGTGGCGACATCAATATCGCCTATTTTCAACGGCTTAGAGCCGGATACTGCCGAGCCGGTCACAGGGGTCTCGTTGACTTGCCAGGGGCCTCATCGCACCTGCCACGATCTATCTTGCGCACAATTCTTGTGCAGTCAAGCGCCATGCCTACAGTTTAGACAGTTCTGCAGATCTTTCAAGTGCAGTGCAGCAAATTGCTGTTTCCCACAATCGGGGGAAACCCCCTTTTTTTGCGGGCCTGCCGTGCTAGAGGCATGCCGTCAAATCACCCCTCTCTCCGACTCTTCATCACCAACTGAGTATTTGAGTCCTATGGCGAAATCACAACGCATCGCGGTCGTCCTCGTCGCAGCCGGTCGCGGGTTGCGCGCCGGCGCGGGCGGGCCGAAGCAATATCGCGAGATCGGCGGTGTGCCCGTGATCTATCGCGCCATGGAGGCCTTCAGCCGCCACCCTGACGTGTCGGCGGTGCAGCCGGTGGTGAATCCCGACGACGGCGCCATGTTCACGGCCGCGGTCGCGGGGCTCAAGCACGAGCCGCCCGCCAACGGCGGTGCCACCCGCCAGGCTTCCGTGCTCGCCGGCCTCGAAGCGCTCGCAAAGCACAAGCCCGACATCGTCCTGATCCACGATGCCGCCCGCCCCTTTGTTTCGGAAGGCGTGATCTCTCGTGCGATCGACGCGGCGAGCCACACCGGCGCCGCGATCCCCGCCATTGCCGTCACCGACACGATCAAGCTCACCGGCGAGAACGGTCATATCGAGGGCACGCCGGACCGTGCGCGCCTCCGAATTGCGCAGACGCCGCAATCCTTTCGTTTCGACGTCATCCTCGAGGCGCATCGTCGCGCGGCGAAGGATGGGCGTTCGGATTTCACCGATGATGCCGCCATTGCCGAATGGGCAGGATTGACGGTTGCAACCTTTGAAGGCGATGTTGCTAACATGAAGCTCACCACCCCCGAGGATTTCGTGCGCGAGGAAGCACGCCTTGCCGCCCAGCTCGGCGACATCAGAACCGGCACGGGCTATGACGTGCACGCCTTCGGCGAAGGCGACCACGTCATGATCTGCGGCGTGCGCGTTCCGCATACGAAAGGTTTTCTCGCCCATTCCGACGGCGATGTCGGCCTGCATGCGCTGGTCGACGCCATCCTCGGCGCGCTCGCCGACGGCGACATCGGCTCGCACTTCCCGCCGAGCGATGCGAAGTGGAAGGGCGCCTCCTCCGACCAGTTCCTGAAATACGCCATCGAGCGCGTCACCCAGCGTGGCGGCCGCGTCGCCAATCTCGAGGTGACGCTGATTTGCGAGCGGCCGAAGATCGGCCCCTTGCGCGACGCCATGCGCGCCCGCATCGCCGAGATCTCCGGCGTGAATATCTCTCGCGTCGCAGTGAAGGCGACGACCAGCGAGCGGCTCGGCTTCACGGGCCGCGAGGAAGGCATCGCGGCCACCGCGAGCGCCACCATCCGCCTGCCGTTTAACGAAGAGACTTGGAGCGTCTAGGCCATGGGCGGCAGCGACGCACGTGCCCTCTCCCGCTCGCTGCTCGATTTGTGCCGGATGCGCAAGCTGACGATCGCGACGGCTGAGTCCTGCACCGGCGGCCTCGTTGCCGGCGCGCTGACCGACATCCCCGGCTCCTCCGACGTGATCGATCGCGGCTTCGTCACCTATTCCAACGACGCCAAGCGCGCGATGCTCGGGGTCGAGGCGAGCACGCTCACCAATTTCGGCGCGGTCAGCAAGGAGACCGCAACCGCCATGGCGGTCGGCGCTCTGGAGCGCGCCGATGTCGATCTTGCGGTTGCCATCACCGGCATTGCCGGCCCGGGCGGCGCCACGCCGGGCAAGCCGGTCGGCCTCGTGCATTTCGCCGCAGCCGCGCGCGACGGCCGCATCATCCATCGTGAGCATCGTTTCGGCGCGATCGGCCGCGGCGCCGTGCGCGCCCGCTCCGTGGTCGAGGCGCTGCGCATGCTGATGGATCTCGCCCGCGGCCCGCAAGCGCAGGTCAAGCCGCGCCGCACCGCTGCAAGCCGCCTGCGCCCCCGCGTCACCCGCTCGCCGCGCCGGCACGCCGTGAAGCGCAGGCCGCCGCGGTCGCCGCGAGGGTGAATCGCCTCACGCCGCCGCGAGCAGTGCACTCGCGTGATCGAGTACACGCTGCTTGACGGCAGCGGCATCGGACGGCTTCACCTTTGCGCTCACCGTCAATTCCACGACAGGCGCTGCTGGATCGGCAGCGATCACTTTCGACACATTGACCGAGGGCGCGGCCTCCTCGTCGATGCGGGGGTCGGCGCGCAGCTCTTTCAAGATCTGGTCGGCCAGCGCATTGACCGATCCGGCTCTGACCGGAAATGTCACCTTGACCTCGCCCGTCCCTGGATAGGCGCTGTGATTGATGATGGCCGCGCCCCACACCTGTCCGTTCGGCAAGAGGATCTGCGTGTTGTCGGCGGCGACCAGCTCGGTCATGAACAGCGACAGCGTCTTCACCTTCCCGGCCTTGCCGGCGACCTCGACGTCGTCGCCGATGTGGAAGGGGCGGAACAACAGCAGCATCACGCCGGCGGCGAGATTGGAGAGCGTGCCCTGGAGCGCGAGGCCAATGGCAAGTGACGTCGCGCCCAGCACGGCGACAAGACTCGCGGTCTGGATGCCGAAGAGCTGGAGCACGGCGATGCCGACAATCGCCAGCACGCCGTAACGCGTGACGCTGGCCACGAACAAGGTGACGAGCGGATCGACGCGGTGAGTGACGCTCAGGACGCGCGTGACGAATCGCTGCATTGCGCCGGACAGATACCAGCCGACCGCGAGCAGCAGGATCGCGTAGATCGCGTTCAGCCCATACAGGACGAGTGACGCTTTCAGCGTGTCGAAGTTGATGGTCATGGCGGCTCCAACCCGGACAATCCGTACAGAACTCGCCGCGGCGAAAAACGATCCCTCCCGCTGCGCCTGGTGGCGCTGCGGTTCCGGTCAAAGCCGGGAATCACGACTGCCCGATCAATTCACTGGGGCCGGGAACAGCGCGGTGTAATCCACGATGAAGCGAAGCTCGGTCTGGGGCTCGCGGACATTGCCCTGCTGCCAGAGGCTCGAATACTGCGTGACATTCCCGATTACCGTGCCGGACGCTCGATCCGATGAATGACAGGGAGCTTCTGCTCGATCGCCTTCGCTAGCACCGTGCCTGTGGTTCGGCCGAGCTCTTTCGCGATCACGGCAATCGGTTTGGTGCCTGCGAGTGTCTTCAGCTTGCTAAGGTCTTGCTCGCTCCACGATTGCTTCCAGCGTCCCATGTCCCTCGGTCCAGGTACAAAAGCCCCCGCGCCCGGCTCGTATTCTGGTTGAATCCCTCAATGGATGCAGCTGAATTGGGTGTATCGCGGACAGCAAGGGGTGTTCCGTCAGCCAAGAGTGTTTTGGCACAAACTGCACTTGTCACCCACAAGGGCACGGAGTTCGATTCTGGTTTGCGCGCCGGACATGCGGGCTGTCCATCCATCCTACAAGGCCTTGTGCTGCCCGTCGGGCAAAACACCCAGCCGACGGGTCAATTGCCGCGTGCGAAAATATTCTCCTTTACCGAAATTCGCCTTTGGCGTATTCGTGCGCTACCTCATCCCGGTCAGAGGGGCGTATCGCGATCGTCACATACGCGGGATGAGCTGCGGTGGACGCAGGCAGCATCGGCGCGACGGGCAATCGCAGGGCGGGAGACCGTGAGCGATCGCGGCGCGCACACGAACGGCGCTATCAGCGTACGGCAAAACCGTGTCGTCCTGGCGCCCGGGGTCTGTGCGCCAAGTCTTTCGGTGATGTGGCGGCCCAACCGGGTGCGCGCATCAGTCATCCCTAAGGCGACGGGGGCAATAGTGCATCGCTCCCCGGGGAGAACTCGGCATAAGCCGTCAAACCACTGCGCAGGGAAGGCCGGTTGTTTGGCTTCACCTGTATGCCGCTGTGCAACTCTTGTAGCGCAACCTTCCGCACAGTGGACCGTAGGTGCCCGGCCGGCACCCGGTCTTCCCTGCGCCCTGACAAAGAGGGTCGACATCACGACGCAAGCCTCGGGCAAGAACTGCCGCGAGAGCGCAGCGGTATGTTTCGATTTCAAGAAGCACGCAAGTTTTGTCCAATTCGATCGGGATTGCATATGCAGGGACCGCGACCAAACGTCATCTCCGTGCCTGAACTTGCGCAAGATCAAATTGGCGCAATAATCCTCCCCTACGTTGTGATCCGGAATCAACCGGTCCTGCTTTCTGGAGGGTGACGAGAGTGTTCGCTCGCACCACTGCTCTGGCAGCCGCCATTGCCACCTTGGCTGCCTTTGATGGCGCGGCCGCCCAACCGCTCGCCAACCAGCCGCCCGATACCATGGCGGCGCGGGTCGAGGCCTGCACGCCCTGCCACGGCAACAAGGGCGAAGGCACCAGCGACGTTTATTTCCCGCGCCTTGCCGGCAAGCCGGCCGGCTATCTCTACAACCAGCTCCTCGCCTTCCGCAGCGGCCGGCGCAAATACCCGCCGATGAATTACCTGCTGGAATTCCTGCCCGATCCATATCTGGAGGCGATGGCGGAATATTTTGCCAGCGAGCACCCGCCGCTGCCGCCACCGGCGCCGAGCGAGGTCAGCAAGGACGTGTTGGCGCTCGGAGCGTTGCTCGCCACCAGCGGCGACGCCGGTCGTAACATACCGGCGTGCGTCAGTTGCCATGGTCCGGGGCTCACGGGCATGCAGCCCGGTATCCCTGGCCTGCTTGGTCTCCGCGCCGCCTATGTCAGCGCCCAGCTCGGCGCCTGGCGCTACGGCACGCGCACGGCAAAGTCACCTGACTGCATGCAGCTTGTCGCCGGACATCTGACGGAAGCAGATGTTACCGCCGTTGCAGCCTGGCTCGCGACGTGGCCGGCACCAGCCAATCCGGCCCCCGTGCCGAAAGGCACCTACGCGCTGCCGTTCGGCTGCGGCAGCCAGCCCAACTGACGAGGCGGATGATGGGCTCGAAATTGTCGATTACGCTTCTTGCAATCGCCGCGCTCACCACGGCCGCGCAGGCGCAAGACAAGGCCACCGACATCATCGCGCGCGGCGAATATCTCGCGCGTGCCGGCGACTGCACTGCCTGCCACACAGCACCGGAAGGTCACCTGTTCGCCGGCGGCCGCGCCATGCCGACGCCATTCGGCACGCTCTACACCTCCAACATCACGCCGGATCCGGATACAGGTATCGGCAAGTGGAGCGCCAACGATTTCTACAAGACCATGCACAGCGGCCGCTTCCCGGACGGCGGGCTGATCTATCCGGCAATGCCGTTTGCGTCCTACACCAAGGTCACGCGCGCCGACAGCGACGCAATCTTCGCGTATTTACGCTCGATCGCTCCGGTGAACCAGAAGAACAAGCCGCACGAGCTGCGCTTTCCCTACGACAACCGTCAGCTCATCCTCGGCTGGCGCACGCTGTACTTCCGCGAGGGCGAGTTCAAGCCCGACCCGTCGAAGTCAGCCGAATGGAATCGCGGCGCCTATCTGGTCGAAGGCCTTGGCCATTGCGGCATGTGTCATTCGCCGATCAACGCGCTCGGCGGCACCGCGCAATCGGACGCCTTCAAGGGCGGTCTGATCCCGATGCAGAACTGGTACGCGCCTTCGCTCACGTCAAATCGCGAAGCAGGTCTCGGCGACTGGAGCATCAAGGACATCACCGACCTGCTCCAGACCGGGGTCTCCATGCGTGGCGTGGTCTACGGCCCGATGGCGGAGGTCGTGCACAACAGCCTGCAATATCTCAGCGACGAGGACACCAAGGCGATGGCGGTGTACCTCAAGGGCATCGCGGAGCCCTCGCCGCCGCCACCGGCAAGCTCGACGCTGCCGACCAGCGAGAGCAGCCTGCTGATCAGCCTCGGCAAGACCGTTTATGACAAGAGTTGCGCGAGCTGCCATGGCATGCAGGGCGAAGGCAAGCCGCCGCATTGGCCGCCGCTCGCCAACAACCAGTCGATCGAGATGCAGTCGGCGGTCAATCCGATCCGCATGGTGCTCAATGGCGGCTATCCGCCGGGCACCAAGGGCAATCCTATGCCCTACGGCATGCCGCCGTTCGCAGGCCTCCTCTCCGACAACGAGGTCGCCGCCGTCGTATCCTACATCCGCACCGCCTGGGGCAATCGCGGCACGCCGGTCTCGGCACGCGAGGCCAACGAGCTGCGCTCCGCACCGCTGAACTGAGACACGCCATGATCAACTCGGACCCGCCGACCAGCCCAGCCGCCGCCGATCAGGCCGTCGAGGAGGTCGTCGCCCAGGGACCGACAGGCGCGATCGTGCTGGCCGGCATTGCCACGGCATGCGTGGTCGCGATGTGGCTTGCCTTCTACCTGTTCGTCTTCCTGCCGCGCGGATCGCTGCAATGAGCGTAGAGCAAACCCATGGCAGCGCCGAGGTCGCGGCCCGCGTCGAGCGGCGCTGGGCCACCATTGCCGTGATCATCATCGTGATGATGGCACTGCTTGCTGCATTCGCCGGCATCCATCGCGCGACCATGCCGCAGCCGCGCGTCGAAACCACCGATCCATCGCGCCTGCATCTGTCCGGCGAATTCGTCGAGAGCAATCTCGGCAGCGTGCTCGAGGCCAGTGGCAATGTGACCGTGCGTGCGATCGGCCAGCAATATTCCTTCACGCCGGCCTGCATCGTGGTGCCCGTGGACACGCCGATCACCATGCGCGCCACCAGTGCCGACGTCGTTCACGGCATCCTGATCCAGGGCACCAACGTCAACACCATGCTGGTGCCCGGCTACATTTCCGAGCAGCTGATGCGCTTCACGAAGACCGGCGACTATCTCATGCCCTGCCAGGAGTTTTGCAGCTTTGGCCACGAGGGCATGTGGGGCAAGGTCAAGGTGATCGACAAGACCGAATTCGCCGATCGCGCGAAGGGCGGCGGGAGGCTGAGCTGTGTTGGTCAATAGGAAGCTCATCCTCGCCCATTTCTGGCTGGCCTTCGCCGTGTTCGGCGTCGCGCTCACGCTCGGCGCCTGGCAGATGTTCATCCGCAGCCCGATCGGCATGTGGCTGTCCAATCCCGAGCTCTATTACCGCTCGCTGACCGCGCACGGCACGGTGATGGGCTATGTCTTTCCGACCCTGGTCGCGATGGCCTTTGGCTATGCCATCAGCGAGTCCGCGCTGCAGCAGCGCCTGGTCGGCGTGCGCTGGGCCTGGGCCGGATTCTGGCTGATCGTCGCCGGCAGCATCATGGCGGTGATCCCGATCGCGCTCGGGCGGGCGTCGGTACTCTACACTTTCTATCCGCCGCTGATCGGCAACGTCTTCTACTATCTCGGCGTGGTGCTGGTCGTGGTCGGCTCCTGGATCTGGGTCGCGCTGATGGCGATCAATCTGCGCGTCTGGCGAAAGGCCCATCCCGGCGCGCCGGTGCCGCTGGCGATGTACGCCAATGTCGCGGGCTCGTATTTGTGGGCCTGGACCGCGGTCGGCGCCGCGCTCGAGCTGCTGCTCCAGATCATTCCCGTTGCGGCGGGGCTGAAGGCCACGATCGATGCGGGGCTTGCCCGCGTGTTCTTCTCCTGGACGCTGCACGCCATCGTCTATTTCTGGCTGATGCCGACCTACATCGCCTATTACACCATCGTGCCGCGAGCGATCGGCGGTCGGGTCTACTCCGACAGCATGGCGCGAATCTCCTTCATCCTGTTCCTGGTGGTGGCGATGCCGATCGGCATGCACCACACCTTTGCCGATCCGCAGGTCGGCGCCGGCTTTAAGTTCATCCATTCGGCCTTCACGGCGCTGGTGGCACTGCCGACGCTGCTGACCGTGTTCACGATCTGCGCATCCGTCGAGATCGCCGCCCGCCTGCGCGGCGGGCGCGGCATGTTCGGCTGGCTCTGGGCCCTGCCCTGGGACAATCCGATGATGCTGGCGCTGGCTTTCTCCTTCGTCATGCTCGGCTTCGGCGGCGCCGGCGGCCTCATCAACATGAGCTATCAGCTCGATGCGTCGATCCACAACACGCAGTGGATCACCGGGCATTTCCACCTGATCTTCGGTGGCGCCATCGTGATCATGTATTTTGCGATCGCCTATGATCTATGGCCGCATCTGACGGGCCGGGAGCTGATCGATCTCCGCCTAATCCGCACCCAGCTCTGGCTGTGGTTCGTCGGCATGATCGTCACCACCTTCCCATGGCACTGGGTCGGCATCCTCGGCATGCCGCGCCGCATGGCCTATTTCGACTTCGGCGATCCCGCGATCGCGCCGCAGGCGCTTTCGGTCACGCTCTCGGCGATCGGCGGCTTCATTCTGCTGGCCTCGGGCCTCATATTCATCGTCATCCTGGCGCGCGGCATGCGCGCGCCTCAGGCCGACGCCGGCCCCTACCGCTTCGCCCTCGCCGTGCATCAGCCGGCGACCGTGCCGGTCGCGCTCAACACTCATGCGCTGTGGGTGGCGTTGATGATCGGCCTCACCCTCACCAACTACGGCTACCCGATCCTGACACTGGCACTGAGCGAGGGCACCTCGGTGCCGGCGGTCTATGTGGGAGCGCAGTGATGAGCGCGCGCGACCTCTTCACCTTCCGCAACAGGCATTTCACGCTCGGCGTCGGCATCACCGCTGCCATTCTGATCGTGACGGCGATTGCGGGCTTCATCGTGCTGCCCTTCGCGCAGCCCTGGGTTCAGTTCGCCAATGTCTGGGATGCCATCTGTAGCGCCGCCGGCGTGCCGCAACGCGCGGCCAGCGTGACGGCGCCCGAACAGAGCAAGCGCCTGTCGGAGGTCGTGCTGACTTCGTCCACGCTGTCACGCCCGAGCCAGGAGGCCATCGGCCGCGGCGCCACGCTGGCGCAGCGCTGCGCGATCTGCCACGGCCCGACCGGCATCAGCCGCGCGGACTCGCCGAACCTCGCCGGCCAGTATGCGGCCGTGATCTACAAGGAGCTGCACGATTTTCGCTCCGGCGCCCGGACCAACGCCGTGATGTCGCCGTTCGCCGTCAATCTGACGGACCAAGAGATTGCCGATCTCTCGAATTATTACGCCTATCTGCCGCGGCTGCCGGCTTACCACCCGACGCCGCAACATCCGAAACCCAACATCGTCATCTACGGCGCCCCGATGCGCGGTATCGCGCCCTGCGGCTCCTGCCATGGCAGCCTCGACAACAAGACCGGCAGCCCATGGCTGGAGGGCCAATCGGAGGCCTATATGAAGGCGCAGCTCCAGGCCTTCGCCTCCGGCGAGCGCCGCAACGACATCAGCCAGCAGATGCGCAACGTCGCCCGTGCGATGACGCCGCAGGAGATCGATCAGGCCGCAGCTTACTACGCCTCGCAGCCGCCGGATGTGGTGAAGGCGGTGGATTGAAGGGTTCGGCGCGCCTGCCTCCCCACCGTGATGGCAAGCCAACGGGTCCGCGCGAAGCGCGGCCCGATGACAAGGCTCCGCGAAGCAATCCAGACTGTCGCCACGGAGAGACGCTGGATTGCTTCGTCGCAAGAGCTCCTCGCAATGACGGCGGAGCCAGCCGGAACGGCTACGACGACGCCAGCTTCGGCCGGCCGTAGATCACATCGGCCCGCTTCTCGAACGCTGTGGAGAAACGCGCGAATGCGGCGTCGAACATCGAGCCCATCAGCATCCCCAGCATGCGGCTCCTAAACTCGTAGGAGAGGAAAAATCCGACGTCGCAGACGCCCTCACCCTTGGATTCGAACGTCCAGCGATTTTCGAGCTTGCTGAAGGGGCCTTGCAGATATTCGACCAGGATCTTCAGATTGTCGCGATCCAGCGTCACCCGGCTGGTGAAGGATTCCTTGACCAGCTTGAACGACACCGTCATGTCGGCGACCAGCACCTCGGTGCCGTCGGGCTTCGCCATCCGCTGCCGCACCTTCAGCGCGCTGCACAGCGGCACGAATTCCGGATAGCGCTCGACGTCGGCGACCAGATCAAACATCTCGGATGCACTGTGATTGACACGGCGCTTGCTCGAAAATTTGGGCATGGCGATTCAGCGGGTGCTAGCTGCCCGCGCGGCCTTCAATCTCGCAAAGTCCTCGCCGGCATGATGCGACGAGCGGGTCAGCGGGCTTGCCGACACCATCAGGAAACCCTTGGTGTAGGCGACCTTTTCGTAGGAGGCGAACTCGTCGGGCGGCACGAAGCGCATCACGGCATGATGCTTCCGGGTCGGCTGGAGGTACTGACCGATGGTCAGGAAGTCGACCTCGGCCGAGCGCAGATCGTCCATCACCTGGAGCACCTCGTGGCGCTCCTCGCCGAGGCCGACCATGATGCCGGACTTGGTGAAGATGGTGGGATCGAGCTCCCTGACCCGCTGCAACAGCCGGATTGAATGGAAATAGCGCGCGCCCGGCCGCACCGTGAGATAGCGCGACGGCACGGTCTCGAGATTGTGGTTGAAGACGTCGGGCTTCGCGGCAACGACGACCTCGAGTGCTCCCTCCTTGCGCAGGAAGTCCGGCGTCAGGATCTCGATCGTGGTCGAGGGGCACGCGGCCCGGATCGCACGGATGGTTTCTGCGAAATGCTGGGCGCCGCCGTCAGTGAGGTCGTCGCGGTCGACGGAGGTGATGACGACATGGGCGAGGCCGAGCTTGGCCACGGCTTCGGCGACGTGCTGCGGCTCCGAGGCATCGAGCGCATTCGGCAGGCCGGTCTTGACGTTGCAGAAGGCACAGGCGCGGGTGCAGGTGTCACCCATGATCATGAAGGTCGCGTGCTTCTTGTCCCAGCACTCGCCGATGTTCGGGCAGCCCGCCTCCTCGCACACCGTGTGCAAGCCGTTCGCCCGCACGATGTTGCGGGTGTCGGCATAGCCGCGGGTATTGGGCGCGCGCACGCGAATCCAGTCCGGCTTCGGCGGCGAAGCAGAATCGGGCCGGTTCACCTTTTCCGGGTGGCGCGGGCGCAGCGGGTTCGAGATGGTATCGACAATAACGACCATAGGGTGTCCGGTCTGTTCAGGTCCTACCTAGTCGGTCTGGCCTGGCATCGCAACCCGGCTCGCCCCGCTTCAGGGAACATGGCAGATATGGGCAATATCCTGCTCTGTTCTCAGGCGATTCTCACCTCGAATGGCTCCAGTCTCGAAACCTTCCACACCGCCGCTTGGCAAGCCGCTGAAACGTGCCTTTTTCGACCGCGAGGTGCGCGAGGTCGCCCGCGATCTAATTGGGGCCACCATGCTCGTCGATGGCGTCGGCGGGATCATCGTCGAGGTCGAGGCCTATCATCATACCGAGCCGGCGGCGCACTCCTACAACGGCCCGACGCCGCGGAACCAGATCATGTTCGGTCCGCCCGGCTTTGCCTATGTCTACCGCTCCTACGGCATCCATTGGTGCGTGAACTTCGTCTGCGAGGACGAAGGCTCGGCCAGCGCCGTGCTGATCCGCGCGCTGGAGCCGACGCATGGCCTAGCTGCGATGCGCCGTCGCCGTCATCTCCAGGACCTGCACGCGCTGTGCTCGGGCCCGGGCAAGTTGACCGAAGCGCTCGGCATCACCATCGCTCACAACGCCCTGCCCCTCGACCGGGCGCCGATCGCACTGCATGCGCGGACGGAGGATGTCGAGGTCGCGACCGGAATCCGGATCGGCATCACCAAGGCCGTGGAGTTGCCCTGGCGCTACGGCGTCCGGGGCTCGAAATTCCTCAGCAAGCCGTTTCCGAAATAGCCCTACGACGCCTGCTTCAGCCGCTCCAGCGCCTCCAGCAGCTTGGCCTTGCGGGCCAGCGCGGCCTCGCGCTTTTCGCGCTCCTCCTCAACGACCTCCTCGGCCGCGTTGGCGACGAATTTCTCGTTCGCCAGCTTGGACTCGGCGCGCTTGATGTCGGCATCGGCCTTGCCGATCTCCTTGTCGAGGCGCGTGCGCTCGGCGGCAACGTCGATCACGCCCTTCAGCGGCAGCGCGGCCACCTCGCCGCGCACCAGCAGCTGAACCGCGCCGTCAGGCGCACGGTCGGCGAAGGAGATCTCGGACAGCCGCGCCATGCGCTTGATGACATCGGTCCAGCGCGGCGCACGTTCCCTGGTCTCGGCCGAGGCGCCAGCGAGCACCAGCGCCGTCAGTGTCGCCGGCGGTATGTTCATCTCGGCGCGCACCGAACGGATCTGGGTGATGAGGTCGATCACCCAGCCGATCTCGGCCTCGGCCTTGGGATCGGTGAAGTCGGCATGGTCGAAGATCGGCAGCACCCAGGCCGGCGAGGCGAGTGGATCGGTCGGCCTCGTCGTCGCCGCGAGCATCGCGAGCTGCTCCGGCGTCGGCTCGGTCGGCTTCAGCGGCCACGGCGCCAGTGCAAGCAGGCCGTCGCGCTTCGCCGTCACCTCCCACAGCTCTTCGGTGATGAAGGGCATGAAGGGGTGCAGCAGCTTGAGGATCTCGTCACGCGCCCAGGCAACCATGGCGCGGGTCTCGTCCTTGGCGGGACTGTCCGGACCAAGCAACACGGGCTTTGCGAGCTCGACATACCAGTCGCAATAGACGTTCCAGACGAAGCGATAGATCGCGCTGGCAGCGTCATTGAAGCGGTAGGCCTCGATCGCCTCGGTCACCTCGCGCGTGGTGTGCGCGCTCTCATGCGCGATCCAGCGGTTCAGTGTCTCCTTCGCCTTCGCCGGCTCGAAGCCCTCAGGCACGGCGCAGTGGTTCATCTCGGCGAAACGACAGGCATTCCAGAGCTTTGTCGCGAAATTGCGGTATCCCTCGACGCGGCTGGTGGCGAGCTTGATGTCGCGGCCCTGCGCCGCCATCGCCGCCAGCGTGAAGCGCAGCGCGTCCGCGCCGTATTCGTCGATCAGCTTGAGGGGATCGATGACGTTGCCTTTCGACTTCGACATCTTAGCGCCCTTCTCGTCGCGGACGAGGGCGTGGATGTAGATCGTCGAGAACGGCACCTCCTTCATGAAGTGCAGGCCCATCATCATCATGCGGGCGACCCAGAAGAATATGATGTCGAAGCCGGTCACCAGCGCGTTGGTCGGATAGTAGCGCTGCACCTCGGGTACGTCTTCCGGCCAGCCGAGCGTCGAGAATGGCCACAGCGCCGACGAGAACCAGGTGTCGAGCACGTCCTCGTCGCGGGTGATGAAGCCTTCGCGCTTGTTGCGGTCGAGCGCCATCTCGCGCCCCTGCTCGGGCGTGATGACCTCCTGCTCGACATAATAGCCAAGCGCGTGGCTGACGGCCTCCTCCTCGGTCTCGGCGACGAAGACCTTGCCGTCAGGACCGTACCAGGCCGGAATCTGGTGGCCCCACCAGAGCTGACGCGAGATGCACCAGGGCTGGATGTTCTCCATCCAGTCGAAATAGGTCTTTTCCCAATTCTTCGGCACGAAGGAGGTTTCGCCCGACCGCACCGCCGCGATCGCCGGCTTGGCCATCGTCTTGGCGTCGACATACCATTGGTCGGTCAGATACGGCTCGATCACGCTGTTGGAGCGGTCGCCATGCGGCACCATGTGGGTGTGCGGCTCGATCCGCTCGACGAAGCCGAAGCTCTCCAGCCGCTCGACGATGCGCTTGCGCGCGGCGAAACGGTCAACCTTGTTGAACTCCTCGGCGAATTGCGTGGCGCCCTCGGGGAGGCCGCGCAGGTAATCCTCGTTGTCGACGAGATCGAGGCAGCCTTCCCTGTCAAGCACGCTGATCCGGCGCAGGCCGTGGCGATTGCCGACCTCGAAATCGTTGAAGTCGTGCGCCGGCGTCACCTTCACCGCGCCCGAACCCTTCTCCGGATCGGAATAGTCGTCAGCGACGATCTCGATCTTGCGGCCGACCAGCGGCAGGATCACGTTCTTGCCGACCAGCTTCTGATAGCGCTCATCGTCGGGATGCACGGCCACGCCGGTGTCACCGAGCATGGTCTCGGGCCGCGTGGTGGCGACGACGATGAAGGTCGAGGGATCCTCGGGGCTGAAATTCTTGCCCTCGATCGGATAGCGCAGATACCAGAGGCTGCCCTTGACCTCGGTCTGCTGCACCTCGAGATCGGAGATCGCGGTCAGCAGCTTGGTGTCCCAGTTCACCAGCCGCTTGTCCTTGTAGATCAGACCGTCGCGATGCAGCTCGACGAACACCTTGATGACAGCCTTCGACAGGCCCTCGTCCATGGTGAAGCGTTCGCGCGACCAGTCGCAGGAGGCGCCAAGACGCTTGAGCTGATTGATGATGGTGTCGCCGCTCTCGGCCTTCCACTCCCAGACCCGCTCCAGAAACCTCTCGCGGCCCATCTCGCGACGGCCGGGCTGCTGACGCTCCATCAGCTGGCGCTCGACGACCATCTGGGTGGCGATGCCGGCATGGTCGGTGCCGGGCTGCCACAGCACGTCGCGGCCGCGCATGCGCTCGAACCGGCAGAGGATATCCTGGAGCGTGTTGTTGAGGGCGTGGCCCATGTGCAACGAACCCGTCACGTTGGGCGGCGGGATCACGATGGTGAACGGCACCGCGTCGCGGCGGTCGGGACGGCCGGCCTTGAAGGCAAGGCTGTCCTCCCACACGACGGACATGCGGGCTTCGATATCGGCGGGCTGGTAATTTTTCTCGATCATGGGGCTGCTAGAAAGCCGCGCGCGCGGTTCAAGTCAACGGGAAGCTCAACGGCAGGCGTCTCCGGACCGAGCCGCAGGCCGAATATGACGCAGGAGCAGGGCTTTATCGGGGCCGCATGGCCCTCCCTAGCGGCCGCCCCGCGAGACCCGCTCGATTTCGGCCTTCACGATGCGTTCAACCAGACCCGGCAGGTTGTCATCGAGCCAGGATTTCAGCATCGGACGCAGCATCTCCTTGACCAGATCCTCTAGCGTCCGTGCATTGCTGCTCAGCACCGTATGGGCCAGCGAGTTGAAGGCGGATTCGACTGCTGAGACCGTCGATTGCGCCAGGATCGGCTGTTGCGGAGGCAGCGGCGGCGCATCGAAGTCCACCGATGCGTAAGCCGGCGGCGGCACGGGGCGCGGCGGCGGCGATTCGGCGAATTCGAGATCGTCGCGCGGCTCGACCTTGCGGAAGCTCGGTGGCGGCGGAGGCGGTGTCGGGTCCATCGCCATCTCGTCGGTCAATTCGAGCACGTCCGGTTCGGGTTCGGGCTCCGGCTCGGGAGCGCGAACCTCGGGCGCAGGTGTGGCCGCGTCGAGCCCGGCGAGCAGCGCGTCGATATCATCCTGGCTGTTGGATGCGTCCACCGCAGGTGCGGGTGGCGGCGGCGCCGGCTTTGCGGCCGGCGGCGGTGCGGCCCTCTCGGCGGCGGGTTTGGGCGGCGCAACCTTGGATGGCGGAATGTCGTTCATCGCCTGCGGCTTTGGCGATACGGCGGGCGTCGCAGGCTTCTCGGGTTTGGCCGCCTCCGTCGGCGGCGGCTTGGCCTCATCGTCGGCAATGATGCGCCGGATCGAGGCCAGAATCTCCTCCATCGAGGGTTCTGTGACCTTTGCAGGCTGCGTCATCTCCGACTCCACATCATCAACGCCCTCGCATGCGTTGTTTTACACCAAGCACGACAGGATTGGCCGGTTCCGGAATGACGGTCCGACATTTTCGTCGCGGCAGCCCGACTTGTCCCCAGATCACGGCTCAACGTGCGGCGGTGCGCCCCTGCCCGCGGCACTCAAGCTTTACGCACACGGCATCGATACGGGCGAATCGACCCGCATCTTCTTGGCAAGGCTATGTCAGGGAATTTGATGATTGCAAGCAAAGCACCGGTCGACCTCGTCTATTCACGAGACCGACCGGATCACTACGGACATCAGCGTCCGTCGGGCGTGCGTACGCCGACCCAGCTGTCGCGGACCTGCTGGTAGTGCACGCTGGCATCATAGACCGTGGTCGCGAGGCCGAGGACCTGAGGCGACAGGCGGCCGACAGCCGAGAGGACGTTATAGGATGCAACAACGCGATCATGCTGCGCCGTGACCAGCGCGACGCGCGCATTGACCAGCGCCTGCTGCGCGTTGAGGACGTCGAGCGTGGTGCGCTGGCCGGCCTTGGCCTCCTCGCGCACGCCGTTCAACGCGATCTCGGACGCTGCGACTTGGGCCTGTGCGGACTGCACCTGCGCCTTGCCAGCCTGCAAGTTCCCCCACCACTGCACCACGGTCGCGCGGGTCTGATCGCGCGTGGTTTCGAGGTTCAGGCGCTGCTGCGCCAAGTTTTCCTTGGATTGGCGGATCAACGCATATTCGCTACCGCCCTGATAAATAGGTACCGAGACCTGCGCGAGCGCGGATGCGTTAAACGAGCGCAACTGAATCAAGGACTGTTCGTTGGCCTGCGTGGCCGATGCCTGGACCGTAACCGTCGGCAGCAACGCACCTTCGGCGACTTTCACCTGCAAGAAATTGACGTCAATGCCGAACATTGCCGCCGTGACGTTGGGATGCTCAACCAAGCTGAGCGCGACGGCCGAAGCGAGCGTCGCAGGCAGGAAGCGGTCGACCGGCGAGCCCGGTGCCAGGTTCGTCGGCTCGTTTCCGATGATGCGACGGAAATTTGCCCGCGTCGTGGTGAGATTCGCTTCGGCGGTGAGCGCCTGCGTCTTGCCGGCAGCCAGTTGCGCTTCCGATTGCGCGACGTCGGTGCGCGTCACTTCGCCGACATTGAAACGATCCCGGGTCTGCTTGAGCGTTTGCTCCAGCACCCGTACGTTGCTGCGCTGGACTTCGAGGTTTGCCGCGTCGCGCAGATAATCCATGTAGGTCGTGGCGGCCTGGAGCAGGACGCTTTGATCGAGGCTGCGCAACGCTTCGCGGGAGCCGGACACCTGACTCTCGGCCGCCCGCGTTCTGTTGGCAGTCTGGTTGCCATTGTAGACCGTCTGTGAAGCGGTAACTCCAACGCTGCGAGGTAAGGTGGTTCCGCTGATTGAGTTGCTCCCCACACCACTCTGCAAATCCTGATATTGATAGCCGGCGCTCGCCGTCAGCGAGACCCTGGGGCGATAGCCCGACAAAGCCTGAGGCACGTTCTCGTCTGTCGAGCGCACCTGGGCACGTTGTGCGTTGAGCTGTGGATTGTTCTGATAGGCGCGCACCAACGCGGACTCGATCGTATCCGCCAAGGCAGGCGTCGGCCCGGCTAGCGACAGCAGCAGGACCGAAACCGCAGCTCCGGTGAAGAGCTTCACCCCATGCATCCCTGAAATTCCGTTCATTCTAACGCCCGGCTCGTGCCCGCGAGCTGGGTTATCGTCTACCAATTGGAGTCATTGCCCCGCAGCAACATAGGACGCCGATTGCGGCGACGGAACTACCTCAAGGTAGTTCCCGGTGGAGAATCTTCACGTGCAGCATCCCGGCCACACTTCTGATTCAGAACGGGATTTTATCGGCCTTGGGCATCAGAACACGAAAGCGGCGGCCCGTTCCAGCCCGGGAAGGACCGGCGCGGCGGCATCGAACAGCGCCCGATGGCCGAATTCACCGTGGGTATGGGTCACGATCATGGCTCGCGGCGGCTTGGATTCGGCTGAAACTCCCACCAGCCGCCCGCCTTCCTTGAGCTGCCCGAGCAACCCCTCCGGCATCACCTCGGCGGCGCCGTTGAGGACGATCACGTCATAGGGGGAGGCCGACGCATCGCCCTCGGCACAGGACGCGGCTTTGCAGGTGACGTTGCCGAGCCCGAGGGCGGCAAAGGCGTCATTGGCCTTCGCGGCCAGCGCCGAATCGCATTCGGTCGCGGTAACCTGATGCGCAAGCTTGGCAGTGAGCGCGGCGAGATAGCCCGTGGCGCAGCCGACGACGAGCACGTTGTCGCCTTCGCCGATCTCGGCAGCCTGGAGCAGCTTGCCGGTCAGTTGCGGCTTGATCAGGAACCGCTTGGCGCCCCCCTCGCTCACATCGAGGTCGAGGTCGAGGTAAGCCAATGCCTGCCTGCTGGCGGGCACGAAGGCCTCGCGCGGAACCGTAAGCATGGCATCGAGAATACGACGGTCGGTGACGTCATTGGTGCGCACCTGGCCATCGACCATCTTGAGGCGCGCGGTCGAAAAACCGGACATTTGCGGACCCTGAAATGCGGACGATGCCGCTGAGATGAGTTGGCGGCATCTTTGGAACATGCCCGGCGAAAACGCAACATGGCCGTTGGCACGCGCCGGCCAGCGCTCACCGCATCAGGGTGTAGGATGAATTATTCGATCGCCACAGCAAGGCGGCCGATCAGAGCGGCGACCTCGTCCAGCCGCGCCGAATCGGGTGCCTCGACCGCTCGCGCGAGGCAAGCAAGGCATTCATCGTCGCTGAGTTCGGGAATGTCGGCCGGCAGAATCGAGGGGGCCATATGAAAACGGTCGACCTGGATGTCTGGCATGGGGAATCAGCTCCGTAAAAATCCGGCACTGGCCAAGCTCGATATCAATTGAGTCGATTTGGCGCCGCCCTCGTGGCGCGACGGCGCCGCTGGACACGTCTGCTTGAACGCGATTCCCAGGGGGCGGCGCAGGATGGCGCTCGCAGATCACGCGAACGGCATTGCACGCCACATCAGAGCGTGACGTCAACACATTGAAATATAACGGAAATTTGGCTCCCCGGGCTGGATTCGAACCAGCGACCATCCGATTAACAGTCGGATGCTCTACCGCTGAGCTACCGAGGAAAAGGCGAACCAGTTGTTCGCGCGCGGCTGCGTATAACAAAGCCGGTTGCGCTTGCAAAGGACGAATTCGTCATCCTCGCAAGGCGCCTGAGGAAGGGCCATGATGCGGCCCCTCCTCCGGCCATGGGAGAGCCGAGCTACTCGGCCAGGAACGAAGTGGTCTTGGTGCCGGGGTCGTAGCGCAGCCGCAGCGCGGTCATCTTGCAGAGGTTGACGTTCTTCCAGAGCACGGCCTCGTCGTAATTCTGCCAGTCGACGCGAATGTTCCAGACGCAGCCCTCGTCGTCCTCGTCGAACTCGACATAGGTGCTCGCCTGGTTCTGCAAGACCTTCTCGAGCTCGTTCTCCCATTCGTCGAGGCCATCGTCCGGCGCGTTGAAGCCGAGGAATTTGATGGCATAGCCGGTCTCGTTGACGACGGTGACGTTGCGGGCGTCAGCCGCGAACGAAGGCGCGGCCGCGATCGCAAATCCGATCGCGATCAGTCCAGACAGAAAATACTTCATCGAAAATCTCCCGATCGAAACAGGCTTCGGCGCCTGGCGTCGATCGGCGCAGGCGCCGCGGCAACAAATGGCGTTGCCTCGAAAGATTCGTCCGGAGCGCGATCGACGGCTTCGAGACACCCTCAATCAGCACTCCGGAAGATGTGCGCGACGCGAGACGCGCACGGCCTGTTCTTATCGTTTCGAATTCTCCGCAGCAATGAATGGGCATTCATAGATCGGCGGCGTTTGTTTTCTCCGGTGCGGGCGCAGCCACAGGCACCGCGGCGCCATTGCCCTTCCCCGTCACGGCGCCGACCAGTGCCTTCACGGGATCCTCGCCCGGCGCAAAGCCGCTCTGGCGCAGGATCTCGTCGATCATCGGACGCAGCGCGTGCACCTTCAGAAGCTCGCCGGCGAGGCCTTCGCCGAAGCCGACATTGCCGCCGCCAGCACCGTTGCCGCCGAACGCACCGCCGGTGTGCAGGATGCGGACATCCTTGAGGTTGGCGATTGGCTTCACCATCTCGGCAAGCGCCGAGGGCATGGTCTCGATCCGCTTCTTGGCGATCTCGAAATCGATGACGTTGGTGCCGAGCTTGTTCTGCGCCTCGTTTTTCATGGTAATGACGGCGGCCTCGGCTTCACCGATGTTGCGGACGCCGACGGCCTTGATCTTGTTGGACTCGGCTTCCGCGGTTGCCAGCGTCTTCACGGCCTCGGCGCGATCGAGCGAGGCCTTCTTCTCGGCCTCGGCCGCGACGATCAGCTCGGTCGATTTGCGCTCGGCCTCGGTGCGCGCAGCCAGCACCTGGGTGAGACGGGCACGGTCGGCGACCTCGACGGCGCGCGCGGTCACGACCTTTTCCTCCGCGGAGACCGCGAGCGCTTCGGCGGTCTTGGCTTCGGTAACGGCTTCCGATGTCTGCTTGCTCTTGGCGGCGATCTGGATCTCGTTCTCCTGGGTCGCGATCTGGATCTCGCGCTGGGCGTCGGTCTTGCGCTTGTTGATCGCCAGATCCGACTCGATCACCGCGGTTTCCTTAACCTGCTTGGCGCCCGCCTCCTTCTCGGCAACGGCGCGGTCGGTGTCGATACGGGCGTTCTCTTCGGTCAGGCGTGCGGTCTGCGTCGCGGTCGCGACCTCGGCGCGGGTGCTCGCGGTCTTGTTCGCGATGTCGCGCTCCTGCGAGAGTTCGGCCTCTTTCTTGGTCCGCTCGATCCCGAGGGTCTGCTGCCGCGCCTCGAGGTCCTTTTGCGCGATCGCCACCTCGTTGTCGCGCACGATGGCATTGCGGTCGCGGCGACGGGTCTCGGTGACGGTCTTCAATTGGGTGAGACCTTCGGCGTCGAAGAAATTCTCCGGGTTGAAGAACTTGACGTCGGTCTGGTCCAGCTTGGTCAGCGACACCGATTCAAGCTCGAGCCCGTTCGACTTCACATCGGACTCGACCGTAGACTGCACGTGCTTGACGAAGTCCGAGCGCTTCTCCTGGAGTTCCAGGATGCTCATGGTCGCAGCTACCGAGCGCAGGCCGTCGACGAACTTTGCTTCGACCTGGTTGCGAAGCGCCTCGGCATCGTTGGTCAGCGCGCCCAGCGTCTGGCTTGCGAGCGCAATGCTCTCCTCGTCGGGACGGACGCGCACGTAGAACTCGGCGACGATGTCGACGCGCAGGCGGTCCTTGGTGATCAGCGATTCCCGCTCCTTGCGCTCGACGGTGAGCCGCAGCGTCTTCAGGTTGACGCTGGCATAGGAGTGGAAGATCGGCAGGATCATGGCGCCGCCGTCGAGCACGACCTTCTTGCCGCCGAGCCCGGTGCGGACGAATGCCTCGTCGCGCGTGGCGCGCTTGTAGAGAATGGTGAAGACGATCCCCAGGACGACGATCAGCGCGACGCCGATCATGGCCGGGACTGCGATGTCGAACATGACTTTCTCCGATAATGACTTAGCTGCTGCTTAGACTGGGCTTGGAGGGTTTGAGTTCATCGTCGGCCTTCACCGCAACGAAGCGGCTGCCGTCGCGATCGACCAGGAGAACCATGGTTCCCTGCGGCAGCGGCGACGATGAAGGTGCTGCAACCGCCCAGACGAAATGACGGTTGCCGTGGACGTCGGCGACGCTGACGCGGCCGGGCGGCCCCTGGTCGAGCGGGCCGATGACGACCTCGCCGATGCGGCCGACGAGATCGCCGAGGCCGACGGCATAGCTCTCATCCTTGGGAATGACCCGCGCGATCGCCCTGCTGGCGGTGCGGACCAGCGGAACCGATGCAGCGACCGCCCCGATCGAGGCGACCGACGCTGGCAAGGGACCGGCCACCATCCGCGCCACGTCCTGGATCAGGAAGCCCGTGATGGAGAAGGCGCCCAGCAGCAACAGCAGGAAAATCAGCAGCGGCACGCCGCCGACATTGATCCACGAGATCGCGTTGATCACGCCATTGTCGCTGGGGTGACCGAAATCGATGTTGGTGCCGAGCATTTCGCTCAAGGACGCCCCCACCAGCATCGAGACCACCTCGATCGAGCCGACGATGACGATCATGGCCGCCGCGATCGCGAACGGCCTGACCTCCGGCGACATGACGTGTTCGAGCAGAGCGCTCATGACACGGCACTCAGGAGCGCGACTTCAGCCGGGCCAGCCTCGCTGCAATTTCCTTGTCGCGATGCAACGTGCTGAGCTCGTCGATGTCGCTCGAATAAGGGATGCCCGGCGGCACGCCGGTGACCCTTGCCACCGCCCTGCCCGCGCGCAGCGCCTTCGCGGCCGCAGAACCGCCGCCCTGCTTCCGGGGCGATGCCGACGCCTCCTGGCTTGCGACGGCCTCGCTCTTTGCGAGATCGGCACGGCGCTGCTCGGCATCCTGGAGCGCCGACAGCACGGCGCGCAGCGACGTCACGCATTGCTCGATCTTCTCGTTGTTCTCGTCGATGGCCCGCGAGAGCACCTCGAACTGGGCTTCCAGATCCATCTGCCGCGCGATGCCGGCGCGGGCGAGATCGTCGCGCCCGTCGGCGATCGCGCCCTCGATCTTGGCGGCAAGATCGGTCATCCCGCGCTCGATCTCGGTGCGGCGCGCGTTGAGGCGGTATTCCTCGGCCCGCGCGGCCGCGAGTGCATCGCGCGCCTCGCTCTCGGCGCGCTCGATCTCGCGGATGGCCTGTCCAACCACCTTGAGCTTGTTCTTGCCTTCCGCCTGCTCGATCGCGTCATAGGCGATCCCGGCGATCAGACGCCCGACCCGGGACAGGAAATTGTCGGGGGCGGCAGCGATGGTATCCATAGCGTTCTCCTCCTCTGGCAGAATGTTCGGCGTGACGCCGTAGTGAACTTCGAAACCGTCGTCGGTACGGATCAGGTGCGCGGGCACGCTCTGCCCCCAGCCTTCGGTGTAGCCCGCGTAGTCGAAAGGCACGCTGAAGCGGCCCTCGACGGTCGCAATCGAGATGGTGGCGGGGCCCTTGATCTTGGCGAGTTTGTCGTCGAGCGGGAGGCGGCGGCCCTGCGCCGCGCGATAGTCGGCGCGGTCGCGCAGGCCCAGCGTCACCAGGCGCGAGGGCAGCGCGGTCTGCTTGC
This sequence comes from Bradyrhizobium sp. CCGB12, assembly GCF_024199845.1. Lineage (NCBI taxonomy): Bacteria > Pseudomonadati > Pseudomonadota > Alphaproteobacteria > Hyphomicrobiales > Nitrobacteraceae > Bradyrhizobium > Bradyrhizobium sp. CCGB12. The sequence goes on along the minus strand of NZ_JANADO010000001.1, from coordinate 2,772,982 downwards.
GGATCGGGTCATAGGCATGGGCGTGGAGCAGGACCACGTTGGAACCCACATTGTGGCTCCGCGCGACCTCGTCGAGAATCTCCATCATGCGGTCATAAGCCCTAAACGTCGCCTCCAGCGCGGCCTTGGCGGCCGGGTCCGGGGCAAGCCTGTAACGCAGCGCGGACGGAGCGTTTCGGGGCGACGGGCTCATGGAAAGCACCAAAGCACCATTTTGGTGCTTTAGGAAGAGGAGTCGCGATCACGTTCCACTGATCCCTTAGGCACTCTGTTGGTTAGTCGCGATCGCTCAGGCGCGCGTTCAAGGCAGGCAGATCACCTTAGATCACCCGCCGATCAAGACTTCTTGCACGCGCGAGTTGCAATTTGAGATGAAATGCAACGAGCTCTCTCAGTTCGTCATTGCGAGGAGCTCTTGCGACGAAGCAATCCAGAATCCCTCCGCGGTGATACTCTGGATTGCTTCGCTTCGCTCGCAATGACGGAGCAAGAGGCATCACCGGGCGCCGCCAACTCGCATCTCAACTCGCAGACACACCTGCGCGTCCTCGCGGCTTTTCTCGCCCGAGCTTTGCTTCATCACGATACCCTCTTTGTCAGAGGGCGCAGGGAAGACCGGGTGCCGGCCGGGCACCCACGGGTCCACTGTGCGGAAGGTTGCGCTACAAGGGTTGCACAGCGGCATACAGGTGAAGCCTAAAACAACCGGCCTTCCCTGCGCGATGGTTTGACGGCTTATGCCGAGTTCTCCCCGGGGAGCGATGCACTATTGCCCCCGTCGCCTTGCGGATGACTGATGAACGCACCCGGTCGGGCAGCACACATCGCCGCAAGGCTTGACGCACAGACCCCGGGCGTCAGGACGACACGGTTTTGCCGTACGCTGATAGCGCCGTTCGTGTGCGCGCCGCGATCGCTCACGGTCTCCCGCCCTGCGATTGCCCGTCGCGCCGGTGCTGCCAGCGTCCACCACGGCCCATCCCGCGTTTCGTGACGATCGCGATACGCCCCTCTGACTGGGATGAGGTGGCACGACAATGCGCTAAATCAGAAATTCTGTAAAGGCGAATATTTCAGCGTAGGCGATTGACCGAGCCGTGGCGTGTTTTGCCCGACGGGCAACGCTAGGGCTCGTAGCTTGTAGTCCGGATCGAGCGAAACGTAATCCGGGATTCCGCGGCGGACACAGCGGCCCCGGATTTCGCTTCGAGACTGGGCAAGATTCTAACATCGAGTGAAGGTAGGATTCGGCATGACGAATCGTACCTTCAAAACCGGCGTCAGGCGGGATCAGCCGAGCCTTCTGCCGGCGCGGGTGGAAGATTATGTGGCCGGCGACAATCCGGTTCGGGTGATCGAGGCTTTTGTTGCAGCGCTTGACCTCGGGAAGCTTGGCTTCCGCCATGCCGGATCGAGCGGCGGGGCTGGACAGCCACCTTATGACCCGGCCGACCTGCTGAAGCTTTATCTTTATGGCTACCTGAACCGGATCCGGTCGTCGCGCAACCTGGAGCGCGAAGCCCGGCGCAATCTGGAACTGATCTGGCTGATGAAGCGCCTGGTGCCGGGCTATCGCACCATCGCCAAGTTCCGCCAGGAGAACTGGAAGACGCTCAAGGCGGTGAACCGGGAGTTTGTGCTGATGCTGCGCGAACTCGGTCTGATTGGCGGAGAGGTTGTGGCGATCGACGGTGCGTTTTTTGATGGCAACGCCAGCAAGGCGAGCATCAAAACGCAGCGCAAGCTCGCCAAGCGGCTGGCGGAGATCGAGCAGGATATTGAAGCCTATGGTGCCACGCTCGAGGCCAACGACAGCGCCGAGGTGGAACGTCCACCCGCGGGGCGGGATGGCGGAGGCGATGGCAGTCGCGGCGGAGACCTCGCACAAGAGGTGGCGGCGTTGATGGCCAAGCGCGCCAGCTTGCAGGCCGATCTGGCACGACTGGAGGAGAGCGGGCAGACGCAGCTGTCGCGAACCGATCCGGATGCCCGCCTGTTGTCGAAGAACGGCCAGGTGGTGGCAGGCTATAACGTTCAGATCGGCGTCGACGACAAGCACGCTCTGATCGCGGCGAGCGAGGTCGTCAACGACGGCAACGATAGCGGCCAGCTTTACGACATGGCCAAGGCCGCAAAGGACGAGCTTGGCGTCGAGACGCTGACGGTTCTCGCCGATACCGGCTACTACAACGGCCATACGCTCAAGGACTGCGAGGAGAACGGCATTGCCGCCTACGTTCCGCTGGCCAAGCGAACCACGCGGCTCGAAGCGCAGGATCGCATCAGCCATGAGGCGTTCGCCTACGACGCCGAAGCGGATGTCTATCGCTGTCCCGCCGGCAAGCAGCTGCGTCCCACGGACGGTCGCAAGACCAACGGCAACCGGATCGAGATCAGGTATGTCAGCCGCAAGTCAGATTGCGACGCCTGCCCGCTGCGCGCGCGCTGTGTCACCGTCAAGATCCCGACGCGCACCGTCCAGCGCTGGGAGCATGAAGCGGTGCTGGATCGGCATCGCGCGCGGATGCAGGGCGCCGAGGCCCAGATGCGCCGCCGCGCCGAACTCGCCGAACACCCCTTCGGCACCATCAAATGCCGGGCCGGCTACCGCCACTTCCTCGTCCGCGGCTTCGACAAAGTCTGTGGCGAATGGAGCCTGATGGCGCTTTGCTACAATTTCTCCCGAGTCCTCAGCATTCTCGGCCTCGACGCCTTCATGGCCTATCTGGCAAGCCGGCTTCCGCATTTGGCACTCTTGCTGCTCAACGCCATCACCGACATCACCGACATCATCACCCGGATACGGCCCGCTCCAGCGCCAATCCGAGCCCAAATCCGTCCAATTTTCCGATATGCCGCGTAAGCCGCGCCCAAACAAATACTTGCCCAGCCTCTGCGCTCCATCCGGGCTACCGGATCGCGTCTCGGAATTGCGAACGCCCGTTGAACGAGCACCATCACTCAACAGCCTATCCGCAGCATATCCACAGACATCAATCAGCAGATTTGCGTGGCGCGCGCGCCACTTGCTGCGCACAAATCCACAGAACTACCCGCCGGCCTGGTCGAACACGCTGCGGCAGCCTTCGCTCAGGCTGGCCCGGTTGCGCCGCAGGCACGCGGTGATGGCGCGAACGTTGGGGATTTCGCCGGCGCAGAGCCGATACACGTCGGGCGTGCAGGCCCGGCGCTGCTCCGGCGTTCCCTGCGCATGGGCCGTGGACGCAAACAGCGTCAGGAACAGCCCGACCGTGGAGGCGCGGCGCGCCCTGTTCTTCACACCTGCAAACCGCAAGAACCTTGCCTTCATGACCGCTCTCCCGTTCTGCCCTGCCCGCCCGGCTGCGTCGGCCAGGGTCGCGATGAAGGGTGCGAGAAATAAAGCTGCGGAGATGTGATCTCTTTCACACTGCCGGCCGGACGCGGGAACCTAGAGTTCCCGAGGGGATTTTCAGGAATCGCTAACCAATCGGGACCTGATCGCCTGATCGTTAAAATGCGAACGATCGGATCAATCGGGAAACAAACCGGCTTTGCGACATTGCGCCATCCGCGTTCCGGAGGGTGTGATGAGCGAAGCCGAATTCAATTTGCTGCTGAATGCCGTCCGGGACGTCATGATCCACGAGGATTTTGCGCCCGCGCCGGAGGAGGAATTCGTGCCCCGCTCGTGGAGCTTCGACGCGACGCCCAAGGCCGCCAACGACAACGAGGGCGCCTGGCCCCTCCTGCCCTTTCCCGACGGCTGGTACGCGGCCTGCTGAGTTCATCTTCATTGTGACCGGAAGCGCCCGCCTCGCGGGCGTTTTGCTGTAGACGCTCGCCGAAAATCCGGCGCCCCAACGGTCAAGGCTTGACGCGATCCTCACCGTTCTGCGGCACCCGGTCGGGCGCGGCCGGCGGAAAGATGCTGTCATAGATCGCGCGCGCCTCACGAATGAGGCGAGCCCGCTCCAGCTCGGATTTTGGAATAAATCGGACGATTTCGCCCACGGCTTCTCCAGCGCTCGTTGGTTGGGATGCTTCGCCCAATCCATGCGAACGCTATGCCAACGAGCCTGAATCGCGGGTTTCCGCCAGGACCCGGGCAAACCCGGAGCATGGGCCGTCGGCTGCCGGTCCAGGCAGGATCTGCGTCAAATCGATTTGTTTTGAGAGATCAGATGCTTGTGATGGAGGCCACGACCAGAATTGAACTGGTGTACACGGTTTTGCAGACCGTTGCGTAACCACTCCGCCACGTGGCCCCACGGCCGAATGCCTTAGACATTTCCGGCGCTTGTCGCAAGTGCAACAGCCGCACAAGCGGACGATATGGTCGACGTCAGGCGCGCTTGCTGCGCCGGAAATCGCGCCGGCGGCCCTTTGGAGCCGGCTTTGGCGCCAATTCCGGCATTTCGGCTTGAACCTCGCGGTAGCGCGCTAACAGTCGTTCAAAACTGGCGTGCAGCGCATCGGCGATGTCGGGGCGCTTCTCGAGCCCAGCCAGAATCGTTGCGGCCGCTTCGATGGTCGAAAGCCCGTCGCGGCGCGGCTCCTTGCGCAGGCGTCCGTAGCGCGAGGGGCTCTGCGGGTTGAGGATCACGCGCTGGCATTTCAGCATCCAGGGATTGCGCCACCACAGCGCCTTGGCCTGGCTCCAGGTGCCGTCGAGCAGCACGACGCCTTCGAGCTTGCCGAGGATCGCGCGCTGGTTGTCCGCGACCTCGCCCTTGCGATTGAGCGCGACGATCTCGCCCTCGGCGTCGAGATCGGCGGCGCGGGCCGAGCCGAGATAGAGCACGGCCCAACGGGCGGCGTTCTCGACCGGCCGCCCCAGCGCCTTGGACAGGCTCGGCCAGGACAGGCCGACGCGCACCGTGGCATCGGCGAAATGTTTCGCAAGCAGCCGCGCAGTGCCGAGCGCCCTGTCCTGCTCCTGCGGATGCTGGAGGATCAGGAGCGAGAGGCGATTTTCAATGGGCGTGACGCTGTCGCAGATGCACAGCGGCATCGGCTTCTGGCAGTGCGGGCATTCGGGGATCGGCTCGGCCGGCGCGGCGTCGGGCAGGTTGGACATGGCGCCGCTATACGCTTGAAGCGGCGCTTCAACAACCTATTCCGCCGGCGCAGCCAGCGGGCGCGGCGCAGATCGCCGCCGCAGACGGTCGATCAGGAGGTAGATCACCGGCGTCGTGTAGAGCGTCAGGATCTGCGAGACGAACAGGCCGCCGATGATGGTGATGCCGAGCGGACGGCGCAACTCCGTGCCGGGGCCGGTCGCGACCACGAGCGGAATGCCGGCGAACAGCGCCGCCATCGTCGTCATCAGGATCGGGCGGAAGCGCGCCTGGCACGCCTCGAAGATCGCCTCGGCCGAGGACAGCCCGCGTTGGCGCTCGGCATCGAGCGCGAAGTCGACCATCATGATGCCGTTCTTCTTGACGATGCCGATCAAGAGGATGATGCCGACGAAGGCGATCACCGTCAGCGGCGTGTTGGTGAGCTGGAGCGCCAGGAGCGCGCCGAGGCCGGCCGAGGGCAGCGTCGAGATGATCGTGAGCGGATGGGCGAGACTCTCATAGAGCACGCCGAGCACGATATACATCGCGACCAGCGCGCCGAGGATCAAGAGCGGCTGACGGCTGCTGGTCTTGGCGAAATCGCCGGCATTGCCGTCAAAGCTGCCTCGGATGCCCTCGGGCATGTGCAATTCCTCGACCGCGCGCTGGATGTTCTGCGTCGCGGCCTGGAGCGGCACGTCGGGTAGGAGGTTGAACGACACCGTGGTCGAGGGGAACGACTGCGAGTGATAGACCGCGAGCGCCGCGAGGGTGCGCGTCGCGTGCACCACGGCCGACAGCGGCACCTGCACGTCATTGGCGCCCGCGACATAGATGCGTTCGAGGTTGGAGGGATCGACCTGGAATTTCGGGTCGATCTCCAGCACGGTCATGTACTGATTGCGCTGGGTATAGATGATCGAGATCTGACGCTGCGAGAACGCGTTGTTCAGCGCGTTGTCGATGTCCTGGACGTTGACGCCGAGGGCCGAGGCCTTCTGGCGGTCGATCGACAAGGTCAGCTGAAGCCCACCGGGATCGCGGTCGCTGGAAATGTCGGTGATGCCCTCGACGCTCTCCATCCGTTTGGCGACGATCGGCGCCCATTTCTGCAGCAGGCCGAGATCGGTGCTGGTCAACGTGTACTGATAGTCGGAATCGCTCTGCCGGCCGCCGGCGCGCACGTCCTGGGCGGCGAACATGAAGAGGCGGATGCCGGGCACGGGATACAGCGCGCGCCTGAGACGGTCGATGACGACCTGCGTCGAGACATGGTCGCGCTCCTCCGGCGGCTTCAGGCTGATGTACATGACGCCGCGGTTCGAGGTCGCCGCCCCCGGCCCGCCGCCGCTGCCCACGGTCGATCCGATGCCGGCCACGGCCGGATCCTGCATCACGATGTCGGCGAGCCGCTGCTGGAGGCCGAGCATCGACTGGAACGAGATGTCGGCCGAGGCGCGCGTCGCGCCGATGATGAAACCGGAATCGTCGATCGGGAAATAGCCCTTGGGCACCTTGATGTAGAGCGTCACCGTGAGGCCGATGGTCGCGAAGAACACCATCAGCGTCAGCAGCGGAAATTCCAACACGGTGCGCAAGGTGCGGGCGTAGAAGGCGACGACCCGTGACAGCGAGCCCTCGATCAGCCGATCGAACAGCGTGGCGGTGCCGGAGGTGGTCTGCCGGATGTAATGGGCGCAAATCATCGGCGTGACCGTGAGCGACACCAGCGTCGAGACCAGGATCGCGAAGGTCAGCGTCAGCGAGAATTCGCGCAGGAGACGGCCGACGATACCGTCCATGAAGATCAGCGGCGTGAAGGCCGCGATCAGCGACAGGCTGATCGAGACCACGGTAAATCCGATCTGCTTGGCGCCCTCCTGCGCCGCCCGGAACGGCCGCATGCCCTGCTCGAGATTGCGGAACATGTTCTCGATCATGACGATGGCGTCGTCGACCACGAAGCCGACGGAGATCGCCAGCGCCATCAGCGACAGATTGTCGATCGAGAAGCCCGCGACCCACATGCCGGCACAGGTCCCGGCCAGCGCCAGCGGCACCGAGATGCCCGCCGCGATCGTCGGTGTGAGGCGCCGCAGGAAGACGAATACAACGACCATGACGAGGAACGCGGTTGCCAGCAGGGTCCATTGCATGTCGAGCACGCTGGCGCGGATCGTGCCGGTCCGATCGACCAGGGTGGAGATCTCGACGCCGGCCGGGATCCACTGCTTCAGCGCGGGGATCAGCGCCTTGACCCTGTCGACGGTGTCGATGACGTTGGCATCGCCCTGCTTGGTGATCTGGATCAGCACCGCCGGCTGCTTGTTGAACCAGGCGATGGAGCGGGCGTTGCGGACGGAATCCTCGATGTCGGCGACGTCGGACAGCCGTACGAAATTGCCGTTGGAGCTCTTGATGACGATATCGCGGAACTCCTTCGCGGTGCGCATCTGCTTGTTCAGCGACAACGTCTCGCTCTGGCGCTCGCCGTTGAAGATGCCGACGGGACCGAGCGGATTGGCGTTGACGATCGCCGTCCTGACGTCGTCGGTGGCGATGCCGGCGTTCGACAGCGCGACGGGGTTGAGCTGCACCCGCACGGCCGGCTGATCGGCACCCGAGACCGTGACGTCGCCGACGCCGGGTACCTGCGAGATGCGCTGGGCCAGCACCGTATCGGCGACATCATAGATGGCGCTGGCCGACAGCGTCTTCGAGGTCAGCGCGAGAACGAAGACAGGCGCGCCGGCCGTATTCGCCTTGCGGAAACGTGGCAGCGTCGGCAGGTCGCTCGGCAAATCGACGAGCGAGGCGTTGATGGCCGCCTGCACGTCTCGCGCCGCCTTGTCGATGTTGCGGCCGATATCGAACTGGAGCTGGATGTTGGTCGTGCCGAGCGAACTCGTCGACGTGATCTGGTTGATGCCGGCGATTTCGCCAAGCCGCCGTTCCAGTGGCGAGGCCACGGTCGCCGCCATCACGGACGGATCGGCGCCGGGCCGGCTGGCCGAGACGAAGACGGCGGGAAAGTCGACGTTCGGGACCGAGGCGACGGGAAGGAACTCGTAGGCGACGACACCCAGCAGGAACAACCCGATCGACAGCAGCGTGGTCGCAACCGGGCGGCGGATGAAGGGCTCCGAGATCGATGCCATCACTGCATCCCCTCGGTCGCGCCCGCGACCGGCGGGCCGCCGGACTCCGCCGGCGGCAGCGCCTGCTCGAGGCGGCGGTTGATGCGGTCGAGCGCCAGGTAGATCACCGGCGTGGTGTAGAGCGTCAACAACTGGCTGAGCAGCAGGCCGCCGATGATGGAAATGCCGAGCGGAAAGCGCAGCTCGGCGCCGGTGCCGCTCTCGATCGCGAGCGGCAGCGCGCCGAACAAGGCCGCCAGCGTCGTCATCATGATCGGGCGGAAGCGCAACAGGCACGCCTGCACGATCGCCTCGTTCGGCGACATGCCCTGCCCGCGCTCGGCCTCGAGCGCGAAGTCGATCATCATGATCGCGTTCTTCTTGACGATGCCCATCAAGAGGACGATGCCGATCAGCCCGATCACCGAGAGATCCTGCCCGCACAAAACCAGCGCCAGGATGGCGCCGACGCCGGCGGACGGCAGCGTCGACAGGATCGTGATCGGGTGGATGTAACTCTCATAGAGCACGCCGAGCACGATGTAGATCGTGATCACGGCGGCGAGCAGCAGCCAGGGCTGTCCCGCGAGAGCCTTGGCGAATTCGGCGGCGTCGCCGGCGTAGACGCCTACGATGCTGTTGGGCATCTCGATACGGGTTTCGATCGCCTTCACGGCTTCGACTGCATCGCCGAGGGCCGCACCCGGCGCGAGGTTGAAGCTGAGCGACACCGACGGGAATTGCGCCTGGTGCGAAATCGCGAGCGGCGCCGTGGTGCGCTTCAGCGTCGCCACCGCATCGAGCGGCACCTGGGCGTTGGGCGCGCCTACCGTCGTGCTCGCGGCGCCCGGCAGATAGAGCTTGGACAGAATCGAGGGATCGCGCTGGTACATCGGCAGGGCCTCCAGCACGACGCGGTACTGGTTGGCCTGGCCGTAGATGGTCGAGATCTGCCGCTGCGCGAAGGCGTCGTTCAGCGTGTCGGTGATGGCCTGGAGGCTGACGCCGAGCTGGCCGGCCCGCGTGCGGTCGACGTCGAGCTGCGCGCGCAGGCCGCCTTCCTGCGCCTCCGAGGAGACGTCACGGAACAGCGGGTCGCGCCGCATCTCCGCCACCAGCTTGCCCGCCCATTCCGAGACCTGCGTCGCATCGGTGCCGGTCAGCGTGTACTGGTACTGCGACCGGCTCGACTGGGTCGAGATCTGCACGTCCTGCACCGGCTGGAAATAGACGGTCATGCCGGGGATGCCTGAGACCCTCTCCTTCAATCGGGTCACAACCACGCTGACATCGTCGCGCCGTTCGCCGCGCGGCTTCAGGGTCATGACGAGGCGTCCGACATTGGTGGTCGGGTTGACGGAGCCCGCCCCGATCACCGAGACCACCCCGACCACGTCGGGATCGGCCTTGATGGCGTCTGCGGCCTCGGCCTGCCGCTTCTGCATCTCCGCGAACGACACGTCCGGACCGGCCTCCGTCACCGCCGTGATCGAGGCGGTGTCCTGCAGCGGCAGGAAGCCTTTTGGCGCGACGACGTAGAGGACGAGGGTCGCGACCAGCGTGGCGAATGTCACGACCAGCGTGGCGCGCTGGCGCTCCAGCACCCACAGCAGCGTCCGGTGATAGGCCTCGACGGTGCGGTCGATGAAGCGGCTGATGGCGGCAAGGCCCGGCACCGCCAGCTCCTCGTGGGCGTGCTTGAGCAGCCGCGAGCACATCATCGGCGTCAGCGTCAGCGAGACCACCGCCGAGGTGACGACCGCGATGGTCAGCGTCAGAGCGAATTCGCGGAACATGCGCCCGACGAGGCCCGACATGAACAGCAGCGGGATGAAGACCGCGATCAGCGACACCGTCAGCGAGATCACGGTGAAGCCGATCTCGCTGGCGCCCTTGAGCGAGGCCTCCATCGCGCCGTCGCCGTTCTCCATGTGGCGGACGATGTTCTCGATCATGACGATGGCATCGTCGACGACGAAGCCGGTCCCGATCGTGAGCGCCATCAGCGACAGATTGTCGAGGCTGAAGCCGGCAAAATACATGATGCCGAAGCTTGTGATCAGCGACAGCGGCAGCGCCACGCCGGCGATCAGCGTGGCCCGCAGCGAGCGCAGGAAGAGCAGCACCACCAGCGTCACCAGCACGACGCTGAGGATCAGCGTGAACTGCACGTCGCGGACAGAGGCGCGAATGGTCACGGTGCGGTCGGAGACGATGGTGAGGTTCACGCCGGCCGGGATCGCACGTTGCACCTTGGGGATCTCGGCGCGGATCTGGCTGACGACGTCGATGACGTTGGCGCCGGGCTGGCGCTGGATGTCGATGATGACGGCCGGCGTGCCCTGGTACCAGCCGCCGGTGCGGTCGTTCTCCAGCCCGTCGACGATCTGGGCGACGTCGCCGATGGTGACGGGCGAGCCGTTGCGATAGGCGATGATGATCGGCTTGTAGGCGTCGGCGGCGGCGATCTGGTCGTTGGCGGCGATGATGTAGGATTGCTGCGCGCCGTCGAGCGAGCCCTTCGGGCCCGAGACGTTGGCATTGGCGATCGCGGCGCGCAGATCCTCCATGGCGATGCCGTAGGCGGCCAGCCGCGCCAGGTCGGCCTGGACGCGCACGGCCGGCTTCAATCCACCTAGGACCGAGACGCGTCCGACACCGGAGATCTGGCTCAACCGTTGCGCCAGAATGGTATCGGCGATGTCGCTCATCGCCCGCAGCGAGATCGTGTCCGAGCGCAGCGCCAGCGTCATCACCGGCGCGTCCGCCGGGTTCACCTTGGCGTAGGTCGGCGGGTAAGGCAGCGTCTTGGGCAGCACGCCGGCCGCGGCGTTGATCGCGGCCTGCACGTCCTGGGTGGCGCCGTCGATGTCGCGGTTGAGATCGAACTGGAGCGAGATCTGGCTGACCCCGAACGAGCTCGTCGAGTTCATCGCCGACAGCGACGGGATCTGGCCGAGCTGCCGCTCCAACGGCGCGGTGATGAGCGAGGCGATCACGTCGGGGCTTGCGCCCGGCAGCTGCGTCGTCACCTGCACGGTCGGGAAATCGACCTGCGGCAGCGCCGAGACCGGCAGCGAGAAATAGCCGAGCGCACCGCCGATCAGCAGCGCGATGCCAAGCAGCGAGGTCGCGATGGGACGGCGGATGAAGGGTTCGGAGACACCCATGGTTTACGCCTGCCGCGTCAAGCGGCTGTTGTCGGGATCATGGCTGCTTGGCTCCACTTCCCGATGCCCCCGGCCCCGGTGCCGGCCCGGTCTGTCCCTTCTGGTCGCCTTCGCTGCTCTTCCGCTTGGCGCGGAATTCGCCGTCCTTGCCTTGTCCGTCCTTCTGGTGATCCTTCTGGCCTTCCTTGGCGCCATCCTTCTTCTGAGCGTCCGGCCCGCGCGAGCGCTTGCGCGGCGCGAGATCGGCCGAAGGGGTCTGGTCGTCGCGGCCGACCATCACCTTGGAGCCGTCGGACAAATTTGCAAAGCCCGTGGTGACGACCTTGTCGTTCGGCGACAGGCCGCTGGCGATGACGGCGTCATGCTCGTTCTGCTGGGTGACCGTCACGGGCTTGGCCGAGACGACGTTGTCCTCGCCGATGACGTAGCTGAAGGTGCCGATCGGACCGCGCTGCACCGCGGAGGTCGGCACCACCAACGCCTGCATCAAGGTCTCGACCTTGAGGCGGACATTGACGAACTGGCCAGGCCACAGCTGGTAATTGGCGTTGGGAAACTCGGCCTTGAGCTTGAGCGTGCCGGTGGTCGGGTCGACCTGGTTGTCGATGCCGGTGAGCTTGCCGGTGTCGATCACGGTGATGCCGTCATTGCCAAACACATCGACGGCAAGCGTGCCCTTTGCCGCCGCGGCGTTGACGCGCATGATCTGCTGCTGCGGCAGGCTGAACCACACCGCGATCGGCTGTAATTGCGTGATGACGACGAGGCCGGTGGTGTCGGAGGCGTGGATAATGTTGCCCTGGTCGACCTGGCGCAGGCCGGCGCGGCCCGAAAGCGGCGCCACGATCTTGGTATAGCTCAGTGTCGCGGCCGCGTTGTCGATTGCGGCCTGATCGGCTTTCACCAGAGCCTCGGTCTGCGCCACCAGCGCGCGCTGGGTGTCGGCCTGCTGCTTGGAGCCGGCGTTGGACGCCGCGAGCTGCTCATAGCGCGTGAGGTCGATGCGCTGGTTGGCGAGCTGGGCCTGATCCTGCGCCTTCTTGGCGATGGCCTGGTCGTACTGCGCCTGATAGATCGCCGGATCGATCTCGCCGAGGACGTCGCCCTTCTTGACGTCCTGCCCTTCGATGAAATTGACGGCGATCAGCTTGCCGTCGACCTGCGAGCGCACGGTCACGGTGTTGAGCGCGCGGATCGCCCCGACGCCGTCGAGATAAACCGGCACGTCCTGGATGCGCGGGCTCGCCGCCAGAACGGGCACCGGCAGATCGGGCCGCTGGTTGCGGTTGTTGGTCTGCTGCTGATGGAAGACGGTCCAGCCGAGATAACCGAGCCCGCCGAGGATCGCGAGCGTTATCAGGATCATGACGAAGCCGCGGCCGCGCGATTTTTTCGCCGTCCCCTGTTCCGCGTCCTGCTTCGTGTCCGGCTTAAAGAGCATTGACCGGTTTCTCCATCCTCGGCTCCCAACCGCCGCCGAGCGCCTGATACAGGCTGACGATGGCGAGAAGCCGTGCGAGTTGGGCCTGCGACAGTGCGTCTTCCGCCTGGAACAGGGTCAGTTGGGTGTTGAGCACGGTCACGATGTCGGCGGTGCCGGCGCGCAATTGCTGCTCGGAGAGATCGAAGGCGCGGCGCGAGGCGACAACGACGTCGCGCTGCAATTGCAGCTTGATCGTGGTCTGCTTGATCGAGAACAGCGCGTTGTCGACGTCGGCAAAGGCCTGGACGATGGTCTTGCGGTAGGTCTGAAGCAGTTCGTCCTGCCGCGCCTTGGCGAATTCGAAATTGCCGAGGATCCTGCCGCCGTCGAAGATCGGCTGCGTGGCGCTGCCGACGAGCTGGAAGAAAGCGGCATGCGGCTGGAACAGCGAGACCAGCGCCGAGCTCTGATAGCCGCCATTGCCGGTCAACTGGATCGTCGGAAAGAACTGCGCGCGGGCATTGCCGACGTTCGCAGTGGCGGAGGCGAGCTGCGCCTCCTGCCTGCGAATGTCGGGCCGCTGCGTCAGGAGCTCCGACGGCAGGCCGGGCGTCACGCGAGGGATCGCCATCCGGTCCAGGGAGCCGCCGAGCACGCGCACACTCTCGGGCGGCCGGGAAACCAGCACGGCGAGCGCGTTGACATTCTGGTCGAGCGTCTGGCGCAGCGGCGGCACCAGGGCTTTCTGGTTCGCAAGCACGCTCTCCTGCTGGGCGACGTCGAGGTCGGTGCCGGTGCCGGCCTTGCGGCGCTCCTTGACGGCGTCGAGGATGCGCTGCGCGCTCGCGATGTTGCGCTGGGACGTCCTGATGCGGTCCTGCGAGGCCAGCACCTGGAAATAGGCGTTGGCGACGGCTGCCAGCGTCGTCAGCGCGACGGTGTCACGATCGAAGCGGTTGGCGTTGGCGGTCTCCTCGGCGGTCTGCAGCGCGTCGCGGTTCTGGCCCCAGAAGTCGAGCTGGTAGCTCGCGCTCAGCGAAGCCGAATAGTTGACGACCTCGCGCCCGCCGATGGACAGGCCCGAGGCGCTCGAGCCCGAGGTGCGTGAGTAGGTTTCCGATCCGCCCGTCGACACGCTCGGCAGCAGCGCCGCTCCCGCCTGCCGCGCCTGGGCGTCGGCCTGGACGATGCGTGCGACGGCAGCGGCGATGTCGAGGTTGACGGTCTGCGCCTCCTCCATCAGCTGCGTCAGCTCGGCAGAACGGAAGCCGCGCCACCAATCCAGCGATGGCGGCGCATCCCCCTTGCCGGCGTATTTGTACTGCGTGGGAACATCGAGCGCAGGATCAGGAAGATCCTGCGTCAGCACGCAAGCGCCGGAACTGGCCGCGAGGCAAAGCGCCGCGAGCCAGCGCGCCGCGCGCCGCGTCCGGGACGGCGAACCAAGGGACCGCCACATGGCGATCGCAGGAACATCCTGTGTCACATCCACCCCCCGCCGGGCAGATCGAGCCGCCACCGCGAAGCCGGATTAACCGATTCGCGGCGGCACAGTCGGGGGGCGTTGGGTAACTCGTTCACAGCTATGATGCTTTCTGCGGAACCTGAGACTCATACTAGCTGGGCGCGGAACTGCGGGACAGTCCCGCAGGTGCGAGAGGCACGCCGGAACAGACAAGCGCCGGAATCGCGTAAATACAAAATATCCCTGTCTTGCAGGGATTTTTTGTATTTCGGCGTCGTCCCGACACGCGCTCAAGCTTACTAAGATTTCATGTGATATTGCCGCAACAGCGGCGCGGCTCGATCCCGTCTCAAGGCTTAGCTGCATTTGCGCGACTTCAGCTCGGTCGCGAGGTCTGGCCGGGCCACTTTCACGAGATCGTCAATTGCCGAAAACGAGTGCGCCTCGTGCACGCAGATTGGCCTCCAAACTCCACGCGCCCTCCACCCATTTCGGCATCGCCATCCCGCCTCAGGCAAAGATCGTCGTGAGGGCTGCCCGCGACGATCGTGATCTTCCGTGCTCCGACGACGATCGCCGATATTCTCCTACCGATATCCCGCCTCGCGGCCCGGCACATCATCGCCGGGTCTGCGCCCTCAAGAATATTCCTGCAGCGGCGGAGACTGCGGCCGGTTTCGCCGCAGCGCAAAAGCCTTCCCCTTTGGCCTTGCAAGCACTAGGTTCTGGCCAGCCTGATCAACCCTTTGCCAGTGATTTCCCCCGATATGACCATCAATAACGACGTTGTCGAAGCCATCGGCAACACCCCGCTCATCAAGCTCAAGCGCGCTTCGGAATTGACCGGCTGCACCATTCTGGGCAAGGCCGAGTTCATGAATCCCGGCCAGTCGGTGAAGGACCGTGCCGGCAAATGGATGATCCTGGAGGCGGAAAAGCGCGGCGAGCTCAAGCTTGGCGGTCTCGTGGTGGAGGCAACCGCCGGCAATACCGGCATCGGCCTTGCGGTCGTCGCCAGCGCCCGCGGCTACCGCACCCTCATCGTGATCCCAGAGACGCAGAGCCAGGAGAAGAAGGATTTCTTGAAGCTGTGCGGCGCCGAGCTGATCGAGGTGCCGGCCCTGCCCTATGCCAACCCCAACAACTACCAGCATGTCGGCCGCAGGCTCGCCGACGAGCTGCGCAAGACCGAACCGAATGGCGTGCTTTTCGCCGACCAGTGGAACAACCTCGACAACGCCAAGGCGCATTACGAATCCACCGGACCTGAGATCTGGGAACAGACCGGCGGCAAGGTCGATGGCTTCGCCTGCTCGGTCGGCAGCGGCGGCACGCTCGCCGGCGTCAGCCGCTATCTGAAAGAGAAGAACAAGAACATCCGCATCGCCTGCGCCGATCCGCACGGCGCCGGCATGTACGAATATTTCAGGACCGGCGATGCCAAGGCGACGCCCGGCGGCTCGATCACCGAAGGCATCGGCCTCAACCGCGCCACGGCGATCGTCGAGACAGCCAAGGTCGATGAGGCCTATCTCATTCCCGACGCCGAAGCCGTCAGCGCGATCTACGAGCTGCTCCAGCACGAAGGCCTGTGCCTCGGCGGTTCGACCGGCATCAATATCGTCGGCGCGATACGCCTTGCGAAGCAGCTCGGGCCCGGCAAGACGATCGTCACCGTCCTCTGCGATTCCGGGAGCCGCTATCAGTCGAAGCTGTTCAACGCGGACTTCATGCGCGCCAAGAACCTTCCGGTGCCGGAGTGGCTGGAGAAGCGCAGCAACATCAAGCCGCCCTTCGTCTGATAACCGCAGGATTCCTCACATCCGGAAAGCGCGCGCCCACGGGGCACGCGCGGCCGGCTCTCTACGCGACCCCGCCGCTCTCTGGAGCCGAGGCACAATAGTCGCGCCAGAACTGGCGATAGCCCGCCTCGACCCTGCGCGTGTAGATCTCGACATTGCCGGCGGGTGAAGCTGCGATCCGCGCCGGCAACTCCGCCCGTAACTTCGCGAGATGCTCAGGCTGCGCCGCGTATTTGCACGCGATTGCGGCGTAGCCATCGTTGTCCTCGGCGACCCAGTCGTCGAGACCGGCGGCCGCCACGATGGCACCGCCGGCGCGCGACGAGGCGCCGTTGCCGAGCTTGGCGACGACCGGAACGCCCGCATAGAGGGATTCCCAGGTGCTGACGCCGCCATTCTGCGGGAAAGTATCGAGGGAGATATCGACCTGCGTGAAGGCCATGAGGTGCTCATGGCGCGGGGTCGAGCCCATGCAGATGACGTTCTCTTCGGCGATGCCCTGTGCCACGAAGCGCGCGATCAGACCGTCGCGCAGCAAGGAATCATCAAGCAGGGTATGCTTGATGATGATCTTCGATCCGGTCACCTCGCGCATCACTTTCGCCCACACGCGGATCGCCTCGTCCGAGATCTTGTAGATGCGGTTGAACACGCCGAAGGTGACATGGCCGTTGCGGAGCATGGGAAGCTCCGACCGCGGCACATCCAGGATAGGGTCGGTCGTGATCAGGCACGGCAGGTCGTGAACCTTCTCGGCGAGCAGATGCCGCGCCGATTGTGGAATGAAGACCGGATCGGCCAGCACGTAGTCCATGGTCTGAAGGCCCGTACCGGTCGCATGCCCGAAGCCCGTGACCTGGATGGGAGCCGGCTTGCGGGCGAAGACAGGGAGCCTGTTGCCGGTCGAATGCCCGGATACGTCGATCAGGATATCGACCTTGTCGGCCTGGATACGATCGGCCAGCTCGTCGTCCGAGAGCTGCCAGGCGTCGACCCAGACGTCCGCCAACGATCTGAATTCGGCGGTCATCTCGTCCTGCAACGGCGAGCAGGAATAGCAGACGATTTCGAATTGGGCATGATCGTGATGGCGCAGCACCGGCAGCAGGCCGAACGCCGCCGAGTGGTACCAGAATTCGGCAGCGACATAACCGATCACGATCCGCCTGTCAGGATCAATCTGCCGGGGTGCGAGCTTCCTTTGCGGCAATCTGGCGCCGATCGCTTCCCACCAATATTTTCGCGCTGCCTGTTGGACCGCGAAATCGGCCTCGGGGAGAAAATCCAGAAAATGGATTTTCCGCGCGATCAAGTCCGCATTGTCAGGCGCGATTGTCAGCGCGGCGTCGAGATGTTCGATCGCGGATGCGATCTCGCCCTGGTTTGCAAAACAGGCGCTCAGCAGCGTCATCGCGATCGCGGAGCGCGGATTTTCCTCGAGCAAGGTCTTGACGGCCGCGATCGCCTGCGCCGTGTTCCCCAGAGCAAGCGCGACCTGCGCCTTTCCCTGCAAGGCCACCTCGAGCCTTGGCGAAAGCGCAAGCGCTGCATCAAAATCCGCTGCCGCCTGTCCCGATCGCGACAGATCGAGATGGAGCCGTCCGCGGTGCGCCAGGGCCTTCGCCGAATTGGGCCTGACCATCAGCGCCGCTCCGAGCGCGGCTTCCGCTTCATCGTAGTGCTTGAGCTCGATACTGACCACGCCCTTGCCGACGAGTGCTTCCACATGACGCGACTGAAACACCAAGGCGCGCTCGAAACTCTGCTTGGCGCGGTCAAACTGGCCCAGCGTCAGCTCCGCCAGGCCACGATTGCAAAGCGCATCGGCATGGTCCGGCTTCAGCCGAATGGCGCGGTCGTACGCTTCGATGGCTTGCGCAGGCAGGCTCAGATGCAACAGCGTATTGCCGAGATTGGTCAGGGCCTGCGGAAAATTCGGCTTCAGCGCGATCGCCTTCTCCTGACATGCGCGGGCGGCTTCGAATTGGCCGAGCCCCAAATGCACAGTCGCGAGATTGTTGTGGGCCTCGTGCGAACGCGGGTCGATTGCGATCGCGCGCTCGAGCAGCTGCTGCGCCTCTCCCAGGCGGCCGCCTTGATGCGCGCACAGACCGAGCAGATGCGTGGCGTCGAAATGATCAGGAACGGCTTGCAGGACCTGGCGGCAGAGCGCCTCGGCCTCCGTATATCTGCCCTGGCCATGAGCGGTTGCCGCCGCGGAGATGATAGCGTCCGCCTGCTTCTTCAGTTTCTTCTGCAATCGCGCGTTCTGGAACGCGCGCGCGCCGGCGCCGCTACTCTGCAAGGTGTCTCTCCGGAGGATGGCCTGGAGAGAGACTAACTGATTCGCAGCCAGCACCGCCCTGTGAGCGGGACCAGCAACGCCCCGGGGACGCAACCGACCTGCCTACGCAACGTCGTCGCCTTCCGAGGCAGCGGCACAATAGTCGCGCCAGAACTGGCGGTAACCCGCCTCGAGCTCACGCGTGTAGATCTCGACATTGCCGGCCGGCGAAGCTGCGATCTGAGCCGGCAGCCCTGCGCGCAACTTCACGAGGTGATCGGGCTGCGTCGCAAATTTGCGGGCGATCTCGACATAGCCCTCGTCATCCTCTGCGACCCAGTCGCTGAGGCCGACGGCAGCCACGATGGAGGCACCGGCACGCGAGGAGGCTCCGTTGCCGAGCTTGGCCACGACGGGAACACCCTTGTAGAGCGATTCCCAGGTGCTGATGCCGCCATTCTGCGGGAACGTATCGAGAGAAATATCGATATTGGCAAAGGCCAGCAGATGGTCGTTGCGCGAGGTGGAGCCGAGGCAGGTGATATTCTCCTCGGCAATGCCCTGGGCCACGAATCGCGCGACCAGGCTGTCGCGCAGCAGGGGATCATCGAGCAGCCCATGCTTGAGGATGATCTTCGATCCCGGCACCTCTTGCATCACACGCGACCACACACGGATCGCATCGTCCGAGATCTTGTAGATGCGGTTGAACACGCCGAAGGTGACGTAGCCGTTGCGGAGCATCGGCAGCTCGGAGGGCTGCTGATCCGAGACGGGCTCCATCGTGATCAGGCACGGCAGATCGTAGATCTTTTCGGGAAACAAGTGCCGAACCGATGGCGGAATGAAAATGGGATCCGCGAGCACGTAGTCCATGGTCTGCATGCCCGTGCCCGTCGCGTGTCCGAAGCCCGTGGCCTGGATCGGGGCCGGCTTCCGCGCGAAAGCATTGAGTCTGTTACCGGTCGTGTGGCCCGAAACGTCGATCAGGATATCGACATTGTCGGCCTGAATGCGGTCGGCCAGTTCGTCGTCCGACATCTGCCAGGCGTCGACCCAGACGTCCGCGAGTGGCTTGAACTTGGCGGTGTACTCATCCTGCACAGGCCAGCAATAATAGCAGATGATCTCAAACTTGGCGTGATCGTGATGGCGCAGCACCGGCAGCAAGGTGAGGCCGGCCGAGTGTTGCCGGAATTCGGCAGCGACGTAGCCGACCACGATCCGCTTTTCCGGATCACGCGGCCGCTGCGGCAGCGTCCTTCGCGGCTGCTTGGCCCCGATCCGGTCCCACCACTCCCGTCGCACCGCCTGCTGGACCGCGAAATCGGCCTCGGCGCGGTAATCCTGCAAGAAGATCTTGCCTCTGATCGCATCCCCATAGTCCGGTCGGATCGCCAACGCGCGATCGAGATATTCGATCGCGGTGTCGATCTCTCCCTGGTTTGAATAGGCGAAGCCCATCAGCGCCACCCCGATTTCGGAGCGCGGATTTTGCTCGATCAAGGTCGTGGCGGCGGCAATCGCCTGCGCGGTCTTACCCTGGATGAGGCAGGTCTGTGCCTTCCCCCGCAGGGCAAGTTCGAGCTTGGGGGAGATCGCCAGCGCAGCCTCGAAATCGCCAAGTGCCTCGTCGAGCCGCTGCAGCTCGAAACTGAGCCGCCCACGCTGGGCCAGGATCCTCGGCGAGCCGGGCTTGATCGCGAGGGCCATGGCAAACTTGGCCGCCGCCTCGTCGTGGTGCCGCAGCTCGATGCTGACCATGCCCTTGCCGACCATAGCCTCCGCGTGGCGCGGCTGAAACAGCAGGGCGCGATCGAAACTTTCCTTTGCGCGAGTGATCTGTCCCAGCAAGATCTCGACCATGCCGCGATTGCAGAACGCATCGGCACAATCCGGCTTCAGCTTGATGGCGCGCTCGTGCAGCTCGAGCGCCTCTCCGAACCGCCCCAGATGCATCAGCGTGTTGCCGAGATTGGTTAGCGCGACCACGAAATTCGGCTTGAGCGCGATGGCCTTCTCCTGACACCGCCGCGCCCCTTCGTAGTCACCAAGGTCGAAATGGACGGTCGCGAGATTGTTATGGGCATCGTGCAGGCGCGGATCGAGCTCGATCACGCGTTCAAGCAGCTGTTGCGCCTCCTCCAGGCGCCGGCCGTCATGCGCGCACATGCCGAGCAGGTGCATGGCGTCGACATGATCCGGAATTGCTTTCAGGATCTCACGGCAGAGCGTCTCGGTCTCGGCATATTTGCCCTGGCCATAAGCGGCGGCCGCGGCGGAGATGATGGCGTCCGCCTGCTTCATCAATTTTTTCTGCAATCGCGCGTTCTGGAACGCGCGCGCGCCGCCGCTGCTCTGCAAGGTGTCTCTCCGGAGGATGGCCCGGAGAGAGTCTAACTGATTCGCGGCCGGGGCCGGCCGATCGGCTTGACCGGGGACGCCCCCGGGATTTCCCGGGGCTCAGCGCAGGATCTGGCTCAGGAACAGTTTTGTGCGGGCGTGCTGCGGGGCGGCGAAGAACTCGTTCGGCGTGTTGGCCTCGATGATCTGGCCGGCGTCCATGAACACGACGCGGTTGGCGACCTCGCGGGCAAAGCCCATCTCGTGGGTCACGACCAGCATGGTCATGCCCTCCTCGGCGAGGTCGACCATGGTGTCGAGGACTTCCTTGACCATTTCGGGGTCGAGCGCCGAGGTCGGCTCGTCGAACAGCATCACCTTCGGGTTCATGGTCAGGGCGCGGGCGATCGCGACGCGCTGCTGCTGGCCGCCGGACATCTGGCCCGGAAACTTGTTGGCCTGGTGCGGGATCTTGACCCGCTCCAGGAATTTCATGGCGGTCTCCTCGGCATCCTTCTTGGGGATGTTGCGCACCCAGATCGGCGCCAGCGTGCAATTATCGAGGACCGTGAGGTGCGGGAACAGATTGAAGCTCTGGAACACCATCCCGACCTCGCGGCGTACCGCGTCGATATGCTTGAGGTTCGGCCCGAGCTCGATGCCGTCGACGACGATCTCGCCCTCCTGGAATTCCTCCAGCGCGTTGATGCAGCGGATCAGCGTCGACTTGCCCGAGCCCGAGGGCCCGCAGATCACGATGCGCTCGCCCTTGTGGACCTCGAGGTCGATGTCGCGCAGGACGTGAAACTCGCCGTACCATTTGTTGAGGCCGGAAATCTTGACGATGGGGTCGGACATGGTGAGCTCCATCAGTTGCGGCGGTGAGCGTTGAGGCGGTGCTCGACGAAGAGCGAGTAGCGCGACATTCCAAAGCAGAAGATGAAGTAGATGATGCCGGCAAAGGCAAAGCCGGTAAACGCGGTCGACGGCGTCGACCATTTCGGATCCGAGAACGAGGCGCGAAGCGAGCCGAGCAGATCGAACAGCGCCACGATCGAGACCAGCGAGGTGTCCTTGAACAGCGAGATGAAGCTGTTGACGAGGTTCGGAATGACGTGGCGCAGCGCCTGCGGCAGCACGATCAGCGAGGTCGTCTTCCACCAGGACAGCCCCAGGGCCGCGGCGGCCTCGCCTTGCCCGCGCGGAATCGCGGCGAGGCCACCGCGGACGTTCTCGGCCTGATAGGCTCCCGTGAACAGCGCAATGCCTATCAGAGCGCGCACGAGGCCGTCGACGGAGAAATTGCCGGGCAGGAACAGCGGCAGCATGTAGGTGGCGAAGAACAGCACGGTGATCAGCGGCACGCCGCGCCAGAACTCGATGAAGGCGATCGAGAATATCCTGATCAGCGGAATGGTGGAACGGCGGCCGAGCGCCAGCGCGATGCCGATCGGCAGCGAGGTGACGATGCCGGTGACGGAGACCACCAGGGTCACCAGAAGCCCGCCCCATAGATTGGTTGACACGACCGGCAATCCGCCACGGTCGAGGCCCATCAACGTGATGACGATGGCGATGGCAATGAAGGTGGCGATGCTGGATGCCAGAGCCCGCCCGCCGGTGCGAACGCCGCCGCCGAGAACGAAGGCGATCAGGCACGCGATCGCGGCCGTGACCGCGAAATCGGCCCAAACCGGCTGCGCCATCCCCTGGATGTGATCGCGCAGCCAGGTGAGCGGAAAGATCAGCCAGGAGATTACCGTGCCGACCAGCACGATGAGGCTTCCGACGACCCACAGCAGCGGAGCGACGGCAGAGGTCTTGCTGAGACTGAGCAGCGCCTGCCCGGCACCGATGATGCTCTCGTCGAACAATTGCAGCAGGCCGGCCGTCCAGCTCAGGCCGAAGCCCTTGATGCCGCCGCCGTGCAGCAGGAAGAATGCGACCACCGGAAAGGCGACGAAGAACAGGCTGGCATTCAGGCCCTTCGCCGGCAGCCGTGGAACGAGCATCGGCACCAGCAGGGCTATTGCCAAGACGAAAGTGAGATTGACCCGCCAGCGTTCGGCCTCGGGATAGAAGCCGTAGATCAGCTGCGGCAGCTTGGCCTGGATGTAGGGCCAGCAGGCGCCGACCGCAAAGCCGGCATTCTCGGTCAGGCAGGCGGCGCGGTCCTGACCGGTCCAGACCGCATCGACCATCAGGAACTTGACGGAGGGAATGATGGTGAACCAGAGCAGCAAAGCGCCCACGATCGTGAGCAGGATGTTGGTCGGCGAATTGAACAGGCGGGTGCGCAGCACGCCGATGAAGCCTGTGGTCTTGATTGGCGCAGGACGCTCGGCGACCAGGTCATGACGGACGAAGGTGGACGTGGTGATATCGCTCATGCGCCGAGGCTCCGGCTGACGCGCCAACCATAGACGCTCATGATCGCGCTGGTGACGAGGGAGATCAGGAGATAAACGCCCATCGTCATGGCGATGATCTCGATCGCCTGCCCGGTCTGGCTCAGCGAGGTGCCGGCGAAGACCGACACGAGGTCAGGATAGCCGATCGCGACCGCCAGCGAGGAATTCTTGGTCAAATTGAGGTACTGGTTGGTCAGCGGCGGCACGATGACCCGCATGGCCTGCGGCACGACGATCAGACGAAGCGTGGTGCCGCGGCTCAAGCCCAGGGAGGATCCCGCCTCCATCTGTCCCTTGTGGACCGACAGGATACCGGCACGCACGATCTCGGCGATGAAGGCGGCGGTATAGGTCGACAGCGCCAGCGTCAGCGCCACGAATTCCGGGATGATGCGCGAGCCGCCGGCGAAATTGAACCCCTTGAGCTGCGGCAGTTCGAAGGTGAAAGGCAGACCTGATACCAGCATGGTGGCCAGCGGCAGCCCGAACAACAGGCCCAACACATAGGGCCAGATCCGGATCATCCGCCCTTCCTGAAACAGCGCGCGACGCGCATAGATGCGCAGGGCCAATGCGGCGACGATGCCGAGCGCCAGCATCGCCAGGAATGGCTCGAGGCCGGGCTCGCCGATCGGGCTGGGAACGACGAGGCCACGATTGCTGATGAAGGCAATGCCAAGCAGCGAAATGCTCTGCCGCGGATTGGGCAGCGCCGCCAGCACCGCGAGGTACCAGAACAGGATCTGGAACAGGAGCGGCAGATTGCGGATGATCTCGACATAGATCTCGCCGACGCGCGACAGCAGCCAGTTCGGCGACAGTCGGCACAGCGCGACGATGAAGCCGATCACGGTGGCGAAGACAATGCCGACCACCGAGACCACGAGCGTATTGAGAAGCCCGACCACGAACACGCGCAGGAACGTGTCGGAGCCGGTGTAGGAGATCAGGGTCTGATTGACGTCGAAGCCGGCATTGTTCCGGAGGAAGCCGAAGCCGGCGGCAATGTGCTGGTTCTCGAGGTTGGCGCGGGCGTTGGAGACGATCTCATAGCCGATCCAGCCCAGGATCGCCGCGAAGGCAAACTGGACGGCAACGCCGTTCCAGCCTGCCTTGCCGCCCAGCATGCGCCTTATCTTCAGCGCGATCTGGGGCGGCGGTTTACGGGCCTCGGTGCTCATCGCCGCGAGCCGCGGATCAGGGCGATCAGCGGATCGGCGGCGCGTACTGGAGACCGCCCTTGTTCCAGAGATTGTTGAGACCGCGATTGATGGCGAGCGGCGAGCCCGCGCCGACGTTGCGATCGAATACCTCGCCGTAATTGCCGACCGCCTTCACGATCCGCACCACCCAGTCCTTGGTCAGGCCGAGCTGTTCGCCGAAATTACCGTCGCTGCCGAGCACGCGCTTCAGCTCCGGGTTTTCCAGCTTCGCCTTCTCGTCAACATTCTTGGAGGTCACGCCGAGCTCTTCGGCGGTGATCATCGCAAACAGGGTCCATTTCACGATGTCGAACCACTGGTCGTCGCCGTGGCGCACCATCGGCCCGAGCGGCTCCTTCGAGATGATTTCGGGGAGCACCATATGGTCGTTGGGATTGGCAAGCTTGAGGCGATTGGCGTACAGGCCCGACTGGTCGGTGGTGAAGACGTCGCAGCGGCCAGCTTCGTAGGCCTTGACCGTTTCGTCGTTGGTGCCGAACGCGATCACCTCGTACTTCATGTTGTTGGCCTTGAAGTAGTCGGCGAGATTTTGCTCGGTGGTGGTGCCGGTCTGCACGCAGACCGAGGCGCTGTTGAGCTCGAGCGCGGAGTTCACCTTGAGCGACTTCTTCACCATGAACCCCTGCCCGTCATAATAGGTCACGCCGGTGAAGTTGGCGCCGAGCGAGGTGTCGCGCGAGATGGTCCAGGTGGTGTTGCGCGAGAGCACGTCGATCTCGCCGGATTGCAACGCCGTGAAGCGATCCTTGGCGGACAGCGGCACGTACTTGACCTTGGTCGGATCGTTGAAGATCGCGCCGGCGATGGCCCGGCAGACGTCGACGTCGAGGCCGGTCCAGTTGCCCTTGTCGTCGGGCGACGAGAAGCCCGGCAGGCCTTGGCTGACGCCGCAGGACAGCATGCCCCGGTCCTTGATGGTCTTGAGCGTTTGCGCATCGGCGGCTTGGGCAGACAGGCCGGCGGCGAGAGCAAGAGTGAGAGCCAGGGTTACGCGTTTCATGGGCTTTGGGCCTTTCAAGGTCGTCTCAAGGTCGGGAACGTTGTCTTTGGGGTCATCGCTGCCAGGGCTAATCGTACCAAGGCTAGCCTTGCAAGAGTCATGCTGGAAAACCTAGCCGAACACCCACCGATCCCGGGAGGCCATACCTTGATCCCCGCCGGAAGGCACCCGCCATGATGGCTGTGACGCAAAGTCCGGTCAGGCGATGGATCAAAGGTCGCGGCAGGCCCCTCAACATGCGGCGACTGAATAGCACCTGCGCATCACAGAACGACTGGCGTTCCGGGTCAAGGGGTTGACGGGACTCTTCTGTGTTCTGTTATTAACGACAGCGGCCTTTCGGCCAGCCCATGGGCGCGACGCGCCCGCTGGAAACGCGGTTTTGAAGGCAGACGCATGGATTCCTCGAACTCCTCCCAGCAGCAGGCCGAGACCCGGCTGGTCACCTCCGGCCGCGACACCAAGGCGCAGAAGGGGTTCGTCAATCCGCCGGTGTTCCACGGCTCGACCGTGCTCTATCCGACCGCCGAGGACCTGCACGCCCATCGCGGCGAGTTCACCTATGGCCGCCACGGCTCCCCCACCACCAAGGCGTTCCAGGAGACGCTGATGGCGCTGGAGGGGCCGCAATGCGCCGGCGTCGGCATCGTGCCGTCGGGGCTGTCGGCGATCTCCACTACCCTGCTCTCGGTGCTGAAGACCGGCGACCACATCCTGGTCTGCGACAACGTCTACCGGCCCTCGCGCAATTTCTGCAACGGCATGCTCACCCGCTATGGCGTCGAGACCACCTACTTCGATCCGATGATCGGCGCCGCCATCGACAAGCTGTTCAAGCCCAACACCCGTGCCGTTCTGGTGGAGGCGCCAGGCTCGCAGTCGTTCGAGATGCCCGATATCCGCGCCATCGCCGAGGTCGCGCATGCCCGCGGCGCGCTCGTCATCGACGACAACACCTGGGCGACGCCGCTCTATCACCGCTCGCTCGACCAGGGCGTCGACATCAGCATGCAGGCGGCCACCAAATATATCGGCGGCCATTCCGACATCATGTTCGGCACCATCTCGGCCAACGCCAAGGCCTGGCCGCAGATTGCCGAAGGCATCCGCCTGCTCGGCGTCTGCGCCGGTCCCGACGACGTCTTCCTGGCGCTGCGCGGTCTGCGCACTCTGTCGGTGCGGCTGGCGCAGCATCATCGTTCGGGGCTCGACATGGCGCGCTGGCTCGCGGCCAGACCGGAGGTCGCGCGCGTGCTGCATCCGGGACTGGAGACCGATCCAGGTCATGCGATCTGGAAGCGCGACTTCACGGGCGCCTCGGGCCTGTTCAGCATCGTGCTGAAGCCGGCCCCGCAGAAGGCCGTCGACACCATGCTCAACACGCTGAAACTGTTCGGCATGGGCTTCTCCTGGGGCGGCTTCGAGAGCCTTGCGATTCCCTTCGATTGCGATGCCTATCGCACCGCGACCAAGTGGGCGCCCGGCGGTCCGACGCTGCGCCTCCACATCGGGCTCGAAAGCGTCGACGACCTCAAGGCGGATCTCGATCGCGGCTTCGCCGCCCTGAAGGCGGAAATGTGAGCCTGCTCACAAGGCATCGGGCCTGAGGACGCGGCATCGCACCGGCCGACGCGCAAGGGCGCGACGCGGCGGACGCGCAAATGCGCGCCGCGGGAACGGGGAGCCGCCGCAAACGTTAACGCCGATGCGCCAACAAATGGTTTGATCCGCTGCCGTTTGGCGCTAGCCTCACCAATCGACTCTCATCAGGACACGGAGCATGGGAACGTTGGTTCTGCTCGATCTCATGGGCGGCGTTGCGTTATTGCTGTGGGGCCTGCACATGGTCCACAGCGGGATCTTGCGCGCCTTTGGTCCCGACCTGCGCCGCCTGCTCGGCAAGGCGCTGAGCAACCGCCTCAGCGCGTTCGCCGCCGGCCTCGGGCTCACCGCGCTGCTCCAGAGCAGCACGGCGACCGCCCTGATCACCAGTTCATTCGCCGCCGAGGGC
Organism: Bradyrhizobium sp. CCGB12; assembly: GCF_024199845.1. Lineage (NCBI taxonomy): Bacteria > Pseudomonadati > Pseudomonadota > Alphaproteobacteria > Hyphomicrobiales > Nitrobacteraceae > Bradyrhizobium > Bradyrhizobium sp. CCGB12. The sequence continues at coordinate 2,745,671 of NZ_JANADO010000001.1, read as the reverse complement.
CTCGTCACCCTCGCCGCCGCACTCGCCATCATGCTCGGGGCCAATGTCGGCACGACGCTGATCGTGCAGGTGCTGTCGTTCAACATCGCGGCCGTTGCACCGGTGCTGTTCGTGCTCGGGCTCGTGGCCTTCCGCTCCGGCCCGCGATCGCGGATCAAGGACATCGGCCGCGTCTGCATCGGCCTCGGCCTGATGCTGCTCTCGCTGCACATCCTGCTCGACACGCTGGCGCCGGCGGAGAACGCGCCCGGCGTCCGTGTCGTGATGTCGGCCATCACGGGCGATCCCATTCTGTGCATCGTCATCGCCGCGCTCGTCACCTGGGCGGTGCATTCGAGCGTCGCCAGCGTTCTGCTGATCATGTCGCTGGCCTATTCGCAGTTCATTACGCCCTACGCAGCCCTCGCGCTGGTACTCGGGGCCAATCTCGGCAGCGCCATCAATCCCGTGTTCGAGGGTGCCAGGCGCGACGATCCCGCGAGCTATCGCCTACCGGTCGGCAATCTCGTCAACCGCGTGATCGGGATTGCTCTCGTCCTGCCCTTCCTGGGCGTGATCGCCGAGCACATGCACGCCTGGCAGCCCGATCTCGCGCGGATGACGGCGGCGTTCCACATCGCCTTCAACGTCGGCACCGCCGTCCTCTTCATCGGCCTGCTCGATATCATGTCGCGCCTGTTGACCCGGCTGCTGCCCGATCGCGTCCAGGAGGCCGATCCAACCCGCCCGCGCTATCTCGACGAGACCGCGCTGGAGACGCCGTCACTGGCGCTCGCCGACGCCGCCCGCGAGACCCTGCGCATGGGCGACCTCGTCGAGGTCATGTTGCGCAAGGTGATGGCGGCTATGATGACCGGCGACCGTGCGCTGGTCGACCAGGTCTCGAAGATGGACAATGCCGTCGACGGTCTCGACGAGGCCATCAAGCTTTACGTGACCAAGCTCATGCGGGGCAGCCTGGACGAAAGCGAAGGACGACGCGCGATGGAGATCATCTCCTTCGCCATCAACCTCGAACATATCGGCGACATCATCGATAAGAGTCTGAGCGAACTCGCCACCAAAAAGATCAAGCGGCGCTTCCAGTTCTCGGCCGAGGGCGCCGAGGAGCTCGCCGCCTTCCACAAGCGCACGATGGATTCGCTCCGCATCGCCTTCGGCGTCTTCATGTCGGGCGACGCCAATGAGGCGCGCAAGCTGCTCGTGGAGAAAACGGCGCTGCGCAACACCGAGCTTGCCGCTGTCGAGCGCCATCTCGACCGGCTGCGCGAGGGCCGCCCCGAGACCATCGAGACCACGTCGTTGCATCTGGACGTGCTGCGCGATCTGCGCCGCATCCACTCGCACATCTGCTCGGTCGCCTATCCCGTGCTGGACGCGGCCGGCGAACCCTATCATCGCCGGAACGAGGCCGATCAGGCCGCCCTGCCCGCGTCAGGCGCGGCGTCGGTGTTGCCGCGGTAGAAGCCCGGTCAGCGGTCCAGCGTCTTCGACCCGCTGCCGCGATTCTTGATGATCAGCATGATGTTGCGGATGTAGATGATGGTCGCGAGCGACTGTCCGAGGATGATGACCGGCTCGCGCTTCACGACGCCATAGACCAGCGTCATCAGTCCGCCGCCCATCGAGCAGAACCAGAACGCCATCGGCACCACGCTGTTGCCGGCGCGCTCGCTTGCGATCCACTGCACCAGAAATCGCGCGGTGAAGAACAATTGCGCGACGAGGCCGAATGCGAGCCAGAAGTCGAACTTGGCGACGAAGACGTCGTAGAGATAGTTGCTCAGCGCCTGACCGTATTGGATGATCATGCGTTCACCTCGGTCACATCTGGAGTCGGCTTCTTTCGGCGGATCAGCCACCACACGCCGGCGAGATCCATGATGCCGATCCACAGCCGGTCGAAGAAGCCATAATTCGATACGCCGGAGTGGCGTGGCCGGTCGATCACATCGACATAGGCGATGTCGTAGCCTTCGCGGCGGACCAGCGCCGGCAGGAAGCGATGCAGCCCGTCGAAATAGGGCAGCATCAGGAAAACGTCGCGCCGGAACGCCTTCAGGCCGCAGCCGGTGTCGCGCGTGCCGTCCTTCAGGATCGCGTTGCGAACCCCGTTCGCAATGCGTGACTGAAGCTTCTTGAAGCCGGTGTCCTTGCGCCCGATCCGCTGGCCGGCGGCGAGCCCGACCCGCCCCGCTCCCTTCTCGACCGCCGCGATGAGGTCCGGCAGGAAGGCCGGATTGTTCTGGCCATCGCCGTCGAGCGTCGCCACGATCACCCCGCGCGCCGCACGCACACCGCTGCGCACGGCCGCCGATTGGCCGCCCGATCTCGCATGGCGCAGCTGACGCAGATTGGACCGCTGTGTCATGATGGCGGCAAGCCGCTCACCGGTCGCATCGGTCGAGCCGTCGTTGACGTAGATGATTTCATAGGCCCAGCGACCATCGAGCGCTGCCGTGATCTCCTCGATCAGCGGCGCGACGTTGTCGGCTTCGTTGCGCACGGGAACGACGATGGAAACCGAAGGCTGGAACGTCGACAAATCAAGGCTCGTGGTTGGAATTGGCCTGCCTCGGGGAACCGGCGGCCCGGCAGGCAGCCGCTTTTATGGGGCGGATGCCCCGTGGGCAACCCTTTTGAAGCGGCCTGAAATCGCCCCCGGAAGAGGCACAATGGTGCCGTCGGCACGGATAGCAAAGCCGAGCCGGCGCGCCGCGAACCAGTAGCGCACCGCCATGGCGCCGACCATGCCGACCAGGGCGCCGGCCACGACGTCGCTCGGGTGATGCGCGAGCAGCACCAATCGTGTCAGCAGGATCACGATTGCGTAAGTGAACATGAAGACGCGCAGGCGCGGCCACAGCGCCGAGACCGCGAACGCCAATGCGAACGCCGTCACCGCATGGCCTGACGGCAAGCTGGCATGGGCCCCCGTTCCCTCGAACGGAATGAAGTTGAAGGGATCGGCCTTGCCGCCGACGAACGGACGTCCGCGGCCGATGAGATATTTCAGGATCTCGGCGACGAACACCGACGCGGCAACAGACAGAAACAGGAATTGCAGGCGCGTGCCGAGACCGAGCAGCAGCGCACGGCGGGTGCCGTGAAGTCCGGCCGCAACGAGCGCCAGGGCCACCAGCACAACCCCCAGCACCGAGAGCACATACTCGTCCTTGCCGAAATCGGTGAGGATGCGGATCGGCCACAGGCTTGGTGTGCCGCGTGCCGGCATCAACAGGATCTCGGTCTGGTCGAACGCGAGCATCAGCGCGATGACCAGGGCTGCGCCTGCCACGCTAAGCCACAGCGAATGCCGCGCCAGCTTTCGGGCGGCCTCGGCGCGGCGCGAATGCGAGGGCGTGCGGACAAGCTGCGCCAGCGCATGCCAGGATACCGCGAGCAATTGCGCGGGATAGCCCGTGCGAGGCGCGATATCGTTCGCGGCCGGCATCTATTCGGTACCTTCCGAGCGGAAGATGGAGATCGATATCGCACGCCCTTGCGAGAAATTATAGCCGTCGATGCGCGTGCCGACCTTGTAACGCAGTCCGATCGCCTCGGCGCGCTGCACGAAGCTGCGCTCCGAGCGTTGCTCGATCAGTGCGAAGCGACAGGTGCCCTGCCGCAGGAAGTCGGCCGCGCCGGAACCGTCGGTGAGCAGCGTCTTGGTGCCCGTCAGGAAGACGAGGCTGGGCTCGTGATAGCCGGCAGCAGCCGCCTTCGGCCCGACGCAGGTAACGTTGCGAAGCGCGCGCGCGATCTCGATGCTCGGAAACAGCGGGGTCAAGGACGGCAGCACGATGCCGTAGACGGTCACCGCCAGCATCAGCGCGGCCACGAGCGCATTGAGCAGCGAACGCTCGGCGCGATTGTTGTCGTAGAGCCACCAGGCGAACAGGCCGAAGATCAGCGACGCCGCGATGAACGGCCAGGCCACGAAGGCCGGCTGGCGCGTCAGCATCACTGCGCCGACCACAGCGATGATCGAGGCGGCTGCGGGGATCGCGAACCACCAGGCCGCACCGCGCATCAGCCAGGACCGCGACAGCACACGCCGTTCCAGCGCGCCCGCGGTCAGGATCGCGATCGCGGGGTACAGCGGCAGCACGTAATGCGGCAGCTTGGTCAGCACGGCCTCGAACACGATCCAGGACGGGATCAGCCAGGCCAACAGGAACTGCGCGCCGGGCTCGCGCCGCGCCCGCCACACTGCAGGCGCCGCCATCGCCGCGAGCGGCGCACCGGGCCAGAACGTGATCCAGAACAGCGCCAGATACAGTCCGGGCGGCGCGCCATGGGATTCCTGGGCGCCGAGCTTGCTCAGCATATCGCCGCCGACGGAATCGGCGAAGAAGGCATCGCCGGCGCGCCAGAAGATCGCGACGAACCAGGGCAGCACCAGCACCAGCGTCCACATCAGGCCCCAGACCGGGCGCAGCTTCCACAGCCAGGAGGCGTCGCGGTCCTGAATCGCCAGCGCCACGATGGTCAGGCCCACGAACATCAGGATCAGCGGACCCTTGATCAGGATTCCGACGGCCAACGCGCTCCAGAAGATCGCCGGCCAGCTCCAGGGCGGATGGGTCTCGTCCTCGGCGCGCTGCCAGGACAGATAGGCCCGCGCCATCGCCCCCATCGCGGCGACCACGCAGAACAGCAGCATTGCGTCGGTTTTGGCGAGCCGCGCCTCGACACCGAGCAGCACCGAAGCGCACATCATCAGCGCCGCCAGCACCGCGGCGCGCCGCGTGACAAAGCCGAGCGCTGCCCAATAGGTCATGAGCACGGCGCCGATCGCGCCCAACAGCGACGGCAGCCGGTAGACCCAGATGCGCAATTCGGCCTTCGGCAGCTTGAGTGCCGCAGCGGTTTCAACAGCGGCCGATTGCAGCCAGTAGATGCCGACCGGCTTCTTGTAACGGACGTCTTCCTGGAAGCGGATGTCGACATAGTCGCCGCTCTCGACCATCTGCTTGGTGGCCTGGGCAAAGCGCGCCTCGTCGCGGTCGATCGGCGGGATGGTGAAGAAGCCTGGCAGGAACAGGAGCAGCGCGCACACCAGCAGGAAGCCGACCGCACGGGCGTTGCTGGTCGTGACGAAATCGAGCATGCGCACGAGCCCGCTGCCCGGATTTACGGGCGATTTCGGCTCGCGGGGCGCTCCAAAACGGGGAGTTGGATAGGTCTCGGCCATTGGTTCCGCTTACGCTGAAACCGCCATCGCCACAACCGCTTAAGCCGCGCTCATTGAATTCGAATGACAACTGTGTCCGCGGCGCCCGTGGCATCGATCACGGTAAGCCGAGCAAAGCCCGGACCGGGCGGATCGATCAGCCGCTGGCGGCGTCCGTCGATCTCGGCGAGCGCGGTGCCGTTAACCATGACGGTCATGGGCAGCACGCCGCCGGCGACCTTGACCGGCATGGCGGCGCTCTCCCGGCCACCCGATCGATCGACGTCGATCCGCGAACCGTTGAGCGGAAACTGGATGTGCAGCGCCTGCTCGCCCCCGGTGCGCACCAATTCCCCGACGGGACGGAACCGCCTCAGCGGCAACGGCAGCTTGGTGTTGCTCGCCACCAGGGTTCCCTTGGGCGGCTTCGGCAACGGAGCCAGCGTCTTGCCGGTCCGGGCGAAGGCATCGAACAGGATCGGCGCGGCAGCAACGCGCCCGATCAGGCCGGGAACCGGGGCACCGTCGGGTCGGCCGACCCAGACGCCGATGGTCATGCGGCCGTCGAAGCCGACCGACCATGCGTCGCGGTAGCCGTAGGAAGTGCCGGTCTTGAAGGCGATGCGGTTATGGGCGGCGTTCTCCGGGGGCGGCGTGCCCAGGAGCACGTTGCCGACCTGCCAGGCGGCGACCTGATCCAGCAGGCGCATCGGCTCGCGGTCATCCCTGTCAGCCATGACCTCGCGAAGCGGCTTGGTGGTGCCGAGCCGGGCGAAACCCGTATAGAGCTGGGTGAGGTCCTGGAGCGTCACGCCGACGCCGCCGAGACCCATGGCGAGCCCCGGCGCCTCGTCCTTGGGCAGCACGAGATTGCCGCCAGCCTGCCGCAGCCGCGAGGCCAGCCGACTGGAGCCGACCCGATCGAGCAGCACGATCGCCGGCACGTTCAGCGACAATTGCAGCGCCTTCCTCACCGGCACCGTGCCCTGGAACGTCATGTCGAAATTTTCCGGCGCGTAGGAGCCGAACCGGACCGGCCGGTCGTCGATCAGGCTCTCGGGATGCACGAAGCCGTCCTCGAAGGCGAGCCCGTAGATGAAGGGCTTCAGCGTCGAGCCCGGCGAGCGCACGGCGCGGGTCATGTCGACCTGCCCTGCCCGGCTCTCGTCGAAATAATCGGCCGAGCCGACGCGGGCGAGCACGTCGCCGCTCTCATTGTCGACCACGATGATGCCGACCGAGATGTTCGGCCCGAGCGCAATGGCGCGATCACGGGCCAGCGGCTCCAGCACCTTCTGCAGGTTCGCATCCAGCGTCAGCTTGATGACCGGCGTGTCCTTTACGGTCGAAAGCGCGGTGTCGGAGGCATGCGGCGCCAGGATCGGCATCGGCTTGCGCAGCTTTGGAATGGGAACGGCCTTGGCCTGCTTTGCATCCTCAAGGCTGACCTGATGCTCGGAGACCATGCGGTCGAGCACGCGGTCGCGGGCGATGCGTGCTGCTTCGGGATGGCGATCGAGCCGGCGCGTCTCTGGCGATTGCGGCAGAGCCACCAGCAGCGCGGCCTCGGCCAGCGACAGCCGCTTCGGCTCCTTGCCGAGATAGGCGATGGAGGCGGCACGGATGCCTTCGAGATTGCCGCCGTAAGGCGCGAGCGCGAGATAGAGGTCGAGGATCTGCTCCTTGCTCAGGGTTCGCTCGATCTCGATGGCCCGCACCATCTGCCGCAGCTTGGCATAGAGCGAGCGCTGCCGCCGCGGCTCCATCAATCGCGCAAGCTGCATGGTGATGGTCGAGCCGCCCGACACGATGTGGCCGCGCGTTGTGAGCTGCAACGCGGCGCGTCCCAGCGCCAGCGGGTCGATGCCGTCATGGGCGTAGAAGCGCTGGTCCTCATAGGCCAGCAGCAGCTTCAGATAGGTCGGATCCACATTCGTCCTGGCATCGACCGGCAGCCGCCAGCGACCGTCGGCCATGGCATAGGCGCGCAGCAGCTTACCGTTGCGATCGACGATTGTGGTGGAGACCTGCCGCGCCTCGTCGAGCGGCAGCGGGCCGAGGGAGTAGACCCATCCGACGAAGCCGATGATGGCGAAGATGAATGTGAGAGCGGACGCTGAAAGGATACGAAAGCCCCAGCCCCGTGCGCCGTCATGGCCGGGCTCGTCCCGGCCATCCACGTTCTTGCCTACGGCGCCACAGTCCGTGGATACCCGGGACAAGCCCGGGCATGACGACGGTGATTGTGGGCCATTCGGAGCGTCAGTCATTCCAAACACTCACTTCGCCGCCCGCACCTCGACAGTGCCCGTCCCGGTGCGGCCGTAGCGCGAGGGATTGTACATGTCCTCGACATAGGCCTGCGGCAGCACGTATTTGCCGGGCGAGACCGCGCGCACGACATAAGCGACGGTGAACACCGATTTGGAATCCGAGGCCCTGTCGACGGCCGCGGTGAAGCGGTCGTCGCGGAACTCGGTATCCTCGGGCTCCTCGCCGTCCTCGATCCAGTCCAGCGTACCACTATCGCCGGACGAGACCAGTTTTGGGTTGTCGATCTCGAGACCGGCAGGAAGATAGTCGGACACCATGATGTGGCCGTACTCCGGCTTCGCCTCGGTGATCTTCAGCACCACCGCAAAGCGCTGGTTCTGCTTAACCTTGCTGATGTCGGCCGGCTTGCCGTCGAGCGTGAAGTAGTTGCGCTCGATCTTGAAGCCGTTCGACGCGGCCGGCTCCGGCGTCACCGGCGAGCCCGACACCGAGACCACCGCCTGCACCGGCGCATCGCCGGTGTTGGTGATCTTCAGCGGCTTGCCCTCCAGCGTCGCGGCCTTGTAGCTGCGGTACAGCGCGGTCTTGACCGGCTGGCCATCCACTTCCACGGAGAGATTCTCCTTGGCGAGCGCCCGCGCCGCCAGCACCAGCCACGCATTCTCCTGCGTGGAGGTGTAGGGCGTGAGCCCGCGCGCAGTCTCGACCCGCGACACTGCCTGCGTCAGCGTCGCCTTCGGCGCGTTGCCTTCGCTGGCAAGCGACACCAGTGCTGCGGCATCGCGAAGCTGCGAACCGTAATCGGTGCGGCCGAACTCCAGCACGGGTTTTGGCGCGAGGCTGTCGAGCGCGGCACCATAGACCCGCTCGGCGCGGTTGCGATCGCCGACCAGCGCCAGCGCCGCCGCAAGCTGCGACTTCGCGATCGGCGTTGCGAGGTTGGCAAGCTTGGTGTCGGCGAGATAGCGGAGATCGCCGATGGGTGCAGCGCCGTTGCGCGCGAGCACGTAGAGGCCGTAGGCGAGATCGCGCCCACCGTCCTTCTCGGGTTCGTTGGCATTGACGACCGAGTTGCGGATGCGGTCGAGCGCGTTCTTGAACAGCACGTCCGGCACGGCAAAACCCTTCTCGCGCGCGCGGGTCAGAAAGTCCGTGACGTAGGCGTCCAGCCAGGCATCGTCGCCGCCCGCCGACCATAGGCCGAACGAGCCGTTGGAGCCCTGGCGCGCCAGGAGCCGCTCGATCGCGTCGCGGATGCGCTGGTCGACCTCGGTGTCCATGGCGAGATGCGCGCCGGCTGCGAGGTCGTTGACATAGAGCAGCGGCATGGCACGGCTCGTGATCTGCTCCGAGCAGCCATAGGGATAGCGGTCGAGCGCCTTGAGGATCGTCGCCGCATCGAGTGCGGTCGACAGGCTCGCCGAGACCGAGACGCTGCCGGTACCAGGCACGAGGTCGGAGAACATGTCCGGGGTCAGCGTCAGGCTCTCGCCCTTGGCCAGCGTCCTGATCGAGCGCCGCGCCAGCACCTGCGTCGCCGCCTTGACGTCGAGCGCGTAGTGGCGCGCCAGCGTCAAGCCGTTCGGCCCCTTGATGTCGACGTCGAGTGTCGCCTGCCCCGCCGCCGTCGCGTCGATCGCGAGCGAGAACGAGTTGCGCTGCTTGGCGGCGAGCTTCACGGTGGTCGCGGGATTGCCGGTCATCTTCACCGGGCCGCCCGTCCTTACATTGATGACGTAGTCGCCGGCCTGGCCTTCGACATTGTCGATCTCGAGATTGACCGTGCCGCGGTCGCCGTTGAGCAGGAAGCGCGGCAGCGTCGTCGTCAGCACCACGGGATCACGGATCACGACATCCGTGTTGGCGCGGCCGAGCTTCGTGGCGGTCCACGCCACCGCCATCACGCGCGCGGTACCGGCGAACTCCGGAATGTCGAAGCTCACTTCGGCCATGCCGTCAGCGGCGACCGTGACGATACCCGAATACAGGGCCAGCGGCTTTTGGGTGGGCGGCGAGCCCTGGAGCTCGCCCGCACCGGCGTCCCCGCCGGACTTGATCTGGCCGCGCGTGCCCGACATGCCGTCGATGAGCTGCCCGTAGAGATCGCGGATCTCGGCGGTCAGGCGGCGCTGGCCGAGATAGTAGTCGTCCGGCGCCGGCGGCTTGTAATTGGTGAGGTTGAGGATGCCGACATCGACCGCGGCGACCACGACCTTGGCGTCCTCGCCCGGATTGAGCCCGTCGAGCTTGACCGGGATTTTCAGCGCCGAATTCGGACGGATCAGCGCCGGTGGCGTCAGCTTCACCTGCAGCGTGCGGGTCTGCTTGTCGATGCCGAACCATTTCAGGCCGATCGCCCGGCCCGGCATGCGCTGTGCGGCCGCATCGAGCGGACGGCGCAGCGTCGCCACGACGTAAGCGCCGGTGCCCCAGTCCTTGCCGATTGGCAGCTTCACCTGTGCGGTGCCTTCCTTGACGTCGATGGTCTGCGTCGTCAGCAGGCGGTCGCCGAGCACGTTGATGGTCAGCTTGCCGGCGCTGCGCACATTGACGGACACCGTCATGGTGTCGCCGGAGGCGTATTGCGGCTTGTCGATGGACGTCTCCAGGAGATCCGGCGTGTCGGCGCTGCCGTCGGAGTACCAGCCGACGTCGAACTGCACCGAGGTCACCGGGCCGTCCGCGTCGTTCGACTTTACATCGAGACGATAGCGGCCGGGCTGAGGGCTGAGCGAAATCCGCGACGGCTTGTCGGCGGTAACAGCGACATCGCCGTCAGCAACGCGCGAGGTCGACTTGACCGGCTCGTACTCCCAGTAATTGTTCTGGCGATACCACTGGTAGCGCGACTCCATCTTCAGCAGCTCGTAACGCAGACCGTCGCGGGCGAGCTGCTTGCCCTCGGGCGAGACGAACAGGACGTCGAACTCGGCCTTGTCGCCTTCGGCGACGTTCTTGTCGCCGAACAGCGGCCTGATGCCGATCATGGCGGTCGTGGGTGCGATCGGCAGCACGAGCTTGCGCTCGACGGCGCGGCCGCCGGTCTCGACCATGCGGACAAAGATCTGCGCCTCCTGCGGACGGGTCGAGGCCGGCTGCTTGTCCAGCGTGACCGGGAAGGTCGCAGCGCCGTTGGCGTCGGCCTCGGGCAGGTTCTCGAGCGGCGTGCGCTCGTTCGAGGTGGTCTCCTCGTCGTCGACGCCGAACTGGTAGCCGGCAAAGCCCGGACGTTCGCTCGCAGGCGCTACCAGCATGTCGCCTTCGAGTTGGAGGCCCGAGGCCGGCGCGCCATAGAGGAAATGACCGTCCGCCTTCAGCTCCACTGGAGCATTAGCTCTGATCAGCTTGTCCTTGGCGGACAGGTCGAATTCGATCCTGTCAGGGACGTAATCCTCGACCATGAAGGTGGTCTCGCCGACCGACGAGCCCTTCGGGTCGGTGAAGGCGCGCACCCGCCACGTTCCGGTCGGAACGGCCGAGTTGAGCGGCACTGCCAGCGTGCGGCCGCCGGCGCCCTGGTCGGACATCATGGCGCGGCGAAATTCGACGCCGTCGGGACGCTCGATTACCAGCGTCAGCGGCCCGCCGGTGACGGCATTGCCCTGCCCGTCGCGCAACAGCGCGGTGAGAAAGACGGTCTCGCTGGAACGGTAGACGCCGCGCTCGGCATAGACGAAGGCGTCGGCGCCTACAGGCACCGCGCGGCCCGAAACGCCGCGGTCGGACAGGTCAAATGCGGAGGACTTGAGGCTGAGGAAGGCATAGTCGGCCTTCTCGCCGGTGACGGTGAGCATCGCCGGCGACAGCCCGCCCTCGCCGCGCGCAAGGCCGGCCTCGAACAGCACGTGGCCGGACTCGTCGGTCTTGCGGCTGGCCAAAATCTCGTTGTTGCGGGCAACCAGCCGCACCTCGGCCTTGCCGACCGGATCGGTCGACGCCAGCGAGTTGACGAAGACGTGGATGCCGTCATTGCCGGAATAGGCCGCTACTCCGAGGTCGGAGACGATGAACCATTGCGTCGCAAGCTGGTAGTCGTCGTCGGAGCCCGGCCCCTTGGCCGCAGCGGTCATGACGTACACACCGGGCTGGAGCTCGCCCAGCGCCTGGTCGACCGGGAATGCCGTGGTGACGTCCTGGTTCAGCGTCATCGCGGTCGCGAGCTCGCCGGACCAGACCTTGACGCCGCGCTCGTCGCCGAGATCGGAGAGCTGGTATTTCGACAGCGTCTTCTGGAAATCGCTGTCGACCACCGTGTTGATCAGGTTGCGGTCGCCGATCCTGAACACGTTGATGCTGACCGCGGGCGTGTTGACGCTGACCACGGGAATGCCACGCTGGCCGGTCCTCGGCAGCACATAGGCGCGGCTGGTGAAGCGCACGAAGGGCTTGCGGTCGCGCACATAGATATTGAACTCGGCCGATTTCGGCAGGCCCTCCTTCACGGTCGACGGCAGGCCGGCGCGCAGGTTGACGTTGTAGCGCTCGCCGTGCTTCAGCCCGTCGACGCAGAGCTGCTTGCCTTCGGCCGACAGCGCCGGCTTGTCCTGCCCCGCCAGCGCCAGGAACGGCGCGAAGTCGGTGCGCTTGGCAAGCTCTTCCGAGAATTGGAAGCAGGCACGCGGGCTCGCCGAGTCCGAGTCTACGGTATAATCGAGCAGCCGGAAACCGTGCTCGTCGCGCATCTTCTCATATTGGCCGCGCACATCGGCGACCTCGCGCATGTCCAGCGACAGCCGCATCGCATCCAGTGCCGGCCGCCACAATTTCCGTTCGGCCAGCGACTTGCCGAGCACGGCGAGCGCGTCGGCCTCCTCGCCCGGATTGCCGGCGCGCTGGTAAGCGATGTAGGCGGCGGTCGAGGCGCGCTCCAAGAGGAACGTCTGCTCGCTCGAGCTCTTCGGCGAGATCTGGAAGATGACCTTGGCGAGTCGCAGCCAGTTGCCGGCATCCTCCGGCGTGGTCGCCGCGATCTGGCCGAGCACCGACAAGCCGGTGCGGTAGTCGTTGCGCCGGAAGGCGGCGTCGGCGTCGGTGCGCAGCGTCGCGCTGGTCTTGGCGACCGGCCCCGCCTCGCCCTTGATCTGAGCTTCCAGCTTGATCGCGGAATCGGCGAGATCGTCGCGTTTGAAGGCTTTGTCGGCGGCCAGCGCAGACGAAACGCCGAGCGCCAGCGCGGCGCAGATTGTGACGGCGCGAACAAGACCGATCATGGATGGACTCCCGGAAATCGCGGACGAATGCCGCTTGTCGCATGAAATGCGCGGAAAGGTGACGGGCTCAAGGCCATGGAACCAAAGCTGCAAATCGTCGCATTCGCCATGACAAGGCAAGCCCAGAGGAGACCGATCAGATAGTGCCGCGCACGCCGTCCTGATGGCGCAGCACACCAGACCAGTCGACCGGCGGCCGTGTCCCGGAAGCTATTCAGCGTTCCCGGCGATGTGATCCATCGTCCAGTCCGCTGCCGCTCAACCCGGCACCCTGACACCCCACCGTTCCGCTTTGTCGCCGCTTTGAGGAAAACGGTTCGGTTCAGACTTGGCGAAACACCAGATTTTTCATATTGGCATGGTACATGAACAGCCAGCTCCCCAAACCGGGGCGGCTCAAGACGGTCCCGTAGCTCAACTGGATAGAGTAGCGGATTTCTACTCCGCGGGTTGCAGGTTCGAGTCCTGCCGGGATCGCCAAGCCTTGTCGGCTCACGTTCAAATCTTCAAATCATCGTCAAGATGTTGGCCGGCTGGCCCGCCTTGGGACGACAAAGCCCCCTCATCTGTCGCCCGGATCGGCCTGATGTTCCCTCCACCAACGGGCAATCGCCGCCGTCAGGCCATCCCAGAGCTGCGTCGGAAGATCCGGGACGGCGACCCGGACGCTGTACCGATTCGTGGTCGCGTCGTGAAACCATTCGGTCGCAGCGAAGTCGAAGCCGAAGCTGCCGGCATGGCGGATCGGAAAACCCTGACCGCTGAGATCACGGCTCATGTGCTCGGCGGCCTGCCGTGCGGTCGCTTCGTCGAGCGCACGTCTGCCGCGGAGCGTGACATAGAGGCCGTGGGCGAAATGCAGCTCGACCGACAGATCCGGAAGCTCGGAGGCGAAATATCGCGCCATCTGACGACCGTTGCGCAGGATGGCGGCGACACGATTCCGCGTGAGCTCCCAATAGGCCGCGCTGCCCACGAACGGCGGGAAATGCGCGGGCAACGCCGCGCCGCCGAGAAGCCGCACGGCGTTCCGGGTTTCCACCGCCAGGCATTCGGACATGAGGCGGCTCGCACCAAGATCCTTTTCACTCCAACGGACGAAAACCGCAGAGCCGAGCCGGCCATATTCCACGCCGAGTGAATCGAGCTTGGTGTGGCTTCGCACCATCACGACGGGGATTGCGTATCGGCGCGCCCATCTCAAGATGCGTCGGATGCGGCCCGAGCGGCCGGCAAAGCACGTCGTGTCGAAAATCAACAGATCGAGCCCGGAACCGCCGCAGCGCAGGGCCGCTTCGAAGGTCGCGGCAGAGGTGCAGGAATCCAGCAAAAGAATTTGAGGCGAACTCGCCGGCGCGAACACATCATCTGGCGGGAGCTTCAAGGCGCGGAGCCGCAGATGCGGGACAAAATCCCGGACGAGCTCCAGCGTCTCGCCATACGAGCCCGGCAGCATGAGAATGTCGGCAGTACCGATGATATGCCCGGAAGCCAGCAGCAGCGACGAGATCGCGGCCATGCCGGAGGCCGTATAGATCGTCTCGCTCGCGCTTGCGCGATCAAGATCGTAGAACGGCGGCCCCTGCACGGCGAGATCGGCGCGCTGGTAGTCGTAAGCGAACGCGAACGGGCCGCTGGCAGGCCGCGCACTGGCCGACCATGCCGTCTCCGTCGCTTTCCAGTCCCGCAGCTCATGGTCCGCCCGCAGCGCCGCCGTGATCTGGAATTTGGCCTTGACGACCTCATCGACCGATCGTGGACGAGTCAGATGCAAGGGGCTGCTCAGGCAATCGTTCAGCAGCCCGATCTCTCTATGCTTTCTGTCGAGATAGGCTTGAATGCTCTCCATGCGCGTCTTGGCTGATCCGATCCGATGTCAACGCTCGGAAACCGCCTTGGGTCCAACAGCGCTCCTGCAACGAAGATCGACCTCGGCAGTTGAGACTCCGCAAGGAGGACAACATGGCGAACATCACAGAGCACATGAAGATCATCGGCAAGGACGGCGCGCATGTCGGCACCGTCGACCGCGTCGAGGGCAACCGCATCAAGCTGACCCGCAAGGACAGCCCCGAAGGTCACAAGGACCATCATCACTATATCGACATGAAATATGTCGGCGCGGTCGAGGGCGACACCGTCAAGCTGTCGGTGAATGCCGACGCCGTGCCCAAGACGGAGGCGGCATAAGACAGCAAGCCCCTTCGGGGGCTTTTTCTTTTCTTCTTTGTTGATGGGGCGGCTTCGAGTTTCGCCGATTCGAGGGCACTTCCGAGGTCACATCGCCCGCAACGTCCCTGCGACGGCAAAACTTCGATGGCAAGTATTCGCAAATCTGTCGTACTTCAAGAAAGCGTGCGCAGGCCTGTCCAGAGGACTGGATAGCCCTATCTATCGGGCATGCAAGAAAGCCATCGAAGGATATGGTGATGCCGCCATCCGATTGGACAAGAATGGCCATCACATCCGGAATTGCTGCTACCGCCATCGCGTTCTTGGCGATCGACGCAGCCGTGGATGTGAGCCCGAGTGGCATCGCAAGGCGCCTTGAAGTGGTCCAGGCTTCCCTTACAAGCGCCGCGGTCGGTCACCATCAGCTCGCCTTCGCGGTTCAGGCCTGGGCGCGCGGAAGCGACCAGGCGCATCGTCCCGCCGGGTATCAATCATGCATCGAGCGTCACGAGCATAGGCCGCAGCCGGTAGGCATCGATCGCGGCGTTTGACAGCAGCAGTCTGCGCCGCTCCCCACGTAACATCATGCGGTCGATCCTGCCTAGGATGAAGCGAGCCGATTCCTTGTGCTCGCCGGTGAGCAGGCCGGATTGGTCGAGATATCGCCAGGCGATCTCGAAGGACTGTGCGCGCAATTCGAGGTCGGTCATGGCCGGCCAACGTTGCTGCGGATCGAATGTTCCTACGAGATCTGAGCGAGGCGCATTGAGCGCGCAGCCCCCGCGCGAGCGGCGCGATAAATTTCCGCGCGTCGTGGAACGAGATCACAACCGGCACGTTGGATCGACGAGATAGAGTGGTGCCGACCTGCCAGCCCCGGTCGGCTTTGAAGGACCCCGTGCTTGTCCCCCCGAGCACGGGGTTTTTCTCGTGAATGAGGCTGCCGCAATACGGCTAGTCCGTCCGCTCCTCACGCCGATCGCGGGCAAGCTGGTGCCAGGCCAGGGCCAGCTCGATCAGGCGCTGCCGATCAGCGCCTTCCGACGCTGCGGCCCGCTTCATGGCGGCTTCGGCCTCGTGCTGTGGATCGTACTGGCTACACATGAGACTGACCCTATAACCAGCCGATCTGGACAAGCGCGTGGCAATTTCGTCCGTATGATTGCGGGGTAACACCGAGGTGTGAGAGCCGGCGCGATCGCCTCGATACATGCGCGCATCGCGAAGCCGCAGCCGACATTCATTCCGAACGATCTGTGAATTGCCTCACAAGCGGCGGGCGACATTTCCGTTAAACGACGATTAACGCTTCCCGTGGCGCGAGCGCTTGAGCGAGTGCCGAGGACATGATGGTCCAGTCATGACACACAAAGCAGCAGCCGAGGTGGTCGTCTCGACGCGCCGACAAAGGTCTGATCTGCTCGGCATCGCCTATCTCGCGACCATCACCATCGTGATGCTGGCCTGGATCGGCGGCCTGGTCTGGGCCGCGATGGCGTTCTTCAACTGGCTCGTATCCTGATGCGCGCAGCGATCAGTCTGCCTCGAGCAACGGTCGCGATGCCGATCGAGCGCTAGAACAGGTAATGCAGCACCTGCGAGAGCTTGATCCCGCCGCAAACGATCATGGCCCACAACGCCACGCTGATCTGGATGGCATCCAGCATGTCCACCTCCCCGCGAATCGTCCGACGTTTTTCTTTTGAGACTTGCGTGACGCGATACCGAGCGCCAGCGCCAATTTGAAGGCAGCGCGGGCGCCAAACGAAAGAAGCGGGCCTAAGCCCGCCTCTCCGCTTCAAATCCGGCTTGAAAAACTCAGTAGCAGGCGCGGGGATCGGCCTGCACGTACTGACCGTTCGGATAGCGGTAGTAGCAAACGCCCTGAGCCAGATAGTAGCCGGGTTGCGAGGCGGCCGTGGCGCCGGCAATCGCGCCCGTCGCCCCGCCGAGAACCGCGCCTGCCGCAGCCCCCGTTGCGTTACCCGAGAGCAGCCCGCCCAGCACGCCACCGACGATGGCGCCGCCCAGCGCACTTGCACCAGGATCGGCCGGCGGCGGAGGCGGAGGTGCATACGCGACCGGAGGCGGCGGGGCATAGGCCACCGGCACGTCGTCGATATAATCCTCAGAGATGTACGCCGGCGGTCCGGCCATCCGCTGCGGATAATAATACCAGACGCCACCGACGTCCCACCACCAGCCGGAGCGGCCGTTGCGGACCTCGTGGCGCCAGCGGCCGCCCTCCCAGGCGCGGTTGCCGCGATAGGCGTGACCTCCCCAATCGCGCTCCGGTGCGGGCCCGCGGGCGTAATGGCGGCCGGGCGGCGGGCCGCCCGCATTGTGCGGGCCAGGAGCGGCGTGGGGTTGTCCGGCGGGCCGGGCTGCCTGCTGCGGCGGAGGACCCTTGCGCATGTTCTGATTGTTCTGGGGCGGCGCGCCGACGCCCGGTCCGGCCGGCGGGCCGGCCTCCTTCGGCGGCCTGGCTTCCTGTGCCTGCGCCGCCGACAGCGCGAGCAACGACATGGCCGAAACCAAGGGAATGATGATCTTCATGCGTTTGGAAGCACTCATGCGTGCTCGCCCCCTACTCTTTCGATTGCCGTGTTTCCTGGCGCGAATAGACGATTCGTCTCACGCCGGGCTGATGCCGGCCGACATAACTGACCTGCTTGATCGGCTAAGTCCCGTTACAAATGATTAAGATCACGGCAATTTTTCGGCCCGAAGGGGCCGCAGAGGGGCGCGCTGGATTGCTTCTAGCGGGCCGGTTCGATCACGTTGCAATTGGTCCGCCCCGACATCAGGCAATCCTGCATCTTGCTGGCCGAGGTGAGGTCACGGGCAAGCCACCAGCCGATGCCGAGGATCAGAAGCGCAATGATCAAGCCGGCGACCGCGCCGCGGCGGCTGTCACCGGATGGGGGCTTCGGAGGGGATTTGGGCTTCAGGCCCGGTTCGGGCTTCGACATGGCTACCTGGTCGCTCGGGCAAGACGCCTTTATCAGCTCTGCGACGTGGCGTCACATCCCGATCGGCCGTTACAATTCAGCCTCGGGTCGGCCGGATTGCATCCTTGCGCGAGGTCTCGACCGCCGGGGTCGCCCGTGGTGCGCAGGTCGTGAGTACGAATGCGGTCTTGGTGCATTCCCAATCAGCACCCAGGACCGTACTTTCGATGGGTTGCGGACGCGCGAACAGCAGGGTGGCACCGACCAGCGACGCCACCACGAGGGTGAGTGCGAGCGCCTTGAAGCTCAATCTTGAGATGGTCATGCCCATGCTCCGTCTCGTAGCGGGCAGACGCTAGGCGTCACCCAGGTGCTGCCTTATGAGGGACATCACAATTCGGCAGTTTTTCCGGGCTACGAGAGATCGTCGGGGCTGGCGATTTTCGTCTACCTGATCGGCTGCGATTATGTATGGCTTCGCGACGCGTGCCGATGTACACGCTGTCCGTCACGCGGCGCCGCGCCATGCCCAGCCGACGTACCCACGTTCAGTGATGTATGATTGAAAGCGAGGAAGACAAGGCTCGTAGATGAGTGGATTCAGGGAACCCGGCTTCGCAGACCGGCAAAAGGCGGCACAGGACGCCCGCAAAAATCTTTTGAACAAGTTCAAGTCGCAGCCGGGTCCCGATGATCCGGCGGTTGCGGCACGCCGCGCCGAGCGCGAGGCTCTCGCGGCCAAGCGCTCGGAGGCCAAGTCTGCGCGCGAGGCCGAAAAGGCCGAGCAGAAGCGCCTCGAGGAAGAAGCCAAGGCCGCCGAGGCCGAGCGGATTGCACGCGAGGCTCAGGAAGCCGCCGAAAAGCAGGCTGCGCTCGAAGCCGATCAGAAGGCCAAGCGCGACGCCCGCTACGCGGCCCGCAAGGCCAAGCGCAAGTAACGCTTGGAATTAGCGTTCAATTGAACTTGAACTGAAGCGCCATTCGGGGGCGGTCCATGGGGGCCGCCCCCGAAATTCGAGAGCGCGCGGCTCGCCTGAGCAGCGTTGTGCGACGGGGACGGTGATCAGTTCTTCTTCATCATCCCGTCGTCTTTTTTCATTCCGTCCTTCGACATGTGATCCTTTTTCATGCCGTCGTCCTTGGACATGGTATCCTTCTTCATGCTGTCCTTGGACATCGTGTCCTTCTTCATCATGCCGTCATCCTTGCCCATCTTGTCCTGAGCAAAAGCAGCTGGCGCGAGTGCGAGGCCAAGCGAGACAGCGGCTGCCGAGACGCCGAGCACGATGCGGGTACGAATGGTCATGGATCATCTTCCCTTCGAGATTGTGTTGGTCAGCGACGGACGCCGCTATTCGATCTCGACGGATGGACGGCCTGCATTGTTACGGCGTCGCCCATAAATTTCCGCAAAGCTGTTGCCATTCACGGTAATTACGTCCGCGCGATGCCCAGTGTGCAATGCAGCATGGCCGGCACTTGCCGCGGCATTCCGTCTCGAACTATCAGATGAGAGAACATCGGGTGAAAGACCGGCTAGGATGGGCCTGCGCGGTCTCAGACCCGACCCAATTCACACCAACAAGACAAGAACAGTCCAAGGGGATCACACCATGCTCACGCGCCGTCATCTGATTGCGACCGCAGTCGCCGCACCCGCCATCCTCCGCTTCGGCATCGGTACGGCGCACGCCGCCACAACGCTGAAGATCTCGCACCAATTCCCGGGCGGCACCATCGACAAGGGCGATTTCCGCGACCGGCTCTGCCGCATGTTCGCCGCCGAAGTCGCCAAGCGCAGCAAGGGCGACATCGCCGCCGAAATCTATCCGAACTCCTCGCTGATCAAGACCAACGCCCAGTTCTCCGCGATGCGCAAGGGCGCGCTCGACATCAGCCTCTATCCGATGCCCTATGCCGGTGGCGAGGTGCCGGAAACCAATATCGGCCTGATGCCCGGCCTCGTGACCACCTACGACCAGGGCCTGCGCTGGAAGAAGGAGCCGGTCGGCAAGGCGCTGACCGACTTCCTCGCCGACAAGGGCATCATTCTGCTCACCTGGGTCTGGCAGGCCGGCGGCGTCGCCAGCCGCTCCAAGCCGATCGTCGCGCCGGAAGACGCCAAGGGCCTGAAGGTGCGCGGCGGCTCGCGCGAGATGGACATGGTGCTGCAGACCGCCGGCGCGTCGGTGCTGTCGGTGCCCTCGAACGAAATCTACGCGGCGATGCAGACCGGCGCCTGCGATGCCGGCATCACCTCGTCGACCAGCCTGATCTCGTTCCGCCTCGAAGAGGTCGCGAAGTCGCTGACATCGGGCGCCGGCGCCTCCTACTGGTTCATGCTTGAGCCGCTGATGATGTCGAAGGCGATCTTCGACAAGCTGCCGAAGAACCATCAGGACATCCTGCTCGCGGTCGGCACCGAGCTCGAAGCCTTCGGCCGCAAGGGCGCGCAGGACGACGACATCGAGGTCGCCAAGGTCTATGAGAAGGCCGGCGCCAAGGTCTCGGTGCTCGACGCCGCGACCGTCGGCAAATGGCGCGACATCGCCCGTGACACCGCCTGGAAGGACTACGGCGCCAAGACCGCGACCGCCGCGAAGCTGCTCAAGCTCGCCACCGACGTCGCTGCATGAGCCACGGTCCGCTTCCGGATCGTGATGACCAGGCGAACGCTGCCGCAGGGACCGGCCTTGCGGCGGCGATCGATCGCGGTCTCGCCGTCCTCAACAGCATCATCGTCGTGTTCGCAGCGATTGCGCTGGTCGCTGCCTGTGCGATCCTGAGCTACAGCGTGCTCAGCCGCGCTCTGTTCAAGGCCGCCAATTACTGGCAGGACGAGGCCGCCGTATTCCTGCTGGTCGGCGCGACCTTCATGACGGCCGCCTACGTGCAGCAGAACCGCGGCCACATCGGCATCGAGGCCTTCGTCGGCCTGCTCTCGCCGCTTGCGAACCGGGTCCGGCTCTGGCTGGTCGACGCCGCGACGTTCCTGTTCTGCGCCTTCTTCACCTGGAAGTCCTGGACGCTGGCGCACGAAGCCTATGTCGACGGCCAGGTCTCGAACTCGATGTGGTCGCCGCCGCTCGCCATCCCCTATTCGCTGATGGCACTCGGCATGAGCCTGCTCTGCATCCAGATCCTCGTGCAGCTTGCACAGCCTTTCACCGGAGCCCGGCGGCCATGAGCGTTTTCGGTATCGGCGTCGCTTACGGGATCGTGACGCTGCTCGTGATGTTTTCGGGCATGCCGATCGCCTTCGCGCTCGGCGCGGTCGCGGTCGTGTTCATGGGCATCTACATGCCCGCTGCTTCGCTCGATACGGTGACCCAGAACGTCTACGAGGAAATGGCCTCGATCACGCTTTTGTCGATCCCGCTCTTCATCCTGAAGGGCGCCGCGATCGGCAAGTCGCGCGCCGGCCAGGACCTCTATTCGGCGTTGCATGCCTGGCTGCACCGCGTGCCCGGCGGCCTCGGCGTTGCCAACGTGTTCGCCTGCGCGCTGTTTGCGGCGATGGCGGGCTCCTCGCCCGCGACCTGCTCGGCGATCGGCTCGGCCGGCATCCCCGAGATGCGCAAGCGCGGCTATTCCGGCGGCTTTGCCGCCGGCATCATCGCCGCAGGCGGCACGCTCGGCATCCTGCTGCCACCCTCGATCACCATGATCCTGTTCGCCGTCGCCGCCGAGAAGTCGCTTGGGCGACTGTTCCTCGCCGGCATCGGTCCCGGCCTGCTGCTGGTCTCCCTGTTCGGGGCCTATGCCGTGATCCGCTTCCGCCAGGAATATGCGGCTGCCGAAGCCGTCTACAAGAATGGAGGACCGGAGCATGCGATCCTCGCCCGCGATGAGTACACGCTGGCCGAACGCTTCAGCGTGCTGCCGCGCGTGATCCCGTTCGTGCTGCTGCTCACCGGCGTCATGATCGCGCTCTATGGCGGCTACGCCACGCCGTCCGAGACGGCCGGCCTTGGCGGCCTCCTCGCACTGGCGCTGATCGCCGCGATCTACAGCGTGTGGCGGCCGAGCGACCTCGCCCCGATCATGAAGTCGACGATCCGGGAATCGACCATGCTGATGATGATCATCGGCATGTCGCTGCTCTACTCCTACGTGATGAGCTATCTGCACATCTCGCAATCGGTCGCCGAATCCATCGTCGCAATGCACCTGCCGCGCTGGGAGCTGCTGTTCGCGATCCTCGTCATGGTCGTCGTGCTCGGCTTCTTCCTGCCGCCGGTCTCGATCATCCTGATGACCGCGCCGATCATCCTGCCGCCGCTCCGCGCCGCCAATTTCGACATCATCTGGTTCGGTGTGGTCATGACCATCGTGATGGAGATGGGGCTGATCCATCCGCCGGTCGGCCTCAACATCTTCGTCATCCGCAATGTCGCGCCCGATATTCCCTTGCGCGAGGTGATCTGGGGCACCCTGCCTTTCGTGCTGCTGATGATGCTCGCGGTCCTGCTGCTGTGCTTCTTCCCGGCGATTTCGACCGGGCTGCCGGATCTGGTGATGGGGCCGGACGGGAGCAGGTAGCGGGAAACACCGCTGCCGTAGGGTGGGTTAGCCGAAGGCGTAACCCACCTCTTCCGTCACCGCGGAAAAGAACAGGGGTGGGTTACGCCTAACAGATGCGCTTTGCGCATCTGCACGGCTACCCCCCTACGAATTCCGCTTCTTCCTCGCATTCAGCGCGGACGCCACGCGGCTCACGGGCGGCTTGCCCAGCACGCTGCTGATCTCGTTGGTGGCCGCTAGCAACTTATCCATGTCGACGCCGGTCCTGACGCCCATGCCCTCGAGCATGTAGACGACGTCTTCGGTCGCGACATTGCCGGTCGCGCCGGGCGCGTAGGGACAGCCGCCGAGCCCGCCGGCGGCGGCATCGATGACGCGCACGCCCTCCTCCATCCCCGCATAGAGATTGGCGAGCGCCTGGCCGTAGGTGTCGTGGAAATGCATCGCGAGTTTTGCGGGCGGGATGTTGGCGGCCACCGCGCGCAGCATCTCTTTTGCCTTGGCCGGTGTGCCGACGCCGATGGTGTCGCCGAGCGAGATCTCGTAGCAGCCGAGCTCGAACAGCGTGCTCGCGAGATCGGCGACCGCCTTTGGCTTGATTTCGCCGTCGAACGGACAGCCGAGCACGCAGGAGATGTAGCCGCGCACCGGTATGCCGTCGTCCCTGGCACGCGCCAGCACCGGCTTGAACCGCTCGATGGACTCCGCGATCGTGCAGTTGATGTTGGCGCGGGAAAAGCCCTCGGAGGCCGCCGCGAATACGGAGACCACTTTCGCACCTGCTGCGCGGGCGGCGTCATAGCCCTTCTCGTTCGGCACCAGCACGTGGAACTCGGCGCCCTTGACGTGGCTCACGCCGCGCAGCACGGCATCGGAGCTTGCCATCTGCGGGATCGCCTTGGGCGAGACGAAGGCGCCGACCTCGACCGTATCGAGGCCGGCCGCGACCAGCGCCTCGATGAAGGCGATGCGGGCTTCGACGCTGACGAGAGTCTTCTCGTTCTGGAGGCCGTCGCGCGGCCCCATTTCGATGATGCGGACGGAATCGCTCATGTCACTCTCCGGACGGCTCGACCACGGCGAGCTCGACGCCCTCCTGCACGATGTCGCCGACCTTGCATTTGATGGATTTGAGCACGCCGGCATAGGGCGCGCGCAGCGTCTGCTCCATCTTCATCACTTCGAGGGTGAGGATCGGCGCGCCCTTGTCGAGCTTGTCGCCCTCCTCGGCGAGCACGGCGACGACGGTGCCCGGCAAGGGCGCCGCGATCTTGTCCTGGCCGGTCTGCTCCTCGCTCTCGCCGCCGAACGGATCGACCCAGTGCAGGTCGAAGCGACCGTTGCGCGTGCGCAAATACAGCTCATGGCCGTCTATCACGGCGGCAACCTGCGATTTGACGCCGTCCAGTGTCAGGTCGAAGCCGCCTTCCTTCGTCGCGATGGTGAACGCCAGTTCGTGCTCGCCGATCACCAGCGTCGACGGACCACTGCCGTAGTACAGCGTGATCTTCTGCTCCGGCCCATGACCGACACCATGGCCGACGCGGAAGGCAAAGCTGCGCTGGCGGCGGCCGACCGGCTGCCAGCCAAAGGTCTGCCACGGCGAATTCGCCTGCGCATGTGCGGCTTGCTGCTCCTCGTTGATAACAGCGGCCACAGCGGCGCACAGCTCGAGCTCCCCGGGCGCCGGCGCGGCCGCGGTCAGGACCGTCAGCTCGCGCTCGATGAACCCGGTATCGATCGCATTCGTCCGCACCTTCGGATGCGTCATCAGCGCCGACAGGAACGGGATGTTGGTGACGATGCCGCGGACGTCGGACTCTTCCAGTCCACGGTTCAGCCGCTCGATGGCGACATCCCGCGTCGGCGCCCACGCGATCATTTTTGCCAGCATCGCGTCATAGTACGGCGAGACCGTATCGCCCTCGCGATAACCGGCATCGATGCGCAGGCCCCCGGTCTCCGCCGGCAACCGCCAGGTCGAGATTTTTCCGACCGACGGCATGAAGTTCTTGGTCGGGTTCTCCGCATAGACGCGCGCCTCGACCGCATGGCCGTTGAGCCGGATCTCGTCCTGCTTCAGCGGCAGGGCCTCGCCGAAGGCGACCCGCAGCTGCCATTCGACGAGGTCGATGCCGGTGATCAGCTCGGTCACGGGATGCTCGACCTGCAGGCGCGTGTTCATCTCGATGAAGAACACGTCCTTGCCGTCGGAGACGAACTCGATGGTGCCTGCGCCGACATAGTTCACCGCGCCCGCCGCCTTTCGCGCAGCGGCGCAGACGGTCTCGCGCTGTGCGGCGTTGAGCGTCGGCGACGGCGCCTCCTCGATCACCTTCTGGTGCCGACGCTGCAAGGTGCACTCGCGCTCGAACAGCGACAGCAGATTGCCGTGACTGTCGCCGATCACCTGCACCTCGATATGCCTGGGATTGTCGACGTACTTTTCGATCAGCATGCGGTCGTCGCCGAACGCGGCTTTGGCCTCGCGCTTGGCGCTGACGATCGCAGGTCCCAATTCGGCCGCGGAGCGTACGATGCGCATGCCACGGCCGCCGCCGCCGGCGGAGGCCTTCACCAGGATGGGAAAGCCGATCTTGTCCGCGGCCTTCGACAGCGTCGCCTCGTCCTGGGCCTCGCCGTGATAGCCGGGCACCAGCGGCACCCCGGCCTTCTCCATCAGCGCCTTCGAGCCGGACTTCGAGCCCATCGCATTCATCATCCCGGCGGTCGGGCCGACGAAGACGAGCCCCGCATCGAGGCAGGCCCGCGCGAATTCGGCGTTCTCCGACAGGAAACCGTAGCCGGGGTGCACGGCCTCGGCGCCGGTCTTGCGTGCGGCCTCGATCAGCCGCTCGACATTGAGGTAGCTGTCGCGGGCACGTGCGGGCCCGAGCAGCACGGCTTCGTCCGCGAGCGCGACATGCATCGCGTCGCGGTCCGCCTCGGAATAGACCGCAACCGTGCGCAGGCCCATGGCGCGGGCGGTTCGGATGACGCGGCAGGCGATCTCGCCGCGGTTGGCGATCAGGAGCGTGCGAAAACGCCGATAGAGCTTTGAGCTATCCATCGCATCACATCCTGAACAGGCCGAATTTCGTAGGCTCAATCGGCGCATTCGACGCCGCCGAGAGGCCGAGGCCGAGCACGAGGCGCGTATCGGCCGGATCGATCACGCCGTCGTCCCACAGCCGCGCCGTTGCGTAGTACGGATGCCCCTGGCTCTCATATTGTGCGCGAATGGGCTCGCGGAATTTATCTTCCTCTTCCTTCGACCAGCTATCGCCCTTGGCCTCGATATTGTCGCGCCGGACCTGGCTCAACACCATCGAGGCCTGCTCGCCACCCATCACTGAGATGCGCGCGTTCGGCCACATCCAGAGGAAACGCGGTGAGTAGGCGCGGCCGCACATGCCGTAATTGCCGGCGCCGTAGGAGCCGCCGATCACGACGGTGAATTTCGGCACCGAGGCCGTCGCAACCGCTGTCACCAGCTTGGCACCGTCGCGCGCGATGCCGCCGGCCTCGTATTTCTTGCCGACCATGAAGCCGGTGATGTTCTGCAAGAACACCAAGGGAATGCCGCGCTGGCAGCACAGCTCGATGAAATGGGCGCCCTTCAAGGAACTTTCGCTGAAGAGAATGCCGTTATTGGCGATGATCCCGACCGGATAGCCCCAGATATGGGCGAAGCCGCACACCAGCGTCGTGCCGTAGAGTTTTTTGAACTCGTCGAACTCCGAACCATCAACGACGCGGGCGATGATGTCGCGCACGTCGAACGGTTTGCGGCCGTCAACCGGCACCACGCCGTAAATCTCCTCCACCGCAAACAGCGGATCGCGCGGCGGATGCATATTGAGGCTTGGGCGCACCGAGGGCTTCAGCGTACCCACGATACGCCGGGCAATGCCGATCGCCTGCGCGTCGTTCTGGGCATAATGGTCGGTCACGCCGGACTGCCGCGAATGCACGTCGGCGCCGCCGAGCTCCTCCGCGCTGACGACCTCGCCGGTCGCAGCCTTCACCAGCGGCGGACCGCCGAGGAAGATGGTGCCCTGGTTACGCACGATGATGCTCTCGTCCGACATTGCCGGCACGTAAGCACCGCCGGCGGTGCAGGAGCCCATGACAATCGCGATCTGCGGGATGCCCTGCGAGGACATCTGCGCCTGGTTGTAGAAGATGCGGCCGAAGTGCCGCTCATCCGGAAAGATCTCGTCCTGGAGCGGCAGGAAGGCGCCGCCGGAATCGACCATGTAAACACAAGGAAGGTTATTCTGCCGCGCGATGTCCTGCGCGCGCAGATGCTTCTTCACGGTCATGGGATAATAGGTGCCGCCCTTGATGGTGGCATCGTTGGCGACGATCACGCATTCGCGGCCCGAGATACGCCCCACCCCCGTGACGACGCTTGCCGAATGCACGTCGCCGCCATAGAGGCCATAGGCCGCCAGCGGCGACAGCTCCAGGAAGGAGGTCCCGGGGTCGACCAGCAGGTCGACGCGTTGGCGCGCCAGCATCTTGCCGCGCGCGGTGTGGCGGTTGCGCGAAGCCTCGCCGCCGCCACCAGCGACCTGGCTCAATTTTTCGCGCAAGTCCGCGACAAGCCTGCGCATGGCCTCGGAATTGCGCGCGAAGTCTGATGAAGACGAATCGATGCTGGAATGAAGCGGCATGATGATTCCAATGAGGTGAACGTTTTAAGCCGTCTCAGCCATCAGTTCGCGGCCGATCAGCATGCGGCGGACCTCCGAAGTTCCGGCGCCGATCTCGTAGAGTTTTGCGTCGCGCCAGAGACGTCCGACCGGAAATTCGCTGGTGTAGCCGACCCCACCCAGCGCCTGGATCGCCTCACCCGCCATCCACGTCGCCTTCTCCGCGGAATAGAGAATCGCGGCAGCCGCATCCTTGCGCAAGCTGCGTGCGTGGTCGGCACGGTCGCAGGCGCGCCCCACGGCATAGACATAGGCGCGCGTGGCCTGCCATGTCGAATACATGTCGGCGAGCTTGCCCTGCATCAGCTGGAAATCGCCGATCGGCTGGCCGAACTGCTTGCGCTCATGCATGTAGGGAACCACCGCGTCCATGCAGGCCGCCATGATCCCGAGCGGCCCGCCAGAGAGCACCGCGCGCTCATAGTCGAGGCCGGACATCAGCACCTTGACGCCCTCGCCGACCCCGGCGAGCACGTTCTCCTCCGGCACCTCGCACTCGTCGAAGAACAAGGGATAGGTGTTGGAGCCGCGCATGCCGAGCTTGTCGAGATGCTGGCCATGGGTGAAACCCTTGAAGCCTTTCTCGATCAGGAAAGCGGTCATGCCGCGCGGGCCGGCCTCCGGATCGGTCTTAGCGTAGACAACGAGCACGTCGGCATCGCCGCCATTGGTGATCCACATCTTCGAGCCGTTGAGCACGTAGCGGTCGCCGCGCTTGTCGGCGCGCAGCTTCATCGAGACGACGTCGGAGCCGGCGCCCGGTTCGGACATCGCGAGCGCGCCGACATATTCGCCCGAGATCAGCTTCGGCAGATAGCGCTGCCGCTGCGCATCGCTGCCGTTGCGGCGGATCTGGTTGACGCAGAGGTTGGAATGGGCGCCGTAGGACAGGCCCACGGCCGCGGAGCCGCGCGAAATCTCCTCCATGGCGACGATATGGGCCAGATAGCCCATGTTGGAGCCGCCATATTGCTCCGGCGCGGTCATGCCGAGCAGGCCAAGGTCGCCGAAACGCTTCCAGAGGTCCGCGGGGAACAGGTTTGCCTTCTCGATGTCGGCAGCGCGCGGCGTGATCTCCGCCTCCACGAAGGCGCGAAGCGTATCGCGCAGCATGCCGACGTCTTCGCCCAGATCGAAGTCGATGCTCGGAATGTTCAAGGCGATTCCTCCGTATTTTGACCTTCGAACCTAGCGGTATCGCGGCCCTCTTGCGGTCGAAAAGGTTGCATTTTCCGCCAAACTTGGCGAGGATTTTCCAAGGGATTTCCGATGCCATTTCAAGCCGCCACCGCGACCTCGCGCCGCGCCATGACCCCCGCCGCCTTCGTCCGCGGCGTGGTCGCCGCCTATGAACGATACGACCGCGACCCGGCGGAGGCTTTGAGCCGCGGTCAGGTAGCGCCGGACCTTGTCAATTCTCCGGATGGGCGCGTGACTGCCGCCCAGTTCGAGGCGCTGGCGGGCCATGCCATGCGCGAGCTCGACGACGAGGCGCTCGGCTGGTTCTCGCGCCGGCTGCCTTGGGGCACCTATGGCATGCTGTGCCGCGCCTCGATCACGGCGCCGACGCTTGAAGTCGCGCTCAAGCGCTGGTGCCGCCATCACCGCCTGCTCACCGAGGACGTGCTGCTCGATCTCGAGCTCATTGAGGAGACCGCGGTCGTCTCGATCCGGGAGCTGCGCGACCTCGGGCCTTTGCGCGAATTCTGCCTGGTCACCCTGCTCCGCTACGTGCTCGGCTTCTCCTGCTGGGCGGTCGATTCCAGCATCGCGCTACGCTCGGCGGAATTCCCTTACGCCGAGCCCAGCCACGTCTCGGTCTATCCGACCATCTTTTGCAGGACCGTGCGCTTCGATGCGGATCGCGCTCGCATCGTCTTCGACAAGCATTACCTCTCGCTGCCGCTGACGCGTAGCCCCACCGATCTCGACAACATGCTCAAGGGCGCGTTGCGGCTGACCGTACTGCCCTATCGGCGCGATCGCCTGCTGGTCGAGCGCGTCCGCCGCGTGCTTCGCCGCGCGCGCGGGCGCAGTCTCGGTGCGGAGGACGTCGCCAGCGAGCTGGCGCTCTCCACCCGCACCATGCACCGGCGCCTGCGCGAGGAAGCCACCTCGCTACGCGATCTCAAGGAAGAGGCAAAGTTCGAGCTCGCCAAGCAGGAGCTGATGCGCGGGCGCACGCCGATCAAGCGCATCGCGGAGATCGCCGGCTTCCGCAACGAGAAGAGCTTCTCCCGCGCCTTCCGCAGCTGGACCGGCGCCTCCCCGCGCGAGTTTCGCGGCCGGTATCGCTGAGGAAATGGCCTCAGACCATCGCTTGAGCTACCGGCTCGGTGCACCTCTATCCTGCCGGCGCCGCGGCGGCGACGTCCTGCAATGGCAGCGGCACGTCCTTCGCGACACCCAGCACCGGGAAGCTGCGAACGTTCTTCACATCAGGCATCGCGGCGAAATGCAGGAGTTGCTGGCGCATGCTGTCGACGTTCGGCGCGACGCATTTGAGGAGATAATCGGTGTCGCCCGAGATCCGCCAGCACTGCTGGATGCGTGGAATCGCGGCGATCGAGCTCTCGAACGCCTCCAGCACCGGCTGGGCCTGGCTTCCGAGCTGGATCGACACGAACGACACCACCTCATAGCCGAGCCGCCGCTCGTCGATGACGGCTCGCACCGCCCGGATCACGCCGCGGCTGAACAGCGATTTCAGCCGCCGCACGCAGTTGGGCGCGGAGACGCCGGCGCGCAGCGCCAGCTCGTTGTTGCGAACCCGCCCGTCCTGCTGCAGCTCGGAGAGTATCTTCAAGTCGACGCCGTCGAGCTGCTCTCGTCCCGCCATACCCCGCCCTCGTCATGATCGTGCCGTGACGTTAGCGAAGCACGCGGCGGACTTGGTGCCAACCACCTTCCCCTCGGGCTCCAAAAGCCCAGCGGGAAGCTTGCCCGCGGCCCATCCTTCGAGACGCCCGCCTGTGGCGGGCCCTCAGGATGAGGTCAGGTTTCGCGGCGAGATGTCAGACCCTCATGGCGAGGAGCCCGCCAGAGCGGGCGTCTCGAACCATGCAGGCCGAGCTCGTCCGTCAACCTCCCGCTCCCCAAAACGCAGATACCCGGGACAGGCCCGGGCATGACGAATTCGACGTGCGGGGGATGCAGGTCGTTAATGGGTCCAGGGCTCGCCGCGCCGGAACGAAAAATTGTCCGCGTACGCGACCGGCCGGCGGATCGAATCCTGCGGCTCGATGACCTGGTAGGCGATGCCCTTGCGCTCGCAATAGGCGATCGCCTCTTCCTTGCTGTGGAAGTGCAGCGTGATCTGCTGCTTCATGTCGCCGGACGAGGTCCAGCCCATCAGCGGCTCGACCGAACGCGGCTGCTCCGGCTCGTAATCGAGCTGCCATTCCTTGGTCTTGGACCGGCCGGATTGCATCGCGTTCTTGGCGGGCTTGAAAATGCGTGCGGTCATGACTGGTCCAGGCCTCTTCGTCTTTTCGTCCGATTCCGATGCGTCACGGTGGCAGTTGGTGGAAACCGCGGGCATAGTATTATAGAGACACCGTTCGGGAAATGTTCGGTGATTCCAGCTCCCGGGGTGCCTTGCCGATGGGTATAGTCATTATGCTGCACCGTGACAATTGCGTACCCGCCGTCCGCGCCGGGATCCCGCCCGGCGGCCGAACCTCGCCGATATCAGCGCTTCTGTCCCCTCCGAAAGCTCCCGTCGCATGGCCTTCCTGAACATCAGCGCAACGCTTCCCGAAAAGGGGCGCGACCTCCGGCTCGACCTGTTTCGCGGCGTCGCAAACTGGGCGATCTTCCTCGACCACATCCCCGACAACGTGGTGAACTGGATCACAACGCGGAACTACGGTTTTTCCGACGCCGCCGACCTGTTCGTCTTCATCTCCGGCTACACGGCGTCCTTCGTCTATGCGCGGATGATGCTGGAGCGCGGCTTCATCGTCGGCGCCACAAGGCTCACCAAGCGGGTCTGGCAGCTCTATGTCGCCCACATCATCCTGTTCGTGATCTACATCGCCTCGATCAGTTATCTCGCGCTGCGCTTCGGCGATTCCGAGATGATCAACGAGTTCAACGTCGCCGGCCTCGTCGACAACGCCACCGAGACGCTGCGTCAGGGCTTGTTCCTGCGCTTCAAGCCGCTCAATCTCGACGTGCTGCCGCTCTACATCGTGCTGATGGGACTGTTTCCGCCGGTGCTGTGGTTCATGCTGCGCAAGCCCGACGTGACGATGGCGCTGTCCATCGCGCTGTGGCTCGCCGCGCGCCACTTCGGTTGGAATCTGACGGCCTATCCGGCCGGGCAGTGGTACTTCAACCCGTATTGCTGGCAGGTGCTGTTCGTGTTCGGCGCCTGGTGCGCCATGGGCGGCGCGCGGCGCTCGATGGCGCTGATCAATGCGAGGATCACGCTTTACCTCTGCCTCGCCTATTTGCTGTTCGCGCTGATCATGACCATGGCCGGCCGCTTCCCGACCCTCGGCGGCATGTTCCCACAATGGCTGTTCTCGGCCTTCAATCCCAACGACAAGACCAACCTCGCGCCCTACCGCTTCATCCACTTCGTCGTGATCGTGATCCTGGTGATCCGCTTCGTGCCGAAGGAATGGCCGGGCCTGGAGTGGAGGGTGTTCGATCCGCTGATCGTCTGCGGCCAGCAGTCGCTCGCGGTGTTCTGCGTCGGCGTGTTCCTGTCCTTCGTCGGCCATTTCGAGCTGTCGATGAGCTCGGGTTCGCTGTTCGCGCAGCTGTTCGTCAGCATCGCCGGCATCGCGATCATGACGACGGTGGCCTATTACATCTCGTGGTCGAAGAAGCAGGACAAGCCGCTGAAGCCCCCGCCGCCCAAGCCGACTGCCACGGCGGCGAATGCCGCCTGAGGCAAGGCGAGCGATCTCGCGCCTGACGCCACCATTACGGCGTCAGGCCGCCTCTTCGCTGTCGAACTCGGTGAACTTCTTGTAGATCCAGTCGCGGCCGTCATGACGGCGCCAGACCTTGCCGTAAACGAGCTGCCCGTTGATCGAGCGGCGCGGCACGATCACGGTCCAGAGATGCCAGATCTCGGTCCAGCTCGACGGCGGATCGACGGTTTTGAGGTTGCGATCGATAGACATGGCAGAACTCACTGGGCGCAGAACTCAGCTACTACGCGCCGCGATGAACTGTGATCTTTGAGCACGGGATTTCGGGCAGCCCATCGCGAGCCGGGCTCGATCTGATAACGATCGCCAAGGCGACCGCAACAACCGCTCGCCCTTAACCTAACCGATCAACCTTACTTCCCGCGGCGAGACCGGTTGAAAGCCGGCGCCAATTTTTCTAGAATGCGTGCGTTATTTGAGAACGCGTCGTTTCCAGGGCGCGGTGATTTTGAGCCGACACGTATTCTGAAATTGATTGACTGGCAGGGCGACCACAATGGATTTGCAATGCCCATGTCTGCGCCTGGCGCTGCGAGAGAAGACGTCTGTCCCGATCACGAAGACGCCGGACCAGCAACCGCCGAAGGCGGCCAACGACAACGAGACGACCTGGCCATTCGTGCCGTTTCCATCCGGCTGGTACGCCACGAGCTGATGGGTCAGATCTGAAAGTTGACGGCTGAAAAGCGCAACGCCGCGCAAGCGGAATATCATCGCTTGGCGGCGTCCGTTTAGGTATTGGGCGCTGAAATCCCCAACACGCATATGTCTATGGCGAGGTTCAGAAGGTTCGATGGAGCCGCCGGCAATTCCGCCGCCGCTCAGAGGCCGCGCCGGCCTTCAGATGCCGGCGCCTGCGCTCGAGGCAGCCTGAGCATTGGCTTGAAGGGTGCCTTGGGCGGTGTAGGTCTGTCCCGCCTGATTGCCCTGGCCGCCTTGCGCGCTCGTCGAGGTCTGGACCTCGGTCGTGCCATCGGAATAGGTGATCGTAGTAGTGGTGGTACCGTCGATGGTGATGGAGACTTCGCTGACGATGGTCTTGGCTGCGCCGCTGCCGCCACCCGATCCCGCGCTTTCCCCCGCCGATTGCGAGGACGACGTCGCCGATGTCGCGGACGCGGCCGATGTCGATGGTGCCGCGGAAGTCGACGTCGTGGCGGTCGACGGCGACGTCGCCGCCGCACTGGATGAAGCAATCGCGCTGATCGACATGAAGACCTCGCCCGAAGGAAGCTCGACGGGCGCGGCACGATCGAGTGCGCCCTCTCCTTCAACGCGGTGAACGGCCGAAGCAGGCGCCGGATGCGTGGAAAATTCGATTGCCCCCTCGTTCGCCAGGCAGCAACCAATCATCGGGCCACGCGTTGCAGCTTTTTCCCGCCTGTCAGGGCATTGGAGCGTGTCTGCGATCACCGTGCACCCGCCTGCCTGGACGGGACAACGTCTCACGTCCATGTGAGCTTGGAGCGCGGCCGGTGAATCTTCGCAAACGAGCCGAGACCAATGAACTGCAGGCTAGGCAAGAGGATGGCGTGAACCAAGTCGATACGCCTGAGAAGCTCGCCGAGACGCCGGAGACTGGTAGCTCGCTGCTCGCGGTTGGCGGGCTCGGCCTCGCGGGGATCGCGATGCTGGGCTGGATCTGCGGCCTCGCCTGGCTTGCCTGGCGCCTCGTCGGTTGGCTGTTGTTTTGAGCTGTTCGTTGTTTCCAATGCGCGCACGCAGGCGCGCGCGTCGCCGGCAGCGATGGCGGAACAGCGCGTCAAAATCACGTCAGAATGGCAGGGAAAAAGCGTAGGACATTCAACGTCGGGACTGGTCGGGGCAGCTGGATTCGAACCAACGACCTGCAGTACCCAAAACTGCCGCGCTACCAGGCTGCGCTATACCCCGAATGTCCAGCGAGCCCCGTCGATACACGCTTCCCAAGGCGCCAGCAAGCTCTCCAAGCCGCCAGCAAGCTTTCCAAGCCGCCGGCAAGCTTCCTGGAAGTCGCCAGAAGGGGCAACGCCCTCGCCTGCCCCGCTTATTTGTTGCCGAACAGCGGATGACCGACACGGTCGCCGGGACGGATGCCGTATTTCTGCGCCGTTCCTGCCACGACCTCCAAGACCGCCCGGGCGGGGCCCTTGGACGAGATGATCTTGGTCGACATCGGCTCGGTGTTTTCGGCAATGCGCAGGATGCGGCCGTCGGCGCGGATGAAGATCATGTCGAGCGAGACGTAGGTGTTCTTCATCCACATCGACACTTCTTGCTCGGGATTGAAGTCGAACAGCATTCCTTTTCCGTCGGCCAGTTCCTTGCGGTACATCAGGCCGGTCTGCTTCTCCTGCTCGGTCGTCGCCATCTCGACCGAGAACACCTGCACGCCGTTCCTGGTGACGATCTCGAGCGGCTGGAAGGTCGCGGCGCGGACGGATGCAATTGCGGCCGCCAAGCCGGCAACGACGAGGATGGCGGCAAGCCAGCCCTTCGCAACGGACCAGACGGCCTTTCGATCAGAATTCATGGGGGCACTCGAGGCGTGGAACTGGAACAGTCCTTACGCGGCGATTGCCGGAAAAGCCAGAGGCGCGCCGGTCAACCGGCGCGCCTCTGCTCACGATTGCGGGAATTGGCGCCGTTAGTGCGACTGCAAGCCCGGCGATCCGGTCTCGGGATGGATCTCGGCCGCCATCATGCCCTTCGAGCCGGGCCCAAACCGAACCAGCACATATTGGCCGGGCCGCAGTTCAGTCATGCCGAAGCGGCGCAGCGTCTCCATGTGCACAAATATGTCCGGCGTGCCCTCACCGCAGGTCAGGAATCCGAAGCCACGCAACCGATTGAACCATTTGACCTGGGCCCGCTCCAGTCCGCTGGTCGGGGTGACCGTGACGTGGGTACGCGGCGGCAGCATCTGCGCCGGATGGATCGCGGTGGACTCGTCCATCGAGACCACGCGGAATGCCTGATAACCCTTGGCGCGCTGGATGCACTCGACAACGATGCGGGCGCCCTCGTAAGCCGTCTGGAAGCCATCGCGCCTGAGCACGGTAACGTGCAGGAGCACGTCAGGCCAGCCATTGTCGGGAACGATGAAGCCGTAGCCCTTGGAGGCGTCGAACCATTTGATAACGCCGGTCACCTCGACGAGGTTGGCGCTGGCCTCGCCGAGGCCGGTGAAGGGACTGAGCGCGCTGTCGCGGCCGCCGCCACCATGCTCGCCTGGCGTCATCCGCCCCGGCGACGTGCCTGGCGCGGGAACTCCGACCTTCTTGGACTCAAATCCGTCCGACGACCCCATAACCCCGGACCCCACACTGCCATGCAACCCGCCACCTCGGCGGCGCTCGAATCACGCGTCTTAAGAGAATGTTCTCAATTCGACGCGACGCGAATCTTTCGACTCAAAAGATAACACTCCCGGTTGCGAGGCATAGATAAAAAAGAGATTGGCCGGAACCTATGAACAGCTTGCACGGCCGCGAATCAAATTGATGCCTCAATTTGCGACAAAGGGCCCGAGAGTCTCGCCGATGTCGTGGTGGATGACGAGATCGGCGATATCGTCCTGCTCGGTCGGCTCGCGATTGATGATCACGAGGCGTGCGCCTGCGTTCTTTGCCATCATCGGAAAGCCCGCCGCGGGCCACACCACCAGCGAGGAACCGATGGCGATGAAGAGATCGCAGGCTTGCGACAGTGCGGTTGCGCGCTGCATCTCATCTTCGGGCATCATCTGGCCGAACGAGATCGTGGCGGTCTTCACCGGCTCGTCGCACGCCGTGCAGTTGGGCGCGGCCCCCTCCGCGTCGAATCGGCGCTTCACCCAGTCGAGCTGATAGGCCTGCCCGCAACCGACACATCTCGCGTAGGTTGTGTTTCCATGAAGTTCAATCACGTGCTCGGCGGCCAAACCCGAGGCCTGGTGCAGATTGTCGATGTTCTGGGTGATGACGGCGGGAACCTTGCCGGCGTGGTACAGCGACGCCAGCGCGCGGTGACCTCGACCCGGCTTTGCCGCTGCGAATATCTCCTCCATCGCGAAGCGCCGGCGCCAGGATTCGTCGCGCGCCTCCTGGCTCGCCACGAACTCGTCGAACGGGATCGGACGGTTGCGCGTCCAAATTCCGCCCGGCGAGCGGAAGTCGGGAATGCCGCATTCGGTCGAGATGCCGGCGCCGGTGAACGGCACGATGGTCTTCGCTGCGGCGATCATGTCGCCGAGCCGTTCGACGCCGCTGCGAAGATCCGATGCAATCACGCGCTGCTCCCGATGTGTTCTGCGCTAGCTGCAAGGCAGGCAAGAGACAAGATTGTTGACGCTCTTATCCACCGTGAAGAAAAGCGTGAAGAGAAACAAGCTCGGCAATTCCTGCCGCCCTTCGCATATCACAATCCTGCAATCGCTCCTCCCCATTGACGCCCCATTCGGAAGCACCAATGGATGCGTTGATCCGACTCACAGCGCAATGCGGCGGCAGAGCTCGAGTTCAGTGAAGACACCGTTGAGGTGCGAACAGAGGGGATGGTCATGACCGAAGACGAAGAACGCAAAGCCCGCGAACGCGATGAGATCGCCACCCGTGTTGCCGCCTTCCGCGCCACCCAGGAGAAGTTCAAGCGCGAGCGCGAAGAGTATTTCGTATCGACGCTCGAGAATGCCCGCAAGGTCGAACGTCCCTCGCTCTGGCCGTAGGGGCGTGACATCACGCACACGAAAAAAGCCCGGAGCATCGCTCCGGGCTTTTCGCTATCAGTCGCTACCAATGGCGCCAGTGACGATGGTGCCGGTAGTACGGCCCGCCGCCGTAATAGGCATAGGGACCCGGTCCGTAATAATAGCCCGGGCCGTCATAATAGCCGTATCGCGGGCCGTAATAGCCGTACGGTTGCGATGCGGCGACCGCGCCCGCGGTGATCGCGCCGGCGGCAAGGCCGAATGCAAGGCCCGGGCCGATGCCACGACCGCGCGCCTCGGCAGGCGCAGGCGCCGCGACTGCGGTCACGCCGACCGCTGCGACGGTGGCCAAGACTGCCAGTGTTTTCTTCATGATCTTCCTCCTTCGCGCGTCTCGCCGAGATAACGGCGTGGGCCTGCGATGGTTGCGCGCACCGCGGAACCGAAGGCGATCAAAAAAAGAGCGAACCGGCGGGAACGAACGCGCGCCGCGCGGATTGAATTCGTAAGTGCGGAAGCCTCCGCTATCCGGTTGAGGCGACAGCACGGAAGACCCCGTCAGTATCCTCCGCGATGCTGGCGGGGTTTTTAGTTTCACGGGAGAGATGGCAGCAGACGATAGTGGCTGCCAACGGGGCGGAGGATCGAGGAGGACAGATGCCCATATCTGCCTTGCTGGCCCGGATCCGCCGGCTCGTGCCCAAAGCCGACGATCAGCATTACGAGGAGATCGTGCGCAACTTCGGTGTCGGCACGCTGCGCCCACCACCGACGCCGATGAGCGACCGCGAGCTGGCGCAGGCCATCGCCGAGTTCCTAAGGGAACAGCCGTCGAGCGAGTCCGTTGCGGCCCTGGGCCGGCGGCTCGACCCCTCCTCCCGGCTCTGAACGACGCTTCTTCCCGGGAAGCACGGAACAAGATTTTCGCGCACACGTTGAAGTCGTCTTCAGGCAGAGGAGGCCCGATATGCCCGTGTGGCTCGAAGTCCTGCTCAATCTGTCCGGCTATGCCGGTTTCGTGGCGCTCGCAACGCGCGGCGGCGCGTTCCCGGACACATCCGGCGACCGTCGGATTTGCGGCGATCGCTAGTTTGCGCGCGGCGCCTGCCCTGCCGTACGCACCAGCCTGTCGGCCTTGACCGCGACACGCGTGTCCTCGACCTGCGGCCGCAGCGAGAAGCTGATCACAACGAAAGCGAGACAGAAGAGTGCGCCGACAATGGCGACGCGCCGGTAGGTGTGGCGATCGCCTTGATAAAAGGACGGCTCTGAAAATGGCGTCATGGCAAAATTGCTTCTTGGCAAAGTCGTTTCTTGCAAAAGTCGTTTCTTGATTGTCCTTGCCAAACACCTATCCCAACCCACGGCCAGCGCAACGCAATTGGGCTTTTAACCTAACCGAATAGGGTTATCGGCGTTCGCGCAAGCTTTCGTTAGGAGTTGCGCGGCGCTTCTGCATCGCGCGCACGACTGGCTTTGTTCCAGCTTCCACTCCCTTTCGTTCGCGAAGAACGAATCGGAATCGAAGAAATCGGCGCGGAGCAACTCTTAACGAGTCGTGTGAATGCGCGCGGCGAACGTCCGGTCACATGATGTCGATCGCGGCGGCGTCGGACCACTTGTCTTGGCGCGATCGCGTATGCCGGTCGCAACGTAAGACTCTGGCGGAAGCTGGCGATGACGGACATGTCCCGCATCGACACAGAAGCACGGCTTGTTCTGCATCCGACTCCATTTCGTTCGCAAAGAACGAATCGGAGTCGGAAGAATCAAAGAGACACGAATCCTAACGATCGATGAAGGCGCGTGCCGTCACAAGTTCGGTGCAGGAACTTTGGACGACAAGATTCTCGACGGAAAAATTTTTGGTGGCAAAATTCTTGGTGGCAGGAATATCGAGCCGACCGTGAACACGATGACGATCTAGCGGCACGGCTCGCACTGAAAGCCGTTGGATGAGTTCACCATCATCGGCTTGGCGCATTGCGGGCATGTCCTGCCGCGCGAACGCGCGCGTCACACGTTCGTTCCGAAAGGCATCGGCGGCGAATGTTCACAGGCGCGAGCCACCACGATGAGATCGCACGCCGGCTGCCACCGACTCCCAATCATGCCGCCCGCTTGGCTTTGCCCTTCTCCGAAAAGCATTCCAGGATCTGGATGCGGAGCTCTTCCGCGGCCGGGCCCTCAAGCTTCCTGAGCTCGTTCCAGAGCCTGATCACTTCGCGCTGTTTCTCGACGGTCATGAATCACCTCCCAAGAGAAGATGACCAATTAGAACAAAATGAGAACGAAATGTCCAGACATCTTCCGCGAAATTCCGGGACACAAGGCCTTGAACCTTTTCCGTGCCGCGCGGACCCCTGAAGGCCTGCGGATTTCAGCGCCAGGCGTACGGCAGCGCCGCCTGACGAAGAGATACTCCGCGGCGCGGTTGCGTTTTAGATTTTCAACCTTACGTTACGAATACGGCTGGCGGCCAGGCGCTGAAATCCCAATGCCGTCAGCCAAGAGAGCCCCGCGCGAAAGCGCGGGGTTTTTCTTTTGATGGCTTGTCCTGCTCGTCGTGGTGACGTTCGGCGCTTTAGACGGCGTCCTTGGCCACCTTCAGCGGCGAGGCCTTGACCGACTTGCTCGCGGGCTTTGCCGCAAACTGCATCGGCTCCTTGGTGAAGGGATTGACGCCCATCCGGGCTTCGGTCGCCGGCTTGTTCACCACCGACATTTTCACGAAGCCGGGAATGACGAACTCGCCGGACTCGTTGAGCTCCTTGTAGCCGACCGTCGCCATATACTCGATTACCGTCTTCACGTCGTTCTTCGACAGCTGCGTGCCTTCCGCAATTGCATCAATCAATTGGGTCTTCGTCATCTTCGCCATGTTCTGAATTCCTTTGAGGGGGCGCGCGCGTAAACTCTGCTATGGACGCGGCCGGACCGCGGAGGCGCGCTTCTGATTCATGCCAGAGGTCATGAAGTGACCGGGCTTAGAGCCTATCGAGGCCCAAAACGCAAGCAGGGGTTCTCCGGAGTTCCCGACTTCCTGTGCAAGATGCTGCAGCATGTGCCTCTTCCTTTTGAACCATTTGCCGGCTGGCGCGTCTTACTGTTGAAGTCCCTAAGCTTCACCCCACCAGAGAGCCCCGCTTCCCCCAGGCGGGGTTTTCGCTTTTGGGTGCCTGTTAGAACGCCGCGGCTGCTATATGGTCGAAAGGTTTCTCGTGGGGGGCTCATGAAGGTTGCCATCGTCATCGCCGGCTTGATCGTTGTTGCTGTCGCAGCCCTCGTCGCCATCCAGCCAAGCTTCTTGAAGCCGGCGTCGCTGGCCCTCGTGAAAAAGTCCGACATCTTCGGCTTCTCGCCCGGGATGACATCCGACGAGACAAGCAAGCTCGTCAGTCAACGTCACTACCTCTGCCGCCAGATCCGCAGCTCGTACATCCTCGAATGCGAAATCAATGGCGCCAAGGTCACGGTCGCGAGCGACGACGCTGACGCCAGACATCCGATCTGGCGCGTCAATGCCGAATTGATCAGTCCGGGACCGCAGGAAGCTGCCGTCAAATCGATCTCCGACCAGTTCAACGCGCAGCCGGTCAAGGACACCCGCGAGGGATGGACGTGGATCGTCGGCCGTGGGCTCAAGCTGAGCTATGACGGCCTCACCTTGAACCTCGTGGACGAGGCAGCAGAGGCCCGGCTTCGCAAGGAGGAAGCAAAGCGCTAGAGCATGATCCGGACCCGAAGGGCCGCATTAGCGCAAAGTGTGCAGCGGTTTTCCCTCGCGACAAACGCGGTACGCGTTCGCGCGGAGATCATGCTCAAACAATGCCCCCAGAGCGCGATGACGATTCATCCCTAGTCTCATCGCGCTTTAGGAAGCGGGACGAGTCACCTCACCGTGAAACTTGTGACTCGGCGCGTCTTGTTGAGACTTCGGTAACCTAACGCCTCCAATCTCGCATCAGTATAGTTGCGTTGGAGTAACCCCACAGTGCTGGATTTTAACGAGCTGCGCGAACTCGCGGCTGATGTGCGCATTTTCATCGAGGTTGCCGAAGACAAGGCCGAAGCGCTTCGAGCGGTCATAGCGGCTTACGACGTGGTGCTGGCGATCTTCCCGTCTGGCGACGGCATGGGACTGCACGTCGTCAAAGGCAAGGAGATCCTGGACAAGATCGCAAACTCGCGGACTCATGCGATGTACAGCCACACGGCCATCGCGGTTCCTGACCTCGAGCATGCGGAAGTGCTCAAGTACCTGACGGCGCCGGTCGCGCAACGGATTGCGGCCTGATTGCAGACGGCGGATCGGCGGCGTCTATCAGCAGCATAGTCGCCGCCGCGAGCAAGGCGGGATCGTCTTGGGGACGTTCCCGTCAGTGACCCAGCAAGTACACCGTGAAGCCGATCACGATACAGCCAAGCCCGAAGATCGCCGTCACGACTTCGACGACGTTTTCCAACCCCAAGAACTTCACGATGGCACTCCATGCGACGCTCAGGAGCATATCCACGATCGCGCTGAGCAGGGCTTGGAGCATGGCAATTGGTCGCACGGCTCTTCAGCGCGGTTCAACCGTCACACTCCGCTGAAGAAACTCATCGCCACCGGTTCACGATCCAAAGCAACGTCAGTTGGAAGAATTGACCGCGCTGATCATGGAGCAACAGTCGCGCAAGTGACAATCTCGGGTATCAAAAAGCAGCTTGCGGCACTAAGGGCGATCGTCAAACCAGCACAATCGCTCGCCGCACGCATCGATCGTTTGACCGATGAGCAGCGCGATGGTTACGTCAGATGGGAAGCGCAATATCAACGGTGGTTCGAACGATGCAAGACACACATTGACGACTATGAGGCCGATGCACGTCCGTATGCTTGCACGATCGAAAGAGACACATCGCCAACATTGCGCCGCGATGTCCGTAGTGCGCTCTACGGTCCAGACCAGCGCATCCCGGCTAAGGCAACCGAAGACGAGGCCGCACGTCTTTATCTGGATTACCTGCACTCATGATCTATTTCATTGAAAAGCCTAAACTCAACGTCACCGTAATCGATGGCAAAATTGACGACATTGAAAGGGGGACGCCGAACCCTAACGCGATTGTAGTCGAAACGCTTGATGCTACGTTTGAAACAATTCACGTTGTAGATGGGCGGCTATATCTGGACGGTCTGGCGCTGATGTATTTGATCACGTGGCTTCATTGCGAGCGACCCGCGACATGCCAGTCTGAAGGACGCCGTTTGTACAAACTGTTTCCCAATTCAACAGATATTTCCGATTTGGTGCGCGCGACTTTGCGATGTGCGACCGGCAACGAACATCATGCATACGGCGAAAGCGCCTATTTTTGCGCAAAGGTCCGAGAGGCACACCCGGCCGAATTCGCGGAACTCCGTGCAGCATGGCAACGGCAGTTGAATTGAAAGTCTAGGACGGCGGACGCGCCCTCCTCCCGAAGCATTGTCGTCGCTCGCTAATTTGGCGCGCTCACCAAACTTCCTAACCAAGGGATTTATATGGTTGTGCAAATCGTCACGCGTATCCGCCCGATGACCATTCATGACCGCTCTTACACTTCATAGCCGTCTCCGATCCCAGTCCGGCGTGGACTCATTTTCGTTGTGATTTGGATCACAGAATTTAGCTAGTTTGCCTCGATAGATTTGGTTTGCTTAAATGCTGGCTCGGGGCCACGGAGCGGGATGGAGTTTTCAAATGCTTCGCGAGTTATTGCTTTGTTTTGCGTTGTTTGTTGTCGCTGGGCCAGCTGTAGCGGACGACACAACTCGTTGTTATACCGAGAAGGGCGACGTTAAGATTGCTGCCTGCACCCGCGCGATTAACTCGGGGGCGCGCGCACCTGCAATAAATTACAACAACCGTGGCATGGGCTATCTGAGAAAAGGCGACAATGATAGCGCAATCGCCGACTATAGCGAGGCGATACGGATAAACCCCAAATATGCAACTGCTTACGTCAACCGTGGCTATGCCTATCGGGAAAAAGGCGACAATGATAGAGCATTGGCCGACTTCTCGGAGGCGATACGGGTAGACCCCAAAAATGCGAATGCATACGCCAACCGTGGCTATACGTATCGGCTCGAAGGCAACAATGACAACGCTATCGCCGACTACACTCAGGCGATACGGTTGGATCCAAAAAATGCGCTAGATTACTACCGCCGCGGCATTGCCTACCGCAGCAAAGGCGACAACGACGGTGCCATTGCCGACTTTACCGACGCGATAAGAATTGATCCAAAAGATGTGAAAACGTATATCATTCGCGGAAATGCCTATCGCGATAAAGGCGACAACGATCGTGCCGTCGCCGACTTCACCGACGCGATAAGGATTGATCCTAAAAACGCGTTAGCTTACACCAACAGGGGTCTAACGTATAAGAAAATGGGAGACCTTACGAAGGCGCGTGCTGATTTTAATTCCGCACTCGGAATTCCACGGGATCCGGCGTACGGATGGCCGCACGATACAGCTAGGACCCAACTTGCATCACTCCCAACGGAATGGCCGGCACCTGGAGCGCCGCCTGCAGCCGTTTCAGGGCCCGCTCATCCAAAAGTTTCCGCAGTCGAGCCGGTTGCTTCGCTTCCAATTTCCTCCAGCGCAATTTCTTCGTCAGTCCCGACTTCTGTTCGGCCGGACGACGGCCGCATTGCACTCGTCATCGGAAACTCCGTATATGAAAATGTTCCGGCGCTTCCCAATCCGGAACGTGATGCTAAGTTGGTCACCGACGTCTTGAAGCGCACCGGATTTCAGTCAGTCACATTACTGACCAACCTCAAAAAGGATGAGTTAGTTAGCGCCTTGCGTAATTTTGCTGTGCAAGCGGAAAGAGCAGATTGGGCAGTCATCTATTACGCCGGACACGGCATGGAGGTCGGGGGAACTAATTATCTTATTCCAGTTGATGCCACGATTGCAGCCGACCGGGATATCGGCTTTGAAGCTGTGCCCCTTGAACAGGTTTTAAATGCAGCCGAGCGAGCTAAGAAACTTCGGCTCGTTGTTCTGGATGCCTGTCGAGATAATCCATTCAAGGCAAAAATGAAGCGAACTCTTACAGTCGCATCGCGGTCAGTCTCGGGCGGCCTTGCCGCAATAGAGCCGGAGGCTGGCACGCTCGTCATCTACGCTGCCAAAGACGGACAGCAAGCGTCGGATGGGAATGGGAACAATAGTCCATTTACCTTGGCATTCGTCAAAAACGTCCAAACGCCCGGCTTAGAAGTCCGGAGGTTGTTCGACTATGTGCGCGATGATGTGATGGACGCAACCGGGCGTCAGCAGCAACCGTTTAGCTACGGATCTATTTCAGGTAGACAGGATTTCTATTTTGTCGCTGGTAAATAGCACTGGTCGAGTGGGCGCAGGCTTTCGCGCGGGCGATTCCTTTGTGGCGGAGGAAATAGCCGCGGGACTTGCCATAGCCGTACTTCTGCAAGAAGGCATCGCGACCAAGGCTATCGAATTCCGTGATCGCTTGCAGGATTGCACCTTCTGTCAAATCTGAAAGCGCCAAAGTATCCCCTCCTGAAATCGCGGAGCCGAAGATGCGGAAACATCATCCGCCGCGTTCGCTGTGTAAACGATTGAAATTAGGTGACGCGAGTGTTGTGAGAAATCGTCGATTCGCCACAACACTCACCATCTGCACCGTTGCGCCGATGGGTGATTGGTCGGATTTAGCCCCCAGCGAATGTCCGATTGATCGTGGCGAATAACTCTACCGCACGTGCGGCGGTGTCGCCCGGCAGATCGTCCACCTCATTCCATTGGTCAAATTTGCGGAGCATTTGCGCAAACACACGTCCTTATCGAGGGCTTTATGGTCGTAACGGGTTTTTAGTACCTGCTCGACGCGTTTGGTTATCATGTCCGACCCGTCTTGCGGAAGATCGTCTATGCTGATTGCGACGCCGAAGGCGGCATTGGTACACTCGACATAGAACTCGTCGGGAAATATGTCCTCGATCGCCGCGTTGGTCTTTTTGATGCCTGCGGCTTTGGCGAGCATGAAAACGCGAAAGCGGGTC
This sequence comes from Bradyrhizobium sp. CCGB12, assembly GCF_024199845.1. Classification (NCBI taxonomy): domain Bacteria; kingdom Pseudomonadati; phylum Pseudomonadota; class Alphaproteobacteria; order Hyphomicrobiales; family Nitrobacteraceae; genus Bradyrhizobium; species Bradyrhizobium sp. CCGB12. The sequence goes on along the minus strand of NZ_JANADO010000001.1, from coordinate 2,700,957 downwards.
TGTTGATCTTCGGCCAGCTTATCGAGGTACTGAGTCTTGATTTTTTCTCTCGCAGTGTTGCCTTCTGGATCGCTATCCAAGAGCACGCCAGCGTCCCATTTCTGCCCAATTGCAAAAGCCGCGTACATTGGTGTTTTCGATGCGGTCTGCGCGGGCCAGGGGAACACGTGATCGGATAGTCCCTTTCCATTTTTGGATAGGAGCCCGGACAGCTTTTGCAAAATTAGCGCATCGGTCCCGCCCTCGACAATGAGGACCTGACGATTGCCCAACATGCCGCTCAGACCGCCCGTTAGACCAAGCGAACGCTCGATGACCGCCATAGGTCCACGCGAAGAGCTAACGACACCTTGTGTAATGCCGAGGTGGTGGTTGCGGCTTTCGACGATCCGCACGCGTTCGGGATTGGCGAGGTCCACCATTGATGCGAGGTGGGTAGTGTAGAGTATGGTGTTATCTTTCGAGAGGTTCTCGAACGTATCCAGAAGGTCTTTTTGGCCGCTGTAGTGCAAGTGGACGCCCGGCTCCTCGAGCAATAAGATACAGTCTTTGAATTCCCCTCGCGTCGCGTGCGTGAACTTCCAAGCGAAGGAGACGTACCAACGGAACCCAGTAGACCGGCGCTTGAGGCGCACGGGCATGCCAATCTCTTGATCCTCGACAAAAATGTTTAGAGTGCTGCCATCCACCTCAATGTCGAAGCGCACATCCTTCTGTGTCCAAAGTTTCTTAAATTGCTTCGTCAAGTAAGCTGATGCCGAACGTTTGTCGAACGATCGAACAGTGCGCCCCTCCGCCGATTTCCCCTTGGTGATAAACTCGTCCAAGTTGATCGCCGCAAGGTCGAGAATAATGAGAATCGTCTGATCGTCGTTTGATAACGATTGACGGTTGTTGCCAGCGTTGGACAACCTCTGCCGCAACTGGTCGAGTTCGATTTGCTCGCCGGACATATCGTATTCGCGGACAAGCACAAATTTTGGTAGCTTTTCCGCCATCCATTTCATGAGTTTGGCGGGGTCAAGTTTCTCCGCGCCATCGGCGCACATCTGGTGTGTAGTTTCGCCACCGTAGGCGCGACATGCGATCACCGCAGCGGCCTCGGGTAGAGGAATGGGTGCGGGCGCAGTCGCCTTGGGGGCGCCTTCTGGTGCATCGGCAGGCGGTGGTGCTGGCGGTGCGGCGAAGGTGAATACGTCCTGTATTTCGGCCGCGCTCAGCGCAAACTCCGCCGAGCACACCTCCTTGCCATCTGCCGTTGCACGCCCGTCCCATTGGTCAACGGGCCAATCTTCGTCGGGTTTGTATGCCTCCGGCGTGATGGGGTTGATGCAATAAAGTGCTTCAAACAGGTTGCTTTTGCCGGCTTCATTCTGACCTACAAAGGCGGTCACCTTCCCCACGTCAATTAAGCCCGAATCCAAGATATTCCGATAGTTTTGCACCCTAAATTGAACGAGCTTCATGTTCCCCCTTAGAAGAATGCAATTTCGCGACCGAGTAGCGCCTCAGTTTAAGCTCTCTCGGAGGTCGAGTGGAAGTGCAGGTGTGCGGGTAAGTTCCTAACTGGATCATTCTCGACCGTTTGAGAACGACCGATTGATCCGCGCTTTGCGCCGAAACGGACTAGCCCCGTGTGATCTGGTGAGTCGCTTTTGGTGAGTCGGAACCGCTAAATATTGAAAATATTGGCTTTTTGGCCTTGACTGGCGGAAGGGGTGGGATTCGAACCCACGGTACCCTTGCGGGCACGCCGGTTTTCAAGACCGGTGCCTTAAACCACTCGGCCACCCTTCCAGTTCGCAAGATCAGTCACTTAGCGGCTGGCCGCGATGAACGCAATGCGAACAGTCCTTGGTTTAGGGACAGTTTGGGGACAAAGGCGTCTCTACGGCTTCAGGAAGCCCGCCGCAAGCGCGGTGAGCGTCGACCTCATCTTCTCCTGCGCCTCGGTGCTGCGCTTCCGCTTGACGTAATTGCGCATGACGACCGCCGGGTCGTCGCCGAGACGCCTAGCGACCATGTCGGGGGGTCCATCCGGCATCGAGCAGCACCGTCGCATAGATACCGCGTGTGGAGCTTGATGTCGAAATTGAGCAGATCGGCGCGGCGTCGGAATTCCTTGGAGACGTTGCGCGGGATGCGGAAGGGGGTCGGGTCGAAGTCCCTGCCCGGCTCCGGCGCGGCCGGGAAGATCGGCGCCTTCGATACTCGCCCCTCGATCGCACTTCACTTCGAAACCTTCTCGACGTCGGGGAGCTTCCACGTGTGGTCGAACAGCGGCTTCTCCGGCCCGTAGAGCCGAAACAGCAGCTCGAACTTGCGGGAAGGATCGGTCGGCACCCAGTTGGCCTCCTTGCCGTCCGGCGCCTTGGGACCGAAGAAGACGTCGATGGAGCCGTCGGCGTTCTTCTGAATGCCTGGACTGATCGAAGCGCGGCTGGCGCTTGGCATGTTGCGCACCAGCGTGTGCGTCTCGCGGTCGTAGACCGTCGCCGACCAATACTGCTTGACGGGTGCATTCGCAGGGACGGTCAGGCGATAGGTCGCGCTGCCGTCGAAGGAAACGCCGTCCTTGTCCTTGCTGACCATCAGATAGAACTGGGCGGTACCAATGCGCTTGATGCCGGTGAAGCCGAGCGTGTAGGTAACGCCGCGCACGTCGACGGGATAGGCATTCGGATCGGCGTATCCGTTCTGGGCCGCCTTCACCATCTCAGCCATTGCGGCCGGAAACCAGCGAATGCCGGGATTGATCTCGGGAAAGCCAGCATCGTAGCGCTGCGACAGCAGGACATGGGCTTCCCGCGCCGCATCGACCAACACAGCGACGGTCTTCGGATCCGGATCGAACGGCTTGCCCTTCTCGATGCCGATCGAGCGGAGCTGATCGATCATGACGCGGTCCCGATCGAGCCACGGCTCGGCCTGCACGACGCGGTCGAGGCTGCGGTAGAAGCGCGCGTCATAGGGGATCGTGGAATCGAACAGGACGTCGTACGCATCGCTGAAATTCGTCGGCGGCGGCTCCTTCGCGTTTGCGAGCGGGTAGATCTTGATCCGCTTGCCATAGGCGACCGACTTGGCGACGTCGGCATCGGCATGGCTGGCGAGATTGGATCGCAGCAGCGCAAAACCACTGAACGTATCTGACCGGAGAACGATGTAGCCCGCCGGCACCTCCCCCGTGTGGCCGGGCGGCAAAATCAGGTACTTGCCGCCTTCCCCTTTATCGGCGCCTTCGGGGCCAGCATCTTCGAGCGGCATCTGCCAGACGGTCACGATGTTTCCGGCGATCGACCCGCCTTGAGCCGGCGGAATCTCGATGACAACTGGCCCGTCCTTCACGTTCCAGAAGGACATGAAGTAGATCGAATCCGGATTGGGCGTCAGCGTCTGGTTCTTCCAGTTCACCGGCTTCGACCAGTAGACGATCTCGTTGACCTTGGCCTTGGTGCTCTTCTCCATTGCCTGAAGCATCAGATCGGCGTTCACCGCCGGCATGGCCCAAATCATCGCCTCGACGGCGCGGCGGTGGAGGTTGCGCGAGGCAAGTTCTTCGGCCGACGGACCTTGCGCCCACGTTTCTGCAGTCATCAGCAGAACCGCAGCCGCGACGATGAGAGCTTTGCTCATGACGACCACTCCTAGCTCGCCGGCTTCGGTTCGGGGAATTTCCACGCGCCGCTTAGGATTTCCGGTTTCGGCCGATAGAGGCGTACGGTGTAGTTCCAGCCTTTCGAGATCGGCAGGCAATTCGGGATCTTCCCGTCGCATCCACCGAACTGAATCGCGATCGATCCGTCGCCCCTTCTCCGGGCGGTCAGATTGTTGATGGAATAGGCGCCATAGGCGTTTTTCTCGAAATAGCCGTCGGCGTTGTAGACGCTCACCGACCAGAAGGCTTCGACGGGCACGTCCTTGACGGTGAGCCCGTAGATCGTTGAACCGTCGTTTCCGCTCGGCGTGAAATTGAGATAGGTCGCGTCCTTGTCCGCGTTGCCGCCCCAGGCGGCGGCCGCGCCCAGCAGATGCCGGACCGGATCCACCTCGGACTTCGTACCAAAAGCGCCCTTGAAGTCGGATGCCGTGGACTGCAGAACCAGCAGCGCATCGCGGATCTTCTTCTGGCTCACCGGATCCCAGTTCGGCAACTCGAACTTGCCCGTGCCCTCCTGGCTCACCTTGATCGCGTCCTGCAGGTCGTGAACCGCGTTGAAGTCCGCGGGATCGTTCGGATCAACGAGCGTCCGTATGCCCACGACGAGATAGCGCGTTCCGACGTCTTCGCGGGAGAACGTGCGAGGCTGCGTCCCATAATATGTCGTCGCATAGTGGTCCTCGCTGATCGCCTGCAGCGACATGAACCGCTTCCCGGCATCCGGAAGCGCGATCGTGACCGGCCCGGCATCCAAATCGAACACGGCCGACGAATACAGCGTGTCACGGTTGAGTCGAATGACCGTCTGATCGTCGATCGATGCCGGCTGGCGCCGGTGGAGCAGCTTTCCAAGACCGCTCTGCTTTTCCAGATTGCGGGCGTAGAGATCGGATTCGGCACGGACGAAATTGTCCACCGTGACAGGGACGGGATCGCCGATCGACTGCGCGTTCGCGCCGCCCGCTGCCGAAAGGGCCAGCAGCGCAACGTAGAGGCCTATTCTCGTTTCCATGTCGGAAACTCCAGCTTCCAAGGTTTCGCACGCGATAAATTGTTACTCTTCCGGTCAGAATGGGTTGATGTAGTTGAGGATGGCGACCTGCCGCAGCAGCACTCGCCTGATGACGTGGCTGACCTTGACGTGGTCGGTGAAGATGGCCGCGGTTCCGGTCGCCCCGGCGGGCAGCCGCGTCGCGAAGGTCTCGTCGTCTAGCTTCACCCGGACCACGAAGGGAGCGGCCTCGATCGCCTTCGGCTCGACCGCGGTGCCGGACGTCTGCGCCTGGCCGGTCGCGACAGCCTGCAGGACCGTCTCGACCGTGCCAGCATAGACGCGGCCCGGCACGAATTTGAAGGCGACTTCCACCTCCTGGCCGGGCACGATGTAGCGCGCGTCGATCTGGTCAATTTCGACGCCGATCAGCGTGTTCGACGTGTCGATGAAGGCCATGACCGACGACAGCGGCAGGTTGGCGACCCGAGCGCCCTTGCGCAGCGCCAGATTGGTGACGTAGCCGTCAGACGGCGCCCGGACCACGGTCTTTTCGAGATTCCACTGGGCGTTTTCGAGCTGTCCCGAAAGTTGGTCGACTTCCGACTGTCGCTGCTCGACGTCGAAGCCCCGTCCCGCATCGCGCTCAAAGAGCTGCGTCATCTGGCCGAGGCGGGTCTTGGCGAGCTTGTACTGCGCGTCGATGGCTTTGACCTGAGCCGAGTACGGGGTCGGGTCGATCTTGAACAGGACGTCTCCCGCCTTGAGCGGTACGTTCGCTGCGACCGGAACATCCGTCACCTCGCCGGCCACGTTCGGCACGATCGACACCGCGTTGCGGACCACAATGGCCGCCCCTTGCGGAGCGCCCCACCCCATCGGGATGAAGAGACCGATGTTCAGCAACAGCAGCACGATCAGAGGCGAGGACTTCCAAAAGGCGTTGAATCGGATGATGCCGAGCCAGACCAGCGTGAACAGCAGCGCCAGGTACAACGCCATCAGGGCGATCATCATGGCCGGTTCTCCTCCGGTCGACGGGCGGGCACGTCCACATAGGCCCAGATCAGCGCGACTGGCCATAACGCGAAGCCGAAGATCAGCGTCACCCAGCCTGCAACGGCGACGGCGTCCGCCCACGGATGCCCGCGCCGCCGCGCGACGTGACCGGGCGTCGAACCCATCAGCCAGACGACCAGCACGATCACCGCGATCAGGATGACCAGCACGATCCAGGCGAAGATGTCATAGCCGCTCATCGCTTTCCTCTCGAGCGCCTGATCACTGACGTTCGGCGATCGACGCCTTGAACTCCTGCAGCGCTTATGCGGGCTGCTATGCGATCTACGCGTTGTTGCGAGCGGGAGCCCTCGTCTCGCTGTTGGCCGCCCCGAGCTTCGCCTCGTTGTCCGCAATCGCCCGGTCGAGCTCTTCCATGATCCGTTCGACTGTCTCAGTTTCCTCCCTTGTCCGGAAACACGGTCTTCCAATCCTGCTTCATGTCCACGACGGTCCAACCCTTCGCCTTCGCTTCGTCCCAGGCCTTGTCGAGCTTGCCGATCTTCGACTGCCGATCGTAGGCGTATTCGCGCTCGGCATCGGTATGATGCACGATGCCGGCGAAGCGCGGCCCCTGTCCCGACGTCGTCCACTGCAGCATCTGCAGGTCGCCGTCCGAATTGCCGAACGCGAAGATCGGACGGCGGCCGATGAAGCGGTTGATGCCGACCGGTTTGCCGGGGCCATCGTCGATGAACTCGACCTTCGCGATCTTCATCAGTTCGGGCTTGCCGTCGGCTCCCATCTCGAACTTCACGACACCGGAGGAGCCCACCACCTGTTCCGGCGGAATGCCGTAGGCCTTCTCCACCCATGGCCGCATGAACTCGACGCCACCGCCGGAAACGATGAAGGTCTTGAAGCCATTCGAGCGCAGATAGGCCATGAGCTCCAGCATCGGCTGATAGACGAGGCTATTGTACGGACGGTCGAACCTGGGATGCCGGGCGCTCGCCATCCATTCCAATACCGACTTCGAGAAGGCCTCGATCGTCATTCCGGTGTGGGTCGCCGCCATGATCTGCAGCAGCCCCTTCTCGCCCGCGACAGCAACCGCCTGCTTGTCTCCCGCGAGCAGTCCCTTGAACGGCTGCTGCGTCTTCCATTCAGGATGCTTGGGCGCCAGCGTCTTCACCTGATCGAACGCGAAAGCAAGCTGGAAGTAAAACGGTTGCTCGCACCAGAGCGTGCCGTCGTTGTCGAACGTTGCAATCCGCTCGGCTGGCGGGACGAAGTCCGGCCCTCCCTCCTTGGTGATACGACCGACGAAATCCGTGATCGCGGTCTTCGTCGCGCCGTCGTTCCAAGACGGCAGCAGATCTGGCGACTGCGCAGAGATGCTTCCGACACGAAGTACGGTGATCGAAAGCGCGATCAGGGTGCCCAACGCAAACCGCTTGGGTATCGCCAGGCCCTTCCACTCACTCATCTGGTGATCCTCCGATTAGCCTCCCGCTGTTCAGGTGCGCTTCGCATTTGTGAGCGCACGTCCAGGGCCCGATTGATCCAGATCAATGATCTGAACAGGCACCGCCGCGTAAGTCATGGAAACACCGAAAGCGGACGGCGCTTAGTAGGTCGACTTGTCTTTGTCGCCGTTGGCGATGTGAAACTGAGCACGGTAGCCGTCGAATTTGACTTCGTGAATCCAACGATCGCTGCGCGGAACGCGCTCGACTTGCTGCGCAAGCTTCGGCTCGATGAAGCCAGGAAAAGGTGCTCTGACGACGATCGCTGTCGTCTTGGGACGCCGGGACGCTACTGACTACTCCACGCGAAACAAACACTTTGTGTCGAGTGCTTACGGCTGGTTTCTTCCGACAGGCGTTGCAGTGTCACGCGGCAGTGGCAGCGCAAGGATAAGTTCCGGGCCGGAATAGAACGTCAGGGTGCCCAACCGAACAGACGGAACTCCGAGCTGTGAGTAAGCTAGCAACCGCTTCAGAGGCAAAAGATCAGCCGCGATGCTCCATTCGCTCAGGAAGGCGGACATTACGTGCGTGAAGCTGCGAGGCTGCAACGGAGATCCGACGCGACCGGGCACACGCCTGCCGCCGGCTGTGCCGATAACGATCCAGGGCCCGCCGGTTCACGCTGTCAGGCCTTCCTCGCGACGCCTGTCGGCTAATGAAGGGTTAACGAAGAACCCATAGGATGCTCCACCGTTGACCTGCACCCCGCTACGACGAGAAGAGCGGGTTTAGGACGTGCCGATAATGGCGGACCTCAGAAAAAGATTGGACGAACTCCGCGCCGATGCCGCGGATTTGGCTCTTATGAGCAGGCGAGCGAGCGACCCGCAAAAGCGTGAACTCTTCGGGCGCTTGGCGGATGAGCTCGCAATAGAAGCTCTTGAGCTAGAGCAAGTGGTGAAGCAGCAAGGTAGGCGATCAGGTTCCAGCGACATAGACAGCGTCGTGACGTTCCCGGCGCGCCCGAAGCGGAACTGAAGCATCGTTTGCTAAGAAGTCGCCAGACTTGAAGGGCAATCAACCAGAACGGCGCTTCGGATATACTTCGTTGTTTGGCGTTCGCTGACACGGCGGCCGAACTGCGGGCTGAAATTGAGATCATAGCGACAACCCACCCGCATCGAGTGGTAGATCGCGTTGCGCTCGATCACATAGCTTCCTTCTGGAAGCGTCTTGAGACGAACCTGCGCGATCGTCTGTTCCTGGCCATGATCCGGTCCAAGATAGGTCACGCGGTCGGTCGAGCCGATCGCCCAAACAATCACGACTACGCAGATCATCGAAGCCGCGACCGCAGCAAGTAACCCGAACTGCGGTCGCTTGAGGGATGCCGGAAGAACACTCATGCTGTTTCGTGTTGCTCAGGATCAACCGGTTCAAGCGATCCGACCTCCTTTGCCCCGGACAAAAAAAGCGGCGCCCCGCCACGGGCCGCCGCTTGATTCTCTTGAGCTTCAGCTCAGTAGCCGCAGGACGCGCAGCCCATCTGGACCGGCGCGTAATAGGAATAGCCCGGCGAGACCATCTCGACGCGCTGGCGCGTGGCGTATTGCGGGGGGGTGCGCTCGTACTGGACGCTCGGGGGCGCGACCATCACGGTCCTCGGCACCATCACCGTGCGGTACTGCGCCGGCGTGCGGTGCGCGACAACGGAGCCGGGAGACACCATCACGGTCTCGTCGACGGTGCGGTATTGCGGCGCGACGTATTGCTGCTGATAGCAGGTCGTGCACGGCGGCGGGGTGTAGCAATTGTAGCAGCCGGCGGAGGCTGCACCCGTCATGGAGATCGCTGCGACGGCTGTGGAGAAAACAACGGCGAGAGTACGAGACATTGCGTGCGGTGCCCCAGTTGCCCGAATGGGATTTGGATCCGAAGGTCGGAGCAGCATACGCCGCAAAATCCAGGGCTGCCGAACTTCGTCGGGGCATCCTTAATGCAAACGGCCGATCGCAGCCGACCGGTAAGACCTCATTGACCACGCGCATTAACGCGCGCGTCGAGCTTCAGCGCCTCGCCGCTCTTTCCAAGAACTCCAGCAGCGAGGGATCGGTCTCCTCGAATTCGACAAAGCGGCGACGCAGCTCGTCGGCGATCTCTGTGGTGACATCTCGTGACCATCCTTCCGCGGTATTGAAGGCCACGACACGTGCGGGATGGAGATATTGCCCTTCGGCGAGATGCCTGAGCAGGGTCGCGCGATTGGCATCCTCCTCGGCCGTTTCACACCAGGCGCGGCCCAGTCGCCGGCCGAAATCGTCGAGCACGAGATAGACATCCCGGTCTGTGGTCATCTGCGGCACGAGCGATGGAGAATGACTCATGACTTACTCCGCTACTGGCAATCCGGTCCCTTGCGGATAGATCCGGATACGGAGACTGCCTCCGGTCAGATTCGGAAAAATGGATTTCCGCAATTGCGATGGCACGATTAAATCACAAAACGAAAATATATAAAAATTAAATAGCGGAATGGGGATAAATACATTAAGCTGATAGGGCCTGGCGGGCGAGCCCGCACGTCGGGTGCCCACTTTGCAAACGGCTCCCGCCTCCACCCCTAATAGCCCACACCCCAGGAGGCGGGGCCGTTTCTTTCCCCTCCGTCCCAGCCGCACGGTCGTGACCTGCAAAGGCGCATCTGCGCGCGCTCGCGTGGAGAGCGCGCGTCGTCCTGGAGCAATGAAGCCAGCCTGTGGCGCCGCCGATCAGGCGCCTATCGCGAACGCCGCTTGACCTCGCGCACGGCGCCGCGCGCGGCGCTGGTGGTGAGCGCAGCGTAAGCCTGCAGCGCAGTGGAGACGTTGCGCTTGCGGCCCGTCGCCTGCCATGCGGCATCGCCCTTCGCCTCTTCCGCGGCGCGGCGCTTGGCGAGCTCCTCGTCGGAGACCTCCAGCGTGATGCTGCGGTTCGGGATGTCGATGGCGATGACGTCGCCGGTGCGCACGAGACCGATGTTGCCGCCCTCGGCGGCTTCCGGCGACAGATGGCCGATCGACAGGCCGGACGAGCCGCCCGAGAAGCGTCCGTCGGTGACGAGCGCGCAGGCTTTACCGAGGCCCATCGATTTCAGATAGCTGGTCGGATACAGCATCTCCTGCATGCCGGGGCCGCCGCGCGGGCCTTCATAGATGATGACCACGACCTCACCGGCGACGACCTTGCCGCCCAGGATGCCTTCGACGGCCGCGTCCTGGCTTTCGAACACGCGCGCTGGGCCGGAGAATTTCAGGATCGAAGCATCAACGCCCGCGGTCTTCACGATGCAGCCGTCCTGCGCGAGGTTGCCGTAGAGCACGGCGAGGCCGCCGTCCTTGCTGAAGGCGTGCGCGAGATTGCGCACGACGCCCTTCTCGCGGTCCGCATCGAGCTCGTCGTAGCGGCGGTCCTGGCTGAAGGCGACCTGGGTCGGGATGCCGCCGGGCGAGGCGCGATAGAAGGTGCGCACCGCTTCGCTCTTGGAGCGCTTGATGTCCCAGCGCTCCAGCGCATCGTTCATGGTCGGCGCATGCACGGTCGAGACCGAGGTGTCGATCAGCGCGGCGCGGTCGAGCTCGCCCAGAATGCCCATGATGCCGCCGGCGCGGTGGACGTCCTCGACATGGACGTCGGCAACCGACGGCGCCACCTTGCACAGCACGGGCACGCGGCGCGACAGGCGATCGATGTCGCGCATGGTGAACTCCACCTGCCCTTCATGGGCGGCCGCCAGCAGATGCAGCACGGTGTTGGTGGAGCCGCCCATCGCGATGTCGAGCGTCATCGCGTTCTCGAACGCCTTGAAATTCGCGACATTGCGCGGCAGCACGGAGGCGTCGTCCTGCTCGTAATAGCGGCGGACGAGATCGACGATGGTGTGGCCGGCCTCCACAAACAGGCGCTTGCGGTCGGCATGGGTTGCCACCACCGTGCCGTTGCCGGGCAGCGCAAGGCCGAGCGCCTCGGTCAGGCAGTTCATGGAGTTGGCGGTGAACATGCCCGAGCAGGAGCCGCAGGTCGGGCACGCCGAGCGCTCGATCACCTTGACGTCCTCGTCGCTGACCTTGGAGTCGGCGGCAGCCACCATGGCGTCGATGAGATCGACGGCCTTGGTCTTGCCCTGGAGCTTGACCTTCCCCGCCTCCATCGGTCCGCCCGAGACGAACACGGCCGGGATGTTCAGCCGCAGAGCAGCCATCAGCATGCCGGGGGTGATCTTGTCGCAGTTGGAGATGCAGACGAGACCGTCGGCACAGTGGGCGTTGGCCATGTACTCGACGCTGTCGGCGATCAGTTCGCGCGACGGCAGGCTGTAGAGCATGCCGTCATGGCCCATGGCGATGCCGTCATCGACCGCGATGGTGTTGAACTCCTTGGCGACGCCGCCGGCCTGCTCGATCTCGCGGGCGACCAGCTGGCCGAGGTCCTTGAGATGGACGTGGCCGGGCACGAACTGGGTGAAGGAGTTTACGACCGCGATGATAGGCTTGCCGAAATCGCCGTCCTTCATGCCCGTCGCGCGCCAGAGGCCGCGGGCACCCGCCATGTTACGGCCGTGGGTGGTGGTGCGGGAGCGATAGGCTGGCATGGCGGTTTCCGTCCTGGGTTGGGTCGGCCGGGCGGAAAAATGGAAGTCGCCTCAGGCCTTTCCGGCCGGATAGCGCACGGGCTGGGCGCGCGCAACGGGAACTTGCCTCAAAACGGCCCCGATCGGCCCCGCGCAGGCCTCCCCTGCTCCCGGCGCGGCCTTTGCCCGGTCGCGTGAGTGCCGGACAGAGGCCGCAGCTAGCGCCCCGGCTTGGGCAGCACAATTCTGCCCTGCGAGGCAATGCCACCCCACTTGGCGGACCAGCCGATTTCCGAGGCCAAGGACGGCTCAATGCTGGTCGAACCTCGGGCGCCCTGCAATGCAAACAGGGCGCCCTGAGGATCGACACAACGTGCGATCCAGCAGCCATCAGGCAATTCGATCGGACCCTGCAGGATCCGGCCTCCGCCAGCATTTACATGTCTGGTCGCAGCACCGATGTCGTCGACATTGAAGTAATGCAGCCAGCTCGGCTGCGCTACGCTCGGAAGTTTGGTGAGCATGCCGCCGACCGTCTGCCCACCCGCCGAGAACAATTGATACCAGGCCGCCGGTTCGCTTTGAGCGTCGGCCTTCTGCCAACCGAATAGTTCTCTATAGAAATCGAAGATCACAGTTCGGTCGGCGGCCAGTAACTCATGCCAGCCAACGCGCCCCGGCTCATCCAGCCGGCCCGGTTTCCGTCGACCATATGTCGGCCCTTTGATCAGCCCGAACATCGCGTCCTGCGGATCGGCAACGACTGCGATGCGACCGATATTGGTGTCGGTCGGCGGCACATGGATCGTGCCTCCAAGACGCCTGATCTGCGCGGTGGTTGCGTCCAGGTCGTCGACGGCGACATATCCCATCCATCTCGGCGTCGCCCCCAATCTCCGCCCCTCTTCCGGGATATCCATAAGTCCGCCCAGCGGAGCGCCGCCGCTGCGAAGCACCACGTAAGACAGTTCCGGGGTCGATTCATCTTTCACGCCCCAGCCGACGGCCTTGCGATAAAATGCGCCCGCCGCTGCGACATCCGTTGTCAGGAGTTCATACCAAGCGAAACGCCCTGATCGCTCTGCCACGCCGACCTCTCCGTTCAAGATTCGATGCGCTTGCGGCACTGCACCAAGCTGCCCACGCACCGAGAGCGCGGATCGTTGACGCGTTGCGTCAACTGGCCGTGCCGATTCCGTTCATGAAGATGAATACATCCTGAACGTGCGGCGCCGCGCTTTTGTGCGCGTAATTGTTGCTCGTGTTATTTCCCGAGCGTAGACTTACCCCGGCTGGGACACTTCTTGCAATTGCTCGGAGGTTCGACCATGCGGCAGGCGAAGAAGACTTCTAAAGGGAAGAAGCGAGCAACCAAAGTCGCCGTGCCGGCGTTCGGAGCCGCAGGGTTGACGTTCTCGCTGGCGGGAGGCGCATCGGCGTCCGCCGTGCCGACGCCCGACGTACAACAATTGCCGCACTTTGGAACGGGTCAGGCAATCACGCTCGATGAAGAGGAAATGGCGGACGTCAGCCTCGCCACCTTCCATCTCTTCGATAAGGAAAACGCCGGCAGCCGCGTGCAGCTGGCATGGCGCGGATGCGGCGGTTGCCGCGGCTGCAGAGGCTGTCGGGCTTGCCGTAGTTGCCGATGTGGCGTCGGTTGCCGATGTGCGGGTTGTGCAGTTGGCTGTGCCGTTGGTGTGGTGGGATGCGCCGTATCATGCGCGGGTTGCTGCGCATCGTGGGGCCGCTGCCGCTGGTGCTAGCCCCCGGCGCGTTTCGAATGTCAAATTTACGGATTGAGATCATTGGCCCGCCTCAAGAATGGGTCCGGCCAATTGCCTGATTTCGCTATGACGCTTGCATCGGCGGCTTGCCGCGTGACAGCTGAATTCGTTTCACTTCTCTGAGAAAATGCTGGCGCGGGGTCACGACGAACCGTCTTGCGCCGGGGATTGAGCGTGACGGCAACAGGATCAGCGTGCTGACTCAATGACTGCAACTCGCAAGACCCGCGTTGCGCGGCAGACCCGCAAGGACATTCTCCGATTTGCACCGAACTTCACCGCTTACGTACTGCCTCCCGATGCGGTTTGCCTCTATTCTGAGGATCGCAAGTTCTTCCTACACGGCGAGCTCTACTGCGCCCTCGCCACCGCGATCGGGCAACACGGCAAGGCCAGGTCGGAGATCATTCGCCAGCTTTCGAAGCGCTTCCCGGCCGACAAGATCGAGGAAGCGATCAAGCGGCTCCTCGATCGCCGATATATCGTTGCACGGACCTCGAAAGCATTTGACGATGCCGTCGGCGGTTTCTTGGCAAGCCTCGGCATGCCTTTGGAGATCGCGGAACAAAATATTCGCAATTGCCCCGTGCGAGTCGAGTCGATTGACGTCAAAGGCGCCAAGGAGCTGACCGCGGCGTTGGGCAAGCTTGGCGTTCAAATCGCCAAGCGAGCGCCGAAGCTCACGATCACGCTGGTGAACGACTATCTCGACCGGCGACTTGCTGAACTGAACCAGGAACGTGTGGCCGGCAAGACGTCCTGGTTGCTGGTACAGCCATCCGGCCCGTTTCCGCTAGTCGGGCCCGTGTTCAAACCGGGCGAGAGCGCCTGCTGGACCTGCCTGTTTGATCGCATGATCCGCAACCGGGAGATCAAGGGATTTCTTGACCGGGGACCGGCGCATGCGGTTGCCACATCGCCCCTCGTCAGAGAAAGCGTCGGCCAGACTGGAATCCATTTTGCGGCCGTCGAGATCGCCAAGGCAATTGCCTCGGATTTTCGCACCGATTTGTGCAATCACATCGCAAGCTTCGATCTGACCGGCGCCGCCATCGCCAAGCACTACGTGACGCGACGTCCGCAATGTCCGACCTGCGGCAGCAGGAAGCTGAACAATCCGCGCCGATCTCCGGCCCTGGTCGAGATTGCCGAGGGCAAGAGGCTCGTCATGACCAGCGGTGGATACCGCACCGTGACATCGCGGTCGACGGTGTCGCGCTTCCGCAAGCATGTGAGCCCACTGACAGGCGTGGTGACCAAGCTCGAACGGATCGACGTCGATCTGCCAATGAACACCAACTACTTCGCCCAGCATAATTTCTCCGCGCCGGCCCACAGCATCGACCAGCTAAGGTCCGGATTGAGCGGCGGCAGCTTTGGCAAGGGCTCGACCGCCGAGCAGGGTGAAGCCAGCGCGCTGATGGAATCGATCGAACGCTATTCGGGCATTTTCCAGGGCGATGAGATCAGGACGACGCGTCGATTTGCCGATTTCGCGCCTGGCGACGCGCTTCTTCCCAACGAAATCCAGCTCTTCAGCGAAACGCAGTTCAAGAACAGGTTTCTCCAGCAGCCGGACGATCCCCACCCGGTTCCCGAGCCGTTCGATCCCTCGAGGAGAACCGAGTGGTCGCCGGTCTCATCGCTGCGCGACACACGCTTCAAATATCTGCCGACGGGCCTCCTGTACTTCTTTTATGGCGGCTTTCATACGGATTCCAACGGCTGCGCAGCCGGCAACACCCGCGACGAAGCGATTGTCCAAGGTTTCCTCGAACTGATCGAGCGCGATGCCTACGCGATCTGGTGGTACAACCGCGTGCAGCGCGCCGAGGTCGACCTCGCGCAGTTCGATGATTTTTACGTCCGGGATCTCCGGGCTCAATTTGCGGAAGCCGGGCGCAAGCTGTGGGTGCTCGACATCACCGCTGACCTCGGCATTCCGACTTACGTGGCGATCATGCACTGGATGCAGAATGGACACGAGAATATCGAGTTCGGTTCCGGCGCGCATTTCGACCGCCGTATAGCCCTGCTGCGCTCCCTCACCGAGCTGACCCAATTTATGTCCGTCGGCATGATGGACGGTGCGAGCGGCGAGAAACCGACCCTCGACGGCGTCACGCCGCTGCGCCTGGAAGACCACCCGTTCCTGACACCAAGCGACCACCCGATCGTCCCCCCAGCGCCGAGCCTCGAGCTCCACGACAATACGCGAGACCAGGTCATTGCCTGCGTCGAGATCGCCGCCCGTGCGGGTTACGATTTCCTCGTCCTCGACCAGACACGTCCCGACGTCGAGGTTCCGGTCGTTAGAGTGCTCGTTCCCGGCTTGCGTCATTTCTATCGCCGCTTCGCACCGGGCCGCCTTTACGATGTGCCGGTGAAGCTCGGATTGTTGGACCGGCCGCGACCAGAAAGCGATCTGACTTCATTCCTTCCACACACCTGAAAGGTTGCTCTTTCGTGCGTGCTCCAAGGAAAAAGCCGACCAGGAAGATCGCGCCAGACATTGCCGCCCGATTGAGCCATCGCTTCTCCCTCCAGATGCAGCCGGGTGGGAACATCGCCGCCTCTCTGGGCGACTATTCCGTCAACCTCGGACAATTCAGCGCGGCCGCGCTAGACCGCGCGCGACATCTGAGCACCGGTCTTCCGCTCGCTTCGTTTGCGAGCAAGAGCATCGTCGCCAGGGAAATCAACGCCCTGGTGCATCGCTTGGCCCGGCAGGGGCTTCTGGAATACCGCCTCTCCTCCTCGCGTGACGAGCGAGATCTTGTGGTCATCGAGCCTCAAGTCCCCGACTACTGGCCGCGACGCGCGAAGCTGGGTAGCAGTGATACCGTTGTGTTGTCGCGCTTTGCCTATCTGCGCCGGCGCGGCAATGAGATGGTGCTGGAATCGCCACTCGCCGGTGCGCTGTTTCGGATTGGCGATCCCGCCATCGCTGCCACCCTTGCTGCGCTGTCGCAGCCTCAGAAGATCGGCAAGCTCGACCGGAAGGCACTCTCCTTCAACCTCCTTCTGCTCGAGCTGTTGGTGGAAAGCCAGATCCTGCTGAAGCTCGATGCGAAAGGCGGCGACGGCTTGCGAGTAAAGGAAGGCGACGGCAATCTCGTTCTCTGGGATTTCCATGATCTGGTATTTCACACCCGGAGCACGGAGGGCCGGCAAGCCAATCCGGTCGGCGCCACTTTCACCTATGCCGGCGTCGTTCCGCCGTCGCCGGCGGTGCGTCCGCCCTGGGCCGGCAGCAAGATTGACCTGCGCAAATTGTCCTCCCCGGAGCCGGACTCTCGCTTCCCGAAGCTGTTGCGCGAACGCCATTCAACACGGGATTTCGACGACAAAAATCCGGTCACGCTCGGCGAACTCGCGCGGTTTCTCGACACCACCGCGCGCGTCGTGTCCGAATGGAAGAGCGAGCCGTATTTCGAGGGCGGCTCCGACGTCACCTACAGCACAAGGCCTTATCCGTCGGCAGGCAGCGCGTACGAGCTAGAATTGTACCTTACCGTCGCGAACTGCGACGGGCTTGCGCGCGGACTCTACCACTACGATGCAGGGAGCCACGCGCTAGTCGCGATCAGCGCGTCCCCCCAACAACTCCAGGCGCATTTGGCCGCCGCCCAGTTCGCCATGGACGCGCCGGGTCAGCCACAAATCCTCATCACGATCGCGGCGCGTTTTGGGCGGGTCTCCTGGAAATACAGCTCAATCGCATATTCGTTGATCCTGAAGGATGTCGGCAGCCTGATTCAGACGCTTTACCTGGCGGCGACCGATATGGGTCTCGGCGGCTGCGCCATTGGCAGCACCAACATCGACCTGTTTGCGAAAATGACGGAGTTGGAATTTCATATCGAGGGCCCGGTCGGTCAATTCGCGCTCGGGCGCGGCAGGACGCCGGAGGTCCATGGCTAGAAGCGGGTGTCCGACGGCAAATCGGCGCACGCCGCAAGCCAGTCGCCCTATTGCAGAGTCGGATCGAGCCGGTCGCGCAGCCAGTCGCCGATCACGGAGACGGCCAGCGTGGTGACCACGATGGTGGTCGCCGGTGCCAGCATGATCCAGGGCGCCCGGGTCAAATATTCCCGGCCGTAGCCGACCATGTTGCCGAGGCTGGTCATTGGCGGTTGCACGCCGAGGCCAAGGAAGGAGAGGCCTGATTCCATCAGGATCACCTCGGGGAAGACCAGCGTGGTCGAGACGATCAGGGTCGAGGCGATGTTGGGCAGGATGTGCCGGAGATAAATCCGTGCCGGCGTCGCGCCGAGCTGACGGACCGCGGCGGCATAGCCTTGCGCGTTGGCGGAGATGGCGAGGCCCCGCGCGATCCGGGCATAGCGCTCCCAGCCGAACAGCCCCATCAGGCCGATCAAGAGCGGCAGCGAGTTGCCGAAGAAGGCGAGCACCGCGAGCGCCATGATCAGGAAGGGCATGCTGGCCTGGAAGTCGGTCAGCATCAGTACCATCTGTTCGACGGCACCGCGGAAATGTGCGGCGAGGAAGCCGAGCGTGGTGCCGACCACAGCCGAGATCGCGGTGGCGCCAAACGCGATCAGGAGCGAGATGCGGATGGAGACGAGAAGACGCGACAGCACGTCGCGGCCGAGCTCGTCGGTGCCGAGCCAGTGCGCGGCATTGCCGGGCGCGGCCAGTCGGTTGCGCAGGTCCAGCTGGGTATAGCTATAGGGCGCGATCTTCTCGGCGAAGGCCGCGATCAGCAGCATGGCGACGATCCAGGTGATCGCCAGCACAACCGAGACCGGGATCGCCGGCAGACTGATGCGGCGGCGGACGCTAGATTCTGGTTTCGACGCGTTTTCTTTACGCGAACCGGTGTCCACTTCGCTTGAAAACGCTTCGGTATCCTTCAGCGTGGCGTCGGTCATGCGTGCGCCCCTTTGGCGCGCAGGCGCGGATCGAGGAAGCCGTAGAGGAAGTCGACGATCAGGTTCGACGTGACCATGGTCATCGCGACCAGCAGCAGGATGCATTGCACGACAGCGAGGTCGCGGTTCGCGACGGCGACGACGAGCAGGCGCCCTACTCCGGGCCAGGCAAACACGCTTTCGACCACCACCGCGCCGGCGATCAGCGTGCCCACCATGAAGCCCAGAATGGTCACGGTCGGGATCGCCGCGTTCGGCAGCGCATGCGACGTCACCACCTTGCGCCACGGCACGCCCTTGGCCGACGCCGTGCGGATATAGGGCTGGCCGAGCACCTCCAGCATGGCGCTCCGGGTGAAGCGCGCGAGTATCGCGGCGCCGCCAAGGCTCAGCGTTGTGATCGGCAAAATGGCGTGGCGCCAGCTGTCCTGTCCGCCCGAGGGCAGCCAGCCGAGCTGCACGGCAAAGACGAGAACAAGGAGCAGCGCCAGGACAAAGCTCGGCACGGTGAAGCCGGCCACCGCCGTCATCATCACGGCACGGTCGATGCCCGAGCCCCGGTGCAGCGCGGCGTAGATGCCGGCGGGAACGCCGAGCGCGACTTTGAAGAAGAAGGCCGGCAGCGTCAGCGCCAGTGTTGCCGGGATCCGCTCCAGTACGAGCTCGATTGCGGGCCGCCCATCGCGCATGGAGCGGCCGAGCTCGCCCTTGGCGATGGCGCCGAAATAGTCGAGATACTGAAACCAGATGGGATCATCGAGGCCCCAGGCCTTGCGAAACGCCGCGAGCACCTCCGGCGGCGCTTCCGGCCCCAGGATCATCAGCGCGGGATCGCCTGAGAGCCGCAGCACGACGAAGGCGAAGGTGACGACGAGCACGATCGTGAGCGCCGCGCGTCCGATCCGGATGGCGAAATAGCGTCCCATCACGCCGCGTCCCGTGTCTCGGCGCCTGTGACGAGATGGCAGGCGACCTGCCTGTCGCCGCCGACGGCCGAGAGAGACGGCACCTCGCTCGCACAGCGCGCGATGGCGCGCGGGCAGCGCGGGTGGAAGGCGCAACCTTGGGGACGCGCGGCAGGATTCGGCGGATCGCCAGCCAGCACGATGCGGCCTGCGCTGCGGCGGCCCGGCGCGGGCGAAGCCGAGACCAGGGCCTGCGTGTACGGATGCTCGGGCCGTGCGAACAGATCGTCGGCGCTGCCGACCTCGACGATGCGGCCGAGATACATCACGGCGACGACATTGCTGATCTGCCTGACGACGCGCAGATCGTGGCTGATGAACAGCAGCGTCAGCGACAGCTGCGCCTGGAGATCGGCGAGCAGGTTCACCACCTGCGCCTGGATCGAGACGTCGAGCGCGCTGACCGGCTCGTCGCAGACCAGGAAATCGGGTTTCGTCGCCAGCGCCCGCGCCAGCACGATGCGCTGACGCTGGCCGCCGGAGAGCGCGCCCGGATAGCGCGAACCATGCGCCGGCGTCAGCTCGACGGTGCGCAGGAGCTCGCGGACACGCTCCTCTCGCTCGGCGGGCGTGCCGATGTCGTGGATGTCCAGGGGCTCGCGGATTTGCGTGGCGACCGGCAGCCGCCGGTCCAGCGCGCCCAAGGGATCCTGGAAGATCATCTGCATCCGCGCCCGCTGTGCACGCCACGAAGCCGTTCCCGGCATGGCCATCGGCTTGCCGTCGAACCTCACCTCGCCGCTATCAGGCGGCTCGAGGCCGAGCACGATGCGGCCCGTGGTCGATTTGCCCGAGCCGGACTCGCCGACGAGACCAAGCGTCTCGCCCCTGGGAATGGTCAGCGACACGCCGTCGACCGCATGCACGGCCGTAGCTCGGCCGAACATCCCGGAGCGCATGGCGTAGCTGCGCGAGATCGCGGACACCTCGACGAGCGGCGCGCTCATTCGGCGGCGATCCCCAACAGCGCGCGGCGCGACGCCTCGGCGCGGATGCAGGCGACGGTGCGATCACTCGCGATCGGCGCCAGGCCCGGAGCGGCAAGGCCGCACGGTTCGGCCGCCAGCGTGCAGCGTGGCGCGAAGGCGCAACCAGCAGGCATCCGCGCGGGATCGGGCACGGTGCCGGGAATGGCGGTGAGACGCCGGCGAGGTCCATCGAGCGGCGGCAGCGCGCCGATCAAGCCTTGCGCATAGGGATGCACGGGATCGGCGAAGAGCTGGTTGCTGGGGGCTTCCTCGACGATGCGGCCGGCATACATCACCGCGACGCGATCGCAATTCTCGGCGACGACGCCGAGATCGTGGCTGATCAACACCATCGCCATGCTCATCTCGCGCCGGACGGCGGAGAGCAGCTCCAAAATCTGCGCCTGGATGGTGGCATCGAGCGCGGTGGTCGGCTCGTCCGCGATCAGCAGATCGGGATTTCCGGCCAGCGCCATCGCGATCATGATGCGCTGGACCTGGCCGCCGGAGAATTCGTGCGGATAGGCCTCGAGCCGCCTCGCCGCGTCGGGAATGCCGACGAGATCGAGCAGCCGCCGGGCTTCCGCCTTCACGGCTTCGCCGGAGAGATCGCGATGCAGCGCCAGCGCTTCGCAAAGCTGCCTGCGGATCGTCAGCACCGGATTGAGCGCGCTCGCCGGATCCTGGAAGATCATGGCGACCCGCCCGCCCCTGACGTGGTCGAGCGCGGCGGGAGCCCCGAGGATCTCGCGGCCGTCGAGCAGCACCGAGCCCGTGACCTCTGCATGGCGCGGCAGGAGACCGAGGGCAGCAAGCCACGTCACCGACTTGCCGGAGCCGGACTCGCCAACGAGGCCGAGGGCCTCGCCCTTCTGCAAGCTGACGTCGACGCCGCGCAGGACCGGCACGCCGTTGAAGGCAACGCGCAAGTCCCGGATGCTGACCAGCGGCGCCACGTCAGGCCTCGAAATTGCCGGCGCGGAAATCCATCGCGAAGGCGGGAGCCGCCTTCCATTTGATCGATTTTGGCTTGGCCGTGAAGGTCGCGTTCTGGTGCAGCACCGTGTAGGCGGGGTCCTCGCGCTCGGCGATCTCCAGCATGCGGCGGAACGCCTTCTTGCGCGCGGCGCGGTCAGTCGAGGTCTCCAGGAACTCCGAGAGCTTGTTCAGCTCGACATTGGTCCACTCGCCAATCTGCTGCTGCTGGCCATTCGGCCCGTGCTGGGCAACCAGCGACGACACGGGATCGTTGAAGGCGGCCGAGTTCGACCAGTCGCGGACGGCGCGGGTCGGCGCACGCTCCATGATCTGCGACCAGTTCTCCTTGGTCTCGATCTGAACGTTGAGACCGACGGACTTCCACATCTCGACCAGAACCTGCGCAGTCGCGACCTGGTTGGTGTAGTAATTGTTGAGCAGGCGGTACGGGATCGGGTCGCCCCTGTAATTGGCCTGTTTCAACAAATCCTGCGCGAGCTTGGGATCGTAGGCCGGCACGCTCCAGTCGGCGTTGAACATGTCGCCGTAGAATTCCCATTGGAGGCCCTTCGGCACGCGGGTGCGGCCGGCCCACAGGCTGTCGACGATCGCCTGGCGGTCGATTGCATGGGTGAAGGCGCGCCGCACAAGCGGATTGGCGAGCTGGGCGTGGTTCTTGTCGAACACCGTCAGGCGGTGATTGAGGATGGTGCCGCCCTGCACTTCGAAGGCGGCATTCTTCTCGATGCCCGCGATCTGGTCCGGCGGGATGTCGCAGGCGAACTGGTATTCACCCGACAAGAGCCCGTTGATGCGGCTGGCGACTTCAGACACTTCGAGGAAGCGGATGCGCTTGAGGGGCGGGCGGCCGCCCCAATATTCGTCGTGGGCTTCCAGCGTCAGCGAGACATCGGGCTTGAGCTCGACGACCTTATAGGGACCTGTGGTGATCGGCTTGCGCGCCCAGTCGAGATAGCTCGCGGACTCTTCCCAGGCGCGGCGGTTCATGATGTCGGAGCCGTAGCGCGACAGTCGGCCCTCGATCGTGACGTCGGGCGTCGCGTTGTAGAAGCGCACTGTGTACTTGTCGACGGCATCGACGCGCACGAGATCGGGCCAGATGCGGCGGGCGACCGCCGGCACATCAGGCGGCAGCTCCTTGCCGGGGCGCGGCGTCGGAATCTTCTCGAACGCCTGGATGGTGGAACGGCTCTTGGCCTCGGTCGCGCCGAACATGCGTTCGCGGCTGAAGGTGAAGACGACGTCTTCGGCGGTGAGCTCGTCGCCGTTGTGGAACTTGACGCCCTGGCGCAGCTTCACCTCGACGGTCTGATCGTCGATGCGGCGCCATTCGGTGGCAAGACCCGGCACGGCCTCGAGATTGCCGCGCCAGTTCTTGGAGATCAGACCTTCCCAGATCGAGGAGAAGAACACGCGCTCGCCGACATTGGACTGCTCGCGCAGCACGTCGAGCACGTTCGCATTGGTCACCTTCTGCACGGCGATCGTCACCGACGGACGGTTGTCGGCCTGCCCGATCGCAAATCGCGGCAGGAGAAGAGTGCCTGCGGCAACGCCGCCGGATTTCAGGATGGTGCGACGGGTAAGCTTGCTCATGATGATGACCCCTGCCCTTTGTGATGTCGGTTATTCGGCGAGCCCGAGCGCGGCGAGATGGGCTGCGCCGGCGCGGACGTCGTCGTGGTTGCGGAGTTCGAGGATCAGCCGCGGGTTGGATGTCAGCCGTCCCAGCGCGCGGAACACGGCGACCCAGGGGATGTTGCCCTCGCCCGGCGCCCAGTGCCGGTCGGCAAAGCCGTCGGTGTCCTGAAGATGCACATGCGTCAGCATGTCGCCGGCAGTCTCGACGTAATAGTCGACCGGCGGCGCGCCGGTGGAGATGTGGGCATAGTTGGCGTGCCCGGTGTCGAGGGAGACGCGGACCTTGCTGCTTTCGAGTGCCTTGGCAAGGCGCACACGGTCGCGCGGATCCTTGTCCTCGATGTTCTCGATGACGATCTCGCAGCCGATCGTCTCGGCGCGAGCGATCACCTCGGCGAGCGTCGCCTTGACCCGTTCGACCAGATTGCTGCGATTATCCGGATAGAGATCGAGATTGTTGTGGTCCCAGGTCGTGAACGGCGAATGGATCACCATCTGCGTCGCGCCGAGGAACTCGGCGGCATCCAGGCCCTGAAGCAGGCGCTTGGTCACGGCCTGACGGATCATCGGATCGTGGCTGTCGATCTTGAAGCCCCAGAACGGGCCGTGAATGCCGAGCCGACCGCTATGACCCGCGAGCATCTGCTTGATGTCGGTCGCCGTGCTGCGCCAGTCGCTATCGAGCAGATCCGCGCGGAAGAAATCCTGAATCTCGAGATCGCGCTGCCGTTCCAGAAGCCAGCCGCGATGCGCAGGGATCGATTTGATGGACAATGCGGCGCCCAGCACCGGCTTCGACATGGCTTGCTCCTTGGCCGTCAGCGATGACGGGAGCAGCGCTAGACCAGTTCAATGACAGGCCGGTGAAATGCAGGTTGCGACGTGCCGAGGAGATGTGGACATCGCGCGCGCTGCAAATCAGAACGACGAGCGCGAGTGATGCCGCATGAACACATGACAAGCGGTATCCATGTCCGTAGTGATCCGGAATGGAATGCTCACCAACCTTCGCGTACATCGCGGGACATCGATCGGCGGCCAATTCCACGGGCATCACCCTCTGATCGCGCTACATGGGGTTGGGGGACCACATGGGGCGGGGGATTGAAGGCTGGGGCAAGGTGACGAGGTCCGGACTCCTAGGCACTCCGGACCTCGGAACTTTCTACATCGAGACGTGACAACGCGCCGCGCTTCACATCGCATTCTTGAGGGTGAGGCGAGCCGTGAATGTCACGGTGGTCTTGCCGACCAGCGCCATGCCCTCGATCTCGGCGCCATCGGCGGAATAGTCACCCGAGAAACCGCAGGTAACCTCCCGGCCGCCGAATGCGAGCGTTCTGCCGACGGCTTCGGTATGCTGATTGACGATCAGGTCGCCCCGCCACTTGCCGTTCCGGAACGTGTAGCTGCCGGTGTAGTAGAAGAAGCTGTCGCCGCCCATGATGCATCCGTCGCAGAGCACGACAACGCCCCTCGCCTGCCCGCGCTTGCCGTCGCGCATTTGGATGTCGAAGATGTAGAGGCCGTTGACGACCCTGGCCTCGCTCGTCTCTGACGCGTCCCCGGCCGCCATCAGATCATCTCCCCATGTCGATCCGCCGCCCCGATCAGGTCGGCACGTTCCGTTCGAGATCCTCGAGCCATGCCGCCGCGCTCGCATCCGACGGCGCGCGCCAGTCGCCGCGTGGCGACAGCGAGCCGCCGGCCGAGACCTTCGGCCCGTTCGGCATCGCCGAACGCTTGAACTGGCTGAAAGCGAAGAAGCGGCGCAGGAACACCTCGAGCCAGCGCCGGATCTCCTTGAGATCATAGGCCCGGCGCCGGTCGGTCGGGAATGCCGGGGGCCATTCGCCCTTGGCGGCGTCCTTCCAGGCGTGCTGTGCCATGAAGGCGATCTTGGACGGCCGCATACCGAAGCGCAGCGTGTAGAACAGGTTGAAATCCTGCAGCTCGTAAGGCCCGACGGACGCCTCTGTGCTCTGCGGCTTCTCGCCGGGCTGCACTGGCACGAGCTCCGGCGAGATCTCGGCAGCCAGGATCGAGCCAAGCGTCCGGTTGACGTCGTCGCTGAACTGCTTTGAGGAGATCACCCAGCGGATCAGGTGCTGGATCAGCGTCTTCGGCACGCCGGCATTGACGTTGTAATGCGCCATCTGATCGCCGACGCCATAGGTGCACCAGCCGAGCGCAAGCTCGGAGAGATCGCCGGTGCCGATGACGATGCCGCCGTGATGGTTGGCGAGCCGGAACAGGTAATCCGTGCGCAGGCCCGCCTGGACGTTCTCGAAGGTGACATCATAGACCTTCTCGCCCTTGCCGAAGGGGTGACCGATATCCTTCAGCATCTGCGTCGCCGTGGTGCGGATGTCGAGCTCCTGCCAGGTCGTCTGCAACGCCTGCATCAATGCCAGCGCATGGGTCTTGCTCTCGCTGCCGGTAGCGAAGCCCGGCATCGTGTAAGCCAGGATGTTCTCGCGCGGCAGGCCGAGCAGGTCGACTGCCTTGGCGGCGACGATCAATGCATGTGTGGAATCTAGCCCGCCCGACACGCCGATCACGACGCGCTTGGTGCCGGTGGCGCGCATGCGCTGCACGAGGCCGGCGACCTGGATGTTGTAGGCCTCATAGCAATCCTGCTCGAGCAAGCTCTCGTCGCTCGGCACGAAGGGAAAGCGCTCGACCTTGCGCAGGAAGCCGATGTCGGCGGCCGGCGGCTTCAGGGCGAATGTCACCTTGCGGAAAAACGCCTCGCGCTGCCGGCGGTTGTCGTCGAACGTGCCCATCAGCGCACGTTCCTGCCTGAGCAGGTCGAGATCGACGTCGGCATACGTGATCTGGCCGCCCTGGCGGAACCGCTCGCCCTCGGCCAGCAGCACGCCATTCTCGTAGATCGAGGTCTGACCGTCCCAGGCGAGATCGGTGGTCGATTCCCCTGCCCCGGCGGCGGAATAGACGTAGGCCGCGAGACAGCGCGCCGATGTCGATTGGCACAACAGCGCGCGCGAGCGCGCCCGGCCGATCGTGATCGGACTGCCCGAGAGATTGATCAGCACGCTGGCGCCCGCAAGGGCGAGTTCCGCGGCCGGCGTCACCGGGATCCACATGTCCTCGCAAATCTCGACGCCGATGGTCAGGCCCGGGACGTCCTCGGCCGAGAACAACAGGTCGACCCCGAACGGGGCATGCAGCCCGCCAAACGAGATCGTCTCTCCGGCGATGCCAGCGCCTGAGGCGAAATGCCGTCCCTCGTAGAATTCACGATAGGTCGGCAGGTAGCTCTTGGGCACGACGCCGAGCACGTTGCCACGATGAATGACGACGGCGCAATTGTAGATGCGATTGCCGAAGCGCAGCGGCGCACCGGCAATCAGGACGGTCATCAAGCCGGTGGAGGCCTCGACGATGGCGGCTAGCCCGCGCTCGACGGCATCGAGCAGCGGATCCTGCTTGACCAGATCCTCGATCGCATAGCCGCAGAGGCACAGCTCGGGGAACACGGCGACCGCCACCGACTGTTCGTGGCAGGCATTAGCCGCGGCCAGAATGGCCTTCGCATTGGCCGAGGGATCGGCCACATGGGAGGTGGTGACGCAGGCCGCTACGCGCGCAAATCCATGAGCGTAGATCGAATGGAAAGTCATCGAGCGCAGTACCTCAATCTCTCGCGCCGGCGGCCGCAGCCGTCGGCTCCCATTATATGTAGCCCATCGACCGGGGCCCGTGCAGGCCATCCGCCGTCATGCATAACGGATTTGCAGGTCTGCCACCCGGCGCCCGCGACGTCAGGCGCTGCGGGCCAAAACCCCGGACAGATCGTCGCGCAGCCATTCGGCGACCCGGGGCCAGGCATGGGCGTGGGTCCGCGCGCCCATGAACAGGCCGAGATGCGTGCTCGGCTCGGAGGCTGCCGCAATGAAAGCCGGCGGCGTGCCGACGAGACCGGCGGTGGCGAGCGCCTGCGCAGCCGGTACGACATCATCGTCCAGTCCGGCCAGCAGGAAGATCGGCGCCTTGACGTCCTTCAGGCTAACCGCGCGGCCGAGCGCGACGAATGTGCCGCCGGCAATCCGGTTCTCCCGGAAAATCCAGTTGACGATCTGAAGATAATAAGTGCCCGGCAGATCGAGCGTCTCGGCATTCCAGCGATCGAAGCGCGCGAGCAGCGCCGCGCCCTCCTCGTCCGCAAGATCCCTCTGCAGTGCCGCTTCGATGTCGTCGCGGCTTGGCGCTTTGGACCAGAAGCGCAGCATCTCATTGCCGCTAACATTGCCGCCACCGCGTGCGACGAGCTGGTCGTAGACCAGCTCCGGTGCGTTGCGGGTGAGCCGCGACAATGAGGAATCGATCGATAGGTCGACCGGTGCGCCGGCCAGCACCAGCCGCCGCACCTTGGCCGGAAAGCGCGCCGCATAGAGCAACGACAGCCAGCCGCCCTGGCACAATCCGACGAGATCGACCGGCGCGCCGATCTCGTCGATGGCGACGTTGAGATCGGTCAGATAGCTGTCGATCGAGAGATAGCGCATCTCTGGCGTGGCTGACCGCCAGTCGGTGAGATAGACCCGGTCGATGCCGCCGTTCGCGCCGCCATTCTTGCCGCCATTTTGCAAGGACTGCACCACACTGTGGCCAGGCGCGAAGTCGGCGATCAGGGGCCGATGCAACGCAAGGGGCGGGCAGACCAGCGCCGGCCGGCCGCACCTCGTCTGCGTGCAGTCACGCAGACGCATGGTCGCCAGCTCCAGCGCGACCGTGCCGGGCGTCGTCCACGGCAGGCCGCTGTCGCCCTGTTCGGCGGGTGCGCGCTCCAGCCACCAGAAGCAGGTGTTCATGGCGAGCCGCGCTACTGCAAACGGCCATAGCAGCGGATCATCCGGAACATGCTCTGGTCCGCGCGGCGGTTTGCCGATTTTGTCCACCATGGCTATCCCATCCTCACAGGAACGCCTCGAGGCTGATGACCGAAATGCCGCGATCCCTGAAACTCCGATGGGTCGCGGCCACGGAGCCGTCGAGATCGATGCCGCGACAGGCATCCTCGATGACGGCGACCTCGAAACCGGCCTTGCGGGCGTCCTCCGCCGAGAAGCGAACACAGAAGTCCAGCGCCAGACCGGCAACGAAGACGGTCTTCAGCTCGCGCTCGCGCAAGTAACCGAGCAACCCCGTCGGCGTGCTGTGGTCGTTCTCGAACAGCGCCGAATAGGAATCGATGCCGCGGCGGAAGCCCTTGCGCACCACCAGGTTCGCCCTGACGACGTCGAGGTCGCCATGGAATTCAGCGCCCGCCGTGCCCTGCACGCAATGAGAGGGCCAGAGCACCTGGGTGCCATGGTCGAGCTCGATGGTCTGGAACGGCTGCTTGCCCGCATGGTTCGACGCGAACGAGACATGGTTGGGCGGGTGCCAGTCCTGAGTCAGCACCACATTGGCGAATTTCTGGGCGATTCGGTTGATGGCGGGGACGACCTTCTCGCCGCCGGGAATGGCGAGCGCCCCCCCGGTGCAGAAATCGTTCTGCACGTCGATCACCAGCAGCACGTCACGGTCGGAAATCTTCATCGCTGGTCTCATTCGATCTGCCGGCGCGACGGCGCCAAATCCGCTGCCCTCAAGCACGCTTCCTTAGTGTCGGCCTAACCGCGCTGCTGCGCAACCGCTGGCCCGGGCGGGGGGCCTGCGCGAATTGGTCACCGGAGAGCTCCCCAGGATGCAACGGTTTGATGTCGTCCGTGTTGACTAGATGCACCCAAGGACGGATTCTGAAAGCCGTTCGCAATTTGCGATCGGAGAGAGCGGAGGAAGAGGTTCCCGCAGCCGACACGGCCGCGGCAGCCATATGGCCATGACCATCGGCAAGACAGGACAGATTCTTCTCGCCGATATCGGCGGCACCAATGCGCGCTTCGCGCTGAGCCGGGGCGGTCAGACAGGACCGATCGACTATGTGAAAGTCGCGGACTTCCCAACAGTCCGGGAAGCCATTGTCGATGTGCTTGCGCGCCGGTCCGGCGGCGAGCCGCCCCAAAGAGCCGTGCTGGCCGTTGCAGGTCCCGTGACCAACAACCGCTGCGTCATGACCAACAGTCCGTGGGTCATCGACGGCAATGAGCTTCAGCCCGCCCTCGGCTTCGACAGCGTGCACGTGCTCAATGATTTCGAGGTGGTGGCCTGGTCCCTGCCCGCCTTGCAGCCGGCCGATCTGATTCCGCTTGGCGGACAGGACGGCCTGCCTGGAGAACCGCTGCTGGTGATCGGACCGGGAACCGGCTTTGGCGTCTCCTGTCTGGTCGAGCGCCATGGCGCGCGGCTGGCCGTCGTCACCGAGGCCGGGCACGCGACCCTGCCGGCAGAGACCGAGCGCGAGGAACGCGTGATCGCCTGTTTGCGCAAGCGCCTCGGCCACGTCTCCATCGAACGCGGCGCCCTCTCGGGCTCCGGACTGCAAAGTCTTTACGAGGCGTTGGCCGAGGTTGACGGTGCGCAAGTGCCACATCGCGATGCCGCCGCCATCACCAAGGCCGCGTTGGAGAACAGTTGTCCCATCAGCCTCGCGACGCTGGAGATGTTCTGCGCCATCCTTGGCTCGGTCGCGGGCAATCTCGCGGTGACCTTCGGCGCCCGCGGCGGTGTCTTTATCGCCGGCGGAATCGCGCCGCGCTTTCCGGAATTCCTCGCAGCCTCCGCGTTTCGGGCCCGCTTCGAGGCCAAGGGGCGCTTCCAGGATTACCTGCGCAACATCCCGACCAGGCTGGTGATCAAGCCCGACGCGAGCTTCGTCGGCCTGACGATGTTCGCCGAGCACAATCCAAGTTGAAGGATTGCGCTCCGCTCCTTGCGGGTTCCAGTCATGCACAGCTGATTGCAGCGCATGTGCGGTTCCATGCAGGTTCTCGCTTGCCTGCCTGTTCCCGATGCGAAACAATCCTGCCGTGTGTGTGGCATAGTTGCGGGGGCGTGACGTGCGTAAGCAGGATTTCGGTTTCGACTATCACCGCTATCACCGCCTGCTGACCGAGGCGGATGACGAAGACAAGCGGCTGGCCTTGATCGAGCTTTTGATCGAGGAAAAGGCACGAGACCGGCTGGCTGCCCAGCGCGCCTCGGATCGTGCTGCCATGACGGCCCACACCATTGCCACGGTCTTGAGAAACGGCCGCAACTGAGACTTGTGATCGCTTCACGGCGCGTACAAGCGCGGGATCGATTGCGATTCCGTTAACGATGCCTCGCAATCCGACGTCAAACCTTTTGCTCTAAGAGATCCCCATCGCCTGATGCAGTTCAGGTCATCAAAAGGGGGAAATGAACATGAGCAT
Organism: Bradyrhizobium sp. CCGB12; assembly: GCF_024199845.1. Classification (NCBI taxonomy): domain Bacteria; kingdom Pseudomonadati; phylum Pseudomonadota; class Alphaproteobacteria; order Hyphomicrobiales; family Nitrobacteraceae; genus Bradyrhizobium; species Bradyrhizobium sp. CCGB12. The sequence goes on along the minus strand of NZ_JANADO010000001.1, from coordinate 2,670,651 downwards.
GATCTCGCTCGCCGCGATGCCGGCCGCCGTCGAAACGCGTTTCGCCAATTCTTCGTTCAAGACCATCTTGCTGATCTGCTGCACGGGCCTGGCCGTCTCGCTCGGCCTGATGGCTCACGGCATCGATCTCGGCGCCGGTCTGATCTGAGAGCGCACCAAGTTTCTCTCGCCCAATGGCCGCCCCCGACGGGCGGCCATTTTCGTTGGCGATCCCAGCGCGGCGTCTTCGCCGTCGCTCCAGCGCGGCGTCTTCGCCGTCGCCCAGTGCGGCGCCTTCGCCGTCACCCGGTGCGGCGCCTCCGCCGTCCCTCAGTGCGGCGTCTTTTCTGGAAACATCGAATCGATCATCGCCTTGAGCTGGTCCATTGCGATCGGCTTGCGCAGGATTGGCCTGCGCCGCAGCAAGGACGGCAGCAACTCGGGCCCGTATCCCGTGGCGAACAGGAACGGCTTTCCGCGGCGCTCGATCAGGTCGGCGACGGGATCGACGTAAACGCCCATGAGATTGATGTCGAGAATGGCCAGATCGTATTGCGCGGTCATGGCAAAAGCGCTTGCATCGCGGACATTGTCTGCTTCCGCGACGACGTGGTGGCCGAGTTCCTCCACCATGTCGGCGATCATCATCCGGATCAACGCCTCGTCTTCGACCAGGAAAACGGAGAGTCCGTCCGCCATATCAACCCCGCAGTCAGCCTTACGAAACTAACCATAACCGAAATACGGAGAGGATTCACGAATTCGTGGCGGGAGCCGTTAATTCAGACGCGCCCGATCGGATTCAACTTGATCAATCCAGCCCCCGCTCGTGGCTGAGGCGGACCATCTCCTGGATGAAGACCTGCTTCTGCTTGTCATCGAGGCTCGAATAGAGCGGCTCGGCGGCATCTGCGACATTGCGCTGGTCGGCGGCCCGGTCGATCAGGAACTGCGATTCGTTGCGCATCTGCTCGATGATGTCGTCGGGCGGATCGCGCTTGGCGCGGGCAACCCGCAGGTTGAGCCGCTCCGCACCATTATGTCCCAGGTAGTGCATGGCGCTCGAAAAGCCGTACCAGTGCTTTTCCTGGTCTGGCGTGAGGTTCAGCTCTGTCTTGATCCGCTCGATATAGGCGTCGCTGTTGGCGACGATCTGCTCCGCCGTCTGCTGCGGTGCGCCGGTCTGGGTGAGAACCGTGACATCCTTGTTGTCTTTATTGTCCTTGCCATCCGGCGGGGCGTTCTTCGCCTCCTTGGTCGCTTTGGTGCCTTTGCCCGCCTTGGCGCTCTTGGCATCCTTGTCCTTGCCGCCCGGCTGCTTGGAATCCTTGGCATCCTTGCTGGCGTCCTTGCTGGCGTCCTTGGGAGGCGGTGCCTGGTTGCCATTGTTGCCGACGCCGAGCACGCCGGTGAAGACGCCCACCACGCCGCCGATGGCACCGCCAAGCACGCCGCCGACCGGACCTGCCGCCTTGTTTCCCGCCGCCGCTCCCTCCTGAACGCCCTTGACCAGACCCTGGGCATTCGCCACCGCGGCCGCGCCGAGCAGCAGCGCGAGCACCAACCCCAGCGCAAACCATCGTCTCAGGTGAAGCCGCACTGGAAGCGCCGGTTTGATCATTCTCGTCTCCATCGTCGATCTCACTGGCCTTGTCGGGCGAGAGCCCCCGGCAATTGCAACTCTATCGTTTCCGCCGAGCCGAGGTCCAGACGCGGCCGATCACTGTCCACGCCCGAAAAGTCTTTCGCGCGAAGCGTTTATGCAGGCTTATTCGAAACTGCGGCGTAATTGCGCACGATCGTTCGAGGGATGGATTGTGCGAAGTGTGCGTCGCAAAAACGAGCAATGCGCTTGATGTCCGGAGCGATCCCGCCGAAGGCGCCGCCGCCTCCACGAACACAACGTTAGTTCTAGACAGGAGCCATTCGGCTTTCTCGACAGACGCGATCAATCATGATCTGATCGCGCTACCAATTTGCTGCGCCTCGCATGGATCTGTCATCGACGCAGACGGCATTAATAAGAAACGTCCAGCCAAAACTCCGAACAAGAAAATCAAAGTAGAACTCGCAAGAGTTCAGAGGAAGCACCAGAACAATAAAACACCCAAGCGAGGAAACGAGATGTCACGCAAGACACTGACGCGACGTCAATTTGTGGCTGCCACTGCAATGTCCTCCGCGGCGCTGATCACCGCGCCCTACGTCCGGGGCGCCTACGCCGCCGGCAAACTCTCGATCGGCTTCTGGGACCATTGGGTGCCAGGCGCCAACAAGGCCTCGACCGATATCGTCAACGAATGGGCCGCGAAGGAGAAGGTCGAAGTCTCCATCGACTACATCACCAGCAACAACAAGAAGATCGAGCTGACCGCCGCCGCAGAAGCCCAGGCCAAGTCCGGTCATGACATCCTGCAGATGCCGAGCTGGTGGCCGCAGGCCTATGCCGAGAATCTCGAGCCGCTCAACGATGTCATGGAGCCGCTCCTCAAGCAGAACGGCGAGGTGAACGGCACCGTCAAATATCTCGGGCAGTCGGGCGGCAAATGGCTCGCGGTGCCCGCGACCCCTGGCAGCCAGATCAAGGGCCCCTGCTCCCGCATCGATCTGATGAAGAAGCATGCCGGCATCGACGTGCAGGAGATGTATCCGGCCGGCGGCCCGCCCAAGGTCGACAACTGGAACATGGAGACCTTCCTGAAGGCGGCCGAGGCTTGCCACAAGGCGGGCTTCGCGTTCGGCATCGGCCTCGGCGAAACAACCGACAGCGTGGACACCGCCGGCGCGCTCTTCCAGTCGTTCGGCGCCGAGCTCGTCAATGCCAAGGGCGACATCACGGTGAAGACCGACCAGGTTCGCCAGGCCATGGAGTTCTACAAGAAGCTGATCGCCTTCCTGCCGCCGGATGCACCGTCCTGGGACGACGCCTCCAACAACAAATGGCTGATCTCCGGTCGCGGCGCGATGATCCTCAATCCGCCGAGCGCCTGGGCCGTTGCCAAGCGCGATGCGCCGCAGGTCGCCGAACAGTGCTGGACGCACGGCTTCCCGTCAGGTCCCAAGGGGCGGTTTGCGCCGTACCTGCCCTACTTCTGGGGCGTCTGGAGCTTCGGCAAGAACAAGGAGGCGGCCAAGAGCCTGCTCGTTCACATGTCCTCGCCAGCGTCGATCGAGAAATTCGTTGCGGTGAGCGGCGGCTACGACCTTCCGGCCTACGCGAACATGACCAAGTTCAAGACATGGGAGGAGGAAGGCCCGCCGAAGGGAACGCTCTTCCACTATCCGGACCCCTACAAGCATCAGACGCTGTCGATCGCGGCGTCGCCCGCGCCGCCCAAGATCGCGCAACAGATCTACTTCCAGGCGACGCTGACCAAGATGGCGCTGCGTTTTGCGCGCGGCGAGACGATGGATCAGGCGCTCGCCTGGGCCGAGGGCGAGTGCGAAGGCTTCATGCGGAGCTAGCCCCGGGGTGTGACAGGGCGGTTCGCGCCACGCGCGTGAGCCGCCCGCGTCCCGTCATCCGATCCGCATGACCGGGAAGCCGACCGAGAAGGCCGGCTTCACCGTTGGACAGTTTGCAAAGAAACTGACAGAGCTGATTCAAGGAAGCTGACATGGCCGATGTCGTCGTTGAGCGAGGTCGCGCCGCCCGGGCCGCGGGCGCGCGGAAAGGATCGAGCCTGCGCAATGCGCTCGGGCGAAAATCGACGGTTGCATTCTTCCTGACGCTGCCGCTGATCCTCCTGATCGCGCTGCTCGTGCTCTACCCGGCCCTCTACTCGGTTCACCTCGCGACGCTGAACAAATCGATGACGAAGTTCGTCGGCTTCGGCAACTTCACCTTCCTGTTCAAGCGCGAGACGTTCTGGATGGTGGTGCAGCAGTCCTGCATCTTCGCGGTCACCGCTGTGATCTTCAAGGCGCTGATAGGCTTCATCGTCGCGCATTTCGTCCACAACATTCCGGCCAAGGGCCAGCGCAAATGGCGCGGCATGCTGCTGGTGCCCTGGGTGATCCCGCCGGCGATGAGCACGCTGGCCTGGCTGTGGCTGTTCGACCCTTCCTACAGCGCCTTCAACTACACGCTGTCCTTCTTCGGCGTCGGTCCGATCCCCTGGCTCGGCGACACCTTCTGGGCGCGGTTCTCCGTCATCCTCGTCAACGTCTGGTACGGCGCGCCGTTCTTCATGATCATGTACCTGGCCGCGCTGAAATCCGTGCCCGATCAGCTCTACGAGGCTGCGGCGATCGACGGCGCCAATTGGTGGCAGCGGATCTGGTACGTCACCTTGCCGATGATGCGTAACATCATCGCCATCACCACCCTGTTCTCGCTGATCGTCACCTTCGCCAATTTCGACATCGTGCGCATCCTGACATCGGGCGGTCCGCTGGATACGACGCATCTGTTCGCCACCTGGGCATTCCAGGTCGGCATCCAGAGCAGCGACATTCCGCTCGGCGCCTGCGTCTCGCTGTTCATGGTGCCGATCCTCGCGGTCGCGGCGATCTTCATCCTGCGCGATGTCACCAAACGCGGAAACGAAGCCTGATGAGCACGCTCGCAATCGACAAGGCCGGCCCCTCCCGCAAGGTCAAGTACGGCAGCATGAGCCGCGACCGCACCTGGGCGCTGCGCTGGTCCTATTTCTTCCTGGTGCTGTTTGCGATCTTCTTCCTGACACCGCCGATCTACATGCTGATCACCTCGCTCAAGAGCAGCGCGGAGATATCGGCGGCGACCAACCCGTGGTGGGTGTTTCACCCGACGCTGTCGAACTATGTCGAGCTCTTGAGCTCGAACCAGTTTCTGCGCTTCTTCTGGAATTCGTCGATCGTATCGATCGTCGTCGTGATCATCACGATGCTGATCAGCATCCCCGCGGCCTTTGCGCTGGCGCGGATGAAGTTCTGGGGCTCGGCGACGCTGGCGACCGGCGTCTTCCTCACCTACCTGATCCCGGACAGCCTGCTGTTCATCCCGCTGTTCAAGATGCTCGGGGTCATCCAGGACCTGACTGGCATCACGCTGCTCAACAGATGGTACGTGTTGCTGTTCGTCTACCCGACGCTGACCGTGCCGTTCTGCACCTGGATCATGATCGGCTATTTCGCCTCGATTCCGAAGGAGCTCGACGAGGCCGCCCTCATCGACGGCGCCTCCTGGCTCCAGACCCTGACGCGGATCTTCATCCCCGTCGCGCTGCCCGGGCTGATCGCCGCAACCATCTTCGCCTTCACCGTCTCCTGGGCGCAGTTCCTCTATCCGCTGGTGTTCACGACCTCGGTCGACCAGCTCGTGCTGCCGGTCGGCATCACCACCACGCTGATCAAGGGCGACGTCTTCAACTGGGGGCAGATCATGACCGGCGCGCTGCTCGGGGCCGCGCCCCCGCTGATCATCTACGCCTTCCTGATGGACTACTACATTGCCGGCCTGACCGCCGGTGCGACAAAGGGTTGATGTCTCATGGCTGACGTTGCTTTGCGGAAGGTAGTTAAGCGTTACGACGACGTCGAAGCCGTGCGCGGCATCGACCTCGATATCGCCGACCATGAGTTCATCGTGCTGGTCGGCCCCTCCGGCTGCGGCAAGTCGACGACACTGCGCATGATCGCGGGGCTCGAGGACATCAGCGACGGCGACATCATGATCGGCGGCGACGTCGTCAACGACGTGCCGCCGAAGGACCGCGACATCGCCATGGTGTTCCAGAACTACGCGCTCTATCCGCACATGACGGTGGCGGAGAACATGTCGTTCGGGCTGCGCCTGAAGCACTATCCGAAGGCCGAGATCAAGGCCCGGGTGACGGAGGCCGCACGCCTCCTCGACATCACCGACCTGATCGACCGCAAGCCGAAGCAGCTCTCCGGCGGCCAGCGCCAGCGCGTCGCGATGGGGCGGGCCATCGTGCGCAATCCGAAGGTCTTCCTGTTCGACGAGCCGCTGTCCAATCTCGACGCCAAGCTGCGCGTGCAGATGCGGATCGAGATCAAGAAGGTGCACCAGAAAGTGCGCACCACGACGGTCTATGTCACCCATGATCAGGTCGAGGCGATGACGCTGGCCGACCGCGTCGTGGTGATGAACAAGGGCCGCATCGAGCAGATCGGCACGCCGAACGAGCTCTACCACAAGCCGGCGACGCGCTTCGTCGCGGGCTTCATCGGCTCGCCCGCGATGAACTTCATCCCGTGCCGGCTCGAGGATGTCGGCGGCACGCTCCAGATCCGCCTGACCGACCGCATCGCCTTTGCGCTGCCGCCGGCCCGCGCCGCGCGCTACAACGCGCTGCCGCGCACCGACCAGCTGCTGCTCGGCATCCGGCCCGAGCATCTCACCGAGTCGCATGCGCATCTCGGGCCCGGCGTCGAAACTTTCGAGACCGTGCTTGACGTCACCGAGCCGATGGGGATGGAGACCCTGGTCTATTTCGGGCTCGAGGGCACGCCGATCTGCGGCCGCGTCGATCCCAATGCCGGCGCCAAGGACGGGGCACCTATGCGTTTGGCGATGGACCTCAACAACATGCACCTGCTAAACGAGGCGTCCGGCGTCGTACTGTGATGGCCGGACAAGAAACTCGCGCAGGCAGGGGACGATGGCGACCAACAAGAAGAAGATTTTCGTTACGCAAACTTTGTCGCAAGGGGCACGCGCCCTCCTCTCCCAGCGCGATGATATCGAGCTCGTCGAGTTTCCAAATCTGATCTCGGCGAAGGATTTCGAGGCCCTGCTGAAGAGCCACGCCCCGGTCCATGGCGTGGCGCTCGGCGCAACCGCCTTCGGCGAGACTGAGCTCGAGGCGTCCCGCGACATGAAGGTGGTGACGCGGATCGGCGTCGGCTACGACGCCGTCGACGTGCCTGCCCTCTCCCGCCGCAAGGTGCCGCTGATGGTCGCGGGCAGCGCGAACTCGCCCTCGGTCGCCGAGCACGCGCTGTTCATGATGCTGACGCTGGCCAAGCGCGCCAATGAGATGCACGCCTGCGTCAAGGACGGCCAGTGGGCCAACCGGCTCGGCATGCTGCCGTTCGACCTCTACGGCAAGACTGTGCTGATCGTCGGCTTCGGCCGCATCGGAAGTCGCACCGCCAAGCGCTGTCTGGCGATGGAAATGAACGTGCAGGTCTACGACCCCTACAAGCCCGCCGCCGAGATCAAGGCCGCCGGATGCGAACCCGTCGCCGACCTCGACGCGGCGCTGCCCCAGGCTGATTTCGTCACCATCCACTGCCCGAAGACGCCTGAAACGGTCGGCCTGTTCGATGCAGCGCGGATCGGCCGGATGAAATCGAAATCCTATCTCATCAACACCGCGCGCGGCGGTATCGTAAAGGAGACGGCGCTGTATAACGCCCTGGTCTCCGGAAAGATCGCGGGCGCCGGCATCGACGTGTTCGAGGTGGAGCCGCCGCCGGTCAGCAACGCACTGTTCGCGCTGCCCAACGTCATCATGGCTCCGCACGTGGCCGGCGTCACCGTCGAGGCGGTGAGCCGCATGAGCGAGCAGACCGCGCGCAACATCCTGAGTGTGCTGGACGGCGATCCCATCCGCCAGAACATCATCAATCAGGACGTGCTGGGCTGAACGAACCAAGGAGCGGGCGGCCAAAGCGCGATGAGCCCTCATCGCACTTTAGATGATTATTTGAGCCGGATCTTTGCGGACAACTGCTGCGCACTTTTCCGGATCATGCTTCCGCCCCGCCTTCGGATGGCAAGAAAGCGTCCCATTTTGGTGCAGATCGGGCCCCAACTCAGCCTTAATCCGACGCGCGTAATAATAAGCTGGAAGCGCGACGGCGGTGGGACAGACTGACCGGCGCGTCGAGCTGGAGGATGGACCCTTGGCAGAGATCGACCCGACCGACCACACGCTGGCGACCATCGCCAGCATTCTGGAGCACCCCGAACACGTTCTCGTCGTTCGCGAGACGGAGACCGAAATGGTGGTTGCCGGTGAAGGTGAGCACATGGCCGCCGACGAGCAGCCCGCTGTCGACGAACATCCGGTGGTCGAGGAGCAGCCGCTGGTGCCGGAGCACACCGATGCCGACGGCTACAGCAAGGTCGGCCCCGGCCCGATGGTCGCGATCCGCCTCAAATGGACGGTCCATCGCGGCGATGACGACCAGTTCTACGTCCACGAGACCATCGGCGAGCAGTCCGCGCCTGTGGTCAGCGGCCCGATGACGAGCGAGGCCGCCGTGCGCTTCGTCGACGAGCACGAGGACGAGGCGCACCGTCGCTTCGAAGAGCTGCGCAGCGAGATCGCCGGCCGCAGCTCGCTCGCCGACTATGAGCGCAAGGGCGAAGCTTAAGTAGCCCGAAGCCCGGGCATGATCCCCAGTCGGCTCATGCCCTACTTCCTTCCGAGATAATCCTTCTTCACGAGCTCAACGCCCGCGTGCCGCAAGAGGTCGTAGGCCGTCGTGACGTGGAAGAAGAACTGAGGGACGCTGAAGGTCAGCAGCAACGTCCGCCCGGTGAAGGGCAGCTCGGTGCCGTTCTTCAGCCTGAAGAAGACATTCCGTTCAGTGGACGCGTCAATCTCGGCGCGCGGCAGGCTCTCGATGAACTCGATTGACGTCGCGATGCGCGCCTGAAGCCCGGCCATGTCGTGCTCGAGCACCGGCAGCGCGACCGGCTCGCGTTCAGCCAGCAAAGCCGGGGCGACCACGGCATGGCGGCAGGCCTCGCCGACCTGTTGCGCAAGATCGTACATGTTCGGCGCCATTCGCATGCCGAGCAGGACCGACGGGTTGAACTTGCGGGCCTCGGCATAAGCCACGCCCTTGTCGAGCAGTCCGGACAGGTTGCGCAAGTAAGGCACGAAGAGGCCGACCGAGGCCTCGTACATCGAGATCGTCACCCCTGAATTCCCTTCACTTCCGCCTCGCCAGCAGCGGGCATCTGGTCTAAATCCACACCTCAAGAGAGCTGCACAATGACAGCTCGGGCATGGGTGGAAAAGAGATGATCGGTCGAATCTTGACGGCTTTGGCCGTGGCGTTGCTGGTGAATGTCTCGGCGCATGCACAGCAGCCGGCGCCCTCGCGCCTCGATGAGATCGTCAAGCGCGGCACCCTGCGCGTCGGCATGACCGGCGACTACAAGCCCTTCACTTTTCTGGACAAGACCACGCAGCAGTTCAACGGCTTCGACGTCGACATGGCGCAAGCTCTCGGCAAGGCGCTCGGCGTCAAGGTCGAGTTCGTGCCGACGGCCTGGCCGAAGCTGATGAAGGATTTCGAAGCCGACCAGTTCGACATCGCCATGGGCGGCGTCTCGGTCACGCTCGACCGGCAGAAGAAGGGCTTCTTCTCCACGCCGATCATGCGCGAGGGCAAGACGCCGATCGCGCGCTGTGCCGACGTCGGCAAGTATCAGAGCATCGCCGACATCGACAAGAAGGGCACCCGCGTCATCGTCAATCCCGGCGGCACCAACGAGCGCTTCGCCCGCGCCAACATCAAGGATGCCGAGATCACGGTCTTCGCCGACAACACCGTGATCTTCGACGAGATTGCCAAGGGCAACGCCGATTTGATGATGACGGACGCGTCCGAGACGCGCTACCAGCAGAAGCAGCACGCTGGCGTGCTCTGCGCGGTGCATCCCGAAAAGCCGTTCGACTTCTCCGAGAAGGCCTACTGGCTCCAGCGCGACATGGCGCTGAAGGCCTTCGTCGACCAATGGCTGCACATTTCGATGGAAGACGGCAGCTACAGGAAGATCTACGCGGCCTGGTTCGATTAGGCGCGCAGCCGGCGATCAGTCGTGTCCGTCCTCGGCCGCTCTCAGGTGCATGCGGAAGAAGGCCACGGCCGCGTCATTGAACTCGCGATGAAACGCCCGCCGATCGAACCCCGGAGGATCGGTGCATAGGACCGGCGCGGTTTCGGCGAGTTTGGGTGGGCACGGAATAACAAAGGAGAAATGCGAGGAATTCGGCACGATGCGGTAGTCGGGGCGAACAGGAAGAAGCTGCGCCAGCGCATCGATGCCTTCGGGCGCCACGCCGTCGCCACCGAGCGCGGACCGCCACAGGAGGATCGGCATCGTGACGCCGGAAAGGCGTTCGCGGGTGAAGAGGCCGTCAAGGAGCGGTGGATCCGCCAATATGGCGGCTCTGATACGAGGATCGTGAACGGGCGCATCGGTGGGGACCCTGCCCGCGCGAACGTCCTGGCATTTCTGCGTCGAGGCTGCCGCTTTCTCGCAGAAGGCAGCCAAGGCGCCGAAATCGGGATTGCCGCCGACCACGACGAGTCCGGTATAGGCGCCGCGCGAGAACCCGAACAGGCCAATCCGTCTGACATCCACGACCGCTGCATTCTCCCAGGGGCCGAGCATGAAATCCGTGAGCCGCTTGATGTCGGCGGGACGCTCAAGCAATACGGAGAACTCGTCGGTCCGGCTGCTATCCTTGGCCGTGTCGCCGGGATGATTGATGGCGGCGACCACGAAGCCGGCATCGGCCAGCGCGGCCGCAGTGTCGCTATGCGCCAGGAACGAACCGCGCCGCCCATGCGAGATGACGATCAAGGGCAATCGATTGCCGTCGATCGGACACCTCACGACGCCCGGCAAGGCGGCGCCCTCGTTCGCCACGCCCCTGGCTGCGCAAGGTGTCCACACCACGCCCGCCAGTGCGGACCCGCCGGCCTCCGCCGGCACGTCGATGAAGCGGATCCCGGCCGCCTGCACCGCAGCCGCGACAAGACAACAGGCCGCAATCACAAGCGTTTGGCAAAGCCCTCGTCCAAGCATGATTCACTCCGAAGTGTCGCAGTCGCCGTTGTGCGTGTCCCGGTAGATTTCTTCAACCACAGCGAACTTACGGGCCACCCCTGCGCTCGTCCAGGCACGGCTTCCCGCGTCATCGCTGCGGCCAGCACCGTCCAACTCTGGACCGAGTTCGGCGTTATTGAACCAAGGTCAGCGCGAGCACGACTCATACCGAGAACAGTGATCTAGATCACTTTTGAAGATCGAGCCGGGGCGTAAGCGTCGGTCCGGGGACCATCTGCCCAGGAGATGCAAAATGAGGAAGCTGTTGGCCACGGCCGCATTCCTTTTGGCGAGCACCGCTGCTCAAGCGCAATACACCTTCGAATATGGCGGGCGCACCATCCGCATCGATCCCGACCGCGGTACGGTGCAGATTCCCGGCGTCTACGACAACACCGGCCAGGGCAAGGCCAAGAAGGCCAAGAAGAACGAGACGAGCCCGAGCCAGCAGGCCCCGCAGCAGGCGACCGTCGAACCGCAAACGCCGGCTGCTCCGGCACCTGCCCCCGCTCCGGTCGCCCCGCCGCCCGCGGCCGCGCAGGCGCCCGCGGCTGCGGCCGTAGCGCCGCCGCCAGCATCGCCGCCTCCGGCTCCTCAGCCGGCCGCGACCGCCAACAACACGCCGGCGGACACGGCGGTGCAGCCGCCGCCCGCGCCGCCTCCGGCCGTTGCCCCCGCCGAGCAGCAGGCCCCGCCCGCCGTGACGCCACCGCCCGCTCCGGCCGTGGCTGCCGCGCCACCGGCGCCGCCTCCGCCACCCGCCCCGGCGCCCGCGCCCGTTCAGGCGGCCGCGGCCACGCCGGCTCCGGCAACCGCCCCCACCCGCGATGTCAATTCACCGCTCGGCGTCTGGCTCACCGAAGAGAAGGAGGGCAAGGTCCGCATCGAGCAATGTGGCAACAATCTCTGCGGCTACTCGGTCGACAGCAAATCGAACCAGAACGGCGAGCAGGTGCTGATCAATATGAAGCCGGGCAAGGACCAGAAATGGTCAGGCCGCATCCTCGACCCCGACTCCGGCTCGACCTACGATTCGACGATCGCGATGAAGGGGACCGATCGGTTGCGTGTGCAGGGCTGCGCCTTTGGCGGCATGTTCTGCGGCGGCCAGACCTGGACCCGGGTGAACTGAATTCGGGCTGATCGTTCTGACGGAGACAAGGGGCTCGCGATGCGGGCCCCTTTCCTTTTGCGGGCCGCGTCGGCGCGAGGTGCGCAAGCTCACACAGCCTCGTGCGCACGTGACAGCCCTCACATCGCCGGTTCCACACGCATGTCACGATCCCCGCATGATCAACCGCAGGGGCGTGCCATGAACGGTTTTCGCAAGGCTCTGTTCGCCATCATTGTCGCCATCGCCTTCCCCCTTACCCAGGCAGGTGCTGCGACGAGCACCTTCGACGGCGCATGGAATGTTCGCATCGCCTCCTCGAGCGAGGCCTGCGGCAACGGCGCGACCGTCGCGATCGGAATCAACAACGGTCAGATTGCATCGAGCAGCGCCGCGGTGACGGCATCGGGCCGCGTCGCCGATGCCGGCAGCATCAACGTTACCTTGAGCACCGGCATCAAGCGTGCCGTTGGCTTCGGCCGGCTCAGCGGCACATCCGGCTCCGGCACCTGGCGCGGCGCCATGTGCACGGGCACCTGGACGGCTGAGCGGATGTGAGATGCCCTGTCCCGGATCGACGATGCATCACCTTGGGGCGATGAGTCTTGTCCGGGACACGAGAGCTTTAGCCGAGCGCGGCCCCATACTCCGCGTCGGTCACCGGCTCGAGCCAGGTCGAGTAGACGCCATCGAGCGCTTCCTGCATGGCGATGTGGCACATGCCGTTGGCCGGCGACGCGCCATGCCAGTGCAACTCGCCCGGCGGAATCCAGACGGTGTCACCGGGACGGATCTCCCTGACAGGACCGCCCTTGGACTGGACGCGACCGACGCCGGAGATGACGTAGAGCGTCTGCCCGAGCGGATGGTGATGCCAGTTGGTGCGGGCACCCGGCTCGAACGCCACGCGCGAGCAGTTCAGCCGTGCCGGCGCGGGCGCCATGATGACGGGGTCCTGCCACACGGTGCCCGTAAAATTTTCCTTGGGCGCGCGGCGGGTCGGCCGTGTGCCTGCGACGGTGATCTCCATTGGGGTCCTCGCTTCCTGTTACTTCTTGCTGGCGGCGTAGCGCGCCTTGGTCTCGGCGTTCATGGGATAGAGGCCCGGCAGCACGGCGCCGTTGTTTACCTCGTTGACGATCCAGGCTTCCATGCGTTCCTGCTCGACACCCTCGTTGAGCACGTGATCGAGCATCGCCTGCGGGATCAGCACGCAGCCGTCCTGGTCGGCAACGACGATGTCGTTCGGGAAGACCGCGACGCCGCCACAGCCGATCGGCTCGCCCCAGCCGACGAAGGTGAGGCCAGCGACCGACGGCGGCGCTGCATAGCCGTCGCACCAGACCGGCAGGTTAGTGCCGAGCACGCCCTCGACGTCACGCACGACGCCGTCAGTGACGAGCGCGGTGACGCCGCGCTTGACCATGCGCGCGCAGAGAATGTCGCCGAAGATGCCGGCATCGGTGATGCCCATGGCGTCGACCACGGCGATGCAACCGTCAGGCATCGCCTCGATCGCGGTGCGGGTCGAGATCGGCGACGACCAGGATTCCGGCGTCGCCAGATCCTCGCGCGCCGGCACGAAGCGCAGCGTGAATGCCGGCCCGACCAGCCGCGGCAGTCCAGGGCGCAGCGGCCGCGCCCCGCGCATCCACACGTTGCGCAGGCCCTTCTTCAGCAGGACCGTGGTGATGGTGGCGGTGGTGATGCCGGCGAGGGTTTTGCGGACTTCGGGGGACAGCGACATGGAAACAGACGAGCTCCGGATGGGCGGGAAAGAACGCGCGCATCTTGCGAGCCGGGCGCCTTGCGTCAAGGGCCAAGAGGCCGCCAATAACGCAGGGCCACCGGGCTGTTATGCGATGCGATAATAAGGCTTTATCGCTTCCCCTTGCATTAATTTATTGGACTTGCGGGCGCATTTACGCGAAGCAGGACGAAGCGGAACTCGAACGCTGGGGGCCGCATTCTTCAGAAGCCCGATTTCGACAGCGCTTTGACAGCTCAATGGCCGCGACGCTTCCCCCGCCCCGCCTTCTGCCCAGTGGCGACAGCGCCGTCACGGTCGAGTTCAGCCGCACCATCGATGACGACGCCAACCAGCGCGTGTTGGCGCTCGACAAGGCACTTGCAGCCAGCCCCATCGACGGCATCACCGAGACCGTGCCGACCTATCGCTCGCTGCTGGTGCATTACGACCCCGACGAGATCGGTTTCGATGCGCTTGGCGAGAAGATACTCCCAATCGCGACCCGACCGTTGCCGCCGACCACCAAGGCGCGCCGCTGGCGCATTCCTGTCGCCTATGGCGGCGAGCATGGCATCGACCTCGAGGATGTCGCCAAGGCATTGAACACGACGCCTGATGACATCGTCGCCCGTCACGTCGGCGGCGACTACAAGGTCGCCATGATCGGCTTTACGCCGGGCTGGTCCTATCTCAGTGGCCTCGACAAATCCCTGCACATGTCGCGGCGACAAAATCCGCGGCTGCTGACGCCCGCCGGCACGATCTCGATCGGCGGCATCCAGGCCGGAATCCAATGCCTGGCCGCCCCGAGCGGCTGGCACCTTCTGGGCCGCACGCCTGTCAGAACCTATCAGCTCCACCGCAATCCGACCTTCCTCACCGAACCCGGTGATCGCGTGACGTTTTTCGCCATCGACCACAACACCTTCGAGGAACTGGATCGCGCTGCCGAGGCCGGCGAGATCATCGCCGAGCAGGTGGACGCATGAGCCGGCTCGTCGTCGCCAGCATCGGCCCTGCAAGCTCCGTCCAGGATGGTGGCCGCCTCGGCGCGCAGCGCTATGGCCTGACGGTGAGCGGGGCGATGGATCGTCTGTCGCTGGCCGCGGCGAACACGCTCGTCGGCAACGCGCCGTTCGTAGCCGCCGTCGAGATCGGCCCGTTCGGCGCCTCCTTTACCGCGCGCGATGGCGCCGTGCGCGTTGCGATTTCAGGCGCTCCGCGCAATGCGGACGTCGCCGGAAGTCCGGTCGTCATGGACACATCGGTGACGCTGAAGGACGGCGAGACGCTGACGCTGGGCTTTGCCCGCGGCGGCGCCTTCACCTATCTCGCCATCGAAGGCGACATCAAGGGCGAGCCGGTATTCGGCAGTCTCGCGGTCAATGCACGCGCGGGGCTCGGCAGCCCCTACCCCCGCCCGCTCCAGGCCGGCGACGAGTTCACCGTCGACGCCGCGAGCGGCGCGCCCGAGCTGCGGATCGAATTGCCGAAGCCCGCGAGCGGCCCGATCCGCGTGGTGCTGGGGCCGCAGGACGACGAGTTCGACGACGCGAACAAGGCCCTGTTCTTGAGTAGCGAGTGGAAGATCTCGGCGACCTCCGACCGCATGGGCTACCGGCTCGAGGGCCCCGCGATCAAGCATCTGCACGGCCACAACATCGTTTCCGACGGTACCGTCAACGGCAGCATCCAGGTGCCCGGGAACGGCTCGCCGATCGCGCTGATGATGGATCGCGGCACCTCCGGCGGCTATCCCAAGATCGCAACCGTGATCACGGCCGATGTCGGTCGCCTTGCCCAGACCTCAGCGGGAACGGCGTTCCGCTTCAAGCAGGTCAGCATGGCCGAGGCGCAGGAGGAGGCGCGCAAGTTCGCGCAAGCCATCCGGAACCTGCCCGATCGCCTGCGCTCGTCCGACACCGTCGCGCTCAACATCGAGGCGCTCAGCGATGCTAACGTTGCGGGCTATGCCGTGAGCGCCGTCGACGCGGGCACGTGGCAGGTCACAGCGGAACCGTAAACGGCAACAAGACCAGAGGCGGAGAGCACCCCATGAAGACGATCGATCTCAATTGCGACCTCGGCGAAGGGTTTGGTGCGTGGGAGATGGGCAACGACGCCGCCATGATCGAGCTGGCGAGCTCGGTCAACGTCGCCTGCGGCTTCCACGCCGGCGACCCCGACATCATGCGCCGGACGGTGGAGCTGGCGAAGGCGCGCGGCGTCTCGGTCGGCGCGCATCCTGGATATCGCGACCTGCACGGCTTTGGTCGCCATCCGATCGCGGGCCTGAAGGCATCCGAGATCGAGAATCTCGTCGCCTACCAGATCGGCGCGTTGCAGGCGATCGCGACCGCGGCCGGCCACAAGGTGACGCATGTGAAGGCGCATGGCGCGCTCTCCAACGTCGCCTGCGAGGACGACATGACCGCCGAGGCGATCGCCGCCGGCATTAGGGCGGTCGATCCCAGCCTGATCTTCGTCGTGCTCGCCAATTCGAAGCTGGTGAAGGCTGGCGAAGCGGCCAACCTGCCGATGGTGCACGAGGTGTTCGCCGACCGCGCCTATGAGGACGACGGCAACCTTGTCTCGCGCAAGAAGCCAGGCGCAGTGCTGCACGATGCCAAGGCGATTGCCGATCGCGTGGTGCGCATGGTGCAGGACGGCGCGGTGGTGTCGGTCACCGGCAAAGTGATCAAGATGCGCACGGATACGGTGTGCATCCATGGCGATACGCACGGCGCCGTCGACATCGCGCGCGGCTTGCGTCAGGCGTTGAAGAATGCGGGGATCGAAGTGGCGCCGTTCAAGCGCGGGAGTTGAGGTACACGCGATGCCGTAGGGTGGATTAGCGAAGCGTAATCCACCATGCTTCAGCGAATGCCGGACGAAATTGGTGGGTTACGCCTTCGGCTAACCCACCCTACGCAGCAACCCTAGAACGGGTGCACCGACAGCGTGCCGAACACGATCGCCGCGATGACGGCGAAGGCGCTGTACATCGCAACGTGGTGCATGCTCGCCCCGGTCCGACGCGAGAGCGAACGCGCGTAGAAATGCAGCCTGGCTTCCGCCGATAGTTCGCGCATGGTCGATCTCCAACGCTCCATTTGCGGGATTATGAAGGATCAACCAGGGCGGGAGGCAAGACGGTAACGAAAATAGCGACAGGGATTCTCTGAAGACCCCGCATTGCGGGCACAAATTCTCCTGAGTCCCAGGTTCCGAGAATCTTATTCGTTAAATTCCCCGGGACCTGGAACCAGAGTGGATGACAATCGGATGACGGCCAATGGGCGAGTCATCCGATGCTCCGTCACCCTAGTAAACGTCAGCCTGGAAGCGGCCGGTCTTCTTGAGCTCGGCGACAAAACTGACCGCCTCATCGGTCGAACGTGCGCCGAACTGGGCGACGATATCGACCAGCGCGCGCTCGACATCCTTGGCCATGCGCTTGGCATCGCCGCAGATGTAGAGATGCGCGCCTTCGGCAAGCCAGGTCCAGACCTCGCGGCCGACCTCCCGCATGCGGTCCTGCACGTAGAACTTCTTCTCACCGTCGCGCGACCAGGCCAGCGACATGCGCGTGAGCAGACCCGAGGTCTTCATCGCGTTGAGCTCCTCCTGGTAGAAGAAGTCGCAATCGCTGCGCTGGTGACCGAAGAACAACCAGTTCTTGCCGGGCGCGCCGGTCGCCTTGCGGTCGAATAGGAAGGCGCGGAACGGCGCAATGCCAGTGCCGGGGCCGATCATGATGACAGGCGTCTTCGGATCCTGCGGCAGGCCGAAGCCGTGTGCCTTCTGCACATAGACCTTGAGCTTCTCGCCTTCGGCGATGCGTTCGCCGAGGAAGGTCGAGGCAACGCCGAGGCGCTTCCGCTTGGCGACGAGGTAGCGCACGGAATCGACCGTGAGCGACAGCTTTCCCGGCGTCGCATTGTGCGAGGACGAGATCGAGTAGAGCCGCGGCTGCAGCGGCTCCAGCGCCTCGACGAAGGCCTCCGGATGCGGCCGCGTGCCGGAAAACTTCTGCAGCGCCGCCATCACGTCGAGCGTGGCGGCATCGCCATCGGGATCCTCGCCCTGCGCCAGCGCCCGCGCCTTCTCGCGTTGCGCGCCCCCGGTGATGAAGGAGATCAGCTCGAACAGCGTGTCGGGCGCCGGCGACAGCGAGACGTCGTCGATCAGCACCTCGCGCAGCGTCTTGCCGTTGACCTTGGTGGTGTGGGAGGCGCCGAGCAGCGCGATGATCTGGTCGACGAGGCCGACGTCGTTGCGCGCGAACACGCCGAAACTGTCGCCGACGACGTAGTCGAGCTTGCTCTCGGAGAGATCGAACTCGATGTGGTAGGTTTCCTTCTCCGACTTGCCCTTGTTGAGGAGACGGCGCGACAGGAAGGTCGCGGCAACGGGGTTGTCGCGCGAGCGGCCCGGCTCCGCGATCGTCACGGTCACGGCCGGCGCCGGAGCGTCGGGCTTGTCAGCCGCTTTGGCCACTGGCGCCTTGTCGAGCTCCTCGTACAGCGACTTCAGCATCCGCGCGGTTTCCTTGCCGCCGGGGACGCAGAGATTGAGCCGCGCTTCGCTGCGGCTGGCGATCGCCTCCGAATAGTCGTGGCAATTGTAACCGCACTGGCCGCAATCCTGCTGCGCCATCGCCGCCATCAACTTGCGGCGCACGGGACGCCCCTCGGCGAGCTTCATTCGATCGGCGATCGGCATGGTCTGGTCGTGCCACGGCGCTTCGCCGTCGTCGCCGTCACCGGCGGCGCCTTGCATGACGGCGGCGCCCTGCTCCGCCGACAGCGGCGCGGCGATGTCAGGCGACAGCAGCCCGGCAAAGAATCCGTTCAGCCAGGAGCGCTGCGCATCGGAGAACGGGGCGCTGGCGGGAATGATGTCAAGCTTCGGCGGAGGGGTGATCTGGTTCATGCGGACACCTGTGCATCGGCAAGCTTGCGCAGCGTTTCGCCGTCGTGGCGGCGCGCAAAGGAGAGGAAGGTTTCGTCGGCAGACGAGCGATGGGCGATATAGGCCTTGAGCAGCGCCTCGACCGTTTTCGGCGCGTCTTCGGCCTTGAGGTCGTGATAGACCTCTTGCCCGACGTCGGCGTCGGGCCCGAACCCGCCGCCGGTGAAGAGGTGATAACCCTCGACCGTGTCCTCCTCGCCAACAGGCACGCGCGCCCCGATCAGGCCGATGTCGCTGATGTAGTGCTGCGCGCAGGAATGGTGGCAGCCGGTGACGTGGATGTTGACCGGCTTGTCCATCGCGACGCGCGGCTCGCACCAGTCGCCGATCTCGGCGGCATGGCGCTTGGTATTCGCAGCGGCAAAGCGGCAGCCGGCATTGCCGGTACAGGCGATCAGGCCGGCGCGGATGTGCGAGGCCTCGACGGCGAGCCCGATCTGCTTGATTGCCGCGATCGCAAGCGCGACATTCTCGTCGCGCACCCCCGAAATGAGCAGGTTCTGCCAGACCGTGAGGCGGATCTCGCCGTCGCCGAGATCGCGGGCGATCTTGGCGAGGCCCCGCATCTGATCGCAGGTGAGCTTGCCGAGCGTCAGCGACACGCCGATCCAGTTCAATCCGTCCTGCTTCTGCCTGTGCACGCCGACATGCGCCATGCGGTCCGCGGCCGGCCGCGGGAGAAACGCCTCCTCGGGCACGCGCGTGAACGGCGTCTGCAGCCGCTCCTCGACAAGCTTGAGGAAGCCGTCATGGCCCATGGCATCGAGCACATATTTGAGCCGCGCCTTGTTGCGGTTGGTGCGGTCGCCATGATCGATGAACACGCGCACGATGGCGTCGGCGACGGCCGTCGCCTGCTCCGGCTTGACGATGATGCCGGAGTATTTTGCAAAATCCTTGTGGCCCGTGATGCCGCCGAGGCCGAGGCGGAACCAGATTCCGGGCTCGACTCCGAACCCGTCCTTCACCTCGTACGCAGTGAACGCGATGTCGTTGGTCTCCTCGAGCACGGCGATCCTGCCGGCGCCGTCGAAGGCAACGTTGAACTTGCGCGGCAAGCCGTAGAGCGAGCGATCGTTGAGGATGTGATAGTGCCACTCGCGCGCATGGGGCCGCGTGTCGATCAGCTCTTGCGGATCGATGCCGGCCGTCGGCGTTCCCGTCACGTTGCGGATGTTGTCGGCACCGGAGCCGCGCGAGCACAGGCCGAGGTCCTGAATGCCCTCGATCAGCTTGATCGCATTCTTCGGCGGGATCTCGCGGAGCTGGAGATTGGCGCGCGTCGTGACGTGGCTGTAGGGGCCGCAAAGCTCGTCGGCGAGATCGGCAAGACCTGACAGCTGCCAGTGCTTCATGATGCCGTTCGGAATCCGCAGCCGGCTCATGTAGGAGTCCTGCGTCGGCGCGACATAGAAGATGCCGTAATAGCGCCAGCGGAAATTGTCCGCAGGGCTCGGCGGCGCGTTGTCGAGCGCCTGCTGGCGCAGGCGCGGATAGGCATCGAAGGGATGCTCGTCGCGCTTGAACTTCTCCTGGTCGGCGAGCTTCTTGCCCGACGCGATGACCTTGTCCTGCGCCTTGATGTGCACGGCGTCGGGGCCGGTGGGCTCGGCGTTCGCCTTGCCAGCGCCGCCGCCGAGACCGCGCCCGACCCGGCTGATCTGCAAACCGGTCGTGAAGCCTTCGAGATAGCGTTTCTGCTCGTCGGTAAAGTCGACTGCGAGCGTATCGATTTTCATGGTCGGTAACGAAGCTCCTGCGGCCACCGGGTGGCATCGACGGAAATTGGCGCGACCCGATAGGAAGCTTGCTGGCACGAGAGCCGGCCTGGCCACCCAACGGTCCGATCAGCTTCGTTGCTGCGGGACTCGGCTCAGCAGGCACCTGTGACAAGCTGGCCGCACTGCAACATTCAAGTTGCGTGCCAGCTTTGACGAAATGAAAGACTGATATATTTTCAGTCGACTAGGAGAGATTCCGGAAAATCCCGGCTCAGGCCCCGACATGAAATTCGGGCAGCCAGCGCAAAATTTAGACGATGGTCACGATTGCCTAAAAAGAGTGCAGGCCTGAGTCAGGCCCGCCAGCGGCCCACATCGAAGGCCTTCAGATGCCCAAGAATGTTGGCGGGATCGAACGCTGGCCCGGTGAATGCCCCGAAGGCCTCGGGAGCTTGGTCGGGCGGCCGACGGCCGAGAGCGGCATCGTAAAGGTCAGGCCTGAACACGGTCATTGCCGTCTTGATGCTGTCCGGCGCCAGCACCGTCTGCCCCCAACGCACCATCTGCGCATAGAGCCAGGCCGCCTGGACCGGGTCCGGCCGCCCTGCCCCTTCACGTCCCACCAGAAGGTACCGGCCGCTTTCGCGCACCTCGCCCTCGGGCGACACCTTCAGGCGCCCCACCAGCGTCCGCTGGATCACCTCGGCATTGACCCCAATCCGCTCGGGTTGCGCCAGGATGCGCGCCGCCTCGGCCAGGTTGGCGGGCTCCTCGATGAATTCAGCGCCCTTCACCGCGGCGCGAACTAGCGCGGCGACCACGTCCGGGTGCTTGTCGGCCCAGACCTGACGCACGGCCAGCACCTTCTCGGCGGCTCGGGCAAGAATGTCGGAGGAGAAATGCAGGATGTGACCGATGCCGAGATCGACGGCGATCGAATTCCAGGGCGCACCGACGCAGAACGCATCGACATGGCCACTCTTGAGACTGTCGACCATGTAAGGCGGCGGCAGCACGACCAGACGCACATCCTCGTCGGGATCGACACCGGCCGCCGCCATCCAGAACCGCAATTGATAATTGTGGGTCGAGAACGGAAAGGTCATGCCGAAGATCAAGGGATCGGCGCCAGCCTTGCGGCGCTTGGCGACGACGCGCGCCAGCGCTTTCGCCGTGGCGAGCGGATCAAAGCGGTCGCCGTCGATCTCCGCCATCAGCGCCGCGTGCAGCGCCGGCGAGACCGTGATCGCGTTGCCGTTGATGCCGAGATTGAAGGGCGCGGCGATCGGCACCTCGACGTGGCCGAGCCCGAGCGAGGACGCGATCGCCACCGGTGCGAGCAGGTGCGCGGCGTCGAACAGGCCGATATTGAGCTTGTCGCGAACGTTGGACCAGGACACCTCGCGCACCAGCTCGACCTCGAGCCCTTCGGCAGCGGTGAATCCCTTGTCGACGGCGACGATCAGAGCCGCGGCATCGACCAGCGGGATGAATCCGATGCGGAGGGGCGCGGTCATTTCAGCATCTCCGACGCGGTGATGATCGACTGCGCGATCTCGCCGATTTTCTTCTTCTCGCGCATCGCCGTGGAGCGCAGCAGCACATAGGCCTCGTCCTCGGTCAGGCCCTTCACCTTCATCAAAATGCCCTTAGCGCGCTCGATGATCTTGCGGTCCTCCAGCTGCGACTTGGTGCGCTCCAGCTCTTCCTGGAGCTTGGCGAAGGCGTTGAAGCGGGACACGCAGAGGTCGAGGATCGGCTTGATGCGCTCCTTCTTCAGCCCGTCGACGATGTAGGCGGATACCCCCGCCTCGACCGAGGCCTGGATCGACGCGGAATCGCTCTGGTCGACGAACATGGCGATCGGCCGCTTCACGGCGCGGCTGACCTGGAACATCGCTTCCAGCACGTCGCGGCTGGGGTTCTCCAGATCGATCAGGATGATGTCGGGATCCACGGCATAAATACGGGCAAGCAGGCTCTGCATTTCGCGGATATGGACGACCTGCGTGAATCCGGCCTCCCGCAATCCCTCCTCCAGGATCGCAGCCCGGATCGGGCTTTCGTCGACGATTACGATTTTGGGCGACTGTTCGGCGCTCATAGCTCACTCACGGCAGGCGATTCATCCATAGCACGCCGGAACGCCCTGCAAAGGGTTGTAATTGTGGGCAATTGGGACTAGCTCAGGCCCGTCAATCAGGCAGTTCAGATATGGATCAGACGGCTGCGCCCAAGGTCAGATTCGACTGGGAGCCTGCAGCGGGACGCGCTTTGCTCGGGACCGAGCACTCCTTTTTGCCGTGGCCGGCTCCGTCGGGCGCGTGATCGGAAATGTCTCGCGCATATGCGCAGCGAGCATTGCACAATAGTCGCTCGCAAAGCGCGGCAAGGAGCGCCGCCTATCCCATGAGATGGTCAGAGGTTCCTGCAAGACGCGGCGTCTATGCGTGAGACCGACGATCCTCAATCGGTAACGCCAGCACTGAAGTTGGGAAGGAACGATCGCTACGCCGTGGCCCGCCTCGGCGAGTGCCAACAAAGTGTGGGGATTACGACTCTCGAACACGATCGCAGGTTTCAGCCCCGCCATACGACTTGCAGCATCGAAAGCGCGGCGAAACCCGAACCCGCTGTCCAGCAGCAGCAATGGAAACCGAGCGAGATCGGTTATCTCGATGGTATGGTTCGGACCGAGGGGCGTCGAGGGATGGCACGCAGCCAGCAACTGCACAGATCCAAGCGGAAGACTGCCGAAGTGCTGTTCGTTCAGCCTGACTGCGTGCAGCAGGTTTTGGCCGAGATGGATTTCGCCACGTTCGAGCATCGTCAATATTTCGCTGCCCGTACCCTCCCTGATCCTTATCTCGACCCTGGGATACCGCTTCGCGTACAGGTGAAGAAATTCCGATAGCACGCTCTCGATGTGCTGGGGCGATCCCGCGACCTTGAGAACCCCCGTGTCGCCTTGACGGAGCAGCTGAGCCTGCTCTTTCAGCGAGCTGACGCTGTTGAGCAGCAGCCGGCAGCCTGCAATCAACTGCTCGCCCTCGCCCGTCAACAGAAGACGGCGCCCGACCCGGTCGAACAGCCGCAAGCCGAGCTCCAGCTCGAGACCGATGATTTGCCTGGACAAGGCCGGCTGGGCGACACGCAACCGAATAGCGGCCTTCGAGACGGTGCCGAGTTCGGCCACGGTCAGAAACGTGAGGGCCTGTCGAAGGTTCATGCCCGCTTATACCACCAGAGCATAAGGCGTGAGAGAATATATGTATTGGACACATTTTGAACTGCCGTGGAGAGTCTTTTTCAGGCTACCGCTCGCGGCAGCGGCAAGGCATGAGAGGAGGCCCACATGAACTCTCGATGCAGGATCGGTCTCGTCATGTTGACGTGTACCGCATTAGGCGCCTTTGGCAGCCAAGCGCTCCATGGCGAAACTACCCCGCCCGCCTATCTGATCGGCCAAATCGACGTGTCCGAGCCCGATGGCTATGCCAGGGAATATCTCCCCAAGGCGAGGGAGATCATCAAGGCCCATGGCGGGAAATTGGTTGCAGCGGCAGGCGCGGCGGCAACCGGTGCACAGGTCGTTGCCGTCGACGGAAGTCCGCCCAAACGCGTGGTGATCTACATGTATCCGAACATGGAGGCGCTTCGGGCTTGGCGAAACGATCCGGCCTACGTGCAAGTTCGAGCGGTCGGTGAGAAATACGCCACGTACCGCACATTTGCTGTCGAGGGCGCCGCCAACTAGCCCGGCCGTCCTGGCACCGAAAACGGCAGCCGCTGATGTCCTGACCAACATCTGAGCGGCTGCTGCAGGCTATGTCTCATTTTACCGTCACAGGAACAGCCGGAGCGGTTGAATTTTTCCGTCGGATCAATTAGTTGGAACGCAATTCCGAACAATTCAGCTGCAGGTTCCAGGCGATACATGGAAAAAGCGCCGCGCATTTCGTTCACGTCACTCGGGTGCCCCAAGGCATTGGTGGATTCCGAGCGCATCATCACGCGCCTGCGCGCGGAGGGCTACGAGCTCGCGCGCAAGCATGACGGGGCCGACATCGTCATCGTTAACACCTGTGGCTTCCTCGACAGCGCCAAGCAGGAGTCGCTCTCGGCGATCGGCGAGGCCATGGCCGAGAACGGCAAGGTGATCGTGACCGGTTGCATGGGCGCGGAACCCGAGCAGATCGAGCAGGCCTATCCGGGCGTTCTCTCGATCACCGGCCCGCAGCAATATGAGAGCGTGCTCGACGCCGTGCACCGCGCGCTGCCGCCCGCCCACAACCCGCATCTCGACCTAGTGCCGCCGCAAGGCATCAAGCTGACGCCGCGCCACTACGCCTATTTGAAGATCTCCGAAGGCTGCAACAACCGCTGCACCTTCTGCATCATCCCGAAGCTGCGCGGCGACCTCGTCTCGCGTCCGGCCAATGATGTGCTGCGCGAAGCCGAGCGGCTGGTCGATGCCGGCGTCAAGGAGCTGCTGGTGATCTCGCAGGACACCTCGGCCTATGGCGTCGATCTCAAATATGCAGAGAGCCCGTGGAGGGATCGCCAGGTCCGCGCCAGATTCCTCGATCTCGCGCGCGAGCTCGGTGAGTTCGGCGCCTGGGTCCGGCTGCAATATGTCTACCCCTACCCGCATGTCGACGAGGTCATCGCGCTGATGAACGAGGGCAAGGTGCTGCCCTATCTCGACATCCCGTTCCAGCATGCGAGCCCCGAGGTGCTGAAGGCGATGAAGCGCCCGGCGGCGCAGGACAAGACGCTGGCGCGGATCAAGCGCTGGCGCGAGGAATGTCCCGATCTCGCGCTGCGCTCGACCTTCATCGTCGGCTTCCCCGGCGAGACCGATGCCGACTTCGCCTATCTGCTCGACTGGCTCGATGAAGCCGAGATCGACCGCCTCGGCTGCTTCAAATACGAGCCGGTTGCCGGCGCCACGTCGAACGCGATCGAGAACCCCGTGCCGGAAGAGGTCAAGCAGGAGCGCTACAACGCGCTGATGGCCCGCCAGCAGAAGATCTCGGCACGCCGGCTGAAGCGTAAGGTCGGCACGCGCCAGCAGATCATCATCGACGAGGTCGGCCCGACGGTGGCCAAGGGCCGCTCCAAGGCCGATGCACCGGAGATCGACGGCGCGGTGTACCTGTCGAGCCGCCGCCCCCTGCGTGTCGGCGAGATCGTCACCGCAAAGATCGAGCGCGCGGACGCGTATGATCTGCACGGCAGCGTCGCAGGATTTTGAGGTTCACGACGCCGCTCGCCATTTCGGCACCCAGCGCTCCGGCCTGAATACGCGGGCGAGATCGGCGCGTTTCGTCATGTCGCTTCTCCCGACGCCTGCCGTCCGTCATGCGCGGAAAACACCTCCTTGGCTGCGAACAGCCCGTTCACCGCCGCCGGGAAGCCCGCATAAACGGCCATCTGCATGATGACCTCCACGATCTCGTCGCGAGACAGCCCGACGTTCAGACCCGCCTCGATATGCACTTTGAGCTGAGGCGCGGCATTTCCGAGCGCCGTCAGCGCGGCGATCGTCGCGATCTCTCGATCGCGCAGGCCGAGGTCCGGGCGGCTGTAAATGTCGCCGAAGGGAAACTCGATCACGTATCGTGCGAAATCCGGAGCAATGTCGGCCAGTGAGGCGACGACCTTTTCGCCGGCTCTGCCGTCAATGCGTGACAGGGCCCGCTGGCCGCGATCGAAGCGGCTTTCGGCTTGTGTTTGGGCGTGCGTCATTTTCCTTCGTCCTCTGTTCGTCGCCGGCATAGCCGGCGATCTTGGTATCAAGGACGAGCAGGCATTCCTGGAGTTCGGCAATCTGCGTGCGAACCTGTTCCCGGTGGATTTCCAGCATCTGCCGCCGGGCTGGCCCGGTGGCTTCGCCTTCATCACGAAGCGCCGCATAACGCAACATGTCCCGGATCGGCATTCCCGTGGTCTTGAGCCGACCGAGGAATGTGATCCATGTGAAGATCGATGCGTCAAAGTCACGCTGGCCGGAACGATCCCGGTCTGCGTATGGCAGCAGCCCGATGCGCTCATAATAACGCAACGTGTGGGTCGACAAGCCGGTTCGTTTTGCGAGGTCGCCGATCTTCATGTGTGCCCGTTCTCGTACTGACGCACGTACAGATACCCCTTCGAGCGCACTCTAAGTCAAGGGGGATCGAAGGTGCCGTTCCCGCGAGGTCAAGATGGCACGACAGCAGAAGATTTCGGCGCGCCGGCTGGGCGGCAGCATCGCGGGAATCCGAGCTTCAGGATGCCGCCAGCCATTTCGGCACCCAGCGCTCCGGCCTTGGTGCGCGGGCGAGATCGGCCTTTGCTTCGGACAGCAGCGCCGGCTCGCCGCCGATGGTTGGGCGCAGATCATATTCGAAATTCGGCATGATCCGGCCGTCGGCATGGAGCCCGAACTGCATCGCGTACCACAGTCCGAGCTCGGGCTGGGCGCGGCGCATCTGCTCACGCAAATCGCGCAGCAGGGACTCGATCGAAGCGGCTTCCTCGAATAGCTGCGGTCCCTGCGAGAGCACGCGCGCCTGATATTGCGCGCCGACAATCGCGATCTCGAAACGCGTCTGGTCCCAGGGCTTCTTGCCCTTTGGCAGATGCGCCGCGAGCCGCCAGCCGAGCTCGGCCATCAGCCGGTGATTGGCCCAGTAGTCCTCGCGATCCCGGCTCCATTTTTCCACGAAACCGCGAAAGTCTGGCAGCTCTGATGATATATCGTCGGGCGCCGCCGCCTCGCCGGCCGGCCGTCTGGCGAGCCACTGCGCAAGCTCGACCGTCTGGCACGCGACCTCGTCACGCGGCTTCAGATCGCTCCAGGCGTTGTCGAATTGCTGCGACGTCAATTTTGCAAGCAGCCCGTCGAGGTCAGGCGCCAGCAACGCGTAGTCGCCCTCGGATCCTAGCCCAACGATCGGTGGATTGTCGCGATCCAGACCCGCGCCATACCAGCCACCGAGGACCGAGCCGTCCGGCAGCCGCATGAACAGCGAAAACCTGTCCCGCAGGGGACTGCCGTCGACGATCGGCGCGGAATCGGAGAACTGGCCTTGCAGCGAGAAGCAGCCGACGCTGCCCCAGGGGCGCCCCTCGAGCCAGCCGGCAAAGTCGACCAGCAGCCGTGGCGCTTCGATGCCCGGCGGAAAAGCGCCGCGAATGCTGTCGAGATCAATCGAATACGACGTATCGGACAAAGCTGAAAACTATCTTGTTGGTCCCGCCCCTCTTGGTCTGAGCCGCCATGCGTCCGGTTCGAACCAATTGGCGTCCTTCGATCACAAACGCGCCAGAGGCACAATGGTTCTCGTCAGCCGATCGATGAATTGCGAGTGACGTCCGCCCGCGACGGCACACGCCGAACGCGTGTTTTGCAAAACGTCTGCTTGACAAGTCCTGCCGTTCGGCTGTAGGGACGCGCCCCATGATCAACTCTCGGACCCACCGCCGCGCAGCTTTCCGTCGTCGCACCCGCGACGATGATGGGTTGCGCCATGTCCGACGACGACGCTGATCTACTAAATTCAGCTCAAGTTTTCGAGAAGGCCGCACCCGCAAAGTGCGGCCTTTTTGCTTTTCGCGCGCCTTTTCCACCCGCCTCCAGAGGAGTTCGACATGACTACCGCCACCCATCCGTATGACGTGCTGATGGACATCACCGCACGGCCCAACGCCGTGTTCGTCCGCGGCGCCGGCTCCTACCTGTGGGACGACAGCCGCAAGCGCTATCTCGACTTCGTGCAGGGCTGGGCCGTCAATTGTCTCGGCCATTCGCCCCCTTCGGTTGCCGACGCGCTTGCCGCGCAGGCCAGGCGGCTGCTGACGCCGAGCCCGGCCTTCTACAACGAGCCGAGCTTCAAGCTCGCGCAGTCGCTCGTCGACAACAGCGCCTTCGACCAGGTGTTCTTCGCCAACTCCGGCGCGGAAGCCAACGAAGGCGCGATCAAGCTCGCGCGGAAATATGGCAGCCTCCACAGAGGCGGTGCGTTCGAGATCATCAGCTTCGAGGGCGGCTTTCACGGAAGGACACTGGCGACGATGTCGGCCTCGGGCAAGAAGGCGTTCGAGCCGCTGTTCGAACCGAAGGTCGCCGGCTTCAAGAAGGCAAAGCTCAACGATATCACCTCGGTCGAGAAGCTGATCAACGACAACACCGTCGCCGTGATGATCGAGCCGATCCAGGGTGAATCGGGCGTGTGGCCGGCGAGCGATCAGTTCCTGCAGGAGTTGCGCGCGCTCGCCGAGGCACACGGCCTCTTGCTGATCTTCGACGAGATCCAGACCGGCATGGGTCGGACCGGCAAGCTCTTCCACTACGAGCACACCGGGATTTCGCCCGACATCATGACGCTCGGCAAGGGCATCGGCGGCGGCGTGCCGCTCGCGGCCCTGCTCGCGACCGAGCGCGCCTCCTGTTTCGAGCACGGCGATCAGGGCGGCACGTTCAACGGCAACCCGATCATGTGCGCGGCGGGGCTTGCGGTGCTCGAGGAGGTCAGCAAGCCCGACTTCCTCAAGATGGTCGCCGAGACCGGCCTGCTGCTCGAAAGCGAACTGCAAAAGGTCTCGGCCCGGCATGGTCTCGGCGGCGTGCGGGGACGTGGGCTCCTGCTCGCGCTCGACCTCAAGCTGCCGATCGCGCCTGGCATCGTTGCGCAGGCGTTCGAGGCCGGGGTGCTCCTCAACGCGCCGCAGGTCGACAGCTTGCGCTTCATGCCCGCGTTGAACGTCACGCGGGCCGAGATCGCCGAGATGATCGATTGCCTCGACGGTATCTTGACCAAGGCCGGCGCGGCAAGACGCGTCGCGTAGGTCTACCCTCGTCATTGCGAGGAGCGCTTGCGACGAAGCAATCCAGACTACATCCGCGGAGACAGTCCTGGATTGCTTCGCTTCGCTCGCAATGACGACAGATCTACGGCTTCAGGATCGACGCGCCCGTGGTCTTGCGGCTTTCGAGATCGATATGCGCCTTCGCGGCATCCTTCAGCGCGTACGCGTGATTGATCGGCACGTGCAGCTTGCCGTTGATGACGGCGGCGAACAGCGTGTCGGCGCCTTCCAGCAATTCCGAGCGCTTGCCGACATAATCGTTGAGCTTCGGCCGTGTCGCAAACAGCGAGCCGTGATTGTTGAGCTCGGCGATCGAGAATGGCGGCACGGGACCGGAGGCATTGCCGAACGAGACGAACATGCCGCGCGGCTTCAGGCACGATAGCGAGCCCGGGAAGGTCGCCTTGCCGACGCCGTCATAGACGACGTCGCAGCCCTCATTGCGACTGATCTGCTTGACCCGCGCAACGAAGTCTTCCTCGTTGTAGAGGATGACATGGTCGCAGCCATTGGCCTCCGCCAGCTCAGCCTTCTCGCGCGAGCCGACCGTGCCGATGACGTGAGCGCCGAGCGCCCTCGCCCATTGGCAGGCGAGGAGGCCGATGCCGCCGGCCGCGGCGTGGATCAGCACGCGGTGATGCGGCTCGACCTTGAAAGTCTTGTGCAGAAGGTACCAGACCGTGAGCCCCTTCAGCATCAGCACGGCGCCCTGCTCGTGGGTGATGTGGTCGGGCAGCTTGACCAGCTTCTCCCACGGGATGTTGCGCTCGCCGGTATAGGCGCCGAGATTGTGGTAGTAAGCGACGCGGTCGCCGGCATGGAAATGCGTCACGCCGGGCCCGACCGCGACCACCTCGCCCGAGGCCTCGTTGCCGGCGATGAAGGGCAGCCCCGGCGCCTTGTAGAGGCCGGTGCGGTAATAGACATCGATGAAGTTCAGGCCGACCGCGTGCTGGCGGATGCGCACCTCGCCGGGCCCGGGCGCCGGCACGTCGACGCTCTCATAGACCAGGGCTTCGGGGCCTCCGACCTTGTGCACACGGACGGCTTTGGTCATCACCTGACCTCCTCTTCTCGCCCCTAGAGCCCCGTCCCAATCGGAACGGGGCTCTAGATTCTAGTTTCTGACGCGTCTTCGTGACGCGAACCGGTATCCACTTCGCTCGAAAACGCTCTGAGCGAAAGGCATCGCGCCCGCCTTGTCAACTCGGCGCGAGCCACGGCCGTCAGGCTGCCGGCTTGCCGGTTTTCCTGCGGTTGCGCTTGGCCAGCACGTTGAAGAATTCGACCGCCGCCGAGAACGCAATCGCGAAGTAGATGTAGCCGCGCGGAATATGGAATTGGAATCCGTCCGCGACCAGCGCGACGCCGATCAGCACCAGGAACGCGAGCGCCAGCATCTTGGTGGTCGGATGCTCTGCGACGAACCGCGACACCGGCCCCGACGAAATGTACATGATGAGGCAGGCGATCACGACCGCTGCGACCATGATCTCGATGTCCTGCGCCATGCCGATCGCGGTGATGATCGAGTCCAGCGAGAACACGATGTCGATGATCACGATCTGGACGATCACCCAGAAGAAGGCGTTGCCGGCGGACTTCTCGTCGCTCTCGCCGTCATCGGCCTCCACCTCGGCGTGAATCTCGTGCGTCGCCTTGGCGATCAGAAACAGGCCGCCGCCGATCAGGATGAGATCGCGCCAGGAGAAGTCGTAGCCCTTGAAGGCAAACACCGGCGCGGTCAGGCCGATCAGCCAGACCAGAAGACTGAGCAGAACGATGCGGAAGATCAGCGCCAGCGCCAGCCCGATCTGGCGCGCGCGATGCGCCTGCTTCTCCGGGATACGCGAGACGATCACGGACAGGAAGATGACGTTGTCGATGCCGAGCACGATCTCGAGCGCGGTCAATGTCAGCAGCGCGGCCCAGGCCTCGGGGCTGGTCAACAGCTGCATCATCCGAACGATCTCGCCAGCCGGATCAATGCGTCGCTGAAGCTGATCCAGAGCGCGATGGCGCAGAGCACCACGGTCACGCCGGTGCCGACGCGGAAATCCATCTCCAGGACGTAGAGTCCGAGCAGCGCCCAGATCGCGATCAACGACATCGTCAGCCAGCGCAGCCGCACGACGCGGACCGGATGCAGCACGTGGAACGGCACGAAGGTCAGCACGACGAGCGCCGAGACCAGCAACGTCGACCACAGCGGCGGCCAGTGCAGCAGGAACAGGTAGAACGCCGCCGCATTCCACAGCGCAGGGAAGCCGCGGAAATGATTGTCGTCGGCCTTCATGCGCAGATCGGCGAAATATAATGCGCTGGTGACGATGATGGCGATGCCGAGCAAGGGAGCGGCCACCGGCAGCAACAAACCGCTGGCCACGATCGCATAGGCCGGCACGAAGACATAGGTGACGAAATCGACCACGAGATCGAGCACGTCGCCCGACCAGTTCGGCTGCACGTTCTTGACGTCGAGCCGCCGCGCGATCGGACCGTCGATCGCATCGATGATCAGGGCCACGCCCAGCCACTGAAACATCGCCGCCCAGTGCTCGCGCACGGCCTCCAGCATCGCCAGCAGCGCAATGGCGGCGCCGAAGGCGGTGAAGATATGCACCGAGAAGGCCGCGGCGCGCATCGCCGGTCTCGGCTTCAGGGAATCCTGCTGGCTATCCATGGCTTCTGCTATCAGAACGAGACCGATTTGCACATAAGCCATTGCGGCGCCCGGTCGCACAATTCGTCATAAAATCAGGGAAATATAGCTGGGCTTGAATTTGCCGCCGGGCGTGTCAATTGTCGTTCCATGACAGGCGCATCGACACTCCATGACGCCGCCGTGATCGGCGGCGGACCGGCCGGACTTGCAGCGGCGATCGCATTGGCGCAGGCCGGTGCGCGGACCGCGCTGGTGGCGCGGCGCGTGCCCTATGCCGACAACCGCACCACCGCGCTGTTGGGCGCCTCCGTCGATCTCCTGGAAACCCTCGACGTCTGGTCGCGCTGCAAGGACAAGGCGGCCGCGCTCGAGGTCATGCGCCTCGTCGACGACACCGGCCGGCTGTTCCGCGCGCCCGAGGTCCGGTTCTCCTGTCACGAGATCGGTCTCGACGCGTTCGGCTACAACATCGACAACCGTTCGCTGATGCTGGCGCTCGAAGAGCGGGCGGCCGAACTTCCTCACCTCGCCCGCTTCGACGACGAGGCCGAAAGCGTCGTGATCGAAGCCGACGACGTCGCCGTCCGCACGACCTCGGCACAATTCCTCTCGGCCCGGCTTGTGGTCGGCGCCGATGGCCGGCATTCGCTGTGTCGCGAGGCTGCCGGCATCGCCGTGACGCGGCGCGAACTGACGCAGACCGCGCTGACCTTCAACGTCGGACACGCGCGGCCGCATCGCAATGTCTCGACCGAGTTCCACACGCCGCACGGTCCCTGCGTGTTCGTGCCCCTGCCCGGCGACCGTTCCAGCATCGTCTGGGTCGCAGCACCCGCGGAAGCCGAACGGTTGCGCGGCCTGAGCGACGAGGAACTGTCGGCCGCGATCGAGAAACAGTCGCATTCGATCCTGGGACGCATGACGGTCGAGCCCGGGCGCAACCTGTTCCCGTTGGCAATCGAACGTCCAAAATCCTTCGGCTGCGACCGCATCGCGCTTGTCGGCGAAGCTGCCCATGTGGTTCCCCCGATCGGCGCCCAGGGCCTCAACCTTGGCCTCCGCGATGCCGCCGACGTCGCCCGGCTCGCAGGCGAGGCCATCGCAGCGGGCCAGGATCCCGGAGCGGGCGATGTGCTCAAGCGCTACGACCGGGCGCGGCGTCCAGACATCTTGAGCCGAACCTTTGCGATCGACATCGCCAACCGCTCCCTGCTCAACGATTTCCTGCCGCTCCAGCCGGTCCGCGCCGTCGGCATGCACCTGCTCGGCGCCATCGGCCCGCTCCGGCGCTTTGCGATGCGTGAGGGCCTGACGCCGACATGGCGCAGGTAAGCCCACTCACGGAAACACCAGCCGGCCGCTCTGGATCGCCCACATCACGCTGGTCAGCGTGACCACGGAGGCGAAGGTGCCGAGCAGCACCGCGACGGAGGCGGATTCGATCCAGGCATCGTTCTGCCGGGCTATCACGAACACATTCAGCGCTGGCGGCAATGAGGCCATCAGCACCGCGGTCGCGGCCCAGGGCTGCGCGAATGGACCGAATGCCAGCATCAGGCCGAACGCCGCGAGCGGATGGATCAGCAGCTTGACAGCAATCACGCCCGGCACCTCCCACGGCACCCGGTCGAACGGGCGCAGTGCCACGGTCACGCCGAGCACGAAGAGTGCAGTCGGAGCAGCTGCGTTCTGAAGAAAGGTGATGGTGCGGTCGAGCGCGACCGGCAGCTCGATATGCAGCGCCGCGACCGCCGCGCCGAAGCAGGCCGACATGATCAGCGGATTGAGCACGATCTGCTTCAGCACGACGCCGAAGGCGTGCACCAGCGAGGGATGGTCGCGGTCGGAGAGCTCGATCAGCAGCGGCACGATCGTGAACAGGAAGATGCTGTCGCAACAGAAGATCAGCGCGGTCGGCGCCGAGGCCTTCGGCCCGAGCACCGCGAGCGCCAGGCCCGGCCCCATGTAGCCGATATTGCCGTAGCCGCCGGACAGGCCCGCGAGCGTCGCCTCGCGCAGCGTCAGCCGGCCCAGCACCTTGCCAACCACCAGCGCCAGCGTGAACGCCGCAACTGTCGACAGCGTTGTCGCGATCAGGAACGGCGGGTTGTTCAATTCCGCAAACGGCGTCTTCGACATGATCGCGAACAGCAGCGCCGGCAGCGAGACGTAGAGCAGGAAGAAGTTCATCCAGGCGAGGCCCGATTCCGGCAAGGACTTGACCTTGCCGCAGGCAAATCCGACGAAGATCAAGCCGAAATAGGGTAGAGCCAGATTGAGGATATCGACCATTGATGAAGTGTTTTCTCAGGACTTGGGGGCTATCCGCCCCTGACGCGAAGGTTAATTCCCGACAAGGCCACTAGCATCGGCCACAATCCTGGTCTATCGACGGGGGATGATTAAAGCGAGGACCGCCAAATTCCAGATCGGACAGGTCGTGCGCCACCGGATCTTCTCGTTCCGGGGCGTGATCTTCGACATCGATCCGGAATTCAACAACACCGAGGAGTGGTGGCTGTCGATCCCCGAGGAGGTGCGGCCCCACAAGGACCAGCCGTTCTACCACCTGCTCGCGGAGAACGCGGAGTCGGAATACGTCGCCTATGTCTCGGAACAGAATCTGCTGCCGGATGATTCCGGCGAGCCGGTCCGGCATTCCCAGGTTGCCGAGATCTTCATCAAGGACAAGGCCGGCGGCTACCGGCCGCGCAACCCATCGCTGAACTAGAACTTCGCCGCTAGCAGGCGACGAACAAAAAAAGGCGCTCATATGAGCGCCTTTTTCGTGACGTCCGGGATTTGGTCCCGCTTATTTCTGGGCAGTCGGCGGTGCGCCGGGGACAGCGCCACCCTGCTCGAGCTTCTTGCGCTGCTCTTCGGCCTTCTTCTGAAGCTCTTCCTGAAGCTTCTTCTGATTTTCCTCGAACACCTTCGGATCGGTCGGCGGACCGTCATAAGCTTTCTGGAATTCGCCGGCGAGCGGCAGCGGCAGCGTCAGCGGCGCTCCGTTGGCATTGATCGCCTGGACAACGAGATTCTGGCCCTTCTTCATGTTGTTGATGAGTTCGGGCGTAGCCTCGTAGTCCGACATGCAGCCGTTCTGGAAGCAGATCACATACGGGCTCTGCAACGGCGCATTGTTGTCCACGATGATGCGGGTGCCGTGCACGAGCTGCATGCCGAGCGGCAGCGTCACGCGCAGGATCTTCTTGGGCTCGCCTTCCGGCTCGATGATCACGGCGGCGATGACCGGCTGCCCCGATTCGATGCGGCCGTCCTTGCCGGTGAAGCAGACCTGCTTGGCATTGGCGTCCTGACCCTTCAGGCAGAACTTGGTCCAGGGGGCGTAGATCAGCTGGATCTGCTGATCGGCCGGCTGGGCCGCGCCCTGCTGCGGGGCGCCCTGCGCGG
Source organism: Bradyrhizobium sp. CCGB12 (assembly GCF_024199845.1). NCBI lineage: Bacteria > Pseudomonadati > Pseudomonadota > Alphaproteobacteria > Hyphomicrobiales > Nitrobacteraceae > Bradyrhizobium > Bradyrhizobium sp. CCGB12. The sequence continues at coordinate 2,635,377 of NZ_JANADO010000001.1, read as the reverse complement.
GAGCCTGCTGGGCCTGCGGAGACGCCGCGGGCGCCGGGGCCTTGGGGGCAGCCTTCGGAGCGGCTTTCGGGGCCGGAGCCGCCTTAGGGGCACCCTGGGCCGGCGCCGGGGTCTGGGCCTCGGCGGCAAACGGAACGGCCAACGCCGTCGCCGTCAACAAGGCGAGAAGTCGCCCGCGCGGCCGGACGGACGCGGCCAAGTAACAGAAATTCATTGCGGAAAACCCTTTCTGAACGGGAAGTGCCCGAACCGCTCCGAAGCGCCGAACCTAGCCGCCTTGGGCGCGGCTCTCTCCCCGTCAATTGAGGCGGATAAGTGACGGGCTCGGCGCTCCTGCGCGATTGACCGCCTTTTAGCGTGGCCGACGAAAAGATCAATGCCGACAGGCGTCTTTGACCACATCCTCAGCTGCGCCCCGGGAAATTCCCTGTGATAGGATTCAGGGCCCCCGGTCTTCGAATCAACGTGTGCCGATGTTCATGTTCCAGCGCCTCTTCGAGGGCCCCGGACTCCGCCTCTGCCGTCTCGCCCGGGCTCTCGTCTTGGCTCTCGTCTTGGCTCTCGTCTTGGCCCTCTCCGTCGGGCTGTCGGCGGGCGTCGCGCGGGCCGAGGAAGCCTATGCCATTGCCATGCACGGCAAGCCGGCGATGCCTGCCGATTTCACCCATATGCCCTACGTCAATCCGGATGCTCCTAAAGGCGGCCGCATGACCTGGGGTGTTCTCGGCACCTTCGACAGTCTCAATCCCTTCATCGTGAGGGGATTGGCCGTTCAGCAGGTGCGGAGCTACGTGGTCGAGAGCCTGCTCGCGCGCGGTCAGGATGAGCCGTTCACGCTTTATGGCCTGCTCGCCAGGACCGTCGAAACCAACGACGACCGCACCTTTGTCACGTTCCGCCTCGATCCACGCGCCCGCTTCTCCGACGGCAAACCCGTGCTGGCCGAGGACGTGCTGTTCTCCTGGCAGCTCTTGCGCGACCACGGCCGTCCCAATCATCGGCAGTATTACGCCAAAGTCGCGAAGGCCGAGGCGCCCGATCCCCTCACCGTCCGCTTCGACCTCACCGACGCCAATGACCGCGAGCTGCCACTGATTCTCGGCCTGATGCCGATCCTGCCGAAGCATGCCGTGGATGTCGCCAGCTTCGAGGAGACGACGCTGACGAGCCCGGTCGGCTCCGGCCCCTATCGCGTCACGGCGGTGAAGCCAGGCGCCAGCGTGACGCTGACCCGCAATCCCGACTATTGGGGCCGCGACCTCCCGATCAATCGCGGGCTCTACAATTTCGACGAGATCAGGCTCGACTATTTTCGCGAGGCCAACGGCCAGTTCGAAGCCTTCAAGCGCGGCCTCTATGATTTCCGTGTCGAGCACGAGCCCCTGCGCTGGCACGACGGCTATGATTTTCCGGCCGCGCGCAGCGGTCAGGTGATCCGCGAGACCATCAAGCCGGGGGTCCCGCAGCCTTCCGAATTCCTGGTGTTCAACACCCGCCGTCCGATCTTCGCCGACATCCGCGTGCGCAAGGCGCTGACGCTGCTGTTCGATTTCGAGCTGGTCAACCGCAACTATTTCTTCGGCCTCTATTCGCGCGTCGCCGGCTATTTCGCCGGCTCGGACCTGTCGGCCTATGGCCGCCCGGCGGATGCGCGCGAGCGTGAGCTGCTGAAACCCTTCGCCGCACAGATCCCGCCCGACATCATGGACGGCAGCTACCACCTACCGGTCACCGACGGCTCGGGGCGCGACCGCACCACGCTGCGCGCCGCGCTGAAACTGTTGTCGGAGGCCGGCTACGATCTCGACGGAACCGTGCTGCGCAACCGCGCGACCAAGGCGCCCTTCAGCTTCGAGATCATGGTCACGACCCGCGACCAGGAGCGTATCGCGCTCGCCTTCCAGCGCGACCTCAAGCGCGCCGGCATCGAGACGACCGTGCGCTCGGTCGATCCCGTGCAGTTCGATCAGCGCCGGCTCGCTTACGAGTTCGACATGATCCAGAACCGCTGGGACCAATCGCTGTCGCCCGGCAACGAGCAGTATTTTTATTGGGGCAGCGCTGCCGCCGACAATCCGGGCACGCGCAACTACATGGGCGCCAGGGATCCGGCCGTCGATGCCATGATCGCCGCCCTGCTGGAGGCCCGTGAACATACGGATTTCGTCTCGGCGGTGCGCGCACTCGACCGCGCCCTGATCTCCGGCTTCTACACAATCCCCCTGTTTAACGTATCCGAGCAATGGATCGCGCGCTGGAATCGGATAGAACGGCCAAAGGCCACTTCGCTGTCCGGCTATTTGCCGGAGACCTGGTGGTCGAAAGGGCAGCCGCAAGCTCATCAAGCAAAGTGACGCCGTGAACCAGCCAGCCGTATCGCCGACGCTCGACACGCTGTTTCAGCGCACGCTGACCCGGCAGCCGCACGCGACCGCTCTGCTCGATCCCCTCAACAAGGCGCGCGTGACCGGGCACCAGCCGCGACGGATGAGCTATGCCGAGGCCGATACGGCCATCGAGGCACTGTCGGCGTATTTCGTCGAATCGGGGCTGCCGGCCAATTCCGTCATCGCGATCCAGCTGCCCAACACGGTCGAGTTCGTGCTGACGGTGCTTGCCGCCCATCGCGCCGGCCTCGTCGTCGCCGTGCTGCCGCTGCTGTGGCGGCATGCGGAACTGACCGCCGCGCTCAACCGCACCGCGGCGCGCGCCATCGTCACCATGAGCACTGTCGACGGCGTCGGCTATGCCGACCTTGCGATGAATGCGGCCGCGGAAGCCTTCTCGATCCGTCACGTCTGCGGCTTCGGCACCGACCTGCCGGAAGGCATGGCGTCGCTCGACGACGTGCTGGCGCGGCCGCCCGGCACCACGCGCACCGTGATCCAGGACGGCCGCAAGGCGGCGATGATCTCCTTCGACGTCACGGCAGAAGGCTTCCGTCCGGTGCCGCGGCCGCATTTCAGCCTGATCGCCGGCGGGCTGGCGATGTCGCTGGAAGCCGACATCAAGCAGGGCGCGACCGTGATGGCGGCGTTCGCGTCGATGTCGTTCGCGGGGCTGGCCTCCTCGCTCGCGGTGTGGCTGCTCTCGGGCGGCACGCTGGCGCTGCATCATCCCTTCGAGAGCGAGGTGCTGGAGCAGCAGATCAACGAGCACGAATGCGAGGTGCTGATCGCGCCGGCCCAGCTCGCGCTGCGCCTCGGCGATTCCGACCTCGCGGCGCGGATGCCGACCTTGCGCAACGTCATCGGCCTCTGGCGCGCGCCCGAGCAGGTCGCCGCAAGCGATGCCTGGATCGCGCCGCATGCGCCGCTGACCGACATCTATCTGTTCGGCGAGGCCGGCTTGTTCGGCGCCCGCCGCGGCGAGAACGGCATGCCCGTGGCTGTGATGCCGGGACCGCACGGCGCCCCGCGCGAGCAGTCCGGCTCCTCGATCGCCGGCGAGATCCTGCTGACGCCGAAGGGCACGCTCGGCCTGCGCGGACCGATGGTGCCGATCGCGGCCTATGCCCCGCCGCAGCCCGTCGGCGAGACCCTGATCGCCCAGCCGCCGCGTGACTATGCCGACACCGGCTATGCCGCCCGGCTCGACCGTCCGAGCGGCGCGATCTGCATCACCGCGCCGCCCTCCGGCATCATGGCGGTCGGCGGCTATCGGTTCCTCTCCAACGATCTCCAGGAATGGGCCCGCCGGCTCGGCCAGGGTGCCCTGCTCACCGCGCTGCCCGACCGTCTCTCCGGGCATCGGCTGGCAGGAAGGGCCCAGGACAATGCCCGCGCCCGCGAGGCACTCAACGAGCTCGGGCTTAACCCCCTGATGGTCGAGGCCTTTCGCGACCGCTCCGGGCCGGCTTGAGCGCAGTTTCGACCGATACGTTGACGCAGCATTAAGGCGGTCACTCTAGATTGCGCGGCACCATTGCGTGATCAGAGTATCTCGATGTCCCAGGCGGGCCCGATCCTGTTTGTGTCCAATACCGGGCGCCCCGCCTTCGTTGCGGCGCTGGACGAGGCCCGGCTCTTTCCCGTGGTCGACACCGACTGGGCCAGCGCGGCACGCGCGATCGAGCAGGTGCAGCCGGCCGCGGTTCTCGCTGCGATGTCCGGTGGGCATGAGCCGCACATAGCGGTCTTCGCGAAGAAGATCGCCAGCCAATCGCCCTACCTTCCCTTCGTGGCCATGGATGCCGCGAGCGCGCTGCCTCCCAACGCCCTGCCCTTTGCCTCACGCGGCGGCAATCCCGACCGCCTGATCGCGCGGCTCCGCGCCGCGCTACGCGTGCGCACCCTTCATGCCACCGTCCTGCGCCGGCTGCCGGAAGCGACGATCAGGCTGCCGGAGGCTGATCCCGCGCGCGATGCCACCGTGCTCCTGATCGGTCGCGGCGCGGCCTATCCCGCGCTCTCGGTGGCGCTCGGCGAGCGCGTCGGCGTCATCGGCGCGCTCTCGATCGAGGCCGCCGCGAAGCACCTCAACACCCGCGACCTCGACGGTGTCGTGCTCGCCGAAGGTTTCACCGCACGCGTCACCGATGCCTTCCTGACCGTGCTCGCCGAGGACACCCGCTTCCGCAACCTGCCCGTCGTCGTCACCGCACATCAGCTCGCGCAGAGCTACGATCTGCCCAATCTCGAGCTGATATCGGGCGAGCCGGCGAAGGTCGCGGCCAATGCCCTGCCGCTGATCCGCCAGCATGCGATGGAAGCGCAGCTGAGCCGCACCCTGCGCTCGATCGACGCCGGCGGCTGGCTCGATCCGCGCAGCGGCCTGCTCACGGTGGAAGCCTTCGCCCGCGATTTCGCCAAGGCGGTGGAGCAGACGCTGGCCCGCGGCGGCGGCCTCTCCGTCGCCCGCTTCGCCTTCGATCCCAATAATCCCCGCGCCCAGCTCGACGCCGCGCGCATCCTCAGCCGCCTGATGCGGCAGATGGATTTCGGCACGGCGCAGAAGGACGGTTCGGTGATCGTCGTGTTTGCAGAAACGGATTTCCGCACCGCGCACATGATCGCCCGCCGCCTCTCGGCGGTGATGCGGCACACCTCCAACGGCAAGCACGAGATGCGCAGCGATCCCGTGGTCAGCGTGGATTCGCTCTCGCCATCGGACACGGCAAGGTCGCTGCTGGCGCGGCTGTCGGCCGATGCGTCAAGGGCGGCGTCGTAGACTTCTCGCGGGCTGTCGCAACAAACACCGTCATTGCGAGATTAGGGCCTCACGCCGCCTTCTTGCTCTCCGCGAGCTGCGCCAGCTGGCGCATGATTTCCGTCGTGCCGGTGAGACGCTCTTCCGGGGTCTCCCAGTCCTGGAGAAATACCACCTTCATGTCGGGCCGCACCTTGGCGGCCTGGCCGTAGCTGCGGATGAAGGTCACGAGGCGATCGGGATAGGCGAAGGAATTGTCGCGGAAGACGATGACGGCGCCCTTCGGGCCCGCGTCGATCTTCTCGACATTGGCCCTGCGGCAGAACGCCTTGATCGCGGCGACCTTGAACAGGTAGCGCACCTCGTCAGGCAAGACGCCGAAGCGGTCGCGCATCTCGGCGCCAAAATTCTCGATCTCCTCCTCGGTGTCGAGATCGGCCAGACGCCGGTACAGCGACAGCCGCACCGAGAGGTCGCTGACGTAATCCTCCGGAATGAGCACGGGCATGCCGATGGTGATCGACGGCGACCAGCGGTCGGCAGCGGGCTCGGAGACGCCGGCCTTGAGGTTGACGATCGCCTCCTCCAGCATCGATTGATACAGCTCGAAGCCGACCTCCTTGATGTGGCCGGACTGCTCCTCGCCGAGCAGATTGCCGGCGCCGCGGATGTCGAGGTCGTGCGAGGCGAGCTGGAAGCCCGCGCCGAGCGTCTCCAGCGATTGCAGCACGGTGAGCCTGCGCTCGGCCTGCGCCGTGATCTTCTGCTGCGCCGGCAGCGTGAACAGCGCATAGGCCCGCAGCTTGGAGCGGCCGACGCGGCCGCGCAGCTGATAGAGCTGCGCCAGGCCAAACATGTCGGCGCGATGGACGATCAGCGTGTTGGCGTTGGGGATGTCGAGCCCGGACTCGACGATCGTGGTCGACAGCAGGATGTCGAACTTGCCGTCGTAGAACGCCGTCATGATGTCCTCGATCACGGCGGGCGGCATCTGGCCATGCGCGACCGCGACCTTCATCTCCGGCACGTTCTTGTCGAGGAAATCCTTGACCTCCGCGAGGTCGTCGATGCGCGGCACCACGTAGAATGCCTGGCCGCCGCGATAGCGTTCGCGCAACAGCGCCTCGCGGATCATCAAGGGATCGTGCGGAGCAACGAAGGTGCGGACCGCGAGGCGATCGACCGGGGGCGAGGCAATAATCGAGAGTTCGCGAACGCCGGTCAGCGCCAATTGCAGCGTGCGCGGGATCGGCGTAGCCGACAGGGTCAGCACGTGCACCTCGGAGCGCAGCGCCTTCAGCCGCTCCTTGTGGGTGACGCCGAAATGCTGCTCCTCGTCGACGATGACGAGGCCAAGATCGCGGAATTTGATGGCCTTGCCGAGCAGCGCGTGGGTGCCGACGACGATATCGACCGAGCCGTCGGCAATGCCCTTCTTGACCAGGTTCAGCTCCTTGGTCGCGACCAGGCGCGAGGCCTGCGCCACGTTCACCGGAAAGCCCTTGAAGCGCTCGGTGAAGGTTTTTGCGTGCTGGCGCGCAAGCAGCGTGGTCGGCACCACCACCGCAACCTGCTTGCCTTCAAGCGCGACGGCAAACGCCGCGCGCAGCGCCACCTCGGTCTTGCCGAAGCCGACGTCACCGCAGATCAGCCGGTCCATCGGACGGCCGAGCTCGAGATCCTTCAGGGTGGATTCGATGGCCCCTAACTGGTCCTCGGTCTCGTCATAGGGGAAGCGCGCGCAGAACTCGTCATAGAGGCCCTGCTGCACCGGGAGCTTGGGCGCCTCGTGCAGATGGCGCGCGGCGGCGATCTTGATCAGCTCGCCCGCGATCTCGCGGATGCGGTTCTTCAGCTTGGCCTTGCGGGTCTGCCACCCGCTTCCGCCGAGGCGATCCAGTTCGACCGTGGTCTGGTCGGAGCCATAGCGCGACAGCAGCTCGATGTTCTCGACCGGCAGAAACAGCTTCGTTTCGGCAGCATAATGCAGCTCGAGGCAGTCATGCGGCGCGCCGGCGACGTCGAGGGTCTGCAGGCCGATGAAGCGGCCGATGCCATGATCGACATGGACGACGATGTCGCCGGCGGTGAGGCTCGTCACCTCCGAGATGAAATTGTCGAGCTTGCGGCTGGCCTTGCGCGGCCGCACCAGGCGGTCGCCCAAAATGTCCTGCTCGCTGATGACAGCGATCTCGTCCGTCTCGAAGCCGCTCTCCAGGCCGAGCACGGCAAGCATGGTCTCGTTGCGCGGGGTCGCCTGTACCGTCCGCCAGCTGTTGACGCTGGTGGTGTGGGCCAGCTTGTGGTCGCGCAGCATCGAGGTCATGCGGTCGCGCGAGCCTTCGGTCCACAGCGCGATCACGACCTTCTTGCGCTGGGCGTGCAACGCCATCACATGCGCAACGACGGATTCGAACACGTTGACGGTGGTGTCATTGCGCTCGGGTGCGAAATCGCGGCCCTTGCGCGCGCCGGCATCGACGACGTCAGTGCCGTCGGTGGGCACGGAGAACGGCGTCAACCGCGCCAGCGGGACATCGCCGAGGCGCTTGCCCCACTCTTCCTCGGTCAAATAAAGCCGGTCAGGCGGCAACGGCTTGTAGATGGCGCCGCCACCGGGATGCTCCATCGCGTCGCGCCGGGCCTCGTAATAATCGAGGATCTGCTTGAAGCGCTCGCGGACGGCGTCCTCGGCCTGCGGCTCGATCGCGACGGCCGCGCCTTGCAGATAGTCGAACAGCGTGTCCATCCGGTCCTGGAACAACGGCAGCCAGTGCTCCATGCCGGGATGGCGGCGGCCCTCGCTGACGGCCTCGTACAGCGCATCGTCGCGCTCCGGCGCGCCGAACTCGGCGACATAGCCCATGCGGAAACGGCGGATGGTGTCGGTGACGAGCTGGAATTCCGAGATCGGCACGAGGTCGAGCGAGCGCATGTCGAGCAGCGTGCGCTGGGTCTCGGCGTCGAAGGAGCGGATCGATTCCAGGCTGTCGCCGAAGAAGTCGAAACGCACGGGCTGGTCGAGACCCGCTGGAAACAGATCGAGGATGCCGCCGCGCACGGCGTATTCGCCGGGCTCGCGCACGGTCGAGGAGCGGTTGTAGCCGTTGTGCTCGAGCCAGGCGACGATGGTGTCCATCGGCACCACATTGCCGGGGGCGACCGACAATGCCTGCGCCGCGACGAGGTCGCGCGAAGGCACGCGCTGCACGACGGCGTTCACCGTCGTCAGCACGATCAGCGGCTTGTCGCTACCAGTCAGGGACGCAAGCCGCGCCAGCGTCGTCAGGCGTTGCGCCAGGATGCCGCCATGCGGCGAGACGCGGTCATAGGGCTGGCAGTCCCAGGCCGGGAAGATCAGCACCGGCAAATCCGGTGCGAAGAAGCGCAAGGCACGTTCGAGCTGCTGCATCCGCGGCCCGTCGCGGCAGACCACCGCAAGGCTGACCGCCGGCTTCTTCGGCCGCGCCGCGATGGCGCGGGCGAGATCGGAGACGACCAGGCCTTCGGCGCCCTCGGCGACATTGGCAAGCGTCAGCGCGCGGCCGGGCGTGAGCAGCTCGGCCGGAGATTTCATTCCCTGTTTCATGCGTCGCGGTCCGCGATCGGGAAGGCCTTGATGCGGGCAAACAGCGCGCCGGTGACCTCAGCCGGCAGCACCTTGTCGCCGATAATGGCGGCATAGAGATCGGGATCGTTGACCTCAAGCAGGCGCTCGAGCTCGCCGAGCTCAGCGTCGGACAGATTGCCGATCTCGGCATCGGCGAAGCGGCCGAGGATCAGATCCATCTCGCGCGTGCCGCGGTGCCAGCAGCGGAACAGAAGCCGCTTGCGGCGGTCGTCCAGTCCGCTGCTCGATCGTGTCGTTCCCGTCATGTCTCAAATCCAGTCAAACGCAGAAAGCCCGGACGTGCCGGGCGGGGGTGATATAGCCACTCGGACCGGCCCTGTCAGCCCTTTGTTGTTGCAATTGTTTATGGTCGTCATTGCCGGGCTTGCCGTCTTCGCAAAGCTTCGCCGGCCTGCTATCGGAAGCCCGGCGAAGCTTTGCGGAGCCGGGACCCGGCAATCCATCCTCTTGAATAGATGGATGCGCGGGTCGAGCCCGCGCATGAATGACGATTGTTGCAAGAATGCGCCCCAGCCTGCTCAATCCGCTGTTTGCTCCCGTGACCAGCCTGCCCGGCGTCGGTCCGAAGCAGGACAAGCTGCTGCAATATCTGCTCAGTCGGAGCGAGACGCCGCGGCTGGTCGACCTGCTGCTGCATCTGCCGAGCCAGGTCATCGACCGCCGGGCGCGGCCGAAGATCCGCGACGCGGTTCAGGGAACCATGGTAACGCTCGAGGTCACCGTCGACCGGCATCGCCCACCCCCGCCGCGCAATGCGCGCGCGCCATACCTCGTCTATGCCAGCGACGATACCGGCGACGTCGTGCTGACCTTCTTCCGCGCCAAGCCTGGCTATGTCGAAAAACTGCTGCCGATGGGCGAAAAGCGCTACGTCTCCGGCACGCTGCAGATGTATGACGGCATCCCGCAGATCGTGCATCCCGATCGCGTGCTCGACGAAGAGGCGATCTCCAAACTCTCAGGGATTGATCCCGTCTATCCTCTGACCGAAGGGCTGGCGCTCGGCTCGCTGCGTCGCGCAATCGCGCAGGCGCTGCAGAAGCTGCCCGCCCTGCCGGAATGGATCAGCCCGGAGGTGCTGCGTCGCTGCAATTTCCCGCCGATCGCGGAAGCGCTCAATCGCGTGCACCAGCCGGTCGAGCTCACGGACATCCTGCCGGACCAGCCGTTCTGGTCACGTCTGGCGTTCGATGAACTCCTGGCCGGCCAGCTCGCGCTGGGGCTGATCCGCGCACAGTTGCGCCGCCCCGCCGGCGTGCGCAACGCCGGCGACGGGCATCTGCGCAACAAGATCATCGACGCCCTGCCTTACGCACTCACGCCCTCCCAACGCAGCGCCGCGGCCGCCATTGCCGACGACCTGAAGCAGCCGGTGCGCATGCTCCGCTTGCTCCAGGGCGACGTCGGCTCCGGCAAGACCGTGGTCGCGCTGTCGGCTGCCGCCGCCGTGGCCGAAGTTGGCAAGCAAGCCGCGCTGATGGCGCCGACGGAAATCCTGGCGCGCCAGCACATCAAGACCATTGCGCCGCTCGCCGAGCGCGCCGGCATGCGGGTCGCGATCCTCACCGGCCGCGAAAAGGGCAAGGAGCGGCGCGAGATCATCGCGCAGCTCGCCGAAGGCGCGATCGACCTCCTCGTCGGCACCCACGCGCTGATCCAGGACGATGTGATCTTCAAGGACCTTGCGCTCGCGATCGTCGATGAGCAGCACCGCTTTGGTGTCCGCGAACGCCTTGCGCTGACGTCCAAAGGCGATGCGGTCGACGTGCTGGTGCTGAGCGCCACGCCGATCCCGCGCACGCTGGTGCTGACCTATTTCGGCGACATGGACATCTCGGAGCTGCGCGAGAAGCCGGCCGGCCGCCAGCCCATCGATACCCGCGCCGTCGCCATGAGCCGGCTCGGTGAGGTCATGGACGGCGTCGGCCGCGCGCTCGAGTCCGGCAAGCTGGTCTACTGGATCTGCCCGCTGGTCGAGGAATCCGAGGCCGAGGGCACCGAGCACCTCACCAACGCGACCAAGCGTTTCGAGAGCCTGCAAAAGCGCTTCGGCGACCGCGTCGGCCTCGTCCACGGCCAGATGAAGGGCACCGAGAAGGACCGCGTGATGGGCCAGTTCGCCGGCCACGAAATCGGTCTTTTGGTCGCGACCACTGTGGTCGAAGTCGGCGTCGACGTGCCGGCCGCGACCATTATGGTGATCGAGAATGCGGAGCGGTTTGGCCTTGCCCAGCTGCACCAGCTCCGCGGCCGCATCGGGCGCGGCTCGGAGGCCTCGACCTGCATTTTGCTCTATAGCGAGCCGCTCGGCGAGATGTCGAAGGCGCGGCTGAAGGTGATCCGCGAGACCACCGACGGCTTCCGCATCGCGGAGGAGGACTTGAAACTGCGCGGCGAAGGCGACGTGCTGGGCGTGCGCCAGAGCGGCTTGCCCGGCTACCGCATCGCGCGTTCGGAGGTGCATGGCCAGCTCATCACCCAGGCTCGCGACGAGGCACTTCGCATCCTGAAGGACGATCCGAAACTCAAGGGCGAGCGCGGCGAGGCGCTGCGGTGCTTACTGTATTTGTACGAACGGGACGAAGCGATTCCGCTGATCGGCGCGGGTTAGCCTCCCGCCCCTCGCCGCCCGATTTCGTACGCCGCCACATGCGCGCGGGCCAGATCCAAGAGCGGCGTATCGATGCCGAGCGTACGGGCCCGATTGGCCATATCGCCGAGGATATGCTCCGCCTCGGTGATCGAGCCGCGCTCGATATCGCGCAGCATCGAGGCCTTGAGCGGCGAACCCTGGGTCGTGAACAGCTTCCGGTCAAACTCGATGAACGGCGCACGCGGCTCGAAACCCGAAGCCGTCGCGACAGTGCAGCATTCCGCAAACAGGCGGAAAATAGACTGCTCGCCGTTGGGCACGGCCAGGATGTCTCCGATACTCGCGCGCATCAGGCAGGTGATGCCGGCGACCGTGCTGAGCTGGACGAATTTCTCCCACATGTCGTGCATGATCGTTTCGCTGGCGCGCGCGTCGATGCCGGGAACCTGGAGCAAAGTCTCCAGCGCGAGCGCACGCTCGCTTAGGGCACCATCGACCTCGCCGAAGGCGATGGTCTGATTGGCCATGAACTGAACGACGCGGCCATCCGCATCAAGCCCGGCGCTGACATTCGCCAATCCGCCGAGAACGCGCGCGGCACCGAACCGCGCGGTCAGGGCGTCGATGTGCTTCAACCCGTTGAGGATCGGCAAAATCATGGTGTTTGCGCCGATTGCCGGGGCAAACTCGGTCATCGCATCATCGAGTGAATAGGATTTTACGCCGACCAGCACAACATCGAACGGGTCCTTGAGATCGTTGGCCTGGACGAACTTCGGCTGCACGGCAAAGTCGCCATGCGGGCTTACGACCTGCAGTCCGTTCTTCTGCAGTTGCTCCGCACGCCGCGCCCGCACCAGGAAGGTCACGTCGCTGCCGGCTCGGACCATACGAGCGCCGTAATAGCCACCAAGCGCTCCCGCGCCGATCACCAGAACTCTCATTCGAACTCCCATGCGTCCACTTCCGCAGAATGGTAACAGATGGGACTCGCGACGTCTCCTCCCCCGGTCATTTGCGAGCGCAGCGAAGCAATCCAGACTGCCTTAAAGGAAAGATTCTGGATTGCTTCGCTGCGCTCGCAATGACGACGTGGGTGGGCTTGGCACACCTTGAGCGGACCAACTTGCGGCACCTGCCCCTACCCCGAATACCGGCGCAAGAACCTGCCGTGCTCGGCTTCGGTCGCATCGTTGGCGGGAAACATGCACTCCAGCCGCAACTCTTCCGCAGTCACCGTTTGCGGCGTTCCGACCGTCGTGATCAGGGAGAAGTAATCGAGCGTCACGCCGTCCTTGACGAAACTGAGCGGGATCGTCGGCATCGCATCGGAAGCCGAGGGTGCGCGCCATTCCGGCTTCACGCCCGGATATCGCGACAGCTCTTCCAGCAGCGTCTTGGTCCTGACGTCGACGACATGGCCGACCGCCTCGCGATGGACGCGCGCCAGCAGGCTGCGGCCGGCCTGCGGCCAGTTCGCAATGAACGGACGCATGCCGGCGGGATCGAACATGAGATGCAGCAGGTTTCGCGGTGTCGGCCGTGCCGACATGTCGATGAAGCAGTTGAACAGGAGCGGCGCGGCCTCATTGGTCATCAGCACGTTCCAGTACCGGTCCATGACGATAGCCGGAAACGGCTCGTGCTGACGCAGCATGCGGCCAAGCGCGCGGCTGATGCTCGTCATGGCGGGTGCGCCGAGCGCGGGATCGGAGTAGGACGGCGCGTAGCCGGCGGCCAGCAGCAGCTCGTTCCTCTCGCGCAGCGGCACGTCGAGGGCCTGGGCGAGATCGAGCAGCATCTGCCGGCTCGGGATGCTGCGGCCGCTTTCGACGAAACTGATGTGCTTCTGCGAGACGCCGGCATCGAACGACAGATCGAGCTGTGTCTTGCCGCGAATGTCCCGCCATTGACGCAGCAGCGCGCCCGCGGACGTCGCGCGTGTCTTGAGGTCGCTGGCTCCAGCTTTCATTGTCGAACGATCCTTCCTGCCGGTGATCTCCTGGGGCCAAACGCGATAGTGCCCCGGATCACCCGAGGCACCATTTGGGTTGTCAATGACACAAGATCAACCGAACGCGACCGGTCCCACGGCGCCGACCCAGCGCTTCACCTTGGTATCGTCGGTCTCGTCCATGTAGAAGAAGTGCGTCATAGTCGGATGCACGGTCTTCATCGCGGGATTGTCCGGCGTCATGTCCACGACGCCGCGAAACACTTTCAGCGAGCCCGCGTCCCAATATTCGCTGACGTGATGCAGCGCGGTGAAACCGCTGTCGATGAAGGCCTTCAGATTGGCGCGGATCGCCTCGCGTCCCTTCCAGTCGGCGACGCCGAGATTGCAGACGGCGTCCTCCGCAAAGCAGTCAAAACCCTGTCCGAAAGTCTTGTCGTCGATCTCCTTCCACATATCGAGCAGCCATTGCGGCGGCTCCGTCTTCGTGAACACGACTTGCATGTCTCTCTCCTCTTGCAGTGACACCCTGGGCTTCCCGGCGGGTGGATGGTCGAGAGACTAGTGGGGCTGCGAATTGGCTCAATTACATGCGAGGTAATAAAGCGGGCCTGGAAGGCTTTCCCCGTCACCGATTTCGTGGAACGTTTCCGCCATGCGCCGGATCATCGTCGTCGGCTCCCAGGGAAGCGGAAAGACCAGCCTGTCCCGGAATCTCGGGCGCAAGCTCGGCTTGCCGGTGGTGCATCTCGACGTGCTGTATTGGTGGCCGGGCTGGAAGCCATCGGACAAGACGAGCTTTCGGACACGGGTCACTGAAGCGATCGCCGGCGATGCTTGGGTCGTCGACGGCAGTTTCTCGGGGCTGGCCTTCGATCTCACGCTCGCGCGCGCCGATCTTCTGATCGTCATCGACCGGCCGCGCTGGCTCTGCCAGTGGCGCATCCTCTGGCGCTCGGCCTTCGATCGCGACGCGACACGGCCTGACTTACCGGAGGGGTGTCCGGAACAGTTCGACTGGAAATTGATGAAGGAGGCGTGGCGCTATGACACCGAGCGCGTGCCCGTCATCGAGGCCGAACGCCTGCAATATGGCCCCGATGTCCCTCTCCTGCGCTTGCGACGCGACCGGGACATCAAGGGCTTTCTGGAGTCCGTCTCAGCAAATGCGGACGACTAGGACTTCTTCTGCGCGCTGCGCGCAGCAAAGGCCTTCATCAGGTCAGCATCCACCGCCCCACCTTTTGCGTCTTGGGCGAGATGCTCGAACCATCGTGCAAAGCCCTCGTAGATCTGGCTGGCGGGATGATCGGGGCCGAGGAAGCCGGAAATCTCCCTCATCTCCGCGACCCAACGATAGGCTTTTGGGATCATGTCCGGCAGCGCGACCTCGAGCCGGGCCAGGATCGCAGGCTGGCTCAGTGCGAGCTCGTCGCGCAGTGCATCGGCCGCGCCGGCCTTCGTTGCTGCAATCACCATGGCCGAGCCGATGCCGGCGAGGCCCTTGACGATGCCGGCGTAGGACATCTTGAGCGCAGAGGCCGCGCCGACCGGTCCCTCGACGATCCGCACGTCAAGACCGAGGTCCTTCAGCATCGCAACGTCCCTGGCGTACTCGCCGGACATGTAGAAGGCCGGGCTCTTGCCACCTGGCTGCGGCGGAAAACCGATGATCCCGGCATCGACGAACGGCGCCTGCGCCGAGCCGATGATCTCCTCGATCCCTCGCACGGTATCGACATTGACGGCGTTGCAATCGACCACGACCGGCTTCTTCTCGCGCCGGACGATCAGCGCGGCGAGCCGTTCAGCCAGCGCAACTGCCTCGCCCGGCGGCACGATCGAGAGGATGATGTCGGCGTCCGCAATTGCGGCGTCCTCAGCGTCGATCATCCCCGAAGCCGCCGCGCGTTTGTGCGTCGCCTCGCTGCGTCCTTTCAACGATGTCAGCACGCGTGCGCCGTTCTCGCTGAGGCGGCGGGCCACGGCGCTGCCCATGGCACCGGGCGCGAGGATCGCAATGGTCTTTGACGTCGTTTTGGACATCATGCACTCCAGATCGAATTCCGAGCGAGGCGCTCAGTTCGACCGGAGATTAGCAGAGGGCACGAAGGCCTGCGTGAACGCGGCCATCCCGCACGGGAATGGCCCTACTCCACTTTCGCAGGCTGCGGCTGGCGCGTCGAGGCGTTGGCGATGCGCGCGGCGTTGGCGACGCCCGCGAGTGCGGCGGCCTTCTTCGGATCGGGCGCGGAGCCCGGCTGCACCACGCCGGCCGACATGATCAGCGTCGCGGCATCCTCGGCGGTGAGATCGACCTCGATGATCTTGCTCTTCGGCACATAGAAGAAGAAGCCGGTGGTCGGGTTCGGCGAGCACGGCAGGAACACCGAGACGTGCTCCTCCTGTCCCGGTAGGTTGCGCGCGATGTCCTCGTTCGGCGATTGCGAGATCAGCACGATCGACCACATGCCGGGCGAGGGAAACTCGACGAGACCCACTTTCCGGAAGCTCGAGCCCTTGCCCGAGAACAACGTCTCGAAGACCTGCTTCAGGCCGCGATAGATCGCGCGCACGGCCGGGATCCGGCCGAGAAAGGTCTCGCCGACATCGACCAGCGTCCGGCCGATCAGATTGGCCGCGAGGAAACCGACCAGCGTCAGCGTGAAGAATGCGACAATCAGTCCCCAGCCGGGAACGCCATAGGGAAGATAGGTTTCGGGCCGGTAGGCCAACGGCACGAACGGTCGCACCACGCCGTCGACCCAGGTGACAAACCACCAGACCAGATAGAGGGTGATCGCGATCGGCCCCGTCACGACGAGGCCGGTGAGGAAATAATTGCGGAAACGGCCCATCAGGCCGGTATGCGGTTCCGGAATGGGATCAAGAGGCGCAGGCGCGTCGTCGCGGGGGTTCATTCGGGTTCCAGGTCGGTCGCTACAAACAAGCTAGGGTCTTCTAGCAGGTTTTGGAAGACTGCGACCGACCGATATCCCTTCTGCCTATTCCACAGTCACCGATTTCGCGAGGTTGCGCGGCTGGTCGACGTCGGTGCCCATCACGACAGCCGTGTGATAGGCGAGCAGCTGCACGGGGACGGCGTAGACCATCGGCGTGAAAGCCGCCGCCATGTCAGGCATGACGATGGTGACAAGGGACTCGACGGTCGCCTCTTCCGCGCCCTTGGCGTCCGTCATCAGGATGATCTTGCCGCCGCGGGCGGCGACCTCCTGCATGTTGGAGACGGTCTTCTCGAACACGCGGTCGTGGGGCGCGATGACGACGACCGGCATGGTCTCATCGATCAGCGCGATCGGGCCGTGCTTGAGCTCGCCGGCGGCATAACCTTCGGCGTGGATATAGGAGATCTCCTTCAGCTTCAGCGCGCCTTCGAGCGCGAGCGGAAAGCTGGTGCCTCGGCCGAGATAGAGAACATCGCGCGATTTCGCGATCTCGCGCGCCAGACGCTCGATCTGGTTCTCCGCGATGAGCGCGTCCGCCATCAAGCGCGGAACCTCGACCAGGCCGTGCACGAGCTTGATCTCGTCCTCTTCGGACAATGCGCCGCGCGCCTTGCCGGCCGCCACCGCGAGCGCGGCGAGCACCATAAGCTGGCAGGTGAAGGCCTTGGTCGAGGCAACGCCGATCTCCGGCCCCGCCAGCGTCTGCAGCACGGTGTCGCTCTCGCGCGCGATGGTCGAGGTCGGCACGTTGACGACGGCCACCGTATGCACACCTTCTGCCTTGGCATAGCGCAGCGCCGCCAGCGTGTCGGCGGTCTCGCCGGATTGCGAGATGAAGATGGCGAGATCGCCCTTGCGCAAGGGCGCCTCGCGATAACGGAATTCGGAGGCGACATCGACCTCGACCGGCAGGCGCGCAAAGCGCTCGAACCAGTACTTTGCGACGAAGCCGGCATAGCTCGCGGTGCCGCAGGCCGTGATGTTGATGCGCTGAATGGTGTTGAAGTCGAACGGCAGCTTCACCGGCAGCGAGACGCGCTCGGTCGCCATGTCGATATAGCGCGCCAGGGTGTGGCCGACCACCTCCGGCTGCTCGTGGATCTCCTTCGCCATGAAGTGGCGATAATTGGCCTTGTCGACCAGCGAGGTCGAGGCGGCGTGCCTGATCTTGTCGCGCTGGACGGCGTGGCCGTCCTTGTCGAAGATATCAGCGCTCTTGCGCGTGAGCACGACCCAGTCGCCGTCCTCGAGATAGCTGATCGTGTCGGTGAACGGGCCGAGCGCAATGGCATCGGAGCCGAGATACATCTCGCCATCGCCGTAGCCGATCGCAAGCGGCGGGCCGTTGCGGGCGCCGATCATGAGGTCGTCGTCGCCGGCGAAGATGAAGCCGAGGGCGAAGGCGCCGCGTAAGCGCGCCAGCGTCAGCTTGACGGCCTCGACCGGCTTGTTGCCGCCTGCGAGCAGATCGTCGACGAGGTGCAGCACGATCTCGGTGTCGGTCTCGGTGTGGAACACCGTGCCCTTCTTCTCGAGCTCCTCGCGCAGCTCGCGGAAATTCTCGATGATCCCGTTGTGGACCACGGCGACGCGTTCGGTCGCGTGCGGATGGGCATTGTTGACGGTCGGCCTGCCGTGGGTGGCCCAGCGGGTGTGGCCGATGCCGGTTGTGCCCTTCAGAGGCTCGGCCTCCAGCCGCTTCTCCAGGTTCTTCAGCTTGCCCTCGGCGCGGCGGCGCTCCAGGTGCTTGCCTTCGAGTGTGGCGACGCCCGCGGAATCATAGCCGCGATATTCGAGCCGTTTGAGCGAATCCACCAATTGCTCTGCAACCGGTCCGCGCCCGAGAATGCCGACAATCCCGCACATGCGGATCACTATCCCCCAAATCGTCGAAAAATTGCCTAAACGACACGCTCGGTTTTTAGCGAAATTCCCATGGAACCAGATACTCAATATTTATTGCTGATTGAGACAGCATGAAGTCGCGACCTGACCTTCGCCTGCGTCGAATTGGCCGGCCTTAAACCGCGCGCGTTAACCTGTTGTCAATAAGTCTGAACAACGATTCCCACCCGGGAGTGAAGGTCATGAAGGGCTCGTCCGACCGCAAAAGCCTGTCATCGATGTCCGTGCGCGCCAGCGAGACCACGGGCACGCACCTTGCGCATTGGCCGCCGCCGCAACGCGGCAAGGAAAGCAAGCCCGTCTTCGTGAAGCACCCCGAGGGCGAGCCCGTGAAGCGTGCCAAGCCGCGCGGCTGGCGCCTGACCCGCGCGATCTTCTCCGAGTTCGCCGACGACGAGTAGCGGCGCTTATTTCTCAGGCTTCTTCCCGCCCGTCTTCAGCTCGCGATAGCGCGTAGCGCCGCCTTCCCGGATGGTCTGCTGATTGCGCTCGAGTGCCATGGCATCGTCGGGCACATCGCGCGTGATCACCGAGCCCGAGCCGATATAGGCGCCGTTGCCGATTTTCACGGGTGCGACCAGCGAGGAGTTGGTGCCGACGAAGGCGCCCTGCCCGATCAGCGTCTTATGCTTCTTGAAGCCGTCGTAGTTGCAGGTGATGGTGCCGGCCCCGATGTTGGAATTGGCGCCGACGGTGGCGTCGCCGATGTAAGAGAGGTGGTTGACCTTGACGCCGGCCTCCAGCGTCGCCGCCTTGGTCTCCACGAAATTGCCGATGCGCGCGCCATCGCCGAGCGACGTGCCGGGACGCAATCGCGCATAGGGGCCGATCGAGACCTTCTTGCCGAGTGTGGTCTCGACGATATGCGAGAAGGAATGGATCACCGTACCGTCGGCGATCGACACGCCGGGGCCGATCACCACGAACGGCTCGATGGTCACATCCTTGCCGAACACGGTGTCGGCAGACAGAAAAACCGTCTCCGGCGCGATCAGCGTGACGCCGGCCTCCATCGCCGCTTTGCGTAAGCGCGCCTGCATCACGCCTTCTGCTTCCGCGAGCTGCGCCTTGGTGTTGATGCCGCGCACCTCGTCTTCACTGGTCTCGATCACCACAGCCTCCCATCCCTTTTCGCGGACGATGCCGACTGCGTCCGTCAGATAGTATTCGCCCTTGGAATTGGCATTGCCGATCTGCCCGAGGATGTCGAGCGCGCGGCGCCCGTCGATCGCCATCACGCCGGCATTGCACAGATCGATCTTGCGCTCCTCCGCACTGGCGTCGGCCTGCTCGCGGATCGCGACCAGGCGGTCGCCCTCGACGATGAAGCGGCCATAGCCGGTGGGATCGGCGGCGCGAAAACCGAGCGCGGCGATCGCAGCGCCCCTGGCGAGCGGTGCGCGCAGCCGCGCGAAGGTTTCGGCCGAAATCAGCGGCGTGTCGCCGAACGCGATCAGCAGGTCATCCACGCCCCGCGCAATCGCCTCGCGCGCCGCCAGCACCGCATGCGCAGTGCCGAGCCGCTCGGCTTGCACGAAAGTGAGCGCGTCGGGGCGGATGCGCTTCGCCTCCTCCGCCACGGCTTGATGGTCGGGGCCGATTACGACGGCCAGCGCGGTGCCGGTTCCCTTCGGTGTGGCAGCGAGGACGTGAGCGAGCAGGCTCTGGTGCGCGACGGGATGCAGCACTTTCGGCAGGCTCGATCGCATGCGCGTGCCTTCGCCGGCGGCGAGCACGATCGTGAGGCTGGAGCGGGCGGTCATCGAAATCCTGTCAGATAAGCCGAATCAATGGTGCGGCGGACGGCAGGCCGCCCTGATGCTAACGTCTTAGCTACCCCCGCAAACGCCCGGAATTCAAGTGCGGTACTCTTTTCCTGTTAATGTTCCCTGATTGATTCGGGGCTGGGCACTTAACGTTCATGGCAAAGGATTCCGACCCACTGGCGGATGCCTTCGACACCAAGGAGACCGGCGGGCTGTTCTCCGGACTTTTGGCTGAGGAAAGCGCATTCGACCGCCGTATGATGTGGCGACTGGGCTCGTGGGGCGTGGCGGCCGTGGGCGCCGTCGTCATCGCCGTGTTGGCCAACCAGGCCCAGCTCGGCTGGCGGCGCGACCAGGTTGCCTCCGCCGATCTCGCGCGCCAGGCCGACCGCCTCCAGGTGCTGACCAAGGAGAGCCAGAACGAAGCCCGCCGGCTCGCCGCCGCCATCGAGACGCTGAACAGCGATCGCGACCGGCTCTATTCACGCGTCACCGTGCTGGAGCAGGGTCTCGATTCCGTCACCGGTGCCATCGCCAAACAGACGACTGCCCCGCCGCAGGACGGAGCGCCAGCACCCGCAGCTCCCAGCGTCGCGCCAGTCGCCTCGACGCCAACTCCGGCGAGCGAGAAGCCGCGCATCGAAGCCGCCAAGGATACCCAAAAGGATACTCAAAAGGATACTTCGAAGGACGCTCAAAAGGATGCGTCGAAGGACGCGCTGAAGGAGGCCTCGAGCCCACCGCCGCAGACCGCGGCTGCCGCCTCGCTCGTGCAGCAGTCGCCGGCCCTGACATCGGCGCTGCCGACCATTCCGCTGGTGCCGTCCAAGTCGATCATGGCGCCGCCGGATCCGGCCGCGTCGAAACTGGTTCAGCCCGAGGCAACGGAAAAGGCAACTGAGAAGGCCGCCGAGAAAAAGGCCGAACCGGCGCCTGCCCCGACCGAGGTCGCTGCGGCAGCAACGAAGCCGCCGGGAGCAGCCGAGAGCGAAGCTCCTGCGATCGCAGTCCAGCAGACGCGGTTTGCCATCGACCTCGGCGGCGCCAACTCGGTCGACGGCCTGCGCGCGCTCTGGCGTGGCGTAACCAAATCCAATCCGGAGGTTGGAGCGCTGCGGCCGATCATCATGATCAAGGAAGGCGGCACGGGCCTCGGCATGCAGCTCCGCTTGGGCGCCGGGCCCCTGATCAACGCCGCTGCCGCCGCGAAGCTTTGCGCGGGCCTTGCCGAGAACGAGCGCCATTGCGAGACCACCGTGTTCGACGGCCAGCGCCTGTCGATGCGTGGCGGCCAGGAAAAAGGACCCGACAAGGCGCAGGAAAAGTCACAGGACAGGGTTCAGGAGAAGAACTCCGAGAAGAACCAGGACGCGTCACCGCAAGCCGAAACCGCGCCCGCAGCAAGCGTAAAGCCCGAGAAGCCGCAGCGTCGCCGAAGCTACTCCTCGAAGCGCTCGAAGCGCGAGGAGCCCCCGCCTGCACCCGCGGCGCCGCAGCCCGCGCCCGCGAAGCCGGAGGCCGCCGCGACGACGTCTGCGGGATCGACGTTATCCTCCTTCTTCAGGCGATAGGCGCCGAGAATTCGCCACCGCCTTATCCGGAGACGGTGCGCCGACCGGCAGCAAGATCGGCGATGCCATCCGACATCGCGGGCGCATGCGACCATCAGCCGCTTGGGCCCGCCCAGCCCTTTCGCGGGACGTGCGCGTTCCATTCTCGATGCTCGACCGAACCTCGCCCTGTCCCGAACCTCACGTGCCCTCATGAACGAACTGGATGATGTGCTGAGACTTCTGGTCGCGGCGGGGACAGGGCTGCTGATCGGCATCGACCGCGACATGAACGACAAGCCGGTGGGAATGCGGACCCTGGCGCTGGTGGCACTCGGCTCCGCCCTGGTCTCGATCTCCGTGATCGAGTTCCAGAATTTGCGCGACCACCCGGATGCGATCTCCAGGGTGATCCAGGGCGTCGTTGCCGGCGTGCTGACCGGCGTCGGCTTCATTGGTGCGGGCGTCATCCTTCACGATAGCAAGGCGAAGACGGTTCACGGCCTCACCACGGCGGCGACCGTCTGGATTGCAGCCGGCCTCGGAATTGCCTGCGCATTGGGAGCCTGGCTACTGGTCTGCGCCGCCATCGCGGTCACATTGCTCGTGCTGTTCGCTCTCGGCTGGGTCGAGCGCCGGCTGGGATTGAAATAGCCCTCGCGCGGACCTGCGTTCGCAATGCGCTCGAACTGCCCGAGCTAACCGACGAGCATGAACGCGGACTGCGGGCCGCAGAGAATTGCAGGTCGCGCCGAACAGAAACTTCCGCCTGCCCTGTTGCCTGCCTGCGCCATCCCGACCATATTGCGCCCATGACTAAAAAGCCCTTCCGCCTCACGCCCTACCAGGTGCAGTTCCTGATCGTCGTCGGCTTCGCCTCCGTCGGCTATGCGCTCTATGTGCGCTATCTCGCGATCGAGTTCTCGCAAGTCGCACTCGCCTGCGATGCCGGGCTTCAGACCCTGCTCTGCAAGGCGCGTTCGGTCTCGACCGTGCTGTTCAAGAATTCGGTGTTCGGCATCGTCGCGCTGGTGGTTGCTGCGCTGAACCTGATGCGGCCGTCGATCGTGCTGCTGACCGTCGGCATCATCGCCGCCGGCCTTGGCATCGTGCTCTACAATGTGGTGCTGTCGGGCCTTGCGATTGGCCTGTTCATCCTTGGATTTGCTCGGCCCGCGCCCGCCACAGCGTGAGCGCGAACAGCAAATAGATCGCGCAGGTCCACAACGACTGCCAGTTGTCCCGGCCCTCGCTGAAGAGCACATAGACCGCCGACAGGGCGAGCACACCCGCGAACACCGCCTCCGCCATCGGACGCTGCCCGATCTGCGGCCGGTTCAGCATCAGCAGCGCAAACGGTACCACCGCCATCGTCAGCGAGGCGTAGGGGAAATCCTTGTAGCGCGGGTCGAACACGAAGCCGAGCGCGGTCTGCGCCGCGATCACCGCCGTCACCGCCAGCGTCAGGCCGAGCACGGCGGTGAGCTTCGACCATTTCCGTCCCTCGCGCGGACCCAGCAGGTCGAGGAAGGTTGGAAGGCTGCGGCCGATCACCATCGCCTGCGCGCAGAAGATCGGCGACAGGATGCCGGCCAGTAGCAGCGCGCCCCAGAGCAGCCAGCCGCCGATGCCATAGCTCTCGTAATACATCTTGTTGGCGCCGATCCCGAGCAGCATGCCCGCCGTCGTCGCCGAGATGCCGACCCCGAGCCAGGCCGAGAGGCGCGGCGTCCAAGGCCGCCGGCGCAGCGTGAGACCGGCAACCGCGAACACCAGCACGCTGAGGCCCATGCCGGCGCCCATGTACCATTTCCAGTACGGGAAATTGCTGATCGGCTCGCCCGGCGGATATTTCAGGCTTCGGCGCACCGAGTCATACAGGCCCCAATAGCCGCCGACCGTGCCTTCCAGCTTGCGCTTCCACGGCTGGTCGTAGGACTCGATCAGGTTGACGCGGAACTTCTGTGCCTTCGCAAGGCTCAGGATTTCAGACACCACGCGCGCCTGGTTGGCGCGCGACGGCAGCGCGCCGTCGCGCATGCGCCCCTCGCTCGGCCAGCCGGTTTCGCCGATCAGGATCTCCTTGCCCGGAAACGCCACCGCCATGCGCTCGCGGATCGTCTCGACATGGGCGCTGGCGAATTTCGCCTTCACCGGAAAATCCTCCCAATAGGGCAGGATGTGGATCGTGACGAAGTCGACGGCGTCATAGACCTCGCGGTTCTTCAGCCAGTATTCCCACACATCGGCATAGGTGACGGGCACGCTGACCTGCGCCTTCACCGAGCGGATGATGGAAACGAGGTCCGCCGTCGTCATCTCGCCACGCAGCAGCACCTCGTTGCCGACGATGAGCGTGGTGATGACTTCGGGGAATTCCTTGGTGAGGCGAACCGCGAGCGCGGCCTGCTCAAAATTCTTGGTGCGGTTGCTCGAGAGCCAGATGCCCTGGAGCACCTTCAGCCCGCCGACCTTGGCGGCGATCGCCGGCACCTGGTCGAGCCCGTTCTCCATCGAATAGGTGCGGACGCAGTCGGTGATCTCCTTGAGCTGGCGCAAATCCTGCTCGATCTGGTCGGCCTCGATATGGGTCCACGCGTCCAGCGGCGACTGCTCGCCGCGGAACGGCGCGTAGGAGACGCATTGGACCTTCTCGGCGGGATCGATCGGGGCGCGTGCGAGCGTGATAGGCGTCGCCAACCACCACCACACGGCAGCAATCGCACCCAGTGAAACGAGCAGAAGCGCCAGTGGCGTACGAAGAGAAATCGGTTCCGTCCTCCGCGAAGGGTCCGTCGATTACCTGCTTGCACGCCGTCTGCCAAGGGGGTGTCCGGCTGCCGATCCGCTGCGGCCCCAGGGGAATTCGGCTGCGGCCGTTCGACCGGGCCCTAGGCGCGTGACTTTGCTGGACAAAATTCCAAATACAGGTCATGGACTCCCGAGGACTTTTCCGCCGCATTGGAGACCCATTTGGACGCCATCACCGGCGCGTCCGCGAGGTAGGGATGCGGACGGTCAGCGGACGTATTGGGGAATTCATGCGGCAACGGGTGTTCGAGTTACGAAATGCGGGCCTGCGGCAGTTCGCCGCCACCTTGGCCGTCTCCTCCCTTCTCGTTCTCGCTGGTCTCGGTGGCGCCTTTGCCCAGAGCGGCAACCCCGCCCCCGACCAGGGCAAGGCGGCCGCCCAGCCCGCCGACGCCGCCAAGGACGCCGCGCAGGCCCAGCGCCGCACCGACGAGTTCGCGGAGGCGGCCCAGGTCATCAGTGGCCCCGCCGGCAACCCCGAATGCGTCTGGCTCGGCCGGCGCGTGGTGCGGCTGATGTGGCGGGATGACCTCGATACCGCATTCCGCCATCTCGACCTCTACGACCGGTTCGGCTGCCCCGGCGGCCATATCCAGGCCGCGTTCCGCTGCCTGACCCGCTTCGGCGGCCAGATCGATCCCAAGGTTGCCGAAACCCTGGACAGCCGTGTGCACGCCTGCTGGATCAATCCGGCCGCCCAGCCGCAGCAGGCGGCGGCGAGCGCCTCGCAGGCCCCGGCACCGACCACGGGCAATTCGCAAGCCCCCCAGCCGGCCGCCAGCCCCTCGCCTGCGGCAAGCCCGACGCCGGCGCCGCAGAAATAGCCGCGATCGTTTCAGCTGCCGTTCAGGAACGATCGGCCATTGAGACGGTTGGCACTGCCACGCGTCTTTCGCAAAAGGCCATGCCCTCATAAGGACATGAGGCCATGACAGTTGTGAAACCGCGCGGCCGAAGTATGCTCCAGTTGCCGCGGACTTGGTCGGATCTCGGGGTCAGATCCGCTGCCCTGCCACCTCAGCCCCTTTTGGTTTAGCCGCGATGCGCGTTGTCGCCGCCGTTCTGTTGCTCGTGTCTGCGCTTCACGCTGGGCTATGGGGAGTCTTGCGCGACCAGGAACCTGCGCCTGATTTCAAGGGCCTGCTGCCGAGCCTCTCGTACACGCCGTTCGAGCCGGGACATGTCGTCGACAACAACGTCGACCCCGACAAGATTCGCGCAGACATGAAGAAGCTCTCGTCCCTTACGCGGGCCATCCGGTCTTATTCCGCGACGGAGGGCAACGAGCTGGTGCCGCCGATTGCCGCCGAATTCGGTCTCAAGGTTACGGTCGGCGCGTGGATCGACAAGGACGAGGATCGCAACGAGCGGGAGATCAAGGCGGCCATTGAGCTTGCCCGCAAGAACAGCAACGTGATCGGCATCGTTGTCGGCAACGAGGTGATCTTCCGCGGCGAGCAGAAGGTCGAGGACCTCATCAACAAGATTAAGAGGGTCAAGAGCGCGGTCCGTGTTCCCGTCACGACGGGCGAGATCTGGAACATCTGGCGCGACAATCCCGATCTCGCCTCCAGCGCCGATTTCATCGCCGCTCACGTGCTGCCTTACTGGGAAAATTTCCGCTCGGACCAGGCGGTCGACCAGGCCGTCGACCGCTACAATTTGCTGCGCAATCTGTTCCCCGGCAAGCGCATCGTGATCGCCGAGTTTGGCTGGCCGAGTGCCGGCTACAATCTGCGCAATGCCGACCCCGGTCCGTTCCAGCAGGCGCTGACCCTGCGCAACTTCGTCAGCCGCGCCGAAGCCATCGGCATGGAATACAACATCGTCGAAGCGATCGATCAGCCCTGGAAATTCTTCGAAGGCGGCGTCGGTCCTTACTGGGGCATCCTCAACGCCAGCCGCGAGCCGAAATTCGCCTGGACCGGTCCGGTGGAAAACCCCGACTATTGGAAGCTGATGGGAGTCGCGCTGCTGGTCGGCATCCTGCTGTCGCTGCCGATTGTGCGACTGTCGCAGCCGACCGCGCCGCAGGCGTTCCTGCTCTCGGCCACCGCCAATGGCGTCGGCGCGTGGGCCGCGACCGTGTTCGCTTATTGGAACGGGCACTACTTCCTGTTCGGCTCGGCCTTCGCGCTGACGCTCGGCATGATCCTGCTCGTTCCCCTGGTCCTCATCGCGATGGCGCGCGTCGACGAGATCGCCGCGGTCGCCTTTGGCCGGCCGCCGCAGCGGCTAATCACGAAGGACAAGCCGGTCGAGAACGTGCCCGAGAACTACTATCCAAAAGTCTCGATCCACATCCCCGCTTATTTCGAGCCGGTCGAGATGCTGAAGCAGACGCTGGATGCGCTGTCGCGGCTGAACTATCCGAACTACGAATGCGTGGTCATCATCAACAACACGCCGGACCCCGCCTTCTGGCAGCCGATCCAGGACCATTGCCGCGCGCTCGGTGAACGCTTCAAGTTCATCAACGCCGAGAAGGTGCAGGGCTTCAAGGCCGGCGCGCTGCGCATCGCGATGGACCGCACCGCCGTCGATGCCGAGATCATCGGCATCCTCGACGCCGACTATGTCGTCGATCCCGACTGGCTCAGGGATCTCGTGCCTGCTTTCGCCGACCCGCGCGTCGGCCTCGTGCAGGCGCCGCAGGAGCACCGCGACGGCGACCTGTCGATCATGCACTACATCATGAACGGCGAATATGCCGGCTTCTTCGACATCGGCATGGTCCAGCGCAACGAGCTCAACGCCGTCATCGTGCACGGCACGATGTGCCTGATCCGCCGCGCCGCGATGGACATGGCCGGCGGCTGGTCGTCGGACACGATCTGCGAGGACTCCGATCTCGGCCTTGCGATCCAGGAGCTCGGCTGGACCACCCACTACACCAACCACCGCTACGGCCAGGGCCTGCTGCCCGACACCTACGAGGCCTTCAAGAAGCAGCGTCACCGCTGGGCCTATGGCGGCCTCCAGATCGTCAAGAAGCACTGGCGGCAGTTCCTGCCCGGCAAGAGCCGGCTGACGCCCGACCAGAAGCGCGAATACGGCCTCGGCTGGCTGAACTGGCTGGGCGCCGAAAGCCTCGGCGTGGTCGTGGCGCTGCTCAACCTCGTCTGGGTACCGATCGTCGCCTTCGCAGACATCGCCATCCCCGACAAGATCCTGACGCTGCCGATCATCGGCGCCTTCATCGTCTCGCTCGTGCACTTCCTGTCGATGTATCGCGCCCGCGTCGCGATCAAGCCCGGCCAGATGCTCGGCGCCATGATCGCGGCGATGAGCGTGCAATGGACGGTGTCGCGCGCGGTGGCGCAGGGCCTCATCACCGAGCACATCGCGTTCGCGCGCACCTCCAAGGGCGGCCTGTCGCGGATGTCGATCGAGTTCCAGGCATTCTGGGAGGCCGTGATCGGCATCCTGCTGCTGATCGGCGCCGGCGTCCTGATCGCCTCCAACAGCTTCCGCCAGATCACCGAGATCTACATCTTCGCCGGCGTCCTGGTGCTGCAGAGCCTGCCGTTCCTGGCGGCCGTGGCGATCGCCATCCTCGAGCTCAGCCGGATCAACTCGTTCCAGTTCTGGCGCGACAGCGCGATCCGCTCCGCCGAGCTGATCGGCCTGCGACCGGTGGCGCTGCCAACCCCCGGCACGCCGCAGCCGGTGCCGAACGAGGTGCGGCGCGAGGCGAACTGACGGCCGGCAGGTCATCCTCGCTCTTCGGCGTGGATGACGGGCCGCCAATCGGGTTGAGAATCCCGGCCTAAGCGGTGGATCGGGCGAGCGAATCCCCGCTCCTGCCATGAACTTTGGCAGCGACCCGCACTATTGACCTCGGCAGCCACTCCCCCTACACAGCGCGGGCCGACAGCATGATCCGGAAACAGCCGGTTTTCCCCGCAACGCAAGTCGAGCGCTGCGGCAAGACATGCTTCTCGAAATGACCGAACACGATGGCGATCTTCTTCAAGCCATCAGCGGCCATGGGAGCGCGTAGCTCAGCCGGTAGAGCACGTGACTTTTAATCACGGGGTCCTGGGTTCGAGCCCCAGCGCGCTCACCACAAACTCAAAGATTTACACCGCATCGAGCGCCCTCCTCTCATCTGCCGGGTAACGCTTGGGGTAACAAACCTCTGTCATCCCGGAGGCTGCCCATGACCGGCCTTGGCGTCGACGGCGGCACACCCGAAACGGAAATAGTCGTCACGCTCGTGGCGATGGCGGTAGGGCTGATCGAGGGCTGGTGGCAGCGCCGACGGAAGCCGCCGGTGTGACACCGGCCAAGCCGAGCGGCCTCAGCCCTGGGAGCCGCCGGCCGGGCGTCGCAACCCATTTTGTGCCGGCGGTCCGTTGGGCGTGGTCTGAACCAAGCAGTCGCTAACATATCGCGTTGCCACTTGTTCCCGATGCTGAAGATTCGAGTCTTCCACACCCACGACCGGCGGTACTCACGAGCGCACCTCGCCGCTAGGAATCGATAATTTGCGCGGTCGTAACGATGCCGCTTTGATGGCGGCATGCCTCACCCAAAACGCCACACGCCTACGCACGCAGACGGCCGGCCGCTAAAGATCACCTTCGGCGAGATGCGCCGCATGGGAGTACGTGGCGTCCTGGTCTATTGCCACTGCGGTCATCATACAGCGCTGGAGGCGGACCGCTGGGGCGACGAGGTGCACCTGTCTGATATCGAGCCGCGCTTCATCTGTGAGGGCTGCGGAAGCCGCGGTGCCGACGTTCGGCCTGACTTCGATCGGGGCAATCCCGAGATTGCAATCGTGGCGCACCGCGCGAAACAGTCCTCGTGAGTTCGGCACTCACGAGCGGCCGATCAGATGCGAACGGACGCGAATAGAAAAGGCCTCGGCACAGCCCTTTATGCCAAGGCCTTAAGGTCCTTGGCGGTAATGGGATCACCAAGTTTGGCGAGGCTAGGAAAATTCGGCAATCAGTTCTGTCCACTTTGGCACATAGCGGTGTAGAGTTCCGCTACCGTAGCGGAGTACCCCGCAATGCAGGACATGCGGATTCAGTTGGAGAAGCTCCAAACCGGCGCTG
The DNA here is from genome assembly GCF_024199845.1 of Bradyrhizobium sp. CCGB12. Taxonomy (NCBI): domain Bacteria; kingdom Pseudomonadati; phylum Pseudomonadota; class Alphaproteobacteria; order Hyphomicrobiales; family Nitrobacteraceae; genus Bradyrhizobium; species Bradyrhizobium sp. CCGB12. The sequence continues at coordinate 2,605,987 of NZ_JANADO010000001.1, read as the reverse complement.
CTGAATGCGCCCTAATTCGGGATCTAGCAACCGACCCGAAGAAACGAGACCTCTTTGCCCGGCTGGCCGAACATTTGAGCGTGCTCGCCGGCGAAGTTGAGCGGGCGATTGGCGAGCGCGGCGGCGATCTGCCACCTCGGCCCTGAAGGCCGCCAACTGAGGGGGTCTTAATCCTCCCGGCTCTGTATCCGCCGATACACCGGCTCACGCTCCAGAGGCTCCAACTGTTCGGCCATATCAGTCCATTGCCGGGCGGCCTGCGTGTAGAAGTATTGGGTCATTGGGTTGCCCGCAGCCGCGCTGGCCATACACTCTTTGGCCTTGGCTCTCATGTCGTCTGATCGCATTCGGGTAGGATACCGCATCGAGTGGGCTAGACATTCACCTATGCAAACGAAGGCCCGCCAGGGAGAACGCGACGGCTCTCACTGAGGAGGCCTTACTTCTTCTCGAGCAAATCGGCCAAGTCCAACTCGAATATCTGCTGTGTCTGCTCGAACAGTTTTAGAAGGTCGATTGAGGCTAGCATCCTGTGTCGGGCAACAATCGCCCGCTGGCGCTCAACGATTAGCCGGCCACTCTCGACGTGGCGCTGCGCCATAGCGATCCTTTCATCCAGCGTCATTGCCGGTTCCTGCCTGGATCCAGTCTGCGCTCGGAGACCAAAAGAGGCCAGTTACAAGTTCAGTTCTGTCGATCGTGAGACAAGGGAATGGGCTCGTGGGTTTGGCGGCCTAGGAAGGTATCGGGCGGCGGATGGCTTTCGAGCACCCTTATTGATTCAGCGATGGCCCGGCGGGCTTCCTCAATAGCTTTCCTCTCGGACAGGCCATCTGGCCGATAAACGAAAATCTTTATGGGCGTCATGTCCGCTTCCGTGACCCTATTGCTGGTCGGGCTTTAACGCCTGAAACGGAGATGACGATCCCTCCCATATCAACTTAGGGGAGTTGGGTAATCGGGAACACGCGCAGGCATGTTAGGACAGCGGGACGAACGGTATTTGACCGGATTCATTTGGCATTTTGATGCCGCTACGGTCGTTGTCGTCGGGGCTGGCATTTCATTCCGAACAAGATTTTACCCGGCAAGGGGTCGCTGAAAGGCGGCCCCTTTCGGTTCGGCCGCCCGTGTTTGGACACCCGCAACTGCGGTCGGATTGGTGTCACGTCCAAGACAATGAAGAGGCCGCCAGACTGGGCGGCCTTACTCTGCCGCGTCTTGGCCTATGCGGATTTGCCCGGCGCGTTCGGCTAACGCCTCATAAGTCGCTGCAACCTTGTTGAGCGCTCTTCTGGTTTGCTCAAGTTCGCAGTTGTCGGCCTTGGTGCGGAATTCCTCCGCGCGCATCCGCCAATACTTTGGCGTGTGCATGCGTTCGATCCCCATGATCACTCGTTCACTTTGGTGGCTGCAAGCCTGGCGAGCGCAGCCAATCGCTCAGGCGCGCTCCGGTCTCGGCAATCCTGGCTCGCTTGAGCAAGCCCTCGCGTTCCGTCCCAACTGGTAGCTGACGGGCCTGCTCTTTGAGCTTCGCGGCCAGTTCGGCCATTGGCTCCTCTAGGGAGAGGACTTGCTTCACTCTGCGGCGGCGCTCGGTCATAGCGCATCCTTCAGCCGTTAATGACGAACCGCTAACGAAGTCGGTCGGACTTGGTTTCTAAAATGAAACTGAGCCGGAAAGGAAACACTGCCGCTTTTCCCCGGCGCGATTCACATATGCTAATGAATCTACGAAGATGAATGCGCTCCCCTGCTATGGCTGGGCAAACCGGGAGCTGCTTCGTTGACTGACGAGATTCCGCCGCAGAGCCGATTTTTCGTTCGAATGGGAGGCAAGGGTTGGATGATTTACGATCGAGAACGCAAGGGCCCCGCGTTGATCGGGGCTTACATGGCGGCCAATTTGACGAAGGAGCGAGCTGAACAGTTGCTACGTTCACTCACGGCCCCGAAAGCGGGGAAACTGCACAAGATGCAAGAGTTACGGTGACAGTGCACTAACGGCTAGGCGTGGAATATCTGCGACCTTCCCCCTTAAGTGCACTGTCACCGTAATTACGGCGTTGGCATCGCCGAAGGCCCAGCATCCGGCGTCATCGCTCGGCGCTGGGCGGCCGCGCCAAGTGCGTCTTTGGCCGATCGGGTTTTGCCGATGATGATTTGGGCCTGGCACTGGGGCGAATTGCTGCGGCCGGTTTGCACTCGACGCAAGACCCCTCTCGCATGTGCTCGGCCGCGAACACGCGCGAGCGCAAATTTTCTAACTCGGCAAGCCCGGAAACAAGCTCGTCGAAACGACGTTTCAGAGCAGCGGTCCGATCACAAGCGCCCATTAACGCCCCCCACTACACCCCAAGCCCCGACCGGATAACCGGGAAACCTTTGCAAGCAAGAAGTGCGTGGCGAGGCGGCGGTCCTTGTTGAAAGTGCTGCGCCGTAGTCGGGCCCGTGTGCTGCCAAATGGCTCAACGCCCCCATGTCGCGAGCGCTTCGAAAAGGCCCGGCTCCACGGAGGTACGATTGGGAGGTCATGCTATCGATGGTCGCCAATGACGGCCCCGACCGTGGGGGCTTTAGGGGTGTGAAGGCCGGGGCCGCTGGAGGTTGCTTTGGACCTTGGGAAGACCAAAGCCAGCGCAGACTAGGCAAAATTGGCAATCACTTCTGTTCGCTTTCGTACATTGCCTGCACTTTCCATGACGGGAAACGGAGTGATTGCAAATAAAGGACTATCTGTCGCAGATCGAAAAACTCCGAAAAGATACGGCCGAATTTGCCCTGATCCGCGATCTCGCAACCGATCCAGCCAAGCGGGACGTGTTCGACCGGCTTACGAGCCACCTCACGGTCCTGGCTGACCAAGCGATGCTTGCGCGGAAGACTGGGACCGGTCCGCCTGACCGTCGTGAGTGCAATCGGGCCGTGCAGCAGCTCGGCTGGACGTCGAAGCTTTAGCGCCTCACCAGGACGATCCCGACATGGCGCCGCTCCAGCGCGACAGGCTTGATTGATCCTTCCGTCATCGGCACAAGCGCGCCTTCGGGCCCGAGTACGAAGCGCTCGACAATGGTCCCGAGATCAGACGTCGCCTTCACCTGTCCGCCTGAACCCCTTGCAGGATCGGGTCTCCGTCTACCAATCCAACAATTTGCGGAGCATCCCGAAGACCGAGGGCGCGTATCCGGCCGCGGTTATTGGCGTTCCTCGAACTTGTTGCAGCGTCCATCGCCCGGCCCGACCCGGTTGAGTTCCTGAAATGGCGGATCACAACGCAGGAGCGTGTACGTCTTGTAAGAGGGCGGAGGGACACGCCAACAGAGATTCTGGCCCGCGGGGATCTCGTACGTTTGCCCGCTTGCTAATGTATAGCTGCACGAGGCATCCGGATTCTTCACCTTCGCCTCTGCGTGGGCCTGCGTCAGCGAGGCCACCGCGAGGAACGTCGCCAAAAGGGTACGCATTTGCCTACTCCATACATCTGATCGCACATGGTGGAGCTGGGATGCGGACATCGCTGCAACAAGTCACGAATTGCTGAAAAGCACGACCGGGCTGCGACTGCCGCTGCAAGTGCTTCAGGGTCGAGTTGTTCGACGAGGCCGGGCGCTTCAGCTGACGGCTACCATGAGACTACCTCGGCGTTGATACGAACGACGCTTGTTGAATGCACGGTCACCGTCATTCCCCCATTCCAGACAGGGGTAAAAACGCACCCGTCAGTGCTGATAAGCGCTTTCGGCCCATATGATTGAATCATGTGATTGAATGATGCAACTGATGTGGAAATCCGCCTCTAGGTCAGCGCGCCTGCATTTTTCGAATCAGAAACTCGTGCTCGCTCTCCACTCATAGTTTCAAATTGTGGAGCGTACAGCGTGAGCCATTTCGTCTCGATACTTCTGCTTGCCGTCACCCTGACCCTGACCTTGTGCTTCGGGGTGGCGGCTTGGCGTCTGTCGGCGAGCAAAGATCTCGACATCACAGCCACGATCCCACATCAGGAATATGGCTGGAGGCCGAAGCACAATAATTGAACGCAAGTCTCTCCGGTCCCGGTCTTGTTGAATTGATGCCGGGATCAACGCGTCGAACCACGCCAAGCTCAGCCCAGATATCCAGCCGAGGCGCAAGCACGACAAAGTCAGCCGATCACAGTCTTGATTTTCGATCAGGAGGCGATGATTTAGAGGTCCTCACCCCAACCTTACGAGAGGACACACGAATATGCGCACAATACTCGTCATATTCGCCTTGCTGGCCGCCGGGACGGCCGCCGTCGCAGGCCCCGCGCCTCCCGTTTCCTATGACTATCCTTGGTGCGTCTATGGTGGGGAGCTTGGCCCTTCCGGCGACTGCTCGTATTCGACGAGGGAGCAATGCCTGTGGTCCGCGTCCGGGCGGTCGAACGTGACGTGCAAGGAAAACCGCCGCCTTCTCTTCCAGCAGCAGGCCTTACCGCAGCCGAGTGTCCAGCAGCCTCGGATACGCCGCAGTCCGTGAAAATGGATTCTCGGCGTATCCGCTTGGCCTGACGGGTCTTCAGCTTTCCGGGGCTGAAACCGGCGCCGGCGTGCTCAGCGGAGCTCCGCCAACCGAAACCGGCCCGACGGGTTTCGGCTCCCGCACCATCCGTTTGCGCATCGCTGCGGACAGTCCATAGCGGGCATTCGCTCGTCGAATGGAGGACGTGACGTCCGACATCATCACATTTTGCAGCGTATCGACCTTCGCGATGAGCGTGGACAGCTGCGAAGATATCTTCCTCACGTCGACCCGTTCATCCGTGATGCTTTGGCGCAGGGACAGCAGCACCATTGAGTCCTGCTGCAGCAGAGCTGCATTCTGCTGCGAAGCTTGATTGTTCTCCTGCAGCAAAGCCGTGTGTTGCTGCTGGGCCGCCTGAATGTCCTTCAGGGCCGCGACAACCGGATCCGGTTTGGGCGCGGAGGCTTCCCCGCGCGGAAAGAGGTCGGCCAGGCGGCTGACATTCAGCGACGGAAACTCGGACGGCAACGTGTAGATCGCCGCCGAGCCATTGATGGCCAGGGCACACACCGACAGTACCAGGACTGTCCGGCTGGATCGCTTGATCGGTGCTGAAGCTTCCGGGGCTACGGGTTCGAGCGCTGCTGCGGCGGCGGCAAGTGCTGCAGGGTCGAGCTGTTCGACGAGGCATTCCGTTTCGAAAGTCGTGGTCACGTGCATTGACCCCATGAGCTAGCAAAAGGAAGCCGCCCATGGAACGTCCTCGCGACGCACCCGTTACGCAGCACCCATACACAACTGCCTAAAATCGTAGGCTTTTTGGATTAATTCCACGTTAGCGGCCTGGCCAGCGGATGGGGCTTCGCCGCCCCCTTCGAGTACGGGGTCTGCGCGATGGAATGACTGGAATACCCGGCGAGGCGCGGCGACAGTGCTCGCAACGTTGTCGCGCCCGCCGCTTTGGCCTGGGTCCGACAGTTCTTTCAACGGATTTTCCGAAGATGGCAGAATGCCACTGTTTTGCCCGACGCGTCAACCGCTCCTGCGCCGGATGCAGAAGACGTTGTCCCAGCAGGCACTTAGCTACTGTGCATGGGGTTGTTTTCGCGTTTTGAGCGCCCCTACCCCTCATCGAGCAGCTCGAACAACTCCTCCACCCGCTCGAATGGCGCATCCCGCATCGGGCTGTGATAGACGACGCGATCGCCATCGCGTTGCAGTGCCTTTCCCCGCGACTTCCGCAAGCGCCCCGGCAGGAACGTCGCGGCCGCAGCTTCGGGGCCGACGTCGAGGCGGATGATGCCCCTGCGCTTGCATTCGAGCCTGAGCCTTGCGGCTGTGAAGAAGTCGCGCGCGACCTTCGGCAACGGGCCGAAGCGGCGCGAGGTTTCCTCCTCGAGGTCCTCGAGGTCGTCCTCGTCAGTGCATCTTGCGGCCCGGGCATAGAGCTCAAGCCGCACGGGCTCGGACTGCACATAGGTCTCGGGCAGCATGTCGCCGACCGGCAGGTTCAGGTCGGGCACCCACACCGCGGCCCGCCCCTCGTCGACCTTCTCGGAGGCCATTTTCAAAAGGTGGCTGTAGAGCACGGGGCCGAACACCTGAACATGGCCGGATTGTTGCTCCGAGAACAGGTCACCTGCGCCGCGCAGATCGAGGTCGCGCTCGCTGATGGCAAAGCCGGCGCCCGGCCGGCTGAACTCCTCGAGCACGGCGAGCCGCTTCTCGGACTGCCCGGAATAGGTCTCGGTCAAGAGATGGGCGAAAGCGCGAATGCCGCCGCGGCCGACCCGGCCGCGCAGCTGGTGCAGCTGGGCAAGGCCGAATTTTTCGGGCCAGCACACCACGATGGTGTTGGCGCGGGGAATGTCGAGGCCGCTCTCAACGATGTTGGTCGCGAGCAGGACGTCGGCCCTGCCCTCGACGAAGCTCATCATGCGGTCGTCGATCTCGTCGGCCGCCAATCTGCCGTGCAGAGCGACGATGCGAAGGTCGCCCGCCACCGCCTGGACCCGCGCCAGCATCGGGTCGAGGTCCTGGATGCGCGGACAGATCAAAAAACTCTGGCCGTGGCGCCGCTGCTCGCGCAGCAGCGCGGAGGCGATGGCGGCATCCGACAGCGGTGCGATCCTGGTTGCGACCGGAAGCCGGTGCACCGGCGGCGAGGCGATCACGCTGAGATCGCGGAAGCCGGCAAGGCCCGCGGCGAGCGTCCGCGGGATCGGCGTCGCGCTCATCATCAGCACGTGGACATTCTTGGCGAGGCTCGAGAGCTTTGCCTTCTCGGCCGCGCCAAAATGCTGCTCCTCGTCGATGATGACGAGGCCGAGATCACTAAACTTCACGTCCTTGCCGGTGAGCGCCTGCGTGCCGATCACGACCTTGATCCGGCCGCGGCGCAGTCCCTCCTTGGTCTCGCGCAGCTCCGCGCCGGACGTCGCCCGCGACAGGTTTCCGACCTCGATGCCGAAGGGCGCAAAGCGCTTCTGGAAGGTTGCGACGTGCTGCCGCGCCAGCACCGTCGTCGGCACCGCGATCGCCACCTGCTTGCCCGACAGCACCACGGCGGCCGCCGCGCGGAGCGCCACCTCGGTCTTGCCAAAGCCGACGTCGCCGCAGATCACCCGGTCCATCGGGTGACCGGAGGCGAGATCATCCAGCACGTCGCGGATCGCCTTGGCCTGGTCGATCGTCGTGAAATAAGGGAAACGCGCCACGAACTTCTCGTAGGCCGATCCCGGCGGAACTAGCTTTTCAGCCTGCCGCCGACGGCGCTGGCTGATGTGCTTGGCCAGCACCTTGCCCGCGGCCTGGATCTCGCGCTCGGCCGAGGTGCGGCGCGCCCACCATGAGCTGCCATCCGCCTTATCGAGCGCGAGCTTGCCGAGCTCGGTCGCATAAGGCCACATCAAGGCGAGATCGGGCGGCGGCACGAGCACCGCATTGTCGCCGGCGAACTTGAGGCGGATCATCTCCCGCAACGTGCCACCGCCCGTGTTCACGGTCTGCAAGCCGTCGAGCACGCCGAGGCCGCGCTGGAGATGGACGACCACCGTGCCCTGCTCCGGCACATCGGCGTGATCGAAGGCCGCGCTCCAGGCCCGCGCCATCGGCTGCGGATGATGCGCCCGGCTGCCGAGCACGTCGGACGCCGTCACCACGGCAAGAGGCTTTTTCCCCGGCACAACGAAGCCCGCGTCGAGATCGGCCAGAAGCGCCGTCTCGCCATTTCGCCCGCTCGTCGCCTCGTCCCAGTCCTTGCAGCGCTGTGCCTTGACGCCGCCCATCCGCTCCATCACGCGCAGATCGTCTTCCTGCGCGGCGACGAGGATCAGGCGCGAGCCGGCCCGGCGCATCTCATCGACGAAGGCCCGCAGCGCCTTCCTTGCGGATGTCAGCTTGGAAAATTCCGGCGTGGTGCGAAAGGATGCCGTCCGCGGCAACACCTTCGTGCCCTTGGAGAGCCTCTTCCAATCACTCCGCCCGATATATTCGCGCTCCCGCTCCGCGCGGGGCGCGGCTTCCTCGATCGTGCTCAGCCAGGCGTCGGCGTGCAACGGGACCCCCGCATCGGCGATCCATTTGGCGCGCCCGCAATAGTCGAACAGCGTCGCGCGCTTGCCGCGCTTTTCGGCGAAGCCGAGCCGCTCCGACATGGGATCGACGAGAAGCTCGCTCGTCTCGAAGATGATGTCGTGCTCTTTCGGATCGAACGCCACGATCCGCCTGATCGCGCGATCCGAATGCTCGATCCGGAATGGCCCCAGCGCGCCTGCGGGAAATATCTCGAAGGTCTGGCCATGAAACAGCGCCCCGCCCGGATAATCCGGCTCGTCGTCGAGATCGTATCCCAGGGATTGGAGGCGCGTCTCGAGGTCCTGCTCTGAAAACGCGCCGCCCACCTTCAAGCTCACGCTCAGGCGCGACAGGCTCGCAGGCGGCGGCAGGCGCTCCATCACGGCTTCCACCGTCGAAACCAGAAAGAGCGGCTTTCTGGATTTTGCGAGGCGCCGCAGCACCGAGGCTCTGCGCCCCGCGAGCTCGTGGGATGGCTCCAGCTGGTCGAACGGCAAGGTGTTCAGCCGCGGAAACACCAGGACCTCGCACGATGGGTCGAGCGCGTGAATGACGCTGCCCAGCCGCTCTGCCCTGTTCTCGCTCTCGGCAAGAAAAACGAGACCGCTGCGTCCGGACTGCTTCCATTGTGCAAGCAGATGGAGAGCCATCATCCCGAGTGGCGACGAAGACGAGATCGTTGCGCGCTGCGACCCCTTGCTCTTCTTGGGCGACGTTTTGGTCGTCCGCGCTTTTTTGGAAAGCCTCACTTGAATCCGTCTCTGGTCGTAAATTGTCGGCAACCGAACGCCAGCCGCTCTCATCCCGATTCGGCTGCTTGTCGCCATGCATATGGGATTTGCCCCGGGAACGCACGCGCGTGGGCAACGTCCGGGACGCCATCGCGATCCCGACAGTCCGGCTGTCGATTGCCCGCAGATCGGAACTCCCGTTCCGACGCGTGAAATCGCCTACGCGGCCGTCGATGCGAAGACCAATGCGATCGCGGAGCTCGATGCACATGGCAGGCACGAAAAACCCCAGCGCTTGGAGCCACGCTGGGGCGTTTCGTTCAAAATAATTCGGTTAAGCAATGACCTCCTCATAGCAGCGATTCCGCCGAGCGTTTGTGAACTGGTTCACACGTCTTGCGCCAAACGACCTCAGTGCGAAGGCCCTGAGGTCGCCAACCTTGTGGGGAAGGTTTTCTCGCGGCCCGGGGGCTTGGGGCGCTTGGGGATGGGCCGGGAGCCAGGAGTCTACGCCTGCCTCGCCGACTCGTTCCAAAGCAGCACACCGAAGGCGTGCTGGCGTGATCAGAACGGTGGACGGCATAACGTGCCGCAATGGAGTACCGCCCTCTCGCACGCCGCACGCTACGATGAGCCTTTTCGAGAAGGCTCATTTGAAACGGTTCATTGTCGCTGCCGTTGTTGCGACCTCTTCGTCTCGGGCTCGATCTGCTGCTTGAACCTCACGCGTGGATTTATGTCGCAATAGGTATTCCAGCGGCCGGATGCCGACGCCAGGCATTGCTCTCTCGTCACGTAAGAGCAGTCGCCGGAATAGCCAAGCTGCCCGCCAAAGACACACCACGGATAATCGCGTTCTGCGTTCGCCGCGAGAGAAGATCCGAAGAAGATCAACAAGGCTACCAATGTCGTTCGCATCTCGATGCTCCATGGATGGTGCGTGTCAAAGAAGGCTTTGGCGCGCGGGCGGAAGGTAAAGGCAGGTCCGGACCTTGGTTCCTATGGATGGCCAAGCGCTCGGCTCGCCCGGAGAGGCCGCGCCACGACGCAGCTCGATTGAACGTCCCTAGGAACATCCTTTTGCAGGCTCGGTTAGCCAAACACATAAAACAGATAGGAGCCTTCGTATGCGAAAAACAGTCTTGTCATTGTTGACGTGCGCCCTGCTCGCAGGCGGATCCGTGGGGCTCGCTTATGCCCAAGGCGCGGGCGGAGCGGGTGGCGCGGGAGCCGGCGCCGGCGCTGGAGCTGGAGCTGGTACAGGCGCCAGTGCCGGGAATGGAGCTGGCCCCGGAGGAACGGGCGGAGCCGCGGGGGCGGCAGGCACGAGCGCCGGCGGAACTTCAGGTACCGGGACGACCGGGACAGGAGCAGCGTCTGGCAGCGGCAGTAGTTCAGCGGGTGGACCGCAGAAAGGTGCAATTCGACCTGGCAGAAGCGACGACCCCACCGGCCGTTAACGCGTCGAAGGGGCCCGCCGGCGTGTAACCGGCGGGCCGCGGGGATTGGCTCAACGCTGCGGCTTCCTCGGAAACAGGCGATCGCGGATGTAGCGCGAGGTCGCGGTCAGGCGGATGCCGCGCGGCTTCTGCCAGGCGGCGCGGTCGATCTCGTTCTTGTCGCCGATCGCGAGCCTGCCTTTGGCGGTCTTGGTGATGAAGATGGCGTCACTCATCTTGCGGCCGGAGCGCTTGTTTCTGGCCTTCACTTCCTTCCAGAGACTGATCCTGCCGAGCTTCAGCTTGGGCAGTTCCTCCTTGATCTCCCGCCGCAGGCAGTCCTTGTCGGACTCGCGCGCACGCTTGCGGCCGCCCGGGAACATCCACAGGCCGTCCGACCGTCGTCTGACCAACAATACCTTGCCGCGCCTGGCGGCAACCAGCTTGGAAGACTTCGCCATCACTGCCGTAGATCGAAACCAGAATCGTCTCAATCCTAACTTGTCTAGTCGAACAGACAAGTTCGGGAGCGCTTTGATCACAGGCCATAGGCCGCAGGCCGTCGGGCTCTGGTGCGACACCGCGGGCCGATCGCGCCAATGAGGCGCCGGGTCAGCCCTCGCCCGTCTCCGCCCGGTCCTCCGTCCTGATCCAGGCCATCATCAGCTCCCAGGCCACCGACAGGATGATCGGCCCGATGAACAGGCCGACAATGCCGTGGGCGAGCGTGCCGCCGATCACGCCGACGAAGATCACGATGGTCGGCGTGGTCAGGCCACGCCCCATGACGAGCGGCTTCAGCATGGTGTCGATGAAGCCGACCAGGACGAGAAACACGGTGAGCAACAGCGCCGTAGTGACATCCTTGGCGGTCCAGATCCAGATGATCACCGGCAGCAGCACGAGGAAGGCGCCGATCTGCACGATCGAGAGCAGAAGCACGATGAAGGCGAGAAGGCCCGCGCTCGGCACGGCCGCAAGCTTGAAGCCGAAGCCGGCAAGCAGCGCTTGTACCACCGCGACGCCGATCACACCTTGCGCCACCGCGCGGATGGTCGCGCCCGCGAGCTCCAGGAAATGCTCGCTCTGCTCGGGCACGATGCGAAACAGGAAGTTGCGGCCGGCCGCAACCAGCCGCGGTCCATGCGGAAACAGGAAGCCGGCGACGAACACCGAGAGCAGGAATTGCACCGTGCCGAGGCCAGCATCGCCCGCGAGCGACAATAGCGGTCCCGCCAGCGGCTGGAGATATGGCGCCACCTCGCGCAGCACCGCGCGGATATTGGTGTAGGCCTGGTCCCAGAGCTCATAGAGCCACGGGCCGACCAGCGGCCACGACTTGAGCTGCTCTGGCGCCGACTGGAGCGCCAGGTCGCCGGTGCCGAGTTGATGCGCCAGCTCCCGCACCCCGTCCACGGCGCTGAGGCCGAGCCAGGTCGCAGGGCCGATGACGATGCCGAGCGTGATCAGGGTCAGGATCGCTGCCGCGGTCTTCGGACGGCCACCCAGGATCTTGGCGACCCAGCTGAAGGCCGGATAGAACGCGACCGCGAGCACGCCACTCCAGGCCAGGATCGGCACGAACGGGCGGATGATCAGGAAGGTCCAGATGATCAGCAGGGCAAGCAGGCCGAGCCGGATCACGAGCTGGATGATATCCTCTCCCGTCAGGAGCTGACGGAGACTTTTCACGGGCACGACCTTCCTTGCGGCATCGACGCGGGTTCCGGCACTTGCACGGCAAGCGTTATTGCCAGCCGCGCATCCGGCGTCAAGACGACCAGTCCCTCGGATTAGGAACGCTCCGGCTCAAGGAGCATTTCGAAGCGATGGCGCACCGCCCCATAGAGCCTGATCATCACACCGGCGTTCATCGCGGCATACACTACGCGCTCAAGCCAAACGCCGCGCCGGGCTTTTGGCGCTACGCTTATGCCATCGACGACAAGGTCCGCTCCGGGCGGGTGCAAGGCAGATTGCCGCAGCTCGCCATCAGGCGCGTGCAGATGCGCATCGACCGGGACATGCGGAGCGGCCGGACCGACGGAGCGCGCCTGGATCGCGATCCGAGACGGGTTTAGCTAACGGCGATTAACCGGATTTCCCTGGGCCGGTTTACGCCGCTGCAAAAGCCCGCTCCTACCGTGTGTCGAGGTCCCAAAGAACATGCGGTGCAATGGCCAACAGCATCTGGACGATCGAAGAATTCACCTGCACCGGTTGCAGCATGAACTACACCGCGACGCGGGAGGAGCACAGCGAGGCCCACGCCGGGAGCTTCAAATGCAGCATCTGCAGTAGCGTGGTGCACAGCTGGTCCGGGAAGCATCACTTCTTCGGCTGGCAGGCGGTGAAGACGAAGCCGCCCGTGTTCGGACGGCGCTGGGCGGGAGCTGGATGACAGGATAAAGGCATCCGTCGCGCTCGCCCTGCTTGGCTCTGCGAAAACCGACCCCCCTGTCCACCAACCGCAGGGTGAGCCGCGATCAGCCGCCACCCACACCATTCATCTGCGCGTCACAACCGGTCACATCGGCGGGATCACGCAGGCGCACGAGGCGGACCGGAAAATCAGCCCAATTGCGCCGATGGCGTTTGGACTCCGTTCACCGATCGCCGCTAGATCAGGGCGGATCCTCCGCACCGAACATCAGCCATGGCCGAACTCAACACCGTCCTCACCAGGCTCAACGACCGTCTGCTCCGCCTCGAGGGCGAGCTGTTCGTGCTCCGCTCGCTGGCGCGCGCGACGCTGACCGCCGGCGATGACCATGCGGCACGCATGCGCAAGCTGGTCGAGGCCGCGAAGGTCGCGCTCGATGACGAGGCCAAGCGTCCGCTGGACAAGCCGACTCGCAAATATGTCGATGCGGCAACTGCGCTCGTCGAAGAGCTGCTGGTCGAGCCGACCCCGGCGCGGCCGTTGTTCACGGTCATCGACGGCGGCCGGCGCGACTGAGCGGCCCGTTAGCGCGGCGGTCGGTCAGCGCCCGTGCGGAGCCATCGCTAGACCGCCGTGGACGTCCCCGCCTTGAGCCGGCTGAGACCTGCCTCGATGATCGCGATCTCCTCGTCGATCTGGCCGATTGGCAGGCTGAAATCATAGCCCGACCTGCTCTTCAGATCGACCGCGAGCCGCTGCCGGTGCATCATCAGCTGGTCGAGGCCGCGCCGGTTCTTCAGTCGGACATAGATGTCGACGATCTGCTCAATTGCGCTCGGCATGAAATCGGCCCCGGCGAAAAGGCCCGCGCGGCGCACCCACGCCGGCGGACGTTTTCGGTGTCGCGGTACGCAATACAAATCCGCGACAGATTCGTCGATACGCCAAGCTGGTTGAGAACGTATTACCGTCAGATGATTTAGCGACGCATGGCATGAAAAAGCCGCTGGCGATCACGCCAGCGGCCAAAAGCCGGGTTCGAAAACGGATCCGGAATGAAATGTCGCCAGCCCCGGTTCATGCAAGCTATGGCAGACCGAATATCTCGTCTGTCTGGAAAGACACACAGGAACCGGCTTGCCCATATTTGCCATCCGACCGTGGCGCCGCGGCAACTGGTCCGCGATCCAGAAATCGGTGCGCGGCACGGCCCGCCGGCGCGGCCCAACCAATGCAAGAAGCGAAAATCAGGCACTTCGCATGCGCTCGGTCGCGGAGCCGGTGCAATGCGCGCATGGAAGCACCGGGACGCTCCGTACCAGTTGCATTGTTGATAACCCGCGCAAACGCGGCGTGGATGGTGACAGGACGTACCGACATGTTATCGGGGGATGACGCAGCTGCGAGACGGATTGGACACCCATGCGCATTACCCTCGTCGGCTCCCGCCATTTCGGCGTGACCACCCTGAACATGCTCCGGGAGCACAGCGTCTCGATCGTCCGGGTCGTGGTGGCCGACGCCGAGGATCGCCTCGCCGCGACCGCCAAGGCGGCCGGTATCGAGGTGGTGGTCCAGGCCAATCCGAAGCTGGTGGTGGCTTCCGAGATTGCCCCCGATACCGACCTGATCATCACGGCACACAGCCACGCCCGGATCGGCAAGGACGCTCTGGCCGCAGCGACGTTCGGCGGGATCGGCTATCATCCCTCGCTGCTACCGCGCCACCGCGGCAAGGCGGCCGTGGAATGGACCATCAAGGAAGGCGATCCGATCGCCGGCGGCACGATCTACCATCTCGCCGACCGCATGGACGCCGGCGCCATCGCCGCCCAGGACTGGTGCTTCGTGAAGAAAGGCGAGACGGCGCGGGAACTCTGGGAGCGCGCGCTCGCTCCGCTCGGACTCAAATTGCTGGCCGACGTGATCGATTACGTAAAGGTCCACAAGGCACTGCCGTCTAAGATTCAGGACGAGCAGTTCGCGACCTCGGCGCCGAGTCTCGCCTGATGTTTACCCTTAACGTGAACCCGCGTTGATTTTGCTTCGAAAATCGGTGTCAAAAACGCAAATAAACCATTGTTTCCACAGGAACTATTTTCGGTTTGGCGTCGCAACAAATTTCCGTCACATTTCGCCCGAATAAGCGTCAGCATATCGGACAAATTCAAGGACGGAATTCATGCGTTTTGATCGCATTGCGGTGTTCTGTGCCGCTGCAGTTTTCGCCGGCACCCTCGCCGCTCCCGCCTTCGCCCAGAGCCCCTATGACGGCAACTGGCAGGTCACGATCGTGACCAAGAGCGGCTCTTGCGAGCCGACCGCAAGCTCGATGCTGACGGTTGCCGATGGCAGGATCACCGCACCCGGCGCTAACGTTTCCGGCACCATCGGTAGCGGGGGACTTGTGAAAGTTTCGATCAATGGTGCATATGCTAACGGTCAACTCAACGGCAACGCCGGATCGGGGAAGTGGAATGGAGCATCTGCAGGCATACCGTGCAGCGGGCGGTGGGAAGCATCGCGCCAGTAAATCAGCTGAGACTCGCGCTATTGGCCGGCGGCTGCTGATTGCGGCCGCCGTTTTGTTTGCGGCGGGTATCGCCAACTCTGAAAGCAAGGCCCAATCCGGTCCGTTCGCCTCGCTGGCAGGCACCTGGAGCGGTGCCGGCACCGTCACGCTTGATGACGGCTCGACCGAGCGGATCCGTTGCCGGGCCAAATACGCTCCGATCGGCCCGACCATGGAGATGTCGCTGACCTGCGCCAGCGACGCCTACAAGTTCAACCTCGGCGCCAACGTCAGGGCCGAAGGCGGCGCCATCGCCGGCAGCTGGTCCGAGGCCAGCCGCAACATCAGCGGCGCGCTCCAGGGCCGCGGTGGCGGTGGAAACTACGAGCTGGTCGCCTCCACCGCCGGCTTCAACGCCAACATCACGCTGAAAACGTCCGGCAACAAGCAGAACGTCACGATGCGCGCGGACAGCCAGTTCCGCGGGGCCAGCATCACGCTGGCGCGCTAAGGCGGATCGCACGCAAGACAATCGACCCGGCGACTTCGCCGGGTCTTTTTTATGCGTTCGGCACGAACGCCGTGACCTCGATCTCGACCTTGGCCCGCTCGTCCACGAGACCGCCGATGTAAAGCAGCGTTGAGGGCGGGAAATTGCGTCCCAGCGTTTCCTTCCAGGCCGCGCCGATGCCGGGCCCGGCAGCCTCATATTCGCTGCGGCTGGTCAGGTACCACGTCAGACGGACGATATGCTCGGGACCCGCACCGGCCTCGCCCAGCAGCTTGATGATCCGCTTCAGCGCGGTCGCAACTTGCGCGGCCATGTCGGGCGCGTAATTGCCCGTCTCGTCGCCGCCGGTCTGCCCGGCCAGCACCACCCAGCGGCCCGGCCCTTCCATGACCACACCATGAGAAAAGCCTCGCGGTTTCTTCCATTCGGCCGGCTGCAAGATATGCATGAGCGAATATCTCCCTTTTCTTGTTGTTCAATGATGCCTTAGCACGCCGCCTTGCATCGCTGCATCCGCAGATTTGGCCGTTGCAAACCGCGGCGATGTCGCTGATACCGGCCGTCCCCCTCAGGCTCGATCTCCCGCACCCAGACCGATGACCGCGACACCGTCCAAAACCATGGCTGCACTGTGGATGGCCGGCTGGCTGGCGCTGATGCTGGTCATGGCCGTGGCCGGACGCGAGACCACGCGCGAGTTGAATGTCTTCGAAATCATGGAAGTGCGCTCGGTGATCGGGTTCACGCTTCTGCTTCCGCTCATCTATCGGGCCGGCGGTTTCAAGGCGGTCGCGACCAAACGCCTGCCGCAGCACCTCGCACGCAACGGGGTCCATTATTTCGCGCAGCTCGGCTGGTTCTACGCACTGACGCTGATCGGGATCGGCCAGGTGGTGGCGATCGAATTCACCATGCCGATCTGGACCGCGCTGTTGGCCGCAACGTTCCTGGCCGAGCGCATGACGGTCTGGAAGATCGCCGCCGTCGTGCTCGGCATCGTCGGCGTCGTCATGATCGTGCGCCCCGCCACCGGCGAGATCAATCCGGGCCAGCTGATCGCGCTCGGGGCCGCGATCGGCTTCAGCATTTCCATGATCTTGGCGAAATCGCTGACCCGGACCGAGAGCGCATTGTCGATCCTGTTCTGGATGATCGTGGTGCAGATGGTCGTGGGCTTGCTGCCGACGCTCTATGTCTGGACCTGGCCGTCAGCCTACCTCTGGGGCTGGCTCTTCGTCATCGGCGTCTGCGGCACGTTCTCGCACTACTGCCTCGCCAGCGCGCTCCGTTACGCGGATGCGACCATCGTGGTGCCGATGGACTTTCTGCGGGTTCCACTTACGGCCACCGTCGGCTGGCTGTTGTATTCGGAGCGCCTCGACACCTGGACCGTACTGGGCGCGGCGCTGATCCTGTGCGGCAATCTCCTCAATTTAAAGCCGGCATCAGCGGTTCCCGCTCGCGCGCAGTGAACCTCGCACCGCCTCGCGCGACAAAACCAAGTGGCCGTGTGATTTGGATCACGTTGGGGAGTATTCCCATCGTGCACATTCGGCCACACAGCAGCGGTTTGGACGCGACGTACCGCCGTTTCGGTGGCGCGAAGTCGGGCACTTCGTGTAGGTTCGTTGCCAATTTGTTGCTGCCTGCAATTCGATTCTGTTGGGGATTCCAGATGCGCTATCTCACCCTCCTCGCTTCGCTGATGTGCATGGCTCTGTCGATCAGTGCCGCAAAGGCCGACCGCCGCGTCGCCTTCGTCGTCGGCAACGGCAGCTACAAGAATGTCGCCCAATTGCCGAACCCGCCAATCGACGCCAAGGCGATGGCGGCGACGCTGCGCAATGTCGGCTTCGAGGTGATCGAAGGATCCAATCTCAGCCGCGACCAGATGACGGAGAAGCTGCTCGACTTCGGTCGCAAGGCGCAGGGCTCCGATATCGCGTTGTTCTATTATGCGGGCCACGGCATCGCCGTCGGCGGCATCAACTATCTCCTGCCTGTCGACGCCGACATCAAGTCGGAGATGGATGTCAAGCTGGGAGCCGCCATCAACATCGACCTGACGCTCGACCAGACCATGGGCGATGCCAAGGTCAAGCTCGTCTTCCTCGATGCCTGCCGCGACAATCCGTTCGCCGCAAAGATCAAGTCGAGCTCGGCGACCCGCAGCGTCAACGTGCAGAGCGGCCTTGCCGAAATGAAGTCCGGCGAAGGCACGCTGATCGCGTTCGCCACCGGCCCTGGCCAGACCGCGCTCGACGGCCAGGAGGGCAACAACAGCCCGTTCACCCGCGCGCTGATCGACAACATCACCAAGCCTGGCGTCGAGATCCAGCAGGCGATGACGTCGGTGCGCGCCCAGGTCAATGAAGAAACCCGCAAGGGCCAGCTGCCCTGGGGCCACACCAACCTGACCGGCACCGTCTATCTTAATCAGGCCCCGACGACCCAGGTCGCCAACGCAGCCCCGACCGCTTCCGGCATCGTGCCGGCCGCGAGCGGAAGCTCTGATGGTGTCGAGCTCGAATACTGGCGCTCGGTGAAGGAATCCAACAAGCCCGAAGAGCTCAACGCCTATCTCACCGCCTATCCGAACGGTCAGTTCAAGGCGCTGGCGCTGGCTCGCCTCGCGGCGATCAAGAGCGGTCCGTCCACCGCGACCCGCACGCTCAACGCCGGCGTCGATCCCGCGACCTTTACCGATGAGGCCACTCAGCTCACCGAAGACCAGATCGGCCTCGACAAGACCCAGCGCCGCGACGTGCAGCGCCGCCTCAACGCCCTCGGCTTCGACACCAAGCAGACCGGCGTCTTCAGCGACGAGACCCGCGCAGTGCTCAAGCGCTGGCAGGCCGCGCGCGGCTATCCGTCGTCCGGGTACCTCAATAAGAACCAGCACAAGGCCTTGCTCTCGGAGATCGTGGCGGCCCCGGCAACAGCGAGTGATGGCAGCCAGAAACCTGCCCGCCGCGCCGCGAGCGCGCCCGCAGGCAGCGCGCCGGCACCGGCTCCCCATCGCAGCAATCCGGGCGATGCTGCCGGGGCGGCCTTCGTGGGCGGGGTCGTCGGCGGCATGATGGGCGGCATGTTCCGCCGCTGAGGCCAGATCGCAAACACAAAGCCCGGCTCGCGCCGGGCTTTTTCTTTGGTACGACGATGTCGCAGCATGCTCCGTCATTGCGAGGAGCCCTTGCGACGAAGCAATCCAGGCTGTCACGGCGGAAAGACGCTGGATTGCTTCGCTACGCTCGCAATGACGAGATTAACTACTTCCCCGCAGCCTTCCGCAACGCCTCGTTGATGCGGTCCTGCCAGCCCGGCCCGCTCTCCTGGAAAAACTGCAGCACGTCCTGGTCGATGCGCAGCGTGACCTGCTCCTTGATGCCGGGAACTGCGTTTGGTTTCGGCGACGCCGCGGCGACCTTGGCCGTCACCTTCTTGAACGCCGCCTCGGCTTCCGTCCTGGCATCGCCAAGCGTACGCGGCCGCCTCGGTTGATCCGCCATGTCCTAGATTCCTTCAAACAGAGCCGTCGAAAGATACCGCTCGGAGAACGACGGCACGATAGCCAGGATGGTTTTTCCCGCAGCTTCCGGCCGCTTGCCGATCTCAAATGCGGCCGCGATCGCAGCGCCCGAAGAGATGCCGCCCGGAATGCCCTCATGCCGCGCCAGCGCGCGCGCGGTTTCGATCGCTGTCGTCGAGTTGACCTTCACGATTTCGTCGATCACCGAACGATCGAGGATGTCAGGCACGAACCCGGCGCCGATGCCCTGGATCTTGTGCGGGGTGTGCTGGCCGCCCGAAAGCACCGGGCTCTCCTCCGGCTCGACCGCCACGACCCGCAAAGATGGCTTGCGCGGCTTCAGCACCTGGCCGACGCCCGTGATTGTGCCTCCGGTGCCGACACCGGCGATGAAGAAATCGATGTTGCCGGCCGTGTCGTTCCATATCTCCTCCGCCGTGGTGCGGCGGTGCACCTCGGGATTGGCGAGGTTCTTGAACTGCTGCGGCATCACCGAGTTCGGCGTCGTCTTCAACAGTTCTTCTGCGGCGGCGATGGCGCCCTTCATGCCCTGGGCTGCCGGCGTCAGCACCAGTTCGGCGCCGAGAAAGGCCAGCATCTTGCGCCGCTCGATCGACATCGATTCCGGCATCACCAGCTTGAGCCGGTAGCCGCGCGAGGCCGCGACGAAGGCAAGCGCGATTCCGGTATTGCCGGAGGTCGGTTCGATCAGCACGGTGTCGGGCTTGATGATGCCCGCCTTCTCCATGGCGATGATCATGGCCGCACCGATGCGGTCCTTCACGCTTGCGGCCGGATTGAAATATTCAAGTTTTGCCAAAATCGTCGCGTTCACGCCGCGCATGCCGGGCAGCCGTTGCAACCGCACGATCGGCGTGTCGCCAAAAGCTTCGACGATCGAAGAGTAGATCCGGCCGCGGCCGGGTTGGTGCGCTGCACCCGTCTTGGACGACGCGTCCATGATGAACTCCCTGTGACAACATCTGCGCTTCTGTCGCGGCTTTTGCGCAGTTACAGACAGCTTACGGCGACACGCAAGCGACAATGCGGCACATGTTAAATACGCTGCATCGCAAAATCACGTGAGCTACAAATATCAGAAAACCAACGCATTTGTGTTGCGACCTCGTCAACCGGTTCTGCTTATGTTAGACTTACGTCTTAAAGCAGGGAGGTCACCACGATGTCAGCAGTTGCTGAAGTGATGTCGACCGTCGCGCTGAACCGCGATCCGCGTTGCAGCGAGTTGCCCACCTGTCCGGTCTGCGCCGACTCCATGGTCGCCGCCGAAGCATCCGCCTACGTCTCGGACCAGATGATCAGCTATCTCTGGACCTGCGACAATTGCGGCTATGGTTTCGTGACCAAGCATGCCGTGAAGCAGCGGTTCGTGTGCAACTGACCGTGTGCCGTTGCTCTAACGCGCCGCAATGTCGCCCCTCGCCCAATCCTCGCGGGTACGTTGATAGAACTCCTCGAACTTGCCCCGTGCGATAGCGTCCCTGATGCCCTGCATCAGGGATTGGTAGTAAGCGACGTTGATCTCGGATAGCAGCATCGCCCCCAGCGTCTCGCCCGCCTTGACGAGATGATGCAGGTAGGCGCGCGCGCAGCCGCGCGTTGACGGCCATGAGCTCTCGTCATCGAGCGGACGCGGATCGTCGGCATGGCGCGCGTTACGCAGATTGACCTGGCCGAAGCGCGTGAACGCGACGCCATGCCGGCCATTGCGCGTCGGCATCACGCAATCGAACATGTCGACGCCGCGCTTCACCGCCTCGAGGATATCGTCGGGCGTGCCGACGCCCATGAGGTAGCGCGGCCGCTCTCTCGGCAGCAATGGCGCGGTCTCGTCGATCATCGCCAGCATGACCGCCTGCGGCTCGCCGACGGCAAGGCCCCCGATCGCGTAGCCGTGGAAGCCGATCTCGACCAGGCCTTGCGCGCTCGCGTGGCGAAGCTGCGGCACGTCGCCACCCTGCACGATGCCGAACAGCATGTAACCGTCGGGCGCGCTCTCGAAGGCGCGCTTGCTGCGCTCGGCCCAGCGCAGCGACAATTGCATCGCACGCTCGATGTCGGCGCGCTCGGCGGGCAGCCGTACGCACTCGTCCATCTGCATGGCGATATCGGAGCCGAGGAAGCGCTGCACTTCGATCGAACGCTCCGGCGACAGCTCGACCTTGGCGCCGTCGATATGCGAGCGGAAGGTGACGGCGTGCTCGCTGACCTTGCGCAAATCCGCCAGCGACATGACCTGGAAGCCGCCGGAATCCGTCAGCATGGGACCGTTCCAGCCGGTGAACGTCTGCAAGCCGCCGAGCGCCGCGATCCGCTCGGCGCCGGGGCGCAGCATCAGATGATAGGTGTTGCCGAGCACGATGTCGGCGCCGGCGTCCCGCACCTCGCGCCAGTGCATGCCCTTCATGGCGCCCGCGGTGCCGACCGGCATGAAGGCCGGCGTCCGCACCACGCCATGCGGCGTGGTCAGGCGCCCGGTGCGCGCGGCGCCATCCGAGGCGAGCAATTCAAAGTGATTGGGCAGATCATTGTCGGAATTCATGGCGGTGCTTATTGCGTGTCGGAGGAGGCCGATCAACCCGCCCGGACGATGCGGCCGCCGGTTTGTGGCTCGGACTGGGACACAATTGATGCCCATATGGGCGCGCGGCACTCTTGTTAAACAAAACGATACCGTGTAGTTTTATCTTGGGGCTGGACGAGAATGCCGCGGCAAATTTGCCGGCGGCGGTACAAGCGTGATCGCCAGCCACCGACGATGCCTATCCCTTCAAGTTCGACCGAAATGTCCGGCCAGACCCATGGCTGGATCAGGCGGACAGGCGCCCGCCTGAGCGGAATCCTGGTCCTTGCGTGCAGCCTGGCGCTCGGCGCCTGCACGTCCCTGCCCCGCACGCCCTATACCGCCGCGGAAGCCAGCACATCGCGCGTGCTCGATATCGACGGCCTCCGGCGCTACGCCGATGAGCCCATCACGAAATTCAGCTTCGAAAAGGACAACAGCACCGCGACGAAGTCCTATCTGGCGCTGTCAGGCGGCGGCGCCGACGGCGCCTATGGCGTCGGCGTGCTCAACGGCTGGACCGCGGCCAGGACCCGTCCGACCTTCTCGGTCGTCTCGGGCGTGAGCACGGGCGGCCTGATCGCGCCCTTTGCATTCCTCGGCTCGCAATATGACGACACGCTGAGGGAGGTCTACACCAGCGGCATCGCGGAGAGCCTGCTGAACGATCCCAGCATCATGCGCGTGCTGTTCGGATCGGGCCTGTTCGGCAACACAAGGCTGCGCGAACTCGTCGCCCGCTATGTCGGCCCCGAGATCATGGCGCAAGTCGCGCGCGAGAATGCCAAGGGCCGCAAGCTCTTGGTGGTGACGACCGATCTCGACACCCAGCGGACCGCGATCTGGGACATGGGCAAGATCGCAGCGGTCGGAACGCCTGAGGCGCTCAAACTGTTTCGCGACGTGATGGCGGCCTCCGCCAGCATTCCCCTGGTGTTTCCGCCGATCATGATCGACGCCGAGGGCCAGGGCCGCAGGTTTCAGGAGATGCATGTCGACGGCGGCGTGACCGCGCCGGTGCTGACGCTGCCGGAAGCCCTGCTGTTCCAGGGCAGCCGCCTGCCGGGCAACGCCAAGATGGACATCTACATCCTCGTCAACAAGAAGATCGAACGCAATTTCGAGCTCGTCTCCAACAGCACCATCGATGTCGCCTCGCGCAGCCTGTCGGCGATCACCCAGTCTCAGACGCGTTCGATCATCTTCTCGACCTATGATTTCGCCAAGCGCAACCGCCTCGGCTTCCACCTTTCCTACATCGCGCGCGACTATCCGGCGGCGCCCTCGGAAGGGTTCGACACCGCCTATATGCGGGCGCTGTATCAGTACGGATATGAGAAGGCGGCTTCAGGTCAGGCCTGGACCTCGACGCTTCCTTGATCCCTCATGACGGAACGAGGCCATGCGGAAACCGTTGACGATACGGCCAATTCGGCCAGATTCGCGATGACGCCCCCGCTCCCGCGCGATATAGAGCGAATGACTGTTATCACGACCGCGCAGGAATCATTGGGCATGGGATTGACTGCGACCAAGACGAGATCGGCGGCGCCACGGCGCGAGCTGCCGAAATCCCGCGGCGGCCGGCCGACGAAGTCAGCCGCCATCGAGCGCGATCAGCGGTTGATCGAGGTCGCCACCCGCCTGTTCCTGGATCGCGGCTTCGACGCGACCTCGCTTGATGCGGTCGCGGAAGCGGCCCGGGTCAGCAAACCCACCGTCTATTCCCGCTATGGCGACAAGCGCGGCCTGTTTGCCGCGGTGCTGAGACGCGAGATCGCGCGCTGGCTTGCGCCGCTCTCCGCAGCGGCGGAGACGCAGCTCTCCAGCGCCTCGAACATCTCGGTGGAGCAGCGGCTGGTCGAGATCGGGCGCGAGATGCTCACATTCACCTGCGGTCCCGATGCCGTCGCCTTCAGCCGCATGATGACGTCACAGGCCATCAACTTCCCTGACGTCGCCAAGCTCGGCAAGGAGGAAGGCTGGCTCAAGGCCGTCGCCACCACGGCGCGCTTCTTCGACCATCTGGTGGCGCAAGGCGCGCTCGATGTCGAAGACACCACCATTGCCGCCGAGGTGTTTCTCGACGTCGTCGTCGGTCACACCCACCGCATGGCGACGTTCGGAACGGCGCTCGAGATGAAGGCCGCCGAAAAGCGGATGCGGGCGGCGATCAAGCTGTTCCTGGCCGGCGCGCTGGGGCCTGCCAACCGCGTCCAGAGCTCCGCAAAGGGCACACAGCGGCGCCCGTCCCGCTGACAATTCCGTGAGCCCGCGACCTTATCCTCCGGGGGCTGCGGCTCCGCCATTGACCGAAATAAAACGATACGGTATGGTTTTGTTATAGCAGCACTGGCCGCTTTTTCACCAGCCCCAAAGAGGTTCGTGCTGTTTCGAACGCCGCGGCGGGCACAACCTGCTACGACGCTCCGCGGCCGGCCTTTGCCCAAGGTCGGCCGCGAATTCTTTACGATCATCCGGCACATTTGCTGGCGGAAGGTTCGAGCATGAAGGCACCACGACGACATCCCTGGACGTTTCTTGCCGCCACCCTGTCGGCCGTGCTCATCGCAGCGCCGGCGCAGGCGATCGTCTCGGCCGGAAGCACACCCACCGCCCTTCACAGCGAGACCGATGGCAACGCCGAGGCCGATCGCCAAGCGGTGAGCCGTGAGATCGAGCGCTTCCGGAGCTCGTCGATCTCGATCAGCCAGGCCATGGCGATTGCCGAAGGCCGGCACGCCGGCGCCACGACGGCGGATGTGAGTTTCGACGGAGGCTCGGGCGTCCCGGTCTACCGCGTGAAGACCCTGCACAACGACCGGATCTGGCGCCACACCATCAATGCTTCGACCGGAGAACTCGTCGGCGGTGAAGCCGCCCTCCCCCTCGCCGAACTCGACCACGACGATCGCAGCAATCTCGCAGCGCTCGGCGCGATCAGGCACCGCCTTGCCGATGCCGTGCGCGTCGCCGAACGCGCGGCCTCGGGCAAGGCGATCAGCGGCGGACTGGTGCGCGAACGCGGCCGGCTCAATTTCGCGATTGTCGTGATCAGCGGCGACGACCTCAAGGAGGTCATCCTGGAGCCGCCGGGCGCCAGGGCGAAATAGCGACTGCCAAATAGCGGCGGGCTCGGCCCCGGCATCGACCGGGGCGAAAAGCCATTGACGGCTGCAAAACTCTCCCGCATAAGTCGCCGCCATGTTCACGACCACGAAACGCACGACCAAAACCACCACGGCCTCAGGGGCCCGGGGAGGCGTGCGCGCGTAGTCGTCGACGAAAACGCATCAGCTCTACCGAAGCCCCGCCCTCGATGGTCCGGGGCTTTTTTGTTGTCTAATTCTCAAGCCAATGGAGGACAAAGTGAGTAACGATCCCGTCGTCGCGATTGTCGGCGTCACCGGTGCGGTGGGCGCCGAATTCATCGCCACCATGGACAAGCGCGGCTTTCGCGTCGGCAAGCTCAAGGCGCTGGCAAGCGCCCGCTCGGCCGGCAAGACGGTGTCGTTCCGAGGTCAGGACGTCGTCATCGAGGAATTGACCGAGCGCGCCTTCGAGGGCGTCGACATCGCCCTGTTCTCCGCAGGCGGCAGCATCTCGAAGAAGTTCGCGCCTGTAGCGGTCAAGGCCGGCGCGGTCGTAGTCGACAATTCGTCTGCCTTCCGCATGGACCCGAACGTGCCGCTGGTGATCCCCGAGATCAACGCGAGCCGCATCAGGGATCACAAGGGCATCATTGCCAACCCGAACTGCGCCGCGATCACCGCGCTGGTGCCGCTGTGGCCGATCCACCAGAAGAACCGCATCAAGCGCGTGATCATCTCGACCTATCAGGCGGCTTCCGGCGCCGGCGCCGCCGCGATGGAGGAGCTCGTTGAATCCACCCGCGCCAATCTCAACGGGCAGGTCTATACGCCCAAGGTGATGCCGCACCCCTACGCCTTCAACCTCTTCAACCACAACACCGCCATCGACCCCGACACCGGCTACAACGACGAAGAGACCAAGGTCATCAAGGAGACCCGCAAGATCTTCGAGGACGAGAAGATCGCCATCGGTGTCACCTGCGTGCGCGTGCCGGTGCTGCGCGCCCATTGCGAGGCCATCACCTTCGAATGCGAGAAGCCCATCACTGAGGACCATGTCCGCGCCATCATGGCACAGGCGCCGGGCGTGAAGGTGGTCGACGACCGCGCCAAGAACTACTTCCCGATGCCGATTGACGCCTCGGGCCAGGACGACGTCCTGGTCGGCCGCATCCGCAAGGACCTCAGCGACCCCTCAGGGCATTCGATCTCGATGTTCGTGGCGGCGGATCAGCTCTTGAAGGGCGCGGCGCTCAACGCGGTGCAGATCGCCGAGCTGCTGCCGCAGCGCGTGATGGCGTAACAGAAAGTGCGTAAGATGGGTTAGCCGAAGGCGTAACCCACCTCTTTACTGTCCACGCGTATAGAGAAGTGGTGGGTTACGCCAGCGGACTGCGCTTCGCGCATCCGCAGGGCTAACCCACCCTACGACCCTGCCCGAAACAATAAGCACGCATCGCCGTACGAATAGAACCTGTAGCCTTGCGCTATCGCATGCGCATAGGCCTGCTTCATCGTCTCGAGCCCCGAGAAGGCCGAGACCAGCATGAACAGCGTCGACTTCGGCAAATGGAAATTGGTCAGCAGAATATCCACGGCGCGGAAGCGATAGCCGGGGGTGATGAAGATCGACGTCTCGGCCGCGAACGGCTGGACGGTGCCGTCCACGCTGGCGGCACTTTCGAGCAGCCGGAGCGACGTGGTGCCGACGGCGATGATACGGCCGCCGTGCTTCCGCGCGGTGTTGAGCCGCTCCGCCGTTTCGGCCGAGACCGTGCCCCACTCCGCATGCATCTTGTGGCCCGAGGTGTCGTCCACCTTCACCGGCAGGAAGGTCCCTGCCCCGACATGCAGCGTGACGCGGTTGATGCCGACGCCGCGCGCGTGCAGGGCCTGCTCCAGTGCCGGGGTGAAATGCAATCCCGCCGTCGGCGCGGCGACCGCGCCTTCGTTGGCCGCGAACATGGTCTGGTAGTCGGCGAGGTCCTGGTCGTCGGGCGTGCGCTTGGAGGCGATATAGGGCGGCAGTGGCGGGCTGCCGAGATCGGCGATGGCCTGGTCGAGCGTGGGGCCGTGGAACGAGAACGACAGCGTCACCTCGCCTTCATTGCCCTTGGCTTCGACCTCGGCGTCGAGATGGCCGAGCAGGCAGACCTTGCCTTCGTTGCCGAAGCGGATGCGGTCGCCGGCCGTGAGCTTCTTCGCCGGCTTTACCAGTGCCTGCCAGCGCGAGCCGTCGAGGCGCTTGATCAGCGTCGCCTCGATCTTCGGCTCGGTCGCCCGCCCGATGCGGCGGCCCCTAAGTTGCGCCGCGATCACCTTGGTGTCGTTGACGACGAGCTGGTCGCCGTCCTTCAGCCATTGCGGCAGGTCGGAAATGACCTGGTCGCGCAGCGCGCCGTTCTCCACGACCAGCAGCCGCGCAGAGTCGCGCGGGCTCGCCGGGCGCAACGCGATGCGCTCGGGCGGCAGATCGAAGTCGAAGAGATCGGTGCGCATGACTCACTAGCACCGTCATTCCGGACGCCGCGCCTCGAGCGCGGCGACCCGGAATCCCGAGATTGTGACGCGAGATTCCGGGTTAGCGCTAACGCGCGCGCCCCGGAATGACGAGTGACTATTCCTTGTCCGCCGCCATCCGCGCCTTGACGATCTTGTCGGGGTTCTGCACCGGCTCGCCGCGCTTGATCTTGTCGACGTTGTCCATGCCCTCGGTGACCTTGCCCCACACCGTGTACTGGTTGTCGAGGAAGCGGGCGTCGTCGAAGCAGATGAAGAACTGGCTGTCACCGGAATCGGGATTGGCGGCGCGGGCCATCGAAGCGGTGCCGCGCACATGCGGCTCCTTGTTGAACTCGGCCTTCAACTTCTTGCCGGAGCCGCCAGTGCCGGTGCCCTGCGGGCAGCCGGTCTGCGCCATGAAGCCGTCGATCACGCGATGGAACACGATGCCATCGTAAAAGCCCTCGCGGACCAGTTCCTTGATGCGCGCGACGTGGCCGGGCGCCAGATCAGGCCGCATCTCGATGGTGACGGGGCCCTGCGTGGTCTCGAGGATCAGGGTGTTTTCGGTGACGCTCATGCTCGTCTCTCTTGCGTTGGGGGTGAAGTCTTCCGGTTGCGGAACTGGATCGCGAATGGACGCCCCGCAGCGGCGCCGGCCATTGCTTCGGTAAATGGCACCGGCGTGCAGCGTTGCAACGCCTCCATCACCGCGATCCGGTATTGCAGCCGGTCATCGTCGGTGGCCTCCGCGGATTCATAGGTAATCCTCGGATGGCCCAGAATGTTTCCGGCCCGGTTAAAGCTCACGACGACGGTGATGTCGAGTGGCCGCGCCTTGGCCGGTGGTGGCGGTCTCCAGCAGGTACGCAAATGCCGGAAAATGTCCTGGATGGTGTTGACCTGCCGGTCCTCGGCCACCGCGCTGGGGACGCCAAGTAGCAGCATCGCGGCAATCAGCAGAAGCTTGCCACCGCGGCGCGCCATGGCCGCTCCTATTTGATGTCGGATGCGACCTGCACCTTCACCATCTTGTCGGGATCGGTGACGGTGCCGCCGGGGGAGCCGGCGGGTGCCTTCTTCAGCTTGTCGACGACGTCCATGCCCTGCACGACCTCGCCGATCACCGTGTACTGGTTATCGAGGCTGCCACCGTCGGCGAACATGATGAAGAACTGCGAGTTGGCGCTGTCGACGCTGTCGCCGCGCCGCGCCATCCCGACGATGCCGCGGGCAAAGTGCACCTTGGAGAATTCCTGCTTCAGGTTCGGATATTTCGAGCCACCGGTGCCGTTGCCGTTCTGACCATCACCCGTCTGCGCCATGAAGCCGTCCATGACGCGGTGAAACGGCACGTTGTTGTAGAAGCCTTCCCGCGCGAGCTGCTTGATGCGCTCGGCGTGCTGGGGCGCGATGTCGGTCCTGAGCTTGATGACGATGCGGCCCTTGGTGGTGTCGATGACGATAGCGTTGGCCTTATCGAGATTTGCCGGCAATTGCTGCGCCACCGCCGGCACCGCGAACAGAAGCGCGGCAAGAACTGCGAGAATTCGGATCATGACAACTCCGGATCAGATGAGAGAGGACGTGCGCCGTTATCCGGCGAATTTTGCCTTGAGCTGCGCCGCAACGAGCGGCGGGACGAAGGCCGAGACGTCCCCGCCCATGCCGGCGATCTGGCGCACCAATGTGCCGGTAATCGGGCGGACCGCCGGAGAGGCCGGCAGGAAGACGGTTTGCACATCGGGCGCCATAGTCCCGTTCATCCCAGCGAGCTGCATCTCGTAATCGAGGTCGGTGCCATCGCGCAGGCCCCGAATCATGATCGTCGCGCCGTGCTTGCGCGCCGCGGTCACCGCGAGATCGTCGTAGGTCACGGCGTCGAGCACGCAGCCGGCCTGGGCCGCCACCGGCCCGCAGACGTCATCGAGCATCTTCAGCCGTTCTTCGGTCGAGAACAACGGCTTCTTGCCGGGATGGACCCCGATCGCGACAACCAGCCTGTCGCACAACGACACGCTGTGCCGGACCACGTCCAGATGGCCGTTGGTGATGGGGTCGAAGGAACCGGGATAAAAGGCGATGCGCGGCATGGCTTCCTCCTACCGCGCCCGGCCCGGGCCGGCAAGCCGGGCCGGTTCCCTGCCGGTTTTTCCGCAAAACCTTGTCGGAATCCCCCGAATTGTTTCGTCCTGCGGGCGGCCACGAAACAAAGAAACCCTCAACGAAACCATTTCCCGCTCCGGCGAAGACGTCTCGAAACTCGCCATGGTTACTAATCCGGCCAACGAATGACGGGCCGCACACTGGGCGTAGCGGCCGCATCACAGGGGACTGTCAATGATCAAGGCTCTTTCGGCGATCGCCATCTCTGCGTGCGTTGCTGCCGCCCTCACCCTGCTGCCCGGCTTCGCCCCGACCGTCGAAGCCAGCGTTCCGCAGCCGCTGGCCAAGAGCGACCGCCTCGACATCCGCAGCGTCGGCAAGGACTGCTCGCAGCAGGCTTGGCCGAACTTCGAAGCCTCGTGCCTCCGCCGCGCCGGGACCAAGGCCGATGTCCGTGAGGCTCGCCTCGTCACCGCCGACCGGACCCCGTAGTCGGATCTGTCAGTTTCACGTCAGCTAACCCGGTCCGGGCCCACCACAAACCCCATGGATATTTGCGACGTCTCGTCGCAGACTGCGTGACGCTCGCGCCCGTCGGAATGGCCCGTCGGGCGCGTTTCCATCGGGGGTCACAATTGTCCAGTACGCCCGCAGTCGCTTCCGGCCATCATCCCGATCCGCTGCCGCTTGCCATGACCATGGGCGCCCTCGGGGTGGTCTATGGCGATATCGGCACCAGCCCCCTCTATGCCTTGAAGGAAGCCGCCAAGGCGGCCGCCCACGGGGCGACAATTGCGCCCGAGGCGGTCCTCGGCGTTGCCTCGCTGATCCTCTGGGCCCTGCTGCTGATCATCTCGCTGAAATATGCACTGTTGATCCTGCGCGCGGACAACCGCGGCGAAGGCGGCATCGTGGCACTGCTCGCGCTGCTCCACGCCCGCAACGCGCAACCCGGCACCTGGCGGGCGCATCTGCTGGTCGTCGGTCTCATCGGCGCCGCCCTGCTCTATGGCGACGGCGCGATCACGCCGGCGATCTCGGTGCTCAGCGCCATCGAGGGCCTCAAGGTCGACGCTCCCTCGCTTGCACCCGCAGTCGTGCCCGTGACCATCGTCATCCTGATCGGCCTCTTCATGATGCAGAAGCAGGGCACCGGCTTCATCGGCCGCATCTTCGGGCCGGTGATGCTGACTTGGTTCGTCGTGCTCGCCGCCCTCGGCATCCACGGCATCGTCCAGGCGCCGGCGGTGCTGGCCGCGCTCAGCCCGCTCTATGCTTTCAACTTCCTGACCCACCAGGACTTCCACATCTCGTTCGGAATCCTCGGCGCGGCCTTCCTCGCGGTGACCGGCGGCGAAGCCATGTATGCCGACATGGGACATTTCGGACGCCTTCCGATCCGGCTGGCCTGGTTCGTGATCTGCCTGCCCGCCCTGGTGCTGAACTATTTCGGCCAGGCCGCGCTGCTGATCACCGATCCCGCCACGATCGAGAACCCGTTCTTCCAGCTCTGCCCCGATGCCTTGCACTATCCGCTGGTCGCCTTCTCCACAGTCGCGACCGTGATCGCTTCGCAGGCGATCATCTCCGGCGTGTTCTCGCTGACCCAGCAGTCGATCCAGCTCGGCTTCCTGCCGCGCATGCAGATCCGCCATACCACGAGCCATGCGATGGGGCAGATCTACGTGCCCCTGGTGAACTGGCTGCTCGCCGCCGGAACGCTCGGCGCTGTCCTGAGCTTCGGCACGTCGGACGCGCTTGCCGGCGCCTATGGCATCGCGGTGTCGCTGCTGATGGCGATCACCACGCTGCTCGCCGCGCTGGTCGCGATCCAGTGGGGCTATTCGCCTTGGCTCGTGGTGGCCGTGAACGGCTTCTTCTTCGTGATCGACGTGATCTTCTTCTCGGCCAACTCGATCAAGCTGTTCGAGGGCGGCTGGTTTCCGCTGCTGCTTGCGGCCCTCGTCGCCTTCATGATGTTGACCTGGCGCAGCGGCGTGAAGCTGGTCGAAGCCGCGCGCGGCCGCCTGCGCCAGCCCGAGGAGGATCTGATCGAGACTGCGGTGAACAAATGCAGAGCGAGGCTGCCCGGTACAGCCGTGTTCCTGGCGTCAGCACCAAAGGGCGTGCCGCTGGCGCTGACCCAGTTCGTCAAGCACAACCACGTCCTGCACGAGCGCATCGTCCTCGTCACGGTGCTGATCGAGGAATCGCCGCATATCGCTGACGAGGAGCGCGCTGAGGTGATCGACATCATCCCCGGCATCACCCGCGTGACCCTGCATTACGGCTTCATGCAGAACCCCACGATCTATGAGGGACTGAAGCTCGCCTGCCGCCAGGGCAAGCTGCCCGGCATCGACCTCTCCGACATCACCTATTACGTCGGACGCGAGACCATCATCCCGCGCGAGGATGTCCCGGGCATGTGGGTCTGGCGCGAAGGCGTGTTCGCCTTCCTCCAGCGCAACGCCGAACGCTCCGCCGCGTTTTTCGGCGTGCCGACCAAGCAGGTGGTGGAGTTCGGCACGGAGCTGGAGATTTAGCGCATCACCCGGTACGAGCCGTGCTCGACCGGCCCGATTCCGCCGAACGACAGGTTGCGAGACCGATGAAAGCGCTGTTCTGTCTTGTATCCGCCGTCATGCTCTTCACGACGCCCGGCTTCGCCTTCAGCAATGACGATCTGCGCGCAGCGCTCGAGCAGCGTTTCAAGGGCGATCGCACCGGCGCCTGCGTCGCAGCCGGCGTGATCGACGCTGGCGTCATCACGACAGCCTATTACTGCGCCGATCCGAATTCCCAGCGCCCCTACGACGATCACACGGCCTTCGAGATCGGCTCGATCACCAAAGCGATGACGGCAGCATTGCTTGCCGAACTCATTGCGCGCGGGGAAGTCGCACTCGGCGATCCCATCGCCAAGCTGTTACCGCCAGCGGCGCGCGTCCCCTCCTTCAACGGCCACGACATCACCATCGGGCAGATCGTAACACACACGTCGGGCCTGCCAGGATTTC
The DNA here is from genome assembly GCF_024199845.1 of Bradyrhizobium sp. CCGB12. Taxonomy (NCBI): domain Bacteria; kingdom Pseudomonadati; phylum Pseudomonadota; class Alphaproteobacteria; order Hyphomicrobiales; family Nitrobacteraceae; genus Bradyrhizobium; species Bradyrhizobium sp. CCGB12. The sequence continues at coordinate 2,573,514 of NZ_JANADO010000001.1, read as the reverse complement.
CTGCCCGCTACCGCCCGTCCGACATGAAGAATCCTTATGCGGGCGTCACCGAGCGCGATCTGCTCGACGCCCTGGCCGAGACCACACTGACGCGCGAGCCCGGCTCGAAGTGGGAATATTCGAATTTTACGATGATGGTGTTGTCCTACGCCCTCGCCAGGCGCGCGGGCACGGAGTACGAGACGCTTTTCCGCGAGCGCCTGCTTGTTCCGCTTGGAATGACCGAAACCTACGTGGCCCAACGCCCGCCGCAGGTTCACGCCGCCGAGGGTCACCTCTCCACCACCGCCCCCGCAGGCCCCTGGGATTTTTCGCCCGATATGGCCGGCGTCGGAGGCGTGCGCGCGACGTTGCCGGACATGCTCCGATACCTGGAGGGCCAGTTGGGCACACGCCAGAGTGCGATCACGCCAGCGCTGGCCCAAACCCAGGAGCAGGTCGCAAACGTCGATGGACACAGGACGGGCATGAACTGGGCTCTGCTTACCCGGAAGGGGCACACCATCGTCGCGCACGAAGGCGGCACCGGCGGCTTCTCGTCCTATGCCGGGTTCGATCGCGCGGCCAAAAGGGCCGTTGTCCTGCTCAGCGACACCGCATTGACGTCCGTCGGCGGCCTGGGACAGCTCGGAACGCACCTGCTCGACCCCTCAGCGTCGGCTGGCGCGCCGCGTGCGGCAGCGAGGGCGGACGCGAAATTGATCGACGCACTCGTCGGTAGATATCGCCTGCAGAGCGGTCTCGCCATGGAACTGCGCCACAAGGGCGGCAATTTGACCATCCAGGCCGATGGCCAGCGCGAATTCGAGATGGACTATGACAGCGCCGGCGACTTCTATCCGCTCAAGTTCGATGCCCTGCTGCGGCCCAAACGCAAGGCGGACGGCACCTATACCTTCACCTGGTTTCAACTCGGGGCCGTTATCGAGGCCGAGCCAATCGGCGCACGCCCGGCTGCGGCCAAATGGACTCCCTCCGAAGACCAGCTCAAGGACTACACCGGCAACTATCCCCTCACGCCCAATTTCGCGCTCCGCGTCTTCTCCACCGACGCAAGGCTGCTCGTGCAGGGGACCAATCAACAGCCGCTCGAACTCGCGTCTGTCGAACCTGATGTCTTCGTCGTCGAATCCGTTGCCGCTGAAGTCGATTTCGAGCGCGACGCGAGCGGCAAGGTGGTGTCGCTGACGCTGAAGCAGCGTGGACAGGTCCTGAAGGGCGAACGGCGCTAGAACCTCGGAGCAAATGTCGATGACTGACGATGCCTCGCTCGTTCTGAAGCCTCGGCTGACGATATCGGTCGATCAAGCGCAATCGATCATCCTGCGGGCAATAACGCATGCATCGGTGCTCGGCATCACTGAGCTGCATGGCGGGGAGATCAGCACAGTCCTTGAGGTCGCGTTGGCGGATGCGCCCGCCTGCATCCTCAAGGTCTACCCTGCATCGCTCCAGTGGAAGATGGAGAAGGAAGTCTACGTGCTCGGGCTACTCCGTGACGTCGGCACATCTGTTCCCGCCATTCTCCTCGCCGACGACACGCGATCGGTGATCGACCTCAACTACGTGCTCATGACCAGGCTCGACGGCACGGTGCTCGGCCGGCGCGAGGCGACGCTATCGGAGACAGAGTTGTTTGCGGTCTACGCCGAGATGGGTGCGGCGCTCCGCAGGATCAACGACGTCACACTCGACAGTTTTGGCTATATCGGTCCCAAAGGGGTCTGGACGGCGTATCCGAGCAACCATGCCTACATGTCCGCGCAGTTCGACCGAAAGCTGACGGAGTTTTGCACGCGCGGCGGCGATCCCGCGCTGACCGCGCGCCTTCGCGATAGCGTCACGGCGCGGCAGCATCTCTTCGAGGCAGCAGCCGTCCCTCGCCTCTGCCACTACGACTTCCATGCCGGCAATGTGCTGGTCACGTCGCAAGGCGAGCCACACCTGTCCGGCATCGTCGATTTCGAGAATGCAACGTCGGGCGATCCGCTGATGGATATTGCGAAGGCGCTGTACTATTTCACGCCGAAGGATGCGCCGAAGCGAGAAGGATTACTCGCGGGCTACGGCAAGATCGAGCGCCCCGACTGGCAGGAGACGCTTTGTCTCTACCGCGTCTATTGCACGCTGGAGCTATGGTGCTGGATGGCGCAGATCGGCAAGCACGAGGCGCTTGACGGCCTCACGTCGGAGCTTGCGAGCGCCGCATAGAACGGGGCTTTACGCCCCGTTCCCGTTCTCACCGTTTCCGCTCTCGGCCTCTTCCGTGATGTGCTCGACCGAGACAACGTGCTCGTCCTCGGCGGTGTCGAACACGATCACGCCCTGGGTCGAGCGGCCGGCGATGCGGATGCCTTCGACCGGACAGCGGATCAGTTGCCCCTTATCGGTGACAAGCATGATCTGGTCGGCGTCTTCCACCGGGAACGAGGCCACCAGGTTGCCGTTGCGGTTGTTGACGCTCATGGCGACGATGCCTTTGCCGCCGCGGCCCGTGGTGCGGTACTCGTAGGACGAGGTCCGCTTGCCGTAGCCGTTGACGGAGACGGTCAGCACGACCTGCTCCTGCGCAGACATCTCGACATAGCGCTCCTGCGGGAGCTGGAAGCTGCCCGAGGCCTCCTCGGCCTCGGCATCTGCCGGAGCCTCTTCCGCCGTGGCTTCGCCGGCGACCGCGCGGCGCATCTTCAGGTAGGCCGAGCGTTCGTCCGAGGTGGTCTCGACATGGCGCAGGATCGCCAGCGAAATCACCTTGTCGCCCTCGCCAAGCGCGATGCCGCGCACGCCCATCGAGGTGCGCCCCGTGAACACGCGCACGTCGGTGACGGGGAAGCGGATGCACTGGCCGCCGGCGCCGGTCAGCAGCACGTCGTCGCGTTCGGTGCAGATCTGCACGTCGACGATCGCCTCGTTGTCGTCGAGCTTCATGGCGATGATGCCGGAACGGCGGACGTCGACGAAGTCGGACAGCTTGTTGCGACGGACGTTGCCGCCGGTGGTCGCGAACATCACGTCGAGGTTGCCCCAGGTCGATTCATCCTCGGGCAGCGGCATGATGGTGGTGATGCGCTCGCCCTGCTCCAGCGGCAGGATGTTGATCAGCGCCTTGCCGCGCGCGTTCGGCGCGGCCATCGGCAGGCGCCAGACCTTTTCCTTGTAGACCTGGCCGCGGGACGAGAAGAACAGCACCGGCGTGTGGGTGGAGGCCACGAACAGGCGGCTGACGAAATCCTCGTCGCGCGTCTGCATGCCGGCGCGGCCCTTGCCGCCGCGGCGCTGCGCGCGGTAGGCCGACAGCGGCACGCGCTTGACGTAGCCGGCGTGCGAGACGGTGACGACCATGTCCTCGCGCTGGATCAGGTCCTCGTCCTCGACCTCGCCTTCCTGCTCCATGATCACGGTGCGGCGCGGCGTGGCGAACTCGGCCTTCACCTCGGCGAGCTCGGTCTTGATGATATCGAGGATGCGGGCGCGCGAGTGCAGGATCTCGAGATACTCGCCGATCTCGCCAGCAAGCTTGGAGAGCTCGTCACCGATCTCGTCGCGGCCGAGCGCAGTGAGGCGCGCCAGGCGCAGCTCCAGGATGGCCTTGGCCTGATCCAGCGATAGGCGGATGGTGCCGTCCTCGTTGATGCGATGGCGGGGATCGTCGATCAGCGTGATGATGTCCTCGACGTCCCGTGCGGGCCAGTCGCGCGTCATCAGGGTCTCGCGCGCAACAGCCGGCGTCGGCGAGGTGCGGATGACGCGGATGATCTCGTCGATATTGGCGACCGCAATCGCGAGGCCGACCTGCTCATGGGCGCGCTCACGCGCCTTGCGCAGCTTGTACTTGGTCCGGCGGGTGACGACCTGCTCGCGGAAGCCGACGAAGATCGTCAGCATGTCCTTCAGGTTCATCGTCAGCGGGCGGCCGCTGTCGAGCGCAACGGCGTTGACGCCGAAGCTCGTCTGCAGCGGCGTGAACTTGTAGAGCTGGTTCAGCACCACGTCGGGCACGGCATCGCGCTTGAGTTCGACGACGACGCGGTAGCCGTCGCGATCGGATTCGTCGCGCAGATCCGAGATGCCCTCGATCTTCTTTTCCTTGTAGAGCTCGGCGATGCGCTCGACCATCGTCGCCTTGTTCACCTGATACGGGATCTCGGTGATGACGATCGCCTCGCGCTCCTTGCGGATCGTCTCGAACTCGACCTTGCCGCGCATTACGATGGAACCGCGGCCGAGATGGTAGGCACTGCGGATGCCCTGACGGCCCAGGATGATGCCGCCGGTCGGGAAATCCGGGCCCGGGATGATGTTGTTGAGCTCGTCAATCGTCAGCGACGGATTGTCGACCAGCGCCAGACAAGCGTCGATCACCTCGCCGAGATTGTGCGGCGGGATGTTGGTGGCCATGCCGACAGCGATGCCGCCGGCGCCATTGACCAGCAAATTCGGGAACCGCGCCGGCAGGACCACCGGCTCCTTGGTCGAGCCGTCATAGTTGTCCTGGAAGTCGACCGTCTCGTTGTCGATGTCGTCGAGCAGCTTGAGCGCGATCTTGGTCAGGCGGGATTCGGTGTAGCGCATCGCCGCCGGCGGATCGCCGTCGACCGAGCCGAAATTGCCCTGCCCGTCCACCAGCAGTTCACGCATCGAAAACGGCTGCGCCATGCGCACCAGCGCGTCATAAATCGCCTGGTCGCCATGCGGATGGTATTGGCCCATGACGTCGCCGACGATGCCGGCAGACTTCTTGTGCTTCTTGTCGGGCGTGTAGCCTTCCTCGTTCATCGAGAACAGGATGCGGCGATGCACCGGCTTCAGACCGTCGCGTGCATCGGGCAGCGCGCGCGACACGATCACGCTCATGGCGTAATCGAGGTAGGACTTCTTCATCTCCTCGTAGATCGAAACGGGGCGAATGTCCGAGGGTTGCGCCGGCTGGTCGCCGGGCTTGTTGTCGTCGTCAGCCAAGGGGAAATCCGGTGAGGTTTTATCTGGGAATCATATAGCGCATCGGGTCTCCGATAACCACCCTTGCGAGGGGTTCGGGAAGCGCTTTTTCTGCTTATTTTTCCAACGACTTACGGGCTCGGACGCGACACTCCCGAGAGCCCCGGAAACGGCCTCGCGAAACTCGCTTTTGCCCCCTCGAGAACCGTCCCCGGCGACGTTTCCGTCGACCACTCGCCGTTCGCGGGATCCGCGGAGCGCCAGCGCCCCGACAGCAGGCCGAGCTGAATTCGAGTCACACATGAAACGGGCCCGGAAAATCCGAGCCCGCCCCGTCGATTAATTAGAATGGCTGATACCGCGCGCCAAGCGCTGGCTGATCGCCCGCCGCGGCTTCACGTGCAGTCCGCGTCCTCAGAACGGGATGTCGTCGTCCATGTCGTTGTTGCGGCCACCGCCGCCAGCGGCAACGGGACGGCGCGGCGCGCTGCTGACGGGACCGGAGGAGCCGAAATCGCCGCCCGGCTCCTCGCCGAAGCTGCCGCCTCCGCCGCCGCCGCGGCCGTCGAGCATCGTCAGCGTCGAGTTGAAGCCTTGGAGCACAACCTCGGTGGAGTACTTCTCGACGCCGCTCTGGTCAGTCCATTTGCGGGTCTGGAGCGCGCCCTCGATGTAAACCTTCGCGCCCTTCTTCAGGTACTGCTCGGCGACCTTGCAGAGCCCCTCGTTGAAGATCACGACGCGATGCCACTCGGTCTTTTCCTTGCGCTCGCCGCTGTTCTTGTCGCGCCAGGTCTCCGAGGTGGCGATGCTCAAATTCGCGATCGGCCGCCCGTCCTGCGTGCGACGGATTTCGGGATCCTTGCCGAGATTTCCAACCAGAATGACCTTGTTGACGCTTCCCGCCATCGCCGCTCTCCACTCCAAATGCCGCTGAATTCCAGAAGGCCGGGCCCGCTCCGCGCGACGCCCTGCAACCTGTGTTGAGGCGACCCTATACGCTCGCCACAGACTTGCGGGCGTCGATCAACCCGCTGCTCCTCAGGTTATCCCCACATATAGCACCGACCACCAGTTTGTTCCAGATTTGTTCCGTCGCTGCGACACGGCAAAATTGGAGACTAGAACTGCCTGATGCGACGACGAAGCGCGCACCTCGGATGGAACTTTTTTCCGGTTCCCACGAAAGGGAAAAACCACTTAACATTCATCAAGTTGCGACCGCTTCCGAAGGCTTGCCAGTGTGGTATTTCGGAGACGGACTTCCCCACTTCCCTAAGCTACGGTTGAGTCGGACTTAGTTCATATGGGCGTCGCGCCTGATCAACCGCTTCGGGACACGAAGCGGACGAAACTGGGGAGACTGACTGCAATGAATAAGATTCTGTTTGGTGCAATCGGCATAGTGGCAATGGGCCTGTCGGCCCCCGCAAGCGCGGCGGATATGGCGGCGCGTCCTTACACGAAGGCTCCACCGCCGATGGTCGCCACCATCTACGACTGGAGCGGCTTCTACATCGGCATCAACGGTGGCTGGGGTACGAGCCGCAATTGCTGGGACTTCGTGACGCCGGTCACCGGCACGCTGGTCGACGACGGCTGCCATGACGCATCGGGCGGCACGGTCGGTGGTCAGGTCGGCTACCGCTGGCAGTCCAGCAATTGGGTGTTTGGCGTGGAAGGCCAAGGCAACTGGGCTGACTTCAGCGGAAACAACATCAGCCCGACTGCTCTAGGTCAGCAGAACCGTTCGCGGATCGATGCGTTCGGCCTGATTACCGGCCAGATCGGCTATGCCTGGAATAACGTTTTGTTCTACGTGAAGGGTGGCGCCGCCGTCGTGGACAGCAGTTACGACCTCCTCGTCGCGCCAGGGTTCGTGGGTGCAGGCACTGTCTTCGGTTCGGCCAACGGAACCCGCTGGGGCGGAACGGTCGGCGCGGGTGTCGAATTTGGCTTCGCCCCGAACTGGTCGGTGGGCGTCGAGTACAATCACATCTTCCTCGGCGATCGTAACGTCGACTTCAACTTCGCCGGCGCCTTCGTTCAGACCGAACGCGTCAGCCAGGACGTTGATATGGCTCTCGTCCGCGTGAACTACCGTTGGGGCGGCCCCTCGATCGCCAGGTACTGATCGCAAGCAACGTTTCTTCTGACCGAAGACGAAAGGCCGGCCTCGCGCCGGCCTTTTTGCTGCTGCATGGCCCCGGAAACAATAAGTCAATAACCATTACGTTTTGTCACTGTTGTGGCTTTTTGGAGACACAACTTGCGGCTTTGTTGGTGTAAGCACGACGCCAGTTGGACCACAGCGTCCGCTGCCCTTCCAACGCACGGAAGGCAACAACAGAAACTGGGACTGGGATTAGGTTGAATATGAAGAAGGTTTTGTTGGCTTCGGCCTGTTTGTTCGCACTCGCCGCTCCGGCCTCGGCCGCTGACCTTGCGGCGCGCCCCTACACCAAGGCTCCGGTGGCCGTTGCCTCGGTCTACAACTGGACCGGCTTCTATCTCGGTATCGTCGGTGGCGGCGCCTGGGAAAACGCTTCCGGCGACCCGAAGATGAAGGGCGGCTTTGTCGGCGGCACCGCCGGCTACAATTGGCAGACCGGCAACGTCGTGTTCGGCATCGAGGCCGATGGCGCCTGGGCTGACGTGAGCGCCTCGGCGACCGCGCTCGGCATCACCGTGTCCTCCAAGACCGACGCGCTCGGCACCGTGCGTGGCCGTATCGGCTGGGCCGTCAACAACGTCCTGTTCTACGGCACCGGCGGCTACGCCTGGATCGACAACAAGCTCAGCGTCAGCGCGCTCGGCGTGACCGTCTCCGACAGCAAGTTCCACTCCGGCTGGACTGTCGGTGCAGGCGTCGAGGCGTTCTTCGCGCCGCAGTGGTCGGTCAAGGGCGAGTACCTCTATCGCAGCCTCGGCGGCGAAACCTACTTCTCCGGTCTCGGCGCTCCGGTGAACACCGGCACGCTCAACTTCCACACCGTGCAGGTCGGCGTGAACTATCACTTCGGCGGCCCGATCGTCGCCAAGTACTGATCTGAAGTACTGATCTGAAGTACTGATCGCTACCGACGTCACATCGTCACGAAAGGCCGGCCTCGCGCCGGCCTTTTTATTTGTTGGCGTCTTATTTGTTGGCGTCCCGCCGTAACGCACGAGACCGCCAAATCAGGGCGCGCTTTCCCTTATGTTGTGGCTTCTCGGGCACACAACCTGCGGCTTTATTGGGGTATGAATCGGTCGGATCTGAGAGTCCGAATCCTTCCTCTGCACGGAAGGCAACGCAGAAACTGGGGATTGAGTTGATATGAGAAAAATTCTTTTCGCTTCGACCAGCTTGCTTGCACTGAGCGCGTTCTCTCCCGTTATGGCCGCCGATCTCGCGGCGCGCCCCTACACCAAGGCTCCGGTCGCTCCGGTGGCTTTTTACAACTGGAGCGGTTTCTACATCGGCATCAACGGCGGTGGTGCCTCCAGCCGCAATTGCTGGGACGTCAACAATATCTTCGGCGTTCCGGGGCCGGACACGGCTGAAGGCTGCCACAATGCGACCGGCGGCGTCGTCGGTGGCCAGGTCGGTTATCGCTGGCAGTCGGCCAACTGGGTCTTCGGCCTCGAAGCTCAGGGCGACTGGGCCAATCTGAAGGGCTCGAATGGGAGCTTGGTGCTTGCGCCCCTCGTCAACGAGACCAAGATCGATGCACTTGGCCTGTTCACGGGTCAGGTCGGCTATGCCTGGAACAACGTGCTCTGGTACGTAAAGGGTGGCGCCGCCGTCACGCACGCCAAGTACAACGGTCTGGTGGGCGGCGTGGTCCTCGACAGCGCTAGCGAAACGCGCTGGGGTGGTGCGGTCGGCACTGGCCTCGAGTTCGGTTTCGCGCCGAACTGGTCCGTGGCGATCGAATACGACCATCTGTTCATGGGCCACCGCAATGTCAGCTTTACGGTTCTGGGCGTCAACGACCGCATCGACCGTATCAAGCAGGACGTCGACATGGGCACCGTCCGCCTCAACTACACCTTCGGCGGCCCGGTCGTCGCCAAGTACTGAGCTGAAGTACTGATCGTCGCCACCGAGTTACATTGTCACGAAAGGCCGGCCTCGCGCCGGCCTTTTTGTTTTGGTGGCCCCGCGGTTCCTCGCGTCTCCTGCTGCCAGATGCCGCCAGCCCGCCAACATTCCGTTGACGATTCGCAACTCCCTCTGGAAATCCGTCTCCGTTCTTCCTACGTTCGCTGACATACCCAGCGGCGCCGATCCCGGTTCCGGGCGAAGCGCGCCTCTTACATTGGCGCGATCGCGCGTCTTTGGGATTCCCAAGGGACCACCGGGATGGACGAAGTGATCAAGGCGAAGCGCCAACAACAGAACGCGGGTTCACACCTGCGCGCAATTACGATCCGTGGCGCGCGCGAGCACAACCTCAAGAACATCGACGTCGAAATTCCCCGCGACAAGCTGGTGGTGTTCACGGGGCTGTCAGGCTCCGGCAAATCTTCGCTCGCCTTCGACACCATCTATGCCGAGGGCCAGCGCCGCTACGTCGAATCGCTGTCGGCCTATGCGCGCCAGTTTCTCGAGATGATGCAAAAGCCTGACGTCGACCAGATCGACGGCCTGTCGCCGGCGATCTCGATCGAGCAGAAGACGACGTCGAAGAATCCGCGCTCCACCGTCGGCACCGTCACCGAGATCTATGACTACATGCGCCTGCTCTGGGCGCGCGTCGGCGTGCCCTATTCACCTGCCACGGGCTTGCCGATCGAGAGCCAGACCGTCTCGCAGATGGTCGACCGCGTGCTGGCGCTGCCCGAGGGGACGCGCCTCTATCTGCTCGCCCCGGTCGTGCGCGGCCGCAAGGGCGAGTACCGGAAGGAGCTCGCCGAATGGCTCAAGAAGGGCTTTCAGCGCGTCAAGATCGACGGCACCTTCTATGAGCTGGCGGAAGCGCCTGTTCTCGACAAGAAATTCCCGCACGACATCGACGTCGTCGTCGACCGCATCGTGGTACGCGCCGATATCGGCCAGCGCCTCGCCGAGAGCTTTGAGACCGCGCTGAAGCTCGCCGAGGGCCTCGCCGTCGTCGAGTTCGCCGACGCGCCGGCCACAGCGCCAGCGGAAGAGAAGAAGAAGACCGCGAAGATCCACGACAAGAGCGGCCCCGAGCGCATCCTGTTCTCGGAAAAATTCGCCTGCCCGGTCTCCGGCTTCACCATCCCCGAGATCGAACCGCGACTGTTCTCGTTCAACAACCCCTACGGCGCCTGCCCCGCCTGCGGCGGCCTCGGCGTCGAGCAGCATGTCGACGAGGACCTCGTCATCCCCGACAAGGAGCTCGCCATTGGCAAGGGCGCGATCGCGCCCTGGGCCAAGTCGTCATCGCCTTATTACCTGCAGACGCTCATTGCGCTCGGCAAGCACTACAAGTTCACGCCGACCACCAAGTGGAAGGATCTGCCGAAAAAGACGCAGAACGCGATCCTCTACGGCTCCGGCGAGGATGAGATCAAGTTCTCCTACGAGGACGGGGTGCGCTCCTACGACACCAAGAAGCCGTTCGAGGGCGTCATCACCAACATCAACCGCCGCTACCGCGAGACCGAGAGCGAGTGGGCGCGCGAGGAGCTGGCAAAATATTTCCACGACGTGCCCTGCGAGGGCTGCAAGGGTTTTCGGCTCAAGCCCGAAGCGCTCTGCGTCAAGATCGGCACCAAGCATATCGGCGAGATCTCGGAGCTGTCGGTCAGGAAGGCGGGCGAATGGTTCGAGACCGTGCCCGATGCGCTCAATGCACAGCAGAACGAGATTGCCGGCCGCATCCTGAAAGAGATCCGCGAGCGCCTCACCTTCCTGCTCGACGTCGGCCTCAACTATCTCACTTTGTCCCGCTCCTCCGGCACGCTCTCCGGCGGCGAGAGCCAGCGCATCCGCCTGGCCTCGCAGATCGGCTCGGGTCTGACGGGCGTGCTCTACGTGCTGGACGAGCCCTCGATCGGCCTGCACCAGCGCGACAATGCGCGCCTGCTCGACACATTGAAGCGGCTGCGCGACCTCGGCAACACCGTGGTCGTCGTCGAGCATGACGAGGACGCCATCCGCCTCGCCGATTACGTGCTCGACATCGGCCCCGGCGCCGGCATGCATGGCGGCCACATCGTCGCCGAAGGCACGCCCGACGAGATCATGCGCAACCCGAAATCGCTGACCGGCAAATACCTCACCGGCGAGCTCGAGGTCGAGGTGCCGGAGCGGCGTCCGCCGAACCATCGTCGCACCATCAAGGTGGTCAACGCGCGCGGCAATAACCTCAAGAACGTCACCGCGGAGATCCCGCTCGGCCTGTTCACCTGCGTCACCGGCGTCTCCGGCGGCGGCAAGTCGACGCTGCTGATCGACACGCTCTACCGCGCCATCGCCCGCAAGCTGAACAATGCCAGCGAGGGCGCCGCCCCGCACGACCGCATCGAGGGCCTGGAGCATATCGACAAGATCATCGACATCGACCAGTCGCCGATCGGCCGCACCCCGCGCTCGAATCCGGCAACCTATACCGGCGCCTTCACGCCGATCCGCGAATGGTTCGCCGGCCTGCCCGAGGCCAAGGCGCGCGGCTACGAGCCCGGCCGATTCTCCTTCAACGTCAAGGGCGGCCGCTGCGAGGCGTGCCAGGGCGACGGCGTCATCAAGATCGAGATGCACTTCCTGCCCGACGTCTACGTCACCTGCGACGTCTGCAAGGGCAAGCGCTACAACCGCGAGACGCTGGAGGTCCTGTTCAAGGGCAAGAGCATCGCCGACGTGCTCGACATGACCGTCGAGGAGGCCGCCGAGTTCTTCAAGGCGGTCCCGCGCGTGCGTGAGACCTTCAACACGCTGCACCGCGTCGGCCTCGACTACATCCATGTCGGTCAGCAGGCGACCACGCTGTCCGGCGGCGAAGCCCAGCGCGTCAAGCTGGCAAAAGAGCTGTCCAAGCGCGCCACCGGCCGCACGCTCTACATCCTGGACGAGCCCACAACCGGCCTGCACTTCCACGACGTCAAGAAGCTGCTGGAAGTGCTGCACGAGCTGGTCGCGCAGGGCAACACCGTCGTCGTCATCGAGCACAATCTCGAAGTCATCAAGACCGCCGACTGGGTCATCGACCTCGGCCCCGAAGGCGGCGACGGCGGCGGCGAGATCGTCGCCTGGGGTCCACCGGAGGACATCGCGAAGGCGCCGCGGAGCTACACCGGCAAATTCCTCGAGCCGGTGCTGAAGAAGGCGCGGAAGCCGAAGCGGCGGAGCACGAGCGAGGCGGCGGAGTAATTGACACGGCTGGCATGTGCCGGCGCACTCGTCTGAGGAAGGAATGAGCGTGCCTGCCGGGCTTGTGCAGACCTATCGCGCGTTCGCCCATAACAATGCCTGGGCAAACCATCGGCTGCTCACGGCTTGCGCTGCTCTGCCTCAGGCTGATTTCGAAGCCGAGCGGACCGGGTTCTTTCCAAGCCTGCAGCGCACGCTCAACCACATCCATGTCATTGACCTCTTCTATGTCGATGCGCTGGAGGGTGGATGGTTGGGCCCGGCGGCCTGGAAGAACGAGGTGCCGTACCCTTCCCTTGCTGCGCTCAAGCCCGCGCAAGCCGCGGTCGACAAGCGCTTGATCGCAGTCTGCGATGCATTGACGCCCGAGATTCTCAACAGCGTTGTGCGGATCAACCGCGACACGGCCGTACAGACCGAACGACGCGACCGGCTGCTCATGCACCTGTTCCAACATCAGATTCATCATCGCGGACAGGCGCACGCCATGCTGTCCGGAACGAGCGTCGCACCGCCTCAGCTTGACGAATTCTTTGCGGAGGGAGAAACATCGCTTCGTGCCACCGAATTCGCCGATCTGGGCTGGACCGAGGACACTGTTTGGAATTCTAGCTCAGTAGCTGGATGAACGAAGCGACATCCGGAGTCTTCCCTTCACGTGCCCTACTCCCTCGCCATCTTCGATCTTGACGGCACCCTCGCCGACAGCTTTCCGTGGTTCTTGCGCACCATCAACGATGTCGCGGATCACTTCGGCTTTCGCCGCGTGAGGGATGAGGAGGTCGAGGAGCTGCGGCACGCTTCGAGCCGCGAGATTCTCGCCCGGCTCGAGGTGCCCTTGTGGAAGCTGCCGGCGATCGCGCGGCATGCGCGGCGGCTGAAGGCGGAGGCAGCTAGCGAGATTTCGCTGTTTGCGGGCGTCGAGACGATGCTGCAAACGCTGGCTGGGAACGGCGTGCAGCTCGCGCTGGTGACCTCCGACAGCGAGGCCAATGCGCGCGAGAAACTTGGCGAGGCCGCGGCGCTGTTTTCACATTTCGACTGCGCCGCGTCGCTGTTCGGCAAGCCCGCGAAATTCCGCCGGGTCATTCGCCGCGCCGGCGTCGAGCCCGCCCAGGTGATTTCGGTTGGCGACGAGGTCCGCGACATCGAGGCGGCGCGCTCCGTCGGCATTGCCTGCGGTGCGGTGTGCTGGGGCTATGCGGCGCCGGCGGCGTTGCGGGCGCTTGCGCCGGATCACATGTTCGCGCAGATGGAAGAGATTGCCGAAGTGGTCTGCCGGATTCAGCAGAGAGCCTGATCCGCAATCGTCACACACGGCCCCAGGGAGACGGCAATGACACTCACGGACGCAAGCCGCCTCAAGCTCCTGGCGCCGCCGGAGGGCCGGTTGCGCGTCGTGCTCGACACCGACACCTATAACGAGATCGACGACCAGTTCGCGCTCGTGCAGATGCTGCTGTCACCGGAGCGCTTCGAGGTCGAGGCGATCTATGCCGCGCCGTTCTTCAACGCGCGCGCGGACAGTCCCGGCCACGGCATGGAGCTGAGCTACCAGGAAATCCTCCGCCTGCTGGACCGCCTGAACGTCGCGCCTGATGGCCTGGTTTATCGCGGCGTCACCGACTATGTCGGCCCAGGCAAGGCGGCGCAGGCGGCACCCGCCGTCGACGACCTCATCGCCCGGGCGCGCGCGGGCTCGCCGGACAAGCCCCTCTACGTCATCGCCATCGGCGCCATCAGCAATGTGGCTTCCGCCCTTCTGAAGGCGCCCGATATCATCGACCGCGTCGTGGTGGTCTGGCTTGGCGGTCATGCGCTGGAATGGCCCGACACCGTCGAGTTCAACCTCAAGCAAGATGTCGGCGGCACGCAGGTGCTGCTCGACAGCGGCGTTCCGCTCGTGCTGGTGCCGTGCAGGGGCGTCACCTCGCGCCTTCACTCGACGGTGCCGGAGATCGAGCGCTACGTCGAACCGCATGGCAGCATCGGCGCGTTCCTCGCGATGCGGTTCAAGGAGTATTCGTCCGACCACATGGGCTGGGCCAAGGAGATCTGGGACATGGCGCCGGTCGGCTCGCTGCTGAACCCCACGTGGGCGCCGAGCGTGATCATCCCCGCTCCGGTCCTCACGGACCAGATGACGTGGAGCATCGACCGCAGGCGGCATCCGATCCGCTACGTGACCTACGTGGATCGCAACCCCATCCTGAAGGACTTTTTCGTGAAGCTGAGGGACTTTGCCGCGTCGAAAGCGCCGTAGCAACCATTAAGTGGCGGCGGTTTTTTGTGCCCTTTCGGATCGCCTGCGTCATCGATGATGACGCCGTACTCGCGTCCGTCAAGGCGTGGCCTGGCAGCAGGTCAGGTGAGGTTAGGGCGAGCGACGGCCATCCTTGACGGTCGCTGCGCGCGACGTCATGAGGAGCCGTAGGTCGGGACGAAGAAACACGTCGCGGTCGAACTAAGAAACAGAGAACGATCGCACTGGCGGTTTGTCGCACCACGGCGTGCCGCGAGCCACCACTGTGTTGGCGAAGATGAGCATCTTCCTGGCGCAGGCAACGAGCGCGCGCTTGTGTTCCTTTCCGGCCGCAGTTAGCCGTCGGTAGAGCTGGATGAGCTGCGGGTTCCATCGAAACGATGCAGCGAGTGAAGCCGTATAAAGGGCGCGACGCAGCCGCTTGCGTCCGCCCTCGATATGCCGACCGCCGGTCTGGTCGCCGCTGTCGTCGTCATAGGGCGCAAGGCCGGCGAGAGCGACAGCTTGCTCCCGCGTGATCCGGCCGATCTCAGGCAGGCGCACCAGGATGGCAACGGCGGTCGGCAACCCGATGCCGTCGACGCTGTTGATCAGCGCAAGCCTCTTGGCAAGGTCGGGATGCTTGCGGATCGAGGCGACCAGGGCCTTGAGTGCCGCCGTCTCACGTTGTTCCAGGCGAGCGATATCCTCCTGCCAGAGCTTGTTGATCCCTACATTGCGGCAGCTCTCGATCCTGTTCTTCAGGCGCGCGATATCCTCACCGATCTGATCGATCATGGTCAGCTGCTCGGCAAATGGCAGCAACCGGGGATCGGGCGCGGCATGGATCTTCCGCACTGCTGCGGTGCAAGCTGCGATAAGAGCGGCATCCATCTTGTCGTTCTTGGCTCGCTGCAGGTGGAATTTAGCATAGGCCCGGACCTGAGCCGGCTGAAACACCACAACCACAAACCGCTTGCGCCGCAGTTCGGCGACGACAGGCTGCTCGTAACCGCCGCTCGCCTCGATGCCGATGCGTTTGACGCGATGCTGTCGCAGCCACGCCAACAGGTCCTCGTGACCTTCCGGCGTGTTCTTCACCTGCAGCTGCTCGCGGCGGCCCTCGATCGCCACATCGAGCTTCCGTTTGCCGGTATCGATCCCGGCACAGATCGTGGTATGCTTGGCCATCTTCGTCGATCCCTCCCTTGTGATGCGAACCTCAAGTTCGTTCAACCATTCGGGTCCCGATGAAGTGCCGATCGCGATCTCGCTACGTCAGACAGCCCTCAAGGCTTTGGTGGGCACCGATCCGATCGAACGGCGACCCAGCTCGGGCGGCCACCCGGGCTGGGCCATTCCTCACGGAACGGTTCAATATAAGCCGTCCGGCTAATACAAGGGTGGGCAAAGGCGCGGCGCGCCGTGCCCACCATCCCTCTGCGGCCTCTCCGTATTGGTGGGCACGCTTCGCTTTGCCCACCCTACGGCACTTTGATATTCTTGAAGATAACGTCGTAGCCCGGATTGCGCTTCGAGACTGGGCAAGATTCTAACATCGAGTGAAGGTAGGATTCGGCATGACGAATCGTACCTTCAAAACCGGCGTCAGGCGGGATCAGCCGAGCCTTCTGCCGGCGCGGGTGGAAGATTATGTGGCCGGCGACAATCCGGTTCGGGTGATCGAGGCTTTTGTTGCAGCGCTTGACCTCGGGAAGCTTGGCTTCCGCCATGCCGGATCGAGCGGCGGGGCTGGACAGCCACCTTATGACCCGGCCGACCTGCTGAAGCTTTATCTTTATGGCTACCTGAACCGGATCCGGTCGTCGCGCAACCTGGAGCGCGAAGCCCGGCGCAATCTGGAACTGATCTGGCTGATGAAGCGCCTGGTGCCGGGCTATCGCACCATCGCCAAGTTCCGCCAGGAGAACTGGAAGACGCTCAAGGCGGTGAACCGGGAGTTTGTGCTGATGCTGCGCGAACTCGGTCTGATTGGCGGAGAGGTTGTGGCGATCGACGGTGCGTTTTTTGATGGCAACGCCAGCAAGGCGAGCATCAAAACGCAGCGCAAGCTCGCCAAGCGGCTGGCGGAGATCGAGCAGGATATTGAAGCCTATGGTGCCACGCTCGAGGCCAACGACAGCGCCGAGGTGGAACGTCCACCCGCGGGGCGGGATGGCGGAGGCGATGGCAGTCGCGGCGGAGACCTCGCACAAGAGGTGGCGGCGTTGATGGCCAAGCGCGCCAGCTTGCAGGCCGATCTGGCACGACTGGAGGAGAGCGGGCAGACGCAGCTGTCGCGAACCGATCCGGATGCCCGCCTGTTGTCGAAGAACGGCCAGGTGGTGGCAGGCTATAACGTTCAGATCGGCGTCGACGACAAGCACGCTCTGATCGCGGCGAGCGAGGTCGTCAACGACGGCAACGATAGCGGCCAGCTTTACGACATGGCCAAGGCCGCAAAGGACGAGCTTGGCGTCGAGACGCTGACGGTTCTCGCCGATACCGGCTACTACAACGGCCATACGCTCAAGGACTGCGAGGAGAACGGCATTGCCGCCTACGTTCCGCTGGCCAAGCGAACCACGCGGCTCGAAGCGCAGGATCGCATCAGCCATGAGGCGTTCGCCTACGACGCCGAAGCGGATGTCTATCGCTGTCCCGCCGGCAAGCAGCTGCGTCCCACGGACGGTCGCAAGACCAACGGCAACCGGATCGAGATCAGGTATGTCAGCCGCAAGTCAGATTGCGACGCCTGCCCGCTGCGCGCGCGCTGTGTCACCGTCAAGATCCCGACGCGCACCGTCCAGCGCTGGGAGCATGAAGCGGTGCTGGATCGGCATCGCGCGCGGATGCAGGGCGCCGAGGCCCAGATGCGCCGCCGCGCCGAACTCGCCGAACACCCCTTCGGCACCATCAAATGCCGGGCCGGCTACCGCCACTTCCTCGTCCGCGGCTTCGACAAAGTCTGTGGCGAATGGAGCCTGATGGCGCTTTGCTACAATTTCTCCCGAGTCCTCAGCATTCTCGGCCTCGACGCCTTCATGGCCTATCTGGCAAGCCGGCTTCCGCATTTGGCACTCTTGCTGCTCAACGCCATCACCGACATCACCGACATCATCACCCGGATACGGCCCGCTCCAGCGCCAATCCGAGCCCAAATCCGTCCAATTTTCCGATATGCCGCGTAAGCCGCGCCCAAACAAATACTTGCCCAGCCTCGAAGCGCAATCCGGGAAAGTGTCCCCGCATTCCGCTTCGCTCCATGCAGGCTACCGATTCCCCGCTGCGCCCTACTCCGTCCTGCGCAAGAACGCCCCGAACGCACGCGGGCCGTCGCCGGTCTTGACCTCGCCGATCACCTTCAGCTCGGTCGCGTCAATGATGTCAAGCGTGTTGCTCTCCCAGCAGGCGACGATGACGCGTTTGCCATCGGCGGTCGCATTGATGCCTTCGGGATAGTCGCCGACAGTGATGCGCTTGAGCGGCTTCAGGCTCGCCAGATCGAACACGCTGACGGTGCCGCCATACTGGTCGGTGACGAAACCGCGCCCCTGCGTCAGAGCCACCGCATAGGGACGCATCCCGACCGGCACGCGGCCGATCTCACGGCCGGCGGCGATGTCGATCACGGAGACGTCGTCGGAGCCGACATTGGCGGTGTAGGCGCGCTTGCCGTCGGCATCGATGGTGACGCCGAACGGGCGGGTGCCGACCTTGATCATTGCTTTGCGCTGGCGCGTCGCGGTGTCCACCACAGAGACGCTGTCGTCGTCGCGGTCGGCCGAGAGCAGCAGCTTGCCATCCGGTGTCACCGCAAGGCCCGACGGCGAGGCGCCGACTGCGATGCTGGCGGTGACGCTGCGCGAAGCCGTGTCGATCACCCGCACCGCGGCGGCATACCAATCGGCGACATAGACCGTCTTGCCATCGGGCGCGACGGCAATGCCGAGCGGCCCGCCGCCCACTTCGATGCGGCCGGCGACCTGGCGCGCTGCGGCGTCCACCACCGTCACCGCCTTGGCGTCGGGGCTCGTCACATAGGCAAAGCGCCCGTCCGCGCTGACGGCAACGCCCGCCGGCTTGCCGCCGATCGGGATGGTCGCAACCCCGCGTGCGCCGGCGAGGTCCACGATCATCAGATCGTCGCTGAGCTGGTTGGTGACGAACGCCTCTTCGGCACACGCGCGCGGCAGACCGCAAAGGCTGGCGGCGAAGGCCGCCAGGACCAGCGCCCGCACGATCAGCTACCGCTCTCGATCTTCTTCTTGAGCGCCTCGAGCCCGGTCTTGTACAGCCCGCTCACCGCCTTCACCGCGGCCTCGTCGCTCAGCTCCGGCGGCGGATCGTTGTTGGGATAGCCGCGATAGAACGCGCCGGCCCATTCCAGTTTCGCCTTGCCATCAGGCGCGGGCGACACCGTCAAGGTCGAGGAATAATTGGTCACCGGCAGCACCTTCACGTCGACCTTGGTGATGCGGTACGAATAGCTCTGCATGTCGGGCTCGTATTTGTAGAGCTCCTCCTCGACCGTCGGACCGCCCGTCAGGGTCAGCGTCCGCGTCGCGCCGATCTCGTTGCCCTTCTGCCCTTCCGTCTTGGTGACGGGCGGGAGCCAGCTCATGTCCTGGAAATTGCTGATCGCCGCCCAGACCTTGGCCGGCGGCGCACCGATCTCGATGGATTCCCGCACCTTCTGCCGGGTCGGCCCATGGGCCCAGACCGGCTCGAAAGCTGCCGTCAGAGCCATCCCCGCCACCGCCAGCGCCGCCACCCCGGCGATCGCCGTTCCCATCGTCATCCTCATGTCGTTTCCTCGTTCCTCAATCTGCGCGACTTTGGGCGCGCTGAACTCATCGTAGCGCATTTTTGGACCATGGGGAGACCTGTTCGTGGCGCAGCTGTGGCGAGGGGTATCCACACCATCCCTTGCGTTACCCGACGGGCAAAACACACGCGGTCATGGTCAATGCGTCCAGTCAAAAACAATTCGCTTTACGCGAATTCGGAAATATCGCATGCTTAGACCATCCCAACCCGGGCCGAGGGGCGGATCGCGATCGTCACGAACGCGGGATGGGACGTGGTGGACGCGGGCAGCGTCGCGCGCAGGTGGTTTGCAGGGCGGGTCACTCCGTGAGCAGGCGACGCGCGCATACGAATGGTGCCGCCTGCGTACGGCAAAATCGTGTGGTCCTGGCGCCCGGGGTCTGTGCGCCAAGTGTTGCGGTGATCCGTGCGGCCCAACCGGGCCCGCGCATCAGCCATCCGCAAGGCGACGGGGGCAATAGTGCATCGCTCCCCGGGGAGAGCACGACATAAGCCGTAAAGCCACTGCGCAGGGAAGGCCGGACGTTCAGGCTGCCCTGTATGCCGCTGTGCATTTGTTTCCAGCGCAATTGCGCACAGCGGACCGCGGGTGCCAGCCGGCGCCCGGCCTTCCCTGCGCCCTCGGCATCTTCGAGGGCGTGACCATCGCAAAGCTCGGGCACGATGTGCCGCGAGAAAGCGAAGCTGCGCCTGCGATTAAGATTCGAAGATCAAGATAAACTCCGCTCTCGTGCCCCGGACGCAGGGGAGCGCCCCTTCGGCGGTGCGCTGCAGAGCCGGGGCCCATGCAGCAGCAAATGCGCGGCTTCCGGGTCCCCGGATCTGCGTCGCACCGCTACGCGCTGCGTCGCGTCCGGGACACGAGAGGAGATAATGTTGCTACCCACACCCTGTCATTGCGAGCGCAGCGACTTGTCCGCCGAAGCCTTGGCGAAGGCGGAAGCAATCCAGAATCTTTCCACGGCGGCAGTCTGGATTGCTTCGTCGCAAGAGCTCATCGCAATGACGGCGGAGAGAACGATCGCCAACTGCGCCTATCATTCCGCCAGCGTGGCTTCGACGAACCCGCGCGGATCATCGCAGAATTCGCGCATCACCCGGTAATGGTCGGTCTGCTCCACCGTGACAGGCTCGAGGCCGTATTTGCCCAGCCGCAGCAACCGCGCGTTAGGATAGGCCATCAGCATCGGCGAGTGGGTTGCCATGATGACCTGGCAAATGCGGGAGTCTTCCATGCGCCGCAGCAGCTTCAAGAATTCGATCTGACGCGCCGGCGAAAGTGCCGATTCCGGCTCGTCGAAGATGAAGATGCCCTGGCGCTGGCAGCGTTCCTCGAAAAAACGCAGGAAGCCTTCGCCATGGGAATGCGACAGGAAATCGGGGCCGACCTGGCCAGCGTCACGCGCAGCCTTGTCAAGATATCGCGCGACCGAGAAGAAGCTCTCTGCACGAAAGAACCAGCCATTGGTGATCTTCGGCAGCCAGCTTGCACGCAGCGCCCTGGAGAGTTGGCCGCCCATCTTCTCGCGCGCTTCGGAATGATCGACCGGCATGTAACCCTTGCCGCCACCGGCATCGTCATAGCCGGCGAGCGCTGCGATGCCCTCGAGGATCGTCGACTTCCCGGTGCCGTTCTCTCCAACGATGATCGTGATGGGGCTGTCGAATTCGAGTTCGAAATCATCCGGGAAGATGGGCAGGCAAAACGGATAGGCCTCGCGATCGCGCACTTGCGACGGGTCGAGCCAGACCCGCTTCAGATAGGGCGCAGGCAGATTGATCGTTCGATTGCCTCTTCGTGCCATTGCCCGCCCCTGAGTTATCGTAAGAACATAACAGGAACAATAAGACTGCAAAAGTGGTATCTTGCGCCCCACCTGCCGGGACCTGACAAGCTAATCCAGAGCCTCCAGCACCAGCTCCATCGTCATCAGCACGGGATTGTCGCCCCGGATCAGACGGCCCTCGGCAATGCCGCCGGTGTAGTCGATCAGGGCGACGTCGAGCGCGGCTTCGAGCGCACCGGAAGGACCGGCCGCGATCGCGCCGGACGTTATTGCCAGCTCGGTCGCGAACGGCTCGGTCACGCCGCCATGGGTGAAGCGTGCTCCGATGGTCGAGCCGACGCCGCCGTGGATCTTGGCGCGGGCGATGCCGTGCGTGCGGCAGAAGTCCTCAAGGCAATCTGCAAAGTCCTGGTTCGGACGCAGCCGCAGCGCAAACGCTCGGCTCGTGGCCTGCGCGCCGGTGCTTGCAGCCACCACCGGCCCGAACAGCTTGAAATTGGTCTCGGGATCGGGCTCGGCCGTGAACATCGCACCATCGAGACCGAAGGCTTCGACCTCGAACGGCTCGGCGACGACAGTCTCGTCCGGCAGCATGTGGCCGCCGCTGGCGCGGCCATCGGCCTCGGTCCAGAGCCCGTGGCAATGAAAGAACGGCGCGCCGTCGCGCACGCCCAGTGTCATGCTGCCGAGCTTCGTACGCGTCACGCCTTCGGGCCGGAACGTATCGCTGTAGAAGGCAGCGTTCTCGCCGGTCTTCGACAGCGCCGGCATCACATAGCCGAATGGCCCGAGTGCGCCAGCGCCAAAATTGAGCACGCCGCCGGAAAAACCCTCCGCGGCAAAACCGCGGCGTGCGGCTTCCAGCAGCGGCAAACCGGCTTGAAGCGTGAACGCGAAGGCGCGTCCCCTCGCCTCCACCCACTGGATGCGCTCTGCGCCGGCTGCGCCCGGTTGCTTGATGCTCCGCATCACGTAGGCTCAGCCCGTCTTCGTCTTGTCGAGATCGAGCAATCCGCGTGCCTCGAGCTCGTCGCGCACCATGCGTTTTGGAATCTTGCCGTAGCCGGATTTCGGCAAGGCATCCCAGAAGAAGAACCGCTTCGGCATCTTGTAGCGCGGCACCTTCGGCGACAGGAACGCCGCCATCTCCGCTTCGCTCACGGGTTTCTCGCCTTCGCGCGCGACGCAGACGGCAATGCCGACTTCACCCCAGGTCGCATCGGGCACACCGAGCACGGCGACCTCGCCGACGGCGGGATGAGTCAGGATCTTCTCCTCGATCTCGCGCGGATAGATGTTGGAGCCGCCGGAGATGTACATGTCGGAGGCGCGTCCGGTGATGTAGACGAAGCCCTCCTCGTCCATGTGGCCGAGATCGCCGGTGCGGAACCAGCCGTTGCGGAACGCTTTCGCGTTGGCTTCGGGATTGTCGTAGTAGCCGGCGAATACGGCAGGCCCGATCACGCAGATCTCGCCGCTCTGGTTGGCCTTGAGCTCGCGGCCCTCGTCATCCTGGATCGAGACCTGCATACCGGTGCGCTCGAAGCCACAGGTGCCGATCTTTGCATGCGGGCCGTCCTCGGGATCGTGCAGCGCGGCCGGCAGCACCGTGATGTTGCCGGTGACCTCGCCCAGGCCAAAATACTGCACGATCACCCGGCCGAGCTTCTTCAGCGCAGCCTTCTGGTCCTCGCGATACATCGGCGCGCCCGCATAGATCACCTGGCGCAGCGAGGCATGATCGTATTTGTCGGCGGCGGGATGCTCGACCATCATCTTCAGGATCGTCGGCACCGTGAAGAGATTGCTGACGCGGTGCGTCTCGATCAGGCGGAACGCCTCGTTGATGTCGAATTTTTCGGTCGGCAGCAGCACGGTGCGTGCGCCGCGCGCGGTCTGCATCAGCTGATGCACGCCGGCGCCGTGCGACAATGGCGCCACTACCAGGGATGCATCCTGCTCCGTCGTACCGGGCGTCAGGTCGGCCAGATGATTGGTCACCACAAAGCCCATCTGGCCGTGGGTCAGCACCGCCGCCTTGGAGCGGCCCGTGGTGCCGGAGGTGAAGAAGAACCAGCAGGGATCGTCCTGCTCGACGGCGACATTCTCCACGGCAGCGCCTGCATGCGACGCGATGGCGTCAGCCACCGAGCGCTCGCCGAACGCGGCCTCGCCGTCGACGCTCCAGGTGAATTCCAGCGCGCCGCCCTTCACCGCCGCGGCATGCTCGGGGAAATCGACGTGGCACAGGAACGCCTTCGCCCCGGAGGCCTGCGCGAGATAGGTGACCTCATCCGGCATCAGGCGGAAATTGGTGGGAACCCAGACCGCACCGAGCCGAAACGCGGCGAACATCGAAAAGAACATCTCGTCGCCATTCTTGGAATGGACGAGGATGCGGTCGCCCTTGACGATGCCGCGCGCGGCGAACGCGGCCGCGAGCGCCGAGACCTGCGCGTCGATCTCGTGCCAGGTCCAGGACTTGTCACCCCAGACGAAGCCGGGGCGCGATCCATGCCGCCGCGCATTCTGGGTCAGCATGTGGGCGAGATTCATGACGCGGCGGGACATGCGCAGGGGCTGCATCGGGCTTCCTCTTCGACGACGGACGGCAAGCGAGCCGCCCGCTCATTGCAGCCCATTTATCGCCATCGCCAGCGCCCCCGCAAGGCCAGCCGCCGCGGACCTGCCCTACGGCTGCTTGAACGCAAACGGCGTCGCCGTGATGGCCTTCGCCTTCCAGCAGGCCTGCGCACCAAAACCGCCGCAGAAGCTGCCGTGCAGATCGAAGCGGATGGTGCGCGCAGCGCCGCGCTTCATCGGCGGCGCCACGATCTTGTAGCTAAGGACATGGCCGTCGAACACCTGACGCACGCTGCCATCCGGCAACGTCACCAGGATGTTCATGACGCAGCCGCCGGTTCCGCAATAGGTCGTCTCGCGATTCCCGCACTGGGTGTCGCTGAAATCCACGATGTAGTCGTCGCGGCCGTCACCAGTCAGGTCGATCTTGCGCACCGTATCCTGCGTGAAGGCAACCTTCCCGCCGCCCTGGCTGTCGCATTCCTCGACGGCATGACGCAGCGCCTTCTGCACCCCCGGCGGATAGTCGGCCGTATCGAACGGCTTTGCATCGTCAGCACGGACGCTGGTCACGAGCAGGCTGAGCAAGAGGATCAGATATCGCATTGGCGTTGGTCGCAGCCACGACCGCAATCGTTCAGGGAATTTTAAACATGATCGGCGCACCCTGCGTCCGTCTCCGCGTACAGAGTGCACATCATGATCAAAGCGCCCGCCATCCTCCTGCTCATGCTTGCGCTTGCCGGATGTGCCGTGGCCCCGCAAGCGCATCTGGCTTCAGGCCCTGCCTTCAAGCCTGCGCGCTATGCCTGGGATGGCGCCGGCGAGGACCCCAATCAGCCGCGTGCGGCGTCCGGACCTACGCGAACCACTGCCCGATCGGAGCGGAGCGGATCGCAAGCCGGGCTGGCGCCCTATTCAAAGGAGTGGTGGCAGGCACAGGACGGCGTCGAGGCCGAGCAGGACGCCAGGGTCAACCGCTCGCTGGTCATCTGCCAAGGCTGCCTCCGCCCGCAGCCGCAGCCCGAGGATTCCAGGCTCGCCAAAGCGACCGATTGAACCTCAACATCGGAAACCGGCCGCCCCGACCCCGCGTTACGGCTTCGTACGCGAGGCCGACAGCTGGGGAGGGACGACATGAGCGACATCATCAACAACAAAGCCCATCACCGCTATGAGCTGGAGGTCGAGGGTCATGTTGCGACCGAACACTACAAGCTCGATGGCAACGTCATCACCTTCGAGCATACGGACGTGCCGAAGGAACTTGGTGGCAAGGGCGTCGGCTCGAAGCTGGTGCAAGGCGCGCTCGACCAGGTCCGCGCCGACGGATTGAAGCTGATCCCGCAATGCCCATTCGTGAAGGCGTGGATCGAGAAGCACCCGGACTATGCGGATCTCGTCACGAGATAGGGTGCCGCCCGCCGCCTGCAGCCGGCGAGCCTGCCAAGAGCGACATCTACGCCCTATTGTCCGTGCTTGAGCAAGTCCTGGTCGTTCTGATCCCAATCCTGCCACAGCTGGAGTATGCCGAGCAGCACCACCACCGCACCGAGGCTCGTGTGGTAGATGCGGAGAAAACCGTCACCGGAATAGCCGATCACGTATGGCGAGGCGATGAGCCACAGTCCGACCAGGATCGTCGTCACCTCCTGCCAGCGCTGTAAGGCAACATATTCGAGCTGGCTGATGCCAAACACGACCAGACCGATTGCGACCGTGTTCAGGATGACCGTCTGGTGTCCGGTGATCGTCTGATCCTGGATGGGAAACCATGGCGAAGCCACGATCACCGCGCCAAGCAGCATCCCGCACCAGTCTTCCCATGTTCGATGAGTATTCAAGAAACCAAAATCCGACATCGTATCCTCCTGCAACGAGGCATACGTCTGCGGCTGGCAATCATGACACTCCGAACGTCTAGCGACCCTGCCGGCCGCATTCGGGCGTATGTCCTCTCAAGGACGTGGGAACCGAAGTCGGCCTTGCAAGAGCAATATCGAGGATTATTTGCGGTCGCCGCATCATGCTCGCATGGCGAGACGTCCATACCGCACTGCAGCCACGGGCGCGCATTTGCAGATGTCTCCCCTGCGGCAATCTCCCTTGGTCCCACCTTGGCAAGGCCGGGGTCCGCCTCCTAGATCAGGACACAATCGGCATTTCGGAAAGGTCCCGCATGGCGGCTTCGGTACGCGACAACAAGGACAGCAGCCGCTTCGAGCTCGATCTCGGCAGCGACATCGCCTTCGCCAATTACCGGCTGACGCCGTCGGCTGTGATCATCACCCACACCGAAACGCCGCGCGCGCTCCGCGGCCGCGGCATCGGCTCCGAGCTGATCAAGGGCGCGCTGGACTTGATCCGCCGCGACGGCCGGAAGGTGATCGCCGGCTGTGGCTTCGTCGTCGACTATCTCGACAGGCATCCGGAGGATGCGGATCTCTTGGCCTGAAGTCTCCTGGCCTGAATGCAAAAGGGCCCGCGAGAGATCGCGGGCCCTTGCGGTACGACCGGGCGACCGGTCAGTGCTTGATCTCAGGCGGCAGCTTGCCGCCATTGGCAGCGAGCTTGGACATCACCTGCTTGTGCAGCCAGACGTTCATGCTTGCCGAGTCGTTCATGTCGCCGGTGTAGCCCAGCTCCTTGGCGAGATCCTTGCGCGCAGCAAGGCTGGAGTCGATGTCGAGCGCTTTCATGAGGTCGACGATCGAGGTGCGCCATTCCAGCTTCTCGCCCTTGTGCGCAGCTACCGCCTTGTCGACGATCGCGGCGACGTCGACGGCTGCCATCGGCGCGGCGCCTGGCGCCGGTGCGCCCGGCGCGGCCCCTGCGGGCGCACTGCCTGCGGGCGCGCTGCCGGCAGGCGCGGCGGCAGCCGGCTGGCTACCGAAGATCGCGCCCATGATTTTTCCAAAAATGCTCATGTCTGCTCCCCGAAAAAAGGATCCGTTGGAAGGGCCTTGAGTGGCACTTATAGACGAAGTTACTGCGTTACGCCCGCGAAGTTCGTGCGAACCAACACACAGCATCAGCTTATCTGCGGCGAAATGACGACCGAATGACATCGTCGAGGTTGCACCGCGTCATCGAATTTCACCCAAGCGTGAGGGACAGGACTCGGAATTGGGAGTACGGTTGCCCCTCAGCTCGCGATGCCATCCGGAATTCGCGTCTGGTCGGAATCGCGATAGTTCAAAGAATGCGGCCGCTTGCGCCGTTGCCGGCGTGGGTTCAGCCGCGCGGCAAGGGAGCTAGCGACCATGGCCACTCTATACCAGGGCAATGTCCCCCCGATGGCCCAGACCGCAAATGCGGCTGGACCGGTCATCCGAACCATCCAATTGTCCGACCTGCACGACGCGCTGAAGCGCGGCTGGGAGGATTTCAAGGCCGTTCCGAGCCACGCCATCATCCTCTGCGTGATCTATCCGGTGCTCGGCCTCGTGCTTGCCCGCGTGGTGATGGGCTATTCGGTGCTGCCGCTGCTGTTTCCGCTAGCCGCCGGCTTCGCCTTGATCGGCCCCTTCGCGGCGCTCGGTCTTTATGAGCTCTCCAGCCGGCGCGAGCGCTATGAAGAAGCGACCGCCTGGGACGCCATGGAGGTGCTCCGCTCGCCATCGTTCGGTGCGATGCTCGGCCTCGGCACGCTGCTGCTCGCCCTGTTCGTGACCTGGGTTGCGACCGCGCAGGCGATCTATGTCGCCGCGTTCGGCTATGAGGGCGCGACCGGGATCTCGGATTTCATGACACGCGTTCTGACGACGCAGCAGGGCTGGTGGCTGATCGTGGTCGGCTGCGGCACCGGCTTCCTGTTCGCGCTCGCCGCGCTCTGCATGAGCGCCGTGTCGTTCCCTCTGATGCTGGACCGTCATGCCGGTGCGTTCGAGGCTATGGTCACCTCGCTCCGCGTCGTCGCGAAGAACCCGGTGCCGATGGCAGCCTGGGGCCTGATCGTGGCGGTGCTGCTGGCGCTCGGCACCATCCCGGCCTTCCTCGGTCTTGCCGTGGTGATCCCCCTGCTCGGCCATGCCACCTGGCATCTCTACCGCAAGGTCATCGTGTCCGATCCGGGCGCACGTCCGGTGCCGCCTCCGCCGCATCGCGCGCGCAAGCCGGCCGCGGACTTCCCCGCCAACCTCTTCCCCTGGCGGAACAAGACGGACGCCTGACGATATCGTCACGTGCGATCCTGCCCGGTTCGGGCAGGGTCGCACGCCGTCACACGCCTTGCTTTGGCCGCGGTTACAACGGAGATTGCGCTCGCCGGTCAGATCACTTCACGGAATCCATTTCATCTGATGACCCCGACGATTTCTCGTCTCGCTCTCGCAGCCTTCGCCCTCTCCGCGTCAATCCTGTCAGCCCAGCCAGCGCTCGCCGCTGTTGCCTGCGGCTCGGGCAATTTCGACGCCTGGCTCGCGGACTTCAAAACCGACGCGGCGGCCAAGGGCATCGCTCAACAGGCTATTGCATCAGGGCTCGCCGGCGTGACGCTCGATCAGAGCGTGCTCAATCGTGACAAGTCGCAAAAGGTCTTCACCCAGACCTTCGAAGAGTTTTCCGGCCGCATGGTCCCGCCGCGGATGACGCGCGGCTCCAACATGATGAAGCAATACGGCTCGGTGCTGTCGCGCATCGAGCAGGCCTACGGCGTTCCGGGTGAGGTGCTGGTCGCGATCTGGGGACTCGAGACCGATTTCGGCGTCAACACCGGCAAGTTCGCGACCATCCGCTCGCTGGCGACGCTGGCCTATGACTGCCGGCGCGCCGACCAGTTTCGCGCCGAGCTGATGGATGCCCTGCGCATCGTCCAGCGCGGCGATCTCGCGCCCGCCGACATGAAGGGCGCCTGGGCCGGCGAGCTCGGTCAGACCCAGTTCATGCCGTCGTCCTGGATGAAATACGCCGTCGATTTCGATGGCAACGGCAAGCGCGATCTCTTACACAACGCGCCCGACGTGCTCGCCTCCACCGCCAATTATCTGGTCGGCTATGGCTGGCAGCGCGGCAAGGATTGGCAGCCGGGCGGCCCGAACTTCGCGGTGCTCCAGCAGTGGAACAAGAGCGAGGTCTATTCCAAGACAGTCGCCTATTTCGCCACCCAGCTCGCGCGCGCTCCTTAAGAACATCGTCGACAGAAACGGAGGGCCGACCGCACTGCGACCGGCCCCCTCTTGGTCTGCTGACGTCTCGACGTCTTATTTGGCCATGGTGGCCTGCATCGCCTTGTTCAGATGCGCACCGCACACACCCATCTTGCCGTTGAGCAGCGAGTCCTGCGCGGCCGCGATTTCCTTCTGCGCCACGAACTTGCTGTCGCCGTCGGCCATAGCCTCGATCGCGGTCTCTGTCTTCTCCAGATTGGCCGAACTACAGCCGCCCGTCGCGTGCTTGGCCGCCTGCGCTGGCGCAACGGCCAACGCGAGGGCTGCAATTGCGATAGCCCCGAGTAACTTCGTCATGACGTTACCTTCCTTCTTGTCCTTGGACAGAACCAGCGACATTGCCGGATTCTGCAGCCAGACTTTTCTCTGAGCGCGGCAAGTTGTCGCAATAAATTCCTCGCGAGAATTGCGTGATGTTGCGCTCGGCGCAGAGGGGGCATGCGAAACTTCTGATTTTCATTACATACCTGTAACCAAAACTGCACGCTCGGCGTGTACGCGCTGCACTAAAGTGCGTGTGCCGTCCCGTGGGGGAAGCAAATACCCTCCCGAGGGCTCGCCGTGTCGCACAGTTCCTTCCCGCGGTGACAGGACGGGCCAATCGCGATAAATAATGAACATATATTCATTTTTAGAGTTCTCGATGCATGCGATTCGCGCATGTATGAATTGGGTTTAGCCGCCTGGCCCAACCCCCTGCCGGGCGACAAAAACGAACTATATTTCCACCAGCCCATAAACCGCGTGGTTGGCCATAAGTCCGTGAATTCACGGGAATTTGCGGTCCCCTGCCCCACCCTTCGCCTCTTGCTCGGGACGGAACGCCCGCAAGTTAATCGTCCGTTACCGGTGCTATGCGCTCCCTGCTTAGCTGCATCGCAACTTGGAACTTTCGCACTGCACCACTCTCACCTATATTCATTTCAACGATGACGCCCGAGCAAGGGCTGAATCGAACTACAGGAGACTACCAATGCTGCTCTCGCTCATCCGCATGATCCAGGCTTTCCGGGACTATCAGCGCAATGTTGCCGAGCTGTCCCAGCTCAGCGACCGCGAACTGGCCGACATCGGCCTCGATCGCTCGGACATCCCGCGCGTTGCCGCCGGCCAGTATCAGGGCTGATATCGTTCAGCCCTTCACCGGACGAACCGATAGCGCCCGCCTCGTGCGGGCGTTGTCGTTTCTGATGGCAGAAAACTTGATCTCGCCGATTCCACTGATCGCCGAAAAGCGCTACCTGTCCGCCCCATGACAGGACCCCTATCCGATACTGTGCACGTCATCGGCGCCGGCCTTGCCGGTTCCGAAGCCGCCTGGCAGGTGGCCAAATCCGGCGTGCGCGTGGTGCTGCACGAGATGCGGCCGACTCGCATGACCGAGGCGCACCGCACTGACGGCCTCGCCGAACTCGTCTGCTCCAGTTCGTTCCGCTCGGACGACGCCGCCAACAACGCCGTCGGACTGCTTCATGCGGAGATGCGCCGGCTCGACTCGCTGATCATGCGCGCCGCCGACGCCAACCAGGTGCCCGCCGGCGGCGCCCTGGCCGTCGACCGCGAGGGTTTCTCTGCGGCCGTCACCAAGGCGCTCAACGACAATCCCCTGATCGAGATCGCGCGCGGCGAGATCGCAGGCCTGCCGCCGGCCGACTGGAGCAACGTCATCATCGCGACCGGCCCCCTCACCTCTGCGCCGCTGGCCGATGCCATCCGCGAACTGACCGACGAGAACGCGCTCGCCTTCTTCGACGCGATTGCGCCGATCGTGCACCGCGAATCCATCGACATGTCGGTCGCCTGGTTCCAGTCGCGCTACGACAAGGTCGGCCCCGGCGGCAACGGCGCCGACTACATCAACTGCCCGATGACCAAGGAGCAGTATGACGGCTTCGTCGCGGCGCTGATCGCGGGCGAGAAGACCGAGTTCAAGGAGTGGGAGACCAACACGCCCTATTTCGACGGCTGCCTGCCGATCGAGGTGATGGCGGAGCGCGGCCCCGAGACGCTGCGCCATGGTCCCATGAAGCCCGTCGGCCTCACCAATCCGCACGATCCCACCACGAAAGCCTACGCAATCGTGCAGCTGCGCCAGGACAACAAGCTCGGCACGCTCTACAACATCGTTGGCTTCCAGACGAAGCTGAAGTATGGCGAGCAGCAGCGTATCTTCCGTACCATCCCCGGGCTGGAGAAGTCCGAGTTCGCCCGCCTCGGCGGCCTGCATCGCAACACCTTCCTCAATTCACCAAAGCTGCTCGACGGCCAGTTGCGCCTGCGCGCGCAGCCGCGGCTGCGCTTTGCCGGCCAGATGACGGGCTGTGAGGGCTATGTCGAATCCGCCAGCGTCGGCCTGATCGCCGGGCTCTATGCAGCAGCCGATGCGCGCGGTGAAACGCTAGCGAGCCCGCCTGGCACGACGGCACTGGGATCGTTGCTCGGCCACATCACCGGCGGCCATATCGAGACCATCGAGCCAGGCACACGCTCGTTCCAGCCGATGAACATCAATTTCGGCCTGTTCCCGCCGCTCGCGACCTTGCCGACCAAGAAGGCCGACGGCACGCGGCTGCGCGGCAACGAGAAGACGGTGGCCAAGAAGCAGGCGATGAGCGCACGCGCGCTCGCCGATCTCGATCGCTGGATCGCCGATCACCTGCGTATTGCCGCCGCGGCGTGAGTTGTCGATGAACCTCCCCAAAGACGACGCCGCGGCACTCCGGGCGCGCTGGACCGAGGGCGTGCTGCTCAAGCGCGACGTGTTCTCGACTGTCGAGCGCGGCCGCTTTCGCGACGACAACGGCGAAGTCGATGCGGTTCTGCGTCGGCTCGACGAGGTGCCGTGGTGGTCGTTCCTGCTGGCGCGCCATCTGTTCGCTCGCGAGAAGCATGCGCTCGCGCTCGCCAAAGGCCTCGATGTCGGGCCGGAGCTGCTATGGGCCGGCCGCCGCGCGCTGGTGCGCGGCTTCGTCGACGGCGTCGCGCTGCATCTGGCCAAGCCGCATGACGACCTCGCCTATTTCCGCTCGGCCAAAGCCGCGCTGCGCCGGCTGCGTCGCGCCGGCATCTGCCACAACGATCTCGCCAAGGAGCAGAACTGGCTGGTCGGCCGCGACGGCCGCGCCTATGTGACCGACTTCCAGCTTGCGGCCTGCTTTGCGCGACGTGGCCGGCTCTATCGCATCCTCGCCTATGAAGACCTCCGGCATCTGCTCAAGCACAAGCGTTCCTACGCGCCCGACGCGCTGACGCCGCGCGAGCGCAAGATCCTGGCAAAGAAGTCGTTCGCCGCGAGCCTGTGGCTCGCCACCGGCAAGAAGGTCTATCGGGCCATCACGCGCGGCCTGTTCAACTTCACCGACCGCGAGGGCGGCGGCCGCCGGCTCGTCAACGACGCGCCGGTGCTGGCCGAGTTGATCCGCAAGAACCCGGCGGTGCGTGACACCGCCATCGTGGCCTTTGCCGACCGGCGCTCCGGGGTTGGCCTCTATGCCTTCGTCGAAGCGGATCAGGCGGCGCTCGAAGGCGAGCTCCGTAGCGAGCTTGCGGCCGCCAGGGGCCCGAGGCCGCCGGAACACATCCAGGTCGTCCACGCCCTGCCGCGCGACACCAGCGGCAAGCCGCGCACCGAAATCCTGCAACTGGTCGCCATGAACCAGCTCGACCTGATCGAGCCGATGATGAAGAACGACCAGGACCGCGCCTTCCTCAAGGACATCCTCGAGCAGCGCAAGAACCTGCGCGACCGCTTCAATTTCGAGGCGGATCTGCCGACAAGCTAGCGCCCCGCGCCTTGAAGCGTCCACAATGGCAATAGAGAAGCAGTCGGGTAAAGGCAGATTTGGCGGGGTCATGGGCGCGCGGGGGACGATGATGCATCGTGCGGTTGGCGGGATGATCGCCGGCCTTCTGCTGCTGATAGCCGCGCCCGCGATGGCTGACTCCCCGGCCGAGCTGATCTCGAGCTTCCGCCTCAAGCATGGTGAGATTCGTGTCGTGCGCGATGGCACGCTCGATCGCATCGCCATGGATCAGGCCCGCGCAATGGCGACCAAGGACGATCTCAGCCACGACGCTCTCGGCCCGTTCAACCGCCGGGTCGCGCCGGCCGGCGCGGGCCGCGCCGCCGAGAACATCGCCTACGGCTACGACAATTTCGAGAAGACGCTCGGACAGTGGATCGACTCGTCGGGGCACCGCAAGAATCTGTTGCTGCACAACGCCTCCCGCGTCGGCATCGCGAGCGCCAAGACCGCCAGCGGCAAGCGCACCTATTGGGCGATGGTGATCGCCGGCGATTACGAGCCGAAGGGCAAGGGCAAGAAAGGCAAGGACAAGGAGCCGCTGGTCGCCGTGAAGCGCGAGGCGGCGCCTGCAAGCAAACCCAAATCCAGCGGCTGCCACATCAAGGTGCTTAGCCTCTGCATCTGAGACGATTTCAGCCGCGGCGCGCCGCCTCGATTGCGGCGACGTCTATCTTGGTCATTCCCATCATCGCGTCGAAGGCGCGTTTGGCCTCAGCGCCGCCCGCGGCAAGCGCCTCGGTCAGCACCCGCGGTGTGATCTGCCAGGAAACGCCCCATCTGTCCTTGCACCAGCCGCATGCACTCTCCTGCCCGCCATTGCCGACGATCGCGTTCCAATAGCGGTCTGTCTCCGCCTGGTCGTCGGTCGCCATCTGGAACGAGAAGGCCTCGTTGTGCTTGAAAATGGGACCGCCGTTGAGGCCGAGACAGGCAACGCCGGCCACGGTGAATTCGACCGTCAGCACATCGCCGGCCTTGCCGGAGGGATAATCGCTGGGCGCGCGGTGAACGGCACTCACGGCGCTGTCTGGAAAGGTCTTGGCATAAAAGCTTGCAGCCGCTTCGGCGTCCTTGTCGTACCAGAGGCAAATCGTGTTCTTGGCCATTGCGTTTCCTCTTTGGTTCCAGGCCAATCACACCGCAGCCCGTTGAGAGCAGACCGCGACGTGATCGACTTCGCCTAGATACTCGCTCGCATACGCGTCACCAAGGCGCGCCAATGCCGCGCCCTACCGCGCGGGTTCCGCCAAATCCCTGGCTGTCAGGTCACGCGGCAACACCGTCAGCAGCAGTGTCGCGCAGAACAAGCATAAGCCGCCGATGACATAGAGCGCCGTCGTCGTGCTGCCCGTGATATCCTTGACCGATCCGACCATGACCGGGCTGACGATGCCACCGACCTGCCCCAGCGTGTTGATGAGCGCGATTCCGCTCGCCGCTCCAGCGCCCGTGAGGATCTTCGGAGGCAGCGTCCAGAAGGTTGGAATGGCCGCAACCACACCGGCGCCGAGGATGGCAAGCGCACCGACCAGCGTGACGACATTCCGGTCGAACGCACCGGAGGCGAAGAAACCCACGGCCGCGGCCAGAACCAGGGCAGCGACAAACTTCGGGCGTTCGCCCGACGCATCCGACAAGCGTCCGACGATGATCATGCAGATCGCGCCGCAGATGTAGGGTACGGCGGTGAGGAAGCCGATCGCAGCCGCGCTGCCTCCGCCGGCCGCCTTGATCAGGTCAGGCGCCCAAAAATTGAGACCGTAGGACGCGATCTGGATCAGGAAGTAGATGAACCCGAGCAGCAGCACGCCGGGCATGAGCAGCGAGCGCCATGCCGAATGCTCACCAATCTCGCGCTTCTGGCGATCGAGCTGCACCGAGATCAGCCGTCGCTCGTCGTCACTCAGCCATTCGGCCTGTTCGATCCCGTCGTCGAAGCGCAGCAGCACGACGAAGCCAAGGGCAACGCACGGAATGCCGCCGGCCAGGAATAGCCATTGCCAGCCGGCGAGACCGTGCAGCCCATTCAGATAGTTGAGAATGAGACCGGAGATCGGCGCGCCGATGATCCCCGAGAATGCGGTGGCAAGAAAGAACACGGACGTCATGCGGCCGCGATGCGACTTTGGAAACCAGAGCGTCAGATAGTAGAGAATGCCGGGCGCAAATCCCGCCTCCATCGCCCCGATCACGAAGCGCAGCCCATAGAACTGCCATTCGCTCTGGACGAAAATCATGGCCGCCGTCGCCAGTCCCCAGGAGATCATGATGCGAGCGATCCAGCGCCGCGCGCCGAAGCGATAGAGCAGCATGTTGCTCGGCACTTCCAAGAGAACGTAGCCGACGACGAACAGGCTGGCGCCAAACCCGTAGGCCGTGTTGCTGAGACCAAGGTCGGCCTGCAGCGCGGCCTTGGCGAAGCTGATGTTGACGCGGTCGAAGAACGCAAAGAAGTAGCAGATGATGATCAGCGGCATCAGCCGCCATGCGATCTTCTTGATGACTTGCTGCTCTGTAATTCGCGTATCGAGGTCGGCGGTAGCCGCTGTGGCAATCGTCATGGTTTCCTCCAATGTGTTTTGAATTTTGATTACGTCGCTCAGCCGGAGCGCCGCAGGCGGTCCGGTATGGGATGCAGATCGAGGGGACGGCCGGCCTTGGCGACCTGCCCCGGCACCTCGTGTCCGACCAGCCCGGGCAATCGGAACGAGAGATCGATCAAGCGCTGCAGATCGAGACCGGTCTTGAGGCCGATCTCATGGCAGAGATTGACGAGGTCTTCGGTACAGACATTGCCGGTGGCTCCCGGCGCAAATGGACATCCGCCGAGGCCGCCCAGCGCGGCATCGAAGCGGCGCGCGCCGGTGTCATAGGCCGCAAGAACATTGACCAGGCCAAGGCCGCGCGTGTTGTGGAAGTGAAGCGTGAGCATGTCCGCAGGGACCAGCAGCAAGACCTCGGCGGCCAGCTGCGAGACCTGCTTGGGATTGGCCATGCCCGTGGTATCAGCGAGGGTGACGCCGTCGGCGCCAAGATCGAGATAGCGTTTGACGATATCCAGCACCTTTTCGAGCGGCTGCACGCCTTCGAACGGGCAACCGAACGCCGTCGCGACGGTGGCGTTGACCAACGCGCCGCTCTCATGGGCCAGCTTCACGATCTCGGTAAGCGACGTCAACGACTGCGCGTGCGTCATGTTCATATTGGCGCGGTTGTGCGTCTCGCTCGCCGACATCACGAAATTGAGCTCGTCGGCAAGCGACGCCAGCGCGAGCTCGGCGCCTTTCCGGTTCGGGACGAGCGCCGTGTAGATCGTGCCTGGACGCCGCTCGATTCCGGCGAACACGTCCGCCGCGTCGCGCAGCGACGGAACAGCCTTGGCCGACACGAATGAGGAAACCTCGATGCGGCCGAATCCGATCGCAGATAGCGAATTGATCAGCCGGATCTTGTCGCTGGTTTCGACCCATTTCGCTTCGATCTGCAGGCCGTCGCGCGGTGCGACTTCCTGGATCATGATATCCGGTGGTGTTGCCATCATTGCACCGCTCCGCTGCGGCGCAACTGCGCGATATCGCCTGCCTGCAGGCCGAGGCCCGTCAGCACCTCATCGGTGTGCTGGCCGAGCGTCGGGCCCGGCCACCTGACTTTGCCCGGGGTGTCGGAGAGCTTTGGCGCAATGCCCGGCATCTTCACGGTGACATCGCCCGGCAGATCGGTCGGCAGGATCATATCGCGGGCAGCGTAGTGGGGATCGTCGACGATGTCGGCGACCGAGTAGATCCGGCCCGCGGGAACGTCGGCTGCATCGAGGCGCGCGAGGATCTCGTCCATCGTCCGCTGCGAGGTCCAGGCGGCAATGGCGGCGTCCAGCAAGGCGTTGTTGCGGACCCGCCCGTCATTGCTGGCAAGAGCCGGGTCGTCGGCAAGGTCGGGACGGCCGACCACCCGCATCAGGCGCTTGAAGATCGCATCGCTGTTGCCGGCGATGACGACGTGGCGCCGATCGGAACTCGGATAGGTGTTGGAGGGACTGATGCCCGGCAGAGCCCCGCCGGTGCGCGTCCGGACGTGTCCCATGAGATCGTATTCCGGGACGAGGCTCTCCATCAAATTGAACACGCTCTCATAGAGCGAGACATCGACGACCTGTCCGCGGCCCTGCCCCGTCTTGACGCGGAGCAACGACATCAGGGCGCCGATCACGCCGTGCAGCGAGGCAAGACTGTCGCCGATGCTGATGCCGACCCGCGCCGGCGGGCTGTCCGGATCGCCCGTCGTGAAGCGCAGCCCGCCCATGGCTTCGCCGATCGCACCGAATCCGGAGCGGTCGCGATAAGGACCGGTTTGCCCGTAACCGGAGATGCGCACGAGTGTCAGGTTTGAATTGAGCTTTGACAGCACATCCCAGCCAAGACCGAGTTTTTCGAGACTGCCCGGCTTGAAGTTCTCGATCACGACGTCGGCTTGCGCAATCAAGCGCAGCACCACGTCGCGCCCCTCCGGTGACTTCAGATCGACCGCGATCGACTTCTTGTTGCGCGATTGCAGATACCACCAGAGCGAAGTGCCCTGATGCAGCTTGCGCCAACTGCGCAAGGGATCGCCACTGCCTGGCTGCTCGATCTTGATGACTTCGGCACCGAACTCGGCGAACAGCCGCGCTGCAAATGGCGCGGCAATCAACGTTCCGAGCTCGACAACCCGAATTCCGGATAATGGTCCATCCACGCCTGACGCTCCTCGATCTTCTTTGATCGTGGTGTCGCCGAGCGCGGGGTGTTAAGTCCAATATCCTTTGATGAAGCCGCGTTCGCGGATGACGAACGCAATGAAGATCGGGACTAGTGAGGTCTGCTGCCTGGCGTTCGCAGGTGATCGAGCATCAACTGGCTCGTCGCCGACAATCCCGCGGGATCTCTGGCGACCAGAACGAGCTCACGATCGGCCCAGTCGTCATTCAACTCGACGGCCGTCAGGTTCATGCCATGACTGAGGACTTCGAACGCACGGTCGGGAATGAGGCCAATTCCCATGCCGGCCTGCACCATCCGGCACGCCGCATCGAAGCCCGGGACATGGACCCGTAAGCGGATCGACTTGCCAATCTGTTGCGCCGTGTACTGCGAGCGGAGATAGATCGAGCTGGTTGCAAACAAGCCGACATGATCGTAGTCGAGCGTGTCGGCGAACGAGACATCTCTAGCCGACGCAAGCGGATGATCGGACCGCACCACGATGACAAGGCGGTCGCGGCGATAGGAAAATCGCTCCAGCCCGCGCGTCGACACATCCGCCGAGCAGATACCGATCTCGGCCACGCCCTCCTCGACGCCGCGAACGACATCGGCACTGGGACGTTCCTGTAGATCGAGCCGCACCAGCTCATGCGAGCGGAAAAAGCCGGGTAGATCGTCCGGCAGGAATTCGACGATGGACGACAAGTTGGCCAGCATCCGGACATGCCCGCGTACGCCCCGCGCATGCTCGGCCATGTCGACCGCGATCTTCTCGACGTTGAGCAGCGTCACCCGCGCATGATGCAGCAACGACTCGCCAGCCGGCGTCAGGGCCATGCCGTTCGGTTGGCGCTCGAACAATGAGACCTCGAGCACCTCCTCGAGGTCATGCATGCGCTTACTGACGGCCGAGGGCGCGATCGCCTCGCGCTGCGAGGCGCGCGTCAAATTGCCCTCTTCGCAGATGGCGATGAACAGCCGCAGGGTCGTGAGATCGATCCGCCTGGCGATGTTGATCTTGGGTGCCCCGCTCATTGAGCGCGACGATTGCATTTTCTCATGCATAGTCGGTTTCCAAGCCTGGGAGAATATAGCGTTCAGGCGCCCTGCGTTTCTCAAAATGGCGAGAGAGAGGCACTCGAATTGGAATCTGATACCAACGGCTCGCAAAGATCGGACAGTTTATTCCAAGATGAGCGCCATGCCCTCAACCTTGCTCGCGCGCATCATCGCGCTTTATCCTGGAAGCGCGGCCAACAGGTGGAGGTAACCTTGATTAATATCGACCGAATTCGCGCCGATACGCCGGCCGCCTCCCGGCTCGCATATCTCCATAACGCCGGCGCGGCTCTCATGCCGACCGCCGTTGTCGCGGCGATGAAGCAGCATATCGATCTGGAGGCCGAGATCGGCGGTTATGCAGCCGCCGATCAGGAGACGCGCCGCCTTGACGCGGTCTACGGCTCGGTGGCCCGGTTGCTGAATGCCGCGCCCGACGAGATCGCGCTCGTGGAGAATGCCACGGTCGCCTGGCAGATGGCGTTCTACGCCCTTCGGTTTCGCAAGGGCGATCGTATCCTGACCGCCGAGGCGGAATACGCCGCCAATTATGTCGCGTTCCTTCAAGTCGCCAAACGTACGGGCGCGGTCATCGATGTGGTGCCAAGCGATGCCAGCGGCGAGCTCGACCTCCACGCGCTCGAACGCATGATCGATCAGCGCGTGAAGCTGATCGCCATCACCTGGGTTCCGACCAATGGCGGGCTGGTCAATCCCGCTGCGGCGATCGGCAAGATCGCGCGGGCGCGGGGCATTCCCTATCTGCTCGATGCCTGCCAGGCAGTCGGGCAGATGGCGGTCGACGTCGAAGCGATCGGCTGTGACATGCTGTCTGCGACGGGACGCAAATTCCTGCGCGGCCCGCGCGGCACCGGCTTTCTCTACGTCCGCCGGGCAATGCTGCAACAGCTCGAGCCGCCGATGATCGACCATTTCGCCGCGCCCTGGGTCTCGCGGGACGCCTATCAATTGCGGGACGACGCCCGCCGCTTCGAGACCTGGGAGAACAATTATGCGGCCCGGCTTGGGCTGGGGGCCGCGGTCGACTATGCCCTCGATATCGGTATGGGTCCTATCGCACAGCGCTGCCGCCTGCTCGCAGACCGCCTGCGCAGCGGCCTCGCCTCCGTTGGCGGCATAGAACTTCGCGATCTCGGCCGCGCGCCAGGCGCCATCGTCAGCTTCACGGTGGATGGGGTTGAGGCGGACGCCATCGTCGACAGCGCCGCTGCGGCCGGCATCACCATCGGCGCCTCGGATCCGTCCAGCACCCGCATCGACGCCGAGATGCGCTCGCTGCCTTCGCTCGTGCGCGCCTCCCCGCACTACTACAATACGGAAGCCGAGATCGACCGGCTGATCGGGCACCTGATGGATCTGACGTCACGGTAGCAAGGAAGGAGCCGGCGCGGCCGGGCCGACCTTGAGGCCGATCTGCCGTTGCTCCGCCTGGCCTTCAGGCTCTTGTCGTCAGCGCCGAGAGCTGGTCGGTATCGAAGCGGGCGCGCAACTCGCTGATGTCTTTCGCATCTGGAGGTCCGCTCGCCGTAAGGTCAGCCAGCGCCTCGAAGTAATGCTCGTGCCCCGGCGGGGACACGGTCATGAGCACGCGGGCGGGCTTCTCGCTCACGTTGGTGATGTTGTGAGGAACGCCGGGAGGAATGAAGAGGTAGGTCCCTGGGGTAGCCCGGACAACCTCATCCCCGACATGCCATTCGCACTCGCCTTCCAGCATGTAGAAGGTCTCTTCCTGCAGCCGATGAACGTGCCGGCCGGTGGCGAACCCTGCCGGAATCGTCCAGTCGAACATGCTGGTGTGCCTGGTGTCTTCGCCTGTCACCAGAAAGGCCATTGGTTGGCCGCGCAGCATGACTCCCTTGGTCTCGCCGGGCCTGCGGATGACGTGTTTCGCGGTCATGTATCCCTCCATGGCTCGTTGTGGCCTTCTTCACGGCTGCGCAATGCTGGTCCAGCCCAGCGGGAAAGTCGTGAAGCCGCTCGGAAATCGTTGCAAAAAACCTGCGAAATGTGCCCTTCTTCGGCCAATGGCTGCGATCCTTGAATTTGGCCCCTTCCGCCTCGACGGCGATGCGGGGATCCTGTTCCACGGTGCCGAGCCGACCCCGCTCGGCCAGCGCGCCGTGCTGCTCTTGGCCCTCCTCGTCCGGCGGGCTGGTGTGCCGGTTCCAAAAGATGCCTTGATCGAGGCGGCCTGGCCCGCCCAGGCCGTCGATGACAGCAATCTCACCGTCCAGATCGCGGCGGTGAGGCGCACGCTGGCGGACATCTCCGGCGAGGCGCATTGGATCGAAACGCTGCCACGCCGTGGCTATCGCTATGTCGGCCCGGCCGTGACGCCGTCAGATCTCGATCGCGCACCGACCGCTCCCGAAGCACCGTTGCTGACGTTACCCGACAGGCCGTCGATTGCAGTGTTGCCTTTCGCGAACCTGAGTGGCGACGTGGAGCAGGACTATTTTGCCGACGGGATGGTCGATGACATCATCACCGGCCTCTCACGCATCAACTGGCTGTTCGTGATCGCGCGAAATTCCACATTTGCGTACAAGGGCCGCGCGGTGGACGTGAAGCAGGTCGGCCGAGAGCTTGGTGTGCGCTACGTGCTGGAAGGCAGCGTTCGCAAAACCGGCACGCTGGTCCGCATCACCGGCCAGTTGATCGATGCGTCGACTGGAATGCACGTATGGGCCGAGCGCTTTGACCGCCGGTCCGAAGACGTCTTCGCGCTCCAGGATGACATCGCACTATCGACCGTCGGCGCCATAGCGCCTAGCCTGCGGCGCGCTGAGATCAACAGGGTCAGGCGCAAGCGGCCGGACAGCCTGGATGCCTATGATCTCGTTCTGCGCGCCCAGCCGGACGTCGATTCCGGTATGCCGGCCCAGGTCAGCCAGGCGCTCGTGCTGCTTGAGCGCGCGATCGCGCTTGAGCCTGCATACGCGCTTGCGCACGGCAATGCGGCGATGTGCCATCATTGCCTGTTTCTTCGATCCGGTTTGCAGGAGATCAACCGCGAAGCCTCGATCCGCCACGCGCGATCGGCCATCGCCCACGGCCAGGATGATGCGCTTGCTCTCACGCTCGCGGGCTTTTCGATCGGCATGGATGGGCACGATCGCTCCGCAGCATTCGCCGCACTCGATGCCGCCCTGGCCATCAGCCCGTCCTCGGCGCTGACCTACATCCTCGGCAGCGTCATGCTCGGTTGGGGCGGCGACGCCGATCGTGCGATCGAATGGAGCGAACGGGGCATGCGGCTCAGTCCGTTCGATCCCTGGGCTTTCGCCGCATTCGACGCACAGGCTCTCGGGCACTTCCACCGCGGCCGATATGAGGAGGCGTGCCGCGCCGCTTACCGCTCGGTTCAGGCCAATCCTCGCCACAGCATCACCTATGTGCAACTGACTGCGGCGCTGGCAAAGCTTGGACGATTGCAGGAGGCGAAGGCGGCGGCCGCGCGGGTGCTGGAGCTGCACCCGACGTTCCGCTATGGCCGTCAATTCGAGGGCGTCAACTGCGCGCCGGCGCTCGCTGCCTCGCTTGGCGGGGCCCTCCGCGTTGCGGGCCTTCCGGAGTAGCGCTCAGCTCGGCCTTGCCTTTCGACGTGTCCCTTACGTGCAGCGCGCGCTCAAACCGGATGCGCTGAGCCTTGCCATCACCTCGTCGAGATGGGCGCTGTCGCGGGTCTCGATGACCAGTTGCAGCAGCGTGGCCTTTGCCGGCAAGTCGGAGAAGGTCCGCTGGTGCGAGACCTCGATGATGTTGGCGCCGGCTTCGGCAAGCAGCGCAGCCACCGCGGCCAATTGCCCTGGCCTGTCGGGGATATCGAGCGATAGCTGAGTCAGCCGCCCCTCGCGCGCAAGCTCGCGGGTCAGGACCGAGGCGATCAGCCTCGTATCGATGTTGCCGCCGCTCAGCACCAAGCCCACCTTCTGGCCAGCGAAGCGGGAGGGATCGGACATCACCGCGGCGAGGCCTGCCGCGCCGGCGCCCTCGACCACCGTCTTCTCGATCGAGATCAGGGTCGCCACCGCGCGCTCGAGCTCGGCTTCATTCACGAGCGCAATGTCGTCGACGAGGCGGCGGACGATTTCGGTCGTGATCTTGCCCGGCGATTTCACTGCGATGCCTTCGGCCAGCGTGTCGCCGCGCGCGGGCAGGTTGCCGTCATGAATGGCATTGTACATCGAGGGATAGAGCCAGGCCTCGACGCCCACCATCCGCAGCGAGGGTTTGATCGATTTCGCGGCAATGGCGGTACCACTGATCAGCCCGCCGCCGCCGATCGGGACGACCAGCGTGTCGAGGTCCGGCACTGCCCTCAGCATTTCCAGCCCGACGGTGCCCTGCCCCGCGATCACAAGCGGATCGTCGTAGGGGTGGACGAAGATCATGCTGCGGGCTTCGCCATGGTTGCGCGCGAAAGCGGCCGCCTCCTCCAGCGTCGCGCCCGTGACCACCACCTCCGCGCCGTGGTGCTTCGTGTTCTCGACCTTCACCATGGGTGTGCCGACCGGCATGACGATGGTGGCGGGAATGCCGAGCCTTCTGGCGTGATAGGCGACACCCTGCGCGTGGTTTCCCGCCGACATCGCGATGACGCCGCGCGCACGCTCATCCGGCGTCAGCGCGGTGAGCCGGTTGAGGGCGCCGCGTTCCTTGAACGAGGACGTGAACTGGAGATTCTCGAATTTGAGCCAGATGTCGCAGCTGCA
Source organism: Bradyrhizobium sp. CCGB12 (assembly GCF_024199845.1). Classification (NCBI taxonomy): domain Bacteria; kingdom Pseudomonadati; phylum Pseudomonadota; class Alphaproteobacteria; order Hyphomicrobiales; family Nitrobacteraceae; genus Bradyrhizobium; species Bradyrhizobium sp. CCGB12. The sequence continues at coordinate 2,530,302 of NZ_JANADO010000001.1, read as the reverse complement.
GATGCTGCTCAGCGTGCGGCTGTAGCTGCAGGGCGTCTCGACGACGGCGCCCCGGATGGTCTCAGCGGCCGCATGGATGTCGCTTGGTGCGACCGGAAAGTCGCCGAGATCGGAGGTCGCGCTTTGGGACAATTCAGCCATAGGACAGCATAGAGCATTTGGCCGTCTCAGGCGATACGGCGGCTGCTATTTGGTAAATTCCTTGGAGCGTGAGGCCCGCCAAAGCGTCCACAGCGTGCGCAGCCGTGAGGCCGGCTGAGACGCGAACGGATTGCGCCCAGCTTGAGACAGACGCTTGAGGTCCGCTCGCGCATGGCTCATCGGCAAAAACGCGAGCCGCACGGACGGCGGCACCTGCGGCAGCAGCGACGAGGCCGTGGCCAGATGCCGCTGCGCCTCACCCGCGAGCTGGTCCAGCACGGCGCGCAAGGTTGGCGTCTCCCTGCCGGCGAACACATCTTCCACATTGCAATTGTGGCTCGCCAGCACCTGCTGCGGCAGGAACAATTGCCGGTGCGCCGCATCGCGCGGCAGATTGGCAATGACCTGGACGATGCCCTGGGCCAGCCCGGCATGACGGGCGAGATGCTCGGCCGCCTCAGACGGCGGCGCCATGATCCCCGCTGCGAGGGCAAGCAACGCCGATGAGGTCGCAGCCAGATAGCCCTCCAGCGCCGCCATGGTCGGCATCGGATCGTTGTAGAGATCGAACTGGTGCTCGTCGGCAAGCAGCGACAGCGGCTCGACCGGCAGGTCGTAATCGCGGATCGCACGCAGGAGCTCCGCCGCCACCGGATTACCCTCGGCGCTGCCATGGACATCGCCTGACAACATGTCGGTCCACCATTGCAGGCGAATCTCGCCGGGCAAGGGCTGGCTCACCTGGTCGCGAACGCGCACGATCTCGACATTGAAGGCATAGAGCGCCAGCAGCGCGCGGCGCTCGACGGCCGGCACGAACAGAGTCGCGACATAGCGCGGAAAATCGTGGCCGCGCACGAGATCGGCGCAGAAGGCAACGGAATCGGGCGGCGGCGCGGCGCTACTCATGGCACCGCGATCAGCGCGGCCGCGACGCGGCGCCGCTCGCCGATCATGATGTTGTAGGTGCGCACAGCAGGGCCGGTCTGCATCGTGTCCAGCACCACCCTCACCGCCTTCAGCGCCTGGCGCAGGTCCGGCGGCGGCAACCAGACCCCGGTTCCGGTGCCGATCAGAAGTGTGTCGATGCTGTTGGCGGCCGCGAACACCCGGTCCAGCGAATAGCGGTCGATCTTGGTGGGATCTGTCACATCCCAGGCCCAGATCGCGTCGGGCAAGCACAGCAGCGATCCCCGATGAGACATACCAGCAAAGGCGAAGCCGCCCTTGCCATAGGCCTCGATCGGTGCCGAGCGCGGGAAATGCGGTGCGTTGGGATCGCCGGCCATGAGCTTCGTCCGAATTGGCTTACTGCCCTCGCAAACTCCTGCGAGGGCATGCGGTTCGGATCATGCCTTGTTTTTCTTCGCCGGCGTAGCCGTGTCGGGCGCATCTTCGCGATGCTCGCCGACGCCGAGATAGATCAGGATCGGGGCCGCAATGAAGATCGAGGTGTAGGTGCCGACCAGCACCACGCCGAACATCATGACCGCGGTGAAGCTGTGGATGGCGTGACCACCGAACAGCAGCAGCGCGAGCAGCGCCAACGTCACCGTGACGTGGGTGATGATCGAGCGCGACAACGTCGAGTTGATGGACTCGTTGAGAAGCTGCGGCATCGGCATCTTCTTGTAGCGGCGCAACATCTCGCGGATACGGTCGTAGATGACGACGGTGTCGTTGAGCGAATAGCCCAGAATGGTCAGCAGCGCGGCGATGCTGGTGAGGTCGAAATCGACCTGGCTGATCGACATGAAGCCGATCGTGAGCACGATGTCGTGCACGTTGGCGATCATGGCGCCGAGCGCGAACTGCCATTCGAAACGGAACCAAAGATAGATCAGGATCGCTATGATCGCGAGCATCAGGCCGAGCATGCCGAAGGCCAGAAGCTCGCCGGAAACGCGCGGGCCGACCACTTCGACGCGGCGATATTCGACGGAATCGCCGAGCGCGCCGCGGACCTTCTGCACGGCTGCCTGCTGGGCGGCGTCACCGCCCGGCTGCTCCGCGACACGGATCAGGACGTTCTCGGCATCGCCGAACTGCTGGAGCTGCACTTCGCCGAGACGCAAGGAATCCAGCGTCGTGCGCATCGCTGCGATGTCGGCGGGGCCCGACTTCGACCTGACCTCCAGCAGCGTGCCGCCGCGGAAGTCGATGCCGAAATTCAGCCCATGGGTGAAGAACAGCGTGATGGCGACAATCGACAGCGCCGCCGAGATCGGGAAGCTGATACGGCGGAAGCGCGTGAAGTCGAAATGCGTATCATCCGGGACGATGCGCAGCGACGGCAAGAGGCCAAGGGCCGCGACCACGGTGAGAACGGCAATGAGGACGCCGAGCCCGATGAGAACGGTGTGAGTCACAGTCAGGCTCCTAGATCGGCACGCTCTGCGGCCGCTTCCACCGCACCCACCAGGCGACGATCAGCCTGGTCAGCGTGAACGCGGTGAACACCGTGGTGATGATGCCGATGCCGAGCGTCACGGCAAAGCCGCGCACCGGGCCGGTGCCGATGTAGAACAGCACGGCGGCGGCAATGAAGGTGGTGATGTTGGAATCGAGGATGGTCGCGAGCGCTCGCTTGAAGCCGGCGTCGATCGCCGAGATGGCATTGCGGCCGCCGCGCAATTCCTCGCGGATGCGCTCGTAGATCAGCACGTTGGAGTCGACCGCGATGCCGACGGTGAGCACGATGCCGGCGATGCCAGGCAGCGTCAGCGTGGCGTTGAGCAGCGACAGCAGGCCGAAGATCATGGCGACGTTGATCGCCACCGCGATGTTGGCGAACACGCCGAACAGGCGGTAGGTCACGAGCATGAACACGATGACGAGGATCGAGCCGACATAGGCCGCAAGCTCACCCTTCTCGATCGAGTCCTGGCCGAGGCCCGGACCGACGGTCCGTTCTTCGACGACGGTGAGCGGTGCTGGCAGCGCACCGGCGCGCAGCAGGATCGCGAGATCGTTGGCCGATTGCACGGTGAAGTTGCCCGAGATCTGGCCTTGGCCGCCGGTGATGGGCTCGCGAATCACGGGCGCCGAGATCACCTTGTTGTCGAGCACGATCGCGAAGGGCAACCCCACGTTTTCCTGTGTGGCCTGCGAGAACTTGCGGGCACCCGACGTGTTGAACTTGAAGCTGACGACCGGCTCGCCCGTGCGCTGGTCGAAGCTCGCTTGGGCGTCGGTCAGATCGCCGCCGGCGACCAGCACCTGCTTCTTGACCACATAAGGCGTCGGCGGCGGCGAGGCGCTCATCAGCAGCTCGGATTCCGGCGGCAACCTGCCCTGCTGCGCCTGATCCGGCGGCACGGAGGTGTCGACCATGCGGAATTCCATCTTCGCGGTCTTGCCCAGCAACTCCTTCAGGCGCGTCGGGTCCTGGAGACCGGGGACCTGCACCAGGATGCGGTCGTTGCCCTGGCGCTGGATCACGGGCTCGACGGTGCCGAGCTCGTTGACGCGGCGTTCGACAATCTGGATCGACTGCTCGATGGTCTTGCGCATGCGGTCGAGCATCGCGGCCTGCGGGATGCTCAGGCGGATCACGCCGCCACCGGCATCGGTGACCTCAAGGTCGCGCTGACCGCTGGATCCCATCAGACCGCCCAGCGGCTGGGACAGCTCCCGCAGCTTGGCAAGCGCGGCCTGCGCATCGGATTCCTTGGTGATCCGAACCTCGACCGCGTCATTGCGCACCGTGACGCCACCGGTGAAGCCGATCTTGGCATCGCGCAGCGTCCGGCGAACGTCGTCGCGGATCTGGTCCAGCCGCTCCTTCTTCACATAGGTGGAATCAACCTCGAGCAGCAGATAGGAGCCGCCCTGGAGATCGAGGCCGAGCACGAGCCGACGCTGCGCCCAGGCGGGCCAGGTCTTCACCTGCGCCTCGGGGAAGAAGTTGGGGACCGCGCAGAGGCACACGATCAGCGCCGTCAGGATAATCCCGAGCGCCCTCCACCGCGTGAAATACAACATCGACTGGACCTGTCAGATCAGGAGACTTGAAGAGACTCGCGGGAAGCGCTCACTTCGCCGCGGTGTCGTCCTTGGCGCTATCCTTCGCGCTTTCCTTGGCCGGCTCGCCCTTGGCGCGCACGCCGGAGATCATCTGGCGCATCTGCCGCACGCGCACGCCATCGGAGATCTCGAACTCGATCTGGTCGTCATCGACGACCTTGGTGACCTTGCCGACGAGGCCGCCCGAGGTCACGACGGTGTCGCCGCGGCGGATGTTCTTCACGAGATCGGCGTGGTCGCGGACTTTCTTCTGCTGCGGACGCAGAATCAGGAAGTACATGATCACGAAGATCAGGGCGAACGGCAGCAGCGACATCAACATGCTGTTGGTGTCGCCGGCGCCCGCGGCCTGGGCATACGCAGGGGTAATCAGCATTCGGACGATCCTCGTGAGAAACGGGGGAAGCCGGTCAGGCCCTCAAGGCGACCGGTTCGGTCAAATTCGCGCGGACTATAGCGGCCATTGCCCTAATTGCAACGCTGCCAGACCGCCCTTTTGACTACCTTGCGGCGCGGCGTCAGGCCCGATAAGGCTGCGTTCTCAGGAACTTCGGACATGCCCAAAAAACCAAGCAAAAGCCCGGCCGGCAAAGGCCCCCGTACCCCTGCCCGCAAGCCCGCCCGCGTCGCGGCAAAACGCCCCACGACGGCCTCCAAGGCAAATCCCAAGGCAAACTCCAGGGCAGCCCCAGACCTCTCGCAGGAGCGCATCGTCCGCGCGCTGGAGACCATTGCGGCCCAGCTTTCGGCCCAGCGCAATCCGGCCGTGGCGGCCGAATCGTTCGAACGGGCGGATGCCTATGTCTGGCACCCTGACGGCCGCCTTGCCGCGGTGCCGCGGGTCAGCCGGGTCGAGCTGTTCCTGCTCAAGGGCGTCGACCGGATGCGCGACATCCTGATGGAGAACACCGAGCGCTTCGCAAGCGGCCTGCCCGCCAACAACGCCCTGCTCTGGGGTGCGCGTGGCATGGGCAAGTCGTCGCTGGTGAAGGCCGCGCATGCCAGCATCAACGCAGACCGCAAGCCGGCCGACAAGCTCAAATTGATCGAGATCCATCGCGAGGACATCGAAACGCTGCCGATGCTAATGGAGAAGCTCCGCGACGCCAGCTTCCGCTTCATCGTGTTCATCGACGACCTCTCCTTCGACGGCAATGACGCGTCCTACAAGTCGCTCAAGGCCGTGCTCGAAGGCGGCATCGAGGGCCGGCCCGAGAACGTCATTCTCTACGCCACCTCCAACCGCCGCCATCTGCTGGCGCGCGACATGATCGAGAACGAGCGTTCGACCGCGATCAATCCCGGCGAAGCGGTTGAGGAGAAGGTCTCGCTGTCGGATCGCTTCGGCCTCTGGCTCGGCTTTCACCGTTGCAGCCAGGACGAATATCTCGCCATGGTGCGCGGCTATTGCAGCCATTTCGGCATTGAGGTCGACGACGAGGCGCTGGAGCGCGAGGCACTGGAATGGTCGACCACGCGCGGCTCACGCTCGGGCCGTGTCGCCTGGCAGTTCGTGCAGGAGCTGGCGGGCCGGCTCGGCGTGAAGCTGACGGCGAAGTAGCGGATAGGCCAACCCCGCTTTCGGCTGTTTTTCCCAACGGGAGGAATCAAGGGTGTCTATGCATAAAGCCGATTATGGCTGCATGTAGGGATCTGGGGTGCCGAGCTTGATCGGAGGGTACTTCTTGAAGCTCGCTTCCAGTTCTCCGACGATTCTCACTGCGGGATGTGAATTGGCCACAACCTGCAACTTAGTTAGCGTGCTCTGCTCAATAGCGTGCATTTTGCTTGATGGTCGGTACGCACCGCATCCGCGCGGCCACGAGCCTTACGATCTCGCCTCTAATCAAACGAAAAGATCCTCTTCCAATCCTTCTTCATGTCCACAACGGTCCATCTGTTCAGCGCTGCGGCATCGAGAGCGACATCGAGCTTGCCGAAATGTGATTGGCGGTCGTAGGCATATTCGCGTTCCGCATCGGTATGGTGGACGATCAGACCGAACCGCGCGCCGCTGGTCCCGAGCGTCGCCCATTGCAGCATTTCGAGGTCACCGTCGGAGTTGCCGAAGGCGGCGATCGGACGCCGGCCAATGTGGCTGTTGATCCCAATCGGCTTACCGGCCTTGTCGTCGATGAAATCGACCTCCGGCAAGCGAAACAGGACCGGCGTGCTGTCGCGCATTTCATATCGGGTCTTGATTGACGATCCGACGACCTGCTGGGGAGGCACGCCATAAATCGTCTCGGTCCATGGCCGCATGAATTCGATGCCGCCACCTGACACCATGAAGGTCTTGAAGCCGTTGGCGCGGAGGTAAGCGAGCAATTCGAGCATAGGCTGATACACGAGGTCGGTGTAGGGGCGTTTGAAGCGACCATCACGGGCGGTCGCAAGCCAGTCTGTGACGATCTTCTCAAACTCCGCCGTCGTCATGCCGGCGTGAGTCACCGCCACCAGCTCGGCCACACCCTTTTCTCCGAAGGCTGCGAGCGCCTTCAAGTCGCCGTTCAACACCGCCGCGAAGGGCTGCTTTTCCTTCCATTCCGGATGCATGGGCGCAAGAACCTTCACGCGATCCAGCACAAAAGCGAGCTGCACATACATCGGCTGCTCGATCCAAAGCGTCCCATCGTTGTCGAAGGTCGCGATGCGTTGATCGGGCGGTACGAAATAGGGCCCGCCACTTTCTGTGACACGCGCGACGAAGTCGAGGATTGACGATTTGGTCGCGCCGTCGTTCCAGGATGGCATGGGACCAGCTTGCGTTTGAGCAATGGCGGACGTGGAACGCAGAGCGGTATACAGAAGCGGAAGCATCGCCAGAGACGAGAGCAGTTCGCGACGGTCAAGGTGCGGAAATGGCACGAGCTGTTTCATTGTCGATCCGCTTTGATTGTGCGCTCGCTACTGGTCAACACTGACAGTGCGTGCGAGGCTGGTTTATCGCCGCCCTCCGTCGCGCGCTTGCCGATACGCCGCTTCGCAAGCAGTTGGATTCTGAATGCAGTGGACTGGCGAGCGCCGAAAGTGACGCCCGCCAATTCATACTGATCGATTAGTCGCTACGCCCGGCAGTCTTGGCCTGCTTGATCTGCTGTATCACCTGTTCGAGATTGTAGCTCGCAGGGTCCTGCAGCGGCGGATACGCGATATAGGTCTCAAGCTCCTTCAGCCAGAGCGCTTGGCCGATGGGCAGCATGTTCCAGTCGTAAACGTAGGCTGTGGAAGGCGACCCGATGGAGCCGCCCTGGCCCATCAGCGTCTTTATTTGTGAACCAACCGAGGTCTCACGGGTCGCGCTTGATATTGACGACCTGAGCCCAGTGATAGGGAAGAGCACCGGCAATAAATCCCGCCGGATTGTCGGATACCATCGTGAAATAGATCTTCCAGTTCTTGTAGCGGACCGCCGACGGATCCTTGCCCGAATAATAGAAGAAGGTATCGCGCGCCGACGTTTCCGAACGCCCGGAAAGGTATTCGGTCTGATCGACGCCATCGAGCGTCGTCTTCACGATGCCGGGATATTGGCCGGCCTCGATGCGCTTCTTCAACGCGTCTCCCTTTGCGCCACCGCCGATGTTGACAAACGTGGGCAGCCAGTCGAGCGCTGCAAACATTTCGTTCTTGATGGTACCGGGCTTGATGACCCCCGGCCAGCGAACGAGCGCCGGCGCGCGCATTCCGCCTTCCCAGGTGCTCAGCTTACCGCCCTTGAACGGAGTGGTGCCGCCGTCCGGAAAGGTGATGGTTTCGGCGCCGTTGTCGGTGGTGAACACGACGATCGTGTTGTCGAGCTGTCCCATGTCCTGGAGCTTCTTGAGCACATAGCCGATGTTGTCATCCATCTGCTTCATGCCGGCCTCGTTGAGGCCCCAGTCCTTGCCGCCGGGCTCGCCGACCATGGCCGCGTACTTATCGTTCAGCACGGTCGTGATGTGCATGCGCGCAGGGTTGTACCAGACGAAGAAAGGCTTGCCCGTCGTCTTCGGATCGTTGCGATCGATGAAGTCGATGACCTTGGCCGAGATTTCCTCGTCGACCCCCTTCGATCGTTCGAGTGTCAGCGGGCCCTGGTCGACGCACTGCTGAGTTCGCGATGAACCGTCCGACTTGCACGACAGGATGTTTCGCGGAGGCGTCAGGCAAACCGACGTTCTCGGATCAACCGCGCCCGGGACCTCCGGGATGCCGGGGATCGGCGTATTCTTGCATGGCGGGGCGACCGTCTGCTGGCTGGGGGTCTTGTTGATGTCCGGGAAGCTCACGCCCTGCATCGCATCGAGGTGATACAGGTAGCCCCAGAATTCCTGGAAGCCATGCGCGGTCGGCAGCGCGTCGGTGTGATCGCCAAGATGGTTCTTGCCGAATTCGCCGGTGTTGTAGCCGAGATCGAGCAGAAACTTTGCGACCGCCGGCGTGCCGGGCCGCAGATAGGAGGGGCTACCGGGCAGTTGCGGCGGGATCATGCCGGTGCGCAGCGGATGCATGCCGGTGAAGAAGGCGTTGCGGCCTGCGGTGCAACTCTGCTCGGCATAGTAATGCGTGAATATCGCGCCTTCATTGCCGATGCGGTCGATATTGGGCGTCTCGCCGACCATCAGGCCACGATGGTAGATGCTCGGCTGGTAGAGGCCGATGTCGTCACCCATGATGAAGAGGATGTTGGGCTTCTGGGCCGGCTGCGCGGTTGCCGGTGTGCTGGCCGGCCCGGACAGTGAAATTGACATCAGTGTCGTCGCACTGAGCAACGCGTCGCAGGAACGTTTATGCCAACCTGCTGCCCTCTTGCGCAGCACATTTCCGGTAACTAATGGTTTTTCACTCGGTACAAAGCCGACCATAGCGTCACTCTCCTCTTCGTTGAGCATCAGATGCTTTTCGCCTGATGCATCGAAAGCTCAGGTGACTCGTGGATGTATCGACCGGCTCCGCATGCCGCGCAGCCGGCCGGTAGCGCCGGCAGTAGTTCGGCGCGCACAAATGCGAGCCGCCTTTGATGACCTTGCGTGGAATCTTGACGTTGGTCGTTCTGGGGTCGTAGCTATCGGCCTCGCGGCCGCCGCGCGGGTTCTCTGGAATGCAGCAGGCTTTTGCAGCGTCGGCTTCATGCCGAGGCGAATACCAGTCGGACGTCCACTCCCAGACGTTGCCGATCATATCGTGCAGCCCGTATCCATTCGGCGGAAATGCGGTGACCGGCGATGTCCGTTCGTATCCATCGTCCCTGGTGTTCTGGCTTGGAAATCCGCCCTGCCAGGTATTGGCCATGTGACGGCCCCCAGGCGCAAATTCATCTCCCCATGCGAACTCGGCGCCATCCAGCCCGCCGCGCGCCGCGAATTCCCATTCCGCCTCGGTCGGCAAATCCTTGCCGGCCCATTTTGCGTAGGCGAGCACATCGCTGAAGGCCACATGCACGACGGGATGATTGTCCAGCCCACGGATGTCGCTGCCCGGCCCGTAGGGATGCCGCCAGTTCACGCCTTTGGCGAAGGTCCACCACTGGCTAAAGTCCCGGAGACTGACCGGATACGCGGGCGGAGAGAACATCAGCGAGCCCGCATAGACCATGTGCGGGAGCATTCCAGGATAGTCCTTTGGATCGGGCGTGATCTCGGCAACGGTGACGTGGCCGGTAGCCTTGGCGAACGCCTTGAATTGCCGGTTCGTCACTGGATGGCGATCCATCCAGAACCCATCCACGGTGACGCGGTGGACCGGCGCTTCCTCCGGATAATGCCGATCCGAACCCATGCGAAACGTGCCGCCCGGCACGTATAGCATCCCCTCACCCGCTGGATGCTGGTACGATTGTCCGAAATCAGGCGACGATTTCGCATCAGCCAGCTTCATGCCGATCTCCGGACCGGTGCATCATTGGCTTGCGCCGCTACGAAAAGGAAACGCCATGCCTCCAGGTTGATTTAGATCAAGGCTCCTGGCGGGCCATTCACGACGTCGCCGGGGCCGCCTTGCAGGTCCGCCGCACCATCGAAACCGAAGCAGATTCAGAGCAATAGGACGTCTCACCGGCAGACATCGGCGATTTTGCACGGGATTGTTTTTCGAAATTGATGGCGCTCGTCACATTTTGTGTCCGAGTTTGTCTGCGTGCTAATCGACGTCACGATTCACGTCAGCCTCGCGGCTTGGCAATTGCCGTCTCTGAAATGCGGATCGTCCGCCCCAGCGCGCAATGTGCACAAGGCGGACGATGACAGCGCGAGTATGGGAGGAGCGCGCTCAGTCGAAGCGATGCGCCTCACGCCCCGTTCAGGAATTGAAGCGGGTCAACCGGGCTCGATCCCTTGCGGATCTCGAAGTGGAGCTGCGGCGACGCCACTTCCCCGGATTGACCCGACTTGGCAATGACCTGACCGCGCTTGATGCTATCGCCGCGCTTCACCAACAGCTCACTCGCATGGGCATATGCGGTGACGTAGCCATTGGAGTGCCGAACCAGGACCAGATTGCCGTAACCTTTCAGCTCGTTGCCGGAATAGGCGACGACGCCGTCTTCGGCCGCCTTGATCGGCGTCCCCTCGGGCACCGCGAGGTTGATGCCGTCATTGGACTTGCCGTTGGTCTTGGCGCCGTAAGTTGTGACCACCTTGCCACGCACCGGCCAGCGGAAGGTCGGCAGGGCGCCGGTGGCCTCCGCGGCCTTCGCCTGGGTTTCGGCGGGCTTTTCTTCGACATTGGCCGTGGCCTGGGCCAGACGCGCGCTCTGCGCGGGCGCGGCGGCAGCGGCCATCTTGGTGGCGGGCGCCGGAGCGGCTGCGACCGGCTGGAGCGTTCCTGCCACCGGGGCGGCTGCGACCGGAGCCGCAGCAACTGGCGCGGCGACGGCGGCAGTCTTGGCGCCGGGCACGGTCAGCTTGGTACCGAGCTTGAGTTTCGCCGACGGGCCAAGACTGTTGGCACGCGCCAGTTCGGCCACTGAGATGTGGTTCTTGCGCGCGATGCTGGCGAGCGTGTCGCCGCGGTTGACGAAGTGGGTGCTCGGCGGCGCAGCGACGGCTGCAACCGGCTTCGCCGCAGGCGCCGCCGCGACGGGAGCCATCGCCGGCGCGGGCGCAGCGGCCGTGGCTGGATGCGGGATAATCAGCTGCTGGCCGGGCGAGAGCGCGCGCGGGCCCTTGTAACCGTTGGCGGCGAGGATCGCCTGCGGCGTGACGTGATAGCGCTTGGCGACCACGTCGAGCGTGTCGCTGGTGCCGACGATGATCTTGGTGCCGCCGGCCGGCTGGGCGGCCGCAACCGAGCGCGGCGGCGGCACGGTCGCCGTGGTCTCGAGATGCGGCTGCGCCGGGGGCGCATAGGAGCTGACGCCGCGGCCGCCACCGGAGACGCCACCACCCGAAGTGACGGGATAGGATTGCGGCGCGGACACCGCTGGCGGCGGCAAGGGCTGGGACTGGTAATAGCCCGGCTGCGTCTGCGGCCGCGCATATTGCGGCAGCTCACGCTGCGGCGGCGGTGCCTGCTGCACCGAGCCGGTGGATTCCGAGGCGAAGGGGTTGGAGAAGTTCGACTGGGACAGCCGCGACGACATGTCGGCGCTGCACCCTGCAAAACTGAAGGAGATCAGCGCCAGCACCGCGACCTGCGGCACACGGCGCGAGTAAAGCAACTCGGCGACGACAGACATGGTTACTCACTCGTACGCAACAGAACTGGTCTTTTAAGTAAACACGCGCCGAGTAAATAACGGCTTAACCCTCCCAATAAGATGTTGGCAGCACAGCCAATCCGGAATTCTACAGCTCCCGCGCCACGCCGGGCAGCGCCGGCACGAAGCGGACCTCGACGAGTTCCTTGCGCTCGATCCCCCGTTCGGTGCGGCTGAGGCGGATCAGCGTCTGCACGCCCTGATGCGGGCCGACCGGTGCGATCAGGATGCCCCCGACATCGAGCCGCTCGACCAGATTCTCCGGAATCTGCTCCATCGCGGCGGTGACGATGACGCGGTCGAACGGGCCGATATTGGGAGCCAGGTTGAGACCATCGCCCAGCATCACCTCGACATTGTGACAGCCGAGCTTTTCGAGTCTGGCGCGTGCGGCGTTGGCCAGCTTGCGATAGCGCTCGACCGTGAGCACCTGCCCCGCGAGCCGCGACAGCACGGCGGCCTGATAGCCGGAGCCGGCACCGATCTCGAGCACCCGGTGGCGCTTTTGGAGCTGGAGCTGCTCAGTCATATAAGCGACGACGAAGGGCTGGCTGATGGTCTGGCCGCAGGCAATCGGCAGCGCACTGTCGCGATAGGCGCCCTCACGATCGGCCTCATCGACGAACAGCTCGCGCGGCACCTCTTCCATGGTCCGCAGCACCGCCTGATCGCTGATGCCCCGACGCCTCAGCGTGAGCTGAAACATCATCTTTTCCGGTGGATGCTGATGGGAGGTCATTGCCGCCAATGTTGTCTTGTCGGGTCCGGGCGATCACCAAGCCCGGCCGCGAGAATCTTGTTCCTGCTCAGGAACCCATGATATCCTTCAGGCGACGCATTTGACCACAAATTGGCTTGCAGGGGGCCGGCCGCAAAGCCATTTTCAGGCATCCGTTCGTCGAAACGCGCATTGCGTCGATTCATGTTATCTGCGAACGTTTTTGGGAATGGGCAAGGACTCAACTATGACCGCGACAGGGCTTTCCGGCCGCTCTGTATTCCTCGTCGAGGACGAGGTGATGATCAGGATGATGGTCGCGGACATGCTCGAAGAGCTGGGCTACAAGGTCGCGGCCGAGGCAGGCGACATCACCGAGGCCATGCGGCTCGCCCAGGCGACCGAGTTCGACATCGCCATTCTCGACGTCAACGTCAACGGCAAGGTCATCTCGCCGGTCGCCGATGTCATCAAGGAGAAGGGCTGCCCGTTCATCTTCGCCACCGGCTACGGCTCCTCCGGCCTGCCCGAACAGTACCGCGATCGGCCGGCACTCCAGAAGCCGTTCCAGCTCGATGCGCTCGGCAAGACCATCGAAGCCGCGCTTCGCGGCGGCTAGGCGCTACTTCAGCGTCGCGCTCAATTCTTCTGAAAACGCTTCATTGGTGCGGTCGAGCCTGAGCGGCGTGACCGAGACGTAGCGCTCGCGCAGCGCCGCAAGATCCGTTCCGTCGGCGGGCGTGTCCATCATCACCGCGCGCTCGAAGCCGATCCAGAAATACGGATTGCCGCGGCCGTCCTTGCGCTCGTCGATCCTGAGGAAGCCGAGATTGCGCTTGCCCTGGCGCGTGACGCGGATGCCCAGCACATCTTCCGGGGCGCAGGACGGGAAGTTGACGTTGATCACCGTGTCCTTCGGCACGCCGGCGGCAATCACCTTGCGCAGAATGTCGGGGCCGAATTTGCGCGCGGTATCCCATGGCAGTCGCTCGCGGGTCTCGACGCTGAATTCCTGCGACAGCGCGAACGACGGCAGCCCCAGGATGGTGCCTTCGAGCGCGCCGGCGATGGTGCCGGAATAAACCACGTCCTCGGCGACGTTGCGGCCCTTGTTGACGCCGGACAGCACGACATCCGGCGACTTGGCACCAAGAATGTGGCGCGCGCCCATGATGACGCAGTCGGTCGGCGTGCCGCGCACGGCGAAGTGCCGCGGGCCGACCTCGCGCAGGCGCAGCGGATCGTTCAGCGACAGCGAGTGCGACACGCCGGACTGGTCGAGCTCCGGCGCCACCACCCAGACGTCGTCGGACAAGGCGCGTGCAATCTCCTCCATGACCTTGAGGCCGGGGGCGTGGATACCGTCGTCATTGGTGCAGAGGATGCGCATGCGAAAGGTCGATTCCAGAAAGCGGGTCTGAGCCGTCTTATCCGGCTATGCCCGATCAGGCAAACTGGCCGGTTGGGTCCGGCGGCCGGGTTCCCAGGCTTGATCCTGCTACCGGCGGACGCGCCATTGCGGCAGGAAGCGCGCGAGCCGGCCCTCCACACGCAGCTGCATCGCCGGCACGACCGGGTTCTCGGCGGGAGTGTCGATCACACCGAGGGACTCCAACTGCGCAATGATCGGGTCCGGCATCGGCGCCTCGACCGGTATCCTGGGAAAGCGCTCGCGTGCCACCGTCAGCGCCTTGTCGAAATCCGCAGCATTGACGCCGGGCTTGGCCCGCCGGCTCTGCACGAGATCATCGTCCCAGAGCCGCGCGATTTCGATGTCGAGCACGCCGCGCAGACGCTGATCGACGGCCTGGATGCCCGCACCCGTCACCGCCCATTGTCGGCCGACCCAGAAGATGTCGCGGTGCAAGGCCATGAACGGAAGGTCCGCGTTGACGGACGGGCAGGATAGCCCGCCGCCCGATCTTCGCAACCCTACTCGCGCGCGATCGCCTTCAGCCCGCCCATATAGGGCTGCAGCACGCCGGGGACCGCGATCGATCCGTCCTCCTGCTGATAGGTCTCCATGACCGCGATCAGCGCGCGGCCGACCGCGGTGCCGGAACCGTTCAGCGTGTGCACGAAGCGCGGCTTGCCGTCGGGCCCGCGTGAGCGCGCATCCATGCGACGGGCCTGGAAGTCGCCGCAGACCGAGCAGCTCGAGATCTCACGGAACATGCCGCCGTCGCCCTGCCCGGGCATCCAGACCTCGATGTCATAGGTTTTCTGCGACGAGAAACCCATATCCCCTGCGCAGAGCGTCATCACGCGATAATGCAGGTCGAGCTTCTGCAACACCTGCTCGGCGCACGACAGCATCCGCTCCAGCTCGTCCTTGCTGGTCTCGGGCGTGGTGATCGAGACCAACTCGACCTTGGTGAACTGGTGCTGTCGGATCATGCCGCGGGTGTCGCGCCCGGCGGCGCCTGCCTCGGCACGGAAGCACGGCGTCAGCGCCGTGAGCCGCATCGGCAATTGCTTCTCGTCGAGAATGGATTCGCGCACGAGGTTGGTGAGCGAGACCTCTGCGGTCGGGATCAGGCCGAGGCGCTCGGTCTTCAGCCGCTCGTGGTCGGGCGCAGCGAGCAGCTCGCCCTTGATCGCCCAGAACTGATCATCCTCGAATTTCGGCAGCTGCCCGGTGCCGAACATCACCTCGTTGCGCACCAGCAGCGGCGGGTTGATCTCGGTGTAGCCGTGCTCGGTCGTGTGCAGGTCGAGCATGAACTGGCCGATCGCGCGTTCGAGCCGCGCCAGCCCCTTCTTCAGCACAACGAAGCGCGCGCCGGAGAGCTTTGCCGCCGCCTCGAAATCCATGTAGCCGAGCGCGGTGCCGAGATCGTCATGCAGCTTTGGCGCAAAGCTGTAGTTGCGCTTGTTGCCGAACACGTGGTGCTGCACGTTGCCATGCTCGTCGACTCCATCAGGCACTTCGTCGAACGGAATGTTCGGGATCGCGGACAGCTCTTTCGTCAATTCCTCGTCGGCCGCCTTCGCGGCAGCTTCGAGCTGCGGCATCGTGGTCTTGAGCTCGGCGACCTCGGCCATCAGCTTCGCGGCGCGCCCCTCGTCCTTGGCCTTCTTGGCGTCGCCAATCTCCTTGGAGGCCGCATTGCGTCGCGCCTGCGCCTGTTCCGAGGCGAGGATCGCCGCACGCCGCTTCTCGTCGATCGCGAGCAGCGCGGCCGACAACGGCTTCAGGCCGCGCCGTGCGAGGCCGGCGTCGAAGGCTTGCGGATTGTCGCGGATCGATTTGATGTCGTGCATAACCGTGGTCCTGGGGCTTGTTGCAAACTTGCAAATCGGAGGTTTGCAAGTTTGCAAATGGCTGGCTTCCCCTAGCACGGCTGTCATCGCCCGCGAAAGCGGGCGATCCAGTATTCCAGAGACGGGGGTGTTGGTCCGAGAGGCCGCGGCGTACTGGATTCCCCGCTTTCGCGGGGAATGACAGCGGAGGCCGGGGCGCCGCCCTATTCCGCCGGATTGGCCGGCGTCGACACGTCGGTGCTGGTTGCGGCCTGCGATGCCGCCGCCTTCTTCTCAACCATTCCCACCGCGATGATCGAACCCTCGTAGAGCGCCAGCAAGGGAAACGCCAGGGAGCATTGGCTCAGCACGTCAGGCGGCGTCAGCACGGCCGCGATGACGAAGGCGATGACGATGAAATAGCGGCGCTTCTCGCGCAGCATCTTCGAGGTCACGATGCCGATCCGCCCGAGCAGCGTGAGGATCACCGGAAGCTGGAACGCGATGCCGAAGGCGAAGATCAGCGACATCATCAGCGACAGATATTCGCCGACCTTGGGCAGGAGCTGGATCTGCGCGGTCTCGTCGCTGCCGGCCTGCTGCATGCCGAGCGAGAAGCGAACCAGCATCGGCAGCACGACGAAATAGACCAGCGCTGCGCCCAGCACGAAGAAGAACGGGGTCGCGACCAGATACGGCAGGAAGGCCTGTTTCTCGTGCTTGTAGAGCCCGGGCGCCACGAACTTGTAGATCTGCGTCGCGACGATCGGGAACGAGATGAAGCCGGCGCCAAACAGCGCGAGCTTGAGCTGGGTGATGAAATACTCCAGCAGCGCCGTGTAGATGAACTTGGAATTCTCGGGACCTGCGACCCACACGAAAGGCCAGACCAGCACGTTGTAGATCTGCTTGGCGAAGAAGAAGCAGAAGATGAAGGCAATGCCAAAGCCGAGCAGCGCCTTGATCAGCCGCGACCGCAGCTCGATCAGATGGTCCATCAAGGGGGCTTTACTGGCCTCGATATCAGCGTCGCTCATGACGCTTTGGCGTCCTTGATCGCCTCAGGTGGTGCGGTGTCCTGAGCCACCGTGCTCTGCGCCTGCTCGACCTCGCGGGTGATCGCGAGCGGCTCGTTCGCGGCCGCATGCACCTCGGCTTCCATGAAGGTCGCGGGCGTCGGGGCTTCCGGAGTGGTCGGTGTCGTCGGCGCTTCACTTGAAGTCGTCGGCGGTTCGACAGCAGTCGTCGTAGGCGTCTCGGCCGGCTTGTCTAGCGCATCGACGCGCAGCGCGTCGCTGACGTCCTTCTGGAGCGAGGTCAGCGGATTGTTGCTGGCGAAGCCGGTCGCGGCTTCCTTGACCTCGTCGAAGCTCTTCTTGAGGTCGGCCATCTCGGCCTCACGCATCGCTTCCTGGAATTGCCCCTGGAATTCGGCGGCCATCTTGCGGGCCTTGCCCATCCACTGCCCGACCATGCGCAGCACGCCCGGCAGCTCCTTCGGGCCGATGGCGATCAGGGCCACGACCCCGATGAGGACCAGTTCACTCCAACCGATGTCGAACATGAGGTCTTCCGTTCACGCCAGCCGCAACCGGCCCAATCCCTCGCGCGCAGGATCGGGGCCGCTACCCGCGTCTCGCGTGCTCTCTGGCTCAGACGGCCTTGCTGCCGACGTCGGACCGTGCCGCGGTCGGCGCGGCATTGTTGTGCTCGATGGACTTGGCGGGCTCGGGCTTTTCAGCGGGCTTGTCGTCGTCCTGCATGCCCTTCTTGAACGCCTTGATGCCCTGGGCCACGTCGCCCATCAGATCCGAAATCTTGCCGCGGCCGAACAGCAGCAGGACCACTGCGATCACCAAGATCCAGTGCCAAATGCTGAGTGAACCCATCCTGCAACCCTCCAAACGCGCATGGCCGGGGACCCGGCCGATCTTCACCAAAACCTAGGCTTGGCGGGTCTCAAAAACAAGGACCAAGGCAGTGCCAATTCGCTGTCGGCACTACGTAATCTTGCTAGTGTTAACCGGTCGCAGGGCCCCGTGAACGGGCCGGCGTCACTCCTCGGTGCCGCCCTCGCCGCCACCTTCGTTACCGCCTTCCGGCGTCTCTTCCGGACTCTCTGGCTCGACCGCAGGCGCCAGCGCGAGATCGAGCGCCTCTCCCGGTTCCAGCGGATCCTCGTCTTCACGCAGCGCCGGGTCATCGGACGGCGTCGGCACGCTGAATCCAGTCGGCAAACGCGAATCCAACAGGCCTGTGCCCTTCAGCTCTTCGAGACCAGGCAGGTCGCCGAGCTGTTCCAAGGTGAACTGCGACAGGAAGTCCTCGGTGGTTCCGAAGGTCAGGGGGCGGCCGGGCGTCTTGCGACGTCCGCGCGGCTTGATCCAGCCGGTTTCGAGCAGCACGTCGAGCGTGCCCTTCGAGGTGACGACCCCACGGATCTCCTCGATCTCGGCGCGCGTCACGGGCTGATGATAGGCGATGATTGCCAGCACCTCGATCGCGGCACGCGACAGGCGGCGGGTCTCGTGGCTTTCGCGAGTCATCAGCCAGGCGAGATCGCCGGCAGTGCGGAACGTCCACTTGTTGGCGACGCGCACCAGGTTCACGCCGCGCAAGGCATAGTCGGCCTGGAGCTGCTCGAGCGCGGCCTTGACGTCGACGCCCTCGGGCATGCGCTTGGCCAGCGTCGCGGTATCCAGCGGTTCACTCGAGGCAAATAGCAGCGCTTCCAGCAGCCGCAATTCCTCGGGACGTGCCTGAGATTCGTTCTCCATCGGCTCGGCCTCTTCTACCCGCACTTCAGCCAGGCTTGCCATGGCAGATTCTCCTTCTTGCACTTAGCCGACCGGCGCATCGGGCGCAGGAGCTGCGTCCGGAACCGGTTTGGGACGCCCCTTCCGGAAATAGATGGGCGCAAACGCCTCTTTCTGGTTCAGCTCGAGCTGACCTTCGCGCACCAGTTCGAGCGCAGCAGCGAAGCTCGAGGCGAACACCGTCGCACGCTGCGTCGGATCGGCGACATGCTGGATCAGGAAGTCGTCGAGAACGCCCCAGTCGTCCTGTTCGCTGATGCTGCCGACCAGGCGCTCCAGCGTGGCGCGCGCCTCGGCGAGCGACCACACCGTGCGCTTGGCGAGATGCACGCTCGCCAGTACGCGCGACTGGCGCTGCGCGGCGTAGGCGGTGAGCAGGTCATACAGCGTCGCCGTGTATTTCGGATGCTTGATCTCGGCGATCTGCTCGGGCTCGCCGCGCGGAAAGATGTCACGCAGCAATTGCTGCCTGTTCATCAGACGGTTGGCGGCTTCGCGAATGGCCTCGAGCCGGCGCAGCCGGTTGGCGAGCGCCGTCGCCATCTGCTCCGCGCTCGGGCCTTCCGCACTCGGCGGCTCCGGCAGCAGCAGACGCGACTTCAGGAAAGCGAGCCAGGCCGCCATGACGAGGTAGTCGGCGGCAAGCTCCAGCCGAATCTTCCGCGCAGCTTCGATGAAGTGGAGGTACTGGTCGGCCAGCGCCAGGATCGAGATCTTGGCGAGATCGACCTTTTGCTGCCGTGCCAGTGCGAGCAGCAGGTCGAGCGGGCCCTCATAGCCCTCGACGTCCACGACCAACGCCGGCTCACCCTCGGCGAGCTCTGCAGGCCGCCCGGTTTCAAACGATAGGATTTCTGCGGTCATGCGGATGCCGTGTTTGCCCGTGCGATCAATGCGTCCAGTTCCGCGCGCGCGGCCGCCCGGTCGAACGGCTGCGGCGGCTTGCGTGCGGCGAGCGCGGCTTTCGCCCGCTCCAGTGCGCTGCCCGACAGTTCTGGTGTCTGGCCGGCGACGTCGCGCATCTCCTCGATGTTGCCGTTGCAATGCAGGGCCATGTCGCAACCGGCCGCGAAGATGGCGCGAGTCCGTTCGGCGATATTGCCCGACAGCGCGTTCATCGACACGTCATCACTCATTAACAAACCCTGGAACCCGATTGCGCCGCGAATCACCTCAGCGATCATTGTCGCAGATGTCGTCGCCGGATGGGCGGGGTCGACCGCGCTAAACACAACATGTGCAGTCATGGCCATCGGCAGGTCGGAAAGCGGCTTGAACGCAGCGAAATCGGTGCGCTCAAGCTCGTCCCTGGGCGTATCGACCGCGGGCAGCTTGAAATGGGTGTCGGCGGTGGCGCGGCCATGACCGGGAATGTGCTTGAGGACCGGGAGCACGCCGCCCTGCTCCAGCCCCTCGGTGACCGCGCGAGCAATCGCCGCGACCTTGCCCGGCTCCGTGCCGTAGGCCCGGTTCCCGATGACGGCATCGGCGCCCGACACCGGCACATCAGCCAGCGGCAGGCAATCCACGGTAATGCCGAGATCGGCGAGATCGGCGGCAATCAGGCGCGCACTCAGGTGCGCCGCCGTGAGCCCAAGGGCCGAATCAGTGTCGTACAAATTTGCGAACACAGCCCCCGGCGGATAGGCCGGCCAGTGCGGCGGTCCCAGCCGTTGCACCCGTCCACCCTCCTGATCGATCAGGACGGGAGCGTCGGCAGCACCCGCCACCGCCCGCAATTCTGCAACCAATGCAGCAACTTGAGCCGGCGCCGCGACATTGCGCTTGAAGAGGATGAAGCCCCATGGGCGCTGGTCGCGGATAAACGCCCGCTCGGCGGCGGTCAGTTCCGTTCCGGATACACCGGTAATGAAGGCCCGCGTGCTCATAACGGCCGATTAACCCTGCCCCGCGAGGGGGTCAAGGAAACGGCCGTTAATTCCTCTGGATGAAGCAGCTCGGCAGGCCAGCAGATTTCAGACTGTTGCAGGCCTGTGTCGCTTCCTCGGCCGAAGCATAGGGACCAGCGAAGGCGCGGTAGACGATTCCCTTGCCCTTGTCGGTCAGATCGACCCGCTTGATCACCGGCGAACGCGATCCAAGCACGCTGCCATACTTGCTCTGAAGCACCCGATAGGAGGCGTGGGCGCTGTCCTCGCTCTGTTGCGAGGAGACCTGCACGATGTAGCCGCCACCGCTGCTCGCGGGCGCGATCTGCGTCGGGTTGGTCGCAGCCATCCGCTGCGGAGGCTCGGCCGTCGATCCCGATTGCGGCGCGAGCGACAGCGGCTGGTTGGCACTGGCATTTGCCAAGGCCGGCGGATTGTGCGGCGCGATCGGTGCAGGCGGCGCGGCAACAGTCTTCGGCGCAGCAACCGGCGGCTTGGCAGCGGCGGCCGATTGCGGTGTCGCGCTATCGGTCTGATCGCCTCTCACGGCCACGGTCCTGATCGGACGCGGCGAATTGTTCGGCAGCGTGCCGTTGCTCGGGGTCGGACCCGCGCTTGGCGGCGGGACCGTCTGCGGCGATACACTCGCCACCGACGGCGGGTTCGCATTCTGGTTCAGCGGCGGGAACACCACGCGGGGACCGCCCGCCCTGGCGTTGACGTCGACAGGCGCCTCCTCGCGCGGCACGATCTTCTCGGCGCCGTCACCGGTCACCATGCGATCCGGCACCTTGGCCGAGGCGTCCGTCGGCGCCGGCACGATCTTGGTTGGCGTGTTGTCGGCCTTGATGATCGGCGGTTCGCCGCTGCGGGGCGAACCCACATAGGATTTGTAGGCAAAGGCAGCGCCAGTCCCGACCACGGCAAGAGCCAGAATGGCCGCGACCGTCATCATGCCGCCGCGCTGTTTCTTCGGCTCGTCGGGTTCGGCCTCGGGATAGTCGCTCTGATACGCGTAGGGATCGTCGGGATAGGCGGGATCACGCTGGTAGTCCTGCCCGCCTGCCTCGAGCCGTCCATAAAGCGCATCGTCGTAGCGCGACGGATCGGGCTGCTGATACGGATCCTGGTAGGTCTGCTCCTGATAGGCCTGACCTTGCTGCTGGTAGGCCTGAGGAGCCTGAGCTTGATAAGCGTGATCCTGATAGGCCTGCGGCTGATGAAAATCGGGCTCGGGCGCAGGCGCTGTCGGCTGGGCTGAATATCGATGCAACGGATGAACCGGGTTTACGGAGACGGGATAGTCAGGCTCCGGCGCGGGTGCCGGCTGCGGCTGCACGTTGGCACGCCGCATCCATGAGGGCGGTCCAGGCGGCGGCGGAGCCTGCTCGGCGGCGTAGTCCTGCTGATGATCATCGTCCTGGCGATAATCGCCTTCCTGATAGCTCTGGGCCGGCGCTGCCGACGGGCGCGCAGTTGGCTGTCCCTGCGCTGCAAACGGATCGGTCTGTCCGATCAGACGGGCGAGCTCGGCCAAGGGATCGTTTTCCGCCTTCCCATGCTGATCGCCACCGCGACCATAGTCGCCCGAAGGGTACTGTCTGTCCTGATATCGTTCGGCCATCGTGATGATGCGTCCCTTCGGGAAAGCCGCGCGCCCCTCGACCAAGGCACGGCTTTCGACCCACAAGGCTTTCAACCAAGTCTAAGCGATCCGGCTTCTGCCGGTTACCCCGAATTCCCGTTAAGTAGTTCGCCCCAAACTACCGCATCTCGTCCGGGGCATGGACGCCGAGGATGGCGAGGCCCGATGCCAGGACAGAGACGACGCCCTGGACCATGGCCAGCCGCGCCTTCGTTAGATCTGCATCATTATTGATAATGAAGCGTAAATAGGGCAAATCGCGCCCCTTCGTCCAAAGTGCATGAAATTCGCTGGCTAAATCATAGAGATAAAAGGCAATTCGATGCGGCTCGTGGGCCGCAGCGGCAGCTTCCAGCATGCGCGGATAAATTGCGAGGCGCTTGAGAAGATCGAGTTCGACCGGATCGGACAACCGTTCCACCGCCGACTCGCTGAGCCAGGCGATCCGCTTGGCGGTATCCTCAGGCAGTTCCGGGAACACCTCGGCCCGCGCATTGCGGAAGATCGAGTGGCCGCGGGCGTGACCATACTGAACGTAGAACACCGGGTTGTCGCGCGACTGCTCCATGACCTTGGCGAGGTCGAAATCGAGCACCGCGTCGTTCTTGCGGTAGAGCATCATGAAGCGGACGGCGTCCTGGCCGACCTCATCCACCACCTCACGCAAGGTGACGAAGTCCCCGCTCCGCTTGGACATTTTCACCGGCTCGCCATTGCGCAGCAGCTTCACCAGCTGCACGATCTTGACGTCGAGCGCGCCCCTGCCTGACGTCGTCGCCTTCACCGCCGCCTGCATGCGCTTGATGTAGCCGCCATGGTCGGCGCCCCAGACGTCGATCATCTCCGCAAAACCACGGTCGAACTTGTTCTTGTGGTAGGCGATGTCAGAGGCGAAGTAGGTGTAGGAATTGTCAGATTTGATCAGCGGACGATCGACGTCGTCGCCGTAGGCCGTCGCCTTGAACAGCAGCTGCTCGCGGTCTTCCCAATCCTCCACCGGCGCGCCCTTCGGCGGCGGCAGGCGCCCTTCGTAGATGTCACCCTTGGCCCGCAGGAAGTCGATTGTCTCGGCAACCTTGTTGTTGCCGGTCTCGATCAGTGAGCGCTCGGAGAAGAACACGTCGTGGCGGATATTGAGGGCGGCGAGATCGTCCTTGATCTCGTCCATCATCATCGCGATCGCCTTGGCGCGCACCGTCGGCAGCCACTCGGCCTCGCTCATTGCGAGGAGCTTGTCGCCGTGCTCCTTCGCCAGCGCTGCGCCGACGGGCTTGAGGTAGTCGCCGGGATAGAGCCCTTCCGGGATCGCGCCGATGTCCTGTCCCAGCGCCTCGCGGTACCGCAGGAACGCGGAGCGTGCGAGCACGTCGACCTGGGCGCCGGCGTCGTTGATGTAATATTCGCGCGTGACGTCGTGGCCACCGAACTGGAGCAGGCTCGCCAGCGCGTCGCCGAACACGGCGCCGCGGCAATGGCCGACATGCATCGGCCCGGTTGGATTGGCCGAGACGTATTCGACATTGACCTTCGACCCGCCTTGGACACGGCCGTAATCGGCGCCCTCGCGCAGCACTGTCCGCAGCGCCTCGGCCCAGGCGGCCGGCTTCAGCGTCAAATTGATGAACCCGGGCCCGGCGACATCCACCTTGGCGATCAGCGCGTCAGCGCGCAGCCGCTCGGCGATCTGTTCGGCGAGATCGCGCGGCTTTGACTTCGCCTCTTTCGCGAGCACCATGGCGGCGTTGGTTGCCATGTCGCCATGCGAGGCGTCACGCGGCGGCTCGACCACCACGCGCGAGAAATCGATGCCCTCAGGCCAGTTGGCTTCCACGGCCAGCGTACGGCAGGCGGCGTGCACGCGCGCGAGCACGTCGGCGAACAAATGCAGGGATGAGGATGTCTGGGGCATGGCCGCCGCCTAACGCAAATCCGGGGTCGAGTCAAAGAGCCGCTGGTGTTCGGTCAGGGCGAAACGGTCGGTCATTCCGGCAATGAAATTGCCGATCCGGCGGGCCCGGTCGCCCTCATTGTCCGCCTCCGCACCCAGCAGCCATTCCGGCGGCAGCTCGGCCGGCACTTTCAAATATTTCGCGAACAGGTCGAACAGGATCTGCTCCGCCTCCCCCATCACCCGCATCACCCGCGTGTGGCGGTACATGTGCTGGTACAGGAAGCGCTTGATGGCGGCCTCTTCCTCGGCGACCTCGGCCGGGAACGTGATCAGCGCCTTGCTCTGCTGCCGGACGTCCTGGGCCGATTGCGGCTTGACTGCCGCAAGGTTCTTCTGCGCCTCGGCGAACACCGCGCCGATCAGGTGCGAGATCAGCTCGCGCACCAGCTCGGCGCCGCGCCTGAGGTCTTCGAGATCGGGATAATGCGCCGAGGTCTCGGCGATGATCGCCGCGGTCAGCGGCATCACCTTGAGATCGTCGAGGTGGAACAGGCCGGCGCGCAGGCCGTCATCGATGTCGTGCGCGTCATAGGCGATGTCGTCGGCGATCGCGGCAACCTGCGCCTCGAGCGAGGCGAAACTCCATAATTCGAGGTCATAGGTCTTGATGTAGTCGGCGATCCCCACGGGAACGCCGTGCTCGCGATAGCGTGCGGTCGGCGCGCCGCTGCGGTCTGTCAGCGGGCCGTTGTGCTTGACGATGCCCTCCAGCGACTCCCAGGTCAGGTTCAGCCCGTCGAACTTCGGGTAGCGGTGCTCCAGCGCGGCGACGACGCGGAGCGTCTGGGCGTTGTGGTCGAAGCCGCCAAACTCCCTCAAGCAGGCATCGAGTGCACGCTCGCCGGCGTGGCCGAAGGGCGGATGGCCGAGATCATGGGCGAGCGCCAGGGTTTCCGTGAGGTCCTCGTCCAGCCCGAGCTGCCGCGCCAGCGCGCGGGCGATCTGCGCCACCTCCAGCGAATGGGTCAAACGGGTGCGGTAATGATCGCCCTCGTGGAACACGAACACCTGGGTTTTGTACTTCAAGCGACGGAACGCGGTGGAATGGATCACCCGGTCGCAATCCCGCCGGAACGGGCTGCGGGTCCGACTCGGGGGCTCCGCGACCAGCCGGCCGCGGCTGCGATCGGGGTCGCAGGCATAGGGCGCGCGGGGGGCAGCCATTCCGACGGACACGGCGAATTTAGTCCCTATCCATTTGATTCTGCGTATGGTGGCACTTAACTATGTCGGGCGCGGGATACCAAATGAATTGGGTATGACGAGCCCGCCGATCGGAGACGAACGATGACGACTGCCGTGACCATCAGCGACCGGGCCGCACGCCGGATTGGGGAGATCCTCAAGGGCGAAGGTTCTGGCGCGATGCTGCGCATCTCCGTCGAGGGCGGCGGCTGCTCGGGCTTCCAGTACAAGTTCGACATCGACCGCGCCCGCACCGACGACGATCTCGTGATCGAGCAGGAGAGCGCGGTGGTGCTGGTCGATTCCGCCTCGCAGCCGTTCCTGGCGGGATCGCAGGTCGACTTCGTCGACGACCTGATCGGCGCCTCGTTCCGCGTCAACAATCCCAACGCGACCGCCTCGTGCGGCTGCGGGACCAGCTTCTCGATCTAAGCGCTTACGCGCCGGTGATCTGCCTTTCCTCGTCGGTCCATTCGACCTCGACCGGCGTCAGCTCCGGCTGCAGCGGTGCGTCCTCCGACATGACGTGGCCATCCAGCGCGCGCAGAAGTGCCGCGATCAGCGCCGGCTTGCGCAACGGCTTGGCGAGGAAGTCCGACATGCCCGCTTCGCGGCAGATCCTGACGTCCTCGGGGAAGGCGTTGGCGGTGAGCGCGACGATTGGCAAGGCTTCGAAGCGCCCGCCTTGCGCTCGGATCGCGCGGGTCGCGGCAAGTCCGTCCATGTCGGGCATGCGCACGTCCATCAGCACGATATCGTAGTCGCCCTCGGACGCCGCCGCGACCGCCTCGACGCCGTCGGTGACGACGCGCAGTTCGACATCGAAGCCGCCAAGCATCTTGCTGACGACCATGCGGTTGACGGCGTCGTCCTCCGCGACCAGCACTCTCAGCGGCCGATCGAGGCCGGCGATGCGCCCCTTCAGCTCCTCGGCGTCTTCGCGGCCGGCGTCCTGATCGGACGCCTGCGCCTGGCTCCACGGCAACACCAGCGTGAAGCGGAAGGTCGAGCCCTCGCCCGGCGTCGAGGTGACGCCGATGGTGCCACCCATCTGCTCGATGATGCGCCTGCTGATCGCAAGGCCGAGGCCAGTGCCGCCGAAGCGGCGGCTGATCGAGGCATCAGCCTGGGCGAAATCGCTGAAGAGCTGGCCGAGCTTTTCGGGGGCGATGCCGATGCCGCTGTCGGTCACGGTCCATTCGACGGTCGCCAGCAGATCGCGCCGCGCCTGGCACGTGGCCGAAATCGTCACCTCGCCTTGGTCGGTGAACTTCACCGCATTGGACACGAGGTTGAGCAGCACCTGGCGGATGCGCGCGACATCGCCGCGCAACGTCAGCGGCAAGTTCGGGTCGAGCTCGACCCTGACCGCCAGTCCCTTGCTCCTGGCGCCCGCCCGCCCCACGGCCGCGACGGCTTCGACCAGCGTCTGCGGCGCAAAGTCGATCGCCTCGAACGCGAAACGGCCGGCCTCGAGCTTGGACAGGTCGAGGATGTCGTTGAGGATGCGCTGGAGATTGTCGCCGGACTCGCGGATCGTGGTGACGGCCTCGCGCTGCTCCGGATCGAGTTTTGTCTCCAGCAGCATGCTGGCGAGCCCAAGCACGCCATTCATCGGCGTGCGGATCTCGT
Source organism: Bradyrhizobium sp. CCGB12 (assembly GCF_024199845.1). Classification (NCBI taxonomy): domain Bacteria; kingdom Pseudomonadati; phylum Pseudomonadota; class Alphaproteobacteria; order Hyphomicrobiales; family Nitrobacteraceae; genus Bradyrhizobium; species Bradyrhizobium sp. CCGB12. Next base: position 2,503,378 of record NZ_JANADO010000001.1, on the reverse strand, counting down.
GGCTCATCACCGCCAGGAAGTCGGACTTGGCGCGGCTTTCGGCCTCGGCTTTTTCCGCGCGCCAGCGCTCGGTCACGTCGCGGCCGAAGCCGCGATAGCCGAGGAACTGACCGTCACGGTCGTAGGCCGGCTTCGCCGTCAGCGACCACAGCCGCGCCTCGCCGCCTGCAACGACCTTGAGGTTCATCTCGTGCAGCGGCTCGGCCTGCTCCATCAGGCCGACGATGTTGTAGGCCGCGCTCTTGTCCTCGGGGCACAGCATGTCGAGCACGTCGGCGAAGTGCGATCCCTTCAGAAGCGGAAGCGGCAGCTGCGCGACGTCGGCGAAGCGCTCGGGCACGTCGACCAGATGCCCCTCGGCATCGGTCTGCCACAACCAGTCGCTGGCGTTCTCCTGAAAGTCCTTGAGCAGGAGCGAGATGATCTCGGTCTGCCGCTCGAGCTCGAGCTGGGCCTTGAGATTGCCGAGGAACAGATTGCCCTGGGAGACGATGTTGCGCGCCATGAAGAACGCGAACAGCAGCAGGAACACCGCCGTCACGAGATACGGCCCGGTGCCGCACAGCAGCAGCGCACCGGCGCAGGCGATGGTGACAGTGGCGAGATAGACGAGGCCGGCGCGCGGGAAGGTCGACAGCGTGAAGGCGCCGCCGGACATCATGCCGACCATCACGCAGGCCAGGATGAGCTGGCTGGTTGGTTCGATGCGACTGAACAGCGCCAACGGCAGCGTGCTCCAGATCGCGGCGAGGAAGAACGCCTGCCGCAGCATCTGCCGCGCGGCGCGCGGCGAAGCCTCCTGCGGCGGATTTCGATGCAACCGCCGCCACGAGCGCACCGCGAGCGAGGCGGTGGCGGCGAGCGTCAGGCCCCAGATTGCGAGGAAGTCGTTCCAGCCCCTGCCCCAGAACAGGATCAGCACGATGGCGACGTTGAGCATGGTCACCGCCATCGTCACCGGGATCAGCCGCGTCACCGCGTCGATCTGCTTGGCGCGGATGCGCCCGAGCTCGCGCTCGCTGAGATCGGCGGTCAGGCCGTCCTCGATCTCGAAGCCGCCGAGCCAATACAGGAACGCGCCGAGCAGGCCGTCGCGCGGCTCAGTTCGCGTCATGGATTTGTCCGGCCATCCCATCCGTGGAACCTTTTCGAAAATCATTGCCCCGGCGCGCGCTTAAGCCGGGTTAATTTTGTGGGAGATTTTGCAGCGTCCTTGACGCACGCGTTTGCAGTTTGTTCTAACCATGGCCCCTGCCCGGAGCCCACCGACATGCCCATCAGAGTAGCCACCTGGAACGTGAACTCCGTCCGGCAGCGGATTGATCTGCTCCTGACCTGGCTGAAGGAGTGCCAGCCGGACATCGTCTGCCTCCAGGAGATCAAATGCGTGGACGAGGCGTTCCCGCGGCTCGAGATCGAGGCGCTCGGCTACAATGTGGTGACGCACGGGCAGAAGACCTTCAACGGGGTCGCCCTGCTCTCCAAGCTCCGGTTCGACGAGACCAAGTCGGGTCTGGCCGGTGACGACGAGGACGCGCATGCCCGCTTCCTCGAGGGCGTGGTGACGCTCAAGCGCGGCGTGTTGCGCATCGCCTGCCTTTATCTGCCCAATGGCAATCCCGTCGGGACCGACAAATATCCCTACAAGCTCAAATGGATGTCGCGGCTTCTTGAATATTCGAGGGAGCGCCTCAAGACCGAGGAGCCGCTGATCCTGGCCGGCGACTTCAACGTGATCCCGCATGCCCGCGACGTCCACAATCCCGCCGCCTGGACCGAGGACGCCCTGTTCAAGGCGGAGACCCGCGAGAGCTTTCAGTCCCTGCTCGGCCTCGGCCTGACCGATGCCCTGCGGGCGGTTACCGACGAGCCCGGGCTCTACACCTTCTGGGACTACCAGGCTGGCGCCTGGCAGAAGAACCAGGGCCTGCGGATCGACCATCTGCTCCTGTCGCCGCAGGCCAGCGACCGGCTCGCCAATGTCGGGATCGACAGCTATGTGCGCGGCTGGGAGAAGCCGTCGGATCACGTGCCAGTGTGGGCGGATCTTGATCTCGAGGCGGCTTAAGGCCGCCTCTGCGGATCACTCCCGGCGACCGCCCTGCACCCACTGTTCCAGCATTTGCAGGCACATGGCGCGGTCGTCGTCGGAGGCCTTGGCGAATGCGCGGCTGTAGCTTTCCTTGATCCAGGTCTCTTCGGCGCCTGCGCTGTCGCGCGCCAGGGTCAGCCACATCAGGCCGCGCGCGGCCTGCCGCGGCAGGCGGTCGCCGTTGAACAGCATCTGGCCGAGCAGCGCCTGCGCCTGATGCTGGCCCTTCTGGGCGGCAAGGCCGAGCCAGCGCGCGCCATAGCGGAAATCCTCCCGCGAGGCGTCCGGCGTCTTCAAGTACAGGCGAGCCAGATCGTACTGCGCATCCGCGTTGCCGAAATAGGAGGCCGCATAGGAGAACATCTCCCGCGCCCGCTCCGGATCCGACTTGATCTTCGAGTTCGGGATGCCGCTCAGATAGTAGCGGCCGAGCGCGACGAAGGCGTTGGCCACGATCTGCGCCTGCGGCGCCGATGGGCTATCCTCCGCATGCGCGTTGGCGATCCGGCTGAAATATTCGAAGGCGCGCAAATCGTCCTGGGCGACGCCATCGCCGTTGGCGTACATGCGGCCGAGCTTCCACTGCGCGATGGGGTGGCCGCCCTCGGCGGCATATTGCAGGGCGTTGAGCGAGGTTTCCTGGGTTACGACCGCCGGCGGAACTTTGGTGCGGACCGCACCCGCAGCGCCCGGCAAGGTGGTCACGACGGGGATGGTGGCGTCCTTGTTGACCGGCGCGCCGTCGAAGGCGAGCGCCGGAGCGGCCAGCGCAGCCGCCCCCAACACAAACGCAACAATGGTACGCCTAGATGTCCGCATAGCACTGTTTCTCGTGCGCGCCGCCCGGATGGGTTACTGCCCCTCCGACCGCTGGTCCAACCTGCTGAGCATACTTCCAGAGCGCACCCGACGTATGGTTAGTCGCGCGAGCGCTCCATTTGGTTTTGCGCTGGGCGAGCTCCTGGTCGCTCAATTTTACGTTAAGGGTACCGACGACGGCATCGATCTCGATGATGTCGCCGTCCTCGAGCAGCCCGATCGGGCCGCCGATCGCGGCCTCGGGGCCGACATGGCCGATGCAGAAGCCGCGGGTGGCGCCGGAGAAGCGGCCGTCGGTGATGAGCGCGATCTTGCCGCCCATGCCCTGGCCGGTCAGCGCTGCGGTGGTCTGGAGCATTTCCCGCATGCCGGGGCCGCCTTTGGGCCCCTCGTAGCGGATCACGATGACTTCGCCTTCGCGGTAGGTGCGGTTCTGGACGGCCTCGAAAGCATCCTCCTCACGGTCGAAGCACCTGGCTGGACCGGTGAACCTGAGGTTGGACATTCCCGCGACTTTCACGATCGCACCTTCTGGCGCCAAATTGCCCTTCAGACCGACCACACCGCCCGTCACGGTGATAGGTTTGTCTGCCGGGTGCACCACGTCCTGGTGCGGATTCCACTTCACGCTCTTGAGGTTTTCGGCGATCGTGCGGCCCGTCACGGTAAGGCAATCACCGTGCAGGAAGCCGTTGTCGAGCAGCGTCTTCATCAGAAGCGGTATGCCACCTACTTCAAACATGTCTTTGGCGACATAACGGCCGCCCGGCTTCAAATCCGCGACATATGGTGTCTTTTTGAAGATTTCGGCGACGTCGAATAAGTCGAACTTGATCCCGGCCTCGTGCGCGATCGCCGGCAGGTGCAGCGCAGCATTGGTCGAGCCGCCCGATGCCGCGACCACGGCCGCCGCATTCTCCAGCGCCTTGAGAGTGACGATGTCGCGCGGCCGGATGTTTTGATCGATCAGGTCCATGACCTTCTCGCCCGCGGTCATGCAGAACGCATCGCGAATTTCATACGGGGCCGGGGCACCGGCCGAGTAAGGCAGCGCAAGGCCTATCGCTTCGGAGACCGTCGCCATGGTGTTGGCGGTGAACTGCGCGCCGCAGGCGCCGGCCGAGGGGCACGCCACGCGCTCGATCTCGTCGAGGTCCTCGTCCGACATGGCCCCGACCGAGTGCTTGCCGACCGCCTCGAACATGTCCTGGACGGTAACCTGCTGCCCGCGGAAATTGCCGGGCAGGATCGAGCCGCCATAGATGAAGATCGAGGGCACGTTGAGACGGACCATCGCCATCATCATGCCCGGGAGCGACTTGTCGCAACCGGCAAGACCGACCAGCGCATCATAGGCGTGGCCGCGCACCGTCAGCTCGACCGAGTCGGCGATGCATTCGCGCGACGGCAGTGAGGAGCGCATGCCGTCATGGCCCATGGCGATACCGTCGGTGACGGTGATGGTGCAGAATTCGCGGGGAGTGCCGCCGGCCGACGCCACGCCCTTCTTCACCGCCTGCGCCTGGCGCATCAGGGCGATATTGCAGGGAGCGGCTTCATTCCAGCACGAGGCGACGCCGACGAAGGGTTGGTGGATCTGCTGGGTGGTCAGACCCATCGCGTAGAAGTAGGACCGATGGGGCGCGCGCGCGGGGCCTTCCGTCACGTGACGGCTCGGCAGCCTCTGCTTGATGTTAGTCTTCGCGTCCATCGCAAACCAGTTTCCCCGGTCACCCTTTTCAGACCCGAAAAATCAAAGCCAAGATTTGAATCGACCTTGGGATTTCTCGTCGCCTTCGAGGACCACCGCCGTCCCTAGAACATTAGAGCGATTTTATTCATGCCCGGGTGTGGCTAAAAAGCGGCGTCGATGCGAACAGCCGGTGATGAGGGTTAAATCTGCCGTGAGTGTTGCGTAGACGGCACAATCGTGGCCGGGAAGACACGGGCAACCCTACTGACATACCATCTCGGAAGAGACACTTTGCAACTTGAGAGTTCGCGTTGATCGCGACACGCCCGAACTGATCGCGATCACGCCGCGACGCGTCTGCTGAGTCGGCACCGCCCGTCGGCGACAATCAGCGCATCGCCGAAGGGGCGGCGTGCGTTCTGTCCGGGGCAAGAGAGAGAGAGAGAGAGAGAGAGAGAGAGAGAGAGACCACTGCTCCACAACGTCATTGCGAGGAGCCCTTGCGACGAAGCAATCCAGAATTCCACCGCGGCAAGACTCTGGATTGCTTCGCTGCGCTCGCAATGACGGAGCGAGATGCACCGCCGCCATTCTCCGGTTCGCATTTCAACTTGCAGACGTACCTTCCCGTCCTCGCGGCATGTTTCGCCTGAGCTTTGCTTCGTCGCTCCACCCTCGAAGCCAAGAGGGCGCAGGGAAGGCCGGGTGCCAGCTTGCACCCGCGGTCCACTGCGCGAAAAGCACACGCAGAGAAACCGCACAGCAGCATACAGGTGTAGCCAATCACTCGGCCTTCCCTGCGCGATGGTCGGACGGCGTATGCCGTGCTCTCCCGGGAGCCGAATTCCTTCTGGCCTCCCTCGCCCTCGCGGAATTCGCCGGCACCGCGCCGGTTGACGCCACTGCCGCATCCGCAAGAGCTTGACCGTAGCAACGACGGCCAGGACCACACGGTTTTGCCGTACGCACGGCTCGCCATTTCGCCGCAGTTTTCCCGGCTCTGTCGACGCAGCCGGAAACTTACAGACGAGACGAACCTGACAGCGTCGTCCGTCCGCGCGAAGCCTAAAGGGCTCACGGAGAGCAATCCGCCCCGCCCTTGGCTGTTCGCGCCCGACGCTGCTGCGTCCACCGCAAGCCCGGCCCTGCGATCACCACGACAATGACCGCCCCTCAAGGGTGAGCCGGGATGAAGCGACAGATACGCCATTTCCGAATTTCGGTAAAGCGGAATATTTTTGCGCGGGCCGATTGACACCGTCCACGGTGTTTTGCCCGACATGCAAAACAGTCCGCTGGCGGATGAGCCAACGGGTCGGCGCGAAGCGTCCCCCCGTTGCTCGAGACATCCAAAGCCGTTCAGGCCGATATCGCTCTCTTGTGCCCAAACGGATCGACCAGACGGACGATCTCGCAGGCGGCGACGAGGCCGGCGAGCCAGGCGGCGCTGGTCAGCCCAATGCGCGTCACGATGGCCGCGGTGAAGGCGCCCTCTCCGCCGAGGACCGGCGTCGCCGCAAGCAGCGCGAGTTCATAGGCCGCATAGGCGGCAACGAGCGTGACGGCCAGTGCCAGCGCCGTGCGGCCCTGCGGCAGCGTCCGCAGCACGGCGGACGACACCGCGGTCGCCAGCAGCGCAGCCGCGCCGATCGCAACACCCCAGGCGATGGTGTTGCCGTCGACGGGATAATGCAGCGCGCCGAAGCCAATCGTCTGGTTCACGAGCCAGGCGCCGGTGACGACGAGCAGCGCCGGGCGCAGCGGCAGCATCGCCGCCGCGAGAACCGCGAAGGCCGCAAAGGGCGTGGCGCATGCCAGAGCGAAACTCGCGAGTGCGCATGACGCCGTCAGCAGCGCAAGGCAGAACATCGGCGCAACGCGCGGTGCGACCGGGTGAAGCCGCAAACGGTCGGCGTGCGGCGGCAGGATGCTGAGGGCCATGGGTCATCTCCTTTTCGAATTGTAGTGCATTTGCGGGCCGGTGACAGCCCTATCGAGGTCAGTAGCGCCGGCCTTTCAGATCGGCATCGACATAGGTCGAGGTGAAGAAGGAGGGCGCCGCCTACGTCCGTCCCCGCAGGCGCTGTGCCTGGGCCCAGGCAACAGCGACGTCGCGCGGCGGAATGTCGATGCGCTTGATCGGCGTCAGTTCGCCGGAAGCAGAGACGATCGCGGTCTCCTCGCGGCGGCAGCGCGGGCAGACGAAACGGACCTCATGCGGGGATGCCGACCAGCTTGAACGTTTCACGTTGGCCGCCATCGGCCAGGCATCGCAGTGCGAGCACGACACCAAGAAGCGACCGGGATCGAGCATACCCATTCCATCGGACTCCGCGTCCTGCCCACTCCTTCCAATGATTAGCCTATGTGAATCGTTCCGGTGCCTTGGCACCTTCAGCGCCATATTCGCTAGGATCGGGAGCGACAAAGGCGCAAAGGACGGTCCGTTCAGCGCGCTCCCTTGAGGGTGCAGGAGGTCGTGCAGGTAACGGTCGTGCCGCGATCGCACGATTTGCAGGCGTTGACGCACTGCTTCATGTCGCGAGGATTGTAACTGTAGTTTCGCATCGGGCAGGTCGACGTCGAGCCGGTGATGTCCTGCTCCTGATCGCAGGCCGCCGTCATGAGCGCGAACATGATCACTGCAACGAGGCGCATGGGATTGCCCTGTCAAGCATGGCAAGTGACATATGCGAGGCACGCTGCATTGCAGCGAACCTCGGCCTTCCCACCACGAGCCATCGCCGACCGGCGACGCTCGCGTGCACCGAGAATGCGCGCCAAACGTTAAGAACGGATTGCAGCTGGTTTCAGGCCGCGGCCCTGGTCGCGATCGCCTTCCGCATATCCACAGCCAACTGGCGGTACTGCTCCGAGAGCTTCAGATAGAACTCGCGCTTGGAGCTGTCGGTGGCGAGCTTGGCGATCAGCTCGCATTCGGCGGTGAGCGTCTCGAACCGTTCCAGCCTGTCATGAAGATCTGTCATCGGCGTGTCCCCATCAAACGCCTCAAGGGACATTAAACCTAAGCCCGGGAAATAGGTCACGGCGAACATCGTTATCGAGTAGAACCGTTTTTTCCGGCCGGGCGGGTGTCGGCCCGGCAAGGACGGCTATTTCTGCTCCAGCCGCCAGGCGCCGTCCCACCCCTTGGCCGGCGGATTGGCCTCGAACTGCGCGATGCGGCCGAGCAGCGTGCGCGAGGGACCGTCGCCGGGTACCGCTTCAAGCGCCGAGTTGAAGGCGGCGCGGGCGTCGTCGAAGCGCTGCGCGCGATAGGCGGCGAGACCTTCGGCATAGTGCGTGCGCAGGCTCTCCTGCGGGATGCTGAGCCCGTGCGCCTTGCTCATCACCTCGAAGATGGCCTGCGGCTCGCTCTGGCCGGCCACAGCGAGACGATCGATCTCGCGCAGCTCGAGGTTCGATCCAATCGCATCCGCGGTGGCCTGCGAGATCAGGATGCGGGTGCCGTAGACCTTGTTGACCATCTCGAGGCGCGAGGCGAGGTTCACGGCATCGCCCATCACGGTAAAGCTCATCATCAGCTCGGAGCCGATGCTGCCGGTCAGGACTTCGCCGGTCGCGATGCCGATGCGCAAGTCGCAGGGCACGGGCATGGCGCGGATCCCGAGCAGGTCCGGCAGCTGCTTCTGCAGCGCGGGCACCTGATCGGCCATGTCGATGGCCGCGTAGCAGGCAAACAGCGCCGGCTCGTCCTCCTCGATGAAGGGCGGACCCCAATAGGCCATGATGGCGTCACCGATATATTTGTCGATGACGCCGCGATTGCTCCGGATCGGGCCGGACATCACCGTGAAATAGTGGTTCATTACCTTGACGAGGCCACGCGGCGTCATGCCTTCGCTCATCGAGGTGAAGCCGCTCATGTCGCAGAACATGATGGTCATCACCCGGCGCTGGCCGTCGATGGAGACCTCCGGCCGGTCGATCAGCCCCTGCACTACCTTCGGATCGATATAGCGGCCAAACGTCTCGCGGATGCGCTCGTTGTGCCGCAGCTGCTCGATCATGCGGTTGAAGGCGGCGGCGAGCTCGCCGATCTCATCCTGCGTGGACACAGTGATGGTCTTGTCGAAACGGCCCGCCTCGACCTCGCGGGTGCCAGCGAGGAGCAGCCGCACCGGCCGCGTGATGCCGCTGGAAACCATCAGCGCAAAGACAAAGCCGACCACAGCGGCGAGGACAGTGACAGCGCCCGAAATGATGATCGCCTGATGCTGGCGGCCGATCACCGTCGACGTGGCGGCGAACACCTGCTTCAGCATATCGGCGCGGATGGCGTCGATCTTCTGGTTGAACTGGTCGCGCAAGACGTCGAGATGCTCCAGCGTGCCGCGCGCGTCCGGCACTTGCTTGGCGTCGATCTGCCTGAGGAGTTTTGCGTGGTCCTCGGTCATGCCGTGGCGCAGCTCGGAGACGGCGGTCTCGATGCGGGTGTCGATCCGCGCCAGCGCGGCATTGTCGGACGGCGTCCTGGTATCGTCGATGATCGCGTTGATGAATTTTCGCGCGCTCGAGGTCTCCTCCTCGATCCTGTGATCGGCCTCTTCGAACTCTTTGAGGCGCGCGGCATAGGCCTCCTCGTCCGAGGATTCCTGCATCTTCACCATCACCATGCGCCGCAGCGCCAGCGAACGCTCCAGCGAGCGGATATTGGCGCGGGCCAGGTTGCCGTACGCTGGAATGTAGCGGTTGGTCAGCTCATCAAGCAGGACGCCGACCTGGCTCGACATCACCATCGACAGGATCGAGGTGACCAGCATCAGGACGATCAATCCGAGGGCGATGCCGACGATCTTGCGCCGGATCGACTGGTTGAAAATCGGCATAGGTGCAGGGCAAAAGCTGAGAGGATACGGATGGAACTCAATACACCGGAATCGGCCAAGGGAACACGCGCAATCTGGGTAATCCGACGCGCTTAACCGTGCGCAACCGTCGCGCGAGTCGCGATCGTTAACAAAGGTTAAACGCGCTGCCTTTTCCGCAATTTCGGAACTGCCCGAGTTCCTATCCGTATTTTGCCGCATTGTTGCGGGAGCGTGAGATGTCATGACATCGTTTGGTGTCGTCTCGTGATTCTCAAGCCGCATGTCGTCGCGGACCTTGGTTTGTAGTGGTTTCGCAGGGGGACCATGGAATGAACCAGTGCCTACGCTCGCTCGCGTGTGTCGTTGCTATGGCCGCGATGGCCCTTCTTCCCGCCGAAGTGGCGGCGAAGAGCAGTCACAAACCGTCCGCGCCAAAGAAGACGCATGAGGCGAAGGCCGGCAAGGAGCGCCATGCTGGGGCCAGCAAAGCGCGGCACGGCAAGCACGCCGAGGCCAAGCGCAAGTCGAAGAAGGCAGTCGACAGGCCCTCGGACAAGCCGGCACCGCCGCCACTGACCGGCGATCTCGCCGCGCTGAAGGATGCGATCGACCTCGCGCGCAAGGGCAAGACCGATGAGGCGAGCGCCGCGCGCGACCGCATCACGGATCCTGCGGGGCAGAAGCTCGCGGACTGGTTCATGCTGCGCCACTCCGAGAGCACGGCGAACTTCAAGCGCTACGCCGCCTTTCTCGCCGCCAACCCGGATTGGCCGAGCAGCGCCCTGCTCCGCCGCCGTGCGGAGGCGCGGCTGTGGCAGGAGAAGAGCGATGCGGCCACCGTGCACAAATTCACCATGGACCGGCCAACCAGCGCCAAGGGCAAGTTCGCGCTGGCCCGCGTTGTGCTCAATGAGGGCGAGACCGACAGGGCCGCGCGTCTCGTGCGCGAGGCCTGGCGCGCGGACGAATTATCCGAGCGGAGCGAAGAAGACTCCTACGCGGCGTTCGGAGATCTTCTGTCGTCTGACGATCATCGCGCGCGCATGGACAAGCGCCTCGGCGCCAAGGACTATGCGGGTGCAAGGCGTGCGGCCAAACGTCTCGGCGAGGATGCGCTCGCGATCGTGAAGGCCTGCGCCGCCGTCACCGGCAAGGCGAGCAAGGCCAAGGACTATCTCGAGGACGTCTCGACCGAGGCGCGGCGCGATCTCGGCTATGTGCTGTGCCGCGCCCAGTGGCACCTTCAGAACGACCGCATCGACGACGCGGCCGAGGTGATCCTCGCCGCCCTGCCCGACACCATGGCCGCGCAGGATACCGATGCCTGGTGGCGCGAGCGCCGCCTGCTGGCGCGCAAGCTGCTCGACCAGGGCAAGTTCAGCACCGCCTATGACGTGGTGCGCACGGCCGCGGTGCCGGAAAAGGAAGTCTATCGCATCGACTACCACTTCATGTGCGGCTGGATCGCGCTACGCTATCTCGACGATCCCAAGGCGGCGATGGTGCACTTCGCCGCGATCGACGAGGGCTCGGCCAATCCGATCGCGCTGTCGCGCGCCCATTATTGGCGCGGCCGCGCCGCCGAGGCGATGGGCGCAACAGCGGACGCACGCATGAGCTATCGGGCGGCGGCGCGCTATCAGACCGCCTATTACGGCCAGCTCGCCCGCGCAAAGCTCGGCCTCGACCGGATCGAGCTGCGTCCGCCCTCGCCCGTGCTGGCCGCCGCCGACGCGCAATCGGCGGACGAGCGTGTGCGCGCAGCCAACATGCTCTACGGTATCGGCGAGCGCGACATGGTGTTCTATTATGCCGAGGATTTCGCCAGGGAGAGCACCGACGTCGCGGCGCTCGAAGCGCTCGGCGAGCTCGCCAGGCAGCGCAACGACGCACGCGTGATGCTGGAGGTCGGCAAGTTGGCCCTGGCGCGCGGGCTCGCGCTCGACCACTACGCCTTCCCCACCATCGGCATTCCCGAGCACAAGCAGGTCGCACCCGCGATCGAGACCAGCGTGATCTATTCGGTGGCGCGCACCGAAAGCTCGTTCGACCAGCGCGACAAGTCGCACGCCAACGCGGTCGGGCTGATGCAGGTGACGCCGGAAGCGGGCCGCGATACCGCCAAGCGCTTCGGCCTGACCTACGACTGGGACAAGATGGTCTCCGATCCCGTCTACAATACGCAGATGGGCGCGGCCGAGCTCAGCGCGCTCTTCTCGGAATATCGCGGCAACCAGATCATGACCTTCGCCGGCTACAATGCCGGCCGCGGCCGCGTGCGCGATTGGGTGCAGGCGCGTGGCGATCCAAGAGACCCCAAGGTCGATCCGGTCGACTGGGTCGAGCGCATCCCGCTGTCGGAGACGCGCAACTACGTCCAGCGCGTGATCGAGAACGTGCTGGTCTATCGCGCGCGGTTCGAGGACAGCGGAATGATCGCCGGCAAGAGCGATCAGCGCGTGGTGACGCACGAAGTCAGCGGAACCGCACCCGTGGCGGCCGCAGCACCCGCTCCCTAGTCGACGCCGCCGGGGCTGGACGCGGCGACTGCGAGGTTACGTTGCTGCGGCTTCCACGCGAGTGCACTCGCGCAGCTAGGTGTCACCACCTCCTTCCGTCGTGATCAGATCACGGCCGTCCAAGTATGCGCCGGTCAAGGCTCTTGCGAACGTCCAGCTCTGTACCGTACAGCTCCAGCACGTGACGGCGCTCAGGACCGCCAACATCTCGATCATGTTGCCGGCGGCGAACCCGACGTTCCCAGCGGCCGGCCCCGTGCGTCCAGGCATCGACCATTGCATCAACAACGTCACGAGTTCGCCTCGCCGATAGCAATCATAGTCACAGTAGCGACGCTGGGTCCGCACATGCCGGACATAGCCGGACCGGATGGACCTTGAGCATGTGCCGCACGTCGCCGCGTGCAACGGAGGCTCGTGATTGACCACCACGAATTTCACGACGCCTCCCTGATGCGCTCTTTCGCGAGCGCCTCGCAGAACAGGCCGTAGCACTGGTAGTCGCAGTAAGGCAGACGGGTCGCGATCTCGCGGAGATAGCTGCCTTCGATCGGCTCGCAGCACTGCAGGCACCAGGTCTGCCGAAACGGAGTCCGGTCGTTCACCAGCACGAACGCGAATCTCATGTGGCACCTCCCAAAGCGAAGCAGTAAACGCTGTCCAACGGAGACAGTGCAGGCGGTGGAGCGCAAAGATGGTTTCGGCCGTCCGGGTTATCTCTGTTTCGCTCCACTTTTTGCGGCGGGATCAGAATGTATCTCCCGTCCTCCCTGCGACGTGCATAGATCTGGCCGTCGACGTATTTGATGTCGGTCGGATAGCAGTCAGCGCTGTTGCAGCAACTGAGGCTGGGATTATCCGGCATGTGCCAGGTCGAGTAGAACTTTTCGTGCAGCCGCTGGTCCTGGGGTGGGTGCTGGCGATGAACGGCACCCTGTCTGGTCTCCTGCGCCTGGACCGTCGCAATGGAGCCGAGGAGAATTATCCAGCACAAGAGCTTGCATGAGCGTTTCAACGCACGGGCTCCCGGATCAGCGCTGAACGATGTCAGCCGTCCAATTCAGCCTCACGCGACCTGAGCCCGAAACAACCACCGGCGGTCGCGTTCGCGGCGCGTGCGGAAGCCATCAACGCACTTTTTTGAGCAGAGCGCCGTGCGCCAGGAATAGTAGCGGATCAGGCCGAATTTGCCGCCGCACATCGCACAGCCGCTGATTGAAGAGCAACGTTCGGACCCGGATAGGCGACCTTCAGGAAGTTCCGATGTATCGCACATTGTCGTCTCACTCTGTTGCTTGCGTTCTTGCCAGTTCGTTCCCTTCGACCTCACGCGGGTCGCGAATTGCCGCGACGGCTGCGTGTCGAGAAATACGGCGGCCTCGCCCTTGGTCGTGTGCCTGTCGGTGAGGCGCCTTGGCCGTACGCTTCGGACCAGTTCTCTTGCGATTGCTACGATTGGCTGGTCGACACTCCCGATGGTCGTGACATTAGTCTGTCGGGTACGAGGTGCTCAATTGTACGGAGGTAAATGGCCGACATGACTAGGATTGGAGGAGCTATACCTAGGTTTGTCCCGTAGTCGCCCGGGGTCTCGCGCGCTCATGTTCAACGAGACGGCGCACGATGCATCGACTGCACGGCCACCGCGAAAAGTTGGCTGACACGGCGCGCGTGATGCGCTGCGGTGAACGGCGGGAAGCAGCCAATTCCAATCCGAATATCGTAACCGCCATCCGACTTTGGCCGGAATTGCTCCTCTGGCGGCAACGTGCTCTACTTGTGTTCACGCAGAGAGCGCCGGGAGAAGCATCTGCGATGAAGGCTGGCCGTGCAGGGACGTTTGGAAAGTCAGCCGCGCAATTCCTCGCCGGCTGCGTCAGGCAGACTGTTACCACGAAGCAGCGCTTTGAGCCTGGCGACGCCAGCTTGCTCGAATCGGTCAAGCAGTGGCAGCAAGTCTTCGAGCACAATCCCGTCATGTACTTCATGGTCGATCCGGCCGGAACCGTGATCAACGTGAACACGTTCGGCGCCGCGCAACTGGGCTATACGGCCGCGGAGCTGATCGGCCGATCGGTGCTGGATGTCTTCTTCGAGGAAGATCGCGACTTCGTCCGCGCCTGCGTCGCGCTGTGCCTTGACACCGTCGATCAGTCGCACACCTGGGAAATCCGGAAGGTTCGCAAGGACGGCTCGGTACTATGGGTGCGCGAGAACGCCAAGACGATGCTGCGGGCCGATGGCGGGCCAATCGTGCTGGTCGCCTGCGAGAACATCACCGAGCGCAAGGAAGCGGAGAATGCGTTGCGGCAGAGCGAGGATTATCTCGCACAGGCGCAGGAATTGAGCCACACCGGCAGTTTCGGCTGGAGGTCAGCAACCGGAGAGATCACCTGGTCCAAGGAGACCTATCGCATCTTCCAGTTGGACGAGGGTACCCGGCCAAGGATCCCCTTCATGCTCCAGCGGATCCATCCGGACGACCGGCTCGCGGTGCAACAGACCACGGCTCGGGCTGCGCGGGAATGCAAGGATTACGATCACGAATACCGGCTCCTGATGCCCGATGGCTCCATCAAATACGTCCGGGCGGTGGCCCGGGCGATGCGGGATTCCAACGGTCGCGTGGAGTTTGTCGGATCGGTAACTGACGTCACGGCGACCAAAGAGGCGGAGCGAAGGCTTCGCGAGAGCGAGCAGCGCTTTCGCGACTACGCCGAAACCGCATCTGACTGGTTCTGGGAGACAGGGCCAGACCATCGCGTGACCCAGATATCGGAACACTCCGATACCATCACGGCCCCCGCCGGCCTGATCGGGCTCACGCGTTGGGACATTGCACCCGATGCAGATCTCGAACCCGAAAAATGGCGGCTACATCGGGAGGCGCTTGATGCCCACGTCCCGTTCCGCGACTTGGTGTATCGCAGCAGAGACCGCAACGGGCAGCCGATCTATGTCCGGACCAGCGGCAAGCCGTTCTTCGACGCAGAGGGCGCTTTTCTGGGTTATCGTGGCGTCTGCACCGACGTAACTGCGGCCATCCGGGCCGATCAGGCCGAAGATGCGCTGCGCAAGGCGCAGGCCGAGCTCGCCCATGTAACGCGCGTCACGACACTGGGCGAACTGACAGCTTCAATTGCGCACGAGATCAACCAGCCGCTCGCCGCCGTGATCGCAAACGCGGACGCCTGTGTCTCCTGGCTGCAGCGCAGTCCGCCAGATCTCAAGGCGGCCCGCCGCTCCGTGGAGTGGATCATCGAGGACGGCAAGCGTGCCAGCGACGTGATCCATCACGTTCGGGCGCTCGCCAAGCGGACCGACATCGAGATGGTTCCGCTCGACGCCAACGCGGTCGTGCGCGAGGCCGTCACGCTGGTTCAGCGGGAAATGGCCAGCCACGCCGTGTCGGTGCGAATGGAGCTGTCGTCGGCACTGCCCAGGATCTTTGGCGATCGAATCCAATTGCAACAGGTCCTGATCAACCTGATCATGAATGGGATCGAGGCCATGGAAGGCGTCCAGGATCGCCTGCGCGAGCTGGCGATCCGCTCTGCAACGGACGGCGACGACGCGGTGCTGATGAGCGTCACCGATTGCGGCGTCGGCATCTGCGAACAGGCGACCGATCGCCTGTTCATGCCGTTCTTCACCACGAAGTCCTCCGGCATGGGCATGGGGCTGTCGATCTGTCGCTCCATTGTCGAGGCCCATGGCGGACGACTTGCCGCCGTTCCGAACCAGGGGTGCGGGGCAACTTTCCAGGTCACCCTGCCGGTCCATCGAGAGGCAGCATCGTGACCGAACGCGCGGGACCTTCGCCAGCGCAGGAAGGCGGCGATGAGCCAATCGTCTTCATCGTCGACGACGACGCATCCATGCGCCGTGCGCTCACCAATCTGTTCGAGTCGGTCGGCCTCAAGGTCGAAGCATTCGGCTCTGCAACGCAACTCCTCCAGGCCAAGCCGCCGGAAGTGCCCAGTTGCCTGGTGCTCGACATCCGCCTGCCCGGAGCAAGTGGCCTTGACCTGCAGAGCGATCTTGCCAAGGCGAATATCCACACACCCATCATCTTCATTACCGGTCATGGTGATATCCCCATGACCGTTCGGGCCATGAAGAGCGGTGCGATCGACTTCCTGACCAAGCCGGTTCGCGACCAGGACATCCTGGACGCAGTCCGGGCCGCGATCGAGCGGGACCGCAAGCGCCGCGACCTCAACAGGACGGTCTCGACAGTCAGATCACGCTTCGAGTCACTGTCTCCACGGGAGCGAGACGTATTGTCACTGGTGACATCCGGCCTGATGAACAAGCAAGTGGCCGCCCAACTCGGATTGGCCGAAATCACCGTCAAGATCTATCGCGGCCAGATCATGCGGAAGATGGGCGCGAAGTCGCTGGCCGACCTGGTGAGAATGAGCGAGGCGCTCGGGGTTCGGCCCGGCAAGCCCGACGTACAAACCTAAGTATGAGTTTCCAATGGTGACCGAGAGGTCCACCTTGTGTGTTCAGGTGTGGCCGTGGCGACGGCAAGCGCAATCCGGAGCGAGGAGCGGACGTCTTGTCAGTGGCTTCGGTCATTTCGGTGCTTGACGATGATCCCTTCGTGCGGGCCGCGCTCAACAATCTCCTGGAATCACGCGGGTATATCGTCCACACCTTCGCCTCCGCCGAGGAGTTCTTGAGGTCGGCCCAATCAAACGACACCTCGTGCGTGATCGCGGACGTGCAGATGCCGTTGGTCACCGGCATCGACCTGCTGACCCAGATGCGCGCGCAGGGTTCGGCTACGCCGTTCATCTTCATCACGGCTTTCCCGGATGAGAGCGTGCGTGTGCGCGCGCTCAAAGCCGGTGCAATCTGCTTCCTCGGCAAGCCGTTCGCCGCCTCCGATCTGATGCAGTGCCTGGAGCAAGCGCTATCAGCAGGTGACGAAACCACGGCCTGATTGTCCGGCGGTCGCAAACCCGACGGTGACGGCAACCGGGACTATCCCGCTTCTCGCGAGGCCTCTCGAGATGGCCGCGTTCGCGGCCGCTCAGAATGAGGTCGAATGATCTGGCGGCATACGCCAAGCGCGCGCCGACCGCCTCAATCCACCTTGATGTTGGCCGCCTTGATGATCGGCCACCATTTTGCAATCTCGGCCTTCTGGCGGGTGCCGAGGGCTTCGGGCGCGAGCTGATCCTTGGGCGTCATCTCCAGGCCCTGGCTTTCGAGCTGCTTCCTCACCGCAGGGTCGTTCAGCGCTTCCACGGCCGCGGCGTTGAGCTTCGTGACGATCTCCTTCGGCGTGCCCTTCGGCACCCACAAGCCCGACCACAGCGTCATGTTGAAGCCCTTGAGGCCTGCCTCCTCCGCGGTCGGAATCTCCGGCGCTGAGGCCAGGCGCTTGTCATCGGTGATGGCGTAGGCGCGGATGGTGCCGGCGCGGACCTGGTTGATGGAGTTGGAGGTCTGGTCGACGATGAGGTCGATCTGTCCGGCGATGAGATCGTTCAGCGCGGGACCGGTGCCGCGATACGGCACATATTGCAGCTTGATGCCGGTAACGCTCTCGAAATAGACGCCGGCGATGTGGCTACCGGAGCCCGCGCCGGCCGTGCCGGCGGTCGGCGGCGACGGCCGCGACTTCAGCCATTCGATGATCTCCTTCAGCGAGGTCGCCGGCACCGCGTTCTTGCTGACGACGATCATCGGGTTGCTCGGCAACAGCACCACCGGTTCAAGATCGGCGACGAGATCGTAGTTGAGCTTGTAGACCGCGCCGTTGGCAACATGGGTGCCGAGATGGCCGAACGAGATGGTGTAGCCATCGGGCGGCGAATGCACAGCGCGGCCAACGCCGATCGAGCCGCCCGCGCCGGTGACGTTCTCGATCACCACGGCCTGCCCCAGCGTTACCCGCATGCGCTCGGCCAGCACCCGTGCCATCGCGTCGGATGGCCCGCCGGCCGAGAATGGCACGATGATCGTGATGGGCCGCGTGGGAAAATCCTGGGCGCGGACTGCGCCGGTTACAGCGAGAATACCAATCAACGCAGCCCAAACGGCCTTCTTCATTGTTCTCTCCCCAGCGATGTCGATATTGTTTTTGCTCTTCCCGCGTACGGGAAGAGGGATCATTCGTGGCGTATTGCCACGGCTAGAACTGGGAATAGTCAATCGGCTTGTGGCGATCGAGCGTGCGGGTGACCGGCGGCAGCGGATATTTCAGGCCGGTCGCGCAATTGAACAGCATCACGCGGTCGGACTTGCTGACGCGGCCGTCGGCGAGGCTTTCCTTGTAGGCGGCATAGGTGGCGGCGCCCTCGGGGCACAACAGCAGCCCCTCCTCGCGCGCAACTTCGCTCAGCGCCGCCGAGATCTTGTCGTCGTCGACCGCAATGGCAAAACCCTTGCTCTCGCGCACTGCGCGCAGGATCAGGAAGTCGCCGATCGCCTGCGGCACGCGAATGCCGGAGGCGATGGTGTGGGCGTCCTCCCAGCGCGTCGCATGCTCGGTGCCGGCGTCATAGGCGCGCACCATCGGTGCGCAGCCCGAGGCCTGCACCGCGACCATACGCGGGCGCTTCGAACCGATGAAGCCGATCTTCTCGAGTTCGTCGAACGCCTTCCACATGCCGATCAAGCCAGTGCCCCCGCCGGTTGGATAGAAGATCACGTCGGGCACGTCCCAGCCGAGCTGCTCGGCAAGTTCGAGGCCCATCGTCTTCTTGCCCTCGATCCGGTACGGCTCCTTCAGCGTCGAGGTGTCGAACCAGCCGACCTTGGCCTTGCCCTCGCCGACGATCTTGCCGCAATCGTCGATATAGCCGTTGACGCGGTAGACGGTCGCGCCCTGGAGCTCGATCTCGCTGACATTCACTTCCGGCGTGTCGGCCGGGCAGAAGATCGTGGTCTTGATGCCGCAGGACGTTGCATAGGCCGCGAGCGCCGCGCCGGCATTGCCGTTGGTCGGCATCGCCATGTGCTTGATGCCGAGGGCCTTGCCCATCGACACCGCCATCACGAGGCCGCGCGCCTTGAACGAACCGGTCGGCAGACGTCCCTCGTCCTTCACGATGATCTCGCCGCCGCCGAGCCTTGCGCCGAGCTTCGGCAGCCGGATCAAGGGCGTCGTGACTTCGCCGAGCGAGACGATGTCCTTGCATTTGCGCACCGGCAGCAGCTCGCGGTAGCGCCACATGTCGCCGGGCCGCTGCGCCAGCGCGTCCTTGGTCAGAGCCTTCTTCACGCCGGCGAGGTCGTAGCGCACCAGAAGCGGCTTGCCGGCCTTGGAGAGGTTGTGGACCTGGTCGGCGGCGTAGTGATCGCCCTCCATCGCGCATTCGAGATGGCTGACGAAGGTCGGGCGTTCGATGGTGAGATTGTCGTTGTCGTGCATGGGTTGGTTTCCTTCTTATTGTGCAATCAGCTTCTTCTGCTCGTCATTGCGAGCGCAGCGAAGCAATCCAGAGTCTTTCCGCAGAGGCAGTCTGGATTGCTTCGCTTCGCTCGCAATGACGGCGTTGGGCGGCGATGCCAACCGTCAAATATTCAACACCCTTCCATAAGCATCCAGCACGGCTTCCTTCATCATCTCCGACAGCGTCGGATGCGGGAACACCGTGTGCATCAGTTCCTCTTCCGTGGTCTCCAGGTTCATGGCGACGACGTAGCCCTGGATCAGCTCGGTGACTTCAGCGCCGACCATGTGGGCGCCGAGCAGCTGGCCGGTCTTCTTGTCGAAGATCACCTTGACCATGCCCTGGTCCTCGCCGAGCGCGATCGCCTTGCCGTTACCGACGAAGGGGAAGCGACCGACGCGGATCTCACGGCCGCTTTCCTTGGCCTTGGCTTCCGTCAAGCCGACTGATGCCACCTGCGGATGGCAATAGGTGCAGCCCGGGATCATGTTCTTGTCCATGGGATGCGGATGCAGGCCCTTGATGGCCTCGACACAGATCACGCCCTCATGCTCGGCCTTGTGGGCGAGCATCGGGGGACCCGCGACGTCGCCGATGGCGTAGATGCCGGGGACGTTGGTCTTGCCGTAGCCGTCGATCACGATGCAGCCGCGGTCGGTCTTGACGCCCAGCTTTTCCAGCCCGAGATTTTCGATGTTGCCGACGACGCCGACCGCCGAGATCACACGCTCGAATTCGGTGGTGACCGGCTTGCCCTTGCCGTCGTCGATGGTGGCGACGACGCTGTCGGCCTTTTTCTCGAGCTTGGTGACCTTGGTCGAGGACATGATCTTGATGCCCAGCTTCTCCAGGCGCTTGCGGGCCAGGCCCGCGATCTCGGCGTCTTCGACCGGCAGGATCTGCGGCAGCACCTCGACCACGGTGACGTCAGAGCCCATGGTGTGGAAGAACGAGGCAAACTCGATGCCGATCGCACCAGAACCGACCACCAGCAGCGACTTCGGCATCCGCTCCGGTACCATCGCCTCGAAATAGGTCCAGATCAGCTTCTTGTCGGGCTCGAGCCCCGGCAGCACGCGCGGCCGCGCGCCGGTCGCGACGATGATGTGCTTTGCCTGATAGGTCCCCTCGCCCAGCGAGCCCTTCGGGCCCTCGACGTCGGACTTCTTCACCGTGACCTTGCCGGGTGCATCGATCGAGGCCGCGCCCCAGATGATGCTGACCTTGTTCTTCTTCATCAGGAAGCCGACGCCGTCGTTGAGCCGCTTCGAGACGCCGCGCGAGCGCTGCACCACCGCCTTCGGGTCGAACGAGACCTTTTCGGCCGAGAGGCCGTAATCCTTGGCGTGCTGCATGTAGTGATAGATCTCGGCCGAGCGCAGCAGCGCCTTGGTCGGGATGCAGCCCCAGTTCAGGCAGATGCCGCCGAGATACGACTTCTCGACGATCGCGGTCTTGAGACCGAGCTGTGCGGCGCGGATCGCGGTGACATAGCCGCCGGGGCCGGAGCCGATGATGATGACGTCGAAGGATGTATCGGCCATGGCGGCTCCCGTTCAACTCAAGACGTGACGCCGCGTGCGCGGCGCTTGAAGACAACAAACCTGACCAGCCATTCGATGATCCCGACCAGGACCAGAATGGCCAGCGCGCTCAACACAATGGGTTGAGCGATGTTCCGCGACAGTTGCTCGCCCGACAGGAAGGCGGACTGAAGAAAATCAAGCCCGATCGGATTGAGCGCGACGACGGCGCCGAGCAGCAGCGATATCCATGGCCAGCGGGTACGGACATGCAAGGTTGCCCCCTTCGCCGCCGCGTCAGACCATCATCATGACAGGATTTTCGATGAGCTGCTTGAACGCGCCGATCAGCTCGGCACCGAGGGCGCCGTCGATGGCGCGGTGATCGCAGGACAAGGTCACGCTCATCATGTGCGCGATCTCGATCTTGCCGCCGCGCACGACGGGACGCTCCTCGCTGGTGCCCACGGCCAGAATGGTCGCGTGCGGCGGGTTGATCACGGCGGTGAAGTGGCTGATGCCGTACATGCCGAGGTTGGAGACCGCCGTGGTGCCGCCCTGATATTCCTCGGGCTTCAGCTTGCGCGAACGGGCGCGCGCGGCAAAATCCTTCATCTCGTTGGAGATGGTCGAGAGCGTCTTGGTCTCGGCCTTGCGGATGATCGGCGTGATCAGGCCGCCGGGCATCGCCACGGCAACGCCGACGTCGGAATGGTGGTGCTTGACCATGCCGCTTTCGGTCCAGCTGACGTTACAGTTCGGGATCTTCTGCAGCGCGACCGCCATCGCCTTGATGACGAAGTCGTTGACCGAGATCTTGTAGAGCGGCTTCTTTTCCTTGTCCTTGGGCGCAGCCGCATTGATCTCCTCGCGCGCGGCGAGCAGCTTGCCGATGTCGCAGTCGATGGTGAGATAGAAGTGCGGGACGTTCTGGATCGACGCGGTCAGGCGCTGCGCAATCGTGCGGCGCATGCCGTCATGCGGAACGATGTCGTAGGAACCGGGCTCGAACAGCGACAGGATCTGCTTGTCCGACATGGTCGGCGCAATCGAGGGCGCGCCTGACGGCGCCGCCGCCGGTGCCTTGAGGCCCTTGCCGGACTTGGCCTGCTCGACGTCGCGCGCGACCACGCGGCCGTGCGGGCCGGTACCGGTGACCATCGCAACATCGATGCCGGCGTCCTTGGCGAGACGGCGCGCGAGCGGTGACGAGAATACCCGGCCGCCATGGCCGTTGCTCTGCGCGGCAGGCGCTGCAGCCTGCGGCGCAGGTGCAGGAGGCGGTGCAGCCTTGGGCGCGGCCGGCGCGGGAGCCGGCGCAGCGGCGGAAGCCTCCGTGGCTTTCGGTGGTGCGGCCGAGACGCTGGGCTTGGCGGCACCAGCGGCCTTCACGTCCTCGCCCTCGCCGGCGAGCACCGCGATCACGTCGTTGACCGGCACGTCCTGCGTGCCCTCGGGCACCAGGATCTTGGCGATCGTGCCTTCGTCGATCGCCTCGACCTCCATGGTCGCCTTGTCGGTCTCGATCTCGGCGATGACGTCGCCGGATTTGACCTTGTCGCCTTCCTTCTTCAGCCACTTGGCGAGGTTGCCCTTCTCCATCGTCGGCGAGAGAGCGGGCATCAGGATGTTGATGGGCATGCTGACCTCACGAAGAACTTTTCAAAACGTCGCCTTCGAAATCAAAGACGAACAGACCAGGTTTAGTTGCCGATGTCGCCCTGCCACAGGCGCTCATTGGCGGGATTGGAACGCCACGTCTTCATCATGCTGATGGAGCGGTCGTCGGCAAGATCGATCCAGGGGATACCGAACTTGTCGAGGATGTCCTTGGAGCCCTCGAAGGTGACGGATTCTCCGATCACCACGAGCTGGACCTTGAACAAAGCGAGCGCGCCGGCGCACATCGAGCATGGCGACAGCGTGGTGTACATGACGGTGTCGTGGAACGAGATCACGCCGGCCTCGCGCAGGCAGCTCATCTCGCCGTGCAGGATCACGTTGTTCTCCTGCACGCGGTTGTTATGGCCGCGGGCGATGATCTTGCCACCGCGCGTCAGCACGGCGCCGATCGGCAGCCCGCCTTGCACGATCGAGGCTTCCGCCTCGCGGATCGCCTCCAGCATGAGATCGAAATGATGGGACTCGATCGCCACGGTCAGTGTCCCTTGCCGCGCGGCGTCGTGGTGCCGGTGTCCGTGGGACGCTCGATCTCGGCCTGGAACATCTCCAGTATCCGGTTGAGGGCGTCCTCCTCGGTATATTCGCTCTCGCGCGCATAGGCGCGTGCGGCATGGCGGGCGAGATCGACGAGCAGCAGGCCCCACATGTCGGGCTCCTCGAAGGCGCGCTGAAACGCCATCGACAGCCCGCCATCCAGCACGAACACGCGCAGGATCTCGACCGCGTCCTCGCGGGTCATGACGTCGGGCGGCAGAGGCTGCTCCTTCGGGCCCGCCATGGTCTACCTGTAGCAGACGGCTTTGGCGGCCTCGACGACTTCCGCCGCCGAAGGCAGCGCGAGCTTCTCCAGGTTCGCGGCATAGGGCATCGGCACATCCTTGCCGGAGACGCGCGCAACAGGCGCATCGAGATAATCGAAGGCATTCTCCATGATGCGCGCGGCGATCTCGGCGCCGACGCCGCTCTGCGCCCAGCCCTCCTCCACCGTGACGGCGCGCCCGGTCTTCTTGACCGAGTTGACGATGGTTTCGGTGTCCATCGGACGCAACGTGCGCAGGTCGATCACCTCGGCCTCGATGCCGTCCTTGGCGAGTTCGTCGGCCGCCTTCAGCGCATAGGTCATCCCGTTCGACCAGGAGATGATGGTGACGTGGCTCCCTGCGCGCACGATGCGCGCCTTGCCGATCGGGATCACGAAGTCATCGAGCTTCGGCACTTCGCCGGTGTGCCCGTACAGCACCTCGTTCTCGAGGAAGATCACCGGGTTGGGATCGCGGATCGCGGCCTTGAGCAGACCTTTGTAATCGGCGGCCGAGAACGGCGCGACGACCTTGAGGCCCGGGACGTTCGAATACCAGGACGAGTAGTCCTGGCTGTGCTGGGCGGCGACGCGGGCGGCGGCACCGTTGGGCCCGCGGAACACGATCGAGCAACCCATCTGTCCGCCGGACATATAGAGCGTCTTGGCCGCGGAATTGATGATCTGGTCAATCGCCTGCATGGCGAAGTTGAAGGTCATGAATTCGACGATCGGTTTCAGGCCGGTCATCGCGGCACCGACGCCGATGCCGGCAAAGCCGTGCTCGGTGATCGGCGTGTCGATGACGCGCCTGGCGCCGAATTCCTGCAGGAGTCCCTGGGTCACCTTGTAGGCGCCCTGATATTCGGCGACCTCCTCGCCCATCACGAAGACATCGGCGTCGCGGCGCATTTCCTCGGCCATGGCATCGCGCAGGGCTTCACGGATGGTCTGCGTCACCATCTCGGTGCCGGCCGGCACTTCCGGATCAGGTTCAGTGACAGCCTGCGGCGCGGACGGTGCAGCCTTCGGCGCAGGCGCCTCGGCCTTTGCGGCGGCAGGCGGCGCGGATTCCGCAGCCTTCTGGGCGGGCGCCGGCGTCTTGGCCAGGTCGGCGGCGCTCTCGCCGTCGGCGAGGATTGTCGCGATCGGCGTGTTCACCGCGACGTCGGCGGTGCCCTCGGGGATCAGGATCTTGCCGAGCGTGCCCTCGTCGGTCGCCTCGACCTCCATGGTCGCCTTGTCGGTCTCGATCTCGGCGATGACGTCGCCCGACTTGATCGTCTCACCCTCTTTTTTCAGCCATTTGGCGAGGTTGCCCTTCTCCATCGTGGGCGACAACGCGGGCATCAGCACTTGAATTGGCATATCGACTCCAAAAGAAAGCTTGCGCGCGTTCAGCGGTAAACGTCGGTCCAGAGCTCGGCGGCATCCGGCTCGGGATCTTGCTGGGCGAAATCGGCAGACGCGTTGACGATCTCGCGCACCTCGGCGTCGATCGCCTTGAGATCGGCCTCGCTGACCTTGGCCGCCAGCAGGCGGTTGCGCACCTGCTCGATCGGGTCCTGGTCGTGACGAACCTTCTCGACCTCCTCGCGCGTTCTGTACTTTGCGGGGTCGGACATCGAGTGGCCGCGATAGCGGTAGGTCTGCATCTCCAGGATATAGGGGCCCTTGCCGGCGCGGCACCAGGCCGCCGCCTCCTCGCCCGCGGCCTTCACGGCGCGCACGTCCATGCCATCGACCTGCATGCCGGGAATGTTGAAGGACGCACCGCGCTTGGAGAAATCCTGCTGCGCCGAGGCACGCGACACCGAGGTGCCCATGGCGTAGCGGTTGTTCTCGATGACGTAGATCACCGGCAGCTTCCAGAGCTCCGCCATGTTGAAGCTCTCATAGACCTGGCCCTGGTTGGCCGCGCCATCGCCGAAATAGGTGACGCTGACATTGTCGTTGCCGCGATAGTGATTGGCGAAGGCAAGCCCGGTGCCGAGCGAGACCTGGGCACCGACGATGCCGTGACCGCCGTAAAAGTGCTTCTCCTTGCTGAACATGTGCATGGAGCCGCCCTTGCCCTTGGAATAACCGCCGCGGCGCCCCGTGAGCTCGGCCATGACGCCGTTGGCTTCCATGCCGGTGGCAAGCATGTGGCCGTGATCGCGATAACCGGTGATGACCTGATCGCCCAGCTTCAGCGCCATCTGCATGCCAACCACCACGGCCTCCTGGCCGATATAGAGGTGGCAGAAGCCGCCGATCGCGCCCATGCCGTAGAGCTGACCGGCCTTTTCCTCGAACCGCCGGATCAGGAGCATGTCGCGGAGCGCCTTGAGCTCCTGCTCCTTGGTGAATTCCGGGGGCGAACCGCCGTTGGTCTTGTCCTGTGCAGTGCTTGCGGCGGCTTTCTTGGGTGCGGCCATGGGAATTCCGGGTCAGAGAAAACTTCAGCCCTCTCTAACCCAAGTCAAACGCCCTTGGAAAGCACCGCGGCGGCATGGCACGACTTTCATTATGCCGCACTGCAACGTGGCCGAAACTTTGCAAAACCTTTGGGCTTGATTGGGCAACATTAGCTCCCCGCCAACGACGGGGGTGCAGGCAACCGGCGCAAGCAAATTCGGACATGTCTATCGGAGGGTCTGAGATCCCCCGCGTGTCCGATTCGTAGCCGCGCCTCACCAGCCCAGCTCTCGCAAATATGCTGCGCGGGCGGCAACGCCGGTATGCGTGAAGTCGGTGAAGACCCCATCGACACCGAGGCGGAAGAATTTGAGATATTCAAGGCTGGGATCGCCGCGATAGTCGGCAGCCAGATACTTCTTCTCGTTCCGGAACGTGAAGACATGCACGAACAGGCCGAGCTTGTGCGCATCGCTGACAAGGCTGGTTGCATCCTGCGTCGTGGCCTCCGACGTGGATCCCTTGTAGGGCGTGCCGTCGGCATTGCTGTCCTTCCACGGCGTGATCTTGAGCGGGACGATATACGCCTTCCACGGACCGATGCCGTCGGCATAGGTCTTGATGTCGTTAAGGCCTTCGGACGTCAGCATCGCATCATACAAGCGCGCGTCGCCTGAAACCGTCCAGTCGAACGGACGGGAATTGGTGATGTTGTCGAGCAGGACCTTGCCGTTCCTGAAGTCGATACCGTTACCGTCGATGAGTTGGACCTGCCGCGTCTGAAGGCCATGGCTGCGCATATATTTCAGGCTGCCTGGCTCGAAGCTCTGAACGAGGATGGGAGCCTCCTTCGTGTTGAGGCCATTGTCCTTGATGATCTTGATCAGGGCATCCTCGAGCGGGTGGCTGCCGGGCGCACCGCAGCCATTGGCAATCGCCTGGGCATTGTTCCAGGTCGGGTTCTTGGTTTCCGGATAGACCAAGACCGTGCGCCCGGTCTCGCTGGATTTGGCCTTGGCGATGTCGATGACGTCCTGGAAGCTGATGACCGGGAACTTGCCGTTGAAGACCTTCGGCCTTTCGTTGGCCGCGTCATACGTGGTGCCGGCGATCCATTGCTTCAGTTCGGCCATGGTGAAATCGGTGATCGACCAATCATTGGTATGGTCTTCGCCGTCGACGATCAGCGATTTCAGCACCGATTTGGGATCGGACGGATCGGTGAGATCCGTGAGGTAGTCGGCAGGTACGCCGGCGGCGGACGGAGCCTTGACGCGCACACCGGGCACCGTGCGCTTGCGGGCGGCAACAGCGGCATTGGTCTTCGCCACCTCGGCCACGTTGGTATTGTCGCTCAGCCAGGGGTTGTGACGCACCACCAGAACGCAATCCTTGGTCAGGTGCAGGTCCTCTTCGAGCGCATCGGTCCCCAGCGCCGCGGCGAGTTCATATGATGCCTCGGTCTCTTCAGCGACCAGCCCCGGCAGGCCGCGATGCCCGAGGATCAGTGGCGCCTTTCCATCAACGGTCAGGAAATGCTTGGCGCCCGATGGCACCGCGGACTGCGCGAAGGCCATCGACAGCGGAATCACAGCCACGCCGAGCAGCATCGCTGCAACACTTATTGCCCGTCTTGAACGACCGTTTCGCATCACCAAGCCTCCGTTTCCGCGCGGCATCGCTGCGAATGCCACAGGCGCCGAACCGGATACGGTCGGCGCTGTCGTCTTGTCTCAAGACTCTGACAGACGGATGACGGCGGAACGGGCGGCGCGGGGTTGCGCCGCCCCAGGCCGGGATGGCGATCCATCGACGGCCACTTTCGAAAACGCTTTCGAATTCAGCGAAAACGCTATTTCGCCGGGATCATCCGAACGAGATCATGCGGGTTGACGTAGTCGAGCTGGTAGCGCGCCCGCTCGTCCAGCATGTCAGGATCGATCCTGGACGTGCGCAGCAACGAGACACGCTGCTCGCTCCGGGCGCGCTCGCGCTTGAGCTGTGCCAGCTCACTGGTCAGCGCGATGATCTCCTGATCCAGTTCCTGGCGGGCGTTGAGGCCGTATTTGCCGGTATAGGCGTTGACGCCGAAATAGCCAACGATGGCAGCTGCCATCGCATAGAGGGCAAGACCGGTCAGGATCGATTTCAGGCGCGCGCGGGATACCATCCTTGGAAGATGGGACAGGTTGGTTAAGGGAGCG
This sequence comes from Bradyrhizobium sp. CCGB12, assembly GCF_024199845.1. NCBI lineage: Bacteria > Pseudomonadati > Pseudomonadota > Alphaproteobacteria > Hyphomicrobiales > Nitrobacteraceae > Bradyrhizobium > Bradyrhizobium sp. CCGB12. The sequence goes on along the minus strand of NZ_JANADO010000001.1, from coordinate 2,475,402 downwards.
CTAATTTTGGATAAGCTGTCATTCCGGGGCGATGCGCAGCACCGACCCCGGAATGACACCCAATTGATTTCTTCCTATGAGGACGAAGCTTGGTGGTAGGCCGTTCGCCTCAGCCGTGGTGCTTTGCGACGTGCGCGGCGAACGCGTCGACATAGGCCTGGAGCACGGGCTTCAGCGACTCCTTGGTCAGGTTGCCGTCAGCATCGAAGGCGTCACCGACGGCGTTCAGATAGGTCTCGGGCTGCTGCATGATCGGGCCGGCAATGCCCGGCAGGATGTTCTGGAGCGTCTTGGCGGCGCTGACGCCCCCGAGCGGGCCCGGCGAGTTCGAGATAATGCCGACCGGCTTGCCGTTGAACGAGCTCTTGCCATAGGGCCGCGAGGCGACGTCGATGGCGTTCTTCAGCACACCCGGGATCGCGCGGTTATATTCGGGCGTGACGAAAATGACGCCATCCGACTTCTGAAGCTTCTCGCGGAAGGCCAGCCAGTCCGCGGGCGGCGCGCCCTCGAGGTCCTGGTTGAAGAACGAGATGCCCGCCAGCGTGACGACCTCGAGCTTGAGCGAGCCAGGCGCGAGTTTTGCGAGCGCATTGGCGATCTTGAGCGAGAAGCTGTCCTTGCGCAGGCTGCCGGCGATCACGACGATGTTGTAGGCCATGGGGTATCCTTGAGGGCTTGAGCGGGAGTGCCGGGGCGGCACTTAAGCGATCCGGACCATTGGATGCAAGTGCATGAACCGGACTGATTTGGAAACGCTGCGTTTCGCGAAAGCAGATGGTCGCCCAAATCAATAGGGCCGCCAAGCGGCGGCCCGATCTTTTACGCAAACGGTCCAGCTCGATCAGATCGTCGGATTCCACGCCGACGGGACCAGGCGATATTTGGCACCGTCCTTCTCGACATGACCGACCGAGGGGAAGGTGAAGTGGAAGCCGATCACGGTCGCCTTCTCGGCCGCCGCCATGTCGTAGAATTTGTGACGCGTCGTCTGCGCCAGCGCAGCATCGGCGTCGTACATGACATGCCAATCCGGGTTGCGCAGGAAGAATTCCGGAATGTTGGTGACGTCAGACTGGATCAGCACCTTGGCATCGCCCGATGCGACCGCGAACGAAGTGTGGCCGGGGGTATGGCCCGGCGTCGCAATGGAGGTGATGCCGGGCGCGACCTCCTTGCCCCAGTCGTACTTGGTGACCTTGGACTCAAGGCCCGCGAAGGTCTTCTTCACGTTGGCGAAATAGTTCTTCATCATCGGATTGGACTCGGCCTTGGCGGCGTTGTCCTCGCTGGTCCAGAACTCCCAGTCCTTGCCCGGCACCATGAGCTCCGCGTTCGGGAAAGCGAGCGCGCCGTCGGCAAGGCGGATGCCGTTGGTGTGGTCGGGGTGCAAATGCGACAGCAGCACGACGTCGATGTTCTTCGGATCGACGCCAGCTGCGGCAAGGTTTTGCAGGGTGCGGCCGACGGCGCCCTTGCTCGGCTCCAGATTGGCGACTCCGTTGCCAGTATCGATCAGCACGAGCTTGGAGCCGGTGTTGATGAGCTGCGGATTGAACGGCACTGTGACCATGCCCTTCGGCATGTAGGCCGCCTCACCCGCAGCCAGGGATTCCTCCTTGGGTATGTTGACGACGAACTTCTCCGGCATCGGAAAGGTGCGCGCGCCGTCGTTGATCGACGTGCACTCGTAACTGCCGACCTTGTAGCGGTAGAAGCCCGGCGCCTGCGTCCCGGTCGGTGGCACTGAGGCATTGGCGGCGGTTGGCCGAAGGCCGGTAACGGCAGCCGCGCCGATGGTGGCAGCGCCTGCAAGCAAGTGGCGGCGGTTCAAATCAGTCATGGAGAGGTCCCCTTCTGAGCGCCCTGCGGATTTTCCGCTTTCAACGGCGGCGGAATAATCCCCGGCTTCGCTCAGAAGGCAAGACCTTCTTTCGGTGACGTGCCGTCGCACACCACGATTATTTGTTCGGGGCGATAGGGAATTTTTAGCCAGCGGCACGTCTGCGCCAGTACCGCTTCGGCGGGTGGCCGTAGACTCGTTTGAAGGCATGCCCGAAAGCGCTCTCCGACGAATATCCCACCTGTGCGGCGGTTGCCGAAACGGTCGCCCCACGTCGCAACTGCTCGCATGCAAGCCGCATTCGCCATCGAAGGAGGTAGTCGAGCGGCGCCCGCCTCACCAGCGACCTGAACCGCTTTGAAAATGCGGATCGCGACATGGCAACCGCGTTGGCCAATGCGTCCAGCGTCCAGGGGTGAGCGATGTCCTCGTGCATCAGCCTGATTGCCTTGCCGATCCTGGCGTCGACCAGTGCGCTGATCCATCCGAAGCCTTCGCCGGCGCTTTGGTCCAGCGCCGCGCGGAGCACCTGGACGAGGAGGACGTCGGCAAGCCTGTCGGTGAGAACGGCCGCTCCGATTCCCGTCCCTCTGATTTCAAGGTCGAGAATCTGCAAGGTGGATTGCATGACGGATGCCGACGGTCTGCGCGCCGGTATGAGCAAGAAGCGAGGGAGTGAATCGAGCAGCAATTCGGCGTCTGACGCTTTAAAATCAAAACTGCCGGCAAGCAGAACGGTATCGCTGCCTTCGTGACGCGCGACATCCGACCGCGCCCAATCGAACGTCGTTATCCCGTCTTCGGGAGCCATGTCCTCGTCATTGGCGAGAACATAGGCTGGTGCATTCGCCAGAAGAAAACAGTCGCCGGTGGCAAGTCGGTGATGGGCCTCGTCGCCGAAGTCGATCCAGCAATCGCCACGGATGACCGCACCGAATTTCAGGGCAGGTTTTGCCGGGAACCGATACGACCAATTGCCGCCGGCCTCGAACCTCGTGCAACGCGCTGCGCGAACGTCCAAAAGCGAGAAGACCTGGGACAGAGGGTCCAAGGTTTTGTCCGGCGCTAGATCCAGGGCTTGATCCGATCTCGACGATTTCAGAGCACTTCGAGCATAGATCATCCCCGATCCCGATGCGAAGTTCATCCCACCACGAAACTGGATGGAACAGCCATGATAGGTATCGCAGGCAAGGTGGTCGCGATTACAGGCGCCAGCAGCGGAATTGGCGAGGCCACCGCTAGGCATCTCGCAGATCGGGGCTCTGTCGTGATCCTCGGCGCGAGGCGCTCCGACAGGCTGGAGATGCTGGCCGCGAGCATCGCGTCCAGGGGCGGAAAGGCGTCGTATCTCGTCACCGACGTCAGGCGGCGCGATGACGTCGCCAACCTGGTCCAGCTCGCAATGGACCGATACGGGAAGCTGGACGTCCTGATCAACAACGCGGGGATTGCCCCGATTTCCTTTCTAGACGATCTGAGGGTCGATGACTGGGACGACATGATCGACGTGAACGTGAAAGGCGCGCTCTACGGAATCGCGGCGGCCCTGCCCGTCTTCCGCCGTCAGGGCTTCGGGCATTTCGTCAACACGCTATCGACCGCCGGCATCAAGATCGTTCCGACAATGGCCGTCTACGCGGGATCGAAGAATGCCATCAGGGCGATTTCCGAAGGGCTTCGTCAGGAGGCTGGTCCGTCGCTTCGGGTGACGACCATCTCGCCCGGATATGTCGACACCGAGTTGCCATCCTCGATGACGGATGTGGCGTTACGCCAGCAAGGGCAAGCGAGCATGAAGGCGCTGGCCATTCCGGCGAGCGCCGTCGCGGAAGCTATCGCCTTCGCAATCGCTCAGCCAGACAGTGTGGACGTCGGTGAGGTCGTCATTCGCCCGACTGCCCAGACATAAACTCCGTGTGACGTGCCGTCGCACATCACGATTATTTATTTGGGTTGATGAGGAATTTTTCGCCGGTGGCCCGTTTGGCATACACCGCGATGTTAGCGGGATCGAGCGCTTCGGAAAGCGAGACGACCTTGGTGTAGTGGCTGACGAAGGTGGTCTTGAGCTCGGACGCAACGCGCTGGCGCAGGCGGCCGATCTCGGCCGGGCCGATCTTCTGGAGGAACGGCGTGAGCAGCCAGCCGCCGACGCCCCAGCTCAGACCGAATGAGCGGTTCAGCTCGGTCGGGCGCGTGTCGAGGCTGCCATAGATGTAGACCTGCTTGTACACGTTGGAGCCGTAGCGGCTGTATTCCTTCGCGGTCTTGTTGGCCGCAACTTCCATAGCGGTCAGAACCTGGCTCGCCAGCTTGCCGCCGCCGATGGCGTCGAAGGCAATCGTGGCGCCGGTCTCGACCAGCGCGTTGGTGAGGTCGTCCATGAAGCTCGCCGCGCTGGAATCGACGACATGCTTGGCGCCGATCTTGTGCAGGATGTCGGCCTGTTCCTTGCTCCTGACGATGTTGACGAGACCGATCCCGTCCTTGATGCAGATCTTGTTGAGCATCTGGCCGAGATTGGAGGCGGCCGCCGTGTGCACGAGCGCCTTGTGGTTTTCCCGCCGCATCGTCTCGGTCATGCCGAGCGCGGTCAGCGGATTGACGAACCATGACGCACCGTCGGCAGCCGTGGTGCCTGCCGGCAGCTCCATGACGTCGCGGACCTTCAGCACGCGATACTGGGTGTACATCGCGCCGCCGATCATCGACACCGTCTTGCCCATCAGCGCTTTCGCCGCGTCCGACGAGCCGGTCCCGATCACCGTGCCGGCGCCCTCGTTGCCGACCGGCAATGACTGATCGAACCTGGCCGCCATCATCCGCATCGCGCCCTCCGGCATTTTGGCGGTGATGACCGGCATCTCCTTCGTGCCGGAGGCCTTCGCCGCCGACATGTCGGCGGCCCCGATCAGAAGTCCGAGATCCGAGGGATTGATCGGGGAGGCTTCGACGCGGACCACGACCTCATCGTCAGCAGGCTCCGGCGTTGGGAGATCGACGAGAGATATCTCCAGCTCGCCGCTCTTCTTCAGCAGCGAACGCAGTTGCAGGCCGGTCTTGCCGTCGCTCATATCGATCCTCCCCTGTCCTTCTTTTCGCGGGTCGAAGCGCCGGCTTATGCCAGCGCCTTCAGTGCCGCCTTGCCGCCATAGAGCGCCTGCTTGCCGAGCTGCTGCTCGATGCGCAGGAGCTGATTGTATTTGGCGGTGCGATCGGACCGCGCAAGGGAGCCCGTCTTGATCTGACCGCAATTGGTGGCGACCGCGAGGTCGGCGATGGTGGAATCTTCGGTCTCGCCCGAGCGGTGCGACATGACGGAGGTGTAGCCCGCCTTGTGCGCCATCTCGACGGCGGCGAGCGTCTCGGTCAGCGTGCCGATCTGGTTGACCTTGATCAGGATCGAGTTGGCCCGGCCGGCCTTGATGCCTTCGGCGAGGCGCTTGACATTGGTGACGAAGAGATCGTCGCCAACGAGCTGGCACTTCTTGCCGATGAGGTCGGTGAGCTCCTTCCAGCCGTCCATGTCGTCTTCCGACATGCCATCCTCGATGGTGACGATCGGATAGCGCGAGACGAGGTCGGCAAGGTATTTTGCCTGCTCGGAGATCGAGCGGGTCTTGCCCTCGCCTTCATAGACATACTTGCCGTCCTTGAAGAACTCGGTCGAGGCGCAGTCGAGGCCGATCACGATGTCGGCGCCAGCCTTGTAGCCGGCCTTGCCGATGGCGTTCATGACGAAGTCGAGCGCGGTGTCGGCCGACGGCAGGTTCGGGGCAAAGCCGCCCTCGTCGCCGACATTGGTGTTGTGGCCGGCCTTCTTGAGCTCGGATTTCAGCGTATGGAAGACCTCGGCGCCATAGCGCAGGCCCTCGGCGAAGGACGACGCGCCGACGGGCAGGATCATGAATTCCTGGAAGTCGATCGGGTTGTCGGCATGCACGCCGCCGTTGATGATGTTCATCATCGGCACCGGCAACAGCCGCGCCGAGGTACCGCCGACGTAACGGTAGAGCGGCATGTCGAGCGAGTTCGCGGCCGCCTTGGCGCAGGCGAGCGAGACGCCGAGGATGGCGTTGGCGCCGAGCCGGCTCTTGTTCGGCGTGCCGTCGAGGTCGATCATGATCTGGTCGATCTGGGCCTGCTGCTCGACATCGAGCCCGCTGAGGGCCTCGAAGATTTCTCCGTTGACGGCGCCGACCGCCTTGGTGACGCCCTTGCCGAGATAGCGCGCCTTGTCGCCGTCGCGCAGTTCCACAGCCTCATGGGCGCCGGTCGAGGCGCCCGACGGCACCGCGGCACGGCCGAGTGCACCGTCTTCCAGCACGACATCGACCTCGACGGTGGGGTTACCCCGGCTGTCCAGGATTTCGCGGCCGATGATGTCGATGATGGCGGTCATGAGAGCCTCATTTCGAGAAACAAAGGGGGCAGTTGGCGGTGCTTCTACCGCAATGCATCGACGCGGAAAAGGCCGGGTGACGGCCGCCCGATGATTGGCTAAGAGGGCCGCACGGAGGCGGCCCGATGTCCAAAAAGCCCAGCAAATCGAACAACTCCCCTGCCCTGCAACTTGGCCGCGCCGTGGAATGGCCGGATGCACCCGAAAAGGCCAAGCTCGACCGCGTGCCCAATCCGCAAGCAGGCACCGACTACCTCGTGCGCTTCACGGTGCCGGAATTCACCTCGCTTTGCCCGGTGACGGGCCAGCCGGATTTTGCGCATCTGATGATCGACTACGCGCCGGGGGCGTGGCTGCTGGAGTCGAAATCGCTAAAACTCTACATCGCGAGCTTCCGCAATCACGGCGCCTTCCACGAGGATTGCACCGTGATGATCGGCCAGCGCATCGCCTCCGAAATCAAGCCGAAATGGCTGCGCATCGGCGGCTATTGGTATCCGCGCGGCGGCATCCCGATCGACGTGTTCTGGCAGACCGGACGCGTGCCGAAAGGTCTGTGGGTGCCCGAGCAGGGCGTCGCGCCCTATCGCGGGCGGGGTTAGAGAAGGCGAACGCAATGAAATCGATGTCAGCAATATCCCGTAACCTCGCCCTGAAACTTGCCTTGAACCTTGCCTTGGGCTTTCTCGGCGTCCTCTGGCTCACCGGCGCGTCCGACGCTGCCGAGGTGCGGGTGATGATTTCGGGCGGATTGACGGCGGCCTACAAGGCGCTCGTGCCGGAATTCGAGAAGGCCACCGGCAACAAGGTGCTGACGGAATATGGGCCGTCGATGGGAACGACCGCGAATGCAATCCCGGTGCGGCTCGAGCGCGGTGAGCCGGCCGATGTCCTGATCATGGTGGGCTACGCCCTCGCCGACCTCACGAGCAAGGGCAAGGTCGTTGCCGGCAGTCAAGTCGATTTGACCAAGTCGCCGATCGGCATCGCCGTAAAGTCGGGTGCACCGAAGCCGGACATCAGCTCCGTGGAGGCAGTCAAGCGCGCGCTGCTGGCCGCAAAAACAATCGCCTATTCCGACAGCGCCAGCGGCGTCTACGTCTCGACCGAGATGTTCGACAAGCTCGGCATTGCCGATGTCATGAAGGACAAGGCGCGCAAGATTCCGGCGACGCCGGTCGGCGAGATCGTCGCGCACGGCGAGGCCGAGCTTGGCTTCCAGCAGATCAGCGAGCTGAAGCCCGTCAAGGGCATCGATATCATCGGACCGCTCCCGGCCGAATTGCAGAAGATCACGATCTTCTCGGCCGGGATTGCGACCGGCTCGAAGGAACCCGAGGCAGGTCGTGCGTTGATCAAGTTCCTGGCGTCCCCGGCCGCGCGCGAGGCGATCATGTCAAGCGGCATGGAGCCGATCCCGGCTGCTGGGGCAAATTAGCCAGGTCGCATTTGGTCGACACGTGGGCCAGGCGGTCGACGTCAGCGCGCATCCGCCGGCACGCGCGGCTTGAGCAGCTTCGCGCAGACGAGGCCCAGCACCACCATGATCGCCCCGCTCGCGAGCAGCGTCGGCACCTTGCCGCCGTGCTGGAGACCAAGACCGTAAGCGATCGGGCCAACCGTCTGCCCCATGAAGAAGAAGAACGAATGCAGCGACATTGCGGTCGCCCGCGCTCCGATCGACAGCTCGCTGGCGAAGACCTGCAAGCAGCCATGGATCATGTAGAAGCCCCAGCCCATCGCCAGCATGCTGACGAATTGCAGCTTCCAGCCGGGACCGAAAGCCATCACGCTGAGCTGCAGCCCCACGAGGCATGCACCTGCGATCATCATGCCCTTGACGCCGAGCCGCGGCAGTAGGCGGGACACCGTGAAAGTGTAGAACAGCCCGCCGATCGCAAAACCTGCAATCACCACGCCCGCGATCGACGGCGACTTCTCGCCGAGATCGAACAGCAGCGCGGCGATGAAGGGAAACAGGCCGAAGACACAGCAGCCCTCGACGAACACGGCCGAGTAGCAGTAGCGCGTGTTGGGGTTGGCGAAGATGGTCCGATAGCCCTGCCGCAGGGCCTTCAGATCGGACTTGGGCGCGGCCGTCAGCGCAGCACCGCGAAAACCTGCTGCCACCGCCACGGCCGCGATCAGGCCGAGCGTGCCGAGGATCATGAGCACTCCGCGCCAGCCGATGAACTCGCCGATGATGCCGGAGGCAGTCGCGCCGAGCAGGTTGCCGGTCATCGACCCCGCCAGCGTGCGGCCGATTGCGACCTGTCGCTTGGCAGGTGCAACGAGGTCGGCGGTCAGGCCGAGGGCAACCGGAAACACGCCGCCTGATGCGATGCCGGCCAGGATACGGCTTGCGAATAGACCCGAGAAGGTGGTCGCGACCGCGCCGAGAATGCAGGAAGCGCCGAGCAGCGCCAGGCACAGCGTCATCAAGCGCGCCTTGCCGAACAAATCCGCAGCAGCTCCGATCACGGGCTGAACCAGCGCGTAGATCAAGGCATAGCCGGCCGCAATGCTGGCGGCCGTCGTGATGCTGATCGAAAAATCCTCAGCGACGTGCGGCAGGACCGGATCGAGCGCGCGCGTGGACAACGCCGCCGAGAAGCTCGCGAGCGCGATGATGTTGATCGCGGGCGGAAACGTCCGGTCGGAGGGCGCCCCGGTCACAGGCTGGGACATCAGCGCGTTGTGCTTTTCGTCACCGCGTCAAACGCCATCAGCCTTCGGATCAGCCCTTCGAACTCACGCAGCGGCACCATGTTGGGCCCGTCGGACGGCGCGCGGTCGGGGTCGGGATGGGTCTCGACGAAAACGCCGGCAACGCCGACCGCGACGGCGGCGCGCGCCAGCACCGGCACGAATTCGCGCTCACCGCCCGACGAGGTCCCCTTCCCGCCGGGCTGCTGCACCGAATGGGTGGCGTCGAAGATCACGGGCGCGCCGGTGGTGCGCGCCAGGATCGGCAGCGCGCGCATGTCGGAGACCAGCGTGTTGTAGCCGAAGGAGGCGCCGCGCTCGGTGACGAGCACATTGGGATTGTTCGCGCTGGTGATCTTGGTCACCACATTCGCCATGTCCCAGGGCGCCAGGAACTGGCCCTTCTTGACATTGACGATCTTGCCGGTCGCAGCCGCAGCAAGAAGGAGATCGGTTTGCCGGCACAGGAAGGCCGGGATCTGCAGGATATCGACAGCCTGCGCGACATCGGCGCATTGCGCGGCGTCGTGCACGTCGGTCAGCACCGGCAAGCCTAGCGAGGATCGAATCTCCGCGAAGATCGGCAGCGATTGCTCAAGGCCCAGCCCGCGCGCAGCGGATGCGCTGGTGCGGTTGGCCTTGTCGAACGAGGTCTTGTAGACAAGGCCGATCTTCAGCCGCGCGGCGATCTCCTTCAGCGCGGAGGCGACCTCCAGCGCATGCTGACGGCTCTCGAGCTGGCACGGCCCGGCAATGATCGAAATCGGCAGGTCATTGCCGAATTTGACCGTGCCAATGGTGACGACCGGCGCCGCTGACGTCGAAGAGCTCAAGGCCAATCCCTCGTTTCCGCGCGACCATAGCCGCCATCAGGGTCGGATCAACCCTATTCGGCCCGGGCCATCAGAATATCAGGGTTGCGCCGGGGAGCTCTGCGGCGGCCTTGCGCCGGCAGCCCCTACTTCACCGAGGAAAAGGCGGTCGGCGTCAGGAGCTGGCTGACGATGTTGCCGACGATCTGGCCGTCAGCCTCCGACTTGGCCCGCGCTTCCATCCAGTCCGGATCGGTCATGAACGCGGCCCACTTCTTCTCGCGCTCGGCGAGCGAGTCCCAGGCCAGGAAATAGGTCAGCTCCTGGTTGGATTCACCGATCAGCGTCGTGAAGAAGCCGGCCTGCCTGATGCCATGCTTCTCCCAGAGCTTCAGCGTGACGGTCTCGAACCGCTTCAAGAGCGCCGCCAGCCGACCGGGCACACAGCGATAGACGCGCATTTCGTAGATCATCGAACTTCACTCCCTGCATTGTTGTTCTTGCGGCAGGGAGTTGTCGCAACAATTTGCGCAGGCGTCAAAGGCCGTCCGGCGCCTACACCAGCCGCGACTGCACCATCGCCGCCTGAATGAAGGAGGCAAAGAGAGGATGAGGCTCAAAAGGCCGCGACTTCAGCTCAGGATGGAACTGGACGCCGATGAACCAGGGGTGATCCTCGTACTCGACGATTTCAGGCAGCACGCCGTCGGGCGACAGGCCTGAGAATTTCAAGCCGTGCTGTTCGAGACGGTCCTTGTAGGCCGTGTTCACCTCGTAGCGATGGCGGTGGCGCTCGGAGATTTCGGTCGCGCCGCCATAGACCTGCGAGACGCGGCTGCCGCGGTTCAGTGCCGCAGGGTACGCGCCGAGCCGCATCGTGCCGCCGAGATCGCCGGCCTGCGAGCGCTTCTCGAGCTCGTTGCCGCGCAGCCACTCCGTCATCAGGCCGACGAGCGGCTCCTTGGTGGGGCCGAACTCGGTGGAGTTGGCATCCTCGATGCCGACGAGATTTCGCGCGGCTTCGATCACCGCCATCTGCATGCCGAAGCAGATGCCGAAATATGGCACGTCGCGCTCACGCGCGAACTGCGCCGCCCTGATTTTTCCTTCCGCGCCGCGCTGGCCGAAACCGCCGGGTACCAGAATTCCGTTGACGTGCTCGAGGAATGGCGCCGGATCTTCCTTCTCGAAGATCTCGCTCTCGATCCAGTCCAGGTTGACCTTCACCTTGTTGGCGATGCCGCCATGCGACAGCGCCTCGATCAGCGACTTATACGCATCCTTCATGCCGGTATATTTGCCGACGATGGCGATGGTGACATTGCCTTCGGGATTGCGCACGCGCTCGTTGATCTCTTGCCAGCTCCGCAGCTCCGGCGGAATCCGCGAGCCGATGCCGAAGGCGGCGAGCACTTCGTCGTCGAGGCCCGCATTGTGATAGGCCTCGGGGACAGCGTAGATATTGTCGACGTCACGCGCTTCAATCACGGCGCTTTCACGCACGTTGCAGAACAGCCCGAGCTTGCGCCGCTCTTCCTTCGGAATCTCGCGGTCGGTGCGGCAGAGCAGGATGTCCGGCTGGATGCCGATCGAGCGCAGCTCCTTCACCGAATGCTGCGTCGGCTTGGTCTTGAGCTCGCCGGCGCTCGGAATGTACGGCAGCAGCGTCAGATGGATATAGACGGCGTGATCGCGCGGCAGCTCGTTCTTGAGCTGGCGGATCGCCTCGAAGAACGGCAGGCCCTCGATGTCACCGACGGTGCCGCCGATCTCGACCAGCACGAAATCGTAGTCGTCATTGCCGTTGAGGACGAATTCCTTGATGGCGTTGGTGACGTGCGGAACCACCTGGATGGTCGCGCCGAGATAATCGCCACGGCGCTCCTTGGAAATGATGTCCTGGTAGATGCGCCCCGTGGTGATGTTGTCGGCCTTTGTCGCAGGCCTGCCGGTGAAGCGCTCGTAGTGACCGAGATCGAGATCGGTCTCTGCGCCGTCATCGGTCACGAACACTTCGCCGTGCTGATACGGCGACATCGTTCCGGGATCGAGGTTGAGATAGGGGTCGAGCTTGCGGAGGCGGACCTTGTAGCCCCGGGCCTGCAACAGCGCACCGAGTGCCGCCGAAGCCAAACCCTTGCCGAGCGAAGAAACCACGCCGCCGGTGATGAATATGTACCGCGCCATGGGACTTAACCTCTAATCCCTCGAATTCGATTCGCCAAAGCGATTCGTATTCCGCCCCAAAGATTTTGCGGGCCTGTGGGTGATCCGAAACTGATAATGATGACAGTGTCTTGATGGGGCTTGTTGATGCAGGACGGTAGCCACCGCCCTGCATGGCCCCCCTGCTTTATTGCGAGCGCGGCACCTGCGGGCCGCTCGGAGCCGGCGCCTGCTGCTGCTCGTCGGCCTTCTTCAGCGAATCCAGGATGCCGCCCGAAGTCGGCGGCGCGATCGGCGAGCCACCGGCCGGCTGGGTCTGCGACGGCTGGCCGATGAGCGACGACGGCTTGCGGTCATAGCCGGCATGCCAGGACAGGAACAGGCTGGTCAGGAAGAAGCCGACGGCCAAAATAGCGGTGGTCCGCGTCAAAAGATTCGCGGTGCCGCGGCTCGACATGAAGCCCGCGCCTCCGCCCATGCCGAGGCCGCCGCCTTCCGACTTCTGCAGCAGGACGGCGCCGATCATGACGGCGACGATCATGAGGTGGATGACGATGACAACGGTCTGCATGGTGTCCTTCCGTCACAAGCGGGCGGCGCCTGACGGCGGCCGATCGCGCTTCGCGGGTTTTCCTGAAGTTGCGCGGTGTTACACGATCGGCAGGGGCATTGCCACCCCCCGATCGGATTCGGACCAACGTTTTGAATGAGCTAGGGGCAGTCCTTAGTTAGGACAGCCCTTGGCGATCGCAAGGAAATCGGCCGCCTTCAGGCTGGCGCCGCCGACCAGCGCGCCGTTGACGTTTTTCACCGCCATCAACTCGGCCGCGTTCGAGGGCTTGACCGAGCCGCCATAGAGGATCCGCATCTTGGCACCGTCGGCTTTGAACCGGGAACTCAGGAACTCGCGGATAAAGCCATGAATCTGCTCGACATCCTGGGACGTGGGGGTCAGGCCGGTGCCGATCGCCCAGACCGGCTCATAGGCCACGACCAGATTGGCCGCGGTTGGGCCGTCCGGCAGCGAGCCGTCGAGCTGGCCACGCAGGATGTCCAGGGTCTGGCCGGCATCGCGCTGGCCTTGCGTCTCGCCGATACAAACGATCGCCAGGGCCCCGGCGCGCCAAGCTGCCTCGGCCTTCTGCCGGATCAGCGCGTCGCCCTCGCCGTGGTCGGCGCGACGCTCCGAATGTCCGACGATGATGGCGATTGCGCCCGCATCCACCAGCATTTCGGCGGCGACATCGCCGGTATGGGCGCCGGAGGCCTTGGGATGGCAGTCCTGAGCCCCCACCGCGACCCTCTTGCCGCGCGCCTTGTCGGCAAAGGCCGCGACCAGGGTTGCGGGCGGGCAGACCAGCAGGTCCGCTTTGCCGGCGACGTCTGCCGCGCCGTTGAGCATGGCGTCGAATTCGGCAGCCTGGGCTTTCAGGCCATTCATCTTCCAGTTGCCGGCGATCAGCGGTCGGATGGCGTCGGTCATGTCAATGTCCAGCAAAATGAGGTTTGTGCATGCGCTAGCAGAGCTGTCGCGGCAGTTCCAGATTCTTGTTTTGACGCGTTTTCTTGACGCGAACCGGGGTCCACTTCGCTGGAAAACGCTTTGGGGCCTTTAACCGCAGCTTCGCGGCGCCTGCTGAGGCGAGGTTGCGGGGGGAAAGCCACCACTTTATGATGATCTATCAATTTGGTGACGCGCTTTTGCGGAATCTGCATTAAGACGCGCTCCCGTTCCCCTCCTGACCAAACAAGTTGGACCAAATGCTTCGAGGAATGCGCAAGGCCTCATCAAACTGGCTCGGCAAGACCATTATGGCCGTGGTGATGGGCGTGTTGATCGTCAGTTTCGGCATTTGGGGCATCGCCGACATCTTCAAGGGCTTCGGGCAGTCCACGGTGGCCAAGGTCGGCAGCACCGAGATTTCGCTCAACGAGTTCCGCCAGATCTACACAGACCGCCTGCAACAGATCAGCCGCCAGTTCGGCCGTCCGCTGACGCCCGATCAGGCGCGTGCCTTCGGTCTCGACCGCCAGGTGCTCCAGCAGACCATCGCCGAAGCCGCCCTCGACGAAGAGGCGCGCCGGCTCGGGCTCGGCCAGTCCGACGAGCAGATCCGCCAGGTCATCATGAACGATCCCAACTTCAAGGGCGTCGGCGGCAGCTTCGATCCGAACCGCTTCCAGGCCGTGATCCGCAATTTCGGCTATACCGAGCAGCGCTACGTCGCCGAGCAGCGCAAGGTGTCGCTGCGCCGGCAGATCACCGGCACCATCGGCGCCGGCCTCGAGCCGCCGAAGAGCATGATCGACGTGCTGACGCGCTTCCAGAACGAGCAGCGCGCCATCGAGTTCGTCAGGCTCGACGCCGCGCAGGCAGGCACGATCGATGCGCCCTCGCCCGAGACGCTCGCCGCCTATTTCGAGGATCATAAGACCCAGTTCCGCGCGCCCGAATATCGCAAGATCGCCTTTGTCGTGGTCTCTCCGGAGGAGATCGGCAAGTGGACCGAGGTGTCGGACGAGGACGCCAAGAAGGTGTTCGACCAGCGCAAGGACCGGCTAGGCACGCCGGAGAAGCGCCAGATCCAGCAGATCGTGTTTCCGAACGTCGCCGACGCGCAGGCCGCACGCGAGCGCCTCGTCGGCGGACTTTCGTTCGAGGATCTCGGCAAGGAGCGCGGGCTGAGCGCCTCCGACGTCGACCTCGGGCTCGTGACCAAGTCTTCGCTCGCGCCCGCAGTCGGCGATGCCGCCTTCGCGCTTCCCGCCGGCGAGATCAGCCAGCCGATCCAGGGCGGGCTTGGCGTCGCGATCGTCAAGGTCGACAAGATCGAGCCGGGCAAAGAGGCGGACTACGCCAGCCTTGCCGGCGACATCAAGCGCGAGATCGCCACCGAACGCGCGCGCGTCAAGGTCGCCGATCTCCGCGACAAGATGGAAGACGAGCGCGGCGGCGGCTCCAGCGTGATCGACGCGGCGCAGAAGCTCGGCCTGACCGCCGTCACCATCGATGCCGTCGACCGCTCGGGTCGCGCCCCGAACGGCCAGCCGGTCGCCAACATTCCGCAGGGCCTCGACGTGGTCTCGCAGGCCTTCAACACCGATGTCGGCGTCGACAACGACTCGATCTCGTTCAAGGGCGGCTATGTCTGGTACGACGTTCTCGCCATCACGCCCTCGCGCGACCGCAATCTCGACGAGGTTCGCGACCAGGTCGAAGCGCGCTGGCGCCAGGACCAGGTCGCGACCAAGCTGAAGGCCAAGGCGACCGAGATGGTGCAGAAGCTCGAATCCGGCGGCAAGCTCGCCGACGAGGCCGCCGCGATCGGGGCCAAGGTCGAGACTGCGACCGGCTTCAAGCGCGACGACTCGCCCGCCGGCGTGCCCGGCACTGTCGTCGCGGCCGCGTTCCGCACCGCCAAGGACGGCGTCGGACAGACGGCCGTGACCGGCGGCACCGAGGTGATCATCTTCCGCGTCACCGACATCATAGATCCCACGGTCGACGCCGCCTCCGACGAGGTCAAGAAGCTCAAGGAGACCCTCGACCGCGCGCAGACCGAGGAGCAGGTCGCGTCCTACGTCAACAAGCTTGAAACCGACATCGGGACCACCATTAATCAGGCCGCCTTCGCGCAAGTGACCGGCGCGAACCAGTGAGTTGAAAGCACGCGATGGACGACCTGAAATCGATCATTGGAAAAGTGGCGACCGGCGCCAGCCTGTCGCGTGATGAAGCCGCTTCCGCCTTCGATGCCATGATGTCTGGCGAGGCCACGCCCTCGCAGATGGGCGGCCTGCTGATGGCGCTCAGGGTCCGCGGCGAGACCGTGGATGAGATCACGGGCGCCGTTACGGCGATGCGCTCGAAGATGCTGACCGTGACGGCGCCCTCTGACGCCGTCGACATCGTCGGCACCGGTGGCGACGGCTCCGGCTCGGTCAATGTCTCGACCTGCGCCTCCTTCATCGTCTCGGGCGCCGGCGTGCCGGTGGCGAAGCATGGCAACCGCGCCCTGTCGTCACGCTCTGGGGCCGCCGACGTGCTGGCCTCGCTCGGGGTGAAGATCGACCTCAGGCCCGAGCAGGTCGGACACTGCGTGCGCGAATGCGGCATCGGCTTCATGTTCGCCCCCGCCCACCATCCCGCCATGAAGAACGTCGGCCCGACCCGGGTCGAACTCGCGACGCGCACGATCTTCAATCTGCTCGGCCCCTTGTCCAACCCGGCCGGCGTGAAGCGGCAGATGGTCGGCGTCTTCTCGCGGCAATGGGTGCAGCCGCTGGCGCAGGTGCTCAAGAACCTCGGCTCCGAATCCGCCTGGGTGGTGCACGGCTCCGACGGCCTCGACGAGATCACCCTCACCGGCCCGACCTTCGTCTCCGCGCTCCACAATGGCGAGATCCGTAATTTCGAGGTGACGCCCGAGGAGGCCGGCCTGTCGCGATGCGAAGCCGGCGCGCTCAGGGGCGGCGACGCCGATGCCAATGCGATTGCGCTGCAAAGCGTGCTCGACGGCAAGCCCAGCCCTTATCGCGACGTCGCGCTGATGAACGCTGCCGCCGCGCTGGTCGTGGCCGGACGCGCCAAGGACGTCAAGGAAGGTGTCGCGATCGGTACCAAGTCGCTCGACAGCGGCGCGGCGAACGCGCGGCTGAAGCACCTGATCGCCGTCTCGAACAGCTGAGCCTGTCATGTCGGATATCCTGACCAAGATCGAGGCGTACAAGCGCGAAGAGATTGCCGCGGCAAAGCGCGCACAGCCGCTTTCCGTTGTCGAGGCAAAGGCCAAGGCGCAGGCCGCCCCGCGCGGCTTCGTGCGCGCGATCAAGGCGAAGCACGCCGATGGCGACTACGCGCTGATTGCCGAGATCAAGAAGGCCTCGCCGTCGAAAGGACTGATCCGAGCGGATTTCGATCCGCCCCAGCTCGCCAAGGCCTATGAGGCGGGGGGCGCGGCCTGCCTCTCCGTGCTGACCGACACGCCGTCGTTCCAGGGCCATCTCGACTTCATGGTAGCGGCGCGCGCGGCGACGTCACTGCCGGTCCTGCGCAAGGATTTCCTGTTCGACACCTATCAGGTGGTCGAGGCCCGAGCGCATGGCGCCGACTGCATCCTGATCATCATGGCCGCGCTCGACGATGCCACCGCAAAAGACCTCGAAGATGCCGCCCTCGCCCATGGCATGGATGTGCTGATCGAGATCCACGACAGCGCCGAGCTCGACCGGGCGCTGAAACTTCGCTCGCCGATGATCGGCGTCAACAACCGCAATTTGCGCACCTTCGAGACGACGCTTGCGACCAGCGAGGCGCTGGCGCCCCTGATCCCCGGGGACCGGCTGATGGTCGGCGAGAGCGGCATCTTCACACCCGCAGACCTTGCGCGGCTCGAGCGCGTCGGCATGTCGACCTTCCTGGTCGGCGAGAGCCTGATGCGGCAAGCCGACGTCACGGGGGCGACGCGCACGCTGCTGGCGCGCGAGACGACGGCGCGTGCGAAGGGCACGCGCTGACATGGCGCGCAAGCCGTCCGGGACAAAGCCCGCCAAGATCAAGGCCGGCCCCACCCTCACCCATATCGGTGCCTCCGGCGAGGCGCGGATGGTCGACGTGTCGGACAAGCCGGCGACCGAGCGGCTGGCAGTCGCCGAAGGCCGCGTCATCATGACCAAGGCGACGCTCGATCTGATCGTGTCCGGCAACGCCAAGAAGGGCGACGTGCTCGGGACCGCGCGCATCGCCGGCATCATGGCCGCCAAGCGCACCTCCGAGCTGATCCCGCTCTGCCATCCGCTCGCGCTGTCGAAGGTGACGGTCGACATCGAACCCGACGCCAAACTGCCGGGCTGCCTCGTCCGCGCCAGCGTGAAGGTCACCGGCCCGACCGGCGTCGAGATGGAGGCGCTCACCGCCGTCTCCGTCGCCTGCCTCACCGTCTACGACATGATCAAGGCGGTCGAGCGCGGCGTGCGCATCGAGGGCATCCATCTCGTCGAGAAGCTCGGCGGCAAGTCCGGCCATTACCGCGCCTGATCGCGTCGCTACTTAAGCGACGTGCTGATCGATGCGAATTTCGTGCTGAGCCTGCTGCCCAAGCCGTTCACCACGGTGATGATCGCAAGCGCGATGCCGGCGGCGATCAGGCCGTATTCGATCGCGGTCGCACCACGCTCGTCGGCGATGAAGCTCTTCAGAATGTTCGTCATGATCATGTCCCTCTTTGCGTTGTGGGCAGATGTGTTCGCAAATCACGTGCCAGTGCCCGCTTGAGGATCGCCAACACCTTAGATGGTTAAGCCTTGGTTGATCGCGGCATGGCCGGCAGGAATTGCCCTGCATCGCCGGAGCTTGCGGCAATTCCTGCACGCCTTGCATCCCGCACATCGATTGCTTTTGTGCGCACGTATTCACATCGCGTTAACTGTGCTTCCTAACTTCGCCTCCACACCGTTCCCGTAAACCAACGGATGTTTTGGGGATCAAGAACTGATCCTGGCGTGTGCACGGCAATGAACCAGCATGATGACGAGATTCGGCAGTCGCCTCTTTGACAAGGCCTTCGTGCGCAGCGGACCGATCCGTTGGCTGGTGGTGGGCGGCACGCTACTGATCGCGGCGATCGCCGTCGGCGCAACGCTGATGGCGCAGAATTTCCGCGAGCGCGCGCTGCGCAACTCCGGCCGCGAGCTGGAAAACACCGTGCTGCTGCTCGCCCATCATTTCGACCAGCAATTGCAGGATTTCGCGGTCATCCAGAAGGATTTTGTCGACCACGTCCGCGGGAACGGCATCAATACGAGCGAGGACTATCGTCGGCGCCTCTCCGGGCAGGACATCCACCGGATGCTGCGTTCGAAGATCGAGGCGCTGCCCTACATGGGCGGGGTCAACGTCATCGATGCCGAAGGCAATCTGATCAACTCGTCGACGGCATGGCCGGCGCCGAAAGTGAACGTTGCCGACCGCGCCTATTTCCGCACCTTCAAATACGACCCCTACGCGCCCGACGTGCTGATCGAGCCGCTGCATAGCCGCGTCTCCGGCGCCTGGACCATCTTGATCGTCCGCAAGATCCTGGGACCCAACGGCGAGTTCCTGGGCGTCGTCGGGCGCGGCATCGAGCCCGCCAATTTCGAGAAGTTCTTCGCCTCCGTCGTGCTCGGCGAAGGCGCGACGATCTCGATGCTGCATCGAGACGGCACGCTGCTCGCCCGCTATCCCCATTCGAGCGAGTTGATGGGGCGGAACTTCAAGACCGGTTCGTCCGAACACCAGAGGGTTTTCGGACTCGATCACTTCGCCGGCCGCTTCGTCAGTCCCATCGACGGCGACGACCGGCTGATCTCCTCACGCGCCCTGCCTCACTTCCCGATCCTGATGATGGCCACCACGACGCGCGCGGCCGCCCTGGCGGACTGGCGCGAGCAGATCGGCATCCTGATCTCGGTCGCCGCCTCGTCCGCGCTGGCCATCGCGGGTGTGCTGATCGCGATCGTGCGCAAGCTGCTGGAGCAGCATCGCCTCTCGCGGGAACGGCTGACGCTGGAAAAGCAGCGTCTCGACCGTGCCGTAAACAACATGACGCAGGGCCTTTTGCTGTTCGATGCCGAGCGGCGGCTCGTGATTTGCAACCAGCGCTACATCGAGATGTACGGGCTCTCGGCCGAGACCGTGAAGCCCGGTTGCAGCTTCCACGACATCATCGCGCATCGCAACGCGACCGGCTCCTTCGCCGGCAATGTCGATCAATATGTCGTGCGCGTGCTGCGCGACGTTCACGTGCGCAATTCCATGGTGGTCGACACCTCCGACGGCCGCTCGATCCAGATTGTCAACGAACCGCTCGCGGACGGTGGCTGGGTGGCGACGCATGAGGACATCACCGAGCGCCGGCGCATCGAGGAGCGCATCACCTACCTCGCCCATTACGATGCGCTGACCGACCTGCCCAACCGCATCATGTTCCACGAGCATCTGCGCGAAGAGCTGGCCGCCATCGCCGAGGGCGAAGAGATCGCGGTGCACTACATCGACATCGACGAGTTCAAGGCCGTCAACGACGCCCTTGGCCATCTCGTCGGCGACGAGCTGCTGAAGTCGGTCGCGCAGAGCCTGCGTCGCTGCGCCGGCCCAGAGGACTTCGTGGCCCGGCTCGGCGGCGACGAGTTCGCCATCGTGCAGAGTGCCGTGACCTCGCCGGAGCAGGTCAACGATCTCGTTGCACGGGTCTTCCTGGCCATCCGCACCCCCTTCGATTGCATGGGTCATCATCTCACCGCGGACGCCAGCATCGGCATTGCGCTTGCGCCGGAGCACGGCAGCGCGCTCGACCAGATACTCAAGAATGCCGACATGGCGATGTACGCGGCCAAAGCAGCGGGGCGCCGCACCTATCGCTTCTTCGAGCCGGAGATGGACGCCAAGGTCCGCGAGCGACGGCAGCTCGAGATCGACCTGCGTCACGCCATCACGCATGGCGGCCTCGAGGTCTATTACCAGCCGTGCCTCAGCCTGAAGGACGATCGCATCACCGGATGCGAGGCACTGGTGCGCTGGCGCCATCCCGAGCGCGGCATGGTCTCGCCGGCCGAATTCATCCCGATCGCCGAAGACACCGGCCTGATCAACGAGATCGGCGAATGGGTGCTGGCGACCGCGTGCAGGGACGCAGCAAGCTGGCCCGACGACATCCGCCTCGCCGTCAACGTCTCGCCCGTGCAGTTCAAGAGCGGCACGCTGGCGCTGAAGATCATGGCCGCCCTCGCCACCTCCAATCTGCCGGCGAGCCGGCTCGAGCTCGAGATCACCGAGGCCGTGCTGATCCGCGACGACGACGCGGCGCTGGCGATCCTGCACCAGCTTCGGGCCATCGGCGTGCGCATCGCGCTCGATGATTTCGGGACCGGCTACTCGTCGCTGAGCTACCTGCATCGCTTCCCGTTCGACAAGATCAAGATCGACCGCTGCTTCGTCGACGACATCGCCGGCCCCGACGGCTCCGCGAGCATCGTCCAGGCCGTCGTCAACCTCGCGGCCGCCCGCCGCATGACCACCACGGCCGAGGGCGTCGAGACCGAAGAGCAGCAGCGGCTGCTTCGCACGCTCGGCTGCTCCGAGATGCAGGGCTATCTGTTCAGCGCGGCGAAACCGGCCGACAAGATGCTGGAGCTGTTCGCGCTGCATCGCAGCCGTCTCGCCCAGCGCGGTGGCGAGGAAAGCCGCCGACGCGAGGCGGGCTAGAGGCCACCCTCGGCTATCGAGCTGACAACGGCATCCTCAAACGAAATCGCCCGGGAGCGGTCATCCACTCCCGGGCGATCGATGTCTCGAAATCGTAAGGCTCAGTTCGGCACCGCCGCCTTCGGCGCGGGCTTGGCGGCAACCGCATTCGCGGTGACGCCGTGCAGGAAGTCGAAAGCCGCATGCAGAGCCTTGTCGTCCTCCTCCTTCGGCGGGACGTAGGACTGCGAGCCGGTCTGCTCGGTACCGTCGGCGGCGGACAGATGCCCGCGCATCTGGGATTCCGCGATAGTATCCATCCGGCCCTTCAGCTCCGGCGGCACGTCCTGGAGGATCTCGATATCGGGCGCGACGCCCTGGGCCTGGATCGAGCGGCCCGACGGGGTGTAATAGCGCGCCGTGGTCAGCGCCAGCGCGCCATTGCCGGCGCCGAGCGGAATGATGGTCTGCACCGAGCCCTTGCCGAACGAACGCGTGCCGATCAGCGTGGCGCGCTTATGGTCATGCAGCGCGCCGGAGACGATCTCGGAGGCCGAGGCCGAACCGCCGTTGATCAGCACCACCAGCGGCTTGCCCTTGGTGAGGTCACCGCCATGGGCCGTGAAACGCTGGGTCTCTTCCGGATTGCGGCCGCGGGTCGAGACGACTTCACCACGCTGCAGGAACGCGCTCGAGACCGACACGGCCTGGTCGAGCAGTCCGCCCGGATTGTTACGCAGGTCCACCACGTAGCCCGCGAGCTTCTCCTGCGGCACGTCCTTGGTGATCGAGGCGATCGCCTTCTTCAGGCCGTCCGTGGTCTGCTCGTTGAACGAGGTGATCCGGATATAGCCGATGTCGCCGTTCTCGACGTGGAAGCGCACCGGGCGCACGTGGATGATCTCGCGCGTGATCGCGACATCGAGCGGCGCGTCGGCGCCCTTGCGCACGATGGTGAGCTTGGTCTTGGTATCGACCGGGCCCTTCATCTTGTTGACGGCCTGCTCGAGCGTCATGCCCTGCACGGCCTCGCCGTCGATCTTGCTGATGAGGTCGCCGGACATGATGCCGGCCTTCGAGGCCGGCGTGTCGTCGATCGGCGAGACGACCTTGACGAGGCCGTCCTCCATCGTGACCTCGATGCCGAGCCCGCCGAACTCGCCGGAGGTGGTCTCCTGCATCTCGGTCCAGGCCTTGGCATTCATGTAGCGCGAATGCGGATCGAGCGAGGTCACCATGCCCGTGATCGCGCCTTCGATCAGCTTGGCATTGTCGGGCTTCTCGACATAGCTCGCCTTCACGCGCTCGAACACGGCGCCGAACAAGTTGAGCTGGGAATAGGCATCATCCGCGCTCGCCGCCGCCCGCGCCGCCCATACGCCGCCGTGGGGACTGGCTACCAGAAGGGTCAGACACGCTCCCGTGAGCGCGCCCAGGGGGAACAGCAGGTTTTTCCGCATGGATGAGGTAGCCTTTTTTGCTGGGGGCTTTGGAGCCGCCATGCAAATGGCGATCCAGCCCGTGTCTCACAATACCATTCTGGTTTCTTCAAGGCCGGGATGCCACGCCGGCGGGCACATTGAAGAAATCCCTTCGCCTTGGCCTAAACTTTTGGCAACGTTCCGAAACCGCTTTGCGCTCGGCGGACATCGGTCGGCCGCCCACGCCTCGCAGCTATGCGATTTTAGGATGGTTTTGGAGGGCCGGACGCGATAGGCGATGACGATAAGACTTCAAATTCTCGGGAGGACAACAATGAACGACGCGCCCCGCATCCGGCCGGAAAGGAACGTCGAACTCGGCGCCAGCAACGAGCCGTTCCAGAACCTGCACGAATTCATCCGGAAGGCGCGCGCCAACCTCAACCAGAATGCCTGGGACTACATCGTCGGCGCTGCCGAAACCGAGACCACGATGCGCCGCAACCGCATGGCACTGGACGAGATCGCCTTCCGCCCGCGCGTGCTGCGGGACGTTCGCAAGGTCGATGGCTCCGTCGAGCAGCTCGGCCGCAGGATGCGTCTGCCGGTGGTGCTTGCCCCCGTCGGTGCGCTGGAGATCTTCGATCCCGATGGCGCAGCCAGCGTGGCGCGCGCCGCCGGCACCTTTGGTGCGGCACACATGCTGAGCTCGGTCTCGGATCCCGGCCTGGAGAAGACCGCGGAGGCCGCGCCCGATGCGCTGCGGCTCTATCAGCTCTATGTCCGCGGCGACGACGCCTTCGTCGCGGATGTGGTCAGCCGAAGCGAGAAGAACGGCTACGGCGCGTTCTGCCTGACCGTCGACACCGCCCATTACAGCCGTCGTGAACGCGACATCGCCAAGCGCTACGTTCGCGAGAGCCGCCTGCGCGCGACCGGCGGCGACTACCAGAAGGGCCTGGAATGGCGGACGGTGAAGATGATCAAGGACAAGTTCAGGATTCCGCTGATCATCAAGGGCATCGCCACCGCCGAGGACGCCCAGATCGCGATCGATCACGGTGTCGACTGGATCTACGTCTCCAACCATGGCGGCCGTCAGCTCGATCATGGCCGCGGCGCCATGCATGTGCTGCCTGAAATCGTCGAGGCCGTGAAGGGCCGCGCCAAGATCATGGTCGATGGCGGCTTCTGCCGCGGCACCGACATCGTCAAGGCCATCGCGGCGGGCGCCGACCTGGTCGGCATCGGCCGACTGCAATGCTGGGCACTGGCGGCGGCCGGCGAAGCCGGCGTGCTGCGCATGCTGGAGCTGCTGGAGGATGAAGTGCTGCGCTGCCTCGGCCTGTTGGGTGCCACCTCGTTCGCCGAGGTCGACAAGTCCTGCCTGCATCAGGCGACCGCAACCAATGCGCCGAGCGTGTTCAGCGCCTTCCCGCTGTTCGACCACGACCCATATCGCTACTGAAATGAAAAGGACACAATGACCTCGCTCTGTCCCGGCAGCGCCGACGCGCTCCTGTTCGATCTCGGACGCGTGGTGCTCGACATCGATTTCTCCAAGGCGATCGCCTGCTGGGCGGGACATGCCGGCTGCGAGCCCGACGCGATCGTCACGCGCTATGTGCGTGATAGCGAGGCCTACCGGCTGCATGAGGTCGGCAGGATCAGCGACGAGGATTATTTCCAGTCGCTGCGTTCATCGCTCGGGATCGGCATTTCCGATGCGCAGTTTCTGGAGGGCTGGAACGCGATCTTCGCCGGCGAGATGCCTGATATCGCCGAGCTGCTGCCTCGCGCGGCAAAGCAGATGCCGCTCTATGCCTTCTCCAACACCAACCGGCCGCATATCGACTATTTCTCGAAGGAATATGCCGGCGTGCTCGGGCATTTCCGCGAGCTCTATCTGTCGTCCAGCATCGGCCTGCGCAAACCGGACGCGGCGGCGTTCGACCATGTCGTGGCGGCGATTGGCGTGCCGGCTGGCCGAATCGTGTTCTTCGACGACCTTGCCGAGAACGTCGAAGGGGCGCGGGCATGCGGCCTGACTGCCGTGCACGTGACATCGCCGACGGACGTCGGGAGCGCGCTCAAGGCGCTGGGGATTTGATCCGTCAGCGGACCCAAGCGACATCCGACCGGTCGCCTGCGGAACTACTTCGCAGGGGGCAAGGAACCAAAGCCCTTTGTGCATTTTTATACAAAGTTCCGGGAACGAATGCCCCGCCTCAGGACTCATGAGTCCGTTGGGAATTCTACATCGGACTTATCGTCGTGCTGGGCAAAACCTACCTCACCAAGCAGGCCTCTCTGCTGATGAAATACGCCAGAACCACCTCGGATTCTGATCTTTCCGCCAGGCTGATCAGCAAGGCGGCGGACCTGAAATCGCAGGCCGACCCGCTGCCCGACAGGGATCAGGGTCCCCAGGCCCCGGACGTCAGTCCGGGCGGGCCGAGGCGGAGTTGACCAATGCTGGCCGTGGCGCTCGTTCTTCTCGTTCTCGCCATGGCCATCCTCGTACCGGTCTGTCTCGCCTTCCGGATCATGCCGCGGCGAATTTGAGCCGCGCCTCACAATGCAAGTTTCAAGAGGTTGGATGAATTATCCTGCCTCGGCGCTTTTTGCCTCTGCGCGCGCGCTCGGCTAGAACTCTTGCCGCCAATTGCCCGAGCATGCCCAGCAGGAGTCTTCACCCTTGGCCCTCATGCCAGTTTCTGACGCGCTTGCCGCGGTGCTGGCGGGTGCGGAGCCGCTGCCTGACGAGATGATCGCGCTCGCTGAAGCCTTCCACCGTGTGCTCGCGCACGACGTCGCGGCGCGGCGCACGCAACCACCGGAAGCTATGTCGGCGATGGATGGCTATGCCGTGCGCGCGGCCGACGCGGCGACCATTGATTCCAAGCTGACGGTGATCGGCGAGGTTGGGGCGGGCCGGCCGTTTGCCGGGGCGGTCGGCGGCGGCGAAGCGGTACGGATCTTCACCGGCGGCGTGGTCCCCGATGGCGCGGACGCGGTCGTGATCCAGGAGGACACGGTTGCCGACGGCAAGCGCATCACGGTCAAGGAAGCCGCAATTGCCGGTCGGCACATCCGCCCCGCCGGCGTCGACTTCTCCGAAGGCGATGTGCTCCTGCGCAAGGGATCCCGCCTCACCGAGCGCGATCTCGCGCTCGCCGCCGCCATGAATCACCCGCAGCTTGCCGTCTGCCGCCGTCCAAAGGTCGCGATCCTCGCCACCGGCGACGAACTGGTGATGCCGGGCACCACGCCCGGCCACGGCCAGATCGTCTATTCCAACGGCTACGCCCTGCACGCGCTCGCCCGCAGCGAGGGTGCCGATACCATCGACCTCGGCATTGCCGCCGATACGCTGGAGGCCACCACCGCTGGCATCCGCCGCGCCCGCGAGGGCGGCGCCGACATCCTGATCACGACCGGCGGCGCATCGGTCGGCGACCACGATCTGGTCCAGCAGGCGCTCCGGGACGAAGGCATCTCGATGGCGTTCTGGAAGATTGCGATGCGCCCGGGCAAGCCGATGATGCACGGGCGGCTGGGGACGATGCGGGTGATCGGCCTGCCTGGCAATCCCGTGTCATCCTATGTGTGCGCCTTCCTGTTCATGGTGCCGCTGATTCGCGCCTTGTCAGGCCGATCCGTGATTCACCACCGCCATGAGCGGGCAGTGCTCGGCCGCGCTGTGGATGCAAACGATATGCGCGCGGATTATCTTCGCGCGCGTCTGGAAGAGCGCGACGACGGCACGCTTGTCGCGCTTCCCGTGCACCATCAAGATTCCTCGCTGCTGGCGAATCTCGCTGCGGCACAGGCACTTCTCGTGCGCATGCCATTCGCGCCCAAGGCCGAAGCCGGCACGCCTTGCGAGGTGTTGCGCCTGCCCGTCTGAACGCGTCGACCACACGCGCTCCGCGAACTTTGTCGCGTTCACGGTAAATTAAGCAGTTGCGGAACATGTATCGAACATATAGTGTCCGTTCATGATTTGTTTCGAGCATGTAGCGGCTTATCGCTGAATTCAGCGTCTCGGAATCGAACGACATCAACCGGGGGATTTTGGTCGAGATGTTAACGCGCAAACAGTACGAGCTCCTGCGGTTCATCAGCGAGCGACTTAAGGAAAGCGGCGTGCCGCCCTCGTTCGACGAGATGAAGGATGCGCTCGACCTGCGCTCGAAATCGGGCATCCATCGCCTGATCACCGCGCTCGAGGAGCGCGGCTTCATCCGCCGCCTGCCCAACCGCGCCCGCGCCATCGAGGTGATCAAGCTGCCCGAGCTTCAGGCCGCCGCCGGCAACCGCCGCGGCTTCACGCCGAGCGTCATCGAGGGCAACCTTGGCAAGGTGCGCGCGACCTCCAGCCCGCCCGCGGACGAGGGTGAGCGCCCCGTTGCGGTGCCGGTGATGGGCCGCATCGCGGCCGGTACGCCGATCGAAGCGCTGCAGACCCGCAGCCATACCATCAGCGTACCGCCCGACATGCTCGGCTCGGGTGAACATTACGCGCTCGAAGTGCGCGGCGACTCGATGGTCGAGGCCGGCATCCTCGACGGCGACATGGCGCTGATCCAGCGCAACGAGAGCGCCGATACCGGCGACATCGTGGTGGCTCTGATCGACGACGAGGAAGCGACGCTCAAGCGCTTCCGCCGCCGCGGCGCCTCGATCGCGCTCGAGCCCGCCAACGCCGCCTACGAGGTGCGCATCCTGCCACCTAACCGGGTGAAGATTCAGGGCAAGCTGATCGGGCTGTACCGCAAGTACTGAGACGACCAGCGGTCATTCGATACCAACGATTCCGATTGGACCGGACGGGTTGTCCGGTCCGGCGGGGTGGTCTTTGTGGTGTAGCTTAGATCGTCCGGCCCCTCGGCAGCGCAACATCCGCAGCGTGTCGCCGCCAAGCACTCACAAGCTCCGCAGCCTCGAGGAATCGAGGAAACAAACGATGTGTCGGCGCCCGCGGGCCGCTGTCGCTCGCACTCGCCAAATGCATTGATGCGGGCTTTGTTCCCAATAGATTCGAAAAAATAATTTGATCGCATCTCGCGGACACCAGCCGCAGATTCGCCCACAACCAAGCAGAGCGTTGTATGCTTCCACTCTGATAGAGGCTTGTGCCTCAGAAAGAGGCGCGGGTCGCTATCTTCGAATGAGGAGCACCCGATGTGTGACTACAGCCTGCATGCCGTTGCATCGCGCCCCGCTGAAGTCGGCGAGACGATCGTGTCGACAACGTTCCGCGGCACCTCGACGCGCGGATTTGCTTCCGCGGCCGATCCGACCGTGGCCGTCTGTTTGCTGCCAGGAACGGAGCTCGCCTTCGCCGACAACGTCCGTTACGACAATCGCTGGATCTGGACGCGCACCATCAACTCGCGCGTCGGAAAGTTCGGCAAGATCGATCCGCACATTCCCGATCGCCATCATGACGCGATCGAATTTCCCGACGGCAAGTACGTGCTGGTGACGCAGCTCGTCGAAGGCCAGCGCGCAACCGTGCTGCAATTGCCGGTGACCCAGCCGGTCAGCGAGCGCGAACACAAGCCGCAGATCATCGCCGACAGTCGGCCGAGCACGACACGTCGCCTGCCGATCGACTGATACGCGGTCGCCGGCCGCTCAGGTCGGGCTTGGATGAAATGCCATCGCCGGCCGTAGCCGGCGAGATGGTATGGTTCGTGTGTTGCGAAATTGCGGTCTGGACCCGGACCAACTCCTCGCAGACCAACTCCTCGCATTTGTCATCAATCGTCGGCCTGCAGGTCGGCCTCCGCCGGCGTTGCGTCCCGGTTGCGGGGTGCGGCCGTCTTCGGCGCAATGCTGCCACCGAAATCACCTTCGCCGGCGCCGGCCGGCAGCCAGGGCCGGCTCGTGCCTCTCACCCTCACCGCCTGAACCGCAAAACCGTCACCGCGCTGCGTCAACGCCAGCGCGCCTTGGCTCGTGAGACGCTGCCGATCGATCACCATCGCCGCGCAATCGGGCGGCGCGGGCCGCGCCGTGACCACCAGCGCGGCGCGGCTGCAATCATCAGCCAGCGCATCGATGCGCAGGGACAGCGCGACCAACCTCCCGTCGGCGAGCGGCGCCACACAGCCGGCCTCGTCGCACGACACGCTGTCGGCGAGCGAGCTACTCGCGGCATCGCGCGGATCGGCATCGGCGGCCAACCATTCCTTGAGCAGAAAGCCGTCCTTGCTCGCGCGGATCACATGAAGGTGCCCATCCCTGCTACGCACGGCGACGCTCGCGCCGTCCCCGGCAATCAGGATATCGGGTTGCCGCACCGACATCCCCCAGGCGATGGAAGCCAGCAGCAGCAGCGCACCGGACCAGCGCAGAGGCGTGCGCAACAAGCCCATCACGATGATCCCGAGGCTTGCCGCCATCAGCGGCGCGATACCGAAGGCCGGGATGCGGCCGACCGCGCCGGGCAGCGAGGCCACCCAGCGTGCGACCGCGACCATCCAGTCGATGCCGATCCCCATCAACCACCAGAACACGCCATCGAGGCCAAAGGGCGCCGCCAGCAGTCCGAGCAGTCCCGCCGGCATCACCAGCGCCGAAACCACCGGCATCGCGCCGAGATTGGCCAGCACGCCGAACGGCGTGACACGGTGGAAGTGGAAAGCGGCATAGGGCGTGGTCGCAAGCCCCGCGATCAGCGAAGCCAGGAACAGCATCGCGATCTCGCGGCCACCCCACAAGGCGATGCGCGCGGTCGTCGAATGATCGGGCGAGGCAAACAGGTTCGGCATACCGATCTGCACCAGCGCCACCAGGCCGAGCGTTGCCGCAAACGACATCTGGAAGCTCGGATGCACCAGCGCTTCGGGCGCGACCGCGAGCACGATCAGGGCGGCCACCGCCAGCGTGCGGAAGGTGATGGCGCGGCGATCGACCATGACCGCGATCAGCACCACCGCGGTCATGAAGAAGGAGCGTTGCGTCGCGACCTCCGCGCCTGACAGCAGCAGGTAGAACGCAGCCGCGACCAGCGCCGCGGCCGCCGACCATTTCTTGATGGCAAAGCCGGCCGCCAGCCCTGGGATCAGTGCCAGCAGCGCACGCACCGCGAAGAACACGACACCGGCGACGACCGCCATGTGATAGCCGGAAATCGACAGCACATGACCGAGCCCCGAGATGAACATGGCATCGTTGACGGGCGTCGTGATGGCATCGCGCCGCCCGGTGAGCAGCGCCGTCGCGATTGCACGGTTGTCGCCCTCGAGCGTCGCACGGATACGCGCGTCGATCGCATCGCGCAGACCCTGCATGAAGGCCGCGTAGCGCAGCCGCAAGCCACCGGCATCGGGCGCCACCGAAGCCGTGATCGCGCCCATCACGAAGCCGGAGGCGCCGATGCCTTGAAAGAACATGTCCCGGGAGAAATCGTAGCTGCCGGGGCGCACCGGCGAGATCGGCGGCATCAGCCGCGCCTTCAGCTGCACGAAGCTGCCGACCTCGGGTGCCGTCCCCTTGCGCACCGAAAGACGCACGCGCTCCAGCTTGACGTCGCTGCGCTGCGCCTCCATCGCGGTGACGCGCAGCACGAAACGGTCGGTACGCTCGCGGACGTCGCGCGCTTCCACGAAGCCCGATAGCGATACCGAATAGAGCGGCTTGGCCAGCACGGGATGGGCGATGCGCGCCGTCTTCCAGGTTGCCATGGCAAAACCGGTCGCCACCGCCGCGATCATGATCGCGACGGCGAACAGGCGGCTGCGCCGCAGCAGCACGGCGCCAAGCATGAGCGCGGCCGCGGTCGTGACGACGACAGACAGCACCGGCTCGTGATCGGCGGCGAAATAGAGCGCGATGCCGCCGCCGAAGGCGACCGGCACCCACGGCAACAGCCGTCCGGCGCCGGCCTCGGCGCGCACCCATTCGCGCAATGTCTCGATGATTGCGGGCCAGAGGCCAAAGCCCGCCGGCACAAAGCCGCTAGCCGATGTGGCGCGGCCGACCGGCCATGTCCCGGCAACTCCTTGGGAGCGCACTGGCCGGCCCGGCTCCGCCATTCCCCTGCACCTTGCGATACGCGACGGGTGCGGAGGCTACCGGAACGTGCGGCTGTGCGAATAGCGGTACGGATCAGGAACAGGCGGCGAAGCGCCCTACTTTTCCTCTTCCATGGTCACGGCCACCGAGGCCTTGGCCGACAGACGGACCTTGTTGCCCTCGACGTCGGCAACGAGCCCCTTGTCGATGAAGTGATGATGGCCCTTGTGGCTGCCCTCGCCGCTGTCCTTCTTGGTCAGCTTGATGCGGTTGCCCTCGACGCGATCGACGGTGCCGACATGAACGCCGTCGGCGCCGATGACTTCCATATGCTCTGCGATGTTCTGCATGGTGGGATCCTCGTTTGGATCCACCCCAACGTCAGAGGCGCGCGTTCGTTTCCAACGCGAAATGACGATGCCGTGTGCCGCCCGCTCGTCAGATCAGCGGTTCCTTCGACGAGGCATGGTGGTTGACGATCTTCCAATCGCCGTCCTCGCGGATGATGACCCAGCTCATCTTGACGACGAGATCTGGGCGTTCGCCGGCGAGGTCGAATGAGATCGTCGCGCCCATGTTGATCAGGTCAGGACCTGCTTGCGCCGCCTGCACCTCCGAGAACACCGCATTCGGCTTGCGCCAGCGGGGCAGGCCATTGAAATAGTCGGCAACGCCATCCCTGCCGCGATAGAGTTTCGGGTTCGAGCCGAAGAAGAACGCGTTCTTCGAATAGAGGGACGACAGCGCCACGGCATCGAGCTTTGCGAAGCCGGCGCACCATTTCGCGATGATGGCCGAAACAATGTTATCGGCTTCGTTGCTCATTGCCATCCCTCAGCCTTTGGCGACTTCCTTGGCAAAAGTATCTCGCAAACCAATCGTCCGCGAGAACACCGGCTTGCCCGGCGTCGAATCCTTGTCGCGCACGAAGTAGCCCTGGCGCTCGAACTGCACCGGCTCCATCGAATTGCTTTCCGCAACCGATGCCTCGATCCGCGCATCGGACAGGATCTCCAGCGACTGCGGATTGAGATCGGCCGCAAAATTCGAGGCGTCCGGGCTCGGATTGGCGAACAGCTGATTATAGATGCGGATCTCAGCGGGCTTGGATGTCGCAGCCGGCAGCCAATGCATGGTCGCCTTGACCTTGCGACCGTCGGGCGCGTTGCCGCCCTTGGTCGCGGGGTCGTAGGTGCAGCGCAGCTCCACCACCTCGCCAGCATCGTTCTTGATCACGCCGGTGCACTTGACGAAATAGGCATAGCGCAGCCGCACCTCGTTGCCCGGCGACAGCCGGAAGAACTTCTTCGGCGGGTTCTCCATGAAGTCGTCCTGCTCGATATAGAGCTCGCGGCCGAAGCTGATCTTGCGCGTGCCGGCGCTGGGATCGTCGGGATGGTTGATCGCCTCGAGCTCCTCGGTCCGCCCTTCCGGATAGTTCTCGATCACCACTTTTAGCGGCTTCAGCACCGCCATGCGGCGCTGCGCCGTGCGGTTCAGTTCCTCGCGGATGCAGAATTCGAGCATGCCGACGTCGACTACGCTGTTGGCCTTGGCAACACCAATGCGCTTGACGAATTCACGCAGCGCGGCCGGCGGCACGCCGCGGCGGCGCATGCCCGCCATGGTCGGCATGCGCGGATCGTCCCAGCCGGCAACATGGCCCTCGCGCACGAGCTGGGTCAGCACGCGCTTGGACAGCAGCGTGTAGGTCAGGTTCAGTCGTGCGAACTCGTACTGGTGCGGCTGTGACGGCACCGGCAGCTTTTCGATGAACCAGTCGTAGAGCGGCCGGTGGTCCTCGAACTCCAGCGTGCAGATCGAGTGCGTGATGCCCTCGATCGCATCCGACTGGCCATGGGCATAATCGTAGCTCGGATAGATGCTCCATGCGTCGCCTGTGCGCGGATGGTGCGCATGCAGGATGCGGTACAGCACGGGGTCACGCAGATTGATGTTGCCCGCCCCCATGTCGATCTTGGCCCGTAGCACGCGCGCGCCGTTCGGGAATTCGCCTGATTTCATGCGGCGGAACAGGTCGAGATTCTCCTCCACACTGCGGTCGCGGAACGGCGAATTCCTGCCGGGCTCGGTCAGCGTGCCGCGCGAGAGGCGGATCTCCTCCTGGGTCTGGTCGTCGACGTAAGCGAGCCCGTCACGGATCAGCTGCTCCGCCCATTCGTACAGGCGATCGAAATAGTCGGACGCGAAGAACAGGTTCTTGCCCCAGTCGAAGCCGAGCCAGCGCACGTCGGCCTGGATCGAATCGATATACTCCTGCTCTTCCTTGACCGGATTGGTGTCGTCGAAGCGCAGATGGCAGCGGCCCGGAAATTCCTGGGCAATGCCGAAATTGAGCGCGATCGACTTGGCGTGGCCGATATGCAGGTAACCGTTCGGCTCCGGCGGGAACCGGGTCACGATCTCCCTGTACTTGCCCTGATCGAGGTCGGCCTGGATGATGTCACGAATGAAATCGCGCCCAACCTCAGTCGCCACCGGTTCTGTCATTACGAAAATCCTGTCGGGAAATCAGCGGTCCTTCTGCCAAATTCGGGAGGCTGAGCCAAGCCCGGTTTCGCACCCCGCCATAAGCTCTTCAGCAACTATTATAGGTAGTTTTTCTCGAATTTCGCACTCCATGGATGGCATACTAGGCGCAGGATGCTCCGAGGATTTCCTTCATGACGATCGCAGCTCGCTCCGCCTCCCTCCTCGTACTGGGGTTCGTCGTGATGGCATGTGGCTCCCCCGAACCTGCCCTCGCGGGGGAAGCCAAGGCGCCGGCCGAGCGCGCAGTCCTCGATAGCCCAGGCAGAGGTGGGCTGGCCGGTTTCGTGGCGACGCCCCAGACCGACGCTGGCGGCAATTCGACGTTTCTCCTTGCGCCCAACTCAGCTTGGTTCCTCGCAACCTCTCCCAACGCGGCCGCCATACGACTGATTGACGTCAATAACGGCATCACCCTGAGATATCTCAGCAAGCCCGGCCTGCGCGTCGCCGCGCTGTCCATTTCGCCTGACAGCAAGACGGTCTCCGCCCGAGACGTTGATGGCCAGATCGCCAGTTGGGACGCAGAAACAGGCCAGGCGGTCACACCCGCACCGCCCGCTGACTTCCACGAGATCGTGGGGCTTCGGCTTTCGCTTCAACCCGACCTTATCGCGCGCTATCATCTGCAATCGCATTTTGGGGACCTGAAACAGTATGTCGACATTGCGTTCAACCCGACGCAGGAATACGCGCTGATCGGATATATCGGTGACCCCCGTTGGAATGCCTTCCAGATTTGGAACCTGAAGAAAGAGCAAACCGAGCTCTTCTTTCGGCTGGACGAAGATATTTGCGGCTATCGGCCCTTCAGTTTTGACTACGACGGCAAGCATCTGATCTTCGGCAACACGCAAGGCGAGAGTTTTTCGAATCACCTCGATTTTGCTGCCTTCAGTATCGACGGCTCCGGTCCAACATTCGCGCCGGGATCGGCCTATGTCAGCCGGACGCTAGTGAAGAAATGCCGATTTCCCGCCAAGTTCGATTTTGGCTTTCAACAGCAATTCGACATATCGCCAGGCGCCCAACTGATCACAAGGGGTCAGGGAATGCCGGGTACCCCGGAATGGGCCGCATGGGATCTGCGCAATGGCAGAGCTATCGCCTCCATTCATCCCGACGGTGACGGTGTTGTTTCGTCCGACGGCAGCACAATCGTTGTATTGCACAATCCGAAAGGCTTTGACGCTCAATCAACTCGAATAACGGTGCAGCGCTACGAAAGGCGGAAGACTTTCAATATCCCACGAAGCCTTCAATCGGATGGGCTGCAGGTTGGCGTATCGCCAAACGGCCGTTGGATCGCATTGCATCTGGCAGAGACCATTGTCGTTTGGTCCGTAAAGGACGGCAAGGTTACTAAGAAATATCGAGTAAGCCACGACCATCCGGCCGTTGTGTTGCAGATCACGGACAAGGGTGACGTGTTACTGGTCGACGAAAGGGATGGTGACATTTTCGCGGACGGTAGATGGCGAGCCGTACGGACGGTGGAGCACAGCCTGATCGTGCCGCTCACGCCATATTTCCACGCGCAATGCGGGATCATCTTCTGCGATCGGGTGGTCGCCGATCTTGGAGTGGTCGAGCGCCGGCCTCGCGATGCCCGCGCTCGCGACGTAGCGCGAGCCGACGTGTCGCCAGACGGACGCTACATGATCGTTCACACACGGGATAAAGGGGACAATCTCACACACGACGTCATCGACATCGCGGACGGTCATATCGTCCTGCCCGGAAAGACCGGAAACTTTGTCTCGAACGGTAGATCTCTTATCGTCAGGGAAGACGACTTAGATCGCGTCAGCTTCGTCAAGTATGACCTGCCGACGGGCAAGCCAGTATGGACGGCAACTCCGAACCGAGCGGAAGACGGCTTCTACATGCTCTTCCCTGACGGTCGTGTCCGCTTCAGCCCAGGCGCACATTACAGCGATCTGGTCCTCGTACGCGGATTTGAAGTCAGGCACTTCGGCGTCGAGGAGACCAAGCAATTCGTTGCCTCACCCGATGCGGTCCGGGACTGACGATGCGCGAGGCGGAACAGGAAAGAGCGGCGAACGTCTGACTAATTCAAGCTTTCGCCACTGGCTGTTCCTGCTATACACCACCGCCTCCAATGCATAGGCCCTGCCACGAATGACCGATCCCATCATCACCCGCTTTGCCCCCTCGCCGACCGGCTTCCTCCATATCGGGGGCGCCCGCACGGCGCTTTTCAACTGGCTCTATGCGAAGAAGCACGGCGGCAAGATGCTGCTGCGGATCGAGGACACCGACCGGGAGCGCTCCACGGAGGCCGCGATCGGCGCCATCCTCGATGGATTGAAGTGGCTGGAGCTCGGCTGGGACGGCGAGGTCATCTACCAGTTCGCCCGCGCCGCCCGCCACCGCGAGGTCGCCGAGCAGTTGCTCGCCGACGGCAAGGCCTATCGCTGCTATGCCACCGCCGATGAGCTCGCCGCGATGCGCGAGAAGGCGCGCGCCGAGGGCCGCACCCGCCTTTATGACGGCATGTGGCGCGACCGCGATCCCGCAACGGCGCCAAGCGACGTCAAGCCGACGATCCGGCTCCGTGCGCCGCAGACCGGCGAGACCGTGATCGAGGACCAGGTCCAGGGCCGCGTGGTCTGGCAGAACGAGAACCTCGACGACCTCGTGCTGTTGCGCGGCGATGGCAACCCGACCTACATGCTCGCGGTGGTAGTCGACGACCACGACATGGGCGTCACCCACGTCATTCGCGGCGACGACCATCTGATCAACGCCGCCCGCCAGAAGCAGATCTACGATGCGATGGGCTGGGCGCTGCCGAGCATGTCCCACATCCCTCTCATCCACGGTCCGGATGGCTCGAAGCTGTCGAAGCGCCACGGCGCGCTCGGCGTCGATGCCTATCGCGCCATGGGTTACCTCCCGGCGGCGCTGCGCAACTATCTCGTCCGGCTCGGCTGGAGCCATGGCGACCAGGAGATCTTCTCGACCGAGGAGATGATCGCTGCGTTCGACCTTGCCAGCGTCGGCCGGGCCGCAGCGCGGTTCGATTTCGCCAAGCTGGAAAACCTCAACGGCCACTACATCCGTCACGCCGACGATCAATCACTCGTGAAGATGTTTGAGGATGTGCTCGACCACGTCGTTCCCAGCCGCGACGAGATTAAGGCCAAGTTAAACGACACCACGCGGGCGCAACTCCTGAAGGCCATGCCGGCCCTGAAGGAGCGCGCCAAGACGCTGATCGAGCTGATCGACGGCGCCTATTTCATCTTCGCCGACCGGCCTCTGCAGCTCGATGCCAAGGCGCAGGCGCTGCTGACACCCGAGAACCGCAAGCTGATCGGCCAGCTTCATTCCGCGCTGGAGAAAGTCGAGACGTGGAGCGGCGCCAGCACGGAAGCCGCGCTGCGCACCTTCGCCGAGGAAAATAGTCTCAAGCTCGGCGCGGTCGCCCAGCCTTTGCGGGCCGCGCTGACCGGACGGACGACGTCGCCTGGCATATTTGAGGTTTTGGACGTCCTGGGACGCCAGGAAGCCTTGGGCCGGCTCAAGGATCAATCTACGACGTAAGTAGGCCATGGCTGCCATGATCTTGCAGCGCACACAGCAATAATATACCCATCACCCCCGTACATTCTGGAACATCCGGCCTGCCCCCAATGATCTCCCTAGGGGCCTCCGGCTCCGGCCCGTTTCACCACACATCGGGGACCTACGATGGACGCAAAACCAACCAACAAGACCGCCACGCTGACGGTCGGAAACAAGAACTACGATCTTCCGATCCTCAGCGGCAGCGTCGGGCCTGATGTCATCGATATCGGCAAGCTCTACGGCCAGTCCGGCCTGTTCACCTACGATCCGGGCTTCACCTCGACGGCGAGCTGCCAGTCCAAGATCACCTATATCGACGGTGATGCTGGCGTGCTGGAATATCGCGGCTACCCGATCGAGCAGCTCGCCGAGCACGGCGACTTCCTGGAGACCTGTTATCTCCTGCTCTACGGGAATCTGCCGACCGCCGCGCAGAAGAAGGATTTCGACCACCGCGTGACCCATCACACGATGGTGCACGAGCAGATGGCCCGCTTCTTCCAGGGCTTCCGCCGCGACGCCCATCCGATGGCGATCATGGTTGCGGCCGTCGGCGCGCTCGCCGCGTTCTATCACGACAGCACCGACATCAACGATCCGAAGCAGCGCATGATCGCTTCCATGCGCATGATCGCGAAGATCCCGACGCTGGCGGCGATGGCCTACAAGTACACCGTTGGCCAGCCCTTCATCTATCCGAAGAACTCGCTGGGCTTTGCCGAGAACTTCCTGAACATGTGCTTCGCGGTGCCCTGCGAGGACTACAAGGTGAGCCCGGTGCTCGCCGACGCGCTGGAGAAGATCTTCATCCTGCACGCCGACCACGAGCAGAACGCCTCGACCTCGACGGTGCGCATCGCCGGCTCCTCCGGCGCCAACCCGTTCGCCTGCATCGCGGCGGGCATCGCCTGCCTCTGGGGCCCGGCGCATGGCGGCGCCAACGAAGCCGCACTCAACATGCTCTACGGCATTGGCACGGTCGACAAGATCCCCGAATTCATCGCCAAGGTGAAGGACAAGAACTCTGAGGTCCGCCTGATGGGCTTCGGTCACCGCGTCTACAAGAACTACGATCCGCGCGCCAAGATCATGCAGAAGATGTGTCACGCCGTGCTCAAGGAGACCGGCCATGGCAACGATCCGATGCTGAATGTGGCGATGGAGCTCGAGAAGATCGCGCTCAGCGACCAATACTTCATCGAGCGCAAGCTCTACCCGAACGTCGACTTCTATTCGGGCATCACGCTGAAGGCGATGGGCTTCCCGGTCTCGATGTTCACCGTGCTGTTCGCGGTCGCCCGCACCGTCGGCTGGATCAGCCAGTGGAGCGAGATGATCGAGGATCCCCATCAGAAGATCGGCCGTCCGCGCCAGCTCTACACCGGCGTCGACAAGCGCGATTACGTGCCGATCAACGATCGCAAGTAGGTCTCTAGCCAAAACGGCTCTCGAAACGGCGCCATCTCATGATGGCGCCGTTTTTGTTTGGCACGCAGGAATGAGGAAAGCGCAGAGCGAGCAGATGCGCGAAAGCAGCATCACCGCCGGGGGTCGTGTCCTGGTCGACCCGGACAACCACAAGCGGATCATCGTCGACGTCGCGCTTCTGTCTTGAGCGTTCCGCTCTCCCGCGCCGTCGACGATAAGCGGCGCCTTGTGCATGCCAATCTTGTTGCCGCGCACAACAACAAGTCGGCACATCTGCCCCGTAAACGCTTGACAGCCGAAACGCTCCGCGCGCAAATTCTTACACTAAGTAAGAATGACAATAGGGATGGAAATGCCGGAGCAGCCGAGAAGTCGGCGGCAGACGCGCGCTGCCATTTTGACTCAATTGCTCCAGTCGGGCGGCTCGTTTCGGCCGCCTCTGGCGAAGGCGGTGCGCCTGTCCGAGGCGAGCCTGTCGCGCATCCTGTTCGACCTGAAGGCGGAAGGCCTGATCGAGGAGGTGCGGCGCCCTGCCCCCTACGTCGGTGGCCCGACGGGGCTCGTGTCGCTCGATCGCACGGTGGCGCTTGCTGCCCTGGAGCTGACCGGCCAGTGGCTCGGCATCGGCGTCGGCGGCCTGTCGGGCGAGTTGCACTACGCCGAGCGTGTGCCACTGCCGAACAAGCCGACCGTTGAAACCGTCGGCCGGGTGTTCCACGAAGCCATAACCTTGCTGCGCGACTGGGCGCGTCGTCGCCGTATCACGCTTGCGCAGATTGGCATCACCATTCCCGGCCTCGGCCGCTTGAGCGAATTCGGCAACCCGATCATTCCCTGCGATGTCGAACGTATCGGCGACATGTTCGGCGAGTTGTTTGCGGAAGTACCGGTCGCCTTCACCAATTCGGTGGTGGCGCATGCCACCTTCCATCGTTGCCGCACGGAAAACTATCCGTTCACCGATGCGCATCTTTTCGTGTTTGTCGGCCAAGGCGTCGCGGGGACGTGGATGGACGATCAGATCGAGGAGGATGCGCTCCAGCCGGTCGAGCTCGGCCACATGGTGTTTGGCGCCGACGGACCGCGTTGCCGCTGCGGCCATCATGGCTGCGTCGAAGCCTATACGTCACTGCCGGCGCTGGCCGAGTTGCTGCGCACCACCGAAGCGGAACTGCTCCGGCTCGGCAATGAATGGGTGACCACGATCTCCCTCACCACGCGGGTGCGCCAGGAATTGCGGCAACGGCTCTTCAGGCTCGGTCTCGCTATCGGCAACACGTTGAACGTCAAGCCATGCCGCGGTGTTGTTATCAGCGGATGGCCATCGGCTCTCACTGAAGACGATCGAAAGGCCGTCATCGACGGGATCGATGCATGCCTCCTGGGCGGGCGGAAACTGGCGCAGGTGTCGCTGGCCTTCGTGCCACCCTCGAACGGCAACGATCCGCAAGCTGCGCTTGCCTTTGCCGCCTTCTGCCTGGCCAGCCGCGGCGGCATGCCCGCGACATCGACGGAGGCCGCCTGACATGCCCTGAGCCGTACGGCCTCAGCACGCCAAGAACCGCGTCGAGTAACGCGTCAAGAACGCGCAAAGAACTTCACACCGGGAGGAACTGCCATGCCGATCACAACAACAAGGCGCCGTCTACTCGCTGGATCTGCTGCCGCACTCGCGCTGCCGGCCTTCGCCCGCGCGCAAGGCGCGGTCAAGCCGCGCCTCACCGCGATCTCGCAATGGTCCGCAGGCAGCGATGGGGCGGCGATCACCGCGCTCGGTAAGAAATTCGAGGAGAAAGGCGGGGTTTGGCAGCACTCGCCCGTCCCAGGATTCACCACCGAGATGATGAACAAGCTGCGTGCGCAGATCATCGCCGGCGATCCGCCGGCCTGTTCTCAGCTCAAGGGCCCGGAGATTGCGGCCTGGTCGAAGATTGCTCCGACCGTCGATCTCGACGCCATCGTCGCGGCCGCTGGTTACGAAAAGGTCGTCGCCCCAGATCTTGCCAAATTGCACAAGCCGGGAGGCAAATGGATTGCGCTGCCTTTGCAGATCTACAGCACCAACATGCTGTTCATCTCGAAACGCGCGATGGACAAGGCCAAGGCCGACAAAACCCCCGTCACCTGGGCTGACTTCAACGATCTTGCCGAGAAGATGAAATCGGGCGGAGTCACCTATCCCATCGCCAACGGCGGTACCCGTCCCGACGACGGACAGAAATTCGAGGCCTCGCTCGCCGGCATCAGTCCCACCGTATATCGCGCAGCCATCATGAACCTCGACAAGAAGGCCCTGGAAGGTCCCGAGATCAAGGCCGCCTTCACGCAGGTGCGCAAGATCTCCGACTGGATGGATCCGAACGTCGGTGCCCAGCCCTATGCCACCAATTTGAAGCGCTTCATCGACGGCGAGATGGGCATGATGATCCAGGGCGGCTGGGCGCAAGGCGTGCTGCGCAACGCCGGCTTCAAGTTCGACGACTTCATCATCGTGCCGGGCCCCAGCGACAACAGCAAACCGGTGTTCCTGCTGAATGCCGATGCCTTCATTTTCTGGCAGCGCAAGGAGCCTGATCTGCAGGCCGGTCAGACGCTGATGGCGCAGCTCGTCATGGATCCGGCGATCCAGACGATGTATTCGCAGATCACGGGATCGATCCCCGTACGCACCGACGTCGACCTCTCGGGTGAGGGCTGGTCGGACGGTCAAAGGCGGACTGCAGCCGCGCTCAAGGATGCTGTCGCCAACAATCAGGCCGTCCTCAGCCTCGCGCACAACATGGCACAGGAAAACGGCCTGACCGCCGCGATGATCGACGTGCTCACCGAGTACGTGAAGAACAAGACCATCAAGCCGGAGCAAGCGGTGACCCGCCTCGCCGAGGCCGTCGAGGGCGCGCGTTGACCGACGCCGTCTCCACAGCAACGCGGCCCGGCCGACCGGCAATTTCCGGCGTGGTCGGCCGGCTGCCCGAATATCTGATGATCTGGGTACCGCTGCTGCTGTCGGCCGCGCATCTCATTTCGTTTTCGCTGTGGACGATCTGGATTTCGTTCACGCCATCCACCCTCGTCCCGGTCTCAGGCTGGGTGGGGATGCGCAACTACACATCGGTCCTGGCGTCGCGGAACTGGCAGATTGCCTTCGACAATCTACTGCTGTTTGGCAGCGCTTTCGTGCTGCTGAGTCTGGTGACCGGCTTGATGCTCGCGATCCTGCTCGACCAGCGCATTCGCGGCGAGAATTT
Source organism: Bradyrhizobium sp. CCGB12 (assembly GCF_024199845.1). Lineage (NCBI taxonomy): Bacteria > Pseudomonadati > Pseudomonadota > Alphaproteobacteria > Hyphomicrobiales > Nitrobacteraceae > Bradyrhizobium > Bradyrhizobium sp. CCGB12. Next base: position 2,433,978 of record NZ_JANADO010000001.1, on the reverse strand, counting down.
GCTGCGATCGATCTTCCTGTATCCGCTCGCAGTGTCGTTCGTCGTCACCGGCACGGTCTGGAGCTGGCTGCTCAATCCCGGCATCGGGATCCAGAAGCTGGTCCATGATCTCGGCTGGACCTCCTTCAAGTTCGACTGGCTGGTCGACCGCGACATGGCAATCTGGACCATCGTCATCGCGGCGATCTGGCAATCCTCCGGCTTTGCCATGGCGCTGTTCCTTGCCGGCCTTCGCTCCGTCGACGGCGACATTATCAAGGCTGCGCAGATCGACGGCGCCGGACCGATCCGAACCTATTGGCGCGTCATTTTGCCGACGCTCTGGCCGATCACCATCACCGTCGTCGTGGTCCAGCTGCAGTTCGCGATTTCGGCCTTCGACCTCGTCCGCGCCCTCACCAATGGCGGGCCCGGTATCGCGACCCAGCTGCCGGCCCTGGTCGTCTACGATCTCATGTTCCAGCGCAGCCAGCTCGGCCGGGGTGCGGCGGCGGCAGTGCTCATGCTGCTTATTCTTCTTGCGGTGCTGCTGCCCTATGCGGCGTGGCGTTATGTCCAGCAACGGCGGGCAACCCATGCGTGAACAAGCCTTCGCGCCAAGCCGAGTTCTGATCTATCTCGTCGTTTCATTGTTCGCGGCCGCCTATCTCGCGCCACTTCTTGTTGTCGTGCTGAACTCGCTCCGCACCAACGAGGAGATTGCGCAGGGCTCGATGATCGGCTGGCCGCAACATTTGGCCTGGAGCAACTACGCCAAGGCCTGGAGCGGCTTCTGCGTGGCCGAGACCTGCGCCGGCATCCGGCCGTATATGCTGAACTCCGCGCTCGTCACGATTCCTGCAACGATCTTCTCGACCATACTCGGTGCGATTGCCGGCTACGCCGTATCGCTCTGGCGCTTTCGGGGCGATAACTGGATCTACGGCATCGTGACACTCGGCCTCTTCCTGCCCCAGCAGATGCGCCTTCTTCCCTGGACCATCGTGCTGCGAGACACCGGTCTCATCAACACGCTGACCGGCCTCGTGCTGATTCACACGATCCAGGGCCTCTCCTTCACCACATTGTTCTGCCGGAACTACTATGTCGCCATTCCGCAAGAACTGATCAGGGCCGCTCGCATCGATGGCGCCGGGTTCTTTCGCATCTTCTGGCGCATCATTCTGCCTCTCTCGGCTCCCATCCTGATCGTCACGGTGATCTGGCAGTTCACGCATATCTGGAACGAGTTCCTCTATGGCGTGACGTTCACGACCGGCCAGCAGCAGCCCGTCACGGCCGCTCTGATCGCGCTGTCTGCCGCAATCGCGGATATTCCACAGCATGGCGTGCAGAGCGCAGCCGTGATCATCGCAGCCCTGCCCACTTTGCTGATTTATCTGCTCGGCGGCAGGTACTTCGTGCGCGGCCTCACCGCCGGCGCAGTGAAATGATGGATTTGTCATGGCAGCACTGAGCATTCGCGCCCTCTCCAAGCGCTACGCCAATCTGGAGGTGCTGAAGGGCATCGATCTCGACATCGAGAGCGGCGAGTTCACCGTGCTGGTCGGACCGTCCGGCTGTGGCAAGTCCACGCTGCTCAACATCGTCGCCGGGCTCGATCGCGCGAGCGCGGGGACGATCGAGATCGGCGGCCGCGTCGTCAACGACATCCCGCCCAAGGACCGCGACATCGCCATGGTGTTCCAGTCCTACGCGCTCTATCCGTCGATGACGGTGCGCCAGAACATCACCTTCGGCATGGAATGCCGTCATGTATCGAAGACCGAGCAGGACAAGGCGGTCGCGAACGTGGCCAAGCTGCTCCAGATCGAGCCGCTGCTCGGCCGCAAGCCGTCGCAATTGTCGGGCGGTCAGCGCCAGCGCGTGGCGATGGGCCGTGCGCTTGTGCGAAATCCCCTGCTCTTCCTGTTCGACGAGCCCCTGTCCAATCTCGACGCCAAGCTGCGCGTCGAGATGCGGATGGAGATCAAGCGGCTGCACCAGCGCATCGGCGCCACCATCGTCTATGTCACCCATGACCAGATCGAGGCGATGACGATGGCGACGCGGATCGCCGTGATGCATCAAGGCAGCGTGCAGCAATTCGCCGACCCCGACACCGTGTACCGCTACCCGGCCAATCTGTTCGTGGCGCGCTTCATGGGCTCGCCGCCGATGAACACCATGCCGGCGCGGCTCGTGGCCGAGAACGACGGACCGGTGGTCGTGATCGGCGCCGGGCGGCCGGACGAGGTTCGTCTGCGCTTGAGGGGATATGACGCCGCGGCGCCCTTTGTCGGCCGCGAGGTGGTGTTCGGCATCAGGCCGGAATGCATCACCGAGGGTAGTCGCGTCTTTTCCGGCGATGCGCCTGTCCTCGTCAACGCGCCGGTAGAGATGGTCGAACCGACCGGTGCCGAAACGATGGTGTTGCTGCGGCTCGGGGGTGAGCCCGCGATGGCGCGCGTCTCGCCCGATATCCGTCCCGCGCCCGGCGCGTCGGCCTCCTTCGCGCTCGACACCCGCCGCATCTGCCTGTTCGACCCCGAGACGGAGCGACTGATCGCATGACAAAGACAAGCTATGCCGGCCTCGCGGACCGCGTGGTGTTGATCACCGGTGGCGCCAGCGGCATCGGTGCCGCCTTCGTACGGGCCTTTGCCGCCCAGGGGGCGCGCGTCGCCTTCCTCGATGTCGACACGAACGCCGGCGAAACGCTGGCGAAAGAGGTGGCAGCCGCGGGCGGGACCGCGCCGCTGTTCGTGCCCTGCGATCTCCTCGACATCGACGCCCTGCGCGCCGCGATGGCGGAGGCCCACCGAAAGCTCGGTGACGCCGCGGTGCTCGTCAACAACGCTGCCAACGACCGGCGCCAGGTGCTCGCAGAGGTGACGCCCGCCGAGTTCGATTGGATGGTCGGCGTCAACCTCAAGCACGTCTTCTTTGCCGCTCAGGCCGTGCTGCCGCAGATGCAGGCGCGCGGCGGCGGCTCGATCATCAACATGTCTTCCATCGCTTGGATGCGCGGCGCACCGGCACTGCCGGTCTATGCCGCGGCAAAGGCGGCCATCGTCGGCTTCACCAACTCGCTGGCACGGTCGGTCGGCTCCGACCGCATCCGCGTCAACGCGATCGCGCCGGGGATGGTCATCACCGAGCGCCAGCGCCGGCTGTGGTATCCCGACGAGCGGGTGATCGCCGAGTTTCGTACCCGCCAGGCCGTTCCCGATGCGGTAACGCCCGAGGACATTGCAAGAATGGCACTGTTCCTGGCATCCGACGAGAGCCAGCGCATCACCAGTCAATGTTTCCGGGTCGACGGCGGCTTGGCCTAGTACGGTAGTGCTGTAGGGTGGGCAAAGGCGCAAAGCGCCGTGCCCACCATCTCTCGGCAACCGAGCAAGGAATGGTGGGCCCGCTTCGCTTTGCCCATCCTACAAGACCGCCGCTTACCGCCGAGCCTTGCGCATCGTTGCCAGCACGATGTCGGCCGCGAGCACGCTCGGCGATTTGTTGCCGGTCGACATGATCTGATCGAGCCGGGCGAAGGCTTCGACCTGCTGCTTGCGCAGCGGCGTGTCGGTCAGCACCTGCGACAGTGCCGTCGCGAGCGTCTCCGGCGTGCAGTCCTCCTGCAAATACTCCGGAATGACATCCTCGCCGATCACGAGATTCGCGAGGATCACCGAGGAGACACGGATCGCGCGGCGCAGGATGAATGCCTCGACCGCGCCGACGCGGTAAGCCGTCACCATCGGAATGCCCGACAGCGCGAGCTCGAGCGTCACCGTGCCGGATTTTGCCAGCGCCGCGTGGGCAATGCGGAAGGCAGCGCGTTTCTCGCTCTCACCGATCACGATGCGAGGCTTGATCGGCCAATGCGCGATACCCTCGCGGATGGTGGCTTCGAGGTGCGGCATGGTCGGTAGCATCAGTTCGAACGCGCGCCCCTCCGCCTGCAACCGCCCGAGTGCCGCACCGAACACGTCGAGGTGATGCCGGATCTCACTGCGGCGGCTGCCGGGCAGCACCAGGAGCACCGCCGGCTCACCGTCGCGGCGCTTCTGCTCCTCCGCGCTCGGCCGCAACGACGGCAATTGCTCGATCAAGGGATGGCCGACATAGCTGCATGGCGGCCCGCCGAGCTTGCGGTATTCCTCCGGCTCGAACGGCAGCAGGCCCAGCACGTGGTCGACATAGCCGAGCATGGTCCGCGCCCGTCCCGGCCGCCACGCCCAGAGCTGCGGCGACACGTAATCGACGATCGGAATCCCGGGACTGCGCGAACGCACGCGGCGGGCGACGCGATGGGTGAAATCCGGGCTGTCGATGATGACGAGCGCGTCGGGCGCGGCCGCAGTCACGGCGTCGGCCGTCTCGCGGATCAGACGGAGGATCTTTGGCAGCTGCTGTACCACCGCGGCGAAGCCGACGATCGAGAGCTCCTCGATCGGAAACAGCGTCTCGAGCCCCTCGCGCGCCATGGTGCGGCCGCCGACGCCGACGAACTGCACACCGTCGCCGAGGCGCTGGCGCAGCACCTTCATTAAGGCGCTGCCGAGCCGGTCGCCGGATTCCTCCGTGGCGATCAGGAAGATCTTGCGCTTGGGATCGCGACCCTGCATCACGCCGGCAGGCCGATCACGAAGAGATATTTTGCGTCGGCGAGCGCGATCATCGCCTGCGGCTCGGCGGCGATGGTGTTGCCGGCGATGACGGCGATGCCGGCAAGGCCGGCGGCCGCGACGCCCTCGAGGGTGCGCGGGCCGATCGTGGGCAGGTCGAAGCGCAAATCCTGGCCGCTCTTCGGCGCCTTCACCAGCACGCCGCGGCCCATGGCCGCGCGAATGCGACCCTCCTCGCGCAGCCGCGCGACACGTGCGAGCAGTGCGTCGGTGCCCTCGATATCCTCGACCGCCACCACGTGACCGTCGATCACGACCGCAGCCTGGCCGATGTCGAACGGACCGAGCGCGGTCAGCACCGCGCGGCCGCGCTCGATGTCGGTCTTGCCGGTGTCGCTCGGCCAGGCGCGGCTGATGCAGCCTTCAGGCATCAGCAGATCGGGCGCGACGTCCTTGATGCCGACCATGCGAAAGCCGTCCTGCTCGAGGATGCGGCCGACACCTGACAGCAGATGATCGTCGCCGCCGCGGAAGGCGCGGATGACGTTGCCGATCAGGCGCAGCGTCTTGACGTCGAAACGGATCTCGGACAGCGAAGGCCGGACCAATGTGCCGATGAAGATCAAGTCGCGGCAGCCTTCTTCGCGGAACAGCCGCATCGCGCGGCCAAGCTGGCCGACCGAGATCCAGCGGTGGCGGAATTTCTCAACCCGCGCCGGATCGCAGGCCCCGCGCAGCGGAAACAGCACCGGCGTGATGCCGCGCGCGGAGAGCGAGTCAGCGACCGCGAACGGCATGGCGCCGCCGCCGGCGACGATGCCGACCGGTGACGAAACCTCCGAAGCCGCCGATGTCATGCCCGCGGCCATCCCGGACTCACTTCTCGATGGCGGGAAGACAGAGCGGGCGTTTGCCCTTGCCGATGAAGTCGAGGATTTCGGCGATCGCAGGGTCTTCGCCCGCGAGCGGCCGCGCCACCTCCAGCCGCTCAGCGAAGGTGCCGGGGCCGTGGAAGAGCTTCTGGTAGAATCCTCGCACGGTCGCAAGCCGCTGCTTGGTGAACTTGCGGCGCTTCATGCCGATCAGGTTGAGGCTCTCCAGCACCGCATATTGGCCGTTGACCAGCCCGTACGGAATGACGTCGTCGCGCACGCCGCACACGCCTCCGACCATGACATAGGGGCCGACGCGCGTGAACTGGTGCACCGCTGACAGCCCCCCGATGTAGACGGCGTCGCCGATCTCGCAATGACCGCCGAGTGTCGCTGACGTCGCGAAGATCACGTTGTCGCCGACCATGCAGTCATGGCCGACATGGCTGTTGTTCATGAAGTAGCCGCCGTTGCCGACACGGGTCAGCCCTCCACCCTTGATCGTGCCGACATTCATGGTCGCACCTTCCCGGATGGTGCAGCTCGAGCCGATCTCGAGCCGAGTCGGCTCACCTTTGTAGCTGAGATCCTGCGGGGCGCCGCCCAGCACCACGAACGGCGAGATCACGCAGCTATCGCCGAGCGAGGTATGGCCGATGACAGTGACATGTCCGATCAGCTTGCAGTTCGCGCCGATCACGACGTTCGGGCCGATGATGCAATAGGGTCCGACCTCGGTACCCTCGCCGATCACGGCGCCGTCCGCGACCCGTGCGGTGGGATCAATCTTGCTCATCAAGCCTATCTTACTCGTCAAGAAGGTCTGGTTATGTATTGAAGTCGCTTGGTTTTCGGGTGGTTAGCGCGACTATGCCCGATCTGTCCAGTGACGTATCATCTCGGCGTGTTTCAAGTAACGGATGAGGTGGCCTTGCCGGCTCATCAACAAGTTCATGCGGAGCTTCAGCTATCGTGGTCAGGGCCCTGGTCCTTCTGCTCGCACAGCTGGCGGGTACGCCGATCGTGTCCGAGACGGTCGAGACCGGCGAACACCGCCTCGTCGATCTCGGGACATTTGAATGCCGGGACATCACCCGCAGCACGGTGCTTCAGCGGGTCTGTTACGATCGCACGCAGCAGGACCTGATTGTCGCGAGCAACGGCACCTATGACCGCTATTGCGGCGTGACGGCCGAGACGGTCGAGCGTCTCCTCGGCGCGCCCTCCGTGGGACGATTCTTCAACCAGACCATCAAGCGCGAGACGATCATGGGGCGCTACGCGTGCGACGCGTGAGCCGGTCGAGAGAGGTTGATTCCGCTCAGTCCGTCAGCATGGCACCGACGTCGGCCTCGGCGACGACCTGCCCGTTGACCTTGGCATCGCCGTGAAACCACCACATCGCCTTGCGGCGGCCGACCGAGCGCATGTGATACTCGATGGTATCGCCGGGCAGCACGGGCTTGCGGAACTTGCACTTGTCGATGGTGAGGAAATAGACCGCGCGCGGCTTCTCGGTGCCCTCGACCGACTTGATGCCGATCACGCCCGCGGTCTGCGCCATCGCCTCGATCATCATGACGCCGGGATAGACCGGGCGCTCGGGGAAATGCCCCTGGAAAGCCGGCTCGTTGAAGGTGACGTTCTTGATGCCGATGCCGCTGTAATCGGCGCGGATGTTGATCACGCGGTCGATCAGGAGCATCGGAAAGCGGTGCGGCAGCGTCTGGAGGATCGCATTGATATCCACCAGTTCGAACTTAACAGGCGATTCCTCGGTCATTCCCGTCCCTCGTCCTTCGGATCGGCCTTGCTGTCGCGCACCAGACGCTCCACCGCGATGATCTCCTTGAACCATTGTTTGGTCGGCTTGGCGAAATGCCCGCCCCAGCGTCCGCCCGGCGGGATGTCGTCCTTGACGGCGCTCATGGCGGTCACCTGAGCTCCGTCGCCGATCTTGAGGTGGTTGTTGATGCCAACCTTCGCTCCCAGCGCCACGTTGTCGCCGATGCTCAGGCTCCCGGCGAGGCCGATCTGGGCCGCCAGCAGACAATGCCGCCCAATCGTCACATTGTGGCCGATCTGGACCTGATTGTCGATTTTGGTCCCCTCGCCGATCACGGTGTCGCGCAAGGACCCGCGGTCGATCGTGGTGTTGGCGCCGACCTCGACGTCGTTCTGGATCAGCACCCGCCCGGTCTGTGGCACCTTCAGATGGCCCTCGGGGCCGAAGAAGATGAAGCCGTAGCCGTCCTGGCCGATCGAGCAGCCCGGATGGATCAGCACGTTGTTGCCGATCAGGGCGCACTGGATCGCCGTGCCGGCACCGACATTGCAGTCCCGGCCGATCTTGACGCCGGGCCCGATCACAGCCCCGACGCCGATCACGGTGCCGCTGCCGATCTCCACATCCGGGCCGATCACCGCCAGGGGATCGACGATCACGCCGTCTTCGAGCCGGGCCGAGGGATCGATGATCGCCGATGGGGCGATGCCGTCATTGCCGATCCAGGATTGCGGCCTGAGCGCGTCGCCGTGCCATTCCCGCGCGATCCTGACGAAGGCGCGGAATGGCTGCGCCACCCGCAGCACGGCCACATGCGCGGGCACCTGGGCCTCGAAGCGCGGGCTGACGAAGCAAGCGCCGGCCTTGGTCGCCTTGAGCTGATCGGCATATTTCAGGTTATCGAAGAACGTCAGATGCATCGGGCCGGCTTCGTCGAGCGAAGCAAGGCCCGTGATCCTGTGGCCGCCCCTCGCGGGGTCGACCAGCTGCGCCTTGGTCAGCGCGGCAATGTCGACCAGCGCTGAGGCGGGCGGTTGTGTGAAGAAGGTCGGCTGCGCCATTCCACCCCGTCGCGGTCCGGCTTCGGCATGAAGCGGCCAGGCCGCATCATGCCTCATCTCCAGGAGAGGCACGATCCCTTTCGGAAACCGGTTCCAGTGAACCGGATCGTGCCGTGCTGATCGAATTAGAACGTCGTACCGCCGCCGAACCGGAACTCCTGCGTGCGGTCGTACCGGCCCTTGCTGAGGGGCACCGCGTAGTCGAAACGCAGCGGACCGAACGGCGACTGCCAGATCAAGCCGACACCGACCGACGAGCGGATCACCTTACTGTCGTCGTAGACGAGGCCAGTACAGGTTCCGGCGCTCGGCGGATTGACCGTCGACGGGATACAGCCCGGCACGTTGACCTCGTTGGTCGCCGTCCAGCTCGTCGGTCCCTTGTAGTCATACAGGCCGCCGGCATCGGCATAGACCGCGCCCTTCAGACCCACTTCCTTCGGCAGGAACCAGAACGGCATCTGCAATTCGAACGAAGCGCCCCAGTACTTGGTGCCGCCGAGCGCGTCCTGCGTACCGAAAGGATTCAGATCGCGCGGGCCGATGCCGTTCGGAGCGAAGCCGCGGACGAGGTTCGGGCCCATCTGGAACTGGTCCAGCATTCGCAGATCTTTGCTGATCTTGGTCAGGACGCCGCCCTGGAGATGGACGAGACCGACGATATCAGACACCAGCGGGGCGTAGTACTTTCCGTCCGCCGCGGTCTTCAGATAGCTGACGTCGCCGCCGACGCCCGCGAAATCCTGCCGGAAGTCGATGAGCAGGCCGTCGGTGGGGTTCTTGTTGTTGTCCAGCGTGTTGTAGGTCAGCGTGTAGCCGAGCGCCGAGGTCAGGGTCTTGCCGCCGGCAAGCTCCTTGCGCACCGGCAACGAGGCTTCGCCGTCGAAATAGCAGCCGAGGCCGTTGGTCGAGGTGAGATCCGGAACGCCGCCATTGGCATTGACGAAGGCCGGGCTCGGGTTGAATGCCGAAGAACCCAGAACGTTGTTACAGTTCGCCAGTGTGGATGGCAGCGTGATTTCCTGCTGATAGATCGAATAGCGCAGCTGGAGCGCCAGATCTTCACGCAAGGAGAAGCCGAGGCGCGGCGAGAAGCCGAGCGTCTTGGTGCCGTAGGAGATGTAGCTGTTGGACAGCTGCTGGCGCTGATAGAGGTCGAGGCCGAGGGCGACGCGGTAGTCGAGCAGATACGGCTCGACGAACGACAGCGAATAGCCGCGTGCGTACTGGCCATAGGTCACCGACGCCTTGGCGAACAGGCCGCGGCCGAGCAAATTGCGCTCGGAGATCGAGACTTCGGCCAGCGCGCCGTCGGTCGTGGAGTAGCCGCCCGAGACCGAGAAATCGCCGGTCGACTTCTCTTCCATGTCAACGATCAGGATCACGCGGTCGCTCGACGAGCCGGGTTCCGTCGTGATCTTCACGCTCTTGAAGTAATCGAGGTTCTTCAGGCGACGCTCGGCACGGTCGACCAGCGCGCGATTGTAGGCATCGCCCTCGGAGATGTCGAACTCGCGGCGGATCACGTAGTCGCGCGTGCGGGTGTTGCCGCGCAGGTTGATGCGCTCGACATAGGTGCGCGGGCCCTCGTCGATGTTGAACACCACGGAGACGGTGTGGGCCTCGAAGTTGCGGTCGCCGCCGGGACGGACCACGGCGAAGGCATAACCACGGCGCGAGGCCTCGATCTGCATCTCTTCGACCGATTTCTCGACCGCTTCGACGTTGTAGAGCGAGCCGACATTGACGCGCGAATAGGCGCGCATCGTGGTGGGATCGAAGTTCGGGATGCTGGAGCGGAAATCGACCGCACCGACGCGGTACTGAACACCTTCCTCGATCTTGAAGGTGACGTTGAAGCCCTTCTTCTCGGGATCGTACTCAGTGAGCGCGGCCACGACCTGGACGTCGGCAAAGCCGTGCTTGAGGTAGAAGCGGCGAATCAGGTCGCGATCGGCCTCGACGCGGTCAGGATCATAGACGTCGCCGCTGCCGAGGAAGCTCAGCAGGTTTGTCTCGCGCGTCTTGATGACGTCCCTGAGGCGATAGGATGAGTATGCGTTGTTGCCGACGAACTCGATCGACTTGACACCGGTCTTGGCGCCCTCCTCGACCGTGAAGATCAGGTCGACGCGGTTGTTCGGCTGCTCGATGATCTCAGGCGTGACGTGCACGTCGTAGCGGCCGGACCGGCGATAGATTTCAGCGATTCGCAGGGTGTCCGACTGCACCATGGCGCGGGAGAAGGTGCCGCGCGCCTTGGACTGGACCTCGGCGGTGAGCTGCTCGTCCTTGATCTTCTTGTTGCCCTCGAAGGCGATGCGGCCGATCACCGGGTTTTCCACCACGGAGACGATGATGCCGCCGCCAGGACCGCGGTTGATCCTGACGTCCTGGAACAGGCCCGTCTCGATCAATGCCTTGAGGCCGTCGTCGATGGCGCCTTGATCGAGGCGACCACCCGGACCCGGCTTGAAATAGGAGCGGATCGTCTCCACCTCGACACGGCGATTTCCTTGGACGGAAATCGACTGAACGGTCTGAGCGAGCGCAGACGAAGACACAAAAACAGCCCCAACCGGGGCAATCACCGGCGCGCCGAACATGATCAGGGTTGCGAGCAAGCCCCCCCGGAGTCGCAGTCCAAACTTCATCGCGCAACGCGCCCTTATCATTTCCGTACCAGACCCAACCCCAACGCCGATCTGGAAAGATTCCCCAAGTTCAAGCCGCTTGTAGCCAATTTCCCCGACGCCGCAAACGGCCGAGCGCGCCGCAATTTCAATTTCATTCCAAGACGTTGCTCAACAGCAACGCCACAAAAAAGCCCCTATCACGAAGCTGCCATCCGCAAGATGTCGTTGTAGGTCGCAAACACCATCAACATCAGCACTAAACCGAGCCCGATTCGGAACCCCATCTCCTGAGTCCGTTCGGACAGAGGCCGGCCACGCACCACTTCCGCCGCATAGAACATAAGGTGACCGCCATCGAGCAGCGGGATTGGGAACAGATTCAGCAGGCCGATCGACACCGACAGCACCGCACACAGATTGATCACGAATTGGAACCCGGCGCTGGCCGCCTGCCCCGACATCTTCGCGATTCCCAAGACGCCGCTGACCTCGTTGGGATTGCCGTTTCCGACGAACAACGAGCCCAGGAACTTGAATGTGCTGGTGATGATGAACCAGACCTGCTCGACGCCGATCTTGAGCGCCTCGCCGACACCCACCGGGGTGGTCGAGGCCTCACCGGCCTGCGACTTGTGCTCGACGCCGAGCACGCCGACGCGGTGGCGGTTGCCGAACGGATCCTTGCGCTCGAGCAATGCGGGGGTCGCAGTCAGTGACACGACGGCGCCGTCGCGCTTGACCTGGAACGCAAGCGTTGAACCCGCGCTCATCGCGACGATCCGCTGCATATCGGCAAAGCTCTCAATCGGCTTGCCGTCGATCTGGACGACGACGTCCCCGACCTTGAAACCAGCCGCCGCCGCAGCACCGTCGGCAACGACGCCGTCGACGCGCGCGATCGTGCTCGGCTTGCCGTAGTACAGCGCCATGGCGGCGAAGATCAGCGCACCCAGGATGAAATTGGCGATCGGGCCGGCCGCAACGATGGCAGCGCGCGGGCCGACCTTCTTGTGATGGAAGCTGCCGGCGCGCTCCTCGGCGGTCATCGCGGCAAGCGTGTCGGCCGAGGGGGTCGAAGCCTCGCTCTCGTCGCCGAAGAACTTGACGTAGCCTCCAAGCGGAATCGCGGAAATCTTCCAGCGGGTTCCGTGGCGGTCGTTGAAGCCGAGCAGCTCAGGTCCGAAACCAAGTGAAAAGGTCAGCACCCGAACGCCCGCCCACCGCGCGACCAGGAAATGGCCGAGCTCGTGGAAGAACACAACGATGGTCAGGACGAACAGGAAGGGAACCGCATAACCGAGGAGCCCATGGCTCAACGCATTGAAACTATGGACAAAAAAGTCGATCATCGAATTCCCTCATCCAGCGCCGCAAGGCCCTGGCCCCAAACCATCTAGGATGCCTTTAAGGCAATTTGAGGCAATAGGGCGGCAGCTCTATTTCGAGCAACATGGTCAACGGAGATTGCATCGTCGGCGGACATCAACGGCGCCTGATTCCCGCCGCGGACCCAGTCGTCCAGCGTCGCCTCCACCAGCCGGGCAATGGCGCCGAACCGGATCTTGCCGGCGATGAAAGCGGCGACCGCGACCTCGTTGGCGGCATTGTAGACGGTGGTCGCCCCCTTCCCGGTCCGGAGCGAATCGAAAGCCAGACGCAGGCCGGGGAAACGTTCGAAATCCGGCGCCTCGAAGGTCAGCTGGCCGATCTTGGCGAGGTCGAGCTTGGCTGCCGGTCCCTTGATGCGGTCGGGCCAGCCGAGGCAGTGCGCGATCGGCGTGCGCATGTCGGGTGAGCCGAGCTGCGCCATCACCGAGCGGTCGGAGAACTCGACCATGCCGTGGATGATCGACTGTGGATGCACCAGCACGTCGATCTCGTCAGGCGCGAGCGCGAACAGATAGGACGCCTCGATCACCTCGAGGCCCTTGTTCATCATCGAGGCGGAATCGATCGTGATCTTCTGGCCCATGCTCCAGTTCGGATGCTTCAGGGCCTGCTCAAGCGTGGCTTGCTCGATGTCGGCCGGCTTCCAGGTGCGGAACGGGCCGCCGGAGGCGGTGATGATGACGCGGACGAGCTCGTCGCGATTGCCCGAGGCCAGCGCCTGGAACAGCGCATTGTGCTCGGAATCGGCCGGCAGGATGCAGGCGCCCGCTTTCGCCGCGCGCTGCATGAAGAAATCACCGGCGCAGACCAGACATTCCTTGTTGGCGAGCGCGACATGCGCGCCGCGATCGACAGCTGCCAGGGCCGGCTTCAGTCCGGCGGCACCGCTCACGGCTGCCATCACCCAATCGGCCGGACGCGCACCGGCCTCGATCACCGCGCTTTCGCCGGCGCCGCATTCGGTACTGGTGCCCGCCAGCGCAGCCTTGAGTTCGGCGAGCTTGGAGGTATCGGCGATCGCGACGTAGCGCGCGGAGAATTCCTTCGCGAGCTTGGCGAGCGCTGCGACATTGCCGTTCGCCGTCAGCGCCTCGACACGGTAGCGCTCGGGCGACGCGCGCAGCAGGTCCATCGTGCTGTCGCCGATCGAGCCGGTGGCGCCGAGTACCGTGACGCTGCGGACGCTAGCCGCCGCAGCCTTGTTGTTACGCAATGGGACCGCGCTCATATCCTCACCAAACCATAAGACCGCTTCCGGCGCTATGCACACCATGGCGGAGAAAGCCGATAATCCATGCCACCAGGATGGCGGCGACAAAACCGTCCAGGCGGTCCATAAGCCCGCCATGGCCGGGAATTAAGTGACTGGAATCCTTGACACCGAACCGCCGCTTCACGGCGGATTCGAACAGATCGCCCAATGCCGACACCACCGACAGGATGGCGCTGACGAGCAGCAATGGTGCCATCTTTCCGAACCCGCAAGCCGTAAAGCCCGCCGCAACCAGAAGGCTTGCGACAAAGCCGCCGACCGCGCCCGCCCAGGTCTTCTTCGGGCTCACGCGCGGCCATAGCTTCGGTCCACCAATGCTGCGGCCGGCGAAATAGCCGCCGATATCGGTCGCCCACACCACGAGCAGCACGAACATCAGGGCGGCGAAACCGTTGACGAGATCCTGACGCACCAGGATCGAGGCCAGCAGCGCCGCCGACGCATAGGCGAAGCCGGCAGCCGCCCAGACGAACTTGCCCCGTGCGATCAGCGTCACGATCGCACCGCCGATGCAGCCGGCAATGACGGCTGTCTTGAGCGCGCCGAAGGCAACGCAAAATCCCATGATGGCGATGACGATCGTCCCCGCCCCCGTCAGCGCGACCGAGCCCGCGCCCACCACCATCAGCCATTCCGCGAACAACCCGATCGATACCAGGGTGACAAGGAGTGCCCACAGCCAGCCGCCGGCGTAAGCGAGTGCAATGGCGAGCGGCGCCAGCACCAGCGCCGCGGCGACCCGCAGCACGAGATTGCTCGGGGCGGGCGCGGAGCCCGCCGGTGCGGCGTCGGGTTCGCTCACGAGGCGGTTTTCGCGACCAGGCCGCCGAAACGGCGCTCGCGCCTGGCAAATTCGGCGACCGCGCTTTCCAGCGCCGCCTTGTCGAAATCGGGCCAGTGGATCGGCACGAAGACGAGCTCGCTATAGGCGGCCTGCCACATCAGGAAGTTGGACAGGCGCTGCTCGCCGCTGGTGCGGATGATGAGATCGGGATCGGGAATGTCGGGCGCATCGAGATGCGCGCCAAGCGTCTCGGCATCGATCGTGGCGGGATCCCGCCTGCCCTCCGCGACCTCGCGCGCGAGCTTCTGCGCCGCTTTCGCGATCTCCTGCCGCGAGCCGTAGTTGAAGGCGACGACGAGCGTGAGGCGCGTGTTGTCGCGCGTCAGCTCCTCCGCCTCGTTGAGGAGCGCACAAATGTCGCTCTCAAGTCCCTCGCGCTCGCCGATGATACGGACCTTGACGCCGTCGCGATGCAGGCTCGCCAGATCGTTGCGGATGAAGCGCCGGAGCAGGCCGAACAGGTCGCCGATCTCGCTCGCCGGGCGCGACCAGTTCTCCGAAGAGAACGAGAAGATGGTGAGATAGCGAATGCCGAGCTCGTGCGAGGCGCGCACCACGCGGCGCAGCGCGTCGACGCCGCGGCGATGCCCTTCAGCGCGCGGCAAGCCGCGCGCCGCCGCCCAACGCCCGTTGCCATCCATGATGATGGCGACATGCGCAGGCGCCTCGGACCGATCGGGTCCTTCCGTTGCGGGCGCGGCGGCGTTGGACATGAAGGCAATGCCTTAAACGGTGAGGATTTCTTTTTCCTTGGCGGCCAGCAACTGGTCAATCTCGGCGATCGTGCCGTCGGTTGCCTTCTGCACCTCGTCGGCGTGACGCTTCTGGTCGTCCTCGGACATCTCGTGGTTCTTTTCGAGCTTCTTGAGCACGTCTAGACCGTCGCGACGGACATGGCGCGCGGCGACCTTGGCGGCTTCTGCGTATTTGTGCGCGACCTTCACCAGCTCCTTGCGCCGCTCCTCGTTGAGCTCGGGGATACGCAACCGCAGCACCTGCCCCTCGGTCGCGGGCGACAGGCCGAGATTCGAATCGACGATCGCCTTCTCCACGGCCTTGACCATCGACTTGTCCCAGACCTGCACGGAGATCAGGCGCGGCTCCGGCACGCTGACGGTGGCGAGTTGGTTCAGCGGCATGTGGCTGCCGTAGGCGTCGACCTGCACCGGATCGAGCATCGAGGCCGAGGCGCGGCCGGTGCGCAGGCCGCCAAGCTCGTGCTTGAGGGACTGGACGGCGCCCTGCATGCGGCGCTTCACTTCGTTGAGGTCGAAACTACCCGTGGCCATCACGTTTCTCCTTCAAAATCCCGGCGACCTCTCCGCGCCCTTTCTCTTGAGGGCGCGACGACGAGCCGTCAGCCGGCGACTATGGTTCCGTGGCCGGCGCCACGTAGAATCGCACCGATCGAACCCGGCTGCGCGATCGAGAATATGATGATAGGCAGCGACGTCTCGCGGGCAAGCGCGAAGGCGGTCGCATCCATCACCTTGTAGCCGCCCTCGATCGCCTGCGAATGCGTCAGACGGTCGAACCGCGTGGCGGTCGGATCCTTCTTCGGATCGGCCGAGTAGACGCCGTCGACATTGGTCGCCTTCAGGACCGCCTGGGCGCCGATCTCGGCGGCACGGAGCACTGCGGTCGTGTCGGTGGTGAAGAACGGATTGCCGGTTCCGCCGCCGAGCAGCACGATTCGGCCCTCGGCGAGGTATTTGTGCGCCGCAGTGCGGGTGAACAGCTCGGAAATCTCCGGCATGACGAAGGCCGACAGCGTCCGCGCCGGCGTGCCCTTGCGTTCGATCGCGGCTTCCAGCGCGAGGCAGTTCATCATGGTGGCAAGCATGCCCATGGTGTCGCCGGTCGGCCGCGACACGCCGCGGGCGGAGACCTCGACACCGCGCACGATGTTGCCGCCGCCGATTACGACCGCAACCTCGGTGCCGAGCTTGCGGGCGGCGATCAGGTCGTCCGCAACCCGGTCGACGGTCGGCTGATCGATACCAAAACCCTGCTGTCCCGCGAGATATTCGCCCGACAGCTTGATCACGACGCGACGATAGACCGGATCAGTCATGAGCTACTTTCCTTGTCCGGGCGCCGCTTCCGGCGGCACGCCGGAAGGAACGTTCCGGCGCTTACTTCTTGCCGCTGGCCGCCGCGACCTCCGCTGCGAAGTCGCTTTCCTGCTTCTCGATTCCCTCACCGAGAGCATAGCGCACAAAGCCCGCGATCTTCAGGGGACCGCCGACCTTGCCCTCGGCCTCCTTCACTGCCTGCGCCACCGACTTGCCGGTGTCGTGGATGAAGGCCTGCTCGAGCAGGCAGACTTCCTTGTAGTAGGTCTTGAGGCCGGACTCGACGATCTTCTCGATCACGTTCTCAGGCTTGCCCTGCTGGCGATATTTGTCGGCGAGCACGTCCTTCTCGCGCTTGACGACCGCCGGATCGAGGCCGGACGGATCGAGCGCCAGCGGGTTGGCGGCAGCGACATGCATCGCGATCTGGCGGCCGAGCGCGGCGAGCTCGTCGGCCTTGCCCGGCGATTCCAGCGCCACGAGCACGCCCATCTTGCCGGCGCCGTCGACGACGGCCCCGTGGACATAGTGCGACACCACGCCCTGGCTCACCTCGAGCTGGGCAGCCCGGCGCAGCGTCATGTTCTCGCCGATGGTGGCGATCGCGTCATTGATCGCGGTCTCGATCGTGACGTCGCCGACCTTGGCGGCCTTGATCTTCTCGACATCGGCGCCGGCGTCGAACGCGACCTGGGCGATCATCTTGACCAGACCCTGGAACTGGCCGTTGCGCGCGACGAAGTCGGTCTCGGAGTTGACCTCGACCACGACGCCCTTGCTGCCCTTGGTGAGCGCGCCGATCAGGCCCTCGGCCGCGACGCGGCCCGACTTCTTGGCGGCCTTCGACAGGCCCTTCTTGCGCAGCCAGTCCTGCGCCGCTTCCATATTGCCGTCGTTTTCGGTCAGCGCGGCCTTGCAGTCCATCATGCCCGCGCCGGTCGACTCGCGCAGGTCCTTGACCATCGCAGCTGTGATCGTTGCCATCGTTGAAAATCCTTCTTGCCTGCCGGTTCGCCGCGGCGCGGCATCCCATTGCCCCGCCGCGGTCCATCTCAGGAATTCGCGTCAACTGAATGAAATGGTGGCCGGGGCTTACCCGGCCAACCCATCGCCTTTTTGACTATTCCGCTTCCGCGGTCAGCGCCTTG
The DNA here is from genome assembly GCF_024199845.1 of Bradyrhizobium sp. CCGB12. Classification (NCBI taxonomy): domain Bacteria; kingdom Pseudomonadati; phylum Pseudomonadota; class Alphaproteobacteria; order Hyphomicrobiales; family Nitrobacteraceae; genus Bradyrhizobium; species Bradyrhizobium sp. CCGB12. Next base: position 2,416,287 of record NZ_JANADO010000001.1, on the reverse strand, counting down.
GCCTTGGCCACCCAGGCGTCCGCGCGGCTCGGCAGACCGACTTCTTCGCCGATCGTGTGCGCGGTGTCGTGGTCGAGCTCGGCGAGCTGCCAGTAGTGGAAGATGCCGAGGTCGTTGAACTTCTTCTCGATCGCACCCGACACGCCCGGGAGCTTCTTGAGGTCGTCGGCGGTGCCGCGCGGACCTGCAAGGCCCTGGAAGCCGCTCGAGGAAGCAGCCGGCAGCTCTTCGGCGAGCGGACGGGTCGAGGCACCGATGTCGATACCCGAATCGCCCTGGGCGCGCGAGATGCCGTCGATCGCAGCGCGCGCGATCAGGTCGCAATAGAGCGCGATCGCACGGCCGGCGTCGTCATTGCCCGGCACCACATAGGTGATGCCCTTGGGGTCCGAATTGGTGTCGACGATCGCGGCGACCGGGATGTTGAGCCGCTGGGCTTCCTGGATCGCGATGTCTTCCTTGTTAGTGTCGATCACGAAGATCAGGTCGGGCAGACCGCCCATGTCCTTGATGCCGCCGAGCGAGCGGTCGAGCTTGTCGCGCTCGCGCTGAAGCGTCAGGCGCTCCTTCTTGGTGTAGGAGCTGGCGTCGCCGCCGGAGAGCACGTCATCGAGATGACGCAGGCGCTTGATCGAGGCCGAGATCGTCTTCCAGTTGGTCAGCGTGCCGCCGAGCCAGCGCGAATTGACGAAGTACTGGGCGCAGCGCTTGGCTGCGTCCGCAACACCGTCCTGAGCCTGGCGCTTGGTGCCGACGAACAGGATGCGGCCGCCCTTGGCGACGGTGTCGCTAACGGCCTGAAGGGCCGTGTGCAGCATCGGCACGGTCTGGGCGAGGTCGACGATGTGGATGTTGTTGCGGGCGCCGAAAATGAACGGAGCCATTTTCGGATTCCAGCGGTGAGACTGGTGACCAAAGTGCACGCCAGCTTCGAGCAGCTGACGCATGGTGAAATCGGGTAGCGCCATCGTTCTAATTCTCCGGTTGGTTCCTCCGGAAACGTGTGAGCAAAATGGAGCGTTCTCGCCCCGGTTGCCACCGGACGGCCTTGTGAGCCATGTTTCCGTGTGAGATGGCGCGCTATATAGCGCCATTTCGGCCAGAAGCAAGGAAATAAGGGCCTTTCGGGGGCAGTTTTCGCCCGCGAGAGGCCCCCTTCCCTGGAGAGCCGGCCTTCCCCTAGCACCTCGGCTGGTTCGGCGGGCACTTCTTTGCCGCCGGGGCCGCGGGATGCGGCGGAGGCGCCGCCGGACGTGGCGGAGGTGGCGGCGCGACGGCCATGCGCGGCGGCGGCGGAGGCGCCGCCGGACGTGGCGGAGGTGGCGGCGCGACGGCCATGCGCGGCGGCGGCGCAGGCGCCGGCCGGGCAACCGGCGGCGGCGGCGCGGGCCGCGCCATTGGCGGCGGCGCGGGCCGGGCCATCGGTGGCGGCGCAGGCCGGGCCATCGGCGGTGGCGCCGGCCGCGCGACTGCAGCCGGCGGAGCCGGTCGTGGCGGCGGAGGCGCAGCCATCCTTGGCGGCGGGGCCGACACGCGCGGCGGAGGTGGCGGCGTAGGCCGCGCCACGGCCTGGGGTCGCGGGGGTGGTGCGGACGGTCTAGCCGCCTGCGGCGGGGTCGGCTGCAGATGCGGCGGCCTAATCTGCTCGCGTGCGGCCGAAGGCGGCGGCGCAATGGGTCTTCCGGCGACACCCGCAGGCGTGCCGGGCGCGCCAGGCCCCGGTGGCGGCGAACCAGCTGGCTCGCGGGTTGCGGACTTGGCGCGATCGGCAGGCCCGCCCCCGGGCGGTGGTGTCTGGGCCACCGGCGGCTTTGGCGGCTGGCCAGGCGCAACGGCCGGGCTTGCCGGAGTCGGCGCCGCGGTCGCCGGAGCGGCGGCCGTTGGCGCTCCGGGATGAGCCGGCGGCGCTGTGCCGGGAGCAGCAGTCGTCGGCGCTCCCGGATGGGTTGGCGGCGGCGCGCCGGGTGCGGTCGCCGTCGGCGGCACCGGCCTTCCACCCGGCAGAGGCCCTGCCCCTGCGGGCGGTGCCGGCGGGCCGCCCTGGGCACCAGGAACCGGCAGCGTGTTGGCCTGAGGCACCCTGGTCTGTGGCGCAACGAGTGGCGCTGCGGTCGGCGCGACATTGGCCGGCGTCGCCGAAGGCCGGCCGGGCCTTGCCATCGGTTGGATGGTCGCACTCGGTGGCATCGGCGCCTTGCCCTGCTGGATCAGGGCGGCGCGCTGGACGACGGCCTGCGGCACCGCCGGACCGGCCGGGTTGGCACGTCCGGCGACGGCTGGCGCCAGATTGGCCGATCCGTTCCCTGCGCCTGCTCCCGCGAGCGGTGCCGGCGGCCGGTTGATCACGGTGTTGATGACCGTGGTGTTGTGGATGTTCTGGTAGATGATGTTGTTCGGCGGCGGTGCGACGTAGACCGGCGGCCTGACGAACACCGGGATCGGCACGAACACGGGCTGCGGCAGCACGAACAGGCCGACCACGGGGAGTGGGGGCGGCAGCACGACGAAATCCGGCGGCGGCGGCGGCAAATAGTAGACCGGCGGCGGTGGCGGCGGCGCGAAGCCGAAATCAGGATCGCTGAAATACAGCACGGGACGATCGACATAGACCACCTCCTCCGGCGGCGGTGGCGGCACGTCGTAGTCGATCATCGCAAAGCTCGGCGGCGGCTCGGCCGGCGCGGTGAGGATCGCAAGGCGGCGGCGCGCATCCGCCGCATGCGGTCCACGCGGATAGCGGCGCAGATACGACCAATAGGCCTCCGGCGTGTCGGTCCGGTAGGTCCGCCGCCAGGTGATCGCCTCGCGGCGCGCCGCCACGATCGCCATCACGCGCTTCGACATCGGATCATCCGGATAGGCCGAGAGAAATTCCTCATAGGCCGGCAGCGTGTCGCGCTCGAGCGCGGCGGCATAGGCATCCTGCACGCCGAGATCGCGGATCGGCTTGTTGCGGATCGCAGCAACCTGGTCGGGCGCGGCATCCGGCGGCGGCGCATCGGGCCCGCGCTCGAAGAACGAGAACGGGGCGGCGATCTTCTGCTCGTTCCAGGGCACTTGCGCGCCCTTGGAGGCCTCGTTGACGCGCAGGCGGACGCGGTCGAACACCTCGGGCAGCGGCAGGCCGCCGGTGCGGATCATCTCGGCGAGCGACTGCGCATAGATGCCGTAGGGCCCCGGCTCCTCCGGCGCCACCGTGCCGGGCGCCGCGTTGAAGGCGATCAGCATGTTCGTCTCGGGCTCGACCAGCGCCAGCCCGCTCGCGATCGGCTGGCCGCCCTCCACGAAGGGCTGCGCGCGGGCCGCGTCGAGCACGATGATGTTGGCCTTGAGCGGAATGGCCGCAAGCTGGCGAACATAGTCGCTGACGCGCAGGGCCTCGGTCGGAATGTCGGTGTCGCGGGTGATGTTGGAATCGACCGGGATGAAATAGTTCTCGCCGGCAAGCTGCACGCCATAGCCGGCCAGATAGATCATCGCGACGGTGCCCGGGCCGGACGCCTGCGCCTTCTGGATGAAATCGCGAAAGCTCTTGCGCAGCGTGTCGCCGTCGAGATCGCGTGCGCCGACAACGTCGAAGCCCGCCGCCTGCAGCGTCTGGGCGATCAGCCCGGCATCGTTCGCGGTCGTCGCCAGCGGCGACTTGGCATAGGCGCCGTTGCCGACCACGAGCGCGATGCGCTTTTCCTGCTGCTGCGCACGCGCCGGATCTGGCGCGCCCGCGACAAGAGCCACGACCGGCAGGAGAAGGCAGATGAAGACTCTGAGCGTCCCACGCATGGCTTGCTTGCCCGCTTTTGTTGTCGAGGTGCCACCGCGCATCAAACGCGTAGCCAGCTGAATGGCGCTTGAACGAGAAGCTGAGATTGAGGCGGAGGAATGGCCGGCCGCGCCGGCCATTAGCTACACGGACCGCAAGGTGCGACAAGGCCCGGTCCTCGTTCAGCCCTGCGCGATCAGCTCGACTGTTCCCGTCGTGAGGCGGTAGATGCCGCCGGCGACCTTCAGCTTGCCCTGCTCCACGGCCGCATTGAGAATCGGCGCGGCCGACTTCAGCTTGGCGATGTTGTCGATCACGTTCTGCCGGATCGCCTTGTTGAGCACGTCCCCACCCTGCTGCATCGCAGCCTTGGCGGCGGGCGCGATCGCATCGACCAGCGAAGGGATGTGTCCCGGCGGCGACTTGTCGTCCTTGATCGCTTTCAGCGTCGCATCGACCGCGCCGCAGGCATCATGGCCGAGCACGAGGATCAGCGGCGTATTGAGCACGGCGACCGCATATTCCATGCTGGCGATGGTCTCGGTACCGGCAAAGTTTCCGGCCACGCGGCAGACGAACAGATCGCCGCGGCCGCTGTCGAAGGCATACTCCGGCGCGATGCGTGAGTCCGCACAGCTCAACACGGCTGCGAACGGATTCTGCCCGCCGGCCAGCGCCTCGCGCTCGTGCTTGAAATCGTGGCGCCGTGACACGCCGGCGACGTAGCGCGCATTGCCCTCCATCAGCCGCTTCAACGCCGCGTCTGGCGACAGCACGTTCTGCGGTTTGGGCGGAGCCTTGGTCTCCTTGGCGAGCGCACGACCGGCGAACCCAAGGCTAAGGACGGAGCCGACAGACAGCATGGTGGATCGCCGCGAAAGCATCGTCGGACGTAGCAGGTCAGGACTGCAGTCTTCACACATTCTGTCCTCCAGCCTTGGTCCTAAAGCGGCAGCCGTCCCATGTGGATCAGACGATAGAGATACCACATCAGCACCGATTGATCGCACGGGGAAAACGCGCGTTCCAGCACGCCATCAACAACCGAGATAACGCTACTCAAGCAGGCGAAGCTCGGCAATCGTCTTGCGGGCTGCATCTTCCTCCAAAGGAAAGAAATCGAGCGGTCCAGGATCGGGTTATTGCGGCGCCGACGAGCAGCCCTGCCACACCGCCCGCGGCTGCCATTCCGCCGAGGACTTTCGACCTGTCGCTTGGTCGCGCCAGGAAGAAATAGGTGCGGCCGGCCTGCGTAGAAAAGTCTCGCTGGCTGACGCCCGGAAACATCGCTGCGGTGGCCGAGAGCTGATGTTGGCCTGGAGGACGATCGAGATAAATGTACGTTCCGGTCTTGAGGTCGGCCATTGGACCGCCGTCCAGTTTGACGTCCCAGCCCGCATCGGTGATGCCACCGTAGCCCTTCTCGCGCAACACGACGATCCGTGACCGAGTCCCGCCCGGTGGCCCGATCTTTTGCGTCATTGCGGAGTAGTCCAACCTCTCTCTCGCAGTCTCACAGCCCCCAACCAAATAGCGATCAACAGCGCAAAAGCACCACGCCAAAACATCCTTACCTCACGCCCCCAATTCAGCCGCTTGAGAGCATATCGAACGACACGGTATAGTTGCAATCGACTTATGCAGACCGGTTGTCAGAATTCATAGCTGCTGCACGTCCACCACGCCCGCGACCGCCTTGATCGCACCGGCGATCTGCGGCGAAACCTTGAAGCGCCCGGGCAGCTTCATCTCCACCTCGGTCTCGAGGTCGAGCATCATCACCAGCGAGACCTCGCCATCGCCATTGGATCGCGGCGCGATGCCGGGACTGCCGACCTTTGGCGCGCCTCCGTTCGACGCGGCCATGTCGGGGCCGGCGAGACGCTTGGCGATGGACTCGAGCGGCTTGGTGTCACGCAGGAAGATGCGCAGGCCCTTCTGCGTCTTGGCGGCGGCGTCATCCAGCGGCTCGGCATGCAGCACGCGGGCGCGAACGTCCTCGCCCTGGAGCTCGGCCCCGAGCTGGAGCAGCACGGCGGCGCCAGGCTCCAGCACGTCGCGATATTGCGCAAGGCCTTCGGAGAACAGCACCGCCTCGAAATGGCCCGTGGGATCGGAGAGACCCATGATGCCCATCTTGTTGCCGGTCTTGGTGCGCCGCTCCATGCGCGAGACCACGGTCGCCGCGACCTTGCCGGCGGTGGCACCGGTCTTCACCGCGCGCGAGAACTCCGCCCAGCTCTGCACCCGCAGCCGCTTTAGCACGGTCGCGTAATCGTCGAGCGGATGTCCCGACAGGAAGAAGCCGATCGCGTCGTATTCGCGGCGCAGCCGCTCGGCCGGCAGCCAGGGTTCGATCTGCGGCAGCATGATCGTCGGCGCATCTGCCGAGCTGCCGAACATGTCGTTCTGGCCGATGGTCTCGGCCTGATGCGCGCGCTGGCAGGCGGCCAGAATCGAATCCGCTCCGGCGAAGACGCGCGCCCGGTTCGGCTCCAGCGTGTCGAAGGCGCCGGCAGCGGCAAGGCTTTCGATGATGCGCTTGTTGATCGCGCGCGGATTGACCCGCGCGGCGAAATCGGCGAGCGAGGTGAACAATCCCCGCTTGTTGCGCTCCTCGATGATCTGGTCGATCGCCTGAATGCCGACGCCCTTCAGCGCTGCGAGCGCATAGTAGATCGTCTTCTCGCCGACCTCGAAGGTCGCGCCCGAGCGATTGATGTTCGGCGGCTCGACCTTGATGCCGAGGCGCTGCGCCTCGGATCGGAATTCGGAAAGCTTGTCGGTATTGTTGAGATCGAGCGTCATGGACGCTGCGATGAACTCCACCGGATAATGCGCCTTCATGTAGGCGGTGTGATAGGACACCAGCGCATAGGCTGCCGCGTGGCTCTTGTTGAAACCGTAATCGGCGAACTTGGCCAGCAGCTCGAAGATGGTCTCGGCCTGCCCCTTCGGCACACCGTTCTTGACAGCGCCCGCGACGAAGATGTCGCGCTGCTTGTCCATCTCGGCGCGGATCTTCTTGCCCATGGCGCGGCGGAGCAGGTCGGCATCGCCGAGCGAATAGCCCGACATCACCTGCGCGATCTGCATCACCTGTTCCTGGTAGATGATGACGCCGAACGTCTCTTTCAGGATCGGCTCCAGCACGGGATGCAGATATTCCGGCTCCTCGTCGCCGTGCTTGCGCGAGCAATAGGTCGGGATGTTCGCCATCGGGCCCGGGCGATACAACGCCACCAGCGCGATGATGTCCTCGAAACGGTCGGGGCGCATGTCGACCAGCGCGCGCCGCATGCCCTGGCTTTCAACCTGGAACACGCCGACCACCTCGCCGCGCGCCAGCATCTGGTAGCTTTCCGCATCGTCGATCGGCAGCGTGGCGAGATCGACATGGATGTCGCGCGGCTTGAGCAGCTTGCACGCAACGTCGAGCACGGTCAGCGTCTTCAGGCCGAGGAAGTCGAATTTGACGAGGCCCGCCGGCTCGACCCATTTCATGTTGAACTGGGTCACCGGCATGTCCGACTTGGGATCGCGGTACATCGGCACGAGTTCGCTCAAGGGGCGATCGCCGATCACGATGCCGGCCGCGTGCGTCGAGGCGTGGCGCGTCAGGCCCTCGAGGCGTTGCGCGATGTCGAAGGCGCGCGCCACCACCGGATCTTCGTCGCGGAACGCCTGCAGCTTAGGCTCGCTCTCGATCGCAGCCGCCAGCGTCACCGGCGCGGCCGGGTTCTGCGGCACGAGTTTCGTGAGCTTGTCGACCTGGCCATAGGGCATCTGCAGCACGCGGCCGACGTCGCGCAGCACGCCGCGCGCCTGCAGCGTACCGAAGGTGATGATCTGCGCGACCTGGTCGCGGCCGTAGCGCTCCTGGACGTACTTGATCACCTCGCCGCGGCGGTCCTGGCAGAAGTCGATGTCGAAATCCGGCATCGAGACGCGCTCGGGATTCAGGAAGCGCTCGAACAGCAGGCCGAACTTGATCGGATCGAGATCGGTGATGGTCAGCGCCCACGCCACCAGCGAACCTGCACCGGAGCCGCGGCCCGGCCCGACCGGAATGCCTTGCGACTTCGCCCATTTGATGAAGTCCGACACGATCAGGAAGTAGCCGGCGTATTTCATGCGCATGATGACGTCGAGTTCGAACGCCAGGCGCTTGTTGTAGTCTTCTTCGCTCGTACCCTGCGACAGGCCGTGGACGCGCAGGCGGTTGGCGAGCCCCTCCTCCGCCTGGCGCTTCAACTCGGCGGCCTCGACCGCGGCCGCATCCGAGCTCGATGCGGCACCGACCGTGAAGAACGGCAGAATCGGCTTGCGCGTCATCGGGCGGAACGAGCAGCGCTCGGCGATCTCCACCGTCGAGGCCAACGCCTCCGGAATGTCGGCGAACAGCACCGCCATCTCGGCGCGGGTCTTGAAGCGGTGATCGGGGGTGAGCTGCTCGCGCTCGGTCTCGGCGATCAGGCGGCCGCCGGCGATGCAGAGCAGCGCGTCATGTGCCTCGTAATCGTCGGTCGACGCGAAATACGGCTCGTTGGTCGCGACCAGCGGCAGGCCCTTGGCGTAGGCGATGTCGATCAGGCCGCTCTCGATGCGCCGCTCCTTGTCGGTGTTGTGGCGCTGCAGTTCGATATACAGGCGGTCGCCGAACAGGCTGGCGAGACGCTCGCAGCGCAACGCCGCAATTTCGGCCTGCCCGGCGGCAAGCGCCAGCGAGACCGGTCCGTCCGGACCGCCGGTGAGCGCGATCAGGCCCTCGGTCTCGCCTTCGAGCCAGTCGAACTTGATGTGGGAGGCATGGGTGTCGGGCGTCTCCAGGAACGCACGCGAATTCAGCCGCATCAGGCTGCGATAACCGCGCTCTTGCGCCGCCAGAAGCACCACACGCGATGGCAGAAGCGCATTGCGCGCATTCGGGTCCTGGTCGCCGAAGTCGATCGCGAGCTCACAGCCGACGATCGGCTGGATGCCGGAACCCGCCATCTTGTCTGAGAACTCCAGCGCACCGAACATGTTGTCGGTGTCGGTCAGCGCCAAGGCCGGCTGGTGGTCCTTCTTCGCAAGCTCGGCGAGCTTGGCGATCTTGATCGAGCCCTTGAGCAGCGAATAGGCCGAGTGAACATGAAGGTGGACAAATCCGGCGCTCGGCATGGTCGCGTGACGGCCTCTTGCAGATGAGATGGAGCGGTCGCCGGCGCCAAGGGATGATCAGGGCATCCTGCACCCGCCATCCACCTACCTTCGCCGACTCGCCCTGCAATGGTGGGGGCTCACCGCTTCAGAGTCCACGCCGGAGCGGCCGCTTCGCCGCGTCGTCCCGCTTTTCCCCAAGGGGCCACGAGACGGCCCCGAGAAGCTTCAATCGGGTTCCTGACCACCGGATTACAAAATCGCTGGTCTAGAGCTGCGGAATCACCTGCGCCCAGATTGCGATCATTCCGACGAACAGCGAGATCGAGGCGAGGGCGGCGGCTTCTTCCACGAAAATCTTGAACATGGCTTGCTCCATCACAAGAACGTATGCAGAACATTGTTCTCATTTCGTTCCCGGGAGTCAAGCGATCTCGGCACCCTCAAAGCTGAATGGTTAACTCGCTGAATTCACGAAACAAAAAAGCCCCGGCCGATGGCCGGGGCTTTCGACGACCGCTTCTCTCAAAGCGACTGCCTTAGTAGCGGCCGATCATCGGGCCGCCGAACTTGTAGTTCAGGCGGACGAGGCCCATGTCGACGTCCTGGCTGACGTGGACCGGCAGAACACCGAGGACGCCGGTCAGATTCCGGTCTTGGCCACCCAGGAAGATATGGTCGTACTCGACGCCAACCGACCAGTTCGGAGCGAAGCCGAACTCGAGGCCTGCGCCGACGGTGCCGCCCCAACGGGTGTCGCTGGCCGAGGCAACCGACACGCCGGCGAGAGAGGCGTCGTACTTGGTGCCGACCACAGCCGCGCCGCCCTTCACGTAGACCAGCACGTTGTTCCAGGCGTAGCCGACCTGGCCGGTGATCAGACCGAACGAATCGATCTTGGTGTTGTTGGTGAGGCCGGAGATCGCGCCGACATGGCTGCCGGAGAAGTCGGCCCAGTTGCCCTGACCTTCCACGCCGAACACCCACTGTCCGGACTGCCAGCGATAGCCGATCTGACCACCGACCGTGCCGCCGGTCGCATCGTGCGAACCATCACGACCGAAGCCGACGATGTCCCAGTCCGCGTGCGCCGAACCGCCACCGCCGTTGAGACCGATGTAGAAGCCGCTCCAGTCATAGATCGCAGCGACCATCGCAGGCGCCTTGGTGTAAGGCCGCGCCGCGAGATCAGCAGCCACCGCCGGCGCAGCCGCGCTGAGCGCGACAAGGCTGACAGCGGCAAGCAACAAATTCTTGTTCATTTGATTCCCGTTCCAGTTTCTTCAGTAGGCCCCCGGGCCGTGTCTTCGTCATAACAGCCGTCGACGGAATTGCTGTAACCTCGACGCAACAGTCGGTCCCAAAGGGCCGCGCTTCATTAATGAAGATTTAGCAGAGCGCGCTGGAAACCCTTTGAAACAAGTGTTTGCAGTAGTTCCAATGTCGACGACACGACATATGCTGCATGCGCGCGTAACGTGGTCGCGCGCACATTCGCGTGATTGAAGAGTAGAGTTGTGCACGCGATTGATCTCCCCATAGTCGCCACATTTTCGCTCGCATTCGCCACATTCGCACTCGGCTAAACAGGGGTTCCAGACGCGCGCAATTCGGCACGCATCATCGATTCGGCATGACTAGCTCGGGCTGAGCATTGGAAGGTTCGATACTTGCGCACAGTGTCTGGCGAGCACGTCGAGCCGCGCGGATCTGCATCGCCGCCGCTAGGTGTTGACGCGGGCTGATCCGGGTTTAAGTAGACGGACAAATCTTGCAGGGATGGCGACGTTCGCTGGGCTGGTTCCCGTTGACGCCACCAATGCAGGACACATGACGACCTCGCATCAAGCGACCTCGCCACGCGCGAATTCACCCGCAACCTCGGCACCCCCTCACCTCGCCATCGTCCTCGTCTCGCTCGCGATGGGCGGCTTTGCGATCGGAACCACCGAATTCGCATCGATGAGCCTGCTGCCATTTTTCGCCGCCGATCTCGGCATCGACGAGCCGACCGCGGGCCACGCGATCAGCGCCTATGCCCTCGGCGTCGTGCTGGGCGCACCGCTGATCGCCGTGCTAGGCGCGCGCTTCGCCCGGCGCACGCAGCTGTTGGTGCTGATGGCCGTGTTTGCGCTCGGCAATGCGCTCACCGCGTTGGCACCCAGCTACGGCTCGATGATCGCGGCCCGCTTTCTCTCCGGATTGCCGCATGGCGCCTATTTCGGTATCGCTGCGCTGGTCGCAGCCTCGCTCGTTCCTCAACATCGCCGCTCGCAAGCGGTCGGTCAGGTGATGCTCGGCCTGACCTCTGCCACCATCATCGGCGTTCCGCTGGCCAATCTGATTGGGCAGGCGGTCGGCTGGCGCGCGAGCTTCGCCCTCGTGTCGGTGCTGGCGTTGCTCACGGTGCTGCTCTGCGCCCTGTTCGCGCCGCGCGATCGGGCCGGCAGGTCCGATCCGTTGCGGGAACTCGGGGCGCTGAGAAGCGGCCGGGTCTGGATCACGCTCGCGATCGGCGCCATCGGCTTCGGCGGCATGTTCGCCGTCTACACCTATCTGGCGACGACGCTGATCGAGGTCACCAAGGTCAGCCCCGCGGTCATTCCGTTCTTTCTGGCCGTGTTCGGCATCGGCGCCACGCTCGGCAATCTGTTCGTGCCACGCTTCGCCGACCGCGCCTTGATGCCGACGGCGGGCGTGATCCTGCTGTTCGCCGCAGTCGCACTCCTGGTGTTTCCGCTTGCCGCCGGCAATCCCTGGCTCCTGGCGGTCGACGTGTTCGCGATCGGCGCCAGCGTCTCGCTCGGCGCCATCCTGCAGACGCGGCTCATGGACGTGGCGGGAGAAGCGCAGGCACTCGCTGCCGCACTGAACCATTCGGCATTCAACACCGCCAATGCGCTCGGCCCGTTCCTGGGAGGAATTGCCATTCGCGAGGGGCTGGGCTGGACCTCCACCGGTCCCGTCGGCGCCGCGCTGGCGCTGCTCGGCTTCCTGATCTGGATCGTCGCCTGGGGCGACGCCGGACCCGCGCCGATCGAGGTCACCTTAAGCGGCGACGCTGCTGCGCCGAAGAACGCTCCCGCAAGGCCGGCGCCGCCGCTGGCGCCGGATCATCGCAGCCGTTCGAATACTGCCAGGGATCCGGTCGCGTAGAGCTGCATCGAGTTAGCTTTGCCAGGGCGTGTTGCGGATACGCGCACACGCGTTTGGCTTGCGGAAGTTGGGATCATGATCCTCGATGTAGTCGAAGTTGACCGTCCCAAAAGTTGTCTGCGGCTTCTTCAGGGCTGAGCAGGTCTGCACCTTCAAGAATTCGTTCTTGAAGTCGCCGCGCGGAAACGCAGTGATCACCTGGTCGCGCTGCTCCGGCGTGTAATCGTCAAAACCAACACCCACGACATCCACCAAAACGCCTGCGTTGGTGAGTGCGATTTCCGGCCTCATGAATTGGGGAATGCCGGGCGTGGTGTGCAGCGCGATCGCTTCCCACACCAGATCGGCTTGCGGTTCGGCAATGCCGCGCGCCCGAAGAAAATCGCGTGCGGCGTCGGCGCCGTCGACCTCAAATCGCCTGGTCTCCGTGTGGTAGTGATCGACGAGGCCGAGATCGTGAAACAGCGCCGCGACATAAAGCAGCTCGGAATCGAACTTCAGCTTCTGACGCAGCCCTTTCATCGCGCCGAACGCGTAGACGCGGACCGAATGGTTGAACAACATCTCGTCTTCGTAACTGCGCACCAGTTCGGCGGCTTCGCGCGCCAGTTGGCTGTCGGGAATCTTGACGCCGGAGATCACGCTCGTCATTTTCAGGCTCCTGCTTTGCATCTGTTCGGCTGATGCCGTTCGCAATCAGGCGGCCTTTTCGATGGCGGCCTGCGGCGTGTTCCGGAAGCTGATCGACATCCGATTGTACGCATTCATCAGGCCGATTGCGATCGTGAGATCGACGAGCTCGCGCTCGCTGAAGACCGCGCGCGCGGCTTGATAGGCGTCATCAGGCACACCGGTCTCGGCGACGCGGGTCACCGTCTCAGCCCAGGCGAGGGCCGCGCGCTCGCGCGCGTCGAAGAGGTTTCCGGCCTCGGCCCATGCCTGCAGCAGCGCGAGCTTTTCGGTCTTCACGCCGCTCTTGAGCAAGTCGCGCGTATGCATGTCGAGGCAGTAGGCGCAGTTGTTGATCTGCGAGACGCGGAGATAGACGAGGTTGACCAGCGTCGCAGGCAGTCCACTCTGCATGACGTAGCCGTAGACACCACCCAGTGCCTTCGCGCCTGCCGGTGCGATGTGGTTGTAATCGAGGCGCTTGCTCATGTGCTTCTCCTTGATGATCGGGGGCGGAGCGCTCCCCTTTGCCCCCTTAGCTGTCCCTGACATGGTCCATAAAAAAGGACCAAGAATGCACAAATTTCGTGTACCAAAGCAGCATGACCAAACCGCTGCGCCTGGAGCTCGACCGTTCCGCGAAGACGCCGCTGGCGGAGCAGATCCACAAGGGGATCAGGGCCGCCATTCAAAGCGGCGTGCTCGCCCCGGGCGCCCGCCTGCCGTCCTGGCAGGACCTTGCAGCTCAGCTGGGCGTCGCGCGCGGCACTGTGCGGTCGGCCTACGAAAAGCTCTCATCCGCCCAACTGATCGTCGCCGCCCGCGCCACAGGCACGCGTGTCGCGGACCGGCCGTCCTTTCCCGTTCGCCGGGACAAGGCCCCGGCCCCCGGCTCGTTCATGGAGATGTACCAGGAGCTCACCGCCGGGCCGGCAATCTTCCAGATGGGCGTACCGGCACGGGAGACCTTTCCAGCCACGCTGCTCGCGCGCGTGCGCGCGCAGGCGGTTCGCATTGAGGTCAGCGCGCCGGCGATCTACCCGGACCCACGTGGGGAGCTGGAGCTGCGACGCGAGATCGCGGCCTACCTTGCGTTGGCGCGCGGGATCGAATGCTCCCCGTCCCAGATCATCATCACCGGCGGCTTCAGCGGCGGCCTCGGCCTGGCGCTCCGTGTCCTCGGTCTCGAACAAAAGAAAGTCTGGGTTGAGGACCCAGGCTTTCCCTTCACCCGGCACGGCCTCGAGCTTGCGCGATTGTCAATCGCGCCGGTCCCAGTCGACGCTGATGGCATCGATGTCGACTACGGCCTGAAACATGCGCCCAATGCGGCACTGGCTGTCGTGACGCCAGGCCAGCAGGCACCGCTCGGATCGACATTGTCGCTGGCAAGACGCTCACGCCTGCTCGACTGGGCGGCGCAAAGCAACGCGTGGGTGATCGAGGACGACTACCTGAGCGAGCTTCAGCTCAAGGGCCGGGCGACACCTGCGCTGGCCTCGCTCGACCGCGCCGGGCGCGTCATTCACATCGGCTCTTTCAGCAAGACCGTGACCCCTGCCCTGCGGCTGGGCTTTGTCGTTGCACCGGCCGCTCTGGCGTCCCGATTTGCCGAAGCTGCGGCATGCCTCGCGCCCGCGCCCGGGCCCGCGGTGCAGCTCGCGACGGCCGATTTCATGCGCGACGGCCATTATCTCCGACATCTTCGACGCACGAAACGGGTCTACGCAGCGCAGGGCGAGGCATTGCTGAAATACCTTCGTGCACGCACCGAGAACGTTGCGATTGCCGGATTGGCAGCGGTGCTGCGATTGCCGGAGGGAGCAGCCGATCTTGCCATCGCCAGGGAAGCAGCATCGCTCGGACTGGCGCCTACGCCGCTATCGCTCTGGTATGCGTCGAAGGCTTCGGCGCGCCCAGGACTGTTGCTGGGCATCGCGACGTCTCCGCTCAAGAGGATCGAAGCGTCCTGCGACCGGCTCCTTGAGATCATCGACCGTGCGACGTGATCCGGCTCTGAACGCTCTTCCGAAAAGCGCGGCATCGCGCATGTGAAGGCGGCTTGCAAACGAGAGCGCGCGTAACAGATTTTCGTCTACTGCCAGGGTGGCGTGCTCAACGACGGCGCGATCTCGATCGCACCCGCCTCGCCGCGCAGCGCCATGTCGTCACAGAACGACAGGACTACTCCAAAGCACGATTTGGCTCGCGCGCCGTGCGCCAACTATCCCATGCCGAGGTCTCGATCGCCCGCCGGGCTCGAACGTGGGATCGCCGGCCCGGCTGTTGGCCAAATAAGCACGTGCCGACACGCCACCGCAAGTTGTGATCGCATCGATCATCGTATAGCGTCAGTCCAGGCTCCTCGCGCGTAGTCGATCGTTGCATGCTCGTCCGAACCTTGTTCCTCCTGGGCTTGCTGTTGCTTCCCGGCGCACTCCATGCAGAAGCAACCCGGGTCGAGAAAGCCGGATTTGCCTCCAGGCTGACGATCTATCTCGCCAAGGGACCGCCCGACGCATGCGGACCGGGCTGCGACCGCTGGATCGCCATCGAGGGCGAGATCGATGGGGACGCTGCGCCGCGCATTCGCCGCTTCCTCGCCGGCGTCAAGGACACCCAGCGTCCGATCTATCTCCATTCGCCTGGCGGAAACGTGGAGCAGTCCTATGTGATCGCGCGGTTGCTGCGCAGCCGCAAGGCGATTGCTCGGGTCGGCAGGACGATCGCGACGGCCTGCGCGGCGGGCACACAGGTCGATGCCGCGTGCTTGAAGCTCAAGAACGCAGGTGGCGAGGTCGAGGCCGAGCTCACCACCTACCGTGCGATGTGCAACTCGGCCTGCGGTTACCTGTTTCTTGGCGCGACATCACGCGAGGTCGCCCCCGACGCCGCGCTGGCGGTCCATAACTCCAGACTGGTCCTCCTCCTTCACGGACATCCGGCTCCCGAGGCGGTCGCCGAATACAGACAGCGCCGGATATTGTCGGCCGATCGCGATCGCGCCGCCTTCATCGCGGCGATGGGGATCAGCCGCGAGCTCGATGCTCTCATCCGGACAGTGAAGTTCGAAGACCTGCATGTGCTGACGCGGTCCGAGCTCTATCGTTTCGGCATCGACACGCGACCGCTCGCCGAGACCACGTGGACGCTGGAGAAGGAGGCCCGGCCGTTCATCCGCAAGATCGCGACGATGAAGAAGGAGAACGGCTCGTCGTTCCGCACGATGGAGTGGCGCCTGTCCTGCGAGAGCAGCAAGCGCGTGCCGCTGACGTTCGCGGGCGAGATCGACGAGACGGTCATCGGCAAGAGCATGATCATGATGACGGCGGACGCCGACAAGGACGAGGAGGCCGGAGGATTTTCGCTGCGGGTCGGCAAGTATGAAGTCTGGCGCGGCAGCATCGACTCCGACATGGTCAAGGCGATACTGGCCTCCCGCTCGCTGCATGTGCGTGAAATCATCTCGATGCCGGACGACAAGACGGACATCACGAGGTTCGACATCGATCTGACGGGCCTGGCGCCGGTGTGGACGCAGCTTAAATCATCCTGCGCCCTGTCGACGCGCGGCCCGATAAGCTCCTGGCCGGCGATTCCTCGGCAGGCGGCTCCCTGGCAGGCAAGCCATTGGCCCACGAGCCCCTGGACAGCATCTCCCCCGCCGACCGTCAGCACGACGCCTTCGAACGCTCCGTCGCCGTAAGCGCAGGACCGCAGCAAACGTCGCGGTGGGCCAATAGGTTAGATTCGCGTTAGCCGGTGCCGATCCCGACGACAGACGGCCGGTTGACGCAGGACTGTCCGGGCTGGCGATCGTCGATTGATCTCCTGCACACCGAGACCGGGACGAGGATCGACCTCACGCAATGCCGCCTGAGGACGTTGCTCGATGCCGAGCCGCGTGGGCGCGGCGCGTCGGACGTCAGAGTTTGGGTGGCGCGCCTTCATGGCGGCAGAAGAGCGG
Organism: Bradyrhizobium sp. CCGB12; assembly: GCF_024199845.1. Classification (NCBI taxonomy): domain Bacteria; kingdom Pseudomonadati; phylum Pseudomonadota; class Alphaproteobacteria; order Hyphomicrobiales; family Nitrobacteraceae; genus Bradyrhizobium; species Bradyrhizobium sp. CCGB12. Next base: position 2,399,593 of record NZ_JANADO010000001.1, on the reverse strand, counting down.
TGGCCGTATCGATTGCGTCGCTGAGCTCCGGAGACCGCATGAAAAGAAAGCGCGAGGTCACCGGTATTTCAGCGTCATCCCTGCCGTCCTGGCCGATCAGAATCAATCCGGCCCCGCCATTTGCCACGTTGAGAATTGCCTGCTCTCCGCTCCACGTCTTGATTGGCTTCATTCCCACGATGAGAAATTCACCCATGGGCTGATCGAAATATTGAAGGCGCAATTGCGGACCGACCTCCGCTGCCACAAGTTCAAAGCCGAGTTGCCGGGCCCGCGTGTAGATGACAGCCAGAGGCACGCGGTCGGTGTCAAAGCCAAGCTCGACCGCGGATACCATCACCAGCTCCACCATCGTCCTGCTGGAAGTGATGGTGAAGGCCGGTCGAGCCAGAACTTCCGCAGCCAGCCCGCCGATGCTGCAACCCACCGCATCCAATGCGTTGCGCAGCGCCATGGAGTTGGCAAAGGTGCCGACCGCAATCGTCTTCCATGTCGGAACGTCGCGGGCGGACCTGATCAGCTTTTGCGGCAAACCAGCTGGACGAACTTTTCCGAGCTTCAGTTGGTTCTGTAAGACGTCGCGAGCCGAGCATTGTCCCCACGCCCTAAGCGTGGACTGAAACAAGGAAGCCGCGCAGAGCAGTACAACAATCAGGCAATGGTTGCCCCGCCCTGCGTTCGGACGGCGCACTGGATGCGCTTGGTTTGTCAGCATTGACATGTCGACGATCGACTTATTGCAAAGTTCGACCGAAAGAACCCGCCTCCGAGTCAATGGGAAGAACGGAGGCCAATGAAAAGCATTGTCCGACCGAGCTCAAAAGGGGGGCCGGAGGCGGGGCGCATTGGCTCAAGTATTCCAATTTCAAAATGAACGGGCGGTAGTCCGTAAGCCCGATCGCCCGCCGCATCAGACCGAAACCGGAATGACGTGGCTGAAGCGTAGCACCACGAGTCCGTCGGTTCAATTTTCAGCTACGCCCGCCAGCGGGCATTGCGGCCGCTCGGCCACGAGGCTGCCGGTGACGATCCGAACCCATCCGCCGAGAAGACGCAGAGTTGCTTCCGCTTGCGAAGTCTGAACCAGGATCAAGCCGCCGAAGACGAACTTTCATCGAGATCGAACGGGAGGTTCGCTCCTCAAACGTTGCTCGATACATGCCTCTTGGAGAGTTTACACAACTATGGAGGTATCCCATGCCGATCGTTCAATTTGCTCGCTTCAAGACCGACAAGACCGAGGAAATGGTCCAGATTATCAAGCGGGGGAAGAAAATCTTTGAGAAACATGGCGCCGAATTTCTTCGCCTCTCCCGTTTCCACACCGGTGCGTGGGCAGGAGAATTGCTGGTCACGACGCGCTACGCCAATTGGGAAGTTTACGGCAAAGTGCAGGAGGCCGTGGCAAAAGACCCGGAGTTTGCGCAGGTGCAGGCTGAGGGAATGAAGATTGCCCAACTGCAGGGCCGAAACATCGCCGTTAGCATCGATCTCTAGTCGAGGCGCCGCTCCGCAAACAACGCGAAGGCCGCTGGACCTATGCCGGCGGCCTTCCCAATCTGCGCAGCGCGCGGGCCAGCGAGTCGATGGTCTTGGCCTTTGCGTTCCACGCCTTAGACCGGCGTATAAATCACCAGCTTCAGCGACGGATCGTCATTGGCCTGGAAGCTGGTGTGCTCGAACCGGAGCAGGCCCTTGGTCGGATGGTTCATGGTCTTGAGGCCCGAAGCGGTGCTGCGGATCTCATGCGCCTCCCACCATTTGACGAATTCCGGACTGCCCTGGCGCAGCCGCATGAGCAATTCGGTGAAGGCGGGATCGCCGGCCCAGACGTCGTGCGTGGCACGGAACATCGCGACCATGCTCTTGGCGACGTCCGCCCAGCCCGCGCCGTAGAATTTTCGCGTCTGCTTGTTCGTCAACACCAGGAGCAGCGTATTGCGATCCTGCTCCGGCAACTGACCGACACCGAGAACCCCACCGGACTCATTTCGGACGGCGAATGATCGAAGCATACTCGATAAGCGAACGAGCCCCAACGAACCCCTATGGTCTAGCGATCGTATGACAGCTTTATGCAGAGCCGACACATATCGCTGGCTTCTCAACCGTGCGCAGCTACTGCAATTCGGGGGCTACCTCAGTTCGTCTTGACGAACTTGTACGTCCCCTTCGTCTGGCCAATGACGCGACTGAAACCAATGCGATATATGGGCGCGAAATGGCCATCGCTAATCCCCTCCAAACGATGATGCAGAGAACTATTGAAACAGAGCGGGCGATGCCGTGAGCTGGGCAAGAAAATGGGCGTTTAAACATCGCTCGCTCTTCTTGAACTACTTCGATGCCTGTTGCGCCTGAGGCGGCGGCGGCTTCGGGACCGACGTGAGCATGCGTATCTTCCATTGCCCATTCTCGCGAACATCGCTCGTGCAACGTCCGCTGCGCCGCTGACTGCGGCGCAGTCGCGATTACCACCCGTCGTCTGAGTTGGCCAAAACCTGACGTGGAGGATTCGCCTCGCGATATGTTAGGCGGACAGTGGTTCGACAATACCCCCGCGCGACCACAACCGCCGACGAGATTACTCTCTGACGGATGAAACTTCCTCGGGAGGAGCGGCCCTTACTTAAGCCGCAAACTTTGTCGCCGGGTATTCGAACAAGCGAGATAGACTTGTGAGGGCTCGGAGATAAGCCGGCAGTGGTTTACTCCGGCGGCCGCAACCCGGGCGATCGAAGCTACTTGCTCATCTGCCAAAGCTTGCCTGGATGCTCACGCAGTTCGGCGACAATCCGCTGGCGCTCGCACGCCGTCCTTACCGTCGACGTTAGGTCTAGGAGCAGTTACGCGCTAATGCGGCGCCTCGGCTTTCAAAGCAGCAATGCGAGCCGAAGATGAACTCGGATAATGCCACCAAGATTTGCCAACTCTCCCTGACGGCCGTCATCCACGGCAGACCCGGACCTTTGCCACTCTGATCTGAGCGCGATGCAACAATCACTCGTCGAGAGTGATGTGAGGCTCGTTCGCGCCGAAACGCTGGGCGAACTCACGGTGCTGCCGCTTCGTGGCGGTTTGCGATTCCCCAAGAGACTGCAGAAGATTCCTGAACGAAAACTGCCACTTTATTGATGAAGTTTCAAGATGTACGTTTTGTTGTGCTTGTTGCAACCCATGAGGGATCGAAGCCTGTTTGCGACAATCCTTCTTCCATGGAACTGGCTGCATGACTGCGACAGTGGAGGGACAACCTCTCAGCGGCTTTGCGGAAGCTGAGCGTCGTCAGGTGACGGTAGTGTTCGTAGACCTAGTGGGATCAACTCGCTTGGCGGAAACACTCGATCCGGAAGATGTTGGTGATCTCATTGTCGCCTTTCGGCGGGCGGCGACGGCAGCGATCGAAGCGCATGGCGGTTTCGTGGCTCGCTATCTTGGGGACGGCATTCTGGCCTATTGGGGGTACCCGAAGGCGAACGAGCAGGATCCCAGACGAGCCGTATCCGGCGGTCTTGCAGTCGTCGCCGCAATCGGCGAGGTCAACCGAACGTTGCCGATTGGCGGTGCGCAGCTCAGCGTCCGTGTGGGGATTGATTCTGGCATTGTCGTGGTGGGCAAAATTGGTACTCCAGGCGCAAGCGCTACCGCCGATATAGTGGGCGGAGCACCAAACGTCGCCGCCCGAGTACAGCAGCTCGCCCATCCCAACACCGTCTTTGTAACCGAAACGGTACGCCAGCTTGTGCATTGGCAATTCGAGTTCGCTGCGGGTGCGTCCGTTGAGCTGAAGGGTGTCGCCGCTCCAGTTTGGGTCCATCAGGTAACCGCCGAGCGTAAGGGCTCGGAGCGAACACGGAGTACACGTTCTGGGCGGATCTACAACCGAGAGATCGAGCGGAGTCTCCTCGATCAGTGTTGGCACGGTGTTTTGGCAGGTCGAGGCCACACAGTTCTCATTAGCGGTGAACCAGGGATTGGCAAGACCACATTGGCCGATTATTTCCGGCAGACTGTTGTGGTCAGCGGCGGTACTTGCCTCTACAGCACGTGCGCCCCCGAAGGCACTCACTCTCCGTTATTGCCGATTCGCGATCTAATGCGACAGGCGATTGGAATTACGCTACTCGACGATGCTGTAGCAACACGGTTTAAGCTGGCCGCGTCGCAGGTCAATGCTGACGCAAGTGAAATATTGAGCAAGTTGCTCGCGCAGGGCGCTTCGGAATTGCAGCCCTTAGAATTGGGATTTCATGCCCCTACTACTACCGAAGCCAAAGAGCAGATCTTCACCATCATAGCGGATTGGATGCTGGAGCATTCTCGCAGCACGCCCCAGGCGTTAATTATCGAGGACCTACAGTGGGCTGATTCCTCGACGCTGGAGGTTCTCGACCGAATAATGGGTCGCGTTGCGTCGACCCGCTCGTGTGTATTGCTGACTTGGCGAACCGGCTTCCAGACTACGTGGATCGATCGCGCCGATGTAACTCGGCTTTCCGTGATGCGTCTCAAAGATGAGACCGTGCAGGCCCTTGTAGCAGGCATGGTCGGCGACAAAGCGATGGAGATGCAGGTCCAGCACGCCATTGTTGCGAGAGCCGAAGGCAATCCGCTGTTCGCCGAGGAGCTCGTTCTTCTAGCCGGCCAGCGGCCAGTCGCGACCGCACCAAGCGACATGCTCACCTTGCCATCTTCACTCAACGACTCGTTATCAGCGCGCCTTGATAGCCTAGGAGACCTGAAGCCGATAGCTCAGATCGCTGCCGTGATTGGTCGCGAATTCGATGAACAGGTACTTGCGCGTGTACTAGACGTTTCGCGTGCCGATCTCGCACCAATGCTCGAAACACTGGTAGCGTCCGGCCTCGTTGTCGACTTAGGCGCTGGGCTTCAGGCAAGCCACAGCTTCAAGCACGCCCTCGTCCGCGAAGTCGGGTATAATAGTCTGCTTAAAGTGCGCCGCCGCGCCATCCATGCCAAGATCGCCGCCGTCCTTGTCGACGAATTTCCACAGACTGCTGACGCACATCCCGAACTCATTGCGCAGCATTACGAACGAGCGTCAATGTTTGACGAGGCACTGATCTGGTGGAGTAAGGCGGGAGTTCAAGCGGCTCGGCGATCGGCGACTAGGGAGTCTATTTTGTCCCTCGAACGCGCCCGCACACTATTTGGCTGCTTGCCGGATGATGAGGCGCGAGCTTGTCAGAAAGCAGAACTGCTTAATCTGCTTGGTGTACAATACATTGCAGCTCACGGTTACGCTTCGCCGTTGGTTGAACAATCTTTTCGAGAAGCAGCCGGAATTCTCGAGACTCGCCAAGAGGCGCCATCCGACCAGTTGTTCACCGCTTTTTGGGGGTTACATACGCATGCTATGGTGCGGTCAAACGTTCCGGTCGCCATCGAGATTGGCGGCCGCATCCTCAAGTTCGCCGATGTAGAATGCGACTCTGACAAGATACTGCAGGCGCATCGCCTGCAAGGACTTGCTCGATTGCTCATGGGAGAACACCGTCAAGCAGCTAACCATTATGAGGAGGTCCTTAGACGTTACGATTCGCTCCATCATGAGAGCCATCGATTCCGATATGGCGCTGATCCGGCAGCCTTGGCGCTGGCGCAGCTCGCATGGAGCGAGTGGATCGGTGGACATATAGCACAATCGGAACGCCACAGCTTGGAGAGCGTTGCCCAGGCGCAGAAACTCGAACATCCTCACTCAATCGTTTACGCCTGCGGCGTCAATGCGTTGCGTCTGCTTACTGCACGGGAATTTGCGCGGAGTGCCCAGATTGCAGATGAGGCTTACAGCTTGGCAAAGAAACACGGCTTTATTTACTGGATCGCATGGTGCGAAGTGATTCTTGCCGCACTTCAGCGTGCAGTAAATCCCGATCGTGCACGGGCCTTGCTTGCTGCAGCTAAGGCTAAATATCAGAGTACGGGAGCCCGTCAGATAATTCCCTATGCTCATGCGCTTGAAGCGGAGTGTTGCCTCGATCTCGACCGCGTGGCGGAGGCGTCGACCGTACTGAACGAGGCCCTCGGGCTTGTGGAGGAAACCGGCGTGAGAATTTACCAAGCGGAGCTTCTTCGCTTGCGCGCATGCGTGAGCTTTCGGCTAGGCGACCCGAGCGCCAAGGGATACATCGAAGCGTCACTCAATATTGCTCGGGAACAAGCAGCAGGGTCTTTCGTGTTGCGGAGTCTAATCACATGGCTTGAAAACGCGACCGAAGTGAGGGTGCACAGCGAGTTGCGCCGTAACATCATAAATGCACTTCTTGGGATGGCAGGGCAGCCGGAAACCGTAGATATGCGCCAGGCTCAAGGGCTCATTGTATGATGCTCTTGTGTTTGATGACTTTCGTCTGCTCGGGCGGTGAACGCGGCCACCACTTGCCTCGGTTGCCATCGAATATAGACGTAGATGCGCATCCAGGGCGGCCGGGACGAGAGCCTCCTTTCGAACCGCCCAGCAATCTACTATGAATTGGTCAGGTCGGGCTGAGCTCGTCTGTGAGAACTTGACCATCGTTGGGGACCGACTGCGAGCATGCAGCATTCTTTTCCCGAAGCGGTCATTCGGACAGATGCACTAGCTACGGAATCTCCAACAAGCCGCCCCGGACAAGAGACGGCGGATTGGTAGTTTTACATCCAGGCTGCCGTGAGGACGATGCGAGTTGTAAGTGATGGCAGCCGGATCGGCAGATCTTTTACGCGCCTTGGGTGAGCGTTCGCAAAATATGCTCGGTTGCGCGCTACGTCGGGGACACAATCGCGCGGCACAACTGCAACCTGAGCATCGCATGTAAGTTACTGCAGGGTTGCCAATCTACGTATCTTGTGCCATTTTAGCACTCTCAACGTAAGCTTGATATTGTTGCGGCGCGAAGATTTGCGAAACAATATGGGTTGGCCGTCATGGCTTCCATTCAGAACCCGTTTTCGTTGGAGAAACCTCTCAAGCTTTCGATCTGCTTCACTGAGACGTGCAACCTCTCGTGCCGGCATTGCTATGCTGATTGCTCGCCCCAAAAGGCTGTCGCCGAACTGACCGGCGATGACTGGGAGCGCTTTCTTAACGAAATCGCAGAGTTGGGTGTAGTGTTCCTCTATATCGAGGGAGGAGAACCCTTTCACAGGCCCGACTTCCTGCCCTTCCTTACTTTCGCATCGAGTCGTTTCTTTACGGAAGTTCGTACTAACGGGACGCTCATAACCCGCACTCTTTCTAGGGAATTGAGAGAGATCGGCGTTGGTATTGTACTTGTCGATATTCTCAGCCCTCGCGCAGAGGTCCACGACTATTTCACTGGAACGAGTGGAAGCCACGCACTCGCCTGTGAAGCCGTCAAACATCTGCTGGACGCAGGAATTGAGACACAGCTACTTACAATCCTTAATCAAAGAAATGTCAGAGATCTGCAGGACTTTCTTGAGTTAGCCGACAGGCTTGGTGTCAAGACAGTCGCCATTTTGCGGCCTTATCCGCTTGGGCGCTTCAAACATAGCTGGGCGGAATTCGCTCTATCGCTCGACGAGATGCATGCTGCTCTTGATTCACTTCGGTTGCCAAACGGCATGAGACTTATGCAGTCTTGGCATCCAAATAATGGCAATTCGTGCTGGCAGATGGCTGCCGTTAACGCGTTCGGAAATTCAATAGGTTGCGCCTATCTACGAGAATACGTTGATTACGGGAACATAAAAGATGTGCCCTTTATGGAAACGTGGCAACACCCGCTCTATCGTGAGTTGAGATCGGGTCGCGTTACCGACACCTGCCCCACCTGTTCATCGAGCCAAGGCTCCCATGGCGGATGTCGTTCTACCGCGTACGCGTTTCACGGCGCCTGGGACGCGCCGGATCCGTTCGATAAATTGCTTAACAAAGGAGTAGACGTGCGTGTCCTTCCTGAATGGTTGCTACAGGCGCGTCCCAAGCCTCCGGGTACGGCCGGTTGAGGAGATGAGGAGTTGTGTGGTGTTTCGGCCCAATCCGCCGAAGCTGTTCATGCTGAACCTTAACGCTTGGCTGATATTTGAACTCTGCGACGGCTGCACGTCGTACGAAATTGAGCAACGGTACCGACAAAAAGTGGAAGGCCAGATGTCCGAGAGCGAAGCTAGGCGTCATCTGGCCATCGGCCTCAAAAATTTGCACGAACGAGGTCTGATAGAATTAGAGGAGGGACTGAATGAGTAACATTGATCCGACCCAACTTGTTACGAGTCTTATCGCGGGCGAAAGGCTTACCTTCCCAAGCATTAAGCCTATAGAACCAGAGGTGCGAACTGGCGCCTCTTTCCCGTTTTGCGACCTTCTCAAGCATGGCGAGGGTAAGGCTGATATCGAAACGCTCCTTAAAAATAGCGTCCTCCTTGGTGCACTCGTGGTTGAATGGGGTTACAACGTCCCATTCGATCAACACGATGCCTTCAAAAAATGGCTGATCGACAATGAGGTGAAGATTGCGAATGCAGTTCCAGAGGACGTGACCTACCGTGGAACGTACGCAGTTTCAATAAGTAGTGAAAAGCACAGTGGGCGTTATCGCACTATTTGGGGCTTTACTACACTCCACGCTATCGAGACGTTCGGCGATGAGATGCACACTGGATCGGTATTTGCACAACTTGTTGCGGACCTGAATGCCTTCCGTGACCGGGATCGCGGTGCAGAATACAGTGAGCAGTTCTACCAACCGGTGCGTTGCGCTCTGCGATACGGTTGATCCATCGGAAAGCCACGTCACCCTTCGTTGAGTTGCGGGAGATCACCGAGAGGGTTCAGCGTAGCTTCAGCCGGAACGCCGTGCGGCAACTGACCGTGATGTTTCCGCTCGGAGCTGACGCCTGCCCTTTGTGAGCCTACGCCCCGAGCGGCGTATAAATCACCAGCTTCAGCGCCGGATCGTCATTGGCCTGAAAGCTGGTGTGCTCGAACCGGAGCAGGCCCTTGGTCGGATGGTTCATGGTCTTGAGGCCCGAGGCGGTGCTGCGGATCTCATGGGCCTCCCACCATTTGACGAATTCCGGACTGCCCTGGCGCAGCCGCATGAGCAATTCGGCGAAGGCGGGGTCGCCGGCCCAGACGTCGTGCGTGGCGCGAAACATCGCGACCATGCTCTTGGCGACGTCCGCCCAGCCCGCGCCATAGAATTTTCGCGTCTGCTTGTTCGTCAACACCAGGAGCAGCGTATTGCGATCCTGCTCCGGCAGTTGCCCGAAGCCAAAGACCTCCTCGGCCGCCGCGTTCCAAGCCAGCACGTCCCAGCGCCGTCCGGTGACATAGGCGGGCTGCTTCAGGCTCTCGATCATCCGCCGGACGGGCAGCGGCACGATCTCGGGCACGAAGGCGGCCCTCGCGCCGTCGCGTGCCAGCGCCTTCAGATGCGCGTGCTCGGTCTTGCTGAGGCGCAGTGCGCGGGCGAGCGCATCGACGGTGGTGACCGAGGGGCTGACGGTGCGGCCCTGTTCGAGGCGGATGTACCAGTCGACGCCGATGCCGGCGAGCTGCGCGACCTCCTCACGCCGCAGCCCCGCGGTGCGCCGCCGGCGGCCAGCCGGAAGCCCGACCGTCTTCGGTGACAGCTTTTCGCGGCGGGACCTCAGGAAATCGCCGAATTCGACGCGGCGTGGGTCGGCCATTGATGTCGCTCCCGCGATGGAGGGCTCTTGGAATACTAGGATAATACCAGGCCTTCTTGTCCTCTCCAAGCCGGCGCATATGCGCTTCACCCCACTTTGAGGTGAACATCATGAAAGCTGCCGTGCTCAAATCCCTGGGATCGCCGCTGGTGATCGAGAATGCCCCCGAACCGGTGCTCGGGACCGGCGAGGTCATTGTCGACGTCGTCGCGACGCGCGTCCTGTCCTACATGAACGAGGTCTTCAGCGGAGAGCGCAACTATGCGCTAGACCTGCCGATCATCCCGGGCCCCGGCGGCATTGGCCGCGTGCGCGCGATCGGCCCGGACGCAACCAAGCTTGCCATCGGCGACTGGGTGTTCTGCGACCCGACTGTACGCTCGCGCGACGACGCCGTTGCGCCCGACATCGCCCTGCAAGGACTGACCGCCGCCGGTCCGGGCGGCATGCGCCTGCAACAACACTTCCGCCACGGCTCGTTTGCCGAGCAGATGCGCGTGCCGACCGAGAACGTCAAACGCCTCGGCGCGATCACGCCGGAGGAAGCCACGCAATGGTGCGCGCTGGGCACGCTGCTGGTGCCCTATGGCGGCTTCCTCGCTGCCAACCTGCGGCCAGGCGAGACCGTGCTGGTGAGCGGGGCCACCGGCAATTTCGGCAGCGCCGCCGTCTCGGTTGCGCTCGCGATGGGCGCGGCCTGCGTGGTAACGCCGGGCCGCAACGAAAAAATCCTCGCCGACCTCGTCCGCCGCTTCGGCGCACGGGTGAAGCCGGTCAAGCTCACCGGCGTCGAGGACGACGACCGCGAGAGCATGAAGCGCGCCGCATCAGGACCGATCGATTGCGTGTTCGACATCATGCCGCCCTTGGTGAGCACCACCGTCGTGCGCGCCGCGATCATGACCGTGCGTCCCTATGGCCGCGTCGTGTTGATGGGCGGCGTCGGCATGGCGGGCGGCGCAGGGCTCGACCTGCCCTACCCCTGGATCATGCGCAACTGCATCAGCATCCACGGCGTCTGGATGTATCCGCCGGATGCGGCCAGTCGCCTGATCGCGCTTGTGCGCGCCGGGCTGCTGCGGCTGGAGGACTACGAGCCGACGGCGTTCGACCTCGACCATGCCAACGCGGCGGTGGAGCACGCTGCGGCCAATGGCGGGCCATTCAAATTGACCGTGATCCGGCCGTAACGGCCCGTGCGCGCCGGCGATGCGTCGGCGCAGCGGGTTTGCTGGACATATCAATCAGTTGGAACGCGTCACCCCGATCGTGGCCGGCAGCCGCCGGCTACTGTGCATGGGGTTGTTTTCGCATTTTTTGTTATTCGAGCTCGACCACCTGGCCGTTCGACAGCGACACGCGCCGGTCCATGCGGCCGGCGAGCTCCATATTGTGGGTCGCGATCAGCATGGAAACCTTGGTTGCCTTGACCAGCTGCATCAGGGCCTGGAAGACGTGATCGGCCGTGTGCGGATCGAGGTTGCCGGTCGGCTCGTCCGCGAACAGCACGCGCGGCGCGTTGGCGACCGCACGTGCGATCGCGACGCGCTGCTGCTCGCCGCCGGACAGCTCGGCCGGGCGATGGGTGATGCGGTCGCCGAGGCCGAGATAGCCCAGGATCTCCTTGGCGCGCTTGACGCTCTCGGATTTCTTCAGGCCGCGGATCATCTGCGGCATCATGACGTTCTCCAGCGCCGAGAACTCCGGCAGCAGCCGGTGCGACTGGTAGACGAAGCCGATATCGGTGCGGCGCAGCTGCGTGCGCTCGATGTCGGGCAGTTGCGAGGTCGGCGCGCCGTTGACGTAGACCTCGCCGGAATCGGGCGCTTCCAACAGCCCCGCGATGTGCAGCAGCGTCGATTTGCCCGAGCCCGACGGCGCCACCAGCGCGACCGACTGTCCGGCCCACAGCGCCAGGTTGGCGTTGTCGAGGATTGTCAGCGGCACCTCGCCCTGCAGGTACTGCCGCTTTATCTCGTGGAGATAAATGACCGGTACATCTTCCGCCCCCTGCTGCTGCTCCATCAGCCCCTCACTCGTACCGCAGCGCTTCGACGGGATCGAGGCGCGCGGCGCGCCAGGACGGATAGAGTGTCGCCAGGAACGACAGCGTCAGCGCCATGATGACGACGGCCGTGGTCTCGCCGACGTCGATCTCGGCGGGCAGCTTCGACAGGAAGTAGAGCTCCGGCGAGAACAGCTCGGTGCTGGTGAGCCAGGACAAGAATTGCCTGATCGATTCGATGTTGAGGCAGATCACGAGGCCGACGAAGAAGCCGACCAGCGTGCCGACCACGCCGATCGAGGCGCCCGTGATCAGGAAGATGCGCATGATCGAGCCTTGCGAGGCCCCCATCGTGCGCAGGATCGCGATGTCGCTGCCCTTGTCTTTCACCAGCATGATCAGGCCGGAAACGATGTTGAGCGCGGCGACCAGCACGATCATGGTCAGGATCAGGAACATCACGTTGCGCTCGACCTGGAGCGCGTTGAAGAAGGTCGAGTTGCGCTGCCGCCAGTCGACCAGGAACACCGGGCGCCCTGCGGCTTCCGTCACCGCCTTGCGGAAGGCGTCGATCTTGTCGGGATTGGTGGTGAACACCTCGATCGAGGTGACGTCGTTGCTGCGGTTGAAATAGGCCTGCGCCTCCGCCAGCGGCATGAACACGAAGCCGAGATCGTATTCGGACATGCCGATCTCGAACACGGCGACGATCTTGTACGGCTTGATGCGCGGGGTCGTGCCCATCGGGGTGACCGCGCCCTTCGGCGCCACCAGCGTCACGCTGTCGCCGGCGTGCAGCGACAGCTGGTCGGCGAGCCGCCGGCCGATCGCGACGCCCTGCCCGTCGTCAAAGCCCTCGAGCGAACCCTGCTTGATGTTCTTGGCGATCGAGGTGAGGTTGTTGAGGTCGTCGGAGCGGATGCCGCGCACCAGCACGCCCGAGGCGTTCCACGGCGAGGACGCCAGCGCCTGGCCGTCGACCACGGGCGCAGCCAGCCGGATGCCCTGGACCTGGCTGATGCGGTCGGCGACGTCTTTCCAGTCGGTCAGCGGCGATTCCAGCGGCTGGACCAGGATGTGGCCGTTCAGCCCCAGGATCTTGTCGAGCAATTCCTTGCGGAAGCCGTTCATGACGGCCATCACGATGATCAGCGTCGCCACGCCCAGCATGATGCCGAGAAACGAGAACCCGGCGATGACCGAGATGAATCCCTCCTTGCGCCGCGCGCGCAAATAGCGCGCCGACAGCATCCACTCGAATGGCGCAAAAGGCGCAGTCTGCACGGTTTCGGTCATGGTCTCATCCATCGCTCGATAATCCCATGATTCGGGGTCAATTGTGGCCGGATTGGCGGCCGCGATATCGCGCGATGAACAATATTCAGCCGACCAGCCGGGCGACCGCGTCGGCAGGCGACATGGTCTCGCGCGCGCCGTCGCTGCGCCGTTTGATCTCGACCTTGCCGTCGGCAAGCCCCTTCGGCCCGATCATGATCTGCCAGGGGATGCCGATCAGGTCGGCGGCGGCGAATTTGGCGCCGGCGCGCTGGTCGGTGTCGTCATAGAGCACGTCGACGCCCTTGGCCGAGAGCTCCGCATAGAGCTTCTCGCAGGCCGCATCGACCGCGGCATCGCCCTGCTTGAGGTTGAGCACCACGGCGCGGAACGGCGCCACGGCTTCCGGCCATTTGATGCCGGCATCGTCGTGGCAGGCCTCGATGATGGCGCCAAGCAGGCGCGAGACGCCGACGCCGTAGGAGCCGCCGTGGATCGGCACATCGACGCCGTCGGGCCCGGCGACCAGCGCCTTCATCGGCTCCGAATACTTCGTGCCGAAATAGAAGATCTGACCGACCTCGATGCCGCGGGTGTTGACGCGCTTGTCCGCCGGCACTTCCCGCTCGAAGCGCGCGGCGTCATGAACGTCTTCCGTTGCCGCATAGACCGACGTCCATTGCTTGATGATCGGCGTCAGGTCGCCCTCATAATCGACGTCCTCGCCCGGCACCGGCAGGTCCAGCACGTCGCGATTGATGAACACGCCGGATTCGCCGGTTTCGGCGAGCACGATGAACTCGTGGCTGAGATCGCCGCCGATCGGCCCGGTCTCGGCGCGCATCGGGATCGCCTTCAGCCCCATCCGCGCAAAGGTCCGCAAATATGCGACGAACATCTTGTTGTAGGCGACCCGCGCTGCCGCCTCGTTGAGGTCGAACGAATAGGCGTCCTTCATCAGGAACTCGCGGCCGCGCATCACGCCGAAGCGCGGACGCTGCTCGTCGCGGAATTTCCATTGAATATGATAGAGGTTGAGCGGCAGGTTCTTGTACGACTTCACATAGGCGCGGAAGATCTCGGTGATCATTTCCTCGTTGGTCGGCCCGTACAGCAGCTCGCGCTTGTGGCGGTCGGCAATGCGCAGCATCTCCGGGCCATAGGCATCGTAGCGGCCGCTCTCGCGCCAGAGATCGGCGAGCTGGAGCGTCGGCATCAAGACCTCGATCGCGCCGGACCGGTCCTGCTCCTCGCGCACGATCTGCTCGATTTTCTTGAGCACGCGGAAGCCGAGCGGCAGCCAGGCATAGATGCCCGCGGCCTCCTGCCGGATCATGCCGGCGCGCAGCATGAGCCGATGCGAGACGATCTCCGCCTCTTTCGGATTTTCCTTCAGGATGGGCAGAAAGAACCGCGACAACCGCATGGCAATACTCGAGGAATCAGTGATGGCCTGCAGTGAAAGCGGATTGGGAGCGAAAACACAAGACCGGGAATGAGGAAAAGCCGCTAACGCGGCGAAATTCCTTGTCATTTTTCCGTCGACTTCAGGTTCAGCTTGAGCCGCACCGGCGCCCCTTATTCCGGCGCCACCTCAAGCTCGTCCTCAAGTGTCACCTTCTCGAAATCGGTGACCAGCGCATCGATACGGACATGCCAGCGACCGGCAAAGGGCAGCTCGACCTTGCGTACATGCCAATAGCCATCCGGTCCGAGCGAGGCGCTCCGCTCCATCGGCTCGATACCCCGCTCCGGCAGGCTCAGGGTGAGCGTGACCTCCTTGGCCGCCAGCGGCGTCGCATCCCCGGTCATGAGCTGGAGCACGAAATCGTCGAGGCCAGCCTTGCCCGGCGAGACAAGCACCTGGAACATGGCCTTGTCGCTGTGAATATGAATCGCCAAGGGCGCCTCCGGAACGATGGTCCGCGGCGGCGGCGTGAAGCGCCAGCCGGAGACGACGACGAGGATCGCGAGTGCGATCGCACCTTCCAGCAGGATCGAGCGCTTGAGCGCGGGTCCCTTCTCGTCCCTCGCCAGCGCTGGTGTCAGCCAGAACCGATTGAGCGCGGCAAGCGCCAGCAATCCTGTGACCAATGCAAGCTTGATCGAGAGGATGAGCCCGTAGCGGGTCTCAATCAGCGCTACCGGCTTTTCGAGCTGAACGATCGCGAGTGCGAGGCCGGTCAAGGCCAGCACGCCGACCGCGAGCGCAGCGATGCGGGAAAAGCGGTTCACGACCGGGAGCGTCGCAATCGTCGGCTTCGACACGAGCGCGACGAGCGGCGCGAGAGCGCCGATCCAGATGGTGACGCCGAGACCGTGGAGAAAGATCGCCGGCCGGGTCAACGCCTCCGGCGGGGCCGTTGCAGCGTGCCCGATCATGGCGAGCGACAGACCGACGCTTATGAACGCGACAACGGCAAGAGCGCGCGCATACCACACGCTCCGTAGCGCCATCAGTGCAAACAGCATCGCAGCGATGGCAACCAGCAGCGCGGGGCCGGCGCTGGTCGCGAACGCAACCTTCCAGGGAGGAGCTGTCGCGAGAGCCGATGGTGGCAGGCCGAGGAGATCGAGGCCCAATGCGCCAAGGGATGCCGCGGCGCTCGGAATACCGATGGCGAGCGCCACGCGCGGAACGGTCATACCGGTCGTCGACCATGCAACCCAGCGCGCAAAGAACACGCCGCCAACGCCGACGAAGAGTCCGAGATAGAGACCGACACGCGCCAGCCAGATCAGTGTAGTCAATCCGCGATCGACGTTTGCGGGAGGTTGCGTCCCCGTTGGCATGCCGATCGAGAAGATCATCGATCCCGCGACGGGATGGCCGTCCTGCGAGATCACGCGATAGCTGACGACCGCTGTGCCCTGCGGCAGGTCCGGCGGCATCGCGACCGAGATGGCCTCTCCGGACGCGTCGACGCGCAAATCGTCCCGTGTCGTGCCCGCGCCATCGATCAACCGGATCGCCCCCGGCGTCACGGCCTCGTTGAACCGCAGCACCACTGCCTTCGGCGCGCTCGCAAGCATGCTGCCGCTCGTCGGCTCGACCGCGACGAGTGCCGCATGAGCTAACGCGCCGGTCGCGAAGCCGACAACGAAGAGCAGCGTCGCGAGCGCGGCGAAGATGCGCATCAAGGCTTTGGCAGGAGCTTCACGCCCGGCGCCGGCGACTTGCCCTCATGCGAGGGCCCGGCCCCCTCTGCCGGGATTTCGATCCAGCGGCTGACACCGGTCTCGCATTCCTGGACGACCGGGAAGTACAGCATCGTGTTCGGCTTCAGGCTACTCGTGAGGAAGCTGCTGATGACGAACTCATCGTAGTTGTGGTCCGGCAGCTTGCCGCCGGACCACGCCACCTCCTTGACGCCGGAAGAGAGCTTGTTGCCGTGATAGTCGTACTCCGCAGCATACTTGCCCTCGACGACATCGACGTTCCAGCCCGCTTTCGGCATCGGCTTGACCGCAATCACCCCTTCCGGGATCTGCACGCGGATCTTCACCGTGGGCGAGCCCGCGCAGCCGTGCGGCACGGTGAACACCGCCTTGTACGACGTGCCGACCGTGGCTTGCTTGGTCTCGAGCGACACATGCGCCGCCGCCGGCGAGGCGGCGAACGCAGCAATCAGGATCAACAGGGGTCGCTTCGACATGTTCAGTCCCTTCGACATCGTCATTTGATCAGGATGGGAGATTCAATGCTGACATGATTGGCCTCGGAGATCGCAATTCCAAGGCCCAGCATCCAGCGTCCGGGCGTCAATTGCGCGACCTTCACGTGCCAGCTGTCCTCGCCGTCGCGCGAGGCCTCGACCGGCGCGAGCTTTCTGCCGGTCTGTGTGTCAACGAGCGTCACCGACACGGCTTTGGCCGCGAGCGGCGTCTCGTCAATCGTTTCGAGCTGGATCGCGATCTCGACCGGGCCGGCGCGCCCCGGCGAGACCGTGACATTGGCCATCGCCTTCTCGGTATGCAGGTGGGTGAAGAAGCTGTCGTCGTCGCTCGCCGCCGCAAGGGGTGTGGCGGCAACCGACAGCAATGCAGCCATCGCGCGCGCAAGGCCCGTGAAGTTTCGACGCGAGATCATGGGAGACTTGATCTGCTTCATCACATCTTCATTCCCGAATGATCAGGCATTTTCTTCATCATGTGCCCGCCGTCAGCCGGCGCCCGCGCGCCGACGCCCTGGATGTCGAGAGACACGGCAACCTTGCCGGCCTTCTCGAACTGAAGCGTCACCGGTACCTTGTCACCTTGCTTGAACGGGCCCTTCAGCTCCTGAAGCATCAAATGATTGCCGCCGGGCGCTAGCTTCACCGTCTTGCCGGGATCGATTGTCAGTCCCTTGTCGAGCGGCCGCATCTTCATCACGCCGTTGTCCATCGCCATCTCGTGAACTTCGGCCTTCCCCGCGATGTCGGCGGAAACGCTGACCAGCCTGTCCGCCGCCGTGCCCTTGTTCTCGATGGTGAGATAACCGCCCGCGACCTTGGCACCACCAGGCGTCGCCCGGCTCCAGGCCTGCGAGATCACGAGATCGCCGGCCTTGACGTCCTCCGCCGCCGCGGGTGCCGCGCAAAGCGCGAGAGCGAACGCCGCGAACATCACATCTTTCAACATCGTCTTCATATCAGTCTTCCCGTTTGCAGATAGATTTTCAGTGTGCGCCGAGCTGTTGGCCCGACCATTTTTCGAGGTCGGCCATCTCGGCGGAGCCTTCGATCGTCGTGATGGTCCCGTCCCGCGAGATGAGCATTGTCCTGGGAATGTCGCCCTGCCAGGCAGGATCGATCTCGAACCTCAAGCGCTCGACAAAGCCATCGCTGAAGATAAAATTCTCGGTCGACGACAGCCCCGCCTTGTCGAGCATCGATTGCGTGGCCGCCGGCAGGTTCGGGACGAGGTCGGCGCTGATCGTGACCACATCGATCCCGGGATGGTCCTTTGCAAACTGCCCTAGCTCCGGCAGTTCAACCTTGCAGGGCCCGCAGGTCACGCCCCAGAAATGCACGAGCGTCGGACGGCCGGCGTGACCTTTAAGCACGCTTTGCCAGGTGCCGCGTTCGAATGGCTTCAGAGCGGGAGACGCTCCAAGCGCAACCGCCGATGCGATCACGATACCCAGACCCATAAGGCCGGCAAATCGATATCTCATGGTTGATCCTCGATTGCTGTGAGACGATAGCCATCCGCCTTCGTCATCCATGACAGGTAGACCTGCCGGCCATTGGAAACGAGCAAGGGATGGTCTGATGTGTCGGTCGTGCTCGCTATCGTCCTCGGCGGTGACCATGTCTCCCCATCGTCATGCGAGATCGTCATCTGGACCGAGGTCTTCTCACCGTCGAACTCCTTCCAGACCATCACTGTTCCCGCCGGGCCCGCGAGCACGTAGGGTCGCGTCGGATTGCGACCCGGCTGCCCCAGCGGCATAGGCGCAGAGAACGTGCGACCTTCGTCGCGCGAGTGCGCATAGAACAATCCCTTCCGCGCCTTCCCGTTCGTGTACCAGGCGACGTGATAGGTCCCGTTCGGCGCCACCGTGAGGCTCGGTCCGT
The DNA here is from genome assembly GCF_024199845.1 of Bradyrhizobium sp. CCGB12. Lineage (NCBI taxonomy): Bacteria > Pseudomonadati > Pseudomonadota > Alphaproteobacteria > Hyphomicrobiales > Nitrobacteraceae > Bradyrhizobium > Bradyrhizobium sp. CCGB12. The sequence continues at coordinate 2,381,092 of NZ_JANADO010000001.1, read as the reverse complement.
GGTGCGGGCAGGCATTGATCTGCCAATCGTCATTGCTCACCCGGCGGATTTCACCCGGCGTCGAAATGTCGGTGAAGGTCATCACCGCATGATCACGCACGCCGCCTTCGAAGATGTTTCTGAAGATCACGGCCGGCCGCCCGGGCGCCGCGAATGTCAGCCCCAATCGGCAACATTCGCAGGTGCCTTCGCGCGCCAATCGGGTCTCCGCGTAGGTGGTGCCGCCATCGCTGGACGAGGCAAAGAACAACCCCGCTCCCTCGTACTTCTGCCCCGCTTCCTTCGCAAAAACGCGATTGCGCTTGTCGAGCCACACTGCAAAGACGGTTCCGTCCTGATCGAGCGCCAGCGCTTCGAAACGCTGGCTCTCGTTGCTTGCGGTGATGGGCTTCAGCTCCGCGAAGCTCTTTCCGCCATCGGCCGAACGCGTGTAAAGCACTTGACCATTAAAAGCCTCATCCCTGAAGATCGAAAATGCGACGGCGATGCCGCCCTTGCGATCGACCACGATCTTCGGTCGCGCATCCGGCCCCCAGTCGAGGTTCAGTCGCTTCGTCGTGACCTGGACCGGAGTCGAGAAGTTGCGCCCCGCGTCCTGCGAACTCGCGACGGAAACTTGTCCACCGGCCATCCAGACCAGCCACAGCGTTCCGTCCGGGCCGAATGCAGGCGTCGCCTTGGTTGCACAGCGCAGCGCCGGCTCGTCACAAGCTGCCTCGGACGTATGCTGACCATGCATCTGCGCGAGCGCCGCGCCTTGCAGGAAGGTGAGAGCGACGATCACGAGCAAGCCAATTCGGATCATGGCCCTACTCCCTTCGAGAGCCCGGATCATTTGAACGCCACCTTCATACCCGCAACGAACGTGCGCGGCGAGCCCGCATAGATCGAACCCGTCGTGTTTGCGAGCACGCTCGCAGGATTTTGAAGGCCCGCCGCCGTGACCGAGTTGGCGATGTTGTTGGCCGACGCAATGTAGGTGCGGTCGAACACGTTTCTGACTTCGAGAAACAGATTCAAGGATCTGAAGGTGTCGGACACCAGATCGGTCTTGTAGTGAACGTTCACGTTGATCAGCTCATAGCCGGGCGCCTTCAGCAAGTTTGCATTGTCCATGTAGAAAGAGTCCTTCCACTGGACCTCGACGAAACCTCCGAGGCCAGCCAGCGGCCCGGCGAACTCGTCGTAGCCGATCCGGGCCGTCAACTCGTTGGGCGAGATACCGGGGATCTTGTTGCCGGCCCGGTTGAAGCTGAACACCGCGCCATTGGTGATGTTCTCGACATACTCGGTATATACCTCGTCGAGATAGGTGTAGGCCGCCATGAATCGCCAGCCCGGATAGAACTTCCAGTCGGCCGCGAGCTCGATGCCGCGATGCTCGGAGCGCGGTGCGTTGAACGTGTAGGATATACCGGCGATCGGTGTAGCCTGACTGACGATCTCGTTGCGGAAGAACTCGTAGAAGCCGGTCGCGCTGAGCTTGAGCGTGTTATTCGGCGTCCAATCAAAGCCGAGATCGTAACCCAGATTTTTCTGAGCCTGGAGCTGGGTATTGTTGCCCGACAAGCCCGTCGGAAGAACAAAGAGATTCGAAACCTGCGGGGTGCCGTATCCCGTCGCGACCCTACCCCGGAACAGCCATTCATTGTTAAGCGTGTAGATCAGCGCCAGCTCCGGTGCTGTATTCTGGAACTGCCGGTCCGCGGCCGTCGGCGTTATCGTGGTGATGCCGGTGGGGCCGGCATATGAATAGGCCGTGTTTATCCCCTTCAGCACGGTGGTTTCCCAGCCAACGCCCGCGACTGCCGTCAACGAGGTCGTCAGCTTGAGCTCCTCCCGTGCGCGGACGCCATAGTTGGTCGTTTCGCTATAGAGATTGCTCGAGAGCCTGCCGAGCGTGGCATTCCCGCCCGGCATCACATTCCACGTATCGCTTGAAGCCGTCAGGGTGTTGTAGAAGGCGCCGAAGAACGCAGTCGACTCCAGGCCGAGAATCTCGCCGCGTTTGGTGACGTCGCTCATGAAATTGTACGAGGGAAAATCTCCGATCGCACTGGTCTGGCCGGTCGGCTGGTTGATGTTCCTGTCGTCGAACACGAACTGGTTGCGCCAGGTCGTGGTGTTGTCGAAATCGTGCTCCCATCGGCCGCCGACGATGGTGCGGCGGTCGTTGCGGCCGAGCCCGGCCTGCACGGCCGTCTCCGTGTCGGTTCCGGCAGTTGCGTTGAAGCCGTTGTTGAACAGCCTGACCGTACCGCATCCGGGCGCGGCCGTGGCACCGGTCGCACATCCCTGCTGGAAGGGATTTTGGTCGTACTGGTTCAGCGACTGCCGGATCGGCAACCGCGTGCTGAGGTCATTGTTGATGATCTTGACCGTGAAGCGGTCGTCCGGCGTCGCCCTGAGCGTGCCAAGGAAGTTGACGGTCTGCGTGTTGAACCAGCTATTGCCGATATAGCCGTCACCCCGCACGTCGCTTGCGAACAGCGAGCCCTCGAAATTCCCGACCTTCTTGCCGGCTGCCAGGTAATTGTTGAGATAGCCGTAGCTGCCACCGTCGACGCCATATTCGACGCCGTCGATCGTGCCGCCCGGCCGAGTCCGGAAATTGAGCGCGCCGCCGGTCGCGTAGTTGCCGTAGAGCGCCGACGAGGGGCCGCGGATCACGTCGATCGCACCATAGGCATGAGGATCGATCAGGTCGCTTCGCGACAGGCCGTCCGGCTGCGTCACCGGAAAGCCGTCCTCGAAGATCACGAGATTGCGGATGCCGAAGCCGTTACGGGCATTGGATCCGCGAATCGAGATGCCGAAATCGCGAGGGCCATTGCCCTGCTTGACCGAAATGCCCGGACTGTCGCGCAGGACGTCGCTGACCGAAAACGCCGGGCGGTTGTCGAATTGGCTACGATCGATGGTCGTCGCGGTCTGGCCAGTTGGTGCCTGATTGAGACCATCACGCGCAGCGCTGGCTGTCACCGCCCTGTTTTGGGTCGGCGCGCCGGCACTCGCGTTGGGCGCAACGGGTCTTGCTGCGCGGCCCGCCGAAGCGGCGCGCGGTCGCGATGGCCGGGTTGCCGCCCTGGGACGGGCGGGCTGCGGCGCCTCGACTGTCACCGGGGGAAGCGCCTCCTGGGCAGCCTGCGCGCGCGCGTCTGAGCCGATCGAGGACAGCAGCCCGCAAAGCACGGGCACGCTCGCGCTACCGATCGCACGAATGCGTAACATCTCTTGAATCCTGACATCCGGCACGTCGACCGGTCCATTGAGCACGCCACTGGCGCAGCCAATTCGCGCGCCGATGGTTCGGTTGGTCGCTACGTCAGGAAAAGCGTGGAGGTGCGCGCGCCTGGGCGCCTGGGTCTCTGCGGGCGGAGACGGTGGATGCATCCGCATCGCGCCACACCACGCGCTCGGCGAGGCGGACGGGAGCTGCGAGTGCGACCTGCGACGGCGAATCGAGCGACGCGCCCGCCTGCGCCAGGCAACACAGCGCGCACGCACCGGCGTGCGCAGTGGGGCTGCCGGTCTGATCGTTCAGGCCTCCCCGCTCAACCCCGCTGTGGCAGATGACGCCGGCGGACAGCGGATCGGCAACGGCCTGGCCGGCCGCCAAGCACGCGGCAATCGGCGCCAGCACCTGCATCACCAGGGCGAGCAGGACAACAGGTAGGAATTTTTGCAGCCGCGCGTGCATCCGAACCACTCGTTCGCCTGCTCACTAAACACCGCGGCCTGCTCCAAGTCGAGGCCAGTTCCGCCGTCTTCTTGCCCCGGCGCAAATTTCTCGAAAACTGCGGCCGGGGCACCCTCACCGGGGCATGGAGGCTTGACATTTGAGGCAGGTCAGACGCCTCAGCTTCCACAGATTTCTTATATTTGTCATATACTTACAAGGGCAGGAGCCCGAACATTTCGTCTATTGCTCGAATTTTGAACAATCGTTGCCGAAAATGATGACAAGTGAGAAAAGTTGATCTAGCATCCCTCTCGCTCAGGCTGGCCGCGAGGTCGAAGTCTGGTGGTCCAAGTCTCGGGAGGAGCCCCTGGCGCGCAAAACGCAGCGTCGCCCCGTCAATCAAGAGCAAATCTTAGAATCGGGGATAATAGGGTCGACACAATTTTTGAGCGGGGCCAGGGCCCCGCTCTTTTTTTGCCTGCATGGGCCGAAGCGCCGATGAAGGCGTCTCCCAATCCGATCGAACAGAGTTTTGAGCTGGCGGCCTCGCGCTGCGCCGATCTGACACCACAGGTCTATCAACGCTTGTTCGAACAGCATCCGGAAACGCGGACGATGTTCCGTTCGCAGGGCCGCGAGCTCGTGATGGGCTCGATGCTCGCGCTGGCCATCGAGTCGGTCCTCGATTTCGCCGACGAGCGTCGAGGGCATTTCCGGCTGATCGCCTGCGAGGCCGCCTCGCACGAGGCCTATGGTACCTCGCGCGAGCTCTTCATCGCATTCTTTGCGATCGTCAGGGATACGCTCCGCGATCTGCTCGGCGATGAATGGTCGCCCGGCATTGCGCTGGCCTGGGACGCATTGCTCGTCGAGATCGGCGCATTCGCCGGTGAGCCGGCCTGACCCTTTGCGCTGCACCAACGCGGGCTGCGGCGATCGCGCGATTGATTGCAGATTGAGTAGCATCAACTCTTGTGAGAGACTTTCGGACATCGGTAGCGCAATCAATGACGCGCCGACGACAAAATTTCACGGGAGCGAGCGATGTCCGGAACGAAAGATTTCACGACGACAAGGCGCGATCTTCTTCAGGCGGCGGCGACCGCCGGCGCCGCCACTGCTATCCTCGGCAGCATGGGCATTAATCCAGCACTTGCAGCCGAAGTCGGACGATCCGAGAAGCCCCTGAAAGCGGCCTTCTCCAATGCAGGCCTCCAGGCCACCTGGTGCGCGCAGGGCAAGCAGGCCGCAGAATTCTGGGGCAAGCTGTTCAATGTCGAGGTGACCTGGTTCGATGGTCAGCTCGACGCCGTGAAGCAGCGCGCGGCAATCGACAACATGGCCTCGCAGAAATGGGATTTCGTCGCGATCCAGGCCTTCGGCATCGGCACCCTCACCCAGCCCGTGCAGAAGATGATCGACGCCGGCACGCCCGTGATCGACATGGACACGCTGATTGCGCCGCTCGACCAGATCAACGTCCATTCCTTCCTGGCTCCCGACAACGAGTTCATGGGCGCCTCGGTGACCCAGGCGCTGTGCAACGCGATGGGCGGCAAGGGCAAGATCATCATGACCCAGGGCGCGCTCGGCCACACCGGCGCGCAGGGACGCGCCAAGGGCTTCAACTCGGTGGTCAAGCAATTCCCTGGCATCGAGGTGCTCGACACCCAGCCGGCCGACTGGGACGTCTCGAAGACCGCCCGCCTCTGGGAAACCTATCTGACGAAGTACCCGCAGATCGACGCGGCGTTCTTCCACAATGACGACATGGCGCTCGCTGCCGCCAACATCATGAAGGCGCGCAACCGCACCAACATCCTGATCGGCGGCGTCGACGCCATGCCGCCGGCGATCCAGGCGGTGAGCGAGGGCCGCATGTTCGCGACCGTGCGCAATCCGTCCTGCCGCATCCATGGCGGCGCTATTATCGCGGGTGTTTCCGCAGTCGTCGGCGGCGAGAAGAGCGGACAGGGCATTCCCAAACACGTCATCACCGACGGCCCGGTCGTGACCAAGGCGAATGCCCCCGGCATGCAATGGATGGAGGACCATTTCCTGATCTAGTCCTCCATGCCTGAGGTTCTTTCGCCCATCCTCGAACTGCAAGGCATCACGAAGAGCTTCGGCGGCGTCGAAGCCCTTCGTGGTGTCGACTTCGCGCTGCTTCCCGGCGAGATCCACGGTCTCGTCGGCGAGAACGGCGCCGGAAAAAGCACGCTGATGAAGATCATCGCCGGCGTGCACACCGAATTCTCCGGCCGCTTTCTGATCGACGGGGCGGAGACGCATTTCCGCTCCGCGCGCGATGCGCACGCGGCCGGCATTGCGATGGTGCATCAGGAGCTCAGCGTCGCGCCGGACCTGACCGTCGCCGAGAACGTGTTCCTGGGCAACCAGCCGACCAATCGGCTCGGCCTCGTGCAATGGCGGCGCATGGCACGCGAGGCCGGCGAGCAGCTCGCCCGCTTCGGCATCGACGTCGACCCGATGAGCAGGCTCGGCGATCTCCCGATCGGGCTGCAGCAGCTGATCGAGATCGCCCGTGTGCTGTTCTCGGGCGCGCGCATCGTCATCCTGGACGAGCCGACCTCCGCCCTCTCCCCGCCCGAGGTCGAGCGGCTTTTCTCCACTCTTCGACGATTACGCGAGGAAGGCACGGCAATCGTCTTCATCTCGCATTTCATCGAGGACATTCTGCGCGTGTCCGACACGGTGACCGTATTCCGCAACGGGCGGAAGGTCGCGGAAACGGCGAGCGCCGCGACCAGCAAGGGCGCGCTGATCGAGGCCATGATCGGCCGCGGCGGCGAAGCGCTCGAGCACAGCTACACCGACGACCTGATGTTGCCACGCCCGAGCGACAGCTCGGTGATCCTAAAGGTCGACCAGCTATCCCTCGCCCGCAGCCTTCAGGACATCTCGTTCGAGGCCCGCGCCGGCGAGGTCCTCGGCATCTACGGCTTCATGGGCTGCGGCCAGCAGGAGCTGTCGCGCATCCTGTTCGGCAAGCTGAAACCGGACAGCGGCACCCTCGTGGTCGAGGGCTCGCCAAAGACCTTTGCCAGCACGGCGGCGGCACGGCGTGCCGGCGTGGCGCTGGTGCCCGAGAGCCGGCGCGACATGCTGTTTCACCAGGAGCCGGTCTACAAGAACATCTCGATCAGCATCTTGGATCGCATCTCGGCGCTGCTGCTCAAGCCGGCGCAGGAGCGCGATATCGCCAAGCGCCAGGTCGAGCAGTTGCAGATCAGGCCGCCGACGGTCGGTCTCGACCTTGGCATGCTCTCCGGCGGCAACCAGCAGAAGGTCGCGCTGGCGAAGTGGTTGACCTATCCGCCCAAGCTTTTGGTGCTTTGCGAGCCGACCCGCGGCATGGATGTCGGCGCCAAGAACGACGTCATCAACATCGTCCGCGACCTCCGCGCCAAGGGGCTCGCCATCATCGTGCTGTCGACCGAGCCGGAAACGGTCCTGTCGCTGGCCGACCGCATCCTCGTGCTCAAGCGCGGCGCATTGGTGCGGGAATTCAAGAACGAGCCGGTCAGCAAGGACCGCCTGCTGGAAGCAGCGTGACGGAGAAGCACCATGGCGAGCAGTGACACGGTTCCAGCGGCGGGCACGCGAGCGCGGGGGCTCGCGCCCTTCCTGCGCTCGCAGATGCGAAACATCGCGCCATTCCTGACGCTGATCTTCCTGTCCGGCTTCTTCGCCTTCGCCAGCCCCTCCTTCGCAACGCTCGACAATCTCGGCAACATCCTCACGCAAGTGTCCGTCACCGGCATCATCGCGGTGGGTCTCACCTTCGTGATCCTGTGCGCGGAGATCGACCTGTCGATCGCCAGCATCGCCAACGTCACGGGCATTGCAGTCGCCTACTTCACGCTGCAGGAATCCTACGTCAACATCGCGAACGTGCCGCTGCCCGGCGCGGTCGCCATCATCCTATCGATCCTGCTCTGCGCGCTGCTCGGCCTCGTCAATGCGCTGGGGCTGACCGTGATCGGCATCCCCTCCTTCATCATGACCTTGGCGATGATGCAGATCGCCGCCGGCATCTCCGCGCTGCTGGTGCGCGGCCAGATCGCCTACAAGGTGCCGAGCCTGATCACGACGCTCGGCTCGGGCTCGATCGGCGGCATCCCCTGGATCGTCATCGTCGCTGCCATCATGCTGCTGGGCGGTCATCTGGTGCTGACCTACACGCGCTTCGGCCGCTACGTCTACATGGTCGGGGGCAATCGCGAAGCGGCCGAATATTCCGGCCTCAACGTCAAGCTGATCCTCGGCGCCGTCATGGTGATCTCGGCGGTGTGCTCCGGCATCGGCGGCATGCTCGGCGTCGCCCATTTCGGCAGCGCGCAACAGAACGAGTTCGACACCTACCTGCTCGACTCCATCGCCGCCGTCGTGGTCGGCGGCACCAGCCTGTTCGGCGGCCGCGGCGGCATCGGCAACACCATCGTCGGGCTTTTCGTTCTCGGTGTTCTCAATAACGGGCTCGACCACGTCAACATCGACAGTTTCCTGAAGATCCTGATCCGCGGCCTGATCCTGCTGGCGGCGCTGGTCATCAACGTCTATGCGCAGCGGCTGAGGGAAAAGGCGGCGGAGTAGCCTCCCCTCAAAACAAAAAGTGCAAAAACAACCCCATGCACAGTAGCCGGAGCGAGTGGAATCAATGGCTTGGCGGCGGTATTGCCGAATTGCGGATTTAGCGAAAAAGATTTGACGCGTCGGGCAAAACAGGGGCATGATGGCACCATGGCACCTGCATCGAGGCGAACAGCGAAATGCTGCTGCCACCTCCCGTCATTGCGAGCGCAGCGAAGCAATCCAGGAATCCTTCCGCCGTGGCAGTCTGGATTGCTTCGCTGCGCTCGCAATGACGACGTGGCGGCAGGAGAGCTAGACCACGTGCATGTGGAGCCTGAGGACGCCGCTTAACTCTCGGCCTTCCCGTCCGACGGCAGCCGCGAAAATCTGAAATCACAGTGGCTCGCGCCGCCCGCCAGTGTTTGCGTCCGCTCCAGGCGGATGCCGCGGGTTGCATAGGCGTCGAAATCAAGCCCGCAAATGTTCGGCAGGATTTCCTTGTCGCCATGGCGCGCCGCGAACTTGCAGAAGCCGCAGGCCTTGTAGTTGATACCGAATTCGAAGCTGTCTTGCGGACCCGGCTCGACGAAATCGTAGACGAAATCTTCCGGAAACTCCTTCTGATGGCTTTCTGTAACGCTCTTCGCGGCCTGCTCGCGCAGCAAAGCCCGGTTCTCTGATGACATGAATTGACGCCCCGCGGCGAGACGTTCCGCTTCCGGCACCGTAAGCAGTTGTGCCTTGTAGGTTTCCCGCTCGACCTCGCCGATCACGGGCAGCGGCACGCCATGTCGCCGGAGCACGCGGCTGATGGCCATAAAGCCGATGAGACGCATGAAGAAATCGCTCATTCGACTTGCGCCACCTCCGACATAGGGCATCTGGGTGAGCACGAGCTCGAATTCGTCCATCACCTCCTGCCTGATCGCATCGATATTGGACAGATGCGCGCGCTCGGACAGCATCGCTTCGGCAAGGTCGAGCCGATGGCGCATGGCGGCTTCCATTGCGCCGCGATGCGTCTCGTAAAAGGGATGGATGATCTCAGTCATCGGACACCCGAAACAGTTGGCCCATCGCAAGCTCGCCGAGCGCGCGCCTCATTCCGCGGCGATCGCCTCGATCTCCAGCAACCATTTGCTGTCGACGGTCTCGGCGATCATGACGGTGAGTGCGGGCTCGTGTCCTGCGAGCATCTTGCGGCGAACGGCGCGATTGGGCACGACCTGACTGAGGTCGGTCAGGAACGTGGTGACCTTGACCAGATGCGAGACGCCGAGGCCGGCAGCAGCGAGCACCTCGATGACATTGCGCCAGGCTTGCTCGCATTGCGCTTCGAAACCTTCGGGCAAGCTGCCGTCGGCTTTTTCGGGCACCTGACCGCTGATGAACAGCAGACGGCGATGCTGACTGAGTTCAAGTCCCATGCTGTAGCCGCCGGCGGGAGCACGGACCGATGAAGGATTATGAGCGACGATTTGAGCCATGTCAGATTGTCTCCTGTTCGACGAATTCCAGCGCCAGGCCATGCGACGCCGCAGGTGGTACCAGCAACACATTGCCGCGCATTTCGAAATCGACGCTGCTGGCCCTCAGTGTCCTCTGCGCTTGACCGAGATCGGCGACAACAAGCCGCGCAGCGCAGAAGCGCGGTGAGGCATCGCCGGCGAGCTCCGGCAACCGCCGTGACAGTTCCGCGGGGCCGTGCACAGTCACCCGATCGCCGGTCGTGCCGACTGTCAGCCGCCCGGGCGCAAGCTCGGCTGTGCCTTCCATGAGATGCTCGAGGAATTGGCGATGCCTCGCCGGCTCCGGTGCCGACATCACCACTTCGATCACGCGCAAGGCTCCATTGGGGTGATGCTGATAGTCGGGCTTCCAGAACAATTCCGGCGGGTGACGCTGCTGGCAGGTGAAGAAAGCGATGCCGGGCATGGCGGGGTCGGTGGCGAAGGCCAGTGAAAATTCGACGCGCGCCACGCGTCCGTCCGGAAGCGTCGCGGCGCGGCCAAAATCGAAAGGCGCGTAAGCCCCCATATGATTGGCGCTGAAATGGGCCGCATCGGCGTGGGCGTCGGCGCTGTGCAGGGCCAGCATCGACATTCCTTCACCCCTGGCGACAAAGTCCTGGTTGTGGGCGGCGAAGCTGAAGCGGCCCGGAGCGGCAGGCGGCACGGCTGCCGCATCGGTGACGGCCAGCAACTCCAGAAAATTGTTGGAGAACATCGCCAGACGATTGCTGGTTCCGAACGGATGCACGCCGGTCGGCGTGAGGGTGAAGCCAAGCTTTTGCCAATCCAGCGCAGCCTGCGTCAGATCGCGGACACAAATGACGAGATGATCGAGGTGGCGGGGCATGATCTCTCCGGATTGCGGTTCATCCACCCTAGCCGGCCGCACCGCGGCGGCGCAAAGCATCATTCCTGCGGTTCAGCGCAAGAAAATCTATTGCAAGGCCGGGGACCATCGGTGTCAAACTGCGGTGCAATGACCTACGCCCTTCCCCCGCTCAACGCGCTCCGCGCCTTCGAGGCCGCCGCCCGGCATCTCAGCTTCAAGCTCGCAGCGCACGAGCTACACGTGACGCCCGCCGCCGTGGGACAGCAGGTGAAGGCGCTGGAGGCACGCCTTGGCGTGCAGCTGTTTGAGCGGCTGCACAAGCAGCTCATCCTCACTGCAGCCGGTCAGGCTTATCTGCCCGGAATATCCGAAGGCTTTCGCCACATTGCGGATGCGACCTCGCAATTGAAGCCGGCAGGAGCGGTGCTGCTGCAATTGGGCGTCCATGGCAGCTTCGACCTGCGCCGCCTCGCATTGGCGGAGTTTCGCGGCGCGCATCCAGACATCGGTTTGCGGGTGCTGCAGCCTGCCGGCTTGCACGAGCTGATCGAGGGCAAGGTCGACCTGCTGATCGCCCGCGGCCTTGGTCGCCACCCCGGCTATCGCTGCGACCGGATCGATGACAGTGCGGGTTTGGGCGATTGGCTGGTTGCACCCGAAGGCACCGCGGATTGCCCCGAGATTGTCAGCTTCCGCGGATGGCTGCGCGCCCTGCCGGCCGAGAACCCGCTCGCAAACCGCCGCCCTCGTCTGGTCGGGATCAGACCATAGGCTCGATCGGCAATATCTAGCCTCGCCGCGACGACGTTGGACACGTCGGGCAAACCAGGATCAGAACATCATCAAGCGGCGATCGCGTGTCTGGCGAGCGCTAAGCTAAAGCCCAGCTCGGTCGTTCGAGCCGCACTCGCCTCGTGATCGGGAGCTTGAATGACAGCTCGGCGGTCAGGATCAACTCAGCTTGCTACCGAGCGGATTGGTAGCAATTTGCCGGAAAGCAGACCTATTGTGCTCAGTTCGAGCTTTGTCGTTCATGACCCGGAACGGACATCCCTTGATCTAAATCAACCCGGAAGCGTTCCGCTCCGTTTCTCTACGCCTCGGGCGTCGGAATAACCGAAGCGGTTTATCGCATTTTGAACTCGGCATGACCGAGCTGTGGGTCGATACGTCACCACTCCTGCCGTTGTAACAGCGAGGCTTTCATCATGAAGATCACCAAGGCAATGTTCTTGCTGACGACCATATCTGTTGCAGCCATAACCTCTGCACCCGTAATCGCACAACAGCAGCAAAGACCCAACATCGTTGTCATCTGGGGCGATGACATCGGACAGTCGAACGTCAGCGCCTACTCGCGGGGGATGATGGGCTATCAAACGCCCAATATCGACCGTCTCGCAAGCGAGGGCGTGATGTTCACGGACTATTATGCGGAGCAGAGTTGCACCGCCGGGCGCGCCTCGTTCCTCACGGGTCAATCCGGTTTGCGGACGGGAATGACCAAGGTCGGGCTGCCTGGCGCCACTCTTGGACTGCAGAAAGAAGATCCCACCGTAGCCGAGTTGCTCAAGCCAATGGGCTACGCCACAGGCCAATTCGGCAAGAACCATCTTGGTGACCGCAACGAATTCCTGCCCACGGCCCATGGCTTCGATGAATTCTACGGCAATCTCTACCACTTGAATGCGGAAGAAGAGCCGGAACTGCCCGACTACCCCAAGGACCCCGCCTTCAAGGCTAAATATGGGCCGCGGGGCGTTTTGGATTGTAAGGCTTCCGACAGGGACGATGCGACGGTTGATCCGCGCTTCGGCAAGGTCGGCAAGCAGGTGTGCAAAGACACCGGCCCGTTGACCAAGAAGCGGATGGAGACCATCGACGACGACACAGCGGATCGAGCCGTGGATTTCATCAAGAGGCAGAAGGGCGCGAACAAGCCGTTCTTCGTCTGGGTAAACTTCACCCACATGCACCTGCGCACGCACACGAAGCCGGAGAGCGTCGGCCAGGCCGGCCGCTGGCAGAGTTCTTACCATGATACGATGATCGATCACGACAAGAACGTGGGAACGGTGCTCAAGGCCCTGGACGACCTCGGCATCGCCCAAGACACCTTCGTCATGTATTCGACCGACAACGGTCCGCACATGAACACCTGGCCGGACGCCGGGATGACGCCCTTCCGCAGCGAAAAGAATACCAATTGGGAAGGAGCCTACCGGGTGCCGGCGATCCTTCGATGGCCCGGCAAGATCAAGGCTGGTCAGGTGTCGAATGAAATGACCGCGCACCACGACATGCTTCCGACCATTCTGGGGGTTGCCGGTGACCCGCAGGTGACCGAAAAGCTGCGCGCCGGATACAAAATTGGTGACATGACCTACAAGGTGAATCTCGATGGATACAATCTCGTCCCGTATCTGACCGGGCAGACCGCAAAGAGTCCGCGGGAGTCGTTCCTCTATGTCAACGATGACCAGCAAGTAGTCGCATTGCGGTATGACAACTGGAAGTTCGTGTTCATGGAGCAACGGGCCAGCGGACAGCTGTTGCTCTGGGCCAATCCCTTCACCGGCCTGCGCCTGCCAAAGATCTTCAATCTCCGTACCGATCCCTATGAGCGGGCGGACGTCACCTCTAACACCTATTACGATTGGATATTCGATCACGTCTTCCTGCTCGTGCCAGCGCAGGATTACGTGGGCCAGTTCCTGGCATCCTTCCGGGAGTATCCGCAGCGGCAGAAGGCCGCCAGCTTCAATCTGGACGAAGTCATGGAGAAGCTGAAAGAATCCAAACATTAGTTTACTTGCTGCGGTCCGATAGGGACAAGAACCGAAGGGGCCGCCTCAGTTGGCGGCCTCCTTTATTGGAAGGCGTTTCCTTCCTCGCGACCAACCCAGGCTAACCTACAGTGCCCGATGTCGGTTGATGACCCCCAAGCGGGCCTCCAGTTGCGCACTCAGACTTACGAGTTCGACCCACGACGATCGTTCGAGAAGAGTGTTCTGGGCTTATCGTTTGGCGTAGCATGTGCGCGGGGCGAGTTAGGACGCCATCATGGACCTCGGAGGTTGGCTACGAAGCCTCGGCCTCGAACAGTACGAGGCGGCATTCCGCGAGAACGAGATCGACGATACGATCCTGCCGAGCTTGACGGCTGAGGACTTGAAGGATTTGGGTGTTGGTCTTGTCGGGCACCGCCGTAAGCTGCTCGATGCCATCGCCGCCCTGCACATTGACGCGAGCGCGAAAGCGGTACCCCGCGCGGCTACGATAACCGACAGGTCCCCGAAGGATGCTGCCGAGCGTCGCCAGGTCACGGTGATGTTTTCTGACCTGGTCGGCTCGACGGAGCTCGCTGCCCGCATGGACCCAGAGGATCTGCGAGAACTCATTTCCGCCTATCAGAAATGCGTCGCCGAAACCGTGCTCCGATTCGATGGGTTCGTGGCGAAATATATGGGAGACGGTGTGCTCGTGTATTTTGGTTATCCACAGGCCCATGAGGACGACGCTGAACGCGCGGTGCGGGCGGGACTGGAACTGATCGGTGCTGTGACTGGGCTCAAGATGCGTGCCTCTTTGCAAACACGTGTTGGCATTGCGACCGGGCTTGTCGTTGTCGGCGACCTGATCGGGTCGGGGGAGGCACAGGAGCGTGGCATCGTCGGCGAGACGCCCAACCTCGCGGCGCGGCTGCAGGGGATCGCTGAGCCGAACACGGTCGTCGTTGCCGAGAGCACGCGCAGACTGCTCGGGATGCTCTTCGAGCTCCAGGACCTCGGACAGTGGGATCTCAAGGGTATCTCCGGACCCACACGGCCCTGGGCGGTACTGCGAGCGAGTTCGGTGGCCAGCCGGTTCGAGGCGCTGCACGCGACCGGTCTAACCGACCTTGTCGGGCGCGAAGAGGAGTTTGAGTTGCTGCTTCGCCGCTGGTCCAGGGCAGAAGCATGCGAGGGGCAAGTGGTTTTGGTTTCCGGCGAAGCCGGAATCGGGAAATCGCGGCTTACGGCCGCGCTGCTGCAACATCTCGCCGCCGAGCCGCACACCCGCATGCGCTATTTCTGCTCTCCGCAGAGCACGGACAGCGCGCTTCATCCGATCGTCGGCCATATGGAACGAGCCGCGGGCTTGGCGCACGACGACACGCCGCAAGCAAGGCTCGACAAGCTCGATGCACTGCTGAAGCAGACCTCGACCTCGATTGAGGACACCGGGCTCTTTGCCGAAATGCTGTCGCTCCCCAATGATGGCCGCTACCCCGCGCTCGATCTGACGCCGCAACAACGAAGACAGAGAACCTTGGAAGCGCTCGTCTCTCAACTGGAGGCAATCGCACGCGCACGCCCGGCGCTGATGATCTTCGAGGATCTGCATTGGATTGACCCCACTAGCCTCGAGCTGCTCAGTCTGATCGTAGAGCGGATCCAGCATCTTCGGGTGCTTTTGATCGTGACGTTCCGGCTGGAGTTCGATCCGCCCTGGCTCGGGCGGCCGCACGTCTCGGCGCTGACCATCAATCGGCTCACCACGCGCGATGTCGACACTATGATCGACCGCGTCGTCGGCAATCACCTGCTATCGGCAACCATTCGACAGGATATCATCGAGCGCTCCGACGGTATCCCGCTGTTTGTCGAGGAGATCACCAAGGCGGTGCTGGAGGCGGAGAGCGAGGACGCCGCCGAGCGCACGCTCGCGGCGGTTCCATCTCCGGCGCTGGCGGTCCCCCCAAGCTTACATGCTTCGCTCATGGCGCGGCTCGACCGGCTCGGCTCGGCCAAGGAGCTGGCACAGATCGGAGCGACGATCGGGCGCGTGTTCTCGCATGCCGTTCTCGCTTCCGTGACGCGCTGGTCCGAGGTAGAGCTTGGATCGGCGCTCGACCGTCTCATTGCGGCAGGATTGCTTTTCAGACAGGGCGTGCCACCCCACGCGAGCTATCTGTTCAAACATGCTCTCGTCCAGGATGCTGCCTATAGCACGCTCCTGCGCGATGCGAGACGTACCCTTCATGCCCGAATCGCCCAGGCCCTCGTGGACCAATTCGTGCAGATCTGCGAGGCGAGTCCGGAACTCGTCGCGCATCACTACAGCGAGGCCGGAATGCCGGGTCCGGCGAGCAATTGCTGGCAACGGGCCGGTGAGAACGCGATCCGGCGATCGGCCAACCAGGAGGCGATGGGACACCTGTCGACCGGTCTCGCCCAGGTGGTCCAACTCGCCGACACGACCGACCGAGCGAAACAAGAGCTGGCGCTTTGTCGGCTGCTTGGCCAGGCCAGCTTCGCTGCGAGAGGCTATGCCTCTCCCGAAGCAAGGGCGGCGTTCAGCCGCGCGCGAGAACTGTGCGCTGCGCTCAACGACAGCGTAAACGTCTCCCCAGTGTTGCTTGGCGTTTGGCTGTTCGAGCTTGCGGGCGGACGCCATGCCGACGCAATGATCGCCGCAGCGGAGGTGCTCACTCAGGCGCAGCGGACATCAAGCCGTGGAGCCCTGCTTGCTGGAAACGTCTGTCAGGGAATCAGCCTGCTGCATATCGGGGAAGCGGCGCGTGCCCGACGCAACTTTGCTGCGGCTCTCGATTGCTGTCGCAATATCGACGACGCGGAGGCTTCACGCATCGCCTACGACTACGGCATTGAGGTCACGGCACCGGGCTACGCCTATAGTGCCTGGTGCTTCTGGCTGCTCGGTCATGCGGACCAGGCGTTGCGGATGGGTGACGAAGCTCTGGCAGCGGCCGAACGTGTCAAGCACAGCTATAGCCTCTCTCGCGTTTCCTACTGGGGCAGCGTTCTGCATGCCTACCGCCGCGAATGGCCGATGGTCGAGGCTCTGGCCACGGCAGCAATCGCTTCGGCACAACAGCGTGGCCTCGCCATGGTCGTGGCGGCCGGAAGAGTCATGCGGGGCTCCGCGCAGGTGATGCGCGATCCGCGCGGTGAATGTCTGAACGAGATCCGGGAGGGGTTGGCCGCTTATCGTGCGACCGGCGCCCGCTTCCAAACCACTTATTACCTGGTCCTGCTGGCGCAGGCGCTCGCGGCATGCGGACGGCACAGCGAAGGCCTTGCCGCGGTGCGCGACGCCGCCGCATTGGCCGAAGAGACCGATGAACGCTTCGTCGAACCCGAGATTCATCGCGTGCAAGGCAATCTGCTGCTGGCTGCAAGCGGCACCGTTGAAGCCGAGGTCTGTTACGAGCGAGCGCTGGAGATAGCGCAGGCGCAGGGGGCGCGCTCGTTCGAATTGCGCGCCGTCACCGACCTCGCTCGCCTTTGGGCTGCACGTGGCGACCGCACTGAGGCGGCAGATCTCCTCGCGCCGATGTACGGCTCGTTCACGGAAGGTTTCGATACTGCCGATCTCAAAGAAGCCAAAGCCTTGCTTGACGCGCTTGCGTTATGAGGTCGCTTGTCGCGACGATAGACGGAGGTCGGCTTCTGATGCTGTGGACGGCTCCTCCACGGGCACGAGAGTGCCAAGGAGCGGGCGCCGTTTGAGGCTCCCACGATTCAGAGGAGCAGCCTATGCAGTCAATTTCGACGATTGGTCGGTATCTCGCGAAGTCGGTCTTTCAAGTGCATGGCGTCGATGCAGCCGGTCAGGTGGTGATCCGCCGCCAGCTCAAGCGCCGTTTCATGCTATCCTTCTTTGAGAGGTTGTCGCCGTGCTTGGTGGGGATCGAGGCTTGCGCGTCATCCCATTATTGGTCCCGCGAACTTCAGGCGTTGGGGCATACCGTGCGGTTGATGCCTCCGGCCTATGCGACGTCCTCCGATCCGTCGGCTTGTGACCCAAACCGGTCCTCCAAGTGCGCTCTAGACAGGCTGTCTCGACTGCGGGATCATGCAGCGCAAGGCGAACCGGGGCGCCATCATGGACGTCGGAGTTTGGCTGCGGAGGCTTGGCCTCGAACAATATGAGGCGGCATTCCGCGAAAATGAGATCAGTGGGAAGGTCCTGCCCAATCTGACGGCGGAGGACTTGAAAGACTTGGGCGTCGCCATGGTTGGGCACCGCCGCATGCTCCTAGATGCGATTGCGGCTCTGCGCGCGGAAAAGAGCGCAGCCACGCCAGTATTCGACGTTTCTCTGGCAATCCACGAAGAGGACACCGCCGAGCGCCGCCAAGTGACCGTAATGTTCTCGGATCTCGTCGGCTCGACGGCGCTCTCGGTCCGAATGGACCCAGAGGATTTGCGCGAGGTCATCACGGCCTATCAGAAGTGTGTTGCCGAGACCGTCCGCAGCTTCGGCGGGTTCGTGGCAAAATACATGGGCGACGGCGTTCTGGTCTATTTCGGTTATCCTCAGGCCCATGAGGATGACGCCGAGCGAGCTGTTCGTGCCGGCCTCGCCCTGATCGACGCGGTTGCTGCCCTCCCAGCTCGCGAGCCCCTGCAGATGCGGGTTGGGGTTGCGACCGGGCTGGTGGTCGTCGGAGATCTCGTCGGCTCCGGCGAAGCGCAGGAGCGCGGGATTGTCGGCGAGACGCCGAACCTTGCGGCCCGTCTGCAAAGCATCGCCGAGCCGAACACGGTCGTCATTGCCGAGGCCACGCGCAAACTGCTGGGCAATCTCTTCGAGCTGCAGAACCTCGGGCCAACGGAGCTTAAGGGGATCACAGGTCCAGTGCGAGCTTTCGCGGTGCTGCGGGCCAGTTCTGTCGAGAGCCGTTTCGACGCAATGCATCCCGGCGGCCTGACCGCACTCGTCGGCCGCGAAGAAGAGCTTGAACTCCTGTTACGGCGCTGGGCAAAAGCCAAGGCCGGCGAAGGCCAGGTGGTGCTGCTGTCCGGTGAGGCCGGGATCGGCAAATCCAGGCTCTCCACTGCACTCATGGAGCGCCTGACGACCGAACCCCACACACGGCTTCGTTATTTCTGCTCGCCCCAACACATCGACAGCGTTCTTTATCCGATCATCGGGCAGTTCGAACGGGCTGCCGGACTTGTGCACGGCGACATACCGCAAGCCAAGCTCGACAAGCTCGATGCGCTCCTGGCGCAGACTTCGACGTCCCGGCAGGACGCGGCGCTGTTGGCCGAGATGTTGTCGCTTCCTAACGACGGACGCTATCCCGCTCTGGAGTTTATTCCCGAACAGCGCCGGCAGAAAACGCTGGCGGCACTCGGCGTCCAATTGGAAGCCCTGGCGCGGTCCAGCCCCGTGCTCATGATCGTCGAGGATGCGCACTGGGGCGATCCCACGAGCCTGGAAGTGTTCGGTCGCTCGGTGAACCGGATCGCGAGCCTTCGCGTACTCTTGATCGTGACGTTTCGGCCTGAGTTCGACGCGCCCTGGGTCGGACAACCGCATGTGACAACGCTTGCCCTCAATCGGCTGGGACATCGCGAGGTCGGGACCGTCATCGAGTGCGTCGTCGGCAATAAGCTGCTGCCGGCGAAGGTCAGAAAGGACATTGTCGAGCGCACCGACGGCATCCCGTTGTTCGTCGAGGAGATGACGAAGGCGGTGCTGGAGGCTGGGGGCGAGCGCGGAGCGATGCAGACTGCGGCCGCGATTCCCTCTCCAGCGCTGGCGGTCCCCGCGAGCCTGTATGCTTCTCTGATGGCGCGGCTCGACCGGCTTGGCCCGGCCAAGGAGGTAGCACAAATCGGAGCGGTGATAGGTCGTGAGTTCTCTCATGTGCTATTAGCCGCCGTGCTGCGGCAGTCAGAGCCGGAACTGGTCTCGGCGCTCAACCGCCTGATGCAAGCCGGGTTGCTGTTCCGAAACGGCATCCCGCCGCACGCGACCTATTTGTTCAAGCACGCCCTCGTTCAGGACACCGCCTATGGCACATTGCTGCGCAATAGGCGGCACGCGCTGCACGCGCGCATTGCCCGGGCGCTCGAAGAGACGTTTCCGGACATCGCGGCAACCCAGCCAGAGGTGCTCGCGCACCACTTCACCGAAGCTGACCTTGCGGAAAACGCCGTTGCCTACTGGCAGGCGGCCGGCCAGCGCGCAGCTGAGCGCTCGGCGCATGCCGAGTGCCTTGCCCATCTCTACAAGGGGCTGGCACTCGTCAGGCGGGTCGCCGATCCGGCGGAGCGTGCCCGCCAAGAACTCGCCCTTCAGCTCGTGCTTGCGCCGGTGCTGATCGCCACCAAGAGCTATTCGGCGCCGGAGGTGGAGCAAGCCTATCTGCACGCACGCGATCTGTGTCAGCAAGCAGGCGATGTAGCGCAGCTCTATGCCGTGAACTGGGGGCTGTGGCTTGTTTACCAGCAGCGCTGCGAGTTCAAGGCGGCTCGCGGCCTATTGGACGGGCTGTTCGCGGTCGCTCGGCAGAGCGCCGATCCGGCGTTGCTCCTGCAGGCGCATCATGCCGCATGGACGACACTCCTTCATCTCCCGGAACTGACCGCGTGTCGGACGCATCTCGAAGCCGGATGGGCGCTGTATCGGCCGGACGCGCACCGTGGCCATACGTTCCTGTATGGCGGCCACGACGCAGCCGTCTGCAATCGATACACCGCGGCCCTCACGCTGTGGCCGCTTGGCTTCCCCGAGCAGGCGCTTGCCACGGCGCGCGAGGCGGTGAGGATGGCGCGGGGGCTGTCGCACCCCTTCAGCGTTGTTCTCGCCCTGGTGTTCGCGGCAATGATCTACCAGCATCGGCGGGAAGCGGAGCCGGCTCAGGAGCATGCGGAGACCGCAATCGCGGTTTGCGCCGAGCATGGCATCGCACCGCATCTGGCGGCGGCTGGGAGCATCTTGCGGGGGTGGGCGATCGCGGCACGCGGGCAGGCGGTGGAAGGGATCGCGGAGGTTCGCGGCGGTCTCGCGGCCGTCGAGCCGACGGGCGTGCGCATCCGTCGGCCCTATTATCTCGCGTCGCTGGCTGAAGCATCGGCGTGGGCCGGAGAAATCGAGCAAGGATTAACCGCGCTGGTCGAGGCTGCGCGCGTTGTCGAGGAAACCGGCGAGCGGCGATGGGAGGCGGAAATCTGCCGATTAACTGGGGAGCTGACGCTTGCCAGGCGGAGCGGCGACGGGACCGAAGCAGAAGGGTGGTTTCAGCGTGCGCTAGACGTGGCGGGTTGCCAGAGCGCCAAATGCCTGGAGCTGCGCGCTGCCACCAGCTTGGCCCGGATCTGGCGCGACCGTGGCAAGCGCAGAGAATCCCGCGATCTCCTTGCGCCTATCTACGGCTGGTTCACCGAGGGCTTCGACACGTTGGATTTGAAGCAGGCCAAGTCCTTACTCGACGAGCTGGCGCAATGAAGGTGCTTGTGGTCGCGGGGGGCCACATGGAAAGTCAGGTTATGGCCCCTTAACGGACCTATGGACGCTGTAGTGGATTTGTCGGCTGTTGACCAACTGAGACATCGGCGCGGGGCTTCTGCCCCGCGTTTTGTGTTTACGACCACGGCGGCTCTTCGCTCGCCCCGACTGCCTCGTGGTGGATCGTGACATCCGCCGAACGCAAGCCGGTCAGCAATACTGTTCTTACAGAGACCGGATCGAATCCAATTTCTTTGGCGTTTGGTGGATGTGCTTCGCTGCCCTTCAATCGGAGCGCCAAGTGCAATTGCTCGCAAAGGTGCTGAACGACGAGATTGACCTGATCGTCAGTCATGATCTGCCTTTCCTGCTACAATTTGCTATTCAATCAGGTAGCACACATGAAAATAGGGCGATACGCGATTTGACCGCCCCAAAAAGCAACCCCACGCGATTGCCCATGGGCGGGCCCAAAATCGTCCGCCTGCCAGGGCAGACTGGAAGTAACTAGCGGGCCACTGGAGCGACGCTTTTGACCACGACCGACGCGCCTTCCATCCCTAAGGATGCCCGCCCGCGGGCGAAGCCAATTGCGTCTGACCAACAATCTCGTCAGCCCGCCAGCACCTCACCGCATGTCCGTCGGGACGTGTCTCCAGCGACGGCCCCGGTTCACGGCGGCACACCGCCTCAGCATAACGACAGCGCGGGCTGAACGCGCATCCGTTCGGCGGATTGAGCGGATTGGGCAGGTCGCCCCCTGTCGTCGCCAGCGGTGTGTGGCGCAGCGGGTCGGGGATGGCTGATATCAGAGCCTGCGTATAGGGGTGGGCCGGCCGTTCAAAAATCTCGCGCCAGTCGCCATTCTCCACGATGCGGCCGAGATACATGACGGCGACCTTGTCGCTCATGTGCTCGACCACGCCGAGGTCGTGGCTGATCATGATGTAGGAGAGACCGAGCGTTTCCTTCAATTCCAAGAGCAGATTGATGATCTGCGCACGGATCGAGACGTCGAGCGCCGAGACCGGCTCGTCGCAGATGACGATTTTGGGATTGAGGATCAGCGCGCGGGCAATGCCGATGCGCTGGCGCTGGCCGCCGGAGAATTCATGCGGATAGCGGTCAGCCTGTTCGGGCCGCAGGCCGACATGCCGCAGCATCGTCGCGACGCGGTCCTCGATTTCGCTTTTCGTGGTCACGCCATGCACACGCAGGGGATCCTCGAGCGTGCGGCGAACGGTCTGGCGCGGATTGAGCGAGGCGTAGGGATCCTGGAACACGATCTGCACGGTGCGGGCCAGCGACTTGCGATCGCCGGATTGCCTTGATGTCACGACCTGCCCGTCCAGCACGATGCGGCCGCGCGTCGGCGTCAAGAGACCAAGGATCGACAAGGCGACGGTCGACTTGCCAGAGCCGGACTCGCCGACAAGGCCAAGGCATTCGCCCCGCTTCAGCTTGAGATCGACACCGTCGACGGCGCGGAGCAGCCGCCGGCCGCGGCCAAGCAGGCCACCGCCCAGCGGAAAATGAACCGCGAGATCCCTAACGCTGAGGATGAGATCCTCGTCCACTCTCCCCTGCGGTTCATGCATGGTGGTGGCACCTGACCAGACCGCCCGCCTCCAGCAAATCCGTTTCCGGCGCGACTGTCCGGCAAATATCGGTCGCCTGGGTGCAACGCGGATTGAACCTGCAGCCATCCGGGAAACCAGTGATGGCCGGGACGACGCCCGCGATCTCCTTCAGCCTGCTACGTCCAAGCGCTGCGCGACTGCCGAGCCGCGGCAGCGAGGCGACCAGGCCTTGCGTATAGGGGTGCGACGGCGTCCGGAAGATATCGGCCGAGCCACGCTCCTCGACGATACGTCCGGCATACATGACGGCAACGCGGCGGCAGACATTGGCGACGAGGCCGAGATCGTGGCTGATCATCAGGATCGCCGTTCCTCGCTCGGCGCATAGATTGCGCATCAGCTCGATGATTTCCGCCTGCACGGTGACGTCGAGCGCGGTGGTCGGCTCGTCGGCGATCAGGAGATCGGGACCGCATGCCAGCGCAATGGCGATCATCACGCGCTGACGCATGCCGCCGGACAGCTGGTGCGGGTAGTCCTTCACGCGTCGCTCGGGTGCGGGAACACGGACGCTGGCGAGCGCCTCCACCGCCAGCCTGTTGGCCTCCCGCCAGCTTTTGCCCTTGCGCAGCACGAACATCTCAGCGATCTGCCGCCCAACGGGGGAGACCGGATTGAGCGCCGTCATCGGCTCCTGGAAGATCATGGCGATGCGGTTGCCGCGCAGGTCCCGCTGTTTGGCCGCCGAAAGGTGCTGGATCTCCCGCCCCTCGAACCGGATGACACCGCCGCCGATCGACAGCGGCGGCCGCAACAGGCCGATCAGGGCAAGCGCCGTGATGCTCTTGCCGCAACCGGATTCGCCCACGAGACCGAACGTCTCGCCGCGATCGATGCGGAACGAAATGCCCTCGGCCGCCGCAACGTACCTCGATCCGTCGTCGAGATCGATGCGCAGATCCTCGACTTCGATCAGCGGCGAGCCGGTCATGCGCGGCGGCTCCGTGATTGTGGATCGAGAATGTCGCGCAGACCGTCGCCGAGCAGGTTGAGGCCGAGCACCGTCAGGAAGATGGCGAGGCCAGGAAACACCGAGAGCCACGGCGCCGTCGTGATCTGGTCGCGGGCGTCCGACAACATGCTGCCCCAGCTTGGAAACGGCGGGCGGACGCCGAGGCCGAGGAACGACAATGCGGCTTCAGAGAGGACCGCGCTGCCCATGCCCAGCGTGCCGATGACGACGATCGGTCCCAGCATGTTCGGCAGCAACTGCGTGATCATGATGCGCAGATCGCCGTAGCCGAGCACGGTCGCCGCCTGCACATAGCCCTGGCTCCGAAGCGACAGCGCCGACGCCCGCGCGATACGGCACGTGAAGGACCAGTTGGTCAGGCCGAGTGCGATCAGCAGGCTGGTCAGGCCGGGGCCGAGCACCGCCATGATGGCGAGCGCGAAGATCAGCGACGGGATCGCCAGCATGAGATTGGTCAGGGCGTTGACGACATCGTCCCACCAGCCGCCAAAATAGCCGGCGCTCAGACCCAGCCCCACGCCGATGACGCTGTTGATGAGCTGCGAGACGATGCCGACCGTCAGCGAGACGCGCGCGCCGTAGACGACGCGGGAATAGATGTCGCGGCCCTGGTCGTCGGTCCCGAACCACCAGGTCCAGCTCGGAGGCTCCTCCGCATTCATGAGATTGGCATCAAGCACAGGATCGGTGTGTGCCAGCCAGGGCGCGAGCAGGCCGACCAGGATCGCAAGCGCGAACAGCGCGCCACCGATGACGAGATTGGCGCGGAGCTTCATGCGTATCTGATCCTGGGATCGATCACGCCGTAGAGCACGTCGATCAGCAGATTGATCGCGAGAAAGGCCAGCACCACCACGAGGATGGAGCCCTGCACGGCCGGAAGGTCGCGCTGTAGGACGCTGTCGACCAGCAGCGAACCGATGCCCGGCCAGGAGAACAGTTTCTCGACGACGACCGCCTGCCCCATCAACCCGCCGAACTGCAGGCCGACGGTGGTGAGAATGATGACGAGCGCGTTGCGCATCACATGCCACTTCACGACCCTGACCTCGCTCATGCCCTTGGAGCGCGCAGTGCGGACGAAATCAGCGGTCATGATTTCTAGGACGGCGGCGCGCGTCGTCCGGGCAAATAGCGCCATCGGCGAGACGCCGAGTGTCACCGCAGGCAGAAGGAGATATTTCAGTCCTCCATCGCCATAGCCGAAACTCGGCAACCAGCCGAGCTTCAACGCGAACAGATACATCAACACCAGTCCGAGCCAGAATTTGGCAATGGAAAGTCCCGACACCGCCACGACCATTGCGAGCGTATCGACGATGCCTCCGGGTTGCAGCGCAGCGATGAAGCCCAAGGGAACACCGATCACGATGGCGAACGCCATGGCCGTGAATATCAGTTGCAGTGTCGGCCATGCCCGTTTGGCGATCATGGTCGTAACAGGCTCGCGCGTCCGGAACGACGTCCCGAAATCACCGGTCGCGAGCTTCGCAATATAAGACCCGAAACGGATGTAGACGGGGTCGTCGAGGCCGAGCTGCTTCTTCATGCGCAGCTCGACCTGAGGATCGCTGTCGTCGCTCATGCTGGTAACGATACTGCCGGGAACGACGCTGAACAGCACGAAGACCAGTAGTACGACAGCGAGCACGGTCGGAATGGTCTGCAGGAGACGACGGATCAGGAAGGAGAGCATCGGCACTTTTCCTCTCTCCCTCCATCGCTCGTCGCGACGGAGGGAGCGCGAGAGCGCATGTCACTTCGCGGGCGAGGTTTCGTCGACCCAGAGGTCCTCGACGTTCTGATGGGTCAGCTCCGTCGCATTCAGCTGAATACCCCTAAGCCACGGCTGCACGGCCATGACCGCCTTGTTGTAGTTGAAGAACCAGACCGGCGCCTCTTCATAGAGCAAGGCATTGGCCTTTTGCAGCAGCTGAACGCGCTTCGCGGGATCGTCGGCCTGCCCGGCCTCGTCGACGATCTTGTCGAAGTCGGCGTTCTTGAAGTTCATGTAGTTGCAGGCTGGCTGCGGCGTCGACGAGTGGAAGCATTTGAGCGCAGCCTGGGGATCCGGACCGCTCGCCTGGGAATAGATGAAGGCCTGATAGTCGCCGGTGCGAACCACCTCCGCCAACACCGCGGTCTCGACCTGCTTGACCTTGACCTTGATGCCCACCTTGTCCAGCATCGGGATGACGGCCGAGACGATCGGCAGGCCCCAGCTCTCATTCTGGCTGGCGGTCCATTCGAATTCGAAGCCTTGGGGATAGCCGGCCTCGGTGAGCAGCTGCTTGGCCTTGGCGGGATCGTAGGCGTAGGGCTTCATGGCCTTGTCGTAGGCCGGAGAGGTCAGCGGCAGCCAGCTGGTGGCACGATAGGCCTTGCCTTTCACCAGCTTGTTGATGATCAGGTCGGTATCGATCGCATAATTGATCGCCTGCCGGACACGCTTGTCTGCGAACGGCTTGAACGAGGGATTCATCCCCATGTACCGCGTGAAGACCTCGGCGACCTCGACGATGGTACCCTTGAGGTTCGCGTCGGACTGATAGGCGACATATTGCGCGGGCCCGAGCACCGAGGTGTCGATCTCCTTGTTGCGGAATGCGACGTCTCGGGCCGCGGCCTCGCCCATGATCGACACGACGATCTTGTCGGCATAGGGCTTGCCGGGCTTGTAGAACCGGTCCCACCGCTCCAGAACGATGCGCGATCCCGGCACGTGCTCGACGAACTTGAACGGACCAAGACCGATCGGTTTCTGGATGAAGCTTTCCTTTGCACCTTCGTCTGCAGGATAGATCGAAGTTAGCGCGGTGAAGAAGTAGAAGCCCGGATCGACCTTCTCAGTCAGCTTCATTTCGAGGGTGAAGTCGTCGATCTTCTTCAGGCCGGAGATCTCCTTGGCCTGCCCCTTCTCGACCGCGGCTGCGCCCTCGATCACGCGGACGAACCGCGCGCCGGGATAGGCCTTGGTTCCGTCCATGATGCGGTTGTAGGACCAGATGATATCGTCGGCGGTCATCTTGCGGCCGTTGTGGAAATAGGCGTCGTCACGCAGCTTGAAGGTGTGAACGAGACCTCCGCCGGAAACCACGTCCTCCTTGGCAAGCTCCAGAACCGGCTTGCCTTCCGCGGAATTCCAGATGTAGAGCGACCGGTGCAGGGCCTTGGCGTAGATCTCGTCCTGCGCGCGCTGAGTTGTATGAATATCCAGGCTGGTGAAACTCGAGCCATAGGGCGCGGTCATGCGGATGGTTCCGCCCTTGCGTGGTGTCTGAGCTTCCGCCGAGGCGGCGAGCGCCAGTCCCAGGCCGGCAACGATCGCAATCATCCTGAACATCGTGTGTCCCCCAACGGCGCGAGTGTATTCCGACGAGAGATTTGATCATCCGTCGCCTGTCGAATGCAAGCTTCGTTTTTGATTGAGACCAATGTCGGTTCCGGAAGGCAGCCCGCCGACGAGGAGCTTGAGGGGTTCAGGTATATCCCCAGCGACCCAAGCCGCCGATTGACGCGGTGCGTCATCGAGCGAGCAGGAGATGCGGCTTTATTGACGGCGCGCCCGCGCTCCCTCCCCGTCATTGCGAGCGTAGCGAAGCAATCCAGAGTCTCTCCGCGGCGACAGTCTGGATTGCTTCGTCGCAAGGGCTCCTCGCAATGACGGCGCCTCTCGCGACGTCTTCAGCCGGATAGCTCCGGCTGCCAGTCCCGCAGCTTTCGAGCAGCGCCTGTGACGTCGGCGATCGTGCGAAATGCCGGCGACTCCACCATCACCCCCCGCGCGAGCCGCACGGCGCGGGCTTCGCTGATGGCTCGTTTCCGCGGATCTTCAATCAGCTCGAAATCGATATTGTGGGCGAGGCCGAAGATGCGGCGGATGGTTTTTGCGGCTGCGAAGCCGATGGTGTCGTCGAACAGGCGCCGCATGTAGGCCTGCCGCTCGGCCTCAAGACGTGCCACGCCCTTCTCGCCGGCGAAGAGTGTGACGGGGTAGGCGTCGCCGTTAGCGCCCGCGCGCCAGAGGTCGAGGAATTTGCCGGCGAATCCGTTCCAGACCGTTTCGACGGTCGCCAGCACCCAGGCTTCGAATGCGGCCCGCTCGCCCGGGGCGCGTTCGTGACCGGCCGAGGCGAAATAGGCCATCAGCAGGTTCGCCACCACGGCGCCGACATCAAAGCCCATCGGGCCGTAGAATGCGAACTCCGGGTCGATTACCCGTGTCTGGCCCTCGGTCACCATGATAGAGCCGGTGTGGAGATCGCCATGGAGCAGCGCCTCCGGGCTTGCCAAGAACTTCAGCTTCAGGCGGGAGATGGCGACATGCAGGTCCATGTCGTCGCGCAAGGCCGCGGCCAGATCGTCGAGATAAGGCGAGGTCCAGCGGTTCTGTTCGGCAATGCGGTAGGGATCGGTGAAGATCAGGTCTTCGGTGATCTTGCAGAGCGCATGGTTGCCGGCAAACGCCGCGATGCCTTCCTTCTTCTCGGCTGCAGACAGCGCGAGGTCGGAGGTGAAGAACAATGTCCGCGCCATGAAGGTGGTGATGTCGTCCACAAAACGCGGATATTGCGTTGCCGCAACCAGCCCCTTGCGCATGATAATGTGGGGCTCGAGCAGCTCCATCACCGTCAGCGCCAACGCCTCGTTGTGATGCAACAGCGCCGGCACGAGGCCGGGCGCGAGCTGGGCCTGCTTCGACAGCGCCAGATATTCGTAATGGGCCCGCGACAGCGGCAGAGGCCAGCTCTCGCCGACGAGGCGGACGTAGGGCAGCGCCTGCTTCACGGCGACGCCGCCGCGCCCGCCCTTCACGATGAAGACGAGGTTGAGATTGCCGTCACCGACCTCGGTGATCGCCCAGGATGCCGGCTCGCCGAGGAGCGCGGCAATATCGGGCAGGCCCGCGAGATAGTCCCGCAAGTCGGCCACATGTAGAATTCGATAGTCCCCTGCCCGGTCCCCGGTCATGACGATCCCATCCCATGTCTGCGCCGGATCGTTACTCCCGATGCTGGGAAGCTCGAGCCGATCCCGGCCATTCTTTTGATCGGATCGTAATCGCAATCAACGTGGTCCGCCACCCGGTGCTTTGGTTGTCCGGCGAACAAGGAGATGGGCGCAAGGTGATTAGTATCGGGCGACCAAGCTGGGACGCTTGGTCGCGAGCCCACGATTTGCCGATTTTGGAACACAAGCGGGGTGAGGACAGTTTCGCCTTTCTGAGATTTCAAAGGAGCTGCCGATGGCCCGCGGAATGCCCTCCATGACTGCCCTGCTGGCGATGCTGGCCATTGCCGGATATCAGAACCGCGACAAATTGGCTGAGCTGCTGAAAGGTGCGAGCGGCGGCTCGTCCGCGGGCGGTCAACAGCCGCCTGGGGGCGTGCTCGGCAATCTCGGCGGCATGCTTGGCGCGGGCGGAATCGGGGGCCTGCTCAATGGCGGAATTGGCGAGCTCCTGGAGAGATTCAACCAGAATGGGCAGGGCGAGATCGCCGATTCATGGGTGAAGCCCGGGCCCAACAAGGACATCTCCTCGCCGCAGCTGAAAGAAGCCATCGGCAGCGACGTCCTGGAGAAGCTCGCACAGCAGACCGGACTTTCTCAAGACGAGATCGTCACACGGCTATCCCGCGAGCTTCCTTCCGCGATCGACAAATACACGCCGGATGGACGCCTGCCTGACGCATAGCTGCAGCGGCTCAATTCAGAAGAGGTGTACACATGAGCCTTCTTTGGACCATCATCATCGGCTTTCTCGCCGGCGTGATCGCCAAGTTCATCATGCCGGGCGACAATGAACCTTCCGGCTTCATCCTGACGACCATCCTCGGCATCGTCGGCGCCTTCGTTGCCTCCTACCTCGGGCAAGCGCTGGGCTGGTATCGCCCTGGCGAAGGGGCCGGCCTGATCGGTGCCGTGGTCGGCGCGATCATCGTGCTGTTTGTCTATGGATTCATCGCCGGCCGGCAACGCCGCGCGATCTAGATTCGTGCGGATCGTTACTCCCGCTCCAGGAAGCTCGAGCCGATCTCGGCCTTTCTTTTGATCGGGTCGTAATCGCAATAGACGCTGTCCGCCACCAGCGTGTAGCTGGCGTAGACGCGGTATTTGTCTGTCTTGACCGAGTTCAGGCCGATCACCGAGGTGCTCTTGCCGCCGTTCCACTTGAACGGCGTCGAGCTCTTGGCCTGTTCGCAGGCCATCACCGCCTCGTTGAAGACATAGCCCTCGACGAACGCCTTCAGGGTGCGCACCTGCACCGCCATCTTCCATTCGACATAGCCGATGGCCCCGAGGCCGGCGACGATCAGCACCAGAAGCGCAATGACGATCCTCTGAAAAGTCATTCGGTCCCCCCCAAAAACAATCGTCTGCAAAAAACGTCTAAAACGGCATTCCCATCATCTTCGACAGGCGCTCGATCGAGAGATAGCCGGCGTGGTAGGCGGCCAGGCCGATGCCGAAGACGATCGCCGAGATGATCGTGGTCCAGATCAGCTTGCGGCCCATGCGGGTCAGGATCGGCGCGCCGGGGTCGGTGCCGGGCGCGCCGACGCCGTCCTCGTGCTGGCTGCGCACGCCGAACGGCAGCGTCACGAACAGCATGACCCACCACAGCACGAAATAGATCGCGAGCCAGGTTGAAATCTGTATGGCCATGGGGCGGGCCTTATGCCTGCTCGATCTCGACGAGTGCGCCGGAAAAATCCTTCGGGTGCAGGAACAGCACGGGCTTGCCGTGGGCGCCGATCTTCGGCACGCCGTCGCCGAGCACCCGCGCGCCCTCCTTCACCAGGGTGTCGCGCGAGGCGATGATGTCGACGACCTCGTAGCAGACATGGTGGATGCCGCCGTCGGCATTGCGCTCGAGGAACTTCGCGATCGGCGAGGCTTCGCCGAGCGGCTCGATGAACTCGATCTTGGTGTTGGGCAGCGTCGCGAACACCGTGGTGACGCCATGCTCGGGCAGCGGGACGGCCTCCGAAATCTGCGCGCCGAACGCCGCACCGTAGATCTTTGCGGCCTTAACGGCGTCCTTGGTCGCGATCGCGACATGGTTGAGCCGGCCCAGCATTGTTCTCTCCCGTTAAACCGTCAGGACGTGTACCAGACAGGGGGGCTTTTTACCCCAATGTTCGTTGATCACGGCACGGACAGCGCGTCGCACCGACTCGGCCAGCGCGTCCGGATCGCGGCGGCGCGGCCGCGGCAGGCCCTCGATGGTGGAAACCACGGCGTCGAACACGATGTCGTCGAAGGCCTCGCCCGCCCTGTTCTTCTCGGGGATGCCGACGAGATCGACCTCGGGATCGTCAGCGAGCTCGCCCTGCTCCGTCATGGCGACAGCGACGAAGGCGCAGCCGGAGAACGCCATCCGGCGCCGCTCGACCACTGCGCGGGACTTTGAGTCCTCCAGGATCGTGCCATCCTTGTAGAGACGGCCCGACGGCACCTCGCCGACGATGCCGGGATCGCCAGGACCGAGCTTGACGAGATCGCCGTTGCGGCAGACCAGCACGCGCGGCACGCCGGCGGCGCGCGCGAGTTTTGCGTGCTCGTGCAGGTGCAGGGCCTCGCCATGGACCGGGATCAGGAGCTGCGGCTTCACCCAGGAGATCAGATCGCGCAGCTCGTCGCGGCGGGGATGGCCGGAGACGTGGACCAGATGGTCGCGATCGGTGATGATCTCGACACCCTGGAGCACCAGATTGTTGATGATCGAGCCGACCGCCTTCTCGTTGCCGGGAATGGTGCGCGAGGAGAAGATGACGCTGTCGCCGCGATTGAGTGTGATCTCGGGATGGTCGTCGTTGGCGATGCGCGCCAGCGCGGCGCGCGGCTCGCCCTGGCTGCCGGTGCACAGCGCCAGCACCTTGTCCTGCGGCAGGTGGCCGTAGACCTCGGGGGAGCGGAAGTTCTGCACGCCGTCGAGATAGCCGCTTTCGCGCGCGACCTGCACCACGCGCTCCATGGCGCGGCCGACAACGACGACCTCGCGATCGGCGGCCTTCGCAGCCTCGGCCACAGCCTTGATCCGGGAGACATTGGAAGCGAACGTCGTCACCGCGACGCGGCCCTTGGCGGCCTTCACGAGGTCGATGATGGTTCTGGCGACCTCCGCCTCCGACGGCGAGCGGCCGTCGCGCACGGCGTTGGTGGAATCGCCGATCAGAGCGAGCACGCCCTCCTCGCCGAGCTCACGCAGTCGCTTCTCGTCGGTCGGGGCACCCAGGGTGGGGGTCGGGTCGATCTTCCAGTCGCCGGTGTGCAGCACCGTGCCGGCTTCGGTGCGGATCGCCAGCGCGTGCGCCTCGGGAATCGAATGCGCGACGGGGATGAACTCGACGTTGAACGGGCCGACATCGACGCGGCCGCCGGACGGGATCACCGTAACTGGAATGTTGGGCGCATTGCGCTCGGCGGCGCATTTGGCCTCGAACAGCGCCGCACTGAACTTGGTCGCATAGATCGGGCATTGCAGCTTCGGCCAGAGATCGATGATCGCGCCGAAATGATCCTCATGGGCGTGGGTCAAAACCAGGCCCATCAGATTCTTGCGTTCCTTCTCCAGGAAAGAGATGTCGGGCATGATCAAATCGATGCCCGGCAGATGCTCCTCATCGCCGAAGGAGACGCCGAGATCGACCGCGAGCCAGGCGCGCTGGTGGCGGTTGCCGAGGCCGTAGATCGACAGGTTCATGCCGATCTCGCCGACGCCGCCGAGCGGCGCAAACACCAGTTCGTCGGGCCTCGCCATCACGCAGCTCCCACCGAACGGGCCGGACCGAAGAACACCTCGCCCGCAGCGACCGGCACCCGGCGGCCTTCCGCGGTGCGGACGATCAGACAGCCGCTGTCGTCGATGGTGTCAAAAATGCCTTCCAGCGTCGTCGTTCCCGTGTGGATCGCAACCTTTTCGCCGAGCCCCGCGGCGCGTTCCAGCCAGAGCTTTCGGATCTCGGCAAAGCCGCGGCCATGGTCCCAGATGCCGCGAAACTCGACCCAGGCGTCGGACAACGCCGAAAACAGCTCCTCCGCGCTGATCTGGACGCCAAGGGTGGCGAGTGACACGGCGGGCGTTGGCGTACCTTCAGGCGCTGCGACGACGTTGGTGCCCATGCCGGCCACCACAGCGAGGCGATCCCCGATGATCTCGGCCTCGAGCGCAATGCCGACCAGCTTCTTGCCACCGGCCAGCACGTCGTTCGGCCATTTCAGCGCATAGCGGGGACGGCCCTCCCCGAGGCGCAACGCCGCCTCCAGGCTGACCTTCTCCAGCGCCGCCTCCTGCGCCAGCCCGGCGGCAAAGCCGAGCGTCGCGGCGACGGCGGGCGCCACGTCCATGACCTCGAGGATGCTGGCGGCGAGATTACCCTTGGGCGCGATCCAGGCGCGCTGGCGCCGGCCGCGGCCGGCGGTCTGCTCGGATGTGACGAACCACATCGGGCCGCGTTCGCCGGCGCGGGCGTGCTCGATCGCGTCGGTATTGGTCGAGCCCGTCCGTTCGAAAGCCGCGAGCTTGTAGCCCGCGGACTGTGCGCGAGGACCGAGCGCGAACGCCATCCTAGAACAGCGACTTTGCCGCGGCGGAGGCGACGCTCACCACGGGACCTGCGAACAGCGCGAACAGAATGGTGAACAGACCCGCAACCGCCAGCACCGTCTTCACCTCGACGCGCATCGGATCGACCTGGCCGGCCGGCTCGTCGAAATACATCGTCTTGACGATGGCGAGATAGTAGTAGGCGCCGACGACGCTGGAGAGCACGCCGATCACGGCGAGCGTGAACAGGTTCGCCCTGATGGCGGCAACGAAGACATACCATTTGGCGAAGAAGCCGGCGAGCGGCGGAATGCCGGCGAGCGAGAACAGCAGCATCGCGAACATGAAGGCGAGCAGCGGATTGGTGCGCGAGAGACCTGAGAAATCGCTGATCTTCTCGACGGCCTGGCCGTTGCGCTTCATGGCGAGGATGACCGAGAACGAGCCGAGCGTCATCGCGACATAGATCACGATGTACATCAATACGCCCTGCGCGCCCTCGACCGTGCCGGAGGCAAGACCGACGAGGGCAAAGCCCATGTGGCCGATCGAGGAGTACGCCATCAGGCGCTTGATGTTGCTCTGGCCGATCGCGGCGAAGGAGCCGAGCACCATCGAGGCAATCGCCACGAACACCAGGATCTGCTGCCACTGCGAGACGATGCCGGGGAATGCAGTTAGCGTGACGCGGGTGAAGACGGCGAGCGCGGCTACCTTAGGCGCCGAGGCGAAGAAGGCGGTGACCGGCGTCGGGGCGCCTTCATACACGTCAGGCGTCCACATGTGGAACGGCACCGCCGAGACCTTGAAGCAGAGCCCCGCAAGCAGGAACACGAGGCCGAAGACCAGGCCGACATTCGAGATCGTCGCAGCCGAGGCAATGCCGGTGAAGCTGACCGTGCCGGTGAAGCCATAGACCAGCGAGGAGCCGTACAGCAGCATGCCCGAGGACAGCGCGCCGAGCACGAAATACTTCAGGCCAGCCTCGGTCGACTTGGCATTGTCGCGGTTCGAGGCCGCCACGACGTAGAGCGCGAGCGACATCAATTCGAGGCCGAGATAGAGCGAGATCAGATCGCCGGCCGAGATCAGCACCATCATGCCGAGCGTCGAGAGCAGCACCAGGATGGCGTATTCGAAGATGCGGCGCGAAGGATCGGACAGGAACTCGGTCGACAGCACCAGCGTCACCGCCGAGCCGATCAGGGCCAGAATCTTCATGAAGCGCGCAAAGTCGTCGACGATGAAGCTGCCGCCGAAGGTCACCTGCTTGCCCGCGGGCTGCATGTAGACGAGCGCGCCGACCACGATCAGCAGCGCCACCGCCAGCGTGGTGACGGTCTTGGTCGTCTCCTGCCCGCGATAGGCTCCGAGCATCAGAAGCGCCATCGCGCCGACCGCGAGCACGATCTCGGGCAGCACCGGCGCCAGTTGATAACCTGCAGTCTCAAAGCTCATGGCGATATCCTGACCTGCCCGATCACTGGAGCAGTGCGGCGGCCTTCACGGCCGACACAGCGGTGGTGTAGTTGTTGACGAGTTGCTGGACCGAGGCGGCCGACATGTCGAGCACCGGCTTCGGATAGACGCCGAACAGGATCGTCAGCGCGATCAGCGGGAACAGCGTCACGCACTCGCGCAAGGTGAGATCCTTCATGCTCTTCAGCGACGGCTTGACCAGCGCCCCGAACACGACCTTGCGGTAGAGCCAGAGCGCGTAGCCGGCCGACAGGATCACGCCGAAGGTGGCGAAGAACGCGGTCGGGATCGAGACCTTGAAGGTGCCGAGCAGCGTCATGAACTCGCCGACGAAGCCGCTCGTGCCGGGCAGACCGACATTGGCCATGGTGAAGACCATGAAGGTCAGCGCGTAGAGCGGCATCCGGTTGACGAGGCCGCCATAGGCCGCGATCTCGCGGGTATGCAGGCGGTCGTAGACGATGCCGACGCAGAGGAACAGCGCGCCGGAGACGATGCCGTGCGAGATCATCTGGAACATGCCGCCGGCGACGCCCTGCATGGTGCCGGCGAAGATGCCCATGGTGACGAAGCCCATATGCGCCACTGACGAGTACGCGATCAGCTTCTTCATGTCCTCCTGCATCAAGGCCACCAGCGAGGTGTAGATGATGGCGATGGCCGAGAGCGTGAAGACGAACGGCGCGAAGTCGTGCGAGGCCAGCGGGAACATCGGCAGCGAGAAGCGCAGGAAGCCGTAGCCACCCATCTTCAAGAGGATCGCGGCAAGGACCACCGAGCCCGCGGTCGGCGCCTCAACGTGCGCGTCAGGGAGCCAGGTGTGCACCGGCCACATCGGCATCTTCACCGCAAACGAGGCGAAGAAGGCCAGCCACGCCCAGGTCTGCAAAGACCGCGGTACGGCGGTGTGCATCAGGGTCGGGATGTCTGTGGTGCCGCCGTTCCAGTACAGCGCCATGATGGCGAGCAGCATCAGGACCGAGCCGAGCAGCGTGTAGAGGAAGAACTTGAACGACGCATAGACCCGGCGCGGACCGCCCCAGACGCCGATGATCAGGAACATCGGGATCAGGCCGCCCTCGAAGAAGAGGTAGAACAGCACGAGATCGAGCGCCGAGAAGGTGCCGATCATCAGCGTCTCCAGGATCAGGAACGCCATCATGTATTCGCGGACGCGGTTCGTGACCGCCTTCCAGCTCGCAATGATGCAGAACGGCATGATCGCGGTGGTCAGGATCACGAGCGGCAGCGAGATGCCGTCCACACCCATGTGGTAGGTGATGCCGGTCGCGAGCCAGTTCGCCTTCTCGACGAACTGGAAGTCGGGGTTTGCGGGATCGAAGCGCATGACCAGGATCACCGACACCGCGAAGGTGATCAGCGTGGTCCAGAGCGCGATCCAGCGCGAATTGCGCTTGGCCGCCTCGTCGTCGCCGCGGCTGAGATAGACGATCAGCGCGCCGACCAGCGGCAGGAACGTCGTGACCGAAAGGATGGGCCAGGTTGTCATTTACTGGCCTCCAAAGCCGAACATGAACCAGGTGATCAGGCCGGCGGCGCCGATCAGCATGGCGAATGCGTAGTGATAGAGATAGCCGGTCTGGATCTTCACGACGTTGCGGGTGACGTCCAGCACGCGAGCGGAGATGCCGTCGGGGCCGAGGCCGTCGATGATGAAGCCGTCGCCCTTCTTCCAGAGCTGGTAGCCGACCCACTTCGCCGGGCGGACGAAGATGAGGTCGTAGAGCTCGTCGAAGTACCATTTGTTGAGCAGGAACTGGTACAGCATCGGCTGCTCTGCGGCGAGCCGAACGGGGATGTAAGGCCGGCGGATATAGAACAGGTACGACACCAGGAAGCCCAGCACCATCATCACCGTCGGCAGGAACGCGATGGACTCGGGGATGTGGTGCATCTCCTCGATGATGTGCGGGTGCATCTTCACGGACTCGCGGAAGAACTCCTCGACGCCATGACCGGCGAACAGCTCCTTGAACGGGAAGCCGGCGACGATCGAGCCGACCGCGAGCACGCCGATCGGGATCAGGATCCAGAGCGGAGCCTCGTGCGCGGCCTCGTAATGATGCTCGTCATGCGGCTCGCCGTGGAAGGTCTTGAAGATCAGGCGCCAGGAGTAGAACGAGGTCAGGCCGGCGGCGACGACGGTCATCAGGAAGCCGTACACCGCGAACGGATTGTGCGAGACGTAGGCGGACTCGATGATGGCGTCCTTGGAGAAGTAGCCGGCCGTGAGCGGGAATCCGGTCAGGGCCAGCGTACCGACCACCATCACCGCATAGGTGTAGGGGATCTTCTTCCAGAGGCCGCCCATGTTGCGGATGTCCTGCTCGTGGTGCATCGCGTAGATCACCGAGCCGGAACCCAAAAACAGCAGCGCCTTGAAGAAGGCGTGCGTGAACAGATGGAACATGCCCACCGAATAGGCCCCTGCTCCCATCGCGACGAACATATAGCCGAGCTGCGAACAGGTCGAATACGCCACGATGCGCTTGATGTCGTTCTGGACGAGGCCGATGGTCGCCGCGAAGAAAGCGGTCGTCGCGCCGAAGAACATCACGACAGCCTGGGCGGTCGGAGCGAGCTCGAACAGCGGCGACAGGCGCGCCACCATGAACACGCCCGCGGTCACCATGGTCGCGGCGTGGATCAGCGCCGAGACCGGGGTCGGGCCTTCCATCGCGTCCGGCAACCAGGTGTGCAGCAGGAACTGCGCCGACTTGCCCATCGCGCCCATGAACAGGAGGAGACAGGTCAGGGTCAGCGCGTCCGCGTGCCAGCCGAGGAAGTTGATGGTCTTGCCGGTGAGGCCGGGCGCGGCATGGAAGATCGTCTCGAAATCGGTCGAGCCGACCAGCATGAAGATCGCGAAGATGCCGAGCGCGAAGCCGAAATCGCCGACACGGTTGACCACGAAGGCCTTGATGGCGGCCGCGTTCGCCGACGGCTTCTGGTACCAGAAGCCGATTAGGAGGTAGCTGGCGAGACCCACGCCCTCCCAGCCGAAGAACAGCTGCACGAGGTTGTCCGCGGTCACCAGCATCAACATGGCGAAGGTGAACAGCGAGAGATAGCCGAAGAAGCGCGGCCGATACGGATCCTCGTCCATGTAGCCGATGGAATAGAGGTGCACGAGCGAGGACACGGTGGTCACCACCACCAGCATCACGGCGGTAAGCGTATCGACCCGCAGTGTCCAGTAGACCTGAAGGTCGCCGGAGAAGATGAAGGGCAGCAGCTGGATGCGGGCGTCATGGTGCATGAAGCCGACATCGACCAGCGTCATCCAGGACAGCGCCGCCGACACGAACAGCAACCCCGTGGTGATCAGCTCGGCCGCGCGCGAGCCCGCTGCCGCCGGCTCGACTGGGCCATGGCCGTGGTCGTCGTGGCCGTGATCGTCGTGACCATCGTCATGCCCATGAGAGTCATGGGCCGCCGACGCGTGAGCGTCGCCGTGGCCGTGATCGCCATGATGCTCGACCTCGTCGCCTGAGGGGTTGCGGCCATGCGCGCCGACGAGCGCTATCAGGCCGGCCAGAATGGCGCCCAGCAGCGGCAGGAAAACGATTGCCTGAACCATTTGAGAGCTCAGCCCTTCATCAGATTGACGTCCTCAACCGCGATCGAGCCGCGGTTGCGGAAATAGACCACCAGGATGGCGAGACCGATCGCGGCTTCAGCGGCCGCTACGGTCAGCACCAGCAACGCGAAGACCTGGCCGACGATGTCGCCGAGGAAGGTCGAGAACGCCACGAGGTTGATGTTGACCGAGAGCAGGATCAGCTCGATCGACATCAGGATGACGATGATGTTCTTGCGGTTCAGGAAGATGCCGAGGATCCCGAGCGTGAACAGGATCGCGCCGACCGCCAGATAGTGTCCGAGCCCGATCGTCATTTCACCCACTCCGCCGCATCGGCATCCGAGAGCCCCTGCCCCGGCGCCACCTTGCGCATCGCCATCGCCATCTCCGGCGTGCGCGCGTTCTGAACGTTGATGTCCTGCCGCTTCACGCTCGCCTTGTGGCGCAGCGTCAGCACGATGGCGCCGATCATGGCGACCAAGAGCACCATGCCTGAGAGCTGGAAGTAGTGGATGTACTTCGTATAGAGCACGAGGCCCAGCGCCTCGGTGTTGCTGACATTGGTCGGGATCGCCGCCGTGATCGTCTTGGAGACGCCGGGGTTGATGACCCAGAAGCCGACGGTCAGCAGCAGCTCGAACAGGAAGATGCCGCCGATCACGAGGCCGACCGGCAGGTACTCGATGAAGCCCTCGCGCAGCTCGAGGAAGTCGACGTCGAGCATCATGATCACGAACAGGAACAGCACCGCGACCGCGCCGACATAGACCACGATCAGGATCATCGCGAGGAATTCGGCGCCCATCAGCACGAACAGGCCGGAGGCGTTGACGAAGGCCAGGATCAGGTACAGCACGGAGTGCACGGGATTGCGCGAGACAATCACCATCACGGCCGAGGCGACACAGATGCCGGCGAAGAGATAGAAGAACAGCGCGGGAAGGATCATCGGGGATTCCCCGTCATTCCGGGGCGCGGGCAAAGCCCGCGAACCCGGAATCTAGAGATTACGGCGCGAGATTCCGGGTTCGCGCTTCGCGCGCCCCGGAATGACGAAAGGATGGCGGGAAGGATCATGCCCTCACCTCACCGGTACGGCGCGTCGAGCTCGATCGCTTTCGCGATCTCGCGTTCCCAGCGGTCGCCGTTGGCGAGCAGCTTGGCCTTGTCATAGAACAGTTCCTCGCGGGTCTCGGTCGCGAACTCGAAGTTCGGACCTTCGACGATTGCGTCGACCGGACAGGCCTCCTGGCAGAGGCCGCAATAGATGCACTTCACCATGTCGATGTCGTAGCGCACGGTACGGCGGGTGCCGTCGTTGCGGCGCGGACCGGCCTCGATGGTGATGGCCTGCGCCGGGCAGACCGCTTCGCACAGCTTGCAGGCGATGCAGCGCTCTTCGCCGTTCGGATAGCGGCGCAGCGCATGCTCGCCGCGGAAGCGCGGCGAGATCGGGCCCTTCTCGAACGGATAGTTCAGCGTCGGCTTCGGCTGGAAGAAATAGCGCATGGCGAGGAAGAACGCCGAGACGAATTCCGACAGCAGAAGCGAGCGTGCAGTGGCGTTGACGTTGATACCCATGAGACGGCCCTCACTTCGGCGCGATGCCGGCGAAATGCAGCACACCGGCCACCACGATCACCATCGCCAGCGAGATCGGCAGGAACACCTTCCAGCCGAGACGCATCAGTTGATCGTAGCGGTAGCGCGGCACGATCGCCTTCGCCATCGCGAACAGGAAGAACATGAAGAACAGCTTCAGCGAAAACCAGATGATCCCCGGCACCCAGTTGAAGGGCGGCAGGTCGACCGGCGGCAGCCAGCCTCCGAGGAACAGGATGGTCGCCATCGCGCACATCGTGACGATCGCGACATACTCGCCGAGCATGAACAAGAGGTACGGCGTCGAGCCGTATTCGACCATGAAGCCCGCCACGAGCTCGGATTCCGCTTCGACGAGGTCGAAGGGCGGACGGTTGGTCTCCGCCAGCGCCGAGACGTAGAACACCACGAACATCGGGAACAGCGGCCAGACGTACCAGTTCAGGATCGTCAGCTGCGGCAGCCCGATCAGGCTGGCAAGTCCGCGCGCATGCTGGGCTTCGACCACGGCCGACAGGTTCAGCGTGCCGGCGCAGAGCAGCACCGTGATGATGACGAAGCCGATCGAGACCTCGTAGGACACCATCTGCGCCGCCGAGCGCAGCGCGGCAAGGAACGGGTACTTCGAGTTCGACGACCAGCCGGCCATGATGATGCCGTAGATCGACAGGGACGAGATCGCGAAGATGAAGAGGATGCCGACATTGATGTCGGAGATCACCCAGCCGAGATTGGTCGGGATCACCGCCCAGGCCGCGAGCGCGAGCACGCACGACACCAGCGGCGCCAGCAGGAACACGCCCTTGTTGGCCCCGGCGGGGATGATCGGCTCCTTCAGCACGAACTTGAGCAAGTCCGCGAAGGATTGCAGCAGGCCCCACGGGCCGACGACGTTCGGGCCGCGGCGGATCTGCACCGCCGCCCAGATCTTGCGGTCGGCGAGCAGGATGTAGGCGATCGCGACCAGGAGGACGACGAGCACGAGGACGCTCTCCGCGACCATGATGATCAGCGGCCAGAGGAACCCGGTCCAGAATGCGCTTTCGAAGAATTCCATCAGATCACGCTCACTCCGCTGCGGTCAGCATGTGCCCGGAGGCGAGGCGCGAGCATTCCGCCATGATGGCGGACGCACGCGCGATTGGGTTGGTCAGGTAGAAGTCCTCGACCAGCGGCTTGAACGGCGCCTTCTCGGGCGAGCCGCCCTTCCCCGCCAGCTTCTTGATCTGATCGGCGGAACCGGCCTCAATCTGGTCGAGACGGATCAGGTGCGGCACAGCCTTGAAGATCGCCTGCCGCAGCGCCGGAAGCGAGTCATAGCCGAGCTTCTTGCCGAGCGCTTCCGACAGCGCACGGATGATCGCCCAGTCCTCGCGGGCTTCGCCCGGCGGGAATGCGGCGCGGCCGGTCATCTGCACGCGGCCTTCGGTGTTGACGTAGATCGCGGACTTCTCGGTGTAGGCCGCCGCCGGCAGGATCACGTCGGCGCGATGCGCGCCGCGGTCGCCATGGGTGCCGATATAGACGACGAAGGTGCCGTCAGGCGCCTTGATCTCGTCGGCGCCGAGCAGGAACAGCAAGTCCAGCGTTCCGAAGGTCGACATTTGCGCGGCGTTCAGCCCGCCCGCCGTCGCGGAGAAGCCGATGTCGAGCGCGCCGACGCGCGAGGCGGTCTCGTGCAGCACGCCGAAGCCGTTCCAACCGTCTTTGAGCGCGCCGACATCGAGCGCGAGCTTGGCGGCGGCCGCGAGAATGGCGGCGCCGTCGTGACGCGAAGTCGCGCCCGCGCCGACCAGGATGATCGGGTGCTTGGCGTTCTTCAGCACGTCCATGAAGGAGTGCTTGCCGGCCGCGACCTCGCCGAGCGTCTCGGTGCCTGCGCCGAGATGGTCGTAGTCATAGGTCAGATCGGCCTTGGCGCCGATCACGCCGACCTTGAAGCCGCCGGCGCGCCAGCGCTTGCGGATGCGGGCGTTGAACACGGCCGCCTCCTTGCGCGGATTGGCGCCAATGATGAGCAGCGCGTCGGCCTGCTCCACGCCGACGAATGTCGGGTTGAAGATGTAGGAGCCGCGGCCGAGCGCGGGATCGAAGGCGTCGCCGCCCTGCACCGCCAGATTGCCCGAGCCGTATTTGGCGAGAAGATCCTTCAGCGCAAACATCTCCTCGACGCCGGCCAGATCGCCGGCGATCGCGCCGATGCGCTTGCCGTCGGTCCGCGCGGCCTTGGCGGCGATGGCGGCGAAGGCTTCGGGCCAGCTCGCCGCGCGCAGCTTGCCGGCCTCGCGGATATAGGGCCGGTCGAGACGCTGGGTGCGCAGGCCGTCGACGACGTGGCGGGTCTTGTCGGAGATCCACTCTTCGTTCACGGCCTCGTTGATGCGCGGCAGCACGCGCATCACTTCACGGCCGCGGGTGTCGACGCGGATCGCAGATCCAACGCCGTCCATGACGTCGATCGACTGGGTCTTGCCGAGCTCCCACGGACGCGCCGCAAAGGCATAGGGCTTCGAGGTCAGCGCGCCGACCGGGCAGATGTCGACGAGGTTGCCCTGCAATTCAGACGTCAGCGCGTGTTCGAGATAGGTCGTGATCTCCATGTCCTCGCCGCGACCGGTGGCGCCCATTTCGGGCGCGCCGGCGACTTCCGCCGAGAAGCGGACGCAGCGCGTGCACTGGATACAGCGGTTCATCGAGGTCTTGACCAGCGCGCCGAGATACTTGTCCTCGACCGCGCGCTTGTTCTCGGCGAATCGGCTGGTGTCGACACCGTAGCCCATCGCCTGGTCCTGCAGATCGCACTCGCCGCC
Source organism: Bradyrhizobium sp. CCGB12 (assembly GCF_024199845.1). Lineage (NCBI taxonomy): Bacteria > Pseudomonadati > Pseudomonadota > Alphaproteobacteria > Hyphomicrobiales > Nitrobacteraceae > Bradyrhizobium > Bradyrhizobium sp. CCGB12. The sequence goes on along the minus strand of NZ_JANADO010000001.1, from coordinate 2,338,568 downwards.
CTGGTCGCAGATCGGGCAATCCAGCGGATGGTTGATCAGAAGGAACTCCATCACGCCTTCGCGCGCCTTCTTCACCATCGGCGAACGCGTGGAGATCTCCGGCGGCTCGCCCTTGGGGCCCGGACGGCAGTCGCGCACGCCCCAGGCGCAGCTCGCAACCGGCTTCGGGCCGCCCTTCACTTCGACGAGGCACATCCTGCAATTGCCGGCGATCGACAGCCGCTCGTGATAGCAGAAGCGCGGAATCTCGGCGCCCGCCGCCTCGCACGCCTGGAGCAGCGTGAATTCGGCGGGGACATCGATCTCTTTGCCGTCGATGATGAGCTTGGTCATTCTTCCTACTCCGCCGCGACCATGTTCACGGGATCGCGGACGCCGATATCGTCGATGTCGGCCTTGTGCGAATACTGGTCGATGCGCGCTTCGATCTCGTGACGGAAATGCGCGATCAGGCCCTGGATCGGCCACGCCGCCGCGTCGCCGAGCGCGCAGATGGTGTGGCCTTCGACCTGCTTGGTGACCTCCAGCAGCATGTCGATCTCGCGCTTGTGGGCGCGGCCTTCGGCCATGCGGGTCAGGACGCGCCACATCCACCCGGTGCCCTCGCGACAAGGCGTGCACTGGCCGCAGCTCTCATGCTTGTAGAAATAGGAGATGCGGGCGATGGCGCGGATCAAGTCGGTCGACTTGTCCATCACGATCACGGCGGCAGTACCGAGACCCGAACGCAGCTTGCTCAAGCTGTCGAAATCCATCGGCGTGTCGATGATCTGCTCGGCCGGCACCATGCGCACCGACGAGCCGCCGGGGATCACGGCCTTGAGGTTGTCCCAGCCGCCGCGGATGCCACCGCAATGCTTGTCGATCAGCTCACGGAACGGAATGCCCATGGCTTCTTCGACGTTGCAGGGCCGCTCGACGTGGCCGGAGATGCAGAACAGCTTGGTGCCGACATTGTTCGGACGACCGATGCCGGCGAACCACGCCGCACCGCGCCGCAGGATATCGGGCGCAACGGCGATCGACTCGACGTTATTGACGGTGGTCGGGCAGCCGAACAGGCCGACATTGGCCGGGAACGGCGGCTTCAGGCGCGGCTGGCCCTTCTTGCCTTCGAGGCTTTCGAGCAGCGCGGTCTCCTCGCCGCAGATATAGGCGCCGGCGCCGTGGGCGACATAGATGTCGAACGGCCAGCCGTTGACGTTGTCCTTGCCGACCAGCTTGGCCTCATAGGCCTGGTCTATCGCGGCCTGGAGATGCTCGCGCTCGCGGATGAACTCGCCGCGGACATAGATGTAGCAGGCATGCGCGTTCATGGCGCAGCTCGCGATCAGGCAGCCCTCGATCAGGAGATGCGGATCGTGCCGCATGATCTCGCGATCCTTGCAGGTGCCGGGCTCGGACTCGTCGGCATTGACGACGAGGTAGCTCGGCCGGCCGTCGGTCGATTCCTTCGGCATGAACGACCATTTCAGGCCGGTCGGGAAGCCGGCGCCGCCGCGGCCACGCAGGCCCGACGCCTTCATCTCGTTGATGATCCAGTCGCGGCCCTTGTCGATGATGTTCTTGGTGCCATCCCAGGCGCCGCGGCGCCGCGCGCCCTCGAGCCCCCAATCATGGAGGCCGTAGAGGTTCTTGAAGATGCGGTCCTTGTCCTCGAGCATATCAGTGCTTTCCGATCAACGAATGGACTGCTTGTAGGCGAGTCCGGCGGCGCAGACTGCGAAGAACAGCGCCCAGAGCAGACTGGTCTCCTGCGACGCGTTCATGAAGAAACGCTGCAGCAGGAACATGAAGGCAGCCGCGATCGCGGCGTGCATGGCGACGAAGCCCCATTTCTTCACGGCCTCGGTCCCTCCGATTGCGATGAGATCACGCATCAGGAGATCTCCTTCAGCGTGGTCGGTCCACCGGTCGGCGCCGAGAACTGGCGGCCGTTCTGCGGACCTGGCTTGGGCGGACTGCCCGAAGCAAAGCCGTCGAGCACCTTGCCAAAGCTCTCCTTGGTCAGGTCCTCGTAGGTGTCCTTGCCGATCAGCACCATCGGCGCATTCACGCAGGCGCCCAGGCACTCCACCTCTTCCCAGCTGAAATTGCCGTCCTTGGAGAGGTGGAACGGCTCGTGATGGATGCGGTGCTCGCAGACGTGGATCAGATCTTCGGCGCCGCGCAGGCGGCACGGCGTGGTGCCGCAGACCTGGACATGGGCCTTCTTGCCGACGGGGGCGAGCTGGAACATCGTGTAGAAGGTCGCAACCTCCAGCACGCGGATATAGGGCATGTCGAGCAGGTCGGCGACGGCGCGGATCGCGGCTTCCGAGACCCAGCCCTCGTGCTGTTCCTGAACGCGCCAGAGAATGGCGATGACCGCGGAGGCTTGGCGGCCGGCCGGATATTTCGCGATCTGCTGCTTGGCGAACGCGAGGTTCTCCTCCGTGAACGCAAAGCTCGCGGGCTGGACTTCCTTCGGTGCTAATCGGCGAACGGACATCTCTTATCTCTCACTGCATACGGCGCGCGGTTTTGGCATTCAGGATCTTGGCATTCAGGGCCTCGATCCTGTCCTGCCAGAATGCGCTTGCGGTGCCGAAAACGTTGTAGCCGACGTGGGTCGAGACCTTGATGCGGTCGAGGATCGACAGCTCGGTCACGGTCTCCATTCGGTTGCTGCGCGGATCGAACACGATCAGCTTCAGCGGGGTCTGTTCGAGGATGTAGCGCGACACCGCATGGGAGCGGTCGCTGCCGTGCTCCTCGCACATGATGACGCTGTCGGCCTCGAGCAGCCGGGCCCCGCCCTTGATCGCCTCGATCTCGACGCCCTCGACGTCGAGCTTGATCAGGTACTTGCCGCTGGCGGCGATCTTGCCGTCGTCGATGAGATTGTCGAGCGCGATGACCGGCACCTCCTCACCGCCGACTGAAGGATCGCCGGCGATGCTGAAGGCTTCATGCTTGGTGCCCGACAGGTGCGCGGTGCCGCGGGTAGAGCCGATCGCGCACTTCATCGTCTCGAAGCGGCCAGCGTTGACGCGGGCGTTGTTGGCGAGCTTCGGATAGTTCTGCCCCGACGGCTCGATCGCGATCGCCTTGTGCGAGCCGAACGGCCTGCTCGAGACCAGCACCGACCAGTAGCCGTAATTGGCACCGCAATCGAGCAGCGTGTAGTCGACGTCGACGGAGTGGGCGAACAAGAGCTCGAGCTCGTCCTCGTAATTGTAGGAGCGGTTGAGCAGCTTGCTCCAATAGCCGTCGCCGTAGGGGAATTCGAACACGGCGTCGGGATTGAGCCTGATCGCGATGTTGCGCTTTGGCAGCGTCTTCGCCAGCAGATTGGCGCAGGCGATATAGCCCATATGCGAGAAGTGCGACGAGATCTTCGACCCCGTCACCAGCGCCAAGGCAGCCGTCCGCTCCCACAGGTTGGCCCCTTCAAGGGCCCCCGAGGCGCGGTCAAACTGGATTGGCGCCTGCGCCATCACCGATCGACCTCTCCGAATACGATGTCGAGCGAGCCCAGGATCGCCGAGACGTCGGCGAGCAGATGGCCGCGGCAGATGTGGTCCATGGCCTGCAGATGGGCAAAGCCCGGCGCGCGGATCTTGCACTTGTAGGGCTTGTTGGTGCCATCGGAGACGAGATAGACGCCGAACTCGCCCTTGGGCGCCTCGACGGCGGCGTAGACCTCGCCGGCCGGCACGTGGACGCCTTCGGTGTAGAGCTTGAAGTGATGGATCAGCGCTTCCATCGAGCGCTTCATCTCGCCACGACGCGGCGGAGCGACCTTGTTGTCCGCGACGACGACGGGGCCCTTCCCGTCGGCCGCGTTCAGCTTCTGAATGCACTGCCTCATGATGCGCACAGATTGACGCATCTCTTCCATGCGGATCAGGTAGCGGTCGTAGCAGTCGCCGTTCTTGCCGATCGGGATGTCGAAATCCATCTCGGCGTAGCATTCGTAAGGCTGCGACTTGCGCAGGTCCCAGGCCGCGCCCGAGCCGCGCACCATCACGCCCGAGAAACCCCACTCCCAGGCTTCCTTCAGCGGCACCACGCCGATGTCGACGTTGCGCTGCTTGAAGATACGATTGGCGGTGAGCAGGCGGTCGAGGTCGTCGACGACCTTGAGGAACGGATCGCACCAGGCCTCGATGTCGTCGACCAGCTTCTGCGGCAAGTCCTGATGCACGCCGCCGACGCGGAAGAAGGCTGCGTGCATGCGGCTGCCCGAAGCGCGCTCGTAGAACACCATCAGCTTCTCGCGCTCTTCGAAGCCCCACAGCGGCGGGGTCAGCGCGCCGACGTCCATCGCCTGCGTGGTGACGTTGAGCAGATGCGACAGGATGCGGCCGATCTCGCAATAGAGCACGCGGATCAGCTGGCCGCGGCGCGGCACCTCGATGCCGAGCAGCTTCTCGGCGGCGAGGCAGAAGGCATGCTCCTGGTTCATCGGCGCGACGTAGTCCAGCCGATCGAAATAAGGGATCGCCTGGAGATAGGTCTTCTGCTCGATCAGCTTTTCGGTGCCGCGATGAAGCAGGCCGATATGCGGATCGACGCGGGCGACGATCTCGCCGTCAAGCTCCAGCACCAGGCGCAGCACCCCGTGCGCCGCCGGATGCTGCGGTCCAAAGTTGATCGTAAAGTTACGAAGCTGTTCGGGTTGCTCGTTCATGATCAGGCCTTCGGTCCAGCCTTCTCGTCACCGGGAAGCGGATAGTCCGCCCCTTCCCACGGCGAGAGGAAATCGAACTTGCGGAATTCCTGGTTGAGCCGGACGGGCTCGTAGACCACCCGCTTCTCCTGGTCGTCGTAGCGGACCTCGACGAAACCGGTGGTCGGGAAATCCTTGCGCAGCGGATGGCCTTCGAAACCGTAGTCCGTCAGCAGCCGGCGCATGTCGGGATGGCCGACGAAGAACACGCCATAGAGATCGTAGGCCTCGCGTTCGAACCAGTCGGCGCCGGGGAATTCGTCGATCAGCGACGGCACCTGCGTGGTCTCGTCGGCGGCGACCCGCAGGCGAATTCGCGTGTTCAGCGTCGGTGACAGGAAGTGATAGATCACGTCGAAGCGCTTTTCGCGCGAGGGGTAATCGACCGCCGTCACGTCGGTGATGTTGACGAAGCGGCAATTCGGGTCGTCGCGGAGATACTTGACCACCTCGATGATCCTGGCGGCCTCGACATCCACCGTGAGTTGGTTGAAGGCCACCTGATAACCGGTGGCGGCACCCGGAAGCGCGCTAACGATCGTCTGCCCCAGTGCGTCGAGCTTGGCGTCGTCCATGACGTAAAACCTTAGCGTTCGATGGTGCCGGTGCGGCGGATCTTCTTCTGCAGCAGCAGCACGCCGTAGAGCAGAGCTTCCGCCGTGGGCGGGCAGCCCGGCACGTAGATGTCGATCGGCACGATGCGGTCGCAGCCACGCACGACCGAGTAGGAATAGTGATAGTAACCGCCGCCATTGGCGCAGGAGCCCATCGAGATGACGTAGCGCGGCTCGGGCATCTGGTCGTAGACCTTGCGCAAGGCCGGGGCCATCTTGTTGGTCAGCGTACCGGCGACGATCATCACGTCGGACTGGCGCGGCGAAGCACGCGGGGCGAAGCCGAAGCGCTCGACGTCGTAGCGCGGCATCGACACCTGCATCATCTCGACCGCGCAGCAGGCGAGACCGAAGGTCATCCACATCAAGGAGCCGGTGCGCGCCCAGGTGATGAGGTCGTCGGTCGCGGCCACGAAGAAGCCCTTGTCGGACAACTCGGAATTGACCTCGAGAAAGAATGGATCATTGGCTCCGACCGGCTTGCCGGTCGAGGGATCCAGGATGCCCTTGGGGGCCGGCGCGACGACCGGACCCGTGGACGATGCACGGTTCAATCCCATTCGAGTGCTCCCTTCTTCCATTCATAGGCGAACCCGACCGTCAGCACGGCGAGGAAAACCACCATGGACCAGAAGCCGGTCGCGCCAAGCTTGCCGAACGCCACCGCCCAGGGAAACAGGAACGCCACCTCGAGGTCGAAGATGATGAAGAGGATGGCGACCAGATAGAAGCGGACGTCGAACTTCATGCGGGCGTCGTCGAAAGCGTTGAAACCGCACTCATACGCCGACAGCTTTTCCGGGTCCGGCTGCTGGAACGCCACGATGAAGGGCGCGATCAGCAACACCAGGCCAATGAGGCCCGCTACACCTATAAAGACGACGAGTGGAAGATAGTTCTGTAGAATGCCGCTCATTGACGAGCCCTTTTTCCCGTAGCCTCGGGACAGCCACGGATTCGTCCGATTTGGAATTATTCTGAGCCTTAGCGCAGTGCACCAATGGGCGCAAGACACGCTCTTTTTAGGCCCTTTGCCGCTCCCAGAACGGTGGAAATCCCGGAATCACCCCGCGCTGGTATGGAGCAGATCGGCTGACCCAGCAAGGGCGGCCGCAGTTTTGCAGAGCACCCGGTCTGAGACTGCCGCGCGCAAGACCGCACCGGCTATCGGCCACCCGTCGGCCGGGAAAATTACCCGGTTTTTTGGGTACGGGAGCGCACCCAGACCCAGGCGGTGACCAGCACCGGCGCCCCGACCGTGGCCCAGGCGACATATTGGCCGACCGAGCCCCACAGCAGCGCAGCCAAAAGTCCGATGATGGTCGCTGCCGCGAGTAATATAGGTGTCGCAAAGACACGTATCCACAGCCGCGAGCGGTCGGACGAGCCATGCATCACGTCGGGACCGGGGCTCGCCTGGCGAATGCGTCGACGCGAGCTGACGACCGCTTCCGGCGCCGCGCCAGCCAGAGATAGAGGCCGCTGCCGATCACGACGATCGTGAGCAGGTCGAGCGCGGCCCAGATCACCTTGAGCGGCATGCCGCCGTAGTCGCCGAAATGCAGCGGCTGCGAGATCAGCAGGGCCTGGAGGTAGAGCGGCAGCGCCCTGCTGTCGGCGACCTCCCCGCTTTCGCCGTCGAGCAGGACCGGCTTGAGCAGCCGCGACGTCAGGGCCGTGTCACCGCGCATGAAGGCGGCGAAATGATGCGAGGACGTGAACGGCGTGCCGGGAAACGCGATGAAGGCGATCTCCATGCCGGGAGCCGCCCCTTTTGCACGCGTGACGACATCGTCCAGCGAGGCGAGACGCGCGGGCGGCGGCTTGCCGGCATAGGGCGCGACCATGCTGGCGAGCTCCGTCGCCTTCCACTGGGTCAGCATCAGCTCGGCCCAGGTGTTGACGACGCCGGTCAGTGCGACCACCAGCGCCCAGGCCACCGTCACCACCCCGATCAGATTGTGCCAGTCCAGCCAGCGCACGCGGCGGGACGCGTGATCGCGGATGGTGGCAAAGCGCAGGCGGCGAGTGAACGGCCAATACAGCACGACGCCCGAGACGATGGCGACGGCGAACAAGAGCCCCATCGCACCGAGGAACAATTTCCCGGCCTGGCGGGCGAACATGTCGGTGTGCAGCTTGAGCACGATCAGCATCGGCCCGACGCCGACCGGCCCGAGCAGCTTTGCCGAGACGGCGTCGAAGGCCCGCACCGTCGCGTTGTCGGGAGGCCCGTCGGGAGCGCTGTTGGTGAACGCCATCACGATCCCGGGCTCGTCCTTGTCCCAGGAGATATATTGCATGACCCGGCCGGGATCGGCGGCGAGCGCGGCGTCGGCGACGTGCTGAGGCGTCGCGCGCGCCGCGCCCGCTTGAGCTTCTGGCTGGGGGGCATAGCCCAGGAGCTCATCGATCTCGTGATGGAAGACCAGCGGCAAGCCGGTCAGGCAGAGCAGCAGCAGGAACACGGTCGAGATCAGGCTGGTCCAGGTGTGGACCACGGACCAGAGCCTGACCGTGCGCGCCTTCACGCTCGCCTTCCCTCGCCTGTCCTCACCATCTGTAGGAGACGCTGGCGGTGACGCGCCGGCGGTCTCCGTAGAAGCAGGATGACGCCGCCGCGCAGCTCGCGACATAGATCTTGTCGGTCAAATTGATCACGTTGATCGCCGTGCGCCAGTTCTGCCATTCGTAGTGGACCGCGAGATCGCCGAGCACCACTGCGGGAACCTCGAGGGTGTTGGCCTGGTCGGCCCAGGAGGAGCCGACATAGCGCACGCCGCCGCCGAAACCAAATCCTTCAAGCGGCCCATCCTTGAACGTGTAGTCGGCCCAGCCCGAGACCAGCATCTGGGGCGTATTGGTCGGCGTCTTGCCGACCAGCGCCGAATTGAGATCCTTGCTGGTAAACAAATGATAGGCCGTGAAGGCGCCGATGAACTTCAGCTCCTTCGTGGCATTTGCCACTGCTTCAAGCTCGATGCCGCGCGAGGTCACTTCGCCCGTCTGGTTCTGCAGCGTGGTGATCACCGGATCGGTGGTCGGCACGTTCTGGCGCGTCAGATCGAACAGCGAGGCAGTGAAGTAGCCGTCAAATCCCCTGGGAGCGACTTTCACACCAATTTCGGCCTGCTTGCCGGTCTCCGGCACGAACAGCTGGTTTTGTGCATTGAGGCCGATGATCGGGTTGTAGCTGGTGGCATAGGAGACATACGGCGCGATGCCGTTGTCGAAATTGTAGATCAAGCCGGCACGACCGCTGAAACGGCTGTCATTGTTGCTCGCAAGCGTCGCACCCGTGTCACGGGCGGCCTGTGTCGTCTCGACCCAGTCATTGCGCCCGCTCAGCACCAGCGTGAAGTTGCCGAGCTTCATCTGGTCCTGGACGTAGGTGCCGGCCTGCTTCTGAGTGATCAGGAAGTTGCGGAACGGCGGGCCCGCGAGCGGAATGTTAATACCGTAGACGGGATTGAAGACGTTGATCGACGGAACGGTGCCGAAGTTGAATGCCTGATAATCATCGATCTGATAGCCCTTCAGGTCGACCCCGAACAGCATCGTGTGCTTCACCGGACCGGTATCGAAGCGGTACTCGAGCTGGTTGTCGAGATTGGCCTGGTTCGCGGTATTCTTCGCATACCAATTATAGCGGGCCATCGTGGCTGTATTGATGTTGTCCCAGCCGTTGCCGATATAGCCGCGATAGCTGATGTCGACATGCGCGAAGCGCGCGTTCTGACGGAATGTGAGATCGTCGGTGAGATTACGCTCGAACTGATAGCCGAGCATCTCCTGCTCGCGCGTGAACTTGTCGACAGCGGGATCGCCGACGAAGAAACTGGTCGGGATCTTGCCGAACGGCGCGTTGGTCACCGTGCCCTCATAGGGCAGGAAGTTGATGCCGCGGGTATCCTGCTTCGAGGCCGAGGCAAGCACCGTGAACGTCGTGTCGGCATCCGGCTTCCAGGTGACCGACGGCGCGATGAAGTAGTTGTTGTCGGGCGTGAAGTTGACCTGCGTGCCGCCGTTCTGGACCTGGCCAACCACGCGGGCGAACAGCTTGCCGTTCTCGGGGCTCGTCGCGACCGGTCCGCCGAAATCGAAGCCAACATAGGCGTTGCCGAAATTGTTGACGCCGGTCTCGACGTAACGGATCGGTTCGGCCGGCGGCATCTTGCTGATGACGTTGACGATGCCGCTCGGGCTCGATCCGCCATAGAGCACCGCCGACGGACCGCGCAGCACCTCGACGCGCTCCATGTTGAACGGTTGAAGCTTCCAACTCGCATAGGACGTGTAGAACAGCTGCATGCCGTCGAGGAACAACCCGATGTCGTCGGACTTGAAGCCGCGGATCAGCCACCAGTCGTTGCGCGTGTCCGCACCAAAGGTCCCTGCCCGCACGCCGGCGGTGTAGCGCAGGACCTCGTCGAGCTTGTTCGGCTTCTGGTCGCGGATCTGCTCGGCGCCGATCACCGACACCGATTGCGGCGTCTCCATGATCGGCGTGTTGGTCTTGGTGCCCGAGGAGCTGCGACCGGCGACGTAGCCGTTCACCGGACCGCGCGGCGTCTCGACGAAGCCGACATCGCGCTGCGGCTGCGGCCTGTTCCTGTTGGTGGTCTGCTGCACTGACGAGCGCGGCGCGCGGCGCTGAGGGGTTGCGACCGCGCGGCGGCGCGCTTCCGGCGCGGTGACGGTCACCGACGGCAAAGTCGACGCGCCGCCTTGCGTCGACGATTGTGCGAACGATGCCTGCGGCACCAAGACAAAAGCGGATGCGGTCGCCAACACGGCCGACCGCAGCCTTCTAAGACTGTTCATCGCGCCACCCCAAAGCTGCATGTTCTGATGCGTCATGCCGCCAGCCCCCGCGGCCGCATGCGCTTGTGATGACGATTATGTGAGCGCGCGCGAATTCGCTAATTGAATGCTTCTTAGAAGAACTCTTAGAAGCGCTCCAATATTTCCAGGGATTGCCGAGACGTCAGCGCAAGTTCTTCTCGATCTCGAGCATCTCGGCGGCGATCGCCGTGAGCTGATCGACCTGCTGCAATAGCGCGTGGAACTCGGCTTCGCTCAGATGTTCCAGCAGCCGCCGATTGCGCTCCTGGGCGCCTTCGACGATCGCATCATGCGCAGCGAGGCCAGTCGCGGTCAGCGAGATCAGCACCTCGCGGCTGTCCTTCGGATTTGCCGCTTTCGCGATCAGCTTGCGCGACAACAGATTTGCCAACGCGCGGCTGATCTGTCCCTTGTCCTGGCCGACGGCTTCGGCGAGCCGCGCCACGCTCATCGGCGGCCGCCGGCCGAGCGAGGCGACGAGGCCGAACTCGACCGAGTTCAGCCCGGTGAGACGCTTGTAGCGAAGGATGGCGCCCCGCTTGAGCAAATTGGCGAGCACCATCAACCGCGACGACAGCATCACGGTGATCGGCGCCGCCGGATCGCGCTCGCCCGTGTCCGACGACGTCGACCCGCCCCTGCACTCGGTCTGGCTCATGTTCCACCTCTGCCAAGAAAGCCGGGGCCTGCCAAGTCCGGGTCCCCGTGGGCCCCCCGCCTCATCCGAATGCGTCTAAGAGGCATTTGGAAGATCGTTGACATTGTCATCGATTTATTTTTCACTGCGGACAAGGCGAGAAATGAAGCCCGGCCGGCACGGCCCAAGCGGGAGGACCAGCATGACCATCACCCAGCGGGATCGCGATCTCGGCACGGCCTATGCGATGAAGCCGGCGCATACACGCACCGAGCTCACCTCGGTCGTGCGGGGCACGCCGATGGGCGAACTGCTCCGCCGCTACTGGCATCCGGTCGGGCTCACCAGCGACGCCACCGACACACCGAAGAAGGTGCGTGCGCTGGGCGAGGATCTCGTGCTGTTCCGCGACAAGCATGGCCGCGCCGGCCTCCTGCACGCGCGCTGCTGTCACCGCGGCACCACGCTTTACTACGGCAAGGTCGAGGAGGACGGCATCCGCTGCTGCTATCACGGCTGGAAGTTCGACACCGAGGGCCACTGCCTGGAGCAGCCCTGCGAGCCTGATGGCGGCCAGTTCAAGGACAAGGTGCGCCAGCCCTGGTATCCGGTCGAAGAGCGCTACGGATTGATCTTCGCCTATATGGGCCCGGCGCAGAAGCGTCCGGTCCTGCCGGCTTACGAGTGCCTGGAGAACATGGACGACGGCGAGCTGGTCGAGGCCGATGATTCCTCAATCGGCGGCGGTGGCCCCGCGATCATCCCCTGCAACTGGCTCCAGCATTTCGAGAACGTGGTCGATCCCTACCACGTACCGGTGCTGCACGGCTCGTTCTCCGGTCCGCAATTCACCAACATGATGGCGTCGATCCCGGAGGTGAAGTTCGAGAAATCGCCGCGCGGCGTCCTCGTGCGCTCCGAGCGCAAGCAGGACGACGGCAAGGTGTTCTATCGCGTCAGCGAGGCGGCGCTGCCGACGCTGCGCGTGGTGCCGAACCCGCGCGTCGCGCAGTTCGCCCGCGTCGAGTCGATCGGCTGGGTACTTCCGATCGACGATACGTCCTTCCGCATCTATGTCGCCGGCCGCGTCAAGAATTCAGGTGACATCGGCCGCATGCGCTCGAAATTCAACGGCAAGTACTGGTGGGACATGACGGAAGCCGAGCACCAGCAATTCCCGGGCGACTATGAGGCCCAAGTCGGCCAGGGCGATGTAACGGTTCACTCCGAGGAGCACTTCGGCCAGAGCGACCGCGGCATCCTCATGATCCGGCGCATGCTGAGCGACCAGCTCGACGCGCTCGCCGCAGGCCGTGATCCGATCGGCGTCTCGTTCGATGGCGGCGCGCCGCCGGTCGAGTTCGAAGCGGGGAATTACATCCGCGAAGGCTGACTCAGCCGGCTCAACGAGGGCCGGACCGACAACGACAACAAAGACGGATTGGGGGAAGCGATGGTCGATGTCACGTCACAAATGTCGGTGCAAACGGCTGCCGCGGCAAAACCCTCGGCGCGGCGCTATTACGTGCTGGGGCTGCTCACCATCATCTACGCGCTGAACTTCCTCGACCGCACGATCTTCAACGTGCTGATCGAGCCCATCAAGAAGGAGTTCGCGCTCAGCGACACCATGATGGGCCTGCTCGCGGGTTTCGGCTTTGCACTGTTCTATTCCCTGCTCGGCATCCCCATCGCGCGTGTCGCCGACCGGTTTAACCGGCGCAACATCGTCGCCGTCGCCTTCGCGTTCTGGAGCGCGATGACGGCCCTGTGCGGCGCGGCCACCAGCCTGACCTCGCTGGCGCTGGCGCGCATCGGCGTCGGCATCGGCGAGTCCGCGGGCTCGCCGGCCTCGCAGTCGATCGTCGCCGATCTCTTCGCCAAGAACGAGCGCCCGCGCGCGCTCGGCATCTACGCCATCGGCACCTATCTCGGCGTCTTCCTCGGCTATTTCGTCGGCGGCTACGTCAACCAGCACTATGGCTGGCGGATGGCCTTCTACGCCGCCGGCCTGCCCGGCATGCTGCTCGCATTGGTGCTGTGGCTGACGATCTCCGAGCCGAAGCGCGGCGCGATGCAGGAGAGCTTTGTCCCCGAGCCGCTCGGACCGACGCTGCGTTTCCTCGCCTCGCAGCGAAGCTTCCTGATCGTGTTGATCGGATTCTGCCTCACCACCTACACGAACTACGCGACCGCGGCCTGGATCCCGCCGTTCCTGGCGCGCGTGCACCATCTGACGAGCGCCGAGATCGGCACCTATGCCGGCACCTTCAAGGGGCTGGCCGGCATGGCCGGTACCCTGCTCGGCGGCTTCGTGGTGGCGCAAGTGGGCCGCCGCGACGACCGCTGGAAGCTGTGGGCGCCCGCGATCACCTCCGGCCTCGCCGGCCCCGTGTTCGCGCTGTGCATGCTGACGCAGGACTTTGCGATGATGGTGGCCATGCTGGCGCTCACCTCGTTCCTGGTCGGCTTCCACCTCGGACCGATCTTCGCAATCGCGCAAACCGTGGCCAAACCAAGCATGCGGGCGCTCGCCTCCGCCCTCATTGCGCTCACTGCCACCTGCTTCGGCCAGGGCGTCGGCCCGCTCGCGGTCGGAATGGTCAACGACGCCCTGAAGGGCAGCTATGGCGCAGACGCCGTGCGCTATTCCCTGCTCTCGGCGGCGGTCACGACCACGCTCGGCGCCGCCCTGTTCGTCTGGGCCGCCCGCACGATCCGGGACGATATCGGCCGGGCCGCCGTCTGAGACCGGCCTCCAGCCCCCACCCGGCGAAACCCGCCAAGCGGGGAGATGAAACCATTTTGCGGAACCCGCGAAACCATCCGGAAACAGACTGCCCCTAGAAGAGGAGCCACAGACGGCGGCAAAGCCCGTCGGGAGGCTCAGATGAACCATTCAATTCACTCTGCTGATCGTGCGACCCACCTGAAGATCGTGGTGGTGGCGCTGATTGCCGGCATTGCAGTGGCCGGTTTCGGGATTGCAGCCCGCACCAACGCCGATTCCACCCAGACCGCCCAGTCGACCCACGTGATCAAAGCCGGCAAGCCGGTGGTGGTGACCAGCGCGGGCACCTCTGAGATTCGCTGATACGCCCTGTTCCGGGCTTGACCGATGGCCGCCTCCGGGCGGCCTTTTCGTTTTCCAGAGCAATGCTTCGCCGAGATGCACCGGCAAAGCGCAACGTCCTTGACTTCACCAAGCCCCGCCTTTAAGTCCCCCCTCGTTCCGCGCGCGTTCAGCGAGCCACGCGGGAGTAGCTCAGTTGGTTAGAGCGCCGGCCTGTCACGCCGGAGGTCGCGGGTTCGAGCCCCGTCTCTCGCGCCATTTTGGCAATCCCTTCAAAGTCTTGACCCGAACTTCCCGATGCCTTTCGTGGCTGCGCCTGCCGCTGCCGGCGGCCGGCTGGACCGAGGCATAGTCAGCCCGCGCCCGAATCGTCTACGCCTCCAAGGATCTAGAGGATCCCCCTCACATTTCACGGCTTTTCCGGGGACCCCTGTCATTGGATCAGGAGGCCAGACATGGCTAAGAAAGATTCGGCAAAGAAGGCAGCCACTCCCGCCACCATCACGCTCAAGCACCTCGCCGCTGACATCGCGGAGAGCCAGGACCTGTCGAAAAAGCGCGCCGAGGCCGTTTTGACCGACATGGTCGAGCTGATCACCAAGCACCTGAAGAAGGGCGACCGCGTCCGGATCGTCGGCCTCGGCATCCTCCAGGTCCGCAAGCGCGCCGCCCGCACCGGCCGCAATCCCACGACCGGCGAGCCGATCCACATCAAGGCCAGCAAGAAGGTGGGGTTCCGCCCCGTCAAGGAGCTGAAAGAGGCGATCTAGCAATGACGTTTCGTTAAGTCTGATCCTGTCGCGTTCCGGCCGCAACGCGGCCCGCTTTTCTGGTATATCGCCTCTCTCCCCTGACCCGGCGGTTTGACCAGAAATGTCCTCCCTCACATTCTCGCATACCGTGACCGAGCGCTTCCTGCGCTACGTCACCATCGACACCCAGTCCGATCCGGAATCCCCTAACTCGCCCTCGACCGAGAAGCAGAAGGATCTCGGCCGCGTGCTCGCCGCCGAGCTGAAAGCCATGGGCGTTGAGGACGCCCATCTCGACGATTACGGCTACGTCTACGGTACGATCCCGGCCAACACCGACAAGAAGGTGCCGGTGATCTGCTTCTGCTCGCACATGGACACCTCGCCCGACGTCACCGGCAAGGACGTCAAGCCGCAGGTCGTGAAGAACTATCGCGGCGGCGATCTCACCCTGCCGGGCGACACCAGCCAGGTGATCCGCTTCGCCGAGCACCCTGCCCTGAAGAATCAGATCGGGAACGACATCATCACCACCGACGGCACCACGCTGCTCGGTGCCGACAACAAGGCCGGCGTCGCCGAGATCATGGATGCCGCGCATTTCTTCATCAACAACCCTGATGTGAAGCATGGCACCATCAAGATCCTGTTCACGCCGGACGAGGAGATAGGCCGCGGCGTCGACAACGTCGACCTGAAAAAGCTCGGCGCCGACTTCGGCTACACCATGGACGGCGAGAGCGCAGGCTGCGTCGAGGACGAAACCTTCTCGGCCGACGGGGCCACCATCACCATCACCGGCGTCAGCGCTCATCCCGGTTATGCCAAGGGCAAGATGGAGCACGCGATCAAGATCGCCGCCGCCATCGTCGAGCGGCTGCCGAGGGAGGGCTGCTCGCCGGAGACGACCTCGGGCAAGCAGGGCTTCCTGCATCCGGTCGGCATCGAGGGCGCGCTGGAGCAGGCGACGCTCTCCTTCATCGTGCGCGACTTCACCGAGGAAGGGTTGAAGGAGAAGGAAGTCCTGCTCGAGAACATCGTCAAGGACGTGATGACGGACTATCCGCGCTCGACCTACAAGCTAGAGATCAGGGAGCAGTATCGCAACATGAAGCAGGTGATCGACCGTCACCCGCACGTCCTCGAATACGCGATCGAGGCGATCCGCCGCGCCGGCCTGCGCCCGATGCGCACCGCGATCCGCGGCGGCACGGATGGCTCGCGCCTGTCCTTCATGGGCCTGCCCTGCCCCAACATCTTCGCCGGCGAGCACGCGTTTCACTCCCGGCTCGAATGGGTCAGCCGGCAGGACATGGAGAAGGCGGTGCAGACCATCGTCCACCTCGCCATGATCTGGGAAGAGAAGGCCTAGCGCCACTCGAAGAGACAGCGATGGCCGGGCTGCTCCCGGCCATCGTCTCGTAGCTTACGGCACCGGCATCGCGCGCGGGGTGCGATGGAATCGGTTCGAGCTCGCCATCCAGTTCGGCAGCGGATCTCCGTCGCGGTGGCGTCCGCCGGCAACGGCGGCGGCCCAGGCCACTGCTGCGCCGATCAGGGCCGCGACCGCAACCGAGAAGGCGATCATGACCGAGTTGCGCCGCGCGCGGCTGATCGCCGTCTGCGACTGCGCGATCGCCGCATCGACCCGCCGCTCGGAGTCCGGCGCCGACAATCCGGTCAACGCGGCCACCTGCTGCACGAGGTAGGTCCGGTCATCGGCGCTGACGCCGCTGTGGCTCGATGACGTCATCAGGATGCGTCCGGCCTCGGCGCGGGCGTCCCGCATGTCGGTGTTGGGCGGCCGGCGCGGTGCGCGGAACAGCTTGTCGAGCTCGTAGCTCAGCAGCGGCTCGGCGGAGGTCGCGTTGCCGGCGCCGCTGCGCGTGGGCGAACGGTCGATCGCGGCCGCACCGATGATTGCAAGCAGTGCCGCGCCGATCAGCACGGCCAGAGCCCACGACATCAGCCCATGCAGCCCGTCCCGCCGCTCGCCGTCGTCTTCGATCGTTGCCAGCGCAGGCGCCGGTCGCGCGGTCCGGCCGGCGATGTAACCGCCGAAGCCGAAGCTGATGATTGCCTGGATGATCAGATACAGCCCGGAGAGCAGTGCCAGCGCGACTGAAGCGTCCCGCCAGGTCGGCGAGGCCGAGCTGACACCGAGCCCGATGGCGACGCCAAAGCTGACCAGGATGAACGACATCGCGCCGGCGGCGAACGCGCCTGCGAGCACCGAACTCCACTGGATTGTCCGGCGATCCTCAGTGGCCACGATGCTGCCTTCCATGACATCCTCCTGCACGAGAGTCTCGATAGCCATCGCAGGTCTCTCAACGCAGGCCGAAGAACGACAAGATCGCCATGATCACGACGATCAAGCCGATGAGATAGATCAGTCCGTCCATTGTCCCGTCCTCCTCAAACGCTCCGGATCGCTAATCAGCGCGGGTCACGAACGTTCCTAATTTTCGCAGGCGGCGGAACGGATTGGCGGCATGGGAGTTGTCTGTTCGAGTCCCAAGGGATGAAGATTGAGAGCACGAGAGGCCTCAGCCGGTCAGACCCGGCTGGGGCCTTTTCGCATTTGCGCGCCTTTGGTTGTCCTATGTTAACGACGCCGCTGGCCGGATCATCAAAGATGCGATCGGGGCGGAACCTTCCGGACCGGGAGCGCCGCGTGGATCGCAGAACAGCCTGCCTGCATCAGGCAGATGCATTCCGGGAAAGGGCGATCGCCGATCCCGAGCACCACGACGAATGGATCGACGAAGCCATCAAATGGCTCGAACGCGCGATGGAAGCGGGCCGTCGGGCCGCCGTCACGGTCGAGCCGGCAGACCTCTGCGCGATCTCCCAGCCGGCAACCGAACGGCCGCAGTAGCGGTGCGCTTCTGGTCGAGCCGCCGGCGCTCTCCCTTTGGCACAGGGCGCGCAAACCAATGGCCAAGTCGTGATGTGGGTCTGTTTGCAGGTTCCGCTACGCCGTGCGACAATGGGGTATGCTGCTGAAACGGTTCGCCAACGCTGTGGTGATGCTGCTCGTCGCGGTCGGGCTCCTGCTCGCGCCGCTGGCGGGCCCGGCATCTGCCATGGCGGTGTCGGGTGCAGGAAGCAGCATGGTCGCAATGGCGGGCGACACGCAGGACATGGCTGAGGACATGCCCTGCTGTCCGGACCAGACCAAGAGCAAGACCTGCGACTCCTGCCCGTTCGTCGCGCTGTGCATGCTGAGCCTGTCGCTCTCCGCTCCATCCGGAGCGAGTTCGATGATCGAACGGCTGCCGCAGACGAGCACGCTGGCGCCGGGCAATGACCGCCTGCGCGACGGCCTCGGGGCCAAACCTCCCGACCATCCTCCTCGAACCCGGGCCTGATCGGCGCTGAACGCGCCTCATGATCGTGCGCGCCGACATCGGCGTGCGCGCCATTGCCTGCCGCTCGCTGCATCTGGTGCAGCGCCTGCGGCTCCATCAGACCTATCGAGGAACTTTAGATCATGACGACTACCAAGCTCGCGCGCGCCGCCATGGCCGCGCTGATCGGTACTGCGCTCACGGGTGCCGCCCATGCTGAAATCAAGAACTACGAATTCCAGCTCATTCAGCCGACGGTTAAGGCCGGTGCGGATCGCATCGTGACCGTGCGGCTGTTCGACAAGAGCAGCGGCAAGGCGATATCCGACGCGGTGATCTTCGCCAGCCGGCTCGACATGGCCCCCGACGGCATGCAGGAGATGACCACCAAGGTGACGGCGATGCCGGGCACCGACCCCGGGACCTACCGCTTCAAGGCCAATTTCAGCATGGCCGGACGCTGGCAACTCTCGCTCGGGGCCAAGGTGCAGGGCGAAGCCGGCACGGTCGAAAACAAGCTCGTCGTCACGGCCGAGAAGTGACCCGCCTCGCCGTGACAGGCACTGCCGTCGCGATCGCCGCGGCAGCAGGTGTCGCCCTGGTTGCCGGCCGCGCGACGCAGCCTCCGCCAGATCAGGGCTCGCTGACCTCTGCCGCGCATGCGGCGGACGCGGGCGCACCGATCTATTTCCGGGATCCGGACGGCAAGCCGTTCTACTCGCTCACCCCCAGGAAGACCGCCGACGGCCGCGACTATCGCGCCGTGCGGGCGAGCGAGGACATCAGCTTCGACGGGCCCGATGAAGCGCCTGATGTCAGCACGGCCGACGCCAAGGTCGACCGCAAGATCAAGTTCTACCGCAACCCGATGGGCCTGGCGGATACGTCGCCGGTGCCGAAGAAGGATTCGATGGGGATGGCTTACATTCCCGTCTACGAAGGCGAGGACAGCGACGACGGTTCGGTGAAACTCTCGCCCGGTAAGATCCAGCGCAGCGGCGTCAAATCCGAGCCAGTCGAACTGCGACGGATCAGAACGCTGGTGCGCGCGCCCGGCACGATCCAGCTCGATGAACGCCGGGTCTCCGTGGTCGCGATGCGCGCCGAGAGTTTTGTGCAGAAAGTCGCCGACGTCACCACCGGCAGCCGCGTCACCAAGGGACAGCCGCTGCTGGAGATCTACAGCTCCGCGGTCTCGTCCGCGGCGGCGGAATATCTCGCAACGATCACCTCGAAGACCACCGCAGGGATCGAGCCCTATGGTCGCGGCTCCCGGCAGCGCCTGGTCAATCTCGACGTCCCCGAACCCGTCATCGCGGAGATGGAAAAGAACCATTCGGTGCCGATCACCATCCCGTGGTCGTCGCCGCGCGACGGCGTCGTACTCCAGCGCAACGCCATCGAGGGCATGCGCGCCCAGCCCGGCGACGTTCTGTTTCGCATCGCCGACATCTCGCGGGTCTGGGCGACGGTCGACGTGGCCGAGCGCGACCTCGGCAATGTCGCTGTCGGCCAGCCCGTGACGGTGCGGGCCCGCAGCTATCCCGGCCGGGACTTCACGGGCCTGATCGGCGTGATCTATCCGCAGGTGAACAAGGAGACCCGCACGGCGCGAATACGAATTGAGCTGGCGAACGCCGACCTCGCCCTGCTTCCCGACATGTATGTCGATGCCGAGATCGACACGGGCACCCCCGTGCCGGTCCTCAGCGTCGCCGAGAGCGCGCTGCTGGACAGCGGCAGCCGGCAGGCCGTGCTGGTCGACAAAGGCCAGGGCCGTTTCGAGCCGCGCGAAGTCAAGCCCGGGCGGCGCGGTGACGGCTATGTCGAAATCCGCGACGGCCTTGCCGAGGGCGACGCCGTCGTCACCTCCGCCAACTTCCTGATCGACGCCGAGAGCAATCTGAAGGCGGCGCTGAAAGGCTTCGTCGAGGCCGGCACAGCGCAAGACGGCGACAAGGCATCGGGAGCAAAACCATGATCGCGCGCATCATCGCATGGTCGGCGCGCAACCTGCTCCTGGTGCTGTTCGGCGCCGGCTTTGCCGCCACCGCAGGTCTCTATGCTCTCGTCCACCTGCCGCTCGACGCCATCCCCGATCTCTCCGACACCCAGGTCATCGTCTACACCGAATATCAGGGACAGGCGCCGCAGGTGATCGAGGACCAGGTCACCTATCCCCTCACCACGGCGATGCTGACGATGCCGAAATCGAAGGTGGTGCGCGGGTTCTCGTTCTTCGGCGTCTCCTTCGTCTACGTCATCTTCGAGGACGGCACCGACATCTATTGGGCGCGCTCGCGCGTGCTCGAATTCCTCAACGGCGCGGCATCACGACTACCGGCCGGCGTAACGCCGACGATCGGCCCCGACGCCACCGGCGTCGGCTGGGTTTACCAATACGCCGTGATGTCGAAAGCGCTGAACCTCGCGGAGACCAGGGCGATACAGGACTGGAACCTGAAATTCGCGCTGGCCAAGGCTGAAGGCGTCGCCGAGGTCGCGAGCGTCGGCGGCTTCGTCAAGCAGTACAATGTCATCCTCGATCCGCAGCGCATGCGTGACCTCGGCATCACCATGCAGAAGATGCGCGAGGCCATCCGCGCCAGCAATGCCGATGTCGGCGGCCGCACCGTCGAGCTGTCCGAGTTCGAATATGTCATCCGCGGCAAGGGCTATCTCAGGAGCATCGAGGACATCGGCAACATCGTGCTGAAGACCGACAACGGCACGCCGGTCAAGTTGCGCGACGTCGCCCGCGTCGAGCTCGGCCCGGACGAGCGGCGCGGCATTGCCGAACTCAACGGCGAGGGCGAGGTCGCGAGCGGCATCGTGCTTCAGCGTTTCGGCATGAACGCGCTGGACGTGATCGAGAACGTCAAGAAGCGGTTCAGGGAGATCGCAACCAGCCTGCCGAAATCGGTCGAGTTCGTTCCGGTCTACGACCGCTCGAACCTGATCTACGCCGCGATCGATACGCTGAGGCATACGCTGGTGGAGGAGAGCATCGTGGTTGCCCTCGTCTGCATCGTGTTCCTGCTGCATGTCCGCAGCGCACTGGTCGCGATCCTGATGCTTCCCGTCGGCGTTCTGATGGCCTTTGGCGCCATGAAGCTGCTCGGGATCGGATCCAACATCATGAGTCTCGGCGGCATCGCGATCGCGATCGGCGCCATGATCGACGCCGCGATCGTCATGATCGAGAACGCGCACAAGCACCTCGAACGCGCCGAGCCCGGCCGTTCGCGGCTCGCGATCCTGATCGAGGCCGCGGCCGAAGTCGGCCCTGCCCTGTTCTTCAGCCTCCTGATCATCACCGTGTCGTTCATGCCGATCTTCACGCTGGAGTCGCAGGAAGGCCGGCTGTTCAGCCCGCTCGCCTTCACCAAGACCTTTGCGATGGCGGCGGCGGCGCTGCTGTCGGTGACCCTGGTGCCGGCGCTGATGGTGATCTTCGTGCGCGGCAGGATCATCCCCGAGCACAAGAATCCCCTCAATCGCTTCCTGATCTGGATCTATCGCCCGGTGATATCAGGCGTGCTGCGTGCCAAAATCCCCGTCATCCTGCTCGCACTCGGCGTGCTCACCGCCTCGTTCTGGCCAGCGCGGCAGCTTGGCACCGAGTTCATGCCCAACCTCAACGAAGGCACCCTGCTCTACATGCCGACAACGCTACCCGGCATTTCCGTGACCAAGGCCGCCGAGCTGATGCAGACCCAGGACCGCATCATCCGTTCGTTTCCGGAGGTTGCCTCGGTCTACGGCAAGGCCGGCCGCGCAGCGACCGCAACCGATCCCGCACCGTCGGAGATGTTCGAGACCATCGTCAATCTGAAGCCGAAGACGGAGTGGCGTGCAGGCGTGACCGTCGACAGCCTGGTCGCCGAGATGGACAAGGCGCTGCAGTTTCCCGGCGTCTCCAACGCCTGGACCATGCCGATCAAGGCCCGCATCGACATGCTCTCGACCGGCATCCGCACGCCCGTCGGCGTCAAGGTCATCGGCACCGATCTCGCCGGGATCGACAAGCTTGCAAAGCAGGTCGAGCAGGTGCTCAAGGCCGTGCCCGGCACCTCCTCGGCCTATGCCGAGCGCGGCCTCGGCGGTTATTACCTCGAGATCACGCCGAACCGCGAGGCGCTGGCCCGCTATGGCATCGCGATGCAGGACGTGCAGGACACGATCGCGACCGCACTCGGCGGCCAGACCGTGACGACCACAGTGGAGGGACGTCAGCGCTTCACGGTCAACATGCGCTACCCGCGCGACCTGCGCGACAATCCGAAGGCGATCAGCAACGACATCCTGGTGCCGATGCCATCAGGCGGCGCCGTTCCTCTCGGCGAAGTCGCAATCGTGACGCCGGCACGCGGCCCGACCTCGATCCGGACCGAGAACGGCCAGCTCGCCACCTACATCTATGTCGACATCCGTGACCGCGATCTCGGCGGCTATGTCAGGGATGCCCAGCGCGCGGTGCAGGCGAGCGTCCAGTTCCCGCCCGGCTACTATGTGGTCTGGAGCGGGCAATACGAGTATCTCGAACGCGCGACCGCGCGGCTCAAGATCGTGGTGCCGGTGACGCTGCTGATCATCTTCCTGCTGCTCTATCTCAACTTCCGCTCGGTCACAGAGACCATGATCGTCATGCTCTCGCTGCCCTTCGCCCTCGTCGGCGGCCTCTGGCTGATGTGGTGGCTCGGATTCAACCTGTCGGTCGCGGTCGCTGTCGGCTTCATCGCACTGGCGGGCGTGGCGGCCGAGACCGGCGTGGTGATGCTGATCTATCTCAACCATACGCTGGCCGAGACCAGGGCGCGCTGCGCGGCTGCCGAGCGCGCGTTCGCGCGCGAGGATCTCTACGCCGCCATCATGGAGGGTGCCGTCGAACGCGTCCGTCCAAAGATGATGACCGTGGTCGCGATCATGGCCGGCCTGCTGCCGATCATGTGGAGCACGGGCACCGGCTCGGAGATCATGCAGCGCATCGCGGTGCCGATGATCGGCGGCATGATCTCGTCGACCCTGCTGACGCTAATCGTGATCCCCGCGATCTTCGGGATCGTCAAGGGCTTCGGGCTGCCATCCTCACCCGGCATGGACGCCAAGCCCCCCCTCCATGTCGAAAGCCCCGAGCAACACCGCGACGTGCTGGAGCCTGCGCAATGAGTGGACGTTGGACGATCGCGAGAGGCTCATGCCGACCTGACAAAGCTGCTGAACTGAAAATTCTGCACCGATTGCCACGGCGTCGCATGCTGGTGACGGCGATGGTCCGTCAACGCAAAGCCGGCGCCGAGCAGCGCCCCAATGCTGTCGGCGCTGTGGCGCGTCACCGGCAGGCCGCTGCACTTCTCCGGACCATCGACTGCGAATGTGCCGATAACGATATGGCCGCCGATCGTCACGGCCCGTCTGACACACGCGATGTAAGCGGCTTGTTCTTCCAGCGCGTTGAGGAAATGAAACGCGGCGCGGTCGTGCCAGACGTCATATGTCCGCGTTGGCTGCCAGGCCGTCACGTCGGCCACGACCCACGCCACGCCGTTGCCGGCCGCACCGAGCCGCGCCCGCGACGCCGCGAGCGCCGCGCCAGACAGATCGAGCACGGTCAGGTCCGCATATCCGGCGGACAACAGCGCATCGACCAGCCGAGACGCCCCACCACCGATATCAACGATTGAAGAGGTCGGCCCCGCGCCGGTCAGCGCAATCAATTCGAGCGAGGGCGACGGGCTCTCCTGGAACCAGCTCACCTCGCGTTCGCCCTTACTCTCGTAGACAGCCTGCCAATGGGCCGCCCGGCTTGAATTCGTCATGCCGTTTACCCTGGTCTCCGCAGGTCGGCGATTGCGGTTTGCAACCATTCCACCAAATTTCGCGCGGCTAGGCCGTACGCGTTCTCAACTCCGCCGTGGAGTGCTGCGCCACCACGACGGCTCCCTGGAGCGCGAGGCCGGCCATGATCGCCGCCACGATGACGTCGGGCCATCCCGTGCCGGTCCCGAACACTCCAAGCGCTGCCAGCAACACGGCGATGTTGCCGAGCACGTCGTTGCGGGTGCAGATCCAGGCGGAGCGCATGTTAGCGTCGCCCTTGCGATAGGCCCACAACAGCCCGAAGGAGGCGACGTTCGCGGCAAGCGCCGCGACACCAACCGCCCCCATGGTGAACGCGCTCGGCAACGTGCCATGGGCTGCGTGCCAGACCACCGTGCCGACGACCCACAGGCCGAAGGCCCCCATCGTCAGCCCCTTCGCGAGCGCCGCGGCCGCGCGATAGCGCAGCGCCATGCCGACCACGAGAAGGCTGATGGCGTAGTTCGCGGCATCTCCGAGAAAATCGAGCGCGTCGGCCTGGAGCGAGGCCGATCCGGCCGCAAGGCCCGCGCCGATCTCCGCCAAGAACATGACGGCATTGATGGCCAGCACGGCCCACAGCACGCGGCGATAGGCCTTGTTGTCGCGATGGCGATCGAGATTGAGCGGCGGCGGTGAGCAGCATGCGTCGGCCATATCCGAAAGATAGGGCGACTGCCCGCCCGAGACAATCGGGCCAGTCGGGCAACCCGCGACATCTCGTTGCGGTACGTAACATTGTTGCGGGTCGACACTGTTCCCGTCGCCGTGCTAGGCCAGCCTGACGTTAGGGAAAGCGACGCCGTGTTCTCGTTCCGCCGGTCCATCAGGAAGGTGTTCCGCCCGCGCAATTGGCGCGGATCCCTGGCCGTCGTCTGCGCCATGCTCTATCTGCTCTCGGGCGCCCTTCACGCCAGCCAGTGCGTCGATGTCGCCAATCCGTTCGGCCAGTCGGAACTCATCTCGATGGCAGGTACGCCGGGAGACGGCGACGGCAAGACGATCGCGGCGCATCACTGCCACGGCTGTTTCTCGGTGACCGTCGCACAACCCGTCGAGCCCGACACATCGGTCGATCTCCACACGGTCCCGACTTCGTTTCGCGAGCCCGCCTCGGCCGGCATCGACCCCGATATGGAATCGCCTCCCCCCAAACATCTGACCTGAACCGATCAGCCGGGCGCGCACGCGTCCACGACGCTTTTGTTCACAGGTCATCTTCATGTCTTCCAGACGGACTGCCGCGCGCTTCGCATGCGCGATGGCGATACTCGTTGGCCCCTGGCTGACACAGCCCGCGCACGCCCAGACCCTGACCATGCGGAGCGCGCTTTCGCGCGCGCTGGCCGCGAGCCCGCGCCTGACGGCAGCAGAGCGCGACGTCGGCATCGCCACGGGCCAGCGCATCCAGGCCGGCGCCCTGTTCAATCCGGAACTGTCCTATGAACAGGACGATTCATTCGGTTCCGGCAAATATCGCGGGACGCGATCGGCCGAGACCACGCTCCAGATCAGCCAGGCCTTCGAGCTGTTCGGCAAGCGGGAGGCACGGGTCGCGGCCGGGCAAGCCGGCATCGAAGTCGCCGCGATCCAGCGCAAAGCCGTCAGGCTGGAGGTGCTGTCGGAGACCGCGATTGCCTTCCTCAGCGTGCTCGGCGCGCAGCGGCGCATCCAGATCCTCGACGAGCAGATCGCAGCGATCGACCGCTTGACGCCGCTGCTCCGCCGCCGCGTCGAGGCCGGCGCCTCCTCGCCGGCCGAGACCGGTCGCGCCGAGGTCGCCTCAGCCCTGGTGAAGGCCGACCGCGAGCGCTTCAAGGCGACGCTGGCCAGCGCCCGGCGCGAGCTTGCGGTGCTGATGGGCGATCCCGCCGCGAAATTCGGCGAGGTGTCGGGCCGGCTCGACACCACCGGTCGGCCGCCGACGTTCCAGTCGGTCGTCGCCGCCATCGATGCCAATCCACAACTGGTGCGCTGGACCGCGGTCTACGCCCAGCGTAACGCCGAGCTGCTGCTGGCACGGCTCAAGCCTTATCCCGACGTGCGGATCGCCGCTGGCTGGCGTCATTTCAACGAGACCAATGACGATGCCGTGCGTCTGACCGTCTCGGTGCCGATCCCCGTGTTCGACCAGAACCAGGGCAACATCCTCTCCGCGCAGGAAAGCCTCGCCAAGACCAAGGCCGAGCGCGAGGCCAACCGCAACATGCTGATCGTGATCGCTGGCCGCGCTTACGACTCGCTCCAGGGCTCGCTGCGCGAGCTCGCGATATTGCGCGAGACCGCTATCCCCAAGGCCGTTGAAGCGTCGGAGGCGATCTCGCAAGGTTACGGCCAGGGCCGCTTCACCCTGCTCGAAGTGCTGGACGCCCAGGCGAGCGTTACCCAGGCGCGGCTGCGCGAGCAGGAGGCGCTGCAGAATTTCCATGCGGGCGTGGCCATCATCGAAGGCCTCGTCGGCAATCCCTTTGCGCTGGCCCGGGAGAGCGCGCGATGAAGACGTCCTCCACCATCGTCGTGGCCATCGTGGCCGCCGCACTCGGCGCTTACGGCTATTCCCTGCTCGCCCCGGCCAAGCTCGCGCATACCGAGCACGCCGAGCATTCCGGACAGAAGAAGCCGAACGACCATGTCGAGCAGGACGAGCACGGCGCCGACCGCATCCGCATCTCCGACGTCAAGCTGGCGGCGGCGGGCGTCACGCTCGCGGAGGCCGCAAGCGCGACACTGACCGACACGCTTGCCTTCAACGGCATCCTGCGCGCCAACCAGGAGGCGGTGGTTCAGGTCACACCCCGCTTTCCCGGAATTGCAAAATCGATCCAAAAGCGTATCGGCGACAAGGTCGCCAAGGACGATCTGCTCGCCGCGATCGAGAGCAACCAGAGCCTCACCGTCTACGAGCTTAAGGCGCCGATCGCGGGCACCATCATTGAGCGGCAGATCTCGCTCGGCGAATATGCCTCGGAGCAGAAGCCGGCCTTCGTCGTCGCCGACCTCTCCACCATCTGGGTCGACCTGTCGATCTACCGGCAGGACTTGAGGCGCGTCCGCCTCAACGACGAGGTGCTGATCGATCCCGACGACGGCCGCGGCGAGATCAAGGGCAAGATCTCCTACATGGCGCCGATCGGATCGAGCGAGACCCAGACCGCGCTGGCACGCGTGGTGCTACCGAATCCGGACGGACGCCTGCGTCCGGGCCTGTTCGTCACGGCACGCCTGATCCTCGCCGCACGCAACGTCGCCGTCGCCGTGCGCCGCAGCGCGATCCAGACGCTGGAGAACAGGACCATCGTGTTCGTCCGCGAGGACGGCGACAAGATCGAGGCGCGTCCCGTAGAGCTTGGGGACTCCGATCCGCGCCATGTCGAGATCAAGGCCGGCCTTGCGGCCGGCGAGCACTACGTCGCGGAGAACAGCTTCGTCGTGAAGGCGGAGATGGGCAAGGGCGAGGCCGAGCATGATTGAGCGCCTGATCGCCGTCTCGCTGCAACAACGCTGGCTGGTCCTGTTGCTCGCGCTCGGCGCCCTCGCCTTCGGCGCCTGGAACTTCCAGCGCCTTCCGATCGACGCAGTGCCTGACATCACCAATGTCCAGGTCCAGATCAACACCCGCGCGCCCGGCTACTCGCCGCTCGAGACCGAGCAGCGCATCACCTTCCCGGTCGAGACCGCGATGGGCGGCCTGCCCAAGCTCGACTACACCCGCTCGCTGTCGCGCTACGGCCTCAGCCAGGTGACGGTCGTGTTCAAGGACGGCACCGACATCTACTTCGCCCGCCAGCTCGTCGGCGAACGCATCCAGCAGGTGAAGGACCAACTTCCGGCCGGCGTCGAGGTCGCGATGGGCCCGGTCTCGACCGGGCTCGGCGAAATCTTCATGTACACCGTCGAGGCCAAGGCGGGCGCGAAGACGCAAGGCGGCCACGACTATTCGCTGACCGATCTGCGCACCGTGCAGGACTGGATCATCCGGCCGCAGCTTCGCAACGTGCCGGGCGTGATCGAGGTCAACACCATCGGCGGCTTCGAGCGGCAATTCCACGTGCTGCCTGATACCGGCAAGCTGATGGCCTACCGGCTCGGCTTTCGTGACGTCATGACGGCGCTCGCCGCCAACAACGCCAATGTCGGCGCCGGCTATATCGAGCGCAACGGCGAGCAATACCTCGTTCGCTCGCCGGGCCAGGTCGGCAATATCAGCGAGATCCAGGACATCGTGATCGGCTCGCGCGGCGGCAATCCGGTCAGGATCAGGGATGTCGCGACTGTGAAGGAAGGCCGCGATCTGCGCACGGGCGCCGCAACGCGCGATGGCGAGGAGACCGTGCTCGGCACCGCCATGCTGCTGATCGGCGAGAATAGCCGCAGCGTGGCCCGCCGCGTTGCAGCCCGTCTCGAGGACATCGGCAAATCGCTGCCCGAGGGCGTCGTGACGCGGACCGTCTACGACCGCACCGATCTGGTCGAAGCCACCATCCGCACGGTCCGGAACAACCTCCTGGAAGGCGCGGCGCTGGTCGTGGCCGTGCTGTTCCTGATCCTCGGAAACATCCGCGCCGCGCTGGTCACGGCCTGCGTCATCCCGCTGTCCATGGCCTTGACGATCACCGGCATGGTCGAGACCAAGGTCAGCGCCAACCTGATGAGTCTCGGCGCGATCGACTTCGGCATCATCGTCGACGGCGCCGTGATCATCGTCGAGAACTGCCTGCGCATGCTGGCCGCGGCCCAGCGCGAGAAAGGAAGGCTGCTCACCACGCACGAGCGGCTGCGCACGATCCTGCGCGGATCCAGCGAGGTCATCAAGCCGAGCCTGTTCGGAACGCTGATCATCGCGGTGGTCTATCTGCCCGTGCTGACGCTGACCGGCGTCGAAGGCAAGATGTTCACGCCGATGGCGCTGACGGTGCTGATGGCGCTGGGCGCTGCCGCGTTGTTCTCCGTCACCTTCGTGCCGGCGGCCGTCGCCATTTTCGTCACCGGCAAGGTGTCCGAGCACGAAAACCTGTTCATGCGGGCGGCGAAGCGCGCCTATCTTCCCCTGCTTCGCTTTGCCATCGACAACCGGGCCGCGGTCGCCATCATGGCTGTCGTCATCGTGGTCGCAAGCGGCATCGCCGCCTCGCGCATGGGCGGCGAGTTCATTCCGAGCCTGGACGAAGGCGACGTCGCGCTGGCGTCGATCCGGATTCCCGGTACCAGCCTCACCCAGTCGCTGGACCTGCAGAAGGCGCTGGAAAAGCGCATCAAGCAGATCCCTGAAGTGAAGGAGTTCTTCACCCGCATCGGTACCGCTGAGATTGCAACCGACCCGATGTCGCCAGCACAGACCGACGGCTACATCATGCTGAAGCCGCGCGCCGAATGGCCCGACCCGGACAAGCCGAAATCCGAGGTGATCGAGGCCATCGACCATGCCGCTGACGAGATTCCCGGCAGCGCCTATGAAATCTCCCAGCCGATCCAGTTCCGCGTCAACGAGCTGATCTCCGGCGTGCGCAGCGACGTCGGCGTCAAGATCTTCGGCGACGACCTCGACATCCTGCAAGGCGCCGCAAAACAGGTCGAGGCCGCGATCCGCGGCATCCGCGGCGCCAGCGACGTCAAGATCGAGCAGGTCGCGGGCCTGCCGATCCTCACCGTCCGCCTCGACCGCCAGGCGCTCGCCCGCTACGGCCTCAGCATAGGAGAGGTGCAGGGCATCGTCGAGATCGCGGTCGGCGGCAAGTCGGCCGGAAAACTGTTCGAGGGCGACCGCCGCTTCGACATCGTGGTCCGCCTGCCGGAGCACCTGCGCGGCAATCTCGAGGCGATCCGGGCCATCCCGATTCCGCTGCCGCCCGGTGAGGACGCCGGCTCCGGCACGGCCATTCGAACGGCGCTGTCCGCCTCTCCCCTCGCCCAGATGCGCTATGTGCCGCTATCGTCGGTCGCAACCGTCGATGCGACGCCCGGCCCCAACCAGATCAGCCGCGAGAACGGCAAGCGGCGCATCGTTGTCACCGCCAACGTCCGTGCGCGCGACCTCGGCTCTTTCGTCAGCGAGGCCGAGGTGGCGGTGGCGGAGAAGGTCAAGCTGCCGCCGGGCTACTGGATCGGCTGGGGCGGGCAGTTCGAGCAACTGGTCTCCGCGACCAAGCGGCTGACGATCGTGGTGCCGGTGGCGCTGCTCCTGGTGTTCCTGCTCCTGTTCATGGGGATGGGATCGGCGGCGGATGCGGCGCTGGTCTTCTCCGGCGTGCCGCTGGCGTTGACCGGCGGCGTTGCGGCGCTGCTGCTGCGCGACATTCCCTTGTCCATCAGCGCCGGCGTCGGATTCATCGCGCTGTCGGGCGTCGCCGTGCTCAACGGGCTCGTGATCATAGCGTTCATCGAGCGGCTGCGCAGCGAGGGGCGGTCCGTCGTGGAAGCCGTGCGCGAGGGCGCACTGACGCGGCTGCGGCCGGTGCTGATGACGGCCCTGGTCGCCTCACTCGGCTTCGTTCCGATGGCGCTCGCCACCGGCGCCGGCGCCGAGGTGCAGCGGCCGCTCGCGACCGTGGTGATCGGCGGCATCATCTCCTCGACGGTGCTGACGCTCCTAGTGCTGCCCGCGCTCTACGTGCTGTTCCGCCGTGACGTGGCAAGCGAAACGCCTACAATGGCGCCTGATTTGGCAGCTTCCGGGGAGCGCTAGAATTGGGCAGCCACGACCATCGCGGACATCATCACCATGATCATGCCGGCCATTCGCATGATCATGGTCATGACCATACGCATGGCCACGGCCATGCGCATGTCCATGCGCCCGCCAATTTCGGCAAGGCGTTCGCGATCGGCATTACGCTCAACACTGCGCTGGTCGTCACCGAGGCCATCTACGGCTATATCGGCAACTCCACCGCCCTGCTGGCCGACGCCGGCCATAACCTGTCCGACGTGCTTGGCCTCGTCGTGGCCTGGGGTGCGTCGATCGCGGCGCGCCGCGCCCCGAGCGGCCGCTTCACTTACGGTTTTCGCGCCTCCACCATTCTTGCGGCGCTTGCGAATGCGGTATTCCTGCTGGTCGCAACCGGCGCGATCGGCTGGGAGGCGATTTTGCGCCTGCAACAGCCGGAGCCGGTTGCGGGCGTGACCGTGATGGTGGTCGCCGGCATCGGCATCCTCATCAACGGTTTTACCGCCCTGCTGTTCGCGAGCGGACGCAAGGACGACATCAACATCGAGGGCGCCTATCTGCACATGGCCGCGGACGCCGCGGTCTCGCTCGGCGTCGTCGTCTCGGCGGCGCTGATCATCTGGACCGGCTGGCTCTGGCTCGATCCCGCCACCAGCCTCGTCATCTGCGCCACCATCCTCTGGAGCACGACCAGCCTCTTGCGCGGCTCCATCGACATGTCGATGGCAGCCGCGCCCAAGGGCACCGATCTCGCCGCGATCAGGGCGTTCCTGCTCGCGCGTCCCGGCGTCTCAGGCATCCACGATCTCCACGTCTGGCCGATCTCGACCACCGAGACGGCTCTGACCTGCCACCTCGTGATGCCCGCCGGCACCGGCGACGCGTTCCTGATGGAGACGGCGCAACTCCTGAAGACGTCGTTCCGCATCGGTCACACCACGCTTCAGGTCGAGACCCATCCCGACAACGGCTGCGCGCTGGCGCCGGATGATGTGGTGTGAGGGGGGCACAGGCCCATCAACATCGTCATTGCGAGCGCAGCGAAGCAATCCCGACTTCCTCCGCAGACATAGTCTGGATTGCTTCGTCGCAAGTGCTCCTCGCAATGACGATGAGGGGACAGCCCTACCTACACCGCCTTCGCCGTCACAACCCAGATCGCCCCCTGCAACGCGACCGACTGCCCCTTCAGGAACGGCGCCAGCATCTCGCGGATCGAGGCCTTGGCGGCCTCGTACGTCTCCGGCGGATGGCCCTGCAGCGCGCGGCTGGCCGGGCCGATCTGGAGTGCGCCGTCGACGGCGGCATCGAGGCCGCCGCCGATCGCGACATCCATCGCGAGATTATGCGGCTCCATTGCCACGTCCACGAAGCCGGCGCCCTTCAGGATACGCATCACGCGCTCCTCAGAGGCGAAGGCGAACGGGCCCGGTTCTTCCGGCCCCACCGGCGGCATCTTGGGCACGTGCTTGTAGACCGCCATCAGCGGCGCCATCATCCACGGATTCTCCTTCGGCTCACGCCAGCAGACGAAGGCGAGCCGCCCCGACGGCTTGAGCGCACGCCGCAAATTGGCGAATGACGCGACGGGATCGGCAAAGAACATCACGCCGAAGCGCGAGGCCAAGAGATCAAAACTGGCCGGCTCGAACGGGTGCACCGTCGCATCCGCCAGCACGAAATCGAGCGGCAGGCCTTTCGGCGCCAGCGCACGCGCCTGCGACAGCATCGGCTCGGAGACGTCGAGGCCGAGCGCAAAACCATCGGGCGCCACCGCCTTCGCGAACGCGAACGTCGTCGCGCCGGAGCCGCAGCCGACATCGAGGACGCGCTCGCCGGGTCTCGGTTTGGCACGGTCGATCAGAACGTCCGCGATCGGCCCGAGCAAGATCTCCTGCGCCGCGTGACGATCGGCCCATTTCTGGCCGCCAGGCCCATTCCAATAGGCGATCTGGTCGGCATTCTCTGCGTGTCCGCTGGGCTGTTCCATCTGGGGCCTCTGTCATTCGGTGCGAGGCAACACCTATCGCCCGCCCGGAAAATCCAGTCCACTCCCTGAATCGGAAGAGCCCGCAAAGCGAATTACGAAGCGGAATTGGCCGATCAGCCGCGGGGCAGACCGGCGCTTGACGGGAGCATCACCGGAGCCGGCGCGGCGGGTCTCACCCGTGCGCATTGCAGCCGCATTGGTTTCACCTAACGGCCACATCAGAATCAGATGCCGACCAGATTTCGCAGATAGGTTTATCGGTTCCTCAAACTGGAAAGGCATGACCATGCGCAGCTTCACCGCATCCGTCATCGTTGCAGCTCTCTCTCTGGGAACGCCGGCTCTCGTGCAGGCACAGGGAGCATCTTCGCAACCCGGCGCAGAGTCCCCGTCCGCTAAGTCCAGCACGGTGATCCGGAGCATACAGGTTGTAGACATAAAGGAATTGCAGCCGGCGGTGCGGGCGAAGGTCGATGAGATCGTGGCGCATACGAGCGATCAGGACATACAGTCGCTTCGGAAGACCATCGACGCCACACCGCAGGCAGCCTCCGCACTCAAGGCCAAGGGTCTGAGTTCGTCACAGGTCGTCGCGATCAACATCGCCGACGGTATCCTGACGATGTTCACCAAGACGGCCTGACAGCGGGTGGGATTCCAGGTCGAGGCGGAAGCGCGATCGTCGCCTCCTCGGTCGGATGACGACGAAAGAGGATTGCCTTGTAGCGAGCCCGTTGCAGGGCTCCTCGTGTCTAGAGCGCGATGCCGTCGGGCGCCACCGCCTTCGCGAACGCAAAAGCCCGAGCCGCAGCCGACGTTGCGCACGCTCGCCTGGCTTCGGCCTGGGGCAGTCGATCAGAACGTCCGAGATCGGCCCGAGCAAGATCTCCTGTGCCGCGTGGCGATCGCCCATTTCTGGCCGCCATGTTCATTCCAATAAGTGATCTGGTCGGCGTTCTCTTCGCGTCCGCCTGGCTGTTCGATGGGCCCCTCTGGCAGCTCGGTCGGAAGACCCGATGCGGAACCGCAAAGACGCCGTCAACCAGGGCTGGATTACCTGTCGGCGAGACAGGTTTCCGCGCTCGCCGCGTTGCACAGCGTCATGGGTTAACGGACGATGAGAGGACTTTGACGGCCGAGCAGCGCTACCCCAATGCGCTACGCAAATTCATTCGGCTGCCAGCGAGGCTCCGGTTCGCTTCGCAAGGACGCGGCGGAAGTCCGTTGCCAGCTCGTCATAATAGCGGGCGAGCTCCTCATAAAAGGCCTTCCCGGCTTCGTCGCTCGCTTCCTGAGCCGCTTTCATGCAGTGGGCGGCCTTGGCCTCGTACCTTTCCAACTTCGTGCGAAGATCACTCATCACGGCGATACTCCACGCTATTTAATGGAATTGGAACGGTGGTTCGCCGTGCGACCGAAACGATGGCGGAAGGAAGGCAATTTTGGACCCGGTACGGGTTTCTTTTTGGGCGCCCGATGTCTGGCGAAAGCCCGCTTTCACCCGTTGGGCCCCGGCGCGGCAGTCTTTGCTTGCTGCCCGTCAATGGAGTTTGAGCTGGTTTGCCCAGCCGAAACCCGCGAAGCGAATGAAGGCTGGTGGGCGGTCACGGATTCGAACCGCGGACCCTCTCGGTGTAAACGAGATGCTCTAACCAGCTGAGCTAACCGCCCTTGCCGCCTCTTTAGCCCTACGTGCCCCGAAGGGGCAAGACCCCCGCCCTAACGATGTGGACCTCAATCCTGCGGCCTCCCCGGCAGCAGCGGCACCGCGTCGATCCACACCGCCGCGGACTGGCACCAGATCTGCCTCACCGGCCGCAGCTTGTCGCGCTGGCGGATAGAGCCCCAGCGGATACCCCAATCATCGGCCTGTTCGCCCTCGCCGCTGGTGAACAGCGGGGAACCGCAGTCGGTGCAGAAGTGCTGGAAGCGCATCCACCCGTTGTCGCCGCGCTTACCGTAGATCTTCGGGGTGCCGCCGGTCAGGCGGATATCGGCCGCGGAACAGATGACTGTCACGCGGAACGGCGAGCCGGTCAGCGTCTGGCAATCGGTGCAGTGGCAGACCGAGACCGCCTCGGGGTCGATTTCGGCTTCAAATGTGATCTTCCCACAATGGCATTGCCCGTCGATCTGCATCGCTCGTCCTCTACCCCAAAACAAAAACGGCGCCCGAAGGCGCCGTTTTATCATCTTTTCAAGCTGCGATCTCAGTGAGCAGTCAGGCCGCCGGCGGCCTCATCGCCATCAGGCTTCACCGTCACCTTGGTGTCCTCTTCCCAGACGATCGGCACCGGCTTCTTGACCAGCGCCTTGGCGACGACGTCGTCCAGACGCGAGACCGGGATGATCTCCATGCCGCCCTTGATCGCATCGGAAATCTCCGTGAGATCCTTGGCGTTGTCCTCGGGGATCAGCACCGTCTTGATGCCGCCGCGGGCCGCAGCCAGCAGCTTCTCCTTGAGGCCGCCGATCGGCAGCACGCGACCGCGCAGCGTGATCTCGCCGGTCATCGCAACGTCATGGCGGACCGGAATCCCGGTCATGACCGAGATGATCGCGGTGGCCATGGCGACGCCCGCAGACGGACCGTCCTTCGGCGTCGCGCCCTCCGGCACGTGCACGTGGATGTCGCGCCGGTCGAACAGCGGCGGCTCGACGCCGTAGTTGATCGCGCGGGAGCGGACATAAGACGCCGCCGCCGAGATCGACTCCTTCATGACATCACGCAGATTGCCCGTGACCGTCATCTTGCCCTTGCCGGGCATCATGACGCCTTCGATGGTCAGCAGCTCGCCGCCGACATCG
Source organism: Bradyrhizobium sp. CCGB12 (assembly GCF_024199845.1). Classification (NCBI taxonomy): domain Bacteria; kingdom Pseudomonadati; phylum Pseudomonadota; class Alphaproteobacteria; order Hyphomicrobiales; family Nitrobacteraceae; genus Bradyrhizobium; species Bradyrhizobium sp. CCGB12. The sequence continues at coordinate 2,303,259 of NZ_JANADO010000001.1, read as the reverse complement.
GTCCAGGCAAGGCCGGTGACGATGCCGACCTGCGGCTCGCTCTCGATCTCGCCGAAGCGGTACTTCGGCACGCCCAGAAGCTCTTCCAGAGTCTTCTCGGTGACCTTGACCGACTTCTTCTTGGAGATCATCAGCTCCTTCACCGCCTTGCGGGCGAGTGTGGAGAGCTCACGCTCCAGGTTACGCACGCCCGCTTCGCGGGTGTAGCGGCGGATCAACAGCAGCAGCGCCTCGTCATCGATCGAGAACTCCTTGGAGTCCAGGCCGTGCTTGGACACTGCGTTCGGGATCAGATGCTTGCGCGCGATCTCGACCTTCTCGTTCTCGGTGTAGCCCGCGATCCGGATGATCTCCATGCGGTCCATCAGCGGGCCCGGAATATTGAGCGTATTCGCGGTCGTGATGAACATCACGTTGGACAGATCGTAGTCGACCTCGAGATAGTGGTCGTTGAAGGTCGCGTTCTGCTCGGGGTCGAGAACCTCGAGCAGAGCCGAGGACGGGTCACCGCGGAAATCGGCGCCCATCTTGTCGATCTCGTCCAGCAGGAACAGCGGATTGGACGACTTCGCCTTGCGCATCGACTGGATGATCTTGCCGGGCATCGAGCCGATATAGGTGCGGCGGTGACCGCGGATCTCGGCCTCGTCGCGCACGCCGCCGAGCGAGACGCGCACGAATTCGCGGCCCGTCGCCTTTGCGATCGACTTGCCGAGCGAGGTCTTGCCGACGCCGGGAGGCCCGACGAGGCACAGAATCGGCCCGGTCAGCTTGTTGGCGCGCGACTGCACCGCGAGATACTCGACGATGCGCTCCTTGACCTTCTCGAGTCCGTAGTGATCGGAGTCCAGGATGGCTTGTGCCGCTTCCAGGTCCTTCTTCACCTTGGACTTCTTGTTCCACGGGATCGACAGCAGCCAGTCCAGATAGTTGCGCACGACGGTCGCTTCCGCGGACATCGGCGACATCTGGCGCAGCTTCTTCAATTCATGCTGCGCCTTCTCGCGCGCTTCCTTGGAGAGCTTGGTCTTGGCGATCTTCTCTTCGAGATCGGCGAGCTCGTCGCGACCGTCGTCGTCGCCGAGTTCCTTCTGGATCGCCTTCATCTGCTCGTTGAGATAATACTCGCGCTGGGTCTTCTCCATCTGGCGCTTGACGCGCGAGCGGATGCGCTTCTCGACCTGAAGCACCGAGATCTCGCTCTCCATCAGGCCCAGCACCTTCTCCAGGCGTGTGGTGACGGACAGCGTCTCCAGGATTCCTTGCCGATCCGCGATCTTGACGGCGAGATGCGAGGCAACGGTGTCGGCGAGCTTGGCGAAATCGGTGATCGCCTGCACGACGCCGACGACCTCGGCCGAAATCTTCTTGTTGAGCTTCACATAGCTCTCGAAGTCGGACACAACCGAGCGCGCCAGCGCTTCCGCCTCGACCGACTTCGCATCGGTGTCGGCGAGCGCGACGGCAGTCGCTTCATAGTAATCGGCGCGATCGGTGTATTTCTGCACGCGCGCACGCTCGAGCCCTTCGACCAACACCTTCACGGTGCCGTCGGGAAGCTTCAAGAGCTGGAGCACGCTGGCGAGCGTGCCGGTCTCGTAAATGGAATCGGGCGCCGGATCATCGTCGGACGCGTTCTTCTGCGTCGCGAGCATGATCAGCGCATCGTTCTTCATCACCTCTTCGAGCGCGCGGATCGACTTCTCGCGGCCGACGAAGAGCGGCACGATCATGTGCGGGAAGACGACGATATCGCGCAACGGCAACACGGGGTAAGCGTGCGTTTCGCCATGGACGATGGTTGGCCGGGGTTTGGGATTAGTCATGGCCTTTTCCTTTTGCTTTGCCCCCTTGCACGCAGCCCGCAGATCATGCGCAACCGCCACAAGGTGCCGAGGTGATCCGCAAAACCGGTCGGTCCTTTTGCGAGTTGGACCGGCTTGCCGGATCGGAACTGAGGCGAATCTTGAAGAGAATTTTCGCTCGCCGTCGACATTAGGTGGCTATCGACCCGGGGGGTGTCAAGTCATCGAAAAACGCGCGCCATCAGGCGCTTACGCACGCAGGTAAGCGACGCAACACCGGCTGCGGAGATACACATCCGCAGCCCAACTTGACGAGACAATTGGAGCGTTCCAGCGCCGAAAGATCAGGCGCTGGCGTTCTCGACGGCGCGATCGGACCGATCGGCGTAGATGTAGAGCGGACGCGCCGTGCCTTCCACGACTTCTCGCGAAATCACGACCTCTTCCACACCTTCCAGGCCGGGCAGATCGAACATGGTCTCGAGCAGGATCGCTTCGAGGATCGAACGCAGGCCGCGCGCGCCGGTCTTGCGCTCGATCGCCTTGCGGGCGACCGCGCCAAGCGCCTCGTCGGCGAAGGTCAGCTCGATGTTCTCCATCTCGAACAGCCGCTGGTACTGTTTCACCAGCGCGTTCTTCGGCTCGGTCAAGATCTTCTTCAGCGAGGTCTCGTCCAGGTCCTCGAGCGTCGCCACGACGGGCAGACGGCCGACGAACTCGGGGATGAGGCCGTACTTCAGGAGGTCCTCCGGCTCGACGTGACGGAAGATCTCGCCGGTACGGCGATCCTCCGGCGCAAGCACCTGGGCACCGAAGCCGATCGAGGTCGACCGCCCGCGCGCCGAGATGATCTTCTCGAGGCCGGCGAAGGCGCCGCCGCAGATGAACAGGATATTGGTGGTATCCACTTGCAGGAATTCCTGCTGCGGATGCTTGCGGCCGCCCTGCGGCGGGACCGAAGCCACGGTGCCTTCCATGATCTTGAGCAGCGCCTGCTGCACGCCCTCACCCGACACGTCGCGCGTGATCGAGGGATTGTCGGACTTGCGGCTGATCTTGTCGATTTCGTCGATGTAGACGATGCCGCGCTGGGCGCGCTCAACGTTGTAGTCGGCGGCCTGAAGCAGCTTCAGGATGATGTTCTCGACGTCCTCGCCGACATAGCCGGCTTCCGTCAGCGTCGTCGCGTCCGCCATCGTGAACGGCACGTCCAGGATGCGGGCGAGCGTCTGCGCGAGCAGCGTCTTGCCCGAGCCGGTCGGACCGATCAGCAGGATGTTCGACTTCGCGAGCTCGACGTCGTTGTGCTTGGTCTGGTGGTTGAGGCGCTTGTAGTGATTGTGCACCGCGACCGACAGGACCTTCTTCGCATGACTCTGGCCGATCACGTAGTCGTCCAGGACCTTGCAGATTTCCTTCGGCGTCGGAATGCCGTCGCGCGACTTGACCAGCGAGGATTTGTTCTCCTCGCGGATGATGTCCATGCAGAGCTCGACGCACTCGTCGCAAATGAAGACCGTGGGACCCGCGATCAGTTTGCGGACTTCGTGCTGGCTCTTGCCGCAGAACGAGCAATATAGCGTGTTCTTGGAGTCGCTCGTGCCGACCTTACTCATTCATGTCTCCGTCCGCGGTTCGATCCCGTTCCGCTCGATCGCTCCATTCCGACACGATGGTCGGTATGAAGCTCAAATAGAGCAAATTCCGTACCAATAAAGACCCTACGCGTTACATCCCGTGCGAATCACGGTCACTCGATTCTCCCGCGATCATAGCCGATCAGTCGTAGCCAACCATGCTGTCACCCGACTATCAAGAATTCGCTAATCGGGGGTCGCCGGCTACCCGTGACAATACCGTGATTTCCGGTCTTGGCACGGGCGAAGTGATCGAAATCACCCCGGCGTTGCTGGATTGCCACGAAAAACAAGCACGAAAGCGGAACTTTCTGCCTGTCGCAGGGCGCAAAACCGAGTTTTTGCGATGCGCCACGCGCACCTAACGTGAACATCGCCCTGACGGTAAGCGGCGATCCCGAGGGATCGCCGTTACGCCCCAGTAGTGCTACGGGACCTTCGTCAGCGCCGGCTCCTCGGCGCGCTTGTCGAGGACCTTGTCGATCAGGCCGAACTCCTTGGCGTCGTTGGCCGTCAGGAACTTGTCGCGTTCCAGCGCGTCCTCGATCGTCTTGTAGGTCTGGCCTGTGTGCTTCACGTAAATCTCGTTGAGCCGCTTCTTCAGGTTCAGGATTTCCTGCGCGTGCAGCATGATGTCGGTCGCCTGCCCCTGGAAGCCGCCGGAGGGCTGGTGCACCATGATGCGCGCATTCGGCAGCGAGAAGCGGTTATCCTTCTCGCCGGCGCAGAGCAGCAGCGAGCCCATCGAGGCGGCCTGCCCCGTGCATAGCGTGTGCACCGGCGGGCGGATGAACTGCATGGTGTCGTAGATCGCTAGGCCCGACGTCACCACGCCACCCGGCGAGTTGATGTACATCGAGATTTCCTTCTTCGGATTTTCCGCCTCGAGGAACAGCAACTGCGCGACGATCAGCGTCGACATGCCGTCCTCGACCGGACCCGTCACGAAGATGATGCGCTCCTTCAGGAGGCGCGAGAAAATATCGTAGGCGCGCTCGCCACGGTTGGTCTGCTCGACCACCATGGGCACGAGGTTCATGTAGGTTTCAACCGGATCGCGCATGAGTCACCTAGGGTTTTCGGAGACGGACACCGCCGGGCCTGGCTGCCAGTTTGGCTGGATTTGCCGGAAGGGCGGATGGACGTCCTGTGATGCAGGAACTTGGTAGAGGTAGAAGGCGTACCGACAGATATAGCCCAATTCGCGCCTGACAAGTGCGGAGCGCATTAAGGCTTAATCCATCGGGCAGTTGAAGCTGATTCGCACAAAGAGGCCCAGCCGGCCATCTGGCTAGCTGGGCCCCTTCGCTGATCATCCTTAATACAAGACTGTCTCAAAGCCTTCAGGCAGCGCTCTTTTCCGCCTCGTCGTCCTTGTAGAGGTCCTCACGCGAAACCTTCGTCTCGGTCACGTTGGCGAGTTCGAGGATGAAGTCGACGACCTTGTCCTCATAGATCGGTGCACGAAGCTGGGCCAGCGCCTGGGCGTTGCTGCGATAGTAGTCCCAGACTTCCTTCTCGCGGCCGGGCATCTGGCGGGCACGCTCGATCACGGCGCGGCCGACCTCGTCGTCGGTCACGGTGATCTTGTTCTTCTCGCCGATCTCGGAGAGCACGAGGCCGAGCCGCACGCGGCGGTCAGCGATCTTGCGGTACTCTTCCTTCGCCTTGTCCTCGGTGGTGTCCTCGTCGGCGAAGGTCTTGCCGGCGGAGTCCATCTCGGCCTTGACCGAGTTCCACATCAGATTGAACTCCTCGTCGACGAGCGACGGGGGCGCCTCGAAGCGGTGCGCCTCGTCGAGACGATCGAGCAGCGCGCGCTTGACACGCTGGCGCGTCGCGGTCGCGAACTCGGCGGTCAGCCGCTCGCGTGCGGCCTCCTTCAGCTTGTCGAGCGATTCAAGGCCCAGCGTCTTGGCGAATTCGTCGTCGATCGCGAGATCCTGTGGCGCCTCGATCAGCGTCGCGGTGGTCTCGAACTCGGCCGGCTGGCCGGCGAGCTTGTCGTTCATGTAGTTCTTCGGGAACGAGACTTTCAGCGTGCGCGTCTCATTGGCGCCGATGCCGATCAGCTGCTCCTCGAAGCCGGGGATGAAGGTGTTGGAGCCGATGGCGACCTGGATGCCCTCGCCGGTGCCACCCTCGAACACTTCGCCGTTGATGCTGCCTTTGAAGTTGATGGTGACGCGATCGCCCGAGTCGGCCTTGGCGCCCTCGCCCTTGTCGGCAAAGGCGCGGTTGGAATCAGCGATGCGCTTGATCGCCTCGTCGACGTCGGCGTCGGTGACCTCGGCGACCGGCTTGTCGACCTGGAAGGTCTTGAAGTCGGCGAGCGCAATCGACGGCACCACTTCGATCGCGACCGTGTAGGTCAGATCGGTTTTGCCCGAGAGCAGCTCCTCGACCTCGGCCTGCTCGCTCGGCATGGTGATCTTCGGCTCGGTCGCGAGGCGGAAGCCGCGCTCGGAGAACAGCTGCGTGTTGGTGTCGCGGATGGTCTGGTCGATGGTCTCGGCCATCACCGAACGGCCATAGACCTTCTTCAGATGAGCGACCGGCACCTTGCCGGGGCGGAAGCCGTTGATGCGAACCTTATCCTTGAGGTCGACGAGCTTGGCACCGGCCTTGGCGTCGAGATCAGACGCGGGAACGCTGATCTTGAACTCGTGCTTCAAACCTTCCGCGAGGGTTTCTGTGACCTGCATGGCGTCCAATCTTCTTCTCGTTCGGCCCCGGCGCGCATGCGTCGGGACGCTGTCATTAATCGATCCGGCGCGAGGCAAACGCCTCAACGCCGGTGGCTCATTCGGACCGGCTCCAGGCGGACAAACATCCACGAGGAAGCAGGTCTCGTAATCCGTGCAAACGCGATAAGCGCTTGGTGCGGGCGGAGGGACTCGAACCCCCACAACTTTCGTCACTGGAACCTAAATCCAGCGCGTCTACCAGTTCCGCCACGCCCGCGTGAATTTGCATCAAGACCGGCCGCGATGCCGCGGGCGGCCGGGCTTATAGCATGTGCCTGACTGTTCGCAGCAAAAAAATGGCCCGATGGAGGCAGGCTTCAAGTAGGCACTGCGGCTGGACTTATCCAGCGCGGCGTGGTCCGGATCGGGCCATGACAGCGTGGATTCTCGACCCGAGCCGACGCGAGGTTTTGGCCGGACTTTTGACCGGACTTGGCGCCTGCGCCACGGGGGTGGTCGGCGGTGGCGCCGGCCCGCTCGTGACTGCCCAGCTCGCTCTCCAGGCAAGGCCAACCACGTTGGTTTTGAGGCCGGGTCAGCCGCCTACACCAATCTGGGAGCTGGCTGCCGTAAGCCACATTGGGGACGTTCGTCTCAAGCGCGGGGACCGCTGTCAGGTGGTCTTTCGCAACGACCTGCCTGTCCCGCTTGCCCCAGTCTGGTACGGCCTGAACGGTCCGGCCGCGGCCGATCCGCTGCGGGGGCGCGCGCCGACTGCACCGGACGCGACTGAAACATCAATTATTTCAATATCTAACGCAGGAACCCTGCTGGCCGACTTTCGTCTGTTCGAGGATGGCCTGAAGGCGCCTGCGCGCCCGCTGCCGATCATCGCCCGGGAAGCAAGCCCGGTTGCCGTCGATCGTGACGAGGTTCTATTGATCGAGGAATGGCACCTGCGGCCAGACGGCAGCGCGATTCCTCCGGGTCGAGACCCGAAGGACACGACAGCGCTCTATACGATGAACGGGCGGACTTCATTCGAACTCTCAGCCGCAGCCAATGAACGGCTGCGGCTGCGCTTTATCAACGGCTCCCAACGTTCTGTTCTGGCGATTAAATTGGAAAACCACGACGTCCGCGTGATGGCCCTGGACGGGCAGCCGGCGGAACCGTTTCCGGCGCGCAATGGCGCCTTGGTGCTGGCCCCCGGCGCACGCGCCGACGCCATTGTAGATACGGCCACATCGGCCCCATTCCTGCTTCATGATGGGAAGGAAGCGCGCCAGATCGGCAAGCTCGCAATATCTGGCTATCGGGAGCGGCGCGCTCCCCTATTTGAACCACAGCCGCTCCCTTCGAACGACCTTCCCGAGAAGCTCGATCTGAAAGGCGCCCTGCGGTTCGATGTCGCGCTCGGCGCGGCCGACGCCGGTTGGATACGGCCGGCAAGTTTCTCCACCGCATCCGCCCCCGCCTTTCGCGCCAAGGCCGGCCGCACTGTCGTGCTGGCCCTGAAGAACCCTGCCCCCGTCACCACGATCTTCCACCTGCACGGCCACCACTTCCGCCTGCTCGACAAGCTCGACGACGGCTGGAAGCCCTACTGGCTCGACACGCTCGCGATCGAGCCCGGCCAGACCCAGCGCATCGCGTTCGCGGCGACCTCACCCGGACGATGGCTGATCGAATCCGTCGCAATCGACTGGGCCGCGCCGCGGCTGGTGCGGTGGTATGGCGTGGAGTGAGCGCCTATTGGCGCGTCCAGAGGTAGCGAATGTCGGGCTCTTTCTCTTCGTTCCGCGCGCCGTCGGTCTGCTCGACCTGTGCGAAGTCCTGCGCTTCATAGAAGCGCCGCGCCCGCGCGTTGCGCTGGAAAGTCCAGAGCTCAAGCCGGTCGCAGGCCCCTTTGGCGACGTCGAGAAGTCCGGTGCCGACGCCGCGCCCCTGCGCTGTGGGAAGCACATAAAGCTGCTCGATCCAGCCCTCACGGAACGCGATGATCCCACTCAACACTTCGGCCTCGAAGTGTCCCCACACGCGGCACGTCAGAAAGACACGCTCGCGGTAGAACCAGCGGTCCTCGTCCGGCGTATGCAACCCAACGAGCCACGGCATCGCCCGGTCGAACGCAATCCGATGGACCTGCGCGGCCGCGCCCATGTCAGTGAGCGCGAGCTGCCTGAGCACTAAAACTCCACCCCGAGGACATCGTAGATTCGCCGATGCACGGCCGGCAGTGTCTCGGTGAGATCCTCCGCGATCAGCCCGGGGCCCGCTTCGCTTGCCGCCTCGCCATGCATCCACACGCCGATGCCGGCGGCTTCGAAGGCCGGCACGCCCTGTGCCAGAAGCCCTGCGATGATGCCGGCGAGCACGTCACCGGCGCCGGCTGTCGCCAGCCAGGGCGGCGCGTTGGCGGCGATGGTGGCGCGGCCGTCGGGGGCGGCGATGGTGGTATCCGGGCCCTTCAGCAGCACGACGGCGCCGCAACGCTCGGCGGCGGCACGCACGCGCTCGAGCTTCGAGCGGTGCGGATTCTTGTTGCTGAGGTCGGAGAAAAGGCGCGGAAACTCGCCCTCGTGCGGCGTCAGCACCACCGCATTGTCCTGCGAGGATTTGATCGATTCGAACAGCCGCTCGGGATTTGCGGCAAAGCTCGTCAGCGCGTCCGCATCCAGCACCAGGTGGCGCTGCGCCGTCAGTGCGGTGTGGACCATGTCACAGGTGCGCTCGCCAACGCCCGCGCCGGGGCCGATGATGCAGGTATTATAGCGCTTGTCGCCGAGCAGCTCGCCGAACTCGACCGCGGTATCGACCGGGCGGACCATGACCGCGGTCAGCGCACCCGCGTTGATCGCGAGCGCATCGCGCGGGCTCGCCAGCGTCACAAGGCCCGCGCCGGAGCGCAGCGCCCCGCGCGCGGCGAGTCGCGCAGCTCCCGTCGCGGCCGCGTCACCGGAGACCGCCAGCACGTGGCCTCGCGCGAATTTGTGGCCGTCGATGCGCGGCACCGGAAAGGCGGCGCCCCAAAAATCCGGATCGTTCTCGAAGGTCTGTGGGGCGATCTCGTCCAGCACGCCGGCGTCGATGCCGATATCGGCGACGCGCACGCGGCCGCAATGCATGCGGCCTGGCAGCAAGAGATGCGCCGGCTTCTTGCGGAAGAAGGTGACGGTCTCGCCGGCATTCACCGCAACGCCCATCACGGCCGCGCTGGTGCCGTTGATTCCACTCGGCAGGTCGATGGCCAGCACCGGCGCGCCGTTGGCGTTGATCGCCTCGATCATTGCGCGCGCCTCGTCGTCGACGGGACGGCTGAGGCCCGCGCCGAACAGCGCATCGATGATCAGCACAGGTCTTCCGATCGCCTGCGGATTGAACGGCAGCACCGGATGCTTCCAGCCGCGCGCGGCCGAGGCGGCATCTCCCTGGAGCTGGTCGCGCTCGCACATCAGGATCACCGAGACCTCGCGGCCCTGGGCGGCGAGCTCGGCGGCTGCGACGAAACCGTCGCCGCCATTGTTGCCGGGGCCGGCCACGATCAGGATCGGCCCCTCCTCCACCAGCGCATTGGCGGCCTCGGCGACCGCCTGGCCCGCGCTCAGCATCAGCTTGAAACCGGGCGTGCCGGCCGCAATGCTGAGCTGGTCGGCCCGCTGCATTTCCGCGTTGGTCAGAACTTCCATGCCACTTCCCTGGTCCGAACGCCTTTACAACGGGCACATTCCGTGCCGATCCACCCCTGAGGAACATCGATCTGCACACATATTGAACCGTTTGCCTATTTCGTAGTCTTCGGTATTTTGTGTTGGTCGGCACCACCTATCAGAGATGCTCGTTAAAAGGCTGATAACGCTCCTATAATCAGGGCATTTGCAACTTGGCATAGACCCTGCTTTCGAGGAAGCCGCTTCGGTTCGTCGTGCTCACTGGCATTTATCAGGGTGTGGCCGGCCGCCGCCGGGCTGGTCAGGCATCCCCGGTATAGCGAAGACAAGATCATGCGTTAAGGAAAGCGCATCCTGACGAAGACGTTGCTATTTGATCGAACGGCCGGGAGGCGCGCAGTGAAGAAAATCGAAGCCATCATCAAGCCATTCAAGCTCGACGAGGTGAAGGAAGCGCTTCAGGAAGTCGGCCTTCAGGGCATCACCGTCACCGAGGCCAAGGGCTTTGGCCGGCAGAAGGGGCACGCCGAACTTTACCGCGGCGCAGAATACATCGTCGACTTCCTGCCCAAGGTGAAGATCGAGATCGTGATTGGCGACGATCTGGTCGAGCGCGCCATCGACGCGATCCGCCGCGCCGCGCAGACCGGACGCATCGGCGACGGCAAGATCTTCGTCTCCAACGTCGAAGAAGCGATCCGCATCCGAACCGGCGAATCCGGGCTGGACGCTATCTGAGCCGGGTGCTATCCCGCATTTTGCGACACTCTGACAAGAAATAAGGCTGCTTCGGCGGCCTGATTTCGTTTGTGCGGTCGCGCAAAACTCGCCCAAAGCGAGAATAATTTTGCTCATCTGGAAACCGACCCGCAGAGCCAAAAGGGGTATGCATGAAGACCGCCAAAGACGTCCTGAAATCGATCAAGGACAACGACGTCAAATACGTCGACCTGCGCTTCACCGATCCGCGCGGCAAGTGGCAGCACGTCACGTTCGACGTCAGCATGATCGATGAGGACATTTTCGCCGAAGGGACGATGTTCGACGGTTCCTCGATCGCCGGATGGAAGGCGATCAACGAGTCCGACATGTGTCTGATGCCCGATCCGGTGACCGCGACGATCGATCCGTTCTTCGCCGAGACCACGATGGTCATCACCTGCGACGTGCTCGAGCCGACCACCGGCGAGCCCTACAACCGCGACCCCCGTGGCATCGCCAAGAAGGCCGAGGCCATGGTGAAGTCGATGGGCGTTGGCGATAGCGTGTTTGTCGGCCCCGAGGCCGAGTTCTTCGTGTTCGACGACGTGCGCTTCTCCGCTACCCCCTACAACACCGGTTTCCGGCTCGATTCCTCGGAGCTGCCGACCAACTCCGACACCGAATATGAGGGCGGCAATCTCGGCCACCGCATCCGAACCAAGGGCGGCTACTTCCCGGTGCCGCCGCAGGACTCCGTGCAGGACATGCGCTCGGAAATGCTCGGCGCCATGGCCAAGATGGGCGTCAAGGTCGAGAAGCACCACCACGAAGTCGCTTCTGCCCAGCACGAGCTCGGCATGAAGTTCGACACGCTGACGCTGATGGCCGACCACATGCAGATCTACAAGTACTGCATCCACCAGGTCGCGCATATCTACGGCAAGACCGCCACCTTCATGCCGAAGCCGATCTACGGCGACAACGGCTCGGGCATGCACGTGCACCAGTCGATCTGGAAGGACGGCAAGCCGGTGTTCGCCGGCAACAAATACGCCGACCTGTCGGAGACCTGCCTCCATTACATCGGCGGCATCATCAAGCACGCCAAGGCGATCAACGCCTTCACCAACCCCTCGACCAACTCCTACAAGCGTCTGGTGCCGGGCTATGAGGCGCCCGTGCTGCTCGCCTACTCCGCGCGCAACCGCTCGGCCTCCTGCCGCATCCCCTACACCGCGTCGCCGAAGGCCAAGCGTGTCGAGGTGCGCTTCCCCGATCCGATGGCCAATCCCTATCTCGGCTTCGCCGCGATGCTGATGGCCGGCCTCGACGGCATCAAGAACAAGATCGATCCGGGTCCGGCGATGGACAAGGATCTCTACGATCTGCCGAAGGAAGAGCTGAAGCAGATCCCGACGGTGTGCGGCTCGCTCCGCGAGGCGCTCGAAAACCTCGACAAGGACCGCGCCTTCCTCAAGGCCGGCGGCGTGTTCGACGACGACTTCATCGACAGCTATATCGAACTGAAGATGACCGAGGTCGAGCGCTTCGAGATGACCCCGCACCCGGTCGAGTTCGAGATGTACTATTCGGGCTAAGTCGCTCGAACAGGACGAGACAAGCAAAAGGCGCTCCGAAAGGGGCGCCTTTTCGCTTTGGGGGATTGTAGGGTGGGTTAGCCATGCAGATGCGCGAAGCGCATTTGCACGGCGTAACCCACCTCTTCTGTCTCTCCGAATATGAACAGTGGTGGGTTACGCCTTCGGCTAACCCACCCTACCAAACGACTTCCTCATCACCACGTCGCCGTAAAAGCCTTCTGCAGTTCGGCCGGCGCCGTCACGCCGCTCGCGATCAGCAATTGGGTGAGAACGCGCGCCTTCTGGGGATTGAGGTCCTCGGACACGACGAACCCGTTCTTGTCGTCATCGACCTCGACGTTCCGGGTGACGAAGCCGGACCTCACGCGCGTGGACCGGACGACAATGATGCCCTTCTTCGCCGCCGCTTCGAGCGCATCGAGCGCCGCCTTCGACGTGTTGCCGTCGCCGACGCCGGCCAGCACGATGCCCTTGGCGCCGTGCGAAATGGCGTCCTCGATCGGAACGGCATCCATGTTGGCGTGCGAGTAGACGATCGCGACGCGCGGCAATTGCTCGCCGGCAGGCAGCTGATAGGTCGCGCGCTTGAAGCCGGCGGCCTGGGTCATGAACCGGATGCCGCCGGCGGTGTCGACATAGCCGATCGGCCCGTCATTGGGCGAGCTGAACGTCTCAATGCTTGTGGTGTTGGTCTTGGTGACCGAGCGGGCGCCTTGGATCTTGTCGTTCAGCACGGCCATCACGCCTCGCCCGCGCGAGCGGGGATCGGCGGCCACCTGCACCGCTTCATAGAGATTGCCGGGGCCGTCCGCGCTCACGGCCGTGGCCGGGCGCATCGAGCCGACGATCACCACCGGCTTGTCGCCGCGCACCACGTTGTCGAGAAAGAACGCGGTCTCCTCGAGCGTATCGGTGCCGTGGGTGATGATGATGCCATCGGCTTCGTTCTTGTCGAAGGCCTCCTGGATGCGACGGGCCAGCGCAAACCAGACCTTGTCGTTCATGTCCTGCGACCCGATCGACGAAATCTGCTCGGCGTTCAGCTTTGCGACCTTGTCAAGGCCCGGCACCGACTGCATCAGCTGCTCGCCCGTGATCTGGGCGGATTTGTAGGCGCCCGTCGCGCGCGGGTCGGCCTGGCCGGCGATGGTACCACCCGTCGCCAGCACGAGGATGCGGGGCAGGCCGGCGGCCGGCGCGTCCTTGCCCGGTTCTGCGGCCTGCACGGCTACGCCCCCGCAAGCCCAAAGTGTAAGGGCGAACAGGGGAATGGTAAGCATTGAAATCCAGCTTTGGCGGCGACCGGCGGCACTGGCGGTAGGCGTCGTCATCGAATTGTCCTCCCGTTTAAGTAGGGATCGACATTCGATACGCCCATTGAGGCCGAAGATGGGTCATCCTGCCGCTTGTGGCTACGGGTTGTCACGCCGCGGCATGAAATGGTCGAGCAAGCCCGTCGGCAGTGGAAACACGACGGTCGAAGAACGTTCGCCCGCGATGTCGTGCAGAGCCGCGAAATAACGAAGCTGCATGGCCTGAGGCTCCTGCGCAAGAATTCGGCCGGCCTCGACGAGCTTTTCGGCAGCCTGCTGCTCGCCCATCGCATTGATCACCTTGGCCCGCCGCAAGCGCTCCGCCTCGGCCTGTTTGGCAATCGCGCGAACCATGGTTTCGTTGATATCGACGTCCTTGATCTCTATGCCGGTGACCTTGATGCCCCAGACGTCAGTCTGCTTGTCGAGGATCTCCTGGATATCCGCGTTCAACCTGTCGCGCTCTGCAAGCATCTCGTCGAGCTCGTGCTTGCCCAGCACTGACCGTAGCGTGGTCTGGGCGAGCTGGCTGGTCGCGGCCATGTAGTCGCCGACCTTGATGATGGCGCGCTCGGGATCGACGATGCGGAAGTAGAGGACGGCATTGACCTTGACGGACACGTTGTCCCGCGAAATCACGTCCTGCGGCGGCACGACCTGCACCATCACCCGCAGATCGACCTTGACGAGTTGCTGCACGATCGGAACGAGGAGGATGAGGCCCGGGCCCTTCACGCCGGTGAACCGGCCAAGCGTAAAGATGACGCCTCGCTCGTATTCACGCAGGATTCGGATAGCCTGGGACAGAAACATGATGACAAGCAGCGCAAGCGCCGCATACGTCATATATTCCAGCATCATGATGTACCTCCCTCGCCCGTTCGGGCTGGTGCGCGCCGTATCAGCAGCGTCAGGTCGATGACGTCAGCGACTTCGACCGTCTCTCCGGGCTTGAAGGTTTCAGCGCCGCGCGCCTGCCAGCGCTCACCATGGGTGAAGACATGACCTTCGTTCCCATTCCAGTCGAGAATCTCGGCGGGCAAGCCTTGCATGGCCTGCACGCCGACCAGTGCAGGAGCACTGCCGACGCGCCGCAGCGAACCAAGCACGAAGAGAGCAAGGCCGGCGAACGCCGCCGCTGTGATGCCGATCACCCACCACGAGAGGTGATAACCGGGCGCCTCGCCCCTGAAAAGCATCAGTGCTCCCAGCACGAAAGCGACGATCCCTCCCAGACCGATCACCACGGTTGGGTTGAATGCTTCGACGGTGAGAAGCACGAGTCCCATCAACATCAAGGCGAGGCCGGCATAATTGATCGGCAGCAAATTGAGTGCATAGAGGCCGATCAGGAGGCAGATCGCGCCGACGACGCCGGGGGCGACGGCACCCGGAGACATGAACTCGAAGATCAGGCCATAGATGCCGATCATCAGGAGAATGAACGCGACGTTCGGGTCAGTGATGACCGCAAGGAAGCGGGATATCCATCCGGGCTCGATGGCTTCGACGACAGCATCCCTTGTCGCCAGTCGTTGCGTCTTGCCGTCTGCAACCTCCACCATGCGGCCATCGAGCTGCCTCAGCAATTCAGCCTGATCGCGCGCGACAAGATCGATGGCATGAGCCTGTAGCGCGCCGTTGGCAGAGAGCGTGGCAGCCTCACGGACCGCCTTCTCCGCCCAGTCCGCATTGCGGCTGCGCAGCTCCGCAAGGCTGCGGATGAAAGCAACCGCATCGTTGGTCGCCTTTGCCGTCATTGCATCCTTCGGCTGATCGCTCTTGTCCTTGCCGTCCTTGTCCGGTGTCCCGCTCGGCAGCCCCGGCAGCGGCCCGCCAATCTGCACCGGCGTCGCGGCACCAATATTGGTGCCTGGCGCCATCGCCGCGATGTGGGTCGCATAAAGGATATAGGTCCCCGCGCTCGCCGCGTGGGCGCCGGAAGGAGCGACGTAACCGACGACAGGGATGGGCGAGGCGAGCACATCCGCAATGATCTCGCGCATGCTGGAATTGAGACCGCCCGGCGTGTTCATTCTGAGAACCACGACCTCGGCACGCTGTTCGCTCGCCTTGGCCAAGGCCTCCTTCACGTAGCTGGCCGCCGCAGGACCGACGGCCCCGTCGATCGAAATGATCAGAGCAACACGGCTCCTCTCATCCGCTGAGCCGGGAAGGAGACAGCAGATCAAAGCCACGACGCCAATCGCCGCAACAAGGGCCGCCTTCATGGTCTGCACGGCACGGGCTCCCTTGCAGAGCATATGGTGTGCGTCTGTCGAACCTCAATGCAGCCTGAGACCAACGCTGCGATTGTGCGACGCAATGCAAATTGCGCCGACAGGGTGGGCAGAGCTCTTGCGCTGCCCATCGCCTCTCACACGCGGCGGACGGAGCGAGCCGTTTGAGGCTGGCGCCAGACGATTCAACCGCATTCGGGCGCCGTCAGCTTTCGTTCTACATCTGACTCCACTTCGTTCTCAAAGAACAAATCAGAGCCGCAAAAATCGGCTCGGACCAATTCCTACTGATTGGTTTATTCGTCCGAATGCCTGGCGCGTGAACGAAGCAAGGCTCAGGCGAACGCACGTGGGAGCGCGAACGCGCGTCTGCTATCTGGAAAGACAATTGAAAGAGCGATGCGTTACCCAAATTCGTCATTGCGAGCACAGCGAAGCAATCCAGAGTCTTTCCGCGGCGGGATTCTGGATTGCTTCGCTGCGCTCGCAATTGTGCAAGTTCACTAATTCGCTGATCGAATGGTTTAGGTCTGGGCCTCGGCAAATTCCTTCGGTGTCTTGCCGCCGAGGGCCTGATGGGGCCTGAAGTTATTGTAGTAGATCACGTACTCGAACAGCTCGTTGGCGAAGTGGTCTAGGTTATCGAAGGTTGCGCCTTCGATGACGTCGTCGTCCAGGGTTCGCCAGAAGCGTTCGACCTTGCCGTTGGTCTGCGGCCGGTAGGGTCTGGTGTAGCGATGCTTGATGCCGAGCTCGATCAGCATGGCCTCGAAGGGATGCTCTTCAGGCGTGTTGCGGGATGCGAACTCCGCGCCGTTGTCGGACAGGATCTCGGCAAACTGGATCCCATAGGTGACGTTGAGCGTGTTGATCATCTTCAAGGTCTTAAACATGACCGGCAGGGCCTTTTTTGAAGTCAGCACCTCGGCCCAGGCCAGGCGCGAGCAACTGTCGACCAGGCTGACGATAAAGGCGGGGCTTGAGGGGGGCGCCAGGAACATGTCGCGGGACAGCTGGTGCAGGTCGACATGGCCGAGCTCGCCGATCTTGTCCTTGATAATACGACGTTTCTCCTCGCGCATCGTCGGGGTGCGGCGGTTGAGCTGATTGCGTTTGAAGACCCGGTAGATGGTCGAGAGCGACGGTACCGTATCTCGCCGTTCGCGCAAGGCAGCGTGGACCTCGTACCGGTTCATGCCGCGCGTTCGGCAAGCAACGATCTCCGCCTCGATGCCTTGCGGCTCGCGGCGCTCGCGCCACTTCGGTCCGCGGCGTTGCGGCAACAGGTCAGCCTCCGCGCCGCTCCGCAGGTAGCGGTTGTAGTACTTCCGGAAGGTCTGCGAGCAGGTGCCGTGGTGCTTGTAGAAGTCTCCCACCCGGCGGAACGTCGCCGACCGCCCGGCCTTCACCTCCTCATACTCGGCGATCAGGAACCGCCACTTCTGAAGATAATTCCGCTCAATCGTCCGGTCGAAGCTGTTGTCGCGCATCGGATCCTCCACGCTGGGAACGGATTCGATCAGCGAATTAGTGAACTTGCACAGCAATGACGACGTGGTGAGAGCGTGCCCGACACCCTCCTCCGCGCCCGACCGCCTACGCCGCCGCCTTCTGCCGCGCCACCAGCGCCTCGCCGAAGGCCTCGAACAGCTTGCGGTTGATGGGATTGCGCTGCGGGTCGTATTCGGCGTGCCATTGCACGCCGAGCGCGAAGGTTCGCGCTTCCGCGATGCGGATCGCCTCGATGGTGCCGTCCTCGGCAATGCCCTCGATCAGCACGCGTCGGCCGGGCTCCAGGATACCCTGACCATGCAGCGAGTTGACCCTGATCTTCTCGCAGCCGAGCAACTGCGCGAACGCCCCGCCGGGCGTGAGGTCGACGTCATGGCGGTCGGCGAACACCACGGTCGGATCGGGATGGATCTCGCCGTTCTCGAGCCTGGGCATGCGGTGGTTCATGCGGCCGGGGATTTCGCGGATCTCGGGATGCAGCGAACCGCCAAAGGCGACGTTCATTTCCTGGAGGCCCCGGCAGATGCCGAACAACGGGATGCCGCGGGCAACGCAGGCAAGCGAAAGCGCCAGCGCGACCTCGTCGCGGTGGATGTCGTAGGGTTCGTGCTTCTCGCAGGGATCGACGTTGAAACGGGTCGGGTGCACGTTGGCCCGAGCGCCGGTGAGGATGACGCCGTCGACGGTATCGAGCAGCGCCGCGATATCGGTAATGTCGGGCGAGCCCGCGAACATCACCGGCAAGCCGCCGCAGACCTCGGCTACGGCGCGCAAGTTTCGCTCGCCGACCATCTGGACCTGAAATCGATTTTCGACGCGATGGGCGTTCCCGATCACGCCGACGACCGGCTTTCTCATCTCCCGTTCCGACCTCCCGCGTAAGAAGATTCTCCAAAGATGCCCTTGGGATGGAACAAATTCAACAGAAGGGATCGCGGGACGGCAATGCTATTTTCGCGCAAATGCCTCCCGGGCCTCCATCCCGCCCCCGACGGGCAGGCCGGCGGCCTTCAGCGCGGTGGCTGCTGCCTCGCCCGGCGCGGCCAGCCAGGGCAGTTTGGCCTCGATCCCGCGCGTCACGGGCTCCCCGAGCGCGCCGCCGAAATCGATCGGCCAGAACCCGTTGGGCACCACCTCGGCACTGAGGCCGCGAATGGCGTAGCCGTTGCCCAGGATTGCTTCTGCATGGTCACTGGCGACAAGCTGCGCGGTCTTGGGATCCTTGGGATCGCCAAAGCTCACGAGCACGGGGATCAGCTCCCCCTGCACCGGCACAATGCCGGTCTGCCGGCTGATGTCGTTGAACGAGACGCGGTTGCCGCGCGCGGCGCCATAGGCGCGGAGCGCCACATAGTTGATGTCGTCGAGGTCGAGCTTGGCGCCCTGCTGATGCGCCAGCAACGCCACCAGGTTCTTGCCTTTGCCTCGGTCTTGGCCGAGGTCGACGAACACGGCCTCCCCACGCATCGTGGTGCGGCCGCCGCGGTTATAGTTGCGGTCGGGCACGACGGCGAGAATGCCGGACGCAGTCCTGATCCCGTCGGGCGTCGTCACCTCGACTGTGAGACGATATTTGTGGCCGGGCCGGTTGATCCGGATCTGGTCGCCGATCACGAGCACGGCCAGAAGCCCGAGCAAGCCGGCCCATTTGCTGATGAAACTCAAGCGTCCCCCACCTGTTCTTTCCTCATCGCTCTGCACCGTTCGCGCGGCAGCGTCAAACCAGCGCGTTGACGCGGACTTGATCGGAAGCGCGTTTGCCGAAAGAGTGCCCCGCCCGCAGCCGCCGAAAAGGATATGACGTGACCATTCCAGCAGACCAACGCCCCCGGACCCGTGCCGACCACGCATGGGCGATTGCCGTCGGCGGCATTGGCGTCGTGCTGTTCACGGCAATGCTGGTCTTCACCTGGTATTTTGCCGCCACCCTGCTCCTGATCTTCACCGGCATGCTGCTCGGCCTCGGCCTCAACGCGCTGACGGGCGCACTCGGTCGCCGTGTGCACCTGCCGCATCCGGTCCGGCTCGCGATCGTCTGCATCGCGCTCGCCGTGATGCTTGCGGGCGTCGCCTATCTCGGCGGCGCCACCATCGCCGAGCAGGCTTCGCTGTTGAGCAAGACCATCAAGTCGCAGATCACCAATGTCCGGAGCTTCCTCGAGAACCACGGCATCGACACCAGCTTCTTCGATCTCGGCAATGCGGCATCCGACACATCGACCGATGCGCCCGCGAACCCGACGCCCTCGCCGGGAGCGGCCTCGCGCGGTTCATTGCCCAACGCCGGCGCCCTCGCCTCCAGCGGCGGAGCGATCGTGAGCCAGACCTTCAAGCTGCTGCTTGGCACCGTCCACGGTGTCGGAAACATTTTTATCGTGCTGTTCCTGGGTCTCGCTTTCGCCGCCCAGCCCAGCGTCTATCACGACGGCCTCTTGTTCCTCGCACCGGTCAGACATCGCACCCGCGTCACGCTCATCATCGACCGCATCAGCGAGACGCTGGAGCGCTGGCTGATCGCGCAGATTACGGTCATGATCGCGGTCGGCGCGGTGACCTGGATCGGCCTAGCCGTCATCGGTATCCCCGGCGCCTTCATCCTGGGAATCCAGGCGGGACTGCTCGCCTTCATCCCGACCGTCGGCGCCATCATCGCCGGCGTCGTCGTGGTGCTGGCGAGCCTTGCCTCGGGCTGGATCCCGGCACTATCGGCCTTTCTCCTCTTCATGGGCGTCCACGCGATGGAGAGCTACGTGTTGACGCCGCTGCTCCAGCGTCAGGCGCTGGACATTCCGCCGGCCACGCTGTTCGCGTTCCAGATCCTGCTCGGCGTCGTGTTCGGAATCTGGGGCCTCGCGCTAGCGCTGCCACTGGTCGCCATCGCCAAGGTCATGATCGACCATTTCAAGACGTATGAGGCACCGTCCCTCGCGGAAGCGGCCTGAGCCCGCTCAGGTCGTCAGCACGGTCTCGGTGTGCTCGACCTCCGGGGGCGAGGCAAAATACTGGCCGACGAGGCCGCGCCATTCGGTGAAATTCTCCGAGCCGCGGAAATCGACGGTGTGGTTCTCCAGCGTCGCCCACTTCACCATCAGCCGGTAGCGCTGCGGCTTCTCGATCGACTTGTGCAGCTCGAAGCCATGAAAACCCTTGGAACGGCCAAAGGCGGCCTTGGCCTTGGCGACAGAGGCCTCAAAGTCCTTCTCGCTGCCCGGCTTGACGTCGATTTGCGCGATCTCGGTGATCATCGGTTTCCACCCTTTTTGTTCGATGGGCGTGTCTACCGCAGCTGGCGCGAAAGAAAAAGGCGCCGAAACGGCGCCTGGACGGCTGGAAAATGCAGGTCTCTTAGACCCAAATCTCTCAAACGAGCAGCAGAACGGTGCCGGCCACGATGAACGCACAACCGGCGAACAGCACGAACGGCCAGTAGCTGCGGCCCTGGGCGTATCGTCCTTGCGCACGGCGCTCGGTGATCAGCGCGCTCTCGTACTCATCGGCGGTCGAGAACAGGCAGGCGAAACCGCCGCGTGCCGAGGCCGCAGCGGCTTCGAGTGACATCAGGGCGGCTTGCGGGGTCTGTCGACGGATCGATTCCATGACCACGATGGTAGGGATCGAATGGTAAACAGAAGATTACCGCGAAACCTCCCTGCCTCAGGCCGTGGCGGGACGCGCCTGCGGCGCACCGGGCCGCGCGGCGCTCTGGCGGCGCCAGTTCTCCAGCGACAGCGGCAGCTCCTCGGCCGCCTCGACGCGGTTACGGCCGCCGCGCTTGGCCTGGTAGAGCGCGGTGTCGGCCGAAGCCAGCAACACCTCGAGCTCGGTGCCGGCCGGACCGCCGGCGACGCCGATGCTCACGGTGGTATCGACCGGGCCCTCGTCCACCACGACGCCGGAGGTCTCGAACGCCTCGCGCACGCGCTCGGCGACCAATACGCCCTCCTCCAGCGAGCACGGCAGGAGCGCGGCGAATTCCTCGCCGCCAATGCGGCCCGACATGTCGGTGATGCGCAGATTGCTGACGACGACCGTGGAGAACAGCTTGAGCATCTCGTCGCCGGCGGGATGACCGAACCGATCGTTGATCGACTTGAAGTGGTCGATGTCGAAGATCATCACAGTCACGGGCCGCCCGGCTTTCGCCTCGCGCTCGATCACGCGCGAGCAGGCTTCGGAGAAACCGCGCCGGTTGAGCATGCCGGTCAGGGGATCGGTCGACGCGGCGGTCCGGTGCGCGGTCACCGTGCGCTCGGACACCAGCATGAAGATCACGAACACGGTGCCGACGGCATAGAGCACGAGCTCAACGGCGAATACGGTGACCCAGATGCTCGACGAGAAACCCGCATCGTGCGGGCGCAGGAAGCTGCCGAGCACGATCGGCAGCATCAACACGCAGCCGTGCATCACCGGCACCACGAAGGCCGGCCAGCGTCGTTGCAGGCTCTTGCGCCGTTCGGTCCAAAGCTCACTGGCGGTCAGCGCCGCATAGACCGAGACGATGCCGGCGCCGATGATCATGCGCAGCATGGAAGCCTCAGCGTCGAGCAGCGAGACGGCAGCGACCCAGGTGAGCGCACCGAGCACGAGGCCTGGCCAGTTCGGCTTGCGGCCGTGGAAGACGCGCGCCGCATTCCACACCATACCGCAGGCAACGAAGCCGACGGCATTCAGCGCCAGATAGAGGTACGGCCCCAGCCTGTCGCCGGTCGCAGTCCATAGCGCGACGGAGGCGGCACCGAGGAGATAGGCGGTGCCCCACCATTTCAGCGCAGGACTGTTCTCCTGCCTGCCGAAAAACACCATCATGGCGCCGAGCAGTGCGGCGACCATGGTGGCAACCAAATAGAGCGTGATGCTATCGAGCGACGTCATGTCGGCCCCCTCTAGAACATAGCAGTTACGCGATCGGCCCAGCCGACTTGCGCGCCCTTCCGAATGCGACGCTATGTCCCGCGGGTTCCATTCAGGTTGTTGCGCGAGGCCAAGTTTTCGGGAAACACGCCATCAATTTGCGTACAAACGAACAACAAAAAGGGCGCTGAAAACAGCGCCCTTTTGCATCTCATTGAAGCCGCTTTCGCGGCGAATGCGACCGAAGCGATTAACGCTTCGAGAACTGGAAGGACCGGCGGGCCTTGGCCTTGCCGTACTTCTTGCGCTCGACCACGCGCGAGTCGCGGGTGAGGAAGCCGCCCTTCTTGAGCACGCTGCGCAGCTCCGGCTCGAAATAGGTGAGCGCCTTGGAGATGCCGTGACGGACCGCGCCGGCCTGGCCGGACAGACCGCCGCCGGCGACGGTGCAGATCACGTCGTACTGGCCGGAACGCGCGGCCACGGAGAACGGCTGCTCGATCATCATGCGGAGCACGGGACGGGCGAAATAGACCTCGACCTCGCGCGAGTTGACGGTGACCTTGCCGGCGCCCGGCTTGATCCAGACGCGGGCGACCGCGTCCTTGCGCTTGCCGGTGGCATAGGCGCGGTTGAACTTGTCGACCTTCTTCTCGTGCTTGGGCGCGTCGGGCGCCGCCGCCGTCTTGAGCTGCGAGAGCTGGTCGAGCGACTGGATGGATTCGGCCATGTTATGCGGCCCTCGTGTTCTTGCGGTTCAACTTGGCGATGTCGATCTTCTCGGGCGTCTGGGCCTCGTGCGGATGATCGGCGCCGCCATAGACGCGGAGGTTGCCCATCTGCACGCGACCGAGCGGGCCACGCGGGATCATGCGCTCGACGGCCTTCTCGAGCACGCGCTCCGGATGCTTGCCCTCGAGGATCTGGCGCGCGGTGCGCTCCTTGACGTGGCCGACGTAACCGGTGTGCTTGTAGTAGGTCTTCTGCTCGCGCTTGCGACCGGTGAGGACCGCATGCTGCGCGTTGATGATGATGACGTTGTCGCCGCAATCAACGTGCGGGGTGTAGGTCGGGAGGTGCTTGCCGCGCAGGCGCATGGCAACGATGGTGGCGAGACGGCCGACGACCAGACCCTTGGCGTCGATCAGCACCCACTTCTTCGTCACCTCAGCCGGCTTTGCCGAAAAGGTTTTCATGTCAGAGTTTCCGTGGACGGGGAGCATCGGCGCGAACACCGCACCGGACTGCGCGGTTTTCTAGAGAAGAGAGGCGCAGCGGTCAATGCCCAACGACGTAATTTATGGCAGCAATATCAATATCTTAAAATTAAGGTATTAGAGTACCCGAAAAATGCTCAAGCATTTGGAATGGAATAGGTAGAGGTGACATGGGCGATCGGATCGGGCGACGTGCCGGACAAGAGCTTCACCTCCCCGACCGCCAGCCGCTTGCCGAGCTTTAGCAGCCGGGCCTCCGCCAGCACGTCCTGACCCGGCTGGCCCTTGCGCAGGAAGTTGATGTTGAGATTGGTGGTGACCGCGAGCCCGATCGGCCCGATCGCCGACAAGAGCACCACGTACATCGCGAAATCGGCAAGCGCCATCAGCGTCGGGCCGGACACGGTTCCGCCCGGCCGCAGCATCCTTTCGCTGTAGCGCTGGCGCAAAAGGCAGGTCTGGCCGTCCGCGCTTTCGATCGTGATGTCGTCGCCGCTGAAGGCCTGGGGAAACTCGTTGCGGAGAAACTGTTCGAGCTCCGCTACGCTCATTTTCGCTAACGCCATGCTGTTCCCCACCCTCGCTTCACGTCTCCTGTTACATTAAGTTATCTGCGTCATCCAAATGCAATAATCCAACCGGAACGCTTCGATGTCCGCCCAGGCCGCTCGCGCCCCCTCCCCGCAACCGCCGATCCTGCTGCGCGAGACCGTCGGCAGCATCGCGGTCCTGACCCTCAATCGCCCGGCAGCCCGCAACAGCCTGTCGGAGGCGATGATCGCAAGCCTGCATGCCGAGTTCGATGCGATCAGGGACGACAAGGCGGTCCGCGGCGTGGTGATCGCGGCCAATGGTCCCGCCTTCTCGGCTGGCCACGACATGAAGGAGCTGACCGCGCGCCGCGCCGACCCCGATCGCGGCCGTGCCTTCTTCGCGGAGATGATGACCGCCTGCAGCGCGATGATGCAGGCGATCGTGCTGCTGCCAAAGCCCGTGGTCGCATCCGTCCAGGGCGTTGCGACCGCGGCCGGCTGCCAGATCGTGGCCAGCTGCGATCTCGCGATCGCCTCGGAGGCGGCAAGCTTCGCCACGCCCGGCGTCGACATCGGCCTGTTCTGCTCGACCCCGATGGTGGCGCTGACGCGCAACGTGCCACGCAAGCAGGCGATGGAGATGCTGCTGACCGGCGAGCCGATCCCGGCCGCGCGCGCCCGCGAGATTGGGCTCATCAATCACGTCGTCTCCGCCGGGACCGAGCGCGACGCCGCGATTGCGCTGGCAGAAAAGGTCGCGCTGAAATCCGCCTACACGGTCAAGCTCGGCAAGGAGGCGTTCTATCGCCAGGCCGAGATGAGCCTTGCGGATGCCTATCGCTATGCGGCAGAGGTGATGACCGAGAACATGATGGCACGCGACGCCGAGGAAGGCATCGGCGCGTTCATCGAAAAGCGCACGCCGACCTGGCGGGATGAGTAGAATCGTCATTGCGAGCGAAGCGAAGCAATCCAGAATCCCTCCGCGGAAACAGACTGGATTGCTTCGTCGCTTCACTCCTCGCAATGACAAGGAAAAAGAACGACAAATGAACCACGACGCCTATCCCGACAATTATATCCGCGGCATTCTCAACAGCGTGAAGTCGATCGCGATGGTCGGCGCCTCGCCCGTCAACGTGCGGCCGAGCTATTTTGCGTTCAAATATCTGGCGCAGCGCGGCTACGACATGATCCCGGTCAATCCCGGTCATGTCGGCAAGGAGCTTCTCGGAAAGCCCTTCGTCGCCTCGCTCTCCGACATAGGTCGTCCGATCGACATGATCGACATTTTTCGCAATTCGAGCCACATCATGCCCGTCGTCGAAGAGGCGCTGACGCTTGATCCACTTCCAAAAGTGATCTGGATGCAGCTTGGCGCACGCGACGACGACGCAGCGGCGAAAGCCGAATCGGTCGGCATCAAGGTGGTGATGAACCGCTGTCCCAAGATCGAATACGGCCGCCTGTCGTCCGAGATCTCCTGGATGGGCGTGAATTCGCGCACGCTCAGTTCCAAGCGGGCGCCGGCGCCGACGCAAGGCATGCGTCTATCCCTCAATCGGATGAGTGTCGGCGGTGGTGACACCGCAGCGTCCGATCGCGCCGCCAAAAACAAGACCGAGCAAAGCTGACGCGATCGCGAAGGATTCGTTTCGCGAACGCGACAATGCGTAGCACGATCGTTTCGATGTGAAGCGGCGGCTTGACGGCGGGCACCGCGCCGATCAGCATGCCGCGCGATTTCAGACCAAGAGAACAGGACGCCTCAATGAGCGATCGCCTTCCGGGATTTTCCACGCTCGCCGTGCATGCCGGTGCACAGCCCGACCCCACCACCGGCGCGCGCGCAACTCCGATTTATCAAACGACGTCTTTCGTCTTCAACGACGCCGACCACGCCGCCTCGCTGTTCGGTTTGCAGGCGTTCGGCAACATCTATACTCGCATCGGCAATCCCACCAACGCGGTGCTGGAAGAGCGCGTTGCCGCGCTCGAAGGCGGCACCGCCGCACTTGCCGTCGCCTCGGGCCACGCCGCTCAGGTCGTGATATTGCAGCAACTGCTCCAGCCCGGCGACGAGTTCATCGCCGCACGAAAGCTCTATGGTGGCTCGATCAACCAGTTCACGCACGCGTTCAAGAGCTTTGGCTGGAACGTGGTGTGGGCCGATCCCGACGATATCGCGAGCTTCGAACGCGCGGTGACGCCGCGCACGAAGGCGATCTTCATCGAGTCCATCGCCAATCCCGCCGGCAGCATCACCGACATCGAGGCGATCTCGACGGTGGCGCGCAAGGCGGGCGTGCCGCTGATCGTCGACAACACGCTGGCCTCGCCCTATCTGATCCGCCCGATCGACCACGGCGCCGACATCGTCGTGCACTCGCTGACGAAATTCCTGGGCGGTCACGGCAACTCGCTCGGCGGCATCATCGTCGACGCCGGCACCTTCGACTGGTCCACGGGCGGCAAATATCCGATGCTCTCGGAGCCACGGCCTGAATATCACGGCATCCGCCTCCAGGAGACCTTTGGCAATTTCGCCTTCGCAATCGCCTGTCGCGTGCTGGGCTTGCGCGACCTCGGGCCGGCCCTGTCGCCGTTCAACGCCTTCATGATCCTGACCGGCATCGAGACATTGCCGCTTCGCATGCAGAAGCACTGCGAAAACGCCAAGGCAGTCGCCGAATTCCTCGCGGGACATCCGGCGGTGGCCTCGGTGAGCTACGCGGGTCTTCCGAGCGACAAGTACAATCAGCTCGCGCGCAAATATGCGCCGAGGGGCGCGGGCGCCGTGTTCACCTTCAGCCTCAAGGGCGGCTATGACGCGGGCGTCAGCCTGGTGTCGAAACTGCAGCTGTTCTCGCATCTGGCGAACGTCGGCGACACCCGCTCGCTGGTCATCCACCCGGCCTCGACCACGCACAGCCAGCTCGACGACGCCGCCAAGGTCAAGTCCGGCGCCGGCCCCGACGTGGTGCGGCTCTCGATCGGCATCGAGGACAAGGAAGATCTGATCGCCGACCTGGAGCAGGCACTGAGCGCGTAAGCCTCTGAGTCATTCCGGGGCGCGCGTAGCGCGAACCCGGAATCTCGACATTGTCTGATCATCTCTGGATTCCGGGTTCGGTCCTTCGGACCGCCCCGGAATGACAGCGGCGCTGTTTTAGCGACCGCCCGTTAACAGTCATTAACCATATCGACCGCATACATCGTCTTTGGATCGCCCCTTTGATTCGGAGCCGAGGATGCAGCGCTGGATGGTACCCGCCCTTGCGGCAATGCTGACTATCTCCGGCGCCCTCGCCGCCGACCTGCCGGCCACGCCGAGGCGGCGGGCCGCCGCTCCGCCGCCCGAGCCGCCGAAAGTCTGGGTCGAAACTGACCCGGACGCACTGATCTCGCCGGCTTATGGCGTCGGCAGCTACATCCGCAATCTGCCGGGTACGCCGCTGCTGCCCGGCTCGCACACGCTGCCGGGCTATTACGGCCGCCCTTGGGACTACGATTATCAAGGCGCATACTACGGCGGACCGCAGGTCGATTATTACTGGCGACTGCCCTACGCCTGCGGCGTTTACGGCTACTGCTGATCAGCGATCATCCGGCCTGACCAACCGGAACCGCGCGCGGCTGCGCTTGAACGGATTGCCGCGAGGCCAGACGCTCCACCTGCATCACCGCAAGCGTCAACACCAGGATCGCGACCGCCTGATGCGCGAGCGCGAGATCGATCGGAACCTGGTTGAGCAGCGTGAGGATGCCGAGCACCGCCTGCAGGCTCACCGCCGCGAACAGCCACAGCGCGCCGCTCGCAGCTGAAGCTGCGCGCGAGCGCACCGCATCGATGGCGTGCAGCGCCGCCAGCGCGAACAGCAGGTAGGCGGTCATGCGGTGCTCGAACTGCACCGTCAGCACGTTGTCGAACATGTTGCGCCACCACGGCGTCTCGAACCACAGCCGCTCGGCCGAGGGAATGAACGCGCCGTCGATCTGCGGCCAGGTGTTGTAGGCCCGCCCGGCGCGCAGGCCGGCGACCAGCGCGCCGAAATAGATCTGCACGAACGTCACGACGAGGAGCAGCGCGCTCGTGAACCGGAGCCGTGCCGATGCTGCGATCTGCGGCCGTTCCCTAAGCCGCCGCACCGTCCAGACGATGCCGGCAAAGATCAGAAGCGCGAGCACCAGATGCGTCGCCAGCCGATATTGCGACACCTCGACGCGTTCCGTCAGGCCTGAGGCCACCATCCACCAGCCGACCGCACCTTGAAGCCCGCCTAGCGCAAACAGCAACCACAGCCGCCGCTTCAACTCACCGGAGAGACCGCCGCGCCACAGGAAGAACAGGAATGGCAGCAGATAGGCGACGCCGATGAAACGGCCGAGCAGCCGGTGGCTCCATTCCCACCAGAAGATCTGTTTGAACTCGGACAGGCTCATGCCCGCATTGAGCTCGCGATATTGCGGGATCTTCTTGTAGGCCTCGAACGCCTCGGTCCACTGCGTCTCGGTGAGCGGCGGCACGCTGCCCGTGACCGGCTTCCATTCGACGATCGAGAGGCCGGATTCCGTCAACCGCGTCGCGCCGCCGACCAGCACCATCAGTGCGATCAGCGCAGCCACGGCGATCAGCCACACGCGCACGGCGCGATGCGGTTCGGACGGGGCGGAAATCGTCGTCATTCGGGCAAAAACCAGGACTTGAACAAGGAGGCTTGAACCGGACTGCGCGCCCCTTATAGTCCCCCGCTCCCGCAGCGCAAGTTATGCGAAAGCCGCAGCATTCCGCCATGACGATCCGCACCCGCAAGTTCCTCGGCGCCATCCTGCTCCTGGTGCTGGCCACGGTCTGGGCCCTGCTCGGCATGGCGGCCGCGCAGATGCCGTGGATTGCCGAGTCCGGTTGGCGGCAGGCGATCTACTACGTGGTGGTCGGCATGGGCTGGGTGCTGCCGGCGATGCCGATCGTGAGCTGGATGCAGCGTCCCGACCGCGCCAAGTCCGGTTCATAGCGTCCGGTTCGTAGCATCTAGTTGGTGACGCTGCGCGTCGGTTTCACCGGCGCGAAAGCGACGCCCGACACCAGCACGCGCAGCATGCGCATCGAACGCACCCGCCCGTCCCAGGAAATCCGCGGCAGCGCGCGCAGATTGGTGCGCCCTTCGGCATCCACGATGCCCGGGATCGTCGACACGGCGCTGGCAAAACCGGCCTCCTCCGCCATCACGACATGGCTGCGCCGGAACGAGGCACGATCACCGAACGGAAAGGCGAGATGGCGGATCTCGCGCCCGAAGGCCGCTTCCGCAACGGCCTTGCCCATCGTCATCTCGCGCAGCGCGGCTGCGTCCTTCATATTGGCGAGAACGGGGTAATTCACGGTCGCACTGCCAATCGTCACCAGCGGATCGGCGGCGAGCTTCGCGAGGTCCTCCCAATTCATCGAGGTTTCGCGCGAGAGTGCGGCGAGGTCGACCCGGTAGCGCGTGCAGAGATCGGCGATCGCCGCCGACAGATCCGCCGGCGGCAGCGAGCGCAACCAGTTCTCGAGATACGAAAACAGCGCCCGCTTCCCGGCATTGTCGGTGACGGTGAAACGCTGCTCCCTCTCCCCCATCATAAGGCTGATGCGGCCCTCGCGCGCGATTACCCGTTCGAGCCCCAGCCACCAGGCTTCGCCGACGCCATCGGGAAAGGCGGTCGGCACATAGATCGTGAAAGGTACGGCATGGCGCGCCAGCACCGGATAGGCGAAGTTGATGAGATCCTTAGGCGCGCCATCGAAGGTCAGCGCCACGAAGCGCCGCTTCTCCGGCATCGTCACCGCGCGGCGGCAGACCTCGTCCATGCCGAGGAAATCATACTTCCAGCCCTGCAGCGCGCGAATGGCGCGGTCGAGAAACTGCGGCGTGATCTCGTGCTGGCCCAGCGGCTGAAAGGCGCCGCGCCGCTGCGGTCGCACATGCGTAAAGCGCAGGATGGCGCCGGCACCACGGCTGCGCAGCGCGGCCTGACCGCTGAACCAGGTCAGCTCAAGCCGCAGCCGCTCCAGCCATCTGTCGTCGGATGCCAAGGTCCCACCTTCGCGCTCGCCGGCGCCTGTTCCCTCTCCTATTGTCATTACCCTTTGTTGACATTTCTTTGCAAAGGTCGGCCACGGGCCGACATACGCATATTTTGATTTCTCGACAGGTTTCGCGATGACCATGGCTGCGGCGATGCAAAGCCGGACGGCAGAGGCGCCAGCGCGGTCGACAGCGAGCCGCATCGCCCATGTCGATATCGTCACCGATCTCGGCGAGGCCGAGGCGGCCTGGCGCGCCTTCGAGGAGAGCGGCCACCTCTTCACGCCCTACCAGCGCTTCGATCTGCTCGGTCCCTGGCAGCAGCTGGTCGGCGCCTGCGAAGATGCCCGCCCCTTCATCGTGATCGCCCGCGACGCCGAGCACCGGCCACTCCTGCTGCTGCCGTTGTCACTGCGGCAAGGCCATGGCGTGCGCACGGCCTGTTTCATGGGCGGCAAGCACACGACCTTCAACATGGGCTTGTGGAACGCCGAATTCGCGGCACAGGCCGTTCTCGCGGATCTCGATGTGCTGCTTGAGCCGCTGCGCGAGCATGTCGACGTCTTGTCGCTGACGCAGCAGCCCATGGGCTGGCATGACCAGCAGAACCCGTTTGCGCTGCTGCCGCGACAGGGCTCGATCAACGGCTGCCCGGTGCTGGCGATGGAGCCGGACGGCCCGCCCGCATCGCGGATCAGCAATTCCTTCCGTCGCCGCCTCAAGAGCAAGGAGAAGAAGCTCCAGGCCCTCGCCGGCTACCGCTACCATCTTGCGAGCGCGGATGCGGACATTGTGCGCCTGCTCGACTGGTTCTTCCGCGTCAAGCCGGCCCGCATGGCCGAACAGAAGCTGCCGAACGTCTTCGCCGACCCCGGCGTCGAACAGTTCATCCGCAGCGCCTGCCTGTCCCGGCGCGGAGACGGACGCGTGATCGACATCCACGCGCTCGAATGCGACGAGGAAGTGATCGCGATCTTCGCCGGCGTCGCCGACGGTCAGCGCTTCTCGATGATGTTCAACACTTACACGATGTCCGAGCACGCCCGCTACAGCCCGGGCCTGATCCTGATGCGCTACATCATCGACTGCTGCGCCGAGCACGGCTATCGCTCGCTCGACCTCGGCATCGGCTCGGACGACTACAAGCGGATGTTCTGCAAGAACGACGAAGACATTTTTGACAGCTTCGTACCACTGACCTCGCGCGGCAAGCTCGCGGCGATGGCAATGTCCTCGCTGAGCCGCGGCAAGCGGCTGGTGAAGCAGAACCAGATGCTGTTCGACCTGGCGCGCAGGCTGCGGCAGGCGTTCGGGTAAAATCAATCCGCTAGCAAGATATCCTTCCCTTCTCCTCTTGCAGGAGATGAGCGGTGGCTATCTATCCTCGAACTCAAATGCCGTAGGGTGGGCAAAGCGAAGCGTGCCCACCGCGTCAGACGCAATCATTGAAAGGTGGTGGGCACGGCGCAACTGCGCCTTTGCCCACCCTACGATTCCGAACTCGGGGAGAGAACCCTCACGCACGGGGAGAGGGCAAGATCAAGCCGCTACGACGCGCGGCGTCTCCATTGCATCCGTCGGCTGCACCGGCTTGTTCAGCATCGTCACGTCGCTGAATCCGACCGCCCTCAGCTGCTCGCACATCAGCGTGCGCGCATCCGGCGCCATCGCTGCATCGGGCACCACGACGGCGCGGGCATGCGCCGTCAGCAGTTCCGCCGGGAGGTCGGATGCGCTGCCGGCATCCAGCAGCACGTGGTCGTAGGCCCGAAGCAGTGCATCGATCGCGAGTGTCACCCGCGGCGATTGCAAGAGGCTGCGGTCGAAGCCGGGACGGCCGGCCATGACCAGATGCAGTCGCGACAGCTTGTCCCGGGTGATGACCTGCGCGAACGACGCCTCGCCCTGCATCAGCTCGGCAAGGCCTGGCGCGGACGCGTCGACGGACACAGCGGCAATGGTCGGCGAGGACGCGGCGAGATCGACCACGACGACGCGTGCGTCACGCGCGAGATGCCGCGCCAGCGTCAGCACCGACAGCGTGATGGATTCGCCGGCCGCGGTGCCGAGCACCGTGACCTTCTTCGCCGCCGCGCCTGCCCGGCGCAGGCTGTCGGCCAACTGCTCGATCTCGGTGAATTCGGTGATGTCGGTTTCGGCCGTCATCGCCGGCTGAAGCGGCGGCTCCGGCTCGTCCACGACCGGATGGATGATCTGCGCTGCCACCGGCTCGGACACTGGCTCAACCATCACTTCGCGGCGCACCGGCGCCCGTGACGGCAGGACCGCAGCAACTGCGCGCGGCGCGGTCTGGCGAAGCAGCTCGCCGGTGACGACGACGCCGGACGACAGCAGCAGCGTCGCGATGGTCGCGATCAGTACGATCGGCAGCTTCTTCGGATAGGCCGGCGTGTTCGAGACGATGGCGCGCGAGATGATGCGTCCGTCCGTCGGCGCGGTGTCGATGGTCTCGCGGGTGTTGGCCTCGCGGTACTTGGCGAGATAAGTCTCGAGCAGGTCGCGCTGCGCCTTGGCCTCGCGCTCCAGCGCGCGGAGCTGCACGTCCTGGCCGTTGGTGGAGGCCGCCTGCTTCTTGAGCTGCTCGAGGCTCGCCGACAATTCCTGGACGCGCCCGCCGGCGACCCGCGCATCGTTTTCCAGCGAACGGGCGATCTTGGCAGCCTCGTCGCGGATTTGATTATCGAGGTCAGCGAGCTGTGCTTTCAATTCCTTGATGCGCGGATGATTGCCGAGCAACGTCGAGGATTGCTCGGCCAACTGAGCCCGCAACGCTACGCGCTGCTGGGAGGGCGTGCGCATCGATTCCGAATTCAGGACCTCGGAGGCCTCAATCGGCTTGCCGCTCTGGAGCATCTCGCGGAGCAGGCGCGCCTTCGCCTCGGCATCGGCCTTCAGCGCCCGCGCATTGTTGAGCTGGGTGTTGACCTCGCCCATCTGCTGGTTCGACAACGTGGTGTTGTTTGTGCCGACGAACAGGCTCGACTTCGAGCGAAAATCCTCGACCCGCGCCTCGGCGTCGGAGACCTTCTTGCGCAAACTCTCGATCTCGCCCGCAAGCCACTGGCTGGCGTTCTTGGCCTGCTCCTGACGCGCGCTCTGCTGGAGCACGAGATAGCCGTCGGCGATCGAGTTGGCGACGCGTGCGGCCAGCTCGGGATCGGCGGACTGGAATTCGACGACGATGACGCGCGACTTGTCGACGGCATAGGCCTGGAGGCGCTCGTAGTAGGCATCCAGCACACGCTCTTCCGGCGTCATCGAGAACGGATCGCGGCCGATGCCGACCAGAGCCGCCAGCGACTTCAGCGGCGAGATGCCGCGCAACACCGGATCGAATTCGGGCCGCTCCGCAAGCTTGTTCTTCTTGATGATCTCGCGCGCGAGATCGCGTGACAGCACGAGCTGCACCTGGCTGGTGACGGCCTCGGCGTCGAGCGCCTGCCGCTCCTCGGTGCGGTCGCTGTTCGGACGCAGGAACACGTTCTCGCGGCCGTCGATCAGGATGCGGGCTTCGGACTTGTAGCGCGGCGTGACGAGATTCACGATAGCGATGGATCCGACGAGTGCCAGCACCGTCGGCACGATGATCCAGCTGCGCTTGCGCGCCAATGCCGCGCCGAGCGCATGCAGGTCGATGTCGCCGGATTCGACTTGGGCCGCCTTCGCGACAACGGGCGCAGGCTTCGCTTCGATCTTGGCTTCAATCTTGGCTTCGATCTTGGGCGCGACTTCGGATTTGGTCTTCGAGACAGCCCGCTCGATCACCGCCTTGTCCTTGCCGGCACGCCAGAACGCTAAACGCATCGAACACTCCCGCAGGGCAACGCTGCGACTCTACCTCAACCGCGGCGATTACACTCCATTAAGGTTGCCGCTGGGTTAATCGCGACGTCCGGCGATCGGCGCACACGCGCTCGTCACCGTTTGTTAACCACGAGGCCCCCTTAATCCCTCTCGATTATTTCGTGAGAATTGTTCGGTATTCGCCGCCAAAGCGCTGGTTTTGATCATGCCCCCCTCTCCCGACCGGCCGCTTCGAATCCTGCACGCGGTGCGCGCGCCCGTTGGCGGCATCTTCCGCCATATCCTCGACGTCGCCAATGGCCAAGTCGACCGCGGCCATCATGTCGGCATCCTCGCCGACAGCCTCACCGGCGGCGAGCGGGCCGACAAGGCGCTTGCCGAGCTCGCCCCGCGGCTGAAGCTCGGCGTGCACCGGCTCGCGATCCGCCGCGAACCGTCGCCCGACGACGTCCTGGTGTGGCTTCGCATGCGGCGCCTGATCGCCGCGCTCAAGCCCGACGTCATGCACGGCCACGGCGCCAAGGCCGGCGCCTTCATCCGCATGCGGCGGCGCTCGGACGACACCATCCGCATCTACACCCCGCATGGCGGCTCGCTGCACTATCCCCTCAATACCTTCAAGGGCGAATTCTATGCGCGGCTCGAGCGCACGCTGATGGACGCGACCGACCTGTTCCTGTTCGAGAGCGCCTTTGCCCGCGACACCTATCAACGCATCGTAGGCACGCCGAAGGGCGTCGTGCATTGCGTCTTCAATGGCGTCACGCCGGAGGAGTTCGAGCCCGTCGTGATCGCCGACGATGCCACCGATCTCGCCTATGTCGGCGAGTTCCGGCACATCAAGGGGGCGGATCTGCTGGTCGATGCCGTGGCGCGCCTGCACGAGGGCGGCAAGAAGGTCACGCTGACGCTCGGCGGCGACGGCGAAGAAACCGCGGCGCTGAAGGCGCAGGTCGAAAGACTCGGCCTCGCCGACGCGATCCGCTTCATCGGACACGTCAAGGCACGGAACGGCTTCTCCAAGGGGCGACTGCTGGTCGTCCCCTCGCGCGGCGATTCCATGCCCTATGTGGTGATCGAGGCGGGCGCAGCCGGCATTCCCATGATCGCGTCCCGCATCGGCGGCATTCCCGAGATCTTCGGGCCGGAAAGTCCGGCCCTGTTCGCGCCGAGCAACGCCGAGGCCATGGCCGAGGCGATCGCGGCGGCACTCGATGATCCCAAGGCAACGGCGCAGCGCGCGGTGTCCTTACGCGAGCGCATCTCGGCGCATTTCTCGCAACAGGCGATGGTCGACGGCGTGATCGCCGGCTATCGCGACGCATTTACCAACCATTAACCATCCTTAAGCCCGCTTTAGAAAATCTTCCGATTTGTTCGATAATCGAGGTGCCAGGGGATGCTCGCCCGGGCGCGCAACGTCGTGCCGTGGGCATTGGAATGGACGTGGACGCCCGTGGAACCGCTCAACGCACGCTCGATGCTCGATGCCGCGACCAGCGCTGCGGCGAAGCCCGCTGACCAACCCTTTGTGGAGCGCCGCCGCCGGCTCTCGCCCGCGGCGCTCGAAGTCGTCAATCAGAAGGTGGCCCGCGCCTATTCGCCGATCGTGATCGCCGGCTTCGTCCGCCTCGCTGATTTCGCGCTGCTCAGCCTCGTCGGCATTGCGCTCTATGTCGGCTATGTCATGCCGCTCGCCGGCGCCTTCAGCTGGGTTTACCCCGGCGAGGTCATCGCCGTCGCGGCCGCCGCCGTGGTCTGCTTCCAGGCCGCCGATATTTATCAGGTGCAGCTGTTCCGCGGACAGCTCCGGCAGATGACGCGGATGATCTCGTCCTGGTCGTTCGTGTTCCTGCTGTTCATCGGCATCTCGTTCTTCGCCAAGTTCGGCAGCGAAGTGTCGCGGCTGTGGCTTGCCGCCTTCTACTTCCTCGGGCTCGCAGCGCTCATGTCCGGGCGCCTGGTGCTGCGCTCGCTGGTGCGCGGCTGGGCGCGCGAGGGCCGGCTCGACCGCCGCACCATCATCGTCGGCTCAGACAGCAACGGCGAGCAGCTGGTCGAGGCGCTGAAGGCGCAGCAGGATTCCGATATCCACGTGCTCGGCGTGTTCGACGATCGCAACGACAGCCGTGCGCTCGACGCCTGCGCCGGCGCGCGCAAGCTCGGCAAGGTCGACGACATCGTCGAGTTCGCCCGTCGCACCCGCGTCGACCTCGTGCTGTTCGCGCTGCCGATCTCGGCGGAGACGCGCATCCTGGAGATGCTGAAGAAGCTCTGGGTGCTGCCGGTCGACATCCGCCTCTCCGCGCACACCAACAAGCTGCGCTTCCGTCCCCGCTCCTATTCCTATCTCGGCGAGGTGCCGACGCTGGACGTGTTCGAGGCGCCGATCACCGACTGGGACCTGGTGATGAAATGGCTGTTCGACCGCATCGTCGGCGGCCTCGCGCTGCTCGCAGCCCTCCCGGTGATGGGACTGGTGGCGCTGGCGGTGAAGCTCGACAGCCCCGGACCGGTGATGTTCCGCCAGAAGCGCTTCGGCTTCAACAACG
This sequence comes from Bradyrhizobium sp. CCGB12, assembly GCF_024199845.1. Taxonomy (NCBI): domain Bacteria; kingdom Pseudomonadati; phylum Pseudomonadota; class Alphaproteobacteria; order Hyphomicrobiales; family Nitrobacteraceae; genus Bradyrhizobium; species Bradyrhizobium sp. CCGB12. Next base: position 2,267,042 of record NZ_JANADO010000001.1, on the reverse strand, counting down.
AGCGCATCGACGTCTACAAGTTCCGCTCGATGTACCACCATCAGGCTGACCCGACCGCCTCGAAGGTCGTGACCAAGAACGATCCGCGTGTCACCCGCGTCGGCCGTTTCATCCGCAAGACCAGCCTCGACGAGCTGCCGCAGCTCTTCAACGTGGTGTTCGCCGGCAACCTTTCCCTGGTCGGCCCGCGCCCGCATGCCGTGCAGGGCAAGCTGCAGAGCCGCCTGTTCGACGAAGCCGTGGACGGCTACTTCGCCCGCCACCGCGTCAAGCCCGGCATCACCGGCTGGGCCCAGATCAACGGCTGGCGCGGCGAGATCGACAATGAAGAGAAGATCCAGAAGCGCGTCGAGTTCGATCTCTATTACATCGAGAACTGGTCGGTGCTGTTCGATCTCTACATTCTCCTGAAGACGCCGATCTCGCTGCTGACCAAGAACGAGAACGCGTATTGAGTTTGTTTCTCTGTCATGCCCCGGCTTGACCGAGGCATCCAGTACGCCGCAGCGCCAGTCGTTTCCACAGTAGGCGCCGCGGGCTACTGGATCGCCGGGTCAAGCCGGGTGATGACAGCGTGTTGTGTGGCGTACGAGTAGCGTGAGCGTGTGATGGCGTATGCGGCGACAGCCGGTGAAGTGAACGTAGCCGCACCGGCTGCGCCCGGCGTGCTGGCCCTCCAGCGCGCGCTGGTGTGGCTGGTCGGCGCCTCCGGCGCGATTGTGTTCATCGAGCCGAGCCCCTACGAGATCGCGACGCTGCTCGCCACCGTCATCTTCTTCGCCACCGGCCTGCGCCTGAAGCTCGTGCTGATGCCGCTGGTGCTGCTGCTGGTCCTGCTCAATGTCGGCTACACGATCAGCGCGATCCCGCTGTTCGAGCAGTCCGAGGTGGTGAGCTGGATCGCGACTTCCTGGTACATGGCGGTGACCGTGGTGTTCTTCGCTATGGTCATTTCGGAGGACACGACGGCCCGGCTCGACATGCTGCGCCGCGGGCTCGTTGTCGGCGCGATGATCGCCTCGCTATTGGCGGTCGCCGGCTACTTCCACTTGATTCCCGGCGGAAACGACCTCCTCACGCTCTACGGTCGCGCGCGCGGCACGTTCAAGGACCCGAACGTGCTCGGCGCCTTCCTGATCCTGCCGGCACTGTTCTCGCTCCAGAGCGTGGTGTCGGACAAGCTCGGCAAGGCGTTCCGGAACGTCATCGGCTTCGGCATCATGTCGCTGGCGATCCTGCTCGCCTTCTCCCGCGCCGCCTGGGGCGGCCTGGTGCTGACCGCCGCTTTCATGCTGGCGCTGATGGTGCTGACCAGCCGCACCAACGCGCAGCGCTCGCGCATCATCATCATGGCGATCGTCGCCGCGGTGCTGGGCCTGGCCTTGATCGCGGTGCTGCTGTCATTCGACTCCATCGCCGAGATGTTCAAGCAGCGCGCGAGCTTCGACCAGAGCTATGACGAGGGCCGCTTCGGCCGGTTCGGCCGCCACATCCTCGGCGCCGAGATGGCGCTCGACCTGCCGTTCGGCATCGGCCCGCTGCAATTCCACCGCTTTTTCCCCGAGGACACCCACAACTCCTACCTCAACGCCTTCATGTCCGGCGGCTGGCTCTCCGGCATGTGCTATCCCGCGCTGGTCTTCACCACCGTCATCATGGGTGTCAGGCACATCTTCGTCCGTGTGCCCTGGCAGCGCGCCTATCTCGCCGTCTTCTCCGCCTTCGTCGGCACCGTCGGCGAAAGCTTCGTGATCGACACCGACCACTGGCGGCACTTCTGGATGATGCTGGGCGCGATGTGGGGCATGATCGCGGCCGCGCAGGCCTACAAGATCAGGGCTGGCGAGGACGCTTCTTCAGCTTGAGATCGGGACGCTTCTCCGGCGGCGTGTCGAGCAGTCCCTTCAGCGCCTCGGTTGCCGCAAGCACGCCCTTGTGACTCTCATTGGTGAAGCGCAGCAGCAATCGCAACTCCTCGTCGGAATAGCCATTGCAGACCCGCTCCATCGCCTGCTGCATCGGCACGTAGAACTGGCCGATTTTCGCGATCGCCTCCGGCACGACCGCAATGAAGACCTTGCGGCGATCGGCCTCGTCGCGTTCACGGCGCACCAGGCCAACCTTTTCGAGCCTGTCGACCACGCCGGTGATCGCGCCCGTGGTCAGCCCCGTGACCTCGGCGAGCCGGCCCGCGGTGACGCGCCCCTCGAGATAGAGGATGTCCATGCATTCGAGGTCGGAATTGGCGATTCCGGCAACGTTCGCAACGGTCTGGCCGTAGAGCACGCCCTGCGCGGACGACCGGCGCATCGCCTCCTCGAGCTCCTGCAACAGCGCCGTGCGCGCCTTCGTCCTTGACAAGGCTTACCTCATCTCTTAGTCGATATATATCTTAGCCACTAAGAGATTTAGTGACCGTAATTTCTCCTAGCATCAAGGAAACGTCGGGAGCAAGCCATGTCCTACCGTCCCCGCAAGGCGCTGATCATCGGCGCCGGCATCGCCGGGCCTGTCGCCGCGATCCTGCTGCGCCGGGCCGGCATCGAGTCCGCGATGTATGAGGCCTGGCCCTATTCGAAGGGCATCGGCGGCGGCCTTCAGATCGCACCGAACGGCATGCACGTGATGGACGAGATCGGGCTTTCGAACGAGCTGATCAGCCGCGGCTCGGTCGCGGAGTCCTTCGACTTCTATTCGCAGGGCGGGAAGCGGCTCGGCTCGATCAACCGCGACATGGCGCGGCGCTTCGGCCAGCCGGCCGTCAACGTCTGCCGCGCTGCGCTGAACGAAATGCTGATCGACAAGGCCTGGTGCGCCTGCGTCTCGCTCTACTTCGAGAAGCGCCTGATCAAGATCGAGGACCGCGGCGACCAGCCGATCATCGCCTATTTCGCCGACGGCACCACCGCCGAAGGCGATTTCCTGATCGGCGCGGACGGCGTGCATTCGGTCGCGCGCCGCCAGGTGGTGCCCGATGGCCCGCAACCGTTCAACACCGGACTGATCGGCTTCGGCGGCTTCGTGCCGCACGCCGTGCTCGACGGCAGGCCAATCGGCCGGCACGTCGAGACCACGTTCGGACAGAGCGGCTTCTTCGGCTACGGCCATTGCAGCCCCGATCCGAACGACGGCGTGATGTGGTGGAGCACGCAGCCGGCGCACGGCATGGATGCCGCGATGTTCCGCGCGCTCGACGCCGCCACGCTGAAGCAGCATCTGCGCGGCTTCCACCGTGGCTGGCATGATCCGATCCCCGACATCATCGAAGCCGCCGAGAACATCGTCGTCACCGACACGCTCGACGTCGCGACCTTGCCGACCTGGTCGCGCAAGCGCTCGCTGCTGATCGGCGATGCCGCGCATGCGACCAGCCCCCATGCCGGCCAGGGTGCCTCGCTCGCGCTCGAGGATGCGATGCGGCTCGCGCGTCTGATGCAGGAGGGCCAGGAGCTCGGCGCCACCTTCCAGGCTTTCGAGGCTGAGCGCCGCCCGCGCGCCGAGAAGATCGTCGCCATGGCCCGCCGCAACGGCAACAGCAAGCGCGAGTTCAGCGCCACCGGCGCCTGGATGCGCAATCAGATGATGAAATGGCTGCTGCCGCTCGGCGCCAAAAGCATGGACTTCATGTACGCGTATGACGCGCGGGCGGCTTAAGCACGCTGCCGTAGGGTGGGCAAAGGCGCGCTCTTCGCGCGCCGTGCCCACCATCTCTCCGCAACCGCGATGAAGGTGGTGGGCACGCTTCGCTTTGCCCACCCTGCGACATCGAGCTAACTCTCCACCTCAAACGTCAGCCCCGCATGGTCCCGCAGCCGCTTGATCAGCTTGTGCTGCATCGCTGCGCCCGGCGTCCAGAAGCCGGCCGGAACATCCGTCGCGTCGCGCAGCAGGCAGATGGCGCATTCCGAGATCATCTTCGAGGTCGAGCCGTAACCGGGATCGCGGTCGCCGGTGACGCCGGCGCGGACCATGCGGCCGTCGGGCGCGATCGCGACATAGAGCAGATTGAAGAGGCCCTTCTCGCGCTCCTCCTTCGAGGGTCCCTCGCCCGGCTTCGGCGCGTTCGGGCCGGTCTTCTCGGCATTGGCCGCCATCACGCGCTTCGCATTGGCCTCGCCCTTCTCGCCGGGACCGGTCAGGACCATCTCGTCGTAGACGAACTCCTTCCCGTACGGAAAGCCCATCAGCATGTTGGAGCGATGGACGTTGCGCGTGTTGATCAGCGCCATCATGAACGGCGCGGCCCAGGATTGCAGATCCTCCTCAAAGGCCGCCCTGTTGCCCTTCGGCTGCTTCGGACCGGTGAACCCGGGCGTCAGCGCAAAATGATCGTTGAGAATGGCGACAAGGCTGAGGTCCTTGGCCACCGCATCGAAGGTCGCTTTCGCGCTCGCGGCGGTGCCGCCTGACAGCGTGCCGCGCATGTCGCGCACACGGCCCTTGACGCGCGCGGCCGGCGCGCCGAACACGCGCTTGGCCTCTTCCTGCACGAAGAACGTGCCGAGCTCGAACGGCACGGAATCATAACCGCACGAAAACACGATCCGTGCACCGCTCGCCTTGGCCGCCGCGTCGTATTTGTCGATCATCTGCCGCATCCAGACCGGCTCGCCGCAGAGGTCGAAATAATCCGCACCTGCAGCGATGCAGGCCGCGAGCAGGTCCTCGCCATAGAATTGGTACGGCCCAACTGTCGTGATCACCGACTTGGTCTGCGCCACCATCGCCTTCAGCGAGGCCGCATCGGACGCATCGGCCACGATCAGCGGCGTGTCCGCGGGCGCGCCGATCGCATCGCGCACGGATTTGAGCTTCTCGAGGCTGCGGCCCGCCATCGCCCATTTGAGCTGCTCGTCGTCCTTGTAATGCGCCGCCAGATATTCGGCGACGAGCTGGCCGGTGAAACCGGTCGCGCCGTAGACGACGATATCGAATTTCGCAGAGCTCATGATCGGCCTTTACTTCTTCGCGTAGCTCACGCCCATGCCGGCGCGGACGTCGCTTTGAATACCATAGGGCGGGATCGGATAGCGCAGGCCGTTCTTGGCCAGCGCCTTCATGCCCTCAACCGCCTTGGCGAGATGCGAGGGCTTCAAGGCCATCAGCATCTCCTCGTCCGGCACGCCGCCATAGCGCCGTTCGGCATAGCATGGCAAGGACAGGCTGGGCTCGCCGGTCTTGAGCGCCCGTCCCCACGAATCCGCACAAGCGGTCTCGCCGACCACGCCCCATTCGAACTTCTTGTAGCCGGTATATTGCAGCCCGTTGATCAGGATGATCATCTGCCCGGGCGTCGCATAGACGAGGCAGATATCGGGCGGATCGAGCCGGCCGCTCTGGAGCGGACTGACGGCGAGCGCCTGATACTGCCCGAACGGAACCACGTCCAGCGCCTCCTGGCGCTTGCGCGCGTCTTCCGCCGTGCCGTGCCAGACCCCGACATAGTTTGCGCCGGCGAGCCATTTTTCATCCTGTGGGCTGAGGCCAATCACCGCCCGGCATTGCGCGCCGACGAGGTCCTCGGACGTGATGCCGACGGTCCACCCCAGGCGCGCGGCCATGCTGACGATCTGGTCGGTGGTGTGGATCGCATTCGGCCGCCGGATTTTCGGGATCGCCTCCATGTCTTCGGCGCGCGCGAACAGCTTCATGCCGATCACCGTTGTCTTCAACCGCAGCAGGCTGTTGAGATCGGCGACGAGGCCGACAAGATCGATCCTGTCTGCGCTCTGCTCCTGCATGGCGTTCCCTCCCGGCATCGCGCGCCGCGTTCTTGCTTTTCAGCCCTCGTTTTAGTCCTTGCCCGGGCCTGGAAGCAACTCGCCGGTCCTGCCCATCAGATGGTAAGCCACGAGGCCGATCCACTCGCGCACGGCCACGTCGGTTCGCCCAAGGCCGTCCACGCCCATATTGGTGAAGGAAAACAGATCGGCGCGTCCGCCCATCCGCCAGTCCACGGGATAGGCTTCGACGTCAAATCCGGCCTCGCGGAAAATTCCCATCGAGCGCGGCATATGGAAGGCCGAGGTGACCAGCAGCCAGCGCTCGCCCGGCTTCGGTGACACCAATTGCTTCGTGAAGATCGCATTCTCCCAGGTGTTGCGGGAGTCACGCTCGAGGATCAGGCGCTCCTTCGCAATGCCGAGATGCTCCAGGATTGGCGCGGAATAATCAGCTTCCCTCGACTCGGTCGAGACCAGGTTCGAAGTGCCCCCGGTGAAGACGATGCGCGCATTGGGATAGCGGCGGGCAAGCTCGGCCGGCGCGAACAGGCGGTCGGCCGCGTGCCCCACGACCGGCGTGCGATGCGCCGCCGACAGATCGGTGTCGATGGAGCCGCCGAGCACGATGATGCCGTCGGGCGCACCGCGCGACGGGTCCCAGGGCGGAAAGCGCGATTCCAGCGGATAGAGCAGGAGATTGCCGAGCGGCGAGAACGCGGCGAGCGCGAGCACGACCAGCGTGATCACGGCAAGCTTGCGACCGAACGCAGCAAAGCGCGTCGCCATCAACACGACCGACAGGATTCCGAGCTCGACCAGGAGATTGACCGGCAGCAGCGCAATGCCGAGGGTCTTGGAAAGAGCGAAATACAGGGGAGCCTCGCTGGAATGATCGTACCTGCCATGCGCGGGCTTGACCGGCCCGGCCTTCTTCAGAAATCTTCTTGAAAGAGGATCGATCGCCGGGTCAAGCCCGGGGCCAATGAAACCAGCCGGACGCGACAAATGACCCATCATCACCTGCATTCCAGCCCCGAAACCTGTCATTGGGGCTTCTTCGAAGCCGCGCTCAAGCCCGTCCTCACCGTCGCCAGCGGCGACGAGGTCACGGTCGACACCATCAGCGGCGGTCCGGACATGCTGCCCGACCGCGACAAGTTTCACATTCCGCCGGAGATGTTCGCAGTTCATGCCAGCAACGAGCGGATGCTGCCCGGCCACATCCTCACCGGTCCGATTGCGGTCGAGGGCGCCGAGCCCGGCGACGTGCTTGCGGTCGAGATCCTCGACGTTCAGCTCCGGCAGGATTGGGGCTGGAATATGATCAAGCCGCTGTCCGGCACCCTGCCCGACGATTTCCACGAGACGCGTATCCTGAACATCCCGCTGGACCGATCGCGGATGACCGGCCGCATGCCCTGGGGCCTCGACCTGCCGCTCAAGCCGTTCTTCGGCGTGATGGGCGTATCGCCGCCGCCGGCCTGGGGCCGAATCTCCTCGCTGATCCCGCGCGCGATGGGCGGCAATCTCGACAACAAGGAGCTCGGCGCGGGTGCGACGCTGTACCTGCCTGTGTTCGTTCCGGGCGCGCTGTTCTCCTGCGGCGACGGCCACGGCGTGCAGGGCGACGGCGAAGTTTGCGTCACCGCAATCGAGACCGCGCTTCAGGGCCGCTTCCGCCTGACACTGCGCAAGGATCTCAGGTTCGACTATCCCCGCGCCGAGACGGCGACGCACTACATGACCATGGCGATGGACCCCGACCTCGACCAGTGCGTGGTGCGCGCGCTGCGCGACATGATCGCGCTGCTCGGCGAGAGGCGAAACCTGTCGCGTGAGGACGCCTACACGCTGAGCAGCCTGGCCGCCGATTTGCGGGTGACCCAGACCGTCAACGGCGCCAAGGGCATCCATTGCATGATCGAAAAGGCGATCGTGCACGGCTGAGCCGGCCCCCGCCTCTCACCTGTTGACGCCAAGCCGCCGCCCGCCACCCCGCGCGGCACGTTGCGCCATGTCTAATTTCCTGTGCGATTCCAACAGGCTGAGCGAACGAAGCAGCCCGGATTTGACTCCGACCCCCGAACCTAAATAGAGTCTTAATCGTTACTTTTATGTACCTGAGTAAGAGGCTAGCGTTCGGGCCATGGCCACCGAAAAAGCCGAGACTGACCGTATTCCCGTAACCTTGGCGCTCTCGACCATCACCTATCTGGAGAAACTGGTGAGACAGGGCACCCACGGCACCAGCGTTCCCGGCGTCGCACGTACCTTGATCGAGGAAGGCATCCGTCTCGCCATCAAGGACGGGCTTTTGTCGATCCGCGACAACGGCAGAACGTGAGCACACGCCGGAGGTAAGGCGGACGGATCTCGAGCAGGCGGATGGCCGACATCTGCAACCTGGGACCGCTACACATGCCTGCTCTTTCCCCGACTTCTTCACAGACTTTCTCACAGGGTTCTGCACAGACTTCTTCACAGGCTTCTTCGCAAGCTTGTTCGCAAACCTGGACCGACGAGCGCATTGAGCTTCTGAAGCGGCATTTCGAGGCCGGCCTCTCCTGCCGCGAGATCGCCGCCGATATCGGCGTCAGCCGCAACGCTGTGATCGGCAAGCTGTCCCGGTTGAATTTGACGCGTGGCCGGACGGTCGACGACCGCAAGGTTCACGACCGCGGCCTGGCGCCGGGGCGCGCGCGGAGAGCCGTTCCACGCCTGCAATACGAGATGCTTGCCACGATCTACGGCGAGACCGACGCGCCCGTGGTCGCCGGGCCGATCGACGAGGCCAATCGCTGCTCGCTGCTGGAGCTTTCCGAGAATCGCTGCCGCTGGCCGATCTCGACGCCGGGCGAAGCCGATTTCTGCTTCTGCGGCAATGCTGCGCCCGACGGCCAGTCCTACTGCACCGGCCACAGCCGCCTCGCCTATCGGCCGAGCTCGCGCGTGCGGCTCGCACGCGGCTAGTCCACAAGCTCATTCCAAAACGAAAAACCTCCGGCAGGGCATTGCCGGAGGTTCTGGAGGCCTGGCATGAAGCCAGGAGCCGCAATGTTATCATCGGCCTCGTTCAATATAGCTGAGTAGATCACGTAAGTAAATAAGCATGGAAACCAACTGCACCGAGTCTCTGGCGTTTTCCCGGCACGCAGTCGGATTGATCGTGCGCTGACGCTTTTATCGCCGCCGAAGAAGCCGAGTTGAGGGTATGGAGAGCGCACAAAAAATCCCGGCGGTTTCCCGCCGGGATTCTCTGATCGATCTGCAGGTTCGACCTCAGAAGTTGCGCTGAGCGCGCAGCATCATGGTGACCGAGTTCTGGTCCTTCAGCTCGTACACGGCCGCCGGCTTCGCAGCGGTGGCAATGCCCGGGCTCGCGATGGAGCCAGAGTACTTCTGGTCCAGACGCGACCAGCTCAGGTCTGCCGTGAACGCCAGGTTCCTGACCGGAGTCCACACGGTGTTGACACCGACGACCGCGAAGTTGAAGTCCGGATTACAGGTCGAACCGGCCAGGGCGATCGCAGCGAAGTTGGCGCAGATCAGGGCCTTGCCCGTATCGCCGTACCTCAGCTGGGCATAGGCACCGTAGACGGCGCTCGCCCAGTTCGGGCTCCAGTTGTGGGTATAGCCACCACGGACGCCCCAGGTCTTGACGGTATCGATGCCGGTACCGGTTCCGAAGACACCGTCGGAGAGACCGGCGAAGCCGGTGCTCTGATACGCGCCGGCGCCGCTACCGCTGAACATGAAGAAGCTCTGCGGGAACAGGCTCTGGAAGTTGTAGCGGGTTGCACCGTCCGTATAGACGGCCTGCAAGTTGATGACGTCACCCGCACCGGTCGGGATGTTCTTGATCGCCAAAGAGCCCTGCACAGCCCAGCCCCACTTGTCGTCGGGGTGGCCGGTGAGTTCGGTCGCGCCGTAGTAGGCCGAATGGAGTTCATGTCCGGCAACCGAGAGCTGGGCCAGACCCCAGGCCTGGTCGACGCGCACGGTACCGAGGATGTCGGGAGAACGCGTGCCACCCCAGGCGTTGGCGCCATAGACGCCCGTCACGAACTGAGCGGCCGTGCCCGACGACACGTTCCAGAGGTTCGACTGGCCGTTGGTCGCCGTCGTCTCATCCTGCAATGCGAACGAAGCGGTGATGCCCTGGCCGAAGTCAGCCGTGTAGGCAACCTGGTTCACACCGTTGACGTGGTTGCTGCCGCCCGGAAGCGTGTCGGGACCGCCAGCCGGATAGCTCTGCCACGGAGCATCGAAGATCGAGACCGTGCGGCCGAAGGTGAAGCCAGCGAACTGGACGAACGCGTGGTAGAGGCCGAGCGAGGCCGAACCGGTTCCGAACGTGGACGGGTTGCTGCCGGTGACCGACGGAGTATCCCAAGTGAAGACCATGTCGGCGTAGGTGCGAACCACGCCGTACTCGGTCGCCGTGCGCGTGTCGACGTTGAAGTCGAAACGAGCGCGACCGGTATACCAGTTGGTCAGACGGTTGTTCGACCCCGCGTTCGCGCCTTGCTGGAAATTATAGTCGCCTGCGCCGCCAAGGATCGCGTCGGCGCGCAGATAGCCGCCGAGCTTGATGCAGGTATCGGTGCCCGGCATGTAGTAGAATCCGGCACCGTACAACGAGCAGATCTTCACGTATTCGACCGCCTTGGCCTTCACGGGAAGATCGGCCGCTTGCGCCCCACCCACGGCGATCAGACCCGCCGCTGAGCCGAGCAAGAGGCTCTTCACCAATTTCATATTCAATCTCCAAGTTGCTCATTTTGCGAACGAGCACGGGCCAGTCGCAGCCCTTACGCTCTTTCGCTTTCAAGTCCGCTCTGGGGGCTTCGCGGCTTCGGACACACCCGCATCGACGCGAGGGACTTGAGCGAACCACCTGCAACGGGACGATCGAGATTCCCCCCACCGCCGCGGCCAATATGCATAGGTGCATTCCCTAATTAAAATAGTTTATTAGGTCAGCTATTGGATTCCAGCGACGTTGTGTCGCCCCGGCAACACCGTAGTCGACGCAACCGAATTACTGATCAGCTCATGTTTGTAAAATGGCTGACACAATTACCCTGCTCTGCACTTGCGTCAGGGCAGGCTTGCGTGGACTATGGTCCTCCACGAACACCGGCCTGAACAATCAGTTCACACGGGAGCGACGCTGTGTCCGCAACGAGGAAAGAAGGTGCGCGCCTGCGCTCCGTCGGCAATCTGGATGTCATCAGGCGCTTCACCTGGGAGATATCGTCGATCAACATGTATCTGGAGGAGCTGCGTCAGTTCTGGGCGAGTACGCTCGGCATCAGCGGCCCGCAATGGCTGATTCTGATGGCCATCTCCGACCTCGACAAGGATGACGGCATCCCGATCAACGTCGTCTCCAAGCTCCTCCACGTCGATCCGTCGTTCGTCACCACCCAGTCCAAGCTGCTCGAGAAGAAGGGCCTGTTGCGCCGTCGCCCCTCGCCGACCGACGCCAGGGTGGTGCGGCTGTCCCTGACCGAAAAGACGCAGAAGCACCTGGCGAGCCTCAACGAGCAGTACAAGTCCATCAAGGAATTCGTCTTCCAGGAATTCGACGAGCACGAGCTGACGGAATTCACCACCAAGCTCGCGACGTTGAAGACCCGGCTAGAGAAGGCCTGCGTCCGCCTCACGCTCGACTTCTGACGGCGGCGGCGCTCAGATCCGCCCCGCAGCGCCGAGCCGCGATTCGAGCCAGTCGAAGATGTATTCGTTGACAAGACTCGGATTGTCCGCGTGCGCCTGCGCCGCGCCGGTCTCCGCTGCGGTGAACACCTTCAGCATGACGTCCGAGCTTCCGAGTCGGGACTTCTGGACGAGCTGACGCGCCCGATCGGCCTTGAGCCAGCCGTCCTCACCGAGCGTGATCAGCACCGGACAATCGGCGCTGGACGCCATCAGCGGGGCATGCGGCACCGGAACAACGCTGACGTCGCTCATCGCGAATCGGCTGGCGAAGAAAGCCCGCTCGTGCAGGTCCCACAGGCCGCCGTCGCAGACGGCGGCGGCAAGCCGCGGCTCCTGCAACACCGCGCGCGCCACGAAGGAGGAGCCCCAGCCATCCGCGACGATCGCCACGCGCTCGAAATCGACGTCGCTGCGCGTCTCCAGATAGTCCATGACGCACGGGATCGAGCTCTCGAGATCGCGGCGCCGCAGCAGCACCTCAAGATAATCGTCGCGCTGGTCGCCGAAGAGGTCCAGCGCCAGCATCGAGAATCCGCGCTCGCGCGCATGCGGCGCGAGCTTGAACAGGAATTCCTCCTTGCGGTGGCCCGGCTCGCCGATGCAGATCACGGTCGGAGCCCGGCCGCGTCCCGCCGGCGCGGGCACGAAGTAGCCCTGCAAGGCATGTCCGTCGATCCAGGGCATGGTCACAACCTCCCCGGCCGGGCCGCGCGCCGCGAGGTAGCGGCGGGCACATTCCTGCATCGCGAGCACTGCGACCCAGCGGCGCTCGTCGGCCTGGTCGAGCGGCATCGCCGCTGCACCGTAGTAGTTCATCGCACGCAGCCAGTTGCGCTGGGCCGTGGCCAGGTGGCCTTCCGCAAACGCGGCCTCGGCCCGATGGCGATTGGCCTGCGCCAGCTTCTTCCACTCGCGATGCCAGGATTGATCGTCGTCCCGCTTCAACTGCCGCGCGATCATCAGGCACTCGGCGAGCGTGGCGCCGCCCTCCTGCGCCGCGGTGAGAAGCCGCGTGAATTCAGCGGAAATATCCTCTCTCTCCGGGCAGAGCGTCCAGTCGTCGGAGAGGCATGCGGGAATCATCGGAAGCTACGCTCTATCATCGCGTTACCCCTGACTGACTAAACTATTTTAGTTCGCCAACCAAGCGACCGTGCGCCGGATGAGAGCCGTTCGAGATCACCATCGCTTGAACGCGCGGGCGTATCGCATGCGTGACATGCCAATTCGGCATGAGGCGCCGAACATTGGCAAGAGGTGGCACGCATTATCTCCGGCGCCCCTCTTGCCATGACGATGATCATGTCTACGTCAGCGCGCCCTCAGCCAAGCCGCCAGCCGACCTCCTGCGTGAAGCTTTCATAGAAGGCCCGATCGTAGGCCTGCTCCGGCGTAGCGCGCACGCGCTCGTCGAGCCGCCTGGCGTCCTCGCCGACGAGAATGCGCCAGCGCTCGGCCTTGACCCCGTCGAGAATGATCTTCGCGGCCTGCGCCGCCGTCGTCGGCGCATCCTCGAGGAAGCTGCGGGCGCGCTCGGCGAACGCCGCCTGGACGTCCTCGTCCGTCATCTTGTCGGCATCCGGCACGCCGGCCGCAACCATGCGCTTGCGGGTCAGCGCGACCTCGTCGTCGCTGAGCCGCTCCGACCCATCGGCGCTCTGCACCTTGCGTGAATTGGAGACGATTGAGGTGCCGATGTGGCCGGGCATCACCACCGAGCATTTGACGTGCGGCGCGTGCAGACGGAGGTCGTTGATCAGCGCTTCGGTAAATCCCTTCACCGCGAACTTCGCCGAGCTGTAGGCGGTGTGTGCCTGGTTCATGCCGATCGAGGCCCAGAAGCCGTTGACGCTGGCGGTGTTGACGATGTGCGCCTCGTCGGCCGCGACCAGCATCGGCAGGAAGGTGCGCACCCCGAGATAGACGCCGCCCCAGCAGATGCTGAAAGTGCGCTCCCACTGCTCGCGCGTGTTGGTGAACAGGCTGCCGCCGCCGCCGATGCCCGCATTGTTGAACAACAGATGGATCCGGTCCGTCTTCTGCTGCTCGGCGAGCTCGTCACGGAAGCGCTTCAGATGATCCTCGATCGCGACGTCGGCGACATGCGTCGTGACGCGCAGGCCCTGCGGCAGCTTCTCGACCTCGCAGAGCCGCTTGGTCTCGGCCATCGCCGCTTCCGAGACGTCGCACATCGCGACGTTGCAGCCCTCCGCCACGAGCTGCCGCACGAGCTCGCGCCCCATTCCCGTGCCACCGCCGGTGATGACCGCAATTTTTCCAGCAAAATCCTTCATGGGACTTCGGTCCCTCCCCTTGTCGGTATGTTTCTTCACAGCTAGCGCCGCTCATCGCGGCGCGCGCAAAATGTAGCAGCGCCGCATCCGCAGGTAAAAGCGGATCGGCGCTGCCATTCGACATCGGTAATTTCGGCCGGCGGACTATTCAGCCGCTTCGACGTGCTGCCCGTTCAATGCGCCGAGCGCCTGAAGCGCCTTGCGGGTCGCGGCCTGCTGCGCAGGCGAGGCCTCCGGCATCGGCGCACGTGGATACGTCTTCGGCAGGCCCTGCAGCGTCTGCGCATAGCGCGTGCAGGCCGGCAGATTGTCGGCAATGATCGCGTTCCACAACGTCAAGAGCTTCTTGTGCAGATCGAGCGCGCGCGGATGGTCACCCGCCTTCACCGCATCCCACAGCGCGACAGAGGCATGCGGCGCCGCGGTCAGGATCGCCGCAATCGAGCCGTGGGCCCCGAGCGTATAGGACGGATACATCAAGGCATCGACCGCGCTGTAGATCAGCTTGTCGGGCGCCATCATCATGAGATCCGCGAACAGCTTGAGGTCGCCCGCACTCTGCTTGACGCCGACGACCAGCGGCACCTCGGTCATGATCCGCGTCAGCAGCGCCGGCGAGAGATAAGACCACGGCACGACGTTGTAGATGATGATGGGCATGCCGGTCTCGTCGGCCATGGCGCGGAAATGCGCGACCATCGCCTCGTCGTCCGGCTTGAACAGGTAATGCACCGGCGTGACCTGGAGCGCCGCGACATTCATGTCGCGCACCAGCTTGCCGCGGCGGATCGCATCGCGTGTCGAATCGACGATGATGCCGGCGATCACGGGAATGCGTCCCTTCACCGCCTCCACCGTCGCCGCCATCAAGTCACGATACTCCTCGTGGTCGAGCGTGTGGCCCTCGCCGGTCGAGCCGCCGGCCGCAACGCCATGCGCGCCGGCGCCGATCATCCAGTCCACCTGGGGCGCCACGAGCTCAAAATCGATCTCGCCGTCCTTCCGGAACGGCGTCGTCATCGGCGGGATCACGCCGGTCGGTCGTACCTTCATGGTCTGCCCTCGCGTTTCCTTTGGTCCTGTGCCAGTCCCGCTCTTTTGACGAGTATCCGCACGGTTGCGAGCCTATCGGCTGCGCAGACCTTGTGAAGGGCCGGTTCGCGCGACGCAGCCCCCCACAATCGCTCATTCCTCCCTCATTTCCTGGGGGTTCCCGTATTTGCCCGGCTTCGGTTTAGGGGCAATTTTTTTACAATCCGAATCATCAAATGGACTCCGGACGCTGGGTCGAGTCGGCCAGGCCAGCGTGTTGTCTGTGTCACAGGCTCTGGCACTCCGCTTGCATCCTCTTCGTAGTCTGAAACTACCGATGAGGTGACAGGAATGTTCGTGACCGTCGTTGCCGTGCTCTGCCGGCTTAGCGCTGCCAGTTCAGGCAGTTGCGTCGAGGAAATCGTGACTGACAGCAACATGACGCCCGAGATGTCGATGATGCAGTGTGCGATCGGCGCACAGGCCCCGCTTGCGAAATGGATGGGCGAGCATCCGATCTATCACGCCAATTGGCGCCTCGAGCGCTACAAATGCGTGCCGGGCCATTACGAGATCAAGGGCCACGCGTAGGCCCGTAGAACTACGAGCGTCGAGGAAACGCCCTGGAGGCGCACCTTCTCCCTCCGCATGGGCTCGATAGCGCCGGCCTCATTGCGCCCGCTGCGCTCTGTGACAACGATCACGCCTTCCCTTTAGCTACCGCGCGCAAAATAATCGCACGCGCCTTGCGCCCCTCCGGCGTCGGCATCAGCGCGTAATTGTGCGGCTGGTCGCGCAGCAGATGCAGCTCGACCGGCACACCCACCGCTCGCGCTCGCTCCGCAAGATCGACGCTGTCAGGATACAGAAGGTCGCGCGTGCCCGAGAAGATCGTCATCGGCGCCAGTGCGCGGAAGGCGCCGTTGAGCGGGCTGACGAAGGGATGCCCGACGTCGAGCTCGCCGGCATAGAGCCGCCCTGCCTCGATGATCCCCGGAATATCCTGGACCGGATCGCGTGCCGCGATCGCCGCCTGCTCCGGACGGCTGACCGAGGCGTCGGCGGCGGGCGAGATCAGCACCAGCCGGGCCGGCTGCCGGTGACCGCGATCGCGCAGCCACTGGCATGCGGCAAGTGCGAGACCCGCACCGGCGGAATTGCCGACCACCGTGACCTTTGCCGCGCCTGCGTCCTCCAGCAGCATCCTGAGCAGCTCGGCCGTTGCCGGCACGACATCCTTGGCGGTCGCGCGCGGCGCCAGCGGATAGATCGGCACGACGCACGAGACGCGCGCCTTGCGCGTCATCTGGCCGACGAAGCGCCAATGCGCCGGCACGATCTCGTTGATGTAGCCGCCGCCGTGCAGGAACATGACGTAGTTGCAGCCCTCATGGCCGGACGACGGCGCGGTGTAGTACACGGGCCAGCCGCCCATCTTCGTCAGCGTTGCCTCGACGCCGCGGCCAAGTCCCGTCGGCTCGAACGAGACCGGCTGCAAGGCGAGCTTCTGCACGTGGGCCCGAACGGCCTCGGCCGACGCGAGCTGCTGCTTGTAGGGAAGCTGCCGCAGCAGCATGTTGAAGGCGCGGCTTTGCAGGCTTGGCGCGGGATCGCGCGGCGCCCGCGCACCGAACATGCAGCTATCAGGGCAGAACTGAAAGGCCGACACAAGTCTTGCAACGCTCATGGTCCGTTCTCCGCCTGGCTCGGCATCCATATGGCGACAAAGAGGCTTGCCGAAAGGCCGCCACATGCGAATATAATGCGAGTATTCGCTCGCTTTTCCTACTCGCATTCGGATCGCAAAGGCCATGGCGCGCAAACCGCCGACAAAACCCCGGAAAAATGCCTCGCAAGCGCGATCGCGCGCCACCGTCGACGCATTGATCGAGGCAACCGCTCGCATTCTGGTCCGCGATGGCTTTGAGAAGACCAGCACCAACCGCATCGCCGAGATCGCCGGCGTCAGCGTCGGCTCGCTCTACCAGTATTTTCCGAGCAAGGAGGCGCTGGTTGTCGCCGTGATCGACCGTCACAACGAGGAGATCATGAAAATCGTCCGCGCCGCCTTCGTCGAAGTCGCGGACATGCCGATCGAGAAGGCCGTACGCCGCCTCGTCACGGTCGCGATCGAGGCCCATCACATCGATCCGAATCTGCACCGCGTCCTCGCCGAACAGATCCCGCGGTCGGGCCGGCTCGCCGAAGTCGAGGCCTTCAATCACGAGGTCCACGCCCTCGTGCGCGCCTATCTCGAAAGCCGCCGCAAGGAGATGCGCAAGATCGACCCTGGCCTCGCCGCCTTCATCTGCGTCAGCGCGATCGAAGCGGTCGCACATAACACGGTGCTGAATCAGGCCGAGATGCTCACGGAGAAGACGGTGCGGACGCTGGTGGACGAGACGACGCGGATGGTGGTGGGGTATTTGAGTTAGCCGGGTGTCCCACGGCCCCTCGCCTTCAATAGCGTGATGCATCGCAGCGATAACTCACTTGCTGCGGTGCCCCCACGCTCATGCTCCGCATGTGTCGGTATGCAGTCACCATTTTGCGAGACGCGAGCGCACGTTAAGGAACACGGTTCATGAGCTTGCATTGTCGGCTTGATCTTAAATTTGTTCGTGAGGCCGACAATGCATCTTCTCATCAGAATGGTGGCGATTGCGACAGTCCCTGCTTGGATCGGATTGAATGCGGACTCTGCTGCAGCACAGGATTTCAACGACCGATGGTCCATCATTCCGAAGGCTCACGCAGAGCCGGCTCCTGGGGGACTCGAACAGAAGGAGGATGAACCGCAAGCGCCACCTCCAAACGAACAAGAGCCATTGCAAGAGCCACTGAAAGATCGCCCAGGCTTGCGATCGTTCAATCGAGTCTTTTCCGGAAAAGCCTCCTACTATTGGTATTCCAAAGGCAAGACAGCGAGCGGCTCGGTATTCAATCGGAATCACCTGACGGCAGCGCATCGCAGTCTGCCGTTCGGCACCAAGGTCCGCGTGACCCATGGCGGAAGCAGCGTCATCGTCGCCATCAATGACCGAGGCCCGTTCATTCGTGGCCGCGTGCTCGATCTCTCGCTCGCTGCCGCGCGCAGCCTGGGGATTACGGATCGTGGCGTAGCTCAGGTTCGTGCCGAGGTGTTGTAGCGGATGCCGCCCCTACGCCAATCCTAAAGCCACCGCCCGCCAGATCGTCCAGCTTGCCGCCAGCATCGAGCCAGTCCAAGACGGCCGCTTTCATATCGAGAAGATCAACGCGCCGTTTCACTAAGGGCCAGAGGGAGCGAGTTCGGCGCCGGCATAAATTATGCGGTCGAACGCGGCTGGCTCGAGTTCACGAGAGCGGCACCTTCGAGTGGCCGATTTAATCTGACGCACACGAATAGAAACGGCCCCAGCAAAAAGCCAAATTGCCAGGGCCGTTGGAGGTGCCTTGGCGGTAATGGGATCGCCAAGGTGTCATGAGTATAGGAAAAATCGGCAATCAGGTCTGTCCGATTTTACACAAATCCGGGGGCGGAGTTCCCGCTCGGGAACCGAACTGGCGCAATACGGACCGGCAGGGCTCCCCGTCCCGTCCCGGCGGTCTTGGCCAAAGATGGACGGGGAGCCGCGCGCTGGGGCCCCTGTCGCCATGACGAAGCTAAGAACTGCCATCCAGTGACGTGAAACTGTCGGCCCCGGCTGAAGCTGCATCCAACTCGAGTGTTTCGCAAATTATCGATTCTTCGTAGGTCGGGCCCGCGGCGAGCGACTAGGACGCGTGGGTGTTGATATCCACTCGTCTATTTCGTTCGGTTCTACTCGCCACGAAGGTGAGACGCCATCAGCTGTCCGGGCTGTTACACGGTATCGGCGCTTACGCAGCTTGGCTGCCAAAGTCTTCGCGCCATCTTCGTCGCGACATTCAATAAAATAACTACCGTAACAAACAACCCAGTGCCTTCGACGTACTTTTCTTTTCGATCGCGTGGAACGCTCCATTTAAGGGACCCCGTGAGTCCCCAAGCCCATCCCAGTATCAAGGCTTCATTCTTACCAAACCGTTTAAACATTATTGCGACGTCGGCAAGGGCGACGGGAAGAGATTATCTGGTGATTCCACAATGAGTGCCGCTGATGGCAAGCCGCGCGAGCCTACTCAGTGTCTCATGCGCGCGCCCCTCGAAAGACTGCTGAGAGTGAGAGGTCGCGGCATCTATTATTGAAGCCCGCCACGACCCTGCCGAGGTGCCGGCTGTGACGTGGGTTGAGTTATGTGCGCTCACGCCCCGAGCGAAAGCGCCGATTGAGGCGGCTCTCTTCTTGCCTCATGTTCTACCGATATTAAAAGTTGTAAACTGAACGAATGCAATTATCTAAGGCGCAGCAACACATTTGTGATACGAAACTAAAACAGTTTAATTTGTTTAATTTTCCAATGCCGTATAGTGGAGCAATAGCGAAGGGAGATTTCCTTATGCCCGTTCCAAACGACGATGAAGATCGCCGCGAATTTTTGAAGACTTGTGGGAAATTCGCTGCAGTGACGCCTCCAGCACTTACGATGTTGCTCTCTACTTCTATCAACTCCGAAGCAATTGCGCATTCCGGCGGGGGCGGTGTTCGCAGAGGCAACAATGGTTGGGGCAATGGCGGTGGGGACGGCAGCCCGAACGGAAAATACGATCGACATCGCTGAGGTGTGAGCGAGGAGCCGTTTCTCGATTTCCAATTGCGCGACGCCCTTCCCCCAAGAGGGCCACGCAGTGCGGCCCCAGCTTCAGCCGCCCACACCACCCGGAGCTGGGGCCGTTGCAAGCAGCAAGCTCCTTGAACCAATTCGTCGAGGGAACTTTCATTTCCGCGAAGACGTTGAGTCGGTCGTTTCGGAGTATCCGCATGCGTTCCTCGCCCTCGATTGTGCCGGCCGATCGCCTCGATCGCGACATCTACCTGGTGCTTGAGGATTTCGGCGCCCGTGCCGGTTGCGCCTGGCGCGAAACCGACGAAGCCGACACGGACCTCGAGACCGTCCTGCGGGACATGCTCTCCGGCCAATATGACTATCCACTGCGAATCGTGTGCTTCAATCCGGTCGAGGGTTGGTCGCGCGATGCCACCTCTGATGTTGCCGACGCCTTGGCCGAGCGCGCGGCCAATACCGGCGCGGAGATCTCGCCGGCGCTGCAGAACTTCATCCACGCCAACGCCAAACGGCGCATCGACGTGCAGCTCGCCCTGCCGCTTCGCGGCATCGCCTGATGCCCGGCGAAGGCAAGTCCCCTTGGCTGGACGCCTAGGGAGGAAGACGAGCATTTCATCCGCTGCGCGGTCTGCGGACAGATGCTGGACTGCGAGGTCTCGGGGAGGTCCTCGATCATCTGCATAGCCGGAAGATCTAGGAGGAGCCGACCCCAGCATTGAGCCGCCCGACGGGACGAGCTGAGCGATCTGCCGAAAACCGGCAGGAGTTCTTCCAACAAGCTAAGAGATTATTAAATGATTCCCACAATGTTAAATGCATATATTTAAATTTATAGAGGACAACGATGTCCGAGGTAATCAATTTCCCGCGCCGGCAGGAGCATCGCCCTCTGCATCCCGCTGTAGTTCGAATGCAAGGGCTCGCGAATGTATTATCTGACCTGGACGCACTAAATCTGCGAACCCAAGACGACATGCGTCGCGCTCTCTGGATTCTCGATCTCACCAACAGGTGCGTCCAAATCATTCTGACCGATTTCGAAGATGATCCGCAGATTCGGGAGTTTGTTCGGCAAGCGGAAGAGTTGACGGCTTCGATAGAGAGAGCCCGTTTCATGGTTCGGCGCATTGGCCCTTGTTTGCCTAACGCTGCCGTTCCGAGGCAGTGAAAACGACCTGGTTGCAACGTCTCACTAAGAGGTTCGGGGAGCCTGGGATATGAGGCTTGTCGCAACGCGTCAGTATTCTTTTCTCGATGTTCAAACATTGGCTGAGCGCCAAGCGCGCGACACGCTTTTTCGATACGGCGAGAATTCTTTTCTGTTGCACATGACTCCCGGTGAAGGCGAGGACGATCAACTTTTCTGGTTGGATTGCCGCGCGGCATTGCTCTGGATCAACCAGGGCGATGAAGAATACGGGTCATTCTAGGGCCGATCTAGCAGGCTGGAGCATGGTAGAGACCAGGCGTGCACCACGCTTCCGCGTAGCAAAGCCAGCGCAGATCGAGCGTGGGGGCGATAAAACCCCCTGCATAATCCGCAATATTTCGACGTCGGGTGCTGCGCTGCAACTGCTGCAATTGACTGACCGAATACCAGCCGCTTTCACATTGATCATACCGGAAGACGATCTGAAGTTGCCCTGTCGCGTGGTCTGGCGGACTCCCTTCAGGGTCGGTGTGACGTTCGTTTGAAAGTTGCTCGGGCTTGGACGGCATGTAAGTCAAGACTGGCTTACAATTCTTAGATGAACAGTTTGACGCCGCTTGGCGAATATGAGTCTTAGCGGTCTATTCGGATGTCTCGGTTGAAGCACTTACTCGCGCGCATCTTCCTTCTGAGGGTCCGATCATTCTGAACAACCAAACCGCATTCCCGTGGTCCACCCCTGAGTTTCGCCGGAAATGGCGCTTGGTCGCCAACGAGGCCGGAATTCCAAAGCACCTGACCAACATGGACAGCGCAAGGTCATCAATTCGGAACAGCTCGCGAACGTAAATGGCAAGCTATCTACAAACGGGCGGCAGGCTGCAAACCGACCGCCCAAGAACGAATTTGATTTCATTGAAGGAAATGGTCGGAGCGAGAGGATTTGAACCTCCGACCCCTAGTCTCCCAGACTAGTGCGCTAACCGGGCTGCGCCACGCTCCGAACGTCGTTCCATTAGCTAGGATCACCGCTTTGCGCAAGGCGAGGCTACACCATTTTGGTGTATCCGCGCACAGCGCCCGGAACCGCCCGCAAAGGCAGCGAAAACCGCCCTACCCGTCCTTCAACGCCTGATCCAGCATCTCCCGGCAGGCGACGAGGTCCGCGAGCGCCCGCCCCAGCCGCTCCCGGTCCAGCGCGCTGGGGCCGGCGGGCGCTGCGGCAGCGCCGCCCTTGCGGAAGGTGGTGAGGATCTCCTCGTCGTCGATCTCGGCGAAGCGGAAGTCGATGCCTTCTTCCTCGTCGCCCTGGTAGTCGTCATCGTCGGTGTCGGTGACGCCCGCGATGGGGCCTTCGTCGTCGGGCTCCATCAAGCTCGCGCCGATGGCGTCCTCGATCGCCCCGAAGGAGACCGCGGCCGCGCTGTCGGCGAGGCCCTGCACCGATTTGACGCCGTGCTCTTTCAGTATCCGCTGCACCCCGCGGATGGTGTAGCCCTCGCCGTACAGGAGCCGGCGGATGCCCTTGAGCAGGTCGACGTCGTCGGGGCGGTAATAGCGGCGGCCGCCGCTGCGCTTCATCGGCTTGATCTGGGCGAAGCGGGTCTCCCAGAACCGCAGCACATGCTGCGGGATGTCGAGCTCCTGCGCTACTTCGCTGATGGTTCGGAACGCATCCGGCGCCTTGTCCAAATGCCAATCCTTTCCGAAAGGCGGTTACGCCTCGGGTTGAGCCTTGCTGGCATCGCCATTGGTGCGGTGCTGGGTGTTGATCCGCTGCTTCAGGATCGCCGACGGCTTGAACACCATGACGCGCCGCGGCGAGATCGGCACCTCGGTACCCGTCTTCGGGTTACGACCGATGCGCTGACCCTTCTTGCGCACCATGAAGGAGCCGAACGAGGACAATTTCACCGTCTCGCCCTTCTCGAGGCAGTCGGTGATCTCCTTCAGCACGAGTTCCACGAAGGCGGACGATTCTGTGCGCGACAGGCCCACCTTCTGGTAGACGGCTTCGCAGAGATCAACACGCGTTACGGTTTTGCTTTGATCGGTCATCGCCCTGCCCCACATCACGGCGAACAATTGTTGTCTGAAATTAGGAGGTTACGATACGGCGGTCAACAGCGCTCATCAATGCGACGCATCGATAATCGGCGCTGATTCGGGCAAAATTTTATGGACTGTTGCTACCAGCGCACGAGTGCGGAGCCCCAGGTGAAGCCGCCGCCCATGGCTTCCAGCAGGACCAGGTCGCCCTTCTTGATGCGGCCGTCCCTGCGCGCCACCGACAACGCCAAGGGAATAGAGGCCGCCGAGGTATTGCCGTGCCGGTCCACCGTCAGCACCACCTTCTCCGGCGCGATATGAAGCTTGTGGGCGGAGGCGTCGATGATTCGCTTATTGGCCTGGTGGGGCACGAACCAGTCGATGCTGTCGGCATTGAGCCCGGTCGCCTGGAATGCATCGACGATCACGTCGGTGATCATGCCGACCGCATGCTTGAAGACCTCCCGGCCCTCCATGCGCAGATGACCGACGGTCTGGGTCGAGGACGGGCCGCCGTCGACGAACAGTTTTGCCTTGTGGCGGCCGTCGGAGCGCAGATGCGTGGTCACGATGCCGCGGTCGGTCGCGGCATTGCCCGGCTGTTCCTGCGCCTCCAGCACCACGGCGCCGGCGCCGTCGCCGAACAGCACGCAGGTGCCGCGATCATTCCAGTCGAGGATGCGCGAGAAGGTCTCGGCGCCGATCACCAGCGCGCGCTTGTAGGCCCCGGTGCGCAGGAAATTGTCGGCGGTGGCGAGCGCGAACACAAAGCCCGAGCAGACCGCCTGGAGGTCGAACGCCGCGCCGTGGTTGATGCCGAGCCCGTGCTGCACGGCGACAGCCGTTGCAGGGAACGTGTTGTCCGGCGTCGAGGTCGCCAGCACGATCAGCTCGATCGACTGCGCATCCACGCCGGCGTCGGTGAGCGCAGCCTGCGCCGCCTTGATCGCCAGGTGCGAGGTGAACTCGCCCTCGGCTGCGACATGCCGTTCACGGATGCCGGTGCGCTGCACGATCCACTCGTCGGAGGTGTCGATCCGCGCCGCCAGCTGGGCGTTGGTCACCACCTGCTCCGGCAGATAAGAGCCGCAGCCGAGCACGACCGAACGAATTTTCGTCACGAAACAGCCTCCTGCGCGGCCTGCACGGAACTGAGTGCACCACCCTCGCGGTTGAGCATCTGATTGATCTTGTTCAGGAGATCGTAGTGAGCCATCTCATAGCCAACATCGATCGCATAGGCAAAGCCTTCGGCGCTGATTCCGCCGTGGCTTTTGACAACCAGTCCTTTCAGACCCAGGAACACGCCGCCGTTGGACTTGTTCGGGTCCATCTTGTCGCGCAGGGCCTGGAAGGCGCTGCGCGCGAAGAGATAGCCGAGCTTGGACAGCCAGCTCCGCTGCATCTCGTTGCGGAGTAATTCCGCCATCTGGCGCGCGGTTCCCTCGGCAGCCTTCAGTGCGATGTTGCCGCTGAAGCCCTCGGTGACGATGACGTCGGCCAGCCCCTTGCCGATGCCGTCGCCCTCGACGAAGCCGATATAGTCGAGCTCCGGCAGGTTCCTCGCGCGGAGGATCTCGCTGGCCTCGCGGATCTCCTCGTGCCCCTTGATCTCCTCGGCCCCGATATTGAGCAGGCCGACCGTGGGCCGCTTCTTGTCGAACAACACGCTGGCCATCGCCGCGCCCATGAGCGCGAGCGATACCAGATGGTGCGCGTCACCGCCGATGGTGGCGCCGAGGTCGAGCACGACGGACTCGCCGCGCCTGGTCGGCCATATCCCGGAGATGGCAGGCCGGTCGATGCCCGGCAGCGTGCGCAGGTGGAATCGCGCCATCGCCATCAGCGCGCCGGTATTGCCGGCGGAGATCGCGACATCCGCCTCGCCCTTCTTCACAGCATCGATCGCGAGCCACATCGAGGAGGTCTTGCGGCCGCGCCGCAGCGCCTGGCTCGGCTTGTCATGCATGCTGACGGCGACGTCGGTATGAATGATCGTCGAGGCGGCCTTGAGCGCGGGGTGCTGTTCGAGCTCCGGCTCGATCCTGGCGCGGTCGCCGACCAGCAGGAATTCGCTGTCGCGGTGCCTGCCAAGCGAGATGGCCGCGCCCGGAATGACCACGGCGGGGCCGACATCGCCCCCCATGGCGTCCAGCGCGATACGAACCTTGCTTGGCATGAAAGTCCTGGAAACCTGGTCTGGTGCGGTCTCGAACTAGCGGGGCCGCAAAATGGGTTCGCCACGAACATGGCGACCGGTCAGGCGCGACGCCGCGCCCGGACCGGGGCGCGACAATAGCGTTTTGTTACCCCGAAACAACCTCTTGCCCCCAGCCTTTTGCATTCAGGACGATCCGCGAGCGGGATCGATGAGCTAGCAAGAAACACATTGAAATCAAACGGATACAACCGCTCTTCAAACCATCGCCGCAAACGGCTCGCGTCCCGTCCCAGGCAGTCGAGCCGGAAATGCCCAGCTATTTGCGCTTCTTCCTGTCCTGAAGTGCCTTGAGCGCTGCGAACGGATGGTCCTCCGGATCGGGAGCGATGACCTCCGCCTCAAACACGGCCCCCTCCTTGCGCGGATAGGGATCGATCGCCAGGAACAGCGCGTCAGTGGCAAGACGGCCGAGGTCGATGATGCCGTTGACGATCGCCTCCGGAGGGTCGGCGACATCAGGCGGCCCCTCACCGTCCTGCCCCTCCTCGATCAGGTCGGCCAGGCGGCGCGCCTCGGCCTCGGGCGCGAACATCAGGTCCACCTCCTCCTCGATCTCGCTCTCAATCGGATCGAGCGTGACAACGCAGGTCTGGCCGATCCGGCCGCGGACCAGTCCCGTGACCTGGACCCGCCCGCCGCTTTTCGGCACGACATCGAAGGTGGCTTGGGCGGACAGGACCTCCCGCAGGCCGGCGATTTCGGCCATGGCCTGCCGTTCGGCCGCGGAGGCCTCGAGTTCGCGATGCAGACCAGTGTCGGGGATCTGCGCCACGATGACGGACGCCCGCCAGGGATCGGGCCCGGATCCGGTCGTTGGTCGGCTCATCGCGTCACATCCTCTGGGAGGGCCGGAGGAAACCTAAAGGACGCGCGCAAGAGCGCGGCCTCATCGGCCCGGCCGAGATCGGCTTCCGTGGCCCGGGCATAGGCCGCGAGCCTCTGCGCCTGATCCATGCCGGTCCCGTTCAAGATATTCTTGCAGATCGCCGACGCCAGCGCCTCGCCGCCGCCTTCCAAGGCCTGGTCATAAGCCTGGACGCGACCGTAAAAGGCCTCGCCGAACGCCCGCATCCGCTTCGGCACGGTCTGGTCGCCCACGCCCATCTCGCGCAGATTGTCGTCCATGTCCTCGCAGAAGCGGTCGAACAGCGCCTGAGACAGTTCCGTGGCGCCCTGGGCGGTACGCAGGCGGCGCAGCAGCAGCCAGAGATGCAGCAGCAACAGGTCGAAACGCCCGTTAACCGTATCCGGCACGCCCAAGTCACGGTAAAATATGGGTTCTCGCGCCTGCGTCACGATCATGCCATAGATGGCCTCAATGGTGCCGCGCGGGGCTAGCCGGGGTTTTCTGAAGTGATTGAACGGCCAAAGCATTGTGGTTTCCGCAAGCGGGCGCGCGCGTGTTGCATTCAGAGCCTCCGCCCGGTACTTCAGCGCCTCGCGCGACGCAAGGGGACGGAATCAGTTCCGCAATGACGATAACGAACCAGACCAGCCTGCGCGCTGACAAGCGGCGCGGCCTTCATGCACGCTGGCGCAGCTTGCGCATGCTCGCGGCCGCGACCCTCGTCGGTGCAGCGCTTGCGGGCTGCACCGGTGAGCAATTCCAGAAGGGTTACATCCTGCCGCCCGGCGCGCTGGAGCAGATTCCGATCGGTGCAAGCCAGGACCAGGTGCTGATCGTGATGGGTACGCCCTCCACCGTCGCAACCCTCGACGGCGAGGTGTTCTACTACATCTCGCAGCGCTCGGAGCGGATGGTCGCCTTCATGAACCAGAAGGTGGTCGACCAGCGTGTGATCGCGATCTATTTCGACAAGAACCGGCGCGTGCGCCGGCTGGCGAATTACGGCCTCCAGGACGGCAAGATCTTCGACTTCATCAGCCGCACCACGCCGACGTCGGGCCAGGAGATGAGCTACCTCACGCCGCTGTTCAAGCTGCTCAGCTTTAACTGAGCATTCAGCCTGCGGCGTCGTGCCGCCCTCCGCGCGGCCCTTGGCCCTGCGTGCGGCTTGCCGTCACGTGCCGGGTTCCCTACGCTCCCTGCAAAACAAGAAGCAGGGAGTGGATTCGTGCCCAAGAAATTTCTGTCCCGTCGTCATGTGCTCGCTGGCGCTGCCGGTCTCTCGGCCGCAGCGATCCTGCCACGCTCAAGCCTGGCCGACTGGAAGCCTACCGAGAACGTTCGCCTCGTTGTGCCGGCGGCAGCCGGCGGCTCGACCGACGTCATGGGCCGGCTCCTGGCCGCCCATCTGCAAACCGCCTGGGGTCAGTCGGCCGTCGTGGAAAACCGCTCGGGCGGCGGCGGCACGATCGGCACGGCCGAGGTGGTCCGCGCCAAGCCTGATGGTCACACCATCCTGGTCGGCAATCCGGGGCCGAACGCGATCGCCTACAGCATCTTCAAGAACCTCACCTACAAGCCGGACCAGCTTCAGCCGGTCTCCAACATGATACGGATTCCGAACATCGTCTCGGCGCATCCGAAGACCGGCATCAAGTCGATCGCCGAGCTGATCGCATACCTGAAAGCCAATCCGGACAAGCTCAGCTACGCCTCCTCCGGCGTCGGCCAGAGCCCTCACCTCACCGGCGCCTGGTTTCTCCAGCTCACCGGGCTGAAGATGACCCACATTCCGTTCCGCGGCGCCGGCCCCGCACTTCAGGCCGCGCTCGCCGGCGACATCCAGATCCTGTTCGACAATCTCTATCCGAGCCTGCCGCAGGTGCAGAACGGCACGCTCAATGGCCTCTGCGTCACCACGACCGAGCGCAGCGAGCTCGCGCCGAACCTGCCGACCATGCGCGAGAGCGCGCCGGAGCTGGCGAACTTCGACGTATCGTCGTGGTTCTCCGTCTTCCTGCCGAAGGGGGTCTCACCCGAGGTGCTGAACGCGCTCAATCTCCAGGTCAAGGCGATGCTCGAGCGCGACGATGTCAAGAAGAACATAGCCGCCATGGGCGCCCGCGCCGATTACGGCACGCCCGAGCAGTTCTCCGCCTTCGTGGACGCCGAGACGAAGAAGTTCGCCGGCATCATCCAGAAGGAAGGCCTGCAGATGGACGTGCAATAGCCATCGCCCCCGTCATTGCGAGCGTAGCGAAGCAATCCAGAATCTTTCCGCAGAGAGACCCTGGATTGCTTCGTCGCAAGAGCTCCTCGCAATGACGAGGTGAGAGCGTTTAATCCAGTCAAACAAAAACCCCGCGGCTCCGCCGCGGGGTTTGTCTTGTGTCGTCGACGCTGCTCAGTGCGCCAGGATCGCCAGCAGCAGCAAGGCCACGATGTTGGTGATCTTGATCATCGGGTTCACCGCGGGGCCGGCCGTGTCCTTGTAGGGATCGCCGACGGTGTCGCCGGTCACCGCCGATTTGTGCGCGTCACTGCCCTTACCGCCGAAGTGACCGTCCTCGATGTACTTCTTGGCGTTGTCCCAGGCGCCGCCGCCCGAGGTCATGGAGATCGCGACGAACAGGCCCGTCACGATCACGCCGAGCAGCATCGCGCCCACCGCGGAGAACGCCGCCGACTTGCCGGCTACCCCGCCACCCGCGATCGCATAGATCAAGAAGTAGACGACGATGGGCGACAGCACCGGAAGCAGCGAGGGGATGATCATCTCCTTGATCGCCGCACGGGTGAGCAGGTCGACCGCCTTGCCGTAATCAGGCTTGTCGGTGCCCTGCATGATGCCCGGCTTCTCGCGGAACTGACGCCGCACCTCCTCGACGATCGCGCCGGCGGCGCGGCCGACGGCGGTCATGCCCATCGCGCCGAACAGATACGGCAACAGGCCGCCGAACAAGAGGCCCACGACCACGTAGGGGTTGTTGAGCGAGAAGTCCGGATTGACGCCG
The DNA here is from genome assembly GCF_024199845.1 of Bradyrhizobium sp. CCGB12. Classification (NCBI taxonomy): domain Bacteria; kingdom Pseudomonadati; phylum Pseudomonadota; class Alphaproteobacteria; order Hyphomicrobiales; family Nitrobacteraceae; genus Bradyrhizobium; species Bradyrhizobium sp. CCGB12. The sequence goes on along the minus strand of NZ_JANADO010000001.1, from coordinate 2,238,299 downwards.
GCGAAGTAGGGATGGTGCGCGGAGTCCGCAACGAAGAACTTGAGGTCCTGGTTGTAGGCCGCGAACAGCACGAGGGCGCCGAGACCGGCCGAGCCGATCGCGTAGCCCTTGGTCACCGCCTTGGTGGTGTTGCCGACCGCGTCGAGTGCGTCGGTCGACTTGCGCACCTCCTTCGGCAGTCCCGCCATCTCGGCAATGCCACCGGCATTGTCGGTGACGGGGCCGAAGGCGTCGAGCGCGACGACCATGCCGGCCAGCGCCAGCATGGTGGCGGTCGCGATCGCGATGCCGAACAGCCCGGCGAGGCTGTAGGTGACCAGGATGCCGGCGATGATGACGATCGCAGGCAGCGCGGTCGCTTCCATCGAGACGGCGAGCCCCTGGATCACGTTGGTGCCGTGACCGGTCACAGAAGCCTGGGCGATCGACTTCACCGGACGGTAGTCGGTGCCGGTGTAGTACTCGGTGATCCAGATGATCAGCGCGGTGACGATGAGACCGACCACGCCGCACTCGAACAGCGCCATGCCGGTGTAGTCGACGCCATCGAGCTTGCCGAAGCCGATCAGGTAGTAGATCACCAGCGCGATGCCGATCAGCGACAGGATGCCGGTCGCAATCAGGCCCTTGTAGAGCGCGCCCATGATCGACTGGCTCGGCCCGAGCTTGACGAAGAAGGTGCCGATGATCGAGGTGATGATGCAGATTCCGCCGATGGCGAGCGGCAGCGTCATCATGTTGGCGAGGATCGGCGTCTTGGCGAAGAAGATCGCCGCCAGGACCATGGTGGCGACCGCGGTCACCGCGTAGGTCTCGAACAGGTCGGCAGCCATGCCGGCGCAGTCGCCGACATTGTCGCCGACGTTGTCGGCGATGGTGGCCGGGTTGCGTGGATCGTCCTCGGGGATGCCGGCCTCGACCTTGCCGACGAGGTCACCGCCGACATCCGCACCCTTGGTGAAGATGCCGCCGCCGAGACGGGCGAAGATCGAGATCAGCGAGGCGCCAAAGCCGAGCGCCACCATGGCGTCGACCACGGTGCGGCTGTCGGGCGCAAGCTTCAGCGAATGGACCAGGAACCCGAAATAGAGGGTCACGCCAAGCAGCGCGAGACCCGCCACCAGCATGCCGGTGATAGCGCCCGCCTTGAAGGCGAGTTCGAGGCCGCCGGCGAGGGAGGTCGTTGCGGCCTGGGCAGTGCGCACATTGGCGCGGACCGAGACGTTCATGCCGATGAAGCCGGCCGCCCCCGACAGGATGGCGCCGATGGCGAAACCGATCGCGACATAGAGCCCGAGGAAATAGGCAAGCAGCACGAAGATGACGATGCCGACGAGACCGATCGTGGTGTATTGGCGCCGCAAGTAAGCCTGTGCGCCTTCAGCGACTGCGCCTGCAATCTCCTGCATGCGCGGCGTCCCCGCATCCGCGCTCAACACCGAAGACGTCGCCCAAATCGCGTAGACGACGGAAAGCACTCCGCAGAGCACTATCAACCATAATGCTGTCATGTGATTTTTGCCTCAGATCCTTGATGTACGTACCCCCGGCGCCTTTTGTTTTCCGTCACGCGGTGCGGCGCCCTTATGTTGAACAGGGCCGCCCCTTGCACGAAGGTGTGGCCCTAGTCGGTCACAAGCTTGCCAAATTCATTTTGATGGTGCAACGCCGGATGAGGCCGAAACAGCCGATCTCGGCAGGTATTTAGGCCGAGCCTTGAGTGCCTGGGCGCCGGTTTGGAGCCATTCCTAAAAGTGGCTGTACGAAAGGCGCTTCAAAGTCAGTTCCTGCCCCTGCCCGTCCAGGAAGCGCGGCCGCTCATGGCCCGCGACGATCGTGCCGATTGCCGTGACGGCAAGGCCGGCCACCCGGCCCGAGGCAATCAGCGCATCGCTTTGCGCCGGCGGAACGGTGCACAGCACCTCGTAATCGTCGCCACCGGCCAGCAGCGTCTCGACGCAAACAGCGTTGCGGGTGATCAGGCTTGCCGCCGCGGCGGAGAGCGGCACGCTCGACACGTCGACCGTAGCCGAGACCCGTGACGCCGCACAGAGTTTCGTCAGGTCGCCGGCGAGCCCGTCGGAGACATCCATCGCGGCGGTCGCATGGTCGCGCACGGCTGGCGCCAACACGTTGCGCGGCTGCGGAATGCGGTAGCGCGAGACTAGCATCTCCTGCGCCTGCGGGTCGGACGCGATCGCCGCAGCAGCGGCGCCGCCCGTGAGCACATCGAGGCCGAGCGCGGCGTCCCCGATCGTGCCCGTCACCAGAATACGGTCGCCCGGCCGCGCGCCGATACGGCCGACCATCCGTCCCCGCGGCACGCGGCCGAAGGCCGTGATGGAGATCATCTGCGGTCCGGGGGTCGAGACTGTGTCGCCGCCGAGCAGCGGACATAAGAAGGCCTTTGCGTCCTCGCCGAGCGCATCTGCAAACGGCCTGAGCCAGGCATCCTCCCTGTTCCGCAGCGCCAGCGTCAGCACGAAGCCGGCCGGCACCGCGCCCTTGGCCGCGAGATCGGACAGGTTCACCCGCAGCGCCTTGCGCGCAATGGTGTCAGGCGGATCGGTGGCAAGATAGTGCACGCCCTCGACGACGGCGTCGGTGGTGACGACGATGTCCTCGCCGGATGAGGAGAGCACGGCGGCGTCATCGACCAGCCCGAACGCGCCGGGATCGGTCGCCAGCGGCTTGAAATAGCGCGCGATGAGGGAGTCTTCGGCGGATATCTGTTTTTTGTCCTGCGTCACAACAGCAGACCCGTCATCCTGAGGTGCGAGCCCTTGCGAGCCTCGAAGGATGCACGGCCGAGGTCCGACCTCAGCGGCACGCCGCCGCCCTTCAAGGCCTCCGCTTCGCTCCGGCACTTCCACCGACAATGGCTTCGCCATTGCGCGGGGGTAACGGCTACGGCGGAGGTCATCATCTCAGTTTACCCCCGCCCGAACTCGTCGCCGCGAAACTGGCGGCCGATCTGGTCGAGCACCGCATTCACCATGCCGGTCTCCTCGCGATCCACGAAGGCGTTGGCGACGTCGACATATTCGGAGACGACGACACGGCCCGGCACGTCCTTGCGGTGCTCCAATTCGTACGCCCCGGCTCGCAATACCGCACGCAGGATCGCCTCGATCCGCTTCAAGGGCCAGCCCTTCGACAGCGCCTCGTCGATCAGCGGATCGAGCTTCTTCTGGTCGCGCACGACGCCCGAGACCACATCGCGGAAGAATGCGGCCTCCGCCGGCAGGTACGTGTCGCCCTCCACCTCGTTGCCGAGCCAGTGGCTTTCGAACTCGGCGAAGATGTCGTTGATGCCGGCGCCGGCAATGTCCATCTGGTACAGCGCCTGCACGGCCGCAAGCCGCGCCGCACCGCGGCGGTTCGCCTTCTTCTCGGTAGCACCTGCCGGCTTTTTGGTGTTGTCGGCCATGGCTCAGGCCTGCGCCAGGCGGCGTTTGATGCGCAGCATCGCAAGCGCGGCGCGCGCGGCATCGCCGCCCTTGTTGAGCTCGCTGGCGCGTGCCCGCGCCCAGGCCTGCGCCTCCGTGTTGACGGTGAGGATGCCGTTGCCGAGCGGCAGCTTCCGCGCCACCGCAAGGTCCATCAGCGCGCGGGAGGATTCCTGCGAGACGATCTCGAAATGAATGGTGTCACCGCGGATGACGCAGCCGAGCGCGATCACCGCGTCATAGGGCCTGCCGTTCGCCGCGGCCGCATCGATCGCGATGGCGACCGCCGCCGGAATCTCCAGCGCGCCCGGAACCGTGATGACGTCATGCGCCAGACCGGCCGCCTTCAGCTCTGCGACCGCGCCGTCGAGAAGCGCGTCCTGGAGATCATCATAGAACCGCGCCTCGACGATCAGCGCCCGTGCGCCGGAAATGTCGGTCTGGTCCTTCAGGGGGGCGCGCCGCGCGTCTGCCATCATTAAATCCGTTCTACAGTGGTCGGCGCGTTATGTAGTCGCCGACAGAGGGTAAGCCAAGCTAGAACTGTCATTCCGGGATGGCGCACGAGCGCCAGACCCGGAATCTCGAGATTCCGGGTTCGATGCTCCGCATCGCCCCGGAATGACGGCTACGCCGTCATTTCCGTCAGCCGCGCCGCGTAGCGGGCCATCAGGTCGACCTCGATATTGACCTCGTCGCCGGCCTTCCAACCGCCGATCGTTGTCACCGTCAGCGTGTGCGGGATGATCAAGACCGAAAAGGTCACATCCTTCACGGTATTGACCGTCAGCGAGACGCCGTCGAGCGTGATCGAGCCCTTGGTCGCGATGAAGCGCGCCAGCTCGCGCGTCGTCGAGAGCTCGAACCGCGCCATGTCGGGCAGGTCCTCGCGACTGACGAGGGTCGCGACACCATCGGCATGGCCGGCGACAATATGGCCGCCGAGCTCGTCGCCGATTTTCAGCGCCCGCTCGAGATTGAGCCGCGTGCCGATCTTCCAACGCTTTGCGGTCGTCAGCGCCAGGGTCTCTGCCGCCGCATCGATATCGAACCAGGTATTACCTGCCTCGACGCCGGATGCCACCACCGTCAGGCAGACGCCGTTGCAGGCGATCGAGGCGCCGTCGGCAATGGTGGTCTGGTCATAGCGGCAGGCGATGCGCAGCCGGTGCAGCTGCCCCTGCGCCGTCGGCGTGAAGCTGACGATCTCGCCGATATCGGTGACAATGCCGGTGAACATTACGCGCGCTCGTAAACGGTGAGAGTATCCTTGTCGAATGTCTCGCTAGCATGAACCTTGTAGGCCTGCGACTGCGTGATTTTCGACAGGGGCAATGCATCGAGCGCATCGACGCCGCTAGGGCCCACCTCTTCCGCGCCGCGGAACAGCCAGATCTCGTCGACGAGATCGGCCGAGACGAAGGACGCGGCAACACGGCTGCCGCCCTCCACCATCAGCCGCGTGATACCTTTCTCGGCCAGAGCATGCAGCACGGCCGGCAGATCGAGCCCCGATGCACCGCCCTGTGGCACGCGCAACATCTGCGCGCCGGCCGCCCCAAGCCGCGTTGCGGCCGCGGCCTCGGCGAGCTCAGAACTCACCACCCAGAGCGGTGTCTCGCGCGCGGTTTGGACAAGCTTGCTCGCGCCGGGAATGCGCAGGCTCTGATCGAGCACCACGCGCACCGGCGAGCGCGTCGTCATGCCCGGCAGGCGGCAAGTGAGAAGCGGATCGTCCGCCAGCACGGTGCCGATGCCGACCAGGATGGCGTCGCTCTGCGCGCGTAACAGGTGCACGCGATCGCGCACCGCCTCGCCCGTGATCGCGACCGGCTTGCCGCCGGCCGCGCCGATCTTGCCGTCAGGCGAGATCGCAAGCTTCAGGATCACATGCGGGCGCTTGTCCTGGATGCGACGGAAATGTCCGGCATGATCGAATGCGGCCTCTGCCGCGCACAGACCGACGTCCACCGTGATGCCGGCAGCGCGCAGGCGCGCATGGCCCTGGCCGGCGACATCAGGATTGGGATCCTCGATCGCCGCCACCACCCGCTTGATGCCGGCGGCGATCACCGCATCGGCGCAAGGCGGCGACTTGCCGAAATGCGAGCACGGCTCCAAGGTGACATAGAGCGTGGCGCCCCGCGCCGCCTCGCCGGCCCGCCGCAACGCCTCGGGCTCGCCATGTGGCCGTCCTCCGGGCTGCGTCCAGCCGCGGCCGACGATGACGCCGTCCTTGACGATAACAGCACCGACGGCCGGATTGGGCCAGGTGCGCCCCTGCCCACGGCGCCCGAGCGCCAGCGCAAGCTGCATGAAGCGGAGATCGGCGTCCTTGGCCTCGCGGGCCTTGTGCGCAAACTGATCTTCCAGGATGCGGAAGATCATTTGCGGATCGCGGCGAGCCGCGCTTCCTCCTCACCGGAGAGCTCGCCGAGCACGTCGGCAAAATCCTTGGCCTCGCGGAAATTGCGGTAGACGGAGGCGAAGCGCACATAGGCGACGTCGTCGAGCGTGCGCAGATGCTCCATCACGGTCTCGCCGATCACCTCGGACGAGATCTCGGCTTCGCCCCCGGTCTCGAGCTCGCGCACGATGGTGGAGACCATCTTCTCCACCCTTTCAGGCTCGACCTGCCGCTTGCGCAAGGAGATCGACACCGAGCGCATCAGCTTGTCGCGGTCGAACGGCACGCGGCGGCCGTTGCGCTTGATCACCGTGAGCTCGCGCAGCTGCACGCGTTCGAAGGTGGTGAAGCGGAATTCGCAGGCGACGCACACGCGCCGCCTGCGGATGACGGATGAATCCTCGGTCGGACGCGAGTCCTTTACCTGCGTATCGAGACTGTTGCAGTTCGGGCAGCGCATCCGCTTGACCTAGCCTTACTGATAGATCGGGAACCGATCGGTGAGCGCCTTGACCCGCTCCTTGATCGCGGCCTCGACCAGCGGCGCCTTGCCGTCGTCGGACTGCGCGATCGCGTTGAGGACCTCGGCGATCATGCCGGCGACCTGCTGGAATTCGGCGACGCCAAAACCGCGGGTCGTCGCAGCGGGCGTGCCGAGGCGCAGGCCCGAGGTGACGAACGGCTTTTCGGGGTCGAACGGAATGCCGTTCTTGTTGCAGGTGATGGCGGCGCGGACCAGCGCCTTCTCCGAGACATTGCCCTTCAGGCCCTTCGGCCTGAGGTCGACGAGCATCAGATGGTTATCGGTGCCGCCCGAGACAATGTCGAAGCCGTGGCTCTTCATCGCCTCGGCCAGCGCCTTGGCGTTCTCGACGACGTTCTTCGCATAGACCTTGAAGTCCGGACGCAGCGCCTCGCCGAAGGCGACCGCCTTCGCCGCGATCACGTGCATCAGGGGGCCGCCCTGCAGGCCCGGGAAGATCGCCGAGTTGAGCTTCTTGGCGAGCACCTCGTCGTTCGAGAGGATCAGGCCGCCGCGCGGACCACGCAGCGACTTGTGCGTCGTCGTGGTGGTGACGTGGGCATAGGGCACGGGCGAGGCATGCACGCCGCCGGCAACGAGGCCCGCGAAATGCGCCATGTCGACCAGCAGATACGCGCCGACGCTGTCCGCGATCTCGCGGAAGCGCTTGAAGTCCCAAGCGCGCGAATAGGCCGAGCCGCCGGCGACGATCAGCTTCGGCTTGACTTCCTCGGCCTGCTTGGCGACCGCGTCCATGTCGATGATCTGGTCCTCTCGGCGCACGGTGTAGTGCGCGGCCTTGAACCACTTGCCGCTCATGTTGACGGGGGAGCCGTGGGTGAGATGGCCGCCGGCCGCAAGGTCGAGGCCCATGAAGGTGTCGCCGGGCTGGAGCAGCGCCAGGAACACCGCCTGGTTCATCTGGCTGCCGGAATTGGGCTGCACGTTGGCGAAATTGGCGCCGAACAGCTTCTTGGCGCGATCGATCGCAAGGTTCTCGGCGACGTCGACCCACTCACAACCGCCGTAATAGCGCGCGCCCGGATAACCCTCCGCGTACTTGTTGGTCATGACCGAACCCTGCGCTTCCAGCACGGCCCGGCTGACGATGTTCTCGGAGGCGATCAGCTCGACCTCATGGCGCTGCCGGCCGAGTTCGCCCTTGATGGCGGCGGCGATTTCCGGATCGGCCTGCTCGAGCGAGGCGGTGAAAAACGAATCGGGCGCGGAGGCGGTCTTGGCTGAGGGCATCTTGCGAATATCTCCACCGCCGCAGCCTTTTGGCGGGCTACGGGCGGTCTGGTGTGGCGATCGGAAGCGGCGAGCGCGATCTACCACATCGCCCGCAACAGGCCAAGCATTTGCGGGTCGGGCCTGAGATTTGTGCAAGATATGGTGGGGATCGGCGGATTTCGGTCCTGGAGCGGTTCTATGGAACCGCTCCTCTGCGAATACCGGATCAGGGACGCCAGGGGGCCTCACCTTGCGACAAGAGCCGCGGCCCCGGCCAGCGTCGTCTCACAGGCCGGTGTACCCCGCCTTCACGGGGTCCACGCTGCCGTCCAGCTGGCGCAGATAGGTCAGGCCGCACACGGTCAACCGGTGGGGGTCCCTCTCACCGGCCTCCATCAGGGTATTGAGGTAGTTCGTGACCTTGACACGCGCCTCCTCGCTGGCCGCCGCAGTGCGGTTGGCGAGCAGGTCATAGGTCTGCATGATGCGGTCGATGGCGGCTTCCATGGCACCCTCTGGTTCTCTGCAATTTTCGGAGTCTTGATCAGGCAATCGCGCGGGCCTCGGACTGCGCCTCGAACCACGTGATCGCCTTGTTGGCGAGTCGGATCTTGTTGAATTCGCCGTGCTGCAGCAGCTTGATGATGATCCCGAGCAGGCGCTCGTCGGTGACGAGAGAGTCCGGGATCGCGCCGGAGCGGCGAAGGTAATTCGCGGCGATGGCATAGGCCTCGCTCACGAGTTCCACATTCATCGCCTGAAGCCCGCGCTCGACCAGCATCGACATCCCTCCGATCCGAGGGAGATAAGCGCCGGGCCCGGAGCTGGTTCCCTGGAACCAGCTATTTTTTCGCAGGTGCAAAAAAGCAAAACGCACCGGTCCGGACGGAATCCGGGCCGGCGCGCTTGGGGAAGTCAGGCACGTTCGGGAAGCCTGCCGGTCTTGTTGGGGGCCGGCTTGGCCTTGATACCCAAAGAAAACTCAGAGCCGATACAGGATCTGGTCGGTCCAGAAGCGCTCGAGGCGGTGCAGCGACTTGTTGAGGGTCGAGAACTCCTCGCCGGAGATGCCGCCGACCTGCTCCACCGTCTTGACGTGCTTCTGGTAGAGCGCATCGACGATGCGGCGGACTTCCTGGCCCTGCGGGGTCAGGCGGATGCGCACCGAGCGGCGATCAACGCGCGAGCGCTGATGATCGAGGAAGCCGAGCTCGACGAGCTTCTTCAGATTGTAGGAGACGTTGGAGCCGAGATAGTAACCGCGCGTGCGCAGCTCGCCCGCGGTCAGCTCCTTGTCGCCGATGTTGTAGAGCAAGAGCGCCTGGACCGAGTTGATGTCCGCACGGCCGCGGCGATCGAATTCATCCTTGATCACGTCGAGGAGCCGGCGATGCAGCCGCTCCACCAGAGTCAAAGCTTCCAGATAGAGCGACTGCACCGAACCCTGCTGGCCGGACACGCGCTCTGCGGTATCTGCCGCAGTTGCGACGGCTTTCATCATGACACTTCCCCTGTTGTCGTTTTTATCGACACTTATTCGACGAAACTTGTGTCCCGTCTGATAGGTGCAACTTAAGGGGCTCGTTTGAAGATCGGCTTAAATAAGAGAATAAAGAGATCATGAATTTAAGACAGTGAATTGCGGATTAAGCCTGTGTCACAAGGACTTTTCGCAACCCTCTGTTGACCTTCGCAAGGTCCTGTTCACCCTCCGTCCGCCCCTGTTGTCGCATTCCAGAACAGCCCCGCCCCGTTTCGAAACGGGCGCGTAACAGCTGTGGCAGAACAGGCTGGTCAACGAAAACTTACCTCAAATTTTAGGCAACCAACGGTCAACCAAGCGCGAACAACCCCGCGCTCGTGTCCCGGGCAAGCGAAGCGCAGAGCCGGGACCCAGATGTTTCAAAGCGAGATCTTGGAAAGATGGGCCCCGGCTCTGCAGCGCACCGCTGAAGTAGCGCTGCGCTGCGTCCGGGCCACGAGAGCGTTGTTGACCGCGACGTCGCCTACGGCGGTCGTTCCCGTGCGGCCATCCAGGCGAGCGCGAGATAGGCGGCGAGCATGAAGGCTTCGACGCCGACCACGATCAGGCTGCCGCCGTAGATGCCCGGGAACATCAGCTCGATCACCGCCATCGACACCACGGTCGTCAGCCACACCACCGCGCCCCAAGGCGTGGCCAGCCAGAGACCGACGGCCGCGACAAGCTCGATCACGGCGAAATAGACGGTCGCCGCCTGCCAGGCCATCGACTGGTTCTCGAACGCCTCGTCCTCGCCGCCGACGAAGCCCGTCACCTGCGCCCAGTGATAGAGACCCTTCAGGATCGAGAGCAGCGCCATGACCCGCAGGAACAGCACGAGCCGGCGCGTCCAGACATTGTCATCGGACTCGGAGCGCTCCGACGAGATCGCCGCCACCGACATCGCGCCATCCCGGGCGCTGTCTCTGGCATTGTCCCTGGCGCTGTCGCGGGCCGCATCGCGGGTGGAAATCTCGGACATGGCCTCTTCTGGCTGCTTCGCCTCGCAAAATCAATCGGCTGCCCAAGTCAGCTCAATTCTGCCTTGCGGCGGGTCAAGCCGCGGTGGCAGGAACCATGCGAGCTGGTATAAGAATAATTCCAGCCGGAGGAAGAATGATGGCGATCAAATACGGACGTCCGATCGAACTGCGCGAGGTTTCGCGCCGGGATGGCGCCAGCGCCTCCCCTGCCCTCGATCTGACCGTCCGTCCGCGCCGCAACCGCAAGGCCGAGTGGGCCCGGCGCATGGTGCGCGAGAACGTTCTCACGACGGACGATCTGATCTGGCCGCTGTTTCTGATCGACGGCACCAACAAGCGCGAGCAGATCGCCTCGATGCCTGGCGTCGACCGCCTCAGTGTCGACCAGGCGGTGCGTGAGGCCGAGCGCGCCATGAAGCTGACCATCCCCTGCATCGCGCTGTTTCCTTACACCGACCCGTCCCTGCGCGACGATGAAGGCTCGGAAGCCACCAACCCGAACAATCTGGTCTGCCAGGCGGTGCGCGCGATCAAGAAGGAGTTTCCGGAGATCGGCATTCTCTGCGACGTCGCGCTCGATCCCTTCACCAGCCACGGCCATGACGGCCTGATCTCCGACGGCAGGATCCTGAACGACGAGACGGTCGCGGTGCTAGTGCGCCAGGCGCTGGTGCAAGCCGAAGCTGGCTGCGACATCATCGCGCCCTCCGACATGATGGACGGCCGCGTCGCTGCGATCCGCGAAGGCCTGGACCATGCAGGGCTGCTCGACGTGCAGATCATGGCCTATGCCGCAAAATACGCCTCCGCCTTCTACGGCCCGTTCCGCGACGCCATCGGCTCGGCCAAGACGCTCACCGGCGACAAGCGCACCTACCAGATGGATAGCGCCAATACCGATGAAGCACTGCGCGAGGTCGAGCTCGACATTGCCGAAGGCGCCGACATGGTGATGGTGAAGCCCGGCATGCCCTATCTCGACGTGGTGCGCCGCGTGAAGGATACTTTTGCGATGCCGACCTTCGCCTACCAGGTCTCCGGCGAATACGCGATGATCGCAGCCGCCGCCAACAACGGCTGGCTCGACGGCGACCGCGCCATGATGGAGAGCCTGCTCGCCTTCAAGCGCGCCGGCGCCGACGGCGTGCTAAGCTACTTTGCGCCGAAGGCCGCGGAGAAGCTGCGGGCACAGGGGTAAGATCTCGCTGTATTCTCGATGTTGTCCCGGCGAAAGCCAGGACCCCTACCCACCGGCTTCCGTTTGACGAAGACTCGTGGTGGGCATTTCGCCGCATCACTCCTGCATGGATGGGTCCTGGCTTTCGCCCGGACGACACCGGGATCAATAACTCGCCGCTTCCAAAACCATAGCCCCCGAATCGCCGGAATATTTCGGCTTGTTGACGTCAGCGCCCTTGGCATGTCGACGGCCTGTTCCCATGTCCTGCCACGGGGGTTCGCTGGGAGAAAACGGACATGTCGGACTCGGGCAATTCAGGCACTTGGCGCAACGACGGCGGGTCGCAGCCGCATGCCTACGACCCCTATCTGCATCCGGAACTGTTCCGCGGCGTAGCGACGCGGCGGGTGTTCGCCTTCCTGATCGACATGGTCGTGATCTCGGTGCCGGTGATCCTCGGCTACATCTTCATCGCCCTGTTCGGCGTGGTCACGCTCGGCATTGGCTGGGCGCTGTTCTGGATCGCCTGGCCGGCCTCCGTGGTCTGGGCCATCGTCTATTACGGCGCCTGCATCGGCGGTCCGTCCTCCGCGACGATCGGCATGCGAGTGATGGATCTGGAACTGCGCACCTGGTACGGGGCATCAGGCTACTTCGTGCTCGGCGCCACCCATGCGGTGCTGTTCTGGGTGACGGTTTCGTTCCTGTCGCCCTTCGTGGTGTTGGTCGGCCTGTTCAACGGCCGCCGTCGCCTGCTGCACGATTTCGTGCTGGGAACGGTCATCATCAACAATTCGGTTCGCGTACCTGCGCCCAGGCCGCAAGGACCTACTGAGAACCTGGTGATCAAGAACCTATCAACCTGGATCACCTAAGCTGGCTGATCTGATCTGCCGAGCAGGCCAATTGACCGGGGGCTTCCGTAGCGCGATGCTGATACACACTTCGGAGGCCCACGACGTCCCTTGACCCAGCACTCGCGCGACACCCCACAATTTTACCTCACGGCGCCCTCCCCGTGCCCGTATCTTCCGGGCCGGCATGAGCGCAAGGTGTTTACGCACCTCGTGGGTGAGCGCGCCGGTGATCTCAACGACCTCCTGACCCATGGCGGGTTCCGCCGCAGCCAATCGATCGCCTACCGCCCCGCCTGCGACCAATGCCGCGCCTGCGTCTCGGTCCGGGTGGTCGCCAACGAGTTCCGGCCCTCCCGCAACTTCCGCAAGGTGATGGCGCGCAATGCCGACATCGTCGGCGAGCAGCGCAGCGCGGTGCCGACCTCCGAGCAATATTCGGTATTCCGCGCCTATCTCGACGCCCGCCACCGCCATGGCGGCATGGCCGACATGACGGTGCTCGACTACGCCATGATGGTCGAGGACAGCCATGTCGAGACCCGCATCATCGAGTACCGCAAGCGCGGCCCCGACAGCGGCATCACCGGTCGCGGCGAGGAGTTGATCGCGGTGGCACTCACCGACGTGCTCAGCGACGGCCTGTCGATGGTCTACTCGTTCTTCGAGCCGAGCCAGGTCAGCCGCTCGATGGGCACCTTCATGATCCTCGACCACATCGCCCGCGCCCGCCGGCAGGGCCTGCCTTACGTCTATCTCGGCTACTGGATCGAGGGCTCCAAGAAGATGGACTACAAGGCCCGCTTCCTGCCGCAGCAGCGCCTCGCGCCCTCCGGCTGGCTGCGCATCGACGCGCAGGGGGATTCGGTGTCCGAGCCGCAGGATTGACGGGCACAGTAGTCTCGCCTGCGTCGTCGCAACGCAATAGGCACGAATGGATACGGAGGTATCCTTGTCGAGTCATACCTACGATTTGATCGCCCGTGCGATCATTGAACGACTTCAGGTCCACTGCGTCTATCAGACTTACCCGCGCGCAATCTGCCCAGCGCTGTTGGGGCATACGAACGGCGAGGAATATACGCTCGCTTTCCAGTTCGCTGGCGATTCCAGCAAGGGCCTCCCTCGCACAGGCGAGTGGAAATGCCTAAAGATCGCCGAGATAAGCAACGTCGAGCTCCGCACTGGAGAGTGGCACGCGGGCTCGAGCCATCGCGAACGTCAGCAATGTGTGAAAGACGTCGATCTCGACGTCAATCCGCTCAGCCCCTACGAGCCGCGACGTCGTCAAGGGCACTGATCGCTCTCACCCGAACAGCGTATCGGCCAGCAGCTTTACGTTCAAAATCACGATGACGCCCGCGACGATCCACGCGATCGCGGCAACCGACACTGGAATCGCGAACTGCCCCATTTTGCGGCGGTCCGAGACGAAGCGCACCAGCGGGATGACCGCGAAGGGCAGCTGCATCGACAGCACGACCTGGCTGAATACCAGGAGATCGGCCGTGCCGCGCTCGCCATAGATCGCGGTGACGATGATCACTGGGATGATGGCGATGCCGCGCGTCAAGAGGCGGCGCGCCCAGCTCGGCAGGCGCAGGTCGAGGAAACCTTCCATGACGATCTGGCCGGCGAGCGTCGCCGTCACCGTCGAGTTCAGGCCGGAGGCAAGCAGCGCCACCGCGAACAGCGTCGAGGCGATGCCGAGGCCGAGCAGCGGCGACAGCAGCTCGAAGGCCTGCCCGATCTCTGCGACGTCGGAATGCCCGCTCTTGTGGAAGGTCGCGGCGGCGACGACGAGGATCGCGGCGTTGATGAACAGCGCGAGCATCAGGGCAATGGTCGAGTCCGTCGTTGCCCATTTGATCGCTTCGCGCCGGCCGGCATCGTTGCGCTCGTAAGCGCGGGTCTGCACGATCGAGGAGTGCAGATAGAGATTATGCGGCATCACAGTCGCACCGATGATGCCGATCGCAATGTAGAGCATCGCCGAGTTGGTGAAGATCTCGCTCTTCGGCACGAAGCCATGCAGGACCTCCGCCACCGGCGGGGCCGCAGCCACGATCTGAACCGCGAAGCAAACCGCGATCACCGCCAGCAGCGCAATGACGAACGCCTCCAGGAAACGGAAGCCACGGTTCATCAGGATGAGCAGCAGGAAGGCGTCGAGCGCGGCGAGCAGCGCGCCGCCGATCAGGGGAATGCCGAACAGGAGCTTGAGCGCGATTGCGGTGCCGATCACCTCGGCGAGATCGCAGGCGATGATCGCCGCCTCGCAGGCGAGCCAGAGCAGGAAGTTCACCGGCGGCGAATAGGTGGCGCGGCAGGCCTGCGCGAGGTCGCGGTCGGTGACGATGCCGAGCCGAGCCGCCAGCGACTGCAGCAGGATCGCCATCAAATTCGAGAGCAGAATGACGGACAGCAGCGTGTAGCCGAACTTCGACCCGCCGGCGAGGTCGGTCGCCCAATTGCCGGGGTCCATGTAGCCGACCGAGACGAGATAGCCCGGCCCGACGAAGGCCAGCAACCGCCGCCACCAAAGGCCGGTGGCCGGGATCGCGACGGTGGAATTGACCTCGGCCAGGCTCTTGGTGGTGGGCGCATCAGTGCGCCAGCCGGCGGCGTCGGGCGTCAGGTCGGGTGATCGGGCATCCATGCCGGCAGAATATCCAAGTTCGCTCTTATTGCAACTCATTTGCAACTGCATCTAGCCGCACCAGTTCCCGGCGTGGACCTGACGGACTCGCCTCTTGTCGGGAAGCGGGTGGGTTCGGTGGTCCCGGGAGGCGAACATCGGCGCAAATCCGCCTTTGCAGGATATGAGCCATGTCAACGACCCCTCGCCTCCCTGACACCTTCAATCGCCTCGCCTGGTCGAACCTCGCGGCGCAATCGGCCGAGCAGATCGCGCTGGCCGCAGCGCCCATCGTCGCCGTGCTGACGCTGGGGGTCGCCGAAGGCCAGACCGGCCTGCTCCAGACCGCCCTCACCCTGCCCTTCGTCCTATTCGCCATTCCCGCTGGCGTGCTCGCCGACCGCATCTCTCGCCGCTGGCTGATGGCGGGAGCCGAGGCGTTGCGGGCCGCCGCACTCGCGGCCATCGTGCTCCTGCTGGTGCTCGGCGCCCTCAATCTGCCGCTGCTGGCGCTGCTCGGCTTCGCTGCCGTGTGCGGCACCGTCGTCTACAGCGTCGCCGCGCCGGCGCTGGTGCCCTCCCTGGTCAGCTCGGACCTGTTGCCGGCGGCGAATGCGCGGATCGAGCTCGCGCGCACGATCGCTTTTGCGAGCGGGCCCGCGCTCGGCGGCGCGCTGGTGGGATGGTGGGGCGCAAGCCCGGCCTTCGGCTTTGCCGCCGCGCTTTCGGCCGTCGCGGTGGTGCTGCTCTCCGGCATCTACGAGCCTGCCCGCGCGCCGGCGCCGCGGCGTCATCCGTTCCAGGACATCCGCGAGGGCGCGGCCTTTGTGTTTCACCATCCGCTGCTGCGGCCGGTGTTCATCACCCAGTTCATCTTCAACACCGGATGGTTCTTGCAGATCGCGGTGTTCGTGCCCTACGCCGTGCGCCATCTCGGCCTGACTGCCGCCGGCGTCGGCACCGTGCTGACCATGTACGGCGTCGGCATGGTGATCGGCGCGCTCTTCGCCACGCGCGTGATGCAGCGCATCGCGTTCGGCACCGTCGTCGGCCTCGGCCCGGTCACCGGCTTCGTCGCCGCATTGGTGATGGCACTGACGGTGCTGATCCCCTCGCCCTGGCTTGCAGGCTTGAGCTTCTTCCTGCTCGGCGTCGGGCCGATCCTGTGGGTGATCTCGACCACGACCCTGCGCCAGTCGGTGACACCGCCGCGGCTTCTGGGCCGCGTCTCCGCCATCAACATCATGAGCTACGGCGCCCGCCCGCTCGGCTCGGCGCTGGGCGCGATCGTCGGCGGGTTTTGGAGCGCGGAAGCGTGCCTGTATCTGGCGGCCGCCGTGTTCGGCGTGCAGGCGCTGGTGATCCTGCTGTCACCGGCGGTGGCGCTGGATCGGCAGCCGGACATGGTGGGAGATGAGGCGGCGGCGCGGTGCTAGCCACACCGTCATTGCGAGCGAAGCGAAGCAATCCAGAATCTGTCCGCGGAGACAGTCTGGATTGCTTCGTCGCAAGGGCTCCTCGCAATGACGGAGTACGTTGGAGCAGCCTGCCCTACCCCGCCAGGTACCGTTCGTAGCTTCCCGTCACCGGCTCGCTGGCATCGACATCAGGATCGAGCGTGTAGAGATCCTGCGCGCGGCCGATGCCGCGCAGCGCGTAGCGGCCGGTGGAGACGAGATAGCGGCGCCCAGTGGCGTCGAGGCCCTTGTAGAATTCCGACGAGGCCAGCAGCTCGCGGTCGACCGAGCGGCTCATCGAAGCGATGCGGCTGACTTCGTTGACGGTCGGCCCGACCACGGTGAAGTCAAGCCGGTCCTCGCTGCCGATATTGCCGTAGAAGACCTCTCCGACATGCAGGCCGATATAGGCCGACGTGGTGGGACGGCCGTCCGCCGCCCGGCGCGCGTTGAGCGCCGACACGTTCTTGCGGAATAGATGCTCCGCCCGTAGTGCAGCGCGGCGCGCCGTCGCCATGTCCTCACCGGTGAACATCGCCAGCACGCCGTCGCCGATCAGCTTCAGCACGTCGCCGCCGGCATCGTGGATCGGGTCGATCACGGCCTGGGCGTAGTCGTTGAGGAACGGAATGATCTCGTCGGGTCCGATGCTCTCGCTGATCCCGGTCGAGCCACGCAAATCCGAATACCAGAGCACGGCGTTGATGCGTTCGGTGACGCCGCGCGAGATGCGCCCGCGCAGCACCTGTTCGGAGGCATCGCGCCCGAGATAGACGCGGCCGAGCGTGCGGGCGATGTCGACCTGCTGCGCCGACTTGATCGCGAGCCCCAGCACTGGAACCAGATCGCGTAGCGCGACAAGCTCCGGCTCGGAGAACCCGCTGTCGCGACGCGTGGTCCAGCAGGAATAGAGGCAGTCCATCAGGCCGAGCGCACCGTTCTCGCCGAAGCGGTGCACGAAGGCGAGATAGTGCTTGTGCCCCTTCTCGGCGAGCTCGCCGATCTGCGAGAAATCCAGCGACGGCGCGTCGGCGAGATCGATCACCATCTCGTCGTGGCCATGCTCGAGCATGTGGAAGAATACCGAGCGGCGCCACTTCTTGTTCGCGTCGCCCTCGGCGGTCGAACCGTATTCGAACGCGTCGCTCTCGTTGCTGGGACGATCGCTCCAGAGGAAGCCGCGGCCCTCATAGATCGGATGCAGCGTGTCGATGACGACGAGCGCACGCGACAGTTCCAGCCCCTCTGCGCGGCAGCGCTCGCAGAAGCCGCGAAGCAGCTCGTTTTCGGGCAGGCCCGTGAGCCCCTGGCCGGTCAGCCAGTTCATCAGCGCAAGGCGCGAGGTCAATTGCATACGCCATTATGGCGTGCATTCGTGACGAGCGAAAGGCGGATGTCCTCATGCAACCAAAGGCTCGCGTTCGCAGCAGGTCGAATATGTCGCAGACGCTGTTGACGCGCTCTTGCTGCAAGCTGCAAATGCAGGCGATGACACAGAAGACCAGAAGCACGGGGACATGAGCCGACGCCAGCTTCCGATCATCCTGGCGCTCGGCACCACGCAGACCCTGGCCTGGGCTTCCAGCTACTATCTGCCGGCGCTGCTCGCCGATCCCATGGCGCACGACCTCGGCATTTCCTCCAACTGGATCTTTGCCGCGTTCTCGGCCTCGCTCGTGATCTCGGCCATGCTCGGCCCGCGCATCGGACGGCAGATCGATCTCGTCGGCGGACGGCAGGTGCTGTCGGCCTCGAACCTGACCATTGCCGCCGGGCTTGTCCTGCTCGGGCTCTCGCAGTCGGTGGCGGTGATGGCGATCGCCTGGCTCGTGCTCGGCATCGGCATGGCGATGGGTCTCTATGATGCCGCCTTCGCCGCGCTGGGGCGCATCTACGGCACCGAGGCGCGCAGGCCCATCACCGGCATCACGCTGATGGCGGGCTTCGCCTCGACGGTCGGCTGGCCGCTCACCGCCTGGGGGCTGTCCCATATCGGCTGGCGCGACACCTGCTTTGCCTGGGCGGCCGCCAATCTCCTGATCGGCCTGCCCCTCAATTTCTTCACGCTGCCGGTGATCACCGGTGCGAAGCAGGCCGCGGCGACCGCCGAGAAGCCGCACTTGCCGCTCGACCGCACCATGATCCTGCTCGCCTTCATCTTCGCCGCGGTCTGGACCGTCACCGGCGCGATGGCCGCGCATTTCCCCCGCATCCTGGAGACGACAGGCGCAACGCCCGTCGAAGCCATCGCAGCCGGCGCGCTGATCGGGCCGGCACAGGTCGGCGCGCGCATGCTTGAAGCGGGTTTCCTCAGCCGCTTCCATCCGCTGTGGTCGACGCGGCTCGCCTGTCTCACCCATCCGATCGGCGCGGTGGTCGTCGCGGTCTTCGGCGGTGCCGCCGCGAGCGCGTTCGCGCTGTTCCACGGCTCGGGCAACGGCATTTTGACGATCGCGCGGGGTACGTTGCCGCTGTCGATCTTCGGGCCGAAGGACTTTGGCTACCGTCTTGGCATCATCGGCGCCCCGGCGCGGATGGCGCAGGCGGTGGCGCCGCTCGCCTTCGGCCTGCTGATCGACATCATGGGCGCCAAGGTGCTGATCGTCTCCTCTGCGCTCAGCCTGTCGGCGCTGGCAGCGCTGTTCCTGATCCGCACGGGGCCGCGGCCGGATTGACCGCCCGGCCGCTTTCGCGCACAAGCGGGCGATGAGCGACGACACTGGTCCGCCCCGGACGTTCAAAGGCCTGCTGCGCTGGGCGACCACGCCGCCGCAGGCCTGGGGCGTCTATCTCCTCGCGGTCCTGCTGGTCTGGCTGGTGTCGTTCTATGCCGGCACGCTGAAGCCGAAGAAGGTGCCGGAAGCGAGCCCGCCCGCGGCGGCCGCGCCACGCAGCTAGGCCGGCTTCGCCTCGCTGGTCGCGATCCAGATGCCGGCGAACACCGCGACGAGCCCGATCAGAAGGTTTGCCGTGATCGGCTCGCCGATCAGCAGCGCCGCCAACAATGTAGCCGCGATCGGGTTGACTGTCATCGTATTGGCAACGCGGGTCGGCGTCGCCCGCGCCAGCGCCATGACCCAGAGGATGAAGGCGAGCGCGCCGCCGCCGGCGCCGAGATAGATACCTGCGATCCATTGTGCCGTCGTGAAATGATCGAGCGCGGCAAAGCTGCCTTTCACCAGACCCGCCAGTACCAGCACGGCGGCGCCCGCGCCCATGCCGACGGTGAGGAAGCCGAGCGCGCTGGAGCGCTTCATCAGCGGCCGCGACAGCACATTGTAGAACGCCATGCAGAACACGGCACCAGTCATGATCAACTCGCCACGCCAGGCGCCGGGTGGGCTCTGCGCGAGGCCCGCGGCGAGCGCGGCCGTCACGCCAAGAACGGCGATCGCGACGCCGATCATCTTGCGCGACGTCAGCCGCTCGACGCCGAGGATGGCCCCGACCACCATGGTGTGGAGCGGCAGCGTCGCCAGCGCAAGACTGGCGCGCGCCGCGGTCGTATAGGATACCGCGATGTTGTAGAGGATGAAGAACAGGCCGAAGAAGCAGATGCCGAGCAGCGCTACGGCCGGCCAATCGGAGCGCTGCGGCCAACGCACGCCGAGCAGCAGCGCGCACGGCAGCAAGCAGAGAAAGCCGATCCCCCAGCGCAGGATCGCCAGCAGGATTGGATCGGCACCGACGACGAGATAACGGGTGATCGCCGCGGCGGTGCCGCCGATGCTGCTCGACACCAGCGCGATTGCAACCCCGAGCCACTCCCCCACGCTTCGCCTCCCGATCCCGGAGCGGCTAGCACATCCCTGCTGCCACCGGTGTGGCAACAGGGGCTCACGCAGAACTAGTCGTAAAACTCCGGTGACATCTTCTGGCTGTCGCGCTGGGCTTTGTCGTGGTTGATCCAGAGCTGCCCTTTTTCCCTGGCGAGCGTGTCGGCGATCTTCTGCATCGAGGCCGCGCTCTGGTCCTTGTTGACGTTCATGCCGGGCACGCGGCGGTTGTCCCAATTGTCCTTGAAGTGCACGGCATCGCCGGACAGGATCACCGCGCCGGTCTTTGGCAGCTTCACCAGCAGCGACTGGTGTCCCGGCGTGTGCCCGGGCGTGGATAGAATGGTCACGCTGCCGTCGCCGAACACGTCCTTGTCGCCCGACAGCTGCTCGACCGGATGTGACGACTTGAAGCGCGGCTCGTTGTTGGCGGCGGGCCAATCATATTCGGCCTTCTGCACGTAGAGCATGGCCTGCGGAAACAGCTCGACATTGCCAATATGGTCCGGATGCGTATGCGAGACGGCCATCGCCTTGATATCATCAGGCTTGAGACCGAGCTGTTCGAGCTGGGCGGCAAGCGTCTTCGGCCGGCGCCAGGTGACGGCCTTGGGATCGGCGGGTGTGAGACCATTGGGCATCGCGGCGACGGAATCGGCAATGCCGGTATCCCACAGGAACCAACCCTTGGCGTGCTTGACGAGATAGCAGCCGTCGACGAAGTCCATCGTCTTGCCCTCGTTCAGTCCGGGCGTCCAGCGCGAGATGTCGCCGGCGGTGCCCTCGCCGCAATTCAGCACATAGAGCTTTTCGACGCCGGACTTTTCCGATTGTGCGAATGCCGCGGGGCTGGATAGAGCGAGTGCGGCGATAGCGAGTGCGAGCGCAATTCTGGACGTCATGTTTGTCCTCTCCTTGTCGGCCTTGTTCAGGCCACGACCGAGATCAACCCCGGCGCGTCCGCAGAATTCCCGCAAAGCCGGTCAATGCGGGCAGGTCTCGACCTCGACGGTGACGTGGCTCAGCCCCTTCAGCCCCGTAAGCCGCCTCTTGTAGACGGCCGGCTGCTTCGGCTGGTCCGACACCACCGAGAGCAGCACGGCGCAGTGGCCGGGCCCGACCTGCCAGAGGTGCAAATCGGTGACGCGATCCTCGCCGATCTCCATCCGCGCCCGGATCACCCGCTCCAGCTTCTCGTCGGCGCGCACGTCGAGCAGCACCGCGCCTGATGACTTGATCAGGCCGAACGCCCAGCTCGCGATCACGGCACTGCCAATCAGGCCGACCGCCGGATCGGCCCAGACCCAGCCTGAAAACATGGCGACGACGAGCGCCGCGATCGCCAGCACCGAGGTCGCCGCATCCGCCATGACGTGGACATAGGCCGCGCGAAGATTGTTGTCGTGGTGATGGTGGTGATGATCGTGGTCGTGGTCATGATCGTCGTGGTGATCATGCGCATGGCTGTGGCCGTGATGGTGATGATCATGACTGCCGCGCAAGAGCCACGCGCTGGCGAGGTTGACGCAAAGCCCGAGAGCTGCGACCGCGATCGCCTCACCATAGACGATCGGCACCGGCGTGATCAGCCGCAGCACGCTCTCATAGGCGATTTCGACGGCGATCAGGCCGAGGATGATGGCGCTGGAGAAGGCGGCGAGATCCCCGAACTTGCCGGTGCCGAAGGTGAAGTGCGCATTCCCCAGATGCCGGCGCGCAAAACGATAGGCAAAGGCGGCGATGCCGAGCGCGGCCGCATGCGTGCCCATGTGCCAGCCGTCGGCCAGCAGCGCCATCGATCCGAACAGCGAGCCGGCGACGATCTCGCCGACCATCATGACCAGCGTCAGGACGACCACGAGCCAGGTGCGCCGCTCATTCTCGTCGTGCTTCTCGCCGAGAAAGGCATGGTCATGGGTCCACTGTTCAATGGAGTGGGAATGCATCGAATTCTCCAGAAGATTCAGCTCTGTTGGCGTGCACTATAGACCGGTGGGCACCAATTCTCTAAGGCCCAATCGTCCCGCGGATTGACAGTTCAGCTTAGTTTAGCTGTAATTGGTCCATGGGGATTTGAGCGATCTCCCCACGAGGCGACATGCCCAAGTATCGCGTCCCGTTCGGTTTATGCGAGGACGCATCATGTCAACGTTCACGACCATATCATCTGACAAATTGGCACGGCTGATCGGCACGGCAAACGCGCCTGTCCTGATCGATGTACGCACTGAGGAGGATTTTGCCGCCGACCGGCGGCTGATCCCAGGCTTCCTCAAGCTCAGCCACGACAATGTGACGGACTGGGGCGGCGACCTCGCAGGCCGCCGGGCCATCGTCTCGTGCCTTCGCGGCGAAAAGCTCGCGCAGGGCACGGCGGCCTGGCTGCGCCAGCTCGGCGTGGAGGCGGAGACGCTGGAGGGCGGCTTCGAGGGCTGGAAGGCGGCAAAGCTGCCGCTGCTCGACTCCCGCAAGCTGCCGCCGCGCGACGCCAAGGGACGCACCATCTGGGTGACCCGGGCACGGCCGAAGGTCGACCGTATCGCCTGCCCCTGGCTGATCCGCCGCTTCGTCGATCCCAACGCGGTGTTCCTCTATGTGGCACCGTCCGAGGTGGTCGCCGTCGGCGAACGCTTCGGTGCAGCGCCCTTCGACATCGAGAACGTGTTCTGGAGCCACCGCGGCGAGCTCTGCACTTTCGACGTCATGATCGAGGAATTCGGCATCGCGACGCCGCCTTTGCTCCGGCTCGCGACGCTGGTGCGCGGCGCCGACACCGCGCGGCCGGATCTCGCGCCGGAGGCGCCCGGACTGCTCGCGGCCTCGCTCGGGCTGTCGCGGATGTACGATGACGATCTCGAGCAGCTCGAGGCCGGCATGCTGCTCTATGATGCCTTCTACCGCTGGTGCCGCGATGCGACGGCCGAGACCCACAACTGGCCGACCAACAAGGTGAAGGCGTAATGGATACCCGTAGCGACCAGGCTGAAGCTGATGCCGGTCACGGCATCAGCTTCGGCGAGGCCTTTCACGTCTGGCTCCGCGTCGCGTCCTTGAGCTTCGGCGGGCCCGCGGGCCAGATCGCGGTCATGCACCGGATCCTGGTCGAGGAGAAGAAGTGGATCTCCGAGGCACGTTTCCTGCACGCGCTGAACTACTGCATGCTGCTGCCGGGACCTGAGGCGCAGCAGCTCGCGACCTATATCGGCTGGCTGATGCATCGCACCGCCGGCGGGCTGATGGCGGGCGGGCTGTTCATCCTTCCCGGCATCATCGCCATCATGGGCCTCAGCTACATCTACGCCGTCTACGGCAATGTCAGCTTCGTCGAGGCGCTGTTCTTCGGGCTCAAAGCCGCCGTGCTCGCCATCGTCGTCGAGGCCGTGGTGCGCGTCGGCAAGCGCGCGCTGAAGAACCGCATCATGATCGCGCTCGCGGCCGCGGCCTTCGTCGCGATCTTCTTCTTTGCGGTCCCCTTCCCGATCATCATCATCGCCGCCGGCGTGATCGGCTATGCCGGTGCGCGCGCCGGTCGGCCGGAATTCGCTCCCGCCGGTCATGGCCATGGCGGGAGCACAGCTCTCATCGACAGCATGCTCGGCGAAGCCGTGCCCGAGCACGTGCGTCCCAACACCGCGCGCACGATCCTCGTCGGTGCGGTGTGGCTTGCGCTCTGGCTCGTGCCGGTGGCCGCGCTGCTTTTGATCCTCGGGCAGGCCAGCGTGTTCAGCCAGATCGCGCTGTTCTTCTCGAAGATGGCGCTGGTCACCTTTGGCGGCGCCTACGCCGTGCTGGCCTATGTCGCCCAGCAGGCGGTCGAGCACTATCACTGGCTGAAGCCGCACGAGATGCTGGACGGCCTCGGCATGGCCGAGACCACGCCGGGCCCGCTGATCATGGTGCTCCAGTTCGTGGGCTTTATGGCAGCCTATCGCGATGCAAGCGGCTTGTCGCCAATGCTCGCGGCCACGTTCGGCGGCCTGCTCGCGACCTGGGTCACCTTCACGCCCTGCTTCCTCTGGATCTTCGTCGGCGCGCCCTATATCGAGCGCCTGCGCGGCAACACCGGTCTTGCCGGTGCTCTCAGTGCAATCACCGCCGCTGTCGTCGGCGTGATCCTCAACCTCTCGATCTGGTTCGCGCTGCACACGCTGTTCCGCGAGACCGTGCCGGTGCACGCGTTTCCGTTGGATTTCGATATGCCCGTGCTGAAGAGCGTCGATATTCCTGCACTCGTGCTATCGATCGCGGCAGCAACCGCGATCTTCCGCTTCAAGCTCGGCATGCTGACAGTACTCGCGGGCAGCTGCGCCGCCGGCGTGGCGTTGCGAGTGGTGGGGGTGATCTAAGTCGCGGACTTGCGTCCGCCCTCGCAGCCACCGCTCAGAACCTTCGCAAGCTGGCCAAGCTGATCCCGATGCAAACCCTCAAGCCCGCATAAGGGCCAGCAAAGCCGTAATTGCGGACCTTGGCGGCGCCGAAGTGGCGTCTGCTTCATGATCGAGAGACAACGTCTCTTTTAGCGCCAGATTGAGCGGATAGCAGCCACTTCAATTCGTCGTGGTCTTGCCGCCACGCATGGACACGAGCTTTTCCTCACGAAATCGGAGAATGAGCCATGCGGTCTCATCAAAACCGTCTGCGAGCTTTCCCTGGTGAGAATACACGATCTGAGCAGCTTCCGACTTCGACGGCGGTCCCAGCGCCGCGACTACCTCCAAACGCGACATACCTAATTGCAGCTTGCCGTCGAAGACGAGGGGCGCGAAGTTTTCCGGGATGATGGCGCAATCGGTCGAGGTCTCGGTGTCTTTCTCAGTGAGCTCTTCAACGACTTCTGTGACGAAATGGTCCGGGCCGCCCATCTCTCCGCTGGACACGACCCATAGTCGATGCTGCGCGCGCCTGTAGCACAGCCAATAGACACTATCTCCGGCGTCGCCCTGATGTTGGATGGCCCCTTTGCCCACGGCTTCGCGAACCGCGCCGAGCCGGGTCTTCTCGAAGCGGCCGGCGAATGCGCCTAGCGAAAAGCGGGTCGCCAATCTCTTCACGACTGTCGGAGGCACGCGCTCGAACGCATGTTCGCTGACTGGGGGCGGAGGTGTCTGCGCGGAGCAGCCGTCCGCGGGGATCGCGAAAAGGAGAAGCAATAAGAAGAGCGTCTTTCGACCATCAACTCCGAATTGCCTTACATTGAAGGTTGAGCGCTTCTGCATAGCTCAATTGCTCATCACTTTGGGCTCAAAGCTTTCTTCAATCGCCCGATTCGCTTCTGGAGCGTCGGGATCTAGCCTATCGCTATTTCCCCGAACCCTCTTCCGACCCTTGGTCGGGGTCACAATTCAAATGGTTCATACACGCACTCGGTCAGCTTCCGGTGCGGGTCCAAGAAGCCGTCGATGCCGGCCGGGCGGAGCGACTTCCGCTTTGTCCTCGAAATCTGACGTTTATGAGTACACGCCCTCCAGGCGAAAGCTCACCATGGACGCGCACTCCGGTCGGACAAAACAGCCGCGGACACCCGGCGGCACCGCCTGTCAAGCCCATCGTCGCAAATATTCCACTTTACCGAAATTCGGATTTGTCGTACAAGCGAAACACCCTGGCCCGAGACAAGGGGCGGATCGCGATCGTCACGAACCGCGGGCTGGGCAGCGATGGACGCGACGGCGTCGGGCGTAACAGGCATTGCAGGGCGGCTTCGGCCGTGAGCAATCGCTTCGCGCCGACGACACGACGCCGACAGTGTCTTCGCATGGCTTCGGGCGTGAGCACACGCCAGCTCTCGAAGCGACATGCGAAGACGTGCGCGGACGGAGAAGTCGTGTGGTCCTGACGCCCGGGGTCTGTGCGTCAAGGCTTGCGGTGATGTGGCGGCCCAACCGGGCGCGCGCGTCAGCCATCCGCAAGGCGACGGGGGCAATAGTGCATCGCTCCCCGGGGAGAGCACGAAGGACACCGTTAAAACCATTCGCGCAGGGAAGGCCGGGCGACCGGCAGCACCTGTGGTCCACCCCGTGTGCATTTCTGTCGCGCACGGACTTGCGGGTGCCCGCCGGCGCCCGGCCTTCCCTGCGCCCTCGGCTTTCCGAGGGCGGCACGTGGAGCAAAACTCGGGCGA
This sequence comes from Bradyrhizobium sp. CCGB12, assembly GCF_024199845.1. Lineage (NCBI taxonomy): Bacteria > Pseudomonadati > Pseudomonadota > Alphaproteobacteria > Hyphomicrobiales > Nitrobacteraceae > Bradyrhizobium > Bradyrhizobium sp. CCGB12. The sequence continues at coordinate 2,212,156 of NZ_JANADO010000001.1, read as the reverse complement.
GGCGCGCCGCGAGAATGCGACGGTCTGTCTGCTGTTTGAAATGCGAATTGGAGAGCGATGACCCGCCATTTGATCCGTCATTGCGAGGAGCCCTTGCGACGAAGCAATCCAGAGTCCCTCCGCGGAAAGATCCTGGATTGTGTCGCTGCGCTCGCAATGACGCGGAGGGAGCCGCGAGCACCACCTCACCGTCACTCTGCTGCGCGAGCTGGTGCAGCAGCCGCCTACCGCATCATCATCCGCGCGATTGCCTCGCCAATCACCACCGTCGTGAAGTGGGTGTTGGCGCGACAGTCGGATGGCATGATCGAGGCGTCGGCGACGCGCAGGCCCGCGATGCCTTTCACCGTGCCGTCAGGATTGACCACGCCATCGGCATCCCCGAAGCCGCTCATGCGGCAACTGCCCGCGGCATGCTGGATGTCGCCGGTCTCACGGCGCAGCAGCGCATCGAGCTCGTGAACCGGCAAGGCCGCAGCTTGCGGCAGAGTCAGATCTGTGTCGGTCAACCTGATCCAGTCGGCGATCCCTGATAGCGCCGGCTGCGAGGTGATCACGGCAAGACGCTTCACCGCATCCATCATGCGCAGCATGTCGCGGGGATCAGCCAGCATGTTCTCCTCGACAACAGGATCGATCGCGGGGTCGGTCGAAGCGAGCTTGAGCGTGCCGCGCGAATAGGCGTTGAACAGCCCGGCCCCGATCGCCCCGGGCATGCCGATGCCGCGGTGGTTGAAGGCGATCAGGATCATGTCGCGCTTGCCGCCATCGGAGAGGCCCGAGGAATAGGTCACGCAGCAATTGGTGTGGCGGGTGTCGGGATCGGTGGGCCGGAGATGTTCGTGGAGCTGAATGGTGGCGCGAAACAACGGGTGGTCGAAGAAGTGCTTGCCCACCGGCAAATCGTGCTCCACCGCAATCCCCATCGCCTTCAATTCCTCCGCCGGCCCGATGCCCGAGCGCAGCAGGATCGCCGGGCTGTGGATCGCGCCGGCGCAGAGCACGATCTGGCGCGCGCTGATCTCGTGGGTGCTCTGCCCCTCGATATGGACGCGCAGGCCAGTCGCCCGGCCGTCGCTGATCAGCACGCGATCGACCAGCGCATGGCCGCGAATTTCGAGATTGGCGCGGCCGCGCGCGGGCTCGAGATAGCCCTCATTGGTCGTGATGCGGCGGCTGTCGCGGCTGTTGATGGGATAGCAGGCGACGCCCTCGCCATCGGGGCCGTTGAGGTCGGCGCACCAGGGATAGCCGCTCGCCAGCGCCGCATCGCGCAAGCCGCGATCGATCGGCCCCCATTCTTGCGGAGGCGCGCGATAGACCGGCAGCGGCCCGCCGCGTCCGTGGCCTGCTGCGTCGCCGAATTCCAGATCGTCCTCGATCACGGAGAACAGCGGCATCACCTCCCTGGCCGACCAGCCGGTGCAGCCATGGGCGGCCCATTGGTCGAATGCGTCGGCAACGCCGCGGATGGCGATCTGGCCGTTCATCATCGATGAGCCGCCGAGCCCCTTGCCGCGCCAATAGAAGCGCGGCTCCTGCTCCGCCACCCGGCGCGTCAGGAGATCGGGCCACTGCCATTTCTCCTGGTACTCGCGCTTGTGGATGATCGGGATGGGATTCGGCGTCCTCACCTCCCAGGGCGCATCAATGGCGCGCCAATCCAGCCCCGCTTCGAGCAGCAGGACGCGCCGTGCGGGATCCTCGGAGAGCCGCGCCGCAACCGCGGCGCCGGCGGAGCCGCCGCCGACGACAATGACATCGTACATCGCATTACTTCTCGACGATTCAGAAGACGGGGGTGGCAGAGGGTATCAGGCCGCGCAAGGGGCGCGCGGACCAGCCGGGCGAACTCCCCCACGGCGAGCCCGGATCATCAAGGGCGCCAGCGCCGACGCCATAGACGCTCAAGCCGTCCCTCTTGGCCCGGCGCATTAGCGGACTCGCAAAACGCGGGCCGGATCTACAGATGACGGCGTCCATTTCCACAACAAACAGAATATCTTGGCCCGTCGAGGACCCCATTTAGAATAATTCTAATTCTCGGCATTTAAAATTATTCGACGCCGGTTTAATTTTTTATTAATTTATTTAATACTCAACCGGGAGTCCTTCCCGCCCAGCTGTGCCGCGACGAGGTTGCCATGCAAGACAACAATTCCTTCTTTGGCGTCGGACAATCGCGTGTCGAGACAGCCAAAAAAAGGTTGCGGGAATCAGGCCAAAGAATTGGCAGCGCCGCAATTGGACAAATCGCTCCGGGCACTGCGTTGTATCGCCGCACGTCCATGGACATAAATCTCGCGAACATTCCTTGCGGGGGATCTTTGGCGAACGTGCCGCCGATCTCTTCGAGCGGCAGCGTGGACCGTCCGCCTTTGCAGAGCGGCAACATCGATACGTTACCGGGCGCCGCTGAGCCTCCGGCTTCGAGTTCGCTTACAAATCACTGGCCGGCTCAATCCGCGAATGCCGTGTCAGAGGCTGGCTCCGCGCCTCCGGTATCCATGACCCTGCCGGCAAGCGGCAGTCCTTGCTGTGGCACGTGCGGCTACGTCAACTGCCCACTCCAGGTGCTCGCACAGACCCCAGCCAGCAAGCATAGTGCTCTGGCAGGTCAATCCTACGGTGCAGGCGCACCGGGTGCCGCCGATCACATCGCGACGGGTTCATCGGGCCTTCCAACCGCTTCGATGAGCGACCCGATGTCCACGGTGAATGTCGTGCCCGTGACGAACTGGAATGGCGCGTTGCCCGGCGGCGGAAGCGGCACTGGACCAGTTGGACAGATCGGAATCCTGGCCGGCCCCGTTACGACTGCGGTCGCGCCGCAGACCGCGGCGGCAACCCTGCTGGCAGCGCCCACCGCGATCAACCCCATCGTGCTGGAAAATCAAAAGCCCGGTAATCCGGAGAGCGAGTGGGGAATCGATGGCGCGGGTGACTCGAACATCGAAGGCTTCGCGACCGACATCAGCGTGGACCACGGCACGACCGTCAGCTTCAAGATCAATACGGATTCAGATCACTACAGGATCGATATCTATCGCCTGGGCTATTATGGCGGCATGGGCGCCAGAAAAGTTGCGTCGATCGATCACACCGGCGTCCAGTCTCAGCCGGCGCCGCTGACTGACCCGACCACGGGACTGGTCGACGCGGGCAATTGGTCTGTCTCGGCATCGTGGGACGTTCCAGCGGACGCCGTATCGGGGGTGTACATCGCGAAACTGACTCGCTTGGACGGTACTTCAGGCGAGAACCAGATTCCGTTCATCGTGCGCGATGACAGCAGTCACAGCGATATCGTGTTCCAAACTTCCGACGAAACCTGGCAGGCCTACAACGGCTGGGGCGGCGCGAATTTCTATGGCGGCGATGGTCCGGCGCAAGGTCAGGGTGCCGGACGGGCCTATGCGGTCAGCTATAACCGGCCCATCGCGACGCGTGGCGGCGTTGGAACATACGCCGGTCCCCAGGACTACCTCTTCGGCGCCGAGTATTCGGCAATCTCCTGGCTGGAGGAGAACGGCTACGACGTCTCCTACATGAGCGGGCTCGACGTCGACCGTTACGGCAGTCTGTTGCTGAACCACAAGGTCTACCTTGACGCCGGTCACGACGAATATTGGTCAGGTCAGCAGCGGGCGAATGTCGAAGCCGCGCGCGACGCCGGTGTCAACCTGGAGTTCTGGAGCGGAAACGAGGTCTACTGGCGGACGCGTTGGGGCAACAGCATCAGCAGCGACGGTACGCCTTACCGCACCTTGATCAGCTACAAGGAAACCTGGGCAAACGCTCCGATCGATCCCACCGACCAGTGGACGGGCACGTTCCGCGACCCGCGCTTCAGCCCACCTGCTGTTGGTGGTGGCGACCCGGAAAATTCACTCACCGGTACGCTGTTCCAGGTCGACGACGTCGGCACAAACCTGGGTACGATTACGATTCCCTACGCGGACGCTGACTTACGCTTCTGGCGAAACACCAGCATCGCGGACCTGCAGCCTGGTCAGACAGCGTCGTTGAACACAAACTACCTCGGCTATGAATGGGACACAGCGCCCGACAACGGCTTCGATCCGGCTGGGCTGGTGCGGCTTTCCTCAACGACGGTTGACGTCAGCACTTATCTTCTCGACTACGGAAGCACGGTCGGTCCGGGAACTGCGACGCACAACCTCACACTGTATCGAGCCCCCAGCGGCGCATTGGTTTTCGGCGCGGGGACGGTCTATTGGCCCTGGGCACTCAGCGCCAACCACGACAAGGAAGAGACCCCGGTCGATCCGCGCGTCCAGCAGGCAATGGTCAACCTGTTCGCCGATATGGGCGTTCAACCGGGAACGCTTCAATCGGGGCTGATCACTGGGCAACCTTCGACCGACCATACCGCACCGGTTTCCGTCATCAACGACCCGGGCACGGTGACCGCGCAGAGCTCTGTCACGATCACCGGCACGGCGACAGACGTTGGGGGCGTCATCGCTGGCGTGGAAATTTCAACCGATAATGGCGCGAGCTGGCATCCGGTAACAGGAGAGGCAACATGGACCTACGCCTGGTCCCCTCAGGTTGCCGGCACCTACACCATTCTCACGCGCGCCGTTGACGACAGTATCAATCTGGAAACGCCGTCGGCGGGGCGCACGGTCACCGTCACTGCGCCCTCCTATCTCACGCTGTTTTCGGGCTCGGCGACTCCTGCGACTCTGAACACCCTCGACGCCAGCCCTGTCGAGCTAGGCGTCAGGTTCGATTCCTCTGTCGCGGGTACCGTTAGCGGTATTCGCTTCTACAAGAGCAGTGAGGATACCGGGACCCACACCGGCGAGCTTTGGTCAAGTACAGGTGTGGAGCTCGCTACGGTCACCTTCACAAATGAAACAGCGAGTGGCTGGCAGAGCGCCCTTTTTTCCACACCGGTGACTATCACTCCTGGAACGATCTACACCGTCTCGTATCACACCGACGTCGGCCACTACTCCAATACGAATAATTATTTCACGACGGACGTGACCAATGGTCCATTGACTGCACCTGCTCAGGGCAACGGCGTCTACGCCTATGGCAGCAGCGCTCTGTACCCGACCAATACGTACCAGTCGACAAACTTCTGGGTGGACGTCATGTTCAACCCATCCACGGGGATGACCAATGTCGCGCCAGTGGCCGTCGGCGATTCCGGAGTTGTGACCACGCAAGGCACGGCTGTCACCATCACGGCGGCGTCCCTGACCGCCAATGACAGCGATGCTAATGGTGACGCCCTGACGATTACGGCCGTGAGCGGCGCCGTACATGGCACCGTGGTGCTCAACACCCAACCCAACCCGGCAAACAACACCATTACCTTTACGCCGGACGCAGGCTACCTTGGAGCGGCAGCTTTTAGTTACACGATTTCGGACGGACGAGGAGGAACGGCCACCGCCAACGTCGACTTGAATGTCGTCGCACCGGGATCGCAGCCGGTCAGCCTCTTCAGTGCAGCCGATACGCCGCAGCAAGTCAGCTTGAATGACGGCACCCCCCTCGAGGTCGGCATGAAGTTCACCTCGTCGGCGGCTGGCAACATCACCGCACTGAAGTTCTACCGCAGCGCCGGCGACACCGGCCCCGACCTGCTCGACTTGTGGAGTGCGACCGGCACGAAGCTTGCCAGCGCCACTTTCAGCAACACGTCAGCAAGCGGCTGGCAGACCGTGACCCTGGCAACGCCGGTCTCCATCGCGGCCAACACCACCTATGTCGTCTCCTACCACACCAATGGCAGCTACGTGGTGACCAACAACTACTTCACCTCCGCCGTCACCAACGGAGTATTGACCGCGCCGTCGACCACCACGGCCGGCGGCAACGGCGTCTATGCCTACGGCGGCACAAGCGCCGCCGGCATCTTCCCGACCAACACCTGGAACGCCAGCAACTACTGGGCAGACGTCGTCTTCTCCACGAGCGGCGGTACCCCCAGCAATACGACGCCGACCGCCGTTGCCGACACGGGCAATGCGACCGAGAAAGGAGGCCTTGCCAATGGGTCCGGCGGCTCGCCGGCGAGCGGCAACGTCCTCACCAACGATACCGATCCGGATGCCGGCGACACCAAAACGGTCACTGCCGTCAGCTTCGGCACCAGCAACGGCACGTTCGGCGCGGCGCTCGCCGGTGCGCATGGCAGCATCATTTTCGATGCCGCCGGCAACTACACCTACACCGTCAACGAGACCGATTCCGCCGTGCAGGCCTTGCGGCAGTCGACCGACACGCTGTCGGATGTCTTCAACTATACGATGCGGGATTCGGCCGGCGCCATGTCATCGACGACGCTGACGATCAACATTCACGGCGCCAACGACGCGCCGGTGCTGGCTAATCAGACCGCCGGCCAGAACGCCGTCGTCGGCTCGGCGTTTTCGCTCGCGCTGCCGGCCGGCACCTTCACTGATGTCGACGCCGGCGACAGCCTCACCTATGCGGCGACGGCCTCCGACGGCTCTGCGCTTCCCACCTGGCTGACATTCGACCCGGCAACGCGAACGTTCAGTGGCACGCCGGGCTCCGCCAATGTCGGCACGTTCAGTGTCAAGGCGTCCGCCACCGACCTCGGCGGCCTCGCGGCCAGTGAGACATTCAACATCGACGTAACGGCGACACAACAGGTGGTCAGCCTGTTCAGCTCGTCCACGCCGGTGCACAATGAATACAATGACGGCTCGCCGCTTGAACTGGGCGTCAAGTTCACCTCGTCGATGGCCGGCGACATCACCGCGCTCAAGTTCTACCGCAGTGCCAACGACACCGGACCCGACCTGCTCGACTTGTGGAGCGCAACCGGCACCAAGCTCGCCAGCGTCACCTTCACCAACACGTCGGCGAGTGGCTGGCAGACCGTGTCGTTGCCGACGCCAGTCGCGATCGCGGCCGACACCACCTACGTCGCCTCGTACCACACCGACGGCGCCTATGTGGCGACCAACAACTTCTTCGCCAATCCGGTCACAAGCGGTTCGCTGACGGCGCCGTCCACCACCGCGGCCGGGGGCAACGGCGTCTATGCCTACGGCGGCACCGGCAGCGAAGGACTGTTTCCGTCGAACAGCTTCAGTGCCAACAACTATTGGGCAGATGTTGTGTTTCGACCGCAACTTGCGGGCTAGATGGATCGCGCCCGTCTAGACGGGCGCGATCTGCTTGCGTCTGCTACCCGATCACCTTGCCGAACTTATTCGACTTCGGGAAACCCTTTGGCGGCAAGCGGCCGGCGTCGGCGCGGGTGCCCTGCCATTCGGCGAGCTCCTTCATGGACGTCGAGAATTCGCGCCCTGCGGAGTCCCTCCAGGTGAGGCCCGCCTTGGCGTCGAACACGGCAACGTCAGAGAGGCCGCCGTCCTTGTACTTCTGGAGGCGGACGCCGCGGCCGCGGGCCATCTCCGGCACCTGGTCGAGCGGGAAGACCAGCATCTTGCGGTTCTCGCCTATGACCGCGACCGTGTCGCCGAGCACCTCGGTGATCGCGCGCGCCTCGTTCGGCATCTCGACATTGAGGACCTGCTTGCCCTTCTTGGTCGTGCCGACGCAATCGTCCTCGTTGACGACAAAGCCCTGGCCCTCGTGGCTCGCGACCAGGAATTTGCGGCCGCCCTTGTTGACGAACAGCGCGACGGGCGCGGCCTCCTGCTCGAGGTCGATGAACAGGCGGATCGGCTCGCCGTGACCGCGGCCCCCCGGGAGCTTTGCGACATCGAGCGAGTAGAACTTGCCGTTGGTCGCGAAAAGCAGGAGCTTCGAGGTGGTCTCGGCGAAGAAAGCGAAGCCGAGCTTGTCGTCCTGCTTGAAGGCAAGCCCCGAGAGATCCTCGACATGGCCCTTCATGGTGCGGATCCAGCCCTTGTCGGAGACCACGACCGTCACCGGCTCGCGCTCCACGAACGCTTCCTCGATCGCGGCGAGATCGTGCTCGGGCGCGTCGGCGAACGTGGTGCGGCGCTTGCCGAGCGGCGTCTTCGGCCCGAACATGTCGCGGACCTTGCCGACCTGCTCGCCGACCTTCTTCCACTGCTCGGGCTCCGAGGCGAGCACCGCGTTGATGCCTTTGAGCTCGGCGCGGAGGTTCTTGTCCTCGGTGCGGATCTCCATTTCCTCGAGCTTGCGCAAGCTGCGCAGGCGCATGTTGAGAATGGCTTCGGCCTGCACCTCGGTGAGCTTGAACGCCTTCATCAACGCCGGCTTCGGCTCATCCTCGGTACGGATGATCTTGATCACCTTGTCGATGTTCAGATAGGCGATCAGGAAACCGCCGAGGACTTCCAGCCGGTGCTCGATCTGCGCCTTGCGGTAATTGCTGCGGCGGATCAGGACGTCGCGCAGATGGTCGAGCCATTCGCGCAAGCACTCCGCGAGCCCCACGACCTTGGGGATGCGGCCCTTGATCAGCACGTTCAGGTTCAACGGAATCTTGTTTTCGAGCTCGGTCAGCCGGAACAACGATTCCATCATCAGGGCGGGATCGACGTTCTTCGACTTCGGCTCGATCACGATGCGGACGTCTTCGGCCGACTCGTCCCTGATATCGCCGACCAGCGGCAGCTTCTTCTGGTCCTGAAGCTCGGCGATCTTCTCGATCAGCCGCGACTTCTGCACCAGAAAGGGGATCTCGGTGACGACGACGACCCAGGTGCCGCGCGCGCCCTCTTCCTGCTCCCACCTGGCGCGGACACGGAACGAGCCGCGGCCGGTCGTGTAGGCTTCCGCAATGGCCTGCTTGGAATCGATGATGATGCCGCCGGTCGGAAAATCCGGGCCCTTTACCCACTTCAGGAGCGCCTTGGATTTCGCGTCGGGCTTCTCGATCAGATGCAGCGCAGCGTCGCAGAGCTCGGCGGCGTTGTGCGGCGGGATCGAGGTGGCCATGCCGACCGCGATGCCCTGCGCGCCGTTGGCGAGCAGGTTCGGGAAACCGCCGGGCAGCACGACCGGTTCTTTCGACTGGCCGTCGTAATTGGCGCGGAACTCGACGCCGTCCTCGTCGATGCCGTCGAGCAGAAGCCGCGCGACGTCGGTCATGCGCGCTTCGGTGTAGCGGTAGGCGGCGGGGTTATCGCCGTCGATATTGCCGAAATTGCCCTGGCCGTCGACCAGCGGATAGCGCGAGGAGAAATCCTGCGCGAGGCGCACCATGGCGTCGTAGATCGCCTGGTCGCCATGCGGATGGAACGAGCCCATCACGTCGCCGACGATTTTTGCGGATTTCTTGAAGGCCGTACCGGGGTCGAGGCGAAGCAGGCGCATGCCGTAGAGGATGCGCCGGTGAACCGGCTTCAGGCCGTCGCGCGCGTCCGGCAGCGCACGGTGCATGATGGTGGAGAGCGCATAAGCGAGATAGCGCTCTTCCAGCGCCTCCTGCAGCCGCACCTCGTGGATTTCGGCCGGCTCTTCCGGTGGAACGATTCGTTTTCCCATGCCGCCCGGTTAAACCGTGGAAGCGAATCGGGCAAGGATCGATTGGTTCCCTGTGGGCGGCCTAATGGCCGGCCCAGCCGGCTGTCACAGGCTGGTTTTTGGCCTGGCCAGGCGCTTGGGCAGCCGCCGGCGCATTGGTTACACAGCGGCGGGCGGCCTCGATCTCGGCCTCCGTGGCGCCGTGAGACCGCGCCCATGTCTCTGCGGCCGCAGCGGAATATTTGGCCACATAGTACCGGACGACGGTGCAGGACGCCCGGCGAAACACGCCAGGCTGCGGCTCGCCGGCCGTTGCATCGGGCGCAAACGTCAGCAGCGCCGCAGACAAGGCGAATCCCCTGATCAACATTTGGCAGTCCCCGTTGTGGAACCTGAGAGCGAACTCGACAGCCCCGATTTTGTTCCCGCGGAACGCCACGTCAAGGGCAAGGCAGAGGCGCGGTTAGGTCATGGCGCTGAAATTGCCGCCCTCGCCTGCTGCCGCGTCAAGGCGTTGATGAAGCCGGCCCTTGCGTCGGAATGGACCTGCCCGCGCGGTTCCAGCACATGGCGCAGCAGGAACAGGCCGGTCAACCGAAAGCCGTCCTGGAGATCCTGCTCGGTAAGGTCGCTCGCAGTCTCGCCATGACGTAGAAATGGCGGCAGGCGCAGCAACCGGTCGCGCCACGGCTCGCCCGCGCCGCGCGACACCGCGCCGCCGGATTTGGGCGAGACATAGATCAGGTCGGTGGTCTCTCCGGTCACCGCACAATTCTCCAGCGCCAGGCCGAAACCGAGCTCGGCAAGCATCGCCAGCTCGAAATGGATGACGTGCACCGCGGCGCCGCCGATATCGTCGAAGTCATCGAGCGAATGTTCGAGCAGTGCAAAGATCTCCTCGTGCGGATCGCGCTCGGGCAGCAGCCGCGCAATCGAAGCGAGGTGGGTGACGCCATAGACGCCGTGGGACGATCCCAGCAGAGTCGCGGCGCGCAGCTTCAGGCCCTCGATCGCGTAGGTGCCGAGATGCTCGTCGAGCCGCGCCCGCCACACCGCGCTGACGCTGTTGCCGGGCTGCAAGAGCGGCCGCATCCGCGAGCCCGCGCCGCCGCGGACCAGACCAAGATGCCGGCCATGCGCCCGCGTCAAGAGCTCGACGATGGCGCTGGATTCGCCATGCCGCCGCACCCCCAGCACGATGCCTTCATCGGTCCATTCCATGGGGGGAAGCTTAGCCGATTTCGAGGGATCGTAGGGCGGGCAAAGCGAAGCGTGCCCACCAATTTGATCCGCAGCACGATTATGGTGGGCACGGCGCGCAAGGGCGCGCCTTTGCCCACCCTACGGCACCGCGTGAAATCTCACGCGTTGAACCAGCCCTTGGCGTCGCCGGTGAAGGAGAAATAGAGTCCCATCGTGGTCAGGACGCAGGAGACGATCTCGATGGCGCTGTCGAGCTCCATGCCTTTCTCGCCGATGATCTGGCCGAGCGAGATCACCGAAAGCACGAGCGCTGCTGCCAGCACCCAGCGCGGCCAGTTCTTGCGCCAATGCGCGGCGAGCCAGACGAAATAGACCAGCAGCAGGATCATGCCGCCGGCGAGCAGGGTCGCCGTCATGATCATCTGCTCGGTCATCTCGGCATTGGGCGTGCGGTCCTGCACCGCGACCGACAGGGCATCCAGCATCAGTGACGCATAGAGCAGCGCTTCGAAGCGCCGGACGTTGCTGGGTACGCTCATCGGTAACCGATCTTTTCTTGTTATTCCTTCGGGAAGTCCAGGCCCATCTCGCGATAGCGATCGGGATCGTCGCCCCAGTTCTCGCGCACCTTGACGAACAGGAACAGATGCACCGGCACATCCAGGATCTGCATCAGCTCTTTCCGCGAGTCCGCGCCGATCGACTTGATGGTGGCGCCGCCCTTGCCGAGCACGATCTTGCGCTGGCTCTCGCGCTCGACGAAGATCGTCTGCTCGATGCGCACCGACTTGTCCTTGCGCTCCTCCCACTTGTCGGTCTCGACCGTGGACTGATACGGCAATTCCTGGTGCAGCTTCTGATAGATTTTTTCGCGCGTGATTTCGGCAGCCAACTGCCGCATCGGCGCGTCCGACATCTGGTCCTCGGGATAGAGGAACGGGCCTGGCGGCACCATCGCTGAAAGCGTCGTGCGGATGTCGTCGACGCCGTCGCCCGAGATCGCCGCTATCATGAAGGTCCGCGCGAACTTCATGCGTTCGTTGGCGGCCTGCGCCAACGCCAGCAGCTTCTCACGCTGGACCAGGTCGACCTTGTTGATGACAAGGATCTTGTCGTGATTGACGCTCGCCGCCTTGGCGAGAATGGCCTCGGCCTCCTCGTCGATGCCGGTCTTGGCATCAAGCAGCACGCAGACGAGATCGGCGTCGTGCGCCCCGCTCCAGGCGGTCGAGACCATGGCGCGGTCGAGCCGGCGCTTGGGCAGGAAGATGCCGGGCGTGTCGACCAGGATGATTTGCGCGTTGTTCTCGATCACGATGCCGCGGATCAGCGCGCGCGTGGTCTGCACCTTGCGCGAGACGATCGTCACCTTGGCGCCGACCAGCGCGTTGACCAGCGTGGACTTGCCGACGTTGGGCGCGCCGATCAGCGCAACGAAACCGCAGCGCGTTGCGGTGGGCGCCTCGCCGCTTGCTTCAGCCGTCATTGCCGCCGCCAACGCCTTCGCGTTCGATCATCACTGACGCCGCCACCTTCTCTGCCGCGCGCTTGCTGCCGCCGATACCTTCGGCCGGCGCCAGTCCCGGCAGGTCCACGGCGACACGGAACTGCGGATCGTGGTGCGGGCCGGTACGCTCGACCTCGCGATAGACCGGCGTCGGCAGCCCCTTCCCCTGAGCCCATTCCTGCAGCACGGTCTTGGGATCGCGCAAGGGACGGCGCGGCTTGTGCATGCGCTCGGTCCAGTTGCGCTTGACGAACTCGGCTGCCGCCGCATGGCCACCGTCCAGGAAGATCGCGCCGATCACGGCCTCGCAGATGTCGCCCAGCACGCTCTTGCGCAGACGAGCGTCGGCGCTGGGGCCGACCGAGCCGAGCTTGATGTCATCGAGCAGACCGAGCGACTTGGCGACGTCGGCGCAGCTTTCCTTGCGCACGAGTTCGGCAAGTCGCTTGGACAGCTCGCCTTCGTCGGCGTGCGGGAAGGCGTGATAGAGCATGTCGGAGACGACGAGCCCGAGCACGTGATCGCCGAGGAACTCCAGCCGCTGATAGCTGTCGCCGCGCTTGCGCCCGGACTTCAGCGCCGAGACATGCGTGATCGCCTGCATCAGCAGGTTCGGGTCAGTGAAGTGGTGGCCGATGCGCGCCTCGAGCGCCGCGTTCGCATCCGTGCCCTTGGCCTTGCTGCTCCGCGCCCGCTTCTTCTTTGCGGGCGTCTTGGTTTCAGGAGTCTTGGTTTCAGGAGTCTTGGCCGCAAGCGTCTTGGTTGCAGCTTCGCCCTCAGGAGCGGCTTGCGCCTCGGTCGGTTGGGTCGCGATATCCTTGGCTTCGTCTTTCATCGAACGATTTTGAAGAAACGATTCCAGCGCACCGCCCATGGCCAGCGCCAGAACATCCAGGCATGCTCGCCTTCGGCGATGGAGAAGAAGATCATCTGGGCGCGGCCGATCAGGTTCTCCTGCGGCACATAGCCGACCTGGCCGAGGAAGCGGCTGTCGGTCGAGTTGTCGCGATTGTCGCCCATCATGAAGAAATGGCCTGATGGCACGGTGTAGACGTTGGTGTTGTCCATGTAGCCGTTGTCGGCGCAGTCGAGCGTCTCATAGGACACGCCGTTCGGCAGCGTCTCCTTCCAGCGCTTCACCCGGGAGATGCCGCCGCCTTCGGAGCCGCACGGATCCTCCCCGACGAACTCGCTCATGCGCTGCCGCTCGACCGGGGTGTCGTTGATATAGAGCAGACCGTCCCGCATCTGGATGCGGTCACCGGGAAGACCGATCACGCGCTTGATGTAGTCGGTGGAATCGTCCTTGGGCAGGCGAAATACGACGATGTCGCCGCGGTTGGGATCCGAGCCCCAGATCCGGCCGGAGAACAGTGGCGGCGAGAACGGGATCGAATAGTGGCTGTAGCCGTAGGAATATTTCGAGACGAACAGATAGTCGCCGACCAGCAGCGTCGCCTTCATCGAGCCGGACGGGATGTTGAAGGGCTGGAACAGGAACGTGCGGATCACCAATGCGATCAGCAGAGCGTGGATCACGACCCGGATCGTTTCGCCGACGCCGCTCTCAGTTTTCGTTCCCGAAGTCACGCTCATTGCTCTCTCAATTCCGGCCGGCGGTCACAGAGCGCCCTCCTCCCGCGAACAGCCCACCGGTTCGCAGCCCAAGGAGATTGTCCTGATTCTGATAGTGAGGGCCAATTCCGGCGTAAAGCCGAATTCACCCAGCCTGATTTGCATCGGCGGACTTTTAGACGGTTGTCGCAGACCACGCAATCAAGGATCGCATCAAAACTGCATAAGATATTGGTATTTCGAAAGAATTATGAGATTCCCCAGCCCCGGTCAGGGCTTGACCAAGGGGACGGCGGAAATGATGACGAACGCCTGCGCGAGCGGCCAGTCGTCGGTGATCGAAAGATCGATCCGTGCCTCGAACCCCTCCGGCGTCAGGGCCTGAAGCCGGGCCAGGGCGCCGCCGGTCAGTTGCATGGTCGGCCGCCCTCCCGGCAGGTTGACCACCCCCATGTCGCGCCACCAGACGCCGCGCCGGATCCCGGTGCCGAGCGCCTTGGAGCAGGCCTCCTTGGCGGCAAAGCGCTTGGCGTAGGTCGCCACCACCATCTTCTCGTTCTTGGCCCGCCGCTCCGCCTTGGCGCGCTCGGCGGCGGTGAAGATGCGGTCGAGGAAGCGCTCGCCGTGACGCTCCATCACCTTGCCGACGCGGGTGATGTCGATCAGGTCCGAACCAATGCCGATGATCATGCCCGGCTCCGGCCGCGGTCCATGGCCGCGCGCATGCTGCGCACCGTCTCGGACAGCCCCACGAACAGCGCCTCGCCGATCATGTAGTAGCCGATGTTGAGCTCCATGATGTCAGGCAGGGCCGCGATCGTCTCCGCCGTCGCATAGTCGAGCCCGTGTCCGGCATGGACCTCCAGCCCGGCAGCCTTGGCCAGCTTTGCCCCCGCCACGATCCGCCGCCACTCGGCCTCGGCCTTCTCAGCGTGGCCGTCGACGACGGCATCGCACCAGGCCCCCGTATGGATCTCGATCACGGGCGCGCGCAGCTGCGCCGCCATCTCGATCTGCGCGGGGTCCGCGGCGATGAACAGCGAGACGCGGATACCGGCATCGTTCAGCCGCGCGATATAGGGTGCCAGCGCGTTATGCTGGCCGACGACGTCGAGACCGCCCTCGGTCGTCACCTCCTGGCGCCGCTCCGGCACGAGGCACACCGCGTGCGGCTTGGTGGCGAGCGAGATGCGCATCATGTCGTCGGTCGCCGCCATCTCGAAATTGAGCGGCTTGGAGATCTCGGCCTTCAGCCGCGCCATGTCCTCGTCGCGGATGTGCCGGCGGTCCTCGCGCAGATGCGCGGTGATGCCGTCGGCCCCGGCCTCGATCGCCAGCAACGCGGCGCGCACCGGATCGGGATTGCGGCCGCCCCGCGCGTTGCGCAGGGTCGCGACATGGTCGACATTGACGCCGAGGCGAAGCGGGGATGCGGGCATTTCAGAGCTCTCAAGATCAGGGGGACAGACGCATGCGAGAGGCGTCTATCCATTGACACGTTCGACACGGGCGACAACCGCCTTGGCGCGCAACTGGGCCAGGATCGCGCTCAAATGCTTCAGATCGTAGACTTCGAGGTCGATCGTCGTCTCGGTGAAATCAGGTGAGCGGCGCTGCATGCTGATGTTGTCGATGTTGCCGTCGTGCTCGGCGATCACGGTCGCGATCTGCGCCAGCGCGCCGGGCTCGTTGACGTTCTCGACCTTGATACGGGCCGGGAAGCGCTGCGGCGCAGAATCCTCGATGTCCCAGCGCACATCGAGCCAGCGCTCCGGCTCCTCCTCGAAATCCTTCAGGGCCGGCGCCTGGATCGGGTAAATCGTGATGCCCTCGCCCGGCGTGACGATGCCGACGATGCGGTCGCCGGGCACCGCGCCGCCGTTCGGCGCGAACTTCACCGGCAGGTCGGAATTGATGCCGCGGATCGGGATCGCGACCGGGCTGCGCGGCGCCTCCGACGATTTCTCCTTGAGCTTGGCGGCGAGGCTCTTCTTGACGCCGTAACGCGCGACGCGCTCCTCCTTGTAGTCGGGGTACATCGCGCGCGCGACGTTGGAGGCCTTGATCTCGCCGCGGCCAACCGCCGCCATGACGTCGTCGATCGAGGTGCGCGCAAGCCGCGGCAGCGCGCCCTTGAGCTTGTCGTCGGCATATTCGATCTTGGCGCGCTCGAACAGGCGCTCGACGATGCGCCGGCCGAGCCCCGCATATTGATCGCGCACGGCGGTGCGCGTGGCGCGCCGGATCGCCGCGCGTGCCTTGCCGGTGACCGCGAGCGTCTCCCAGGCCGACGGCGGCGCCGATTGCGCTTCCGAGGTCAGCACTTCGACCTCGTCGCCGTTCTGGAGCTCCGAGGACAGCGGCGCGAACTTGCCGTTGATCTTGCAGCCGACCGCGCTGTTGCCGACGTCGGTATGCACGGCATAGGCGAAGTCGATCACGTTGGCATGGCGCGGCAGCGCGATCAGCTTGCCCTTCGGGGTGAAGCAGAATACCTGATCGTGGAATAGCTCGAGCTTGGTGTGCTCGAGGAACTCCTCCGGGTTGGCGCTCTCGGAGAGAATGCCGATGGTGTGACGCAACCAGGCGAACGCGTTGGACTCGCGCTTGAGGAATTCGGTCGGCGAGCCCACGCCTTCCTTATAGAAGACGTGCGCGGCGATGCCGCGCTCGGCGATCTGGTCCATCGCCTCGGTGCGGATCTGAAGCTCGACGCGCTGGTTGCCGGGGCCGATCACCGTGGTGTGGATCGAGCGGTAGTCGTTCTGCTTCGGCGTCGAGATGTAGTCCTTGAAGCGCCCCGGCACGACCGGCCAGGTGGTGTGGACGATGCCGAGCGCGCGATAGCAGGCCTCGATGTCGTTGACGACGAGGCGAAAGCCGAAAATGTCGGACAATTGCTCGAAGCCGACCGACTTGCGCTCCATCTTGGTCCAGATCGAGAATGGCTTCTTGCGACGGCCATAGACCCGCGCGCCGAGGCCCCGATGGCGCAGATTGTTGGAGAGCTGGTCCTCGATCTCGCCAATCAGGTTGCGGTTGCGCTCGGCGAGCGCGTCGAGCCGCTGCATCACCACCGAATAGGCTTCGGGATCGAGGGTGCGGAAGGACAGATCCTCCAGCTCCTCGCGCATTTCCTGCATGCCCATGCGGCCGGCCAGCGGCGCATAGATGTCGAGCGTCTCCTCGGCAATGCGCCTGCGCGATTCCGTCGGCACGAAATCCAGCGTGCGCATGTTGTGCAGGCGGTCGGCGAGCTTGACCAGAAGCACACGGACATCGTCAGCAATGGCCAGCAACAATTTGCGCAGATTCTCGGCCTGCTTGGCCTCCCGCGACACCAGCTCCAGCCGCTTCAGCTTGGTCAGCCCCTCGACCAGCGCGCCGATCTCGGGGCCGAAGATCTGGTCGATTTCGGCCCGCGTCGCCTCGGTGTCCTCGATGGTGTCGTGCAGCAGCGCAGCCACGATGGTGGCGTCGTCGAGCTTGAGGTCGGTGAGAATCGCCGCCACTTCGAGCGGGTGCGAGAAATACGGATCGCCCGAGGCACGGGTCTGCGAGCCGTGCGCCTTCATCGCGTAGACATAGGCGCGGTTGAGCAGGTCTTCGTTGGTGTTGGGATTGTAGGACCTGACGCGCTCGACGAGGTCATACTGACGCATCATGCGCGTGCGTGGCTTCGCCGGACGCGCCACCGGCGCAGTCGGAACCACCGCAACCGATTCGGTTGCGGCCAGCATCTGCAATGGTTTCCGGCGCCGATACACCATGCCGTCCTGCCTTCAAACGGACCCGGAGACGGCCCGCTGCATCCATCTTAACGCCGATCCAGGGCGCGTCCGATCAATTCGGTGACAGGGCGCGGTGCGAACCGACGACGCTATGGTAACCACGAAAACGCCAACAAAAGCAAAGGCCCGAACGATGGTTCGGGCCTTGATAAGATCACAACAAATCGATGATTGCGACGGGACGATTTACTCGTCCTCCTCGGGCTGCTCCTCGGGCGGCGCGAGGCCTTCGAGACCCTTCAGGAGCTCCTCTTCGGTCATGCGTTCGACGGCGACCTCGGTGTCATCAGCATCGACGCTCGCGCCGGCGGAACCGATCAGCGGCACCGTATCGGGCTCGGGCTCGTCGACCTCGACGAACTTCTGGAGCGAGTGCACCAGTTCTTCGCGAAGGTCCTCCGGCGAAACGGTCGTCTCCGCAATTTCGCGCAAAGACACAACAGGGTTCTTGTCGTTATCGCGGTCAACCGTTAGTTGTGAACCGGACGAAATCATGCGGGCACGGTGGGCGGCCAGCAGGACGAGGTCAAACCGGTTGTCGACCTTGTCGATACAATCTTCTACGGTGACGCGAGCCATGGACTGTCGCTCCGCTGTGGGTGGGACGAAATATGTGGATGATCGGGGCTAGTTATAGGGACCGGGCCGGTTTCGCAAGGCCAATTTGTGATTTGGCCTCGCCAAACGGCTCTGATACCCCCACATTGGGGCTGGGATGGGTGGTGTCCCGGGCCGCCATCGAGGGCGGCGCCGGGTACATACGAGTCCGCCATAACTATACCTTGATTGCCCCGACTTCTCCGGATTTGCGGTTTCGACGGGTTTGACGGCGCCTTAGAAGAGCGCGGCTTGCTGCCGCCGCGCCAACAATAAACGATCAATCACGAACACTACGCGAGCAACTGAATGTCACTTTCTCCTACCAATAAGATCGCGCTCTTCATCGACGGGGCCAATCTCTACGCGACGGCGAAAACTCTGGGCTTCGACATCGATTACAAGCGCCTGCTGAAGGAGTTTCAGAGCCGCGGGACGTTGTTGCGAGCCTTCTATTACACCGCGATCATCGAGGATCAGGAATATTCCTCGATTCGCCCGTTGATCGACTGGCTGGACTACAACGGCTACACCGTCGTCACCAAGGCGACCAAGGAATTCATCGATGCCTCCGGCCGCCGCAAGGTCAAGGGCAACATGGACATCGAGCTTGCCGTAGACGCCATGGAGCTCGCCGAGCATATCGACCAGATGGTGCTCTTTTCGGGCGACGGCGATTTCCGCTCGCTCGTCGAGGCCGTCCAGCGCCGCGGCGTACGGGTCACCGTGATCTCCACCATCGCCAGCCAGCCGCCGATGATCGCCGACGAGCTGCGCCGCCAGGCCGACGTCTTCACCGATCTCGTCGAGCTGCAGTCCAAGCTCGGCCGCGACCCGTCCGAACGCCCCGCCCCGCGCGACCGCGGCGAGCGCGAGGGACGCCACCACGCCCCGCAATTCCTCCAGCGCGCAACCACGATGGCGCCGAGGGGCGATGACGACTTCGAGGAGTGAGGCGGCCCGGTCGAGCCACCAGCCTCTCACCCTCGTCCCCGACCGCGATTGTCCGCTCTGTCCGCGCCTGGTCGGCTTTCGCGAGGCCAACCGCGCGCGCGAGCCATTGTGGCACAATGCGCCGGTCGCGCCGTTCGGTGACATCAAGGCGCGTCTGCTGATCGTCGGCCTCGCGCCGGGAATGCAGGGCGCCAACCGCACCGGCCGTCCCTTCACCGGCGACTATGCCGGCGATCTCCTCTACGCCACGCTGCTCGAATACGGGTTTGCCAAGGGCACCTATCAGGCGCGTCCAGATGACGGCCTGAAGCTGGTGGACTGCCGCATCGCCAATGCCGTGCATTGCGTGCCGCCGCAGAACAAGCCGCTGCCGGTCGAGATCAACACCTGCCGCCAGTTCCTCGTCGCGAATCTCGAGACGATGCCGAAGCTGCGCGCGATCGTCGCGCTGGGGCGGATTGCGCACGACAGCGTGCTCAAACCGCTAAAGCTGAGGGCATCTCAGGCCCCCTTCGGCCATGGGGCGGTGCATCAGGCCGGCGCATTCAGGCTCTACGACAGCTATCACTGCTCGCGCTACAACACGAACACCGGCGTGCTGACGGCGGACATGTTCCGGAGCGTGTTCGCGAAGGTGAAGGCCGACCTCGACTAGGGTTCCGACTCAGGCCTTGGCGGGATTGGCCTTCAGCCAGTCGAGGACGTCGCCGGCGTTCCGGTCGGGTGGAAACACCGGGTAGAACACATGCGTGATCCCAACATTGTCGATGATCAGCGCGAGGCGCTTGATCAGCGTGAGCCCGGCGACCTCCATCGTCGGCAGCTTCAGGGCGCGCGTGAGCGCCAGCTTCTCGTCTGACAGCACAGGAAACGGCAGATGCAGCCGCGAGGCCATCTCGGTCTGGTAGTCGTTGCTCTGGGTCGAGAGACCGAACACGTGTGAGGCGCCGGCCGCCTTGAGCTCGGCGAACAGATCGCGGAACGCGCAAGTCTGCGGCGTGCAACCGCGTGCGCCTGGGATCATGTCCCAATCGTCGACCAGCGCGATCTTGCCGGGCTCACCGGTGCGGGGATAGGCGAACACGACGGTGCGGCCGCGCAGCGCCGACAGCGTGACTGACCTGTCGTCGGTCGCGAGCAGGCCGATCGGTGGCAACGTCATGCCCTTGAGATGCGCGGCGCCACCGTCATCGGCGGGCGCGGGAATCTTGCTCCAATCGACCTCGAGCAGGTTCCTCTGGATCATCCCGCTATCCCCTCGCCCGCATCAGACGGCCCTTCTCCCGGCTCCAGTCGCGCTTCTTCTCGGACTCGCGCTTGTCGTGCAGCTTCTTGCCCTTTGCAACCGCCAGCTGCAGCTTCGCCCGACCGCGCTCGTTGAAGTAAAGCTTGAGCGGGATCAGCGTCATGCCCTCGCGGTCGACCGCACCCATCAGCTTGTTGATCTGCCGGCGATGCAGCAGCAGCTTTCGCGGACGCTTGGGCTCGTGGTTGAAGCGATTGCCCTGGAGATATTCGGGAATGGTGGCGTTGATCAGCCAGATCTCACCGTTCTTGGAATCGGCATAGGATTCCGCGATCGTGCTCTTGCCGTTGCGGATCGACTTGACCTCGGTGCCGGTGAGCGCAATGCCCGCCTCGATCGTATCCTCGATGGCGTAGTTGAAGCGGGCCTTGCGATTTTCCGCCATGACCTTGATTGGACGTTCGTTCTTATCGGCCATGATCGTCAAACCTGATCGAGATGCGCAGCAAAGCTAACAGTTTGGACGAAGCGCACGCGTCACTTCTTGAGGAGGTCGCGGATCTCGGTCAGCAGCTCGACCTCGGCCGACGGCTTCGGCGGCTCCGCGGGCTTGGCCTCCTCTTTGCGCTTCAAGGTGTTCATGGCACGGATCACCAGGAACAGCACGAAGGCGACGATGATGAAGTTGATCGTCAGCGTGAGAAAGCTACCGTAAGCAAGCACTGCACCTTGCTTTTTCGCATCCGCTAAGTTGGTGGCGGTGACCGCCTTCGACAAGGGGACGAAATAATTCGAGAAGTCGAGCCCGCCGGTGGCGGCGCCGATGATCGGCATGATGACGTCGCCGACCAGCGAAGTGACGATGGCGCCGAAGGCCGCGCCGATGATGACGCCGACCGCGAGATCGACGACGTTGCCCTTCATGGCGAACTCGCGGAACTCCTTGAGCATCCGTGTGCCCCTTTCTTCGACGCTCATGAAAGGCTCCCCCGAAACGGCTGACGCCTCAGTTGATCAGGCCGGCGTGAACCATCGCGCTGCGCACGGCAACGCGCGTCGGCTCGGAGACCGGCACCATCGGCAGCCGCAACGTCTCGTCCAGCTTGCCGAGCAGCGACATCGCATACTTGATCGGCGCCGGATTGCTTTCGATGAAAAGATTGTTGTGCAGCGGCATCAGCTTGTCGTGCAGCCTCAAGGCGGTGGCGTGGTCGCCCTTCGCCCAGGCAGCCTGGAACTCCGAGCACAGGCGCGGTGCGACGTTCGACGTCACCGAGATGCAGCCGTGGCCGCCATGGGCCATGTAGCCGAGGATGGTCGCGTCCTCGCCCGAAAGCTGGTTGAAGTCCTCGCCCATCGCCGCGCGCTGCTGCGACACGCGGACCATGCTGGCGGTGGCGTCCTTGACGCCGGCTATGTTCTTCAACTCCCACAGCCGCTTCATGGTGTCGACCGACATGTCGATCACCGAGCGCGGCGGAATGTTGTAGATGATGATCGGAATCCCGATCGCGTCGTTGATCGCCTTGAAGTGCTGGTACATGCCTTCCTGGGTCGGCTTGTTGTAGTACGGCGTCACCACAAGCACGGCGTCCGCGCCCGCCTTCTCGGCGTGCTGGGCGAGTTCGATCGCCTCCTTGGTCGAGTTGGAGCCGGCACCGGCAACGACGGGCACGCGGCCCTTGGCTTCAGCGATGCACCATTCGACGACCTTCTTGTGCTCGTCGTGGCTGAGCGTCGGGCTCTCGCCGGTGGTGCCGACCGGGACCAGGCCGTTGGTGCCCTCGGAGATCTGCCAGTTGACCAGGGAGCGGAACGCCGCCTCGTCCAGCGAGCCGTTCTTGAACGGCGTGACCAAGGCGGTGAACGACCCCCGGAATTTCGTCTTGGCTGCCATGGACTTCCTCCGTACGCGGCGATCTCTTGAGCAAGCCCCATTCATATCGGGTCTACCCCGCTGGTAAAAGGCCCGCTTCCGTGTGACGCACCGTTTAGGCCGCGATTTTGCCGCGGTGGTGGTGCAAATCCGGCAAAGGTAAGCGGCTGTTGGTGTTTTGTCCGCATATTCAATCGAATACAGCTAGGTCTTGAGCCATTTGACTGATTCGGGGCGACGAAACGCCGTGACCTCATTTCCTCGTGCCGCATGGCGATCCACCGGTCTGGTCATATGCCTGATGGCGGGGCTGTCGGTCGGCTGTGCCGCCTTGGCCAAATCCAACGACAAGTCCAACGAGACGATCGCGGAGGGGGCCAAGGACTCCGCGAAGCCAGCCGCCAAGGGTTCGTCCAAGGGAACCGGCAAGGAAACTTCAAAGGATGCGGCCAAGGGCGCCAGCAAGGGCGCGGCCAGCGCCCCGGCCAAGGATGCCGCCAAGAAATCCGCCAAGGATGCTGGGAGCAACACCGGCAAGGACCCTGCGAAGGATAAGCCCAACAAACCTGCGGCGGCGTCCAAGCCCGCGGCAGCCTCCAAGCCTGCGGCAGCCTCTAAGCCTGCGGCGGCTGCGCCCGCGGCAAAGCCACACCCTGCCGCCCACGGTTCGGCCCCCAAACCCGCGCCCGCGCCGGCTTCAACGGCCGCCGTCAGACCGACTGCCCCGGCCCCCGCCAAACCGGTCGCAGCTCCGGTGCTGGCTCCCGCGACGCGCCAGCACGCAGCGCCGCGCAAGCCGGTCATACCGGCCGCGGTTGCGGCGACGTCGTCGACGTCGCAGGCGGACAAGGACACGCTGGAGAACGTCATCGAGCTCGTGCGCAAGCGCAAGGCGGACGACGCCACCAATTATGCAGCTTCGATCTCGGATCCCGTCGCGCGAAAGCTTGCGGAATGGATCATCCTGCGCAGCGAGGACAATGGCGCGACGGTCGAGCGCTATCGCGCGTTCCTCTCTGCCAATCCGAGCTGGCCGTCGCAGACTTTCCTGCGCCGGCGCCTCGAGGCCGCGATGTGGGACGACAGGCGCGACGATTCAGTTGCGTGGTCGTGGTTCGAGAATGAGTCCCCCATCTCCGCCAAGGGCCGCTTCACGCTCGCCAAGGCGATGCTGGCACGCGGCGACCGCGCCAATGCCGAGCGGCTGGTGCGCGAAGCCTGGCGCAGCGATCCGATGTCTGAGGACACCGAGAACAATGCGCTCGACCAGTTCGGCGCCCTGCTGACGCCCGGCGATCAGAAGGCGCGAATGGACACCCTGCTCTATGGCAGCGAGAACGAAGCCGCGCTACGCGCCGCAAAACGCCTCGGCGCCGGCTATGTCGCGCTGGCCAAGGCCCGCATCGCCGCCGTCAAGAAGGCGCCGAACGCACGCGCGCTGCTCGACGCGGTGCCGCGCGAGCTGCACAATGATCCCGGCTTCATGTTCAGCAAGATCCAGCTCCTGCGCCGTGAGGAGAAGTTTGCCGAAGCGGCGCAACTCATGCTGTCGGCGCCGAAGGATCCAAACCGGCTCTACAATCTCGACGAATGGTGGATCGAACGGCGTCTCCTGGCGCGCAAGATGATCGACACCGAGGAATTCCGCAGCGCCTATCTGATCGCGCGTGATGCCGCCCTGCCCTCGCGCGACATCTACAAGACCGAGCAGGAGTTCACCGCCGGGTGGATCGCGCTCCGCTTCCTCAACGACCCCGCCGCCGCCGCGCAGCATTTCGCTCGCATCGGGGTTGGCAGCGTCAACCCGACCACGCTGGCGCGCGCCGGCTATTGGCAGGGCCGCGCCGCGGAAGCCGCGGGCCGCCAGCAGGAGGCGCGCAACGCCTATGCCCGCGCAGCCGAGCAGTCGACCAGCTATTATGGCCAGCTCGCGCGCGCAAAGCTTGGCCTGCCGCAAATCGAGCTCAACCACCAGCCGCGCGGACGCGGCGCCGAACGCCTGGAGATCGTGCGCGCCGCGCAACTGCTCTACGAACTCGACGAGCGTGAGATGGCGGTCCCTCTTCTCGCCGATATGGGCGAGAACGGCGATCCTGAAGCGCTTGCCGGGCTCGGCGAGCTCACCCAGCGCTACAGCGACGCGCGCGGCATGCTGCTGCTCGGCAAGGCGGCGCTCAACCGTGGTCTGCCTTTCGACTTCTACGCTTATCCCGTCAACGGCATTCCGCAGTTCACGCCCATCGGCCCCGAGGTCGAACGCAGCATCGTCTATGCGATCGCGCGGCAGGAAAGCGCGTTCAACCCTCGTGTGGTTTCCCCAGCGCAAGCCTACGGGCTGATGCAGGTAACCCCGGACGCAGCCCGCTACGTCTGCAAGCGGCACGGCGCGACCTACGATCTGTCCCGGCTGAAGAACGATTCGGTCTACAACGCCACGCTCGGCTCAGCCGAGCTCGGCGGACTGCTCGAGGATTATCGCGGCTCCTACATCATGACCTTTGCCGCCTACAATGCCGGCCGTGGCAGCGTGAAGAAGTGGATCGATCGCTACGGCGATCCGCGCGACCCCAAGGTCGACGCGGTCGACTGGGTCGAGCTGATTCCGTTCTCCGAGACGCGCAACTATGTGCAGCGGATCATGGAGAACCTTCAGGTCTACCGCGCCCGCTTCGGCGGCGGCACGCGGCTGCAGATCGAAGCCGATTTGCGCCGCGGCGCCGGCAGCGTGGAATAGCGGCGCGTCGATGACCCCGATCGGATCCAGAGCCGGGCGCCGGTGCGGCAAGGAACAAAGTTCCCCAGTCGCCGGTTGATGAGCCTCACAAGACTGGGGACGTGTCATGGTGCGTGTGATCGGTGCGTTCATATTCGCAGCCGTGATCTTTTCGGGTCTCTCAAGCGGCGGTTCACCCGCCTACGGCAAGAAGCGCCATCATTCCCAGCCGCAGGCGACCGCCATTCAGGATCGCTATTGCCTGCAGGGACGGCGTTGGGGGTATCCCGGCAACTGCCTGTTTTCCACTTATAGCCAGTGCATGGCGACCGCGTCGGGCACAATCGATTCGTGCGGTCTGAACCCCACCTATGCCTTCCGGGAGTGGAAGGGTCCGAGATGGTAGTTGGACCGCTCTCCTCCCGGCATCTCCGCTTCCAGAAGCCGCAAGGCCGGAACGGGACATGCGCCGGCGGCGATTTTCACCACGTCCTGGGCGTCGGGACGGACCGGCCGTGCGGGGCGCCGGAGGGACCGGCTTGACCCGGCGGGGACCAATATGGATTGGCGAGGCACATCGCCGACAGGCCCATCGCCGTAGCCCTGCAGTCGTCCCAAGACAGGAAGCTGCAGTAAATCCTGTTGCTGCCGCCCCACTCCCATTTCTGGAGGCAGACCGGGTAACGGGGATCCAGGGGTTCAGCAGCTGCCGGCGCAAGAAGCGCGGTAAGCGCGGCGACCATCGATGCCGCTGTCACGGCCAGCATTCGTCTCGTCAGAACCTTCACGCGCAGAAGCTCCACTAACCTTCACCCCGCCGACCCACCTTCTAGATCACTCGACCGGGCTCGCAAAGAAAAACCCCGGCAGTTTCCTGCCGGGGTTCCCTGATCAATCAGGAGATCGATCTTAGAAGTTGCGCTGAGCGCGGAGCAGAAGCTGCAGGTTGCCCTGATCCTTCAGCTCGTAGGTGGCTGCCGGCTTCGCAACCGCGGCGTTCGCCGTGGCCGCACCCGCGATCGTGCCCGAGTACTTCTGGTCGAGCCAGACGTAGCTGAGGTCGGCCGTGAAGGCGAGGTTCTTGACCGGGGTCCACACGGTGTTGACACCGACAACCGCGAGGTTGAAGTCGGGGTTACACGTGGCAGTGGCGGCGCCGAAGGCAGCGGTGAAGTTGGCGCAGATCAGAGCCTTGCCCGTGTCGCCGTAGCGAAGCGAAGCGTAAGCACCGTAGATCGCCGATGCCCAGTTCGGGCTCCAGTTGTGGGTGTAGCCACCGCGGAAGCCCCAGGTCTTGACCGTGTCGATCCCGGTACCGGTACCGAACACGCCATCAGCGATGCCAGCGAAGCCGATGCTCTGGAACGCACCAATGCCGCTACCGCCGTAGATGTAGATGTTCTGCGGGAACAGGCTCTGGAAGTTGTAGCGCGATGCACCGTCGGTGTAGACGGCCTGCAAGTTGATCGAGTCACCCGCGCCAGTCGGGATGTTCTTGATCGACAAGGCACCCTGCACCGCAAAGCCCCACTTGTCGTCGGGGTGGCCGGTGATTTCCGTCGTGCCGTAGTAGGCCGAGTGGATGTTGTGCGCGGCAACCGAGACCTGGGCCAGACCCCAAGCCTGGTCAACGCGAACCTGACCGACGATGTCGGGCGAACGCGTGCCACCCCAAGATGAAGTACCGTAGTTGCCCTGGATCAAGGCAGCGCCGGCAGCCGAAGCCGAGGTGAAGCCACTGAGACCACCAGCAGTGATGCTAGCGTTCCAGAGGTTCGACTGACCGCCAGCCGCAGTCGTCATGTCCTGCAACGCCACCGAACCGGTGATGCCCTGGCCGAAATCAGCCGTGTAGGCAACCTGGTTCACACCGGTGACGTTGTTGGAGCCGCCCGGAAGGAAGTCGGGACCGCCAGCCGGATAGCTCTGCCACGGCGCGTCGAAGATCGAGACCGTGCGGCCGAAGGTGAAACCAGCGAACTGGATGAACGCATGGTAGAGGCCGAGCGACGCGGAGCCGGCCGAGATCGTCGACGGGTTGCTGTTGGTGGCCGCAGTCGAATCCCAGGAGAAAACCATGTCGGCGTAGGTACGCACCACGCCATACTCGGTCGCCGTGCGCGTATCGACGGTGAAGTCCATACGAGCGCGGGTCTGGTAGTAGTTGTCCAGACGGTTGTTTGCACCGCCGGGAGCGCCCTGACCGATGCCGTAGTCGCTGTTCGTGTTCCCCAGCAAGTCCGCACGGACGTAGCCGCCGAGCTTGATGCAGGTGTCAGTGCCCGGCATGTAGTAGAATCCGGCACCGTACAGGGAGCAGATCTTCACGTATTCGACGGCCTTAGCCTTCACGGGGAGATCGGCTGCCTGTGCTCCGCCAACGGCGATCAGACCCGCCGCTGAACCGAGCAAAAGGCTCTTAACCAACTTCATGTTAAACCTCCAAGTTTGCTCTATTAGGGAAGGTTCCGGATCCGCTGGGTGACGACACCCTAAGGTTGGTTCCCTTGTCCCTTGTAACCACCGCTTAGCCGCTTCGCGCCTTCGGACACACCCGCTGAAACGCGAGGGACTTAAGCGAACCACCTAGAACGGGACGACCTCGGGATGCCCCCCTCCGTCGCTCGATCACAATTACTGAACGTCCTTGCACACACAACAAAAGAACGCTTCGGATCGGGCCTCAAACGCGTGTTTTCCGATGGGTGTTGCACAAATAACACGCAGTTGTGATCGAAGCGCCCGCGCAAGCGATTGAAATATATGAGAGATTTTTTGCGGTTCCGCTTGCCTCGAAAAATCCCCGGTTTGAACACCAGGGACCATTGGCTCCCCCTGCGCCTCGACTCGATCCGAAGCGAGGGCGCGAATCTCCCGAATCTCGCCGGCCTCTCCTTCGGGTAACGAGCCATGTGCCCGACGGGAACCGGGCCGAGGAACATCTAGACACAGGCGTCGGATGCTGGCGGCGGGAAACGAATCAGGGGTCAACCGCCGGTCAAGTCCGCCCACTGATCCGGTCTCTGACGCATCAAGCCGATCGTGCCGAGGAAACCTCGATATGGTCCGGCGGCAATCCGGCGCGAACCCGCCGAACCATCGTCTCGAACGCTTCTTCCAGGTTCCGGGCAAGCAGAGGCGTGTTGAAGAGCGGCGACGTGAGGCGACGCTGTTCCAGCATTTTCCGGATGCCGCGGAGCCGCTCACGATCGCGAGCCAATTCGATCGCGCGCTCCTCATATTCTTTGCGAGAATGCGTGATCAGTTCGGTAAGCCCGAGAGCATGCAGAAGGCTGGCGGCGACCCGTCCCGCGAAGGCTTCTCCGGCCAGCGTCAGCAGCGGCAGGCCGGCCCAGAGAGCGTCGCTCGCGGTGGTGTGGGCGTTGTACGGCAGCGCGTCCAGGAACAGGTCTGCCAGGCCGTGCCTCGCCAGATGATCCGCCGTCGAGGCAACGCGCGTCGCAAAGACCAGGCGCTGGGGATCGATGCCCATTGCCTCGGCCTCTCTTCGCAAATTGAATTTTGCGACATCCTGGAGATCGGAAAGCCAGACGACGGAGCCGTCGACCTCCTTCAGGATGCGCATCCAGCTCTGAAACGTCGCCGGATTTAGTTTGTAGGCGTTGTTAAAGCCGCAGAAGACGAAGCCTTCGGCCGGCAACCCCTGCTCTCCTCTGTCGAGTTCGACACGCGAGATCGCGCGTCCCTCGGCATCGTGGGGCATGAAGCAATGCGGCAGCCAGACGACCTTCTCCGAAAAATGCTTGCGATCCTCGGCGGGAATGCTGCTCTCGTCGGCGATCACATAATCCAGCAATCCCCCGCCGATGGTGCCGGCGAAGCCGAGATAGCCTGCAAGAACGGGAGCTGGCCGCTGCGCGAGGACGCCGAGCCGCGCTCCGAGCGTATGCCCCATCAGATCCACGAGGATGTCGATCTTGGCCGCCTTGATGCAGCCGACGATTTCATCATCGCTCCGCCCGTGGAGATCGGTAAACCGGTCGAAGCTTCGCTCCAATCGTGCGCGCAGATCGCTGTGCTCGGCCGGGCCGATCGAGAAACCATGCGTTTCAAATCTGCTGCGATCTTGGGCCTCGAAAAGACCTGCGGCCAGATAGCTCACAGGGTGGGTCCGAAAATCCGCCGACAAGTAGCCGACGCGGATCTTGTCAGCCTGAACCGGGACAGCGTCGAGGGGTTTGCGCGCGGCAAGACCAAGCATCCGCTTGATCCAGAAATCGGCGCTTCGTCGCTGGTCCTCGGCCGATGCCGCGATCGACAGCAGCGCAAAGGGCTGGCAGCCCCCTTCACCCGCGCGAATGGATTCGATCAAGCGCGTTGTCTCAGCCTCTATCTCCGTCCAGTCGCAGCAATTCAGCTTCGAATAGAGCCGCGCGCCTTCCACACCGGGCAGGTCGCGATTGAGCGAGAACGTTCTGTCGAAGGCCGCGAACGCATCGTCGTGGCGCCGAAGGTCGGCGAAGATATTCCCTCGCCCGAACCAGGCCTCCGCCAGGTTGGACCTGATGGACAGCGCCTTGTCATAACCCTCGAGCGCCTCCCCGTAGCGTTTGATGTCCGCGAACGCATTCCCCCGACCGAGCCAGGCTTCCGCTAGGTCCGGCGCGATGGAGAGCGCCTTGTCGTAGGCGGCGAGCGCATCATCGTGGCGCCGCAGGTCCAGAAAGACACTGCCGCGGCCGAGCCAGGCTTCGGCCGAATTCGCCTTGATCGAGAGCGCAGCGTCGTAAAGCGCCAGAGCATCGTCGTGGCGCTTGAGGCCCACGAAGACGTTGCCGCGACCAACCATGGCTTCAATCGAATCCGGCTTGATCGCGAGCGCCTTGTCGTAAGCCGCAAGCGCCTCGTCATAGCGCTCGAGATCCGTGTAGGCATTGCCCCGGCCAAGCCAGGCGGCCGCCGCCTGCGGCGCAATACCGAGCGCGCGGTCGTAGGATGCGAAGGCATCCGCGTAACGCCTGAGCTCGTACAGGACGTTGCCCCGGCCGATCCAAGCCTCCGCCAGATCGGCCCTGATGGAGAGTGCCCTGTCATAGGCAGCAAGAGCCGCATCGCGGTGCCTGCCACGAGCCAGTGCCGTGCCGCGGCCGAGCCAGGCTTCCGCCATTTCGGGCCTGACGGAGAGCGCCCGCTCATAGGAGGCCAACGCCTCGGCGTGGCGTCCGATCTCGAGCAGCGAATTGCCCTTGTTCGCGTGGGCGTCGGCGTAGTTCGGATCGAGGGCAATCGATCTGTCGAAGTCGGATATCGCCGCGTCGTATTGCCCGAGAACGTTGCAAACCGCGCCGCGGTTGTTCCAGCTCTCTCGCACATTGGGATTGAGGCGCAGGGCTCTGGTGAATTGCTCGTGCGCCAGCGCGGGCTTGCCAAGCTGCTTAGCGATCAGCCCGTAATTGTAGAAGGAAACGTCGGATCCTTGATTGAGCTTGACGGCGCGCGCGATGAACGGCTCGGCCTCGGCAAACCGGTTCGTGTTCATGAGGACGATGGTCAGCAGGTTCAGCGCCGGAACATGCGACGGCTCAAACTTGATGACGCGCTTGAAGCCCTCTTCGGCCTTCCTGAGATCGCGCCCGTTCAGGGCCGCGAGCGCCTCATTGAAGATTGCTGCGATGTTCTTCATCGACCGAACAGTCCCTTTCGCTGCGTCCCTCACATCGATGGACCGGCGCCGCATTCAGCATTGAACCATGCACATTCGCCAAGTCCCGCGCCAAGTCCCGCGGAAGGGCGGTGTGACGTACTCCACGCCGGCCCGGTTTAACATATGCCCGGCGGCATGATTTCAGTCGGCAGGATTCGGACCGACCGCCCCCGGGTCCGCGACAATCGCAGGCAGCGGATTTGAAGGTCTCAGGGAGCTTCCTTGCGGCGATTCGTCAGGCTGCCAACCGCCTGCCAGGGACCATTCGCGATGGTGATGCCGGTCGGCCTGCTTTCGGCGCGTCTCCGACGCCGAGGCAAGAGGCCCATTCTAGAAAAGTATCTGTTATTTCAATTGGATATACCTGGCGGAGACGGAGGGATTCGAACCCTCGATAGGCCTTTACAAGCCTATAACGGTTTAGCAAACCGCCGCCTTCAGCCACTCGGCCACGTCTCCAACACGCCGGGTATGCCCGACACGGAGGCGGGCCGCAAGCGGCAGAATTGGGGCGAGCGGATTTCTTTACACATGAAAGGCTTTGAGAGCGATGGATGCCGGGGACGGATCGGGCGGTGACGTCCGCCTCGGCAGGCCATCGTCGCGCTCGCAAGCGGATCTCCATCAGTTGGCCTGCATCGTCGCACGCCAAATCCCGGCACAAGCTCGGTCGTTACGCGCCTTGAAGCGCGAGCGGCGCGGCCGTTGTTCTCTCCAGGAAAGGCGACTAGTGTTTTTGCACCGTTCGCCAAGCACAGACCCGACATCGGGGTCCAGAAACCCAATCACATGTCGCAACAAGGCCGCAACAAGGGAGCTTCGGCGCCCTCCTCACTCCATCCGTCCACTATTCTGGACCAGGCAATTGCGGCGCACCGTTCGGGTAATCTGTCGGACGCGGAACGGGCCTACACGACGATCCTGAGGGGGAGCAGAACGCATGCCGTCGCGCTCCATATGCTGGGGCTGCTGTACGCCCAGCGCGGCAATTTTGCGGACGCCGAGCCATTGCTGAAGAAGGCTGCCCGCGTCGATCCCGGCAATCCCGACGTTCTCTTCAACTATGCCAACGTGCTGCGTGCATTGGACAAGACAGACGATGCGCTCGCCTGGTTTGCGAAAGTGATTGCCCTGTCTCCGAACTTCGCCGATGCGCATCTCAATCGCGGAGCGGTCCTGATTGCACGGCAGGAGCTCCACGGCGCCATCGCCGAATTTGATCGCGCCATTGCGATCACGCCGTCGAGCGCGGCGTTCGCAAACCGAGGCAGTGCGTTCCGGCAGCTCGGTCAGCTTGACGAAGCGCATCAGAACTACCAAAGCGCCGTCGAGCTTGCACCGTCGAATCCACAGTACCATTTCGCGTTGTCTGAGGTCCTTACCGAGATGGGTCGAGACGACGAAGCGATCGGAGCGCTCGAGAGAACGGTCGCACTGGACAAGGCCTTTCCGTTCGCGCTGAGCAAGCTCGTTGCGTCCAGGCGGAAGCGCGCCGACTGGCGCAGCTTCGAACGTGAACAGGCCGCCCTGGACGAGGCCGTCGAATTGGGCGTGCTGATCGACCCCTTCACTTTCTTTCATGCCTCGACATCTCCTGCACACCAATTGATCTGTGCGAAGACATATGTCGCCAACGTGGCCCCGGATCGGAGTGCTGCGATACCCAGAACGCCGTCACCGGTTTCCCGGCTGCGCGTCGCGTACATGTCCGCCGATTTTCGCAATCACGCCACCGCGCATTTGATGGCGGGCGTCTTCGAGGAGCACGATCGCGAGCGCTTCGACATCAGCGCCATCTCCTACGGACCGGATGACCGGAGCGAGATGCGCAACCGCCTGAAGGCAGCATTCGAACGCTTTGAAGACGTCAGCCATCTTGCCGACGAGGACGTGATCAAGCTGATACGCCGGCTCGACATCGAGATCCTCGTCGATCTCGGCGGCTTCACCGCCGGTGCGCGGCCGAAAATCCTCGCGTGCCGGCCGGCTCCCATCCAGGTCAGCTATCTCGGCTTTCCCGGCACGATGGGCGCCTCCTATATCGACTATCTCATGGCCGACCGGATCGTCATTCCCGAGGCAGAGCAGCAGCATTACGCCGAAAAGGTGGTCTATCTTCCCGACAGCTATCAGGCGACCGACGGGAAGCGCCCGCTCCTGCCAAATCCACCCAGCCGGAGCGAGGTCGGACTGGCGGATGATGCGTTCGTCTACTGCGCATTCAACAGGCCCCTCAAGATCACGCCCCTGCTGTTCGATGTCTGGATGAGGCTGCTTGCCAAGACACCCGAAAGCGTCCTTTGGCTGCTCGATGGAGATCCGATCGCCAAGGAGAATCTCAGGCGCGCAGCCGTTGCACGCGGCATCGCCGCCGAGCGGATCGTGTTCGCGCCACAGGTCCCTGCCGACGAACACTTGGCACGCCACCAACTTGCCGATCTGTTCTTGGACACATTGCCCTACAACGCCCATACCGGTGCCAGCGACGCCCTTTGGGCTGGCTTGCCGGTCCTCACCTGCGTCGGCACCACCTTTGCGGGACGTGTTGCAGCCAGTCTCCTGAATGCCGTCGGCCTTCCTGACCTGGTGACGCGATCGCTGGACGAATATGAGGGTTTGGCGCTTCGGATCGCGCGCGATCCCAAAGTTCGAGCCGCCCTTAGGAGCAAGCTGGCGGCGCATCGGTCCACTTGGCCTCACTTCGATACCGTGAGCATGACGCGTCACATCGAAAAGGCCTTCAATGAAATGTGGCGCCAGCATTGCGCCGGCGAAGCGCCGGCCTCGT
This sequence comes from Bradyrhizobium sp. CCGB12, assembly GCF_024199845.1. Lineage (NCBI taxonomy): Bacteria > Pseudomonadati > Pseudomonadota > Alphaproteobacteria > Hyphomicrobiales > Nitrobacteraceae > Bradyrhizobium > Bradyrhizobium sp. CCGB12. Next base: position 2,178,800 of record NZ_JANADO010000001.1, on the reverse strand, counting down.
TTGCCGTCGAAACCTCACCCTGAGGCTGCCTTGGCGCGGTCGCACCGACCGGTCAAGGTTCGCTCCCCCCATGGCGAGGTGAAGCGCTCAGTGGGCGGAAACCCACGCCCGCGCCTCGCGCTGTGCGGCCGAGATCTCGGCTTCCGACATCTGCCCGGCGACTTCCTGGCGCAGCGCAACGGCGTCCTTGCGGCCCTTCAGCGCGGCGAGGTTGAACCATTTATGCGCGGCGACGAGATCGACGAGGCCTGAGCGGCCGCTCGCCCAATAGATCCCGCGTTCGAACAGCACGTCCGACAGCGCGCTGGCGTCGATCGGCGTCGCCGTCTCCAGATCGAAAGTACCCTGAAACATGTCGCATCCCCTTTTTTCTTATGCCGCCTCGTTCCCCCGAGCGCGGCTCCCGTCCAACTCTGATCCGCATGACCCTTCCCGGGATCATGCGCTGTTCAACTCATCCCCAAGGTCTTCTTGCCCATGCCGTTTGCCGGCTTGTTGGAGGCGATGATGGCGGGCAAATTTGAATGGCAGTTTAAGTATCGCGATGAAGCAGACGTAAACGCGGGCGCGCCGCGGCGACGCACGGAATCCAAGAAGTCCATGATTTGCAGGCACTTCGGCCGTTCGTCAGATTCGGTTTACCCTGGGATTTCAGGACATCGATAACCATCGCGCGCTATGGCACATGTCCTGCAGCGTCCCGCGCGCTTGTCGTCACCGGCGACCGGGCTACGCCAAGGCTTCGCCGGGGCTTGCGATCTTGGAGCGCCGAAACTTCAGCGAAGGCGGCCGGTGGGTGACCCAGTATTCCAGAGGCAGCCGTGATCCGCCGAGAAGCTGCGGCGGGCTGGGATCGCCGGGGCGATGCCGGGCGATGACACCGTACACCTGGAACGACGCGCTGACTGCAGCGAGCAGCCGATGCGCGCAGCCTTCGCCTGCCCAAGGCAGCGCGGCCATGGCACGGGTCAGATCAGTAATGTGGGGGAAAGGAATGCCGGCAATACCCCGGCCTCAGGAGAACGAGGGCGTCGGCGAACACGTCAGGGTCAGATTCCACGTTGGCCCGAAGGCCGCTTGTGAAAGTGCGGAGCCCCTTACGGAGAGCCGCACCGAACGAAGAAAACTCGTTTCTTCTGCCGGACCGTGAAAGAGAACGGTCCGACCGTTGACCTGATGTCTCGCCGACACCCTCTATCGTCGACCAGAACCTCTAGAAGGCGCTGATGACGTGCCGGCTAGCTGGAGCCGGCAACTTCAGAAGCGAAGTTACTTCTTCTTCTTCGCGACCTTGCGGGTCTTCTTCGCAGTCTTCTTCACTGCGCTCTTCGCCTTCTTCGCCTTCTTCGCTTTCTTGGCCATGTTGCCCTCCGATGTGTGAGATGGCTTTAATCGCTGCGTGCAGTCGGGGATCGAATGCACTTCATCCCGAATACACCAACACGAAGAAAAAAACAGCGTCTCGCTTAAAGAAGTGTTGACGACGCAACGCGCCTGCGCTTGGCGAGCGCGACGCAAGCGCACTGCATGACGTGCGCTCTCGATCGCGTCGGGTGAGCGCATCCTCGATGTTTGCGAGCGATGCGATTGCAGGAAAACACTATGCAGCAAGTATTTTTCTACACGCATGCAGCGTGCATGATCGATGCGAGCACTGGGATCGCCGATCCCGTGATCGCCTCGCGAAGGCGTTCCGCGGACTCTGAGTCGCGACTTTTGGCAACGAAAATATTTTCATGCTTAACGGCGCGAGCGCTCGTCAGGGCGTACGCAAGCCGCCGTTTTGCGCGAATCGCGTGATGCCGATTCGGCCGCCGCGTCGCCGTCGAGCAGGATCAAGTTTGCCGTCGAGGATGCGCGCGAGCGTCGCACCGAGCCTAAAGCGAGGTGACGACGCGTGTCCGTCACCTCGTTCGAACGCGTGAGATCAGACGCCGAGCTTGGACTTGAGCAGGTCGTTGACGCTCTGCGGGTTGGCCTTGCCGCCGGACGCCTTCATCACCTGGCCGACGAACCAGCCGAGCGACTGTGGCTTGTCCTTCACCTGCGCCGCCTTGTCGGGATTGGCCGCGATGATGTCGTCGACAACCTTTTCGATCGCCGAAAGATCCGTGACCTGCTTCATGCCGCGGCTTTCCACGAGCGCGCGGGGATCGCCGCCCTCCTGCCAGACGATCTCGAACAGATCCTTGGCGATCTTGCCCGAGATGGTGCCCTCGCCGATCAGGTCGATGATCCCCGAGAGCTGTTCGGCGTTGACGGGAGAGCCCGTAATGTCCCGGCCTTCCTTGTTGAGACGGCCGAACAGCTCGTTGATCACCCAGTTCGCTGCCATCTTGCCATCGCGGGCGCGGTTGCCGAGCTTGTCCAGCACCGTCTCGTAGAACACAGCGCTCTCACGCTCGGCGACGAGCACGCTCGCGTCATAAGCTGACAGGCCGAAATCGGCGACGAAGCGCGTCTTCTTCTGGTCCGGCAGTTCGGGGAGCTCAGCCTTCAGCTCGTCAACGAAGCTTTGCGAGAACTCCAGCGGCAGCAGATCCGGATCGGGGAAGTAGCGATAGTCGTGCGCCTCCTCCTTGGACCGCATCGAGCGCGTCTCGCCCTTGTTGGGATCGTAGAGCCGCGTTTCCTGGTCGATCGCCCCGCCATCCTCGAGGATCTCGATCTGGCGACGTGCCTCGTACTCGATCGCCTGGCCGATGAAGTTGATCGAGTTCATGTTCTTGATCTCGCAGCGGGTGCCGAGCGGCGCGCCCGGCTTGCGCACGGAGACGTTGACGTCGGCGCGCAAGGATCCCTTCTCCATGTCGCCGTCGCAGGTGCCGAGATAACGCAGGATCGAGCGCAGCTTGGTCACATAGGCCTTGGCCTGCTCGGCATCGCGGATGTCCGGTTTTGAGACGATCTCCATCAGCGCCACGCCGGAACGGTTGAGGTCGACATTGGTCATCGTCGGCGACCGGTCATGCAGCAGCTTGCCGGCATCCTGCTCAAGGTGCAGGCGCTCGATGCCGATGCTGACGCTGCGGCCGCCGTCGAGCTCGACCAGCACCTCGCCCTCGCCTACCACGGGCGACTTGTACTGGCTGATCTGGTAGCCCTGCGGCAGGTCCGGATAGAAATAGTTCTTGCGGTCGAACACCGAGCGCAGATTGATCTTCGCGTTGAGACCGAGCCCGGTCCGGACAGCCTGCCTGACGCATTCCTCGTTGAGGACGGGCAGCATGCCCGGCATCGCGGCGTCGACCAGCGACACATGGCTGTTCGGCTCGCCGCCGAACGCGGTCGATGCGCCCGAGAACAGTTTTGAGTTCGAGGTTACCTGGGCATGGATCTCCATGCCGATGACCATCTCCCAATCGCCGGTGGCGCCCTTGAGAAGCTTGTGGGGTGTCGCGTCAGCGGTCATGGCGAAAGTGTCGTTCCGTGCTGGAGGAATGATCAAAGGGTGGCCATTGCCACGGGCAAGGCTTGGCAAGCGACAGATAAGCCGATGCAGGTGGCGATGCAACCTGCGCAACCTCGGCACGATTTGACGTGAACCCACACGTGATCCGTGCCATGAAGACTCCGCAGTCGGCTGACGGGGAAAAACAATGGGGCAATTGTCGCTTCGCATGGCGGACGGGACACATATTGTCGTGCCGCCGTCGCTCGACGCAATCACGACCTATGTCATTCTCGAGCAGGAGAAGTGGTTCGAAAAGGAGCCAGCGTTTCTTTCGCGCTGGCTGAAACCGGGGATGACTGCGCTCGACATCGGAGCCAATCTCGGCGTTTACAGCCTCCCGATGGCGCGGCTGGTCGGCCCGGAGGGCCAGGTCTTCGCCTATGAACCTGCGAGCGAGCCGCGCCGCCTGCTCGCGCTCAGCAAGGCGAAGAACGGAGCGGCCAATCTGCATCTCGTCGATGCGGCACTCTCCGACAGCGCCCGCGAGGGCCGATTGGTGCTCGGCACATCGAGCGAACTCAATTCGCTTGACGGCGACGGTCCCACCGAGGCCATTCGGATCACATCGTTGGACAATGAACTGACATCGAGAAATTGGAGCTCGATCGACTTCGTCAAGATCGATGCCGAAGGCGAGGAAGAGCGCATCCTGGTTGGCGCAACCGCCTTCTTCTCCAAACATTCGCCCCTTGTCATGTTCGAGGTGAAGGCCGGCCCCAAGCAGAACGACAATCTGCCGGCCGCCTTCGCGAAACTGGGGTTCGGCATTTACCGCCTGCTTGACGGCGCTCCGCTCCTGGTTCCCGTGCAGACCGGCGAGCCGCTCGATGCTTTCGAGCTGAACCTCTTCTCTGCCAAACCCGACCGTGCCGCCGCCCTGGCCCATGACGGCTTGCTGATCGAAACCATGCCGCATTGGGAGCTCGACGACGCCGCGCGCACCAAGGCACTGGCCTTGTTCGAGGCACAACCCTTTGCCTCGATCTTCGCGGCCCTGTCGGGCGGTTCGGTCGCGGATGATGCGGTCTATCGGGATTCGCTCGCGTGCTACGCCCTGTGGCGCTCGCGGGATCTCACCTGGCCCGTCCGCTACGCCGCACTGAAGCACGCCTACGGCACACTCGAACCGTTGTGCCGGAAACAGGCCTCGCTGCCGCGGCTTTCGACGCTCGCCCGCATCGCATCGGACCTAGGATACCGCAGTGTAGCCGTCGGCGCGCTGCAACTCGTGGCCGATGTCCTCAAGGGGGGAAAGGGCCGGATCGCGGAGCCATTCTGGCCGGCGTGTCCACGGTTCGACCATGTTGCACCTGGTACCGATCCTGTCGGATGGTTCGTGGCCGCCGCGCTGGAACAGCTCGAGCTGAGCGCGTCCCACTCCTCGTGGTTTGCGGCCTCGCGCATTGATCTCGACTGGCTGGCAAGGCACCCGCTCGCTTGCATCGAGATCGAACGCCGGCGCATCCTTCAGCGCGCCCGCGCCAACCGCCAGATCGACGTGCCCTCGCGTCTGCTCTCGGCCGCAGCCGACCATGCCAACGCCGAGACTTGGCGCTCTGGCGCCGTGCCGAACACCATCGTGCGGTGAGCCTGTCCGATCGCGGGCGCGCCGTTCAGATCAGAGCTTTTGCGATCCGCTCCCACTCCGCTTCCAATGAATCCTTCGCCGCGGGCTGGCCGGCCTGGCGGTACCAGTAGCCGGCATTGCCGAGATCACCTTCGACCCGGTGCAGATAGGCGTGCACCCAGGCCGCCTCACGGCTGCTGTCGTCCTGAACGATCTTGTGCGCGCGGTCCCAGTCGCCCTTTGCCGCCCACCAGAGGCCGGCGAGCGGCGCGTTCAAATCCGGCGCAGGTGCCGCGCCGTCGAGGCTCGCGATGAAATCAGCGACATTCACCACCACCTCGCGGGCGTGAAGCGGCCTGCGGCCTGCTCAATCACTTCGCCGAGCGAGAACAGCGTCTCCTCGTCGAAGGGCCGTCCGATCAGCTGCAGGCCGAGCGGCAGGCCCTGCGCGTCCTTGCCGGCGGGCACGGCGATGCCCGGCAGGCCCGCCATGTTCACGGTCACCGTGAAGATGTCGTTGAGATACATTTCGACGGGATCGGCACCGCCCTTCTCGCCGATGCCGAAGGCCGCCGACGGCGTCGCCGGCGTCAGGATCGCGTCGACGCCTTTCGCGAAGCAGTCCTCAAAATCCTTCTTGATCAGCGTGCGCACTTTCTGGGCGCGCAAATAGTATGCGTCGTAATAGCCTGCCGACAGCACATAGGTGCCGATCATGACGCGGCGCTTCACCTCGGCACCGAAGCCTTCGGCGCGGGTGTTCTCGTACTGCTCGATGATGTTCTTGGCCGACTCGCGCAAGCCGTAGCGGACACCATCATAGCGCGCGAGATTGGACGAGGCCTCCGCGGGTGCCACGATGTAATAGGCCGGCAGCGCGTATTTCGTGTGCGGCAGCGACACCTCGACGAGCTCGGCGCCGGCCGCCTTCAGCCAGGCCGCGCCCTCGCTCCACAGCTTCTCGATCTCGGCCGGCATACCGTCGAGGCGGTACTCCTTGGGAATGCCGATCCTGATGCTCTTCACGGACTTGCCGATCGCGGCCTCGTAATCAGGCACGGGCATGTCGACGGAGGTCGTGTCCTTTGGATCGTGCCCGGCCATCGAGCGCAGCAGCATCGCGGCATCGCGCACGCTGCGTGCGATCGGACCTGCCTGGTCGAGCGAGGAGGCAAAGGCGACGATGCCCCAGCGCGAGCAGCGGCCATAGGTCGGCTTGATGCCGACGGTCGCGGTGAACGCTGCCGGCTGGCGGATCGAGCCGCCGGTGTCGGTCGCAGTCGCGCCCATGCAGAGCAGCGCTGCCACGGCCGAGGCCGAGCCACCGGACGAGCCGCCGGGCACCAGTGTGGTGTTGCTTCCCTCGCGCCGCCAGGGATTGCCGACGGGGCCGAAGCACGAGGTCTCGTTCGCCGAGCCCATCGCGAACTCGTCATTGTTGAGCTTGCCGAGCATCACGGCGCCGTCGCGCCAGAGCTGCGAGGTCACGGTCGATTCATAAGTCGGCACGAAATTGCCGAGGATCTTGGAGCACGCCGTGGTGCGCACGCCCTTGGTTGCGAACAGATCCTTGATGCCGAGCGGAATGCCGGCAAGCGGACCGGCGTCCCCCTTGGCGATCCCAGCGTCCGCCTCGCGCGCCATCGCGCGCGCCTGGTCGGGCGTCTCCATCACGAAGGCGTTGAGCACGCGCGCAGCCTCGATCGCATTCAGATGCGCGTCGGTCAGTTCGAGTGACGTGAAAGACTTGGCCGCGAGGCCCTTGCGGGCCTCGGCGAGCGTCAGCGATGTCAAATCGGTCATTTATTGATCGGGCTGCAGAAGAATGGAGACAGGGTCTTGTCGTTGGCCGGGTCGTCTTTTTTGGCGGCGGCTTTCGCAGCGGCCTCGATCTCATCGAGCACGGCATTGACGGCGACATTGGGGTCGGCAGCCTTGCCCTGCCGCTCCATCTTGTCGAGATAGTTCATATAGGCCTGATAGGCCTTCTCATCGTCGCAAAGCAGACACATCGGACCACGTCCTCAGAATTATTCAACGACCTTGGGCACGAGGAAGAAGTGACCTTCGGTCGCGGGCGCGTTGGCAACGATATCGTCGGCGATCTCGCCGTCATTGACCACGTCTTGCCGCTTCTTCATCTGCATCGGGGTGACCGAGGTCATCGGCTCCACGCCCTCGACGTTGACCTCCGAAAGCTGCTCGACAAAGGCGAGCATGGCATTGAGCTCGCCCTGAAGATGCGGAACTTCGCCCTCGGAAACCGCAATGCGCGCCAGATGCGCGATGCGGCGGACGGTAGCGGCGTCGACGGACATTATATAAGGCCTCTCACGGCAAAACCTATGTGCCGTATAGCAGAGGCCGGTTTTGCGCCGCAACCGGCGTGGCTGGTTGGCTAGCCAGCCATCTGGTGCAAGCGCGCAAGGGCCGATTTCGCCAGATCCCGGGTCAATTCGGCCGCCGGCACCTCCCGGCCAAGGGCAATCGCCTGGCCCGCCCAGAGATTGGTGAAATCCACCCTGCCCTGCTTTTCGGCAGATGCCTTCAGTGGCCCCAGTGCGGTCGCGGCATGGGGGAACGGCGGCGCATCCGGCGAGACCGGGCCGGCCTCGCGCATCAGGCGGTTCTGGACGCCGCGCGCCGGACGGCCGGTCATGACGTTGGTGATGACGGTGGAATCGTCCCGGGCTTCAGCGAGCGCCTTGCGGCCGCCCGCGCTGACCTTGGATTCCGGACATCGCAGATAAGCGCTGCCGATCTGCACGCCTGATGCGCCGAGCGCGAAGGCGGCGGCGATGCCGCGCCCGTCGGCAATACCGCCGGCCGCGATGACAGGCACTTTCACGGCATCGGCGACCTGCGGCACCAGCGCGAAAGTGCCTGGCTGCTCGGAGATCTTGTCGGTCAGGAACATGCCGCGATGCCCGCCCGCTTCGGCGCCTTGCGCAATGACCGCATCGACGCCGTGCTGCTCCAGCCAGACCGCTTCCTTCACCGTGGTAGCGGACGAGATGACGAGGCAACCCGCCGCCTTGACGCGCTTGAGCAGCGTCTGTTCCGGCAGACCGAAATGGAAGCTGACGATCTCAGGCTTCAGCTCCTCGACGACCTCGCAGAAGGCGGCGTCGAACGGTGCGCGGTTCGCCGCGGCGATCGGTGCTGCCGGATCGAGACCATGTTCGGTGTAATAACCTGTGAGCCGCTGCTTCCAGCGCGCCTCTGCCTCGGCCGTCAGCTCGACCGGCGTGTGGCAGAAGAAGTTCATGTTCACCGGTGCCTTCACGCGCTGGCGGATGATGTTGACCTGCTCGCGCGCCTTCTCCGGCGACAGCATCGCGCTCGGCAACGAGCCGAGCCCGCCGCCCTCTGCCACGGCGATCACCAACTCCGCATCCATCACGCCGGCCATCGGCGCCAGCACAATCGGGAATTCGGTCTTGAAGAGGTCGATCAGTCGACGGTCAGGCCACATGGGTTCTCTCGCAGTTCAGGCGGACACGATGGAATTGCGACGACCGGCCAAAAGTTGCTCGGCCTCGGTCGCGATGCGTTCGACGATCTCCGCGGCGGGCGGAATATCATGGATCAGCCCGACCGCCTCGCCGGCAAAGACGGCGGCGACCTCGAAATTGCCCGCGGCCTTCGCCGCAACATACTCGACGGCGACCTCGCTCGCGCGCTGCATGAGCTCGACCTCGCGGCCGGTCCAGCGCCTGATATGGTCGTTGACCAGCGAGCGCGCGGTGAAGGGTGCCGGCCAGAACAGGCTGCGCGACCAGTCGAAGATGACGCCGCGCACCGTATCATTGCCGTCAGCCGTGCGAATACGCTGCTTCGCTTCGTCCGCGCCGTTGGCCTCCACGCTCGCGTAGAAGCGCGTGCCGATCAGCACGCCGGATGCGCCCAGCATCATCATTGCGGCGAGGCCCCGGCCATCGGCGATGCCGCCAGCGGCGACGACCGGCACGCGTCCGGCCGCAAGATCGACGATAGCCGGCACGATATCGACCGTGGTGCGCGACGCGCCGTGGCCGCCGGCTTCGGTGCCCTGCGCGACCAGGATCTCCGCGCCGGCATCGAGCGCCTGCTTGGCCATGTCCTCGCTCTGCACCTGGCAGATCAATCGCGCACCGTTCGCCTTGATCCGCGGCGCGAACGGCGCCGGATCACCGAACGACAGCATGATGGCCTGCGGGCGAGCGTCGAGTGCAATGTCGAGCAGCTCGGGCTGTTTTGCCAGGCTCCAGGTGATGAAGCCTATGCCGAACGGCGCAAAGCCCTTCAGCTCTGCGGCCTCTGTCTGAAGTCGGCCACGGTCGCCGTATCCACCGCCCAGGATGCCGAATCCGCCGGCCTCGCTGACAGCGCGGGTCAGCCGGCTTCCCGCGATCGTATCCATGGGAGCCGACAGGATCGGATGCCTGATCCCGAGCATCTCCGTGAGCGGTGTAGCAATCGGCATGGGTCCTCCCACTCTGGACAGGAAGATTAGGCGCGAATAGCATTCTTCAAAATTGAATTCTATAGAACGCTGCCATCTCAAAAAGAGAAACGGGCCATGGAACTCAGCGATCTCCAGACCTTCGCCGCCGTCGCCCGCGCCGGCGGCATCACGCGCGCCGCCGAAGAGCTCAACACGGTGCAGTCGAACGTCACCCAGCGCGTGAAGGCACTGGAGGCGGAGATCGGCACGGCGCTGTTCGAGCGCCACGCGCGCGGCATGACGCTGACCGGGGCGGGCAAGCGCCTCCTCCCCTACGCGCAAAAGATGGCGGCGCTGTCGCGCGAAGCCTTGCTCGCCGCACGTGACGATGGCGAGCCGAAAGGACCGCTCGCGATCGGATCGATGGAGACAACGGCGGCCGTACGCCTGCCGCCGCTGCTGGCGGATTTCCATCGCCGCTTTCCCGCAGTGCGACTTTCCTTGCGCACCGCGCCGACCGCCGACCTCGTCGCCGCCGTGCTCGACGGCACGCTCGACGGCGCCTTCGTCGCGGGTCCCATCACGCATGCCGATCTCGTCGCGACGAGCGCCTTCCGCGAGGAGCTGGTGCTGGTCAGCGCGCGGCGCTGGGCCTCGCTGGCCGAGCTGCGCGCCGGCACGCCGGAGTCCGGCCCGACCGCGCTGGTCTTTCGAACCGGCTGCACCTACCGCCAGCGGCTCGAACAGGTATTCGTCGAATTCGGCTGGCCTTCGGCGGCGCGCTTCGAACTCGGCACGCTCGACGGCATGATCGGCTGCGTCGCCGCAGATATGGGCGTGACGCTGCTGCCGCGCGCGGTGGTCGAATGCAGCGCGATGAACGGCAACGTGTCGATCCACACGTTGAGTGCCTCGCACGCGCGCGTCGAGACACTCTTCATCCAGCGCCGGGCCGGCCATCAAACCAGCGCACTCTGCGGTTTTACCGCATGTCTGAAGCAGGACGAGGACGTGATCGCGGCCTGACGCGACGTTTCCTCCTGCTCGGCCAGCCGCGCTGGACCGGCGGCGTGCAGGCGATGATCAACCCGATCGCGATCCGCTGACGCCGACGAGACCGGCCCAAGGAATCCGGGTGAGGTCGTGCAGTGTCTCTGTGGAGCGCACCGCTGCCCCCACCCGACCTCTGCGTCGGCTTCGCAGCTCCACGAACCGAACTGCTATTTGAGTCGAATGTCCTCGTAGGACTCGATCCGACGCGGCCCGACCGAGGTCGCCTCGTGCGAATCCGCGTCGGCGAGATTGCCGAAGTCGAGCTTGGTCAATTTCGTCAGGTGCGCGATCGAGACCTGGAAGACGCTGACGTCCTCTTCGGACATGCGCTCGAGCAGATCCGCCTCCTGAATCCGGTCGATCTCCATGACGAGCTTCCGCTGGCTCATCAGGAATGCTGCCGCCTTGAGACCGTCGTCGTCGCGTCGAACCAGGATCTTCCAGAAGTATTTCGGTATTTGAACGCCGCCGAAGCTCGGATCCTTGTGCGACCTGCCGGCCGGATTGGGCAATTCGGAGCCGTCGGCATCCGGCCCGTCGAAGACCGGACCGTTCATCACGATGCCCTTCTCCTCGCCTTCGAGCAGGACGTCGCGCGTATAATCCTCCAGTCCTGCCCAGAGCTGCTTGCCCTGGTTGAACGAGAAGAACTGAGGCGAGCAATTGGTGAAATGGAAGGAATCGTCGCCGTGCTGCTTGGCCGCGGCGACGGTGTCGCCCCAGGTCGCATCGAGGCGGCGGACAAGATGACCGCGGTCGAACGGATTCTTGCTGCGGTCGGCCTCGAACGTGGCCTGCTTGCCGTAGAACTCGTTGCCGATCTGGGCGTCGTCGTCGATGCGCGGATCGCGCAACCAGGAATCGCCTTCGCGCTTGCCGACGTCCTGCTGCTGCCCGCCGTCGATATTCACGCAGCTGAAGAAGGCGAGCCCGCGCTCCTTATTCATGACGACGCTATAGTTGAAATATTTCAGCTCGGACTGCTTGGAGCTTCCCTTCAACGTCGCAACCCGGGATTTGAGGGCGGCAGGTATTTTCGGCAAGGGAACTGAGAATTTGCCGCTGCCGAGGAAATTTGCCTTGTAGCCTGGCCGCGATTTCAGCGTGCTTTGATCGATATGCACGGCCTCCATTGGCAGGCCGTTCTTCGCACTGATGTGGGGCAACAGGCCCACCGGTGGAACGATCAAGGGCTTGCCGCCATTCTGCACACCGCCGTTCGGCGCTCCGCCATTGCCTCCGAGGCCAGGAACGAGCGGCACCATCGGAATGTCCTGCCTGAACATTGGCAATGGCACGCGGACCGGGACAACCAGCGAGGTTCCGTCGACGGATTGCTCGACCCAGAGGTTGGCCCCGAAGGGAGCCGCCGCGGCTGGCTGCGGCATTCTGTCGACCTCGTGCCGGGTCGGCGGCTCTTCCTCGTCGAGCACCGGCTTGATCATGGGATGCGAGCCGACGGAAATCTTGAGGTCGGCGACGATCGCACTGATCCGGATGCCTTCGTTGGCGATCCAGTCGATCGAGGTTTCGTCCATCGAGGCATCCCACACCTTGCCGTCCTTGGTCAGCGTGCGGCCCCGCGCGTCTTTCCTCGGCACACCGCTGTGGTGCAGCGCGACCCACCTGCCAGAAGCGGTTGAACGCCGGCGAGCCTGACGACCCGGCCGTGGTATCGGTGTTGTACCAGAGGAAGTCGCCGACATATTTGAGCAGCTTGTTCTCGCGGACGCAGACCTGCTTCATCTGCCCGCTGGGATGCTGGACGATGGTGAGGTACTCGCCCGGGTCGGCCTTGCCGGGCGCGCCGCTCAGCGGCAACCATCCCCAATCCTCGAGGTGTTCGTCGCCTGACAGCGAGGTCGGTGCCACCGCGACGATCGAGAAATCCAGCCTATCATTGGTGTAGAAGAACTTGCGCGGCTCGAATCCAAATCTGACCGGCACGCACTCTTGTCCCGAAATGTCCAGCTCGTAATTGAAATCGGCGATCGAATTGGCTGCGTCGGCCGGCTTGCCGAAAACGTGATGGTTCGTCAGCAGCAGGCCGGGCCCGATCAGAAAGCCCGAGCCATAGCCGAGCAGATTTGACCTGAGGTCCCGGAGCTGGATGCGACAGATCGGCCGCGCGGCGGCCGTACCCTTGGCGAGATAGTTGATGCTGTCGAGATCGTTGCCCTGAATGATCCGCTCGAGGCCGATCTCGGCGGCCTGCACGTCGCGTGTTTCGGCAAGGAGCTGGCGTTGCCGCAGGCGCTTCTTCTCGACCGACATCTCGATCGGGCCGTCGCCCAGTTTTCGGTTCAAGGCTTCCGGTGAAAACTCGGCTTGCTTGAATCGCCGTTCTGAGCCCGCGATCAGGCTTGGCTTGATGAACATGATGACCTCTCGAAAATTCGGATGAATATCGACGCGTGGACGCTGAAAATCGCGCCAAGGCTGCAGTGCGGTCGAACCACCGTCACTACCAATGATTGTTCAAAAATCGGGGTCGATGCCCCCACTACTTTAGCACGATAAACCTATCGCGCTACAACCTAGGCGTCAATCGATGCCGATCGCCCCGCGCGCGACATCATGTCATGGGACGCGCTTTGCTTGTGTGAGCTACGCAACAAATGATCGATGTTCTCGCAGGCGCGGCGATCACGATTTTGAAAGCGCCTCTGAGAGACAAGTCCGAAGACGAGCGTCCGTCGCTACGCTTTGCGGTGCCACCGCCGCAGCGCCACCAGAGCCCAGATCGCCTCGACGAGGCCGAATGGCCAGGCGCCCTGCAGGAAGCCATAGGCCGAGCCGAGCGCGCACGAAACGGCGAAGAGCAGCACGAACCAATGGCTGCGGTCTTCCAGCGCATAGCAGACCAGCATCGCCGTCACGGCAAACAGGCCGAATAGTGTCAGTGCATCCATGTCCAGGGTTCACTCCGCAGCTCGACGCATGATATGCGCTTAGGCCATGCCGGCTCTTATCCTGTCTCTCGTCGATGCTGCAACCCACTGGCCCGCGCGCGGCGCCCTGATCGGGCTCGACCTCGGTACAAAAACCATCGGCGTTGCCGTCTCCGATCCCGACCGGCGGTTGGCCACCGGCGTCGAGACGATCCAGCGCAAGGCCTTCAAGCAGGATGCCGCTCGCCTTCTCGCGATCGCGGCCGAGCGCAAGGCAGCCGGTTTCGTGCTGGGCTTGCCCATCAACATGGACGGCAGCGAGGGCCCGCGCGCGCAATCCACCCGCGCGTTCGCCCGCAATCTTGCCGGGCTGACTGCGCTCCCCATTGGCCTCTGGGACGAGCGCCTCTCGACCGCGGCGGTCGAGCGCGAGCTGATCGGCATGGACGTCAGCCGCGCCAAGCGCGCCGAGGTGATCGACGAGCACGCCGCGATCTTCATCCTGCAAGGCGCGCTCGACCGGCTCGCCAATCTTCGCGCCAGCCCGGGGATCGACTGATCCATGCCCGTCGTGATCGCAGCGCTGCTGCCGGTCTTCATCCTCATCGTGCTCGGCATCGTGCTGAAGCGCAGCCTGATGCGGCTCGACACGCAGTGGCACGGGCTGGAGCGGCTGACCTATTTCGTGCTGTTTCCGATGTTGCTGATCCAGACTCTGGTGAAGGCCGACCTCTCCGAGGTGCCGGTCGCCGGTGTCGGCGGCGCCCTGCTGCTGTCGGCGCTCGCGATGTCGCTGTTGTGCCTCGCGCTGCGCCCCGCCTTGGCGCGGCTCGGCATCGACGGCCCCGCCTTCACCTCGATCTTCCAGGGCGCAACGCGCTGGCAGACCTTCGTCGGGCTGTCGGTCGCCGCCAACATGTTCGGCAATGTCGGACTGGCGCTCGCCTCCGTGGCGATGGTCGCGATCATTCCCCTGGTCAATGTGTTGAGCGTCGTGGTGCTCGCCCATTACGCCGCGCCCGAAAAGCAGTCCGTACGTACGATCGTGATGACGGTGATCCGCAATCCGCTGATCTGGGCCTGCGTGATAGGGCTCGCCGTCAACCTGCTGCACCTGCCGCTGCCGAAGATCTGGCATGACGTGGCCGACGCGCTGAGCCGCTCCTCGCTGGCGATCGGGCTGCTCGTCACCGGTGCCGGCCTGCATCTCAATGGCCTTTTGCGCCCGAGCCTGGGCGCGGCCATCGGCGTCGTCTTCAAGCTCGTGCTGATGCCCGCGCTCGCAATGGGACTCGGCGTCTGGTTCGGGTTGTCCGGCAACAGCCTGGCGATCGTGGCGATCTGCTCGGCGGTGCCGACGTCGTCCAGCGCCTATGTCATGGCCCGCCAGATGGGCGGCGATGCGCCGCTGCTGGCGCAGATCATCACGCTGCAGACGATCTTCGCCGCCGTGACGATGCCGGTCGCGATCGCGCTGGCGGCCTGATCAGATTCCCAGCCACATCGTCAGCACCACCGCCGTCAAATTGTTCAGCGCGTGCAGCACGATCGTGAGCCAGAGCGAATTGGCGCGGTAGCGCATGTAACCGAACCACAATCCGATGCAGAAGACCTCGGCGAGGAAGTACAGATCGTACTGCAAATGCACGATCGTCCACACCAGCGACGACAGCAGGATCGCGCCGGGCACACGCAGGAAGCTTTCCGACCAGCCGCGATAGAGGAAGCCCCGCGCCAGGACTTCCTCCGACATCGGCGCCGCCACGCTGAAGGCGAACAGCAACAGCAGGGCTGCACCCTTGTCGCGGCCCGATTTCAAGAGATCGGTCATGAAGCCCGGCGTCGCCTCGCGGCCGAGTGCGCGCGACATCGTCTCCCAGGCCACCACGATCAGGATGAGGCCGATGACGCCGAACAGCAGCTGCTTCCAGGACGGCCAATGCAGTGCGAGATAATCGACGAAGGACGCCTTCTTGATGCGAATGGCGAGCCAGACCGCGGCCAACGTCGCCGGCAGACCCATGGCGACCGACAGCGCGAGCGCCTGGGGCTCCTGGCCGACGAGTTGCAGCGAGGCGAGGTTCATCGGCAGACCACGCTGCGCCACCAGCAGAACGATCGCGCCGATCTGCCCGACGAACATCGCGGCGAAGATGAGGAGGCCCCACAGCGCCGTGCCCCAGAACATCCAGACGCGCGGCGTCGCAGGCGTCACGGTCAGCGGCGGATGGTCGGGATTGAGGGAATCCATCAGAAGGCTTTCATTGGGTAGCGGAAACTATCGAGAGGTCGTCATGCCCGGGCTTGTCCCGGGCATCCACGCTCCTCGTGCCGCACAACAAGACGTGGATGGCCGGGTCAAGCCCGGCCATGACAGTCTGAATACAGCCTGCCCACTCACGGCAGTGCCCTCTCCAGCAGCGCGCGCACGTCGCCACTGTCCAGCTCCACCGCGCCGTACATGCCGGCGTGATTGGCAGCGAGACGCGTGCTCGCGAACAGTTCGGCATTGTGCGGAGACACTCCGTTCAGCGCCGCAGCCGCCGCAAGCAGCGCCAGCTTCTCGACCGCAAGCCGCGCGACGCGCTCGCCGTCGGCCCGGCGAAAGGTCTTGCCGATGAAGCTGGCCGCCTCGCCTGCTCCCGGCAGTCCCTTGGTCTCGGCCGCCAGCGATTGCAGCACCGCCATTGCCGCTTCCGGCTCGCGCGAGAGCGCGCGGAGCACGTCGAGGCACATGACGTTGCCCGAGCCCTCCCAGATCGCGTTGACCGGCGACTCGCGATAGTGGCGCGCCAGAATGCCGTCCTCGACATAGCCGTTGCCGCCGAGGCACTCCATCGCCTCGAAGAGGAACGGCGGCGCACTCTTGCAGGTCCAGTATTTGATCGCGGGCGTCAGCAGCCGCATATAGGCGGCCTCTGCCGTATCCTGCGGCGTGCGATCGAAGGCGCGGCAGAGCCGCATCACCAGGGCTGTGCTCGCCTCGACATGCAGCGCCATGTCCGACAGCACCGCCTGCATCAAGGGCTGGACGGCGAGATGCTTCTGGAACACGCTGCGGTGACGGGCGTGATGCAGCGCATGTGCGAGCCCCGAGCGCATCAGGCCGACGGAGGCGATCGCACAATCCTGCCGCGTCAGCTGCACCATCTGGATGATGGTGCGAATACCCTTGCCCTCCTCGCCCACCGCTTCGGCATAGGCGCCGACGAACTCCACTTCGGACGACGCATTGGAACGGTTGCCGAGCTTGTCTTTCAGCCGCTGGAACTGGATCGCGTTCACCGAGCCATCCGGTGCAAAGCGCGGCATGAAGAAGCAGGTCAGGCCGTTCTCCGCCTGCGCCAGCACCAGGAACGCATCGCACATCGGCGCCGACATGAACCATTTGTGGCCGGTGATGCGATAGGCGCTTCCGTCGCGCACCGCACGGGTCATGTTGGCGCGGACGTCGGTGCCGCCCTGCTTCTCGGTCATCCCCATGCCAAGCGTCATGCCGCGCTTTTCCCACCAGGGCGCGAAGCCGGGATCATAACTCTTCGCCGACAGCACCGGCATCACCTTGCCGAGCAGTTCCGGCTGCATCGCTAGCGCGGCCACCGAGGCGCGCGTCATCGTGATCGGACAGAGATGACCGGTCTCGACCTGCGAAGCCATGTAGAATCTTGCCGCGCGAATGACCTCGGCGGCATCGCCTGCAGGTCTTCCATCCGCGGTCCACGTCGAATTGTGCACGCCGGCATGCGCACTGTGCGCCATCAGCTCATGATAGGCGGGATGAAACTCGACCTGGTCGCGGCGATTGCCCTTGGCATCGAAGCCGCGCAGTTTGGGCGTGTTCTCGTTCGCGGCGCGCCCGCGATCGGCCATTGCCGCCGAGCCCCAGTGCTTGCCGAACTCCGACAGCTCACGCTCCGCCGCAGCGCCGCCATTGGCCCTGACCGCCTCGATCAGCGGCCGATCCACGGCGAAGAGGTCGATATCCTCGAACGGCGGCGACTGGTTGAAGACCTCATGGGTCGCAAAGCTCGGCTGGGTCATGATGCTTCCTCGGACCGGACCTTAGTTCCGCCGCGGCTGGATCGGGAAATCATAGGCCGCCCCTCCCGCCCCCGGCAAAGAAAAGTGCCACCACTCCTTCGAATAGTTCACAAAGCCTTGCCTGGCCATCGCAGCCACCAACCGCTTGCGCCAGCCGCGCTGCTCCGGATTGATCGATGGTGCAGCGGTATGCCCTTTCACGTCGGTACAGTCGTAGCCGGTGCCCATGTCGACGCTGCCTTCGGGCGCCCGCGCCTGGAACGGCGCCGTGCAATCGGCATAAGGTTTTGATGGATCATATTTGGCGGAATTGTCAGCCTTGAGATCGACCAGAGTGAGATCGAGCGCCGCCCCGGTCGAATGCTGCGAACGGCTCGCGATGTAGCCAAGCCGAAACAACTCGGTCTTCGGGATCTTTGGATTGTAGCGCCGCTCGGCCGCGGTCTCATGGCCGTTCTGCGACCACTTCACCATGTCGAGCGAGGCCCGCGCGGGCCGGTAGCAGTCGAACATCTTGAGCGAGAGATTTCGAGCCGCGAGCTCCGCCTGGACCGCCTTCAGCCGCAGCCCCACCTCGCGCTTCACCACGCATTCGCCGGCGCCGTAGCCGGCGAGCGGACGGCCGACGAAATTGTTCGAGGTGGCGTAGCGGATGTCCTGGATGATGCCGGGGTCGATGTCGCGCAGGTACACGAATCCGCCGGGGAGCGACTGGGCGTGGGCTGCGGAGACTGAGGCGATTGCTAAAAGTGCAATCAAAATTGGCTTCGCTATGTGCATTCGCTTTCCCCTGTCATTCCGGGGCGGCTCGGAGAGCCGAACCCGGAATCTCGAGATTCCGGGTTCGATGCTTCGCATCGCCCCGGAATGACGACAAGGAGACAGATCAGGGGATAACTCCCGCCCAACCGTTTGCCCCTTGCTCCCCCCGCCATCCGCCCCTATAGCTCTGCTTTTAATGACATCGAAATCGACCTTCGTCCTCGGCCACCGGCATTTGCTGGGCATCGAGGGCCTTTCCGCGGCCGACATCAGCGGCCTCCTCGACCTGTCCGAAGAATATGTCGAGCTCAACCGCCAGGTTGACAAGAAGCGAACCGTCCTGCGTGGACGGACGCAAGTGAACCTCTTCTTCGAGGCATCCACCCGGACCCAGTCCTCGTTCGAGCTCGCGGGAAAACGGCTCGGCGCCGACGTCATGAACATGTCGGTGTCCTCCTCCTCGATCCGCAAGGGCGAGACCCTGATCGACACCGCGGTGACGCTGAACGCGATGCACCCGGATATCCTTGTCGTGCGCCATCACGCCTCCGGCGCGGTGGAACTGCTGGCGCGCAAGGTTGACGGTTCCGTGATCAATGCCGGCGACGGCGCGCATGAGCATCCGACGCAGGCGCTGCTGGACGCGCTCACCATCCGCCGCAACAAGGGCCGGATCGAAGGCCTCGTGGTCGCGATCTGCGGCGACGTGCTACATTCGCGCGTGGCCCGCTCGAACATCATCCTGCTCAACACCATGGGCGCCCGCGTCCGCGTCGTCGGGCCCTCCACGCTCTTGCCGCCCGGCATCGAGCGGATGGGTGTCGAGGTCGCGCGCGACATGCGCGAGGGCCTGGAGGGCGCCGACATCGTGATGATGCTGCGGCTCCAGCGCGAGCGCATGAACGGCTCCTTCGTGCCCTCGTCATCGGAATACTTCCATTATTTCGGGCTCGACCAGAAGAAGCTCGCCTACGCCAAGCCGGATGCCCTCGTGATGCATCCCGGCCCCATGAATCGCGGCGTGGAGATCGACTCGATCGTGGCCGACGGCGCACAGTCCCTGATCCGCGAACAGGTGGAGATGGGCGTCGCGGTACGCATGGCCGTGCTCGAAGCGCTCGCCCGTAACCTGCCGAACGCGTGATGCCGATGCTGACCGACCGCCGCCCCATCCTGCTCGCCAATGCCCGCGTCGTCGATCCCTCCAGGGATTTCGACGGCCTCGGCGACGTCCTGATCGCCGACGGCGCCATCCGCGAGACCCGCCGCGGCATCGGCGCGGCCGGCGTCCCCGAGGGCACCGACATCGTCAACTGCTCCGGCAAGATCGTGGCGCCGGGCCTGATCGACATGCGCGCCTTCGTCGGCGAGCCCGGCCTGAGCCATCGCGAGACCTTTGCGTCGGCGAGCCAGGCCGCCGCCACCGGCGGCATCACCACCATCATCTGCCAGCCCGATACTTCTCCGGTTATCGATAACTCGGCGACGGTCGACTTCGTGATGCGCCGCGCCCGCGACACCGCGATCGTCAACATCCAGCCGATGGCGGCCCTGACCAAGGGCATGCTCGGCGAGGAGATGACCGAGTTCGGCCTGTTGAAAGCCGCCGGCGCGGTCGCCTTCAGCGATGGCGACAGGAGCGTAACCAACGCCCAGGTGATGCGCCGCGCGCTGACCTACGGCCGGGACTTCGACGCGCTGATCGTGCATCACACCGAGGACCCCAATCTGGTCGGCGAAGGCGTGATGAACGAGGGCGAGTTCGCGACCCGGCTCGGCCTGATGGGCATCCCGAATGCCGCCGAGGCCGTCATGCTGGAGCGCGATCTGCGCCTGGTCGCGCTCACCGGCGGCCGCTATCACGCGGCCTCGCTGACCTGCATCGATTCCCTCGACATCCTTCAGCGTGCCCGCGACGCCGGCCTCGCCGTCAGCGCCTCGGTCTCGATCAACCATCTGGCGCTGAACGAGAACGACATCGGCCCCTACCGTTCGTTCCTGAAGCTGTCGCCGCCGCTGCGGACCGAGGACGACCGCCGCGCGCTGGTGGCGGCGCTCGCCTCCGGCCTTCTCGACGTCATCATGTCCGACCACAATCCGCAGGACGTCGAGGTCAAGCGCCTACCGTTCGCGGAAGCAGCACCCGGCGCGGTGGGACTCGAGACCATGCTGCCGGCGGGCCTCCGGCTGGTGCATAATGGCGAAATGGAACTGAAGACGCTGATCAGCGCGATGTCGACCCGCCCGGCCGAGTTGCTTGGGCTGCCCGGCGGAACCCTGCGCGCCGGGAGCCCGGCCGACGTCATCGTGATCGACCCCGACACGCCCTGGGTGGTCGATCCCGCCGATCTCAAATCGCCCTGCAAGAACACCCCGTTTGACGAGGCGCGCTTTACAGGCCGCGTGGTGCGCACCATTGTCGGCGGTCGGACGGTCTATGAGCATGTCTGACGAGCAAGGTCGGTCGACATGGAGATCCAGCCTGCGGAGATGCCGCCATGGGGCTTGAAGCATTCCTGCCGGTGGCCTTCGTCATCGGCTACCTCCTCGGCTCGATTCCGTTCGGGCTGGTCCTGACCAAGCTCGCCGGCACGCAGGATATCCGCTCAATCGGCTCCGGCAGCATCGGCGCCACCAATGTGCTGCGCACGGGACGCAAGAGCCTTGCCGCGGGCACCCTGCTGCTCGACGCGCTCAAGGGCACCGTGGCCGTGGTGATCGCCGGCTACATCGCAGGACCCAATGCCGCCATGCTGGCCGGCCTCGGCGCCTTCCTCGGCCATCTCTTCCCGGTTTGGCTGAAATTCAAGGGGGGCAAGGGCGTCGCCGTCTATATCGGCATCCTGCTCGGCCTGTTCTGGCCAGGCGCGGTCGTGTTCTGCCTGATCTGGCTGGCGACCGCCTTCACCACCCGCTATTCCTCGCTTTCCGCGCTGGTGGCGGCGTTCATCACGCCGATGTTCCTGTGGTGGTTCGGGCACCTCGCATTGTCCGCACTGGCAGCAGTGCTGACGCTTCTGCTGTTCTACGCGCACCGAGAGAACATCAAGCGCTTGCAAGCGGGCCGCGAAAGCCGGATCGGCGAGAAGGCTTGAGGCCGGGCATCTACGGATACCGAAGCGGTCCCTCCACATTATATCCCAAATCCTGTTCGCAACTGACGGCCGAATCACGGTTGTGTTGGCGAGCGGATTCCGGACCTGTCATCCTGACAGCGGAGATGGCGTTACGCGGTTGCTCAGAATGAGCGAGAAGATTGTCGGCGTGCATGATGGGGTTGGTTCGCTGGGCGCAGTGCGCACGGCGGCAAGCCGGCTGCTCGCGACGACCGAGATCTGGTCCGATGCGCCCTCGCCCCCTCCCACGCCAGCGCCTCTTCCTGTTATGCCGCCAGCGCCGCAGCCCGATCCGGTCGCGCAAGCACCTGTGACGGTCGAGGTCGTGACCACGGCCGCGCCCGTTACGCCCCAGCAGGTGCACGCCAGCCAATGGCCGCCACGAAGATTGTCGCTGGCGCTCCAAGGCGGCGGCACCTTTGCCGCCTTCAGCTGGGGCGTGCTGGAGCGGCTGCTGGAAGAGCCTGACATCGCGATCGACACCGTCAGCGGCGCCAGCGCGGGCGCGATCAATGCGCTGCTGCTCGCTTGCGGTCTTGCCGAGGGCGGCCGCGAAGGTGCCCGGTCGCGGCTGAACCGGTTCTGGCTCCGGCTGATGCACGAGGCCTCGTTCCGCTCGCTGATGCTGATCGGCGGCTTTTCGCCGGCGGGAAGCTCGGTCGCATTCGGCCCGACGCTGCGCTCCGGCCAGTTCGATCCGTTCGATCTTGACCCGCTACGGCAGGCGCTGTCGCGCGACATCGATTTTGCCTCCTTGCGCAACGCGAGGTGTCCGAAGCTGCTGATCGCGGCGACGCGGATCCGCGACGGCCAGCAACAGATCTTCCGCAACGACGCCATCACCGCCGATGTCGCGCTGGCCTCGACCTGTCCGCCGCTGGTGCACTGCGCCGTCGAGATCGACGGCGAAGCCTATTGGGACGGCGGCTTTGGCGGCAATCCGCCGCTGCTGCGACTGGCGCAGGAAACGACGACCGCCGATGTCCTGCTCGTCCAGCTCACGCCGGCCCGCGACAGCTACGTGCCGATCACGCTCGCCGCGATCGACCGCCGGCTCGACCAGATCGCGGCCAATGCCGCCCTCAATGCCGAGATCGCGGCCATCGAATGGGCACAGGCTCATGCCGCGCCGTCGCTGCGGCTCTCCAGGATCGCGGCCGAAGACTTCGTCGATGGGCTGGCACAGCGCTCATCCACCGATCTCGGCCGCGGCTTCATTCGCACGCTGCACCGGAGTGGCCGCGAGGCCGCCGAGCGCTGGCTCGGGCAAGGCGCGAACGGCAACGCGCCCGCGCGCGCCCAACAGGTGTCTCGCGCCGAACCCGCGCTAGCCTGATTTCGCCAACGCCTCCTCGAGGAACCACGCCGCCGAAAGTGCGAGCGGATCATTGCCGAAGCGCGCGATCACCTGCACGCCGATCGGCAGGCCATTGGCCTTCAGCACCGGAACGTTGACGCAAGGATTGCCCATCAGCGTCCACAGCCGGTTGTAGCGGGGATCGCCGGTGGTCGCGAGCTCCTTGGCCGGCGCCGTACCCGGCGCGGAATAGGTCAGGAGCACGTCGATGCCTTCGAACAATTCGCCGAGCTCGCGGCGGCCGCGACGGCTGATCCGGCGCGCCTCGTCATATTCCCTGGGCGTCAGCCCCGCCGTCGCGTCGAGACTGGCGCGCAGCATCGGCGCGATCTCGTCGTGGCGTTCCGAAAACTCCCAGGCCAGCGCGCGATGCGCCTCGAAATCCTGGACGATCGGATGGATGCGCCAGGCCTCCTGCACCGCCGCCGGCAGATCGATGATCTGCACGCTGGCGCCGGCCTTTTCAGCGGCCTTGATCGCGGCTTGCAGTCCCTCTTCCGCCGCCGGCTCGACGGTGCCTGCGAATTCCTGCCTGACCACGCCGATGCGCGGCGCTTTCGCTGCGACGATGCCGGAGAATTCGCTGCGGCCGGTCATCGCGAGAAGCCCGCGCGCGAGATCTTCCGCCCGCGCGCCGAACAGGCCGACCGTGTCGAGCGCCCATGAGTAGCATTTGACGCCGACCGTCGGCAGCATCCGGAATGACGGTTTGATCGCGGCCGTCCCGCAATAGGCCGCAGGCCGGATCACCGAGCCGCCGGTCTGCGTGCCCAGCGCCAACGGGATCATGCCGGCGCCGACGGCTGCCGCCGACCCCGACGACGAGCCGCCCGGCGAATGACCAAGGTTGTGCGGATTGAGCGTCGGGGTCGGATCGCGCGAGGCGAACGCCGTGGTCGTAGTCTTGCCGATGATGGTGGCCCCTGCCCGCTTCAGCATCATCACGACCGGTGCGTCCGAGCGCGGCTGCCAGCCGCGGTAGATCTCGGAGCCCATCTCGGTCGGCATGTTGGCGGTGTCGATGATGTCCTTGATGCCGACGGCGATACCGCGCAGCGGGCCGGAGCCTTGCGCTCTCGCCGACTTGTCGTGGCGGACGAAGGCATGGACGTCCTTCTCCTTCGCCTCGATCGCCGCGTGCGACTGCGCGATGGCGGCATCGGGCGACAACTCGCCCGCTTCGATGCGGCGCTGGAGGTCAGCAAGTGAGATCATGGCAACACCCTTCTTATTTATTGAGGTCGCTTTTAGCATCGGGGTGTGGTCGCGCAAGCACACGTCGCTGTTGCGCAACGCCCTCAGGTTGTTCCATGCTGCTCCCGCAAGGAGACGCCGTGGACGCCATCAACCCCAGCGTGGAGCTGACCGAGTCTGACAGGATCGACCGCCTGCGCCTGATCCGCTCCGACAATGTAGGGCCGCGCACCTTCCGCTCGCTGGTCGATCATTTCGGCAGCGCGCGTGCCGCGCTGGAGCGGCTGCCGGATCTGGCACGCCGCGGCGGCGCAGCGCGGTCGGGGCGCATCTGCAGCGCCGATGAGGCGAAGGCCGAACTCGCCGCGAGCCGCAGATTTGGCATTGCCTGGCTTGCGCCCGGCGAGGACGGCTATCCGGCGCGGCTCGCAATGATCGATGACGCGCCGCCGCTGCTCGCCGTGCGCGGCGACACGAAAACCTTGATGCGGCCGATGATCGCGATCGTCGGCTCGCGCAATGCCTCCGGCGCCGGACTGAAGTTTGCCGGTCAGCTCGCGCGCGAGCTCGGCGAAGCCGGCTTTGTCGTCATCTCCGGCCTCGCCCGCGGCGTCGACCAGGCCGCGCATCGCGCCAGCGTCGAAAGCGGCACGATTGCCGTGCTCGCCGGCGGACATGATTGCATCTATCCGCCCGAGCATGGCGATCTGCTCACATCGATCCTCGATCACGAAGGCGCTGCGATCTCCGAGATGCCGCTCGGCCATGAGCCGCGCGCCCGCGACTTCCCCCGCCGCAACCGGCTGATCTCCGGCGCCTCGCTCGGCGTGGTCGTGGTCGAGGCGGCGCACCGCTCGGGCTCGCTGATCACCGCGCGCATGGCGGCCGAACAGGGCCGCGAGGTGTTCGCGGTGCCGGGCTCGCCGCTCGATCCGCGCGCCGCCGGGGCCAACGATCTGATCAAGCAGGGCGCGACGCTTGTTACGGAGGCTGCCGACATCGTCAATGCGGTCCAGCCGATCATGGAGCGGCCGCTGATGCATCCGGCTGAAGAGCCCGACAGCGAGCCGTTCGAGAGCGATCCGCAACGCCACGACCGCGACCAGATCACCGGCCTGCTCGGCCCGGCGCCGATTTCAATAGACGATCTCGTGCGGATGTCCGGCGCCTCGCCCGCGATCGTGCGCACCGTGCTGCTGGAGCTCGAACTCGCCGGAAAGCTCGAGCGTCACGGCGGCGGCTTGGTGTCTTTGCTCTAGGTCTCGTTGCGCTCGTCGAACCGCGACCGCGCCGTCGCGATCTGCGTCTGGTGTCTGATCGCCCACTCTCCGAGCGCTTTGACTGGCTGCTGGAGACCGCGGCCGAGATCAGTCAGCTCATAATCGACCCGCGGGGGAATAGTGGGAAAGATCGTGCGCGTGACGAGGCCGTCGCGCTCCAGCCCGCGCAGCGTCAGGGTCAGCATCCGCTGCGAGATGCCGTTGATCATGCGCTTCAGCTCGTTGAAGCGCTTCGGTCCGTCGCTCAGCATCATGATGACGAACACGCTCCATTTGTCGCCGACGCGGGACAGCACGGAGGCGACCCCGCGACAGTCCGCATGGTTCGGATCCGGCATCGGATCGGGTCTCGCATCCGACCCCGGATTTGGCCTCGGCGGCGCAGGCAAATCGGTGTTCGCAGGTTTCAAAGATGTGCCCATGGCTCAAAAAAGTGCGTTCTTGCGGGGATTTCAACAGTCACTCATGTAGCTCTGGTTACAAACTTATACCAGGGTGACCCCAAATGAAACTTCTTCATCTCGACTCCAGCGTCCTCGGCCCCCACTCCGTCAGCCGGCAGGTCTCGGCGGCTATCGTCGACCGGTTCCGGCAGGCAACCCCCGCGCTCGACATCACCTATCGCGACCTGACCCAGACCCCGCTCGCCCATCTCTCCGGCTCGCATCTGGCCGCTGCGCAAGGCGCGCCGGCGCCAGCGGAACTCGCACCCGACCTCGCCGCGAGCGCGGCTGCGCTGGACGAGTTCCTGGCCGCCGACATCGTCGTGATCGGCGCGCCCATGTACAATTTCACCATTCCGAGCCAGCTCAAGGCCTGGATCGACCGCATCCTCGTTGCGGGCAAGACGTTCAGCTATGGGGCGAATGGACCGCAAGGCCTTGCCGGCGGCAAGCGGGTGATCGTGGCCATCTCGCGCGGCGGTTATTACGGCGCCGAGACGCCATACGCGGCCGGCGAACACCTCGAAACCTATCTGCGCTGGGTGTTCGGCTTCATGGGTATCACCAGCGTCGAATTCATCCCGGCCGACGGCATCCAGGTCGGGCCGGAGCACCGCGAAAAGGCGATTGCCGGCGCGCTCCAGTCGGCAACCAGCCTGCGCGCGGCGTAGGGCTCGGCACGGCCGAGCCCTCGGGCGCAACGCGAATGTTGCGCCCGCCCAGGTTCGCTTGAGCGATCAGCCGCGGTAGATCGGCGCGCCGCTTGGAGAGGCGACCGCACCGCCATCCACGAAGATCTCCTGACCCTGCACATGCGCGGAATCATCGGAGGCGAGGAACAACACGGTCTTCGACACGTGATCCGTTTCACCGATGCGGCCGAGCGGTGTCGACAGAGCGATCCGTTTCTCGAACGCCTTCTCGGCCTCGGGCGTTGCGACCGCAGGTCCCCAGATCGGCGTGCGGATCGCGCCGGGCGCGACCACGTTGACGCGGATGCCGCGCGGCGACAGCTCCGAGGCCATGATCCGCGCCATCGCGCGCACGCCGGCCTTGGCGGCGCCGTAAGCGGAGTAACCGGGAATGCCGAGCACTGAGATCACCGAGCCGTTGAGGATGATCGAGGCATTGTCGTTGAGATGAGGCAGCGCGGCCTGAACGGTGAAGAATACGCCGGTGAGGTTGGTGCTGATCACCTTCTCGAAGACATCAAGCGTCGCCGATCCCAGCGGCGTGCCGCCGGCGATGCCGGCATTGGCAAAGACGATGTCGAACTTGCCGAACTTTTCCGCGCCTTTCTTGATCGCAGCCTCCGTTGCGGCGATGTCGGTCGCGTCGGCGGCGAGCGCGAGGGCGTTCGGCCCGAGCTCTTTCGCGGCCGCTTCCAGCGTTTCCCTGTTGCGGCCGGTGATCACCACCTTGGCGCCCTCGGCCACGAACAGTTTTGCGGTCGCAAGCCCGATGCCGCTGTTGCCGCCGGTGATCAGGGCCGTCTTGTTCTTCAGTCTCACGCTCGCCTCCAGTAGTTGCATGATGAAACTATGTTGCCATCTAGGGCATATGGTTTTATGATGCAACCACACAAGCGCGTGATCGGCCCCAGAATCGGGCGAACGCGACAGGACCGGAACGATGGTGAAAAGAACGAGCTTCGAGGGCGATTCCTGCCCGATCGCAAGATCGCTGGACGCGATCGGCGACTGGTGGTCGCTGCTGATCATCCGCGAGGCATTGTTCGGCCTGCGCCGCTTCGGCGAGTTTCAGGGCAAGCTCGGCATGGCCAAGAATATCTTGTCGGCCCGCCTGCGCGCGCTGGTCGATCACGGCATCTTGGCAACCGCCCCCGCCTCCGACGGCAGCGCCTATTCTGAATATGTGCTGACGCCGAAGGGCCGCGGCACCTTCCCGATCCTGGTGGCGCTGCGGCAGTGGAGCGAGGAGTTCGACGATCGTCCCGAAGAAATCGCGACCATTCTGGTGGATCGCGAGAAAGGCCGCCCGGTGAAGAAGCTGGAAATGCGCGCCGAGGATGGCCGCCTGCTCAGCCCCGCGGATACCATGCTGAAACCGCGGCCGGCACGACGACGACAGTCGGCGTGATGGCGCCCAACTGCCGCGACACCGTCATTGCTGTGCAAGTTCACTAATTCGCTGATCGAATGGTTTAGGTCTGGGCCTCGGCAAATTCCTTCGGTGTCTTGCCGCCGAGGGCCTGATGGGGCCTGAAGTTATTGTAGTAGATCACGTACTCGAACAGCTCGTTGGCGAAGTGGTCTAGGTTATCGAAGGTTGCGCCTTCGATGACGTCGTCGTCCAGGGTTCGCCAGAAGCGTTCGACCTTGCCGTTGGTCTGCGGCCGGTAGGGTCTGGTGTAGCGATGCTTGATGCCGAGCTCGATCAGCATGGCCTCGAAGGGATGCTCTTCAGGCGTGTTGCGGGATGCGAACTCCGCGCCGTTGTCGGACAGGATCTCGGCAAACTGGATCCCATAGGTGACGTTGAGCGTGTTGATCATCTTCAAGGTCTTAAACATGACCGGCAGGGCCTTTTTTGAAGTCAGCACCTCGGCCCAGGCCAGGCGCGAGCAACTGTCGACCAGGCTGACGATAAAGGCGGGGCTTGAGGGGGGCGCCAGGAACATGTCGCGGGACAGCTGGTGCAGGTCGACATGGCCGAGCTCGCCGATCTTGTCCTTGATAATACGACGTTTCTCCTCGCGCATCGTCGGGGTGCGGCGGTTGAGCTGATTGCGTTTGAAGACCCGGTAGATGGTCGAGAGCGACGGTACCGTATCTCGCCGTTCGCGCAAGGCAGCGTGGACCTCGTACCGGTTCATGCCGCGCGTTCGGCAAGCAACGATCTCCGCCTCGATGCCTTGCGGCTCGCGGCGCTCGCGCCACTTCGGTCCGCGGCGTTGCGGCAACAGGTCAGCCTCCGCGCCGCTCCGCAGGTAGCGGTTGTAGTACTTCCGGAAGGTCTGCGAGCAGGTGCCGTGGTGCTTGTAGAAGTCTCCCACCCGGCGGAACGTCGCCGACCGCCCGGCCTTCACCTCCTCATACTCGGCGATCAGGAACCGCCACTTCTGAAGATAATTCCGCTCAATCGTCCGGTCGAAGCTGTTGTCGCGCATCGGATCCTCCACGCTGGGAACGGATTCGATCAGCGAATTAGTGAACTTGCACAATTGCGAGCGCAGCGAAGCAATCCAGAGTCTTTCCGCGGAGGGATTCTGGATTGCTTCGCTGCGCTCGCAATGACGACGTTGATGCAGAGCGCTTATTGACCCAGCGCCCCTCACGACAGCTTGCGCCTGGTCCGCAGCCTCAGATGCTCGTCGGCCTCGAGCTGCGTCATGCCCAAGAGATAATGCAACACGTCCAGCTTGTGGCGCTCCGCGAGCTTGCGCAGGGCGGCCGTCTGCTCGGCAATGAAGGCCACCGCCTCATCCGCCCCCCCTTCCCCCGGTTCCTCGCTGCGCGAGCCCCCCGGCGCGCCCGTTGCGGCGCGCGCTCGTTTCTTTCCTGGCTTCGTCACCAGACCCAACCCCGAATCCATGCCCCGCAGAAACATTACGCCGACATCGGCCGCAACTCCAAGGTGGTATTCTGCAACTTTCTCGATATGAAACTTTTCCCATCTTGGCGGCTTTCAACATCCCTCGATTTGACAGGAACGGCCTCACCACCCATGTTCGGATCGAAACGGCCGACCCGAGTCCTTTCGTTTTCGGCCAAAGATTTTCCCGTAAGTTACTGGAACTACATGAATATCGTCATTGTGGAGTCGCCGGCGAAAGCCAAGACGATCAACAAATATCTGGGCTCGTCCTACGAGGTCCTGGCTTCATTCGGCCATGTCCGCGACCTTCCCGCCAAGAACGGCTCCGTCGATCCGGACGCGAATTTCAAGATGATCTGGGAGGTCGACCCCAAGGCGGCCGGCCGGCTCAACGATATCGCCAAATCCCTGAAGAGCGCCGACCGCCTGATTCTGGCGACCGACCCTGATCGCGAGGGCGAGGCCATCTCCTGGCACGTGCTGGAGGTGATGAAAGAGAAGCGCGCGCTGAAGGATCAGAAGATCGAGCGCGTGGTGTTCAACGCCATCACCAAGCAGGCCGTCACGGACGCGATGAAGCATCCGCGCCAGATCGACGGCGCGCTGGTCGATGCTTACATGGCCCGCCGCGCACTGGATTATCTGGTCGGCTTCACCCTCTCCCCCGTGCTGTGGCGCAAGCTGCCGGGCGCCCGCTCGGCCGGCCGCGTGCAGTCGGTGGCGCTGCGTCTCGTCTGCGACCGCGAGCTCGAGATCGAGAAGTTCGTGCCGCGCGAATACTGGTCGCTGATCGCGACCCTGTTGACGCCGCGCGGCGATGCATTCGAGGCCCGCCTTGTCGGCGCCGACGGCAAGAAGATCCAGCGGCTCGATGTCGGCAGCGGCGCAGAAGCGGAAGACTTCAAGAAGGCGCTGGAAGCCGCCGCCTACGCCGTCACCGCGGTCGACGCCAAGCCGGCCCGGCGCAATCCGCAGGCGCCCTTCACCACCTCGACCTTGCAGCAGGAAGCCAGCCGCAAATATGGTTTTGCGCCGGCGCATACGATGCGCATTGCGCAGCGCCTCTATGAAGGCATCGACATCGGCGGCGAGACCACCGGGCTCATTACTTATATGCGTACCGACGGCGTGCAGATCGCCCCCGAAGCGATCACCCAGGCGCGCAAGGTGATCGGCGAGGATTACGGCAACGCCTACGTGCCGGATGCCCCGCGCCAGTACCAGGCCAAGGCCAAGAACGCCCAGGAAGCGCACGAAGCGATCCGCCCGACCGATATGTCGCGCCGCCCCGACAACATGAGCCGCAAGCTCGATGCCGACCAGGCCCGGCTCTATGAGCTGATCTGGAAGCGCACCATTGCAAGCCAGATGGAATCGGCCGAGCTGGAACGCACCACCGTCGACATCACCGCGAAGGCCGGCGGCCGTACGCTGGAGCTTCGTGCCACCGGACAGGTCGTCAAGTTCGATGGCTTCCTCGCGCTGTATCAGGAAGGCCGCGACGACGAGGAGGACGAGGATTCCCGCCGCCTGCCGGCGATGAGCTCGGGCGACGCGTTGAAGCGGCAGTCGCTCGCCGTCACCCAGCATTTCACCGAACCGCCGCCGCGTTTCTCGGAAGCGTCGCTCGTCAAGCGCATGGAAGAGCTCGGCATCGGCCGGCCCTCGACCTATGCCTCGATCCTTCAGGTCCTCAAGGACCGCGGCTACGTCAAGCTGGAGAAGAAGCGCCTGCACGGCGAGGACAAGGGCCGCGTCGTGGTCGCCTTCCTCGAAAGCTTTTTTGCCCGCTACGTCGAGTACGACTTCACGGCGAGCCTCGAAGAGCAGCTCGATCGCATCTCCAACAACGAGATTTCCTGGCAGCAGGTGCTGAAGGATTTCTGGACCGGCTTCATCGGTGCCGTCGACGACATCAAGGAGTTGCGCGTCGCGCAGGTGCTGGACGTGCTCGACGACATGCTGGGCCAGCACATCTATCCGCCGCGCGCGGATGGCGGCGATATCAGGCAGTGCCCGAGCTGCGGCAACGGCCGGCTCAACCTGAAGGCCGGCAAGTTCGGCGCCTTCGTCGGCTGCTCGAACTATCCGGAATGCCGCTACACCCGCCAGCTCGCCGCCGATGGCGAGGCGACCGCCGACCGTTCGCTCGGCCAGGATCCCGAT
Source organism: Bradyrhizobium sp. CCGB12 (assembly GCF_024199845.1). Taxonomy (NCBI): domain Bacteria; kingdom Pseudomonadati; phylum Pseudomonadota; class Alphaproteobacteria; order Hyphomicrobiales; family Nitrobacteraceae; genus Bradyrhizobium; species Bradyrhizobium sp. CCGB12. Next base: position 2,147,492 of record NZ_JANADO010000001.1, on the reverse strand, counting down.
ACGGGTCGCGATGTCTGGGTCAAGGCCGGCCGCTTCGGCCCCTACATCCAGCTCGGCGAGCCCAAGGACTATGAGGAAGGCGAGAAGCCGAAGCGCGCGGGCATTCCGAAGGGCACCTCGCCTGGGGATGTCGATCTCGAGCTTGCGCTGAAGCTCCTCTCGCTGCCGCGTGAGATCGGCAAGCATCCGGAAACTGGCCAGCCCATCACGGCCGGTCTCGGCCGCTTCGGGCCGTTCGTGAAGCACGAGAAGACCTATGCCAGCCTCGAGGCCGGCGACGAAGTCTTCGACATCGGCCTCAACCGCGCCGTGACGCTGATCGCCGAGAAGGTCGCGAAGGGGCCGAGCCGCCGCTTTGGCGCCGATCCCGGCAAGGCAATCGGCGATCATCCGACGCTCGGTACCGTCACTGTGAAGAGCGGCCGCTACGGCGCCTACGTCACGGCCGGCGGCGTCAACGCGACGATCCCGGCCGAGTTCGAGAAGGACGCCATCACGCTGCCCCAGGCGGTCGCGCTGATCGACGAGCGCGCGGCGAAAGGCGGCGGCAAAACCAAGGCGAAGAAGGCGGCAAAGCCGGCCAAGGCCAAGAAGGCTGCGGCGAAGGCCGCCGATGGCGAGGACGCCGCGCCAAAACCGAAGAAACCGGCCGCGAAGAAAGCCGCGGCCAAATCGAAAACTGAATCAACCAGCAAGGCGCGCGCCGCCGTATCGTCGACCGCCAAGACTTCTGCCACGAAGCCGTCGCCGACCAAGGCCGCCGCCACCAAGGCTCCGGCCAAGAAGAGTGCCGGCAAGAATTAGAGGTTAAGTGAAACGTAAGAATGACCATGGCTTTCCCGATCGGAATGCCATCGTCGCCTTCATCAAGGCAAATCATGGAAAGGTCGGGACCCGCGAAATTGCGCGCGAGTTCGGCCTGAAGAACGCCGATCGCGTCGAGCTCAAGCGCATGCTGCGCGAGCTCGCCGACGACGGCATCATCAAGAGAAAGCGCCACAAGGTTTCCGAGCCCGACAGTCTGCCGACGACGCTGGTCGCCGACATCTCCGGCCGCGACGCCGACGGCGAACTGATCGCCTCTCCCACCGAATGGGACGAGGTCGAAAGCGGCGAGCCGCCAAGAATCCTCATCGTCATGCCGCGCCGGCCAAAGCCCGGCACCGCAGCCGGAATCGGCGATCGCGCGCTGCTGCGCGTCGAGCGCTCGGACGAGAACGAAGGTCCGGCCTATCGCGGCCATATCATCAAGGTCTTCGACAAGACGAAAAGCCGCATCCTCGGCGTCTTCCGCAGCCTGCCGGAAGGCGGCGGACGGCTCGTCCCTGTCGACAAGAAGGCTGCCGACCGCGAGCTGAACATCGCCGCGGCCGACACGCAGGGCGCCCAGGACGGCGACCTCGTCAGCGTCGACATCGTCCGCACGCGCAGCTTTGGGCTGGCCTCCGGCCGGGTCAAGGAGAAGCTCGGCTCGGTCAAGTCGGAGAAGGCGATCAGCCTGATCGCGATCTACGCGCACGACATCCCCCTGCAATTCCGGCCCGCGGCAGAGCACGAAGCCGAAGCGGCAGAGCCGGCCAATCTTAAGGGCCGCGAAGACTGGCGCGACGTCCCGCTCGTCACCATCGATCCACCGGACGCGAAAGATCACGACGACGCTGTACACGCGCAGCCCGACCCCGATCCGAACAACAAGGGCGGCTTCATTGTCGACGTCGCCATTGCGGATGTGAGCTTCTACGTCCGACCAGGCACCGCGCTTGACCGCGACGCGCTCGATCGCGGCAATTCGGTCTATTTCCCCGACCGCGTCGTGCCGATGCTGCCAGAGCGCATCTCCAACAATCTGTGCTCGCTGGTGCCGGGTGAGCCGCGCGGCGCGCTCGCGGTGCGGATGATCATTGCACCTGACGGCCGCAAGCGTTCGCACAGTTTTCATCGCATCCTGATGCGCTCAGCGGCGAAGCTGAGCTATGCGCAGGCGCAGGCCGCGATCGACGGCCGGCCAGACGACACCACCGGCCCCCTGCTCGATCCGATCCTGAGGCCACTCTATGCGGCCTATGCCTGCGTCAAGCGCGCGCGCGACGAGCGCGATCCGCTCAATCTCGACCTGCCCGAGCGAAAGATCCTCTTGAAGAGCGACGGCACGGTCGATCGCGTCATCGTCCCCGACAGACTTGACGCGCACAAGCTGATCGAGGAGTTCATGATCCTCGCCAACGTCGCCGCAGCGGAGATGCTGGAGAAGAAATCGCTGCCGCTGATCTACCGCGTGCATGACGAGCCGACGCTGGAGAAGGTCCACGCGCTCCAGGAATTCCTGAAGACGCTCGACGTCCCCTTCGCCAAATCGGGCGCGCTGCGCCCCGCTTTGTTCAACCGCGTGCTGGCCCAGCTCGAAGGCCACGACCACTTCCCGCTGGTCAGCGAGGTGGTGCTCCGCGCCCAGGCGCAGGCCGAATATTCCTCGGAGAACTACGGTCATTTCGGCCTGAATTTGCGCCGCTACGCGCATTTCACCTCGCCGATCCGCCGCTATGCCGACCTCGTCGTGCACCGCGCGCTGGTCCGCGCACTCGGCCTCGGCGAAGGCGCCCTGCCCGACAGCGAGACGCCGGAAAGCCTCGGCGAGGTCGCAGCCCACATCTCGGTGACCGAACGTCGCGCGATGAAGGCAGAGCGCGAGACCGTCGACCGCCTGATCGCGCATCACCTAGCCGACCGTATCGGCTCGACTTTCCAGGGCCGAGTCTCCGGCGTCACGCGCGCCGGGCTGTTCGTCAAGCTGAGCGAGACTGGCGCCGACGGATTGATCCCGATCCGATCCCTCGGCACGGAATATTTCAACTATGACGAGGGCCGCCACGCGCTGGTCGGCTCGCGCAGTGGCGCCATGTATCAGCTGGGCGACGTCGTGGACGTCCGCTTGATCGAAGCCGCGCCTATCGCGGGCGCGCTGCGCTTCGAGCTGCTGTCGTCCTCCAGCGAGACCGCGCCACGCGACCGCAGGCAACCGGGTCCGCAACGCCGTCCCTCGTTCAAGGCGCATCCCGGCCGCAGTCCGGACAGAAAACGCAAGCCGCCGAAGCCGAAACCCGGCAAGCCGAAGAAGGGCAAGGGAAAGAACAAAGGAAAAGGCGGGGGTCAGAAGGGCAAGGCATGGTGACGATGAGCACGGCCCCAAAGATCTGGACGCGCGAGACCGGCCTCGTCGAAAAGCGCGACGTCTGGGCTGCGATGAAGCGCGGCTTTCGCGGCCGGTGCCCGCGCTGCGGCGAAGGAAAACTGTTCCGCGCCTTCCTGAAGACAGCGGACAATTGCGCCGAATGCGGCCTCGACTTCACCCCGCACCGCGCCGACGATCTGCCCGCCTATCTCGTGATCGTCATCGTCGGCCACATCGTGGTGCCCGCCATCCTCTGGATCGAGACCAACTACACGACGCCGGTCTGGCTCAGCTTCGTGGCCTATCTGCCGTTCACCTTCGTCGCCTCGCTCGCGCTATTGCAGCCTGTGAAGGGAGCTGTGGTCGGCTTGCAATGGGCTCTGCGCATGCACGGGTTTGACGAGAACCCTCCCGATGGTATTCCGCCTGTGTAAGCAAAATAAGCAAAAGCGGTTTGGGTGAGGACATGACGGATATTTCGCCGGCGGAGGAGAAGGCCAAAGTTCACGAGGAGAAGGAAGCCGACCACCATCCCTATTTTCGCCCGAGGGATGCGGCGACCCTGATCCTGGTCGATCGCAGCGGCACCATTCCGAAAGTGCTGGTCGGCAAGCGCCACGACAAGGTGGTGTTCATGCCCGGAAAATTCGTCTTTCCCGGCGGCCGGGTCGACAAGGCCGATTATCGCGTGCCCTGCGCCGCGCCCATCACTGCGGAGTTAGAGGCCAATCTCGCCAAGGGCAGCCCGAAGACGCCGGCCTCGCGCGCAAAATCGCTCGCCGTTGCCGCTATCCGCGAGGCCTGTGAGGAGACGGGTCTCTGCCTCGGCCGCACAGCGGAGGGCAAGACGCCGAAGCTCGACGGTCCCTGGAAACCGTTCGCGGATGCCGGCCTCCTGCCCGATCCCTCCGGCCTGTTCCTGATCGCCCGTGCCATCACGCCGCCCGGCCGCGTCAAGCGCTTCGACACGCGCTTCTTCACCGCGGATGCCTCCGCAATCACCCACCGCGTCGATGGCGTGATCCACGCCGATGCCGAGCTGGTCGAGCTGGTCTGGGTCGAACTCGGCTCAAAGCCGCTCGCCGATCTGCATCCGATGACGCGCAACGTGCTCAACGAGCTCGACACGCGCCTTGCCACCGGCCCGCTCCGCCACGATGCGCCGGTGCCGTTCTTCCATTTCTACGGCGGCAAGATGCAGAAGGATATTTTGGGCTGAGTCGTCATTCCCAGGGGCGACTCTCTCCTCTGGTCATTCCGGGGCGCGCGCAGCGCGAGCCCGGAATCCATGCATCCACCGTCTCTGCGGCTCGATGGATTCCGGGCTCGCGCCGAGAGGCGCGCCCCGGAATGACGCGAATTTGCTGAGCGCACAGCGAAAAACAAAAAATTCTTCCCGCCTCCGCCAATGGCGGAGTTCCCCAGCATGCCTATGTCTTCCCGAGCGTCACCAAGAACGGACACCGGGCGATGGCACAACGGCAACTCAAGCTTGGCGCGTTCATGCGCCCGATCAGCATCCACACCGGCGCCTGGCGCTATCCCGGGGCCTGGCCCGACGCCAATTTCAATTTCGGTCACATCAAGCAGCTGATCCAAAAGCTCGAGGCCGGCAAGTTCGACGCCTTCTTCATGGCCGATCACCTCGCCGTCCTCAACATGCCGATCAATGCGCTCAAGCGCAGCCACACCGTGACCTCGTTCGAGCCGTTCACGCTGCTGTCGGCGCTCTCGGCGGTCACCGAGCGCATCGGCCTGATCGCGACTGGCTCGACCACGTTCGATGAGCCCTATCACGTCGCGCGCCGCTTTGCCTCGCTCGACCATCTCAGTGGCGGCCGTGCGGGCTGGAACATCGTCACCACCTCGAACCCGGACGCGGCGCTGAATTTCGGCCTCGACGACCACATGGAGCATGCCGAGCGCTACAAGCGCGCCCGCGAGTTCTACGACGTCGTCACCGGCTTGTGGGATTCCTTCGCCGACGACGCCTTCGTGCGCGACGTCGAGAGCGGCCTGTTCTTCGATCCCTCGAAAATGCACACGCTCGACCACAACGGCAAATATCTGAGGGTGCGCGGTCCCCTCAACATCGCCCGCCCGGTGCAGGGCTGGCCGGTGATCGTGCAGGCCGGCGCCTCGGAAGACGGCCGGCAGCTTGCGGCGGAAACGGCGGAAGCCGTGTTCACCGGCGGCGGCAGCCTCGTCGACGGACAAAAGCTCTATGCCGACATCAAGGGCCGGATGGAGAAGGTCGGCCGCGATCCTGAACACCTCAAGATCCTCCCCGGCGCCTTCGTCGTGGTCGGCGATAGCGTCGATGAAGCCAGGGAGAAGCGCGCCCTGCTCGACAGCCGCGTGCACTACGACAGCGCCATCGCCTCGCTCTCCGTCATCCTCGGCACCGACGCCTCCGGCTTCGATCCTGACGGCCCCCTCCCGGACATCCCCGAGACCAATGCCAGCAAGAGCGGCCGCCAGCGCATGGTCGATCTCGCCGCCCGCGAAAAGCTCACCGTGCGCCAGCTCGCCCAGCGCGTCGGCGGCTATGGCGGGCTCGCCTTCGTCGGCACGCCCAAGACCATCGCTGACCAGATGGAGGAATGGCTGGTCGGGCGCGGCTCGGACGGCTTCAACATCATGTTCCCGTTCCTGCCCGCCGGCCTCGACGATTTCGTCGACAAGGTGGTCCCGGAGCTCCAAAAGCGCGGGATTTTCCGCAAAGAGTATGAAGGGCCCACTTTGAGGGAGAATCTGGGCCTGCCGCGGCCTAAAAACCGCTTCTTCGAGGACTAATGGGCCCGATTTGAGTGGTTTCGCCGCCCTAAAACCTTGACATCAGGCGGTTTCTGGCTACGTTGCCGGCCAACGCGGGCCGTTTGGCCGGCTCCAGATTCCCCAATTTTCTGAGGTTCAGAACATGGCCAAAGCGGTCACCATCAAGGTCAAGCTCGTGTCCTCGGCCGACACCGGCTTCTACTACGTCGCCAAGAAGAATTCGCGCACCATGACCGACAAGCTGGTCAAGAAGAAGTACGACCCGGTCGCGCGCAAGCACGTCGAATTCCGCGAAGCCAAGATCAAGTAAGATCGGCTTAAGCGTCGAAGAGTTTTGCGGGGCCCTTTCGGGCCCCGTTTTATTTTGGCCCCGTGGCCCGGAGCGCAACAGCGCGCAACACCGACGCGCCACTCTTTCTCCCCGCCGTCATTGCGAGGAGCTCTCGCGACGAAGCAATCCAGAGTCGTTCCGCAGAGGTACTCTGGATTGCTTCGCTGCGTTCCCAATGACGGAGTGTGGATGAGAGTACTAGCACCTCTCGCGTCTCTGACGCGCTGCTGCGCCAGGCGGCGCGCAGCATCGTACGGAAACGCCGCTGCGCAGAGCCGGACCTACTGTCCGGCTTGGACGCATGGGCCTCGGCTCTGCAGCGCACCATCGCACCAGACGATGCTTCGCATCGCCGGAGTGACGCTGCATTGCGTCCGGGGCCTGAGAGCTGAATCAGCCGCGCCCCCTGACGCGAGTGTGACCCACATCGCAGAGCGCCATGGACGGATTCAATATCTCCAGCGGGATCGTTGCATGAATTTGGTTCATTGCCGTGAAAAGCCATTTGCCCTTGCTGGATCCGCTGCGCTTCGCCGCCGCTCTCGGAGTAGCCATTTTTCACCAGATGTTCTGGTCCTGGGCCTGGGTTTCGATCGGCGTCCCGGGTTTCGAGCGCTACGTCGCCGCCGATGTGATCTACCCGTCCGCCGCGCCCTTCACATGGTTCGGCTGGGTCGGCGTCGAAATATTCTTTGTCATCTCCGGTTTCGTCATCGCGAATTCGGCGATCAACTCCTCGCCGGGCGAATTTCTTCTGAGTCGCGCACTCAGGCTTTATCCGGCGGTCTGGGTTTGCGCCACCGCGACCTTCCTCGTTCTGCTTCTCTTCGGAAGTGGACCGGCATCCGAAATCATCCTGCCCTACATTCACGCCATGCTGATGGTCCCCAAGGGCGTCACGGGTCAATGGCTTGACGAGGTCTATTGGACGCTGGCCGCCGAAACGGCGTTCTATGGGCTCGTGTTCTGCGCGATGCTGACGAAGAGGATCACCCTGCGCCACCTGGCCTGGGGCCTCACCATCTACAGCGCAATCTTCAATGCCGTCGCGCTGCTGGTGCTGTCATGCACGACGCCATCCGACCTGCCCTATCTCGTTATCCTGATGTTTCGGGTGCCGTGCGCAGCGTTTCTGCTGACGCATGGCTGCTTCTTTGCGCTGGGGATCTGGCTGTTCATTTCCGCCAACAGAGAATTGACAACGCTCGAACAGGTCGCAATTGCCGTCACCTTTCTTTCGGGGGTCGCCGAAATCTATTTCTTTGCCTCGTTCTTCCTGACGTCGATATCCGCCATTGCGGATCAATCAGCCCTTGTGCCGATCATGGTCTGGGCCGCCGCGGTGCTCCTCATTGCCCGTGCCGCGAACCGAAGCAGGCGCTCTGCGGGCATCGCATCTGCTGAAGCGCCAGCCTATTTGAGAACGCTCGGGCTGATCACCTACCCGCTCTATCTCACCCACAACGTCATCGGCACGGCGATCATTCGTGCGCTGGTCGATACAGGCCTCGACGCCACCTCCGCCGTATGGGTCGCGCTGGGCATGCTCGTCCTCGTCTGCTGGTTCATTTGCACGAAGATCGAGCCCGCCGTCAGGCGCGCGCTGGTGCAAAGCCTCGCGCATTTCGGAAAGCTGCCGAAGAGGCAGCCGGCATCGCGCCGCCCGGCGTTGGCTCGGGGGCTGCGCCTTCCGCTATCGGTCTCGGCAAAGGTGAACGTCGCGGCGTCCTAGCTCTGACAAGCGTCTGCTTGTCCTTCTACACCAACCGCAGCCACACCTTGCTAGTGGCTCGCGATGAAAGCAAGCACAGCCTCGTCATAGGCGTGAGGAGCTTCTCCTGGAACCGTGTGAGATGAGCCGGGAATTGTGACCCGGGTTCGTTGAGGCAGACATCGTTCCAGTTCGTCCACGATGCGATGGAAGAACTCCGGGCTACGTTCACCATTCGTCACAAGCGTCGGGGCCGAAATGCGCTTTGCCATATCGCAGGTGAACACCGGACGCGGGCGGGTCGTTATCGCATCCGCAACTGCCGACAACGCGTTATCCGACATCATCTTGCGGTCGCTCTCGGAACGCCGATCGTAGGTGCGGGGTCCGCCAATTGCCTCTGCAAAAAGCCGCAGCCCTGCATCGATATCGTCCTTTTGGAATGCTTCCCGCGCGGAAGAAAACCTGACACCCCATTGCTTCAAGACGTCGGCACCGCCGGGCGCTCCGGCGAGCAACGCTGCGGCAGGAGGCTCGTTGATGACGAGCGATCTTACCATCTCTGGGTGGTTGGCTGCGAAAAACAGCGCGGCATGGGCACCGGAGGAGTGCGCGACAATGTGTGCGCGCTTGACGCCAAGCTCGGTCAGGATGGCGGCCAAATTCTCGCCATGGACATCTGCCGCACCGTCAGGCAGGCCGTTCTTGCTCGTTGCATTCGGAAAATGATTCTGCCGGCTATAGGCGATGACCCGGTAGTTTTTGGCGAGCACCGAAAGATGCTGATGCCAAAAACGGTGATCCTGAAGTCCGCCGTGCACCAAAACGGCGGGATCGCCTTGTCCAGCTTCGACATAGGCGAACTGCGCGCCGTTGACACTGACCTGCTTGACGTCAGCTCCCAAAGCCGGCGCCAAATGTAGTGGATAGAGAATGACGCCGGCTATCAGGGCTTTGATTGCGAAGTGCATGGTACCTCCTCAGCGCTGGATGAGCGCTGCCTCCGCAGGTGCTGCTTCATTCGACCGCAGGAATACAAAGCGGGATCCGACAAACATTTCCGCGTCGGCGCGGCCTTCTTGGCCGATGAGAATGAGTCCCGCTCCGCCATTGGCTACGGTCAAGATAACGGGCTCGCCCTTCCATGTCTTGATCGGCTCCATTCCGATGATGAGAAACTCGCCAATTGGCTGATCCAGATATTGAAGCCTCAATTGCGGAGCAATTTCGGCTGGCGCGAGTCCAAAGCCCAGCTGTTGAGCACGGACATGAATTTGCCCAAGCGACACCGTCTCGGTCTGAAAGCCGAGTTCGGCCGCCGAAACCGTAACAAGCTCCAACTCTGTCTTCGTGGCACTGAGGGTAAAGGCTGGTCGAGCCATGACTTCACCAGCGGAGTCTCCGACACCACACCCCAGCGCATTCAACGCGTTACGAAGAGCGAACGAGTCTGAAAACGTCCCTACCGCAATCTTCTTCCACACCGGAACGTCGACGGCGGATCCAATGACAATCGGCGGCTTACGAACGCCGGGATCATCCTTGAGCGTCAGGCGAGCCTGCAAGACATCTCTCGCCGTGCATTGAGCTCTGGCTTCGCTCGCGAATACGAGGATGCACGCATTGCAGAGCATCAGAAAGACGAGAGCGCCCCTGTGCCACTCCTTCGAGTGATGCGGTCCTGCAAGACCTCGCTTCGAGGCAACGTCGTCGATCTCACCGCGCGTGATACCGATATCCGTCAGCTCCCTTTCGGTCAGGCGGCACAACTGGGTTCGTAACTTCTCGTGTTTGCGCCACTCCTGAAATACATCCCAATATGCTTCGACAGGACTGTAGGCCTGACGCTTTGCGGTTGCCGATCCTGGTTCGGTGGTTACGTGGATTGAGCTCATTGTGGCGCCTCCGGCCTCGGCCGATGTCTCCGGCCGCAATCTGGACGCGCGTCACCGTGCGGGACCCCATCCATTTGGGGGGCTTGCCAAATATTTTTGGTTCGACTGCCTACGAGAGTGCGGCGGGCACTGGCGCCTCGAGGGCTCTCCACAGCGCTCTTGAGCCGACCGGTTGCCCCGCTCCAAGGCGGCCCATGTCAGGGGGCCTATATGATGTCAGGGATCGTTGGCGCAGCCGGGCGGCCGAAGTCCATTCAGCAACGCCACGACGTCGGACTGCCGGCTATAGCCAATTTTGCTCAGCACGACTTTGACGTGCCACCGGACGGTATTCGTGGATGTGCCACTTTCCGTCGCGATGGCCTTGACCGTCTGGCCGGCGGCCAAGCCTCGGGCGATGCGAGCCTCGGTGGGCGTCAAATCAAAAAGGGATCGTATGAGGTCGACCGACGGAGCCTCCGGCCTGGTCACGGGCGTCAACATCAACATCGCGGCGCATCGGGAAAAGGTGTCGCGCGCCGAACCGCGAATGGGCACGACGTGCGCAATCATCGTGGAGCTGACATTGCGGACCGGAAACGACCGCACACTGGGGGCTTCATCTTGATCCACCGTCGCGATGGCATCGCGCAACAGCGCGTCCGCGCGCACGTCTGTCAGCGCAATGCGGTCTTTCGCCCGCCACGAGATGAAGCCACTCAATGCTTCGATCAACGGATTCGCAGCAAGGATTTTCCCGTTGTCTGAGAATACGAGCGCGGGAATGCCAAGCAGAGCGAGTGCCTGGGTCGCGGCCCGGGCGCGTTCCAACTGCATGCGGGCCGCAACTAACGAGGCCCTGGCCAAATGAGCGTGCAGCTCGTTGAGGGTTTTAAGCACAGCGGGCGGTGCCGATCCTTGATCGTATGCTCGCTCCAACGCGATCACCATGTCATCGCCTGTCGGCAGCGCTATCGCGGTCGCTGAGGCCCACCCCATACCGCGTGGGTATAACATGTCCCTGTAGGCCGGATCATCGCGCATCTCTTCGGGCGTATAGAGAATGCTATCCGGTATGAAGCCGGTCTGTTTCGCGCGCAGCAGGCGGTTGAAGCGTTCCGATCGCGGAATCCATCCGCTCTCCATCAATGGCCGCAAATCATGTCTGGCCTCCTGGCTCGAAGCCGACCATCGGATGACGCTTCCGTTCGAGATACATAACCAGCCGGACAGTGCGCCGTCGATCTGCACCAACTCCGCCAGAATCTCCGGCCAAAGCTCAGGCACAAAGGCGCATTCGTAAATTCGGTCGACGAGGCCGGACATCGCATACCCTCCTGGCGCATGCTAACGCAGGTCAGGTTGTCCGGCCAGCCGGTCTGAAAATGCCACTTCGCCATCTCAGTTCGGTCCGGAATTGAGACAGGTACCTCTCAAGAAGCGAGCCAGATTCTCGACGGGGGCCGAACGATCTGACAGCGGCAACAGCACTGAACGCTGAGCGCGGCTATCCGACTAGTAGATTTGTCGGAAGCCGCGGTGCTGCGCGGAGCCGGCCCCTCCCAGCCGCTCGATCAGTACCACCGTCTCTTGAAAAGACGCGCTTGCGATAATCCAAGCAGCGCTTCAATCGCTGCGACTGCAGCATACCCATGGGTAGCCTGTACTGCTTTGGAGTGCCCCTGATCGCTCGCGAGAGGTCGTCGTCGCTTGCGAAACTACAGATTGACTTTCGTTCCGGATGCCCTGCTCGCGCTATTGTCCCAAAGGGAAATGGGCCGCCCCAGGAATTTGAGCTAGATCAACGACACCGCGCTGCTGCCCGGCAGGCTCGTCACTCCATCGCAAACGCTGGGATCACCTCATGTCTGACGCAAGCAAGCTGTCGCCTGAGAAGGCGCTGGAAAAGATCCGCAAGGAGACGCCCAAATCCAAAGGCCAACTACGCGACGAGAAAATCGAGGCGCTCGACGCAGAGATCAAGAGGATGAGAGCGCAACGGCTTCGGCTCGAGCGGCAATCGCCCAAACGCAGTTGAGCCGCCGCCGTCGCCCCCGACAGGTTCGACAGCGTCTGAGCTTGATCTAGATCAACTCGTTGGAGGCGCGACCGGCTTGATCAAGGGGGCGCGCTAGAGGTGCAGGCTGCCACCACAGCGGAGCAAACGGATGTGGGTCCTGATGTATGTCTTCTCCTACTCGGTTAGTCCCGCCGCTACGAGCGACCGCGCAGAATGGAGGCTTCTCCCGACCGTCGTGTTTCAGGAGTTCTCAAATGAAGAACGGTGCAGGAAGGCCAACGCAACGCTCGAAGCTAGCTTGAGCGAGGCGGGAACCAGGCTGAGAAGTGGTCTGGAGGACTTGAAGAGCATAGGGAAAGCAGATCCAACGCACATCATCATTGCCTATAATGTGGAGTGCCTTCCGAAGTAAGGCGGCATTACGCAATGCACGTTGGGACAATACCGTCTCTAACCAGCGAGCTTCATACTCCCAAAGGAGGGTAATCGTGGCAGACAAGTCGAGCTTCACAAAGGAAGAGTGGGTGCTACTGCTTGAGAGCCCGATGATGGCTGGCATGGCTGTCACCGCGGCTGATCCGAGTGGCCTCTGGGGTCTCCTGAAAGAATCATTTGCCGGCGGCAACGCACTCGCGAAAGCCATTTCCGATCCCGGTGCCAATCCCCTGGTGAAGGCCCTCGCGACCGACTTTTCAACCAGCGAGGCTCGAAGTGCTGCACGTGATGGCCTCAAGGCGAAATTCGCCAATAGCCAAGTTGCAGACGTCAAGACCAAGTCGATCGAAGCTCTGCGCCAGATTTCCGCGGTCTTGGAAGCGAAGGCGCCAGGCGATGCTCCAGCTTTCAGGAACTGGCTGCGCCAGATCGGCCAAACGACTGCTGAAGCGGCCAGCGAGGGCGGCCTGCTCGGTTTCGGCGGCGTTCAGGTGAGCGACGCTGAGAAAGCGACCTTGACCGAAATTTCCAGCGCCCTCGGGGTTTGACGAGGCCTTGGGCCTACTTGGGCCTAAGAGAGTGCGAAACACATCATTTGAGGGAGGATAAAATGAGCCGTGGAATGCCATCGATGACTGCCCTCCTCGGGATGCTTGCCCTTGCCGGTTATCAAAATCGGGACAAACTCGCAGAAATGTTCAACAAGGCTGCGGGATCGTTTTCCAAGCCCCAAAGTGGCGATCAGCCACGACCGCAGGGTGATATGCTGAGTGGCTTGAACAGTATGCTGGGCGGTGCAGGAGTCGGAGGCCTGCTTGGGGGCGGACTCAATGAATTGCTCGAACAATTCACGAAGAATGGTCAAGGAGAGGCCGCCGAATCATGGGTCGGCCCCGGCCCCAACAAGGAAATTGCACCGCCTCAGCTCAAGCAAGCGATTGGTCAGGATGTTCTGGCGATTCTAGAGCAGAAGACCGGACTTTCGCAGGAAGAGCTTCTCGCTCGACTTTCGCGAGAACTGCCAACCGCCGTCGACAAGTATACGCCGGACGGCCGTCTACCGTCACGCGACGCTTGAACTGATCGGCTCACAACGTCATCGGCACGGCGATCATTCGCTGGCCCGCGGGCTGCGCCTTCCGCTGCCCGCCCCGGCTAAGCTGAAGGTCGCAGCGTCCTGAACGCCGGCTGCCATTGGCGGGACGATGGAGTCCGGCCACAAGCTGCCATTGGCCCACCTGGTCCGCTACGGGACGAAGCGGAACTTCTCCTCGGGATTGCGGCCCTTTCGCTATCGCCGTTATCAGAGACATGAAGCTGCGGCACCGCGATCGCTGCCAGCATGCTTCGGTCAACTCACTACGACCGAAGATCCCCACCAAAATCTCGTTCCAAAAAGTTCGTCGCTTGTTGAAAAATGCTTGTCTAGTGCGGCGAGCTTCCCATAGTGGACGCACAAGGGGCCAGGAGAGCCCCCGAAGGAAAGAGATCCCGTGAGCAAATCGCCGTTCCGGCGGATCATCGATGCACCGGACTTCTGGCGTTTGTGGTGGGTCGGCCTGATCATTGCCACCGTACGCTGGGTGGAAACTGTCGCGGTCGGCATTGTCGTCTACCAGCGCACCGAGTCGGCGTTTCTCGTCGCGATGATGACCATGCTCCGTCTGCTTCCGATGGGCCTGTTCGGAGTGTTTCTCGGCGCGCTCGCGGAACGTTTGGATCGCGGCCGAATGCTCTTTGTCGTCGTGCTGCTGATGGCCGGCACCTCGGCAGTCCTCGCAATTTTGGACGCGACCGGACAGCTTGAGATCTGGCATCTCGCGTTGGCCAGCTTCATCAACGGCTGTGGCTGGTGCACCGATAACCCGGTGCGACGCGTGATGATGGGCGAGGTCGTTGGCCGCGAGAAAATGAGCCTGGCAATGTCGCTCGACGTCGGAGCCAGCAATGCAAGCCGCATGGTCGGCCCCGTCATCGGTGGAATCCTGCTCGCCGGAGCGGGTCTCCAGGGCGTCCTGATCCTGAGCTCGCTGATGTACTGCGCAGCGCTGTGGGCCGTTCTGACGATCCACGCGCGTGCTGCTCACGCCGCAGAGCCGGGGCCGGTGCTGGCGCGCATAGCCGAGGGTCTCGCTCTTGCGCGCAGCGACAAACGAATCCGCGGCGTGCTGATCGTGACCGTGATCTACAATGTCTTTGCCTGGCCGTTCACCAGCATGATCCCGGTCATCGGGCGCGACCGCCTGCATCTGGGCCCGGAAGGCGTCGGCCTATTGGCGACCATGGACGGGATCGGCGCTTTCGTGGGGGCGCTCGTGCTGGCGCTGTGGCTCACCCCGAAATGGTACGGTCGGGCCTTTGTTGGCGGTGTCCTCTGCTACATGCTCACGGTCGTGATTTTCGCGCTGGCACAAATCCCGGTGCTGGCCGGTGCGGCATTGCTCCTGACAGGCGTCGGTGGCGCCGGTTTTGGCACGATGCAGGCGACGCTGGTTTATCTTGCTTCGCCGGCTGAAATGCGCTCGCGCATACTCGGCGTCCTGACCGTCTGCATCGGCATCGGTCCAATCGGCTTCCTTTGGCTGGGATGGCTCGCCGACCGCATCGGATCTCACAGTGCCACCGCCGTAACCGGCACGCTTGGCCTCCTGGCCATGGCGACAACTTGGCGCTGGTGGAAGGAGATTTGAAGATCGCAGGATTGTCGGGCGATCGCGGGCCCAATCGGGATATGAATGAACGCTTCAGATGTGGCCGGCAGCATGAAGTACCAGGCGAACGCGAGCGAGCGAAGGACGTAGATGTCGCCAGCAACACCAACCTGTCCGAGAACGTCGCGGCGCTCGATTAGGCGTCGGCCTTGGTGCGTCCCAGCGCTATCGGTTATGCCGCCTTCGAACGTCGAGACACGCGTTCGTCAAAGCAAGTTCGCAACCGCCGCAGTCCTTCGGCGATCCGCGACGTCTCGATCGCTCCGTATCCCAGCATGATGCCAGCCTGAGGCTTTCCGTCCAGCGGGAAGGATTGAATGGAAACACCGAGGTCAAACGCTCGCGATGCCGCCGCATCGATTTCACCGAGCGACGCCGTCCGTGCATAGGCGGCGATATGCAGCCCAGTACTCGATGGAATGAGGTGCAGGTAATCGCCGAAGTTGCACCTGATTTCCGCAGTCAGCAACTCACGCCGTTCGCTATAGATGCGACTTACTTTGCGAACGTGGCGCGCAAACGCCCCCTCGTCGATGAACCGCGCCAGCGCGTTCTGTGCTATCGTCGCCGTATGCCAATCGGTGACAAATTTCGCCTTGTACATCGCCTCTCGGAGCGATGGCGGCACCACCATAAATGCCAGCCGAAGAGATGGCAGCAACGTCTTTGAAAACGTGCCGACGTACACAACGCGTCCAGTCGTATCGAGCGTCTGAAGCGGCTCGAGCGGACGTCCGCCAAAGCGAAACTCGCTGTCATAGTCGTCCTCAATGACAACGGCGTTGCACTGCTCGGCCCAGCCAAGCAGGGCGCGTCGACGCGGAAGGCTCATAGCCATGCCGAGCGGAAACTGATGCGAGGGCGTCACGTAGACCACCCTTGCTTCGGCCGGCAGCGCCTCCACGACCAGACCCTCGCTATCGACCGGCACACCGACCACACGCGCCCCTAGCGCCTTGAACAATTGCTTGGGAGGTAGGTAGCCCGGTTTCTCCACGGCAACGACATCGCCCGGCTCGAGAAGCACTCGGGCGATGATGTCGAGTGCCTGTTGAGTGCCATTCGTCACGATGATGTCGTCGGGCGATCCGGAGATGCATCGCGAGACGCCGACGTGACGAGCGATCGCCGCGCGCAGGTCCCGACTGCCCGCGGGATCCCCATAAAGACCCACCGCCGTCTCGCGCGACCGCAGCGCGTGGGCGACGACCCGCCGCCAGCTTCGATGGGGAAACAGCGAGGCGTCCGGAATCCCCGTTCTGAAGTCGTAACGCGCCGCGCAGAGAAAATGTGGCGGTAACGGTATCGTCTGCCAAACGTCGCGCACCCGAATCGCACGGGATGTTGAGCGCCTTGTCTTCGATGCAGGACCTTTTGCCTCGAGCTGATGGCTGACGAACGTCCCAGCACCCGTACGCGACGTTGCAAATCCTTCCGCAATCAAGGCTTCATAAGCAATGGCGACCGTCGATCGCGCGACGGTCAGCGCGCCAGCCAGTTCCCGCGTGGCAGTAAGCCGCTCTCCGGGTCGAAGGCGCCCGTCCAAAATTGCCTGTCGGATCTGACGATATATCTCGCCGCTCAGGTCATTTCGACCAACAAGACTAACGTGAAAAGCCACGGTCCCGCACCCGTTTTCGCCTCGGATTGGAGTGGCAACATTGCACAAAGATTAATGTTCCACCCGGCCGCTTTGGCAGCGAATTCGGGATCCCCAAGCGAGCAGTACGGATACCATTGAAGCAGCTGATGCCACCCTCCGCCGAAACCTAGGGATGCCCGAGCTGCTCGCCGCCTGACGCAGAAGAAGGCTGCAAACCAGAATTGGACTGGCCAAGAATCCATGAATTGGCACTTCTACCAGATTTACAATTTCCTACGATCGGCTGCGGCTCGCTCTGAAAGGGATGTGATTATGGTCAGTCAGCTCTCGCGGACAGCTCCTCCGCCCACTCGTGCAAACGTCCCGCCGATTCCCGCCGCGCCGGAGCTTCCTTCCGCCGTCCCGCTGATGGCGCTTTCGACCGGTTTCTGGGCCTTCAAGACGCTGGCCGCTGCGCACGAGCTGGATCTCTTCAGCCGCCTTACAAGCGGCGCCGGCATCACGGTTGCAGAGCTGGCTGAAAGGCTCGATCTGCATCCACGACCGGCTGAGATCCTGTTGACCGGCTGCGCTGCACTCGGGCTTCTGGAGAAAACGGACGGATGTTATCGCAATACACCGTTAAGCGAGGCCTATCTCGTGCGTGGGAAACCGTATTACTTCGGTGGCTTCGTGCAAATGGCCGACATGCGGCTCTACGCGGGCTGGGGAAAGCTTACGGAGGCGCTGCGCACGAACCGGCCAACCACGTGGGACCCGGCCGCGCAATCCTCGATGTTCGATGGTGAGGATCCGACGATGCTGGCAGTCTTCTGGGAGGCGATGCATTCGCTCTCCACGATGACCGCACGCAACCTCGGCGAAGCGGTGGATTTCCGGCATGTTCGCCGCCTCCTGGACGTCGGTGGCGGATCGGGCGCATACGACATCGAGCTTTGCAAACAGTACGGGACCCTGCATGCGACCGTGTTTGACTTGCCGCATGTGGCCGCGATCGCCGCGGGAAAGATCGCGGAGGCAGGCTTGACCGACCGGATCGAGACCGCAGGCGGCAGCTTCTTCGAGCAGCTTCCGAACGATCACGACATGCATCTTCTGTCGATGATCCTGCACGATTGGGACGAGGCGAAGAACCGCGCCCTTCTGCGCCGGTCCTTCGAAGCTTTGCCGAGCGGCGGCCTAGTCGTCATCAGCGAGCTCCTCGTCAATGACGAAAAGACCGGGCCGGCGCCGGCTGCGCTGATGAGCCTCAACATGCTGATCGAGACGGAAGGACGAAACTACACGCCGGCCGAATATTCAGAGTGGCTCGAGGAAGCCGGATTCCGGCACATCCAGACGGTGTGGTTCGACGCACCCGCCGCCAACGGCGCGGTGATTGGCCGCAAGCCGTAAGAAGCACAGCCGATGCGCTTCGCTTTCTCCGGCTGGATTATTGCCGCTCTGCACGACACGGGAATCAATCGTTTGCCGACCCCGGCGGTACGCAGCCGGGTGACCAACCAGTCGAAGCCAGGGAGACAAATCATGTTGCGGATATTGGTTCGTCTCGCATTCGCGACCGCGTCAGTCATCGCTCTTCCAGCGTACGCGGCCGTGGCTGACGATTCACAGATCACGCGCGGCAAATATCTCGTAACGCTCGGCGGCTGCAACGACTGCCACACGCCGGGATACTTTCTCGGAAATCCCGACATGTCACGCTTTCTCGGCGGTTCGGATGTAGGATTCGAGATTCCGGGTCAGGGTGTCTATGTCGGCTCAAACATCACACCCGACAAGGAGACCGGAATTGGTAGTTGGAGCACAGAGCAGATCGTGAAGGCGATACAGGCAGGCGAACGACCGGATCACCGCATCCTGGCGCCGATCATGCCTTGGCACGCTTTTGCAACACTCACGGCGGATGATGCCAAGGCGATCGCGGCTTTCCTCCAAAGTTTGAAACCGGTCAGCAACAAGATTCCCGGTCCATTCAAAACCGGAGAAAAGGTTTCGACCTCCATGTTCCGCATTCTGCCACCGGGCCAAACCGCAGCGGCTGCAGCCAAGTAGCCTTGGACTCTATTGTGTAGGTTCGATCCAACAACACTCCGATTTCGTTTAGCGCGACCGACACGCCCCGCCTGCGCTATCCCCACATTGGCCTGGCGGCTGCGCCCAGAGGAGACCCCTGATCATGCCCAACCCCGGGCGTTGAGAACGGCGTCGTCGCCAGCTTGTGATACGAGCCGAGTGCGTGTAGCAGAAACGGACAAGGGTTGGCTGCTTCAGGCAAGTCGCTGGACCTCGGCAGCGCCTAGAACCTGTCTCAATCGACACAAATTCGGGCCATCTGATCGGGCGGCGCGAAAGCGCGCGTGACTAGGCCGCCTTCAACACCGGCGGCTGCGACGGCCGGATCAGCGCGAACGCGACCTGGATGATGCCGCCGGCCAGCCCCAGCGCCACGCCGATGCGCCAGGCCATGGTGTAGGAGCCGAGCGCGTCGTAGAGCACCCCTCCTCCGTAGGCGCCGAGGAAGCTGCCGATCTGATGGCTCATGAAGGCGAGGCCCTGGATCATCGCCTGCCAGCGCAGGCCGAACATCTCGGCGACGGCGCCCGCGACCAGCGGGCCGACGCCCATCCACAGGAAGCCCATGATCGCGCCAAACAGCAGTGTCGAGAACGGCGTCGCCGGCAGCATGAAGTACCAGGCGAGCGCGAGCGAGCGGAGGATGTAGATGCCGCCCAGCAGCGCCAGCTTGTTCCAGCGCTGGCCGGCCCAGCCGAAGAACAGCGA
This sequence comes from Bradyrhizobium sp. CCGB12, assembly GCF_024199845.1. Classification (NCBI taxonomy): domain Bacteria; kingdom Pseudomonadati; phylum Pseudomonadota; class Alphaproteobacteria; order Hyphomicrobiales; family Nitrobacteraceae; genus Bradyrhizobium; species Bradyrhizobium sp. CCGB12. The sequence goes on along the minus strand of NZ_JANADO010000001.1, from coordinate 2,128,076 downwards.
GCCGAGCACGTTGAAGCCGCCGATCATGCCGAGCGTCTGCGCGCTGAGCATCGGATCGAGGCCGCAGATCAAGAGATATGACGGCAGATGCGTGGTGAGGAACACCAGCTGCATGCCGCAGACGAGATAGGCGCAGGTCATCACCACGAAGGAGGCATTGCCGAACGCCGCCTTCGCCGCGGTCGCAGCCGTGGCATCGCCGATGTCGTCTGCGGCCGGCTTCGGCAGCGGGACCTGATCGACGCGCCCGGCACACCAGGCGGCGGGGATCATCAGCACCGACATGATGACGAAACCAGCAAGCCCGATGCGCCAGCCAAAACCCTCGTTGAGCATCTGCCCGATCGGCGCCGACAGCAGCGCGCCGAGCGAGCCGGCGCCGGAGACGATGCCGAGCACGGTGGATCGCACCGTCTCGGGCACCGCCCTCGCCGCCACCGACATCGCGATCGCCGCCGCGGTGCAGGCCAGAGACGTGCCGATCAGAATGCCGCCGCCGATCATGATGCTGACGAGCCCGTTCGCGGTCGCCATCAGCACGAGCCCTGCGATGTACATCAGCGAGCCGACGATCATGATGGGACGGAAGCCGTAGCGCACCGTCATCGCGCCGGCGAGCGGCTGCAAGAAGCCCCAGGCGAGGTTTTGCACGGCCAGCGCCAGCGTGAAATCCGACACCGAGATGTGGATGTCATGCGTCAGCGGTTGCAGGAAGATGCCGAGCGACTGCCGCAGCCCCATGCTCAGCGTCAGCATGATCGAGGCGCCGATCAGGATGGGCAAGGTCGGACGCAGCACCTGCAACAGGGGCATGTTTTTCTCCCTCGTCGGCGCGGCGAGCGCACCGGCGTCTGCAATTCTCGATGATTTTGGTTACACAGACCTGTGTACTTAGGGTATGAAAGGTGCACGCTGTCAAGCGAACAGGACGTACTCTACCGCATGGCTCCCCCGCCCACCCCACAGACGATGAAGGAGCGGATCCTCGAGACCGCCGACAAGCTGTTCTATCTGCAAGGCATTCGCGCCATCGGCGTCGACACCATCGCGGCCGAGATCGGCATCTCCAAGCGCACGCTCTACAACCACTTCCCCTCCAAGGACGCGCTGATCGCGGCGTATCTGGAACGGCGCTTCGTCAAACCGCGCCCCTCCGACAAGCCGCCGGCCGAGCAGATTCTTGCGACCTTCGATTCGCTGGAGCGCCGCTTCGCCGCAAAAGACTTTCGCGGCTGCCCGTTCGTGAATGCGGTCGCCGAGCTCGGTCCTGCCGACCGCGCCGTGAAGAAGATCGCAATCGCCTTCAAGGAAAGCCGCCGTCTCTGGTTTCGCGACCGGCTGAACGAGCTCGGCGTTGCGGATGCGGAGGCGCTAGCAACCCAACTCGTGCTCCTGGTCGACGGCTCGATCGCGCAGGACCTCGTGCGCGACGATCCCGCGATGGCGCGCGCCGCGAAGGAAGCGGCAAAGGTGCTGCTGCGGAATGCGGGGGTGGATGTGGAGGGTGAGGCAGCGAAGCCGGTGGAGGTCAAGCGGCCGCGGCACTAATCAGTGTCGTCCCGGCGGAGGCCGGGACCCATACTCACAGTCGGATGTTTGGCGAAAACTCGGAGTTGTCAGTTCGCATCATAACCCCTTCCTGGGGCTATGGGTCCGGCCTTCGCCGGGACGACACGGAGTTTGTAGGCCTGTTTGGGATGCTAACAGCATGCACCTGTTTTGCCCGACGTGTCAAACAGAGCCGCTGTCAGCGTCAGCCGCTCTGCGCCTCGCGTAAGCCGTTGATTCCTCTATCACCGGCTACTGTGCATGGGGTTGTTTTCGAGCTTTTTGTTTTCGCCCGGCCTCACGCCGCCTGCGACACAACGCGATTGCGGCCGTCGTGCTTGGCACGATACAGCGCGGTGTCGGCGCGCTTGAGGACGTCGGCAACCGCTTCGCCCTTCTGCTCCAGCGTGGTCAGCCCGATCGAGATCGTGACCTCGATGCGCTTGGTGCCTTTGTGGATTGCGAAGGGCTCGCCCGCAATCGAGCGACGCAGGCGTTCGGCAACCATGCCGGCGACATGGAGATCGGTCTCCGGCATCACGATGACGAACTCCTCGCCGCCATAGCGGCAGGCGAGATCAATACCGCGGATCGACTTGCGCACGCGCACCGCGAACTCGCGCAGCACGTCGTCGCCGGCATCGTGGCCGTAATTGTCGTTGATCGACTTGAAGTAGTCGATGTCCAGGATCATCAGCGCGAGCGGCTTGCCGCGGGTCGCCGCCTGCTCGGCGAGCGTCGCCAGATGACTCTCCATGTAGCGGCGATTGTGCAGACCGGTGAGCGCATCCGTGATCGCCATCTCGATCGAGTTCTGCACGTTGTCGCGCAGGTGATCGGTGTAGCGGCGGCGGCGGATCTGCGTGCGGGCCCGCGCCAGGAGCTCGGTCTTGTCGACGGGACGCAACAGATAGTCGTTAACGCCGATCTCGAGGCCGCGGAGCAGCCGCGTCGAGTTCTCGGGGTCTGCGATCGCTAGGATCGGCACGTGGCGCGTGCGCTCCAGCGAGCGCGCCTGGCTGCAGAGCCGCAGGCCGTCGAAATTGTTGAGGTCGAGCGACACGATCAGGAGGTCGTAATTGCCCTCGGCGGCGTGGAACAGCGCCTCCGTCGGGTTCGGTTCGACGTCGATGGTGTGCTCGGCGGCGAGGATCGTCGCCAGCCGCTCATAGGAGGATTCGCGGTCGTCGACCAGCAGGATGCGGCCGCCCTTGCCGGTGTCGGCCACGGCGCTGCGCTCGGGCGCCTGCATGCCGATCTCGAGCGAGGTGATGGCGCGCATGCGCAGCTCGTCGGTCATCATCTTCAGCCGCGTCAGCGAGCGCACGCGCGCGATCAGGACGACGTCGGAGACGGGTTTGGTCAGGAAATCGTCGGCGCCGGCTTCCAGCCCGCGGTTGCGGTCGGACGGACTGTCGAGCGCGGTGACCATCACGACGGGAATGTGATGCGTCGCAGGATCGGTCTTCAGGCGACGGCAAACTTCGAAGCCGTCCATATCAGGCATCATCACGTCAAGCAGGATGATGTCGCATTCGGCGCGCCGGCTGATCGCCAGCGCCTCGGCGCCATTCGCGGCGGTCATCACGTCGAAATATTCGGCGGACAGGCGGGCTTCGAGGAGTTTGACGTTGGCAGGAACGTCATCGACAACCAGGATACGCGCGGACACTTTGAACTCACTTCCTATCCGATAAAACGCCGGACCGTCTCAATGAATTTGCCGACCGAGATCGGCTTGGACAAATAGGCTTCGCAGCCGCCCTCGCGGATGCGCTCTTCGTCGCCCTTCATCGCGAACGCCGTGACCGCGACGACGGGAATGGCACGCAGCTCCGGATCGTCCTTGATCCAGCGCGTCACCTCCAGCCCCGAGACCTGCGGCAGCTGGATATCCATCAGCACGAGGTCGGGCCGCATCTTGCGAACGAGGTCGAGCGCCTCGTAGCCGTTGCTGGTGCCCGAGGTCTGATAGCCGTGCGCCTCCAACAGGTCGCGGAAGAGCTTCATGTTGAGCTCGTTGTCTTCCACGATCAGGACGGTCTTAGCCATCCCGCCCTCCTGATTGGTCCGAAGGACCGATACATGTGACGCCTCAGGCGCCGCTCCCCGGCGCTTCGAAAACTGGATTCAAACTAGCCTCAGATTCGCTTGAGTTTCGTTAAACCCGAGGGCCGACTTTCTGCGTGTGGTTTCCAGTTGCTTGTCGGGGGTCGCAAGACTCAAGGCGAAGACTCGGGCATGATGATTCCAAAGTAGACACTGAAAGTTAACGGAAAGGCAAACCGGCTCCGTGAAAAAGCCTGTTCACAACCCTCGCGAAGTCGCTGAAATCGTTGCGATTCAGGCGCTGTCTTTCGTTGCCGGCGATCCCGAGCGGCTGGGTCTGTTCCTGGCCGAGACAGGGGTCGGTCCGGAGACCCTGCGCAATGCCGCCTCTGACCCGAATTTCCTCCTCAGCGTGCTCGATTTCGTGCTGCGCGATGACGACACCGTGAAGGCCTTCGCGAAGGCCGCGGAACTGCATCCGACCAATGTTGCCGCAGCGCGGCAGGTCCTCGGCGACGCGCTTGGCGATCCCTCCTGGGAGCGCGACGTGCCGTGACCACCCCCGACCCGGCCGGGCCCCGCTGCTTCTGCCGGGATTGTCTGGCCGATCTGGATATGGGCGTGCGGCGCTGTTCCGCCTGCGGCTCCCCGCGCCTGGTCCGCCACCGCGCCCTGTCGAACCTGACCATCGCCCATATCGACTGCGACGCCTTCTATGCGACGGTCGAGAAGCGCGACAATCCTGATATCGCCGACAAGCCGGTCATCATCGGCGGGGGCAAGCGCGGCGTGGTGTCGGCCGCCTGCTACATCGCCCGCACCTATGGCGTGCGCTCGGCCATGCCGATGTATAGGGCGTTGGAAGCCTGCCCGCATGCGACGGTGATACCGCCCGACATGGCAAAGTATGTTCGGGTCGGCCGCGAGGTGCGCCAGGCCATGCAGGCGCTGACGCCGCTGGTCGAGCCGCTCTCGATCGACGAGGCCTTCCTCGACCTCTCCGGCACCGAGCGGGTTCACGGCATGATCCCCGCAAAGGTGCTGGCGCGCTTTGCCCGCAATGTCGAGCGCGACATCGGCATCACCGTCTCGGTCGGCCTGTCCTGCAACAAGTTCCTGGCCAAGATCGCCTCCGACCTCGACAAGCCGCGCGGCTTCGCCGCGCTCGACCAGGACGAAGCGCTGACAATGCTCGCTTCGAGGCCGGTCGGCTTCATTTTTGGTGTCGGGCCGGCGACACAGGAGCGGCTGGTCCAGCGCGGCTTCCGCATCATCGCCGACCTTCAGAAAGCCGACGAGATCGAGATGATGCGGCAATTTCCGAGCGACGGCCGCCGGCTCTGGCGGCTCGCGCGCGGCATCGATGACCGCCGCGTCGAGCCTGATCGCGGCGCCAAGACCATTTCCAGCGAAACCACCTTCGAGACCGACATCCGCGATTTCGCGACGCTGGAGAAGATCTTGTGGCGGCTTTGCGAGAAGACGTCGTCCCGCCTCAAGAGCGGTGAGCTCGCCGGCTCGACCGTCACGCTGAAGCTGAAGACCGCTGATTTCCGCCAGCGCACGCGCTCGCAGTCGATCGCCGCCCCGACGCAGCTCGCCGCAAAGATCTTCTCGATCTGCCGCGAGATGCTGGCGAAAGAGATCGATGGCACCGCCTTCCGCCTGATGGGCGCCGGCGTCAGTGCGCTGCGCGACGGCTCGGTCTCTGACGATACCGACATGCTTGACCGCCGCGCCGCTCATGCCGAGCGCGCCGTGGACAGTTTGCGCAAAAAGTTCGGCAGCGCTGCGGTGATCCGCGGCATTGCCTATGAGGGACCGAAGGCGCACGAGTGATCGAGTCCCGCTCAACTCACTCGCGTTCGAAGATACGCGCCCCCGGATAGACGCGCCTGGCATATTGAACGACCAACTGCCGATCCTGGGTTTCCAGGAACGGCGTTCGGATCTGGCAAGATCCGACGACGAGGTGCCACAAGCCGTTGAGCTTTCGAATGACGACGTTCATTTGAGCTTCCTCGCAGTGACCCGAGTGGACTCAAATTGTAAGAATCTCCCGCCGTCGCTCAATTGTACCAGCGTAAGATCAGCTTATGAGAAGGATTAGAGGAGATATACAAAGGTATGCTGGCCGACACCCCAACGGCCTCGGGCGCCCATTGTTTGGTGAGAGCTCAAACGATCCTGCCCGCCCAGGGGACGGCGCGGTGACGAGCGAACGCGATCTCGACGCGCTGTTGAGGAACATGAAGCCGGAGGTGCTGGACGGCACCTTCGTGTTTTGCACGCTTGCGCCGAGCGCCAGCATTCCAGCCATCATCAGCCCGGTGCTGACATTCCGCGAACGCGAAGGAACGACACTGGTGGTCCTGCACGAGGAGGCCGAACGTGCGGGACTGCGCCACGCCTTTCCCTCGCGCCTGATCACTCTGACGGTCCACTCCGCGCTCGATGCGGTGGGCTTTCTGGCGGCAGTCACGACGCGTTTGGCCGAAGCCGGCATCAGCGTGAACGCGGTTTCGGCGTTCCACCACGACCATCTCTTCGTGCCCGCTGACAGGGCTGACGAAGCGATGGTCGTTCTCTTGGCCATGTCAGAGACTAGTCAGGATTAATCCGGTGACGTTCCGGCCGGACGCGAACACAGCGGAAGCAGCTTATCGCGTGTGAGGGGCGCGAGCTTCACGGATCCAGGAGCGCTGGGGTCCAGCCAGAGAATCTCCTCGATCTCCGCGCCGGCATTGACCGAGTGCGCGATGGCGACACGAAAGATTTCCGCATCGACCAACCGACCGGGCTCGTGCGCCGCGGGCGCAGTGTATCGACCGACATAGGTCATTTCTTCCGGATCGACTTCGATCCCGAGCTCCTCAAGCAATTCCCGCCTCAACGCAGCCTGCGGATGCTCGCCGGCCTCGATCTTTCCCCCTGGCTGCATGAAGCTTTCAGTGGCCCTCTTCCTCACCAGCAGGACGCGCCCATCGCTCCGGCTCATCAGCGCGGCCGCGATCCGGATGGAATTCTGCGAAGTCATTTCTGCGCACTCAATCCGCGACGGCCACCGCCTCGATCTCGATCAGCCATTCCGGCGCGGCGAGCGCGGAGACGCCGACGAGTGTGCTAGCGGGCGGCTCCATGCCTTCGAAGAAGGCGGAGCGGGCCTTGCCGATGATCGGGCGCAGCTCCGGCTTGTAGTTCACCACGAAGGTCGTGATCTTGACGATGTTGGAATAGCTCGCGCCCGCCGCTTTCAGCGCATGGCCGAGATTCTGCATCACCTGCGTCGTCTGCGCGGCAATATCGCCCTCGCCGACGATCCGTCCCTCCTCGTCGGTCGAGACCTGGCCGGAAATGTAGATCGTCCGCGCGCCGGTAGCCGTGACGACGTGGGAATAAGCGGGATTGTGATGCAGTCCGCTGGGGCGGAGATGGTCGAGCTTCGGCATGGGTTGCCTCCCGGAGTTTATAGCTTGAGAGAGCGTAGCTGGAGAGCAAGCGGAGAGCCAGCCCCGTCATTGCGAGGAGCGAAGCGACGAAGCAATCCAGAATCTTTCCGCGGACGGACTCTGGATTGCTTCGCTCCGCTCGCAATGACGATGGAGAGAACGGAGAAGGCCGCAACCCCTCAATTACAGGGCTTGCTGTCCTTCACGTCGAACTTGCCCATCGCGCCGGAGATCACGAAATCGTTGTAGTCGAGCATCAGCTGGCGGGAGACGCCGTTCTCGTAGAGCTCGAACGACATCGCATAGACCGGTGTCTGCTCGCCTTCCTTCTGCTGCACGTCGCGGTCGAAATAGCTGACGGTCACGGGCCAGCGCTTGAGCGACTTCATGTGCTCGTCCGCGGTCGATGGATCGGACGAGGTGGCACGGTCGACGGGGATCGGCTGGCCGATCACGGTCAGCGTGTTGTAGACCTTCTGGCCGTCGTCGGAGCCGTCATAGACGGAGAGCTCGAGCAGCGACTTGCCTTCCTTGGCTGCCGCGATGATGCGCTGAATCTGCTCAGTCGGGAACACGATCTTGCCGTCGAGCGTAAAGCTCTTCGGCGCTGGCAGCTTCAGCTTGACGTTGATGTGGTCGCCGTCGCGCTCGGCTGAGCCGTCGACGCGGCCGGCATCCGCCTCGTTCATGCGCGTTTCGATCTTGAAGCGGTAGCTCTTGCCGGCGGCGTCCTCCCAGGAATTGGAGCGGAGGTCGCTCAGCGTGACTTTGCCCTCGCCGCTGTCGAGCTCAGAGACCTGACGGAAATCGGAGGTATAGCCCTCGCAGGCGCTCCCCGCGAAATTGTAGAGGATGCGGCCGCGGGCGCTGTTGACCGACTTGGAGCGCGATTTCACGAGGCTGAGGTCATAGAGCGCCTGATGCGCGAGGAACGGACCGTTGGCGGCCTGAGCCCCGCCGCCAAGGCCGAAACTGGCCGCGGCGAGCGCCATCACACCGAGCGAAGTCCGGAAAAGGTGCACCATGTGTCATCCCTAGGGGAGCGCAGATTCGACATTTTAATGACCGTTCCATTGCGTCGCAACTGAGGCCGTTTCACGTAAAGTTGCCCCCTCCCCTTGAACCTCCAGGCCTGCCCTCGCCCGTGGGCGCCCGCGCCGGCTTCCTTGCATGTGGCTGCGCAATGCGCGAAACAGGCGGCCCGGGGCAGAACCGAAATCGCCCGGGCGGATGAATTTCGGGACAATGAGGTTGAACATGGCGGGCACGGTCGAGCAGAAACTGGCGGAACAGGGCATCAAGCTGCATGAGGCCCCCACTCCGGTGGCCAATTACGTGCCGTTCGTACGCACCGGCAATTTGCTGTTCGTCTCCGGCCAGGTCTGCTTCGACCCCGCCGGCAAGCTGATCGCCAAGGGCAAGCTGGGCGCCGGCGTCTCGATCGAAGACGGCGCTGCGGCCGCCCGCGGCTGCGCGGTGAACCTGCTGGCCCAGGTCAAGGCGGCGCTCGGCGATCTCGACAAGGTCGTGCGCGTGGTCCGCCTCGGCGGCTTCATCAACTCGGCGCCGGACTTCCTGGATGGGCCCAAGGTGCTGAATGGCGCCTCCGACCTGATGGTTGCCGCCTTCGGGGACAAGGGCCGCCACGCCCGGACTACCGTCGGCGTCGCCTCGCTGCCCGCGGATGCGGCGGTCGAGGTCGATGGCGTGTTCGAGGTCGCCTGACGCGAATGCGCGCTCCGGATTGGCTGACAGCCCGGCCGGTCGCCCATCGCGGCCTGCATGACATTGCGCGCGGCATCGTGGAAAACATGCCGGGGGCGGTGCAGGCCGCCGTTGCCGGCAATTTCTCGATCGAGGTCGATATCCAGCTCTCGTCCGACGGCGAGGCCATGGTGCATCACGACCATGCGCTCGGCCGCCTCACCGAAGCCACCGGCGAGGTGATCGACAAGACCGCGGCCGAGCTGAAGGCCGTCAAGTTCAAGGACACGCCCGAGCGGATGATGTCGCTCAGCGACCTCTGCGCCCTTGTCGCCGGCCGGGTGCCGTTGGTGATCGAGGTGAAGAGCCATTTTGGCGGCGACCGCAAGCTGGTGAGGCGGATGGCCGAGGTGCTGGCGTCCTACGACGGCCCCGCCGTCGGCATGTCCTTCGATCCCGACCAGGTGCTGGCATTGCGCGAATTGCTGCCCTCCCGTCCGCGCGGCATCGTCGCCCAGCGGACCTATGAGGACGACTACTGGGCGAAGCTGACCCAGGCGCAGCGCGACAGCATGCTCTACCTGCGCCACGGCTTGCAGACCCAGCCGCATTTCGTGGCCTTCAAGGTCGACCATCTGCCGGCCCCCGCCCCCTGGATCGCCCGCAATGTGTTTGGCTGTGCCCTGCTCGGCTGGACCGTGCGCACACCGGAGCAGCGGACGCGGGTCGGGCAGTATGCCGATCAGATGATTTTTGAGGGGTTCGTGCCGTAGCCTCTGACGTCGTCCTGGCGAAGGCCAGGACCCATTACCACCAGCGCTAGTTTGGCGAAGACGGGTGGTTGATAGCTCGGCACCACAACTCCTCTTTGGGGTAATGGGTCCTGGTTTTCGCCAGGACGACCCGAGATAGAGTTGCGTGCGTTCGATGCACCATAGTTCCCGCCCCCTTGAAGTCGCTGCTGCAATGCACGATCTTGGGCCCGATGGCATCATCCGAAATCACGCTCGAGGCCGTACCTTCGATTGGCGAAGTGCCACCGGAGGACTGGGACGCCTGCGCCAATCCCGGCAGAGCTTGTAATGGGCATGGCAAGGGAACCTCATCCGGGTTTCCAGGCGATTCCGCCGGCATCTTAAAACCAGCCTATAACCCATTCGTGTCGCACGCATTTCTCTCCGCCGTCGAGAAATCGGGTTCAGCGACCATCCGCACCGGCTGGGGACCGCGGCACCTTGTGGCCAAGCTCGACGGCCGCGTCGCCGGCGTCGTGCCCTGCTATCTGAAATCGCACTCGCAGGGCGAATATGTCTTTGACCGCGGCTGGGCGGATGCCTATGAGCGCGCCGGCGGACGGTACTATCCGAAGCTCCAGGTCTCGGTTCCCTTCACCCCAGCGACGGGACCGCGGCTGCTGGTCCGCGACGGCGTCGACCGCGAGCGCATCACTGAGGCGCTAGCGAGTGGGCTGGTGGCGCTGTGCGGGGTCAGCAGGGCCTCCTCGGTGCATGTCACCTTCGCGCGCGAGGCGGAATGGAGGCTGCTCGCCGAGCACGGCTTCCTCCAGCGCACCGATCAGCAGTTCCACTGGCACAACGAGGGGTTTGCGAGTTTCGACGACTTCCTGGCGACGCTGAATTCGCGCCACCGCAAGTCGATCAAGCGCGAGCGGCGCGATGCGCTCGCCGCCGGCATCACCATCCACTGGCTCACGGGCAAGGACATCACCGAGGACGCCTGGGATGCCTTCTTCGCGTTCTACATGGAAACCGGCTCGCGCAAATGGGGCCGGCCATATCTGACGCGCGAATTCTTCTCGCTGATCGGCGAGACGATGAGCGAGGACGTGCTGCTGGTGATGGCCCGACGCAATGGTCGCTGGATCGCGGGCGCGATCAACTTCATCGGCTCGGATACGCTGTTCGGGCGCAACTGGGGCGCCGTCGAGCATCATCCGTTCCTGCATTTCGAGGTCTGCTACTATCAGGCAATCGATTTCGCGATCAAACGCGGGCTGAAGCATGTCGAGGCCGGCGCGCAGGGGGATCACAAGATCGCGCGCGGCTACCTGCCGCGCACCACCCATTCCGCCCACTTCATCGCCGATCCCGGCCTGCGCCGCGCCATCGACGATTACCTCGAGCGCGAGCGCGCCTATGTCGCCGAGGCTGGGCGGGAGCTTGCCGAGCTCGGCCCATTCCGCAAAGGCGCCGACGAGGCGCCTTGACGCCTCGCCGCGGCTGGTGACAGTAAGCGCAAAATTCTAAGCGCAAAGTTCTTGGGAGCCACCATGACCGCCTACGACACCAACAACATCTTCGCAAAGATCCTGCGCGGCGAGCTGCCCTGCTACAAGGTGTATGAAGACGAGCACGTCTTCGCCTTCCTCGACATCATGCCGCGCGTGCCAGGCCACACGCTGGTGATCCCGAAGGCCCCTGCCCGCAACATCCTCGACATCAAGCCCGATGACTACGCCCATGTCGCGCGCGGCTCGCACAAGATCGCGGCGGCGGCGATGAAAGCGTTCAAGGCCGACGGGATCACCGTGCAGCAGTTCAACGAGCCCGCCGGCGGACAGGTGGTGTTTCATTTGCACATGCACGTGATGCCGCGCCACGACGGCGTGGCGATGCTGCCGCCGGCCAGCCGCAAGGAAGACGCCAAGGTGCTGGAAGAGCACGCCGCCAAGCTGATCGCGGCGCTGAAGGCGGGCTGATCGCCGCACATTCCGTCATGGCGAGCACAGCGAAGCAATCCAGACTGCATCCGCGGCGCCAGTCTGGATTGCTTCGTCGCAAGGGCTCCTCGCAATGACGGAGGACAGATCTCACTCCGTCTGGAAATCCCCCGGCTGCGGCGCCGCCAGCGGCGTGAACTCGCAGCGGTCGGGCTTGATGTCGATCAGCGGCGTATTGTCGAGGCAATCGAGTCCGCGCACCAGGATCACATTGCCTTCGATACCGACCAGCTTGACGATCGACGTGCCGATCGGATTGGGCCGGACCGGCGAGCGCAGCGAGAACGTGCCGCGGGTCTTCTCGTTGTTCTTCGGGCTTTGCAGGATGATGTCGCGGCGCGACTTGTCGAGCCAGTACAGCACTTCGAGATTGCTGTAGAAATCGACGCCCTTGATGGCCGGCACGAACGGCTCGAAGATCTCGAGCCGGCACACCGGGCCGTCATGACGTCCCTGCCGCGGCGTCTCCAGCCGCGAGGTCCAGGGGGTGCGGATGCGGCCGATGAAGACGAGACCGGCATCCTCGGCGGGCGGCAGCTCGATGGCGAGTTCGCCGTCGCGGAGCTCCTGTTCGCGAACCATATTTCCAGTTCCTTGCTGTTCGCCGGCGGTTTTAGCCCAACCACCATTTGCCGGCCAGCAGGAAGACTTCGCCGGTCACAACGCCCGCGAAGATCGAGCGTCGGGTCAGCAGGAAGACGACGAGGCCGGCGCCGACAGCGCCATAGCGCAGGAGGTCAGGCACGCTGGCAAGCGCTCCGGGCGGCTCGACCACGATCTGGGCGATGACGCCGGCCAGGATCGCGGTGGCGACCGCCCGCACCCAGACCAGCAGCTCGGAGCCCTCGTCGATGCCGCCGCCGAACCACAGGCCGAGCATGCGCCAGATCTGGTTGGGAACGACGCCAGCGACGAACAGCACGGCAAGTGCGTGCCAGTCGCCGATGAGCTGCGCAACGCTCATGCGCGCACCTCCCGCCACCAATGCACGCCATAGGCGATGGTGCCGGCTGCGAGGCCGCTGACGAGGATGTCGAGGCCGGAGTTCATTTTCGCAGCCAGCGGATAGAGCAAGACGCCGAGCGCCAGCGCGACGACGTCGGCGGCCTCACGGCTGTTGCGCGCGGTCGAGAACAGGAACGACAGCGGCGTCAGCATCAGGATCGCGGCCCCCAGCGTCTGCGTCAGATTGGCGGCGAGGAAAAAGCCCACCGTGTTGGCGATGAGGCATACCGAGACCAGACCGAAGCCAAGCCCGTTGACGAAGGCGATCCGCCGCTCGCGCGGCACCTGTGGCAGGAAGCGATGGCATTCGACCCACAGCGTCACGGCCGTGAGATGCGCCGCGAAAAACAGCTCACGCCGCTTGGTCGTCGGCGTACGCATCAGCGGCAGCACCGAGACCACCATGGGAAACAGCCGCACCGCGCTGACGGTGACCGCAATCGCCGACTGGATGATGGTGGCGCCCGAGCCGAGCGTTGTAATCAAGATGATCTGCGCCGGACCTGCCCAGACGAACAGCGTCGAACACAATGCCCAGAGCAGGCTGAAATGGGTGTCATGGGCCAGCGCGCCGATGCCGAGATAAGTCGCGAACAGGACGAGCGTGAGGATCGTCTGCGTGACCGAGCGCAGCCCCCAGGCAAACGCACGCCAGGGACTTTGCCATTGAGGTGAATCGAGCGGAGGAAGTGCCACGGGAGCTTTTGGCCGAGGAGAGGAATCGTGCCTGCATAACGGGCGATGGGGCGTCTTGCGTCAAGGAAGCCGGCGGCGGGGCTGGCATGCGTGACGCCGACGCCCGCTACCGTCATTCCGGGGCGCGACGAAGTCGCGAGAATCCATCGGGCCGCAGAGACTGCCGTGCGATGGATTTCGGGCTCGCGCCCAAGAGGGCGCGCCCCGGAATGACGGGAGAGAGACGCGCCCCTACCCGCTCACACCCCTGTTCTTCAGCACAAAGCACGCACCGCCCGCCTTGCGAATGCGATTGCACAGATCATCCGCCTCGGCGCGCGTGTCGGCGCCGATGCGCACCTGATAGAAGGCGCGCGTCCCGCGGCTGCGCATCACGGACGACAGCAAGCTCGGGTCGCGATCCCCGATCGCGGTGCTCAGCCGCGTGACGGCACGGGAATACATCGCCAGCGCCCTGTTACGATCGAAGCCGGCGGCGAGCTGCACGCCCCAGACCTTCGCCGCGGCAAGCTCGACATGCTGCTCGAGCTCGGCCACGAACGGATTGGGTGCGCGCTTCAAGAGTGCCATGAGATCGCGGCAGCTCGTCGGCGGGGAACTCGGCGGGCCCTTCCCGGTCGCACCGGTCTTGGCCCACGTCTCCACCGTCGCGCCAGTAATGGCGAGAACGTAGTTGCGGGTCTGCTCCGGCATTGAGCCGGTGCCCGCAAGCCATTCCTCCACCCGCCGCGGTCCGGCATTGTAGGCGGCAGCCGCAAGGCCGAGATTGCCGAACTGGTTGCGCAGCTCGTTCAAGAACTCCGCCGACTTGGGCAGCGCCTGCACCGGATTGAAGGGATTGAGCAGCCCGCGCTCGCTGGCGGTGCCCGGCATGAATTGCGCGATCCCCTGCGCGTGTTCACCGCTGCGCGTCATTGGCCCGACCGCATCGGCCTGGAAACGGCTCTCCTGCCAGATCACGCGGGCAAAGAACTCCAGCGGCAAGTTTGAGGTGCGCGCGGCAGATTCGATGATCAGGCAGATCGATTCCCGCGTGTCGCTCTCACGCACCGGCTCGGGGGATGGCGACGGTTTTGCGGGCCCTTCGGGGCCGAGCTGCGTGGGAGGAACCGGTGCGTCCTCGGCCAGCGCCGACGTCCAGACGAACGCCGCCACGAGCAACTGCCAGATTAGTTTCTGGGCCCCATCGAACTGCATTTCGCTCCAAGCCCTTGAACTCGGGCCTCAAGGCAACTAGCAACGGCCGGAATAATCAACGCTGAGCCCGGCCAGAATGCGGACAATCTATTTTGATCTCGACGGCACACTCACCGACCCAAAGCCCGGGATCACCGGTTCGATCCAGTATGCCCTGAAAAAACTCGGCCAGCCGGTCCCGAGCCAGGACGAGCTGACTTGGTGCATCGGGCCGCCGCTGCATGCCAGCCTGAAGAGGCTCGTGGGAACCGGCGAACTCGCTGACCAGGCGCTGCTGCTCTACCGCGAACGGTTTTCCGAGGTCGGCCTGTTCGAGAACACCCCCTACCAGGGCATCCACGACACGCTCGCCGCGGTGGTCGCGACCGGAGCGCGGATGTTCGTGGCGACCAGCAAGCCCGCCGTCTACGCCACGCGCATCGTCGATCATTTCGGGCTGAAACCGTATTTCGAGCGCGTGTTCGGATCCGAGCTCGACGGCACGCGCGTCGACAAGCGCGACCTGCTCCGCTATGCGCTCGACGAGGCCAAAGTCGATCCGCAGCACGCGATCATGATCGGCGACCGCAGCCATGACGTGGTCGGCGCCCGCACTAACGGCATGACCGCCATCGGCGTGCTCTACGGCTATGGCAGCGAGGCCGAGCTGCGGGACGCCGGCGCGCATCACATCTGCGCCGCGCATCCCGAATTGCTCGGCCATTGCGTAACCTAGCCTCTCAGGCGCCGACGGTCTCCACCGCCGCCAGCATGCCCGTCTTCGGGTGACAGTTCAGATATTCGAAGAACTGCTCGTCGGCGGCTGCTACCGTCACCTCGTGATAGAGCCGCAGCTTGGCCGACGGCCCGAGCGTCGACAGATATTTCATCGCCGCACCGAAGATCCTGACATGGGTCGGATGCGACTCCGCCCAGCGCTCGAGCGCGGCGAGACTCTTCCACCAGCTCTGGCCATATGATTTTTCGCTGACGCTGCCGTCGGCCGCGAGGACGCGCATGTAGCGGTTGGCGTAGCAGCCGATACCGAGGCCGTCGTCGCGCAGAAAATCCATGCCCTCGCGCAGCACCGGCTCGACGTCGTCGAGATAGAGCTTTCGCTCGGACGCCTCGGTATCGCTCCAGTCCTGCCCGGAGCGGATCAGGCAGAGATTGTCGTGCGCCACGACCCGCAGCCGTGCGCCGTCGCGGATCAGCTCCGGGGCGCCGCCGGGCGCCATGGCGTCGGTCTGCGACAGCGGGATACGGTCGCGCATGCCGCCCCAATAGGCGTGCTCCTGCACCTCGCCGCTCATGCCGCCGGCGATTGCGGCAACCCCTTCGGGCCGGTCAGGCGAGGAGAACAGCGTCTCGTGCCGCGCCACAATGGGGCGCAGCACCTCGATGAAGGTGCCGACGCCGTCCGCCGCAGCGCCGGTCCACGCCTCGCGCACCGGCTCGAACCAGGCATCGAAGCGCGCGATGTCATCCCAATAGGCAACGGAGACGACGTTCTCGTATCCGGCCTGGTCGATATGGTGCGCGCGATCCCAGTGCGAGGGCCCACCTTCCGCGGCAAACCGCCTGGCGATTTCAGCGAGTCCCTCCTTCGCGGCCACCGGCGCGGTGCCGCGATATTGCACACCGAAATAGGCCATCAAGACGCGGCTCACGGCGGGCTTGTAGCGCGCCACGAACGACGGATATGGCGGCTGGTAATCGTCGAGCACGCGCTTGTGGCGCGTGCGCTGGGTCTCCAGATACAGAGGAATTGCAGATTCCATGATCGTGCTCTCCCATGGTCCCGGCGATCAGCTCGCCGCCGCGCCGATGTCCGTTGGCTCGACCGTGTCGACTGGCGGCGCGAACTGCTCGACGCGCTGGTATCGCTTCTTGTTGAGCAGGAGCCGCGTCACGTCGGGCCGCGAATAGTGCCCGGCAGGATCGGCGGCGTTCTTGGCAACGCCGATGGCGCCGAGATCGATCTCGGCAATCAGCAGCCCCTCCTGGTCCGGCGCCAGCTTCTCGCCGATCTGGCTGCCGTCGGGACCGTAGATCGCGGCAAAGCCGCCGCCGGCATGCAGCAGCGCATGCTTGTCCGGCCGGTCGCAGAGCTCGTCGATCATGGCCTGCGACACTGTCGCACAAGGCGCGAGCACGAAGCAGGAGCCTTCTACCGCATAGACGCGCGAAGCCGCATTGTTCACCTCGGCCCCTAACGCCGGCGCGAACGGATCGTAGAGCGAGAAGCTCGGCCAGGCCGCGACATGCACCTGCTCGTTCTGCGCGTACATCGCGTATTTCGACAGCGGCTGGAGATGCTCCCAGCAGCAGAGCGCGCCGAGACGGCCGATGTCGGGCCGCGCATGCACGGCAAGATCGCTGCCGTCGCCCTCGCCGTAGACGGTGCGCTCGGCATGGGTCGGCCGCAGCTTGCGGCGTTTCGCGATGGTCTCGCCGTCGGGTCCGATCAGCCATTGCGCCAGATAAAGGCTGCCGCCGTCGCGCTCGGACAGGCCGATCACGGCGGTGAGCTTTGCCTTGCGCACGGCCTCGCACAGCTTTTCAGCCTGCGGACTGTCATAAGACAGCGAGTTGTCGAAATAGCGCTGCACAAAACCGCGGCCGATCGCCCAGGCCGGCGAGTCCATCCAGATGTGCCAGGGATAGCCGGGGATGAAGGCTTCGGGAAAGGCGATCAGCTTGGCGCCCTTTTCCGCGGCCTCCCTGATCAGCGCGATCGACTTGTCGATCGAGGCGTCGAGGTCGAGCCAGGCCGGCGCCGCCTGCACCACCGCCACCTTGTATTTCGGATGTTCGATGCCCATTGCCGCCTCCATTGCCGGTTGATCGGAAGCCATCTCCGATGCAGTCTATTGGGCCAAGCCGCGCGGCCAGGCGCTCGACCACGGCGGAACAAAAACTCGACTGGACGGGATCGCCGGCCGGTACGGGATTTGCCTCCGGGCAGGCTGGATCCGCCGACAGGCGATTTTGCAGAATGTGAAAGGGAGGCTGTCCAGATGCCAATCCAGTTCACGACCGACGGCAGCCCCGGCTACCGGCGGCTGGCCCTCTGGCAGGACATCGTCTGCGACGTCTTCGTCGGGCTCGACTGCAAGTCCGACCTCGGCAGCGCCTTTCACGGCTCGGTCACGCAGGCTTCGCTCGGCAGGGCCGTGTGCTCCGAGGTCTGCTCCGACCGTCAGCACGTCTTCCGCACGCCTTCGCGCATCGCGCGCTCGGATCAGGATTTCGTCCTGGTCGCGCTCGGCAATCGCGGCGACGGCGGGGTGGTGCAGGACGGCCGCGAGACGGTGATCCATCCCGGCGAGTTCGCTCTGTATGACACCACGCGGCCCTATGAGCTGAAGTTCAGCGACACCTTCACCCAGACCATCTTCAAGGTGCCGCGGGAGATGTTGCAACGCCGGCTCGGCGGCACCGAGGCGCTGACCGCAATCGCGTTCGGCGCCGACGTGCCGCTCGAACGGCTCGCCTACGATTTCATCTTCAGGCTCTGCCAGAACGCGGACCGGCTCGCACCGGGCAACGCGGCCGCATTGTCAGAGCAGGCCGTCGACCTGCTCGCCATGGTGCTGAGCGAACGGCTCGGCAAGACATCGCTGCCGTCCTCGACCCATCGCTCGGCCCTGCTCTACCGGCTGAAAGCGCATATCCGGACGCGCCTACCCGACCCCGATCTGTCCCTGTCGGAGACCGCAGCGGCGCTCGGCATCTCGCCGCGCTATGTCAATGATCTCCTCGCCGACGAGGATACGTCGTTCCAGCGCTACGTCCTCGCCGAACGCCTCGCCCAATGCCGGCGTGACCTCGCCTCGCCCGTGCTCGCCCATCGCCACATCAGCGAGATCGCCTTCGCCTGGGGCTTCAACGACCTCTCGCATTTCGGCCGCGTCTTCCGCGACCATTTCGGGATGTCGCCGCGCGACTTCAGGCAGAGCCAGTTGCGGCACTGAAATCACGGCAGACATCACCTCCAGCCTTCGCTTCCGGCGAAGGCAATGCTCGCCAATTCCAGATTGCCTTGCTTGGCGGCCTGCATCAGGCTGGCGCGCATGAGGACACATGACACCATAGGCACATCGGAGCTGCTGCTGGGTGTGATCGCGATCCGGCTCGCGGTGCTGGTCTTGGTCGGCTGGAGCCTGACACTTCTGCCGCGACAAGTGCCGGACAGAGAAATCGCCTGCGTCCCCGCGCCCGCAACAAGGCTCGAAGCTCAATCTTTGGTGAAGACGCCCGCCTCGCGCGTTGCCGATGCAGCATTCGACGACATGCGCTTGCACGACTAGAGCACTCCCAAGCAAGGCCGGTATGTGCGCGCGCGATAGGACGCCGCGCCTGCTTGCACTATCCTTGTATCAGGCCGCAAGGATCAGTCAGCGGCCAGCCAAGGAGCATATCGATGGAATACCGACGCTTGGGCCGCTCAGGCCTCATGGTGCCCGCCTTGAGTCTTGGGACCGGCACCTTCGGCGGCGTCGGCCGCCTTGCTGCGTGGGGTACGACCGACGCGACCGAAGCGCGACGCCTTCTGGACATCTGCCTCGATGCCGGCGTGTCTATGTTCGACACTGCGAATGTCTATTCGCTCGGCGAGTCCGAACGGGTGCTCGGCGAAGCCATCAAGGGGCGCCGTGACAAGGTCTTGATCTCGACCAAAGCAACCTTCCGCTTCGGCGACGGTCCCAACGACATCGGCTCGTCGCGGCAACACCTGCTCGCGGCCATCGACGGTTCGCTGAGCCGGCTCGGCACCGATTACATCGACCTGTTCCAGCTCCATGGCTTCGACGCCTTCACCCCGCCCGAAGAGGTGCTCGCCACCCTCGATGTGCTCGTGCGCGCCGGTAAGATCCGCTATGTCGGCGTTTCCAATTTTTCGGGTTGGCACCTGATGAAGTCGCTCTCCGTGGCCGACAAGCACGGCTTCCCGCGCTACGTCGCTAACCAGACCTATTATTCACTGATCGGCCGCGACTACGAATGGGAGCTGATGCCGCTCGGCCTCGACCAGGGGTTGGGTGCCGTGGTCTGGTCGCCGCTTGGATGGGGCCGCCTCACCGGAAAGATCCGCCGCGGCCAGCCCAAGCCGGACGTCAGCCGCCTGCCCAAGACCGCCGAGTTCGGCCCGCCCGTGCCGGACGAGCATGTCTATCGTGTCGTCGATGCGATCGACGAGATCGCGAAGGAGACGGGCAAGAGCGTCTCGCAGATCGCGCTGAACTGGCTGCTCCAGCGCCCCACAGTCTCGACGCTGATCATCGGTGCGCGCAACGAAACGCAGCTGCGCGAAAATCTCGGCGCAGTCGGCTGGTCGCTGACCAAGGACCAGATCACAAAGCTCGACGCCGCGAGCAAGGTGACGCTGCCCTATCCCTACTGGCACCAGCGCACGACTTTCACCGACCGCAATCCGCCGGCGGTATAGGCACCTTTCCAAACGCGCGGAAGCGCCGGCAGGCGGCGAAAGCCGTCCTGCCGATGCCTGCAGCGCCGGGAGATCTGCTTCCGCGACAGGAACTGTCCGTGTCCTGCCGGGTTGCGATCGATCCGGCAATTTCCTATTCGGAGATGAATCACGGCTCGAATCAACCGCGCCTCCATCATGTCGTCCGCCCCGATCGAGCATGCCGACGGCCTGCCGCAGCCGCAGCGCAACCAGGCGATCCTGACCATTGCGCTCGGCATCATCATGGCGGTGGTCGACAGCGCCATCGCCAATGTGGCGCTGCCGACGATTGCGGCCGACCTCGATGCGAGCCCGGCCTTCTCGATCTGGATCGTCAACGGCTATCAGCTCGCGATCACGATCTCGCTGCTGCCGCTGGCGTCGCTCGGCGAGATCGTCGGCTATCGCCGCGTCTATCTGGTCGGGCTGGTACTGTTCACGCTCGCATCGGCCTTCTGCGCGTTGGCGGATACGCTGCCGCTGCTTACGATCGCGCGCATCATCCAGGGTTTTGGCGCAGCCGGCATCATGAGCGTCAACGCGGCGCTGGTGCGCTTCACCTATCCGCGCAGCCAGCTCGGCCGCGGCATCGGACTCAACGCGCTCGTGGTCGCCTTCTCGGCCGCGATCGGCCCGACGCTGGCGGCCGGCATCCTCGCGGTCGGAAGCTGGCCCTGGCTGTTCGCCATTAACGTGCCGCTCGGTGTGGTGACGCTGCTGCTCGGCCTGCGCAGCCTGCCGCACACAACGCCCGCCAGCCGGTCCTTCGACTGGCAAAGCGCCGGCCTTTCCGCCATCACTTTCGGCGTCGGCATCGCAGCCGTCGACAGCGTCGGTCATGGCGAGGCCGCGATCACATGCCTCGTTCAATTCGCCATCGCTATTGCCGCGGGCGCGCTGCTGATCTATCGCGAAACGCACATGACCTCGCCGCTCCTGCCGGTCGATCTGTTGCGCATCCCCGTGTTCGCGCTGTCAATTGCGACCTCGATCGCATCGTTCTGCGGGCAGATGCTGGCCTTCGTCGCGATCCCCTTCTACCTCCAGAGCCGCTTCGGCTATTCGGCGGTTCATATGGGCCTCTTGATCACGCCCTGGCCGATCGCGGTGGCTTTCGCGGCGCCCCTCGCCGGCCGCCTGGTCGAGCATTATCCGGCCGGCCTGCTCGGTGGCATCGGGCTGACGCTGTTCGCCTGCGGCCTCGGCGCGCTCGCCTTCCTGCCCGCAAGCCCGACGCCGCTCGACGTGATCTGGCGCATGGCGCTGGCTGGCGCCGGCTTCGGCCTGTTCCAGACCCCCAACAACCGCACCATGATCGCGGCCGCCCCGCGCGAGCGCGCCGGCGGCGCCAGCGGCATGCTGGGCACGGCGCGGCTGCTCGGCCAGACCACGGGCGCCGCGCTGGTGGCGCTGCTCCTCGGACGGTATCCGGTCGAGGGAACCAGGCTGGCCCTGCTCGTCGGCGTCGGATTTGCGCTCTGCGGCGCGGTGCTGAGCATGCTGCGGCTGTCACCCGCGGGCGGACGCGGCGCCGAGCATGTCCGCGTGCAGGATGACCAGCGCCTGCGCGGCGAATGATACGAGCCCGCGCGCAGGTTCCCATAATTTCCGTACACAACCCCTACGTGGCTTAACTATTTGGACCAATGACGTATTGCCCTCCCGCTCTGGTTGCGCTTCCCTGGCGCGGGGAATAAGGGGCATCTCATGCGTTCATTTGGAATCGTGGCGCTCAGCGTCATGCTGGGCGGCTGCGCGTCTGTTACGCGCGGCACCACCGAAAACATCAGCATTTCATCGACACCTTCAGGCGTGGAAGCGATGGTCTCCGGGCTCGAAGTGCCCACCACCTGCACCACGCCATGCGCCATCGTCGCCAAGCGCAGCGCCGACATCACGATCACCTTCGAGAAGGAAGGCTATCAATCGCAGACTGTACAGCTCACCAAGGAGGTCTCGGGCACGGGGGCCGCGGGTTTCGCCGGCAACATCCTGGCCGGCGGCCTCATCGGCATGGGCGTCGATGCTGCGACCGGCGCGGCAACCGATCACAAGCCGAACCCGGTCATCGTGACAATGCAACCGTCCGTTCCGCACGCAGCGCCACGTGCTCCGAAGAAGCCGCGGTCGCCGCGCGCTCCGGAAGCCGGTACGTAAGCTCCTCGGTCGGATACCGACTTCAACAAAAAGGCCGGCTTTTCAGCCGGCCTTTTCAATTCATTATGCGCCGATCAGGCTTTGACCAACGGCCCCTTCGAGGTCGGCCCCTTGGAGCCGCCGGGACCGCCGGGCTTGGACTTGCCAGGCGGGCGCTTGCGGGTGCCGGGCAGCTTCTCCTGCTTCGGCGTGACCGGACCCTCGACGAACTCGAAGCCGATCTTGTCCTTGGTCTCGTCGGCCTCGTCCTTGACCAGGACGACGCGGACGTGACCGCCGCCCTTGAGCTTGCCGAACAGAACCTCGTCGGCCAGCGGCTTCTTGATGTGCTCCTGGATCACGCGAGCCATGGGACGTGCACCCATCTGCTCATCGTAACCATGCTGGACCAACCACGCCTTGGCCGGCTCGGACAGCTCGATGGTGACGTCGCGGTCGCCGAGCTGCGCCTCGAGCTGAAGCACGAACTTCTCGACCACCGTACCAATCACCTCGACGCTGAGATGGCCGAACGAGACGATGGCATCGAGGCGGTTGCGGAATTCCGGCGCGAACTGCCGGTTGATCGCCTCGTGGTCGTCGCCTTCCCGCTTGGAGCGCGTGAAGCCGAACGCCTGCTTGGCGAGATCGGAAGCACCGGCGTTCGTGGTCATAATCAGGATCACGTTGCGGAAATTGACCTGCTTGCCGTTGTGATCGGTGAGCCGGCCGTGATCCATGATCTGGAGCAGCACGTTGTAGAGATCAGGATGCGCCTTCTCGATCTCGTCCAGCAGCACCACGCAATGCGGATGCTGATCGACGCCATCGGTGAGCAGGCCGCCCTGGTCGAAGCCGACATAGCCGGGAGGAGCGCCGATCAGGCGCGACACGGTGTGTCGCTCCATGTATTCGGACATGTCGAAGCGCAACAACTCGACGCCGAGACTGGCCGCGAGCTGCTTTGCCACTTCCGTCTTGCCGACGCCGGTCGGGCCTGAGAACAGGTAGCAGCCGATCGGCTTCTCCGGCTCGCGTAGGCCGGCGCGCGCCAGCTTGATCGAAGCGGCGAGCGACTCGATCGCCTTGTCCTGGCCGAACACGGTGCGCTTCAGGGTCTGCTCGAGATGCTTGAGCACCTCGGCATCGTCCTTCGACACGCTCTTCGGCGGGATCCGCGCCATCGAGGCGATCGTGGTCTCGATCTCCTTGATGCCGATGGTCTTCTTGCGCTTGTTCTCGGCCACCAGCATCTGCGCAGCGCCTGACTCGTCGATCACGTCGATCGCCTTGTCGGGCAGCTTGCGGTCGTGGATGTAGCGCGAGGAGAGCTGCACCGCGGCCTCGATCGCCTCGTTGGTGTACTTCAGCCGGTGGTAGTCCTCGAAATACGGCTTGAGGCCCTTGAGGATCGCGATGGCGTCCTCGACCGTCGGCTCGTTGATGTCGATCTTCTGGAACCGCCGAACCAGCGCGCGATCCTTCTCGAAGTGCTGACGGTATTCCTTGTAGGTGGTCGAGCCCATGCAACGAATGGTGCCCGAGGCCAGCGCCGGCTTAAGCAGGTTCGAGGCGTCCATCGCCCCGCCCGACGTCGCACCCGCACCGATCACGGTGTGGATCTCGTCGATGAACAGGATGGCGTTGGGATGCGCCTCGAGTTCCTTCAGCACCTGCTTCAGGCGCTCTTCGAAGTCGCCGCGATAACGCGTACCGGCGAGCAGCGTGCCCATGTCGAGCGAAAACACCGTCGCAGCCGCCAGCACCTCCGGCACCTCGCTGTCGACGATGCGCTTGGCGAGGCCTTCCGCGATCGCGGTCTTGCCGACGCCGGCTTCGCCGACGAACAGCGGGTTGTTCTTCTGCCGGCGGCACAGCACCTGGATCGCGCGGTTGATCTCGGAATTGCGTCCAATCACCGGATCGATCTTGCCGTCGCGCGCCTTCTTGTTGAGGTTGACGCAATAGGTCTCAAGCGCCTCCCCCTTCTTCTTGGTGTCCTCGTTGCCCTTGGTCTCGGTCTCCTCGTCGACGCCGCGCACGGGCCGCGCCTCGGAGACGCCCGGCCGCTTGGCAATGCCGTGGCTGATGTAGTTGACGGCGTCATAGCGCGTCATGTCCTGCTCCTGCAGGAAATACGCGGCATGGCTTTCACGCTCGGCGAAGATCGCGATCAGCACGTTGGCGCCGGTCACCTCTTCGCGACCAGACGACTGCACGTGGATCACCGCGCGCTGGATCACGCGCTGGAAACCGGCGGTCGGCTTGGCATCGTCTGCGCCATCCGTCACCAGATTCTCGAATTCGGTCTCAAGATAATTGACGAGGCTCGTGCGGAGCTTGTCGAGATCGACGCTACAGGCACGCATGACCGCGGCTGCATCGGAGTCGTCGATCAAGGAGAGCAAGAGATGCTCGAGCGTCGCGTATTGGTGATGACGCTCGTTTGCGATCGCCAGCGCACGATGCAGGGATTGTTCAAGGCTTTGGGAAAAAGTCGGCATTCGCGTCCTCTATGGCCCCCACCATCATGATCGTCATCGCCCGGTCAGGCAACAACAACCTTTGTCACATATAGTTATACAAGATCGCGGCAAAAGACCGGTTCCGCGACTCTGCGGCTAGCCACATGGGCGGTATTTTCGATGCAAAACTCGTTCCGATTTGGGTAGGATCGACGCCGGTGCAGAATTCCGCAAGCTTACCGGCTGCAACGGACATCGCGCGCACGTCTCACGCGACGATCACACTGCGACACACACAATGAAGGCGGCTTCGAACGCGCCGTGACGTATCTTATTTCTTTTCCATCACGCATTGCAGCGGATGCTGGTGCTTGCGGGCGAAATCCATCACCTGCGTCACCTTGGTCTCGGCAATCTCGTAGGTGAACACACCGCACTCGCCGATCCCGTGATGATGGACGTGCAGCATGATCTTGGTTGCGGCCTCGATGTCCTTCTGGAAGAATTTCTCCAGGACATGGACGACGAATTCCATCGGCGTGTAGTCGTCATTGAGGATCAACACACGGTACAGGTTCGGCCGCTTGGTCTTGGGCTTGACCTTGGTGATGACCGAGGTGTTCGGCCCCGTCGGACCATTGGAACGATTGTCGTCATTGCTCATCCAGGGAGCACGGGCCGCGGCTGACGCGGACAGATCAAGGCTGGAAATCAGTTGCGGCATGGCACAGGCGTTCAAAATTCCCCAAGGAAGCGATGACGGTTGCCGCGCGCCCCGCCCTTCGGAGCCTTGCGCAGGCGCGCCGTCTTGTTGGATCGCCACTCCCGACGGATCCGGTCCAAGCCGGATCGTTCGTTAGCAATATGGGCCTGCCTCCGGCTTGCCGCAAGCACGCAAAAGTCCGGCCGATGCGGCCGCAGCGGCGCCGATTCCGGCCCGGCGATCTTATCCAAGGTTAATCAATCCCGACCGATTTGACAAAAATTTCCGCCACGCCTGTTTAGAACGTGTTGACCAGGAACCCGGCCGTTGATGCGGTCGCGATCTTTCGCGCAAGGCATCTCCGGTTTTCTACGGTCCAATTTACCAACAGCTCGATTGCGTGCCGCAAATCGGGCTGTGTTGCGGTCGACGTCTCGAAACTCTGCGACAATGGCAGGTCGGCCAGCATCACGATCGATGCGGTCCAGGGTACGGCGCCGCTGGCGGATTCATCGCACGCAAACAAAAAGCCCGGCTGGTCAGCCGGGCTTTCGATTCCAGGAGGTTCTGGAAAGTTAATTAGCGGCCGGGGTGAACTTCGACACGATGGTCTCGACCGGCTTGAAGGCCTGCTTGGCGAGGTCGCTGTAGAGGCCGGCGATCTTCTGCGATTCCGCAACGAAGGTCTCGTAGGAGGAACGGGCGAAGTCGGTCTGCGCTTCCACGGCCTTGTCCAGCGACTTCACGCCGGAAAGCTTCTCGACGAAGGACTTCGTGTCTTCGAACGACTTCTTGGTGTAGTCGCCATAGGCGCTGGCGATCGCCTGGAGGCCATGCTGCACCGAGGTCGCGGACGCGACGCACTGCTCGAATTGCTCTTTGCCGTAGTTCTGAAAGTCTTCAACCTTGAACATGTCGGAATCCTTTTTCCCTGGCTCTCGTCGGGAAGCCCCGGCTCCCTGACTCTGCCCACAATTAGTGCAACGCACAAAAAAGTCAAGAATCTTGTGCGACGCACAAAACTCAATCCAAATCGCCGAGATTCCCGGGGTTTTCCGCAAGGGTTCCTTAAGCTTTTGGAAACCGCAGCCCCCTACCCTGATTCCCTGGACGTGTTCGGCTTCAGCAAGCGGCCAAAAGCCGTCTGAGAACATCACCTTAGCCAGAATAGCGGCTCAGGCCCAACGTCCTCCGCGGTGAACACCAGCGGCGGGACAGCCTGAGCAGGTAATGATCCCGGGTCCAGTGGGCACAATTTCGCCTCACGAGCCGGTGATCAAGTCAGAAACGGGGACGGGGTTCCATGCTTCGTAACAACTTGTCTTCCTCGCGCTTGGCGCGGGTCGGTGTCTTCGGGCTTCTTACGATCACCACCGCGGTCATCTTCACCACGGATGCGGCCGAGGCGCGGCGCCACCGCCGCCACTACGCGCACCACCGGGTGCAGCGCGATGTGTCCGAGAGCTCCAGCCCGAAGTTCGCGTCCATCATCGTCGACGGCAATTCCGGCTCCGTGCTCCAGGCAACGAGCCCCGACGGGATCCGCCATCCCGCCTCGCTCACCAAGATCATGACGCTCTACCTGCTGTTCGAGCGTCTGGAGTCCGGCAAGATGAAGCTCGACACCGAGATGCCGGTGTCGCAGCACGCCGCTGATCAGGATCCGACCAAGCTGAACCTGCGTGCCGGCCAGACCATTCGCGTCGAGGATGCGATCAAGGGCCTCGTCACCCGCTCCGCCAATGACGCCGCCGTGGTGATCGCGGAAGCGATCGCAGGCGACGAGGACGATTTCGCCCAGATGATGACGCGCAAGGCGCGCTCGCTCGGCATGTCCAAGACGGTCTACCGCAACGCCAACGGCCTTCCCAACGACGAGCAGGTGACGACGGCACGCGACCAGGCCACGCTCGGCCGTGCCATCCAGGAGCGCTTCCCGCGTTACTATCGCTACTTCGCGACCGCCTCGTTCAACTGGCGCGGACAGTCGATCCGGAACCACAATCACCTGCTCGGCAATGTCGAGGGCGTGGACGGCATCAAGACCGGCTATACCCGCGCCTCCGGCTTCAACCTCGTCACCTCGATGCGCCGCGGCAATCGCCACCTGATCGGCGTTGTGCTCGGCGGCCGCAGCGGCGGCTCGCGCGACGCCATCATGCGCAATCTGCTCGCGGAGAATCTCGAGAAGGGCGCGACCACCCACACCGTCGTCGCCGTCACCGAGCGCAACGGCACCGACGCCAATACCGACGTCGCCGACGCATCCGATACCCCGGCACGCCCTGTGGCACAGGTCCAGGCCGCGGCCACCCCTGCCTCCGAAGCCGCCCCGTCGCGTTTCGCCGCGCGCCTGTCGACGCTTGCCGCTGCGACTGCCGCGGTGCCGCCGGCTCAGCCCAGAGCTGAAGCCAACAAGCCCGAGGTTCGACCGACTGAATCCAAGATCGAGCCGGCTCCGCTCACCAATGGCGTGATCTCCAGCCAGCCGCTGTCGATCATCCCCGGCTCGTCCGAGCCGATGAAGCCGGTCCGGGTCAAGACGGTTCAGGTCAAGGCCGGCCCCGTGAAGGTCGCCTCCGCCGCCCCGACCCAGGTATCGCCGCCGGTCACGAACGCCATTCCGTCCCGGTCCGACGTCGCGGAAACCTCCGGCGCCGTCGTTGCCCGGGCCGACCTCATCAACAGGGCCGAGATCGCGAGCCAACCAGACGCACCGAAGACCGAAATCGCCCGCACCGAAATGCCGCGGCAGCCGGCGGGCTTCGGTACCGGCAACGGCATCCTCGGGGTGCTTCCGGCCACAACCGCCGCCGCGCCCACTCCGGCCGCTCCGAGGCTCGCTTCCGCCGACCCGGCGCCGCAGGCGATCCAGATGAGCGCCACGACCAAGCCGACCGTCACCCACAGCGGCTGGATCGTCCAGGTCGGCGCGCTCGACAGCGAGAACGAAGCCCAACAGCGCATCGACGCCGCCCGCAGCTCGGCCCGCGGCCTGCTCAGCAAGGCCGACCCGTTCACCGAGCCGGTTGTCGCCAAGGACAATCGCAAGCTCTACCGCGCCCGCTTCGCCGGGCTCGAGCGCGACCAGGCCGAAGCCGTCTGCCGCGCCCTGAAGCGCGCCGATATCTCCTGCATCACCGTCCGCAACTGATCCTCCACGTTCCGACGAAAAATGCCCGCGCCTTGCGCGGGCATTTTTGTTTCGGGCGGGCGCCGATGCCTGTTCCGCGACAACTTCTCGTCAAGAATTTACGGTTAAAATTTGCCTCAAGGGTTCGACCACGCCGAACAATGGCGGGTATCGGGGCGACGGCAAACGGAGCAAGCGGAGCTCACACGGTACGGGCGTTTGTAGCGTAGTGCCGGAGTTAGCCGTTATGCGTGCGAAGCAGAGTATCCTTGGCCTCGTTTACACGGGCAGCGAGATACGTCGAGCCCCCCTGGTCGGGATGGAGTTTCTTCATCAGGGATTTGTGGGCCCGGCTGATGTCGTCGCGCCCCGCGCCCGGCTGCAAGCCAAGGATCTGATAGGCCTCCTCCGTCGTCATTTTGCCGCTCGCCGCCGTGCGGCGCTGCCGCCCTGCCGCATCGCCCTGCGCGTTCTGACGCCAAGCGGGAAACCGGCGGTCCAAATAGCTTTCAAGTAGGGCCACGCTCTCGGCATCGAATGCCGGCACCATCGCCAGCAGGCCGGCGAGATCGAACTCGCCGAGATCGCGCCCGGCGTGAGGTCCGGCAATGATCTGGCCCGTCAGCTGGCCAGTGTCGTGGTCAAGCCGCATGTCCAGAAACTGCGAGCGCACCCGCGAGGCCTGTCCGGACGGGCGCGTCGCACCGCCGCCGAACAGCCCTCCGATATTGCCGAAGCCGGCGTTAGCCAGGGGTGTCCAGCCGAGCAGCCCGGCGCCGAAGATCCCGAGCGGAATCGCGACCACCAACTCGCCCCGCAAACCTGTGAACGCCGCTGCCGCCAGCGCTACCACGCCGCCGCCGAACTTGATGGCGCGCGCCAGCGCCGCCGGATTGGCGGAGCGGAACATCTGGAGCAGCAGGTAAAGCGTGATAACAGCGACAGCGCCGGCAATCAGGGTCATGGCCGGAATATAATCGCCCTCTCAGCAAAATGCATCGCGTCCACCGCCGCAGCGGGCCGCACCAACCCGATCGCTACTTCATCTGGCCGATCAGCTTGGCTGCGCCGCTCGCGGTCTTCGCCAATTGCAGCAGCGCATCGCGGCCGCCGGCGGCGTAAGCCGCAGCTGCCCGCAACAGCTCGCGCAACTGCGCCGCCGCACCGGGATCGAACCGGCACCAGGCACCACCGGTCAGGCGTGCGATCTCGCGGAAGGCCTGCTCGGCCACGACATCATGGCCCTCCTGAAACATGAACACGGGCACCTTGAGCATGCCGAGCTCGCCGGCCTTGGCGCAGAGCTCGTCGACCTTCTCCTCCATGGAGTCGCCGACGAAGACCACGGCGCGCACGCCGGATGCGACCGCCTCGCGCCGGGCCTCGCTCAGCACCTTGCCGATCTGGGTGTCGCCGCCGCGGCAATCGATCTTGCTCATCAGCATCGCAAGCCTGGCGCTGTCGGAGATCCAAGCCGTCGCGCGGCACTCATTGAGGCCGCGATAATAGACGAGCCGGATGTCGAGACTGCCGAGCGCCGCGGTCTCGCGAAACATGTCGGCCTGGAGCGCACAGGCCATGTCCCAGGTCGGCTGCCGGCTCATCGTCGCATCCAGTGCGAAGATCAGACGCCCCTTCGCGCCGGGCCCATGCGGCGACAGCGCTCGGGCCTTGGCGACGAAGGCGGCAATGTCCTCCGAGGTCGACGTACCCGCCTGCGGCACTGCAGCGCCGGCCCTCGTCGAGACGGCATCGCCGCGCGGTTTGATGGGTTCGGCCGACATCGCTGCTCAACCATGCGTGGGCGATTAATGTGGTGAGTGCGTGGAGCCCGGTCAATGCGGAAAGCCTCCGCGGGCGGAGGCCGGCGGAGGCTTTGCAATCGATGCCGATGACGAGGGAGGCGTCAGCTCTTGGCAGGCGCCACCAGTGCGACCGGACCGGGCTCGAGAATGTTGGGCGACGACGATTGCGTATCGACCGGCCTCACCTCGCTGTCAGTCACGCTCAGGAATTTATCGAGCATGCTCTGGATCGAATTCTTGGCCGCATCCGGACCGGTGTCGCGCATGTCGTTATGCTGGAATTCGGTCTTCACGACCTCAATGCCCGCCTTCTCGCACTCCTCGTCCGTGGGGATCACCCCGGCGTCGGCCTTGAACTGCGGATCGGTGGAGCGGAACGACAGGATCTTGAACTTGCCGGCGGTGACGAAGGGGACACGCAGGTTGTCGAGCGTGACGACCTTCTTGACCTCATCCGGATACTGCTTGGCGAAATACATCGTGATGTCGCCGCCCATGGAGTGGCCGACCATGGTCACCTTGTCGTAGTCGGCGTTCGGCTGGACCTTCTTCATCTCCTGCATGGCGAGATGAATGTTGGCAACGCCGCGCAGGATCTGCGGCAGGCGGCCGACATAGAGCTCGCCCGGCTTGGTCACCATCGGGGGATCGGTCGGCAAATCATGCTGCGGGCTCACGACCAAGTAGCCGCGCGCAGCGAAGATATTGGCGAGGAAGCCGTACTCGGTGTTCTTGACGGTGTTGCCGTGATTGATCACGGCGACCGGCAGCGTGATCATGCCGGCGCTGGCCTGCATTTCCTTGTCGCGACGCACCGCGATGTCGACGGGTACCGGACGATTGTCGCGCGAAGCGTCGTAGAAGGTGATGGTCTCGTGCTTGATCGCCCACTTGCTCGCCGTGAAATAGGCGATGCCGCAGAGGGCACTGACCGAAACCAGAACGGCAATTCCACGCTTCATTTTCGTCCTCAGCCCCAGGCTCTTGCGGCCTGAATCCCTGTTGAAAATCGTGTTTCCGGGGCTCTGCGTCCCCTGGTCGCCTATTCCCTAATATATGTCACAGCAGCGTGACAGGAAGGCTAAATATTGTGAACCGGCAGCCCTTTCATTGTGCGGCGCACACGTTTCGTGAGCACCCCATTCTCATACCGCTACGTGCAGATCACCATCCGACGCAACTCGTGTGGATTGGGTTCGATTTCGCAGTAAACGCAGGATGAAAACGCGCCGGGCGCGAGCGAGGTTCCCGCGACAAGCGGCCGCTCAGACCGTGCGGAAGTAGCGATATACCGCCGCCTCAGGCGCCGAGGATGTCGTGGACCTCGAGGGGCTTGTCGACCTGACTGAACCACTCGGCACGGTTGGCGGCGCGGCGGCGGCCGCGCTCGTCCAGCGGCAGCTTGAGCTGGCGCAGCAGGCTCGTCACCTCCTCCCGCGCAGTGAGATGGCCGAGATTGGGCCGCATGCCGAGCGTGGCCTCGTCGATCTCGTCGAGGGCGGTCAGGCCGCGCGGGAAGAACTCGCGATAGACGACGCGTTCGGCGAAGCCGTCGACGTAGCGGAAGCCAAGCCGCAGCGACAAATCCTTCAGACCCTCGGCGACGAGTTGCTTGTTGCGCGAACCGAGCATCGACAGGCGGTTGCGCACGACGATCCAGTCGGTGGTCGCGCCGTCGAGCTGGCGGCGCTTACGCCTGACGTCGCGCACCATCTCGGCGTAATGGCTCTCCCCCGTGACCGCGTAATTGGCGGGATCGACGGTGCCGAGCACGTCAAAGTCGAGGAAGCTGTCGTTGATCGGCGTCACCAGCGTGTCGGCCATCGAATGCGCGAGCCGCATCAGGTAGCTGTCGGTGCCGGGCGTATCGATGACGATGAAGTCGAAGCTGCTCTCGACCGCCGAGACCGCCTCCATGAATTGCTGGAACTCGGAGTTCTCGTTCTCGGCGATCTGCATGGTCTCGCCGAGCTTGATGCAGCGATGCACCGGCAATTCGAGGTCGAGCTTGGTGCGGCGCGCCCACGCGGAACGGTTGCCGATATAGCGGGTGAAGCTCTGTTGCCGGCAGTCGAGGTCGATGGTGGCGACGCGCTGGCCGGCCTTCAACAGCGCAACCGCGATGTGCAGGGCGGTGGTCGATTTTCCGGAGCCGCCCTTCTCGTTGCCGAGCACGACCACGTGCGCCGAGCCGGATTGGCCTTGGCTAGCCTGCACAAGCATAGCGATCCTTAACACCCCTCGTCGAAATATCTTCAAGTTGGCCGCGTCTGCGGTCAAGTGAAATGCGTGACAGTTAATGCAAATTGCAATGCGCCGTTCTTCAGCATGAATCGCAGCGCCATCGTTCGTCTGTGATCCAGCCGACAATCTCGCGACATCCTGCACGGCCTTGTGCGGGATGCTGTGCCGCATCCGGATGCATGGCGTCCACGATCGCTGCTTGTTAAGGTTAGCCGGCTGGGCGCCGGCCGCACCTGCACTGATTCCCAACCCCGTCGAGTCCTGATGTCATCAAGCCCCTTGATCGCCCGCACGGTCCCCGCCCTGCGGCGCGCCGTCGACAATCTCCGCAAGCGCAAGGCCACGATCGCGCTGGTCCCGACCATGGGAGCACTCCATGACGGGCATGTGTCGCTGGTTCGCCTCGCCAAGCGGCGCGCGAGCCGCGTCGTGGTTTCGATCTTCGTCAACCCGACCCAGTTCGCCCCGACGGAGGACTTTGGCGCTTATCCGCGAACCTGGAAGGCCGACATCGCCAAGCTCGCGGCCGAGGACGTCGACGTGGTCTGGCACCCCGGCGTCGCGGCCATGTACCCGGAGGGTTTTGCCACCCGCATCGTGCCGGAGGGGCCGGCGCTCGCCGGCCTCGAGGACCGCTTCCGGCCGCATTTCTTCGGCGGCGTTGCCACCGTCGTCGGCAAGCTGCTCACGCAATGCCGGCCGGATGTCGCGATCTTCGGCGAGAAGGATTTTCAGCAGTTGCGGGTGGTGACGCAGATGGCGGGCGATCTCGACCTTGGCGTCAAGGTGATCGGCTCCCGCACCGTGCGCGAGCGCGATGGGCTCGCGATGTCCTCGCGCAACGTCTACCTCTCAGCGGAGGAGCGGCAGACCGCGACCATCCTCTACCGCGCCATGAAGGAGAGCGCGCGGCGGATCAAGGCCGGCAATGCCATCGCAGCGGCGATGGCGGGCGGCGCCGAGATGATCCAGGCAGCCGGCTTCGTGCTCGACTATTTCGAGGCACGCCATGCGGCGACGCTGGCGCCGGTCACTTCGCGCAAAGACGGCCCCTTGCGGATCCTGGTCGCGGCCAAGCTCGGCAGCACCCGGCTGATCGACAATATCGCGGTTTAGAGCAGCCCCAGATCGCGCAGCTCGCGCCGCATCGGCTCCGGCATCGCCGCGATCGAGCCGGCGGCGGACTTGCCGAGATCGGCCGGCACCGAATCCTCGGTGAGATAGCGCCAGCCCTGGAACGGGCGCATCGGCCGCGGCGATACCGAGATCACCTTCGGCTGCATCACGATCCGGCAGCGCCCGATGCCGTCCTTGTCGCGGAACGGCTCGATGCCGATGATCTTCTCCCGCGCGGCGATCTCGCCTTTGATCACCCAATAGAGCGAGCCGCCCGCCAGGATCTCGGCGTCGCGCTTGGGCACCATGCGGGTGATGTGGATGTGATGTTGCGGCAGACCCTTCTTCTTGGCGGTCTGCATCCGTTCGGCGATCCACTCCTTCAATTCCTTGACGGAGTCGCAGCCGACGGCGAGCTTGATCAGATGTAGCGGCATGCCCCAGCATTAGCCGGGCAGCCGCGCATTTGGAATGCCGATCTACTCGTTATCCGCAGCCGCGGGCGCAGCCGCCGAGGCCGGCGGCGGTGCGAGCGGAACCGGCGCGGCCGGTGCATGCGCAGCCTTTGGCGCCGGGGGCCGCTTCGCGGCCGGTGCCGCGGGAGCTGCGCCCTGAGCCGAGCTCGCGGCCGGCGCGCGCGGTGCTGCATTTGCGGCGGGCGCCGTCTGGCGTGTCGTCGCCGTAGGCTCCGGATTCATGATGCTCACCGGCGGCGTCGACGAGGCGCTCGGGAACTCGGCATTGGTCGGCTTGCCCGTCGGCATCGATGGCGGCAAGCCGGCAAGCGCACCGGTGGCCGGCATCGCCGGCGCCGTAGCGGGCGCGTTCCAGATCGGCGCATAGCGCGCAACCAGCGTGTCGTAGAGGTGGGAATCCATGTTGGCGGCGACCTGCTGCTGGTCGGTCAACGAGCGGAACGCAGCGCAATCGAACTGCGTGCAGCCGTCGCGCGCGACCAGCACATGCGCGACCAAGCCGTAGCGATCGCGCTCCAGCGATTTGCGCAGCACCTTCGTGTCGAGCGTGAGGTTCTTGTCGACGGTGGCGACGTCGCCGAGCGCGGTCAGCCGGTCGATCCTCGCCGCGGTATAGGAGACAGCCGCAGCCGCCGCGTCAGGCGCGCCGAACAGCGCCTTCTCGCAACCAACGGCGACGGCATCGCCGGCGAGATCGTCGAGACAGGACAGAGCCGGCAGACTCGCCGTCACTTGCGCCCGCACCTCGGCCGGGCCGCCCTGCCCCTCCGGTCCATAGACGCGCACGGTGGCCGCCCCGGCGATCGCGATGGATAGCAGCGTAATGACGGTCAGCGCGCCGTTGGCGACCGATCTGTCGGCGCGCAGCAGCGTGATCAGGAGGATCAGCCCGAAGAATCCGGCAGCCGTCAGCGTCATCCACATCGGGAAGGCCGGCGAGCGCCAGATTTGGTCGAGCGAAGTGGCCGATGCCCAGTTCATGCGCGACGTCCCTCACGCGAGCAAAGCGCGAATGGTCAAAGCGAGCACCGCGTGTCGGCAACTGCCCCCGGGCCCACCTTGTGAAGGTGAAGCGGGCCTTTTGACGGCGAGAGGATACAATTCACCGGGAGGCGCCAATACGCAGACGGCGTCAGTCTTCAAGAGAGCGCGAGCTGGCTTTCCTTGGCGACACGCTCGAAGGCTTCGGTCGAGCTCTTGATCCGGTACTGACAGTCGTCGCCTTCGGTCGGCAGTAGACGGATGACCTCATACGAGCCGCTGGCAGCCGGGCGCGCGATGTTGCTGGCCGTGAACAAGACGCGCGTTCCCACGGGGAATTTGTGCTTCAACACCCTCTCCATTACTCAAACAACGCCTGCCTCGCCCATGGTCCCACTGCGACGGCCGGCCGGAAACCCGGGCGCTGTATAGCACGCGGCCGGCCGTTTTGGCCAGCGTCATACCCGCATGGCAAGTACGTAATTCTTGCAGTCTTTTCAGAACGATAGACCCAGAACCGGCGGGCCGCCGGGGTCGCCCCTCCAGCGACGTGTCGCAGCTTCTGTCGCAGGGGTGGGAATCGACCGTAGCGGCCGGCTTGCAGCCCGAGCGCCGCCAACCGGACCGCGGAC
Source organism: Bradyrhizobium sp. CCGB12 (assembly GCF_024199845.1). Classification (NCBI taxonomy): domain Bacteria; kingdom Pseudomonadati; phylum Pseudomonadota; class Alphaproteobacteria; order Hyphomicrobiales; family Nitrobacteraceae; genus Bradyrhizobium; species Bradyrhizobium sp. CCGB12. Next base: position 2,092,545 of record NZ_JANADO010000001.1, on the reverse strand, counting down.
CGGCGCCCCCGGGTCAGAGCAGCGATCAGGCGTCCTCGAACTTCTCGATGCGAAGCGTTTCGGCGAGCCCGTCCCGGGTCCATTCCTGGAACGCCGGCAGCGCCAGCATCGTCTCCATGTAGGCCTTGGTCTCGGGCGTGACCTCGATCGCGTAGGTGCGGAAGCGGTGCACGACCGGGGCGTACATCGCATCCGCCGCACTGAAGCGGCCGAACAGGAACGGTCCATTGGTACCATACCGGGCCCGGCACTCGCGCCAGATCTCCTGCACGCGCGCGATATTGGCCTTGGCGTCCGCCGATAGCGCCACGGGACGCACCGGGCGGTGCAGGTTCATGCCGCATTCGTTGCGCAAGGCCATGAAGCCGGAATGCATCTCGGCGCACACCGAACGGGCATGGGCGCGCGCGGCGACGTCATCGGGCCACAGCTTCTTCTCGGGATAGCGCTCGGCGATGTACTCGATGATGCTGAGCGAATCCCACACGGTGACGTCACCGTCGACCAGCACCGGCACCTTGCCGGCGCGGCTGAAGGACAGGATCTGCTCCTTGTCGGCGGGATTGTCGGTGTAGAGCGGGATGAGGGTCTCCACGAACGGGATGTCGTTGGCGCGCAGTGCGAGCCAGGGCCGCATCGACCATGACGAGTAGTTCTTGTTGCCGATCGCGAGTTTCAGTGCAGCCATGTCAGCAGTCCTTCTCGAGACGTCCTAGAGCGAGCTGCTTTTAACGCCATCGCCTGCCGCCAATCAATCGTTGCTGCGCCTCGCCATGCGTGGCAATCGTTGCGGCCCGCAAGGAGACGGACATGAGCAGGCACTGGGTCGACATCACCGCCGTCGGCTTCTTCATCATCGAATGGCTGGTCTACGCGCTGACGCTTGAGCATTCGGCCTATGGCCGCGACAGCCTGTCGGCGCGGATGAACCGCTATCGGGAAGTCTGGGTGCGCCGGATGCTCGACCGGGACACCCGCATGGTCGACATGCAGATCATGGCCTCGCTCCAGAACGGTACCGCCTTCTTCGCTTCCACCAGCCTGTTCGCGCTCGGCGGCGCACTGGCGCTGCTGCACGCCACCAACGACGCCATCATGATCCTCAGCAAGCTGCCGATCGACCTCAGCACGTCGCCGGCAATGTGGGAGCTGAAATGTGTCGGCCTCGTGCTGATCTGCGTCTACGCCTTCTTCAAGTTCGCCTGGGCCTATCGCCTGTTCAACTATGTCGCGATCCTGTTCGGCGGCATGCCGCCTGCTGACAAGCGCGACACGCCGGAGGCCGAAGCCCATGTCATCCGCACCTCGCGCCTGTTCGAATCCGCCGGCCGCCACTTCAACCGCGGCCAGCGCGCCTTCTTCTTCGCGCTCGGCTATCTCGGCTGGTTCGTCAGCCCGTGGCTGCTGTTCGTGACCACGGCGGCGGTGGTGGTCGTGACATGGCGACGGCAGTTCGCGTCCAGTGCTTGGGCGGCGATGGCGCCGGAGCTGATGGATGGCGAGGAGATGCGGAAGCGCGGTCATTGATGCGCGTGTCCAAGGCCCGTCGGGCCGCGAACCTCCGGCCGCGTGCGACACCTCCGCTTACTTCCTGTGCATCGTCCCCGACCGGGAATCGAATCTGGCCACAGGCCGGTCCATCTGCCAGAGCTCGACGTCGCGGCCGTCGACGAGCCGCTCTGCAGAGCTGATCGCGGATTCATCGTCGATGCAATCCATCTGGATCAACCTTATTGGACGGTCGTGTCGACCCATGATCAATGCACGATAGGCGGACATCTTGATCTCCCGACAATGCGCGATGGCGCGCGTTCGTCCACAAGGTGACGCCGATGGCATTTGAATTCGATGGGGATCGTAGCGCCTGTTTGTAGGCGGAACATAAGTTGGGAGAAGCTCGCAGTGGAGGCTATGCCACTCCTATGAAACTGCGACCGCGCCAGTCTCGAAATCCTACCGGCTCCGGCGCCATATCCGCTCCGTCGCGCAAGCTCGCGCGGCATAGCGAACTGGGGGAAAACGATGTCTACCTCTGTGGTCGGCGACCGGATCATCGATCCAATGATGGCCATCGCAAACTGCTCGACGCGGCAACGCATCGTCGTGGTCGGCGCAAAGAGCATGGAATTGATGATGGAATTGCATCGCCGCGGATATCTGCTGGCGGCGGCGGCAGGCAATTGCGGCCTCCCCGCAGGTCAATATGAAGTCGCGCTCGTGGACTGGCGGCGGCGCACGCTCCACGCGCTCGATGCGACGATGGATTGGCTCGACGACTTCCTCGGCCCCCGCGCCGAGCTGGTGATCTGGCTCGATGCGCAGAAGACCGCCGCGAAGGAAGCCCTGCGTGCCGCAGTGATGAAGCGCGGCTTCGTCGTCCTGCAAGGCGCCGAGCACCCCTGCGGCAGCGTGGTTCTAGCGCGGCGCTCGCAAGCCGTTCCCGTTCAGCAGGCCGCCTGAGCACGCGCATCCACCGGAACTTCAAGGATTGATCGGATGCCGACATCAAAGATACGACGCGCCGTCATTCGCGAGTGGATGGCGCTTTCAGCAGCGGAGCGACGGTCCGCCGAACAGGCAGGCGCCTTTGCCCGGCGCGTCATCGAAAGGCACCGCCTGCCACGCAGCCGGCGAGCTCCGCACGCCGTGATCATGGCATGGCTGAAGCCACGTATCGGAAGGCCCTAGGAAACATCATGGGCTTCGCCGCACCCGCCCCATCCCGCCGGCCTACGACCCGCCGAAATCCTTTGGGCTGAACGGCAAATCCAACACCTTCCATTCCCCGTATTTGTCCGCCGGCAGCATCTTGTAGGGCTGACAGCTCTGGAGCGCGCTCATTGCGGACTTCACCAGGGCCACGCCCTTCGCGGACGGCGGAGCCGCCATGAGGATCGGCTCGCGCGCCAGCGTTCCGTCGGTCGCGAATACCGTGCGCAGCTTGATCTGCACGTTGTCAGCTGGGTCGACCCCGGCCGGCAGCTTGGCGCAGCTTCTCAGGTGGCGACGAAACTCGGCGATGATCTCGGGCGGCAGCTTGGCTCCGATCGAATCCCGGGCGTCGCCGCCATCGTCCTTGGAAGCGCCCTTCGGCAGCTCCGGCGGCAATGCGGGCGGCAGCCCGAGCATGACGCCGTATCTGACGGTGACGTCGGGTGCCGGCGCCTGATAGGCCGGCGGCGGCGCGGTCTGGGGCTGCTGCATCGCTTGTGACGGCGGCGGCTGTTTCGGTGGCTGCGGCATCGCCTGTAGCGGTGGTTGCGCCATCGGCTGAGGCTGGGCTTGCGGCGGAGGCTGCTGCGGCTGTGCATCGGCCTCGCGCGGTTTCGGCGGCGAAGGTTGCTGCTGCACCTCTTGCTGCGCAGAACGTTGCGGCTCGGGCGAAGCCTGCGGTGACGGCGACGGCGCGCCCTGCTGCTTGGCCGCAGGCTTGCCCGCCGCTTCGGACTTGTCGGTGAAATCCAGCTTGGGCAGTTTCAGATCGGGCGTCGGCTCCGGCGGCTTCTCCTTTGCCGTCTCCTTCGCCTCCTGCTCCTTGATCTCCTCCTGCACTTGCTCCGGCGTGACGATGTCGACGGCGACGGTCTCGGGCGGCGCGGCGTGGAACGGATGGACCTCGCTGATCAGGATGATCAGCCCCACCAGCGTCAGATGCGCGATCGCCGACGCCGCAATGTCCGTCCGTATGATCTTCCGCGGTTCCATCGACTGACTTCGGGTTGCCGCGCTGGTCCTAGCATAATGGAAGCCCCCCTCAATCCCATTTCGGCGCGAAGCCGAAGTCGGTCAGGCGTCCTCTGGGATTGGCGAGCGCGGCAATCCGGCCCATCTCGTCCTCCGACAGTTCGAAATCGAAGATCTCGATGTTTTCCGACAGGCGCTCGATGCGGGAGGTGCGCGGGATCGCAGCGACATTCTGCTGCACAAGCCAGCGCAGGCACACCTGGGCCGGCGTCTTGCGATGGGCGCGGCCGATCTCTGCGAGCGTCTGGTCGGTCTTGATGCGCCCCTTGGCGACAGGACTGTAGGCGACGAGGGCAAGCCCGTGCTGGTCGCAGGCCGCCCTCACCTTGGCCTGGCCCAGATAAGGATGATATTCGACCTGGTTGCAGGCGAGCGGCTCGGGCGACAGTGCAACCGCCTGCTCGATCAGCGCCACGGTGAAATTGGAGACGCCGATGTGGCGGGTCAGGCCCATGGTCTTGGCGTGCGAGAGCGCTCCAAGTGTCTCCGCCAGCGGCACGTGCGAATTGGGCCAGTGCAACAGCAGCAGGTCGACGGAGGGAAGCCGCAGGCGGGCGAGGCTCTCCTTGACCGAGCGCTCGAGATCGTGGGGCGCGAAATGGTTGGTCCAGACTTTCGTCGTGAGGAAGATGTCGTCGCGGCGCACGCCCGAAGCACGCACGCCGTCGCCGACTTCGCGCTCGTTGTCATAGACCTGCGCGGTGTCGATGTGGCGATAGCCGAGCCGCAGCGCCTGCTCGACCACGCGGGCGCAAAGCCGGCCGTCCAATTCCCAGGTCCCGAGCCCGATCGCCGGGATCCTGGCACCGTTGGCCTCGACGAACAGCATGAGGAATCCTCTCTGTTGCGGCAGCCCCAAATGTCATTATGGACCGGGCCAATAATGCTGCCAACGGGAGCCGCAGCGGTCGGACCGGATATTCACTGCAAGACTCACGGGAGGTGCGCGTCAGACCTTGGCGAGCGCCTGGAATACGGTCTCCGGCGCATGCGCGATCACGGCGAGCAACGCGCGAGCCGGTCCCCGCGGGGCACGCTTGCCCTGCTCCCAGTTGCGGATGGTCTCGACGGGGACGCCGAGCTTTGCGGCGAACTCCATCTGGGTCAGGCAGGCGCGGCGGCGCAGATCGCGCACCGCGAACGGGCCAGCCTCGCCTGGCGCGGCAGTGGCCGCAGGCTGGACCGGAAATTCCCGTCCGTCCCGCAATTCGACGATCCGTCCGTCCGCCTTCAGCCGCAACCGCATGCCCATTTCCCCAAGCGAAGGCGATGATGCGGCAGGTCGCTTAAGTTCGGATTAAAGATGATTGGCGGAGCCGTCATAATGACAATGGTGGTGAGAGCTACCTCAACCCGAACCAGAGCGTCGCAATGCCGAGGAAGGAGAAGAAGCCGACGACGTCGGTCACGGTCGTGACAAACGTGCCGGAAGCCACCGCCGGGTCTGCCCTGACACGGTCGAGCGCCATCGGGATCAGGATGCCGCCGAGCGCGCCGGCGATGAGGTTGCAGACCATCGCAAGCCCGATGACGATGCCGAGGCCGGGGATCTTGAACCAGGCCACGGCGGCGATGCCCGTGATGACCGCAAAGGCGAGACCGTTGACGAGGCCGACCAGGGTCTCGCGCATCACCACGCGCCAGGCGTTGAAGGAGCCGAGCTCGCGGGTCGCGAGCGCCCGCACCGCAACCGTCATGGTCTGGGTGGCGGCATTGCCGCCCTGGCTCGCGACGATCGGCGCCAGCACGGCGAGCGCGACCATCTTCTCGAGCTGCCCCTCGAACAGGCCGAGCACGGAGGACGCGAGGAACGCGGTGGCGAGATTGACCAGCAGCCAATTGAAGCGGCCGCGCGCGATGGTCAGAAACGTGTCCGACAGCTCTTCGTCGCTGGTGACGCCGCCGAGCGCCTTGAGGTCCTCGTCCGCCTCCTCCTCGATGACGTCGACGACGTCGTCGACGGTGATGACGCCGACCAGGCGGTCCTGGGTGTCGAGCACGGGCGCGGCCACGAGATTGTACTTGCCGAACATGCGCGCCACCTCCTCCTGGTCCTCCAGGACGGAGACACGGCGACGATCCTCGTCGGTGAGCTCGGTGAGCGGCACCGGGCGGCGGGCGCGCAGAAGCACGTCGAGCGGCACGGCACCCTGCCAGTGCTGATCCTTGTCGACGACGTAGATCTCGTAGAAGCGGTCGGGCAGATCCGGCGTCTCGCGCATGTAATCGATCGCCTGGCCCACGGTGAAATCCTGGGGCACTGCGATGAACTCGGTCTGCATCCGGCGGCCGGCGGAATTCTCCGGATATAGCAGGCTGCGCTCGAGCGCGACGCGCTCGCGCAGCGGCAGCTTCTCGAGGATTTCCTCCTGTTCCTCGGCGTCGAGGGTTTCCAGCAGCTCGACCGCATCGTCGGATTCGAGCTCGCGGACACCTTCTGCGACCGTCTCCGGCGGCAGCTCCTCGAGGATCTCCTCGCGCACGGCCTCGTCGACCTCGTTCAGTGCGGAGAAGTCGAAATCGCGCCCGGTCAGCTCGACCAGGCGGACACGGTCGTCAGGCTCCAATGCGCCGATCAGGTCGCCGAGATCGGCCTCGTGCAGTTCGGCCACGATCGCGCGCAGCTGCGCCGAGTCCCCAGCCTCGATCGCATGGGCGATTTCCTCGACGAATTCGTGACGAATTTCGCCGTCCTCGTTGCGCATCGGCACGTGGTCGAGTACCGAATCCGCGGCGGGAGGGGCACCGTCCATATGTTCATCCATGGCGCGCCTCGCCGGTTGACAGGTGGGATCAGATGGTCTGGGCTGACGGTCAGGCAATACCCACAAGGGAACTGCGAGCGCAATGACAAAGATGCGTCGGCCGGAATGGACATCCATGACCCTGGGCGCGCTGCTGGCGGGCCTCGTTGGCGCCACATCGCTTGAAGCCGCCGAGTGCCCGCGCAAGGACGCGCTCGGCACCGCGCGCGTGCTGGCCGTCGATGCCAAGACGACCCCGCGCGTGGGCCTGAAGAGTTTCCCTCAGACGCTGCCGCTCGCCGATCGCGAGGTCGTGCTGACCTTCGACGACGGGCCGAACCCGCCGACGACGTCGAAGGTGCTGGCGGCGCTGGCGCAGGAATGCGTGCGCGCGACCTTCTTCCTGGTCGGCCAGTCCGCCTCCCGGCATCCTGACATGGTCAAGCGCATCGCCCGCGAGGGCCACACCATCGGCCACCACACCTTCTCGCACCCGTACATGGCGCGGATTCCGTTCGAGAAGGCTAAGAGCGACATCGAGCGCGGCATCGCGGCCGACGAGAAGGCGCTGAATGGCGTGTCAACGACGACGCCTTCAACGCCGTTCTTCCGCTTCCCCTATTTCGAGTCGACGCCCGCGCAGCTCGACCTGCTCCAGGACCGCGGTATCGTCGTGTTCGGGGCCGACCTGTGGGCCAACGACTGGGAAGGGATCACGCCGGAGCAGGAATTGAAGCTCGTCACCGAGCGCCTGGCCGCGAGCGGCAAGGGTATCATCCTCTTCCACGACGCCCAGGCGCGCACGGCGGCGATGCTGCCGGCCTTTCTGCGGTATCTGAAGCAGAACGGCTATCGGGTGGTTCACGTCGTGCCGGGGGGTGCGACGCATAAGAGTGCCGACGCGCATTGATGCCGGAATGTCACGCCGGCGCAAAATGGGGTGATTTTGGCCCTATTAACACTCTGTTCATGCTACCCCGTGCAAATGAAGGGGGACTTTGCTTGGGAAAGGGTTCGTTGCACCTGAACCGTTTCCTGATGTCTCCGACCTATTAAGGCGGTAATCGCATATGGGGGCAGACGAAGGTTCATGATCGGAAGTAGCGTTGTTTTGCGGACGCGACCGTGGACCGTCCTTGGCCTGTTGTTGGGATTGCTGACCGCTTCGCCGGCGGCGCTCGCGGCCGACTGTCCCGGCCATCCGGATGCGCTCGGCACCTCCCGCACCCTCGTGGTCGATCCGCGCGAACATCCGCTGATCGGCACCATGCAGTATCGCGAGACGCTGCCGCTGAAGGACCACGAAGTGGTCCTGACCTTCGACGACGGTCCGCTGCCGAAATATTCCAACCAGGTGCTCCAGATCCTCGCCGACGAGTGCATCAAGGCCACCTTCTTCATCATCGGCCAGCAGGCCAAGGCCAACCCGGAAGGCGTGCGCAAGCTGGTGGCGGCGGGTCACACTGTCGGCACGCATAGCATGGACCATCCGCTGACATTCGACCGGATGCCGATCGAGAAGGCCGAGGCCGAGATCAACGGCGGCATCGCGTGGACTTCGGCCGCGATGACCGATCCGTCCAAGCTCGCACCGTTCTTCCGCATTCCCGGCCTGATGCGCGCCGAAGGCGTAGAGAACCTCCTGATCTCGCGCGGCATCCAGGTCTGGAGCGCCGATTTCCCGGCCGACGACTGGCGCCATGTGTCGTCCGATCGCGTCTATCAGCTCGCGATGCAGCGGCTGGAGGCCAAGGGCAAGGGCATCCTGCTGCTGCACGACATCCAGGCTCGCACGGTGGCGGCGCTGCCGAGGATCATCCGCGATCTCAAGGCGCGCGGCTACCGCATCGTCCATGTGGTGCCTGCGACCGCCGACCGGCCGGCAACGCCGACCACGCCGGTGGAATGGCTGCTGCATCCGCCAACGGAGACGACGCCGATCGCGCGCTGGCCGCGCGTGCCGAATTTCGTGTTCGCGCAGACCCGGATGCTGCCGGCGCCATCTCTTGCGGATCTCAATGCGCAGACCGAGCATCAGCCGCTGCTGCCACGCCGGACCATGGCGCAGGCGAATGTCGCGGCCACCCTGCCCGTCCCCGGCCACGACCTCTTTGCGATTCCCGAGGGTTCGGTCGAGGTGCTGCTGTCGACGACATTGTCGCGGCGCGCCGCGACGCGGATGGCGATGGCTGCCGAGAGGCCTCATCCGGCCAAGGACAAGGCAGCAAAGGGCAAGGCAGTGAGGTCACAGGTCAAGCCGCAGGGACACCGGACGGCGCACGCCGCGCATGGCACGCCGAAGCACGCTGCTGCGATCAATAGTGCCGTGCCGAAGAGCGCCGCGCCGCGTCCAACCCGCGTCGCCGGCGTGAAGAAGCGCGCTTAGAGCATGATCGGTTCTGATTGAATCAGAACCGATGCTGCAGATTTCTTATCTTGACGCGTTGTTCACGCGACCGCCAGGCACTTCGCCCGGATACGGCTCCTACTGCCGCATGATCGCGGCGACGCAGAGCAGCACGATCAGCGCCAGGAAGAACAGATCCATATAGGACTTCAGCTCGCCGTCGCGCCGCAGCCGCCCAACGTCGGCAACGACCTGCTTGCGTGCCGCGGTTCCGCCCGAGCCATCATTGATCGGGGCCTGAAGGCGCCGCGTCTCGGCCTCCAGCTTCTCGATCTTCTGGAAAAAGTAGAACGCGCGCAGCGTCGAGGCCGCGCGCATGGCGGCATAGACCAGCACCAGGATCGCCAGGATCGCGCGGTTCGGATACTTCTCCATGAAGTTCAGGCTGAAATAGACCACCGCCAGGAACGCGAAATTGGTGACGAAGCGGTAGACGAAGCTGAGAAAAACCATGCTGGCTCGAGCCTTGAAGGGTAGCGCGGGTCGTTGCGCATAGGAATCGGGGGCCCAGACCGGAACAGAACAGCGGCCTGGATGCCGTTCGGGCCCGTCTACGCGAAACTTATTTCGAGAAAGATACTATCGCGCCGCAACTTGCCGCCATTTAGCCACACGCGGCCATAATGCAGTCAGGCGCGCGCCGTCGGCCCATTTCCACCCGCAAGCCGCGACGGCTCAATGGCGATCTGGCGGAAGTCGCGATAGACTATCGAGCGTCGCCACATGTGGGGTCTGCCGATGCCGAAGAAGGGAATCACGGGCCACGACGACTGGGTTCTGACCGAGGCCCTCGCGACCGCGCTGGTCGCGCTGGAGCAGCTCGATGCAAAGCACCGGCCGAACGCGCATATGGACGACATCCGCAAGCTGCTCTCGAACGGCAAGGAGCCGGCGGCGGTGAGCCTGCACCTCGCCCAGGCCAAATGCCGCCTGTTTCCCGACCGCGATCCACTGGAGATCTACCGGGAATACGGCATCGGCGAGGAATATGGCTAAAGGAACGAGCTAGGGCCCGCCCGCGACCGATCCCGCGATCACCATGACCAGCGCGCCAAGATCGACCTTGCCGTTGACGGTCAGCTCCTCCGAGCGCTTCACATCGTCTGCGCCTTGGATCTTGAGCGCTTGCGGCCGGTCTGCGGCCTGCCGCTTCAGCTCGTCGACGATGGCGTCCTTGAGTTTCTCTTCCAGCATGGGCCTTGTCCTTCGCGGCATCGCGTCGATGTTGAGCGTTCCACGCAACCAAGACCACGTCGCGCACTTCGTTCCCAGTTCCGATCGATTGTGATGCGCTGGTCACTTCGGGTTCGGATCCGCAAGACCCGCGCCAGGCTCCTCGAGCCGCCCGCTCCGCGCGAGCCGGACGGCGTTACCCAGCGACCGCGCCGCGTTCATGATCTCCTGCTGGAATTCGCTGTCATCATCGAGGGCGCGATGCGAGGTCGCGTATGGCTCCATGTAGCCGACATAGCCGTCGAGCTCGGCGAAGCGGCCTGCCGAGATCAGCTGCATGTCGGTGAGCCAGTCGGACAAGGCGCGGCGCACGCCCTCGGCTCCGACCGCATCGCCATGGACGACGACGCCGAAATGACGGCCGGCGAGATGGCGCGGATAAGACCAGCCCTTCAGCTCCATCGCCTTGGCCTCCGTGGCCTTCTTGCCGTGGGTCGAGCTCGGATCGGGATTGCCGCCGTCGGCGCAGACCATGCGGTCGATCATCGCCTTGAGGCCGGTGGGCACTTGATACCAGTTCACCGGCGTCAGGATCAGGATGCCGTGGGCGGCGACCCACAGCGGGTAGATCTCGTTCATCCAGTCGCCGGTCTGTCCCAGCGAATAGTTCGGGTAGCAGCTGCACGGCCAGTGGCACAGCGGCATCGCGGTTCCGACGCAGGATTTGCAGGGGTGGATGTTCTTGCCGAACTCCGAGGCGAGCCGCGACAGATCGAGGATGTCGACGGCAAATCCCATCTCGATGAAAACAGGCTCGGCCAGCTTGACCATGCGCCAGGTCTTCGACATCTCGCCGGGACAGGTGTGCTCGCTTCGGGCCGAGCCGTTGATGATCAGGATGCGCGGCGTCTCGTTCGCATCGTCATGCCGTCGCTGCGCTTCCAGGATTTTCGCGCGCGCATCGAGCCAGTCGATGGCGATGTCGTAGTCGGGGTCGGAGAAACCTGCGCCCGCCTTGCGCGTCAGCGGCGCCTTGCGCGAATGGCTGTAGGCGTCCCAGGCGGCGCCGACGATGGCATCGAGCTCGCGTTGCAGCGATGCAAAGGCGGGATCGACAAATTGAGCTTTGTAACGCCGCTCGAACTCCTCACGCGACAGCTTGACGGGCGGCATCCCCTTGCGAACGTCGGCTTCCGTCATGCTGGCTCCTGCCGAGATCGGTACAGTCCGACCAACCCGGGGCGCTGCGCGCGGTTCCCATAGCTCTATTGCCGAGCCACCTCCTGCGGCAGATCGAAGCGCGCAATGCGCTGGTCGAGCCGCCACAGCTCGATGCGGTGGACCAGCACGAGCGCAGCGGCCTCGCGCTTGGCCTGCTCGTCGTTGTCGCATACGAGATTGATGCATCCGAACACGTGACCGTCCGGATCGATCTGGAACGCGCGATAGTGCTTCATGCTCCGCATCGTCATCCTCCTCGTCTTGGGTAGACGGGTGTGCTCAGCCAGTCCGTCAGGTTCGAGGTCACCTCGTTCTGCTTGGCGCGGCGCAGCAGCATCTCGCGCTCCTTGCCGGGCGGCAGGCTGAGCGCGCGCTCTCGGGCGTTCTCGGCGAAGGCCGTCAACCGCTCCTGGAGCGATCGGGTCTGTTTCCTGCGGTTACGTTTGGCGGTCATAGGACTTTCACGGCGGATTTCGAATGGAAGAAAGTGGGCCCCGGTGGGAGGTTGGCACCGGGACCCCAGTTCCTTGGGAGTCGCTTACCGGTCGGAACGGCCCAGGCCGGCAATGTCTGCAGCTTCCGCCGCAACTTGCGGTTCCAGCATTTCAAAAAGTTAAGAAGGATGATTTTGGGCCGCGTCTGCGTGGTGTCGCAGATGATTGGCTGGATACGCGATCGCGATCTCGCGGTGCAAAAGCACCCGAGCTGTGGCAGCGAGTTGCCCTCTTTGTGAAAGGGCGCAGGGAAGACCGGGAGCCGGCTGGCTCCCATGGACCGCTATGCCAAGAGCAGACTGCGTATGCTTCATGCACAGCGGAGAACAGGGCAACCGGAGCATCCCGGCCTTCCCTGCGCAGTGGTTGGAACGGCTTATGTCGCGCTCTCCCCGGGGAGCGATGCACTATTGCCCCCGTCGCCTTGCGGATGGCTGATGCTCGTACCCGGTCGGGCCGCTACATCACCGCAAGACTTGGCGCACAGACCCCGGGCGCCAGGACGACACGATTTGGCCGTACGCGGATCACACCGTTCGTGTGCGCGACGCCTTCGCTCACGGCTCTCCGCCCTGCGAAGTCCTTCGCGCCGATGTGGTCCACGTCCACCGCCGCCCGGCCCGCGTTCGTGACGATCGCGATACGCCCCTTTACCTTGGGCCGGAGTGAGTACAACATGCGCGATTTCCGAATTTCTGTAAAGGCGAATATTTTTGACGATAGGTCTTGACCGAGGGCTCGCCTGTTTTGCCCGTCGGGCAACGCAAGTTATTGTGGCGACGGCTACAGGCCAGCCATCCCAACAATTCCGCAGGAACCGAATTGCTGATTCGCTTGTTCATGACAGACTTGAAGGAGGATCATCATGGCGAAAGCAGCAAGGAAACGACCGGGCTCACCAATCGGCCGCAAAGGACCGCGCAAGGCAAATCCCGCGTATAAGCGCCGCGCGCGCCAGCCGTGGACGCCTGCCGACGTCAACAAGCTGAAGCAGCTCGCTAAAGGAAACACGCCAACCGGCGTCATGAGCCTCAAGCTCCAGCGCCCGGTCACAGCCATTCGCAGCAAGGCACAGCGCGAAGGGATTTCGCTCCGGCCGGTCAACCGCTCCCCCTACAACCGGAGAACCAAAGCCGCGAAGCGGCGTTGAAGGAAGGCACCGCCGGGTGACAACCGGACGCAACGGGGACGATGGACGTGGCGCTCATTTTTCCGGTTTCTGCCCACGACACCAGCGCATCGGTACGCGCCGACATCTAACCCGTTCCCGGCGCGTGCAGCCTGACGTGCTGCACTTACTTCATCTATTGCGGCGGCTGTAGCCCGGTGAGCGCAGCCACTCACTCATCTGAGAACCGTGTTCGCGAAGCCGCTCGGCTTCTGCCGCAATGCGCGTTTCCGGCGCATCCTTTTGTCCGACACGATGTCGCGTCAACGTGAGGAATTCTCCCTGTTCATGGCAGGGCGCGCCGTTGCGTTCTTCTCGGCTGGCTCGATCGCCAGTCCGGCATGATGCGAACAGTTTCTCGGCGTCGGGAAAAAGCGCGCTGCGAAAAGGCCTCGGCGCGCGGAACAATGGGAATGGTCGGCCTCACGAGGCCCTATTCTTCTCGATTGTCGCGAAGGGCCTTGATCTCCGAGCGCAACATCGCGCTTTCCATCACCACGCGGCGCGCCTCGCGCTTGGCATCATCAAGCTGATCTGCAGCCATTCTGTGCTGCACACGGAGGGTACGGCTCGCTTCGATCGCGCGTGCAGCGCGTGCAAACAGGGTGTCGCTCATTGACTGACGATACAGACTCCGGAGCACCCGCGCGTTTAAGTAAGTTACTCAAGACGAGCTATCTGCTCCAAATCATCTGCAACGACGCGACCCGGAAATCGTCGCCCGCACGAGCAGATTAAGGTCGACGCCGCCGATCACACCTGGTTTCCCATAGGCGAAGCATGCGGAAAGATGTATTCTCTCCTCATCACCGGCTGAGAGGCCATGCCGTAGGCGCTGGTGGCTGAGAGACCGATTGCGCTCCCGCCTGCATCGTCAGGGAGCGTTCCATGGCGCAATCCGTCTACTATTCACTGCAATCCGACGCGAAGCATACGCAACAGATGCGTGAGGACATCCGTGAAGCGAAGAAGGTGCTGACACTTCCGCAACCGGATACGTTCCTCGGCCGAAAGACCCACGAGCCCTTCCCAAGGCAAGGCCTTGTCAGCCCCGCCGATAAAGTTGCAGATAGCTCGGCGAGAACAACGCTGCGTCCTTGAGTGCATCGAGATCGGGAATGGTCAGCGCGCGGTCACGCAGCACGATCAGCCCCGAGGCACGCAGCTCCTGGATGGTGCGGTTGAGATGGACCACCGACAGACCGGTGGCATCGGCGAGGTCCATCTGGGTGATGGGCATGATGCAGGAATTGCCGTCGACCATCCCGACGGGACGAAGCCGCTCGAAGATCTCGCAGAACAGATGCGCGGCGCGCTCCAGAGCTGTACGGCGGCCGAGATTGATGGCCCATTCGCGCTGGACGGCGTTGTTGACCAAAGTCTCGCACCAGAGCGCTTCCGCAAGCGAGCGGTCGGCCGCCACGAGACTCTCGAAACGCGCCCGCTTGATCTCAGCGTAGACCGCCGGCGTCAGCGTCGCGATGGAATGGTCCATCACCGGGAGCAGAAATGCATGCGCGTCGCAGCTCTCCCCCGGAAAGATGAAATTGACGATCTGGCGCCGGCCGTCCTCGAGCGTCTTGTAGCGGCAGAGCCAGCCCGACAGCACGATGCGGACACTGTCGATCGGATCCCCCTCCGTGATGAGGTCCTCGCCTGAACCCGCGCGCTGCAGGCCTTCAAGCATGGCATATTCGAGTGATGCACGGGCCTCGGCCGACAAAGGCCTCAGCACGTTCAGCCGGCGAACGACCGGCTCCACAAGGCTGCGGTCGGTCAGCGACAACGACATCAGTCAGCCACCATCGGCGTATGGAACGTGCGCTTGCTCAAGGGGATGACGATCGTGCATTGCAACCCCGCGGGGCCGAATGCCAAATTGGTCTGCCCCTTGAACTCGAACGCCAGCGTGCGCTCGAGAAGCTCGGTGCCAAAGCCTTTTCGCGGCGGCGGCCGCACCTGCGGCCCACCCCGTTCGCGCCATTCGAACACCAGCTCCGCAGGGGCCGTGCTCTCGTCGAGGCGCCAGGAGGTATCGATGCGCCCGCTCGGTTGACTCAAGGCGCCGTATTTAAGCGCGTTGGTCGCGAGCTCGTGGATCGCGAGCGCGAAGGTCTCCGCGGCCTTGGGCTGAAAGCGAACCTTGGGGCCGGAGACCCGTATCTGCTCGCCTTCGTGGGCGTTGTAGGCCAGGAGCTCCTCGACCACGAGATATTCGAGATCGACGCCGCCTTCGGGATCGCGGGTCACCAGGGCCTGGGTGCGGGCGAAGGCGTTGAGCCGGCCGTCGAGATGAGCGGCGTATTCCTCGACGGTGGAGCTGGATTCCGCCGAACGGCGGGCGATCGACCGGACAACGCCGAGCGTGTTGCGGACGCGGTGCTGGAGCTCGGCCAGCAGCAGGCGCTGCCGCTCCTCGGCGCGGGTGATCGCGGTGACGTCGATGAAGGTCATGACGACGCCGGCGATGAAATTGTCGACGCTGCGATAGGGCAGGATGCGCACGATGTAGCGTGTGCCGCTGTCCGGTGCACTCAGCTCGCGCTCGACGCTTGCGAGCGTGCGAAGCACGCTGCGGACGTCATCATAGAGCTCCTCGATCGGGATGCGTGCCTTGATATGGGCGATGGGGCGCCCCGTATCGGTCTCGACGAGGTGCAGGACCTGCGTGATCGCCGGCGTGAAATTCATCACGCGCAAATCATTGTCGAGGAACACCGTGGCGATCTGCGTGCTCTCGAGGAAGTTCTTGAGATCGCTGGTGGCGCGCGTCAATTCCTGGACGCGGTGTGCCAGCTCACCGTTGACGGTTGTCAGCTCCTCGTTGACCGACTGTAATTCCTCGCGCGAGGTTTCGAGCTCCTCGTTCGCGGACTGAAGCTCCTCATTGAGCGACTGGTATTCCTCGTTGGAGGACTTCAGCTCCTCGTTGGTGCTTTCGAGCTCCTCGATGGTGGCCTGGAGGCGCTCGCGCGTAGCGCGTAGCTCACTTTCCAGACGCTCGACGTGCTCGGTGCGTACCAGCGCGTTGGGATTGCCCTGATCGACCTCGACCGCGCGAACGGGCCCGTCCTTGAACAGCACGACGAAATTGCGGTGGCCGCCGGCGCCTTCCTGGATCGGCTCGACAGTGATGTCTACGAGGACACGGTGGCCGTTCACCCCGAGCTGGACCTGTTCGGCATGGGCGGGCTCGTTGGTTTCCGCGGCGCGGCTGAGCGCTGTGCGCAATTCTAGTCTGAGGTCGCGGTGCACGAGCTGGAGCAGATCGAGCGTGGCCGTGCCCGCCGTGGGCTCGATGTAGCGGCCGGTCCTCCCGGAGAAATGCAGGATCTGGAAGTTGTCGTCGGTAATGACATAGGCCGGGGCGTAACGCTCCGCGATGCGCTGGGCGCGGCGCTCCAGCCCGACATCAGGGCCGAAGGAGCGCATCGGCGGCACTTCGACCGGCGCCCTGCCCGCCGAAGTCGTGATCGGAAATTCCGGCGGCAGTCGCGTTCCGGTCTCCAGCTTCTTGAAGATGCGGGCGCGGCGGTCGACCGGCGCGAACAGTTTCGGGTGCCGCGTCACGTTCTCGGAATTGCCGAGGAACAGATAGCGCTCCTGCAGCAACGCGAAATGGAACAGGGGGATCACCCGGTTCTGCAACTCGGCATTGAGATAGATGAGCAGGTTGCGGCAGGAGACGAGGTCGAGCTTGGAGAACGGCGCGTCCTTGATGACGTTGTGCTGCGAGAAGATGCACATCTCGCGCAGCTCCTTCACCACGCAATAGGTGTCGCCCTCGCGCACGAACCAGCGCGCCAGGCGCTCGCTGGTCATGTCAGCCTCGATGTTGGTGCGATAGCGACCGACGCGCGCGGTCGCCAGCGCCCGGCCGTCGATGTCGGTAGCGAAGATCTGCACCTGCGGCGGGGAGTCCATCCGCGTCATGTGCTCGCGCAGGAGAATGCCAATCGAATAGGCCTCCTCGCCGGTGGCGCAACCAAGCACCCAGACGCGCACCTGCTGGCCGGCGCCCTTGTTTTCGAAGATCTTCGGGACGATCTGCGTCTCCAACACGTCGAATTCGCGCTTGTCACGGAAGAACTCGGTGACACCGATCAGGAGGTCGTTGAAGAGAAGCTGCGCTTCGTCCTTGTCGTTGCGCAGGAAATCGACATAGGCGGGAATGTCGTCGATCTGGACCACTTGCATGCGCCGCTGCACACGGCGCAGGAAGGTGTTCTGCTTGTAGCCGTGGAAATCGTTGCCGGTCTTGTTGCGCAGGATGTCCGCGATGCGCGACAGCGAGGTCGCGGCGGCCGCCAGCACCTCGTCGAAGCCCTGCTTCTCGTCCAGCCGCCTGAGATGACGGGCATAGACCTGGATGTGTTCGGGAATATCTTCAGGCGCCAGCACGTAATCGGCGATCGCCGCCGGCGTGTTGGCGTCCTTGAGATGATCGGTCTCGTCGGCAGCGACCTTCTCGGCGATGGCGAGACCACCGTGATCCTTGAGCGTTGCGGTGCCCAGCGTGCCGTCGCCGCCGGTGCCGGACAGGATCACGCCGATCGACTGCTCGGCGCGCTCTTCCGCCAGCGACACCAGGAAGCTGTCGATGGTGGCGCGCTCGCCGGGCGCCTGCTCGGCCTTGCGGATCGCAAAACGGCCGCCCTGGATGGTGGTGATCATCGCCGGCGGACACAGATAGACGGTGCCGCCCTCGATCGCCTGCCCGTTGCCCGGGTCGGAGACTTCTCCTCCGTGGGCGTTTTGCACGATCCGGCGCAGCCGCGGCTCATCGAGGGCCTCGTGGTGTTGAAGCGCGAGCACGATGGCCTGATCGGCTCCCACGGTCAGCTTCGCAAAGAAGCGTTCGATACTGTCCAGAGCTCCGGGGGAAGCGCCCACGCCGATGACCAGCGGGGTCTTGGTCTGGCGTTCTCCTTCAACCGCTTGGTCGCCGACTTCATTCATGGCTCTGGTGGCTCTCGTTCGCTGGCCGGGAGCGACGGGCACCCCGGTCCCTGCAGATAGCAGAATTGGATATTACCCCAACAGATCAAAGGCAAAAATGTCACCAGGCGTCCTTTGATTTCCGCCATGACCGTTGTCAGTCCCTGCCGGGAGGTCCATACTCGGCCCGTAACGCTGGAACCCGCGATGCAGATCTCCGAAGAGCTCGCGGCTCTGATCAGCCGGGCCGAGGTCGCCACCGCGACCGCCCGCCGGCTACTCGACGAGAACGACCGCTGGCGCCGCAGCGCCGAGTGGCAGCTCGACTATCTGTTCGAGCTCAGCGCGGAGTTCAGGCGGCCGGTCAGCCGGCTTCGAGCTTTCCCGCCGCGACCTGCTGCTGGAGGTAATTGACGCGCTGCGCAATCAGGACGCGGTGACGTTCCCATTCGATCAGGGTCTGCTTGAGCAGGTCAACTAGCCGCTGCGCCTGGCGCGTGTCGTGGCCGCCGACCTGAAGTTCGCGCACACGATCTTCCTGGTCGCGGATGCGCTGCCAGCCCTCCTCGATATCCTGATCGGCCTTCACCAGAAGGCGCTGCTCTGCATCGAGCAGCCGGGCATTTTCGGCAACGGAGATGGCCATGGCGCAGCCTTCAAGCCTCCCGCTTGCGAACCGGAGGATCGAGCGACTGTAGCACGACGCGCCGGATCATGTCGGCATATTCGCGGTATTCAGCCGCACGCGCCTGGTACATCTCGGCAACCGCGAGGCGGCCGCTGCGCCGGCCATCGCTGGCCATGCGATGCACCAGCTCGGCCCGCTCCTCGATGATGCGCAGCGCGACCCGCAAGGCTTCATCCACCCGTCCTTCCTGCTCCTTGGCGAGCGCATCCGCCGTGTAGGCGTGTCCAACCTGACAGCGGAAGCGCAGCGGGCGCGCTTCCTTAACCTCGGACATGACGCCGCCGCATGCCGGGCAGGTCAGCGCGACGGGATCGGCGATCGAGACGAGTTTGTCGCTTCCGATCCGGTCGCCGGCTGCAATTTCGACCTCGAGCCTGATCTCGGGCGGGATCGGCAGAACGGCTCCGGCCTGCTCCCTGACGAGCTCGGACAGGACGTCGCCCATCGAGGCGCCGCGAACGCAGAGGTCGATGGTGGTCGCCTCCATCGCCCGCCGTGGCATCTCGTCGGAAATGGCGTCCGTGGGGTCCTGGACCACGGTCATCCCACCGCAGCGCTTGATCGCGTTGAGGCCGGCCGCGCCGTCGGACAACAGGCCACTCAGGAGGACGCCGATCACGCGCGGCCCGTGATAAAGGGCCGCCGAGCGGAACAAGGCGTCGATCGCTGGCCGCGCCAGGTTTTCGCGCGGGCCGCGCCCGAGAAAGATGCGATCTTCGGCCAGCAACAGATGGTGGTCCGGCGCGGCCAGATAGACCCGGCCCGGCTCGATCTTCATGCCGTTTTCGGCCTGCCGGACCGGAAGCGGGCCGGCATTGCTGGCAACCGTCGAGAGAATGCCGATGCCCTGCGCGGGAATGTGCAGGACGATGAAGACCGCAGCCGGCAGGTCTGCCGGCAGGCCGCCCAAAATCTGCTTCAGGGGCTGAGTGGCCCCGGCGGAGCCCCCGATGACGATGATGTCGCGGTTGCTCATGGAACCCGCCTTCGCTTGTATCGTTTGAACCAAGGCGGACCCCCGTTTTATGTTCCTACGGGGAAGGCTGGAGACACACCATGGCGATATCGCAGGCGTCGCGTCAGCAGACGCCTCTGACCGGGCGCCGCATTTTCGTGGTCGAGGACGAATATTACCTGGCCGACGACATCGGGAGGACCTTTCGCTCGCTCGGCGCGGAGATCGCAGGCCCCGTCGGCCATCTCGATGACGCGTTCAAAATCCTGCACGACGGCAGCATCCTGGATGCCGCCGTGCTCGACGTAAACATCCGCAGCGAGATGATCTTCCCGGTTGCCCGCGAACTGAAGGCGCGCGGCGTACCTTTCGTATTCACGACTGGATATGACAGGATCACCGTCGGTCCGGAATTTCAGGACGTACCGATGCTGGAGAAACCAATCGATTTGGCGGCCATGGCACAGAAGCTGGCCGCGCTTATCGCCGACCGTAGGAACTGACGCGCAGTGAGGCGTGTTCCTTCCCCGAGGACGGACCGAGGAACGCTCAATGATCTACACGCCGAATTCCGCGGCTGATGCGCAGTTGCTGGCCCATTCACACGAAATCGTTCGCGAGTCGATGGCCCTGTTGCGCAACAGCGATCATCTCGTGAGCGGGCAGCGCCTGCGCGATGAGCTGGAGCAGGAACGTCGCAAGCCGCGGCGCCGGAACATCGAGAGAGTCGGCCCGGCCACCAAGTTGCAGGCTCACAACTGATCGACGATCAAAACAAATGCGCAATAGCAAGCCAGGCGGTCACCGCCAGGCAGAGCACAACCGCGGCGTAAGGCAGCGCGACGCGCAATATTGCAGGCCTCCCCGCCTCAACTGATCATCATCCAGACGATTGCCACAGTCATCACCACGAATCCCGTGATCGCGGTCGCGACAAAGGCCTGTTCGATGCGGTCCATCGCCATCAGCCCCTTTTCCAGCCCACACAGTGTGACCGCGTCGGGGGCGCAGCGCATTAGGCTATGTGAATCGACCGCCACTTGGTCGGAAATATCTGGCAGCCGGCCGCGCACCTCAGAGATTGCGATACCGCAGCGCTTACGTCTTTGCCGTGCCGGGCTCGGCCATCTTGCGATGCTGCCTCGCCAGCATCTCGTTCGGCGTGACGTTCGCGACCGTGGTCTGGATCTTGTTCTTCAGCCCGGTGACGACGTCGGCCTCTCCGCGCAGCATCGCATCGAAGCCGGCCTTGGCGACATCATATGCGCCATCCTTCGGCTCGGTGCCGACCTTGGTGTCCATCATCCCGGCGCGGCGGAAGAATTCGGTCTCGGTGGCGCCCGGCATCAGGCAGGTGACGGTGACGCTGCTGTCACGCAGCTCTTCACGCAGCGCAAACGAGAATGAATCGAGGAACGCCTTGGAAGCATTGTAGACCGCCTGGAAGCTGCCGGGCGTGAAGCCGGCAATCGAGCCCGTGATCAGGATGCGTCCGGAATTGCGCCGGAGCATCTCGTTACCGGCGCGGTGGAGCAGATAGAGCGTGCCGGTGATGTTGGTGTCGACGACGCGCCTGATCCTCGCAAGATCCTGATCGAGGAAGGCCTTGCCGAGGCCTACGCCGGCATTGGCCAGCAGCGCGTCGATGGGCCGGTCGCCGACCGCGGTGCAGAGCTTGTCCACGCCCTCGGTGGTGGCGAGATCGGCCTCGACAGCCTCCACGCTGACGCCGAGCCGGCGTAGGTCGACGGCCACCCTCTCGATCGCGGGCTCGTCAGCCGCGATGACAAGGTTGAAACCTGCCTGGGCGCAGCATCTGGCGAGCTCCAGGCCGATACCGGTGGAGGCACCGGTGACGACGGCGAGTTGATTGGCGGGCATGGCACATGTCCTCGAGGGAAGATGATGACGCCCAATCGCTCGCCGGCTCTCTCGTTCCTATCTGCGAGGGCCGGTGCAATGCGAAGAATCTGCGCCCGGCGATAGCAACCATCGTTCATTCCTGGACTTACATGCCACGTGGTCGAGCCCGGAGGACGAAAGATGAAGGCGCTGGTTTGGCATGGGAAGGAGGACATCAGGTGCGACACCGTCACTGATCCCGAAATCCAGGACCCGCGCGACGCCATCATCAAGGTCACGAGCTGCGCCATTTGCGGATCCGACCTGCACCTCTTCCACAACTTCATCCCGGGCATGCTGCCCGGTGACATCATGGGCCACGAGACCATGGGCGAAGTGGTCGAGGTCGGCTCCGGCGTCGACGGCAAGCTGAAGAAGGGCGACCGCATCGTGGTGCCGTTCACGATCATTTGCGGCGAATGCGACCAGTGCAAGCGCGGCAATTTTTCCGTGTGTGAAACGACCAACCGCAAGCGGCATCTCGCGGACAAGGTGTTCGGACACGCGACCGCCGGTCTGTTCGGCTATACGCATCTGACCGGCGGCTATCCCGGCGGACAGGCCGAATATCTGCGCGTGCCCTATGCCGACGCCACCCACATCAAGGTGCCACCCGGCATCCCCGACGAGCAATTGCTGTTCCTCAGCGACATCTTCCCGACCGGCTGGCAGGCCGCCGTCCAATGCGACATCGAGCCGACCGACACGGTCGCGATCTGGGGCTGCGGACCCGTGGGACAGATGGCGATCCGCAGCGCCATCCTGCTTGGCGCCAACCAGGTGATCGCAATCGACTGCCTGCCCGAACGGCTCAGCATGGCTGAAGCCGGCGGCGCCACCACGATCAATTTCGAGGCCGAGAGTGTCCTCGAGCGATTGAAGGAGCTGACCGACGGCAAAGGCCCCGAAAAATGCATCGATTGCGTCGGCATGGAAGCGCACGTGATGGCGTCCCTGCCCGACACCCTGCTCGACCGCGCCAAGCAGATGGTGATGCTGGAAAGCGACCGGCCGCATGTGCTGCGCGAGATGATCTATGTCTGCCGGCCCGGCGGCATCATTTCCGTGCCGGGCGTCTATAGCGGCCTCTCCGACATGCTCCCGATGGGCGCCTTCATGAACAAGGGGCTGACGATGCGCACCGGCCAGACCCACGTCAACCGCTGGACCGACGACCTGCTCCGCCGCGTCGAGGACGGCGAGATCGACCCGTCCTTCGTCATCACCCACACCGTCCCGCTCGAACAGGGACCGGAGATGTACCAGGTGTTTCGCGACAAGCGCGATTCCTGCGTCAAGGTCGTGCTGAGGCCCTGAAGGAGCAAGCCATGTTTCATTTCTCCAACATCGTGCGCACCAAGGGCGATCCGAAAATCATCGAGGGCGGGCCGAGCCTGAAGCGGCCGGAAGACCAGCTCGCGCGCGCGCTCGGCTGGTTCAGCATCGGTGTCGGCGTCGTCGAGTTGTTCGCGCCGCGACGGGTCACGGAAACGCTGGGCATGGAAGGCCACGAGACGCTGGTCCGTGCCTTCGGCGTGCGCGAGATCCTCGCCGGGATCATGTCGCTTTCGGTCGACAAGAATGCCGGCCTGTGGGCCCGCGTCGGCGGGGACGGCCTCGATGCCGCCGCGCTGCTGTCAGGGCTGACGGCCGACAATCCCAAGAAGGGCAATATCGCGTTGGCGCTGCTGATGGTCGGGGGCATCGCCATGCTCGACTATCGCGCCGCGCAGGACACAAAACCACGGCGGCCGCCGCGCGAGGCCCGCCGCAAGCTGTATCCGAACCGCAGCGGTTTCCCCAAGGGCATCGAGAGCGCCAGAACTGCGGCAAGGCAGATCGCATCGCACGCCACGGGGGGACAATCCTGAAGGGGTGATCATCACGCTGGATCCCCGGTCATCACCCGAGGAACCATCCGCGCGTCAGGGAGTCTCATCAACGCTTCCGGCGCCCCCCTGCTGCCGGAGGCAAGTGCGCCCCGGCGCTTGTCCCCATCAGGCGTCGGGGTCGCAGTGTCAGCATGGAGGCTGACCATGGGCAAGATGAAGGGACTTCAGCAGCGGATCGTCGGCAAGGCGAAGCAAGCCGTCGGCGAGATCGTCGGTGACCAGGACCTCCACGAGGATGGCAAGGCCGAGGCGGAGCGAGGCCGCGAAGAGCAAGGCAAGCCGAGCGAGCTCAATCCGCTGAAGAAGCTCAACCAACTCACGTGAACGACGGCACACGATCAACGCTTGCCGATGCAGGCCCGTGCGTTGGCAGACGCGTCCCGCCGCCGACCAAGTCGCGGCGACGTTCGCGCTGGATTGCCGCGGCCGGCCTCGGCCTGATCAGCAGCACCTTCTCCACCATCGTCAGCCAGCTCTTCGCCGCGCGCATCGGCCGCGACGCGGCGGTCGACTGGATGACGGTTGCCACCATTCCCGCACGCGATTGGGCCATCAGCGCGGAGCCGTCGTGGAGCGCGATCCTTGCCGGAATCGCCTTCCACCAATGGGCCGATTTTTCCTGGACGCTGGTTTTCTTCGGCGTGCTCGGGCGCTGGACTGCCGACTTGCGGCCGCTGACGATCCTGCTGCTCGCGTTGCCCTGGGCCGTGTTCTCCTCAAGCATGGAATGGTTCGTGCTGGTGCCGCTGTTTCCGTTCTGGCAACCGCTGTTCACGCTACAGCAGCCTTACTGGATCGGGCTGCTCGTGCACGCCACGTCTGCGATGATGTATCCGCTGTTCGCCCGGCTGCGCTGGAAGAGCGGCGCTGCACCGGATCGCGACGTCCGTTTCACCAATGCGTGGATCAGCGGCGCGTTCGCGGCGATCGCCCTGATCGGGACGATCGCACTGTTCGGCGGCCACGGCTATGAACCGAGATGGGTGGGCCGCGACAGGAACGCGGACCAGACCTATATCCGCCATATGACCGCGCATCACGTTCAGGGCATCGAGCTTGCGCGCATTGGTGCGGAGCGCGCGCAGGATCCGCATCTGCGCAAGCTCGCCACGCTGATGATTGCAAGCCAGACCGGAGAAAGCCGGATCTTCGAGAACTGGTGGCTGAGCTGGTTCGATACCGAGATGCCGGATTGCAGCGCCGAGGAGCGCACCACCATGCCGGGCATGCTGACGCCGGTCGAGATGCGCCAGATCAGGACCGTCTCATCCGAACGGTTCGACGCGATCTTCGTCGAAGCGATGACGAGACATCACAAGGGTGCGGTCAAGATGGCCGACGGCATGTGGCACAGCCGCGGCGATCCACGTCTGCGCATCATGGCTCACGCCATTCGCCATGGGCAGCAGGGCGAGATCGCCCTCATGCAAGGCATGGTTGGCGCTGTCGCGGTGCGCACGGCTTTCCGCAACATGCTGAGCGACAACGTTAACTGACCGCCGATTGATGCTGTCGCGCCCCGCTCCTACTCCCGCCAGAACTCCGTCAACTCCTCTGCGGTCACCAGGTCGACCTGACCGTGAAAGCGGGTCCGGTACATCGTCATGAGCGCATCGTGCCCGACGTCGGACGAACTGCACAGCGCGTCCTCGACGATGACGACCCTGAAGCCGA
Source organism: Bradyrhizobium sp. CCGB12 (assembly GCF_024199845.1). Classification (NCBI taxonomy): domain Bacteria; kingdom Pseudomonadati; phylum Pseudomonadota; class Alphaproteobacteria; order Hyphomicrobiales; family Nitrobacteraceae; genus Bradyrhizobium; species Bradyrhizobium sp. CCGB12. The sequence continues at coordinate 2,067,545 of NZ_JANADO010000001.1, read as the reverse complement.
GATCGACCGCGCTCAGAACCGTCGACAGCACGCAGACATCGGTCTCTGCGCCTGTGATCACGATTGTGCCGACGTTCTTTTTCGATCAGCAGGCTCGCGAGTGCGGGATTGCTGAACGCGGAATAGGCGGGCTTGTCGACGACGGCAGCCGGAGGAACGAACCGGCCCAGGGCTGGCACGAGGTCGAGACCGGAGGGCGGAAGATGCCTGCGGGTCGCCTGGCGCCAGCGATGGAAATAGCTCTGCCACTGTCCGGGACGATCTTCCGGATCCTGCGGCGTGATGAAGCGCGTGAAGATCGTTCTGGCCGGGTGGCATGACGCAATCGAAGCGATCGTCGGTAGCACCCGCTCCATCCAAGGCGTCGCCCAGAGACCGCCAGGGGCAAAGATGTTCTGCATGTCGATGCAGAGGTGAACGGCATCTCTGATTTCGGCAATCTCCGAGGCACTATCCCTCATCGTCCTCCACCGTCGGTTGCTTGGCCGCACGCCGTCAGCCGCGGCCGGCCCTCACCGACTGCAAATGCGTCCCGACGATCGCCGTTCCCGGAGGCCGGACGGAGCTGCAGCGTCGAATCGGAAGTCGCCTGGCGCCTGCGGAAAAGGAACGAACGTCGCGCGAGCTCCTGCACCGGAGCGGAGTCGACACATTCCGGCTCAACATCAAGAAAGCTGAGGGATTTCAATGCCAATGAGGCTTTGGTGCGCTCGGAGGGACTCGAACCCCCACGGTGTTACCCACTGCCACCTCAAGGCAGCGCGTCTACCAGTTCCGCCACGAGCGCTAGGAGATACCGGCCTGAGGTCGTTAGGCTGGCCGGATCAGCGGCCGCCGATCTAACAAATCCATCAGGGGGATACAAGCCTGCAAAGGCCCCGAATTCCACAAGCTTGGCAGGAAATCCCACTCACCCCGGATCGGCCCTATCGCGCGCCCGGGTCGCGACCGCGTACCCGGGTCGCTACCGCGTACCCGGCGTGCGCGGCAGCATCTGCTTGACCTCGACCGCGATCCGATTGCGGTCGACCAGCACGACTCCGGAGGCGACGGGCAGATTGTTGGCCAAAACCTTGACCTCGTCGGCCTCGGTTGCGTCCAACTCGATGATGGCGCCGCGTGAAAGACGTAATACCTGATGGATCGGCATGGTGGTCGTCCCGAGGACGACCATGAGATCCACGGTGACTTTATCGAGAGTGGGCACTGTCAGGACCGCCGCAACATGAGACTTGAGCCAAAGGACTTGGCATTTGCGCCTGCGATCATCACCACGTTATGGTTAGCCAATGGTTAATTCGTCTGAAAACCCCCGCCAAAACAGTCGCCAAGAGCTCGATTTGACGTCGTTTTCCGCGGCAGGCGGCGAGCCCGTCGAGTGGCGAATCTCGGACGCTCCGGTGCCCTATCCGGAAGCGGTTGCCGCCATGGAGGCACGCGTCGCCGCGATCGCCGCGGGCGAGGCGCCCGAGCTGGTCTGGCTGCTCGAACACCCCCCGCTCTACACCTCCGGCACCTCGGGCAAGGAAACCGACCTGCTCGATCCCCGCTTGCCGACCTTTGCCACGGGGCGCGGCGGGCAGCTCACCTATCACGGGCCGGGCCAGCGGGTGGCCTACATCATGCTCGACCTCAAGCGGCGCCGGCCCGATGTCCGCGCCTATGTCGCCAGCCTGGAGGAATTGATCATGCGCACGCTCGCCGCCTTCAACGTCCGCGGCGAGCGGCGCGAGGATCGCGTCGGCGTCTGGGTCAAGCGGCCTGACAAGGGACCGGACCACGAGGACAAGATCGCGGCGATCGGCGTGCGGCTGAAGCGCTGGGTCTCGTTCCACGGCATCGCCATCAATGTCGAGCCGGAGCTGTCACACTTCGCCGGCATCGTGCCCTGCGGCGTTGCCGATCCCCGCTACGGCGTCACCTCGCTGGTCGATCTCGGCCAGCTCGCGACCATGGCCGATGTCGACATCGCGCTCCGGCAGGCCTTTGAGGAGCTGTTCGGGCCGACCCGCGCGCTGCTGCCGGAAGCGGCCGTCTAGCACTTTTCTGTTCGAGGCCGACCGCGCGAGTTCTCCGCTCGCGACGGAATCGGCTATGCTTGTTTAGGTGCCGCCCACGCCTCCCCCCTCCGCCGGGAAAGCAGACCTCATGCCGGGTGATTGACCATCGGACCGACTGTTCGAGCGCCAGGCATAAGGAGGGATTGCGCTTTCTGCTCGCAATGGGAGGTTTTGACGATGAAGCTTTCTGCGCCGATCTATCATCTCAAGCGCAAGGCGAAGCGCCTGTCCCGCGAGGCAGGTATTCCACTCCACGATGCGCTGGACCGTATCGCCACGACGGAAGGGTATTCCGCCTGGAGTCTGCTCGCAGCGAAGGCTGCCGCAGTGACGCCGGCAAACAGGCTGTTTCCGCAACTCAAGCCGGGCGACATGGTGCTGGTCGGGGCGCGCCCCGGTCAGGGCAAGACGCTGATGAGCCTCGAACTCGCGGTGGAGGCGATGAAGTCGGGCCATCGCGCCGCGTTCTTCTCGCTCGAATATACCGAGAAGGACGTATTGGACCGTTTGCGCGTGATCGGCATCGATTCGGCGCAGTTCGACGAGCTGTTCGAGATCGATTGCTCCGACGCCATCAACGCCGATTACGTCGTCAAGCAGATGGCGGCGTCTCCCCGCGGCACATTCGTGGTGATTGACTATCTGCAACTGCTCGACCAGAGGCGGGAAAACCCCGATCTGACCGTTCAGGTCCGCGCGCTGAAATCCTTTGCGCGCGACAAGGGGCTGATCGTCGTCTTCATCTCGCAGATCGACCGGTCCTACGATCCCTCGATCAAGCCCTGCCCCGATCTCAGCGATGTCAGGTTGCCGAACCCGCTGGACCTGACGCTGTTCGACAGGACCTGCTTCATCAACAACGCCGAAGTTCAGTTCCGCGCGGCGAGCTGATGGCTTCAGGCCGCGGGTGAAATCATTCACCCGCGGCCTGCAACATCACGCCGCCTGCAGCGATACCTCGAGCTTGCCGGCGATATAGCGCCGCTCCTGGGTCAGGCCGCCAAAGCCGTAAGCGTCGCCCTTGACCTCGTCGACATGCAGGTAGGTCTCGGGATGCAGCGGGCCCAGGATTTCGGCCATGCGCCTGAACATCGCGGCGAGATAGGCGGCCTTCTCGTCCTTGGTGTTGGTGCCTTCGGTGACGTGGATGTCGATCCAGTAGCTGGCGAGCTTCTGCTCGGCGAGCGACTTGCCGCCCGCGAACCAATCGCCCGCATCGACCGATTTCACGATGATGGCGGTGACCTCCGGATCCTTGTGCAGGATTTTTGCGGTGAGCTCGGACACGGCGCTCGCGATGTCCGCCTTCAGCGAGGGCGACTGGCGCGAGGTGGTGTAGGACACGGTGATCAGGGGCATGGTGGTCCTCCTCAACATGCCGCGCGATCTGCGCGGCGTTGGTGAAAAGCTAGACCTCTCCGCTTCATTTTTGTATCTTATCATTGTTGATATCAGTGATAACCATTCATAATGACAGCGACACTCGACATCGCCACCATCAAAGCCTTCCTGCTGGTCGCCGACCTCCAGAGCTTTACCCGTGCCGCCGAGGCGCTCGGCACGACGCAGGCCGCCGTCAGCCTGAAACTTCAGCGGCTGGAGACCCTGCTGGGAAAGCGCCTCTTCGAGCGCTCGCCGCGCGCGGTCCGGCTCACCGCCGACGGCGCAAGCTTCCTCGATCGCGCCCGCGCCCTGATCGCGGCGCACGACCGCGCGCTGTCGGGCGAGGCCTCCGTTGCGCAGTCCCTCTCCCTCGGCATCTCCGATCACGCCGCCGGCCCTGAACTCGTGCCGCTGCTCGAACGCCTGCATGCGATGTCTGCGAATCTCACCCTCGCCGTCACCATCGGCTTCTCGCGCGAGATGCAGGATGCCTATGACGCGGGCGAGCTGGATGCGGTCATCGTCCGCCAGGAAGGCAGCCGCCGCGGCGGCGAGAAATTGGCCGAGGACGAGTTCGGCTGGTTCGCGGCAAGGCGCCTCACCCTGCCGAAGGGCGAGCCGCTGCCGCTCGCAACGCTCGCTCCGCCCTGCGGCGTCCGCGCCGTCGCCGTCCGCGCGCTCGACAAGGCCGGCATCGCCTGGCGCGAGCGTTTTGTCGGCGGCGGCGTGACAGCGGTGGTTGCGGCTACACTGGCCGGGCTGGCTGTTGCGCCACTGGCGCGACGGATTGCACCTCCGGGCCTGATGGATGTGGGACCTGCACACAAGCTGCCAAAACTCGGCAGCTCGAAGGTGATGCTGCATTCGAAGGTCAGTGACCCCACAAAACTCGCCGCACTGCGCACAATCGCAGCGACGTTCCGGAGCACGCCAGCCAGTTGAGACGTCGATCTGTCGGATCATCGCCCCGCCGATGACCCGCAGACCTCCCCGCTGACAACCAGTAGACGATTCCTGCCAGACAGCCTGCGGTGGCGAAGATGACAATTGGGGGAAGAACCCTCGGGAAGATGAGCGCCCCAATCAGGGCGCCGATCGAAGCTCCAGCACTGGCATAGAACACGACCGAACGTATGGCGAGCCATTCGCCAAACCATATGGCCATAGCAGCCGGAAGCCCAGACAGCAGACAGGTCAAGACCATGGTCAGCGGCAATCCGAACATGAGCATCATCACGACGAGTATCATGAGTTCGGCTGGGCCTCCGCCGAACAGGGCCACGCTTACGAGCACGAACGCGTCCAATGTGACGGTCGCGGCCATGCAGCCGCGAAGCCAGCCTTATATCACGCGAGACAGGGTATCATGAGCCATGACATCACCTCACAGGATCGCCTCGAACGCGCTGCGCAGCGTCTCGTGCCTGAACACAAAGTCGCGGCTCAGCGCCTTGTTCGGCAGCACGCGCTGGCCGCCGAGCAGAAGCTCGTCGGCGAAGCCGCCGCCGATCCGGCGCAAGAGGCCACCGGGAATACGGAACACGGCGGGCCGGTGCAGCCGGCGACCGAGCTCTTCCGTGAACTTTGCGTTGGTGACCGGGATCGGCGCGGTGGCGTTGACGGGCCCAGTGAGATCGGGCGTTGCCATCACGTAGGCGATCAGCCGGATCAGGTCGTCGCGCTCGATCCAGGACATCCACTGCCGTCCGGTGCCGATGGGACCACCGAGCCCGAACTCGAACGGCGTCAGCATGCGCGTGATGAAGCCGCCCTCCGTGCCGAGCACGAGGCCGATGCGCAAATAGACCACGCGCACGCCCAGCTCCTCCGCCGGCCGCGCCGCCTTCTCCCAGGCCGCGCAGAGCTCGTGACTGAAGCAGGTATGCGATTTGGCCGATTCCGTCAGCACCTGGTCGGCCCACAATCCGTACCAGCCGATGGCGGAGCCGCTGACGAGCACGTCGGGCTTGCGCTTGAGCCGCGCGATCAACTTGACGACCTCGCCGGTCATGTCGATGCGCGAGTCGATGATCTTTGCGCGCTTCGCCTCGGTCCACAGGCCGTTGCCGATCGGCTCGCCCGCGAGATTGACGATGGCGTCGATCTGCGTGTCCGCGGCAAGCTGATCGAGGCTGGTGATCAGCGTCACCGGCGGCGGCAACATCTCGGCCTTGGCGGGGTTGCGGATCAGCGCGATGACGTGATGCCCTGCCCCACTGAGGCTTGCGGCGAGGCGAGTGCCGATGAAGCCGGTGGCGCCTGATATCAGCACGGTCTTGCGGCCAGTGAGCTTGTCGACAAGCCCGGGCGCGGGAACGCTTCGCATGCGGCCGAGCCGGCGCATCGCCGCAAAATCCCTGACGCCGCAGAGCGCCGCCCCGACCGCGCAGGCGCTCGCGGCGATGCTGAGCGGGCCTTGATTGACGACGCTCACACCGAACGGCTGCATCGCCCAATCGATCAGCACCGGCAGCAGCAGGACCAGGATCGCGCCGTAGTTGATCGCGAGCAGCGTGTGATTGATGCGCTCGCTCGCGGGCAGCTTTCGGCTCAGATCCTCCTCGACGAAATCCATCAGCGTGATGACGATCTCGGCGACCAGCACCGCGACAATCAGCAGCGCCAGCACGCCATGAACCTCAAGCCAGCCGAGCACGAGGAACAGCAACGCATACAGCATGTTGCGGATCCCGTGCAGCTTCAGCTCGAAGCGCTGCGACGGACGCCAGGCCAGACGCTCGGTGAATTCGTGGTGATAGAAGGTGTCGAACACGCCCATCGCGATCTGGATGGCGATGAGCGTCCACAATAGCGGCGTCATGACACGGCCTCCCTGAACACGGCGGACTGGTGGATCAGCGCGCCGTAACGCGGATGAATGACATCGAGGGTGAAGCGGAAGGCGCCCTCGCCGAGATCGCGATGCGTCACCGTAAGATCGCCCGGCGTGAGCCATGGCGGCAGCGGGATCCACAGGCGTCCGAGCTGGAGCCCGTAGCCAGCGCTGCGAAAGGTCAGCGTCTGGTCCTCGACCGCGATGCGGAGCGCCATCGAGACGCCGAAGCCGACATATTCTTCGAGGCCGGTCGGGCCGGCGAAGCGTTTTGCAGAATGGATGACTTGCGGAAAGCCGCGCTTGCGCGCGCAGATGCGGGTCCAGGTCTGGCCGCCGGTCGCCCCGTCCTCGGTAACAGTCACGATCATCGGCACGCCGGTGTCGCGGCCGGTCGGCAATGGCCCGCCGATCAGCTTTGCTGCTTGCGCGAGCCACCAGCCGATGTCGCTGAAAGAGACCTCGTCGACGATTCCGACATAGACGACGCTGTCGCCGTCGGCGACGCGTTTGGAGAAGCGCCGCCAGGTCGCGAGCGGCAAGCGGCCCCAATCCTCGTCCGACAGCAGCGCGCGGAAACGGCGATCGTCGAGCAATCTTGTGTGAGTGGAGGTCGATGCGTTGGAGCCTGATAATCGAGCCGACGTCATCGCACCCTCCTCAATACTATTTGGCCTTGCCCAGCGGCAGCAGGTTGGCGATCTTCTCGCCAAGCCGCATCAAGGCAACCAGCCGCGGCCGCGGCACCTTCAGCATCTGCATGAACCAGTGGTCGGCGAGCTCGGTGAAGGCGAGCATCTCCTTCAGCCGTTTGCTCGCGACCGGATTGATGGTGGGATCGTCGGTAGCATCGGACACGCACGCCCTGAGCGCCACGATCGCCGGATCGATCTCCCGCTCCTTGCGCCGCGCCGCGATCCTGGCCGCAACCTCCCAGATGTCGGTCTCGGCTTCGTAATGGTCGCGGCGATCACCGAGGATCGGCACCCGCCGGATCAGGTTCCAGGCGAGCAGCTCCTTCAGCGAGTTGGAGACATTGGAGCGCGCCATACCGAGCGTGTCGGCGATGTCCTCGGCCGTCATCGGCGCCTCGGCCAGATAGAGCAGCCCGTGGATCTGGCTGACCGAGCGGTTGACGCCCCACCCGTCCCCCATATCGCCCCAATGCAGGATGAAGCGCTCGACGGCGGCCGGGAGTTTCTTCTTTCCGGTTATTTCTGTCATAACAGAAATATCTGACGATACTGCTTTCCTGTCAAGTGCGGACGGTTGATTTGCATACGGGCCAGCGATGTTTGCCTAAAAATGTCCCAGATCGGGGAACAATCCCGACCCTGCGACGTTTGTCCCCGTCGAGGCGGGGTTCGGAATGGTAAAAAAGTCCAGTCAGCAGAGAGACTTGTTCGAGAGCGAACGCAGTTTCCGGCTGTTGGTTGAAGGGGTGGCCGACTACGCCCTGTATATGCTCGATCCCACCGGGATCATCACGAGCTGGAACATCGGCGGCGAGCGCATCAAGGGTTATTCGCCCGGGGAGATCCTCGGCCAGCATTTTTCCCGTTTCTACACCGAGACCGACCGCGCCAATGGCAAGCCCGCACGGGCGCTGGGCATCGCGCGGGAAAAGGGCCGCTACGAGGAGGACGGCTGGCGCGTCCGCAAGGACGGCACGTTCTTCTGGGCCAGCGTGGTGATTGATCCGATCTATGAGGACGGCGAGCTGGTCGGTTTCGCCAAGATCACGCGCGACATCACCGAACGCCGCAATACGCAGATCAAGCTCGAGGCGATGCAGAAGCAGCTCGCCGAGTCCCAGAAGTTCGATGCGCTCGGCCAGCTCACCGGCGGGGTCGCCCACGACTTCAACAACCTGCTGATGATCATCAGCGGCAGCCTTCACATGCTGAAGAGAGGGGCCCACGACGAGGCCAAGCTTCAGCGTGCGATCTCCGCCATCGAGACCGCCACCAAGCGCGGCGCAGCACTGACCAACCAGCTCCTCACCTTCGCGCGGCGGCAGAGCGTCAATCCGCAGGCGGTCGACTTCGCCGAGCGCATCACGGCGATCCGCGAAGTGCTCGATGCCGGCGTCGGCAGCTCCGTGCGTCTGGCCTTCGACATCGGCCGCGACCTCTGGCCGATCAAGACGGACGTCTCCGAACTCGAGACCGCCCTGCTTAACCTCGTCATCAATGCCCGCGATGCGATGCCCGATGGGGGCACGGTGACGATCGGAGCGCACAACATCGCGCTCGACGAGCCCCCCCTCGCCGGCGACTTCATCGCGATCGACGTCACCGATACCGGGATCGGCATTCCCGACGACGTCCTCGACAAGATCTTCGAGCCGTTCTTCACGACCAAGCCGATCGGAAAAGGCACCGGCCTCGGCCTCTCCCAGGTGCATGGCTTTGCCCATCAGGCGGGCGGCACAATCAAGGTCACAAGCAGACTCGGCAAAGGGACCACCTTCACCATCCTCCTGCCGCGCGCAGACGAAGCGCCATCGCGCGAGACGGCGGGAGCATCGCCGTTCCGTGGCAGCGGCACGGTGCTGCTGGTCGAGGACAATCCCGACGTCGCATCCGTCAGCGTCGGCCTGCTGGAACAGCTCGGCTACAGCGTACGCAGGGTCGCCGATGCCGAAGCCGCGTTGCGCGAGATCGAGACGAACGGCGTCGACTTCGTGTTCTCGGACATCGTCATGCCCGGCAAGATGGACGGGCTCAGCCTCGCCCAGCACCTGCGCCAGATCCGCCCCGGTCTGCCGATCCTGCTCGCCACCGGCTACAGCGAGGTCGCCGCCGGCGTGCGCGGCGATTTCCCGATCCTGCGCAAGCCCTACGAGATTCACGAGCTCAGCGAAGCCATCGCCAAGCTGCCGCGGTGACTCACCTCTCCCGTAAGAACGGGGCGAGGGAGCGCACCTCCCGCGCGTAGAGGAGTTCGGCTCTCACACCGTCGGCAACACTGAAAACGCCTCCCCTGCCCGGCGCAGGTCCAGCTCATCGGCACCGGCGGTCTCGCTGGTGACGCTGTCCACACGCGAGGACGGCGGGCCGTGGCGGCACAGCGCCACCATGCCGGCAACGTGCTTTGGCATGCCTGCGAACAGCGCTTCGACGCTGCCGTCGCGGCGGTTGCGGACCCAGCCTTCCAAACCGCTGGCGGTCGCCTGGTACTCGACCCAGGCGCGGTAGCCGACGCCCTGCACGCGGCCGCGGATCACGACCTGGAGGATCGCCCGGCTCATGTCTTCAGCCCAAGAAAGTCGGCGCTGCGCGCCTTCACGTCGGCCTCGCGCATGACGCGGCCAGTCAGTTCTGCCGTGGGCAATCCCTTCAGCGCTTTCGGCGCCACGCCCTCACGCAAGGCCTTCTGAGTCTCGTATACGGCCTGCGTTGCAGCCGCGATCGGTGCATGACCCTGGAGTGCGATGCGCACGCGCTGGCCCTTGAGATAATCGATCGCGTTCAATTCGTCCGGCGCGCCACCGAGCACGATCGGCAGCTGCGTGGCGGATGAAATCGCTTCGAGCTCCGCGCGCGACTTGATGCCGGTGAAGAACAGCGCATCGACACCAGTCGCCTCATAAGCCCTGGCGCGGCGGATCGCGTCTTCGATCGATGTGATCGAGGCAGCGCCCGTGCGGCCCATGATGACCAGCGAGGGATCGCTGCGGCCGTCGAGCGCCGCCTTCATCTTACCTATGCCTTCCTCGAGCGGGATCAGCTGCGTCTTCGCCTCGCCGAACGACGCCGGCAGCAGCGTATCCTCGATGGTGAGGCCGGCGGCACCCGCCGTCTCCAGCTCCTGCACCGTTCGGCGCACGTTCAGCGCATTACCGTAGCCGTGATCGGCATCGACGAGGACGGGGAGCGCGGAGGCGCGCGACATCCGCCGCATCTGCTCGGCAAGCTCGGTGAGCGTGATCAGCGTGACGTCGGGGTCGCCGAGCACCGCGAGCGAGGCCACCGAACCGCCGAACATGCCGAGCGGAAAACCGAGATCCTCGGCAATGCGGATCGAGATGGCGTCGTAGACCGACCCCGGGTGAACGCAGGCCGCGCCCGACAGGATGGAACGCAGTTTCTCGCGGCGGGAACGAAAGGCCATGGTGTCCTCTCAACTGTTGCGACGCAGCCGCAACATACTCCGTCATTGCGAGCGCAGCGAAGCAATCCAGAATCTTTCCGCAGAGGCAGTCTGGATTGCTTCGCTGCGCTCGCAATGACGGTGTGTGTAGGGCCCGGCGAGAGCCCCACTCACACGCTCTACGCAAACTCCAAAATCAGCGCGTCCACCGCGAGCGTCGCGCCGGCGCTGGCGTGAATCTTCTTCACGGTGCCGTCCTGCTCGGCACGCAGCACGTTCTGCATTTTCATGGCTTCGACGACGGCGAGTGTTTCGCCGGCCTTGACCTCCTGCCCTTCGCTCACCGCGATCGAGACCACGAGGCCCGGCATCGGACAGAGCAGCTTCTTGCCGGTGTCGGAGGCCGTCGTAACCGGCATCAGCCGCGCGGATGTCGCTTCCGTTTCGGTCCAGACGTAGACCGGCACCTCGACACCCTGATGCGCGAGGCGGATGCCGTTCGCAATCGGCCGCGCCTGCACCGCGACGAAATGGCCGTCGATGGTGCCCTGCCAGACCGGATCGCCCGGCTTCCACGGCGACTGCAACAGATGCGAATTGCCGGCCTTGCCGTCGGCATCGATGAAGCGGATCGCGATCGCATCGCCCTCGCGGCCGACCTCGAGCAAAATCTCCTGGCGGTCGAGCCAGACCGCGCGGCGGCGCTCGCGCTGCACGACGCGCCCGCCCATCTGCCCCGAGATCTGCCGCTTGCGCTCACCGAGCACATGATCGATGGCGGCGCCGACCGCGGCGATGCGCCGCGCGACCTCGCCCTCGGGCACGCGCACCGCAAAACCCTTGGGAAATTCTTCGGCGATGAAGCCGGTCGACAGCCGGCCCTCGCGCCAGCGCGGATGATGCATCAGCGCCGACAGGAACGGGATGTTGTGCCTGATGCCGTCGACATAGAACGAATCCAGCGCGGTCGCCTGCGCCTCGATGGCGGCTGCGCGCGAGGGCGCATGCGTGACGAGCTTCGCGATCATCGGATCGTAGTGGATCGATATCTCGCCACCCTCCTGCACGCCGGTATCGTTGCGCACGGTGATGCCGTCCTGGCTCACTTCCGCCGGCGGGCGGTATTTCACCAGGCGCCCGATCGAGGGCAGGAAGTTGCGGAAGGGATCTTCCGCATAGAGGCGCGACTCCACCGCCCAGCCCGTCAGCGTGACGTCCTTCTGCGCGATGGCGAGCTTCTCGCCGGCGGCAACGCGGATCATCTGCTCGACGAGATCGATGCCGGTGACGAGTTCGGTGACGGGATGCTCGACCTGGAGGCGCGTGTTCATCTCCAGGAAGAAAAAGCTCTTGTCCTGCCCTGCGACGAACTCGACGGTGCCGGCGGAATCGTAATTCACCGCCTTGGCCAGCGCGACGGCCTGCTCGCCCATCTTGCGGCGGGTGGCCTCATCGAGCAGCGGCGATGGCGCCTCCTCGATGACTTTCTGATTGCGGCGCTGGATCGAGCATTCGCGCTCACCGAGATAGATCACGTTGCCGTGCTTGTCGCCCAGCACCTGGATCTCGATGTGGCGGGGATCGACGATGAATTTCTCAACGAAGACACGGTCGTCGCCGAACGAGGCCTTGGCCTCCGCCTTGGCGAGATTGAAGCCTTCGGCGACCTCGGCCTTGGAATGCGCGATGCGCATGCCCTTGCCGCCGCCACCGGCGGAGGCCTTGATCATCACGGGATAGCCGATCTCGTTGGCGATGCGGACCGCGTGCTTGTCGTCCTCGATGACGCCGAGATAGCCGGGCACGGTCGAGACGTTGGCCTTGGCGGCTGCCTTCTTGGATTCGATCTTGTCGCCCATCGCCGCGATCGCGCCCGGGTTCGGGCCGATGAAGACGATGCCGGCCGCCTCCAGCGCGCGCGGAAACGCCTCGCGCTCGGACAGGAAGCCGTAGCCGGGATGCACGGCCTCGGCGCCGGTCTTGCGGCAGGCTTCAACAATCTTCTCGATCACCAGATAGCTCTCGGCCGCAGCAGGCGGACCGATCAGCACGGCCTCGTCGGCCATCTCGACATGGAGGGCGTCGCGGTCGGCCTCGGAATAGACCGCGACCGTCTGAATTCCCATCCGGCGGGCAGTCTTGATGACCCGGCAGGCGATTTCGCCGCGATTGGCGATCAGAATGCGTTTGAACATGCTTTTCTTGAGTCTCGACCTTGGGCGGGACCCTTCCCTGGCCGTTGGGGCGTATGGGACGGGCCGTGTGGCTCCCGTGGTACATCAAAATGGGCCGGAGGCAACGGTCTAAATCCGGCCCACTCTGGCGTACCAGCGCAAGACCGAAACGGGCTTTGGAAAGGCGGCTGGCGGGCCCTGGGACCACCTACGGCTTCCGGGCCTTGACCACGTCCCGCACGAGGCCATGAACAAAGCCCAGTTTGGCGATCACCGCCGGCGACAGGATGAAGGGATAGAGATCGCGCAGGCCCATGGCGCGGTTGACGCTGTTCATGGCGAAGGTGAAGGGCAGCCATGCGTTGACCAGCGCCTCCACATCCCGCGCCTCGTACGGGCTGAAACGGATGCGCGCCGTCAATTCCCCGTCGCGGTCGACCTTGGGGCGGACCTCCATGCCGAACTCTGCAGCCATTTCCAACGTATCGACGATGTGGAGATAGTGCGCCCAGGTCTCGGCGAAATCCTCCCACGGATGCGTTGTCGCGTATGCTGAGACGTAATTTTGCTGCCAGTCCGGCGGCGCGCCCTCGGCATAGTGGCGCTGCAAGGCCTGGCCGTAATCGGCGGAATCGTCGCCGAACACGGCGCGGCATTCGTCCAGCTTGCCGCCCTCGCGCACCAGTACGTCCCAGAAATAATGTCCGACCTCGTGGCGGAAATGCCCGAGCAGCGTGCGATACGGCTCGCCCATCTCCAGCCTCCGCCGCTCGCGCTCGATGTCGTCGGTCTCGGTGAGCGCGATCGTGATCAGGCCGTTGTCATGGCCGGTCATGACCTTCTGCCCGCTGTGCGGATCATCGGCGAGGAAATTGAAGATCAGCCCATGCTCAACGTTTTCCTGCCGGGTCTGGAGCGGCAGCTTCCAGCGGATCAGGGAATAGAACAGCCGGTGCTTTGCCACCTCCAGCTCGCGCCAGCCGGCGAGCTGCGCCGGATCCGACAGATCCGGCACGATGCCGTTGTGGCGGCAGGCGCGGCAATAGCCGGTGCTGTCGTCCGCATCCGTCAGCCAGTTGCAGGCATCGTATTCGGCATTGCGGCAGAACATGCGGTCCTTGCCCTTGTCGGCCAGCGCCGCCCAGCCTTCCCCGTCGGGCTCGATCGCCGACATCGTCTCCCTCTCGGGGAGGAAGGCGACCCGATGGCCGCAGCGTTCGCAGGCGCGGTTCTCGAAATACAGAACGTTGCCGCAGGCCTGGCAGACAAAGAGCTTCAAGATTTAACCTCTTCGGAAAGGTACCAAATGAGCAAAGCGTCTGGTGCCTCGCAAAGACGCCTCCACAGCCTCATCGTTCCAATGTCAGGAACAAATTGCCAGACCCGGCGTTTCGTTCATACCCGCCGTGATGCGTTCGGCGGGCCTTTCCCTGCATATTCCCCTCTAAGCGATGGCCATCCCGCTCCGTCTGTGTGAATATTGGTCCGGCACGTGCGCAACCGCATCACAACGGCCGACGCCTTGAACGATCCCTTGCCCGAAACCATCGCCGCCGAAAGGCTGCGTCAGCACCTCGAAGACGTCGCGCGCGAACGCGATAACGCCTACCGCGCGCTTCAGGAGCGCGAGGCCGAGCTCGCACGCATCCAGCGCATCGGCAAGGTCGGCGGCGTCGAGGTCGACTTCCGCGAAGGATTCAAGAACCGCCGTTCGCCCGAATATCTGATGATCCACGGCCTTCCGCCCGAGGCCGCAGACGAGACGCATGAGGACTGGGTCAACCGCATCCATCCCGTGGATCGCGATGCGACCGTCAAACATTTCTTCGGGGCTCTCGCCGGAACGAGCGAGGACTACGCCGCCGAATACCGCATCATCCGTCCCAATGACGGTGATATCCGCTGGATCCGGGTCGTTGCCAAGATCGAGCGCGACGGGGACGGCCGCGCCCTACGGCTCGTCGGTGCCCACATCGACATCACCGACCAGGCGCTCGCGCGCGAGACGCTGCGCGAGAGCGAGGAGCGCTTCCGGCTGATCGCCGACAGCGCGCCGGTGCCGATCTGGGTGACCAAGCTCGATCGCAAGCGGTCCTTCGCCAACCGGGCCTATGTCGACTTCGTCGGCCTGCCCTATGACCAGGCCATCGACTTCGACTGGCGCAAGATCCTGCATCCGGACGACCTGCCGCATGTGCTGCAGCAATCCGTTCAGGGCGAAGCTTCGCTGAAGCCGTTCGTGCTGGAAGCGCGCTACAAGAACGCCAGCGGCGAATGGCGCTGGCTACGCTCGGAATCGCAGCCACGCTGGGATCCGACCGGCAAGCATATCGGCTTCATCGGCGTCGCCCATGACATCACTGTCGCCAAGCAGGCCGAGATCGAGCTCCGGCGGCTCAACGAGACGCTGGAGGAGCGCATCGCCGAGCGCACCGCCGAGCTCGAATCCAACGAGGCACGGCTGCGCGCGATCCTGGAGACCAGCAACCAGTATCAGGGCCTGGTCAATCTCAAGGGCGAATTGCTTTACGCCAACAAGACCGCGCTGGACGGCATCAGGGCGAGCTCTTCGGATGTGATCGGAAAACCGTTCTGGGAGACCCCCTGGTTCAGCGCGACGGAGGGCATCGGCGCGCTGGTGCGCGAAGCCTTCGATGCCGTGCTCAAGGGCGAAGCGGTGCGGCTGGAGATGCGGCTGCGGCTTCCCATCGGCGAGCGCGATTTCGACTTCGGCATGCGCCCCGTGCTCGACCGCCACGGCAACATCACCGGCGCCGTGCCCGAGGCGGTCGACATCACCGAGCGTCGGCGCGGCGAGGAAGCGCTGCGGCAGTCGCAGAAGATGGAGGCGATCGGCCAGCTCACCGGTGGTGTCGCGCACGATTTCAACAATCTCCTCACCATCATCCGGTCTGCCACCGACTTCCTGCGCCGCCGCGAGCTGCCCGAGGAGCGCCGCCGCCGCTACGTCGACGCCATCTCCGAGACCGTTGAGCGCGCCTCGAAGCTGACGGCACAGCTTCTGGCGTTCGCGCGGCGGCAGCCGCTCAAGCCGCAGATCTTCAATGTCGGCAGTCAGGTCGAGGGCGTCGCGCAACTGATCCGGCCGCTGGTCGGCGGCCGCATCGAGATCGCGGTCGAAGTTCATGATGCCGGCTGCTTCACCGTCGCCGACATCGCCCAGTTCGAGACCGCGCTGATCAACCTCGCCGTCAACGCCCGCGACGCCATGGAGGGCGAAGGCCGCCTCATCATCGCTGTGCGCAAGGTCCAGGGCATTCCGAGTCTGCGCGCACAATCGGCGCGCGGCGGCGACTACGTCGCCATCTCGGTCTCCGACACCGGCGGCGGCATCGCGCCGGAACATCTGGAGTCGATCTTCGAGCCGTTCTTCACCACCAAGGAGGTCGGCAAGGGCACCGGCCTCGGCCTCAGTCAGGCCTTCGGCTTTGCAAAGCAGTCCGAGGGCGACATCGCGGTGACCAGCGCGCGAGGCAATGGCGCGAGCTTCACCATCTATCTGCCGCAGGCGCAAAGCCCCGCGACAGACAAGGACGCCGCCGCGCTGACCTACGAGGCCGCGGCCACCGGGCGCGGCTATCGCGTGCTCGTGGTTGAGGACGACGACGAGGTCGGCCGCTTCTCCACCGAGCTTTTGGAGGATCTCGGCTACGTCGTGCGCCGCGTCGCCAACGCCAGTGCAGCGCTGACCATTCTCGGCGAGAACGAATTCGCCGTTGATCTCGTGTTCTCCGACGTCATCATGCCCGGCATGAACGGCGTCGAGCTCGCCGGCATCGTCCGCGAGCGCTATCCCGGCCTGCCGGTCGTGCTCACCAGCGGCTACAGCAACGTGCTCGCGGAGAACGCCCATCGCGGCTTCGAGCTGATTCAGAAGCCGTACTCCGTCGAGTCGCTCTCACGCATCCTGCGCAAGGCGATCACGGAGAAGCTGTCGGTGGCGCGGTGAATGTTCCTCCGCTGTCGTCCCGGCCAAGCGCCGATCAGGCAAAGCAGGCCGGCCACGCGCTGGATGCAGCCAACTTCTTCCTCGCCGACGTCCGCGACGGGCTCGGCCCGTATCTGGCCGTCTATCTTCTCACCGAGCAGCACTGGAACGAGGCGCGCATCGGCATCGTGATGTCCATCGCGACCATCGCCGGGATCGTGGCGCAGACGCCGGCCGGAGCGCTGGTCGACGTCACGCGGGCGAAGCGGCTCGTGATGGTCGTTTCTGCGGTTCTGGTGACACTCGCTTCGCTCTCATTGCCGCTGTTTCCGAACTTCCTGCCGGTCGCAATCTCGCAAGGCATCGCGCAAGCCGCCACCGTGGTCTTCCCGCCGGCGATCGCGGCCATCTCGCTTGGCATCTTCGGCCATGCCGCGTTTACCCGGCGCATCGGCCGCAACGAGACTTTCAACCACGCCGGCAACGCCGTCGCGGCGGCCATTGCCGGCATCTCCGCCTATTGGTTCGGACCGACCGTCGTGTTCTACCTGCTGGGCGCCATGGCGATCGCGAGCCTCGTCAGCATCCTGGCAATCCCCGAACGCGCCATCGATCACGATCTCGCGCGCGGGCTGCACGATGCCGATGGCGACGTCCAGCGCGACCGGCCTTCGGGCCTTGGCATGCTCCTGACCTGCCGCCCCCTGCTCGTCTTCGCGATCTGCGTGCTGCTCTTCCACCTCTCCAACGCGGCGATGCTGCCGCTGGTCGGGCAGAAGCTCGCGCTCCAGGACAAGAACATCGGGACGAGCCTGATGTCGGCCTGCATCGTCGCCGCGCAAGTGGTGATGGTGCCGTTCGCGATGCTGGTCGGCGCACGGGCGGACAGCTGGGGCCACAAGCGCTTCTTCCTGGCCGCATTGCTGATCCTGCCGATCCGCGGCGCGCTCTATACCCTCTCGGACAATCCGTTCTGGCTGGTCGGCGTGCAGCTTCTCGACGGCGTCGGCGCCGGTATTTTCGGGGCCATCTTTCCCGTCATCGTCGCCGACCTCATGCGCAACACCGGCCGCTTCAACGTCGCGCAGGGCGCGGTCATCACCGCCCAGAGCATCGGCGCGGCGCTGTCGACGACACTGGCGGGCCTCGTCGTGGTCAACGCCGGTTACAGCGCGGCATTCATCACGCTAGGCGTCATGGCGGCGATCGGTGCGGTCATCTGCCTTCTCGCCCTTCCCGAGACGCGTCAAAACGGAGATGGCGATCCGCGCCCCCAGGGGAAGACAGCGGCGTCCGCATCGGCTATCGCTGCCGAGTGAACCCATCCCTTTCCGAGACCTGAACCGTGCCGTCTGAAGCCATCTGGGCCTGGAGCATTGTCGTAGCCGCGACCTCAGGCGTCATCATCCGCCCGTGGTCCCTGCCTGAAGCGATCTGGGCCGTCCTCGGCGCTGGTTCTCTCGTGCTGCTCGGCTTTCTGCCGTGGCAGGACGCGCTGACAGGCATCGAAAAAGGCGTCGACGTCTACCTCTTCCTGATCGGTATGATGCTGATCGCCGAGCTGGCGCGGCTCGAAGGCCTGTTCGATTATCTCGCCGCGCTCGCGGTGGAATATGCGCGCGGCTCGCCGCAGCGGCTGTTCCTGCTGATCTATCTGGTCGGCACGCTCGTCACCGTGCTGCTCTCCAACGATGCCACCGCGATCGTGCTGACGCCGGCCGTCTATGCCGCGACGCGCGCGGCCGGCGCCAAGCCGCTGCCCTATCTGTTCGTCTGCGCCTTCATCGCCAATGCCGCGAGCTTCGTGCTGCCGATCTCCAACCCGGCCAATCTGGTCGTGTTCGGCGCGCGCATGCCCGCGCTCACCGAATGGCTCCGCCTGTTCGCCCTGCCCTCGGCGGCTTCAATCCTACTGACCTATGTCGTGCTGCGCCTGACCCAGCACAACGCGCTGAAGGAAGAGACGATTGCGCGTAGCGTGCCGCATCCGAAGCTTGGACGCGGCGGCAAGCTCACGGCAATAGGCATCGTGGCGATCGGCATCGTGCTGGTCACGGCATCGGCGCTGGACAAGCAATTGGGCCTGCCGACCTTCGTCTGCGGCGTGGTGACGGCGGCGATCGTGCTGCTGATCAACCGGCAATCGCCTTTGCCCGTGCTGAGGGGCGTCTCCTGGAGCGTGCTGCCGCTGGTCGGCGGCCTCTTTGTCATGGTGGAAGCGCTGGTGAAGACGGGCGTGATCGCGCAGCTGAGCGCGCTGCTGCACCAGGCTGTGGCGCAGTCCGTGACCAAGGCCGCCTGGAGCGTCGGCATTGCCACTGCGCTTGCCGACAACATCGCCAACAACCTTCCGGTCGGCCTTGTCGCCGGCTCAGTCGCCGCCAGCGATCATCTGCCCGCCGAGGTCGTCAGCGCGATCCTGATCGGCGTCGACCTCGGGCCCAATCTGTCGGTGACCGGCTCGCTCGCCACCATCCTCTGGCTGGTCGCGCTCCGCCGCGAGAGGATCAATGTGGGCGCCTGGCCGTTCCTCAAGCTCGGCATGCTGGTGACGCCGCCAGCCCTGATCGCGGCACTCGCCGCCGCGATCAGGTAGTGCGGGTTCAGTCGTTCTCGTAGCCGTAGACTTCCGGCAGGATGAAGATTGCGGCGAGCAATCCGATCAGCGGGAAGATCGCGACCATCAGCGTGGCATTGGCCTGTCCGATCGCGGCGAACACCGTCGGAAACAGGAAGATCGCCAGGAACGACGGCAGCTTCACGAACATGTAGGCGAAGCCGCTGGCGGTGCCGCGATACTTGGGCTTGGCGACCATGGTCGGGATCGTCATGCAATTCGACGCATCCCAGTAGTGGCCCCACAACATCGCGGCGGCCGCAAACGGCAGCAGGATCTTGTTGTCGGTGTAGAGCGCGAAAGCCGCGACCAGCAGCGCGGCCAGCACGATCGAGAAGCCCGCGATCGAGATGCCGCGGTGGCCGATCTTCGGCGTCAGCAGCGGACCGACCCAGCCCGACAAGGCGGCGAAGGAGAACAGCGCCATCGTCACCAGATTGATGCCGAGCACGCTCGACACGCCGACCATGACAAAGAGTACCGGCAGATAGAACGCGAAGGTCGAGAATTCGCTGGCTTGCACGAAGCAGGCGATCCAGCCGTAGATCGTCGCACGCCAGCGGATCGGATCCTTCTTGAGATCGGCGAGGAACGCGCGGGTCGAGACCTTCGGCACTTCGACGTCCCGGTCCGGCAGCATGTCGAGATTGTCGTTGAACATCTCGCGTGCGACCTGCTTGGCCTCGCGGTAGCGGCCCTTCTGCACCAGCCACACCGCCGTCTCCGGCACGTCGTGCCGCATGATCAGGATGATCAGCGCCGGCAGCGCGCCGAGGCCGAGCGTCACGCGCCACAGCATTTCGTGATTCATGTCGATCAGGAGGAAGATCACGATGACGCCGATGGTGAGGACCTCGCCGACCGCGAACATGAACTGCCAGCGGTTGCCCATGACCTCGCGCTCACCCCTGGCCATGGATTCCATGATGTAGGTGTAGCCGGTCGAGATATCAGAGCCGAGCGGAATGCCGAGCAGGAAGCGGATCACGATGAGCCAGGTGATATCAGGCACGAACGCCTGCGCCAGCGCCAGCACGATGAACAGCACCATCGTGGCCAGGAACATGACGCGGCGGCCGATCTTGTCGGACAGCCAGCCGCCGAGCAGCGCGCCGATCAGGGCGCCGCCCTGCGTGCCGGCCGCGGCCAGGCCCAGCATCAGCGGATCCGGATTGTACTGCTCCTTGATGAAGATCAGAACGAAGGCGATCGAATAGAGATCCCAGGCTTCGACCAGGATCGAGGCCATCATCAGCCAGCCGACCTTGTTGCCCTTGGGACTGTAGTTCGTGATGAGGTAGCGGACCGCGGCTTCGCTCGCGGTCGGTTGTGGCATCGCCATCGTCGACATGTGTGGTCCTCTCTTCAAAACTCTCTACGCGCCGAGCAGCGGCTCGATACTGCAATCGAGCAGGCGCGGGTCGATCCCCGCCTCCATCCCCGAGAACATCTCGCCCATGTAGTCGATCAGGGCATCGCTCGCCTTCACGGCCTCATCGACGCGGCGGTTGGCGACCGCTGCGAGGATGGCAAGATGATGATCGATCGTGCCTGACAAATCGGCCTGCCCCGGCATGAAGCGGTGATGGATGTATCCGATGCGGCGGTACAGCGTGTGCAGCGGCCGCAGCGTGTGCACCAGAAACGGCTCACCCGCCGCCTCCAACACCAGCGCGTCGATACGGCGGTCAATGCTGTTGAATTGGTCGAGGGTCAGGCTGGCGCGGCGCTCGCGCAGCAGCCGCTCGATGTGAAGCGCCTGGTTACGGTGCGACAGGCTGGCACGATCGGCCGCGAGGCGGATCACGAAGCGCTCCATGTCGCGGCGCAGGCCCAGCAGCATGCGCTCGCGCGCCAGATCGATCGGCGCGATGTGCAAGCCGTGGCGCGGACGGATGATGATGAGCGTATCGGCGGAGAGACGATTGACGGCATGATGCACCGGCGTGCGGCCGAAGCCGGTGATCTGCTGCAACTCCAGCATGGTCATGAACTGGCCGGGCTTGAGCTCGCAATGGACGAGGAGCTCCTCGATCCGCTGATAGGCCAGCTCGAAGAAGTTGAGGCGGTTGCGCCTGGCGGGCCTGCCCTCGCCGTCGCTTCTCACCACCTCGAGCGCGCGTTTGCGCCGTGCCATGTCGTCCTCCCATCCGCCGCGCTTTCGTTTGCGAGGCGGCGCCTTGTTTGTGGTATCCTTAAAACATGTTGTGATATATTACAAGCAGGCGTAAGACTGCCGCCAGTCCCGCCGGCAATGGCGGGCGCAGAAACGACAAACAAAGCGGGCGCTATGGGCCCGACGGGAGGATTGTTGCCGTGAAGATCACGTCGATCGAGACCCTGCGCACCGAGGAGTTCTCCAACGTCATCTGGGTGCGCATCCACACCGATAGCGGCGTGATTGGTCTCGGCGAAACCTTCTATGGCGCGGGCGCGGTCGAGGCGCAAATCCACGACACCTTTGCCGGTCGGCTGCTCGGGCGCAATCCCCTGCACATCGAAGCCATTCACCGCGACATGCTGAACCTGCCGATGG
Organism: Bradyrhizobium sp. CCGB12; assembly: GCF_024199845.1. Taxonomy (NCBI): domain Bacteria; kingdom Pseudomonadati; phylum Pseudomonadota; class Alphaproteobacteria; order Hyphomicrobiales; family Nitrobacteraceae; genus Bradyrhizobium; species Bradyrhizobium sp. CCGB12. Next base: position 2,045,898 of record NZ_JANADO010000001.1, on the reverse strand, counting down.
CGCAGTCATCCACCGGCGTCGAATATCGCGCGGCTTCCGCGATCGACATCGCGCTGTGGGACCTGTTCGGCAAGGTCTGCGGGCAGCCGGTGCACCAGATGCTCGGCGGCCTCTGCCGCGACAAGCAGCGCATCTACAACACCTGCGCCGGCACCCAATATGTCCGCTCGACCAATATCAGCCCGGTCGCCAACTGGAATCTCGGCGCCTCGAAAGGCCCCTATGAAGATCTCGACGGCTTCATGCATCGGGCCGACGCGCTCGCAGAAAACCTCCTGGAAAGCGGCATCTCCGCGATGAAGATCTGGCCGTTCGATCCGGCGGCGCAGGAGAACAAGGGCCTCTATATCACCGCCGCCCAGATGAAGCAGGCGATCGAGCCGTTCGAGAAGATCCGCAAGGCGGTCGGCGACAAGATGGAGATCATGGTCGAGCTCCACTCGCTCTGGAACCTGCCGACCGCCAAGCAGATCGCGCGCGCGCTCGAGCCGTACAAGCCGACCTGGTACGAAGACCCGATCCGGATGAACTCGCCGCAGGCGCTGGCCGAATACGCGCGCTCGACCGACGTCTGGGTCTGCGCCAGCGAGACGCTCGGCTCGCGCTTCCCCTACAAGGACATGCTCGACCGCGACGCCATGCACGTGGTGATGGCGGATCTGTGCTGGACCGGCGGCCTCACCGAGGGCCGCAAGATCGCGGCGATGGCCGAAACCTATCACCGCCCCTTTGCGCCGCATGATTGCATCGGCCCGATCGGCTTCATCGCCGCCATCCACATGTCGTTCAGCCAGCCCAACACGCTGATCCAGGAATCGGTGCGCGCCTTCTACAAAGGCTGGTACAATGAGCTCGTCACCACGATGCCAGTGATCAAGGACGGTTTTGTCTACCCGATGGAAGGCCCCGGCCTTGGCGTCGACCTTCTGCCTGATGTATTCGACCGATCCGATCTCACCGTGCGCCGCTCCAACGTTTGAGGATATTTTGAGATGAGCACCGCCCTTTTCGACCTTTCCGGCCGCACCGCGCTCGTGACCGGCTCCTCCCGCGGCCTCGGTCGCGCCATCGCCGAGGGCATGGCCAAGGCCGGCGCCAGGATCATCGTCAACGGCGTCGACCCCAAGCGCGTCGAGCAGGCCGTCGCCGAGTTCCGCGCTGCCGGGCACCAGGCCGAAGGTGCCGCCTTCAACGTCACCGACGAGCCCGCGATCGTCGCGGCCTTCAACGACTTCGACAAAAAGGGCATTGCCGTCGACATCGTCGTCAACAATGCCGGCATCCAGCACCGCAAGCCGCTGGTGGAATTCAGCACCGACGAATGGCGCAAGGTAATCGAGACCAACCTCACCAGCGCCTTCGTCATCGGCCGAGAGGCGGCCAAGCGCATGATCCCGCGCAAGCATGGCAAGATCATCAATATCGGCTCGCTCGGCAGCGAGCTCGCCCGCCCCACCATCGCGCCTTACACCGCCGCCAAGGGTGGCATCAAGAATCTGACCCGCTCGATGGCGGTGGAATGGGCCCAGCACGGCATCCAGGCCAATGCGATCGGCCCCGGCTACATGCTGACCGACATGAACGAGGCGCTGGTCAACAACACCGATTTCAACAACTGGCTGATGGGACGCATCCCGTCGAAGCGCTGGGGCAAGCCGGACGAGCTGGTGGGTGCCGCGATCTTCCTGGCCTCGGACGCCTCCACCTACGTCAATGGCCAGATCATCTATGTCGACGGCGGCATGATCGCCGCGATGTGACCCGCGAAACTCTGAGGAGCAGACCATGCGCGCCGTCGTCATTCACGCCCCGAAGGACCTGCGGATCGACAATTATCCCGACCCGGCGCCTGGTCCGGGCGAAGTCCGCGTCAAGATCGCCAATGGCGGCATCTGCGGCTCGGACCTGCACTATTACCATCACGGCGGCTTCGGCGTCGTTCGCATCCAGCAGCCGATGGCGCTGGGGCATGAGATCGCCGGCGTGGTCGCCGATGTCGGTGACGGCGTCACCAGCGTCAAACCCGGCACTCGCGTGGCCGTCAATCCGAGCAAGCCGTGCGGCCAATGCCTGCATTGCCAGGAAGGCATGCGCAACCAGTGCCTCGACATGCGCTTCCTCGGCAGCGCAATGCGCTTTCCCCATGTTCAAGGCGGTTTTCGCGAATTCATCACGGTCGATACGACGCAGGCCGTGCCGATCGCGGACAAGCTGTCGCTGGCGGAAGCCGCGGTCGCCGAGCCGCTGGCAGTCTGCCTGCATGCCGGCAAGCAGGCCGGCCCCCTCCTCGGCAAGCGCGTGCTGATCACCGGCTGCGGCCCGATCGGCGCGCTGATGATTTTGGTCTCGCGTTTCGGCGGTGCATCTGAGATCGTGGTGACCGATGTCGCCGAGGCGCCGCTCGCGGTCGCCAAAAAGCTCGGCGCCAGTCACGCCATCAATGTCGCGGCCAATGCCACCGCGCTCGATCCCTGGCGCGTCGGCAAGGGCGTGTTCGACACGCTGTTCGAAGCCTCCGGAAACCAGGCGGCACTCCGCACCGCGCTCGACGTCTTGCGGCCCGGCGCCACACTCGTGCAGCTCGGCCTCGGCGGTGAGATGACGCTGCCGATCAACTCGATCGTCGCAAAGGAATTGCAGCTCCGCGGCACCTTCCGCTTCGATCCCGAGTTCGAGCTCGCGGTGCGGCTGATGGGCGAAGGCCTGATCGACGTCAAGCCGCTGATCACAGCCACCATGCCGTTCGAGAACGCGGTCTCCGCCTTCGAGCTCGCCAGCGACCGCTCGCAGTCGATGAAGGTGCAGCTTACCTTTTGAGAGCGTCGGTGGCCTGCTGGCTCTCGATCAGCCGGTCCCTGACCAGTCGCACCGCGCCTCGTTTCCACGAATAGTCCGCGCCGAGGCGCAGGCCGCTGTCTCCGCGCGCCAGCACCGCACCGGTGCTGGCATCGCGCACCTGGAAACCGAGCGTATACTCGGTGCGGCTGACCCGCCGCACCACGCCGATCAGCGACTGATCCGCACCGAGCTTTTGTGCGATCGCCGCCTCGCAGCCGCCGCAATCCCGTAAGGCCCCCGCTTTCGCCGCCTCTCCGCCGACATCCACGATGCGATAGCGGCCGGATTGGCCGAGCATCTCGCGCACGCCGCCGGTGACCTCGGCCAGGTACGACGCATCTGACGCGGCCGAAGCGCCCGCTGAAGCGGCCGTCATGTCCTCGAGCTCGAAGTCGAACACGGCAAGCCCGACCGGCGCGGGCGTGCCGAGCGCAGCCATGACCTCGCGGGAGACAAAAATCTCGGCGCGCTCCCATGATTCATCATTGTCGCCGCGGAAGCTGTAGAGCTTGTCCATCACCAGCTTCTTGGCGCCGACGTCGATCACGGCGACCTTGGCCCATTGCACCAGCGTGCTCGTCTTCTGGATGCCGCCGATCACCTTGAACGTTGCACCGTCCTGGGCAGAGGGCACCAGCCGGAAGCGCTGGTCCGCCCCGATGTCCCGTCTGAGCGCGGCCATGAACGCCGACAGCCGCCGCTCGTGGGCCGCGGTCTGGTTGGCCGGCTCGGCCGACGTATCGGTATAGCTGAAATCGTCCATGGCAACGCCAATGGCGGCCTCGGCGTTGGCCGGCGAATAAACCAGGATAGAGAGGAGAAAAACAGAGAGAGCCAACCGGGAGCGGCGCATGAAATGGACCTCGTGGGATGGACGGTCTGACACATCTGGACGGACGGCCTGAGGCCAGGCAACCGTGACCTTCCCGACGAATGCCGGGAAAATTTCACGACGTTGCATTGCGGTAAGGCGGGAACGCTTCCCGCCGCTGGCGTTCTGCCCTTTAATGCGGGAGCAACAAACCCGTTCGCACCAGGTGCCCGCCGATGTGGAATCGCCCGAGGTTCGATCTCAAGGTCCGTCTGACGCTGCTCGTGGCCGCAATATCGGCCGCCTGCTTCGCGGTGATCTCCGCCTATTTCCTTGTTACGGCCGACCGCGCCGCGTATGCGCGCATCGACGGTATCGCCGCCATCGTGGCGAAGTCGCTGGAGCTGCAACAAGGCAAGGTGCCGTGGGCGGCCAGCCCGCGCTCGGACTTTCCGAACCTCGATCCCGTGTCGGCCTATGTGATGACGCCCGGCCTGTGTCTGGCGTTCCGTGGCGCGAGCGGCGACATCCTCCAGCGCTTTTGTAGCGGCGCGCCGCCGCCGGCAAGCCCGCCGCCGCAGCTCTTTGCAGCGTTCTTTCGCAGCCTGTTCGACCCCGGGCGCAAGGCAGCACGGCCCGTGATCGTGCGCGGTACGAAGCTCGGCGACGTCGTGGTCTCGGTCGATCCGGCCGTGCAGACGGCGGAGGCATGGCACGAGGCCGGCCGCCTGATGATCGCGCTTGCGATCGCGCTGCCGTTGTTGTGCGCCCTGGTCTACGCCGCGCTGGCGCGCGCGCTGCGTCCGACGCAGCTCGTGCGCGCCGGCCTCGAGCGCATCGCCGCTGGCGACCTCTCGACGCGGCTGCCGCCGTTCGACCTCGCCGAGCTGTCGGCCATCCGCGACGTCTTCAACCACCTCGCCGAAAGCCTCGACATCGCGCTCGCCGAGCGCAGCGAGCTGACGCGGAAATTGATCGCGCTCCAGGACGAGGAGCGCCGCCATCTCGCGCGCGAGCTGCATGACGAGTTCGGCCAGTCGCTCGCCGCAATCCGCGCGCTCGCCGCCTCCGCCCGCCAGACTGCGGCGCAGGACTGCCCCGAATTGCTGGGAGAATGCGACGGCATTTCCCGGACCGCGACCAGCATGATGGAGACGCTGCGCGGCGCGCTGTTCCGGTTGCGGCCGCCCGACGTCGACGAGCTCGGCCTCGTTGCGAGCCTCGAAGGCCTGGTCTCGGGATGGAACGGCCGCAGCCGCGGCCAGACCCGTTTCGATATCCGGTTCGAGGGCGCCTTCGAGAACGTACCCGCCTCCGTCAGCGCCAACCTCTATCGCATCGTGCAGGAGGCGCTCACCAACGCCGCCAAGCACGCGGGTGCGACGAAGGTCAGGCTGTATCTGACGATGGCCGAAAGTGAGATCGCGCTTGCGATCGAGGACGACGGCCGGCCGAGCGACGCGGCAGGCAAATCCGGCATGGGCCTGCTTGGCATGCGCGAGCGCGTCGCCGCGCTTCGCGGCCGGCTGAGCTTCGAGACCCGTCCCAACGGCTCGGCGCTCCGCGTGTTCATTCCGCTCACGGCCGCCGATCGGCAGGCGCTGGAGCACGCGGCATGAGCGCGGCCGACGCGACCATCTTGCTGGTCGACGATCATTCCGTCGTCCGCGAGGGCTATCGCTCCGTGCTCCAGAAGCAGCCGGGCTTGCGCGTCGTCGCCGAGGCGGCCGACGGCGCGGAGGCCTATCGTCTGTACAAATCCGAGGCGCCGGACCTCGTCATCATGGACCTCAGCATGCCCGGCATCGGCGGCATCGAGGCGGTCAGACGCATCCGGCAATGGGACAAGGCCGCGCGGATCCTGGTCTTCACCATGCACGAGAATGCAGGCTTTGCCGTGCAGGCGATCCGCGCCGGTGCGAGAGGTTACGTCACCAAGACCAGTCCGCCCGAAACGCTGGTGCGGGCGGTGAAGGACGTGCTGGCCGGCAAGATCGCCATCAGCCCCGACATCGACCACGAGCTTGCGCTCAGCCGCATCAGCGGCGAGAGCTCGGCCGCCGACGTGCTGACGCCGCGCGAATTCGAGGTGCTGCGGCTGCTGCTCGCCGAGAACACGACGGAAGAGATCGCCGAGACGCTGCATGTCAGCCCGAAGACGGTGGCGAACCTGCACTCGCTGATCAAGGACAAGCTCGGCGTCGGCTCCGACATCGAGCTGGTGCGGCTGGCGCTGCGCCAGGGAATCTTGACCGAGGTCGATCTTGGCGAGGCCTGATCGTCGTTCGCGTTACGGATCGAGTTTCGCGCCATCCGGCCCAAACGCTTCGACTGTGTCGCCGATCTTGAACGACATCATGTCACGTCCGACGAGCAACGGCCCCTTGTAGGCCGAGCGGGTGCGCAGGATAAGCGGCTCCTCGGGAATGTCGGGCGCCGGCTTTGCGGTGCCGAACACGATATGGGAATAGACGGCGAGCTTGGGCTTGGCCGAGGCAAAGATGCGGCCGGCCTCCTCCGGCGAGGTGTGGTGCGCCTGGATGTCCTTGTAGACGGGATTCTTGATCAGCAGCTCCGGCTCGATGACCGCGACCTCGTGGATCAGCAGGTCGGCGTCCTCGGCCGCTTTCGCGATGCGCTCATCGTACTTGGTGTCGCCCGACAGCACGACCTTGTGGCCACCATACTCGACGACGTAACCGAACGACGGCTTGATCTTCTCGCCGTGATTGACTTCGATGGCGGTGACCTTCACACCGTTGTTGTCGTACACAATTCCGGCCTCGATATCCCTAGCGTTGAATTCGATGGCCTTTGGGTCGAGGTGCTCGTCGTCGATGCGAATGCGGATGTCGGCGGCGAATGCCTTGGTCAGGTTTTCCGTCATCGCCACGGTGCCCTTGGGGCCATAGAGCTTCATCGGGCCCTTGCGCGAGGCCCATGGCGTGGCGAGCCAGCCGGTCAGCCACATGTCGGGAAGGCCCACGATGTGGTCGGAATGCAGATGCGTGATGAAATTCGCGGTGATCGCGCCGAGCGGGATCTTCAGCTTGTAGAGTTGCATCGTCGAGCCACGCCCGAGATCGAACAGCAATTTCTCGCTCCCCGCCTCCACCAGCGTCGACGCGCTGAAGCTGGTCGGCCGCGGCGTCGGCACGCCGGTACCGAGCAGCGTCACCTTGATCGGTTCGGCCGAGGCTGCCGCCGTGAACGCGAGCAGCACGAGGCTTGCCCGCAAAAGGGTCTTGAGCATGTCGTCCTTCCCTAGGGTATTGGATCGTTGCGGCGTGGCCGCGGTCGTTCGCGCGCGACCACGGAGTCCAGCCACGCGCAATTGAGCGGCGGCACACGCGGATCGGCGACGCGGACGCCGCGGGCGGCCGCATCGAGCCGCATGTCGCGCATGCGCTTGCGCTGCTCTTCCGGCATATGGAGCCGTTCGTGGCCCCACAGCGAGGGCCCATCAAAGGTCTCGTGCGGCTGCCAGGTCTCGGGATCGATGACGCGCCCGCCCCAGCCATATTCGATGAAGAAGCCGGAGGGCGTATTTACATAGAACGAGGTCATGTGGTCGTTGGTGTGCCTGCCCAGCGTGTAGGCGATGCGCCCCTCATCCATCTGCGCGAGATCATAGCCCTGCCCGACATCGTCGAGGCTGCCGAGCTCGACCATGAAATGATGCAGCGCCTTGCGCCCAGAGCCGACCATGGCAAAGGAGTGGTGGCGGCCGTTGACGTGAAAGAAATAAAGCCCGTAAGGCTTCAGTCCGAAATCGGAGACGTGGAAGCCGAGCACGTCGCGATAGAACGGCAGCAGCGGCTCGACGTCCTCAACATTGAGCACGACATGTCCCATGCCCATCGCGCCGGTGCGGAAACCCGAGATCGGGCGGCCCGGCCTGAAAGGCTCGCTCGCAAGCTCCGGCTTGCAAAAAGCCTCCAGCCGATTGCCGGCGGGGTCAGTGAACGCGATCAGCTCGGCAACATGCCGCTCGTCAGCGAGCGCGCGTGATCCACGGACCGCCTTGACGCCATGGCTTTCCAGGCGTCCGGCCAATTGGTCCAGTTCGGCGATCGCCGGAACTTCCCACCCCATCACCGCGAGCCCGGCATCGCTGCTGCCGTCGACGATCAGGCGCTGCTTGCGATCGTCCATGCGGAAGGCGCGCATCTTGCCGCCGCGATCGACCTGCTCCATCCCGAGCAGCCCGGTCGCCATCTGGCTCCACTGGTCGATCTGGGATGAGTTGATTCCGATATAGCCGAGCGCGGTGATTTCCATCAACGTCCTCCCAAAGGCATCGCAGCGCCGCACTGCGGCGAACTTGATACCGGCCGCGCGCGATCCTACGGTGGCGTCGCGCAATCGCTTCGCGTTCACAACGACGATAATCGCGAGGCTGTCGGTCGCAAGGGAGGAAATACGAAGTGTCCAAGGAGCGGACGCGGAACGGACAGCCCCGGCAGTCGGAGGGCGTGCGCGCCATCAAGCGCGGGCTGGACGTGCTGCATGAGGTCAACCGCTCCGGCGGCATCCGCGCCGGCGACGTCGCCCGCGCGCTCGACCTGCCCCGCCCGACCGTCTACCGCCTGCTCGAAACGCTGGAGGAACTCGGCTACGTCGCCCGCAGCGCCAGTGACGACCGCTTTCGCGTGACCCGGCTCGCGCTGAGCCTCGGCGATGGCTACGACCCCAGCGTGGTGATCTGTCAGGCGGCGGCGCCTTTTCTCGCCGAATTGAGCAAGACCCTGGTCTGGCCGGTCGATCTCTCCACTTACGAGAACGCCGCGATGGTGGTTCAGGAGACCACTCACTCTCGCAGCCCGCTCTCGATCGATCGCGGCATGATCGGCAAGCGCCTGCCGATGCTGCGGACCTCCGCGGGCCGGGCCTATCTCGCCGCCTGCCCCGCGCGCGAGCGCGACCTCATCGTCAGTCATCTCCGCCGCATCGACGAGGCCGACGACCGACCGTTCCTTGCTGAAGGTTATCTCGATCGCATGATCGAAGAGACTGCTGCGCGGGGTTACGCCATCCGCAGCGAGGGCGAATACAATCCCAAGACGGCGTCGATTGCGGTGCCGATCGTGCGGAATGGCGCCGTGTTCGGCTGCATCTCGATCATCTGGATCCGGTCAGCGCTCGGGATTGATGAGGCGGTGGCGCAGTTCGTGGGCCAGCTTCAGGAGACGGCCGCGGTCATTCCGGTTGAGGTGTAGGGGCCGTCCGCAGGGCGGACACTTGGCGCGGCGGCGTTGAAGCGGCGGCGTGGCTTGGGGAAGAGATATCCCCATGCAAGGTAAATTCGTCCCCGAAGAGTTTGACGTCGTGATCGTCGGCCGCGGCCCGGTCGGCGCCACGCTGGCCAACCTGCTCGGCCTTTGCGGTGTGCGGACCCTGGTGCTGGAGCGCGAGGCGCGGACCTATCATCTGCCGCGCGCGGTGCATTTCGACGACGAGTGCATGCGCGTGTTTCAGACCATCGGCCTTGCCGACGCGATCCTGCCGCAAAGCATCCTCAGCCCCGGGATGCTCTTTCTCGACGCCAATGGCCGCATGCTGCTGGACTGGTCGCGCCCGCAGACGGTTACGCCGATGGGCTGGAATCTCAGCTACCGCTTCCACCAGCCCGACCTGGAGGATGTGCTAATCGGCGGCCTAGCGCGTTGGCCGCACGTCACCTTGCGCAACCGCTGCGATGTGTTCGCGCTCGATCAGGACGAGGCCGGGGTCCGTGTGCGCTACGAGGACCTCTCGAACGGGAAGCTGACTGAAGTTCGCGCCGGTTACGTGATCGGCTGCGATGGCGCGCGGTCCCTCGTTCGCCGCTTCATCGGCTCCGGCATGGACGATCTCGGCTTCCACGAGCGCTGGCTAGTGATCGACGTGATGCTCAAGCGCGACCGCGACGACCTCGGCGATTACAGCCTTCAACATTGCGATCCACGCCGGCCGGCGACCTATGTCCGCGGCACCGGCACGCGCCGCCGCTGGGAGATCACGGTACTCCCCCACGAAGATTCGCAAGCTGTCGCTCAGCCGGCAAAGGTCTGGGAGCTGCTGTCGCGATGGATCACGCCCGAGGATGCCGAGATCGAGCGCGCGGCGGTCTACACTTTTCATTCCGTGATCGCGCAGCAATGGCGGAACGGTCGGCTGCTGCTGGCGGGCGACTCCGCGCACCAAACCCCGCCCTTCCTCGGCCAGGGCATGTGCGCCGGCATCCGCGATGCCGCCAATCTTGCCTGGAAGCTCGGCGCCATCATCCGCGACGGGGCTGCGCCCGATCTGCTCGACACCTATCAGAGCGAGCGGCTGCCGCATGTGCGCGAATTCATCGAGCTCGCCATTCGCCTCGGCGGCGTGATCAACACCAAGGCGATCGAAGCTGGCCTTGCCGCCGGCGAAGCCCGCGAGAACGCGCCGGTGAAGCTGGAGGTGAAAAAGCCCCTGCTCGGCCCTGGGCTCGCGCTGGGCGATCTGCCCCTCGCCGGACATCTCGCACCGCAATTCGAGCTGAAGGACGGCCGCCGCAGTGACGACCGGATCGGCTACAGCCATGTGCTGCTGGTCGAGAACACGGAGATGCTCTCGTCGCGTCCGGCTCACTCAGAGGCGGAGATCGAGATCCTGACCAGCGAGGACGCCGAAGGCATCGGCGACTGGCTCCACGAGCACGGCATCACCGCCGCGCTGGTTCGCCCCGACCGTTATGTCCTCGGCACCGCCCGCGACGACGCAGAGCTTGATCGGCTCGTTGCCGCCATCACGCCTCCAACCCACGTGCCGTCCGCGGCCTGACCGAACAATCTCTAAGGATATCTCCATGAAGCTGCTCTCTTTCATCGCCAACGGCCGCGCATCCTTCGGGGCCGTCAAGGACAACGGCGTCGTCGATCTCGGCACGCGCATGGGAGTCTGCACCACGCTGCGGCAGTTGCTCGAAACGGATCGCGTTGCCGAGGCGGCAAAGCTCATCGCGTCCGCAGCGCCGGATCATCCGCTCGACAAGATCATTTTTGCACCCGTCATCCCCGATCCCGGCAAGATCATCTGCGTCGGCCTGAACTACCGCGATCATGTCGCCGAGACCGGCCGCACAGTCACCGAGAAGCCGGCCCTGTTCGTGCGCTTCCCGTGCAGTCAGGTCGGCCATCTCCAACCCATCGTGAAGCCTGGGGTCAGCGACGATTTCGACTATGAGGGCGAGCTCGCGCTCGTCATTGGCAAGGAAGGCCGCCACATTCGGGCCGGCCGCGCGCTCGACCACATCGCGGGCTACTCCTGCTACAACGAAGGCAGCATCCGCGACTGGCAGCGCCACACCAGCCAGTTCCTCTCCGGCAAAACCTTTGCGGAAAGCGGCAGCTTCGGCCCATGGCTGGTGACCGTGGACGAAATACCCGATCCGTCAAAGCTCACCTTGCAGACACGTCTCAACGGCGCCGTCGTACAGGATACCACTACCGATCTCCTGATCACCGCCATTCCCGATCTGATCGCCTACATCTCGACGATCTGCCCGCTCGTCCCGGGCGACGTCATCGTCACGGGCACGCCGGGCGGCGTCGGCGCCAAGCGAACGCCGCCGCTGTGGATGCGCCCCGGCGACACCGTCGAGGTCGAGATCTCCCGCATTGGAACTTTGCGCAACAAGGTCATCGCCGAAGCGGCCTGACCGCGAGCACAAATCAATCAACGATAAACCAGGAAACGCCATGGCCTCGATCCCTAAGACATCCACCGCCATCCTTCTGATCACGCTGGCACTCGCAGGCTCCGCTGTGCGCGCCGAGATCAAGGGCGATGCGATCCGCATCGGCGTCCTCACCGACATGAACGGCATTTTTGCAACCGCCATGGGCCCGGGCTCATTCGAGGCAGCGCGGATGGCGGCGGAGGAGTTCGGCGGCAAGATCAACGGTAAGCCGATCGAGATTTTGCAGGCCGATCACCAGAACAAGCCGGACCTCGCGGCCTCGCTCGCCCGCAAATGGTTCAGCGACGGTGTGCAGGCGATCGCAGACGGCGGCAGCTCCGGCGCCGCGCTGGCGGTGCAGGAGCTGGTGCGCGGCAATGGCAAGATCTTCCTCGTCTCCGGCGCCGGCGCAAACCAGCTCACTGATGAAGCGTGCGCACCGAGCAGCGTACAATGGACCCAGGACGCCTACTCCACAGCGACTGCGGTGGTCTCCGGCATCATGCAGACAAGCAAGGATCCGTGGTTCTTCATCACCGGCGACTACGCCTTCGGCCATTCGATCGAGGCGACCGCGCGCGCTCGCATCACCGAGCTTGGCGGCAAGGTCGCCGGCAGCGTCAAGGCGCAGCTCGGCACGCCCGATTACAGCTCGTTCCTGCTTCAGGCGCAGTCGTCGGGCGCCAAGATCCTGGCCATCAACGTCGCCGGCGACAACGCGACCGCAATCAAGCAGGCGGAGGAATTCGGGCTCGCCGATCAGGGCATGAAGATCGTGCCGATGTCGTTCCAGAATGTCGATATCGAGGCGGTCGGGCTCAAGGCGACGCGCGGCGACCTCATCGTCACCTCGTTCTTCGAGGACGTCTCGCCTGCAGCGCGGAAATTCTCCGATGCCTTCTATGCCCGCCGCAAGGCGATGCCCTCGCAAATCCAGGCCGGCGTCTATTCCGCCGTGCGTCACTATCTGCAAGCCGTGAAGGACACCGACTCGGACGACAGCGCGGCCGTCATGGCCAAGATGAAGGCGACGCCGGTATCGGATGCCTATACGCCCAACGGTCGCATCCGCGAGGACCAGCGCATGGTACACGATCTCTATCTGGTGCAGGTCAAGACGCCCGAGGAATCCAAGGGACCGTGGGACTTCGTCAAGCTGGTCGCGACGATCCCGCCCGACCAGGCCTTTCGTCCGCTCGACCGCAGCAAGTGCAGCCTGGTCGGCAAGTAGAGCGCTTTCAAGCGAAGTGGATACCGGTTCGCGTCAAGAAAACGCGTCAAATAAGAATCCAGAGCCCCGTTCCGATCGGAACGGGGCTCTAGCCTTCAGGCGAGATAGCGCGTGAGATAGCCTTCCATGGCGTAGAGCGCGCAGAGCGCGAGGCTCGACCACACCGCGGCGCTGAAATACAAGAACATCCAGGTCAGCTCGCCCTTCCAGTGCGTGATGTCGTGGGTCACGACCCAGCGCGTCGAGACGTCATGCAGGCCTTCGAGGAAGCCCAAGAACTTGCCGCCCTCGGCGTGCCCCGCCCGCCAGCGGCTGAGATACATCGGCACGTCGACGGTGACGAGGAAGGCGAGGAAACAGGCGATGCCCACGATTCCGGCGATCAGCGCCCAGCGCACCACGCCCTGGAATTCCGGCATCAGCCGGCACAACGCGATGCCGGCGAGGAAGAAGGTCACCGCCCACAGCGAGTTCTCGATCGCATTGAAGAGGAAGTTGGTGGTCACCACCGCGTACCAGGAGAAGCACTCCGCGATGATGATGATCGGCACGATCACGAGCGCGATGTTCACCGCGGTCTCCGCACCCGTCATGTGACCTAGCTGATGCAGGATGATCGCCCATTGCGCGGCGAAGCAGACTTCGGCCACGGTTGCGACGGTGCGGCCGACGAAAACGCTCGACAGCCAGGTATCGAACAGACAGATGCGCTGCACGTCGGCGCGCGGCAGCACCGAGCGGAAGGCGCAGCCGAACACATAGGCGGCGCAGAGCAGGAACATCAGGCCGATATCCGAGCCGCCGCCGACGCTACCCGCAACCGTCGGGTAGAACTCGCGGTACAGCATGAACCAGACGAGGATGTTGGCAGCGCTGACCAGCGTCAGGGACCCCCACCACCACGCGAGGGGATTTGACCGTGCCTGCCACTGCAACATGAATCACTCCGCCGTAATCGATGTGACATTTAGCGGTAGCAATTCTGTCATAATTTGGTAGCACGGCGCGACAAAAATCTACGTTATGGCGCTGTCATAATTGCGCTGCGCGCTATCATAAACGCGAAGGCGACTGCTCTCCCCCACTCGTTTCCAAGCATATTCCGGGGCGCCTCTTGGAGGCCCCCGAAATAATGCGGAAAGCTTATTTCTTCATCCCGCCCACATAGGCCGCGAGCTTGTCCAGCGTCTGGTAGCCGTATTCGACGGCGCCAAAGCCGATCATGCCGTCGCGCTGCTCGGTGCTCGAGGCCAGCTGCCGCATCATCAGAACGGTCTTGCCGTTGCTCTGCTCGGCAAAGGTAACGGTGAAGCGGAACATGCCGGGATCCTCGTCCTGGTCGACGCCGTGATCCATCTCCATCAGCGAGGGCCGCTCGATGCGGCGGAAGCGCATGCGGTTCGGATAGACCGTGCCATCGGGGCCGATCATGTTGAAGCGCCAGACGCCGCCGACGCGCACGTCGATCTCGAAGGTCTCGACCTTGAACCCCTTCGGCCCGAACCATTGCGGCAGGTGTTTCGGGTCGGACCAGGCCTCGAACACGAGATCGCGCGGCGCGTCGATCACCCGCGACATCACGATCTCGCGGTCGAGCGACCATTGCGACAAGGCGGCATTGGCAGAATTCGTCATCACTCAGCACCTTTCCGTTTGGTTGTGCGGGACGACCGCCTGGCGGCCGCCCTCTCCTTCTCTTTCTTGAGCTTCATCACATAGGCTTCGAACCGGTCGAGCCGCGCCTCCCAGATCGCGCGCTGCTGCTGGAACCAGTCTTCGGCACCGAGCAGCGCATCCGGGCTGAGGCGGCAGGTGCGCACGCGGCCCGATTTCTCCGACAGCACGAGCCCGCTCGTCTCCAGCACGTTGATGTGTTTCATGAAGCTCGGCAGCGCCATGTCGAAAGGATCGGCGAGCTCGCCGACCGACGCCTCGCCCGCGCAAAGCCGCATCACGATCGCCCGCCGCGTGGGATCGGCGAGCGCGGAGAAGACCTGGTCGAGCCGGGATAATTGGTTAGCCATGAAGCTAACTATAGGACCACCGGCATCGCACGTCAATGATTGTTAGCTCATTAGCTAAGTTTAATTTGTGGCGCGTAGCCCGGATGAAGCGAAGCGCAATCCGGGACCTTTCGTGCTCTCGGCAGAAACCCCGGATTACGCTTCGAGGCTGGGCAAGTATTTGTTTGGGCGCGGCTTACGCGGCATATCGGAAAATTGGACGGATTTGGGCTCGGATTGGCGCTGGAGCGGGCCGTATCCGGGTGATGATGTCGGTGATGTCGGTGATGGCGTTGAGCAGCAAGAGTGCCAAATGCGGAAGCCGGCTTGCCAGATAGGCCATGAAGGCGTCGAGGCCGAGAATGCTGAGGACTCGGGAGAAATTGTAGCAAAGCGCCATCAGGCTCCATTCGCCACAGACTTTGTCGAAGCCGCGGACGAGGAAGTGGCGGTAGCCGGCCCGGCATTTGATGGTGCCGAAGGGGTGTTCGGCGAGTTCGGCGCGGCGGCGCATCTGGGCCTCGGCGCCCTGCATCCGCGCGCGATGCCGATCCAGCACCGCTTCATGCTCCCAGCGCTGGACGGTGCGCGTCGGGATCTTGACGGTGACACAGCGCGCGCGCAGCGGGCAGGCGTCGCAATCTGACTTGCGGCTGACATACCTGATCTCGATCCGGTTGCCGTTGGTCTTGCGACCGTCCGTGGGACGCAGCTGCTTGCCGGCGGGACAGCGATAGACATCCGCTTCGGCGTCGTAGGCGAACGCCTCATGGCTGATGCGATCCTGCGCTTCGAGCCGCGTGGTTCGCTTGGCCAGCGGAACGTAGGCGGCAATGCCGTTCTCCTCGCAGTCCTTGAGCGTATGGCCGTTGTAGTAGCCGGTATCGGCGAGAACCGTCAGCGTCTCGACGCCAAGCTCGTCCTTTGCGGCCTTGGCCATGTCGTAAAGCTGGCCGCTATCGTTGCCGTCGTTGACGACCTCGCTCGCCGCGATCAGAGCGTGCTTGTCGTCGACGCCGATCTGAACGTTATAGCCTGCCACCACCTGGCCGTTCTTCGACAACAGGCGGGCATCCGGATCGGTTCGCGACAGCTGCGTCTGCCCGCTCTCCTCCAGTCGTGCCAGATCGGCCTGCAAGCTGGCGCGCTTGGCCATCAACGCCGCCACCTCTTGTGCGAGGTCTCCGCCGCGACTGCCATCGCCTCCGCCATCCCGCCCCGCGGGTGGACGTTCCACCTCGGCGCTGTCGTTGGCCTCGAGCGTGGCACCATAGGCTTCAATATCCTGCTCGATCTCCGCCAGCCGCTTGGCGAGCTTGCGCTGCGTTTTGATGCTCGCCTTGCTGGCGTTGCCATCAAAAAACGCACCGTCGATCGCCACAACCTCTCCGCCAATCAGACCGAGTTCGCGCAGCATCAGCACAAACTCCCGGTTCACCGCCTTGAGCGTCTTCCAGTTCTCCTGGCGGAACTTGGCGATGGTGCGATAGCCCGGCACCAGGCGCTTCATCAGCCAGATCAGTTCCAGATTGCGCCGGGCTTCGCGCTCCAGGTTGCGCGACGACCGGATCCGGTTCAGGTAGCCATAAAGATAAAGCTTCAGCAGGTCGGCCGGGTCATAAGGTGGCTGTCCAGCCCCGCCGCTCGATCCGGCATGGCGGAAGCCAAGCTTCCCGAGGTCAAGCGCTGCAACAAAAGCCTCGATCACCCGAACCGGATTGTCGCCGGCCACATAATCTTCCACCCGCGCCGGCAGAAGGCTCGGCTGATCCCGCCTGACGCCGGTTTTGAAGGTACGATTCGTCATGCCGAATCCTACCTTCACTCGATGTTAGAATCTTGCCCAGTCTCGAAGCGCAATCCGGGCTACGAAACTACGAACAGCGATCCGCAAGGCGGGACCCACAACGCGCAATCGTGAATTGGGACGTCCGCCCCTTCACGCTAAGAAGGGCGTGAATCACATCATGCGTCAGAGCCGTGCCGTCTGTTGTTACCTCATCGCACCTCACCCGGCGGGCGCTCGCCCGGGCAGCGCTCGTTCCGCTCGCCCTTGCCTGGCCGCGCCGCGCCGCGGCGGATTCCGACATGATCGCGCAGATGCGCGACATCGTTGCCAACGAGCTCGCGCCGACCGCGACGCCGGAACATGCGGGCGGCCTTGCCGCCGCGCTCTATGCCGGCGGCCACGTCGAGTTCTTCAACTACGGTTTCGCCGATGATGCCGCCAAACGGCCGGTGACGTCGGACACGCTGTTCAATCTTGCCTCCCTGCGAAAGCCGTTCGAGGCAACCCTCGTGGCACTCGGCACGCTGCGCGGCGAGCTGCGGCTTGACGATCGCCTGCCGAAATACCTGCCCGAGCTGAACGGCGAGTACATCCGCCGCGTCACCGTCGGCGAGCTGGTCACGCACACCTCGGGGCTGCTGCTGCCGACCGACCATCCGCCCTGGCCGGACGAGCAGTTCAAGCGCGACCAGTTCATCGCCATGCTGAACGCCTTCGCGCCGGCCGCCGGCGTCGCACCCGGCCGGCAGCGAATCTACACCCATGCCGGCTACGTGCTGCTTCAGCTCGTGCTCGAGCGCCGCTACGGCACGCCGATCCGCGAGCTGATCCAGCACCGCATTCTCCGCCCGCTGGCCATGAATGCCACCTTCATCCCCGAGCGCGGCGAAGACAACCGCGCCGTCATGGACGAAGCCTGGATGCGGCGCGCGGTCCAGGGTTATTCGGATCAAGGCACGGCGATCGGCCCGATCGGCAACCAGCAGAGCTATTTTGACTTTCCCGGCACCGGCCAGATGTTTTCTTCGGCGCGAGACCTCGCGACTTTCGTTGCGGCCGCGGTCGACGGACGGGCGATCGATCCGCATCTGCGCGAAGCCCTACGGATGACGCAGCGCGAGGTCTTCCGTGTCGACGAGAAGTTCGGACAGGGCATGGCCTGGGAGAGCGTGCATCTTTCCGGCGTCACCGTCGTCGACAAGCCGGGCGGCCTCAACAACGCCTCCGGCTATCTCGGCCTCGTGCCGGCGCAGCGGCTCGGCATCGTCCTGCTCGCCAACCGCGGCGAGTATCCGCATGAGATGGCGCGCTACAAGATCCTGCCAAAGCTGGCGCGGCTCGTCGCTTCCTAGGACGCGGCTTCAAACCGAGCGCGTCAGCCCGCCGTCGACGCGGATGTTCTGGCCGGTAATGTAAGCCGCGCCGTCGGACGCGAGGAACGAGACCGTCGCCGCAACCTCCTCGACCTTGCCGTAGCGCTTCATCGGCACGCTGTCGCGGCGCGCATCCAGCTGCGGCAGGCTGTCGATCCAGCCCGGCAGCACGTTGTTCATGCGGACATTGTCGGCGGCGTATATATCGGTGAAGATCTTCGTGAAGGCGGCGAGCCCTGCCCGGAACACCGCCGACGTCGGAAACATCGCGCTGGGCTCGAACGCCCAGGCGGTCGAGATGTTGATGATGGCGCCGCTCTTCTGCGCCTGCATCACCGGCGTCACCAGCCGGGTGGGACGGATCACGTTGAGCAGATACGTATCGAGACCGGCATGCCACTGCTCGTCGGTGATCTCCGTGATCGGCGCGCGCGGGCCGTGGCCGGCGCTGTTGACGAGCACGTCGATCCGCCCCCATCTGGCCAGTGCGCCGTCGACGAGGCGCTTCAGGTCGTCATTGGACTTGTTCGAGCCGGTGACGCCGAAGCCGCCGAGTTCGGCAGCCAGGGCCTCGCCCTTGCCGGAGGACGACAGGATCGCGACGCCAAACCCGTCCGCTGCCAGCCGCCGCGCGGCCCCCGCGCCCATGCCGCTGCCGCCCGCGGTGACGAGTGCAACCTTCTCCGCCATGACCGATCATCCTCTGTGATACCGTTGAGGCGAGCCGCAGGCCCGGCCTATCATGAGGCCTTCTACCGCCGGACCCGCCGCCAGGTCCACCGCCGAGAGCATCCGTCATGAGCGATTTGCAGATCCGCAATTTACGCCCCGAGGAGATTGCCGTCGCCATCGACTGGGCCGCGGCCGAGGGCTGGAATCCGGGCCTTGCCGATGCCGCCTGCTTCGCGATCCCCGATGGGCAAGGCTTCTTCGTCGGCGAGATCGACGGCGAGCCGGTCGCGACCGTCTCCTGCGTCAATTACGACGACCGCTTCGCCTTCCTCGGCTTCTACATCGTACGCGCAGGTTTTCGCGGCAGAGGCCATGGCCTGCGCATCTGGAACGCGGCGATCGCGCATGCGGGCGCGCGGGTGATCGGGCTCGATGGCGTCGTCGCGCAGCAGGATAATTACAAAAGATCCGGCTTCCAGCTCGCCTACGCCAATATCCGCTATGGCGGCATCGTGGCCGCACCACCGAAATCGCCCGCCGAAATCGTCGCCCTCGACAAGATCCCGTTTGCAATTGTTGAAGCCGATGACGCCACCGTCTTCCCTGCCGCGCGCAGCGCCTTCCTGCGCGCCTGGATCAACACGTCAGGACATATCGGTCGCGCGTTGCTGCGCGACGGCAAGCTCGCCGCATGGGGCGTGATCCGGCCGTGCCGGACCGGCCACAAGATCGGCCCGCTCGTCGCCGACAATCGCGCGGCCGCGGAAGCGATCATGCAGGCGTTGCTGGCGAGCGCAGACGGCGGCGAGATCTTCCTCGATGTCCCCGCCGTCAATCGCGAGGCCATCGCGCTCGCGGGCGGGCTCGGGCTCAAGCCGGTGTTCGAGACGGCGCGGATGTACACGGGGCCGATCCCGCCGCTGCGTATCGACCGCGTCTTCGGCGTGACCAGCTTCGAGCTGGGCTAGCTCAGTAGCAGCGCATGATGTTGACGGTGTGCTCGATGCCGCCGCGGCCGGGCACCGTAACCTGCTCCGTCGGGCAGCTCGGCACATAAGGCCGGTCGGACGGCACGACGTTCGGCGGGAAGCGATGCGCCCAGTCCCAGGGAACGTCATAGGTGTAGGTGTAGCGCACATCGTTGGAGAGCGGCTGCGCCGCCTCGCCAAAGGGCTGGCTGTACGTCGCGCCGTCGTAGAAGAACCCGCCGCCACCGGGCCAGTAGACAAAGGCATTGTTGCGACGGTGGAACCGGGCCCCCGGCCCGATCGGCGCACGCGCCATTGCACCTGGAGGCGCGGCGGCCATTCCATGCGGCGCGCCGCCGCCGGGTCTGGCAAAACTGTCGCTGGGGCTAAGGAGCAGCGCGGCTGCGCCGAGGGAGGCGAATAGCGCCCCAAATGATCTGCCATGTGATCTGGACATCATGATACGCACCAACTCGTTTGGCTTCGCAGATAGCGGCTCCCCACCGCACGCTAGGCCGGGCTCTCGCCCGCCCGCAAACGTATAATTAATTATTGGTTAAGACACGCGATTAACGGGGAACATGGTGCGGCAGAACGCCCGGGATTCCCGTCGCATTCAGCCGTTTCGTTCCACAGCACGCGATTCATATCCAGTTGATCGGAGTTGATCGCGGGCCGGCCAACCCGTCCGGAACGCTCCCGCATTGCAACCGTTGGCCCCCGACACAAGCAAGGAGCATCTCCAATGCAGAACAAGTCAAAACTCCTCTGCCTGATCACGGCATCGCTCGTCGCGGGCACTGCGGCCGCCTCGGCACAGGGTTACGATTGGAACGGCCCGCGCGTGGGTTGGGACCGCACCGCGCCCGCCTACGAACCGGTTCAGCCTCGCGCGTATTATCCTGATGTCGCCGGGTCCTATGGCGCGCTCAACGGCAGCAACCATCCGACCCCGAGTTCGTCGCAGGGCGATGTCGGCCCTGAAGGCAACAACAACGGCACGCTGACCGGCATCTATCGCTGGTAAGGCCGCACGACACGAGGCCCACGGTCCCGCAACGGACGGTGGGCCTTCGTGCGTCAGCGGCCTTGCTGCTTGCGCAGCCAGTCGAGCATGTCCTGCGGATTGCCGGTGCCTTGCGACACGATCGCGGTGTTTCCGCCGCTGCGGCGGTAGACCGTCGTGCGTCCCGGCTCTTTCTCAATTCTGACTTCGGCCTGCGCGGGATCGCCGCTCTGCGTGATCACGGACGTGCCGTTCTCGTCCTGAACCACCGTGGTGTGACCGTCGCCGGCCCCGGCCGGCGCTGCCGCAACCACGCTCATGATCCCTATTCCGGATGCCAGCAGAAGCAACTTCATGTCACACCTCCATCATCGGCCGAACTGGAAGATCACCAGCCAGTTGAAACGCCCGAACTGCCTCACCGCTCCCGTGTTCATGTCTCCGATCTGGAGCAGGAGCGCGTTGGTGGAATTGCCGATCTGGGTGATCTCGGCGATGTTGCTCACGCCGGACTGACCGATCGCCGCATTGGTGGGGCCGCCGACCTGGGTCACGTTGGCATAGTTGCGCGTGCCGTTCTGGATGATGGTCGCGTCCACCGTCCCGGTCCCGCCGATCTGGATCACCCGCGCGATGTTGATGCGGCTGTTCTCCTCGATCGTAACAGGCTGAACGTTGTCGCCGAATTGCACGACCGTCTCGATGCTGACGTTCCGGTTGGTCACGCTGCGCTGGACGGATCCGGCCGACGCCTGCGTCGCCGCGCCGACGGCGCCAATCAACACGGCCAGCGCGAAGCTCCGCCACAACACCTGTCTGCCGCATCGCATCGCGCTTCCCCGTTCGTTGTCGACGCCGACGAGATCGCTCGCCCGTCACGGGCTGGTCTGGACGATGGTCGAGCCGTTGACCGCACCGAACTGCTTGACCACACCCGTATTCATGGAGCCGAGCTGCGCGACGAGGCTGGTCGCCGACTGGCCGGCCTGACCGACGAACGCGAAATTGTTCGTCCCGGCCTGACCGATCGATGTCGAATTGGTCCCGCCGAATTGCAGGACGCCGGTGGCGTTGTTGGTGCCGTTCTGGACCACGGTCGCGCTGGTGCTGCCACCGATCATGAACACGCCCGCCATGTTGAGCTGACTATTCTGGTTCAACACGACGGGCGGTCCACCGACCGACACGATGGTCTTGATGTCGGCCGTCTGGGCACCGGCCGAGCCTGCACCGGCCGAGCACAGGGCGAGCATTGCGGCAAATGCACTTCCCAAAGGATGTTTCATGACATGCCTCGCAACTTCAGACTTGCTCACGGAGCCTGCTGCAGAATCGTCGATCCGTTCAGGATCCCGAGCTGTCCGACACCGGCCACATTGTTGGCGCCGATCTGGCCGATCAGGCTCGAATTGGAGCCGCCGACCTGGCCGGCCACCGCGGTGTTGGACGCGGTCGCGGTGGTACCGCCCTGCCCGATCACCGAGGTGTTGACAGTGAGCAGCGATCCCGTCTGCAACGTCGTCGCCTGGTTGGTCGCGCCGAACTGCATCGTGGTGGCGCTGTTGCTGGTGGACCCGCTCTGCGAGATGAAGGAGCTGTTGATCGTGCCGAATTGCAGCACGCTGGCCGAGTTGGCGGCCCTTGCATCGACGGAGGTCAGCGCGCCGAGCGCCACGACCGTCGCAACGAGATAGGTGATCCGCATGTGATTTCCTCCGCGGGAATAGGCGGGCGATCGCGACTGCTCGACCGGCCCGATTGCGCTCTTGTCGGGAATGGCCCGAACGCACCGACCTGAGTGCGTCCGGGCAAACGGTCCGTGCTTCAGTGCGCCGTCTGCGAGACGGTGCTGCCGTTGGTGCCGAACACGCTGAGCTGGCCGACGCCGGCGGAGTTGTTCTGGAGCGCGGCAGGCCCGAACGAGTTCTGGGTGATTGCGCTGGTGTTGTTGCCGAACGCCACCTGGCCGGTGTTCGCCGTGTTCTGCACGCCGACCTGGTTCACCGTGCTGCCGTTGTTGAGCGAGGCCGCACTTGTTCCCTGCATCGTGGTCGCAGTGTTCACGAGGCCGAGCTGGCTGGTCGACGAGGTGGAGTTGGTGAGGCCGTTCTGCGAAACGCTCGAACCGTTCACGAGGCCGACCTGCACGGTCGTCGACGTGTTGGCGGCCTGCGCCGCGGAGGACAAAGCGAGCACGGCAACGGAAGCAAAAATAAATTTACGCATGGAGTATCCCTTTCTGGCGAAGTTGTCCGACTTGGTTCGGATGTCGTCTCGAAGGAGGCCGACATCGCAGGGATGACTTTGAACCGATCGTGCTCCATGCGACAGACTGTAGTTCATGCTAGTCGGTACGGACTAGACGTTGCGCGGTGTCTCGCCACACGACGAGCTAGATGAGCGATTGTCGGACGCCGGGGCGCGACGTCTCCGCTTCGCGCTCCATGCTGTCGATCAGTCGCACCACTTCGATCGGCGATCGCAGCTCCAGCTTTCGCATCATCCTGGCGCGATGCACCTTCACGGTCACCTCGCTCACGCCGAGCTTCGCCGCGATCTGCTTGGCGACGAGCCCCTCGGCCATCAGCAGCATGATCTCGCGCTCCCTCGCCGTCAGCGTCTCGACGCGCTGCCGAGCGTCGCGCACGGCGTCTTCGCGCTCCATTCGTCTGCGGTCACGCTCGATGCCATGTCTGATCGCGTCGAGGATCTCCTGCTCGCGAAACGGTTTCGGCAGAAACTCGACCGCGCCGCGCTTCATGGCTTCGACCGAGACACGGACGTCGGAATGGCCGCTGATGAAAACGATCGGAATGGCGACGCCCGTCTCGGCCAGCCGGCGCTGCAGCTCGAGGCCGGTCGGCGACGTGCCGGGGAAACGGACGTCGAGCACGAGGCACGAAGGTCCGCCTGAAATACTCTCCGCGAGGAACTCCTCGGTCGACGCGAACAGCTTCACCTGATGCCCGGTCTCCTCGCAGAGACTTCCTATCGCGGTTCGAATCTGCACTTCGTCGTCAACGACGTAAACTGTGGCTTGACCTGGCCTCATGGCAACGGACTCCCCGGCTTGGGCTCGATGAACAAGCAACGAGCAATCCATTCTTCTTGCAAACGAGATCAAGGTGCTTGGATGAATTCGCGGAATCGAACGAACAACGTCGGTCCGCCGGTCAACGTCTTACGGCCAACACACGCCGGAGACGAGTGAAGGCGTTCACACATCCGGCTTCGTGATTGCGGTGATTGGGCGACTTCGGGCTCGCCGGCGGAGGAACCATGGCGCGGCGAAATCGAGAATGCGGTCGATCGGTGCCGTCGCCGTGGTCTCGCCAATCGCGTCATGGCATTGCCGCCCATGCGCCGATACGAACGCCAGCTGATGCCGCTTCGGCCAGACCAGACGGAACGTTCAGCCAGCTTGTCGAGTTCGATACCGCGCGCATCATATCGATACGCTCGGTATGCGTTCCCTTCAAATCACGAAAGCGTCGCACCCACCGACTTTACTTCTGGATCGTCAGGCGCACCCGACCGTCGCCCCGGCAACGGCGACATAATGACAATCGATATTACTTTGGAAGATTTACAACATAGCGCGATCTTTGTCCGTGCCGCCAGCGAAGCCATTTTTCAAGAGGCGGGGTTTTTGATATGCGATTTGTGCCATTTATTGCCTTGCTCGGAACGTCATGCGGTCTCGCTGCGGTCTACGCCGCGGGGCCGGCCGTCATCACCGGCGCAGCGGAGAGCGCGGCAGGCAGGGCCGCCCGCGCCTTTGACTCGACCAGGCGGCTGCTCGTGCCGGTGGGGCGCGAGGCCGCTACCTTCGGGGCGGATGCGCCGATGTTCCGCTATGCCTCGATCCAGCGCGGCAGCATCGAGCAGACCGTCACCGTCACCGGCGCCCTCCAGCCGGTCAAGACGATCGAGGTGGGCTCTCAGTTATCCGGGCAGCTCGCCAGGGTCTATGTCGACTTCAACGACACCGTCGCTAAGGATCAGCCGCTCGCTTTGATCGATCCGCGCAGCTTTGCGGCCAAGGTCGACGAAGCCAGGGCTTCGCTTGCCGTCGCTAACTCGCTGGTCGACGTCGCGCGGGCCAAGCTCGATCGCGCCAGGATCGATCTGCAAAACGCCAGGGGCAGCCGCGATGTGCTCGCCGCCAAGCTCGAGAGCGCGCAGGCGGTCAAGTCCTCGGCGCAGAAGACCCTCCAGCGCAAGCTGGCGCTCCAGTCGCAAAACGTGGTGGCGACGACGACGGTCGACGACGCGCAGACGGAGTTCACGGCGCGTCTCGCCCAGGAACGCGAAGCCGAGGTGCTGATGTCCCTCAACTCCTACTCGGTCGATGGCGCGCAGGCCGACGTCCGCCGGATCGAGGCGGAACTGCAACAGGTACGCATGGCGGTGCCGGAGAAAGCGGCCGTTCTCGCCGCAGCGCAGGCCGATCTCGACCGCACCGTGATCCGTTCGCCGATCGACGGCGTCGTCGTCGGCAGGTTCGTGAACGAGGGCCAGACGCTCGCGGTCGGACTTGAATCGCGCACCACCTTCGTGGTCGCGCACCGCTTGGAGGACATGGAGATTCATGCGCAGGTCGACGAAGCCGATATCGGGCGCATCGCCCCCGGCCAGCGCGCCCATTTCACCGTCGACGCCTATCCGGACCGCCGCTTCGAGGCGGTGGTGCGGCAGGTGCGCAAGGCGCCGCAGACTCAGCAGCACGTCGTCACCTACACCGTCGTTCTCGCCACCTCCAATCTCGACGGCGCGCTGCTGCCGGGCATGACGGCCCTGGTGAAGATCGTGATCGAGCGGCAGGACGACGTGCTGAAGGTGCCGCTCGCGGCGCTGCGCTTCCAGCCTGCCGGCACGCGTCCGGACACCGCTGCACGCAGCAGCGTGTGGGTGCGCACGACAAGCGGCGCGCTCCAGCGTGTTGCCGTGACGGTCGGCGCGGCCGGCACCGAACAGGTCGCGCTCAGGAGCGGAGATCTGGTCGAGGGCAGCCAGGTCGCCGTCGGCCAGGCCATCCGTCCGGCAGGCATGGAATTTCTCGGGATCAGGTTCGGGTCATGACCGCCTCTCCGCCCCTTATCAGCCTCCAATCAGTCAGCAGGATCTATCGCACCGACGGCGTAGCCGTGGCCGCCGTGCGCAATGTCAGCTTCGACATCGCGCAAGGCGAGATCGTCGCCGTGATGGGACCGTCCGGCTCCGGCAAGTCGACGCTGATGAACATGATCGGCCTGCTCGACCTGCCGAGCGAGGGCGCAATCCATCTCGAAGGGACTAACGTCGCCGATCTCTCGGAAGATCGCCGATCAGCCTTGCGCGCCCGCAGCATCGGCTTCGTGTTCCAGTCCTACAATCTGCTCGCCCGCCACGATGCGATCGAGAACGTCGCGCTGCCCCTGGTCTATTGCGGCATCGGTCGCAGGGAACGTCTGGCGCGCGCCGAGCAGAGTTTGGAGGCCGTCGGCATGCTGCACCGGGCCCATCACTTCCCGCGGCAGCTCTCGGGCGGCGAGCAGCAGCGCGTTGCGATTGCGCGCGCATTGATCGCCTCTCCGCTGATCGTGCTCGCCGACGAGCCGACCGGCGCACTCGACAGCCGAACCGGCGCCGAGATCCTGGCGCTGTTCGCCGCACTCAACCGGACGGGCCAGACCGTGGTGATGATCACCCATGATCCCGGCATCGCGACACGGTGCCGGCGCACGATCCGCCTGCATGATGGCGAGCTCGTCAGCGACGAGACCCTGGTCCCGGTCCTGCCGAAACGGAGCGCTGCGTCATGACGATGCTTCAGGGCTTTCAGATCGCTCTGCATGCCTTGCGCCTCAATCCGCTGCGCAGCTTCCTTACCATGCTCGGCATCGTGATCGGCGTTGCCTCGATCGTGACTGTGTTCGCGATCGGATCCGGCGCGCAGCTTCGCCTCCAGGAGCAGATCCGCTCGATCGGCGCCAACGTGCTGATGATCACGCCCGGCGCGGTCTACCAGGGCGGCGTGCGGCTCAAGGACGGCAGCAAG
The DNA here is from genome assembly GCF_024199845.1 of Bradyrhizobium sp. CCGB12. NCBI lineage: Bacteria > Pseudomonadati > Pseudomonadota > Alphaproteobacteria > Hyphomicrobiales > Nitrobacteraceae > Bradyrhizobium > Bradyrhizobium sp. CCGB12. The sequence goes on along the minus strand of NZ_JANADO010000001.1, from coordinate 2,019,468 downwards.
CTGACGATGACCGAGAGCGACGTGCAGGCGATCCTCGAGCAAATTCCGGAGATCCAGGCTGCGGCCGGCTCGATCGCCGGAACGGCGCAGGTGATCCACGAGGGCAAGAACTGGAATACGACCATCAACGGCACGACAACAGGACATTTCATGGTACGCGACTGGCAGCTTGCGAGCGGGCGCTATTTTTCCGCGACCGAGGAGGCCGGCGCCGGCAAGGTCGTGATGCTCGGAAGCACGGTGGCCCGCGAGCTGTTCGCGCCCGGCGACGATCCGATCGGCGCGCAGATCAGGATCATGAAGGTGCCACTCGAAGTGGTCGGCGTCCTCGATCGCAAGGGACCGGCGCAGGACGACGTCGCTTTCGTGCCGCTCACCACGGCCAAGCTGCGCTTCCTCGGCAGCGCAAGCAACATCAACCGGGACTCGGTCGCCTACATCATCGCCAAGGTCGCTGCGGACGGCCAGATGGCGGGCGCGCGATCGGAGATCGAGAACCTGCTGCGGCAGCGCCACCGTGTTCCCTCCGGCCAGGAGGACGACTTCAAGGTCCAGGATCCCGCCGCCGCCATGGAGGCGCAGCAGGGAGCGATCCGCACCGTCGCGCTGCTGCTCGTCGCCATAGCCTCGGTCTCGCTGCTCGTCGGCGGCATCAGCATCATGAACGTCATGATCGTCTCGGTCACCGAGCGCACGCGGGAGATCGGAATCCGCCGCGCGCTTGGCGGGCGGATGCGCGATATCCGTCTTCAGTTTCTCTGCGAGGCACTCGTTCTCTGTCTGCTCGGCGGCGCCATCGGCGTCGCCGCCGGCGTCACGCTCTCGATGACGGTCGCCCGCATGGCCGGGTGGATCACCTCGATCGACGGTCAGGCGATCGGCCTTGCCCTCGTCTTCTCGATCGTGACCGGCCTCATCTTCGGTTTCTATCCCGCCCACAAGGCATCCAAGCTCAGCCCGATCGAGGCACTCAAGACGGAGTGAAACACATGCTGGGAGTGACCACATCCAACCCAAGATCAGGGAGGAGCCAGCCATGAGTCGGGATCCAAAGGACTCGATTGCACCGACACCGCGCGAGCGCGAGCTCATGATGCTGATCGCCCGGGGGATGCAGAACAAGAACATCGCCTACGAGCTCAAGATCTCCGAGAACACGGTGCGGGCGCACATCGGCAACATCATGCGCAAGTACCGTCTCCAGAACCGGACTCAGATCGCGATCATCTTCGCCCTGCACGCGGCGCCGCCATCGCTCCGGCGCGACCTCGCCAATGGTCGCGGCTATGCGAAGACGACAGCGCCGGCGTAGGCGCTCACGCAGGCGACGCTGGTGCCGACCGCGCCGGATTGACCGTTCCGGCCACAATCCCTTGCGTACGGGACGAGCGGGAGCCGGCCGGCTCCCGGTCTTCGCTGCGCCCTCTTCCATCGTGAGGCATTGAAGCAAGGCTAGGGCGAACAAGCCGCGAGGATACGGAGGCGTTTCTGCAATAGAAATGCCAGCTACAGAAGCATGTCGGGGCCACTTGCTCCGTCATTGCGAGGAGCCCTTGCGACGAAGCAATCCAGACTACCTCCGCGGTGGGATTCTGGATTGCTTCGCTGCGCTCGCAATGACGAGGAGGATGCAGTTGTGCGCTGAAACGACAATCTCGTGCCCCGGACGCTGTGCAGTGCATACCTCTCCGCCCTTGTAACAAAACTGTCATCCAGCGAAACTAAACGAAGCCGGGGGCCGCCGCCGCGGCCATTCGCCTCACCGCAGGGAGAGATTTGATGCGCCATTCACTGGTGTTGCTGTCCGCCGGACTGACAGTGTTGTCCACCGGACTTGCCTCCGCCCAGAACAACACGCCCCGCAACCTGATCCTGTTCATTCCAGACGGTCTTCGCGCGCTGAAGGTCACGCCGGAGACGGCGCCGGCGATGGCCGAGGTTCGCGACAAGGGCGTCAACTTCAAGAACCCGCATTCGCTCTTCCCGACCTTCACCATGGCCAACGGCTCGGCGATGTCGACCGGCCATTATCTCGGCGACACCGGCGTGTTCTCCAACACGATCTGGACCAACTACACCTCGGTGCCCGCAGGCGACACCGTGGTCCCCTTCATCGAGAACGACGCCGTGCTCGGCGACATCGACGAGCATTTCAAGGGCGACTATCTCAACGAAGAGACGATTCTGAAGATGGCCCGCGACAAGGGCCTGAGCACCGCGGCGATCGGCAAGGTCGGCCCGACCTACCAGTTCGACCACACCGACAAGCCCGAGAAAGCCGGCCTGCACTCGGTCGTGTTCGACGACTCCACCGGCGGCAAGAACGGCGTGGCGCTGTCGGACGAGATAAAGGACGCTTTGACGAAAGCCGGCTTGCCCCTCGCCACGCCGCCGCGCGGCGACAATTCCAAGGCCGGCGATGCCAAGACGCCCGGCACGACCGTGGCCAACGTCGCGCAGCAGGCCTATTTCGCCGACGTCGCCACCAAGGTGGTGCTGCCGATGTTCAAGGCCCGCAACAAGCCGTTCGTGCTGGTGTTCTGGTCGCGCGACCCTGACGGCAGCCAGCACAATACCGGCGACAGCCTCAACCAGATCAAGCCCGGCATCAACGGCCCGACCTCGATGGCCGGCATCAAGAACGCCGACGACAATCTCGCCCAGATCCGCAAGGCGCTGGACGAGCTCGGGCTTGCCGCCAACACCAACATCATGGTCCAGGCCGACCACGGCTTCTCGACCATCTCCAAGGAGAGCAAGACCAGCCCCTCGGCCAAGGTCAGCTATGACGACACGCCCAAGGATTTCCTGCCGATGGGCTTCCTCGCAATCGACCTTGCCAAAGCTCTCGACATGCCGCTGTTCGACCCCAACGACAAGAACGCGAAAGTCGACGGTAACAAGCATCCCAAGGCCGGCAACGGCGTGCTCGGCAAGGATCCGACCAAGCCCGATCTCGTCGTCGCCACCAACGGCGGCTCCGACCTGATCTATCTGCCGAACAAGGACAAGAAGCTGGCGGCGAAGACCATCAAGGCGCTGCTCGAGCAGGACTACGTCTCCGGCCTGTTCGTCGAGGACTCGCTCGGCCGCTTCCCTGGTACCCTCCCCCTGTCGAGCATCAATCTGCGCGGCAAGGCGGCGACGCCGACGCCGTCGATCGTCGTCAATTTCCGCTCCTATGCCAGCGATTGCGGCGAAGCGCCGACCAACTGCTCGGTGCAGGTGGCCGATACCGTGCTGCGCCAGGGCCAGGGCATGCATGGCAGCTTCAGCCGCGGCGACACCATGAACTTCATGGCCGCCATCGGGCCGGACTTCAAAGCCGGCTTTGTCGACGAGATTCCGGTCAGCAACGCCGACGTCGGCATGACCGCCGCCCAGCTCATGGGCCTGCGCAGCTCGCAGAATGGCGGCCTGGTCGGCCGCGTGATGTCGGAGGCCATGCCCAACGGTATCGTGCCGAAGGCCTATGCTGGCACGGTGAAGTCCAAGCCCGCCGAGGGCGGCCTGATGACCGTGCTGAACTTCCAGCGCGTCGGCAGCCAGCGCTATTTCGATGCCGCCGGCTTCCCCGGCCGCACGCTCGGGCTCGAGCCTGACGCCGGCAAACAAAAAACGGCGGGGAAATGACCCCGCCGCTTCATCGCGTCCTCGATTGAGGCGCGGAGATTCACATGCGCAAATCTTACATGCCGATGTCGAACACGTTCGGCAATTGGCCCGCCAGAGGCAGTGCGGTGGCGCCGAGGAAGGTCGCCACCATCGCCATCAGGCGGCGGTTGTTCTGGCGCTTGCCGCGCATCTGGCCGGCGATCCACTCCAGCATCTCGCTATTGACCTTGGAGGCATAGGACGGCGCCCAGCTCTCGATCTCGGTGTCGGCCGACAGCGCGACGCTGCGCGGCGGCACCTTCAGGCCCGAAGCGCTCGCGGCATAATGGGCGACCGCCTTGGCCAGCAGGTCGTCGAACCGGCCATTGTCGCTGCGTTCGGTCGCGGCCTCGTTGATCTCGAACAGCACTTCGGCCTCGGCGCGGCTGACCGGCTGATCGTTGACGGCAGTGGCGGTGAGGATGCGCGAGCACCAGGCGGTGTCATCGGCATCGAGCGAACGGGAGAAATGCACCCTTCCCTTGGTGGTCGGGCCTTCGCCCGTGATTACGCCGTCGCGCACGATGCTCAGCGCATGGGCCGCGGTATCGCGGCAGGACGGTTCGAGGGACGGCGACTCGGTAGGCTTAGGCGCAGCGGCAGACATAGTTCACTTCCAGATTTCTTCTGATCGGCCAGCATTTTCATGCCGACGTAAAGGGGTGGTTAACGATTCGATACGGGGATCGTGACTTTTCTAGATGGTTGCCAATTGGTCGCTGTCAGCACCGTTTCGGTTCTAGGATGCGACGGGCCGGCGTGATGGAAGTCATAAAAGGCTTTATCGGGGCGAGCGAGACCGTGTGACCCCGGGTGGAGATGTTTCGCCGCAGGTGCCGCTGTAACAAAAAGTTGCTAGGAAATCGGCCCTTCAAGGAAGGAATTCACATTTTACTTGAGCCGGTTCAGTCGCCGTTCACTTGACCTCGCCAAGCGCCTATACTGAGGCTGACGGCCAGAGATGAATTCCCTCGTAAATTCAACGCGATGAGGTAGAACCATGACACTTCCGATCGGTACCACTGCCCCCGACTTCGAAGCCGAGACCACCGAAGGGAAGATCAAGTTCCACGACTGGATTGGCAACAGCTGGGCCCTGCTGTTCTCGCACCCCAAGGACTTCACGCCGGTTTGCACGACCGAGCTCGGCGCTCTCGCGAAGTTGAAGCCGGAATTCGACAAGCGCGGCGTCAAGCTGATGGGCCTGTCGGTCGATCCGGTCGACCGCCATTCAAAATGGTCCGAGGACATCAAGGAGACGCAAGGCGCGGCTCCGAACTATCCGATGATCGGCGACACCGATTTCAACGTCTCGAAGCTGTACGAAATGCTGCCGGCTTCGACCTCGGGCGATCCCCTCACCCGCACGCCGGCCGACAACCAGACCGTCCGCAACGTCTTCATCATCGGACCGGACAAGAAGATCAAGCTGGTGCTGGTCTACCCGATGACGACGGGGCGGAACTTCCAGGAGATCCTGCGCGTCATCGACTCGCTCCAGCTCACCGCCAAGCATCGCGTCGCAACGCCGGCCGACTGGTCGCAGGGCGAGGACGTCATCATCGCGGGCTCGGTCTCCAACGACGAGGCCAAGACGATCTACCCGCAAGGCTGGAAGGAGCCGAAGCCCTACATCCGCATTGTTCCGCAGCCGAAGTGACTTTTTGCGAATAGCAACCACAGAAAGTCATCCCGGGGCGCGCGAAGCGCGAACCCGGGATCTCGAGAATCCGGGTTCGGTGCTTACGCACCGCCCCGGAATGACGACGTCAGCTCACACTACGCCGCGCGGACGCGGTCGAGGAAGCCGTCGACCTCGGCTTTGAGGTGCAGGCTCTCTCCCGACAGCACCTGGGCGGAGGCAAACATCCGGCTTGAGGTCTCGCCCGTCTCGCTGGCGCCCTTGGCGGCGTGACGGACGTTGACGGCAACATCGGCCGTGCCCGACACCGCGGCGCGAACGCTGGCCACGATGTTGTGGGTCGCGCTCTTCTGCTGCTCGACCGCAGCCGAGATCGAGCCCGCGATGCCGCTGATGCGCTCGATGGTCTGGCTGATCGCCTTGATGGCGGCGACCGATTCTTCGGTCGCGAGCTGCATGCTCTCGATCTGGTTCGAGATCTCATCGGTCGCCTTGGCGGTCTGGCCGGCGAGCGTCTTGACCTCCTGGGCCACCACCGCGAAGCCGCGACCGGCATCGCCGGCGCGCGCGGCCTCGATGGTGGCATTCAGCGCGAGGAGGTTGGTCTGCTCGGCGATCGAGGTGATCAGCTTGACAACGTCGCCGATGCGCGCGCCCGCCTCGGACAGCTGCGCGATGCGCTGGTCGGTCGCCTCGGCCTGCCGCACCGCCTCGGCTGAAATCTGGTTCGATTCCTGTACCCGGCGGGCGATCTCGGCGATGGATTGAGACAGCTCGTCCGAGGCCGACGCCGCCGAACGCACGTGCTCGGAGGCATTTTCGGAGGCCCCGGCCGACTGGGCCGACAGATCGGCGGTGGAACGTGCGACGTCGGTGAGTTGCCGCGCCGCGCGCTCGAACTCGCCTGACGATGTCAGCACCTTGTCGAGGATGCCGCCGACGCTGCCGCGAAACTCCTCGACGAAGCCGCGCAGCTCCGCCTTGCGCTGCTCGGCCGCAGCAGTCGTTGTCGCCGCCTGTTCGCTGCGCAGGCGCGCCCGCTCCTGCGAATTGCTCTTGAACACCGCGACCGTTCGGGCGATCTCGCCGATCTCGTCGGCGCGGTCCTCGCACTCGATCGCGACGTCACTCTGGCCGTTGGCAAGCGCCGTGAGCGAGCGCGTGACCGAAGTGAGCGGCCGGGTGATGCGGCGGACAACCAGCAGGGTCACGACCAGAACCAGAAGCGCGGCGAGCCCGGCAGCGGCGGCCATGCTCTCGATCGCGTGGGACAGCATGCTCTCGAACTGGGTCATCGGGATGCCGACATAGAGAATGCCGGCGACCTTGCCGGCCGCGTCCACGATGGGAAAATAAGCGGTCATGAACGACTTGCCGAACAGCGTGGCAGGCCCCTTATAAGCCTCGCCGCGACGCAGCGGCGCCTGCCCCGGATGATCGGCGGCAAGCTGGGTGCCGACGGCGCGGTCGCCATTCTCCTTCTTCACGTTGGTCGAGCGTCGCACGAACTGTCCGCTTGCATCGTCGAATACGAACAGGGTCGCATTGCCGCCGACATAGGACACCGCGCGATCGACGATGGCGTGATCCTTCAATTCGGGCATCTTGGGGATCTCGGCGCGCACAACCGCGCCATCCCTCATCGTGATCTTGATGTCTGGAACGGTCTCGGCAAAGGCCAGCGCCAGCGTGCGCAAATTGACATCGATGTCGCGCAATGCGCGATCATTGAAGGCTGATGTCAGCGACCAGTAGCCGGCGCCGACCACGAGCGCCGTATTCATCGCGATCAGCAGCACGGCACACAGGACCGCCTTGGTGCCGAGCTTGAATTGCGGCAGGAATTTCGCCGTTGGAAGATTGGACATGAATGGAATGACCCCCGTAATTCCTGCATATTCGTGCAATCGGCTTAGCGCCGCATTAACGACCGTTCGCATCGCCGCCCGCGGCTTGCTTTCCAATTGGTAAACGAGGCCCCTCTGACCACACCAACCGCGCCGCCCATCATCGTCTGGTTCCGCGATGATCTCCGCCTGTCCGACCACCCCGCCCTCCACGCCGCCGCCAGGTCCGGCGCGCCGGTCCTCTGCCTCTATGTGCTGGACGACGCGGCGGGGCGGACACCGGGTGGCGCGGCACGCTGGTGGCTGGCGCAGTCGCTGCGGGCGCTCGGAGCCGAGATCGCCGCGCGCGGTGGATCGCTGGTCCTGCGCAGGGGACCGGCGGCCAGGGTGATCCCCGAGGTGGCGCGGGAGAGTGGCGCTCGTGCCGTCTATTGGAACGGGATCGCGCAGGCACAGCATCAGGCAGTTGAGCGACAGCTCGAAGCGGCGCTGGCAAAGCTCGGAACGGATTCGCAAAACTTTCCCGGCGATCTGCTCGTCCCGCCCTCGGCGATCCGCAACAAGGAAGGCCGGGGCCTGCGCGTGTTCACGCCGTTCTGGCGACGCGTGCAGGCGCTCGGCGATCCACCGAAGCCCCTGCCCGCACCGAAGGGGCTACGTCCGGCTGCGAAGGTTGCGACCGATGCGCTGGAGACCTGGAAGCTCGAGCCGACCAAGCCCGATTGGGCGGGCGGCCTGCGGGAGAGCTGGACGCCGGGCGAGGCCGCAGCCCGCGCGCGCCTGCGCCATTTCCTCAAGCACGCCGCGTGCGGTTATGTCGGCGACCGCGACCGCCCGGACCGGGAGGGCACCTCACGGCTGTCGCCGCATTTGAGGTTCGGCGAGCTCAGCCCTCGCCAGGTCTGGCACGCCGCGCGGTTCGCCGCGGCGGAAGATCCGGCACTCGGGCGTGGGGTCGAAAAATTCCTGAGCGAGCTCGGCTGGCGCGAATTCTGCCGTCATCTCCTCCACGATCACCCCGACCTCGCCACCGAAAACCTGCAAGCGAACTTCGATGGCTTCCCCTGGGCGCCCGACAAAAAGGCACTCGCCGCCTGGCAGCGCGGCCGCACCGGCTACCCCATCGTCGATGCCGGCCTGCGCGAGCTCTGGCACACCGGCGTGATGCACAACCGGGTGCGGATGGTGGTGGCCTCCTTCCTGGTCAAGCACCTCCTGATCGACTGGCGCGACGGCGAGCGCTGGTTCTGGGACACGCTGGTCGATGCGGACGCCGGCAGCAATCCAGCCAACTGGCAGTGGGTTGCCGGCTGCGGCGCCGACGCCGCGCCGTACTTTCGCGTGTTCAATCCGCAGCTCCAGGGCGAGAAGTTCGATCCGGATGGAACCTACGTTCGGCGCTGGGTGCCCGAGCTGAAGGACCTGCCGGCGAAGCTGATCCACCAGCCGTGGCAGGCGACGCCGATCGAGCTTGCGAGCGCCGGCATCTTGCCCGGCAAGACCTATCCGCGACCGATCATCGATCATGCCAGGGCGCGCGAGCGCGCGCTCGCCGCTTACGCGAAGATCCGCAAAGGTTGAGCGTTGCTTTGACACAATTTCGAAACCCGCTATCGTCATCGCTCCGTTCAAACAATGGGGGACGATATGGACGACGAGAAGCCGATCACCGAGCAGGCGATGGACACGATCACCAGCGCCGTTGAAGCGACCAAGGACGCCGCAGTCATCGCCGTCAAGCAGGTGAAGAAGGCCGCCAAGAAGGTCGCGAAGAAGGTTGCGCCGAAGAAGGCGGCCAAGAAGAAAGCCAAGAAGGCTGCGAAGAAGTCCACGAAGAAGGCTGCAAAGAAGTCGTCCAAGAAGGCCGCGAAAAAGGCCACGAAGACGTCTGCGAAGAAGGCCGCCAAGAAGGCCACCAAGTCGAAGAAGAAGGCCAAAAAGGCCAAGCGCTGATCGCAACGCTCGGAGCTGTCTCCGGGTGCAGGCGCGCCCGGAGACCGTGCCGCCCTACCCTCACCGCTTGGCTGCGCGCCGGCCCGGATAATGCTTGCCCTTGGGGTCGCGGAATTCGCTGCGATGGCCGCGCCGGTCCTCGGCGTGGAAGCGCTTCCGCTTTTCCGGTGAGCCGAACTGCTTGATCACCCGCCGGCCGTTGACCTTCTTGATCACGTAGCCGCCCTCGGTCATCGAGAACGGCGCCTTCAGCGAACCCATGTGATCGAACTTGGTGCCGCGGGGATGTTCGAACGGCTCGAACCAGGACGGATAGACGAAGTTCGACATCGGAAAGCCGTTGACGAGGAATGCCTCCTCCTCCACGGCGTCGCAAACCTCATAGGCATATTGGGTGTGCCGGGTCTTTTCGGCCCACAGATTGGCCATGGGATCGAGCACCATCTCGAACAGCTCGTGCGATGCGGCGAGGCTGACCGGATCATCCTCACCCAGCGTCTTCAGGAATATCTTCGAGATCGGCTGTCCCCGATGTGTCAGTTCGTGTCGCCCGAGGAAGTTCTCGTGGGTGGCGTCGTCGAAATAAACCAATTGCCAATCGGTAGGTTTCGGCTTGCGGGTGACGTCGAGATCGATGGGGTAGCCCCAGACAGGGAGGAAATGCTCATCGTAGCATTTCTGGAGCGCGGCGGTGAGCCTTCCCATCATCCGCTCGCTCATCATCTCCTCTGCGTAATTGATGCAGGCAATCCGCACCGGCTTCATCGACCGGTGGAGCAGTGCACGCCTCGCCTTCTTCATGGATATCACCGCGCTGAAAAGAAATGGGCTCGAATACTCCATCCTAACACGGAACGGCCAACACACGTCACGGCTGTGCTCGCTGGAAACCGCTACGAGCGCCGATTGACTACGAAGACCGCCGCCGCGCACATCGCCATGCCGGCAATGGCAATTGCGTCCAGCTTTTCTCCGAACAGCAGATAGGCCATCAGTGCCGTGACCGCCGGCACCAGGTAGAACAGGCTCGCGACCGAGGTTGCCGCGGCGTGGCGGATCAGCCAGTACAATAGCCCGATCGATCCGATCGAGAGCGCCACGGCGAGCCAGGCGAGCGCGAGCACGAATTCGCGCGTCCAGTGCACCACGCGGTCTTCGAACAGGAAGGCGCCGATCGCAAAGAAAATGGTAACGGATACGTATTGCACGAGATTGCCGGCGCGCCAGTCGATGTGGTTGCAGTAGCGGCGCTGATAGAGCGTGCCGAGCGTGATGCTGATCAGCGACACCACCGAGGCGAGCCAGCCGAGCCCGGCTTCGCCGGTCATCGGGCGGTTGTGCAGGATCAGCACGACGCCGCCGAGGCCGAGTACGAGGCCGGCCCATTGCAGCGGCGTCACCTTCTCGCCGAGCCAGCGGTTGGCAATGGTCGAGGTCAGGATCGGCTGCAGGCCCGGAATCAGCGCGGACAGGCCGGCCGGAATCGAATGCGCGATCGCGATCGCGGTACCGCCGAGATAGAAACCGTGGACCAGGATTCCGGCGACCGCGCTATGGGCAATGCCGGTGGAATCAGGCCATTTCGGGCGCGTGACGCCAGCGATGATCGCCATCAGGCCGACCACGATCGCCATGCGAATGGCGAGATAGGTCAAGGGATCGGCGTTGTTGACGACGTATTTCGTGCCGATGAACCCGGTGCTCCAGAGCAGGACGAACAGGATCGGCGCAGCGCGGGCGGTCAGGGCTTCTTGATTGTGGTTCATTGCCGCCCTCCTTGCCCCATGGGGCCCTATGCGGCAATACGAATTTCCGGACGAGCAATGGTGCGCTGCGACGGGCAGCTGGAGCCGCAGCTCAGCCGCTCACCATTCTTCCGGACAGGGGTCGATGATCTTCCAGAGCTCGACCCCGTTCTTGATCTTCTTCATGTCGGTGGTGAGCCCGCCATTGCGGCGGATCCAGTCCTTCACCTTGTCAGGATAATAGGACATGAGGTCGGAGGTGCCCTCGGTGCTGGTGACCTTGATGCCGAAGGTGAAGGCCTTGTCGTAGTAGGCCTGGTGGAAGCCGAGGCTGGCGCGCGGCGTCACGCAGATCTTGTTCATCGGCACCATGCCGAGCACGAGCGTGCAGGCTGAATTGCAGATGCCGTCGATGATGACGCGCTCGCCCTTCTCGCGCACGCGCTTGTACTTGGTCTTGTACTCCTCGACATAGCCGCCGTGGTCGCGGGTGATACGCAGTTCGGCGCGCGCCGGCGTGGCGGCGGCGAGGCAAAGCAACAGCAGGCTCAGAAGCGTGATGCGCATGGCGACGTAGCGGCGAAAGCCTTCAGGAATGGACCGGCCTCGAAGGACCCTAAAATGATCCCTTGGGGCCCGCGACAGGATTCTTAACCGAATAGTCTTTGGTCATACTTGTGTGGGGAATTCGTTAAGCATCCCGAAAAGGCCAAAAATGGGCAGCTTTCGACCGCATATCCGGCAATTCCGTCACACCTACCCGGAAATCTGCGGGAATGGCCGTGATTTCGAGCCTCCAGACGATGCCTGACCGCCCGAAATTGCTATAAATGGCGTGACCTATTCGAGTGGGGTTCCGGAGAATCGAGATGAGCAAGTTGACGCTTGTAGCCGCGGTTGCGGCCCTGACGGCTGCAATCCTAGCCCCTGGCCTCGCGGAGGCGCGCGGACACCACCGGTACCACCGCTCCTACGCCAACCCGCTGCCCTATCCGATCAGCTATCTGCACAATTACGGACCCGGCATCACCCCCGGCACCTTCGCCTATTACGACGGCCCGTCGACCAACCACTGCTACCGCGGCGCGGCTGCCTATATCGGCCAGGACGGTCGCCGGCACCCCTGCTACTAAGACGCCGCGCACCCTGTGCGGGCGCGTCCCTAACTCGCGGCGCCCGACAGCAGCAATTGCTTCTCGATCTCGTAGACCGGCAGCTTAACGAGGTCCTTGCCGACCTCCCGCTGCAGCGCCTTGCGCACGACGCCGGAATAATCGGCGTGGATCATGCCCATCGCGCGCGGCAAGGCCACCATGGTCAAGGCCGAGGTCTCGCCAGCGCTAACGGCGGTACGCGATCAACGACGGCGGCGATGGCGTGCTGGCAGCTGCGAGCGCAAGAGCAGCATTGGTCAAACGCTCGAACCCGGGATCGTCTGGCGTCGTCAAGGTCACGCCCTGCGGCGGGCTCGCTGAAGATTTGTTCATCAGCATTACATTTCGGCTCCGCCACAATTTGATCAGAACATCATCGATACTCTGCGCCGCGTCAGCAGAGGAAGACATTATGAATCTCAAGTTCGGCCTCGTCGCCGCGTCCTTGTTCGGTGCCATCGCGGCATCGCCGGCGGCGTTCGCCATGCCCATCGCGCCCGCGCCTGCAACACCGCAGGTCTCCGACGTCGAGCAGGTCCGCATGGTCTGCGACGCCTGGGGACGCTGCTGGTGGCGCCCGAACTATTATGGGTATTACGCACCGCGGCCGTACTACGGCCCCCGGTATTACGGGCCGCGCTACTACGGCCCACGCTATCGCTACGGCTACCGCCGCTGGTAATGTCGAAGGGGCCCTCGGGGCCCCTTCGCTTTTGCAAGACCTTGGATCGCCCTGACCGCCTGTGCGGCCGGGCTGGAGCAACTCCAAAACTGATCTGGATCAAAGATGAAATCCTTCACTCCGTTATTGTACGGGGATGGCGGATTTGATCGTTTTCCGATGCCCTCAGACGGGCATGAATGTGCAGACGCATTTGGAGAAGGAGCGACAGGAGGGCCGGAGCTTTGCGTCCGTCGCCTGTCCCGCCTGCACGCGCCTCCATTTCATCGATCCCGCCTCCGGCCAACCGATGAGCCGGGAACGTTGACGGCACATTGATCTGCCGTGCCTCGTAGCATGATGTCCGCAATACTACGGCACGAAATCCGGTTTACTGACGCGGGATGTTTCGCCATTGATGGCGATATACCGATTTTCATTTGATTGTCACATTTCAGCAGCCGGCCAACACCCATGTTTTTCGACGACCTCACCCCGTCCTCCGTGCTCCAACTGATCGGCTTTGCCGACGTCGATGCGTTTCGGCCGATTGAGTCGATGGAGGACGCGAGAAGCATTCCGCTCGATGTTGCGAACTTCAAGGCGGCCCGCGCCGTCGTCTCCCTGCCGGCATGCCTCATCGTCGTGATGCGGTCGTTCGCGCGCATCCTCGATACCGCCTATCGGATGCCGGGCGGGATGGTGATCCTGTCGATGACCGACGACCTCAAGGCCAACTTCAAAGGTGTCGATCTCGACGCCCGCTTTTTCGTTGCGCTCCGCGGCAACGATGAGTGCCATTTCGTCGAACCCAAGACCAATCACTATGCGATGCTCATGTTCTCGCCCAACCTGAGAGACCGGGGCTGGTTCGATCACGCCGACGACTTGCGGGCTTATGTCGCGAACCGGCCCGCCCTGCTCCACGCACGGCAACTCCTGCTCGACATTTTGCGGACGGCATCGGTGCAGCCGCACCTGTTCGAAACCACCGAGGTCGCAGCCCATCTCCAGGAAGGCCTGCTGCTCGCACTCGACGATTTGTTTCGGATCGATCCACTCTCAGATCGGAGCGCCTCGGTCGGGAGCCAGCGGTCGATCAAGCTCGTGCAACGGATTGACGATTACGTCGCAGCCCATCCGACCGCTCCGATCTATACGGCCGATCTTGCTGGTGAGTTTGGCGTCTCGACCCGGACGCTCGGCGGCGCCGTCAGCAAGGTGCGCGGCATGAGCCTGCATCAGTACATTCGCCTCAAAAGGCTGTGGGCGACCCGCGCCCGCCTGCTCAAGGGCGGCGGCGCCACCGTCGCCACATGCGCGCGCGCCCAGGGCTTTCGGCATCTCGGCGAGTTCGCCGCGGCCTACCGCGCCACGTTCCACGAAGCGCCGTCCGACACGCTCGCACGGGGCCGACGAACCAGTTTTCCGGCGGGCTGATACCGCAAGCTCTTGCGACGGTTGCCGGCAGCGGCACCGCTTCGGAACGCATATGGGCTTAAGGGTCTCCGCGTCGCCGTGAGGAGCTGGAACCGTCGATCGGAACCCTATTTCTTGACCGGCTGCGTGAGCGGTTTGCCCTTTTCGACGACGAACACGTTGAAGGTCTTCGCAGGCGCGCTTGCCTTGTTGTAGGCCTCGTGAACGACGCCCGGCTCGTTGTGGTAGGATTGGCCGGCGGTGTAGGTTTTGGGTTCAGCGCCCTCTTTGCGACCGACCACTTCGCCTTCAAGAACGGTTGTGTATTCATCGCCAGGATGCGTGTGAACTCCTGTAGCAGACCCGGGAGGCCACTCGACCATGACTGACACCACTTCCTTGTCGGGCTGACCGGTCAGCGGCTCCTTTTGAAGGGGTGTCAGCTTGAGCGTGGGCGCCTCTCGCCCGTGTAGAAGGGTCGCCGGCGCGCAGAGGCCCGCGACCAGTACAAACGATAACAGCAAGTCAGATCGTTTCATTGGTGCCCCCGAAGAAAACTGGAGCGAAGCGTTTGCTCGCACGAGGTCAAGCGAAGCGTACCAAGTTTTGCGCTTCAGGTGGCACCACGGAATGCCGCCATGATGCCGCCGGACCCCGACGGACACCCGCCCTAATGCATTAGCCGCTGGTAGGGGCCGACTTGAGCGCCGGTGCAAACCGTTCAGAGAATGTTGCGGCCTTCGCATCCCGAGCTGCAGAAAGGGAGGCCGAGATGAACGCTGAACACCCCACGAATGCGACCGCCAGCAGAGCCGCGCCGAAAACCAGCTTGCGCATTTTACCCTCCATGGGACGTGAACACCGTCGACTATCGGAGGGCTTTGTTTCAGCGTCATTTCATATGGTGATCGAAATGACTTCGTGGCTGCGTTTCTCGGCCTAGCCGGGCCGGTGCGGCAGCCGCATTGGAACAGATTGCGGCCGATCTCACCTCGCTCGCATCTCGAGAGCAGACGCGATCGGGAGGCCAGGTCCGGCTTGCTTCGCAGTCACGTCCCAGAACCAAAAATCCGGGAAGCAACCTTTCGGAAGGCGCAGCCTAAGTCATTGATTTTACTGGCGCGCTCGGAAGGATTCGAACCTCCGACCCTCGGAATCGAAATCCGATGCTCTATCCAGCTGAGCTACGAGCGCCCTGGCCCAGCATTGGGCCACAACCGAGACGCACCGGACCGCTGCTGGCAGGTCAGCACATCGGGTGACGTTCGGATCGGTTCGAATTAGCAGAGAGGCTGGCCAATAAAAAGCCCCACCCGTCACATCGATGCAGGTCGAAGGTACCTCACCAGGTCGTGTTGAAGAGACCGAAGTGGGGCTGCTGCGCGACCATCATAGGCCGGCCCCACTGCTGCCCCCACTGCGGCGCCGGGTGCGCTCTGGCGACCTTGCGCTTGGGCTGAGCCGGCGCCTGCGGAAGCTGAGCCTGGGCTGGAGACGCCACGGGCGCCTGAGCCTGCTGGGCCTGACCCTTGGCATCGGCCTTCCTGGCCGCGGCGGTATCGGCCTTCGAGGCCGGCGTGAACTGGGCGAACGTCTCGCGCACCCGCGCCTTGGCCGACATGTCGGCGAGAGCGGCCGACGCGTTGTCCGCCACAGGCGGCTGGGGAGCCGCAACAGCGGCCGTCTTGACGGCGGGCGTGGCAATCGTCGGCTGGTTGGTATCGAGCACCACACGCTCAGGCAGATGGCGATCGGATCGGATCCGGATCAGTGGCTGGTCGTTGCTTGCGGTCGCAACAGCTTGCGCCACGGGCTCGGTCGGCAGCAAGAAATTCGCCGCGAACAACAGTGCGAGCAAAGCTCCACCGACAAAGATGAAATACCGAAAGATGGGCATTGGCCGCACTCCACCCCCCGCATCCCCGCGTGGGCTCTTCGCCTTAACAGGCGGTCATCTAATTGGTTCCTGGCCCAGCCGTTCGGTTCAAATGGCAACGCCAGGTTTTTTGGCCAAGACCCGCGTACAGTAACTTTTCTGCTACCGGAGAATGCGGGCCTTTATGCGCGGCGTGCTGCAACCAGCGTGCACTTGGCCTGATCGGCATTCACATTGACGACGCCGACGGGGATGCGCGCATAGGTCTTGCGGCTCTTCATGCTGACGGGGTCCGCCAGCACACGGCTGCGGTCGGTGAGATGACTGCCGTCGCGCCGCGCGAACGCGCAGACGATCTCGATATCCTTTACGGCATAGTCATTGTCGTTTCGCAGCGTGAACGTCACCAGCGCCTTAGAGCCGAGGCCGCCGCGGCGCCAGGTCTGCGATGAGATCCTGAGACGACCGAGGTCTGCCATTGCCGGCACTTGAGCTTCAGAAGCTAGCGAGGCTGCCCCCGCCGGATCGCCCGAAGGAGCCGTCTCGACCGCTGCCAGCTCCGACTTCACCTGCTCGGCGCTGTTGCCTTTGGAGAGAGGCAGCAGCATCCAGACGCCGCAGCCGACGATGATGGCCGCCAACAGCCACAACAGGCTTCGGCCAAATGAGACGCTCGCAATGGTCACGGCCCGCGCCAGTCGCTCGCCGCTTCCGGCGAAACGTCCCAACCCGATCCGGCCACGCCTAGCGTTCATGGTTGCATCACTGATAGCGGGCAACGCCCGTCCGATGATGGGTTGCGCCGCTGTTTACCTTAATCCGGAACACGAACTAAGGTTCCCGCGCAGTGGCGAATCGGCAAGGACGGTGGCGATCACCGGCCCATGCCGCTAACATGCGCTGCCATATCGAAAGACCGCGTTGGGAGAGAATGCAATGCCAGTCGTCACTTGGGATCACGTCCATCTGCGCAGCCCCGATCCGGAGGCCACGGCGGCCTGGCTGCGGGACATCCTGGGTGGAGAGGTCGTGCGGGCGCCCGGACGGATCGACGTGAACCTTGGCGGTGCCAGGATCTTCATCGCGCCGCTCGAGGGCGAAAGCCCTGTCAGCCCGCCGCCCCCGCATCCGCATCAGGGCCTCGACCATTTCGGCCTGACGGTGAAGGACATCGACGCCGTCGCCGCCGAGATCAAGGCCAAGGGCGTCACCTTCACGCGCGAGCCCACGACGATCCGGCCCGGCGTCCGCATTTGCTTCATCAGGGGTCCCGAAGGCATCTCCATCGAGCTGCTCGAGCGCGACAAGAAATACACCTGACGCGGTGCGAGCGGCATCAGGCATCGGCGCTCCAGCCGGACAAGGTCCCTTGTCTCTTCGCAAAGTCGTCGAACCAAGCCTTCAAATGGGTTTTGGCGAACTGACCGGGGGGACGAGATCGTCATGACAGCGTCACAGACAAGGTGGGACGATTGCTGTCCGCGGGACTTGGCAATCGGCAAACTGCCGCGTTGCGCCGGCGGACGCGCTTTGGCATAAAAGCTTTACCGGCTGCACCATTGGGCGAATGGTGGTCGGCCCACGGGGCGTAATGAAGAACGGCCTCTATTCAATTCACGTGAGCCTGCTCGATGGTCGAGTCGGCAAGGGCAGCGGCGTGATTCTTTTTCGCGACGGCCAGGTTCTTGGCGGCGATGCCTACCTTTATTACACCGGCAGCTACACGGTGAAGGACAACAGCTTCAAGGGCGAAGTGCTGGTCCAGCGCCATACCTCGCCGCGGGGCAACGACAATCCGCTGTTCGGCGGTCCCGCCCCGGTCGGCATCGGCGTCACCGGCACCTTCACGGAGACGCGCGGGGAAATGACGGGGACGGCGCTGGTCGGCAAGGCCAGCCTGATCTTCGGCGCGACGCTGCACAGGCTCGCCGACGTTGACTGATTACTCCGCCGCCTGCTCCAGCGGCGCTACACGCGGCAGGATCATCTGGATGCGCGTGCCGCCGCCCGGCTCGGAATCGAGGTCAAGCCGGCCGCCAAGCCGGTTGGTGACGATGCTGTAGACGATGTGCAGGCCGAGGCCTGTGCCGCCCTGGTCGCGCCGCGTCGTGAAGAACGGATCGAAGGCGCGACGACGGACGTCGAGCGACATGCCGCAGCCATTGTCGGAGAAGATGATCTCGACATTGTCCTTGCCGGACTCGCGCACCTGGATGTCGATGGTCCCCGGCCGTCCGTCCGGAAATGCGTGCGCCACCGAATTGAGAAACAGGTTGGTCAGCACCTGTCCGTACGGTCCGGGGTAGCTGTTCATGGTCAGATCCGGCTGACACTCGACGTTGAGCGTCAGATTGTGCTTGCGCAAGCCTGGCCGCAGACTCATCACCACCTGCTCGGTGAGGTCGCCGAGGTCGAAGCTGCGCTGGTCCGAATAGTTGCGGTCGGCTGCGACCTGCTTGAACGACTGAATCAGCTCGGCGGCCCGATTGAGGTTGGACACGAGCTGCGAGGACGCGTCGCGGCTGGTGTTGAGGAAATCGTTCAGCGTGGAACGACGCAGCTCGCCGCGCTCGACCTCGGACGTGAACATCGCGGTCTTGCGCTCCAGGGCGGATGCGACCGTGAGGCTGATGCCGACCGGGTTGTTAACCTCGTGCGCGACGCCGGCGACCAGGCGTCCGAGCGCGGCGAGCTTCTCCGCCTCGATCAGCGAGGCCTGGGTCTCGCGCAGATTGCGCAGGGCCGTCTCGGCGGATTCCTTGGCCTTGCGCATCTCCTGCTCGCCGCGCTTGCGCTCGCCGATGTCGAGCGCCACGGTGACGATGCGCTCGATCTCGCCTTCGGCATCGAGCAGCGGCAGCTTGTTGACGAGCCATTGCCGCATGTTGCCGGAGGCGTCCTTGTACTCCTCCTCGTAGAAGCCGAGGCCCTTGCGGAGCTTGAGCACCCTCTTGTCGCTCTCGTCGGACTTGGCCGCGCCGTAGCGCGACATCAGGTCGGCCGTGGTGCGGCCTAGCGCGTCGACCGGCTCGATGCCGAAAATGCCGGCCATGTAGCGGTTCATCAGCACGTAGCGCAGGTCGCGGTCCTTGACGTTGATCACCGCGGGCACGGTGTCGATGACCTGCTGGAGCAGGCGCCGGCCTTCGGCGATGGCGTCTTCCGCCCGCTTCTGGTCGGTGATGTCGCGCAGTGTGCCCTCGTAGCGAACGATGTTGCCCTGCTCGTCCCGCACCCCCGTGGCGCTGTCCGAGAGCCACAGGATGTCGCCGCTGCGCTGGCGCACCTGGTACTCGAACTCGCGCACCATACCGTCGCGCGCCATCAGCCGCTGATATTCGACGCGCGCCTCAGCATGGACGTAGATGGTATGGGCGATATCGTTGATGCTGTCGATCAGATGCTGCGGGCTGTCATAGCCCATCATCCGCGCCAATGCCGGATTGGCGTTGAGGAGGTCGCCGGCCGGCGTCGTGACGTAGATGCCGTCGACCGATCCCTCGAACAGTTTTCGGTAGCTCTCCTCGGCGAGGCGCTGCTCGGTGAGCGCCCGCACCGCCGCCTCGCGCGCCGTGTCGGCCTCCTCGAGCGCGCGGCGGAACACCTCGGCCGCCCGTGCGATGTCGCCGATCTCGTTGTCGAGATCGGCGGACGGGATCGACGCGTCTTTATGGCCCGCCGCAAGGGCGCGAATGGAGCGTGCGATCTGGGCCAGCGGACGGACCGTCCTGCGCACCACGAACAGCGCGGCGGCGATGCCGATCAGCACGCCGACCGTCCCGAGCGCGATGCTCTGCCACCGCGCTTCGGTCAGCGTGCGGGCAAAATCGCGCGACAGCACGTGGCCGCGCCGGTCGCTGACTTCGCGCAGCAATTCGGTGACCCGGCCGATCAGCCGGCCCTCGGTGCCCAGCACCTCGCGGTCGATGTCGGCGATCTGCCGCTCGCGGACGGCGACCGCCATGATGGCCTCGGCGTAATCGTTGACGGCCGCCCTCAGCTTGCCATCGGCGATGTCCATCGCCCGCATTCCCTCGGCGGCCTGCTCGGCCGCGGAGGGGTTGCGCGCGAGTAGCCCGAGCGCGATCCGGCTCTGCGCCTCGGACAGGCGGGAGGCCAGCTCGCGGTCCGCGGTGCCGGCGACGGCCGCATCGAACCGATCGCGCAGCGGCGGCAGGCCGGCAAGCAGCTGGGCGCGGCGGTCGATCAGGGTCGAGATCCGCTCCAGGCCGCTGCGATAGGTCGCAAGCCGCTCGGTGACCCCGTCGATCATGTCCTGCTGCTCAGGCGCGAGCTCGATGCGGGTCTTCTTCAGGATGTCGCTCAGCGTCGAGGCCGCCTCGCCGACCTGCTGGAACTGGGTGCCGGCGCCGGGATCGGTGACGAAGTCGCGCGCGGCAAGCCGCAGCTCGTTCATGCGGCGGTCGATGTCCTCGGCGAGGTCCCCGACGCTCTGGAGCCGCTGCAGCTCGGCGAAGGTGGTGTCGATATGCCGGATCGCGATCACGCTCGCGGTCGAGGTGACGATGATCACCGCCAGCACAAGCAGGAAGCTGCCGAAGGTGAGCTGGCCGATGGAGAGCGAGAATATTCGCTTTTTCTCAGGGGTCGGCGTCGATTCGGCGGACATTGGTGTTTGGGGGACCGGGCTGCTGGAAGCCCAATATACGACGTATTGCGCCCCCGGGGGAACATGCCTCGGACCGCCGAATATCGTTAATATCGGAGCCTGCCGCCCTGCTTCCATCTTGGACTATGAGCTTTTGACGCTGGCTGGCCGCCGGGCCGGGATCGTCATGGCGGCAACGCCGAGGACGACGCAGGCCAGCCCGAGCCAGGCGGTCCGGCTCAAGGTCTCGCCGAGGAAGGCGACGCTGATGGCAACCCCGATCGGGACGCGCAAGTAAGCCTGCGCGGTGGTCCCGACCGACCCCAGGGTCTGGATCAGGCGGAAATAGATCGCGAACGCTGCCGCAGTCGAGAACAGGGCGAGCGCCAGCAGCGCTAGTACGGAAGCCAGCGAGGGCGACAGCGTCCAGGGTTGCTCGAACACGAACGAGGCCGGGATCAGGACCGCCGCGCCCGCCAGCAGCGAGCCGGCGGCCGGTGCCATTGGATCGAGGCCCTTGAAGCTGCGGCCGAAGATCGCGGCGCAGGCATAGCAGATCGTCGCGGCCACGATCGCCGCCTCCGCGACGAGACCACTGCCGATGTCATGGAGGGCGTCGACGCCGACGATCAGCAGGATGCCGGCCATGCCGGCGATCACGCCGAGCAGCTTTCGCGGCGTCGTCGCCTCGTGGCGGGTGACGATTGCCGTGAGCAGGAAGGTGAAGATCGGTCCGGCCGAGTTGAGGATTGTGGCGAGCGCGGCATCGACATGGCGTTCGCCCCAGGCGATCAGCGTCCAGGGGATCACGCTGTTGAGCACGGCCTGGAAGGCGAAGCGCTGCCAGGTCACGGCGTCCGTCGGAATTCTGATGCCCCGCGCCCACATGACGGCCAGCAGCAAGAGGCCTGCGATCGTGGTGCGCGCCGCGATCAGCGTCATCGGCGGAATGGTGGCGACGCCGAGCTTGATGAAGGTGTAGGAGCCGCCCCACAGCGTCGCGAGCGCGAGCAGCAGCGCCAGCTCGACGGCGATGCTGGTGTCCTGCCGGTGGTCCATGCGTCGTGCCCCGTCCATTCGCGATGGACGGAACCTAGCGCGGACGCGACCGCCAATACTTCGTTAGATATCGAAGTGTCCTAGCCGACCGCGCCGACCTCGAACACCTCGCCATCGTAGCCGGCCTCGCGGGGAATGCGGAGCTGGCGGCCGGTTTCGGTCTTGGTCATCACAGGCATCACCGTGACGATGGACAGGCCGCGGGCATGCTCCAGCGCCGCGCTCACGCTGCCTTGCCTTGCAAGGCGGATCAGATTGCGCGTGGTCGGGAACGGCAGCTTGAAGCGGCCGCTCTCCCCGCCCTCCACCGCCTCGTGCGGCGAGACCCAAATCGAATCGGTGGACTCTCGGCCATCGTGGGCGCCGAGCTGATCGGGCGGTGCAGCGGCGAGGAAGAACCAGGTGTCGAACCGCTTCGGCATGCCCTCGGGCGTGATCCAGTGCGCGTAAGGGACCAGCGTATCAAGCGCGAGCTGGAGGCCGTTGTCGGCGAGAATGCTGAGGAAGCTGATCTTGTGCTCGTTCAGCGCAACGCGATGCGCTTCGGCGATCTCGCCGGCGCGCTTGGCATCAACAGGCGCGCCCGTCTCCTTCGACCGCGCCAGCAGGATGCCGCTCTCCTCGAAGGTTTCGCGGATGGCGGCTATCCGAAAACCGCGGTCGGCCTCGCTCAAGGCCTCGCCGCCCGAATAAAGGTCGGCGCGGGCGACGATCTCCTTGTCGCCGGCATCGACGCTGCCGCCGGGAAACACCAGCGCGCCCGAGTTGAACTCGATCTGATGATGGCGAACCATCATGAAGACTTCGACTTCCTGTGCGCCATCGCGCAGCAGGAGGATCGTCGACGCCGGGCGTGATGCTGATGTCTCGGCCATTCAATTAACCTGCGGCGCTGGATTGCGGGCCAAGGTTGGCGCGCTTGTCGAAACGGGCGACGCGCGACAGCAGATAATCGACCTCCGCCTTCGCAGCCGGCGTGATGATCGCGCCGGGCTTGCGCTGAGCGCTGGAGGCGATGATGCCGCGCTTCTGCAGCACGTATTTGCGCACGGTCAGGCCGACGCCGGGCTGCTGCTCGTAGCGGATCAGCGGCAGATGCGCGTCGAACAGATCATGCGCGGCATCGCGCTTGCCGGCCTTGGACAGGTTCACGACGTCGATCAGAAGCTCCGGGAAGGCGTAGCCGGTCATGGCACCGTCGGCACCGCGCTCCATCTCGAAGTCCAGGAACGTGCCGCCATTGCCGCAGAGGATCGAGAGCGGGCGGAGTGAGCCGTCTTTCTGGAAGCCGCGCAGGGTCGTGATCTTCTCGAGGCCCGGCCAGTCCTCGTGCTTGAGCATCACGCAATTCGCATTGTCCATGACGATCTTGCGGATCACGGCGGGGGTGAACACCACCGAGAGCGTCAGCGGATAGTCCTGCAGCACCCAGGGCACATCGGGGCCGATCGCCTCGGCCGCCTGCTTGAAATAGCCGACGATTTGATCGTCGGTGCGAAGCGACGGCGGCGGCGCGATCATCACGCCGGCGGCGCCCGCGTCCATCGAGGCCTTCGCCAGCGAGCGCATGGTAGCAAAGCCCGGCGCGGAGACGCCGACGATCACTTGCATCTTCTTGGCGCGCTTGACGTAGCGCACCGCCACCTGCTCGGCCTCGGCGGCATCGAGCTTGGGTGCCTCACCGAGGATACCGAGCACTGTGACGCCGTCGCAGCCGACCTCCTCGTAGAAATCGGTCAGGCGGTCGATCGAGCGCTCGTCGATCCGACCGTCATCGTGGAACGGCGTCGGCGCGATTGCGAAGGTGCCCTTGGCGTCGGCGGTGAGTTTCATAAGTCCCATATCCCTTTGTTCGTCATTCCGGGGCAGCTCGCAGAGCCGAACCCTGGTGCGCAATTGCGCACCTAGGAATCTCGAGATTCCGGGTTCACGCTTCGCGTGCCCCGGAACGACAGTGAATCAAAACCGCCGCGCGCCCATCTTGATCTGCTCCTCGGAGAAGAAGATCTCCTTGGCGTGATCGACGATGTCCTGGGCGTTCCAGCCCGTATGCGGCGGTTTCCAGCCTTCCATTTCCATCATCCGCATCTCGCGCACGCCGCGGGGCCCGGACACGCCCAGCACCTTGCCGGTCTGGTCGCCCGACAAATCGCTGACCATGTATAGCACGGCCGGCGCGATGCCGTCCGGCTCCAGCGCCGCGCCGGGGTTCTCCTTATAGCGGGGCAGGTCTGCGGTCATGCGGGTCAGCGCGCCCGGGGCCAGCGTCCAGATCCGGATGTTGTACTTCCGGCCCTCAATGGCCAGCACGTTGGAGAGGCCCCAGATGCCGCCCTTGGCCGCGCCGTAATTGGTCTGGCCGAAATTGCCGATCAGCCCTGATGTCGAGGAGGTGTTGACGATGACGCCGCCGCCGTTTTCCCGCATCCAGCGAAATACCGGCATGGTGCAACAAAAGGTGCCCTTCAAATGCACCTTGATCACCTTGTCCCAGTCGGACTCGGAGGCTTTTGCGAAGGTCTGGTCTCGCAAAATGCCGGCATTGTTGACGAGGATGTCGGCCCGGCCGAAATGCTTGATGGCATCGTCGAACACCGATTGGCCGCCCTCCATCGTGGAGATGTCGGCGCCGTTGGCAACCGCCTTGCCGCCCGCGGCCTTGATCGCATCCACGACTTGTTGCGCCATGGACTTGTCGGCGCCGGAGCCGTCGCGGGGACCGCCGAGGTCGTTGACGACAACGGAAGCTCCTTCCCGCGCGAACAGTTTTGCGTAGGCCTCACCGAGGCCCCCACCCGCGCCGGTGATCAGCGCAACCTTGCCGTCGAGTAGTCCCATGGTGGCTTCTCCCTGTTTGTTTTTCTTTCGCCTCTCCCCGCGTGCGGGGAGAGGCCTGAAATCAAGCGCAGCTTGATTTCAGGGTGAGGGGGAGCCTCCGCGCACTCAACTCTCACCGTCCCCGGGGAGACTCCCCCTCACCCCACCCTCTCCCCGCAAGCGGGGCGAGGGAGACCACGGCCCGTGCCCGCCTAACCCAGCACCGTCTTGCCGTTCTTGATCACAGTGACGCCGCGCGACTTCACCTTGGCTTCGAACGAGATCACGTTGCCGTCCTTCCAGAGATCCATGGTCACGGTCTCGCCGGGATAGACCGGCGAGGAGAACCGCGCGACGTGCTGGCGGAACGCGCTGGCGTCGTAGTCGGCATAGGTCTGGAGCACGCCGCGGCAGGTGATGCCGTAGGTGCACATGCCGTGCAGGATCGGACGCGGGAAGCCGGCCTTCTTGGCGAATTCGGGATCGGAGTGCAGCGGGTTGCGGTCGCCACAGAGGCGATAGACCAGCGCCTGGTCGGGGCGCGTGACGATGTCGATGGTCCTGTCGGGCGAACGCGAGGGAATCTTGTGCGGATCGGGCTGGGTCAGGTTCGGACCGCCGAAGCCGCCGTCGCCGCGGGCGAAGCGCGAGGCGACCAGCGTTGCCAGCTTCTCGCCCTTCTCGTTCTTCAGCACGGTCTGATGCGCGATGACGACGCCCTTGTCTTTGCCCTTGTCGTAGACCTCGAGCACGGAGGAATCGGCGGTGATGTTGGCGGCCACCGGCAACGGCTGATGGAAGGTGATGTCTCGCTCGCCGTCAACGACCATGACGCGGTTGAGATTCATCTCGCCCGGCCCCGAGCCCCACGCGGCGACGGAGGCGAAGGTTGGCACCACCTTCAGCGGCCGTGGCGTGAACGTGCCCTCGTTGACGAAGGCCAGCTCGTTCTCGTCCATGGGATCGGCGCCGAGGCCGATGCCGTAGGCGTAGAGCATGACTTCGCGATCGCTGTAGGAATATTTCTGGCCGATGTTCTTCAGGCCTTTGAGCTCTTCGTATCTGGCGGACATGTTATTTGTCTTCCTCCCCGAGTTTCTAATCCGCAAGCGGCGATGCTCGTTAATGTGCCCTCTCCCCTTGTGGGAGAGGGCGGCACCGCTCTTGCAACAAACTCACTCGGGTGAGGGGTTGGCCCCGCAGTGACACTTTCCGTGTGGAGAGAAACCCCTCACCCGGCAGCCTTCGGCTGCCACCCTCTCCCACAAGGGGAGAGGGTTACATCTGGCTTCGCGTCAGGCCGGCGTGAAGAACGGCAGCGGTGCGCCGTCGGTCGGCTTGAACACCACCTTCACCTTCTGGCCAATCTTGAGCTTCTCGAGATCGCAATCGACGAAATTGGTCTGCACCGACGGCCCCTCCTTCAGCGTGACATAGCCGATCGCGTAAGGACCGGTCGGCGACTTACGCATCA
This sequence comes from Bradyrhizobium sp. CCGB12, assembly GCF_024199845.1. Taxonomy (NCBI): domain Bacteria; kingdom Pseudomonadati; phylum Pseudomonadota; class Alphaproteobacteria; order Hyphomicrobiales; family Nitrobacteraceae; genus Bradyrhizobium; species Bradyrhizobium sp. CCGB12. The sequence continues at coordinate 1,993,558 of NZ_JANADO010000001.1, read as the reverse complement.
GGCTGTAGGTGTAGATCGTGCCTTCGCCCGACGCCTCCTCCCACACCGTCTTGTCGGAGTAGCAGAACGGGCAGATCGAGCGCGGGAAGTAGTGCGCCTCGCCGCACGCCGTGCAGCGCTTGATCATGAACTTGCCCTGCTTGGCCGCGTCCCAGAACGCTGCGGTCTCGGGGTTCGTCACTGGTGCCAGATACCTTTTCGCTTCGCTCATCACACGCGCTCCAGAATGGCCGTCGAGGCGGCGTGGCGAACACCCAGCAGTCCACCGGTGCCGTGGGCGATGGCGAGATCACAATTCTTGACCTGCACCTTCGGATGCGCCTCGCCGCGCAACTGCCTGACGGCCTCGATGATCTTGGTCATGCCGCCGCGGTTGACCGGATGGTTGCTGCACAGACCACCGCCATCGGTGTTGAACGGCAATTTGCCGACGCCGGAGATCAGATTGCCGTCGGCGACGAACTTGCCGCCCTCGCCCTTCTTGCAGAAGCCGAGGTCTTCGAGCTGCATCAGCACGGTGATGGTGAAGCTGTCATAGATCGAGGCGTATTTGATGTCCTTCGGCGTAATGCCGGCCTCCTCGAACGCGCGCGGGCCGGACCAGACGCCGGCGGAGTATGTGAGATCGAGATCCTTGCCGCCGCGCGGACCCTTCATCGCTTCGCCATGGCCGATCAGCTTGACCAACGGCTTCTTCAGGCTCTTGGCGATCTCGGGCGTCGTCACGATCAGTGCGCCGCCACCGTCGGAGACGACGCAGCAATCCATGCGATGCAAGGGATCGGAGATCATCGGCGAGTTCAAGACGTCCTCGACGGTGACGACGTCCTTGAGCATCGCATGCGGATTGTACTGCGCATGATGCGAGGCTGCGACTTTGATCCACGCGAGTTGCTCCGAGGTGGTGCCATAGTCGTGCATGTGGCGCATGGCACACATGCCGTAGGCATTGTGCGTGGTCGCACCGTAAGCGGACTCGAAATCGACCTCGGCGCCGGCCGCACGCGGCGGCATCACCCCGGTGCGCGGCTTGCCGGCCAGCGTGATCAGCGCGATTGAGCACTTGCCCGCTGCGATCGCCTCTGCCGCGTGGCCGAGATGGATGATGTAGGAACAGCCGCCGGTCTCGGTGGAATCGACGTGTCGGAGCTTCTTGGTGTTCAGGCCGAGATAATCGACCATCGGCCAGGCGCCGCCGGGCGCATCGCCCGCGCAAAAATAGCCGTCGACATCGTCCTTGCTGATCCCGGCATCGTCGATCGCGCCCTTGGCGACCTCGGCGTGGAGCTGGGCGGTGGATTTGTCCGGCGCATGCCGGGTCGGGTGCTCGTAGATCCCGGCAATGTAGGCCTTGCCCTTGATGGTCAAAACAGAGGTCTCCGCTCGCGTTTCTTCTTGCTCCGTTTTTCTGAACCGCGGTGGCCTGATTGGCAAGCGCGGAAATATTCCGTCGGGCGAGAGGGCAGCGGGTTGGCGCAAGTGGGGTTCATCGCTCTCCCGTCATTGCGAGCGGAGCGAAGCAATCCAGGAGTCTTTCCGCAGACACATTTCTGGATTGCTTCGCTCCGCTCGCAATGACGGGAGCGGCAGACAGCACCCTAACGGTGTTTTGCCCGACGGCACAAGTTCTTTTCTTTTTTTACGAAACAACCCCATGCACAGTAGGACGGTGGCTGATTTCAAAGAGAAAATCTTAGGGTGGGTTATGTTTCCCCAGCCCACAAATTTGCCGCCGCGGCTTCGTGACGGAATCGTAATATTCGAAAGCTATGCGCCCGCCCGCTACACGTTTATGTTGCAGGACAGAAGCTGCTCCGTTCATCCGGGCGCCCCGGAGACGTGGAGCGATCGGTGGAGCTGAGAATGCCCGACAACAAGCCGGCCGCCCCTCTCGACCTCTCCATCTTTGACAATCTTAATTCTCCAGCGGGACACGTGCCCACGGTCGCGCCGGCCCTGCAGTCCTTGGCGACGGCCGACCCTAGGCTGATGCCCGAACCGGCACCGGAGCGCCTGGTCGAGATTGCCAATCTCAGCGCGGCGGATTTGACGGCCGCCCAGACTTCGGCCGCGAAGGTGGATTTCCGCAACACCACGACGTTGCTGGCGCATGGTGACGGCGCGCTGGCGGCGATTGCCCAGACATCGCGGCAATTGTTGACCGGCGTCCGGCTCGAGGATGCCGGCGAGGTCGGACGAATTGCAGCAAGCGTCATCGACGGCGTCAACATCCTGCGAATTCAGGACCTGCAGGCCGAAGCGAGAGGCGACCAGCCAGTCGGCCGCAAAGGGCTGATCGGCAGACTGATCGGCGTCGTGGCCGATGCCCGCACCGCATTCGGCGGATTTTTGGAGAACCGCAAGAAGTTCCTTGACCTGATGGATGCCGAACAGGCCAAAGCGCGCAAGACCAAGGCGGATCTGACGGTTGCGGTCCAGCTGCTCGACCAGCAGGCACTGGCGGTGCGGCAAAGTCTCAACGATCTGAAGATCGAAATCGCGGCCGGCCAGCTCGCGCTCGACCGCGGTCAGTCCGAGCTGGAAGCGCTGCGGCAACATGCGGTCGGGACCGGCGACCCCACGGACGCCGCGGACGTGATGGAGTTTCGCTCGGCGGTCGCGAACTTCCGCGGCAAGATCGCCGAGATGCGCGAAAATCTCGTGGCCTCCGCGATGCTGATTCCGATCATCGGACAGAACAAAAAGGCCGCCGAGACCCGGATCATGAAAATATCCAACGGGATGCTGGTGGTGATTCCGCGCCTGATGGCGGTGGCAAGCCAGGCGGTGGTGCAAGTCGATATCGCCAAAGCCGCTTCCGAATCCGAGAAGCTGGACGAAGCGGCGCGGCAGATCACCATCCTGGCCTCGAAGGGCGCGCATGACGCCGCGACCAGCGCGGCGCGCAGCCTCGGCGGCGATCAGCGCAACATCGACGTGCTGGCGCAGGTCGCGGACGAAGCGATCCAGACCATGCACGAGGTCATCGAGATCGAGCGCGAAGTCGCCTCCGGCGACCGCGAACGCGAGGCAAAGCTGACCGCGATCCGCGACCGCCTCGTGCAGGGCATGCAGGGCGTGAACGCCGCGGCGGTGCGGCGGTGACCGAGAACATCAATTTCGACATCCACGCCGCGTGGCTGCGCCGGTTCAAGTCGGACGCCGAAAGCAATCTCCACGCCTTCGCGCTCAGACTCAAGGAAGCTCTGCCGGAGCTGGTGACGATCCACGAAAGCCGCGGCCTCTTTTCCCGTAGCGTGAAGACCAAAGGCGTCTCGGTCGAGCTCGGCGAGAAACGATACAATCTGGAGATTGACGGCGGCCGGCTGAAGGCCAGCATCGCCATGGTGGTCCATGGCGTCGTGCTCAACACCAAAAGCGTCGATCCGGCCGAATGGTTCGCGCGGCTCGCCGAGGAAACCAAGAAGGCCAGCGACTATGCGCGGGCGCTCAGCGGATCGCTCAGCGACTTCATGGTGAGCTGAAGTGGGCATTTTCGACATCTTCAAAAAGCCGGATGCCGAAACCATCGCACGGCGCGCCGCCCATGACGAACGCGTTGCCGACATCCAGGACTCGCTGCGCAGGCGCGACGTACCGAAGGCCATCAAGGTGCGGCTGGAAGGCGCGCGCAGCGGGCGCCGGCCCTGGACCGCCACGCTGACGCCGGCCGAGCTGCTGATTACGCGATCCCACGGCTTGCGGCCGATCGCGGCGATCTCGGCAACCTGCTGGCTGCATTACGGCTGGTCGTGGACCGAGGGCCACGCCGAAGGCTGGCACACGGCGTTGCGCCGGTTGAAGGAGGAAGCATGGACCGCCGGCGCCAACGCGGTCCTCGACGTCAAGATGCGCACGATCCCGCTCGGCATCGCGAACAGCATGGATTTCACGCTGGCCGGCACTGCGGTCCGCGTCGAGGGATTGCCGCAAAGCGATGACCCGATCGTCGCCACCGTCCCTGCCCTGGAGTTCGTCAAATTGCTGGAGGCCGACGTGGTGCCGACAGGCATTGCGATCGGCGCCTATTACGAATGGATGAACGACTGGCTCAACAACACGGACTTGACATGGATGGGCAACATCGAGTCCACGCGCCTAAGCGAGCTCTGGCAGCACGTTCGGCAGAGAGCTCATCAGGAGCTGCGGACCAATGCGTGCGCCCAGGGCAACGGCGTGCTGGCGCATCTCAATTTCAGCGAGATGTTCGAACGCGAAGGCCAGAACAAGCAGAAGCAATACCTCGCCCGCCACATCGTCGTAGCGACCACGGTCGACGCCCGGCGCGGCGCCACGATTCCGCACCAGGTGAGAATGGTCGTCGACATGCATGACGACCGCACGCCGCTGGTCGGCACCAGGCCACATCACCAATCTTACCGGTCCAATGAATCCGAGGGAGCCATTTGACATGACCGACGAGATGCCGGCGCACGCCAGGGAGCGCCTGAAGGGTTTGCGCAGCTCGGCGCATTCGACTGGCGTGTTCACCTCCGATTTTTCGGTCAACGAATTTCTACTGGTGCGCAAGGCCGGCTTCGAGCCGATCGGCCTATGCGTCGGCAGCTGCGTGTATCACGTCGGAATTCAGTACCGCAGCTGGAGCAAGAATCAGGAGCTCGATGTTCTCTCCAAGGCGATGTATCACGCGCGCGAGCTGGCGATGAGCCGCATGCGGGCGGAAGCGACCGCGATGGGGGCGGACGGCATCGTCGGCGTGAAGCTGACGATCAAGCGGCTGGAATGGGACGAGCAACTGCTCGAGTTCATCGCCATCGGCACCGGCGTGGTCCATGGCGAAGGCCATTCCGGATTCCGCGCGCATGACGGCGGTCCCTTCACCTCCGACCTGTCGGGACAGGATTTCTGGTCGCTGCTGCATTCCGGATATCGTCCGGTCGAGATGGTGATGGGAAGCTGCGTCTATCACGTCGCGCATCGCGGCATGCTGGCGGGCCTATCGAGCGTCGGCCAAAACGTCGAGCTCGAGAACTACACCTCCGCCATGTACGAAGCGCGGGAGATCGCCATCGACCGGATGCAGTACGAAGCCGAGGCCGCGCATGCCGAAGGTGTCGTCGGGGTCGATATCCACGAAGGCAGCCATGGCTGGCAGACCCATGTGATCGAGTTCTTCGCGATCGGGACGGCCGTGCTGCCGCTCGATCGGGAGATCGCCCCGGAGGCGATCCCCAATCCGGTCATGGTGCTGTCGGTGAACGATTGACCGCGCTCGCTCGCGCGCGATACGGAACGCGATCCGTCGCGTGGGCAAAGTGAAGTGTGCCCACGCCTTCCGGCATGATTTCGACGAGATGGTGGGCACGGCGCTTTGCGCCTTTGCCCACCCTACGAGACCGCTACTCCGCTGCGATCTGCCGCGGTGCCGGCGGCGGGTTCGCCAAGTCCGCAGCGAGCTGGGCGTAGCGGGTCTTGGCGTCGGCAACTGCCTTCTCCTTGACCGGGCCGTAGCCGCGGATGCGGTCGGGCAGCGAAAGCAGTTCGACGGCCGTATCGGCCGTCACCGGCGACAGCAGGCCGAGCACGGTCGAAACGTCCTTCTCGTAGCCGGCAATCAAATCGCGTTCGAGCTTGCGGTCGGCGCTGCGACCGAAGATATCGAACGGCGTGCCGCGCAGGAATTTGAATTTTGCGAGCACGCGGAAGGTCTTCAGCATCCACGGGCCGAAGGCGCGCTTCTTCGGGCGGCCGAGCGCGTCAACGCCGGATGCCAGGATTGGCGGAGCGAGGTTGAAACTGAACTTGAAGTCGCCCTCGAACTGGTCGCGGAGCTGCTGCTCGAAGGCGGCGTCGGTGTAGAGGCGCGCGACTTCGTATTCGTCCTTGTAGGCCAGCAGCTTGGCGTAGTTGACCGCGACCGCACGCGGCAGCGCCTCGCCATAGCCGCCCTTCACCGCGGCATCGCGGACCTGATCGATCAGCTTGCGATAGCGCTTGGCGAGACGAGTGTTCTGGTAGGCCGTCAGGTGCTTGGCACGATGCTCGATGACCTCGTCGAGCGTCATTGCGTCCAAGGTCTTCGGCGCAACAGCTTCATCCGTCCCCTTCAGCATGTCGGCGAGACGCTGGGGATCGGCGACGGCGAGGCGGCCGAGGCGGAAGGCTTCCTTGTTCATCTTGATCGAGACGCCGTTGACCTCGATCGCCTGCTCGATCGACTCTGCCGACAGCGGGAACAGGCCCTTCTGATAGGCGTAGCCCATCATCATCATGTTGGTGGCGATGGCATCGCCGAGCAGCTGCTCGGCCGGCTTGGTGAAGTCGAAGAACACTGAGTCCTTGTGCAGCGCCGTCTCCAGCACCGCGTTGAGCTTGCGGGTCTGGAAGTTGAAGTCGCGGTTGAGGATGAAATCGGCGGTGGGAATGACGTGGCTGTTGATGATGCCGCGGGTGCGGCTGGAGTCGCAGAGCGAGATCGTGTCCTTGGCGACCGCGACGACCTCGTCGGCGGCGAGCACGAGATCGGCTGTGCCGGTGACGATGCGCGAACAGGTCACCTCGGCCGGATGATCCGACAGGCGGACATGGCTGAGCACCGCGCCGCCCTTCTGCGCGAGGCCGGACATATCGAGGATCATCGAGGCCTTGCCCTCGATATGAGCGGCCATGCCGAGCAGTGCGCCGATGGTAAGCACGCCGGTGCCACCGACACCGCCGACCGCAATATTGTAGGGCTTGTCGAGTGTCGGGCGCGAGGCCGGTTCCGGCAGTGCGCCAATATCAGCAAGCTCCGCCGGCGCGCGGTGGCGCGGCTTGCCGCCATCGACAGTGACAAAGGATGGGCAGAAGCCCTTCAGGCAGGAATAGTCCTTGTTGCAGGAGGACTGGTTGATGGCGCGCTTGCGGCCGAACTCGGTCTCGAGCGGCTCGACCGAAATGCAATTCGACTGCACCGAGCAATCGCCGCAGCCTTCGCAGACCGCCGGGTTGATCATGACGCGGCGGGCCGGATCCTCCATCGTACCGCGCTTGCGGCGGCGGCGCTTTTCGGCGGCGCAGGTCTGCACGAAGACGATCGCGGATGCGCCCTTCACCTTGCGCAGCGTCTTCTGAACCGTATCGAGCTCGTCGCGATGCGCGGTCTTGACGCCGGGGGCGATCTCGCTCGCCGGATAGGCGTCGGGATTTTCGGAGACCAGATAGATCTCGCGGAGACCTTCGGCGTGGAGCTGGAAGGTGATCTGCTGCGGCGACAACTCGCCGTCGACATGCTGGCCGCCGGTCATCGCGGTCGCATCGTTGTAGAGGATCTTGTAGGTGACATTGGCGCCCGAGGCGATCGCCTGGCGGATCGCAAGGCTTCCGGAGTGGAAGTAGGTGCCATCGCCGAGATTGGCGAACACATGCTCTTCATTGGTGAAGGGCGCAACGCCGACCCACGGTACGCCCTCGCCGCCCATTTGGGTAAACGTCTCGGTGGAGCGGTCCATCCACAGCGCCATGAAGTGGCAGCCGATGCCAGCCATGGCGCGGCTTCCTTCGGGGACCTTGGTCGAAGTGTTGTGGGGGCAGCCGGAGCAGAAATACGGGGTGCGGGAGACAGGTGCGACCGCCTGCATCTGGGTCGCCTGGCGGCCGTTGAACCAGTCGGCCTTGACGCGGAGCATCTCCGCAATTTCAGGGTTGAGATTAAGTCGAAGCAGCCGCTCGGTCAGCGAGGTCGCGAGCGAGGCGACGCTGAGCTCGGCGGCGAAGGTGAGGAACCGCTTGTCGTGCTCATCCATCTTGCCGACGATGCGTGGGCGGACGTCGTCGCGCCAGTTGAACAGCTCCTGCTTGACCTGGTTCTCGACGATCTCGCGGCGTTCCTCGACGATGAAGATCTCTTCGAGTCCGACGGCGAACTGCCGTACCCCCTCCGGCTCCAGCGGCCAGGGCATGCCGATCTTATAGAGGCGCAAGCCGATCTTGGCGGCGACCTCCTCGGTGATCCCGAGCTCGCGCAATGCCTGGCGGACGTCCTCATAGCTCTTGCCTGATGCCATGATGCCGAAGCGCGCGTTCGGCGAATCCATGGTGACGCGGTTGACCTTGTTGGCGCGCGCAAAGGCGATCGCGGCAAAGCCCTTGTAGTCCTGGAGGCGGCGGTCCTGCTCGAAGCGGTCGTCGGGCCAGCGCAGATTGAGGCCGCCGGGCGGCAGCTCGAAATCGGCAGGGATGATGAAGGGCTTCATCTCGTCGGTGAGATCGATCTCGGCGGTGGTCTCCACCGTCTCCGTGATCACCTTCATGCCGACCCAGCAGCCGGAGTAGCGCGACATCGCGATGCCGAGCAGACCCATCTCGATCATCTCGTGGATGCTGGACGGATAGAGATAGGGCATCAGCGCCGACATGAAGGCATGGTCGGATTGATGCGGGACAGTCGAGGATTTTGCGCCGTGGTCGTCGCCGGCAAGACAGAGCACGCCACCGTTCTTCGCCGAGCCCGCGGCATTGCCGTGGCGGAACACGTCCCCGCAGCGGTCGACGCCGGGGCCCTTGCCGTACCAGATGCCGACGACGCCGTCATATTTGGCGCCGGGCGAGAGATTGAGCTGCTGCGAGCCCCAGACGGCGGTCGCCGCCAGATCCTCGTTCACGCCGGGTTGGAACTTGATGTTGTATTGTTCGAGATGTTTTCGCGCGGCGAAGAGCTGCTGGTCATAGCCGCCAAGCGGCGAGCCGCGATAGCCGGAGATGAAGCCGGCGGTGTTGAGGCCGTTGGCGCGGTCGCGCCGGATCTGGGCCATGGGCAGGCGGACCAGAGCCTGGATGCCCGTGGTGAAGACGTGTCCGGTGCCTTGCGTGTATTTTTGATCGAGACTGATCGGACCCTGGTTGATTCCCATGCTGTCCTCTTTCCAACGCCCTGTTCAGGTCTTGCCGCTTAAGTCGTTGCCTGCCCGTTGTTTTTAGCTAGGGCGCGCCGACCACCTCCGCCACTCTATGTCGGATATTTAACGCTCCGCATCACAATTCTGGACCAAAGGGAGCGCCGGGTAAAAATCGCAATTTCGTGGCCTGAAACACGCTGGGCATTTTCAATTTGTGTCACCATACCCCCGCCGTCGCGAAATGACGTGACGTCCCGCTGATGCGGCATGATGGCGATTGGTCGCAGGAGAGGCCTTCGATGCGGACGATTCTGGTGGTGATCGCGTTGTGCAGTGCGGTTGCGAACGCGGCCGTTGCCGCAGAGCCGTCGCCGGAGTTGATCGCCCATGGCAAGGCGCTGGTCGAGTCCGGCGACTGCGCGGGCTGCCACACCGCCGATCCGGCAAAGCCGTTCGCGGGCGGAAAGCGCATCGATACGTCCTTCGGTGCGATCTATACGCCGAACCTGACCCCGGACCGTGACTCCGGAATCGGCGCCTGGTCGGACGCCGACTTCACACGCGCCTTGCGCTATGGCGTCGCGCCTGATGGTTCGAACTATTATCCGGCGTTTCCCTATCCCTATTTCACGCGGATGACGAAGGACGACACGCTGGCGATCCGGGCTTATCTGGGGACGCTGGCGCCCGTCACCAGCCGCAACAAGCCGCCGGAGCTGCGCTGGCCGTTCGGCTATCGCGGCTTGATGCGGGTCTGGAACTATCTGTACTTCAAGCCGGGCCTGTTCGAGCCCGACCAGAGTCAGAGCGCCGCGTGGAACAGAGGCGGCTATCTCGTCACCGGTCTCGGCCATTGCGGCGCCTGCCATACGCCGAAAAACTATTTTGGCGCGGACAAGCAGGCGCAGGCTCTGTCCGGCAGCGAGGTCGGCGACTGGTATGCGCCAAGGCTCGATGGCGCTGCCCGCACCGGGCTGAAATCGTGGAGTGCCCAGGACATCACCGAATATCTGCAAAGCGGGCGCAACGCCAAGAGCCATGCCGGCGGGCCGATGGCGGAGGTGATCGTCAATTCGACCTCGAAGATGAGCGATGCCGACGTGCGCGCGATCGCGGTCTATTTGAAGGGCCTGCCTCCGGCGCGGCGCGAGACGATCGTCACGCCGCCCGATGATGCCGAGATGAAGGCCGGCCAGGCGGTCTACGCAAAGCTCTGCGTCGCCTGCCATGAGGCCGATGGCACCGGCAGCCCGCGGATCTACCCACCGCTGCCCGGCAATGCGCTGCTGCAATCGATCAATCCGTCCTCCACCTTGCGCATCATCCTCGACGGCGCCCACACCGTGACGACGCCGCGCGCGCCCAATACCGGCGAGATGCCGGCCTATGCCAAGCAATTGTCCGACGACGAGATCGCGGCGGTGACGAACTACATCCGCAACTCCTGGGGCAATGCAGGCCCGCTGGTGACACCGGCGCAGGTGGCGAAGGCGAGAAAGCAGGAGTAGTCCCCGTCATTGCGAGGAGCGCAGCGACGAAGCAATCTAGACACTCTCCGCGGAGCATCCCTGGATTGCTTCGCTCCGCTCGCAATGACGACGCTGATAGAGCGAGGCGAAAAAATAAGCCCTACTTCTCCTCATCTCCCGTGAAGACGAATTTCGGCATCTCCCATTTGTAGCGCACCGCGAGCAGGCGGAAGCTGAGGCCAAGCACGAAGGTCAGGATCGTCCAGAGCTCGGCGTTGAGCTGCAATCCAAACGCCGTCGCGTAGAACAGTCCCGTCACCACCGAGACGCTGGCGTACAGTTCGGAGCGAAACAGCAGCGGCACGTCGTTGCAGAGCACGTCGCGCAACACGCCGCCGGCGCAGCCGGTCACCATGCCGGAGACGATGACGATCGGCAGCGTCGCATCCATCTGCCAGGCAACGTCACAGCCGATCATGGTGAAGACGACGAGGCCGATGGCATCGAGCACGATGAAGGCGACCTTCAGCCGGTGCACGAGACGCGCGATCAGGATGGTGACCAAAGCCGCGCCGCCCGCCAGCGCGAGATAGATCGGCTTCTGCACCCAAGCCAGCGGATAATGTCCGAGAAAGAGATCGCGCAGCGTGCCGCCACCGAGCGCGGTGATGCAGCCGAGGAAGCAGACCCCTAGCCAGTCCATGCTGCGGCGTCCGGCAGCGAGCGCAGCCGTCATGCCCTGCGCGGCCACCGCAACCAGCGACAGGAAATGCAACACGCTATCAGTTGGTGGCAGGCTCCACATCGGCTTGTTCCCTCCTCCTGCCATGGAACTCCCGCGCGGGGTTCCCTGAGGAACAAGTTCCCGATTCCCGACGCGGAGGCAACATGCGACGAAAGCATTGGGGAACGCGGAACAGAATCTCGCATCCACGGGTTGTCCAGCCGCAATAAACGAGGAGACTAATGATGGCTGACGAGCGTTTTCCCAACGATCCGTATCGCCCGAACCTCGCCGACGATGAGTATGTCCGTGCGGCGCGCCGGGATGCCGAGCTTCAGGCCGATCCCGAGCTTGGCGAAGGCCCCGCCTCCAGCGGCAAGGTTGCATTGTTCGCCGTTGCGATCGCGTTGGTGCTAGGTGCCGTGTTCTACGGCTTGAACAATACCAGCACGACCAACCAGGCCAGCAACACGCCGGCCTCGCAGACCGCGCAGACGCAGCCGACCAATCCGGCGGCGCCTCCGGCCATGCGCGACGTGACGCCGCGCACCAACACCGAGCCGGGCGTGACCACGGGCGCGGCGCCGAGCAAGCCGGCTGCCCCGGCTCCGGATACCCCTGCTGCAAAGCCGGCGCCGGATGCACAGACTCCGTCTGACGGCGCGAAGTAACAGTTCGCAATGAGACGTGAGCGCGGCGGGACAATGTCCCGCCGCTCTTCGTTCGCCTAGCTGAACATCTTGTTGAGCTCGCCGCCGGAATAGCCGTTGCCGAGCTCGGCGAAGGTCCCCTGCTCTGCCATCTCCTTCGCCGCGCGCATGAAGCCGCCCCAGGCGGCGCGGGCGAGCGAGCCGCCGACGCTGATCCGGCGGACGCCGAGATCGGCGGCTTCCTGAAGCGACAGACCGGAACCGCCGATCAGGAGGTTGAACGGCTTCGGATGCACCGCCTTCACCACCGCGGCGATGTCCTCGCGGCTCTTCAGACCCGGCGCATAGAGGCAGTCGGCGCCGGCGTCCGCGTAGGCGCTGAGCCTGTCGATGACGAGCTTGAGGTCGGTGACACCCCACAGATAAGCTTCACACCGGCCGACCAGCAGCGTGCCGCTATCGCCGATCGCCTTGCGCGAAGCCTCGATCCGCTCGACCGCGAGCGCGCGGTCGTAGAGCGGCTTGGCCTTGTCGCCAGTGGAATCCTCGATCGACAGGCCGGCCACGCCGGTACGCACACAGCGCTCGACATTGTCGGCGACCTTGTCGGGCTCGACTGCAAAGCCACCCTCGAAATCCGCGTTCACGGGAATGTCGACCGCCGAGCTCAATGCTGCCAGATGCTGACAGACGTCCTCGACGGTGACACGGTTGTCGGCCTTGCCGATGGTCCAGGCAAAGCCCGCACTCGATGACGCGATCGCCTTGAAGCCGAGATGCTGCAACGCTTTCGCGCTGCCGACGTCGACCGGATTGGGCAGGATGAAACAGCCGCTCTCGTGCATCTTCCTGAATGTCGCGCGCTTGTCCGCGGTCGTGACGTGCATGTTTTTCTCCCCATGACGATGGCTCGCCGCAGAAATGGGGATGCGCAGCGACGACCGCCAGTGCGCCGCAGCTCGTGTGTTTCTTCGTCCACCAAAGATGGCGGCGGACTACGCTCGACGAACCGACCGCGTCAGGCCGGCTCGGGGACGTCCTCTCGTGAGGCCATATGTTGCTGGGCCGGCGAGAGGAAGCTTGCAAACACGTAACCGTCGAGAAGGCCGTCGCCTTCCAGGTCCACCCGCACCCAGGTCGAATCCAGGCTGCTGGTCTCGACGACGTCCAATTCGCTGCCGAGCGGAAGGGTCTTTTCCGAGGCAAAGTTCGTCCCCGGGCCGCCACGCAGCTTCAGGCCGCCGCGGGCCATCACGACGTAACGTCCCGGCGCCAACACCTCAGCGCCGTCGACCGTCCGCGACAACGTCAGAAAGTCGAAGATCTGCTCGCCGTAATATTTCCCGCTGTCATCCTTGTGGCCTTGCTTCAAACCTTTCGCCGGATTGAAGCCACCGGTGTTGTAGGCGATGGCGACCGCGCAGAATTCGAGATCAGTCAGGCTCGTCCTCGACTGAAAGCCGAGCTTCTTCAGCCCGCGCCTCAATTCCCCAAGGCATTGCGCGAGCGTATCGGCGAAATTCTCGTAGCGCCGTTCGAGAAAGTAGTCCGGATCGTCCTTGAAGAACTGAAGATCGCGCTGAAACACTCCAAATCCGTGGCAGAACTTGTCAGGATTGGCGACGGCACGCTCGTAGCCACGGACGAAGGCTGACATCTGCTCCAGGGCATCGCGTGCGATGTCGAACATCCCCTGCCCATTGGTCTCGGCCAGCAGGAGCGCCTTGTTGCGCGGGAAGGCTTGCCGTCCCCTGCCCGGCCCCTGGAAATCGATGGTGTCGCCGACGCAGAGCGCGAGGACACGATCGAGCGGAAGGTTCTTCTTGCGGAGCACGGACCAGATGTAGCCCGTTTCCTGGCACGCGATCGCAACGATCATGTCGACGTCCAGGGGCGTGCCCGGCAAGGCTGCCTCGATCTGCGTGCGAAAATGCTGCTTGAACCACCTGATATCGTCGACGCTCACCATGATGAACTCCGTCGCTGAACATGGAATCGATGGGCCTCGTCAGTCGTCTCAAGCCGGCGCAGCTTCGACCGCGGCGAGAAAGGCTGCAAAGACGTAACCGTCGAGCAGACCGTCATCCTCGAGATCGACGCGGACCCAGGCGGGATCGACGTTGGAGACGGCGACGACCTTCAGCTCGGTCCCAGCGGGCAGCGTTCTGTCCGACCCGAAATTCGTGCCCGGGCCACCACGCAGCTTCAGGCCGTCGCGCGCCATCACCGCGTAACGCCCGGGATGAATGGCTTCGTCAGCCGACGCCGGCGGCAACATGGGCCCTCCTCCATCCCAGCCATCCTGCGCCGCATCGCGCAACCATTGCGGGGCGGTGGCCGATCGGCCTCCGACCCCCCAGGTCAGCCTGTTGTGGTCGTTGACGGAGGTGCCGAAGCCGACGTGGATCGTCCGGTTGCCCATGTAGCCGACGCCTGCGCCGATGCCGATGGCGCCAGCTGCAGCCGCGGCCATCACGAAACGCAAGATGCCCGGCGGAGCCGCTTCGTCGGTGAACGTCAGCGCCTGACCACCGACGACGCATTGCAAATCGGCCGCGCGTCCGAGGTCGTGGCGGGTGGATCCGGTGCGGCGGGTGCCGTGACCGAGCGCATCCTGTCCGCCCGACGTAATCCGGATTGTGTCGACACCTGCAGCTTCAGCGGCGGTGTTCAACACGCTTCTCAGTTCATTCGTGATCGGCTTGTTTCGAATGGCAAGGGACGGAGGCCCAACAAAAATGGTCATATCAAACACCTCGCTCTGACGCTCGGCGCATTTTGACCGCCCATCAAAAGGGGCGGATTGAAATCAATTTCAAACTATCAACTGCACGCGCTCCAAATAAAATGACGAGCGCGGCATAGACATCTCACAACCTGTGCAAGATGTCCACCATAGATTGAATAGTGCTGGCGGCTAACCGGCGTCGTGCACCGCACGGCTGTCCTTCGGCGCCTCGTCTCGATCCGTCATGCCGTAGTCTCGGATGACGCTGGCGATGCGCAGATGATAGTCGGCGAATATCTTCGCCCTGCCCTTGGCCTGGGTGCGCCGATGTTCCATCGTGTTGCGCCAGGCCTCGACCGCCGTCTCGTCGCGCCAGAACGACACCGACAGGATCTTGCCCTTCTCGGTCAGGCTTTCGAAGCGCTCGACCGAGATGAAGCCGTCGATGGTTTGCAGCAGTGGCTTCAGGTCGGCCGCGAGGTCGAAATAGTCCTGGCGGTGCTCCGGCTTCGGCCAGACTTCGAAGATCACGGCGATCATGGGCGGTCTCCTGCGAACGATGTCGTGGCCTACAATACCACCTTACGCAGGAAGGTGCGCTCTTCTGCGAGAATGAACTTGTTTTCCTCGGCGAAATGAAAGTTCGCTATGCCTTCCGCGTCCTGCCGCAGCCGCGCACGATAGGCTTCATACGCCGCCAGACTCTCGAAGGTGATCAGCGCAAACGCAATGTTGTTGGTGCCCTCATGCGGCATGAAATAGCCGATCAGGTCACCGCCGCATTTCGGGATGATGGTGAGCCAGCGTTTCGAGTATTCCTCGAACTGCGCGCGCTTGAACGGATCGAGCTGGTAGCGGATGAAGACGGTGACGGACATGATGGCTCCTGTGTTTCCGCATCGTCGTTGCACAAACGCAATCACCGAAACCAGATCCTCACCCTGAGGAGCGCGGAACGCGCGCCTCGAAGGGCGAGGCCACCGGCCAGGCCTTCATCCTTCGAGACGCGCGCAAGGGCGCGCTCCTCAGGATGAGGAATCCGCGGTGGATTTTGCTTCGGCGTTCGTTCGCAACGACGATGTGGCAACACGCTACGCGCTTGCCCGACCGCGATGCTTCGGCTACCATCGAAGCATGAAATCAGGTCCCGACATCGCCATGGTCGCTTCGCTGGTCGGCGATCCCGCCCGCGCCAACATGCTCACCGCGCTGATGAACGGCCGCGCGCTGACCGCGAGCGAGCTGGCGCAGGAGGCCGGCATTACGCCGCAGACCGCGAGCTCCCACCTTTCGAAGCTCGAGGCCGGCGGCCTCGTCGAGCCGGAGAAGCAGGGCCGGCATCGTTATTATCGCCTCACCGATGACGACGTCGCCGGTGTGCTCGAGGGCCTGGCGGGGCTTGCCGCGCGGACCGGCCACATGCGGGTGCGCACCGGCCCGAAGGATCCGGCGCTGCGGCGCGCGCGGATCTGCTACGACCATCTCGCCGGCGATCTCGGCGTGCAGATGCTCGACACCATGCGGGCGCGGCAGTTGGTCAGGCAGAAGAAGCAGGAGATCGAGCTCACGGCCGAGGGCGAGCGCTTCCTCGCCAAGCATTTGCAGATCTCGCCTGATATGCTCACCCATCCTCGCCGGCCGGTATGCAAGGCCTGCCTCGACTGGAGTGAGCGGCGGCACCATCTCGCCGGCACGCTGGGCGCCGCGATGATGCAGCGCTTCGCCGAACTCAAATGGGCCGCGCGCGATGCCACCCCCGGCAGCCGCGTCGTGAATTTCACCCGCGCCGGCGAGAAGCAGTTCGCCGCGCTGTTCGGCGACGGGAAGGATTGATCACGCAAGCTGCGTGAAATCGCACGTTTGCGTGTGAATGGATGGTCTCGTCATGGTCGGGCTTGACCCGGCCATCCGCGCGTTTATGGCCTCCCTCATTCCGGGGCGGCTCGGCAGAGCCGAACCCGGAATCTCGAGGTTCCGGGCTCGCGCTGCGCGCGCCCCGGAATGACGGCTCCAAACACGAGACCCCCATGAACCGCATCCTCCCGGCCGCGCTCGCCGCAGTCCTCCTCACCGCCCCGCTCTCCTTCGCCAACGCTGCCGACACCGCGCCGCGCGAACCCTATGGCATCGCGCTCGAAGGCTTTGCCTATCCCTATCCCGTACACCTCCTGCCGCTGGTCAACGACGGCGAGCAGCTCAGCATGGCCTATATGGACGTGGCACCCGCGCTGCCGAACGGCCGCACCGTGGTGCTGTTGCACGGGCGCAATTTCCCGTCGAGCTACTGGGCGCCCGTGATCAAGATGCTGGGCGAGGCCGGCTTTCGCGTCGTCGTGCCGGACCAGATCGGCTTCGGCAAATCATCCAAGCCGGCCGGCGAGCTCCACTTCGACAATCTGGCGCGCAACACCATCGCGCTGCTCGATCACCTCAAGATCGACAGGGCCGAGATCGTCGCCCATTCGCTCGGCGGCATGCTGGGCGTGCGCATCGCCCGCGCCTACCCCGACCGCGTCGCCCATCTGGTGCTGACTGCACCGATCGGACTCGAGGACTACCGCCTCTACGTGCCGCCGACGCCGACGGAAAAGATGATCGAGACCGAGGACAAGCTCACCGCGGAGGGCTATCGCAAGCAGCTCCAGACCAACTACGCGATCAAGCTGCCGCCGGAGGCGATCACCCCGTTCATCGATGCCCGTTTCAACATCAAGGGCAGCCCTGACTATCCGCGCTGGCTGCGCGCCTTCGTCAACTCCGGCCAGATGATCTATCGCGAACCGGTGGCGCACGAGATCCCGCTCATCACCCTGCCCACGCTGTTCGTGATGGGCGCCGACGACCACAACGCGCCAGGACGACCGAACGCGCCGGAGGCGCTGCGCGCCAAGATGGGGCAGAACGCCGAACTGGCGAAGGCACTGGCCGCGAAGATGCCGAACGCGCGAGCCGAGGTGATACCGGACACCGGCCATCTCGTCTTCCTGGAGGCGCCGGAGAAGTACAGGGAGCTGGTGCTGGGCTTTCTTGGCCGCTAGAGCGTTTTCGAGCGAAGTGGATACCGGTTCGCGACAAGAAAACGCGTCAAAGCCAAAGAATCTAGAGACCATTCAGATTCATCTGAACGGTCTCTAGCGCCATCGCCGTCGCCTGAGGCCGTATGCGGGGAACGTTCATGCCGCATTCAGGTCATGATTGGCAGGTTTGGATCGCGACGTGTCGGCATGTTTCTCCAATTTTAACGTGTCGAATCGTATCTCTTGATTCATTGTGCGCCGCAAGCGCCATCCCCCTAAGCCTGCCCCAAGGACGAGAAGGAAGATCAAATGAAATATCTGTTCGCTGCCGTCATGCTCGCCAGCGCGGTCGTCGGTTTCAGCGAGGCGGCCAGCGCCGCCGGCGGCTGCGGCCCGGGCTGGTATCGCGGCGCCTATGGCGGTTGCCGTCCGATGCGCGGCGCGGTCGTCGTGCGTCCCGCCCCGGTGGTGGTCGCTCCGGCTCCGGTCGTCGTGGTGCCCCGCGCGCGCGTGTGCCCCTACGGCTTCCGCTGGTACGCCGGCCGCTGCCGTCCGATCTGACCCTTTCACATAGCAAAATGGCCGCGCGGCATGAGCTTGCGCGGCCATTTTCGTTTGGCGCCCCCGCCGACGATTCGTCCGCCATGGAAGGCGGAGCCTCCTCCAGAAACGAAACAGGGACCGCCAGCGGCGATCCCCGTCCCATCCGCGAACTGTCGCGACCTTACCAGTGATGACGGCGGTGCCAGCGCCGGCGATGCCGGCGCCAATGACGGTGGCCCCAGCCGCGATGGCGCCCATGCCAATGAACCTGCTCGGGCGTCAACTTGGCGGCTTCCTCGCTGGTGGTGACCGCGGGATGAGCGTCGGAATTGCCTTGCGGCATGCGGGCGGGATCACCGACCGGCTGCGGGGACAGCGGCGCGGCCTGCGCAGTCGCGGCAAAGGCAGCGGCTCCCGCCGTCACTCCCAATGCAAGTTTCAAAAAGTTCCGGCGCTCCATGATTTCTTCCTTCTTGGATCAGCGTGCCTGTGATGCAGAGGAAGTTTCGCGGTCGCGACATGAACCGAAGCTGAATCGCGCGTTCAGATTCCCGGACAATTCTTCGTAGCCCGGATGAAGCGAAGAGACTGGGCAAGATTCTAACATCGAGTGAAGGTAGGATTCGGCATGACGAATCGTACCTTCAAAACCGGCGTCAGGCGGGATCAGCCGAGCCTTCTGCCGGCGCGGGTGGAAGATTATGTGGCCGGCGACAATCCGGTTCGGGTGATCGAGGCTTTTGTTGCAGCGCTTGACCTCGGGAAGCTTGGCTTCCGCCATGCCGGATCGAGCGGCGGGGCTGGACAGCCACCTTATGACCCGGCCGACCTGCTGAAGCTTTATCTTTATGGCTACCTGAACCGGATCCGGTCGTCGCGCAACCTGGAGCGCGAAGCCCGGCGCAATCTGGAACTGATCTGGCTGATGAAGCGCCTGGTGCCGGGCTATCGCACCATCGCCAAGTTCCGCCAGGAGAACTGGAAGACGCTCAAGGCGGTGAACCGGGAGTTTGTGCTGATGCTGCGCGAACTCGGTCTGATTGGCGGAGAGGTTGTGGCGATCGACGGTGCGTTTTTTGATGGCAACGCCAGCAAGGCGAGCATCAAAACGCAGCGCAAGCTCGCCAAGCGGCTGGCGGAGATCGAGCAGGATATTGAAGCCTATGGTGCCACGCTCGAGGCCAACGACAGCGCCGAGGTGGAACGTCCACCCGCGGGGCGGGATGGCGGAGGCGATGGCAGTCGCGGCGGAGACCTCGCACAAGAGGTGGCGGCGTTGATGGCCAAGCGCGCCAGCTTGCAGGCCGATCTGGCACGACTGGAGGAGAGCGGGCAGACGCAGCTGTCGCGAACCGATCCGGATGCCCGCCTGTTGTCGAAGAACGGCCAGGTGGTGGCAGGCTATAACGTTCAGATCGGCGTCGACGACAAGCACGCTCTGATCGCGGCGAGCGAGGTCGTCAACGACGGCAACGATAGCGGCCAGCTTTACGACATGGCCAAGGCCGCAAAGGACGAGCTTGGCGTCGAGACGCTGACGGTTCTCGCCGATACCGGCTACTACAACGGCCATACGCTCAAGGACTGCGAGGAGAACGGCATTGCCGCCTACGTTCCGCTGGCCAAGCGAACCACGCGGCTCGAAGCGCAGGATCGCATCAGCCATGAGGCGTTCGCCTACGACGCCGAAGCGGATGTCTATCGCTGTCCCGCCGGCAAGCAGCTGCGTCCCACGGACGGTCGCAAGACCAACGGCAACCGGATCGAGATCAGGTATGTCAGCCGCAAGTCAGATTGCGACGCCTGCCCGCTGCGCGCGCGCTGTGTCACCGTCAAGATCCCGACGCGCACCGTCCAGCGCTGGGAGCATGAAGCGGTGCTGGATCGGCATCGCGCGCGGATGCAGGGCGCCGAGGCCCAGATGCGCCGCCGCGCCGAACTCGCCGAACACCCCTTCGGCACCATCAAATGCCGGGCCGGCTACCGCCACTTCCTCGTCCGCGGCTTCGACAAAGTCTGTGGCGAATGGAGCCTGATGGCGCTTTGCTACAATTTCTCCCGAGTCCTCAGCATTCTCGGCCTCGACGCCTTCATGGCCTATCTGGCAAGCCGGCTTCCGCATTTGGCACTCTTGCTGCTCAACGCCATCACCGACATCACCGACATCATCACCCGGATACGGCCCGCTCCAGCGCCAATCCGAGCCCAAATCCGTCCAATTTTCCGATATGCCGCGTAAGCCGCGCCCAAACAAATACTTGCCCAGCCTCGAAGCGCAATCCGGGGCCGACGTAGCGTCATGCAAGAATCCCGGATTACGCTTGCGCTCCATCCGGGCTACGATCGCAGCTACGTTCCGAACTCCTGCGCGAGCACCAGCGTCTCGCGCGTGCGCGTCACGTCGGGCCAGTCGCGGTTGAAGTCGGCCGTCAGGCGCTTCAACGCATCACCCTTCAGCATCGCAGCCAGCCTCGCCTCGTCATCGAACTGATACATGGCCTGGTGCAGCGAGGGATCGTCCAAGCTCCAGAACCGCCAGGCCTTGACTACACCGAACGCCTTCACCGCATCCGGCAGATGTTCCGTCTCGTACCATCTGTCGAACGCGGCGCGCTTGTTGGGATCGGCCACGGTGGCGCGGACGACGAAGTACGCTGATGGCATCGGATTTCCTCCTGTTGTTTGGCCTCAGCATACCCGGTTATAGTGGCAGCAACAAAAAGCCCGCGAGACGGATTTTTCCGTCACGCCAATAGGGAAGGAACGGCCATGCGCAGGATCATCTCAGGTCTCGTTGCGATCACCTGCTTGTGGCCTGCGGCCTCGCCCGCCGAAATCGTCCGCTTCGACATCCTGGAACGCGTGCCCGCCTTTGCCGGCCGCAGCTTCGGCAATGTCGGAACCTATGAGCGCATCACCGCGCGCGCGACCCTCGCGCTCAACCCGTCCGACGACCGCAACGCCGTCATCACCGATCTCGCACTGGCGCCACGTGGCGCCGACGGCAAGGTCGAGGCCACCGCTGACGTCGTGATCCTGCGGCCGAGCGATCCCGCGCATGGCAACGGCACGCTGCTGCTGGAGGTGCCCAATCGCGGCCGCAAGCTCGCACCGCAACTGTTCGACGATTCCGCGCAGCCCGGCGCCAACAATGCGGACAAGGCCGAGGACGCCGGCATCGGCTTCCTGCACCGCCAAGGCTACACCATGGTCTGGGTCGGCTGGCAGGGCGACATCTCCTCCAAGCCGGGACAGCTCGCGCTTGCCGCGCCGGTGCTGAAGGGCGTCACCGGCCCCGCGCGCGAAGAGGCAATCTTCGACAACACGACTAATCCGGCGCGCGCGACGCTGACCTGGCCGGCCGCCGATGCCGCCAGTCTCAACGTCACCGTGCGAGCGGCCTGGGCCGATGCGCGGCAGATGCCGCCCGGTCTCTCGGCAAAGCTCGTCGATCCCGTGACGGTGGAAATCGCCCGGCCCGAAGGTTTTGACGCCGGCGCGCTCTACGAGATCACCTACACCGCGCGCGATCCGGTGCCGCTCGGCATGGGCTTTGCCGCCGTGCGCGACGTCGTCAGTTTTCTGCGCCACGACGAGTCGCAAGCGAACCCGCTGTTGAGCGGCCTGCATCCGTCGGTCAGCCGCACCATCGGCTTCGGCGTCTCGCAATCCGGCCGCTTCTTGCGCGACTTCCTCTATCTCGGCTTCAACGAGGACCTCCAGGGGCGCATGGTTTTCGACGGATTGATGCCGCACGTCGCCGGCACGCGGCGCATGGCAACCAACGTCCGCTTCGGCCAGCCCGGCCGTAACCCGCGCCATCCGCAGGATCCGGCGTGGCAGGCCGATCTCTTCCCCTTCACCTATGCGAGCCTGAGCGATCCCTATTCCGGCAAGACCGACGGCCTCTTGCGCCGCTGCGCGCTCTCGGCGACCTGCCCCAAGGTGATGCAGACCGACAGCGAGCACGAATGGTGGGCTTCGCACGCCTCGCTGCTCGTCACCGATCTCGCCGGCAACCACCTCGACCTCCCCGACAACGTCCGCGCCTACATGATCGCAGGCACGCCGCATTTCGCCGAAGCTGCGGACGTGATGCGCAAGGGCGTGCCCGCGATGTCGCTGCCGCAGAACCCGATGCATGCGGGCATGCCGATGCGCGCGCTGCTCACCGACCTCAACGCCTGGATCAGCGACGGCACGAAGCCGCCGGCAAGCCGCATCCCGATGCGCGCTCACGGCACGCTGGTATCGGCGCAACGCGCGGTGCCGGCAGACATTCCCGGGCTGCCCTACGCCTGCATCCACACACTCGCCGCCTTCTCCGACCAGAGCGTGCTGCCGCCCAAGGAAATCGGCCGCTATCCCGTGTTCGTCCCGAAGGCGGATGACGACGGCATGGCCATATCAGGCGTTCGCCAGCTTGCGCTCGCCGTGCCGCGCGCGACCTACACCGGATGGAATCCGCGCGCGCAGGGCTTTGGGCCGACGGCTCTCTATCCCCTGCAGGGCACCGTGGTGCCGTTCGCGCCGACCGAGGCCGCACGAAAGGAAGTGCACGATCCCAGGCTGTCGATTGCGGAGCGCTATGCGGATGACGGAGCGTATGTGGCGGCGGTCCGACGCGAGGCCGCGCGGCAGGTGGCGGAGCGATTGCTGCTGCGGGAGGACGCGGAGCGCGCGGTTGAAGCGGCAAAGGAGGGCAAGCTGGCGAAGCTAGGCCAATAAGCGAAACCTGCCGGCCCCGTAGGTTGGGCAAAGCGAAGCGTGCTCACGTATTCTGTCGCAAGCCAAGAGATGGTGGGCACGGCGCAAACCCGCCTTTGCCCACCCTACGGCCTCTGCGCTTGGAGAAAAAACATCTCCTCCTGTCGGAATGCCCGCCCTTCATCCGTCCTCTGCCCAGACAGCACGGAGACACCGCATGCCTGACCTCACCCTGACCACCTTCGACTGGGTTCCCCCACCCCCGCGCGGCTTCGTGCGCGACCTCCGTGTGCGCTGGGCGCTCGAAGAAGCTGCCTTGCCCTATCGCGTCGCGAGCGTGCCGTTCGACGACCGGGGGCCTGCGCATCTCGCGCACCAGCCGTTCGGCCAGGTGCCGTGGCTGACCGATGGCGGGCTCTCGATCTTCGAGACCGGCGCAATCCTGCTGCATCTCGGCGAGCGCAGCGACAGGCTGATGCCACCAGATCCGCGCGGTCGCAGCGAAACGACGGAATGGGTGTTCGCGGCGCTCAATTCGGTGGAGATGGCCAGCCTGCCCTGGGCGCTGTCGAAGTTCATGGGCCATCCGACCGACACGGCGGCGTGGAAATTCGTGGACGATTTCGTCAAGCTTCGGCTCAAGCACATGGAGCCGGTGCTGGCGGGGCGCGAATGGCTGGCAAGCTCGTTCTCCGTCGCCGACATCCTGATGGCGGACGTGCTGCGCCTGGTCGATCGCTTCGACGGATTGGCGGAACATCCGGCCTGCCGCGACTACGTCGCGCGCGCCACGGCCCGTCCATCGTTCGCAAAAGCCCACCAGGACCAGATGGCGCATTTCGCCGCGGCCGATGCGGCACGCAATAGCCGACCATAGGTGGGTCGGGCGCCCCGCGACAAGCAGCGGACAGGCAGTGATGCGTCGGAGCGGGGCGCACCGGCTGTCATACTTTGTTCAAAGACCGGGCCGAAGATTTCGGACGCACTACGAGGCGGGCTGGGTCGTCCTGCATGGATCAAATCCATCAAACCAGAGGAGACAGCCATGGCAACCAAAGTAAAACCGGTTCCCGAGGGATACCACACCGTCACGCCCTATCTCGTCGTCGATGGTGCGGAGAAGATCATCCACTTCATGAAAGACGCTTTTGGAGCCCAACCGGTCTTCGAGCCGCTGATGCGGCCGGATGGCAAGGTTGGACATGCGGAGTTCAAGATCGGAAATTCCATCGTCATGATTTCCGATTCCTCGGAGCGCGCACAAGCAACATCCACGATGCTTTATCTCTACGTACCGAACGTGGATGCAGTCTATCAGCAGGCGCTCAAGGCCGGCGGCACATCGGTGATGGAGCCCGCCGATCAATTTTACGGCGACCGCAGCGGCGGCGTGACGGATCCGGCGGGCAACCGGTGGCACATCGGCACCCGTATCGAGGATGTATCTCCGGCCGAGCTTAAGAAGCGTGCGACGGAGGCCATGAAGCAGCAGAACAAGGCTGCTTAAGTGAAGTCACGCGCCGCGCAGGATGGGTTTCGATCAACCCATCCTGCGCGAACTCGACCGTTGCGCGCATCTAGTTCTGTGAACGCGTAAAGGGAACGAATCGCACGAGGGCAACGGCGCGCGTCGTCGTCTTGCCGGGTGCAATTTTTTCGACGATCGTGAGCTGCTGACTGGCGTAACCAGCTCCCACCGGCATAACGAGTCGACCACCCACGTTGAGCTGCTCGATCAACGGCGGCGGCGCATGCCCGAGCGCGGCCGTCACGATGATGGCGTCAAACGCACCGCATTCGGGCCAGCCATCGTAGCCGTCGCCGAGCCTGACGCTGACGTTGTTATACGCGAGATCTCTCAGTGTTTTCGTGGCGGTCTCGGCCAATTGCGGGATGATCTCGATGGTGCAGACCTTTCGCGCCAGGCGCGCAAGGATGGCGGCCTGGTAGCCCGAACCCGTGCCGACTTCGAGCACAACGTGATCGGGCGCGACCTCGGCCAACGCTGTCATCAGGGCCACGATGTAGGGCTGCGATATGGTCTGGCCTAGGCCTATCGGTACCGGGCTGTCGGCGTATGCGATCGAGCAGGATCGCTCAGGTATGAACAGATGGCGTTTGGTTTGTGCCATCGCCTCAAGCACCCTCTCCGGCAGGCCTTGCATACCCAAGCTACTTCCGGCGAACCGGGCATAGGCCCGGATGGTTTCGACCATGGCGGCGCGTTCGCGGACGCATTGGTCGTCCTGCGGGGTGCCCTGCGCGACCGCCTCCCACGCCGCGACAACCATGGCAAGCACGTGCAGCAAGACCTTCATGATCTCCTCCACGAGGTACGCAAATTTGCGGCGACCGCTTGCCCGCAACGAACGGAATCGATCGATGACCGGTATCCGGTCGCTACAGCTTGTAGCCGATGGTTCGCAGCAGGTCTTTCCGCCACGCAATGTCCGCGTCGGCCTCGACACCCAGCGGTGAGGCGCCATCCACCACGCCGAGCACGCCGCGGCCGACGTCGGTTTGAGCGACAATGACCTGTGTCGGATTGGCGGTCGCACAAAAGATGCGGCAGACCTCCGGCACCGCGCGCACGGCAGCCAGCACGTTGACCGGAAAGAATCCGTCACCCAGGAAGATCAGGAAAGTGTGTCCGGCGCCGATGGCCAATGCGTTGTCGCGCGCCAGCGTGAGAGCGGCTTCGTCGTTGCCCGACCAACGCACGAGCCGCTTGCCGGAGGCCTCGCAGAAGGCCAGTCCGAAGCGGATGCCCGGTACCGCGCCGACCAGCGCTTCGTGGAGGTCTTCCACGGTCTTGATGAAATGCGACTGGCCGAAGATGAAGTTGGTGGCGTCCGGCTTGACGATGGGCACCACGGTGAGTTCCATGGCTGCGCTCCTTCAAGGGTCCAACGCCAGTCATGGTAGGCCTGCGGCAGGCGATTGCAAGCCGCTTCACATCAGCTTCATGGGCGTATCAGCGACCAGACGAAGATCGATCCTGCCGATCAACTCCAGGCGGCGCACCTCCGCCGCGCTGATCGCGGAGTCGGTCTGCCGCAAGGTACTGACGTTCGAGCCCAGCGACACGATCCCGCCCAGCACCAGCGCGATCGACCCGAGCGCGGCGGTCTGACCTGTCCCGAGCAGGCCGAGCATCGTGACCACGAGCAGCGCCGCGCCGCCGCCGATCGCGATCTTGGACGCCAGGATGTATTTCCGGCATCGCTCGGCGATCTCGGCGAGCGCCTCGATCCGATCTTCGATGTCGGAGATTTCGTCGGTCGGATCGTCTTCGGTCATTGGATCAAGGATGCCAAATCAGAAGAAACCAGTAGCCCGCATGAGCGAAGCGAAATGCGGGACCAGGGACAAGACCCGGTGTCGCTACGCTCATCTCCATCTCACAACGGCAAATTGTCGTGCTTCTTCGCCGGCATTTCCGTCTTCTTGTCCTTCAGCATCGCCATCGCCCGCGCGATGCGCTTCCGCGTCGAGTGCGGCATGATGACGTCGTCGATATAGCCGCGCTCGGCTGCGATGAATGGCGACAGGAAGCGGTCCTCGTATTCCTTGGTTCTCGCGGCGATTTTGTCGGGGTCGCCGATGTCGCTGCGGAAGATGATCTCGACCGCGCCCTTGGCGCCCATCACCGCGATCTGGGCGGTCGGCCAGGCGTAGTTCATGTCGGCGCCGATTTCCTTGGAAGCCATGACGTCGAAGGCGCCGCCATAGGCCTTGCGGGTGATGATGGTGACCAGCGGCACGGTGCACTGCGAGTAGGCGAACAAGAGTTTCGCGCCGTGCTTGATCAGGCCGCCATATTCCTGCGCGGTGCCCGGCAGGAAGCCCGGCACGTCGACGAAGGTGACGATCGGGATGTTGAAGGCATCGCAGAAACGGACGAAGCGCGCCGCTTTCCGCGACGCATCGCTGTCGAGCACGCCGGCAAGCACCATCGGCTGGTTGGCGACGAAGCCGACGGTGCGGCCCGCGATGCGGCCAAAGCCGGTGACGATGTTCTTGGCGAAGGCGTCCGCGATCTCGAAGAAGTCGCCCTCGTCCACGACCTTGAGGATCAATTCCTTCATGTCATAGGGCTTGTTCGGATTGTCGGGGATCAGCGTATCCAAGGACATGTCGACGCGGCCGATGTCGTCGAAGCTCGGCCATTCCGGCACGCCATCGGTGTTGTTCGACGGCAGGAAGTCGATCAGGCGCCGCATCTGCAGCAGCGTCTCGACGTCGTTCTCGAAGGCGCCGTCCGCGATCGAGGAGCGCGTGGCGTGCACCGAGGCGCCGCCGAGCTCCTCGGCGGTGACCACCTCGTTGGTGACGGTCTTCACCACGTCGGGGCCGGTGACGAACATGTAGCTGGTGTTCTTCACCATGAAGATGAAGTCGGTCATCGCAGGCGAATAGACGTCGCCGCCGGCGCAGGGGCCCATGATGACGGAGATCTGCGGGATCACGCCCGAGGCGAGCACGTTGCGGCGGAACACGTAGGAGTAACCGGCGAGCGCGGCGACGCCCTCCTGGATGCGGGCGCCGCCGGCATCATAGAGGCCGATGATGGGCGCCCTCGCCTTCATCGCCATATCCTGGAGCTTTGTGATCTTCAGCGCGTGCGTCTCCGAGAGCGAGCCGCCGAACACCGTAAAATCCTTGGCGAAGACAAACGTCTTGCGGCCGTTGACGGTGCCCCACCCCGTGACGACGCCGTCGCCCGGCACCTTGGTCTTCTCCATGCCGAACTCGGTGGAGCGGTGCTCGACGAACATGTCGAACTCCTCGAACGATCCCTTGTCGAGCAACAGCTCGATGCGCTCGCGCGCGGTCAGCTTGCCGCGGGCATGCTGCGCCTCGATGCGCTTCTCCCCGCCGCCGAGCTTTGCGCCGGCACGACGATCTTCAAGGGCGTCCAGGATATGTTTCATTTGCTCCCGCCAGTTCTTAGCCTAAATGCGATTGCCGGGGTTCTAACACGGCATTTTGCGAGCCGGGAAGCGGCTTTCAGCGCCGCAGGGCTGCCCTGCCGCAGCGTGAAAGCGCAAGGAATTACAACGTTTTGCCTGGGAGACGACCATGGACGAGGAAGCTGCCGAGACCGGAGCTGCGACAGGCGGCGTCAACATCGTGCTGCGGCTGGAGGGCCTGACCCTGTTCTTGAGCATGGTGATGCTCTACGCGGCCTGGGGCGGCTCCTGGCTGGTGTTTGCCCTGCTCTTCTTCGCCCCCGATCTGAGCTTCCTGGCGTACCTCTCCGACGCGCGGTTTGGCGCGCTGGTGTACAACGCCGCCCACAGCTACATGGCCCCGGTGATGCTGCTGACGCTAGGCTTCGGCCTCGCCTCGCCCCTCACTCTGTCCATCGCCTTGATCTGGCTCGCCCATATCGGCATCGACCGGGCGCTCGGCTATGGCCTGAAATATTCGGCAGGATTCGGCTTCACCCATCTCGGCCGGATCGGCCGGCAGAGAAGCGCCTGATCCCCGCGCGCTGCCCAAAATTTGGTGACCCGGCCCGGTTGACCGGGCCAGCCGATTCAGGCTTGCTCCTAGCTCACGATCAGGCGCCGAATGTTGCGTGAGCCCAGTCGGTACGGCGGTGGTCATTGGCTCAAGCATCACGCAATCATCACTCAGATGTCCGCGACGGTCGTCCCCCTGCCGCCGAACTCATCGTCCGCAACCATCGACTTCCTGCGGCGCATGGCCAGCATGGTGTCGGGGCGGAACGGCGAGATGCTGCTGCGTGCAGCACGCCTTATCGAGTCGCTGGCACAGCGGGCGATGTCGGCCGAGCGGCTCTATCACGAGCAGCAGGACGAGAACACGCGCAGCACCGAGCTGCGCAAGGCCGCCGAACTCGCCTCCGACGCCATGGTCGGGCAGATCGAGGCGCTACGGGCGCAACTGGCCGAGGTCACCTCGGCCGCCGCCGCCGAACGTGCCGCCTTCGATGCCGAGCGCGGCAAGCTACTCATGATCATGCAGGATGCCGAAAGCCATATCGGCAAGCTAACGAATGAGCTCGATACGCTGCGCACTTCCGTCGACGGTTTCAACGAGACCGTGGTCTCCGTGCCGATCGAGGTGCTGCGGCTGGCGCGGACGCAGTTTGATTATCTGTCGAGCGGTTTTGCGAGACGTGGCGACGTGATCTCGCAGGCGATGAGCGAGATCGGCGGCTTTGCGATCGACCAGGCGCTGGCGCCGAAGAAGACGGCCGACAAGGCGTGAGGCATTCGAGGTCGTCATGCCCGGGCTTGTCCCGGGCATCCACGTTCTTTGCAGCAACTAAAGAATGTCGTGGATGGCCGGGACAAGCCCGGCCATGACGCTGAAGCCGATCGCCGCGTGTCAAATTGACAGCACGTAGGCCGGTTGGTCTACTCCATGAAAATCATAAGGGAGTATCCGATGCGAATGGCATTCCACGTCGCTGCCGCGTTGATCGCACTTTGCGTCTCAACCGTGCTCGCCAACGCACAATCCCTCCCCAAGGAGGTCGCCACGCGCGCCGAGATCTATCCGATCCCCTCGCTCACCCTCTCCGACCAGCAATTTCTCAGCGGCGATGCGGCGGCCGGCAAGCCGGTGACGGTCGCGGGCGAATTCCGGGTGGCCCAGGGCACCGGCAAGCTTCCCGTGGTGGTGCTGATGCACGGCTCCAGCGGAGTCGGCGCCACCACCGAAGCCTGGGTGCACGCGTTCAATGCCATGGGCATCTCGACCTTCGTGATCGACGGGTTTACCGGCCGCGGGCTGACGATGGTGGGACCGAACCAGGCGCTGCTCGGCCGGCTCAATCTGATCGTCGATATCTACCGCTCGCTGGAGATTTTGGCGAAGCATCCGCGCGTCGATCCTGATCGCATCGTGCTGATGGGCTTTTCACGCGGCGGACAGGCGACACTCTATGCAAGCCTCGCGCGCTTCAACAAGCTCTGGAACAAGTCCGGTATCCAGTTCGCGGCCTACATCCCCTTTTATCCGGATTGTTCGACGACATACCAAAGCGACGCCGAGGTCTCCGCGCGCCCGATCCGCATCTTCCACGGCGCGCCCGACGACTACAATCCCGTGAAGAGCTGCGAGGCCTTCGTCGAGCGGCTCAAGGCCGCCGGGCGCGACGTCGTGCTGACCGAATACCCCGACAGCGCACACGGGTTCGACAGCGGCCTGCTCGGTGTCAACGCCATCGCTGTATCCGCCAATGCGCAAACTGTGCGCAACTGCCACATCAGGGAAGGCGACGGCGGCGTGCTGATGAATGGCGATACCAACGCGCCCTTCTCCTACAAGGACGCGTGTGTCGAGCTCAACCCGCATGTCGGCGGCAATCCGAAGACTGCCGCCGAAGCGCGCAAGGCCGTGGAGGAGTTTTTGCAGGCGCTGTTCAAGCTGGGCTAGGCCGGAGCGACGGCTCGGCCTTCATGGTTCGAGACGCCCCGCATTGCCGGCTCCTCCCCATGAGGGGCAGGACGAAGCAATCCAGCGGAGATGTCTGGATTGCTTCGTCGCAAGAGCTCCTCGCAATGACGTTGGAGAGAGCAGCGCCGGCGCGGTAACGCTAGATCGCGCCGATCTCGGCAAGGCAGGCTTGCGTCAGCGGCATGCGCTCGCCGACGAGGCGCGGCTCCTTGCAATCCATGTTGAGGGCGAAAACGGTGTGGGCCTCACCCTTCTCGGCCCAGCCCACCATCCAGCCGAGCGACGGCTCGCCGCGCTCGGCACCGAGCAGCCCGGACTTGGCGCGAATGACGCTATCACCGACCTTGGTCACCGGCAGGATGTCGGCGACGAGGTCCTGGCTGCGCTTGCTGATCGGCAGCGCGCGGCGGCGCAGCCGGTCGACGAAGTCGATCTGCTCGACCGGATCGATGCGCAAGGCCCCGGTGAGCCAGAATTGGTCGATGCCGCCGCCGATGTCACGGTTGCCGTAGTCTAACAGGTCGACATACTTTTGCATGCGCTCCTGACCGACACGTCGCGCGATCTCCTGATAGACCGGCACCGCGCTGACCGCGATCGCACTGCGCAGCGTGTGATCCTTGTTCCAGGCCTCGATCGGGCGCTTGACGCCATCCCAGGGAAACACGTCCTTGTCGGGATCCGTGACCACACCGGTCTCCAGCGCAATCAGCGAGTTCGGAATCTTGAAAGTCGAGGCCGGCAGCTTCGCCTCGCCCGAGCGCTCCTTGTCGCTGGCGACGATCAGATAGTCCTCGACCTTGTAGCCGACGAACGTGCCTGACGTGCCGAGGTCGGTGAAGCGCTTTGCGAGGCTTTCGCGGATCTCGTTGCGCGGCGGGGCAACGTGGGCGAACGCACGTGCCGGCAGGGTGGCGGATGCGGCGAGAAGGCCGAGGGTGGAACGGCGGGTGAGCACAGGCGGAGTCCGTTGAACGATGAAAGTGACGGCTACAATGCCACCCATATCTGGTCAAACGATGACAGCGTGCTAGCGCCCCCGGCCTGACAATCGCAGCACGAATACCAGCACTTCGGCGACGGCCTTGTAGAGGTCCGGCGGGATCTCCTCGCCGAGCTCGACCTTGGAGAGCGCTCCGGCCAAAACCTCGTTCTCCTCGATCGGGATGTCATGGGCCTTGGCGATCTCGACGATCCTTTCGCCGATCGTGCCCTTGCCCTTGGCGACGACGACCGGGGCGCCAGAACCCTTCTCATAGTGCAGGGCAATCGCAAGCTTGGATGGGTCGCTCATGTGGCGCGATCCAGGAAATGGCCGGCGCGGGCCGGTGCCGGTTGCGGCGGCAGGCCGTCGCGGACCACGATGTCGCCGGGCTTGAGCTCGGCTCTCGTCAGTGCCTGGTTGAGTTCACCGATTCCGGCGCGGAGCTGCTGCGCCGTCGCCGGCCGCTCCGCCCACATCCGCACAAAAGTCTTGTCGCCGTTCAGCGTGATCAAAGCGTGCACAGGACCGGCCGGCTCGACATTGAGCGAGAAGCGCGCACGCCAGGCGCGCGTGGCGGGATCGGCGGATTCATTGCCGCCATCGCGCGAGATCTCGAACTGTGCCATCGCGGTGCCCTGCGGGGTTGCGAAGGGGATTTCGAAATTCCACTGCGGCACGGTCGGGTCGATGCGGTGGCCACTGGCATCGACGCGATCGGGGAGCGAGGCGACCTGGAGCAAGGTCTGCCGGGCGATCGCGGCATCGGTGTCGTCGAGCAGGCGGTGCACCGTGGTGGCCAGCGGCGTATCGGGCGCCAGCGACGGCGCGGCGATGGTCTGCGGCGCCGGCAATGCGCCGCGGAACGGCGGCGGCGTGGTCGCATGGGTGGCCGCCTCGAAGATGTGGCCATCCGGCACGGCCTTGTTGGAGCCGGGCACGTTGCCGATCATGCGCGGCAGGTTTTGCGTCATCTCCTGCAAGAGGCTGGCGGCAAGGCCTGCGGTCACGGTCCTGGGCATCGCGGCCTGCGAAGCGCCGGCGGCGGTATCAGCCAGTACGGCGGCCGCGAGCGTGGCACTGCGTGGCACTTGCTGCGGTTGGGCGATTTCAGCTTCGGTTGACGGCATTGCGGCCGGCACGGCACCGCCTGTTGCTGGAGCAGGCGCAGCGGCTTGCGCTGTGCCCGTGGCACTGGCCTGAGGCGTGGCGCCTTGTGCCTGGGGCGCGGTCCCTTCGAGCGTAGCCAGCGTCTGGCGCAACACCAGCAGCGCAGCTTTCAAATCGGGCATTGCCCCCGACGATGGCAGCGCGCCCGTGGCCAGCGAGGCCTCGAGGAACAGGCCGGATTTCTGAAAGGCAGTCTCGATATCGCCGCCATCGAGCCCGGCGTTGAGTGGCGTCTGCTGCGCCAGCACGTCCAGCACGGCCTGCTTCAGACCCGCCGGCAAATCGCTGCCGGTGACCACCGCGGCGAGATTGGCAAACAGCGGCGCCTGGCTGCCCTGCCTGGTCACGGCCTCGGCGGATGCCACGGTGACGGCAACCTGCTCCGACGGCGTCAGCGTATTGCGTATCGCGCTCGCGGACGGCGCCAACGGCGGGCTCTCCATCAGCAAGGCGGCGCGGGCCGTCAGCGTGACCTGATCGGGAATTGCCTCGCCTGCCCCGCCCATAACCGCGAGCCGGATGGCGCCGTTGTTCTGCGACACCGCGAGCTGGAGATTTTGCCCGGGCGACAGCGCCACTTCCGACATCACGTCCATCGAAAGGTTGGCGATTGCGATCCGCACCAGATTGTCGGCGAGCACACTCACGACTTTTGCGTCCACGACGCTGCCAGCCTGAAGCACGAGATCGGGCGTCGTCGCATCAGCCACGGGGCTGGCGGCACTAACCGGAAGGATCGAGTTGATCGGCGTCGGCATCTTGGAGGCCCAGGGACTACTGGTCCCACCCTAAGGCCGCCGTCGTAAACCTCTCGTTAAGGACCTTTGGCCACGAGCGGCTTTACCGCGGCCAGGACCGCCACGGCGGCGTCGAAATCCCGCGCGCGGACGGCCCGGCGGCTAGCTGCCTCCTCGTCCACGCCCCATTGGTCGGTGTTCCAGTCCTCATCGACATGGGCGGCGGCCCAGACCTGGCCGGCCTCCCGCGCGCCATGGACCAGGGCCAGCGCCAGCAACGCCGAGCCAGTCAGGGTGGTGATCATATGGAGCGCCGCGACCGACCAGGCATCCCCCGGCAGTGCGGCGCGCGCGGCCCTGACCGCCTCCTCCGGCTGCTTCACATGCATGATGCCCTCGGACAGGATGAAGTGTGCGCCCAGCGTCTGCGCGGCCCAGAACAGCACGGGGTCCCAATGCGCGGCCTCGCGGGCAACCAGCCCTTCGGGGTGCCCGGCACGATAGAACAGAAGATCGGTCTCGAAGTATTTTGCGAGATCGTCGACGACATCGTCGACGCGGTCGATCACGCCTTCGACCACGCTGTTGGCGATCCGCGTCAGCGGCATGGTCACGGGATCGATCGTCTCGCCCTGGGCCGCCCATTCGGCGGCCACCGCAACG
Organism: Bradyrhizobium sp. CCGB12; assembly: GCF_024199845.1. Classification (NCBI taxonomy): domain Bacteria; kingdom Pseudomonadati; phylum Pseudomonadota; class Alphaproteobacteria; order Hyphomicrobiales; family Nitrobacteraceae; genus Bradyrhizobium; species Bradyrhizobium sp. CCGB12. Next base: position 1,959,897 of record NZ_JANADO010000001.1, on the reverse strand, counting down.
GCGAGCTCGCGCGAGGGGATCACAACCTGGCGGCCGGAGGGCGTGCGGATCGGCTTACCGTCGAGGGTGATGGCGAAGCCGCCCTCGGCCTCCGTGACATCAGCCGCCTTGTAGAAGCGCTTGCGCAGCGGCGCGCGCGCGGACTGCCGGGCCGCCTCGCGTGGGTCGGGCGGGGACTGCCCCGCAGCTTCATCGAACAGTTCGCGCATGTCGGTTCTTCGATCCTGCTCTGCTAACCAAACTACGTGTGCCGTCCTGACGAAGCCAGGACGAGGATGCATGCTGCTAGTTCGCGCAACTGCGCGCATAAGTACCGCGATCGGCTGGGCCCAGTCCTGCGGCCGCCGCGTCGTCGAGGCACTTCGAGACGCGATCGCTGAACGAATTGCGCGGGAGCGGCTGATAGTTGTAGCGCGGCGGCGCGTCGAATTGCGGAATCTTCGGCACCTCGATCCTCGGCGGCGGTGGTGGTTGAGACAGCGGTGGAGCGAGCCGCGAGGCACCCGGCAGCACATATTGCGCGTGGGCGGCCTGCCCCACGAACAGCGCGGCCGCCAGCAAAAGACAGATCGAGAGCCGTGTCATGGGGGGACATGTCGTGGGTCTGTCGCCCCCATTCAACCCGACTATTCTTCAGGTGCGTTCTCGATCGGATCAAATCTGGCTGCATCGAGACCGAGCAGGTTCCACGACTGCTGCATGTGCGGCGGCAGTGGCGCGGTGGCATCGATTACGCCGCCGCGCGGATGCGGGATAACGATCCGGCGCGCCAGGAGATGCAGCCGGTTCTGCAGCCCGCCCGGCAGCTGCCAGTTCTCGATATTGAAATATTTGGGGTCGCCGACGATGGGATGGCCGATATGTTCCATGTGAGCGCGCAGTTGGTGGGTGCGGCCCGTGACAGGCTTCAGCGACACCCAGGTCAGCTTGTTGCCGGCGGTCTCGACCACCGCATAGTACGTCACCGCGTGGCTTGCGCCCTCGTCGCCGTGCTGGGCGATGCGCATGATGGTGTCGTCCTCGCTCTCCTCCTTCGCGAGGAAGGTCGAGATGCGGCCCTGCTTCGGCTTCGGCAGGCCCGGCACTAACGCCCAATAGACCTTTCGCGCCGACCGCGAGCGGAACGCGCCGGTCAGATGCGAGGCGGCAAAGCGCGTCTTGGCGATCAAGAGACAGCCCGAGGTCTCCCTGTCAATGCGGTGCACGAGGCGCGGCTTCTGGCCCTTGGAATCGCGCATCACCTCCAGCATCTGGTCGATGTGCCGCGTCATGCCGGAGCCGCCCTGCACGGCGAGGCCGGCCGGCTTGTTCAGGACGAGGACGTCATCGTCCTCGTAGATCGTCATCTCCTTCAGCGCCTTGAGTGTCTTCTGCGCAGCTTCCGAGAGCTCGCCGACGGCCTTCGGTGCGTCGAGCTTCAGCGGCGGAATGCGGACGCTCTGGCCCTCCTCCAGACGGTCCTTGCTGTCGACGCGCTTGCCGTCGACGCGCAGCTCGCCTTTGCGGACGACGCGCTGGATGTGGGAGAACGACAGGCCGGGAAAGCGCGCCTCGAGAAAGCGGTCGACGCGCATGTTGTTCTCGTCAGCCGTCACCGTGACGGTCTGCACCTTGGTCGGCAGCAGTGTCTCGACGGGCTTTTCCCGCGCAGGCTTTTCCACCGTAGCTTTGGGCGGACGCCGCTCGGCGCGCTCGCCCGCAAAGCGCGGCGGCTTGCTGCCGCCGGGCTTGCCACCCGGACGCAGGCCTGCGGTCTTCGCGCCGCGCGCCTGTTGCGGGCGCGCCTCCTTGCGCTCATCGCGCTCGCGGGGCTTGGGGTTCATTCTCTTGATGCGGCGGCTCATGGTTGACTGCCTAGCCCAAAAGCGCGCTTTCGTCACGACGAAATGGCAATTTGGCCTCAGCCACCTCGCTCCTTACGTAGCTTGGCCCAGTAATCCAGCCGCTTGCGGATCTCGCGCTCGAAACCGCGCTCGGGCGGGTCGTAGAAGGTCTGGCGTCCGAGGGCTTCTGGAAAGTAGTCCTGGCCGGAGAAGGCATCCGGTGCGTCATGGTCGTATTCGTAGCCGGAGCCGTACCCTTCCGACTTCATCAGCTTGGTCGGGGAATTGAGGATATGCTTGGGCGGCAGCAGCGAGCCGGCCTGTTTTGCCACCTGCATCGCCGTGCCAAAGGCGGTGTAGACCGCGTTCGATTTCGGCGCGGTGGCGAGGTAGACCACGGCCTGCGCGATCGCGAGCTCGCCCTCGGGATGGCCGAGGAAGTCGAAGGCATCTTTCGCCGCATTCGCGACGACGAGCGCCTGCGGATCGGCAAGGCCGATGTCCTCCACCGCCATGCGCACGACGCGGCGCGCGAGGAACAGCGGGTCCTCGCCGGCATCGAGCATGCGCGCGAGATAATACAGCGCGGCATCGGGATCGGAGCCGCGCACCGACTTATGCAGTGCGGAGATCAAATTGTAATGGCCGTCGGCGGACTTGTCGTAGATCGGCGCGCGGCGCTGCAAGATCTCCTGCAGCTGCGCGGCATTGAAAACCTCATCCGCCCGCGCCGAACGCCAGACCTCTTCGGCGAGCGTCAGCGATGCGCGGCCATCGCCGTCGGCCATGCGCACGAGCACGGCGCGAGCCTCCGCGTCGAGCGGCAGCTTGCGGCCCTCGACCGCCTCCGCATGCGCGAACAGTTTTTCGATCGCGGCGGCATCGAGCGAGCGAAACACCAGCACGCGCGCGCGCGAGAGCAACGCCGCGTTGAGCTCGAAGGAAGGGTTCTCGGTGGTGGCGCCGACCATGACCACCGTGCCGTCTTCCATCACAGGCAGAAACGAATCCTGCTGGGCGCGGTTGAAGCGGTGGACCTCGTCGACGAACAGCAGCGTGCCCTTGCCCATCTCGCGGCGGGCGCGCGCCGCATCGAAGGCCTTCTTCAGGTCGGCGACGCCGGAGAACACCGCGGAAATCTGCTCGAAATGCAGATCGGTCGCATCCGCCAGCAGCCGCGCCACCGTGGTCTTGCCGGTGCCGGGCGGCCCCCAGAACACCAGCGAACCGAGCGTGCGCGTCTCCAACATGCGCGTCAGCGCGCCGTCGGGGCCGAGGATGTGATCCTGGCCGACGACCTCCGATAATGCGCGCGGGCGCAGCCGGTCCGGCAGCGGATGCGGAGCCTCGTGGTCGAGCCCCGCCGCGGCAAAGAGGGTTGGCGTCTCCTGTGGTCGCTTCGGACTCATCCGCCCAGCGTGACGTTGATCTGCTGGCCGCCGCGCACCAGCGTGATGCGCCACACCCGTGGTCGTTCACCGGCGGCCTTCTCGAGGTCGCCGGTCTTGCCGATCTTCTGGTTGTTGACGGCCTGGATGATGTCGCCCTTCTGGAAGCCGACATTTGCGGCCGCGGTATCGCCGCCGACATCGGTGATCACGACGCCCTCGGTGTCGGCGTCCAGATGCAGCTCGTCGGCGACGGCCGGCGTAATGGTCGAGACCTTCGCGCCCTGGAATGGCGAGCGCGCGGTGACGACGAGCTCGTTGCGGCCGGAGTCGGGTGCGCTCTCAAGTGCCACGGTCAGCTTCACCGGCTTGCCGCCGCGCTGTAAGTCGATCTGCGCGGTGCCGCCGAGCGGACGGGTCGCGAAGCGGTAGTCGAAGGCGTTGGGATCATCGACGGTCTGGCCGTCGATTCCGGTGATGAGGTCGGAGGATTTCAGACCGGCCTTCGCCGCCGGGCCATTCGACACCACGCTTGCGACCAGCGCACCGGTCGGCGAGCGCAGACCGAGGCTCTCCGCGATCTCTGGCGTCACCGCCTGCAATTTTGCCCCCAACCACGGCCGCTTCACCGCCTTGCCGCCGCTCTTGGCGGAGGCAACGACGACGCGCACCATGTTGGCGGGGATCGCAAAGCCGATTCCCTGCGAGCCGCCGGAGCGCGAATAGATCGCCGTGTTGATGCCGGCGAGCCTGCCGCTCATGTCGACCAGCGCGCCGCCGGAATTACCGGGATTGATCGCCGCATCGGTCTGGATGAAGAACTGGTAGTCGGTGATGCCGACCTGCGTGCGCGCGAGCGCCGAGATGATGCCGTGGGTCACGGTCTGGCCGACGCCGAAGGGATTGCCGATCGCCAGCACGACGTCGCCGACCAGCAATTCGTCGGAATTGGTGAAGTCGAGGGTCGGGAATTTCTCCTTGGTGTCCTTCAGTCGCAGCACCGCGAGATCGGTGCGGGAATCCTTGAGCAGGATCTCCGCCTCGAACTCGCGCTTGTCCGACAGCGATACTTTCACCTGGTCTGCGCCCTCGATGACGTGCACGTTGGTGACGACGAGGCCGGAGGCATCGACGATGACGCCGGAGCCGAGCGAACGCTGCATCTGCTCGGGCTGCTGGCCGGGCACGCCGAAGAAGCGGCGGAAGATCGGATCGTCCAGCAGCGGATTACGGTTCTGCACCACCTTGGCGGCATAGACGTTGACGACCGCCGGCTGCACCCGCTGCACGATCGGCGCATAGGACAGCCGCAGCTCGGCCGGCGACGACGGGACGCGGCGGTCCTGCGCAGCGGCCGGATTGAAGTGGGCTGAAAACGCTATGCACAATGCCGTGATGACGGCGGCACGGATCGATCGAAACATTCCTACCTCTCGGAAAAGACGCCGGAATATAGGCGCGTTCGCCCCTCAATAGAAGGCCGCCCGGCGGCAATATTCACCCCTTCCGGGTGTCACCGGAATGCAGCCTCCGTGCGAAATCGCAAATCCGTCCGGCGCGACAGATTGGCATGACGCACATCATCCAGCATTCTACCCAATGGTGGATTCGGTTGCGGCGAATTTGCACCAGTGGGAACCGCGCAACCGCAGTGCAGCGTCGCGGGGCAGTCATCGATCATACCTAGGCTCTCCCGTTACGACTTGGGGAAGTTCGTCAAAGGATGGAGTCATGACATGAGCAGGACAAGATTTGCGGCCACGGCGATTGGACTCGCCGGTGCGCTGGCGGCCTCGCAGGCCCAGGCCCAATCGGCAAGCAGCAGCGAGCAGGAGATCGCGCTGCTGAAGCAGCAGTTGAAGATGCTGGAGCAGAAGCTCGACAAGCTCCAGAGCCAGACCGCGGCGAACACGGCAGCCACGGCGAAAACCAGGGCCGAAGCGAAAGCCGAGGCCAAGGCCGAGGCGCGCTCGGAGGCAAAGGCCGTGGTTGCCAACGCCAATGCGGCGATCCCGGTGAAGGGCCCGGCGCCCGCCTCCGGCGTGGTCGTGACCATGCCGAACAACCGGCCGACCATTTGCACCGCCGACCAGGCGAACTGCGTCGCCATCACCAGTCGCCTGCACTGGGATGTCGGCGGCTATGACTATCGTCCCAACACCGCGGGCACCGTGCCGCAGAAGCTCGACAGCGGCCAGAACGTTCGCCGCGCGCGCATCGGCGTCACCGGCAAGTTCTTCCACGACTGGAACTTCGCGCTGGTCTACGACTTCGGCGGTTCGTCCGACGGATTTGGCGGCACCGCACCGGGATCACTTCCGGGCGGCGGCGTCTCCGGCGTCGAGAACGCCTATCTCAGCTATACGGGGTTGAAGCCGTTCGGCGGCAAGATGGCCATCGAAGGCGGCATCATGGACCTGCCCTACACGCTCGATGAGGCCACGAGCTCCAATGACATTATGTTCATGGAGCGAGCCTCGGCCGGCATCGTCGCTACCAGCATCGCCGCAGGCGACTTCCGCTCGGCCATCGGCACACGCTGGTACAACGACGTGTTCTGGGCCGGCGCCTACGTCACCGGTCCAACCACGGGCGCGATCCATTCCGCCTCCAGCGTTGCGCCGAACGGCACCACCGAGCAGTATGGCGCGGTCGCCCGCGTCGCGGGCCAGATCGTCAGCGGCAAAGACTATTCGGTCCATCTTGGCGGCAATGCCGAATGGCTGATCCAGCCGACGCGCAATCTGGTGACGGGAGCGCAGACGGTCACGCTGAACGATCGTCCGGAACTGCGCATCGACCCGACGGTCCTGGCGACGACCGGCGCGATCGCCAATGCGTCGGGGGCGCAGGTCTACAGCGTCGAAGCAGCGGCGACCTACGGGCCGCTGATCCTGCAAGGCGAGTATTTCTGGTACAACGTGGACCGCGGCGCCAATACCGGCCTGCCGCCGCTGGGCGCGCCGAGCCTCAAATTCCAGGGCGGCTACGCGCAGGCCGGCTACGTGCTGACGGGCGAAGGCCGGACCTATAACGCGGCGAATGCGGCCTATGGCGGCGTCAAGCCGGCGCATCCGTTCTCGCTCGACGGCGGAGGTTGGGGCGCTTGGGAGATCGCGGGACGCTTCTCCACGATCGACCTCAATGATCAGCTCGGGACCGCCACCGGCATCGCCGGCGGCCGCCAGACTGTCTATACGCTCGCGCTCAACTGGTACGTCAACGGCAATGTCCGCTTCATGCTCGACTATCTGCATGGCGACATCTCCAGGCAGGCTTCAGCGGTCTCGAGTGCCAACGTCGGCTCGAAGTTCGATGCCGTCGCGATGCGCACGCAGTTCGCGTTCTGACACGATCGCTTCCGGGAGCGGCGAGGTCCGCTCCCGGACACTTACGCCGCGCGTTTCGGCTTCTTCACGACCACCGGCGGCGGCGCACAGGACAGCCGCTGCTGATGGCTCTCGCCCCAGGCCTTCAGGATATCGATCACGGGCCTGAGGCTCTCGCCGAGCTCGGAAAGGCAGTACTCCACCCGCGGCGGCACTTCAGCATAGACCTTGCGGATGACCAGCTTGTCCTCCTCCAGCGCGCGAAGCTGCTTTGTGAGCATGCGCTGGGTGATGCCGGGCATCCGGCGGCGCAATTCGCCGAAGCGCTGGGTGCCGCTCTGGAGGTGGTAGAGGATCACGCCCTTCCATTTGCCGTCGATCAGGTCCAGCGTCGCCTCGACCGAGCAGCCCGGGCGCCGGGCAAAATTGCGCCGTTTCATGCGTATTTTTCCCAATAGTATCCAAACAGGGACTATATCCCCGAATTTACAGTACTTGCCAAATCGGAGCCAGAGCGACAGTTAGGGCGGCGGGCGAACAAAGCCATCTGATGGAGACAAGCCATGAAGGCCGTCGGCTACAAGAAATCGCTTCCGATCGAGGACGCGGATTCACTGATCGATTTCGAGACCGCAAAACCAGAACCTGGCGGGCGCGACATCCGCGTCGCCGTGAAGGCGATCTCAGCCAATCCGGTCGATTACAAGGTGCGCAAGCGCGCAGCTCCGCCCCAGGGCGAGACGAAGATCCTCGGCTATGACGCGGCCGGCGTGGTCGACGCCGTCGGCCCCGACGTGACGCTGTTCAAACCGGGTGATGAAGTGTTCTACGCAGGTTCTATCCTGCGCCAGGGCACCAACTCGGAATACCATTTGGTCGACGAACGCATCGTCGGCAACAAGCCGAGGAGCCTGTCGTTCGCGCAAGCAGCGGCTCTTCCCCTCACCTCCATCACCGCCTGGGAATTGCTGCTCGACCGGCTCGGCGCAGTGCCGGGCAAGAGCGTCGATCCGCGCACGCTGCTGATCACCGGCGGCGCAGGCGGCGTCGGTTCGATCCTGATCCAGCTCGCGCGTCGCCTCACCGGGCTGACGGTGCTCGCCACCGCAACGCGGCCGGAGTCGCAAAAATGGTGCCTCGATCTCGGCGCGCACGCCGTAATCGACCACGGCAAGCCCATGAAGGAGCAGATCGAGAGCCTGAAGCTGCCGCCGGTAGCGCTGGTGGCGAGCCTCACCTTCACAGACCAGCACTACAAATCGATCGCCGAGTTCATGGCGCCGCAGGGCCGGTTCGGCCTGATCGACGATCCGCCAGAGTTCACCATGAGCACGTTCAAGGGCAAGGCGATTTCGGTGCACTGGGAATCGATGTTCACGCGCTCCTCGTTCCAGACACCTGACATGATCGCGCAGCATCAGCTGCTCAACGACGTCGCCGACCTCATCGACAAGGGCGTCCTGCGCACCACGCTCGACCAGACCTTCGGCACGATCAATGCGGCCAACCTCAAACGCGCCCACGCGCTGCTCGAAAGCGGCAAGTCGCGCGGCAAGATCGTGCTGGAGGGGTGGTAGCAGAGACTTCGTAGGGTGGGCAAAGGCGCACTCGCGCCGTGCCCACCATCTTTCCGACGCACGCAATCAAAATGGTGGGCACGCTTTCGCTTTGCCCTACGGCATCTTATCCTGCGGACGCGCCGCCCGCTCGATGAAGCCCTTGGCGAGCGCGTGATAGATGCCCTCCTCGCAGATCATTCGCGAGGTCGCATGCGCGATCAGCGCGGCCGCCATCAACGGCACGACCATGCCGTGATTATCGGTCATCTCGGTCACGATCACGAAGGCGGTGATCGGCGCCTGCACCACGCCGGCGAAATACGAAACCATGCCGAGCAGCATGATCGCGCCGAGCGGCGCATCGTGGAAGAAGGCGGCGACGTTGCTGCCGATGCCGGCACCGACCGCGAGCGACGGCGAGAAAATGCCGCCGGGAATGCCGCTGATCGCCGCAAAGGTGGTGGCAAGAAATTTGAGGGCGCCGAAGTCCTGCGGCAGCGGCGCGCTGTGTTCCAGCGCCGCCTTCACCTGCTCATAACCTGTGCCATAGATCGTATCGCCGGATACCAGACCGCAGATCGCGACGGCAAGGCCGCAAGCGAATGCGAACCACAGCGGATGGGCCTTGATCGCGCGTCCCACAGGATTCCTAGAACCGCGCGCCATGGCAATGACAATGCGGCTGAACAAGCCGCCCGCGAGGCCACCGGCCACACCGCAGATCGGAACGGCCAGCCAGTCGGCGCCACGCGCCAGCGACATCGCGCTGCTGCCGAAATAGGAGTAATTGCCGGCGAGAGCGAGCGAGGTCAGGCCAGCCGCGATGACGGCCGCAATGATCAGGCTGGATGTGCGGGTCTCGAAGGCGCGGCTCATCTCCTCGATGCCGAAGACGATGCCGGCCAGCGGCGTGTTGAAGGCTGCGGCGACGCCAGCGGCAGCGCCAGCCAGGATCAGCCCGGGCTGGCGACGCGGCGAGACGCGGCCCAGCGCGAACATGATGGAAGCACCGACCTGCACGGTCGGCCCTTCCCGCCCAACGGAGCCGCCGCACAACAGCCCGAACAGAGTGAGGAGCACCTTTCCGATCGCGATTCGGATCGAAACGAGGCTCTCTCGCGCATTCTGGTCGGTCAGATGCCGCGCCGCGATCGCCTGCGGGATGCCGCTGCCCTGCGCGTTCGGGAACAGACGGATGGTCAGATAGGCCGACAGCATGAAGCCGAGCGGCGTCACCGCCAGCACGGCATAGCGCGACTTCGAGAGCAGCAGCGCAAAGGCGTGCTGAGCGAGGTCGGCAACTTGCGCCAGCGCCACCGCTGTGGCGCCGACCCCGATCCCGCCGAGCAGAAAGATCGCTTGCCGCTGCCATCGCGCGGATGTCAGCCTGAACAGACGTTTATGGCGGGTCGAAAGGGGCCAGAGCATGGAGACCCTGTTTTAGCCGGTCCCACGCTGAATTGAAGGGGCAAGTGGGTAGATCAGCTAGGCCGGAACCACTCCCTCCACGAACAGCAGCCGCCGCTCCAGCGCCGTCTGCCGCAACTTCAGCGCCTCGGCATATTCCGGCGAAGCGTACCATTCTTTCAGCCTCGCCATCGACGGGAATTCGACGATGACGATGGCCCTCGGCGGCAGATTGCCTTCGGCGAGTTCGGCCTTGCCGCCGCGAACGAGATAACGGCCGCCATACTGCGCGATCGTCTTCGCGGCGAGCGCGCGATAAGCTTCGAATCCATCGGGATCGCGCATCTCGACTTCGGAGATCACGTAGGCTGCCATTTTCGCTGCCTCAAGCAATCGTATTGACGATGCCGCCCTCGGCCCGCAACGCCGCGCCGTTGGTCGCGGACGCCTGCTTGGACGCGACATAGACCACCATGTTGGCGATCTCGTCGACGCTGGCGAAGCGTTGCAGCAGAGAGCTCGGGCGGTGCTGCTTGACGAAATTGGCGGCGGCCTCGTCGACCGACTGGCCGTTCTGCCTGGCGAGATCCTTCACGAAGGTCTCGACGCCCTCCGACATCGTCGGCCCAGGCAGCACGGAATTGACGGTGACACCAGTACCGCCCGTGAGCTGCGCGAGGCCGCGCGCGACCGAGAGCTGGGCCGTCTTGGTCATGCCGTAGTGGATCATCTCGACGGGAATGTTGAGCCCGGACTCCGACGAGATGAAGACGATGCGGCCCCAATTGCGCTTCAGCATACCTTTCATGTACGCGCGCGACAGCCGCACGCCGCTCATCACGTTGACCTCGAAGAAGCGGGTCCAATCCTCGTCAGAGATGTCGAAATAATCCTTCGGCTCGAAGATACCGGCATTGTTGATAAGGATATCGACCTCGGGAAGCGCCGCCACGAGCGCCTTGCAACCAGCCGAGGTCGAGACGTCGGCGGCGATACCGCGGACTTTGGCGCCAGCCCCTTCCAGCTTCCGGACGGCGGCATCGACCTTGTCCTGGCCGCGGCCATTGATCACGACGCTGGCGCCGGAGGCAGCGAGGCCCTTGGCGATGGCCTGGCCGATGCCGGCGGTGGAGCCGGTCACCAGGGCGGATTTACCGGAAAGGTCGATGTTCATGTAGTATCTCCATCTGATCTATGACGGGGATATCGGACGCGGCGGATCGGGGCGCAATCGGTGCTCACCAATCAGTGAGACGGGGAGAACTGCTCCGGCGCCCTGGCCTCGCCCAGCCCTGTCCCGATCGCTGCTGGAACGATTATTGCTAAGTCAGATCGCCCTCCTATTGCTCATTTGAACAAGGAAGATCCATGCGATGAAAAGAACGGCCCTCACTGTTGCGCTCGGGTTGCTCGGTCTGATCGGCGGCCACTCGCTTGCGCATGCCCAAGCGGTCTATCCCGAAAAATCGTTGCAATTGATCGTCCCCTTCCCGCCCGGCGGCGCCTCCGACGTGGTTGCACGCATCATCGGCAGCGAACTGGAGACGCGGCTCGGCAAGCCCGTGATCATCATAAACCGTCCCGGGGGCGGCACCACGATCGCAGCAAAGGAGGTCGCACGCGCGGCGCCTGACGGATACACCCTGTTCTTCAGCTCGAACTCGAGCTTCACGCTGCCGGCGGCCGTGAAGGAAAGCGTGCCTTACGACGCAGCCAAGGATTTCGAGCCGCTCGGCCAGGTCGGCAAGATCACGCTTGCGCTGGTTACCTACAAGGACAACCCGATCAAAGACGTGGCTGCGCTCGTCACTGAGGCGAAGGCCAATCCCGACAAGCTGTCGCTGGCGTCATTCGGCGTTGCGACCGTCTCGCATTTTGCGGGCGAGCTGTTCAAATCGGACGCCGGGATCAGGATGGTCCACCTGCCCTACAAGGGCAGCGCGCCGGCGATGAACGACCTCATTGGCAAGCATATCCAATATCACGTCGACACGGTCATTGCCGTCAAGCCGCAGATCGAGGCCGGCACCGTCACAGTGCTCGCCGTGTTCTCGGCCAAACGCACGCCCTTCCTGCCCGACGTGCCGACGCTCGCCGAGCTCGGCTATGGCAACATCGACTTCGCATCCTGGGGCGCGGTGGTCGCTCCCAAGGGCCTGCCGCCGGCCGTTCGTGACAAGCTGACGGCAACCTTGGAGGAGGCGATCAACAGCCCATCCGTGGCCGAACGCTTCGCCGCGGTCGGCTTCGAGCCCGGTTTCAAGCGATACAGCGACTGGACCAGCGCCATCGGCAAGGAGACCGCCGAAATGAAGGAGATCGCGCAAAAGGCGGGGATCAAGGAGGAATAATCCTCTCGACGCGTCCCACTCCAGGAAACAAAAACGGCGCCCAAGGGCGCCGTTTTCAATTCATTTCTGCTCGGTGGCTTACGCCGCCTCGGCTTCCTTTTCCTGCACCGGACCGGAATCCTGGCCCTTGGCATCGACGTCGCGATCGACGAACTCGATCACGGCCATCGCGGCGTTGTCGCCGTAGCGGAAGCCGGCCTTGATGATCCGGGTGTAGCCGCCCTGGCGGTCCTTGTAGCGGGTCGCGAGCGTGTCGAAGAGCTTCTTGACCATGTCGACGTCGCGCAGCTCCGCGATCGCCTGGCGGCGCAGCGACAGGCCGCCCTTCTTGCCGAGGGTGACGAGCTTCTCGACGATCGGCCGAAGCTCCTTGGCCTTGGGCAGCGTGGTGACGATCTGCTCGTGCTTGATCAGCGCGGCCGCCATGTTGGCGAACATCGCCTTGCGGTGCTCGGCCGTGCGGTTGAGCTTCCGATGAACCTTGCCGTGACGCATGTGTGTAGTCCTTACGTTAAAACTGCCGCGACGGTTCGTCGGACATGTTGCTCAGGTGGGCTGCCTGCGTTCGCCCAGATAGCGAGTAGCAAATGGCGAGTAGCATTCGCTATTCGCCATTCCCCATTCGCCAAACTCAGTAATGATCCTCGAAGCGCTTGGCGAGCTCGTCGATGTTCTCCGGCGGCCAGCCCGGCACTTCCATGCCGAGGTGCAGACCCATCTGGGCCAGCACTTCCTTGATCTCGTTCAGCGACTTGCGGCCGAAGTTCGGAGTGCGGAGCATTTCGGCTTCGCTCTTCTGCACGAGGTCGCCGATGTAGACGATGTTGTCGTTCTTCAGGCAGTTGGCCGAACGCACCGACAGCTCGAGCTCGTCCACCTTCTTGAGGAAGGCCGGGTTGAAGGCGAGGTCCGGGATGATCTCCTGGGCGACTTCCTTGCGCGGCTCTTCGAAGTTGACGAACACGTTGAGCTGATCCTGCAGGATGCGGGCGGCGTAAGCCACGGAATCATCCGGCGAGATCGCGCCGTTGGTCTCGATCGTCATGGTCAGCTTGTCGTAGTCGAGGATCTGGCCCTCGCGGGTGTTCTCGACCTTGTAGGAGACCTTGCGGACCGGCGAGTACAGGCTGTCGACCGGGATCAGGCCGATCGGCGCGTCCTCGGGACGGTTGCGCTCGGCGGGCACGTAGCCCTTGCCGGTCGAGACCGTGAACTCCATGCGGATCTCGGCGCCCTCGTCGAGCGTGCAGATCTGGAGGTCCGGGTTGAGCACGGTGACGTCGCCGACGGTCTGGATGTCGCCGGCGGTGACGACACCCGGGCCCTGCTTCTTCACGACCATGCGCTTGGGGCCTTCGCCCTGCATCTTGATCGAGATGTCCTTGATGTTGAGCACGATGTCGGTGACGTCCTCACGGACGCCCGCGATCGAGGAGAACTCGTGCAGCACGCCGTCGATGTGCACCGACTGCACCGCCGCGCCCTGGAGCGAGGAAAGCAGGATGCGGCGCAGCGCGTTGCCGAGGGTCTGGCCGAAGCCGCGCTCGAGCGGCTCGGCGACGATGGTCGCGAAACGGTTCGAGTCGCTGCCGGGCGTGACCTGGAGCTTGTTCGGTCGAATCAGTTCTTGCCAATTTTTCTGGATCGTCACTGTTTCACCCATACAGGCCAGTCAATTTGAAAACTCAAATACTGGCGTTGGAGAAAGGCCGCAGATCATTCCCGCGGCTTCGCAAAAAAACATCGCGGGCGCCGATGCGCCCGCAACTTCGTATCAAACGCGACGACGCTTGCGCGGACGGCAACCGTTGTGCGGGATCGTGGTCACGTCACGGATCGAGGTGACGGTGAAGCCTGCGGCCTGGAGCGCGCGGAGTGCCGACTCACGGCCCGAACCCGGACCGGCGACTTCGACTTCCAGCGTGCGCATGCCGTGCTCCTGCGCCTTCTTCGAGACGTCTTCCGCGGCAACCTGCGCGGCATACGGGGTCGACTTGCGCGAGCCCTTGAAGCCCATCGTGCCGGCGGAGGACCAGGCAATCGTGTTGCCCTGCGCGTCGGTGATGGTGATGGTCGTGTTGTTGAACGACGAGTTCACGTGCGCGACGCCGGAGGCGATGTTCTTGCGCTCACGACGACGAACGCGGGTGGCTTCCTTGCCCATTGAGTACCTTTCCTGGAGATCTCAAACGCCGCCGTAATGCCAGCGGCTACACCTGTGGAAGCGAATGGTGAGTAGCGAATGGCGAATAGGGAAAATCCTACTCGCCATTCGCCATTCCCTATTCGCGAGTTTACTTCTTCTTGCCGGCGATGGCCTTGGCCGGACCCTTGCGCGTACGCGCATTGGTGTGGGTACGCTGACCGCGCACCGGCAGACCGCGACGATGACGCAGGCCGCGGTAGCAGCCGAGGTCCATCAGACGCTTGATGTTGATGCCGACCTCACGACGCAGGTCGCCCTCGACGAGATAGTCGCGGTCGATCACTTCGCGGATCTGGAGCACTTCGGCATCGCTGAGCTGATTGACGCGACGATCCACGGGGATCTTCACCTTTTCGAGGATCTCACCAGCGATCTTCTGGCCGATGCCATGGATGTACTGGAGCGCGATCAGCACGCGCTTGTTGGTCGGAATGTTCACGCCGGCAATACGGGCCACGGCCTTCTCTCCTGTTGCCGATCCCTCGTCAGGAATCGGGCTTTAAGTGCTTATGTTTCTCGGGCAGGTGTTCACAAACGCGAACACGACGCCCACCCCTGGTCTTCCTGGGGCCCGGCATCGTTTGAAACTATCCGACTTGGATGCGGGGCTTATTAGGGGATTCAGGGGGCTTTCGTCAACCGCTGCTAGCGTTTGGCTCGCTTTTTCGTGACCTTTTTTGCGGCCTTTTTGGCACCCTTTTTGACAGCCTTCTTGGCGGTCTTTTTCGCTGCTTTCCTGACGGTCTTCTTGGTCGCCTTCGTCGCCCCCTTCACGGCCTTCTTCGCCGGCTTTTTGGCGGTCTTGGCCGATTTAGCTGCCTTTCTAGCCGATTTCGCCGGCTTTTTGGCCGATTTCTTGGCTGCTTTGGCCTTCTTGGACGGCGCGGCCTTGGCCGCGCTGCGGGCATGCGTCTTGGGCTCGACCGCCCCCAGCGCCAGGAGCTGGCGGTGAATGGCGCGGGTAACCTCGTCGATGGCCATCATGCCGTCGATGGTGGAAAGCTTCCGCCGCTCGGAATAGTAGTGAATCAGGGGTTCCGTCTGGCTGCGGTAGCTGGCGAGGCGCTTGGTCAGGACCTCCGGGGTGTCGTCGACCCGGACCTCCTCCCCGCGCTCGCGCATCTGAGCGACGCGGGTCTCGACGCGGTTCAGGAGCGCGCTCTCGTTGACGCGGAGCTCGATCACCGCATCGAGCTTGAGGTGCTTGTGCCTCAGCAGCTCATCCAGCGCCTCGGCCTGCGGTACCGTGCGCGGGAAGCCGTCCAGGATGAAACCCTGCTTGGCGTCCGGCTGGTCGATCCGGTCGGAGATGATCCCCACCACCACATCGTCGGGCACGAGGGCGCCGCTGGCCATGATCTCCTTGGCCTTCAGCCCAACCGGCGTTCCCGCCGCAACGGCGGCGCGCAGCATCTCGCCGGTCGAGAGCTGGACGATGCCATAGCGCTGCACCAAGAGTTGCGCCTGGGTCCCCTTGCCCGACCCCGGCGGTCCCAGCAGTATAATTCTCATCGGCGTACGCCCCCCGGATTGGTGAGCGATACGTCGCGCACCTGTGTTTGAAGATCAAGAACAGTGCAAACCATAATCGACGCCGCACCGCTACCCATATCATAGGGGAGCGAATGGCCGGACGCCAAGAAAGCCTTTGAAATCAGAGATTGCGTCGACGTGGGAGCAGCTCTCCCGATGCGACCAAGCGATCGGCTGATCGCCTCTTCGGACGCCGCGCGTTGCTTGCGCGGCGAATCGGCGGCGCAGTCGCGCCGCCTTTGGCGGACGCCGCGTTCAGCGGCGGCGACCGCGCAGCTTCGACTTCCGGATCAGGCCTTCATACTGATGCGCCAGCAGATAGCCCTGCACCTGCGCCACCGTGTCCATGGTGACGCTGACGACGATCAGCAGCGAAGTGCCGCCGAAGTAGAACGGCACCGAGGCGTAGGAGATCAGGATTTCCGGGATCAAGCAGACGATCGCGAGATAAATCGCACCTAATACGGTGATGCGCGACAGCACGTAGTCGATATATTCGGCGGTGCGCTCGCCCGGACGGATGCCCGGAATGAAGCCGCCATGCTTCTTCAGATTGTCGGCGGTCTCGGTCGGGTTGAAGACGATCGCGGTATAGAAAAAGGCGAAGAACACGATCAGCGCCAGATACATGATCAGGAACAGCGGGCGGCCGTGGCCGAGCTGGGTGGTGATCCACTGGAACCATTCCGGCCCGCTGCCCGCATTGAAGTTCGCAACCGTGGTCGGCAGCAGCAGCAACGAGGATGCGAAGATCGGCGGGATCACGCCCGAAGTGTTGAGCTTGAGCGGCAGATGCGAGGACTGGCCCTCGAACATCTTGTTGCCGACCTGGCGCTTCGGATACTGGATCAGCAGACGACGCTGCGCGCGCTCCATGAACACGATGAAGGCGATCACGGCGACGGCCATGATGATGACGACCAGGATCAGACCGGTCGACATTGCGCCCTGACGGCCGAGCTCGAGCATGTTGGCGAGCGCCGCGGGCAGCTCGGCGACGATGCCGGCGAGAATGATCAGCGAGATGCCGTTGCCAATGCCGCGCGAGGTGATCTGCTCGCCCAGCCACATCAGGAACATGGTGCCGCCGGTCAGCGTGATCGCCGTGGACAGGCGGAAGAACATGCCGGGGTCGCTGACGACATTGCCGGCGCCTTCGAGGCCAACCGCGATGCCATAGGACTGGAACGCCGCCAGGATGACGGTGAGGTAACGGGTGTACTGGTTCAGCGTCTTGCGGCCGGCCTCGCCTTCCTTCTTCAGCGCCTCGAGCTGCGGCGAGACGGTGGTCAGGAGCTGGATGATGATCGAGGCCGAGATGTACGGCATGATGTTCAGCGCGAAGATCGCCATGCGGTGGATGCCGCCGCCGGCGAACATGTTGAACATGCCGAGGATGCCGCCCGCCTGGGAGCGGAACACCTGCTCCCAGATGTTGGGATCGATGCCGGGCAGCGGGATGTAGGTCCCGAGCCGATAAACCAGCAGCGCACCCAGGGTGAACCAGATGCGCTTCTTCAGTTCGTCGGCCTTGGCGAACGCACCGAAATTGAGATTGGCTGCCAGTTGTTCCGCTGCAGAAACCATCTTGGACTTTCTCCCGCCGCCTATTGCGCCGTCATGCCCGCGGCCGGGCTACTTTAGCGGACGCCGGACATTATCTGGGGCTCGGCTTCGATAAGTCCATCGTCCCGCGTGCGTAAAGGCCCGCGGGGCGCGGGCCAATGACGCAGTTGTTACGCCGCCTCGCCTTCTTCCTTGGCAGGGGCGAGGATCTTCACCGAACCGCCGGCCTTCTCGACCGCCGCGATCGCGGTCTTGGAGGCGCCGTGCACTTCGATGTTGAGCTTGGACTTGAGCTCGCCGCGGCCGAGCAACCGCAGGCCGCCCTTGGCGCGGCGCAGCACGCCGCCCTTCACCAGGGCCTCGACGTTCACGACGCTGCCGGCGTCGATCTTCTTGGCATCGACCGCTTCCTGGAGCCGGTCGAGATTGATCTCGGCGAACTCGACGCGGAAGATATTGTTGAAGCCGCGCTTGGGCAGACGGCGATGCATCGGCATCTGGCCGCCTTCGAAACCCTTGATGCGCACGCCCGAACGCGCGGTCTGGCCCTTGCCGCCGCGGCCGGACTGCTTGCCCTTGCCCGAACCGATGCCGCGGCCGACGCGCATGCGCTTCTTGCGCGAGCCGGCGTTGTCGGCGATATCGCTGAGCTTCATCGCCCTTCTCCTTGTGTATTGCGCACGATCTTCACCGAAAACCGGGATCGTGCGCCGCTTCTTACTTCTCGTCGACGATGCGGACGAGATGGTGAACCTTCTCGATCATGCCGCGGACGGCCGGGGTGTCCGGCAGTTCGCTAGTGCGGCCGATCTTGTTGAGCTTGAGCCCGATCAGCGTCGAACGCTGCGAGTGATGGCGGCGGATCGCGCTGCCAGTCTGCTCGAGCTTGATCGTCTTTGCGGCCTTGGCCATGGGAGTCTACTCCGAAAAGCTTCCGTTAGTCGGCAGCCGCCTCGGCGTCACCGCCGATACGACGGGACTGGAGGGTGGACACCTTGATGTTGCGGCGGGCAGCGACCGAGCGCGGCGAGTCCTGATGCTTCAGCGCGTCGAAGGTCGCGCGAACCATGTTGTACGGGTTCGACGAGCCGATCGACTTCGCCACCACGTCCTGGACGCCGAGCGTCTCGAACACGGCGCGCATCGGGCCACCGGCGATGATGCCGGTACCGGCCGGGGCGGCACGCAGGTAGACACGGCCCGCGCCGTGACGGCCGGCGATGTCGTGATGGAGCGTACGGCCCTCGCGCAGCGACACGCGGGTCAGGTTGCGCTTGGCGGATTCGGTCGCCTTGCGGATCGCCTCAGGCACTTCGCGCGCCTTGCCGTGACCGAAGCCGGCGCGGCCCTTCTGATCGCCGATCACGACCAGCGCCGCGAAACCGAAGCGCTTGCCGCCCTTGACGACCTTGGCCACGCGGTTGATGTGAACGAGCTTGTCGACGAACTCGCTGTCGCGCTCCTCGCGCTCCCTGCGTTCACGTCCGCCGCCGCGTTGATCGCGTCCACCACGTTGTTCGCGTTCAGCTGCCATGGTTTTTCCAATCCTTCAGAGGCTTGCGCCTCAATCCTCAAATTCTGTTAGAAGCTCAGCCCGCTCTCACGCGCTGCATCGGCAAGAGCCTTGACGCGCCCGTGATAGAGATAGCTGCCGCGATCGAACACGACTTCCTTGACGCCCTTCTCGGCGGCGCGCTCCGCCAGCAGCTTGCCGACCGCCTTCGCCGCATCGATATCGGCGCCGGTCTTGCCTCCGTCGCGCATCGACTTCTCGAGCGAAGAGGCAGAGGCCAGCGTCTCGCCCTTCAGGTCGTCGATGACCTGGGCGTAGATGTGCTTGGACGAGCGGAACACCGACAGACGCGGACGGCCGCCACCGGAGCGGCGCAGCTTCAGCCGCACACTCCGCTTGCGCCGGGCATTCGTAACCTTGGCTTTGGACATGACCGGCTCCGTTACTTCTTCTTGCCTTCCTTGCGGAAGATGAATTCGCCAACATACTTCACGCCCTTGCCCTTGTAGGGCTCCGGCGGGCGATAGGCGCGGATCTCGGCCGCAACCTGGCCGACGCGCTGGATGTCGCTGCCGGTCACCGTGATCTCGGTCGGCTTCGGCACGGCGATCGTGATCCCTTCCGGGATCTGGTAGATCACGTCGTGGCTGTAGCCGAGCGCGAGCTGCAGGTTCTTACCCTGCATCGCGGCGCGGTAACCGACGCCGGTGATCTCGAGCTTCTTCTCGAAGCCCTTGGTGACGCCTTCGACCAGATTCGCGACCTGGGCGCGAGCGGTACCGTACAGCGCGCGAGCGCGGTTGGTCTCAGCCCGCGGCTTGACCTTGATCTGGCCGCTCTCGAGCTTCACCTCGACGTCGTCATGGACGACGAACTGAAGCTGGCCCTTCGGCCCCTTCATCTTGACGGTCTGCCCATCGACGGTCGCGGTCACACCCGACGGAACCGCCACAGGCCTTTTGCCAACACGTGACATGGATCAAAAATCCTTCTCAGAACACCGTGAAGAGGACTTCACCGCCCACATTCGCGTCGCGCGCGCTGTGGTCGGCCATGATCCCCTTCGGCGTCGACAACACCGAAATGCCGAGCCCGTTGTTGACCCGCGGCAGGTTCTTCACCGAGGCGTAGACGCGACGCCCGGGCTTGGAGACACGTTCGATCTCGCGGATGACGGGCTCGCCGTCGAAATACTTCAGCTCGATCTCGATCTCGCTGCGGCCCGAGGAGTGCTCGAGCGTGGCGTAGCCGCGGATGTAGCCCTCGGACTTGAGGACCTCGAGCACGTTCTCGCGCATCTTCGAGCCAGGCGTGGAGACCTTGGTCTTGGAGCGCATCTGCGCGTTGCGGATACGGGTGATCAGATCGCTGATTGGATCGTGCGTAGACATCTAAACGACCCTCCTTACCAGCTCGACTTCACGAGGCCCGGGACCATGCCCTTGGAGCCAAGGTCGCGCAGAGCGATACGGGACAGCTTGTTCTTGCGATAGTTCGAGCGCGGGCGGCCCGACAGCTCGCAGCGCAGGCGGATGCGGGTCGCCGACGAGTTGCGCGGCATTTCGGCCAGCTTCAACGTCGCAGCGAAACGCTCCTCCATCGGCAGCTTCTTGTCGGCGATGATCGCCTTCAACCGCTCACGCTTGGCGGCGGCGTTCTTCACCATCCGCTTGCGCCGGTTGTTCTTCTCGACTGAACTCTTCTTTGCCATGCTTGGCTCCTGGGTATCCGCGTTTGAGAGGCTTTAGGTCAGCGTCTCACTGCCGGAACGGGAAATTGAAAGCGGTCAACAAGGCCCTCGCCTCTTCGTCGGTCTTGGCCGTGGTGCAGACGGTGATGTCCATACCGCGGGCTTCCGTGACCTTGTCGAAGTCGATCTCGGGGAAAATGATGTGCTCCTTGATGCCGAGCGAGTAATTGCCGCGGCCGTCGAAGCTCTTCGGGTTCAGGCCGCGGAAGTCGCGGACGCGCGGCAGCGCGACCGTCACCAGGCGATCGATGAACTCGTACATGCGGGCTTTGCGCAGCGTGACCTTGCAGCCGATCGGCTGGTTCTCACGCAGCTTGAAGGTCGCGATCGCGATGCGCGAATAGGTCACGATCGCCTTCTGGCCGGCGATCTGGGTCAATTCGGCAGCGGCGGTCTCGGCCTTCTTGCGGTCGTTGACGGAATCGCCAACGCCCATGTTCAGCACGACCTTGTCCAGACGCGGAACCTGCATCACGTTCTCATAACCGAACTTCTCGGTCATGGCCGTGCGGATCTTCGCATCGTATTCCGCGCGCAGGCGCGGCGTGTAAGCGGCCTCAGCCATCGATCTCAGCTCCCGAGCTCTTGGCGATGCGGACCTTCTTGCCGTCCGCCAGAATCTTGAATCCGACGCGGGTCGGCTTTCCGTCCTTGCCGACATACGCGATGTTGGACAGTTGGATCGGCGACTCCTTCGAGATGATGCCGCCCTCCTGGGCCTGCGTCTGCTTCTGGTGACGCTTGACCATGTTGATGCCGCGCACGAGCGCCGTGCCGGCGTCGGGGCGCACCTCGAACACCTCGCCGGTGCGACCCTTGTCGCGACCGGTCAGCACGACGACCTTGTCGCCCTTGCGGATCTTCGCAGCCATCACAGCACCTCCGGCGCGAGCGAAATGATCTTCATGTGGTTCTTGGCGCGCAGCTCGCGCGGCACGGGCCCGAAGATACGGGTCCCGACCGGCTCGGCCTGGTTGTTGATCAGGACGGCGGCGTTGCGGTCGAAGCGGATGACCGAACCGTCGGCGCGGCGAATGTCCTTGCGGACGCGCACCACGACGGCCTTCATCACGTCGCCCTTCTTCACCTTGCCACGCGGAATCGCTTCCTTGATCGAGACGACGATGATGTCGCCGATCGTGGCGTAGCGGCGCTTGGAGCCCCCGAGCACCTTGATACACATGACACGGCGTGCGCCAGAATTGTCGGCCACGTCGAGGTTGGTCTGCATCTGAATCATTGATGCACCTCGTCCTCTTTCTCTTTGCGCCAGCCCAGCCGGCGCTCAACATTTCCCTGAAGTCAGTCGGCTAAAGCCAACAGATCAGGCGCTTTTCTTGTGCTCGCCCCGGATCACGACCCAGCGCTTCAACTTCGAAATCGGCTTCGATTCCTCGATCCACACCACATCGCCCGGCTTGAACTGGTTGCTCTCGTCGTGCGCGTGATAGTTCTTCGAACGGCGGATCGTCTTCTTGTAGATCGGGTGCGTGAAGCGGCGGTCGACGCGCACCACGATGGTCTTGGCTTGCTTGTCGCTGACGACCACGCCCTGCAAAGTACGTTTCGGCATCTTCGTAAGCCTCTTACTTCTTCTTCGCGCGCGTCTGCGCGGCGACGGTCTTGATCCGGGCGATGTCACGGCGGGCCTCGCGCAGGCGCGAGGTGTTCTCGAGCTGCCCGGTGGCGCGCTGGAAGCGCAGGTTGAAGCGCTCCTTCTTCAGATTCAGGATGGCGTCATCCTGCTGGTCGGGGCTCATCGCACGGATGTCTTCGATCTTCATCTGGGCCATGGCCATTACTCCGCAATGCGCTCGACGAAGCGCGTCTTGATCGGCAGCTTGGCGGCCGCCAGGGTCAGCGCCTCACGTGCCGTCTGGGTGTTGACGCCGTCGATCTCGAACAGCACCCGGCCCGGCTTGACGCGCGCGACCCACAGTTCCGGCGAACCCTTGCCGGAGCCCATGCGGACTTCGGCCGGCTTCTTCGAGACCGGAACGTCGGGGAACACGCGGATCCAGACGCGGCCGGCGCGCTTCATGTGGCGGGTCAGCGCGCGGCGGGCGGCTTCGATCTGGCGCGCGGTGACGCGCTCAGGCTCGGTCGCCTTCAGGCCGTACTGGCCGAACGCCAACGTCGCGCCCGAAGACGCAACGCCGTGGATGCGGCCCTTATGCGCCTTCCGGAACTTCGTTTTCTTAGGTTGCATCATGGCTTTAAGCCCTCAAATTCCTGTGCTGGCTTAGGCTGCAGCCGCGTCGCGGCGCTGACGGCCACCACGATCACCACTGCCGCCCGTCTCGCCCTCGGCCATTCTCTTGTCCTGGGCCATCGGATCGTGCTCGAGGATCTCGCCCTTGAAGATCCAGACCTTGACGCCGCAGGTGCCGAAGGTCGTGAACGCGGTCGCAACGCCGTAGTCGATGTCGGCGCGCAGCGTGTGCAGCGGCACGCGACCTTCGCGGTACCACTCCATGCGCGCGATTTCCGCACCGCCCAGACGTCCCGAGCAGTTGATGCGGATACCTTCCGCGCCGAGACGCATCGCCGACTGCACGGCGCGCTTCATGGCCCGGCGGAACGCCACGCGGCGCTCGAGCTGCTGCGCGATCGACTCGGCCACCAGCGTCGCATCGAGCTCCGGCTTGCGGATCTCGACGATGTTGATGACGACGTCGGACGAGGTGATGTCAGCAACCTTCTTGCGCAGCTTGTCGATGTCCGCGCCCTTCTTGCCGATCACCACGCCCGGGCGGGCCGAGTGGATGGTGACGCGGCACTTCTTGTGCGGACGCTCGATCACGATGCGGGCAACGGCCGCCTGCTTGAGCTCCTTGTGCAGGATCTCGCGGATCTTGACGTCCTCGTGCAGCAGCTTGCCGTATTCCTGCTTGCCGGCGAACCAGCGGGAATCCCAAGTCCGGTTGATGCCGAGACGCAGACCGATCGGATTGATCTTTTGACCCATCGTGTTCTCCTGCGCCCTTAAGCCGCTGCTTCGGCTTCGACCTGACGAACGATGATCGTCAGCTGCGAAAATGGTTTGTAGACACGGCCCGAACGGCCACGGCCGCGGGCGGCAAAGCGCTTCATCACGAGGCCGTTGCCGACGAAGGCCTGCGCCACGACGAGATCGTCCACGTCGAGGTCGTGGTTGTTCTCGGCATTGGCGATAGCCGATTCCAGGCACTTCTTCACGTCGACCGCAATCCGCTTGCGCGAAAACTGCAGGTCGGCGAGCGCAGCAGCCGCCTTCCGGCCGCGAATGAGCTGGGCGACCAGGTTGAGCTTCTGCGGGCTCACCCGCAGCATCCGGGCGACCGCCTTGGCCTCGTTGTCGGCGAGGCTCCGTTCGCGCTTAGGTTTGCTCATCGTTTAATCCTCAAGCCTTCTTGGCTTTCTTGTCGCCGGAGTGGCCATGGAAGGTCCGGGTCGGCGAGAACTCGCCGAACTTGTGACCGACCATTTCCTCGTTGACGGCCACCGGCACGTGCTTCTGACCGTTGTAGACGCCGAAGGTCAGACCGACGAACTGCGGCAGGATCGTCGAGCGACGGCTCCAGATCTTGATGACGTCGTGACGGCCGGACGCACGCGCGGCATCTGCCTTCTTGAGCAGAGAACCCTCGACGAACGGGCCTTTCCAGACTGAACGAACCATGTCCGGCGTTCCTTACTTCTTCCGCTTGTGGCGGCTTAGGAGAATGAATTTGTTAGTCGACTTGTTGGTGCGGGTCTTCTTGCCCTTGGTCGGCTTGCCCCACGGGGTGA
The DNA here is from genome assembly GCF_024199845.1 of Bradyrhizobium sp. CCGB12. Lineage (NCBI taxonomy): Bacteria > Pseudomonadati > Pseudomonadota > Alphaproteobacteria > Hyphomicrobiales > Nitrobacteraceae > Bradyrhizobium > Bradyrhizobium sp. CCGB12. The sequence goes on along the minus strand of NZ_JANADO010000001.1, from coordinate 1,935,701 downwards.
CCGGGTGGCGACCGCCCGAGGTACGACCTTCACCACCGCCGTGCGGATGGTCGATCGGGTTCATCGAAACGCCGCGGTTATGCGGCTTGCGGCCCAGCCAACGGTTGCGGCCGGCCTTGCCGATCGAGGTGTTCATGTGATCCGGGTTCGACACCGCGCCGATCGTGCCGCGGCAACGGCCATGCACGAGACGCTGCTCGCCCGAGTTCAGGCGGATGATCACGTAGTCCTGGTCGCGACCGACGAGCTGGGCGTAGGTGCCGGCGGAACGAGCGAGCTGGCCGCCCTTCCCGATCTTGACCTCGATGTTGTGGATGATCGTGCCGACCGGCATGTTGCCGAGCGGCATGACATTGCCCGGCTTCACGTCGACGTAGTTGCCGGCGATGATGGTGTCACCCACGGCCAAGCGCTGCGGCGCCAGGATGTAGGCCTGCTCGCCGTCCTGATACTTGATCAGCGCGATGAAGCCGGTGCGGTTCGGATCGTACTCGAGCCGTTCGACGGTCGCGGGGACGTCGATCTTCTCGCGCTTGAAATCCACGGTGCGCAGCGTCTTCTTGTGACCACCGCCGCGGAAGCGCACGGTGATGCGACCGGTGTTGTTGCGACCGCCCGAGGAGTGCTTGCCCTCGGTGAGCGCCTTGACCGGCTTGCCCTTGTAGAGGGCCGAACGATCGACCATGACCAGCTGGCGCTGGCCCGGCGTCGTGGGATTGAATTTCTTCAGTGCCATCGTCGTACGACCTTACAGACCGGTGGTGACGTCGATCCGGTGGCCCTCTTCGAGGGTCACGATCGCGCGCTTGGTGTTCGACTGCGAGCCGAGATTGCCGCGGAAGATCTTGGTCTTGCCCTTGCGGACCAGCGTGTTGACGCTCTTGACCTTGACGTCGAACAGCTTCTCGATCGCTTCCTTGATCTGCGGCTTGGTCGCCTTCGCGGCCACCTTGAACAGCACCTTGTTGTGCTCCGAGGCGATCGTCGCCTTTTCGGTCACGACCGGCGACAGGATCACGTCGTAGTGGCGAGGCTCGATGTTCTTCGTCATTTGAAGCGCGCCTCCAGCGCATCGATGGCGGCCTTGGTCAGAACGAGCTTCTGACGGCGCAGGATGTCATAGACATTGATGCCCTGGATCGGCAGCACGTCCATGTTCGGGATGTTGCGGGCCGCGGCGGCAAAGCCGTTGTTGAGCTCGGCGCCGTCGATGATCAGCGCATTGGTGAGCCCCAGGCCCGAGAAGTGACCGAGCAGCGCCTTGGTCTTGGCGGCTTCCAGCGCGGCCTTTTCGATCACGACGAGATCGCCGTCCTTGGCCTTGGCCGAGAGCGCATGCTTCAGCGCGAGCGCGCGGACCTTCTTCGGCAGATCGGTGGCGTGCGAACGCACCACCGGACCGAAGGCACGGCCGCCGCCGCGGAACTGCGGCACGCGGGCCGAGCCGTGACGAGCACCGCCGGTGCCCTTCTGCTTGTACATCTTCTTGCCGGTGCGCCAGATCTCGGCGCGTCCCTTGGCCTTGTGCGTACCGGCCTGGCGCTTGTTGAGCTGCCACTGCACGCAACGTGCAATGATGTCCTGGCGCGGCTCGAGGCCGAAAATGGTGTCGGAAAGCTGGACCGAGCCGGCTTCCTTACCTTCGAGGGTGGTGACCTTCAATTCCATCTCACGCACCCTCCTGCTGGGCCGCAGCCTCGGCTTCGCCACCAGCAACCTTGAACTTGCCGGGCTTCGGAGCTTCCTTCGGCAGCGGCTTCTTGACGGCGTCGCGCACGCGGATCCAGCCGCCCTTGGAGCCGGGAACGGCGCCTTCGACGAGGATCAGGCCGCGCTCGACATCGGTCTGGACGACGCGAAGGTTGAGCGTGGTGATGCGGTCGACACCCATGTGGCCGGGCATCTTCTTGTTCTTCCAGGTCTTGCCGGGGTCCTGACGGCCACCGGTCGAACCGATCGAGCGGTGCGAGACCGACACGCCGTGGGTGGCGCGCAGACCGCCGAAGTTCCAGCGCTTCATACCGCCGGCGAAGCCCTTACCGACCGAGGTGCCGGTGACGTCGACGAACTGCCCGACGACGAAGTGATCCGCGAGGATCTCGGCGCCGACGGGGATCATGGCGTCCTGGGAGACGCGGAATTCCTCGACCCGACGCTTCGGCTCGACCTTGGCGACCGCGAACTGACCGCGCTCCGCCTTGGGCATGTAAACGGTCTTGCGGCTGCCAGAACCAAGCTGGAGCGCGACGTAACCGTTCTTCTCTTCGGTGCGGTGGCCTACGACCTGGCAATTGCCGAGCTTCAGCACGGTCACGGGGATATGTTCGCCGGCCTCCGTGAAGACCCGCGTCATCCCGACCTTTTGTGCGATCACTCCGGAGCGCATCGGCTTGCTTCCTGTTCTTTCTGTTCGCTTGCGCGAACGGGATCCAAAAATCTTAGAGCTTGATCTCGACGTCGACACCGGCGGCCAGGTCGAGCTTCATCAAAGCGTCGACGGTCTGCGGGGTCGGATCGACGATGTCGAGCAGGCGCTTGTGAGTGCGCATCTCGAACTGTTCGCGGCTCTTCTTGTCGACGTGGGGCGAACGGTTGACGGTGAACTTCTCGATGCGGGTGGGCAGCGGAATGGGTCCGCGGACCTGCGCGCCGGTGCGCTTCGCCGTGTTCACGATCTCACGGGTCGACGTATCGAGGATACGATGGTCGAACGCCTTGAGACGGATACGAATGTTTTGGCCGTTCATTGCCGAATCTTTCTTAGTGAGTGGCGAGTAGCGAATAGCGAATAGAACCTATTCGCCACTCGCCATTCCCTATTCGCGTTGTTACTCGATGATCGAGGCGACGACGCCGGCGCCGACCGTGCGGCCGCCTTCGCGAATCGCGAAGCGGAGCTTCTCTTCCATCGCGATCGGCACGATCAGGTGCACTTCCATCGCGATGTTGTCGCCCGGCATCACCATCTCGGTGCCTTCCGGCAGGTGCACGACACCGGTCACGTCGGTGGTGCGGAAGTAGAACTGCGGACGGTAGTTGGTGAAGAACGGGGTGTGACGACCGCCCTCTTCCTTGGTGAGGATGTAGGCCTCAGCCTTGAACTTGGTGTGCGGCTTGACCGAACCGGGCTTGGCCAGAACCTGACCGCGCTCGACGTCCTCGCGCTTGGTGCCGCGGAGCAGCGCGCCGATGTTGTCGCCGGCCTGACCCTGATCGAGCAGCTTGCGGAACATTTCGACGCCGGTGACGGTGGTCTTCTGGGTGGCGCGGAGACCGACGATCTCGATTTCCTCGCCGACCTTGACGACACCGCGCTCGACACGGCCGGTCACCACGGTGCCGCGGCCCGAGATCGAGAACACGTCTTCAACCGGCATCAGGAACGGCTGGTCGATCGGACGCTCCGGCTGCGGGATGTACTCGTCGACGTTCTTCATCAGCTCGAGGATGGCGTCGTGGCCGAGCTTCTTGTCCGAATCTTCGAGAGCGGCGAGCGCCGAACCCTTGATGATCGGGATCTTGTCGCCCGGGAATTCGTACTTGGACAGCAGCTCACGGACTTCGAGCTCGACGAGCTCGAGCAGCTCCGGATCGTCGACCATGTCGCACTTGTTGAGGAACACGACGAGCGCGGGCACGCCAACCTGGCGAGCGAGCAGGATGTGCTCGCGGGTCTGCGGCATCGGGCCGTCAGCAGCCGACACGACCAGGATCGCACCGTCCATCTGGGCGGCGCCGGTGATCATGTTCTTGACGTAGTCGGCGTGGCCGGGGCAATCGACGTGGGCGTAGTGACGGTTCGGCGTCTCGTACTCGACGTGAGCGGTCGAGATGGTGATGCCGCGCGCCTTCTCCTCCGGCGCCTTGTCGATCTGGTCGTACGCGGTGAACGTCGCGCCGCCTGCTTCGGCGAGAACCTTGGTGATCGCCGCGGTCAGCGACGTCTTGCCATGGTCGACGTGACCGATGGTGCCGATGTTGCAGTGCGGCTTGTTACGTTCAAACTTTGCTTTGGCCATTTGACTCTCCGTTCAATCGTCAGCTTGAGACCGACGACAATCAGGCAAACTTCTTCTGGACTTCTGCCGACACGTTGGCCGGCGCTTCTGCGTAGTGGTCGAACTGCATGGTGAAGGTCGCGCGCCCCTGGCTCATCGAGCGCAGGTTATTCACGTAACCGAACATGTTCATGAGCGGCACCATCGCGTTGATGACGTTGGCGTTGCCGCGCATGTCCTGACCCTGGATCTGACCGCGCCGGGAATTCAGGTCGCCGATGACCGAGCCGGTGTAGTCTTCCGGGGTCACCACTTCGACCTTCATGATCGGCTCGAGCAGGACGGACTTGCCCTTCTGCAGCGCTTCGCGGAATGCCGCGCGCGACGCGATTTCGAAGGCGAGCGCCGACGAGTCGACGTCGTGATACTTGCCGTCGACGAGCTGAACCTTGACGTCGACCACGGGGAAGCCCGCGACCACGCCAGAGCTCATCACGCTGTTGAGGCCCTTTTCGACGCCGGGGATGTATTCCTTCGGCACCGCACCGCCGACGATCTTGGATTCGAACTCGTAGCCCTTGCCGGGCTCGTTCGGCTCAACCACGATCGACACTTCCGCGAACTGACCGGTACCGCCGGTCTGCTTCTTGTGGGTGTACTTGACTTCGGCCTTCTTGGTGACGCGCTCGCGGAACGCAACCTGCGGCGCGCCGATGTTGGCGTCGACCTTGTAGGTACGCTTGAGGATGTCGACTTTGATGTCGAGATGGAGTTCGCCCATGCCCTTGAGGATGGTCTGGCCGGACTCCTGGTCGGTCGACACGCGGAAGGACGGATCCTCCGCAGCGAGCTTGGCCAGCGCCACGCCCAGCTTCTCCTGGTCGGCCTTGGACTTCGGCTCGATCGCGATCTCGATGACCGGCTCGGGGAATTCCATCTTTTCGAGGATCACCTGCTTGTCGGGATCGCACAGCGTGTCACCGGTGCGCGCTTCCTTCAGGCCGGCCAGCGCGACGATGTCGCCGGCATAGGCTTCCTTGATGTCTTCGCGGTTGTTCGCATGCATCAACAGCATGCGCCCGATGCGCTCCTTCTTCTCGCGGGTCGAGTTCACGACACCGGTGCCGCTCTGCAGAACGCCGGAGTAGATACGGCAGAAGGTGATGGTGCCGACGAACGGATCGTCCATGATCTTGAACGCGAGCAGCGCGAGCGGCTCCTTGTCGTCGGCCTTGCGCACGACCTCGTTGCCGCGGTCGTCGGTGCCCTTGATCGCGGGCACGTCGATCGGCGACGGCAGATAGTCGACGACGGCGTCGAGCAGCGGCTGAACGCCCTTGTTCTTGAAGGCCGAGCCGCACAGCACCGGATAGAACGCGCCGGTCAAGACCGCCTTGCGGATCAGCCGCTTCAGCGTCTCTTCATCCGGCTCCTTGCCGTCGAGATAGGCGGCCATGGCGTCGTCATCGAGCTCGACGGCGGCTTCCACCATCTTCTCGCGGTACTCCTTGGCCTGCTCGACGAGGTCTTCCGGAATGTCGACATAGTCGAACTTCGCGCCGAGCGACTCATCGTTCCAGATGATGCCCTGCATCTTCACGAGGTCGACGAGACCTTTGAAGTTGTTCTCGGCACCGATCGGAAGCTGGATCGCGATCGGCTTGGCGCCGAGACGATCGACGATGTCAGCCAGACACTTGAAGAAGTCGGCGCCGGTCTTGTCCATCTTGTTGGCGAAGACGATGCGCGGAACCTTGTACTTGTCGCCCTGGCGCCAGACGGTCTCGGTCTGGGGTTCGACGCCCTGGTTGGAGTCGAGCACGCAGACGGCACCGTCGAGCACGCGCAGTGAACGTTCGACTTCGATGGTGAAGTCGACGTGGCCGGGAGTGTCGATGATGTTCAGGCGCTTGCCGTTCCAGAACGCGGTGGTCGCAGCCGAGGTGATCGTGATGCCACGCTCCTGCTCCTGCTCCATCCAGTCCATCGTCGCGGCACCTTCGTGCACTTCGCCGATCTTGTGGCTCTTGCCGGTGTAATAGAGGATGCGCTCGGTGGTCGTGGTCTTGCCGGCATCGATATGCGCCATGATACCGAAATTGCGGTAGTTCTCTATGGCATGAACGCGAGGCATGGGTTGTTCCTTAGATTCCGTGTGTCGCCGTTACCAGCGATAGTGCGAGAAGGCGCGGTTGGCTTCCGCCATCCGGTGCACATCTTCGCGCTTCTTGACGGCGTTGCCGCGGTTGTTCGAGGCGTCCAACAGCTCAGCCGAGAGCCGCTCGGTCATCGTCTTCTCGTTGCGCTCGCGCGCGGCCGAGATCAGCCAGCGGATGCCCAGCGCCTGGCGACGGGTCGAGCGAACCTCGACCGGAACCTGGTAGGTCGCGCCGCCGACGCGGCGGGAGCGAACCTCGATCGTCGGCATGACGTTCTCGAGCGCCTGCTCGAACACGCCGAGCGGGTTCTGCTTGGTCTTGGATTCGATGATACCGAACGCACCGTAGACGATGCCTTCGGCGACCGACTTCTTGCCGGCGTACATCACCGAATTCATGAACTTCGTGACGATGATGTTCCCGAACTTCGGATCCGGGAGAACTTCGCGCTTTTCCGCTGAGTGGCGACGAGACATAGGCCTGGTTCCCGCTTACTTCGGACGCTTCGCGCCGTACTTCGAACGACGCTGCTTACGGTTCTTGACGCCCTGGGTATCCAGAACGCCGCGGAGGATGTGGTAGCGCACGCCGGGCAAGTCCTTGACGCGGCCGCCGCGGATCATGACCACCGAGTGCTCCTGAAGGTTATGGCCCTCGCCGGGGATGTAGCCGATCACCTCGAAGCCGTTGGTCAGGCGCACCTTGGCGACCTTACGAAGCGCCGAGTTCGGCTTCTTCGGGGTCGTGGTGTAGACGCGGGTGCAAACACCACGCTTCTGAGGCGACTGCTGCAGCGCCGGCACCTTCTTGCGCGACTTCTGCACTTCCCGCGGTTGAGCGATCAGCTGGTTGATCGTCGGCATCCTGGCCTTACCCTTTGTTCTGCCGCGGCCCCTTTCAGGTCCGCTGTCTTGCCGCGGCCCGTTGCCGGGACCGCAATTTTTTTCGAGCCACCCGCCCGACTGGGCCGCCCTGCGCAGATCAATCCGCGCAAAGCGAAATTGCGCCAACCGCTCCATCAACGAGCGGAAAGCGCTTCGACGCCACAGAGGACCGCAGTATTGAAGCCGATCAGCACAATGCCGCGGCCCGCGCACTGAGGTCATGCATCCGAGTTCGATCTCAAGAGAACGTGCTCAAGAGAACTAAAATCGCACTGGCATTGCCTAGCTATGATCGACAGCGTTTGAGCGGCATTCGTCGAGGTTGGTGCCCGCCTTTGCGACCCCTTGTGGATCAAAATCCTTGGGGATCAAACGGGTGGCCCGTTCCGACGTTGGCGATGCTCACCGCCTGTCGTTAAGTGAGGCGCTTTCTATAAGTGAGAATCGCTCAAGTCAAGGTGAAACGACAGTCACAAAGCGCTTCAGGCGCCTGTCAAAATCGGCGTCTTCGCCGCCCCGCCGCGCCTTCCCGATATGGGTGCAGAACGCCGGTTCCGCCAGCTTCAAAACCATTTTTACCCGGGTTAAATATACTTTTATGTCGAAAATCCTTGGCGGTAGTCCGGCCGAAACACGAATCCGCGGCCTGCGCGGACCTCCAAGCTCGACGATACCCGCCTCGCGGGCATCGCTGCGGCGGCGCTGACCGATCTATGGACGGCCGCCCCGGTCCTCCAAAAGGCAAAAAAAATCCGCCTGCCGCGTGGCCGAGGTCTCACACCCCAGGAATTAACGCATCCCGGGGCGGCAAAGAATCGGGACGAAGCATTCCCGCCGGCGCCTGACGTCGCCGCTCAATCCTCGTCCTCGTCGTCCTCATCATTCTCATTGAGGTCGTCTTCGTCTTCATCCTCGTCGTCATCGTCGCTGTCGTCGTCCACGTGAGCCACAGCGCCATGCGGCTGATGGATCTGATCGTTCCACAGCTTGCGATAGCTGCCGTTCGCGGCGAGCAGCTCGGCATGGGAGCCGCGCTCAATCGCCTTGCCCCCTGAGATCACGATGATCTCGTCCATCTCGACCACCGAGGTCAGGCGGTGAGTCGACCAGATCATGGTGCGGCCCTTGGCGACCTTCAGCAGCGTGCGGTTGATCGCGGCTTCCGTGGTCTGGTCGAGCGCCGAGGTGGCTTCGTCCAGCAGCAGCACGGACGGATTACGGATGATCGCGCGCGCGATCGCGATGCGCTGACGCTGGCCGCCCGAGAGCGTATCGCCGCGCTCGCCGACCGGCGTATCGTATCGCTGCGGAAGGCTCATGATGTAGCGGTGGATCTCGGCCTTCTTGGCGGCCTCCTCCACCTCTTCGTCGCTCGCCCCCTCCTTGCCAAGCCGGATGTTCTCGCGGATCGACATGTTGAACAGCATGTTCTCCTGGAACACCACCGCCATGCTCTGGCGCAGTGAGTCCAAAGTCACCTTACGGACGTCGACGCCGTCGATGGTGACGCGGCCTTCGTCGGGCACGTAAAGCCGCAGGATCAGATTGAGCAGCGTGCTCTTGCCGGAGCCCGAAGGGCCGACGATGGCGATGCGCTTGCCGGCGTTGAGCTTGAGGCTGAGATTGTCCAGCACCGGCGTCTGGCTGCCTTCGTATTGGAACGTGACGCGGTCGAAGGTGATGTCGTTGGTGATGCGCGGCAGGTCGGGCGCACCGGGCCGATCGGCAGCGCGCGTCGGCTCGTCGAGCAGTTCCTGGATGTGCCGGATCGCGGCGGCCGAGGAGATCGACACCGGGACGAAATGCATCACATGGGCGATGTTGTAGGAGACCTCCCAGAACGCGCTCTCGAATGTGACGAAGGTACCGATGGTGATCTGCCCCTTGGTCGCCAGATACGCGCCGATCGCGAGCACGACCAGATGCAGGAGCAGCACCGAGATGGTGACCGTCCGCTCCACCATCGTCGACAGGAACGCGGCCGAGGCGATCTTGTTGCGCGTCTCGTCGTTGCGGAAGCGGAAGAAGCCGAACATCTTGCGCTGCAGGCTGAACGCCTTGATGACGGCCTGCGCCGCCACGTTCTCCTGCACCATGCCGAGCAGCGCGCTCTCGTTCTGCTTCTGCTCGTAATTGGCCTGCACCGCCTTCGGGGTGAGGATGCGCGGGCCGATCAGGGTGATCGGGAACACGAGCAGCGCGACCACGGCGAGCTGCCAGTTCAGGAACAGCATCAGGATGATGCCGGCGATCAATTCCAGGAACGGCAGCGCCGCGCTGTTGGCAAAGGTCTTGACCGAACCTTCGAAAGCCGAGAGGTCGACCGAGAAGCGCGACAGGATCTCGCCGCGTTTGGTACGGCCGAAATAGGCCGCCGGCAGGTCCTGGACATGCTCGAACAGGCGCTTGCGGACGTCCGAGATGATGCAGGCGGCGAGCCGCGCATCCCAGCGCTCGTACCAGACCGCGACGATCGAGGTGAAGATGCCGGCGACCGCGAGCACGCCGAGGATCTTGTAGAGCGCCTGGAAGTCCTCCTCGCCGAGCGCGTCGTCGATCAGGTACTTCAGGCTGAGCGGCATGATGACGTTGAACAGCGTCTCGACGAAGACGCCGAACGCCACGTACGACAGCATCCGCTTGTAGTTGGTCAGATAGGGCCGGACGAACCCGACAATGGTAGCGAGCGCGCCGGCAGCCTCGCGCGCGGTAAAGACGACGAGGTCCTCGTCCTCATCGTCGTCATCGAGCTCCAGCTCGTCCTCACCCTCGTCTTCGTCGTCCTCGTCGTTTTCGAGGTCCGGCTTGGCGGCGGCGGCGAGCTTGTCGTCGAGCTCGGCCGCCTCTTCCGCGGCAACCTTCTGTTTGTCGGGCGGGAGGGGCTTGGACGCCATGAAACCAACCGATGCTGACGGCCGGCATGACCGTAGAGAAAGCAGGAATAGCGGCAACCGCCATTGCACCGATTCTATGCGATCAAGATGAATTCGGCAAAACAATTGGCGAAGCCGGTGGGCTCCGCGGCTAGCTAGTCGTCGTCGTCGTCCTCGTCCTCGTCCTCGACCTTGTCGAAGAAGGAATAGCGCAAGCTGTCAGCGTCGGCGTACCACTGGCCCGGCCCCTTGTTGGCGGCGAGCGTCGCCTCCCAGAGCGCATCGGTGCAGTCCTTGCGGTGCATCGACAGATCGAAACCGTTGCCGAAAAACAGCTCGGACCATTCCCACCAGGTGCCGAGCTTCTTGACCCCGCGCAGCAGGTCGTAGCGGTCGATCGTTGCAGAGGCCATGTCCGAGGTGATCGAGCCGAACACGAGGCCGGTCTTGACCACGCGATTCAGCTCGCGGATCGCGCGGACCACCTGCTTCGGAGAAATGTGGCAGAGGCTGGTCTCGAACACGAAGTCGAACGCACCGTCCTTGAAAGGCATGTCGGTGATCGAGCCGAGCTTGTTGTACTTCTTCAGCACCTTTGGCGTTTTGGCGTGGATGGCGCGGTTGTTCTCGATTCCCCAGGCGTCGATGCCGCGATCGCGCAGCGCACCGACCAGCTCGCCGCTGGCGGATCCCGCGACCAGCAGCTTGGTGCCCTTCGCATTGCCCCAGACGATGCCGATCAGCCTGGTGAGATAATCGGGGTCGGTGAAGTGGCGCCACGCCTCGTGATAGGGACCGAGGCCGCGATAGTTCTCGAAATAGTCGCGATCGATCTTGTCCGAGAGCGGCTTGCCCTCCTGCGCACGCTCGCGGCGCAGGCGCATCATCTCGGTCAGGATGATATCGGTCGCCGCGTCAGAGGAGTCGAGCAGGCCGTTCAGCGTCGAGTCGAATAGGTAGTCGCCGACCACGACGATGCCGGGATGCTCCTTCGGCTCGGGCCGGTGGTTGGTCATGACGTCTCGCACCGGCAAACCGCCCGGCAGCGCGTTCACCGACGACAGCCAGCGGTGGATCTTGCCTTCCACGAAATGCGAACGCGCATCGCCGAGCGCGGCAGGCAGCGACTTCAGCGCCGCGTCGATCAGTTCCTGGTCCGACAGATTGGCAAAGGCCAGCGCGTCGGAGCCGGGAATGAGCCAGTTCAAGACGCCGTGCTTGCCGACGTCGTGGCGCGCGCCCTCGTTGTAGACGCAGCAGCCGCCGAAGGCCTCCGACATGAACCAGGCGCCGGGAATCTTCTCACCCCAGAACGGCTCGTCGAACAGGATCGAAACACGAAGATAGTGCGCCGGACGGTCGAAAAAGGAGACGTGCTTGACCATCGACTTGCGAAGCTGCTCGCCTTCCCAGCCGACGGTGGCGAGCCAGGAATGCGGCAGGCAGACCAGTACGAGATCGAAATCGCGCGTCTCCGGCCCCTTGCCGTTCATCATCCTGAGCTGGTAGCGCCCGGTCGGCGCCTTGCCGACGGTGAGCACCCGGTGATTGAGCTGGATGTCGGCATTGACCTCCGATTGGAGGCACTCGATCAGCTGCTCGTTGCCGTTCTGGATGGAATAGAGGCCGATATAACCGTCGACATCCATCAGGTAGTTCTTGAGCGCGTTGAGGCCGTTGGTGTTGTGGCTCTCGGTGGCGATGTCCGAGCGCGCCATGACCTTGAAGAAACGCTTTGCCGTCTCGTCCTCGACCTCCTCGTCGAGCACCTGCTCGGCGGTCTTGTAGGCCCAGGGGTTCTCGTTGTCGTGCGCGCCGACGCCCTCGTAATACTCGATCGGCGACATCAGCTCGGCGCAGCGCTTGCGGAATGCCTCGATCGCGGCCGCGGTTTTGGCGCCGTATTTGCGGCGCATGCCGGGGACGTCGTTGAGAAGCTCGCCGCCGAATTGCACCTGCTCGGCGTCCATAGGAATGGTCTGAAGCCCGAAATGCTGGATCAGCTCACGCAGCGGATCGGGTCCGGTCATCGAGTAGTCGTAGATCTCGGCAACGCCGGCCTCGTACATCGCCGGTGCGGAATCGAATTTGCGCGTGACGATCTTGCCGCCGAGCCGGTCGGACGCCTCGAAGATGGAGACGCGGCAGAGGTCGCCGAGCTTGCGCTTCAGATACCAGGCGCTCATCAGCCCGCCGGGGCCGCCGCCTACGATTGCAAGATCAAGCATGTGAGTTCCGTGGTCTCCGGCCCTGCCCCCGTCACGGGACCACCGGTCTAAGCTCTCCTAGCAAAAGCGCTTTTGCGCCTGAAGGAAAGATGAACAAAGGCTGATCCTGCATCGCAGCAAGCAAAGATAGCAGCAAAAAGGCCGGCAAAAGCCGGCCTTTTCATTGTCCTCGGTATTCTTACGGATGAACCATCATTCCGCCGGCGGCAACGCAGGAAGCTCCGCTTCCGGCGCGGGCGACACGACGGCCGCCTGCTTCTCGCGCTCGTCCAGGATCAGCTTGTCGCGCTTCATGGCGACTTCGCGGATCTTGGCCATGGAGGCGCCGGTGCCCGCCGGGATCAGCCGGCCGACGATGACGTTCTCCTTGAGGCCTTCGAGCGGATCGACCTTGCCGTTGACCGCCGCTTCCGTGAGGACGCGGGTGGTCTCCTGGAACGAGGCCGCCGAGAAGAACGAACGGGTCTGGAGGCTCGCCTTGGTGATGCCGAGCAGAACCGGCGTTCCCGTGGCGGGCTTCTTGCCCTCTTCCTTGGCCTTCTCGTTCAGCGCGTCGAACTCGATCTTGTCGACCTGCTCGCCGGAGATCATGTCCGTGTCGCCCTGGTCGGTGACTTCCACCTTCTGGAGCATCTGACGGACAATCACCTCGATGTGCTTGTCGTTGATGAGCACGCCCTGGAGCCGGTAGACCTCCTGGATCTCGTTGACCAGATAGGCCGCGAGCTCCTCGATGCCCTTGACCGCAAGGATGTCGTGCGGCGCCGGATTGCCTTCGACGATGAAGTCGCCCTTTTCGACGACGTCGCCGTCCTGAAGGTGGATGTGCTTGCCCTTCGGGATCAGGTACTCGCGCGCCTCTTCGGTCTTGTCCATCGGCTCGATCGAGATGCGACGCTTGTTCTTGTAGTCGCGACCGAACCGGATGGTGCCCGCGATTTCGGCGATGATCGCCGCATCCTTCGGACGCCGGGCCTCGAACAGTTCCGCCACCCGCGGCAGACCGCCGGTGATGTCACGCGTCTTGGCGCTTTCGGTCGAGACACGGGCGAGGATGTCACCCGGGTTGACCTTGGCTCCGACGTCGACCGAGAGAATGGCATCGACCGACAGCATGTAGCGGGCATCGCCGCCACGGGCGAGCTTGAGCACCTTGCCGTCCTTGCCCTTGACCACGATGGCCGGACGCAGGTCCGAGCCGCCGCGGGTCGAGCGCCAGTCGATGACCACGCGCTTGGCGATACCGGTGGCCTCGTCGAGCGTTTCCGAGATCGACTGCCCCTCGACCAGATCCTCGAAGCCGATGGTACCTTCGACTTCGGTGAGGAGCGGACGGGTGTAGGGATCCCACTCGACGATGCGCTGGCCACGCTTGACCATATCGCCTTCGTCGACGTGCAGGCGCGAGCCGTACTGGACGCGATGCGTCGCACGCTCGGTGCCGTCGGCATCGACGATCGCCACCACCATGTTGCGCACCATCGCGATCAGGTGACCTTCGCTGTTGCGGGCGATGGCCTTGTTCCTGATCACGATCTTGCCGTCGAAGTTGGCTTCGACGAAGGACTGCTCGTTGAGCTGCGCCGCACCGCCGATATGGAAGGTGCGCATGGTGAGCTGGGTGCCCGGCTCGCCGATGGACTGCGCCGCGATGACGCCGACCGCTTCGCCGTGGTTGACCGGCGTGCCGCGGGCGAGGTCGCGGCCGTAGCACTTGCCGCAGATGCCGTTGACGAGCTCACAGGTCAGTGCCGAGCGGATCTTCACCTCCTGCACACCACCCTGCTGGATGGCGTCCAGATGGCTCTCTTCCATCAGCGTGTCGCGCTTGATGATCACCTTGCCCGAGCTGTCGCGGATGTCTTCGCAGGCCGTGCGTCCGAGGATGCGCGAGCCGAGCGAAGCAACCACGGTGCCGGCATCGACGATGGCGCGCATCTTGATGCCGAGCTTGGTGCCGCAGTCGGACTGCGTGATGATGCAGTCCTGCGCCACGTCGACGAGACGGCGGGTCAGGTAGCCGGAGTTCGCGGTCTTCAACGCCGTGTCCGCGAGGCCCTTGCGGGCGCCGTGGGTCGAGTTGAAGTACTCGAGCACCGAGAGGCCTTCCTTGAAGTTCGAGATGATCGGCGTCTCGATGATCTCACCCGACGGCTTGGCCATCAGGCCGCGCATGCCGGCGAGCTGGCGCATCTGGGCCGGCGAACCGCGGGCACCGGAGTGGGCCATCATGTAGATCGAATTGATGTCGGCGTCGGCTCCGCTCGCCGTCTTCTTGGTGGCGGAGATCTCCTTCATCATCGCCTTGGCGATCTCTTCGGTGGCCTTCGACCAGGCGTCGACGACCTTGTTGTACTTCTCGCCATGGGTGATCAGACCGTCGTTGTACTGCTGCTCGAAATCCTTCGCCAGCGTACGGGTGGTGTCGACGATCTTCCACTTGCCGTGCGGTACGACCATGTCGTCCTTGCCGAACGAGATGCCGGCCTTGAACGCGTTGTAGAAGCCGAGCGCCATGATGCGGTCGCAGAAGATCACCGTCTCCTTCTGGCCGCAGTGGCGGTAGACCTGGTCGATCACGCCCGAGATCTCGCGCTTGGTCATCAGCTTGTTGATGATCTCGTACGAGATCCGCGGGTTCCTCGGCAACAGATTGCCCAGCATGACGCGGCCGGCGGTCGTCTCGATCCAGCGCTTGGAGACCTTGCCGGTCTCGTCCATGCCTTCCCACCGGTACTTGATCTTGGTGTGGAGGTGGATGACCTTCGCGTGCAGCGCGTGCTCGAGCTCGGCCATGTCGCCGAACACCTTGCCCTCGCCGGGCAGGCCTTCGCGCATGATCGAGACGTAGTACAGACCGAGCACGATGTCCTGCGACGGCACGATGATCGGCTGGCCGTTCGCCGGATGCAGGATGTTGTTGGTCGACATCATCAGCACGCGCGCTTCCAGCTGCGCTTCGAGCGACAGCGGAACGTGCACGGCCATCTGGTCACCGTCGAAGTCGGCGTTGAACGCCGAGCAGACCAGCGGGTGAAGCTGGATCGCCTTGCCCTCGATCAGCACGGGCTCGAACGCCTGGATGCCGAGGCGGTGCAGCGTTGGTGCGCGGTTGAGCAGCACCGGATGCTCGCGGATCACCTCGTCCAGGATGTCCCAGACCTCGGGCCGCTCCTTCTCGACCAGCTTCTTCGCCTGCTTCACGGTGGTGGACAGGCCCTTGGCGTCAAGCCGCGAATAGATGAACGGCTTGAACAGCTCGAGCGCCATCTTCTTCGGCAGGCCGCACTGATGCAGGCGCAGCTCGGGACCGACCACGATCACCGAACGGCCCGAATAGTCGACGCGCTTGCCGAGCAGGTTTTGGCGGAAGCGGCCCTGCTTGCCCTTGAGCATGTCGGCGAGCGACTTCAGCGGACGCTTGTTGGCGCCGGTGATGACGCGGCCGCGGCGGCCGTTGTCGAACAGCGCATCGACCGCTTCCTGAAGCATGCGCTTCTCGTTGCGGATAATGATGTCGGGCGCGCGCAGCTCCATCAGCCGCTTCAAGCGGTTGTTGCGGTTGATGACGCGGCGGTAGAGGTCGTTGAGGTCAGAGGTCGCGAAGCGGCCGCCGTCCAGCGGCACCAGCGGACGCAGGTCCGGCGGAATCACCGGGACCACGGTCATGATCATCCATTCCGGCTTGTTGCCGGAGTGGCGGAACGCTTCCACGATCTTCAGGCGCTTGGCGAGCTTCTTGTGCTTGATGTCGGAGTCGGTCTCCTGCATCTCCGCACGCAGGGACAGCTCGAGCTTCTCGAGGTCCATGCCCTTGAGCAGTTCGCGGATCGCTTCCGCGCCGATCATGGCAGTGAAGGAATCCTGGCCGTACTCGTCCTGCGCCTTCAGATACTCGTCTTCCGACAAGAGCTGACGGTCCTTCAGCGCGGTGAGACCCGGCTCAAGCACGACGTAGTATTCGAAGTACAGGATCCGCTCGAGATCCTTCAGCGTCATGTCGAGCAGAAGGCCGATGCGCGAGGGCAGCGACTTCAGGAACCAGATGTGGGCGACGGGGGCGGCGAGCTCGATATGGCCCATGCGCTCGCGCCGGACGCGCGACAGCGTGACCTCGACCGAGCACTTCTCGCAGATGATGCCCTTGTACTTCATGCGCTTGTACTTGCCGCACAAGCACTCGTAGTCCTTGATCGGCCCGAAGATGCGGGCGCAGAACAGGCCGTCGCGCTCGGGCTTGAAGGTACGGTAGTTGATGGTCTCCGGCTTCTTGATCTCACCGTAGGACCAGGACAGAATCTTCTCTGGAGACGCGATCGAGATCCGGATCTGGTCGAAGACCTGAGCCGGCGTCGTCGGGTTAAAGAGATTCATAATTTCTTGGTTCATCGTCTTCTCCTCGCGTGCCGGTCGCCTCCGGCCGCAAATTCGAAAATCACTCGAGCGGGGCGCCCTGCCCTCAAGGCCTCAGGCGGGGCGCCGATGCCCGGCCGCGAGGGCCGGGCATGAAAGGTCGAATTACTCGGCCGCTTCCGACGTCGGCGCCGGTCCCACCTTGGAGTTGTGCAGGTCGACGTTGAGGCCGAGCGAGCGCATTTCCTTGACCAGCACGTTGAAGGATTCCGGAATACCGGCCTCGAACGTGTCGTCGCCGCGCACGATCGCCTCGTACACCTTGGTACGGCCGGCGACGTCGTCCGACTTCACCGTCAGCATCTCCTGGAGCGTGTACGCCGCGCCGTAAGCCTCGAGCGCCCACACCTCCATTTCGCCGAAGCGCTGGCCGCCGAACTGCGCCTTGCCGCCCAGCGGCTGCTGGGTGACGAGAGAGTACGGACCGATCGAACGCGCATGAATCTTGTCGTCGACGAGATGGTGCAGCTTGAGCATGTAGATATAGCCCACCGTCACCTTGCGATCGAACGGATCGCCGGTGCGGCCGTCATAGACGGTCGACTGCCCCGAAGCGTCGAGACCGGCGAGCTTCAGCATCTCCTCGATGTCGGCTTCCTTGGCGCCGTCGAACACCGGCGTCGCGATCGGCACGCCGCGGCTCAAGTTATGGCCGAGTTCGATCAGCTCGTTGTCGTTGAGCGTCTTGATCGTCTCGTCCTCGCCGTAGACCTTCTTCAAGGTTTCCTTCAGCGGCTTGATGTCCTGCTTCGACAGGTACGCATCGACCGTCTGGCCGATACGCTTGCCGAGGCCGGCGCAGGCCCAGCCGAGATGGGTCTCGAGGATCTGTCCGACGTTCATGCGCGAGGGCACGCCGAGCGGATTGAGCACGATGTCGGCGTGCGTGCCGTCTTCGAGGAACGGCATGTCCTCGATCGGCACGATCTTCGACACCACGCCCTTGTTGCCGTGGCGGCCGGCCATCTTGTCGCCGGGCTGGATCTTGCGCTTCACCGCGACGAAGACCTTGACCATCTTCATCACGCCGGGCGGCAGTTCGTCGCCGCGCTGAAGCTTCTCGACCTTGTCGAGGAAGCGCTGTTCCAGCCCCTTCTTCGACTCGTCGTATTGCTTCCGCATGGCCTCGATCTCGGCCATCAGCTTGTCGTTCGGCGAGGCGAACAGCCACCACTGCGACTTAGGGTACTCCTCGAGCACCGCACGGGTGATCTTGGTGTCCTTCTTGAAGCCCTTCGGACCGGCAATGCCCTGCCGTCCCTCGAGCAACTCGGCAAGTCGGTTGTAGACGTTGCGGTCGAGGATCGCCTGCTCGTCGTCGCGGTCCTTGGCCAGACGCTCGATCTCTTCCCGCTCGATCGCCAGCGCACGCTCGTCCTTGTCGACGCCGTGACGGTTGAACACGCGCACTTCCACGATGGTGCCCTGCACGCCCGGAGGAACGCGCAGCGAGGTGTCGCGAACGTCGGAGGCCTTCTCGCCGAAGATGGCGCGCAGCAGCTTTTCTTCCGGCGTCATCGGGCTTTCGCCCTTCGGCGTGATCTTGCCGACCAGGATGTCGCCGGCGCGCACTTCCGCGCCGATGTAGACGATACCGGCTTCGTCGAGGTTCTTCAGCGCTTCTTCCGAGACGTTCGGAATGTCGCGGGTGATTTCCTCAGGTCCGAGCTTGGTGTCGCGGGCCATCACCTCGAATTCTTCGATATGAATTGAGGTAAACACGTCTTCCTTCACGATCCGCTCGGAGAGCAGGATCGAGTCTTCGAAGTTGTAGCCGTTCCACGGCATGAACGCGACGAGCACGTTCCGGCCGAGCGCGAGCTCGCCGAGATCGGTCGACGGACCGTCGGCGATGATGTCGCCCTTCTTGACGATGTCGCCGACCTTCACCAGCGGACGCTGGTTGATGCAGGTCGACTGGTTGGAGCGCTGGTACTTCATCAGGCGGTAGATATCGACGCCCGACTTGGTCGGATCGAGATCTTCCGTGGCGCGGATGACGACGCGGGTGGCGTCGATCTGGTCGATCACGCCCGAACGGCGCGCCGCGATCGCGGCGCCCGAGTCACGCGCAACCACACCTTCCATGCCGGTGCCAACGAACGGCGCCTCGGCGCGAACCAGCGGCACCGCCTGGCGCTGCATGTTCGAGCCCATCAGCGCGCGGTTGGCGTCGTCGTTCTCGAGGAACGGGATCAGCGCCGCGGCCACCGACACGAGCTGCTTCGGCGACACGTCCATGTAGTCGACCTTGTCAGGCGTCACCGGCAAGACTTCGCCGGCGTGACGGCAGACCACGAGGTCTTCGGTGAAGCGCCCCTTCGGGTCGAGCGGCACGTTGGCCTGCGCGACCGTGTAACGGCCCTCCTCCATCGCCGAGAGGTACACGACCTCGTCGGTGACGCGGCCGTCTTTCACCTTACGATAAGGCGTCTCGACGAAGCCGTACTTGTTCACGCGCGCGAAGGTCGCGAGCGAGTTGATCAGGCCGATGTTCGGACCTTCCGGCGTCTCGATCGGGCAGATGCGGCCGTAATGCGTCGGGTGCACGTCGCGCACCTCGAAGCCGGCGCGCTCGCGGGTCAGACCGCCCGGTCCGAGCGCCGAGAGGCGGCGCTTGTGGGTGATCTCCGACAGCGGGTTGGTCTGGTCCATGAACTGCGAGAGCTGCGAGGACCCGAAGAACTCGCGCACGGCGGCAGCCGCCGGCTTGGCGTTGATCAGATCCTGCGGCATGACCGTGTCGATGTCGACCGAGGACATGCGCTCCTTGATCGCGCGCTCCATGCGCAGCAGGCCAATGCGGTACTGGTTCTCCATGAGCTCGCCGACCGAGCGCACACGGCGGTTGCCGAGATGGTCGATGTCGTCGATCTCGCCCTTGCCGTCGCGCAGGTCCACCAGCGTCTTGATGACGGAGAGGATATCTTCCTTGCGCAGCGTGCGCTGGGTGTCGGGCGCATCGAGGTCGAGGCGCATGTTCATCTTGACGCGGCCGACCGCGGAGAGGTCGTAGCGCTCGGCGTCGAAGAACAGCGACTGGAACATGGCCTGCGCCGATTCCAGCGTCGGCGGCTCGCCCGGACGCATCACGCGATAGATGTCGAACAGCGCGTCCTCGCGCGTCATGTTCTTGTCGGCCGACAGCGTGTTGCGGATATAGGCGCCGACATTGACGTGGTCGATGTCGAGCAGCGGCAGCTCCTTGTAGCCGTGCTCGTTGAGCGCCTTCATCAGCTTGTCGGTGATTTCCTCACCGGCCTCGGCATGGATCTCGCCGGTCTTCGGGTTGACGAGGTCCTCGGCGACGTAATTGCCGACCAGTTCCTCATCGGCCATGCGCAGCGCTTTCAGCCCCTTCTCCTGGAGCTGACGGGCAGCGCGGACGGTGAGCTTCTTGCCGGCCTCGAGCACGACCTTGCCGGTGTCGGCGTCGATCAGGTCGTTGATGGTCGAATAGCCGCGGAAACGGTTGGCGTCGAAAGGAACGCGCCAGCCTTCCTTGGTCCGCTTGTAGAGAATCTTCTTGTAGAACGTGGACAGGATCGCCTCGCCGTCGAGCCCGAGCGCGAACATCAGCGACGTCACCGGAATCTTGCGGCGACGGTCGATACGCGCATAGACGATGTCCTTGGCGTCGAACTCGATGTCGAGCCAGGAGCCGCGATACGGGATCACGCGGGCGGCGAACAGCAGCTTGCCCGAGGAATGGGTCTTGCCCTTGTCGTGGTCGAAGAACACGCCGGGCGAGCGGTGCATCTGGGAGACGATGACGCGTTCGGTGCCGTTGACGATGAAGGTGCCGTTCATCGTCATGAGCGGGATGTCGCCCATGTAGACGTCCTGCTCCTTGATGTCCTTCACCGACTTCGCGCCGGTTTCCTCGTCGATATCGAACACGATGAGGCGCAGCGTCACCTTGAGGGGAGCCGCGAAGGTCATGCCGCGCTGGCGGCACTCGTCGACATCGTATTTCGGCTGCTCGAACTCGTAGCGGACGAATTCCAGCATCGAGGTGCCCGAGAAGTCGGAAATCGGAAACACCGAGCGGAACACCGCCTGCAGACCCTCGTCGAGACGGCCGCCATGGGGTTCGTCGACCATCAGGAACTGGTCATAGGACGCCTTCTGAACCTCGATGAGGTTCGGCATCTCGGCAACTTCCTTGATGTGTCCGAAGAACTTGCGAACGCGTTTGCGACCGGTGAATGTCTGCTGCGCCATCGTGGCCTCTCATTTCGTCGCCCGCTCTGGGCGCGCCGTCCGGAACGCGGCTGCCGCCGCTCCCCGGGTTGAATTTTTTTCGAACCCGCCTTGGGGGTCGGAAGCTCAGTTTCAGGGTGGGAATGTCCTGAATCTGTTCTTCAGACCTTCAAAACGCAAAACGACGCGCGGGGCGCAGAAGCGCGCCCGCCCGTCACAACGATCGTCTTCACGGACTGCAAAAGCCCGAAATAGCCTGCTCTCCCAACGGCTTACAGGGAAATCCGGCATCCCTGCCCACCGCGCTTTCGTGCTGCCGACCCGATATGGGGCGACAATAGTGGAGATTCGAGGGGTAAACCCTCAAATCCCCACACTTTTTCGTGTTCGGCCTGCGTCGGGACGTTCCGTCGCACGCCTTTTGCATCTAGTCCACCCCGTGATGAGGAGCGGACCAAGATCCCGGGCCGCGCTGACGCCGCCCGGAACCTGGCCAGTAAGCTTTGCTTACTTGAGCTCGACCTTGGCGCCAGCCTTCTCGACCTGCGCCTTGATCTTCTCGGCTTCTTCCTTGTTCACGCCTTCCTTCAGCGGCTTCGGAGCACCCTCGACGAGGTCCTTTGCTTCCTTCAGGCCGAGACCGGTGATGGCGCGGACTTCCTTGATGACCTCGATCTTCTTCTCGCCGGCGCTGGCGAGAACGACCGTGAACTCGGTCTTCTCTTCCGCCGGAGCGGCAGCAGCGCCACCACCAGCCGGGCCGGCCACGGCGACAGCCGCGGCAGCCGAAACGCCCCACTTCTCTTCGAGGAGCTTCGCGAGTTCGGCAGCTTCGAGCACGGTGAGGCTCGAGAGGTCGTCAACGATCTTCTGCAAGTCAGCCATTGTTCAGTTTCCTTGAGTGTAAGTCTGGTTCGGGTTTGAGTTTTGCGAAGGGCGTCAGGCCGCTTCGCCCTTTGAGGCATGAGCCTGGATCACGCGCGCGAGCTTGCCCGCGGGCGCGTTGGCGAGCTGGGCCAGCTTGGTCGCCGGGGCCACGATGAGGCCGACGATCTTGCCGCGCAGTTCGTCAAGCGACGGCAGCGAGGCAAGCGCCTTCACGCCGTCGACATTCAGGACGGTCTTGCCCATCGAGCCGCCGATGATGACGAACTTTTCGTTCGCCTTGGCGAATTCGATGGCGACCTTCGGCGCCGCTACCGGATCGTTGGAAGTCGCGATCACGGTCGGCCCCTTCAGCATGGGGCCGATGGCAACGACGTCAGTGCCTTCAAGAGCAATTTTGGCGAGACGGTTCTTCGAGACCTTCACCGAGGCGCCAGCCTGCTTCATCTGCATACGCAGCTTCTGCATCTGGGCGACGGTGAGGCCGGAATATTGAGCAACGACCGCGACGCTCGTGGTCTTGAAGACCCCGTTGAGCTGTTCGACCGCTTCCTTTTTTGCCGCTCGTTCCACAGCAAGCTCTTTCCGGTTGGCGGTCATCGCGAGAAGCGGGACCGCCGGGTTGCACCCATCGCCCCACCCAAAACCTGAACCTCGGGGCCAAAACCCCCAGGACACGCGCCGGGCGAGACGACAATTCAAAGCCTGCCCTCCGGGAGCCCATGAGGCCCACGGCGTGTCGAGGTCCGAACCAGACCCGTTTCGTAAAGCCAGCCCTTGAAGCTGGATACGAAGTGAAATCCGGTCTTCACCCGTCTATGCAGGCCATGCGATTAAGCCGTTGAGAAATCGAAATTTCCGCGGGCGCCTGCAGTCTTGGACAGGACAAGGCCAGCCGGCGAACCGCCTGACCCCTGCCCGCACCCCACCAACCGATGAATTTTCCTTCCTTTTCGGGCAAATCCTTGCGGACGTCCTGAAAAGGAATGAACTCCTGCGTGTCGGGTTTTCGGAATGCGTGCACGAACGCGCCCGCCGAGGCCGGCGCGTCCGGAAGCGGTTCTTTAACCGCTCTCTGCCGGCTTGCCAAGAGCAAAATTCACACCAGTTCCAATCCGTTGCCGGCCGGGCTTGAACCCGCGCAAAGGGTGCGTTCCGGCAGAAGGGTTAGCGAAGCCTTTTCGCCCGACAGCGCATCGGAATGCACGCATTACGGATTGGACAAGGCTTCTCATCTACAGGTTGAGCCAACCTTCTTCTGGGGAACAGGTTCGACAGCAATGATCCGGCACGTCGCCACTCTTCTTCTCGGTCTCGTTGCGCTTGCAGGCATCTATGTGTTGTTGCTGAACTTACCGCATTTGATGGGCGGATGGTTCGGACTTTTGGGCGTCTTAGTTCTGGCCCTCATGCCCGGATACCTGAATTTCCCTTGGCTCGTTGCAATCAGCGGGATGGCGATATTCGGGATCTATCGGAAACTTCCGGGTCTAACCGTCGCACCGCTCCTGTTCTTTGCAGCATGGTACTGCGCTTCCGTCTGGAACCGGCACGAGTTCGCCAGGGAGGTGGATCAGTCACTCTTCAGCCGTCCGGTGCCGGCCGAGCTACGCAGCATGCGGACGCTCACCATCGTGGGTCCGGGGGAGCCGTGCTGCGGAAGCACCACGCTCCTCGTTGACCACGCCATCGACAGCTTCGTCCATGCTCAGACCGATAAACAGGGCCGCGTTGGTGCAATTCATGCGACACAGCTTGCAGCGGCCAAGGATTGCGATGCCGACGAGTTGCTCCGCTCCAGCCAGTTGCGCAGCTCTGGACGCACCGATCAGTGCCTGAAGACCACAACTCTGGCTGCCGTTCCGGACGGCCTCGTGATCCGCACCCAGCCCGCGGAGCCGCTTCTCGGCGACGGCTGCTGCAACACCGGCACTATCAGCGTCCGACAGGATGGCGAAGAACGCGTTGCGGCGACGTGGCGCTACGGCCGGCAATCCGTTCTGAGTTATCTGCCGTTTCTTGGCAACAACCCTCACCCAACGCCGCTCTGGACGTACGCCTCGGTCGGGCCACGTCAGTCGATTCAAGTGGGGGGACCCGCGTTCTCGGGCGAGGATCTCGCCGCCGCCGCCTATGGAATTGACTGGAAGGCGCCACTGAAATTCGTCGAAACGAGCAACGTCGAGCTCTCCCAGCGCGCACAGCAGCTGGCCCTCACGAAAAATCCGTTCGGCGCGCTCGATATCGCCCTTCAGGTTCAAGGCAGCGGGTACGTTGATGACGAGATCATCGGAGTCGCGGCGCGATTCGTCCAATGCTGCGATGATCAGAAGCTCTACAAATTCTGGTCGCGGCTCAACCGCGACGACAAGCGCAAGTTCGTCGAAGACATCATTGCGCTCATCAGCAATCCGATCGTCGACGGCAGCGACCACACCCAGGCGCGATTCCAGATTCGAATGCACCGTGAAGAGCTTACGGCCTACATGCCACAGGCCGAGGCAATCTTTGCCACCCGGCGGGATCTTCAGATATGGCAATACGAAATGGCATTGCGTCTCGCGCACGACGATCAGCTGCGACTTGGGTCCGGGAGCTATCTCTCCGAACAGCAACAGCGTTTCCGCTTGGTCCAGGACGATGCGAGCGACGCGTTCACGCGACGCGCAATCGCATTCAAGCGAGTCTATTTTTTCCGCACGGCCGCTAGGCGGCTTTCACCCAATAGGGCAGCGGCCTGCCCTCGAAAAACGCGGTCAGGTTCGCCAGGACACAGCCTTGCATGGCGACGTGCGAGTCCAGCGTGTGGCCGCCGATATGCGGCGCGAACACCACATTGGGGAGCGCGGTCAGCGCGTCCGGCGCGTGCGGTTCCTTCTCGAAAACGTCAAGGCCGGCGCCGGCGATGGTCTTGTCGGTCAAGGCCACGACCATGGCCTTCTCGTCGATCACCGAGCCGCGAGAGATGTTGACGACATAGCCATCCGCACCGAGGCGCTTGAGGATGTCGGCGTTGATGACGTGCTGGGTGTCGGCCCCGGCCCGGACCGCGATCATCAGCACGCTGCACCAGTCGGCCAGCGCCTCCAGCGACGGGAAATATTGGTAGGGCAGATCGTACTTGGTGCGGCTGAAATAGCCGACCTCGCTCTCGAAGGCGGCGCAGCGCGCGGCGATCTTTCGGCCGATCTCGCCCATCCCATAGACGCCGATGCGACGGCCGGGCATGCCGGCCTGCGGGCGCATCATCGGCGAGGGTTTTGACGCGGCCCAGTCGCCGCTGCGGACGTACTGGTCGGCGACCAGGATCCGCCGCGTCGTCGCCAGCATCAGGGTCATCGCGATATCGGCGACCGAAGCCGCATTGGCGCCCGGGCTGTGACCGACCGCGATGTTGCGCGCGGCGGCCGCCTTGAGGTCGACGCCGTCATAACCGGTGCCGTAGCAGACGATGGCGCCGAGTTTGGGAAACAGGTCCATCGCCTCCGCCCCGAGCGGCGTGCCGCCCGCCGTCAGCACCGCGCGGATGCCGGCGAGCTCTTCGGCCGGCAACACCTCGCGTGCCGGCTTGCCGCCGGTGTCGAGCAGTTCGAACCGCTCGGCGAAGCGCGCCATCATCGTCTTGGGAAAGCGCGAATAGATCAGGACCTTGTCAGCCATTGTTCTTGTTTCCGGTGAGAGCCTTCACAAACGACGAGGGGCGGAATCGGTTGCCCAATTCCGCCCCTCGCCTCATGCAATTTCCAAATCTTAGCCGAGAATGGTGCCCGGCTCGACCTTCACGCCGGGGCCCATCGTCGAGGACACCGCAACGCGCTGGATGTAGGTGCCCTTGGAACCGGCCGGCTTCGCCTTCGAGACAGCATCGGCCAGAGCCTTGATGTTCTCGACCAGCTTCTCCTCGGAGAACGAGGCCTTGCCGACGCCGGCCTGGAGGATGCCGGCCTTCTCGACACGGAACTCGACCGAGCCGCCCTTGGCGCCCTTCACCGCACCGGTGACGTCCATGGTCACGGTGCCGATCTTCGGGTTCGGCATCAGGCCGCGCGGGCCGAGCACCTTACCCAACCGGCCGACCAGCGGCATCATGTCGGGGGTGGCGATGCAGCGGTCGAAATCGATCGAGCCGTTCTGCACCTTCTCGACCAAGTCCTCGGCCCCGACGACGTCAGCACCCGCAGCCTTGGCTTCATCAGCCTTGGCGCCGCGGGCGAACACGCCGACGCGGAGCGTACGGCCGGTGCCGTTCGGCAGGGTCACGACGCCGCGGACCATCTGGTCGGCGTGACGCGGATCGACGCCGAGATTGATCGCGACCTCGATGGTCTCGTCGAACTTCGCTTTCGCGCGTTCCTTGACCATCTTGATGGCGTCCGCGAGCGGATAAAGCTTTTCGCGGTCAACACCTTCGCGGGCTTTGTTCAAACGCTTTCCAATTGCCATGACCGCTTACCCCGCAACTTCCAGACCCATCGAGCGGGCGGAGCCCTCGACCATCTTCATGGCCGACTCGATGGAATCGCAATTCAGATCCTTCATCTTCTTCTCGGCGATCTCGCGCACCTGCGCCTTGGTCACCTTGCCGGCCTTGTCACGGCCCGGCGCCTTCGAGCCGGACTGGATCTTGGCAGCCTGCTTGAGGAAGAAGGACATCGGGGGTGTCTTCAT
This sequence comes from Bradyrhizobium sp. CCGB12, assembly GCF_024199845.1. Taxonomy (NCBI): domain Bacteria; kingdom Pseudomonadati; phylum Pseudomonadota; class Alphaproteobacteria; order Hyphomicrobiales; family Nitrobacteraceae; genus Bradyrhizobium; species Bradyrhizobium sp. CCGB12. The sequence goes on along the minus strand of NZ_JANADO010000001.1, from coordinate 1,909,390 downwards.
CTCGAACGTGAACGAACGATCGGCGTAGATCGTGATCACGACGGGAATCGGGGTGTTCTTCTCTTCCTTCTGGGTCTGGGCGTTGAACGCCTTGCAGAACTCCATGATGTTGAGACCGCGCTGACCGAGCGCGGGACCGATCGGGGGCGAAGGATTCGCCGCACCGGCCGGGACCTGAAGCTTCAGGTATCCGGTCACTTTCTTTGCCATGTATCACTCCTGTTGTGCCGGCATGTCGCCGGCGGTTTCAGGTTCGTGGTCGGGAACCCGAGCGGCTGGCAACCGCCCTCGTCCTCCCACGGCCTCTTGTCGCGCAAGGCCTGAAGCCTCACGCCTCGTCCGGTCAGACCTTTTCGACCTGACCGAATTCCAATTCGACCGGCGTGGCGCGGCCGAAGATCGACACCGCGACCTTCACGCGCGAGCGAGCCTCGTCGATTTCCTCGACGACACCCGAGAACGAGGCGAACGGGCCGTCGGCCACGCGCACGTTCTCGCCGATCTCGAACGAGACCGACGCCTTCGGCCGTTCCACGCCCTCCTGCACCTGGTGCAGGATGCGCATGGCCTCGGCCTCCGAGATCGGCATCGGCTTGTTTTCCGCGCCGAGGAAGCCGGTCACCTTCGGCGTGTTCTTGATCAGATGGAACGCCTCGTCGGTCAGCTTCATCTTCACCAGCACATAGCCCGGGAAGAATTTGCGCTCGGCGTCGATCTTGCGGCCGCGGCGCACCTCCGTGACCTTCTCGGTCGGAACCAGTACCAGCTCAAACAGCTCCTCGAGCCCGCGCTGCTTGGCCTGCTCGCGGATCGATTCGGCGACCTTCTTCTCGAAGTTCGAATAGGCGTGGACGATGTACCAGCGCTTGTCAGACAATTGAGCCGTTGCTGTTGCCATCAGTGAATGCCCAGAAGGAAAGTGATGAGATAGCGGATGATCTGGTCGGCGGCGAAGAAGAAGATCGAGGCCACGGCGACCATGACGAACACCATGATGGTGGTGATCGTGGTCTCACGACGGGTCGGCCAGGTGACCTTGGCGGTCTCCGAGCGCACTTCCTGCAAGAACTTGAACGGGCTGACTGCCATCGTTTGATGTCCAACGTCCGTCGCAAGACGGCTACTGATTTCAAAGGGATCCGAACAGCCGCCTTTGGCCCAGCCCTCGTCTGAAGGATGAGCCGGAAACCGGGCTCGATTGTTCGGGGATTTCAAAGCCGCGCCGGAAATCCGCGTCTAACGGGCCGGCTGCGAGTGCCGGGTAGATACTGCGGATGGGGCCAAAGGTCAAGATACAGGGGCGTCGCACAGGGAAGCCGGCGTCCTCGGCGACGTTTCATACCCCAAGGAGGATCAAGGGCTTATCCACCCGCTCCCTCGGAGGCGAGATCTAGCCTCCGCCCGGGACCTCCCCGACGGACCCTCGCGGCTCAGTCGGCCCGGTCGACCATGGAAATACCCGGCAACGGCACCGCGAATTTTCCGCCCTCGGCGAAATAACGGGCATGCTTGGACCGGATCGGGTCGACGTAACGCCAGGCGAAGACGACGACGAACGCCGGTTTGCGCTCATACAGGGCCGCAGGCGGCAGGATCGGGATGTCGTACCCCGGTCCGGCCATCACATTCCCCTTCTTGGGGTCGTCGTCCACAAGGAAGTCGATCTTGTTCTCAAGGCCGAACTGCGGCAGCAGCGTCGTGGTGCCGACCGAGACGCCGTAACCGGCGACCAGCTGACCGCGCGCATGGGCGGCATCGGCCATCGCGACCAGTTCGTCACGGATGGCGGCGATCCTCTTTACATAGGGCGCATAATAGGCCGGCTGATCGACGCCGAGCCGGTCCTCCTCGGCGATGAACCGCGCGACCTCTGCCGACGGCTTCTTGGCACCGCCGGCGCGCTGGACCGTCACACGGATCGAGCCGCCCTTGGTCCAGATGTGCTGGACGTCGATCACTTCCATGCCGAGACGGGCGAAGAAGCGGGTCAGCGGCTTGATGTTAAAATAGGACAGATGCTCGTGATAGACGGTGTCGAGCAGGTTCTTCTCGGTGACGTCGACGCCGTATTGCGTTTCGAAGACGAACAATCCATCCGGCGCGAGCACGTCGCGAACCCCGATCACCAGCGGATCGAGATTGTCGACATTGGCGATCATGTTGTTGGCGATCACGACGCTCGCCGCACCGTGGCTCTGCAGGATGCGGTGCCCGATGGCATCGGTGAAGAAATCGCCGATGGTCTCGATCCCAGCTTCCGTCGCACACCGCGCAATGTCGACGGCGGGATCGACGCCCAACACCCGCATGCCGCGCTCTTTGAAGAAGCCGAGCAACGACCCGTCGTTGCTGCCGAGCTCGACGACCAGCGAGCCCGGCGCGACACCGAAGCGGCTGACGACGTCGTTGGCATAGCCCGCGAAATGCTCCCGCAGGCCGAGCGAGAGCGAGGTGGTGTAGACGTAGTTGCGGTACTGGATCTCCGGATTGCCAACATGGAGAATCTGGAGGTGGCCGCAGTCCCTGCACAGATGCAGCGCCATCGGCACCGCAGCCCGGAAGACCGGATCGTCGACGCTGGCGTCCGGCACCTGGAAGTTCGGCGTGCCAATGGGCATGCCTGCCATCGGGACGACGAGTTCCTGCTTGTCCGAGTGACAGAGGCGGCAGGTATGGCGGACGTAGAACAGGTTTTTCATCATGGAACCGGAAAATGAGATATGCGAGCGAGTGAGGCAATCTCACCCCGTGAAGACCAGATCGGCAATGGGCTGAAGCGGGTCATGGGTGGCTCGAGACCTCCTTGCCCTGCCCCAGCGCGAAGCTGGACGCCTCCTCCTCCGCCGCCTTGGCGGCCTTGTCCGCCGAATACGCGCCGCGCTCCTGACTCGCCAGCCAGATCACGCCGCCGACGAGCCCGATGATCACGCTGATGGCGCCCAGCAGGAGCGAAACCGACAGCGCCTCTTCGGAAGGCACGCCCGCCAGGCCGAGGCAAGCGACCATCGCCCCTTCGCGAACGCCCCAGCCGCTGATCGAGATCGGAACGGCCGTCAACAGCACCACCGGCGGAATCAGGATGCCCGCGTCCAGCACGGAAAGCTGCGCTCCGACGCCACGCGCCAAGGCGTAGCAGGCCGCCGCCGTCACGAGATGGATGAGGAGCGCCGATCCGAACAGCAAACCACGGCGCTCGGATTGCAGGAGAAGAAACCTGACCAGCGTTCCGAACCGAACGAAGCTTGCAATCGCGGGAATCGCAGTGAGGCGCTTCGGCAGACGGTCGAGCGTCAACAGGACCACGGTGCCGGCGACGCCCGCCAGCGTCAGTCCGCCGATAGCCAGGAGCGCGGCCTGATTGGACACGCGCGAGAGCAGGAACGGCAATCCGGCCACCATCAACGCGATCAGACCGATCAGCGCCGTGAAACGGTCTGCCGCAACGCCCTTGACCGCCTCCGGCCATTGCACGCCGCGCTGCCGCAGCAGCCACATCCTCACCGCATCGCCACCGACTGACGACGGCAGCACCTGATTGAACCAAAGGCTGATCATGAGGATCCGCCAACCAGCAAGCCAGTCCAGCGACACGCCGAGCGCGCGCATGATCAGCTCCCACCGGCCGTTGAGCACGAAGGTCTGAAAGAAAATCAGCGCCAGGGCGAGGACGAACAGGAGTGGATCGACGGAGACGAGATGATTGCGCAACTGGCCCAGGTCGAGACCGCGCGCGATGTAGACCAGCACCGCGACCGACAGCAGCAGCTTCACCGAAAACAGGGCCGCCTGCTTGAACCGCGACTGCATCGGGCGCCTGCCTCAGGATGCCGGATATTCCGCGCGACCGATGACGAGGTCGATCGCGGCCATCATCCAGAACTGGTGCGTGGTCTCGACAATATTGTAGCTGCGGCTGTCCACCCAGAAATTGACGTCGCCGAGATTGCGCAGGGGATTGTCCGCGTTCATGCCCGACAACGTGATCACGTCGAGCTTCATCGTCCGCGCTTGCGCAACCGCATTGAGGATGTTCTTCGAGCGCCCCGACGAGCTGATCGCGACGAGACAGTCGCCAGCGCGGGCGCTCAGCCGCACGGCGTGCGCGATCCAGTCCTCGAACCCGTAGTCGTTGGCAAGGCACGACATCATGCTTGCATCGCTGAAGCAGAGCGCAGGTACGGACGCATTCTTCGCCAGATCGATCGCCAGATGCGAGGCGATGCCGGCGGAACCGCCATTGCCGATGAAGATGACGCGACCGCCCTGCTCACGCGTGCGCAACCAAGTCGCGCGCGTGGCGGAGATCCTGGCAAAAACAGCGTCGTCGACCGCGGTCGCGCGATGCAGGCGCCCCATATAATCGGCGAGGAAAGCCTTGTGATCGGGATCGACGGACTCGGCAGGCATGGGCTGGTGGCTCGACTGCAACATGACGGCCCTGATACCGGCTATTACCAGGGATTGCAAAGGTATACTGCTTGCAAAAGCCGCGAGCGGCTGGTAGTCGGCTTTTCGGGTTTCACTCGACATTGGCGACGCCCGCAGGGCATTCGCACTACGGATGTTCCCTATGAAGTGCATCGTTACTGGCGGCGCCGGTTTCATCGGCAGTCACCTCGTCGATCGCCTCCTCGATGATGGCCACGAGGTGATCGCACTCGACAATTTCGTCATCGGACGTCCCGAAAATCTTGCGTCGCGCGCCAAATCGGACCGGCTCAAGATCGTGCGGGCCGACGTCACAGAGCCCGACTCGATCAAACCGTATTTCCACGGTATCGACTGGGTCTTCCATCTCGCGGCCCTGGCCGACATCGTTCCCTCGATCGAATCCCCGATCCCGTATCACCGCGCCAACGTCGACGGCACGGTCAACGTTCTCGAGGCTGCGCGGCACGCGGGCGTCAGCCGCTTCGTCTATGCGGCGTCGTCGTCCTGCTATGGCATTCCCGACGTCTATCCGACGCCGGAGAGCGCCGAGATACGGCCGATGTATCCTTACGCTCTCACGAAGAATCTCGGCGAGCAGTGCATCATGCACTGGTGCCAGGTCTACAAGCTTCCGGCCGTGGCGCTGCGCCTGTTCAACGTGTACGGGCCGCGCCATCGCACCACGGGCACATACGGCGCCGTGTTCGGCGTGTTCATGGCGCAGAAGCTCGCCGGCAAGCCATTCACCGTGGTCGGCGACGGCGAGCAGACGCGCGACTTCACCTTCGTCAGCGACGTCGCCGATGCCTTCGTGACCGCCGCACGTTCCGACGTCTCGCACGAGATATTCAACGTCGGCTCGGACAACACCTACAGTGTCAATCGGCTGGTCGAGCTTCTCGGCGGCGACAAGGTCCACATTCCCAAGCGTCCCGGCGAGCCGGATTGCACCTACGCCGACATCACCAAAATCAAGCGGATCTTGAAATGGACGCCGAAGGTGAAATTCGAGGACGGCGTCGCGACGATGCTGAAGTCGATGGACCAGTACAGGGACGCGCCCCTATGGACTGTGGACAAGATCGCCGACGCCACCAAGGACTGGTTCAGATATCTCGGTGATGGCAGCGATGCGGCATCCGGCACGCCGCAGAAGGCAGGGCGTTGAGCAGACTCGTTCGACCTCAGCGTCCCTTCCACCAACCGACCATTTCCGGGCCGGCCAGGCCGACCCGCCCTTTGGATAATTCACATGGGTAATGCTTCGACTGACAAGCAGGCCGTCCATCCGGCACCGCATCAGAAGATCAAGACGATCGAGGAACTCGGCGAGATCGCGCGGGCGGCGCAGGCCGAAGGCCGAACCGTTGCGCTCTGCCACGGCGTGTTCGATCTCGTGCATCTTGGCCACGTCCGCCACATCCTGGCGGCGCGCAACGAGGCAGACGTGGTCATCGTGACCGTCACCGCCGACCGCTTCGTCAACAAGGGCCCGGGCCGGCCGATCTTTCCGGAGAGCATGCGCGCCGAGATGCTGGCCGCGCTCGGCACCGTCGACTGGGTCGGCATCAACCTGACATCGAGCGCCGAGCCGATCCTCGATACCGTGCGCCCCGACATCTACGTGAAGGGGTCGGACTACGAAAACCCCGAGGATGATGTCACCGGCAAGATCACCACCGAGCGCGATGCCGTCGAACGCCATGGCGGCCGCATCGTCTTCACGCGCGACGTGACCTTCAGTTCGTCGTCGCTGATGAACCGGTACTTCGACATCTACGATCCGCCTCTGCGCGACTACCTCCAGAAGGTCCGCGAAGGCGGTGGCGCCGAACGCCTGCTGAAGCTGATCGACAAGATCCAGGACATGCACGTCGTGCTGGTCGGCGACACCATCATCGACGAGTACCAGTACGTCACGGCGCTCGGAAAGGCTTCGAAGGAAAACATCGTCGCCACCCTGTTCAAGAATGGCGAGCAGTTTGCCGGCGGCGTCATTGCCGCGGCCAATCACGTGGCGAGCTTCTGCAAATCGGTCGAGATCGTCACGACGCTGGGTGGCAAGGATTACCCTGAAGAGTTCATCCGCGCGCATGTCCGCCCGAATGTCACGCTCACGCCGATCCGCATTCAGGGCCGCCCGACCACCCGCAAATTGCGGTACGTCGAGTTGGGCTATCTGCACAAGCTTTTCGAAGTCTACACCATGGACGACACGCCGCTCGACGAGACCGAGCGCAAGGAGATCGACCGTGTCACCGCCGAGCGCGTGCGCGGCGCCGACGTGGTCATCGTCACCGATTTCGGTCACGGCATGATCGCGTCCAGCACGATCGACACGCTGATCGCCAACTCCAAGTTCCTGGCGGTCAACGCCCAGAGCAATAGCGGAAACCACGGCTACAATCTGATCACGAAGTATCCGCGCGCCGACTACGTCTGCATCGACGCGCCGGAAGCACGCTTGGCGGCCACCGACAAGTTCAACGACATCGCGTCGGTGATCCAGAACGGCCTGCATGCCAAGATCGATTGCGACAACATGATCATCACCCACGGCTCCTTCGGCTGCTACCCCTTCTCGTCGAAGACCGGCGTCGCGCGCGTACCCGCTTTCACCAAGACCGTGGTCGACACGGTCGGCGCCGGCGATGCCTTCCTGACGATTACGGCACCGCTGGTGGCAGCCGGCGGCAATATCGAGGACGTCGCCTTCATCGGCAATGCGGCAGGCGCAATCAAGGTCGGCATCGTCGGCCACCGCAGCTCGGTCGAAAAGGCGCCGCTGGTCAAATTCGTCACCGCGTTGTTGAAGTGACGCGAACGGGAAAATCTGGAGAACGACAGTGATTGGTCAGAAATGGAATGTGATGGTCACCGGTGGCGCCGGCTATGTCGGCAGCGTTCTGGTTCCCCAGTTGCTGGCGGCGGGCCACAAGGTCACGGTGCTTGACCTCTTCATGTACGGCGATGACGTCTTCAACGCCGTTCGCGACAATCCGAACCTGCGCCTGATCAAGGGCGACATCCGCGATGAGGCGGCGATCAACGAGGCCCTGCGCGGCACCAATGCGGTGATTCACCTCGCCTGCATCTCCAATGACCCCTCGTTCGAATTGGACCCGGGGCTCGGAAAATCCATCAACTACGACTGCTTCCGGCCGATGGTGCGTGCCGCGAAGAAGGTCGGCATCAAGCGCTTCATCTATGCGTCCTCGTCGAGCGTCTATGGCATCAAGGACGAGGCCGAGGTGACCGAGGAGCTGTCCTGCGAGCCGCTCACGGATTACTCGAAATTCAAGGCGATGTGCGAGACCGACCTTGCCGACGAAGCCGCGTCCGGATTCGTCACCTGCACGGTTCGTCCGGCTACCGTCTGCGGCTACGCTCCGCGGCAGCGGCTCGACGTCGTCGTCAACATCCTGACCAATCTGGCGGTCAACACCGGCCGCATCCGCGTGTTCGGCGGAACGCAGAAGCGGCCCAATCTGCACATCGAGGACATGTCAGCGGCCTATCTGTTCCTGCTTCAGCAGGATGACGCGAAGATCGACGGCAAGACCTACAACATCGGCTACGAGAACCACTCGCTGATGAAGATCGCCGACATCGTCAAATCGGTGGTTGGAGACAACGTCGACGTGGCCGTCGAGCCGACCGACGATCTGCGCTCATACCACGTCTCCTCGGAGAAGATCCGCCGCGAGCTGGGATTTGCGCCGACGCACACGATCGAACAGGCCGTGTCCGGACTCGTGGACGCCTTCAGGGGCGGCCGCCTGCCGAACTCGCTCAACGATCCTCGGTACTTCAACATCAAGATGATGCAGAACATCAGCCTGAAGTGAGCGGCGTGCGGATCGGCATCGATTTCGACAACACGATCATCTGCTACGACAAGGTCTTTGCCGCCGTCGCGCGTCAGCGTGGGCTGGTGCCTGAGGGGTGGGAGGGATTGAAGACCGACGTGCGGGATCATGTGCGGTCCCGCGCGGGCGGCGAGCTTGCCTGGCAAGGCCTGCAGGGCTTCGTCTACGGCAAGGGAATTGGCGGCGCCGAAATCTACCCGGGCGTCCGCGAGTTCCTCGGAGCGTGCCGCGAGGCCGGCGCAAACGTCTATATTGTCAGCCACAAGACGCAGTTCGGCCATCAGGACCCCGACCGCGTCGACTTGCGCGACGCCGCGCGCGGCTGGTTGCGAACCGCAGGCCTGACCGACACCGCCGAGGCGACGCTGGCCGCGGGCAACATCTATTTCGAGGATACGCTTGCGGCCAAGGTGGAGCGGCTCGCGAGCCTGGGGCTTGACATCTTCATCGACGATCTCGTCGACGTCTTCGAGCAGCCGCATTTTCCGAAGACGACGCGATCGATCCTGTTCACGCAGTCGCGGCCCCCTCACCCCGCCCATTGCGAGCCGGTCGCGACCTGGGCCGATATCCACCGCGGAGTATTCGCGGCATGAGCGAGCCGGACATCAGCGCGCAGGATGCGGTCTCGATCGGCAGCCGCTTGGCCGGAGCGCGGGTCGCGGCTGCGCAACCGGCGCGGTCCGGCGGCAACAACCGGGTGTTTCGGCTCGAGATGGCGGAGGGACCGCCGCTCGCCCTCAAGCATTATCCATCCGACGGGCGCGATCGCCTCGGACAGGAATATGATGCGCTCTCGTTTCTGTCTCGCCACGGCATCACATCGACACCGCGGCCGATCGCAAAGGACGCGAATGCGTTCTGCGCGATCTATCAATGGTTCGACGGCGATTCGGCGGTGCTGCGCCCCCGGGACGACGATGCCGACCAGTTGGCCGACTTCCTGATCGAGCTTCAGAAGCTGCACAACGCCGAAGGCGCGCAGACTTTGCGAAACGCATCGGCCAGCATCTTCTCGCCCGAGGCAGCCATCGCCCAGTACGAGCAGCGCCTGGACGGGTTGAGGCGCGCATCGCAGGATCAGCCGGACCTGCGTGCGTTCATGGACGGCAGCCTGGTTCCCAGCACTGCCATCGCGATCCGGCAACTTCGTCGGCGCTATGCGGAACTGGGCCGGGATCCCGCAGCGGACCTGGCACCCACCCATCGCGCATTGAGCCCATCGGATTTCGGATTGCACAACGCGCTGCGCGCCGACGACGGCAGACTGCGATTCATCGACTTCGAATATTTCGGCTGGGACGATCCCGTCAAACTCGTGTCCGACACCGCGATTCACCCAGGCAGCGATCTGCCCGAAGCCAGTGCGAACCGATTGATCGAACGGCTCTCGCGTGCCTTCGAAGCTGGGGATGACGCGTTTGCGATCCGCCGTGACGTACTGTATCCTGTGTTCGGGGCGATTTGGTGCCTGATTGTCCTGAATGCCTATTTGCCGGAAAGCCGCTCCCGGCGTGCCCTGGCTGCGCAAGGTGGCGATCTGACGGTTCGCCTTGCCGGACAGCTCGACAAAGCCCGCCGGCTCCACCAAATGATTTGCCAACGTGATCCAGATCTCACCCCACGCTGAAGCCGCCCTCACCTGCACGCTGGACGAGCGCAGCCTTTATTTGCGCCGCCTGGTACTCGGTTCTGTCCGCTCGGCCGGACGCGGACATGTCGGTCCCGCGCTGTCGCTGATCGAGATGGTGCGCGTGCTCTATGACGACGTGCTGCGGATCGATCCGAAGGACCCGCGCGATCCCAACCGCGACCGCGCGATCCTCAGCAAGGGACACGGTTGTCTGGCGCTCTATGCGCTCTTGGCCGATCGCGGCTTCTTCCCCCTGTCGGAGCTCGACGGCTTCTGCGGTCCCGACAGCATTTTGGGCGGACATCCCGAATACGGCATGGTGCCGGGGGTCGAGGCGTCGACCGGCGCGCTTGGCCATGGCCTGTCGATCGGTGTCGGCCTCGCGCTCGCCGCACGCATGCGCGAGCGCACCTACCGGACTTTCGTGCTGCTCGGCGATGGCGAGATCAACGAGGGATCGGTGTGGGAAGCCGCCATGGGCGCGGCCAAGCACGGGCTCGACAATCTGGTCGCGCTGATCGACTGCAACAAGCTGCAGAGCTACGGCCCGACCGACTACGTCCTGCCGCTGGAGCCGCTTGCGGACAAATGGCGCAGCTTCGGCTTCGCCGTGCAGGAGCTCAATGGCCACGACGTCGGCACCCTGCGCACCGTCCTGAAGCAGGTTCCGACCGTTCCGGGCAAGCCCACCGCGATCATCTGCCATACCGTCAAGGGCAAGGGTCTGCCGGCGGCAGAGTCCAACGCCGATTGGCATCACAAGAACAAGCTGACCGACAGCGAGCTGGACGCCATCCGCGTCGCCGTCGGCGATTTTTGATCGGCTCCCCATGCGCAACACAGCCATGAACATGGTCCACAAGCTCGCCGCGCGCGACGAGCGAGTGCTTTACATCGGCTCCGATCCAGGCGCGGGCACCTTGCGCGCGATGAGCAAGGAGTTTCCCAAGCGCCATCTGATCGAGGGCATTTCGGAAGCGCACATCATCGGCATGTCGGCAGGACTCGCGATGGAGGGCTTCGTGCCCTACGTCAACACCATCGCGACCTTCCTCACCCGGCGCTGCTACGAACAGGTGGCCGTCGACCTCTGCCTGCACAATCTGCCGGTGCGGCTGATCGCCAATGGCGGCGGGCTCGTCTACGCGCCGCTCGGTCCGACCCACCAGGCGATCGAGGACATCGCGATCATGCGGGCGCTGCCGAACATGACGGTGGTCTGCCCGTGCGATGCCGACGAGGCGGCGCGCATGATGGAGCAGACGCTCGACTGGACCGGCCCGATCTACATCCGGCTCGGCAAGGGCGGCGATGCCATCGTCTCCAAGGCCGAGCACGGCTTCGAGATCGGCAAGGCCATCCTGATGCGGCCGCCGGGCGACGTCCTCATGGTGACCACCGGCATCATGCTGCAGCGGGCGCTGGCCGCAGCCGACCTGCTGGCCGCACAAGGCATTCGCGTCGGCATCCTGCACATGCATACGGTGAAGCCGCTCGATACCGAGGCGCTGCTGCAGGCGATCCGCGGCACCAGGCTCGTCGCGACGCTCGAGGAGCACGTACCCTCCGGCGGCCTCGGCAGCGCGGTCGCGGAGGCGCTGATCGACAAGCTCGGTTCGGGTCTGCCCGCGATGCTGCGGCTGTCGCTGCCGGACCGCTTCATGCACAATTATGGTTCGCAGGATTCGCTGCTGAAGAAGCACGGCCTTGCCCCCAACGCGATCGCGACCTCGATCGAGCGCGCGCTTGCCGCCTCGCACACCTCCTCTCCTCAACTTCATTCCACCTGACGGGTCACATGTACGACGTTCGATATTCCTATCTGCTCGAGCAATTCGCCGACCCCGCTCCGATCCTGGCCGAGATCGGCCGCCTGGTGGCGACCGGTGATTTCACTCTTGGCAAGCCGGTCGCCGAATTCGAGCGTCGCTTTGCCGAACTGATCGGCGTGCGTCACGCCATCGGCGTCGGATCCGGCACCGACGCGCTCAAGCTGCCGCTCAAGGCGCTCGGCATCGGCCATGGCGACGAGGTCATCACGGCCGCCAATACGTTCATCGCCACCGTCGGCGCCATCGCTGAAACAGGCGCAACGCCCGTGCTGGTCGACTGCGACGATTCCTTCTGCATGAACGTCGACCAGGTCGAAGCCGCCATCACCAAGAAGACCAAGGCGATCATGCCGGTTCAGCTGACCGGCGAGGTTACCGACATGGGCAAGCTGATGGCGATCGCCCAGCGCCATAATCTGCCCGTCGTCGAGGATGCCTGCCAGGGCATCCTGTCCGAGTTTGCAGGGAAGCGCTCCGGCACCCACGGCATTGCGGCCGGCTTCTCCCTGCATCCGCTCAAGAACCTCAATGTCTGGGGCGATGCCGGCGTCGTCGTCACCAATGACGACGGGATGAACGAGCGGCTCCGCCTCATCCGCAACCACGGCATGAAGAACCGCGACGAGATCGCGATCCTCGGCTGCAATTCGCGGCTGGATTCGCTCCAGGCGGTGGTCGGCAACTGGCTGATCGGCCAGACCAGCGAGATCACGCGGCGCCGGATCGAGAACGCGGCCTACTACGATGCGGGCCTCGCCGGCTTGCCCGGCCTGCGCATCCCGCCGCGCCGGCCCAACGTGAAACACGTCTACCACCTCTACATGGTGTTCGCCGAGCGCCGCGACGAGCTCTACAAGCACTGTCTGGACAACGGCATCGAAGCCAAGATCCACTACCCGATCCCGCTGTATCAGCAGGAAGGCCTCAAGCATCTCGGCTACGCCCCCGGCACCTTCCCGGTCACCGACCGCCATGCGAAGGAAGTCATCAGCTTCCCCGTGGACCAGCATCTGACGCGCGCGCAGCAGGATCGCGTCATCGAGACCGTTCGGAAGTTCTGCCATGGACGCTGACACCGGCCGCCGCCGCATCGGTTACGTCAATCTTCCCGCACAATTCGAGGAAGAGCGCACCGAGATCATGCAGGCGGTCGAGGGCGTGTTCTCCCGCGGCGACTTCATCGGCGGCGCCGCGGTCGGGAAGCTTGAGGAAGAGCTGTCCGCCTATCTCGGCTCGCCGCGTGTGGTGACGCTGAACTCCGGCACCGATGCGCTGATCCTCGCCATGCGGGCGCTCGACATCGGTCCCGGCGACGAGGTCATCACCCCGCCGAATTCGTTCGTGGCATCGACCGCCGCGATCATCGCGGTCGGCGCCACGCCCGTCTTTGCGGACGTGCTGCCGGACCAGAACATCGATCCGGCCGCGGTCGAGGCCGCCGTGACCCCACGGACCAAGGCGATCATGCCGGTGCACCTGACCGGGCGCATGGCCGACATGAACCCGCTGATGGCGATCGCCAGCAAGCACGCACTCGCCGTGATCGAGGACAGCGCGCAGGCCGTCGGCTCGACCTATGACAGCCGCATGAGCGGCACCATGGGAACGTTCGGCTGCTTCTCCGCGCATCCGCTGAAGAATCTCAATGCCGCGGGCGACGCCGGCTTTCTCGTCACGGCCGATGCCGAGCTCGCCGCGCGCATTCGCCGTCTGCGCAACCACGGCCTGATCAACCGCAGCGACGTCCAGGAATGGGGCATCGTGTCGCGGCTCGACACGCTTCAGGCCGAGGTGCTGCGCATCCGCCTGCGTCACTTGCCCTCGGTGATCGAACGCCGGCGGCGCAACGCCGCGCAATACCGCGCTGAGCTCGCGGGCCTCCCCCTGTTCATTCCGCCCTGCCGGAACATCGAGTTCAACACCTTCCACACGTTCGTCGTGCAGACCGACCGTCGCAACGACTTCCAGAAATATCTGGCCGACAAGGGGATCGAGACCGCGATCCATTATCCGGTACCGATCCACCTCCAGCCCTCGGCAGCGCATCTGGGTCACGGCCGTGGCGCGTTTCCGGTGACGGAGCGGCAGGCAGACCAGATCCTCACGCTCCCGATCAACCAGTTCCTCTCGGCCGCCGACATCAGCTATATTTGTGCGACCGCCCGGGAGTATTTTGCATGATCGATACGGACTTCCTCCAGGCCGACGAGCAGGCGCTGGCGCAACGCTTCATCGACAACGGCTTCGTCACGACGCCCGCCGATGACCGCGCCGGGCTCGACCGGATCCAGCGGCGCGCCGCAGAACTTGCCGCGGACTATCTGAAGCTGCCGCACAGCAACGACCCCTACGCGATGCTCGACACCATCCACACGCGCGTGAGCGTGGACGATCTCAACGGCCTGCGGCTCCACGTCTTCAACGGTCTCAATGCCGAGCCCTGGTTCCGGCCGACCTATTTCCGCCTGGCGCGCTCGACGATCGAGACCATCGTCGGCAACGAGCTCTGCATGCAGCGCCGCGTCAATCTCAGCATCCAGATGCCCGGCGACGATTCCTCGCTGCTCGCGACGCACTCCGATGTCTGGTCGGGCGACTCGCCGTTCGAGGTCGTGGTGTGGGTGCCGCTGGTGAACGTCCACCGCACCAAGGCGATGTATCTGCTGCCGCCGTCCCTGAACGGCGACATGCAGGACCGGATGGCGAGCCTGCGCAGCGCCGAGGAGCTGTACAAGACGATCAAGCCGCACGCGACCTTCATCGAGATTCCCTACGGTCACGTGATGCTGTTCAACCAGACCCTGATGCACGGCAATCGCATCAACGAGGAGCCCGGCACGCGCTGGAGCATGAACTGCCGCTTCAAGAGCATCATGTCGCCCTACGCGGACAAGCGCTTCGGCGAGTTCTTCGAGCCGATCCTGCTGCGCCCGGCGACACGGGTCGGCATGCAATACAAGCTGCCGGGAGGCTTCCATGGCTGAGCGAGCCGGCCATCGCGGCTATATCGGCGCCCGGCCGCTGAACGGCAGCCGCACCCCGCAGCACGTCCAGAACATCGTGATCCGCGACTACGCGCGGCGGAAGAACCTGCAATACCTGCTCAGCGCCGTCGAGCACATCATGCCGGGCAGCTACATGGTGCTCGAAGACATCGTGGACGAGCTGCCCCGCCTGAACGGCCTGATCCTCTACAGCATCTTCATGCTGCCGCCCGACGAGGCGCGCCGACGGGAGATCTACGACCGCGTGCTGCGCGAGGGCTGCGATCTGCACGCCGCCGTCGAGGAGATCACGCTGTCCTCGCGAGAGGGCATCCAGGCGGTCGAGGATATTCTGCTCGTCAACAAATACGCGACCATCCTGTGACGATGACACGGAACGGTTGACGATCATGGCCGAGATCAACCTGCTTCAGCCGATGCACGCCTCGACCAAGCGGAACTACGTTCAGCGGGTCGTCGAGCACGACAAGGCGGAATCCGCGACCGTGGCACGGCAATGGGGGCGTGATTACTGGGACGGCGACCGCCGCTATGGCTATGGCGGGTATCGCTACGACGGACGGTGGCGTCCGCTCGCCCAGACCCTGATCGATCGCTACGGCATCAAACCTGGCATGAGCGTGCTCGATGTCGGCTGCGGCAAGGGTTACCTGCTCTACGAATTCACCCAGCTCGTCCCCGACGTGACCATCGCCGGCATCGACATCTCCGACTACGGCATCGCCAATGCCAAGGAGGAGGTGCGGCCGCAGCTCAAGGTCGGCAGCGCCGTCGAGCTTCCCTACGCCGACCACAGTTTCGACCTCGTGGTCTCGCTCGGCGTGCTGCACAATCTTCCGCTCGAGGATGTCTTCCGCGCCGTGACGGAGATCGAGCGCGTCGGGCGCGGTGCCTCAAAATATTTGATGGTGGAATCGTTCCGCAACGAGAGCGAGAAGGCCAACCTCCTCTACTGGCAGCTCACCTGCCTGAGCTTCCATGGTCCGGAGACGTGGGCCTGGATCTACGACAAATGCGGTTATCGGGGCGACCATGGGTTCATCTTCTTCGAATGAAGCCGGCCTGCACCGGCCGACCTCGCTGCGCGCGCAAAATCCGGAAGTGTATTATTCGGACGATGCCATCGTCACGGCGGACGACGCCACGATCGCGGAACTGAAGCGCATCGCCGCAGGCAACCCGCGTCTCCGCAGCCGACTGTGCACCCATCCCGATCCCTCGTCGGGCCTGCACGAGATGCTGATCGTGCATCATCGCGAGGCCTATGTCCGGCCCCACAAGCATTTCGGCAAACCGGAGTCCTTCCACGTCATCGAAGGCAAAGCGCAGGTGGTGATCTTCGAGGACGACGGGCGGATCCGCGACGTGCTCGAGATGGCGCCTTACGGCCAGGGCAAGCGCTGCTACTACCGGATGCCCGAGCAGGTGTTCCACTCGATCCTGATCACCTCGGAGTGGCTGGTGTTTCACGAAACCACCGCCGGCCCGTTCGATCCTTCCCGCACCGCATTTCCCGACTGGGCCCCCGATGGCAGCGACGCTGCCGCTGTCGAGGTCTACGTCACAAGAACTGGTACGCTCGCGGCGGAGCATCTGGCGAGAAGATAGACTTCGACCGCTATCGCTGCTTGACTATGCCGCCGTGAATGATCGAGGACGACACCAGCCGATGAAGCGGCCTGCAAAAGCACTGGCTACTCTGGCCAAGTTCGCCGTCTCGATCGGGATCCTGGTCTTGCTCCTGCGCAGCCAGGACTTGTCGTCCCTGAAAGCGGACCTTCTCGCCGTCAAATTGAATATGCTGGCGCTTGCGGTGTTGCTGCTGTTCGCCCAGACCTTCATTCTCTGCCACCGCTGGATCCTGATCCTCCGCGCCATGAGCGTGCCCCTGGGCTGGCTGGCGGGCTGGCGTATCCTCATCATCAGCACCTTTTTCAATCAGGTGCTGCCCGCGGGGGGTGACGCGGTCCGGATCTGGATGCTGCGGCGGAATGGTGTGCAATGGTCGCAAACGATCGGCAGCATCGTGGCCGATCGCTTCCTGGCACTGCTGGCGCTCGGGGCCGTCATATTGGCAGGAATGCCGTTTCTGCTGCCACGGATCCGTGACAACTCGCTCGTCTTTGCAATCGTCATCGTTCTCGTATTTGCGTGTTTCGGCCTCGTCGCCCTTGTCACGCTGGAACGCTGGCCATCTCGCATGATCGCCGCTCTGCCGGCCCGGGTCGTGGAATTCGCGATGCTGGTCAGGGCTCCGCTGCTGGCGGCCGAAGGCCGCGGGATGCTGATTGCAGCCGCCATTGTCATCAACCTGATTATGGTCACGGCCTGTTACGTCCTTGCGATCGGCCTCGACGCGCCGCTCTCCCCGCTCGACGCATTCGTTCTTGTTCCGCTTGTCATTCTATCTTCTGCGGTTCCGATCTCGATTGGCGGATGGGGCGTGCGAGAAGGCGCAATGGTTGCCGCGCTCGGCCTGGTCGGAATCGCTTCCGACAAGGCACTCGCAATATCGGTCTTGCTCGGTCTCAGCGGCCTGATCGTGGGACTGTTCGGCGGCCTGGTGTGGCTGGTCGCACCGGAGCGCGCCAGTTTCAGCAAGGTCCGCGCAGGGGCCGGTGCCGAACGGACTGACGCCGCGCCGGTTTAGCAATGGGCAACAGCGGACAAGATCAAGCTATGGCAGCAGCCAAGGTGCACCTGCCCACCACCCTCGGCCTGACGTTCTCTCTCATCAAGCATGAACGCGCTCGGCTCGTGGACGAATGCTTCGTCGGCGCGGCCACGTTGATATTGATGGGACTTGGACTTGGCGCCCTCTCGCTCCTGTATCCGCAAATTGTTCTCGGATTTGCGATCGTAGTTCTGCTATGGGATACCCTCATCTTCAGAATATCGCTGAAATTTCCGGTAACCATTCCCGCTGATCGCGGTGCTGGCCGCCGAGCATCTGGCCGGACGCGGCTTGGACTAGGGCTATGACCGACTTTGCCAGTTCCGACCATTTTCGCTCGAAAACCGACCTGGGCACCACGACTTCCCCATCGCGCGGCCGATTAGGCATTGGATATGTTTGGGTGGGTGCGGTTCTCGCTATTGTTGCGAGCCTGCCCGCACTATTCGCGCGTGAGGTCTTCGGCGACGATTGGACGGTTTACTACATCTATTGGACTGAAGGCGCAGGCGGCCTTGCTCGCGTGCTGTGGGAAGCAGCCCATGCCGGTTTCGCGATTCCCATGACGCTGTTCGTCGTGGCTCTGCCCGGCATGCCCGAAGTCGCCGCGCGGCTCGGGGGGCTGAGTTGCCATCTTGTGAACGGCATATTGCTCTACGCCATCTTCTTCAGATCGCCGCAAACGAGGCAGATCGCGGCACTCTTCACGGCCCTCTTCCTACTCAGCCCGTTCTATGCAATTCGCCTGACGCAGAATGCTATCTATGATTTCTTCCTGCTCTTCTATTTGCTGTCCTACGAATTGACCCATTCGAAGGTACGGGCGCTTCGATGGGCCGCACCGTTCTGTCTGCTTTTCTCTTTGTCTCTGGAGACCTTGATCGCCTGCGAGCCACTTCGCGTCGTGCTGGCCCGATCTGCTGACGAACGATGGACGCGGACGCTTGCGCGGCTCGCGCCGTTCTGGCTGGCCGTCGCAACTGTCATCGTGCTGCGGCTCACGATCCTGGGAAAGAGCGGTCACTACTCCGGACAATATGGCTTCGTGCCTGACTTTGCCGTCGTCGGCAACGCAATATCGGCTCATCTCATGGCCTTCCCGCGCGGCCTCGCCTACGCCTATTCCCGCGGGTTCGCCCTCCTGGGACGTCCTGTTTCCAGCATACTCACATTGGCCGCGGTCGTCGGTTTCGTGCTGTTCTCTTCAACCGCATTGTGGGCGCCCTGGGTACTAAGGAGCCGCAGCTCGACCCAAAGTGCGAAAATGCTGCTGATGTTGGGAGCCGCGATTGCCGTCATTGGCGCCCTGCCCTACGCACTTGCCGGAGTTTATGGCGACGTGGCGCGGGGGGAGTCGAGACTGCTCTTTCCCTCGCAGCTTGGCATCTTGATTCTGATGGCGACTGGTATACAGGCGATCCCGGGATTGCGCGTACGTGCAGCGGTCGCAGGCGGCGTGATCACGATCTTCGCATTGTCGTTGGCTCATGATTCCAAATGGCTGCTGTATGACGGGTTGTTCACTGGAGACATGCTGCGGCAAACTCGAGCAGCCTTGCTCGCCGATCCCGAGCCAAAGGTTGTAAAGCTCCAAATCGAAGATGCCTATGTCCTCCCATTCCGCTCGCGATGCCTCGGCGGCAATGACATGAACGTGGCACAGACGATCTTGCGTGACCAAAATCGAGCGCGATCGTTTATCTACACCGATTTCTGCGGCGATTTTACCAATCCCAGCTTCGTTGCGGGCGGCAACTGCTCGGTTTCCTACCTTGAGATCTTTCCTTGCCCCCCACGCCGCGAGACTTGGCGCTACCACGCTGCGCCGGGAATTCCGCGGCCCGACGACATTGGCTTCGTCGAGCTTCTGACCGCGATCTTCAAAGAGAACCCTTCAGCCACAGAAGGCCGCGGTGAACTGATGCAGTTGAAGGACGGAGAGACGGCCCCTTTGGCAAGAGCCGAGTATCGGCCACCTTGCGACCGGCCAGGCGTCCGTGCGGCGGCCTGGTTATTGGCTCTGCCCTCACCCGCGTGTGAAGATCCGGCCTCCGGAGCTCGGTAGACCACGCGACAGGGTCTCCCGGACGCTAGTCGATTCCATCGTCGTCCCCCTTGCTCTACCGGTCCAGCTCGATCTTAAGCACTCAGCTGGTTCATCTTCGAGGGTGACGGCTGCCGCGGTCCAAGACTCAGCGACGGAACGGGTGCGCTCGCCACCTGAAATCTGGTGAAAATAGACATCCACGCTATCAGCGATTGAGAGCTTCGCTGTCGGTAATTCCCGACGCGAACATACAATGCTGGAAGGCAACCATCGGGTTCGCGGGATTGTTCAATAACGCTGTAGTGGTAGAAGCGCAGGGCAAATAATTGGGGACTGTGGATCCAAGAGTTCTCTCCCTGACGTTCCTGATCGAATGCTTCCGTCCACTAGTCCTGTACGGCACGGGATGGGGAAGCACGCCCATCAAATGGGACCTTAGCTGGAGCACAATGTACAATCTGCCGCTCCAGATCGTTCGCCAGTTTTCAGCCGGGATGGCAACCGACGTTCCAAAAGGCCTCCGGTGGCGCAGTGGCAGTTGCGACCGTCCCTGCGCTGCTATTCGTGCAGGACAGGAACAATCCGCACCTCTATGGTCTGCGATCATACGCAACTTATCCCAGCCTTCTGAAATGGCCGTTCGTGTCTACGCCTCCCGCCGTGTGGCGGGAGGACTTTGACCAAATCACAGAGACTGAAACTAGGTTCATCCAGGACAACACCAAACCAGACGAACGAGTCCTGGTCATCGCCTTCAGGGATTGGGCCTATCTAGCGCAGGCCCATCGGGCGCCAGAAGCCTCTTTTATGCCGCTCCTCGTGCGGCGCGAAGAGGCTGCTTTTACGACAGCATCGTCGACCGCCGACCTGAGTATGCCCGTGTCCACGAGGCCATGGAAAGAATCAAGCGAGATTTCGTGGCCGTGGAGACGAAGGGTAATTGACACTCTATGAGAGGCGGCCTGACCGCGGTCGCACCTACGGCCCCTGAGCCCGGACATAAGCAGCCGTGGCCGCGTCCCGACCGACGGACGGCGGCACGTCTTGCAAGACCTCCCGACGACTGCTACCTGCTTTGATTGAGAACGCATCGGCCGGAGGACTGCTCGCGCACCCTGGATTGGATGTATCCGGGACCGTTTCGTTGCCGGTAGCCCCCGGGTTCACTGAAAATCGCCCGCCGGACCAGCCCCCACGCGAGATTAACCCGTGACCGACCATTGCCGCCTTTGCCATTCGACCAACCTGCGACCGGTCATCGACCTCGGGCAGATGCCGATTGCACATCGGCTTCGGCATAGCCGAAACGAGCAGGAGGAACGGTATCCGTTCGAGGTGCTGGCATGCGGCGAGTGCGGCCTGCCGCAGATCGTCAAGCCGATCGACCCAGACATCCTGTATCGGCAGTTCAATTACAATTTCAGCAGCTGGAAGCCGGAACCGCATCAGGCGGACGAACTCGACACCATCGCGAAATTCTCGCAGCATCAGTCGGTGTTCGAGATTGGATGCAACGACGGCCTGTTCATGGACAAGCTGCGCGAACGCGGCGCGAAGGTCTTGGTTGGCGTGGAGCCCAACCCCGTGTCGGGCAAGATCGCCGGCGAACGCGGCATCAAGGTCTATTCCGATATGATCAGCCCGGCGCTGTGTCACGACGCGGTCGCCGCGGCCGGCAAGTTCGACCTCGTCGTCTCGCGCCAGGTGCTGGAGCACATCGTCGACTTCGAGAATTTCTTCGACTGCGTGAAGATCGCGCTGCGCGACAACGGGCTGCTGTTCATCGACGTGCCTGATTTCGCTCCCGGCTCGACGGCCGGAGACCTCTCCGTTCTCTGGGAGGAGCACGTCAGCTATTTCACCGAACCGACCCTGCTCACGCTGCTGGCGCGCCATGGCTTCGAGGCGGTGTCCGTGAAGAAGTACAATTTCAGCGGCGGCAGCCTTGCCATCGCAGCCCGCCGTGCCGCGCGCGACGTGACGCCGCCGCCCGCACCATCCGGCATCGGCGAGAAATTCGGTCAGCGCGCGAGGGAGTACGGCGCGCGCCTCCGCCCGATCCTCGCCAAGGCCCGGGCGGGCGGCGCCGAGATCGCCATCTACGGCGCCGGCTGCCGCGCCTGCACCTTCACCAATGCTCACGAGCTGGCGGATCTCGTCGACCTCTCGGTCGACGACCAGAAGGAGCGCCAGGGGCTGTTCCTGCCCGGCACCGGCATTCCGATCCGCTCGCCCGAGGACCTCGCCGGCAACTCGGATCCGCTGATCTGTCTTCTGGCCGTGAACCAGGAGAACGAAGCCAAGGTCAGCAGCCGGCTGCGCGAAAGCGTGAAGCGGCCGCTGCACATCGTTTCGATCTTCGCGCCCTCCGACATCTGGAGCGAGCTCGATCGCCTCGAGGCGGCCGCAGAGTCGCGGCATGGCTGAGGACAAGCTCTTCAACTATTACGAACGTCAGGACGTCCTGCCGACGTTCGGGAATTTCAAGTCGTCCGCCGAACTCGGAGCCTATGCCGGCCAGCGGCGCGAGCTTTTTGCGGACAAGCTGGTGCTCCCGCCGCCGCTGTTCCGCGATGCCGAGGTGCTCGAGTTCGGTCCTGATTCCGGCGAGAATGCCCTGGTGTTTGCCGGCTGGGGCGCGAACATGACGCTCGCCGAGCCGAACCGGCACGCGCACGAAAAAATTCAGGCCTACTTCGCGCATTTTGGCCTGACTGCGCGTCTACGCGAACTCGCGTTGTCCGATGTCGAAGGATTTCGCAGCGATCGTCGTTTCGACATCATCGATGCCGAAGGATTCATCTACACGGTGCAGCCGAGCGAAAAATGGCTCGGCATCTTTCACCGGTTGCTCAATCCGGACGGATATGCCGTCGTTTCCTACTATGAACGTTACGGCGGCTTCTTCGAGCTCGCGCTCAAGGCGATCCATGCGGCCGGCAAGGCGTTGACGGGCCGCCCCGCGCTGGAGATGGCGAAGATGCTGTTCGAAGCGAAATGGAACAGCATTCCGCACACCCGCAGCTTCGATTCCTGGCTGATGGACGTGCTCGAAAATCCCTTCGTCCGGCACCGGTACTTCCTCGACGCCGGCGCCTTGTGCACGGCGGCGCATGAGCAGGGGTTCGACATCCATTCGGCGTGGCCGGCCTACCGCGACAGCCTGGATGTCTACTGGCACAAGAAGGTCCTGTCCGGTGACGAGAAGCTGCGGCGGGCGGCGCGCCATCTCGGCCGCAGCCGTCTGAGCTTCCTCGGCGGACGGAAGCTCTATCTGGTCGGCAGCAGCGAAGCCGTCGACGCGATCTCGGCATCGATCGAAGCGCTGGTACTCGATGTCAATAGCATGATCGACGATCCCTTCGGCGACTGCCTGCCGCGGGTGATCTCCAGTCTCGCGCTATTGCGCGAAACGATCCGGACGACGGACATTCTGGCCGACGATGCTGCCGATATCGACGCCATCATTGCGACCCTCGACAGTTTCCATCGCATCTTCGGCGCAATCGGGCGGCGGGATGCATCCGCCGTCACCGCCCTCACCCAATCCGACCCGGCATTCATCAACACCTGGGGTCAGCCGGCGCATTTCCTCGCCATCCGGAAGCGCTTCGAGGGATCGTAGCCAGTGAGGCCAGGCATTGGCATCATCGGGACGGGCATGGTCGGCCAGATGTGCCACCTCGCCAATTTCGCTGCCAATCCCGCCTGCCGCGTCGTCGCGATTGCCGATCTACGGCCCGATCTGGCAGCCGCCGCGGCGCAGAAATTCGGCATCTCGCGGGTCTACGGCACGCATCGGGAACTGCTGGCGGACAGCGAGGTCTCCGCCGTCGTCGTCGTGACGAAGCGTCGCGCCACCGGGCCGATCGTCCTCGATGCATTGAACAGCGGCCGGCACGTGCTGTCGGAGAAGCCGATGGCCTACACTGCGGTTCAGGCCAAGACGCTGGTCGAAGCTGCGCAGCAACAGGGCATCATTTACAGTATCGGTTACATGAAGCGTCACGACGCCGGCGTGGCACGCGCGCTGGTGGAGCTATCGCGCATTCGTGCAGACCAGTCGCTCGGCCGGATCGTCGGCGCGCGCGGCTGGTGCTTCGGCGGCAGCACCGGCGGATCGCGCGACACTTTCGTCATGACCGGCGAGGCCCGGCCGGACGGACTGGTGCTCTGGCAGGATGGTCCCGACTGGATGCCGAGCGCGATGCGACCCGGCTACGACAATTTTCTGAACGTCTTCAGCCATATCATCAATCTGGCGCGTTACGTGCTCGGATCTGCGCCAAACCTCACCGAGAGCAGCGTCGAGACCTCCGGAGCCGCACGCCTGATCCTCGACTTCGACGGCGTCTCGTGCACGCTGGACCTGGTGAACGGATCCGAAGGGGCTTGGCGCGAAGGGCTGACGATCAATTTCGAGCGCGGTGCTCTGACCATCGAATTGCCCGCCCCCTTTGCCGAAGAGGAGGCAGAGGTCATCCTCGAGCACGATGGACAACCGACGCGGCTGGTGCGTGAAAGCAGCTGGGCATTTCGACGCCAGGCCGACGCCTTTGTCTCTGATATGGTCGAACGCCGGTTACCCCTGGCCTCCGGCGCGGACTCGGTGATCGACATCGTGCTTGCAGAGGCAGCCTGGAAGCGGCGAGCTAGCGGCTAGGCGCGGCGTCCTTCCTTGCGCCGTCGAGCGGCGTGACGCCAGCGATCGGCCCTACCTTGATCGTGACGTGTGCAAGTTGAGCCAGAAACTCTGCAACGTCACAGCGCGCGAGAAACCGGCACGCGTAGTACTTGCGCACCAAGGTCTGGTTCGGCGCGGCTCCAGGGCCCGGCTGGAGCGAGATCGTCGCCTGCGAGCCCGACGGATCGAAATGATGGAAAGCACTTCCCGTAGCCGTCCGCGCTTCCTCCATTTCCTGGAGGATGGAGGGTCGCTCGGCAATCAGACTAAAACCGAAGAAGGGCTGATTGCCCCAGGCAAGGCGCAGCATGCCGGTGACCTCGGCGAGGCCGAATGGCACAAACCGTGACGGGGGATTGTAGAAGCCGTCATCAAGCGCATAGACCGTCGCAGGGGGCTGGACCCGGCCGGCGAGGTCGCGCGTGAGAGCCTCTTGCTTCAGCATTCTTGCCTGCAAGAAGACGTAGTCGGTCCACAGCATGCCGATCGACAGGATCGTCCCCAAACCGAACACGGCCGCAAAGGCAACGCCGGCGCTGACCCAACGTTCGGCCTGACGCTTGAACGCGAGAAGCGTCAATGCCGACGGCAGGCCGAACATCAGCAAATGACGGCTCTCGTAAAAATGAGTAGAGGAAGGCAGCAGGCCTGAGATCAGATAGGGCGACGACAATGCGAGGAACAGAACCGCGGCGAGCAGGAGCGGCAAGGCCCTCGCGCTTCTTGACGCAGTCGGCTCCGCACCGGGACGGAGCAGCAGCACGACAATGCCGACGAGGATCGCGGCCGCGATGAAGGGCGCCGGCGCCTGTATCGCCGCCCGGACCGCGTGGGCCAGGACGTCGCTGTAGCCGGTGACGACGAACGCCCCCCATCCCTTCACCAATTCGCCGAGCGTCGGGAAATGGGCGTTGTAGTGCTGCGCGTACACGCCGATCCGCTTGAACCAGATACTGAGCGTGCCCCAGTAGACCAGCGGAAGCACCACCAATTCCGGATAGCTCAAAACGCAGCGCCAGGCTGCAAGCCACGCGCGGCGCACGAACCCATGGGCGGCGCCCGCGCCGCGCCACACCGCGACGAACAGACCGAGCATCACGAAAGCTTAGAGCACGATCGTCGAGTTGAGCGCGAAGCTCAGAAGGAACACGAGCGCACAGGCCAGGCGAAAGCAGCGCGCGACGCAGACCGCGCCGAAGGCGAGCGTCAGCAGCCATGCAGCCACGAACGAAAGCCCAAAGCTGAAGACATACACCGCGTTGGCCTTGCCCGCCCAAAGCTGATAGCCGGGATAGGTCCAGACGATCACCGCAAGGCCGAGCGCTTCGGCGCGATCGAGCAAGCCGAGCCGCGTCGCCGTCAGCACCAGACACGTCGCGCCGAAGAGAATTCCGGCAAACGCGAGCGACACCATCACGGCAACCGGCGCGCCCGTCCAGTTCGCGAACGCGTCGTAACTGTAGAAAATCGGATGGCCGGCGCCGTTCAGCAGGAAATCAATGTCGATGAAATAGTCCGGACGTGGCTTGAGCACCAGCCAGTCGTCCATGAAGAGGCCGTCGTTGAGGGGCATGGGCGCATGCGCAACCAGCAACGTCACGAGGAGAACGGCTATCGCGCGCAGCGACGGGGATAAGCTCAGACGGGAGAGGACCGGCATCGCCGAAGAATTCGCACGCCCACGTAACCGCCGCAAGAGCGGGATGACAGCCTCTCCCTTGACCGGAAAAAAACGACCTCCTATAGACTTTTTACTCTGGCTGGCCTGAGAGGCGTCCGGGACGAATTTCTGTAATGAACATGCTACCGGGCCCGGCGCAAGCCGCTGCGATTTGTCTCAGCATCGCGTTGCCATTGCTATTGCTGGGCTATGCGCGCATCGCGGCCACTGGCGGGTCCGGCCGCCGCTTTCGGCTGGGCTGCATCAGCGTCGTCGTTCTTTTTGCGATCGCCTGCATCGCGCTCCCCGGTCAACGCCGTCTCGACGACGTGCTCGGCGGTCTCTTCTTGTTGGCGACAGCGATGATGTTTTGCTACATCCTGTTCAGCCTGCTGGCTTGGGGCTTCACGCTGACGTTGCTCACGGCACTGGTCAAGGCCGGACGCCCTCTCACCTTAGAGCAAT
This sequence comes from Bradyrhizobium sp. CCGB12, assembly GCF_024199845.1. Taxonomy (NCBI): domain Bacteria; kingdom Pseudomonadati; phylum Pseudomonadota; class Alphaproteobacteria; order Hyphomicrobiales; family Nitrobacteraceae; genus Bradyrhizobium; species Bradyrhizobium sp. CCGB12. The sequence goes on along the minus strand of NZ_JANADO010000001.1, from coordinate 1,883,090 downwards.
GGGCTGCGGCCTACATGCAGGGCGGCGATCTCGGCACGTTCACGCACAATCGTCTGAAACTCCTGATTGGCTCGGGGTTGGTGGTGACGGCAGACGGCAGGTTGGCGCCGACACCCAAGGGGGTGGCGGTTGCGCATCTCGTCAAGCTGGTTCGTCTGTCGACGGGCCTTGGGTGAGCAGCACCATGTCTTACCTTGTCGGATTGATCGCCGTCGTCGCCTTCGCCGTGCTGTCGCCTGCCCTGCAACTCATGGCCCGCGCTTTCGCGTGGTCGCTTTCATCCGTAATGCTGCTCGCGATCGCCGCGGTCGTCGCGCATGGTTTCGGGGTGGTGCTCGGCATTCTCGTCGTTCCGCAGTTCCACTACTGGGACGCCGCGTCGATTTTCGGATTTTGCGTCATGGCCTATGTTTTCGCCTTTGGCGCAGTCTACAAATCGGTGTCGCTGGACATCCTGCTCGGCCTTATGGGCCGGCCGGAACGAAAAGCCCCACTTTCGGAGATCATCGAGCAGCAGGTTCCAAATCTGTTCCAGGGACGAACCAAGACTCTGGTTGACGGCGGCCTGGTCGAACAGGTCGGCACGCTCTATGCGGCGACCGCGGCAGGCCGGAACATGGCGAGCCGCATCGGGCGGCTGCGCCACGTCTTTGGCATTGGCGATACTAGCCTCTACGATTTTTCCGATTAGTTGCGCGAATTACACACTCGCCGGCTTCGTGTCGATTATGGGGACTACTAGCGAGCCTCTTATTGTTCTCTCCGCTCGGATCACCTAGAGTTGTGACCGGGGTTCCAACAGCAAGTGTGACAGTAGCGGCGGGCGTGCGATGACACCTTCCAGGGCAGCAAAAAAGCTTACCATCGTCATCCCTGCACTGAACGAGCAGGACAAGATCGCCGATACCATCGACGGCGTGCTCCCGCTCGCCCGCGAATTGCTCGACGATTTCGAGATCTTCCTGATCGACGACGGCAGCACGGACGCCACCGGCGCGATCATGGACGAGTTCGCGGCCGGCGAACCGCGCATCGTCGTGCATCACAACCCCGAACGGCGGGGTGTCGGTGCCGGCTTCGAATATGCCCTGTCGCGCGCGAAGTTCGATGCCATCACCCTCATTCCAGGCGACCACGCCTTTCAAAATGAAGGCATCGCCAGGATGTTCAAGGCGGCAGGTGCCGCCGATATCGTCATCACCTATCGCGACAACCAGTCGGACCGCTCGGTCAACCGCTCGCTCCAATCGCATACGCTGCGGTTCATCCTGAACTGCCTGTTCGGCTTCTGGCTTTCCGACTACCACAGCATGATCGTCTACCCCGTGAAATGGCTGCGCCAGATCGCGGTCAAGGCCGACGGCTACGGCTATCAGATCTGTGCGTTGATCTCGCTGCTTCAGCTCGGCCTCACCCACGTCCAGGTGCCGGTCAGCCTGAACGCGGAGCTCAAGGGGTCGTCCCGTGCCCTGCGGCTGCGCACCTATTTCGAGCTCGGGGGGACCATCCTCTCGCTGCTCCGCGGCGTTCCCATCCGCAACGTCGATCTCAGCCAGGTCCCCGCCAACGCCGAACGCTCCCCGGCGCGCTAGGCGGGCCCCCCGCGAACGCAGGAGCTGGCTCGGCCGCGCCGATTGCGATTCGCAAAACGGGGGTGCTCGTCCCTATTCCATCAGCATCTGATGTAAGTGATTGATTTTACTGGCAGGAGTGGCAGGGCTCGAACCTGCGACCCCCGGTTTTGGAGTTCGGCAACCGGCGTCCGCTCCTGTCATGTTCAATCCCGGGAAGGCTTGATTTATCCAGCGTTTCCTCGATTGCGGTCCCAAGCATTCCCGCCCTAATCCTTCGCGTTGGGTAGCAAAATGGTAGCAACCGGTGGCTCGGCGTGCTGCTGGGCCGTTCGCCCTGTCTATGGGCAGTCGCACGGGGAGCCCGGCGGCGTCATCGCTCGTGGCTGCTCCGATCTCAAGCGGATGAAGTGCCCCTGAGATGTGCCCGAAAGACGCGACGGGCGCTGGACATCGAGCCTCGTCAGCGGAGCTTCGAGCCCACCCCTAAGTTGGGGCACCGCGCAGACGCAATTTAGGACAATCTAGGTGGAACCCGAAGCCGGGCGAGTGCTTGACGCAGCGCCTAGCCTCGACAACTAGGCACTGCAATATTCCCCGACGAGGCCCCAGCCGCCGCCCGGCTCAGGCCTTTCTCGTGGATACCCGCAGAGGGGAATTGGGACACTAGGTATTTTTCTTCAGGCTCGGACAAACTTGATGGTCTGGATCCCACCAAAGAACGCGCAAAATGGCAACGTCCTTGACGCCCCATACGCGCGTTGGGCCGGTCATCCGGACAGAAAACAGAACTTCAACGTGCGTCATCTTCAAACTAGATAGCCTGTCGCGCGCCTCTTTACACAACTGATCGAGATCGACGGAATGTGACCCAGAGGGTCCATCTATTTCCGCCCAAGTCATGCTTTCGTAGTCGTGCAGCTTGGGGATTACAGCGCGCGCCAGATCACTGGTCAATATCTTTGACCAGCCAAATGGACCGTCCCAATCGATTTGATCGAAGCGCCAACAAAACTTTTTAGCAGCAATGATTGCTGCTAGCTGACCATCGCGGGGGACCTTATTGGGCCCCGCAATATTGAAAGCCTTGCGGGGCTGCTTTTTTCCCATGCGCTATTACGCCGCGGGCGGAAGGGATTCATAATACGCCGCCATAGCCTCTTGCGTGATTTCGCGCTGACACGATGCCCCGGACGGGAGATCGCCACGAGCATCCTTCCAAGGAGACTCTGCGTGCGTGAGATCGCTCAGCCACTGAGGTGACTTGTCGCCATAGTAGCTCAGTACGCCATCAATAGTTTCTTTGGCGTCCTTGTCGAGCTTATCAGGGTCGCCGTACTTGATGTCCGAGACCATGAATTGCCCGCGATGCTGCGCGTACAAATCGGGGCACACTGGCCCGTTCGCCCAAGCCTCAATACGTTCGTTGAACATCGGACGCCCGTCCCAAACCAAGGACCAAGCCTGAGAGTAATAGACGAGCTTCTGGAGCTTCCACGCCGAAACGGTACCCTGTTTTTTCAGGATGTACTTGGCGACGTCACAAACATGGCTCATGGCGTCCTCCTTTTCCGACTCGAACGTACTTGTCTCACTTGGCTGCCATAACACGCCTAATAAGTAGTTAAACGTGGCTGATTTGCAACACCTGTTGTAAATCATCTAGCTTATGCTTACCCCTGAATTACCTTGCCGTTTAATGCGCACGGGGCGGTTCGGCTCCAGCGGGAGCACCGCATCAATCAAGCCCCCAATCGTCCAGACGTGATCCGCGGCACCTAAGGCGACCGCAGGCGTGCGCCGACGCCTCTGGACGCGCCAGGGTTAAAGAGCGCTAGGGCCCTCTCCATCGGGACCGACCAACCGCCCGCAAACGGTGGCTGCTGCAACAAAGGAGACGCCCGCCAGCGTGAATCGGCGGGCTCGCAGCAGATCACATGTCCTTTTCCAACGCCCGGAGTTGCTTGGCCGCCATGGCACCGAGATCCGCGCCCGCAATGACCAGACGCTTACTGAGTGCATGCAGATCGCCCGCCAACGCTGTAGTGCCTACTCAGGCCGGCAAGCCTGTAGGCAGGAGTTTCCAAGCTCCGCTCACCAGTTCAACTGATTTGGTTAAGATCCGCCCCTTTGGGGGCGCTTCGGCGCGCCTGGGGTTGCTCTCGACCGCTGGTTGCGGTTGGATCACCGCGGAGGAGAGCAATGACGACCGAAAAACCACAACTTGCCACCGAGGCACCCAACATCACACTCGCTGAATTTTTCGAAAGTGTCCCGCCTAACACCCGCACGACGATTGCCGATCTCTATCTCATCGGCCATCGCTCAAATCCATCTAGTGGACCTGTGTACACGTTCGATCTGCCCGGCATTCTCATCCACTGCACAGACGACATATGCAACGGGCCAAGGATTCACAGGGCAGTGAGCGATGGGTCTGTCACTATTACTGGCGGCATCAGCCATCGATTCCTAGAATTCCTCTGTTCGAATTGTCGAAGGCAGCGGAAGATGTTCGCCGTGCGGTTGTTCGCGATCGGCACCGAGAAGCACGGTCAAGTCACGAAACTTGGGGAATTTCCGCCATACGGCCCCACAACGCCGACTCGGCTTCTGAAGCTGCTCGGTGATGAGCGAGAGGTATTTCTGCGAGGAAGACGATGCGAAAATCAGGGTCTCGGCATCGGAGCCTTCAGCTATTATAGACGTGTTGTCGAGAACCAAAAGAATCGGATCATCGATGAGATCCTCAAAGCCTCCGTAACTCTCTCGGTAACCAAAGAAACCGTGGACCTCTTGGAGCGGGCCAAAAACGAAACTCAATTCAGTAACTCGGTTAGCCTTGTCAAAGACGCAATCCCGCAGGGCCTTCTTATCAAGGGCCATAATCCAATCACGCTTTTGCACACAGCGCTCAGTGATGGCTTGCATGCTCGCTCAGATGAAGACTGCCTCGAGATCGCGCACGACATCCGTGTCGTACTAGCCGAGCTGGCGGAAAAACTCAGCGAGGTTATGAAGGACGAGGCAGAGCTCGATACCGCCGTCTCGCGATTGCTTAAGCCAAGAGATACCAAATGAATCTCCCCAACGAGGACCCTTCATGATTTCCGAAGCCATGGCAGGCGTAAGCGCACTTAAAACCGCGCTGGATATGACGAAGGCGCTCAAAGACATTAATGATGCCACCATTCGCAATTCGGCGGTGATTGACCTTCAGGAGAAAATCCTAGCGGCGCGCGAGGCGCAAACGGCGCTCCTGGAGCGCATAGGCGAGCTCGAAAAACAATTGGCTGGCTTTGAAAAATGGGAAGCTGAGAAGGAGAATTATCAGCTTACCAAGATTTATGACGACACATTCGCTTACGCGCGTAAGCCGGATGCTGGTGGCACCATTCCACCTCATTACATTTGTGCAAACTGCTATGAAAATCGAAAGAAGTTGATACTGCAGAGATCTGATGCCGCTCATGTAACCTGTTCAGAATGCAACAGTCGACTTCGTTTCGATTCCGATATGGCAAGACGGTTCAATAGACCAATCAAATACGGTCCCGGCTCCCCGTAGCGCCGGTCAAGCAATAAAACTCAACTCCTCGCCGCACCGCTCACCGATAGCTCGCCGGCTTCGACCGCCCGCGCTCGTCGTAACGCTTCCCGCCGATGTGGACTTCGATGCGAAGTCGAAAACCAGCCGCCGCCGCTCACATGAAAAAGCCCGGCGGTTAGGCCGGGCCCTATCCTTTTTGCGCCCCGGGGAAGCCTATCGCGATAGCTCTTCTGCCCGCTCTTCCGCATCGAATTCGGCGCGGTTGGGATGGAGGGCGTGGAAAAGCTCTCCTCGTCGATGGCTTATGGAATCGGCGAGTTCGACGATTTTATAGCCAAGCCTAGAGAACAGGACGGACGTGTCTGCATCAAGTGTATCGGCCACGCGAGCAGTGATATGCCCGTAGTCGACGAGGGATGTAATATCGTCCTCCATGGCACGCGATCAGCTTCGGTCATGGGGTATTGCCATTGCGGCCACCACGTCGCGCTGAGCGCCGATCGCTGGCGGGACGACGTTCGACTGTCCGACATCGAGCCACGTTTCGTCTGTGATGGATGCGGCCACCGCGGCGCTGAGGTTCGCCCCGACTTCGACCGTGGTGATGGACGACTTGCCATCATGGGCCACCGGACCAGCACGCGGGAATAGCGATCAACTCAGATCGAAGTCAGAGGTGCAATCCGATGATAAACCGGATGGCTAAAAACGCGCCTCCGGCGACAATAGCCGTCGAACCAATCGCGAAAACGACTCTCCAAGTCTCGTCCAATGTTCGCCTCGTACAGAATCGCCCCCCGTGGGGACCCCAGCATCGGGCCGGGGGGCATAATGATGCTGGGGCCTCCGGACAGGCTTTGGCCGCAAGTGCCGCCACCGCCGACCACAATTCAGCCGTGTTGCCCCGGTTCCGCTCTCGCCTTCGATTTCTCGCGGCCCTGTGTCCGGACTGCGACACCTGCGTCTCGCCTAGCGCTCAAGGCGTCTTGGCTCAGTCAACAGACGCTACAGATCCGCGGCGATCTCGATGATTAGCTGCGGCAGGTTGCTGATGCTATGGGTGCGCGGGCGCCGCTTGGCTGTAACGCAAAGTATAGGTTGAAATGTGTTAGGGTTTGGAGGCCGGCCTGGGAGTCGATGCAATGAAGTGGAGTGACTTCGTTAGTGCCACACACTGCCATGCCGTTTGGTTATAGATTAGTTGGCGCAGTCTTGCTCTTGGCTGGCAATGCCGCATCGGCCGCCGAGTTGCAGGTAAATGGATTTCCTACCGACGCCGAGTTCTTTCCGATTGGCGTTTGGAGCCAATCGCCCGCTCGTGCTGCCGGTTACAAGGCGATCGGGATCAATACGTTCGTTGGATTGTACGGGGGCCCCACCGAGGCACAACTCGCCGCGTTGGCGCAACAGGACATGCTCGCTGTTGCCGAGCAGAATGACGTCGGGCTGAACTCCCCTAATCGACACGTCATCAAGGCATGGATGCAGGGCGACGAGCCAGACAATGCACAACCCCTTCCATTATTAGGATGGCATGTAACCTGTATCCCAGCAAACAAAGTTGCTCGCCGGACCCGAGAGATGAAGAGCCGCGACGGAACGCGACCGGTGATGATCAACTTTGGACAGGGTGTGACCAATGAATTCTGGCGTGGCCGCGGTTTATGCAATGGCGACCAAGGCTACTACAATGTCGCGATGCAAGGTGCCGATATCGTCTCGTACGACATTTATCCCATTGGCTCCGAGACCCCACAGGTCAAAGGTAAGCTGGAATATGTTGCGCGCGGTGTCAGCAATCTGGTGAAGCGCGCCTCCCCAGGTCAAAGTATATGGATGGCGCTTGAGACGACGGCACTAGATCCAACTCGTCGGCCGACAGCGGCGGAAGTTCGGGCGGAGGTCTGGATGGCATTGATTCATGGCGCAACGGGAATTTTTTATTTTGTGCATGAGTTTAAGCCGACTTTCCGGGAAGACGCCATCTTCCGTTACCCCGACATCGTGGACGAGGTCACGAGAACGAACCAATTGATCAAGTCTCTCTCGCCAGCGTTGAGGAGTCCAAGCGTTTCCGGGGCTATATCCGTGAGCTCGCAGGTCCCGATCGCAACCATGGTGAAGGTGTATAAAGATACAACGTATATTTTTGCCGTAGCGATGCAGAACGCTCCGACGACAGCACGGATCACGGTCAATGACGTTCACCAGTCCAGTGCTCGCGTTATCGGCGAGGCTCGGAACATATCCATCTCGCAAGGTTCATTCGAAGACCAATTTCAAGGCTACGGCGTACATCTTTATCAAATACCATAGCATGCCATTACTTCCTCAGGATCTCGCGAAGGTCGGCGGGGCGCGCTCAACCATAGTGGAACACGAGCCAAAAGAGGAAGGCGGTGACTGCTATCAGGGTGAAGGCGACGGTCGGGCCCTGCACTCGGTCGCTGATGGGCGGGCCTTGCGCTTGGCCCCGGGGTTCATCTCTCAGCCTTGCTCTCATTGGGGTTGCCGCTTCCATAGCGATGTGACCAGATTGCTCGCCGACGTCCAAGCTGTCGACGGGTGCTCAACGCGGAACACGGCCTCCGCAGGACGGTTGAACGGAGGCAGATTGATATACACGCCAGACCCGAACATGTTTCGGATCTGTGACCCACGCGGCTTGTCTAGATTTGGCGCCATCAACCGATGGTCTGCTGGGACGTGCTCAGTGATCAAGACATAGCGCGCCGAGGACTTCTCGATGTTGGCCAAGGCGAGCGCAATGTCGGCATTCGACAAGTGCTGGAAGACCTCGCGGATCGTAATCAGGTCTGCGGGCGGAAGCGGATCGACGCAGAGGTCGAGGCGTCGAAATTCGACGTTCTTGAACGCGCTGTGCCGCACCTTGTTTACGCCGATGATGACATCCGAGATGTCGGTGGCGATGTAGCTCTCGACGCAGTCGCAGATCTGGCTTCCGATGCTGAAATCGCCGCAGCCGCCATCCAGGACGGTGCGTACGCCTTTCTCTTTCGCAAATCGCTTCACGAAGTCGATGTAGGCCGCCGCGTGCGGGCCGCTCGAACCGTAGCCGGAAAGCTTGTCGGGGCCGCCCCACATGTTGTCCCGATAGATCGTATCGAAAACTTCGGTGCGGCTCAGATTACGCAGCCTCTTCTCTCGGACCCAGATTTTGGTTCGCCACCAGGTCCGGTACGCGGGGGCGGGGAGGACGCGTTTAAGCAATGGCTTTAGGTAAATGCCCATCATTAAATCCTCCGAGATTTAATCGTTCGGGCGAGCCAAGCAACTGTTTTAAAAGCAAATTCTGGGCATAGGCCCACGCAAAGTATCAATTGCAATGTTGAAGCAGCGAGCACAACAACTGGCGGAAAGCCATCCGGTGATCTGTGGCCATTGTCGTCGCGGCGCAGGCGGGAACCTTGCGATAGATCAACAGATGGTTCGCCGCATTGAGCAGCCGTGGGGGCGGCAAGGGTCGGTTTATTGGGTTAAGAGTCTGCGCGTCTACCAGCCACATGCGATTGAGATATACGCCCCGCTGCCCGACAAGGGCGGTGGGGCTTTTTTTGCGTTTCAGGGCAAGCGAAAGGCGGTTCCTGTCAGCCCGTCCTTCGCGTCACGCGCGTGGCTAACTCCAGAAGGCGCTCAATTTCAAGAGCCTCGGCCCATTTCAGACGCGCGAGCTTTTCGTGCTCCTTCGCCTCGCAAATGAGCTGATCTGCTTTCGCGCGGTCGTTAAGAATTCGCTGTCCCTGCTCCTCCAAGACTTTACCTCCCCAAGGTTCTTCGGGCGTCCTCCGTGTGGTGCCAGCGCAATCTCCTCCTTGCTCAGGCCAGAAAAGAGGCGTTTCCAAGCCTCTCTGAAGGCCGTTTTGGCAGCGTCGAAGCTCTCGGCTGCCATTGGGAGCGGGTACCAGCACGGCTATCGCCCATTCGGGGGCGGTTTGGTTGAACCATGGCCCTCTTGGGAACAATGGTTGGGGCTACGGCGGAGGTGATGGCAGCCCGAACGGCAACTCTGACAAGGATCGCTGAGCGCTGATCGAAGAGGCGTCGACGATCATCCTTGGCTAAGCCGTAAGCTGAGCGACGGAAAGCGCTTGGAGGGAAGAGTATACGGGCTACTTGTTCGGGCCTGACGGGGACATTGTGCAACGCGTAAGGCTGATCTGCGCGAGCGAGGAAGCCGCGAAGCAACGAGCTCAGCAATTGGCGGCAAGCCATGCGGTTGAGCTGTGGCACGACGCGCGGAAGATCGCGAGATATCCAGCGCGCCTACTAAGACAGCCACTCCCACTTGTGGATGGAGCGACGGGTTTTAGTCGTGCCCCTTCTTTTCCTTCTCATCTCCGCCGCTGCCAACGCCCGAGGAGATCTTGTTGCCGCCGCCCTGCCCAGATCGCGAGCCGCCATCGCCGGAATGTGCGACCTTCGATCCCTTTCCGCCGGCAGCGCCCGGGCCACCTCCACCGGAGCCGCCCCCTCCTCCTCCGCCGCCTGACGAATGTTCTTTGTTCGAGTGCTCCTTGGTCGAGCCATCCCGATCATTGTCGAAGACCGAACCAGTACGCCCGCCACCGCCACCGCCGCCACTCCCTTCGGCGGGGCGTCCGCCAGAATGTGCGATGGCTGTTGATGTCAATGATGTCGATAACAGCAGGGTCATCGCTGGCGGGGTTACGGCAGCAAACCTACCGCACGTCTTCAAGAACTCTCGGCGATCGTCTTTTTCTTCTATCTTAGACATGTTGCTTCCCCTTCGAGACCAAGAGCATATTTAAATTAAATCGCATTAAATAAATTTACACTTGTTAATTTGTTCCACGAAAAGTCGCGTCTTTCACCGATGGGGACCGGGCATCTGTGGTGACCACAAAAGGGCGGCCTCAGCCGGGCAGCGGCTGAGGCCGTTGGGGGGTCTGCTCCGGTTCAGGGGGCGGGTGACACCGGAGCAAAGATCTAATTCGCGCGATTGCCACTTGTTACCAACGCGTAAAGTTCTCGACCTGGCCACCGCCGCCAAGCAAGTCCCTTCAGGCCTGACTGGATCCACGAAGTAAAGCATGACGGCTACCGGATGCTGGTCGTCCGGGAGAATGAGCGCGTGCGCCTCCTCTCTCGCAACGGTACGGACTGGACGAAGCGCTATTCTTGGATCGCTGAAGCGGCGCTTAAGAACCGGCAGAAACGCTTCGTTGTCGACGGCGAGGCGATCATCCTCGGGGTCGACGGCATCTCTGATTTCAATGCCCTGCACAGCCGCAAGCATGACCACGAGCTCCAGCTCTACGCCTTCGATATCCTCGCCATGGGCGGCTATGATTTGCGGTCCCTGCCACTCCACCTGCGCAAAGCAAATCTGCAGCAGTTGTTGGCGCGCCGGCCGGACGGGATCAGTGTGGCACGTTTCGAGCGGGGCGAGATGGGGCCGGAACTGTTTCTGGCCGCATGCCGCATGCCTGGAGGGTCTAGTCTCCAAGCACCGCGATCGGCCGTATCGTGGCGGCCGGCAAAAGCACTGGGTCAAGGTGAAGAACCGGCTGCATCCCGCGATGGGAAGAGAGTTATGAAAATTGGTCCGTTCGAGCTAATTAATGTACAGATAGTCCAAGTATTCCTTGCGAATCCGGCCAGGATTGAGAAAAGCATGCAATGCGCGCCTAATTAGGCCGCGCCGAACGGCCTCAGCATCCGAGCCAGCCCCGGAAAGTGCTTGAGGCCGTTTTGCTATTTCCTGTCACGAACTTGTGGCACAGCCATTGCTAGGGTAGCGCCAACTGGGATTTCAGCGCTCAGTTTGAGAATGAAACGCTGCCGGGACAGGCATTTCGAGCCCGGCAGCGTTCTATTTTGAGACGAGTGGGACAGCCACTCAGCGGTACACTTCGGGCATTCAGAACGCTGTAGAGCTTGGCCAGCAAAAGACTGCCCTTGTCGCCCAACAGGCCAGCCTGACCAGCCCTCGCATGACGAGAAGCCGGATCAGGCGCATTCGCCGTCCGTCGCGCACCAGATCGACGGCGCCGCGAAGGCTCGCCGCTGATCCATTTGCCGATCAAGCGATCCCAAGGCTGGGCTCATCGTCAACGTCCGGTCTTGCGGCCATCGTGCTTGCCCTCCACGTCGGTCAGAGCTCGGCGTCGCCATCAGACGCTCCATGCGGACGGCTAGAGCATGGGCACAAAGTCGCGAGAGGTCATCTGGGCGGGCCGGATCATGGGTGCAAATCCACGCACAGGGTGGCCGAGAGCGCGCCCAGGAAGCCATTCGCGAGGGCGATCGGGCGGAGGCCGAAGCTTGATCCGTCCGCATGGAGGCTACGGCGGCCCTGCCCAGCCCTCCCAGACGATCGGCCAATGCCTCCACGGCGGCCTTCCTTGGCTGGAGGTCGAGTGCGCACCCGATGTAAAACGCGGGCCAGTCTGCCGCTTGACGCCATCCGCCGGCCTCGCGATACGCCGCTCTGGAAATTGGAAGCGTCCCTTAAGTACCGGTCATGCCGCACCACCCGCTACGCGCCGCCCGCCAGGATGATCAAGCTAACAGAGACGAGGCAGATCACGCCCTATAAATAGGTCCACCCCAGCGGGAGCGTTGGAATCATGCCCCAGTTCGCCGCGCAACAGCCGATCCGAGGCGGCGGCCCGCCAGCTCGTCGAGCTCGCGGCAAGTATCGAGCCGGTTCAGGACGGCCGCATTTACATCGAGAAAATCAATGCGCCGTTTCTCTATACCTTGAAGGGTAGCGGCCCGGAGTTCGGCGCCGGGGTTCGGTCGAGCGCGGCTGGATGGAGCTGCACGAGAGCGGGACCTATGTGCGGCTGAAGACGACGGAAAGAATCTGTTCGTGCAGAACGCCAAATGAGGGGTCTCAGTTCATCTTTTGGCGTACCTTTCTGATGATCTCCCCGAGGTCGGCGGCGTACTCGTCGATGACGGCACGCCCCGTCCCCGACTTGCTTTCTTACCCTCGGTCTGTTTGTCGCTCGGCAGGGTCTCCTGTTGCCGGCGCGCGTATGGGAGCGATTTCCGGACCTCCGCATTCAGGCTGGGGGCTACCACCCTAGCCTGGACGTTATTCTGCCTCCGCAGATCCTATTAAAATAGGCGATTTCAGAGCGCCTCGTCATAGCGAATTTGCCCCAATCCTACGCACCGGGGCATTTGAGTCTGTCCACACCCACGAGCGGCAGTAGCCTTTGGCGAGATGCGCGAGATGGGACTGGGCGGCGTCCCGGTCTATTGCCATTGCGGGCATCACGTTGCGCTGAGCGCTGATCGGTGGTCGGATGATGTTCGATTGTCCGATATCGAGCCACGTTTCGTGTGTGACGGATGCGGCAACCGCGGCGCTGAGGTTCGCCCCGACTTCGACCGTGGTGATGGACGAGTTGCCATCATGGGCCACCGGACCAGCGCGCGGGAGTAGCGATCAATTCAGATCGAAGTCAGAGGTGCAATCCAATGATAAAACGGACGGCAAAGAAGGAGCCGGCCGCGACAACAGCCGTCGCACCAACGCGAAAACTACTCTCCAAGTCTCCAATGTTCGCCTCGCACAGAACGCCCCCCGTGGCGGCCCCAGCATCGGGCCGGGGGGCGTGATGATGCTGGGGCCTCCGGACAGGCTCTTGCCTCGTGGGACTGAGGCCGTCACCAGCAACACAAGCAGATCTCCGACTCGCTGTTCCTTGATTGCCGAATATTCCCGGATGTGTGCCCAAATTCACACAAATAAGAGAAAGGCCGCAGGCGCCGGTCTGGAACGGCTCCCGCGGCTCCGCACGATCGGCGTGGCACCCAAATGCTAACACGGGCGCCTCCCCTCTATCGCGCGTTTCTCTAAAACGGCAGCATAAGAACCGGCGAGGCTCGAACTATTTTCCGGCAATACGATCAGGTTTTGCATGTCGCTGCAGGTCATTCTGTGGAAGGTTGGTCGAGGGACGCCGGCGAGGACGTTGGCCCACGACCTGGAGCGCCGGGTCGGCGGCGCGGGACACGAGATATCCGACGCCCTCAAGGACTTCATCGAGGCGCAGCTCGGTCGTAAGATCGGCGTGGAGCGGCCTTTCCACTGCACAGTTGATGGTTGGCCGCGGGGAACGCTGCCGACCCAGGAACATTGTGGCTTTTGCCAACTTTACCCGACGCCCTTGGGCGTCGCCCAAGGGCAAGCCTCAAGGCCCCGGCTCATCCCCCATTTGGGGCTGGGGCCTTTTTGATGACCCTCAAATCTCAGCGTTCTGTCCGCAAATAAGGACTGAACTCGGGCGTCGGCTGCAAATCCGGAGCGGCATTCAAGGAGAGTGATGCTGCACCTCGCGGATACCGGGATGGTGTTTTCGAGTTTCCGAATATGTGCCAGATAGATGCGCTTAACACGAGCGAAACGGCGACTAGGATCAAAAGGTCGCGGACCATGATGTCCTCCCTTTTCGCTGATCAAATAGAGGAATAGCCCAAACGTTCCTAGGTGGGCCATTTGCCGTCAGCCGGAGATGGCAAACGTGCGGTAGGACGTGCCGCCGCGGCGTTCGACGTTTCCAGAATCGGATCTCTCATGAGTGAAGCTGGCGCGCGTGCGTGGTGCAAATCTGGTTACGGAACCGCCGCGCAAGCACCACGATAATCGCGAGGGCGATCATGTTCACGAGCTGCGTAATCGCGAACACCACATCGCCTATGGTGATCGAATGACCGAGAAAGAGCGCCGACGATAACATCCACAGCGCGTAGGCGCGCGCGCTGATTCCGGCGGAGCATTGCTCACTCCAGAGGCGCCAAATCTGAGGGACGTATGCGCCAATGACGAGCCCTGTCCCAAAATAGCCGATGAGGAAGGAGTGCTGTTGCGAAAGCCACGTATGCAACGTGTTCATGATTGCCTCTTCAAACAGGAGGAAGAAGCCACCGACTTATACAGCCCTCGGAAGAGCATTGCGAATGCGCTTTTCGCAGAACCTCAATGAGGGTTGTGCAGCTCAGTCGCGGTCCCGTGATCGATTCAGCTCCAAGGCTTTGCTTTGGCTCGCGGCTGACAGCCAGCGATTTGCTGCACTAAAGCAGTGCGCGCGGTCGACGGCGCGTCGAGCTCTGTCAGAGGTAGAGCAGTCGTTTTGGTAGTCGGATGGTCGCCGGTTCAGGTCCGGCTGCAGACTCCTCGCTCTGAAGTTCTCGCGATTGACCCGCAGCCCGTCGCCTGCCGTCGCCGGTCCGGCCGAGGATGCAAGCGCCGCCTCTGAGGGAACTCCTCAAAAAGAAAACATCAGCCTGATCACCAAGACCGTCGAAAAGGCGCCCAGGGCCATGACAGCAATTTTGAAGTGAAGATCATTATCCGACAGCGCCGTCAGCCCTCGCCCACTGGGAAGAACCCAGTGGCTCTTGGAGAAAACCACCGGGCCGATCCGCCGATCAAGACCATTCCAATGGCTGTCAGGCTGGATTAATGGCGCTGGCGCGTCTGTTCGAATCCCGACAAGCCCTATCGGTCTAGCCGTACGTGTGGCCGACAAGCCACGTTACAGGAAACGCGCGGCGAGCTGTCTACATCCCAAAATCCGCCAGCCCGTTCAACTTCGTCCGGCACAAAATACTCCAGCCCGCCGGGGGACGAGCTGGAGCAAAGTCTTAGCAACAGGCGCCTTGCGAAGGATGAGCGCAAGACTGACGTAGAAACTCTTCTCGGTCGCTCAGTTCCCAAAGCCATTCGACATATTTGACCGGCATATCAACGTTCTAATCTATTGATTGGTGATCAGCTCTGGAGCATGGCAGCGCGCAATGACAGAACAAGAAAACGACGACCGACGCGAGTTTCTGAAGGCCTGCGGTAAGTTCGCTGTCGTCACTCCGCCGGCTATGGCGGCCTTGCTTTCGACGTCCCTTACCAGCACGGCTATCGCCCATTCGGGCGGCGGTTTGGTGAACCATGGTCCTCGCGGCAACAATGGCTGGGGCAACGGCGGAGGTGATGGCAGCCCGAACGGAAAACCCGACAAGTATCGCTGAGCGCTGCTCGACCGACGATCATCCTTGGCTTGGCCGTAAGCCGAGCGACGGGAAGGCGCTTCGATGGAAGAGTATACGGCCTACTTGTTCGGGCCTGACGGGCATATTGTGCAACGCGTCAGGCTGTTTTGCGCGAACGAGGAAGCCGCTAAGCAACGAGCCCAGCTATTTACAGAAAGCCACACCGTTGAGCTGTGGCAGGAGTCGCGGAAGATCGCGAGATATCCAGCGCGCCTCAACTAACAAGGTCACTCCCCCAAGTCTCTGCGGATGGGAGTGAGGGCCTTCAGTCGCGCCCCTTCTTTTCCTTCTCATCTCCGCCGCCGCTAAAGTCCGAGGAGGTCTTGTTACCGCCGCCCTGTCCAGACCGCGACCCGTCACCGCCGGAATGTGCGACCTTCGACCCCTTTCCGCCGGCCGCGCCCGGCCCACCTCCGCCGGAGCCGCCCCTCCTCGTCCTGACGAATGCTCTTTTTCTCCGCCCGAGGAATGCTCTTTGTTCGAGAACGCGACCGGTGATGATCAACTTTGGACAGGGTGTGACCAATGAATTCTGGCGCGGCCGCGGTTTATGCAATGACGACCAAGGCTACCACGATGTCGCGATGCAAGGTGCCGATATCGTCTCGTACGACGTTTATCCCGTCGGCTCCAAGACCCCACAGGTCAAAGGTAAGCTGGAATATGTTGCGCGCGGTGTCAGCAATCTGGCGAAGCGCGCTTCCCCAGGTCAAAGTATATGGATGGCGCTTGAGACGACGGCACTAGATCCAACTCGTCGGCCGACAGCGGCGGAAGTTCGGGCGGAGGTCTGGATGGCATTGATTCACGGCGCGACGGGAATTTTTTATTTTGTGCATGAGTTTAAGCCGACTTTCCGGGAAGACGCCATCTTCCGTTACCCCGATATCGTGGATGAGGTCACGAGAACGAACCAATTGATCAAGTCTCTCTCGCCAGCGTTGACGAGTCCAAGCGTTTCCGGGGCCATATCCGTGAGCTCGCAGGTCCCGATCGCAACCGTGGTGAAGGTGTATAAAGATACAACGTATATTTTTGCCGTAGCGATGCAGAACGCTCCGACGACAGCACGGATCACGGTCAATGAGGTTCACCAGTCCAGTGCTCGCGTGATCGGCGAGGCTCGGAACATATCCATCTCGCAAGGTTCATTCGAAGACCAATTTGAAGGGTACGGCGTGCATCTTTATCAAATACCGTAGCACGCATTACTTGCGGAGGTCGGCTGCGTATTCCTCAATGATCTGACGCGCCGCATTCCTCGCGATGGGGCGGCGATGATCTCCGGTCCCTGCCCCTTCACATGCGGAAGACGAATCTCGAGCAGCTACTGGCGCGGCGTCCTGACGGGATCAGCGTGGCTCCCTTCGAGCGAGGCAAGATCGGTCCGGACCTTTTTCAGCCGCATGTCGATGGGGCTGGAGGGCCTGGTCTCCAAGGACCGCGATCGGCCGTATCGTGGTGGCCGACAGAAGCATTGGATCAAGGTGAAGAACCGCAGCCATCCGGCCATGGAGCGCGAGCTGTGACGGAGGAAGGCAAGCCAACAGGCTGGCAGCCCCCAGGGCGAAAGCGATCATTTCATCCGCTGTCCCATCTGCGGCGAGATGCTTGACATGCGAAAGCTCGGCGAGGTGATAGAACATCTGCATGGTCAAGAAATCGAGGAAGAACCGACACACCACTGATCGGGGAATGTTCATGCCTTGCACGCGATGCGACGACACCCTGTGGGTCTGTGAGAACCACGCCGATCGGCCATGGGATGGCCCTCGTGCCTGCGGCTGCGGCGGGGCTGGCGCGCCGTGCCCAATCTGTAACGCGACCAGCCCCGACGAACTGCCCCTGCTGCCGAAAGGCTTCGAAACCAGCTTCGCATCGACAGGGACGATGCGGCCGTTGCTCAGAGGAAAGCCTAGAAAGCCTTGAGGGCCCGCAAACGTGAACCGACAAGACGTCGCCAACTGAGCGCGGCCTCAATTCATCTTGCGGCGTAGCTTCCTGATGATGTCGCGGGGATCGGCCGCGTACTCCTCGATGATCCAGCGCGCCTCGTCCGATCGCCACGGCTTGGCTTCCTTACCATCGGTTTGTTTGAGCGCTGACCTAACTTCAAGGCAGCCGCCACGGCGCTCTGATAGGAACCCCCATCCTGCCCCGTGTTTGATCTGCATGCGCTTCAGGCGCCAGGCTATCTGTTGTAGCCGGGGCGGCCCCAGCCCTGGGTCCCTGATCCAGGCCTGGGGTCGTTCTTTTTGTAGCCTGGCTGGAGGCTCCGGAACGTGGGTCCTTACGAGCAGCTTGATCTATACATCCGCGAAGAACAGGTGATCTCTCTTGGTTGAAGCCCCAGCCGCCGACCCGACTGGGGCTTTCCTTTGCCAAAGAGGCCGCCCGCGTGAACCAGTGGGCAGACCACCGCTAAATTCCCCGGGTCAAAGAAAAACCCGCCGGCGTGCGAGCCGACGGGTTCTCAATGCCCATGCATACCGCGGTACTCGTCACCAATCCGCGATGCCTTGACTGTACTTATCAGCCGTTGACGATGAGTTACCTCGCCTAGAGTGAACCGGCGGTGTCACAAAGCTGTGGCATGGCCATTGCACAGTCGAAACCAACTGGGATTTCAGCGCTCAGTTTGAGAATGAAAACGCTGCCGGGACATGTATTTCGAGTCCGGCAGCGTTCTATTTTGAGACTAGTGAAACACTCGCCAGCCGCTGTGCGGGCGGCCTGACGATATGTTCGTCGCCTCTTTTTGAACCGGCGTCCTGAGTCCTTCGGCCTGCGGCATGGGTCTTGATGGCATCGCGCCTCCAAACGGCGCGACGGGCGCATAGTGCTGGACCGTCCAAGGTTTGGGTCAACAGCATGGTCGCGCTGACGGCTGGCGAGTGCCTTGGAGGCGCTATGGTCGCTTGGGAACTGACGAGACTGCATCTCGTTAGAACAAGCCTTGCCTGCGGTAACAAAACTGCAAGGAACTGACTTGGCCTCAGCCGTCCAGACAGCGGCTGAGGCCTTTTCGTTGAGGCCTCTAGACTCCCTTGTTGAACTTTACGGCGCTTAGCCCTCGATGGGAGCACGCGAAGCTGAAGGGAGCGCGCTTGGTATGCTATCGCGGTGGGCAGGATCCATTGAGCTTCCACGCCGCTCCCTGATCGTTCCGGTAGACATGCGCAGGTTTGTTGCGCTGTTTAGATCATTCTGCCGCCTTCAGGCCCTGCTCAGTCGGCTCATAGCGCTGCCCGTGCTTCACTAGCCAGCCGCCTTCAACCATCTTCTGCGCCAATCCGAGCGAGCATGCAGGTTGGCTGCCACCCAGGTGATATACGCCATCCCGACGTTCGACCAGAAAGCCATAGACGCGCGCCAGCCGTAGCGGCTTGAGCATGCCGGGAATGAGAATGACGGAGTTGGTCATTGCTCCACAAGCGCGCGCCCTCATGAACGTTCCTGAGCGCAGCCGATGACGGTTCCTATTGAGGGAAACCCCGGCTATCAAAGCGGTGGCCTGCCGGAGAGGCAACGATGCATCGCGCGACCCTATCTGAAGTGAGCCGGTAAGGGCTCTAGGTTGAGCTCCTCGAACATCCTTTGCTGCGTTTCTGTCAGAACGGCCGGTACGACGTCTGCCGTCCAGCCTCCAAGGATAGGGCCATCGGCCAAGCCTTGCACTGCGGGCATGGCGGAAGGTAGCCACATGGCAACATAACGCGCCTCCTTTCTCTGTCCTGCTGTCAGCGGAACATCGAAGGTGGCGGGCTCGTTCCAAAGGCTTGCTTTGTGCTATTTGAGGGCAGACGCCGCGCCCTTCGAATGTCGGCTTTGGTCGAGTTGCGTATGAGTCAGGCGCGTCAGGCGCAGTGCTAGTGCGACGGTTTGTCCGCGTTAACTTTTGCAATGGGCGCTTGTAGCCAAAGCCTCTAGCCTTGTTCGTCAACAAGGGTGACGCGATGGGATTGAAGCGCCGCGGTTCATGCTGCATGTCCGGGATCGACATCCCTCGGCGTCGTATTCTCTCGCTGAGGGGTTATCTTCGCCGGGCTCTCTTTGCAAGAGAAACCGCGGGGACCGAGCTCTTCGCGTTGGACATCATCTTCGGAGCGCTCGGGTTCGACTCCATTGATCGGCTTGTCAGGCATCACGGCTTCCCGCGCGCCCTTGCGTCAACGGTCCGGCTTCCTTAAACGAATCTGCCGTGCCTCTAAAAAACCCTAACGCTATCGCGGCCCTCGTATCGGCTCTCAGGCTCGTCCACGGAGACGAAGTCGCGCGAACCATGCTCCTCGAGCGTATGAGCCTTGCCATGCTGATGGACGCGATGTTCTCCGCACCGATAGCGCATCGCGATGCCGTTCGATGCGTTGCGACTGCCTTAGATGACTTCGCTATTACACCAGAACTTGGCCCGGTCTGGCACCTTCGCTACCTGTACGATGACCAGCCCGGCTCGTTTCGCGTCATCGATATGGAGATAGCCACGCCATCCGGTACGCTGTCCAGCAACGACCTTTGGCTTCGACTACCCGTCTAACTGCCTCGCAGCCTCGCTAACGTCCTCCGAACGACCATTAGTGAGGGCGTGCCGCCCCTTGTGCCGGGACGCTCAGCCGACCGGCCCTGAAAGCCTATCAAGGCCCGCTTCAATGGCCGCGATATCCCTACTAGACCTGCGATGACCCGCAGTCGAAGCCCGTGCTCCCTTCAGGTTGACCGCCTGCTACCGCGATTGCACTGCAATGAGTGGCAAACTTAACCGGATGGTCCCGGGACGTAAATCCTCGGTTGGTCCCGTCGCACGGCGATGAACTCCCGTCGTCGTCTTTCGATTGCGATAGGGAGCACTCAACAATAGCTGGAACATGGCTCGAGCCGCCATGTATTGGGCTGCGGTCCGGCTGCGCTCGTCGCCGGCCGACAGAGGATTCCTGGATTGCTCTGAAACAGTCCACCGCCAAGTGCGGCCGCGCTTGCAAATCGAGAGATCGAAGAGAGCAAAGTCGCCGAAGACCATGGTTCGACCACCTTCAAGAAGCCCTAACAATAGACAACAAACATTACAATTTTGAAAGAACAACTTCAGCTAGGGCAGAGTCCGCGAACTCAGTTCACCCGCGAGGTGTCCGAAAGCGCAACCATTGGCGCAACGATCTTTGGTAGTTATCTGTATAAAATGCGACCGACTACTTCCCGACGCGGATGTAGAATTCTCTTAGCTTATAACCTTGCACTTTCGCTCGGAAACGGCACACATGCCCTCTCCTACCAATAAGATCGCGCTCTTCATCGACGGGGCCAATCTCTACGCGACGGCGAAAACTCTGGGCTTCGACATCGATTACAAGCGCCTGCTGAAGGAGTTTCAGAGCCGCGGGACGTTGTTGCGAGCCTTCTATTACACCGCGATCATCGAGGATCAGGAATATTCCTCGATTCGCCCGTTGATCGACTGGCTGGACTACAACGGCTACACCGTCGTCACCAAGGCGACCAAGGAATTCATCGATGCCTCCGGCCGCCGCAAGGTCAAGGGCAACATGGACATCGAGCTTGCCGTAGACGCCATGGAGCTCGCTGAGCACATCGACCAGATGGTGCTCTTCTCGGGCGACGGCGATTTCCGCTCGCTGGTCGAGGCCGTCCAGCGCCGCGGCGTGCAGGTCACCGTGGTCTCCACCATCGCGAGCCAGCCGCCGATGATCGCCGACGAGCTGCGCCGCCAGGCCGACGTCTTCACCGATCTCGTCGAACTGCAGTCCAAGCTCGGCCGCGACCCTTCCGAACGCCCTGCCCCCCTGACCGCGAACCACGAGGCCGTCTGCCGAAGTTTTTACAAGAGTCGAAAGGGAATGACCCACCGGAGTGAGTCGGTGCTGCTGTGTCGGGTGAGTGCAACGGTTTAAACGGCCTTCCGATTTCGAGATCTCAAGCGCGCTCTACCCGCCATAAAGGCGTACGCGCGAACTTCTCGCCTCTGAGGGACGACTACCCAGCAGGCGCCACCGGATCGGCCCCGGGAACCTGTTGGCGATGCTCAAGGCGCGCTCCTCGCCCGTCTCGAGAGCTATTTTCTGTGCCAGCATAACGTCACCCTCGACCAAGCCACCCAGCGGAACAAAGCACCACCCGCTTCCGAGCCGCCCGTATTCGTCGATCTCGTTGACGTTACCGGACGTTCCCCGCCGAATGCGGTACCGCCTCCCGGTATCGCATCCTACGACGTCGAAGTATCCCCTCTTATAAAAATCGGCCCTTTGCTCGGGCGAGAGCCAAGAGCGCAGAAGTCGCATTGACCGACCCTGAATCGTTTTCTCGTCCTTAGCTGCTTGATACAACGTGCTCACAGCCAAGCTTCGCAGGCTCCAGCGGCCGACAGGACCAGACTTTCTCTTCACTGGATGATCATCCGCCGACAAGCCGCGGGAAGAACAACGTCTCTTCCGCGGTCGGATCGAACGTGGTGATCCTGGTTGCCTCACCCGGGCCCGTTCGCACTGCCGCGGTATAGCCTTTGCCGGTAAATTCCAGGAAAAGCCTCTCCGCCTCCGCCAAGGCATTTGCATTGGAGTTGTCGAAGAAGTGTCGGCTATCGCCGCTGTGATCCATCACGATTTGCGTTGCCATGCTGAGGCTCCCAATTGGATTTGAAAGGAATGTGGAAGCCGAGATCTCGTTCCTAATTTCGCAAACGCAACACGACCGGCAGCCACTTTAGCTAGGTGATTGCCGTGAAACAGTCCGCTTTCAATCTGAAGCGCCGGGCCGCAGGCATCACAATAGTCGGTGCTTTATCTTTTGCGCATACGTACTGGGAGCGCGTCCTGCGCATACTTGTTGAGTCTCTCAGCCTCTGCATCGGCCGTTGAGTGCGACAAGCCCGTCAGAGGTTTTCCATTCGGTCCCATTGCAGGTTGATGCGTTGCAAGATCCAGTACGCTGAAGCGACCCGTCCGCGGGCTCTCATACCAAACGTGGTAGCGACTTCTTTGCTCCATCAGGCCCGATTCCCCCCCGCGGGGATGGTTGGTGGCAATCACTGGCTAGAGAGTGGTCGGCCCGGCGACCCGGAGCGAGCGCGTCCGAGCTCCGCGGTACAATGGATGAAAACTAGGGCGCCCCGTTGTGAAGCAGCTTGCGCGGTTTTGCTCCGCCAACACTACCAACCCTGTGCCGCGCAATCTCGGCACCGGGGGCGTCAACCACGATTACGACCGTGCCCGCACCGCGGTCACATTCGGGATCGCTGGCGATGTCCCGAGCAACACGGGCGCCGTATTGGACCGCCAGTTCAGCAGAGCCAAATAACTCTCCCACCTCGTCCGTCTGTGTCTCTCCGTTGTGGAAGATCGGAAAATAGTAGCGCTGCACCGTGATGCCTCCGTCCTTAGCGGTGGCGATCATGCGCCCATCCGGGACGGGCCGCACCTGTCGAAAAGGACAGGGCAACGCGGCCTAATCGGCCTTTTTAACAAGCTGGCGCTGCATCGCTCGCGTGTCGGCCGATATGGATAGAATTAGTTCGTTGTCAGCCAAGGCGGCTGGGTCCTCTCATTGAGAAAAATGAGTTGCTGTGGCGAGTTGCGGGTCTGAAACCTTTGGCGGATAGACCCCCAAGTTTCGCTGTGGCTATCCTGCTCCATAAGCCAGGAAGACGCCGATCGGTTTCGGGGCGAGGCTGAAGAATGCCGCCGGCTAGCCGCGCAAGCTGCGAGACAGGAGGACAAAGAGGCCTGGCTCAAACTTGCCGCCGATTGGATCGCACTGGCAAACGGCGCCTTCCTGCACAGACAGTGTTGAGCGTGCATGCGACCACGAAGTTCCGTGCTCTGCAACTGAACTTACTTTCGCCGGTTGGGGCTTATCAGGCATATATCGGCGAGCGATATAATGACGCTGCACCGCCGAAGAGTGAAGCAAACCCGCTCCCTTGACGAACGAATGGCCGAACAGGCAGCCAAGCTCAAAGACAGAGCCGATCAGTTGCCCGCCGGCGCGGAGCGCGAAAGCTTGCTTAAGCGAGCCATGGTTGCCGAGACAGGCGCGCATCTGGTCGATTGGATTCAGTCCCCCGGTTTGCAGCCGCCGAAGTGACACCAACCTCACTGGCGATGCTAATCGAGATCCAAGCCGATCTTGCGGAGCTTAGGCGACTAGTCCACGAACTGCCTCCGGAAACTGCTCGGATTTTGCAAATCTTCGCGGACCGGATGGAAGCCCGTGCCCGGGCAATGGACCAGATGACCTAAAGGTCGCGTTTCCCGGGGGCCTGAAGGGAACGCACCGCGACGACGGAGGACTCGACGAAAGCATGTTCGTTGACCAAACATTGCAGTTGCGTCAGCTCATTAATTACGCTTCGCTCTTCCTGCTACTTAGATTGATTATTGCCGCCGGATTTTCCCGGGTATGCGATGAAGTACATTTTGTTTGCGCTCGGCAGCTGGGCGCTGCTCAACCTGCTCTATGTTTTTATCGTGATCCCGCCCCGCAAGGGAAGACATTTGCCTGCTTCGCTCGCCCGAACCCTCGCTGGGATCAAGAAGTTCGTACAGCGCGGAAGGCAACCACCTTCCTGAAGGGAATTGACCGTGCGGAGCCTCGCAGTTTTGATCGCCGTGGCGCCTGTCTGCTTCCTGTGCGATGGCAGTGGCAAGCTGTCGTTTGTCGGTAGCTGGCCGATTTGTTTGTTGAAGTCGTCGTTGGGCAAAGTTTCTCCCGGGGTTGCGCACTACGCGCCATGTTGTTAGACCGCGCCCTCAACACTGAAGGAGCGCCGGTTTGGCCAAAAAGACAAAAGCAGTTCGCCGCGAGTGGTCGCCCGCGGATTTGCGGACGCTGAAAAAGCATTCGAAGGATCGGACGCCCGTCGCGAAGATTTCAAAGGAAATGAAGCGAACCGTTGGCGCGCTCCGTCAGAAAGCGCTCAATCTTGGAATCGGATTGGGGCACCAGCGGTAATTGAAAACTCCACCGATTGCATCCGGCCACCAGATTTCGATATTGATTTAACATCCATCTGACTGGATCGGGGTGCAGACTATCGATTGTGCGATGGCGGCGGCCTGCACTTGCCCGAGGTCGAGGGCTCGCGGTCCGCCAGCCCCGTCGGCGAGCTCTCCCCTCGGGCAACCAAACTGACGTACTCAAAGTTTAGAGCTACTGTGACTTAGATGACATTGTGACTCGGCTGACTCGCGGTAGGTTAAACCTGTCGGGGCTGGACCTAGTCAAGAAAGAACCTCACCCAGTTAGAGGCGGTTGAAATCTTGCTGGCTAAGGGTAGTCACGCAAGCGGCGGTGTGAAGCGGCACTGGACGATGTCCAGTTTAATTGCCAACAACGGTGAGCCAAGGCCGAGTATTCCAATGGCGGACTACGCTTCGCTATCTCCTCACGATTTCAGCGCAGGCGGATGGAGCCTGACAGGCGTGCTTCCCTAATGCACATCCGCGCGCTCTCTATTGACTCGTTTCGCGAATGGGCAAATCCTTCCAACGACGCAGTTTGCCATTGCCAATCTCAGCAGTACGAATTCGGCGCCCTGGCCTTTATCGGGCGCCATCTGACCAAATTTCTTTCTGAACAAAAACGGAGGGGCCGATGCGCGCGCTCGCCTTGAGAACCGTCTCTCTGCTTGCCCTCACTATCATGGGCTCGATCTCCGCCTCGCCTGCCGCACGCGCGGACGACGGGACCGACGAGCAGTTTGGCAAGGTTCACTTCCAGACGTCCTGCAACGAGGTGGCGCAGCGCCGCTTTGACCGCGGGATGCGCTATCAGCACTCGTTCTGGTACCGGCCCGCGAAAGAGATTTTCGAGGAGACGTTGCAGGCCGATCCGGAGTGCGCGATTGCCTATTGGGGCATTGCGCTGAGCCTCTTGTACAATCCGCATTTCCCCGCGCCGAAGGAAAACCTCGCCGAGGGTCTCGCTGCGCTGCAGAAGGCCAAGGCGATCGGCGCCAAGAGCGAACGCGAACGCGACTATGTCGACGCGCTGCTGGCCTTCTATTCGGGCGATGAAAAGACGACGTTTGGCCAGCGCGCGCAGGCCTATCTCAAGGCAACCGAAGCCGTCGCCGCACGCTATCCCGATGATGACGAGGCGCAGATCGTCTATGCGATTACATTGAATGTCACGGCGTCACCGAACGACAAGTCCTATTCCAACCAGCTCAAGGGCGCCGCCATCCTGGAGCCGATCTTCAAGCGGCAGCCGCGGCACCCCGGCGTTGCGCATTACTTGATCCACCTCTACGACTATCCGGCGATCGCAGAGCAAGGTCTCGACGCTGCCAAGCGCTATTCCGAGATCGCGCCAGCGGCGCCGCACGCCTTGCATATGCCATCGCACATCTTCACGCGCGTCGGCTACTGGAAGGAATCCATCGACGCCAATAGCCGTTCCGCCAAAGCTGCCAAGGAGGGCAAGGACCCCAGCGAGCAGCTGCATGCCGATGACTATATGGTCTACGCCCTGCTTCAGCTTGCGCAGGACAGCCGGGCCCGCGACGTCATCGCGGATATGATCGCCACCGCGGGCTACGCGCCGGCCGTCCGCGCCGGCCCCTACGCGATAGCGGCCAGCCAGGCGCGCTATATGGTCGAGCGCGGCGATTGGCACGGCGCCGCCGCACTGAAGGTCGAGCCGAGCCGGTTTGCCTATGTCGATGCGATCACCTATTTCGCCCGCGCCCTCGGCGCCTCGCGCTCCGGCAATCCCGATGCTGCAACGGCGGACATCGCCAAACTGGCGGAGCTGCAGGACAAGCTGCTGCAGGACAAGGACGCCTATTGGGCCGAGATCGTCGACATTCAGCGGCAAGTCGCCACAGCCTGGCAGCTCAATGCCCAGGGAAAACAGGCGGACGCGTTGGAAGCGATGCGCCTTGCCGCCGATGCCGAAGACAAGACCGAAAAATCCATCGTGACACCGGGACCGCTCGCCCCGGCACGCGAGCTCTACGGGACCATGCTGCTCGAACGCGGCATGGCGACGGACGCATTGGCCGCGTTCGAAAGCACCATGCGCAAGGAGCCGAACCGCTTTGGCGCGACGATCGGTGCCGCTCACGCCGCCGAGAAGGCGGGTGACGCCGTGAAGGCCCGCCAATACTACGCGAAAGTTGTCGACATGGCGCAAAATGGCGACTCCTCACGTGAGGACCTCGCGGCCGCACGAAAGCTCATGGCTCAGAATTAGCAAAAATTGCCGTGGCATCTTCCATGCGCTTGACAAGTAAATTCGTCGCGATCAGCGCAGCCGTCGTACTGCTCTGCGTAGCCGCTGCTGTCTGGATATTGCGTTCCGGCGAACCGGCACGCGCTACGGCAGCAACCGGCGAGATCCACCCGGTATGGACGGAAACCAACTGGCCTTTCGGCGCAGATCCCTGGGGGAAAGGAAAGGCGTTCCGTTGCAAGGCCGAGGATTGCGGTGGCGAGATCCAGCTCTACGTTCGCGCCAAGCTCGGCTTTTGCAATTGTGTCACGGGCGTCGCCGATGACGGCGACCTCGAGCAGATGGGCGACCTGGCACTGATTGGCAAGGCAACGCCGATCGGTGCCGGCCGAGAGATCATCGTCGGCCCGATGCGCGGCCGCAGCCGGGCCTATCGCGTCGAGAAAAATCGCAACGCTGCGCTCTCTCTCGCTTACAATCAGCGCTGCGACATGGTGGCCGCGACGGCTTTGGTTGGACCGGGCGCGCCTGCGTCGCTGGAGCCGGCGGTGCTGGCGTTCCTCAATAGCGACCGCATGTTGAAATGGGCCGAGATCGCGTTAGGGTTATAACCGGAGCGATTTGTCTTCTCTCGTTCGCAGAATCAGAGGACGCGCTAGTCTCCGTCAAGAATAGCGTGCCTTAACGAGGCGTGCATGGTCGCGCATACGCACTCGTGCCGCTTCGATGTCCGCTAAGGGGCCACACGCCGACATCGGTCGCAGCCCGAGCGATATCTGCTAAGGGCCCAATAGGAGACCTCACCCAAGTGGCAGCAATGGCCGGCCCAGTGTCCGAACGTCAGTTCTTCGCAGGTGTCGAAATCTTCTCCATGACGTCGCTCACGGTAAAGCTTGCTGCTTTGGCGCGTGGCGGGAAATCCCTGAAGCTGTCGATGTATCGCGCGACAACGGCTTGTGCTGGGACCAAGAGGAACGTCCGATCAATTAGCCAACTGCCGTATTTGATGCTGTCGTCGCCCTTCTCGAAAGGATCGGAACGCAAGTTGTAGAGCTTGGGTCCACGGAGCTTAGTGAATTGGCCGGTCCAAGGGCCCATCGGGGCTTTCGGAGTCAACTCGGTGTTTTGCTCCATGAAAGCCACTTTCCAGTTGTCTACGCGCAGCGCCATCAAGTCTCCGTCGTCACTCCAATACAGGAACTCGTTGCGGGGCGATTCATCCACTTCACCTTTGAGGAACGGTAGCAGGTTGTATCCATCGAGGTGAACCTTGAAACTCTTGCCATTGAGTGTGTGGCCCTTTTTCAGTTTCTCGACAAGATCAGGCTCGCCGGCCATAGCGGCAAACGTCGGGATGAAGTCTTCGTGGGCGCAAACGTCGTTTATGGTCGTTCCTGGCTTGATGACGCCGGGCCATTTGATGAGACACGGTACCCGGAAGGCACCCTCCCAATTGGTGGCCTTCTCACCGCGGAACGGCGTCGAACCGCCGTCGGGCCAAGTAAAGGCTTCGGCGCCGTTATCAGTGGTGTAGACCACGATGGTATTGTCGGCGATGCCCAGATCATCGACTAGCTTCAACAGCTCCCCAACATGACCGTCAGTCTCTACCATGCCGTCAGGATAGATGCCGAGGCCAGTCTTTCCATCCGACGCGGCCTTGAGATGTGTGAAGACGTGCATCCGGGTCGAGTTGAAGTAGCAGAACCACGGCCTGTTGGCCCGATGCTGACGGCCAATGAAATCCTTGGCGCCGGCAAGGAACTCCTCATCGACCGTTTCCATCCGTTTCCTATTAAGCGGACCAGTGTTCTCGATCTTGCCGTCGGCGGTCGCTTTCAGCACGCCGCGAGGCCCGAACTTTTTTCGAAATTCCGGATTCTTGGGATAATCAGGATTCTCCGGCTCCTCCTCGGCGTTGAGGTGGTAGAGGTTGCCGAAAAATTCGTCGAACCCATGGGCGGTCGGCAAATGCTCGTCGCGATCCCCGAGATGGTTCTTGCCAAATTGTCCGGTGGCGTATCCGTAGGTCTTCAGAACGTCGGCGACGCTCGGATCAAGCGGGCCAAGCCCAAGCTCCGCGCCGGGCAGGCCAACCTTGGTCAGGCCGGTGCGCACCGGCGTCTGTCCGGTGATGAAGGCGGCGCGCCCAGCGGTGCAGCTCTGCTGACCATACCAGTCAGTGAACATCGCGCCCTCCTTGGCGATCCGGTCGATGTTCGGAGTGCGGTAGCCCATGATCCCGTGGTTGTAGGCACTTACATTGAACCAGCCAATGTCGTCGCCCATGATGAAGAGAATGTTCGGCTTGCGGCCTGACTGTGCGGCCGCTCCCGGTGCCGTTGAAGGGGCGGCTTGCTGGGCTTGCGCGTTCTGGATTGGCGTGGTTGCAGCCAGCGAAGCCGCGGCAAGTGTTGTGCCCGCCATCAAAATGTTGCGACGGCTGATATTGCTGCTCGGCTTGTTTCGATCCCTGTCCATGGGTCGGTTCCCTTCGGTTGGCCTCGCGTATTTTGATCCGTAAGAAACATCCGTTGCCCTCTATCGAAGATTGTCCGGAGGCGACGAAGTCTATTGATTTAGGTCAACGAATGTCGCAGTTGGGTCAAAATCGGTCCTGCTATCGCTCCGATTGAACGAACGCCCTTAGCGAAGCAGGAATTTGGATTGAAGGAGACTGAGGTCTGCTTCGGGTCAAAAGCAGCGGTTCAAGCGAACGATCGTGTGGCGTCCGGTTATCCCCAGACTGCCGACCTGGCCTGCCGCTTTCGTGTTGTTTAGCTCAGGGCCAGATTCGGAGAGCGCACGTCAGCAAATTGAGTCCCGCCATCCGAACCTCGCGGGGGCGGGCCGATGCTTCGGAGAAGGCCCAAGAGGAAGCGCTCACTCATTGATCACTTCATCGGCCGATGTTAGCAGAATATCTGGAACCTTTAAGCCAAGAGCCTTCGCTGTTCTTAGATTGATCACAAGGTTGAACCTCGTCGGCTGTTCAACAGGAAGCTCTGCGGGGCTCGTGCCCATTCAGGATGCGTGAAACGAGGAAAGCCGACCGGCGATAGGCCGCACGGATATGCGGTCCGTAAGAGACTAGCCCCCCAACTTTTGGGAAAGAATCGGCAAAACTCATAGTTGCCAATTTGTTTTCTAGGGCAAAGGCGGCGATCTGTTTTCCTCCGACATCAAAAAGCGGGTTGCTCGTAAGAGCGATCGCTTGCGATTTGGTTTGCACCGCTAAGGCAATGCCAGCTTCGAAGTCTCTTTCCGTTCGTAGCCCGATCAACTCAAGACCAAGCCGTAGCTTTGCTGCGGCAGCCTTCAGAGGTTTGACCGAAAGCGGGGACGTCGCGTCGTCGGGATTGAAAAATACAGCCACCCTGCTCAGAGCAGGATCAAGTTCTTTTAGCAGCTCCAGCCGCTTGGCACTCGCTTCTGCGGTTAAGATGCTTAGTTGCCCAGGTCCATTGTCGCTCAGGAACGAAGCAAAGGTCTCTGATGGTCTTAGAAGCGTCGGGAACGTATTGTATTGCCCCGTTGGAGTGGATTAGATCGACGTTTCCGAGCCAGTCGGCCGCCTCCTCAATCCGCTCGAAGAACATCAGCCTGTTAGTGGCCAGCTCCTTCGCGCGCCGGACCATGGCTGGCGTCTCAACAACTGCCCACCGAATTTCAGGGGATTGCCGGCGCGCGACCTTGTAATGCAGCCCCGCGCCCCCGCCGAAGTCGAGAACCGTATTCAAGCCTTGGACTAACGGCCAGTTGCCGCTGGGCTTGTAGTTGATCGACTTGAGCAAGATCGTTTCGACGAGCTCTGGGTTCTCGTACCCTTCGATGACCTCTCGGGGCGGGAACAGCTTACGCTTTACTCTTTGGACGAAGCTCATAACGAGTGGGTCCGGCACACTTTTCGATAGGTTCTGAGCGTCTACCACAATCAGGAACATTCTGAAACAATACCGCTGAGTAGGTCTGTGACGCTGGCGGAGGCATTCAGGCGCGTCGGTTTCGAACCGCAGCCCCGCTAATTCGCGGCTGTCGTCAGCACTCTGCACCAGCGCTGGAAGAACCTCAGTGGTCCGGCCTTGATGAGCATGAACGCAAGGTCAGCCACCGGTCAGCCACCCAAGACCGTGCTTCCATAACCACGCTAGGCCGGCTGAAGAGGCCACGGACGCCAGTCCCGCCCAAAACCAAGAGCGACCACGCGCGGCGCTGATGGACCGCAGATACAAAAACGCACCCAGCAGCGGCCCGTAGTTCTTACGGAAGTCTCCGTTGAGCTTGGCGATCTTTGATAGATCGGACGACACCTCAACTTCATCGGCCATTAGCTGGTCCTCTCATGGTTGGAGCCAGCGCCTTATGAACCACTGTTTTGCCCGACGGAGCAATCGAAATTTCGGGATATCGAAAATATTCTTCAGGCTGCCGGTCCTTGACCAACCCTTTGGCACGACGTCGCCGGACCTCTCTAGGGCTAGCGGCTTGCCTCCTGCCCCATTCGCCGGAATCTATCTCGCATGAGCACCAAGTCGCGAGAAGTCATCTGGGGCGGCCGGATCATGGGCGCGAAGATCCACGCCCAGGGAGCCCGCGAGCGTGCCCAGGAAGCCGCTCGCGAGGCCGACCGAGCGGAGTCGGAAGCTTGGTCCGTTCGCATGGAAGGCTACGGCGGCCCTGCCCAGCCCTCACCCACAATCGGCCAGTGCCTCAACGGCGGGCTTGCCTGGCTGGAGGTTGAGTGCGCCCGGTGTAAGACCCGCGCCAGTCTTCCGCTGGACGCCATTCGGCGGCCTCGGGATACGCCGCTCTGGAAGCTGGAAGCATCCCTCAAATGCCGCTCCTGCCGCACCCCCCGCTACGCGCCGCCGGCCCGCATGATCAAGCTAACGCAGACAAGGCAGATCACGCCCTATAAATGGGTTCACCCCAGCGAAGAGCGTTGAAGCAACCCATGACCAAGTTTGCAGTCGCACGGCCCTACGCCGATCCGGAAGCCGCGGCCCGGCAGTTGATCCAGCTCGCTGCCAGCATTGAGCCGGTTCAGGACGGCCGTATCCACATCGAGAAGATCAACGCACCGTTCCTCTACACCCTGAAAGGCACCGGCCCGGAGTTCGGCGCCGGCATTCGATATGCAGTCGAAGAAGGCTGGTTCGATCTGCATGAGAGCGGGACCTATGTGCGGCTCTTGAAGACAGGGCCCGCTACGATTACGGACTGAGTCTATCGGCGGTGCATGCAGGCGTGCACGTATTCTTTAAAGGCGGGATCTTTCTTGGCTTTGACAATGCCAATCGCGCGGGCCTCGTCGCGGCACATTTCCTTTTTCTCGACGATTTCCGGATGTCTCGCCGCCTTGCACTGGAAGCGGAACGGTCCCGGTGGATATTGCCGGCAATTTTGCGCTTCGGCGACGACGACTAGGCCGCCGAGAACTATCGAAGCGCCAATCAGTCTTCTGATCATGGGGCACCCGATCCGAAAGCTATTTTGAGACGCACTGCCCTGAAATGTCGCCGCCGAGAAACGGCCCCAGCAGAACGTCAACGCCGTGGGTAATGGGGTCTCCAGGGGCCTGAGAAGTATAGGGAAAAACTGGCAATCCGGTCTGTCTGATTCCGCACATACGCGGTATAGTTCCAGCTCAGGAACGGACCTACCGCAATGAAAGACATGCAAGTTCAGCTGGAAAAGCTCCGCACCGATGCGGCCGAGTGCGCCTTGATCCGCGATCTGGCAACTGAACCCAAGAAGCGAGAACTGTTCAGAAGGCTGGCCGCCCATCTGACAATTCTGGCCGAGGAGGTTGAACGCGCCATTGCTGCCTCGGGACCTGAGGTGAAGCGGAGGGAATGACCGAGGCGAGGGTCGGCCCACGGCCCCGCCAACGCGACGAGCAGTAAGGCCGCCGTCCATTGATCTAGCTCAAACGGTATCGGCGTCCACGGCCTTCCATCGAGCCATGCCCGACCCCGAAAGACAGACCGAGGGTAAGGAAGCCCCGCCATCGCGCTTGGATGAGGGGCGGCGCGTGGTCCAGGAGTACGCCGCCGAGCTGCGGGAGATCGTCAGGAAGTTGCGCCAGCGCCTGCTACAGTAAGGCCGCCTCGGTTGGCGGCCTCTTGTCGGCTCACGCTGTGCCGAGTGGTCTATTTCGATTTTCTGGCGCATAAACGGGCATGCCAGAATCTCATCATCGATCCTGTCAGTGCGGCGCGGTCTATAGCCGAACCGAGGCGATGGCTCCCGGTCGGCAGATCGCCAGCTTCGAGTGCTCGGTCTGTGGCGTGACCATGGAATCCTGGAACACCGCTTGGGTGCCCACCTATCGATTGATTGCCGGTCCCGTTCGACTTCCCAGCCCAACTAGCAACTAGCAACACGCCGCCGGATTAGCCATGATGGCAGAGTCGTTCGGCAATTCATTCACTATCGTTGAAGTGACCTCAGACGACGCGCCGAGGCCAACGAAGCAGATGTGGCTAGCCTTAGCCAAGCCTACGCAGGCGTTGACGTTGGTCCTCGCGGCTGTCCCCGAGGGATGGACGGCGGAAATTGTGCCAGCCGTTCTCACAGAAAAGCAGCAAAGGTTGTTCGAGGAGCTCAACCTAGAACCTGGCGAGGTTTACCAGCTCCTTCCAGAGTAAGGCCGCCGCCAACTGAGGCGGCCTTACTTCATGAGTATCATCAGCGCGACAATGACGATGGGGGCCGCACCCGCCACGACGATACCCGCTTCTATCGCGCGCTCCCGCCACATGAAGCCAAAAGTAGCATATGCAACCTTTGAGTGGTAGCAGGAGGGCTTACTCGATGAAGCGGCCTTCCTCTGTCGAAAACTGCACGGCCACTGTGGCGAACTGTGGCTGCCCTACTGCTTTCTAATGCGCTCTACCGCGACCGTGAACCGCACCCGCGTGACAGGCCCAGCGTCGTCCCGAACCTCAATGGTAGCTTCGCCTGGGGCGACCAGCCGCTCCAAGCTTTCGCGAGTCGCATCCGCCATAGCCCGTGCTAGGGCACTCGCGAAGAGAAACATTGGACGACGGTAGTTGTCCGGAATCAACTTCGGCATTTGGGATCGGTACTATGGCCATTGCCGGGGCTGGCATTTCATGGGTCGCTGAAAGGCGACCCCTTTCGATTTAGATACCCGCAGACGGAGAATTAGGACACTAGACTTGAAATAGGCCGCCAGCTCAGGCGGCCTCACCTCATCTTTCTCGATCCAATATTGATGAAATAGAGCGGCCTCCGCGCTTCGTCCATAACCTCTAGCGACCACTCTTGGCCGGGGCGATATTTCCCATCGATATCGTTAAGCAGCGCGCCAGCGAATTTCGTTGCCTCACGCCATGCCGCGTCGTCGTCGGGCAATTCCTCGCCTAAATCATCGGTGCTTGGCTGGACATCGTGGACGTTGAAAAAGTATCTCGGCATTGCCGATTAACACACGTTAGTCGCCGGC
Source organism: Bradyrhizobium sp. CCGB12 (assembly GCF_024199845.1). NCBI lineage: Bacteria > Pseudomonadati > Pseudomonadota > Alphaproteobacteria > Hyphomicrobiales > Nitrobacteraceae > Bradyrhizobium > Bradyrhizobium sp. CCGB12. Next base: position 1,849,270 of record NZ_JANADO010000001.1, on the reverse strand, counting down.
AGTTCCTAAAATCACCAGCTACTCTGCCACATCTCGGACGGTGCGGATTTGCTCGGCGCGTTCGGCTAGTTCTTCGTAGCTCTTGGCGACCCTACGCAAGCTTTCCTTGATCTCGGGATGCTTGCAGTTGTCGGCCTTCACGTGAAACTCTTCCGCTCGCATCTGCCAATAGCGAGGCGGGTGCATACGTTCGATCCCATGGCCAATCCTCCAAATTGGTCCCTCCATTAATGGGCGTGTCGTCCAAGTGTTCCGCGCTCACTCGAAGCGGAGTCAGGAAGCTTCTTCAGCCTTAGGATGCATCGCCAATTTTTGGGCCGCGTATTGTTCGGCTAGATTGTCGAGGGCTGCGGTGGTTAGCTTGTCGCCCACCCGCTCAGCAATCCTTCGATAGTGCTGAAGCTTTTCATCCAGCTGAGTGCATCTCGCGCACATGGCCGTCGCCTCTCTGGGGAGGCAATGATTATGTTAATGAGTTCCCTAAGTAATTTAAGCCACTCGCAAAAATCAAATTAGGGCAACGTTCCGGGAAGTCAGTACAAGGCTCGCCAGCCCGTACGGCCGCCACGCGAGGTGCTTTACTCCTGACGATCCAGCTTGGGCGGCGGCTCGTGCGTCTTACGCCCAAGGAAAGTGTCAGGCGGCGGTGCCGTAGAAGCTGCCGCGCCTTCTCCGTCATCTCACGCATCTGCTCGGCTTGCTCGTGATCAATAGAGGTAGGACGATAGATCCGCATGGCGACGCTCCCTGTTAGGCAGGCGGGAGCGCGATCGGTCTCTCAGCCACCGACGCCTACGGGCAGAGCCTCGGCCGGTGATGCCGATACAACTACCACAAGTCACCTTGGCAAAATTGAACTTTCGCGATCAGCCATTCTGCCAAGGCTTTGTATTCACGAGCCATTTGCAGCAGCTCCAACTTGGTGGCTGGTGTTGTCGTGATGGCTGCCTGATGACGGCACTGCGTTTCAAGCGAACGGTATGATTCGGACGACAGAGGATGCATCCGGCATATGTGGACCCATATCCCGGTTGGGACCATCACCTGTGTTACTTAGTGAACACTTCCTCAGGGGAATTAGGAGATATCTCAACTCAGGCTAGGGACACGGCCGCTAGCAGGGTGCAAAGTCCGCCAGCGTGAACGAGGGCGCCCACTGAGGCTTCCCTACTCCTTCGCGGCTTCCGAGATCATGGCTTCTAACTCGACGACAAGGACCCTGTAGCGAGCGACGATCCTGTCAAAGAAGGCGCGCTTTCTATCCGACTTCGCTGCGTCCCTCAGCTCTTCGCATCGGCTGATCTGCTCACGAAGGATCGCGAGATGTTCCAGCATGTCTTTCATTGAGCGCTCCCTGTAGGGAAACGTTACCGGCAAATTGGACACCTGCAAAAACATTCCGAGAAGGCCGCCAGCGTGACGAGAGGCCGCCGCCCGCGCGGCCTTACTGGAGGACGCTCAATAGCAGCCCGGCAACGAAAACGACGAAGCCGACGGCAGCAATGCCCAAGCAAACGCGCGCGTGGAATGAGTAGGTCTCGACCTGAGGGTCTTGGATCATGGGCCTCACTTCGGCGGCTGCAAGCCGGGCGACCGCAGCCACTCGCTCACATGCGAGCCTGTCTCGCACCGGCGGGCCTTCCGCAGAATTTGCTCCCGCTCCATACCTGGTGGAACTTTCTTGGCTTCCTCGCGCAGCCGGATAGCCTCTGCTCCGAGACGCTCTTCCAAGGTTTCAGTCTGCTTGAAACGACGCCGACGCTGGGTCATGGCGCGCCCCTTTCCGTTAGAGAAAGGCGGGAGCGCAATAGGCGTTCTCATCACCGATAAATGCCAACTGCCGTGCGGTGGTGAATTACAGCTAACGGACGCGCAGAGAGGTTTCTTCCACAAACGTTAAGTTTGAAGTTCTGGCATTCACCAAACGACTCTCAGGAGACCCGGCGGCCTATAAAAGCTTCCCCAGATTCACATATGCTAATGCATCTCTAAGGGTGAATGCTCTCCCTGCTATGGCAAACTGGAGCATGCTTCATTGGCTGACCAAATTCCGTTACAAAGTCGATATTTCGTGCGAATGGGCGGCAAAGGCTGGGTTGTCTACGATCGAGAACGCAAGGGCCCAGCACTAATCGGGTCGTACATGGCGGCCAATTTGACCAGGGAGCGAGCTGATCAGTTGCTACGTTCGCTCACGTCCTCGCACGCAAACGACAGAGGCCCGCCAGCATGAAAGAAGCCGCCAACTGAGGCGGCCTCACTTCTTTCTGAGCAAAGCGGCCTAGTCCAGCTCGATGCGTCTGCTCGAACACCCGGGATTTTTTGGACACGGCGCGGGCCGCAGCGATCGACTTCGCTGCGGTATTCGTCTTTAGTTGGCTTCCGCACATAATGCTCAAAGGCGTAGTCGCCGGGGTCCTCGGTGAGACGATTGTCGCGGTGTCGTAAGTTGCGGGAACGAAGTCGCCAACAAAGAGATTGAGATGTCGGTCTGTGGCGCGACACTCTCACGCCATCCACCCGGAACGGCCCATTGACCGATGCGCGCGTCGGCAATGGGCCGGTTTTCGTCAGACCGTCTAGTTGGCACGTTATGCCTATCGAAATCTACCGCGGCCATGTGCTTGATCCAGATCAACTGGAAGCACTCCGCCTTCAGCTCGAGAACTTCGCCACCATCGACGAAGTCGATCCCGAGCTGCGCGGCATCATCGAGCGCAACTGGCCCCACCTGGCAGCGAAGCTGCCGCCAGAAGACGCTTGAGAGGAGCAAGCAGTCCCTGAGGGAGTGGACGGGGATCAAGCGCGGCAACCTCCGCGAGGTAGCCGGCTCACGAAAATCGGGTAATCTTTGGGGTGCCTACTGCAGTCCATTTGGCAGCCCTGAGTTACCCTCATGAAGGACATGCTAGCGCAGGCGGAAAAGCTTCGAACGGAGGCAGCTGAGTGCGCGCTCATTCGCGATCTTGCCACCGAGCCTCACAAACGAGAATTGTTCAGTCTGTTAGCCGAGCACCTCAACCGCCTCGCGGCGGAGGTCGAGAAGGCGATTGCATATACCAAGCAAGCAAAGGGGGGTCACTGGCGACAAGAGCCTGGAAGCCGAAGGCAAGATGGATAAGGCCAAAGGCTCCGCACATAACGCCGCGGGCGACGTCAAGGATGCGGTCCGCGATGCGGCTGATGCTGCAACGAAATAAACCAAAGTAGTGCCGCGCCTCACTGCGCGGCAGTACCGTGGCTTGTCGCAATACCGTTCGATGCTTGAAGAAAAGCTATCAGTGGTTCTTTGAGCCGGTCGACCATGTAGTGCGACCCTGCCAAGGTAAAGTGGGTCGGATCCCAGTACAGCCAGTGTCCTTCATGGAAAACCACGCAGGTGGTGTCGCATATGTAATCTATAGGCTTGATCAATTCTACACGGTTTCCAAGGCGCTCGCTGACACGAGACAGCATCGCGTTAATGGCCTCGCCCATCGCCTCGACGCTTGCTCTCGGTACTGGCGGACAAGGGGATGGCGGAGTGTGGCCTAACGGACCTTGCAACAGCCTTGGACGATTTATCTCGCAGCTGGCCGGCACCTGTGCACCTACCAGCAGGATGCGTCTGTCTCGAGCAAGCTCGTTCAGTGTCCTGAAAAGAGCATGTTCCAACTTCGTGAAAGATCCGACGTTGCGAGACCAAGAGCCTTCAACCTCGTACTCGAGAATTGCGTCGTCATAGAGATCCCAGCGCTGCACCCATATGATCGGGCGTGAATTGCTCCTCAGCAACTCAAGCGATTCATCGCGCACCATCTTGCAAGCCTCTCGCCTACGGTTCTTCATCTCCAACCCGAATAAAATTGGGCAGCCCGCGGATCCAACAGATTGGATGTTACCTCGCATGGTCCGCACCAATGGCAGCAGGCCAGCAAGATACATTTCAGCGTGAGAGTCGCCGACTAGTTCGATAGTTGGGGGATCGCTCGTTATCCCCTCGACGTTCTCGCTGACGGAGGGACTATCAAGGCGTCCGTCAGCGATGACGCTAGCCGGCAATCTCCAAGCAAAGCCTTTTGAAACAAATGTGAGGTGCGTGACGGCCACAATCGCAACGGTGACGATGCTGAACCTTGTAAGGACTATCCAGGGGCCCGGCCCTACGGGGCCGACCACAATAAACCGAAGCTCGACAAATCGGTACATCATGGCCGCGACGAGCAGCATGCTTACTAACATGGATACGGTCCCGAGCGTCGTATCTACAGCGTCGCCAAAGATGAACCGGCAATAAAAAATGATCGGCCAGTGACAGAGATACAACGAATAGGAGATCGTTCCGACAGTCATTAATGGAGGCAATCGCAGCGCGCGAGAGACGAAGGTCGTGTCTCCAGCCATGATAAAAGCCGCGGCTCCGAGACAAGGCAGGAGGACCAGTAGCTCTTGCCTTATAGTATCCGGACGGAGCAACAGCGCACTACCAATGATCACAACCAGGCCGCCAGCCGACAGCAATTCGCGTGATGCCCGTCGGCCAGTGGATTGATCAACGAAGAGAACCAAGGCGCCGCAGCCGAACTCAAAAATGCGGAAGGGCATCAGGAAGAAAGCGGCGGAGCTGTCGATGGGCCCGATCCACGCTGCCGCCATGAAAGATACAATGGAGATGAGCGCAATCGCTGACCTGAGACAATTGACACGTGCTGCTGCGATCAGAAGCGCAGGCCAGAGCAGATAGAATTGCTCTTCGAGCGACAATGACCAGCAGTGGAGAAGAGCAAGCTCGTCCGACTTTGCTGCAAAGTAATGACTAGCTTCTTTCCAGTATTGGATGTTCGCGATTGAGAGCAACGCGTGCGTGCACTCCTTGGCAATGTCGAGAAACAACAGCGGAGCCGACCACAGCGCCCCAACCAGATAGGTCAGAGCGACCGTCAGGATCAGGGCTGGATAGATGCGCCTTGTGCGTCGCAGATAAAAAGCGCCGAACGAGAAGCGGCCCGCCGCCTCGTCTCGCAGAATGTTGCGAGTGATCAAATATCCAGAGATGACGAAAAAGACATCAACGCCGACGAACCCGCCTTGAAAACCTGGTACTTTCAAATGGAAGAGCAAAACGCTCAGGACAGCGATCGCTCGAAGCTGAACGATCTCCCCGCGGAACTTCATTCCCTCCGAACTCATCCCCAATGAGCCACCCGAAGCTGCTACATTTCCAAACATTTCTGCTGGATTGCAGCCTATTACCTGACGGGATTTCGGAGTGTAAACCCCAATTTTAGTCCCGAGCGAGCCCCAAGCCGAGCTGGACGGGCACGAAGCCCGTCATTGCTGGCCATGACCCGTTCGAAGCGAACCCGCCGCGGCGCAGGCGCCTCTCCCCTAGCGGCTTTGACGCATCCCTTGAGAGGAACCTAGGGCTGGCTCTCTAGGGCTAACGGCTTCGCTCAAGGCCGATTCGGCGCGATCGTGCGTCGCGCCCCCGCATCATTCAAATTCCGCTGTCCGGCGACCGCAGGGCGCAGGCGAAAGGCATTCCTCCAAGCGCTCGGGCTGCACGCCATTCATGGGCTTACTAGGCGTCATTCCGTTCCTAGGGCGTGTACTCATAAATCTATCTTGCAGCTTCTGGCATAGCTTCGTCCGCACCGCCCAAGTAAGCGGACATTGGATGCGCAGATCAACAGGTCCGCTAAGGGCCACAACCGGACTTGAGCATCCTACTGTCTCGGTTGAACTTTGAGCTGCGGCCTCGCTCTCGGCCGCCGCGATGATGGCAAACCTAAGCCGAGTTGACCTTTGAGATGCTCTATCGGCAGATCCTCACCGGCAACCCACAGCTTGAAGTCGACGTCCATCATGTCTTCCTCAAGTGCGGCGGCATCGCCGCCAATGCCAATTAGCAGCCGTCGCTTGGGCGGCTCGGTGATGATGGTATGCAGCGTTTGGGCGTTGCCATAGTTATGGAAAGCCGGCGAGGCAGAGAAGTTCAGCGCCTTGAAGGTCTGTTCAGCGGTGAGTTCTCGTGCAGCCCAGTTTTCAAGCGGCGGCAGCCTGCCAATCGAGTGCGCGGGGCGGCGGTTCAGGCGCCTTAGTTGCGGCGACTGGAAATGATTGGTGCAGGCGAGCCAGTCGCCACGGCGAACGACTACCGCCCCAGCTCCTGCTTCCACCACGGCAGCCACACCACCAGCGTCGAGCAGGGAATAGTTGTACTTCATGGCGTGAGGCAGTCGACGCAGGAGATCGATTGCCTCCGCGGTGGTCGCGCAACTGTCGAGCACCCGCCTGACCAGCAACGTGCTGGTGAGACCGGGGAATCGCGGGAGCACCTTTACCAAATGCAAGCCGATGGTAAGCCCGTGTTCGTTCATGCCGTCCAGGCGCCCAGTTAACTGGTGACTGCCGCCGATACTGGCGTAGCTGCCGCGGACTTGCACGAGAGCAAACCGCGCCTCATACCCCCGTGGCCGGAAATCATAGTTGCGGCCATACACGCCACCGCTCATGATCGCCGAGCAACCGCCGGTCGGCATGCGCAAGCCATCGTTACCGAAACAAAGGACCGCTTGCTCCATCGGGATATTGAGCCGTTCCGCGATCCCGCCGATCTCCTCCCAGAGGTCGGGAGCATAACTTCTGAACGCACGCTCCTCGTTGCGAATCTTGAACCAAGACGGCAGCTGCACCTTCTTGCGGAGAAATGCCTTACCCTTGCGCGTCACCGCAAGGGCACCAGCCTGCGCGCGGCCGACCTCATAGGGCGTGCCGCGGCATTGCACAAAGCTGACGCGGAGCGTCTTGGCAGCGGACGGCATCTTCGTGCCTCATGGGATCGGACGCGCAGGCTATGCCTCTATCGATAGCCTTAAGCGGCTGCAAGCCGCTTGTTGAACGCAGCACACCTGCCCACAGCCGCGCGGCCGCCTTGGGTCATAAGCGGCGGTGGCCGCCGGGGGGCCAAGTGTCTTGTGTACCTCCCTTAGCCGACATCTCGATGGTTTGAGCGCCGGACACGCAATGGATTATTCCGGCGCAGGCAAAATGGCCTTTGACATGACGATCGTCCGCTCCTCGCCATAAAATTCTTCTCGAACGACCGTGAAGCCCCACTTCGCGTAGAAGGGCTGCGCCGTAATTGAAGACTGCACATCCAACGTGGGGACTGATTTACCGATCGCTGCGCTTTCGACCGCGGCCATGAGCCTAGTCGCGACGCCGCGGCGCTGAAAGTCAGGGTGGACGAAGACAGATTTTACAACATGACCGCTGAGGCTTGCCGTTCCGACGACGCGCCCGTCGACAAAAGCGGTGAAGGCATGCCACGTCTCGAGACTCGCCGCGACTTTGTCGGGCAGCGTTAGAACCAGGCGATCGATCACGGACGCCGGATAATCCTTGGCATTGGTTTCGCACAACGCCCGTAAAACGATGTCGTGGACGGCACGCGCATCATCCGCCGCAGCACGCCTTATCGTGATTTTCTTCCCCGGCATTGCAGTCTCCTTCATCGTTGAGCCGGGAGATAGGCATAAAAAACCCGCCTCCTCGGCGGGTGCACGAACCATATGGACGCGCGCTAACCCGCCATCGAATGGCAGGTGCTAAACTTGATCGAATTGCGCGTGCAGTCATTGTTCATTGACGAACAATGCCATTGCTCGGAGAGGTTGTCCAGCCACAGCTATGTCTGCTGTGGGTCAGTTGCTCCCTTTAAGCCCGCCCTCCGGTCAGGCCCGGTTAGCCCCCAATAGCAGACATAAGCGATTTATGAGTACACGCCCTAGCCTTGTACCTTCAGATCCCGGATTCGGATCTCAGCCGCCTCCTTCGAAGTAACGATCTCCGATTCATCTGGCACCCGCGCCATCGCGCCGAGTCTCTTGAGTTCGACGAGTTGTTCTGGGGTGGGCTTTTCCATTTTCGATTCCTCGACCGCCTGCACGACGTCTCGTCGTCAAACACGTCCAGCAGCTGGTTTATGGTTCGCTCGCAATCGCTGGGGCCGGGCTCAACATACCGGGCCAGAATACTTTGAGCCTTTGAAAAGGCCTTCGTAACTCGCTGTTCCGGATTCATAACCGGTACTCCACTGAACTCGAGAGAAAACGCGGCTAGGATCGGCGCGTTCCTTTGGAGAGTCCCTTGAACGAGCTGGCCCGAAGAAGTCCTTCCGAGGTGATGTCCCGGTATTCGACGTCGGCAAAAAACTTGGGCTCCACCCAGGTTGCCTTTGGTTTCCTGAGCGTCTTGGTGAGCTTCTGTTTTGGGCTTACCACAGTTTCGAGCGCCTTGCGGATCTGGCTCGAGGTGGTCCTGCTCCAACCGGTGCCAACCTTGCCCATGTAGACGAGGTCTTTCCCTTCCTGTTTTCCAAGGTAGAGAGCGGCCACACCCGTGGGGTCCTTGATGAATCCCACGACCGGGAATTTTCCGCGCTGGACCGCTTTGATCTTGAGCCAGGCTTCCGTGCGTTCCGAGCGGTATGGAGCATCGGCCCGCTTCGACACGATGCCCTCGTAGTTGAGTTTCGCGGCCGCCTCGAACATCGCCTGTCCATCACCGTCATGGTGCTCGCTGTAGAGGATCGGCGGATCGAGCATATCGATCAGCTCTTTCAAACGTTCCTTGCGGTATAGCTGGGATTTGCCGCGGAGGTCCTCTCCGTTATGGTGCAGGATGTCGAACGCGTAGAACAGCATTCGGTCCTGACGGCCCTTCGCAAGATCTGCTTGCAGCTCCGAGAAGTTGGTTCGCCCCTCATGAACTACGACAACCTCGCCGTCGAAGATCGTCCGGCTGCGCAACCTGAAGGAGCCGGCGATGTGCGAAAAGCGGTGGGTCCAATCGTGCCCGTTTCGAGTGAAGATTTTTGTAGCACCGCGATCTACATGCACCTGAACCCGGTAGCCGTCGTATTTGATTTCGTGAATCCACTGACCACCTGAAGGAGCATTGTCCTTCAGGGTCGCCAGCTGGGGTTTAATGAACCCCGGCATCAACGCCTTGGTACGCTTTGTCACTACACAACTCATAAAATTCCCGCCGACAGCCTGGACGCCAGCGGCGGGCAGTCAACCTACCCTACTCACACCAAATAATGTCATCCGCAAACTCATGGTTCCTCCAAAGACGGACAGCGCACATTCAACGTAATGCCGAACGTCAAACCGCCCGGCGGCAGCGATATACCTGCCCTCCGATGTCACGACGGCATTCGGCTAGTTAAGGTTTTTGCGGCCGACATCATCTTCTTTAGGCACTTAGCTCTGCCCTGTCAGTTTAGTCGGGTTCCCGCCGCGCGAATGGTGTCGATGAACAGCTTCGCGGCCCGGTTCAAACCAATCCGACCACCACGTCCTCTAGCTCCAAGCTCGTATCGCTAAGAAAGCGCGCACGAAGGCTGAGGCGGATTTTGCCGCGTGGCTCATGATGGCCAACCTCGGTGGTTTCAACGACCTGCCGTCCAGCGCCCAAAGCTTTCTGACTATCGAACTCGGCTCGAGACAATGAACGAGGCGGAGTCCACGGCCCTAGCCGTTCGCGAGGTCTCCAGCGCTTATTACAGCGAGATGGGAGGCATAGGCGCAGCGCCGGAACCAAAGGCTCGGACGCCGACGACAGAAAGTAAAGTCGTGCGGTCCCAGAGACTAGCACTACTGTGGCAGATTGTTAATTTTGTCCCGTTTTATAGGATTCCCGAATCGAAGACCCGACAGCGGATGTGTCCTCTGTATGTTGCGGGACTGATCGGTCCAGGCGATCGCCTCAATCCCGTCAAGGCTGCGCGCCATTCGACGACGCCAATGACCCGAAAATCCCTCCCCGCACTGCTGATTTTCGCGAGCGTGGTGGCACTGGTCGTCGCATTCAGATTGCTAGCGCAATAAGACCCCCCGCGGATTGTGTGCAAACTCCGCTTTCCCCGAGAGCGACTAAATAGAGGACATCGTGCACTTCTCATTTGGGTCGTTTGAAAAAGACTGGCAGTATTCGTTGTAAAGGCTCCGTCGCCGATGTGGCCGAACTGCTCTACCGGTCTCTATGCGAGCTTCGGGGTGGGCATCGGGATCGGCTTGGCCATCTTTCGAAGGTTCCGCGCGGTGGCTGCGAGAATGACCCGCGCGCCATTCTTGGCCGCCACTGAATCGATCGCGTTCGTGATCAAGTTCAGAAGCGCTTGCTGCAGCTGGGTTCGATCTCCTCTTACCCGCGGTAACTGTGCATTCGGCTCGGCTTCGACCAATATCCGGTGTCCCTGCAGATTGTCGCGCGTCAAGGCGAGGGCTTCGCCGATGAGGTCGTTGATGTCGAGCGACGTTCTGTTTCGGCCGTCCTTCTTGAAGATCGTCCGAATGCCATCGATTATCGCTCCGGCACGATGGCCATCAAGGCTGATCTCTTTGAACGACGCCTTCGCTTTTTCGAGATCGGGCGTCGTGCGCTCAAGCCAGTGCAAGCCGGCCTCGGCATTTATAACCATCGCCGAGAATGGTTGTTTGACTTCGTGAGCGATCGAAGCCTTATCCCCTGTCATCAGCCGCGCCTCGCGCTCGCGACGTTGCGCCAAAAGCGCGCGGAGCAGCCGCGCATAAAGCGTCGTTATCTCGTACACCAAGACAAACAGCACAAGACTGCCGGACAGGACCCCAAAGATCCGGCCGGTATACTAGGTAACGCTGAAACGGCCCGGACTGGGAAGTGAAATCAAACATATCTCTATCACATACGCGAACATCAGCACCATCAGCCACAGATCAAGCACTGAACGTCGCCGCGTCCAGAGAACAATGATCGCAAGGACGCTCAACAGCGCCGTGAATCCGCCGATATAAGGCCAGAGAGCCGAAAGATGGACCGTATCGAGCATTATGCTGGGCAATATTTCGTGCCCCGCGGTGACAAGCAAAGCCGCTGCGCACACGCCCGCGGTCAGAGCCATACTCAAAAGGATGGCCAGATGCGCGGGGCCCTGCCACAACCGCTTGGTTGGATCGGCATCCTTCAGGAGGGCATAGGCGATTACGAAGACAGGGAAACCGGCGTGCCACAGGGTGTAGAGCCACCGTGCTCTGGAGCCTGGCGCCAAGCAGGCCACCTGGCGCGAACACGCCCGGAAAGGTCAGCATCCACGGGATTAACATAAGCGCAGTGAAGAGATATCCACTCGCGATCGCGAGGAGTGCACGCGAACGCAGGATGGAGAAATGTGCAAACAGCAGGACAGCGGTGATCGAATCGTTCACGAACATCGCCGTGGCATAAGCCGGGATGAAGGCGTCGATCCGCGCCAGTTGAACCCTCGCGAGGGGCCCTGCCGTGATGAAAAATGCGACAAGCAAAACCAGCACGACGCCAAGCGCGAGCCGCTTTTGCGCCAGGCTCGGCGACAGGTTCGAGAGGATAAAGTGCTGTTCCACTGGGGCGGCTGCTGCGTTCACCATCGGAGCGCCTGCGTTCCGCGCTAGATGTTCCGATCTGATTTAACAGATCCGCTTTGGAATTTCTTAGCGCCGCAAAATAGGGCGAAACTAAACTGTCCAGCACAAGATGGGCGTGGGAGAAGATTGCCATGACCGATCGCCTCAAGTGCCTTTGTTCCTACTGCCGCAAGCCATTTTCGAAAGAGCCTCCCGCCTGAAAAGCGGATTTCAGGTGCAATTCCCGAACTGCATGAGGCTGATCACCTTCGATACAAGCTCCGAAGACGCGAACATTCGACGCCACCTAAAGGTCGCGCGCGAAAACAGACTGGCGGCAGAAGCCGCAATTCTGATGGCGAGGGATGGCAACTCAAACGCCGACGCGCGAATAGCTTCAGCGCAAGGCGATCTGCTGAACAGGCATAGATTGGTTGCCGAGCCGGAGCGCGTCCGAGCTCAGCACTCGACCCATCCGGCATTGCTATCGGCAGGGTGCATCACCGAGCGCGGCCTCGCTGAATTGCTAAAGCCGCAGGCTCTCTGAAAGGGCAGCGTTGTTGCCGAATACATAGTGAAGCGGCCCAGTGCCAGCGCTGGAACAGCGAAAAAGGTTGCGGCGCGATTCAATCGCCTCCCTACTTCTCTACCTGAGGGTGTTTGGCACCCCCACAATTCCTGGAGTTTGAGCGCGAGGACCTAGCCCCGGGGCGATCGCTTCGTGGGCGCCACTACGCGGACTATGCATGCTTCCGTATAGACCGACGCGCGCGGCTGGTCCAAGCTCGAATACCGGCTCGGTGGGAGGAGTGCAGTGCCGGCGGCCAGTTAATTGTTCAATTTTAGGGAGGTAATCATGGCTTTTGATTATTCAGTCCAGATCAGCGATCCAGATAATCTGGCTGCCGGTCAGCAAAAGGCTCTCCTCAAGAACCTCGATGCAGCCATTGCGAATTGGGCGCGCTACATCAGCGGCGCTGGGTCGGTCGATGTCCAATTGATCATCGATCCAAGGCCGGACTTCAGAGCAGCCTCCGCCAGTGCGACAAATATTGCAATCGGCCAATTCGACGGCAAAATGCTGGTCCGGGAAGGCGTTCAACATGAGTTGCTTACTGGCATCGATCCCAATGGCGATGCTCCTGACGCGTTTATAACTGTTGGGGCGGAATACCTGTCGAATCGTATCTGGCTCGATCCGACGCCATTTTCCAGAAACCTTCCCGTCCCCTTGGACAAGAACGACGGCGTTAGCCTGTTCATGCACGAGTTCGGCCATGTTCTCGGGATGAATGGGTTCGGCGAAAAGAACGGTGAACTCACTGGGACCACCGCCAGTGTCTATGATAGCCACGTCACCTTCGAGGGCGGGCTCCCGTTCTTTGCGGGCGCGGCTGCCGAGCAGCTTTATGGCGGGCCCGTGCCTCTCTCAGGCTCTGACGCGGACGAGAATACGTACACACATTACGGTCACGAGTCCGCCGACGAGCTCGATCTTGCCTTGATGCAGGGGAATACGTTCTTCTTCCTCGGCCAGCGATACTATGTCGACAACGTCGATCTTGCCATCATGCAAGACATGGGCCTCTCCACTAGCCACCAGACGGAGAGCCGTCGGGACGACTTCAGTTCTGGGTTTGCAGGAAATGACGTCTTCAGGACCGGACGGGGCAACGACACCTTGAAAGGGGCTGGAGGGGATGACGGTCTATATGGTGGCGTTGGAAACGATCGCCTGAGCGGAGGAGACGGTGAGGATCTCGTTGTCGGAGGCAAGGGAAACGATTGGCTCAGTGGCGGCGCTGATGCCGACACTTTCGTTTTCGGGAAAGGCAGCGGCAAGGACCTTGTGATTGACTTCGAACTCGGCGTCGATCGAATCCGGCTCGAGGATGAGGCGTCGGTCCAAAAGGTTCGCGAACGTGACCTCAATGAGGACGGCGTACTCGACACCGTATTGAGGCTGAGTGGCGGTAGCGTTGTGGAACTCTTGAGCGTGCATGGCGCGCATCGCGATGACCTGCTTATCTAAGTCTCACCGCCGGGACGCCTCCAGGTGTACGTTCAAGACATTCGGCTCTCGCATCGTGGGCTCGGCGGTGCGGCCCTCTCCATCGAGCTGACGGGCCGTAGTTCGTCTCGAGTCTCCGACCAACTCTGCCCGTTGAGCATGGTGCTTTGGGCAGTCATTCGTAGCTCGTCCCCGTAGCTAGCCACGCGAGCCTTATGCGGACCGCCGGAAATTACCGACAATGCCTTGGCTATTTCGGTTTGGGGGAGCGGTGATCCGCCACCGGTAGCCGTCAGCGGCGTGCGTGATGTGATTGTCTCACTGATGTGACCGTCCCATGCAGCACTTAAGCTTCGAGAACATAGCGCGTCTCAGCGCGCGGCGGTGAGACAAGCACGCATAGATGTCGACGAGATAGCCTATTACTTTGATTTTTGCTTCGTATGTGCCCAGACCTGCTCGAAGGCGATCTCCTTACCGATCAGACGGCAGTAGGCTTTGTGAAAAAGGCCCTGGTAAGTCGGCTGGGCGCTCAACCAGGCTACGTTGCCTCCGGAGCTCATGACACGCGCCTTCAATGATCTTGGCGGCTCGGGCCGAGACACCTCGAGCTTTCCCGCCGCGTAAGCTGCTGCACATTGAGAAATAAAGCTTCGGATCAGCTTCGCTTCAGCTATATCATCCTCTTTTGATTGCCGCTCTATCTCTTTCTGAGTTGGCATCCTGTCATTGTCCCGCCGCTTTAACGGTTTCTGAGCCATTTTCGACCCGGCCGGATCTGAAGATGTCCATTGGAGACCGTCGCTTCCCGCGCGTAGGATGGTGCCCCCTCCCGAATACGTATCTCTCCTGCTCATCTTACCTTCCCCAAGCCGCACTCACGTTGGACGACAACTCACCAATTTTGCGACCTTCGGATCGTATACGTAGCCGGTAATCGTCCCATTCTTGATACGATCAACGGCTTCATCGACCACAAACAGCGGCACAAGAAACCACTCGCGCGGGATCACCGGGTTACCAAATCGATCCTTGGTCTCGATGTCGAGCCGCGCGGCATCGAAGATGCGGTGGATCAAGTTTTCGAGCTTCGTCCGGTTGATGTTCGATAGTTTATAGGTCGCGGCAATTTCCACATCGGCGAGCAGAAACGTTGGGTCGCGCTTCGCGTTCGCAATCCGCTTGGTAACATCACCGCCGGTCACACCGATCTTGTGCAACACGTCGCGATGCTGCGCGATAGCAGGGTTGTTGGACTTGCTACGCAGCACATAAATCGTGCCGCTGGCCAAATCGCCGTCTTCGCTCTCGACGGAAAACAGCGGCCCTGCCGTGGGGTCAGTGATGCGCCGGCCCGCCTCATCGCGATGGAGGGCACGTTGCAACGAGCGCAATAGAACGTCGCTCTCGGTGCCGTTGTCGTAGATCACGCGCAACCGGCTGTCGCGACGGTCGTACTCGGTCACAAATTCCTTTCCGACTCCCGCGACATAGGCAATCTGGCCACCGACGATGAAAAACTCGCCCTCCTTGATCTCAGCCATCGTCTGGAACCGCCGCGTCTGGCGTATGCCGGCATCGAGGTCTTTCCTCACCCGAACGAACAGCGGCTTAAAATTATCGAAGTCCTCACAGGGGGTGCGGTTGGCGATTTCCTCGGCCGCCCGCTTGTCGGCGGCGGTGCGCACATGGCGAAGCTCTGTAATGTCGGACGCTCCGCCCATGCCTTCCAGTTCGGCAAGCAATTCATCGTCATCGATCGATTCGACTGGCTCGGTGGGAGGCGTCACCGCGGCTGCCAGGAGGCCCTCCTTGTCAAGCGGGGCGAGAAGTGAATGGCATTCTTCCAGCCCGCGCAACCGGTCGAGGCGCACGGCATAAAGCCGCTCGAAAATGTCGTTGCTCTCGCCATGCGCTGGCGCGCGGCCGTGAGCTTCGGCGAAGCGCTGAATTTCTTCGAAGCCGGCGATAATGCGTTCCTCGCGTGCGCTACGGCCGCCTTTCTTGTCTTTCGGAGCGAAATCGGCGAGGTCCGCCGCCAGTTCGTCAAGATCGAGGTCATCCGTCATAGCGGCCCTCCTTCTTGAAGCGCATGAATGCAACGGCGCCCTCGGCCATGCGTCTTTCCCAAGGGTCCTGGGCGTCGATGGAGGGGAGCCGGCCGCGCTCCTTCTTGAACCGGGACGCGCGGACAGCAAGCTCCTTGGCTTCCTCCGGCGTCAGGCTGGTGCGTTTAGCCGCAATGGCCGCGGCGACCTGTTTCAGGCTGCCCTCGCTCATGGTCTTGGCGAGGATGGCATAGGCTTCGCCGAACGGATTGATCCGCTCGATGAGATCGATATCGAGTTCGCGAACGTCCATCGCGAATTTCCGTACCCCGTCGATGAGCGCAGTGTTGGCGCTCGGCTGGCCATCGTCGCGGGCGCCGGCCCCGTCGCCGCCAAGCGCAATCTGCTTGGCCTTTTGCGTGATGTTGAGTGCGGCGATGGCGTGCTGACGCACAGCCTCCTGATCTTCCTCGTCCAGTTCGGGATACTTGTCCTTGATGATTTTCCCCATGCGCACCTGCGTCAGTTCCTCGGGGATCAGTTCCTCATCGAACAGCCCGCGCTCAATGGCCGTCTTATCCTGCACGAACGCGGCGATGACCTCATTCAGATCCTCGGTGCAGATGCGCGCGGCCTCCTTGCTTTTTGGTTCGGCAAGGCCCCTGATCTCGACGTGAAACTGGCCGGTTTCCTCGTTGAAGCCGACGTTGCCCTTGCTCAGATCGTAGCCGCCCTCGCCATAGTCGAAGCCTTCGACCGGGCCGCTCTGCGGATTCTTCGGCGTGAAATTGAAGCGTGGCGCAAGTACCTGCTCCATCAAGAGGCTGGCGGCGATGGCTTTCAGAGTATCGTTGACCGCCTCCGCAACAGCTTCCTCAGACGCGTCCGGCTCGGCGATCAAATTGGTGAAGCTGGCGCGGGTCTTACCCGGCGCGTCACGGGTCGCGCGGCCGATGATCTGCACTATCTCGGTGAGGCTGGATCGATAACCGACGGTCAGCGCGTGCTCGCACCAAATCCAGTCGAACCCCTCCTTGGCCATGCCTAACGCGATGATGATGTCCACATGGTCGCGGTTGTTCTTCTGCGCGGTGTTCTTCAGCGCAGCCGAAACTTTGTCGCGCTTCGCCGGTTCGTCATCGACAAGATCGGCGATGCGCAGGACGCGACCGTCCGGCCGGTTGACCAGCTGGAAGCCGGTCGCAGGGTCGATGCCTTGCCACTCGCCCAACGCCTCGATGATGTGTTCCACCTCCTTAATCTTATCTTTCGTGCTCTCACGCGAATTGACGCTTGGGATATGGATGATGGTCTTCTCATTCGGGTCAAGGACGCTCAGTATGTCGTCGGCATACGAACCAGAGTAGAAGAAATAGCCAATGTCGAGTTGCTTGAGATATTCATAGCCGTTGAGTTGTTCGTAGTACGTGTAGGTCACGGCGTCGAACTTAGCCTCATCCTGGGGGGCCAGCACTGGCACCGCGTCGCCCCGGAAGTAAGAGCCGGTCATAGCGACGATATGCGCCTTGTCGCGGGCGATGAACGCGCCAAGGTGTTGGCCGAGCTTGCTCTCCGGGTCGGCGGAAACGTGGTGGAACTCATCCACCGCGATCAGCCGGTTGTCGAACTTCTCGACGCCGAACTTGTCCACCGCGAAGCGGAAGGTCGCGTGGGTGCAGACCAGGACCTTATCATCGCCGTCGAGGAAGGCGCCGAGGGAATTAACCTTGCCGCCGTTGTCGGAGCCGGGTGCGTCGCAGAGATTCCATTTGGGCGTAACGATCCAATCGGCCGAAAAGCCGTATTTGGTCAACGGCTCGTCATGGAAGCTCGCGCCAATGGATTTTTCCGGCACGACGATGATGGCTTGCTTCAATCCCTGATTGGCGAGCTTGTCGAGGGCGATGAACATGAGCGCCCGGCTCTTGCCGGATGCCGGCGGCGACTTAATGAGCAGATATTGTTCGCCGCGCCGTTCATAGGCGCGTTCCTGCATCGGCCGCATGCCAAGCGCGTTGGCCTTGGTAGATGAACCGTTTCGGGCATAGGAAACTGAAACGGAAGGAACGGCTTTCTTATAGTCGGTCACGAGCTTCCCCCCGCTCTTTTCTTCTTCGTGGCCGCCCCCGGCAACGCAATCATTTTGGTGTAAAGCTCGAACAGCTTCTCCAATCGCTCCGTGTCGTTGCGGAAGCGGCGGCCGATATAGATGCGCTCAAGCACTTCGTCGTTACGCTCATGAGCCTCGCGCAGGTCTTGGGGCATCTCTTCCGAATCGTAGAGATCCGCGATGGTTGCCGGGAAATGCGCTTCGCGGGCCAACAGGATGTCCTCAGCGCAGCGGGTGAGGTCGGCCTTGTTCTTTTCGGTCAGAGGGGGAACAGGAAAACTGTGCCAGCCAAGCGTGCTCGAATACGAATAGCGGGATTCTAGCTTTCCACAAACAGTGTCCAGCCACACCAAATGCAATCGCGCTGACAATAATGAGAAATTGTAGAGCGGTGCATCGTAGATGGCGAATGCACGGCTCGAGACGATTGCACATTCACTTGAGAAGCCAATAGGGAAGCCCTCCCTACCTTCAGATGAAACGGAAGGAACAATGATAGAGTGCTTTTGGGCAACATCCTGAATTTGGCGAAAGCGGTGGGCTATGGTTGCTGCAGATCGTGTCTGCGCAGCTGTGCTTGCGCTCCGAAAGGCAGCAACCTTCTCAATTCTCTCCAAAATAGATGGCAATGCTATTGCCTTTTCACGAGCATCGTCATCTACCCAGATGCAGTAGCGAACCTGCCCCTGCAACATTTCCTGTGACCCCAAGAGTTGCCTTACAAATACTGCAGCTCTAGGTTCGCGAGCAACTAGTGCGTCTTTTTCGTCTGGCGCTAACAAAAGATGGCCGCCATCTGAAGGTTTATTCCCCCAAACCATCTTAGCATGTGGACCCAAAGGAGAAGCGCGACCTTCAACGATGGTGCGTGAACCACGCGTCAAGTAGGGACTAATGCAGTCTACCTCGCGAGCCTCAACGCTGCCGTCTGCCCCAACGGTGTAGATAGTACGTTTTCCGGGAAACCTTGTTAATCCAACCACTACCACGGTTACGCCTGCGTTATTTCTCGCAAGGTTGGACCAACGAAATGAAGTGTGTGCAAATTTTATCTCTTGTTCAAAGGAAAAAATGACAGGCCACAAAATAGAGGCACCTTGACCTTGGCATATTGTATTGACTGCAACAAATGCAGATTCGGACGGAGTGTGACGACTATATGCGGCGGCCTTTAAGAACCAAGCCGTTACGTAATTGAGGCTCTTCCAAGAGCTTGTCTGTTCTTCAAACAAACTCCTCAGATCATTTTTTTGTTCTGTGGATTGATCGTTTGTCCAAACATACGGCGGATTGCCACAAATGTACGTCTCGCCACCTTGATTTTCAAAATCGATCTCGGCCTGATTGACTGGCGCCTCAAACAGGTCGTCCGCGTGATGCTTCACACCTGTTCCGGTTGGAGGGCAGATGCTCAACCAATCGAGTCGCAGGGCGTTTCCGCAAGTGATCCAGTTCTGCGCGTCGAGTGGAAGGAAGTCCTGCAAGGCTTCCTTCTGGCCGCGATACAGCACGTCACACTGAAACTCAGCAATGATGAGCGCAAGGCGCGCAACCTCGGCCGGAAAGTCACGCAGCTCGATGCCACGAAAATTAGTGAGGGGGATTTCCGTGCGTCGGTCGGCCTGGCCGCGCTTCTTGTTGATCTCGGCCTCAATAGCGCGCATTTGCTTGTATGCAATGACAAGGAAATTGCCGGACCCGCAAGCTGGATCGAATACCCTGATCTTAGCCAGGCGGTTGCGCAGATTTAGAAGCTTGCGGGGATTGTCACCCGCCTCCTCAAGCCGCGCGCGGAGATTGTCGAGGAACAGCGGATTCAGGACTTTTAGGATATTCGGCACGGACGTGTAGTGCATGCCGAGCGCGCCGCGCTCCTCGTCCTCCGCCACGGCTTGGATCATCGACCCGAAAATGTCCGGGTTGATTTTGGTCCAGTCGAGCCTGCCGATGTGCAGGAGATAGGAACGGGCGATCTTGCTGAAACGCGGCGTGTCCACGCTGCCAGAGAACAGTTCGCCGTTCACGTAGGGAAATGCGTCGGCCCATCGAGGGGTCCCGGCGCTCGCTCGGGCCTCTCGCTTCGTGTTCATCGCGCGAAACAATTCGCCGATCACCTCATGGGTGTTCGAAGAATCCCGCTCACTCATTCGCGCGATTGTGTCGGTGAACAGGTCTTTGCCGCTGAAAATGTCGGTGTCCTCGGCGAAGAAGCAGAAGATCATCTGCGCTGTCGCGTGAGGCAATTCCCGTGGCTCGGCACCGTAGCTTTTGATCTTACAGTTTGGCGTCCCGCTGAAAAGGATTGCCCGCTCAGCCGCTTAGCTGCTTTTGCTCGGAGGAGCCCCGTTCCGCCGATGTCTGGAGCGGTCCCTACCCTCGTAAGCCTTTCTGATGAAAGCGAACCGACGCACAATGTAGTTGGCACCGCCGACATATATCTTGTTCATATCTATGCCGTACGAGATCAGACCACCCGATTCAACGGAGTCGCGAAGTGGATATATTGCCGGAATCCCGCACTACCCGAAGAGGGCTGTTAGATGAGCGCGTAAGAGAGCAATCAAACGCTCGATATTAGAGCTGTCGTCGCTGGGGGCTTCATCGCTGCTCCTTCGCGGCGAGCTCGAACGTATCTCGGTGACGCTGCGACGCGCCGCGACGCGCTCGACCACATTTTTTGACCTTGCCGGAGGCCACAAGGCGCCGGAGCGCTCGGCGCACCGACACGACCTCCGACGCGCTCGGAATCTTCCACCCCGGCCTCACCATCGGCCCACGGAAACAGAAGGTGCAGCTCGCAATTTCCGCAGCGTTCAAACGACTGCACCGCTCGAGGACGGCTAGGATCGCTCGCCGCAGTCCTTTGGGACGAAAAGGGAACTTATTCCTGTGGCGCGGGCCATACATTATGGGGCCTCCGATTGACAAGGAAACCGGGATTTTGAGAATCCGGAATATGCAGAAATGCAGCGCGCGTCCGGCGCGCAGTGGCGCATCCCGCCAAAAGGTACCTTGAAAAAATCGCGCGAATTCTGCGGGCTTGCGGTGGCCGGTGCGCGTTGTTGTTCTCGACCACCGAAACACCGGCCAGCGATTGAACACGCACACACGATGGCCATTGAGCGCGGTTATGCGGCTTCTGGTACGAGTTCGGCTCAGCCGGTAAGCGCAGGCTCCTGCCCTTGCCTCCTTCCTTCGGCCGAAGGCTGGATCTTTCCGCTTGCTGGGGCCTGAGAGAGCGCCCGAAGCCGGAGGCCGGCGTCCCTTGGCGCCGAAACCGCAATGGTCATCGACCACCCTCCCCGAGTGGCGAGCCTGGGGAGTACAGGATGCGGCTGCGCCGGGTCTTCGGCCTTCGCGCCGTTGGCACGCATCCATGGGGCCATCCTGTTTCTGGGAATCGATTAATGCGTCGACCAGTGACGCGCGTGACGCATCATGACGCGTCTTCCGCATTACTCTTATGCGCGCGCGTGTATTTCCGTAAAAATAGGAAAATGCGTCACAACGCGTCATGCGTCACCAATGCGTCACTGAGGCTGAGCCGCACGCCACGAAAAAACCGGCTGGTTCCGGAGCGACCGCGCTTGAATCCTCGTTTCTCCATTGCCGTACCGAATGCCTTGTGGCTACCAGGCTTCTCGCCAGACTTGACGGCAAATGACTTCCACGAGTCATAGAGGAGAGATGTGCTTGTCGCTGCGGCCGGATTGACTGTCTCGCAGCAGGCGGCTAGCCAATGTCCGAATAGATCCTGTTCTTCGAAATATTCGGCCGTTGCTTCCAGAACAATGCCCGGTCGGACCAAACCGCTACGTTGCCAGTCAAGGCAGCCGTCGATCATCCAACGAAGGATCGCTGGCCATTCAGATCGAAGCCTATCCATTAGATGTGGATCGGGGCGCTGCGGCTTGTGCTCGAAGGGAATGATGTTGAATCGCCGCCTCGTTGACGCATCCACATTCTCGAGGGTGGGTTGATGATTTCCGATGATCGTCAGTTTGAAGGTTGGCTGGAAGGTGAAGAAGTTTCCGCGCATGAAGCGCGCGGTAATGGGATCACCACCAGTCAGTTGTTTGATCCTGTTCTCGGCCCAGGCCCGCCCCTTCTCAGTTTCGCTTGCCGTTACCAAGCGCGCTCCTCGCAGCATGGCGAGTTCAGCCGGATGCCGATCGTGCTGGCTCGCGGTGAAGGTGTCCGGCGGTGCGACAGCCGCATAGTTAGCCATTATGCCGTTGACGGTGTTTACGAAAATGCCCTTGCCGTTACCGCCGTCTCCGTGACCAAAGAATAGCGCGTGCTCTGAAATGTCCCCGGTCAGACAATAGCCGGTCCACTGCTGAAGGAAGCGGGCCAGGCCATCGTTGCCATTCGTTGTTTCATAAATGAACTGGCGCCACTGCGGGCAGTCGGCGGTGTTGGCCGGACCAATTGCCGTCACTTTCGTTATGCCATCGTCTGGTTCGCCGGGACGAAGGCGCCCCGACCTCAGATCGACTGTGCCTTTCGGAGTACCTAGGAGAAACGGATTGAGGTCCCACCTCTCCGAGGTTACCGCGAGCGCTGGATCGCTCCTTGAAAATCGATCCACCCCCGACGCAAATGCCGTCTTGCGGATTTCCTTGAGGTCCCTGGCTTCGCCCTTTTCGCTGACCTCGCGGGCCAGCACTCTCACGAACTCGAAGGCGGCTTTGGTTTCGTCCCGCTGCCAATGTGTTTCGCGCCAGCAATACCAGCCCTCGGTGTGGTGACAATAACGAAGGCGGCCCGCAAAGCGGCGTGCAAAAACGCGGGCGATGCCATCCTGGGTAACGACCCGTTCAAGCTCCCGTACTTCAGCAACAACGTCGTCCAGATTCAACGCAGGACGTGCAGTATCGACAGCATGAGCCAAGTGCGGTTTGACATTCATGCGCGCACCGCCGAGCTGCCCACCCGATCTAAGCGCAACCAAAGCTCGCGCGCGAGCTCGTGGAGCCGCTGCTCGATCTCGTCGCCCTGGACGCCATAAGATTCGAGCCGCTCCCATTCAATGCCGAGCGTCTCGATCATGGCATCGCGCGTCGTCCTGTTAGGACCCGCGCGAAACACTTCTTGCGCCAAGCGTTGGACCAGACCTCGATGGCGATGCAGTGGGAAGGCGTGGACATGAGCGATCATAGGCTCAGCCCTCCCCGGTCCAAACGGCGTTTCGGGCCTTCAGGACAGTGTCGTAAACGCCTATGGTCGTTCGGTCGTGTCTGATCGCCTCGAAGGTCTTCCCGTGCCGAACGGTCCAGCCTAGGTGATGCCGGCCGCTATAGACGGACTGTGCGTCGGCTGGGATCTCGGCGCAGTTGTGGCTGGTGCTCATGGGAGGCCCACCTCTGTTGCCCAGATAAACCGGCCGGAAACGGCGTTGTTGTCCCGGCGGAAGGGAATGGGCGCGTTGCTTGTCGGTGGGGCGGACGGACCTTCTCAACCCGAGCAAGCGACGAAGGGTCTCGGCCTGCGAGTCCGAGGGGAGATCGTCCAGGCGTAGGAAGCCCTCGGGGTCACCATCCTGCGTGACGACCAAGCCTAACATTGACTTGGCCGCTTCCCAGCGGCGTTTGCTCTCGCGCGCCAGGTAGACGTACATCGCGGTGCCGTCCGACGAGATGTGTCCGCGGCGGCCGACGATGTTCCAGTCGCCACACGGATCGCGGCTCAACGGAGTCTTCGCCACATTGAGAGCGCCGACTACGCCAAGCAGCAGTTCGCGGTCGGCTTTGTGATGGGCGGCGCTAATCACTATTCGAGTCCCAGCTTGCGACGCAGCGGCGCGGTGACGATGGCCTTCTTGTGCCCGAGGCTGATCGACTCGATGTCGCCGCGCTGGAGGGCGGCGTAAACGGCATTTTTTCTGAGCGGGAGGATGCCCGAAGCAATCAACTCCGCAGGTGTGATGGTCGGGCGGCTCAACAAGTCTCTGATTTCACTCGGCGACATTTAGGGGTCCTTTTGTTGCTGAAGAGACGCGCCCTTGCGCAGAGCGCCTCGGCACGTTGTCCACAGTCACAATGTATATTGCCGCTCGACGCTTTTTCCCATACAGTGCGAGTACACGAGGTTTACATTTGTATACAAAAATAAAGGTGCGGAATGGGCAAGCCAGCGATACGTAAGAGGCGCCCGGGCGGAGGCCGAAAACCGTCCCCAACCGCTAGGGCCGGCGCTCCTCTATCTGTCAGGGTCGATGCGGAGACGCGCGCCGCACTAGAGGCCGAAGCCGCTACATCGGGCATGAAGCTCTCTAGGGTGGTAGCGAGGCTCCTCAAGGAGGGGATTGAAGATCGCGGCTATCAGCCCACTGGCCCGCTGCGCGCACTCGGCATCCTAATCGAGAGCGTCGAACGCTCGAGCCGCCTCTATGCTGGCGACGGGAGGGTCCGCGAGTGGAATTCCGATCCGACTGCTTTTGAGGTTTTTCGCCTTACCGTGGCGAAGCTTCTCGACAAGCTCCGCCCCCCCGGTGACATCGACAGATCGGCCGATGGCCCGCTCGTTGGCCAAGCGCCCGAGGAGCGGGCGGAGGTCATCTTCCGCCAAATTTGGGCGGATCTACTGACTGCCACTCCACCAGTCACAACGAAGGAGATGATTGAATATTACGGCCATTACGGGCCCGCATCGCGTGAGGCGGTCGCCTCGTACGGCGAGGTGTCTAGGCGCTCGCACAGAGCCGAACGCGTCCGCAAAGATCTAAGCATCCAGAAATGGGAGCCGGAGAAATGAAAGGACACGTCAGAGAACGCGGTGCCGGTCACTGGTATGCCGTCATCGATAACCGCGATCCCAAATCGGGAGCACGCAAGCGGAAATGGCACTCCTTGCCCAACTGCACCGGCAAGCGCCAGGCCCAAGTCGAGTGCGCCAGGTTGGTCTCCGAGCTGAAGGGCGGGACTTATCTCGACCCTTCAAAGCTGACGGTCGGTCAATGGATCGACCAATGGATAGAAGCTGGAGCACCGGGCCGACGACAGAAGAAGCCCAGCCAGCGAACCTTGGAGCGATATGGGCAACTGCTGCGCACGCATATCAAGCCCGCGGTCGGTAGTCGGCTGCTGCAGAAACTGCAAGCAAGCGAGATTGACAAGCGATACGCCGATATGGCGGAAGCCAAGACGATTTCCCCGCGTACGCAGCATCACGTGCATATCGTCTTCGGTGCATGCCTAGCGACCGCTCACCGCAAAGGCCTCCTCCTCGTCAATCCAATGACGCGCGTCGAGCAAATCCCGAACCCGGACGGGCACGTCTATGAGACGACGGAGGACGGTCCCGATCTAGACGACGACATCGGCGAGGGCTTGACCGAGGCAGAGCTGCGGACGCTGGTGGCGGGCTTCGAAACCACCAATCAGTATTCGACCGTCGTGCTGGCGGCCGCCACGGGTGCCCGCAGAAACGAGTTATTGGCCCTGCGCTGGACCGACCTTGATATCCAGAAGAAGACCCTCCGCATCGAACGGGCCCTCGAGCAGACGAAAAAATTCAAGATCCGGATCAAGCCGCCGAAGACGAAACGGGGGTTGCGCACGATTGATCTGGACGACGCCACGATCGCCGTTCTCCTGAAACAGAAGGACCGCCTTCTGCGAATTATGGCGGGCATCCCGAAGGGAGTCGCCGACGTCGATCTATCGCTCGTGCGCCTGCCCGGGGCGGCCCTCATGTTTCCGGCCTTGTTCGGTCCCGGCCGGAGTGTGTCATTTACGACTCCGCGCGACCCGCGAAATTTTTCAAGAGAATTTGCGGATCGAGTCGGAGAGCTTGGTTTCAGCAAGACCCGTTTCCATGACCTGCGGGGCATCCACAGCACCGCTCTCCTCGATGCCGGCATCCCCGTGCACACGGTTGCCCAGCGGATCGGCGACGATCCTGCCACCCTGCTGCGGAGCTACACAAAACGAAAACGCCTGAAGCAGGCCGACGAAAAGCTCTCCAGCACCATCACCCAACTAGCGGCCGGATTTCTCGGTGCCGGAACGATTAGGTAGCAAAGCGGTAGCAGCGCCCGCTTGGGCGGTAAGGAAGTTCGTCTAAGGCGTTGATTTCATGGCAGGAGTGGCAGGGCTCGAACCTGCGACCCCCGGTTTTGGAGACCGGTGCTCTACCAATTGAGCTACACTCCTACAGACCCTGCGTCGCCTTAGGATCAGGGCCGCTTTCAAGCACAGGGGATGGCCGCTTTGCAAGGGTGAACCGCGCCGGCTTCGCTTGTTTGTACCGGAGTTTTTGGGCCACAGTCCGTTCCCGATAATCAAGAGCAACCGGGAGTGCCCATGACCGCTACAGCGACCGCTACAGCCGCCGCGCAGGCCACGATCGCGCCGCAGACCCCGCCTTTACCGGAAGCCCGCCCCGAGACGCTCGGGCTGTCGCGGCCCCGCCTCCAGGCCATGTCGGACGCCTTCAAGCGCGAGATTGACAAGGGAACCGTTCCCGGCGTCACCGTGCTGGTGGCCCGCCGCGGTCAGATCGGCTGGTTCGAGGCGTTGGGACGGCAGAGCCCGACGGCCGCCGCGCCGATGGCACGCGATTCGATCTTCCGGGTCTTCTCGATGACCAAGCCGATCGTGTCGGTCGGCATCATGGCGCTGGTCGAGGACGGCCACCTGCTCCTCGGCGATGCGGTCGCCAAGTTCATTCCGGAATTCGCGGAACAGAAGGTCGGCGTGGTCAGCGGCGGCAAGCTGGACCTGGTTCCGCCCCGGCGGCCGATGACGGTGCAGGACCTGCTCCGCCACACCTCGGGCCTCACCTATGAGCACCAGGGCGATGGTCCCGTGCACAAGCTCTATCAGGAGTCTCGCGTCCGCAGCCGCAAGATTACCAATGCCGAGCACGCCGCGCTGGTGGCGAGCTTCCCGCTGGTCTGCCATCCCGGCGACGAGTTCAACTACAGCCGCTCCACCGACATCCTCGGCCGTATCATCGAGGTCGTCAGCGGCAAATCGCTCGGCACGTTTCTGACCGGGCGCATCCTTGCGCCGTTGCAGATGGCCGAGACCGGCTTTGCGACATCAGGGGCCAATTCCGGCCGCCTCGCCGAACCGTTCGGGGCCGATCCCTGGACCGGCGACAAGGTCGCGCTGTTCAACATGCTCGAGCAGCCGGTGATGGAGTCCGGCGGCGGCGGGCTGGTCTCGACCACGATGGACTATGCCCGCTTCTGCCTGATGCTGCGCAACGGCGGCACGCTTGATGGCAGCAGGATCATCGGCCGCAAGACGCTGGAGCTGATGGCCTCCGATCATCTCGGGCCGCACGTTGTGACCAACGGCACGCTGCTGTCGCCCGGTCACGGTTTTGGCCTCGGCTTTGCGGTCCGCCGCGAGGCCGGCATCGCGCCCTTCCCCGGCAGCGTCGGCCAGTATTTCTGGAGCGGCATTGCGGGCACGTTCTTCTGGATCGACCCGAAGGAGGACCTGTTCGCAGTGTTCATGAGCCAGGGTCCGGGCCAGCGCGACTATACGCGCACGCTGGTGCGGGACCTGGTCTACGCCGCTGTGGATTAGACCTGAAGAGTCATTCCGGGGCGGTCCGGAGGACCGAACCCGGAATCTCGAGATCCCGGGTTCGCGCTAAGCGCGCCCCGGGATGACGCTCTATCGCGTCAACTAATCGTCGCGCCGCCGTCGATCACCAAGGTCTGGCCGGTCATGAAGTCGCCGGCCTTCGATCCCAGGAACACGGCCGCGCCCGCGATCTCGTCGGGGATGCCGATGCGCAAGAGCGGCGAGCGCGAGGTCGAGGCCTTCAGGTTCTCCGGGTTGTCCCACAGCGCCTTCGCAAAATCGGTCTTGATCAGGCCGGGCGCGATGCAGTTCACGCGGATATTGTGCTTGCCGTATTCGCAGGCGAGATTGCGCGCGAGCTGCATGTCGGCGGCCTTGGAGATCGCGTAGGCACCGAGGATGGTCGAGCCTTTCAATCCGCCGATCGAGGAGACGATGATGACCGAGCCGTCCTTGCGCTCGATCATCTGCGGCACCACCATCGAGATCAGCCAGTTGTTGGCGACGATGTTGTTGTCGAGGATCTTCCTGAACTGATCGTCGGAGATGCCGGCGAGCGGACCGTAATACGGGTTCGACGCGGCGTTGCAGACCAGCACGTCGATCTTACCGAAGGCGCGGTTGCTCTCGTCGACGAGATTTTGCAGATTCTCCTTCGACGAGATATTGGCGGCGATCGCGACCGCGGTGCCCTTGCCGAATCTGTCGTTGATGCCCTTCGCCACCTGTTCGCAGACGTCGGCCTTGCGCGAGGAGATCACGACCTTCGCGCCGTGCTCGGCCATGCGCTCGGCGATCGCAAGCCCGATGCCGCGCGTCGAGCCGGTGATGACGGCGACTTTTCCCTTCATGTCGAACAAGGTCATGTTTCTCTCCCAGAGTACGATTTGATTTGGTTTGAAGCTTACGCCCTGTCCGCACGAGCGAACAACGGCTTCTCAGGCGAGCTTCTTGACTTCCGGTCCCG
Source organism: Bradyrhizobium sp. CCGB12 (assembly GCF_024199845.1). Lineage (NCBI taxonomy): Bacteria > Pseudomonadati > Pseudomonadota > Alphaproteobacteria > Hyphomicrobiales > Nitrobacteraceae > Bradyrhizobium > Bradyrhizobium sp. CCGB12. The sequence goes on along the minus strand of NZ_JANADO010000001.1, from coordinate 1,821,187 downwards.
CCGGCTGGTGCATCGCCGCGTGTGCAGCGTCGGCGATCCAGGGCTGCTGGTTCACCATCGGCAACCGCCAGACCGTACGCTCGGGGCTTGCGAAATGATCGAGCCGCGTCACCGATACGTTGTCGATATCGAATGCGAGCCCCTGCTCCGGCAGGTCACCGAGCGCGAGGCCCACCGCCGCCTTGATGGTGCCACCATGTGCGACCGCAATGACGTCCTGCCCGGCCGCCTCATGGTTGATCCGCTCGATGGTGCGACGCGTGCGGTTGTAGAGATCCATGAAACTTTCGCCGCCGGGCGCGGGCTCGTTGATATCGGCGAACCAGCTGGTGCCGACGGGACGGCTCGCGATGAACTCTGCGCGGTTCATGCCTTGCCAACGGCCGAGATTCTGTTCGGCGAGATCCGCTTCCCATGTCATCGACGCAGGCTTTGGGAAGCCGGCCGCCCAGATCGCGGCGGCTGTCTGATGCGTGCGCATCAGGTTGCTCGAATACCAGACCGCCTTGCGTGGCAGCACCTTGGCAACAGCGTTGAACACGTAGCTATCGCTGGTGTCGCAGGCGATATCGGACTGTCCGTAGATGTTGCCGCCGTCATTGCGCACTGGCGCGTGCCGGACCCACCACCACCGTGTGACGACCACCTTTGGCTTGTCTGCGGTTGCCATCGAAACCCTTCCATCCCGTTTGATGTCGCTGTACGTCAGTAGCGAGCGTGTCTCAAGACACTTTACCGTTTGAAATCTTGTTTGAAATTCCGTCGTGCGGCAAGGGCCGTGCACGAGCCAAAGGGAGAAGCGCATGGGCCGCCTGCAAGGCAAATCCGTCATCATCACCGGCGCCGGCAGCGGCATCGGCCGCGCCGCCGCACTTCTGTTCACCCGGGAAGGCGCAAAGCTGATCGCGGTCGATCGCACCGAGGCGGTGAAGGAGACCGTCGACGAGATCAGGAAAGCCGGCGGTGTCGCGGAAGCCATGGTGGCGGACGCGGGCTCCGAGAAAGACGTCATCGCCGTCATCGACACGGCGGTGAAGACGCACGGCCGGCTCGACGTGATCTGGGCCAATGCCGGCGTCTCCGGCGGGCTCGTTCCGCTCGCCGAGCAGACCGTGGAGCACTGGCAGGAGATTCTGCGCGTCAATCTGATCGGGCCGTTCCTCGCGGTGAAATACGCCATGCCGCAAATGGTCAAGCAGCAGGCCGGGGCGATCGTGCTGACCGCATCCGTCGCAGGCCTCAAGGCCGGCGCCAGCGGACATCCCTATGCCGCGAGCAAGGCCGGCGTGATCAGCCTGGTGCAGACCACCGCCTATTCGCTCACCGGCACCGGTGTACGCATCAACGCGGTGTGCCCGGGCCTGATCGAGACCGGCATGACCAAGCCGATCTTCGACCGCGCCAAGGAGCGCGGCACCCAAGACAAGATCGGCCAGCTCAACCCGCTCAAGCGCCCCGGCCAGCCGCACGAGCTCGCGGCGATGGGACTGTTTTTGGCCAGCGACGAGGCCTCGTATGTCAACGGCCAGGCGTTTCCGGTGGATGGCGGCCTCACGGCATCGATGCCGTATACGGGCAAGCCGGTTTAGCAAGGGCGGTCTCCGTATCGCTCGGTGTCGCAGCATCCCTGATGTCGTCCTGGCGAAGGCCAGGACCCATAACCACCGACGCTCGTGGTTGCGCCCGGGTGGTGGCCACATCGTGCGAGACGACGCTGACCGGGGTAATGGGTCCTGGCTTTCGCCAGGACGACGTTGGGGAGATATCGCGCTCAACGGCCTCAAGAGCGTCATTGCGAGCGCAGCGAAGCAATCCAGAATTCCTCCGCGGTGACAGTCTGGATTGCTTCGCTGCGCTCGCAATGACGGAGCAAAGAGCATCGGCGTCGCTTCTGTAACTCGCATCTTCATTGCGGACACGCCTTCTCATCCTCGCGGCTCATTCGCCCGAGCTTTGCATCGATGCCTCACCCCCAGTGAAAAAGGGCGCAGGGAAGACCGAGTGCCGGCCGGGCACCCACGGTCCACTGTGCGAAGATAGCAACAAGAATTTGCACAGCGGCATACAGGTGTAGCCAGGACATCCCGGCCTTCCCTGCGCAGTGGTTGGAACGGCTTATGTCGTGCTCTCCCCGGGGAGCGATGCACTATTGCCCCCGTCGCCTTGCGGATGGCTGATGCGTGTACCCGGTCGGGCACAACACTTCACCGCAAGACTTGGCGCACAGACCCCGGGCGCCAGGACGACACGATTTGGCCGTACGCGGATCACACCGTTCGTGTGCGCGACGCTTTCGCTCACGGCTCTCCGCCCTGCGAAGCTTTTCGCGCCGATGGGACCCATGTCCACCGCCGCCCGGCCCGCGTTCGTGACGATCGCGATACGCCCCTCTTCCTTGGGCCGGGTTGCGGCGACAGATACGCCGTTTCCGAATTTCGGTAAAGTAGAATATTTTCGACGACGGGTCTTGACGGGCATGTTGAGTGTTTTGCCCGTCGGGCAACGCAAGGTCTCGTAGTGGCAAACCCGGACTACGATGCGAGCGCCACGATGCACAACGCGCTCGCCACCACCGACGCCACCGTCCGCACATGGTTCCAAAACACCCAGTCCTTCAGATAGGCCGCCCACACCGCGCCCGCCTCCGGCGCTGACGGCTGCACCGCGGCGAGTGCGTTGTTGAGCGGCACGTTGAATACCATCGTCACCACGAACATGCCGATGACGTAGAGGCCGCCGCCGGCGATCATGCTCACCGCGCCCGGCTCGCCCAGCCGCAATGCGCCCATCATCACCAGCGCCGCGCCCGCCACCGTCGTGCCGAGGAACAGCGGCATGAACAGCGAGCGCACGATGTCGACATTGATGGCGTTCATCGCGGCGATGCCCGCGGCCTGATCAAGGCGGCCGAACGCAGTCATGATGAAGGTCGAGAAGGCCAAATAAATTCCGGCCATCAGGCCGCAGCCCAGGGCCGAAAACCAGAGCAGTCCGGTCGTGAAAAACTGCCGCATGCCGCACCCCGCTAAACACGATGACCTCTCGTATTTGATAAAGGCGATAAACTCACTTATTTCTGACGTCAAGTGCGGATGGCGGGAATCAGGGATGCCGGAACGAGCAGGCAGGACGGACAAAGCGACGCAGGCGGCCGGACGGCGCTCACCGCTGGTGCCGACGCAGGCGCGCAGCCGGGAGCGCTTCGAGCACATCCTGACGGCTGCGAGCGAGATCTTGACGGAGAAGGGCAGCGACGCCTTCCGGATGAGCGACATCGTCGCGCGCACCGGCATCGCCTTCGGCTCGCTCTATCAATATTTTCCGGACAAGAGCGCCGTGATCGGAACACTCGCCGAGCGCTGCAACGCCATCGGCCGCGACTGCGTCCAGCGCGACCTCGCCGAGATGAAGAAGCTGTCGGATTTGCACACAGCGCTCTGCCGCATCACCGACGGTTATTACCAAATGTTCCGCGAGCATCCCGTGATGCATCACATTTGGCAGGCGACGCAGGCCGACCGGACCCTTCAACAGATCGACGACGAAGACGTCGCGTTTCTCGCCGGCCTCTTGCGCGATGCACTCCAGCGCGTCGCGCCGAAAGCCCCTGCCCCTGCGCTCACCGCTTTCGCACGGCTCGCGATGATCCAGGTCGCCGCCGCAGTTCGCCACGCCATCGCCTTGCCACCGGCCGAGGCACGGCGGATGCTTGACCTGTTCAAACGCATGCTGCCGAAAGATCTATCCGCGCTCGGCTGAGGTTCGACGCAGCACCGGCGGGATTTGCCCGACCCGCCGCCGTGTTGGTATGCTTCATGCAAGAAACCTCGGCCTCCGCAATCCCCCGACAAGAAATGACAATGCCAAACCCGATCTTCCCGAGCTCCAGAACCGATCGCATCCGCCACCTTCTCGCCGACCTCGTCGGCTTCGACACCGTCAGCGATCGCACCAACCTGCCTCTGATCGCCCACATTGAGAGCTATCTCACTTTCCTCGGCGTCAAGGGCGAGCGCATCGTCGACGAGACCGGCCAGAAGGGGTCGCTCTGGGTCACGATCGGACCGGAGGACCGCCCTGGCTTGGTGCTGTCAGGCCACACCGACGTCGTGCCGGTCGTGGGCCAGGACTGGAGCCACGACCCGTTCAAGCTGGTCGAGCGCGACGGCAAGCTCTATGGCCGCGGCACCACCGACATGAAGGGCTTTGTCGCGGTCTGCCTCGCCATGGTGCCGGAGATGCTGGAGGCGAAGCTCGCAACGCCGATTCATCTGGCGATTTCCTATGACGAGGAGATCGGCTGCGTCGGCGTGCGGCCGATGCTCGGTGAGATCGCGAAAAAGAAAGTGAGACCGCTCGGCGCCTTCATCGGTGAGCCGACCGAGATGAAGGTCATCATCGGCCACAAGGGCAAGCACGGCGTGCGCGCCACGTTCCGCGGCCTCGCCCGCCACTCTTCGATCGCGCCCGACGGCGTCAACGCGATCGAATATGCCGCCGAGCTGATTGTCGAAATCCGCCGCCGTGCGGTGAAGCTCGCAGGCGAGAGAGCGACGGACAGCCTGTACGACGTTCCTCACTCGACGCTGCTCACCAGCATCGTGCATGGCGGCGCCGCGCTCAACATCGTGCCCGATACCTGCGCGATCGAATTCGAATGCCGCGGCATCGGCATCACGGAATCGCGGGAGGTCACCGATGCGATCGTCGCGTGGGCCAAGGCCGAGCTCGAGCCGGCGATGAAGGCGGGGCATCCGGACTGCGGCATCGATTTCGAGGAGATCCTCGACTACCCCGCGCTCGACACCGCCGCCGACGCTGCGATCGTCACGCTGGCCAAGAGCCTTGCGGGGCGCAACGACCATGCCAAGGTCGCCTTCGGCACCGAGGCGAGCCTGTTCGCCAGCATCGCCGATATCCCCTCGGTGGTGATCGGCCCGGGATCGATCGCGCAGGCGCATACGCCGGACGAATTCGTGGAGATCGCGGAACTGGAGAAATGCGCGGGGTTTGTGGAGAAGCTGATCGCTCATTGCGCGAAGGCGTAGCGCGTGGCGGGCCCGGCCTTGCGGACCCGCCTCCGACGCCCAACGTTCTCCGAGCTGATGCTAAGCCGCGCGGACCTCGCTCAGGAATTGCGCTACTTCGGCCTGCAGCCTGCTGCTCTCGGTGGCCAGCGATTTGGCCGAGGCCAGAACCTGCGATGACGCCGCGCCGGTCTGCTGCGCGCCGGCATTGACCTTGGTGATGCTGCCGGAGACCTCGCGGGTGCCGTCCGATGCCTTCTGCACATTGCGCGCGATCTCGGTGGTCGCTGCGCCCTGCTGCTCGACCGCAGCTGCGATCGTCGTGGCGATGCCGGATATCTGCGAGATGGTGTCGCCAATTTGCTTGATGGCGACCACGGAATCGTTCGTCGCGCTCTGGATTGAGGTGATCTGGCCGCCGATTTCTCCCGTCGCCTTCGCAGTCTGGGCCGCCAGTTCCTTGACCTCCTGCGCCACAACAGCGAAGCCGCGACCGGCGTCTCCGGCACGGGCGGCCTCGATGGTCGCGTTGAGCGCCAGCAGATTGGTCTGCTCAGCGATCGTGGTGATCAGCTTGATCACGTCGCCGATCCGGTTCGCGGCATCGGATAGCGTATTGATGCGGTCATCGGTGGCACGGGCTTGTTCGACGGCCGCCGCCGCGATCCTAGTCGATTCCTGCATCTGCCGGCTGATCTCGTGGATCGAGGCGGTGAGTTCGTCCGTCGCCGAGGCCACCGACTGCACGTTGGTCGAGGCATTCTCGGACGCTCCGGTCACCACGGCCGCCAACTCCTGGGTGTGATCGGCCGTTCTAGTCAGCGTGCTGGCGGTCGTCTCCAGCTCGGAGGAAGCGGTGCTGACGCTGCCGACGATCTGGTGCATCGTCTGTTCAAAGCGCTTGACCAGACCGTCGAGCAGATTGGCCCGGCGATCCTTCGCCGCCCGCTCGACCTCTTCCGCGCCCTGCAAGGCCCTGGCGCGCTTCAGGCCATCGCGGAACTCCACCATCGATTGCGCGATGATGCCGATCTCATCGCGACGCTCGGTCTCTTCGATCGCGACATCCAGATCGCCGGCCGCTAGCGCTCTGGTCGTATTCTCGATTTTAGACAGGCTGCGAACCACGAAGCGGTACATATAGGTGCAGAGCATCAGGACAGAGATCACCAGCAGCCCGATGGAGGCCAGCGAAGCGGTTCGCCACAGCGCAGCCCGCGACGAGGCATCGTCGATTCTCGCCTGGGTTCGCTCGTCCAGCATCACGAAGAAGCGATCGATCGGCTCCATGATCTGCGACTTGAACTTATGATAGGTCTTCGAATGCAGCAGCTCGATCGCGCGCGCGCGATCCGGCGCGGCAAGCGGCTTGCCGTTCTTGTCCTTGCCCTCGACCAGGTTCATCGCTTCGACTTCGAGATTAACGAGACCGTCCGAATTCTTCTGTGCCTGCTCAAGCTGCCTGAATTCGTCATCCGTGAATCCCTGCCGCTTCATCAGCGTCGAGAGGGCAGCCGTCTCCGCATCCGGGCGCGGCTTCGTCGCTCCACCTGCGACGAAGTCCCAGTAGATGCGGTGATAGGCTTGCGGCCGGGGCTTTTCGCCGTTGCGGATGCTGAGGATATCGAGATATTGCGCCTTGTAGGCGGCATCGCCGGTCACGACGTAAGTCCGCCCGAGGCGGGTCAGATCATCGGAGCTCTGGCGGAGTTCGTCGGCCAGCAGGTAGGAGCGGTAGCGATTGTCATAGGCGGCCGCTTCGTCCGCCGATGCACCGCGCGATTTCATGATCGACACGGCGGTCGTCATTCCCGCAAGCACTGAAACGCTACTTAGAATGATGAACGTCGTCCTGATCGTCGGCATCAGCGCCCCCTCGGCTCTCCGTGAAACCGGGAAAAGCTAGCAAGCAGGTCTTTATCGCCCGTAAAATTCCGGCACCGTACTTTCCCGTGAGCGCTTGTAACAAATGTTAATCTCGTCAATCGAAGGACGACGAGTTCTTGCGAAGAAGCAATCCAGGCTTTCACCGGGGGAGATATTCTGGATTGCTTCGCTTCGCTCGCAATGACGGTGGCAGGAGTTCGCCGCGTCATCGGCGTCATGCCTGGCTTGACCGGGGCATCCAGTACGCCGCGGCTTCCCGGTGCAAGCGCTAACGTCTCTGGAATGCTGGATTGCCCGCGGCGCAAGTGCGCACAAGGCGGGCAATGACACTGGTCTGTGGAAGCAGCTCTACCCAAAGCAAAAGGCGCGGCCATCGGCCGCGCCTCTTTGGTCCCTACACCGCCCCCGCCTTCTGCGCGTACTCCCATGAGGCCTTTGACAGCGGCACGGTGCGCTTGGCGGATTCGAGCGCCTTGGCGTTGGCGGCGGTGCCGTCGCGGATGCGGCCGGCGATTCCCTGCGTGATGCCGGCGAGACGGAACAGATTGTAGGAGAAGTACCAGTTGAGATCCGGCACGTTCATCTTGGTGACGTTGCAATAGATCTGCGCGGCCTCTTCGAGGCTCGGGATGTTGAGCGCCTTGATATCGACGCCCTGCAGGCCCGGCATGATCCACTGCATCAGCAGATAGGTGAAGTCGGCCATGGGATCGCCGAGCGTCGACAGCTCCCAGTCCAGCACGGCCTGCACTCGCGGTTCCGTCGCGTGGAAAATCATGTTGTCGAGGCGATAGTCGCCATGGACGATCGAGACGCGCGCCTGCTCCGGCACGGTCTTCGGCAGCCATTCGGCGACCTTCTCGAACTCCGGAATGTGCTGGGTTTCGGATGCCCGATACTGCTTGGTCCAGCGGTCGATCTGCCGCGCAAAATAGTTGCCGGGCTTGCCGAAGTCGCCGAGGCCGATCGCAACCGGATCGTACATATGGAGCTGCGCGAGCGTCTCGATCTTGCTGGTGAAGATCTTTCGCCGCGCATCGGCATCCTGGCTCGGCAGCGTCGGATCCCAGAACACCCGGCCCTCCTCCATCGACATGATGTAGAAGGCGGCGCCAATGACGCTGTCGTCCTGGCACAGCGCGTAGGCGCGCGCGACCGGAAAGCCCTGTTTTCCAAGGGCTGCAATGACGCGGTATTCGCGATCGACGGCGTGCGCGGAGGGCAGCAATTTGCCGAACGGCTTGCGGCGCATCACGTAGGAGCGGTTCGGCGTGTTCAGCCGATAGGTCGGATTGGACTGGCCGCCCTTGAACTGGAGGACGACCAGCGGGCCCTCATAGCCTTCGACGTTGTCGCGCATCCAGCCCTCGAGACGCAGCTCGTCGATACGATGCCGCTCCTCGACCGGCTTGGTGCCCGAGAACTCTTCGTCTTTCCTGACGCCGTCAGCCACGGTGACGCTCCCTCTTCAGTCCTGACCATTGCAGGTCGAGCATGATCCTAATCGGTAACCGCTGACGCACTTGCGTCAAGCGGTCACCCATGCGGATCGTGCCCTGTCGCTTCTTCAAGTCGGGACCACCAAACGGCGCTCCCTCCTGATGACTTGCTCAACGACTTGGAGAGTTTGCATACTTCCGAAGTTCAAGTCTGGCAATGGCGCGGTTGTGCACCTCGTCCGGACCGTCGGCGAGACGGAGCGTGCGGATGTGGGCGTAGTCCTTGGCAAGGCCCGCCTCGTCGGAGACGCCGGCGCCGCCAAACGCCTGGATCGCCTGATCGATGATCTTCAGCGCCATATTGGGACCCGCGACCTTGATCATGGCGATCTCGGCCTGCGCGGTCTTGTTGCCGACCTTGTCCATCATGTCGGCGGCCTTGAGGCACAGCAGGCGGTTCATCTCGATGTCGGTGCGCGCCTCTCCGATACGCTGCTCCCACACCGAATGCTCGATGATCTTCTTGCCGAACGCGGTGCGCGAGGCGAGCCGCTTCACCATCTTCTCCAGCGCCTCCTCGGCCTTGCCGATGGTGCGCATGCAGTGATGGATGCGGCCGGGGCCGAGACGGCCCTGCGCGATCTCGAAGCCGCGGCCTTCGCCGAGCAGGATATTCTCCTTCGGCACCCGCACGTTGTCGAGCAGCACCTGGGCGTGGCCGTGCGGCGCATCGTCGAAGCCGAACACCGGCAACATCTTCTCGACCTTGATACCAGGCGTGTCGAGCGGAACCAGGATCTGCGACTGCTGCTGGTGCTTGGCCGCCTTCGGATCAGTCTTGCCCATCAGGATCGCGATCTTGCAGCGGGGATCGCCGACGCCCGACGACCACCATTTGCGGCCGTTGATGACGTAGTGATCGCCGTCCTTCTCGATGCGGGTCTCGATGTTGGTCGCGTCAGACGAGGCCACCGCCGGTTCCGTCATCAGGAAGGCGGAGCGGATCTCGCCGTCCATGAGCGGACGCAGCCATTTGCGCTTCTGCTCCTTGGTGCCGTAGCGCATGAACACTTCCATGTTCCCGGTGTCGGGCGCGGAACAGTTGAACACTTCGGACGCCCAGGTGATGCGGCCCATCTCTTCCGACAGCAGCGCATATTCGAGATTGGTCAGTCCCGCGCCGCGGAATTCATCATCTTCATGCTCGTTCGGCGGCATGAACATGTTCCAGAGACCTTCGGCCTTCGCCTTCTTCTTGAGGTCCTCGAGCACCGGGATGACCTTCCAGCGCTCGCCGCTGCGATCCTGCTCATCATAGACCGGCACCGCCGGGCGCACGTGCTTGGCCATGAAGGACCGCACGCGCTCGAGCCATTCCTTCTGCTTGGGGGACAGATCGAAATCCATGGGACGCTCCTCGTCTTGCTTTGCAAACCCGTTTTGTACCGGACTGTCCTCCCGCCGCGCGCGGCCCGCAAGCGCGAATGCGCGTGCTTACGGCCGCTTCGGAAAGATCGCGAGTTGCGAACCTGTCCCGATTGCGGATTGACATTCTCCGGCCTTCAAACGATAGTTTCATACAAGTGTTTGAATTGCAACTCCCCTCATCCAGGGCACTCCGCTCATTCAGGGCACTCATGGCCAGCGATCATACGAGGTCTGCCATTCTTGCCGCCGCCGAACGGCTCTATGCCGATAGCGGCTTCGGCGACGTGACGCTGCGCGACATCGTCGCGGAGGCCAACGTCAACCTCGCCGCGGTGAACTATCATTTCGGCTCGAAGGACGAGTTGATCGCGGAATTGTTCGTCACGCGCTCGATCGCGACCAATCGCGAGCGCCTGCGTCAGCTGAAGGCCGCCGAGGAGCAAGGTGGCGGGCGCGCGCCGATCGAGGCGATCCTGCGCGCCTTGGTCGGCCCGCCGCTGCGCGGCTGTCTCGGCCCCGAGAACCAGCGCTCCACCGCGGCGCGCTTCATGATCCGCGCCTCGATCGAATCCGTGCCGCCGATCCGCCGCATCAAGAACCGCGAGATCGACCACTTGCGCAAATTCGCCGGCGCGATGCGAAGATCGCTGCCCGACCGCAGCGACGTCGAGATCTACTGGGGCCTGAATTTCGCGCTCGCGATGGCGCACCACACCATCCGCGAGAGCGAGCGGCTGACGAAGCTGTCGGATGGCAAATGCGACCTCGACGACGTCGAGGACGTCGTCGCGCGCGTCGTCAGCGTGGCGACGATGGCGCTGACGGCGGCAAAGGCCGAGGCGAAAGCGCCGGCGCGAGCGCTGGCGCGGGACGCGCGCTAGTCTCACATCATCGCGATGCAGTCGATCTCGACATCGAAGGGGCCGAACCATTCCGGCGTGCAGACGAAGATCCGCGCCGGCGGATCGTGCGGGAAATAGCGCGCATAGACTGCGTTGAAGGCGGCGAAGTGTTTCGTCGAGGTGCAGTAGACGTTGCACTTCATCACGTTGTCGAGGGAGGCGCCGGCCGCCTGAAGGCACAGCTTCATCTGCTCCATGACGAGCTCGCTCTGCCGCTCGATCGGAACGGAGGCGATCTCGCCCGTCACCGGGTCGAACGGCGGCAGGCCGGCGACGAAGATCATGTTGCCGGCGCGCGTCACCGGCGAGGTCGGCGCCTTCCAGCGGTCGAGGAATGTCGAGATCGGTTCGACGCGGAGCGCTTCGCGTGTCATGGCGGCCACCTTCGGTTCGAGCGAGACGAGGCCTGACTACATCATATGGAAGCCGGCATGCTTCGCTTAAGCCCGAAGTGTGGTTGCGGGGGCTAGGCCCGCTGTGGCATCTCCTCGGCCTCTTCCTTGGCCAGCAGCAGCAGCATCTCGATGCCCATCTCGCCTTCCTGCGGCGAGCGGATGAACTTGATCTCGTCGGCACTTTGCCGCAGCGCGGCAACGATGGCGACCGCCTGATTGGCGGTCGCCGCCTCGGTCGCCAGAACTGCCGTCTGGTCCTTCGCCTGGAACCCGATCGTGTAGGACATTCACTTCCCTCCCGAACTCAAGTGGAGAGATCGAAACAGAGTCTCGCGCGAAACGGAAGCCTGTGAGACTACGGACCGCGATTATCTGGGATTGCGCGCAAGCTTCACGCAAGGCCGGGCATCGCGTCTGGCGGGACGTGCCGGCTAGCCGCGCCTTGCCCTTCGCTTTGGCGCGGCACGCCTGGTCTTCTTCGCCTTGGCTTTCTTCTTGGTCTTCTTGGCCTTGGTTTTCTTTACCTTGGCTTTCTTGACCTTGGCTTTCTTGGCCTTCTTCGCCCTGGTGGCCCTGACTGCCCTTGGCTCCGACGTGGGCTGGGCTGCCGCGACCTCAAGAGCGGCGACATTGGGGCCTGTGTAAGGCTTGCCGCTCTCGAACAGGCTCCTCACCTGGCCAAGCGTCAGCCCGAGTCGAAGCTGGTAATGTGGCATGTCACGGAAGCTGGTCCAGTCGCCGCCCCATTCCAGGTCGCCGCCACGCGCCAGTTCCGCGAGCTTCTTGTAGGTCCTCGCTTCGCTGGTGGTGTCACCGGTGAGATAGTGACCATCCTTGAAGATGCCCACGTCCCACGCAATCGCGAAATTATGATTGCTTTGCCCGCCCTTCGCATTGGTGACGATGGGACCGGGGCTTCCGCGCCCCTTCCTGTAAAGCAGGTCCTGCTCGGCATAGGTCCGCGTGCCCGAGATGATCCTGACGTCAAAGCCCGTCAGTTGCTTCGCCCGAGTCAGGAACCCGCGCGCCGCGCGCTGGGTCTGCGGCAGGAGCGTCCGGATGTTTCCCTCGGAACGGGATTCGAAAGCGCCGAGCTCGGTGGCGATGCTGCTGAATTCGGCCGCGAACGCCTCATCGGCTGCCTCGACCTCCGCGGTCCATCGACCGTTCAGCGCGCCGCCATAAAATCCACTCACCGAAAGCACGCGCTGATAGAAAAGAATATCGTCTCTGAAAAGTGGGGCACTCATATCCGCCTCCATGCGGGAAAAAATTCGTCGCAATGGAGGGGATGATAAACCTCAAGTTGAGTTTCGGACAAGCAGGAACCAAGCGTCCCGCCGCCGCGATTTTCCGCGGCAAGTGCGGCCTTGCGAGCCGCGCGCCGCTTCGTCGAAGCTAAATGATGCCCTGCTGCTTGAGCGTCTCGATCTTGCCGGCATCATAGCCGAGCTTGCCGCCGAGCACTTCCTGCGTGTGCTCGCCGAGCAGCGGCGGCGCGCGGTAGTCCTTGATCGGGGTCTGCGACAAAGTGAGTGCGTTGCGGACCAGCGAAAGATCCGGCTCGAAGGGATGGTCGACCCTCACCCGCATGCCGCGCGACTGGACGTGCGGATCGGAAAACACCTGCTCGAAATTGTTGATCGGCCCCGACGGCACACCGGCCTCCTCCAACTTTTCCAGCCAGTAGGCCACCGGCTGCTTCAGGAACAGGCCGGCGAAGATCGCCATGATCTCCTTGCCGTGCACGACGCGGTCGTTGTTCTTGACGAAGCGCTTGTCGGCGGCGAGCTCGGGCTCGCCGAGCACGGCGCAGGTACGCTGGAACTGGCCGTCATTGCCGACCACCAGCATCAGCTCGCCGTCGGTACAGCGGAACACGCCGGCCGGCATGCCGCCATTGCCCCAGGTGCCGCGGCGCGGCGGCGTCTTGCCGTTGACGAGGTAGATCTGGAGCCAGTGCGACAACGACGCGATGACAGTGTCGAACAGGCAGACGTCGATGTGCTGCCCCTCCCCGCCATTGGCGTCGCGATGATAGAGCGCCGAGAGAATCCCGATCGACGAGTTCATGCCGGTCATGTAGTCGACGATGGAGGGACCGACCTTCATCGGGCCCTCGCCCGGCTCGCCGTCGATATGGCCGGTGACGCTCATCAGGCCGCCCATCGCCTGTAGGATCGCGTCGTAGCCGGCGCGCGGGGCGTAAGGCCCGGTCTGGCCGAAGCCGGTCACCGAGCAATAGATGATGCCGGGATTGATCGCCTTGATCGATTCATAGTCGAGGCCGTAGCGCTTGAGATCGCCGACCTTGTAGTTCTCCATGAAGACGTCGACATCCTTGGCGAGCTCGCGGATGATGGCCTGCCCCTCGGGCTTGGCGATATTGACCGTGACCGACTTCTTGTTGCGGTTGGCGCAGAGGTAGAACGAGTTGTTGTTGTTCGCCTTGCCCTCGGGATCGCTCAGGTAAGGCGGGCCGAACGCGCGCGCGTCGTCGCCGGTGCCCGGCCGCTCGATCTTGATGACCTCCGCACCAAGGTCCCCCAGCATCTGGGCCGACAAGGGCCCGGCAAGCACGCGGGTGAGGTCAAGGATCTTGATGCCTGAAAGCGGCAAGGCCGACATGTAGATTTCTCCCGGGAACTGAATATTGGCGCGGCGGCGAGATCGCGGGCCGCGCTCCCTGCGGATACACCATTTTGACGCACGGAGCACTGCATCTGGGGCATACGGCCATCCCCTGCCCCGGTAGCGAAGTCGCCCGCGCCGGCCAATTTCCGCTCTGCGAATATTGGTCGGTCAGGTCGCAGCAACCGCGGCCGCCTGCGGCCGCCGGCGGCTGAGCAGAACCAGGATCATTACGGCCGCGCAGGAGAAGGCGAAGGTGAGACCGAGCGCACCGCGGCTGCCGAACTGGGTGAGCAGGCCGGCAAGAACGGGCGGCGAGATGGCGGATGCGAGATTGAGCGGCATCGCGATCATCGACGATGCCTTGGCGAACTCGGCCTGGTCGTAGAAGACGAGCGGGATCGTCGCCCGCGCCACTGCCATGGCCCCGCTGCCGGCGCCGTAGAGCATAATGAAGACCGCGACCGCCCAGGTCCTCCCCTCGCTCAGCATCAGGAGCAGCATGGCCACGGGCAGCGCCATGCCGGCGACCAGCCCGGTCGTGATCCCGTCCCACCGTCCGCCGCCGAGGAAGTCGAGCCCGCGGGCACTGACCTGGATCACGCCGAGCATCGAGCCGAAGGCGATTGCCTGTGCCGGAGCCAGTCCCTCGGCCCGCAACAGCTCAATGAAAACGGCGCTCAGGCCGAACGTGACGAAGGCGTTGAGTGTGATCGCGGCGACGACGAGGCCGAACGTGCTCCGCGGAATTGACGACGCATTGGATTGCTTGGCGGGAGCGGAGCCGCCCTCCTTCGCGACGGCCCGGCGCGGAGTTGCGAAGGCATAGAGCGGAAGCGAAACCAGGATCAGCATTGCGGCATAGACCAGACACGTCCCGCGCCAGCCGAAATGTCCGCTCAGAAACGACGTGGTCGGCCAGAAGATGCTGCCGGATAATCCCGTCACCAGCATGAGCGCGCCGATGGCGCTCTTGGCCTGTCGGCCGGCAACTTCGTTGAGCAAGATATAGGCACCGGTGGACAGCGTCGCGCTGCCGCCCATGCCGAGGATAACCCAGGCGACGAAATAGAGCAGCGGCTGATGGGCAAGCGACAGAACGAGGTAGCCCGGCACGGAAACGATCGTGCCCACCATCATCGTCTTGCGCGCGCCATGCCGCGCAAACACCTTGGCGAGCCAGGGCGCACACAGCCCCATGGTGACGTAAAGCGTGGAGGTGCCGGCAAACACCATCGGCAGGCTCATGCCGAGATCGGCGGCAAGATCGCGCCCGACGATGGGCGGAAGCCCGATCGTGCCCCATCCAATGAGCTGGGTGATTGCAAGCACCAGCAGGACCCCGATGAGCCTGCCGTCAGATTTCAAGAACCGCATTCCGATCGTCGCCTGCCCCAGCTTCATGCCTGCGCGCAGACACGTCATAGCGGGAGTTTTGGCTGAGCGAAATGCCGTCCGCCGAATGGCAGAACGCGGCCGGGAGCATGTCAGCAGGAGGCAGTAGCCCCTACCCTGCGAGCCCGAGCAGGGATCGCGCCTCGGCCGCGGTGGCGACGCGCCGGCCGTGGCGCGCGACGGCCTCGCAGGCGACGGTCACCAGCTCCGCATTGCTGGCGGCGAGGCGCGACTTGTCGATCCTGATATTGTCCTCGAGCCCGGTGCGAACCGCATCGGCGCCGCGCGACAGCGCCCAGCCCATGACCTCGGCTTGATGACGTCCGATCCCCGCGGCGGTCCAGGTCGCCTGCGGGATCAGCCGCTTCAGCTCTCCCAGGAGGATGTCGAGGACATGCTCGTCCGCGGGCATGGCGTTCTTGACGCCCATGACGAACTGCACGTGCGGACGCGCATCCATCAGCCCCGCCTCGATCAGGCGGCGGGCCCCATGGATATGTGACAGATCGAAGATCTCGATTTCCGGCCGGATGCCGTTCGTCTTCATGCCGGTGGCGAGGGTCTCGACCAGGGTGGCACTGTTCTCGTAGACGATCGTCGGAAAGTTCACCGAGCCCGTGGACAGCGAGGCCATGTCCGGCTTGAGATAGAGCGACGATCCCCGCGCCGAGGGATCGCGGCCGCGCCCGCCGGTCGAGAACTGAACGATCATCCCCGGGCAATGCTTTTTGATCCCCTCCTGCACGAGCGCAAAACGCTCGGGGTCGGAGGACGGGCTCTCGTCATCGTTGCGGACATGGATATGGGCGAGCGTGGCGCCGGCCGCGAAGGCCTGGTGCGTCGACTCGATCTGTTCGGACGGCAGGATCGGCACCGCCGGATTGTCCTTCTTGCGCGGAACGGAGCCGGTGATAGCGACAGCAACGACGACGGGGTTCATCCCTTGACCTCATGATGATCGCGCTCGCGCGCACCAGGTTCGAGTAGCCAGTTACTTAACGCGGCGAGCCCTGCCGCTGCAAACATCATCGATCGCAGCGGCATGGCTCCTCACATTCAAGTCAGGATGGAATTGCGGCCGCGCCGCTCGCCGCCTCCGCGCGCTGCCGCTCATAGTCTGCCCGCGGCATCGGAACGGCCTTGGGATTGCCGAGATCGTCGATGCGGATCCGATAGGTTTCCCGGGCCGTGACGGCCGCCAGCGCCGCGATGACCGTGATGCCGAAGGCGATCGCCCCCACCGTCAAGGGAATGTTGGCCGAGCCGGGAGGCGCCACGGTCGCAAACAGCGCCGGAAGCAACGCGGTGATGGTCGTGCCGATATTCTGCGAGATCGCCATTGCCGACACCCGGGTTCGCGTCGGAAACAGCTCCGGGTAGAAGCTCGGGAAGATCGCGTTGTAGCCTTGGTAGACGACGCCCCACATCAGGAGCGACAGCAGGATCGCCAGCGGCACGTTCCTGATGCTGATGGCATAGAGATAGCCGAAGGCGAGCAAGCCGGACAGAAGCGCGCCCACGATGATCGGAGGCCTGCGACCGACCTTGTCGGAGAGATTGCCGACGAAGGGGATGACGAACACGGCCAGCATGTTTCCGAGGACCGGGATCCAGAGATAGACGTCCTTGGCAAAACCGATGCCATAGGCCGGCTGGACCGCGTAGGCCGCACCGAAGATGGTCGCAACGACCGGAATGACGTTCATCAGGGCCATGCAGATGACCCTGAGCATGTCGCGCCAGCTCAGCTTGATGGCCTCGACGATGGGCGCCCGCGGCGTTTCTCCCCGCTCGCCCTCTCGGGCAAAGGCAGGAGTTTCGTCGACTTCGCGACGAATGATGTAGCCTGCGACGATGACGAAGAAGCTGAGCAGGAACGGAATCCGCCAGCCCCAGCTGTTGAAGGCGTCGGTCGGCATATAGGCCGCCAACGGCAGGAAGACGGCTGCCGCGAGGATTTGTCCGGCCTGGACGCCCTGAAGGGCGAAGCTGGCATAGAAGCCGCGCCGGCCGAACGGCGCATGCTCCAGGATCATCGAGCTGGCGCCGGAGATTTCACCGGCAACGGCAAATCCCTGCACGAGGCGCAAGGCGACGAGCAGGATCGGCGCCAGGATGCCGACCTGCTGATAGGTCGGCAGAAAACCAACGGCCATGGTCGAGATGCCCATCAGGAACATGCAGACGATGAGTACGGTCTTGCGGCCATGGGTGTCGCCCCAATGTCCGAGGACGAAGGCGCCGATGGGACGAGCCACATATCCAACGCCATAGGTCGCCAGCGATGCGACAATGGCGACGGTGGGATTTTCCGACGGGAAGAAGATTTGCGGGAAGATCAGAGAAGCGGCAGTCGCGTAGATGAAGAAGTCATAATATTCGAGAGCCGAGCCGATCCAGCCGCTGGCAGCAGCCTTCCTGGACTGACTCATGTGAGGGATCGCGCGAGTCGTGGTCATCTCAGAAAATTCCTCCACTGGGTTTGCTGATGTCCCTTGGCGGGCTTCGCTAGAAATTGGACAGCACTATCCCGCCGCTGTGCGGGGTATCCGCGAGCGCTCGTCATTGCCGATAGTGTCTGATTGGTCGCGACAATAGGCTTTCGCCGGGCTAACACAATTACCCAGTTATGCGATAAACCTAACATGATGTTATCTAGGCGCGGACGCTCCCGGCAGCGGCCATGCGCGCGAACCGGCTCGACATGCCGTCGCGGGGAATCAAAAAGGCTGCTTGAATGTACGCGCCGACTGCCCGCGCGGTGCGGGCGGCTGATCGTGCGACGCAGCTAAAGCGGAATGGCTTTAAGTTGAATTGATTGGCCGCGGGCTCTTTCCGACCTCTCCCGCTTGCGGGAGAGGTCGGCGCGGAAGCGCCGGGTGAGGGCTCTCTCCACACAGGGGTTCTCGCTTGCGGAGATACCCCCACCCCAGCCCTCCCCCGCATGCGGGAGAGGGAGCGCATCTCCTCCGTTGCAGCAACAAACCTAATCTCATCGTGCTCTAGCTGCCGAGCGCGCTCTCGCCGGCCTCGCGCCCGGGCACGCTGACGTGGACTTCGTGTCCCTCACGCAAGGCCAGGGACGCTGCCGCGACGGCCGACTCGAACGCGGCTTCCTTGGTGGCGTATCTGCTCTTGACGTCGCCGTCATGCAGCACGCCCCATTCGTCCTGCACCGGCACGATGGCGTATTGAGCTAGGCCCATTGTCCAACTCCTTGGCGTTCAGAAACCGTCTGCCCGACAACGCGCCGACGCGCTTAACGTTGCGTCAGCTGCGGATGGGTCGCGGTCACCCGCCACACCGTGTTGCCGCTGTCATCGGCGATCAGCAGCGCGCCTGATTTGTCGATGGCTACGCCGACGGGGCGGCCGCGCGCCTGGTTGTCGCTATTGAGAAAGCCAGTCACGACGTCCTGCGCCGGCCCGTTCGGCTTGCCGTCCGCGAACGGCACGAACACGACCTTGTAGCCGTTCAGCACCTGTCTGTTCCAGCTGCCGTGCTCGCCGACGAAAGCGCCGTTGCGATAGGCGGCCGGCAGGCTGGTGCCGGTGGAGAAGGCCATCCCGAGCGGGGCGACATGCGAGCTCAGGGCATAGTCCGGCACGATCGCCTTGGCGACGAGATCCGGCCGCTCCGGCTTGACGCGGGGATCGACGTGCTGGCCGTAATAGCTGTAGGGCCAGCCATAGAAGCCGCCATCCTTCACCGACGTCATGTAATCGGGGACGAGATCGGGACCGAGCTCGTCGCGCTCGTTGACCACCGTCCACAGCGCGCCGGTCTGCGGCTCGAAGCTGAGGCCATTCGGATTGCGCAGGCCGCTTGCGAAGATGCGCCAGCGGCCGCTAGCGCGGTCGACCTCGAGAATGGCGGCACGGTTGTGCTCAGCCTCCATGCCGTTCTCGGTGATGTTGCTGTTGGAGCCGACGCCGGCATAGAGCTTTGAACCGTCGGGGCTCGCGACCAGGCTCTTGGTCCAATGATGATTGATCGGCCCGCCCGGCAGCGGCGTCAGCACCGTGCCTGGCGCGGTGATCTTGGTGTCGCCCTCGGTGTAGGGATATTTGACGATCGCATCGGTGTTGGCGACGTAGAGATCGTTGCCGACCAGCGCGACGCCGAACGGCGAGTTGAGATGGTCGAGGAAAACACTCTGCGTATCCGGCACGCCGTCGCCATTGCTGTCACGCAGCAGCGTGATGCGATTACCCGGCCCGGTGTCGCCGCCGCCCGATGTCGCCCAGGACTCGATATACCCCATCACGAATTCCTTGGGCCGCTTGATCGGAGCCCCCTTCGGCGCCTTGGACTCCACCACCAGTACGTCGCCATTGGGCAGCACGTAGAGGAAGCGCGGATGCTGCAAGCCCGTCGCGAACGCCTTGGCCTGCAAACCCTGCGCGACGGTCGGCGTCTCGTCCTTCTTCCAGCCGACGATACGGGCGATGTGGACCGGCGGCAGCAGATATTGCTGGATGTCCGGTAGCGTCGGATTGGCGCCGATTTGCGCCTTCGGATCGCCGCTGCCGTCATTGCAGCCGGCAAGGCACAGCAACGAAGAGCACAACAGCGCGCGGACAATCGAGGACTTCATCGCGCAACTCCCACACCGTGGCGATAGACCATGGCCCAGCCGAGCCAGCCGGTGACGGGCAGGATCAGCACGGTGATCGCAGAAAGCACGAGCCCGGTTGGCCACACCGAGGTCCAGGCATCGCGCATGTGAATCATCGTGTTGAAGATCGCGAGGATCAGCGCCACGGCATTGCCGATCAGATGCGGCCAGGCCGGCGGCTGCGCCCTCACCAGGCGGTTGCCGAGGAAATCAGTGAGGCCCGCGATGGCCGCGAGCACCCCGAAGATGACGCCGACCAGCAGAAGCCAGGCGGAAAAATCCGCCCACATGATCTCGGCGCTGGCGACATAGGCGATGTCGGTCAGCAGCGCGCCGATGAAGCACGCGATCGGGATTGGCACCAGCATCGGATGAATTGGATGACCCGCGATCTGCGCGATGGAGCGCACGCGCACGTCGTCTTGCACGGTGGACCTCATGACTTTCGCCCTGCCCGACCGGCCAACTCATGCGTGGAGTGAAGGTTCCTGCAACCGCGCGATGCGCAGGGCGATCGCATATGATCCAAAATTGATCACGGGCGCAGCGGCTGCATTGCGCTCGCAGTCTTGGCCGCGCGCACCAGCTGAAGGAACTCCGAGCGATAGCCGTAAGGATCGTCGCCGCGCGCTGCCGAGGCGATACGCAGCACGTCGTCATAGCCGAACTGGCCGGTATGCTTTCCGCCACGCAAGATCTCGCCGAACGCGGCCACGCTGGTTGCGAAGCGGGCATCGAGCGGCGCGTCCTCGAAGCGGCCATGCTCCGATGCGCGATCGACCGGTGTGCTGATCAACATGCTGCGATCCGATCGCGGCAGCTTGTAACGGATCTTGACGAAGGCGTATTCGGCCGGCGACGCGCCGTTCGCTGGAGCTTGCGCACCATATCGAAGATCGTCGACCAGCCGAGGCCCGCCGACGGGCACGATGTCGTAGAG
Organism: Bradyrhizobium sp. CCGB12; assembly: GCF_024199845.1. Classification (NCBI taxonomy): domain Bacteria; kingdom Pseudomonadati; phylum Pseudomonadota; class Alphaproteobacteria; order Hyphomicrobiales; family Nitrobacteraceae; genus Bradyrhizobium; species Bradyrhizobium sp. CCGB12. The sequence continues at coordinate 1,800,525 of NZ_JANADO010000001.1, read as the reverse complement.
CGCCGTCACGGTTTGCCCCGAGCCGACGTCGCCGGCATCGACCTTGTCGTTGGCGAAATCGTCGCGATTGAGAAGTCTGGTCTCGTAGCCGATGAGCCGATATTCGGCGACCGCTGCGGGATTGAACTCGATCTGGATCTTCACATCCTTGCCGATCGGAAACAGCGTCGAACTCGCCTCTTCGACCAGCACCTTGCGCGCCTCGTTGATCGTATCGATGTAGGCAGCCACGCCATTGCCGTTCTGCGCCAATGTCTGCGCCAGCGCGTCGTTGTAATTGCCGGCACCGACACCGAGCACGGACAGGAAAATGCCCTTTTCCCGCTGGCGCTCGACGAAACTCTTCAATTCGCCCTGGTTCGTGATCCCCACATTGAAGTCGCCGTCGGTCGCGAGGATGACGCGGTTGACGCCGCCGGCGTCGAAGTTCTGCGCCGCAAGCGTATAGGCCTGCCTGATGCCTTCGGCCCCGGCCGTGCTGCCGCCCGCCTCGAGCCGATCAATCGTCGCGAGGATCTTCGCTTTCTCGGAGACGGAGGTGGGCTCGAGCGCCGTGTCGGCATTCCCGGCATAGGTCACGATCGCGATGCGGTCCTCGGGTTGCAGCTGGGTGACCAGCATGGCAAGCGACTGTTTCACGAGCGGCAACCGGTTCTGCGGCTGCATCGAGCCCGACGTATCGATCAGGAAGACGAGATTGGCGCGCGGCCGGCTCGTCTGTTGCAGCGCATATCCCTTGACGCCGATGCGGATGAGCTTGCGGCCTTCCGCCCAGGGGTTCGGAAACACGGCAACGTTGGCCCGGAATGGCTCGTTCGCCGATGCGGGCGCTTCATAGGCATAGGGGAAGTAATTGATCAGCTCCTCGGTCCGGACGGAGGCGGCCGGCGGCAGGATGTTGCGGTTGAGCTGTGCGCGGACGAACGCGTACGACGCCGTATCGACGTCGATCGAGAATGTCGAGACGGGCACATCGCGCGCGACCTTGAAGGCGTTCTCCGGCGCATTCGCAAACTTGTCGCGGCCGACAGGCTCGTGTTCGCGCTGGCTGTGGTCGCGCAAGACGTCGACCGGCGCCGCCTGACGCACAGATGCTGACGGCGACATGCGCGTGCCGCCGTCAGCAGTGATGCCATGGCGGCTGCGCGCGTCACCAAACGGAATGAGACCCCGCACCTGGTCGGGCGCCCTCGCGGAAAATGCCTGAGGAGCGGCCCTGCTGGCGACCTGGCTCTCCGCGTGCGGTCTGGCGGGAGGCGGCGCCGCCGTAACCGCAGGCGCGGCGGCTTCCTGGATGGGCTTTGCGGCCGGAGAGGCTTCGACCGGCGCTTGCGGCCGGGCCGGGCTGTCGCTTTCCTTCTTTGCCTGCACTGTCGAAGGAGCCTGAGCGACCTCGTTGCTCGCCAGCTTCTGTTCGATGGGTGCGGCGACGTCCTGCGACGACCGCATGAGATGGAGATAGGCGCCCGTCCCGGCAACAACGCAGGCCAGGCTGGCAGCCAGGAAATATCGCGTACGACTCATGACAGACCTCTCGCGCGACCGCCGCAAGGGCGCGACGGTTCGCTCGATGAGACGGATGTCGGTCGGAATTCCTTGGCCGTTCTCGGCACTCTTTTGATCGAAGCGCAGCAACGCCTGTTGCACGGCAGCGTCGCGTACTTCTGCCGCCGGCGGCGGAGGATCGGGCAAACGCATGCTGTTGGGATCAGAACTCATCGCCAATGTCCTTTGCGAGACCCGCCTGCCGCCTCACCTCGTGCATGCGGCCGGAGATGGTCGATTCGGAGACCCCGAGGGCCGCGGCGGCCTCCGCATGCGTCATGCCTTCGCCGGCCACGAGCACGACCGTTTCCCGCAGCAGCGGCGAAAGCCGCGCCAGCTCGCTCGCGAGCCAGCTGCGACGAAACAGATCCCGGCCATCCGGCGGCGCCGCCATGTCGGCCAGAACGGCAAGATGGCCTTTGAAGCGCGTGAAGGTCGAACGGCGCCGATGATGGTCATGGCAGGCGTTGCGCACGATGCCGACCAGCCAGGTCGTGAACTTAGCCTCACCTCTGAACGAAGCGATCCGTTCCACCAGCGCGCAGCAAACGTCCTGGCAAATATCCTGCGCGTCGGTCCGGGAGCCGGTCATGCGCCACGCAACGCGGTGCATGAGGTCGTAGTGACGCCGCAACAGGGCCTCGAATGCGGCCCGGTTGCCCTGCGTGGCCAGACTGACGAGGTCGCTGTCCGTGGGGCCGCCGTCCGGCGGCTCCGTCACCTCTGCCGTCGTGAGCTGAATGGTGCGCCCCATACCCTGTCCTCACGGCCGACGGGATTGAGCGACGCAATGGGGATCGTCACCCAGTCCTGCGGCCGGTCCCGTCCATGACCGCGATCGCAAGCGCTTTACCATAGCAGTTCCACCCATAAGCCGGGGCGCCGGAAGGAGATTTCCGGGCATTCACGCCTTCAGACGAACGAGACGCCGGAATCCTTGGCCAGGTTTGAAAAAATTTCGGGAGTTCAGGCGGCGCGAGGCGGCAAAGCGGGCATTCGGAGCAGTTGAGACCGCCGTCCGGCCGTGTTAGGGAGCCTCCGATGCGGGTGTAGCTCAATGGTAGAGCAGCAGCCTTCCAAGCTGAATACGAGGGTTCGATTCCCTTCACCCGCTCCAATGATTTCAAAGATTTGGCGAGAGGGCCTGGATATCCATCCCGGCAAATCGGCTGCATTACACGTCCTGATGCTTAATGGTTGTCGCGTCCAACCGGACCGCGCCATGTCGAACGCCGCACCCGTTCCCACCTCCGGCGCCGCCCCTTAACAGTGGCGGCCTTACAACCTATATTGAAATCTCCCGAAACCAACGAAAGGAGGTGATCCAGTGTCTTATCTCAAGCGCTGTCACCTCGCTGGGATCGCCCGCTAAGCCCTACTCTAGCAAGGGCTTGGCATCGGGGCGCTCTCAGCCCTGGACCAGCGAGCAAGAAATCGGGCGCGACGGGGCTTCCCCGCCGCGCCTTTTCTTTTGTGGATTTGCCTTGGAGCAGGCACGGCGCGATCGGCACACCTTTCCGCATCATGCTTCAGAAACCGAAGATGTTGAGCACGCGCGGGCGTTTGCCGCGCCGGCTCTCCACGATCCGCTCGCCGCCATTCTCGGCCGAGCTGCCGTAATAGCGGTGATGGCCGGCCTCGTCGTGCAGATCGGCCGGCTCCGATTGTCCCGTCCGTCGCGCGTCGCAGATGATCTTGCAAACGGTCTTGATGGTGTGACCCGACATTGCCGCCTCCAGCGAAAACCTTGTTGTTGTGGTCATCAGTCGCGACCGGTTCCGGCAGCGTTCACACGGCAAGGCCGCAATCGGGTTTCAGGACGGTTTCGTCGCTTGCCGGCCACGTAATATTTTGCTTTCCCGATTGTCGGCGCGGACGGCCGTGCTACGTCCTTGGGACCTGCGCAGAACAGAAACGAGGTGACGATGCTCTATGCCATCCTGGCCTATCACGTCGAAGACGAGGTCATGTCCTGGACGCCGGAGGAAGACGCCGCGGTCGTGGCCAAGGTCATCGAGGTTCAGGCACCCCTGAGGGCAAGCGGCCAGTTTGGACCGGCCGCCCGTCTGGATGAGACCCGTAAGGCCCGCACCTTGCGCGGCCCCGGTGCGGGCATGGTGCTGGACGGCCCGTTTGCCGAGACCAAGGAGCAGCTTCTGGGCTTCCATTTGATGGAATGCGCCACCGAGGACGAGGCGATCGCGGCGGCGCGGAAGCTGCGCGCGGTCAATCCGACTGCGGTCTACGAGATCCGCCCGGTCAAGCTTTACGTGCCGGCCGATGGGTTCGGCGCGACGTAGAAGCGCTGGATCAGGAGCCCGCCGAAGGCGATGAACCACACGAAGGGTGCGATATGCGGCGCAAACGCCGCAACGATCGTGCCCGGGATGAACATGGCAAGCGGAAACATCGAGGCCATGATCTCGCGGCCCCAGCCGCGCAGGATGGTCCACCACAGCCAAGCATTGAGGCCGGCGATCGCGGTCAGGTGCAGGCCGTAGAGCACCGCGACCGCGCTGCTCATGCTGTAGTTGGTGTAGAGGCCGTTGGTCACCGGCAGCAGCACGATGGAGAGCAGGAAAAACAGATTGAGGATCACCATCCCGCGGCTGCCGACGGGCTGGCGTGCCAGCCGGCGGTGATGGCTGATCCAGAACACCCCGGCGATGATGAAACTGAGCGCAAAGCCGGCGAGCTTGCCAGAATAGACCCGGGCGAGATCGTTCCAGTCGGGCGCGGTGGTGAAGACCGCGGCCTTGGGCAGGTCGTAGGCCAGAAGCGTCATGGCGACACCAAAAATGGTGTTGCTGAGCGATTCCAGCCGCCGCATCTCGAACTGGTCGGACTTGAGCTCGGTCATGCCGGGTGCGCTTTTCGGGCTGGAACCTTGGGCCGTCTTCCCCCTAAATCTTAATTCCAGCTCCGTCCAGCTGCATTGCGATTCGCGACGGGATCGCCGACTCTTACCCTTTCACCGGGGCGATTCGTGGCGACATATCTGGACACGCTCAATGCGGAGCAGCGCCGCGCCGTCGAGCATGGCGTGGCCGACGGTGCGACCGTTGGCGCCCCCCTGCTCGTCATTGCCGGTGCCGGCTCCGGCAAGACCAACACGCTCGCCCACCGCGTCGCGCATCTGATCGTGGCAGGCGCCGATCCGCGCCGCATCCTGCTGATGACGTTCTCCCGCCGCGCCGCGGCCGAGATGGCGAGCCGGGTGGAACGTATCGCCCTCAAGGTGCTGGGCGAGAACAACGCCGCGATCATGCGCGATGCGCTCACCTGGGCCGGCACCTTCCACGGCATCGGCGCGCGCCTGTTGCGCGAATATGCCGAACGGATCGGCGTCGATCCCGCCTTCACCATCCACGACCGCGAGGATTCCGCCGACCTGATGAATCTGGTCCGGCATGAGCGCGGCCTGTCGAAGACCGAGAGCCGTTTTCCGGCCAAGGGCACTTGCCTGTCGATCTATTCGCGCTGCGTCAATGCCGAGATGGAGATCGAGAAGGTGCTAGGAGTGCACTATCCCTGGTGCGCAGGATGGGCGGCCGAGCTGAAGGGCCTGTTCGCAGCCTATGTCGAGGCCAAGCAGGCCCAGCACGTGCTCGATTACGACGACCTCCTGCTCTACTGGTCGCAGATGATGAGCGATGCGCTGATCGCCGAGGAGATCGGCGGCCGCTTCGATCACGTCCTGGTCGACGAATACCAGGACACCAACCGCCTGCAATCCTCGATCCTCCTAGCGCTCAAGCCCGACGGCCGCGGCCTCACCGTCGTCGGCGACGACGCCCAGTCGATCTACTCGTTCCGCGCCGCCACCGTGCGCAACATCCTGGAGTTTCCGCAGAGCTTCTCGCCCCGCGCCGAGATGATCACGCTCGACCGCAATTACCGCTCGACCCAAGCTGTGCTGGCCGCCGCCAACGGCGTCATCGGCCTTGCGCGCGAGCGCTTCACCAAAAACCTCTGGACCGACCGCACGTCCGGACAGAAGCCGCAGCTCGTCACCGTGCACGACGAGGCCGACCAGGCCCGCTACATCGTCGAGGAGGTGCTGGCCAACCGCGAGCAAGGCACGCTGCTCAAGCACCAGGCGGTGCTGTTCCGCACCTCCTCGCATTCGGGGCCGCTGGAGATCGAGCTGACCCGACGCAACATCCCCTTCGTCAAGTTCGGCGGACTGAAATTCCTCGACGCCGCGCACGTCAAGGACGTGCTGGCGCTGCTGCGCTTTGCTGAGAACCCGCGCGACCGCGTCGCCGGTTTCCGCATCCTGCATCTGTTGCCGGGCATCGGCCCCGCAACGGCGCAGCGCGTGCTCGACCAGATGGCTGACAGCACGGACCCGCTGCACGCGCTGGGCCAGCTTCCGGTGCCGGCGCGCACCGGCGCCGACTGGACCGACTTCGTTCGCACCGTCGAAAACCTGCGCTATTCGGAATGGCCGGCCGATCTCGAACGCGTGCGGCTCTGGTACGAGCCGCATCTTGATCGCATCCACGAGGATTCCGAGACGCGCCGCGCCGATTTGATGCAGCTCGAGCAGATCGCGAGCGGCTACGCGTCGCGCGAGAAATTCTTGACCGAGCTCACGCTCGATCCGCCGGATGCAACCAGCGACAAGTCCGGTCCCCCCTTGCGCGACGAAGACTACCTGATCCTCTCCACCGTCCATTCGGCCAAGGGCCAGGAGTGGAAGTCGGTGTTCGTGCTCAACGTCGTCGACGGCTGCATGCCCTCCGATCTCGGCGCCGGCACCAGCGCCGAGCTCGAGGAGGAGCGCCGCCTGCTCTATGTCGCGATGACGCGCGCCAAGGACGATCTCCACCTTGTCGTGCCGCAGCGCTTCTTCGTCCACGGCCAGGCCGCCAAGGGCGACCGCCACGTCTACGCCTCGCGTACCCGCTTCATCCCGGAGCAGCTGGTCTATCTGTTCGAGCGCACCGCCTGGCCGAAGGCCGCCACCGGCGCGGCCCGCACTGCCGCGCAGGGCCCGAAGATCGACATCGGCGCGCGGATGCGGGGGATGTGGCGGTAGAACGGCTTGTTTTGACGCGTTTTCTTGACGCGAACTGGTGTCCGCTTCGCTCGAAAACGCTTTAGGCGTTCAACCTGTCGAACTGGACCTTGCCTGCCTTCATCACCAGCGGGATGCGCTCGCCCTGGCCGAGCAGGCAGGCGACATCGCGTAGCGGGTTGCCGTCGACCACCAGCAGATCGGCGATGGACTCGGGCGCGATACGGCCGAGCTTGCCCTCCATGCCGAGCACCTCGGCGCCGATCAAAGTTGCGCTGGCGATGACGGCGCGCGGCCCGAGAATCTCGGCGCGGATGCGGAATTCGTCGCTCTGAAGACGCTGGGATGGCCCGAGCAAATCGCTGCCGAAGCCCATCTTCACGCCGGCGTCGCGGTAGATCGCGAGGGACCGCAGACCAGCGTCGCGGACATCGGCGATCTTGGCCACGCTCTCGGGCGGCAGTCCATATTGGGCGCCCTCGTTGGCCAGCGCTTCATAGGTGACGAGCGTCGGCACCACATAGGCGCCCTTCTCGGCCATCAGGCGCGCAGTCGGAGCATCGACCAGATTGCCATGCTCGATCGTGCGCACCCCGCAGCGAACCGCGCGTTCGATGGCAGCCGCGGTGTAGGCATGGGCGAGCACGTAGGTCTGGCGCCCGCCCGCCTCCGCGACGATGGCGCGGATCTCGTCCTCGGAGTAGCCGAAGGCGCCGACCGGATCGGTCGGCGACGCGACGCCGCCGGACGCCATGATCTTGATCTGGTCGGCGCCCATCTGCAGCTCCTCGCGCGCGGCCTTGCGCACGCCATCGACGCCGTCGGCAACGCGCGCCAGCGCGCCGACACGCACGCAGCACGGACACGGCGCGTCGCTCGCCAGATAGTCCGAGCGCGCCCGCATGTCGCCGTGGCCGCCGGTCTGGCTGAGCGCGCGGCCGGAGACGAACAGCCGCGGGCCGTCGGTGAGGCCGGTCTCGATCGCCTGCTTCAGCGCATGGCCCGCACCACCGGCATCGCGGACGGTGGTAAAGCCCCGCCGCAGCATGCCGCGCAGCAGCAGGGTCGAGCGCAGCGTCACCAGCACGTTCGGCATGTGCACCTGCTGTGACAGGTTGAGCTCGACCGCCACCGCATGCACATGCAGGTCGATCAGGCCGGGCATCAGCGTCTTGCCCTTCAGGTCGATCGTGCGGTCGGCTGCGGCCTGGAGCGGCCGGTCGGAGACCTCCTTGATCACATTATCCTCGACCAGCACGTGATGCCCCTCCAGGAGGTCGGGCTGGAGCGGATCGAGCAGAGCGGCATTCTTGAAGAGCGTACTGGGCATGATCGTTTCCTGTCTGGTCAGGACTTATCCGATGAAGAGTTGGCTGTCGTCAGCAGCGCGGGTAGCGCGAGCTGGGCAAAGGGAAGACAGGCGGCGACGTCGTCCTCGCCGTACCAACCGGCCTCATGGAGCAGGTTGAGCGAGCCGAGCGTGCGGCCGCGCCAGCGCACGGGCATGTTCAGCACGCTCTCGCAGCCGAGCGAGGCGATCAGCTCGTGGTCGGGAAACACGCTGCGCAGATCATCGCGCGTCCGGCCGACATAGGCCTCGCCGCGATCGAGAACGGCCTCGGTCCACGGTCCCGGCGCCAGACGCTTGCGTCCGCCGGTCGGGTACGGGCCCGGGAGATTGGAATAGACCCGCGCCGCTTCGCCGCTATCGCCGTCATAGGTCAGGATCGTGAACAGCTTGTGCCCGATCGCCGACCTCGTGGCTTCGTCCAGCGCCGAGAATAGCGCAGCCGGCTGATCCACCCTGCCCTGCGCCGCGGCGACGGCGTAGAGCCAGGGATCGGGCTTGCAGGGATCGGGCTTGGGTCTGGTCCGAGTCACGCCACTTCACCCGCTGCAATCTCTTCCAACGAGCGGCCGCGCGTCCGCACGCCCATCAGAACGACGGTCACCGCGCCGACCAGCAGCACGCTGGTGGTGATGCCGAACACGCCGGCAAAGCCGAAATTGGGATAGAGATAGCCGACCAGGATCGGCGAGACGATTGCGCCAATGCGGCCGATCGCCGAGGCGAGGCCGGCGCCGGTGGTCCTGACCGGCGTCGGAAACACTTCCGCCGTGTAGGCGTAAACGCCGGCATAAGTGCCGTTCATGAAGAACGACAGGCAGATGCCCGCGAGCATGATCTGCTGGTCGCTCTGCGCGAAGGCGAGCCCGAGCGCGCTGGCGCCGCCGAGCACCATGTAGGACGCAATGGTCGCCTGGCGGCCGATGCGTTCGTTGAACCAGGCGGCGCTGAAATAGCCGGGTATCTGCGCGCAATAGATCGCGATCGAATAGGCGAAGCTCTTGGTGATGCTCATGCCGTTCTGGACCAGAAGGCCGGGAATCCAGACGAAGAAGGAATAATAGCTGAAGGTGATCGCGAGCCACATGATCCAGGTCATGATGGTGATGCGCGCCTGCCGGCCGGCGAGCAGCGCGGCGAAATTGGCCAGCAGCGTTCCCCCGGCGACGGGCGCGCTGACCGCCTCGACGATCGGCTGCGGCAGCACGTGACCCTCACGGGCAAAGCCGGCTTCGATACGGTCGAGCACCGCTTCGGCTTCCTTCTGCCGGCCCTGGCTTTCCAGCCAGCGCGGCGATTCCGGCAGCGCCCTGCGCCACCACAACAGCATCACGACCGGCACCGCGGTGATCACCAGCACGATACGCCAGCCGTTCTCATAGGCGGGAACGATGAAGTAGCCGAGCAACGCCGCCGCGACGAAACCGAAGGAGAAGAAGCCGGCCAGTGAGCCGGTGAAGCTGCCCCGGAAGCGCCGCGCCACGAACTCGGCGAGATAAGGCGCGATGATCGCGCTCTCGGCGCCGGTGCCCATGCCCGCGACGACGCGGGCCGCGAAGAAGGACGACCAGCTGTCCACCGCCGCGCTGACGATGGACGCGGCACAATAGAGCGCCAGCGCCGACATCATCACCGCCCGACGGCCGATCAGATCGCCGAGCGTGCCCGCCAGCAACGCGCCGAACAGGAAGCCGATATAGGTGCTGCTGCCGAGCACGCCGATCTGCACGCTCGACAAGTTCCAGGTCGTGCGCAGCACCGGCAGGATGAACGCCAGCACGGCTGCATCCATCGCGTCGAACATGTAGCCGAGCCCGCCCATCAGCAGCAGATGCGTGTGGAAACGTGCGAATGGAAGGCGCTCGATGCGCGCCGATATCATCGACATGAAAGTCCCCGTCAGTCTGGCGGCCCGGCGCTCCGCGTGTCGCTATGGGGAACCATAGACAAAGAGATATTATCGTCATAATTTATAATTATGATCTAGTACATCACTGTGGTGAATGTTCTGTCGTTCCGCTCGCTCGACCTCAACCTGCTGAAAGTCTTCGAGGCCCTGATGACCGAGGGCAGCGTCACGCGCGCGGCCAACGCGCTGCTGATGACGCAGCCGGCGGTCAGCAACGCGCTTGCGCGCCTGCGCGACGCGCTCGGCGATCCCCTCTTCGTCAGGTCCGGCACCGGCATCCGTCCGACCCAGCGCGCCGTCGTGCTGTGGGAGCCGATCGGCGAGGCGCTCGAAAGCGTCCGCGGCGCGCTCGACGAGCAGGTGTTCGATCCGCGCCGCGCGCAGACCGAGTTCAGCCTGTCGATGTCGGACTATGTCGCCTCGCTGGTGATGCCGAACCTGCTCGGTCATCTCGCCAAGGTCGCGCCCAAGGCGCGCGTTCATACCGTTCCCAACACCATTCTGGAGATCGCCGACCAGCTCGAGGACAACAGGGTCGATTGCGTGCTCAGCGTCTACGTCAACGAGGCGCAGCAGCCGGCCGCCATTCGCTCACGCTCGCTGTGGACGGTCGACTACGCCTGCTTCATGCGGCGCGGCCATCCCCTCGCGGCGATGAAGCGGCTCGGCACGCGCAGCTTCCTCAACGCGGGGCACGTCGATGTGAGCCTCGCCGGCAAGACCCTGCCGTCCTACGATCTTTTCCTGGCCTCTCGCGGGCTGTCGCGCAATTTGGTCGCGACCGTCAATCACTACAGCGCCGCCTACGAGGTCGTGCGCCAGTCCGACCTGATCGCCGTACTGCCGAGCGACCTGCGCTCGCAATCCCGCCACGCGCCGTTCCTGCACGCCATGCCGCTTCCACTTCGCGCGCCGACGCGCATCGTCAGCCTGTTCTGGCACCAGCGCAACGACACCGTGCCGGCACAACGCTGGCTGCGCGAGACCCTGGTCGACATGTTCGCCGAGGCCGGCTGACCGCGGGCACGGGCTCGACATCATTCAAAAAGGGAAACGATGGGTTTCTCGGAGCAGCATTGCTGCACCTGCCTCAGCGGCCTAGCTCCACCGCAAACGATCCCTTCCCGTAAATCGCAAAAGCCGCGCCCGCAGAGACCCCATCAATGACCGCACCGCTTCAATTCGGACTGGATACGTTTGGCGACGTCACCAGGGACGCCTCCGGCGCCTTGCTTCCCCACGCGCAGGTGATCCGCAACGTCATCGACGAAGCCGTGCTGGCCGACGAGCTCGGTCTCGACTTCATCGGCCTCGGCGAACACCACCGCGCCGATTTCGCGATCTCCTCGCCCGAAGCCGCGCTCGCAGCCATCGCGGCGCGCACCAAGCGCATCCATCTCGGCTCGGCCGTGACGGTGCTGAGCTCAGACGATCCCATCCGCGTCTTCCAGCGCTTCGCCACGCTGGATGCGCTCTCGAACGGGCGCGCCGAGGTGATCCTCGGTCGCGGGTCCTTTATCGAATCCTTTCCGCTGTTCGGCTTCGACCTGCGCAAATACGAAGAGCTGTTCGAGGAGAAGCTCGACCTGTTCGCAGCGCTATTGTCGCAGAAGCCGATCAGCTGGGAGGGCAAGCTGCGTCCGCCGCTGCGGGATCAGCTGGTCTATCCGCCGGTCGAGAACGGCACGCTGAAAACCTGGATCGGCGTCGGCGGCAGTCCGCAATCGGTGGTGCGTGCCGCGCATTACGACCTGCCTTTGATGCTCGCAATCATCGGCGGCGATCCCGCGCGCTTTGCGCCCTATGTCGATCTCTATCACCGTGCGTTCAAAGAGTTCGGCCGCCCGGCCCAGCCGATCGGCGTGCACTCGCCCGGCTATGTCGCCGAGACCGACGAACAGGCACGTGAAGAGCTGTGGCCCGATTACAAGGCCATGCGTGACCGCATCGGCAAGGAACGCGGTTGGCCGCCGATGGGCCGCGACGAGTTCGTCAGCGAGGCCGAGCACGGCTCGCTCTATGTCGGTTCGCCCGAGACCGTCGCGCGCAAGATCGCGAAGACGGCCAAGGCCCTCGGCATTTCGCGGTTTCAGCTGAAGTATTCGGCGGGACCATTGCCGCATGAGAAGCTGATGACGAGCATCGAGCTTTATGGGCGGAAGGTTGTGCCGATGGTGCGGGAGATGATGGGGTGACTCGCGCTTAGAGCGAGTCCGCCTACGCCCTCCGGGCTAGGGCGGGACAGCCTTCGCTAGCTACGCGTGACGGCGATTTGGGCTGGCTTGCCCAGCCGTAGCTCGCGAAGCGAGCGAAGGCTGGTGGGGGAGGCAGGACTCGAACCTGCGAAGCCATGAGGCGGCTGATTTACAGTCAGCTCCCTTTGCCACTCGGGACACTCCCCCGCTCGACGGCAGCACAATCGGGCCGGACCTTGCCGGCGGACCGAAGACGGCCATGGAACGTGAAGGCCGCGACAGCCCGGATGGGGGCGCGACCGGGCGCGTTTATGGGCGATGCGGTGGGGCAAAGTCAACCGAGGCGAACAGCTAAAATCGCCCTCGCGGGCACCCAAATTGCCATATTCCGGGACCCGTGACACAAGCGGACCCATGAAGGATCGAAAATTCACCCCCAAGGGTCCCCGCGGTGGGGCTAAGCCCTTCAACAGGCCCGGAAAATCGGCTGGCCGCCCGGCCTGGCGCGACCGCGATTCGCACCCCGACGGGCCGGTCATCCTCTATGGCTGGCACACTGTCACGATGGCGCTCGCCAACCCTGCGCGCCGGATCCGCAAGCTGACGCTGACCGAGAACGCAGCGAAGCGGCTTGCGGACGAAAATATCGAAACCCGCGTCGCCCCCGAGATCGTCCGGCCCCAGGAGATCGACCGGCTGCTCTCGCCCGACGCCGTGCACCAGGGCCTGCTCGCGGAGGCCGATCCCCTGCCCTCACCCGACCTCGAGACGCTGAAGCAGGAAGGCATGGTGCTGGTGCTCGACCAGATCACCGATCCCCACAATGTCGGCGCCATCCTGCGCTCGGCGGCAGCCTTCGCGGTGAAGGCGATCGTCACCACCGCGCGCCACAGTCCGGAAGCAACCGGCGTGCTCGCCAAGGCTGCCTCCGGCGCGCTGGAGCTGGTACCGATGGTGACCGTACAAAACCTCGCTCGCGCGCTGACCACGCTGAACGAACTCGGCTTCCAGACAGTCGGCCTCGACAGCGAAGGCAGCGAGGACCTCTCGGACGTCGCGCTGCGCGAGCCGCTCGCGCTGGTGCTCGGCGCCGAAGGAAAGGGTCTGCGGCAATTGACCCGCGAGACCTGCAGCGTCGTGGCGCGGCTCGACATGCCCGGCGAGATCAAGAGCCTCAACGTCTCGAATGCCGCCGTGCTCTCGCTCTATGTCGGTGCGAGCCGGCTCGGGCTGATGAAGCGGTAGTGCCATCGCGCCCGCTTGCATGAAATCCGGGCGCGAATGCCTCCGCGTCGTCATGGCCGGGCTTGTCCCGGCCATCCACGCCTCGCTGCGCCGTTCAAAGAACGTGGATGCCCGGGACAAGCCCGGGCATGACGGCATCACGTGGGTCCGTGAACGCGATCCAAAAAGCAAAACGCCCGTCCGCATCACGCGAACGGGCGTCTCGTTGGTTCAACCGATCAGAGATCAGTAATAGCGGCGCAGCACGCGATGGCCGCCGTAGTACGGCGCGTGGCGATGCGCGTAGCCGTAACGCGGACCATAGCCATAGTGCACGCGCGGCAGATAGCCGTAGCGCGGGCCGTAGCCGTAGCGATACGGACGGTAGTACGGGCGGGGAGCCACGGCCGCACGATAGCCATAGCCATAGCCGTAATTGGCGGGCGCGACGACCGCGTCTTCACGGTAGGTCGGATACGGCGCGAAGGCGCCCGGGCCGGTGTAGGTCGGACCCTGGTTGACGTAATAGTACTGCGTGGCCGGATCGGCGAGGCGCTCATAGGCGCCATAACCATAGCCGTAGCCGCCGCAGCCGGTGTTGCAGCCCGAATAGACCGGCGCGACCGGCGCGCAGGTGGTGAAGCCGCAGGCCGCGGCGGGCGCGGTGGCCGCGAACATCACGGCAGCCGCCGCGACCAGTCCCGAAATCATTTGACGCATTACTCTCTCCTGTTGATTTCCGTTTTTTGGAATTACGTTTCTCAACCCGGCGGCTTGCCGGGTATCTCTGTGTGCGGCCGCGGCCGCGGCCGCGGCGGCCTCGGGCGGTCGTTGATTTCAGGCGCGTAGATCACCGGCGGCGGATCGACGGGCACGTCTATCTGCGGCGGCAATGGCGCGGACGACGCGCCCCAGCTCTGGTGGTAGCCCTCGGCGGGTTTTGGCAATTTGCGGTTCGCGGGCGGCTCGACCTCGAGCCGGCCGTAGCCGGGCCGCAGGCCAAGTGTCGGGTAATAATGGCCGACGTCGTCGGGCTGCCGCTCGGCGATATAGCGCCCGCCATAGATCGTGGGCTGCACCTGCTGGTTCTTGCCAAGGCCCCAGACGCCCTCGACCACCGCATAGGACGCGTCGATGTTATTGATGATGATCGGCACGCCGGGACGGCCGGGAACGACGATCTCGAAGCCGCCGGCAAACGCCGTCGCGGGCAGTCCGATCAAGAAGGCGGCGAGCGCCACGGCGCGCATGAGGAGACCCCGGTTATCCGGCGACAACCTATCCGATCGCGACCCAGAGAGGGTTAAGGCCTGCTCACCAATTTCCGGTAAGCCTAATGTGCTGGGATTTCGCGCCGCTCAAATGCTCCAGAGCGAGCTAGCGAAGCGTTAACGGCGTCGCGCTCACCGAGCGGAACTATGCCCGTAAGCTCACATCCGTGTGACCGTTCCACTGTGAAAATCGAGCGGTTTCACCGGAACGTCCGGCGCGCTCGACATTTAGCCCCCGTCAATCACAACGGGAGCCAACAACCATGAATATCAAACTCCTCGGCGCCGTCGCGATCGCGACCACCACGCTCGCGGCCCCCGCGATGGCACAGACCGTGGTCAATAATCCCGCCCGCTGCTCGGCCCAATTCCCCAATGCCAGCTGCCAGAACCTCGGACCGGCAAACACGTATACCGACAGGGATTATCGCCATCGTCGCATGTCGTACCGCCAGACCAACAATGGCGACTGGAATAACGACTGGAACAGGAGCCGCACCGGCTTCTGGCCGACTGATGTAGCCGCCGGCGTGGCTGGCGCTGCGATCGGCACCGCGGGCGCGATCGCAACCGCTCCGTTCCGCGCCTGGGACAATTCCTACGCCTACGACAATGGCTGGAATAATTCTTGGGACAATCGCGGTTGGGACAACCGCAGCTGGGACACCCGCACCTACGCCGAGCGTAATGGTTTCGTCTGTACGCCCGGCACCTGGTTCAAGGGCGCAGACGGCCGCCGGCACATCTGCCAGTAAGCGGCCTATCTCGAACGTGACACGTCAGGCGGCCCCAGGGCCGCCTGATTCATGTCTTGCGATGACGCTCGCGGTTCTGGCACTTTCCCATCAAGTCTGATATTGCGGCCCGCACGGGTGGACAGCGTCGGCATGTGCCGGCCCCTGCCTGCTCCTCCAGGCGTCGCCGGCTTAGCTCAGCGGTAGAGCAGCGGTTTTGTAAACCGAAGGTCGGGGGTTCAATCCCCTCAGCCGGCACCAGCGCTCGATGCACCTTCCTCAGCTTGAAATCTTCGGCACGGTGCCTCGTTGCAGATGCTCGATGCCGACGCCTGTGATCTCGAGCCACACATGTTTCGATTGCTCGAACACTGATTTGCTCGGCGCCGGAAATTTCGGGTCCGCGATCGCGCCGACAGCAACGCCAATCATTCCGGGGAACTTGTCGGGCTTCCAAAAAACCGTCGAGCCGCAATCCGAGCAAAAATAGCTGCGGACCTTGCCGCCGCTCTCGCCCGAGCGAACATATTCCTTCGGCGCTCCTGAGATCTTGACGACCTCGACCGGATAGAAGGCACCGACGCCGAACGGCGCGCCGGTTCGGCGCTGGCACTCGATACAGTGACAGGCGGCCACGAGGCTGGATGGTCCCGGAAGCGACAGCGCGACAGCGCCGCAACTGCATCTGGCGTCGATCATGGACCCTCGTTCTCACTCCTTCCCCACTTCGAACGCCAGCAGCACGTTGCCGGCAACGCCGCTCCATTGGCCGTAGCCGGAATTGGTGTAGAGCATGCCGCCGGCGATGACGGGTCCGGGGCCGTCGATCGCGCCGCCATGGGCCGGGACGCCGTTCACGGCCTTGAAATCCTGCACGGTGTCGAACTCCCACAACAGCTTGCCATCGGCGGTATCGTAGGCACGCAGGAAGCCGCTGACGCCGCCGGAGAATACGACACCCGGGATCAGGCTCACCGCCGCCGACAGCGCGGGGCTGCACTGCGGGCGATCGCCGCAGGCGACCGGCGGCACCTCCATCGCGATCTTTCCGCTCGCGAGGTCGAGGCCGAACAGGCCGCCCCCTTGCGCGGGTTCGAGTTGCCGCGTGCCGTCGCGGGTAAAGCGCACGTCGGAGTTCGCGACATAGATGCGATCCTGATCCGCAGCCGAGCCCCATTCGCTGCCACCGAGCGGACCGCCCTTGCCGATCCGCGTCTGCCACAGGATCTTGCCGCCGTCATCGGGATCGAGCGCGTGCACGACGCCAGATTTCTGCGCGATGACGAGCACGCGCCTGCCGTCGCGCAAGGTCACGAGGATCGGCGACTGGCCGAAATCGTGATCGGGTCCGTGATCGTCAGGACAATTGGTCCTGTCTACGCCGAAGCACGCGACGACGAATGCATCCTTCGGCGTCGCCTGCTGCTTCCAGAGCAGTTTTCCCGTCGCAAGATCGAAGGCGAGGATCGCGTCACTCATTTCCGACGGCGGATCCGAATAGGAATTGCTGGTCGCGACATAGATCGCGCCGCGCTTCACGTCGATGGTCGGCGCCGACCAGATCGCGGCACCGGACGGACCGAAGAGCTGCGTACCCCGCGCATTCTTGGCGGTCGGCTGGGGCACCTGGGGAATCGTATAGGCCTGCCAGACCGGCTTGCCGGTCGCAGCCTCCAGCGCCACTACGCTGCCGCGGAAGGTGCAGCATTCGTAGGAGGGTTGCGAGCCGGCAACCTCCTCGATCGAGGAGACCGGCACGTAGAGCACGCCGGAATGCATCACCGGCGCGCCTGTGATGCGCGCGGCCGCGTGCTCCTCGACCTTCGTCTTCCAGATCAGCGCGCCGGTCAGCGCGTTCACGGCATAAGCATTGGCGCGCAGGTCGCCGAAGAAGATCGCGAACTGATCGGTGCCGGCAAGCGGCGCAAAGCTGATCGCGGCGCGCACCGCCGCATCGGTTGCGAAGGTCCACAGCGTGCAGCCGCTTCGCGCGTCGAGCGCATGCACCTTGCGGTCGGTGCCGCCGATGAACAGCAGGCCGCCCACGATGGTCGGCGGCGCAAAGGACACCGAGGCGCCGGGAAATGCATAGGCCCATTTCAGCCTCAGGCGCGGCACCTCTCCTGCGGTCAGCCCCGCCATGTCTGCCGGCTGGAAGCGGCTGTTGCCGGCGTCGACGCCCCATCCGTTCCAGTGCGGCCCGTCGAGCGGCTCCGGAAAGCCGCTGACCGGCTGCGTGCAACGGCCCTGCGTGTCGGCCGTGCTGCCACCGATTGCGGTCTTGCCGGTGACGAAGGCCGCAATCGCGCGGCGTTCTTCGTCGCTGCGGTCCCTAGCCATCGTCGCCATGCTGCCAGAGGTCAGCGTCCCCAGCACCTGATCGAACGACATCGCTTGCATGGCGCTACGGCCCGGCACACGGCTCTGGGCATCGCCATCGTGACATTGCGCGCAATGCGTGGCGTAGAGCGCGGCGCCGTCTTGCTGTGCTGCCGCCGGAGCGCAGCACGAGATCAACAGGGCGGCCAGGACAGCACTCGCTCGCATGACGTGCTCCAGCATGATCGCGTTACACAACCCAAAGTGTAGCGGCGGAGCGATCACCGAAGCAATGGACGTTCCGTCCGCGCCTATCACACATCCGTGGCAATGCGGACACGATCGGGCAACTGGTCAAGCCGCCAGAGCCCGAGGCTCTTGTCGCGCCAGCCGCCGCCGCCCTCCCCGCAACGCTCGTTGATCAGCGCGCGCGGCGCCGGCCAGTCGAACGGCGCCTTCTCCATGTTCAGCGCCCGCCAATCGCCGTCCTCGCAATCCCGGTTGCCGTCCCATTCGGGGAAGGTGGTAACCAGCAGGAAGCGCGCACCGCTGTCGCGGAAGCCGGCGACGGCGCGGGCGATATTGTCGAAGCTCAAATGAACCAGGCAGTCCCGGCAGAGAATGACATCCGCGCGCGGCAGCGTATCGCGCGTGACGTCGGCAACGAGAAACCGGCCGGACAATTCGCCGCGCGCCACACGCTGGTTGTTGGTCTCGATCAGCGACGGCACGATGTCGATGCCGGTGTAATTGAGATCGAGCTTGATGCGGCCGATCCACCCGGCATCGCCGCAGGGCGCATCCAGCAGCGAGCGCGCGCCGAGCCGTTGCAGCAGTGGCGGAAGCGCCTCCCGGATCGAGGCCGTCGCCGGGTCCTCCGAGCCGAGGCCGGAGACCGAGCTCGTGGCGCCCCACAGGTTCGTCCGCTCGATCCGCTCGAACCGCGCGGCGAGATCGAGGCCCTCAAAATGCTCGCGATCGGCGAGGAAACGCTCGTGAGCGAGCACCGGTGGACGTTGGGTGATCATGGGGCTGGGCGCGAGTCAAAATTCCGTCGCAACCTTATCATACAGCCTCGGGCGCCATCTCCGAAATCTCCCTTTCGTGAGCACAGCAATGATCACCCGACGAACGGTGCTGACCGCCATTTCCGCGCTGCTAACGCCCCTCACGGCGCACGCCGCGCCGAGCGAGGAGTTCAGCGTCACCTCCGGTCGCGACAACCTGGCGGTATCGCGCCACGCGGCGGCAACGGCCGGGAAACGCCCCGCCGTGATCGCGCTGCACGGATCGCGCGGCATCGAGCTCAGGGCGCGCGCCTACGAGCGGTATGTTGAGGCGCTGACCGCCAAGGGCATCGACGCCTATCTTCTCCGCTACATGACACCGGCCGATACGGCGGCGCTGACGTCAAAGTCGAGCACGCATGAGAGCCGCGATGCCTATTACGCCGCGCGTTTCGACGGTTGGGCCGATACGGTCTCCGCCACCGTGACGGCCATCCAGGGTCGACCCGAGAGTTCGGGACATCTCGGCCTGCTGGGCTTCTCGCTGGGCGGCTACATCGCCGCCGACGCCGCCGCACGCGACATGCGCATCACCGCGCTCGCCGTGCTCTATGGCGGCATGCCCGACGCAATGGTCGGCAAGGTCAAGCACCTGCCGCCGCTCATCGAGCTGCATGGCGAGGAGGACCGGAACGTGCCGATCGCCAAAGGACGAGAGCTCGTCCAACTCGGCAAGGCCGCCGGCGCCGAAGCCGAGTTCGTGCCCTATCCAGGCAAGGCCCACGGCTTTGATTTCTCCGATACCGACCCGGCGACGCCAGATGCGATCGAGCGCGTCACACGGTTTTTCCAGCGAAAGCTCGCCGCCTGACCGAACGGCGCAGCAGGAACGAGCACACGGATTGGACCGGCGTTCGACATGAGATAGCATGCAGCCGACATGCGTCCCACCACAGCCAGAGAGAAGGCCAAAATCGCCGCCGGCGCGGCGACGGCCGTCGTCATGACGGCCGTGCTGTTCGTGCTCGCGCTCGGTTTGCTACTGGCGCGATAGGAGACGCGGCGGACGAGCGCCGGCGCTTACGCGGCGCGCACCGTCCGCAGGAATTTTCCGACTTCGTCCTTCAGCCGGTTGCTGTCACTCGCCAGCATCTTCGCAGTCGAGAGCACCTGCGAGGAGGCCGAGCCGGTCTCGGCGGCGCCACGCTGCACGTCGGTGATGTTGGAGGAGACCTGCTGGGTGCCGTGGGCGGCCTGCTGCACGTTGCGCGAGATCTCCTGTGTCGCGGCGCCCTGCTCCTCGACGGCCGCGGCGATCGTCGAGGACACCTCCGACAGCCGCTCGATCGTCGCGGAGATGTCGCGGATCGCGTCGACGGATTCCTGGGTCGCAGTCTGGATGCCGGAAATCTGCTGGCTGATCTCGCCGGTCGCCTTCGCGGTCTGCTCGGCCAGCGTCTTGACCTCGGAGGCAACGACCGCGAAGCCGCGGCCCGCTTCACCGGCACGGGCCGCCTCGATCGTGGCATTCAACGCCAGGAGGTTGGTCTGGCCGGCAATGGTGTTGATCAGCTCGACGACATCGCCGATGCGCGTGGCCGCGACCGAGAGCTCGCTGACCCGCTCCGTCGTGGTGCGGGCCTGGGCGACGGCTTCGCCCGCCATCCGCGCCGATTCCTGCACCTGCCGGCTGATCTCGTTGACCGAGGAGGACAGCTCTTCCGTGGCCGTCGCAACCGACTGCACGTTGCCGGTCGCTTCGCCCGACGCGACCGCAACGACCGAGGTCAGCTGCTGCGCGCGCTGCGCGGTGGTGGCCAGCGTCGAGGACGACGCCTCGAGCTCGGTGGAGGCGGATCCGACGGTGTCGATGATCTCGCCGACCGCGCGTTCGAATCCATCGGCCAGGTTGACCATGTCACGGCGACGCTGCTCGGCAGCCTGCTTCTCGGCTTCGATCTGCGCGGCCTTCAGGCGTTCCATTTCCAGGGCGTTGGTCTTGAACACTTCGACGGTCCCGGCCATCTCGCCGATCTCGTCGCGCCGATCCTTCTCGGGCACCTCGGTCTTGAGATCGTTGCGGGCGAGCCCTTCCATGGCGAGCTTGAGACGAGCAATGGGCCGAGACATCGCATTGAGGCCGATGAACAGTGCTATCGCGATGCCCAGGATCAAGCCGCCGGCACTGACGCCGATCACGGTCCAGGTCGCGGATTGGGCGTCGCGGTTGATGGCCGCCTTGCGCTTGGCAACCGCCTGGGCGCTCTCGGTCACGAACTGGGCGATGCGCGCCAGCGCCGCATCCATCACCGGATCGCACTCCTTGTGCGCGCGTTCCGCGGCCCTGGCATTATCCTCCGTGCTGCTGGCCTGCGCGCCGGCCCGGAGCACCGGGTCGCAGCTGGCGAACACAGCCTTCAATTGCTCCCCGATGCTCTTGATCTGGCTCGCGCGCGACGGATCGTCCTGCTCCGCGACATCAAGGAATTGATGGATTTCGTCGCGGTTCTGGTTCGCGATCTTGAGACGATTGGCGTTACCCGCCTCGGTCGCCTCGGTGAAGACCGCGTAGAGCGCGGCATGATAGGTCTCGGCGCGGCGCTGAGCCCGCGTCAGGTTGAGCGCCGAGGATTGGGCGGCGGAGAGTTCGGCAAATCCGTCGACCGTCGCGGAGAGTTCGCGCGCCCCGAAGCCGGCGACGGCGAGCATCGCGCAGCCCATGACGGCCACGATCAACGCAACCTTCCAAACGATTTTCAGATTGTTCAAAAAGCTCATCCCCAGCCTTCCCAATGATTTCTGTCGAGGCGTAATCCCAGCACCGTGCATTGGAACCGGCGGACGTTAAGATTTGATGCCACTTGACCGGGGTAGTCTTACGGAAAAATAACCTTAAGGTGCCTCGCCGTAAGCTTCGTGTAAGCTTCGGCCGACTTCGGCGGCGATCCGGACTTTCCCAGATGCGGAACCGAGCCCCGGCATCCGCCGTTGTCGATCCATGCGGATCAAGGAAGAAAACCGAAACATGCTTTTGCTGGCGACGGTGGCGCTATGCTGTGGCGTCGTGGCCGGCACATTGATGCTGTTCGAGCCGGTGCTTGGGCAGGCCCCGCAAAAGCCGGTCGCCGCGCGGGCGATGATCGACGACACGGCCCGGACACCAGTTCGGGTTGTGGGCGCGCCGTTCGAGCCCAACGTCAATCCGCGCGAGCGGTAGCAATCATCTCGGCGATGCCTCCGTGCCCTGCTCGGGCCGGCCACGGGCACGCGCCAACTCCTCGACGAACGCGATCACCTCCGCCCGCTTGTCGGGCGGCAACGACAGGAACGCTCGGACGAGCCTCAGGCCCTCCGCCTCGTCCACCCGTTCGTCTTGGGCAACCATGCGCCCAATGTCGGATGATCGGGAAAAATATGCAATGACTTTGCGAACAACCTTGATTCAGCCCAGCCGCTTTGCTGGAATGGGGCGCGGCTGAGGTGGATCATGAGTTGGATCAGAGAACGCGACGCGCTGATCGCGCAGACAGTGGCCTTCGTCCAATCGGTGACCGGCAGGAAGGATGACGCCCTTCAAGACGGCGGGCCTTCGGATTCACCGGCGGCAACCGTCGAGATCGTCGCCGTCGAGGCGCTCGAGGTCGAGCCGCCCCAGCCTCTTCTGCCGCCCCAGCCTCCTCCACAGCCTCAGCCTGTCCAGCTCACGCGGGCAAGCGGCGATTTCCGCAGCGAGATGCAGAGCCGGATCGCCAACTTTCGCAGGCATCAGGAGCGGTTCGAGCGCGAGCGCGAGGAGTATTGCGCGGCCACCCTGAGCAAATTGCGTGCTGCCATCCACGACGGCTCCCCCCGTCCACCGGCCAAAAAGTAGGGCCGGCGCGCCAACAGGGCTTACAGCCAGGACCACACCAGCCAAAGATTGGCCGCGCAGGCGCCAAACAGCGCCAGCGTCAGGGGCAGAAGCATGTGCCCGCAAGAGGTTTTCAGGTCGCTCGTCATGGCCGAAAACATCCGCTGATTCCGGCCGGAGAGTCCCAGGGATTCTTTTTTTTGGGATTCAGGACTCGTTTACGACTCAGGGCCCCCGCGCCCCGATCACGGCGCGGTGATCGGGGCGCAGGCTGGGAACCCCTCACCAGCAAAGCCGTTAACGGGCTTTCCTGGAGCGGGATGGAATGCCCTACGCCCTGTTCTGCAATGACGCCCAGATCAGCAAGGCCTATCCTGATGAATCCGACGTCTGGAAAATGGCACAGCGAAGCGGCCTCGTCGTGGACATCTCCGGGGACGATGAGCGGCCGGGACCGCGCCGGGTACTCGACAACGACTACGAGATCAGGCCTTGCCGGGCAGCCCAAGGCGAGGACCCCGTCAAGAACAAGGCGGAGGCCGAGTGGGCGTCGAGGATGGAGCTTGAGCTGAATTCCTGAGGCCCGGCCGCGGGAAGCCACGAAGCCAAGTCTCGAAGCCAACTCTCGAAGCCAAGTCTCAGGGGATCGCGGTCGCGAGCGACGCCTGTTCGCCCGGCAGGGTCACACAGGCTTTCCGGCGATGCAGCCCGCGGATCGCGCCGGTGACCTTCATCACCTTGCCTGACGGACATGAGGCGTCCTTGACGAAGGCTACCTCATAGGGGGACAGCACCAGAGGCTCGGATTTGAGGATTGTCTGTGCAGAGCACGGCAGGCAGGTGAAGCACGAGAACACCACTGCCGACACCAAGATACGCATGTCCGTCGTCCCACCAGCCCGTAATTCTCATATAACGCGTTCCAGAGCGCGAGTTCCGTAAATTGCAAAAATTATTTTTGCTTTACCTCGGCCCCATGACGCGCGTGAGAAGGCGCGCCAGCTCTGTTTGCAAGCAAATGATGCGCCAGATGGTTCACGCAAAGCAAACAAAAGGCTCGCAAGACGGGCAAAAGAAAGGCCGGCGAGGGCCGGCCTTTGCCAGATCCTGGGCGTTGGCGGCAGGTCAGTAGCGCGAGGCCGCCGGACCGCCCCAGCCGAACCGGTAGTTCACACCGACCTTGACGGTATGCTCGTCCTCCCGGCCGCGAACGCCGACGATGTCGGCCGGACCGGAGGTGAAGGTGGTGCTGCCAAAGTTGTAATACTGGTACTCGGCCTTGGCCGACCAGCTCGGCGCGAACATGTATTCGAGGCCGGCGCCGACAGTATAGCCGTCCTTGCTGTTGCCGGTGGTGGTGAAGGTCTGCGGCACCCCGGCGATGTTCACGCCAAGGCCGTTATTGCGCCAGGCATAACCGCCCTTGGCGTAGAGCAGCGTCGGTCCCCAGGTGTAGCCGATGCGACCGGTCACCGACCCGAGCTGGTCGGTGTTGGACGTCACCTGCGTGCCCAGCGGGAACGTGACGCCGTTGTTGTTGGTCGGCAGCCAGGAATACTGGGCCTCGATACCCACCACCCAGTTGGGCGCGAACTGATAGTCGAAGCCGCCCTGCACGCCGCCGAGGAAGCGGGCGTCGCTCGACTGGAAGCTGCTGTCGCCGGCAAACGCGCCGCCGACATGGCCGCCGATGTAGAAACCGGTCCAGTTGTAAATCACCTGCGGCGGCGTATAGGCCGGCGCCTTGGTGTAGGGGCGCGGCTGCATGTCGGCTGCAGCCGCGGGCGCGGCCAGCGCCAACAGAGCAACTGCACCGAGCAAGATAGACTTCATGATCATCCCCGTTCTTTCAAATTCGACCCTCAGCAAACAACGTGGCGTGAATTTGGTTGCTTCGCGGCGATGCCGGAACGTTGATCGTTACTTACTGTGACAGGGTGGCAACAACGCGATTTTGTTCCGTCCCGTCGCCTTGCATCGGCTGCTCTCGTCGCCCGCACAGGGCCTGCCGTAGCAATTTGTCGCGAAACGAAACCACCCCGTTCAAAGCTCGCCAAAATGTGATCCAGCGGCTCCGGCGCCGTCCGTCTTAGCACGCGGCGATGAAGGCGGGATTTGCGCTACCGCGTCATCTTTTCAAGTTCCGGAAAGGGTGCGTAAACCGCACCGGCGCAGAGCTCGCTCGTCCGGTCGACGACGCGGTCGCCCCGCCCGTTGACGAAGATCGCGGCGCGCTCGCGCATGCCCTTGTAGCTGCCATCGGTCTCGCGCGGGGTAAAGTGCAGACAGCTCACGTAGAACTGCCGCCCACCTACCTCGCGCAGCACCGGATCGGCCATGCCGGCGTCGCGCACGCCGACCGGATTGTTCAGATAGCTGCGCATCAAGGCCAGCGTGTCGCTGCGGAAATTGTCGGGAAACGGCTGCGGCCCGCCGGCCTGGGTCCCGCCAAACACAGTGGGACGATCACCGTCACTGCCGAAACATGCCGCAAGCGCCAACGGCAACGCCAGGATCACCGCACATCTCGTCAATCGCCCCACAGGCCCCGCTCTCCGCTCGATCAGATCAGGAGATGTTCTAGCCCCAAGCCTGCACGAAGGGAATTCGCCAGCAGCGGCGCAACAGCGCACCGGCCCGCCACCGCGCCTCGGGCTTCCGCACGAGGCAGGGCGAACGGACCGGGCCTGAATTCCGCGCGCGGCGGCGGGGCAATGCCAGGGATGCCGCCGCGCGGGATCAGTCGTCAGTTGCGCTTGTCTGACGTCGCCGGCTTGGTCACGTCCGGCTGCGCCTTCTGCGACTCCTTGGCCGAGACCTGCTTGTTGTGATGGCGATGCTTGCGCACCGTCTTGTGCGCGTCGGGCGTGACGGCGGCGTTGGCGTTCATCGCGCTCGACTTGCTATACACCTTGGCACCGGCCTTGACGTCGGCAGCCTTGACGTCAGCACCCTTGGCGTCGGCCTTGACGCCGGCATCCGGTTCGACGGCAGTGTTCGCCGCCTTGGTCTGGCTCTGGTCGGCCTTGATCACCGGCGCGGTGGTGGTCTTGCCGGGTTCAGTGGCGAAGGCCGGGGCTGCGATCACGGAAGCTGCGAGCAAGGCTGCGGAAATGGTCTTCAACATGGTGGTCTCCTCTTGGAAGGATCTCGAGGCGGCGCCCTCTCGCCCCTCTTCGATCGTGGGTGGGAGCCTAGGGACTGCGCACTGAACCCGGTCTGAAGGCCGTTGCAGGCTTCCGTTCATCTCGATGACAAGTTTGTCATCTGCGGCAGGACGAATAGATCGTGCGAAGCGGGAATGTTTTTGCCCCATGGGTGTTCCGGTCTTCGGGCAATCGTGTAGGATCGCCACGTTCCATACGGGAGAACATAAATGCGAAGACTCTCAATGCTTCTTGTGCCGGGGCTGGTCTCGATGGCACTGGCGGCCGGGCCGATGCTGACCAGCGCATATGCCGCTGGCAGCGATGAACCTTCGTCGCCGCCGAAGTCGGACACCTCGACCAAGAAGGGCAAGAAGAAGAGCTCATCCGTCAGCGATCCCAAATTCCTGGCGGCCTATCGCACCGCCTACACCACGATCTACGACCGGCACGACTACACGGACGCGATCGAGCAGCTGAAATCGCTCAAGCGTGACGACGTCGCCGATGTCGCCAATTTGATCGGCTATTCCTATCGCAAGCTCGGCGATTATCAGTCGTCGAAGACCTATTACGAGCTGGCGCTCAAGGACGATCCGAACCACGTCCGCACCTGGCAATATTACGGTCTCTGGCAGCTCGAGCAGGGCAACCGCGAACAGGCGCAGTATCATCTCAACAAGATCGCCTCGCTCGCCGGCACCGACAGCTCCGAATATCGCTCGCTTGCCGCCGCGCTCGACAAGCCGACCGGCGCGACACTCGTCTACTAGAGACATCGCATCTTCGAACGAGTGGACGGGCACAACCTCAGGGTTGTGCCCGTTCCGCTTTCTCGGCTAGCTTTGCGCACCAAATCTTCCCCTCGCAAACCGGTAGCGCAATGGACAATTGGCTGCGATCCGCGATCGACTACATCGGGTCCTGGATCGAATTTCAACAGACGACGGCCCAGCAGCCGGGCGTCATCATCGCCTTCGCCCATCGCGGCGAGGTCGTCGCCGAGCATGCGTTCGGCCTTGCCGATCTCGACACGGGCGAGAAGCTCACCCCGCGCCATCGCTTCCGCATCGCCTCGCATTCGAAGAGCTTCACCTCCGCCGGCATCATGAAGCTGCGCGAGCAGCGCAAGCTCCGGCTCGACGACACGATCGGCCAATATGTCGGCGGCCTGCATCCGCGCGTCGCCGAGACGACGATCGCGCAGGTGCTCTCGCACACCGCAGGACTGACGCGCGATGGCGCCGATTCCGGCCAGTTCATCGACAGCCGCCCCTATCTCGACGCCAGCGAGCTGCTTGCGGACTTGAAGCTGCCGACCGCGATCGAGCCCGGCACGCGCTTCAAATATTCCAATCACGGTTTTGGCCTGATCGGCCTCGTGATCGAGGCGGTGACGAAGGAGCCCTACCCCGTCTGGATCAAGCGCGAGATCATCGAGCCGGTCGGCTTGCGCGAAACCGAGCCGAACGCGCCGCTTGCCAAGGGCACTCCGTTTGCGCGCGGTCATACGCGAAAGCTGCCGTTCGGCGAGCGATGCGTGATCCCCGGCGACAATCCCGCGCACGCATTGGCCTCCGCCGCGGGCTTCGTCGCGACCGCCGGCGACACCGCGCGCTTCTTCGCGCAGCTCGCGCCTAATGCGAAAAGGAGCGTGCTCTCGGTCGCGAGCCGCCGCGAGATGACGCGACACCATTGGCGCGTCCCGCAGAGCTTCGAGGGCCATTACGGCCTCGGCGTCAATGCCGGCAAGACCGACGGCTGGGATTGGTTCGGCCATGGCGGCGGATTCCAGGGCTACATTTCCCGAACCTGCTCCATCCCTGATTGCGAACTCGCGATCAGCATCCTCAGCAACTCCATCGACGGCGCGGCGCCGTTCTGGATGGACGGCGCGATGCAGATCCTGCGCGTGTTCAAGACCCGCGGCGCACCGGACCGGCGCGTGCGCGAATGGATCGGCCGCTGGTGGACGATCTGGGGTGCGACCGATTTCGTGCCCGCGGGCAACCGCGTCCTCGTCGCCAATCCGCAGTTCAACAACCCATTCATGGATGCCGCCGAGATCGAGGTCACCGGCCGCGACGCCGGCAAGCTCGCCTGGGCTGCCGGCTACTCCAGCCACGGCGAGCCCGTCCGCCGCATCCGCGACAAGCGCGGCAAGGTCAGCAACATCTGGATCGCGGGTGCCAACGTGAAGCCCGAGCGCGTCGTGGCACGCGAGATCGCACGGCGGTACAAGCCGCGCAAGCCTTAGCTCAAGCATGATCTTGTCGGAAAACCGCTACGCACTTTTCCGGATCATGCCCTACTCCCTGACCAGCGCCTCGACTTCACTCCGCAACGCCTGCCGTGAGCCATCGCGCGAATAGAACATGTGGCCGCCGGGATAGACGACGAATTTCACGCGCTGAGTCGCGAACGCCGGCAGCTGGTCGAGCGCCCGCTTCGTTCCGAAATAGGGCGTGGCGAGATCGAACAGGCCGTGCGCCACCAGCACGTTCAGCTTCGCATCGGTGGCGAGGATCTGGCGCAGCTCCGACACCGATTGCGGCGGGTTGATGCCCCGGCCGAAATCCCAACGGCCTTCGACGGCGCCGTTCAGGACTTCATAGGAGCCGTCCGGCCGCCAGTTCAGCTTGCGCGTCAGCACGTCGACGGCAGCACTCGTCAGCGGCGCCTGGAGCGCATCGCCCGAGGGATCGCCGAAACGCGAGCTGCTGGAATCCGGATATGGATCGAAGCCGCGCACGGAGGCATCGTAACGTCCCGTCACCTTGCCGTTCTTGCGGTCGAGTTCGCGGCGGAATTCACTGATGTCGAAGCGGCCGGCGAGCCTACGGCTCACCGCCTGGTCGATGCCGGTGAGTTCGGCGACCTTGTCGGCGAGACGATTCGTAGCTTCCTTGTCCGCCTCGCCCTTAACGAGGTCAGCCAGGAATTCACCGCGCGCGTAAGCCTCGACGTCGGCGAGATCGGCGCGCTTGACCGGGCCCTTGGCCTCGCGCGCCACCGCGGCATAGCTCGGCAGCGTCGCGACATATTGCAGGAGGCTCGTGCCGGTGAACTCGCGGAAGTCGAGCAGCGGCGACACCAGGATCAGTCCCCTGACGCCGACGCCGTGCTGAAGCTGCAACTGGCGCACGACCTTCGGCCCGCGAATACCGCCATAGCTTTCACCCGCGACGTATTTGGGCGAGACCAGCCGGTCGTGCTTCTCGAGCCAGCGGCGGATCACGAGCGCGATCGAGTTGACGTCGCCGTCGACGGAATAGAACGACTTGCGCGCATCCTCGCCGCTGGTAACGAAGCGGCTGTAGCCCGTGCTGACGGGATCGATGAAGACGAGATCGGTGAAGTCGAGCCAGGTCTCCACGTTCGGCTTCACCTCGGGCGAAGCCGACGGCGACAGGGCTTCGCCATCAAGCGGCAGCCGCCACGGCCCCGCGGCGCCGAACTGGAGCCACGCCGAAGACGCGCCCGGCCCGCCATTGAACAGGAACGTCACGGGGCGCGTCGCGCGGTCGGCACCATCGAGCGCGTAGGACGTGTAGGCGATGTCGGCCAACGGCTCGCCCTTGCCGTCGAACACGCGGATCGAGCCGGCGGTCGCGACGAAGTTGATGATACGGCCGGGCAGATCGAGCGTCTGCTTCGTGGTCGAGTCCGCAGGCAGGCGATGTGCTTCAGTGTTCGATGGCGAGGTCTGCGGTGTGTTTTGCGCGCCACTACCGCGTCCGGCTTTCTGTCCCGTCGGCCCCGTCGTATCGGACCGCGGCTGCGGCGGATCATCCGCGCGCGCAAATCCTGCGAGCGCGAAAGTCGACACCGCCAGCACCAGGATCACGCGGCGGAGTGCCGGCACATTCATGATCATGATCGTCCTCCCTGCCCGGCTGCGAGAGCCGGTGAGGCCGAAAGCCTAGCGCGAAATTGCGACTGTTTGGGGAATCATCGGACCGGCGCCCCCCCGAAGCGGCCGATCGGGCGCGAAACGCCCCGATTTGTCCTCGACCCGGCCGTCACCCGTTTGCCTTGAAGTGCGGTCGTCCTCGACAATCGAGGCCCAGGTCGTATAGACGAGCCCGGCGGAACTTACTCGAGCCAGCGGGCCTGCCCGACAAGCCATGACCAAGCCATCGCGATACGACCGGATCGCCTTCGTTGCCAGCCCGAGCAGCGAGGCCCAGACAGCCTTCAATCAACTCACCGGGCAGTATGGCAATTGCGATCCTGACGAGGCCGACGTCGTGGTCGCGCTCGGCGGCGACGGCTTGATGCTCCAGACACTGCATCACCACATGCGTACGGGAAAGCCGATCTACGGCATGCATCGCGGCACGGTCGGCTTCCTGATGAACGAGTACTCGGCGCACGATCTCCGCGCGCGGCTCGAAACGGCGCATGAATCCGAGATCAATCCGCTCCTGATGCGCGCGACCGACGTCAACGACCGTGTCCACCTGCACCACGCCATCAACGAGGTCTACCTGTTCCGCCAGACCTCCCAGGCTGCGCGCCTGCGGATCCTGATCGACGAGCGCGAGCGCATGCCCGAGCTGATTGCCGACGGCATCATCGTGGCGACGCCGGCAGGCTCGACCGCGTATAATCTGTCGGCGCAGGGGCCGATCCTGCCGATCAACGCGGCGCTCCTGGCACTGACGCCGATCAGCGCCTTCCGGCCGCGGCGCTGGCGCGGCGCCCTGTTGCCCAATACCGCCTATGTCGTGATCGAGGTGCTGGAAGACGACAAGCGCCCCGTCGCGGCGGTCGCCGACCACGAGGAGGTGCGCAGGGTCCGGCGTGTCGAGGTGCTCTCGGACAAGAGCATCTCGATGCGGATGCTGTTCGACCCCGGCCACAGCCTGGAAGAGCGGATTCTGCGCGAGCAATTCGGCTACTGAGCCCCGGGCAGGCCCTCCCGGGAGGCGCTCGCAACCCTTCGTTAACCCTCGCCACGATATGGTTAACGAAGGTTGACCGCTTTGGCCCGGGCGTCATGTTCCGTATCGACTTCAACAAGCTGCGCTTCCTCGTCTGCGACGACAATCCGCACATGCGCCGCATTCTGCGGACGCTGCTGCATTCGTTCGGCGCGCGCGAGGTCTACGAGGCCGAGGACGGCGCCACGGCGCTGGAAATGTACAGCCATTACGTCCCCGATATCGTCATCACCGACTGGGCGATGCCGATCTTCGACGGGCTCGAGCTCGCGCAGATGATCCGGCAGCCGGAATCCAAGGGCAACCCCTACGCGCCGATCATCATGCTGACCGGCCATTCCGAGAAGCGCCGCGTGACGGTCGCGCGCGATGCCGGCGTCACCGAATTCCTGGCCAAGCCGATTTCGGCCAAGGGCCTCTATCAGCGCATCCTCAACGTGGTCGCCAATCCCCGCCCCTTCATCAAGACCAAGACCTATTTCGGCCCGGACCGGCGCCGCAACACCAACTCCGCCTATATGGGCCCGGAACGCCGCGTCGGCGAAAAGCACGAGGTGCTCCAGCAGCCCTCGCTGCTCGACAAGGCCCGCTCCTCCATCTAGCGCAACGTCTCACACGAGGCAGGCATCATGGCGAAGAACAGCGCAAAGGACATCGAGGTCACGGCCTTCGCCACGCATCAAATCATCACGCAGCCCAACCCGCTGCGCAAAGTTCTGCGCCGCGTCGAGGAAAAGGACATGGACGATCCGGTCGCCCGCGCCGAGCAGGCGCTGGCAGGCCTGTCCGGCGAGTTCAAGGACTGGATGACGATCGAGGTCCAGAGACTGTCCGCAGCCTGGACTGCCGTGCAGCAGGATGGATTCACCAAGAAGCTGCGTGACGAGCTGTTCCACGCCGCACACGACATCAAGGGGGATGCGGCGACCTTCGGCTTTGCTTCGGCAGCGGGGATCGCCGAGAGCCTGTGCCGTGTCATCGAGCATGCCCCAGACCTTTCGAAGGTCCCGGCCGAGCTGTTCACGCACCACATCAACGCGATCCTCGCCATCGTGCACGAGAACACCAGGCTCGACAGCATCAGCGTTTCCGCCGAGCTCAGCCGGCGCCTGCGCAAGATCGCCGACGAATATCTCGCCCACGTCAACCGCGACCGCCCCGAGCATCTCGAGGTGATCCTGGCGCCGAGCATCGCGCCCGCGGAGTAAGGGCTCTCTCCTCTCGTCATTGCGAGCGCAGCGAAGCAATCCAGAGTCTTTCCGCGGAGGGATTCTGGATTGCTTCGCTGCGCTCGCAATGACGGAGCTTGGGGCTTCGACACGAATGGAATCGTAGGGTGGGCAAAGCGAAGCGTGCCCGCCATTCAGCTCGGATTACACAGACAAATGGTGGGCACGGCGCTGTGCGCCTTTGCCCACCCTACGGCACCTGACTATGCCGCGATCAGATCATCATAAACCGGATCGATCGCGTCGTCCGCGACGAGCTCGTCGCAGAACAGCCGCGCCTCTTCGCGCGCGGACTCGGTGGCGAAGCGGCGGAGCAGGACCATCAGCGGCTCGGTGGCGCCGCGGTCCGTCTGGCAATGGGTGAGCACGCGCTCGACCATGCGCCGGCGCAGCCGCGCCGCACCGTCGTCGCTGTCGACAAAGCCCTGCTCGTGGCAGGCTTCGAGCGCGACCTGGAATGCCGCGAACGTCGCCTCGGGCAATCCGGCGCGGCGGAGCAGCGCGTGCAGGCTATTGCCGCCGCGGTCGTGCAGCAGCGCCGAGACGCGCGCCAGCGGCAGATCGGCGAGTTCAGCGAGGGCCGCGTCGAACAGGTCGAGATTGTTCGACAGCAGCGCGCGCAGGATCAGACCCGCCGTGAGCTGGCCGGTGATGCGCAGGTGCCGCACCAGGCCCTGCATATCCTCGCCACGCGAGCGCGCCGCGATGTTCATGGTGGAGCGGTCGCGCGCCTCCGTCGTCATGCGCTCGGCGCGGTCGGCGCTCAGCCAGTTGCGGGCGACGACGAACTGGGCCAGCGTCTCCGACAGCTTGGCCACCAGAGCCGCACGCGTCGCGGCCGGCAATTCGTCCAACATCAGCATCGCCTCGCGGATCGCGGCGAGATGGCCGTGGCGCTCGACAATACGGTCCCAGGAGAACGGCGCGAGCTCGGCATGGGGATTTTCGATCAGCTCCAGCGCTGCGGCCGCACAGCCGACCTCGGCGATGGCAGCGCCGACCGACACGGGCAGCGCGATACGGCGGGCGACCGCGCATTGCACCTCGTCATTGCCGGTCGCGACGATGTCGACGAGATCGGCATCGATCAGCAGCGGGGAATGTTCGAGCACGGGCAGCGCGACGGTCACCTGGTCCGCCGACAGCACCCGCACGATTGCGGCCGGCGCCTCGGTGCTGCGCGCAAACGCCTCGGCCATCGCTTGCCGCACCAGCGGAGAGGGATCGTCGAGCAACATCAAAAGCGCGCCTTCGGCGGCGACGCGGTCGTCATGAGAAAGGTCCGAGATCAGCCAGGCCCGGGCCAACGCCCGTGTCGCTTCAGCCCGCTCGCCGGCGGGGGCCGTCCTGATCCAATTGATGAACTGCCGAACAATCATGCTGCTTCCGGCTTACACAACAAACGAGATTGGTGACGGCTCGTCACCTGCAATACAAAATAAACCACGACGCTTAACAAAGCGTTCACCATAACTGGCTGGTTTTATTGACGTTTTGTTAAGGGAACAAAGCCGCTCCGTGCGCATGCTCCGGACGCGGCGCATCACTTGCGCATAGCGCGGCAGATCCGGGAGACGAGAGCGCGTATCAGCTCGAGAACGTGCCGCTGCGATCGCTGAAGAGATCGAGCGGCTGCGGCGGCCGCACATCCGGCGTCGCCGAAGCGACTGACGTCAGCGAGGCGTTGTTGCCCCACAATTTCTGCACGGTGGTCGAGACCGGCTGCGTGGCGTCGCCGGGCTGATAGATCGAACGAAACACCGGTGTGCTCGGCGCATTGTCCGCGAGCGTCGTTGGCGACGTCGCACCGACGGGCGTTACGGCGCGTGTATTCGGGAAGGTCTGGAGATAGGCGGCGTTGTCGATCACCGGCACGGTGGGCTGCACGCCGTTGGCGCTCACGACCTGCGTGGTCGAGGGCGTATCTCCATACATCGCCATCGCGCTGCGCGTCGATTTCGCGTTGGCCGCGCTGGCGTAGCGCGCGTCCAGTACCGAGTAGACTTCGGAGACGCTGCGGGCGCGGCCGTCCTTGGCGTAGAAGATCGAACGGTTGGCCGCGGCCGCGTTGGGAAACAGCCGCGCACCGACGGCCTGCGGATTGTCCTCGGCATTGGCGATCAGTTTCGCAGCGCCGCCGACGCCCATGAAATGGGCCATGTAGAGTTCGCTGTCGCTCGGCCTGCGCCCGAGCAGGCCGGTGAGCTTGAAGCTGTTCGACTGCGTCAGCGCCGCCGCCATGCTCGATGCCGCCTCCGGATCATCGCGCAGCTTCATGATCGACCGCTTCTGCACGGGATCATCGACGGTGTAGGTGCCCGACGCGGTCTTCGTGATGGCGTCGGCGTAGCTGCCATAGCCGAGCTGGGCACCTGCCTCCTTCACCGTGCCGAGCCAGGTCTGGTCGATGAACTGGTAGAGCCCTTGCGCGGACGAGGTGGTGGCACCGGCCGTCGGATTGAAATCCGATTCCATCTTGGCAGTGGTCAGCATGTACTGGAAGCTGACGCCGGAAAGGTTCGAGGCCTGCTTGATCGCACCGGCGACGCGCGCCCGCGACGGATCGAGACCGGCCGTCTGCGTCGCACTGAAATTGTCGACCGACATGATGAAGTGCTCGCCCCGCGCGGCGTTGAGCGGCGCCGGCAATTCGGCGCCCTGTCGTCTCACCGTGGGACAGGTATGGTTAATGTGCGGTTAATTGGGTGCTCCAGCCCCACCCCGAGTCATTCCGGGGCGCACCGCAGGTGCGAGCTATCCATTCCACCGCGCGTGATGCCGCGCGATGGATTCTCAGGTGCGCAATTGCGCACCGTAGCTCGCGCTACGCGCGCCCCGGAATGACAGCTTGCTACTTCTTGTAAACAGCGTCCGGATCGAACAGCAGCTCCGCATCGACAAAGACGAGCTTGGCGCCTCCGCCTTCCCCCTCGACCTTGCGATAGAAGCAGGACCTCCGCCCGGTGTGGCAGGCCGCGCCGATCTGCTCGACGCGGATCCAGATGGCGTCCTGGTCGCAATCGGTACGCATCTCGATCACGCGCTGGGTCTGACCCGAGGTCTCACCTTTTCGCCACAAGCCATTGCGCGAGCGGCTGAAGTACCACGCCTCGCCGGTCGCAACCGTCTTGCGCAGCGCTTCCTCGTTCATGTGGGCGACCATGAGCACGTCGCCGGTGGCGACGTCCGTCGCCACGCAGGTCACGAGCCCACCCGCATCGAACCGGGGCTGGAACGAGAGACCTTCCTCGATCTCATGGGAGTGAGCGGACACAAGACCCTCGCCAGAGCATGACCCGGAAAAGTGCGCAGCGGCAAGGTCAGCGCTGCAGGCCCCGCACCAGGGACAGGAAACGGGCCTGCTCCGCCGGATTGTCGCGGAACATGCCGGTGAAGCGGCTGGTGAAGGTGGAGGCGCCATGCTTGGCGACGCCGCGCACCGACATGCAGGTATGCTCGGCCTCGATCAGCACCGCAACGCCGCGGGGCTTGAGGACCTCGTCGATGGCGGCCGCGATCTGCGCCGTCAGGTGCTCCTGGGTCTGGAGCCGGCGGGCAAAGATATCGGTCAGGCGCGCGAGCTTGGACAGGCCGACGACGCGTTCCACCGGCGTATAGGCGATGTGCGCCTTGCCGTAGAACGGCATCATGTGATGCTCGCATTGCGAGGTGAACTCGATGTCGCGCACCAGGACGAAATCATCATAGCCCGCCGTCTCGCCGAAGGTGCGATCCAGAACCTCGGCCGGGCATTGGTGATAGCCCTGATAGAGCTCGTCGAAAGCCTCGACCACGCGGCGCGGCGTATCGAGCAAGCCTTCGCGCTCAGTGTTCTCGCCGATATAGGCGAGCAGCGTCCTCACCGCCGCTTCCGCCTCGGCACGCGCCGGGCGCGGCTGGTCGGCGCGGACGGCGGCCGCGAGGAATTCGGCAGGATCAAGCTCTGCGGGGCGGCTCTCCGGCTGCCGGTCTGAAGGCTTGTTGGGGCGGATGGATTTGATTGCAGCGTCCATATCGACTCCGTTCGACGGCCTCAACGGCCGGAGTGTCACCGGCAGACGGGGCGGCAAGCCGCCGGACGCCTGAAGAGAACAACTGAACCTGGTGGAAGAGATCCTCACCACCAACGCGGGCCACAGGGTCTGGGCCACCCCGCTGGACTGTTTTTCCGCAGGTTCCGCCCTTATATAGGACCATGGACGGCGCCCGCCAAGGCCGATCCGGTGCGGAAGTGTTGGACTCCATCACATGCTGAACGACATCTATAACAAGCGGATCATCGAACTGGCCGGGAATATTCCGCGCCTCGGGCGGCTGTCGGACCCCGATGCCTCCGCCACCGCCCACTCCAAGCTGTGCGGCTCGACCGTGAAGATCGACCTCAAGATGAACGGGGACACCGTCACCGACTTCGCCCATGACGTGAAGGCCTGCGCCTTGGGCCAGGCCTCTTCATCCATCATGGCAAGCCAAATCGTCGGCTCGACTGCGAGCGAACTCCGTGAGTTACGCGAAACCGTTCGCAAGATGCTGAAGGAGAACGGTGCGCCTCCTCAAGGCAAATGGGAAGAGATCAAGTTCCTCGAGCCGGTCCGCGACTACAAGGCGCGCCATGCCTCAACGCTTCTCACCTTCGACGCCGTGGTCGATGCCATCGGCCAGATCGAAGCCAAGGCGAAGCAGCCGGCGGCAGCGCAAGGCTGAACATTCGGCGCGTCATTCCGGGGCGTCGCAGAGCGACGGACCCGGAATCTGGAGATTGCAGCGCGAGATTCTCAGGTGCGCAATTGCGCACCGTAGTTCGCGCTGCGTGCGCCCCGGAATGACTGCCGAGATTTCAGAGCTTACTTCTGCGCCGCCGTAGCCGGTGCTGCGCCCGTCGGCACCAAGGCTTCCGCGGTCTTGGTCGACTTGGCAGCCTGCTCCGGTTCCGCACCGAACCTGGCCTGCGTCTTCGGCCCAAGCTCCGCCATTGCCGGCGCGGAGATGTCCACGTGTGGCAGCACGTCAGCCACGAGGTCCGTCGTGACGAGATTGGTGAGCTTGAGCTCGCCGGCGTCAAGCTCGTGCAAATCTTCCCACGGCGGCACGCTGAGCGCGAGCGACAGCAGATCGCCGGCGCCGCCCATGTCGAACGTGTATTTGGCGAGCCGGCCGATGTCGCGCTCCACGATCATCAGGTCCTGCGCGCTATAGCTCGCGGCCCTCGCATCGTCGGCGCGATCGCCCATCCAGATCTGGTGAACCCGGACATGAGCGGCTTCCGGCACGTAGCGCTTCTTGCCGGCCAGCAGAAGGAACACGCACATGGATTCGCAATAGGCTTCGGGCGCGACCGCCGGACGGGCGCCCTGCCCGCCGCGGTTCTGAAGACTGATGCCGACGGTGGTCAGGAGGCCGAGATTGCGGAAGCGCCGACCGAGGGTGATCGCATCGTTGACCGAACCGCCGCTGGAATCGAGCACGACGGTGGCGCCCCCAAGCTGGCGTCCGCGCGAAAACTCCTCGAAATCCTTGGGCGTATCAGCGGTGATGATGCCGACCGCGCTGACCCAGCCGCGGCAATTCGGCTCGCAAGCAACCCAACTGAACTTCATCGGCAGCTTGCGCTCTTCGAGGGCCGCACCGGCCCGGGCCGACGATCCGAGTGTCGCGACGGCACCGGCCAGCACGACTCCACAAGCGGCGGTTCCCACCAACAACCAGCCGCGAAGGTTGAGCGACTTCAGAAGTTTCAAACTGATCCCTTCCCCAAGCCCATTGGCGCGATTATCCCCGCTTCGCGCTCGATGAGTCCATCATACAGTCGTATGTTTTCACGAGTGTCATAAAAATGGTATCCGGGGGAATACAGCTCGTCTACACGGACTTGCTGCAGTGCTCCCAAAAAGCACGTAAAATATGGCGCGAAAACAACACCTTGCTGTTCCCTGCGTCGGAACCGGGCAATACTTCGCTTAACGTCGCGGCAAAGCGCACATGAAGCATTCAGCCTGCGACCACTGTTCCAATCCCGTCGCGAGCGCAGTTCGTCTGCCGCGTCGATTCGGCCGCGCGCTGATCTGGCTCTATCGGCACACGCTATCGCCGCTCGTCGGCTACAATTGTCGGCACCTGCCGACCTGCTCGATCTATGGTGACGAGGCGATCGAACGGTTCGGACTCTGGGGCGGCGGATGGATGACGCTCGCGCGGCTGCTGCGCTGCAATCCCTTCGGCACTTCCGGGATCGACAATGTGCCGCTCACACCACCACACGGTGCGCGCTGGTATCTGCCCTGGCGCTACGGCCGCTGGCGCGGGGTCAATGCACCCTGAGTTTGTGCGGTGCTTTTTGCATCGCTGTCCTGACTGGAACCGGAACTCTCACCTCGCATTGATGTGATGCTCCCATCGGGAGGAAACAACAATGCGCTGGAAAATCAGCCCTCATTTTCACCTCGGGCTCGGGCCAAATCCTGGTCGCAGAGGCCATCACGACCGCCGAACCATGGATCTGCTCGCGATTGTCGCCCTGCTGGCGCTCGTGCTCGGCTCCGGCTGGTATCTGGCGACGAGCCTTGCGACGCCGCCGAGCACGACGGCATTCATCGTGCCGAGCCAGAGCGTGCACTGGTAGCTATCGGAACCAGAAGAAACGCCCGGACTGCGGCGGGATCGACTCGGGCGGGCGCAGCCGCTTCGGACGCGGCGGCTTCGGCGGCGGCTCGGCGAACGAGGTGGTTTCCGTCGCCGGCGCGGCCTCGCTGCCCGGCACCTTCACCGACAGCAACAGGTTCGACTCGTGCGTCCGCCAGCGATAGCCCACGCCGAAATCGATCGGTTGGGCGCGCGTGAACAGTTCGGCGTAGCGCTCCTGATAGCGGCCGGGGAATTCGTCGATCGGTCCGAGATAGCGGCCGAAGGGGAAGAACCGCCATTGCCGCGCATTGTAATTCGCGAGCGGAATGCCGGAATCATCCTGGATGATGGTGGCGCTGTTGGCGAGCAGCCAGTCGCGCACGACGGTGAAGTTGCCGGAATGCAGCAGATAGGACGCGCTCTTGAGCAGGCTGTTGCCGGGGCCGAGCGTCTCGCAGAATTTCAGGAAGCCAGCCGCGCGTGCGCCGGAATTGGAAAGATCCGTCGAGAAATAATACAGCGTGCGCGCTTCTCCATCGCTGCCGGCAAAGGTGATGCGGACACCGCGCGTCGCGTTCCGTCCCGGATTGTCGTTGCCGACATGTATCCCACCCTTGTCGTCGAGCGCGACCATCTCGACATTGCGGATGGTCTTGCCGGAACGAGCGAGGAAGACATAGAGGATCGGCAATGTGCCGTTGACCCGATTGGCGTGCAGGTCGACCTTCATGTGCTTGGTGATGAAGAAGGAGAAGCTCAGGATCGAGCCGAGCGAGCGCTCGACATTGTAGAGCGCAGCGCCGACCGCACTGCGCGGCAGCCGCGTCAGGTCAGGCACCGCGCCGACAGGCTCGAGCGCGCCGAGCACATAGGTGCTGGCCTTGGCATAGAAGGTGTTGGCGTAGAGGAAATCCGGACCGCTGAAGAGGTAGAACATGGTCGGCCGGGGCGCGGCG
The DNA here is from genome assembly GCF_024199845.1 of Bradyrhizobium sp. CCGB12. Classification (NCBI taxonomy): domain Bacteria; kingdom Pseudomonadati; phylum Pseudomonadota; class Alphaproteobacteria; order Hyphomicrobiales; family Nitrobacteraceae; genus Bradyrhizobium; species Bradyrhizobium sp. CCGB12. The sequence goes on along the minus strand of NZ_JANADO010000001.1, from coordinate 1,761,202 downwards.
AGATTGACATCGGCCCAGGTGCGGATCTTCGAGAGCTGCCGCTGCTCGAGCTGGGCGAAGGCGCCGTCGAAGAACTTTGCGTGACGCTGCCAGCCCGGGTCCGTCGTGAGCGGCACCAGCGGCGAGTCCGCCGAAGGCTGCATGCCCGCAAGGAAGCGCGCGGTGTCGTCAAAGGTGACCTCCGCGGCATGCGTGGACGAGACGGCCATGGCCAGCAGGGCAAGGGCGACAGCCGCAGTTCTCAGGGGTCGGAACATGTCTATTCGCGATGTGGTGAAGCGGCAGCGGCGACCGGCCGCCTGCGGAAAACAGCATAAATCAACAGGCCCGAGAGCATGACGAGCATCCCCGACAGCGACTGCAGCGGCCGCTCGGTCAAGAGGTAGTACATCATGAAGGCGGTCACGAGCAGGAAAACCAGCGACGTGAACGGGTATCCCCAGGCGCGATACGGCCGTGGCAGGTTGGGATCGGTGATGCGGAGCTTGATGACGCCCGCGACGGTGAAGAACGAGCAGAACAGCAGCGCGAACTGGATGAAGTCGAGCACCGCCTCGAAGCTGCGCGTGAACAGCAGCAGGGTCGCGACGGCAAGCTGAAACAGGATGGCATAGGCCGGCGCACCGTTCGCCGACCTCTGCGAGAACACGCGCAGCGCCGGAATGTCCTCGCCCATCGTCATCATCACGCGCGGGCCGATCCACATCATCGCGCTGATCGAGGAGATCAGGCCGACACAGATCATCGCACCGACGATCCGGCCGCCGAGGCCGCCGAAGATGGCACTGCCGGCAACGCTGGCGACGTCGAGCTGGCCGGCCAGCGCGCTGACCGGCGTCGAGTAGAGGAACACCGCGTTCAGGGCGACGTACAGGACGAGCACGATCATCGTCCCCACGAGCAACGCGCGCGGCAGGCTGCGCTGCGGCGTGTTCATCTCGCCGATGATATAGGTCGCAGCATTCCATCCCGAGAACGAATACATCACGAAGACGAGCCCGATCGCGAAAGGCGCGCTGACGATGTGGGCGAGATCGCCCGGCTGCGGCGTGAAGGCGATCTGCTGCGGCACGCCGATGACGAAGCCGGCCACCAGGAAAGCCACAATCAGCACGACCTTCAGAACCGTCGAGATCAGCTGGAACGTCGCGGAGTGCCTGACGCCGGTCAGTTGCACGAGCGAGACCAGCCACACGACGCCGATAGCAAGCGGGATCGGCGGCAGATCGGGCACGACCGATTTGGCGTATTCGCCGAACGCCATCGCGGCGAGCGCAACCGGCGCCGCAAATCCTACCGTCGCCGACACCCACCCGGCGAGAAAGCCGAAGGCGGGATGATAGGCCCGGCCGAGGAAATTGTACTCGCCGCTGGAGCGCGGAAACATCGCGCCCAATTCGCTGTACGAGAACACCCCACACAGCGCGACGATGCCGCCGACCGTCCAGAGCAGCAGGATCGAGAAGCCGGACGGGATGTCCTTGACCTGGAAACCGAGGCTGGTGAAGACGCCGACCCCGATCATGTCGGCAACAACGATGGCGGTCGCGACCGGAACGGAGACCCCCGCCCCGCTTCCGATCAGCCGGCCAATCCAGGGCGCGGTACCCGCATTTGATGCCGTCATCGGGGTCCTCAAGCCTCCGGCGTCACGCCTCGTGTGAAGCATTGGGCAGATTGATTCAGTCAATTCAAGCAGGGTTAACAAGGGATAAATGAGGCAAACGAAACAGGTATTTCGACACCTTTTTATGTATGGTCTTGGGCAATAAGCCCCGGGAAACCCCGGACAATCCTGTTCTTCTCCCCCACAATCACGACACGATTGCATGGTCCCTTTGAGCGTTCCGGATGTGGGGAAGTTTCTCCGACGCTTAACGTCGCCTAAACGCCAGTCGGCTCAATTGTTCTTAGAAATTGCCGAAGGACGTGACTTAAGAGACGTGACTTAAGGGCGTGACTTGGGGTCATGGGTGGATGGTCGGGGCCGTTCCGAAACTGAGAGCTGACACGCGTGGCGACCGGACGACCTCCGGCGCGCGCAGTCGTGTGCTCCAGGTCGGTCTGATCTCGGCCTTGGTGCCGCTGTCGCTCACGCTGGCTCAATGCGGCAGGGCGCCCAATCCGGCGGCGCTCGCGGCGAACTCGCAGGCCAACGTGCAAGTGGTCGCCAAGACCAATACGCAGGTGGCAAGCGGCGACACGTTCGAGGATCGCTTCCCTGCCCCGCAGTTTAGGGAGCGCTTCCCCTCGGCGAGCGAGAGTTTTCTGCAACGGCAGATGTCGGACTTCTCGCCCAAGCGCGCCGTGCAGCAGCCGCAACCGGAGCAGGCGCCCTACAAGGTGGCTTCGCTCGAGCCGCAGGTCCCCTACAAGCGTCCGCCCCGCGAGGACCTGACGACGCTCGTCAGCATGAAGTCGTCGGCCTTCCCCTATTTCGGCAACAACCCTGCCTCCGACGCCCCCTTCCTCAACATATCCAAGGGCGACCGCCGCGGCCACCGCAGCTATTCGGGGCGCATCTACTGGCAGGACGAAACCTACAGCGACAACCGCGTGCTGGTGCACGTCCCCGAGCATTTCGACGTTCGCAAGCCGGGCGTGATCGTGGTGTTCTTCCACGGCAATGGCGCCACGCTCGTGCGTGACGTGCGTGACCGGCAGCTGGTGCCGAAACAGATTACCGATTCCGGCGCCAATGCCATCCTGCTCGCGCCGCAGATGGCGGTGGATGCCGCCGATTCCAGCGCCGGCAAATTCTGGCAGGCGGGCGGCCTCAAGCGCTTCATGGAGGAGTCGGCCAACCATCTGGCCCGGCTCACCGGCGATCCCAACAGCGCGCGTGCCTTCGCCAACATGCCGATCGTGATCGTCGGCTATAGCGGCGGCTTCCTGCCGACGGCCTGGAGCCTCGAGGTCGGCGGTATCAGCGACCGCGTCCGCGGCGTCGTGCTGCTCGACGCGGTCTATGGCGAAATGGACAAGTTCGCCTCCTGGATCGAGAGCCACCGCTCAGGCTTCTTTGTCAGCGCCTACACCCGCTACACCGCACGGCGCGATCGCGAGCTGATGAGCATGCTCAGGCAGAAGGGCATCAGCGTCTCCGAGGACATGGACGGGCCGTTGCGGCCCGGCAGCGTGGTGTTCGTGGAGACAGGCGAGGGTATCACCCATCGTGACTACGTGACGCGGGCCTGGACGCGGGATCCGCTCAAGGACGTGCTGGTGAAGATGTCGGCAACACCCTCGCTCGCGCTCACGCGCGTGGCCTCCACCAATCCATCCGCATCGAGCCGTTAGAGCGTGTTCGAGCGAAGTGGATACCGGTTCGCGTGAAGAAAACGCGTCAAATCAAGTATCTTGCGATATTTGCCAGCCGGTATTCGGCGGCGCTGTCTGCAATCTCTAAAGCGTTGATCAAAATGTGATGTTGAATGGCCAACATCCCCGCAAGCCACCGGATTTGCTTCCGCCAACAACGACCCTAATTTGCCTGCCGAGTTGCAGTCTGGAATTCAGTGGGGACAGGTAGTGCGTCAGGGTTTGTACAAGGCCGACTTCCACACGGTTCACGGAACCGGCTGCGGCATCATCTATGTGACCGATGGCAAGATGCGCGGCGGCAACTCCGCGTTCGCCTTCATCGGCACCTACACGGGCGAAGGCGACACCATCAAGGTCAAGATCTCCACGCAGCGCTATAACGACGACCCGACCTTCAAGGCACTGTTCGGCCTCGACCGGGTCACGCTGACGCTCACCGGCCGGGAGGACGGCGACACCGCGGAATTCGAAGGCAATGCGCTGCAAGTGCCGGGCGTTGCCTTCAGGGCTGTCCTGAGCCGGATCAGTGACTGAGCATTCGCCCGGTCAGTTCTTGGCTCGTCAGTTCTTGGGCAGCTTCGGAATGCTCTCGGCAAAGCCGTTGAAGCAGGCCAGCCGCTCATCCTCTTCCTTGAAGAAACGGCAATCTGCGTAGCCCTTGGCCTTTCCCGGCTTCGGCTTCGGTGCCGGCGGGATCACGCCGTCGTAGCAGTTGAGGCGGTCCTTGGTGCCGTCATCGATCTCGAGGCAAGCCTGGAGCCGCACCGCGATCGATTGCGGCTTGCCCTTCGGGGCGGCGGGTGGCTTGGCCTGAGCCTCTTTGATCCCCTTCGGCTTGACCTGCACCAGCGGCTTGTCCCCCACCATCGGTGGCTTATCGGCTTGCGCAAATGCGGAGGCTGAATAGAGCACCGCGGCAACCGCCAGAATCATCCTCATTTCAGTCAACTCTCTTTGGTCCCCATGACCGGCGTTCTAGCGCCCTCACGCGCTGTTTGCCAAGCACCTTGCGCACAGGAAACCGCGGGATTCAGGCCGGTGCGGCAGCAGCCGGCCGGGTCAGAACCACCAGGATCAGCGCCGATACGACGAAACCCACCGCCACGAAGCCGAGCGTGTGCAGGAGCTCGCGAGCGAACAGCAGTCCGCCGATGGCCGAGCCGACCGCCTGGCCGACATAGAGGACGGACGTGTTGAGGGCGACGGTCGCCGATGCCAGCGACGGCGCGGCCGCGACCAGCCGCACCTGCTGCATCGAATTGGTCGAGGCAAAGCCGAGGCCCCAGACCGCGACCGCGCCCGCCATCAATGCGAGCGTGCCGGCGCCGAGTGCCCAGCCGCTGATCCCCGCGAGCAGCAGGGAGGTGAACAGCAGCGAGGTACGGTAAGGCCCGGAGGTGTCGACGATGCGGGTCGCGATGGCGACGCCGAGGAAGCCGCAGATGCCGTACAGCGCGAACACCATGCCGATGGCATCGGGTCCGGCGCCGGTGAGCTTCTTGAGCAGCGGACCCATGAAGGTGAACACCACGAACTGCCCGGACATTTGCAGCATGGTGATCGCAAGCAGAAGCAGAATCGTCTTGCTGCGGCCGACCTCGGCCCAGGTCTTGATATCCACCGGCGTGCCTTTCAGGTTCGCCGGCAGACGCAGCATCAACAACAGGAAGCTGATGCAGCCAAGCGCGCCGATCTCGCCATAGGCCGCGCGCCAGCCATAGCGGCTGGCGATGAAAGTGATCAGAGGCAGGCCGACGGCGGCCGCCAACGACCAGCCGAGGAAGATGTAGGCAATCGTGCTGCCACGCCGCTCTGCCGGCACGATCAGCGCCGCCGTGCCTGCGGCCTGCGGCGTATAGAGCGCGCCGACTGCAAGCATCACCAGACGGATCGCCAGCAGGCTCGCATAGTCGGGCGCGAAGGCCGAGGCGAGATTGCCGATGGCAAGCACGGCCAGCGTCGTCGTGAGCAGCGTCCGCCGATCGATGTGGCTAGTCAGCCAGGCCGTCAGCGGCGAGCCGATGCACAGCGTGATCGCGCCGAAGGTGATCAGGAGCCCGGCCGCATGGATGCTGACGTCGAGGCCGGTCGCCAACTCCGGCAGCATGCCCGCCGGTGCCAGCACCGAGCAGCCGGTGACGATGTTGCCGAGCATCAGGGCGGTTGGCGCGAAACGGCCGGCGCGGGGTTTTTCCATGCAGGTGCATGTAGAGCGGACGTCCCGCCAATGAAAGGGCCTTTACGAAATAGTTGGCGCGGACACCGGCTATGCGCGCGGATTTTCTTGGAAATGCCCGATTGCACAGGCCGAATCGCCTGATATATCGCTCGTTCCCGCTTACCTGCGCTCGTTCGCAGGAGTGAGCTTCAGGAGAAAAGCAATGACCGACCAGCCCAAGTCCGAATCCGGCTTCCAGTACTCCCTCAGCAATCTGAAGCCCGTGACCCCCGCCGCCAAAGTCACCCTCACCTTCCCGGACGGCGCCCGGCGCGAATACGACAAGAGCATCACCGGCCTCGAGATCGCCAAGGGCATCTCGCCTTCGCTGGCCAAGCGCACGGTCGCGATGGCGCTCGACGGCGTCATCGCCGACCTCGACGATCCCATCGAAGCCGATGCCAAGATCGAGCTGATCAACCGCGACGATCCGCGCGCGCTCGAGCTGATCCGCCACGACTGCGCGCATGTGCTGGCCGAAGCCGTGCAATCGCTGTGGCCGGGCACCCAGGTCACCATCGGTCCGGTGATCGAGAACGGCTTCTATTACGACTTCTTCCGCAACGAGCCGTTCACCCCGGAAGATTTTGCCGCGATCGAAAAGAAGATGCGCGAGATCATCGCGCGCGACAAACCTTTCACCAAGGAGGTCTGGGATCGCGAGAAGACCAAACAGGTGTTCCGCGACAAGGGCGAAGCCTTCAAGGTCGAGCTGGTCGACGCCATTCCCGGCAACGAGCCGATCAAGATCTATTATCAGGGTGACTGGTTCGATCTCTGCCGCGGCCCGCACATGACCTCGACCGGCAAGGTCGGCAATGCCTTCAAGCTGATGAAGGTGGCCGGCGCCTATTGGCGCGGCGACAGCAACAACCCGATGCTGACCCGCATCTACGGCACGGCCTTCGCCAAGCAGGAGGACCTCGACGCTTATCTCAAGCAGATCGAGGAAGCCGAGAAGCGCGACCACCGCAAGCTCGGACGCGAGCTCGACCTCTTCCATTTCCAGGAGGAAGGTCCGGGCGTCGTATTCTGGCACCCGAAGGGCTGGACCATCTTCCAGCAGCTGATCGCCTATATGCGGCGGCGCCTGACCGGCGACTACAGCGAGGTCAATGCGCCACAGATCCTGGACAAGGCGCTGTGGGAGACCTCGGGCCATTGGGGCTGGTACCGCGAGAACATGTTCGCGGCGCAGTCGGCCGGCGATGAGGCCGAGGACAAGCGCTGGTTTGCGCTCAAGCCCATGAACTGCCCCGGTCACGTGCAGATCTTCAAGCACGGCCTGAAGAGCTATCGCGACCTGCCGCTGCGCCTCGCCGAGTTCGGCGTGGTGCACCGCTACGAGCCGTCCGGCGCCATGCACGGCCTGATGCGTGTGCGCGGCTTCACCCAGGACGATGCGCACATCTTCTGCACCGAGGACCAGCTCGCCGAGGAATGCCTGAAGATCAACGACCTGATCCTGTCGACCTACGCCGACTTCGGCTTTACCGGCGATCTCACCGTGAAGCTCTCGACCCGGCCGGAGAAACGCGTCGGCACGGACGCGATGTGGGATCATGCCGAGCGCGTGATGGCGACCGTGCTGCGCGAGATCCAGTCGCAGAACAATCACATCAAGACCGAGATCAATCCGGGCGAAGGCGCCTTCTACGGCCCGAAGTTCGAATATGTGCTGCGCGACGCCATCGGCCGCGACTGGCAGTGCGGCACCACGCAGGTCGACTTCAACCTGCCGGAGCGCTTCGGGGCATTCTACATCGACCATGACGGCGGCAAGAAACCGCCGGTGATGGTGCACCGCGCGATCTGCGGCTCGATGGAGCGCTATATCGGCATCCTGATCGAGCACTACGCCGGCAACTTCCCGCTCTGGCTCTCGCCGGTGCAGGTGGTGGTCACCACCATCACCTCCGAAGCTGACGAATACGCCAAGCAGGTCGTCGAGCAGGCGCGGCGCGCCGGGCTTCGGGTCGAGATCGACCTGCGCAACGAAAAGATCAACTACAAGGTCCGCGAGCACTCGCTGGCCAAGATCCCGGCGCTGCTCGTGGTCGGCAAGAAGGAGGCCGAGACGCATTCGGTCTCCGTCCGCCGCCTCGGCAGCGACGGCCAGAAGGTGATGACAACGCAGGAGGCGATCGCGGCCCTCCTCGAGGAGGCCACCCCGCCGGACGTCCAGCGGGCGCGTGGTGCCGTCTGATCCCTGAAATCGATCTAAACTCGCTTCCGGTTGCGGGCGTGCATGCCTATCTCGGGTCTGCACGCCCGCCGACCAGCTGAAGAGGATATCGCAGTGCCAGACGCCATTGAACTTCTGAAGACCCGCCGCTCGGTCAAGCCGCGCGAGATGACCGGACCTGGCCCCTCCGCAGCCGAGCTCGAGACGATCCTCACCATCGGCGCACGCGTGCCGGACCATGGCAAGCTGGCGCCCTGGCGCTTCATCATTTTCGAGGGCGATGCCCGCCAGCGCGCCGGCGAGGTGATCGCGAAAGTCTTCACCCGGAAGAATCCCGGCGCGCCTGCCGCCGACGTCGAGACCGAGCGCAAGCGCCTCACCGACGCGCCGCTGGTGATCGGCATCGTCAGCTTCACCAAGCCGCATCCGAAGGTGCCGGCGTTCGAGCAGGAATTGTCGGCGGGCGCCAGCGCCATGAACATCGTCACGGCCGCAACCGCCCTCGGCTACGGCGCCTGCTGGCTGACTGGCTGGTTCGCCTTCGATCGCGACGTGCTTGACGGACTCGGCCTCAAGCCGGACGAGAAGCTCGCCGGCCTCGTCCACATCGGCACGCCGACCAAGCCGAGCGAAGACCGTCCGCGACCGTTCCTTTCGGAAATCGTGACGCGTTTTTAATCGATGTCTTGTTGACGCCCTCAACGTCTTGCGGCTTTGATCCCGGCGAGGGAGGAAGTCCGGATGAGACGGCGTGAATTTCTGCTCGGAGCCGCGATGCTCGCCGGCTCGATGGCGCGAGGCCGCGCCGCAGACATCCCCGCCCCGTCGCCCGATGGGCTCGACCGCATCACGGCCTATTTCGACAACGAGGTGACGAGCGGCCGGCTGCCGGGCGCCGTGATCCTGGTCCAGCAGCACGGCAAGCCCGTCTACCTGAAGACATTCGGCCTGCGCGACACCAGGACCGGCCTTGCGATGACGCCCGACACGATCTTCGCCATCCACTCGATGACCAAGCCGATCACGTGCCTTGGCGCGATGATGCTGATCGACGAGGGCAAGCTCGCGCTCACCGACCCCGTGTCGAAATACGTCCCCCTCTTCGCCGACACCAAGGTGGGCATGGAGATCACCAAGCCCGACGGCAAGCTGGAACTCGATCTCGTCCCGCCGGTCCGTCCCGTCAACATCGAGGACCTGCTGCGGCACACTTCGGGCATCAGCTACGACTATATCGGCGGCCAATGGGTCGAGCAGGCCTACAGGGCCGCCAACATCTTCGACGGTCCCTTCAACAACAGGGAGTTCGCCGACCGGATTGCGAAGCTGCCGCTGGCGCGGCAGCCGGGCACGTTGTGGCGCTACGGCCATTCCACCGACGTGCTCGGCGCCGTGATCGAGATCATTTCCGGGCAGACGCTCTACGCATTCCTCAAGCAGCGCATCTTCGATCCGCTCGGCATGAGCAGCACCAAATTCGTACTGGCGACGGAGGACGAGCTGGCGCGGATGGCACGGCCATTGCCGAACGATTTCATCCTGCTCGCTGGCGAGCGCGAGCGTCTCGACCATCCTGAATGGCAGTCCGGCGGCGGCGGGCTGCTCTCGACCATCACCGATTATCAACGCTTCGCGCAGATGCTGCTCAACGGCGGCGAGTTCGAGGGCAAGCGTTATCTGAGCCCTGCTGCGTTCAAGGCCATGACGACCGACCACATAGGGCCAGGCTCCGGCGTCGGACGCGACTATTTCTATTTCCCGGGCGACGGCTTCGGCTATGGCTACGGCATTGCGGTGCGCACCGATCCCGGCAACGCGAAACCGCCGCCGCCGGGCTCGCTCGGCGAGTTGAAATGGGACAGCGGGAGCGGCACCTATTTCGGCGTCGATCCCAAGCTCGACATGGTCTATCTCATGATGCAGCAGACCCAGAACGAGCGCAGCCGCATCACGCCTGCGTTCAAGGCGCTGGTCTATGACTGCTACCCCGAAGGACTACGCCGCCCGTGAGGTGCGTTGGCCGAAATCGGCGAGCAGCTTTGCGATCTCGGCGGCGGGCCGCGCCGCGCTGAACAGGAAGCCTTGCACCTCGTTGCAGCCTTCGGCGCGCAGCCAGTCGAGCTGGTCCTCGGTCTCGACGCCTTCCGCCGTCGTGGTGATGTTGAGGCTGCGGCCGAGCCCGGAGATCGCGCGCACGATCGCGCTGCAATCGGGCCGCTGCGCCAGATCCTTGACGAAGGAACGGTCGATCTTGATCTTGTCGAAGGGAAAGCTGCGGAGATAGCTGAGGCTGGAATAGCCCGTGCCGAAATCATCCATGGAGATGCCGACACCCAGCTCGCGCAACTGATGCAGGATGGCGAGGTTGGCCTCGGTCTCCGCCAGAAAGATCGACTCGGTGATTTCGAGCTCGAGCCGCTTCGGCGACAGGCCGGACTGCGCCAGGGCCGAGATCACGACCTGAACCAGATTGCGGCTGCGGAATTGCGCCGGCGAGAGATTGACCGCGACCTTGATGTCGACGGGCCATTTGACGGCTTCGGCGCAGGCCTCTCGCAGCACCCATTCGCCGAGCTGGGTGATCAGACCGATGTCCTCGGCAACCGGAATGAACTCGGCGGGCGAGATCATGCCCTTGTCGGGGTGACGCCAGCGCAGCAGCGACTCGAAGCCGGAGATGCGATCGGAGGCGATCGACACCAGCGGCTGATAGTGCAGCTCGAACTCGCCATTGGCAAATGCACGGCGCAGATCGAGCTCCATGTCGCGGCGCTTCTGTGCCTGGAGGTCCATTTCGCGCTCGAAGAAGTGGTGCACGCCGCCGCCGTCGGACTTCGCCCGGTACAGCGCCATGTCGGCGTTGCGCATCAACTCCTCGGACGTCGTGCCATCACCTGGTGACAGCGCGATGCCGATGCTGGCGCCGATCACCATTTCCTGGCCGTCGATGTCATAGGGCGCCTTCAGCATGTCGATCAGCAGGCTCGCACAGGCACTGGCCTCGTTCGGCGAGACGTCGGCCGCCAGGATGACGGCGAACTCGTCGCCGCCGAGCCGGGCCGCCAGATTGGCACCACGGACCGCGGTGGTCAGTCGTTCGGCGACCTGCTTGAGGAGGCGGTCGCCCGCCGGATGCCCGAAGGAATCGTTGATGTTCTTGAACAGATCGAGATCGATGTAGAGCACACCGACCCGCTTTCCCCCGGTCTGGTCGAGTGCTTGCTTCAGCCGCTCCTGGAAATATTCGCGGTTCGGCAGGTCGGTGAGCCCGTCATGGTGGGCCATGTGGGCGATCCGCGCCTCGGCCTTGCGACGCTCGGTGATGTCGACCACGGCGACCAGGTAGCCGTCGCGATCATCGAAGGCGACGCGTCGGCCGAAGGTGAGCACCTCGATCTCGCTGCCGTCGGCGCGCAGATGCCGCCAGTTGCGCGAGGAATGATAGGCTTCGCCGACGCGTTCGAGCGCCTCGGCGTGGCTCTCCCACTCGTCCTCGGGCCAGATCTCGTGCAGCTTCATGCGCAGGAAGCTGGCGCGGCTGTAACCGTAATGCTGGACTGCGGCGTCGTTGACGTTGAGGAATTGCTTGGTCTGCGCGTCGAACACCCACATCGGCATCGGGTTGTTATCGAACAGCAGGCGGAACGAGGCGTCGCGCCGCTTCAAGGCGGTGACGTCGGAGATCGTCAACGAGGCCACGTCGGCGAAGGCCGTGGCGCCGAGGCGGAGATGCCGTCCGTCGGTCTCGATCTCGAGCTGCTCGCCGCGGCCGCCCGAGACGGCCTTGAGCAGGAAGCCCATGATCTCGGGTGCGGCGAGCAGCGTGCTCCCCTCACTGACCCGCCGCCACAGCAGGCTTCCGGTTGCGGCCTTCAGCAGCACGCTTGCGCTTTTATTGTGGTGCACGATCTGGAGATCGAACGGCTCGCCTCTTGCGTCGCGCAGCGTCGCCAGCGAAACCACCGCATCGTCGGTCGCGGAGAAAATCGCGTCGAGGAGATTATATTGCGTCCCGCGCTCGTTGATGTAGGCGCCGACCAGCGTGGCGCCCCAGCGCGAGGCGGTCGGCAGCGCCAGCAGATCGTAAGTCCTGACCATGCCGTCGCGCACGCAATGCGCGCTCGCATGATGCGGTTGTCCCGTTGCGAGCGCGATCGCCGCTGCTTCCGTCAGCGCCGTGGCGCAATCGGGTGACAGCTCTGCGACGGGAATGTCCCAGCGCTCCTCGCCGAGCCATTTCTGCACGTAACGTCCACGGCGCGACAGTTCGAGCGCGCCGTCACCCCTCAGCAGCGCGATATGGTCGGCGAGCCGTCCAAGGCTGCCGAGCATCACGTCCTCGTAGCGCGGCAGCCGTTCGCCCGGCTTCAACGCGGCACGCCATTTGCGTTGAAGCACCGGGATGTCATCGAACATTTCGGCGGCCGGTTTTCCCGGCATCTTCTTCGCGGCACTCATGGCAGTCCCCAACGCACTATCCCGGCGCATCCAATGCAGGTGCACTTAACGGCGTGTAAAAAGCCTGCCGGCGCAGGTTCGGTTCGGTGATTATGACAGTTTTAAGTCAGGTGTTGGTTAGTGCGTGTTAGAGACTATGACGGTTGCGTTTCGACGCGCGCCGAGCGCTGGCGACAGCGCCGCCGCGTCCCCGCTTACGCCAGGACGACGTTGGGAAGTTTACCCACACAACTGCATCAACCTCGTCATTGCGAGCGCAGCGAAGCAATCCAGAAATGCATCCGCGGAAAGACTCTGGATTGCTTCGTCGCAAGGGCTCCTCGCAACGACGGAGTGTGGGGTGGCACGATCGCTCATCATTCGCATCTCTATTGCAGACACGCCTTCGCATCCTCGCGGCTTGTTTCGCCCGAGCTTTGCCTCAACGCCTTGCCCTCAAGTGAAAGAGGACGCAGGGAAGACCGGGAGCCGGTTGGCTCCCATGGACCGCTATGCGAGAAGCAGGTTGCGCTACGATGCACGGCGGAGAACCGGGCAACCGGAGCATCAACGGACCCTGACGGGCATGTTGGGTGTTTTGCCCGTCGGGCAACGCAAGGTCTCGTAGCCCGGATAGAGCCGACGCGCCGGGCTCAAGCGGCTCGACCCCTCTAGTCCTCGCTCGAGGCGGCGGAGCGGTTGGGCAGATGTGCCTGCGACAACAGGAAGAACAACGCGCGCTCGCCATGATATTTGGCGGCCGGCCGGGTGCGCTCGAAGCCGTCGGCAAATATCCTGCCGGACTGGTCGCACACTTGCCATCGCCAGCCGAACCGCTTGCGCCTCGTGAGGATCACTTCGAACATGCCGACGGGCTTGGCCCCCTGCTCCTGCCGGTCTCGCAACGAATACGCCTGCTCCGGCCTCCCCCGTTAGAGAGATGCCCGACATATAACGCAGCGGGATGGAAAGAGAATAAAATTGATTATCGGAAATGGGTATCGTCCACCGGCTGTGTTGAAAGCGCAAGGCTTGGAATAACCCATCACGACAGGTGTTTCTTCACATCCGACAGGTGTCTTGGTAGCGCTTGCGGGCGGTATTCAAAGCAGAATACTGCGGTCCCTGGGCCTTCTGTTACTCGCACGCATAATAATAGACGGTATTTAGAGATGGGTTAATTGTGCGCGGGATGAGAAGCATTGTGCCGAACGCAGGTCCAGCGTTTCGCCCCGGGCGACATCGCCGCTCGAGCGCTACCGCGCGACGACTTCGACTTCACCGTCGACGCCGTTCACGACGTTGAAGCCACGCTCGTAGACCTTGCCCTCGTTCTTGGCGATGGCGCGGTATTCGCCTTCGCAGAGCACCACGCGCGGGAAGGCGCCGATCGATTCCTTGATGACGTCGCCGCCCGGTGTCAGCACCGACCAGGCGGTGTTGGCGAGCGCTTCGCCGCCCCTGTCGCTGACGAGCTTGAGCGTGATCACGGCGGCGCGGTGGGTGATGGTGACGTCGGTGAGCTTGCCGGCCTGGACGCGAATGTCCGAACGCACGACCGAATTGGCGTCGCCATAGTTGGAGATGATGTAGTAGGTACCCTCCGGGATCAGCACGACGTCGCCGGCGGCGACGTTGGGCACCAGCGAGGCGCGCTCGCCGGATTCGAACTGGCTGCCCTTGTAGATCGCGAACGAGATCTGGTTCTGCGGAATACGGCTGGTGCCGACGCGACCCTCGATGCGCAGGCCCCCGGCCGGCAGCACGAACGATTCGCGGTCCGTCTCCGCCTTCAGGCTGACGGTGCGCACCGCGCTGACGAGGCCGAAGGCGACGTGCACGACGTAATTGCCCGGCGGCAGCACGATGTTGGGCGTGGCGTTGCGGTCCTCGCGGATCAGCTTGAAGGTGCCGTTCTCGTCGGGACGGTCGGCGAACACGCGCCAGACGAGGCCGCTGTTGATCGCGGGAGAATCCTTGCCGTATTTCGCGGTCAGCGACAGTACGCCCTGGCCGGGCGCGGCCGCGTTGAGTGGGGCGGCCGGCGGCACGGTCGTGACCGCGGGCGGCGGCATGCTGGGCGTCGCCGGTTGCATCAGGGTCGGTGGCAGGCTCGGGGGTCCCGCGCCCGGCCCGGAGGGCGGTGCGAGATTGATGGCGCTGCCGGGGTCAGGCACCGATGCGGGGGGGACCGGGGGCGGACGGTCGGAGAAAAGCTGCGCCTGCGCGGCGTTTTGACCTGGAACTACGAGGCAGGCGGCAAGGATCAGCGCCGGCAGCAGCCGAACGCCGCGCCGCCATCCGATGATGCCGTCACCCCCGTGTGTCATGCCCCTGCTTTTCACCGAAAACGCGGCAAATTCAAGCCTCGGAACCCCCAGGAAATACGGTTCTATGGAACCCGGCTGACGGCTGCGTGATTGGGCTGACGACAACGCCCCTCGCCACACTGCTGCCCCCTGCGTCCCGAACGGTATAAACCATGGTTCGCCCTCGTTATGGCGGAGCGGAAGTACGGCGCCTACTCTGGTGGGAGCGCTGGCCGGGGTAGGAGAGTATCGGTGCTGGACATGTTGAAGGGGCGGAGCGCCAACGGCTCCAATAGCGAGAAGGCCGGCGAAAAGGTCGGCCTCGGCAGCATCCGCCGGCCGGTCATTGGCCTCGCCCTCGGCGGTGGCGCGGCGCGCGGCTTCGCCCATATCGGAATCCTGAGAACCCTGATCGCCAACGGCATCGTGCCCGACGTCGTGGTGGGCACCTCCATTGGCGCCGTGGTCGGCGGCCTCCATGCGGCTGGCCGGCTCGATACGTTCGAAGAGTGGGGACGCAGCCTGCAAGGCATGCGCAACATCCTCGGCTATCTCGATATCCGCCTTAACGGCTCCGGCCTGCTCGGCGGCGAGAAGCTGGCAACCCGTCTTGAGGCGGCGGTCGGACAGGCCCTGATCGAGGAGCTTCCGATCAAGTTCGCCGCCGTCGCGACCGAGGTTCGGACCGGCCACGAGATCTGGCTGACGCGTGGCCGCGTGGTCGACGCGATGCGCGCCTCCTATGCGCTGCCCGGCATCTTTGCGCCCGTGCTGATCGGTGACCGCTGGCTGGTCGACGGCGCGCTGGTCAATCCGGTGCCGGTCTCCGCCGCTCGCGCGCTCGGCGCGGAAATCGTCATCGCCGCAAATCTTTCCAGCGACATCTTCACCCATTCCACGACGATCTATTCACACGGCGCGATGCCCGCGCCAGTCGCAGTCGTATCCGAGGAGCCGACGACCAAGCGGCGTTTCCCGCGGCTCTTCTCGCCAGAGAAGACCATGAAGCGCGAATTCTTCGGCGGGGGCGGACGACCCGGCATCTCCTCGGTGATGGTGGATGCCTTCAACATCATGCAGGACCGCATCACGCGCGCCCGCCTTGCCGGCGATCCGCCCGACCTGTTGATCACACCGCGGGTCGGCCATTTCGGCTGGTTCGACTTCCATCGTTCCGAGGACTTGATCGCGCACGGCACACGCGCCGCCGAGCGCGCGCTGGAGTCGATCCAGGAGGCGATCGAGGTGCTCGCGCCGGCGCCCACCGGCAGCGCACCCAAGGCAGACGAGTGAAGGCAGTCGAGTAGCGGCCGCCTAGGCCGTCTTGATGTAGTCGCGCAGGGCTTCCTGTTCGGACTCGTATTCCTGGACGCGGCGCTTGACGATGTCGCCGATCGAGATCAGGCCGACCACCTTGCCGTTGTCGATCACGGGCAGATGGCGGAATTTGCCTGTGGTCATCATCTCCATGAGCTCGGCGACCGTATCGGTCTCCTTGCAGGTGACGACCTTGCGGGTCATGACCTCAGCGACCGGCTCTTCCAGCACGCCGGCACCGCGCTCGCCGAGCACGCGCACGATGTCGCGCTCGGACAGGATGCCTTCGAGCCGGCTCTGATTCATCACCAGCACCGCGCCGATCTTTTTCTCAGCCAGCAGCTTGATCGCGGCCGACAGCTTGGCGTCGGGCTCGACGCTCATGATCTGGTGGCCCTTGGTGTTGAGAATGGAACGTACCGTCATTGTGGCCTCCCTGAATCGGAGCCGTCCGCCCTTTGGCGGTCGGACTTGTTCGCGAGTCTTCAACTAACAGTTTGGGGCGCCGGTTTCACGCTCAGGCGCTTTGCGAAGCATCGTCGCTAACGACGTGTCGCTTCGGAACATTCTTCCCGGGAATGATGGATGAATTCAGGCCGCGCCGCAAGCGCCGCTTCAAATATGATCTGAAACGTCCCGTGATGACGCATCCGCAGCATCGCTTCGCACGCGCGGCACGGGATCGAACAGCGCGAACAGCAGGAGCCCGGCGAAGAAGCCGCCGATATGTGCCTGCCAAGCCACGCTCGTGGTCTCGGAGTCGACGCCGATCGCGCCGACGCCGAAGATAATGTTGACGCCAAACCACACCGCGAGGAAGCCGACCACCCGCCCGTCGCGCAGCGCGCGTGACAGCGGCAGCGCCGGAACCTTCGCGGCGGTATCGGCGTCCGAACGGCTGAACGACAGGAAGCTGCCGCGGGCGAACGCGAAGCGGATCGCCGCCGCCATCGCCCCCGACACCGAGGCCGAGGCGCCGATCATCGGCGCCACCGCATGCTCATGGGTGACGAGATGGGCGAGCGCGCCGGCCGCCGCCGTCACCGCCAGGAACACGAAAAACCTGATGGCGCCAAAGCGCCGCGCCAGCGCGCTGCCGAACGGCAACAGCCAAAGCACGTTGAAGCCCAGATGGGTCAGGTTGGCGTGCAACAGCGAATAGGTGACGAAGGTCCAGACCTTCGCACCCGCCCCGCCCGGGATCTGCAAGTTGAGCAGCGAGGAATCGTAGCGCTTCGGGATGAAGCCGAAGACGTCGATGGTCCAGTTCTCGATCTCCGGCGGCAGCAGCACCCGCAGATGGATCAGTGCCAGCAGGGCGATATAGGCGGTCAGTGCCCCGGGCAGCGTCAGGATCGGCTCGCGCGGAGGCTCGTCATGGACGGCCGGCAGATCCGGAGAATCCTGCGGAGAATTTGGCGGGGAATCCAAGGCAGCTTCGCTTTCAGGCGCGATCGGAGCAATAGGCTTGGAGATAGTCGCCTTTGCCGGCCTTGCGCAAGTGCACAAAAGGAAAAGGCAGGGCCCTGGGAAAGCCCTGCCTATCCGTGTCGGACTTCCGATACCCCTGGGATCAAGGTGTATCCCCACCCCTCCCGCGGTCCCGTGACCAAACTGTTTGACGCCCAAAGTACAGGCCTCGCCGAGAACCTGGAAAAACCGGCGGGGCTTGCGACCGCGATCACCATAACAGGCGGGCCACCGACGCAAAGCGCATAGTTAATTTAACGTTAACGACGCAAAGACAGCTCCCGGGGGGCCAAAAACGCCCTCGCGGCATGGACGCTGCAAATCCCCTCCTGCACAACAGCCAAAGGGATCGCGGGTGCACTGAAGCGGGACAGGTTTGTCCCGTGAGGTTGCGCCCCGGGGTAAGCGTTCAGTCATGAAACATCCGTCGAGCCGCGCGTTCTTCGCGTATTGGGACAAGCAGCGCGGCACGGCGCGGGCCCCTGATCGGGCCGACATCGATCCGGCCGCCGTGCGCGACCTGCTCGGTGACATCTTCGTGCTGTCCTGCGAGCCAAACCTCGGCTTCCCGTTCCGCGTCGCCGGCACGCGCGTCTGCGCCCTCGCGGGGAGCGACCTCAAGGACCGGAGCTTTGCGGCCCTGTTCAACGAAGCCAGCCGCGGCGAGATCGAGGAGATCACCACAATCGTCGCCGACGAGACGCTGGGCGCGATCGCCGGCGTCACCGCCGCACGCGAGAA
The DNA here is from genome assembly GCF_024199845.1 of Bradyrhizobium sp. CCGB12. Lineage (NCBI taxonomy): Bacteria > Pseudomonadati > Pseudomonadota > Alphaproteobacteria > Hyphomicrobiales > Nitrobacteraceae > Bradyrhizobium > Bradyrhizobium sp. CCGB12. The sequence continues at coordinate 1,743,201 of NZ_JANADO010000001.1, read as the reverse complement.
CGGCAGCAAGGCGCATCTCGAGTTGCTGCTGCTCCCCTTCAATGCCCGCCCGCATACACCCGTCAGCGTGACCGGCGTGCTGGCGCCGTTCGACGACGAATGCGGTACGCTCGGTGCCTTCACCCTCACCTCCTGGCGCTATCTGCATCAGCCGGAAAAACTGCTGCCGCGCGCGATCCGCAAATTGCAGATCGCACGCGGGCTGATGGTGTATGAGGGATTGCGGTAGGAGCGGCGCCGGATGCGCAGCTTCGCAACCGGCGAGCTCCGAAGTCCGATTGCGGTCCGAGACCTTCGCGTGCGGGCTTGCCAATCCGTCGGCGGAACCTTAACTTTCAGGAAGCGTTTGTTTCGACGCGGCCCGGTTGGTGAAGATGCGTTTGCCGGGCGTCCGTCCAGGGACGATTCCCGTGATGGAGCACGCGACCAGAGTTGGTAATCGAGTGCTAGCTGCGTTACCGCCGGCCGATTTCGCTTTGCTTGCACCTCATTTGCGAAAAGTACCACTCCAGCACGACGCAGTCCTGGTTCGATCAGGCGACAAGATCGAGCACCTCTATTTTCCCTGTAGCGGCGCGATCGCGCTCATCATGGAGTTGCCGAACGGACAGACGGCCGCAACGGCCGTGATCGGCAACGACGGTGCGGTCGGGCTCATGACGGCGCTCGGCCCGACCCGGTCACCCCTGACCGCGGTCGTCCGCGTGGCCGGGACCGCGCTGCAGATCTCGCCCGCGCGACTTTACGCTGCGCTCGAACGCAGCCCAGCGCTCGCAACTGCGGTTCAGATTCTCAGCCGGGCGGTGATGACGCAATTCCTGCACGTCGCTGCCTGCAATGCGCTGCACTCCGTCGAAGCGCGCCTCGCCCGCTGGCTGCTTCACATTCACGATCGGACGGATGGCGGTGACGTCCTGCCCCTGACGCAGGAGACGCTGTCGGAATTGCTCGGAGTCCGGCGCACCACGGTCACACACGTGGTGAGCGCACTTCGTACATCAAGGGCGATCAAATCCAACCGGCGTGGCCAGCTCGAGATCGACAGGCATCGACTCGAGGTCATCGCCTGCGAGTGCTACAAGGTGATGAGCCGCAGGATCGATCGGATCGTTTCGCAGGATGCGCCAAGGCTCATTCACGCCGCACCCGGACGGTATGGCTCCCCCCCGGACCTCCCGTTCGCCAAGACCGACTCGTAAACCCAGGCCTCTTTGGCGAACCATTCGTGTGTCGCAGCGCACATCCTGCAATAGGTGCGCGAAAAGAATACCGCGCTGCACCGAAATCTCTCGCGATCCATTTCGATGCCCGTCGGAATGGCATTTCCGGTTTCCGGGCACTTGATCATCACCATACCCATCCTGATGTCCTCCAGCTTTGCATCATCTCAACGATGAGCGGGCCGCAACCAGCTGGACGGCGTCTCTTCTTGCGAAGACACTCATCCAGCCGATCCGCGCGGCCAACGCTTTCGATTCAAGCAGCGCTACGCAAGACCCGGTTGAAACCCTGCTTGATCGGCTCGGCCGTTTCGGTCGCGACCTTCTGGGCAAGGTCCCAGATTTCGCGGTTCTGGGCCGAGGTTGCTTCAAACATCTTGCGGCTGTGGGAGGTGGAGAGGTTTACGACATCGGCAAACGACCTCGCGTCGGCAAGCTGTGAGAAGAATTCCAGCGTGGAGGTCGTATTGATGTGGGATATTTCGATGACCTTGGTGCCGTAATCGGCGGCACGCTTGGCATTGGTCGAGCAGGCATCGCAGAGCACCGCGGTGACCTCCTCGGTCGTCGCCTTCATCCGCGCAATATTTGCCTGGGCCCGCGCCGCGCCCTGTTCGGCGAAATTGCCGTAGATCGTCTGCATGTTGAAGAACGGGACGTCGAACTGGAGCTTTGTGCTTCCGTTGGCTCCTCCGTTCTGCGGAGCGGCATTCGTATCGGCTTTCACATTGGCATCACTCACGGGCATTCATCCTTTCAAGCGAAACTAGACAATGAAGACTTCCCGAGCATGTCCAAGTGCGTGCCGCACCAGGACACCAGTGCTCCTACCTTTCAGTGCGGTGGGATTGTTGCTGCGGATAACCGCCCCCGCCCCCTTGCAGAGCCAACTATGACCGACGAAAGTAGAAGGTTCAGTTCGGTTTCGGACTCTCCAAACAAAATTTATTGAGGTCATGCGGCGAAGCGCTGCAGGCCGCATTTTGCATCTTTGAAATAGTTGCGGCCGGATGCGGCAACTCGGAATCCAGCGCCGAAACTCTTGCTGCGAGGCAAAAGGCCGCGCTTGCGACATGACCTTTTTTGCCGGATTTGCGTCATTCCCGCTGCCGGTCCGAGCGGCTAGCTTCCGCCGCGTGAGACAATGACGATCGGGTGACATCATCATGAGCTGGCGCATTCTGGCGTTGAGCGCTCTCGGCTGCATGGCGCTGCTCGTAGCCATCGGCGGAACCTGGCTGTTGCTCCTGCCCGGCTCGCCGGCACGGGGAAGCGCGCCTGCAATCTCACGCGACGAGGCCGAGGCGACGCTCGCCGCACTGAAACCGCCGAAACGAAAGCGCCCCCTGATCGCCATCGTCGGCATCAACGACATGAGCGAGACCACCGACTATCTGATGCCTTACGGCATCCTCGCGCGGGCGGACGTCGCCGACGTCCTCACCCTGGCGACGCAGCCGGGGCCCGTCACGCTCTATCCCGCCCTCAAGGTGCAGCCGCACGCGACGATCGCCGAGTTCGATGCCGCGCACCCCGACGGAGCCGACTACGTCATCGTGCCAGCGATGACTCCCGAAAACGACGCTACGGTGTTGCAGTGGATCAGGAGCCAGGCTGGCAAGGGCGCGATCGTGATCGGCGTCTGCGTCGGCGCCAAGGTCGTGGCCAACACCGGGCTGCTCGACGGCAAGCGGGCCACGACGCATTGGTATTCCGTGGGCGACCTTCGCAAGCACTCCGAAATCCGCTACGTGGCGGATCGGAGGCTCGTCGTCGACCGGGGCGCGGCAACGACGACCGGCATCACCGCGTCCATGCCGATGGCCCTCACCTTGGTCGAGGCGATCGCCGGCCGGGCCAAGGCCGAGGCGGTCGCCCGCGACATCGGCCTTGCGGCGTGGGATGCACGCCACCGCAGCGACGCGTTCGGCTTCACGCGGCCCTTCGCGCTGACGGCGATCGCGAACTCGCTCGCATTCTGGAACCGCGAGCAGCTCGGTATCGCGCTGACGCCTGACGTCGACGAGGTCTCGCTCGCGTTGATCGCCGATGCATGGTCGCGGACCTATCGCTCGCGCGCCCTCACCCTCGCCGCCACGGCGCAGGCGCAGACGAGCCGCGGAGGCCTCGGCATCCTGCCGGACCGGATCGCGGACGATTGGCCGGCGAAGCAGACGCTGCCGGCCGCGGTCGCATTGCCGCCGGCGCAGGCCCTGGACGAAACGCTGCGTGCGATCGGCGCGCGCTATGGATCCCGCACGGCCGACTTCGTTGCGATGCAGCTGGAATATCCGAGATAGCCGATCGCGATGTGGGGCCCGATGCGTCGCTCCATCGAGATGAGCGACGCGCCGGCGGCTTGCGCAGCGGTCCGTTACGGCATCGCCAGATGCCACGCCCCATTCAGGAAGCCGTCGCCGGTGACGTCGCCGGGCTTCTGGTCCTTGGCGAAAGTATAGAGCGGCTTGCCCTTGTAGGCCCATTGCCTGGAGCCGTCATCGCGCGTGACGATGGTGTAGCCCTCGCCGGGCGCGTCGCCGGCTTCGGCCTTCAGCACCGGCCAGTTCGTCGCGCACGGGCCGTTGCAGGCCGACTTGCCGTCCGCATCCTTGTCGAAGGTATAGAGCGTCATGCCCTTGGCGTCGGTGAGCACGGGGCCCTTGTCGGTCTTGCCGGTCTTGGTCGGCGGCGCCGCGAAGGCGGCGGGAACGATTGCGAGCGATGCGGCGAGCGTGAGCGCGAGGCGGATCGGGGTCGTGGCCATTGTAACTCCTGTCATGCAATTGGCTTGCATGGGTAGGACGCCGCACGAGGCGTGATATTCCTGAGACGGCGACAACGATATTTTTCGCGGCGCGCAGCGTCGCGGCGGAATAAACTGGAATGAATGAGACGGAACGACAGATCGACATGAGCAAGCCGCATTGGCGTCCCGCGCACGCGTCCGACCTTGCTGCGATCAGCGCGATCGCAGCGTGCATCCACCCCGATCTGTTCGAGCGCCCTGACGTGTTCGCGGAAAAGATGCAGCTTTGTCCCGATGGCTGCCGCGTGCTCGCCGGGGCCGAAGGGATCGTCGGCTACGGGCTCGCGCATCCCTGGAAGCAACATCAGATTCCGCCGCTCGACGGCTTCCTCGCAAGATTGCCCGACGATGCGGACTGCCTCTACGTGCACGACGTCGCCGTGCTGCCGGACGCCCGCGGTGGTGTTGCGCGCGCCTATATGGCGACGATCGAGCAGCTCGCGCGCTCGTCAGACATTGCGGCGCTCGCGCTGGTCTCAGTCTATGCCACGCGACCGCTATGGGAACGTTTGGGCTTTCGGCCCGTCACGACTGATGTGCAATTGTGCGCAAAGCTCGCATCCTACGGCGACGGCGCGACCTACATGCTCCGCAATCTCGCTGCGGCGTGACGTCCCTCCCCAGTCGCGCTCACGCGGGCGTGAAACGCCCCGCTCGAACCGGCTTCCGCCACCTTCCGTCGAAGAACCGTGCGGACCGTTCCGGTCTCGCCAACCGAGACTGGAGACGTTCCATGAAGCTCACATTGTCGAAAGTTGCCTTGATCGCATTCGTTGCGACCACCGCATTCACCGCAACCGGTGCCAACGCCGCGCAGTACCGGACCTACGGCTGCGAGTTCGCCTTCTTCGAGGGCTGTGGCCGCTTGATCGAGCAGGCGCCGAGCCAGGGCGGCGGCCGACGCGTCGTTCGTCTGACCCATGACACCTCGCCCACCTACATGAAGCAGATCGACCCCCGCTACAGTTCAGCGATGCGCGATGCCGGCGGCGGCGGAGGTGGAGGCGGCGGAGGCGGCGGCGGAGGCGGCGGCGGAGGCGGCGGTGGTGGCCGCTGAGCCCACGCCAAACGTTTCGGATGATGTCGCCGGTGCAATCCGGCGGCATCATGCCTGTCTGAGCTGAACGGCGAAGTTCACCCTCGCCGCTTCTTGCTTGCCTTCTTTCCCGGCGCGCCCTTCACAGGCCACGGCGTGACCGAAGGCTCTGCGTGACCCGGCTTGTTCCGATGCTTCTTTTTCTTTCCGAAAGACGGAGCGTCGTCAAATTTCGGTCCGCGCTCGCCAAGTGCTTTGCCGCGTGGTTTGAATTCACGTGCCTCGCGCGGGCGATCGTCGCGGCGTGCGCGATGATCGCCGTCACCGCTCCCGCGCCGGGGCGCATGTGACCGCTCCTCCGACGGAACCTGGCGTTGCGGCGCATCCGCCATCGGCTCGATGCGGATGCTGTCTTCCTTGTCCGGACGCTTGATCTTCGCCGCGAAGGATTCGGCGACGCGCTCGGAGATCTCGAACTCCGTGGTGGTGTCCATGATCTTGATGGCGCCGATGTCGCGCTTGTCGATGCCACCGCGGCGGCAGATCATCGGCAGCAGCCAGCGCGCCTCCGCATTCTTGCGCCGTCCGATGGCGGCGCGAAACCAGACGCTGGCCTCCGCCATGCCGTGCTTCGACGACGCTTTTCCGGACTTTGAACGAGGCTTGGCGGGACGATCCTCGCCGCCTTCAAACCTGTCGCGTCCGCGATCGTCGCGCGGCCCGCCGCTGCGCTCGCCAGGATCGATGATGTCCTCGGGCGACGGCAGCCGCGCCCGATAAAGACGCGCGAGCGCCGCGGCGATATCCTCGGGCGAACGTTCGGCCAAGAGCGCCTGCGCCAGCACGAGGTCGTCGGCGGTCGTCTCCTCGGTGAACAAGACGTCCTTCATGCGCGCGTGATCGAGCTTGCGGATTTCATCCGCCTGAGGCGCCGTCCCCCAGACCGCATCGATCCCGGAGAGATTGAGCAGCAACTCGGCGCGGCGCCGTCGTGCCGGCGGCACCAGGAGGACGCTTGTGCCCTTGCGTCCCGCGCGGCCGGTGCGGCCCGAGCGGTGCTGCATGACCTCGGCGTCATTGGGCAAATCGGCATGGATGACGAGGTCGAGGCTCGGCAGGTCGATGCCGCGGGCGGCGACGTCGGTCGCGACGCAAACGCGGGAGCGGCCGTCCCGGAGCGACTGCAGCGCCATGGTGCGCTCGTTCTGCGTCAGTTCGCCCGACAGGGCAACCACGGAAAAGCCGCGCTCGAGCAGCGCTGCCTGCAAGTGCCTGACGGCATCGCGCGTGCTGCAAAATACCAGTGCGCTCGGCGCCTCGTGGAAGCGCAACACGTTGACGACCGCATGCTCGACGTCGGCGGGCGCGATCCGGATCGCACGGTACTCGATATCGGCGTGGCCGCCTTCGTCACCGGCGACCTCGATCCGGAACGCGTCGCGCTGATATTGCCTCGCCAGCGCGACGATGCCGCGCGGGAACGTCGCCGAAAACAGCAGGGTGCGCCGCGTCTCCGGCGTGGTCTCGAGGATGAACTCCATGTCCTCGCGAAAACCGAGATTGAGCATCTCGTCGGCCTCGTCGAGAACGACCGCCTTCAGTTCCGAGATGTCGAGACGGCCGCGGCGCAAATGATCGCACAGCCGTCCGGGCGTACCGACGACGATGTGAGCGCCGGCCGCAAGCTCGCGCTGCTCGCGCCGCGGATCCATGCCGCCGACGCAGGAGACGACGCGCCCGCCGGCATGCCCATAGAGCCAGGCGAGCTCGCGCTGAACCTGCAAGGCCAGTTCGCGCGTCGGCGCCACGATCAAGGCGAGCGGTGCACCGGCCTGCTCGAACCGCTCGGCCTCACCGAGAAGATTTTTCGCGATGGCCAATCCGTAAGCGACAGTCTTGCCGGAGCCGGTCTGGGCCGACACCAGAAGGTCACGGCCTGTGGCTTCGTGCGCAAGCACGGCGAGCTGGACGGGGGTCAGGGAATCATAGTTCCGCTCGGCCAAAGCGCGGGCGAGCGGCGGGGTCAGGGCCGGAAAAGACACGAGATGGGAAACCTTGGTTAATTCAGGCGCGGAACGGTGAACCGGCGGACCTGAGCTGCGTGCGCGGCAACGGCCCGGCCGCACGCTGGATTTGATCTGGGCGCTCTTTACGCCAAGTGCTCTGAAATCACCATGCCTATGATGCATGGCTTGGTGGAGAAGGCCGCGCCTGAAGGTTGCAGCGGATTTTTGCGGCCACCTCCGTTAGACTGAGCCCCGACCCGCTCCAAAGGGGATGACCGCGTGACGTCTTCCGTCAAACGCGCCTGCGGCGATTGCACACTCTGCTGCAAGGTGATGGCCATCGAGGCGCTGGCCAAGCCGGTCAATGCCTGGTGCCAACATTGCGGGCCGGGCCGCGGTTGCGCGATCTACGCCGGGCGGCCCACCGAATGCGAGGACTTCGCCTGCTTGTGGCTCGCGAGCGATCCCCTCGACGAGCGCTGGAAGCCGAACCGGTCGAAGCTGGTCCTGACGACGTCGGAGGACGGTATCGAGGTTCGATGCGACCCGGGCTTTCCCGACGCCTGGCGCAGGGATCCCTACGCCGGCGAGATCCGCGCTTGGGCGGCGGAAGGCGAGACCAACGACATGACGGTGGTCGTCATCATTGGCCAGCGCATGATCCTCATTACGCCGGATCGCGAATTCGACCTCGGCATCGTGGGACCGGATGAACGCATCGTGCGCGAGCTGGACGGCACGAAGGTGGTGGGCGCGACGGTGATGAAGGAGAGCAATTGATGCCGGCCCTTGTCGCGTCGGAAATTCGATCCCAAATCGTGCCTCACGGAGAAACCAAACTGGAGGTCACATGACCGACGGAATATCGCTTGCCGACAAGCTCGCGACCTTTAGCGATTTCTGGTCGCCACGCACGATCACGTCCTTCAACGATTGCGACGTGATGGTGGTGAAGGTGAAGGGAGAGTTCACCTGGCACAAGCACGACGATACCGATGATTTCTTTCTCGTCCTGAAAGGCAGTCTGGACATTGAGTTGCGCGATCGCACCGTGACGCTCGATCCGGGCGAACTCTATGTCGTGCCCAAGGGCGTTGAACATCGCCCGGTGGCCCGCGAGGAGGTTCATCTTCTGCTGATTGAGCCGACCGGTACCCCGAACACCGGCGACAAGGCGACCGCGGCGGCGCGCAAGCTCGTATAGCGAGCAAAGCGCCTGGCGCGCCCTAATCCCTGGAGGCCGCCAGCTTGCTGAAGCTACCGACGAGCTTGGCTTTTGCGCGCCCAACGGTGTCCTTGACCGCGCGGGCCAGGGCTCGGATGGCGCGCCAGGCTTCGGTCGCCTGCAGCCACGCTTTCGCCGCTGCGTATTTTCCGTACGCCCAGGCAAAGGCGGGGATTCGCATCAGCTTGTCGCGCGTGAGATGAAACAGGCGCTCGACCAGCACCAGCTTGAGCAATTCGCCGACAATGAAGGTCACAGCACCGCTCAGGACCTGACCGGTTGCGGCGAGGTACGCGGCAACCGGCTTGATCGGCTCCAGAATAATGACGGGCACGGAGAACAAGGCGAGAGACGTATAAGGCGGCAGCGATTTGATCCAGGCGCGCAACCGCCTGAATTCGAAATGCCGCCCGATCCAGCGCGCAATCGGCATCGCCACGGCCATGAAGACCGCATCGACCAGGAAATAGATCGCAGCCAGGATGTAAGTGACGGGTTTCAGGATTCGTTTCACGGTACCTCTCCCGCGAAGTGAAAGCCGGAACTTGGGCCTAAGTTTCACCGCAGAGTGAAGAGATCGCGGATTCCCGATGGAACTCTTTGGGCCGTTCAAATCTCCGCGTAGACCTCCAGCAGATTGCCGTCGGGGTCGCGGAAGAACAGCGTGCGATGGCCAAACTGCTGGTTCGTCGGCGGCGACAGCAGCGCCACACCCTGGCGTACCAGCTCGTCGGCGCACGCATCGACCTCGGCTACGGACACCTTGAAGGCCAGTTGCAGCGAGGCGCTGCCCGCGGGCGTCGGCGCGTCTGCCGCGGTCCGGCTCGGTATCGCCAGGGCAAGCGTGTTGCTGCCGAGGCCATACTCGATCCAGTTCGGCGAGAGCTCGCGCAGCAGCGGAAAGGCGAGAACGTCCTGGTAAAAGAGGCGCATCGCGGCCATGTCGCGCACGAAGACAACAGTGTAGTCGATCGCACGAATGGCGCGGAAGGGGGAGCGGCGGCTTGGGTCGGATGTCTGTTCGTTTGTCATTCCATCGCTCATTCCAAACTCTGACCCGTAGCCCGTATGGAGCCGTAGCGGAATGCGGGATCGGCCACCCCGGATACGCTGCGCTCCACCCGGGCTACGGATCGTCTATCGCAGCAGCCCACCACTATAGCGCAGCTCGTACAGCGGTGTGCCGTCATGCCGCGCGATCATCTCGATGCCATGGAAGCGGTCCAGCGCACCTTCCACCTCATTACGATAAATCATGCCGGCCTGCTCGAACAGGCGCGGTCCGCGATACGGCTCATCGACTGATACGCCCAGCAACGCCTCGCGCAGGAATTTGTAGATCTCGAGAAACGTGTCCCGGTCGGTGATCTCCGCACGGGCGCCGCCGCTGTAGCTCATCGACCAGATGGCGCGATCATCGCGCGATATGGTCTCCTGTCCAACGAAAAATCCCATTCCGAAATAGATGTCGCGATAGGTATAAGGCGCCGCATGATGCTCGAGCTGTTTCGAGCCGGCAAGCAGCGGCGTGGCCACGCTGGCGTCGTCGTCCAGTCCCGCATAGGTGCGCCGCTTGGCTTCGACCAGGAAAGCCGCGAGATCGTGAAGGACGGAGGACATGACCTACTCCACCAGCTCCGGCCACGGCACGATGGTCGACTTCACCGTCTTCATCGCCATCGCATCCCTCACCGCCTGCGCGACGCCCTCTTCCGTGAACGGATAGATCGTCTGCATCTTCAGCCAGGGATACTTGTCGCGGGTCCGGTAGAGCATGTCGACGCCGAGCGGCAGATCGTTGCCAGTGAAGCCCCAGGATCCCAGCACGTTCAGGTCCTTGGTGCAGATCCGGTGCCAGGAGGTCTCGATCGAGCCGGCGTCGGTGAACTGGCCCATCTCGACATAGGTGCCGCCGTCGCGCAGCATCTCGATGCCTTCAGGGCCGGCGGTCGGATGCCCCGAGCAATCCATCACGAGATCGGCGCCGAAGCCGCCGACGATTTTCCGCACGCGATCGATGCGTTCCTGCGGCGATTTGATCTCCTCGATGTTGACAGTTGCCTCCGCGCCGAACTCGCGCGCGAGCTTGAGCCGCGGCTCCTCCGGCGCGCCGACACAGATGACGCGCCCTGCTCCCATCTCCTTGGCGGCCGCGACCGCGAGAATGCCGATCGGGCCTGAGCCCTGGATCACCACCGTGTCGCCCCAAGAAAAACCGCCTGCCCGCGTGGCGCGGTTGAACGCGCGGATGCAGGAGGTCAGCGGCTCCGACAGCGCACCCAGGCGCAGCGACATGTCGTCGGGCAGTTTGTAGATCTTGGTGCCCGGCAGCATCTCGAGGTCGACATAGACGTATTCGGCCCAGCCGCCCCACATGTGAGGCGCCTTGTCGAAGCCGAGATAGCGGCCGTAATAGACCGGCGTCAGGCATTTGTTCGCGGTCTGCGGATAGTGGATGCAGTAATAGCAGCGTCCGCAGGGCATCAGCGGCGGGATCATCACCTTCGAGCCGACGGACAGCGGCTTGCTCATAAAGTCTTCGGTGAACTCATCGCCACATTCGACGATGACGCCGCCGAGCTCGTGCCCGAGCGTAAACGGCCAGGGCAGCGGCTTCGGCCAATGGCCCTTCAGAATGTGCAGGTCGGTGCCGCAAACCCCGCAGGCGCCGACCTTGATCAGCACGGCCTTGCGGCCGACCTTCGGCCACGGCACGGTGCGGATGACGGGCTCCGAGCCCGGCCCTGCGTGAGTGCAGACGCGGATCTGGTCCATGGCTGTTTCCTCGCTGCCCGTCTGTTATGATTGATTGGTGCGGGCTGGGGCGAAGGGTATGTGAGATGGGCGCGCGTGCCAAGCGGCCAGCCTGTACCCCGCATGCAGCGAAGCGTAATGCGGGGACAGCCACCCCGGATCAGCTTTCGCTCCATCCGGGCTACGAGGACAACGCCGATGCTGCGTGACTATCGGGACGACGATGCCGAAGCCATCGTCCGCGTCGCGCTGGCCGCGTTCGCGGAGTTCAAGCAGCATTATTCCGACTGGCCCTTGTTTACGAGCCATGTCGCGAAGATGCCGGAGCTGGCCAAGACCGGCGAGATGATCGTCGCCGAGGATGACGGCCGGATCGTCGGCGCCGTAGCCTATGTCGGTCCGCAAGCGCCGAAGGCGGCGTTCTTTGAGCCGGCCTGGCCGGTCATCCGCATGCTGGTGGTCGATCCGGCCGCGCGCGGGAAAGGCATCGGGCGGCAGTTGACGGAAGAATGTTTGCGCCGCGCCGACGCGACCAGGCACGCGTCATCGCACTCCACACGACGCCGATCATGACGGTCGCGCTGCCGATGTATCTGCGGATAGGATTTGTGAAGGTGCGCGATGCGCCGGATATTTTGAGCGTGCCGTACGGGGTGTATGTCAAGACGCTGGCCTAGGGACCGCACACGCATATCTGCCGCATGCTTCCCCCAGTCATCGGGCTGCGATCGAAATCCCCAAAGCGTTCGATGAGGCGCAAGCCCCCCGAAGCTATCAGCAGTGGCATCTCTTGCGGGAAGATGCTGCGCATCCGCAACGGCACCTGCCAAAAGTCCTTCTCGGTCTCGCTCGACCAATACCATTCCACGTGCCTGACCTGGGTGAGCGGATCGTATCTTGCGGTCTCCTCCACGGTGATCGCGCCAAGCCCGTCGTGGACCACCGTGCCGATCAGTTCGCGTCTGTCGGGGTCTACGTTGAGCATGGCGATATTGGGCAAGAACGCGTCGAACACCAGCCGGCCGGTCGGCGACAGATGCCTGCCGACCGATTCGAAGAAACCTTTGAAGTCGTCGAGGCTATGCAGGTGCAGGACCGAGTTCATGGCGACGATGACGGTGTCGAAGGTCCGCCCGCCGAGATCGAAATCGCGCATGTCCAAATGGACGAAGCCGGGCTCGACCGCGTGCCGTCCGGCGTGATACCGCGCGCGATCCAGCATCGCGGAAGACAGATCGCCTCCAAGGACGTCAAGGCCCGCCCGCGCCAGCGGAATGGTCAGGCGGCCGCTTCCGCAGGCTAGATCAAGCACGCGTCCGCCACGTTCGCGCGCGATCTCCACGTAAAAGCGTTCGAGCGTCGGGTCCGGCGAAGCCATCAAGTCGTAGAGATCTGGGCGATCGTAGAGGCAGCTCTGTTCCATGGGGGGCGATCGTAGTGGATAATCTTGTGACCTGCACGAGGGCTTGTCCGCCCTGGCCCAATCAGCGAAGGCGGAAAAGAATACGGGACGGCAGTCCCGATGTCGCTGCGCTCCATCCGGGCTACATCCCTGCCACAAACGCCGCCCGCACCTCGGATGACGGTAGAGTGTGTGCCAGCAGTGCATGGCAGATGCCCACGCGCACCCAATTGTCTTGAGCGCTCATTAACGAGCGTGTATGGCCGGATGAAGTCTCACCTCGGGTAACCCCTTGAACCCCCTTCCCCAAAATCCCGTGGCCGCGTCCGGATCGTTCGCGGCGATGAAGTCCGTGCCCTATCGCCTCCAGTTCGTCTCTTACGTGCTGGCGATGATGGCCGACAATATCGAGCATGTGATCAGCTACTGGGTGGTGTTCCAAAAATTCCATTCGCCGACGCTGGGCGGTTTTGCCGTGCTGTCGCACTGGCTGCCGTTCCTCTTGTTCTCGGTGGCCGTCGGCGGGCTTGCCGATCGGTTCGATCCGCGCCGCATCATCCAATGCGGCATGCTGCTGTTCATCGTGGCATCCGCCGGATGGGGCTTCTTCTTCATCACCGATACGATCCAGATGTGGCACGCGATGCTGCTGCTGGTGATCCACGGCTGCGCCGGCGTGTTGTGGCAGACGCCGAACCAGCTTTTGCTCTACGACCTCGTCGGCCCGGCCGATCTGCCGAGCGCGGTGCGGCTCAACGCGATGGCGCGCTATCTCGGCATCCTGGTCGGGCCTGCCGTCGGCGGAATCATCATGCTGACGCTCGGCACCTCGCACGGCATCATCTTCAACACGCTGTTCTATCTGCCGATGCTGCTCTGGCTGTTCTGGGCGCCGATACGGGACAAGAGCGTCGCCGTGCGGCGCATCGCGGTCCGCGGCCTTGCGGATATCGTGCTGACGATGCGCGCGATCGGCACGCAGCCCGTGCTGTCGGCGATGACGTGGCTTGCCGGCCTCACCTCCTTCATGATCGGCAACGCCTATCACGCCCAGATGCCGGGCTTTGCCGGCGATCTCGGCCATGGCGATCCCGGCGTCTCCTACAGCGTGCTGCTCGCGGCGGATGCAGCCGGCGCGCTGCTCGCCGGTATCGCGCTGGAATCCTGGGGACGCCTCAAGGGCACGCCGCGCACGGCGATCACGCTGGCGATGCTCTGGAGCGTGGCGCTGCTCGGCTTCGCCGTGGTGCATATCTATCCGGTGGCGATCGTGCTGTTGTTCTTTGCCGGCTTCTTCGAGCTGTCGTTCAACACCATGGCGCAGGCGCTGGTGCAGCTGAACGCCCCGTCCGACATCCGTGGCCGCGTCGTCGGCCTCTACAACATGGCCGGGCTCGGCATGCGGGCCTTCCAGCGGCATAACCGTCGGCGTAGCAGGTGCGGCGATCGGCATTCACTGGTCGCTCGGCCTGTCGGCCGCCGTGCTGCTGGCGCTGCTATGCCTTCTGCATCAACGCGGGGCGAAGAAGACGTAAGGACGCGAGCCGGTTGACTCCGGCATCTCCCCACCGCACCCTCGGCGCAGAGGCTTGGGAGATGAAGCGATGCGCAATCGCTGGGGTATTCTCGCGATCCTGTTTCTCGTCCGGCTCACCATCGCGTTTCAGTTCCAGAGCGTGGCCGCCGTCGCGCCGCTGCTGCAACAGACGTTTGACGTCGGCCTTTCCGATATTGGCATGCTGATTGGGCTCTACTTCACGCCGGGTGTCGTGCTCGCGCTGCCGGGCGGCGCGATCGGGCGGGCTTTCGGCGACAAGCCGATTGCGATCGCCGCACTGCTGCTGATGACGGCGGGCAGCCTCGTCATGGCCACCACCGATCTCTGGGGCTGGCAGATGGCGGGCCGGCTCGCCTCTGGCGCCGGCGGTGTGCTGCTGACAGTGCAGATTACCAAGATGTGCACCGACTGGTTCGCCGGCAAGGAGATCGCAACCGCGATGGCGATCTTCGTCAACTCCTGGCCGACGGGCATTGCGATCTCGCTCCTGGTGCTGCCGGCGATCGGCACCGCCTATGGCGCGGGCGCCGTATTCCTCGCCGCCGGCGCACTGACGGCGATCGGCATCGTGCTGATCATGTTCTACCAGCCGCCGCCGGACGCGACAGCCACCGCAACCAGCTCCTCGCAGCTCGATCCCCTGGCGCTGCTGGCGGCGATCGTCGCGGGCATGATCTGGGGCCTCTTTAATGTTGGCTTCGCCATGATCTTCTCGTTCGGGCCGTCCCTTCTGGCCGAACGCGGCTGGAGCATTGCCGCGGCGGGCTCCGCCATCAGCCTCGTGCTGTGGCTCTCGGTGGTCTCGGTGCCGGTCGGCGGATTGTTTGCCGACCGGACCGGGCGGCCGCTGACGCTTGCGGTCGCGGCGAGCCTTTTGGTCGCGCTGCTGGTGGCCTGGCTGCCCCGATCAGACGCGGTGATCACGATCCTCGTTCTGATCGGCCTGGCCAGCGGCATTCCGGCCGGCCCAATCATGAGCCTGCCGGCTCGCGTGCTGGCGCCGCAGACAAGGGCGATCGGCATGGGCGTGTTCTACACACTCTTCTATGCCGCGATGATGCTGGGCCCGGTGGTGGCCGGCCGGCTTGCCAAATCGGCCGATACCGCCGCGGTCGCGCTCGATCTCGGCGCGCTGACGGTGCTGGCCTGCCCGCCCTTGATGTGGCTTTTCGAGCGCATTGTGTCTGTCCGTGTCCGGCGCGCCCGATCCTAACGCGGCATTAACCCTATGCACCTTAGGGTCGTGCCGGACTCCGCCCGGGCGGGGGGTCGGGTGTTGAAAATGGCGTTGGCGAACAAAAAATTTCTTCCGGCCGCCGAGGAGCGTCGGCGTTTCCAGCGGGTAAAAGTGCACCTGCTCGGCCGTTACATGCTGCCCGACCGCCGCGAATTCCCCTGCCAGGTGATCAACATGTCGCCGGGCGGGCTGGCACTGCTGGCCCCCGGCATCGGCAATGTCGGCGACCGCGTCGTCGCCTATCTCGACCATATCGGCCGGGTCGAGGGCAAGATCACGCGCATCATCGACAATGGCTTCGCCATGACGATCGGGGCGACGCCGAGGAAGCGCGACAAGCTCGCCGCACAGCTCACCTGGCTCGCCAACCGCGACATCCTCAATTTGCCGGAGGACCGCCGCCACGACCGTATCGTGCCGCGCAACCCGATCGCGGTGCTGACGCTCGAGGACGGCACCAAGATGACCTGCCGCATCATCGACCTCTCGCTGTCGGGCGCCGCCATCGCAGCGGAGAACCGCCCGCCGCTGAAATCGACGGTTTTCCTCGGTCGGGTCCAGGGCCGCGTGGTCCGAAACCTCGAAGACGGCTTCGCGCTGGAGTTCATGCACGAGCAGCCGATCGAGACACTCGAAGAGAGCGTTACCGCGCGGTAAAGCGCGACGGCGTCAAAATCACTGTATTTCCAGCCTCAAGGGCGGCCTCCGCGATGCGGACGCCGCCTTTTTCATGCGTTGCGGTCGCCCCCCGCGGGTTAACGCAAGGGGTGTACATGCGCGCAAACAACCGTTCCGCCAGCGTTTGCGCGTTAATAGATAAAATTTGAATCAACTGCAGTCATTTCAAATTTTATGAGAATTCGATTCAAGTATAGATCGAATTCGCTGCGCATTTTACTTGCATTCGTCTCGACTTGACTTGGCCGATTTAGCGGCAACTCAAAAGCTCCATGCGAAATGTGGTCCCAACAAGAAACGGGGGCCGCAATGTTGGACTTCAGGGGACAGGGGAAAGGGCTGGCGCTGGCCGCCATGCTCTTCGGGATCGGCGCAGCAGCGCAGGCCGGCGAAAGCCGACTGCTCTATGCGAGCCTCGGCGATACCACGCGTGCGCCGATCGGCTGGGTCGAGTTCTGTGCGGACAATACCGCTCAGTGCCAAGGCGGGCCGACGCAGGCACGCGACATCGTGATGTCGCAGGCTGCATGGCGCGACCTCGTCAAGGTCAATCGCTGGGTCAACGAGACCGTGAAGCCTTTGACCGACCAGGAGCACTGGGGCGTGATCGAGAAGTGGTCGCTGCCGACGGACGGTTACGGCGACTGTGAAGACTACGTGCTGTTGAAGCGCAAGATGCTGATCGATGCCGGATGGCCGCGCGAGGCCCTGCTCATCACCGTCGTGCGCGACAAGAAGGGCGAAGGCCACGCGGTGCTGACGGTGAAAACCGACAAGGGCGAGTTCGTTCTCGACAATCAGAACGAGAGCGTCGTTGCCTGGACGGAGACCGGATACCGCTTCGTCAAGCGCCAGTCGCAGAACGATCCCAACGTCTGGGTCTCGCTCGGCGATACCAAGCCGGCGGTCTCCACCGCCAGCGCGAGAGATTGATAGGAACGAGACAACGAGTTACGCGACCCGGTCACATCCCCACCCCTCCCCGTCCCAGACCGGTTCGCGCGCGCCCAGGCTTCCCCCAAAGCCTGGGCGCAACTTTTTTGGGGCACGCGCGCGCGATCGGTCCTGCTAGGCTGACACCCACGGCACGCGCGCGGCGGTGAAATCGCGCCACGTGCCTTGCAATGACGGCTGGATGCCGATCGAGGCGCGTGCCTGCCAGCCGGCGATGGCCGCGGCGGCGACGGCGCTATCTGGCTCGGCAGCGAGCCCGTCGAGCAGCGATGCCGTGACCGCCATGTCGTTGAAGGCGCCGAGCTCCTCCTGCAAACCGGCAAGCCGGCGCGAGAAGCGTCTTGTGGACTTGCGATCCTCATACAGCGGCAGCAGGAACTCGCTGAGATAGCGCAGCCGTTTGGTCGCGAGCCGCACCCGGTGCAGCTCTTCCGCCGAAAGCGACTTGAAGCGGCGACCGCGCTTGAGCACCTTCGCATATTGCTCCGACAGAACCCGCTGCGCGAAATTGACGGCCGGTTCGGCGAGCCGGCCGAGGTCTTCGGCAGCGACATCGCTGCGCCAGCCCCGCGTCTCGATCCAGTTGCCAAGGCCGATCAGGAATACGGCGCAGCGGCGATCGGCGAGCGCATGATGCGCCTTGCGATACGCGTTCGACTGGCGCTTGGCCGCAGCCCGACCGAGCGCATCGAAGCCGGCGACGGAAGGACAGGCCTTCGCGATCGTCGGCAGGGTCTCGAGCCCGAAGACATCCCAGTCGCGCGCGGCAGACAGGTCCTGCGCCAGCCATTTGGTTTCCGAGCGCAGCGCGTCGAGATTGCTGAGTGCGCCGACCGATCGCATCAGATCGAGCGCCGAGCGGAGCCGGCGCAGCGACACACGCAGCTGATGCACGCCTTCCGGATTGCGGCCATCTTCGGCGGCCGGCAGCGACTGAAGCAGGTGCAGGAAGCAGGATCGCAGGATCGTCGCAAGGGCTTCATCGAGCGAGACCGACGCATCGAGGCGAAGTTTTCGCGGGCGTCGGGCCGACGGCGGCGCGCCGGCGGCAAGATCGAAGCCGCGGGCCGACTTGGTACGGATGGACGGTTTCACCACCCCGTGCTCCGCCAACCGCAACGCGATCTCGTAAATCGAGCTCGCGCTGCCGCTCTTGAGCTCCAGCTCGATCTCGCTAACCGGCGTCGACCGGCCGCCGGCCGTCAGCTCGCCGTGGTCGAAGGCGACCTCCACCGTTCCCGACGGCAGGTCGACGATCCGCGCGTGGCGATGGATGTCGGCGGTGAAGACCGCTTCGAGCGGCTGCGCTTCGAGATCGCTGCGAAGCTTCTCGGGAATGAAGGGCATCGCCAAAGCAAGATCGGGCGCGAGCGAGGGGACGCTCGCCTCCCACTCGCCACGACGCAGCGGATCATCCGCGGCATCGGTCTTCACGGTCTGTACGAAGCGCGCGCCGATCTGGCGCACGCGCAGGCTCAGGCCGTCGCGCCGAAGTGCGCGTTCAGGCGTGTCGTAGTAGACGGACTTGAGATGCTTTCGCGAGCCCTTGTTGCGCGCGTGCGCCGCGATGACAGGCGCGGCGTTGAAATGCGCCATGCGATCGGCATCGACGATGAGCTTGAGCTCGATTTCGCCGGCGGGCCGCGCGGCGACGGTCGACTGAGCTGGCTCCGGCGCAGGCGTCGCATCCTGCGATGGCGTCTGATCGATCACAGCGCCCTCGACGATCGCAGGTTCCGCGGCGACGTACTCGCGCTGCCTCAAGAAGCCGTCGACGACTTGCGGTCTCCTGTTGGCCTTCGGGACAAGATTCCCATCCGGCGCGCCCGGAGTCTTGCCGGCCGGTATCGAGTCTGACTTTAGCATTTGCCGTGACATGACAGTTTGATGACAGAGCGCAGCATATAGCCGGTAAGGCCATCGAGGAATAGTCACGTTACGTCGCGGCGCATCATCGTCCACATGCGACATATTGGACGCAAATATCGAGGAGGACTGTCATAATTCGACTTGGCGTGACGAATTAAATTGCCGCCGCCTGCAACAGGTGATCGAATTGATAAGCGAATCTCGCGTTGTTCGAAACCGAGATGAACGCGTCAGCGAGCTTGACTCATGCTAGCCGAGAAATTCTTTCTGGTCCTGGAGACGCTTAGAAGCCACGCCTCCGATGACAGGCCCGAGATTGTGACAAGCCGCGTGCAGGCTGCCGCGGCGTTGGAGATCGCAAAGGGCTTGCTGCACAAGGCGCCGGTTCCCGACCATCGGGACTAGAAGCGGTTCTATGTCGTAGGTCGCATATGCGCGCGTCAGCGCGCAAAACCGTTCTTGTAGATTTTGCCGCCCTTCATGATCACCACGAAATTCTTCGCGGGATTTTCGATCAGGGCAATATTGTCGAGCGGATTGCCGTCGACCAGGAGGAGATCTGCGAGCGCGCCCTCCTCGACCACGCCGAGCCTGCCGGGATAGGGATTGCGCGGACCGGAGAGGCCCAGCAGTTCGGCGTTCGTCGACGTTGCCATGGTCAGTGCTTCGGCCGGCGTGTACCAGCGCGTCAACGCGGCCAGCATCGAGCCCTGCTTGTCCGCCAGCGCCTTCGAGAACAGCACGTCGGTGCCGAACGCGGTCTTGATGCGGTACTTTTTCGCCAGCGCATAGACACGGTCGGTGCCGGCAACCACCTGCCGCAGCTTATCCTGCTCCGCTGGTCCCAACCCAGCCGCGGCGGACAGATCCAGGAACGGCTGCGTGCTGAGCCAGATTCCCTTCTCGGCGATCAGCTTCGCGCTTGCCTCGTCCATGAGATGACCGTGCTCGATGCATCTGACGCCGGCTGCGATCGAGCGCTGGATCGCGACCGGCGTGTAAGCGTGCGTGGCGACATAGGTGCCCCAATTGTCGGCGGCCTCGACCGCCGCGCGCAGCTCCGGCTCGGTGAAGGTGGAAACATCGAGCGGACTGAAGGGCGACGCGACGCCGCCGCCCGCGGTGAGCTTGACCTGCGATGCGCCCTGCATGAGCTGCTCGCGCGCGCGCACGCGGACCTCGTCGGGGCTGTCGGCGACCATGCTGCCGCCGATCCGCTCCATGCGGCTGAGCATGCCGCCGATGGTGCGCGGCAGATCGGAGAGCTGCCGGAAGTCGCCGTGACCGCTGGTGACGGTGATGATGGCGCCGGACGGATAGATGCGGGGACCGACGACAAGGTCCTCGTCGATGGCCTGCTTGAGGCCGAAACTCGGCCCGCCCATGTCGCGCACGGTGGTGAAGCCGCGCATCAGCGTCGCGGTGGCCTCAGCCGCCGCAAGCAGATTGTTGTAACCGACATCGCCCGCAAGCGCAGCCATCGGCGTCGGACGCACCAGCATCGTATGCCAATGCGCGTCGATCAGCCCCGGCATCAGCACGCGGCCGCCGCCGTCGATCACCTGACTGGCGGCCGCGATATCCGCGGTCGAGATCTTCTCGATCTTCCTGTCCCTGACGAGGACATTGGACGCGGCCGAGAGCGTGCCGTTCTTCCCGTCGAATATCCTGACGTTGCGGAACAGGACGGCGGAGTCCTGCTGGGCCGGCGCAGGCAGCGCGCTACAGAGAAGCACCGCAAGCATCACCGCGAGTCCGGCTCGCGTCTTCAATCCCGACATGACCATTCTCCGTGGCGCTACGCGGGTCTGGCCGCGGGCAGCCAGGCGAAGGTCAGCCACCCGATGCCGTGGGACAGAAGGTCGATGCCGAGCAGCAGTCCAAGGACCCAGATCCCCGTCATCGGAAAGCCCGTGAGGATGACGAGCCCTGCCAAAACCCCGAACAGGCCAGATGCGACCATGATCCCGCCGCCCTGCTGCCACCGGCCGAAGCCAATCAGCATGCGCACAACGCCGGAGATGAGCAGCGCAAGGCCGAGCACATAGGTGAGCAGCAGCGCGCCGGTCAGTGGCTGGCTAACGAGGATGATGCCGAAGGCGATGTAGAGAATGCCGAGCACCACCTGCCAGAGGAAGCCGCCCCAGCCCTTGGTCCAGAACGCGTGGAATATCTCGAAGGCGCCGGTGGCGATGGCCATCCAACCGATGAAGAGCGCGCTGACCACGGTGAAGAACGCGACGTCGCCCAGCACCATGAGTCCCGCGAACACCATGAAGAGACCCAGCAGGACGCAGACCCAGCGGGATGGTTGCGGCAGGCCGGTTGCGCCCATCGGCGCGCTGTGATCGTAAGTCGTCATGACGTCCTCCTTCGATTATCTCCAGCGCCAGCCGCAATGGCGGCGGCCGCGATGCCACCAGCACTCCCAGCGCCGGCGTCGCCGATGCCATGACGGCGGCCGGTGCGGTGGTCGATGCGGCGGACGATGCGGCGGTCGATGGCTCGGTGCCGGCAACGGACGGGCATTTTGGGCAAAGTCGCGACCGGCGCCGTCACGTCTGGTCGGAGCTGGGGCATCGGTCCGTTCCAACTCCGGCAACGCAGCTGCGTCCTGCGGCCACAGGCTCACGCCGGCGCCCGCGAGGATCACGCCTCCCAACAGTGCGCGCAGCGCATCGCGGCGATCCATCTCACTCGTCAATCTCATGTCCGGGGTTCTCCTTCGGGAAGTCCCTGCCCTATTTCAACTCACGTTTTTGCAGCGGACTCATCGCTCGGGATTTCGCCCGGCAGATAGTCTGGAAGACGCCCCGCCGGGATGATCGCGATCAGGGCGAGCCCCGCCATGATCAGGAGCCCGATCTTCAGCGCGCGCAGTCGCGCCTCGGTGTTGACGCGGACGGCCTCCGTGACTTGCTCCGGCGTGCCGCTGGTGCGCTCGAGCACAGTGCGCAGGCGATCGTTGCTGACGAAGGTAATATTGCCGAGATCGACCTGGGCCTGAAGCTCCGGCGTCAGCACCGGACTCGCCGTGATCTTGCCGAGCGCGATCGTGCTGAGCAGGCCGACCAGAAGCGCCCCGGCCACCGCGGTCCCGACCGCGGCGGCGAGGTTTTGCGACGTGCCGCGCAAGGAGCCGACGTCTCCGGCCAGTGCCTTCGGCGATGCCGTCACCAGCACGTTGAACAGCAAGGTCACCAGCGAGCCCTGGCCGATGCCGAACAGGACCAGCCCGAACAGCACGGGGACCTCGCTCCAGTCGTTGCGCACGACGAAGGCGAGCCAGACCAGCGCGATGGTGCAGAACGCAAAGCCGTAGCGGCCGATCTGGCGCGGCGTCAGCCGTTCGTAGACATTGACGATCAGCATCGCCGAGAAGAAGACCGTGAGGTTGAACGGCATCATCGCAATCGCGGTCGCGAGCGGCGAACGCCCCTGCACGATCTGGATGTAGAGCGGCACGGTGAAGTTCAGCGCAGCCTCCAGCGCGACCACCGCGAACAGTGCAAAGACTGCGCAGCGCTCCTGCGGCGAATCCACCACCTCCAGCGCCAGCAACGGCGTCTTGCCGCCGGCCTGCCGCCGATGCGTCCAGAGCAGAAACGCCTGGCCCAGCACGATCCCAAGCACGATCATGACCGGGGCAGGCGAAACGCCGAGCAGGTCGAACGGCGCGTTCGGCGTCGCAACGGCGAGGCCCCAGCCGTTCAGGTTGTTGAAGCCGAAACTGATGAGGATGATCGCGCTTGCGGCGAGCGCGACGCCGACGAGGTCGATCTGCACATCGCTCCGGCCGCGATCCGGCTTGAGCCGAAAACTCATCAGGAAGACGATGGCGGAGGCCGCGATCAGGATGCCGAACGCGGGCCGCCAGCCGATATAAGTCCCGAACACCCCACCGATGACGAAGGCGAGCACGCCGGCGGCCGCACGGGCCGAACCAAGCGCGCCAAGGGCAGTCGCCTGCTGACGGCCGGCATAGTTCTCGGCGATCAGCGCCACGAGCGAGGGCACGATCACCGCGCCGGCAGCGCCGCAGAGCGCCTGCGCCGCAATCATGACCGCGGCTGAGGGGCTGAATGTCATCATGAGTTGTGAGACCAAGAACAGCACGACCGCACCGCGGAACACCCGCAAGGCGCCGAAGCGCTGGGCGAGTTTCGCACCGAGCATCACGAAGCCCGCAACGAGCATGGAATAGGCTACGATACCGGTTGCGACCGTGGTCGGCGCCACGCCGAAGCTTGCGACCATTCCGCCCATCGCCACCGGGAGCGAGGCAACATTGAATGACATGATCATCTGACCGAGCGCGATCGCGATCATGGGGACCCATGACGCACGCTCTTCCCCGTGAATGCCGCCGATCGAGATTGTCTGTGTGGCCATGACGTCCTCCGGCTTGATCGGCGTTGCCATCGGTCAGGCCGAAGCCCGCCGATCTCTTCAGCATTCATGGCTCAGGTTGCGATACGAACAGATCCATGCCGAGCCGCTGCGACAAGAACTTTGCGGCGAGCTGTCCTCGCACGCTGTTTCCAGCGGCGTCGAGCGGCGGTGCAAAGGTGCCGAAGCCGCCCTTTCCCGGAGACACCGCGACGATGCCGCCGCCGATTCCGCTCTTGCCGGGCAGGCCGATGTCGTAGAGCCAGTCGCCCGAGGTCTCGTAGAGGCCGGCCGTGATCATCACGGCGAGCGCATAGTGGCAGACCGAGGCTTCGACCACGCGCTGCTTCGTGACCGGATTGACGCCGCCATCGGCGAGCGTCGCGCCCATCACCGCGAGATCCCGCGCGCTGACGTTCAGCGAGCATTGCCGCGTGTAGAGATCGGTCGCTTCCTTTGCGTCGCAATAGATGCGGTCATAGCTCTCCAGCAGCCGCGCGATGCTGCGGTTGCGGAAATTGGTCTGCGACGCTGACGCATAGACGTCTTCATTGAGAGGCAGCTTACGACCTGCGAAGCGCGACAATCCGTCATGGATGAATGCCCACCGCGCCGCAACGCTGGCGCCCGGTGCGAGGCTGGTTGTCGCAATCGCACCGGCATTCACCATCGGGTTGGTGCGGCCGCTGCCCTGCTCGATCGCGGCAAGCGAGTTGAATGGAAGCCCGGTCGCATTCGCACCGAGCCTGGCGCGCGCCTCTTCCGGCCCGATGGTCTCGCAGACCAGCGCGAACAGGAACGGTTTTGACACGCTCATGATGGAGAATTCGTACTCGACGTCGCCGGCACCGTAGACCTGCCCGCTGTTTCCGACGACACAGACCCCGAACAGCTCGCTCGGCACGCGGGCCAGCGCCGGGTAGACCTGTGAGTTGGTTCCGTCATGAATTGACTTGAATCGCCGCTGCGCCTCGTTCACCAGCGACTGCACGGTCTCTGGACCGGGCAAGTGACCTGTAGAGACGTAAGCTGTCTCTCGTTCGTCAGCCAGAGGTAGCGCCATGGCCGCACTCCGCAGAACGGATTCAACTGCTGTCGGCTCCGTTCTAGAACTCGACGCTTACGCGCCAGTTGATTCCGATGTCCGAGACGAGTCAATTTGCAACCATAGGGCGATTTTGCATCTCAGCCATACGGCTCCAAGAGGAATCCAGCGACAGCGCGATGAAGCAGGACTTTTTCGACAAGTACGTAAGCACTACTGTCTCGCTTGCGTCGAACTCTAATCAAAAAGCCGAAATCGCGTTCGACAAGTGATCAACGCGAGATTGCAGACGCCTTGCACGAGAGTACGATAGCTCGCGGTCCGCGACGGAAGATGATGGGCGCCAGGGCGCGACCTGACAGGCCGCATATCAAGTGACGAGGCTTAACATGGTGGCACAAACGAGTGACGGACATGTCCTGCTGGTCAAGAAGCTCGGCGGGCTCTTCGCAATCATCATCGGATGCCTGCTGACCGCGGTCGGCATGACCTTCGAATCCGACGGCACGACGTTCTTCGGCGTTCTCTTCCTGGTGCTTGGCATTGGCTTGCTCGTGCTGAAGATCATCAGGCGAAACGAACGATCTTCGTTGCCATAGCCGGCTCGCGCGCGGTTCGCTCACGCGCCAACCACGTCCGCGAGCCGCAGCTCGTCGGCGGCGGGATACTTCAAGCCTGGCCGCACCTTCCTACGGGACTGCCGCTCACTCCGCGGCTTCAAGATTGGCGGGCTTGTCGACCTCGCCGAGCGGCGAAACAGCTGGGCCGTTGAGCGCGGTGCCGCGGGTGCAAACTGCGACCCGTGGCACGGGCAGTCCCAACACTGCTCCAGCGCATTCCAGTGCACGACGCAGCCGAGATGGGTGCAGCTTGCCGAATGCAGTTGCAAATGTCCGTTCCGGTCCCGGCACGCCGCGATCTTTTTCAGGCAGCTGCGGACAATGCGCCCCTCCCCTGGCCGCAGACGCAGACGTTCGACGGCCGCGAGCTCACTCGCCGTGATGCCCTGTCCAGAGTCGCCGCTGACGAGGAAGAGCTGCTCCTCGCCGGGGCTGCGGCCAATGAAGGCGACGGCAGAACGAGGGTTCCTGCCTGCTCCACTACCTGCCCCGCCGAGGGAAAACGCCCTTGCGGTCCCCACGTCCATTAGGAACCTTCATCGCGCTGGCGCTTAAACCGGCATGGCAAATCCATCACCCGGGATGCGCAGGGCATTGCGTCAGGCTCAATTGTACGGCCATTTGCTGGTCCGAAACGACAGGCTGTACTACCCAGGGGGCAACAATCCGGTCTGCTCGGTACAGCTTGCGCGTGAGATGGTCAGGTCAGGGCTGATGACAAAGCGAAACGGCGACTACGAGATCACCCCGGAGGGACGGCTCGCCGCAGAACGCGAGTTCAGCCACTGAATCGGGGCCGCAGCTCCGGCTGCGATCCTCCTGGCGCTCGCGATCCGTTCGGGTCAGACCCCAAGCACGTCCGCGAGCCGCAGTTCGTCGGCCGCGGGATCTTTCAGGAACAGCTCGGCCTCGATCTCGGTCAGATGTGACAGCATTTGCGCGCGCGCGGCCTCTCTGTCGCGTTTTCGGATCGCGGCGACGATGCCGGCGTGATGATCGGTACCGCAGGCCGGGGTGTCGTGACGGCGGTAGAGCAGGATGATGAGCGAGGAGCGCGCGATCAGCTCCTTGAGGAAACCGAGATAGATGCTGTGGCCGCTCATCTCGGCGACGAGACGATGAAACTCGCCGGAGAGCCGCACCGAGGCGCGTGCATCGCCTCGAATCTCGGCCTCGCGCTCCTCGCTGAGATGTTGCTGGAGGCGATCGAGCCAGGCTCGTGAAACCGCTTCGCAGGCATGGTCGACGATGGTGGGCTCGATCAAGCGGCGCGCCTCGAACACCTCGCGGGCATCCGCGGGCGTCGGGCGCGCGACAAAGGCGCCGCGGTTCTTCTCGATGTTGACGATGCCCTCATGCGCCAGCTGCTGGAGCGCGGTACGGACCAGCGTACGGCTGGCGCCGTAGATGTCGCCGATCTCGTCCTCGCCGAGTTTCGTGCCGGGGAGCAGGCGGTGCTCGAGGATCGCCGCGGTCACGCCCTCCCTGATACGGCTGACGCGATCGCTCGCGTCCGGCGCGTCGGATTTCGGGCGGGTCTTGGCAGCCATGGACATCGGGCTCGATCGACAACGTTCGGCTGCGAATGTTAGTCGACGAGCTGTATCCAATCACAGGCGAAACTTTATACAATTGTCGCCCGTTTTGTGTGCAGACAGCTGCACAGCGGGCGGGCAGCCAAATGCGCCGGATTCGATCTAACGATCTGACTCCGCTGCACAGTTTATGAAATTTGATCGAACGCGGGCTGTTGGCACGGACCTTGCGGAGAGAGGCGGGAAACATCGCCCTCCCTTGGACACGCCATGGCCACTCCCGCCGCTCTCGAACTGGTCGCCGTCACCAAGCGCTACGACAGCACGCTGGCGGTCGATAACGTCAACCTGAGGATCCCGGCCGGCACCTATTGCTGCCTGCTCGGCCCCTCCGGCTGCGGCAAGACCTCGACCCTGCGCATGATCGCGGGCCACGAGGCGGTGAGCGCCGGCGACATCATCCTGGGCGCGCAGAATGTCACCGACCTCGAGCCCGCCAAACGCGGCACGGCGATGATGTTCCAGTCCTACGCGCTGTTTCCGCACCTCACCGTGCTCGACAATGTCGCCTTCGCCTTGAAGATGCGCGGCATCGACAAGCCGACGCGCCACAAGCGTGCCGGCGAATTGCTCGAGCTGGTCGCGATGAGCCAATATGCGGGCCGTCTCCCGGCGCAACTCTCCGGCGGCCAGCAGCAGCGCGTGGCGCTCGCCCGCGCGCTGATCACCGAGCCGCAGATCCTATTGCTCGACGAGCCGCTTTCCGCGCTCGATCCGTTCCTGCGCGTCAGGATGCGCGGCGAATTGAAGCGGCTCCAGCGCGAGCTCGGCATCAGCTTCATCCAGGTCACCCACGGCCAGGAAGAGGCGATGGCACTGGCCGACCACATCGTGGTGATGAACCACGGCAGGATCGAGCAGCAGGGCTCAGCCCGCGACATCTTCCACCATCCCCGCACCGAGTTCGTGGCGCGCTTCATCGGCGGTCACAATGTGCTGAGCGATGCCGGCAGCCTCATCGCCGTGCGTGCCGACCAGCTCGGCATCGTGCCGTTCGCCGACGGCGCGTTTGGCGCACCGGCTCTTTTGACCCAGACCGAGTACCAGGGCTCCTACATCGCTGTCTCGCTCACGCTCGAGGACGGCACCGCCCTGTTCTCCCACGTTCCCGAGGCCACCTTCGACGTCCATCCGTTCCGTCCGGGCGATCGCGTGCTGGCCACCTGGGATCCCGCTAAGGCGCAACGCCTGCAATAGCGCCGATCGATCACTGGAATGCGCAACAGAGGAGTGACTGATATGACCGAGACCACCAGGACGAAGGGCGTCAGCCGCCGCACGCTGCTCAAGGGCACCGCTGGACTCGCCGGCCTTGCCGCCGGCTCCGGCGCCATTACCGGCTTTCCCTATGTGAAATCGGCGGAAACGAAGGTGCTGCGCTATCTCGGCACCGCCGTGAACGAGGGCGACGACATCTCCAAGCAGTGCCTGAAGGACACCGGCATCAAGATCGAATACATCACCGCGACCACCGACGACGTCACCAAGCGCGTGATGACCCAGCCGAATTCCTTCGACGTGCTGGACACCGAATATTTCTCGCTGAAGAAGATCGTGCCGTCGGGCAACATCCTCGCCCTCGACGCCAGGAAGATCAAGGAATTCGACAACATTACGCCCGTCTTCACCAAGGGCGAGACGCCCCACGGCAAGAAGATCGGCGGCCAGGGCACCGCGCCCTGGAAGGTGCTCTATCTCGAAGGCAAGGACTCCAAGAAGTTCGCGACCTCGGCGACCGAATTCGTGACGCTGATCCCGACGGTCTACAACGCCGACACGCTCGGCATCCGCCCCGACCTGATCAAACGTCCCATCAGCTCGTGGTCCGAGCTGCTCAATCCTGAATTCAAGGGCAAGGCCTCGATCCTTAATATCCCCTCGATCGGCATCATGGACGCCGCGATGGTCGTGGAAGCCTCCGGCAAATACAAATACGCCGACAAGGGCAACATGACCAAGGAAGAGATCGATCTCACCATGAAGGCGATGACCGAGGCCAAGAAGGCCGGCCAGTTCCGTGCCTTCTGGAAGGACTTCAACGAGAGCGTCAATCTGATGGCCTCGGGCGAGACCGTGATCCAGTCGATGTGGTCGCCTGCGGTGACGAAGGTTCGCTCGATGGGGATTGCCTGCACCTTCCAGCCGCTCAAGGAAGGCTATCGCTCCTGGGCCTCGGGCTTCTGCGTCTCCAAGGGAGTCTCGGGCCCCAAGCTCGAATGGGCCTATGAGTTCGTGAACTGGTTCCTGTCCGGCTATGCCGGCGCGTATCTCAACCGCCAGGGCTACTACTCCGCCGTGCTCTCGACCGCGAAAGCCCACATGCAGCCCTACGAGTGGGCTTACTGGATGGAAGGCAAGCCGGCCGAGAAGGACATCAAGGCGCCCGACGGCTCGCTGCTGGAGAAGGCCGGCTCCGTGCGCGACGGCGGCTCCTATGAGGACCGCATGGGCGGCGTCGCGTGCTGGAACGCCGTGATGGACGAGAACGACTACATGGTCCGCAAGTGGAACGAGTTCATCGCGGCGTAATCGACATGTCGGAAGAAGTCCTGCAACAGGTGACCCCGGGCTTGATCCCGGGGTCGGGCACAGCACGCGCCGCGAAAGTGACGCGCCTGTCGCCCTCCTTCATCTCCTGGCTTCAGGCCGGGCCGATGATGCTGGTGTTTCTCGCCTTCTTCCTCATTCCGCTGGTGTTCGTCGTCATCGTCTCGTTCTGGGACTACAACGAATACCAATTGCTGCCGGCCTTCTCAGGCCGCGGCTACACCGACACGTTCGAAGGCTGCATCGCGCAACTCCCCGATCTCTGCACGATCGGCAAGACCTATCTGAAGACACTCAAGCTCTGCTTCATGGTCTGGGCGATCACGCTCTTCATCGGCTTCTGGGTCGCCTACTTCCTCGCCTTCCACGTCAAGTCGAAGACCTGGCAGATGGGATTGTCGCTGCTCTGTACGATCCCGTTCTGGACCTCCAACGTGATCCGCATGATCGCCTGGATTCCGCTGCTGGGCCGCAACGGCCTCGTCAATTCCGGCCTCGTCAAAACGGGCCTAATCAACCATCCCGTGGAATGGCTGCTGTTTTCCGAATTCTCCGTAGTGCTGGCGCTGGTGCATCTCTTCACCTTCTTCATGGTGGTGCCGATCTTCAACTCGATGGTGCGTATCGACAAATCGCTGATCGAAGCCGCCTATGACGCCGGCGCGACCGGCTTCCAGACGCTGGTCAACGTCATCATTCCGCTCGCCAAGCCCGGCATCGTGATCGGCTCGATCTTCGTCATCACCATCGTGATGGGCGACTTCATCACCATCGGCGTGATGGGCGGCCAGCAGATCGCCGCCGCCGGCAAGATCATCGAGACGCGGGTCAACGCGCTGCAGTTCCCCGCAGCAGCGGCCAACGCCGTGATCCTGCTCGCCATCACCTTCCTGATCATCACCATGATGTCACGCATCGTCGACATCAAGAAGGAGCTGTAGAGCATGAAGGAGGGACGCCCGCGCTCTTTCTACGTGCTCGCGATCTTCTTCGCGGCCTATGTGCTGTTTCTCTACGGCCCGATGATCGCGATCTACGTGCTGTCGTTCCAGGGCCCGCAGGGCGGCCTCACCTTCCCGATGAATGGCGTGTCGACCTTCTGGATCGCAAAACTGTTCCAGGGCACCGGCATCGTCGATCTCGGCGCGGCCTTCCGCCGCTCACTGCTGCTGGGCGTGATCGTGATGATCGTCACCGTCGTGCTGTCGGTCGCCGCCGGCATGGCCTTCCGCCGTAAGTTCAAGGCGCAAAGCATCCTGTTCTACTCGGCGATCGCGAGCCTGATCGTGCCCTCGATCATCACCTCGCTCGGCATCTCCCTCGAATTCCGCATCATCGACGATCTGATCAAGGCGCATTGGAACGAGAACTTCGAGACCTCGATGGGCCTGCTCACCTCCGGGCTTGGCGCACATTTGACCTGGACACTGCCGTTTGGCCTTTTGATCATGTTCGCGATCTTCAACCGCTTTGACCCGCGCCTCGAAGAAGCCGCGCGCGATCTTGGTGCGACACCGTGGCAGACATTCCGTCACGTCGTGCTGCCGATCATCCTGCCATCGGTGATCGGCATCGGCCTGTTCGGCTTCACGCTGTCATGGGACGAGCTCGCCCGCTCCAGCCAAGCGATCGGGGCCGTGAATACATTGCCGCTCGATCTCCAGGGCCTCACCACCACCGTGACGAACCCCGATATCTATGCGCTCGGCACCGTGATCTCGGCCGTCTCATTCACGGTGATCACCCTTGCGCTCGGCACCATCCACATGCTCAACAAGCGGCAGGCGGCCAAGGGCTCGGACGCCGGCAAGGGGCTTGTCTGATCGCGATGCGACTGCACATCGTCAATCCCAACACCACCGCGTCGATGACGGCGAAGATCGCCGCTGCGGCGCGCAGCGTCGCGCTGCCCGACACCGCAATCGACGCGCGCCAGCCGGCGATGGGCCCGGTTTCGATCGAGGGATTTTACGACGAGGCCTTCGCCGTGCCCGGCATGCTCGGTTGCATCCGCGAGGCCGACCGCGAGGGCGCAGACGCGCACATCATCGCCTGTTTCGACGACACTGGCCTCGATGCCGCGCGCGCGGCCGCGAAAGCGCCGGTGATCGGCATCGGCGAAGCCGGCTTCCACATGGCGAGCCTGATCGCCGCGCGCTTCGCCGTGGTGACGACGCTCGGTGTTTCCGTCGTTCCGATCGAGCACAACTTAAGGAAATACGGCCTCGCCGAACGCTGCGCCCGCGTCCGCGCCGCCGAGGTCCCGGTGCTCGCGCTCGAGGAGCGCAATACGGAGGCCGTCGGCAAGATCTCCGCGGAGATCACCGCCGCAATCCGCGACGACCGCGCAGAGGCCATCGTACTCGGCTGCGCCGGCATGGCCGATCTCGCCGGCGAGCTCGCCTCCACGCACGGTCTCCCGGTGGTGGACGGCGTTGCGGCGGCAATCACACTGGCAGAATCAGTGGTGCGGCTGGGCCTGAAGACGTCCCGGCTCGGCCCCTATGCGGCGCCGCGGCCGAAGTCCTATTCCGGGCCGTTTTCGCCGTTTCAGCCGGAAGCCTAGTCACCTCGCTTTCGGGCGACGTTCCCTCGGCACTCTTGACCCGCACGCCGGAGCGCCAAGAGCCTTGTCCATACCTTTTTTGGGCATCAGCCTCTTTTTGGTCCCAATTGTTGCTAATCAGTAACACTTTCGGGACATCCCGGTCGCCCTTTCGGGCTGCTGGTCTTCGCCACTCACCAAGTTTGAATTTGGATTTTGTCAGCGATGATCGATCTCGCACAGGACGCGCCGTCCAATCCCCTCCGCCGTGGGGCCCAGCCGATCGCGCTGACCGCCGCCGCCCTCCTTTTGCTGGTCGCCGGGGTGACCTCGATTGCGATCTGGCGCACCTATACCGGGGCAGCTCCCGAGACCGACCGGGTGGTGGCATCGCGGCAGCTTCAGGCCCGTACGGCACAGGTGTCCGAGCAGCTCGTCGAGAAGACCAAGGGGCTGGAAGCGACCCAGCAGGAATCGATCGACCAGCTCCAGCTCGTCCAGGACCAGCTCCAGACCATGAAGCGGCTGATGGCGGCGCAGCAGGCCGACACCAAGCGCCTGTCCGAGCAGGTGGCGTCGCTGAACGAGTCCATCGACGGCTTGCGGCAGTCCTTTGCCAGCGCCCGGACCACCGAGGCTGAAACCCCCTCGGTTACCCGAAGGAAACCGGCACGGCACCGCGCCTATGCCAACGCACGCAAGCGCACGCGCGGCTGAGCGGTTACGGCTCGCCGCCGCTTTATTTTTTCGACTTGTGAACTGGATCACATTCACCCGTATGATTCCGCGCGATGCTCGCGGTCACCGGATGGCGTGAGCCGATTTCAATGTCCGGGGCTGGCAAGGTCGTTGACGGTATACTGCGTCAACGGCCTTGTTTTTTGGTCGGTCCGGCCGATCTTCCCGTCTCACTCGCAGACGTCGACGTTGCGGTATCGCCATCCCGAAGGCGTCATCACGCGCTTCCGGACGACGTAGCAACCGCCATAACCATCGTTATAGCCGGCACCATAATAGGTTGGGCCACCGTAATAGGGATAGCCATAGCCATAACCATAATAACCGCCGTAGTAGCCGGCGCCGGCGAGGCCCGCCCCGATCGCGACACCCGGCCAGAAGCCGCCGCCACGCCAATAGCCACCGTGGCCCCAGCCACCGCCGTGCCAGCCGCCACCACCGTGTCCGAAGCCGCCCCGCGCCTGGGCCGCTTGCGGCACCGACAACCCGACTGCCGCGACGGCCAGCGCCGTCATCATCATCTTGCGTAGCATCACTTGATCCTCCGCGTGGACACGCTCCACGCTTCAAAGCAGGACCAAGCTAGCGTTCCTTGGGCACTCCTGACAGCCACACTGTCTCACTTCCGCGCGAGCCTTAGCAGCCGCGGCAGATGCTCTTCATCTTCTTGTCGAGCAGCCGGTTCTCGGAACTGACGGTGGCATCCGCGGGCCCGGAGCCGGTGCCCGTGGTGACCCCGGCGCCCGGACCGGAGGATTGAGCCGTACCAAGGCTGTTCGTACCGGGCGGCGGAGCCGGCGAGTTGGCGACGCCTCCGGTCGAACCCGTGGAAGTCGACCCCACAGAACCGCCGGTCGATCCGGTAGAGCCGCCGGTCGCCTGTGCGAACGATACGGCCGGCATCGCCGCGAGTGCGAAGATCACGACCATGGTCTTGATTGAACCTGTTGCGGACGGTCTGGCAGCCATCGGAAATTCTCCTTTGCCGGTCAACCGCTGCGATGAAGACGAGTTCCGGAACAAACGCCGTCACATCAGCTTGACAGCGAGGAGGCCAAATCACGATGACCGATCGCGACCCCTTTGCAGAAGGCGAGCGCGCAGCGCGCGAAAGCATCCCGGCTGAAGCCAATCCGTACTCAAACGGCAGAGACGAGCATGCGCTCTGGGCCGCCGGCCACGAGAAGGTCGCGGGCGCGATCGAGGCGCGCGAGTCCGAGGGAAGCTGACGCTCCCTTCCGGATGCGTCGGCCTCTCAATCGATCCGCTTCAAGCCCTTCTTGAAGCGCGGGCCGTTGGCCACATAGAACCTGGCCGCACTCCCCATCTTCTGGACCTGGGCATCGTCGAGCGTGCGGATCACGCGCGCGGGGGAGCCGATGATCAGCGAGCGCTCGGGGAACTCCTTGCCCTCAGTGATGACGGAGCCGGCGCCGACGATGCTGTTGCTGCCGATCTTTGCGCCGTTCATCACGATCGAGCCCATGCCGACGAGCGCACCCTCCTCGATGGTGCAACCGTGCAGGATGACGTTGTGACCGACCGTGCAGTTCCTGCCGATGACAAGCGGGAAGCCGAGATCGGTGTGGCAGGTCGAGCCGTCCTGCACGTTGGCGCCCTCGCCAATCTCGATCCACTCATTGTCGCCGCGCAGCACCGCGCCGAACCAGACGCTCGCGCCGGGCTTCAGGCGCACGCGGCCGATCACGGTGGCGGTCTCCGCGATGAAATAATTGCCGTCGGCGGGAAGGTCGGGCGCCTGCCCGTCGAGCTCGTAGATCGCCATGGAGGTCTCCTGTCAGGATGATCCTGGCATAGCGAAACGACGGCCTGGACGCAAAGGGCCCTCCGCCGGGCGGTCCCGCCGAGCGTCAGCCCAGGACGCCGGCCGCGCGCAGCGTCATCAGGAAGAATGTGCCGCTCATCATGCTCCAGAAGCCGGCGATGACGGTCGCCATCATCACGAACTCGGCGCGGCGGCTTTCCACCCGCAGGCCGCGTAGCGTGTTGCGCATGATGATGAAGGGCGCGGCGAACACCAGGAACGGCACCGCCGCGAAGGTCTTGGGCGCGACGCCATCCTGCAACAGGCCGAATCCGGCGGGACGCTGCGCGACCGCCTGGTATCCGTTCACGAGCGCGCCCGCGAGCGCGAAACCGATGCAGATCGAGAAGAAGGTATTGAGAGCTTCAGGTGTCATCGGAACGGTCCGCCCTTACGCAACGCCAGCGCCTTCCTGTGACAAATCGTGCCGGTTAACGCTACATTATCCTTAAGAGAAGGTTAACGCCGGCGGCCAGCCTGCGCAGGGCGCTCCCCCTTTCCCCGCAGCCGGGAACGCTCCGCGAAATCGCCGACGCATGGCATATTCGCCGCTGATTCGTCGGCCAGCGGCCGACCTCCGCTCTCTTGCGCTAGCTCATGACGGTGTTTTCGGCAGCCTCCCCTCACTCTTCCCGGACACGCCCCCGTGCGCACGTCGTTCCGATCGTGCTCGGCGCCGCGGCTGCGGCATGCGCGGTGGCGCTCGTCGCCTACCTGCTGTGGCCGACCTGGGGCACGCGCGGGGCAAACGCCCCGGACAAGCTGCCGGTGAGCGTCGGCGGCACGCTGTTCAACCTGCCTGCGACGGCGATCCGGATGAAGATCCAGCGTCACTCCGGACCGCAGGAGCGCATCGACCTCGACTTCCTCTATCCCTCGCTGGAACCGCCGGGCGCACCGAAGCACGTCACCGCCGACACGGTGGAGACGGCGGTGCAATCAATCGATCGTATCTTCCTGTCGATCGCGGCTCATCACGATGCGCTCGCACCCGAGCAGCGAACAGCCACGATCTATCCGCGCTATCTCGACCAGGCCGCAACCCAGCCCGAGGAAGGCCTGACGATGCGGATGTTCCGCTCCGATACGCCCTACGGCAGCGAAGATCTGTATTCGGCCGCAAGCCCCGCGCTGGCCGCGCGCTGCACCCGCGATGCGGCGACACCAGGCATGTGTCTCTCCGAGCGCCGCGTCGGCGGCGCCGACCTCACCTTCCGCTTTCCGCGCAGCTGGCTGTCACAGTGGCGGGACGTGGCGGAGGCGATGGAGAAGCTGACGGCGCAGCTGCGTGGGCCGAAGGGATGAGCGCGGCCCTCTCGGCCCGGCCGCGAAATCGGCTGGACTGGAGCCTTCAAAATAAAAACTCCGAAAACAACCCCATGCACAGTAGCCAAGCCTCGGCAGCATCAAGCTTTTTCGTATTTTTCGAAATCGACTTGACCCGTCGGGCAAAACAGCGGCATGATGCCATCATGCGGTGATGGGCCGACTCGTGACGAATGGGTCCTGGCATCCTGTCGAAGGGTTGAACGCCCGGGGCGGGACCGCCCCTGGCGTTCACGCCGGCCGCATGCTGGATCAATCGACAAAGGACGGAATGGGATGGGTGTTAGCCAGATCCCTCAGCCTGCGAAGCCGCGCAGGATCGACGGAAGCGCTTGGGCCGGCACGCAAAATCTCCGCAACTTCGCGACCGAGTTTCCTCGTCTCGGTTACGTCAAAGCCGCGAATCGTCAATGCGACGCTACCGAAGCGGAAAGCGGTACGCGGCTCGCCAGCTTGCCCCGGCGCACGCATGGCGTTGCCGATGACACCATAAGCACCGAGCCCCGCCACCAATTCCGGCTGGGTCCAGCTTTCACCGGTGTAGGCCATGATCATGTGCGAGTCCGTGCCTCCGGTGTAGAGCTCGACGCCGCCCTCCTCCAGGCTCGCACCAAACGCCTTTGCATTCGCGACGACGTCACGCATGAGCTGCGCAAAGGCCGGGCGGGTGATCATGTCCATCTGCACCGCCCGCGCCGCGATCATATTCGAGGCTGCCGGGCCTTGCAGGCCGGGATAGACGGCGGCGTCGATGGCGGCGCCGAAGCGCTCTTTGGCGAAGACAAAGGCGCCGTTGCGCGGTCCGCACAAAGTCTTTTGCGTCGAGCTCGTGGACACGTCGGAGAAGGGAACGGGATTGGCATGGAGGCCGACCGCGATCAGCCCCGCGACATGGGCAATGTCAGTGAAGAGGAGCGCACCGACCTCGTCGGCGATGGTCTTCAATCCCCCAAAGTCAATCTCGCGCGGATACGAGGATGGGCCGGCGAGCAAGACATGTGGCCTCGTCTTGCGTGCAAGGTCGCGGGCCTGATCCAGATCGACCGCGCCGGTACGGGTCACGCCGAACGAGACCACCTCGCGGTTCGCGCCCGTGATATGGCGCATGGCGCCGTGGCTGACATGGCCGCCGGCGAGTTCATCGAAGGTCAGCAGCCGCGCGCCTTCGGGAGGCAGGATCGCGCGCAGGACGGCGACATTGGCAATGGTCGAAGACAGCGCCTGCACGTTGACGTATTCGGCGCCGAAGATCGCCTTCGCCCGATCGATCGCGAGGTTCTCGATGGCGTCGAGTTCTTCGCAATTGGCGACGCTCCGCCGGCCGGGCAGTCCCATCGGCGCGCGGTTGACGAGATGGGTCCCCTCGATCTGCCGCAGGCCGAGTGGCGCATAGGAGGCGGAAGCGATCATGTTGAGGGACAGCGCTTCCCTCTTGCGGTCCTGATCGATCAGCGCGACGACGTCAGCGCCGGCCTGATGGGCATCAGCACCAAAAAGACTGTGCCAGTTGACGTCGGTCGGATGGGCTTGAGCGGTGCCCGGCGCAAGTGACATATGTCATCCTCTTTCTAGGTGAATGGAATTCTGGACTCGCTCCGCGAGCTCTGGCGCCTTCGTCAGTGACGAAGCACGCGCGAGAGAAAGGTTCGGGTTCGTTCGTGCGTCGGCCGGTCGAATATCTCGGCCGGCGTGCCGATCTCCAGGATCCGTCCGTGATCGATGTAGACGACGCGGTCGGCGACCTCGCGGGCGAAACCCATCTCGTGGGTCACGATCATCATCGTCATGCCCTCACGAGCGAGCTCGCGCATGACGTCGAGCACTTCGCCGACCATCTCGGGGTCGAGCGCCGAGGTCGGCTCATCGAACAGCATGATATGCGGCTCCATCGCCAGCGACCGGGCGATTGCGACGCGCTGTTGCTGGCCACCGGAGAGCTGGGCCGGATTCTTGTGGGCGTGGTCGCGCAGCCCGACCCGCTCGAGAAGGCGCAGTGCGTTCGCCCTCGCCTCCTCCGGCTTGCGGCTGCGAACTCGGATCGGCGCAATTGCGACGTTGTCGATCGCGCTCATATGCGGGAACAGATTGAACTGCTGGAACACCATGCCGACGCCCTTGCGGATCCTGGCCAATTCCTTCTCGCCGCCGATCGCGCGATCGGCCTCCGTCGGCATGTTGAAGCCGTCGACGGTCAGGCGCCCGCTCTGGTACATCTCCAGACCGTTGACACAGCGGATCAAGGTCGACTTCCCCGAGCCGCTGGCACCGATGATGACGACGACTTCACCGCGCCCGACGTCGAGATCGACATCCTTCAGAGCATGGAACGCACCAAAGGACTTGTTGAGGCGGCCGATGCTGACGATGACGTCGCGCGATGTCGTGGCCACTGGAATCTGGACGGCGTTCATCGTGATCCCCTTGCGAGATGGGCTTCGAGGCGGCGCGACGCGTAGGTGATCGCCCCGCCGATGGCGAGATAGACAGCGAACAGGAAGACGTAGATCTCGTAGGTTCGACCGCTGTTCTGTGGATCGGCAAGGATCATCTGTCCGGCGCGCAGGAAATCGGTCAGGCCGATGATGAAGACCAGTGTCGCGCCGTTGAAGATGTCGAGGATCTGTCCGACCAGCGACGGGACGACAACCCGCAGCGCCTGCGGCAGAACGATGTCGACATTGAGCGTCCAGCTGCTCATTGCGAGCGAACGCGCTGCCTCGATCTGCGCCCTGGGGACCGCTTGAAGTCCGCTGCGGACATATTCGGCGACATAAGCCGCGAAGAAGAGAGCAAAACCGGCCATGCCGCGCAGCAGGCCCGGCACGGACGTATCCGGCGCCAGCAGCGGCACGATGATCCAGATCCAGTAGACGACGAGGATCAACGGCACCGACCGCATCGTCTCGATATAGGCGGTCGAAATCAGGCGCAGGCTGGTGATGCGGCTTTGTCGTCCAAGCGCGAGCAGGATCCCGAAAGGCAACGTCAGGATCGAGACCGCGATCGTCAGGACAACGCTGAGCAGCAGACCGCCCCAGACCTCGAACCCCGGCGGCGAGAGCACGACGAAGATTGCGACGACGCCTGCAAGCAGTCCGGACAGGACGATGCGCTGGTCCACGGCCGAACGATGGACGCCGCCCCATGCGGCAATGCCAAGCGCAGCGCAGGCAACCGCGAGCCCGCCGGAATGCACGTCGATCGCGACCGCCAGCACCGCCGCGATCAGGACCGCCACCAAAGCGACGACCGTCAGCGCCGCTCGCCCTGCGCGGACCGAAAGGCCGAGGCCCGCTCCGAACATCGCGCAGAGCGTCGCG
Source organism: Bradyrhizobium sp. CCGB12 (assembly GCF_024199845.1). Lineage (NCBI taxonomy): Bacteria > Pseudomonadati > Pseudomonadota > Alphaproteobacteria > Hyphomicrobiales > Nitrobacteraceae > Bradyrhizobium > Bradyrhizobium sp. CCGB12. The sequence goes on along the minus strand of NZ_JANADO010000001.1, from coordinate 1,704,506 downwards.
ACGGCGAACCAGGCCCGCCACAACTGGTCGGCGGGATAGATGCCGGTCATCAGCACCTTGAAGCTGCCGCCGACGACTTGCCAATGCGCCTGGACCAGCGCCCAATAGCCAAAGGCATAGACAGCCCAGGCCAGCGTCGGGATGACGACAAGCGACAGCGCGGTATCGAACGGCTTGGCGAAGAGATTGCGATGGACCCACCGCAGCGCGACCGTGCTCATCGCTCCCTCCGTCCATTGACGCGCGCGTTGACGCCATTCACGCAGGCGCTGATGATCCAGCTCAGCGCGAGGTAAGTCAGCATCACGATCACGACGCCTTCGAGGTTTCGTCCGGTCTGGTTCGAGACGGTGCCGTAGACGTTGAACAGGTCAGGGAAGCCGATTGCGATCCCGAGCGAGGTGTCCTTGGTCAGGCTGATATATCGGTTGGCGAGGGATGGCAGGACGATCCTGAAGACCTGCGGAAGGATGATGTCGCGCAGCGTGTGGGAACGCGACAATCCGAGCGAGGCAGACGCCTCCCATTGCCCCTTCGGCAAGGCCTCGATTGCGCCGCGGACAATCTCGGCGACATAGGCGGAGCTGTTGACGACGATCGCGATGAGAAGTGCCGTCATTTCCGGTGAAATCGCAAAGCCTCCGCGCGCGCTGAACCGCGTCGCGACCGGCAGGTCGAGGCCGAGGGGGAAACCGGCAAAGGCAGTTGCGATCAGGACTGAGAGCGCCGCCGCCAAAAGGATCAGCCGGAGTCGCAGTCCGCGCAGAGCAACGCAAGCGACGACCAAGGCGAAGGCGATGGCGAGCAATCCCCAGGAACCGACGCTAGCGCGCTCGGAGATCACGAGGCCAGGAAAGAACACACCCGAACGACTGGCAAGAAGGCCGCCGAACCAATTCGAAGCAGCGTTGGCGGGGGGAAACCGCAGGACCACCGCGAAGTACCAGAACACGATCTGGATCAGCAGCGGTGTATTGCGTATGGCTTCGACCAGTCCAAAGCAAAGCTTACGCACCAGCCAGTTGGTCGAAAGCCGGCCGATGCCGACCAGCGTCCCGAACATTGTGCAGAGGACGATCGCCGAAAGCGCGACCTTCAGCGAATTCCATAGACCCGCCAGCAGCGCCTGGAAATTGCTATGGGAGGGAGAGAAAAGCTCCAGAACCGGCCAGTTGCCCCCACGTGAAGGGACGAAGCCTTCACTGAGGCTAAAATTCGCGACATTGCCGAGATAACCGAACGAGAACTGGATGCCCTTGCGAGCGAGTGCCTCGCGGACCGCGAGACCAAGCCAGATGACCAGGCCGGCCACCACGATCACGATCGCGGCCTGCAAGAGCCATTTGGACGCGATCAGCAGGCTGCGACGCGCCGGCGGGATGCTGTGATATTCGGCGATCTCTGTGCTCACGACGCCCTCCCGGGATCGAGGCGAGCCATTCGGCTCGCCCCTGACCATGTGGCTCAGTTCCACGGAGGCGAGTACTCGGCGCCGCCCTTGGTCCACATCGCGTTGGGCGTGCCGGCACGATCGATGAAGTAAGGCGTCTTAGATCCGAGATTGCGGTCGTAGATCTCGCCGTAATTGCCGACGGACTTGATCATGCTGGCGACGAAATCGTCGGCGACACCAAAATCCTTGCCAAAGCCGTCTTTCACGCCGAGGAATTTCTGCACGAACGCGCTCTCGTCCTTCATCCTGTCGGCAAGATTGGCTGTCGTGATGTCCCATTCCTCCGCCTGGAACAGCGCGAACGTGGCCCAGCGCAAGAGGTTGCGCCACCTGGAATCGTTGGCGATGACGAACCCGGCGAACGGCGACTTGTTGAGGGTCTCGGGCAGGATGGTGAAGTCGTCCGGCTTGGGCGAGTTGCCGCGCCAAGCCGCAAGCGCAGATTTGTCCGTCGACATCGCGTTGCAGCGATCGCTCTGAAGCGCACCAAACAGCTTCTCGAGATTTTCGAAGGTGAGAACCTTGGTCGTCTTGAAACCGCGCACGCGGACGAAGGCGGCGAGCGTGGCTTCGGTGCCGGAGCCCTGCGTCGTGCAGATCGTCGCGCCGTCCAATTCCGCAACGGATTTCACACCGGACGCCGACTTCACCATCATGCCGGTGCCGTCGTAGAAATGGATCGGCAGAAAATCGATACCGATCGCGGATTCGCGCACGGGCTTGACGGTCGTATGTGCAAAGACGACGTCGGCCTGTCCGGTCTGCAAGGCGTTGAAGCGGCTCTTGTCGGTGACGATGACGAAATTGACCTTGCTTGCGTCGCCGAGAACCGCCGCCGCCATGGCGCGGCAGAAATCGGCATCGAGCCCTTCGATCTTGCCGGTCTTGGTGTTGAGGTAGCCGAAGCCAGGGGCCGTGTTGTCGGTGCCGCAATTCAGGACGCCGCGCTGCTTGACGTTGTCGAGGACGGTGGCGGATGCGCCTGATGTCCACAGCGATGCCGCAGCGAGCGCAGCGACCAGAAATTTGGAACGAGCCATCCGAGAATCCTCTCTCCCTGTTGTCGTCGACAGACGCATCTCAGCCGGGCTTGGGATCTGCTCCTCTTGTAAGGGGGCCCGAACTGCTCTGGGAATGAAGGCTACAGGCGCAAAACAATTCTGGTCTACTTAATTAATTTTGCGATATACATTAGAAGATGTGCATGGTTGTCTTCTGGGGATTTGTTGGAGCTAACGGATGGATTTCGCCCGACTCCGCACGCTTCGTGAGCTTTCGCTGCGAAAAACAATGGCAGCGGTGGCCGAAGCCTTGCTGATCTCTCCGTCGGCCGTTTCGCAGCAAATCGCACAGCTCGAGGACGAGACCGGGGTTGAACTGGTGGAACGCAGAGGCCGCGGCGTACGGCTGACGCCGGCCGGGCAGCGACTGGTGGACCATGCCGGGCGGGTCATCGGCATCCTGGAGGAAGCGAAGACCGACCTTGCGGAGCTGAAGAAGACCGTCGCCGGCGAATTGCGCGTCTCGGCATTTCCCTCCGTCGCCGCATCTCTCATTCCGCCGACGATCCGCGCGATGTCGGCTCGCTTCCCCGATCTGGCGACGATATTCGAGGAGCTGGAGCCCGACGACAGCCTGGCCGCCCTGCGCGCGTGGCAGACGGATGTCGCGATTGTCGACGACTTGACCACGTCGGCGAGCCTCTCGGAGACGCAGGTCGAGATGCTGCATCTTCTGGACGACCACCTTCACGTCATGCTGCCGCGCGACCATCCACTGGCTGAGCGGCCTCATCTCACCTTGCCCGAGCTTGCCACGGAGCGATGGGTTCTCGACACGACGTCCGCCACCTATTCGGACGTGATCGTCGGCGCTTGCCGCAATGCCGGCTTCGATCCCATGGTCAACGCCCGCTGCCACAGTTTTGAAGTGGTCAGGGCGATGGTCGAGGCGGGCTGCTCTGTCTCGATCAATCCGGGGCTACGCGGGCGTGATCATATCGGCAGTTTGCGCCTCAAGGAGATCCGGCCGATCATCACACGGCGGATATTCGTGGCGTTTCGCACCGGTGAAAGGCGCAATCCGGCGATCGCCGAATTCGTCGACGAGCTTCGAGCCGTGGCGACGTCGATGACGGCTCAGCGCTGACGGTGCAATTGCGCGGGCTGCGCGGCCAGGCCCTGCACCTCGCTTGCGTGCAAGCAAAGCTCATCGATGCGCAAGGCGTGACCCTCGCGGATGCCACCGCACGGCTGCGCATTCTTGTGAAGATGTAGAGCCTCGAGGCGGACAGTTCAGACGCTTGCCGCGTCGCGATTGTCCCAGCGATAGCTCGGCAGATCCAGCCTGTCGGCAAGGTCCCGGCCGACGACGAATCTTGCCGCGCCCGGCAAGGAGAAGGCTCTGATGACCTGATTTCGAAACCACAATCCCGGTCGCGTCCTCGGCGCAAATGCCGCCGCGAAACGCTCCGCTCCGCGCTGCTTGGCGCCGATATAGTTGCGAAGACGAGCCTCATAGGCGCGAAAGGCTTCGTCGTGGCGCCCACCCGCGCGCAACAATTCTCCGGCGAGGACGTAGGCAGAGATCATGGCCAAGGCCGAGCCCTGCCCGGCAACCAGCGACACACAGAAGGCCGCATCGCCAATCAGGGCAATGCGGCCTCGTGACCAATTGTCCATTTTGATCTGGCTGACGCGGTCGAAATACAGCTCATTGGTGCGATCGAGTTCGTGAAGGATCGCCGTCCACTCCCAGCGCGCACAGCGATAGACCTCGCGCAGCTGCGCCTTCTGCTCGGCCAGCGTGGCAGGCCATCGCGCGGTGCCGTCAGCGAAAATGCAGACGAACAGCGTGCGATCGTCGTGCAGCGAGAAACGCCCGATCATGCGACCGGGCTGCCCGTACATCAGATACACGTCGTCGTCGCGTCGGGGATAACTGCGCGCTTCGAACGCAGCGACGCCGTAGCCGAGATGTCTTTCCAAAGCCTGCTGCGGTCCGAACGCCAGGCGCCGCACGGTCGAGTGGAGACCGTCAGCCCCAACGACGAGATCGAAGCGACGCTCCCCGCCGCGCCGAAGCTGAACCCGGACGCCCCCGGGCATTTCCTCGAGGGCGACGATCTCATCATCAAAAATGACCTCGGTGGAGTGACCGACCGTCTCGAAGAGCAGGCGCGACAGGTCGCTTCGCGCGAGGGTGACGTAGCGTCCGCCGGTGAGCTCGTCGAAAACTCTGGTGCCGAAGCCGGCGACGCGCCCACCGTCATCGCCGACGATGCGCATTTCCCGCGCATGGTAGCCGGCCTGCTCAATCGCCGGCAAAATTCCCATGCGCTCGGCAATGTCATAGCCGAGGCCCCAGAAGTCGATGACATATCCGCCGCTGCGAAGCGACGGTGCACGCTCGACCAGCGTCGGCGCGTAGCCGGCACGCTTCAGCCAATAGGCGAGCGTTGGTCCCGCGATCCCCGCCCCGGAAATCAGCACTGTTCGCATGAAAGAAATATGGGAAGAGCGGCGATCGATTGCACCGCCGCGTCAACCATCAGTTGGTGAGAGCGGAAGTTCCGCTTCACGCAACCCGGCACTATTCCTGATCGACGAGATCGTCCTCGAGGATCGCCATCTGGAACTGGAACGAGCGATCGTCGTCCTCGTCATCGACGAACAGCACGCCGATGAACTCTTCGCCGATATAGACCTCGGCGGAATCGTCCTTCTTCGGCCGCGGCACGACGCGAATCTTGGGATTGCCGAATACGCGCTTCAGATACGCGTCGAGCTTTCTCACTTCCTTGACGTCCACGGCAAGTCTCCAATCGAAATCTAACGTGGCGGGGTTTTAGGACGAGACGCGACGAACCGCCAGCATGAATTCCCGAGAATATTGGGGACGATCGGGGCCGGAAAATCCCGCCCCGGCTCCGGTCAAACGAATATCAAAGTCCCATCGCGTTGATCATCTGATCCATGGTGCGCGAGGGCTCGGCGCAGCCGGCTTCGCCGACGATCTTGGCGGGCACGCCCGCAACCGTGACGTTGTGCGGGACAGGCTTGACCACGACGGAGCCTGCGGCAATGCGCGCGCAATGGCCGATCTCGATATTGCCGAGGATCTTTGCGCCGGCGCCGATCAGGACGCCATGGCGGATCTTCGGATGACGATCCTCGTTCTCCTTGCCGGTGCCGCCGAGCGTGACGCCGTGCAGGATCGAAACATCGTCCTCGATCACCGCCGTCTCGCCGCAGACGAAGCCGGTGGCATGGTCGAGGAAGATGCCGCGTCCGATGCGCGCGGCCGGATTGATGTCGGTCTGGAACACCGCAGATGCGCGACTCTGGAGATAATAGGCGAAGTCCTTGCGGCCCTTCAGAAAGAGCCAGTGCGCGAGGCGATGGGTCTGGATCGCGTGGAAGCCCTTGAAGTAGAGCAAGGGATCGATGAAGCGCGACGTCGCGGGATCGCGGTCGTAGACGGCGACGAGATCGGCGCGGAAGGCGTTGCCGAGATCGGGATCGTCGCGGAGTGCCTCGTCATAGGTCTGCCGCACCAGATCGCCCGACAGCGCGGAATGATCGAGCCGGTCGGCGAGACGGTGAATCACGGAATCCTCGAGGCGGCTGTGATGCAGCACCATCGAATAGATGAAGGTCGCAAGCTCCGGCTCGCGATGGACAATGTCCTCCGCTTCGCCCCGGATCCGGTCCCAGATCGGATCGAGCGATGCGAGCTTTCCTCCCGGATTGACCTGATGCACTGCCATGGAATCTGCTCTTTCGAATTGGCTCGTCTTGTTGGTCCTATAGCACAGTCTAGGCGACAAAGTCCCGACGGGCTTGCCTGAGAGTGAACAGTGCCTTGCCTCACGAAAGCGAGCCAAAGCATTGATACGCAAGACTTTCTTCTGACGCCCCAAGCGGCAAGGTCGGCTCAAGGTGGTCAGAGTTTTGCCAAATTCAAGCCGGGCCACGTCAAACTATTGGTGAATTCTCCCCCCAAGCGTTATTGCGGGCATGATCCGAACGGGGGCACAGCAGATTTGAGCATCACCACCGACCAACTGCGCGCGCGCGCCGCTGATACGCTCTGGCTGCGGCTGGCCGCAATGGCCCTGCCCCTGCTGATGATCGCGCCGGCGTTCTGGAACGGCTATCCGTTGTTGCAATGGGATACCGGCGGCTATCTGGCGCGCTGGTACGAAGGCTATCTCGTGCCGAGCCGCTCCACCGTGTTCGGCCTCTACCTGCACTATGGCGAGGGTTTTGGCTTCTGGATCAACCTCGCGGTCCAGTCGCTGGCGACGCTGTGGCTGTTGCAGCTCAGCCTGCGCGTGCTCGGCCTGATGCAGACCTTCCGCTTCGTCGCAATCAGCCTGCTCCTGATCCTGTCGACCGCCCTGCCCTGGCTGGCGAGCATGCTGCTCACCGACATCTTTGCTGGGCTGTCGGTGCTGTCGCTGTTCCTGCTGGTGATCGGGGGACGCCGCACCTCGGTGCTCGAGAAAATCGCGCTGTTCGTCTTCACCGCCTTTGCCGCCGCGACCCACAGCGCGACGCTCGGCGTGCTGCTCGGCCTGTGCGCCGCCGGCTGGATGGCGCGGCCGCTGCTCGGACCTCGCCTTCCGCTGGCGGGATTGGCGCAGGCGAGCCTCACCATCGTCGTGGGCGGCCTGATGCTGGTGTCGGCAAACCATGCGCTGTCGGGGCAATGGGCCTGGACGCCCGGCGGCTATGGGGTCGCCTTCGGCCGCATGATGCAGGACGGCATCGTTGCGCGCTATCTCAACGACCATTGTCCACGCGAACACTACAAGCTCTGCCCGTATCGCAACGAGCTGCCGGCGAGCGCCGACGAGTTTCTGTGGGGCAAGAGCATGTTCAACACGCTCGGCCGCTTCGAAGGCATGAACGGCGAGATGGGCTACATCGTCGTGCATTCGCTCGCCGACTATCCGGCCTTGCAAGCCGGCGCGGCGCTGCGGGCAATGGGCCAGCAATTGCTGCATGTCGCGACCGGCGAAGGCACCAAAGGCTGGATCCCGCACACCTACGGCATCATCGAACGTTACATACCTTCGCAAGTCGCGCCGATGCGCGCGGCGCGACAACAGCACTGGGCCGTCAATTTCGACGACGTCAACTGGCTGCATGTCCCGGTCGCGCTGGCCTCGATGGCGGCGCTTGTCGGGCTGCTCATGCATGCGCTCGCCAAGCGCCGGCTCGACGATCTGACGCTGCTGGCGGCAACCGTGACGCTGGCGCTGCTCGGCAACGCCTTCATCTGCGGCGTGATCTCGGGTCCACATGACCGCTATGGCGCGCGGATGGTATGGGTCGCGACCTTCGTGGTGCTGACGGCCCTGTTTCGTGCTATCGGCGACGACGCGGCGGACGAGACCTCAGCCGCGGCGTGAGAGGAAATCGAGCACGCCTGATTTGTAGACCTTGTCGCCGACCGCCCGCATGTGATCGCGGCCGGGGATGTCGAGCACCTGCGCGCCCGGAATGATGGCGCCGAGTGCGCTCGCTGAGCCCGCGACATCGTCGGCGGTGCCGACCGCGATCAGCACGGACACGTCGATGCGTGCCGCCTCCGCCCTCGTCATGAGCTCCCGCGTGCCGCGCAGGCAGGCGGCGAGCGCGCGGCGGTCCGAGCGGGTCTGATCGGCGAAGGCACGAAAGGTGCGCCCCACGGGATCGGTGACGTCGTCCAGCGAGGGCGCCTCCAGCGCCTTCGCGACGTTCTCGCCAGGGCCGGTGCCCTCGATCAGGCCGCCGATGCCGATGCCGCCGAGGATCGCCGAGCGCAGGCGCTGCGGCTCGTTGAGCGCGAGCCACGCCGCCATCCGCCCACCCATCGAATAGCCCATGATGTCGGCCTGCGGGATGGCGAGATGATCCATCAGCGCGAGCACGTCGCCGGCCATGACCGGGATCGAGTACTGCTGGGGCTCGTAGAGCTTCGCACTCTCGCCGTGGCCGCGATTGTCGAGCGCGATGACGCGGCGGCCGCTCTTGCGCAGTTCCGAGACCCAGGTCGGATAGACCCAGTTCACGTTCTTGCTGGAGGCAAAGCCGTGCACGAGAATGATCGGATCGCCCTCGCCTTCGTCGAGATAGGCAATTTCAACGGCGCCGTTGTGGAAGCTCGGCATCATCAGTTCCGCAGATCTTGAGGGGGACAAGTCGATCTTAGAGCATGATCCGGAAAAGTGTGCAGCGGTTTTTCCGCGCGAGAAACGCGCAACGCGTTTGCGCGGAGATCATGCTCAAACAATGGCCTGAAGCGCCGGATTATCTCGATTTCATCGCGCTTTAGGCCCTGACGGCTGCATCCGCCAGAGCGGCCTCGGCGGCGATTTGCGCCCGGCGGAGCCGCCGCGCGCGCCTGCGATCGCACCAGGCCTGGGTCAGGCGCTCGGTGGTGGCCTTGATCGAGGACAACAGCCCGAACAGCGTCAGTGCCGCACCGAACAGCCAGAGCGTCAGATCGAACGCGCCGCCGATGAGGAGCAGCGCGCCGCGGCCAAGCAGCTTCATGATGGCGCGGGTCTTGCCGCCCTGCGCTGCCGCGAGGCGGGCTGCGCGCGCGACGTCCTTGGGACCTTCAGCGATCCGCAACGTGTCCATCGCCCCGCGCGTGCCGGTCTTTTCGGCGACGCGTGTCACGTCCTTGCCGAGCCGAACCAGCGCGCCGGCCTTTTCGGCCCGGAACGCAGCCTTGATCGCGCTGACGGTCTCGCCCGGCCGGAGCACTGAACCCTTGGCGACCGCGTTTTGAAGCATCGGCGTGTCGACGACCTCGCGCGCGGAGCGGCCGGCCCATGCGGCAAGCCCCTCGCCGAGCCGCCCCACCTTGCGCGCGTCCTTCACCAGCGTCAGCCCGGCGCGCACCGGCGCCGCACCACCGACAGAGACATAGGTTGCCGCGGTCACCGCAAGGCCCGCCGCAGCAAGCCCCAGCACGAGGCGGTCGGTATCCTCGCCCATGGCGAGGTGCTTGCCCTCCCGGACGACGTCCCTGATGTCGCCGAACACGAAGAGATCGCCGGCCACCGTTCCCGACAGGCTCGCGACGTCGTCGGCATTGCCGGTGACGAGACCCGTGGCAAATCGCTTGGCGAAATGGGAGGTGGAATTCTCGGCCTTGACCGCATCGCTGACGCGATTGAGGAGGTCGTCCGGCAGCGCAATGTTGCGATCACGCGCGAGCGCGACGAAACTGTCGGCGAGGTCGGCATCACCAGCGGTGAGTGCGGCCTCGATGTTGTCCTGAACCAAGCGATCGTTCTGCCGCAGCAGCGCGTCGAGCTTGAGCTCGGAGAGCACGGCCGGATCGCCCTGCGCGGCCAGGATCGCACCGGCCTCGCGGGCCTGCGGTGCTACCTGCGCGAGCATGAAGCTGCATGCCGCGACACCGGTCAACGCTGTGATGATTCGCAACCACTTCATGTGGAAAGCCTGGATGCCCCTGGGATCGCTTGCGGCCGATAATTCGTCTTTCGTCCCAATTTCTCTCGTCCACACACATAGTACGCCAAAATTGCGACACAACGTCCCCGACGAAAGAAGGGCTTCTCTCAAGCCGCAAGATTGTGTCGAATTTGCACGAGCAAATGAGCATGGGGCAATTGCAGACCTTTTCGGTTCCGCTGGACTAGCAATCATCTGCACCCGACAGTATGGTCCGCGGCGCCTTAAAGATGCCGCGTCAGTTCTTGATTGTGTCTGCCGCCATTGCCACTCCAGGATGAACTACGATGTCCGACCATGTCGTCCCGCACTTCCATAACGATGCCGGTGTTCCCGTCATCGAGATCGGCTCGCAAGAGTTCATGTGCGTGGGCGCCAATCCTCCGTTCGATCATCCGCACGTCTTCCTCGACCTCGGCAACGACAACGAGATCATCTGCCCCTATTGCTCGACGCTGTACCGCTTCGCGGCCGACCTGAAGGCTGGCGAAGCCCGCCCGCCGGAATGCGTGCTGAAGGACAAGGTGGCCTGACCGGTCCCATCGGTCAGGGGTGGCGCTCTCCAGAACGATTGTCATCGCCGGTGCCGGCATAGGTGGACTGACGGCCGCGCTGGCGCTCGCGGCCTGCGGCTTCCGCATCGTCGTGCTGGAAAAGACCGAGCGCCTCGAGGAAGTCGGCGCCGGTCTGCAACTCTCCCCCAATGCCAGCCGCGTGCTGGTCGAGCTCGGCCTGGCCGAACGCCTCAAGCTGCGCGCCGTGACCCCGGAAGCGGTCTCGATCATGAGCGCGCGGACCGGCGGCGAGCTCCTGCGCATGCCGCTCGGCGAAGCCGCCGCCGCGCGCGCCGGTGCCCCCTATTGGGTGGTGCACCGCGCCGACCTGCAATCCGTACTCGCCGGCGCCGTCTCCGACCATCCCGACATCGACCTGAAGCTGGGCGCCACCTTCGAGGACGTCGCGCCTCACGCCAAGGGGCTGACGGTGGTCCATCGCAGCGGCACGATCCGCCGCAGCGATCTGGCCAGCGCATTGATCGGCGCCGACGGCATCTGGTCGACGGTGCGCCAGCATCTATTTCCCGAGGTGCAGCCGCGCTTTTCAGGCCTGATCGCCTGGCGCGGCACGATCGATGCCACGCAGCTGCCGAAGGATTACACCGCGCGCCGGGTGCAGCTCTGGATGGGGCGCAATGCCCATCTCGTGGCCTACCCGATCGCAGGCGGACGCCAGATCAACGTGGTTGCGGTGCTGCCGGGCACCTGGAACAGGCCGGGCTGGAGCACGCCCGGCGATCCGCGCGAGGTCATGGAGGCCTTCGACGCCCCGCGCTGGCCGCCGTCGGCGCGGATGATGCTCGCCACGGTCGACACCTGGCGGAAATGGGCGCTGTTCGGCGTGCCCGACAGCTGCCCCTGGAGCAAGGGTCCGGTCGGGCTGCTCGGCGATGCCGTGCACGCGATGCTGCCGTTCGCAGCGCAAGGCGCCGGCATGGCGATCGAGGATGCCGCCGTGCTCGCCCGGCATTTGAGCGTCGAGGCGGCCGAGAGCTCCGCGAGCATCACGGCCGCGCTGACGCAATACGGCCGTGCACGCCAGGCGCGCGTGCGGCGGGTGCAGCGTACGGCGCGGCAGCAGGGCCGCATCTATCATTTCAGCGGGCCGCTCGCGATCGCCCGCGATCTTGCGATCCGCGCACTCGGACCGGACCGCATGCTGGCGCGGCAGGACTGGATCTACGATTGGCGGCCGTGAAGCGTGCGCCGTTGTGGCGGCTCAGCGCACGGCGCTGCCGGATCTCGGGGCGGGCTTGATGTCCGGCCGCTGCGGAGCCGAGGCTACCGGCGCGGCATTCGGCGGCGTTTCCCGGCACCTGTTGCGCCGCCAGGCGTCCTCGACAAGTTGCGACTGGCCCCGCACCGCGACGTAGTCGTTGCGATAGGCAAGCTCGGCCACGACCGCGCCACCTGCGCCGGTCTCGGCCTTGTCCATCAACCTCTGCAAATCGGCCGTGCGGGTGGCGAGCATCTTGCGCTCACCTTCCAGCTGCTTGCAGTCGTACAATTCGTATTTGCCGGGATCGGCGAAGGCCGGCGCGACCGTCTCGCTCATGCCGGCGCAACCGGACAGCGCGACGCCAGCCGCAAGCGGTGCGAGGAGCGCGCCGAAGCCGCGCAGAAAGCGGAAAAACGAAGCAGCCATGCCGGATGAATAGTCCCCGTGGATTGAGAATGCCTAAAGCAACAACAGATGTCCGGATTGAGGCTTTGCCTTGTGCGCCCGGCTCGCTTAAGGAAGAACCACCATCCGGCCCGCGAAACGCGCCAATTCCAGACGGCCGGCTAGGACTTAAGTGATTGATCTCGTTGGATCAAGCGGGCATGGCGGAATTGGTAGACGCAAGGGACTTAAAATCCCTCGGCGCGCAAGCGCTGTGCCGGTTCGACCCCGGCTGCCCGCACCACTGATTTCAAGGCGTTAGCAGGCCCCCTCGCCGCCGTCGAAATCGCTGGGTCAATCAAAGGCCACGCCGTCGACCAGAACTCGGTCACCGCTGCCAGGACGTAAGACCCCGAGACCAAAAATCCAGCTCATCTCAAATCGATCGAACAACAGGTGCACTTGATAAGAATTCCAACAGGTCATCCCGCGGCCGTCAATTGATCAATGGCATATTGGCAGGTCGCAAGCGGTCGATCGCGATCATAGACCGCGTGGCTACCAAACAATCCTTGGTGTTGGGATGCAGTTGATCGACCGCAGGAATTCGACGGCCGGCGATGAACTCATTGATGATCGCCTGCGATACAGCCCGGGGCGAGCGATTGCTCAAGGCGGATGCCAAGGAATACCCTGACTCGGCTCCTCGTGGGCGGCAGCAGAGCTGCCCGCACCATCGGAGCTGACTGTACAGCGGATGCCGCAGTCTACAACTGCGTTCCTTTTCGTCTCGGGCGCCGACAATTTCGAGTCCCGCAGCGGCTCAGATGGTCACATTCCGCTCTGCGCGTAGCTCCTCAAAGACCTTCGTGACCGGCAGGTGAAACGGCAAATCCGTATTGGTGTGGTGCCAACGGAGGGGGTACGGCTTCTCGATCGGGATTCCCGGCGTCGAGTTGAGCGCACCGAAACCATCGATCGTGCCCATCACGTCGATGATTTTCCTGTATCGGGGCGGCATCGCGACCGCCGCAGACAGCGTGACAATCCAGAACTTGTCGCCGGGAATGGCCTGCTCGATCGCCGGCAACTTCTTCAGCTCGTAAAGCGCCTCCGAGATCACCAAATTGCCCTTGGAGTGTCCAGTCACCAACGAGAAGCTGAACCGCTTATCGCTCAGCAACGCCATGACCATCCTGGTATCCAGGCTGACGCGACCGAGTTCGACCGGTGACGTCGGCGGGCTGAGAGTCTCGGGCCGGTTGAGCGCCCGGCTCATGTCGTCCAACCCCTCGAACTGATGGCGCAGGCGGTTGAGGGTGCCGAACCAGAACCAGCCGCCGAGCGCCTCGGTCAGGAGATCGGCAAGCCCATAGCCTGACACCACCGCGGCAACCACCACCTTGAACGCGTCAGCGACATTCCGCGCGAATGCAGCCGCCCCCAGCGCCGAGCTGCCGACGCCAGCAACGGCGAGGATGCGGACATCCGCGCCTCCGGCAGTCGCGAAATCTTCCACGGTGTTGCAGAGCTGGAGAGGCCCGGCGCCGGACGGCGGCACGATCAGGATTGTGCCCTCGCGTGCCAGCCAGGGTGCCGTTTCGCGGGCCTCCTCATGGGTCACCTTGCCGATGTCGTAGAAGATTGCATCGAGAACCGCGTTCCTGCGGCGGAATGATTCCAGGGCGGCCTCGCGCAAGGGCGTCCGGGACTCGAATATTTTCTGGAGGCTGTTGCGGCCGAGTTGGGCCGTCGCGAGCGAGCGTTGCGTAGAGAGCATCACCGGTTCTCCCGAGCCATTCGATCGAAAACCACGGTAGCAAGAATTTCGCCACCTTGGGTGGTATCGTCGCCCTCCCGGCAGCAAGATCCGGAACCGCCTTGCGCTCACGACACCTGCCGCTCATGCAATGATCCGTTTACCACACCGCCCTTCCCGTCCGGAACTCGCGTGGCGCAACCTTTACTCAGCCTTAGGTCGTCTTCCCCTAAATCGAACGATGTCTGCCGCCTGTCGATGCAGACCCAGGGACATGCAGGGCCTGGAGCGGCTGGCTGCAATGGTGAGAGCTCCGATGGACGCGCGCGAGAATTGGTCCCGATCCGGGATTGCCGGAGCGCCCGCAGCAATCGGGCGTCGCCTGCACGGGTTCGAGGTCTACCTCTTCCTGATCGCTTTCCTCGGCGTGTTCTACTTGTCGAACGGGCCGCTCCTGCTCGGCCATTACGACCTCGGCTGGCACGTCGCCGCCGGAGACCTGATCCGGGAGCGAGGCGAAGTGCCGTTTCAGGATCCGTGGGCGTTCACCCTGGGCGACAAGCGCTGGTTTAATCTGTCGTGGCTGTGGGACGTGATTGCCAGCGTGCTGTACCAGCACACGGGCTTTGCCGGCATCGTCGCCATGGTCGTCGCCTCCGGCATGATCATCGCGGGATATCTGACCTTCTGTGGCCTGAGCCTCAGCGCATCGGCACCTGCGGTCTGCATTGCGGTCTTCGCCGCGTGCCTGCTCTACCCCTGCTACGAGGCGTCGCCCAACATGTACCTTGCGGCATCCCCGAACATCGCGACCATGCTGTTCGCGGTCATCTTCTACGCCGAATGCCTGCGACGGCGATGGTTCCTGTTGCCCGTGATGATGGTGCTCTGGGTCAATCTGCATGGCGGCTTCATGCTGGCCTTTCCCATCATCGGCGTCTTCTGCAGCGTCGCCCTGCTCCGGCGCGACTGGGCGAACTTTCGGAATTACGCTTTCGCGAGCGTCGGGTGCTTCATCGCGATCTTCGTCAATCCGCTGGGATGGCATGTCTATGACGGCGTGACGGCGACGCTGGGTCACTTCGTGCAGGCCGATATCGGCGAATGGCGCTCCTATTGGCAGAACATGGTGATGCCGGGGAGCATTCCCGGCATCGTCTATGCATTGACCTTCGTCGTGCTGGAGCTGCGCGACCGAAGCGCGGCGCGCGTCCCCCTGGAGGCGCGCGTTCTGGCGTGGCTCTTCCTGGGGCTCGGTCTCTATCAGTTCAGGTACACCGCGTTCTTCTTCATCTTCGCGAGCGTCCCGATGGCGCTTCACATCGACCGGCTGCTGCCTGCGCGCCTTGCACGGTTCGACGTCCAGCGCGCGATGCTGGCGGCAGGCGTCGTCGGCGTCCTGCTGCTGCCGCTCACCTTCCTGCAGGTGAGACCGGCGCTGGCTCTGCCCGACATGCTCTCGGAAGAGGATGCCAATTATCTCAAGGCGCATGCCGCGCACGCCCACCTGCTCAACCACTGGAATATCGGCGGGCTGCTGATCTTCCGGACACAGGGATCCGTGCCCGTGTTCGTGGACGGCCGCGCCGCGACCGCCTATCCGGACGATTTATTGCACGACTATCTCAAGCTGGTCCGGTGGGAGATCGACGCGGCCACCTGGGACAAGGTGATCAGCAAATACGGGATCGACGCGGTGCTCTGGGTCAGAGGCCACGAGCAGCTGCGACAGTTCCTCGTTGGCGAGAGGGGCTGGAAAGAGCAATACACCGGCGCCTATGTCAGCCTCTACACCAGGCAACAGGCCGCTTCCTCTAGCGCGCGATGAGATCCGGATCCTGCGACGCCACTTGGCCTGGCGCCTCACGCGGCAGCAGGAGCCAGAAGCAGATCAGCGCGATCGTGAGCTGACCGAACCCTCCCATGAAGGTGATGCCCGAGACCGACGCCAGGGTCGGGATGGCGACGGCGACGGTCAACACCGCCGCCATCGTCGCCGCAGGCAGGCTGGTGATGAGAATTGCGGCATAGAGCGCGACCTCGAAGAAGGCATATTCCTTCAGCCTGGGCGCGCAGAGATAGAGCGCGTACATCGTGAGCACGGTGATGCGCATCGCCGCATCGGGATGATTCATCAGCCAGTCGTCGAGCGCACGAAGCGGCGAGGCCCTGCCGGACAAGCGCCGCGGCCCGACCATGCGCCACACGGAGATGGTGAGCGGCGCCAGCACCAATGCGATCGCGATCAGACCATAGAGCACGGCGACGATAGGCTTGCTGCCGGCGAGCCCGACGCGGTCAGCAAGCGTGAGCGAGAGGAAGAGCAGCGACGGATTGACCTCGTTTCCCGGCGCATGCTGTCCGGGGATCTGGCCGAAGATCGCGCTCAGCCAGCTCCTCGACAGCTCCGGGTAGACCAGCAGCGAAGCCAGGATCGGCAGCGCGAACATGCCGGCCGCCACCGCGATCAGCAGGAGCTTGCGACGGCGCGGCTGCGGCAGGAAGTAGAGCGCGGCGAGGACGGGGAAGAACACCAGCTTGAACGAGGTGACGAGGCCGAGCACGGCCGCACCGGCAAGCTGCGGCACTGGGCTTGCGGACGGCGCGGGACGCAGCAGCAGCGCAAGCGACGCGGCGGTCAACAGGCCGCTCAGGATCGCAAAATTCCCGGTCGCCATGATCCATTCAAAGCCGAGCAAGCCGCCCAGCGCGAACACGACGCGCAGCGCAGCATCCTGAAGGCCCGAACCGGCCCTGCCGAGACCGGGCAGCAGCAGCGCACAGAGCAACGCCAGAACGAGATAGATCGGCTTGTAATGCGCGACCAGAAACCCGCCGGCGCAGAGCGGCCGAAACGCATCGAGGGTGACTGGAAGATACGGATAGGACAGCTTGGTGTCCTTGAGGTTCTTGACGAAATAGGGATCGAGCCCCTCGATATGCGCCTCGACGGCTGCACAATTCACGCGCGCGTCCCAGCCGAACGTGTCGTCCATGCCCATGTCGATGGCGACAGCCGTGGCGACCAGGACGGCCAGGGCCAGGATGAGGCGGGTCATCCAGCTCTTTCCCGAGGCACCGGCGGCAAAGGTCCGTCCGGCTTCGGCATCCGCGGACGCGGCGACATCGGTCATGATTGCATGCCTTCCGACTCGAGGCGGGTCGGATCAGCGCGGAAATCGAGCAGCAGGATCCAGAAGCATGTCAGCGAAGCGATAAGAAGGATGAAACTGCCCTCGAGCGTCGTCCCCACCAGCGAGATCAGCGCCGGAGCGAGGAGACCGACCGACAGACATGCGGCGAGCGCCATCGCCGGAAGATCGACGATGAGGATGGCGGCATAGAGCGCGAGCTCGAAGAAGGCATATTCCTTGAGGCGCGGCGAGCTGAGATAGAGCGCAAACATGGCAAGCACCGTGATGCGCACGGCCGCGCGGGGATGATCCATCAGCCAGCGATCCAACCGCATCAGAAGCGATTCCCCTCCCCGCGCCGGCTGGCTCGCGGCCGCGCGCATCACGGACTGGGCGAACGGCACCAGTACGAGCGCGAGTGCTGCGAGCGCGTAGGTCGCGAACATCGCCGGCTTGCTGGCACCGAGCCCGGCGTGAACCAAGAGGTCCCGCGCCAGCAGCAGCAGCGACGGATTGATCTCGAAGAGATCGACGAAGTGCTGGTCGGCGATCTTGCCGGCCATCGCAAGCTGCCAGCTCGCGAACAGGTCGGGATACCCCAGCCTCGATATCAGGATCGGCAATGCGAAGCCGAGCGCCGCCACCGCGATCAGCGCCAGCTTGCGGCCGCGCGGCAGCGGCAGGAAATAAAACGCGGCCAGCACGGGGCAGAACACCAGCTTGAACGAGGTCACGAGGCCGAGCAGTGCAGCGCCGGCAAGGCGCAGAGGAAAGCTCGAATCCTCTCCGGACGGAGGCGGACGAAGCAGGAGCGACAGCGCGATCGCGGTCACGACGCCGCTCAGGATGGCAAAATTCCCCGACGCCTGCACCCACTCGAAACCGACGAACGCGCCGAGCGCGCAGAGCACCCTGAGCGCGACGTCGCGCGCGCTCGTGCCCGCCCGGCCGAGCCCGGGCAAAAGGAGGCCGCAGAGCACGGCGAGGACGAGAAAGATGCTTCTGTAATGATCGACCAGAAAGCCGCCCGCGCACAGGGGACGGAAGACGTCCAGCGTCACCGGCAGATAGGGATAAGAGAGCCTGGTGCCCTTCAGGTTCCTGACGAAATAGGGATCGAGCCCTTGGGCATGCGCATCGACCGCCGCGCAATTGACCCGGACGTCCCAGCCATATTTCACATCGAGCGTGGCGTCGTTGGCGAGATTGCCGAGCACCAGCAGTGCTGTCAGCGCGATCAGGCAGGCAAGCCAGATGTTCCGCCTCGCAGCCGTGTCGGCCGCGGGCTCCAACCATCGTGCTGCACCTGATATCTCGGACACAGGCGGGTACCCTGTTTGGCTTGGTTTCTCTCGGCGCCGCTGTGGTGCCTCATTATCTCAGGCGCACCGTGGTCAGGATGCGTTTCGATTTCATCCTGCCGGACGGATCCGGCCGCGCCGGCGGTGATCTTTAGGGAGGGATGGTGAATCACTGGTTTCCGGCCAGCGGGCGATTGCGCGATCTGCGGAGCCCGACCGGCAAGGAAGGTGGCTTCTCATCAATTCTTGCCTGCCCGCCCCGCCTGACAGCCATCCCGAAACAAGGGTTGTGCAACGCAGCATGGGCGTGGATAAAGCTCTCGATTTCAGAGGTGAGCTTCTTGTCCGACGTCAATGCCGACGATTGGGTGTCCTCCGGACACCGCCCCATGGGTTTTCCCGAATTCGTCATCGTGATCGCGTCCATCATGGCGCTGAATCCGCTTGCGATGGACATGATGCTGCCGGCGCTGCCCAACATCGGCTCCGCCTTCAAGATTCCCGTCGCCAACCATCTTCAGCTGGTGCTGTCGACCTTCCTGGTCGGCTTCGGCGCGGGCCAGTTCGTCATGGGCCCGTTGTCGGATCGCTATGGCCGCCGTCCGGTGCTGCTCGGCGGCATGGCTGTGTACGCGGTAGCGAGCGTGCTGGCAGTCGCAGCGCCCTCGTTCGAGACGCTGCTGCTGGCGCGCGCGCTGCAAGGGCTCGGCACCGCGGCGACGCGTGTGATCGCGACCTCGATCGTGCGCGACTGCTATGTCGGCCGCCGCATGGCGAGCGTGATGTCGCTGGCGATGATGGTGTTCATCGCTGTACCCGTGATCGCGCCCTCGTTCGGACAGGCGGTGCTGCTGGTGACGGCATGGCGCGGCATCTTCGTCGTGCTGATGCTCTATGGTCTGCTCGCGCTCGCATGGTGCGTGCTCCGGCTGCCTGAAACTCTTCCCGAATCCGAGCGCAGATCGCTGGCGCCCGCCGACGTGCTCGCGGCCTTCCGCCAAACCGTGACCAACCGCCAGACCATCGGCTATGCGACGGCCGCCGGCAGCGTCATCGGTGCCCTCTTCGCCTACGTGTTCTGCGCCCAGCAGGTGTTCACCGGCATCTATCACCTCGGCCACTACTTCCCGCTCGCTTTCGCCGCGATCGCGGCCGGCACGGCCGTGGCCGGCTTCCTCAATTCACAGCTGGTCGGTCGGCTCGGCATGCGCGTGATCTCGCACGGCGCGCTGACGCTCTATACCGTTGTGGCCGGCGTGATGCTGCTAACGGAAATCCTTGGCGTCCTGCCGCTATCCCTGTTCATGGTGCTCTCGGCGCTGATGATGTTTTCGTTCGGCATGATGGTCGCGAACTTCACCGCGCTCGCCATGGAACCGCAGGGTCACATCGCCGGCACCGCCTCCTCGCTCTACGGCTCGATCACGACGCTGATCGGAATCGTGGTCGGCATGGCAATCGGACAGAGCTTCGACGGCACGCTGCTGCCGTTCTCGGTCGGCTTCTTCCTGTCGACGCTCGCAGCGCTCGCGATCGTGCTGGTGGTGGAAAAGGGGCGGCTGTTCAAGCCGCATCATCGCCCGATCGGTTAAGGAACTTCCCGGCGGCCCCGATGTTGTACTGCAGCAATTCGAGAGACCGCTGCAATGGAACTAGACCACCGAGAAGACCACCGCGACGTGGAACGGGAGAAGCCGGAACATTCCGAGCCGATTGAGCCCGCCACGTTCACGACGCCCTTCGCCAGCGAAGGGCTCGAACAGCTGCGCGACAGCCACTGCTGAGTACGACGCCTATTCGCCGGCCCGCCTGCTGGCGCTAAAATCATCCGCAGCGCTCTCGGGCGCAGCGTCGCTTCCACGCGGCGGCACCATCAGCACGACCACCTCCCGCGTCAGACCAGGCCTGCCCCACAGCGACGCCTGGACGGTGAACTCGCGCCTGACGAAGTGTCCGGCCCGGGAGGACACCCATTCCATCCATCGCCCACAATAGTCCTGGCCGCGGAAACAGAGCGCGGCCCAGCCGCGGTCGAGCGTCGCCTTGCGCGGCAGGCCCCAGCTGTATTGATACTCAAACGGCCGCGCATAATTCGGATGGTCGGGGCTGTAGAACGCCGTCGCAAACGCCAGCGCATCGTCACCACTCACGGCGCTCAGCGGCTCTCCCGTCAATTCGCGCCATTCGCGCGTCAATTCGTTCGCCGCCTGCGCGTAGAAATTCCGGCCCTCTTCATAGCCGTGATTGTTGCGATAGACGGCGTGGATCGGCGCTGCGACCAGGACGGCGGCAAGCGCAGCGCCAGCCGTGATCACCGTGACATTGACGGTGTAAAAGCGCTCGATCGGATAGCGCGTGCCGCAGACAATGAGCACGACGAAGAGGAACAGCCCCTGCAACGCCCATAGCGACGGCAGATCCGTTCCCATCACGAGCGAGGTCAGCACCGGCAGAACGATCGTGCCGATCGCAATGTAGAGGAGAAGCCGCAGGCCCGAACTCATTGCGGCGAAGTCGGCCGGAAACTGTTTCAACCGCGTGCCTGCGATGAGCACCCAGAGCACAGCCGACACGCTCATCGCCGCCGCCAGCCCCAGCAGGAAATTCCTGGCCTCACCGATCGAGCTCGCGGTGTTGCCGTTGGCATGCGCCAGCGCATAGGTGAAGGTCGATGCGCCCGTCGTCGCCAGCCACCAGACGTGTGGCGACAGCACCGCGAGCCCGGTGGCGACCGAAATCCAGGGCGACGCGGAGCTGAAATAGGCGCGCCGTGCCGGATGCGCCAGCGCGGCAATTGCAAGGCTCGTGACGAGAAAGATCGAATAATACTTGCCGACCATCGCCAGCGCCGTCGTGCATCCCACCGCGATCGCCCATGATGCGGCGCGCGTCTCGAATGCGCGCAGGAAGCACCAGGTCGCCAGCGGCCAGGTCGCGAGCAGCACTGCATTGGCATTGAAGCGCTGGGCGTGGAATTGGTAGGCCGGTGTCAGCATCAGCAGCAAGAGCACCAGGACGCGCTTGTGCCCGGTCACGAATTGACGGGCGACCAGATCGACGAAGAACAGCGCGAGCCCGGCATTGGTCATCGCCATCAACTGGAGCGACCAGTCGCTCAGTGGAAAGACAAAGGTCCACGCTGCAGCGACCCAGCCCATCAGCGGCGGATGCTTGTGATAGCCCCAGGCGAAATGCCGCCCCAGCGTCCAGGCCTCGAGCGTATCGGGGTGCAGGCCGCCCCCGGCATAGGCGACGACCAGATAAAGCGTCCAGATCGCAACGAAGCACGCGATGAGAAGCGGCACGGCCCAGCCCGCCTCGACGCCATCGAGCCAATTCAGGAAAGGCCGGCGCCATTGCGCCGGCGCGCGATCTGACCTTTCGGCCATCGCCTGGAGTGCAAAATCGATCGGCAAGGGAATCAAATGGGACAAGGAAAGTGATGCGCGGTGACGGCACATCTATTTGAGGATTGAAGCAAATAGCAATGATTCGAAACTGGAAGAGTTAAAAGCTGACGCGAGGCTGACAAACGACAACGGCGCCACTGGGACAGCGGCGCCGTGTAACGATTGGAATGAAAGGCGCGTTGACGCCTCGCTTTACTCGGTCTTGTCGATGTTCCAGAACACCGGGGTCGCCGGACCGTCGAGCACGCCGGTGAGCGACTTGCGCCAGGCGCTCGGCGCCAGATACTGGCCGAGCGGGATGTAGATCACCTGGTCATAGGCTTCCTTCTGGATCTCGGTCGCGATCTTCTTCTGATCGTCGAGCGAGGCGGCGCGAACGAAGTCGTCCTTGAGCTTCTCGATCTTGGCGTTTTCCGCCCAGCCGAACCAGCCCTTCTTGCCCTGACCGCCGATCGAGAGGTTGGCGATCGGGTTGGACACGTCGGCGCTGACCCAGTTGGTGAAGAACATGTTCCAGCCGCCTTCCTTCGGGGGCTTCTGGCTGGCGCGACGGCTCACCACCGTCTGCCAGTCGGTCGCCTGCGCGTCGACCTTGAAGCCGGCCTCGCGGAGCAGCTGCACCGCAACGGTCGGCTGCGCCTTCAGCGTCACGACGTCGCCGGGCACCATGACCACGACGGGGGTGCCGTCATAGCCGGACTCGGCGAGCGCCTTCTTGGCTTCCGCCATGCCGTTGCCCTTGACCAGCGATTCCGAGCCAACGTCGGTGGCGAACGGCGTGTCGCAGATGAAGAACGCACCGCAGATCTTGTAGTACTTGGGATTGCCGACGAGCGCGTCGAGCACGTCCTTCTGGTTCATCGCCAGGAGGGCTGCGCGGCGGATCTTCGGATTGTCGAAGGGCGGATAGAGGAAGTTCATACGACCAAGGGTCTGATAGCCGAACTTGTTCAGCACCTCGGTCTTGAGCTCGGCATTGCTTTCGAGCACGGGCAGCAGATCCCACGGCGGCACTTCCATGAAATCGATGTCGCCCGACTGCAGCGCGTTCACCGCGGTCTGCGAGTCCGGCATGGTGATCCACTCGACGCGGTCGACCTTCACCACCTTGCCGCCGGAGGTCCAGTTCGCCGGCTCCTTGCGCGGCACATAGTCGGTGTTCTTGACGTAGACCGCCTTCACGCCGGGCTGGAATTCGCCCTGCACGAACTTGAAGGGACCCGAGCCGATCTGCTCCGGGATCTGCTTGTCAGGCGGCGTCTCGGCGAGGCGCTTTGGCATCATGAAGGCCACGCGCGAGGACGGCTTGCCGATGGAATCGAGCACGAGGCCGTAGGGCTCCTTCAGCTTCAGCGTGATGGTCTTGGCATCGGTCGCCTCGAGGCTCGCGGTGACGTCCCAGAGCTTCTGGCCCATGCCGTCGACCGCGGCCCAGCGCTTGAGCGAGGCGACGCAGTCTTCCGCCGTCACCGGCGCACCGTCATGCCACTTCAGGCCATCGCGCAGCGTGAAGGTGTAGGTGAGCTTGTCGTCGGAGATTTTCCAGTCCGCCATCTGAGGCTGGATCTTGAAGTTCGAATCGGTGGCCAACAGCGTGTCGTAGACCATGTAGCCGTGGTCACGCGCGATGTAGGCCGTGGTGAAGATCGGATCGATGATGCGCAGATCCGAATGCATCACCGCCGTGATCGTCTTGCCGGCCGCAAGCACTGGCGAGGCCAGCGCGGTCGAAAGCGCGACGACCGACAGCGCAAGTTTGGAGGCGAACGCGCGAGGCCCCCGGCGCATGAAGTTGAACATGGAAAGTTTCTCCTGACGTGAAACTGTTCAAAGGCAGATTATTGGTTGAGCATCCGGTTCGTTCCTTGGGCGAACTAACCTCATGCAATGCCTTTATCTTTTCGAGACTTGCAGACAGTGCCGAGCGCGTCAATCCGGTTTCGTCGCAAGCCCTCGCGGCGTGCGCACGGGCTCCACAAAGATCGGTTTGGCTCTACAACACTCTTCGCCTGTCCTGTCCGCGCCAATGCAATGCGCGTTCCATTTTTCGAAGCCCGAGAGACATCAAGATGAATCCAGCCAATCTTCCCTTCGATTCCGAGGCAATGCTCGAGGGCCTGCGGACGTGGGTGGAATGCGAGAGCCCGACCTGGGACGCAGATGCCGTGAACCGCATGCTCGATATCGCAGCGCGGGATATGGCAATCATGGGTGCGACGATCGAACGCATCGCCGGCCGCCAGGGCTTTGGCGGCGTGATCCGCGCGCGCTTTCCCCATCCAAGGCAGGGCGAGCCGGGCATCCTGATCGCCGGGCACATGGATACCGTCCACCCCGTCGGCACCATCGAGAAGCTGAAATGGCGGCGCGAAGGCAACAAGTGCTACGGCCCCGGCATCTACGACATGAAGGGCGGCAATTATCTCTCGCTGGAAGCGATCCGGCAGCTGGCGCGCGCCGCCTTCACCACGCCGCTGCCGATCACCGTGCTGTTCACGCCGGATGAGGAAGTCGGCACGCCCTCGACCCGCGACATCATCGAGGCGGAGGCCGCGCGCAACAAATACGTGCTGGTGCCCGAACCCGGCCGCGCCGACAACGGCGTCACCACCGGACGTTATGCCATCGCACGTTTCAATCTCGAGGCGACGGGACGGCCGAGCCACGCCGGCGCGACGTTGTCAGCGGGACGCTCGGCGATCCGCGAGATGGCCCGGCAGATCCTCAACATCGACGCCATGACCACGGAGGACTGCACCTTCTCGGTCGGCGTCGTGCATGGCGGGCAATGGGTCAATTGCGTTGCCACGACCGCCACAGGCGAAGCGCTGTCGATGGCCAAGCGCCAGGCCGATCTCGACCGCGGCGTCGAGAGGATGTTGGCGCTGTCAGGCACAACCAATGATGTGACCTTCAAGGTCACCCGCGGCGTGACGCGTCCGGTGTGGGAACCCGACGCCGGCACCATGGCGCTGTATGAAAAGGCTCGCGGCATCGCCAAGTCGCTCGGCGCAGAACTGCCCCACGCGAGCGCCGGCGGCGGCTCCGACGGCAATTTCACCGGCGCGATGGGGATCCCGACGCTCGACGGCCTGGGCGTGCGTGGCGGCAACGGCCACACGCTCGAAGAGTATATCGAGGTCGAAAGCCTGGTCGAACGTGGCCGGCTGATGGCGGGGCTGCTGGCGACGCTGGAGTGAAATCCGGGGACACCGCCGTCATGGCCGGGCTTGACCCGGCCATCCATGCCTTTGCCATCTGATCCGAAGAAAGACGTGGATGCCCGGGTCAAGCCCGGGCATGACGACCATCCAAGGTTCCGACCCGGATGGCACGGGAATTGCTGAAATGTTAGGCTGATGGCAGGCTGACCAAAGGCCATGCCACGATTTGACTCTAATCCAACGGATCCCACTTGCTCGGATATCTCGTTCGCCGAATCTTCGCCGCCGTGCCCGTGATGGGCGTCGTCGCGCTGTTCGTCTTCCTGCTGCTCCGCCTCACCCCCGGCGATCCCGCCGCGATTCTCGCCGGCGACAACGCAACGCCGGAGCGGCTTGAGCGCATCCGCACCTCGCTCGGCCTCAACGAGCCGCTGATCGTGCAGTTCGTCACCTGGGTGAACAAGCTGCTGCACGGCGACCTCGGGACATCGCTGATCTCCAATTTGCCGGTGCTGAAGATGATCGGCCAGCGCGTCGAGCCGTCGATCTCGATCGCGCTGTCGACCATCATCCTCGCCGTCGTCGTCGCCGTTCCCCTGGGCGTGATCGCGGCGTGGAAGCACGGCACCTGGATCGACCGCTTCGTGATGGGTCTGTCGGTACTCGGCTTCTCCGTGCCGGTGTTCGTGGTCGGCTACGTTCTGATCGAAATCTTCGCGATCAATCTGCGCTGGGTGCCGGTGCAGGGCTTCAAGAGCATCTCGAACGGTTTCGGGCCGTTCTTCGAACGCATCATCCTGCCGACCTGCGCGCTCTCCTTCATCTACATCGCGCTGATCGCGCGTATGACGCGCGCGGCGATGCTCGACGTGCTCGGCGAAGATTACGTCCGCACCGCACGCGCCAAGGGCATTAACGAGGTCGCGGTGATGATGCGGCATGCGCTGCGCAATGCGGCCGTACCCGTGATCACCGTGATCGGCACCGGCTTTGCGCTGCTGATCTCCGGCGTCGTCGTCACCGAGAGCGTGTTCAACATCCCCGGCATCGGCCGCCTCACCGTGGATGCGGTGCTGGCGCGCGACTATCCGGTGATCCAGGCCATGATCCTGCTGACCTCGCTGATCTATGTCATCGTCAATCTCCTGATCGACGTCGCCTATACACTGCTCGATCCCCGGATCCGGTACTGAGGCAAGGGTAAGAACAAATGTCGGTCGATAGCCTTCCCCAGTCGTCCATTCCGATCACGTCGCCACTGCGGCCGCGCTTCGGATTCCTCACCTCGACGCCGATTATCGCGGCCGCTACGGTCTGTCTTGCGCTGATCGTGCTGATCTCGATCCTGGCGCCGTTGATCGCGCCGCATGATCCGATCCAGCTCGCACCGTCGCAGCGGCTGAAGCCGTCGTCGGCGCAGTTCCTGCTTGGCACCGACGCCTATGGCCGCGACCTGCTGTCGCGCGTCATCTATGGCGGCCGCATCTCGCTCCTGATCGGCATCGGCTCGGCGATTCTCTCGGTCGCCATTGGGCTCGTGATCGGTCTTGTCTCCGGCTTCTTCAAGCTGGTCGATGCCGTGATGATGCGGATCATGGACGGCCTGATGGCAATGCCGAGCATCCTGCTCGCGATCGCTGTGGTGTCGCTCTCCGGTGCCAGCCTCTGGACCGTGCTGATCGCGATCACGATTCCGGAGATCCCCCGCGTGGCGCGCCTGGTCCGCTCGGTCGTGCTGTCGGCGCGCGAGGAGCCTTACGTCGAGGCGGCGATCTCGGTCGGCTCCAGCCTGCCGAAGATCATGTGGCGGCATCTGATGCCGAACACGATCGCACCGCTGATCGTCCAGGGTACCTATGTCTGCGCCTCCGCGATCCTGACCGAGGCCATCCTCTCCTTCCTCGGCGCCGGCATCTCGCCGGAGACGCCGACCTGGGGCAACATCATGGCCGAGGGCCGGCAGTACTTCCAGCTCAAGCCGTCGCTGATCTTCTGGCCGGGCCTTTTGCTCTCGATCGCCATCCTCAGCATCAATCTGATCGGCGATGCCGCCCGAGACGCCCTCGATCCGCGCATGAAGCAGCGGGAGGGGAAGTGATTTGTCTCGCCGGCCCCGCCCCTTGTTCCGTCATTGCGAGCGAAGCGAAGCAATCCAGTCTGCATCCGCGGAAAGAGTTCTGGATTGCTTCGTCGCTACAGCGCAAAATTGCTTCGCAATTTTGTCGCGAGCTTCCTCGCAATGACGTCGGAGTGACCTGATGACCAACACCATCCTCGACATCAACAACCTCGTCGTCTCCGTCGGCAAGAAGCCGGGCGCGCCGAAGATCATCGACGGCATCTCGATCCAGGTACGCGAGCGCGAGACGCTGTGCCTCGTCGGTGAAAGCGGCTCGGGCAAGTCGGTGACCTCCCTCACCACGATGGGCCTGTTGCCAAAGGGCACGCTGGTGCCGACTGGCGGCAGCATCAAGCTGGTCGGCGAAGAGCTGCTCACCGCGACCGACCGCCGCCTGCGCCAGCTGCGCGCGACACAGATGGCCATGATCTTCCAGGAGCCGATGACCGCGCTCAATCCGGTGGTGCCGGTCGGCCGCCAGATCGACGAGGTGCTGCGCGCCCATACCGATCTCGATGGCAAAGCGCGGAAGAAGCGAATCCTCGACATGATGGATCACGTCCGCCTGCCCCAGGTCGAGCGCATCTTCGCCTCTTACCCGCACCGCCTCTCCGGCGGCCAGCGCCAGCGCATCATGATCGCCATGGCCCTGGTGCTGGAGCCGAAGCTTCTCATTGCGGACGAGCCGACCACCGCGCTCGACGTCACCACACAGAAGCAGATCCTGACCCTGATCCGCGACCTCCAGCGCGACCACGGCACCGCCGTGCTGTTTATTACCCACGACATGGGCGTGGTGGCCGAGATCGCCGATCGCGTCGCAGTGATGCGGCAGGGCCGCCTCGTCGAGACCGGCCCGCTCGAGACCGTGTTGCGCAATCCGACCATGGAGTACACCCGCAACCTGCTGGCGTCGGTGCCGAGCCTGGTGCCGCGGCCGCCGCGCGAGGAGAGCCGCGAGCCTGTCGTGCTCGAAGCCAACGACCTCGGCAAGGTCTACAAGGAGCGCGCGTTCTTCGGCAAGGGCCGAGAGGTCGTCGCCGCCGACAAGGTGACGCTGACGCTGCGCAAGGGCCGCACGCTCGGCATCGTCGGCGAAAGCGGCTCGGGCAAGTCCACCGTCGCACGCTGCATCGTGCGCCTGATCGACCCGACCTCCGGCGGCGTGCGTCTCGCCGGCCGCGAGATCGCCGACATCTCGCGCCGCCTGCTCCAGCCGCACCGGCAGAAGATCCAGATCGTGTTCCAGGATCCCTACCGCTCGCTCAATCCCCGCATCACGGTCGGGGAGAGCATCGCGGAAGGTCCGATCAATTACGGCGTGGCGCACACCGACGCGATGAAGCGGGCGCGCGAGCTGCTCGAACTCGTCGGCCTGCCGGCCGATGCCGTGTCGCGCTACCCGCACCAGTTCTCCGGCGGCCAGCGCCAGCGCATCGCCATTGCCCGTGCGCTCGCGCTCGATCCCGACGTGCTGGTCGCGGATGAGGCGGTCTCCGCGCTCGACGTCTCCGTACAGGCGCAGGTGCTGGAACTGCTCGATGAGATCCAGAAGCGGCTCGGCATCGCAATCCTGTTCATCACCCATGACCTTCGCGTCGCCGCGCAAATCTGCGACGAGGTCGTGGTGATGCAGCACGGCCGCGTCGTCGAACAGGGCCCCGCCGCCGAAGTGCTGACGCATCCGAAGGAGGCCTACACCAAGGCGCTGCTGGATGCGGCTCCCGGGCGCGACTGGGATTTTGCGAACTTCCGGCCGGTGTCGGAGGGCGTGGCGGCGACGGTGTAACAACACCCACCGCCGTCGTCCCGGCGAACGCCGGGACCCATGCCGCGGAATCTATCGATCTCGTGCGGCGCTTATCCCAAACGACCAGCCTTCGCCAAACCACTCCCTGGGGTTATGGATCCCGGCCTTCGCCGGGACGACACCGAGAATGTGGTTGGCGGAGCGGCTCACATACTCACCGCATCCGCAGCATTCCCAAAACGGCTTGACCCTATGCATGGCGCGATTGCTTCCCGCCTTGCTCTCGCAGCAAGGCCAAGGCTAACGTCGCGCACTCTTGATCGATTGGACTGGAATTGATGACACGTATCGCCGTCGGCGGCTTCCTGCACGAGACCAACACCTTCGCTCCGACGAAGGCGACGTTCGCGGACTTTCAGCATGGCGGCGGCTGGCCGGCGATGACTGAAGGTGCCGACGTGCTAAAGGTGATGCGGCGCATCAATGTCGGCCTCGCCGGTTTCGTCGACAGCGCCGAGGCCAACGGCTGGGAACTCATTCCGACAATCGCCTGCGGTGCCAGCCCCTCGGCGCATGTCACCAAGGATGCCTTCGAGCGCATCGTGAAGGTGTTGGTCGACGGCATCGCAGCCGCCGGACCGCTCGATGCGGTGTATCTCGACCTCCATGGCGCCATGGTAACGGAGCATCTCGACGACGGCGAAGGCGAAATCCTGGCGCGCGTGCGCCGCGTCATCAACCAGGATGTACCGCTGGTCACGAGCCTCGACCTCCACGCCAACGTCACGCCCGAGATGATCGAGCATGCCGACGCGCTGATCGCCTACCGCACCTATCCGCACATCGACATGGCCGAGACCGGCCGCGCCTCTGCGCGCCATCTCGCACTGCTCCTGAAGTCCAAGCAGCGCTTTGCGAAAGCGTTCCGCCAGTTGCCGTTCCTGATCCCGATCAGCTGGCAATGCACCAACGACCAGCCCACCAGAGGCATTTATGAGAAGCTCGCAGAACTGGAGAGCGATGCGGTTCCCACGCTGTCCTTCGCGCCGGGCTTCCCCGCCGCCGACTTCCGCGATTGCGGGCCGAGCGTATTCGCCTATGGCAGGACGCAAGCCGACGCCGATCGCGCGGCCGATGCGATCGTCAAGCTGATCGAAAGCCACGAAGACGATTTCGACGGCAAGATCTGGTCGCCCGATGACGGCGTCCGTCATGCCATGGAACTTTCGAAGACCGCGAGCAAGCCGATCATCATCGCCGATACCCAGGACAATCCGGGCGCCGGCGGGGATTCCGACACGACCGGCATGCTGCGTGCACTGGTGCGCAACCGGGCGAGCGCGGCCACCGGCGCGATCTACGATCCCGTCTCGGCCAAGGCTGCGCATGAAGCCGGCGTCGGTGCCAGCGTGACGCTGTCGCTTGGCGGCAAGTCCGGCATCCCCGGCGACGAGCCCTACCGCGAGACTTTCGTGGTCGAAAAGCTGTCCGACGGACGCTTCATCGCGCCCGGCCCTTATTATGGCGGCCGCGAGATGGAGATGGGTCCCTCCGCGTGCCTGCGCATCGGCGACGTCCGCGTCGTCGTCTCCTCGCACAAGGCCCAGCTCGCCGATCAGGCGATGTACCGCTATGTCGGCATCGAGCCGACGCGCGAGAAGATCCTGGTCAACAAGAGCTCGGTGCATTTCCGCGCCGATTTCGAGCCAATCGCGGAAAAGCTGATGATCTGCGCCGCGCCCGGCGCGATGCCGGCCGATACCGCCACCCTGCCCTGGACGCGCCTGCGGCCGGGCATCCGCATCAAGCCGAACGGCCCCGTTTTCACGCCTCCCTCACGCTAACCGGACAAAACACATGCCCACGATCGAACGCATCGACGGCTATGCCGACGAACTCACTGCCATCAGGCGCGACCTCCACGCCCATCCCGAGATCGGCTTCGAGGAAGTGCGCACCTCCGGCATCGTCGCCGACAAGCTGAAGAGCTGGGGCATCGAGGTACATCGCGGTCTTGGCGGCACCGGCGTGATCGGCGTCATCAAGGGCAAGGGTTCGGGCGGCAAGCGCATCGGGCTGCGCGCCGACATGGACGCGCTGCCGATGGAGGAGAACACCAATCTGAAATGGAGCTCGAAAATCCCGGGCCGCTTCCACGGCTGCGGCCATGACGGCCACACCACCATGCTGCTCGGCACCGCCCGCTACCTCGCCGAGACCAGGAATTTCGACGGCACCGTGCACCTGATCTTCCAGCCGGCCGAGGAAGGCCTTGGCGGCGCTCGCGCCATGATCAAGGACGGCCTGTTCGAGAAATTCCCGTGCGACGAGCTCTACGGCCTGCACAACGCGCCTGACCTCAACCATGGCGAGATCGCGATCCTGCCCGGCCCTGCGATGGCCAGCGCCGACTTCTTCGATCTCCGCATCACCGGCTATGGGGCGCACGGCGCAATGCCCGAGCGTTCCAAGGACGCGGTGATCATCGCGACCACGCTGGCGCAGGCGATCCAGACCATCGTAAGCCGCAACGTCGAGCCGCTCCAGGCTGCCGTCGTGTCGATCACACAGATCCATGCGGGCTCCGCCTACAATGTCATTCCCGGCGACGCGCATCTTTGCGGCACCATCCGCACCTTCTCGAAGGAAGTCCGCACCCTAGTCAGCGAACGTATCCGCACCATCTGCGCCGGCATCGCAAGCGCCTATCAGTGCGCGATCGACGTCGATATCCGCGACACCTTCAACGTGCTGGTCAACCAGGTCGAGCAGTCCAAGGTGGTCGAGGACGTCGCACGCACAATCGTCAACCCCGCCAACGTGATCACCCGCACCCAGCCGAAGATGGGCAGCGAGGATTTCGCCGACATGCTGGAGACCATTCCCGGCGCCTATTTCTGGGTCGGCCATGACGGCTCGGTGCCCGTGCACAATCCCGGCTTTGTGCTCGACGACAAGATCCTGCCGATCGGCGCCAGCATGTTCGCCCGCATCATCGAAACGCGCATGCCGGTGGGCTAGCAATGCAGAAGAAGAGCGTCGAGGAGGCGGTCACCTCGCTGCACGATCTGTCCGCGGTCGATCTGATCGCGGGCTATCGCGCAAAACAGTTCTCGCCGAGCGAGGTGCTGGACGACGTGCTCGCGCACGTCGCGGCGTGGGAACCGCATCTGAAGGCGCTCTATGCGTTCGATCCTGATAGCGCGCGCGAGGCCGCCAAGGCCTCGACCGCGCGGTGGACCGGGGGCGAGCCCTCCGGCGCGCTCGACGGCGTGCCCGTCACGGTGAAGGACAACATCGCGACCAAGGGTGTGCCGGTGCCGCTGGGCGCGGCCAGCGTGAAGCTGGTGCCGGCCGAAAAGGACGCCCCGCCCGCCGCCCGGCTTCGCGAGGCTGGCGCGGTCATCTTCGCAAAAACCACCATGCCCGATTATGGCATGCTGTCCTCGGGGCTCTCCAGCTTCCACGCGCTCGCGCGCAATCCCTGGGACCTCTCCAAGAATCCCGGTGGCTCCAGCGCGGGCGCAGGTGCGGCCGCTGCGGCCGGCTATGGCCCGCTGCATCTCGGCACCGATATCGGCGGCTCGGTGCGCCTGCCTGCGGGCTGGTGCGGGCTCGTGGGGTTGAAGCCGAGCTTCGGCCGCGTGCCGATCGATCCTGCCTATGTCGGCCGCGTCGCCGGTCCGATGACCCGCACGGTCGACGACTGCGCGCTGATGATGAGCGTGATCGCAAAGCCCGACCGGCGCGACGGCATGAGCCTGCCCGCCGAGCCCCTCAACTGGAAGGGCCAGGAAAAATCGCCGCGCAAATTGCGCATCGGGTTGATGCTCGATCCCGGCGTCGGCCTGCCGCTGGACAAGCCGGTGCGCGAGGTCGCCGTGAAGGCGGCCAAGGCATTCGAATCCGCCGGCGCCGTCGTGACCGAGGTCGACGGCATCCTCACGCGCGAGATGCTCGACGGCCTCGACAATTTCTGGCGTGCGCGGATGTGGGACGATCTGTCAAAGCTGACGCCGGCCGAGCAGGAAAAGGTGCTGCCCTATATCTTCAAATGGGGCGAGTCCGGCGCAAAGCTGGCCGGCCTCGACGTCCTCCGCGGCTTCAACCAGACCATGGCGATCCGTGCCGCGGCAGGAAAGCTATTCTGCGAGCTCGACTACGTGATCTCGCCGACCGCGCCGAACGTGAACTACGCGGCGGAATGGGCCTCGCCCACCAACGATCCCATGAAGCCGTTCGAGCACATCGCCTATACCGTGCCGTGGAATATGTCGGAGAATCCAGCGATTTCCATCAACGGCGGCTTCGACGCCAAGGGTTTTCCCATCGGCGTGCAGATCGTCGGCCGTCGCTTCGACGATATCGGCGTGCTCGGCATGGCCAAGGCCTTTGAGGGCCTGCGCGGCCCGCAACGGCCCTGGCCCAAGCCGCCGGCGAAGTAAGACGCTCTTCTCATCCCGGGGAGCGTGCCCTTTGGGCGCAAGCCCGAATGACTCGGGACAGGCATCATGCGCGAGCCTCTTGCTTACCCTCCTCTGGAGGGGGAGGGTCGGCTCACATAGAGCGTAGCGAAATGTGAGACGGGGTGGGGTGACGGTCTCTCCGCGTCCGACGGTGCCCGAGAGGAGAGATCACCCCACCCCGCTCGCGCTACGCGCGATCGACCCTCCCCCTCCAGGGGAGGGTAAGAAACTCAAGCCCTCTGCCATCTGCGCAGCGAAAAACTCAAGGAAGGAAACCACCATGGCGTATGTGACGATCAAGTACGAGGTCGCCGAGCAGATCCTGACCATCACGCTGAACCGGCCCGACAAGCTCAACGCCTTCAACGCGCAGATGCAGGCCGAGCTGATCGACGCGTTCGACGCCGCCGACAAGGACGACAATGTCCGCGCCATCATCGTGACAGGCGCCGGCCGCGGTTTTTGCGCGGGCGCCGACCTGTCGTCGGGCGCCGACACTTTTGATCGCGACGCCCGGCGCGGACCGGTGAAGCGGTTTGCCGACGGCAAGGTCGACTACAGCGATCCGCAGGTGCGCGACGGTGGCGGCCAGGTGACCTTGCGCATCTTCAAGTGCCTCAAGCCCGTCATCGCCGCGGTGAACGGCCCGGCCGTCG
Organism: Bradyrhizobium sp. CCGB12; assembly: GCF_024199845.1. NCBI lineage: Bacteria > Pseudomonadati > Pseudomonadota > Alphaproteobacteria > Hyphomicrobiales > Nitrobacteraceae > Bradyrhizobium > Bradyrhizobium sp. CCGB12. The sequence goes on along the minus strand of NZ_JANADO010000001.1, from coordinate 1,670,657 downwards.
GCATCGGCGTCACCATGCAGCTCGCGATGGACATCCGCATCGCCTCGGACGCCGCGCGGTTCGGCTTCGTGTTCTCCCAGCGCGGCATCGTGCCGGAGGCAGCCTCGAGCTGGTTCCTGCCGCGCATCGTCGGCATCTCGCAGGCGCTGGAATGGTGCTATTCGGGCCGCGTCTTCCCGGCGCAGGAAGCGCTTGCGGGGCGCCTCGTCAGCAAGGTCGTAGCGCCGGACGATCTGCTGCCCACCGCCCGCGCGCTCGCCAAGGAATTTGCCGCGAAGACCGCGCCGGTCTCGGTCGCGCTGATCCGTCAGATGATGTGGCGCATGATGGGTGCCGACGATCCGATGGAGGCCCACAAGGTCGACAGCCGCGGCATCTATACACGGGGCCGCTCGGACGACGTGAAGGAGGGCGTGGTGTCGTTCCTGGAGAAGCGTCCGGCGCAGTTCAAGAACAAGGTGTCCAGCGATATGCCGGACTATTTCCCGTGGTGGACGGAGCGGGAGTACAAGTGACTTCGTAGGGTGGGTTAGCCGAAGGCGTAACCCACCTCTTTCGTATCCGCGGTCACAGAAGTGGTGGGTTACGCCATGCGGACTGCGCTTTGCGCAGCCGCAGGGCTAACCCACCCTACTTTCTCACTCCATCACCAGCGCCACCCGGCCGATCGCCTTGCGGTCGAGCAGCAGCCGCATCGCCTTCGCATAGTCCTCGAGCGGCAGGCGATGCGACACGTTCGGACGGAGCTTGCCCTCTTCCGCCCATTGCAGCAGCGCTTCCAATCGCACCTCGCCGAGCGCGGGATTCTTCCGCACCGCTTCGCCCGCGCGAACGCCGAGCACATTTGCGCCTTTGATCAGCAAAAGATTGGTTTTCGCCGAGCCGATGCCGCCCGTAAAACCGATCACCAGCAGCCGCGCGCCCCAGGCGATGCAGCGCATCGAATCCTCAAAGACCTGACCGCCGACGGGATCGAACACGACGTCGGCGCCGCGACCGTCGGTGATGCGCTTGACGGCATCGCGAAACGGCTCACGGTCATAACGTACGAGGTGATCGGCACCGCGCGATTTCGCAATGGCGAGCTTCTCGTCGCTGGAGGCGGTCGCGATCACGGTCGCGCCCAGCATCTTGCCGATCTCGACGGCGGCAAGGCCGACGCCGCCACCGGCGCCATGCACCAGCAGCACCTCACCCGGCTCGACCCGGCCACGATCGATCAGTGCGTGATAAGCCGTGCCGTGGCCGGCGAGATAGGTCGCTGCCTCCGCATAGTCGAACGTCGACGGCATCGGCGTGAGCTGCGCGGGCGTGACGACCGCTTCATCCGTGAATGAGCCATGGCGCATCTTCACGATGACCTTGTCGCCGACGGCAACGCCCCTCGCCTCTGTGCCGACCTCCGTGATGTCACCGGCGGCTTCCATGCCCGGCGTGAACGGCAGCTCCGGCTTGAGCTGATATTCACCGGCCGCCATCAGCACATCCGGAAAATTCAAGCCAGCGGCACGGATCGCGACGCGCACCTCGCCCGGCTTCAGCGGCTGCGACGGAAACTCCTCGAGCCGCAACGTTTCGGGCGCGCCGAGCGCGCGGCAGACGACGGCCCGTACCATCAGGCCGCGCTCGCCCTGCTGCGCAGCAGCGCCTCGCGGATCAGCGGCAGGCGGTCGTTGCCGAAATACATGTCTGTCTTGCCGACGAAGATCGTCGGCGAACCGAAGCCGCCGCGTGCCACCACCTCTTCGGTGTTGGCCTTGAGCTGGTCCTTGATGCCCTGTTCTGCGATGCCGGCAAAGAATTTCTGCTCGTCGATGCCCAGCTTCTTGCAGATCTCGGCGAGCACCGCGTCCTGCGAGATGTCCTTGTCCCCGCCCCAATAGGTCTCGAACACGGCGGTCGCGAACGGGACCATGTCTTTTCCCAGCCAGATGCAGCCGCGCATTGCCTTGACGCTGTTCACGGGAAACACCGTCGGCGGCATCTTGATTGCGAGCCCCGCCGAGCGCGCCCAGTCCTCGAGGTCCTTCTTCATGTAGCGCGCCTTCAGCGGCACCGGCTTCTCCCGCTGCGCATAGACGCTTGGATTGACCGTGTTGAAGATGCCGCCGACCAGGATCGGCCGCCAGGCGATCTCCGCGCCGAGCTCTTTCGCGAGCGACTGGATGTTGTGGAAGGCGAGATAGGTCCAGGGGCTGGAACAGTCGAAGAAGAATTCGATCATGGCGTTTCCGAATCCGGCGTCGCGGGTTTCAAGACGACTTTTGTTGTTCTGTACGTCGACGTTAAGACATGGCAGGAAAGGGCGCAACACAACCCGCCGGGAGGGCCGCCATGCTGTTTCCAACCACGATCGCCGGCTCCTTGCCGAAGCCGGAATGGCTTGCCGAGCCCAACATGCTGTGGGCGCCCTGGAAGTCGCAAGGCGAGGAGCTCTTGCGCGCCAAGCGCGACGCGACGCTGATCTGGCTTAAGGTCCAGGAGGACGCCGGCATCGACATCGTCACCGAGGGCGAGCAGTCTCGCCAGCATTTCGTGCACGGCTTCCTGGAGAAGATCGAGGGTATCGACTTCGCCCACAAGGTCGAGATGGGCATCCGCAAGGACCGCTACAAGGCGATGGTGCCGCAGGTGGTCGCCCCACTCCGGCTCAAGGGCCGCGTTCATGCCGACGAGGCACGCGTTGCGCGCTCGCACACGAAGAAGAAGCTGAAATTCACCCTGCCCGGCCCGATGACCATCATCGACACGATTGCGGACCGCTATTATGGCGATCGCGTCAAGATGGCCTTTGCCTTCGCCGAGCTCCTCAACGAGGAGGCTAAGGCGCTGCAGGCCGACGGCGTCGATCTCGTGCAGTTCGACGAGCCCGCCTTCAACGTCTACATGGACGAGGTCAACGACTGGGGCATCAAGGCGCTGGAGCGCGCGGCGCAGGGCCTGACCTGCGCCACCGCCGTGCACATCTGCTACGGCTACGGCATCAAGGCCAACACCGACTGGAAGGAGACATTGGGCAGCCAATGGCGGCAATACGAGCAGATCTTCCCGGCGATCGATGCGAGCCCGATCCAGCAGGTCGCGATCGAATGCCGCAATTCGAAGGTGCCGCTCGACCTGCTGGCGCTGCTCAAGACCAAGATCGTGCAGGCCGGCGTGATCGACGTCGCCAGCGACACGGTGGAGACGGCCGAGGACGTCGTGAAGGTGATCGACTCCGTGTCGAAATTCGTCCCCAAGAACAACATCATCGCCACCACCAATTGCGGCATGGCGCCGATGCGGCGCGAGATCGCCGAAGCCAAGCTGATGGCGCTCGGCGCCGGTGCCGCGATGGCGCGCGAGACGCTGGGGTGACGGCAACGGACGCGCTAGGGCAACGCCGTCGGATGCAGCACTGGCGAATAGCCCGCGTTTAAGGTGCGCAGCGTCGAGGGCGGCGTCAGCAGCGCCGCCTTGTCAGGCTCGCGCTCGACCGCACTATAGCCCGCCGGCGACCACCGCAGCGCCCTTCCCTGCGTCACCAGGAAGCTCTCCTCGCCCTGCTGAACCATCGCACCTTCGGGAAGCTGCTCTAGCGGCATGAGCAGTGCGTGCAGCCGTTTCCCGCCGAGATCGAGCCGCTCGTGATGCAGCACCGTGTCGATGTCGTGCATGCGGACGCCGTGCACGCGATTGCCCTTCTCCCATGCGGTTCGGAAGCGATTGGCATCGTCGCGGCGGCAATAGAAGCAGGGGCGATGTCCGGCGGCGAGCGCAGTGGCCTCGTCCAGGAAGAACAGTTCGGTCCAGCTTCGCTGCGCCATCACCTCGCGCCGCCGACCGCGGAATTCGCAGGTACAGGTGAGCCATGCCGGCGACGACCAGCGCTTCTTCAACAGTGTCTTGGTCGCGGGATCGTGGATGATGCCGCGATTGCCCGTGAACAGGCCGCGGTGCGGCGTGGCGATGATATCGCCTGTCGGCGTGACGCGGTTCTGCAGGGGCATGGCGGCCTCCGCCCGACATTGCGAGAAACCCGCGACGCTGGCGATGAAGCAATCCAGATTATTTCCGCGGATGCATTTCTGGATTGCTTCGCTTCGCTCGCAATGACGGGGACGACTATGCGGCCCCGTCGCGAAGCGGCGGGTGGTAGGACAACGCGGTGTCCCAGGGGAAGAAAATCCAGGTATCCTGCGACACTTCCGTAATGAAGGTATCGACCAGCGGACGACCCATCGGCTTGGCGTAAACGGTGGCGAAATGCGCATCGGGCAACAACTCGCGCACCAGCTTGCCGGTCTTGCCGGTATCGACGAGGTCGTCGACGATCAGGAGGCCCTTGCCGGTGCCGCCGCCGAGCTTCATCGCCGCCTCGGAAATGCCCTTGAGGACCTGGAGCTCGCCCTGCTTGTTGTGGTCGTAGCTGGCGATGCAGACCGTATCGATCACGCGCACGCCGAGCTCGCGCGCCACGATCGCGGCCGGCACCAGACCGCCGCGGGTGATCGCAATCACCGCATGGAACGGACCGACCTCGTTGAGCCGCCAGGTCAGCGCCCGGCAATCCCGGTGGAACTGGTCCCACGAGACCGGGAAGGCCTTGCCCGCCCGCTCCTGCGCGCTCAGTTCCGGTGCTTCACCAACCATTGTCGTCTCCTGCTTCGTAACACGTCCGGCAAGCCGGGCTCCAAAGCATGATCCGGAAAAGTGTGCAGCGGTTTTCCGGCAAGATCATGCTCGAATAAGACGCTAAAGTGCCCGCTGGGCAGGCGCTTTAGCGGGTGATGTTCAATCCCGCCAGCATGTCCTTCACCGCGGCCATCGCGGCTGCGAGCTTATCCGCATCGCGCGAGCGCACCACCAGATTGGTGTTCGGCTTTTGCTCCTCGTCCATGAAGGGATAGCTGCCGATGATGGTGTCGGGGTGTTCAGCGGCGATCGCCCGCAGCGGGCTGCCGATGTCGCCCTCCCGCGCATTGGCGCGGACCGATTCGGAGAGCATGCGCACGCCCGATTTCAGCTTGGGCGAGACGATGTCCATCATCGCCTGCATGATCGAGGGCACGCCCGCCATCACGATGACATTGCCGATCTTGAAGCCGGGGGCAAGGATCGTGGCGCTCTGGATCAGTTCGGCCCCGTCGGGGATGCGGGCCATGCGCAGGCGGGCCTCGTTGAGGTCCTGCTGGCTCCAGCGCTCGCGGAAGCGGGCGACCACTTCCGGATGATGGTCGATGCCGACGCCGAAGGCCTTGGCGACGCTGTCGGCGGTGATGTCGTCATGCGTCGGGCCAATGCCGCCAGTGGTGAAGACATAGGTGTAGCGATGCCGCAGCGCATCCAACGCGGCGATGATGTCGGCCTCGTCGTCGGAGACGACCCGGACTTCCTTCAGGTCGATGCCGATATTGGTCAGGTATTCGGCGATGAAGCCGATGTTCTTGTCCTTGGTCCGGCCGGACAGGATTTCGTCCCCAATGACCAGAATGCCCGCCGTGACGATCTCGCTCATAAAACTGTCCCTCACCTGTCGCGCCGACTCTGCCGAGGTAACGCGTTGAAGTCACGCGGTTTTGCTGCCGAAATAAGCAGTACTCAGCCATTTTTTCAGGCAAGCCGCCGTTCATCCTCGGCAAATGCCCATCCTCCATGCTTATCGCGCTGGCCCGCCCCTTGCTACCACATGAAAGTCATGCACTCTTGCCGCATGGCCACGGACGTTACGGTCTTCACCAAGGCCTGGCGGCCTGTCCAATGGCGCAACGCCTTGCGGAGACAAGTCGGGATCTATGGCAGTCGCGTTTGATGAAATGAATATTCCCGGTGGGGACCTTCGCCCTGCCTATCAGGAGCTGGCGCGCTGGCTCAAGGAGACGCCTCCCGAGGCGCTCGAATATCGCCGTCAGGAGGCCGAGCTCCTTTTCCGCCGCATCGGCATCACCTTCGCAGTCTACGGGGACTCAGAATCCACCGAACGCCTGATCCCCTTCGACGTCATTCCGCGGATCATGTCCGGCAAGGAATGGGCGCTGCTGGAGAGAGGCCTGAAGCAGCGCGTCAAGGCGCTCAACATGTTCCTGCGCGACATCTATCACGGCCGCGACATCCTTCGCGCCGAAATCGTGCCTGACGACCTGATCTTCCAGAACCCGGTCTTCCGTCCCGAGATGAACGGCCAGCAGGTGCCGCACGACGTCTACGTGCACATCGCCGGCATCGACATCGTCCGGGTCGACGCCGAAGACTTCATCGTGCTGGAGGACAATGCCCGCACGCCCTCCGGGGTGTCCTACATGCTGGAAAACCGCGAGATCATGATGCGGCTGTTTCCGGATCTGTTCGCTCGCCACAGGGTGGCGCCGGTCGAGCGCTATCCGGACGAGTTGCTCGCGGCCCTGCGCTCGGTCGCGCCGCAGAGCGCCTCGGGCGAGCCGACGGTCGCCCTGCTGACGCCGGGCGTCTACAACTCCGCCTATTACGAGCACTCCTTCCTTGCCGACAAGCTCGGCATCGAGCTGGTCGAGGGCCGCGACCTCATCGTCAAGAACAACGAAGTGTTCATGCGGACGACCGAGGGCATAAAACGCGTCGACGTGATCTATCGTCGTGTCGACGACGACTTCCTCGATCCCCTCACCTTCCGCCCTGACTCCGTGCTGGGCGTGCCCGGGCTGATGTCGGCCTATGCGGCCGGCAACATCACGCTCGCCAACGCCGTCGGCACTGGCATCGCCGATGACAAGGCGATCTACTCCTACATGCCCGACATCGTGAAGTTCTATCTCGGCGAGGAGCCGATCCTGAAGAACGTCCCGACCTGGCGCTGCCGCGAGCCAAAGGACCTCGCCTATGTGCTGGACAACTTAAGCGATCTCGTTGTCAAGGAGGTGCACGGCTCCGGCGGTTACGGCATGCTGATCGGCCCGGCTGCGACGAAAGCGACGATCGAAGCCTTCCGCGAGAAGCTCAAGCGCGAGCCGGAGGGCTTTATCGCACAGCCGACGCTGGCGCTTTCGACTTGCCCGACCTGCACGGCGTCAGGCCTTGCGCCGCGCCACGTCGATTTGCGGCCCTTCGTGCTCACCGGCAGCAAGCGCACCACGATCGTGCCGGGCGGGCTGACACGCGTCGCACTGCAGGAAGGCTCCTTGGTGGTCAATTCCAGCCAGGGCGGCGGCACCAAAGACACCTGGATCCTGGACGAGTAGACAGATGCTGTCGCGTACCGCCGAAAACCTCTACTGGCTCGCCCGCTACGTCGAACGGGCCGAGTATCTCGCGCGCACCATCGATGCGACGCTGCGCGTCACCGCGCTTCCCGCCGCCTATGTCGGCAAGACCAACGAATGGGACTCGGCGCTGCTCACCGCCGGCGTCGCCGCAAGCTTCTATCAGCAATATGAGGAAGCCAACGAGCACAACGTCGTCGACTATCTCTCGTTCTCGGCGGACAATCCGTCCTCGATCAGAAACTGCATCGAGGCCGCGCGGCTGAACTCGCGCTCGGTGCGCACCGCACTGACCAGCGAGATGTGGGACACCATCAACTCCGCCTGGATCGAGCTCCAGGCGGTCTGGAGCAAGGGCACCTCAACGCGCGAGGACCTCGCGAAATTCCTGCGCTTCGTGCAGGAGACCTCGCTGCGCTTCGACGGCTCGGCCTATCGGACCATGCTGCGCAATGACGCCTACTGGTTCTCGCGGATGGGCGTGCATCTGGAGCGCGCCGACAACACCGCGCGCATTCTCGACGTGAAGTATCACGTGCTGTTGCCCGAGGAGGAGCATGTCGGCGGCCCGCTCGACTTCTATCAGTGGAGCTCGATCCTGCGCTCGGTCTCGGCGCTGACGGCCTATCACTGGGTCTATCGCGAGACGCTGAAGCCGTGGCTGATCGCGGATTTGCTCATCCTCAACGACACGCTGCCGCGGTCGCTGGCAAGCTGCTACGGCAATCTCGTGCGCAACCTCGACCAGATCGGCGTCGCCTATGGCCGCCAGGGCCCGGCCCAGCGCCACGCCCGCGGCATCCGCAACCGGCTGGAACACAGCAATATGAACGACATTTTCCAGCATGGCGTGCATGAATTCATTCAGGAATTCATCACCGACAATTCAAGGCTGGGCGAAATCATCACAAGGCAGTATCTGATCTAGTCAGGACCTAACCACTCACCCTTCGTCATTCCGGGGCGATGCGAAGCATCGAACCCGGAATCTCGAGATTCCGGGTCTGGCGCTCGGGCCGCGCTTCGCGCGGTCCCGCCGCGCCATCCCGGAATGACCGATCCAGAAGCACCATGCGCCTGCGAATCCAGCACACCACGACCTATCGCTACGAGCCGCCGGCCACGAGCGTGATCCAGATCCTGCGCATGACGCCCGGCAGCCATGACGGGCAATATCTGGCGGAATGGCAGATCGACGTCTCGACCGACACCAAGCTCGACACCCACGAAGACGCATTCGGCAACGTCACCCACGTGCTGTCCTGCGGGCCGGTCGGCGACATCAAGATCACCGCCGAGGGCCTGATCGAGACCCACGACACCGGCGGCGTGCTGCGCGGCACGGACGAGCGGTTTCCGGCCGGCATGTTCCTGCGCGCAACCGACCTCACCTCCGTCAATCCGGCAATGGCGGCGGTTGCGCGCCAGTTGCGCAGCGAGGCCGAGAGCGACACGCTTGGCTTCCTGCACACGTTGATGACCGAGATCAGCGATCACATGACTTTCGACGAGGACCCGACCACCAGCGGCACCTCGGCGGCCGAAGCCTTCGCGCTCAAGCGCGGCGTCTGCCAAGACTACGCGCACATCTTCATCGCCTGCGCCCGCAGCGGCGGCGTGCCGGCGCGCTTCGTCTCCGGGCACTTCCTGCGCTCGGACGGCACGGTGCATCAGGATGCAGGCCACGCCTGGGCCGAAGCCTACGTGCCCGATCTCGGCTGGGTCGGCTTCGATCCCGCCAACAGCATCTGCGCCACCGACGCCCATGTCCGCGTCGCCATCGGGCTCGACTATCTCGGCGCAGCGCCGGTGCGCGGCACCCGTTATGGCGGCGGCACGGAGACGCTGACGGTGGTTGTCAAGGTCGAGCAGGCCGGCCGCGCCGGGCAGTCGCAATCTCAGTGGCAGAGCTAGGCGCCGCTGCATCTCCCTCACGAGGCGTTGCCGACCAACCGCACGAGCCGTGCTACAATCGCACGATCAGACCAGGCCTGCGAGGTAGCCCATGGCGACTGTGAAACTGCTTTCGGACGATGAGCTCTCCAGCGAGGCCCGCGCCGTTTTCGACGATATCCGCAACGTCCGAAAGTCGGATTTCGTCAACAATTTCTGGCGCGCGCTGGCGCATGATCCGAAGACGCTGCGGCGGACCTGGGAGAGCATCAAGGAGGTGATGGCCCCCGGCGCGCTCGACCCCAAGGTCAAGGAGATGCTTTACGTCGCGGTTTCGATCGCACATGGCTGCAGCTACTGCATCCATTCCCACACCGCCGCCGCACGGGCCAAGGGCATGACCGAGGCCGAATATGGCGAGCTGCTCGCGATCGTCGGCATGGCCGCGGAGACGAACCGGCTGGTCACCGCGCTCGGCGTGCCCGTCGACGAGGCGTTTCTCGTCGATGCCGCGGATTGAGGTGGGTAGTCGCAGCGGCAAAACTCATATGTCATTCCGGGGCGCGACGAAGTCGCGAGCCCGGAATGACGGCCTTGCCCCCGGGAATCGGGGGTTGGACCGGCCCCCGAAATTGGCTAGTAATTCCGCGCAAACGCGTTCGGGGACTGGAAATGACCTATTGTTGCGGAATCCTGGTTCGGGACGGTCTGGTGATGATCGCCGATACCCGCACCAATGCCGGCCTCGACAACGTCTCGACCTTCCGCAAGCTGCACATCTTCTCCAAGCCCGGTGAGCGCATCATGGCGATCGCCAGCGCCGGCAATCTCGCCATCAGCCAGTCGGTGCTGTCGACGCTGACCGAAGGCTTGGAAGACCCCAACACGGGCGAGGTCGAGACGCTGATGAACGCGCCGACCATGTTCCAGGCGGCGCAGCGCATCGGCCGGGCGATCCGGGCGGTACACGCCACCGAAGGGCCGGCGCTGAGATCCGAGGACGTCTCCTTCGACGTCTCCTTCCTGTTCGGCGGCCAGATCAAGGGCTCCCGGATGCGCCTGTTCATGATCTACACCGCCGGCAATTTCATCGAGTGCACCACCGACACGCCCTACTTGCAGATCGGCGAGCACAAATACGGCAAGCCGGTGCTCGACCGCGCCATGCACTATGACGTCGAGCTCTACGAGGCACTGAAGACCGGCCTGATCTCGATGGACTCGACCATGCGCTCGAATCTCGGCGTCGGCCTGCCGATCGACGTGCTGGTGGTGCGTAGCGACGCCTGCGAGGCCGATCTCAATCACCGCATCGAGGCCGGCGAGCCCTATTTCCACGATCTGCGCTCGCGCTGGTCGGCAGCGCTGCGCGCGGCGCATCAGAACATTCCACGCCCGCCCTACAAGAACGAAAAAGAATCCAAAACCTGACAGCTAAGAGAAAAGGCAGGAAACGATGAGCGAAGCAAACAAGATCGCATTGGTGACGGGCGCTGGCACCGGCGTCGGACGTGCGGCGTCGCTGGCGCTAATGAACGCCGGCTTCACCGTAGTGCTCACAGGCCGCCGGCTCGACATGCTCGAGGAGACCGCGAAGCTCGGCCCCGCGGGCAAAAGCCTCTGCGTCACCGCCGACATGACCAAGCCGGATTCGATCGCGGCGCTGTTTGACAAAGTGAAGGCGACCTACGGCCGATTGGATGTGCTCTTCAACAATGCCGGCATGGGCGCACCCGCCGTGAACTTCGAGGATCTCAGCCTCGAGCAGTGGCAGGCGGTGGTGAACACCAACCTCACCGGCCCGTTCCTGTGCACCCAGCACGCCTTCCGCATCATGAAGGACCAGAACCCGCGCGGCGGTCGCATCATCAACAACGGCTCGATCTCGGCGCATGCGCCGCGGCCGTTCTCGGCGGCCTACACCTCGACCAAGCACGCCATCACCGGCCTCACCAAGGCCTCCAACCTCGACGGCCGCATGTACGACATCGCGGTCGGCCAGGTCGACATCGGCAATGCCGCAACGCCGATGACCGACCGCATGGTCAACGGCCCAGGCGTGCTGCAACCGGACGGCACCACCAAGCACGAGCCGCGCATGGATGCCAAGGCGGTCGGCGATGCCGTTGCCTACATGGCGAGCCTGCCGCTCGATGCCAACGTGCTGACCATGACGGTGATGGCGACCAAGATGCCGTTCGTCGGACGGGGCTGAAATAAAACGCGAAAACAACCCCATGCACAGTAGGCTTCGTGGGGTTGTGACGTCCTCGGCAATCCGGATGACGTCGGCTAAATCGCCGCGCTGCCTCCGCAATCGTCATTGCGAGCGCAGCGAAGCAATCCAGACTATCGCTGCGGCAAGATTCTGGATTGCTTCGCTGCGCTCGCAATGACGCGGAGAGAGCGGAGGCCTACTCCAAGCTCTGCACCTGGCGCAGGCTCGGGAACAGCTTCATCCAGAGCAGCGCCACCGCAACGGTGGCAACGCCGCCGAGCACCGCGGCCGGCATCGCGCCGAGCAGTGCGGCTGCCACCCCGCTCTCGAACTGGCCGAGCTGGTTGGAGGCATTGATGAACAGGAAGTTCACCGCGCCGACGCGGCCGCGCATCTCGTCCGGCGTTGCGAGCTGCACCAACGAGAAGCGGATCACGACGCTGATCGTATCGGCCGCTCCCAAAATCGCCAGCGCGAGTACCGACAGCCACATCCAGGATGACAGCGCGAACACGATGGTGGCGAGGCCGAACACGATCACAGCCTGGAACATGCGCAAGCCCACGTGACGCGAGATGGCGTGACGGGCCAGCACCATGGTCATCAGGAGTGCGCCGACGGCAGGCGCCGCACGCAGCACGCCGAGCCCGACCGGGCCGGCCTGGAGGATGTCGCGGGCATAGATCGGCAGCAGTGCGGTGACGCCGCCGAACAATACAGCGAACAGATCGAGCGAGATGGTGCCGAGGATCGCCGGATTGCCGCGGATGAAGCGGACGCCGGCAAAGATGTTGTCCGAGCTCGTTCCCTCCTTGGCCACCGCCTGCGGGCGCGGCCGGATGAAGCCGGTCAGGATCATCCCAAAAATCCAAAACAGCACCATCACCGCATAAGCGAGATGCGGCGCGACGGCGTACGCAAAGCCGCCGAGCGCCGGCCCCGTGATGGTCGCAACCTGCGCCGCGCCACTCGAGATCGCAGTGGCGCGCTGGAGCGAGCCCTGCGGCGCGATCAGCGGCAGCAGTGCCGCCGTGGTCGGGCTCTCGAAGGCGCCGGCGATGCCGAGCACGAAGGTCGCGATGAAGATCTGCACTTCGCTGACTGCGCCGAGATAGGTGATGAGGGCCAGATAGAGCGCGGTCGCAGCTTCCACGAGCTGGCAGAGCTGGACCACGCGCTTCCGCTCGTAGCGGTCGGCGGCATGGCCGGCGACGAATACCAGGAGTGCGGTGGGAAGGAACTGCACAAGGCCGACCATACCGAGGTCGAAGGCCGAGCCGGTGAGATCGTAGATCTGCCAGCCGATCGCGACCGCCGCGATCTGGCTGGAAAAGCGCGACAGGCTGCGCGACAGCAGGAAGAACAGGAACGCCCGGTGGGAGAGGAGCGCGCGGGCACTGACTGGCGGATGTCCGGATATTGGCTGCTCTGGCATCGCCTGTTGGATCGTCTTTTGGGTCACCCTCGGACCGTCCGCCCCCTGATCTCGACGTGCCCCCGCGTGACTGAGGCGGACCGGCTTGTCAACAGCGGGAGGCCCCCCGCATGTCCCGGCATTGCCTTTGCACCGCAGGCGCGGCCATAATCATTGAGGGTTTTGGGGACATCATGCTGCGCCTGCAATCGGCACTCGGCATTTTCGCATTGCTGCTGATCGCGTTCGCGTTGGCAGAGAATCGCCGTGCGGTCTCGTTGCGGCAGGCGGCGATCGGCCTCGTCGCCACCTTCGTCACCGCCATCGTCCTCCTGAAGCTGCCGATCGTCGCGCGCGCCTTCGGCGCCATCAACGACGCGGTCGGCGCGATCTCCGCGGCCTCGCGCGCCGGCTCCTCCTTCGTGTTCGGCTATGTCGGGGGCGGTCCCCTGCCCTTCGATCTGAAGGTGCCGGGCGCCGATTTCATCCTGGCATTCCAGGCGCTGCCGATCGTGCTGGTGATGAGCGTGCTGACGACGCTGCTGTTCTATTGGCGGGTGCTGCCGCCTGTCGTGCGCGGCATGGCCTGGCTGCTGGAGCGCACGCTCGGTGTCGGCGGTGCGGTCGGGCTGTCGACCGCCGCCAACATCTTCCTCGGCATGGTCGAGGCGCCGCTGTTCGTGCGGCCATATCTGAAGCAGATGACCCGCAGCGAGCTGTTCCTGGTGATGACCGGCGGCATGGCGGGCATCGCCGGCACCGTGCTGGTGCTCTATGCGACGCTGCTTGCTCCCCTGATCCCTGATGCCGCAGCGCATTTCGTCATCGCCTCCGTGCTGGGCGCGCCGGCCGCAATCCTCGTCAGCCTGATCATGGTGCCAGAGACATCCGACAGGCGCACCGGCGGCGCGCTGGAAGACCCCGAGATGGAGGTCTCCGGCACGATGGATGCGATCGTGAAGGGCACCAGCGCGGGAATCGAGCTGCTGATCAACATCGTTGCCATGTTGCTGGTGCTGGTGGCGCTGGTCTATCTCGTCAATGCCATCCTTGGCCTGTTGCCTGATATCGGCGGCGCCGCGATCTCGCTTCAGCGCCTGCTTGGGCTCGTGATGGCGCCGGTGTGCTGGCTGATGGGGTTGCCGTGGGACCAGGCAGTGACGGCCGGCAGCCTGATGGGCACCAAGACCGTGCTCAACGAGCTGATCGCCTATGTCGATTTCTCGAAACTACCGCCTGATGCGCTCGACCCGCGCTCGCGCCTGATCATGCTCTACGCGATGTGCGGCTTCGCCAATTTCGCCAGCCTCGGTATCATGATCGGCGGCTTAGGGGTGATGGCGCCGGAGCGGCGCCAGGAGATCAACGCGCTCGGGCTGAAATCGATCGTGTCGGGGACGTTGACGACGTGCCTGATGGGGGCGGTGGTGGGGGTGCTGGCGTAGGCTCTCTCGACCGTCATTGCGAGCGGAGCGAAGCAATCCAGAAATGTATCCGAAGAGACAGCCTGGATTGCTTCGTCGCAAGAGCTCCTCGCAATGACGCGTGGAGAGATGTGTGCGCGTTTCCGGCAGCGCCTACGCCTTCAACTCCACCGTCCGAAACTCCGCAGGCAAGATCACCTCCAGCAGTTCGACGTCGTCCGAATAGTCCAGGATCATGTGCTTGATCTTCGGCGGCTGGGTCCAGGCGCTACCTTCCTTCATCAGGGTCTCGCCCTGGCCGTCCATGTAGGTCTTCACCCAGCCCTTGAGCACGTAGACCATCTGGAAGTCGACGTCGTGGAAGTGCAGTTTTGACACTTCAGCCGGATCGCAGGGGCCTTGCAGGCGGATGACATGCGCCTGCGCGAGGCCGTGGGTTGCGTCGGCGATGCCGAGGTCGCGGTATTTTGCGTAAGTGCGTAGGCCGTCGGCTTTGAAATCCTCTTCGCGATGATGACTGACTGCGATGCGCTGCTTGGGACGAGCGGGCTTTTTCGGCGCGCTCTTGGCGGGCGCAGTGCGCACCTTCGCCTTCACCGCCTTGCGCGCAGAGGATCGCGCCGCGGCCTTGGCGCCGCTCCGCTTCTTCACCGCGGTTTTCGTTGCGGGTCTTGATGCTTTTTGCCTGGCCATTGTCTGCCTCCCTGATCTGAGCCGCGCCCGCCGAATGGGTAGACCCGAAGACAGACTATCCAGTCTTGGACGAGGCAGCAATTGCGACGCTTAGGGATAGTAACTCGACGACCCCATCGATCGTAGCTTGTCCCAGGCTGTCGTGGCGAAGGGCCATCGTCTCGTATTGGTTCTCGCGCTGAATTAGTCTCGCCGGGAGATTCCGGGGGATTGATTCATGGGCAACAGCGTAGGTCAACGTGCATTTCAAAAGGCGCGGCTTCAGAAACGACAAAAAGCCGAAGTCCTGCCAATGCTCGGGCACGCGCTCCAGCTGCATAAGATGGGGCTTCTCCCCGAGGCCCAGACTGCCTATCGGCAACTCCTGCAGCTTGCGCCCAACCAATTCATCGCGCTGCATATGCTCGGCACTTTGGAGTCTGATGCGAAAAACTATCAGCAAGCCGAGATTCTGCTGAACCGAGCGGTTGCCGTGGATTCGCGATCTGCCGAAGCTCATATGAGCCTGGGCGTCGCGCTCAACGGGCAACGACGCCACGAGGAGGCCCGCGAGAGCTATCGAAAGGCCCTCGCCTTGCGACCCGACTACGCCCTGGCCCTATCCAATCTCGGCAACGCGAACGTGGCCCTTGAACTTGTCCAGGATGCGCTCGAGAGCTACGACAAGGCGCTCGCCCTCGACGCAAGCCTTTCTGAAGCCCACAACGGCCGGGGTTGGGCACTCTGCCGTCGGCGCAACTATGATGAGGCTCTCGCAAGCTTGAACCGCGCGATATCGATCAAGCGTGACTATCCCGCGGCGCTGGCGAACCGCGCGGTCGCGTTGCGGGAACTTCAGCGTTTTGACGAAGCCCTGGCAGACGGCAATCGGGCAATCGCGCTGGCCCCCGACGACGCGAATGGGTGGCTCGCGCGGGCCAGTGTCTTGCTCGCAATCCAGCAGATTGCCCAGGCATCGCACGATTGCGAGCAGGCCCTCGCGATCGCTCCCGATTCCATTCAGGCTCACCTGGTGCTGGGCCTTTGCCTCGCCGGACTTGGCCGGGTCGACGAAGCCCTCGCCAGTTTCGACAGAGCCCTCGACATCCAGCCTGACCTCCAGAGCGCGATCTCCAACAAGATATTCACGCTCGATTTTGCGGGGGATGCCACCGTTGAGCGGCATCAGCAGGCGCGGCAGGTGTGGTGGGAGCGTGTCGGCGCGAAGATCGCGTCAGAAGCGTCGGGACCGCACGACAACAGCCGCGAGCCGGATCGCCGTCTGGTGCTTGGCTATGTCTCGTCGGATTTCAACGCGCATTCGGCCGCGTTGATTTTCAAGCCGGTCCTTCAACACCATGACCGGGCACAGTTCGAGATCGTGTGCTACGCCTGCTCGTCGAAAGTGGACGCTACGACCAGCGAATTTCGGGAGATCGCGGATCGCTGGCGCGACGCTTCGCAATGGACCGAGGATCGCCTCGCCGCCGAGATCCGCGCCGATGGCGTCGATATCCTGATCGATCTGTCCGGCCATACCAGGGGAAACCGCCTCGGCGTGTTTGCGCGCAAGCCGGCACCGATCCAGGTCCATGGCTGGGGCCACGGCACCGGCACCGGGCTGCCGACGATCGATTACCTGTTCTCGGACCCGGTCGCAATTCCTCACGAGGTTCGGCATCTGTTTGCGGAGACCGTTGTCGACCTGCCGTGCTTTGTGACGCTGGCGCCGTTGCCGGCCGGGATCGCGCGGGCGCAGGCGCCGGCGATCTCGAACGGCTTCGTCACATTCGGCGTCTTCAACCGCATCAGCAAGATTTCGGACGAGGCGGCGGAAGCCTGGTCCAGGGTTCTCGAGCGGGTGCCGGGTTCGCGACTGCTGATCAAGGATGTTGCGCTGGACGACCGGCTGGTCCGCGAGAATTTGCTGGCGCGGTTCGAGACTTGCGGATTGCCGGCCGAACGCGTCGATCTGCTCGGCGCCACCTTGCGAAGCGAGCATCTGGCGACGTTCAATCGCGTCGATATCTGCCTCGACCCGTTCCCGCAGAATGGCGGCGTCAGCACATGGGAAGCCCTGCAGATGGGCGTGCCGGTGGTCGCGAAACTCGGCAACAGCCTGCCCAGCCGTGCTGCCGGCGCCATCCTCACGGCGCTTGGCCTGCCGGACTGGGTCGCCGATAGCGAAGAGGCCTATGTCGAAATCGCAGTTGGCCGTGCGGCTGAGATCACCGACCTCGACAGATTGCGCCGCGAACTGCCCGGACAGATCGACGCTGCAGCCGCCAGCAACCCAGTCTCATACGGGCGAGCAGTGGACGACGCCTATCGCGCGATGTGGAAACGCTATTGCAACGGCGGCATCTGATCTCTGCTCAATGCAGCCGAAACACGCCATCCACGGCCCGCAGCTCGGCCGGCTTGATCAGCTTCGAATGCGCGACTGTGACCGAATGGAGCGGGCCGTCTAGCTTTTCCTGCCAGAACGCCAGGAAATCCTTCAACGCCGGAAATTTCGGAAACATGTCGTAGTTCTGCCAGACGTAAGTCTGGAGCAAAGAGGGATGATCGGGCATCCGATAGAGAATTTGCGCCGTCGTCAGCCCGTAACCCGCAAGCTGTTTCCGGAAATCATCGGAAACGCCCCCACTCCGCACGCCCATGCCAACCTCCTTTGCAGGAGCGCATTCAAGGGGCGGCCTGGTCGGTGTGCGCCTTACGAGCCACCCGGAATCGATGCGCTCACATGAGAGAAATGTGACGCAAACTGACAATCCATCTCAAGCCCAAAAGTTTAACAAGCTGTTGAAATTCAATGCATTAGCAGCAGATGGGACACCGTGCTAATACTGGCGCGGCCTCGGTTAACGATGGAAAAGAAATTCTGGCAGTCCGCGCTTCCGGGTGCTGATTTTTCTGCTAGAAGCCCTTGCCCCCGCAAAATTCCTGTCCTATTTCAACCTCGCCCGTGCTAGCACTCGCGGGCATCGATTGCTAACAATCTGAAAATATCAACTCGTGCAAATGGTTAGGAGGACTGCATGAAATTCCGTCCGCTTCACGACCGCGTCGTGGTCAAGCGCATCGACGCAGAAGAGAAGACCGCTGGCGGCATCATCATTCCCGACACTGCCAAGGAAAAGCCCTCACAGGGTGAAGTCGTCGCCGTTGGCCCGGGTGGCCGCGACGAAGCCGGCAAGCTGATCCCGATCGACCTGAAGGTCGGCGACCGCGTGCTGTTCGGCAAGTGGTCCGGCACCGAGGTCAAGATCGACGGCGTCGATCTCTTGATCATGAAGGAAAGCGACATCATGGGCGTCCTCGACGTCCCCGCTTCCAAGAAGAAGGCGGCCTAAGAGCCCCTCTTTCCCTCCAGTCACACATCTCAAGGAAAATTCCAGATGGCAGCCAAAGAAGTCAAATTCTCGGTTGAAGCGCGCGACAAGATGCTGCGCGGCGTCGACATCCTCGCCAATGCGGTGAAGGTCACGCTCGGTCCGAAGGGCCGCAACGTCGTGCTCGACAAGTCGTTCGGCGCTCCCCGCATCACCAAGGACGGCGTCACCGTCGCCAAGGAGATCGAGCTCGAGGACAAGTTCGAGAACATGGGCGCCCAGATGGTGCGCGAAGTCGCCTCCAAGTCCGCTGACGCGGCCGGCGACGGCACCACCACCGCGACCGTGCTCGCGGCCGCGATCGTGAAGGAAGGCGCCAAGTCGGTTGCCGCCGGCATGAACCCGATGGACCTCAAGCGCGGCATCGACCTCGCGGTCGAAGCCGTGGTTGCGGACCTCCAGAAGAACTCCAAGAAGGTCACCTCGAACGACGAGATCGCCCAGGTCGGTACCATCTCGGCCAACGGCGACGCCGAGATCGGCAAGTTCCTCTCCGACGCCATGAAGAAGGTCGGCAACGAGGGTGTCATCACCGTCGAGGAAGCCAAGTCGCTCGAGACCGAGCTCGACGTCGTCGAGGGCATGCAGTTCGACCGCGGCTACATCTCGCCGTACTTCGTCACCAACGCCGACAAGATGCGCGTTGAGATGGAGGACGCCTACATCCTCATCAACGAGAAGAAGCTCTCCTCGCTGAACGAGCTGCTGCCGTTGCTCGAGGCCGTGGTGCAAACCGGCAAGCCGCTGGTCATCGTCGCCGAGGACGTCGAAGGCGAAGCCCTCGCGACCCTCGTCGTGAACCGTCTGCGCGGCGGCCTCAAGGTTGCGGCCGTCAAGGCTCCGGGCTTCGGCGATCGCCGCAAGGCCATGCTGCAGGACATCGCGATCCTGACCGGCGGCCAGGCGATCTCGGAAGATCTCGGCATCAAGCTCGAGAACGTCACGCTCAACATGCTCGGTCGCGCCAAGAAGGTGATGATCGACAAGGAGAACACCACGATCGTCAACGGCGCCGGCAAGAAGGCCGACATCGAGGCGCGCGTGGCCCAGATCAAGGCGCAGATCGAGGAGACCACCTCGGACTACGATCGTGAGAAGCTCCAGGAGCGTCTCGCCAAGCTCGCGGGCGGCGTCGCGGTGATCCGCGTTGGCGGCGCCACCGAGGTCGAGGTGAAGGAGCGCAAGGATCGCGTTGATGACGCGATGCATGCGACCCGCGCGGCCGTGGAAGAAGGCATCGTTCCGGGCGGCGGCGTCGCCCTGCTCCGTGCCTCCGAGCAGCTCAAGGGCCTGCGCACCAAGAACGACGACCAGAAGACCGGCGTCGAGATCGTGCGCAAGGCGCTGTCGGCCCCCGCTCGCCAGATCGCGATCAACGCCGGTGAAGACGGCTCGGTGATCGTCGGCAAGATCCTGGAGAACAAGGCCTACAATTACGGCTTCGACTCCCAGACCGGCGAATATGCCGACCTCGTCAAGAAGGGCATCATCGACCCGACCAAGGTGGTCCGCACCGCGATCCAGAACGCTGCCTCGGTTGCGGCGCTCCTGATCACCACGGAAGCCATGGTCGCCGAGCTGCCCAAGAAGGGCGGCGCTGGCCCCGCGATGCCTCCGGGCGGCGGCATGGGCGGCATGGACTTCTGATCCAGCCGATCAGGCAAGCGACGAATGCGAAACCCCGGCAGCGATGCCGGGGTTTTTGTTTTTGATGATACACGCCAACGTGGTAGTCTGGGTCATTCCGAGGCGCGACGAAGTCGCGAGCCCGGAATCAATTGCACCACTTGCTCATGGCCTATTACGTCTACCTCCTCGCCAGCAAGAAATACGGCACGCTCTACATCGGCGTGACGAATGACATCATCCGCCGCATCCATGAACATAAGAGCAGAGTCGCCGCAGGTTTCAGCAAGCGGTACTCCGTCGACCGGCTGGTTTGGTTCGAAATCTACGAGGATCCCGTCACAGCCATCACGCGCGAGAAGGAATTGAAGAAGTGGCGACGGGAATGGAAGATCCGGCTTATTGAGGAGCAGAATCCTCAGTGGATCGATTTGTATCAGCAGATTACGAACTGAGATTGCGGATCAATGGATTCCGGGCTCGCGCCCAAGAGGGCGCGCCCCGGAATGACGGAGGAGAGACCTTGGCCTCACTCCACCTTCCCGAGCCGCTCCATGTGCGGCTCGCCGTCTTCGTCGAGCGACCAGAATATCCGCGTCACCTTGCCGACGAGATTGTCCATCGGGATGAATCCCATCGCCGGCATGCGGCTGTCGGAGGAATTGTCGCGGTTGTCGCCGAGCACGAAGAAATGGCCTGATGGCACGGTGAAGACGCCGGTGTTGTCGAGATAGCTATTGTCGACGCAGTCGTAGGTCTCGTAGGACGCGCCGCTCGGCAGCGTCTCGCGCCAGCGCTTGACCTTGACGCCGCCATCGACACCGCAAGCGTTGTTGGCGAGCCCGTTCGCGAGCGCGACGCGCGTCACCGGTCTTTCATTGAGGAAAAGCTGCCCCTGGCGCATCTGGATGCGGTCGCCGGGCAGCCCGACCACGCGCTTGACGTAATCGACCGAAGTGTCTTTCGGCGTCCGGAACACGACGATGTCCCCATGCTTCGGCTCGGCGGCGAAGATGCGGCCCGAGATCCAGGTCGGCGAGAAGGGGAAGGAATAGCGGCCGTAACCATAGGCATATTTGGCAGCAAAGACGTAGTCGCCGACCATCAGCGTCGGCGCCATCGAATTGGAAGGGATGTTGAACGGTTGATACAGGAAGAAGCGAAACAGGAATGGCGGCGACCACAGCACCGGGATCAGGAAAATCAGGATGATGATCGCTTTCCATTCCCGCGACTGCGCCGACGACCGCGCCGGCGGCGGGATCGCTTCCTGAAGAATGGTCATGCAGCTGCCCTGATGAAATCGGTGTCGGCGCGAGATTACGCAACTCTTGCGCGCGTGCAATCCCCGCTCCGTGATCTTGGTCGCACTGGCGCGGCCAGGCGTTCACCGCAAGGCAACGCAACGGATATGTGAAGGGCCGCCCTTGGGCGGCCCTTCGGTTTCACGCGCTCTCGGGCGCCTTCAGGCGCACGAGCCGGGTCAGGAGAGCATCGAGACCCTCGCCGTTGCCAGCGTGGAGATCGATGCGGCCGACCTTCTCGACCAGCCGCTCCAGCGACTCCAGCTCCTTGAGCCGCAGCAGCAGGGGGTTCTCCTCCATCAGGCGGGCGGTGTTCAGGAGCGAACGCGTCGCCGCAGTCTCCTCCTGCCGGCGGATCAGGTTCGCCTTGGCGACCCGCTCCGCCTCCACCACCTTGTTCACCAACTCCCGGATCTCGCCGGGCAGGATCACGTCCTTGACGCCGAGCTCGGTCACCTCCACGCCGGACTCACTGACGCGTGCCCGCACATAGTCGCGCAGCTCAGCATCCAGCGCCGCCTTCGCGGACAGCACCTCGTCCAGCGTCCGGCCGGCGACCGCCTCGCGGATCGCGAACTGCACCAGGCGGTACAGCCACGCATCCACGTCGGGCACGGTCGCAACCGTCCGCTCGGGATCGACCACCCGGCGGAACGCCGTCAGCGTCACCCGCAGCGCGATGCGATCCTTGGTCAGCATCTCCTGCGCGGTGATCTCGACCGCCTGGGGCCGCAGGTCGAGGCGCTTCACCTCGATCTTGCGGCCGACGGTCCAGAACGCGTGCCGGCCGGGCGCGAGCCGCTCCACCAGCCGGCCCTCGACATAGAGCAGGCCTGCCTCGTGGTTCTCGACCACCGTCTCGCTCATGACGGCGGAGCGGCTGCGCTCGATCATGGTCAGGTGCCGCGCGTCGACCCTGACATCGCTGGACACATCGATGCGCTCGACATCGATGCTCGTTGCGACCTTCCAGTAGACGCGCACCTGCCAGGGCGTCATCAGATGCACGGGCCGGCCGTCGAGGCTGACGATGGCAATCTCGTCCGCCTTGGTCTCGACCGCCTCGAACAGCTCGGCGGCAAGATCAGGCCGCGCGGCCTTCAGCACCGCGTAGCGATCCGCAGGGAATTCGCTGCGGACCACGTCGAGCACCTCGGCCTTCAGCGCGTGCAGGGGATCGAACAGCCGGTGCTTGCCGGGCGCGAGCACGCGCGCGAGCTGCCCGTTGCGCGTGAGCAGCGCACGCTCGCCATCCTTCACCGTCACGTTCAGCATCAGCAAATGCCAGCTCATGTTCAAAGTCATTGGCACGCCTCCATCGTTTTGCGTCCGGCGAAGACCGCCGGACAAACAGGTTTCATTGCAAAGGACGTGAGGACGCGGACGACGCTTCCCGGGAAACCGGCGGACCGGGGCTTGAGCTTGCACGACGACGGGCGCACGCGCGCGATCGCGCGACGCGTGTCGCGCGGTCATGCGGAGCCACCCGGCATCAGCGCAAGCGGTATCTACCCGCGGCGCAAAGCCGGTCTCACAGTGTCTAGGTTCGGACGGAAAGCCTTTCGGCAAAACGGCCGGACTGCGACTGAAGCGCGCGTCCGGTCCCCTTGAGAGGAATCAGCCTTTCAGGCTGAAACGGAGCGCTGGAGCGGGATTCGAACCCGCGACCCGATGATTAATGTCACCTGCTCTACCCAACTGAGCTATCCTTTGGTTGGTGCAAGAAATCGGAATCGAACCGATGCCTCCGGATTTTACCCCGACGCTCTCCATGAGCTACATCCTGCATCTTCATTCGGCGGAACACGAAACCGGAGACCGGCCCGCGCCAGTCGGGATCTCAGAGAGCCCGAACACATGGCCTAGCGAAGGAGCGGGCTAATAGACGAAGCACGTCCGGGTTGCAAGAGGATGCGCAAGATTTTTCGTCGCGTGTTGCGCACTGTGACACAATGATCACGATGCGACGTCGCGTCAGGGGCGCGACATCTGCTGGAAACATGCCCGCACCCAGTCGATCGTCACGCGTGTCGCGGCATCGCGCTTGAGATGGTTTTGCACGAGCAGCCAGACGTCGCGTCGCTTCGGCAGCAGCGTGGCGCGCAGGCGGCGATCGCCGAGCAAGTCGGCGCAGCTGTGCTCGGGCAGCACGCCGGCGGCCTGATGCGTCCGGATCAGCGTGCGGATGATGCGGACGTTGTCGGTCACGCAGCGAGGTCGGATTTTTTTCGCCCGCAGAAACTGCATTTCCGGAGTGGCGCCGAGTTCGTCTGGATAGGCGCACTGCACCGGCTCGCCGTCAGTCGTGATCGGCTCGAAATAATAGATGCGCACGTCTCCAAGCCTGGAAATGGAAAAATCGCCCTTGTCGGGCTTGCGTAGACGGATCGCGAGATCGGCTTCCCAGCGCGAGAACCTGACATTCTCGCTCGATGTCAGGAATTGCAGCGTGAGGCCGGGATTGGCGCGCAGGAAGTCGCTCGCATGTGGTGCCAGCACCTCCTCGGCAACCGCATTGGTGGAGGCGATGCGCAGGCGCCCCACCGGACCCGGCAGGCTTTCACTGACGCGGCCGATCTCGGCGGCGTGCGCGGCCATCGCCTGGACATGCGCGAGCACCACCTCGCAACTCCGGGTCGGTTTGCGGACGCCGTCCGCGGCTTCGAACAGGCGCAGGCCGAGCGCACGCTCGATGCGCGACAGCCGGCGGCCGACCGTGGTCTCGTCGATGCGCAGCCGCGCGCTGGCCCCTGCATAGGTGCCCTCGTCCCTGATCGCGGCGATGATGCGAAGGTCGTCCCAGTTCATGGCTTCAAGGCTACATCGGCCGGCAAGCGCCTGCAATATTGCAGCCATCGGCTGCAATATCCCTGCATATCGGCAGGCCGCCGAGGAGCTATGCTCGGCTAACTCACGCCCTGGAGATCTGAGATCATGACGTCCGCAAAGACCCTGCTGCAGCTCGCCGGTGCCGACCTCACCCCGCCGCGTCTTGGCGACGCCGCGCTGGTGCTGATCGACATCCAGAACGAATATCTTGCAGGTCCCCTCGCCCTGCCCGGCGCCAAGCCTGCGATCGCGCGGGCGGCCGCCCTGTTGGCGCGGGCGCGCGAGCGCGGATCCGCGATCATCCACATCGCCCATCGCGGCAAGCCCGGCAGCCTGTTCGATCGCTCTGCCGACCGCGGCGCCATCGTCGCCGAGCTTAGCCCCCGTGCGGACGAGCTCGTGATCGAGAAGGAGTTGCCGAACGCCTTCGCCGGCACCGACCTGCAGGCGCAGCTCGCCGCGAGCGGACGCAAGAACATCGTGCTGGCCGGCTTCATGACGCATATGTGCGTCAGCTCCACCGCGCGTGCCGCGCTCGATCTCGGTTTCCGCACGACCATCGATGCCGATTCCTGCGCCACGCGTGATCTGCCCGACGGCCGCGGCGGCGCGCTGGACGCCGGGACCATCCACGAGGTCGCACTGGCCGAGCTCTCGGACCGTTTTGCGATCATCGCGCGCGGCGACGCGCTGGCATGAAGCTCCGACTGAATTTGGGCGTTCCCGGCGAGGGGCATTGAAGTCGGCCCGGCAAGCGCTAATCTCAAGGGATATTTTCGATATTTCCTTGGACGGCATTCATGCGAGCTTTTTCCAGATTTCACCTGGCCAAACTTTGCCTCGCCCTCCTTGCCTGCTGGCTGTGCCCTGGTCCTGCATCGGCGGAAACCCGGGTCGCGCTGGTGATCGGTAACGGCGCCTATGCCTCGACGGCGCGGCTTCCGAACCCGTCGCACGATGCCGAAGACGTCGCCACCTCGCTCAAGCGCAGCGGCTTCGAGGTCCTGCAAGGGATCGACCTGCGCCAGGCCGAGATGCAGGACCTGACCATCCGCTTCGCGCGCGCCGCAGGCAGAGCCGATGTCGCCATGTTCTACTACAGCGGCCATGCGATGCAGTACAACGGCGTGAACTATCTGATGCCCGTCGACGCCGTGCTGACCGATGAAGCAGACCTCAAGCGCTTCGTGCGGGTCGACGACATCGTGAACGACCTGCAGCAGGCCAAGAACCTGCGCATCCTGGTGCTCGATTCCTGCCGCGACAATCCGCTGGCCGAAACCCTCAAGCGCTCGGCCGGGACGACGCGGGCTGCGTCGATCGGACGCGGGCTGTCGAAAGTCGAGGCGCCGCGCGGCACGATCGTGTCGTTCTCGACGCAGTCCGGACAGACAGCCGCCGATGGCGTCGGCCGCAACAGTCCCTACACGACCGCGTTCCTGAAGCACATCGAGAAGCCGCACGAGATCGGCGACGTCTTTCGCGACATCAGCAGCGACGTCTATGACGCGAGTGGCAAGACCCAGCTCCCGGAGCTGTCGCTGTCGATCATCGGCAAGTTCTACCTGAACGGACAGGTCGCGGTCGCACCGACCGCGCCCCAGGCCGCGCCGCGGCCCGATCCCTGCGCAGCCGCAGAGGCGCACTGGAAGGCCGCTGACGGCATCGGCACCGTCGGCGCCTTCGAGGATCATCTGGCGCGATTTTCGAGTTGCAGCTTCGCCAATCTCGCCAAAGCGCGGCTCGACGGCATGAAGAAGACGGCGCTTGCGCCGGCGGCCGACGGCGCCCGGGCCGGTGGGACCAAGGCCTTCGACGGCAACTGGGACGTGACCTTGCACTGCCAGGCTTCGGGCAAGGCACAAGGCTTCACCAGATCCCTGTCCGGCACCGTGACAAACGGTGTGTTTCACGCCGAGTCTCTGGGCAAGGACGGCGGCACTCGGCTGGAGATCGATGGCCAGATTCCGCCGGACGGCAAGACGACATTGAGCGCGCGCGGGACGACGGGGGCGAGCGCTTATACCCTCAACAACCTCGCGCCCGGCTCACCCTATGCCTTCACGGTCGATGCGCAGTTCGAACGCAGCCGCGGCAGCGGCAAGCGCAACGAGGCGCGTGCTTGCAACCTGGTTTTCGTCAAGCGCTGATCGTGCGATCATCGCGACTGCGCTGGGTACACGCGTTGCACCGACGCGTGTGGCGATGGTCCTCGCAATCGACTGACATCTCACAACAGGAATAAGATCATGACATCGCATGACACGGCGAAGATTTTGGCGGGCAAGGTTGCCCTGGTGACTGGTGCGGGTCGCGGGCTCGGCCGCGCTTTTGCAGAGAAGCTCGCCGCACTCGGCGCCGACGTTGCCATCCACGGCATGCGCGAAAACGGCCCGGCGGAATATGGCGAGGGCACGACGCTTACCGCGGTGGCCGTCGAGATTGGCCGGCAATTCGATGTCCGCAGTCAGCGCGTGCTCGGCGATCTCACCAGGGGCGAGGACATCGCGCGCGTGATTGCCGAGACGGAAGGCGCGCTCGGTCCGATCGACATTCTCGTGCACAATGCCGGCGGCGACATCGCAGCCGCCGGCGGCAAGCCAGATCCGAACGATGCGGTGAACATCAAGGAGGCCGACGTGCGCGCGGTGCTGGAGCGCAACCTGCTCTCCACCATCCTGACCTGCCAGGCGGTCGCGAAGGGCATGATGGAGCGGCGATCCGGCCGCATCGTCACGCTCGGCTCGGTCGCGGCCTTCAAGGGGCGCACCCAGGGCTCGATCTATGCGGTGTCGAAGGCCGGCGTGACCCACTACACGCGATGCCTCGCCGACCAGCTCCGTCCCTACGACATCGCGGTCAACTGCATCGCGCCCGGCGATACCCGCACCGGCCGCTTCCTCGGCACCCGCGCGGTGGATCCGAACCGGATGGTCGAGAGCGGCACGCTCGACCGCATCGCGACCGTCGACGAGGTCGCGCGCGTCGTGGAGTTCTTCGCCGGCCCCATGGGCGCCTTCGTCTCGGGCCAGGTGCTGCGGATCGACGGCGGCGGACAGTGCTGGCCGGGCTGACAACGGGCCCGTGAAAAGAAAAGGGCCGCTGGAGCGGCCCTTTTTGCATCATCCGGAATAAGCGGAGATCACTCCACCCGCGCCAGCACCGCGAGCTTGCGGATGCCCTTGTTGCGGTAGGCGTCGAGGAAGGCGTAATAGTCCTTGAACGACACGCAGCCGTTGGAATCGCCGTTCGGCCCGAGCATGAAGGTGTGGGCGAGCAGACCGTCGCGGCCGTAAATCGCGCTCTCGCCGCCGATCGGGGTCAGGCGCAGCGCCGGCACGCCGTGGAACAGCGCCTCGCGCGGCTTCAGTGTGTAGATGTGCGGCGGCGTCACGCCGCGCATGCGTTGGCGCTGGGAGCGCGGATCGTCGAGATTGGAGCCGAGCCCGGAATGCGCCTCGAGCTTGGTGCCGTCGGGCAGATACACGGTCTTGGCCGTGATGTCGTAGACCGCGGTGTCGCGCTCATAGGGCGGCGCGCCGCCGAACATCGGGTTCTGCTCCTTGGGCGCGATGGCAGCGGTGATGCTGGCATCGGCCGAGGCATAGGCAAGCAGCCCGCCGGACGACTCACGCTTGCCCCAGAGCTTTTCGACCATCGACTGCCGCGGCCCCGTGATCGACATCACCGCGGCCTTGGCGCGATCGGCGAAGGATTTTGGTTTTGCCTCGGGCGCCGGCACGATCTCGGCCGGATCGGCCGAAGCCAGTTGCACGCCTGCGTCAGCGCGCTTGGCCTTGGCAGCGTCAGCGGTCTTTGCGGAGCCGTGCGGCTTCAGCGCTTCCGCGACCTTCGCGATCACGCCCGGCTTCGCGGGCTCTTTCGGCGCGTCCTTTGCGGTTTCCTTGGCCTCGGCAACGACGGTTGCGGGAGAGGCGGGCGCGGCGGCGGCCGCATTCGAGGCCACGCCTTGCGTTGCAGCCGCGGCAAAGCGCTCATTGAACATCTCGCGCGAGATCGGGGCGGCGACCTGCAGCCGGTCGGGCAAGAGCGCGAAGGCTTCCTTGACCGCCTCGCCCGCATCGCGCAGCGCGACCTTCGGCGCACGCTTGATCACGGGCTCGTCATAGCCAATGCTGCCGACGGTCGGATAGACGCTCGCGCCGAAAACGTTGCTGTAGATGGTCCAGCCAGCGCCCATCACGACGCAGCCGATCGCCGCGGCGCCAAGCCAATTACGGGAGGTCATTTTCCGGGAAGATTTCCGCGAATAGCTCTTGGACTTCCGTGCCGCGTTACTCTGCGCAGCGATACTCGTACTCATTCGCCTTGCGTCCAGGACGGTGTCACTCAGTCCCCCTTCGAAGTGCCGCTGGTCACGATCCGGGAACAGCATCTCGCAGAGGGTCGGAGCGTCATTAAGGCGACTTTTAGTTAAATGCGGATTAAGTTCGGGCGGATGTGGGGCGACGCGTCAACGTTGTCCCATTTCGAGAAAAAAGCCCGCAGAAATACGGACTTAGTCGAAACTGTTAACCATAATTCTCCGCCGGTTCACGCAGGTGGATAACGTCTCTGGCCGCGTTGCAAGACGCACCCAACAACGCCTTTTTCGTGATCATCAACCGGGCCGACCATCGCGCCGAAGGGTTGTCCGAGGCTGGTGGCCCCGAGTCCGTCGGCCATGCCGCAGACCCAACTGATAGCGGCAACAGCTGGCGCACATCACGCATCGCGCGCGGGAGATCACGCGGCACGGCGCCGTGATTGAAAGTTGATCGCGCCGGTCTGGAAATCGCCACCACGAGAAAATAGCTGCCATCTCGGCACTTTTCAGCAGCCTCTAGGCGTGATACGGTACCGTATCGCCTCGCCTTGAACTGTGCCGAGCACGCAAACGGAGGCTGGCATGAGAAGGATCGCGCGCGCAGGGTTTTTCGCCCTGGCGGGGTTGTTTCTGTTGACTGGATCTGCAACTGCACAGCCTGCAGCCAATGTGGGCTGCGCGGCATCGCCGTCGGCCGCTGGCACGCAGACCTGGCGCTGCAACAATGGCATCACGATCGTTACGGAAAACGGCGCCCGATTTGAACTAAAGGACGCCAACCGCGACGGACAAATAGACTCCGTGGAGTTGAGCAGCAAAGCGCTGCTGGTCGAAGTGCCCAAGAAGCCCGGCGGCAATCCCTTCAAGGTGCTGACCCCGCAGGCGATCGCCGCCGTGCGCGGCACGAAATGGGCAGTCGATGTCGCTGACGCCAAGACCTCCGTGTTCGTCGCCGACGGCCGGGTCGGCGTGACCCGCAGGGCTCGCGGACGCGGTGTGGTGCTTGGACCGGGCGAAGGCGTCGATGTCGAGGCGACCGGCCCGTTGACCGTCAAGACATGGGGCCAGCCGCGCGTCGATGCGCTGATGGCAAGACTTGGACAATAAGACTCGGACAATAGGCCGGGTCATTGGGCTCGGACAATTGCATTGGACGATAGAGAGATTGCAAAAAGACCGCATGCGTAGCCGAGGCGTTCAGATCCTCGTGGCACTCGTCCTCACCGCATTGTGGGGCGCAGGCGTCTTTGCCGCGCACGCCAACGGCCATCTGCGCTTTCTCGACCGCCTCGAGGCGACGCTGACGGATTGGCGGACTCAGGTCCGCGGCGTGCGGCGTCCGCCCGATCTCGTCACCATCGTCGCGATCGACGATACCGTGGTGAAGCGCGGCGGCAGCTATCCGCTGCCACGCGCGGATCTTGCGCGCGTCGTCGACACCATCGTGCAATTCAAGCCGAAGGTCGTCGCGATCGACCTGCTGCTGGTCGACCGCAGCGCCGCGATCGGGGATGCGACGCTGGCGAACACGCTCGCCACCGGTCCCATGGTGCTCGCGGCCGCCGCGATCTTCCCGGCCGCCAGCGAGGCCGTGGTGCCCAGCAGTGACGATCCCCTCGCCGTGCTGCCGCAGGCCGAACGCTTCCTGCTGCCGCTGCCCGCCTTTGCCGATCATGCCGAGGTCGGCGTCGTCAACGTCGCAACGGGACAGTCGGGCTCGCCGCTCTCGGTGCCGATGTTGTTCCGGACCCGCGACAAGGTCGAATTGTCATTTCCGTTGCGCGTCGCGGCGCGTGCGCTCGACAAGCCGCTGACGATCGCACCCGATCATCTCATGCTCGGCGACCGCGCGGTGCCGACCGACACCGACTTCGCGCTGCCGATCACCTATTACGGCCCGCGCCGCACCATCCGCACCGTCAGCGCGCAGAGCATCTTCGACGGCACGCTCAGCCGCGCCGCCATCGAGAACCGAATCGTCGTGATCGGCGCCTCGGTCGCCGGCGGCGGCGACTTCTACCCGACGCCGTTCGATTCCCTGATGCCGGGCGTCGAGGTGGTCTCGACCGCGATCACCCATCTCGTCGCCGGCGACGGCATCGTGCGCGACCGCAGAGTTCGTATCGCCGACGCATTCGCCGCGATCCTCTTGCCGATGCTGCTGGTCGGGCTGCTCGCCTGGCGGCGCAGCACGCTCGGCATCGTGGCGGCGACCGCGGTGATGATCGCCTGGGCCGGGCTCAACGTGTTCGCGTTCACGCACGGCGTCTGGCTGAACGCCGCGACCACGCTCGCGGCCACAGTGCCGCCGGTGGCAGTCTTTATCGGCGCGCAATTGTGGGCAGGAGGCCGCCGCACGCAATATCTCGCCGCCAAGAGCCGGTCGCTGGCGCAATTGCAGGCACCGGCGGTGCAGGAGTGGCTGGCGCGCGATCCTCATTTTCTGTCGAAGCCGGTTCGCCAGGACGCTGCCGTGGTCTTCATCGATCTGTCCGGCTTCACGGCGCTGAGCGAACGGACCGATCCGGACGCGCTCCAGGAAATCCTGAAGGCGTTTCACGCGCTGATCGACAAGACCGCGGTCGATTGCGGCGGCATGATCACCGGCTTTCTGGGCGACGGCGCCATGATCCTGTTCGGCCTGCCACGCGCCATGCCCGATGACGCGGCGCGGGCGCTGACATGCGCGATCGACCTGCATCGCGGCGTCGAACGCTGGATCGCCTCGCTGCCGCCAGCGATCGAGGATCAGATCGGCTTCAAGATCGGCGCGCATTTCGGCGAGATCGTCGCCTCCCGCCTCGGCGAGAGCCATCAGCACATCACGGCGACAGGCGACACCGTCAACGTCGCGAGCCGGCTGATGGGGGTCGCCGCGCAGAACGACGCGCGGCTCGCGCTGAGCGATACGCTGCTGGATGCTGCCGACTTCCACGGCGCTCCCGACGGCATCCTGACAGGCCCCCTCCTCACCCAGGTCCGCGGCCGCTCCGGCGTCGTGACCGTCTGGTTCTGGCGCGACCGGGATGGGCCGAGGCAGGACACGACGAAGGCAGAGACGGTCGACTGAACGCCCACCGCGTCTCCCCAACACTCCGCCGTCGTCCCGGCGGAGACCGCTACCGCGCTTCCGGCGGCGGGGAGCGGTCGAGCACGTCGCCCTTGGCGCCTTCGAGCAGATCGATGCCGTAGGTCTCGACCACGAGCGGCCCGCGCTTGCGCTGCAATTGCGCAATTTGCGTCACCGTCGCAAAGAGGTCGTTGAGGGCGGGATGACCGCCTGCGCGCAGCTCGTCCACATAGAGCAGCTTACCGGCGAGCAGCTTGGGATCGGGCTCGGGCATGTTGACCCAGCGGATGCGCTGGGTCTGCTGCGCCACGCAGGTGCCGGGCGGCAGATAAAAGGCGAGCCAGCCCGTTGTGCCGTAGTCCTGCGCGAGCACACAGGTCGCGCCACTACGCGCGCGCACCGCTTCGATCTCGGCGGCAAGCTCGCGCCAGCCGACGCCGACGCTGCGCACGGTGGCATCGCGGCGATATCCAGACAACCAGCCGGTATTGGCCTGCACGATCAGGGCTACAAACATCACGATGCCCACCGGCGCCGCCCAGCGCAGGCAGAAATCGACCAGCCTACGCGGGCGCGGCCTCCATTGCACGAGGTTGGCGGCGGCTGCCGCGGCAACGACGAAGGGCGGATAGATCGGTGCGAACCAGTTGGCCTCGACGCGGGCATGCAGCGAATGCCAGATGAAATAGGCGACGATGGTCCAGAACATCGTCTCGATCAGCACCCGCGAGGCCAGCGCGCCGGCCCGGTGCCAGGTCAACGCGTGCAGGCCCATCGCGCCGAGGATGAAGACGAGCGGGGTCGCGAACGCGATCTGGGTCGGGATCAGCTCGGCGATGAAAACGGGGCGAAAGTCCTCGATCTTGGCACGGCCGAGCTGCTTTGCGAACGAGACCCAATGATGATCCGCGTTCCAGAGGATCACCGGTGAGAACAGCGCCAGCGCAACGAGACCGCCGAGATAGGGCCAGGGCGAGAGAAACCAGCGCCGCAGCTTTGGCACGGAAGCGAGCCAGATCAGGATCGCCGCGCCAAAGAACATCGCGGTGTATTTCGACAGCAGCGCCGCACCAACGGCTGCGCCGACCGCGAGCCACCAGGCCCCGCGTCCGGTCTCCAGCACTTTTGCGAGGAAGAACAGCACGAAACTGGAGGCGACCAGCAGCGGCGCATCGGGCGTCACGATCAGCGTGCCGACCGAGGCCATCATCGTCACGTTGAGCAGGATGGCGCTGTTGGCGGCCACGCGCGCGCCGCCGAACAGGATCGCCGCGGAGCGATAGACCGCATAGCTCATCGGCAGCGCCAGCAGGATCGAGACGAGGCGAACGCCGAGCTCGGTGTCGCCGGCGATCATCGTGCCGGCGCGGATCACATAGGCCACCATCGGCGGGTGGTCGTAGTAACCGCCCGCCAGATTCTTCGACCACATCCAGTAATAGGCTTCGTCGAAGGTAATCGGCGTGAACGCGGCCGCGACCAGCCGCAGAGCCACCAGCGCAAGAATCACCAGCGCGGTGTTGCGGATGATCCGCGCGTCAGCTCCGCCCATATCGAGCTATTTCTTGCGCCAGACGAACAGTCCGGACATCGCGTAGTTCCACACCACGCCCATCAGCGCGCCGGCCATGCCGGCCAGCCACCAGATCGGCTCCTGGTCGTAGACCGAGAAGGCGACGCCGACATTGGCGAGCAGCCCGACGCTACACACGATGTAGAACGCGATCAGGCCGCGCAGCAGCGCAAAGCCCTTCAGGCGCTGGTCGCGATAGGTGAGGAAGTTGTTGAGGATGAAATTGCTGGTCATGGCGACGATGGCGCCGGCGGCCTGCGCCTCCGCGAACGGCGCCTTGAACAGCTGAAGCCCGAGGAACAGCGTGGTGAGATGCACCACGAGACCGATGCCGCCGACCATCGCGAACAGGATGAAGCGCAACGAGACGATGTCGTTGCTCAGCTTGGCAAGGACGAGGCCGAGGAAATCGAGCGCGACCATGGAATCGAGCTTGCTCTCGCCGTGCTGGCGGGCGCCGAAGGTGTAGGGAATCTCGACGGCCCGCAAGCCGCCGTGCGCGGTCGCGACGACATCGAGCAGGATCTTGAAGCCGTGCACGGAAAGCTTTGGCGCGAGCTGCTCGAACCGATCGCGGCGAATCATGAAGAAGCCGCTCATGGGATCGGCGATCTCGACCCGCAGCATCTTCTTGGCGACCTCGGTCGCCAGGGCGCTGGCCCCGGCGCGCTGCTTGTTGAACCCCTCGCTCTTGTAGCCCTCGATATAGCGGCTGCCGACCACGAGGTCGGCCTCGTCGCTCGCGAGCAGCAACAGCATCTTCGGCAGCTGCGTCTCGTCGTGCTGGAGGTCGGCGTCGATCACGGCCACATAGGGTGCGCTCGAGGCGAGAATACCCTCGATACAGGCGCCCGAGAGGCCGCGACGGCCGATGCGGCGGACACAGCGGACGCGGCTGTCGCGCAGCGCCAGCGCGCGCACGACGTCCCAGGTGCCGTCGGGTGAATTGTCGTCGACGAACACGACTTCCCAGGCAACGTTGGCAAGCGTCGCCTCCAGCCGCCGGTACAGCACCGTGACGTTGTCGCGCTCGTTGAAGGTCGGGACGATGACCGACAGTTCCGGCCCCTCTTGAGCCTGTGGAAGGGCGTCGGCGCCCGGTCTGATCGCTTCGTTCATGACGGCAGCGTATATCTGCCGCGTCCTGCGCTGCCAAGTTCTAGCGCTGCCAAGCCGGGGGTTGTCCGGGGAACGGCCCGAAGGGGCCCCAAAATGCCAACGACCCCGGAACGGCGGACCGCGCGTACATCCGGCGCAAGCCTAAGCTATTCCAAGGTCGTCCCAGCGCCGGAGTTTTCGCTCAACGTCGCCGTTGAAAGCTAGATAGGAACGAGGAATCCGCTTCGCAAGGGGGCTAAAACCCGTTTTTCGTGCCCTATTGGTTGGGTACTTCCCGGATCACAGGTCCCCGTGGCGCCGGAGTTGCAGGGGCTGCGGGCGCCGTCGCGGGGGCGGGTTCGACTTTCGCCGGCTTGGGCGCCTTGCCGTACTGTCCGATCGGCCCGAACATGACGGCGACCGCAAGCACGATCGCCGCGACGATCGCGCCCAGAATGCCCCCCACCGACTCAGACGACATGGACCCACCCCTGCTTCAGATGGCCCAGTGATACCATGGATGCGCGCGCAGCCGGAAGGCCTGCCGACGGGGCGAATCGCGAGTAGCGAATTGAAGGCAGGTTCTCTGGCCCTACTCGCTATTCGCCACGCCCCATTCCCTACTTCGCCGGCGACCGGTGCTTGACGTAGGCCGTCACGATGTCCTTCTGCGCCGACTCCACCGCCCTGTTCGCGGTAGCGAGATGGGCACCGGAATCGATGTTTGGATATTGCGTGGTGAGATAATCGAGCAGCGCCACCCGGTAATATTGCCGCTCCGACGGACAGGCGCCCGCAACCGAGCGGCCGAAATCCTGTTCCGACAGGCCCTGGTTGGAGTCGCGCGAATATTCCCGCGCCAGGCAATGCCAGTAATCGTCGCGGCCCTGCTGGGCGAGCTTCTGTGCGCTTTTCGCATCGTCGTCATCCGCCAAGGCGGAAGACATCATGGCAGCAGATGTCATCACGACGAGCGCGGCTCCCACCAACAGCATCCGCATTCTTGTTCTCCTTCTTCGCGGCTCCCACCTGCAAGCTTAGACGGGACGGCCCAACTGGCCAATCACATCTGGTTTGATTAGGATGGGGTCCCTCCCCGTCGATGCGAGATCCTTCCGTGGCCAAAGCAAAAACTGCGTCCAAAAAATCCGGCAACATCTTCATCGGCATCGGCGGCTGGACCTTCGAGCCGTGGCGCGGCGTGTTCTACCCGGAGAAGCTGACGCAGGCGAAAGAGCTGTCCTACGCCGCCTCGAAGCTGACCTCGATCGAGATCAACGGCACCTATTACGGCTCGCAGAAGCCGGAGAGCTTCCGCAAATGGGCAAGCGAAGTGCCCGAAGGTTTCGTGTTCTCGGTGAAGGGACCGCGCTTCGCCACCAACCGCCGCGTTCTCGCCGAGGCCGGCGATTCCATAAAGCGGTTCTACGATTCCGGCGTGCTGGAGCTCGGTGACCATCTCGGACCCGTGCTCTGGCAATTCGCGCCGACAAAGAAGTTCGACGGCGCCGATTTCGGCAAGTTTCTGGAGCTGCTGCCGCGCAAGCTCGACGGGCGCGCGCTGCGCCATGTCGTGGAAGTGCGCCATGACAGTTTCTGCACGCCTGATTTCGTCGCGCTGATCCGCGAATTCGAGACGCCTGTCGTGTTCGCCGAGCACGGCAAATATCCGGCGATTGCCGACGTTGCCGGCGATTTCGTCTATGCAAGGCTCCAGAAGGGCAATGACGAGATCAAGACCTGCTATCCCCCAAAGCAGCTCGATGCCTGGGCCGAGCGCTTTCAGGCCTGGGCTTCGGGCAGTGAACCCGACGATTTGCCGAAGGTTGATCAGGCCACACCGAAGAAGGAGCCACGCGACGTGTTCGCCTATGTCATCCACGAGGGCAAGGTGCGGGCGCCGCACGGTGCCATGGAACTGATCGCGCGGGTGAGCTGAGGATGGCCCATGGCGAAGGCGAAAAAACTCTTCACCATCGGCTATGAGCAGACGCCGCCCAAGGCGGTGCTGGACGAGCTGGAGCAGGCCGGCGTCAAGCTCGTGGTCGACGTGCGCGCGGTGACGTCATCGCGGCGGCCGGGTTTTTCGAAGAAGCAGCTTTCAGCAGGCCTCGATGAGCGCGGCATCGCTTATGTCCACCTCGCTGCGCTCGGCACGCCCAAGGAGGGCCGGCTCGCTGCACGCAGCGGCCAATACGATGTGCTGGAGAATATCTATTCAAGGCACCTGAAGACGCCGCAGGCCAGGGAAGAAATGGACGAGCTCTCGGCTCTGGTGAAGAAGGCTGGCCCCGTGTGCCTGCTCTGCTACGAGCGCGACCACACCCACTGCCACCGCCAGATGATCGCGGAAATCATCGAGGAGCGCGATGGCGTCACGGTGAAGAATTTGGCGGGACGGCAGGCCTGACCGTCATGGCCGGGCTTGTCCCGGCCATCCACGAACTTCTTCCCCCGCGGCCAAGACGTGGATGCCCGGGACAAGCCCGGGCATGACGAAGGGAGATAGAGCTCAGCCCTCCCCTGCCAGCTTGAACTTCCCTTCCATCATCTGCACGCAATGGCCGCCAACATGGGCGGAAACGATCTTGCCGTCCTGCTTGCGCACGCGGGTCAGAAGGAGACTCGGCCGGCCCATGTCGAAGCCCTGGCCGATGGTGAGCCTCAATTCGCCGTCGCGCGTGGGATCGAGATCAGCGAACAGCGCGGCGGCCGCAACCGTCGCGCTGCCGGTCGCGGGGTCCTCGATCAGGCCGCTTGCTCCGGGAAAGAACATCCGCGCCTGACGCTCGCAGGGTGCCTCCACTGCCGGCACATCGCTCGCATAAAAGTAGACCGCGAAAGCGCCGTCACGTGGCAGCATCCGGCCGAACGCCGCGGCATCGGGCTTGGCCCGCCGCACCGCCTCGCGCGATTGCACCTCCGCGACCACGAAGGGCGTTCCGACGCCGACGACTTGCGGAGCATGATGATCGGTCCTGATGTCATCTGCCGTCAGAGAGATGCAGGCCGCGACCTCCTCGGCAGAACATTGTGCAAGCCGCGACAGCGGCTGCGGCGCAGTGAGCTCGGTGCTGACCACGCGGCCCTGCTCGCGGACAATATCGACCGGAACGAGCCCCGCCTTCTCCTCGAACAGCAGGCGGGGTTTCGGCTCGCCGGCAAGGCTTGCCAGCACGAAGGCGGTGCCGACATTGGGATGGCCGGCAAAGGGAAGCTCCCTCACCGGCGTGAAGATGCGTACCTCTGCATCATTGGCCTTGTCGCGCGGCGGCAGCACGAAGGTCGTCTCGGAATAGTTGAACTCGGTCGCGATCGACTGCATCTGCGCGGTCGTGAGCGCGCCGGCATCGAGCACCACGGCGAGCTGGTTGCCGCCGAAGGCGCGGTCGGTGAACACGTCGACGGTGACGTAGCGGCGCTGCATCTTCGCTTCCTCTTCGCAAATCGCAGCCGCGATCGACTGCATCGCCGGCAGTCTACAAGCCGGCGATGTCGTCCGTCATGCCCCAAAATTCGGAGCAATCGGAGCAATCGCTGATGATGGAAGAGAGCTGCATGCAGCAACGTGTGGTGCTGGCTATCCCAGCTGAAACACCGCGACCGGCCGCTCATAGCCGCGCACCTTGACCTCGCCGAGCGCAACGGCGTCGCTGCCGTCGTCGCCCAGCGCCTCGCGGACGGTTGCGGAGATCAGGAGCTGCGAGCCGAACTCCTTGTTCAGCGCCTCCAGTCGCGAGGCGAAGTTCACGGTGTCGCCAATCACAGTGTATTCCTTGCGCCGGGGCGAGCCGATATTGCCGGCGACGACCTCGCCGAAATGGATGCCGATGCCGATCCGCAGCGGCCAGCTGGTCTGGGCGTTGATGCGATCCATCGCGGTCAGCATCTCGCGGCCGGCGGCGACGGCGCGGTGCGCGGCATCGGAGGCCTCAAGCGGCGCGCCGAACAGCGCGAGGAAGCCGTCGCCGAGAAACTTGTTCACGATGCCGCCCTGGCGGTCGAGGATGTCGACCAACACGGCGAAGGCGCCGTCGAGCCGGTCGACCACCTCCTGCGGCGTGCGCGACTGCGCGCCGGCGGTGAAGCCGCGGAAATCGACGAACATCACCGCAACGCGACGGAGATCGCCGCTTGCGCTCGTTCCCGCCGCCATCAGCCGTTCCACCACCTGCGGGGAGACGTGCTGGCCGAACAGATTGGTCACCCGGTCGCGCGCGGTGGCGGCCGCAATGCTCGCGGCAAATTGCCGCCGGAGCTGGGCGCCGACGGCGCCGGCGAGCACGCCGCCGATCAGGATGATGATGCTGCGCACGGCATGGAGATAGATCAGGGGTTCGTCGCCATCGCCAGCCGAGTTGTAATACAGCGCTATTGCCAGAAGTCCGGCTGCGGCCACGAAACCTGTGAATGCGGAGAGCCAGAAATCGAGCCGCAGGGTCGAGAGGATGACGAAGATGAAGTACATCAGCGGCACGGCGAAGCCGAGCGCCTGGGGCGCGCCCATGGACCGGATTTGCAGGACGAGGATCACCGTGGGCAGCGACGTCTCGATCAGCGTGCCGATATAGCGCCTGATCACCGGCAGATCGCGATCGAGGCGGAGGTTCTTCCTGATCTGGGTGTGGACCCAGACTTCGAACAGGATGAAACCGGCCAGAAGGCCGTAGACCTCGATGATCCCTTCCGTTCCGCGCCAGACCCGGTTCACCACGGCAGGGTCGATCATGTAGATCGCGGTGAGGAACAACATCATGACGCAGCCCGTCATGATCAGCGCGCGCACCCGCAACAGCTCGGTGCGCAGCACCTCCCGTGTCAGCTCGCGCTCGAAATCCTCCGATAGTGCGGCGTGCTGCCGCGCCTTCCTGCTGGCAAACCTGACCATTCCGCCCCTCGATTCCGGGGCATTGTGCCTCAATCCAGCGTACGGCGGAAGCGCGTCACGGCGATGGTCATGGCGAGGAGCATCAGGGCCGCCAGCGCCAGCATGTCGAAGCGCAGGTTCTGCATGGTCGCGCCCTTGAGCATGATGGCGCGGATGATGCGCAAATAATGGGTCAACGGCAGGCCTTCGCCGAGATATTGCGCCCAGGCCGGCATGCCCGCGAAGGGGAACATGAAGCCCGACAGCAGAATGCTGGGCAGGAAGAACATCATCGACATCTGCATCGCCTGGAGCTGGTTCTGCACCAGGGTCGAGATGGTGTAACCGATCGCCAGATTGGTGGTGATGAACAGCGTCGAGAGCAACGCCAGCAGGAACAGGTTGCCGAGCACGGGCACGCCGAACAGGCCGACGCCGATGCCAATGATGAGGAAGGCCTGGAGGAAGCCGACCAGGACGTAGGGCACGATCTTGCCGAACATCACCTCGACCGGCTTGATCGGCATCGACAGCAGGCTCTCCATGGTGCCGCGCTCGACCTCGCGCGTGACCGACAGCGCGGTAAAGATCAGCATGGTCATGGTAAGGATGGTGCCAACGAGCCCCGGCACGATGTTGAGGCTCGAGGCCGCGGCCGGATTGTAGCGGGCATGCGCGCGGATCTCGAACGGCATCTCCGGGGGATCGCCGATGTAGAGATCGTGCTTGAGCGCGGTCTGAACCACCATGCCGAGCGATCCGATCGCCGAACTCGCCGCCACCGGATCGGTGGCGTCGGCCGCGACCAGCAGCGCCGGCTTGTCGCCGCGCCGCACCGCGCGCTCGAAGCCGCGCGGGATCTCGACGCCGAACAGGACCTTGCCGGATTTCAAGAGATTGTCGAAATCGTCGACATCGTGCACCTCGTAGAGGAAGCGGAAATAGGCGGTGTTTTCCAGCGCCTTCAGGATCGAGCGGGCGAGGTCCGAGTCCTCCTGGAGCAGCACGGCGCTCGGCAGATGGCGCGGGGTGGTGTTGATGGCGTAGCCGAACAGCAGAAGCTGCATCACCGGCAACATCACGATCATCGCGAACGAGACGCGATCGCGCTTGAGCTGGATGAACTCCTTGACCAGCATCGCATAGGAGCGCTTCCAGAAGCCGAAGCGCTCCCGGA
Source organism: Bradyrhizobium sp. CCGB12 (assembly GCF_024199845.1). Lineage (NCBI taxonomy): Bacteria > Pseudomonadati > Pseudomonadota > Alphaproteobacteria > Hyphomicrobiales > Nitrobacteraceae > Bradyrhizobium > Bradyrhizobium sp. CCGB12. Next base: position 1,630,556 of record NZ_JANADO010000001.1, on the reverse strand, counting down.
TTTCGTGCGTTGGGGCTGGCTGATCGACGGCGCTCATTGGAAATTATCCTTGGAGCGGCTCATCAGCTCGATGAACACATCTTCCAGCGATGGCGACGATTTGTGCCAGTGCAGGCCGCTCTTGTCTTGCCAGGGCGCGATGCTGGCTTCGAGCGCAGCGACATCACGGCCGGAGACGTGCAGAGAGGTGCCGAACGGCGCGACCATGTCCACGCCGGGCTTGCCGGTGAGCGCGGCCGTGAGCTCGTTCAGTTCCTCGCCCGTCACGGTGTAGGTCGTCAGCGCGGATCCCGCGATGACCTCCTCCACCGTGCCATGCGTCAGCAGATGACCGTAGGCGATGTAGGCGATCTCGTGACAGCGCTCGGCCTCGTCCATGTAATGGGTCGAGACCAGCACGGTGAGGCCATCGGCCGCCAGCGCGTGAATCTCGTTCCAGAAATCGCGCCGTGCCTTCGGGTCGACGCCGGCGGTCGGCTCGTCCAGCAGCAGCAGTTTCGGGCTGGGCAGCGTGCAGGCACCTAAGGCCAGCCGCTGCTTCCAGCCGCCGGAGAGCTCGCCCGCAAGCTGCTCCTCGCGGCCGGAGAGTCCGAGCCGCTTGATCATGTCGCGCGCAGCACCGCGCGGGTCCGTCAGGCCATAGAGCCGCGCGACGAATTCGAGGTTCTCGCGGACGGAGAGATCCTGATAGAGGCTGAAGCGCTGGGTCATGTAGCCGACCTGGCGCTTGATCTTGTCGGCGTCGCGCCGGATGTCATAGCCGAGGCAGGTGCCCTCGCCGCTGTCTGGCGTCAGCAATCCGCAGAGGATGCGGATGGTCGTGGTCTTGCCCGAGCCGTTGGGCCCGAGGAAGCCGTAGATCGAGCCGCGCTTCACCTGCATCGACAGATCGTGCACGACCTCGCGGCCGCCGAACGATTTCGTCAGGCCCTTGACGTCGATCGCGATGCCGTTGCCGCCACTCATCGCCTGTCCGCCACAGGAGTCTTTGGATTGAGATAGACGTTGATCGGCTGTCCAACGCGCAGGGCGTCGGGGCGCGAGGGCCGCGCCTGGATCAGATAGACCAGCTTGTTACGCTCTTCGAGACTATAGATCACGGGCGGGGTGTACTCGGCCGAGGTCGCGATGAAATAGATCTTTGCGGTGAGATCGGCCGCGCAATTGTCGCAGGCAATCCGCACCGTGTCCCCGATCGCAAGCTTGGGCAGCTCGGTCTCCGGCACGAAGAAGCGCAGCTTCATGTTGCCGGGCGGCATGATCGAGAGCACCGGCCGCTGCGCCGCCACCATCTCACCCTCGCGGAAATAGATCTGCTGAATGGTCCCGGCAACGGGTGCAAACCCCTTGCGCCGCGCCAGCCGGGTCTGCGACGTCACTACCCGCGCCTCCGCGACCCGAAGGTCCGAGACGGCGGAATCGAGCGACGCCTGCGTTCCGGAGCCGGTCTTTCTCAGCGACTCCGCGCGATCATGGGTCTGCTGCGCGTTCGCCAACGTCGCCTTGGTCTGATTGAGATCGGCAAGCTGGAGATCGTCGTCGACGGAATAGAGCTGATCGCCGACCTTTACTTCTTCGCCTTCACGAATGTTGAGCTTCGTCACCCGGCCCGCTTCGTCCGGACTGACATAGATCATGTCAGCTTCGACCCAGCCCTGGAAGCCGGGATCGCGCTTCTCCTTGCAGCCGGCCAGCCCGGTCGCGAGCGCGATCGTCAGTGCTAGACTGAAAATTGCCTGTGACGACGTCATGTCGTCCTCCGTTCGCCAAAAATCAGATCGAGATGGACGCGCAGCATGTCCTGCGCGTCGAGTGGCGCGTGCCGCGCAAACAGGCTCTGCCAGATCACCGCGATCATCGCGGGCGCGACCAGGATCTGCGGATAGCGCGCGAGATTCTTCTCGCGGATCTCGCCGCGGGCGATGCCAAGCTCGATCAGGGCGCGCATGCCGGCGATCCCGCGCGAGACGACCTCGCGGTAGTAGAAATCGGCAACGGACGGAAAGCGCGGCCCCTCCGCCACGATCAGGCGTACGAGATCGCCCCGCCGTGTGCCGATGACCTCCTTGAGGAAGTTGCCGGCAAAGGTCTCGATGAGCTCGCGCACCGTTCCGGTTGGCGGCGGCAGCGCATTCAGCCGCGCCACCACGGGGACGATGACGATGCGCACCAGCTCCTCGAACATCGATTCCTTGTCCTTGAAGTGCAGGTAGATCGTGCCCTTGGCGACGCCGGCGCGCTTGGCGATGTCGTCGAGCCGCGTCGCGGCAAAGCCGCGCGCGATGAACTCCTCCATGGCCGCCTCCACAATCGCTGCGCGCCGCTCCGCCGCGCGCGTGGCGCGGTTCGAGGCAGGCACCGCGTCGTTGCCATGAGGCGCATCGCCCCCAGCCTTGGCGCGATCTGCGGATGACGTGGCGATTTTGGTCGGCTTCTTTGTCATGATCAATTTATGACTGACTAGTCAGTCACTGTCAATCTCCAAAAGTCATTTGAGCGAACGAAATGAATTAGCATTGACTAATGCATTAGTATCGGCTAATTGAAACTCATGGTCGAAGCCACACCAAATCCCATCACCACCGTGATGCGCGCCCTCGGCGACCCGACCCGTCGCGCCGTGTTCGAGCGGGTGTTCGAGAGCAAGGAGATCAGCGTCGCCGAGCTCACGCGCGGCAGCGGCGTGACCCAGGGCGCGATCTCGCAGCACCTGAAATCCCTCAAGCAGGCCGGCCTCGTCGCCGAGCGTGCCGAGGGCCGCAACGTCTACTACCGCGCCGCGCCGCAAGGGCTCGAGCCCCTGGTCACCTGGATGGACCATTACGGCGTGTTCTGGCGCGAGCGCTTCCAGAACCTGCGTGACCTCTTGAAGGAGATCGATCCGTGAGTGCAGCCGAGTTGAAAGCCGAGACAAAGGACATCGTCATCGACGAGGTCTTCCCTCATGCCGCCGAGACGATCTGGAAGGCGTTGACCAGCGCTCAGCTGATTGCGCGCTGGCTGATGCCGCCGGCCGGTTTCGAAGCAGTCGAAGGCAACACGTTCACCTTCAAGACCAACCCGGCGGGCGCCTGGGACGGCACGATCCATTGCCGCGTTCTCGAGGTCGTGGCTTGCAAGCGCTTTTCCTATGCGTGGAAGGGCGGCGACGAGGGCAACACCGGCTACGGCTCGGCGCTCGACACCGTCGTCACCTGGTCCCTCACGCCGGTCGAAGCAGGAACGCGCGTGCGTGTGGTGCATTCGGGCTTCGTGACGCCGAAGAACGACACCGCCTATCGCAACATGAGCGATGGCTGGGTCAAGGTGGTGCAGCGGCTCGACGCCATCGCCGGCGAAGACAAGTAAGGAGACATCGCGATGGAGAAGCCCTTTACCGGTGGCTGCGCCTGCGGTGAGATCCGTTATTCGATTGCCGGCCAGCCGTTGTTCAGCAACCATTGCCAGTGCCGGGACTGCCAGCGGGAAAGCGGCAGCGGTCACGGCTCGTACATGACCTTCGCGCGCGCCGGCGTCACGGTGACCGGCGAAGCCAGGCACTGGGACATGATCGCCGACAGCGGCAACGCGAAGACGCGCGGCTTCTGCACGCAATGCGGCGTGCCTGTCTATCTGACATTCGCCGCAATGCCTGACATCTTCACCATCCGCGCCGCAAGCCTCGATGAACCTGCGCGCTACAAGCCGCAAGTGGTGACTTATGCGGCGCGCGGACATGAGTGGGACCGCCTCGATCCCGACTTGCCCAGGTTTGAGGGTATGCCGCCGGGATAGTCACGCACTCCGTCATTGCGAGGAGCACTTGCGACGAAGCAATCCAGAAACCCTCCGCGGAAAGATCCTAGATTGCTTCGCTGCGCTCGCAATGACGACGTGGAAGCTGTCGAGCGCCCTCACTAGCTATGAAACTTCAGCCCATCGACGATCTTGTCGATCACCTTGCGCTCGGCGCGCATCGCGATGCCGACGAGATTAAGCTCGGTGCGCCCCACGCCCCTCACCGCCTCGCGATTGGCGGCATCATGCGTGGTCTTGAACATGTCCTCGGTATAGACCGCAGGCTTGACGTTGCGGGTGAGTGCGCGGTCAAGCGCGCGGGTCAATGCCGGACCATCGGCGCCGTAGATCAGGATCGGCTGGCCGATCAACGCATGATATGTCGTGCCCGAGGCGTCCTCATAGGCTTCGCCGATACATTCCGGAAAAGCTGCGGCGATGCCGCTGGTGAGGAAAGATGCGACGTTGAGCTTCTGCCAGGCCTGAAGATCGGTGCGGATCACGACCGCGATCTTGGTATCGAACTGCATGCAATTCCTCGAATGTCATTCCTCATGCGATGCTACGCATCGCCGCGGACTGACAGCAAGAGGAATTAGCGCTCGACGGATCAACCCTTGGCGTCGCAGGCCCAGGCGCGGATCACGCATTCCTTGCCGCCGTATTTGTAGCATTCGCGCGTGGCGGCATTGAGCGACGCCGAAATCTTCGGCTTCACGGCATAGCCGTAGGCACCGCAGGGATTGGCGAGATCGACCGAAATTGCAGCGCAGGCGCGCTTCATCGTCACCGTCGTGCAATCGCCCTTGCATTGCTTCTGTGCAGCGGCGCGAGCCTCGTGCTCGGCGCCATAGTCAAAGGCCTGGCCATAGGCGCCGCACTTGCCGACCGCGATGGCGCCGGCGGCATGGGCTTCGGTGATGTAACGAGCGCCGGAGACACAAACCGACAGCGCAAAGAAAAACATCGCGCAACGGCGCGCGACGACGTTCGAAGCCATGGAAAAGCCCCTCCCCCCAAGGCAGGTGCAGACGACTCTAAGCGGCGGTCGTTTCCAGATGGTGAACGGGTGGTTGAAATCGAGCCGAATGGGAGGTGCCGTAGGGCGGGCAAAGCGAAGCGTGCCCACCAATTGTAGACGACATGCACCGAGAGATGGTGGGCACGGCGCTACGCGCCTTTGCCCACCCTGCGGCACCGTCATTTACGGCAGCGTCACCCCCGTCTTGCCGCTTCCAGCGCCTGCGGGGTGTCGATGTCGAGGAAGGCGCTCTCGCCGTCGACGGGCACCTCGGCGACGGCTTCGGCGTGCTTGGCGATCAGGTGTCGCGCACCGACGTCGCCGTCGAGGGTCAGCAATTCCTTGAAGAAGCGGCGCGACCACAGCACGGGATTGCCGCGTCGGCCTTCGCTGACGGGTACGACGATGAGATTGCCGCGGTCCGGCGCAAAGCCGTCGATGAGGCGGTCGATCAGGCCGGCGTCGATCAGCGGCATGTCGCCGAGACACACCACGGCGCCGTCAAAGCTCTCGGGCACGGCCGCGATGCCCGTCTTGACCGAGGTCGCGATGCCGCCAACGAAATCCGGATTGCGGACAAATTTGACCTTCAGGCCTTGCAACGCCTGCTCGACCAGCTCGGCCTGATGGCCGGTAACGACGATCACCTCGGACGCCTTCGAGGCCAGTGCCTGTTCAGTGGCAATTCGCACCAGCTTCTTGCCGTCGAACTCCGCGAGCAGCTTGTTTGGCCCGCCCATCCGGGTCGAGCGGCCCGCCGCGAGCACGATTGCCGCGACCTGGCGGTTGCCCTCGGTCTCCGGCTGTGCGCGCGGCTGCGGCCGCGTCACGATCTCCATCAGGAGGCCGCCGACGCCCATGCCCATCAGTTCGGAGCGCGTCACCTTGATGCCGGCAAGCAGCCGCATCAGCACCCAGTCGAAGCCGTTCTCGACCGGCGAACGCGCACAGCCCGGCGCGCCCAGTACCGGCACGCCGCCGGCCCGCGCGATCAGCAGCAGATTGCCGGGGTCGACCGGCATGCCGAAATGCTCGATCTCGCCCCCGATCCCCGTGACCGCCGCGGGAATGACGTCGCGGCGATCGGCGATCGCGGACGCCCCGAACACAATGACCAGTTCAGCGCCAAGCCCGAGCAGTTCCTTGATCGCGGCCGACAGCGCGCGCTCGTCGTGCTGGACCCGCCGCTCGGCAATGATGCTGGCGCCGGCCGGCGCCAGCCGCTCGGCGGTCACGCGCAGCGTCTTGTCGATCACCTTGGAGGACAGGCCCGGCAGTAGCGTCGAGACCACGCCGACGCGCTGGATCACATAAGGCGCGATCTTCAGGACGTCGTTGCCGGCCGCCTTCACCGCGGCGTCGCGCAAGGCGCCCTCGACGCCGAACGGGATGATCTTGACGGTACCGACCATCTCGCCCTCGACCACCGGCTTGTAGGCCGTGAGCGTGGCAAAGGTGATGGCCTCGTCGATATTGTTGATGCGGTCGACCGCGGCGCGGTCAATCACCAGCACGCCCGGGCGCGCGGCGAACAGGTTGGCGCGGCCGGTGAAGGCACGCTCGACATGGATGCCCTCGCCGCCGACGGCGAGCGCGATGCTGGCGGCGGCGATATCCTCGGAGACGTCGCCCTCCTCCATGCGCACCACCACGACCTCCTTGATGCCGGCACGCGTCAGCGCTTCGACTTCCGCAGGTCCGATCGTCGTGCCTTTCTTCAGCACCAGCGGTCCCTGGCGCAGGGTGTGGACGGTCACACCCCCGATCGCGTCCTTGGGGCTCGCCGGTCCGAACTTCATGCCGCTTCTTCTTTTTCTTTTGGAGGCAGGCGGAGCACCGCCGTGATCTCGGCCATGATCGACACCGCAATCTCGGACGGAGAGACCGCGCCGATCGCAAGTCCAATGGGCGCATGGATGCGCGCGATGTCGCTTTCCTTGGCGCCCTGCGCCCGCAACCGGTCGCCGCGCTTGGCGTGCGTCTTCCGCGAGCCGAGCGCGCCGATGTAGAAGCAGTTGCGCTCGAAGGCGTGCAGCAGCGCGGGATCGTCGATCTTCGGATCGTGCGTCACCGCGACGAACGCGGTGTAGGCATCGACATTGAGCGGCGGCAGCGCCGTGTCCGGCCATTCCGCGACGAGAGGAATGTCGGGAAAGCGCTCGGGGCTGGCAAAGGCCGTACGCGGATCGACCACGGTGACGTCATAACCGAGCGAGCGCGCCAGCGGCGCCAGCGCCTGGCTGATATGGACCGCGCCGACGATGACGAGCTTTGCGGTCGGCGCGTAGACGTTGAGGAACAGCTTCTTGCCGCCGGCTTCGACATTGGCGCTCTTGCCCATGCGAAGCTGCTTGTCCAGCTCGGCGCGCAGCGGATCCTTGGCAAAATCCGCGGCCTTCACCAGACGCTGCTCGCCGCTCTCGGTATCCGTCACCAGGATGACCGGCCGGCGCGCGGTGCGCTCGGCATTGAGTTCGTGCAGGATTGCGAGCTTCACGGCTAACCGACCTTCTCGACGAAGACGCGGATGGTGCCACCGCAGGACAGCCCCACGTTCCAGGCGGTCTCGTCGGCAACGCCAAACTCCAGCATCTTCGGCTTGCCGCTTTCGATCACGTCCATGGCCTCGGTGACCACGGCGCCTTCGACGCAGCCGCCCGAGACGGAGCCCAAGAACGTGCCCTCGTCGTTGATGACGAGGCTCGAGCCCGCCGGGCGCGGGGCCGAGCCCCAGGTCTCCACGACGGTGGCGAGCGCGACGCCACGGCCGGCCTTCTGCCAGTCCTCCGCCGCCTTCAGAATATCCTCGTCGCGATCGAGCATGGCTTGCCTCTCAAGCTGCGGAGCGGATCAGGCTGCGGTGATGCGGCGGCAGCGGCCGGGAGAGCGTGGTGATCAGCTCCTGGATCGAACTCAAATTATGCACGGGGCGGAATTCGTCAACGTGTGGGAGCATCATTTTGATGCCCTGGGCCTTGGCCTCGAAGCCGCCGAACCGGAGCAGCGGGTTCAGCCAGATCAGCCGCCGGCAAGAGCGGTGCAGCCGGTCCATCTCGAAGGCGAGCTTGGAATCGGCCTCCCGCTCCAGCCCGTCGGAGATCAGGAGCACGATGGCGCCCTGGCTCAGCACGCGCCGCGCCCACAATTTGTTGAAGTTGTGCAGCGAGGTCGCAATGCGCGTGCCGCCGGCCCAATCCTCCACCGCCGCCGAGCAGCTCGCCAGCGCCTCGTCAGGGTCGCGCTGGCGCAGTGCCCTGGTGACGTTTGTCAGCCTGGTACCGAACAGGAATACCGAGACGCGCTTGCGCGCGTCGGTGATGGCATGCAGGAAATGCAGGAACAGGCGGGTGTACTCGCTCATCGAGCCCGAGATATCGAGCAGTGCGACGATCGGCGCCGGCTTCTCTATGCGTCCGAGGCGATGGATGTCGATGATCTCGCCGCCGGTGCGCAAGGAGGCGCGCAACGTGCGGCGGAGGTCGAGGCGAAGCCCGCGGGGATCGGGGCGCTGGCGCCGCGTCAGAAGCTCGGCCTGCGGCAGGCGCATGCGCTCGACGGCGCGGAGCGCCTCGGCGATCTCCGCCGCGCTCATCTGGGCAAAATCCTTCTTCTGAAGGATCTCCCTGTCGGAGACCGACAGGCGCAGATCCTGCTCCTGGTGCTGGGGCGTCTCGGTCATGCGCGGCTGCGACATCGCCTCCTGCACGCGGCGCGCGCCGGCTTGCGGCTTCTTCTTCGCCTGCTCCGGCAGCGGCACCGAATCCAGCATGTGCTTCCACTCTTCCGAGGCGCGGAAGAACAGGTTGAAGGCCTGCTTGAAGATCAGCGCGTGCTCGTGGCGCTTGACAAAGATCGCCTCCAGCGTGGTGAAGACGTCGGCGCGGCTGCCGATGTCGATCACCTGGAGCGCGCTCATGGCATCGATGATCGCGCCCGGCCCGACCGGCATGCCGGCAGCTCGCAACGCGCGGGCAAAGCCGACGATGTTGTCGGCGAACTGCTCGGTTTGCTCCGGGGCAAGGTGGTTGATGGCCATGGGTCCACGCTCTCAGCCGTCATTCCGGGGCGCGCCCTCTTGGCGCGAACCCGGAATCCATTCATCCACCGTCGCCGCTGCACAATGGATTCCGGGTTTGCGCTACGCGCGTCCCGGAATGACGGAAAATCAATTCTCGCTCGTCGCGTCCTTCAACACCTTCTGCAAGGTCTCCCCCTGCATCCGGGTGATGTCGTCCTGGTATTTGAGCAGCGCGCCCAGCGTGTCGCCGACCACTTGCGGGGTCAGCGAGCGGGCGTCGAGCTCCGACAAAGCGGTGGCCCAGTCGATGGTTTCGGCAACGCCCGGCGATTTGTAGAAGTCCTGGTTGCGCAGCGCCTGCACGAAACGCACCACCTGTTGCGACAGCTTGGCGGAGATGCCGGGCACGCGCGACTTGACAATCGCGAGCTCGCGCTCGGCCGCGGGATAGTCGACCCAGTGATAGAGACAGCGCCGCTTCAGCGCGTCGTGGATCTCGCGGGTGCGGTTGGAGGTGATGATGACGATCGGTGGGCTCGGCGCCTTCACCGTGCCGAATTCGGGGATGGTCACCTGGAAGTCGCTTAGGATTTCGAGCAGGTACGCTTCGAATGCCTCGTCGGCGCGATCGAGCTCGTCGATCAAGAGCACCGGCGGACCGGCCACATCGGGCTCCAGCGCCTGAAGCAACGGCCGCTTGATCATATAGCGGTCCGCGAAGATGTCGCTCGACAGCTGGTCGCGATCGGTGTCACCGGCAGCTTCCGCCATCCGGATCGCGATCATCTGCGCGGCGCTGTTCCACTCATAGACCGCGGAGGAGACGTCGAGGCCTTCATAGCACTGGAGGCGGATCAGTTTCCGCCCCAGCGCCGCCGAGAGCACCTTGGCGATCTCGGTCTTGCCGACGCCGGCTTCGCCTTCCAGAAACAGCGGCCGGCCCATGCGCAGCGACAGGTACGTCACCGTCGCCAGCGATCGCTCGGCGAGATAGCCGCGCGACGTCAGGAGTTCGAGCATCGCATCGACCGATGCCGGCAAAGCACCGGAAGAATGGGCCGCTGAAGTCATGAAAAAGCCAGTCTCGCTACGCCCTCACCGGGGACAGGTTTGGGCCGAGGAATGAGGTCAGCTCATTCCTTGGCATTGCCGGCATCGACGGCGCGGCGCGTCAGCACGCCGATGAGATGCGCGCGGTATTCGGCGCTGCCGTGGATGTCGCTGTTGAGGCCTTCGGCCGGCACCGCGATGCCATCAAGCGCCTTCGCGGAGAAGCGCTTCTTCAGGGCCTCCTCGAATGCGGTGACACGGAATACGCCATCGGAGCCGGCACCGGTCACGGCGACGCGCACGTCCGACGGACGCCGTGCCACGAACACGCCGACCAGCGCGTAGCGCGAGGCCTGGTTGCGGAATTTGATGTAGGCCGCTTTCTTCGGCAGCGGGAACATCACCTTGGTGATGATCTCGTCGGCTTCGAGCGCGGTCGAGAACAGCCCCTGGAAGTACTCTTCCGCCTTGAGGCGGCGCTTGTTGGTGACGATGGTCGCACCTAACGCGACCACCGCGGCCGGATAATCCGCGGTCGGATCGTTGTTGGCGAGGGAGCCGCCGATCGTGCCCTTGTGACGCACGGCGGGATCGCCGATTCCGCCGGCAAGGCTGGCAAGCGCCGGGATCGCCTCACCGACGATGGCGGAGGTCGCGACCTCGGCGTGCTTGGCGGTGGCGCCGATCACCAGCGAGCGGCCCTTCATCTCGATCGTGTCGAGGCCCTCGATGTGGGAGAGGTCGACCAGATGCGGCGGACTGGCGAGACGCTGCTTCATGACGGGAATCAGCGTGTGGCCGCCGGCGATGACCTTCGCGTCCTCGTTCTTCACCAGGAGATTGGCCGCCTGCCGCACGGTGCCGGGACGATGATATTTGAATTCGTACATGGGTGTGTCCTGATCGCGGAATGCGCGCGCGGGTTACGCGAGGTCGGATTTCGCCATCGCCTTCGCGCCGGCGGAGATCGAGGCGACGATGTTCTGGTAGCCGGTGCAGCGGCAGAGATTGCCTTCTAGTTCTTCCCGGATCGTATGGTCGTCGAGCTCATGACCCTTGCGATGCACGATATCGATCGCGGTCATGATCATGCCAGGCGTGCAGAAGCCGCACTGCAGGCCATGGTGCTCTCGGAAAGCCTCCTGCATTGGATGCAGCGGCGCGCCGTCGGCGGCCAGTCCCTCGATCGTCTTGACCTCGTGACCGTCGGCCATCACGGCCAGCGTCGTGCAGGACTTCACGGCCTTGCCGTCGAGATGCACGACGCAGGCGCCGCACTGCGAGGTGTCGCAGCCGACATGGGTGCCGGTCAGCCGCAGATTCTCGCGCAGAAACTGCACCAGGAGGGTGCGGGGATCGACGTTGGCCGTGACTGGATTGCCGTTCACGATGAGGGAGATTTTTGCCATAAGCACTCTCTATCAGCGCCCCGACGGGTCCCATCGAAGCGGTTCTTATAATTATTCCAACCCATCATATGGGCCATTATGCCCGGGGGCAACATCGCCCAGGACGCAAGGCGCCATGCCGAAAGGCGATAGCCTTCAGCCCTGTACCGCCTTGGCGAAGTTCGCGAAAAATTCGTCGGCCAGCTTCTTGGCGGCGCCGTTGATGAGACGCTGGCCGAGCTGCGCCAACTTGCCGCCGATCTGCGCCTCGACGTCGTAGGAGAGCAGCGTGCCGCCGTCCTTCTCCGCGAGCCTGACGGCCGCGCCGCCCTTGGCGAAGCCGGCCACCCCGCCCTCGCCTTCACCGGAGATCTTGTAGCCATTTGGCGGGTCGAGATCCGACAGCGTGACCTTGCCCTTGAAGCGCGCGGACACCGGGCCGACCTTCATTTTCGCCGTTGCGCGAAAGCCGCCATCATCGGTCTTCTCCAACTCCTCGCAGCCGGGAATGCAGGCCTTCAGTACTTCGGGATCATTGAGCTTGTCCCACACGGCCTCGCGCGGCGCCGCAAGCTGGACTTCGCCGTTCATCGTCATGGCCATGGGGACCTCCCGGATCGCACAACTATAATGCTGCTCAAGTAACGCACGGAGGCCATAAAGGAAAGGGCGGCCCCCGGTCACGTGCAATGCATATTCGCAACTGCAAAAAGCTTGCGCCGATGGTTTGGGATTGGCACAGGCAGGCCATGGTGGTTAGGTCCCGCACGATATGAGTACATCCCTCTCCCCCCTGCTCGCCCCGATGCTGTCGAGCGCGGCCATGCGCGCGGTCTGCGACGATCGGTCGACCCTTCAGAACATGCTCGATTTCGAGGCAGCCCTGGCACGGGCCGAGGCCGCCGCAGGTGTGATTCCCGCATCCGCGGTGGGGCCGATCGCGTCCGCCTGCAAGGCCGACACCTTTGACATGGCAGCCCTGGCCGAGGCCGCAACGCGATCAGGCAATCTTGCGATTCCCCTGGTCAAGGCGCTGACCGCCAATGTCGGCAAGGCCGAGGCCGAGGCCGCGCGTTACGTGCATTGGGGCGCGACCAGCCAGGACGTCATCGACACCGCAACCATGCTCACGCTTCGCGCCGGCATCCGCGCGCTGGATGCCGACCTCAGCCGCGCCATCAAGGGTTTTGCCGCATTGGCACGCGCCCATCGCGCCACCGCGATGGTCGCGCGGACCTGGCTCCAGCACGCGCTGCCGATGCCGTTCGGCCTGAAGGCCGCCGAATATGCCGCAAGCCTCGCCCGCGCCCGCTGCCGTCTCAGGCGGCTCGCCCGCGAGGGCCTCGCGCTGCAATTCGGGGGTGCCGCCGGCACGCTCGCCGCGCTCGGCGACAAGGGGCTCGCGGTCGCCGAACGGCTGGCGCAAGAGCTGAACCTGCCGCTGCCCGAGGCGCCCTGGCACACCCATCGCGACCGGATCGCCGAAGCGGCATCGTGTTTCGCTATTCTCACCGGCAGCTGCGGCAAGATCGCGCGCGACGTCTCGCTGATGATGCAGACTGACGTTGCCGAAGCGTTCGAGCCCGCCGGCGAAGGCCGCGGTGGCTCCTCGACCATGCCCCACAAGCGCAACCCGGTCGCCGCCGCCAGCGCATTGGGCGCTGCGACCATGGCCCCGCAGCTCGCGGCGACGATTTTTGCCGCGCAGGTGCAGGACCATGAGCGCAGCGCCGGTCCCTGGCACGCGGAATGGCCGACGCTGCCGCAATTGATGCTGGTCACCTCGGGGGCGCTCGCCGCCATCGTCGACATCGCCGAGGGCCTCGACGTCGATGCCGCGCGCATGCGCAGCAATCTCGATGCGACGCACGGGCTGATCATGGCGGAAGCCGTCACCTTTGCGCTGGCAGAGAAGATCGGGAAGAGCGATGCGCATCATCTGATCGAGGCCGCCAGCAAGCGCGCGGTCACCGAGAAGAAGCATCTTCGCGAGGTGCTGTCGGCTGATGCGCTGGTTACCGCTCATCTGCCGCCGGAAAAAATTGCGGCATTGTTCGAGCCGATGGCCTATCAAGGCGCTTCCCAAGCCCTGATCGACCGGCTGCTCGACAGCCTCGACCGCGAATAAGCACCGCAAATACGACGGAGACGCCGCATGCCCATGATCGATGCCGACGGATGCCTGCTCAACGTCTCCGTCGAGGGCTGCGACGGCGGACCGACCTTGATGCTCTCCAACTCGCTCGGCTGCACGCTTCAGATGTGGGAGCCGCAGATGAAGGCACTGACGCAGGTATTCCGCGTCATCCGTTACGACCGCCGTGGCCACGGCAAGTCGAACGTGCCGCCCGGTCCCTATACGATGGAGCGCTTCGGCCGCGACGTGCTCGCGATCCTCGACGATCTCAACATCGAGAAGGTGCATTGGTGCGGCCTGTCGATGGGCGGCATGGTCGGGCAATGGCTGGGCGCGAACGCGCCGGAACGCTTCGGCAAGATCATCCTCGCCAACACCTCCTGCTACTATGCCGAGCCGACCAAATGGCTGGAGCGCATCGATGCCGTGAAGAAGGGCGGCATCGCGGCGGTCGCCGATGCCGTGATCGGCGGCTGGCTGACCCAGGATTTCCGCGAGCGCGAGCCGGACATCACCGCGAAGATGAAGTCGATGCTGCTCGCCTCCCCCGTCGAGGGCTATCTCGCCTGCTGCGAAGCGCTGTCGACGCTCGACCAGCGCGCGCTGCTTCCCAAGACCAAGAGCCCGACCTTGGTGATCGCCGGCCGCCACGACATGGCGACGCCGATCTCGGCGGGCGAACTGATCCGCGCGAACATTCCCGGCGCCAGCATGACCATCATCGACGCCGCCCACATTTCCAATGTCGAGCAGCCGCACGCGTTCACCGACGCGGTGGTGGGTTTCCTGACGCAGCGTTAGCCACAACCGTCATTGCGAGGAGTGTAGCGACGAAGCAATCCAGAAATCCCTCCGCGGAGACACTCTGGATTGCTTCGCTGCGCTCGCAATGACGAAGGAGGAAAGAACCATGGACGACCAGAAGCGCCGTGATGCCGGCATGAATGTGCGCCGAAAGGTGCTGGGCAATGCCTGGGTCGACAAGTCGATCGCGAACCGCAACGCGTTCAACACCGACTTCCAGGACATGATCACCCGTTACGCCTGGGGCGAGATCTGGACGCGGCCGCATTTCGACGAGCGCACGCGGCGGGTGCTGGTGATCGGCACCATGGTCGCGCTGGGACAATGGGACGAATTCCGCCTGCATGTGCGCGCGGCGCTCGCCGAGGGCGGCTTCACACCCGACGACATCAAGGAAATCCTGCTGCAGCAGGCGATCTATTGCGGCGTGCCGGCGGTGAACCACGCCGTGAAGGAAGCCTCAGCGATTGTGCAGGAGCTCGGCCTGCTCAAGACCTAGCGGAGCGGCGGTCTCGACGGCCTTCGGCGCTGGCGACGGCTTCTCGATCACCACCACGATGGCCGCGCCGAGCAGGAGCAGCAACTCGGTGGCGTGCAGCCGCAGCGCGGCCATCTCGCCGACCTTCGAAGCCATCACCATGCTGACGAACGAGATCAGGCTGCCGATCGCCAGGGCAATGCCGAGCGCCTCGTCGCTGCCGCCACTCTTGCGGACGCGGGGGATGCAGAGAAGCGCGAGATAGATCGCAAAGAACGCCACGACGGTCATCCGGCCCAGCGCCAGCAGCCAGGCTGCCCGCACTGTGCTCATCCCCGCCATCTCGAGATGGTCGCTGAGAAACAGCGCGACCGCGACGCTCGGCCGCTCATAGAGCCCGTGCACCGGTGCGACCATGATGTTGAAAGCGACCAGCGTCCAGGCCGGGATAAAATAGGCTGCCAGCAGCGCGCCGTTGACCGAACCGATCCGCCAATTCCTGAACATGCTGCTTCCCGCTTGGTTGCCGAGGCCTTCGACGGAAGGCAGCGGCTTTGCCGGAGCTAACTCGCATCAGACTGCGGCGGCAATTTAAACCCTTTGTTTACCTTAACTGCCCCCTGGGCTCGGAATGGCGGGGGCGTGCATCAGAAAAAGCCCCGCCTTTCGGCGGGGCCCACTTCACGTCCATACTCCCGTACTATTCGTCCTGACTGCGCTGACCGCCCTGCTGCTGCCCGGGACGATCGCCCTGCCGCATCGGGTCGTTCTGCTGCTGCTGTCCGGGTTTCTGACCGCCGCCCTGCTGCTGCCCCGGCTGTTGACTTGGGCGCTGCTGGCCGGGGTTCTGACTCTGCTGACCCGGGTTCTGGTTCTGCTGCTTCGTCATTTGGGGAACTCCCTTGTTGGACGTCAGAAGCGAGGTAACGGCCGGCGTCTGCTTTTGTTACCGCCGGAACCGAGTTCCCTCGCCCCCGGGAACCCGAGCGCCAAATGATTTCTGTACAAGCCTTAGTGGGGAGGCGCGGGCCTGTTGCAGCCGCCGGTTCCGTGCTGTTACAAAACCTGAAGAAACGCTCAAGGGCTGCCGGAGCCCGAGAACTCTTCAAAGAGCCACCTTTGAGCCGCGTCAGGTTTGGTAACGGCAGCGCATGGATTATTTCGCCCAGCAGCTCATCAACGGTCTCGTCCTGGGCTCGATCTACGGCCTGATCGCGATCGGCTACACGATGGTCTACGGCATCGTCGGCATGATCAACTTCGCCCACGGCGACATCTTCATGATCGGCGGATTCATCGCCCTGATCACCTTCCTGATCCTGATCTCGCTCGGCCTGACCGCAATCCCCGTGATCCTGCTCGTCGTGCTCCTGGTCTCGATGGCGATCACCGCGCTCTACGGCTGGACCATCGAGCGGATCGCCTACCGGCCGCTGCGCCATTCCTTTCGCCTCGCCCCGATGCTGTCGGCGATCGGCATGTCCTTCGTGCTGACCAATTATTCGCAGGTGGCGCAGGGCGCCCGCGTCAAGCCGATCCCGCCCTTCATCACGGGCGGCTACACGCTGCATGAGAGCCCGGACGGCTTCGTGATCCAGCTTTCCAACATCCAGATCATGGTGGTGGTCACTACCATCGTGCTGCTGGCGCTTTTCACCTGGCTGGTGTCAAGCACCCGCCTCGGCCGCGACATGCGCGCCTGCGAGCAGGACCAGACCATGGCGGCGCTGCTCGGCGTCAATGTCGACCGCACCATCTCCATGACCTTCGTGATCGGTGCCGCGCTCGCCGCGGTCGCGGGCCTGATGTACCTCCTCTATTATGGCCTGGTCGATTTCTTCATGGGCTTCGTCGCCGGCATCAAGGCCTTCACCGCGGCCGTGCTCGGCGGTATCGGCTCGCTGCCGGGCGCCATGCTCGGCGGTCTTGCAATCGGCCTGATCGAGACGTTCTGGTCGGCCTATTTCTCGGTCGAATACAAGGACGTCGCGGCGTTCTCGATCCTGATTGTCGTGCTGATCTTCATGCCGACCGGCCTGCTCGGTCGCCCCGAAGTCGAAAAAGTCTGACGGACCGGCCGCGTGACAGCTCCCTCGACCATGACGGCCAAATCCGCAGCGGGCATCTCCTCCCTCCTGAAGACCGCCGCCATCAACGCGCTGGTTGCGCTGGTGCTATTCTCGCTGATGGTCGGCGTCCGCACCGAGGCGGGCTCTTCCGGCCAGCTCACCTACTGGACGCGCTTCGGCGACCTCGCCTCCCTCGTCGGCATCGTGTTCGGCGGCTCGATCGTGATCGAGCTGTTGCGGCAATGGATCGGCACGACCGGAGCGGAGAAGCTGGTGCCGCCGGCGGTGCAGAGCGGCATGTCCTTCATTGGCCGCTACCTCGCGCCAGCGCTGCTGATCTTCACGTTGCTGGTGCCGGTCATCTTCTATAACCAGCGCTACATCCTCGACCTCGCGATCCTCGTGCTCACCTATGTCATGCTGGGCTGGGGATTGAATGTCGTGGTCGGCCTCGCCGGCCTGCTCGATCTCGGCTACGTCGCCTTCTATGCAGTCGGGGCCTATTCCTACGCACTGCTCGCCACGAATTTCGGCTGGTCGTTCTGGATCTGTCTGCCGCTCGCCGGCATCCTCGCCGCGTTCTGGGGCGTGCTGCTCGGCTTCCCCGTGCTGCGTCTGCGTGGCGACTACCTCGCGATCGTGACGCTGGCCTTCGGCGAGATCATCCGTCTCGTCATCATCAACTGGCAGGAGCTCACCGGCGGGCCCAACGGCGTCTCCGGCATTCCGCGCCCCTCCTTCTTCGGCATCCCGCTCGACAACAGCGATGACGGGCTCGCCGCCAGGCTCGGCATCGAGTATTCGGCGACCCACCGCATCATCTTCCTGTTCTACCTGATCCTGGCGCTGGCGCTCCTCACCAACTGGGTGACGATCCGGCTGCGCCGCCTGCCGATCGGCCGGGCCTGGGAAGCCTTGCGCGAAGACGAGGTCGCCTGCCGCGCGCTCGGCATCAACACCACGACCACCAAGCTCACGGCGTTCGCGACCGGCGCCATGTTTGGCGGCTTCGCCGGCGCGTTCTTCGCCACGCGCCAGGGCTTCATCAGCCCGGAATCCTTTACCTTCCAGGAATCGGCGCTGGTCCTCGCCATCGTCGTGCTCGGCGGCATGGGCTCGCAGCTCGGCGTCGCGCTCGCAGCTCTTGCCATGATCGGCGGCTTCGAGCTGTTCCGCGGCCTCGAGAACTACCGCATGCTCGTGTTCGGCATGGCGATGGTGCTGATCATGATCTGGCGGCCGCGCGGCCTGATCGGTCACCGCGCACCGACCGTGTATCTGACCAAGGCGCAGGCGATCTCCTCCGACCTTGTCAAGGAAGGGCACGGATGAGCGGCGACAAGATTCTCAGCGTCGACCGGCTCACCATGCGCTTCGGCGGCATCGTCGCCGTGCAGGACCTGTCCTTCGCCGCCGAACGGAAGAAGATTACCGCGCTGATCGGGCCGAACGGCGCCGGCAAGACCACGGTCTTCAACTGCATCACCGGCTTCTACAAGCCGAGCGGCGGGAGCATCCGCCTCACCCACGACGATGGCAGGGTGATCGCGCTGGAGCGGCTCAACGACTTCCGCATCGCCAAGCAGGCCAAGGTCGCGCGCACATTCCAGAACATCCGCCTGTTTCCCGGCATGACCGCGCTGGAAAACCTGATGGTGGCGCAGCACAACGCCCTGATGCGCGCCTCCGGCTTCACTTTCCTCGGCCTCATCGGCGCCCCCGTCTACCGCGACGCCGAAAAGCGTGCGATCGATCTCGCCACCGACTGGCTCAAACGGGTCAACCTGCTCGACCGCGCCGACGAGGCCGCAGGCAATTTCGCCTATGGCGACCAGCGACGGCTGGAAATCGCACGCGCCATGTGCACCGAGCCCGCGCTATTGTGCCTGGACGAACCTGCCGCCGGCCTCAATGCGCGCGAGAGCGCGGCCTTGAGCGAGCTCCTGCTGTCGATTCGCGACGAACTCGGCACCTCGATCCTGCTGATCGAGCACGACATGTCGGTGGTCATGGAAATCTCCGACCACATCGTGGTGATGGACCATGGCGTCAAGATCTCGGAAGGCACGCCGCGCGAAGTCCGCGACGATCCCAAGGTGATCGCCGCCTATCTCGGCGCCGACGAGGACGAGGCCGTGGCCGTGATGGAGAGCGGGTCGTGACCTCCCCCCTGCTCGCGATCCGCGATCTTCGCGCCGCCTACGGCAAGATCGAGGCGCTGAAAGGCGTCGACGTCGAGATCAATGCCGGCGAGATCGTCGCCCTGATCGGCGCCAACGGCGCCGGCAAATCGACGCTGATGATGACGATCTTCGGCAAGCCGCGCGCCCGCGCCGGCCAGATCCTGTACGAAGGTCGCGACATCACGGACGTTCCCACCCACGAGATCGCGCATTTGCGCATCGCGCAATCACCGGAAGGCCGCCGCATCTTCCCGCGCATGAGCGTAGCGGAAAACCTCCAGATGGGGGCAGACGCCACCGAATGCACGGACACAGAACGCGAGGCGACGCTGCAACGCGTGTTCACGCTGTTTCCGCGGCTGAAGGAGCGTTATGCCCAGCGCGGTGGAACCCTGTCCGGCGGGGAGCAGCAGATGCTGGCGATCGGCCGCGCGCTGATGAGCCGCCCCCGGCTGCTCCTGCTCGACGAGCCCTCGCTTGGCCTCGCGCCGCTGATCGCGCGCCAGATTTTCGATGCCATCCGCACCCTGAACCGGCAGGACGGCCTGACCGTTCTGATCGTCGAGCAGAACGCCAACCATGCGCTCAAGCTGGCCCACCGCGGTTATGTCATGGTCAATGGCCTGATCACGCTGGCCGGGACCGGCGCCGAGTTGCTGCAGCGCCCCGAGATTCGCGCCGCCTATCTGGAGGGCGGCCGGCACGGCTGACGCCTTCCAACCGCAGCCAAGGGCGAATCAGGTGCGGCCGAATTTGGCGATATCTCCACCAATGCGCGCATTTTGCCGGTGACTTCTCCGTAATTTCATTCGAGAATGGCGCCGGTTTGGACCGGGCGTGCCCGGCAACTTCCACAGGTTACCACCCGCGAGGTATCTCATGAAATCACTCAAGCTCATCGGTCTGGCATTCGGCGCATCGCTCGCGCTATCGAGCGCGGCATTCGCGCAGGATGTCACCGTCGCAGTCGCAGGCCCGATGACCGGCGGCGAGTCCGCCTTCGGCCGCCAGATGAAGAACGGCGCCGAAATGGCCGTGGCCGACATCAACGCCGCCGGCGGCGTCAACGGCAAGAAGCTCGCGCTTAGTGTCAATGACGACGCCTGCGATCCCAAGCAGGCGCGGTCGATCGCCGAGAAAATCGCCGGCGCAAAAATCCCGTTCGTGGCCGGGCACTATTGCTCGTCGTCGTCGATCCCCGCCTCTGAGGCCTATGCCGACGGCAACGTGCTCCAGATCACGCCGGCCTCGACCAACCCGACCTTCACCGAGCGCAAGCTCTGGAACGTGGCCCGCGTCTGCGGCCGCGACGACCAGCAGGGCCTGATCGCCGCGCAGTACATCGCCAAGAACTTCAAGGGCAAGAACATCGCGATCCTCAACGACAAGACCACCTACGGCAAGGGTCTTGCCGACGAGACCAAGAAGGCGCTCAACAAGGCCGGCATCACCGAGAAGATGTACGAATCCTACAACAAGGGCGACAAGGACTTCAACGCGATCGTCTCGCGCCTGAAGCGCGACAACATCGACCTCGTCTATGTCGGCGGCTATCATCAGGAGAGCGGCCTGATCCTGCGTCAGATGCGCGACCAGGGCCTCAAGACCGTGCTGATGGCCGGCGACGCGCTCGCCGACAAGGAGTACGCCTCCATCACCGGTCCGGCCGGCGAAGGCACGCTGTTCACCTTCGGCCCCGATCCGCGCAACAAGCCGACGGCGAAGAAGATCGTCGAGGCGTTCAAGGCCAAGGGGATCGATCCCGAGGGCTACACGCTCTACACCTACGCGGCGATGCAGGTCTGGTCGCAGGCAGCGAAGAAGGCCGGCACCACCGACGCCAAGAAGGTCATGGAGGCGATGAAGGCCGGCAAGTGGGACACCGTGATCGGCCCGATCGAGTATGACGCCAAGGGCGACATCAAGCAGATCGACTACGTTGTCTACAAGTGGGATGCCAAGGGCAACTACGCCGAGATCAGCGGCAACGGCACCTAACCGTCGGCCTTGACCTCAAGTCCCATCAATCATCACCACGCCCCGGCTTACCCCCGGGGCGTTTCTTCTTGCGGTAAGGTCAGACGGCTTCGGGCAGTTCGCCGCCCGCCGCGGCCTGGGCCTTCCGCAAGGCTTGCAGGAGATCGTTCGGCCGAAACGGCTTTTGCAGGCAGGCCACGTTGGCAAGGTGCGGCGATTGTTCCATGAAATCGAGCGCCGTCATCCCGGATACCGCAATGACGGGGAGCGTCGGCGCGCGCTCGCGCAGGCTCGCGATGACGTCGACGCCGCTGGTGTCGCCGAGGAAGATGTCGACGATTGCCGCGTCAAATGGGCTTTCCGCGAAGGCGTTCAGCCCGGAGGCACCGCTCTCGGCCTCCACGACCTCGAAATGATTGACCCGAAGCACCATCGCGATCATCGCGCGGACGCCCTTCTGGTCGTCGATGACGAGAACGCGGGGCATGGGGAACAACTCTCGAGAACAAAATCGGCTGATTCAAACCTGGAACGCGCCGCGGCGCAGGAGCATTATGACACCGCCCAGTAAAGCGCACCTTACCCGATCCCTATTCCGTGTCCCCACCGAAATTAAGAAAGCTGTAACCTTCGGTTGAGTCGTAACCGGTTCCGTTCACGATGCGGGCCCAGAACCGGCTACCATGAACGGGCTGTTGGCCGAATGAGACCAGCGGAGACGAACCTGCCCAAGACCGACCTGCGAGAGGTGGACGTGCCTGCAACGATCGACCGAAGCACATTTCTTTCGACGCTGCCGGCCACCTCGACCGACCGCGCCGCAGCATTGACGATCGTCGGCGTGTCCTCGGTCCTGTTCGCAGCGGCTGCGCCGTTCGCAGGTACCCCACTACTGCCCGTCCCCGCCTTCGTCGCAAGTTATCAATCGGCGCTCGCCGTGAGCGACATCGTCACGGCAGTGTTGCTGCTGTCGCAATTTGCCGTCTTGCGGACCCGCGCGTTGCGGTGGCTTGCCACCGGCTATCTCTTCACCGCCGCGGCGGCGCTGGTCCATGCCTTCACCTTCCCTGGGCTGTTCACACCGACCGGGCTCTTCGGCGCGGGCCGGCAGACCACGGTCTGGCTCTACATGATCTGGCACGCCGGCTTCCCGCTGTTCGTGCTGGGCTATGCCTGGCTGAAGGAAAAGGACGGAGGCCCCCGGGTTCGGGGCACGACCAGCAACGCAATCTACGTCAGCGTGCTCGGCGTCATCGCCGCGATGGCCGTCTTCGGCTGGATCGTCACCGCGGGACACGATCTGCTTCCGGTCCTGCTGCGCGACGGCCACTACACGCCGACCATGATCGGCGTCGTGTCCTTCGTGTGGTCGCTGAGCTTTGCCGCGCTCGTCTCACTCTGGTTCCGCAGGCCGCATTCGGTGATCGACGTCTGGCTGATGGTCGTCATGTGCGCCTGGCTGTTCGACATTGCACTGTCGGCGATCGTCAACGTCGCGCGCTTCGATCTCGGCTTCTATGCCGGCCGGCTCTACGGCCTCGCCGCGGCGACCTTCGTGCTCGCAGTGCTCCTCATCGAGAATGTCCGCCTCCAGGCGCACACCGTCGGCCTCGTCGGCAGGCTGCGGCAGCAATCTGCTTCGGAACGCGACTATTACGGCAAGCGCCTCGCGCTGTACGGCGCGGTGGTCGAGTCCTCCAATGACGCCATCATCACCAAAACGCTCGACGGCATCATCACCAGCTGGAACAAAGCCGCCGAACAGCTGTTCGGCTACTCCGCCGCCGAGGCCGTCGGCCAGCCGATCGACATCATCGTGCCGCCGGATCTCAAGGGCGAGGTCAGGAGCATCCTCAACCGGATCGCCAGCAACGAGTCGATCGCTCAGCACGAGACGACCCGAATCCGAAAAGACGGACGCCCGCTCGACGTCGTCCTGAATGTTTCTCCCCTGCGCACGGACCATGGGGAGATCATCGGCGCCTCCAAGATCGCCCATGACATCACCGAAGAGAAGCAGGCGAGAGAGAAGCTGCGCCGCGAGATCGAAGAGCGCGAGCGCATCTTCGAGACGTCGCAGGACCTGATCCTGGTTACCGACGGTTTTGGCAATTTCGTCCAGGTCAGCCCCAGCGTGAAGGACATCCTCGGTTTCAGCCCCGAGGACATGGTCGGGCACAGCGCGACCGAGTTCATCCATCCCGATGACCTCGAGAACACCCGGGGCGAGATGCGGGCGGCCCGCCGCGGCCAGATCAAGCGCAGCTTCGAGGCGCGCTACTATCACTATGACGGTCACGAGGTCACGCTGAACTGGATGGGCACCTGGTCCGAGCCGGTGAAGCGCCACTTCTTCATCGGCCGCGACCTCACTGACAAGCAGGCCGCCGAGGCCCAGCTTCGGCAGGTCCAGAAAATGGACTCCATCGGGCAGTTGACCGGCGGCGTCGCCCACGACTTCAACAATGTCCTGACAGTCATCACCGGTACGATCGGCATTCTCAGCGACGCGGTGGCAGACCGGCCCGAGCTTGCCGCCATCACCAAGCTGATCGACGATGCGGCCGAGCGTGGCGCGCAGCTGACCAAGCACCTTCTCGCGTTCGCGCGCAAGCAGCCGCTCCAGCCGCGCGAGATCGACGTCAACGCGCTGGTGCTCGAAGCCGCCAAGCTGCTGCATCCGACCCTGGGCGAGCAGATCACGATCATGCCGCAGCTCACCGAGGATGCCTGGCCGACGCTGGTCGACCCCGGCCAGCTCTCCACCGCGATCCTCAATCTCGCGCTGAATGCGCGCGACGCCATGCCCGACGGCGGCACTTTGGTGCTGGAGACCCGCAATATTTTCCTGGATGACGGCTATGCCAGCATGAATCCGGACCTGGTCGCCGGCAATTACGTGATGATCGCCGTCAGCGACACCGGCTCCGGAATCCCTCCGGAATTGATCGACCGGGTATTCGATCCGTTCTTCACCACCAAGGAGGTCGGCAAGGGCACCGGCCTGGGCTTGAGCATGGTGTTCGGGTTCGTCAAGCAATCAGGCGGCCACATCAAAATCTACAGCGAGGAAGGCCACGGCACGAGCGTGAAGATCTACCTGCCGCGCTCGACCGGGGTGCAGGAGACCGACTACGAGGCGCTCCAGAATGTACCCATCACCGGCGGCAGCGAGAAGATCCTGATCGTCGAGGATGACGCGCTGGTGCGGCAATATGTTGTGACACAGGTCAAGAGCCTCGGCTACACCGCGCTCGAGGCCGCCAACGGCGCCGACGCCCTCATCATCATCGACAGCGACAAGACCATCGACCTGCTGTTCACCGACATCATCATGCCGGGCAACATGAATGGCCGCCAGCTTGCTGACGAAGCGGCCCGCCGCCGCCCCGACCTCAAGACGCTGTTTACCTCGGGCTACACCGAGAACGCCATCGTCCATCATGGCCGGCTCGATTCCGGCGTGCTGCTGCTGGCCAAGCCCTACCGCAAGTCCGAGCTCGCCAAGATGCTCAGGACGGCGCTCGCCAGTTGAGCCTGCGACATCTCTGCGCTATCGCAGAGGTGAACTCCTTTCAGCTCGCGAGGCCAGCGTGAAGAATCTCCTCACCGACATCGCCGGCGTCCGAGTCGGCCATGCCGAAGATGCGAAGGTCGCCTCGGGCACGACCGCGATCATCTTCGATGCCCCGGCGGTTGCCGCGATCGACGTCCGCGGCGGCGGCCCCGGCACACGCGAGGATGCACTGCTCGATCTCGCCAATACCGTCGAGCGCGTCGACGCGATCGCGCTGTCGGGCGGCTCTGCCTTTGGCCTCGATACCGGCGGCGGCGTGCAGGCCTGGCTCGCCGAGCAGGGCCGCGGCCACCGGGTTCGCGAAGCACTGATCCCGATCGTGCCGGGCGCCATCCTGTTCGATCTCCTCAACGGCGGCGACAAGGCCTGGGGTCGCTTCTCGCCCTATCGCGACCTCGGCTACGCCGCAGCGGCCGCCGCCGGCGCGGACTTCACGCTCGGCAGCGTCGGCGCCGGCTTAGGGGCCACCACCGCGACATTCAAAGGCGGGCTCGGCTCGGCCTCGGCGATGACGCCAAGCGGCGTCAAGGTCGCAGCGATCGTCGCCGTCAACGCGGTAGGCAGCGTTACCGTCGGTCACGGACCGTGGTTCTGGGCGGCGCCGTTCGAGGTGGACGGTGAATTCGGCGGACAGGGGCTGCCGGACAAGTTCACCGACGACATGCTCCGCATGCGCATCAAGGGCGGTCCCGCGGCGAGCGCGCGCGAGAACACCACGATCGGGGCCGTCGTAACCGACGCGGTGCTGACCAAGCCGCAGGCCAAGCGGCTGGCGATGATCGCGCATACCGGCTTTGCCCGCGCGATCTATCCGGTGCATGCGCCGACCGACGGCGACGTGCTGTTCGCGGCCGCCACCTGCGAGAAACCGATCGAGCCGCTGGTCGGCCTCACCGAACTCGGCACGGTCGCAGCCAACGTGGTCGCGCGCGCGATCGCGCGCGGCGTTTACGGCGCGACGACGTTGCCGTTCCCCGGCGCGCAACCGGCGTGGAAGGACCGGTTCGGCGATTAGTTTGCGCCCATCTCGCCACAGGTCAGGTGTCATCGCCGGGCGACGACCGGACGATCCAGTATTCCAGAGACGACAGTGATTGAACCGGGAGGCCGCGGCGTACTGGATGCCCCGCTTTCGCGCGGCATGTCACCATCATTTGCTGAGAGAGTGCTCTGCGCTCACACGCTCATCGACATCGAGGATGCCGCCGATCCCGCCGCAGCCTGCGCCTGCCGCTGCATCATCTGTCCGAACCAGTCATACGGCGAATTGCCGCCACCGTTCGCATTTGAAGAACTGGAGGCGCCAGGGACCGTCGTCGACATCTTGAAGCCGTCGGCATAGGTAACGGTGGTGGTGGTCGAGCCGTCGGCATTGGTCGCCGTGGTCGAGGTCGAGCCGCCGCCGGACTTCGACGAGGAATCCGATCCGTCGCCCGAGCCGCCCGCGCCTTGCGCATGGTGGCCGTGATGACCGCTCTTCAGCGCCTTCGACATCTCGTCCAGACTTACGCTGCCGTCCGAATTCGAATCCATCTTCGAGAACACATCGTCGGCCTGCGCGAGGTTGGTGCCGCCGGCGCCCAGCGCGTTCTCGAATTCGGACTTGGTGATGCTGCCGTCGCCGTCCGCATCGATCTGCGAGAACAGGTCCTTCAGCGCGGCGTCACGGCTCGTCGAGGTCGAGGATGTCGAGCTCGAGCTGGCCGAGCTGCTCGTGCTGTCCGTCGACTGACTTTGCGCTGCGAACAGCGCGTTCATCGTCTCCGGCGCGATCTGCGGGTATTTGCCGGCATTGACCGACGAGGTCGCGTTGCTCGTCGTGCTGCTGCCGCTCTCGATCGCGAACGGATTGATTGCGCCTTGCGACGACCCCGTCTTCTGCGTGGACGAGGACGATTTCGAGCTCGTTAGAGACTGGATCGCGTCGAGCGCGCTCGATACGGCGCCAAGGGCAAACAACATTGCACAACTCCAACCGATGCGGCACGCCGCAACCAATGTTCCGAAGGCGACGTCAGCAAGCGTCGTACCAGCAGCAAGCGTCGTGCCAGCGTGAAAAGCTCAATGAAATCCGCTTTCGCTGCACCTTGCGCGGCCCGGGAACACCGGCAATTCGTGCCGGTCGCGGCAGAAATTTCCGCCCACAGGAAGCAGCTTCCTCCTGCATTGCCCGCCGCAGAGGCCCATGTTAGGCGAGGCCATTCTTGTTTCGGCCGCCACCGGAAACCGCGCCATGACCCAAGCCTTCGTCCCCCGCCCCCTGGCCATCGCGCCCTCGATCCTGGCCTCGGATTTCTCCAAGCTCGGCGAAGAGGTGCGCGCGGTGGACGCCGCCGGCGCCGATTGGATCCATCTAGACGTGATGGACGGGCACTTCGTTCCCAACATCTCCTATGGCCCCGACATCATCAAGGCGATGCGCCCGCACACGAAGAAGATCTTCGACGCGCATCTGATGATCTCGCCTTGCGATCCCTATCTCGAAGCCTTCGCCAAAGCCGGCTGCGACCACATCACGGTGCATGCCGAGGCGGGTCCCCATCTGCACCGCTCGCTCCAGGCCATCCGCGGGCTCGGCAAGAAGGCCGGCGTCTCGCTCAACCCCGGCACGCCGATCAGCGCGCTCGAATACGTGCTCGACCTGGTCGACCTCGTGCTGGTGATGTCGGTCAATCCCGGCTTCGGCGGCCAGGCCTTCATCCCCTCCGCGATCTCCAAGATCCGCGACATCCGTGCGATGCTTGCGGGACGCCCGATCGACATCGAGGTCGATGGTGGCGTCGGCCCCGACGTTGCCGGCGCGCTCGCGGCTGCCGGCGCCAACGCCTTCGTCGCCGGCACCTCCGTGTTCAGGGGCGGCACGCAGGAGGCCTACAAGACCAACATCGCGGCAATCCGCAACGCGGCCGCGGGTGCACGCGGCGAGGCCATCTGACGACCTTTCGCGGTCCGAACCGGCCTTGTGGCCGGTGCGACCAATGGGGATGGATGAGATCCGTGCCACTCCGTTTTCTGCAGGATTGCGGCGCCTGCTTGCCGAGGCTTTGCAGGACGGCGAGCAGGTGGTCTGGCAGGGCCAGCCCGACGGCGTTGCCCGGATGATCATGTGGCGATTTCTGTGGTGGCTCGGCTTCCCCTGGCTGCTGCTGACCGTCGTCGCCGTCAGGAAAGGTTGGGTCGATCAGGCCGCCCAACCTCTCGTAATGCTGGGAGTTGCGATGATTGCGGCTCCGCTGGTGATGCTGCTGCAAGACCTGCAGACGCTCTATCTGATCACCGATCGCCGCGCGCTGATCCTGCGAACGGCTTGGGGCAGACGGACGGTCAGCCAGACGCCGTTCCATGCGATGGACGCGGCCTTTGAAATCCTCGACATCGGCGGTGGCGCCGGCCACCTCAACTTCGCGTCAGGACGATCGACGCGTTCGCCCGATACCGACTACACCGGCCGCTATGGGTTTCGCTGTGTTCGAGACGCCCCGCGCATCCGCGATATCCTCGAGGGCGCACGCGCAGGCAAGGTGCGGCGGCCGCACATGCAAAAAACTGCGGCTGCTGCGGGCACAGCAGCGCGCAATTGTTAAGATTGCAACCTTATTCCGTACTCCTCCGGACTTCCCTGATTCGCGCAAATCACTGCTAGTGATTCTTGCCTGTTTTCGCGGGAGCACATCATGACGACGACCCTGGTTTGGACTGGCGTGGCGTTGTGGCTTGGTTTCAGTGCGTTTGTTGTGTTTGGCCCTTCGGCCGGACCGGTGCAGGTCCCGGCACGTCCGGTGCGCAGCATCCGTCGCAATCGGATCTGACACCATGCAATTCGCGCTCGTGAAGCGTCAACCGAAGCGCAGGTGTCGCGTTCCGCGGCGTCCGCATCCGGACCTCGACTATTTCTTCGGTCGGCTCGAACGGACCGAAGAGGAGATGCGCGACGATCCGGGAGCAGAAAGCGGCGGACCTGGACTAACCGATCCGGTCACCGTGCCGGCAATGAGATTCTGAATTGGACTTGAGACTGATGAAGCCGCACTGCCCGAACTGCCTGAAGGAAATGACCAAGGCATCCGCGTCGCGTAACCTGTTCAACTGCGAGCCCTGCCGCGAGATCATCCAGTATTTCGGCGGCAGCGCGGATCACGGCGACCCCGGCCCGCAATTCTCCTGGCCGATCCGCCGCAAGCGCGTCGCCCACACCGTCCACGCGTCCTGATCCGCCGTTCGGAGCGCAGCCCTATCCGGCCGCCTCGCCGGCATCTGCTTCAGCGGCATCCCCTGCCATCCGCGGCGGCCTCACCACCGTGACGGTGCAGGTCGCCTCCGAGGCCACCTTGGCCGAGACGCTGCCGAGCAGCGAGCGCCGAAACGAGCTCTGCCGCGCCCCGATGATGACGTGGTCGACCTGGTTGACCTCGGCGAACTCCAGGATCGCGGCGGCGGGGTCGACGGCCTCCAGCACATGAACCGACAGCCGGCTCTCGTCCAGCCTGAGAGGCGTCGCCCAATGCCGGAGCGCGACCAGGCGGTCGATATGCTTGTTGGAGCCCTGCTCGTCGAGCGTCCGGTCGATCGCGATACGGTTGAGCTTGAGCACGTTGAGGCAGGCAAGCCGCGCCGAGGGCAGCGTGGCGAGAATGCGCTCGGTGGTCACGCGCAGCGCCTCGTTCAGCTCCGGTGCACCCTCCACCGTGTCGAGCGCGACCGCAAGAATTGGGCTCGATGCGATTTGCGCCGCGACATCCGATTTCGGCCGGGGCAGCATGACGCCCTGATTGAAGCGGCGCCGCCACGCGACCCCAAGGGAGTCGCGCTTCAGCCGCTCCGCGCGCGCGGTGAGCTTGACCTGGTCCGGATGGGCGAGATCGAAGGCCAGCTGTGCGGCGGTCGGATAACGCCAGACCGGCTCGATCTCGAGGCACCGCAGCACCACCTCCTGGAGCCAGGGCGGATAGTCGGCGCGCAATGCGCGCGGCGGATAGGGATCGCGCCACAACCGGCGTCGCATCGCGCGCAGGGTCTCACCCTCGCCGAAGGGACGCTCGCCCGTGGTGAAGAAATAGAGCAGCACGCCGAGCGAGAACAGGTCGCTGCGCGGATCGTCACGCACCCCGAGCAGCCGCTCCGGCGCCATGTAGGGTGCGGTGCCATAAGGTAGGCGGAATTCCTCCTGCAACAAATCAGGCAGATGGTTGTGGTGCGACAGGCCGTAGTCGATCAGCACCGCCTCGCCACTGTCGCGGAACATGATGCTGCTCGGCTTGATGTCGTGATGAATCACGTTCTGCCGGTGCAGGTCGGCGAGTGCGGTCGCGATCTTGGCCACGAGTTGTCGCGCCTCGTCGTAAGGCAGCGGCAGGTCCGGCAGCCGCTTGTACAGTGTCGTGCCGACGATGCGCTCGATCACCACATGGGCCTGGCGGGCGAAATCGCCGGTGCCAAAACAGGTCGGCACGTGCGGCCCCGCAAGCCGCGGCAGGATCATCATCTCCATCTCGAAGGAGACGATCGCGGCGGGGTCCTCGCCTTCAGACACCCGCGGGATCTTCATCAGAAGCGGCACGTCGATGCCGGGATGGGTCACGGTCCACAGCGTCGCCATGCCGCCGGCGTGGACGGATTCGCCGATGGTATAGCCGTCGATCTCCACGCCAGATTTGACCAGGGGTTTCGGCATCGCCGTCAGTGTCCCTGCGACAAGCGGTCGGCCAGCCAATGCGGCAGACCGTTGTCGCGGATCCTGTTTGCCGCGGTCGCGACGTCGTAAGGGGCGCGGCAATAGGTGATCTGGCACGAGACCGTGTCGAACAGCACGAAGGACGCCGACGGATCGCCGTCGCGGGGCTGACCGACCGAGCCGAGCACCGCAAGCCATTGCCGTCCGCGCAGCAGCGGCACCGAAACATCGGTCTTGGGCACGAGGCTCGTCATCTTCGCCGTCACCGACATCGAATAGAGCGCCGGCCTGTGGATGTGGCCGCAGAAGGTGACGTGGGCCGGTGTCGCGATCAGGCTCTTGGCGGCATCCGCAGTCGATCGGACGTAGTGCCAGCGCTGCGGGCTGGAGGCTTCCGAATGCACGAACAGACGGTCGTGGTCCTCCACCAGCATCGGCAATTCGGCCAGGAACCGCCGCTGCGCGGTGTCGAGCCGGCCGCGGGTCCATTCGATCGCGACCTGCGCCTCCGCATTCATGGTTTCGGCCGAGGAATTCACTGCCTGGTCGTGATTGCCGCGCACCGCCACGGCGCCGCCGGCAACGAGCTCCATCGCGGTGTCCACGACCCATTCCGGATCGGCGCCATAGCCGACGAAGTCACCGAGCAGGATGAAGCGCTCCGCACCCTTCGCGCGGGCCAGCTTCAGGCACGCCTCGAACGCCTGCCGGTTGCCGTGGATATCCGAGAAGATAGCTAGGAGCACGCACCCTCCACCCTCAAAATCTTATCAGAAGCCGATAAGGTCAAATTGAGGGACGTCAAGAAGATGCGCCGGCGCGGGACAGTTTACCAGCGCTGCCCTGCCGCGATGGTGAAGGGCCTATTGCTCGTCCTTCGGCGGCATCCGGGGCGGCGGGATCGGCGTGAACACGGCGCCTTGCGCCCCGGCGGGCGGCGCATTGAATTCGCCGGTCGAGGAATCGCCGCCGCTGGTCTCCAAAATGGTCTTCGGCGTCACATACTCCCGGACCATGTCGATCAGGCTGCCATCGCCGCCGCCAAAATCGGCGGCCCGCCCGCCCTGCGGATGTCCGAGCGCGATCTCGTTCTCCGCCGCATGGGTCTTGTCGGCCAGCCTGTCATCGTAGGGCACCCGGAACGCCCGGGGGATGCCGCTCGGACGATTGTCCTCGTCCAGCGCCTCGACCCACAGATAGATCGAGCCCGGATCGCCCTCCAGCGAATGCGGCTCGACGATGCGGGACTTCAGCAGCTTGAAGGTGGCAGGCAGTCGGTCCGTACTGGCCCAGCCGAGCAGCCCGCGCATCTCGCTGAAGCTGACGACATAGAAGGCGCTGGTCACGACCACGGCGACCGCCTTCAAGGACCAGTGCAGCCGCGCATAGACCAGCACGACCAGCAGCAGCGCGCCGATCACGGCGTAGGCGACCGACAGTGAGAGGATGACGGTTTGCAGGTTACTCACGGCGCACCCTCACCCGGGTCTTCGGATCGACATCGGCGCCGTTGCGCCAGCTGCTGCGGAAGGTCTCCAGCAGCGATTTCGGCCGCTGATCGACATTGACGACCTTGCCTTCCGCATCGATGCGGAATCGCACCGCGGTCTTCTCGTCGCCGGTGTGGTCCAGCGTGAACTTGTTGTCGAAGATCACCTGCGCGGTCGGATTGAGCTTCTGCACCTTCACATTGGCCGTGACAGGCTGGCCGGTCGTCGCCACGAAATGCGAGACATTGACGGTGTATTCGCCGGCCAGGATGCCGCGCACGGTGACGATCTCCTCGCGAATAGGGGAAGCGATCTTCTTGCCGGCGACGATGATGAAGTCGTTGGCCCCGCCGCGGTCGTCGCGATCGAGCGTGAGGAAGCCGGCTTCGCGGTGGCGATACCAAGCGATGTTGCCGGCGGGGTCCTGGACGAACAGGTCGAGATCGTCGGGGTGGTTGTCCGGCCAGTCCAGCGTGATCATGAACTCGGCCTTGGAATCGATCTTGCCCTCCTTGGCATCCGGCGAGACCGCGAGCAGAGCCAGGAAGAACAGAAATGCGATCACCTGAAGCGCCTTGAACAGCATCACGCCGAGCGGGTCGAACGGCTCCTCGCGTGGATAGAGACCAAAATCGTCCATCATGATGCGGTCCCGGAACCTTTGCGCTCCAGGACCGGCGTCACATAGGTCTCCGTCAGCACCACCGCATCCGAGAACACCCGCTGGGTCGCGGCATCCAGCATGTAGTACTGGATGCGCACCAGGATCGAGCCGACGAGGCCCGCCAATGTCGTGTACATCGCGACCGCCATGCCGTCGCTCATCAACCCCATCGAGGAGCGCATCGCGACCTTGTCGGCGGCATCCAGGCCCGCGATCGGCGCCAGCATGATGATGAAGCCGATGATGGTGCCGAGCAGGCCGAGCTTCATCAGCGTGTCCGAGACGAAGGCGCCAAACCCGTTGGAGCCGCGCAGGCGGTCGGCCAGCGTCCGCAGCAGCAATGTCTGATCGACCGGCCGGTAGCCTTGCGCAGCGGCCTTGGTGACGAGACTCTCGATGTGGTCCCGCACGAGCCCACGCGGCAGCTTGGTCGCGCTCGCATCGAGCAGCTTGCTGCCGTCGGGCGCCGCCAGCGCCGCGCGGCAGCGCCGCGCCGCGGCGCCCTCGCGGGCAATCGCCCGCGTCCGCAGGAAGCAGTGGCCGCAGGTGAGGACATAGAGCAGCGCAATCACGCTCGAAATGTAGGTGCGGTCCGAGGTCAGCATCAGGTGGATCAGGCCGAATCGCCACAGCAGCACGACGGCGAAGATCGAGAGACCGGTGAAGATCATCCAGAACAGCAACGCGCTGCGCTCGGATGGGTCGGTCGCGCTCCCCGCGATCGGTCCAATCGTCATCGAACTCATGCTGCACCGCTCCTGGTTTGCGACGATTGGCCTCGGAAGATTCCTGGGCCGATTAAATCAAAGCCGCCACGCCCGGTCCAAAGAGCCATGCCCAATCCGGCTTGGGAAATTTGCCCGAGCTGCCATCCTGCCATTCCTCGCAATTGGCAAGGCGCGGCGGCATTGTTAGGCTGAGCTTACCAAACGTTGGGGGTGATCGCATGCGCCTCGTGCTTCAGCTCGTCGCCCGTCTGCTGCTCATTGTGGCACTGTGCCTGGGAGCTGCGACGGTGTGGGCCACCTTCGACGCCTACCGCAGCGTCGACCGCGCGACGGCGGCCTCCGCGCAGCGGGTCGCGCAGGCGCTTCAGGCGCTGTACTGGCGCGAACTGTTGTTGCGCAGCAGCAGAGCCCGCGAGCATCTTCTGCCGGTTCCAGACTGGCGCACGCTGGAAACGATGAAGCTGATCTCGCCCGGCGTCTGCGTCGAGTTCCAGCCCGCCGCGGCATTCGAAAAACCGCTCTGTGGTCAGAGCGAGGGGCTAGGCAAGACGCCGCCGCGCTGGTTCGCCGCGGTCGTGCCGACCTTCCTCGGCAGCCACGCCGAGGTGGTGCGACCGGTGAGCCCGCGTGCTGCATCCGCCGGTACGGTGGTTGCGACACCGGAAGCCGCAGCCGCGGTCTCGCTCGCCTGGGAGTATATCCTCAACGTGATCGACGTCGCGCTGCTGATGGCGGCGGCGATTGCATTGCTGGCTTCGCTCGCGATCGCACATGCACTGGCACCGGCGCGCACCATCGTCACCGCGTTGCAACGCATGGCGCGCGGCCAGTACCGCACGAAGCTGCCGCGCTTCCGCTCCATGGAACTTGCGATGATCGGCAGCGCCGTCGGCGAGCTCGGCAGCCGGCTGGAGGAAGCGACCGAGCAGCGCGCGGCGCTGACCCGGCGGCTGATCGAGATCCGCGACGACGAGCGCCGCGCGCTCGCCCGCGAGCTCCACGACGAATTCGGGCAAAATCTCTCCGCCATCCTCGCTTTCGCCAACACCATCGAGTCGGCGAGCGCCACGGAGAAAAAGCATCACGGCATCGCGCAGGATGCGCGCATGATCTCGCACGCCACCCACCACCTGATGGCCTCGCTGCGCGATGCGCTGAAGCGCCTGCGCAATCCGCTACCCGAGGAACTCGGGCTGGAGGCGAGCCTCGTCAATCTCGTCGACAGCTGGCGCTCGCAGAGCGCGGCGCGGCCGACGATCCAGCTCGACCTCAGGGGCGATCTAGCGGACATCCGCGGTCCAGCCGCCACCACGGCTTATCGCGTGGCGCAGGAATGCCTGACCAACGCCCTGCGCCACAGCTCGGCGCGCGAGATCTCGTTGCGGATCGAACGGCGTGCCGGCGACGATGACGCACTCCTGATCCGGGTCGAGGACGACGGCGGCGGCGATGCGGAACGCGTCGCGCAATCGGCCGGCTTCGGCCTCACCGGCATCCGCGAGCGCGTCGCGGCGGCCGGCGGATCGCTGTCGATCCTGCCCGCGACCCGCGGCCTCAGCGTCGCCGCCACCATCCCGCTCGCCGCGTGAGGCCGAGATGAGCGAGGTTGCGGCGACAGGAATTTCCGTGCTGCTGGTCGACGACCACCCGATCGTGCGGCAAGGCTACCGGCGCGTGCTGGAAAGCCAGGGCGATCTTCGTGTCGTGGCGGAAGCCGACAACGCCGCGGACGCCTATGGCGCCTTCAAGACGCATGATCCCGACGTCGTGGTGCTTGATATCTCGATGCCCGGCGCAAGCGGGCTGGAAGCGATCCGCAACATCCGCGCGCGCGACCCGCGTGCCCGCATTCTCGTGTTCACCATGCACAACGAAGCCGTGCTGGTGAAAGCCGCTTTCGGCGCCGGCGCCAGCGGCTTCGTCACCAAGAGCAGCGAGCCGTCCGCGGTGGTGCGCGCCATTCGCAGCGTGGCGCGCGGGGAGCGCGCCATGAGCGACGACATCGCGCACATTCTCGCCGAGGACAGCCTGTCGTCGACCGGCTCGGTGCTCGATCAACTGGGCGAGCGCGAGATCGAGATCCTGCGCCAGTTTGCCGGCGGCGCCACGACCGAGCAGATCGCAGCGCAGCTCAATCTCAGCTTGAAGACGGTCCAGAACTATCATTATCTGATCAAGTCGAAGACCGGCGCGCGCACGGATGCGCAGCTCGTGCGCCTGGCGGCGACATGTGGGCTGACCCGAATCTAGCAGCAGAGCTGCCGCATTCTTGGAATCCTGGAAGCTTCTCGATGTGCCGAGCGAAATGGAACTGAGCCCATCCGGCTCAGGTTAGTACGGCAGTGAAGGAGTAAAAGGTCATGAGCAAGGGTCATCACAAGTCAGTCGACCATCCCCCGATCATCACGGTAGGCGAACTCATCGACGAACTTTGCCGCCTGCCGGACACCGCCGTCGTCCACTTTCGCTGCCCCATGCTGGATCAGGAGCTAACATTCTACCGCCTTCGAAAGCGGTCAAAGGACGCCGTCGAAATCGCAGTCAATGCATATCCGGATAGTCCGCCGGTCGTGCCAAGGTCCGACCCTGCCTTCCACGCGCGAAGACACTCGGCTTCCTCGCCGCCGGCTCACAATGGTGGCCTTCTTCAAAAGGCAAGGGACTGATTGGCACGCCGCGAAACAGGCGTCGCGATCTACGCCGCCTTTAGCCCGCGCAGCAGCAGCGCCAGCGTTGCATCAACGCGCGCGGAGAGATCCGCGTCCTTCCACTCGTCGGCATGGGCCGGATGATGGAAGCGGACAGTCGCATCGAACATGGCGCGCGCGGTGGTCTTGACGTCGTCCACGGCGAAAACGCCCTGCTTCACGCCGTCGGTCAGGATCGCCCCGATCTGGTCGATCATGGTGTCCTTATGACATTTGACGGCCGCGCAGGCCTCACGTGCCAGCGTCAGATAGGTTTCGAACATCTCGGGATCGTCAAGCACGCGCGAACGCTTGGCGGCGAACAGCGTGCGCAGCCAGCGGTCGAGGCGATCAGGCGCAGGGCCCTGCTCCCCCGCGATCGCGCGCAACGGGGCATCGATCCGGTCCAGCCAGCGCTTGGCGACTGCCTCGCGCAGCGAGGCCTTGCTGGGGAAATGGCGGTAGACGCTGCCGTGGCTCACATCGAGCGCACGGGCAACGTCGACCACGGTGGCCTTGGCAAGCCCGAAGCGCCTGAGCACGTCCTCGGTGACTTCGAGGATCCGCTCCGGCGTCAGGACAACAGCTTCATTCATGCCAGCACCATGTTCCCGTTCAGGACTGAGTTACCCGGCAGTAGGGCTGCTTCCGAAGCGCCCTAACCGGTCGTTCGGAAAGCCTATGCCTTAATGAGGCAGTTTTGCAGCCTGCGCCGCGATCTGGCGCGCCACCAGTAAATTGAGCCAATGCCCAATCACACCGGTGAAATTGAGGATTTCGGTCGTCATTGTCTTAAGTCTCCATTCGTCCGCGGTCCCCGTTCTTGAATTCGCCCTCCGATCCGCTTCGGATGTCGGGCTCCCCGGGGCTTGTCGCGGGACGCCCAATCGGAGCGTCCGGAACGGATATACACGTCTCGCTGACAGATTTCAATATCTGTCAGTCAATGATCCGTGATTGACAGCCGATTTTTGGTCCGGGCGGGCTCGCTCCGCCCGACCGGTGGATTAGCGGCCCCCATACCCCGCTCCACGGGTCGGATCGTTTGTTTCGCCCTCGCCGCTCTGCTAAATCGCGGCGTAAAAAGCATTTTGGCCGGAGCCCACGCCCCCTAGCGTCCCTTGGGGGCCCGGCCCACCTCTTGGAGCCGTCAGATGATCCCCCGCTATACCCGCCCGGAAATGGCCTCGATCTGGGAGCCGCAGACCCGGTTCAAGATCTGGTTCGAGATCGAGGCGCATGCGGCGGACGCGCTCGCCGAACTTGGGACCATCCCGAAGGAGGCCGCTAAAACGGTCTGGGCCAAGGCCAGGGACGCGACATTCGACGTCGCCCGTATCGACGAGATCGAGCGCGAGACCAAGCACGACGTCATCGCCTTCCTCACCCACCTTGCCGAGATCGTCGGCCCCGAGGCGCGCTTCGTGCACCAGGGCATGACCTCCTCCGACGTGCTCGACACCTGCCTCAACGTCCAGCTCACCCGCGCCGCCGACCTTCTGCTCGCCGACCTCGACAAGGTCTTGGCCGCGCTGAAGAAGCGCGCCTTCGAGCACAAGATGACGCCGACCATCGGCCGCAGCCACGGCATCCACGCCGAGCCAGTGACCTTCGGCCTCAAGCTCGCTTATGCCTATGCCGAGTTCTCACGCGCCAAGGAGCGCCTGATCGCGGCGCGCAAGGAGGTCGCGACCTGCGCCATTTCCGGCGCGGTCGGCACGTTTGCGCAGATCGATCCCCGGGTCGAGGAGCACGTCGCAAAGGCCATGGGGCTCGTGCCGGAGCCGATCTCGACGCAGGTGATCCCGCGCGACCGTCACGCGATGTATTTCTCGACGCTTGGCGTGATCGCCTCGTCCGTCGAGCGCATCGCGGTGGAGATCCGCCACATGCAGCGCACCGAGGTGCTGGAGGCCGAGGAGTTCTTCTCGGAAGGGCAAAAGGGTTCTTCGGCGATGCCGCACAAGCGCAACCCGGTGCTGTCGGAAAACCTCACCGGCCTGTCCCGAATGGTGCGCGCCTATGTGACACCGGCGCTGGAGAACGTCGTGCTCTGGCACGAGCGCGACATCTCGCACTCCTCGGCCGAGCGCATGATGGGCCCGGACGCGACCGTGACGCTCGACTTCGCGCTGGTGCGCCTCGCCGGCCTGATCGACAAGCTGCTGGTCTACCCCGCCAACATGCAGAAGAACCTCGACCGACTCGGCGGCCTCGTGCATTCCCAGCGCGTGCTTTTGGCGCTCACGCAGAAGGGCGCGAGCCGCGAGGATGCCTACAAGCTCGTGCAGCGCAACGCGATGCCGGTGTGGCGCGGCGAAGGCGACTTCCTCCAGCTCCTGAAGAAGGACGCCGAGGTGAAGAAATATCTCAGCGACGCCGAGATCGAGGAGCAGTTCGACCTCGGCTATCATCTCAAGCACGTCGATACGATCTTCGAGCGCGTGTTCGGGGAGTCGTAGGAACGTAGGGTGGGTTAGCCCTTGCGGCTGCGCGAAACGCAGTCCGCGGGGCGTAACCCACCTCTTCTGCATCCCCCGAGACAAACAGTGGTGGGTTACGCTACGCTAACCCACCCTACGAACAAGAAACGGACCCCCTCATGCCCATCGTCAACCGCGTTGCCGCCCTCTCCGACGAAATGGCCGCCTGGCGCCATGACTTCCACGAGAACCCGGAGCTGCAATACGACGTCCACCGCACCGCCGGCATCGTCGCCGACAAGCTGCGCGAGTTCGGCTGCGACGAGGTGGTTACGGGCATCGGCCGCACCGGTGTGGTCGGCGTGATCCGCGGCCGCAAGTCCGCCTCCGGCAAGACCATCGGCCTGCGTGCCGACATGGATGCGCTGCCGATCATGGAGACGTCGGGCGTGCCCTACGCCTCCAAGGTGCCCGGCAAGATGCACGCCTGCGGCCATGACGGCCACACCGCGATGCTACTGGGCGCTGCCAAATACCTCGCCGAGACGCGCAATTTCGACGGCACCGCGGTTCTGATCTTCCAGCCCGCCGAGGAAGGTGGCGGCGGCGGCAAGGCCATGGTCGAGGACGGGCTGATGACGCGCTGGAACATCCAGGAGGTC
Organism: Bradyrhizobium sp. CCGB12; assembly: GCF_024199845.1. Taxonomy (NCBI): domain Bacteria; kingdom Pseudomonadati; phylum Pseudomonadota; class Alphaproteobacteria; order Hyphomicrobiales; family Nitrobacteraceae; genus Bradyrhizobium; species Bradyrhizobium sp. CCGB12. Next base: position 1,591,752 of record NZ_JANADO010000001.1, on the reverse strand, counting down.
TACGGCATGCACAACATGCCGAACCTGCCCGAAGGTCATTTCGCGACCACCCCCGGCGCAATGCTCGCCTCCTCCGACAACATCCAGATCACGGTCCACGGCAAGGGCGGCCACGCGGGCGCCGGTCCGCACAAGTCGGTCGACAGCGTGCTGATCGGCTCGCAAATCGTCAATGCGCTGCAGTCCATCGTCGCACGCAACGTCGATCCGCTCAAATCGGCGGTGATCTCGATCACGCAATTCCACTCCGGCACGGCCTTCAACATCATCCCGGAGATCGCCGAGCTCGCCGGCACCGTGCGCACGCTCGATCCTGAAGTGCGCGATCTCGTCGAGCGCCGCATCGGCGAAGTCGCCGACAGCGTCGCCCGCGCCTATGGCGGCTCGGCCGAGACGAAATACACGCGGATGTATCCGGTGACGATGAACCATGCGCGCGAAGCCGGCCTTGCCGCCGACGTCGCCCGTGACATCGTCGGCGCCGACCGCGTCAACGACAAGTTCATCCCGATGATGGGCGCCGAAGATTTTTCCTTCATGCTGGAAGCTCGCCCCGGCGCGATGATCCTGGTCGGCATGGGCGACGGCAACGAGTGCCACCACCCGTCCTACGTCTTCAACGACAACATTTTGGGCCACGGCGCGTCGTACTGGGTCCGCCTGATCGAAACGCGGATGCCGGCGCTTTAGCCGTCAGTCTCAACTTCGTAGGGTGGGCAAAGCGACAGCGTGCCCACCGCTAACGGCGCTTCGCGCCTTTGCCCATCGACCGGCGTAAGCCGCGTGTCGTGCGGGACCCGTCATCGGGTTGCAGAGCGGAGAGCCGTCGCCTCACCCGCCCTCAGGAGGCGGGAGGTCTCGTCTGACGCGAGAGGCAAGGTGAACTCAAAGATGGCGCCCCGAGGCTCGTTTGCGCCAGCCCACATCCGCCCGCCATGCGTCTCGATGATCGAGCGGCAAATGGCGAGGCCCATCCCCATGCCTGTGGGCTTGGTGGTGTAGAAGGCTTCGAACAGGCGCTCTGCATTCTTCGGATCCAGTCCCGGACCGGAATCTCGCAAGGTGACGTGCACGCCGTTCGATGCATCCCGGGCGGTGCTGATCAGCAACTCGCGTGCCCCCTCGCCGACCGAGGCCATCGCCTCGATCGCGTTGACAATCAGGTTGAGCACCACTTGCTGAAGTTGGACCCGATCTGCCGGAATGGGTGGCAAACCTTCGGCAAGTTGCGCACGCACCGAGACGCCGTTCTTGAACGCTTCGCTGCGTGTCAGCGCGATGACCTCAAGCACCGCCTGGTTGATCTCCATATCCTCCTTTTGCGGGGGCGCCTTCTTGATAAGCGCGCGGATCCGGCCAATGATGTCGCCCGCTCGCATGCCGTCATCGATGATCCGGTCCAATGCCTGCCGCACCCGCTCCGGATTTGGCGGTTGAGCCTCCAGCCAATTCACCCCAGCCTCGGCGTTCGCCACCATCGCGGCAATCGGCTGGTTGACTTCATGGGCTATCGAAGCGGTGAGTTGCCCCATCGTGGTGACGCGATTGGCGTGCGCGAGCTCGATCAGGGCTTCACGGTAGCGCCGCTCGTGTTCGCGAGATTCGGCTTCCGCCCGCTTGAGAGCGGTCAGATCAAGGACGAAGCCGACACCTTGGTCCCCACCTTCTCCAAACATGGTCCCGCCGATCAACACGGGCACGCGGCTTCCGTCCTTCCGCACATACTCCTTCTCGAACGCCTGGGCTGTCCCGACCTGCTTCAATTCCGCCACGGTTTGCAAGTCACGGTCGCGCCATTCCGGCGGCGTGAGGTCCGTACGGTGCAGGCGCCCTGCAACGAGATCCTCCCGGTCGTATCCCACGATACGCAGGAACGCATCATTGGCTTCGAAAATGCGCCCCTCGACTTCCCAGATGATGATGCCGATGATGTTGGCATCGAACAGGCGCCGGATCTTGATATCTCGCGCTGCAACATCACTTTGGAGCTGGATGTTCTCTTCGGTCGTTTTTCTCCGCCGTTTTGCTTCGAGCCGCGCTAGCGCCAGCGCCGCACCGGCCAGCGCGACGACAAGGACGACGGCGCTGGCGATCAGCCAGGTCCAGCGTTGCTCGAACGCCTCCGCATGCGCCTCCCGGCTGGCGAGCCGAAAGCGCTCGTGATCGACCATCTGGTCGATTTGCGAACGGATCTCATCCATGCCGCGAATCATGGCCAGCGCCGCCAGCCCGGACGTGCCGGCGGTCTTCACCATTTCGTCGATCTCGCGCAGCTTTGCTGAAACCGTCAGCGTCAGATGTTGAGCGCGCAGACTCAGCAACGGATCGTTCGCGACCAGCGCCTGCAGCGCCTGCGCCTCTCGCCGCACGCCTTCATCGGAAACGCCGTAGGCCTTGAGATAGGTCGGGTCGAGCGTCATCAGATACCCGCGCCGCTCGGCCTCCAGTTCCGCGATGATCGCCCGCAGACGATCAAGTGTTTCGAGGACCTGGCGGCTATGCCCAACCAACTGATGGGTCGATTGCCGCTCTTGCCAATATTGCAGGCCAAGAATTGCAGTCGCGACAATCAGCGTCAGAAGCGCCGCGACCGCCAAAACCAAAGGACGAGCCAGCCATCGCAAAGGTAGGATCCGAACAAGGACGGACATTGGCCGTGGTCTTCGATACTCGTGTGACCGCGCGTGTTCTGGTGCCGACGCCAGAGCATGACAGGACAATAGCACGGATAGGCAGGCCAGGAACCCGACATTCATCGAGCGACGTCGATGGCGAAGGCTGCCATGTCGCAGGGATGCGGTCCCGCGCGCGTGCTAAGGATGAATGCCCTTGGTCGGTTCAAGGAGCATCAAAATGGCGCAGGACGAAAACTCATTGGGCCGTCGCAATCCGGCGAGCCGACGCAGTTTCGTCAAGGGACTGGGGACGGCCGGCGCAGTCCTGCCGGTTCTGACCGCGCTGCCGCGCTGGAGCCTTGCCCAAGATACCGCTGCGGCTTACGCAAACGCGTCGATCGACTGGAAGCAGTTTGCGGGACAGACGATCACGCTCGCGGGTGCGATCCATCCCTGGTCGAATGCGATCACTCCGCTGCTGCCGGAGTTCACCAGGCTCACAGGCATCACGGTAGACGCCGATTTCCAGTTGGAAACCACGTTCATGGGCGCTCTGCCGATCAGGCTCGCACGTGGCAGCAGCACGCCCGACGTCTTCATGTTCACGACCTATGGTCAAGGCATCTCGGCAGGATGGCTCGAGCCATTGAGCAGCTATTATTCGAACAGGTCGCTGACCGATCTGGCCTGGTATCACGAGGACGACTTGCTCAAGACAGCCCGGGGCTTCCCGCTGTGGTCGGACGGCGAACGCTACGGCATCCCGATCACCTCGGAGGCGATGACCCTGTTCATCAACAAGGATGCGCTAGCGGCCAGGAACCTGCCGGTTCCCCAGACATTCGAAGAGCTGCTTGCGACGGCCAAGGCGGTCAAGACTGGCGAGATGTCCGGGATCGCAATGCGGGCCCAGGCCAGCTTCAATTCCTGTCCGCCGGCCTTGGGCTTCGTGTTCTCGTATGGTGGAGCCCTGGTCAAGGACAACAAGGCTGCTTTCGCCAGTCCGGAGGCCATCGCGGCTGTCGAGATGTACGGACAGATGCTAAGCCAGGCCGGACCTTTCGGCGCTGGCAGCTATGAATGGTACCACGTGCTGGATGATTTCCTGCAGGGCAGGACCGCGATGGCAATCGACAGCAGCAACTTCGCGACCGACATCTCCAATCCAGCGAAGAGCCGTGTGGCAAGACACGCCGGGTATGCAGCTTTCCCGCATCTCGCCGGTCGCGCGCCCGTTCCTTTCATGTCGCACTGGCAGGCCTGCATCAATTCCAAATCACGAAACAAGCGAGCAGCTTTCCTGTTCCTGCTCTGGGCGACAAGCAGGCCGACATCTCTGCAGACCGCCGCAGCGGGGTTGGCCACGACGCGCGTGTCGGCGTGGTCCAGCGAAGGTTTCAAGGCGGCATTCGGCGCGGAGGCCGCTGAGGCAGCGCTGACCAACCTGCAAAATGCGGATGTCGACCGGGCCAAGGCGATTCTTTTCCATCCGCAATCGAAACTGATCCTCGACGCCTTCATGATCGGCGTCAATGAAGTGGTCAACGGGGCGAAATCGGCAAAGGATGCAATGACGGGCGCGGCTGAGCAGGCCAATGCGGCGATCCGCGGGTAGCGGCAGGCGTCACTTAATCTGTAGCGATGGAGCCACGCTGTGCGCGGCTCCATCGGCCCTACCCGCTCGACAATGCCGGTTGGGCGAAAACCACCTCGTGGCGCATCACGAATGGTGCAAGCAGCGCGTGCACCTCGCTCGCAACCACCTTGCGCTGGCCCTCCGACAGGCCAGCAAGCGTCACAGTTGCAATCGAGCCGTGGCTGCCATGTGCACCGACCTTCACCTTGCAATCGATGCCGCGCTCAGCCAGTGGCGCCAGCGCCTTGGTGAACACGCGCTCTGCCGCGTCCCAGCGCAGCTGCGGCTTGAACACCTTGCCGACGCCGGTCACCGGCATCGGGTTGATCGGAATGACCTGCACCGGAACGGCGGCGCGCTCCGGCGTGCGCTCGCGCACCCACGCTTCCAGCTCGCCCGGCTCGACGGTCGCGCCGGGCTTCAACTGCACGTACCCTACCGGCAATTCGCCGGCATAGGCGTCCGGCTGGCCGACCACCGCGGCGAAGCCGACGGCGGGATGTCTGAACATGATCTCCTCGATCGGCGCCGGATCGATGTTGTGGCCGCCGCGGATCACGAGGTCCTTGGCGCGACCGGTGATCCAGAGATAGCCGTCGACATCGAGTCGGCCGAGGTCGCCGGAATTGACCCAGACCTCGTCGACGAAGGCACCCTTGTTGTGCTCGTCGTTGAGATAGCCGCCGAACACGCCGGGCCCGGCCATGATGACGACACCGATCTCGTCAGGCGCACAGTCGCGGATCAGGCGGCCGTCGGCATCGAGTTGCACGATGCGCACGCACGCGTAAGGCATGGGAAGGCCGACAGAGCCGAGCCGGATCGGCCGTGACGGATAGGCCAACGTGTGTACGCTTGAGGTCTCGGTCATGCCGTAGACCTCGACCACCGGCAGCTTCAGCTTGTCCTGAATCGCCGAGCCCACTGCGACGGGGATCGCCGAGCCGCCGCCAGCGGCATATTTCAAGCTGGAGATGTCGGCATTGCCCGGCGGTACGCCGAGTGTGGCGGCCAGCACCGTCGGCACGCTCGACAGCGCCTCGGGCTTGAAGCGTTCAACCAGTCCCCAGATGTTCTTCACCGCATTCGGATTGCGCCAGCCACTCGGCGACAGCACGACCAGCGAGCCGCCGCTCGACATGGTCAGCAGCACCTGCGTCAGCGAGCCCCCGACGTGAAACAGCGGCATGCCGAACAGCAGATTGCCGCCCGGCTTCGCCTTCAGCAGCAGATTGAGCGCCCAGGCCTGATAGACTTGGTTGGCATGGGTGTGCCGCACCAGCTTCGGTGTGCCGGTGGTGCCGCCGGTGTGGAAATAGGCGGCAATGTCGGCACCCGAAATCTTGCGCTCGCTGATAAGCCGGTCTGTCGGCTGCTGCTTGATCAGGTCGTTGAAAGCAAAGATTCCATTCGTCGGATCGCCGCCACCGAACACCTGCACGATTGCCTTGAGGTGCTTCAGTTGCGGGCGGATCTGCTCGACTTTCTGCCAGATGTCGGTACCGGGCATCGGCCCGAGCGCCACCAGGATCTTCGTATTCGCGGCCTCCAGGATCTCGGCGATCTGGTGCGGCTCGAGCAGCGGATTGACGGGATTGGCGATGCCCGCGGCCTCGGCGCCGAACAGCGTCACGAAGGCATCGGGCACCAGCGGCAGCATGAAGCTGATGACGTCGCCCTTCTCCGCTCCCAGCGCGTGAAACATGTTGGCGGCCTGCGTGACGCGCGCGATGAAATCACGGTACGTGACCACGACCGGCGTGTCGGCGGGATCGGCGTTCTGCAGAAACTGGATCGCCGCGCCGTCGGGATTGCGCGCCGCACCCAGCTTGATCGCGTCATAGGTGCTCTCGGCCGCGATGCGATCGGCGTAAGGGATCTGTTCGAAGGCGCGGACCTCCGCGTCCGTCGCGAAATCCGGGTAGTCGTTGCCGATGAGCCGATCGAGCGTGTGGATGCCCGCCATGAAATTCCGTCCTCCCTCAGATGCAATGTCCCCGCCCCCTGTCTTTTGACATTTTGGTTCGGCGAGGCCTCGACCGAAGGCCGGTCGAGCGGGAGCAGAATGATGGATGATTTGGCGTTCGTCTATTGCGCGCTGCGGTGATTGGGCTCAATCCAGACCGAATTTGAACCTCCGCGCCCGATCCGGGGACCAAGAACTGGCGCCGGAGTTCCTGCCAGCGTCTTGCCGCAAGACTTGAGGTGATGATGCCTACGCATCTGCGGAATTGCATCACGAGGCTGATCGTCGCGCTCGCCATGGCATCGACCATCGCCTTGTCCGGCGTGGCATTCGCCGACAGTCAATTCGACAAGATGCGCGTCAAGGTCGCGGCCTTCATTGCCGACAAGATGGAGAAGCTGGGCGGGTCGCGCATCGTCTACAAGGTGGACACCGACGCCTTGCGGGAGGCGGTCGCCACGGACTTGCGCGACGACGTCTACAAGATCCTGCGCGAGGGCCGGATCGCCTTCTCCGGACTCGCGATTCGCGACGGCAGCGTCGAGGTGAAGATCGCGGACGCCAAAGGTCGCGAACAGCTCACGCGCAAGCTCGCCGCGGCGGCGGAGGAGCTGCCCGCACACGCGCTCACCGTGACCGACGGCGGAGACGGGCTGATCAGGCTCGCGCCGACCGACGCCGCATCCGCCGCACGGCTGCGCGATCTCGTCGAAGATTCCACCGCCATGATCGAACAGCGCCTCAAGGACGCCGGCGTCACTCTCGCCAGCGTCCAGCCCGAGGGAGCGGACCGCATCCGCATCTTCCTGCCGGGCGCGATGGAGCCCGAGCGCATCACCGCGATCTTCGCCAGGAAGGTCAAGGTCAGCTTCCGCCTGATCGATCTCTCGATGCCGGCGGAGCAGGCGCGATCCAGTACGCCGCCGGCGGGCACGGAAGTCCTGCTCGGTTTCAAGGACAAGCGCCCCTATCTGGTCAAGGCCAGCGCGCTCGACGGCGACGACATCAGCTATGCGGGACCGGGATTTACGAGCGACACGAAGGAGCCGATCGCCTCGTTCCGCTTCAACGGCCGCGGCACGCGACGCTTCGCCCACATCACCGCAGAGAACGTCGGAACGCCCTTCGCCATCGCGCTCGACGACAAGGTGATCTCCGCCCCCGTGATCCGCGAGCCCATCACCGGCGGCTCCGGCCAGATTTCCGGCAACTTCACCCTGGAAGAGGCCAACAGCGTCGCCATGCTGCTGCGCGCCGGCTCGCTGCCCGGACGTCTCGGCCTCGTCGAGCTGCAGGTCGTGCAACCCGCCGCCAAGCCATAGGGCGACGAACGTCCGACGCCCCCGCCCCCCGGGGCTCCAGCCCCTTCCGCAACGGCGAAACCCGCCCCGAATCATGGCTGCGTTGCGACCACACGGGCAACCAACGGGCAATTGCCGAAACGCCCGATCGGGCTAAAATTTGCCTCTTGCGACATGATGGCCAAAGGCTTCATTTCAGGCGGCCGTCATTCGATTTCGGCTATACGTGTCGAGCATACCGACCAGGACTGAAGGCCTTACGCGGGGTTAGTACCATGCCGTCCGGCAGCGCAGACATTTCGTCGATCCTCGATCGCATTCTCGATGCGGCGACGGACAACCTCAGGATCGCGAAGATCCTGGTCCAGATGGGCCTCGATCCCAACAACGTCACCTACGATGCAATCTTCAACCGGCTGTTGGAGATCTTCATCCACAACATCACTCTGGCCAATCTGTTCGCCGTAGTCGGCGCCGTCTTCTTCGTCGCCACCCTCCTGATGCGGACGATGGTACCCCTGCGCGTCGCCAACATGGTCGGCTGCGCCTTCTTCGCCGTGTTCGGCGCGCTCACCGCCAACGTCTCGACGTTCCTGCTCTATCTGCTTCTGCTTCCGATCAACGCCCTGCGCCTCCGGCAGATGCTCAAGCTGGTGAAGAAAGCGCGCCATGCCGCCGAGGGCGACATGTCGATCGAGTGGCTCAAGCCGTTCATGACCGAGCGCAAATATCGCCGCGGCGACACGCTGTTCAAACTGGGCGATCCAGCCAAGGAGATGCTCCTCACGGTCACCGGCAAGTTCCTGGTCAAGGAGATCAATGTCGAAATTCTGCCGGGCGCGCTGATGGGCGAGCTTGGCTTCCTCACGCCGGACAACCGGCGCACCGGAACGATCGAATGCATCGAGGACGGACAGGTGCTGACGATCACCTATGACCGGCTGCTCGAGATCTACTTCCAGGATCCGCAGTTCGGCTACTACTTCCTGGTGCTGACCAGCCAGCGCCTCCTGCAAAACATCGACCGCTTGCAGAAGCAGCTTGCGAGCGAGCGAGCGGCGACGACGAACAGGATCGCGTGACCGCTGCTAGCTCAGGAGCAGTGCCATGCCCGGATCGCCCTTTTCCATCGCACGCCGGTAGCCAGGACGGTCACCGATGCGGCCGAGATATCCGACCACATTCGGACAGCGCGACAAATCGTAGGGCTGGAAGTAGCGCATCGTGGTGAGCGAGAAACCCATCATGATATCGGCCGTGGTGAAGGTGCTGCCCGCCAGATATTCGGCATCGCGAACGCGCGCCTCCACCAGATCGAAGGCGCGATCGACACGCCCCCTGGTCGCGAGCAGCATCGGGTTGTCCTCGGCGAGCTTGAGCCGGTTCAAGATCATCAATCGGCCCATGCCGGCTTGCAGCGTGCCGTTAGCGAAGTGAAACCAGTACAGGAACTGCGCAAAATCAGCGTCGTCAGGTCGGAGCACGAGGCGCCCATTGCCGTATCCGGCCATGAGATAGTCGACGATGGCGCCGGACTCCGCGAGCACGAGGTCGCCGTCGGTGATGACGGGCGCCGCCCCGATCGGGTGCAACGCCTTGTAATCCGGCGGTGCCAGCATGGTGACGGGGTCGCGCGCGTAGCGCTTCAGCTCGTAGGGAAGTCCCAGCTCCTCGCACAGCCAGACGATGCGCTCGGACTGAGACTTGCCCAGATGATGGACGGTGAGCATGAGGCCTCCTGAAGAGATGAAGCAAGACTGGCGCTACATCCTACCCCGTCATTGCGAGCCAACGGGGCCGCGCTTCGCGCGGACCCGTTGGCTTGCAATGACGGTGCCGAGAGAGCGCACTTCACACTCTTCAATCGTGCCCTACCTCGCGTCCTCCGCCACCATCCGCGCCACGACGCCGTCGCGGCGGATGAAATGGTGCCAGAGGGCGGCGACCAGGTGAACCGCGATCAGGGCGAGCAGCACATAGGCAAAGAAAATGTGGCGGTCCTCGTAGGCGTTCGCCGTCGCACGGTCGGGAGAGGTGAATTGCGGCACGTGAAACAGGCCGAAGAAGTCCGAATAATCAGGCGCGTGCGCGCCGGAATGGGCCCAGCCGAGCATGACGACGACGATCACGGCAAGGTAGAGCGCGCCGTGGCTGATGCGGGCGGCGAGCTTCTGCCAGGGCTGGCTGTCGGCCGGCAGTGCCGGCGTCGGGTTGATGACGCGCCAGACCAGACGCAGCACGGTGAGCAGCAGGATCACATAGCCGATGTCGGCATGGATCGAGCGGTAGAAGAACCGGTCGGGACGCGCCGGGATGTGGTTCATCCACCAGCCGAAGCCGATCATGCCGATGATCGTGAGCGCCAATACCCAGTGCAGCCAGCGGGAAACGCTGCCCCAACCGTTGCGGGTGTTTCTGATCATGTCGGCTCCCCGGAATTTTGCGGATATGCCCCCATCCGCAGTGCAGCATGGCTGCTGATAGCGGGAAGATGCGACAATCGCGCAATGGAATCGTTCCAAATCGGCCCGAAGCGGCCCCGCCGCAAAACCGCCCCAAAAACCGAATGGTAACCATGGCGCCTTAAGGTAACCACGTGACCTATTCCCCGACGATCCTGGTGTTCGATTCCGGCCTTGGCGGGCTCACGGTGCTCCGTGAGGTCGTGGCCGCGCGCCCGGACGCGCATTACGTCTACGTCGCCGACGACGCTTTCTTTCCCTACGGCCACCATAGCGAGGACGAGATCATCGCCCGGGTCGTGCCACTGGTCGGAGATCTGATCACCGCGCACAGGCCTGACCTGGTGGTGATCGCCTGCAATACCATGTCCGTTTCGGTGATGAGCCACTTGCGTGCGGCCTATCAGGTGCCCTTCGTCGGCACGGTGCCAGCGATCAAGCCGGCCTGCGCGCAGTCGAAGACACGGCGCGTCTCCGTGCTCGGCACCAAGGCCACCGTCAAGCGCGAATACACGCAGGCGCTGATCCGGGATCACGGCCAGGGCTGCGAGGTGACGCTGGTCGGCTCACCCGAGCTTGCCTCGCTCGCCGAGGCGGCGCTCAGCGGCACCACGGTCGGCGACGGCGACATTTTCGCGGAGCTGAAACCCTGCTTCGTCGGCACTTCCGAGGAAACGACCGCGCGCACCGACACTATCGTGCTCGCCTGCACGCATTATCCGCTATTGCTTGACCGGTTGATCAAGCTCGCCCCCTGGCCGGTGCATTGGATCGATCCGGCCCCGGCAATCGCCCGCCGCGTTTCGGACCTGCTCGGCCCGCAGGTCGGCAATCTCGTCCAGTCCGGCGCCGAAATCATTTTCACGTCCAAGCGTACCCATACGCTGGGACCTGCACTGACGCCGTTCTTCGGCGGCCGCGTACCGGCCTGACTGTTCGGATTCACGGCGCGCTGCTAGGCTCCGCCGTCGTCATTCCCGCGCAGGTTTTCCCATGTCGGTCCCGACTACGCCGCTCAACCGTCTCCGCCAGCTCTGGCGCGAGGGGCGCCCCGCCTTCGGCGCGATCGCGACGATCCCGAGCGTGCAGATGGTGCAGATCATGGCGCGTTCGCTCGACTGGATCATCGTCGATCTCGAACATGGCCCGATTGGATTGACCGAAGCACATGCGATGATCGCCGCGACGACGGGCACGCCATGCACGCCGCTGGTGCGGATCGCGGCGAACGAGCCGTGGCTTGCGAAGGCGCCGATGGACATCGGCGCCTTCGGCATCAACTTCCCGATGATCACCAACCGCGCGGACGCCGAGAAGGCGGTGCGCAGCGTACGCTATCCGCCGCGCGGCGACCGTCTCTGGGGTCCCTTCCACGCACCCTTCCGCTGGGGCCAGTCGATGCCGGACTACATGGCCGGCGCCGACGACGAGATGATCTGCATGATCACCATCGAGCATGTCGATGCCGTCAATCGCATCGACGAGATCATGGCAACGCCCGGCATCGATGTCGCGGTGATCGGCCCCGGCGACCTCGCCACCTCCATCAACAAGCGCGGCCAGATGGACGATCCGGAATTGCTGGAGCTGGTCGCCCGTGCGGAGGCCGGCATCCTCAGAAGCGGCGTGCCGATCGGCGGCGTGGCGCGCACCGCCGATCAGGCCAATGCCCTGATCGATCGCGGCTACCGCGCGATCGCGCTCGGCTTCGACTGGTCGCTGTTCCAGCGCGGCATCATGGCGGCTTTCGAAGGTATCAAGCGTTGAACAGCCTTGCCGGGAACCGCGGCGCTGCTAGGGTCGGCCACTCCAGGGAGGAGAACCATGCTCAAAAGACTTTGCTCGCTTGCCTGGAGGGCGAGCTCGACCTCCTCATCGCGGGCCGGCCGGACCAGCGTCTGAAGGTCGGCGATTCCCACCAGATCCCGGCAGGCGCGGTGCACGATGCCAAGATCGACGTCAACAAGCCATTGAATTGCTAGGAGTTTACGTCGTTGCCAAGACCAAGCCGCTGGCCTCGCCGGCGCCCTGATGCGGCGAACCGACCGGCCCCAAGCGGGTTGGTTCGTGCTAGAGCGAGCGAGCGGGCTCCCCGCCCGCTGCACATATTTTAATCCGGGAACCGAAAGAGCGATGCGCGGGAAGCCCAAGAAGATTTCGCTGCGGCGCCGCCTGATTTGCGACCTCATGCACGCCTCGATGGGCGTGCCTTTCGTCTCGCTTTCCCGTTCTCTCCACATCCGCCCCCTGCTCGAAGCCCGCGCTGGTACGACCACGCCTGCCGGCTGGGCCGCGATGTTCGTCAAGGCATTCGCCCTGGTCGCCAGGGAGGAGCCGATCCTGCGCACTGTCTACGCCAAATGGCCTTGGCCGACCCTCTATGAGCTGCCGAAGAGCGTGGCGCTGGTGGCCATTGCGCGGGTCGACGATGGCGAGGAATGTGTCATGCCACAGCGGATCGCGGCTCCTGAGGCGATGGCGCTGGCGGCCGTCGACGCCGAGATCCGGCGCGCCAAGACGGCGCCGATCGAGGACGTTCCCATGTACCGCAAGATCATGCGGGCGACCCGCCTCCCACTACCGCTGCGGCGCCTGTCCTGGGCGGTGGGGCTGAATTTCGGCCGGCAGCGCGGCAACTGGTTCGGCAGCTTCGCGGTGAGCTCGGTGGCCGCCTATGGCGGCGGCGAGCTCCACCCCATCACGCCCGGCCCCTTCATTGTCAGCTACGGGGTGGTCGAGCCCGACCAGACCATCCATGTCGTGATCCGCTGGGACCACCGGGTGACGGACGGCGCCCCGATCGCCCGGGTCCTGACCCGGCTGGAACAGGTCCTGAACACTGAAATCGCTGCCGAATTGCGGGCGGCTGGGTCAAAGCCGATCCGGGTGGTCAGAACGTGATTCCGGGGTCATTCGCATTGACAGCGAACCCCAAACTCCCCTAAAAGCCGCCTGCTCGCGGGCCGATTTCGGCCCGCGAAGCGTTTCGCGACCCGTGGTCCTCTCCCTTAAGCTTTGGGGATCGGACCTGTCAGTGCCGGGCTAGCCCGTCACACAGGAGGGCGCGTTTCCTCAAACCATGTACCTGAAGAGGACGCGATGACTAAGCGCAGTGAGGCGAAGTACAAACTCGATCGCCGTATGGGCCAGAACATCTGGGGCCGCCCGAAGAGCCCCGTGAACCGCCGCGAGTACGGCCCCGGCCAGCACGGCCAGCGCCGCAAGGGCAAGCTTTCCGACTTCGGCGTGCAGCTGCGCGCCAAGCAGAAGCTGAAGGGCTACTACGCCAACATCTCCGAGCGTCAGTTCCACGGCATCTATGTCGAGGCGAGCCGCCTCAAGGGTGACACCGGCGAGAACCTGATCGGCCTGCTCGAGCGTCGTCTCGACGCGGTCGTGTACCGCGCCAAGTTCGTCTCGACGATCTTCGCTGCCCGCCAGTTCATCAATCACGGCCACATCAAGGTGAACGGCCGCAAGGTCAACATCTCAAGCTACCAGCTCAAGGTCGGCGACGTGATCGAGGTCAAGGAAGCCTCCAAGCAGCTCGCCCACGTGCTCGAAGCCAGCCAGCTCCCCGAGCGCGACACCCCCGACTATCTCGAAGTCGACCACGGCAAGATGACCGCGAAGTACGTGCGCATTCCCGGCCTCTCCGACGTACCGTTCCCGGTGCAGATGGAGCCCCATCTGGTCGTCGAATTCTATTCGCGCTGATATCTCCGCTATCCATTGCTCAAAGGCCCCGGTTTCCGGGGCCTTTTTGTTGTGGTAACATGCTGTCGATGTCCCAGACGACCGACCAGCTCACCAACATCACGCCGTCGGCAACGCCCTCCGAGGCGGAGCTTGAGGCATGGGCCAAGCTGCCCCGTGACGAGCAGGTCCGCCGATATCAAGCGCTGTTCGCTCAGCCCGATTGCAACAGCTTCACCTCGGACACGCCGGACGACATCCTCGCTGCCGCGCGTCAACGCGTTGCTCAACGCCGCCATGGCTGAGTACCGGTTATCGGAGCGCACCCGAGCCGACCTGATCGACATCTACGACTTCACCGAGAGCCGGTTCGGCAAATATCAGGCTGAAGCTTATTACGCCGGTTTGATCCGTTCCTTCGGACTTCTCGCCGACTTCCCCTTGATCGGCCAGCAAGTGGATGAACTTGCAGCAGGCTATCGACGTTTCCGCTTCCAATCCCATCTGATTTTCTACACGGTGCAACCCCGACCACGTCGAAATCCGTGCCATTCTTCACGGCGCGCAAGACATCAGACCGCAATTGTTCGACTAGATGAAATGACGAGACCAGCCATGCTCTACACCCCTTCCCCCATCGATCCCAAGGCGCCACCGGTGCGCATCAACCTGCTCTCGGACACGCAGACCAAGCCGACGGCTGCGATGCGCGAGGCGATGGCGCGGGCCGAGGTCGGCGACGAGCAGGTCGGCGACGATCCGACCGTGAATGCGCTGTGCGAGCGCGTAGCCGATCTGCTTGGCAAGGAAGCCGCGGTGTTCATGCCTTCCGGCACGATGTGCAACGTCACCGCGACACTGGTGCATTGCCGTCCCGGCGATGAGATCCTCGCGCATGAGACCGCGCACATCATCGCCCGCGAAGGCGGCGCGCATGCCGCGATCGGGGGCTTCCAGGTCACGCAGCTCAAGGGCCCGGACGGCCAGTTCACGCCGGAGACGTTCCGGAAAGCCCTGCACCCACGCACCCGCTATCAGCCGCCGCAGACCGTCGTCAGCGTCGAGCAGACCGCCAATATTGGCGGCGGCACGATCTGGAAGAAGGCAGCACTCGACGAGATCGTCGCGATCGCGAAGCAGCACGGCCTCATCACCCACATGGACGGCGCGCGCCTGCTCAACGCCACCGTGGCGAGCGGCATCTCGCCGCGCGACATGACCGCGGGATGGGATTCGGCCTGGATCGACTTCTCCAAGGGCCTTGGTGCGCCGATCGGCGGCGTGCTTGCAGGTTCGCGCGCCTTCATCGACGCGGTCTGGCAGTGGAAGCAGCGCCTGGGCGGCTCGATGCGCCAGGCCGGTGTTTGCGCGGCCGCCTGCATCTACGCGCTCGACCATCACGTCGAGCGCCTCGCCGACGACCACGCCAATGCGCGCGCGCTCGCCCGCGGGCTGTCGCAGATCGCAGGCATCGAGGTGCAGGAGCCCGAGACCAATCTCGTGTTCTTCAAGCCTGATGGCGCCGGCATTGCCGGCGACAAGATGGTCGCAGCACTGCGCCAGCGCGGCGTGACGCTCGCGATGATGGACGGCCGCATCCGTGCCTGCACCCATCTCGACGTCAATGCGAGCCAGGTCGAGGAAACGATCGGATACGTGCGCGAGATCGTGCGCGGGGCGTAGCTAGCGCCCCATCGCCTGGTAGATCAGCGTCTTCAGCGCGAGCTGGATCCGGCCGCGCTGCGACGGGGTCTGCACCATGAAGATCCCGAACAGATCGTCCTCGGGATCGATGAAGAAGAACGTGCCGCCGACACCGTCCCAGCGATATTCGCCTGTTGGCCACGACGTGTCCGCCGGCGCGGAGGTCCGCACGGCAAAGCCGAGGCCGAAGCCGGAATTGGCGCCGGGATAATAGTTCTGGTCGCGCGCGATCTTCGTCTCGGGCCCGACGTGATCGGACGCCATCAGCGCGATGGTCTCTGGCTTGAGATAGCGGCGGCCCTCATAGGTGCCGCCGTTGAGCAGCATCTGTGAGAACCGCGCATAGTCGCCGATCGTGCCGACCAGGCCGCCGCCGCCCGATTCCCACCTCAGCGGTTTCCGGGGATCGCGGACCTGCGTCATCGGACTGATGGTGCGATCCTGCGGCATCGGCTCGGCGATGCGCGACCACTTGGCGGGATCGGCAACATAGAACGCGGTTTCCGTCATCCCGAGCGGATCAAGCAGCCGCTCCTTTGCGAACTGGAGCAGCGATTTCCCCGATATCACCTCGATGATGCGGCCGAGCACGTCTGTGGAGAGGCCGTAATCCCAGATCGTGCCGGGCTGCTCGGCGAGCGGCAGCGTGGTGATCTTCGCGACGAGCTCGGCATTGGTCGAATCCTTGTTGTCGAACAGGCCGGCGTCGGCATAGAGCTTGTTCACCAAGTCCCCGCCATAATAGCCATAGGGTAGCCCGGCGGTGTGGCGCAGCAGGTCCTTGATCGTGACGGGACGATTCTGCGCTTCCAGCGCCAGCGCGACCTTGCCGTCCTCGGCCTTCGTTTCGACGCCAACCTTCATCCCGGCGAAGGCCGGAATGTATTTCGCGACGGGATCATCGAGCGAAAGCTTGCCCTCCTCGACCAGCATCATCGCCACGACTGAGGTGATCGGTTTCGACATCGAATAGAGGCGGAAGATCGTGTCCGCGCTCATCGAAAGCCCGGTCGCGACATCGCGGACGCCGAAATTCTCGCAATAGACGGGCTTGCCGTGTTGCTGGAGTAGCAGGATGGCGCCGGGGATCTTTCCGGTCGCGATCTCGTTCCGGATGTAGTCGGAGACCTTCGCCAGGCCTTCAGGCGAGAATTTGCCCGCAGCGCGCTCGGACCCCGCACGCACACTGACCACGCCAAAGAGAAGAACGAGCGCCGCGATCAGCGCGCGGCGCCCGCGCATGTCATTTCTCCATGGCTTCATAGACCAACTGCTTCAATGTCCGCTGCACGCGCTGGCGCTCGGTCGGGGTCTGCTCCAGCAGGACAAAGAACATGTCCTGCTTGGGGTCGATCACGAAATAGCAGCCGGAGGCACCGTCCCACTTCAATTCACCGAGATCGCCGGGCGGCGGCGGCTTGGCATTGCCGGGATCGGTGCGGACGGCAAAGCCGAGGCCGAAGCCAAAACCGTCGCCGGGAAAGTAGAAAACGTCGCGATCGACGCCGGAGCCTGGTCCGACCTGATCGGTCACCATCAGCTTGAATGTCTCTGGCTTGAGGATGGTCTTGCCGTCGAGGCTGCCGCCGTTGACCAGCATCTGCGCGAAGCGCTCATAGTCGGCCATGGTCGTGATCATGCCGCCGCTGGCGAACTGGATCTTCTTCACGACGGTTGGATCGTTGATCCGGCCGACCCGGAAATCGCTGTCATTCGGCAGTGGCTGCGCCAGAAGCTTTTGCTTCTCGGGGTCGGTGACGAGGAAGCCGGTGTCGACCATGCCGAGCGGGCCGAGCAGCTTCTCCCGCTCGATGTCGAGCAGCGGCTTGCCCGCCGCGACTTCCATCACGCGCGCCAGGATGTCGGTGGAATGGCCGTATTGCCACAGCGCGCCCGGCTGGTTGTGCAGCGGCAGCTTGGCGATCCGCTCGGCGAATTCGGCGAGGTCGAAATCGCCGGCATAGATGTTGGCGTCGCGATAGGCCTTGCGGACCAGGCTGTCGCCATAGAAGCCATAGGTGACGCCGGAGGTGTGGCGCATCAGGTCAAGCACGGTCATCGGCCGGTTGGGCGGCACCAGCTCGAGCGACTTGGTACCGTCCTCGGCTTTCTTCTCGACGCCCACCTTCACATTGGCGAAGGACGGGATGTATTTCGAGACGGGATCGTCGAGCTTGATCTTGCCTTCCTCGATCAACTGCATCGCGACCACCGACGTGATCGCCTTGGACATCGAGAACAGGCGGAAGATGGTCTTGTCGGTGATCGGCGCCTTGCTGACCACGTCCTGCACGCCGAAGGCTTCGTGATAGACCGGTTTGCCGTGCTGCTGGATCAGCACGGTCGCGCCGGCGATCTTGCCGGTGGCGACCTCGTTCTTGAAGAACTCGCTGATCTTCGCAAGCTTGTCCTGATTGAAATGCGCACCAGCCGGAATCTCGTAGGTGCCCTCCGCCCGCGCGAACGACATCGCGCCGAGCGACACCAGCACGCCGCAGACCAGCGCACGCAGTCTAGATTGTGAAATCATATCCCCTCCCCGGAACATGGTCTGACCGAGTGTACCGAGCGTGGCATCAGACACAAGGGCTGCCGCGTCGCGCCAGCGCCTCGGCGTGAAGCTTGGCGCTCGGCTCGGCGAAGCAGCAGAATACCACCCGAGCAACGGAGGGAGTGGCAGAAAGGCCTTCGATGACCGTGCGCACGGCGATATCGGCCGCCCGGTCGGCAGGAAAGCGGAAAATGCCGGTCGAAATCGCAGGAAATGCCACCGAAGTCAGCTTGTGCGTCCCGCATAGCTCCATCGAGCGGCGATAGCAGGAGGCGAGCAGATCGTCCTCGCCGAGCGCGCCGCCATTCCAGACCGGCCCGACGGTGTGGATCACATGCGCGGCCTTGAGCCGATAACCCTTGGTGATCTTGGCGTCGCCGGTCTTGCAGCCGTGGAGCATGCGGCATTCGGCGACGAGTTCGGGCCCGGCCGCCCGATGGATCGCCCCGTCCACGCCGCCCCCGCCAAGGAGCGACGTGTTGGCGGCGTTGACGATCGCGTCAACGCCGAGCGTGGTGATGTCGGCAACGATGACCTCGAGCTCGGCGCCGCCGATCCGGCGCGTCGGCTGGGTCACGGATCAAGCCGCGACGGCGACGCCCTTCTCGGAGAAGAGCTGCTGCAATTCGCCGGCCTGGAACATCTCGCGGACGATGTCGCAGCCGCCGACGAACTCGCCCTTCACATAGAGCTGCGGGATGGTCGGCCAGTTCGAGTATTCCTTGATACCGTTGCGCAGCTCGGCGGATTCGAGGACGTTGAGGCCCTTATAGCCAACGCCGATGTGGTCGAGGATCTGGACGACCTGGCCGGAGAAACCGCACTGCGGAAATTGCGGCGTGCCCTTCATGAACAGAACCACGTCGTTCGACTTCACTTCGTTGGCGATGAATTCCTCGATGCTCATTTCCATGTCCTTCCGGGGCGGAGCCCTCAACGAACGCTTCGGGCCGGTTCAGCCGATCTAACCCGATCTCTGCCTATATATGTAGCCCAAACCGTTGTGCATCCAAAGTAAAATGGCGGCGACAAGGCCCCCGATGGCCGGGCCGGAGCCCGCCAGATCCATAGTCTGATGACATTAATATCATCGTCGGAGAGGACTTTTATCCCGTAACGGAGGCCCTATTTAGGACGAACCCTGGTTTTGGAACCGGGCAACGCCAACAACGTTCTCTTGTCCTGTCTGGAGAAAAACGTGACGAAACAAGCCTCAGCTACGGCCGCCACCCAGCTTTCGTCACCGTCCTCCGATCAGGGCGACCTCGCCCGGCGGCTGGAAGACGCGTTTTGCATCGTCCGCAACGAGACCGAGCGCCGGGCGGCGCCACTGTCGCCGGAGGACCAGCAGATCCAGTCGATGCCCGATGCGAGCCCCGCGAAATGGCATCGGGCGCATACCACCTGGTTCTGGGAGCAATTCCTGCTCGGCGAGCACGCTCCTGGTTACCGCCCCTTCCACCCTGATTTCGCGTTCCTGTTCAATTCCTATTACGTCAGCGCCGGCCCGCGTCACGCCAGGCATCGCCGCGGCGACCTTACCCGTCCCAGCGCCGATCAGGTCGGCGCCTATCGCCGATATGTCGATGCGGCCGTCGTCAAATTCTTCCACGAGGCCGGCGAGGCCAAGCTGCGCGAGATCGCGCCGCTGGTCGAGGTCGGACTGAACCACGAGCAGCAGCATCAGGAATTGATGTTCACCGACATCCTGCACGCCTTCGCGCAAAACCCGATCCCGCCGGCCTACGATCCGGACTGGCGTTTCCCGGCCTCGACGCGGGCCGGTGAGGACTGGCTGGCGCTGAACGAGGGCATCCACACCGTCGGCCATGTCGACGACAGCTTCCATTTCGACAACGAGAAGCCGGCACATCGCGCGCTGGTCGGCCCTGTCAAGGTCGCCCGCAATCTCGTCACCAATGGCGAATGGCTCGCCTTCATGCGCGACGGCGGCTATCGGACCGCAACGCTGTGGCTGATGGACGGCTTTGCCACCGTCGGCAACGAGGGCTGGGATGCCCCGGGCCATTGGCGCGAGGTCGATGGCGCGTGGCAGGTGATGACGCTGGCGGGCCTCAAGCCTGTCGATCCGAACGCGCCGGTCTGCCACGTCAGCTATTACGAGGCGGATGCGTTTGCGCGCTGGGCCGGAAAACACCTGCCGACCGAGATGGAATGGGAGGTCGCAGCGCGGGCGGGCGCGTTCAACGATGCCTTCGGCATCGTCTGGCAGTGGACCCGTTCCTCATACTCACCCTACCCGGGCTATCGTGCCATCGAAGGCGCGCTCGGCGAATACAACGGCAAGTTCATGATCAACCAGCTGGTTTTGCGCGGCTCCTCGCTTGCAACCCCGGAGGGGCACAGCCGTATCACCTATCGCAATTTCTTCTATCCGCACCACCGCTGGCAGTTCACGGGGCTGCGGCTCGCCGACTACGACTAAATTATCCGACGACAACCGCGCGCCGGACAGCGCGTTCAGGAGAGTATCATGAATGTGCACGCCAGCGCTTTGGCCGAAGCCCATCTCCCCGACGAGCAGACCACGGCCTTCGCCCGCGAGGCCATCGGGGACCTCTCGCAGCAGCCGAAGAAGCTGTCGCCGAAATATTTCTACGATGCGACCGGCTCGGAGCTGTTCGAGGCGATCACGCGCCTGCCGGAATATTATCCCACGCGGACCGAGCTTGCGATCCTGAAGGAGCGCGGCAGCGAGATCGCAAGGATCATCCCGGAGCATGCGGCCCTCGTCGAGTTCGGCGCCGGCGCAACCACCAAGGTCCGCCTGCTGCTGGGCCACTGCAAGTTCGCGGCCTATGTCCCCGTCGACATCTCCGGCGACTTCCTGAAGGCGCAGGCGAACGGTCTGAAGCGGGACTTTCCGACGCTTGGCATCTATCCGGTGGCCGCCGACTTCACCACGCCGTTCGAGCTGCCCAAGCAGGTCGCATCCATGCCCAAGGTCGGCTTCTTCCCGGGCTCGACCATCGGCAATTTCGAACCGCAAGAGGCCCAGGCGTTCCTGAGGAGCGCCCGCAACATTCTCGGCAAGGGCGCGCAGATGATCATCGGCGCCGATCTCGAGAAGGACGAGCGGGTCCTCCACGACGCCTACAATGACGCCGCCGGCGTCACCGCGCGCTTCAATCTCAATGTGCTGGTGCGGATCAACCGCGAGCTCGGCGGTAATTTCGACCTGTCCGCCTTCACCCATCGCGCGATCTACAATCGCGAGCGGCACCGCATCGAGATGCACCTGATCAGCAGGAAAAGCCAGACCGTGCGCCTGCTCGGTACCAGCTTCTCGTTCCGCCCGGGCGAGAGCATCCACACCGAGAACAGCTACAAATACAGCCTCGAGCGTTTTGCGGCCCTGGCGCAGGGCGCCGGCTGGCGCGTACGGGAGAGCTGGACGGACGCAGCGAAGATGTTCTCGGTGCACGCGCTGGAGGTTGCGGGGTAAATGCTGCGGGGTTCAATGCCCCTCCGCTTCCTCCAGCGTCGCCCCGAGCGACACCGACTCCCACACCGCCACGATGATCATGATCACCGTGGTGGCGACCGACAGCCAGAGCGGCGACAGCTCCGAGGCGAACCAGCTCAGCGCCAGCAGCAGGATGATGCCGATGCCGTGCGAGAGCTGGAGGAAGCCGCGGATCGCGTGCTTGAACAGGATGGTGCCGACCAGAAACACCAGGGGCCCACCGATCGTGCTCACGATGGTCCTGAGATCGGAATGGCCGGCCGGATGCTTCAGCACCAGTTCGTCCGAAACCGCAGTCAGGATGATGCCGGCGACGATCGGCGTGTGCAGATAGGTGTAGGCGAGCCGTGCCAGCCGGCCGGATTCGGCGGACCTCGAGATGCGCTCAGAGCCGGCCTCCGCGCCTCTATGGAAATAGATCCACCACATCGCGATGGCGCCGACCAGCGCCGAGACGAAGGCGAGGATGTTGTCCGCGGTCCACTCCAGTTCGGTGAAGGTCGCGCCGTTGACGACGATGGCCTCGCCGAGCGCGATGATGACGAACAGAGAGCAGCGCTCGGCCATGTGCTCGCCTTGGACGGCCCAGGCCTCGACCGACGAGAAGCCCAGCTTCGGGACCCAGAACCGTGCCGCTGGCGAGATGTATTCCCAGGTCACCGCCGATATCCACAGCCATAGCCGCGTATCTCCCTCGGACAAGCCGCCCGCGATCCACAACACCGCGGAGATCGAGAGCCAGGTCAGGATGCGGATCGCATTCTGCCGCACCGCGGTCCGGTGGTGCGGGGTCGCGAGCAGCCAGAACGCGGTACGTCCGACCTGCATGGTCGCGTAGGCAATCGCAAACCACAGGCCCCGCCCCTCGAAGGCGGTCGGGATCGTCGTCGACAGCACGAGGCCGCCCAGCATCATCGCAAAAAGCAGGATGCGGACCGGCGTCAGCTCGGGATTGAGCCAGTTGGTGACCCAGGCGGTGAAGACCCACACCCACCACACCGCGAGAAACAGCACCGCGACGTGCACCGCGCCGAGCGGCGTGAAGTGGTGCAGCAAGGTATGCGACACCTGCGTGACGGCGAAGACGAAGACGAGGTCGAAGAACAGCTCGGCGTTGGTGACACGGCTATGCTGGTTCGGACCGATGACGCGAAACATCGCGCCGCGCGTGTTGTCCGCAGCCATCATCGTCCCTCGCCGCGCTTAGATCAGGTGCCGGGTACCCCGGTTTGCAACGCCAGCGCATGCAGCACGCCGCCCATCTGGCCGCGCAGGGACTGGTAGACGATCTGGTGCTGCTGGACGCGGGATTTGCCGCGGAAGGATTCGGAGATCACGGTCGCGGCATAATGGTCGCCATCGCCGGCGAGGTCTCTGATGGTCACCTCGGCATCGGGGATTGCTGCCTTGATCATCGCCTCGATATCGTGGGCGTCCATGGGCATTCGGGTCTAGCTCCTTCTGGTCTCAAGCGTTCGAATCGTTGCCGGGGTCCCCTCGCCGGCAAGGCCAAACTTAGCGTGAACGGTCTTCTGCGTCACGCTTTCCGGCACTATATCCGTGATCCCATCAGGATAAAGGCACGACAAAGTGCCGCGCGCGGCAGATTAATCGAAAAGGCGTGACATCATGAAGCTTCCAGGGCCCGACCACCCCATCACCATCACCCAAAACCCCCGGCGCGTCCGCGTCACGGCCGGCGACATCGTGATCGCCGAGACCGGCAAGGCGCTGACCTTGAAGGAGGCCAGATATCCGGCGGTGCAATATGTGCCGCGGGAGGACACCAACATGGCCCTGCTCGAGCGTACCGACCGCGTCACGCACTGCCCGTACAAGGGGGACGCGCGCTATTACAGCGTCAAGGCCGACGGCAAGACGCTGGACAACGCAATCTGGACCTATGAGACGCCCTTCCCTGCGATGACCGAGATCACCGGCCATCTCGCCTTCTATCCGGACAAGGTGAAGATCGAGGAAGTGGAGTAAGCCGCACCGGGTCTGCCGTCATGGCCGGGCCTCGTCCCGGCCATCCACGTTTTTGGATAGTCCCGGATACCGAGGACGCGGATGCCCGGGGCGTGACAATTGAGAAGGCTGACGCTTCCCGCTACGCCCGGAAGATCGTGAGCCCTAGTATCAGCAGCACCAGGAAGATCACGATGAAGACGTAGAACAGGAAGCGGGCGATATCGGCGGAGGCGGCCGAAACGCCGGTGAAGCCGAGCACGCCGGCAACGATCGAGATCAGGAGGAAGATCAGCGCCCATTTCAGGATCGTCATTGCCAGCTCCGAATTGATGCCGCCCGGCGCGGCCTCAAACCCTTGTTCGCGAACGCTAACTTCGCTGGGCGGAACTGGTTCCTAGGAACGTTCGGGGCTGAAGGGCAGCTTAAACTGCACTTGCTGAATCCGATTCGCGGCGCCACAGTCCGACCGGGAAAGCGCGGGGCAACCATGATGACGACGTCACATTCGGCGACGATCGGCGCGGAGGCACACGCCGCCCCCGTCGCCAAGACGCGTAATCTGTCGCTCGACCGCGCCCGCACCTTCCTGACGCTGGTGGTGCTGCTGCATCATGCGGTGATCCCCTATACTTATTTCGGTCATACCGATCCGACGTCCTTCTTCGGCTTCGACATGATCGTGCTCGCCACCGACAGTTTCTTCATGGCGATGTTCTTCTTCCTGTCGGGACTGTTCGCCTGGTCTGGTATCGCCCGGAAGGGAGCGCTGAACTATTTGCAGGATCGCCTGTTTCGGCTCGCGCTGCCATTCGTGATCTGCGCCTTCACGGTCATTCCGCTCGCCTATTACGCCATCTCACTGCGGCACCACCCCGAGATCGGCTTTTCGGAATACTATTGGAATATGATCACGAAGGGCCCGTGGCCGAGCGGGCCGATCTGGTTTCTCTGGGTCTTGTTCGGCTTCGACCTGGTTGCCTGCCTGCTGTACCGGCTGTCGCCCAATCTGCTCGATCCGATCAATCGCCTCTCGCTGCACGGCCGCCGCCGGCCCGCGGTGTTCTTCGCGGTCATGCTTGCCGTCACCGCTGCGTTCTACGTTCCCGGGCTGGTTCACTACGGGCACAGCAGCTGGTTCGAGTTCGGGCCGTTCTCGGTCCAGCGGGGGCGCGTGATGCTCTACGCGACCTACTTCTTTTTCGGTGCCGGCATCGGCGTTGCGCAAATGGATCGCGGGCTGCTCGCCGCAGACGGCCGCATGGCAAAGGTCAGCTGGGACTGGATGGTGCTGGCGATCGTTCCGTATTGCCTCTTGTGGGTGCTGATTTACATCAAGCGCGAAATACTGGGCAACCCGTCGCCGTTGCCCGACTGGTATGAAGCGCTCTATGCCATCTGCTTCACTGTCTTCAGCGTGGCCATCATGTTTCTGATCCTGGCCTTTTTCCAGAGGTTCAGGCAATCAGGCTCAGCCAGGCTGCTCGATCCAATGCAGAGCGACGCATACGGCATGTTCCTGGTGCACTATCCGATCGCACTGTGGCTGCAATACTGGCTGTTCGACTATGACCTGTCGGCGATCGTCAAGGTCACGATCGGGTTTGTACTGACAGTCGCGGCGAGCTGGGCGCTGACGCGAGCGTTGCGGCAGATCCCGGGCGCGACGAAGGTGCTTTGAGGAGGCGGCACCGACGTCCTATCGTCATTGCGAGCCAACGGGTCCGCGCGAAGCGCGGCCCGATGACAGGCTCCGCGAAGTAATCCAGAGTCCCTCCGCGGAGACAGTCTGGATTGCTTCGCTGCGCTCACAATGACGGAGCTTGCGGCGGCGCCTTACGCCGCCTTCCCGCCCATGTATTCCGGCAGCCAGCGCTCGAACGATTTCCGCAACGTGTCGATCGCAACCGGCGCCTCGCCCGCGATGGCGATCGCATCGCCCCCCGTGGTGCCGATCCGCACGCAGGGCACCTCGCAGCCGCGCATCTTGGCGAGCACGCGGCCGGCTTCCGTTTCCGGCACGGTGACGAGATAGCGCGCCTGATCCTCGCCGAACCAATAGGCCTGCGGCACCAGCGCGGTCGGCGCTGCCAGCAATCTTGCGCCGATGCCGCTCGCCATCGCCATCTCGGCAAGCGCGATCAGGAGGCCGCCATCGGAGAGGTCGTGCACGGCGGTCGCCGTGCCCGCATGGATCATGCCGCGCACGCAATCGCCGTTGCGCTTCTCGGCGGCGAGATCGACCGGCGGCGGCGCGCCTTCCTCGCGACCGCAGACGTCGCGCAGGTAGACGGACTGGCCGAGCCAGCCATGGGTCTCGCCGATCAAGAGGATCGCCTCGCCCTCGGCCTTGAAGGCGAGCGAAGCGGACTTGGTGAAATCGTCGAGCAGGCCGACGCCGCCGATCGAGGGCGTCGGGAGGATCGCGCGGCCGTTGGTCTCGTTGTAGAGCGACACGTTGCCGGAGACGACCGGGAAGTCGAGCGTGCGGCAGGCGTCCGAGATGCCCTTCAGGCAGCCGACGAACTGGCCCATGATCTCGGGCCGCTCAGGATTGCCGAAATTGAGATTGTCGGTGATCGCGAGCGGCTTGCCGCCGACGGCCGTGATGTTGCGCCAGGCTTCCGCCACCGCCTGCTTGCCGCCCTCGAACGGGTCGGCCTCGCAATAGCGCGGCGTGACGTCGACAGTCAGCGCCAGGCCCTTCGGCCCGTCCTGCACGCGCACGACGGCGGCATCGCCGCCGGGACGCTGCATGGTGTTGCCGAGGATGACGTGGTCGTACTGCTCCCAGACCCAGCGCTTGCTGCACATGTCGGGCGTGCCGATCAGCTTCTCCAGCGCGACACCAAGTGCCATCGGCGCCGGGACGTCGCGGGCGTGCACGATCGGCAGCGCGGCGGAGGGGACATGCGGCCGGTCATAGACCGGCGCCTCGTCGCCGAGCTCCTTGATCGGCAGGTCGGCCATGACGTCGCCGCCGTGCTTGACCACGAAGCGCTTGCTCGGCGTGGTGTAGCCGACCACGGCGAAGTCGAGCCCCCACTTCCTGAAGATGGCCTCGGCTTCCTCTTCCTTCTCGGGCTTGAGCACCATGAGCATGCGCTCCTGGCTCTCCGAGAGCATCATCTCGTAGGCGCTCATGCCGGTCTCGCGGGTCGGCACCGCGTCGAGATCGAGGTCGACGCCGAGGTCGCCCTTGGCGCCCATCTCGACCGCCGAGCAGGTCAGGCCCGCCGCGCCCATGTCCTGGATCGCGATGACGCAGCCCTTCTCCATGATCTCGAGGCAGGCTTCCAGCAGCAGTTTTTCGGCGAAGGGATCGCCGACCTGCACGGTCGGGCGCTTCTCCTCGGACTTGTCGTCGAATTCCGCCGAGGCCATCGAGGCGCCGTGGATGCCGTCGCGCCCCGTTTTGGAGCCCAGATAGACGATCGGCATGTTCACGCCGGAGGCGGCCGCATAGAAGATCTTGTCGGCATCGGCGAGGCCCACGGCCATCGCGTTGACGAGGATGTTGCCGTCATAGCGGGTGTGGAAGCGCACCTGGCCGCCCACCGTCGGCACGCCGAAGGAATTGCCATAGCCGCCGACGCCAGCCACCACGCCGGAAACGAGATGCCGCGTCTTGGCATGCTCGGGTGCGCCGAAGCTTAGCGCATTGAGGCAGGCGATCGGCCGCGCGCCCATCGTGAACACATCGCGCAAAATGCCGCCGACGCCGGTGGTCGCGCCCTGATAAGGCTCGATATAGCTCGGGTGATTGTGGCTCTCCATCTTGAACACCACGGCCTGGCCGTCGCCGATGTCGATCACGCCGGCGTTCTCGCCGGGCCCCTGGATCACCCAAGGCGCCTTGGTCGGCAGGCCGCGCAGATGGATGCGCGACGACTTGTACGAGCAGTGCTCGTTCCACATCGCCGAGAAGATGCCGAGTTCGGTAAAGCTCGGCTCCCGCCCGATCAGCTTGAGGATGCGCTCATATTCGTCGGGCTTGAGCCCGTGGGCGGCAACCAGTTCGGGGGTGATCTTGGGTTCATTCTTCATGGATTCGGGGCTTTCGGCAGCGGTTGGCCGTTCTTAGGAACATCGGGCGGCTTGGAAAAGCCCTTTATGGCGCATTTTCCCGCTGTCCCACGTTTTGCGCCGGGGGCCCCGCGGGAACAGGAATTGCACCGGGCGAACGGATCGGATTTAAGGGCTAAAGACCCGCAATTGAAGGCCCATTTCCTTGCACGAATTGACCAAGGCGCCCCCGCCCCGCCGCCCTGACCTCCACGTCGCCACCGAAGGCGAATTCAAGGGCTGGCGGACCTGGATTCGGGACAGTTTTGAGTCCCATGTCGGCCCCTTCTGGCACCGGGTCGAGGAGGACGGCAGCGTCCGCTCCGCCTTCCGGGTCGAGAAGAAGCACCTCAACGGCTCCGGCAACGTCCATGGCGGCTGCTACATGGCCTTTGCTGACTACTCCCTGTTTGCGATCGCCACCCACGAGCTGGATGGCCCGGCGGTGACTACCAATTTCGCCTGCGATTTCCTCGACGCCGCCCGCGAGGGCGAGTTGGTCGAATGCGTCGGTGAAGTGTCCCGTGCCGGCGGCTCGCTGATCTTCCTGCGCGGCAAGCTGACCTCGGCCGGGCGGCCGCTGTTCACTTTCTCCGGGACGATCAAGCGGGTGAAGCGGAAGCCGGCACCGCAAGCAAACGCATAGCTCGACACCTTCCCTTTTGGCGCCCCCTCGCCCAGACTTATCGAACGCGCTGTTGCGCGGGGGAGCAAGAACAAGGTGCCGCAGAGCACATCGGGCCGCACAGTGGCGGTCGCATCGTCCTCACCAGGATCCATCACCGCCACCGGCGCGCGCAACTGGCGCGACTATGCGCTGCTGTTCGCGCTCGCCTGCTGCTGGAGCTCGACCTATCCGCTGGCCAAGCTCGCGCTGGATACCATCCCACCCATCACCTTCATCTCGGCGCGCTCGCTAATCGCGGCCGCGTTTCTGTTCGCGATCCTGTGGATGCGCGGCATCAAGGTCCCGACCGATGCAAAGGCCTGGAAGCTGTTCGCCACCCAGCAATTGATCAACTCGACCTTCCCGTTCCTGATCATCACCTGGGCGCAGCAATATGTGCCGGCGTCGAACACGGTGGTGCTGGCCTCGACGACGCCGATCTTCGCCTTCCTGATCACCTCGCTGATCACGCGGCACGAGCCGGCGACGCTACTCAAGCTCAGCGGCGCGATCCTGGGCCTTGCCGGCACGATTCTCATCGTCGGCCTCGATGCGCTGCGTGGCTTCGGGAGCGAGATCGTGGCCGAGATCGCGATCCTCTTCGCCACCATCTCCTTTGCCTGCGCAACGATCTTCGGCTTGCGGCTATCCGATTACGATCCGATGGTGGTGGCGGCCGGCTCGCTGCTGTTCGGCGGCATCATCCTGCTGCCGCCCTCGCTCCTGATCGACCAGCCCTGGACGCTGCAGCCGACGCCGACCGCGATCGTCGCCACCATCGTCATGGGCATCGTCTCCAGCGCGCTGGGCCTGATGCTGTTCTACGTCTGCCTCGGCCGGCTAGGCACCCTGACGACGAACGCACAAGGCTATTTGCGCATCCCGATCGGCGTCGGTCTGTCCGTGCTGCTGCTCGGCGAGAGCGTGCCGTCGAACCTCGCACTCGGCCTACTGCTGGTCATGGCCGGCGTCGCCGCGATGACGATACCGGCCGAACGGCTGAAGCTGCGCTAGCGGACACTATCGCTTGAGGCGTCCGCCAGCGGTCCCGGTGGCCTCCGCTTCATTGCACCAATCAGGCAACCATGTTGGGCTGCCGGAAGGCCGCTTCCATCTCGCGGCGCACCCGCACGGCGAGACTGTCAGGATCGTATTCGACGTCCTCCCATCTCAGGCGCTGACCTTGCGCGATATCGGTCTTGAGCTTGACATGGTGGGCGAGACCAAGCGGCAGGTAGCCCTGCTTCAGTGAAGCGTCGGCAGGGGTCTGCTTGCCCCAGACGCAGAAGCCGCCCTCGCCGTCGAGCATCTCGCCGGCCTTGAGCTGGCGCTTGGCGGTCGCGATGACGTCCGAATTGAACACGATCGGCGCACCGGTCGGCTCCTTGCGCAGCGCCGCGGAGGCGACGGAGATCCCGAGCTCGAGCCCGATCATATGGATCGGCCGGTACAGCGAGGCATATTTGCCGGTCTTGTCCGGCAGCATGCTGTATTCGCGGAAGCACTCCTCGGAATAGGCGCTGTCGGTCTCGAACACCACATAGGTCCCCATCACGAGGCTCTGCGGCACGTCGCTGCCGTCACGGTAGACCGAGGACGTGACCTCGGTGACGCCTGACTTCTCCAGCATGCCGCCGTCGGATTTCGGCTTGCAGATTTCGGCGTGCTCGAACCGCGTCGCCGGCGGGAACGACAGGCCTTCGCTCTGCGCATGCAGCCCGGTGGCATTACACACCGCCGTCATCTCGATGCCCGACTTGGTACCGTCGACGAAGGAGTTGAACATCTTCGGATTGATCGAGTTGCGATCCCTGATCTTCATGTATTTGTCGAGGATGTCCCAGACCGTGTCCGGCGTCGACTGGTGGTAGGTCGGGTGGTAGCGCGTGCCCTTGCCGGCGGCGACGACCTTGAAGCCGGCTGCGCGCGCCCAGTCCACGTGATCGGCGATCAGCGCCGGCTGGTCGCCCCAGGCAAGTGAATAGACGACGCCGGCCTGCTTCGCCTTGCGCGCCAGGATCGGGCCGGCGACCGCGTCCGCCTCGACATTGACCATCACGATGTGCTTGCCGTTCTCGATCGCCTTCATCGCGAAGCGGATGCCGGCGCCGGGATCGCCGGTCGCCTCGATGATGACCTCGATGGCGGGATGCGTGATCAGCGCATCGGCATTGTCGGTGACGACGGTACCGCCGTGCTTGAGCGCGTCGTCGATGGAGGTTGCCGCATATTGCTCTTCCGGCCAGCAACCGAGCTTGAGCTGCGCCCGGGCGCGCGCGGTGTTCAGGTCGGCCACGCCGACGAGATGCATGCCGTCGGTCTGGCGTACCTGCGACAGGAACATCAGGCCGAATTTTCCGGCTCCGATCAGGCCAATGGTGACAGGCCTGCCGGCCGCCTTGCGCTCCAGCAGCATGCGATGGAGATTCATCTGGATTTCCTTAAGCGTTCCTCGGGTGACGGCGTTGTTGCAGCCGCAAGATCCGGCCGCGCTCGCCTTGTACGGAAACGTTAGGCAGCGGCGAATCCGAGGGCAATTCAGATTATCTGCCGCGACGATGTAGGCGCGCTAAACAATCCGCGCCGCTTGCCGTTCGCTCCAGGCGTCGCGTTCCCCGCGCAACCAGTCGAGGAAGGTGCGGGTCTTGCGATGGCGCAGATGGCCGTGCGGGCAGACGATCCACTGCGTGGTCAGCGCGACCTCCGGCGGGCTCTTCACGGGGCAAACCAGGCGGCCGTCGCGTAATTCGCGCCAGGCCAACAACTCGCTTTCCAGCCCGATGCCGAGGCCGTCGACGGCAGCGTCGATCGCCATGTGGCTGCGGTCGAACAGCACGCGCTTCCAGCGTTCCGCAGGCTCGATGCCGGCCTCCGTGAACCAACGCGGCCATTGCATCTGCGATTTCACCGAATGGATCAGCCGGTGCTCGAGCAGGTCCTGGGCTTTGAGGCTGCCCGCCGCAAAGGACGAGGGCGCACACAGCGGGAAAAATCGCTCCTTGCCGAGGCTTTCCACAAACAGGCCGGGCCAGCCGCCTTCGCCATGGCGGATCTCCAGGTCGACATTCTCCTTGCGGAAATCGGTCGGTTCATTGGTGCCGTCGAGCCGCAATTCGATGTCCGGATTGGCGTCGACGAAGCTTGCAAGCCGCGGCAGCAGCCATTTGCTCGATACGCTCGGTGCAGCGCGCACCGTCAACGTGGTGGCGGAGCGGATGCCGCGGACATGCTGCGTCACATCGGTGACGTGCTCGATCTCGCGGCTGATCATCTCGAAATAGCGCTCGCCCGCCTCGGTCAGCGTGATGTTGCGCCCGACCCGCGAGGTCAGCGCCGTGCCGAGATGCAGCTCCAGCGCCTGGATCTGCTGGCTGACGGCGGACGGCGTCACCCGCAATTCATCCGCCGCACGGGAAATGCTGCCCGCGCGCGCCACCGCGTGGAAGACGATGATGGCGCGGAACGGTATCTGCATCAGGGAAACCTTTTAGGCCAGCTAAAGTGACGACGAATATAATTCAATTGTCGTGCATGACCAGCGATCTAGGCTTCGGGCTCAAGGCAACCCGCAACAGACGGGTGCCGACGAGGAAACAGAACGGCGCGCAGAGCGCCGGTTCGCCGGGGGGGGAAGGAACGCAAGGCCAGCCCTTTCACCAGCTACGACGATTTTGACGACACCGGCGCAGCGATGCCTGCGCGCGGCAACGAGCACGTGCGCCGAAAAAGGCGCCAGAACGAGATCATCAGGGGAGGACGAGCGATGTCGGGCAAGAGCCACAGGATTTCACGCCGCAACTTCATGGTGGCGGCTGCGGCCGTTCCACTGGTCGCGATTCGCACCCGGCCGGCGCAGGCCGCGGAGTTCGAATACAAGCTCGCCACGGGCCAGTCGCTGACGCAGCCGATCAATACCCGCCTCGATCAGGCCGCAAAGCGGATCAGGGAAGCAAGCGGCGGCCGGCTGGAAATCAAGTTCTTTCCGGCCTCGCAGCTCGGCTCGGACACTGATCTTTTGACCCAGATCCGCAGCGGCGGCGTGGATTTCCTCAACATCGCGGGCTCCGTGCTGTCGACGGTGGCGCCGATCGCCGGCATCGCCAATGTCGGCTTCGCGTTCTCGGACTATGGCCAGGTCTGGAATGCAATGGACGGCGACCTCGGCAAGCTGATCGCCAGCCAGATCGAGAAGACCGGTGCGCTGGTGATGGCCAAGCCGGCCGACAATACGTTCCGACAAATTTCGTCGTTCACCAAGCCGATCAAGACGCCGGCCGATCTCGCCGGCTACCGCATCCGCGTGCCGGTGTCGCCGATCTTCACCTCGCTGTTCAAGTCGCTCGGCGCCAATCCGACCTCGATCAACTTCAACGAATTGTACACGGCACTCCAGACCCATCTCGTCGACGGCCAGGAGAACGGCCTTGTCACCATCGAGGCCGGCAAGATCTACGAGGTGCAGAAATACATCTCCGAGACCAACCACATCTGGGATCCGTTCTTCATCCTCGGCAACCGCCGCTCGGTGAAGGCGCTGCCCGACGAGTTGCAGGCGATCGTACGGCGGGAATTCGACCAGGCCGCGATGGAGCAGCGCGCGGACACTGCAAAGCTCAATCTGACGCTGAAGGACCAGCTGACGGCCAAGGGAATCACCTTCGAGGTCTCCGACAAGGAGGCGTTCCGAAAGGGGCTGTCGGCCGCCGGCTTCTACAAGGAATGGCGCGGCAAGTTCGGCGAGGACAATTGGAAGATTCTGGAGGCCGCCGCCGGAGCATTGGCATGAGCGCCGTGGTCGGCACGCCTGATACGGTGACGCTCGGCGAGGCGCGGCCGTTGCGCGGACGCTGGCTGGAGCAGTCGCTGCGCTGGCTGGTGGAGATCCCGGCCGCGATCGCCGTGATCGCCGAGGTCATCATCCTGTTCGCCGGCATCGTCGCGCGCGGGATCTTCCACCGGCCGATCATCTGGTCGGACGAGCTCGCCTCCATCCTGTTCCTGTGGCTGGCGATGCTCGGCAGCGCCATCGCCGTGCAGCGCTCGGCGCATATGCGCCTGACCTTCTTCACCTCGTATTTGTCGCCGCGCGCGGAGGCCTGGGCCTCGACGCTCGCGGCCGGCGGGGTTGCGCTGTTCCTCGCGATCATCCTGCATCCCGCGCTGGATTATGTGGAGGACCAGGCCTTCGTGGAGACGCCGGCGCTCGGCTGGTCCGGCATGGTTCGCGCCGCCGCCATACCGGTCGGCTGCATCATCGCCCTCGCCAGCATCTGCCTCACGCTCGTCAAGCGGTCGGCGAAGGACCTGCTCGGCGTCGCCGTCCTGTTTGCGGCGATGGCCGGCGTGCTCTATCTCGCAGGTCCCTCGCTGAAATCCCTTGGCAACTGGAATCTGCTGATCTTCTTCGTCGGTCTGCTCGGCTGCGCCGTGATGGCGGGCGTGCCGATCGCGTTTTCCTTTTGTCTTGCGACGGTCGCCTTCCTGCTGACCACGACACGGACGCCGCTGCTGGTCGTGGTCGGGCGGATCGACGAGGGCATGAGCTCGCTGATCCTGCTCGCGGTGCCGCTGTTCGTGCTGCTGGGACAACTGGTCGAGCAGACCGGCATGGCGCGCGTCATGGTCGCGTTCCTCGCCTCTGTGCTCGGCCATGTCCGGGGCGGGCTGTCCTATGTGATGCTCGGCGCCATGCTGCTGGTCTCGGGCATCTCCGGCTCCAAGACCGCCGACATGGCGGCGATCGCCCCGGTGCTGTTTCCCGAGATGCGCAAGCGCGGAATGAAGGATGGAGAGCTGGTCTCGCTGCTCGCGGCGTCAGGCGCGATGAGCGAGACCATTCCGCCCTCGATCGTTCTGATCGCGATCGCCTCCGTCACCGGCGTGTCGATCGCCGCACTGTTCACCGCCGGCATCCTCCCGGGGATCGTGCTGGCGATCGTGCTTGCCTTCGTCGCGCGCTATCGCGCGGGCGCGGAGGAGAATGCTGCGATCAGGGTCGCGCGCGCGCCCATGTCGGTGGTGGCAAGGACGTTCTGGGCCGCGCTCCCGGCCCTGGCCCTGCCGTTCCTGATCCGCAGCGCGGTGGTCGAGGGCTTTGCGACCGCCACCGAAGTCTCGACCATCGGCATCGCCTATTGCCTCGTGCTCGGCCTCATCATCTATCGCGGCAGCCTGACCTGGAAGAATGTGCTGCCGATGCTGGTGCAGACCGCCTCACTGTCCGGCTCGATCCTGTTCATCGTGGGTGCCGCGAGCGCGATGGCCTGGGCACTGGCGCAATCCGGCTTCTCGCACGATCTGGCGGCTCGCATGGCCGGCGTGCCCGGCGGAGCGTGGGGCTTCCTGCTGATCTCCGTGGTCGCCTTCATCGTGCTCGGCAGCGTGCTGGAGGGCATCCCGGCCATCGTGCTGTTCGGCCCGCTGCTGTTTCCGGTGGCGACGCAGTTCGGCATCCACGAGGTGCACTATGCGATGGTGGTGATCCTCGCGATGGGCCTCGGCCTGTTCGCGCCGCCGTTCGGCCTCTGCTACTATGCCGCCTGCATCATCGGCAACGTTCCGCCGGATGCCGGCATGCGCCGGATCTGGATCTATCTCGCCTGGCTGTTCCTGGGCCTGCTGCTGATCACCTTCGTACCCTGGATATCGCTGGCATTTCTATGAGATAGCCGTTCTACCTGGCACGCCACTTCAGGCCGACAGCTGCTTCTCGGCGATCGACAGCCACTCGGCCTGCGCCTTGCGCAGATATTTTGGCGCGCGGCGCATCTGGATCAGGAGCTCGTTGAAGACCATGCGCGCTTCGGCGGTGCGGCCGACCATTTGCAACAGCATGCCGTAGCGCACCCGCGCTTCGGCGCCGGGGAAGTAGCCGGCAAGCGCATGATATTCCTCGAGCGCTTCGTCGAGCCGTCCGACCTCCGCCAGCGCGCGGGCATATAAGAGATGCGCGTCGGCGGAATCGAAGTCCGGCCATTGCTTCTGGAGATCGTCCAGCGTCGCGAGCGCGTCGGCGGGGCGCTTGGCGGAAAACTCGACCTGCGCCTTGCGGAGCGCATAGGCGGGATCGTGGCCCATGGGCAGCTTCAGGATGTGGTCATAGTGCGCTTCCGCTTCGCTGAACCGGCCGATATTTGCACACTCTTCCGCCAGCGCCGCGCGATTGGCGATGGTGTCGGTGCCGGCCAATTGGTCGGATAGCTCGCGATAGCGCTTTTCCGGATCGAGCCGGTTGGCGACACGCTGGCGCGCCTGACGCGCGCCGGGGCTGGAAAACCATTCGGGAATGAGCTCGACCGCGATATAGGCGAGCGCGCCCATCAGCGGCACCATCAGGATGATGAAGGCCCAGGGCCGCAACCGGCCGGTTCGCGAGGCGTGATAGATCAGCGTGATATCGAGCAGCAGAACGACCAAAGCGACGGGCATGTGACATCCAGGAGCACAACGACAGCGCGGGCATCCTGATATCGCAACTGGCGCAATGAAACAACTTTGAGTTGCTTCTTCCTGCGGAAATCGGCGATCTCGGACGCGCACGCCTTGATGGCGACGAGGAGTCAGTCATCGCAAACGCGATGCAGGTTCATGAGATCGCAGCCAAGGCCGCTATTGCTTGGCGTCGTCCGCCAGCATTTTCCGATATTTCTCAACGTCACGCGTCACGAGCTTTTGCAGCACCTCGGGTGTGTGCTCATCGGGATCAGGCGCAACGGTCGAAAGGTCGGCAAAGCGCTTCTTCACCGCATCGGTTTCCACAGCCGTACGCGCCGCCGCATTCAGCTTGGCGATGACGGCCGGCGGCGTGCCCTTGGGTGCGAACAGCCCGTTCCAGCCCTGCGCCTCGAATTCGGGCAGGCCCGCTTCGGCCGATGTCGGCAGATCGGGCAGCGTGGCGAGGCGCACGGTTGAGCCGACCACCAGCCCCTTCACCAGCTTTTCGTTGATCGATTGCGAGACGGAGGCGGCCGCATCGCAGACGCCGTCGATCTGGCTGCCGACCGCATCGGTCAGCGCGGGCGCAGCGCCGCGATAGCCGACCAGCGTCGCGTCGATCCCGGCGGCCGTAACGAAACTCTTGCAGATCAAGTAGTTCGACGAGCCGACGCCGGCATGGCCGAGATTGATCTTGCCCGGGTTCGCCTTGGCGTAGGCGATGAACTCCTTCAGGTCCTTTGCCGGAAAATCCTTGCGCAGCGCGATGATCCCGAACGTCTTTGCCACCATGGCGATCGGAACAAAGGACTCCGGCGTGAACGGCAGCTTTGGATAGATCGTGTAGGTCGCGGCATTGGTGCCGGCATTACCGATCGCGAGCGTATAGCCGTCGGGCTCGGCGCGGGAGGCGCGCGCCAGCGCGGTCGATCCTCCGGCACCGGCGACGTTCTCGATCACGATGGTCTGGCCGAGCGCGATACCCATCTGCTCGGCGACCGTGCGCGCGATCACGTCCGAGGTGCCGCCGGCCGCAAACGGCACGATCATGGTGATCGGACGTTTTGGATATTCCTGTGCGAACGCAGCAGTTGCAAGCGACACCGCCGCGAGCGCGGCGAGCGATCGCTTCAGCACGAACGAGATCACGCGGCTTTTTCCAGATGCTGGACGAGGCCGGCGAACAGGCCGCGGCCGTCGGTACAGCCCATGATGTCTTCGACGTGGTTTTCGGGATGCGGCATCATGCCGAGCACGTTGCCCTTGTCGTTGACGATGCCGGCGATGGAATGCGCCGCGCCGTTGATGTTGTGCGCCTCGTCGACGACGCCGTCGGCGGAGCAGTAGCGATAGAGCACCCGCCCCTCACCTTCGAGCCGCTTGATCGTCTCCTCGTCCGCCTCGTAATTGCCCTCGCCATGGGCGACGGGCACGCGGATCACCTGGCCCGCATTGTAGCCGCGGGTGAACGGCGTGTCGGAACGCTCGACGCGCAGATGCACGTCGTGGCAGATGAATTTCAGTCGCGCGTTGCGCATCAGGACGCCCGGCAACAGGCCGGACTCGCAGAGGATCTGAAAGCCGTTGCAGACGCCGAGCACGAGGCCGCCTTTGGCCGCATAGTCGCGCACCGCATCCATCACCGGGGCTCGCGCCGCGATCGCGCCGCAGCGCAGGTAATCGCCGTAGGAGAAACCGCCGGGCACCACCACGAGATCCGTGCCCGCCGGCAGCGAGGTCTCGGCATGCCAGACCATCGCGGGCTCGCTGCCGGAGATCAGTCTTAGGGCACGCGCCATGTCGCGCTCGCGGTTGATTCCGGGAAAGACGAGGATGGCGGCTTTCATGGCTTAAGGTTCCGACGGGGCTGGGAATCGGGTTGGCCGACGGGCCAATTCGTGAAGAGACATAACCATTTGACGGGGATTTTACCAGTGCTAGCCTCGGCAGAGACCCTTGTACACAGGCGAGAGTCGCGCGCAGTCTGACCGCTCGATTTGCCCGGGATTGAAGCCATGAACGTCCCGTCGCTGCCCACCTCCCCCTCCGAACCGGTGTCCGCCGAGGGCGTCGTCGCTGCCGGCGCTTATGTCGACGGCCGGCGCATTGCCAATATCGCGATCAGCGAGGCCTCGAGCTGGCGGGCCAAGCCCGGCCACGTGGTCTGGATCGGCCTGCACGAGCCCGACATGGCGCTGCTCGGCGCGGTGCAGAAGCAGTTCGACCTGCACGAACTCGCGATCGAGGACGCCAACCACGCCCATCAGCGGCCCAAGATCGAGCAATATGGCGAGGCCCTGTTCATCGTCGCGCGCACCGCGCAATTGATCGAGGGCCGGATCGCCTTCGGCGAAACGCACATTTTCGTCGGCGACGGCTATCTGGTCTCGGTGCGTCACGGCGCCTCGACGTCCTACACACCGGTGCGCGAACGCTGCGAAAGCTGCCCGCGGGCGCTCGCGCGCGGTGAGGACTACATCCTCTACGCCATTCTCGATTTCATCGTCGACAATTACTCGCCGGTGCTGGAGAGCATTCACGAAGAGATCGAGGAGATCGAGGACGACGTGCTCGCGCACGCGATCAGCAAGGCGCAGATCGAGCGGCTCTACATGCTGCGCCGTGACCTGTTAAAGCTTCGCAACGCGATCGGGCCGCTGGTGGAGGTCTGCCGCCGTCTCGAGCACGATGAGCTGTCGATGGTGCGCGCGACGATGCAGCCCCTCTTCCGCGACGTCACCGACCATGTCCGCAACATCCAGGAGCGCATCGATTCCATGCGCGAGGTGCTGGCCTTCGCCTTCGAGGCGAGCCTTTTGGTCGGCCAGGCCCAGGAGACGGCGGTGTCCAAGAAGCTCGCCTCCTGGCTCGCGATCATCGCCATCCCGACCGCGCTCGCCGGCATCTACGGCATGAACTTCAAGCACATGCCGGAGCTGGAATGGGAGTACGGCTATTACATGCTGCTCGGCGTGATGCTGACCGCATGCGGCGCGCTGTATTGGCGTTTTCGCCGCGCCGGGTGGCTGTGAGCAAGATCTCAGCGGACCGTTGCCTCGCTGAGTTCAAGCCGCTGCTCGATACGATCGAGCCGCCCTTCATGCCTCACCAGCGTGGCGTGAATTCCGGAAATCTCCTGAAAGACGCTGGTGATCTCCTGACGGGCCGCGTTCTGGGAAATGCGCAACGCCGACATTTCCTGCTTCATTTCATCGATCTTGCCATCGACCTGCGCCAGCCGCGCCTGGATCGATTTTAACACCTCGAACATGAGCTCTGCCGTCACGTCGGGCATTTGCGCACCTGTTATGCCTTCATCTCGATCGCATAATTCTCGATCACGGTGTTCGCCAGCAGCTTGTCGGCGGCTTCCTTCAGCGCGGCTTCGGCCTTGGTCTTGTCGGCGCCGGCGAGCTCGATGTCGAACACCTTGCCCTGGCGCACGCTGGCGACGCCATCGACGCCGAGCGACTTCAGCGCGCCTTCGATGGCCTTGCCTTGGGGATCGAGGATGCCCGTCTTCAGGGTAACGGTGACACGTGCCTTCACGTCGGTAGTTCCCTCTTAGCTCTTCACCAGCACCGGGCCCGTGCCCTGCGGACGCTCGTTCTCCATGAGGATGCCGAGGCGCTTTGCGACTTCCGTGTAGGCCTCGAGCAGGCCACCGAGGTCGCGGCGGAAACGATCCTTGTCGAGCTTCTCGTTCGACTTGATGTCCCACAGGCGGCAGCTATCCGGCGAGATCTCGTCGGCGACGATGATCCGCATCATCTCGTTCTCGAACAGGCGCCCGCACTCCATCTTGAAGTCGACGAGGCGGATGCCGATGCCGAGGAAGAGGCCGGTGAGGAAGTCGTTGACGCGGATGGCGAGCGCCATGATGTCGTCGATCTCCTGCGGCGTCGCCCAGCCGAAGGCGGTGATGTGCTCTTCCGACACCATGGGGTCGTTGAGCTGGTCGTTCTTGTAGTAGAATTCGATGATCGAACGGGGCAGCTGCGTGCCCTCCTCGATGCCGAGGCGCTGCGACAGCGAGCCGGCGGCAACGTTCCGCACCACCACTTCCAGCGGCACGATCTCGACCTCGCGAATCAACTGTTCGCGCATGTTGAGGCGGCGGATGAAATGGGTCGGCACCCCGATGTCGTTGAGGTGCTGAAACAGGTACTCCGAGATCCGGTTGTTGAGGACACCCTTGCCCTCGATCACCTGATGCTTTTTCGCGTTGAACGCGGTGGCGTCGTCCTTGAAGTGCTGGATCAGAGTGCCGGGTTCCGGGCCTTCATAGAGAACCTTTGCCTTGCCTTCATAAATGCGACGCCGACGGCTCATGGGGATGTACCGTGTTTTGTTGAAATCCATGAAATTGGTGTGCTCCGGTTGACTAGGATTACGAACCCACAGCGGAGCTGCCGTGAACGGCTGGGAACCCGCGGAAACAGAACGGGAACCAAGCCTCCAGGCAACCTATCCGATTGGCCGTCCAAGCACAATCGATCCGGCCGTCCGGCGCCAACTTATACCGTCTTGCCTGCGGCTTAACGGCCCGTTGTTTTGCCCTTTCCTGCTATCTATGTAGGCACGAGCCCGGGACGCCGCAACGTAAGGTGCCCGCATCAAAAGGGATTTGGAACACGGCATGAGCGAGTTCGACAAGCGCCAGGAAGGTTTCGAGAAGAAGTTCGCCCTCGACGAGGAGCAGAAATTCAAGGCAGAAGCCCGTCGCAACCGGCTACTCGGCCTGTGGGCGGCGGAGAAGCTCGGAATCACGGGCGAGGCCGCCATGGCCTATGCCAAGGAGGTGGTCGCGGCCGATTTTGAGGAAGCCGGCGATGCCGACGTCCTGCGCAAGCTGACGGCCGATTTCGCCGCCAAGAACGTCGCCATCACCGAACAGGCGATTCGCGCCAAGATGAGCGAGCTCATCGCCGTGGCCGCCGCCGAGGTGAAGGCCGGGAAATAATTGATTCAACC
This sequence comes from Bradyrhizobium sp. CCGB12, assembly GCF_024199845.1. Taxonomy (NCBI): domain Bacteria; kingdom Pseudomonadati; phylum Pseudomonadota; class Alphaproteobacteria; order Hyphomicrobiales; family Nitrobacteraceae; genus Bradyrhizobium; species Bradyrhizobium sp. CCGB12. The sequence goes on along the minus strand of NZ_JANADO010000001.1, from coordinate 1,551,226 downwards.
AAGGCGCCGGCGCGCAATACCCTTGCGCGCCGGCGCTCTCTTTCTGGCCCGCTTGGCCGAGACGTCCAGTCCGGCATAGTTGCGGCGGATGGTCTCGAGCAGGCGCTCGGCGGCAGCGCTGAGAAAGCCGCCGCGACGCGTGACGAGGACGGTGTCCTGGTCCGCGGCAAGATCGCCCACGGTGATCGTCATGATCGAGGCCGCACGCAGCTCCTCGGCCACGTGGCTTCGCGCCAGGAGTGCAAGGCCAAAGCCCGATTCCACGAGCCGCTTCTGCGCGGTGAGGCTGTCCACGGCCGTCCACTCCACTTCGCCGAGACCCTGCGTGAGAAACAGCGCGAACACATGAGCCGCGGCGATCTCGCGACGCCCGCGCGTCTCCGGGAATGCGATCCAGCGTTCGCCGCGAAGCTCTGCGAGACGCTTCACGCGCTTTCCGGCCAGAGGATGGTCCGGCGCACAAACGACCTGCAACGCCTCGCTCAGCACCAGCTCGCAAGCGAGATCGCCGGCGCGATCGGTGTTGTAGCGCAGGCCGATCGTGGCCTCGCCGCGCCGGATGAGATCGCTGACCTCCGCGCTGGTCGCCGTCCGCAACGCCAGCGTGACGGCGGGATTTTCCCTGCCAAACCGCTTCATGATGCTCGACAGGCGACCATCGGCAAGCGTGCCGGTCACGGCCAGCGAGACCGGCCCCGAATTCTGCTTGGTCAACGCGCGTATCGCCTGTTCGGCGTCCTGCGCCGCGGCAACCGCGCGCTCGGCATAGGGGATCAGCACGCGTCCGGCATCGCTGAGCCGGGTGCGGCCGGCCACGCGCTCGAACAAGGGCACGCCGAGCTCCTGCTCCAGCAGGGCGATCCGGCGCGAAATCGCCGGCTGCGAACGGTGCAGGAATTTCGCGGCATTCGAGATCCCGCCCCTGCGATGAATGGTCAGAAAGGTGTTGAGGGCGTCGCTGTCCATCTCGACCTCATGCAAAAAACTGATGTTCTTTCAAAGAATAACAAATTTGGCGGATGACGAAAATGGTCCTAAAGCCTGCCAGAACGAACAACACGGAGACGAGCCATGACGAGCCAATTGGACAAGGCGACGGCATTTCGCGCGCTGCACGAGCGGCCCGGAGCCTTCATCATTCCCAATCCATGGGATGCCGGTACGGCGAAGCTGCTCGCGGCGATGGGCTTCGAGGCCCTGGCGACCACGAGCCTCGGGGTGGCCAACATGCTCGGCAGCGGCGGCGTCAGTCTCGATGTCATCCTCGCCAACGCGCGCGCGATCGTCGAAGCCACCGACCTGCCTGTTAGCATCGACCTCGAGAATTGCGGCGCCGACGAACCGAAGCGTGCCGCCCAGGCAATTCGGCGTGCCGCCGAGGCCGGCGCCGTCGGGGGCTCGATTGAGGATTTCAGCGGCGACCGCGATCGCCCGATCTACGACTTTTCCCATGCCGTCGAGCGGGTCCAGGCCGCCGTCGAAACGGCGCGCGCGCTGCCCATTCCGTTCACGCTCACCGCGCGAGCCGAGAACTTCCTGCACGGCCGCCAGGACATCGACGACACGATTCGCCGCTTGCAGGCGTTCGAGGCCGCGGGCGCCGATGTGCTGTATGCGCCCGGCCTGTACGATCTCGCCACGATCCGGACCGTCGTCGCCTCGCTCGGCAAGCCGTTCAATCACGTGATGGGCTTTGCCGACCCGACGCTGACGGTCGGGCAATTGTCCGCCGCCGGCGTCAAGCGCATCAGCGTCGGCGGGGCCATGTCGCGCTACGCGCTCGCCGCGTTCCTGAACTGCGCGCGCGAGATGAAGGACCTGGGATCCTTCACCTATGTTCGGGACATGGCTCCGGTCGCTGAGTTGCGCGCCGCCTTCGCCGCGATCACTCCTCCCTGAAGCCGTACTCCGGCACGTTGCCGCTGGCGCCGTAATATTTGTACGGCAAGAACTTGCCGCTCATGGTGATCTTAACGCGATCGCCCTTCGGATTGGCGACGCGGTCGATACCCATGTCGAAGTCGATCGCCGACATGATGCCGTCGCCGAACTCCTCTTCGATCAGCGCCTTCCAGGCCGGGCCGTTCACCATCACCATCTCGTAGAAGCGGTAGATCAAGGGATCGGTCGGCGGCATCGGTGTGCCCGTGCCGCGCATCGGTACTTCGTTGAGCATCGCAACTTCCGCCTTCGACAGGCCGAACAGCTCGCCGGCATTGGCAGCCTGCGGCTTCGTCAGCTTCATCTGGCCGAGGATCGCGCCAACGATCAGCACCTCGGAATAGCCGCCGATCGTCTCGCAGATATGTTTCCAGCTCCAGCCCTTCTCGCGCTTGATGTCGAGCAGCTTTTCGGTGAGGTCTTCGCGTTTCATGTCAGGTCTCCCTTGGTGAGGCACGTGTCGGGCCTGCCGCTTTGGGAGGCACGAAACGTGCCAATGAATGAGGCTAGCGCTTCATATCGGCCCCCTCGCCCCGTGACGGCAAAGTCTCCATGAATCGCCTGATCGCCTCGATCACGGGCTGCTGATCGCCTGCAAAGAACCAATGATCATGGCCGTCGAGTTCGACGAATTGCGCGCCAGTGATCCGGCTCGCGATATCGCGGCCGGCCGCGATACGCACGGCCTTGTCGTCACGACGGTGCAGCACCAGCGTCGGTACTGCAATCTGAGGCAGAAGATGCCGCACGTCGGCGTCGCGAAACGCCTCTAACACGGCCGAGATGCCGCCGGGACTGGACGCCGCGCGCAACAGCCCGGCCCACCATGCGCGGGCCTGGGGATCATCCGCAAGGCTCGGCCCGAAGACTTCGATCCCGACAGGACCGCCCCATTGCGCGATGAGATGCTTGCTCCAGGCGTCATACTGGCTAGTGCGGATAGTCCTGTGACCAGCAGCCCTTGGCCAATGCGCCGAACAGGATGAGGCCAGCCACGCGGCTGCTATCATCGACCGCAAATTTGACGCAGGCCGGCCCGCATTCGGACGCGCCAAACAGCACGACGCGACGTGAGTTCGTCGCCCGCAGCACGGTGCCGATATCCTCCGCGGTGACATCGATGCCGGGCGCCGATCCGACCCGGTCGGACAGCCCGATGCCGCGACGATCGAAAACGATCAGGCGCCCAAGCTGCATCAATGACGCCAGAAACGCGCGGCTCGCGGGATGCTCCCAGGCGCGCTCCACATGCGACACGAAGCCAGGCATGACCAGGATATCGAGTGGCCCGTGCCCGTAGGTCTGATACGCCAGGTGCACGCCGGCGCCCTTCACGTAGCGTGTCATCGGGACGGCGCCCGGCGTTGCAGCCGGACTCATCAGCGCCTCGGTCTCGGCTTCCGGCGTGACGCCAAGCTCGTCCCGCAGCCGCTGCGTCAGCGCCGCATGGTGCCGTTCTGCCGCGCTTCGATCGCCTGATAGCAGCAGGCTGCGGATCAGATGCCGGCCGTAGACTTCGCTGAGCGGATCGAGCTCGACCAGACGTCCTGCAAACGCAGTCGCCGCAAAATGGTCGCCGTCGGCATTCTTGTCCTGCACGAGACGCTCCAGCGCGTGCATCAGCCGTCCTCGCAGCGCCTCGCGGCGAAAGAAAACCCAATCTTCGAATTCCGGACAATCGTCCAGAGCGAAGCCCGCCAGGAAGTCGGCCCGATAGATCTGACAGGCTTCGACGAACGCGCCGCGATCGCAGGCACTCTCGAACAGATGGGTATCGATCCTCAGCCCGACAGTCGGAGACCATCGCACGCTGGCACGGTCGGTCTCGAAAACCTCCTGGCCAAGCGCAAGCTCGATGCGATGAAGCAGGCGCCGCAATCGCGCCCGGGCCGTTTCGGAAGACGTCTCGGGCCACAGCAGGGTGGCAATCACGTCCCGCGCAACGGCGCTCCTGGCTTCCGCGAGATAGGTCAGCAGCGCAAGCCCCTTGCGTAAGGCCAGCTTGATCGGGCGGTCGTCAGCATGGACCTCGGGGAACCCGAACGTCCCCAGCGAGAAAGCCGTCATGGAAACCCTCTTTCCCCGGCCGGCGTCCCCGGGGGACGCGCAGGGGACGGTCCAGCGGTAACGGTCGGGCCAGATCGAGCCCACCCGCCAGCGAGCGGCTCAGACTCCTGCATGCGGCACCGTTGCATCAAGCACAACAGGAAAAACCATGATCGCGCGCCTCGCAATCCTGCTCTACGCCCTCGTGAGCTATGCCATATTCACCGTGTCATTCCTCTACGCGCTCGGTTTCGTCGGCAATTATGTCGTGCCCAAATCGATCGACAAGTCGATCGACGTCGGCAGCTCCTCGAATTTCGGCGAGGCCATCGTCGTCAACCTGCTGCTGCTCGGCCTGTTCGCCATCCAGCACAGCGTCATGGCGCGGCCATCCTTCAAACGGTGGTGGACAAAACTGCTTCCCGCGGCCTGCCAGCGCAGCACCTATGTGCTGCTCTCCAGCCTGATCCTGCTGCTGCTGTTCTGGCAGTGGCGTCCGATCCCGACACCGATCTGGCAGGCCAGCGGAATTACAGCCTGGTTGCTGACCGGCATCCATTGCCTCGGCTGGGTGATCGCGTTTGCCTCGACCTGCATGATCGACCATTTCGACCTGTTCGGTCTGCGCCAGGCTTTTGTCGCGCTGCGCGGCGTCGAAATGCCTGGTCAATCCTTCAGGACGCCGCTGCTCTACAAGATCGTGCGGCATCCGCTCATGCTGGGATTTCTGCTGGCCTTCTGGGCGACGCCCGAGATGACTGCAGGTCATCTGCTGTTCGCGATCGCCAACACGGTCTACATCCTGATCGCATTGCAGTTCGAGGAGCGCGACCTGATCGCCGAATTCGGGGCGACCTATCAGGAGTATCGCCAGCGCGTTCCCATGCTGGTGCCGCGCATTTTCGGTCGCCGCCGAGCGGACGATCGTCAGTCGCCGGGTATTGTTGGAGAGTCACGATGAAAGCAGTTCTATGCAGTTCATTCACCGGGCCGGGTGATCTCCGCGTCGGCGAGATCGATGAGCCGAGGCCAGCCGCCGACGAGATTCTCATCGACGTCCACGCAGCGTCCGTGAGCTTCATGGACCAACTGCTGGTCTCGGGGCTCTACCAGATGCGGCCACCGACGCCCTTCGTGCCCGGCACAGAAGCGGCCGGAATCGTCGTCGCAGTTGGCGACAAAGTCACGACATTCCGGCCGGGCGATCGCGCGGCGTGCAACGCCTGGACGGGCGGCTACGCCGAACAGATGATCGCCAAGGAATCGAAGAGCGTACGGGTGCCGGACGGCATCGCGTTCGAAACAGCCGCGACGGTCCTGCACAATTATGGCACGGCCTGGTACGCGCTGGTCGAGAGGGCACGGGCACAACGGGGCGAAACCGTGCTTGTCACGGGCGCCGCCGGCGGAGTCGGACTTGCCGCTGTCGATCTCGGCCGCCATCTGGGTCTTCGCGTCGTCGCCGGCATCGGCTCTGATGACAAGGCCATCCTGGTGCGCGATTACGGGGCCAGCGATGTCATCAATTATCGCAGCGATGATCTGCGCATACAGATCAAATCGATCACCTGCGGAGACGGCATCGATGTCGGCTTCGACAATGTCGGCGGACCGATTTTCGAGCAGATGGCCCGGGTGATGAAGTGGGGCGGACGCTTGATGCCGATCGGCTTCACAAGCGGCGAGATTCCATCGCTCCCGATGAATCTACCGCTGTTGAAGAACTATTCCATCATCGGCGTCTTTTCCGGCGCCTGGGCAGAGAAATTCCCCATCGAAGCCGCGTGCATGAATGATATGCTGATGCAACTGCTGGCCGCAGGAAGCATCCGCCCGCACATCGATCGCGTCCTACCCATGGAGGAGGTCACCATAGCCATGCGCGCCGTGGCCAACCGGACGGTTCAGGGCAGAATTGTCCTCAAGATCACGTAAGGTGCAGCAACGACGAAGAGAGAAACCGATGACACAGATCATCATCGACAACCGCTTTCGCGGTCCTCCGAACTCCGGCAACGGCGGCTATGTCTGCGGCCGCCTCGCCCAGCACATTCCCGGCGGCGCCGAGGTGACGTTGCGCGCGCCGCCTCCCCTGGACACGCCGCTCGATGCGGCCGCAACGGACAACGGCACCTGGGAGCTTCGCGATGGCACCAAGGTCGTGGCGACGGGGCGCGCGGCCAGCGTCGAGCTTGCGCGGGTGGAGAATGCCAGCTTGCCGGAAGCACGCGCGGCCGAATTGCTGGCGCTGTTCGAGCCGCACGAGCATCCGCTGCCGCACTGTTTCGTGTGCGGCCCCGCACGGGCGCAAGGCGACGGCCTGCGCATCTTCGCCGGGCCGCTCAGCCGTCATGCACAGACTCCCGCTCTCGCGGCGAGTTGGACGCCGGATTCGAACCTCGCCGCCGAGGATGGCCTGGTCGCCCCCGAATTCCTGTGGTCCGCGCTCGATTGTCCCACCGGCTTTGCCTGCAATTGCAATCCAGAGAGCAAGAGCTTCGACAAGACGCCGCTGTTGCTGGGCCGGATGTCGGCCCGCATCGAGGCCCGCCCGCGCCCCGGCGACCCCTGCATCATCACGGCCTGGCCCACCGGCCGCGACGGCCGCAAGCACACGGCCGATGCCGCTTTACATAATGAAGCCGGCAGGTTGCTGGCCGTGGCAAGGACGACTTGGATTTCAGTGGAACGCGAGGTGCAGCTCGGACGCGGGTGAGAAGGGCGCATCTCGTTAGGCCGGACGTCGGCCAGTGCAGCTTCACGCCGCCGCTAGTAACCCGAAGCGGTCGTTTTGATTTAAATCAACACAAGCCAACTGACATCTCCCTTCTTGTTTGTCTGATGAGTCAGTCAGAGCACAAGAGATTCAACCTCACGCCTGCGGTTCGTCGTGCGATGATCGCGACCAATGACCAGAAAGTGTTTCGCACTTATGGGCCGAACGGTAGCGCCTGGAAGTGCGAGCGCAATGGCGTCTCGCCGCGCATACTCTGGAAACTGCTCGCGAACGAATTGATAGAGGACGAGCCACAGACAGCCGTCACGACGGCTGTACCCGCAACCATCCGCATGCGCCTGAGTAAGGTTGGGCTGGACATATTAAAAGCGAGCTTAGACAGGAAAGCATGAGTCAATAACTCCCAAAGAGCTGAATAACGCTCTTCGACACGTGCAAGTTGGTCTTTTCAACCGACCTGCGCGTCGCAATTCAGGCATGTCTGCTTGTGGGGCCCCTAACGGACCAATCTCTGCATGGTGCGCGATGGTGGCCTCTGGTCCCGAAGCGGACATTGCGTCGCAGGGGTGGCTAGCCCTTTTCTCGCTCGGCTCGCGGCTGCAAGATGCTAGGCTTTACCCCTCAATCGGGCGCTTCACACGAGTAACACAATGAGGCGGCGCGAGTTCATCACGCTCGTCAGCGTCGCGGCGGCTATGGGCCCGAGCACGGCGCGGGCGGAGCAGACGAGAAAGCTACCCATCATCGGATTCTTAGGCCCGGCTTGGTCGGCCCCGGATTTCGAGAATCAGTTGCGCGACCTCGGTTGGATCGCGGGGCGGACCGTTGCGATCGAGTATCGCTCTGCGGAGGGACATACCGAACGCTCCACCGAAATTGCGATCGAGTTCGTCCGGCTCAAGGTGGACGTCATCGTCACGGTGGGGGGATCTCCGACCCTCGCGGTAAAGCGTGTGACATCGCTCATCCCGATTGTCTCCATTTCTGGCGACCCTGTTGGCAGCGACCTCGTCGCAAGTTTGGCCAGACCGGATGGCAATGCGACCGGCCTGGCACTCAATCCGATCAGTCTTGCCGGCAAGCGCCTCGATCTGTTGCGCGAGGTTGTCCCAGGCTTCCGCCGCTTGTCCGTTATGGTCAATGCCAATAGCCCCGGTTTCCAAAGCAGGATGGATGAGGTGCAGGCGGCGGCCTCCGCGCTCGGCCTCGAGGCGACCATACTGGAAATCCGGCGCGCGGCGGACGTTGCTTCGGCCTTCGAGGACCTCGGGGACCGTGCGGAAGCACTCTATGCCGTTGGCGTCCCACTCACCTTCGCCATTGCCACCCAGGCGCTGACCGCGCGAATTCCAACGATGTTTGAATACCGAGAGTTCGTCGATGCGGGTGGGCTGATGTCCTACGGCGTGAACGAAACCCACATATGGCGGCTTGCCGCTACCTTTGTCGACAGGATTTTGCGCGGAGCGAAGCCCGCCGACTTGCCGGTCCAACAGCCGACCAAGTTCGACCTCGTCATCAATCTGAGGACGGCCAGGGCACTCGGTCTGAAAGTACCGGAGTCATTCCTGTTACGCGCCGACGAGGTGATTGAATGAGCGCAGGCCGGCGCGATCGAGCGCGCTGCTTTGATGATAGGGGTGATGAGATGATACTCAATCCTGATCACGTTACGATCGCAGTGGCCGACGCCGGCGCGGCGATTGAGTTCTTCGCGCTCCTTGGTTTCAGAAAGGATCATGTCGCAGCGATCGACGGCGGCATTCCCGCCCAGTACATGGGTATGCCGCGCATGAAAGCGCGGCACATAACCCTCGTGCTCGAAGGATCGAATCCACGTTTCGAGATCCAGCTGCTTGAGTTCGACCCGCTCTCGGGGACCGATCCCGGGGCGCACCCGACGAATCTGCGAAAGCTGGGATTCAATCACCTTGCGTTCCGCGTCGACGGCATCGAGGCAACCACCGCGCACCTCGTCGCCAACGGCGTCGTCATGTTGAGCGACGAGATGGACTACATCGGGCGAAAGCTGCGGCTGTTCGAGGGTCCCGAGGGTATCACCTTCGAGTTGGTGCAACGGGACGATTAGACACCTTCTGTCTCGGGCGAACCATCCTCCATCTGACCAATGTCGGCTTGCGGGCAGAGCACCCCCTCTGTTTCCGCGTCCTGACGTTGGCTTGTGGGGTGCGAAGGGACCAAGGACGAACATGGCCGCGACGCTCGCATGTGACCATAGCCGTCCTCAATACGCGGCCTTTGCGAACGCAGCATCGCATGTCGCGCGATGCTTTGGATCGTGATATTCTACTCCCATCGTCCTCAAGCTTCGATGAGGATCGAATGAAGCGGCGGGAGTTCATAGCTGGTACTGCGGCGCTGCTCCTTTCGCCAAGACATTCATGGGCGCAGGGGAAGCACCATCGGCTCGGATTTCTTGCTATTGGTGATGGGAGCGGCCAGGCCCTCAATCAAGCCGAGCGAGCGTTCGTTGATGGGCTGCGAAGCTACGGCTGGATGGCCGGAAGAAGCCTGATGATCGAGTCCCGCTTTACCTACCCCCAGGATCGATTGGCAGCATCCGTCGCCGAGGTGATCGCTCTCGGTCCCGAAGTGATCATCGCCGCCGGACCGCAAGCGGCCGTCGCCCTGAAATCGGCAACTGGCACCATTCCGATTGTATTCGTGGCCGTAGGCGATCCCGAGGGGATCGGCCTCGTGCAAAGCCTGTCGCGACCGGGTGGCAACATAACGGGACTTACGACCGCCGTACCGGACGATTTCCTCGGGAAACGGATCGAAGTCCTCCGGGAACTAATTCCAAACGCATCGAAAATTGCGCTGCTGGTTAATCCGCACAACCCATGGAAGCCGATACTAGCCGACTACGCACCGCGCACAGCTCGGAAGCTGGGCGTAGCCCTGCCGGCAGTTGAGGCGGCCACCACTGAGGAACTCGACGTTGCCTTTGCCGCGGCCGCCGCCCAGCACGCCGATGGCATAGTTGATGTTGGCGATCCTCTCACTTACGTCGAGGCTCAGCGAGTGATCGCGCTCGCGGCCCGCTACCATCTGCCGGCAAACTATCTGTTTCAGCATTATGCCAACGGCGGATTATCGGTCTACGGGCCCGATATAGCCGATCTCTTCCGCCGTGCCGTTGGCTACGTCGATAAGATCCTCAAAGGCGCCGAACCTTCCGACCTGCCGGTACAACAGCCGACCAAATTCGAACTCATCATCAATATGAAGACTGCCAAAGCGCTCGGGCTCACCGTGCCACCCTCCTTGCTCGTTCGCGCGGATCGGGTGATCGAATAGCTTTCTTTTTCTTGTTGTGCACATGAGCCCGGAAGTGGCCGCTGCTGACCTTCGCTTGGTACGACAGGATGTCCGCTTCCGGGAGATAAGCCGGCCTTGGTCGGGCGAGCTGCCAAGAGTATCTTTTGACCCCATGCCGACGTTGGGATTACAGGTAGCAGTCGGTAGATTGCATCAGGTTCCTTCGCGTGAACTCGACCGCGTTCCCGCGCGGCGGTGGGCACCGATATGTGGAGACGCCGATTGGCGATTGTTGGCGTCAGGCCGTTATTTGGTCGGAATTGGAAGTCAACGTCTCTGTTAATTCATCTCGGTCCGTACATCGGCCACTGATTTTATTTCGCGCTCGGCAACGATCGAAGACGACATATCATCCGCTGCGCGCGTGAGCAGTTCGCTCAAAATGAGCCAACTGAAAAGCGCACCGGCAAGGACGGCAAACAATTGTGTAACAGGAGTAATTTCAATGAAACGATGGGCAATTGCCGCCTTTTTAAGTGTTGGCTTTGTTGGAGGGTCATTCGCTCGCCCACTGGATCCTCCCGGCACCACTTACATCGATGGGCTGCCGTGCAACCGTCCATGCCAGTCCTATATGGCGTGGAGCCAGCGGACGCTTAAGGCGAGCCAGGCTTCTGCCAAGGGGGCCGCGAACGTATCCTTCAAGGCGTCGATGGAAGCTCCCCGCAAACGCATTTCGAAGCGCGTTGAGCCGACCTCGGTCGATGCGTCGTCTCGGAAGAGTGCCGGTGATTTTCGGTCCTCGCTCGCCGCGACTCCGAAACCGCTGCCTCCTCCAAGGCCGAGAAGCCCTCCGGCGTGGCTCGTCACAACTCCAATGTCTCCGCCTGTTGGCGAAACCGGAAATGCTCCGCCTACCTTGGAGGTCAGCAATCCTCCCAAAGAGAGGTCTGCTCAGGAGTTGATCGTGGCGGCGTTGGCGATCGCCGAGCAAATCACGAACGCCGAACCGCCGAAGACGCCGGGCGATGATCGCGCGGATGAGACCAAGGCTGGCGATGCCAATGTCTCGATACCTTTGGTCGCGCTGCTGCTCGCCCGACCGGATGTAAAATCGGTCGCCGCGCTCAAGGGCCAAAATGTTGCCCTCGACAAGGCGCAGTCCGCGGTTGAACAGGATATCCGCTCCGCATTGGAGGCCGGCGGTGCTACGGACGCTCAGCTTTCGGTTGGCGACGGCGCCTCGCTAGATCGACTTATCAGCGGAGACGCACAAGCCGCAATTGTAAAGCTAGTTTCCCCCGACGCGGCAGAGGCATTCCCTGAAATCAAGGGCTTCAAGGTTCTCCGCGTTCCCCTCTTGGCTCGTTGACGGCGTGCACATTGCAACAGAGCCGTGGCGATCGTCCCCAAAACGGGATGGTCGGTGTCGGCAGTTGGGCCCATAACCGGACCTTTGCTCGTTCACTCAGCCGGCTTGCTTTCCTCTGAAGTTTCGTCAATATCGGCCGCATGACTGTCGTCGTGATCCCGTTCGCGAACTTGTGGTGGCGCTCCACTTAGGAGCGGCACGGCGTTGTCATTCACCCAACCGTCGCCGCCGTTTTATCGGCTTGCGAGGTTGCCTGCACCAACAGTCCGATTGAACGGCGGCTCCTATCTGGAGAACCGCGATGCAAGATTCGTCAGCCACCCTCCCTGTTATCCTGACCGGCGACAGAACAACCGGACCGTTGCACTTAGGGCACTACGTCGGTTCGTTGAAGAACCGCGTCGCCCTACAGACAACCCACCGGCAGTACCTGCTGTTGGCGGATACCCAGGCACTCACCGACAACGCGCACAATCCCGGTCGGGTGCGTGACAATGTCATTGAGATTGCGACGGACTACCTCGCTGTCGGCATCGATCCGAACCAGAGCACGATCTGTCTTCAATCGCATCTTCCGGCATTGGCCGATTTGACCCTGCTGTACATGAACTTTGTCACGGTGGCGCGGCTTGAGCGCAACCCAACCATCAAGGACGAAATTCAGGCGCGAGGCTTCGGCAGAGATATTCCTGCAGGCTTTCTCTGCTATCCCGTCGCCCAGGCCGCAGACATAACCGGCTTCAAAGCGACGATTGTCCCGGTTGGAGAAGATCAAGCTCCATTGATTGAGCAAACCAATGAGGTTGTTCGCCGCATCAATCGCCAAGCTGGTGTTGACGTGCTGCCAGAAGCCCACGCGCTTATTCCTCGCGTCGGACGTCTTCCCGGCATCGACGGCAAAGCCAAAATGAGCAAGTCGCAGGGCAATACTATTCAGCTATCAGCAACGGCCGATGAAATACGTGAGGCTGTCCGGCGTATGTTCACTGATCCAAACCATCTAAAGGCGTCCGATCCGGGTTGCGTCGAAGGCAACGTGGTCTTTACGTACTTGGATGCGTTCGACGAAGATCACATCACGGTTGAGGATTTGAAGGCACGCTATGTCCGCGGCGGTTTGGGCGACAGCATTGTCAAGAAACGTCTGGATGACGTGCTGCAGGCACTTCTCGCGCCAATCCGAGACCGTCGCCGCGCCCTCGCGCGGGATCCCGACTATGTGCTGCAAGTCGTTAAGCGTGGCACTGCGCGAGCGCGGGAGATAACTGATGCCACTTTGCGCGATGTTCGCGCCGCGCTTGGTCTATTCACACTGAATTAGTCGGATGGGGCCAAGCCGAGCTTGTGTCTGGATTTGGCCCATCGCGACATATGGCGTTACCGCCACCAACTTGGTCGCTATCGGGACAAAGCGGACGTAGAGTCATGCCGAAAAATCGAAACTCGAAGAATGATATTTTTCAGTTCGATCTCTAGGTTGAATCCGCTTGCGCGTTGAGCGACTAAAACGGTCTTGGACGAATGACTTCTTCTATCGCGATTGAGCGTCTTCGCGTTTTCACACAGCCAAGACCCAAAGCGGACGTCTGACACCGCCAGCTATTGAGCTTCAACATAACGTATAATGCTTTGGTTCTGAACACTTGCGACCAATTCATCCGCGCGAGACAAAAGCCGACCGAGCAAGGGTGACGGGTTTGCGCGATTGTATCCCAGTGCCAGATCGACCGTTGGAGTGCCGCCCTCGAGCGCTCTAGCGACGACGTTGGGTGCCAGCATGTTCTGCGCATAGAGCGGAACGAGGCTAATTCCGCCCGTGGAAGCCACGAGTGACATGGCCGATGATATGTTTTCGCCTTCGTACTTTGCCTTGAGAGTGATACCGACCCGAGATGCGTAGTTCTGTATGACCTCTTGCAAGACCGGAGAAGTTCTTGCCGAGCTGACATAGATCTCGCGGGCGAGATCTTGGGGACGAATCTTCTTGCGAGATGCCAGATGATGTTCGGCCGGCAGCACGGCGATCAGGGGCTCCTTCGCCAACATCTTGAAGACGACGCCCTCGTTGTCCTTCTCGGGACGAAGGAAAGCTATATCCAACTTTCCCCGCATCAGTGCGAGCGCAAGTTCCGGTGAAGACTGCGTGCTGAGCGTGACTTCAACATCGGGTGATTCCTCGCGGAGGATGCGCAGAAGCTGAGGGAGCCACATGACCTCCAACCCGACGAGAAATCCCATCGAAAGGGCGGGCCTTTGCGGTTGCGCCGTCTGCCGGGCCCCCTCCGTTGCCGCCTCAACCTGCAACAGTGCCAGCCGTGCGTGATCAAGAAATACTCTTCCGGCGGCGGTCAGCGTCACGCCGCGCGCCTGGCGATCCAATAACTGAACGCCGACTTCGAATTCCAGATCGCGGATTTGTCGGCTCAGCGACGGCTGCGAGGTATTCAGTCGCCGCTGAGCAGCGGTCAAAAAGCTGCCTTCCTCTGCGACCGCGATAAAATAGCGCAAATGACGAAGTTCCATTCACCCTCGTATATCTTCAAAGCATAGCTCGGAGCCTACAAGGTCTTGGTCCTTGGCAAAAGCGGCATCTACGTTCGTGCCGCTTCAACCAAAAATGGACAAGAGCAATGTCTACCAATACCAAGCTTGCCATCGTTTTCTGCCATGGTCTCTGGGCCGACGGTTCGTGCTTCAGCAAGGTGATCCCCACTCTGCAAGCCGATGGGCACGAAGTGATCGCCGTCCAATACGGGCTCAATAATTATGCGGATGATGTAGCGACCGTGAAGCGCACGCTGGGGCGGGTCAATAGCCCCGCAATCCTCGTCGGTCACTCCTACGGAGGCGCTACCATTACGGGAGCGGGTACCGACGAGCGCGTCGCTGGTCTGGTTTATATCGCCGCAGTCGTTCCGGATGTTCATGAGACCGTACAGAGCGAGCTCAACAATTATCCGACGGAAATATTTTCCCAGATCGAGGTTGCGGGGGGACGCATTTGGATCAAGCCCGAAGGCGTCAAGTACTTTGCCGGAGATCTTTCCGAACAGGAGCAGAAACTGGTGTGGGCGACCCACTACCCGCCCGCCGCCGATCTGCTCGAGCAGCAAAATCTCGATGAAGTCGCCTGGAAGTCCAAGCCGAGCTGGTACATCCTCGCCCGGAAGGACCAGACTGTGCATCCCGATCTTCAGCGCTTTCTGTCGAAGCGCATGAATGCGACGACGGTCGAGACCGACAGCAGCCATGTCACCATGCTTTCCCAGCCTGACCTCGTCATCGACGTCATTCGCAAGGCTGCTGCGACTGTCGAAGGCGGTCAGTCGAAATAAATCACAGTTCCCTCGCCAAGGAGACGCCATTCAAGGCGTCTCCCTTCTTCGATTCGGGTGATTTCGAAAGACCTGGGTGGGTTCTTCGACAGAATTCGAGCTGCAATCATGACGGTTAAGGAGTGCCCATGTCCACTGCATCGAAGCTAACAATCGTGTTTTGTCACGGTATCTGGGCTGACGGCTCGTGCTTCAGCAAAGTCATTCCTGCATTGCAGGCCGATGGTCATGAGGTCATTGCCGTCCAATATGGTTTGGATTCCTATGAAGAAGACCTTGCCACAGTGAAGCGTACGCTCAATCGCGTTGGCAGCCCAGTTCTCCTCGTCGGCCATTCCTATGGCGGAGCGACCATCACCGGCGCCGGCACCGATGAGCGCGTGGTTGGCCTCGTCTATATCGCAGCGGTGGCCCCCGATGCAGGCGAAACCGTGCAAGACCAGCTCAACAAATTTCCTTCTGACATCTTCTCGCGCGTCGAAGTCGCAGACGGACGTGCCTGGATGCTGCCGAACGGCACCGAGTTCTTTGCTGGCGACCTTTCGGACGCTGATCAGAAACTCGTATGGGCCACCCATTATGCGCCCGTCGCCGATCTGTTCCTGCAGCAGAATCTTAGCGCTGATAAGGTCGCATGGAGATCGAAGCCAAGCTGGTACATTCTGGCGACTGGAGACCATACCGTGCACCCCGACTTGCAGCGCTGGGTCTCGAAGCGCATGGGCGCGACGGTCACAGAGGTGGCAAGTAGCCACGTGCCAATGCTTTCCCAGCCAGACCTCGTGATCGAAGTCATCCGCAAGGCGGCAGCCGCCGTTCAACGAAGTTGATCAAGTGGGCTTTGTTGGAAGGGACGAAGCCGTCGGAGGGCAGTGCTTCGCTTCCATTCGCGAGAGGATATGGCAACTGTTGTTGTTCTTAGCGCAGCTTAGCTTCGGACCACGTTAGTACACGCCCGCACAATATTCGTGGTTATGCTTCAGCGCGATTCATCAAATGTCGCCGAACGCGAAGCTCATGTCGGGAAGTGGCCTCAAAGCCGACGTCTGCGCCACTCTCTGCAACGTCGGCAGTGCGTCATAGCCGACTTCGTCCGGACAGAAGCGGTCCATCTCAATTGGCAGCACGACATCAAGTGCGGGCTCGATGGAAGGCGCCGCAGCTCTTTGCAAATGTCTCAACGAATGACCGCCGACCGCAAGACATTCCGCCTTCGCCCTTCGAGCTACGGCGGACAAGTCGAATTGCCCCCTACATCCACGGAAGCTGCGAAGCGGCGCCCGTTCAATCAGCGGCTTGCTCGCAGCGCGCCGAGCTCAAAATCAGCGGCTGGTTTCTCGATAAAGGTCTTCGGGCAAGCGGCTGCCGCCAGCTCGAACCGCTTCAACGCCTCGTCCGTGGAGCCGCTCTGCAGCGCGCGCTCTGCACTATAGAAATTCGCCTCGCAGACTTGCCCCTTGCTCTTCACCGGGTCGAGGTCCTCGGCAGCGCTGAGCACTTGCTCCGGCGTCATCGTGCCAAGGAACAGATTGACAATCGGCGCGGGCCATTTCGTCGCGTCCAGCTGCGTTGCGGCCTCGCTCAGCCGGCTCGGTTGGTCACTGCGCTTTGCAACAATTTCGCGCCATACGACCGGATAGGCATCCTTTGGATTGAGCTGGATCGCCTGATCCAGGTCCGCCAACGATTTGGCGAATGAAGCGCTCTGCCAATAGACTCTCGCACGATGAAAGTAGACGCGCGCATCCTTGGGATCGAGCTGCACGAGTTGATCGTAGTCCGCAAGCGAGCGGTCGAAGTCCCCCTTCGCCCTGTAGGCGTTGGCGCGGAGTCCGATGGCATACTTGTCCTTGGGATTAAAGCGGATCGCCTCGTCATAGTCTGCAATGGCGCGGTCAAGGTCCCCTTTCGCGTAGTAGGCTTCTCCCCGGACACGCAGGGGAGGACCATCGCTCGAAGCAAGTCCAATGGCCTCGCTATCGACGGACGCAGAAACGGGATCACCATCCTGCCCCTGGGTCGGGGCCTTGCGATCGCTGGGGATCATTCGATCCTCATGTGCCAACTGCATTGCCTTGGTGCAGTCGGCAATGGCGCGGTCGTAATCACCCTTTCGCGAATAGGCGACAGCGCGCCAGAAGTAGACCGACGGGCTTCGCGGGGTCAGCTCGACGACCCGGTCATAGTCGGAGACAGCGCGGTCGAGTTCGCCCAGCTGAGAAAAGGATTCGGCCCGAAAGTAATAGAAATTTTCGTTCTTTGGCCTGATCTGCATTGTTTGATCGAGTTCGGCCAAAGCACGCGCTCTGTTGCCCTTGGCGAAATAAACCCGTCCACGACACAACTGGCCACCGCCGGTTTGGGGGCTGATCTCGACCGCCCGATCACAGTCGGCCATGGCCCGATCCGGCTCCCCCTTGCGGATGTAAATGAGGCCTCGTTCGACGTATGCTATGACATTTTCTGGATGGATCAGGAGGGCCTGATCATAGTCGGCGATGGCCCGGACGAAGTCGCGTCTCGCCGAATAGACGTGAGCGCGTCCCACATATGCATAGGTATTCTTCGGATCGAGCTCGATCACCTTGCCGTAATCTGGCAGCGCGGCCTCGGGCTCTTGCTTTTGGAGGAATGAAGAAGCCCTCGCGATACGGGCGTTCAGATTGCCCGGATCGCGTTCGATGATTTGGGCGTAGTCCGCGATGGCAAGGTCGATCTCGCCCTTTTGGCGGTAGAACATTGCGCGGCGGAAGCGCGCCATGACCGCTCCGTGCTGGATGCCAGTTGCCGACTCGATAATAGCGGTGCAGCCAGCGATGCGGTCATCAACGCTGAAATTTCCGACCGCGTTGCACTTGGCGGTCAAGGGCATTTCAGCGCGGGCGCCTGATATTTCGAGCGAGGTCGTCAGCGCCAAAACGCCGATGCCTGCTGCCGCGCAAATCAGCGCGCGGCCCACCATTCCAAACATGCAGTCCCCATTTCAATTCCGGGGACTTCATAGCAACCGATTGCGCGTCTGCACAGCCCTTGGTTGCAGATGGAATTCGCAATTCGTAGGGTGGGCAAAGGCGCGCAGCGCCATGCCCACGACTTCGGCCTCGTTGATCGAGATTGGTGGGCACGCTTCGCTCTGCCCACCCTACGAGAGCTGTGCGTGACGAGTCTTACGTCGCCTGCTCCACCATCCCCTGCAGCCGCACTAGCTCCGCTTCCAGATCGCGCTCCACGTCTGCCGCGCGAATGTCGAGCACCCGATAGTCCCGCGCCTCGAGCCACGCCCGCCTCGCCGAGCGGTCGGCGGCAATCGCCTCGCCCTCGCCCGGGTTCACCAGCTCGATCGCGATCCGGTGCGGGAACGAGACGAAGTCCGGTATGTGGCGGCCGACCGGGGTCTGGCGCTTGAATCCTCCGGCAAAGCGGCGGTCGCGGGTCAGCGCATGCCAGAGCAGGCGTTCGGCATCGGTCGGGTTGCGGCGGAGCAGGCGGGCAAGGCCCCGAACGGTCGAACCGCTGTCGGGCACCCCGCCGCCCTGCCCGTGCTCGGCCAGCAGCGCACGCAGGCGCGTCGCCTGCTCGCCGTCGAGCACGCCGCCCTTGGCCGGCCCCTTGCGCCCCTCGGCGATCGCCATCACCACCCCGTGCAGGGTGTGCATGTCCTGCTTGGTCGGCTCCATCCGGCTGAAGATGTTACGCAGGTTGACCAGCATGGTGTCACGCTTCTCGGCCGGACGCAGGAATTCTACCTTGTCGAGCTCGCGCACGAGGTTGTCGAAGAAGGCCTGCATCTGGTGCTGCGAGGCACGCTCGGAGCGCTCCGGCATGCCGTGTGGCAGCTCGCCCGAGGTCATCAGCTTGAACCATTCATAGCCGACCAGCAGCACGGCCTGGGCGAGGTTCAACGAGGCAAGGCCCGGGTTGACCGGGAAGGTGATGATGCGGTTGGAAAGCCCGACCTCCTCATTGGTCAGCCCCCAGCGCTCCCGGCCGAACAGGATGCCGGCCTTGCCGCCGGTCGCGACGTGCCCCGAGATCTCGGCGGCGGCGGCCTCCGGTCCAACCACCGGCTTGGCCTGGTCGTGGGGGCGAGCTGTGGTGGCGAACAGGAGATCGAGGTCTGCGACCGCCTGCTCGACAGTGTCGAACAATTCGACCCGTTCCAGAATGTGGTCAGCCCCGGCCGCCGCGCGCTGCGCGGCGATGTTGGGCCAACCGTCGCGGGGGTTGACGATGCGCAAGGCGCCAAGCGCAAAATTGCCCATGGCCCGCGCGGCCATGCCGATGTTCTCACCGAGCTGCGGCTCGACCAGGATCACGATGGGGCCGTCGAGAGAAAGCCCCGCCTTGCTCTTGTCAGTCCCCGACATCTCGTTTCGCTTTCACACTGTCTCTCAAGGCCTTGCCAGGGCGCTCTTCAGGAAATGATTCAAGGCGCAGCCGGCCGGCCTTGCCCGTTCGCCTGTCGTTTGCCTGTCCTGGCAAAATTCTCAAGGGAAATAACGGGGTTAGAATCGACTTTTGAATCTCTTCTGAAGCCTGAAGCCTGCCCCCGCACCAAGACCCTCCCTGCCCCCCATCCGGGCAAGCTGGATGAGCTAAAAGTGCATAATCCCTTGGCTTTCGCCCGCCGCGCTGCGGTGCTAAGAGGCGGCGGATATTCCCGTGGCGCGCCAAAAGCGCCGTTCCCAAGAGGCTTCCCCGATCATGGCAAAAATCAAGGTATCCAATCCCGTCGTCGAACTCGATGGCGACGAGATGACCCGGATCATCTGGCAGTACATCAAGGACAAGCTGATCAACCCGTACCTTGATGTCGAGCTGCTCTATTACGACCTGGGCATGGAATACCGCGACCACACCAACGATCAGGTCACGATCGACGCCGCCGAGGCGATCAAGAAGGTCGGCGTCGGCGTCAAGTGCGCCACCATCACCCCGGACGAGGCCCGGGTGAAGGAGTTCAACCTCAAGCAGATGTGGAAGTCGCCGAACGGCACCATCCGCAACATCCTCGGCGGCGTGATCTTCCGCGAGCCGATCATCTGCAAGAACGTGCCGCGCCTCGTTCCCGGCTGGACCAAGCCGATCATCATCGGCCGCCACGCCTATGGCGACCAGTACCGCGCCACCGACATCAAGTTCCCGGGCAAGGGCACCCTCTCGCTGAAGTTCGTCGGCGAGGACGGCACCGTGATCGAGAAGGAAGTGTTCAAGGCTCCGGGCGCCGGCGTCGCCATGGAAATGTACAATCTCGACGATTCCATCATCGACTTCGCCCGCGCCTCCTTCAACTACGGCCTCTTGCGCGGCTACCCGGTGTACCTGTCGACCAAGAACACGATTCTGAAGGTCTATGACGGCCGCTTCAAGGACATCTTCCAGGAGATCTTCGACAAGGAGTTCAAGAAGGAATTCGACGCCAAGGGCCTGACCTACGAGCACCGCCTGATCGACGACATGGTGGCCTCGGCGCTGAAATGGTCCGGCGGCTATGTCTGGGCCTGCAAGAACTACGACGGCGACGTGCAGTCCGACACGGTCGCGCAGGGCTACGGCTCGCTCGGCCTGATGACCTCGGTGCTGCTCACCCCGGATGGCAAGACCGTGGAAGCCGAAGCCGCCCACGGCACCGTGACCCGCCACTACCGCGAGCACCAGAAGGGCAAGGAGACCTCGACCAACTCGATCGCGTCGATCTTCGCCTGGACCCGTGGCCTGTCGCACCGCGCCAAGCTCGACAACAATGCCGAGCTCGCCAAGTTCGCCGCGACGCTGGAGAAGGTCTGCGTCGACACCGTCGAGGCTGGCTACATGACCAAGGACCTCGCGCTCCTGGTCGGCGCCGACCAGCGCTGGCTCTCGACCACCGGCTTCCTCGACAAGGTCGCGGAGAACCTGACCAAGGAGCTGGCGGCGTAAGCCGTCCGCAATTTAGCCCGGCTGGGGCCAGACATCATCACGGGCCGCGCCTTCAAGCGCGGCCCGCTTTTTTTGAGAGCCTTTTGCGGAGATGCGACCATGTCGATCAAGCTTGCTGCCCCTGCCCTGCTGCTCGCGGCCCTGATCGGGCCGGCCGGGGCCGCGGAACCGCTGCCCGAGGCCATCGCCGCACCGGGCGAAACCGTCGTGCTCAGCCTCCACGCCGAGGGTGCGCAGGTCTATGAGTGCAAGGCAGGCACCGACGGCAAGCTCGCCTGGGCCTTTCGCGAGCCGATCGCGACGCTGCTGTCCGAGGGCAAGACCATCGGCCGCCACTATGCCGGCCCGAACTGGGAGCTCGCCGACGGCAGCGCGGTGGCCGGCAAGGCCATCGGTAACGCACCGGGCGCAACGGCCGCCGACATCCCCTGGTTGAAGCTGGAGGTCACCTCACACCGCGGCAACGGCGCGCTCACGCCGGTCACCACCGTCCAGCGCATCAACACCCACGGCGGCAAGCTCGACGGCGCCTGCGACAAGGCCGGCGCGTTCAAGAGCGCGCCCTACTCGGCCGAGTATGTGTTCCTGAAGAAGGGCTGAGCGCTCAGCAGTCCGGGGGACATCGCGCCTTAAGCCCCCGCCATCGCTTTTTCGATCGCCGAGAGCGCCGCAGCCGCGTTGGCACCGTCAGGGCCGCCGGCCTGCGCCATGTCGGGCCGTCCGCCGCCGCCCTTGCCGCCGAGCGCCTCGGAGGCGATGCGGACGAGGTTCACGGCGTTGAAGCGCGCGGTGAGGTCCGGCGTGACGCCGACCACGATTCCGGCCTTGCCGTCCTCGGTGACGCCGACGATGGCGACGACGCCAGAGCCGATCTGCTTCTTGCCGTCGTCGGCGAGGCTCTTGAGATCCTTCATCTCGATGCCCTCGACCGCACGCGCCATCAGCTTGACGTCGCCGACCTCGCGCACGCCTGCGGCCGCGCCGTTGCTCGCGGATGCGCCGCCGCCCATCGCCAGCTTCTTGCGCGCATCCGAGAGCTCGCGCTCGAGCTTCTTGCGCTCCTCCATCAGCGCGGCGATGCGCGCCGGCACGTCGTCGATCGACGTGCGCAGCTCGTTCGCCGCCGTCTTCGCCAGCACCATGGTGTCGTTGGCGTGCTTGCGCGCGTAATTGCCGGTCAGCGCCTCGATGCGGCGCACGCCCGAGGCGACCGCGCTCTCGCTCGTGAGCGTGATCAGGCCGATGTCGCCGGTGCGCCTCACATGAGTGCCGCCGCAGAGCTCGACTGACCAGCCGAGCGCGTTGGCGCCGCGCTCGCGCGCGGTCCTGCCCATCGAGACGACGCGGACCTCGTCGCCATATTTCTCGCCGAACAGCGCGCGCGCCCCCGCTTCGCGGGCTTCATCGACGCCCATGACGCGGGTCGTCACCTCGTCGTTCTCCAGCACCACGTCGTTGGCGATGTCCTCGACGCGGGCCAGCTCCTCCGCCGTGATGGGCTTCGGATGCACGAAGTCGAAGCGCAACCGGTCGGGCGCGACCATCGAGCCGCGCTGGGCGATGTGATCGCCGAGCACCTGGCGCAGCGCTTCGTGGATGAGGTGCGTTGCCGAGTGATGTGCGCGGATCGAGGAACGCCTGCCGTGATCGACCTCGAGCTGGAGTGCGGTGCCGAGCTTCACTTCGCCGCTCTCCACCATGCCGATATGAACGAAGAAATCGCCGAGCTTCTTCTGCGTGTCGGTGACGCGGACCTTGATACCGCCCTCGCCAAGCAGCACGCCGGTGTCGCCGACCTGGCCGCCGGACTCCGCGTAGAACGGCGTCTGGTTCAGCACGATCGCCCCGGTCTCGCCGGCCTTGAGGCTATCAGTCTCCTTGCCGTCCTTGACCAGCGCGGAGACGACGCCTTCGGCGCTCTCGGTCTCGTAGCCCAAAAATTCGGTCGCACCCAGCTTCTCGCGCAGCGGGAACCAGATCGCTTCGGAAGCCGCCTCGCCCGAGCCCTTCCAGGACTCGCGCGCCTTCTCGCGCTGGCGCTCCATCGCGTCGGTGAACGCCGCCTGGTCGACGCCGATGCCGCGCGACTTCAGCGCGTCCTGCGTCAGGTCCAGCGGGAAGCCATAGGTGTCGTAGAGCGTGAAGGCGACGTCGCCGTCGAACATGTCGCCCTTCTTCAAGGAAGCGCTCTTCTCGTCCAGGATTGCCAAGCCGCGTGAAAGAGTCTTGCGGAAGCGGGTCTCTTCCAGCCGCAGCGTTTCCTCGATCAGCTTCTCCGCGCGGACCAGTTCCGGAAGGGCCTGACCCATCTCGCGCACCAGCGCCCAGACCAGCCGATGCATCAGCGGGTCTTTCGCACCCAAAAGCTGCGCATGGCGCATCGCGCGGCGCATGATCCGGCGCAGCACGTAGCCGCGGCCCTCGTTCGATGGCAGCACGCCGTCGGAGATCAGGAAGGCGGAAGAGCGCAAATGGTCGGCGATGACGCGGAACGAGGCGACGGTCCGCTCGTTCGGCCCGCTGCCCAGCGCAGACGCAGTCGCATCGATCAGGTTGCGGAACAGGTCGGTCTCGAACACGCTCTCGACGCCCTGGAGGATGCAGGCCATGCGCTCCAGGCCCATGCCGGTGTCGATCGAGGGACGCGGCAGCGGCTGGCGCTCCTCCTTCGTCACCTGCTCGAACTGCATGAACACGAGATTCCAGAACTCGAGGAAGCGGTCGCCGTCCTCCTCAGGCGAGCCCGGAGGTCCGCCCCAGATATGCTCGCCGCGATCGATAAAAATCTCCGAGCACGGGCCGCACGGGCCGGTGTCGCCCATCGCCCAGAAATTGTCCGCGGTCGGGATGCGGATGATGCGGTCGTCGGAGAAGCCCGCGATCTTCTTCCACAGGCCCGCCGCCTCGTCGTCGGTGTGGTAGACCGTGACGAGCAGCTTGTCCTTCTTCAGCCCGAACTCTGAGGTGATCAGCTTCCAGGCGAGCTCGATCGCCCGCTCCTTGAAGTAGTCGCCGAACGAGAAGTTGCCGAGCATCTCGAAGAAGGTGAGATGGCGCGCGGTGTAGCCGACATTGTCGAGATCGTTGTGCTTGCCGCCGGCGCGCACGCATTTCTGTGACGTGGTAGCGCGCTGGTAGGGCCGCTTCTCCATGCCGGTGAAGACGTTCTTGAACTGAACCATGCCGGCATTGGTGAACATCAACGTCGGATCGTTGCGCGGCACCAATGGCGAGGACGGCACGATCTCGTGGCCGTTCTCGGCAAAAAAGTTCAGAAAGGTCGACCTGATCTCGTTGACGCCGCTCATGTTCATCCAATCGGGTGTGCTTGGACCCGCGCTTCTCGCCGTAAGAACCGGACGTTAAGGCTGATATCTGCGGGCCAAAGCGCTTTTAGACAAGGCCAGCTTCGCTGTCCAGAAACTGTGCAGACAGATCAGAGGGTTGCCGCAGGCGCGTAATCCCCGTTGCGGACCCGGTTGCAAACCCCGTTGAAAGGCGAAGCCGCCGCGTTGACAGGCTTGGCCGCCATGTGGTCTGTACCCATGTATATCGTACGGCCACGTCGGGAGAGACCGGCTTTAGGCAGCCGGCGCCGAAGGAGCAACCGCCCCGGAAACTCTCAGGCAAAAGGACCGCGTGGCTTTGACGACATCTGGAAAGAGGCGCCGACGGGCTTGAAACCCGGGTGGCACCCGCCGACGGGATAATACTCTCAGGCACAGCGACAGATGGGGCTTCGACTGGTTGCTCCCGGGGAATCGTCCCTGGGGAACCGCCGAGGGCCCCTGTGATGCGATCGCGCGACGACCGAGATTCCCTCCGACGTACCCCGCTCCACGCCCTGCATGTATCCCTGGGCGGCAAGATGGTGCCGTTCGCGGGTTATGACATGCCCGTGCAATATCCTACGGGCGTCCTCAAAGAGCATCTCCATACCCGCAGCCAAGCCGGCCTGTTCGACGTCTCCCACATGGGCCAGCTCGCGCTCCGGCCCAAATCGGGCAAGGTCGAGGACGCCGCCCGCGCGCTGGAACGGCTGGTGCTGCAGGATATCGTGGCGATTGCCGAGGGGCGGCAGCGCTACGCCCAGTTCACCAATGCGGATGGCGGCATCCTCGACGACCTCATGGTCGCCAATTTCGGCGATCACCTGTTCCTGGTGGTCAACGCCGCCTGCAAGGAAGCGGACGAGGCGCATCTGCGCGCGCATCTCTCCGCCGACTGCGTCATCGAGCAGCTTGCCGACCGCGCGCTGATCGCGCTGCAGGGCCCGAAGGCGGAATCGGCGCTGGCGAAATTGTGCGCAGAGGCGCCGTCCATGAAATTCATGGACGCTGGACCGCATGAGGTCGCCGGCATCAAGTGTTTCGTCTCGCGCTCCGGCTACACCGGCGAAGACGGTTTCGAGATCTCCGTTCCCGCAGGGGATGCCGAGCGTCTGGCCAGGATGCTGCTCGAAAACCCCGACGTGATGCCGATCGGCTTAGGAGCCCGCGACAGCCTGCGACTCGAGGCCGGGCTCTGCCTCTACGGCCACGACATCGACACCGAAACCACGCCGGTCGAAGCCGCGCTGGAATGGTCGGTGCAGAAGAGCCGCCGCAGCGGCGGTGCGCGCGCCGGCGGCTTTCCCGGTGCGGAAAAGATCCTTGCTCATTTCGACAACGGCGCATCGCGCCGCCGCGTTGGCCTGCTCGCCCAGGGCCGCGCGCCGGTACGCGAGGGCGCGCTGCTGTTTGCTGATAGCGCGGGCGAGCCGATCGGAAAGGTCACCTCGGGCGGTTTCGGCCCGAGCCTGAACGCGCCGGTGGCAATGGGTTACGTGCCGACGAGCCAGAGCGCGCTCGGCACAAGTCTCTTCGCCGAGGTGCGCGGACAACGCCTTCCGCTCACCATCGCCGCCATGCCCTTCGTGAAAAACACCTACAAACGCTGAGGACGAGACCATGACCACGACGCTGTACACCTCCGACCATGAATGGCTCGCCATCGAGGGCGACGTCGCGACCGTCGGGATCACCGACTACGCGCAACAGCAACTCGGCGACGTCGTGTTCGTCGAACTGCCCAAGGTCGGCCGCACGCTGAAGAAGGCGGAAGCCGCAGCCGTGGTTGAATCGGTGAAAGCCGCGTCCGACGTCTATGCCCCTGTCACGGGCGAAGTGCTCGAGACCAACGACGCGCTTGCCGCCGAGCCGGCTCTGGTGAACTCGGACGCGCAAGGCAAGGCGTGGTTCTTCAAGATCAAGATGGCCGACAAGAACGAGCTCGGCGGCCTCATGGATGAAGCCGCCTACAAGGCACATACGGCTTGAAGACGATGGAGCAAGCGATGACCGCGCACCGCAAATCCAACGGCGACGCCGCCGCCAGCTTCGTTCGCCGCCATATCGGCCCCTCCGCGCGCGATGTCACCGCGATGCTGGAGGCCGTCAGCGCTAGAAGCGTCGATGCGCTGATGGCGGAGACGCTGCCCGCCTCGATCCGGCAGGCCGCCCCGCTCGATCTCGGCAGGCCGCTCAGCGAGACCGAGGCGATCGCGCATATGGGCGAGCTTGCCGCCCAGAACCAGGTCTTCACCTCGCTGATCGGCCAGGGCTATGCCGGCACCATCCTGCCCGCGGTGATCCAGCGCAACATCCTGGAGAACCCGGCTTGGTACACGGCGTACACGCCCTACCAGCCCGAGATCAGCCAGGGCCGCCTCGAGGCGCTGCTCAACTTCCAGACCATGATCTGCGACCTCACCGGGCTCGACGTCGCCAACGCCTCGCTGCTGGATGAGGCGACCGCGGCGGCTGAAGCCATGGCACTCGCCGAGCGGCACTCGAAGGTCGAAGCAAAGGCCTTCTTCGTCGACAAGGACGTGCATCCGCAAACGCTGGCTGTGATGCGCACCCGCGCCGAGCCGCTGGGCTGGGAGCTGATCGTCGGCGATCCCCTCACCGATCTCGACAAGACCGACGTGCTTGGCGCGCTCTTGCAATATCCGGGCTCATCGGGCGCGTTGCGCGACCTCAGGCCCGCGATCGCTGCACTGCACGCCAAGGGCGCGCTCGCGATCATGGCCGCTGATCTCTTGGCGCTGACCCTGATCGCCTCGCCCGGCGAGCTAGGTGCCGACATCGCGATCGGATCGGCGCAGCGCTTTGGCGTGCCGATGGGCTATGGCGGCCCGCACGCGGCCTATATGGCGGTGCGCGATGCGCTGAAGCGTTCGCTGCCCGGCCGCATCGTCGGCCTCTCCGTCGACTCCCGCGGGATGCCGGCCTATCGCCTCGCGCTCCAGACCCGCGAGCAGCACATCCGCCGCGAGAAGGCGACCTCCAACATCTGCACCGCGCAGGTGCTGCTCGCCGTGATCGCCTCGATGTATGCGGTCTATCACGGCCCCAAAGGGCTGGCGCAGATCGCGCGCAATGTGCATCGCCGCACCGCCGTGCTCGCCGCGGGCCTGCGCAAGCTCGGCTTCGCGCCCAATTGCGAAAACTTCTTCGACACGCTCAGCGTGGATGCCGGCGCCAGGCGCGCCGAGATCGTCGCGCGCGCGGCGTCCGAGAAGATCAATCTCGGCATCAGCGAGACCAGCTTGCGCATCGCGCTCGACGAGACCACGACGCCGGCGACGGTGGAAGCGGTCTGGCGCGCGTTCGGCGGCACGCTTGCCTATGCCGAAATCGACGCCAAGACGCGCGAGGCCCTGCCGGACGGCTTGAAGCGCGCAACGCCTTTCCTCACCCATCCCGTCTTCCATGCGCATCGCTCGGAGACCGAGATGCTGCGCTACATGCGCAAGCTCAGCGATCGCGACCTCGCGCTCGACCGCGCGATGATCCCGCTCGGCTCCTGCACCATGAAGCTGAACGCGACCACCGAGATGATGCCGCTGACCTGGCCGGAGTTCGGCTCGCTGCACCCGTTCGTGCCCCGCGAGCAGGCCGCCGGTTACCACGCGCTGTTCGCGCGCCTTGAGAAATGGCTGTGCGACATCACCGGCTATGACGCGATCTCGCTGCAGCCGAACTCGGGCGCGCAGGGCGAATATGCCGGGCTCCTGGCGATCCGCGGCTATCATGCGTCGCGCGGACAGAGCCACCGCAAGATCTGCCTGATCCCCTCCTCCGCCCACGGCACCAATCCGGCCTCGGCCGCGATGGTCGGCATGGACGTCGTGGTGGTCGCCTGCGAGAAGAACGGCGACGTCGACGTCAATGATCTCCGCGCCAAGGCCGAGAAGCACTCGAACGATCTCGCCGCGGTCATGATCACCTATCCCTCGACGCATGGCGTATTCGAGGAGCATATCCGCGAGATCTGCGACATCGTGCACGGCCATGGCGGCCAGGTGTATCTCGACGGTGCCAACCTCAACGCGCAGGTTGGCCTTAGCAGGCCCGGCGATTACGGCGCCGACGTCAGCCATCTCAATTTGCACAAGACCTTCTGCATCCCGCATGGCGGCGGCGGCCCCGGCATGGGTCCGATCGGCGTCAAGGCGCATCTTGCGCCGTTCCTGCCGGGTCATCCCGCGACAAAGGGCGACGCTCCGGTGGGCCCTGTCTCGGCCGCGCCATTCGGCTCGGCATCGATCCTGACCATCTCCTACATCTATATCTTGATGATGGGCGGCGAAGGGTTGAAGCGTGCCACCGAGATCGCGATCCTCAACGCCAACTACATCGCTGCGCGCCTCGATCCGCACTTCCCGGTGCTCTACAAGAACGCCAGGGGACGCGTCGCCCACGAGTGCATCGTCGATCCCAGGCCGCTGAAGACGACATCCGGCGTCACTGTGGACGACATCGCAAAACGCCTGATCGACTACGGCTTCCATGCACCGACCATGAGCTTCCCGGTGCCGGGCACGCTGATGATCGAGCCGACCGAATCGGAATCGAAGGCGGAGCTGGACCGCTTCTGCGACGCCATGATCGCGATCCGCAAGGAGATCGCCGAGGTCGAGGCCGGCCGCTTCAAGATCGAAGGGTCTCCGCTGCGCCACGCCCCGCACACCGTGCACGACATCGCCGACGACAATTGGAATCGCGCCTACACCCGCAGCGAAGGCTGCTTCCCCGCGGGCACCTCACGCACCGACAAATACTGGTGCCCGGTGGGCCGCGTCGACAACGTCTATGGCGACCGCAACCTGGTGTGCTCGTGCCCGCCGGTCAGCGATTACGCGGAAGCTGCGGAGTAAGGAGCGACGGAGGTTTCGTAGGGTGGGCAAAGCGCAAGCGTGCCCACGACCTTTGTATGACGTGAAAGATCGTGGGCACGGCGCTTACGCGCCTTTGCCCACCCTACGGCACTGAACGCGCATCTAGGGCGCAATCAACAATCGTCTCTCCGCATCCCAGCGCCAGAGCCGTTCGCTCGTCAGAAACGTGCCGCCCCACCAGCGCCGGATCGGATTGTGACTGCGGAAATCTTCTCCTGCCAGCACCGCCTTCCCAAGATCCGTGAGCGATAAGCGTGACTGCTTGTATCGCGCGTGACGGAGAGCATCATCATGCATATCGAGCGAGAACGGCCCTTCCTCTAGCCCGTTTACCGCCGGCACCGGACATCGCGCCAGCCCATCAAGCAGAGCCCCCACTTCCCAGTAATCGAACACACGACGTTTGTTTCGCTTTTGATGTCCCGGGAAGACATCAAAGGGCGGTACCTCCCCCGGCGCAACTAATTCCAGTATCCGCGTTTCCGTGGCTCCAAGACCGGTTGCAACACTCGGAAGCTCATCGAGGAGGTCGACGGCACACCGTTCAAGCTGCGAAAGCGAGCTCAAATCCGCTTTGAGAAGGTCGAACCAGGCCTGCGGCGTCGACGCGCGATAGGCCCGCCACGCGCGAGCGGCCAGCGCGACGTGTTCTTGCGTGGGCTTGACGATCGGCAGGTTCAGCTCGGCAAGCCGCTCCGGCTCGGCACCAGCAACGGCCATGTCCATCTGACGTATCGCGAGTTTGGAGACTGCTGCGCTCTCGCTGCCGCAATGGTCGAGCAGCCAAAGCAGAACCAATTGCGCGTTTGGTTCGGGCCCGATCCACAGTTCCGCCAGATCACATTCTCGTAACAGCTCGATCAGTCCACGGTCTTTCAATCTCGACACTTCGAGACGCCATGACGGCGTATCGTCCAGCCAATGAAGGCCGTGAGGCTGCGTCATGCGCGACGCAAAGAATGCCTCCCGCTCCTCCTCGGACGGCAACGGCTCCCACACAAGTCGGCGCTCGATGGCGACGACGAGATCGGCGAGCCCAGCGCGTTGCAAGGCGCCGGCAGCGGACGAATCTGTTGTCAGAATCAAGCGCTTCACCGCAATCACCTGCGTTCGCTCAGCCGCAAAAACGAAACGGGCACTGACGACGTCGGCAACTCAACGTCCTCAGCGCCCGCTCCTCGCGAAAATCTTTCGCGTGAGGTCTTACTCGTCGGCCGGCTCCTCGCCGTCGGCGTCGCTCTCGGGCGTGCCGGCCAAAATCTGCTCGGAGATCAGGCCGGAGTTCTGGCGGATCGAAGTCTCGATCTTGGCGGTGATGTCGGGGTTGGCCTTCAGGAACGCCTTCGAGTTCTCGCGGCCCTGGCCGAGGCGCTGGCTGTCATAGGAGAACCAGGCGCCGGATTTCTCGACGATGCCGGCCTTGACGCCGAGATCGAGGATCTCGCCCATCTTGGAGACGCCCTCGCCGTACATGATGTCGAACTCGACCTGCTTGAAGGGCGGCGCCAGCTTGTTCTTCACCACCTTGACGCGCGTGGTGTTGCCGACGACTTCGTCGCGCTCCTTGATCGCGCCGATGCGGCGGATGTCGAGGCGGACGGAGGCGTAGAATTTCAGCGCGTTGCCGCCGGTGGTGGTCTCGGGCGAGCCGTACATCACACCGATCTTCATGCGGATCTGGTTGATGAAGATCACCATGGTGTTGGACTTGTTGATGGAGGCCGTCAGCTTGCGCAGCGCCTGGCTCATCAACCGCGCTTGAAGTCCCGGCAGCGCATCGCCCATCTCGCCCTCGAGCTCGGCCTTCGGCACCAGCGCCGCGACCGAATCGATCACCATCACGTCCACCGCGCCGGAGCGCACCAAGGTGTCGCAGATTTCCAGCGCCTGCTCGCCGGTGTCGGGCTGGGAGATCAGGAGCTCGTCAATATTGACCCCGAGCTTGCGGGCATAGACCGGGTCGAGCGCGTGCTCGGCATCGATGAAGGCGCAGATGCCGCCCTTCTTCTGCGCTTCCGCCACCGTATGCAGCGCCAGCGTGGTTTTACCTGAGGATTCCGGCCCATAGATCTCGACGATGCGCCCCTTGGGCAGGCCGCCGATGCCGAGCGCGATATCGAGCCCGAGCGAGCCGGAGGACACCGCCTCGATGTCCATGGACCGGTCGTTCTTGCCGAGCTTCATCACCGAGCCCTTGCCGAACTGGCGCTCGATCTGGGAGAGCGCGGCAGCCAGGGCTTTACTCTTGTCCAT
This sequence comes from Bradyrhizobium sp. CCGB12, assembly GCF_024199845.1. NCBI lineage: Bacteria > Pseudomonadati > Pseudomonadota > Alphaproteobacteria > Hyphomicrobiales > Nitrobacteraceae > Bradyrhizobium > Bradyrhizobium sp. CCGB12. The sequence goes on along the minus strand of NZ_JANADO010000001.1, from coordinate 1,520,117 downwards.
GGAAGATCCTTCGACGATACGCAGGGCAGTAGCGGACATTGGGTCGTGCTCCTTATGGCGAGGATTCGCGTGAGGGACAAACGATTGGCGAGGCGGCGCGGCGATAAAAGTAATGTACCCCATTTGTTCTAGGTTCGCAATATGTTCTTTGCGGATTTGGGTGCTGTCCGTATTCGGCCCTCAGTGTCCCAAGTTGAATTTTGGAGATCCGGCAGCGCTGATGGGCTGGCAGCCCATTCGAGAAAAGCGTGAGGCCGCCTCAGTGGCGGCCTGCCCGTCTCGCTTTGTTCGACCAACACTCAATACCCCTTCCCCTGAAAAAATGGCCCCAGCTCGCGGGGATATCGGGGGGCATTGGGAGCTGGGGCCAATCGGGGTCACCCTTGGGGAAGGGCATCGGGAAAACTTGGCAAACGTGCAAACGTTCCTGTCCTAATTTCAAATTGCGGGGTGTTCCAATCGGGCCTGCGCCGGGATTTGGATGCTGCCCGTATTGACCGCTAGTGTCCCAAGTTGAATTGGTAAGTGCGTGTCCTAATTCGCGGAACTGAGTTTACTAATCCGCGCTAAGAACCAGTTCGGCGCCCAAGTTGGACCTAGTGTCCCAAGTGCATTTCTGAACCAAAGCGCCCCGCGGTAGTTTTACGCGCATCACCAGCTTCGGCTGTGCCCATAGGCGTCGGTGGCTGAGAGACCAAGAGCGCTCCCGCCTGCTACATGGGAGCACCGCCGTGTCGGACTATTCTCGAAAAATTTGTGTTCAGACCGCCCTGATCGCCGAAGAGATTGAGCGAACTCGGCAGATTTGCGCGCACTCGCTCGAACTGCTGCAGTTGCCGATTCCCAGCACGTTCCTTGGCAATAGACTCCACCCGCTGCCCAAGAAAGAAGAGGAGTAAGGCCGCCTCGGTTGGCGGCCTCTTTTTTCAGCGACCAGCCTCTTGCAAACCGCCTGACGAATGGGTTTCGTCAAAGCGGCAACGCGCGGCGAAAGCGATCCGGGGCAATAGGACTAAGGCTGGCCCAACCATCGCCCCCAAAAAAGGGCGTGTAATTCCCTCTGTGGTTGAACCTCAACCTAGTCGGTTCAGACTAATCGTCACCGGGGGTTTGCATTTCCCACCCGGGGCTGGAAAGCCGCCGCCCGCGCTCCATTTAAGCGGGCGGCGTTTTTATTTCCAACGCGGCACTCCGGGGCTGGCAAGAGCACCACGACCCTCATGCAAGCACGGATCGCGGCGACGCGCCTTAGCCTATGTGAACGCGCAGCCTCCTCATCTGCTCGCGGGGGGCCTGTTGATTTGAACGGTCCTTATGGACCGCCGATGGCCGCCTCGGTTGGCGGCCTCTTTCATTTGGAAGGTCTGGGGACACGGGCCTAATTTGGCCCCTTGCCGAAACGCAAAGCGCGGCGCGGTGATCCATCGCGCTGAACCTGTCTCTTCGCCGCTTCGCTCAGAGGCTAGGACCCAGTTTTACAGGCGGAACGCGCCTGGGCGCCACGATCGTTCGTCGCTCGACCTGCGCTTTGGCATCGAGCACCTTGTCGCCAGCTCGTGCGGCCCGCGGCTGGCTTGCCTCGCCCGGAAGGCTGGAGCCGCTCCCTGCAACGGTGTTTCCCTGCGCCTGCGCTGCCGGCGGGGCGTTCCTGCGGGTGGACGTAGCGGCCATCTGATCCTCATTGCTCGTGCCGGACCCAATCGCGCCAATCGGCAGACCATTTTGAGCGCGGCCAGCCCCGGCATTTCGAGCGGCCTGGGCTGCAGATCGCGACCTTACCGGTGTGGCGGGCTGAACGTTCGGATTCGTCGGCTGGCTGTTACCCAGATTTCCGCTGGGGCCGGTGTCTCTCGTCCCCATTCCCGGGGGCGCTGACGGACCCGCATTGCCTGCACCCGTCCCCATTCCAGAAGGGGCCGACACGCCGGCGCTACTCGCCCCCGTCCCCGTGCCTGCTGCCGCGGACTGGGCATTCGCGCCGCCTGCCTGCGCAAGAACGAGCAGAGATGAACTCGCGACGATCGCGGCGATGATCAAAGGGGTGGCATGGGACATCGGACAATCTCCTTTGCCAAACCGTTAACCATAATGGGGCAGCGGGGTTCCCGTCATGAATTCGAAATTGACGAAGCTGGCTCCTGCAGCGAACGCCCCGATGATGTGGAGCGCTCCGGCTCGCCGCGTCGAATCCGGCTGCGTTCTTGAAGCTGATGCACATCAAAGACGCTGCCGCGAGTGCCGTCATAATTCCGTAATTGTACGGCACTGAACCTTTCGCGGCCTGCGGCCTTCTGTCGGGATAGGCCTGCAACTCTGGGGACCTCTGTCATGACGGAAAACACACAGCACGACGTCATCAGGCGCAATCCCCTCCTGGAAGCCGCGCAGGAGGAGATGCGCAAGTTCGAGCGCAGGGAAAATGAGTTCCGCAGGAAGGACCGCGAAGAGCGCGCCGCCGAGCTCCAGCTGCCCCTGGCCGAGATCAAGGTCCACTGAGGCCCGCCGCCACGGTTGTCGGATCTGGCTGAAGCTGAGCCGGCGATGGGACGTGAAGACGCCGAAGGTGTCGGCGAGTCGCGCGCCCCCGACGCTTTCAGGGAGCCGCACGCCTGAACGCGGCTCAAGCGCGGTCAAGGTATCCAGACACCTCAATTAACCCATTGACCGCACAGCGAAATCCCCCGGCGGCCTACTGTGCATGGGGTTGTTTTTTCAATTTTTGAAGGATGCGGCGCGGCCATGGTGTGCCTCGCGCGGCAGGGGCATCACCGTGCCCGCCCCTACAGCAGCGCCAGCAGCACGAGGCTGATCACCAGCACGACGAAGCCAGCCGCCGTCGCGGCGGCGAATGACCGCTCTACGTTATCCATGATGCCACCCCGTTGCCGCCGCGCCACGTTTCCCCCATGGCTGCGCCGGACCGCGCTGAATCTTGCCGATCGATGTGTCGCCAGTTGTGCGGCCGGATGTCGAAATTGGGACGGGCGCGCGGCCAGTCTGCGGCCTCGCGATCGGCGACTTCCACTGACAGCGTCAGGCGCGTGTAAGCCTGATCGCCTAATCTTGCCATGCTCGGTGGACCAACACCGGGCCTCCATACCAAGCCCATGACCCCGCTCCTTCGGAGCGGGGTCTTTTGTTTGCGAGCATGAAACGGCGGCCCGGATCAGCCATGACGCCCGCCCGGATTCGCGTGGTCCCTGTCAGGCTGTCGTAAGCCGAACCGGCTAGGGTCGCCTGGCTACGGTGTTGCAGCCCAGCACCTCAGCCTCCAATCAAACTTTCTTCCCCGCTTGGCTCTCCCCAGGCGGGGATTTTTTCATGCCTGCCCGCACGATCGGCAGTATCGCAGCCTATGCCATCAGCCACGACACCATCCAATGCCCGAGGAAGACCATAGAGCTGCCTGCGGGAAGGCTGGCGATGCCCGACACGATCAGCGAGGTCAGTCCGGACTGGATGACGCCGAAGACCAAGCAGAGCAAGGCACATGCCGTCGTATGCTGCACTGCTCCGTGGTTCTCCGACCATGAACGAAGTTCCCGACCTCGTGAACGATCCCAGGCTTACCGACGGATTTCACTTTGTCCGGGGAATATTGTGGCCGCCAACATGTTGCATGTCGTGGAAGGTGAATCGTGGGAGCGTGACCATGAATCACAGGGGCATTGAGTTCACCGTCGCCAAGACGGCCGATCCCGGAATTTGGCAGTGGCAGTTCCGCATCGGCGAGCAGATCAAGTCCGGCAAGACCGAGACGAAGATCGACTTGCTGGCGATCAGGCGGGTGCAGCTGCGCATCGACCGGGAGCTGAGGGCCATCGAGCGCAAGACGACCTGAGCAAGACGGCCTGAGCAAGACGGCCTGGACCGGCCGGTCTGAGTGAGATCAGCGCGGCGCCCCCACGGGGTGTAGTCCGTAGCCGCCCGGAATTGATCTGAACATGGTTTGGGATTGCACTGCGCGCCCATGGCCTTGGGGTGGGGCCATCACGCGTGATCGGTGCCAGCCATGCCGCTCTATTTCTTTCGAATCAGGAACGGCCGTTATTCCGGCTGCGCGGACCAGGCGACGGAGTTTGCCGACCGCGATTTGGCCTGGAGGGAGATGACCAGCGTCTGCGCCGACATGGCCGCCGGCATTGCCCGCAAGCTCCAGGAAAATTCCGAATGGCACATGGAGCTGCTGGACGAGGCCAAGGAGCCCGTGTTCCGGATCCGCATCGTCGCGGAAACGCTCGAATAGGACGCACGCTCAAACAATAGCCTAACGCGCGATGACGATTCATCCTGGTCGCATCGCGCTTCAGTCCGCGCTGGGCAGCCGCCGCATGGTGAATTCGATGTCGCCGCCGGGCAATTCGCGCCAGGTCTCGACCGCGCTCATATAACCGGCCTTGGGGTAGCGTGCGAAGAAGGCCTCCGCCCTCGCCCGCGCCGCCGCGCGCGGCAGCGTGAAGGTCTCGCGCAGATAGCCGTCGCCGGTCGCATGGTCCGGCTTGCCGCCCGCCTTGCGCCGGCGCGCCATCCGCTCGGCAAGATCCCGCGGACGATCGGCCATGTCACGCCTCCTCTACGCCATACGCTCTTTTCGAGATGTAGGAGGCCAGCAGGGCAACGAGGAGTCCCGGCCGGAGGCGTCAGCCGCCTCCGATCGGCGGAAGGTCAATTGGCGGCCGTGCCGGATTTCTTCTTCGGCGCGCTGGTCGCGGCCGAGGCCTTCGGCGCCGCCGACTGTTTCGGCGGATCGGAGCGCATGCCGCCCCAGGGATCGTTGGACGCCTTGGAGTCCGGAATTTTCTTCAGCGTCTCCTTGTAGGCCTTGTCACGCTCGGCTTCCGCGGCCTTCTCCTCGGGGGACTTGCTCGGGGCGTCCTGCATCAGATTGATATTGGGCATCTGCGCATAGGCCGGTCCCGCCAGCACGGCCAGCACCGCGGCCAAACGGAAAAGCTTCATCATCCACTCCTTGATCATCCATGGAAGCACGGATCGCCCGCGCCTTGTCATCCTTGTCGCGGCGAAACGCAAGCTCAGGGCCGCATGGCCGCTAGAGCCGGTCCGATCTGCACGATTTCGGCGCATGCAGCCAGTCGTCCCAGATCGGGCCGCATTTGGTGCACCCGTTCAGCCCAAGGCCGAACGCGGCCAGACAAAAGGCCAGAACACATCGACGCAGCATCACCCACCCGTACCCAAGCGAGGCATCATATCGGGCGAAGTCGGGCATTTTCAAGCCGACGGGGCCCGCGCGAGACCGGGTGACTTTGCTGTGCCGATGCGCGCAGAATGCGGTGAAACATCCGGAAACAATGGAGGGAACGACAGCAATGCAAACGCAGCCAGACGCCGAGTTCGGGATCACTGACGCCAGACGCATCCTCGCCGAGGTCTTTGCGCCCTGGGTCCGGGATCTCGACCTTTCGGTCGAGCGCATCGAGCACGCACAGCCAGCGGATGCGCCGGACTGGCAGCCGGGCGCGCTCTTGCGCATGCCGTTCTCGGAGCGGCTGTGCCGCAACGGCGGCGTGGTCTGCGGCCAGGCGCTGATGGCGCTCGCCGACACCGCGATGGTGATCGCGATCCTCGCCGCCAATCGCGGCTATCGTCCGATGACCACCGTCGACCAGACCACGCATTTCATGCGTGCGGCCACCTCCTCGGACGTGCTGGCGGACGCCCGCGTGGTGCGGCTCGGACGCACCATGAGCTTTGGCCGCGTCACGCTGCTCTCGGCCGCCGACAACAAGCCGGTCGCGATGGTGTCGAGCGCGTTCGCGATGTTGCCGGGCTGAGCATCACGTCAAAAGAAGAGAGCCGCATGAGCGCTAAAGCGCACCGCGGCTCTCGATGGCGATCATATCAAAGCAGAATACCACCGCGCGATTTCTATCGCGCGTCAGACGTTGCGCAGCTTACTTGCCGAGCACGTCGTCGGCCGCGGTGACGATGCTTGCGGTCGGATTCTTTCCGCAATAGGCACCAAACTTCTTGGCGTTCTCGATGAACACGTCGGTGTCGATGATCGCGTTGTCCTCGTCGCCCTTGTACCAGCCGTCCATCCAGGTCAGCACGACCTGGATGTTGTCTTCGCCGCTCTCGAGGAACTGCTTGCAGCTCATGGTCGAGAGGTCCCACTTGACGGCGTGGGCGGGCATCGACGATAGCGAGAGCGCTGCGGCGAACAAAAGCGAAAGCGTGGTCTTCATCAGTATCTCCATCGGCGCGTAACGCCATAAAAGAAAGGCTTGTGGGGAAAGTCGGCGGAGAGAATCTCCGCGTCAACGTCGTAAACGAAGTCTGAAGCGCAGTGCAAGTAGCGCCAGTATTGAGTTTATTTCGACGTAATTTCTATGCGCTATTTCACAATGCTCATTGTGGATGAACGCAAATGATTGAAAGGCGTGCAGCACAGCGTCACCGTGTTTTCAAGGGCGGCACGATCGCCTTTGAAAATAGCGGAATCGCATGCACCGTGCGAAATCTATCGGCCGATGGCGCGGCCATCGATCTCGACGGCCCCGCAACGCTGCCGCCGAGCTTCAAGCTGTCGATTTCGTGCGACAATTTCGTCCGGAATTGCCGCCCCGTGTGGCGCAGCGACCGGCGCGTCGGCCTCGCTTTCGTGCAATAGCGGACGCGATGTGAACGATCGTTCGCATCGCATCCACAACACGATTATGATTGCGTGATACGACGACGGCGGCGACGCCAGCTCAGGCTTGCGATCGCAAGCACGACGATCGCGAGCGCGATCACTGATGACGCCGTGAGAAATCGTCCGCCGGGACGATCGATGGTGCGCGACCACAATGTCGGCGCTTCGCTTGATGCGATGTATGGCACGGCTGGTGTTCGCATGGCGGCACCGCCAACGACACGAGCGTCACGAATGCGGCCGCAACGCGCAGGTGGATCCGCAACGCCCGCCTCGTTCTATTTCGATTTCTTGGCGGGCTCGCTCGGGCGAGCCCCGCCCCACGGATCATACTTTTCCTTGGGCTCGGGAATGCGCTCGAGTGCGGCCTTGTAGGCCTTGTCGTCGACCTTGGGCTTGTTGTCCGCCTTGGCGTCGTTGCTATGCCGCTTGCTGCCGGCGCCCATCTGCGCCTCAGCCGATCCAGCCGCCAGCGCCAGCACTGCGGCCGCTATGATCAAAACCCTCATTGATGCAATCCCCCTCGCCTGGGGTACAAGCTAGCCGGCGATCCCCTAATAGCAAATGCCGCGGGGTCCAAGACTTCAGCAAATCTTGATCGGGCGGGACTTCGCCGGATCGCATTCGTGCCTATTTGTTGGCCCGCAGGGGGAACCTTCACGGATGTTTCGGCTCATTGCTCATGCGGCGCTGCTCGCCGGCGCGCTCGCACTCGGTGCCTGCGGCTTTGCCGACAGCCGCGCGCCGGTGCCCGAGTTCATGCGCATGAAGGAAGCCGAGCAGCAGCCGCCCGAGCCGGCCCCCGACGTCAAGCGCGTGGTGCGTGAGCAGATCGACGTGGTCTTCCTCAACACGTCCTATCCGCGCGAGGTGCACGTCGCCCCGCCCCACCGTGAGGTGCGAGGACCGGGCTGGACGGCCTGCGTCCGCGCCCAGCTCACTTCCGCGACCGGGACGTCGCTGGGCGCCCAGACCTACATCGTGACCATTTCAGGTGGAAAGGTCGTCGACCGCCGGCGTGCGGAAGCCGACGACATCTGCGGGACCGAGATTTACGAGCCGATCTAGGAACCCGCCTCGACGAACGCCAAGTTCCGGGAAAAACCAGCATTGCGTCCGGAACGATCACCGCCTCCCCTTCTTGTTACCGCCGAGGGCAGTTTCGAGGAGGACATGATGAGGATATTCACGATTGCGTTGTTGGCAGGCGCCGGCGCGCTGGCCGCAGCAACCGGCGCCAAGGCCGCCGACATCTATTCGACCAGCGAATACACCAACCCCGAACTCATCCAGCAAGTGCGGCTCGTCTGCGACGATGCCGGCAACTGCTATCGCACCCGCGGCGGCTCGCGCGTGATCGTGCGCGATTCCTACGCGACCATGCCGCGCGATCGCTACTACGAGCGTCGGACGTATCGTCGCGACTGGGATGACGGCCCGCGCGCCGGCGTCGGCATACGCGCGCCTGGCGTCAGCGTCGGTGTGGGCGTCGGCGACGATCGCTGGTAATCGATGAAGGGTTAATGGGCGGGACCGGACGTGACAACTCGCCCGGTCCCACTCCTATTGGGTTTCGAGCGGATCGGCCGGCGTGACGACGCGCCTTGCCGTAGGCAAGTGCGTGACGAACCGCGCAGCCACCATGCCCGCAAACATCGCCACGACGTAAATGAAGGCGGAACGCGAACCAAATCCGAGCGCTGTCAGTGCCGGCCCCGGACAGAAGCCCACCAGTCCCCAGCCGATGCCGAAGATCGCCGGACCAACGACAATTCTTGGGTCGATGTCTGCTCGCGTGGGAACGTAGAAGCGTTCGGCGAAGAACGGTCGTGCGAGCTTCAAGACGCGGCTGAAGCCGAGGAAGGCGACCGCGACCGCGCCAGCCATCACGAAAGCAAGGCTGGCGTCCCACGTGCCTTTCGCGATGCCGCCGACATCGAGGAAATTCAGGACCTTTGCCGGATTCGACATGCCGGAAACGATGAGGCCGAGGCCGAACATCAGGCCAATGCTGAATTGGACGAAGATTGCCATCGCGATCAGCTCCAGTGCCGCATCAAGAAGACAGTCACCATCGCCGTCACCATGAAGGTGATGGTCGCCACCAGTGAACGCATCGAGAGCCGCGACAGCCCGCAGACGCCATGGCCGGACGTGCAGCCGCTGCCCCACACCGCGCCGAAACCGGTGAGCAATCCACCGACGATCAAAACGGCCGGCCCAGCCAGGATCGTCTGCTCCGGCAGGTTGCCGGTGACGAGCCGAACCAGCACGGGCGCCACGATAAGGCCAGCGACGAAGGCGATCCGGCCGGCGAATTCGCGGTCCTCATAGGGCGGAAACAGCCGCGCCGCGATACCGCTGACCCCAGCGATCCGTCCCGTCGCCCACATCAGCAGCACGGCGGACAGTCCGATCAGCGCTCCGCCCAGGAGCGATGCCATTGGCGTGAAGGGCGTGGCGATCATTGTGATCCTCCAGGTCCAGAGCAATCCCTGCGCATCCATCGATACGACCGGCGATCGGGCGGCCGGATGCTCAACGAGACGTTAATATTATCATTCGAATTGACGCGGCGTCCCAACGGTATTTTCCAATCTTTGCGCTAAGCATGGCCGCGTAACACGGGGACGACGGGACGTGGTCGACATCGCGCATCAGGCGGCGATTACCGAGCCGGCATCTGCAAAGGATGCCGCGGCCGCGCGCGCGCGCGTTCCGCTCACCGCCATCGATCCCGGCCAATGGGGCGCGCTCGCGCAACGCGCAGTCGAGCCGAACGGCTATTACCTGCCCGGCTGGGAGCTCGCCGTCAGCGCAACGGCCCGCGGCCGCACGGATGCCTCGGCGCTTCCCGCATTCGACGGATCTTCGACGCGGCTGATCGGGCTGATGCCCGCGACCTCGCTCTGGCGCGCCTGGAAGATTCCTCTGCCCGCGCTGGTGAGCGCGCATCCCTATGGCACGCTGTGCAGCCCACTGATCGATCGCGATGCTCCGATCGAGGCCGCCACGCGTCTGTTGCAGCAGGCGCGCGCGGCTGGTGCGCGCGCGCTCGTGCTGAACGACGTCGCGCTCGACGGCGCTGCAATGACCGCTCTCAATCAGGTTCTCAATCGTGACGGCCTGAAGCCACGCGTGCTCAGCTCCTACATCCGCGCCAGCCTCGATGCGACGCAAGACGGCGATGGGCTGCTGCGCGAGGCGCTCGGCGCCAGGAAGCTGAAGGAGCTGCGCCGCCAGCGCCATCGGCTCGAAGAGAACGGCCCCGTCGCGTTCGAGGTCGCGCGAGAGCGCGGCGAGATCGGGCCGGCGCTCGAAACGTTCTTGCAGCTCGAGGCCAGCGGGTGGAAGGGCAAGCGCGGCACCGCGCTGATCCAGCACGAGGGCGACGCGACCTTCATCCGCCGTGCCGTCGCGGCGCTGGCGGAAACTGCGCAAGTCGAGATCATCACGCTTCGCGCCGGCACGACACCGGTCGCCGCCGGCATCGTGTTGCGTCATCAGGATCGCGCCTTCTTCTTCAAGCTCGGCATTGACCAGCGCTTTGCAAAATATTCGCCGGGCGTACAGCTCACGCTCGACCTCACCCGCCATCTCTGCGCCGATCCGGCCATTGCCAGCGCGGATTCGACGGCGAGCGCCGATCACCCCATGATCAATCCGATCTGGCGGGGACGCTTCGCGATTGGTGACGTGCTGGTCCCGCTGCGGCGGAACGATCCGGTGGTCGCGCTCATCCACGGGGCGCTCGCGGCGCACGGCGCCGCCTACGCGGCGGCGCGCCGCGCCGTTCGCCTGCTCCGTAAATAAGCCGACTACTCCGCCGCCTCGGCGTTGATCTCTGCCGAGACCTGGCGGATGGCGCGGGCGAGCAGGTTCGGATCCTGTGCACCGGAAACGGCGTATTTCTGCGCGAACACGTAAGTCGGCACGCCCGAGATGCCCTTCTCGGCGGCCTCCTGCGCATCGGCCGAAACGCGCGCGACGTCCTCGTCGGTGGCAAGGCGCTTGCGCACGTCATCGGCGTCGAGGCCAATGTCGGCCCCCGCCTGGACCAGCACATTGACGTCGGTGAGGTCGCCGCCGTCGCGGAAATAGAGCTCCATCAGGCGCTGCTTCATCTCGGGCGCCTTGCCGATCGCCTCGGCCCACAGGATCAGGCGATGGCAGTCGGTCGTGTTGGGCTGACGCGCGACCAGCTCGGGCTTGTAGACGAGCCCCTCCTCTCCTGCGGCCGCAACGACGCGCCCGGCAATGCCCTTGTAGGCCTCGACCGAGCCGAACTTCTGGGTGAGATAAGCCTCGCGGCTGATGCCCTCGCGCGGCACCCAGGGATTGAGGAAGAAGGGCCGGAAATTGAGCTTGACCGGAACGTCGGGCACGAGCGCCAGCGCGCTCTCGATGCGGTGCTTGCCGATATAGCACCAGGGGCACACCACGTCGGAGACGACGTCGATCTGGAGCGGTTTCAACGTGCTCATGGGCGGCGCCTCCTTCGGGCAGTCTACGGGTCTGCCGGAAGATAAGCCGAACGGGAGGCCGCGCAAGGCGCCGTCCCGCATGGCTCACGACTTCACCTCTGCGGTTATTGTGAGAGGCCGGACCCGCCCCGATACTCACGGCCACGATCGAAACAGCGGGAGACTGCAATGACAGCCATATTCAGGCCGGAAGGTCATCATTTCCGGGCCACGGAGCATGCCGGCGGTCCGTGGTCGCCGGATATGTTGCAAGGAAGCGCCACCACCGCGCTGATGGCCCGTGAGGTCGAGCGGCTCGCAACCGAATCGGGCTTTGCGGTGCGGCGCCTGACCTTCGACCTCTGGCGACCGGCGGGCCTGCACACCTTCAGAACCGCGACGGAATGGTTGCGCGACGGCCGCAAGGCCAAGACCGTGCAGGTGCGGCTGATGGACGGCGAGACCGAGATCGGCCGTTGCACAGCGCTGCTGACGGCGCAGGGCGGAGAGTCGCCGGCCGATCCCTTCGCCGGGCCCGCAACGCCGGACAAGGCGCCCGAAACGGGCAGCCCACCGCCGGCCTTCGCGCAGAAATGGAGCCGCTATTTCCAGAACGTGTCGGTGCGGCTGATCGAGGGCGCGCTGGAAAAGCCGGGTCCCGCAGCCGCCTGGATGCGGCTCGATGCCGCCTTGGTGGAGGGCGAGCCGAATACGCCGATGCTCCAGGCCGTGCAGGCCGCCGACTTCGCCAGCGGCGTCGCGCAGATCGTCGACATGCGCAGCTGGACCTTCATCAATCCCGAGATCAGCCTCTATTTCTTCCGTCCCCCGGAGGGCGAATGGATCCTGATCCGCGCTGCCACGCGTGTCGGCGCCAATGGTGCGGGCCTTACCACGGCAACGCTGAGCGACCGCAAGGGCCCGTTCGCCGAGGTGATGCAGTCGATGACGTTCGAACGGCGTGACGCCGTGCAGGCTCAGGCGTCCTGAGCCGCAAGTGCGGTCAGGGTGGCTTCGGACGCGGCATCAACAGGCATGAACATCTCGACGCGAAGCTCCTGGAGCGTCACGTCCTGTGGCGTGCCCAGCGTCAGAACCGTACCGATCAGGCCGATGCCGACATCGCCCCTGCGCAGGCGCACCTCGCAGAGCGGGCCCGGCACGGCGTTGTCCTCGAGCTGAGGCGCAGGGAGCTCCGGCAAGCGCATCAGTTCGCGCCAGGTCGATTGCAGGGCCTCATCGAGCGGCGCGGCCATGGCTTCATGGCGCGCCCGCGACAACAATGCCGCCGCCACGCCCGGCCAGTTCTCGACGAACGGCCTCAGCTCGTTCGGCGCAAGGAACATGCGCATGTGGTTGAGCGGGCGCTGCATGCGCTCGGGCCCGAGCAGCATGGTCATCAGGCGTGACGCCGCGCGATTGGCCTCTTTCACGTTCCAGCGCCGGTCGGTCACGATCGCGGGGAACGGCTCGTGCCGCCGCAGCAGAAGGTCAATGGCGCGACGCGCATCGGCAAGCTCCGGTGCCGCGAGATCGCGCTCGCCATATTGCCGCGCGAAACCGCCGGCCTCGAGCAGCGCGTTGCGGTCGCGCAGCGACAGATCCAGGGCTGAGGCGAGTTGTAGCAGGATGTCGCGGCTGGCCGCCGCCTTGCCCGTCTCGACATGGCTGAGATGCTTGACCGAGATGCCGGCCTCGAACGCCAGCTCCGCCTGGCTCAACGCACGGCGCATCCGCCAGGCGCGCAGGAGATCGCCGACCGGGTTGGCGGGCCGCAACGGCCGCGAGGAGCGTGTATCCATCTGCCGATTATGCGAGCGCCGCTGCGCGCTGTAAACGCGCTACGAAAGACCGGCCGCCATCTGCTTCAGCCGTTCGGCAGTGCGCTCGTCCGCCGGAAAGAAGGTTTCCAGCGCCAGCTCCGACAGGGTGATGTCGACGGGCGTGCCGAACACCATGGTGGTGGAGAAGAAGCTCAGGATCTCTCCTCCGTGGCGCAGCTTGAAGGGAATTGCGACATTGTCGCTCGACAGCGGCGCCGCGCGCGCCGGGATGGGATAGCTCTTCAGACCGTTATAGAGCTTGATCAGCTCAGGATCGGCCGTGGCCTCGCATTGCCGGTGCAACCGTTCGAGCAGATGCCCGCACCATTCCGCAAGGTTGACCGTGCGTGGCGCCAGCGCCTCGGGATGGAACGCGAGCCTGAGCACGTTGAAGGGCTGGCCGAGCAGATGGTGCGGGATGCCGTCGAGCAGCGGCGCCACCATGCGGTTGGCCGAGACCAGGTTCCAGTGCCGGTCCACCGCCAGCGCCGGATTGGGCTCATGTGCTTTGAGGACAAGGTCGATCGCCTGGCGGGCTGATTTCAAGGCAGGATCCTCCAGCGGACGCTGCTGGAACGCGGGCGCATAGCCTGCCGCGACCAGCAGCACGTTGCGTTCACGCAAGGGCACGTCGAGACGTTCGGCGAGCCTGAGCACCATGTCGCGCGAGGGCGCGGCGCGGCCGGTCTCGACGAAGCTCAGATGCCGCGCCGAGATCTCCGCCTCGCCGGCGAGATCGAGCTGGCTCATGCGGCGGCGCTGCCGCCATTCGCGTAAATGGTCGCCGATATGGACCGGCTGGCTGCCTTCGGTGCGTGCGGTGGTTGCATGTGCGTTCATGACCGAAAACTAGCATGCGGATTTCGGCCATTCCATTACCCGCGAGGTAATGGATGTTGGTACTTAAGCGCCTGAAAACTTCCCGAGCGCGCAACCCGGGAGCCGCGGGAGCCTTCATTCGATGGGAGCGCGCCGCGTGTGCCAATCCGTCACGGATTGAAAAGCATGTCCGGCGCGCGCAAGCATGGCTTCGGACAGATGCGGACCGACGAGCTGCATGCTGAGCGGCAACCCATCCGACGCCATGCCATTGGGCAGCGTGATGGTCGGGCTGCCCGAGAAGTCGAACACCGCAGTGAAACGCAGGATGCTGAGCAGCACGTTTGGATCGGCACCGTATTCGCCCATCTTGGTCAGCGTCGGAATCGGCACCGGCATGGTCGGGATCAGGAGCAAATCGACATCGTCGAACAGCGCGGCAAGGCTGCCGCAGAACTTCAGCCGCTCATGATGGATCGCTGCGATATCGACGCCGCTCATCGACCTGCCCTGCTCGATCAACTGCGCCAAATCGGGACCATATTCCGACTTGCGCGACGGATAGGTTTCGAGATGCGCCTCTGCGGTCTCGACCGAGCACATCGGAATCCACATGCTGACGAGTTTTTCGAAAGCCGGAAACTTGACCTCGCGGATGTCAGCGCCGAGGTCCGTGAGCGTCCGTTCGGCCTCCAGCAAGGCCGCGACCACCTGAGGATCGATGCCGTCCTGGGTATAGCTGCGGTCCACGCCGATCCTGAGGCCACGAATGCCCTCGCCGATCCCGGCCAGATAGTCCGGCACCGGCGCCTGCACGGCGGTCGGATCGTTGACATCAGCGCCTGCGATGACGCCGAGCATGGCTGCGGCATCCGCCGCGCTCCGGCACATCGGCCCGACGTGATCGAGCGAGTCCGCCAGCGGAAAGATGCCGTGGCGGCTGACGCGTCCCCAGGTCGGCTTGATGCCGGTCAGCCCGCACGTCGCGGACGGAAACCGGATCGAACCGCCGGTGTCGCTGCCGATCGAACCGAAGCAGAGCCCCGCCGAGGTCGCAACGCCCGATCCGCTCGACGACGAGCCGACCCAATAGTCGACGCCCCAGGGATTGAGCGGCGCCTGGTCGTCGGGATGATGGCTGGTATAGGCGCCCTCGGTCATCTTCAGCTTGCCGAGCGTGACGGCGCCGGCGAGTTCGAGCCGGTCCACGATCGTCGCATTGAAGGACGGGACGAACTTGGCGTGGATCGTGGTGCCGCCCGCGGTCGGTGCGAAGGTGGTGTAGCAGAGATCCTTTAGCCCGATCGGCACGCCATGCAACGGCCCGCGCCAAATGCCGCTGGCAAGCTCGGCGTCACAGCGTTTCGCCTGTGCCATGGCGCGCTCGGCGAGCACGAGGGCATAGCCGTGAAACCTGCCATCGAGCTTCGCGATCCGGCTCAGCATGGCCTCGGTCACCTTCGAGGGCAGAAGCTCGCCGCGGCGGAACAGCTCGGAGAGTTCGATGATCGACTTGTAGTGGATTGGATCTGCTGACATCTGACAGCCCTGCTGTTGTCGAAAGACGGCTTCGCCCACCGGCGCCGCAGACACGGCGCGGTCTCGTGATGACGTTGCGCTCAGGACGCGCCTAGAACTGCACCCCGCGCGTGAGGGCGCCATCGATCACGAGGTTGGTCCCCGTAATGAAGCTCGCCGCCCTGCTGGCGAGGAACACCGCGCCGTTCGCCATTTCCTGCGGTGTGCCCATGCGGCCGGTCGGGTTGAGCGCGAGCGCAGTCTTGTACAGTTCGGGATTACCGTCCTTGATCTGATTCCAGACACCGCCCTCGAAATAGGTGTTGCCCGGCGACACCGAGTTGGCGCGGATACCCTTGCCGGCGAGCTGGAAGGCGAGCCCTTGCGTGTAGTGAATGATCGCGGCCTTGAACGTGCCGTAGGGACCGCTGGCGAAATCGACCTCGCGTCCCGACACGCTGGAGATGGTGACGATCGCGGCAGCCTTGCTCTTCTCCAGATACGGCATCGCCGCACTGACCAGCCGCACCGTCCCCATCATGTCGGTGGAAAACTCCTTCTCCCAGCTTTCCTCGTCCTGACCGATCGACAACGCGCTGACATTGGCGACGACGACGTCGATGCCGCCAAGCTTCGCAGCCATGTCCTCGACCCAGGCCTTGAGCGCCGGGCCGTTGGAGACATCGACCGAACTGCCGAACGCAGCGACACCTTTCGCCTTGATCGCGGCGACCGCGCCGTCGACGTCGGCCTGATTGCGCGCGCAGATGCCGACATTGGCGCCTTCCGCCGCGAACGTATCGGCAATCGCCCTGCCGATGCCCTTGGTGCTGCCGGTGACGAGAACCTTTGCTCCCTTGAGTCCCAGATCCATGTCCATTCCCTCCGTTATTGCCGTCTATTAATCAGGTCATGCCCCACCAACCGAGAGGGCCGGTCAGAGCAAAAGTTGTTCCCGGACATTGTCCTCGTTGACCTCGTGCCCTGCCAGCGATCGCGTGACCTTGCCCTTCTCCATGATGTAGCAGCGCTCGGCGATCGCCAGGATCGTGTCGAGATTCTGCTCGACGAAGATGATCGTGGTCCCGAGCTCGTCCCGGAACGATTTCAGCGCGTCGCAGATGTGCTGCACGATCGAGGGCTGGATGCCCTCGGACGGCTCGTCCAGGATCATCAGGGACGGATTGCCGATCAGCGCGCGGCCAATGGCGAGCTGCTGTTGCTCGCCGCCGGACATAGTGCCCGCGGCCTGCCGCCGGCGCTCCTTCAGCCGCGGAAAATACTCATAGACGAGCTCCGGCAGCTTCTTGCCATCGGGACCGCCGATGAGTTCGCCGACCTGGAGGTTTTCCTCAACGGTCATCTGCGGAAAGACATCCCGTCCCTGCGGGATGTAGCCGAAGCCCGCCCTCGCCCTCGCGTCGGCCTCGAGCGCGGTGACGTCGCGCCCCATGAAGCTGATCGTTCCGCGCCAGGTTTGCAGCAGGCCGATCAGGCAACGCATCAGGGTCGACTTGCCGACCCCGTTGCGGCCGATCACGCCGACGATCTCGCCGCGCGAGACCGACATGGTGACACCCTGCAGGATCGGCGTCGCGCCGTATCCCGCCCATAATTCCGCAACGTCCAAAATCCGTTCAGTAGGCGAAACTTTAGTGAGCATGGGTCTTACCGAGATAGATTTCCGCGACCTTCTCGTCCTGCAGAATGCCTTCGAGAGTGCCGCGCGCAAAAATCTTGCCGAGATGCAGCACCGTGACGCGCTGGGCGACCTGGCGTACGAAGGCCATGTCGTGCTCGACCACAAGCACCGTCATTCCCTCAGCATTGAACGACTTGATCAGCTCGCCGGTCTTGAAGGTCTCTTCCGGCGACATGCCGGCCGTCGGCTCGTCCAGCAGCAGGAGCTGCGGCTTCAGCGCCAGCGCCATTCCGATCTCCAGCCATTGCTGCTGACCATGCGACAGCGCGCCGGCGAGCTTCTCGCTGTCCGGCCCGAGGTTGAGCAGCGTCAAGAGGCGATCCTCCTCGGCGATGCGTTCCGCCCCGGACAATCGCTCCTGAAGCGCGATCTGGATGTTCTGCCGGACCGGCAGCTCCTTGAACACGCTCGGAGCCTGCATCTTGATGCTCATGCCCCGCTGCACGCGCGCGTAGGGACGCTCGGCCGTGATGTCGACGGCATCGAACAAGATGCTGCCCTGGGTCGGCGGGTAGAGGCCGACGATCAGCTTGAACAGCGTGCTCTTGCCGGCGCCGTTGGGTCCGATCAGGCAATGGACCTCTCCGGCGGTGACCGTGAGATCGACGCCGGAGACGGCGGTCAATCCGCCGAAGCGCTTCGATACGTTTTTGACTTCGACCAGCGCCATGATCAGGACTCTTCCGACCGCAGGCGACCAGCCTCCGCCATGACGGCGCCGTCGTCGCGCCGGCGGCGCCCGTGCCACCAGTCGGCGGCGAGCTTGCCGATGCCGAGCACAAAGCCCTGCGGCGCCAGCATCACCGTGGCGAGGAGCAGCGCGCCCATCAGCACCAGCGCGGCCTGCTGGCTGTAAACCGTGATGGTCTGGAAACCAAACAGCAGCAGGAACGATCCGACCAGGGTCGCGGTCAAATCGCTCCGCCCGGAGAAAGCCACCCACACGATGGGCATTGCAGCAGCCGGCAGGCCGATGCTGGACGGCGTAATGAACTGACCCCAGGATGTATAGAGAGCGCCGCTAAGGCCCGCGAGACCGCTGCCGATCACGAAGGTCAGCAGCTGATATTTCCTGACGTCGTAGCCCAGCATCTCGGCGCGCTGCGGGTTTTCCCGCGTCGCCACGATGACATTGCCGATGCCCGAATTCACCAACATGCGCAGCGCGAGATAGACAATCACGATCAGCGCGACCATGACGTAATATAGCGCCGACCCCTCGATATAGAAGTCGCCCACGGTCAGCGGGTCCATGCCTTTCATGCCGTTGAAGCCGTTCAGCCGCGCTGGGCCGATGTGCCATTCCGGCCCTGCGGTCTGGCCGAGGAAAAAGGCGAGCACCAGCGTCGCGGACAGCGTCACGATGCCGAAGAAGATACCGTTGATCCCGCCCCAGATCATGAAGTAGCCGAGGACACCAGCCGCGATCATCGCGAGGACGACGGCGAGCACGAGCGCGGCGATCGTCGCCGTGCCGCCGCCCATGTTGATCGCCAGCACGCCGTAGCCGTAGCCGGCGATACCGAAGAAAAGCGTCTGGCCGAACGACAGCATGCCGCCATAGCCCCACATCAGGCAGAGGCCGAGCGCCATGAAGATCCAGATCAGGAAGTAGGCAAAATTTCCGACATCGTAGGAATCGGCGAACAACGGATAGGCCAGCGCCCCTGCGAGCACCGCAACGAAGCATGACCAGAACAACCTGCCCCGTCCGAGCGTCTGTGGGCCTTCCAGCAGCTTGAACATCAACATTTTCCCTTAGCGCCCACGGCGCACCAGCACGCTGGAGAGCCCCTCGGGCAGCACGCGAATGATCAGGATGACGGCCACCAGCATGCCGATCTGTCCGATGATCTGACCGTAGCTCGCATTCAACGCCATCCGGATCATCGCCAGGAACACGGCGGCCGGCGCCGTTCCGAGCAGCACGTTTGCCCCGCCGATCACCACCGTCACGAAGCTTTCGACCACGAAGGTCGCGCCCATGGTCGGGATCAGCGTCATGGTCGGCGCGTAGAGCGCCCCGCAGAGCCCGGCGAGGCCGGTGCCGATCCCGAAGCTGATCGCATAGATGCGGCCGGTGCGCGCGCCCAGCGCCCTCGCCATCGCCGCATTCTGCATCGTCGCGCGGGCGATTACGCCGAACCGCGTCTTCATGAAGATGATGTAGAGACCGGCCAGCACCGCCACCGCGCAACCGAACAGCACGAGGCGGTAAGTCGAGAACGTATAGCCGCCGATGACAAAGCTTCCCTCGGGCGTTCCGATGCCCCGCACAGCGGAACCGACAATCAAGAGCATCGATTGCGTCACGATCAGGCTGAGCCCCCAGGTCGCGAGCAATGAATCCAGAGGCCGCTTGTAGAAGCGCCGCACCACCAGGAACTCGACGAGGACACCGATGAGCCCCGCCGTCACCGCAGCGAGGATCTGGGCGACCGCGAGCGGCACGCCCAAATTCACAAGTCCGACGGTCACATAGGCACCGCACATGATGAACTCGCCATGCGCCATGTTGATGACGCCCATCATGCCGAACACGATGGCGAGACCTGCGGCCGAAAGAATGAGGAACGCGAAGACGTCGGCGAACTGATAGAACAACGAGAACAATTCAGCCGACATCTCGATCCCCTCGATGGCGGCGCCGCATCGTCGCGGCGCCGGCTTGCTTTATCGTCGTGCTCGACACGAGCAAGAACCGTGCCCGCGTCAGGACTTCTTCGGGAGATGGCTCGGCGTGTACTGATCCTTGTCGTTCTTCTTGGTGAGATCGCAGCCGATCTCACCAAGCCAGTATGGCTGGATCGTGCCGTAGTCCTTCTCGACCTTCACCTCATGCTTCGGCCCGACCGAGATCAGGCGCATGCGGTGCGAGGTGTGCTGGCTCTTCGGATCGATGCAGACCTTGCCTTCGGGAGCGTCGATGCAAGCATCGCCGGTCGCGATCACCTTCCGCATGTCCTCGAGCTTGATCGACTTCGCCTTCTCGACCAGCGCCTTGTACATGTAGAGCGCATTATAGGCGTTGTAGCCCATGTCGTTGATGTAGAGCTCGTCGGGGAATTTGGCGTGCCAGCGCTTCTTGAACTCGTTGGCCTCGGGCGTATCGATCTCCTCGAACCAGTTCGCGGTCGCGTGCATGTTGTTGAGCGCCGGCGGCTTGAACCGCTTGTGCTCGAACCCGAGCATGACCTTGATCGAAGATCCCATCGGCAGGTTGAGATTGGCGGCTGCCGCCTGCTCGAAGAACGAATCCTGGGCAGCACCGACATTGATCGTGAGCAGCCAGTCCGGCTTTGCCTTCTGGATGTTCTGGATGGTCTGCGCGAACTGGGACACGCCGAGTGGAATGAACTCCTCACCCACGACCTCGCCGCCGAGATCCTTCATGATCTTGCGATTCCACTCCGCCGAGATCTGACCGAAATTGTAATCGGCCGCGATCACATAGACCTTCTTGCCGAACTTCTCGACCATCCAGGGAATCAGCGTCGAGAACTGCTGCTCGGGCACCGCGCCCATGCTGATCATGCTGGCGTCGCAGACGCCGCCTTCGTACTGGTTGGTGTAGAAGTACGGCGTCGTGGTGCGATCGACGATCGGGCGCAGCGCTTCGCGCGAGGCCGAGGTGATGCCGCCGATCAGCACGTCGACCTTGTCGCGATTGAGCAGGCGCCGGCCGAATTCCTGATAGCGCGCATTGTCGCCCTGCGGATCGAGGTGGATCAGCTCGATCTGCCGCCCCAGGATGCCGCCGCTCTTGTTGATCTCCTCGACGGCCAGCTGCGAGCCGTGCAGCTTCGGCATGCCCATGAAGGCGAGGTCGCCGGAGACGTCCTCGAGCAGACCTACCTTCAACGGCGGCTCGGCCGCCTGGGCAACACTGATCGCCGTCGCTGTTCCAAGCATGGCGCCGAGCAAAACCATTCCGAGCTTGCGTCCCGAATTCATCGCGATATCCCCTGTTGTTGAAAGCGGCTGGATGTCATGGCTTGAGGTAATTCTTCAGGATGGATGCCCCCATCGTGTATTTGGGGTCGACCATGTTGCCGAGGCGCATGCGGCCGGCCTGGCTGAGCAGCATATAGGCGTCGATCTCGTCGAAGCCGTAATCGGCCGCCATCCATCGCACGAGCTCGCGATAGGCGATGCGCGCCGCATCCTCGAGCGGACGCGCGCTGCCGATCGTCATGATGAAGTCCTTGGTCTCGAGCCGGGGCCAGGCAAAGCTCCAGTTCTTGATCAGGTCAACCTGCAACGTGACGGTCGCGCGCTGCTCCATCGCAACGCCGGACAACTCGCCATCGCCCTGCGTCGCATGGCAGTCGCCGACGTAGAGCATCCCGCCGTCGGTATGCACCGGGAAATAGATGATCGCGCCGGGCGCGACGTCGGGAAGATCCATGTTGCCGCCGTGATAGTCCGGCTGCAGCGACGAGATCGCCTCGATCTCCGGCGAGACGCCGATGGTGCCGATGAAGGGCTCGTAGGGCAGCGTGATCTTGTCGTTCCAGCGCACGCCGTTCCGGTCGACATGCAGCTTCTTCACGCGTTCCGGCAGCGGCGGATTGAGCAGTGCCGTCGAAGCGGTTCCGACCAGTCCGCCGAACTCGGGAATGATGCAGGTCGTGCCGGCCGGCTGTTCACCCCGCGTTTCGACGTCGCGGATGTAGACCGCAAGGCAATCGCCCTTCTTGGCGCCCTTGACCGCGATCGGCCCGCATTGCGGATTGAGGTAGGGAAAGTTCAGTTTGGCGGTCGGGCTGTCGGTCTCCTTCGTGAGCACGCCGCCAAAGGCATCTTCAGTCTCGACGACGACCACCCCGCCCGGATCGATCGACAAGGTTGGCTTGGCATAGGGACCGTAGACGTAGTGGAAGCCGCCCTGCTGCTCGATCGTCAGGCTATGGGTCGTGCCGGTCGCGCCCTTTGCGACCGCGCGCTTGGCCATGATTGATGTCTTCAACCAGTCTTCTGCGGACATGCGAATGGCTCCTCAATCAGATCCCGGGATGACGCTTGTGCCAATCGGTCACGCGCTGGAATGCATCGCCGGCGCGAACGAGGCTGGCTTCGTCGAAATGACGCCCGACGAACTGGAAGCCGACCGGACCGCCATTCGCCGCGAAGCCGCCGGGCAACGTCACGGTCGGGCTTCCCGTCATGTCGAACGGGCACGTGAAGCGGAGCAATCCCGCGATGAGGGACGCGTCTTCGCCGAGTGCCGCCATCTTGGCGAGGGTCGGCGCAGCGAAGGCCTGCGCCGGCACTGCGAGGAGATCGACTGTCTCGAACAGCAGGCGAACCGCGCCGCGAAACGCCTCGCGGCGTAGCACGATCTTCTGGTAGTCCATGCCGGACTGCTGCCGGCCAAGGTCGAGCAGACCCGCGAGCGCCGGACCGTACTCATCCTTGCGCGCGGGATAGGTCTCCTCATGCGCGACGGCAACCTCGACGCCGCAGAGCGGGAACCAATCCTCAATGACTGCCTTGGGATCAGGGAACGTGATCTCCCTGATCTTCGCACCGAGGTCGGCCGCCACACGCAGACCTTCGCTCAGCGCCTTGGTGGCATCGTTATCGATACCTTCGCTGGTCCAGCGCCGGTCGATCCCGATCGTCACGCCGCGCAGATCGCCGGAGAGACCGGCAAGATAGTCAGGCACCGGCAGCGGCACGGATGTCGTGTCCTTGGGATCCTGTCCTGCGATCACGCCGAGGATGGCGCCGCAATCAAGCGCACTCCGGGCCATCGGGCCAATGTGATCCAGCGTGGCTGCGAGCTCGAACGCGCCGTAGCGGCTGACACGTCCCCAGGTCGGCTTGAGCCCGGTGACGCCGTTGGCTGCCGACGGAAAGCGGATCGATCCGCCTGTGTCGGTGCCGAGCGACCCGAAACAGAGGCCGGCCGCCGTCGCGACACCGGAGCCGCTCGAGGATGCGCCGGACCAGAGATCCGCATTCCACGGGTTCTTCGGCGGATCGATCTTCGGGTGGTGGTCGGCGTAGGCTCCCTCGGTCTGCTGCAGTTTGCCGAGAATGATTGCGCCGGCATCCTTGAGCCGCGCGACCACCGTTGCGTCCTCCGTCGGACGGAAATCGCGATGGATGGTCATGCCATGCGCTGCCGGCGCGCCCTTGGCCCAGCAAAGATCCTTGACCGCCACCGGAACGCCGTGCAGCGGCCCTTTGATCTTGCCGGATGCGATCTCCTTCTCGGCCGCGGCGGCTTCCGCGAGCGCCGAGTCCGCCATCACATACGCAAAGCTCTTGAGCTTGCCATCGAGGCTCTCGATCCGCCCGAGCATCGCCTTGGTCACTTCGACCGGCGACAGCTCCTTCGCCTGGATCTTCCGTCCGACATCGACCAATCCGAGATAGTGGAGATCTGTTGCCGCCATCGTCCTTCATCCTCACACGCGACGTGACGCTGCGCCGCGCTCGCGCATGCGTCACCATTCTGGCGATACGGGCGCATCGCCAGCCTCCCTGGGCGGCAAACGAAAAAAGCCACCCGTCCCTCCCGAATGAGGCGACGAATGGCTCAAATGCCGCGGCTATGATCTATCGCTTAGGGTCCGAAATCGAACGAAGCACTTGATGTGGAGAGCTGGACGTCATCGGCCAGATCGTCGCACGCGAAGTCCGACAGGTAGCCCTGTAGTCGAAAATTCTATGTAACTGCCTATCGCATTGTCAACGAGGCTGTCTGCCTAAATTTCGCGAGCCTGCTGCGCAGCAAACCGGCAAGCCACTTGCGCCGTCATCGCCGATGATGATTTCATCCTCGCGTCGCAGTGCCGAAAGTCGTCAATGACAAAGCCGTCCATTCCCGTTGGCATCATCTGCTCGCAATCCGGGCCGTATCAGGCCATGGGTCGCGAGATCCTCAAGAGCGCCATCATGGCGGTCGACGAAATCAACGAGCAGTCCGAATTCGATTTCTCGATCGCCGCTCACATCCGCGATCCCCGCGGCATCATCTCTGAGTACCATACGGCTTGCGACGATCTCATCCGCAACGTCGGGGTCGCGCATATCATCGGCTGCTATACCTCGGCTTCGCGCAAACAGGTCCTGCCGATCGTCGAGCGGACCGATCGCCTGCTCTGGTATCCCGCGCGCTACGAGGGCTTCGAGTGCTCCGACAACGTCATCTATGTCGGCGCGTCGCCCAATCACAACGTCCTGCCGCTCGTCCGTTACGTGCTCGACAATCTGTCGCGCGAGATCTTCTGCGTCGGCTCCAACTATGTGTGGACATGGGAGACCAATCGCGTCACGCGGGAATTGGTCAGCGCGGCCGACGGCCACATCCTGGCCGAACGACTGCTCGAACTCGGCGAAAGCGCCGTCGAGCACATCGTCGACGAGATTGTCCGTCGCAAGCCACCGATCGTGTTCAACACGCTGGTCGGGAGCTCCAGCTACGACTTCATCCGCGCCTTCCACGCCGGCACCAAGGCGGCAGGGCTCGAGATTCCCATGTTGAGCTGCAGTCTGTGCGAGCCGGAGCTCGCGATCGTCGGACCGGCCTCGGTGGGCTGCATCACATCGTCGGCTTATTTCGAAAGCATCCGCCTGCCGGAAAACCGGGCCTTCGTCGCGCGCTGGAAGGCACGCCATGGCGACGACAGCAGCCCCTCCGTCGACGGACAATCTGCCTATGTCGCCGTCCATCTGCTGGCACGCGCGCTGCAGCGGGCCGGCACGTCCGATATCGGCGAGGTCAGGCGCGCCGCGGCCGGTTATCGCTACAATTCACCGCAGGGACCGGTCTGGATCGACGGCAGCAACAATCATTGCGTCCTTACGCCGCGGCTCGCGGTCTCCAATGCGGCGGGACAGTTCGACATTTTCTGGGAAGCTGATGCGCCCGTTAAACCGGATCCTTACCTGACGCAGCTCGACGTTGCCGTCAGCCCCGCGAGGGACACCTCGAAGGGCAGCTCATCGCCGAATGCGCCGCATTTGCGAGTTGTAAAATGAGCAAGCCGTCTTCATTTTCGCTGCGCGGACGCAAGGCTCTCGTCGCCATCAAGGACGACCGCGACGCCTCGATCGTGCGACGCCAGTTCGAGCGTCTGGGCATAGACGGCATCGCATGGGAGCCCGCGGGCGCAATCAATTTCGCTCCGGATCTGATGCTGATCGACGATGATTTCCTGCCAGTGGTACACCCGGCGCTGCGCGCGCTGCTGGGACACTGTCCGGTCATCGCCCTGCTCGGCACCGAGACGCCGAGCCGCCTGAAGCTGGTGTTCGAGCTCGATCCAGCCTCGTTCCTCGTCAAGCCGTTGCGTTCGGCCGGCATCTACGCGGCGCTCGTCATGGCGTTCGAACGAAACGAACGCACCAACGAGTTCAAGCAGCAGATCGTCAAGCTCGAGCAACGCCTTCGGTCACGTCGTGTCGTTCTGGCCGCCGTCCTTCAGGTCATGCATTCGCGCGCGCTCGCCGAGCCGGCCGCCTTTGCGTTGATCCGCCGCACCGCCATGGAACAACGTAAGTCCATCGAAGAGCTTTCAGCGGAAATCACCGCAAAGGGCATGCTGCCGCGCGCCATCGGGTAGATCCAATCTTCTGATCTCCCGCACACGGCCTCCGCCGCAAAACATAGCCGCCCCTTTTACCCGCGAGGTAATCGAAACGAGGCGCGAACGCGCGCATCTTGGTCTCAACAGGAGATGACCATGATCGCGCTGCTGCTCTACCGGACCATCGCAGACCGCGTCTTGCCCTGGGCGATGGCATTCGCAACCCGGATGCTGGCGCGCAGCCTCAACATGCCGGAACCGCTCGTGCATTCGACCGGCGACTATGTCGTCGCGCAGGTCGTCGCCTTCGAGCACGGCGTGGGCAGGAGCCTCTGCCCATTTCGCCTCGCCCGCCTGCTGCGCGCCCGGTGGCGCGGCCTGCGGTGATGTCCCCCGACCTCAACCAAGGAGAACCACGATGATCGAAGCATCCACCTTCCTGCGCCGTGCACTGCTCGCCGACGCCGTCTTCAGCGGCGTCGCCGCCCTCGGTTTCACCTTCGGCGCAGGCGCGTTCGCCTCGCTGTTCAGCCTGCCCGAAATGCTGCTGCGTGAAACCGGCCTGTTCCTGATCGCCTACACCGCGCTGGTCGGCTGGCTCGCCGCGCGCGCATCCGTTTCCAGGGCGCTCGTGCTGCTCGTCGTGATCGGCAATGCGGCCTGGACAGTCGGCAGCATCGCGCTGCTGCTTTCGGGCGCGGTGTCGCCGAACCTCGCAGGCGAGCTCATGGTCGTGGCGCAGGCCATCGCGACCGGCGTGTTCGCCGAGCTGCAGTATGTGGGACTGCGGAAGAGCGGGAGTGTGGTCGCGGCGTAGTTCAACCGGCTCACCACACGCAGTGGTCGCCCGGCTTAGCCGGGCGACCCAGCATTCCAGAGACGAAGGCCCAAGCTTAGGCCCGCGCGCGGCCATTCGCCTTGGCGACGGCGTGACCGTTGAACTTCTTCTTTTTGGTGGCCTTGTTCTTGAGATCCTTGGCGCCCGCTTTCGTCGCTTTGCGCTCGTCGCGCGCCTTCACCTTGGCACGTTCGGCGCGCGCCTCGGCGCGCAGCTTCTTGCGCTTCTTCTCGCAGGAGGCGCACTTGCAGCCGATCGGCTTCAGATAGGCTTTGAAATAGTCGGTGCCGTAGTCGTAGTTGATCTCGTCGCCCGGCTCGATGTTTTTGATGGCGCGAATGAAGACCTTGCGCTCGCGCGGACGGACGTCGGATTCCGCGTTGGGCCGGCAGGAATGGTTGATGTAGCGGGCGAGGTTCTTGCGCACCGAACCGTCGATGGTCCAGCGGTTGTTGAGCTCGAACAGATATTTGTTCTCGATCTCGTCATGCGCAGGAATCCGCGAGTCCAGGATCGGCCCGAAATAGCGGATGATCCTCGTCCCCTTCTTGATCGGCATGGTTGCGAAGAGGCCAAGTCCGGTCTTGGAACGGCCGACGCGATAAGATTTGCTGGAAGCGATGTCTGGCATGATCGAATGAGATGACGCGAACGAAGCGCGGTAAGCGCGGGCGGAAGCCGCCCTTCTAGAACGATTCCGCTCCGCTGTCAGGTCTATCCCGCCTTTGTTTGAACCTTGCCCACAATGAAGACGTCTGATGAAGAGTTCCCGCCCCCTCAAGGCCTCATGATGAACCGCATTGCCTGCATCGGCCTCGCCCTCCTGCTTACCTGCTCGAGCGCCGGCCATGCCGCCGCCCAATCGATGGGCAGCACCTACACCTCCACCGCGCCGAAGGATTGTCGCCGGATCGGCAAGCCCAGCGAGCTCGACGGCAGCACCACGCGGGTGTGTCCGGGCAAGAACGGCCTCGTGGTCCTGATTGCCGAGGACGATCTGCGCGAAATCGTCTCGGTCGGCCGCAATCGCAAGCAAGCGGCCGAGGAACCGGCGGCCAAGGTCTGGTTCGCTCCGTTCAATTCATCGGAGACCACCGTCGAATGGCGCAGCTCGGGCAACAAGCCGTTTGCGATCATCCAGCGTTGGCACATCGCCGATGGCAGCGATCCCGACAAGCAGGGGCGGCCGAACACCAAGGCCATGCTGGTCGTGACCCGTCTGCCGCCGGGCCCGGTCTGCCACGTTGCCTATGTCGATGCGATCGCCAATCCCGCCGCCAATGAGCTCGCGCGCAAGGCAGCCGACGATCTCGCCCGCGGCTTCACTTGTGGCAAAGACGAGTTGAAGATCATCGGCACGCGCGGCCGCGCCGTCGAGCTTGCGACGATGCGGTAAGTCCCCGCGCTAGGTCTTCGCCTTGGCGCGGTGGTAGCGCGCCAGCAGCCGCTCACCCTTCGCGGCAATACGCCGTGCTGCGGCCACCGTCTTCGGGACGGGCTCGCCCCAGGCATGTGCTGACAGCGCGTGCCGGGTCGGCTGCCCCTTGGCATCGACCAGCGGCGGCAGCTTCGCGCGGCCATAGAAGCGCACGGCCCAGCTTCCCTTCCGCCGCATCTCCTGCGGCGTCATGTCGGAGTCCTTCTTGGTGACACCGGGTCGCAAGTGAGCGCCCTGCTTGCGCGCAAAGGCCCTGCGGCCGGCGGCGGTCAGGCCGCCACGCGGATCCTTTTCCTGGACCGATGCGCGGCGTTTGCGCGAGGCCTTTGTGGTTTTCTTCGCGGTCCGCTTTCGGGTCTTTTTCGTTGATTTCTTCTTCGCGGATTTCTTCGTCTTCGACGATTTGGACTTCGAAGTCTTTTTCGCTGCCATGCGCATGTTGTCCACGAGGTTGGGATAGCGGCGACCGGCGCGGCGGGCGCGCGCCTTCGCGGCCGACTTCTGTGCGGGACTGAGGTGCTTGGCCGCCTTGCCCGCGCGCTTGCGCGGGTTCTGACGTTTCCACGGAGAGCGGGATGCCTTTGCCATGCGGCGTCAACGCCTCACCATGGCAACAGTTGCATTCGCCGGATCAGGGGCAATCCGGCAGCTTCCCCGCCACGGGTGCCATCAGCATCGCCTCGAACAACCGTTCGGCGGTCGTCCCTTCGGGCAGCCGCTCCAAGATATCCTTCAGCCGGCCGTCGAGCAGCAGCATGGTGAAGCCGTGCACCATCGACCAGGCGCGTGCGATCGCGGCGCCCTGGTTCAGCGTCAGCGCATCTTCACTGATCTGCTCCTGCCGCATCGCGCCGATGGCATTCGCAAGGCCGGCGAAGGAGGCTTCGGCCGCCTCGTGCAGCGAGGGTCTGGAATAATCGAGCCGCTCGCTGCGGAACATGATGCCGTACATGCCGGGATGAGCCTGCGCATAGGCGACATAGGCTTTCGGCCGCGCCAGCGCGCACTCGAGCGGCGTGGTGGCGGCGTCGGAGGACGAGGCCATCGCGGCGTTGAACTGGCGGAAGCCGACGGCGGCGAGTTCGCTGAGAAGCCCGGTGAGATCGCCGAAATGATGGGTGGGGGCGGCGTGCGAGACGCCCGCCTCGCGCGCCACCGCGCGCAATGTCAGGCCGCCAAGCCCGTCACGCTCCAGCACCCGTTCGGCGGCCTGGAGTAGCGCCTCGCGCAGGGCGCCGTGATGATAGGGTGTTTCGGTCTTCGCAGCCGCCGGGCGCCGCGTGGAACGCTGGGATGCGCTCGAGACCGCCGATGTTTTCTTCGGAGCGCGCACACCGTGCGCGGTCCTGGTTTCGCTCTTGCCCATGGACAAGCTATAGGACGCAATATTGACAGTGTAAAGATTTCGCTTGACCGGAACGGCAATCGGGACTATCTCATCTTTACGATGTAAAGATCAGGAGGATACGCCGTTGCAGCAGGATGCCGTCACCGAGCGCCGTAACAACATCGCGCCGATTCCGTTCGAGGCCGACGCGCCATTCCTGACGATCATCGGTGAATTGCCGCGTGAGCTGAACGGCACGCTCTATCGCAACGGCCCCAATCCGCAGTTCTCTTCGCCCGGCTCGCACTGGTTCGTGGGCGACGGCATGCTGCACGCCTTCCACCTCGAGAACGGCCGCGCCAGCTACCGCAACCGCTGGGTCCGCACGCCGAAATGGCTGGCCGAGCACGACGCCGGCCGCGCCCTGTTCGGCGGCTTCGGCCGCAAGCTGCCGGATGCACCGGCCGATGTCACCGACGGCGGCGTCGCCAACACCAACATCATCTTCCATGCCGGCAAGCTGCTCGCGCTGGAGGAAGCGCATCTGCCGACCGAGATCGAGCCGGGCACGCTGGCAACGCGCGGCTACCACAACTATGAGGGCCGCATCGCCGGCAGCTTCACGGCGCATCCGAAGGTCGATCCCGTCACCGGCGAGCTCGTATTCTTTGGCTACAACGCGGCGGGACCGCTGTCGCCTGCCCTCTCCTACGGATCGATCGATGCGTCCGGCAAGGCGACGCGCTTCGAGCGCTTCGAGGCGCCCTATGCCAGCATGGTGCACGACTTCATCGTCACCGCGAACCACGTGCTGTTCCCGATCCTCCCGATCACAGGCAGCATGGAGCGCGCGATGAGCGGACGGCCGCCCTATGCCTGGGAGCCGGACAAAGGCGCCTATGTCGGCGTGATGAAGCGGAACGGCACCGCCAGGGACATCGTCTGGTTTCGCGGTGAAGCCTGCTACGTCTTCCACATCATGAACGCCTGGGAGGACGATGGCCGCATCGTCGCCGACGTCATGCAGTTCGAGGAGGCGCCGCTGTTCCCGCATCCCGACGGCCGGCCGACGGATCCGGAAAAATCGCGCGCCCGCCACTGCCGCTGGACGTTCGATCTCGCGGGAAATACCGATCGCTTCCAGCAGACTTATCTCGACGATCTCACCGGCGAATTCCCTCGCATCGACGATCGTCGCGCCGGGCTGAAGAGCCGTCACGGCTGGTACGCCTGCGCCAATCCGAGGCTGCCGATGTTCGGCGCGCTCTCAGGCATCGTCCATGTCGACGGCAACGGCCGGCGGCTCGGCCATTATCTGCTCCCTGCCGGCGACACCATCTCCGAGCCTGTTTTCGTCGAGCGGTCGAAAGACGCCGCCGAGGGCGACGGCTGGCTGCTCGCGGTGGTCTGGCGAGCCCGGGAGAACCGCAGCGACCTCGCCGTGTTCAACGCCACCGATGTCGAAGCAGGGCCCGTGGCCCTGCTGCAGCTCGGCCATCGCGTGCCCGACGGCTTTCACGGCAATTGGGTGGGGGCGGCGTAGAGCCCGCTTGTCATTCCGGGACGCGACGAAGTCGCAAGCTACGATGCGCAGTTGCGCCTCAGAGTTCACGCTTCGCGTGCCCAGGAATGACGGAAACAGGAGTTTCCTATGCACATGCCCTCGATCACCACAGACTGCCTCGCCGTCCTCGTGCTGGCCTGCACCGCGCTGACACCGCAGATGGGCCGATCGCGGTACGGCGGGGGGCCCACAATCAGCGGCGGCATCCTGCTTTCCGTCGGCCTTGCGGTCTCCGCCGCCCTACCGATCGTCTCCCGCCTGCCCTGGGCGGACTTTGCAGACAAGATGATCGACCGAGCCGTTGCAACGCTTCAATTTTTGGAAGCCGCCTACGTCATTTTGACATTGTAAAGATTTCGCTTGACCGGGCGCCCTCTCTCAATTACTTATCTTTACATCGTAAAGATAAGATCGATCGAGGCTCACCATGGCGATTTTCCTGATCCTGGCGCCCTACGGCGCGTTCACCTTCCTGATGCTGGTGACGTCAGCTACGTTCAGCGTGTTCGCAGCTTCCGCGATCTGCCTCGCCACCATCGCGATCGATGTCGCGCGCGCCCGCTCGGTCAAGACTTTGGCCGCAGGCTCGGCAGTCGTGTTCGCCGCAATCGGCCTCTATCTCGCATTGATCGATCCGGCGCTGGGCACGCTCGGCGTCAAGCTGTCGGTCGATATCGGCGTCTTCGTCATCTCGCTCGGCTCGATGCTGGTCCGCCGCCCTTTCACGCTGCAATATGCGGTTGAATCAGTCCCGGCCGAGACCGCGGCGATGCCGGGCTTCCTCACCGCCAATTACATCATCACCGGCGCCTGGACCGTGGCCGCGCTGCTGATGATGGCGGCCAATATCGTCTTGCTCTACTTCCCCGGCCTGCCGTTGTGGTCGAGTCTTGCGGTCGCCTTTGCCGCCCGCAACAGCGCAATCTACTTCACAAAATGGTATCCCGAGTATCGCCAGTTGAAGTACGGTACGCCCGCCCGCGTATTGCAAAACGCCCGCTGAACAGGATCGACGATGAAAGTCGTATTCGCCCGCCTCGCCTCCGACTTCCTCTCCGCCATCGTCTTCCTGGTCATCTACCTCACCACCGACAACGTCGTCCTGGCGACGTCAGTGGCGATTGCCGGCGCGATCGCGCAGGTGATCTATGCCCGCATCAAGGGGCAGCAGCTCAACTACATGACCTATGCGAGCCTCGCGCTCGTCATCGGACTAGGCGCGATCACACTGCTGACCAATGATCCGCGCTTCATGCTGGCGAAACCCGCGATCGCGCATTTCGCCATCGGCGCGATCATGCTCAAGCGCGGCTGGATGCTGCGCTACATGCCGCCGATCGTCGTCGAGACCGTTCCTGAATATGTCACGGTCGCGGGCTATGCCTGGGCCGCGCTGATGTTCGTGATCGGCGCCGGCGTGATCGCGGTCGCCTCCACCGGCGATCTGAAGCTGTGGGCACTCTACCTCACTGTGGTCGCAGGCGGCGCCAAGATCCTGGCCTTTGCCGTGCAGTACGTCATTCTGCGCCTCATCGTCACCAGCCGCCGGCGTGCCGCTGCCCGCGCCGAAATGCTTCCAATGCAGCGTTAGGCAGGCGCTGCGAGTTGCGCTATACGCTCGACCCAGGACTGGCCGCGGATCGTCGCGGCCCGCCGGGATTTGTTCGGGAGACGGGAATGGCCGTAGACGGCAACTGGAATCTGACCATGACGACGCCGATGGGCGAGCGCCAGGCGACGCTAACCCTACTGAGCTCCGGCGGCACGCTGACAGGCACGCAGGGCGCCGATGGTAATTCCGCCGAGATTTTCGACGGCACCATCAGCGGCGACGCCATCAACTGGAAGGTCTCGATCACCAATCCGATGCCGTTGACGCTCGAGTTCATCGGAAAGGTATCCGGCGACAGCATGAGCGGCGAGATGGGCATTGGCCCCATGGGCAGCTTCCCGTTCACGGGCGCGCGGGCGTAAGGGCGCGCTGCGAACCGTGCGCGTGCTCCGTCTCATCGCGGCGACGATCCTGTGTGTCGCGACACAAACGGCGCGGGCGGATGACACCGAACCGGCGTGGCGCGCAAGCGCGCTCGCCATGGTGCCGGCGGGCTATGTTGCCGGCGCTGCTTATCGAACCGACGGTTCGACGGGCTACCTCGCCGTCTATCCCGCAACATCGAACGATCCGAAGACACCGGCAAGCGTGTTCGCTGCGCGCCAGTCGCTCGCGGTCACGCTGAGCTCGGATGCGACGGGCGTGGTCTCAGCCGAATTGAAGCCGCGCACCGAGCCGGGTGCGGACAGTGATGACACTGATTTCGCCAAGTTGCACGCGGATCTCGCGGCAAGGCGCGCATCGCTACCTGAGGGCACCGAGCCCTGCGCTCTCGGCGCCTGGTCCATCGACAAGGATCCGAACGGCCTCAACGTGCGCGCCGAGCCTTCAGTCAAGGCGCGCGTGCTCGGCACGCTGCCGCCGCCCTACCGGCTAAAGCTTGGCGGCAGCGAGAACACGCCCGAGGGCGGCTGGCTCACCGAATTCCGCATCATCGGCTTCAGGGACGGCTGGTTTCTGATCGAAGGCGCGAAGCCGCCGGGCAAAGACTACGAGGACGAGAAAAAATATCCGCGCAATGCGCCAAAGCCCTATGCCGGGCGCGGATGGGTTGCCTCGAATAAAGTCGGCGCATCCTATGCCAATGGCGCAACCCGCATGGGCGGGCTTTTTCAAGCCCCCTTCGTCGATGCCAAATGGATGTCGGCCCAGCGCCAGCTCGGCGGCGCCATCGACACCGACGGCGGGCCGAAGCGCATCTTCGCGTGCAGCGGGCTGTGGGGCCTCGTCGAGAGCGACGACGGCGTCCGCGGCTGGTGGCGCTCGCTGTGCTCCAACCAGGTCACCAACTGCAGCTGACGTGCCCGCGCTCTGTCTGCGGTTATTGGCCACGGAAAGCACGCGTACAGGCCGTTGACCGTGGCCAGCTTCCGGAGCAAAATCCAGACACGCAACTTATAATTTTATTTCAGACGAAACACCTATTCAACAGATCGCAGGGGAATTTCCATGTCGTTCCTCCCCACACGCAATTGCATCCGCCTGTTTCTGATCCCCACTGTCGTGGTTCTCGCCGGAGCAGCGCCGGCGCGCGCCGATATGTTGGAGCCGCAGTCGCCGGCGTGGCAGCTGAGCGAGCCGTTCAAGAAGAGCTCGGATGCCCGCACCAATATCAGCGGCGCGGCCTGTGCGACCACAGACACGCCAATCTCCTCCTGTCTGGTCGTCAATGACGAAAAGAAATACGCGCAGTTCTTTGCGATCGAAGGCACGACGATCAAGCCCGGCAAGGTGATCCGCCTGCTGAGCGACCAAGCCAGCGGCGATCCGGATGCCGAGGGCGCCGCTTACGATCAAGGCGAGGGCTATTTCTACGTGGTCGGATCGCACGGCCGTAAACGTCACCATCCCGAGGACAGCAACCCCACGAGCTATCACGTCTTTCGAATTCCCGTCGACAAGGCGACTGGAAAGCCGCCCTTCCCGATCTCGGACGACGAGGTGGTGGGCGTTGAAGCATCCGCGACGCGCCTGCGCGGTGCCATCAAGGACGCACTGCCCGCGGCTTATGACAAGCCCCTCGGCGACAACGGCGCCAATATCGAGGGCATCGCCGTCGCCGGCGGACGAATGTACCTCGGTTTCCGCGGTCCATCCGACGACGGCAAGGCCTATGTTCTTTCGGTCGACGCAAAGGCGGTCTTCACCGAGGACAAGCCGCTTGATGCCAAGCTCATCGATCCGCCGCTGCCCCTTGGTGCAACGACCGGCATCAGGGACCTCGCCGCCGTGTCGGGCGGCTTGCTTCTCCTGACCGGGCCGGTGAACGAACAGCCGATCACGCCCGCCGTCGTCTTCTACGATACCAACAGGGGCAAACTTGGACCAAGTCACACTCTCAAGGTCGCCGACACCGCCGCCAAGGCCGAGTCCTTGCTGGTGCTCGGCGACGTCAGCGGCCAGCCGTGGCGCGTGCTCGTGATGTTCGACGGGCCCGAAAACGGATCGCCGACGCAGTATCTGGTGCCGCGATAGACCGGCCGGCGCGTACGCGGTGACTTCGCCGAGCGCTAGCCCAGGTTCAACTCCTTGAAGAAGTCGTTGCCCTTGTCGTCGATGATGATGAAGGCGGGGAAGTCGACGACTTCGATGCGCCAGATCGCTTCCATGCCGAGCTCGGGATATTCGAGCACCTCGACCTTCTTGATGCAGTGCTCGGCGAGGTTCGCCGCGGCGCCGCCGATCGAGCCGAGATAGAAGCCGCCGTACTTCTTGCAGGCCTCGCGCACGGCAGGCGCGCGGTTGCCCTTGGCCACCATCACCATCGATCCGCCGGCGGCCTGGAACTGGTCGACGAAGGAATCCATACGGCCGGCGGTGGTCGGACCGAACGCGCCGGAGGCATAGCCTTCGGGCGTCTTGGCCGGGCCGGCGTAATAGACCGGATGGTTCTTGAAATAGTCCGGCAGCGGTT
The DNA here is from genome assembly GCF_024199845.1 of Bradyrhizobium sp. CCGB12. Lineage (NCBI taxonomy): Bacteria > Pseudomonadati > Pseudomonadota > Alphaproteobacteria > Hyphomicrobiales > Nitrobacteraceae > Bradyrhizobium > Bradyrhizobium sp. CCGB12. The sequence continues at coordinate 1,484,901 of NZ_JANADO010000001.1, read as the reverse complement.
CGCCCTTCTCCAGCCGCTCGCGCAGCTTGGCATGCGCGCTATCGCGCGCGACGATCATGGTGCCGGTCATCGAGACCCGCGTCTTGATCGGGTTCTTCGAGAACGTCGCGAGGATGTCCTTCATCGGCTGGTTGAGGTCGATCTTGACGACCTCGCCGCCGAGCGACTGCTCGACCTGCGGCAGATACTGCGCCGGGTTGTGCTCGAGCTCCTCGAGATAGACGCCGTCCTTGGTGATCTTGCCGAGCACCTGGCGGTCGGCCGAGCAGGACACCCCGAGCCCGATCGGCAGCGAAGCGCCGTGACGCGGCATGCGGATCACGCGCACGTCGTGGCAGAAATATTTTCCGCCGAACTGCGCGCCGACCCCGAGCGACTGCGTCATCTTGTGGATTTCCTTCTCCATCTCGACGTCGCGAAAGGCGTTGCCGTCAGGCGAGCCGTGCGTCGGCAGTGCGTCGAGATAGCGAGCGGAGGCGAGCTTCACCGTCTTCATGCAGAGTTCGGCCGAGGTGCCGCCGATGACAATCGCGAGGTGATAGGGCGGGCACGCCGCGGTGCCCAGCGTCAGGATCTTCTCTTTCAGGAAAGCGAGCAGCCGGTCCTTGGTCAGCACCGAGGGCGTGGCCTGGAACAGAAAACTCTTGTTGGCGGAGCCGCCGCCCTTCGCCATGAACATGAACTTGTAGGCGTCATCACCCTCGGCGTAGATCTCGCACTGCGCCGGCATGTTGTTGGCGGTGTTCTTCTCCTCGTACATCGAGAGCGGCGCGACCTGCGAGTAGCGCAGGTTGCGGCGCAGGTAAGCATCGCGCGCGCCTTCGGACAGCGCCGCCTCGTCGTCACCGTCGGTGATGACGTTGCAGCCCTTCTTGCCCATGATGATCGCGGTGCCGGTGTCCTGGCACATCGGCAGCACGCCGCCGGCCGCGATGTTGGCGTTCTTCAAAAAGTCCAGCGCGACGAACTTGTCGTTCGGGCTCGCCTCGCCGTCCTCCAGGATCGCGCGGAGCTGCTTCAGATGGCCGGGCCGCAGATAGTGGTTGATGTCGCCGAAAGCCGCCTCCGACAGCGCCCGCAGCGCCTCGCGCGACACCACCAGCATGTCCTTGCCCAGGACTTTCTCGACCCTGACACCCTCGGACGTGATCTTCATGTAGGGCGTCTCATCCTTGCCCAGCGGGAACAGCGGGGTGTGCTTGTAGGGCGGGACAGGCTTGGACGGGTCGGGAAAGGCGGTGGGAGCGTTCATGGGGCAGATCTCGGGGTTTTGGGGCCTCGTGGGCCTCTCAGCATAGAAGGGTTCTAAGCTCATTTTGGGGGGAAAAGAAAGGGAGCGATGCGCATGGGAGCCCGGGCTTGGGTATTGGCAGAGCACGTGGAAAGGCCCGTTCCCACCCTTGCGCTTCGTGTCCGCCGACGCTTGAATGCGCGCCCCAAGGGGCTTTTTATCATGACATTGAATTTGAACATCCGCGGCGCGATCCTGGTCGCCGCCGCCATTGCCGGCCTTGTGACCCTCGCCTCACCCGCGCGCGCCGACCGCTGCGATGACAGCGCCAAGGAGCTGGCGAACCAGATCGATCGCCTCAAGGTGAATTTTCGGGCTGCCAACGTCGTCTATCTGACGCACCCGGCGGCCAAGGAGCTGTCCGTGGGTTGCCGCGGCGACAAATATTCCATCGAGCTCTATGCCAAGGGCGATCGCAAGCCCAAGCCGGAGTTCTATGCGCTGGTGGGGTCGATGGCGGCGATCGTCTTCACCGTGACCAAGGACGATACCACGACGGGTGCCACACGCTGCCTGAAGCGGATGGGTCTGTTGCGCGGCGACAAGATCGCCATGCGTTACCGGCGGCTCAACATGGAATGCACACGCACCAAGACGGATGCGTCCATCGCGATCACGCGCGGCAAGGACGAATAGGCGGGGCGGCGCTTCTTCCACGCACTCCGTCATTGCGAGCGCAGCGACTTGTCCGCCGAAGCCTTGGCGAAGGCGGAAGCAATCCAGAGTCTTTCCCCAGAGGGATTCTGGATTGCTTCGTCGCAAGAGCTCCTCGCAATGACGCGGAGAGATTCGTGGTCTCACGCAACTGAGCGCAGCGACGACGCCAAAGCATCCTCCGCGATCGCACCCATTCCCTCACATTTTAGCGATTGCCTTGAAGGAAATTTCGCTCCTTGCAGGGCAGGCTCGATTGTTTCCATGTGTGAGGATTTGCGGATGAAGGTTTCCACCGTTGCGCCGCCGCCGATCGCGATCGTGGTTCCCAACTACGACACGACCAAGCAGCAGGACGATCAGACCAAGGTCAAGGATGAGGATCCGACCTATAAGCCGCAGCCGCCCGCGCCGCTGCCGCCGGGTCAGGGTACGCGGATCGATCAGCTCGCCTGATCAGGCTTGCCGAAGCTGAAGCGCCCGATCCGGTCGATCGGGTCTTTCGAGCGTCCGGCCGTATCTTTGCCGGATAGCGGGACCAATATCGTGCGCGGCCATCCGGAATCCTGCGCATGATCGCACGCCTCCTGCTGCAGAACACGATCTTCGTCGTCGGCATGGGCGCGCTGCTGTTCGCGTCCGCGGGAACGCTGCACTGGCCTTCGGCCTGGGTGCTCCTCGTCACCTCCGCCCTGCTTGGTCCGCTCTGCGGCTGGTGGCTCTATCGGATCGATCCCGCGCTGCTCGCCGAACGTCTGCGGCCGGTCCTGCAACGGGATCAGCCCGCCGCCGACAAGATATTCATGACCGTCTTCATCGTCGCGATGCTGGCCTGGCTGGTCGCGATGGGCATCGACAGGCGCATTCAATCCTCCGAGATGCCGGTCGCGCTCCAGATCCTCGGCCTCGTGCTGTTTCTGGCTTCGACGCTGGTCACGATGTGGGTCTTCCGCGAGAACTCGTTCGCCGCCCCGGTGGTGAAGCTGCAAGCCGAGCGCGCACAGCGCGTGATCTCGACGGGGCCCTACGCCCATGTGCGCCATCCCATGTACAGCGGCATGATCCTGTTCTTCGCCGGCATGCCGCTGCTGCTGGGGTCGTGGTGGGGACTTGCGATGGTCCCGCTGTTCGCCGCCCTGTTTGCGGTCCGCATCGGGATCGAGGAGCGCACCTTGCGCGAGGGCCTTCCGGGCTATGCCGACTATGCGGCGCGGGTGCGTTATCGCCTGGTGCCAGGCCTCTGGTGAGCGCAGATCACTCTCCCGTCAGGACCGGCTAACGCTTTTTATTTGACGCGTTTTCTTGACGCGAACCGGTATCCACTTCGCTCGAAAACGTTTTTAGCCATCCAGCTCGCGATAGCGGCGGAAGATGCCCTGCTGGTTGAAGGGAATGCGGCGGTTGCTGTCGAGATAGGCTTTGATGTTCGGCCGCGCGGCGATGCGGTCGTGCAGGTCGACGAGGCCAGGAATATCCGTCTCGAACGCCTTCATGCGCTTGGGGAAGGCATAGCGCAGGCCATCGACGATCTGGAACAGCGAGAGATCGACATAGGTCAGCCTGCGGCCGGTGACATAGGTGCCGCCACTCTCAGTGAGAATCTGCTCGAAATAGCCGAGAAATTTCGGCACGCGCTCACTCCAGAAATCGGCGGTACGCTTCTTCGCCGACGGCTTCTGGTCCTCGTAATAGAGCGAGGGCCCGAGCGGATGATGGGTGTCGTGGATCTCGACGACGAGGTCGGTGATGGTGAGCTGAAGCTGGTGCACCCAGAGCCTGCCGCCTTCCGTTTTCGGCGCAAGCCCATGGCGGCCGCCGAGATAGAGCAGGATGTTGGCGGTCTGGCCGATGACGAGCTTGCCCGCCTTCAGGAACGGTGGCGCGAAAGGCGGCGTATCCCCATGCGCGTCCATCATCTTCATCATCGCGGCTGTCCCGCGCGCTCCGCGCGCGACGTCGACGTAAGCGGCGCCCACCTCCTCCAGCGCCAGCCGCACATATTCGCCGCGGCCCTGGATCTCGGGCCAGTAGTAGAGCTCGTATTTCATGGGACAGTCCTTTGAGACGCGCGCAGCACAAGCCTATCCCGCGATGCAAGTTCCGTCGTCGTGGGCCGGAACACCGGCTCCACGCGTCATTGCGAGCGTCAGCGAAGCAATCCAGAATCCCGCTGCGGGACCAATCTGGATTGCTTCGTCGCTTCGCTCCTCGCAATGACGGCGGAGAGAACTCAGCGCCTCAATTCGCCGCAAAACAATAGAGCAGACCGTCGCCGCCGGTGCTCTTCAGATCGGCCTGCGAGCAGCCACCTTCCGGGCCGCGCGAGGGGTGAGAGCTGTTCCAGGACTTTGATGGCTCGTCATCGCGCAGGCCCCGGCGATCGAAATGGCCGACCATCGCAGCGCCTTGCGTGCTCGACGTCCAGTTCTTGCAGGTGCGATCGTCCGATCCGGCAAACGCGGTGCCGTCTGGTTGCGATCCCGTGAGGATGTCATGCCGGTTCGGCTGGTCGCCAGCACCAGTGATCCCCTCACCCTTCTCGCTGAGCGCGGTCTGCTTGGTGAGATTGTTGGCGGGTCCGTGCAGGTCAGCCACGTCCTTGGCAACGACCGTGCCCTTGGCGTTCTGCCACGGTCCCTTGCCGATGCGGTCGCGCGCGTTGACTGCCGGCTTGCCGTCGGCAGCCTGCGTCGAGAGATAGGCGCGCCAGGTCTTGGTGCCGGCACCGCCGGCCTGTGCAAGCTTCTGGCATTGCGCGTCGGCCCCCTCGAGGCCGCCAAGATCGGCGCCCTTGCCCGGCCCGTTGGAGGTCACGAAGAATGTCATGTCGGCCGACTGCGCGCGCGCCGATGGCGTCGCCAGCAAGGTTACTGCGAGCGCGAGGCCTGAAATCGTCACGGATCTCTCGATGCGGATCATATGCTGTCCTCCCGTTGTGCTTGTCGTTGACCGCCTCATTTCAACCCGACGCGCAAGCGCTTATTCCGATGCGGCGATGCGGGACGCCCAAAAGAAAAAGGCGCCGTGCGGGAGCACGACGCCTTGGTTTCTCATATCGCAAGCGATCAGTTGGTCTGCTGGATCGCCGACAATTCCCAGCCGGTGCCCGGCCGGCGGGCGAACGTCCAGATCTCGGTCGCCTCGCCCGGTTGCTCGCTGCCGGCAACGACTGCGCCGGTGTTGCGGTCGACCGTCTTGTCGGTGAGCGCGAAGCGCAGCGCCACCGTGGCGTAGTCCGTCTCGCCTTCGCGCCAGGCTTCCGCGAGGTCGCCCTGCAACAGCTTGACGTTGGTCACCTTGTTGATGACGTTGCGCCCGCGGTTCTGGGCGAGGTCCTGCTCGAAATAGGAGACCATCTCCGGCGTCGCGAGCGTGTGCAGCTTGGCCACGTCCTCGTTCGTCCAGGCGGTCTGGACTTCGCCGAGCAGGCGCTCGAACGCCTCATAGTCGTCCGGCTTGATCTCGAGCGGCGCATTGTTGGCGCCGAAGCCGAAGCCACCAAGACCGCTGCGATAGTTCGGGTTCGGCTGCGGTCCCGGACCGGCGCCCGCATCAGCGCTGGCATTGGCATAGGCCGCCTGCGGCGTGTGGCGGCGCTGCCACCAGGACATCGCCAGCCGCACCACGAGCACCACGAGCGCGATCTGGATGATCAGGCCGAGGATCGAGGACAAGCCGCCGAGGCCGCCGAACAGGCCGCCGCCGAACAGCATGCCGAGCAGGCCTGCACCGAGGAAGCCGGCCGCCAGGCCGCCCAGGAAGCCGCCGCCGCGGCCGAACAGGCCGCCACGCGCCGGCGCGGTCGCAGCCGAATTCATGCCTGCGCCCGGCTGAGTGTACGTGCGGTTGAATTGCGAGGTCGAGCCCGGCGCAGTCGTGGTCGACGGCGGCGCCGAATAGGTGCGCGAGCCGCGCGAACCCGACGAGAAGCCGCCGCCGGCGCGGGCGTCCGCGGACGAGATCGTCAGCGCAGTCGGCAGCGCAAGCGCCAGCACGACGGCAACCATCTTGAAGAGACTGCGGGAGCGTTGCGAGAAAGTCATGTGCGTTTCCCAAATCCCCGGCATGGGGACGTGCGCTTAAGATGGGCAGACTTCCCGAAAAGTGAAGCCGGTTTCGGAACTTGTGACTGCGGCCCTCAGTCGCGGGGATGTGGCAAAAGCCCATATTTGGCGGGGGTTTGGCCGGGCGGGCCGGGAACCGTGGGTCGCCCGGAACCGGTGGTTTTGGCGAGGGATTTCCGCTTTTTCCCTCATCATTTGGAAGCGCAGCCTCTCACCACCGTCATTGCGAGGAGCTCTTGCGACGAAGCAATCCAGAATCGCTCCGCGGTGACGGACTGGATTGCTTCCGCCTTCGCCAAGGCTTCGGCGGACAAGTCGCTGCGCTCGTACTGACGGCGTTAGGGCAGTTCACCCCTGCTTCGTCATCGTTTCCTTCACGGCCGCCACGAGCTGGCTGAGCGTGAACGGTTTTGGCAGGAAGTCGAACTGCTGTCCCTCGGGCAGGCTCTTCTCGAACGCATCCTCGGCGTAGCCGGAGACGAAGATGAACTTGATGTCCGGGTTCTTCTCCCGCATCGCCTTCAGCAGCGTCGGGCCGTCCATCTCCGGCATCACGACGTCGGAGACGACGAGATCGATCGCGCCGCTCTGCTCCTCCAGCACCTCCATGGCCTCGACGCCGTTCTCCGCCTCCACCACGGTGTAGCCGCGCGAGCGCAGGCCGCGCGCGTTGAGGGCGCGCAGACCCTCTTCGTCCTCGACGAGAAGGATGGTGCCTTGGCCCGTGAGATCGGTGCGTGGCTTGGCCTCCGCCGCCGGTGCGGCGTCCTTCGCGGCACCGTTGGCCGCGCTGACCACAGCCGCGGGCTGCTCCACCTCCGGCTCGGCATGATGGCGCGGCAGGAAGATATGGAACGAGGTGCCCTGCCCCGGTTCGGAATCGACGTAGATGAAGCCGCCGGTCTGCTTGACGATGCCGTAGACGGTGGAAAGCCCGAGCCCGGTGCCCTTGCCGACTTCCTTGGTCGAGAAGAACGGCTCGAAGATCTTGTCGCGGATGTCGGCGGGAATGCCGGTGCCGGTGTCGGCGACCTCGATCCGTACATAGTCCGCGGCCGGCATGCCCTTGTAGGCGAGCTTGCCCGCATCGTCGCTGGTGACGTTGGCGGTGCGGATGATCAACTTGCCGCCATCCGGCATGGCGTCGCGCGCGTTCACCGCGAGATTGACGATCACCTGCTCGAACTGGGAGACGTCGACCTTCACCGGCCAGAGATCGCGGCCGTGGACGAGGTCGAGCTTGACCTTCTCGCCGATCAGTCGGCGCAGCAGCATGGTGAGGTCGGAGAGCGCGTCGCCGAGATCGAGCACCTGCGGCCGCAGCGTCTGCCGCCGCGAGAACGCCAGCAACTGCCGCACCAGCGTGGCGGCGCGCGTCGCGTTCTGCTTGATCTGCATGATGTCCTGGAACGACGGATCGGTCGGCTTGTGCGCGTTCAGCAGGAAGTCGTTCGCCATCATGATGGCGGAGAGCACGTTGTTGAAGTCGTGGGCGATGCCGCCGGCGAGCTGCCCGACCGTCTCCATCTTCTGCGACTGGTTGATCTGGTTCTCCAGCGCGCGCCGCTCGGTGGTCTCGAGCATGTGCACGATGGCGGCTTCCGCCTCGTTCTCGGCGGCGTCGACCGGCGTGACGAAGAACTGGCCCCAGCGTTCCTTGGCGCCTTCGAGCGCGACCTCGACGGGGGCGATGTCGGCCTGGCCTTCGGCAGCCTGGTTGATGGCCGCGATCAGGAGGTGCCGATCGCGCGAATTGACCGCGCGGAAGATCGACTTGGAGGCGCTGTCGAGCCCAAGGGCCTGTCCGAGCTTGGCGTAGCGCGCGTTCGCGCGCACCACATTGCCGCCGCGATCGACGGTCGCGATCGCCATCGGCGTATGGTCGAAGAAGCGCATGAAGCGCACTTCGGCGGCACGGTCGGGATCGCTGCGCTCGTCGCGGGCGCGGCTGATGACGAGCGTACGCGACGGCCCCGGCGCGCCGTCGGCGCCGAAGGCGAGCTTGTGGTACAACCGCACCGGCATGGTTCTGCCGTTGCGCATGCGCAGGTCGATGTCGAAGACTTCCGTCTTCACCTCACCCGGCACCGCCACGATCGAGGTCAGCAGCGAGGCGCCGTCGCCGGAGACGATGTCGGTGAGCTTGAGGCCGCCCGAGCCGATCTCGGCGAGGTCGTAGTCGAGCCAGTTCGCCAGCGTCGCGTTGACATAAGCGAGCTCGCCGGCTGGATTGACCGAGAAGAAGCCGCAAGGCGCGTGATCGAGATATTCGATCGCGTGCTGGAGCTCCTGGAACACGTCCTCCTGGCGCTCCCGGTCGCGGGTGATGTCGGCGATCGACCACACCGCGTATTTCCCCTCGCGCTTGCCCGTGCCGAGCGGGCGCACCCGCATGCGCAGCCAGCGGCCCTGGTTGCCGTCATGACCGGAGATGCGCACCTCCTCCTGCTGCCGCTTGCCTTCGCGGGCGGCTTTGAGCAGGCGGAACACCGCTTCGGAGACGTCGGGGTTGCCGATGAAGACGCGCTCGACGGGGCGCACGTCCTGGGGGCCGGTGGCACCCGTCAGCGTCAGATAGGCCGCGTTGGAATAGACCACATGGCCGCGGGCATCGGTGACCGCGACCCCGTCGAACGCGTGATCGGAGATGCGGCCGATGATGGGATCATCGAGATTGCGGTCGGCGAAGCGGATGATGCCGGCGGCGAAGGCGAACAGGTTGAACAGGCCAACCATCGCCAGCACAGCGAGGATGCCGAGGATATAGGGCTGCGCCTGAACGCGCCCGAGCGTCATCAGTCCAACGGCGACCGCGACGAGGCCGGCGGCCACCAGCAGCACCAGCGCGATGCTGCCCGAGCGCGGCGACGGCTCGTGCGCCGCAACGGGCTCGCGTGTGAGGTCGTGGTCGGTCTCAGCAGTCATCTCAAGCTGCGCAGCCTGTCGGCAGAGAATCAACGCGCTACGGGGCGCGTGGGGTCCTCCCTGCCTGAATCGGACCCAAAGGTGCAAGGGCAGCAAGCGCGAAACGTACGCTGATTCCCAGATTACGGCCATTTCCGGTGCTTTTCGGGCATTTTATCCCCGCCCGGCGCCGAATCCGCGCTTCAGCCGCATGACGTAGCCGATCACCTCGGCGACCGCATGGTAGTGCTCGGTCGGGATTTCCTGGTCGATGTCGACGGTGGCGTAGAGCGCGCGGGCCAGCGGCACGTTCTCGACGATCGGAATGTCGTGCTCGCGCGCGATCTCCCGGATCTTGAAGGCGAGATTGTCGACGCCCTTGGCGACGCAGATCGGCGCCGACATGCCGCGCTCGTAGGACAGCGCCACCGAATAGTGGGTCGGGTTGGTGATGATCACGGAGGCCTTGGGAACCGCCGCCATCATGCGCTTCTTGGCGCGCTGCTGCCGCAACTGCCTGATCTTGCCCTTGATGTGCGGGTCGCCTTCGGACTGCTTGAACTCTTCCTTGATCTCCTGGAGCGACATCTTCTGCCGCTGGAACCAGCTTCGGTACTGGAAGAAATAGTCGGCGATGGCGACGATCGCGAGCGCCGCGACCACCGCACCGAGCAGATGGATGGTCATGCTGGTGGTGGCGCCGAGCATGGCGGCCGGATCGAGCCTGACCATCGCCTCCATGCGATGCCGCTCCGGCCACAGGATCATGGTCATGACAGCGCCGAGCAGGACCAGCTTGCCGATGCCCTTGAGAAAATTGGCCGCGGCCTGCTTGCCGAAGATGCGCTTGAAGCCGGCGCCGGGCGAGATCTTGTTGAACTTGGGTTTGAGGGATTCGGCCGACCACACCAGCCGGTGCTGGAGCATGTTACCGGCGATGGCTGCCAGCATCAGCATAAACAGGGGCACGCCGATGGCCGCAAGCACCGCGAACTCGATCTGCTGCATCAACGCGAGCAGAGCCTTGCCGTCGGTCTTGATCATCCAGGAATTGGCGAGCAGGTTGCGCAGCGGCGTCAGCAGCCCGCCGCCGACCGATCCCGAGAAGGTCGACACCACGAGGGTGCCGCCCGCCATCATGAACCAGGTGTTGATTTCCTGGCTCTTGGCGACGTCGCCGCGCTCGAGCGCATCGTCGAGCCGCTTTTGCGTCGGGTCTTCTGTTTGACTTTCGGGATCGTTGTCTTCCGCCATAGTCGCTCCCGTTATTTGAGCGGCAGCATCTGGTGCATGACACCGATGAAGTAATCGAGATAGGTGCCCATCATCGCGCTGAGCACCACGGCGAGCACCAGAAAGCCCGCGAAGATCGACAGCGGCACGCCGACGAAATAGACCTGCATCTGCGGCATCAGCCGCGCCAGCACGCCCAACCCGATGTTGAAGACGAGGCCGAACACCAGGAACGGTCCGGAGAGCTGCAAGCCCAGGCGGAACGCGGCGGCGAAGGCCCGTGTTGCCAGCGAGGCGACGTCGCCGCTCGAGACGGTCTCGCCCGGCGAGAAGATCGTGTAGCTGTCGTTCAGCGCCGCGATCACCAGATGGTGGCTGTCGGTGGCAAACAACAACGTCACGCCCAGTATGGTCAGGAAGTTGCCGACCAGCACGCCCTGCTGCCCCTGCGTCGGATCGACCGAGGTGACGAAGCCAAGCCCCATCTGCTGGGCGATCACCGAGCCGGCGACTTGCAGGGCCGAGAGCGTCACACGGGCGGTCGCGCCAAGCACGATGCCGATCGCGATCTCATGCAGCATCAGGACCAGGAGCGGCGCGAGCGAGCCCATGTCGACGTGATAGGCATTGCGATGCAGCGGCAGGATGATCAGCGTGAGCAGCAGCGCGATCGACAGTTTGATCCGCGTCGGGATGTTGGTCTCGCCCAGCCCTGGGAGCAGCATCACCATCGCGCCGACCCGGGCGAAGGCGAGCATGAAGGAAGCGGCCAGCGCCGGCAGCAGCGAGACGTCGATGCGCATAGTCGAATGCCCCGGCTCCAACATTCGCACAGCATCGCGGCAGGCACTTCTGCGAATGTTGGAGCCAAAGGGGCATTCGCAAAAATCAGCAGTCGTGCGGCTGTTGGATTTGACATTCGCGATCGCAGTTCGCGGGAATACCGTGGCGAATGTCAAATCCACCGCACGACGCATCTTGCCTCAGCCGCCGATGATTCGCGACGAGATCCGCAGCATGTAGGCGTGGAGCGAGTCGGCCATGAACGGCAGCGCCAATAGCATCGTCGCAAAGATGGCTAGGATCTTCGGCACGTAGATCAGCGTCTGCTCCTGGATCTGCGTCAGCGCCTGGAACAGCGACACGATGACGCCAACCACGAGACCGACCACCATCAGCGGCGACGACACGATCACGATGGTCCAGATCGCATCGCGCGCGACGTCGAGGGTTTCGGGTCCGGTCATTGCAGGATTCCTCTATTGATTTCTTGCCTCCTCACCGCCTTCAAAGCGATGCGAAGACCTGTCCCCTCGTCATTGCGAGCGAAGCGAAGCAATCCAGGCTGCCGCCGCGGAAAGACTCTGGATTGCTTCGCTTCGCTCGCAATGACGGCGGAGGCCGAAAGATCAGATCGGCATCTTCATGATGTCTTCATAGGCTGCGATCACGCGGTCGCGGACCGAGACCAGCGTGGACACCGCAACGTCGGTGTCGGCGACCGCCGTCACCACGTCCATCACGTTGGCCTTGCCGGCGGCCATCGCCACCGTCTGCGCGTCGGACTTGCGGCCGGACTCCATAACGCTGCCGACCGCGTCTTTGAGCAGCGAAGCGAAGGATTGCCCGCTGGGCTCGCTGCCCTTGCCGGCGCCGCTGTTCTCCAGCACGCGGGCGAGATTGGCGTAAGCATTGGCGGCGATTGTCGGTGATGCCATGGCTCAAATGTCCTGTTCAGCTCTTGAGGATGTCGAGCGTGCGCTGGATCATCCGGCGCGTCGCACTGATGATGTTGAGGTTGGCCTCGTAAGACCGCTGCGCGTCCCGCATGTCGGTCATCTCGACCACCGAGTTCACGTTGGGATATTTGACGTTGCCGCTCGCATCCGCGGACGGATTGTTCGGCTCGTATCTGACGCGGAAATTGGACTGGTCGGGCTTGATCCTGCCGAGAGTGACGACCTGCGCGTCGAGCGTGCGGTCGAGGGCGGACGAAAAGGTCGGCACCTTGCGCCGGTAGGGATCGCCGCCGGCAGTTTGCGAGGTCGAATCCGCGTTCGCGATGTTCTCCGAGATCACCCGCATGCGGCCGGCCTGCGCGCGCAGGCCGGAGGTCGCGATCGCCATCGAGCGGGCAAAGTCGCTGCTGTCATTGGCCATGATTCGCCTCCTCTAGTTCTTCTGTTCCCGGATCATGCTCTAGCCCTTGCCGATCGCGGTCTTGAGCAGATGCAGGCTCTTCGAATAGAGCGAGGTCGCCGCCGCGTAGTCCATCTGGTTGCTGGCGGCCTTCATCATCTCCTCTTCGAGATTGACTGCGTTTCCCGCAGGGCGGGTCTCAAAGCCCGCATTCTTGTTCTGGTCGAATGCGGAGGCCGCGCCGGATGGCGTCATGTGGGAACCGCTGGTGCGGGTGAGTGCCAGGGGACCCATCGAGCCCGTGACCGCACCTGATTCGTCGAGCTTCGGCTCGACCAGGTCGCGCGGCCGGAATTTGGGGGTATCGGAGTTGGAGACGTTCTCGGACAGGACGCGCTGGCGTTCCTGGTGCCACTGCATCTTGGTCCGAAGCGCCGACAGCACCGGGAGGTCGTTGATGGACATCGTTGCGGCTCCTTCCGCCTCTTGCGGACCTTGAGGGTCCGAAGCTAGGCAGAATTTGCCGCGTGTATGGTTAACGGGTGGTTAAGATGTCACAGGCACATGTTCCCGGACGGGACCCGAATTGCGTGCCCCCCGTGATTCTACGCATCCAAAAGCCGCATTAACCCAACCGTTTGGCGGCGCTTGCACAGGGCAAGAAGTCATTTTGGATCGAGCGATTCATGGGTTATTAAGAGTTGGGGACGGCAAAACTTGCCGTGGGACGTTAAGAGATCGCAGTTTTGGGGCATCGTCCGCCGGTGGTTGGCGCGTCTAACCATGGGCACGAGAAAAGCGCCATTTGTCGGGGACAAGTATGCAAGGCAGCCCTATCACCTTCATCGTCGCGTTCATCGTCGTTCTGGCGTTGATCGGCGTCGCTGCATGGCTGGTTCGCCGATTCGCCAGCAGCCGGCTGGGCGCCAACACCCAGCGCGGCAGGATGCCCCGGCTCGCCGTGATCGATGCCGCCGCCGTCGACGGCCGGCGCCGCCTGGTGCTGGTTCGGCGTGACAATGTCGAGCATCTCCTGATGATCGGCGGCCCCACCGACATCGTGGTCGAGCCCAATATCGTTCGCGCCGCGTCCGGCCGTGACCAGCTCCCGCAGCGTCCCAACGCCGCCGAACCGCCGCGCCTCGCCCCCATGCCCGATGCCGGCGGCTGGGCCGACGAAGCGCCGCGACCGGAGCTGCTCGATCACCCCGAGCCGCAAATGCCCGAGCCGCCGCCGCGGCCTGCGCGCCCGTCCTTCGCCGACGAGGTGCGCCGGCCCGCTCCCGCGCTGGCCGAACGCCGCAGCGATCCCTTGGCCGGCTTTACGCCCGAGCCGATCGCGCCGCGGCCCGACCGCGAACCACGCCCCGAGCCGCTGCCGCCGCGCATCGCCCGCGGCGAACCGCCACTGGCGCCGCGTCCGCCGCGCCAGAGCGAGCCGCCGAAGATGCCGCCGGTGCGCGCCGAGCGCGCGGCCGCGCCGCCTCCTCCGCCCGTGCCGCAGGCCCCGCCCGTTCCGCCGCTGGCCCCCGCTCCTGCGGTACCCTCCAGCGCCGAGCAAAATCTCGCCGAAATGGCCCAGCGGCTCGAAGCCGCGCTGCGACGCCCGGCTGGCGAAACGGTCGCGCCTCCGGTTGCGCCGGAGCCGCCGGCCGCGCCCCCGCGCGCGGCACGCAGCGAGCCGCCGGCACCACCCACCCCGCCCGCAAAGCCGGCTGCTGAAAAGACCAGCTTTGAAAATCTCGAAGACGAGATGGCCTCCCTGCTCGGCCGTCCGAAGCCGTCTTCGTGAGGTTGCCGGCCCTCCCGCGTAGAGTTCTTTTCCTTTCTGTCCTGATCGGCGCGGCTTCGCTCGCGAGCCTCGCGCATGCGCAGGACATCAGCATCAATCTCGGCGGGGGCGCGGGTGGCGGCGGCGTCACCGAGCGCGCGATCCAGCTCATCGCCCTGCTCACGGTGCTGTCGATCGCGCCGTCGATCCTGATCATGATGACGTCGTTCACGCGCATCGTGGTCGTGCTGTCGCTGCTGCGCACCGCGATGGGCACGGCGACCGCTCCGCCGAACTCGGTGATCATTGCGCTCGCGATGTTCCTCACCTTCTTCGTGATGGGGCCGGTCCTGCAAAAATCCTACGACGAGGGCATCCGCCCCCTCGTCGCCAACCAGATCGGCGTCGAGGACGCACTCCAGCGCGCCTCCGTGCCCTTGCGCGGCTTCATGCAGAAGAACGTGCGCGAGAAGGATCTCAAGCTGTTCCTGGATCTCTCCGGCGAGCCGCCGCCGGCCACGCCCGACGAGCTCGCCTTGCGCATCCTCGTCCCCGCCTTCATGATCTCCGAGCTGAAGCGCGCCTTCGAGATCGGCTTTCTGTTGTTTCTCCCCTTCCTGATCATCGACCTCGTCGTCGCCTCGGTGCTGATGTCGATGGGCATGATGATGCTGCCCCCGGCAACGATCTCGCTGCCGTTCAAGCTGATCTTCTTCGTGCTGGTCGACGGCTGGTCGCTGGTGGCAGGGAGTTTGGTGCAGAGTTACGGGGGGTGATGAGCATAGGGCAACGTCAGCGACGCATCCCTCCGCTTTCAACGATGGCCTCCGGCCCCTCCCCGTCATTGCGAGGAGCCCTTGCGACGAAGCAATCCAGACTACCGCCGCGGAAAGATTCTGGATTGCTTCGCTGCGCTCGCAATGACGGAGGGTGACGTGACGACCTCTCCGTACACCAGCAGCGCACAAGGCGCCGGCATGGGACCAAGCAACTCCCTCCCCGTCATTGCGAGGAGCCCTTGCGACGAAGCAATCCAGACTGCTTCCGCGGAAAGATTCTGGATTGCTTCGCTGCGCTCGCAATGACGGAGAATGCGGTTACACCTCACGCAAATTCCCGCCGCAACCTGCGATCTCTCCATAGGGCCTCCAGCCCCCTCCCCGTCATTGCGAGGAGCACTTGCGACGAAGCAATCCAGGCTGCTTCAGCGGAAAGATTCTGGATTGCTTCGCTACGCTCGCAATGACGGAGGATGCCGCGACAGCTCGCGCAAATCGCCGCCGCAACCTGCGATCTCTCTCTCCATAGGGCCTCCGGGCCCCTTCCCGTCATTGCGAGGAGCTCTTGCGACGAAGCCATCCAGACTGCCGCCGGCGGGATGTGGAGCCGTCACGAGCCGCGCTTTGCGTGGTACCCCAGCCCTACCGCGTCATCTTGATATGACGCACGACCGGGATCGTGGGCAGCGAGCCGGTGTGGTCGGACTCGTCCCTGGCCTGCGGGGTGGCCGGCGCGCGGGCGGTGGCGTCGGGGAAACGCTGCTTCATCTCGCGCAGGAAGCCGTCGAGCGTATCGACGCTGGCAGCCAGCTTGGCGATCTCGGCGAATTCGGCGCTGGAGGCCGCCGCCGGCTTGCTTGCGATGTCGAAGGCGAGACGATCGGCGCTCTCGCTCATCAGCGGCGCGTATTTCTCGCGGAAGCGTGACAGGCCGATCGAGTCATCGGCGAGCGCGTAGCCGACGGCCGCGCGGATGATGTCGCTCTTCTCGACCGCGTTGAGCGGCTTGAAGTCGCGGAAGCGCTCGCCGTAGTAGAGCTCGATCTGCTCGGAGGATTCGCGCCAGCGCCGCGCCGCCCAGAAGATGTCGGAGCGCAGGCGGAGCACTTCGCGCCCGGAGACATTGGAGACGATGTCGAGCGCGAGGTCGTGACGGCCGACGTCGCTCTGCGCTCGCGCTTCCAGCAGCAGGCGCTGCTGCCTGAGCTCGCCGGAGAGATCGCTGATGCGGCTGGCGCGCAGCGCGGTGATCGCCATGTCGGGCTTGCGGTTGGCGAGATAGATCATGGCAAGGCGCGCGGCGACCTGGGCACGGGCGGCGCCTTCGAGGCGATGATCGACCTGGTATTGCAGGAGTTCGGCGGCCTGGTCGAGCAGGTCGATCGAGGCGAGACGGTCGGCGAGACGGCGGATCAGCTCGTCGCCGCGGCGGCCGATCGGTGTCAGCTCGCGGAACTCGTAGAACAATCCGAGCGCCTCGACCGGCGGCAGCTCGTCACCCTTCGGCCCCAGGAAGATCTGCGTGAACAGATCGGAGGCGAGATCCTGCGCCTGGCGCGAGGCTTCCGCGTTCGGCTGGAGTTTCGTCGCGGTGCGCGCCGCCGTGAGCGCGTCCCGGTAGCGTCCGTTCTCGGCATAGAGCCGCGACAGCATCTGGAGCGTCTTGACCTCGATCGAGTCGCCGCGCCAGGTCATCGACAACGTCTCGAGCTCGCGCAGCGCTTCGTCCTTGCCGATCTCATCGCGCTTCTGACGCAGCGCGACCTCGAGCTGCTTGGCCTCGGCCGCCGCCGGCCGGTCGCTCGAGCCGACCGCGAATTTATAGTCGTCGAGCGCATCCTTGTCGTGGCCGAGCGCCTCGGCGAGGCGGCCGCGCAGCACGGCGAAGCCGGGCGCAGCCTCGGGCGAGACGCCGACCACTTCGAGCTCGCCGCGGCGCTTGGAGGCGCCGGCATAGTCCTTCACCTCGAGGGCAGCCCGCATCGCGTCCATGGTCACGATGCGCTGGATGTCGAGCGGCAGCGAGGCGATGGCGAACTCGACGTTCTTGAACTTCTCGCGCGCATCGGCCCATTTGCCCTGGCGCGCATAGGCAAGCGCCTTCCAGAGCTGGGAATCATGGCTGTTGCCGATCACGGGATTGGCGAGGTCCCTCAGCCCCTGCGCCGGCCGGCCGATCAGGATGCTCGCGATCGCATGCATGATCAGCGCACCGCTCTCCTCCTTGTTGAGGGGATCGCTCAGCATCAACTCGGTCACGGCCTTGGCCTCGTGATACATGGCGCGTGACATGTAGAACTGCGCGAGGTCGAGCCGCGGCAGCGAACGCAGCGCAGGCTCGACGGCCGAGATCGCCGCGATCAGATCGCTCTGACGCGCCATGAAGTTTTCCGACTGGCCCTTGCGCCAGCCTTCGGGGCTGAAGACCGGCCGCACCGCGGTCGGGGCGCGCTCGGCCGAGATGTCGACCGGCGACAGCGTCAGCCCGCCCTTCTTGCCGAGGATGACCTTGTCGGCGCCGACCTCGACGCCGATTTCGTCGGAGTTCGGCCGGATCGCGATGCCGTGCGCCGATTCCAGCAGCGAGAGATCAACGAGGTCCTGCCGCTTGATGAAGCCGCGCACCGGCCGCTGCGCGGTGACGACATAGAGCGTGTCGCCGGCGTCGGGATCGGTGAGCTTGTGCAGAAGGCCCGGATTGGCGAAGGGGATCGCGATGTTGGCGAGCGCAGGATCGGTAATGTTGCGCGACATCATCAGCGGCAGCGGCGTCGCCTGGATCTTGTCGGCGAGCGTCAGCAGCCAGTTGGTTTCCTTGCCCACCTCCTCGCTCGTCAGCGAGTAGACCAAAGGACGCGTGAGGCGGATGCGAACCGCCTGCCCCTTGTCGAGCGGCACGCGACCGACCTCGCCGATCATCGCACCGCCCTTGGCGCGGATTGCCTCGACGTCGATCGGCTTCGGCGTATCGAACACCAGCCAGACCGTGTCGCCGCGGCGGAACGCCGCCGCAGGGGTCGCGACCTGAAATGGGAACGTCACGCGCAAGCCGTCGCTGTCCCGGCGCGCATCGACGCTGGCAATCGCGGGCTGCGGTGCGGCCGGCACCTCGGCGGGGGCGGCCTTGACTGTTTCCTTGACAGGCTCCTTGGTGGCGACCTCTTTCGGCGCTTCGGCAACTTCGGCGACAGGCGGCGCAGGCTTTGGAGCATCCTTGGGTGGTTCTATAGCGTGCGCAGCCGCACTCGCGGGAGCCGGCACCGGCTTCGGTGCTTCAACCGGCGGCATCGCGGCCGGCGCTTCCGGCTTGACCTCGACCTTGGCTTCGCGCGCGATCGTCTCGGAGGTCGGCGGCGCGATCTCGCGACGAGCGTCCTTCGGCTTCTCGGCCGCCGGCTTTTCAAGCGCGGGCGCGGGCGTAGGCACAAATCCGTGACCGGTGGGATTGAGCTGCGCGATCGCCGCCTCGGGCGTTGCGGCCGCCTTGCCCTTGTCCGGCTGGAACGCGATGTCGACGACATAGTTCTTGTCGTCGCGGAAGGAGTGCACGTCGGAATCGCCGATCAGCGCGATCTCGATACTGGTCTGGTCGACGTCGGCCTTCTGCTTGATCGAGGCGACGTTTGGCGGCGCGGCGACGACCGCGTCCGCCAGATCGAAATTGAGATTGGCGTTGAAGGCGAGCGTGAGCTTCTGCTCATTGAGCACGGAGGAGACGCCGACGCCGTCGGGCATCTCGAACACGAAACGCACGAAGGTTGGCTGCACCGAGGCGCGCACGCGAATCTGCGGACGCTTCTTGGCCTCGGCCGCGGCGCGCTGGGCGCGCAGCGCACGTTCGGCGACACGCGCGCGCTCGGCAAGCTCCTTGACCACGTCCATGGGCAGGCTCGGCGGCGGCCCCTTCCATCCCTCCGGCAGGAGATCGATGAAGGTACGCTCGCCGGCATTCATGGTGTTGACGGTGACGCGCCGTGCCAGCGACAGGCGGATGGCGCCGCCATCGGGATCGCGCCGGGCGGAGTTGACGTAGTCGGGCGCGCCTTCCGGAACGCGATCGACGGGAACGTCGACGGGGCGGTCGAAACGGATGACGAGAATGGAGCCGGCCGTCGTCACCTCGGAGGGAACGTCCTCGCCGAGCTTGATCACGAGACGGGCAAAGCCACCGCCGGCGGAAAAGCTCGCCTCGCCCCTGACGGCATCGGCGGCATGGGCAGCAGTGTTAAGGCCAATCAGCAGGCAGGCTGCGAGCAGCGGCGCCTTGCGGACATGACGCGACAAGCCGCGCGCAAGGGCGCGGGCTCGCGACACAAATCCAGCGGCAGCCTCTCGCGCCATTGGCGGCATTTCTTCCGGTTCGTCCATGCCGGCACTGGCGCCGGCCCGTGCCGTCGACTGTAGGTTTGGCCAATTAAGGACTTCTTAACTCTGAAGCACTTTCGAGACCTGCGAAAACAGGATGTGGAAGGATATTTGGCCTTGGCGGCGAAGTACTGACGGCACTTGCCACACGATTCACCCGGCGATGTTTCTCAATTAAGCGAGCAACCATCGCCTTTCGCTGATTCGGCAGTGCCGCTGCTGCGATTAAGTACTCGCAAATCTATTATGAACGAAATTCAATATCTCTTCAAAGTTTGAGGTCGTTTCAGCATCAAAGATTTCTGCAGAGCTGGGATTGGCACACGCCTCAGCCAAAAACCAACCGATCTCCTTCTTTGAAGGGGATGCCTTCCCGATCGCGGAAGCGATGGTCGTTTTTGTGTTCGAGGACAATAAGCTCTCTAGGGCGCAGCCAACAAATTTGCTGTTTACGGCCTCTAGCGTAAAAGCAGAAGCCGGTGGAAGAAACCACTCCGACCGATATCTTTCTGCCGCCTGTCTTCCAGACCTATCATCGTCGAGCAAAATAACAAACTGTTCGCCACGACCCAGCATTGAGCTGATTTGAGGTCCCGAAGCTCCCGCCCCGCACCCTGGCATAAGAGCGAACGATTTATTCGGCCAATTCCTAAACAATAACTGAAGCGCGTAATAATCTGAGATGCCTTCAACGAGCAAAAATGGAGGAGACCCTAGTAGCTCCGGCGTGATGAATTCGAGCTGCTCGATCACAGGCTGGAAGTAGCTCGTCCTCGTAGGGTAACTAGCGACGAACTGGCGATAATTGGTAGCCACGATGTTGGTTGGCCTCGTGGTCAGACCGAACGCATCATCCGCATCGTGATCTATCGCAGTATTCTCCACAATGTACGCTCCCGATAACCAGCGCGGATTGATCATGTGGTGACTATGTGTCGAATAGATTATCCTATTTTCTCCCACCGTGATGCGGGAGAAGCTCTTGAGAAGTTCGGATTGAGCTTTCGCGTGTAAGTTTGCGGCCGGCTCGTCAAAAATAAAAATCGTTGATCTCTTCGCTTTGCGCTTGAAGGTCGTAAAAAGCAGAAATGAGAAGAACCACCGAAATCCGAGCGAACGTTGATCTATCGCGTACTTTGCATCGCCATCTGAAACACTGAAGGTCGCATAAGGTAGATTATCTTTTGCAGTGTCAATATGCCATTCAACGCTGATACTTTTTGCGGCAATTCGACGATTGAATATATTCTCCCAGCTGCCCAGTACCTCTCTTGTGACGGCCGCCGAGATCTTTTGAAAGACGGCATCGATTGGTACCTTGCTCGGGCCACCAAAGAAGCTTGAGAGCCAATTTAAGTTGGCTTCTTTAATCCTGAACGCCTCAATCCGGTCGCACACATGCGTTTCCAGCGACAGGTCCTCACCGAGGCTAGTCAACACATCTTGCAACACAAGCCGATAGTAACGATTCACAGGTTCTTCATCGGGATATTCTTTCAAGTAAATCTGCTTCGGCAAATCAACTAGAAAAGTGGGGAAGTAAGCGATCCTTGGAAGTCGCTCTTTCAAATGCATAACTACTCTGAGCCAAGGATCATACGGTGTGGGATCACTTGGAGTCTTCGCTGTATCGGGAAGCTTATCGACAAAGCGCTCCGCTTTTCGTTTCCCTTTTTGCTTGGCTTCGAATTCCAACGTCCAGAAATTATTCTGATTCGTGGAAACACTGTCTTTAAAGAAATACGATTGAGTTACGGAAAGCTTGCGTGGGAAAGTTTTTATGTCGAGTTCATAATCGTGCGTCGCGAGCCGCTTCGTAATTTCGGCAACATCTTCATTCGATATCTTAACCTCAGCCGAAATCTCGATTTTGCCTGTGAATGCTGCTTGGCGATGTATTGGAATGAGCGATTCAACGGCCGATGGCGCGGGACCTTCAAATAGGCTGGACACAGCGTTGTCGCCACTTACGAAATAAGACAAGGCCTCTAAAATCGTAGTCTTACCGCTTTCGTTTAATCCGATCATCGTAAGTACGGGCGTTGAAATCTTGTTCGTGAAATCAAGTTCGACGTTCGCAGCCCCTTTGAAGTTGCTGATCTTGAAAGATGTAATCGTTGCCATTTAAGAGACCCGCCCCATATCGCGTGACCGATGTATACAGATCATTCTCCCCCCTACCTCTTATTGCGCGCAATTATTTAGCAACCTGAGCGCTAGGACAAGGGCGGCGATCGCGATACCAAAGTAGAGACCGCAAATCGGGTCAGCTGCGTTATCAGGACAGTATGAGAGTTCTTCTTCCGGGTGTTTGGGGATCCAAACACTGGGCGATATGGATGAAGTCCCTTGCGGAACGGCTGACTTGAACAGATTGACTTGCGCAGCGTTTGCGATTCGTGGTGGCGACATCCACCCGCGCGGAGCGTCAGCGCGGTCGTGCGCAGACACGCCGCACGATTTTCCATGCGCAAACAGAGGCTTACTTGCCTCTTACTCTTGAAGGACTTCTTAAGTATGCGCCCTCAATTCGGCTTTTGCGTCGGCTTGCCGTCGATCTTGGGCAGTTCGCCGGCCGAGGCGGACTGATCCCCGCCGCCATTGGCCCGCCGGGCCATCTCGACCGTCAGCCGCTCGGCGGCCTCCGGCGACATCAGCCCCAAAATGTCCGACATCTTCCGCGGCGCGATGGCCGAGGCGATCTCGATCAACACGCCCATCTCGAGCCGGTCGAACACCCGCGCGGCGTCCTTCGGCTTCATGCCCTCGTACATGGTGACGAGGCCCTTCATGCGCTGGGCTTCGGCGGCCTTCTGCTCGGCCTGCGTCGCGGAGATGCGGGTTTCCACCGCCTTCATCTCCTCGACCTTGTTCTCGATGCGCTTCTCGGCCGATTTGAGCAGGCTCTCGCGGATGTCGATCTCGCGCTGGCGCGCCTCGATCTCCTGGCGGCGCGCCTGCAGGCGCTCGAGGATCGCGCGCTCGGCGGCGGAGACCTGCGGCTGGGACTCGTCGATCTTGACCACCGTGCCTTCGGGCTTGGTCTCGACAGCAGCCGGCTTCGGCGGCTCCTTTGGCGCGCCATGGGTCGATCCCGTGATATCGGGGTCCTCGCGTCCGGTCGGGAAGTTCAGATTCTCTTGCGCCCAGGATTTCTTGGTCTGGTCCGGCTTGTAGTCGAACACGTAGCCGCCATTGATCACGAGCCCCGCGACCTTCAACGTAGCGAGACCTGCGACGGCCACCAGGACCACCGGAATGACGCGGATGTTACGAAAGGACTTCATACACTGACTTCATGCGGCAAGACCGTTGGACCTTCGGCGCTCGGAGAAGGCTTCGGCCGCAGCCGCCACCGCCTTCGCGGTCGAGGGCTTGGCCGCGGGGGCGGCAACCATTTCCGAAGTCGTGACAGGGCGCGCGGCGATTGCGATCTTGGACAAGCGCCGCACCACGTTGTCGGCCTCGCCGAGCTGCTTGTAGAGCTGGTCGGACATCTGCGTCGCCGCCGCCAGCTGGCTGCCGAGGTTCTCGTTGACGTCGCGCACGGCGAGCTTCAGCCCGCCGATCGCGCGCTCGGCGATCTCGGTCGCGGTGATCAGCTCGCCGATCACAGCCTTGAGCGAATGCTCGTCCGCCTTCAGTCGCCTCAGCCGCTTGTTGAGCATGACGCAGTAGACGATCGTCAGCATCAGCAGGATAGCCACCAGCGACTCGATCGCCATTCCCAGGGAGTGGTTCATGGGGCCTCCATCATCTTGTTCTGCTCGTCAACCTTCTCGAACATCGCAAGTGTCGTACTTGGCTTGCGCAAGGGTTTCGTCACGCGGATCGCGACGCGGTCGCCGACCCGGCCCATCCGCCCTTCGGTCAGCGTGACGTCGCCGCAGCGCACGGTCACGTTGGCATCGGCGCGCATCTCGAGCGGCAGCGTGTCGCCGACCTTGAGCCGCATCAGCTGCTTGAGCGGAATGTCGGCCTCGTAGAGCACGGCGTCGACGGCGATCTCGGCCTGCACGATCTCGGTGGCGAAATGGCCTTCCCAGATCGGGTCGCGGCCGAACTTTTCGCCCATGAACATCTGGAGCAGGACGCCCCTGATGGGTTCGATGGTCGCGTAAGGCAGCAGCAGCTCGATGTTGCCGCCGCGGTCTTCCATGTCGATGCGCAGGCGCACCAGGATCGCGGCGTTGGCCGGACGGCTGATCGCGGCGAAACGCGGATTGGTCTCGAGCCGATCGATCGTGAAGGTCACCGGGGACAGCGGCCGGAACGCCTGCTCGGCGTCGGCCAGCACCACCTCGACCAGCCGCTTGACCAGCTCGGTCTCGATCGTGGTGTAGGGCCGGCCCTCGATGCGCAGCTGGCTGGTGCCGCGGCGGCCGCCGAGCAGCACGTCGATCATCGAGTAGATCAGGTTGGAATCGACCGTCGCCATGCCGAAGTTTTCCCACTCCTCGGCCTTGAACACCGAGAGCACGGCCGGCAGCGGGATCGAGTTCATGTAGTCGCCGAAGCGCACCGATGTGATGCGGTCGAGCGAGACTTCGACGTTGTCGGAGGTGAAATTGCGCAAGGAGGTCGTCAGCAGCCGCACCAGGCGGTCGAAGACGATTTCGAGCATCGGCAGACGCTCGTAGGAGACCATCGCCGAATCGATGATCGCGCGAATGCCGGAATGGTCGTCGAGCGTGACGTCGCCGACGGTGAAGCCGAGGAGATTGTCGATCTCCTCCTGCGACAGCACCCGCTCGCCGGAATTCTTGCCGCTGCCGAGATCGCGGCTGCCGTCCTCGACCATGGCCGCCCATTGCAGGGCCATGGTCTCGGATAGTTCGTTCTCGGCGGCGGCCTTCGCGGCCTCCGCGGGATCCTCGGAATCGAGCGAAGCCTCCCATTGGGCGGCAATCGCATCCTGGTCCATCTGCTCGTTGCCGGCCATGGCGCTAGCCCATTCCCCTCACTGCACCACGACTTCCTTGAACAGTACCGCGCTGACCTGGACCGGGGCGACCGCGGCGTTGACGCGCTTGGTCAACTCCTCCTTGAGGCGGAAAATGCCGGCGGAGCCGTTGAGGTCGGAGGGGCGCAGTTCGCGCACATAGGTCTGGAAGATGTCGGTGACGCGCGGCATCGTCGGCTTGATCGCCTCGACCTGCTTCTCTTCCTTCAGTTCCAGCACGATCTTCAGCCGCAGATATTGCACGCGCTCGCCCGGCGCGCCGGCGAGGTTGACCATCATGTCGGGCACGTCGACGAAGGCCGGCGGCTTCGGCGGCGGCGCCGCCTCGGCGTGATGCTCGTCATGGCCGTGACGGAAGAAGAAGAACCAGGTCGCCGCGCCGCCGCCGAGAATGGCCAGCACGCCGACGGCGATGATGATCAGCTTGAGCTTGTTCTTGGGCGGTGCAGCTTCCGCGCCCTCAGTGGCTGCGCCGCCTTCCGCTTCATTCTCTGCCATAATCGCCGCGCCCGGATCTCTCAAAGGGGTCGAAAGAGCGAAGCCTCAGACAGTGACGCGGTACAAATGCCCCGGCGCAACGCGCTCCTCTTCATGGCAAACGCTACGGTAATAATGGTTAACGGAACCTTTCGATTGGGCCTTCGCTAGGAAAAATCTGCCGGGCAAACATGGCTAACAGAACCTTTCTGCCGGCCTCCCGCGCCCCTCAAAATTCATCAAGCGATTGAAATTACGTGATTTTTCGAGTTGGCACGGCTTTCGCTGAGAAGGGACCGAGGCCGGCGGTTTGGGAGAACCAGACGGTCTCGTTCACGGGGTCCGCCAAGGCGCTTGGGAGAGCGAGGTGGCAGATCTCACTCAGGGGAGATTTCCGATGCAGAACGCGCTTCTGATCGGCTTGTCACGGCAGATGACGTTGGAACGGCAGATGGATGTCATCGCCAACAACGTCGCCAATGCCAACACCAACGGCTTCAAGGCCGACCATTCGCTGTTCGAGGAGTACCTCAACTCGAACGCGCGTGAAGACAATTTCATGGGCCCGGACCGGCGCGTCTCCTATGTGCAGGACCGCGGCACCTTCCGCGACGTCGGCCAGGGGCCGATGGAGGCGACCAACAACCCGCTCGACATGGCGATCGACGGCAACGCCTATTTCGCGGTGCAGGCCAATGGCGGCGAGCGTTACACCCGCGACGGCAAATTCTCGCTCAACAGCACCGGCCAGCTCGTCACCTCCGACGGCAGCCTCGTGCTCGGCACCGGCGGCCCGATCACCTTCCAGCCGACCGACCACGACATCAACGTCGCACCCGACGGCACCGTCACGGTGCTCGAGGGCACGGCGAAGACCGACTCGATCCGCGGCAAGATCCGCATGGCCTCGTTCGACGATCCGACCAAGCTGACCAAACTCGGGGCCAATCTCTATGACGTGGGCTCCGCCGTCCAGCAGCCCGACACCCGGTCCACCGTGCGCCAGGGCTATGTCGAGAAGTCGAACGTCAATTCGGTCGGCGAGATGACCCGCATGGTCGAAGTCATGCGCAGCTACACCGCCATCGCCAATCTGCTCCAGCAGCAGAGCGACCTCCACAAATCGGCGATCGAGAAGCTCGCCGACGTTCCGGCCTGATTAGGGGAGAACTGACATGCAGGCGCTTCACACCGCAGCGACCGGAATGGCGGCACAGGAACTCAACGTTCAGGTGATCTCCAACAACATCGCGAACCTTCGCACCACCGGCTTCAAGAAGCAGACCGCGTCGTTCCAGGACCTGATCTACGAACACGTGCGCCGCGTCGGCGCGCAGGCCTCCGACCAAGGCACCATCGTGCCGGTCGGCGTCGACATCGGTGGCGGCGTCAAGACCGTCGGCACGCCGCGCAGCATGACGCAGGGCACGCTGTCGCAGACCGGCAACGATCTCGACCTCGCCGTCTCGGGCGAAGGCTTCTTCAAGATCCTGATGCCTGACGGCACCTACCAGTACACCCGCGACGGCACCTTCCAGATGGACAATCAGGGCCGCGTCGTCACCGCACAGGGCAACCCGGTGCAGCCGACCATCACCATCCCGAACAACGCATCGGGCCTCGCCGTCAACGAGCAGGGCCAGGTCTCGGTGACGCTGCCGGGCTCGTCGACCTCGACCATTCTCGGCCAGATCGGCCTGACCCGCTTCATCAACAAGGCCGGCCTCCAGCCCGTCGGCAGCAATCAGTTCACCGAGACGCCCTCCTCCGGCCCGCCCCAGGACGGCACCGCGACCGCCGAAGGTTACGGCAAGATCACGCAAGGCAGCCTCGAGCAGGCCAATGTCGACGTCGTCTCCGAGATGAGCGACCTGATCGCGGCCCAGCGCGCCTATGAGATGAACGCCAAGGTGATCAGCGCCGCCGACCAGATGATGCAATCGACCACGGCACTGTTCCGCTGAGTGATGACGATGATCCGGATCACCCTCGCCACGATCTCCGCCCTTCTCGCGCTGGCGCTGCCGGCCGCGGCGGCCGACGATTTCATCGCGACGCCGACGCTGCGCGCGAGCGTTGCCGTGACCTCGGACGTGGTGCGGGTCGGCGATCTCATCGACAACGCAGGATCTGCCGCGCTGATCCCGGTCTACCGCTCGCCCGATCTCGGCACCACCGGCACGCTGACGGTCGCGCAGGTGCTGTCGGTGCTCCGCGCAAAACAGGTGATCGGCGTGATGACCGGCGACATCAAGGAGGTCCAGGTCACCCGCCTCGCCCGTACGCTCGCCAACAAGGACCTCGAAAACGCGGTCGCTTCCGCGCTCGAGCGCCGCTTCGGCCTCGGGGACGCCGCCAACATCACCGTCACGTTCGACCGCGGCATCTCCGACATGCGGCTGGATGCCTCCAACAGCGGCGCGCTCCAGCCGGTCGCAACCCGCTATGACGCCCGCAGCGGCCGTTTCGACATCGCCTTCGAGATCAACAACGACAACCATCCGACGCCGACCAAGCTCCGCTTCACCGGCACCGCGATCGAGACGGTGGAAGTGGCCGTACTGACGCGCGACATCGACCGCACCGAGCTCTTGAAATCCTCCGACGTCTCGTTGGAGCGCCGGCCGAAGGCCGAGGTCACCGGCGAGCCCGCCTCGCGCGACCGCACCATCGGAATGCAGCTGCGCCGGGCGATGCGGGCAGGCATGCCGATCCGCGTCGCCGACATCGTCAAGCCCGACTTCGTGGTGCGCGACCAATCCGTCACCATCATCTACCAGGTGCCCGGCCTCTACCTCACCACGCGCGGCAAGGCGATCGAGAGCGGCGCTGAAGGCGACACCGTCAGCGTCCTCAATTTGCAATCCAAGCGCACGCTGACCGGCGTTGTCACCGGCCGCGGCCAGGTCACCGTGCTGGGCGCCAGCCAGTCCGCGCCGATGGCTTCGGCAGTCGAGCAGACCTCCTCGCTTAAGCGCGACGAAGCACCGGCCCCCGTCGACACCGCAGCTCTCCTCCGGAACCTGGTCCAGACCCCCGCGTCGCCGGCCCAGATCGCAGAAGCCCAGATCCCGCAAGCTCGCGTCTCGCAAGCTCAAGCAAAGTAAGAGTTAGTCATGTCTGCTTTCAGTTCGGCTTACCGTCTTCGTCGCATCGCGATCTCTGCCCTGCTGCTTGCCTCTTGCGCGCTGGGCGGCTGCTCCTCGATCGACCGCCTGTCGCAGATCGGCGAGCAACCGAAGCTCTCGGCGATCGACAATCCGACCACGCAGCCCGGCTACAAGCCGGTGCAGATGCCTATGCCGAAGCCGGAGGTCGCCTCCTACAATCCGAACTCGCTGTGGCGCAACGGCAGCCGCGCCTTCTTCAAGGACCAGCGCGCCCGCCAGGTCGGCGACCTCCTGACCGTGACCGTGAATATCACCGACAAGGCCAACCTCTCCAACGAGACCCAGCGCAGCCGCACCGCCTCGGAAGATTCGGGCATTTCGGATTTTATCGGCAGCCAGACGATCACGCAGCCGCTCAAGGTCCTGCCCGGTCGCCTTCTCACCACCGACTCGACCTCCTCCAGCGACGGCAAAGGCTCGGTCAATCGGCAGGAAGCATTGCAGACCAACGTCGCTGCCGTCGTGACTCAGGTGCTGCCGAACGGCAACCTCGTGGTCGAAGGGAAGCAGGAGATCCGCGTCAACTACGAGATCCGCGAGCTCATAGTAGCAGGCATCGTCCGCCCCGAAGACATCCAGAGCGACAACACAATCGACTCCTCCAAGATCGCACAGGCACGCATCGCCTATGGCGGCCGCGGCCAGATCATGGACGTGCAGCAACCGCGCTACGGCCAGCAAGTCATGGACGTGCTGCTGCCCTTCTGAGTCACCTCCGAGCTCCCACATCGTGTTCGCGAACCTAGGCGCGAACGACGATGTACTACGCGGCCCTCGCTAGCTCCCCTGGCGAGGGCCGCATGTATTTTGGATCGATGACCGCTGTGAGCCGCGTTTCGTCGCCAGTCAGCGCACTCAGCCGCCGCGCCAACCTCCGTCATTGCGAGCGAAGCGAAGCAATCCAGACTGTCTCCTGCCGAAAGATTCTGGATTGCTTCGTCGCAAGAGCTCCTCGCAATGACGGCGGAGAGCCCCAACGAAAGCCGCGCCTCAGACTCCGTCATTGCGAGCGCAGCGAAGCAATCCAGACTGCTTCCGCGGAAAGACTCTGGATTGCTTCGTCGCAAGGGCTCCTCGCAATGACGACGCGGAGAGATCACGTAAACTTCGCCTCCACCACGCCCAGCCCGTCCAGTTCCATCCGCACCTTGTCGCCGGCCTTCAGCCACAGCGTCTTGACCAGGCTGCCGGTGAGCACGAGCTGCCCCGCGTGCAGGCCCTTGCCCTCGGCGGCGAGATGGTTGGCGAGCCAGGCGAGCGCGTTGTGGGGATGGCCGAGCACGTCGGCGCCGGTGCCGTGACCGGCCTCCTCGCCGTTGACGATGGCGCGACCCTTGACCGCGTTCAGGTCCGGCACGGATGAGCGCGGAACCAGGCGTCCCAGCACACAGCCGGCGGCGAAGAAATCATCGGCGATCAGCGTCGGCGCTCCCATCGTCTCCCACTTCACGTAGCGATCGTCGACGATCTCGATAGCGGGTTGGTAGGCCTCGACGGCCTCGCCGACCCATTCGGCCGTGAACGGCGCCTCGCCCGCGGCAAGGTCGCGCTTCAGCCGCACCGCGATCTCGCATTCGACGCCGACGCGGACATAATTCGAGGCGGCGAGCTTGGCGCCGCTCTCATGGACACCCTTCTGGAACACGCCGCCGCCGCAGGGATGCGGGATGCCGATGTAGTCCTGCATCACCTGGCTGGTGCAGCCGATCTTGTAGCCGACGAGCGGCCCGGCATGGGGCAGCAGGAGATCGTGCAGCGCGCGCTGGATCTGATAGCCCTCAGCTTCATCGGCGGGGGGACGCTCAAGGGGCGCGAGCGGCGCATGGTTGCGGCGCGCCAGCGCGATCGCCTTTGCGGCTTCGAGAATCTTGTCCATCGGCGCCGCCTCCCACGCTACGCATTCAGGGGCGGCAGTGGAGCATCCCCGCACCGGCATGACAAGCGCGGCTGGCGGGCGACCTCACGCCTTGACCAGGCCGAGCCGGATCAGGCTTTCCGCGGTCGAGAGGATCGCCTCCTCGTTGGACCGGGCCTGCCAGCCGAGCACCGACCTCGCCTTGGCGCTGGTGGAATGTCGCACCCTTCCGAGCATCGGTACGACCGCACGCAGCAAGGGAATCCGGCTCGCCGCCAGCCGCACCAGCCAGTCCGGAGCCTGGAGCCGCGGAACCCGGCGCGCCCGTGGCCCGAGTTCCCGCCGCAACAGCGATGTCGAGGATGGACATCGTCTCGCCGGAGACGGCGATGAAGCGCTGGCCCTTGGCCGCGCGCGCCGTCATGGCCCGCAAGTGCAGGTCGGCGACATCGCGGACGTCGACCACGCCGAAATAAACCCGCGGCACCGCCGGCATGGCGCCATCGAGCAGCGATTTGACGATCTCGATCGAGCCGGAAAAGTCCGGCCCCAGCACCGGCCCGAAGATACCGGCGGGGTTGATCACCGACAGCCCCAGCCCGTCCCCTTCGCGCGCGACGAAATCCCAGGCCGCCCGCTCGGCCAAAGTCTTGGACTTGATGTAGGGCTGCACGTCGGCGCCGCCGAGATTGGTCCAGTCGGTCTCGTCAAACGGCGTTTCGCGCGGCGTGTGGCCGTAGCCGATCGCGCCCAGCGACGAGGTGATGACGACGCGCCTGACACCGGCCTCGCGCGCGGCGCGCAACACGCGCAGCGTGCCGTCGCGCGCCGGAATGATCATCTCGTTTTCGTCCTTGGGAACGCTGGTCGACAGCGGCGAGGCGACATGGAGCACGTAATCACAGCCGGCGGCCGCCTCGCGCCAGCCATCGTCCCGGGTGAGGTCCGCGGTGAAGAAAGCCAGGTTCTCCGCAGCCGCCCCGCCCTCGCGCAGCATCGCCAGCACGT
Source organism: Bradyrhizobium sp. CCGB12 (assembly GCF_024199845.1). NCBI lineage: Bacteria > Pseudomonadati > Pseudomonadota > Alphaproteobacteria > Hyphomicrobiales > Nitrobacteraceae > Bradyrhizobium > Bradyrhizobium sp. CCGB12. Next base: position 1,454,228 of record NZ_JANADO010000001.1, on the reverse strand, counting down.
CGGCTTGCCGGTCCGGCCGGCGCACCGTAGTTCGCACCGCGTGGCCCGCGGCCAGGAGCTGCAGAACGACATGAACGCCGACGAAGCCCGACCCGCCGGTAACCAGAACAGTGCTCATTGCCAAATTCCCTCGGTATGCGGGCCGGAGAATTCGTTCCATGCCCTGCTCAGGGCCGCATCTGGTCACTATCTCTGTCCGGACAAGTAGAATGGATTTCAAGACCGGTATGGAAAACCTGACCAGCGCTTGCGACCACGACTGCGATTGCAGCCCCGACCCCGCTCTGCTTGCCGACTTCAAGCGCGCCATCCACGCGCTCGGCGGCAAGTGGAAACTCGAGATCCTGTTCGCGCTGATGAACGGCGCGGTTCGTTTCGGCGCGTTGCGGCGGTCGATCGGTGGCATCACCCAGCACATGCTGACCACGCAGCTGCGCGAGCTCGAGCAGGACGGCTTGGTGTTGCGGACCGCCTTCGCGGAGAAGCCGCTGCGCGTGGAGTACGAGCTGACGGACGCGGCCTATGGCCTGCTGCCGGCGTTTAAGGAAATCTTGAGTTGGTCCAGGCTTTATGGGGATGCGCGCCTTGCAGCGTCGCATGAAGCCTGATTGCAGCGATGCGCGATGCAGCTCGATCGGCGCTTCAACAAGCGAATCGATCTCGTTGATGCGACTCGCGAAAACCTCCCGCACCTGAAGTGAAGGCTGTTTCTCATCTGAACTCACGTGAGCTCGGAGCACACTCACGTGAGCTCGGAGCAATGGACTCTAGCCCATTGATCGCGATTCATTTTTCGCGATTGCCCTCGCACGCTGAGACGCGGCGGCAAGCGACAGGCAAAATGCCGACCACGGCGCGAAATGGCGCCTTTCCAAAAATAAAGAGCCGCAACTCTGCGGCTCGGACTCTATTCGTCGCGATAGACCTTCTCGCGTTTCTCGTGGCGCTCCTGTGCTTCCACCGAGAGCGTCGCGATGGGCCGGGCTTCGAGCCGCTTCAACGAGATCGGCTCGCCGGTGTCCTCGCAATAGCCGTAGGTGTTGTCCTCGATCCGCTGGAGCGCGGCGTCGATCTTGGCGATCAACTTGCGCTGGCGATCGCGGGCACGGAGTTCGATGGCGCGGTCGGTTTCGGACGAGGCCCGATCGGCGAGATCGGGGTGGTTCACGTTCTCCTCCTGCAAGGCTTGCAGGGTGAGCTTGGACTCTTTGAGGATCTCATCCTTCCAGGCGAGGAGCTTCAAACGGAAGTACTCCTTCTGCCGGTCGTTCATGAAAGGCTCTTTTTCGGTCGGTCGGTAGTTTTTCAACTTTTCCAAGGGCGGCCTATCTGTCTAATCAACGACTCGCAACGGAAACAGGGTCCGTTGAGCCGGGCCTTATATAGTGGCCTCTTGTGACAGACAATATTTCCCTGCCGCCCCAGTGGCCGCCCCCAAGCCCTTGCACAGGAAGGTTTATCCGCAAAAGCCCGGGGGTGGCCTACGGCTCAGTAGCCGACCGTGAAACGCTGCCTCTGATGGGCGGGCCGCTCGATCTCGTCGGCGAGCGCAATGGCGTAATCGGCGAAGCTGATCCAGCTCTTTCCGTTCGCATCTGCGAGAAGCTGATCGGTCCCGAGTCGGAACTTGGCTGTACGCTCACCCTCGACGAACAGCGCCGACGGCGAGATGAAGGTCCAGTTCAGGTCCATTTCCTGCCTTAGCAGGTCGAGGAAGGCGGAACCCTTTTCAGCCTCGGCCTTGTACTGGGCCGGAAAACCTTCAGTCGTGACCAACTTTACCCCCGGGGCGACCTCCAGGCTGCCAGCACCGCCGACGATGAGGTAACGGCCCACCTCTGAGTCTTTCGCTGCGCCGATCAGCTTGAGCGGATCGCTGGCCAGGAAGTGCACGGAACTCACGGCGACGTCGTGCCCGGCCCACAGCCTGGCAAGGCCGGCCTGATCGAGCACGTCGCCCTTGGTGGGGGTGACGTTCGGCAGAGCCGCAATCTTTTCGGGGTTGCGGGCAATGGCGGTGACGCTATGGCCTCGACGGGACAGTTCCTTGGTGATTTCCGACCCGGCTCGCCCCGAGGCGCCGGCAACTGCGATTTTCATGGAAGGCTCCTTTGCTTCTAAGTAGCTAGCAGTGACTAGATATCGTAAAGAATGCTGGTGTTAAGAGAGCACTTTGTGCTTACCTGATAACGCCGGAGTAACCCGGCGAGCACATTCGCAAGCGACCGGAACGGAATCCGAGGACCCGACGATGAAACCCGACGTCTATGCAGCGAACTGTCCGACGCGCCAGATCCTCGATCGGGTCGGCGACAAATGGGCGGTGCTGATCCTGTTGCTGCTGCGCGAGGAGCCGATGCGCTTCAATCAGTTGCGCCGCACGATTGAGGGCATTTCACAGAAGATGCTGAGCCAGGTTCTCAAATCGCTCGAACGCGACGGCCTGATCAGGCGCCGCGCCATCGCAACCGTGCCTGTCACGGTGGAATATTCCATCACGCAGCTCGGGCTGACGCTCGCCGCGGCCGTCGATCCCCTGCGCGATTGGGCCGAGCAGAATCTGAAAGACGTGCTCGCCGCCCAGCGCCGCTACGACGCCCAGCAGAAGGAAGAAGCGGCGTAGGCCCGTGTGAGGCGACGTGCGGTTTCGGTCAAGCCGGGCGACGACGAGAGATCTTTTAGAGATCGCGGGAGGCGAACTCCGCTTAAGCCTGCCCGGCCTTGGCCAGTTCGACCTCGACGCGCAGCTCGATCTCGGCAAGCACCGCATCGAGACCGGCATCGCCAGAGGACGATTTCAGGTTTGCCGCCGCATCGCGCAGCCGCATCACGGTCGAGGCGTCGAGATTGCCGGACAGTAGCCCCATCTTGAGATCGTCGAGCACGTCGAGCGCGGTCTTGCCGCGGGCGACCGAGCGCTTGCGGCGCTCGACCGGATCCTCCTCGATGCCCTGAAGCGCGAGCAGCCCGTCGAGACTGGCAGCGGCCTTCGGCGCCGCAGTGCTACGCGTCTCCTGCGCCGACGAGGTGTCCGGCAGGACGAAGGTGCCGGAGCCCGTTCGCCTGGTCTGGCTGGCCGGCGTTCCAAGCGTGGTGCCGTTCGGTCCGTAGATGCGCATCGCAGCAATCCGGGTGATCGATGCCTCACCTTCGCCGCTTTATGGTTAACGGGGCGTAAACAGCCCGGCAAAATCTGCCGACAGGCGGCAGTTTCGCTCCTCAGGGCGAACGACCACTGACACCGGTCGAAACAGATTTATTCAACCTATTCAGCCACCTACCTCTCTGCCCCGGGTTGGCACAGCGCTCGCAAGGAAAGCGTCGGACCAGCTCGTCATGGGAGTGTCGCAGACGGTCCGTCGATTTGAGGAGCCTTTTTTTGGGCGGCCTTGGGGAGCAGAGGATGCCAGGCGTTCGTTGGGTGAGGATTGTTGGGGTGGCCTGCGCCGCGCTGTCAGCGCTGGTGCTTTCGGTCACGTCAGCGGCTGCGACCTCGCGCATCAAGGACCTCGCCAACATCGAGGGCGTACGGCAGAACCAGCTCATCGGCTACGGCCTCGTCGTCGGCCTCAATGGCACCGGCGACACGCTCAACAACATCCCCTTCACCAAGCAGTCGCTGCAAGCGATGCTCGAGCGCATGGGCGTCAACATCCGCGGCGCCACCATCCGCACCGGCAACGTCGCCGCCGTGATGGTGACGGGCAACCTGCCGGCCTTCGCTACCCAGGGCACGCGCATGGACGTCACCGTCTCCGCGCTCGGCGACGCCAAGAACCTCCAGGGCGGCACCCTGCTCGTCACGCCCCTGCTCGGCGCCGATGGCAACGTCTATGCTGTCGCGCAAGGCTCGCTCGCGATCTCGGGTTTCCAGGCGGAGGGCGACGCGGCGAAAATCGTACGCGGCGTGCCGACCGTGGGCCGCATCGCCAATGGCGCCATCATCGAGCGCGAGATCGAGTTCGCGCTCAATCGGCTGCCGAATGTGCGCCTGGCGCTGCGCAACGCCGACTTCACCACCGCCAAGCGCATCGCGGCCGCGGTCAACGACTATCTTGGCGTCAAGACGGCCGAGCCGATCGACCCATCGACGGTGCAGCTGTCGATCCCGCCGGAGTTCAAGGGCAACGTCGTCGCCTTCCTCACCGAGATCGAGCAGCTCCAGGTCGATCCCGATCTCGCCGCCAAGATAATCATCGACGAGCGGAGCGGCATCATCGTCATGGGCCGCGACGTCCGTGTCGCTACCGTTGCGGTGGCACAAGGCAACCTCACCGTCACGATCTCCGAGAGCCCCCAGGTGAGCCAGCCCAACCCGTTGTCGCGAGGGCGGACCGTGGTCACGCCGCGCAGCAGCGTCACCGTCACCGAGGACGGGAAAAAACTTGCCGTCGTCAAGGACGGCGTATCGCTCCAGCAACTCGTCGACGGCCTCAACGGCCTCGGCATCGGCCCCCGCGACATGATCAGCATTCTCCAGGCGATCAAGGCCGCCGGCGCAATCGAAGCCGACATCGAGGTGATGTGATGCAGACCAGTGCGATCAACACCCCGCGCGTCGCCAACTCTTCCGCTTTCTCGGTCGAGAGCCGCAACGGCCGGCCGGACTTCGACCTCGCCGCCGCGCTGCAAAAGGTGTCGCCGCAACAGCAGGCCAAGGCGCAGAAGACCGCCACCGATTTCGAGGCAATGTTCCTCAACAGCATGTTCTCGCAGATGACTTCCGGCCTGAAGGGCGAAGGCCCGTTCGGCGATACGCCGGGCACCGGAGTATGGCGTTCGATGCTGACCGAGCAATATTCCAAGAACTTCGCCAAGGCCGGCGGCGTCGGCGTCGCCACCGAAGTCTACCGCACCCTGATCATGCAGCAGGCGAAAACGATCCGCACGGCATAAGGTCAAACGAGATGAACCATTCCAACGCCTCACGTCAGCCGATGCAAGCGCAGCGTCCGAACACCGCGCCTGGCAGCGCCGAGGCGCGCAAGCTCGCCGAGGATCTGATGGATGCGATGAGCGCCCTGCTCGGGCTGATCGAGCGCGAGACCGAGCTCGTTCGCGCCGGCAAGGTCCGCGACGCCATGACGCTCGAGGGCAGGAAGCAGGAGCTGTCGCGAAATTATGTCGGCGCCGTCAGCCAGTTGAAGGCGAACCAGGCGCAGCTCGCGAAGTCCGCGCCCGAGCTGCTCTCGACGCTGCATCGCCACCACGATGCGTTCCGCGCGATGCTTCAGGTCAATCTCACCGTGCTCGCGACCGCGCACGCAGTGTCCGAGAGCGTCGTGCGCGGCGTCAACGCCGAGATCCAAAAGCGCAACGTGCCGAACACCTATACGGCCGCGGGTCGTCGCGCAGCTCCTGGCCCACGCCACATCACGCCGCTCGCGGTCAGCCGCTCGCTCTGAGCGCGCACACGAACAAGAGACAATTTTACGAAAAACCGCGCGGCGATATCGCCGCGTGGTTAGGCACGTTTGCTTACCGGGTCTTCAGTCCTGGTGTTCCATGCTTGCGCAATTAGAGGGGTTGGGATTTGACTCACGACTAGGCAACCAGGAGGCTGCCATGAGTACAGATTTCAGCATCAGGCCGGTGGGGATCCCGGCCCCCGTGCAGATCGTAACGACGTCGAACGCGGCGGCGAACGAGGCTGTGCAAACTGATTTGCCAGTGCGCCAGACGGTCGCCGCGAGCGATACGGGCGCGCCCGTGCGCAATGATTTGCCGAACCACGAGAACGTCTCGCGCCAGGTCGTATTCGACCAGGCGGCCGCGTCTTTCGTCTTCCAGGTCGTCAACGAGAGAACCGACGCAATCGTCAACCAATTCCCCGACGAAGCGATGCTGCGCCGGCGGGCCTATTTCCATGCCCTGGATATGAAGTCCGAACCCTCGCGTCCGCTCAGCACGGACCGCAGCGCCTGACGATCAGGCGTCGAGCGTCGCAACGGCAGTAGCGGTGATGCCGTTGGCCGTCACGGCCGCCCGGACAGGCCAGCAGCGATATTGCGGTTGATCTCGATCAGCGGGCGGAAGTGATCGAATTGAGGGCTCATCTGGAGCGCCGCGGTCTGGCTCAGCACAAACACGCTGATGTTGGCGATCTTCTGCCGGACATCGATCGGCTGCGGATTGTTGTCGCGCATCGCCTCGCTCAAGAAGATGGTCCAGAGCTTGCGGTTGAACATCAGGGCCTGCATGGTCTGCTCGCTGAGCGGATCGGCGTTGTTCACCGCATCCTGGAGCTTGTTCGCGGCCTTGAGCAGGGTCTGTGCCTCGATGTCGCGAGGAGATGCGGTGGTCGTTGCAACGCGCGCGTAAGCCGAGGCAGCAGAATTCGACATCAATCACACCCTGGAAGTTACCTAGCGCGTTGAACGCGCTTAAGGATTTCTTTCCCAACCCTAGGCAGCACCGCTTAAGATTTGCTTACGTGTGTGCTTGGAAGCACTCCGGATAAGTACGGGTCGCGGAGCTCTTCGTCAGCGCAACGTTAGATGCACGCACACACGGAGTAAACTCACTTCACGTGACGCGCATCGATCTGAGCTAATCTTGTGTTAGCGATCTCCCTCAAATGAACGGCGGAGCATTAGCCCCGCCGCGAAATCTCGAATGGCGATCTTGCTCCGCGAAGTTAGCGGAGCAGCTGGAGCACGCTCTGCTGCGACTGGTTGGCCAGCGACAGTGCGGAGACCGCGATGGACTGGCGGGTCGACAGCGCCTGGCTGTTGGCCGCTTCCTCGTTGGTATCGGCGAGCGTCAGATTGGACGAGCCGGTCTGGAGCACGTTGATCAGGTTCTTGGAGAAGTCCTGACGCACCTGCACGATCGACAGATTCGAACCGAGCGTCGAACCTTCCGAGCGCAACGTGCTCGAGGCCGCATTCAGGCTGGCCAGCACCTTGTTGGTGGCGCCGTTGTCGATGAAGTCGACGCCGTTGACGAGGTTGCTGAGGCCGAGGCCGGCCGCGTTGAACACCACGCCGTTGATGCCGAGCGTCGAGCTGCCGGTCTCGTTGAAGACGAGCTTCAGCGTATCACCGTTGAGCAGGTTGACGCCGTTGAAGGAGGAATCCTGCGACGTCGTGTCGATCTGGGCCAGAATGTTGTTGAACTGGTTGACCAGATTGGAGCGGGCGGTCTGCGCGACCGGATCCTGGATCGGCGGCTGTGCGGTGGTGAAAGCCAGGACACCGGTGAGCGTGCCGCCGACTGCGCCGCCCGCGACCGTCGAACCGAGCGTCGAAGAGGCGTATTCGTTGACGGTGGTCACCGTGAGCACGCCGTTGGCATCGATCGTCGCCGTCAGGTGATTGGCCTGAAGCTGTGCGTTGAGCTGGTCCAGCGTCTTGACGGTGCCGTTGGTGCCGTCGCCGAAGGTGACGTTGACCGGGGTGCCGCCGTTGAAGGAGGTGAAGGTCAGCGTCTTGCCGCTGATGCCGCCGACGCCCGAGGTGCGCGCCGCGGTGAAGGCGGTTGCCGTTCCCGTGTTGCCGCTGAGGCCGAATGCACTGAGTGCATTGCCGGTGCCGGTGATCGACAGGTCGGCGTTGACGCCGGTGGAGAGCGCAAGCTGGCCGCTGCTGTTGACAGACGACGGGATCTGACCCGCGGTGGTCGACAGCGTCGCCGCGCCGTTGAAGATGCTGGCGGTCTTGACGCCGGTGGCGAGGTCGATCGAGTTGAGCAGGTCGGTCAGCGTCGCGCTCTGGATATAGACCGTCGAGTTGCCGTTGCCGTCGGTAACGATGTTGCCGCTGACGCCGCCCGACGTGACGCCCGCCGCAGATTGCGGCGTCTGCGCGTTCTTGAAGGTGATGGTCTTGCCGTCGATGTTCAGCGTCGAGCCGTCCTGAACGAGGCTGCCGAGCGAACCCGCAGTGGTCGAGCGGGCCGCAGTGACGTTGGCATTGCCGGCGCCGGTCGCGGACGTCAGACCAAGCGCCTTGAGGAAGTCGGCCTTTCCGGTCACGCTCAGATCGGCGCCGGTCGAACTCTTCAGCGTAGTTGCACCCGCCGTGATCGATGATGGCACCTGCAGCGTGCCGACGGGACCGGCCGCGCCGCTGACGGCGATGGTCGCCGCGCTTGCGCTGATGGTTGCGGTCTTGACACCGCTGGCGAGGTCGATCGCCGTGAGGACGTCGTTGACGGTCGCGCCGGGCGCAGCCGCCGTTCCCTCGTAGACGATCGAATTGCCGTTACCGTCGGTGGCGATGTGCCCGCTGGCGTCGAGGCCCCAGCCGGTTGGCTGCGTGCTCGGAGCGATGCCGGTGCGGAAGGTGATGGTCTTGCCGTTCACCGTGATGGTGTCGCCGTCCGCGGGCGGCGTGCTGAAAGTGGCCGATGCCGTGGTGCCGAGCAGCGTGGCGGTGCCGGACAGCGCGGTGGTGCCGTCGGCGGCGAGCGCTGCCGTGCCGGTAAAGGTGCCGGCGCTCGAGCCCAGCGAGGCGCCGAGCGCGGCAGTTCCGGTGACCGGGGTCGTGCCGCCGGCTGCACCGGTATAGAGCACGTTGCTCTTTGCGGTCGCGCTCGCATAAGAGGTCGTGCCGCGAAGGTCGGCGGGCGTCGCACCGGGAATTGTGGTGGAGACGTTCGACTTGGTGGAATAGCCGACCGTGGTCTGGAGCGCCTGGTTGGCGATCGATTTCGCGCTGTCGATCAGCTTCTGCAGTGAGGTGATGCCGGTGTTGGCGGCCTGGAGCACCTGCACACCGTTGTTGATGCCGTCGAGCAGGTTGCTGATGTCGCTCGCCCGGTTGTCCAATCCCTGCGCCGTGAAGAAGTTGGTGGGATTGTCGAGCGCTGTATTGACCTTCTTGCCGGTCGACAGCCGTTCCTGCGTCGTGGCCAGCAAGTCGGCCGTCGACTGCAGCGACAACAGGTTCTGGCGAACTGACGCCGAGAGAACGATGTTGGACATTGGCGAGTCTTCCTCTTGAACCGGATACGAATCGGCCGCGCGGTCTGGAAAGCGGGCTTTTGTCCAGTTTTAGGAGGTGTCCTTTAAAGTATGGTTAACGCCGGTTTAAGCGATAGGGTTAATGGCGGGTGAACGCCCCTGCCCGCCTCCGGACGCAAAAAAGAGCAGCGGGGAAGGTAGCCCCGCCGCTCGATTTTATTCAGTTATTTCAGTCGCTTATTAGCGAAGCAGCTGGAGCACGCTCTGCTGCGAGGTGTTGGCCAGCGACAGCGCGGAGACCGCGATCGACTGGCGGGTCGACAGCGCCTGGCTGTTGGCCGCCTCGACGTTGGTGTCGGCCAGCGTCAGGTTGGACGAGCCGGTCTGCAGCACGTTGATCAGGTTCTTGTTGAAGTCCTGACGGATCTGCACCACCGAGAGGTTCGAGCCCAGGCTCGAAGCTTCCGAGCGCAGCGTGCTCGACGCCGCGTTCAGGTTGGTCAGCACCCTGTTGGCCGCGGCGTTGTCGATGAAGTCGACCCCGACGGTCAGTGCGGCGAGGCCCAGACCCTTGGAATTGTAGGTCACACCCGTGATGTTCAGGCTCGACTTGCCGGTCTCGTCGAACACCAGCTTGAGCTGGTCGCCGTTCAGGAGGTTGACACCGTTGAACGAGGAGTCTTGCGAGGTCGTGTCGATCTGGTTCAGGATGTTGTTGTACTGAGACACCAGGTTGGCGCGGGCCGTCTGCGCAACCGCATCCTGGACGGGGGTGGAAGCCGTCGAGAACGTCAGGGCCGACGTGAGCGTGCCGCCGATCGCGCCGCCCGCTGCCGTCGAGCCGAGCGTCGAGGACGCATAGTCGTTGGACGCGGTGATGGTCAGCAGGCCGTTGGCGTCGATCGTCGCGGACAGGTTGTTGGCCTGAAGCTTCGAGTTGAGCTGGTCGAGCGTCTTGACCGTGCCGTTGGTGCCGTCGCCGAAGGTGACGTTGACCGCCGTGCCGCCGTTGAAGGAGGTGAAGGTCAATGTCTTCCCGGCGATGCCGCCGATGCCGGAGGTGCGGGCCGCGGTGAATGCCGTCGCGTTGCCGGTGTTGCCGGCGAGGCCAAACACGTTCAGCGCGTTGCCGGTGCCGGTGATCGACAAATCAGCGTTGACGCCGGTCGAGAGCTTGAGCTGACCGGACGTATTGATCGTCGAATTTGACTGGCCGGTCGCCGTCACCAGCGATGCGGTGCCGTTGGCGTTGACCGTCGCAGTCTGCACGCCGGTGGCAAGGTCGATCGCCTTCAAGACGTCGTTGACCGTGCCGGCCTGCAGATAGACCGTCGAGTTGCCGTTGCCGTCGGTGAGGACGTTGCCGCTGACGCCGAAGCCACTCGGAACACTCGGCGCACCGGTCGAGCCCGGGATCGGCGCGTTCTTGAACGAGATGACGTGACCATTGACGTTCAGCGTCGAGCCGTCCGCGATGGTCGCACCCAGCGAGTTCGCGCTCGTGGTCCGGTTGACGTTGACCGTGGCATTTCCTGCACCGGTGGACGTGGTGAGACCGAGAGCCTTGAGCAGGTCAGCCTTGCCGGTGACGCTCAGATCCGCACCCGTCGAGCTCTTCAGCGTGACGGCGCCGCCGGCAGCGGTCGAGACCGCAGCACCTGGCTGGCTGGCACTCACGGAGATCGTCGCAGCGCCCGAAGTGATCGAAACCGTCTTCACGCCGCTGGCGAGGTCGATTGCCGACAACAGATCGTTGACGGTCGCCGCCGGGGTGCCCGCGGTACCGAGATAGACGGTGGTGTTGCCGTTGCCATCGGTGACGAGGTTGCCGCTGACACCCGAGCCGGCCGGAACGGCCGTCGACGCCGGAGCAGCACCCGAACGGAAGGTGATGGTCTTGCCGTTGACGGTCAGCGTGTCGCCGTCGGCAGGCTGGGCGTTGCCGGCGAGGCCGGTCGCGGTCGTGCCGTTGGTGGCAATCAGGGTGATGGTGCCGGTCAGGGCCGTGGTGCCGTCGCCGGCGGTTGCGCCGGTGCTTGCGAAGGAACCGATGGTGGCGCCGAGCGTGGTGGTGCCGGTCGCCGCGGTGGTGCCGCCCGCCGTGCCGTTATACAGCACGTTGCTGCTCGCCGTCGCGCTGGCGAAGCTCGTGGTGCCGCGCAGGTCGGCCGCGGTCGCACCGGCGATCGTGGTGGAGACGTTGGACTTGGTGGAGTAGCCGACCGTGGTCTGCAGCGCCTGGTTGGCGATCGACTTGGCGCTGTCGATCAGCTTCTGCAGCGAGGTCAGGCCGGTGTTGGCAGCCTGCAGCACCTGGACGCCGTTGGCGATGCCGTCGAGCAGGTTGTTGATGTCGCTGGCGCGGTTGTCGAGCGACTGTGCCGTGAAGAAGTTGGTGGGATTGTCCAGGGCCGAGTTGACGCTCTTGCCGGTCGACAGACGGTTCTGTGTGGTGGCGAGAAGATCGGCGGTGGACTGGAGAGAGAGCAGGTTCTGACGAACCGACGCAGAGAGAACAATACCGGACATGACTCTTACCCTTCTGGCTTACGCGTCTTCGTTCGATCGCTTCTGGATCGAGTGACGGCCACAGGGTGCGCTGACATGGCTAACAAAGCGTGAAACGCTCCTCGCTCTCATAAGCGCCGGTTCACCATAAGCCGGTCGGACGCGTTGGTTGGCCCCGCAATCAGTCTGAAATCATTCGCGATTTTCTCCGCTTACTCTCCATTAACCATAACCGCTGGTTACTTTTTCGATCCCTGCCCGCATCATCGAAAAAGTTTCGGCCAATGAAAAAGGCGGCGGGGCCAAAGCCCCGCCGCCGGATCTTGCTTGCAATGTCGTCCGCTTGTTAGCGGAGCAGCTGGAGCACGCTCTGCTGCGACTGGTTGGCCAGCGACAGCGCGGAGACCGCGATCGACTGGCGGGTCGACAGCGCCTGGCTGTTGGCCGCTTCGACATTGGTGTCGGCCAGCGTCAGGTTGGACGAGCCGGTCTGCAGCACGTTGATCAGGTTCTTGTTGAAGTCCTGACGAACCTGCACGATCGTCAAGTTCGAGCCCAGAGCCGAGGCTTCCGAGCGCAGCGTGCTCGACGCCGAGTTCAGGTTGGTCAGCACCTTGTTGGTAGCAGCGTTGTCGATGAAGTCGACACCGCTGGTCAGCGCGGCGAGGCCCAGACCCTTGGAGTTGTAGGTCACACCCGTGATGCTCAGGCTCGACTTGGCCGTCTCGTCGAACACCAGCTTGAGCTGGTCGCCGTTCAAGAGGTTGACGCCGTTGAACGAGGAGTCCTGCGCGGTCGAGTCGATTTGCTGGAGGATGTTGTTGTACTGGTTGACCAGGTTCGCACGCGACGTCTGGGCAACGGTGTCCTGGACGGGGCTGGAAGCCGTCGAGAACGTCAGCGCCGTCGTGAGCGTGCCGCCGATCGCACCACCTGCGGCGCTCGATCCGATGGTCGAGGACGCGTAGTCGTTGGTGGTCGAGATCGTCAGCAGGCCGTTGGCGTCGATCGTCGCGGACAGGTTGTTGGCCTGAAGCTTCGAGTTGAGCTGATCGAGCGTCTTGACCGTGCCGTTGGTGCCGTCGCCGAAGGTGACGTTGACCGCCGTGCCCGCGTTGAAGGAGGAGAAGGTCAAGGTCTTGCCGCTGAGGCCGCCGACGCCCGAGGTGCGCGCCGCGGTGAAGGCGGTCGCGGTCCCGGTGTTGCCGGCGAGGCCCAGCGCGTTCAGCGCATTGCCGGTGCCCGTGACCGACAGGTCGGCATTGACGCCGGTCGAGAGCTTGAGCTGACCGGAGGCGTTGATCGACGAGTTGGTCTGGCCGGTCGCCGTCACCAGCGACGCGGTGCCGTTGGCGTTGACCGTCGCAGTCTGCACGCCGGTGGCAAGGTCGATCGCCTTCAGCACGTCGTTGAGCGTGCCGGCCTGCAGATAGACTGTCGAGTTGCCATTACCGTCGGTGAGGACGTTACCGCTCGCACCGTAACCGCTCGGAACGCTCGGCGCACCGGTCGAGCCCGGGATCGGCGCGTTCTTGAAGGTGATGACGTGACCATTGACGTTCAGCGTCGAGCCGTCCGCGATGGTCGCACCCAGCGAGGCTGCGCTCGTGGTCCGGTTGACGTTGACGGTGGCGTTGCCGCCGCCCACGGCCGTCGTCAGGCCAAGCGCCTTGAGCAGGTCGGCCTTGCCGGTGACGCTCAGATCCGCACCCGTCGAGCTCTTCAGCGTGACGGCGCCGCCGGCAGCGGTCGAGACCGCAGCACCTGGCTGGCTGGCGCTCACGGCGATCGTCGCAGCGCCGGAGCTGATGGACACCGTCTTCACGCCGCTGGCGAGATCAATCGCGCTCAACAGATCGTTGACGGTCGCCGCCGGAGTGCCAGCGGTGCCGAGATAGACGGTGGTGTTGCCGTTGCCGTCGGTGACGAGGTTGCCGCTGACGCCCGAGCCGGTCGGAACGCCGGTCGACGCCGGCGCCGAGCCGCTGCGGAAGGTGATGGTCTTGCCGTTCACGGTCAGCGTGTCGCCGTCGGCGGGCTGCGCGTTGCCGGCGAGGCCCGTTGCGGTCGTGCCCGAGGTGGCGATCAGGGTGATGGTGCCGGTCAGGGCCGTGGTGCCGTCGCCGGCGGTTGCGCCAGTGCTTGCAAAGGAGCCGATGGTGGCGCCGAGCGTGGTGGTGCCGGTCGCCGCCGTCGTGCCGCCGGCCGCGCCGCTAAACACGACGTTGCTGCTCGCCGTCGCGCTGGCGTAGGAGGTCGTGCCGCGCAAATCGGCCGCCGTCGCACCCGAGATGGTGGTGGAGACGTTCGACTTGGTGGAGTAGCCGACGGTGGTCTGCAGCGCCTGGTTGGCGATCGACTTGGCGCTGTCGATCAGCTTCTGCAGCGAGGTGATGCCGGTGTTGGCGGCCTGCAGCACCTGGACGCCGTTGGCGATGCCGTCGAGCAGGTTGTTGATGTCGCTGGCGCGGTTGTCGAGCGACTGTGCCGTGAAGAAGTTGGTGGGATTGTCCAGGGCCGAGTTGACGCTCTTGCCGGTCGACAGACGGCTCTGCGTGGTGGCGAGAAGATCAGCGGTGGACTGGAGAGAAAGCAGGTTCTGACGAACCGACGAAGAGAGAACGATACCGGACATTGATTGTTACCCTTCTGGTACGCAACGCAACAAACTTCGATTAGGATTAATCGATGGCCGGGACGGTGAACGCAGACGGCTAACAAAGCATGAAGCGTGTCGCGCCAATCCTTGCGCGGATTCACCATACGGGCGATCAGAGCCGATCAGGCTCCGCCCATATCATCATGATAGGATGGCGCTTTTCCGTGCAACGCGCCGGTATTTGCGACTTGTCAACCATAACTGAGAGTGAGCAATTGGCTGCATCCGAATGCATCGCGTCCGCTTTGCCGAGCGGCACTCTGATGCCGCGCAAAAAGAAAGCGGCGGGACCGAAGCCCCGCCGCCGCCGGATCTTGCTTGCGATGTCGTCCGCTTGTTAGCGGAGCAGCTGGAGCACGCTCTGCTGCGACTGGTTGGCCAGCGACAGCGCGGAGACCGCGATCGACTGGCGAGTCGACAGCGCCTGGCTGTTGGCCGCTTCGGTGTTGGTGTCGGCCAGCGTCAGGTTGGACGAACCGGTCTGCAGCACGTTGATCAGGCTCTTGTTGAAGTCCTGACGAACCTGCACCACCGAGAGGTTCGAACCGAGGCTCGAAGCTTCCGAGCGCAGCGTGCTGGACGCGGCGTTCAGGTTGGTCAGCACCTTGTTGGTGGCAGCGTTGTCGATGAAGTCGACACCGCTGGTCAGCGCAGCAAGGCCCAGACCCTTGGAGTTGTAGGTCACACCCGTGATGCTCAGGTTCGACTTGCCGGTCTCGTCGAACACCAGCTTGAGCTGGTCGCCGTTCAAGAGGTTGACACCGTTGAACGAGGAGTCCTGCGAGGTCGTGTCGATCTGGTTCAGGATGTTGTTGTACTGAGACACCAGGTTCGCACGCGAGGTCTGGGCAACGGTGTCCTGAACGGGGGTGGAAGCCGTCGAGAAGGTCAGCGACGAGGTCAGCGTGCCGCCGATCGCACCACCCGCGGCGCTCGATCCGATGGTCGAGGACGCGTAGTCGTTGGTGGTCGAGATCGTCAGCAGGCCGTTGGCGTCGATCGTCGCGGACAGGTTGTTGGCCTGAAGCTGCGAGTTGAGCTGATCGAGCGTCTTGACCGTGCCGTTGGTGCCGTCGCCGAAGGTGACGTTGACCGCCGTGCCGCCGTTGAAGGAGGTGAAGGTCAAGGTCTTGCCGTTGATGCCGCCGACGCCGGAGGTGCGCGCCGCGGTGAAGGCGGTCGCAGTCCCGGTGTTGCCGGCAAGGCCGAGCGCGTTCAGCGCATTGCCGGTGCCGGTGACCGACAGGTCGGCATTGACGCCGGTCGAGAGCTTGAGCTGACCGGAGGCATTGATCGACGAGTTGGTCTGGCCGGTCGCCGTCACCAGCGACGCGGTGCCGTTGGCGTTGACCGTCGCAGTCTGCACGCCGGTGGCAAGGTCGATCGCCTTCAGCACGTCGTTGATCGTGCCGGCCTGCAGATAGACTGTCGAGTTGCCATTACCGTCGGTGAGGACGTTACCGCTCGCACCGTAACCGCTCGGAACGCTCGGCGCACCGGTCGAGCCCGGGATCGGCGCGTTCTTGAACGAGATGACGTGACCATTGACGTTCAGCGTCGAGCCGTCCGCGATGGTCGCACCCAGCGAGGCTGCGCTCGTGGTCCGGTTGACGTTGACGGTGGCGTTGCCGCCGCCCACGGCCGTCGTCAGGCCAAGCGCCTTGAGCAGGTCGGCCTTGCCGGTGACGCTCAGATCCGCACCCGTCGAGCTCTTCAGCGTGACGGCGCCGCCGGCAGCGGTCGAGACCGCAGCACCTGGCTGGCTGGCGCTCACGGCGATCGTCGCAGCGCCGGAGCTGATGGACACCGTCTTCACGCCGCTGGCGAGATCAATCGCGCTCAACAGATCGTTGACGGTCGCCGCCGGAGTGCCAGCGGTGCCGAGATAGACGGTGGTGTTGCCGTTGCCGTCGGTGACGAGGTTGCCGCTGACGCCCGAGCCGGTCGGAACGCCGGTCGACGCCGGCGCCGAGCCGCTGCGGAAGGTGATGGTCTTGCCGTTCACGGTCAGCGTGTCGCCGTCGGCGGGCTGCGCGTTGCCGGCGAGGCCCGTTGCGGTCGTGCCCGAGGTGGCGATCAGGGTGATGGTGCCGGTCAGGGCCGTGGTGCCGTCGCCGGCCGTTGCGCCAGTGCTTGCAAAGGAACCGATGGTCGCGCCGAGCGTGGTGGTGCCGGTCGCCGCCGTGGTGCCGCCGGCCGCGCCGCTAAACACGACGTTGCTGCTCGCGGTCGCGCTGGCGAAGCTCGTCGTACCGCGCAAATCGGCCGCCGTCGCACCCGAGATGGTAGCGGAGACGTTGGACTTGGTGGAGTAACCGACGGTGGTCTGCAGCGCCTGGTTGGCGATCGACTTCGCGCTGTCGATCAGCTTCTGCAGCGAGGTGATGCCGGTGTTGGCAGCCTGCAGCACCTGCACGCCGTTGGCGATGCCATCGAGCAGGTTGTTGATGTCGCTGGCGCGGTTGTCGAGCGACTGTGCGGTGAAGAAGTTGGTGGGATTGTCCAGGGCCGAGTTGACGCTCTTGCCGGTCGACAGACGGTTCTGCGTGGTGGCGAGAAGATCAGCGGTGGACTGGAGAGAAAGCAGGTTCTGACGAACCGATGCGGAGAGGACGATACCGGACATGACTCTGTTACCTTTCTGGTAAACGACGCTACTGTTACACGTCTGCTTGGATCGAGATTGACCCAGCGACCGCCGGACCGTGGCGCCGAGACCTCTAACGAAACATGAAATGAAATCGGTGCTTTCGCTGAGTCGGCGCGCGATTCGGCTGATATGGGCACCCGCGCCGTCGGCCCGCCGGATCATTTCAGCGCTGATATGATTGAGCTTTTCTGCGGCGATAGCCGAGATTCACAACTCGTTAACTAATCTTGATGGAGTATTGCGCCCTGATCCGCCGCAACGAACGCTCGGTTACGAAAGCGTTGATGGAGAACAGGCATGGCCCTCAAGGTCGAGCTCAGACCGCACGAACGCATCATCGTCGGTAACTGCGTGATTACCAACACCGACCAGCGCGCCCGCCTCCTGATCGACGGCGACAACGTGCCGATCCTGCGCGAGCGCGACATTCTCACGCCGGAGACCGCAGACACGCCCGCCAAGCTGGTCTATCTGGCGGTCCAGCTCATGTACATCTCGCCCGATCCGCAGACCCAGCACGGCACCTATTTCAACCTGGTGCGCGACATCGTGACCGCGGTGCCGAGCGCCTGGCCGATCATCGAAGCCATCAACAACAATATCCTCAACGGCGACCTCTACCGGGCGCTGAAGGACGCCCGCAAGCTGATCGCCTATGAGGAAAAGTTGCGCGATCAGTTCGAAGCCACGCATCCCAAGACGGAAAGCACCGCCGCCTGACCACACGATCGCACGCCGCGCGGGCGGCCGAGCCGCACAAACGACAACGGCCCCGGATCATCTCCGGGGCCGTCGTTGTTTCGGGCCTGCATCCACGTTACTGGGTGACGAGCGGCGGCGCCTCGACCTCGACCACTCCGTCTTCGCTCCGGCGTCCGCCGAACTCCAGCACGGCAGCGACCAGCGCATCGATGTCGTTCTCGTCGGTGCGGTGATTGACGATCGCTGCGCGGATCGCAAACTTGCCGCCCAGCGTCGTGCTCGACGGAGCTGCGACACCGGACTCCTGGATATCGCCCACGATCTCGCGATTGATCGTATCATCGGCGCGATAACGGAAGCAGACGATGTTGAGATTCACCGGCGCCAGCAATTCCAGCCGCGGCTCGGCAAGAATGCGCGCTTCAAGATATTTCGCCAGCGCGCAGCTTCGCGCGATCACCGCGCCGAGCCGATCGGTGCCGAACGTCTTCAACGTGAACCAGGTCTTCAGCGCACGGAAGCCGCGCGACAGATCCGGGCCGAGATCGCAGGGCCAGATCGCGCCCGCCGCAAGTCCCCTCGCCTCGCGGCGTAGATAGGCCGCCGGCTGCGCAAAGGCCTGCCGATGCTGCTCGCCATCGCGCACCAGGAGGAAGCCTGCATCGTACGGCACCTGTCCCCATTTGTGGAAATCGAGCGCAATGGAATCCGCAAGCTCGATGCCGACGAGCAGCGGCGCGAGCTCGGGTGACAGGATCGCGAGCGCACCGAAAGCACCGTCGACGTGAAACCAAATCCCTTCCTCGCGGCAGAGCTCTGCAATGGCGTTGAGATCGTCGATCGCGCCGATATCGACCGTGCCGGCAGACGCGACCACCAGGAACGGCTTGAAGCCGACTTCGCGATCTACGGCGATCTGCGCGCGCAGCGCGGCAACGTCGATGCGATGATCGTCATCGACACCGATCTTGCGTAGCGCATCCGTGCCGAGCCCGGCAATGTCCATCGCCCTCGATATGCAGCCGTGTGCGGCATGCGATGTATAGGCCGTGAGCAGTGCGCCGTCATTGCCGAGGCCGTGTTGCCGCGCCAGCGTACCGAGCGCGTTCGTACGGGCCACCAGCACCGCCATCAGATTGGCCATCGACGTGCCCGTGACGAAGATGCCGCTCGCGCCTTCCGGAAAGCCGAACAGGCGGCGCATCCACGCGACGATCTGGCGCTCGACCTCGATCGGCATGTGGTCGCGTCCGCCGAGATTGGCATTGAGGCCGGCTGCGAGCATTTCCGCGAGCATGCCGACCGCGGTGCCGCCGCCATGGACCCAGCCCATGAAACCGGGATGGACGTTGCCGGTCGCATAGGGTGCGACATGCTCGCTGAATTCGCGATAAACGTCGGCGAGATCGTTTGCCTCGCGCGGCACGTCGGCCTTCAGCGCCGCACGGGTCGCATCGGGAATCGGCTGCCAGACCGGACGCGCACGAACGTTGGCGATGCCGTCAATCGCATCGTCAAGCATGCGATGAGCCAGCGCACGCAACTCGCTCCAGTCCTGCGGATCGAGTGAGGTGTGAGTGACGGAGTTTTGCGTGTTGCGGATGATCTCGTTCATGTTGCGCTTCCCTCGCCCTCTCGTGCATGCCGCGACAGCATCGCCGTGAACGCCGCAAATATCTTGCGCATCTGTGGCGGCTTGTACGGAAACACGACCGGCGAATCCATGTTGTGCACGACGGCGGTGTTGTCTGCTTCGAACACCAGGAGCTCGCGGTTCTGGTTCTCGGCGCAATCGACGATGAAATAGTCGAGGCCGACGCGCCTGCTCATCTCTTCGAGCGCGCTCTTGTGGCGCGCCGCGAAGGCGTGGTCGAAGTCGAGCATGAAGACGGCCTCCTCGGCCCGCTTCTCCTCGCTGAACGCCATGTAGGCGTTGAGATACCAGATGTCCCAGCGATCGGCGATCGCCATGTGGCAGGCATAAGGTTTGCCGTCGACCATGGCGAGACGATATTTGCGGTAGAGCCCGTCGGGGCTGACATAGTCGACGAAGCGCGCGACGAAGAAGTCCTGCTCTTTCCGTTCGGCGAGATAGGCATCGAGCGCCGCCGCATCGTCGAGCTTCGCGAGCCCGACGCCGGCATGCGAGCCGCGCGGTCGCGCGATCATCGGAAAATGCAATTCGCCCGCGATGTCCCCGCAGGCGATCCGCCCATGCGCGAGATCCGACAATTGCGCGCGCGTGGCGTGGACGGTCGCGGGAATGTCGAGGCCGGGCACACCGGTCAGCAGCCGATACAGCTTGTCGCGATCGAGGTTGCCGATCAGGTCGGGGCGATTGAGCAGCGGCCGCGGCCAGCGTGGCGCGGCCTTTTCGATCAACGCGAGCGCTTCGCGGCATTCCTCGGAATCGGACGCAACCACGATGGCGACGTCGTGCTCGGGCAAGTTCTCCGGCAGACCGACGCCCTTGACCACGTAGAGCGTCAACAGCTCGATGTCGGAGCCTTCGAGCAGGAAATCGATCGGCGTGTTGCCACCCATGTCGATGTCGGCGGCAAGCGCGAGCAGGCGCAAGCCCGGCTTCGACGCAGCGCTGGGCGTGCGAAACAACTGATGGAAGGTCAGCACTTCCGACTGGATCGCAAGCCCCGCATCCTTGTCGCCAAGGAGCTGGACGATCAGCGACAGGTCCAGACCTTCGCCCGCCTGCGCCGTCCCTTCCGTGATCCGGACGACGAGTTGGTCGCGCAACGGCTGCAAATCGACGCCTTCGAAGGCCCGGCGCGTCAACTGTGCAAAGCCGATGCGATCGGCATAGTTGGCCACGGAAACCTGATGCTGCATCTCACACCTCGAACGCGGACTTCATCGGCGCGGCCGCACCTACGCCACCATCAAGCAGCAACTCGATCTTCACCAGGACGTGGGCGATGCGATCGAGAACGTGCTGCACATTGCGTTGCGCCTGCGCCATGTCCGGTGACCAGACCTCGGTCACGAGCCGCGCGCCGACGCAAAGGCGCAACAGGGCCAGTGGGGCCTCGTCCTGCCGTTCCAGCCGGACCGGTTGACCGATCAGACAACGCTGCGCGGCGACCTTCCGGTCCGCGGCACTGCCGCCGATCTCCTCGTTCATGTCACGCGCCAGCGCCTGATGCACGGCACCGGTCTCTGCAATCGAAATCGGTTTGCCGTCGCGCAGCAGCATGAACGGAAAGATCGTACGTTGCGTGAACTCCTCGTCGTCCACGCCGATCTTCTCTATCCCGGTCGGGACAAGACGAAGCAATGGCGACAACGCGATCATGCTGTCGATGCCGGCAGCGAACTCGGCCAGCGCCTTGGCGCGAAATGCAGCCGGCACCGCATAGTAGCTGCCGATCTCCGCCAGCGCGGCCTCCCAGCGCAGCCATTGGCCGAAATTCGGCCGGCGCTCGAAGCGCAAACGCAGTGCCGTCCAGGCCATCGGCCAGTCGCAACGGCCGGCATAATCGAAGAAGCCCGGCGCGATCGCTTCGACCCGGTCGAGCGACCGCGAAAAGCCTTTCGGCACCAGCAGCGCACCGCTGAACGCCGGTCCGCCGAAGAATTTCGAGCCGGTGATCAGCACCAGGTAACCGCGGTCGAGATAGGAGCGCAGCCGGCGGCGGCCGAGCCGGGCCTGGCAGGCGTCGACGACAATTTGAACCTTGCGCGGCCAGCGCCGCGCGATCTCGTCGAGGCAGGCAGCGCTCGGTGCGCGCCAACCGAGCTTCGACGCATCCATGATCTGGAGCAGCACCGGCGCTCCTTGGGCGATCGTGGCCTCGATCGCGCGCAGCACCGCGGCATCTGCGTCCGTGTGCATCGCGACGCCCGGCCCCGCCTCGCGCAATGGCAGCGCGATGCTGGCGCCGGCCAGCCCCGCAACCGCACCGTCCTTGCGGACCGCAAAGCCGGCCGCCGTCCTGGAGCTGAAATGATGTCCGCGCGCGGTATGGGTTGTCCCGCTGCCGGTCTGATCCGCGCCGACCACGATCGTCACCGGCGGCGCGCCGAGCATCGCGCGCGCTACGAACAGGGCGTGGAGCTGGGAATCCGTGCCGGACGGCGAGAACACGACATCGACCCGCGGCGAGAGCTGGAAATGGCTGCGCAGCTCGTCGCGCATGTCCTCGCAGCGCGCATCGAAGGCGATCTCGACCTCGTCGAACAGGCACTTGTGCATCAGCTCTTCGCGCGCCAGCGCGGCGCGGTCATAGGCCGCCTGCGAGATCGTCGACGCGGTCGAGGACGCGAAATTCCAGAGCTCCGGCTCCGGCGAGGCCGCGCAGCCATAGGCGTTGACGCGATCCCTGGCGTCGAGCGCCAGCCGCGGATCTCCACCGGAAACGAGCAACGTGTCGAGCGGCGTGAAGAGATCGCGCAGTCGGTAACGCGAGCCCGCGTCGGATGCGCGTTCCGGTTCTGACAGACGGGATGCGCCGGCGCTCATCCCGGAAGGCTCACGCCGCATCGGCCGCCGCCGCTGCGGGCGCGAATTGCGAGGCGATGTCGCCGTGGAACACCGACGGTCCGACGTGATCGAGCGAGCTCTGGATATCGGCCCAGATCTCGCCACCGATGTCGGTCCAACGCTTGCAGAAGGCGAAGTCCTCGGAAAGATAGGTGCCGGTCGTCGGATCGATCATGCATTCGAACAGCGCGAACCGGTTCTGGCTCGCCGCCAGCGTATCGTGCGAATGCTCGCGGAAGAATTGCAGAGCCGCATAGTTCGGGTGGCGGCACATTGCTTCCAGCACGTGGCGCCGGATCATCAGGAAACCCGTGCCCGCATAACGCACGCGGGTAAAACCGTTGACGACCACGATGCGGTCGGGATCCTCGATCTCGAGCACGTAGTCGAGCGAAGCGGCCGGCACGTCGGCCCGACCTGACTGGATGGCACGCGCGGCCTTGTCCCAGTTAACCCGCTTGATCGGATAGCAGCCGGCGACGACGTCGGCGCCGCATTCGATCAGCCGGAACACCTGCTCCGGCTTGAAGCCGATGTCGGCATCGATGAACAGGAAATGCGTCGCCTTGGGATCGTCCAGGAACAGCGCGACCAAATTGGCCCGCGCGCGCGTGATCAGCGCATCGCCGTCGCGCAGGTGCACCTTGAGCTCGAGATTGGACATGTCGTGCACGGCGCGCTGGAGCGCGAAGATCGAGCTCGCATAGATGCTCGACACATTCCCGCCGAAGCATGGCGTTGCCACCACCAGTTGCATCTTGTCCGACATCGGCAGCTCCGCCCCGCTCCAATCCTCACCAAGAAGTAAAGAGGCATGGTTAACGGCGCCTTAACGCCTCCTTACAGGAACTTGACGAGCGAGAGCTGCGCCAGGTTCGAGGTCACCTGGTAGGAGGCCTGGAGCGCGTTCTGGAGCGCCAGGATCTCGCTCGCGACTTGGTCCGGCGAGGCCGATTCCGCCTGGTCGATGATGGACTGGACCTGCGCCTTGGCCTGGGTCTGGCGCGTGCTCGCGTCCTTCATCGTGTTCTGGGCCATCGCGAGGTCGGTCTGGATGTCCTCGAGGCGCTGCTGGCCGGGCTGCTTCGTCAGCGCTTGCGTCACCCGCAAGCTCAGCGCCGAGACCTGCCCGCCCGAATACTGCCCGGTCGGCGAGGTCGAGAACGTCCCGAACACGGCGACCGCCTGCAGCTCCTGGCGGATCGCGTCCTCGTTGGCCTGCGCGCCATATTGCACCGTGACGGAATCGTCGACTCGCGCCATCGCGGTGGAGCGCGGCGAGCCCGGCCCGTCATTGCCCAAATACCACTTCACCGTCGTGGCCGAGCCGTTCACCAGCGTGGTGGCCGAGCTCGCCGGCGACGAGCCGACGCGTAGCGGCGGCTGCGTGGCGGTCACCGGCGTCGAGCTGAAGCCGAGCGAGCTCAGCGCCCCCGTGTTCGAGCTCGTGATGTTGAGGCTCGCCGCATCGTCGGTGTTGATCGTGATCGAACCGCCATGGACCGTCGAGGGTTTCGACGTCCCCGTGATCGCGTCGATCTTGCTCATCAGCGTCTGGATGCTGTCGGTGACGTTGAGCTGGTTGCCGGTCGCGCCGGAGCTGACGAAGGTCAACGTGGTGCCGTTGATGGTGATGGTGTCGCCGGCGACGAAGCCCGGCGAGATCGAGTCCGAGGGGCTCGCACCGGACAGTGCCGTCGCGCCGGTTATGGGCGCCGGCGGCGCCGCCTGGTTGTTGACAGGCGTGCCGATCGCCGAACTCGCGGTGTTGAAGAAGTTGTCGCCGGCGACGACCGCGGATGCCGCCACCAGCGAGGTGTTGGCGAGCTTCGCGATCGCGGTGTTCAGCGCGGTGTTGAGGTTCGCGGCCGTATTGTTCGGGTTGACAGGCGTGCTCGCATCGATCGCGAAACTGCCGAGCGGCGTCGGCGTCGCCGTCGAGGCGGTCAGGTCGATCTGCTCGGTCGTGCCGTCCGGGAGGGTGAACTGGACGCTCAGCTTGTCGCCGTTGTTCGGGTTGACGCCGTTGAGATCGACCGAGAACGACACCGGCGAGCCGCTCGGGCCGGTGACGGTCGCGCCCGTCAGGGTCGAGGACACCGCGGCGATCTTCAGGCCGAACGGCGATCCCGCGACGTCCTCCGACACGTTTATCGAGCTCGGCGTCGGCTGCGTCTGCACCAGCCGACCCATGCCGTTGGCGCCGAGATCGGCGGCCTGACGCTCCGCCATGACGGTCTTGAACCCCGCCTGCGTCGTGGTGCCGTTGATGATGTCGCCGGCATCCGCAACCGACTGGGTGTTGACGGCCGTGCCGGAGAACAGATAGCGGTTACCCGACTGCGTGTTGAGAACACCGACCATCGAGCCGAACTGCGCCGCGGCAGTGTTCTGCGCGACGGTCTGGCCGTTGACGTTGAGGTCCTGCGCAGTGCTGGCGGAGCCGGTCTGCACCGTGTTGCGGATCGTGGTCAGCGACTGCAGCGCAGTGTTGGCGAGGTTGACGTTCACGTTCACGTTGGTGATCGTGTCGGTATAGGCGGCGATGTTCGAAAGCTGCGCGCGCCCGGCGATCGCAAAGCCTTCGTTGGTGCCCATGCCCGAATAGTTCTGCGACAGCTTGCCGGTCGATAGCTGCGTCGACAGGTCGGTGAGCTGCTGATTGATGTTGCGGATTTGGTAGCCGAGAACCGATGAGGAGTAGTTGATGCTGCTGATCGACATCTTTCAGAGCCCTGTTACTTTTTACCCTTGAGCCTGGAGCAACGTGTTCATCATGCTCTGCACGACCGACATGACGTGGGCGTTGGCGGCATAAGCATTCTGAAGCTGGATCAGGTTCGACATCTCCGAGTCCAGGTTGACGCTGGAGGTCGAGTTGAACTTGGCCTGGAGCGTGGAGACCACGACGCTCTGGCCCTGCTGGAGCTGGGTCGCCTGGGTCGCCGAATTGGCCTGCACACTCAGGAACTGCTGGAGGTAGTTCGAAACGCTGCCGGTGAAGGGCTGGCTCGCAGAGCCGAGGCCGCTCTGCGGAGAATAGGAGAACACCGCCGTCGTGAGCTGCGAATAGAGATAGTCCGAACGCGTGGTGTCGCCCGCGGGGGTCACCGGCGAGGTGTTGTAGACCGACAGCCGGGTCGGATCGGACACCAGCTGCGTGTTCACGGCGATGCGCCCGGCAAGGCCGGTCATTTGCGAGCCCGATGCCGTGATTGCACCGGTGTAGAGCGCCTGCCCGCCATCGGTGAACAGCGGCAGCTGCGGATTGCCCGAGGTCAGCGACGAGATCGTCTTGGTGATCGAGGACGAATTGACCTTGGTGAGGCCGGTGTTGTCGTCGGTTACCCGCAGCGTCGTAGCCGTCGCCGGCGACGGCGCGGCGGAGAACGACAGATGCGTGCCTGATAGCGCGGTATTGAGCGCAGATGCGATCGCTCCCATGCCGCCGGCGAAGTTGATGCCGATTTGCATCGGGTTGGCATTGGTGGCGTTCTGGAGCGGCAGCGCCGCCGGATCGGTCACGTTGACCAGCGTGATCTGGCGCTGCGTGTTGGTGGTCGTATCCGTGTACGTGATGTTGATGCTGTTGCCCGGTGCCGCGCCGGCGAGGTCGAGATCGAACCCGGCCGGCGGGCCGGAGACCGTGCTGCCGGCCGTGGTCTTGTCGGACAGCGCACTCGACATCGTGGCGGCGAGCTGGTCGATCTGGTTCTGCGCCTGCACCAGCGTCTGGTCGCGCAGCTTCAGGTCAGCCGCGATCTGGCCGGACGACACGACGTTGTTGGCGACGACGTCAACCTGCGAGCCGTTCGGAAGCTTGATGTTGAACGCGCCGACGCCGGACTTGGCCGGATCGATGTTGTAAAGCGAGGTCGCCGACAGCGTGCCGGCGGACGCAAAGGAGAATTCCGAGGCAAGCCCGGCGCCGACGAGCTGAATGCCGGTCGTGGTGTAGATGTTGGTCTGGTTCGAACCGTCGGTGGTGACGCGGACGTCGACATATTTCGACAGCGTGTTGATGGCCTGGTCGCGCTGGTCCATCAGCGTGGCTGCCGAGGGATCGTTTGCCGACAGGCCCTGGAGCTTGGTGTTGATGTCGGCGATCTGCTTCATCGCCGCATTGGCGGCTTGCGCCGAGGTGCCGAGATCCTGCTCGACGTTGGAGCGCAGCGACTGGATGCCCTTGGTGGTGACGTTGAGCTGCTGCGCCAGCGCCTGCGCCGCGCCGAGCGCGACGGTCTGCGCCGATGATGCGCCCGAACTGGTCGACAGCGCCTGGAGCGCGGTGGTGAAATTGTTCAGCGCGGTTTCGAGCGTGCCGGAATTGCCGGGCGTGCCATAGACATTCTGAAGCTGCTTCAGGATGTTGGCCATCTGGTCGGCGTAGCCACTGCCACCGGTCTCGGTGCGCAGCTGGTTCAGCACGTAGCTGTCGAGCTCACGGCTGACACCGGTGGTCATCGCCGTCGAGCCGAAGTCGCCGGTGGTGACCTCGATCTGGTTCGGCGTCTGGACGACGTAACCCGGCGTCTGCGAATTTGCGACGTTCGAGGAGACGATCGAGAGCGCGGCCTGGTTGGCACGCAAGCCACTCATCGCACTGGCGAGGGCTGAACTCAAACCCATGTCACTGACCCGCCTTTGGTTACGTTACGCGCCGATCAGCGCAACACGTTCAAGAGGTCCTGCACCATCGAATTCGCGGTCGTGATCACCTTGGTGTTGGCCGAATAGGCCTGCTGCGTCACGATCAGCTTGGTGAACTCGTCGGCGATGTCGGTGTTCGAGCCTTCCAGTGACGAGCCGCTGATGGTGCCCGAGGCGCCGTCGATCGCGGCTCCCGATTGTTCGGTCGCCGCATAGGCACCACCGTCGAGCGCCTTCAGATAGTTGGTGCCGTTGAAGTGCGACAGCTGCACCTGCGCGAGGTTGAGGTTCTGGCCGTTCGAGAAGGTGCCGACCACGACGCCGTTGTTGTTGACGGCAACCGAGCGAAGCTGGCCGGCGGCATAGCCGTTCTGCGTGATGGTGTTGATGGTCACCGCGCCGCTGGTGCTGGCATATTGCGTCAGCCCGCCCGAGGAGATGTTGAAGGCGACGGAGCCGAGCGACTGGCCGCTGACACTGACGTTGTTGATGGTGATGCCCGAGCCGCTCGGCGAGGTCAGCGAGCCGTCGGCGGCAAAGGTGAAGGCCTGTCCAGTATTGACCCAGCCGACCGTGGTTCCGGTCGCATTCGGGTCGGTCTGGTAGAACAGGTTCCAGGTATCGGAATGGCCCGCGCCCAGCGAGGCGCTGTCGGTCTTGGCCCAGCGCAATTGCAGGTTCACCGGCGTGCCGGCGGCGTTGTAGGCGGTCACCGCGCCGCCGCTGATCGATTCCTTGGTGAAGGTGGCGACGTCGTTGCCGATCACGCCGCCGGTGCCGGCGGTGCCGCCGCCGTCGCGATTCTTCGTGATGGTCGAGGTGAAGCCGAGCGCGGCAAAGGCTGAGCTGTTCGAGCTGGACACCGACAGGTTGGAAACGGTGCCGGTGTTCAGCGTGATCACGCCCCCGCTGCTGACCGACGATCCCGACGCACCGGACAGCGCGTCGATCTTGCCGAGCAGAGTTGTGATGTTGTCGGTGACGTTGATCTGGTTGGCGCCCGAGGCGCCCGAGGCCATGAAGGTCAGCGTCTGGCCGTTGACTGTGATGGTGTCGCCGGCGGAAAAGCCGGACGAGAGCACCTGGGCGCCACCGGCGGTGGCGGTGCCGCTCAGCACCGTTGCACCCGAGATCGCGGGCGAGGACAGGACGTTGCCGCCACGGGTCACGCTGCTGATACCGAGCGCGGTGGCGGCCGTGCCGCTGCCGACCGCCACGTCGGTGCCGGTGCCGGACGAGATCTGGATATTGCCGCTGGCGGACAGCGAGGCCGTGACACCGGCGCCGCCGGCGGTCTGGATCGCGTTCAGGATGCTGGCAACCGTGGCCGTCGTGCCCGCACCGAGGCCGATCGTGGTGTTGTTGCCGACCGTCGAAACCGTCGTGCCGGCGTTGAAGGTGATGGTGTTGCCGTTGATGGTCAGCGTCTGGCCGCTCAGCGCGGTGAGAATGCTGGAGGCGAGATGCGTGCCAACGGAGTTGTCGAGCGACGTGGTGGTCGAGGCGACCGCGGACGAATTGTTCTGGAGCGCAACCGTGCCCGTGCCCGTCGTCGACGAGTAGGCCGAGCGGATGTTGCCGGTTGCGGCCGCGCCTGAGACCAGTGCGTTGGAATAGGGCGCGGGCGGCGTGCCGACCGGCAGCGGGTTGGCCGAAAAGTCGGACGGATTCAGCCCGCCAGCCGCCAGCAGCGTGCCGGTCGACGCGGTCGTGCTCGCCACCGTGTTCGGTTGGGTCGGCAGGTTCGCGGCGTACTGGATCGAGCTGGTCGCCTGCGCCGGAATGAAGTTGTTCTGGAATTTCAGAACGGTCGCGACGTTGCCTTGCGGGTTACCCGTCTTCGGGTCGACCGTGACGCCCATCAGATAGTAGCCGGCGCCGTTGACCAGGTTGCCGTTGGCATTGAGCTGGAAATCGCCGCGCCGCGTGTAATAGGTGACGCCGCTGAACACCGGCTGATTGTCGACGATGTTGGTTGCCTTCTGGATCGAGAAGAAGCCGTCGCCGGTGATCGCCATGTTGGTGGCGACGGTGGAGGACGAGATCGTGCCCTGCGTGGTGATGGTGGCCTTCGCGTTGGCCGTCACGCCGCCTGCGACCTGCTTGCTCGGCACGGATGAGTCGGGAATGAGATCGACGAAGCTGGTGCCGATGCCCTTGTAGCCGGTGGTGGAGGAGTTCGCGATGTTGCCGGAAATGTTCTGAAGCGCGAAGGACTGCGCCTGCAAGCCACCCACCGAGGTGTTCATTGCATCGAAGATACCCATAACTTTGTCTCCAAATCCGATCTCGGCGGCGCCGAACCGTGGCCGCAATCGGCAGAGACAGTCGCAAAGGCCATGCCAATGCGGGTACCTTCAGGAAATCAATGACTTAAATAGACATGCCCCGGTCGGATGACCGGGGCACAATTGCCCGGCCGGCAACAATTGCCGGGACGATCGTCGTTCCGGAGCGATGCGTCAGCATCGAATCCGGAACCCCGGGATTCCGGATGCGATGCTCGCGCATCGCTCCGGAATGACACCTCAACTCATTACGTTGCCGACGCCGCGGCCGGGTGGAACACCAGCCCAAAGCCGTCGATGCAGTAGCGCAGGCCGGTCGGCTTCGGACCGTCGTCGAAGACGTGGCCGAGATGGCCGCCGCAACGGCGGCAATGCACCTCGGTGCGGACCATGCCGTAGGTGCGGTCCTCGGTCTTGCCGACATTGCCCTCGATCGGCTGGTAGAAGCTCGGCCACCCGGTGCCGCTCTCGAACTTGGTCTCAGACGCAAACAGCGGCAGGTCGCAGCCCGCGCAGGCGAAGATGCCCTTGCGGTGCTCCTTGAGCAGAGGGCTGGAGCCGGGCCGCTCGGTGCCGTGGTTGCGCAGGATCTCATATTGCTGCGGCGTGAGCTGGGCACGCCATTCGGCCTCCGTCTTCGTGATCTCGAACTTTTCCGCGGCCTTCTCGCCAGCTTCGGCCGGGGATGCTCTCAGCCAGCGGAAGGCCGAAAGGCCGAACAGGCCGGCGGCAGTCGTCAACAGGATGCGGCGGTCAAACATCTCATTCTCCGTGCGCGGGGAGTCCACGCCCTGAGATACGGGCTCTAACGGCCGACGTTACACTTTCGGGCGGAATTTTTCGCGGGGTCTATTGCGGAACGCCGTCGTCCTGCGCGGCCGGTTCCGCGGCCTGTACTGGCCCCCGGGCCGCAAGCTTGGGCGGCGGAGCCGGCCGCGGCCGGACGCCAGCCGGCGGACGGCGCGCACCCGTGCCGGCGGCACGGTTGGCTTCGGCGAGGCGCGCCTCGCGTTCCCGATCCTTGACCCTGGCACGCTCGCGATAGCGGGCGAGCGAGCCCGCGGCGGCGGAACTCGCCCTGCCCCAGATCCCGACCAGCTGGCCTGCGACGCGCCCCGTGGCCCCTCCCGCCCAGACCAGCTCGAAAGGCGAGAACAGGCGCCAGCGCTCGTCACCCAAGAGGATGCTGCGCGCGATCATTTGTCCGGCCATGGCCGAAATGTTCATGCCCTGGCGGCCGAACCCGCTCGCCACCCACAGGCCCCTGCGCAACTGGCCGATCTGCGGCATGCCGTGCACGGTCTGACCGGTGGCGCCGCCGAACGTTTCGGTGATCTCGACATTGCCGAGCTCGGGGAAGATCGTGCGGATCCGCCGCCGGACGGCGCCCGCGAAGCGCTGCGGACGCGCCGCCCAGGTGGTCTCCGGGCTTTCCCACATCAGCCGATCGCCGTCGACGACACGGAAATGGTCGACGCCGTCGGAATCCATCACTGATCCCTTGAAGGCGATGATCTCATGCACGTGCTCGCCGAGCGGCGCGGTGATGCCGGCATGGCGCCAGACCGGCAGCAGCGTCTCCGACAGGCGCTTCAATGGCGCGCCAAGATGGATGTTGCCGGCGAGCACGATGTGGGTCGCGCGCAGCCGCGCCGACGGCGTGACGATGCGCTTGCGAATGCCGGAATGATCGATGCTGACCACCGGCGTATCCTCGAAGATGCGGGCCCCTGCCCGCCGCGCCAACGCCGCAAGGCCGTGCACATATTTGCGGCCGTCGACCTGGAACGCCCTGGGGTAGTACACGCCGTGGAAGTAACGATCGGTCTTGAGCACCTCGCGGACGCGAGCGACCTGCCAGCCTTCGACCTCGGTGTCGAAATCCTCGTTCAGCATCTGCAACCGGCTGATCAGCCTGTCGCCGGCATCGACATTGGAGACCTCGAGCACGCCGTCGCTGAGGCCGATCCCCGGCATGTTCTCTTCCGTGGCGTTGGCGCGAACGAACTCGGCGCCCTCCTTCGACATCGTCCACAGCTCGCGCGCGTCCTCGAAGCCAACGCGCTCGATCAGGTCCGTGAGCGGCAGTGCAAAGCCGGGCATCACGGTGCCGAGCTGGTTGCCGGAGGCGTTCCAGCCGATATGACGGCCCTCGAGCACCGCGACGCTGGCCCCGAGCCGGGCCGCCTCCAGTGCGATGGAGAGGCCGGCAATCCCCGCCCCGATCACACAAATGTCGGCATCGAGATCGAACGACAGGCGTTCGCGTTCGCGAAAGCCGACTTCTTCCTGGGACGTGCTTGTGAAAGTCTCGCTCATGTCGTTTTCTTAGAGCATGATCCGGGAAAGTGTGCAGCGGTTTTCCGAAAAGATCATGCTCATACCAACAACTTAGAGCGCGATGACGATTCGTCCTGATCTCAGAGCGCTTTAATGGACTGCGGGCGCTTGTCACCTTGCCCTCAACCGCCGCCTGTAGATTATTCTGGACGTGTAACGATTCGAGAATGCCATCATGCGCCGTTTGATGCTGCTGCGTCACGCCAAGACCGAGACTGACGCGCCAAGCGGCCGTGACCAGGACCGCCGCCTCGACGACCGCGGCCACAAGGATGCAGCGCGGATGGGCGACTGGATCGCCGCCCATCCGCCCGTTCCTAATTCCGTGCTGGTGTCGCATGCCGTCCGGGCCCGGCAGACCTGGGACATCGCCTGGGAGGCGATGAAGGACCGCGTCGCCGCGCCTGAGGTCGAGATCTTGCCGGAACTCTATGGCGCCGATCCCGCGCAGCTCCTGGACTCCATTCGCACTGCAACCGCCCCGGCCAACCCGAAGCACTTGCTGCTGGTCGGCCACAATCCGGGCATGCACGAGGTCGCGCTGATGCTGCTGGGCGGCGGCGATCCGGCCGGCGCCAGGGCGCTCCGCGACAACCTGCCCACTGCGGGGCTTGCGATCTTCGACTTTGACGTCAAGGATTGGGGTGACGTGGCCTACCGCCGCGGCAAACTGGTGCTGTTCGTCAGCCCCAAGCTGCTTCGATCGGAATGAGACGCGCGGGCGCCGTCTCGACCGGTTGATTCAGCCGCAGGAGGTGCTGACTGGAAGACTGGAGGCGCAGATGTTCAAGTCCATCCTCGTGCCCATCGACCTCGCCGATACCGATCTGGCCAAGCCGGCGATCGCAACCGCGGCGACGTTGTCGCAGACCTGGAGCGGCGCCGTGCGCCTGCTCAACGTGCTGCCGATGACGCCGGTGATGCTGGCCGAATACGTGCCGGCCGATTTCGACGAACAGCAGCGCCAAACCTCCGAGGAAGCACTCGCCATCGTCGCGCGCGAATCCGGCATCGAGGCGTCCCGCATCTCCAGCGTGGTCCGCCAGGGCGGCATCTATCACGAGATCCTGGAGGAAGCGGTGCACATGAAGGCCGATCTGATCGTGATGACCTCGCACCGGCCGGCGATGCGCACCTATTTCCTCGGCTCCAACGCCGGGCATGTCGTGCGCTACGCAAAGTGCTCGGTGCTGGTGGTCAGGCACTGAGAGTTGCAACAAGCTCCGTCATTGCGCTGGCGGCGCTGCTCTCTCCCCGTCATTGCGAGGAGCCCTTGCGACGAAGCAATCCAGAGTCTGTCCACGGAGACATGCTGGATTGCTTCGCTCCGCTCGCAATGACGATGTTGAGACATTGTACGCTTTCGTCCGGCACCTCCTAGCCCGGATGGAGCGCAGCGCAATCCGGGGCCGCCCCCGGATTACGCTTCCGCTCCATCCGGGCGACAAGACCGGTGGTCACGCACCTAACTCGGAGCAATACCGTGAAGCACTGGTGGCACAGATGGACCTACGAGGTCCCGCTCGCGATTGGCGACGCACTATGGGAGGTGCTGGTCGTGCAATTTGCAGCGTTGCTGGACCGGCTGACGGTGCGGAAGGCGATCGCCTTGATCCCAGTCGTTATCATTGTGCTGGCCTACTATCATAGAATCCCGATTCCGCCGGAACTGATGCTCATCGGTGACTTCCTCGCCTATATCGACATCTTCTCGGTGGTGATCCTGCTCGGCGTGCTGAGCCGCGTCACGACGATCCTGTTCGTCCTCAAACAGGCGGCGGCACGTACCGCCCGGCTCGCCGGCAGCGTCGTTGCGCATGTGCAGCGTTTGGACATCAGGCATCGGCGCCGACGCAGCGTGCCAACTAAGCCGCGGCACGAGCCCGACCGATCCGAAGACGATCGAGCTTACGGCGGCGTATGGGGCCAAGTCGCGTTGGCCTGATCATCGCGACAGCGCGTAGTAGCCCGTAGCCCGGATGGAGCGAAGCGCAATCCGGGGGCTGCTCTTTCCGCACGATTCCCGGATTACGCTGCGCTCCATCCGGGCTACGAGACCTTGCGGTGCCCGACGGGCAAAACACCCAAATGCTCGGTCAATACGCGGCCACGAAAATATTCCACTTTACCGAAATTCGGAATTAGCGGATAGTGCACGCACCCCGGCCCAAGGAAGAGGGGCGTATCGCGATCGTCACGAACGCGGGCCGGGCGGCGGTGGACGCGGGCCACATTGGCGCGACAAGCTTCGCAGGGCGGGCGACCGTGAGCGAAGACCTCGCGCCAACGACAGATGCGGTTCGCGTACGGCAAAATCGTGTGGTCCTGGCGCCCGGGGTCTGTGCGCCAAGTCCTGTGGTGATGTGGCGGCCCGACCGGGCACGCGCATCAGTCATCCGCATGGCGACGGGGGCAATAGTGCATCGCTCCCCGGGGAGAGCGCGACATAAGCCGTAAAACCACTGCGCAGGGAAGGCCGGGATGTCCTGGCTTCACCTGTATGCCGCTGTGCAGATTTTCTGACTGCAACTTCGCACAGTGGACCGCGGGTGCCAGCCGGCTCCCGGCCTTCCCTGCGCCCTCTTTCACTTGAGGGGGAAGCGTTGAGGCAAAGCTCGGGCGAGATGAGCCGCGAGGATGCAAAGGTATGTCTGCAATGAAGATGCAAGTTGAGAGAGCGATGCCATCACCACGTCATTGCGAGCGCAGCGAAGCAATCCAGAGTCTTTCAGCGGAGGGAAGCTGGATTGCTTCGCTGCGCTCGCAATGACGATGTGGAGGCAGGTGTGCGCGCAAACTCAGGTCTCGTGCCCCGGACGCAGCGCAGCGCTCCTTCAGCGGTGCGCTGCAGAGCCGGGGCCCATGCAGCAGCGAGTGCCGCAGCTTGCTGGGTCCCGGCTCTGGGCAGCAGCGAAGGACGCTGCAGCGCGTCCGGGACACAGAGAAGCAAGCTCACAGATACCGCGACAGCTCGGCCTTGAACTGCCCGTACACCGCGTCCTCGATCTGGCTGCGATTGATCCCGATGTCGCGCAAGGCGCGGTCGTCGAGCTCGCTCAACGTCTTGACGGCGGAGCGGCGCTCGAGGCGGTCGAACAGCGCCTGGACGCCGTTGGCGAGCGCGCGGAAGAAACCGCTCGACGAGGAGGGGCGTAAACTCCGCCCGGCAGTTTGCGAGATCATGGTCATTTTTCTTCTCCGGCCTTGCGTCCCGCGCGGCGAAGCCGATGCCGTTGGCGCGGACGCTGTCAGCGCCTGCACCTCATTTGCCGTCGGATTGCACTCGCTCTCCTCGGCTCAATCGCGGAACTTGATGGAACTTGAATGCTCCAGTACACTCCTCGGAGCAAGGAAAACATTGCTCTCGGTGCAATAATGTCCAAGTTCGAGTACGTGAAGCTTGCCGATGCCATTGCCGTCGATATCGCTAACGGCACGTTAAGGCCCGGCGACCGGCTGCCGCCGCAGCGTAATTTTGCCTATGACCGTGGCATCGCGGTCTCGACCGCGAGCCGGGTTTATACGGAATTGCTCCGCCGCGGCCTCGTGGTCGGCGAGGTCGGCCGCGGCACCTTCATCTCCGGAGACATCAGGCGCGAGGTCGAGGCGTTGAGCGAGCCGCGCGATGCGCGGATCGATTTCGAGGTCAATTATCCGTTATTGCCGCAGCAATGGGCGATGATCGCCAAGAGCCTTGCGGGGCTCGAGCGCGTCGATGCGCTGGAATCCGCCCTGCGCGTCTCGACCAGTACCGGCACCAAGAGCGCGCGCAATGCGGCCGCCACCTATCTGTCGCGCAAGGATTTTGCGCCGCAGGCCGAGCAGATCGTCTTCACCGCCAATGGCAAGCAATCGCTCGCGGCCGCGCTCGCCGCGCTCGTTCCCACCGGCGGCCGCTGCGGCGTCGAGGCGCTGACCTATCCCTACGTCAAGAGCATTGCCGCGCGCTTAGGTGTGACGCTCGTTCCGATCCCGATGGACGAATTCGGCGCGCGGCCCGATGCGATCCAGAAGGCGCATCGCGAGGCGCATTTGTCAGCGCTGTATCTCCAGCCCATCATCCAGAACCCGCTCGGCGTCACCATGAACGCGACACGGCGCGCCGACATCATGCGCGTCGCCGAGAAGCTCGATCTCACCATCATCGAGGACGCCGTCTACGGCTTCCTCGCCGACGACACGCCGCTGGCGGCGCTCGCGCCGGATCGCTGCATCGTGCTCGACAGCCTGTCCAAGAAGGTCGCGCCGGGCCTTGCGCTCGGCATCCTCGTCGCGCCGCCTCACTTGCGCGAGAGCGTGATGAGCGCGGTCCGCACCGGCGGTTGGATCGCCTCGGGACACGCGCTGGCGTCCGGGCAGCGGCTGATGGCCGACGGCACCGTCGCCGAGCTGACACGCCTGAAACGCATCGACGCCGCACGCCGCCAGCAGACCGCGGCAAGGCTGCTCGCCGGCTACCAGCTCGCCGCCGACCCGCGCTCCTATCACCTTTGGCTGACGCTGCCGCCGCATTGGCGCTCGCAGACCTTCGTCGCGGCGGCAGCTAGGCGCGGCATCGCGCTGACGCCGTCCTCGACATTCGCGATCGCCCATGGTCATGCACCGAATGCGGTACGGCTCGCGCTCGCCCCGCCCTCGCCCGAGCAACTCGATTCGGGCCTGCGCACGATCGTGTCGCTGCTCGGCACCAAGGAAGAGGATTTTGATTCGACGGAGTAACCAGAGCGTTTTCGAGCGAAGTGGATACGGGTTCGCGTAAAGAAAACGCGTCAAGACGAGAATCGCTTTCTCAGGCCTCAGGCCATTGCGCGATGAAGCCCCTCGCCCTGTACGGCTCGATCTTGTTCCATTCGTGCAGGACCCGGCGGCGAAACTCGACATCCGTGTGCCAAAGCGCGCGCGGCGTTGCAAAGCTGTCGACGGTGAGCAGCATCTTGTCGACCTCCGGCCAGTGCCGATGCAACGTCATCGGGTAGCGGCGCGCGGTCCAGGTGTTGCCAAGGCAGATCACGCTCCGAATATTTCGCAGTCCGAGCGCCGCATCGATGATCGGCAGCGAGAAGATCACGTTCTCGCCGGTGTTCATCGCGCGATGCTCCTCGAGGATCAGGTCCGGCGGAATGCCGGCCGCGGCCATCGCCGCCTTGATGACAATGCACTCGGATTGCTCCGAGCCCGGCGTCACTCCGCCGCTGACAATTGACCAGCGGAAAAGCCCATCGCGCCACAGCCTCGCGGCGGTGTCGGCGCGCAAGCCGACGTCCTCGCGGGTGCCGAACATGAACAACAGGTCGGCCGGCCGGAGCGGCGTATCGATCAGATGCGTGCGGTTGATCTCGGCGATCTCATCCGCCGTAAGCTGACGCGTGGCGCGATCCATGGCTGACATGGCGGCACGATGCGACACCGGCACGGCAGCGCGAAGTCACGTTTGATTGCGGCGGATTGCAGCTAGGGCAGCAAGGCCTTTCAGGGCAACAAAGCCTTGGGCACACGATCAAAACTGTAGCTTTGCGGCTGGTTGCGCCGGACGAAGCCCCCGACCTGCCAGGCGAACAGCGCGGCAAAGCCGAGAATGAACAGCGCGCCGGCGAACTCGCCGATCACCAGCGCACGAATCAAGAGTCCCGTCATCGCCACCGTCAGCACCGCCAGGAAGGCCAGCACCGCCGCATAGGTCGCGCGGCCGAGGCCCGCGGTCAGCGTCGCCCGGCTGCCCGCCTGCGCCATCCGCGCATGCAATTCGACGATGAACGCGCGAAAGCCGTTGTCCTGCGGCGCCATCAGCGCCGCGGTCTGCCAGCTGGTCGACAGGATCGCGATGCGGCCGCCACCGGCGTGGCTGACATCGGCGCGAAAGCGGTGCTGCTGCATCGATACGGGGCGGAACGACAGCCGGATCGCGGAGATTTCGTCGTAACGCCACAGCCCCGAGCGCCCGGCGATGTGCCAGGAAAGCCCCGCCTCCGTCAGCTCGAAGCGGTGCGCCGAACCGATCAGCGACGCCTTGTAGGCATAGCTCGTGGCTGGCTCGGCATCCGAAACCTGCATCTCGACAATCAACCCCGTCCGCGATCCGCTTGCGCGATCGCCCTCGCCCATCCTACAAGCGGGGCATGGCTGAGACGACCTTTTTTCCGCGCCGCCTGATTCTCGGTGCCGCCGTGATTTCCGGCGTGCTGCTCGCGCTCGCCGT
The DNA here is from genome assembly GCF_024199845.1 of Bradyrhizobium sp. CCGB12. Taxonomy (NCBI): domain Bacteria; kingdom Pseudomonadati; phylum Pseudomonadota; class Alphaproteobacteria; order Hyphomicrobiales; family Nitrobacteraceae; genus Bradyrhizobium; species Bradyrhizobium sp. CCGB12. Next base: position 1,416,832 of record NZ_JANADO010000001.1, on the reverse strand, counting down.
GCACATGCTGGGCGCGCGCTACGGGCTCGATCTCGGCGGCCTCTGGCGCTCCGACACGCACGAGTTCATGCCGGCCGGCGCCGCGATCGCCTGGTGGCTGATCGCGACCGTCGGCTTCTCCGGCGGCTATTTCACGGCGAGCTTAATGCAGAGCGCCGTCTCCGGGCAGATCCCGCAACGGATGCGGCAGTTCCTGATCGCGGTCGGCGTGCTGCTGCTTGCGGGCGCGGGCCAGGCGGCCGCGGCACCGAGCTCGATCCCGACCGTCTCGGTCGTCCTCGCCGGGCTCGCCGCGCTGTGCCTCGGCGCCGTGATGGCGTTCTGCGGCGCGCATTTCGCATTGCGCCGCGGCTAACCCTCAAGCAGAGGCGCGCAGCCGCGGGACTTCCAGCATCATCGCCACGTCGGAAGCGGGCCGCGGCTTGCTGAACAGATAGCCCTGCGCCTGGGTGCAACCCTCGCGCCGGAGCAGCTCAAGCTGCGCGTCGTTCTCGACACCTTCCGCGGTGGTGACGATGCCGAGGCTGCGGCCAAGGCCGGTCACGGCGCGGATGATCGCCATGGAATCCTCGCGCGTCGCCAGCTCCGACACGAACGAGCGATCGATCTTGATCTTGTCGAACGGGAAGCTTCGCAGATAGCTCAGCGACGAATAGCCGGTACCGAAATCGTCGAGCGAGATCCGCACGCCCATGGCGCGCAGCTCGTGCAGGGTGGTCAGCGTCGCCTCGCTGTTCTGGAGCAGCACCGATTCGGTGATCTCGAGCTCGAGGCGGCGCGCATCGAGTCCCGAGGCCGCCAGCGCCTCGGTCACGGATGCGATCAGGTTCGGGCTCTTGAACTGCACCGGTGACAGATTGACGGCGACGTCGACATCGTCGGGCCAGGTCGCTGCGTCGGTGCAGGCACAGCGCAGCACGAACTCGCCGAGCTGGACGATGAGTCCGGTTTCCTCGGCCACCGGAATGAAGTTGATCGGCGCGATCAGCCCGCGCTGCGGATGGTTCCAGCGCAGCAGCGCCTCGAAGGCGACGACGCGGCCGCTCGCGACGTCGCGGATCGGCTGATAGTAAGCTTCGAACTCGTCGCGCTGCAGCGCCGCGCGCAGATCCATTTCCAGGAGGCGCCGCGCCTGCGCGCGCGCATCCATGCCGGTCTCGAAGAAGCGATAGGTGCCACGGCCGTCCGCCTTGGCGCGGTAGAGCGCGAGGTCTGCGTTCTTCAACAGCTCGTCCGGATTGATCCCGTCCTGCGGCGACAACGAAATGCCGATCGAGACGCCGATCACGATCTGATGGTCGTCGATCTCGTAAGGCGCCGAGATCACCTCGACGAGGCGGCCGGCAAGAGCCCTCGCTGCGGTTTCCTCGGAACGTCCGATCTGAACCACCGCGAACTCATCACCGCCGAGCCGTGCCACGGTATCGTGTTCGCCGACCGTCGTCTTCAACCTGCGGCCGACCTCCTTGAGCAGCGCATCGCCGATGGGGTGGCCGAGCGAGTCGTTGATGTCCTTGAAGTGATCGAGATCGAGACAAAGCACCGCGAGCTGGTCGCCCGACCTGGTGCGGCGCAGTCCCTGCTCGAGCTGTTCGTGGAACAGCACCCGGTTCGGCAGGCTGGTCAGCGCGTCATGGCGGGCCATGTGCGAGATCTTGGCCTGCGCCTCCAGCCATTCGGTGATGTCCTCGAAGGTCGCGACCCAGCCGCCGCCCTGCATCGGCTGGTTGACGACCCGGATGGAGCGCCCGAACCGGTTGACGACGTCGGTCGTGGTGCGGCCCTCGCGCGCGTCGACCACGAGACGGGCGAAGAATTCATCGGCGTCGCCCTGCCATTGGCCCTTGGCCTGCTCTTCCCTGAGCACGTCGACCAGCCGGCGACCGGTGAGCAGGATGTCGGTGCGACGGAGCATCGCGGCATAGCGCTCGTTGAACAGGATGATCTTGCCGTCCGCATCGAACATGCACAGCCCCTGCGACATGTTCTCCAGCGCGCTGTCCAACACGATCTGCTGGCGGCCCAATTCGCCCTTGGCGCGGCGGTCGAGCAGCGCGGCAACGAGCGCAATCGCGATGATCGCGACCGCGGCGCTGGCGGTGAGGAAGGACAGCGAAGCCGGCGGGATGGAGAGCCCGCTGATCGCAAGCGTCGGATCCGGCGTCAGCAGCACCGCGCCCATCGCGGTGAAATGATGCGCGACGATGGCAACCGTCAGCAGGGTGGTCGCCGTCAGCGCGTGGGAGAGGTCGTCGCGCCGGGCGGCGATGAACAATGCGCATGCCGCAAAGACGATTCCGAACAGCACCGAGGCGGCAACCGTGCTTCCGATCCAGTGCACCTGTGCCGGCACTTCCAGCGCCGCCATGCCGGTGTAATGCATCGCCGCGACACCCGTGCCGACGATGGCGCCGCCCAGCACGATCCACACCGGGCGCGAGGACGATACCGCGATGCTCAGCCCCACGAAGGTCACGGAGATCGCAAGGATCAACGAGAGGATCGTCACCGGGATGTTGTAGGCGCCGGTCCCGCCCGGGCCGTAGGCGAGCATCGCGATAAAATGCGTCGCCCAGATGCCGCATCCGCTGACGGCGGCGTCCAGGGCGATCCAGGCCAGGCGCCCGGGACCGTGCGCCGCGCGTGCGCGCTGAAACAGGCTGATCGCCGCCGCGCTGGCGAGCAGACACACTGCGCCGCCAAGCGCGACGAGGCGCCAATCATGCTCATCGGTGAGACAGTAGAGAACTTGATACATTGCCGGCCCCTATCGACCGGCACTTGACCCGACAGAGATGGACGATCGGTAACCAGCTACAAACCCGTTCCGGGAATGGTGAATGGGAGATGTGTGCGTTCGCTCACATTCACCTTGTTCATCCTCGTGCCGGCGCGCCGAGGCCGATCACACCGGCGGCGAGCAGCAAAACGGCCGCCGAAATGGCCAGCGCCAGATGCAGGCCCGGCATGAACGCACGGTCCGACGCCACCAGGGAGCCGAACAGGGCAACGCCGAGCACACTGCCGGTCTGCCGCGTCGCGTTCAGCACGCCGGCCGCTATGCCGGAACGCGTCTTCTCGACGCTGCCGAGCAGGGTCGACGTCAGAGGCGGCACCAGGAGGCCGAGCCCGCCGCTGATCGCGATCATCTGCGCGCAGATCGCCCAATAGCTCGTCCCGGCTTCGATCCAGAGCAGGCCGAGGCAGCCGAGGGCCGATATGCAGGCCCCGACGACGATGGTCCGGCACCGGCCGATGCGCTCAGCCAGGCGCGGGGCCAGCAGATTGACCGGCAGCACCGCCGCCATCATCGGCACGAAGGCAAGCCCGGTCCACCACGCCGACAGCCCGTTGACCCTCTGGAAGTAAAGGCTGAGCACGAAGATCAGGCCGTAAATGGCGATGTTCACGAGCAGCCCCACGAGCGAGGTCAGCGTGAACAGCCGGTGGCCGAACAACGACAGCGGCAGCATTGGCTGCGCCGCGCGGCTCTCGCGCCAAACGAAGAGCCCGGCGAGAACGGCCGCCCCGACAAAGGCTGCGATCACGGCAGGATGGTCCCACCCCAGTGCACCGCCTTCGATGATGGCGCCGGCGAGCGCGCCCAGCGCACCGATCGCGGCCAGCTGGCCGGGCAGATCGATCTCGCGCGAGCGGGCCCGCGTGGTCTCGCTGGCATAGCGCCAGCTCAGCCACAGGCCGGCGAGCCCGATCGGCAGATTGACCAGGAAGATCGCACGCCAGCCGACCAGCGTGATCAGCGCGCCGCCGACGAAGGGGCCGGCGGTGAGCGCAAGGCTCGCGCCTGCGGCCCAGACCGCGACGGCGCGGCCACGCTCGCGGTCGTCCGCATAGGCATGATTGAGCAACGCAAGGGAATTCGGCACCAGGATCGCCGCTGCCAGGCCCTGGACCAGCCGCGCGGCGATCAGCACGACCGCATTGGGCGACAGCGCACAGGCGAGCGAGGCTGCGGTGAAGATGGCGAACCCCGCCATGAAGACGCGCTTGGCGCCGATCCGGTCGCCGAGAGCACCGGCCGTCAGGATGAAGGCGGCAAACGCGATGGTGTAGGCGCTGACAACCCATTGCAGTTCGGCGATGCCGCCGCCGAGCGCCTTGCCCATCGCATCGAGCGCGGTGTTGACGATCGTGACGTCGAGCTGCACCACGCCATAGCCGAGGCTCATCGCGGCCAGCGTAAGCGAGGTTCCAAGACGCGAGCCGGCGCGCGGCGCGCCGGCTCGATCGTCGAAGGCTTCATATTTGATGGTATCGGCTCGCATGCAGCACCTCGATTGCAGCCCCATGCGAAATATACTCATCCGGCCCGCCGTCATGTTTCGACAAAGGCCGAATGATGATTACGAAGGCTCTGGGCATGACGGCAGAAAGAGAAAACGCCGCGCGGACCACTGCGCGGCGTCTTCTTGGCTTGGCTTTGCCTTAGCTCGCTGCGCGCAGGTTCACCTTGCTCTCGGCGAGTGTCGTCAGCTTCTTGTCGGTCGCCTTCTCTTCCTCCAGCGTCTTCGCAAGCACGGTGGCGCAGTCGTTGCGGCCGAGCTGCTTGGCCCAGGCGATCAGGCTGCCGTAGCGGACGATCTCGTAATGTTCAGCGGCCTGGGCCGCATTGATCAGCGCCGCGTCGAGCACAGCCTTGTCGGCGACCTCGCCGGCGGTCTCGTCGGCTTCCTCGATGATGCCGTCGATGGCCGGGCAATCCACCGCCTTCGCGGCGACGCCATGCATCTTGAACACTTCCTCCAGCCGCGCGACATGCTGCTTGGTTTCTTCGAGGTGCGTCAAAAAGCCCTGTTTCAGCTGCGGATCGGTGGCCTTGCTTGCCATCTTCGGCAGCGCCTTGGTGAGCTGCTGCTCGGCATAATAGATGTCTTGAAGCTGGTGCACGAACAGGTCGTTCATGGTTTTGATGTCTTTTGTGAACAGTCCCATCGTTCCGGTCCTCTCGGTTTCGGGAACACGACGTCATCGGCCCGCACAAAAGGCCGCATATTTCGCCATGTTCGATTGTTGATGGGGCGCTAACGGGCACGCTACATCGACGTTCCAAAAAAGTGCGGATCGCTTGCGCTGGAACAATGCTGGCGACGCCAGAATTTGACACCATGTCAACGCGTCGGCGCCATCTGAGCCGCTCATACGACTCATATGCTTAACGCATGTCCGATGTGAACGACGTATGACAAAAGTGGGCGGCCCAGCGCAGAACCTCCCATTGTCAAGGGCTGCACAAGTCGCTGTTTTTGCCTTAAATGAACTTGATCATGTCTAGCGATCGACGCCTGCCTTTGGCCGTCATCGCACCCGATCGGCCGATGCCTGGCTGGATCGGTCTTGCCCCCCGCCGGGAGGATGAATGCACGGACTGCTGACCGCGCTGAAACGCGGCTTTAATAGATGGATCGGCTGGCGACGGCTCGGCATTGCCGCGAGCGTGTTCATCATCGCCTTCGCGATCATCACTCTGGTGCGGACCCTCAAGGGCATCGATACCGGGGTTATCCTGACCGCGCTGACCGAGATTCCCCGTGGGAATATCGGGCTGGCGGCGATCTGCGTCGTCTTCGCGTTCTGCACGCTGACTTTCTACGACTTTTTTGCACTGCGAACGATCGGCAAGAAGCACGTGCCCTATCGCATCGCAGCGCTGTCCAGCTTCACGTCCTATTCGATCGGCCACAACATCGGCGCGACGGTCTTCACCGGCGGCGCGATCCGTTTCCGGATCTATTCGGATTACGGGCTGAACGCGATCGACGTCGCGAAAATCTGCTTCCTGTCGGGCCTGACCTTCTGGCTCGGTAACATCTTCGTGCTCTCGATCGGCATGGCCATCCATCCGGATGCGGCGTCCGCGATGGATCAGCTCCCGTCGTCGCTCAACCGGCTGATCGCGCTCGGCGGCCTCGCCTCGATCGGCGCCTATCTGGTCTGGCTCTGCATGGGCGAGAAGCGCCGCGAGCTCGGCCAGAAAGGCTGGAAGGTGGTGCTGCCCTCCGCGCCGCTGACGCTGGTGCAGATCCTGATCGGCGTCGTCGACCTCGGCTTCTGCGCCACCGCGATGTACCTTTTGATGCCGGCCAATCCGCCGATCGACTTCATGTCGCTCGCCGTGGTGTTCATCCTGGCGACGCTGCTCGGCTTTGCCAGTCACGCGCCCGGCTCGATCGGCGTGTTCGATGTCGCCATGCTTGTCGCGCTGCCCGAATTCGGCCGCGAGCAGCTTCTGGCCACACTGCTGGTGTTCCGCATTCTCTACTTCGTGATCCCATTCGGCCTCGCGATCTCCATCATGGGCACGCGCGAGCTCTGGACGAATGTGGTTGCGCCGTGGCAGGAGCGGCGACGGCTGGCGGAGGCCTGCGCCCAGGCCAACCTGCCCAAGCAGGTGGCCGCGATGGAGCGCGAACGGGCGCTGCGGCAGGCCGGCAAGCGGTAGGGCGGAGCCACAAGACCGTCAGACAAAGGTTGCGGGCGGGGGAGCAATCCTCTCTTATTTCCGCCTCAACTTTGCCGTTGAACACGCGGGCCATGATCCCTTTCCCCTTTCGCACCCTTTCCGCAGGCGCTCTGCTGCTTGCCGGGATTCTGACCGCGTTGGCGCCCGAGCGGGCCGCCGCGCAGGACGCCGGCGCCATGCAGATCAGTTGGGAGGTACGCAACCGCTTCCGATTGTTCCGCGAGGAGCGCGATTTCCTGCTCCATGTCGAGAACGCGCGCAACCGCAGCATCCTGGCGGCCGAGCAGTCGCTGGAGCTCCAGAGCGAGGGTCGCGGCTGGGCCCGCAACATGGTCAACCGGCTCTGCATCGACCTTCAGGGCCGGGTCAACCAGCCCTGCACCCGCGATAACGTCAAGGAAAACTACATCACCCCGATCGACCACCCCGTCACGGTGCGCCTCTCCGGCGCAGTGCCGGTCGGCGCCACCTGCGCCTGGTCGTTCGACGACGGCGACGGGCCGCAAGCCTCGACCTTCGATTGCGCCGAGCCGGTCAATTTGCGCGTCCGTTACGGCAAGCAGACGGTCGCGACCGTCGACGTCTCCTCCGGCTCGGATCCGACCCAGCGGATCCAGACCGAGATCCAGGTCCGTGACATCTTCGTCGCTGGCCTGGGAGACAGCATCGCGTCCGGCGAAGGCAATCCCGACCGGCCGCTGGCGCTGTCGGACGAAGGTTTTTGCTTCCGCTCCTATCTCGGCACCGCCGGCGCGCAGTACTACCGGCCGAGCCGCGCCGGCTTCAAGGGCGGCCGTGCCTGCGAGGCGCCGGATACACTCGCCAACTGGCAACGCTACAGCGCCCTCTGGTTCAACGCGCCCTGCCACCGCTCGCTCTACAGCTATCAGGCCCGCACCGCGCTGGCGCTCGCGGTGCGCTACACCCACATCGCCGTGACCTTCCTGCCGCTCGCCTGCACCGGCGCCAGCATCGGCGACGGGCTGCTCGGCTCGCAGCGCGCCCGCGAATGCCCGCCAGGCAAGACCGGCGTCTGCAACACCAGCGTGGCCGCGCAGGTCGCCGAGCTGCGCGAGGCGCTCACCGCAGCGAAGAAACGTCAACCTGATCGCACGCTCGATCTGGTGCTGCTTTCGGTCGGCGCCAACGACGTCTACTTCTCCGGTCTCGTCGCCGACGTCATCGTCGACACCGCGACCGAGCGCGCGCTGTTCCGCCGCTCCGGCGTGATGGCCAGCGTCGACGATTCCCGCGATGCGCTGGCGCGCGAGCTGCCGCAGAACTTCGTCAAGCTGCGCGAGGCGCTGAAGCCACTGGTCGGCGGCGACCTCTCACACGTGGTCTATGTCTCCTATGCCAATCCGGCGCTCGCCGATGGCGGCGTGCCCTGCCGCGGCGGCCGCGCCGGCTTCGACATCCATCCGTCCTTCAATGCCGACCCGCAGCGCCTCGCCCGTGTCTCGACCTTCGTCGACACCGAATTCCTGCCGCAGCTGAAGGGGCTCGCCACCTGCACCCGCGGTGCACTGTGCCGCGATCCGGAGGCGGACCGCATGACCTTCGTCGACACGCACCAGGCGGCGTTCGCCGACCACGGTTTCTGCGCTCACTCGGGCAACGATCCCGAATTCGACCGCACCTGCTTTGCCGAGAACGGCCAGAGCTTCAATCCCGACATCGTGACGGCGGCGAGCCAGCCGATGCTGTGCGGCCGCGGCGCCTCGGAATACCGCGCCTACCTGCCGCGTGCGCGCTGGATCCGCGATGCCAACGACAGCTATTTTGCTGCGATGACCTATCCGCAAGGCCTGCCAGCCGCGAGCCAGCCGACCGACATTCATGATGCGACCTGGGGCGTGCTCTCCGCCGTCTATGGCGGCGCCGTGCATCCGAGCGCCGAAGGCCACGCCGCGATGGCGGATGCCGCGCTGCCGGCCGCAAGCGCGGTGCTCGGCCTCGATACCGTTCCGCCAGGCGTGACGCGCGGACTATTGGCGCCGCTGTTGGGCGGCGCGCAGCAGTAGAAGAGAGAGCGAGCTCTCTCCACACCGTCATTGCGAGCGCAGCGAAGCAATCCAGCGTCCCTCCGCGGAAAGATTCTGGATTGCTTCGCTGCGCTCGCAATGACGATTGGGGTTTGCACTTTCCACACTCTCGGTGTCCTCGCCCGGCTTGACCGGGCGATCCAGTACTCCGTGACAGCAGTGATTGAATCGAGACGCCGCGGTGTACTGGATTCCCCGCTTTCGCGGGGAATGACAATTGAGTGCGTGGGGCTAGCTTGCTCACGCATTCGCCATCACCACGTATCGTTCCCCGCACTCGCCGTTCCATCAATCCAAAAACGGCATCGATCGATACTCCCTTGAACTTGGACACTTTGCCGCGCGCGCCTCTAGGAGTCGCTTCGAGGGAAACGTTTCGAGTTCTAAGGAGGCGCGTGATGAGCGCAGTGGTGTCCGCAGCGGATGTGAGGAGGTCTCGCGTCAGGCTGCTCATCGTGACCATGTTGTTCCTGGTCACCACGGTGAACTATGCCGACCGCGCCACGCTGTCGATCGCAGGCCCCGCGCTCTCCAAGGAGCTGCATCTCGATCCCGTCGCCATGGGCTACATCTTCTCGGCCTTCGGCTGGTCCTATGTGATCGCGCAGGTGCCGGGCGGCTGGCTGCTCGACCGCTACGGCTCGCGCCTCGTCTACGCCTTCAGCATCATCGTCTGGTCGATGTTCACGATGATGCAGGGCTGGGTCGGCTTCTTCAGCGCCGGCACCGCCATCCTCGTGCTGTTCGCACTCCGCTTCCTGGTCGGCATCGCCGAAGCGCCCTCCTTTCCCGCCAACGCCCGCATCGTCGCGGCCTGGTTTCCAGGCAATGAGCGCGGCACCGCGTCGGCCTTCTTCAACTCGGGACAGTATTTCGCGACCGTGATCTTCGCGCCGCTGATGGGCTGGATCGCCCACGCTTATGGCTGGCGCTTCGTGTTCTTCGTGATGGGTGCGCTCGGCGTCGTCATGGGCCTCGTCTGGATCAAGACCATCTACGGTCCGAAAGAGCACCCCGGCATCAACGACGCCGAGTTCGACTACATCAAGGAGGGCGGCGCGCTGGTCGATCTCGACGCGCCCAAGGACGATTTGAAGCAGGAGCGTGCGCCTCAATCCGGCTCCGGCTGGGACCACATCCGCCAGCTGCTCTCCAACCGCATGATGCTCGGCGTCTATCTCGGCCAGTACTGCATCAACACGCTGACCTATTTCTTCCTGACCTGGTTTCCGGTCTACCTGGTCAAGGAGCGCGGGCTGTCGATCCTGCAAGCCGGCTTCGTCGCGACGCTGCCCGCGCTGTGCGGCTTCATCGGCGGCGTGCTCGGCGGCGTCATCTCCGACGCGATCCTGCGCAGCACGGGCTCGCTGACCATGGCGCGCAAGATCCCGATCGTGGGCGGCATGCTGCTATCGATGTCGATCATTGCCTGCAATTATGTCGACGGACAGGCGCTGGTGGTGGGCTTCATGGCGCTCGCCTTCTTCGGCAAGGGCATCGGCGCGCTCGGCTGGGCGGTCGTCTCCGACACCTCGCCGAAGGAAGCCGGCGGCGTCTCCGGCGGCCTGTTCAACACCTTCGGCAACCTCTCCTCGATCACCACGCCGATCGTGATCGGCTACATCCTGGCCGCGACCGGCTCCTTCAACGGCGCGCTGGTGTTCGTCGGCCTCAACGCGCTGGTGGCGGCCTTCGCCTACCTCGTCATCGTCGGCAAGATCGAGCGGGTGACGCTCAAACGTTCCTCCTGAGGGCTCACATGGGAGCTTGACCAGGCAACTCAACGGCGGCTCGAAAAGCCGCCGTCTTTGTTTTGGGGGTGATCGATGCTAGAAGTGCCGGGGAAACGCCTTATCCATCTAAGGCATGTATCGATGTTCGACCTCAACCAGCTCCGCTGTTTCGTCACGGTGGCGGAGGAACTGCATTTCGGCCGCGCCGCCGCGCGGCTGAACATGACCCAACCGCCGCTGTCCCGGCAGATCCAGGTGCTCGAGCACATCATCGACGCGCCGCTTCTGGAGCGGACCAGCCGCTCGGTGCGCCTGACGCCCGCGGGGCGCAGCTTCCTGCCGGAGGCACGGCGGATCCTCAAGCTTGCGGAAAGCGCCTCGCAGGTCGCCCGCCGCATTGCGCTCGGCAAGACCGGCTCGGTGAAGATCGGTTTCACTGCCGCCGCGGCTTACGGCTTCCTGCCTGAGCTCGTCGCCGCCTGCCGCGCGAAATTGCCCGAGGTCGATTTCTCGCTGAAGGAGATGGTGTCTGGCGACCAGTTCGAGGCGCTGACCTCGGGCCAGATCGACGCCGGCCTGCTGAGGCCGCCGATCGCGCGTCCCGAGCTTGCCAGCCGCCGCGTCGTCGCCGAGCCCCTGCTCGCGGCGATCCCCAAGAAGCATCCGCTGGCGAGCGCCGACAGCATCACCATCAAGGATTTCGACGACCAGCCCTTCGTGATGTATTCGCCTTATGAAAGCCGCTACTTCCACGACCTCCTCGTGGCCTTGTTCACGCGCGCCGACGTGCTGCCGCGCTATGTCCAGCATCTCAGCCAGATCCACTCGATTCTCGCCATGGTCCGCGCCGGCCTCGGCCTTGCCATCGTGCCCGCCGCGGCGGCGAGCCTGAAGATAGCGGACGTCCGGCTGCGGCCGCTGAGGTTGCGCACACGAGTCCCCGTCGAGTTGTTCATGGTCTGGCGCCGCGACGACGAGAATCCGCTGCTGTCGGCCCTCATCAAAATCGCCGGTGAATTGTCCTCCGCGGAGATAGCGGAAGATTGATGCTCAATCTGCATCGGTCGATATAGGCTTTGGCTTGGACGCGCATCGAACGGTCTCCTAAACCACGGTGCATGGACGCGCAGGCTTCAGCTCGCGTCCTCCACAACACGCAAGAAGGGAGCCGCGCCCATGAGCAAGATGACCCCGCACGAGATGGCCCAGAAGATCGGATCGGGCCTCCTGTCCTTCCCCGTCACGCCGTTCAGGGCGGATTACTCCCTCGACGAGACGACCTATCGCGCCAACATGGACTGGCTGTGCGGCTATGACGTCGCCGGCCTGTTCGCCGCCGGCGGCACCGGCGAGTTCTTCTCGCTGACGCCGACCGAGGTTCCGCAGGTCGTCAAGATCGCCGTCGAGGAGACCAAGGGCCGCGTGCCCGTGCTCGCCGGCACCGGCTACGGCACCGCGATCGCCCGCGAGATCGCTGTTGGCGCCGAGAAGGCCGGCGCCGACGGCCTGTTGCTGCTACCGCCCTATCTCACCCATGCCGAGCAGGACGGCCTTGCAGCCCATGTCGAGGCGGTCTGCGCCTCGGTCAAGATCGGCGTCATCGTCTACAACCGCGACAACGCCATCCTCCAGCCCGACACCCTCGCCCGCCTCGCCGAGCGTTGCCCCAACCTCGTCGGCTACAAGGACGGCATCGGCGACATCGAGCTGATGACCCGCGTCTACACCAAGCTCGGCGACCGCCTGACCTATATCGGCGGCCTGCCGACCGCCGAGACTTTTGCGCTGCCCTATCTCGACATGGGCGTCACGACCTATTCCTCGGCCGTGTTCAACTTCGTTCCGGAGTTCGCCACCAACTTCTACGCCGCGGTGCGCAAGCGCGACCACGAGACCATCCACGCCGGCCTGAAGAACTTCATCCTGCCGCTGATCGCGATCCGCAACCGCAAGAAGGGCTATGCGGTCTCGATCATCAAGGCCGGTATGAAGGTGATCGGCCGCGATTCCGGCCCGGTCCGTCCGCCGCTGACCGATCTCACCGAGCAGGAGATCGCGGAACTGACCGCGCTGGTGAAGAATCTGCCCGCCATCCGGTCGTCACAACAGGCTGCAGAATAACAAAACGCAACAGGGAGGAGCGTGCAATGGTGGAAGTTTCCGGCGCACCGGTCGTCACGGCGATGCAGGTGATCCCGGTCGCGGGCCGCGACAGCATGCTCCTCAATCTGAGCGGCGCGCATGCGCCGTTCTTCACCCGCAACATCGTCATCCTCACCGACAATGCCGGTCACACCGGCGTCGGCGAGGTCCCGGGCGGGCAGAAGATCTGGCAGACGCTGCAGGACGCCCGCGATCTCGTGATCGGCAAGACCGTCGGCGCGATGAACAACATCCTCGCCGACGTCCGCACGGCCTTCGCCGACCGCGACGCCGGCGGGCGCGGCAAGCAGACCTTTGACCTCCGCGTGATGATCCACGCGGTCACGGCGATCGAATCCGCGCTGCTCGATTTGCTCGGTCAGCATCTCGACCTGCCGGTCGCCGCGCTGCTCGGCGAGGGCCAGCAGCGCAAGAGCGTCGAGACGCTCGGCTATCTCTTCTTCGTCGGCGATATCAGCACGTCGAAGCTCGACTATGTCAGCGGCGAGTCCGGCAAGGCGGAATGGTTCAACCTGCGCCACCAGGAAGCGATGACGCCCGAGACCGTGGTGCGGCTCGCGGAAGCCACCCACGACCATTACGGTTTCGCCGATTTCAAGCTCAAGGGCGGCGTGCTGCGCGGCGAGCAGGAGATCGAGGCCGTCACCGCGATTGCCAAGCGCTTCCCGAACGCGCGCGTCACGCTCGACCCCAACGGCGCATGGTCGCTCGAGGAAGCTGTCAACCTCTGCAAGGACATGCACGGCATCCTCGCCTATGCCGAGGACCCCTGCGGCGCCGAGGCCGGCTTCTCCGGCCGCGAGATCATGGCCGAGTTCCGCCGCGCGACGGGCCTACCCACGGCGACCAACATGATCGCGACCGACTGGCGCCAGCTCGCCCATGCGCTGCGCCTGGGCGCGGTGGACATTCCGCTGGCCGATCCCCATTTCTGGACCATGCAGGGCTCGGTGCGCGTCGCCCAGACCTGCCGCGACAACGGCCTGACCTGGGGCTCGCACTCCAACAACCATTTCGACATTTCGCTCGCCATGTTCACCCATGTCGGCGCCGCTGCACCCGGCAAGGTTACCGCGATCGACACCCACTGGATCTGGCAGGACGGCCAGGCTCTGACCAAGGAGCCGCTCCAGATCAAGGGCGGCAAGATTGCCGTCCCCGACAGGCCGGGCCTGGGTATCGAAATCGACAAGGCGGCCATCGACGCTGCGCATGGCCTTTACAAGCAGCATGGACTTGGCGCACGCGATGACGCTACTGCCATGCAGGACCTGATCCCCGGCTGGACCTTCGACGACAAGAGTCCCTGCCTCGTGCGGTAAGCTTTCAGGCATGATCCCGGAAAAGCGGGCACCGGTTTTCCGATAGGATCATGCCTCTTGATAAGGAGGAAACGATGACTGCGATCCTTAAGAACTTCATCGGCGGCGAATGGGTCGACGGCTCCGGCGTCACCAGGAACATCAACCCCTCCAACACCAACGACCTCGTCGGCGAATACGCCAAGGCCGACAAGGCGCAGACCGAGAAGGCGATCGCCGCCGCGAAGGCCGCCTTCCCGGCCTGGGCGCAATCGACGCCTCAAGCGCGCTACGACGCCTTGAACAAGATTTCTCTCGAGATCCTCTCCCGCAAGGAAGAGCTCGGCCGCCTGCTCGCGCGCGAGGAAGGCAAGACGCTGCCGGAGGGCATCGGCGAGGTCGCACGCGCCGGCCAGATTTTTGCGTTCTTCGCCGGTGAAGCGCTGCGGCTGATCGGTGAGAAGGGTGCCTCCGTCCGTCCCGGGCTCGACGTCGAGCTCACGCGCGAGCCGATGGGCGTTGTCGGCATGATCACGCCCTGGAATTTCCCGATCGCGATCCCCGCCTGGAAGATCGCGCCCGCGCTCTGCTACGGCAACACCGTGGTGTTCAAGCCGGCTGAGCTGGTGCCGGGCTCCGCGCATGCGCTGTCCGAGATCATCACCCGCTCCGGCATCCCCGCCGGCGTGTTCAACCTCGTGGTCGGCTCCGGCTCCGTCGTCGGCCAGACCCTGCTTGACCACCCGGATGTCGCCGCGATCTCCTTCACCGGCTCGGTGCAGACCGGCCGCAAGATCGCGCAGGCCTGCGTGCTGTCGAACCCGATGAAGAAGTTCCAGCTCGAGATGGGCGGCAAGAACCCGCTGGTCGTGCTCGACGACGCGGATCTCAAGACCGCCGTCGAGGTCGCCGTCAACGGCGCCTATTTCTCGACCGGCCAGCGCTGCACCGCCTCCTCCCGCCTGATCGTCACCGAAGGCATCCATGATCGCTTCGTCGCGGCCATGGCCGAGCGCCTCAAGGGCCTGTCGGTGGACGACGCGCTCAAGGCCGGCGTGCATATCGGCCCGGTCGTCGACCAGAGCCAGCTCGACCAGGACCTGCGCTACATCAAGATCGGCCAGGACGAGGGCGCCAAGCTCGCCTGGGGTGGCGAGCTCCTCAAGCGCGAGACGCCCGGCCATTATCTCCAGCCGGCGCTGTTCACCGAAGCCAACAACAACATGCGCATCGCGCGTGAAGAAATCTTCGGACCCGTCGCCGCCGTCATTCGCGCCAAGAACTACGAGGAGGCGCTGGCGATCTCCAACGACACCGAGTTCGGCCTTGCTTCCGGCATCTGCACCACCAGCCTGAAATACGCCTCGCACTACAAGCGCAACAGCGAGTCCGGCATGGTCATGGTCAACCTGCCGACCGCCGGCGTCGACTATCACGTGCCGTTCGGCGGCCGGAAGGGTTCGAGCTACGGCGCCCGCGAGCAGGGTTCCTACGCGCGCGAGTTCTACACCACGGTGAAAACGGCTTATACGTTCCCCGGCTAACCACGGGTAGATACCGTAGGGTGGGCAAAGCGAAGCGTGCCCACCGCTTATGCTCGGTGTGAAGATGGTGGGCACGGCGCGTTGCGCCTTTGCCCACCCTACGATTTCAGTTTCTGCGCTAACCCACCCTACAAATCCCGGAGTCCTCAATGGACCAGGACGTCGCAGCGAAAGAGCAGCCCCGCTACATCAAGCTCAACGAGCGCGACAATGTCGCGATCGTGGTCAACGATTTCGGGCTTCCCGCCGGCTCCCGCTTTGCCTGCGGACTGACGCTGCGCGCCTTCGTGCCGCAAGGGCACAAGACCGCGCTGATCGACATCGCGCAGGATCAGCCGATCATCCGCTATGGCGAGGTGATCGGCTACGCGCTCTCGCCGATCCAGGCCGGCGAATGGGTGGACGAGGCACGCATCCGCATGCCGGAGGCCCCTGCCCTCGACAAGCTCGAGATTTCGACCGCCGTCCCCGCCCCGCTGCCGCCGCTCGAAGGTTTCACCTTCGAGGGCTACCGCAATCTGGACGGCTCGGTCGGCACCAAGAATATCCTCGGCATCTCCTCCTCCGTGCAATGCGTCAAGGGCACGATGGAATATGCGGTGAAGCGCATCCGCGCCGAGCTGCTGCCGAAGTACCCGAACGTCGACGACGTCGTGCCGCTGACGCACGCCTATGGCTGCGGCGTCGCCATCACCGCGCCTGATGCGGTCGTGCCGATCCGCACGCTGCAGAACATCGCGCTCAACCCGAATTTCGGCGGCGAGATCCTGGTCGTCGGTCTCGGCTGCGAGAAGCTTGCGCCCGAGCGGCTGGTGCCGGAAGGCGTCAGCGATGCCATCGTGCGCATGCAGGACGAGGCCTTCGACGGCTTTGGCGCGATCGTCGACGCCATCATGACCCAGGCCGAGGCGCGGCTGAAGGTGCTCAACACCCGCAAGCGCGAGACGTGCCCGGCTTCCGATCTCGTCATCGGCCTGCAATGCGGCGGCAGCGATGCCTTCTCCGGCGTCACCGCCAATCCCGCCGTCGGTTTTGCCGCGGACCTCCTGGTGCGCGCTGGCGCCACCGTGATGTTTTCTGAAGTCACCGAAGTGCGCGACGCCATCCAGCTGCTCACGCGACGCGCGATCAACGAAGATGTCGGCCGCGCGCTGGTGCGCGAGATGGCCTGGTACGATTCCTATCTGGCCCGCGGCGGCGCCGACCGCAGCGCCAACACCACGCCCGGCAACAAGAAGGGCGGCCTCGCCAACATCGTCGAGAAGTCGTTGGGCTCGATCGTCAAGTCCGGATCAAGCGCCATCACCGGCGTGCTCTCGCCCGGCGAGAAGGCGACGCAGAAGGGCATGCTGTTTGCAGCGACGCCCGCGTCAGACTTCATCTGCGGCACGCTCCAGCTGGCCTCCGGCATGACGCTGCAGGTATTCACCACCGGCCGCGGCACGCCCTATGGTCTTGCAGCTGCGCCCGTGATCAAGGTCGCGACCCGCAGCGAACTCGCCCGGCGCTGGAAGGACCTGATCGACTTCGACGCCGGCCGCATCGCCACCGGCGAGAAGACCATCGAGGAGACCGGCTGGGACCTGTTCCGCCTGATCCTCGACGTCGCCAGCGGCCGCACGAAGCCGTGGTCGGATCGTTGGGGCATCCACAACGATCTCACGCTGTTCAATCCGGCGCCCGTGACCTGAGGGCGGCAAGCAGGCGGATCGGCAGGAGCGCCAAGCGAAGCGCATCGGTTCGTCCGCGAAACCGTCCGGAAATATTGGCACGAAAAATTTCGCCTTCGTTTCGTCCTTTCGCATCAAGCAACCAATATGTTCGCCGAAGGCGATGCGAATGTTCGTGCACGAGCGAACCTGCTGCGGCATCGACGCGACCAAACCTCCGATTGACATTTTCAACGGAGATTTTCCAATGCGTATTCTTTCGATGTTTGCCGTTGCCGGCGCCATGATCGCGAGCTCGGCCGGCGCGTTCGCCAGCGAGCTTCCCTCTTACGAAGTGACCTCGTTTCCGATCTCGACGACGCAAGTGCAGGTGCTCGGCGGCGCCGGCGTCGAGGAGCAGTCGGTCGCGCCCGCGATGATCGTCGCCGGCATGCCCGCCTCGCCCGTGCAGGTCTCGGTGCTGTCGCCGCGCGTCAAGCGGCTCGCAAGCGCGGGCTCGGAAAGCGAAGCGCGCTAAGCCACGTCTTGTCATTCCGGCTTCGGCGCTCCGCGCCGACCGGAATGACATGCGCATTCATGTCATGCTGCCCGGCATGAAGCAGCGCACGCGCGGATGGCCGTCGACATAGTGCTTCCACACCATGGTTCGGCCGATCTTGTTCGGCTCGGTGATGACGGCGCCGTCGGGCACCACGACCCATTCGTTGTCCAGGCGCACGCGGTAGCCGCCGCGATCGGACTCCCAATCGACATCGGCAATGACGTAGCCGTCGGCGTCCGAGCAGCACTGCCCGTATTGGCTGTGCAAGCTTTCGAACCAGGGTTTTAACGGCGAGTTGGCGAAGCGCCCGTCGTCGCGCGCCAGCGCCGATGTCGCCACGAGCGCCGTCAGGGCCAGCAATGGCGCCGCACACAATCTTGCAAGTCGCATATCGTCTCCGCGGATCGAAATGATCGCCGCGAGGGACAACGGGCGCCGTCCGCCTTCCGCGGCTCGGCGAAAGGCTTGAAGGACAGCGACTCATCCCCCAGCGGCTTTGCGGATAGCTATGCAAATCCGGCGCCAGCATGCATTCCGGGCAACTACTGGAGCGGGCGCGCGGCGGGTTCGTCTTTCGGTGGATATGGCCGCCGGAGCTACAGTCGATCAGGCGGCACAGTGCGCGACGTCAGACCTTATTGCTTGGGCGCCGGCGCCATCATTGCGCCGCCCTTCTTCGCAGGTGCCGGCTTCGCGACGGCGGCCTGGGCGGGGAGATATTTGGCGACGATGGCGGGATCGACCTGGGCGATGTTGGCATCCGGCAGGCGCGTCCAGGCCTCGTCCTTGCCGAGCAGCGAGATGCCGAGATAGCCGCGCAGCGTCAGGGTCTGGCCATCCGGGCTGACCTTCATGTTGGCCTTCCAGATCTGGCCGTCGCGCGGATTGAGCACATTGCCGCCTTCGTACTTCAGACCTTCGCGCTTCATGTTGCGGACGAAGGAGATGCCGAGCACCGGCGCGTTCTTGCGATCGTCCGTGCACTTGCTGCAGACCTCGTTCGGATCGTCGCCGGGCCGCGGGAACGTCTTTGCGATCACGCCTTCATACACGCCGTTGCGGTCGACGAAGAGGAACCATCCGACCGTCTTGCCGTCTTCGACCTTCTGCCAGAGACCCGCCGCCGTGGGCTCCGCGGTTTGCGCCACAGACGGCGTCACCGCGACCAGCGACAGCGCAAGAAAAGGAAGCAGCCGAAAGCTGGAAAAAAGAGTCCGCATCATCATCACCTTGCTGAGCCAATCACCCTGCCAAGCCACTATCGCAATGGCCGCAGACTACGGCGATTTCGCGAACGGTTCCAGCTCCAGAAACATGGGGCATCGCCTCCCCTCCTGGCGCCGTCAGTTGACACCGAGCTTCTTTTGCAGGCTGGAGGACGAGGTCGTGTACTGGAACACCAGCCGCTTCTCCGGATAGACGTAGCGATGGGCTTTTTGCGACATCAGCGCGCCCTCGTGGAAGCCGCAAAGGATCAACTTGATCTTGCCGGGATAGGTGTTGATGTCGCCGATCGCGAAGATGCCGGGTACGTTGGTCTCGAACGCCGACGTCTCGACCGGCACGAGATTGTTCTCCAGCGCAATGCCCCAGTTCGCCACGGGGCCGAGCTTCATGGTCAGCCCGAAGAACGGCAGCATGGTGTCGCAGGAGATTTCGGTCAGGGCGTTGTCGTTGCCCTTGATCGTGGCGCCGGCGAGCTTGCCGTCCGCGCCCGCCAGCGCGGTGACCTGGCCGAGCCTCAGATCCATCTTGCCGCCGGCGACCAGCGCGCGCATCTGCTCGACGCTGTGGGGCGCGGCGCGAAACTCGTCGCGCCGATGCAGCAGCGTGATGCGCTTGGCGAGCGGATGCAGGTTGAGCGTCCAGTCGAGCGCGGAATCGCCGCCGCCGACGATCAGCACGTTCTTGTCGCGGAACGTCTCCATCTTGCGCACGGCGTAGTGTACCGAAGTGCCTTCATAGGCCTCGATCCCCGGCACCGGCGGACGCTTGGGCTGGAACGAGCCGCCGCCGGCCGCGATCACCACCACCTTGCATTCGAACACCTTGCCGGCATCGGTGGTGCAGCGAAAGCCGGGATCGCCGATCTTCTCCACCGTCTCGACCATCTCGCCGAGATGGAAGGTCGGATGAAACGGCTTGATCTGCTCCATCAGCGCGTCGGTCAGCCCCTGGCCGGAGACGTGCGGAATGCCGGGAATGTCGTAGATCGGTTTTTCCGGATAGAGCTCGGCGCACTGGCCGCCGACCTTGTCGAGGATGTCGACGAAATGCGCCTTCATGTCGAGAAGGCCAAGCTCGAAGGCGGCGAACAGACCGCAGGGGCCGGCGCCAATAATCAGCACATCGGTTTTGATCACGTCGCTCATGTCGTCTCTTTATCGGTCGTTATCGGTTGGACGGCGCCCTTTGGGCCGAGGTGACCCTGCCTGTCTAGCCAACGGGGATGGATCAGGGAAGGCATAAAAGCGGGAGCGCCCCGCGGCCGTACCCTCTTGCCGGGTCAAAACAACTGGGCTGTAACGGGCGAAGATATGACGGAGATCAATCGGTGAACGCACCAAGCCGCCTCGATACGACGCCGCGCCTGGAAGACTATCCCTATCGCCTCGGTGACAACGTCCGCTTCGGCGATCTCGACCCCAACCAGCACGTCAACAACGCCGTCTATGCCACCTATTTCGAGACCGGCCGGGTCACGCTGATGAAGCTCCCGGAATACGGGCTGACGCCGCCAGGTCTTGCCTGGATCATGGTGCGGCTCGACATCCATTTCCGCGCCGAGTTGCACTGGCCGAACACGATCGAGCTCGGGCTCGGCGTGGTGAAGCTCGGACGAACGTCGGTGACCTTCGAGCAGGTCGTGTTCTCGCAAGGAAAGTGCATCGCGTCGGCGACGTCCGTCGGCGTGATGATCGACGAAGCGTCGCGGCGGCCGACGCCGCTCACTGCGGACGTGATCGCGAAGCTGAGACCCTGGCACAAGCGGGGCATCGAGGTCGCGCCGCCCGGTACGTAGTTCGATCGAGACGGATCGGGCTTATGACGATCAGGCCTGGCGTTCCGGCGTCGCCACAACCAGCCCGTCGAGCTCGTCGGAGACCTTGATCTGGCAGGACAGGCGCGAGTTCGGGCGTACGTCGAAGCCGAAGTCGAGCATGTCCTCTTCCATCGGCGTCGGGCTGCCGACCTTCTCGCGCCAGGCTTCGTCGACATAGACATGGCAGGTTGCACAGGCACAGGCGCCGCCGCATTCGGCCTCGACGCCGGGAATGCTGTTGCGGATCGCGGCTTCCATCACGGTTGCGCCGTTCTCGATTTCCACCGTGCGGGTTTCGCCCTTGTGGTCGACAAAGTGAATCTTGGCCATGTGTGCTCGTACTGCCGCGGTGCTGGGAATGAAGGAGGGTCCGGGCTGTCCTATAACGGGTCGGTCAGCCCGGCGCCATAGCGTTTTGAAGCGATGTAAATCCCGCTTTGCGGCAAGAAAACGCGTCAAAACAAGAGACTAGAGTCCGGCTTCACCCTCGAGCCTCAAGACTTCAGGATCGCCTCGATGGCGGCGCGGGCCTCGGTCACCGCCTCTTTCAGCGCGGCGAAGGCGTGGGGCCGGCCATGGCCGGTCCGGATCGCGCTCTCCAGATGAGCGGCGGCATCGGCCACTGCAAAGGCGCCGATCCCGCGAGCCGAACCCTTGAGCTTGTGGGCGAGTGCGCCGGCATCAGTCGGCAGCGCCGCCATCGCCGCGATCAGGCGGACTGCCTGCTCCGCGAACATAGCCAGCACTTCCTGTTCCAGCTGGGCATCGCCGAGCGTCATCCGGGAGAGGTGATCGAGGTCGAGCGGGCTGTCGACGGGCGCAAGCGGGGGCGAGGGCATCCAGTCCATCCGTTGCAGTTCAGGCGTCATGACCCAGGCCCCGGCATAGCGCGATCCCGCCGGTCCGGCGGTCAGGTTCCTCCCACCCAAGCATGGAAATGGTTAACGAAATGTTTGGGCTGGTTTACGCAATTCCGCCGGTTTGTTGACTAAAAGTTGCCGCAATCAGCCGAGTTCCGTGGAGAATTGCATTTATTGCTAAGGCGTTACGGCCCGATCCTGTTAACGATGATTAAGATTGTCTTAATCGCGGGCATTTCATTCGCCACTCTCTGCCAATAGGATGTTGCAGAAATTGGCGGACAAGCCGTTCCGGGGTGGGCACGGCTCGGAAATCCGCGCATGCGGCATGATCCGGTCTGTGGGCTTGCGTAATGCGCAGGGCTCGCGGGGGGACGCGTACAAGTAACGAGGGCTCGGACTGAACATGGCGAACACTCCGAAGAAGGTCAAAGACCCAACAGAAGTTGCGCTTTCTGCGATCCAGGAAGCCCTCAACATCAGTGACACTGCTGCGGATACGAGCCGCAACGCCGCGATGCGCAACGAAACGCCGCCGCCGGTGGCGCCGCCCGCGCCCCCGGTCTTCGACGAGCCGAGCTTCGAGCCGCGTCCCGCCGCCAACGAACGCGCGACCGTGTTTGATTCGATCGAGGAGCCGCGCACTTCGCGCCGCGCCGCCAACGACGACCGCGAGACCATCGGTCAGCTGCTCCAGGCGCTTCAGAAGGGCCGCCCTGCCCGCAACGTCTACACCTTCGCCACCATCTTCGCCGGCGTCTGGCTCGCCGCCTGCGCCGCGCTGACATTCGGTTTCCTGCCCTCGATCCAGGCCGCCATGGGCCAGAGCGGCGGCGTGCTCGTCATTGCCGGCCTGATCGCGATGTTCTTCGCGCCGATCATGCTGTTCTACTTCCTGGCGAGCCTTGTCTGGCGGGGTCAGGAAATGCGCATGATCGCCCAGGCGATGGCGCAGGTCGCAATCCGCTTCTCCGAGCCGGAAGGCTCGGCCTCCGATTCCATGGTCACCGTCGGCCAGGCCATCCGCCGCGAGGTCGCGGCGATGGGCGACGGCATCGAGCGCGCGATCGCGCGCGCCGGCGAGCTCGAGACGCTCGTCGCCAACGAGGTCGCGGCGCTGGAGCGCGCCTATTCCGACAACGAGGTGCGCATCCGGGCCCTGCTCCAGGACATCGCGCATCAGCGCGACAATCTGGTCGGCCAGGCCGAGCAGGTCCGCAGCGCCATCTCCGGCGTGCAGATCGACCTGCGCCACGACATCGCGCTGATCTCGGACGCGATCGCCTCGCGCGTCGACGAGGTCGCCAAGTCCATCACCGGCGCGCTGGAAGAGCGCGGCGCCCACATCACCGGCGCCCTGAGCAATGCCGGCGACAACATGATCCTCGCGCTCGGCGAGCGCGGCGGCGACCTGCTCGATCGCCTCGAGGAGGCCAGCAACGAGACCACGCGCGCCGTGCTCGACGCCAGCGAGCGGCTGACCACCAGCCTCAACTTCAAGACCGGCCACGTCCACGACGAGTTCGTCGACCTCGCCGACCGCGTCCACGAGATGCTGAACGAGCGCATCGACCGCATCACCGGCGAGTTCGAGCAGCGCTCCGCCGCAATCGTCGACGGCATCTCCGAGCGCACCGAGCAGGTGCACGATTCCCTGAAGAATTCGTCGGACTCGCTGCTGCTCGAACTCGAGCTGCGTTCCAGCGACATCTCCGCCAAGATCGACGACGCCGGCAACCGGCTCGCCGGCCAGATCATGACGAGCGGCGACAAGGCGAGCGAGGCACTCGACGCCACCGTCAACACCCTGGTCGCCAAGGTCGTGAGCCAGACCGAGACCGCGCACGATTCACTGTCGCTGCAGATGAGCGCCTTCGACGAGCTCGTCAGGAACCAGGGCACCGAGCTGGTCGAGAAGTTCGCCCGTGACTCCGGCACGCTGGGCGCGCTGATCACCCGTCACATCTCCGAGTTCGACCGCACCGTGAAGACTTTCGGCGGCGAGATCGTCGAGCGCATGGGCCAGCGCACGCAGGACATCCATGAGTCGCTGAAGACTTATGTCGACAATTTCGACACCCGCTTCACCGCGAACGGCGGCGAGATCACGGCCGCGCTCGACCAGCGACTGGTGCATTTCGAGACGGCGATCGGCGAACGCGTCAGCAATTTCGACGCCTCGCTGAACGGCAAGTTCGCCAGCCTCGACGGCACGATCGAAGGCCATATCAGAACCTTCGACGAGCAGCTCGTCGGCCGCGTCGCCGCGCTCGAACAGTCGTTCGACACCCGCGCGAAGTCCATGACCGAAACCATCGACGGTCGCATCAACACGCTGGCGACGTCGCTGACCGACGGTGCCGCGCAGGCGATCCAGTCGATCGATACCCGCCTCACCCACCTCACGACGTCGCTGACCGGCGGCGCATCAGAGGCCATCGAAACCATCGACTCGCGCCTCACCCACCTCACGAGCTCGCTGACCGATGGCGCATCGCAGGCCATCGAAACCATCGACGCGCGCCTCAATCATCTCACGACCTCGCTGACCGATGGCACATCGCAGACCATCCAGTCGATCGACACCAGGTTGACGCACCTCACGACGACGCTGACGGGCGGCGCGTCGCAGGCGCTCGAATCCATCGACTCCCGCCTCACCTACCTGACCAACGCCGTGACGAACGGCGCATCGCAGGCCGTGCAGTCGATCGACACGCGTCTCACGCTGCTGACCGCGACGCTCACGGACGGCACCGCGCAGGCAATCGAGGCGGTCGACCGCCGCATCACCGGCGTCACCGAGACCATCGACGGCCGCAGCACGTATCTGACCGATACGGTCACGGCGCGCTTCCAGGAGATCCACCACACCATCGAGACCAAGGTCGGCTCGGTCGCCAACGACATCGACGTGCGCGTGGCACAGTTCGAGGACCTGCTCGGCTCGCGCGTCGAGGCCGTCGCCGGCCGCATCGAGAGCAGCGGACGCCAGGCCAGCGAGGACATGATGTCCCGCGCCGAGATGATCTCGACCGCGATCCGTTCGCATGTCGAGGACGCCGAGCGCTCGCTCACCAACCTCGTCGTCAACACCAGCGAGACCATCCAGACCGGTGCGCGCACCGCCCAGCAGTCGCTGATGACGGTCTCCTCCGACGTCAACGCCCAGCTCAAGATGACCTCAACCGAGGTCGAGCGCGCGCTGACCACGGTCGGCACTGGCGCTGCGAACTCGATCCTGAGCAGCGCCCGCGAGGCGCAGTCGACCCTCGTCGCCGCATCGGGCGATGCGTCCAACCAGATCAAGGGGCTCGCGGCCGATGTCGAACGCACGCTGTCCGCAGCGGGCTCGGCGACCGCCGCCTCGATCCTGGCCGGCGCCCGCGAGGTGCAGACCGCGCTCGTCACCGCCTCGTCGGATGCGGCCAACCACGTCAAGACGCTCACCACTGATGTGCAGCGCTCGCTGTCGCAGGCCGGCACCACCACGGCGGAATCGATCGTCGCCGGCGCCCGCGACGCGCAGGGCGCACTGATTGCGGCTTCGACCGAGACCGCCAGCCAGATCAAGGCGCTGTCTTCCGACGTGCAGCGCTCGCTCTCGATGGCGGGCACCTCGACGGCCGAGACCATCATGACCGGCGCCCGCGAGGCGCAGAGCACGCTGGTCACGGCATCCTCGGATGCGGCGAGCCAGGTCAAGTCGCTCGCGGCCGAAGTGCATCGTTCGCTCTCGCAGGTCGGCCAGACCACCGCCGAGACGATCACCACCAGCGCCCGCGACGCCCAGAGCACCCTGCTCGCGGTCTCCGCCGAGCAGACCAGCCAGGTCCGCTCGCTCGCCGCCGAGATGCAGCGCGCGCTGGCGACCGCCGGCGGCGCCACCATCGAGGCGCTCACCAGCGGCGTGCGCGAGGCGCAGGGAACGCTGATCTCCGCCTCGACCGACGCGGCGGGCCAGATCAAGTCGCTGACCACGGACATCGAGCGCACGCTGACCGCGATCGGCGCCGACACCGCCTCGACAATCCTCAACAGCGCGCGTGAGGCGCAGACCTCGCTGACCTCGACCTCGGCGGATGCCGCGAGCCAGATCCGCACGATCTCGACCGAGATCGAGCGCACGCTGAGCGCAGCGACCACGAACGCGACCAACGACATCCAGACCAGCGCGCTCAACGCCCAGAACGCGCTGATATCGGCGTCCAACGAGGCGAGCTCGCGGGTCAAGTCGAGCTCGGCCGACGTCGAGCGTTCGGTGCTCGCCGCCTCGAGCAGCTTCGGCCAGGCCATGACCGGCAAGACCGACGAGATCGTCACCTATGTGCAGCAGCAGGCCGACCGTCTGTCGAACATGATCGACTCCAAGCGCGGCGCCCTGGTCGATGCGATCGGCTCCAAAACCAGCCAGCTCAC
The DNA here is from genome assembly GCF_024199845.1 of Bradyrhizobium sp. CCGB12. Taxonomy (NCBI): domain Bacteria; kingdom Pseudomonadati; phylum Pseudomonadota; class Alphaproteobacteria; order Hyphomicrobiales; family Nitrobacteraceae; genus Bradyrhizobium; species Bradyrhizobium sp. CCGB12. The sequence continues at coordinate 1,391,032 of NZ_JANADO010000001.1, read as the reverse complement.
GCTCGACATCGACCGCGTCACCTCCGACGCGCTGAAGTCGATCGAGACGCGCGGCCAGGCGTTCTCGCAGACCATGATGGGCAACGGCTCGGAAGTCGCGCGCGCCATCAATACGGCAAGCGAGATCGCCACCGGCGCGGTCGGCAAGTCGCTCAAGGACCTCGAGCACGCCTCGCGTTCGGCGATCGACCAGTCGCGCCAGGTCTCGATCGCCGCCGTCACCGAGATGCAGGAGACCAGCAAGATCCTGCGTACCGACACGGTCGCCCTGTTCGAGCGTCTGCGCGAAGGCAACATCCTGCTTCAGGAGGTGCTGACCGGTGCGCACGACAACCTCAACTCGCTCGAGCGGGCGCTGGTGACGCGCGTCGCCGACTTCGTCTCGGCGATGAACGACGTCACCTCGCGCAACGGCGCTGCGACGCAGGGCCTGGAAGATCAGCTCAACGTCTTCAACAGCAAGACCACGAAGGCCCTGCAGGATCTCGGCGAGCTGTCGACCCAGTTCGACAAGCACGGCCAGGCGCTGGTCGATGCCGCGCAGGTCGTCGAGCAGAGCAACAAGAACACCACCGCCTCGCTCGCCGAGCGCAAGCAGGCGCTGGAATCGCTCGTCACCACGATCGACCTGCGTACGACCGATCTCGACCAGCGGCTGTCGCGCTTCACCGGCCTGCTCGATGAATCGCTGGCCGCCGCCGAAGAGCGTGCCCGCGACATCGCCCGGGTCGTCGCCGAGACCGCCGGCGCGGGCTCGGCCGCGATCACCCGCCAGTTCGAGGCGGTGCGCGCGGCGTCCGAGGAGGAGCACCGGCAGACCATCGAGGCCATGCACGACATCTACCGCCAGACCACCGACGAGGCGGATACGATGTTCAAGCAGTCGACCGAGCGCTTCACCAACCTCGTCTCCAGCATGAAGCAAATGGCGCTCGAGATGCACAACGAACTCGAGGCCACCCGCAACGAGCTGCGCCGCGGCGTGCTCGAGATGCCGCAGGAGGCTGCCGAGAGCACCGCGCAGATGCGCAAGGTGATCGTCGACCAGATCGAGGCCCTCGCCGAGCTCAACCGCATCGTGGCCCAGCATGGCCGCGGCCTCGACGTCACCACGACGAGCCGCGCCAGCGTGCAGCGCCAGGACGAGCCGATGCTGGCAGCAGCCGTCGGCGGCCGTGCCACCGAGACCCGCATCCGCGACACCGGCAGCGCCTCGACGCTGCCGCCGCCGGACCTCGGCGTGCCGGCCGCGCGCCGCACCGAGGCACCGCCGGTCGCGCCTGCCGGCAACAACAACGACCAGGACCGCGACGGCTGGCTGTCGGACCTGCTCAACCGCGCCGACACCGGTCCAGCCGGCCGTGAGGCGCCGCGCGGCCGCCCGGTGGCTCCGCAGCAGCCCCAGCCACCGCAGGGTGGCGGCAATCCGCTGGAATCGCTGTCGCTCGACATCGGCCGGCTGATGGACCGCAACCTTGCCGCCGAGATGTGGGACCGCTATCAGCGCGGCGAGAACAAGGCCTTCACCAAGCGCCTGTATACGCCCGCTGGCCAGAAGGCCTTCGACGAGGTCGCCCGCAAGTACCGCGCCGACCGCAACTTCAAGGGCACGGTCGACCGCTATGTCGCGGAGTTCGAGCGTCTGCTCGACGAAGTCGCCCGCGACGGCCGCGGCCCGCAGGAGCTGCGCAGCCACCTGACCTCGGAGACGGGGCTGGTCTACACGCTGCTCGCCCATGCGGCGGGACGGCTGGGCTGAGCAGCCAATAGCGCAACGAAAACGGAGGCCTCGCGGCCTCCGTTTTGATTTTGCGGGAAGGATCTCAGGTGCCGTTGGGCTGGCCGAATGACAGCCGCTCGGCCAGCACCGCGGCCTGGGTGCGGGAGCCGACGCCGAGCTTGCGCAGGATCGTCGAGACATGGCCCTTCACCGTCTGCTCGGCGATGTCGAGCTCGCCCGCGATCTGCTTGTTGAGCTTGCCTTCGACGATCATTGCGAGAATGCGCAGCTGTTGTGCCGACAGCGAGGCCATTCGCGCGGCAAGCTCGACATCGGCGCTCTGGATGGAGCCGCGCCCGCCGACGTTGGGCGGCATCCAGATCTCGCCGGCCAGGATCTTCGTGATGGCATCCGCCATCTCGGGCAGGCTGAGCGATTTCGGGATGTAGCCGGATGCACCGTAAGCGATCGCGCGGCGGATCGTGGCGGCATCCTGTCGCGCCGAGATGATCGCCACCGGCACCGTCGGGAATTGCGCCGACAGGATGAATAGCGCGGCAAAGCCCTGGATACCCGGCATGGTCAGATCCCAGAGGATCAGGTCGATCTCGTCGGACTGGGACGTCAGGACGCCGATCGCCTCGTCCAGCGACTGGCAGGCGATGATGTCGAGGTCCGGCAGCACGCTCGACAGCGCGCTCCGCAGCGCGGCCTGTACCAGCGGATGATCGTCGCCGATAAGGATGTGCATTGTCAGGAATTCTCCAGTTTGGTCCCGAACTGCCGGCTCAGCGCCTCGCTGTCGAGGATGCGCCGCAGCGCTGCCGGCTTGATCGGCTTCGACAGGATCTCGCAGCCGCGCGCCCTCGCCGCCTTGCGCACTGCCTCGCTGCGATCGCCGGTGACGACCAGCGCGCGGACGGCGCGACCTGACTCCTGCCTGAGATCGTCGAGAAAGTCCAAGCCGCTGCGGCCGCCATCGAGGTGGTAATCGAGCAGCACGACGTCGGGCGGACTGGCTGTGGCCGCCGCCATTGCCTCGGCAGCGTCAGCCGCGACCAGCACGCGATGTCCCCAGCCGCCGAGCAGCGCCGCCAGGCCCTCGAGGATCGTCGCCTCATTGTCGAGGCACAGGATCGTCAGCGGCCGTTCCGCCGCCACGGGCGATGCAATCGCGGGATTGCGCTGAAGCGGCCTGCCTGGTCCGCGCCCAAGCGGCACCGTGACGGCGAAGCACGAACCATGTCCCGGGCGCGAACGGACATCGACGGCATGGCCCAGCAGTCGCGATACACGATCGACGATGGCGAGCCCCAGCCCCAATCCCTTCTCCGCCCCCGGCGCCAGACGCTGGAACTCTTCGAAGATGCGTGCTCTGTCCTCCGCCGCGATCCCGATGCCGGTATCCCAGACCTCGACGCGCAGCGCATCGTCACGCCGCCGGCAACCGAGCAGGATGCGGCCCTTGGGCGTGTAGCGGAGCGCGTTCGACAGCAGGTTCTGCAAGATGCGACGCAAGAGATGCGGATCGCTGCGCACAGCAAGGCGGCAATTCACGACGCTGAGGACGAGCCCGCGTTCGCGCGCCATCGCCGAGAACTCGACGTTCAACTGCACGAGCAGATCCGCGATCGGAAAATCGAACGCCTCGGCGCGAACGGCGCCGGCATCGTAGGAGGAGATGTCGAGCAGCCTGTCCAGGACGTGCTCGGTCGAGCGAAGTGCCGTAATCGCGCTGCCCGCCAAGGTGCGTTCCTTGTCGGTATCCCCGGCTCGCGACGAGGCGTGAAGGCTCTCGTCGAGCGCTGACAGGAACAGGCGGGCCGCGTTCAATGGTTGGAGCAGATCGTGGCTGGCCGCCGCCAGGAAGCGGGTCTTGCCGAGATTGGCCTGCTCGGCTTCTGCCTTTGCCTGCTCCAGCGCCTCGGTCCGCTCGCGGACGCGCAGCTCGAGCCCCTCATTGGCGCGTCGCAAGGCTTCCGCGGCCCGATGACGCTCGGTGACGTCGGTGTAGGTCGAAACGTAGCCGCCCTCGGCAACGCGGTCATAGACGATCTCGAGCACCGTGCCGTCCGGCCGCTTGCGCTCGTATAGATAGGGCCAGCTCTGCGCGGCGACGTCACGATTGACCAGCAGCGCGGCGAATTCGGACGCGGCATATTCGCCGCGCTCGACGTTGAAGCCAATGAGATCCGCCAGCGGAAGACCGACGCGAACGAAATCCGGCGGCAGGTCCAAGAGCGCGATGAAACGGCCGTTCCACGCCGTGATGTTGAAATCCGCGTCGAACGCGCAGATACCCTGCGGCACGCTCTCCAGCGTGCTCTGCAAGAGGCTGCGATTGAAGCGCAACGCCTCCGAGGCTTCGTCGAGCATCGCCATCGCCGCCCGCCGCGACAGCGAGTGCCCTTCCAGCGAGGCCGCGATCACCACGCGCGCCGATGCCGCACCGATCGCGCCGGCAAGCAGATTCTCGGTGAATCGGATCGAGTCGAGATCGACGAACCCTGACGGATCGAGGTGCGGCCCGGTGCCGGCGATCCGCGCCGCGAGATAGCCGTCGAATGCCGCCGCGCCGCGCTCCGCGCCGACAAAGCGCAGCGCCAGCGCGCGGAGATCGTCGAGCCGGACCACCACGCGTGAGGACAGTTTCGGGATCGATTCGCGCACGACGCCATCGGCGAATGCGGCCGCCTGGTTGCGCTCGACGGTCGATTGCCGTCCGAGCGCCGAGACCATCAGGAAGCAGACGAGGTTGGCGCCGAGGCTCCAGAGTGTGGCGTGCGAGATCGGATCGATCCCTTCGAGACCCAGCAGCGCGTTCGGCCTGAGCCAGGCGAGCTGCCACGGGCCCTGGCGGACGATCTCCTCGATCGCGGGCCACAGCGGCGCGGCCGAGGGGAGCAGCAGCGTATAGGCCCAGATGAAGAAGCCGGCCGCGATCCCGACCGAGGCGCCAGCCTTGTTGGCACGCGGCCAGAACAACCCTCCGACGAACGCCGGACCGAATTGCGCGACCGCGACGAACGACAAGAGTCCGATCACAGTGAGCGGATAGGACTGGTTGACCAGGCGGTGCATCAGATAGGCGAGCAGCAGGATGCCGAGGATCGAGAGCCGGCGCACCGCCACCAGCACCGAGGTCATCGGCCGACTCTGCGCACGCAGGCCGAAGACGCGCGAGCGCAACAGCAACGGCATGATGACGTCGTTGCAGAGCATCGTGCTGAGCGCGACGGACGTCATGATCACCATGCCGGTGGCGGCCGACAGCCCGCCCAGGAACGCGATCAGGCTGATAGTGCTCGCGTCCGCCGCGATCGGCAGCGAGATGACGTAGGTGTCGGGGTCCATCATCGCGCCGAACCTGGCAAGCCCGGCCGCGGCGATCGGCAGGATCAGCAGGCTGAACAGCGCGAGATAGGTCGGATAGAGCCATGCCGCAGTGCGGGTATGGCTAGGTGACTCGTTCTCGACGACGGCGACATGGAACGCCTGCGGCAGGCACAGGAAGGCGATGCCGGAGATGATGATCGTCGCAGGCCACACCGGCTGCGTCGGATCGAAGCTCAGGATCCCCGCCAGCTGCGGCTCCGATTGAAATTGCGACAGCAGAGCAGCCGGCCCGCCAGACAGGCCGAACAGCACGAACAGCGCGACGATCAGGAATGCGAGCAGCTTGACGACGCTCTCGAAGGCGATCGCGAGCATCAGGCCGCGATGATGCTCGCTGGCATGGACATGCCGGACGCCGAACACGATCGCGAACAGCGCCATCGACGCCGCGACGCCGAATGCGGAGTCCTGCCAGAACCGCAGCGCTTCGCCGCCGGCACGCTCGGGCTGGAGGATCAGATAGTCAAAACTCTTGCCGACGGCTTTGAGCTGGAGCGCGATATAGGGAAGCACGCCAAGCAGCGACGCGAGCGTCACGAAGGCCGCGAGCGCCTGGCTCTTGCCGTAGCGCGCGGCGATGAAGTCCGAAATCGAGGTGACGTTTTGCGCCTTCGCGATCGCAATCACCTTCGACAGGAGCGGCTGGCCGAACAGCAGCACCAGGGTCGGGCCGATATAGATCGTGGCAAAGTCCAGCCCGCTGGTCGCGGCACGTCCGACCGATCCGTAGAAGCTCCAGGAGGTGTTGTAGACCGCAAGGGTCAGGCAATAGCTGATCGCGGCCGCCCAGGAGTTTGGCGAAACCAGCGGCCCACCGGCGCTCCGCCGATCGCCCCACCAGGCCACCAGGAACAGCGTGGTCACATAGCCGGCAGCGACCGCAAGAACGAACCACGCCTGCAAGACATCCTCACCCGAGACCGTCCGATCCGCCGGCGACGAAAGGGGCCAGATCGCGGGCGGATACTATAGCGTTTTCAATCGCATGGAAGGCTATTTCATCGACAGACGATCGGCGGCCGAAGCGAGCTCCGGCCGCCGATCGCATTCACTCAGGCCGCCTCGCGGGACGGCCGTTGCTGCGGCGTGCGCTTGAGCAAGAGGTTGACCACGACGGCAACCACGATGTTGAGCGCGAGCGCCAAGAGGCCGGTGTAGATCGCAACCGGTCCCATGCCGAAATCGACGGTATGGAGCGGCTTCAACCCGTCCGACCAGGCGAGCCAGGATCCGCCTGCAAGGCCGACGGCCCAGCCGGCGAGCAGCGCCGTGCTCGAGAACCAGTTCAGATAGAGGCCGAACACCAGCGCCGGCAGCGTCTGGAGGATCCAGAGTCCTCCGAGCAATTGCAGGTCGAGCGCGAACTGCGTCGGCATCAAGAGGATGGCGAGCAGCGCACCGACCTTCACCAGCATGGAGGTGATCTTGGCGACCTTCGCCTCGCCTGCCGGCGTCACCTTCGGATCGACCCACACCTTCCAGAAGTTGCGGGTGAACAGATTGGCGGCGCCAATGCTCATGACGGCGGCCGGCACCAGCGCGCCAATCGCGATCGCGGCGAAGGCGAAGCCTGCGAACCAGCTCGGGAACAGGGTCTTGAACAGCTCGGGCACGACGTCGTTGTTGCTCGCGAGCTTCAACCCCGCCGCATGCCCCATGTAACCCAGCAGCGCGAGCAGGCCGAGCAGCAGCGTGTAGGCCGGAAGCAGCATCGCATTCTTGCGAATGGTGTTGCCGCCCGAGGACGCGAAGATGCCCGTCAGCGTGTGCGGATACATGAAGGCGGCGAGCGCCGAGCCCAGCGCCAGCGAGGCATAAGGCACGATCTGCGCCGGCGACAACAGGATCCCGCCCGAGCCCTTTGCGGCAAATGCCGCATCCGCCGCGGTGAAGATCGCGCCGTAACCGCCAAGCTTGGACGGAACGATCGCAATCGCGGCGATCACCACGATGTAGATCATGATGTCCTTGACGAAGGCGATCAGCGCCGGGGCGCGCAGGCCCGACGAATAGGTGTAGAGCGCCAGCACCAGGAAGGCGAGAACCAGCGGCACCTCGCCGTGAAGGCCGAGCGCCTTGATCGCGACCTCCATGCCGATCAGCTGGAGCGCGATGTAGGGCATCGTCGCCAGCACGCCGGTGGCCGCGACGGCGAGTTCGAGCCCGCGCGAGCCGTAAGCGCCACGCACCACGTCGCCCGCGGTGACATAGCCGCGCTCCTTGGCGACCTTCCACAGCACCGGCATCACCGCGAACACGAAGGGGTAGACGATGATGGTGTAGGGAAGCGCGAAGAATCCGTAGGCGCCGACCGCATAGACCAGAGCGGGAACGGCGATCACGGTGTAGGCGGTGTAGAAGTCGCCGCCGACCAGGAACCAGGTGATCCAGGTCCCGAACTTGCGGCCGCCGAGGCCCCACTCGTCGAGATGGGCGAGCGTCTCCGGCTTGCGCCAGCGCGAGGCGACGAAGCCCATGCCGGTGACGAGAACGAACAAGGCGAGGAATACGGCGAATGCCGCGCTATCGACATTAGTCAGCACGGCGCACGCTCCTGTAGACGATGTAGGTGATGAGCGAGGTCAGCGGCACCCAGGCGAGCTGGTACCAATAGAAGAACGGGAAGCCGAACAGATGGGGCTCCCGGATATTGTAGAACGGCACGATCATCAGGCCGATGAACGGCAACAGCAGCAACAGACGTATCACGCTCTCCTCCCCTGTGAGTGAAGTCGACGCGCTTTTTCGTGAGCGCGACTTAAGCGCGATATAGCTGACAACGACCGCGAGCCCCTCCCCCTACCTTGGCTCGGTCAGACCCCCATACTTTCGTATCGGCGAGGGTGAAGATCACGAATGGCGGATGAAGACGGAGGCCTCGCGGCCTCCGTTTTTCGTTGAGCTTGTCATCGCGAGGAACGATCGTAGCCCGCATGGAGCGGAGCGAAATGCGGGGAAGGCCCCGGATTGCGCTTCGAGACTGGGCAAGATTCTAACATCGAGTGAAGGTAGGATTCGGCATGACGAATCGTACCTTCAAAACCGGCGTCAGGCGGGATCAGCCGAGCCTTCTGCCGGCGCGGGTGGAAGATTATGTGGCCGGCGACAATCCGGTTCGGGTGATCGAGGCTTTTGTTGCAGCGCTTGACCTCGGGAAGCTTGGCTTCCGCCATGCCGGATCGAGCGGCGGGGCTGGACAGCCACCTTATGACCCGGCCGACCTGCTGAAGCTTTATCTTTATGGCTACCTGAACCGGATCCGGTCGTCGCGCAACCTGGAGCGCGAAGCCCGGCGCAATCTGGAACTGATCTGGCTGATGAAGCGCCTGGTGCCGGGCTATCGCACCATCGCCAAGTTCCGCCAGGAGAACTGGAAGACGCTCAAGGCGGTGAACCGGGAGTTTGTGCTGATGCTGCGCGAACTCGGTCTGATTGGCGGAGAGGTTGTGGCGATCGACGGTGCGTTTTTTGATGGCAACGCCAGCAAGGCGAGCATCAAAACGCAGCGCAAGCTCGCCAAGCGGCTGGCGGAGATCGAGCAGGATATTGAAGCCTATGGTGCCACGCTCGAGGCCAACGACAGCGCCGAGGTGGAACGTCCACCCGCGGGGCGGGATGGCGGAGGCGATGGCAGTCGCGGCGGAGACCTCGCACAAGAGGTGGCGGCGTTGATGGCCAAGCGCGCCAGCTTGCAGGCCGATCTGGCACGACTGGAGGAGAGCGGGCAGACGCAGCTGTCGCGAACCGATCCGGATGCCCGCCTGTTGTCGAAGAACGGCCAGGTGGTGGCAGGCTATAACGTTCAGATCGGCGTCGACGACAAGCACGCTCTGATCGCGGCGAGCGAGGTCGTCAACGACGGCAACGATAGCGGCCAGCTTTACGACATGGCCAAGGCCGCAAAGGACGAGCTTGGCGTCGAGACGCTGACGGTTCTCGCCGATACCGGCTACTACAACGGCCATACGCTCAAGGACTGCGAGGAGAACGGCATTGCCGCCTACGTTCCGCTGGCCAAGCGAACCACGCGGCTCGAAGCGCAGGATCGCATCAGCCATGAGGCGTTCGCCTACGACGCCGAAGCGGATGTCTATCGCTGTCCCGCCGGCAAGCAGCTGCGTCCCACGGACGGTCGCAAGACCAACGGCAACCGGATCGAGATCAGGTATGTCAGCCGCAAGTCAGATTGCGACGCCTGCCCGCTGCGCGCGCGCTGTGTCACCGTCAAGATCCCGACGCGCACCGTCCAGCGCTGGGAGCATGAAGCGGTGCTGGATCGGCATCGCGCGCGGATGCAGGGCGCCGAGGCCCAGATGCGCCGCCGCGCCGAACTCGCCGAACACCCCTTCGGCACCATCAAATGCCGGGCCGGCTACCGCCACTTCCTCGTCCGCGGCTTCGACAAAGTCTGTGGCGAATGGAGCCTGATGGCGCTTTGCTACAATTTCTCCCGAGTCCTCAGCATTCTCGGCCTCGACGCCTTCATGGCCTATCTGGCAAGCCGGCTTCCGCATTTGGCACTCTTGCTGCTCAACGCCATCACCGACATCACCGACATCATCACCCGGATACGGCCCGCTCCAGCGCCAATCCGAGCCCAAATCCGTCCAATTTTCCGATATGCCGCGTAAGCCGCGCCCAAACAAATACTTGCCCAGCCTCTTCGCTCCATCCGGGCTACGAGGCTGGCATCCGCAGGCACCGTCATTGCGAGGAGCGAAGCGACGAAGCAATCCAGACTTCTCGCAAGGATAATTGCAGCTGAGAAGCGCTCTTCCTTCTCCGCTTGTGGGAGAATGGAAGAAGCGCTTCTACCGCCTGCGCTCGTTCGAAGGCGCCGCTCTCGGCGGTTCGGCGGGCGGCGGGGCGGCTTGCGATGAGTTGCTGGCGCCGAACAGGACGCGGGTCGGGTTGCGGTCGAAATTGTTCACGGCGCGACTGATGTCGCCGAGGGTGCGGCGGCCGTCGGACATCAGCGCGCCGGAGCGCTTGTCGAAATCCTCGGCGAGCTCGCGGATCGACTTGACCGCCTGGAACAGCTCGCCGCCGTCCTTGCCGCCGGCGAGCGTATTGAGGCCGAGCATGAGGCTGTCGGCCTTGAGCATGACGCCGTCGACCTTGGCCATCACGCCGTCGATCTTCTCGGAGTTACGGGCGAGCGAGTTGGTGAAGGTCTCGAGGTTCTTCAGCGAGTTCTTCACCGATTCCTGATTGTCGGCGACGATCTTGTTGATGTTCTGAAGTGTGCCGCGGATCGCCTCGGTGACGTCCTGGAGCTTGTTGGGGTCGGCGGTCAGCGTCGGGATGCCGTCCTGGTCGAGCGGCGGTGGGGCCGCCGCCTCGTCGCCGCCCTTGAGCGAGATCGCGGCAACGCCGGTCAGGCCCTGGAACTCGAGGCCGACCAGGGTGTCCTTGCGGATCGGGGCGTTGTTCTCGATCATGGCGAGCGCGACAACCCGCCGAGGGTTGTCCAGCTTCACCGAGACCACCTCACCTACCCGGATACCGTTGAAATTGACGCTGCCGCCGTTACGCAGGCCCGCCGCCGGGCCCTCGAATACGACGCGCAGGGGGCTGCGCTGCTTGGTGGTGTGCAGCGACTGAAACCACAGCACGAAGCCGATCGCGGCGGCGATCACCGCCAACGTGAACGAGCCGATTAATACGTAATTCGCCCGCGTTTCCATCAGGTGCTCCGGCTACTCAGCTCAACCCATGACCGCGCGGGCGCGCTTGCCATGGAAATACTGCCTCAGCCAGGGATGCTGCGAGGCCTGCATGTCGGCGATCGACCCTGCCGCAATGATCTTACCGTTCCCTAAAACGGCGATGCGGTCACATGCTGTGTAAAGGCTGTCGAGATCGTGGGTTACCATGAAAACGGTCAGCCCCAAAGTGCGCTGGAGCGTCCTGACCAGCTCGTCGAAATCGCCGGCGCCGATCGGGTCGAGGCCCGAGGTCGGCTCGTCCAGGAACACCAGATCCGGATCGAGCGACAAGGCGCGCGCCAGCGCCACGCGCTTGATCATGCCGCCGGAGAGCTCGGACGGGAAGCGTTCGGCGACCTCGGGCTTGAGGCCGACCATGGTCAGCTTGGCCATGGTGATCTCGTCCATCAGGCGCTGCGAGACGCGTAAATATTCGCGCATCGGAAACTGGATGTTCTGGCGCACCGTGAGCGAGGAGAACAACGCGCCCTGCTGAAACAGCACGCCCCAGCGCCGCTCGACGTTGCGCCGCTGCGACGTGCTGGAGGAATCGAGATCGACGCCGAACACCTCGATGGAGCCTGCGACCTTCGGCACGAGCCCGATGATGGTGCGCGTCAGCACCGACTTGCCGGCGCCGGAGGGACCGACGAAGCCAAGGATCTCGCCGCGCTTGACGTCGAGGTTGAGGCCGTCGAGCACGCGCGTTGCGCCGAACTGCACGGTGATGTCGCGGACGCGGATGATGGGGTTTTGAATCTCGCTCTGAGCTTCTTTTGCCATCGTCACATCCCGATCGAGGCGAAGAAGATGGCGAACACGCCGTCCATGACGATGACGAAGAAGATGCCCTTCACCACCGACGCCGTCGTGTGCTGACCCAGCGATTCCGCGCTGCCCTGCACGGCGAGACCTTCCACGCAGGCGACGATGCCGATCACGGCGGCCATCACCGGCGCCTTGACGATGCCGACGATGAAATGATCGATCGAGATGGCGTCGCGCAGGCGCAACAAGAAGGCCTCCGGCTCGACGCCGCCATAGAGCCAGGCGACCAGGCCGCCGCCATAGAGCGCGGCCATCGCGCCGAGGAAAGCGAGGATCGGCAGCGCGAGCACGAGGGCCATCATGCGCGGCAGCACCAGGACCTCGATCGGGTCGAAGCCCATGGTGCGCAGCGCGTCGATCTCCTCGCGCATCTTCATCGAGCCGAGCTCGGCGGTGTAGGCGCTGCCCGAACGGCCCGCGACCATGATCGCGACCAGGAGCACGCCGATCTCGCGCAGCACCAGGACGCCGAGCATGTCGACGACGAAGATGTCGGCGCCGAATCTGCGGAAATGGAAGATGCCCTGCTGGGCGATGATGCAGCCGATCAGGAAGGTGATCAGCACGATGATCGGCACTGCGCGCCAGCAGACCTGCTCCATGTGGTGCACGGTCGAGGTCAGGCGGAACGAGCGCGGATGGATCAGGACGCGAAAACCTGCCGCGAGCACCGCGCCGAGCATGTCGACGAGGCCTGCGACCGTGCCGGCAACGCCGGCCACGGCCCGGCCGATCTGCTCCAGCATGCCGGTGATGGTGATCGGGCTGCTGTCGATCACGGGGGTCGCCCGCACGCGCCGCACCTCGTCGACCAGGCTCGAATAATTGGCGGAGAGCCCCGCGATCTGCGCCTCGACCGCGCCTTGCGTCAGGCTGCGGCGCAAGCGCTCGATCAGCCAGGCGCCGAAGGTGTCGAGCTTGGCGACCTCGGAGACGTCGATGAAAATGCTCTGCGGGCTGCCGGCGAGCTTCTCGGCATCGGCCACCATCCGCTCCAGCACCGGCGCGAAGCTCGCGGTCCAGGTCCCGGTGGCGCAGAGTGCCAGCGCATTGCCCCTGGCAATCCGTTCCAGCTTCGGATCGCCGTTCAAGATGTCCGCTCCCGTGCCGAAGCGCAAGAAACGGATAGAATCGGATGGTTGCGCACGCGCCCTTACCTAGAGAAGGTATCCCCAACTGGCCATTGTTAGTTGCTACAGGTAACCAGCAGGTTCAGATTTCGCCAGAGTTCAAAATGACTTCCATGAAACTTGCCTCCCTGGCGGTGCGAATCGAGCGCTTCCCCATCGCCGGCAGCTTTACCATCAGCCGGGGGGCCAAGACCGAGGCCGTGACTGTGGTGGCGGAGGTCAGCCGGGACGGCCTGACCGGCCGTGGCGAGTGCGTGCCCTATCCCCGCTACGGCGAGACACCGGAGGCGACGCTGGCGGCACTCCAGGCCATGCAGCAGGCCGTGGCGGGCGGGCTCACGCGGCAGGCCCTCCAGGCCGCCATGCCGCCGGGAGCGGCCCGTAACGCGCTGGATTGCGCCCTGATCGACCTCGAGGCCAAGGCGGCGGGCCTGCGCGCCTGGAACCTGCTGGACCGCCCCGTGCCGGGCGAGCGCACCACGGCCTACACGATTTCGTTAGGGACGCCCGAGGCCATGGCCGCGGCGACCGCCAAGGCGGCGCATCGGCCGCTGCTCAAGATCAAGCTCGGCGGCGACGGCGATGGGATGCGGATCGCGGCGGTGCGCAAGGCTGCTCCCGAATCCGAGCTGATCGTCGATGCCAACGAGGCCTGGACCGAGGCCAATCTGGAGCACAACCTCGCCGCCTGCGCGGAGGCCGGCGTCACGCTGGTCGAGCAGCCGCTGCCGTCGGGCAAGGACGAGGCACTGGCGCGGATCAAGCGGCCGCTCGCGGTCTGCGCCGACGAGAGCGTGCATGACCGCTCGTCGCTTGCGCCGCTCCGCGAACGCTACGACGCCGTGAACATCAAGCTCGACAAGACCGGCGGCCTCACCGAAGCACTTGCCATGGCCGACGCTGCGCAGGCGCTCGGCTTCGAGATCATGATCGGCTGCATGGTCGCGACCTCGCTGTCGATGGCCCCGGCCATGCTGGTGACGCCGCAGGCGCGCTTCGTCGATCTCGACGGCCCGCTGCTGCTGGCACGCGATCGCGATCACGGGCTACGTTACGACGGCAGTCTGGTCTATCCGCCGGACGCCTCGCTGTGGGGGTAAGCCTTGAGCCGATGCCGCGCCGACCAGATCACGAGCGCACCGGCAGCGGCCATCGCGGCCATCACGTAGTACAGGTTGTCGCCGATGCGGGCGTAGATCGCGCCTGACGCGATCGAGGTCGCCGCGCCCAACAGCCCGCTGCAGGCGGCGTAGTAGCCCTGCCCCCGCGCGATCTGATGCGAGGGCACACGCTGCATCAGGAGATTCATGGTGCCGACGATGGTCATGCCGAAGGTGAGGCCGTGGCCGAGCTGCACGATCGCGAGCAGCGCAAGCGACGGCTCGTTCGCCGTGACGATCCAGCGCACGACCGCGCTCACACCACCGATCGCCATCAGCGAGGACGGATGCAGCGAGAAGCGCGGCGACAGCGCGAACACGACGATCTCGGCGATCGCACCGAGCGTCCACAGCCCCGCGATCGTCAGCCCACTGATCCCATGGAGCTGCCAGTTGATGGCGGAGAACGTGTAGTAGGCGACGTGGCTGCCCTGGATCAGCGCGGCCGAGGCGATGATCGCCCAGAAGCCGGCATCGCGGAGCAGCGCCTTGCCGGCATGCCTCTCCACAACCTTGCGCCTGACATCGTCGAGCGGCTGGAGCAGCAGGCTGGCTGCGACCGCAACCACCGCCCATGCGACGATGACCCAGATCAGGTCGCGCGGCGCGATGACATCGACGAGGTAGCCGCAGGCGAGCGAGCCGGCGGCGAAGGCCGCCGAGCCCCACAACCGCAACGGCCCGTAATCGAGCCCGTAGCGGGCAACGCCGCGCAGCGCATAGGCATCGGTGAGCGGGGTCGTCGGCGTCCACATCATGCAGGTCAGCGCATAGACCAGGAACAGCGCCAGGGGCTGCTGCTGCAAGCCGACGGCCGTGAAGCCGATCGCCGTCGCCAGCACCGACACCATCATGGCGGCGCGAATGGCCTGCCGCTTTTCGGCAAAGGCGGTCACTTGCGGCAGCGTGGTGAAGCGCGTGATCGCCGGCAGCGCGTTGATGATCCCGATCCAGGCCGCGTCGATGCCGATCGCCTTCAGCCAGAGCGGAAAGAACGGCAGATGCGTGCCCGAGACCGCGAAGACGGCCGAATAGAACAGGGCAAGGCTCACGGCGAATCGCCGCTTCACGCTTGCTGCAATGGGGATTTGTGATTCGGGTGCCATCAAACCAATTGCGATTCGGTCGATATCGTGGTGATCGTTACTGTAACGCGTAGTGATTTGCGCGACGAGATTGTCATGGCCAACGAAGCATTCGCCCTCTCGCCCATGTCTGCCCGCGCGGCCGAGCCGAACGAGCAGGATTACGACGCGATCCGCGAAGCGTTCATGGAGACCGCGCGCGGCCGCTGGTTCCTCGGCGAATACGCCAAGCGCAACCGCAATGCCGACACA
This sequence comes from Bradyrhizobium sp. CCGB12, assembly GCF_024199845.1. Taxonomy (NCBI): domain Bacteria; kingdom Pseudomonadati; phylum Pseudomonadota; class Alphaproteobacteria; order Hyphomicrobiales; family Nitrobacteraceae; genus Bradyrhizobium; species Bradyrhizobium sp. CCGB12. The sequence goes on along the minus strand of NZ_JANADO010000001.1, from coordinate 1,375,753 downwards.
GCCATGGTGCTCGATGCGGTCGCGAAGATCGAAGAAACCCTTGCGGCACAGCGACAACCTGTCGTCGAGGACCGCCTGCCCGAGGCGCTGGTCGAGATCCGTCGCGCCATCCGCGAAGCCGAGACGATCGCGATCGCGGCGTTCGATCCCGCGGCGATGGAGGCGAGCCTCGCGCCGATCCCGCGCGGGGTGCGCATCATCAAGGAGATCTCCTGGCGCTGGCGCGAGATCGGCGCCGACGGGCGAATCTGCGACCTCATTGATTCGCAGCTCGCCTCGATCGAGGCCGCCTGCGGCCAGATATCGACCATCGACCCCCGCGTCGAGCTCAAGGCCGCCTTCGATCTGCTGAGGGATCGGGTCGAGCAGCTCGATGGCGACGCAATGCCGCAAGCCGCGCAACCATCCTCGCCGGCGCCTGCGCAGGAAACACCGCCGCCCGTCGCGGAAGCTCCGCCGGTGGCGGTCCCGATGGCCAGCGAAGCGCCCCTGGCTTTTACGGAGACGCCGCAAGACATCGCAGCGGCTCACGAGCCCGAAGCAGCCGTTCAAGAAGCCGGCAGCGCTGAAGCGTTCGCAATGGCCGAACAGGCTATGGATGCGGCCGTCGTGCCGGAGATTGCCCCCGCAAGCGAGAGCACGCGCGACAATGTCGCGGTTGAAGAGGTCGCTCTTGAAGAGCCTGTCGCCCTCGCGGCGGCGACCGACGAGTTTGCGCTCGATGCCGCCGCGGAAGCCGAAGACGAAGCCATACTCGAAGCGATCGCGCTGGAGATGGCCGCACCCGATCCGGAGTTCGACGAGATCATCGAGCCGGTCGAGATGGCCGCCGCAACGCCGGAACCGATGGCCGCGGAGGTCGCAGCGCCCGTTGCCGCCGAGATCCCGGAGCCGATCACGCCTGCGCCGGTCGTCGCAGCGGTCGCGGAAGAGCCCGCCGCGGACGCGCCAATCGCGATGGACTCGCTCGCACGCCTCACCGACGCCATTGCGGAGGCCGCCGCCGAGGTGATGGAGCAGCCGGCTCCGGGCATGGCCGCGACGGCTACACTCGCGGCAGCGCCGAGCGCGACACTGCCGATGCCCTCGCCCTTGTCCACGTCCTTGCCAGAGCCCTCCCTCGGCGCCACCATCCTCGCCAGCGGAATCCTGCAAAGGCCCCGCGCGGCGGCCAACGACCCGCTCGCACCGATCCGCCGCATGACCCAGGCCGAGAAGATCGCGTTCTTCTCGTAAGGAGCGAGCGGCAAGCTGGCCTCTCCGTCATGGCCGGGCTTGTCCCGGCCATCCACGCGCATCCGCGATTGGGAAAGACGTGGATGCCCGGGACAAGCCCAGGCATGACGACCAACATTGGGACGCGCATGTGCATCCACAATCTCGTCATTGCGAGCGCAGCGAAGCAATCCAGAATCTTTCCGCGGAAAGGCTCTGGATTGCTTCGTCGCTTCGCTCCTCGCAATGACGGACTAGCCGCTGCGTTCAGCCCATCACCCGCAATTCCAGATCGGCCCGATCGGCGTGCGCGTCCAGCACGGACCGAAACTGCCGCCATTGTAGCGGCCGCCGTCAAAGCCGGGGCGGCCGAAATAGCGCCACTCGCCATTCCAACGGTAATACTGAGGAACCGGGTCGATGTACCAGTGGCGGCGATCGTTGCGGGCAAGGCGCCGCATGGCATCCTTCTGCTTGTAGAGCGGAATGGCATTGCTCAGCGGCTGACGATAGCCCGGCAGGAAGCCGTAGCCTTTCCAAACCGGCTTGGGGCGCTTTTGAGCTGGCTCCGCAGGCGCGACGGCCGGCAGCAGCGACAGGATGATAGCAACGGATAGACACATAAGGCGCGACATGGATCGACCATAAACAGTCGAATGCAGGAAGACCATTCAAATTCGAGTGGGAGACTTTTCGGCGCTTCGATTCACCGTGCTCTCCCGATAAGCTTGCAAGGTGCAGCATGAGCGCTGCTGACAATTTGCCTTTCCGGAGTGAGCGAATGTCCCAAACCCCGCCTGTCGGCGCCTTCGCCATCATTCCGAGCAACGACCTTGCCGCTGCAATTCCGTTCTGGGAACGCCTCGGCTTCGCGCGCGCAGGCGGTGACGCCGGCTACGTCATCATGAGAGGCTGGGGCTGCGAGGTACATCTCACACAGGCCGGGGACGACCCGTGGCGGGTGCCTGAGCACAATCCCTTCGGCGTCTTCATTCGCACGCCCGACGTCGAGGCCATTGCCGCGCGCGTGGACGACCTGATCATTCGGCCGGGTGGTGTTCTGCGCCACCGCGAATGGGGGATGTATGAAGTCGGCATCAACGGGCCGGACGGTCTTCTGGTCCGGATCGGCTGGCCTTCGGAGCTGATACGCCAATCCAGCTGATCACGCCCTTCCTGATCAGAAAGCAGCCATAGCCCCAACGTGATTCAGATCACGCAGCCGACCATGGTGACAGGGATCACGGACTGCAAACTCGAACGCGGCCAAGCTTCCTCGCAACCAATCTCGCATCGAGATGAGTGCCAAAGGAGCACGCCATGTTCCGCCTGAGACCTTTCCTGATGACGGCTAGCCTGCTGGGAAGCCTGTTCGGCTTCGCCTGCGGGCCCGTTTCCGCGCAAGTCGCCCCGGTCCAGCCCGCCCCCACCGCGCTGCAAGGGCCGGAGCAACGGGTGGCGCTGGTGATCGGCAATGCCAACTACCGGAACGCGCCGCAGCTCGAAAACCCCGACAATGACGCGCAATCGATGGCGCAGTTCCTGAACTCGGCCGGCTTCGAGGTTGTCGCCGCGACCGATTTGACCCAGAACGACATGCTGCGCGTGGTGCAGGACTTTTCCGCCAAGGTCGCTTCGCGTGGCCCGAACACGGTGGCGATGGTCTATTACGCCGGTCACGGCGTGCAGCTCGCCGGTGAGAACTATCTCGTTCCCGTCGATGCCAAGGTCTCCAGCCCGACCGAGCTCGTCAACAATTCGGTGCGTCTGGTCGACGTGATGTCGACGCTGGAGACGATCCCGAGCCGCATGCGCATCGTCATCCTCGATGCCTGCCGCAACAACCCGTTCCCTGAGGTCAACGACGCCGGTCGCGGCTTGGCAATCGTCGATGCGCCGAACGGCTCGATCGTCGGCTACTCGACTGCGCCGGGCGCTGAAGCGCTCGACGGCACCGGCGGCCACAGCCCCTATACCCAGGCGTTCCTGAACGTCGCGCGCGAGCCCAACGTGCCGATCGAGCAGCTGTTCAAGCGCGTGCGGCTTCAGGTGAACCAGACCACCAGCGGCGCGCAGATCCCGTGGGAAAGTTCGTCGCTGACCTCCGACTTCACCTTCTTCGGCGACACCGCAATTGCCGCCAACCGCGTGCCGGTGAATGCACCGGTGGTGCAGATGGCTTCCAACCTGCCGAGCCGCTCGACCCGTCAGGCCTATGACTACGTCGTGTCCGAGGGCCGGCCGGAGTACTATCAGGAGTTCATCCAGATGTATCCGCACGACCCGCTGTGCGACCACGTCCGCTGGCTGCTCAACAATCTCCTGCTCTCGCAGGCCTGGCACAAGGCGGTGCTCGCGAACTCGCCGCTCGGCTACAAGAACTTCTACAACAGCTACGGCAACACCCCCTATGCGCAGGTCGCGCTGAAGCTCGAAGCCCAGCCGAAGCTGATCCCCCTGATGCAGGCGACCAAGTTCCTGGCGCCGCAGAACATTGCCCCGACCTTCAAGGTCGGCAATCTCGGCCAGCCCAAGTACATGCCGCTGCTGCAGGGCAATGGCGGTGCGCAGGTGGGTGGCAATCTGCCGGTCGTGCAGAAGCCGATCGACGGCAACATCGGCAAGCTCGGCAATGGCGGACAGATCGTCAACCTGCCCTCGGGCAGCAAGCAGCCGAACGGCACGCCGTCGCAGACCCCGGGCAAGATCATCACCCTGCCTGCGCCGACCAACACGACCAACACCAATGGTGGCACCGGCAAGATCGTGACCTTGCCTGCGACCAACACCACGCAGAATGGCGGCAACGGCAAGCCGGGCAAGATCGTGAGCGTGCCGGTGAATGTCGGCAAGGGTGGCGCGAACGTCGAGTCGAAGCCGACCAACGTTCAGACGCAGAACCACCCGATCCGCATCACCAACGGCGTGAAGATCAACAACAATCCGGCGAACAAGGTGCAGGTGCAGAACAACGTGCAGAACAAGCGTCCGCAGTTCAACCCAACCAACCGCATCGTCAACAACGGCAACAACAACTTCCGCCAGTCGATGAACCAGGCGCAGGGTAACAACGGTGGCGGCAACAACCGCCGGAGCTTCATGCACTGAGGTCACGAAGAAGGTGCCCTCCCTCTCCCGCTTGCGGGAGAGGGTTGGGGAGAGGGTTTCTCCGCAATGGGGCAGTTAGCGACTTACCGAGAGTATCCCCGTTTGGAGAAAGCCCCCACCCGGCGCTTCGCGCCGACCTCCCCCGCAAGCGGGAGAGGTTGCACCGAGCAAGTGGAAAGTACGAAGCCGCCAATCGACAAAAACAAAAGGGGCAGAGCGCCAACGCTCTGCCCCTTTTGAGTTTCAAACGATCAGAAACTCAGGCCACCAGCTCGGCGAACAGATCGGCGTCGACATTGCCGCCGGAGAGCACGATGACGACGTTCTTGCCGGCGACGTCGAGGCGCCCGGCGAGCAGCGCGGCAAGGCCGACCGCGCCGCCGGGCTCGACCACGAGCTTCAGCTCGCGATAGGCGAAGGCGACGGCCGCGCCGACTTCCTTGTCCGATGCGGTGACGCCGCGCGCGAGCAGCTTGCTGTTGATCGCAAACGTCATCTCGCCGGGCATCAGGGCCATCAGCGCATCGCAGATGGTGCGGCCGGCCGGCGGATGCGGCTCGCGGTGGCCTGCGGTCAGCGAAATGCCGTGATCGTCGAACGCCTCGGGCTCGGCCACGACGATCTCGGCTAGCGGATAGCGCGCCTTCACGGCGGTCGCGACACCAGCGATCAGGCCGCCGCCGGAGGCCGGCGCCACCACGATGTCGGGGGCAAGGCCTAAGCCCGCCATATCCTCCGCGATCTCGCGGCCGGCAGTGCCCTGCCCCGCAATCACGAAGGGATCGTCGTACGGCTTGACCAGCGTCGCGCCGCGCTTCTCGGCAATGCCGCGCGAGATCGCCTCGCGGTCGTCGCGGTCGCGATCATACAGCACGACCTCGGCGCCGTAGGATTTGGTGCGCTCACGCTTCGACAGCGGCGCATCCGCCGGCATCACGATGGTCGCCTGCATGTCCAGGATCTTGGCCGCCGCCGCCACGCCCTGGGCGTGATTGCCGGAGGAGAACGCGACGACGCCGCCGGCGCGCTTGTCCTGCGGGATCGAGAACACCTTGTTGAAGGCGCCGCGGAACTTGAAGGAGCCGGTGCGCTGAAGCATCTCCGGCTTCAGGAAGACCTTCGCGCCGACGCGCTCGTTGAGCACGGGAAAGGACAACAGCGGGGTGCGGATGGCGTAGGGCGCGATCACGCGCGCTGCGGCGTCGATGTCGGCGGGGCCGACCGGGAGGAGCTGTTCGGTCATGGCCGACTTTATCGCGGCCGATGAGGCCCGGGCAAGACACCTCCACGCGAGGATTCAGAAGCGTTTTCGAGCGAAGTGGACACCGGTTCGCGTCAAGAAAACGCGTCAAACATGAATCTATCCCCGTCAGGCGACAAACCGAGCCTGTTCCGCGCCGTTCCGGCCCGGCAGCACCGCGCCCACCGCCTCGATACTGTCCACAAAGGCCCGGGCCGAAGCCTCCCAGGTGTAGTTGGTGGCGAAGGCGACGCAGTCCTGCCGCGAAATGTCGAGCGCCGCGAAGCAGGCGTTGCGGAGATCGTGATCGAGGGCCCCGACCGGCGCATTGCCGATCACGTCGCGGGGCCCCTTCACCGGGAAGGCGGCCACCGGCAGGCCGCTCGCGAGCGCTTCCAGCAGGACCAGGCCGAACGTGTCGGTCTTGCTCGGGAACACGAAGACGTCGGCCGCAGCGTAGATTTCCGCCAGCGCCTCGCCGTGCCTCTCGCCGAGGAAGATCGCATCGGGATAGGCCTCTTCGAGCGCGGCACGCGCCGGACCGTCGCCGACGATGACCTTGGTGCCGGGCAGGTCGAGATCGAGGAAGGCCTCGAGATTCTTCTCCACCGCCACGCGTCCGACCGACAGGAACACCGGCGCCGGCAGGCACAGATCGATGGCACGAGGATGGAATAGATGCGTGTCGACACCGCGCGGCCACAGCACGACATTGTCGAAACCACGCTCGCCGAGCTCGCGAGCGAGCGCGGGCGTTGCCGCCATCACGGCGCGGCTGGGACTGTGGAAGCGGCGCAGCGCCCGCCAGATCAGCGAGCTCGGCACCGGCACCCGGGCGCGGACATATTCGGGAAAGCGGGTGTGGAAGCTGGTCGTGAACGGCAGCTTGCGCTGGCGGCAGTAGCGGCGGACCATCAGGCCGATCGGCCCTTCCGTCGCGATGTGGATGCTGTCCGGACGCGCTTCCTCGATCAGCTTTGCGATCCGCGCCGGGCGTGGCATCGCCAGACGCACGTCGCGATAGCTCGGCATCGCAAAGGTGCGGAACGATTGTGGGGTGAGGAAGCTGAATTCGACGCCGAGGCTTTGGCCGGCGTCAGCGAGCTTGGTCAGCGTCCGAACCACACCGTTGACTTGCGGGTGCCAGGCGTCGGTCGCGACCAGAATGCGCATCAAGCGGCCCTTGTTATGCAGCTCTGGCTGCGACCTGCGGGACTTGTGCCGGCTTCTGCAATTGATCCGCCCAGGTGATGATCTCGAAATGGCCGTCGTCGTGCTCGACCAGCGCGGTGCAGCTCTCGACCCAGTCGCCGCAGTTCATGTAGCGGATGCCGCCTTCGTCGCGGATCACGGCGTAGTGGATGTGGCCGCAGATCACGCCGTCGGCATCGTGGCGCCGCGCCTCGGCGGCGAGCGCCTGCTCGAACGCGCCGATATAATTGACGGCGTTCTTGACCTTCTGCTTGGCCCATTGCGACAGCGACCAATAGGGCACGCCGAACAGGCGGCGGAAGAAGTTGACGAAGCGATTCATCTGGATCGCGAAGTCGTAGGCCTTGTCGCCGAGATGGGCGAGCCAGCGCGCGTTCTGCACCACGAGATCGAAGATGTCGCCGTGGATGACGAGATAGCGCTTGCCGTCGACGCCGGTATGGACGGTGTTCTCGACGACGTCGATGCCGCCGAAATGCGTGCCGTAATAGTTGCGCAGGAATTCGTCGTGATTGCCGGGAATGTAGATGACCTTGGCGCCCTTGCGCGCCTTGCGCAGCAGCTTCTGGACGAGGTCGTTGTGCGATTGCGGCCAGTGCCAGCTCGATTTCAGCGCCCAGCCGTCGACGATGTCCCCGACGAGATAGATGGTGTCGGCATCGTGGTAGCGCAGGAAGTCCAGCAGAAGATCGGCTTGAGAACCGCGGGCTCCGAGATGAACGTCGGAGATGAACAACGTGCGAAAGCGCCGCTCCGGGCTCTCGTCACTCACATCGTAACTTCCCATGCGCCAGCCTGTAACAATGTCCCGTGACAGGGGGATGACCGATTGAACCCTTGAGGCACCCTCAGATACGAATCACGCTTGCCTCGCCCTGCCCCGCGAATATCAGTCGCATGCGACAATCAGGCGACATGGCGCCGCAGGGGTCCCCGCAAGGATACGGGAACCGCATTGATTTTGCTTAACGAGCGGGCCGCGCAAAGCCGGCGTCAGTAGAATCTGTGGAAATGATGGATCGGCCCGTGGCCGTGACCGACGCTGAAACGGTCAGCGGCTCCGATCGCCGCACTGATCCAGGCCTTGGCATGGCGCACGGCCTGCTCGAGGTTGTCGCCCTTGGCCAACCCCGCCGCGACCGCCGACGACAGCGAGCAGCCGGTGCCATGGGTGTTCCCAGTGGCGATGCGGGGCGCAGCCAGCGCGATGGTGTTGTCGGCATCGACAAGATAGTCGGTGCTCTCCTCGCCCTCGCCGTGCCCGCCTTTGACCAGGACTGCACGGCAGCCGAGCGCCAGCAGGCGGCGCCCCTGGCTTTCGATCGCGGCCTCGCTAGCCGCGACCGGCTCGTCGAGCAGCGCGGCGGCCTCGGGCAGGTTCGGCGTGATCACCGAGGCCAGCGGTATCAGCCTCGTGCGCAACGCTGCGACGGCCTCGGCGGCCAGCAGCCGGTCGCCTGAGGTCGCCACCATCACGGGATCGAGCACCACGTGGCGGGGCGCCCAGCGCGACAGCGCGGCCGCGATCGCGTCGATGCTGGCGACCTGGGCCACCATGCCGATCTTCACAGCACCGACATCGAGATCGGAAAACACCGCATCGATCTGGGCGGTGACGAAATCCGCCGGCACCGCGTGGATGCCGGTGACGCCGCGCGTGTTCTGTGCCGTCAGCGCGGTGATGGCGGAAGCGCCATAGACGCCGAGCGCGGCAAAAGTCTTCAGGTCCGCCTGGATGCCGGCGCCGCCGCTCGAATCGGAGCCGGCGATGGTGAGTGCGACCGGGGTCGTCATCGCGGGATGCATTTGCTTGATACGGACGTCGCCATGGCCTGTCCTAGCGCGACCGTGGAACCCCAGCAAGCGCGACGAGGTGCAGCGACGATGATTCGCGGCGGCGCCATGCGTCTGCGACCGGCGGCGTCGCCCCCGCAATCGCGCGGGCTTGAAAAATCGAGCCTCGCCATAGCCTTGATAGCCTGCCCTTGGCGTCCTCGCCGATGAGTGAGACGTTAGGTGGTGAAATCGTCCAGCGACGCCAATTGCGCGAGCCGCCCCCGGCTCGCACGTTTTCCCGGGTGGAACTATGTGGGCCTATCTTGAACGTCTCCTCGACTCCTCGATGCTGTCGCCGCACGGCATCTGCCTGTTGTGGGAACCCGAATTGATCTGGCTCCATGTCGTTTCCGACGCCTGCATCGCGGCCGCCTATTTTTCGATTCCGTTTGCCCTCGCGATCCTCGTCACCAAGCGGCGCGACCTCAAATTCGGTTGGGTCTACTGGGCGTTCGCAATCTTCATCATGGCGTGCGGCCTGACCCATGTGCTGTCGATCTACACGCTCTGGGTCCCGATCTATGGCATCGAGGGCCTCGTCAAGGCGGCAACGGCGGTCGCGTCCGTCTTCACCGCCGCTGCGCTCTGGCCGCTGCTGCCGAGGATCCTGACGATTCCCTCTCCGTTCGAGCTCCAGCAGGTCCAGGCCGCGCTCGAGGAAGAGGAAATCAAGAGCCGGGACGCGACGCTCCTGCTCCAGCAGGTCGGCGAGGCCCAGCGCGCGATGCGCGACAGCGTGGCGCGCCTCACCGCCATCGTCGAGACCGCGGTCGACGGCGTCATCCTGTTCGATGAGCAGGATCGCATCCTGCTGTTCAATCCGGCCTGCGAGCGCCTGTTCGGCTACAAGGCCGACGAGGTGATGGGCCAGGACGCCAGGATGCTGATGCCCGGGGCGGGCGCAGAGTCCGGCAGCCGCACGAAGCATTTCGCGACCGGCGGCGAGGCCGTCGGCCTGCACAAGGATGGATCGACCTTTCCGATGGACCTGTCGGTCGGAAAGGCGCGGCAGGACGGCGAATTGATCTTCGTCGGCATCATCCACGACCTTTCCGCGCGCAAGCTGACCGAGCAGCAGCTGCAGCAGGCGCAGAAGATGGAGACAGTCGGTCAGCTCTCCGGCGGCATCGCTCACGATTTCAACAACCTGTTGACTGTGATCATCGGCAACGCCGAGCACCTCGGTGAGCAGCTCAAGGCGCGGCCCGACCTCAAGCGGTTTGCCGACGACATCTGCCAGTCGGGCGAACGGGGCGCGGAGCTGACGCAGCGACTGCTCGCATTCAGCCGCCGCCAGCTGCTCCAGCCGCAGATGATCGATTGCCGCGGCCTGCTCGATTCCATGTTCAAGCTGCTCAAGCGCACGTTGCGTGAGGACATCGAGATCAGGACGAGCTCCGGCTCCGGCACGATCATGGCCTTTGCCGATCGCGCCCAGCTCGAATCCGCCGTGCTCAATCTCGCGCTCAACGCGCAGGATGCCATGCCATCAGGAGGACATTTGACGCTGAGCACGGAGCTGACCGCGATCGACGACGACTATCGCGTCCTGCACCCCGAAGTCGCCTCCGGCAGCTACGCGATGATCTCTGTCACCGACGATGGCGAAGGCATGACGCCTGAAGTCATCGCGCGCGCCTTCGAGCCGTTCTTCACCACCAAGGAGGTCGGCAAGGGCTCCGGCCTCGGCCTCAGCATGGTCTATGGCTTCGCCAGGCAATCCGACGGCCATGTCTCGATCTACAGCGAGACGGGCCTTGGGACCACGGTCCGGATCTACCTGCCGCGCGCCGCCGCGGGACAATCACAGGCCGACCTTGCGGAAGGCGAGGACGCGGCACCGAGGGGATACGAGACGATTCTGATCGCCGAGGACGATCCGTTCGTTCGCTCCTCCGTCATTCGCAGGGTGGAAGCCCTCGGATATCGCGTCGTTGCGGCGATCAACGGCAAGGAGGCCTTGCAGCAGCTGCGCACCGACCCCGGCATCGACATGCTGTTCACCGACATCGTGATGCCCGGCGGCATGAGCGGCTGGGAGCTTGCCGATCAGGCGCGGCGGATTCGCCCGGGCCTGCCCGTCCTGTTCACCTCGGGCTATGCGCTGGAGACCCTGGTCGAGCAGGGCCGCGCGCATGCGCAATCGATCGTGCTGGCCAAGCCCTATCGCAAGTCCGAGCTCGCACAGCGGCTCAGGGACGCATTCGCGGCGGCGCCGGTCGCCTCCTGAGCGCCGGACCTGCGCCTGGCGGCTTGTGCAGGCGGCCGGCCGCTTGCTAAATCCGAGCGGGTTTGGCCTATTAGCCGGCCAGATGTGCTTTCGGAGTGACCGCGATGGTTCCCTTTTTCGTCCAGATCAAATGCAAGCTCGGCCAGTCCTACACGGTCGCCAATGCGCTCGCCGAAGCCGAGATCGCCTCCGAGATCTACTCCACGGCCGGCCATTACGATCTCCTGGTGAAGTTCTACGTCGACAAGGACACCGATATCGGCCACTTCATCAACGAGAAGGTGCAGGTATTGCCGGGCATTCAGGACACCCTCACCATCATCACCTTCAAGGCGTTCGGCACGAGCTAGAGCGTGGCTTTAGGTTGAATCGATTGTCGCGGTGGCTCGTTCACCTCTCCCGCTTGCGGGAGAGGTCGGCGCAAAGCGCCGGGTGAGGGCTTTCTCCTCTTGGGGACTGTCCCGTTGTGGAAACACCCTCTCCCCAGCCCTCTCCCGCAAGCGGGAGAGGGAGTGCATCTCCGTCGTAGCAATCAACCCGATCTCGCTTTAGCTGCCCTGCTTGCGTTTCGGCGGCGTCGGTCCATCCACCGGTGGCAGCGATTTCAGGTAATCCGCCATCGCCGCGAGATCCGCCTCGGGCAATTGCGAAATGTTCTTGATGACGCGCGTCATCGCGCCGCCCACGCTATCGCCATCGGGCAATTCGCCGGTCTTGAGGAAATAGGCGATATCCTTAGCACTCCAATCGCCAAGACGCTTCTGGGTGATGTTGGGGACCCACCCCTCGCCTTCCGGATTGGGCCCGCCGGCAAAGCGCTCGCCGGAGATGATGCCGCCGAGCGCATTGCGCGGACTGTGGCACTCGGCGCAATGGCCAAAGCTGTTCACGAGATAGGCGCCGCGATTGAATTGCGGCGACTTCGAAGCGTCGGCAACGAAGGGCTTGCCGTCCATGAACAGGAATTTCCAGATGCCGATGTTGCGCCGGATATCGAAGGGGAAGCTCACGTCGTGGTCGCGCACCTTGCCTGCAACGGCCGGCAGCGTTTTCAGATAGGCAAAGAGATCGAGCACGTCCTCACGCCTGGCGTGCTGATACGACGTATAAGGAAACGCCGGAAAGTAGTGCTCCCCGGTCGGCGAGACCCCATGCATCACCGCATTGACGAAATCGGCGTCGGTCCATTTGCCGATGCCGTCGGACGGATCGGGCGAGATGTTCGGCGCGTAGAACGTTCCAAACGGCGACTTGATCGCGACCCCGCCACCAAGCCTGAGACGGTCGGGCTGATTGGGGACGGCGTGGCAGGACGCACAGCCGCCGGCGTTGAACATCACCTCGCCATTGGCAAGATCAGGCGCATGGGCCGGCGTGGTGCCCGGAGCCGCCACCACCGGCGCACTGAGCCACCAATAGACGCCAGCAGTGGCGATGGCGACGAGCAGCGCCACGAAAATTGTTCGTTGCAACATGCTGATCCATTCATTCGTTGCGGCGAACTTAAGCCCGATCTCCGCGCGGCTCCAGCCACGAAGAATTTAGCCCGTCCTGGCCGGAAACGGGAATAAACTGAAATGCGGACTGTTGGAAGTTAGCAAGCACGAACGGGTTCAGCAGGGAGAATGTCATGCGCAAGACCGTCATCACCGTGTTAGCGTTCGGGGCCGTCGCCTTTGCAGGGTCCGCCAGCGCCGAAAAGCTGAAAGCAACGCTCGACAGCAAGTCCGAGGTGCCGGCGACGACCAGCAGCGGCAGCGGAACGGCCGATCTGGACTACGATGCCGCCAGCAAGAAATTGTCCTGGACCGTCACCTATTCGGGGCTCTCCGGCCCTGCCACCGCCGCTCATTTCCATGGCCCGGCCGAGGCGGGCAAGAACGCCGGCGTTGCGGTCGCGATCCCGAATGCGGCTTCAAGCCCGGTCAAGGGCGAAGCGACGCTCACCGACGCGCAGGCCGCCGATCTGCTCGGCGGCAAATACTACATCAACATCCACACGGCCGCGAACCCGGGCGGGGAGATTCGCGGCCAGGTGATGAAGTAGGCGAAAACGCCGCTTCGTCGCGGAACGGCCGGACGCCCCGGAGGGAGCGTCCGGCCTTTTCGATTATCGCCATGCTCAAGCCGCGTTCAGCGCCTGCGCGAGATCGGCGATCAGGTCCGACGGATTTTCGATGCCGATCGACAGTCGGATCGTGGAATCGAGGACGCCGATTTTTTGGCGGATGTCGGCGGGAACGCCGGAATGAGTCATCGTCGCCGGCAGGCTGGCGAGCGATTCCGTCCCGCCGAGGCTCACCGCAAGCTTGAAGATCTGCAGCGCGTTGAGGAATTTGACGGCCGCTTCCTTGCCCCCGACGATGTCGAACGAGAAGGTGGACCCGGCTCCCAGGCACTGCTGCGCGAACACACGCCCGGCCGGCGAGGTGTCCTCGTGGTGACCGAGATAGTGGACCTTCGCGACCTTGGCGTGATCGCGCAAATAGTCCGCGACAATGCGCGCATTTGCATCGGCCTTTTCCATGCGCAGGCTCAGCGTCTCGAGCGACCGGTTGATCATCCAGCAGGAATGCGGATCGAGCTGCGTGCCGATGGCGCCGCGGAGCGCCTTGATGCCCTTCATGAGCGCCTTCGCGCCGAGCGCGGCGCCCGCGATCAGATCGGAATGGCCGCCGACATATTTGGTCAGCGAATACAGCGAGAGGTCCGCGCCCTGCTCGATCGGCCGCTGAAACACCGGTCCGAGCAGCGTGTTGTCGCAGGCGATGATCGGTGCGTGTCCCTGAGCCTTTCCGATGGCTTCGGCGACACGTCGCATCATGGCGATGTCGACCAGCCCGTTGGTCGGGTTGGCAGGCGTTTCGATCAGAATCATCGAAACCCGCCCCTTGCCCATGGCTTCCTCTGACGCCTGCTTGACCGTCGCCTCGTCGAGGCCGTCGGCGAAACCGACGGCACCGATCGAGAAACGCGCCAGCGTGTTCGTCAGCAGGGTCTCGGTCCCGCCATAGAGCGGCTGGGAGTGCAGAATGACGTCGCCGGGGCGAACGAAAGCCAGGATCGTCGTCGAGATCGCCGCCATGCCCGATGAGAACAGCGCACAGCTCTCGGTGCGTTCGTAGATCGCGAGCCGGTCCTCGACGATCTCGCTGTTGGGATGATTGAAGCGCGAATAGACCAGGCCTGCGCCCATGCCTTCCGGCGGCTCGCGCCGCCCGGCGACGAAATCGAAGAAGTCCTGGCCGTCATCGGCCGTCTTGAACACGAAGGTCGAGGTCAGAAACACCGGCGGCTTGATGGCGCCTTCCGACAGTTGCGGATCATAGCCATAGGTCAGCATCAGCGTTTCGGGATGCAGCATGTGGTTGCCGATATGAGTCTTCGACGGAAACGGTTTGACCATGGCCTGTCTCGCTGTTGCTGATTCTGTGCTCGCGGCGCCGGGTCCGGCAGCTCACATCAACATCGCCGCGGTTGGCGTGAAGATAGCTGCTCCGGCGGCGATCCGTCAGGGCTTGCGGTGAGAATTTCCTGCGGGCGCTGCGCTGCGACTCACAGCCACAGTGGCGCAACAAAAAAAGACGGCTGCTGTCGCAACCGCCCTTTATCGATTTCCGTAGCCCGGATGGAGCGCAAGCGTAATCCGGGGCGGACTATCATCTTGGTTAGACTTTCCCGGATTGCGCTTCGCTCCATCCGGGCTACGAAGCTTGCTCGTGGCGCCTCAGCTGTTCTTCACCCGATAGGTCTCGTGGCAGCCGCCGCATTCCTTGCCGACCGCGGGGAAATTCGCCTTGAGCGAATCCAGGTCCTTGATCTTGCCCTTGGCCTCGCCGACGGTCTTGGCGAAGCTCGCGATCTTCGCATCGAATCCGGCCTTGTCCTCCCAGACCTTCGGTGAGGCGCTGTAGTCGCCATCGAGCTTCACGCCCTTGGCACTGGCCGGAAACAGGTTCGGCAGCTTCTTGGCGGTATCCTCGAACTGCGCCAGCGCGCTGTCCACCGTGGCCTGGTCGTAGGGCTTCTCGCCCTTGACCATCGCCGACACTGCGCCGGCGTTCTTGCCGTTGCCCTTCATGAGGGTCTGGACCTCCTTGACGGAGTCCTGCTGCGCCCAAACTGCGCCCATTCCGAGCAGCAGCGCGCCACCGACGACCATCACTCGCTTCATTCGCAAAATCCCTTTCCCTGATGCAGGATCGTGCCGACCCCTCAAGAGGCCAACACCGCTTGGCAGGTTTCATTCCATCCAGGGCGCGACGATAAATCGTCGCGCCCTGGATGTTGGATTGCGCATGATCTCTTCGGAAAACCGCTGCACGCTTTTCCGGATCATGCGAAATCAGAGGCTGTGACGGCGATGGTGCTCGTTGATCGCGATCCACACCCGCTCGGGCGTTGCCGGCATGTCGATGTGGTCGATCTTGTATTCGCGCCAGAGCCCATCCACGATGGCGTTGACGATGGCCGGACAGGAGCCGATCGCGCCGGCCTCGCCCGCCCCCTTCACGCCCAGCGGATTGGTCTTGCAGGGGACGTTGCTGGTCTCGAACACGAAGGCCGGCCCGTCCGCCGCCCGCGGCAGCGCGTAGTCCATGTAGGTCGCGGTGATGAGCTGGCCGTCGCCCGCGCCATAGATCACCTGCTCCATCAAGGCCTGGCCGATGCCCTGCATGGCGCCGCCATGCACCTGGCCCGCCAGCAGCAGCGGATTGAGCGTCTTGCCGAAATCGTCGACAATCACGTAGTTGACGATCTTGATGATGCCGGTGGCCGGATCGATCTCGACCTCCGCCAGATGCGTGCCGTTGGGATAGGTGCCGTCGGCGCTGGCGAAGGTCGCGCTGCCGTTCAGCTTCGACGGATCGGCGCCGGGCCGCTTGGCGAGGTCGGCGAAGGAGATCGAGCGGTCGGTGCCGGCGATCCGGATCACGCCGTCGGTGATCTCGAGGTCGCCTGCGCTTGCTTCCAACGCCTGCGCTGCGAACTCCTTCAGCTTCTTGCCGAGATCGCCCGCAGCACGCTCCACGCAAACACCGCCGGTGGGAATCGAGGCCGAGCCGCCGGTGCCGAGGCCCGTTGCGATCTCGTCGGTGTCGCCCTGGCGGATATGCACCCGCTCCGGCGGCAGGCCGAACTGTTCGGCGACGATCTGCGCATAGGCGGTCTGATGGCCCTGCCCGCTCGATTGCGTGCCGATCAGCACGGTGACGTCGCCACTGGGATCGAGGCGGACGTTAGCCGTCTCCTCACCCATCACGCCGCAGATCTCGACATAGCTCGCAAGGCCGATGCCGCGGATCAACCCGTTCTTCTTGGCCGCCTTGGCGCGCTTGCCAAACTCCTTCCAATCCGCGATCTCCATCGCGCGCTTGAGATGCGCGGCGAAGTCGCCGGAATCGTAGACCTTGCCGGTCGCGGTCTTGTAAGGCAGCGCCTTCGGCTGGATGAAGTTCTTGCGACGGATGGCATCCGGCGTCATGTCGAGCTTTCGCGCGCAGGCATCGACGAGACGTTCGATGACGTAGGCCGCCTCCGGCCGCCCCGCACCGCGATAGGCGTCGACCGGCACGCTGTGCGTGAAGATCGTGCGCACCCGACAATGGAAGGCCTGGATGTCGTAGAGGCCCGGCAGCATGCCGGCGCCGCCATGCGGGATGTAGGGCCCGAAGGTCGAGAGATACGCGCCCATGTCGCCCATCAGGTCGCAATCCATGGCGAGGAACTTGCCGTCCTCGGCCAGCGCCATCTTCGCGGTGGTGACGTTGTCGCGGCCCTGTGCATCGCCCATGAAATGCTCGGTGCGGTCCGCCGCCCATTTCACCGCCTTCTTCAGCTGCCGCGCCGCGACCGCCATCAGGGCGTATTCCCGATACGGAAACAGTTTTGTGCCGAAGCCGCCGCCGACATCGGGGCAGATCACCCGCATCTTGTCGGTGGGGATGTTGAGCACGTTCTGGCAGAGGATGTCGCGCAGGCGATGGCTGCCCTGGCTGCCGATCGTCAGCGTCAGATGGTCGCGCTTGGCGTCGTATTCGCAGACCGCCGCGCGCGTCTCCATGAAGCTCGCGACCACGCGCGGATTGACGATGGAGATCTCGGCAACCGCATGCGCCTTGGCAAAGGCAGCTTCGGTCGCCGCCTTGTCGCCGATCGAGACGTCGAACAGTACATTGCCGGCCTTGTCCGGCCAGACCTGCGGCGCACCGTTCTTCACGGCGTTGACGAGGCCGGTCACCGCCGGCAGCGGGCTCCATTTGACCTCGATCGCCTCGATCGCGTCACGGGCCTGGTCGATGGTCTCGGCGACGACGAAGGCGATGGAATCGCCGACATGGCGCACCTCGTCCTTGGCAAGGATCGGGTAAGGCGGGCCGGTGAACGGATCGGTCTCGAGGTTGAAGAGGCACGGCAGATTGCCGAGGTCCTTGACGTCGTCGGCAGTCAGGATCAGCGCGACGCCGGGCAAGCCGCGGGCGCGGCTCACATCGATGGTGTATTTGGCATGCGCATGCGGCGAGCGCAGCATCAGGCAGCGGAGCGCCGCCTGCGGCGCATAATCGTCGGTATAGCGGCCCTTGCCGCGGATGAGCGCATCATCCTCCTTGCGCAGCACGCTTTGGCCAACGCCGAACTTGATGGGAGCCGCCATTTTCTTTTCCCGTCCTATGGTTGTTTTGCCGGCATATTGCCGTGGAAAAAGTGGCAAGGCAAACGGGATTAGCAGGGCACAACCGCGAAGGATCGCTCCGCTCCGCGCCGCGCCTGTCAGAGCGGGATGGGACGGAAAGGTCGCAGTTCGCTCATTTCCCTGTGAAGATCGATGATCCGGCGGACGTCCTCGGCACGCTCGGTCTCGGCCAGTTGGCCCGCGTAGGCCATGCGGCGCACCACGGCCGAGGACTGGAACGTCCAGTACTGCGTCATCAGCGGATTGATGAAGAGCTCGTTCCCGCTGGTTCGGTTGGTGACATGATAGTTGCCGAATTCGCCCCGCAGTGCACTCGCGATCGAATTGCACACGATGCTCGGGTGCTGCGGCTGGCGCTGGTTGGCGTAATCAACCAGATCAAGGAAGGCATCCGCCTCCTTGCTGCCCTGCGACAGCGAAAACATGCCGAGAAACCCGCGGTCGCGAATCAGCTGGGCAGCATTCTCCAGGAAGGCGTGATGCGAGACGCCGTGATAATGATCGACGCCGAAGCCGATTGCGGCCAGCAGCACGTTTTCACCCGCGGCCTGATCCGCTGCAACAAGCGAGACCGCATCCTCGACGACGCTGCCGACGCCGGACTCATCTCCGAACACCAGACTGTCCGTTCCGCCATCGACCAGAATAACCGTGTCGATGTCGTGACGCTCGATGATCGTGCGATACGCCGCCGCAAGCGGACGAACGCCGCTCTTGGCAAAAGCGTAGATCGGCACGAGCTGATCGCGGCGGCCCATCCACTCGCCCAGCCACTTCTCCGGGAAGTATGGAATCTCGGCGGCGCGCTGATCGACGCGCCAAACTGTCTCCGCGATGCGCTCGCCGCCACACAACCACAGATTCGTGAAGGAGAAGCTGGCGAACACCACCTGCTTGCCCTCTACCATCAAATGCTGCGCCAGCGGGACTCCGGCGAAGACGTCGAAGCCGCCGCCGCAGCCCGCAACAAGAATATTGCTTGCGTTGTCGAGCCGTTCAAGAAACGCAATCATGTTTGAAGAACCCCGCGGTTGATCACTTATATCACGCCACGACCCCACAATTGCGTCGCGCTATCTCTCAGCCTGTCGATCGCGCGTTCAGGCATAATGGAGTCGATCTCGCCACGCGTCAGGCCGATATCCATCAGCTCCCTGTCATTCAGGTCCTGCAGGGTGAGGCGTGGGCCTCGCCAGCGCCACTCCTGATACGCCCGCCAGTATCGCGTGAGAAAGCCTAGAACGTTCTGCGTCGATGCAAGGTCGAGGCGTAGCCTTGCGGCGTCGCCCTCCGTCTCACTTGTGCTGCTTGTCAGTTGAGGTGGCATCGGATGCTCCTGCTGTTGTGCCGGCAGGGAGCGTGGCCAAATGAAAAGGCCCCGTCCGATGCCGGCGGGGCCTAGTGGAAAAGATGTCGTCGTCGAATTCCTAGCGCGCGACTCCTCCCACGGCCCAGCCGAAGCGGGTCATGTGGTTGAAGTTGACTTTGCGCGAGGATTTGATCATGGGGCGCAGATACCACGACAATCGCGTGAAATCAAGGGATGCGCAGAGGAAAACTGCATCCTAGGAGCGAGCGGCTCGCTCCGGCGCATTAGCCGCCGCACCGTGAGACCAGCCAGGCCCGGCCGAACAGAACGAGGATCGCGAGCGATCGTGCCTCCGACGGCCACCCAGTGTCCTCATTGAGCAAAGTGTGGTGACTTCCCACGTCCTATGTCTGTTCAATCAGGTCCCAGCGATTTCCGTAGAGGTCTTCAAACACTGCCACCGTGCCATAAACCTCACGCCGCGGCTGTTCGAGAAACTTCACGCCTCGCTCTCGAAACGCTTCGTAGTCGCGATTGAAATCATCGGTCGCCAAAAACAGAAAGACGCGGCCGCCACTCTGATTTCCGACGGCTTGCTCTTGGCCCGGGGTCACCGCCTTTGCCAGCAGAATGCCGGTCTCGGCGCTGCCGGGCGGCGCGACGACAACCCAGCGCTTTTCTTCGTCGAGGCGGGTGTCCTCCCGAAGCTCAAATTCGAGCTTGCCAACGAAGAATGCAATCGCCTCGTCATAGTCTCGAACGACAATCGCAGTAAGGCTCAGATGCTGTGGCATGCAGGGCTGCCAATCGTTTCCGTCGACGGACAACTGGTTGGAGCCTCGATCGTTAGATCAATCCTCCGGTAGAGGATAGGGCCTAGCCACGCACCAGCGAGACCAGCCAGCGGCGGCCGAACAGGATGAGGATCGCGAGCGCGTAGACGATCGTGCCGCCGACGGCCAATAAGGCAAGCGTCAATTCGTCGTGGAAGCGCACCGAGGCAAGATAGGCGCCGCCGAACCGCGCGATCAGCCAGAAGGTGGCGGCCAGGATGAGGCCGGTCAGCAGGAATTTGGCGAGCGACAACAGCCAGGCACGGTCGAGTACGAGAAAGCCCCGGCGTACCGCGAAGAAGAGCACCAGCAGCAGATTGGTCCAGACGCCGACGGCGGTGGCCAGCGCGAGGCCGATCTGGGCCAGCGATCCCATCAAGGCGACCTTCAGCGCCACGTTGACGGCGATGCCGGTCAGCGATGCCCGGACCGGCGTCGCGGTGTCCTTGCGCGCATAGAAGGTCGCGACCGCGCTGCGGATCAGCACGAAGGGGATCAGGCCGATGGCATAGGCCGCAAGCGTCGCGCCGGCGGCGGCGGCATCGGCTTTCGAGAACGCGCCGCGGGCGAACAGCGCGCGCATGATCGCGTCGGGCACGGTGATGAAAGCCGCAACGAAGGGCACCGAGAACAACAGCGTGAAATCGAAGGCGCGGCGCTGTGCCCTCATCGCGCCGTCATGGTCATTGGCTGTGATCCGACGCGACATCTCCGGCAGCAGCACGGTGCCGATGGCGATGCCGATCACGCCGATCGGCAATTGATTGAGGCGGTCGGCGTAATACAGCGCCGAGAGCGCGCCTGCAGGCAGGAAGGTCGCGATGATGGTGTCGGCGAACAGCGCCACCTGCGTGCCCATCGAGCCCAGCGTTGCCGGACCGAGCGCCCTAAAGAAGCCTCGGACGTCTTCGTCGAGTTTCAAGGGCGCAAAGCGCGGCAGGCCGCCATGGCGCGCGAGATCGCCGGCGAGCAGGAAATACTGCAGGAAACCAGAGATCAGGACGCCCCAGGCTGCGGCGTGGCCCGCGGTCGGAAACCAGGCGGCGAGCGCTAGCGTCATCATCATCGCGATGTTGAGGAAGATCGACGCGGCCGCGGCGCTGGCAAAACGCTGCATCACGTTGAGCATGCCGCCATAGAGCGTCACCAGCGTGATCAGCAAGAGATAGGGGAAGGTGATGCGGGTCAGCTCGATCGCGAGCTTGCGCTGCTCGGCATCCTCGGAAAAGCCGGGCGCAAGAATGCTCATGGCCTGCGGCATGAACAGCCAGGCGACGATCAGCAACACGATTTGCGAGGCCAGCAGCAGCGTGAAGATGCGATCGGCGAACAGTTTTGCCGCCGCCTCCCCCTTCTCGCCATGGACGTGGGCATAGGCAGGCACCCAGGCGGCGTTGAAGGCGCCTTCGGCGAAGATCGCACGAAAATGATTGGGCAGCCGTAGCGCCACGAAAAAGGCATCGGCAACGGGGCCGGCACCGAGGATCGCCGCGAGCATGATGTCGCGGG
This sequence comes from Bradyrhizobium sp. CCGB12, assembly GCF_024199845.1. Classification (NCBI taxonomy): domain Bacteria; kingdom Pseudomonadati; phylum Pseudomonadota; class Alphaproteobacteria; order Hyphomicrobiales; family Nitrobacteraceae; genus Bradyrhizobium; species Bradyrhizobium sp. CCGB12. The sequence goes on along the minus strand of NZ_JANADO010000001.1, from coordinate 1,354,567 downwards.
CAAATCCCGTCAACCGCGAGAGCAGCGTGTAACCACCGACCGTGAAAATGCGTCCGAGCATGCGTCTCTTTTAGAGCATGGCGAGATCAGGTCTAGGTGCAAACCGCGGCGGAGGTCCGCTCCCTCCCCCGCTTGCGGGGGAGGGTTGGGGAGAGGGTTTCTCCGCAACGGGACACTCCCCCAGAGGAAAGAACCCTCACCCGCGCCTTCGGCGCGACCTCTCCCGCAAGCGGGAGAGGTGAAAACGAATCAGCCCGCCAGCGCGCCGCGCACGGCGGCGATCACCCGCTCCTGGTCGGCTTCCGTCAGGTAGGCGTGCATCGGCAGGCTGATGACGTCCTGCGACAAGCTCTCGCAAGCGGGCAGGCCGCCTTCTGCGACCGGATACTGCTTGTAGGCGGTCTGCTGATGCATCGACTTGCCGTAATAGATCGCGGTCGGCACGCCCTGTGCCTTGAGCGCAGCGGCAAAGCCGTCGCGGTCGGTGCCCTTGGGCAAACGGATCGTATATTGCGCCCAGACCGAGGTGTTGCCAGGGCTGAGGCGCGGCACGGTGACCACATTGCCAAGCCCCCGTGCATAGCGCTCCGCGACCCTGTTGCGGGCGGCGATCTCGTCGTCAAAGATCTTCAGCTTCTCGATCAGGACCGCGGCCTGCATGGTGTCGAGCCGGCCGGTGAGGCCGAGGCGGACGTTGTCGTATTTGTCGACGCCCTGCCCGTGCACGCGGATGCTGCGCAGCGTTGCCGCGAGGTCGTCGTCGTCGGTGAAGATCGCGCCGCCGTCACCGAAGCAGCCGAGCGGTTTGGCCGGGAAGAAGCTGGTCGCAGTGGCGTGCCCGAGCGTGCCGAGCTTGCGGCCCTTGTAGCTCGCGCCAAACCCTTGCGCGGCGTCGTCGAGCACGAACAGGCCCTCGGCCTCCGCGATCTCGGCGATGGCGTCGTGATCGGCGGGCTGGCCGAACAGGTCGACCGGAATCACCGCGACCGGCTTCAGGCCGGCCTTGCGGGCGGTCGCGATGCCGCGCTTCAGCGACTCCGGGCTCATGTTGAAGGTGGCTTCGTCGACGTCGACATAAACCGGCGTCGCGCCGGTCCGCGCCACCGGCGAAGCGGTCGCGATGAAGGTGAAGGACGGACACAGCACGGCATCGCCGGGTCCGACATTCTTCGCCATCATCACCATCAGGATCGCGTCGGTGCCGCTGGCGCAGCCGATGACGTGCTTGGCGCCAGAATAGGCCGCAAGCTGCTTCTCGAGCTCGAAGACCTCGGGGCCGTTGACGAACTGGCAATGGTCGAGCACGCGCTTCACCGCCGCGTCGAGCGAGGCGCCGAGCCGGCGGCGCTGCGAGCCGACATCGATGAAGGGAATGGGATCGGAACGCAGATGCTGGTTCATGGTCTGGTTCTTGGCGCCTTCTTGAGTCGTCGACATGGAAAAGGATCAGCCGGCGACGCGGCGCGGGCCCTTGCGGGCAGCCGCCGTGGCGGCGGGCCGCGACGGCGTTTCGAGACACCGCGTCGCGATTTCGAGGCTGGCGACGCCTTCATCGCCCGTGACCGCCGGCGTCTCGCCGTTGCGCACGGCCTTGAGGAACGCGATCAGCTCGGCACGGAGCGGCTCGTCATGACCGACGGGCAGATGCCGCATCGAATAGCTGCCATCGGGCTTGAAGCCGAAGCATTCGGTGACTTGGCGCGTCAGGAGATCGCCCATCACGTATTTGCCGCGCGTCGCGACCGTGACGCTGCGCGCCTTGAACGGCGTCAGCCAGTTGGTGTTGATGTGGGCGAGCACGCCGTTCGCGGTGCGGAACTGCAAGAGCGCGATGTCCTCGCGCTCGGCGACCGCGCTCGACAATTGCGGCTGCACCTCGACGATGTCGGACTCGGTGAACCAGCGGATCAGGTCGATGTCGTGCACGGCGAGGTCGATGACGACGCCGACATTGGACATGCGCGGCGGGAACGGGCCGACGCGCGTGATCGCGATCGACAGGATGTCCTCGCCCGCAATCGCCTGCTTGACGGCGGCGACGGCCGGATTGAAGCGCTCGACGTGCCCGATCATCAGTGTGACGCCGGCCTTTTGCGCGGCGGCGACGATCTCGCGGCCCTCTTCGACCGTGGATGCGATCGGCTTCTCGACCAGCACGTGGACGTTCTTGGCGATGCAGGCGAGCGCGATCTCGTGATGCAGATGGGTCGGCGCCGCAATGGTGACGGCATCGACGCCTTCGGCGAGAAGCTGGTCGAGCGTCTCAAACCCCTGGCAGCTCGCAAGCTCGGTGGTGCGCGTCCGGTGCGCCGGCGAGGGATCGACGATGCCGACCAGGCTGACGCCGGGAAGACCCGCGAGCACGCGCGCATGGTTGCTGCCCATCACGCCCGCGCCAATGACGCCGACGCGCAGGCCGGCCTTTGCCGGTGCAGACCCTTTGGAACTCATCTGATGGAACCCCGATTCAACCCAAATCCCCGGTGCTCTCCTAGCACGGACGCCACATTTGTGGCGAATGCGGAGCTAGTAACCCGGACACGATTTGATTCAAAAAGTTACACGTTCCCCGGGCCTTAAGCCGAAAAAGATACCGCACTTCCGGCCCGGGTCGCGTGATTCGGAGTTCGCTGGTTACGACCTTTGGTAGTCGTCTTCAATCCGGATAATGTCGTCTTCCCCGAGATAGCTTCCAGTCTGGACCTCGATCAGTTCCAGCATGATCTTGCCGGGGTTCTCCATCCGGTGAACGGCGCCCATCGGAATGTAGATCGACTCGTTCTCGTGCACCGCTTTCACGGTCTCGTTGACGGTCACCTGTGCCGTGCCCCGCACCACGATCCAGTGCTCGGCACGATGGTGATGCTTCTGAAGCGACAGCCGTCCGCCGGGCTTCACCACGATGCGCTTGACCTGGTGGCGCTCGCCGTTATCGACGGACTGATAGCTGCCCCAGGGCCGGTGCACCTTGAGATGCTCCTCGGTGACCTTGGGTGCGACCGCCTTCAGCTTGGTCACGAGACGCTTCAGCCCGTTGGCATCCTTCTGGCGCGAGACCAGCACCGCATCTGCGGTGGCGACCACGACGAGATCGTCGACGCCTTCGAGCGCAACCAGCGCGGAATCGGTGGTGACGTTGCAGTTGCGGGAGTCTTCGAACACCGCGGTGCCGTGTGACGCGTTGCCTTGCGCATCCTTCTCCGACAACTCCCACACCGCGAGCCAGGAGCCGACGTCGGACCAGCCGCAGGACACCGGCACGACGGCGGCGCGCGAGGTCTTTTCCATCACGGCATAGTCGATCGAGATCGCCTTCGCCGCGCCGAAGGCCTGCGGCTCCAGCGTGACGAAGCCGAGATCGCGGCCGGCATTGTTGACCGCATTGGCGATCGCCTCCACGCTGGCCGCATCGACCCTGCGGTATTCGTCGAGCAGGACCGCGGCCGGGAACATGAAGTTGCCGCTGTTCCAGAGATAGCCCGAATTGACGTAGTCGGATGCCTTCACCGCGTCCGGCTTCTCGACGAAGCGGGCGACCGCGTGCACCTCGCCGGTGATCGCCTCGCCCGGGTTGATATAGCCGTATTCGGTCGCGGGCCGCTCCGGCTTGACGCCGAAGGTGACGATGCGTCCGGCATTCGCGGCCGCAAGGCCTTCGCGGCACGCGGCGACGAAGGCGGCATTGTCCCGCACCACGTGGTCGGCGGCGAGCGCGAGCACGATCGCCTCATTGGCGCGGTTCTGCGCGAACACCGCGCCGGCGGCGATCGCAGGTCCGGAATCGCGACGCATCGGCTCGAGGAGCACGTCGGCCTCGACACCGATCTCGGCGAGCTGCTCCAGCACCATGAAGCGATAGGACGCATTGGTGATGACGATCGGCCGGTCGAACAGCGAGGGATCGGAGACGCGCAGCAGCGTGTCCTGGAAGGTGGAGCGCGTGCCGAACAACGGCAGGAATTGCTTGGGGCGTACCTCGCGCGAAGCCGGCCACAGGCGCGTGCCGGCACCGCCGCACATGATCAGGGGGATAATGCGTTTGTCCATCGTCATCTCAAACCTTGAAGTAGTCCCGATACCAGGTGACAAAGTTACGGACCCCATGCTCGATCGGCGTTGACGGAGCAAAGCCGGTATCGCGCATCAGGTCCTCGACATCCGCGAACGTTTCCAACACGTCTCCCGGCTGCATCGGCAGCAATTCTTTGATCGCCGTCCGGCCCAGCTCCTGCTCCAGAAGTCCGACGACGTGCATCAGCTCTTCCGGGTGGTGATTGCCGACATTGTAGACCTTTGACGGCGCATTTGCGGCAGCCGGATCGTCCGCGGGAACAAGATCGATCAGCTTGGATACTACATGGGTCACGTCATCAATATAGGTGAAGTCGCGACGCATCCGGCCATGGTTAAAGAGCCGGATCGGCCTATCGGCCATGATGGCATCTGCAAAGAGAAACATGGCCATATCAGGCCGTCCCCACGGCCCGTAAATGGTAAAGAAGCGCAGGCCGGTGACCGGCAGACGGTAGAGATGGCTGTAGGACTGCGCCATCAGTTCGTTCGCCTTCTTGGTCGCGGCGTAGAGGCTCACCGGATGATCGGTGCGGTCCGCAACCGCAAATGGCAGTTTTGTGTTGGCGCCATAAACGGACGATGACGAGGCGTAGACGAGATGATGGCAGCCATTGTGGCGGCAGCCCTCGAGCACATTGAGAAAGCCCTGGAGATTGGAATCGGCGTAAGCGTGCGGTTGCGCGATCGAGTAGCGCACGCCGGCCTGGGCCGCGAGATGCACGACCTCTGTAAAACGATGTCGCGCAAACAGCGCCGCGATGGTCTCGCGGTCGGCGAGGTCGGCCTCGACGAAGGAAAAGGGGGATTCGTTCCGCAGCAGCGCAAGCCGCGCCCGCTTCAGCGCCGGATCGTAATAGGTGTTGAGATTGTCGAGCCCGACGACGGACCGGCCTTCGCTCAGCAGTTGCCGGGCGACGTGGAAGCCGATGAAGCCGGCAGCGCCCGTGACCAAAATCGCCTGATCCGTCATCCTGTTCCCAAGGGATACCCCGCCCGCAGCGCCTGTTTAGCCGCGGCGTTGCCGGGGTCGCAATAGCCCAGCGCTCGTAATGAGGCCCTTTCATAACGGCATTCATAACGGCATTCATAACGGCTATTGCAAGATCGGCGCCAAAACCATACCAAAGCGGCCGAATTCGGCGCCTCGCGTCGGGTTGCCTCCAATCTTCGCAAACCCTGTATACGGGCGAGATGCGCCGAATCCTGCTTTCTGCGGCCAAGATCCTGATTTCCGCGGCGCTGCTCTATCTGGCGCTGCGTAAGGTGGACCTGTCCGAACTGTTTTCGCGCTTCACGGTGACCAGCCTGGTCTGGATCGGCGTGGCAATCGCGGTCACGTTCCTGCAAATCTTCGTCGGCGTGCTGCGCTGGCGCGAGATCAGCGCCGAATGCGGCGCGCCGCTCGAGCTCCGCCGCGCCATGCGCTACAACGTGATCGGCGCCTTTTTCAACCAGACGCTGCCGTCCGCGATCGGCGGCGACGCGGTCCGGCTGTGGTTGGTCGCGCGCGCCGGCGCCGGCTGGCGCGCCGCCACCTACTCGATCTTCGTCGATCGCGCGATCGGCCTCATTGCGCTCGCGGTCCTCATCGTCGCGAGCCTGCCCTGGAGCTACAGCCTCATCACCGATCCGCACGGGCGCTCGGCGCTGCTGCTCGTCGACCTCGCGGCGCTCGCGGGCGGCGTCGGCTTCCTGATCTTCGGCGCGCTGAAATGGCGCTGGCTGAAGACCTGGTGGGGGACGCATCACATCCACGCCTGTGCCGTGATCGCCAACCGCGTGATCTTCAGCCGCTCCCGTGGCCCGATCATCGCGATCCTGTCGATCCTCGTTCACGTGCTCGCCGTCGTCATCGCCTGGTGCGTGGTGCAGTCGATCGCGGCACCGATCGGCTTCGGCCAGATATTCCTGCTCGTCCCGCCGGTGATGCTGATCACCTTGATGCCGATCTCGATCGCGGGCTGGGGCGTGCGTGAAGCCACGATGGGCCTGGCATTCGGCTTCGCGGGGCTAGCCGCGAACGAGGGCGTCAACATCTCGCTGCTGTTCGGCGCCGTGTACTTCATTGTCGGCGCGATCGGCGGCCTGGTCTGGATCCTCAGCGCCGAGAAAGCCGCGCAAGGATCGGCCCCGCTCGGAGTGCCGGAGTGACGATTTTCGCCGCAGGTGCGGACCTTGCGGCCGGACTGGTGCTGTTCGCGCTCGCGCCAGCCGTGCTGGCTGCACTGATCTCCGCCTGCATCACCTGGCTGAGCATGCCGCTGCTGCAACGTTATGCGCTGGCGCGGCCGAATGCGCGGTCCTCGCATCGCATTCCGACGCCACAGGGCGCGGGTATCGCAGTCGTCGCAGCGACCCTGCTGGTCGCTGCACCCTGGGCCGCCTGGGCGCATGGCGCGATTCCCCTGCCCTTGATCGGCTCCGCCGTGCTGATCGCTCTGGTCGGGCTTGTCGATGACATCCGGCCCCTGCCAGTCGTCGTACGGCTCCTGCTGCAAGCTGCTGCCGTGATCACCATCGTCTACGCGGCACCGGAGACGCTGCGGATCGTGCCCGCCCTGCCGCTCGCCCTTGAACGTGTCCTCATCGTCATCGCCGGCGTCTGGTTCGTGAACCTCGTCAATTTCATGGACGGTCTCGACCTGATGACGGTGTCCGAAGTGGTGCCGACGACCGCCGCGCTCGGACTGCTCGGATGGTTCGGCAACCTGTCTGCGTCCACGAGCCTGCTCGCGACGGCCCTGTGCGGCGCCATACTCGGCTTCGCGCCGTTCAACAGGCCGGTCGCAAGAGTGTTCCTCGGCGATGTCGGCAGCCTGCCGATCGGCCTTCTGCTCGGCTGGTGCCTGCTGGAGCTCGCCTGGCACGGGCAACCCGTCGCGGCGCTGCTGCTGCCCGGCTATTATCTCGCGGATTCCACCATCACGCTGTTTCGCCGCATCGCGCGCCGTGAACAGTTCTGGTCGGCGCATCGCTCGCATTTCTATCAGCGTGCGACCGACAACGGGTTCACGGTCCCGCAGGTAACAGGCGAAGTGTTCGCGCTCAATCTCGTGCTGGCCCTGCTCGCCATCGTCACCGTTCGCGCCGGATCGATGGCGATCACGCTCCTCGCCCTGCTCGCAGGCGCGATCGCGGTCGCTTGCGTGCTGCGGCGCTTCGCCCGCCCTCAACTCTCCTGAGCCGACAGCGCGAGCCGCAGCCCCTCGTCGAGCGAGACCTGCGGCTGCCAGCCGGTCGCAATCGCCTTCGAGATGTCGAGCTCGAGCGAGCCAATCAGGCTGTCACGCGTATCCTGCCGGCCGGTTACGCGGAGGAGCGTGCCGAGCAGGGTCGGCGATATGCCGAACAGCCGCGGGCTCTTGCCGGATGCTCTCGCCAGGCGCTCGATGAATTCGGGTGTCGAGACCTGCTCCCGGTCGGCCACCAGGAAGGTCTCGAAATTGCTCGCGGGGTCGGGATGGCTGAGCCGGTGCAGGATGAACGACGACAGGTTCTGCACGGCGAGGAAGGCGCGGTGATTGCGGATCGCGGCGAAGGGCAGCGGCAGCCCCCGGTCCACCGCGCGCGTGAGCAGCGCGAAATTGCCCTTGGCACCCGCACCATAGACCAGCGGTGGCCTGATCACGGAGATATTCATGTCCTTGTCCCGCGCCAGCGTCCTCAGGCCGTCCTCGGCCGCGGCCTTGGACATGCCGTACAGGCCGCGCGGCGTCAGGACGTCGTCCTCGCTGAACGGTGCGCGTCCCTCATTGCTGCGGCCATGCACGAGAACGGTACTGACGAAGATGAACTGGCGCACGCCGGCCGCCGCTGCACAGCGCGCCAAATGCAGCGTGCCGGCGATATTGACGTTGCGGTAGATCTCGTCCGCATGCTCCTCGTGCTTGTGATGCACGCGCGCGGCGAGATGGACGACGGCGTCGACACCGTCGAGCGCTTCCCGCCAATCGGTCTCCGGACCGATCGTTTCGATCACAACCTCGTCGTCGACGCCATCAGGGCTGCGGACCGCACGGCGGACCGACCAGCCCTCGCGTGCCAGCGCGGGGGCGACGTGACGGCCGACGAAGCCGCTCGCTCCCGTCACCAGCACGACTGGTTTCTTCTCGCTCATCGTTGCTCCGCAAGGTCCGGGTTGCGCAACAATTCGTCGATCAGGCCGGCATAGGCGTTCATCGCAATGGTCCGGTCGAAGCGCGATGCCGCCTGCACCGCGCGCTCCGCCATCGCGCCGCTATCGGAACGGGACGCCGCGCGGATCACCTCAGCGAGCCGGTCGGCGCGGCCCGGCGTCACGACCCAACCGAGCCCGTTCTCGACCACCGTCAACGCGGCCTCGGCCTCCGGCTCGGAGACCAGCACCACGGGACGGCCGACCGCCAGCAGATTGTAGAACCGGCTCGGCACCGACACCCCTGCAACGTCCTTCCGGTACGGAATGATCCAGAGATTGGCTGACGCCAGAAACGCCTCGAGCTCGGAATCCGCAACGCGCGCCACGAAGGAGACATTCGGCAGGTTCGCCTCAGCCTGCAACTGCTTCAGCCGCTCGAAACCGATGCCCCAGCCCGACAGCAGGAAGTGAATGTCGGCCTCGTCCTTCAGGAGGCGCGCCGCCTCGAACACGATCTCGGGATCATGGGTGAAGCCGAGATTGCCTGATAGTCCGACGATGAAGCGCGCTGGCGTAGCCTTGCGGAACCGATTGTCCGGTAACAGCGGGCGCGCCCCAGGCACCAGCGTCGCCCAGTTCGGGATGAAGCGGATCTTGTTGCGCCTCATGCCGGAATAGCTCAGCAGCGGGCGCTCGGCATCGCGGCCGATGGTGATGACGGCATTGAGCGCGCGAAACATCAGGCTGTTGGCGGCGCGCATCGTCCGCGTCACGAACGAGCCGGGCTTGAGCAGGCCCGCCATCACCAGCACGTCGGGGAAGAGGTCGTGCATGATCAGCGCCGACCGCGCGCCCTTGACCCTAGCCGCCGCGGCGACCGCGTAAGGCAGCGTGAAGGGCGCGGTAACGGTGAGCACGACATCGCCTGCCTTAAGCTCGCGGACCAGCGCGAAGAACGTGCGCGCCGCGAACCGCAGCTCGGACAGGCCGCGCCGCACCAGCGCCGCCTTGCCCGCCATCCGGTTCTTGATGGCGACGACGCGCGGCTTGCCCGGGCCGGTCTGCACGGCCGGCAGCGCGCCTTGCGAGCCCGACAACACGACGACCTCGTGGTCCTCGGCGAGACGACAGGCGATCTCCGCCATGATCGCCGCCGTCGTGCTCGGGTCAGGCGGGTAATGCTGGCTCGCGACGACGATCTTGCCCCGAGGTTGCATGGTCAGGCCGCGGTCGACCCGAACTCGGGAACGGCATCCTTCAGGATCGTCTTGATGGTGGCGCGATCGTCGCGCACGATCGCCTGTTCGAGCGCCGCAATCCATTTGCGCAGCGTCTGCATCGGCGGCTCGTTCGGCTGCGCGGCCATGATGCCGGCGACGCCGATCTCGCGGGTCGGCTCCTCGGAGGCGAACAGGATCTCGTGCAGGCGCTCGCCCGGCCGCATGCCGGTGAACACGATCTCGATGTCATAGCCGGGTTGCAGGCCGGACAGGCGGATCATGCGTTCGGCAAGATCGACGATCTTGACCGGCTGGCCCATGTTGAGCACGTACACAGAGACGTCCGAATGCGCACTGCCGAGCGCGTGGGTCGCCGCCGTGATGACGAGATCGCAGGCCTCGCGGATGGTCATGAAATAGCGGACCATGTCCGGATGCGTCACCGTCACGGGGCCGCCGGCCTCGATCTGCGCCTTGAACTTCGGCACCACCGAACCGTTCGAGGCCAGCACATTGCCGAACCGGACCGAGATCAGCCGCATCGGCGGTTTGGCGTCGCGCCCTCCGGTTGCGAGGTCGCGATCCAGCGCCTGGCAGTACATTTCCGCGAAGCGCTTGGTCAGGCCGAGCATCGACACCGGCTCGATCGCCTTGTCGGTCGAGATCATCACCATGGCCTCGGCCCCGGCGGCGTGCGCCGCATCCGCGACGTTGATGGAGCCGAAGATGTTGGTCTTGACGCCCTCGCTCCAGTCGCGCTCGAGGATCGGCACGTGCTTGAGCGCCGCGGCATGGAATACGATGTCCGGCTTGAACTCGGCCATCAGGCGCAGGATGCGCTCGCGGTCGCGGATGTCGGCGATGCGGCCCTCGATCTCGGCCGCCGTGCCTTGCGCGGCGAGCACTTCGGTGACGGCGTAGAGCGCCGGCTCGGAATTCTCCACAATCAGCAGACGCGCGGCGCCGAAGGCGACGACGCGCTCGCAGATCTCCGAACCGATCGAGCCGCCGCCGCCGGTGACGATCACCGCCTTGCCCCTGATCAGGGCTTCGAGACGCGCATAGTCGATCGTCTCGCTCGGCCGCAGCAGGAGGTCCTCGACCGCGACCGCCGTGAGCCGCGGCGTATCCCCGCTCTCGAGCGAGGGCATGCGGCTCACGATCACGCCTAATCTGCGCGCCCGCATCAGGACCGATTCCGGATGCGCCTCCGGCTCGAACGCCGATGGCGTCATCACGAGGCGCGCGATCTTCTTGTTGCGCTTGGCGAAGTCCGCGATGACGTCCTCGACGTCGTCTATGCCGCCCAGCACGGGCACGTTGCGGATGAACTGGCCGCGGTCGGAGCCCGACGGCGACAGCAGGCCGACCGGCCAGATGCGCTTGATCGCCCCGCTCTCGATCCCGCGCAGCAGCACCTCTGCATCGGCGGCGCGGCCGATCAGCAGGGTCGGCGCAGCATCATCGGTCCTCGCATGCCGCCGCACCCGCGTATAACGGAAATAGCGGTAGGCCATACGCGCTGCGCTGAGGAAGGAGATTTCGAGGAACCAGTAGAGGACGATCGTCACCTTGCCGAGAAAGAAGGCACCGCGGACGTTGGGCGCGACGAAGATGTAGTCAAGCACGAGAAGCGCGACCGTCAGCACCGTCGCGACGCGAATGATGTTCAGCGCGTCCGGCAGCGAGATGAAGCGCCATTTCGTCGTGGTCAGGTTGAAGACGAAAAACACGACCACGCTGAAGGCGAGGAAATAGGGCAGGATCTGGAACAGCAGCGGCAGGCGATCGAAGAAGCCGTCGCCGCCCTCGAATCGCAGATAGAAGGCGGCGAACAGCGCCGCCGTGGTCGCCAGCAGGTCGTGGAGCGCGATCAGGAAATTGCGCAAGGTGAGATGCGAAAGACGCGTCATCCGCCGACCGATGAAAATCCAGTTAGATACAACCTGTTCGCGCTGATAGCCCATCTCGGCAAGACATGCCAGTCAAGGCTTGGCAGTCAGGGCTTGCCAGTCAGGGCGTGCCGGTCAGCGCTTGCCGGCCGTTGGCGGTTCAGGAACCGGCTTCCCCGCCTTCGCCTCCGTCCGCTGCGCCCGGATCACCATGCCGCCGGCAACGCCGACGCCGAGGACGTACATCCAGCTCTCGTGGAAGTCGAACAAATGGGAGTTGAACAGCGAGGTGAAGACGTTCTGCACCACCACCAGGAGCCCGATCCAGTCGGCAAGCCCGTCGCCGCGAAACAACAACAGATGCAGGATCCAGATCGCGTAGAGGACGGCGACGCCGATGACGCCCCATTGCACGGCGACGTTCAGCGTCTGGTTATGCGGATTGCCGATCACCTCGGCGGACGCCTGGTAGCGCCCACCGGGAGTCGCGACGCGCTCGAACAAGCCGCGCGTCGAGCCCGTGCCGTGCCCCACGATCGGCGCCTCCGCGAAGAAGCCAAGCGATTTCCGCCAGAATTCGAGCCGCAGACCCAGCGAAGTCGGCTCGCCCCTTTCCGCATAGCGCGTATAGTCGTCGGTAAATTTCTCGGCGGTCTGGCGCAAATGCGGCGAGGTCTGCCAGGCGAGAACGGCGCCGGCAAGCAGAGCGGCGGCGACGATCGCAATGCTGCGCCATCTGAGATGAAGCAGCGCGAACACGCCGAACATGATCGGAATGGTGACGAGCGCGGTGCGCGACACCACCACGAAGGCCATGTTGACGAAGAAGCTGAGCGCCAGCGCCGTGAGCAGCCCGGCGAACCAGTACCGCTTCTCGCGCAGCAGCTTCACGATCGGATAGGCGAGCGCGACCGCACACAGCGTGAATTCCTGGCTCTGGTCGATGTAGTTCTTGACGAAGATGCCGCGTTCGGGCGGATCGGTCTTGAGCGCGAGGTTGGGATAGAAGGCGACCAGCCACGACATCACCGACAACAGCGCGCAGGACACCAGGAAGGCGATGATCACCCAATGCGCGCGCTGCGAGCGCTCGAAATGATAGAGCAGGACGGGCAGCACGAGCAGCTTGACGGTCGGATTGACCGCATAGAAGCGCGCGCCCCAGGACGCGTCCGACCACAGCGTCCCCACCAGCGCGAGGACGACCAGCGCGATCGGCGCAACGCAGATCGGACGCTTGAGCGATTGCAGGAACGCGCGGACGTCGAGAAACGGCACCATGCAGAGCAGCAGCAGCGCGTTGAAGATCCCCGCGAGCGACGTCGACCACGGCAGCGAAGCCGCGGTCAGGACCGCAAATATGTCGACCGCCTCGCGCCAGGCCGCCGGGCTGCGCAGGCGCCGAAGCAGCATCTGGCCGGCCATCTGGCGGGCGAGCGCGGTCACTGACCCCCTCCCCGCGCGCGATGCACCAGCGCGGTGGTGCTGAAGCCCTGGAGAATGTCGACCAGCACGACCGTCCCGCCCGCGGCCTCGACGACCTCGTGACCGACGACCTGCTCGCGGGTGTAGTCGCCGCCCTTCACCAGCACGCCGGGCTTGATCCTGGTGATCAGCTCGATCGGCGTGTCCTCTTCGAAGATGACGACGAGATCGACGGCCTCCAGCGCAGCCAGCACCTCGGCACGCGCGCGCTCGTCCTGGACCGGGCGATCGGCACCCTTGAGGCGCCGCACCGAGGCGTCGCTGTTGAGACCCACGATCAGGCGGTCGCAGGCGGCACGCGCCGCGGTCAACACCTTGACGTGGCCGGGATGGAGGATGTCGAAACAGCCGTTGGTGAAGCCGACCCGCAGGTCCTGTTTCCTCCATTCCGCAAGCTGCGCGTCGAGCGTATCAGGCTCGAGCACGATTTTCTCCTCGGCGGCGAGATAGGCATGCGGCAGGATCTTTCGCCGCAGTTCGGCCGCGTTCACGCTGGCGGTGCCCTGCTTGCCGACGGCGACGGCGGCGGCCGCATTGGCCATGCGCAGCGCCGTGTCCCAGTCGGCGCCCGCTGCGAGCGACACCGCAAGCGCGGCGGCGACGGTGTCGCCGGCGCCGGAGACGTCGCGCACCTTCACCGGGAAGGCCGGCACATGGACGGCCTCGCCGCTGCGCGGCACCAGCGTCATGCCGTGCTCGCCGAGCGTGACCAGGATCGCCTCGCAATCGGCGAGCCGCATCACGTCCTCGCTGGCATCGACGATGCTCTGCGTGGTGTCGGCGCGGCTCCGCGTCGCTTCCGAAAATTCCTTGCGGTTGGGCGTGAGCAGCGTCGCGCCGCGATAGATCGCCCAGTTCAGGCTCTTGGGATCGACGATGACGGGCTTGCCGAGCTTTCGCGCGGCATCGATGGTGTGGCGGGTCACGCGTGCGGTCAAAACGCCCTTGGCGTAGTCGGACAGCAGCACGATGTCGGCGCGCGCGATCTGCGGCAGGATCGCCTCGATCAGCTTCGTCTCGGTCGCATCGGAGGCCGGCAGCGCCTGCTCCCAATCCGCACGCAGCATGTGCGTGGAAAAATGCTCGGAGACGAAGCGGACTTTTCGCGTGGTCGGGCGCGAGGGGTCGCACACCAGAACGCTGTCGATGCCGGCGTGCTCCGCCAGCGCGGAGGCGAGGCGCCTGCCCGGATCGTCCTCGCCGACGAGGCCAACGAAGATGCAGCGCGCACCGAGGGCGGCGACGTTGCGTGCGACGTTGCCGGCGCCGCCGATATGGATCTCGCTGCGCTGGGCCGAGATCACCGGCGCGGGCGCTTCCGGCGAGATCCGCGACACCTCGCCATAGACGAACTCGTCCAGCATGATGTCGCCGATGCACAGCACCGTGCGGCCTGAGATGGCGTGTGCGAGGGCATCGAAATCGAGAATGGGCGTCGGCATGGTCAAGAGGCCTCAGCGGAAGCGGTCGAGCCGGTCGAGATAATCGCCGACATAGGCCTTGACCGCATCCTCGAGCGTCGTGAAGCCGCCGTTATAGCCGGCGCGATGGAGGCGATCGACCTTGCTCTGGGTAAAGTATTGATAGCTGTTGCGGATGGTCTCGGGCATGTCGATGTATTCGATGTTGGGCCTGGCACCGAGCGCGGCGTAGGCTGCCAGCATCAGGTCCTTGAAGCTGCGCGCCTTGCCGGTGCCGACATTGAAGAGGCCGGAGACCGACGGCGTCGCGAGCAGCCACATGACGACGCGCACGACGTCGTCGACATAGATGAAATCGCGACGCTGGTCGCCGTCTTCGATGCCGTCGCGGTGCGACTTGAACAGCTGCACGACGCGGCCCGCCCTCGCGTCGTCGAAGCGACGCGCCAGCACGCTCATCATCGAGCCCTTGTGGTATTCGTTGGGGCCGAACACGTTGAAGAATTTCAGCCCGGCCCATTGCGGCGGGAGCCGATCACCGCGCGCGACACGGTCGGCGACCGCGAGATCGAACAGGTGCTTGCTCCAGCCGTAGAGATTCATCGGCCGCAGCTTCTTCAGCGCCGGCAGCGAGGCGTCGTCGTCAAAACCTGTCTCGCCATCGCCATAGGTCGCCGCCGACGAGGCATAGATGAACGGCACCGCATTCACCGTGCACCAATCCAGGAGGCGCATCGACAGGCGGAAATTGGTCTCGATCACGAGATCGCCGTCGGTCGCGGTGGTCTCGGAAATCGCCCCGAGATGGATCACGGCATCGAGCTTGCGGCCCTTCAGCCAGTCGAGCAGCTCGGCCGGAGGGACGATATCCACAAGCTGGCGCTTGGCGAGGTTGCGCCACTTGCCGTCGGAGCCGAGGAAGTCGCAGACCACGACGTCGCTGCGACCGGCCTCGTTGAGCGCGGCGACGACATTCGATCCGATAAAACCGGCCCCGCCGGTCACCAGCAACATTCCGAAATCCCTGCCCAATTTTTTGCGGCCCGACACCTGCCGTAGCGCATCGTCTGCGAAAGTGTAAGCGTTTTGGGATCGACTCTCTGCCGGCTTTACCTGCCGGCCCGGAGCGGCTAACCGAACCGCCACATCAGTTTTCTTCGGCCCTATTAACGAATGAATCAAGATTCGCAATTTAGTGGACGTGCAGACCGGAACGATACGCGCCCGATCCTGATCATTCCCTACATGTGGATCGGCGATTTCGTCCGGAATCACACCGTCGCGCGGGTGCTGAAGGAGCGCTGGCCGAATCGGCCGGTCGATCTCCTGACCACCTCGCTGTGCGCCCCGCTGGTCGATTACATGCCTGGCGTCCGCAATGGGATCGTCTGGGACCTGCCGCGCGGCCGGCTCGCCATTGGCCGCCAGTTCAGCCTGGCGAAGCTCCTGCGCGAGCGGAACTACGGCACTGCCCTGGTGCTGCCCCGGACCTGGAAGGCGGCTATCGCGCCTGCGCTGGCCGGGATCCCCGACCGGGTCGGCTTTGTCGGCGAATTCCGCTTCGGCCTCATCAACCGCTGGCGCTGGGGCGAGAAGAAGCTGCCACGCTTCATCGACAAGAACGCCGCCCTCGCCCAGCCCGACGGCGCGCCCCTTCCGGCGGAATGGCCGGTGCCGCAACTCCGCGTCCCCGCAGAGGACATCGTGCGCTGGCGGCAGGCCAATGGGCTCAGCGCCGGCGCGGCCGTGGCGCTGGCCCCCGGCTCCGTCGGCGTATCCAAGCGCTGGACCTCCTATCCCGAGGCCGCCCGGCTCCTGGTCGAGCGCGGACTGGAGGTCTGGGTGGTCGGCGGCCCCGCGGAAAAGGGCCTCGCCCGGGAAATCGTCGCCGCCGGCGGCCCGGGCGTACGCGACCTCACGGGCAACGATCTGCGCAACGGCGTACTCGCCATGGCCGCGGCCGGCGTCGCCATCTCCAACGATTCCGGCCTGATGCACATCGCAGCCGCGCTGGGCACGCCCACCATGGGCATCTTCGGCCCGACCAGTCCCTATCTCTGGGCGCCCCTCAACGGCCTTGCTGCGACCGTGGTCCAGGACAAGAGCATCCTGTCCTGCCAGCCCTGCCAGAGCACGATCTGCAAGATGAACGACCACCGCTGCATGCGCGATATCGCGGCAAGCGAGGTGGTGGCGATTGCGCAGCGGGTGCTCGGAGCTTGAACTCATTGACGCTATGGGTACGCGGCCTGGCCGGCCAACTGGCAACGAATCCAGCAGCAGGTCTTTCCATCCGCCTGCTTTAGTCAGTGACGTTGTCAGTTCATTCGCGGAGTAAAAGCAGCGTCGCTGCCGCTTGCGAACGCTGAACCAAAGTAACGTCGACAAAGACGAATCTTCATCGAGATTCGAACAGAGGTTTAGCTCCTCAAACGTCGCTCGATACATGCCTCTTGGACAGTTTACTCAACGATGGAGGTAGCCCATGCCGATCGTTCAATTCACTCGCTTCAAGACCGACAAACCCGAGGAAATGGTCAAGATCGTCAGGCAGGCGAAGAAAATCTTTGAGAAACACGGCGCCGAATTTCTTCGGCTCTCCCGCTTCCACACTGGCCAGTGGGCAGGAGAGTTGCTGGTTTCGACGCGCTACTCCAATTGGGAAGTTTACGGCAAAGTGCAGGAAGCCGTGGCAAACGACCCGGAGTTCGCACAGTTACAGGCTGACGGAATGAAGATTGCCCAGCTACAGGGCCGCAACATCGCCGTTAGCATTGATCTCTAGCCGGGGCGCCGCCCCGCAAACCACGTCAAGCGCGAAGGCCGCCGGACATATGAGGCGGCCTTTCCAGTTCTGACAGATCGCACTCATCATCGCGCTACGCTTTGCCTCAAGCAGACGAGTGTTCCGCAGAGCTTATTGACTTAGATCAACCAAAGGTTCGCCAATTCGCCGCACCCAAATACTGCTCGAAACCGATACGAAGGGCCACGTCTCGCTGCGACCCCATCGGTGTTGAAGAGGTTGATATAGCGGTATTGACCATTTGGTCGGAGAGTTTCATGAGGACCATTCCTTTGGTGACGTTGGTACTTCTCGCGACGCAATCTGCCTCGATTCAGGCTGCGGATTTGAACGGGGCTTGGACAATCGACGCCTCAGCCTGTGGCCAAATATTCACCAAAGAGAACAACAGGCTTGCCTTCAAGAAAGATGCTGATCTCCACGCGGGCGGTTTAATCATCCAGGGAAAGCAAGCAACCGGCACATTTGAAAAATGCACGGTCAAATCGCTGCATGATGACGGGCCGAATATGCGAATAATCGCGTCGTGCTCGGACGGCGTCTCGATTTCAGACCTGGCATTCGACCTGACATTCTCCGGAGAGAATAATATCACACTCAGCTCCAAGGGGCCGGTGCCAATGCAAATGCCGTATGTGCGCTGCCCAATGTGAAGTCGACCGCGACGGCTTGAAGGGACCTGGATGGATGGTCCCGGTATCACGGCCTGAGACCGTCGGGGCTGCGCCAATGATGACATCGTGCCGGTGTTTTGCCCGACGCGTCAACCGGATTTCGCAAAATCCGCAATACAGATGGCATGTCCGCCAAGCCCTTGATTCAGCTAGCTCCGGCTACTGTGCATGGGGTTGTTTCGCGACTTTTTGTTGCGGCCGGTGACTCCGGCAGCTCAGAGCAGCGGACGGTAGACCTCGCCGATCCGCGCCGCTTCGGCATCGAGACTGAACTGGGCGAGCACGCGTGCCCGCCCCCGCGCGCCCATCGCGGTGGCAGAAGAAACGTCTTGCATCAACGGCTCAACCGCCGCAGCGAGCGCGTCGGCATCACCCGCCGGAATCAGCACGCCGCTCACGCCATCCTCGACCACGAGCTCAGCCGCGCCAGCACGTGCGGCGACGAGAGCGCTGCCGGCCGCCATTGCCTCGATCAGCGTCAGGCCAAAACCTTCGTTGCGTGAGGTGAAGGCGTAGATCGTCAATCGTTGATACCAGCGCTGCACCGCTTCGATCGGCAACTCGCCGGTGATGACGATGCGCGATTGCAGGCCGGCGGCCTCGATGCGCTGCTTCAGGTCGCTCGCAAAGGGGGTTTGCTCGGGCGTGACCTGACCGACGATGACCGCGGTGAAATCGGGATGGCGCGGCAGCAGCCGGCACATCGCATCGACGAACACATCGGTGCCCTTCTGCGCGCGCACGCGGCCGAAGCAGCCGATCGCGTAGCGGCCCGGCAGCGCAGCTTCCGCGAACGCAGCAGCGCGATCGGCCGGCGGTGCGTAGACGTCGGTGTCGACGCCATGCGGGATCACCGTCGCCTTCACTTTCAGGAACGATGCCGAGATGTCGCTGGTTGCGATGATCGCATCCATGCGGCGGATCAGCCAGCGCGTGATCCAGCTGTGATGACGCTGCGCCGCCGAGGTGAACACGAGTTTCAGCGGCCAGCCGAGCGCGCGCAACGCGACGCCTGCGATCATCTCGTTGTTGCGCCGGGCATGCCAGATCAGCGGCGCCTTGCGGCGCCACAGTTTCAGGAAATCCGCAACGTCGAGGCGCGCGATCCCATCCGGCGCATCCGAGCCGAACCAGGCGGCGCGATACAGTCTTGCCAGTCGCGGCGCCACCATCCGGTTGGTCGCGGTGACCCCGGAATAGCGCCTGTGCAGATTTGGCACGATCACGTCGAGATCGCCGGGGAAATTCGCCACGTCATGCTCCGTTTCGCAAAGTCCCTATACGCAACATTAAGCATAGTGACCAGTTCAGCCGCGCCGATACCCCCTCTTCACCACGCGGACGCTAGTTTGCGCGTTGATCGAAGACGGGTGAGATCATGACTGTGCTTGTCACCGGCGGCGCCGGCTATATCGGAAGTCACACGGTCCTGGCGCTGGCGGAAGCCGGCGAGGACGTCGTCGTGATCGACGATCTCTCCACAGGTTTCTCCACCTATCTGCCGGAAGGCGTGCCGCTGTTCATCGGCGATGCCGGCGACGAGAACCTGCTCGAGGGCGTGATCGCGCAGCACGACATCGAAAGCATCATTCATTTCGCGGGCTCCGTGGTCGTGCCGGATTCGATGCGCGATCCGCTCGGCTACTACCGCAACAACTTCATGACCGCGCGCAATCTGCTCAACGTCGCGGTCAAACGCGGCATTGGCCGCTTCATCTTCTCATCGACCGCCGCCGTCTACGGCAATCCGGACCAGGTGCCCGTGCCCGAGCACGCCCCGACGCGGCCGCTGTCGCCTTACGGCTCGTCGAAGCTGATGACCGAGATCATGCTGCACGACGTCGCCGCCGCCTACGGCATGCAATACGTGACCTTGCGCTACTTCAACGTCGCCGGCGCCGATCCGCAGGCCCGCATCGGCCTTGCCACCGTCGGCGCCACGCATCTGCTCAAGATCGCGGTGGAAGCCGCCACCGGCCAGCGCGCCAAGATCGACGTGTTCGGCACCGACTATCCGACCCCGGACGGCAGCTGCATCCGCGACTTCATCCACGTCACCGACCTCTCGCAGGCGCATCGCTCGGCACTCGCCTATTTGCGCAATGGCGGCGCCTCGACGACGCTCAATTGCGGCTATGGCCGCGGCTATTCCGTGCTGGAGACCATCGACGCCGTGCGCCGGGTTTCGGGCCGCAGCTTCGCCGTGCAATACGCCCCGCGCCGGCCGGGCGACATCATGACCATGGTCGCCGACACCAGCCGCATCCGCGGCCTGCTCGACTGGAGGCCGCAATACGAGGACCTCGAGACCATCGCGGCCCACGCGCTGGCCTGGGAGGACAAGCTGTTCCGCGAGCGCCATGGCGAGCTCCGCCACGCCGCCTCGGCCTAGATTCCGCGCCTGCGCAAGCCCTTAATTGGGCTTGAAAAGCTTAGCTTTAGCGGGCACAGAGGCCCATCGATCCCTGACGCGCGGGCAGGCTCTGCCCTGCCCCGTCAATGGACTGCGGATGGCCCAGTTTCCAAAGAAAATCACCGACGATCCCTATGCGGCAGCGGTCCTGATTCGCCGCCTGGTCATGGAACAGGGGGTCATTTACTGGCGGCGCTACCTCGTCGCCTTTGCGCTGATGGCGCTTGCCGCCGGATCGACCGCGGGCGCGACCTATGTGCTCGGCCAGGTCATCAACCAGGCCTATGTCGACAAGAACATCCCGGGCATCGCGATGTTCTCGGGCATCACGGTGATCCTCTTGTTCATCAAGGGCGTGGCGACCTACGGCCACATGGTCATCCTGACCAAGATCTCCAACGCCATCCTCGCCACCAACCAGCGCCAGCTGTTCGCCAAGCTGATGAGCGAGAGCGTCGGCTTCTTCTCCGAGCGGCACTCGTCTGAATTCTTGGCGCGGCTGACCGCCGGCGCCAAATCCATCACCGACGTCCTCAACATGCTGGTCAACGCTATCGGGCGCGACCTCTTGATGCTGCTCGCCATGATCGGCGTGATGGTATGGCAGGACCCGCTGATGTCGTTCATCGGCCTCGTCGCGGTGCCGCCGGCGATGCTGGTGCTGCGCAGGCTGGTCAAGCGTATCAAGGGCCTCGCCTACAACCAGTTCACCGGCACCGCCGACATCCTGGAGACGATGCAGGAATCGCTGCAGGGCATCCGCACCGTCAAGGCGTTCACGCTCGAAGACACCATGCAGAGCCGCATCGACGAGAACATCGCGATCGTCGAGCGCAATGCCAACAAGATGGCCCGCGTCGCCAACCGCTCCAACCCGCTGATGGAGATGCTCGGCGGTTTCGCGGTCGCCGGCTGCCTGATGTACGGCGGCTATGCCGTGGTTGCGCTCAACGCCACGCCGGGCGCGTTCTTCTCGTTCATGACCGCGTTCCTGATGGCGACCGAGCCGGCGAAGCGGCTGGCGCGGCTCAACATCGACCTCAACAGCCAGCTCGTCGGCGCGCGCATGCTGCTCGAAATCATCGACAGCCCGGCCAGCGAGCATTCCGACGACGACAAGCCGGCGCTGAAACTCACCGATGCGCGGATCGAGCTGCGCGACGTCAGCTTCTCCTATCGCGCCGGCGAGACCGTGCTCAACCGCATGAGCTTCGTGGCCGAACCCGGCAAGGTCACCGCGCTGGTCGGCCCGTCGGGCGGCGGCAAGTCGACGGTGCTGGCGCTGCTCTTGCGCTTCTACGAGGTGACACAAGGCGACATCGTGATCGACGGCCAGTCGATCGCCGCGGTCTCGCGCAAATCGCTGCGGGCGCAGACCGCCTATGTCGGCCAGGACGTCTATCTGTTCCGCGACACCATCCGCAACAACATCGCCTTCGGCCGGCCGGGCGCGAGCGAGGACAAGATCATCGAGGCGGCGAAGGCGGCCTGCGCGCATGATTTCATCATGGGCTTTCCGCTCGGCTATGACACGCCGGTCGGCGAGCACGGCACGCAGCTCTCGGGCGGCCAGCGCCAGCGCATCGCGGTGGCGCGCGCGCTGATCAAGAACGCGCCGATCATTCTTCTGGACGAAGCCACCGCCGCGCTCGATTCCGAGTCCGAGCGGCAGGTGCAGGAGGCGATCGAGCATCTCTGCCAGAACCGCACCACCATCGTGATCGCGCATCGCCTGCACACCATCATGCACGCCGACGCAATCCTGGTGGTCGAGGGCGGCGAGATCGTCGAGCAGGGCCGGCATGACGAGCTGCTCCGCCGCGGCGGCCGCTACGCCTCGTTCTTCCGCCTGCAGCATCACCATTCCGGCGCTCTGGCGCCGATCAGCGCAACCGCATAGAGTTCGTTCCACCTCAAGAGCAGCGAGACCACTTCATGAACGCCGCCTCCTACGTCATCCCGCTTCCGACCCAGGCTTCGCTTCCCGTCGTCGGGGAAAGCGGCCGTTATCCGGTGCGCCGCATCTGGTGCGTCGGCCGCAATTATCTCGAGCACATCCGCGAGATGGGCAATGACGAGCGCGCCCCGCCGTTCTTCTTCGCCAAGCACGCCGACATGCTGGTGCCCGACGGCGCCACCATCCCCTATCCGCCGCTGACCAAGGATCTGCATCACGAGGTCGAGCTGATCGTCGCGATGAAGAGCGGCGGCCTCAACATTCCCGCCGACAAGGCGCTCGACCACGTCTATGGCTACGCCGTCGGCATCGACCTCACCCGCCGCGACCTCCAGATCGCCTCGCGCAAGAAGGAGCGGCCGTGGGAGATCGGCAAGTCGTTCGACGGCTCGGCGCCCGCTTCCGCTATACAGCCGGCCTCGAAGATCGGCCATCCCTCCAAGGGCAAGATCTGGCTCACGGTCAACGGTAAGGAAGCCCAGACCGGCGACCTAGAGCAGATGATCTGGAACGTGCCGGAGACGATCTGGCAGCTTTCGCAGCAGGTGAAGCTCGCCGCCGGCGACATTATCATGACGGGCACGCCGGCCGGCGTGTCGCAGCTCCAGCCCGGCGACAAGCTCGAATGCGGCGTCGACGGCGTCGGCACGCTGAAGGTGAGCATCGGCCAGCCGGAGTAAGCTGCGCAGCGACTGGAAATCGAAAGGCCCTGGACAAGTCCGGGGCCTTTTGCATTTTCGAACATGACAAGCCAGACGGCTTCGATCTACCAGGCCTTCACCGGCCGATTGGCATGGCTCGCCTGCGGCACACCGCGATTGAGCGACATGTGGGAATGCACGCACAGCCAGCCATCGCCATTTTTTGAAAACACCATCGTCGCCCGGCCGGGGCGCGGAAACGCGCTGCCATCCGGGTGATAGCCCGTGCTCGTCCACGGTGCGATCACCGTCGCCATCGTGCCGTCAGGAGATGCCAGGATCGAGGTCTGCTCAAGCACGAAACGGAAGTCGGCCGTCTTCGGCCAGACATTGTCCCATTGCGTCGAGACCCATTGATCGAGCCCGGGGATGACATCGTTATGGGTGCCGAAGGCCAGCACGTCGGGATGAAAGAGCGGCCGCGCCGAGGCGTAGTCGACCTCGCGGACATAGCCCGCGAAGGTTTCCAGCCACTGGCGGAAAAACTGCACGATCTCGCTGTTCGCAAGTGGCAACGGGGTCATTGCCTGCTCCATGTTTGGCCGCTAAATCCCAGCCATCTTGTTGCCATGGACCGAAGAGTACAGCAAGATTTGCAGGTTCGGACCGAAGGGTCCCGCCATCAGAAAACGACAGGATGTCTCGGATGTCGAACACGATCACGGAGCTCGAAGGGCTGCTGATGCAGCGCTCGTTGACCGACCCGCAGCTTGTGGCCGCAGCGGAGAAGGCTTCGGACTTCCGCATCCTGCCCGACGCGACCGTGATCAAGATCGGCGGGCAGAGCATGATCGATCGCGGCCGCGCCGCGGTCTATCCTGTCGTCGAGGAGATCGTCGCCGCGCGCAAGGCGCACAAGCTGCTGATCGGCACCGGCGCCGGCACCCGCGCGCGGCATCTGTATTCGATCGCCGCGGGCCTTCGCCTGCCGGCCGGCGTATTGTCGCAGCTCGGCGCTTCCGTTGCGGACCAGAACGCGGCGATGCTCGGCCAGCTGCTCGCCAAGCACGGCATCTCCGCCGTCTCCAGCGCCGGGCTCTCGTCGGTACCGCTGTTCCTCGCCGAGGTGAATGCGGTGATCTTCAGCGGCATGCCACCCTATAGTCTGTGGATGCGGCCCGCGGCCGAGGGCGTGATCCCGCCCTACCGCACCGATGCCGGATGCTTCCTCGTCGCCGAACAGTTCGGCTGCAAGGCGATGATCTATGTGAAGGACGAGAACGGTCTCTACACGGCGAACCCGAAGACGTCGAAGAACGCGACCTTCATCCCGAAGATCTCCGTGGCGGAGATGAAGGCCAAGGGCTTGCAGGACTCCATCCTGGAATTCCCGGTGCTCGATCTGCTGAACGCCTCCCGCCACGTCCGCGAGGTGCAGATCATCAATGGCCTCGTCCCCGGCAACCTCACCCGCGCACTCGCGGGCGAGCATGTCGGCACCATCATCACCGCGAGCTGAAGGGGCGCACCGTCATGGCTGACACCAACCAGATCAAGCACGTCGCCTCGCCGCTCGCGCGCCAGACCTTGCTCGACAGCGACCTCACCCGCCCCGTTGCCGGCAACCGCCCGATCAAGCTGCTGCCCTGGCTGCAGGTGATCAAGATCGGCGGCCGCATCATGGACCGCGGTCACGAGGCGATCATCCCACTCGTCGACGAGTTGCGGTCCCTCCTGCCGGAGCATCGCCTGCTCATCCTGACCGGCGCCGGCATCCGCGCCCGCCACCTCTACAGCGTCGGTCTCGACCTCGGCCTTCCCGTTGGGTCACTCGCGCCGCTCGCGGCCAGCGAGGCCGGCCAGAACGGCCACATCCTTGCAAGCCTGCTCGCGCCCGAGGGCGTCTCCTACATCGAGCATCCGACCATCGCGAGCCAGCTCGCGATTCATCTCAGCGCGGCCCGCGCGGTCGTCGGCAGTGCCTTCCCGCCCTACCACCATCATGAATTCCCGACCTCGCGCATCCCGCTGCATCGGGCCGACACCGGCGCCTTCCTGCTCGCCGACGCGCTCGGCGCCACCGGCCTCACGATCGTGGAGGATGTCGACGGCGTCTACACCACTGACCCGAATGGCGCCGATGGCAAGAAGGCCGAGCTGCTGAAGGAAACCAGCTTCACCGAGCTTGCAAAGCTCAAGGGCACGCTGCCGTTCGATCCCGCGCTGCTGGAGGTGATGGCGAACGCACGGCACATCGCGCGCGTGCAGGTCGTCAACGGCCTCGTTCCAGGCCGGATCAGCGCGGCGCTGCGCGGCCAGCATGTGGGGTCGATCATCAACACCGGCGTCGAGCCGGCGTAAGATCACAACCAATTCTGCAGAAACAAAACCCCGGATCATGCTCCGGGGTTTTTCGTAGGGCGGATTAGCGGAAGCGTAATCTGCCAACGCATCGCACCAAAACGAGAAGCGTCAATTGTTGATGCGCCGAATGGTGGATTACGCTTCGCTAATCCACCCTACGCTCTTGCGATCACCGCAGCGCCGACATCACGATAAGTCCGAGGATCAGCGCGGTCAGCGAGTATTTCAGCATGTAGTAGACGTTGCGATTCCACTCCTTGACCTTGCGGCTGGCGAGATGGATCTCGTAGAGCTTGCCGAAGACCTTGTTGAGCATGCCGACACTCTCGCCGTCGACGTTCTGGGTCGCCGACGCCTTGACGATGTGGTGGCTGATCCAGCGGTTGATCGCGGTCATGAAGCCGAACTTCATCGGTCGCTCGACGTCGCAGAACAAGATGATGCGGTTGACGTCGGTCGCATTCTCCGCGCTGTGGATGAAGGTCTCGTCGAACATGAAGGCTTCGCCGTCGCGCCATACACATTCGACGCCGTCGACGAGGATGCGGCACTTGTTCGAGTTCGGCGTGACCAGGCCGAGGTGATAGCGCAGCGAGCCCGCGAAGGGATCGCGGTGCGCCCCTAGCTTGCCGCCCGGCGGCAGCATCGCGAACATCGCGCCGTGCACGCTCGGAATCGAGTTGAGCAGCTCCACCGTCTTCGGGCACAGCGTGCGCGCCGAGGGCAGAAAGTCATCGTACCATTTCAGGTAAAAGCGCTTCCAGCCGCTCTTGAAGAACGAGTAGAAGCCCCAGTCGTTGTTCTTCGCGGCCGCGCGAATGAAGCCTTCGTCGAACAGGCGCACCGCCTCGTCGCGGATCGTTTCCCAGTTCTCGCCGAGCGGCTTGAGCTCGGGAAACTGCTCGACCGAGATCACCGGCTTGTTGGGCACGGCCGAGCCGGCATACATCAGCACATTGTAGGGCGCGAGATAGGTCGAGTGATCGCCGAGTTGGCGCGCGAAGCGCAGCCGCTGCTTGCCGCGGAAGTGAACGTAAATTGTCGAGGCCGCCAGCACATACAAAATGACAAGTTGCGGCGCAAAAAGCTGTTTCAGCATTTCCCCGGTTCCCAAGTGACCCAGCCGGGGACGTCATCTACTCCCGGCCGGCCCGTGCGGCAAGATATTCACCGGTGGGTTGCAATCACGCTGGGGAGAGCGTCTCGGACAGAACGGGCCGAAGCCGTCCGAATCAACCCCGTGACAACGCCTGCAGGCCCTTGAAGGTCAGGCGCTTGGGGTCGGTGACGCCGGCGAGATAGAGACGGCGGATGAAGGCGATGACAGCGTCGCGGTCGCAATCAGTCAGCGCGACGACGGCGTCGACCGCAATCTTCTGGGCTTCCATTGGGCTTCCCTCGGCCTTGCGAGCAACCCCGGCCGAGACAGGCTAGGACTCATCCGTAAATCCGACGTTAACCGTTCGGGCGGCATGGCCTATCAGCGCGCACCGATGCGCTTCTTCAGCAGCGCAAATTGCTTCTTCAGTCGCGGGACGGCGAAGTCGGTGAAAGCACGCACCTTCGGCGCCGACAGCCGGCCCTGCGGGCAGATCAAATGCGCGGGCATCTCTGGATCCTCGTCGCCGGACAGCACGATCTCGAGTTCGCCGCGCGCGACCTGTTCGGCGACCTGATACGAATACATCCGCACAACGCCGCGCCCGGCGACCGCAGACGCCACCGCCGCAGACGTGCTGTTGACGACGAGCCGCGGCGTGAGTTGCACCGTGCGCGGCACCGATGAGCCCGCCTGCGGCGCAAACGTCCAGGAATTGGGCAGATGCGCCATCACAACCGTCTGATGCTTTGCGAGATCGCCGGGCTCCTGGATGCGCGGGTGCTGCTTCAGATAGCGCGGGGCCGCGACCACCACGCGGCGCACCTCCCCCACCCGCAGGGCCATCATCGCCGAATCCGCGAGAGGGCCGATGCGAAGCGCGATATCGAATCCCTCCTCGACCAAATTGACTGCACGGTCGAACAGCAGGAGCTTCGCCGACACCGTCGGATAGACATCCAGGAAAGCATCGAGGATCGGACGCAGGACGATCTCTCCCGAGACCACGGGCGCCGTAATCGTCAGCAGGCCGCGCGGTGCTGCGCGCGGTCCGGCTGCGATAACGTCGGCCTCCTCGAGTTCCATGAGCACGCGTCGGCAGATCGCTGCATAGCGCTCGCCCTCCTCGCTCAGCTTGATCGAGCGCGTCGTCCGGTGCAGCAGCTCGGCGCCGACGCGCTGTTCGAGGAAAGCGATGGCGCGGCTCACGGCCGCCGGCGAGCGGCCGAGCTTGCGTCCAGCGGCGGCCAAGCTGCCCTCGTCCACCGCAAGGACGAACACCTTCATCGCATCCAGACGATCCATGCGCTTTCCGCCGCCCCCTGAGATTCTGCCTGCAGGCTAGGCGTTCACCGCTGCCGCGACAACCGGCGTCGGATGCCGGCCCGGCATTCGTTCGCGCCGCGAAAGAGTGTCTGCCGGACAGCGTGTATTCGCGACCGGGGCACCCCGGCGTATCTCACCGGGCAAGCCAGCCGCTACTGGCGCAGGTTTTCAAAGCCAACAAATAGCAGGAGCCCATCATGGGTATCGAGCAGAAGGTTGCCATCATCACCGGTGCTTCGCAGGGCATCGGCGCGGCCCTGGTCCAGGGTTTTCGCGACCGCAATTATCGTGTCGTCGCCATGGCGCGCTCCATCAAGCCATCGAACGACGACGACGTCCTCTCCGTTGCCGGCGACATCACGGACTGGACCACGGCCGAGCGCGTGGTCTCGCAGGCCATTGCCCGGTTCGGGCGCATCGACACGCTGGTCAACAATGCCGGCATCTTCGTTGCCAAGCCGTTCACCCAGTACACGGCCGAGGACTACGCGGCGGTGATGGGCATCAACGTCGCGGGCTTCTTCCGCATCACCCAACTTGCTCTCGCCGAGATGGAGAAGCAGGGCTCGGGGCACGTCGTCCAGATCACCACCAGCCTGGTCGATCAGGCCAATTCGAACGTGCCCTCGGTGCTGGCCTCGCTGAGCAAAGGTGGACTCAACGCCGCCACCAAGTCGCTCGCGATCGAATACGCCGCACGCGGCATCCGCGTGAACGCGGTGTCGCCCGGCGTGGTCAAGACGCCGATGCATCCGGTCGAGACGCATGCCCAGCTGAGCACTTTGAATGCGATGGGCCAGATGGGTGAGATGACCGACATCGTCGACGCCGTGCTCTATCTCGAGCGTGCCTCCTTCGTCACCGGCGAGATCCTGCATGTCGATGGCGGTCAGAGCGCTGGCCATTGAGCGTATCCGCGCGCATCGCGCGCAGGAGAATGACATGACGAACGCAGATACAAAGCGGCAAGTCCGGCCCCGGTCGCATGAGCGACCGGGTTCGACATCCCAACGAACCTGGCGCTATGCGGTGGCGGGCTTGTCCGCCTCACTGGTTGGACTCGGCCTCGCCCGCTTTTCCTATACGCCGCTGATCCCGGCCCTGATTGCGGCAAAGTGGTTCAGCGCGTCCGACGTCGTCTATCTCGGTGCGGCGAACCTTGCCGGCTATCTCGCCGGGGCGCTCGCGGCACGAGCCTTGGCCACCCGGATCGGCGCGGTCCGCGCGCTGCGGGCGATGATGCTGCTCGCCACCGTATCCTTCTTCGCGAGCTCAGCCCCGGTGTCGTTCACCTGGTTCTTTGTGTGGCGGTTTCTCTCAGGCTTCACCGGCGGCATCATCATGGTGCTCGCGGCATCCGTCATTTTGCCGCATATCTCGGCCGCGAGGCGCGGCATCGTCGGCGGCGTGATCTTTGCGGGCGTTGGCCTCGGCGTCGCCGCTTCTGGCACGCTCTTGCCGCTGCTCCTGCAACAAGGCTTGCAGCAGAGCTGGTACGGGCTCGGCGTGCTCTCCGCCGTGCTGACGCTCGCGAGCTGGTGGAACTGGCCTCTCGAAGTCAAGGCCGATGCTGTCCCTTCGCATCAGGCGACGCCTCATCACGCCTCGCCCGCCGCCCGCGCGTTGCTGATCCAATATGGCCTCAACGCGGTGGCGCTGGTCCCGCACATGGTCTTCATCGTCGACTTCGTAGCGCGTGGCCTAGGCCAGGGCATTGCCGCGGGATCGCGCTACTGGGTGCTCTACGGTCTCGGCGCGATCGTCGGCCCGCTAATCACCGGCCATCTCGGCGACAGGTCAGGCTTCGGTCCGGCGCTCCGCGCGGCCTTCCTGATCGAGGCAGCTGCCGTGCTGCTTCCGACCGTCAGCACCGCGCCTCTATCGCTGATCGTGTCGAGTGTCGTGGTCGGCGGCTTCACGCCGGGGATCGTGCCGCTGGTGCTCGGACGCATCCATGAGCTCGTCCCGCACTCCACCGAGCAGCAGCGCGCGACATGGAGCCACGCCACGACAAGCTTTGCGCTGTTCCAGGCGGCCGCAGCCTACGGCTTCTCCTGGATCTACGCGCAGACCGGCGGCGACTATCTCGTTCTGTTCGGTCTGGGCGGATGCGCCGCGGTGCTCGCGCTCGCGATCGACCTTGGCCTCGCGCTTACCACGCGCAAGGCATAACCACAGCAGGCGGCGGCGCGATCAGGAATATTGCATCACGCCGTCGTCGATCTTGCCGAAGCGCAAGGAGACGATGTCGAGCGCATAGTTCTGGTAGAGCCGCCACGGCTGCTTCGAGCCCTGCTTCGGCATCTTGGCAATCGAGCGCTGCACATAGCCCGAGGTGAAATCGAGCGAGGGCTGCGCGGTGATCTCGGGGTCGTCGTTGTGCGGCATGCACTGGCGGAAATTGTGCCGGTCCATGTAGTTGATGAGCCGGCAGACATATTCGCAGGTGAGATCGCATTTCAGCGTCCAGGACGCATTGGTGTAACCGAACGCGGAGGCCATGTTCGGCACGTCCGCATACATCATGCCCTTGTAGGTCAGCGTCTTGGCGAAATCGACGGCGCGGCCGTCGACGCTGACCTCGAGGCCGCCGACGACCTGCAGCACCAGCCCCGTCGCGGTCACGATGATGTCGGCGGCAAGCTCGCTGCCGTCCTTCAGACGAATACCGTCGCGCGTAAACGTATCGATCTCGTTGGTGGTGACGGCGGCGCGCTGCTCGCGGATCGCCTTGAAGAGATCACCATCGGGCACGAGGCAAAGCCGCTGGTCCCAGGGATTGTAGCGTGGCGTGAAATGGGTGGCGACGTCGTAGTCCGGCCCGAGCGCCATCCGCACGCCACCGAGGATCAGGTTTTTTACCTTGTCCGGCCGGCGCCGGCTGAGCTGGAAGAAGAACATCCCCCACATCACGTTGCGCCAGCGGATGACATGATAGGCAAGCCGCGTCGGCAGATTGCGGCGCAGTTTGTTGGCGACGGGATCCTGCGCAGGGCGCGACACCACATAGGTCGGCGAGCGCTGCAGCATGGTGACCTTTGCCGCCGTCTTGGCCAGCTCCGGCACCAGCGTCACCGCGGTCGCGCCCGAGCCGATCACGACGACGCGTTTTCCCTCATAGTCGATGTCCTCGGTCCATTTCTGCGGATGCACGATGCGGCCGGCGAAATCCGAGGTGCCCTTGAACGCCGGCGTGTAGCCGGCCTCGTATTTGTAATAGCCCGAGCACATGAACAGGAAATTGCAGGTGAAGCGCACGAGTTCGGTCGCGCCCTCGCCTGTCATGCGCTCGGCCTCGACGGTCCAGCGCGCGTCCGGCGTCGACCAGGACGCGCGCTTGACGCGGTGGCGGAAGCGGATGTGCTTCTCGATGCCGTTCTCGGCCGCTGTCTCGCGCACATAGTTCAGGATCTGCGGCCCGTCGGCGATTGCCTTCGGATCGGTCCACGGCTTGAACGAATAGCCGAGCGTGAACATGTCGCTGTCGGAACGGATGCCGGGATAGCGAAACAGATCCCAGGTGCCGCCGATGCAGTCGCGCCCCTCCAGGATGACGTAACTCTTGGTCGGGCACTTCGTCTGCAAATGATAGCCCGCGCCGATGCCGGAAAGGCCGGCACCGACGATGAGGACGTCGAAATGTTCTTTGGCTTCAGCCATGGCGCTTCTCCCCGGCACAGGATGGGCGACGCGGGGCTGAATTGCAACCGTCAGGCGGTGGCAGCGTTGTAGACAATAGCGGTGTCGAAATACTCGTAGAATTCGATCGCCTTGCCGTCCTTGAAGCGCCAGAAATCGACCTTCGGGGTCTCAGCGACCTTCCCGGTCTTTTTGTTGGTCCAGGCACATGAGCCGCGCGCGAAAACTGCGTCACCCTGCGCGACGTATTCATTCATGGTGTAGTGCCGCATGCTCCAGTCAGCCAGCAGTCCGTCGAAATAGCCGCGCAGCTTGGCGCGGTCGTCATAACAATTGGCAAAGGGCAGCGCGGGAGCCCCCTGCGAAAGCGATTCGAATTTGATCTGCGGGCCGATGACGCTGTCGAACCAATAATCGACGCTGCCGCCCTTGCTGTCATTCCACCGCCGATAGGCTTCCTTGAGCAACTGAACGTTGGCTTCGCTGGACATCGCATTCCCTCCATATGCATTTGACAATGAACGTGGGAAACGCGGCCACCCGCTTCAGAAGTGGCGGGCTTGTTCTGGCTCTACCTCCGAGCGTAGCACAACGGGTCTACACAAAAAAAGCCCCGGATCGCTCCGGGGCTTTTGTTTCGTGCCGATAAACGCGCCGATCAGTAGCGATAGTGATCGCTCTTGTACGGACCTTCCTGCTTGACGCCGATGTAGTCGGCCTGATCCTTGCGCAGCTCGGTGAGCTTGACGCCGATCTTGGCGAGGTGCAGGCGGGCGACCTTCTCGTCGAGGGACTTGGGCAGCACGTAGACTTCCTTCTTGTACTTGCCGTCCTTGTTGTTGGCGAACAGCTCGATCTGCGCCAGCGTCTGGTTGGTGAAGGAGGCCGACATCACGAAGGACGGATGGCCCATCGCGTTGCCGAGGTTCACGAGGCGGCCTTCCGACAGCATGATGATGCGGTGCTTGTCGGGGAACTCGATCTCGTCGACCTGCGGCTTGATGTTGGTCCACTTCAGATTGCGCAGAGACGCGATCTGGATCTCGTTGTCGAAGTGACCGATGTTGCAGACGATGGCGCGATCCTTCATCGCGCGCATGTGCTCGATGGTGATGATGTCCTTGTTGCCGGTCGCGGTGACGAAGATGTCGGCGCGGGGCGCGGCGTCTTCCATGGTCACGACCTCGTAGCCTTCCATCGCGGCCTGCAGCGCGCAGATCGGATCGACTTCGGACACCATGACGCGGCAGCCGGCCTGGCGCAGCGAAGCGGCCGAGCCCTTGCCGACGTCGCCGAAGCCCGCGACCATCGCGACCTTGCCCGACAGCATGACGTCAGTGCCGCGGCGGATGCCGTCGACCAGCGATTCACGGCAGCCATAGAGGTTGTCAAACTTCGACTTGGTGACGCTGTCGTTGACGTTGATCGCCGGCCACAGCAGCGTGCCGGCCTTCTGCATGTCATAGAGACGATGCACGCCCGTGGTGGTCTCTTCGGAGACGCCCTTGATGCTCTTGGCGATCTCGGCGAAGTAGCCCTTCGGCTTTTCCTTGAGCTGCTTCTTCAAAAGCGCGAAGAAGATTTCCTCTTCCTCGGAGCCGGGCTTGTCGAGGAAGGCGGTGTCGCCTTTCTCGGCCCGCAGACCGAGATGGACGTACATGGTGGCGTCGCCGCCGTCATCGAGGATCATGTTCGGGTGACCGCCACCGTGCCAGTCGAACAGTTTTGCGGTGTAGTCCCAGTACTCGGTCAAGCTCTCGCCCTTGACGGCGAACACCGGAATGCCGGCGGCGGCGATCGCCGCGGCGGCGTGGTCCTGCGTCGAATAGATGTTGCAGGAGACCCAGCGAATGTCGGCGCCGAGCGCGGCCAGCGTCTCGATCAGCACGCCGGTCTGGATCGTCATGTGCAGCGAGCCGGCGATACGCGCGCCCTTCAGCGGCTGCTTCGGGCCGTATTCTTCGCGGGTGGCCATCAGGCCGGGCATCTCGGTCTCGGCGAGCGAGAGCTCCTTGCGGCCGAAATCGGCGAGCGAAATGTCCTTGACGATGTAATCGGTGAAGCCGGGCTTCGCGTTCATGGCGAGTGTCCTGTTGTTGAACTCGTCATTCCGGGGCGCCTCGAAGAGCCGAACCCGGAATCTCGATGTGACGGATGAGGATCCCGGGCTCGCTCGCGTAAGCGCCCCGGGATGACGCGTAGATTAGAGCGCGCGCTTGAGCGGCTCGACGAGATCGGTCTTCTCCCAGGAGAAGCCGCCCTCATTGTCGGGCGTGCGGCCGAAATGGCCGTAAGCCGAGGTGCGCGCGTAGATCGGGCGGTTGAGGTCGAGATGGGTGCGGATGCCACGGGGCGTGAGATCCATCGCCTTGGCGGCGGCCTTCTCGAGCTGGTCCTCCGACACTTTACCGGTGCCGTGGGTGTCGATGTAGATCGACAGCGGACGCGCCACGCCGATGGCGTAGGCGAGCTGCAGCGTGCAGCGGTCGGCAAGACCGGCGGCGACGATATTCTTGGCGACGTAGCGCGCGGCGTAGGCCGCGGAGCGGTCGACCTTGGTCGGATCCTTGCCGGAGAACGCGCCGCCGCCATGCGGGGCCGCTCCGCCATAGGTGTCGACGATGATCTTGCGGCCAGTCAGGCCGGAGTCACCGTCGGGACCGCCGATGTAGAACTTGCCAGTCGGGTTGATGTGCCAGATCGTCTTTGGCGTGATCCAGTCCTTCGGCAGCGCCTCGCGCACATAGGGCTCGACGATGTCGCGGATCTGCTTCGACGAGATGTCCTCGACCAGATGCTGGTGCGAGACCACGATCTCGCGCACGCCGACCGGCTTGCCGTTCTCGTACTGCACGGTCACCTGGCTCTTGGAGTCCGGGCCCAGCACTTTCTCGCGGCCGGAGTGGCGCGCTTCGGAGATGAGGCGCAGGATCTTGTGGGCGTAGAAGATCGGCGCCGGCATCAAATCGGGCGTCTCGTTGGTGGCGTAGCCGAACATGATGCCCTGGTCGCCCGCGCCTTCTTCCTTGACCTCGCCGGGCTGAAGCGCATCGACGCCCTGGGCGATGTCGGCCGACTGCGGATGCAGCAGGATCTCGATGTCGCAGGTCTTCCAGTGGAAACCGTCCTGCTCGTAGCCGATGTCCTTGATCGCGCCGCGGACCACGCTCTCGATCTGCTCGTTGGTCACCGACTTCGGACCGCGGGTCTCGCCGGCGATCACCACCTTGTTGGTGGTCGCGAGCGTCTCGCAGGCGGCGCGGATCTGCCAGGGATCGATGCCGGCCTTCGGCCCTTCACGATAGAACAGGTCGACGATCTCATCGGAGATCCGGTCACAGACCTTGTCCGGATGGCCCTCGGACACGGACTCGCTGGTGAAGAGATAGGACGCGCGCATCAGTAACCCCTTGTTCCGCCGCTAGTGGGCGGGCGTTTGCGATGTTTACCTTTGATGATGTCAATCACGCCGACGCGAGATGACGTAGGATTCGTCGAGAAACCAGAGCCCATTGTACTTTCGCAGCACGTCCCTGGCGGCATCCAGAGTGCGGCCGTTTTGAGTCATTTCCGTCAACCGGTCGTCCTCAATCTGAGCGACATACACCGCCGCATTCCACGCTGCAAAGGCCGTCGAGGTTCCGATGGTGCCGGTGACCTCGTTGGGCAGCGCTTCCATATCATACCTGAAGATCGAACGGTTATCTGCGTAGGCATTAAAATTTAAGTCGCGGCCCACCGATCCAAGTTCATACTTAACTGCGCGCAATAGCTCATGACGGCTCACTGAGAAAGGATTTTCTCCGGGCCAGATCGCCTGGATCATTTCCATGCCCGGATCCTGGCCGTGGGAGTGGATTCCGATCAGCCTGCCGCCAGGTCGAAGCGCCCGGGCCAGGGGTGCGATGATCCGCTTGGCCCGGAAATTGACCGAAGACAGGGCCCGGTAGGGCTGGGACGCGATGACGAGGTCGAAATTGGCCTCGGTCTGGCCCGGCCGCGGAATGGTCGAATCCAGCAGGAACCTGTGGTCCTCGCGATAGAGCACGAGCACGACGGGCCGCTCGTAGAGCGGCATGGCCGTGCGTGGGCTGATCGCAGCGCGCCAGTTCTGCTCCAGAAACGGCCTCAGCTCCGCGATCTGCTGCTCGAACTCGCCCGATGACGCGCCGCGCAGCGGCACCTCGTGCCAGACGGTGGCCGCCGCCGCAGCAGGCGATGCCGGCGTGAGCCAGGGCGCCTCCGCGTAAAACATGTTGGTGAAGACGAACACCGACGCCGGATGCTCGAAAATGCGGTCCGGCACCTTCTCGAGCGTCAGGCGCAGGTCCTCGAGACTGAGCTCCTTGCCCGCGACATAGAACGGCATGTGTGGATAACGCTGGTGCGTTGCGCGCAGTACCCGCGCCAGCACCGTGCCGTCGCCGACGCCCGCGTCGAAGAGGCGCAGTGCCGGCGGGCGCGGATGGATGGAGGCAAGCTCCAGCGCAACCCGATCCGCGATCACCCGCTTTTCGCTGCAGGTGTGGACGAACAGCAGGTATTTCTGGCGGTTCTCGAAGAACCGGAAATTGCCGCGCGGGTCGCGCTTTTCCGGCGGCACCTGAAGCCCCCGTGGCGGCGGCACGCCGCCGGCCATCGATGCGGCCATGTAGGCCTGGATCCGCTCCAGCGTGTCGATTGTGATGCGCTTTCCCTCGCGCAGGCGATGCACCAGCTTCCCATCGTTCACCGCACGCCGGCCGAAGGTCGATTCCGCCATGTCCGCCTTGCGGCAGAACTCCGTGATCTGGCTCAGGATTTCGTCGTTTTTCATAAGTGGGAAGCAGTGGGCAAAGGCGTTGGGTCCCGCGTCGTAGCAAATTCTGCCCACTCAGGGAATAGCGGATTCAGCGCCGCATACGCCCGGCGGGGGCCGTGAACCCCTCCGCCCCGCCGGACAACAAACAAGCGCTCCTCTACTCACGAGACCAACGCCATGCGCCGCCTACTCGTCGCGCTCTGCCTGCTCACCGTCGCGCCGTGGCCCGCACCCGCCTTCGCGCAGGCGCGCAATCAACTCGGCCCGCTCTGCACCACCGCGACCACGCCCGCAGACCAGATGGTCGACGCCTGCAGCAAGATCATCGCGCTGAAGGTGTTTAGGGGCGAGCAGCTCGCAACGGTCTACTTCTGGCGTGCGGTCGGGTGGAACAAGAAGGGCGACTACGCCAAGGTCATCACTGATGCCACGGAAGCGATCCGGCTCCAGCCGAGCCAGGCGGTCTTCAATCTCAGGGGATCGGCCTATTACGACAAGGGCGACTACGACATCGCGATCGCGGACTTCGACGACGCACTGAAGCTCGGCCCGCCCAGCGCCATCATTTTCCACAATCGCGGCAATGCCTGGCGCGGCAAGCGCGACTATGCCAAGGCCATTGCCGACTACGACATCTCGATCAAGGCCGATCCGAAATCGGCATTCTCGTTCCAGAATCGCGGCATCTCGAAGGAGGCGCTTGGCGATCTCGACGGCGCGCTCGCCGACATCAATCAGGCAATCCGGCTCGATCCGACGCTGCCGCAGCCGCTGATCAACCGCACCGCGATCTGGCGCGCCAAGGGCGAGCTCGATCGCGCCATCGCCGACGGCAGCGACGCGATCCGGCTCGCCAAGGACAAGCCGCCGGTCAACATCATGACGCCGCCCAACAGCGTGCTGATCTCCGGCTACATCCATCGCGCGCTCGCCTATGAGGCGAAGGGCGAGTATGCGCATGCAAGGGAGGACTACAGGGCGACGCTGGCGATCGTGGCTTCCGATGCCGGCAGCAAGGCCAACCAGGCCACCGCGAAGGTGCGGCTGTCGCTGCTGACGGATGCGAGCGCGCCGATCCCGCGCGATCCGCCGTCACCGACGGCGCAGCCGGCAACCGCCTCCACTACGCAGCAGGCGGGCCCGGCGACGACGCCCTCGCCCGCACCGGTCGCCCTGGGCAGACGCATGGCCCTGGTGATCGGCAATGGCGCGTATGCGCATGTCAAGGCGCTGCCCAATCCCCCCAACGATGCGCGCGCCGTGGCCAAGAGCCTGCGCGACATCGGCTTCACGGTGTCGGAGGGCATCGACCTCGACCGCGCCACGATGCAGAAGGTGACGCGTGCCTTCCTGCGTGAGGCAGCGCGAGCGCAGGTCGCGGTCGTCTACTACGCAGGCCACGGCATCCAGGTCGAGGGCCGCAACTATCTCATCCCCGTCGACGTCGAGCTCAAGCCGGGTGCGAACATGACGGAGGCGATGATCGATACAGACACGATCATGGCCGGCCTCGACGACCAGGTCCGCACCAACATCCTGATCTTCGACGCCTGCCGCAACAATCCGATGGCGCAGCAGGTGGCCGCCGCCGGCACCAACCGCGCCATCGAAGGCGTTTCCGGACTTGCTGCACCGACGAGCTTAGGTGCTGGCGCGACGTTGGGGGCCGGCACGCTGATCGCCTTTGCCACCGCCCCGGGCCAGGTCGCGCTCGACGGCGAAGGCGCGAACTCGCCGTTCTCCGCCGCGCTCTCGCGTCACATCGGCACACCGGGCCTGGAAGTGCAGCAGATGCTGACCCGGGTGCGGGCCGAGGTGGTCTCGACCACGAAGAACAAGCAGGTGCCGTGGTCGAATTCGTCGTTGTTGGGTGAGGTTTATCTGGCGGAGAAGTGAGGGCGACCCGCTGTGAAGCGAGCACGGTGCCATAAACTCAAACATCGTCCCGGCGAAGGCCGGGACCCATAACCACGAATCGCTGTTTGGCGAAAACTCGTGGTTACCAGCACGCCCTCCGACTTCTCCCTGGGGGTATGGGTCCCGGCCTTCGCCGGGACGACACCGAGAGAGTGGCGAGGCCGTTCAGCCTCAGTCGCAAATTAAGGATCGGGGGCTTACTGGCCCCACACTTCCTTTGCGATCTCGACCGCGAGGCCGAGCTTGGCCCACTGCTCCTCCTCGGAGAGGATGTTGCCTTCCTCGGTCGAGGCAAAACCGCATTGCGGCGACAGCGCAAGCTGCTCCAGCGGAGCAAACTTGGCGGCCTCTTCCAGCCGGCGCTTGATGTCGTCCTTGTTCTCGAGCTCGCCGAACTTCGAGGTGATGACGCCGACCACGACGACCTTGTTGCCCTTGGGCAGGAAGCGCAGCGGCTCGAAGCCACCGGCGCGGTCGCTGTCGTATTCGAGGAAATAGCCGTCGTAATTGGTGCCGGCGAGCATGGTCTCGGCCACCGGCTCGTAGCCGCCCGAGGAAATCCAGGTGGAGCGGAAATTGCCGCGGCAGACATGCGTCGTCACCACCATGTCGGCGGGCTTCTCGGCCAGCGCGTAGTTGATGATGCGCGCATAGATCTGCTGAAGGCCGTCGGGACTGTCGCCGCGCTCGCGCGCCTTCTGCAATTCGTCCTGCGAGCAGAGATAGGCCCACACGGTGTCGTCGAACTGGAGATAGCGGCAGCCGGCGTCGTAGAACGCCTTCACCGCCTTGCGATAGGTCTTGCCGAGATCCTCGTAGAAGGCGTCGAGATCGGGATAGACGTCCTTGGAGATCGACTTGCGGCCGCCGCGGAAGTGCAGCACTGCGGGCGACGGGATCGTCATCTTGGCGGTGACGTGGGCCTGGTCGGCGGACTTCTTCAGGAAGCGGAAGTGGTCCAGCATCGGATGGTCGTCGGGGAAGTCGAGCTTGTCGATCACGCGGACCGCGTCGTGACGGGTCTGCACGCCCGTGAACTGGATGCCGGTGTCGGG
Source organism: Bradyrhizobium sp. CCGB12 (assembly GCF_024199845.1). Classification (NCBI taxonomy): domain Bacteria; kingdom Pseudomonadati; phylum Pseudomonadota; class Alphaproteobacteria; order Hyphomicrobiales; family Nitrobacteraceae; genus Bradyrhizobium; species Bradyrhizobium sp. CCGB12. The sequence continues at coordinate 1,315,666 of NZ_JANADO010000001.1, read as the reverse complement.
GTGGAACAGCTCGCAGCCGGTGAGCTTGGCCAGGAAGTCGAAATGCCACCAGGAGCGGCGGAATTCGCCGTCGGTTGCGAGCTTCAAGCCAATCGAGGCCTGCTTGTGCACGACCTTCTCGATCTCCATGTCCTCGATCTTGCGCAGATCGTCGGCCGAGATCTCGCCCTTCTCGAGACGGCTGCGGGCCTCCTTGATCTTGGCGGGACGCAGGAGGCTGCCGACCTCGTCGGCGCGGAAGGGGGCTTTGGTTCGCTGCATTCTTCTAACTCCCGGGATTTTCTAGTGAGCGGCCGCTCCGGCGACACCGAGGTGACGCTCCAGGACCGAGGGGTCGGCCTTCAGCGCGGCGCTCGGGGCGTCGTGGACGATCGTTCCGCGCTCCAATATCACAACGCGGTCGGCCAGCCCCAGAATCTTTTGAGCATTCTGCTCGACGATGATCGAGCAGATGCCGCCCGCCCGGGTGATGGCGCCGATCGCCTTGAGCAGCTCCTCGACGATGATGGGGGCGAGGCCCTCGGTCGGCTCGTCCAGCAGCAGCACTTTCGGGTTGAGGGTCAGCGCGCGGCCGATCGCCAGCATCTGCTGCTCACCGCCGGAGAGCTGGTTGCCAAAATTGCTCCGCCGCTCCTTCAGCCGCGGGAACATCTCGTAGACCTTCTCGACCGTCCAGGGGCCGGGCTGCGCCACCGCGGTCATGTTCTCCTCCACCGTGAGCGAGCGGAAGATGTTGCGCTCCTGCGGCACCCAGCCGATGCCGGCGCGCGCCCGCTGGTCGGCTCGGAGCGAGGTGACATCCGTGCCGGCAAGCGCAACGGTGCCGGAGAAGCGGCGGGTGACGCCGACGATGGAGTTGATCAGCGTGGTCTTGCCGGTGCCGTTGCGGCCGAGCAGCGCCAACACCTGCCCCTCGGCGAGGCGCAAGGACATGTTGGGCAGGACCACCGCCTCGCCATAACCGGCGCGAAGTGCATCGATCGCGAGCAGGTCAGACATTGACCGCCTCCTCGCCGAGATAGACCGCCTTGACCTGGGGATCGCGCGCGACCTGCTCGGGCGGGCCTTCGGTCAGCAACGCGCCAGAGACCAGCACCGAGATGCGATCGGCAAAGGAGAAGACGAGGTCCATGTCGTGTTCGATCAAGAGCACGGTGACGTCGCGCGGCAGGCTGCCTACGACCGCGAGGATGTCGTGGCGCTCGCTCTCGGGCACGCCGGCGGCAGGCTCGTCCAGCAGCAGCACGCGCGGCTTGGCGGCGATCGCGACCGCGATCTCGAGCAGGCGCTGCTTGCCGTAAGGCAGCGTCACGGTCTGCTCGTTCATGACGTCGAGCAGATGGAAGCGCGTGAGCAGATCGGCGATCTCGCTATTGACGTCGCTCCGCGTGCCCATCCGCCGCCACCAGTCGCCGCCATGGCCGAGACGCTCGGAAACGGCAAGGCCGATGGTTTCAAGCGGGGTCAGGTCGGGATAGAGCTGGTTGATCTGGAAGGTGCGCGACAGGCCGCGCAGCACGCGCTTGTGCACGGGCAGGTCGGTGATGTCCTCGCCTTCGAGCAGGATGCGGCCCGAGTTCGGCTTGAGCACGCCGGTGAGCTGGTTGATGACGGTGGTCTTGCCGGCGCCGTTCGGGCCGATCAGCGCGTGGCGGGCGCCCTGCTCGACCTTCAAGGACAGGTCGCGGGTAACGCGCAGGCCGCCGAACTGCTTTTCGAGATTCCGGGTTTCGAGCGCGATGGTCATGCGTCGCTCTCCGGTACGGCGACGACGGCCTTGCGTCCGGCCACCTGCTTGATCACGAGGTTCGGCACATATAGCACCCAGCGATGCAGACGTTGCCGGCCGATGAGCACGATCAGGACAAGGACGAGGCCGATCCAGAACATCCAGTATTGCGGCGTGATGGTCTGAAACAGTTCCTGCAGCATCTTGAAGACGACCGCGCCGATCAGTCCGCCATAGAGATAGCCGGTGCCGCCGATCACGAGCACCAGCATCAGGTCGGCGGATCGCTCGAACGCGAACACGTCGAGGGAGGCGATCGCCGTGGTCTGGGTGAACAGCGCGCCCGCGATGCCGGCATAGAATGCCGCAAGCGTATAGATCGCGATCAGGCGACGGTTGACGGGAATGCCGATCGCGGCGGCCCGCAGCGGATTGTTCTTGATTGCACGGAGCGACAGACCGAACGGCGAATGCACGACGCGGCGGGCGAACAGGAACAGCAGGAACAGCACGGCCAGAGAATAGAAGAAGCCGGTCTTGCCGAACATGTCGAACGGGATCTCGCCGAAGATCGGCTGCATCTCGATCCCCTGCAAACCGTCGGTGCCGCCGGTGATGTTGGAGAAGCGCTCGGCGAGCGCTTCCAGCAGCAGCGCGATGCCCAGCGTCACCATCAAACGGGTCAGGTCGACGCCGCGGATCACCAGGAAGCTGGTGGCAAAGCCAAGCACCATCGCGGCAAGGCCCGCAACGATCAGCGCGAGCACGGGCTCCTTGACGATGCCGTGCAGCGCAAGAAGGCCCGCAGCATAGGCGCCGACACCAAAGAACGCGGCATGGCCCAGCGAGACGATGCCGGCATAACCGAGGATGAGATCGAGCGACATCGTGAACAGCGCCAGCCGCAGGACGTCGGTCATGATGAGATAGCGCGTGGGAAAGACGAAGCCGCAGGCCAGCACGATCAGCCAGAAGGCGACTTCGCCGTAGTGCCAGCGCGCCTGGCGCTGGGCGTGATAACCGACGTCGGAAGCAGCGCTCATCGGCGAACTCAACGCGCGGCCGTGCGGCCGAACAGGCCGTTCGGGCGCCAGATCAGGATCACGATCATCATGGTGTAGATCACAAAGGGTCCCATCTTCGGCACGTAATATTTTCCGGCGACGTCGCCGATGCCGAGCAGGAGGGAGGCCAGGAACGGCCCGGTGATCGAGGAGGAGCCGCCGACCGTGACCACGATCAGGAAGTAGATCATGAACTTCAGCGGGAAATACGGATCGAGGCCGAGGATCTCGGCGCTCAGCGCGCCGCCGAGGCCGGCGAGCCCGCAACCGAAGGCGAACGTGAAGGCAAACACCTGCGGCACGTTGATGCCGAGGCCGCTGGCGGCGCGGGGATCATCGACGGCGGCACGCAGGCGGCTGCCGAAGCGCGTTTTCGCCAGCACCATCTGCAGACCGATGGTGAGCAGTCCGCAGATCACGATGATCATCAGCCGGTAGCGGCCGATGCCGACGCCGAACACGTCGAACTGGCCCTGGAGCGCGGCCGGCAAATTGATGAAGACGCGCGACGAGCCCTGGATGTAGTCGACGGCCGCGACCGACATGAAGGTCAGACCGATCGTGAACAGCACCTGGTCGAGATGGCTGCGCGCATATAAATGGCGGTAGAGCGTGCGTTCGAGCGCGATGCCGATCGCCGCCGCGGAGACGAAAGCGAGCGGCAGGGCGGCGAAAAACGGCCAGCCCATCCGGTTGACCAGCACCATGCAGATATAGCCGCCGGCCATGGCGAAGGCGCCGTGGGCAAGATTGACGAAGTTCATCAGGCCGAGCGTGACCGCGAGCCCGCAGGCGAGCACGAACAGCAGCATGCCGTAGGCAACGCCATCGAACAGGTTGGTGAATATTGCGGTCATCGAGGGTCGAAAATCATCTCTGGTGTAGCCGAGGGCTGTGCTGCTCTCCCTCTCCCGCTTGCGGGAGAGGGCTGGGGAGAGGGTCTTTCCGCTGAGGGACTCCCGATCAGGAGAGAACCCTCACCCGGCGCTCTGCGCCGACCTCTCCCGCAAGCGGGAGAGGTGAGAGGAGAGCCCGGGATGACGCGCTTTCGCGCGTCACTTCTTGGTCTTGCCGAGATCCTTGACGGCCTCGAAGGTCGCGAACTCGACATTGTAGAGCTCGCCGTCGACCTTCTCGACCTTGCGGATGTAGATGTTCTGCACGATGTCGCGGGTCTCGGGGTCGATCGAGATCGGGCCGCGCGGGCTTTCCCACTTCTGGCCCTTCATGGCTTCGATCAGCTTGTCGCCGTTGGTGTCGCCATTGGTCTTCTTCAGCGCCTCATAGATCAGGTGGATGCCGTCATAGCCGCTCACGGCCATGAAGCCCGGACGGTTGCCGAACGCCTTCTTGTAGGCCGCGACGAAGTCCTTGTTCATCTGCGAGGGATGCGCCGCGGAGTAGAGATGCGCGGTGACGGTGCCGAGCACGGCATCGCCCATGTTGTTGAGCAGGTCGTCATCCGTGACGTCGCCGGGTCCGATCACCTTGATGCCGGCCTTGTCGAGGCCGCGCTCGGCATACTGCTTCATGAAGTTGCCGCCCTGGCCGGCCGGCACGAACACGAAGATCGCGTCGGGCTTGGCGTCCTTCATGCGCTGGAGGAACGGCGCGAAGTCGGGATTGGCGAGCGGCGTCTTGACCTCTTCGACCACCTCGCCGCCGCCGGCGGTGAAATGCTGCTTGAAGAAGTTCAGCGCGTCATTGCCCGGCGCATAGTCCGAGGTCAGCGTCGCCACCTTCTTGATGCCGTTCTTGACCGCCCAGTCGCCGATGATGGTCGAGGACTGCGCCAGCGTGAAGCTGGTGCGCACGATATAGGGCGAACGCTCGGTGATGATGGAGGTGCCGGCCGCCATGACCACTTCCGGAATCTTGGCCTGCGTTGCGAGCGGCGCGGCCGCGAGTGCGGCGGGCGTCACGCCGAAGCCGGCGATGAAATTGACCTTGTCGTTGACGATCAGCTCCTGCGCAGCCGTCTTGGTCTTGTCGGGGATCGCAGCGTCGTCCTTGAGGATGACCTCGATCTTCTTGCCGGCGACGGTGTCGCCCTTCTGCTGCATGTAGAGCTTGATCGCGTTCTCGATCTGCTTGCCGGTCGAGGCCTGGCCGCCGGTCATCGGCAGGATCAGGCCGATCTTGACGCTGTCCTGGGCCTTCGCGGGCGCGACGGCGGCGAGGCCCGCGACGGCCGCGACGGCGGCAGTCCAGTTAAGCTTATGCGAAAGTTTGCGTTCGAACATCAGAGGTCCCTCCCCTTACAATTCCTGATTCTTGTGCGCTGGACCGAGTGCCCGGTCCTTGCCCTAACCTTAGCTCATGCGCGCGTGATATCGCGCGTCACATGGCGTCTTTCGCGCCCACCTTGTCAATCGGACGTTTGGCGACTCTTCCGCGCAAGCCGAGCGTTCCGATTGCCGACGGTGGGGGCGGCTTTGCGGTCACGTCGGAGTAACCCCCGCGCATCCCGATCGCAGCCGCTTCCATTTGTACGATTGTACAAATAAAATGGACCTGTCAACGAAAAAGCCCAAGCGCCAGCCAAGCCAATTTGTCGCGAGCCTGCCGCCTAAGTCTAGGAAAGCGACGGTCTGCGTGGATGGAGGATTTCGTCTTTCTTTTGCAGAATTCGGACATCGGCGAGCAATTGCCGGCCAAGACCCGGTAAGAAATTACCTACCTCGAATAAGTCTATTTTACCTTGTTGAAGGCTACTCTCCTCGCGCCAGGCCGATCTGGCGTCCCAACGACCGAACCCGCGCGCCGCATAATGCCCAAGCCATTCCGCTCCGCTCTCGCCCTCGTTGCGCTCGCTGCTGGACTGGCCGGTTGCGGCACCGTCAACGAAAGGCTCTCGGCTGGCGTGGGCGATTACGTCCCGCAATGGGCTGGCGGCCTGCCTGCCGATGCCCCGCCGCGGCCGGGCACGCCGCAATACGACGCCTACATGAAGGAGCGCGAACGCAAGCGGCTGCTGCCGGCGGCGGATCGCGAAAAGGAAGAGCAGGCGCAGAAGGGGGCGACGGGGTCCACGTCGGCCGGCGCGGTGCGTTGAGGGGGCGAATGGCGAATAGGGAGTGGCGAATATCGCCTCCCTTTCCATTCGCTATTCGCCACTCCCCATTCGCTAATCCACGAACACCACGGTCTTGCGGCCGTTGAGGATCACGCGGTCGTCGAGATGGTAGCGGATCGCGCGGGCAAGCACGCGGCGCTCGATGTCGCGGCCCTTGCGGACCAGATCCTCCGGCGTATCACGATGGCTGATGCGTTCGACATCCTGGTCGATGATCGGGCCCTCGTCGAGATCGCGCGTGACGTAATGCGCAGTGGCGCCGATCAGCTTGACGCCGCGCTCATGGGCTTGGTGATAGGGCTTTGCGCCCTTGAAGCCCGGCAGGAACGAGTGGTGAATGTTGATGCAGCGCCCCGACAGCTTTGCCGAGAGATCGTCGGACAGGATCTGCATGTAGCGGGCGAGCACCACGAGATCGGTCTTCGTACTTCCGACGAGATCCATGATCTGGCCCTCCTGCTCGCGCTTGGTCTCCTTGGTCACAGGCAGATGATGGAACGGAATGCCGCCGAAATCGAGCCCGGCATAGACCTCGCGCGGATGGTTGGAGACGATTGCGGTCGGGATCATCGGCAATTCGCCGGTACGCCAGCGATAGAGGATGTCGACCAGGCAGTGGTCGGACTTCGACACGAGCAGCATGACCTTGCGATGCGCAGCGCGGTCGCGCATCTGCCACTCCATGCCGAAACGCTCGGCGATCGCGGCAAAGCCGGTCTGGAGCGCCGACAGTTCCACGGCGAGATCGGCCGCGGTGAACACCACCCGCATGAAGAACTTCTTGGTCTCGACGTCGTCGAACTGCTGGGCGTCGAGAATGTTCTGTCCGTTGTGGGCGAGGAAAGTCGACACCGCCGAAACGATGCCGGGGCGATCCGGACAGGACAGGGTCAGGACATATTGATGATCTGGCATGTTGATGAACAGGCTTGGCTCTTGATGAAGGTTTGGGCAGAGGCTGCGGAGTCCAGCGATTTGCGCCCTGCTCTATCACCGACCCCGCTCTTGCGCCAATCCCGCACGCGGAGTCAGGATGAACGTACCATTGCGAATTTGAACGGAGCGCACCCATGGCCGACCGCTTGAACGGCACCCGCATCCTGATCCTGGAAACACGCGAGGAGGCGCAGTTTTCCAAGCTTCTGGCCGAGCAAGGCGCCGAGGTCGTGCAGTGCCCGATGTTCACCATCCAGGATGCGCCGGACCCCGCCCCGGTCGAGGCCTGGATCCGCCGCGCCATCGACAAGCCGTTCGACGACCTCGTGCTGATGACCGGCGAAGGCCTGCGGCGGATCATGAAGCTCGCGCGCGCCCGCGGGCTCGACCAGGCTCTCGTCGCAGCGCTCGCCGGAGCGCGCAAATTCACCCGCGGTCCGAAGCCCGGCAAAGCACTGCGCGAAATCGGCCTCGAGGCGCAGCAGACCACGGAGAAGCCGACCACCGAGGGCGTGATCGAGATGCTGGGCAAGCTCGACCTGAAGGCACGTCGTCTCGGCCTCCAGCTCTATCCGGACAAGGACCACAGCGTGCTAACCGGCGCGCTCGCCGCGCAAGGCGCCGAGGTCGATGCCGTGCTGCCCTATGTCTACGATTCCAAGGCAGCGGATGCCAACATCGTCACTGCGATCGACGACATGGCCGAAGGGCGGATCGATTCCATCGCGCTGACCAATCTCGGCCAGGTCCGCCGCCTGATCGAGGCCGCCAAGGCGCATGGCAGCGAGGCGCGGCTTCGCGCCGGCCTCGAGCGGACGCTGATCGCCTCGGTCGGTCCGGCGGTCTCCGGCGAACTCGCCGCGCACGGCCTGCGCACGGATGTCTCGCCGGCGGAAGACGCCTATTTCATGCGTCCGTTGATCTCGGCAATGGCCACGGCGCTGGCAGAGCGGAAGCCAGCGGCGCGCTGATCCGCAGGGCCGCTACATCGCGGCATTGCCCACGAGCACAAACGGCGCCCAGATGCCGGGCTGCGCATTCGCACCGCCCTTCGCAATCAGGGCCGAGATCGAGCGGCGCAGCGCCTCGGCGCGGCCGATATCCGGATGTGCATTGAGGGCATCGATCGTGCCGGTGGTGATGACGACCGCGGCGTCGGAGTTGACCGCCCAGTGCGACACTAGCAGCGCGCGCGTGCCCGCATAGAAGAAGGCCCGCGCAAGGCCCGAGAAGGCTTCGGAATTCGCCGCCTGACCGCCGGCCGTGTTGCATGCCGACAGGATCACCCAGTCGGCGTAGAGCCTGAGACCGGATATCTCCGACGACGAGAGATAGCCGTCATCGGTGGGCGTCGCAGTCGCGGGCGGGCTGAGGATCAGCCCGGGCTCGATCGAGCCACGCACCTGCCCCGCAAGCGCCCCATGTGTCGCGAAATGCAGGATGCGATATTTCGCGAGATCGCCGCTCTGGCTGAGCGTCTTCATCCTGGTCTCGGAGGCATCGTTGGCGAGGACCACATCGCCCTTGGCGGGCGCGAAGGTATTGGCCACCGCACACAATTCGAGCGCGGTTTCCGGCAACGGCATCTGGCGCCTGAGCTGCACAATGTCCGCCGTGCCGCCCGACAGCGCGTCGACGGCACGCAAGCTTCTTTGCGCGACCTGGGTCGCCTGCGTCGGGATAGCGGCGCAGGTTTGGATCTGGCGCGCCAGCTTGGCGCGTGCGATTGCGATCTCGCCGCGGCCATCGCCATCGAGCGTCGGATTGCCGACGCCGAGAAACGGTTTCGACGCCGCGCTCCTGCGCGCGACCTGGCGTAGCGCCTTGAGGCTGGAGACGGAGGGCAAGACGGTAGTCGCAAATCGCTTGACCAGCCAGGACGTCTTCGCGAGATCTCCACCTGCCACGGGCTTGTCCGTCAGCAGGACCTGGAAAGGCAGCGTCGCCAGGGGGCCTGACGGCACCAGGATCAGCTCCTTGCCATCGATGTCGCGCGCGATCGGACCGAGCAGAGCCTGGTAAAGTGCAAAGGCGCGCTCCTGATCGAACGGCAACGGCTCGTCCGCGCCCAGCGGAGTCTTGCGACCGAGCCTCTGGGGGCATGTGGAAGCCTTGTCCAGCCATGCCTCCGCGTCGAGACCGCAGCGCAGGGCGCCGATGGCCTCGTTGAGCTGGCTCTCGCCGAGGTCGGCCGCATGCCAACGCACATCCGCGCGGGTCACCGTCCAGACAAAGGTGGCACGCGACGTCGTCGTGAACAGCAACATCGCCTCATTGGGACGAAGCTGCTTCTGGACGTCCTCGATCGTGATCGGCGTCTTGGTCACCAGCGCCGCATAGTCCGGAAACTGGGCGGCGATCGTGCGATCCAATTCCCTGATCTGGCCTGCGATGGCCGAGGCACGGACGCGAAGCGCCTGCGCCGCAGCCGCATTGCGCGCGCCGTTGGCTTGCGAGATCGCCGCCACCAGCATCTTGTCGGTAGCCACCGCTTGTGCACCGAGATCCTGCCGCTCGCGGACGCGGACCGCGAGATCCCCGCGGCCATCCGCGACTCGGGCCGACATCCCGGCGATCGCGCGCGCGGCCTGCTCGTCACCGATCCACTGCGCCGCCTCGAATGCCTGCGACCGCAATGCGCTCCTCTGCTCGCCACTGGCGGCATTCGCGAGATTGTAGGCGGCAACGATCAATCCTGGATATGGATTGGTGTCTTCACGAGCCCTAAGGTCGCTGCGGCTCTCCTCGCCGAACTCCGCGGCACGGCGTCCGTTCTGAATAGCCACCGCGCGCGCGAACGCGTCGCGTGCCTGCTGCGAATCCTTCAAATCGAGAAAATGGGCGCCGAGATTGGCGAAGCTGTTGGCCACGTCCGGATGCTGCTCGCCGAGAGCACGCAGGCGGATATTCAGCGCGCGCTTCAGCAGCGGCTCGGCCTCCTGCGCGCGGCCGGTGCTGTCCAGAACGACGGCCAAATTGTTGAGGCTGCTCGCGACCAGCGGATGAGAATTGCCGAGCGCGGCTTCGCGTATGGCGAGCGACCGGCGAGCGAACGGTTCAGCCTCGGCGTAGCGATCGCCGTCGCCCATCAGCGTCACCAGATTGTCGAGAGCGATCGCAACGTCGAGATGAACAGGGCCGAGGGCCTTCTCGCGAATGGCGAGCGATTTGCGGAACAGCTGCTCGGCCTCCTGCTTGCGATTGAGATGGGTCCAGGCCTCCGCGAGGTTGTTCAGAGCCGTCGCCACGTTCGGATGCGCCGCTCCGAAGGTCTTTTCCTGAATTGCGAGCGCCCGTGTGAGCAGCCCCTCGGCCTCGGCGTCCCGCCCCTCGCGCGAAAAAACCAAGGCGAGATTGTTGAGGCTCGCAGCGACGTCGGGATGATCGGGCCCGAGTGACTTTTCCCTGATGGCCATGGCCCGGCGGGCCAGTTGCTCGGCGTCCTGAAGCCGCCCCTGCGCGCGCCGGAGCTCGCCGAGATTGTTGAGCGTCGCAGACAAATAGATGCTGTCCGGGCCGTGCCGCTTCTCCTGAAGCGCGAGCGCTTCGACGAAGTTCGCTTCGGCCTCGTGCAACCGGCCTTGCGCGCGGTTGACCTCCGCGATGTTGTTCAGCGTCACCGGGATCATGATGTCAGCCTGTCCCGGAGACTTCCTGAGGACCACGAGGGCGCGGTTGAACATGTCGAGCGCCTCCGTCTCCTTCATCTGGCGGTGACGGAGATTGCCGAGCTGCATGCGCGCCAGCGCCGTCGTGAGTTGGTCCGGGCCGAGCACGCTCTCGTCGATGGCGATGGCGCGTGACGTGTCCCGCTCGGCTTCGCTCAGCCGGCTCAGGCCGAGCTCGATCTGGCCGAGCGTCGTGAGCACGGCGGCGACATCGGGATGATTGGGCCCGAGGCTCTTTTCACGAATCGCAAGCGCCCGCCTCAGCACGGTTTCGGCCTCGCTGGTCTCGCCCTGCGCCTGGAGCGCCTGGCCCAGCACCAACAGCGTGGTTGCCGTCAGCGGCGACTGCGGCCCGAACTCTTCTCGGACTCGGCGACGAGCTTTCGTGCCAGTCCGACCGCCTCGCCGTAGCGGCCTTCCTTGGCCAGCGCCGTGATGCGCTGCATCAGCGTCAGCATGTCCTGTGGACCAGCCCGGCAGGGCGACGCGAGGACGCTCACAAAAATCAGGAGACCCAGAAGCCGCGCGGCAAACGTCTGCCAACGTACCCACATGCTGTGATTGCTCCGCTCCCCCGAGCCCGCCGGCCCTTAGGGCCACAGCAAGATGAAAACTATGTGACCGCATCACGGGTGGGAAGAGGCAACCGGGGACCTCGACGCCCGAGTCTGCGCAAACCCGTGACGCGGCCGGCGCGCTGAAACCGTCGCGCATGGCGGCATGCGGCAGCTTCGATTGACACGGGCATCGCCGGCGCTACGTTCTCGTGCAGAAGAAGAAACAAGGCAAAGGAATCGCCGTGACACGCGTCATCGCGACGTGAGTGGGGTCGCGCGGTCTTCGGCGCTCGCGCCATTCCGCATCCGCAATTATCGCTTCCAGTGGCCGTCCGATCTGCTCACCTCCTGGGCGTTCGAGGTCGAGACGCTGGTGCTCGGCTGGTACATCCTGGTCGAGACCGGCTCGGTGCTGCTGCTTACCGTGCTCGCATCGCTTCAGTTCGTCGGGACCCTGGTTGCGCCGATATTCGGCATGATCGGCGACCGTATGGGTCATCGCGACCTGCTGGTCGCGATGCGTCTTGCCTATACGGTGCTCTCGTCGACCATCATGGTTCTGGCGCTGACCGGTCACTTGTCGCCGCTGAGCGTCATGATCATCGTCGCGATCATGGGCCTGATTCGTCCCTCCGATCTCGGCGTCCGGGGCGCATTGCTTGCCGAGATCATGCCGGCCGAACAACTGGTCGGCGCCATCAGCGTTGCGCGCACGACCCAGGACAGCGCCCGCATCGCCGGCGCATTGACGGGCGCCGGGCTGTTTGCCCTCCTCGGCATCGGCTTCGTTTATGTGGCGATCGCCTGCCTCTACCTCGCGGCCGCGCTTCTCATGTTCTGCCTGACCCGGCCGAAAAGGACCGTCACGACGAGCGATCTTCCGGCGAACAGCCACGCCGTTTCCCGATTACTGGGCGACCTCAAGGAGGGGATCGTCTACGCCTGGAACGGCCCGGGAATGCGCGCGGCGCTCTGCGTCGCCTTCCTGGCCAATCTCACCGCATTTCCCTTCACTGGTGGATTGCTGCCTTACATCGCGCGCGAGATCTTCCAGACCGACCAGACCGGCCTCGGTTATCTCTCGGCGAGCTTCGCCGTCGGCTCATTGATCGGCTCCATCACGCTCAGCCTCGTCAACGGGGTGCGCATTGCCCGGCTTCTGATCGGCGCGACGCTGGCCTGGTACGCCATGCTATTGGTATTCGTCGAGGTCAGGACCATGCCGGTGGCGATGGCCTGCCTCGTGCTCGCCGGCATTGCGCAGAGCATGTCGATGATCTCGGCGGCGGTGATCCTGATGCGAACGGCGAGCGCACATCTGCGCGGCCGCGTGATGGGCGTCCGCATGATGGTGATCTATGGCCTGCCGCTCGGATTGCTTGCGGCCGGCAGCTTGATCGACATCATCGGCTATTCCGCGACGGGCTCGCTCTATGCCGCCGCGGGCTTCATCGCGATGCTGGCGATCGCGCTCCGCTGGCGCGCCGACCTCTGGCCGGTTCACGCCCCCGCCAATGCGCGGTGACGATTGTCGACGCCCTAATCCCCGTAACCGCGCAACCGCTCGATATCGAGGATGGTGACGCCGCCATATTCGAGCCGCAGCAGCCCCTCCTTCTCCAGCCGGTTCAGCGCGCGGTTGGCGTTCTGGCGGGACATGCCGGAGAGCGCGCCGATCTCCTCCTGGGTGATCTCCAGATGCGCGGTCGATTCGGGATAGAGGATCGGGTTGAACAGCGAGGCGATGCTGCGGGCGAGGCGCGCGGTGGCATCCAGCGTGCGGTTGACCTCGAGCATGCCGATGAACTGGCCGAGCCGCTCGTTGAGCTGGCGCACCAGAAAGCGGTTGAAGCCGACGCTGTTCTCGAACAGCCACATGAAGGCGCTGCGTTCCATCAGCGCGACCCGACTATCGCGCAACGCGACCACGTCATAGCGCCGCGGCTCGTTCTTGAGTACGCTGCCTTCGCCGAACCAGGCCCCTGCCGTCAGCCCGGCCAGACTCGTCTCCTTGCCATCGCGCGACACCCCGCCCATCCGGGCGAGTCCGCTCACCATGCCGGCCCAATAGTCGAAGGTATCACCACGCATGAATACGGTCTCGCCGGTGCCGTAAGACCGCTCGGTGATTCCACCGCGTGCGACCTCGATCTCGGCTTCCGTGAGCTCGCGCGACCAGGCGGCGATGCGCTTCAGATGATCCTCTGAAATCATGATGGAGAGGCCAGCCGCACCGTTTCGTCACTCCGCCCTTCTGCTGCACTGCAACACGATCACCCCACGGTCCATCCGACGAAAGATGGCCGCCACGCCCGCCCAAAAACTTTGTCGTCGAATTGTCAGGCCGAAGACATTTCAAAATAGCGCTTTCCCGTATTGAGAGCCACCTTGGGCGATGCGACTTTTGATCCCTCACGGGAACGAAGGCGGCGCGGGTCCGGTCGAGACCATTGGCGGCATGGCCTCACCGGGACGACCGTACTAGGATCGCCCGAAAACAACGGATGAAGAGCGCCACTGAATGCGCCATCACCGGGAGGGATTTGTTTGGTGGCTACCAGTCTCGAAGTGCGCGGCGTGTCCTTGCGATTCGGTGGCGTCCGTGCGCTGACCGATGTCGGCTTCGCCATCAGGGAAGGCGAGCTGTTCTCGATCATCGGCCCCAACGGTGCCGGCAAGACCTCGATCGTGAACTGTATTTCCGGTCGCTACAAGCCGACCGAAGGCCAGCTCTTTTACCAGGGCCGCGACATTACCGGTTTGACGCCGAATGCCCGCGCCTCGCTCGGCATCGGCCGCACCTTCCAGAACCTTGCGTTGTTCCACCACATGAGCGTGCTCGACAACATCATGGTCGGCCGCCATCACCTCTTGAAGAACAATTTCCTCACGGGCTCGCTGTACTGGCTCACCGGCGCGCGCAAGGAGGAGCTCGAGCACCGCCGCAAGGTCGAGGAGATCATCGACTTCCTCGATCTCCAGTCGGTGCGAAAAGCCACCGCCGGCACCCTCTCCTACGGCCTGCGCAAGCGCGTGGAGCTCGCCCGCGCCATGGCGCTGGAGCCGCGCCTCATCCTCCTCGACGAGCCGATGGCCGGCATGAACTTCGAGGAGAAGGAGGATATGGCCCGCTACATCGTCGACCTCAACGAGGAATTCGGGATGACGGTGGTGATGATCGAGCACGACATGGGCGTGGTGATGGACATCTCCCATCGTGTCATGGTGCTGGATTTCGGCAAGAAGATCGCCGAGGGCGATCCCGCCGCCGTCCTCGCCGATCCCCATGTCAAGCGCGCCTACCTTGGTGAGGAAGACGAGGTGCTGGTCGATCCCGATGACGCCTCGCCGGCGCAGGAGAGCGCGGCATGATGGATTACGCAGGACGCGTCGCGCAGGCCGACACCTATCCCAAGATGCTCCGGCTCAACGCCAGGGAGCATGGCAACGAGATCGCGCTGCGCGAGAAGGATCTCGGGCTGTGGCGCCTGTTCACCTGGAACGACTACCAGACGCGGGTGCGCGACTTCGCGCTCAGCCTCGTCGAGCTCGGCCTTGGCCGCGACGACGTCATCGGCATCATCGGCGACAACCGGCCGGACTGGGTCGCAGCCGAGGTCGCGACCCATGCGATCGGTGGATTGAGCCTCGGCCTCTACCGCGACGTGCTGGACGAGGAAGCCTCCTATCTCCTCACCTATGGCGAGGCACAGCTCGTCTTCGCCGAGGACGAGGAGCAGGTCGACAAGCTGCTCGCGCTGGCCGAGCGCGTGCCGAAGCTGAAGCACATCATCTATTCCGATCCGCGCGGGATGCGGAAATATGACGATCCCAGGCTGATGTCGGCGGAGAAGTTCGCCGAGCTCGGCCGCGCGCGGGCTGCGCGGGAGCCGGAGCTTTACGACAAGCTGGTCGATGCCACCAAGGGAGAGGACGTCGCGATCCTCTGCACGACGTCAGGCACGACCTCTCACCCCAAGCTTGCGATGCTCGCCGCCGGTCGCGTGCTCGGCCATTGCGCGACCTATCTCGCCTTCGACCCCAAGGGGCCCGACGACGAATATGTCTCGGTGCTGCCGCTGCCTTGGATCATGGAGCAGGTCTATGTGCTCGGCAAAGGCCTCTTGTGCCGGATGAAGATCAACTTCGTCGAAGAGCCGGACACGATGATGAACGATCTGCGCGAGATCGCGCCGACCTTCGTGTTGTTCGCGCCGCGCGTCTGGGAATCGATCGCCGCCGACGTCCGTGCCAAGGTGATGGACGCCACGCCCTTGAAGCAGCGCATGTTCGATGTCGGCATGAAGTCCGGTCTGGCCGCACTCGCGCAGGGCAAGCGCTCGGGTCTTGCCGACGCGATCCTGTTCCGCGCCCTGCGCGACCGGCTCGGTTTTACGCGCCTGCGCTCGGCCGCGACCGGCGGCGCGGCGCTCGGCCCTGATACCTTCAAGTTCTTCCAGGCCATGGGCGTGCCGCTGCGCACGCTCTACGGCCAGACCGAGCTCCTGGGCGCCTACACGCTGCATCCCGAGGGCAAGGTCGACCCTGATACGACCGGCGTGCCGTTGGCCGACAGCGTCGAGATCCGGATCGACAATGCCGACGTCCACGGCGTCGGCGAGATCGTGGTGCGGCACCCCAACATGTTCCTCGGCTATTACAAGAATCCCGAGGCCAGCGTTGCCGACATCAAGGACGGCTGGATGCTGTCGGGCGACGCCGGCTATTTCAACGACAACCAGCAACTCGTCGTCATCGACCGCATCAAGGATCTCGCCGAGACCTCGCGCGGCGAGCGCTTCTCGCCGCAATTCATCGAGAACAAGCTGAAATTCTCGCCCTACATCGCCGAGGCCGTGGTGCTGGGCGCCGGCCGCGACGCGCTCGCAGCGATGATCTGCATCCGCTACTCCATCATCTCGAAATGGGCGGAGAAGAACCGGCTCTCCTTCACCACCTACAGCGATCTCGCCTCGCGGCCCGAGGTCTACGCGCTGCTCCACAAAGAGGTCGAGACCGTCAACGCCACGCTGCCGCCGGCGCAGCGCATCTCGCGCTTCCTCCTGCTGTACAAGGAGCTCGACGCCGACGACGGCGAGCTCACCCGCACCCGCAAAGTGCGCCGCGGCGTCATCAACGAGAAATACGCCGGGATCATCGACGCGATCTACCGCGGCGATGCCGACATCCCCGTCGACACCGTGATCCGCTTCCAGGACGGCACCACCCAGCGCGTCCGAACCACGCTGCGCGTGGTGGATCTGGGCGAGCACGGGCACTTGGCGGAGGCGGCGGAGTGAATTTGCTTCCAACCCAGCGCGTGATGCTCGTCGATGCGCCCTCTCCCCTTGTGGGAGAGGGCATCTCCCTAGCCAACCACTCCCTCACTCGGGTGAGGGGTCTTCTCTCGGCACCGTCACTGTGGAGACAACCCCTCACCCGTCTTCGCTTCGCGAAGCCACCCTCTCCCACAAGGGGAGAGGGAAAGAGCGCGCCGGACTTGTCAGCGAGCACCACTGCATGAACACCGCCTTCCTCTTCCAGCTCCTGGTCAACGGCCTCGTGGTCGGCACGCTCTATGGCGTGGTCGCGATGTCGTTCGTGCTGATCTACAAGGCGACGCAGGTCGTCAACTTCGCGCAAGGTGAGTTGCTGCTCGTCGGCGCCTGGGTGTGCTGGGCGCTGCTGGCAAAATACCAGGTGCCGTTCTGGATCGGCATGCCGATCACCCTGGTGTTCATGTTCGTGTTCGGCATCGCGGTGCAGGTCCTGATCCTGCGGCCGATGATCGGCGAACCCATCATCTCGGTAATCATGGTCACGATCGGCCTCTCCACCGTGCTGCAGGCGACGCTGAAGTGGATGTTCGGCGTCAACCCGCAACCGTTCCCGCGCGTGTTCGAGAGCCAGTCGGTCAGTCTGCTCGGCCTTCAGATCCAGACCGTCTATGTCATGAGCCTCGTCGTCTCGGTCGCCATGATGATCGGCATGGCCTGGTTCTTTCGCGCCTCCAAATATGGTCTTGCGATGCGCGCCACCGCGTTCAATCAGCAGGTCGCGCAGTCGCTCGGCATTTCCGTCAAGAGCGTATTCGCGATGGCGTGGGCGATCTCGGCAACGGTCTCCGCGGTCGCAGGTGTCGTTGTCGCGGTCGTGAACGGCGTGTCCTCGGGCCTTGCCGCCTACGGCATCAAAGTGTTTCCGGCGGCGATCCTCGGCGGGCTCGATTCCGTCGGTGGCGCCGTGCTCGGCGGCATCATCATTGGGCTACTCGAAAACGTCGCGCAATATGTCGACAGCGAGTACCTGCACTGGGGCAATCTCTACGAGATTGCGCCGTTCTACGTCCTCATCATCGTGCTGATGATCAAGCCCTACGGCCTGTTCGGCACCCACGACATCGAGCGGATCTGATCCATGGCCGGCCCTGCCCTCATCCCCGCTGGTGATTTCCGCACAACCTACGCGGCCGACACCACGATCTTCCCGACCACGACCAGCCGCAATTTTGCGATCGCGGGCGTGCTGCTGCTGTGCCTCGCGCCGCAATTCTTCAGCGGCTACTGGCTCAGCATCCTAATCCAGATCGGCATCTTCTCGATCGCGGCGCTCGGCCTCAACATCCTGGTCGGCTTCACCGGCCAGATCTCGATCGGGCACGCCGCGTTCTTCCTGCTCGGCGCTTTCACGTCGGCCTATATCTCCAACAACGCGCCGATCCCGGTGTTCTTCGCGATCCCGCTCGCGGGCGTCGTCACCGCGCTGGTCGGGCTGATCTTCGGCATTCCGGCGGCGCGGCTGAAGGGACTCTACCTCGTCATCGCGACGCTTGCCGCGCAGTACATCCTGCTCGACTTCTTCTCCCGCGCCGAATGGTTCTCGGGCGGATCAGTACCGGCGAGCGCAAATCCGTTCTCGATCTTCGGCTACACGCTGCGCGGCGACAGGCAGTATTTCTACGTCGTGCTGGCCTATGTGCTGGCGAGCTATATCCTCGTCACCAATCTGATGCGTACGCGCGACGGCCGTGCGCTGGTGGCGATCCGCGACCATTATCTCTCCGCGGAGATCATGGGCATCAACCTCACCAAGTACCGCACGCTGTCGTTCGGCCTCGCCGCCTTCTTCGCCGGCATCGCAGGGGCGCTCTATGCGCATTACCAGCTCGTCGTCTCGCAGGAAGGTTTCGGCATCGAACGCTCGATCCTGTTCCTGGCCATGATCATCATCGGCGGCACCGGCTCGATCATGGGCACGCTGATGGGCACCGCCTTCGTGGTGCTGCTGCCCGAGGCGATGGAATTCGTCAGCCACTATCTCAAGGGCGGCGCGATCGACAAGGCGCTCTCGCTCAACAACAACATCACGTTCCTGCGCGAGATCGCGATCGGCGTGATCATCATCGCGTTCCTGATGTTCGAGCCCGACGGCCTCGCGCATCGCTGGCGGCAGATCAAGGCGTATTGGAAACTCTACCCGTTCTCGCATTGAGCGCGGAAACTTCACTTAAACAATAACAGGAGGAACCGACCCATGACGATGAAGTCCCTTTTGAGCACCGCATCGCTCGCCCTCGTGATCGCCGCATTCTCGGCGGGCGCGCAGGCGCAGATCGCGATCGGGCATCTCGCCGACTATTCCGGCGGCACCTCCGACGTCGGCACGCCCTATGGGCAGGCGGTCGCGGACACGTTCGCCTGGGTCAACAAGAATGGCGGCGTCGGCGGCAAGCAGCTCAACGTCGACACCAACGATTACGGCTACCAGGTGCCGCGCGCCATCGCGCTCTACAAGAAGTGGTCGGCGCCGGACTCCAAGGTTGCCGCAATCATGGGCTGGGGCACCGCGGACACCGAGGCCCTGACCGGCTTCCTCGCCCAGGACAAGATTCCGGACATGTCCGGCTCCTACGCCGCCGCCCTCACCGATCCCGAAGGCGTCAGTGGCAAGGCCAAGCCCGCGCCCTACAATTTCTTCTACGGCCCGAGCTATTCGGATTCGCTGCGCGCGATGCTGATGTGGGCGGCCGAGGACTGGAAGGCCAAGGGCAAGTCCGGCAAGCCGAAATTCGTGCACATGGGCGCCAACCATCCCTATCCGAACGCGCCGAAGGCCGCCGGCGAAGCCATGGCGCAGGAGCTCGGCTTCGAGGTGCTGCCGCCGCTGGTGTTCGCGCTCGCCCCTGGCGACTACAGCGCGCAATGCCTGAGCCTGAAATCATCCGGCGCCAACTACGCCTATCTCGGCAACACCGCGGCCTCCAACATCTCGGTGATGAAGGCCTGCAAGACCGCCGGGGTCGAGATCCAGTTCCTCGGCAATGTCTGGGGCATGGACGAGAACGCCGCCAAGACGGCGGGCGACGCGGCGAACGGCGTGATCTTCCCGCTTCGCACCGCGGTGAGCTGGGGCGGCGATGCACCCGGCATGAAGACGGTGATGGAGATCTCGAAGATGTCCGACCCCACCGGCAAGGTCTATCGCCCGGTGCACTATATCGCGGCCGTCTGCTCGTCGCTCTACATGAAGGAGGCGCTCGACTGGGCCGCCAAGAACGGCGGCGCCACTGGCGAGAACGTCGCGAAAGGCTTCCATCAGAAGAAGGACTGGGTGCCGGCCGGGATGGAGGGCGTCTGCAATCCCTCGACCTGGACCGACAAGGACCACCGCGGCACGCTGAAGGTCGATCTCTATCGCACCAAGGTCTCGGGCGCGACCGACGGCGACCTCAACGACCTCATGGCCAAGGGCACCATCAAGCTCGAGAAGGTCAAGACGGTCGAGCTGCCGCGCAAGCCGGAACTGCTGGGCTGGTGAGGCAATCTCAGACGTCATGGCCGGGCGAAAGCGCGAAGCGCGTCTTCGCGCAGATGTCCCGGCCATCCACGTCTGACCACGCGGCACGATAAACGTGGATGCCCGGGACAAGCCCGGGCATGACGAAAGTAACGGATTGGCGACATACCCAATGACCGAAACCATCGAAGCAACCCGTCCCTCGCCCAGCATCGTGCCCCCCGCCGCCCTCCTCAGTGTGCACAACATCGAGGTGGTCTATGACGACGTCATCCTGGTGCTGCGCGGCCTCAGCCTCGACGTGCCCAAGGGCGCGATCGTGGCGCTGTTGGGGGCCAACGGCGCCGGCAAGTCGACGACGCTGAAGGCGATCTCGGGGCTGCTCAAGACCGAGGACGGCGAGGTTACGCGCGGCGAGATCCTGTTCGAGGGCGACCGCATCAACGGCATCGATCCCGACAAGATCGTGCGCCGCGGCATCTTCCAGGTGATGGAAGGCCGGCGCATCGTCGCCGACATGACCTCGCTGGAGAACCTCAGGCTCGGCGCGTTCACCCGCCGGGATCGCGAGGTCGATGCCGATCTGGACATGGTGTTCAATTACTTCCCGCGCCTGAAGGAGCGCACCGGCCTTGCCGGCTATCTCTCGGGCGGCGAGCAGCAGATGCTTGCGATCGGCCGCGCGCTGATGGCGCGTCCGAAGATGATCTTGATGGACGAGCCGTCCATGGGTCTGTCGCCGCTGCTGGTGAAAGAGGTGTTCTCGATCATCCAGAAGATCAATCGCGACCTCGGCGTCACCATCCTGCTGGTCGAGCAGAACGCGCGCGCCGCACTGTCGGTGGCGAGCCACGGCTATATCATGGAGCAAGGCAAGGTCGTGCTCGACGGCACCGCCGACGAGCTACGCGACAATGAGGACGTCAAGGAATTCTACCTCGGCGGCGCAGGCGACCAGCGCAAGAGCTTCAAGAACCTCAAGAGCTTCAAGCGGCGCAAGCGTTGGCTGTGATCCACAGCGAGCCTAACCCAGCACCTGCTCCGCTTCCGTGACTGCGCAGAGAACATGATAGAACGACGACGCAGGAATGGTGTCGACCAGCGATTTGCCGTCGCGGTCGAACTGATCGTACCAGCAGCCCTTCACGGGGTGGCTGAGATAGTGCCGTTCCAGCCGCACCAGCGCTGCGCGCGCTTGATCCGCCGCGCCGGCCTCGCCGGACTCGGCCTGCGCGATCCACGCCTTTGCGATCTCGGTCTGCGGCCACAGCCGACGCGTGCTGCGACGGATGTTGCCGGCGTCATCGCCCTCGTCGATCAGACAGCCCGTGGCCTCGTCGCGATAGCGCAGCGAGGTCGCCAGCAGTTCGGCGCGCCGCTGCCCGGTCGGGCATCCCGTGATGCGTTCAAATCCCTTCAGGAGCCAGACCCATTCCGCCTGGTGACCGGGCTCGACGCTGACCGGCTCGATCTTCGACCAGTCCTCCTCAAAATACTCGCTGAGCACGCACTTCCGCTTGTCGTAGAGATTGGCGAGAAACAGCGCGAAGAATTCGCCAGCGCGGTTCTGGAACGACAGATCCTGAGTCGCCTCGAAGCACGCGATCATCGCCTCGAACAAATGCATATGCGGGTTCTGCCGGCGCGGCAGCGAGACCGGAAGGCCTTCGTGGACGCCACCATGCGGCGAACGCAGATGACCGTCGACAAAGGCGAGCAGCGCGTCGATCTCGGCGCGGACCTGCGCATCCTGGTCGAGCGCGTAGACGCTCGCGAGGGCAAACAGGATAAAGGCGTGGTCATAGGCATCGCGGCGGCCGTCCAGCACGGACCCCTCCGGCGTCAGCCGGTGCACGTAGCCGGGGCGACCGTCCGGCGCTTTGGCTTTGGCCAGCAGATGCTCCAGCCCCTTCAGCGCGATGGCGCGCCCCGCGGGGTACCAGCCCATCTGTGCGGCCTTGGCATAGCACCAGATCTGGCGCGCCTGCACAAACACGCGCCGGGGCGCGGCGGCGTCCGCCCCGCCGTCACGGTGCAGCCGGTCGATGAAACCGCCCGCGCCGTGATCCCAGCCGATGGTCGACCACAGCGGCAGCGCCTCGTCGATCATGCGACGCTTCAGGCGCACGACGACATCGGTCGCCCCATCCGCCGCAATGCTTCCCTCGTCCGCCATCGGGTCCTCTCTAGGCCTCGCCAATGGCCGTCTGATACCGATGCCGGCGGCGGCGCGCAACGGACCATGCCAACCCGGAAAGATCAGCCATGACCGCCCATTACGACGCTCTCGAGACGCGCGACCAGGGCGCGCGCGAGGCAGAGCTGTTTTCCCGCCTTCCGGAGGTGCTGCGCGGCGCCATGGCCGCTCCAGCCTATGCCGAGCGGCTGCGGGGGCTCGACCCGGCCTCAGTGAGGTCTAGAGAGGCGCTGGCGGGCCTGCCGGTGCTGCGCAAATCGGAATTGCCGGCCCTGCACAAGGCCTCCGCGCCCTTCGGCGGCTTTGTGGCGGCCGCGCCCGGGTCGTTCGCCCGCCTCTTCACCTCGCCTGGGCCCATTTTCGAGCCGGAGGGACGCCAGGCCGATCCCTGGCGCGGCGCTCGGGCGCTGTTCGCAGCCGGATTCCGCCCCGACGACATCGTGCTCAACACCTTCAGCTATCACCTCACCCCGGGCGGCTTCATCTTCGATGCATCGGCACGCGCGCTTGGTTGCGCCGTGATCCCGGCCGGCCCCGGCAATGCCGAACAGCAATTCGAGCTGATCGAGGCTTACCGGCCGGTCGGCTACAGCGGCACACCGGATTTCCTGAAGATCCTGCTCGACGCTGCCGCGAGCTCGGGGCGCGATGTCTCCTCGATCAAGCGCGCGCTGGTCTCGGGCGCGGCGTTCCCGCCCTCGCTTCAGGCCGAGATCAAGGCGCGCGGCATCGACGCCTACCAGGCCTTCGGCACCGCCGATCTCGGCCTGATCGCCTTCGAGACCGAAGCCCGCGATGGCATGGTCGTGAACGAGGACCTGATCATGGAGATCGTCAAGCCCGGCACCGGCGATCCCGTGGCGCCGGGTGACGTCGGCGAGATCGTCGTCACCTCGCTCGACCCGCATCATCCCTGGATCCGGCTCGCTCTCGGCGACCTCACCGCGGCGCTGCCCGGCACGAGCCCGTGCGGGCGGACCAACATGCGCATCAAGGGCTGGATGGGCCGCGCCGACCAGACCACCAAGGTCAAGGGCATGTTCATCCGGCCCGAGCAGATCGCCGAGATCGGCAAGCGCCATTCATCACTCGGAAGACTACGCCTCGTCGTCACGCGCCAAGGCGAGACCGACGGAATGACGCTGAGAGCGGAAACGACGGCCGCGAGCGATGCGCTACGCGAAGAGATCGCCGGCACCTTGCGCGCCGTGACGAAGCTCGGCGGCAATGTCGAGCTGGTCAGCCCCGGCGTGCTGCCGAATGACGGCAAAGTGATCGCGGACGAGCGGTAGTCTCAGCTCGACTTCGAGAGCCGATAATTGCCGAGATACAGCACGTCCAGACCGGAGCAGAAATACGTATGCAACGCCTCCAGCGGGGCATTCACCGTCGGCTGCTCGTTGATGTTGAGGCTGGTGTTGATCAGCACCGGCAGTGAGCTGGCTTTCGCGAACTCGCCGATCAGACGGCTGTAGAGCGGATTGCTGTCTGCATGGACGCTCTGGATGCGCGCGGTGTTGTCGACGTGGACCACCGCGGGCATGGTCTCGGCGACCTTCTCGTTGACCGGGAACGTCACCACCATGAACGGCGCGTCGAACGTGTCCTCGAAGTACTCGGCCTGGCGCTCGTACAACACTGACGGGCAGAACGGACGGAATTCTT
Source organism: Bradyrhizobium sp. CCGB12 (assembly GCF_024199845.1). Lineage (NCBI taxonomy): Bacteria > Pseudomonadati > Pseudomonadota > Alphaproteobacteria > Hyphomicrobiales > Nitrobacteraceae > Bradyrhizobium > Bradyrhizobium sp. CCGB12. Next base: position 1,291,978 of record NZ_JANADO010000001.1, on the reverse strand, counting down.
CGCGATATTTGATCGTGAGGTTGATGCGGTCCTTCATGCCAGCATGGCGCGGATCGGCCAGGATCGAGCGGTTGCCGAGCGCGCGCGGACCGTACTCCATCCGTCCCTGGAACCAGCCCACGGTCTTCTGATCCGTCAGGTCGGCGACGCAGCGCGACACGGGATCGTCGAGCAGCTCGAACCGCGCGCCGATCTTGTCCAGCGTCTCCCGGATCGTGTCGTTGGAATATTCCGGCCCCCAGTAGGCGTGGGTCAGCGGCGCGATCGCGTGGCCCGCCTCCGCGCATTTCATCATCGCAGCGCCGAGCGCCACGCCCGCATCGTGCGGGACCGGCGGCACATAGAGACGCTTCACCGACGGTTCGGCCGCGATCTCCATGTTCATCTTGCAGTTCAGCCCAACGCCGCCCGCGATGCAGACATCGCCGCAGCCTGTCTCGGCGATCGCGGAACGGATCACCTCGGTGGTGACGATCTCGAGCTGCTTCTGGCCGCTCGCGGCAATGTTGGTCAGGCGCTGGTCGAGCGGCTGGCTACGTAGCCGCCGCGGGCCCAGGATCTCCTCCATCTTCTCGGTGAAGATGCGCTCCTGCCGCGTCGAGAAATCGCTGGTATAAATGTCCGCGTCGCGCCTGCGCTTGTCGAGCGCGGGATCGAGTTCGTAATTGATCCCATTCGGCCTCAGGAGCTTGGCGAACTTGTCGAGATAGTCCGGGGTGCCATAGGAGGACAGGCCCATGACCTTGTACTCGTCATTGGTCATCTGATAGCCGAGATACTGGGTCAGCATCCCGTAATAGAGCCCGAGACTGTTGTGGCGGGCGAACCGCGTCAGCACGCGGAAATCGTTGCCGCGCGCATGCGCGACGAGACCGGAGCTGGAATCGCCCGAAAAGTCGAAGCAGGCCACGGTTGCTTCCGAAAAACCGGAGCCGTAGAACGAGCTCGCGGCATGACAGAGATGATGGTCGTAGAGCTCGATCTTCGGGCTGTGGCCGAATTGATATTTGAAATATTCAGTGAGGCGCTGCGCGTAGTTCGTGTAGGTCTTCAGCGGCGAGCAGATCCAGTCGACTTCACGCATGGTGATGCCGGCCTGCTTCAGGCAGAATCCGATCGCACCACGCGGCAGCTCGCCGCGCGCATGTTTCGCCAGCGTGAAACGCTCCTCTTCGGCGGCGGCGATCAATTCGCCGTCGCGCAGCAACACCGCCGCACCGTCGTGGTGCCCGTGCTTTATCCCTGAGCTGATTCCGATCACATACATGTCGTGTAGACCCCTTGCGGAGCCTTCTATAGAAACGGCAGCCAATGTAAATCGGGGCGGTCAAGTCAACGTGCTTGACAGCGGCAATTTTGGCGCAGCCCCAGCTCCGAGGAACCTTGCATCGCCCATGCGGCTCCCGTATTACCGACGTGGCGTGGCCCCAATAACGGCCCAGAATCGGCCTTTCCCGGACCTCAAACGTGCTTGAACGAACGCTGATCACCGAGACCGAAGCGACCTGCGAAGCCTTTCGGCGCCTCGCCCGGACATGCTCAGCATCTCGAGCCGGCTGTCTTTTGGTGCTTCGGCCGGGGACAAAATGATCGCTGATCTCACGAACACGTCCCTTGTCAGGCAGGGTATCGCAGCGGTCGTTCCGCTTCGTGGCGGATCGAAGTCCATTCCGGGCAAGAACATCAGACCCTTCTGCGGCAAGCCTCTCTGCGAATGGACGCTGAGGGCCCTTCTCGGTTGTGACTTGATTTCGCGGATCTTTGTCTCCACGGATAGCGATGAGATTGCGGCCGTGGCCAGATCAATCGATGCCAGAATCCTGATCCATCCGCGCCCTGCTCATCTGGCCACAGACAGTGCGACCACGGAAGCGGCGCTCGTCGACCTCATCGCCGCCTGCGGCATCGATGAAAAATACCTCGTCACCGCGCAGGCGACGAGTCCGCAAACAACCACCACGGACATCTCGGCGGCGATCAACCATCTTCTCGAATCGGGGGCCGACTCGCTGGTGACCTGTGTAAGGACCCGGCGGTTCTTCTGGAATGACAATGGAACGCCGATAAATTACGATCCGGCAAAACGCCCGCTGCGCCAGCAATGGAACGGCACTCTCATGGAGAACGGCGCCTTCTATATCTCGCTTGTCCAGCAAATCAGAAGCGGCAACGCCCGCCTTCACGGCAAGATTACGATCCACGAGATGGATGAAAGCTCGAGTATCGAGCTCGACGAAATGTCCGATTGGGAAGCAGCCGAGGCAGCGTTCCGCGGGAACATCGCAACATGATCATCGATAGAGATCTTCAAAGCTATCTGATCCACGAAGACGCCTCCATTCAGGAGGCGGCGAGCAAGGTTGCGGCAAACCGTCGTGAAATCGTCTTCTGTGTCGATGGCGGCGGGCGGCTGCTCGGCAGCCTGTCGAATGGCGATATCATTCGCTGGATCGGCGCCGGCGCTTCCGCCGGCGTGGCGGCGGCAGTGGGCGACCTCTGCAACCGTCGCGTCCGCAGCGCCGTCTCGGGTGACCGGGAAACCGCAAATCGGCTGCTCAGAGAGGTGCTCTACGTTCCACTGGTCGACGCCGAACGGCATGTCGTCGGCGTCGCCCGGCAACGGCACCCCGGCGAAGGCATCAAGATCGGTAGCCGCATCATCGCGGAGGAAAATCGGACTTTCCTGATCTCGGAGATCGGAAACAATCATAATGGCAGCCTCGAAGCTGCCTTCGGATTGATCAAGGCATCCGCGGAGGCCGGTGCCGATGCCGCCAAGTTTCAGATGCGCGACATGACTGGTCTGTACGGAAAGCGCACCAAGAGCCAGAGTGAGGACCTCGGCACCGAATACGTGCTGGATCTTCTGGACCGGTTTCAGCTCAGCGACGAGGATCTCTACCGCTGCTTTGACTATACGTCATCGCTGGGGATGGAGCCCCTGTGCACGGCGTTTGACATCAACAGCGCCGACAAGTGCCGAGCCTACGGGTTGAAGGCCATCAAGACCGCATCCGCGGACCTGACCAACCACGAATTGCTGCAGTACATCGTTGACCAGCGTATTCCCACAATCTGCTCGACCGGAATGTCGACGGAAGACGAGATCCGCGAAACGGTGAAACTGTTCCAGACATCCGGAGCCGAGTACGTCATGCTCCATTGCAATTCGACATATCCGGCGCCGTTCCGCGACATCAATTTGAGATACATGCAGCGACTGCAGGAACTCTGCGAGAGCGTCGTAGGATATTCCGGACATGAACGCGACGTCTTCGTTTCCGTCGCAGCCGTCGCGATGGGCGCCCGCCTGATCGAGAAACATTTCACGCTTGACCGCGAACAGGAAGGCAACGACCACAAGGTTAGCCTGCTACCGCATGAGTTCAAACGCATGGCCGAAGGTGTGCGCCAGGTCGAGGACTCCCTGGGCACCGCCCTACCTCGAATTCTGAGCCAGGGGGAAAAAGCCAATCGCATCAGCCTCGGCAAATCGATCTTTGCGGTCGACACGATCGAGGCCGGAGCGACGATCCAGCGCGAGGCGCTGGAAATTCGCAGCCCCGGCCAGGGCCTTTCTCCCAACCGCATCAACGAGGTGATCGGCCAGAAGGCGCGGCGCACGATCCCTGCGCAGACCCCGCTGTATCCATCCGACATTTCGGAGCTCAATCCGATCAGCGGAGACAGCGCGAAACCGGGGTTCCGTCGTCCATGGGGTATCCCCGTGCGCCATCGCGACGCCAAAAAACTGATCGAGGCGATCAATCCCGACTTTGTCGAATTTCACCTCAGCTACCGTGATCTTGGCATCGTCGACGCCGATTTTCTGGGCGAGCGCTATGAGTGCGGGCTGATCGTGCATGCACCGGAACTTTTCGAAGGTGATCATGTCCTCGATCTTACGACGCCCGACGAGGCTTATCGCAGGCGTTCAATCCAGGAAATGCAACGCGTCATCGCCAAGACAAAAGCGCTGGCGCAACGCTTCAGAAAGAACGGCCCCACGGGCATCATCTGCAATGTGGGCGGCTTTTCATCGGTGCGTTTCTTGACAGCGGAAGAGAGGGCCGCCCGTGAGGTTCAGCTCCGGTCAAGCGTGCGGGATCTCACGGATCCGGAGGTCGAGATCTGGCCGCAGACCATGCCGCCCTATCCCTGGCACTTCGGGGGGCAGCGTTACCACAACCTTTTCGTGTCCAGCAGCGACATCTTGCGCAGCTGTCAGGAGCTGGGCATGAAGATCTGCTTCGATACCTCTCACTCCCAGCTTGCATGCACCGAGAACGGCTGGTCCTTCGACGAGTTCATGGAGACGATCGGGCCATTCGTCGCCCACGTGCATATGGCGGATGCACGCGGTGTCGATGGAGAAGGGCTTCAGATCGGGGAAGGTGAGATCGATTTCGGAAACGTCTTTCGTGTGCTCAACAACAAGGCGCCGCGCGCGTCGTTCATTCCTGAAATATGGCAGGGACATGAAAACGACGGAGAGGGTTTTCGGATAGCGCTGCACCGCCTTGCGCATTTCGAGCAGCGTTGAAGCTGCAACCAGTCCTAGGGGGCCGGTTTGAACTCGTAATAACTTGCATAGCTCCAGAGATCACCGAACTTGAGGCCTTTGTTGGTGATGAACCCTGCGAGCGCGATGTATCCTTTTCCCCTTCGGACGCATCTCAGTCCGGCGCGGTTGAGCAGAGAAGTCATGACAGCCGATGGAAACAGCGAAATATGGCCGAATTCGCCGGGCTTCTCGGTGCGATACCTGAAGCTGTTACCCGTCATCAGCCAGGAAAACCTCTGAAACATATTGGCGCAATTGGGTATGGTGACATAAATAGAACCGGAGTCAGTCAACATTTGGCGCATGGAGCGAAGGACTTTCGCCGGCCTTTCGAGGTGCTCCAGCGTGTCGAGGCAAACGATGATATCGAACTTGGAGTCGATCTCGCGTTCGAGAACCTGGTCGTTCAGATCAAGCTGCCTGTAGGAAGACAATACGCCCGGGACCACCGCGGCGGGATCCGTCCAGTCGACACCGTGAATTTCACTGAAGCCGGATGACCTCATGAGCTTGGCCAACAGCCCAGTGCCGCACCCAACGTCAAGTACCCTGCTGCCGAGAGATGGCTTGGCCTCCAACAAGAAGTCAACCAGATCCTGATGGCGTCGATACTGGGGCAAGTTCTCCTTGCTGCCATCAGATGTCTTGATTCGACTGATCATGTCGCCCGTTTGTTCAAACACCTGGTAACTTCAACTGTTGAACCATATTGCCGCAATTCGCAAGAGTAGAATAGTCAGCGAATCACACTACCGGCGAGGACGAAGGGTCGCTACACGCAATATTTTTCACCCCATGGCACGATCATCCTCTCTCACGAACGCGAGCTAGTTTCGGCCTGCCGTGCCCATACCGGAATTACACTCGCGAGCCTTCACCTTAAGCGCTCAAACGACAACAAACGGATGCCCCTAGGAATAGAGCATTCGCGCCGGCCCACATGAACCTGATCGGTATTCCAACATTGCCACGATCTATGCTCTGCTATACAGGCCACGATGCCGGCGCGATCCACCGCGACCAGAGGGCGCAGCGCGAAACGACCGACGCCGTCGCACCCGCTCAGCCGGGGGACAGCTGAGATGCGCTGGCAAGCGAAGGCGCGCGCGTTCGCGGTGTTGTCGAACATCCCGTTTGGAGACGACCTGCACTATGCCCTGCAACGCTACGTCACACGGCGGTTGCCGCGCCCGGAAAAGCAGGTCAGATCGATTTACGGCTTCGCGCAGCGGTTGGTTGGCATCTACGCCGAATACGGCAGTCGACCAATCCAAGACTCGACGTTCTTCGAGTTCGGCGCGGGGCGCGACCTGATCGTTCCACTGGCGTTCAGCGCCCACGGCGCCAAGCGGTTCATCACCGTCGACATCGAACGACTGGCCAAGCTGGACTTGGTCCGTTCGAACGCAGCTGTCATTTCCCGGGCGAGCGGTGCCAACCGCCCCGACATCAATTCCCTGGAAGACCTCGAACAGTCGTGGAGGATCGAATATCGCGCACCAGCCGATGCCCGGACGACGGGCCTGCCGGCCGGTTCGATCGACTGCGCGGTCTCCGTCGAAACGCTCGAGCACATTCCCAAGAGCGACATCGCGGCAATCTTGAAGGAGCTGCGGCGCATCATTCGTCCTGACGGATTGGTCCTCATGCAGATCGACTACGGTGATCACTTCAAAGGCTTCGATCCGTCGATCAGCTCGTTCAACTTCCTGACTTACTCCGAGGAGGACTGGGCACCGTTCCAGTCGCGCTTCCAATACGTCAATCGTTTGCGCCACAGCGAATATCTGGAGCTGTTTCGAGAGGCCGGGTTTGAGCTGCTCAGCGACCAGCCCGACCGCCGGCCAGCGGAGCGGCATATCCTGGAACGATTGGCACCATGCTTCAAAGGCTTCTCCGAAGAGGACCTGTTCACGCTCGGCTCCCTCATCGTCGGCCGCCCGGCCACCCCATCGAAAGGGAATTGAAGCTGCTCGGCCGTCCCGAGCCGGGGAGATCGCGCGATGTGGGCGATCGGCGCGCTTCTGCCGGCTCTGGTGCTCGAGGCTCGCCTTGCCCGTTCCGGGATACTGCTGCTGCCTTGGGTGCTGTTTCCGATGAAAAAAAATCCGGCTCCGGCCGCGGGTTCCCGCGGCTCGGGCGCAGCCGCGACCGAAGCCCCCGCGATCCCGACCACGGACAAACAACCGCAGATAGAAACCGATCCTTCTACGCCTTGCCACGGAGGTTAAGTCTCGGTAAGAGACCGGGAAAATGGGCCTTGGGTCGACAGGATGAGCATGACGATAAATGGCGCCGGGACGACCGCGGCGGATGCATCCAGCGGCCGGAAATTGCGGAATTTTGTCGGCCGGTTTCTGATTCCCCGGTCGCCCGTCCTGCTGTCGCCCTGGCGCTATGTCACGCTGCTGCCGCCGGTTTTCGCACTGCGGTTCCATGCGAGGCGGTTCTTCTGGCGGCTTACCGGGCACGGCCTGAAGCAACTGGTCAGGGGGGAAGGCGTCGAGAGCAGCTTCGTCGCCGAGAAGGTGCTGCCCTACAATCTCGGCAACATCAACATCATCAACCGCGGACGGACCGAGCGCGTCATCGCCCTGCTCCGCTCGATTCGCGGCCTCAAGCTCGGCGCGCTGGACACGCTGGTCGTCGGCCCGCGCAATGAGGCCGAGCTCATGCTGCTGTCCTCCTACGGCTTCGCCGCCTCGAAGCTGACGGCGATCGACCTGTTCTCCTACGCTCCGACGGTGCGTCTGATGGACATGCACGATCTGAAGTTCGGCGACGACCAGTTCGACGCCGTCTACAGCGCGTTCGTCATCACCTACAGCGATGACATTCCGAAGGCAGTGGCCGAGACGATCCGCATCGCAAAGGACGGCGCACTGATCATCTTCGCCTACGAGCACCTCTCCAAGGGCGCGGGCAACCTCTTCGGCAAGAACAATCTTGCCAATGGTCCCGACGATCTGCTCGAAATCTTCGGCGACAAGGCCGGCCACGTCTACTGGAAAGAGGACTTCGAGAGCGAGGGGCGCTTCACGTCCTCGGTGGTATTTCGCATCAACAAGCGCGCCAGCGTCGCTAAATAGCTGTTTGGGGGAGATTGGGACATGCCATCGCTTCGCAAGATCGCTTCGAGGGCGCGCATGCAGACCCGCGTCGCGATGTTCGGCAATAATCACTCGTTCGGCGTCAACCTGCGATATGCGGCCTACGCCAACAACGCGCGGCGGAACTGGAAGCCGTTCGCAAAGGCCACGCCCGAACAGCTTGCCACGGCGGAGCGCTTCAAGCGGGAGGGCTTCGCGGCATTGCCGCCGCCCGCCAAGATGACACCCGAACGGCTCCGAACGATCAAGGAAACGGTCGACCGCAAGTTCGCCGAGCAGAACAACGGCTTCGTAGTCAACTACGGCATGAACCGCATGGTCGACGGCCTCGAGCTCATTCCGGAGATCATCGACTTCATCGACGACGATCTGGAGACCGCTGTCGAGAACTACTACGGCAGCCACTTCAAGCTCTTTGCGGTCTCGTTCTATCGGACCATGCCCACGCCGGATAAGCCGGATTCGAGCTTCCTGTGGCATCTCGACAACTGCCCAAGGCAGGAAATCAAGCTGATGGTCTACCTCGACGACGTCGTCGCCGAGACCGGCGCGCTCAGCGTCAAGGACAAGCCCTTCAGCGACGGACTACGCAAGGAGGGCTTCTTCGACCGCCGCCGGATCAGCCAGTTCGTCAACCGGCTCGACGACAATGGCTCGACCAGGGTGCTTGAAGGCCCCGTCGGCACGCGTCTCTTGTTCGAGAACGGTGGATGCATTCACAAGGCGACCTCGCCCAAGCGCGACCACCGCGACGTCGTGACCTTCGTCTTGATCCCATCGGACATGCATTGGCGCCCGCACTTTGCGCGGAACCGCAATCTGCTAAGCACGAACGCGGGCATCTGCATTGATCCGTTCCGGGATCGGCCTGAGCATGTCGGATATCAGTTCTAGGATTCACACAGCGCGCACGGGAACGGGGGGCGGCGCCGAGCAACGCGCTGCTCGGACGATTCCCCTTTCATGTTGAGACAGGCCGCCATCCTCGTCGGAGGGCTGGGCACCCGGCTAGGTGAGCGCACCAGGCTGGTTCCGAAGCCGATGCTCGACGTCGGCGGGCGGCCGTTTCTCGACACGCTGATCGACGAGCTCGTACGCTATGACGTGTTCGATGAGATACTCCTGCTCGCAGGACACAAGGCCGAGATCGTCGAGACCCATTATGGCAATGCGACCAGGGGCCGGGCGAAGATCCTCGTATCGCGCGAGATCGAGCCGCTCGGCACCGGCGGGGCGCTCGTGCATGCGCGCGACCTGCTGCACGACCGTTTCCTGCTGCTCAATGGTGACTCGCTGTTCGACTTCAACATGCTCGACTTGATCGCGCGGGCCGATGACGGCCGCGTTCATATGGCGCTGCGCGACGGCGTCGTCGGCGATCGGTACGGCCGCGTCGTGCTCGAAGGCGACGTGGTGCGTGACTTCATCGCCCCTGGCGCGGGCGCCACGGGACCGGTCAATGCCGGCATCTACGTCGTCGACAAATCCATTCTCGCCGACATCGCGAAGCTTCCCGCCTCGCTCGAGCAGGACGTGTTCCCCGGCCTTGCCGCGTCGGGGGCGCTGCGGGGCACGGCCTATCGCGGCTACTTCATCGACATTGGCATTCCAGACGATTTCGCGCGCGCCGATCGTGAATTGCGGGAGAAGCTGCGGCGGCCGGCCGTGTTCTTCGATCGCGACGGCGTCCTCAACCACGATTCAGGATACACGTTCGAAACGCACAAGCTCGAATGGATCGATGGCGCCCGCGAGGCCGTGAAAGCCGTCAACGACGCCGGCTATTTTGCCTTCGTCATCACCAACCAGTCCGGCGTCGCGCGCGGCTACTACGAAGAGCACCACGTCGTCACCCTGCATCGCTGGATGGCGGACCAGATGGCGCCGATCGGCGCGCATATCGACGCGTTCGAATACTGCCCTGATCATCCCGACGGCACGGTCGCGCGCTATTGCCGTACGAGCGACCGACGCAAGCCGGCGCCCGGCATGATCACCGACCTTCTCGGGCGCTTTCCCGTCGACATGACGCGCAGCATGGTGATCGGCGACAAGGAAACCGACATGGAGGCGGCGCAGGCGGCCGGCGTGGCCGGCCATCTGTTTTCGGGCGGGAATCTGGAAGCATTCGTGAAGCAACGCCTGATACCGGCCAGGACCGCCTAGAGGTGCCCAAAAGCGCTGCCTCCCCCGGGCATTTGGCGGATGCCGAACGGTGCTCTGTTGCACGCGGCGGCTAGTGTGCTATAGCGCCATCTTGTTGCGAATACTGGCTTAATCGCCTTTTGGGGTCCGGCATGGAAGATCTGAGGGACGCCCGCGTCCTCGTCACCGGCAGCGATGGCTTCATCGGCTCGCATGTCGTCGAGGAACTGGTGAAGGCCGGCGCCCGCGTCAAGGCGGTCGTCTACTACAACTCCTTCAGCTCCTGGGGCTGGCTCGACACGGTCTCGCCCGGCGTGATGACGTCCGTCGAGGTTGTTGCCGGCGACATCCGCGATCCCCATTTCATGATCCAGGCCGCGAGCGGCTGCACCGACGTGCTGCATCTGGCGGCGCTGATCGCGATCCCGTTCTCCTATGTTGCGCCGGATTCCTATGTCGAGACCAACGTTCGCGGCACCGTGAACGTGCTCCAGGCCGCGCGCATGGCCGGCGTGCGCCGCTTCGTGCAGACGTCGACCAGCGAGGTCTACGGCACGGCGCAGAGCGTTCCGATCAAGGAAAGCCATCCGCTGGTCGGACAGTCGCCCTACTCAGCCTCGAAGATCGCCTCCGATCAGATGGCGCTGTCGTTCCAGGCTTCGTTCGACATGCCGGTCGTGGTGATCCGCCCGTTCAACACCTTCGGTCCGCGGCAATCGGCGCGCGCGGTGATCCCGACGATCATCAGCCAGATCGCGACCGGCAAGCGGAAGATCCGCCTCGGCGCCGTCAGCCCGACCCGGGATTTCTCCTTCGTCACCGACACTGCACGCGGCCTGATCGCGGGCCTCACGGCGCCTGCGGAACAGGTCGTCGGTCAGACCATCAATCTCGGCAGCGGTTTTGAGATCTCGGTCGGCGCGACCGCACAGATGATCGCCGACGTCATGGGAACGCCGATCGAAATCGAGACCGACGAGGCGCGCCTGCGCCCCGCCAACAGCGAGGTCGAGCGGCTCTGGGCCGACAATTCCAAGGCACGCCAGCAACTCGGCTGGAGCCCCGAATTCGGCGGTGTCGACGGCATGCGCCGCGGCATGGTCAAGACGGTCAACTGGTTCACCAATCCCACAAATCTCAACCGCTACAAGGCTGACGTCTACAATGTCTGAGGCGATGGTGGACAGTCCCGTGACCAGATCAGACTTCGAGCCAGAGACGATCGTCGACGCCGTACGGCGCGCGGTGGGAACCCCCAATGGAATCCTCGGCCTGCACGAACCGGTATTTGCCGGCAACGAGGTCGCCTATCTCGAAGAGTGCATCAAAAGCACCTTCGTCTCTTCGGTCGGCCCGTTCGTCGACCGGTTCGAGCGCATGCTCGAGGAAATCACCGGCGCCAAGCGCGCGGTTGCCGTCGTCAATGGCACGGCCGCGCTGCATGCCTGCTTCCGCCTCGCGGGCGTCGAGCCCGGCGACGAGGTCATCTCGCCGGCGCTGACCTTCATCGCGACGACGAACGCGATCGCCTATTGCGGGGCTGTGCCGCACTTCGTCGACAGCTCGTTCGAAACGCTCGGCATGGACGCGGGTGCGCTCGCGGTGCGCCTGGACGCGGTCGCGCAGAAGACCGCGACCGGCACCATCAATCGCGAGACTGGCCGCCGCATCGCGGCGATCGCTCCGATGCACACGTTCGGGCACCCCGTCGATCTGGATGCGATCGCCGCCCTCGCGGACGAGTGGAGCATCGCGCTGGTGGAAGACGCCGCGGAGTCGCTCGGATCGACCTACAAGGGCCACGCGGTGGGATCGCGGGCGCGCCTCGCGGCCCTCAGCTTCAACGGCAACAAGATCGTCACCACAGGCGGCGGGGGAGCCATCCTCACCAATGACGAGGAACTGGGACGCCGTGCCAAGCATCTGACGACGACGGCAAAGCTGCCGCACAAATGGGCCTTCATCCATGACGAGGTCGGCTTCAACTATCGCCTGCCCAATTTGAACGCCGCGCTCGGCTGCGCGCAGCTCGAGCAGCTCGACGGGTTCCTGGCGAGCAAGCGCCGGTTGGCCGCGGCCTATGAGCGCGTCTTCGTGAGTGTGCCCGGCGTCCGCTTCTCGCGGGAGCCGAAGGACACCACGAGCAATTACTGGCTCAATGCGATCCTGCTCGACGAGGTCCATGCCGGCCGGCGCGACGACGTGCTCGCCGCGCTGAACGACGCCGGCTTCGGCGCGCGCCCGGCCTGGACGTTGATGCACCGCTTGCCGATGTTCGCGCAAAACCCGCGTGGCGATCTCGGCACCGCCGAATCGATCGAGCGCCGCCTGATCAACCTTCCCTCCAGCGCCAGCATCCGGGCCCGCGATGAGTGAACCAAGCCGAAAGATCTGCTTCGTCACGGGCAGCCGCGCCGATTTCGGCCTCATCATCTGGCCAATGCGGGCGATCCGGGAAACGCCCGGCTTGACGCTTCAGCTCGTCGCCACCGGCATGCATCTGTCGCCCGAGTTCGGCTATACCATCGACAACATCCGGGACGAAGGTTTTGAGGTCGACGAAAGCGTCGAGACACTGCTTTCGAGCGATTCCGGGGTCGGCGTCTCCAAGTCGGTCGGCCTTGGCGTGATCGGATTTGCTGACGCCTTCGCCCGGCTGAAGCCGGACCTCGTCGTCGTGCTCGGCGACCGCTACGAGACCTTTGCGGCGGCGCAGGCCGCGATGTTCATGCGGCTGCCGATGGCGCATCTGTTCGGCGGCGACGTGACCGAAGGTGCGATCGACGAGGCCATCCGCCACGCCATCACCAAGATGTCGCACCTGCATTTTGCCACCAACGCCGACTCGGCGCGGCGGTTGGCCCGGCTCGGCGAGGACCCGGCACGCATCTTCACCGTGGGCTCGCCCGGCATCGATTCGATCAAGCGCCTCAAGCTGATGGATCGCGAGACCATCGGCCGCGAGGTCGGGATGACGCTCGGCAAGCGCAATGTCCTGGTCACGTTCCATCCTGTTACGGTCGAGATGGACCGTTCGGTCGGCGCGCTGGATGAATTGTTCGCATCGCTCGCCGCGCTCGATCCGGAATTCAGCCTGTTCTTCACGCTTGCGAATGCCGATGCGGAAGGCCGCGCGCTCAACGAGCGGATCAAGGCCTTCGTCGCCGGTCGGGCGAACGCCATCGCGGTCGCCTCCCTCGGCCAACTTCGCTACATCAGCCTGATGAACCAGGCCGATGTCGTCGTCGGCAATTCGTCGAGCGGCATCTATGAAGCGCCCTCGCTCAACGTTCCGACGGTCGACATCGGCGACCGGCAGAAGGGACGTGAGCGCGCCGCCTCCGTGTTCCACGCCGCGCCCGATCGCACATCGATCTCGAAGGCGATCGCCGACGCGCTCGCGCGCGGACGGCAGCCGACGGTCAGTCCCTACGGCGACGGCGAGACCAGTCGCCGCGTCGCCGACAAGATTGCGGCGATTGCCGATTTCAACACCCTGCTGAAGAAGGGTTTTTACGACGGCGAGGCCGCGACATGACGCGCACGCTCATCATCGCCGAGGCCGGCGTCAATCATTCCGGCAGCCTGGAAACGGCCCTCGCCCTCGTCGATGCGGCCGCCGATGCCGGCGCCGACATCGTCAAGTTCCAGACCTTCAACGCCAACTCGCTCGCCGGCAAGCGCGCGCGCAAGGCCGATTACCAGCAGCGCACGACGGACGCCGCCGAGAGTCAGCAGGCGATGCTGAAGCGGCTCGAACTGCCGCATGCGGCGCATCCGCCGCTGATCGCCCGCGCCAGGGAGCGCGGTATTGAATTCTTGTCGACGCCGTTCGATCATCAGTCGCTGAATTTCCTGCTCACGCTGGGCCTCCCCCGGATCAAGATCGGCTCGGGGGACCTCACCAATGCGCCGCTGCTGCATGCGATCGCGCGCGCGGACATGCCGCTGATCCTGTCGACCGGCATGGCGACGCTGATCGAGGTCGAGGAGGCGCTGGGCGTGCTTGCGCACGGCTACGGCCGCAGCAACACGCCGCCCGGTCTTGCGGCCTTCCGCGCCGCATGGCGGGACGGCGAAGCCCGCACCCGATTGTCCGAGCGGGTCAGCCTGCTCCACTGCACCACCGAATATCCCTGCCCGTCCGAGGACGTGAACCTTGCGGCGATGCAGACGATGCGGACCGCCTTCCAGCTTCCGGTCGGCTATTCCGACCATACTGACGGTATCGAGATCTCGCTGGCGGCGGTGGCGATGAGCGCCACGATCATCGAGAAGCACCTCACCCTCGACCGTAACGCCGAGGGGCCGGATCATGCGGCATCCCTCGAGCCCGGCGATTTCAAGCGCATGGTCTCCGCCATCCGTCGCATCGAGCAGGCGCGTGGCGACGGCATCAAGACGCCCAGGAATTCCGAGATCAAGAACATCGACATCGCCCGCAAGAGCATCGTGGCCGCGCGCGCGCTGAAGATCGGCGACGTGCTTGCGCCCGAGGATCTCACCTGCAAGCGACCAGGGTCCGGCCGGCCGCCGATCGAATATTGGTCGCTGATCGGCACCACGGTCACCCGTCCTTATGACGAGGAAGAGCCGCTATGAGGATCGGCTATTTCGGCGACGGCGTCTGGGCACAACGCGCCTTCGCCCGACTGATCGACGATCCCCGCTACACCATCGCCTTCGTCGCGGTGCGCGCGTCCCGGCCCGATTCGACGCTTCTCGCGCTCGCGGAGGCCAAGGGCATTCCTGTGCTGAAGCCTGCGGCCGTCAATGCGCCGGAGAGCCTTGCCGAGATCGCGGCCTTTGCGGCCGAGCTTCACGTCTCGATGTCCTATGACCAGATCCTCCGCGAGACCATTCTGGCGCTGCCGCCGCGTGGCACGCTCAATTGTCATGCCGGCGCGCTGCCGTTCTATCGCGGCCGCAATCCGCTGACCTGGGCGCTGATCAACGGCGAGGCCGAGTTCGGCATCACGGTTCACTGGGTCGATCTCGGCATCGACACCGGCGACATCGTGCGGCAGATCAAGGTGCCGATCTCCGCAACCGACACCTATGCAACGCTGCTCGAGATAGCCGAGACGCTTTGCGCCGATACGCTCGTCGAGGCGATCTCCGACGTCTATCACGGCACCGACAAGCGCATCATGCAGTCGACGATCGATCCGGTCGGCCTTTATTGCTGCCGACGCAGGCCGGGCGACGAGGAGATCGATTGGTCATCCGGCAGCGTCGCGCTCGAGCGTTTCGTCCGCGCACTGGTGCCGCCCGGCCCCGGCGCGCGCACGATCTGGAAAGATAGGTCCTACGCCCTCGTTGCAGCCGAGCTGATCCCGGGCGCGCGATCCTATGTCGGTGCGCCCGGCGAGGTAATCGGCAGGGACAATGGCGGCATCCTGGTCAAGACCGGCGACAGCTTCATTCGGATCACGCGCTGGGCGCCGGTCGGAACCGACGGCACCCTAGGCGCGGCGCTCGTTCCGACCGCAACGCGGGGCAGCCGCTTGGGCCGAAACCTCACAGCCGCCTTGGCGCAGGCCGAGGCGAAATTAGCGGCTCTGGAGATCAAACTGGGGCTCGGCCGCAGGGATTGACGTCCCCGTTCGCAGCCGCGATATAGCAGCTTTCTGATCGGGTGAGCGCCGTCTCGGGCGCAGCCGCGAGGTCCATCACCATGAAGTCCTGGCAAAAGGCCATCGTCGGAACGGAAGCCACGGTGAGCGAGGCCATTGCCGCCATCGAGAGCGGCAGCATCCAGATTGCGTTGGTCCTCGACAACGGCAGACTCGCTGGCATTGTCACCGACGGCGATATCAGGCGCGGGCTGTTGCGCGGCATCCCGCTGACCGGCCGCGCGATCGACATGATGAACGCCAGCCCGGTCTCGGCTTCCGTCGCCCTGCCCCGCGACGAACGCCTGCGCCTGATGCGGCAGAGATCGATCAAGCAGCTTCCACTGCTCGATGCCAACGGCAACGTCATCGGCGTCGAAACCTTCGACGAGCTGCTCGAAGCGCCGCAATACGAAAATCCGGTGCTGATCATGGCCGGTGGTCTGGGCGAGCGGTTGGGCGCGCTGACGCGCGAAATGCCGAAGCCAATGCTTCACGTCGGTGGCCGCCCACTGATCGAGACCATCGTGCGCAACTTCGTTCAGCAGGGATTTCGGAACATCTTCATCTCGGTGAACTATAAGGCCGAGTTGATCCAGAACCATTTCGGCGACGGCACCAGCTTCGGCGCAACGATCCGCTACATCCATGAAACCGAGCGTCTCGGCACCGCAGGCGCGCTCGGACTGTTTCCCTCGACGCCCGACCTGCCGCTCGTCGTGACCAATGGCGATATCCTGACGACCATCAATTACGGCGCGCTGGTCGACTTCCACAATGCAACGCCGGCCGAGGCGACGATGGCGGTGCGCGAGCACAAGGTTCACGTCCCCTACGGCGTCGTCACCGCAACCGAAGGATATCTCCAGGTCATCCGGGAAAAACCGACCGAGAGCTGGTTCGTGAGCGCCGGAATCTACGTCATTGGTCCCACCGTCTTCCGGCTCGTCGACCGCGACGTCAGGGTCGACATGCCGGCGGTTCTGGAGCGCGTGGTCGCGAACGAGGGCCGCGTCGCGGTGTATCCGATCCGGGAGTACTGGCTCGACATCGGCCGGGTCGAAGATTTCGAGCAGGCGCATGCCGAGTTTCACGAGGTCTTCCAGTGAGCGCACGCACCGCGGTGGTCGCAGGCCTGGGTTCGATCGGAACGCGCCATGCGCGCATCCTCGCTGAACTCGGCCTTGCGGTCTCAACGGTCAGCCGCCGGGGCGGCGGCGATCACCGCAGCCTCAGCGAGGCGCTTTCGCGCGGCCAGGTCGACTATGTCGTCATCGCCACCGAGACGGCACAGCACGTCCACGCCTTGCGCGAGCTTGCAGAGGCGGGTTTTCAAGGGACCGTTCTGGTCGAGAAGCCGATGCTCGCAAGGCCCGAGCCGCTGCCAGCCCTCCCCTTCGCAAAGCTGTTCGTCGCCTACAATCTGCGCTTCCATCCGGTGATGGTCGCGCTCTTCCGGCGGCTCGAGGGACGCTCCGCTATCACGGTCTCGGCCTATGTCGGACAGGACATCAGGGATTGGCGGCCCGGTCGCGACCACCGCGATACCGCTTCCTCGACGGTTGCCGCCGGAGGCGGCGTGCTGCGTGACCTGAGCCATGAGCTCGACTATCTGCTCTGGCTGTTCGGGCCGTGGCAACGCGTGGCTGCGCTCGGCGGGGCCTCTGGCGCGCGCGATCTCGAGGTCGAAGACCACCTCGCACTGCTGATGGAGATGGCGCGGGCACAGGTCGTGCAGGTTCATCTCGACTATCTTGACCGCGCCGGCCTGCGCCGGATCCGCATCAATCTCGCCGACGAGACGATCGAAGCCGATCTCGTTGGCGGCGCCCTGATCGTCAATGGCGTCGCCACGCCCTGCGCGAGCGAACGTGACACGAGTTATCGGGCAATGCATCAGGCCGCGCTGAGCGGCAGCGACCCGGTCTGCTCGCTCGCCGAAGGCATTGCCGTTGTGGACCTGATCGACGCCAGCGAGCGCGCCCTGCATTCGAAGAGCTGGATTTTCGCATGAGCCTGTTATGTACGATGTGCGCGCGTGGCGGTTCGAAAGGCGTCGCCGGCAAGAATGGCCGCACTCTTCTCGGCAAGCCGCTGCTGGCCTGGAGCATCGCCCAGGCGCGCGAGACCGGCCTGTTCGCGACAATCGCCTTCAGCAGCGATTCCGACGCGCTCCTGGACGCGGCGATGCATGCCGGCGCCGACCTCGCGGTCAAGCGCCCCGATGATATGGCGAGCGACACCGCGCCGAAAATCCCGGCGATCCGTCACTGCCTCGAACAAGCGATGGCGCGGACCGGGCAGACCCCCGACATCTTCGTCGATCTCGATGTCACCTCGCCGCTGCGGCTGGCTTCCGACATCGTCGGAGCAGTGGACTTGTTGCGCTCGTCCGGGGCGCGCAGCGTCATCACGGGTGCCTCCGCCCGTCGGTCGCCCTATTTCAATCTGGTCGAGGAACGCCGCGACGGCACGGTGGGCCTGTCGAAGACCGCCGATCCGCCGATCGTGCGCCGCCAGGACAGCCCGCGCTGCTTCGACATGAACGCATCGATCTATGTCTGGAACGTCGCGGCTTTCCGCGACGATCCGCGCGTATTCTATCCGGACACCCGCCTGTTCGAGATGCCGGAAGAACGTTCGGTCGACATCGATTCCGAGATCGACTTCGCGCTGGTGGAGCTGTTGCTCCGCAAGCGGCAGGCCCAGCAAGGGACATCATCATGATGACGAGCTTCAAGGCGCTGTTCGATCTCACGGGACGGACCGCCGTCGTCACCGGCGGCTGCGGTATTCTCGGTCGTCGCTTTGTCGAGGGCCTTGCCGAGTTCGGCGCCAATGTCGCGATCGTCGATCTCGATCAGGCCGCGACCGACGCGGCGGCGGCCGACGTCGCCTCACGCCATCCCGTCCGCGCCAGAGGCTACGGTTGCGACATCACGAACCCCGATGCGGTGCGCAACGCGGCCGATGCGATCGAAGCCGACCTTGGACCGGCCTCGATCCTTCTCAACAACGCCGCCAGCAAGACCCGCGACATCGATGCCTTCTTCGCCCCGGTCGAGAAATTCTCCCAGGAGACGTGGCGCGAGATCATGTCGGTCAATCTCGACGGCATGTTCAACGTCGCGCAAGTGTTCGGCACCGGGATGGCCGAGCGCGGCTACGGCGCCATCGTGCAGACCGCCTCGATCTACGGATTGATGGCGCCCGACCAGCGCATCTACGAGGGCTCCGAATATCTCGGCCGCGCCATCAACACGCCCGCGGTCTACACGGCGTCGAAAGCCGGTGTGATTGGCCTGACCAAGCACCTCGCGACCTACTGGGCAGCGAAAGGCGTTCGCGTCAATACCCTCACCCCGGGCGGGGTGGAGAGCGGGCAGAACGAGACCTTCAAGGCGCGCTATGGTGCCCGCATTCCGCTCGGCCGCATGGCGCGTGCGGACGAGATGGTGGGGACGATGCTGTTCCTGGTGTCGGATGCGGCCTCCTACGTGACCGGCCAGAACATCGCCGTCGACGGCGGTCTGAGCGCCTGGTGAGTTGGCTCATGCCATGCTGAAGCGCCTCGTCCAGAACACCGTTGTATCCGCGATCGTCTTCGGACTGGTCGCGATACTCGGCGTCGTGGTCATTCCAATTATCATCCAGACCTGGGGTGTCGCCGAGTTCGGAATCATCGTTCTCACACGGCTGTTCCTGCCCTCCGGCCTGATCGGCGTGCTGGACTTCGGCCTGTCTGAAGTGACTACGCAGGTGGTCGCACGCGCCAGGGAACATCGCGACCGTCGTCTGGGCGGCAGCCAGATCCTGCTGTTGACGCTGATGTCGGTGCTCCTCGGTATCGCGATGAGCCTCGTCATATGGTTCGCTGCTCCGCTGATCGTCACCCAGTTCAAGATCGCGCCCGCGGATACCGCCAGCTTCAACAACATGCTGCTCGCGACCGCGGCGAGCAACCTGCTGATGTTTCCCGCGCTCGTCTGGGAAGGCATCGTCAAGGGTTTCGAGCGCTACGGGCTGTTGCGGATTTGCGAACTTCTGACGACTGGTCTCTATGTCGGCGCGGTCATCTACGCCGCAAGATCCGGGCAACCTTACGAGGTGGTCACCTACTGCTACCTTGTCAGCAGCTTGCTGCGCGCGCTCATCCTGCTCGGCGCCTCGGTCGCCGCGCTCAGCCGGACGCGGGTCAGGGCAGCCCGTCCCGCGCCAGGCGTCACGCGTGAAATCCTGCTTCGATGCCTCCTCGTGATGCAGGGCAAGCTGATCGGCGGCATCGTCGCACCGATCCAGCCGTTCCTGATCGGTCTCTATATCGGCCCGCAAGCCGTCGGCGTCTACGATACGCTGCTCAGAATCCCTCGCCTTGCGAAAGTGGTGACGAGCCTGCTGACGGCAGCGCTGCTCCCGGTCGTGAGCAGGCTTGATCAGCGCAACGATCCGGCTCAATTCAACCGGTTCGGCGAGGCAGGCATCATGCTGCTTCCGGTCGTTGCCGTGACGCCCTGCGTCGCTGCGGCGGTCATGTCGCCTGCAATCATGCATGTCTGGATCGGGCCGCAGATCGCTCCCTTTGCACCCTGGATGGGGGTCGCATTCATCGTCACGATCTGCTCGCAATACGTGATGTTCGGAAACACGGTGTTCTTGACGCGCACCAAGGTCCAGGCGCGCCTGAACATGCTGATGATGCTCCATCTGGTCATCTGGGCCGTAATCACCTTTGCCGCCGTGCCCCTGCTGGCGGAGAGAGCGTTCATCCTGGGGCAGTCTTGCGCGCTCGCCGCCATCCTGCCGTGGCAACTCGCCACCTTCGTGAGGGAACTGGACATCAACGGGAAACGGTTCCGGCTGGCCCTCGCGATGCATTGGGTTATCTTGCTGCTTGGCGCCCTGCTGCTTGCCGGGGTCCTGCACTTTGCGCCTGACCCCGGGATCGCGACCCTTGCATTCCTCATGACCGGCTTTTGCGTTGCCGCGTGGGCCGCCCAATATTTCCTGGTTCTGACCCGTCAACAGCGCACGGCGATCAACAGTCTCGCGCGGTCTCTTTTCGGCGGAAAAACTGCCTTTCCGGCCGCACTTTAGGATAGCAAAGGTCATGCCCGGGCGCTAAAGAGGCTTGTTTCATGCAATCGAGCAAGCTCCATGACCGCCATCGATGCAGGTGCCAAGACTCCGAAGCACGCGAAGATTAGCCAATTCCGCCGCCTGCTGTGGCACGTCAACCGCACCGATCTCGGATGGGCGGTGAAGGCAGCTCTGACCGCTCTGCAATTGCCTGCACGCGCAAAACGTGTCGCGCTCCTGAAGCAGCTTCCAACGAGGCCCGAATGGACCGAGGCGAGTCGTAAGCTCGCCGAGGACGGTTATGTCGACGTATCCCGGCTGGTTGATCGGAGCCTCGCGGAAGCCGTTGCATCGTCGGCCGACGCCAAGGTGAAACGCCTCAACGAGCTGGTCGGCCAGCAGAAGGAGGGGCACAAATCGTTCTGGGTCAGCCTGCTCGACGAGGATCTCGTCGGCGGCGCCTTTGCGACCGACCATCCGTTCGTGCGCTACGCCCTGCAGCCGGCTGCGCTGCGCATCGTCGGCGACTTCATGCGCGACCTGCCGCAATTGTCGGACGTGCTACTGACCCTGTCGCAACCGACTCCGAACCAGGCGTTGAGCTACTCGCAGCTGTGGCATCTCGATCACGACGACAAGCGTGTCTGCAAGCTCTTCATCTATCTGACGGACGTGCAGAACACCGCCGACGGTCCTTTCACTTTCATTCCGGCCGGTCCGTCGAAGCCGTTCCGCAACACACTCAAGAGCCACATGAGCGACGCGCAGGTGTTCGGCAAAACCGGTCCCGACGCGGTCAAGGAAATGATCGCGCCCCGCCTGTCGGCCTTCATCGTCAACACCGCACGCTGCCTGCACATGGGAAGCCGGATCCAGTCGGATCACAGTCGTCTGCTGTACACGGCGACCTATATCCAGCAGCCGCGCATCTATCCCGAACCGCCGACGCGCTTCCGCGCTGTCGGCGCCCTGACGGAGCTCGAGCGCACCGTGATGCGGCTCTGACACGGACCTGCCGGGAGCTGACATCTTGCGCATAGGCCTGGTGGTCGATCACCCCAAGCGTGACCTGCCGGGAGCAGTCATGCTCGGCTATCAACTCGCGCGGCGCGGCGTCTCGGTCGCGCTGGTGCCGATGTACGAGCAGGCCGTCGACGTCCCGCGGCTCGGGCTGGACGCACTGGTCGCCAACTATGCACGCCCGGTCAATCTCGACCTGATGCGCAGCTTTGCCAAAGCCGGGCTCGCGCTCTACGTGCTCGATACCGAAGGCGGTGTGCTCGCGGAAAAGGGCGGCAATTCACCACCGGCGATGGCCGCACACATCAAGACCAGCGGTTACGCCGACATCCTGGCGGGCTATTTCTTCTGGGGCAGCCGGCTGCATGACGCCTTCCGAACAGCCGGAACGATGCCTCCGGAGCAGCTTCACCTCACCGGATGCCCGCGCTTCGATTTTGCGGCCCCGCGCTGGCGCGCGCTGCTCGACGGCGAACCGCGCGGCTACCTGCTCGTCAACGCCAACTTCCCGCTGGTCAATTCGCGCTTCACCGGCAAGCCTGGCGGCGAGCGCGAGGCGATGGTGCGGTCCGGCTGGGATGGCGCCTATGTGGATCGCTTCATCGGCGACCTGAGGCAGGTCTTCGCCAACTATCTCGCCGAGATCGATCGCCTCGCCGCAGCGCGGCCCGACCGCAACATTCTGGTGCGTCCGCATCCCTTCGAGAGCGAGGAGGTCTATCGCAACGCGCTCTCGCGCCACGCCAACGTCCTGATCGACGGCACCGGCAGCGTGCTCGACCGCATCCGCAATGCGGCTGCAGTCGTTCATCTCAACTGCGGCACGGCCGTCGAATCGGTATTGCTCGGAAAGCTGCCGCTCCAGCTCGAATATCTGAACACGCCGATCACCGCCGGCCATGCCGCGCTGCCCGCGCGCGTGAGCCGGCAGGTCGCCTCGTTCGATGAGCTACTCGGCGCAATCGATCACATCGAGCGCGAGACCGAGACCTTCGATTTCGCCGGCGTTCATGCTGCCGATGTCGAGGCCTTCTTCCATCTCAATGACGGGCAGGCGGCCGAGCGTGTCGCCGACGTTCTGACCCGCGCAACGACTTCGCGCCGGCCTTACGTTTCACTGCTTGCGACCGTGAAGGGCACGCGCCCCAAGCCGAGCCTCGGCCAGATCGTCAAGGGCGTCGCCAGCGCCGCGCTCGGCTCGGCTGTCACCGAGCGGCTGCGCAGCCAGTTCAATCCGGCCCGGCGCGACAAGCGGATCGAGCCGACCCACGTCAAGTCCCTGCTTCAACGCATCGCAAGCCATGAGCGCGTGAACCCGTCGCAATTTACGGCAAGACGCGCGCATTGCGCGACGACGGGCCTGCCGCTCGCGAGCATTGCGATCGAACACGCCCAATAGACGCATGCCCATTGCAACCACGATTCTCATCACCACTCTTGCCGAATACCAGACCCGCTTCTGGATTCCGGTCGCGCAGCGGTTGCGCGCGGCGGGACATGACGTCGAGCTGCTTGCCTTCGACGATCGCAGCGCCGAGATGTCGGTCGCCGAAGGCGTGCCGGTCACGAACATGTATCGCGAGGGCCTCAAAGCCGGCCCCTCGCCCGACGATCGCAAGGCGTTCGATACGCGCGTCGCCTCCTACGGGCTCGACGGCACCAATTTCCTGTTCAGCCATGAGCGCTTTACCTTCGGCATCCACGACACGGGCGCGCTATGCCGGCGCTTCATGATCTATGCCAATGCCATGGAGGCGGTGCTCGACCGGTTGGAGGGGCAAGGCAAGCGCACCGAACTGGTCCAGGAGCTCGGCGGCTTCCTGTCCGTCATCGCAAGTTTCTACGCCGCCCGGCGCAGGGACATCCGCAACTGGTTCATCGAGCCATCGTTCTTTCGCGGCCGGATGTATTTCACGCCGGACAGCTTTGCCGCACCCGACGTGATGGCAAAACCGGCGGATGCGGTGTCCGCCGATGTGCGCGCCTATCTGGACGAGACGCTGACGCAACGCGCGATCGTCATCCCCAAGAAGGATCAGCACCACTATTCGGCGGCATTCAAGAAGGTCGTCAATGTGCGCAACGCCCATCGTCTCGCCGAGAAGCTCTGGGACCAGTTCGCGCTCGGCAAGCACCAGGAGTTCGGACACAATCTGCGCCACGCCCGCGTGCACGCTGCCATGGCGGTCAACGCGACGCGGCTGCGCAGGCTCTACCGGCCGCTCCCCGACGCGCCCTTCGTCTACTACCCCTTCCACGTTCCGGCCGACATGGCGCTGACGCTGCGCTCGCCGGACTATCTCGACCAAGTCGCGACCGTCGACTTCCTGTTGCGCACGATCCCGGATTCGCATGTCCTCGTGGTGAAGGAACATCCCGCCCAGATCGGCGCGATCTCGGCCGCCCGCCTGTTCGAGCTCGCGCGCCGGTTCGACAATTTCGTGCTGCTGCCGCCGCAGACCAACAATTACACCGTGCTCAATCGCGCCGATGCCGTCGTCTCCGTCAACAGCAAGTCGGGTGCCGAGGCACTGCTGCTCGGCAAGCCGGTCGTGGTGATGGGCGATGCATTCTACCGCTCCTGCCCGCTGGTGCATGCGGTCGACCGTCTGGCCGACGTGCCCGCACGGCTGCGCGAGGCACTCTCCGCCGGACCATTCGACCCCGCCAGGGGTACGCCCTATTTCGAGTCCGCCTGGCGACGGTCTTATCCGGGCGAGCTCTATATCAGCGATCCCAAGCTGCTCGACACGTTTGCGGCCTCCTTGCGCGCCGCAATGGCCGAACCGGCCCGTGCGAACTGAACGGACCCGTCATGCCGCTCGTCTCGATCATCACACCGTCATGGAACGTCGAAGGCCTGATCGGGGAGACGATCCGTTCGGTACAGAGCCAGACATTCGCCGATTGGGAGCTCCTGATCGCCGACGACTGCTCGACCGACAACACGCCGGGCATCGTTGCGGCGATCGGCGAGCGCGATCCGCGCGTCAAGCTGATCCGGCAGGCCAAAAATGGCGGCCCGGCGCTCGCGCGCCAGGCGTCGATCGATGCAGCACAGGGCCGCTATCTCGCCTTCCTCGACAGCGACGATCTGTGGCTGCCCGAGAAGCTCGAGCGGCAACTCGCGTTCGCTCGGCAGAAGCGCGCTGCCCTCAGCTATACCGCCTTCCGCCGCATCAACGAGACCAACACGGTAACGGGTCGGCTGATCGAGGTGCCGGTTTCGCTCAGCTATGGCCAGCTCCTGGAGAACACCGCGATCGCGACGCTGACCGCGATGGTCGACCGCGAGATCGCAGGTCCCATCGCGATGAAGAACGAAGGCTATGACGATTTCTGCCTCTGGCTCTCGATCCTCAAGCGAGGCCACGCCGCATACGGTCTCAACGAGGACCTTGCGCGCTATCGCGTCAGGGGATCCTCGGTCTCCAGCCGCCCGGTGCGGTCGGCAAAATGGGTCTGGCAGATCTACCGCAACGTCGAACACCTATCGCTGATCAGGTCAGCCTGGTGTTTCGCGCATTGGGGTGCGCGGGCCTGGCTGAAGCGGCGCGAATTCTAGCAACGCTCGGCCCCCGCCGCGCAGCCACGTGCAACGGCCGGAATTGAACATTGCGACCGCAGCGGGTTGTCTCTAATCTGCCGGGGATCTCAGGGGGCTTTGCGTGTACAATCAAGGTGTTATTCCACTGGCAGCGCGTCCCCTCGCCGACCGCCGGGCTCGGATGGTCTGGGCGCTGTGCAGCGTGGCTCCCGCAATTTTTCTGCTGTGTCTGTTTGCACTGACCCTGCTCAGCGCGCCCGAACATGACGATTTCTGCTTCGCGGAGCTGTATGCGCGCCACGGCTTCGTCCACACCGTATCGCACTTCTATCATTCACAATCCGGCCGGGTCCTGGCCCTGTGGCTGACCCAGGTTCCGCCGGCAATCTCTGCCGCGACGGGTGTCAGCCTGTTATCGGCCTATTCAGCAACGATGGCGGCGAATGCAGGGCTGTTTCTGGCCGCGACGGCTCTCGCCATGGTCCGCGCCTGGCCGCGCACCGGCGCTCTCCAATTGAGCTTCCTCACACTTGCGTTTGCGAGCGCCGTCGTCGGCGCGGCGCCGAGCGTACGGGACCTGCTCTATTGGCTGTCGTCCGTGACCTGCTACGTCCCGTCGGCTCTGATCACCATTCTGATCCTCGGGGAGTGCATCCGCGCGCTGGACGGGCAGACGGGTTTCTCGTGGTTGCTCACCCTCTCGATGGCGCTGAGCGGATTCGCGGCGGCGCTGGGCAACGAGTTCACCGGCCCCTGGCTCCTTCTGATCGTCTCGGTATCACTGGGCGCGCGCCATCTCTTCGGCCAGCCGCGCCAGATCGTGCAACACACCCTGATCGCGGCAGCCATCGCGGTCGCTTGGATCATCGTTGTATCCGCCAGCGGCAACAGCGCGCGCATGGAACAGCTCCCGAACAGCGGGCATATGATCTGGTCCATTTTTCAGGCGCTTCTCGATTCGCTCGACGGTCTCGGTCGCTTCCTTCGAGAGCCAGCCATCGTCGTCTGGCTCGCCGCTGTCGGCCTCATTGCATTGGTCGAGCCTGACCCGGCGCCCCAAGCGCCGCAAAAGAGCAAGGCCTTGGCTCTCGGCACGATCGCGATCTGCCTGGCGTGCTGCTATTTCGTATATTTTGCTCATCGCTATGCGACGGGGATGCGGCTGGTCGAAAGGGCGCAGAACCCAGCATTGATCCTGCTGCTGTTCGGATCGACGCTGGGCGTCAAGCTGTTCGTCGGCGCCTACCGCCCGCAATTGCGCGAACGCTTTGCGGCGGGCATGTTTCGCGGCCTGCTCGGCCCGGTCGGGATGCCTGCGAGTCTGACGCTCCTCACGGTCGCCTCGCTCTGCCTGAGTTCAACGGCATTCCAGCTGCGCGCACAGTGGCAGGGCCTGTACCCGTACTGGCGCGAGAGCGCCGAACGGCACGCCGTGCTGACAACGAGCCCCGAGCCGGTGATCGTAATTCCCCGGCACAAATGGACGCCTCCTCTGCTGATGACCGCCGATGTGACAGCCAACGCCGACAGGTTGCCTAACGACTGCATCGCCAGATATTACCACAAGTCCGCCGTCTACGCCGCCGACACGTCGCGGTGACCACTTGCCCTGCTCCAGAGATGCGAACGTGAAAACAATCAGCGTCATCACGCCCTGCTACAACGAAGAGCTGAACGTCAGGGATTGCTATGAGGCGATCCGGCAGATCTTCGAGCGCGAGCTGCAGGGTTACCGGCGCGAGCACATCTTCTGCGACAACGCCTCCGATGACCGCACCATGGAGATCCTGCGAGAGATCGCCGCACAGGATCCCGCGGTGAAGATCATCGTCAACGCACGCAACTTCGGACCGCTGCGCAACACATACAACGGGGTGATGGCGAGCAGCGGCGACGCCGTTCTCCTGTTCATGCCGGCGGACCTTCAGGACCCGCCTGAACTGCTTCCACAATTCGTCAAGCTGTGGGAAGCCGGCAACGAGATCGTCTACGGTATCCGTGCTGTCCGGGAAGAGAGCCGCCTGATGCGCGGGCTCCGCAACGCCTATTACCGCGTGCTGACCAGATTCTCCGAGCTCAAGGTCCCTCCGGGCGTCGGCGACTTCCAACTGGTCGACCGGCGTGTCGTCGAGGCCATGCGTCACGTCCGTGACGCCTATCCGTTCATGCGGATGATGACGTTCGAGTGCGGTGGTCGCATGGTCGGCGTGCCCTACACCTGGCGCGAGCGCAAAAAGGGGTTTTCGAAGAACCGCGCCAGCGCGCTCATCGATCAGGGCCTCAACGGACTCGTGTCCTTTACCACGGCACCGGTACGCTTCGGCCTGTTCGCGGGCTTTCTGATCTCGGCCGTGAGCATTGCATACGCGGTCGTCAATTTCATCATCGGCCTCGTGCTCTATCGGAAGCTCGCCGAGCCCGGCATCCTCACGCTGATCGTCGCCATGTTCTTCTTCGGCGGCGTGCAGCTGTTCTTCATGGGCATGATCGGCGAATACGTGCTCGCGATCTACGGACAGGTGCGCGGAAAGCCCGTGGTGTTCGAACGCGAGCGCGTCAATTTCGACCCGCCGCCATCTTCGGGAACGTAAGGCCGAGGCCGCCTCACCGCCTCGCCAGCGATTGCTCGATCCGTGCGACGATCGCCTCGACCGACAGGCCGGCAGCGTCGAGCAGCGCCTCGCGCGATCCCGCATGCGAGGTCTTGCCTCCCTGCTCGGGAATGCCGATGCCCGTGATCGGCGGCCGCTGCGCATCGCCGGCGAACGCGCCCGCCACCAGGGTGAACAGACCTCCGCGCAAAATGTGCTCCTCGAGCGTCACGATCAGCGAGGCACCGCGCACGGCGTCGCGGGTCGCAGTCTCGTCGAGCGGCTTCAGGCAGGAAATGCTGACCACACCGACGTCCCTGCCGCGCCCGGCGAGCTCCGTGGCGGCCTCCAGCGCGCGCGAGGCGATCGGCCCGGATGCGAGGATGACGACCTCCCGTCCCTCGCGCAGGACCCGCGGCTTGCGGAGGTCGGTCACCGCGGCCCCGAGATTCGGCTCACCCTGCCGGCTGAGCCGCAGATAGGACGGCTTGCCGCTTGTTGCGATCAGGCGCGTCGCAGCCCGCACCTCCATGGGATCGCAGGGCACGAACACCTCGATGCCCGGCAGCATCGACATGATGCCAGCGTCCTCCAGTGCGTGGTGGGTGTAGCCCTGGCTGCCATAGGCATAGCCGGCACCGACCGCCACGACCTTGACGTCGGCACCGTGATAGCAGACGTCGTTGCGCAGCTGCTCGAGGCAGCGCAAGGTCGGGAAATTGCCGATCGAGTAGATGAAGACCGTCTTGCCCGACAGCGCGATGCCGGCGGCGATTCCGGCCATGTTCTGCTCGGCGACGCCGACATTGAGATAGCGCTCGGGAAATTTTGCCGCAAAGGGCTCCAGCACGGAATAGCCGAGATCGCCGCAGAGCAGCCAGATATCAGGGTTCTCGCTCGCAGCCTGCGACAGGCTCTCGATGAACGTCGTCCTCATGCGCCGACCTCGGCCAGCGCCTGCGCGAGCAGCTCATCCGAGGGCGAGCGGTAGTGCCATTCGAGCTTGTTCTCCATGAAGCTCACGCCCTTGCCCTTCACGGTGTGGGCGATCACGACGGTCGGACGGCCCGATGGTGCCCGCACGGCGCTCAGAACGCGCTCGAGCGCGTCGAGGTCGTGACCGTCGATCTCCTCGACCTGCCAGCCGAACGATCGCCACTTCTCCGCGAAGGGATCGAGGTTGAGCACCTCGGCGACCGAGCCAAAGCTCTGGATCTTGTTGAAATCGACGATGACGCAGAGGTTGTCGAGCTTGTGATGGGGCGCGAACAGGATGCCCTCCCAGTTCGAGCCCTCGTCGCATTCGCCATCGCTGAGCAGGCAGAACACGCGACTGCCAGCGCCTGCCGAACGCGCCGCGAGGGCCATACCGATCGCAATCGGCAATCCATGGCCGAGCGAGCCGGTCGAAACCTCGACGCCGGGCACCGCATGGCTGACGTGACCGGTGAAGATCGAGCCGTCACGGCAGTAGGTGTCGAGCTCGGCGAGGGAAAAGAAGCCGAATTCGGCGAGTGTTGCGTACATGATTGCGGTGGCGTGGCCCTTGCTGAGCACGAAGCGATCGCGGGTCGGGCTTTGCGGCTCAGCGGGATCGACACGCAGGATCCGCGTGTACAGCACCGCCAGGATGTCCGCCATCGAGAGGCAGCCGCCGATATGGGAAGCCTTCGCGGCGTGCACCATGCGCAACGCGTGCGCACGGATTCGCCGGGCGAACTCCTTCGGCTCAGGACGATTTGCGGGAAGAGGTGGTCGCGTCATGCCAGTTTACCGTTTCGCGTAGGCCTTCATCCAATGACACTTCGGGCCGCCAGCCCAACGCGAGCGTGCGCGAAACGTCCGCAGCCAGGACCATAACTTGATCGGGCCGGTACGCCAACTCGCCGAAGCCGAGCACTGCGCCGGGGTCAATGAGATCACGCAACCGCGTCACCGTCTCGCGCAGCGGCGGCGCGTCCGGACTGCCGACGTTGAAGATCCCGTTCGCAGCGTCATGCGTGATCGCCAGCCGGAAGGCGCTCGCGGCATCGCGCGCGTGCAAAAATCCCCAGCGCTGCTCGCAGGCGGTCAGTGCCATGTGTTGTCCGGAGCGCAAGTTACGGATCATGCTCGGGATCAACCAATGATCGGCATCCCTAGGGCCGTAGGTCGAGAAGATCCTGAACCAGGCCGCACGCAGCCCCCGCTCCTCGCACAGGCGCATCGCCATCGATCCGGCCGCCAGCTTCGCCATGCCGTACAACGTCGTCGGTCGCGGCGCGTCGTCCTCGCGGATCGCGCGGTCATAGGGCCCATACTCCGCCTGCGATCCGGCGCCGACGAAGATGCTGGCGCCGGCCTCGGCTGCGAGTTCGGCGAGTCCCACCGTATCGGCCACGTTGATGGCCTGCACCGGGCTGTTGCGGTCGGCGCCGGCCACGCCACGCCAGGCCATGTGCGCGACCGCCTCCGGCGCGAAAGCCCCGAGCGCTTCGCGCAGCCCGTCCAGATCGGCCAGACTGCCCGGAATCACGTGCAGCCGGTCATAGACCTCGCCAAGACGCCGATGGGAACTTGCGGGCCGCAACAGCACGGCCACCTCGTGTCCCCGCGCCACGAGGTCTGCAACGAGGTAAGAGCCCAGAAAGCCGCTCGCACCGGTGACGAAAATACGCATGGCCCCGGGTAGATCAGCTACCCCGGGGCCGTCAATGTCCCGCTTCCCAACGGCGCACCGGCCGGAGCCGGATTTCGCCCATCGAGCCCGGTCCGAGCTTGATTATCCGGCCCATGCGGCTAAACGGAGGGCCGGATCGACGTTCGACGACGCAGGGGTAGACGTATGAGCGACTTCAGGCTGGCCATGGTTTCCGCAGGCTTCGAGCACGGCGGCAACGTCACCCATCGTCACTTCGATGGCCATCCCGACCTGCTCGTCTATCCGTTCGAGTCGCAGCTCGGCAACCGCAACTTCAACGATTTCCTCGCCTCGGTCGAGCGTGTTCAATACCGCTATCCCGAATTCCCGGAGGGGCTGACGGCGATCGAGCTCTACGAGCAGATGATCGACGAAGAGCTCAAGACGTTCCTGCGCAAGCGCAACGGCTCCAAGTTCCGCGATGCCGACTGCGTGCTCGACGAGAAGAAGCGCGTCGCCGAATTCGTTCGGCTGTGCGGCGAGGCGCCGATCCCGCGCCGCCAGGTGATCGAGGCCTTCTTCCGTTCGACCTTTACGGCTTGGGAGAATTATTACACCAAGCCGCGCCCGGGCATGGTGCATGTCGGCTACTCGCCCGCCATCGGCATCGATGCCGACCGCATGGTGCGCGACTTCCCGAACGTTCGCATCCTGCACATCGTGCGCAATCCGTTCTCGGCCTATCGCGACACCAAGCGCCGTCCTTTCCCGCAGCCGCTGACCAAATACCTGATCACCTGGAACGTCTATCACTCCACGGTCGAGATGTTCGCCAGGATGTATCCGGAGAACGTGCGCATCTTCCGCTACGAGGATCTCGTCGAGGACAAGCGCAAGTTCATGACGGAAGCGGCCGCCTTTATCGGCGTGCCCTTCGCAGACACCATGCTTTATCCGAGCTGGAACGGCGTCGAGATCAAGGACTCCATCGCGCCCTGGGGCACCGTGCTCAAGAGCACCAAGGACTACAATCAGGCCGTCATCCAGGAGCTTTCGGACGACGAGCGCAAGCAGATCGCGCAGGGCACCGCGGCGCTGGCCCGCCATTTCGGCTACGACCGCATCGACTATCTGAGCCCGCTCTATCGTGCTGAGTAAGATCGCGTTCTTCGAAGCCGACGACCGCCCCGACATCGCCGCCGAACGCGCGCGCCTCCTGCCCGCGCTGTGGCGGCATCTGCAATCATCAGGCAGCGACGCTACCGTCACCCCGGTGCCGGACGGCACGCTCGGCATCTGCTTTGCGGCGGACATCTCCGGCGAAAAGCGGTTCATGAAGACGCATCTTCCGGGCGCGACCGCACGTAGCAGCCTCGCCAAGGAAGCCGACATCCTCTTGCAGCTCTACGGCGAGACGATCGTGCTCGACCGTTTCGAAATCCCGCTCGTAGACGGAACGGAGCGGCTCTGTCTGATGATGCCCGCGCTTGCACCGCTGGCGGCCCCCGTGCCGCCTGCTGATGCCGCCACGATGGCAGACGCACTCAGCGAGCGGCTCAGGGACTGGCGACCGGGACATCTTGCCTCGTTCGAGCACTATCTGGCATCCGCCGAACAGGCCCTGGAAACGCTGCAGGAGCGTGGTCTGCTGGAGCGGACCAGCGCCGCCGAGGTGCGCCGGCTGATCGTGCTGCTCGCAGATCGTCTTCGGGACTTGCCCCAAGCCCTCTGCCACGGCGATTTCGGACCGAAGAACATCATGCTCCAGGCAGCCGAGCCGCGCGTTATCGACTGGGAAGACGCCTTCCACGGCATTGCCGGCTACGACTATCTATACTGGCTGACCTTCATGGAAAATCGGCCAATCCTGCAGAGGGATCCCTTCGGCCGAACCGGCCTCGCGCAGGACGTTGAGCGCGCCATCCTCGCACTCGTGGTCCTGCTCAAATCCTATCTGGCGGTCCTGTCAGGCGCGCATCTGAAGCACGCACTGTCGGCCGAGGCGCGCATCGCCGAAATTCTCGACCTGCCACGCTGATCATACTTGCGCGGTACCGACGACCTCATCGAGCTGATCGAGCGAGAATTTGCGCAGGTCGCGCCCGTCACGCAGCGCCTTGTACCAGTCGACGGTACGACGAAGACCCTGCGCCAGATCCAGCCGCGGTCTCCAGCCGAGTTCGCTCCGCGCCTTCGCGCAGTCGAGCCTGAGATAGGCTGCTTCGTGCGGATGTGGACCGGGGTCCGCCGTCCACTGCGCGCCGTCGCCCCATAGCGTGATCAGATGATCGACCACCGTCCCGACGGACACCTCGCTCGCGGCATCGGGCCCGAAATTCCAGCCGCCGACGAAGCGCTGATCGTCCGCCAGCCGCTCGACCAGCGTCAGATAGCCGAGCACGGGATCGAGCGCGTGCTGCCAGGGCCGCACCGAATTGGGGTTCCGGATACGCAGCGCTTCGCCCGCGAGGAACGCCTGCATCGCATCGGGCACCAGGCGGTCGCGCGCCCAATCGCCGCCGCCGAAGACGTTGCCGGCGCGCGCGGTCGCGACGCGCGCAGCGCCCTCCGCATTGAAGAAGCTGTGCCGATAGGAATACGTCGCGAGCTCGGCGCAGGCCTTGCTGTTGCTGTAGGGATCGTTGCCGCCGAGGCGATCGTCCTCGCGGAAAGCGGTGCCGGCGCCGTTGTTCTCGTAGCATTTGTCGGTGGTAACGATCAGGATCGCCTGCACGGAGCGCAAATGCCGCGCGGCCTCCAGCACATGCACCGTCCCCATGACATTGGTCGCAAAGGTCTCGACCGGCTCCTCATAGGAGGGGCGCACCAGGGCCTGTGCCGCCATGTGGATGACAATGTCGGGCTCGGCCTCCGCCATCGCAGCGCGCAAGGTCGGGAGATCACGGATGTCGGCGAGGCGGTGCTTGACGTCGTCGGCGATGCACGCCGTCACGAACAGCGCAGATTGGTGCGTTGGCGGCAGCGCATAGCCGTAGACGCTGGCGCCCAGGCGGCGCAGCAGCAGCGAGGCCCACGCGCCCTTGAAGCCGGTATGTCCGGTCAGGAAGACCTTCTTGCCGCGCCAGAATGCGGGATCCGTCACCAGACCCTCCACTTGGCGCGGTTGCCCGCCCACTCGCCCTCGAGGAAATTGCGATCGCGCAGCGAATCCATCGGATGCCAGAAGCCGGGATGGACATAGGCGCGCAGATCGTCGCCGCGCGCGAGCTGCTCCATCGGCTCGCGCTCCCAGATCGTCTTGTCGCCGGCAATCAGGTCCCCGACCGACGGCGACAGCAGGAAGAATCCGCCATTGATCCAGCCGCCGTCGTCACTCGGCTTCTCCTCGAAATTGACGACCCGGTCGCCCTCGATCGCGACCGCGCCGAAGCGCTTGGCCGGGCGCACCACCGAAACGGTGGCTCTCCGCCCATGCGCCTTGTGGAAGGCGATCTCGGCGGCGAGGTCGATGTCGGCGACGCCGTCGCCATAGGTCAGCGCGAAGAAGGGCTCGTTTGCGACGTAAGGCAGCACGCGCTTCAGCCGGCCGCCGGTCTGGGTGTCCTCGCCGGTATCGACCAGCGTGACCCGCCATGGTTCGGCGGTTTCGCGATGCACTTCCATCCTGTTCTCGGCGAGATGGAACGTCACGTCGGACATGTGCAGGAAGTAGTTCGCGAAATACTCCTTGATCATGTAGCCCTTGTAACCGAGGCAGATCACGAAGTCGTTGAAGCCGTAATGGCTGTAGATCTTCATGATGTGCCACAGAATGGGCCGGCCGCCGATTTCGACCATCGGTTTCGGCCGTGTGCTGGTCTCCTCGGCGATTCGGGTGCCCAGGCCTCCCGCGAGAATTACGACTTTCATTGATCTGCTCCGAACGGGGAGACTCTTCCTCGCACCCCAGACGGCTTCTATACGAACCGGCCCCGCCTGAAAAACCGTCAGCGGTGGCAGACGCACACCCCTATACGGTATTTGAATACCATGCGGCAAACCTATTGGCGTTTCCTTGCGTAATCGATACCACTCAGCCCGCCCCGCCCGCGGACAATCTGGAACCGATCATGCCGTTTGAAAGCTACAAGAACAGCCGCATCCTCGTGACCGGGGGCGCCGGGTTCATCGGATCGCATATCTGCGAGCGACTGCTCGATGCGGGGGCCGAGGTGGTGTCTGCGGACAATTATTTCACCGGCAGCCGGCGCAACATCGCCCATTTGATCGCCAATCCGCTGTTCGAGGCGGTCAGGCACGACGTCACCTTTCCGCTCTACATCGAGGTCGACGCGATCTTCAACCTCGCCTGCCCGGCCTCGCCGATCCACTACCAGCGCGATCCCGTGCAGACCACCAAGACCTCGGTGCACGGCGCCATCAACATGCTCGGCCTCGCCAAACGGCTCAAGGCGCGCATCTTCCAAGCCTCCACCAGCGAGGTCTATGGCGATCCGCTGATCCATCCCCAGACCGAGGACTATTGGGGCAACGTCAACCCGATCGGCATCCGCTCCTGCTACGACGAGGGCAAGCGCTGCGCCGAAACGCTGTTCTTCGACTATTGGCGCCAGCACGGCCTGCCGATCAAGGTCGCGCGGATCTTCAACACTTACGGCCCGCGCATGCAGCCCAATGACGGCCGCGTGGTGTCGTCCTTCATCGTCCAGGCGCTCAAGGACGAGCCGATCACCGTGTTCGGCGACGGCGGACAGACGCGCTCGTTCTGCTATGTCGACGATCTCGTCGAGGCCATCATACGGCTGATGGTGACTGCGGAAGACGTCACCGGCCCGATCAATCTCGGCAATAATTCCGAGTTCACGATCCGCGAGCTCGCCGAGAAGGTCATCGAGCTCACGGGCTCGCGCTCCAAGCTCGTGTTCAAGCCGCTGCCGCAAGACGACCCGCGGCAGCGCCAGCCCGACCTCGCCAAGGCGAAGGCGGTGCTGAACTGGGAGCCGAAGGTCGCGCTCGAGGACGGCCTGAAGGAGACGATCGCCTATTTCAAGCGTTCGCTCGAAATCGCCTGATCCCGCTCGCAACCTCAAAACGTCCGAAGCGAGCCTGTCCGCCATGAACGAGCCGTCCAGCATCATCAGGGACCTACGATCGCGGCTGGATTCGAAGGTTGCGCTCACGCTCCTGGTGCTGCTGCACAGCGCCCTCACATGCCTGTCGCTGATCAAGGTCGCGACCTTCCAGGCCTACATCCACTTCGACGGCGAGCGCGTCTGGATCGCTGTCGCCGTCGCAATCGCCTTCTCGATCGTCTCGCTTTTGTTCGCCGCCGCCCGCTTCAGTTTCGGCTATTTCGTGAGTTTCTATTTCTACACGATGATCCTGGGCTTCCTGTGGATCGACGTCTTCTCCGAATACAGCTACCCGCGATTGCTCGCCGGGCTCTCGGCAGCGCTATCGCTCGTGCTCCTCCTGTTGCCGGCGCTGTTCGTCCAGGCGCCTCTCCGCCAGCGCATCGCGCTGTCCGCTGCCGGCTTCGAGCATCTGCTCACGCTGATCCTGGTGATCTCCATTGCCACCATCGCCGTGGCTTCGACCTATAATTTCCGCATGGTCGCGGTTGCGAACATCTACGACTATCGCGACTCGCTCCAATTTCCCGGAGCCGTACGGTATCTCACGGGCTGGGCGTCGAGCACGCTGCTGCCGTTTGCGTTCGCGTGCTACTGGCTGCTCGGCCAGCGCTTTCGCGCCGGCCTGGTGCTGGTCCTGCTCCTGTTGTTCTATCCCATCACGCTGACCAAGTTCGCGTTCTTCACGCCGGCCTGGCTGATCGCGCTGGCGGTGCTGTCCCGGTTTGTGGAGGCGAGAGCATCGGTCATCGCATCGATCTTCGTCCCGATGCTGCTCGGCCTCGTCGTGATCGTCGTCACCGGTGCCAGCCTCAACAGCATCCCCGGCAAATATTTCGACCTCGTCAACATCCGGATGATGGCGACGGCATCGAGCGCACTCGACATCTACAACCATTTCTTCGCGAGCCATCCGCTGACCTGGTTCTGCCAGATCTCCGTCCTCAAGCCGCTGATGCATTGTCCTTATGAGGAGCCGCTCGCGGTGGTGATGCAAAACACCTACGGCTTCGGCAATTTGAACGCATCGCTGTTTGCGACCGAGGGCATTGCGTCGGTCGGTCCCTGGCTCGCGCCGTTGACCGCGCTGGCATCGGGTCTCGTGCTGGCGCTCGGTAACCGCGCCTCGGCGGGGCTACCGCCCCGCTTCGTCCTGATGTCATCAGGTGTGCTGCCGCACGTCCTGCTCAACGTGCCGCTCACCGTCGCCATGTTCACCCATGGCACCGCTATCCTGTTTCTGCTCTGGTACATGGTACCCCGCAGCCTGTTCGAACCGAAGCCGTGACGCCGTGCGCATCCTGATCCTCAACGCCGACTATCCGCGCTTTCTCTCTTGGCTATACCGCCGCCGGCCGGGCCTTGAGAACGAGCCTTATGCGGCGCAGATGGCGGCGCGGAACGCCAGCCTGTTCGGCGTCGCCGATTTCTACTCGCGCAATTTCGCCGGCCTCGGGCACGTCGCCGCCGACATCCATGTCAACAATCCCTGGATGCGGACAGCCTGGGCGCGCGAGCACGGCCTTGCCGTCACTGATACGCCGCCGCCCGGCGCGCCCGCCGCCCGCGACGCCGTTCCCGGCTGGCTGCAACGTGCGGTTGCACCGTTCAAGCCGGCACTGCGGCCGCTGGCGCGCAAGATCGGGCTCAGCCCGCGGCTCGATGCGGAAGCGGAAAAGATTCTGCTGGCGCAGATCGAGGACTTCAAACCGGATCTCGTCCTCAACCAGGATCTGTTTCACGTCGACACGCGTCTGGCGCGCAGGATCAAGCAGATCGGTCGCCCGATCCTGATCGGTCAGATCGGCATCTCACCATCGCGCGGCGAGGACTGGTCGGTCTACGACCTCATGATCTCGCAGATGGCGGCCGTCGTGGAGTTCTTCCGCAGCCAAGGCGCGCGCGCAGAGGTGGTTCATCTCGCCTTCGAGCCAGCGATCCTCGACACCCTGCCCGCGCCGCCCTCGCAGGATTTCGACGTCACGTTCGTCGGCGCGGTCTCGGCGGATCACCAGCTCCGCGTCGCGCAGCTCGAGGCGGTGGCACGGCGCCACGATCTCAAGCTGTTCGGCAGCGGCCTGCATTCCCTTCCCGCCTCCTCGCCGCTGCACCGCTGCTACCAGGGCGAGGTGTGGGGCGTGGAGATGTACCAGGCTTTGCGCGCCTCGCGCGTCACGCTCAATTCGCATATCGACATGGCCGGGCGCGAGGCCGGCAATGCACGTCTGTTCGAGGCGACCGGCGTCGGCGCATTCCTGCTCACCGACTTCAAGGACAATCTGCACACCTTGTTCGCTCCCGAGCGCGAGGTCGTTGCATGGCGCAGCGTCGAGGACTGCCTTGCCATGATCGATCGGTATCTCGCCGACGATGCGGCGCGCCTGTCCATTGCGAAGGCGGGACAGGCCAGGACCTTTGCCGCCCACACCTTCCGCCGGCGTGTCGAGGAGATCCTCACGTTCATTGATTGAAGTCCCGTCGGCGGGCGCAGCAATCGTCCTCGTCCGTCCGCCCTTGACGGTCCCGGCCAAAATGGCCAAAGTGCGCAGCAGGATAGCTATCTTACTCTAATCACAGCGATTTTTGTCGAGGCCCACGATGGAACACGTCGAACATGTTCGATTCGGCGACCAGCTCTACGCGATCATCGTGCGCGCCTCGTTCCGCGAGCCGGGCATCCACTTCTTTTCGACGCCGGAGTTGTCGCAGCAGCTCGCCTTCATGAGCCATCCGCAAGGAAAGACCATCGAGCCGCACCGCCACAACAAGGTGACGCGGGAGGTGCACTACACCCAGGAGGCCCTCCTGATCCAGAAGGGCAAGCTCCAGGTCGACTTCTACACCGTCGAGGAAAAATATCTCGAAAGCCGCGTGCTCGGTGCCGGTGACATCATCCTGTTGTGCAGTGGTGCGCACGGCTTCCATGTGCTCGAACCGCTCGAGATGTTCGAGATCAAGCAGGGTCCCTATTCCGGCGAGGACGACAAGACCCGGTTCGCCGAAGCCTCCCCATCCGAAATCCGGATCAAAGGCCCAGGCCTGTGACCGCACCGTTCATTCCCGTCAACACGCCGCTGCTCGACGGCAACGAGGCCGACTATCTCGCCGAATGCATCCGGACCGGATGGATCTCCTCGGAGGGACCGTTCATCAAGCGCTTCGAGCAGGCAATGGCCGAAGCCGCGGGGCGACGGCACGGCATCGCCGTAACCAACGGTTCGGTCGCGCTCGACATCGCCGTCCATTCACTCGGGCTCGCGGAAGGCTCCGAGGTCATCATCCCGACCTTCACGATCATCAGCTGCGCCGCCGCCGTGGTGCGCGCCGGCCTCGTGCCTGTTGGCGTCGACTGCGATCCTGCGACCTGGAACATGACCGTCGAGGGCGTGGAAGCCGCCATCACGCCGCGCACGCGCGCGATCATGCTGGTTCATATCTACGGTCTGCCGGTCGACCTCGATCCGATCCTGGCGCTCGCCCGCAAGCACGATCTGAAGGTGATCGAGGATGCCGCCGAGATGCACGGCCAGACCTATCGCGGTGCGCCCTGCGGCGGCTTCGGCGACGTCTCGACCTTCAGCTTCTACCCCAACAAGCACGTCACGACCGGTGAAGGCGGCATGATCCTCACCGACGACGACGCGCTCGCCGATCGCCTGCAAGGCTATCGCAATCTCTGCTTCCAGCCGCAGCAGCGCTTCGTCCACGAGGAGTTCGGCTGGAACGCGCGCATGACCAACCTCCAGGCCGCGCTCGGCGTTGCCCAGGTCGAGCGCCTGCCGCGCACGGTCGAGATGAAGCGCCGGATCGGCGGGCTCTATGACCAGCATCTCGGAGGACTCAATCGCATCCGCCGCCCGGTCGCCCGCACCGGCTATGCCGACAACATCTATTGGGTCTACGGCATCGTGCTGAACGACGACGTCCCGTTCGACGCCAAGGAGGCGATGCGCCGCCTCGGCGAAAAGGGCATCGGAACGCGGCCGTTCTTCTGGTGCATGCACGAGCAGCCGGTGCTGCGCCGTCTGGGCCTGATGCTCGACGAGAGCCATCCGAACGCGGAATACATCGCCCGGCGCGGCTTTTACCTGCCGAGCGGACTTGCCCTGACCGACGACGAGATCGCCCGCGCGGCGGAGGCGCTGAAGGAGATTTTGGCGTGACGGTGTTCGCCGAATACGCGCCCTGGTACGATCTCCTCTATCAGGACAAGGATTACGCGGCGGAGACGGCGTTCGTGGAGGCGCGCTTGCGCGACCACCGCGTCACCTCGGGCAGGCTGCTCGATCTCGGCTGCGGCACCGGCCTGCACGCGCTCGCCTTCGCCCGCCAGGGGTGGAACGTTGCCGGCATCGATCTCAGCCATGACATGATCGCGAGCGCCAAAGCGCGCGCTGAACAGGCCGGGCTGTCCATTCCGTTCCGGCAAGGCGATGCCTGCGAAGCGGGCCCCGAGCGGGACTTCGACGCGGTCGTGTCACTGTTCCACGTCGCGAGCTACCAGACCAGCCGCGATGCGCTGGCGGCGATGCTCCGCACCGCGCACGCCGCGCTGAAGCCGGGCGGGGTGTTCTTCTTCGATTATTGGTATGGCGGCGCCGTGCTGGCCCAGGGCGTCGAGACCCGGGTCAAGGTGATCGAGCAAAAACCGCTGCGTCTGACCCGCATCGCGCAATCCGACCATGACGAACCAGCCGCGACCGTCACCGTGAACTACACGCTGTTCTGCGAGGACATGGATCGCGCCACGATCCGGCGTGTCGACGAAGCGCACCATTTGCGCTACTGGTTTCCGTTCGAGATCGACGCTGCGCTTGCCGCAAGCGGCTTTCAACCCGCCACTCACGCCGCGTGGCTGACCGAGGACGCGCCGCACACGAAGAGCTGGGCGGCCTACGCGATCGCCAGAAAGAGCGTCACACCGTGAGACCGCTGCGGCTCGCTGTCATGCTGGAACAGGCCCTCGAGGTCGGCGGCGGTTTTCAGCAGCCGCTGAGCGACCTGCTCTGGCTGCGCGACTGGGCGTCCAAATCGGGCAACGAGATCGTGGTGTACTCGCCCTATCCGAAGACGCTGGACATCCTGAAGGAGTTCGGCGTCGCGGCGCGCCTCCTCAAGTTCGGCCCGCTCGACCATGTCTTCCTGTTCCTGAAATATTGCGGGCCGTTCGATCTCGTCCAGATCGCATCGAAGCTGAAATCACCGTTCGAGCGCACGCTGATCCGCGACGGCATTGACGTCGTGCATTTCACCTCGACCTCGAAGCGGCATTTGCTGCTCTACGACCTGCCCTTCATCATTACCATCTTCGACGGCTGCCATCGCGACGCGCCGGAGTTTCCGGAAGTGAGGACCTTCGGCGAATTCGAGCGCCGCGAAATCCTGTTCGGCCTCGCCAGCACCAAGGCGGCGGTCGTGATCGTCAACGCGCCCGAGCTGACCGACGATCTCTGCCGGCGTTACGCCATGGAAAGAGAGCGCGCGGTCTGCATCCCGTTCTCGCCCTCCACCTATGTCAGCCAATCCCTGCCCGATGCCGCCACCGACGCGGCGGCGCTGTCAAAGTACCGGCTCGAGCCCGGCTATCTGTTCTATCCGGCGCAGTTCTGGCCGCACAAGAACCACATGACGCTGCTCGCCGCGCTCGCACTCCTGCGCGAGCGGGGCATCACCGAACGGCTGGTGCTGTGCGGCTCGGACCGTGGCGGCCGCGACAAGATCGACGCGGCGATTCGCGCCTACGGATTGTCCGATCAGATCTCCATCATCGGCTTTGTCGAGTCGGCCGAACTCGGCGCGCTCTATCGCGGTGCCGCGGCGCTGGTGATGCCGAGCTATTTCGGCCCGACCAATCTTCCTCCCTTGGAAGCCTGGGCCGTTGGCACCCCGGTGATCTATCCCGAGGCGTTCAAGGCGCAGGCCGGTGATGCCGCGATCCTGTTCGACTATGACGATCCGCGCTCGCTGGCGGAGGCGATCATCGCTCTGCGCACCGACGGCACGCGCGAACGGCTGCGCGCGGCCGGCCATCTCAGGCTCGCGCAGTTTGCGGCGGAGACCGAAGCGGGCCGTCTTCAATTCGCCCGCCACCTGGAACGGTTGAAACACCGTCTGGCATTGACCGCGCGTTGAATGGCAACCGCTAGGCCGGAATCAGCGCCCGCAAGCGCTCGCGCAGCGCCGTGCTCAGCAGCGGGCTTGCGAGCAGGCCGACCGCGGCCAGCCAGATCGCGCACTCGACGACGAAGTGAATGAGCCCACTCCCCGGCACGAGCACGGTGATCGCCTGCCCGATCAGCCAGCCCGAGGCCACGATGGCGCCGGCCATGAGCATCAGGAAGGCGATGTGCCTGAACGGATGATGCAGCGTCTGGCGCATCACCATCAGCGCGAGCAGTCCGAACTGCACGAGGATGTCGCTTGCAACCACGGCGAGCGCGGCGCCGAGCGGCCCGAGCCGCGGGATCAGGACGATGGACAGCGCCAGGAAGACGACGAGCTGAAGTCCCTTGGTCCGGATCAGGAGGTCGCCGCGATTGCTGTGGTTGGCAAAGACCAGCGCCAGCAGCGACGGGGCGACGGCCGCCGAGCCGAGCAACAGGGTCACCGTGAGCGGGGCGTCATAGGGGATGCTGCCATGGGTCCACAGCGCGAAGAAGTCGGGCCAGAACGGCAGCAGGCCCGCTACGATCAGGCACGCGAGGCCCGTCACGAACACCGAGCCGTGGGCGTAGAGGCGCCGCAGCCGCTCCTTGTCGCCGA
This sequence comes from Bradyrhizobium sp. CCGB12, assembly GCF_024199845.1. Classification (NCBI taxonomy): domain Bacteria; kingdom Pseudomonadati; phylum Pseudomonadota; class Alphaproteobacteria; order Hyphomicrobiales; family Nitrobacteraceae; genus Bradyrhizobium; species Bradyrhizobium sp. CCGB12. The sequence continues at coordinate 1,249,835 of NZ_JANADO010000001.1, read as the reverse complement.
TCGCATGATCGTGGCCGAGCTCGGCGGCGAGCGGCAGCGTCACCTGGAGGCAGAGGCCGCGCACCAGGCTCGCGATCACGCGCGTCAGGCCCCATTGCGCCACCGCGACGCGGTTCGTGACCAGCGCGGAGACCAGCAGCACCGGGACGTTGACCAGCGCGAGCTCGGTGATGTTGGCGACCGCGAAGGGCAGCGCGCGGCCAAACTGCCCGATGCTCCAGCGCAGGGATGGCGACACGAATGGTGGCTTGCCGGCACGACGCAGGAACGGAAAGAGTCGCGGCGCGTCGAACGCAGCGAGGAAGATGGCAAACAGCAGCTGCATCGACACGAAGGCAATCGCGACTGCGAGCAGGCTGCCAAACGTCGCAAGCGCAGCGAGCTGCGCGATCTGTCCGAGCAGCAGGGCAGCATTTTGCAGCCAGACCGTCCGGCCATACCGGCCGCGCACGCGATAGAGGCCGGAGACGAGGTTGGCGGGCAAGGTCAGAAGCATGCCCAGAATCATCACCAGCATCGCGGCATCGAATGTCGGCGTCGCGTGAAAGCCGAGCACCGCCGATGGCGGCGCCAGGATAACGGCCGCGCACAAGAGGACACCGAGCCCCGCGATGATCGCGAGATAGATCCGCATCAGGGCTGAATAGAAATTCGCCGTGCGCCCGTCGCAATCGGCGCAGGACTTGAACGCGAGAAAGCGGTTGATCGCGCGAAGCTGCAATCCTGCGTCCGCCACGACGATGAGGCTGCCGGCCGCATAGATCGTGAGCCAGCCCGCAAGCATGTCGCCGGTCCAGACATGCAGGAAGGCCGGGATCAGCAGCAGCTGCTGGGTCAGCCCCAGCACCATCTGGACCAGGTTCGCCGACCAGCCGTGCAACAGCCGGCGGGCGCGGCCGGCGCCGCTCGCACCGTCGGCCTTTCCGGGCGCCTCAAACTGCGTGTCGGTCAAGCCGCGTCCTTCCCGGCGAGCGATCGGCCTCGCCAATCGAGGAGTCCTGGCATCTCACACGCGCGATAATCGTCATGTCCGAGGCGGCTCTCACAAAAAAGCGCGAAACAACCCCATGCAAAGTAGACGGACACAGCTTTGTCAATGACTTAGCTGCCGCCCTGGTCGCTTTGCGGATTTTGCGAATCGATTTGACACGTCGGGCAAAACAGGGGCATCATGTCACGATGGCGATGGTGCCCGATCCGGGCCCGTCATGCCCTGCCCCACTCAGCCAGCCTCAGGCGGTACTGCTCATCGCGCGGCGAAGCGCCCCCATTGCCGGAGCTTGCGGCTCGCTGAGGGCCTATCGGTTCAGCGACGAGACGCGCGTTGTCAGCGGAGCAGGAAGCCGTGCTCCTGCAGAGCATGGAGAAGGTCAACTGGGCTGATCTGCGCCGTGACGTCCTGGCTTGCCGGCGCCTCAGCGAATGCCGACGATGAGGACGTGGCCTGCGCGCCAACCCAACCGGGCATCGTATCGGGCACCTCCGCCGAGCTGGAGGATGACGATCCCCCCTGATCGAAATTGAACACGAAACCGTTGGTCCAGGGCGCGGCGCCGACAGCGCCGTCGCCGTTGAGATCCTGATGAAGCGTCGGCTCCAGCGCTTTCAGCGCTGCATCATTCCCCAGCATCTCGGGAGCCGAGCCGAGAGTCCTGAGGAAGTTGCCGGCGCTGTCCGTGCTCCAGACCGAATAATGCGCGTTCGACGAATCCTTCCAGACCACGTCGTACCCACCACCCGACACCTGCTCGGCCGCGATGACTGACCAGGTGGTGTAATTGGCCGTGTTCACCACATTGCCTGCATATTTCAGCGTTGGCCCGGTGCCGGTCGAGAGGCTGTTCAGATAGTAGTTGCCACCTGACACCACCAAGCTGGTCGATCCGAACGTCTCGATGGTGACGGGGCTGGCGACCGGCACCCCAATCGTGCCGTCGCCGTTGAGATCCTGCTGCAGCATCGGCTCCAGCGCCTTCAGCGCTGCATCGTTCCCCAGCATCTCGGGAGCCGAGCCGAGAGTCCTGAGGAAGTTGCCGGCGCTGTCCGTGCTCCAGACCGAATAATGCGCGTTCGACGAATCCTTCCAGACCACGTCGTACCCACCACCCGACACCTGCTCGGCCGCGATGACTGACCAGGTGGTGTAATTGGCCGTGTTCACCACATTGCCTGCATATTTCAGCGTTGGCCCGGTGCCGGTCGAGAGGCTGTTCAGATAGTAGTTGCCACCTGACACCACCAAGCTGGTCGATCCGAACGTCTCGATGGTGACGGGGCTGGCGACCGGCACCCCAATCGTGCCGTCGCCGTTGAGATCCTGCTGCAGCATCGGCTCCAGCGCCTTCAGCGCTGCATCGTTCCCCAGCATCTCGGGAGCCGAGCCGAGAGTCCTGAGGAAGTTGCCGGCGCTGTCCGTGCTCCAGACCGAATAATGCGCGTTCGACGAATCCTTCCAGACCACGTCGTACCCACCACCCGACACCTGCTCGGCCGCGATGACTGACCAGGTGGTGTAATTGGCCGTGTTCACCACATTGCCTGCATATTTCAGCGTTGGCCCGGTGCCGGTCGAGAGGCTGTTCAGATAGTAGTTGCCACCTGACACCACCAAGCTGGTCGATCCGAACGTCTCGATGGTGACGGGGCTGGCGACCGGCACCCCAATCGTGCCGTCGCCGTTGAGATCCTGCTGCAGCATCGGCTCCAGCGCCTTCAGCGCTGCATCGTTCCCCAGCATCTCGGGAGCCGAGCCGAGAGTCCTGAGGAAGTTGCCGGCGCTGTCCGTGCTCCAGACCGAATAATGCGCGTTCGACGAATCCTTCCAGACCACGTCGTACCCACCACCCGACACCTGCTCGGCCGCGATGACTGACCAGGTGGTGTAATTGGCCGTGTTCACCACATTGCCTGCATATTTCAGCGTTGGCCCGGTGCCGGTCGAGAGGCTGTTCAGATAGTAGTTGCCACCTGACACCACCAAGCTGGTCGATCCGAACGTCTCGATGGTGACGGGGCTGGCGACCGGCACCCCAATCGTGCCGTCGCCGTTGAGATCCTGCTGCAGCATCGGCTCCAGCGCCTTCAGCGCTGCATCGTTCCCCAGCATCTCGGGAGCCGAGCCGAGAGTCCTGAGGAAGTTGCCGGCGCTGTCCGTGCTCCAGACCGAATAATGCGCGTTCGACGAATCCTTCCAGACCACGTCGTACCCACCACCCGACACCTGCTCGGCCGCGATGACTGACCAGGTGGTGTAATTGGCCGTGTTCACCACATTGCCTGCATATTTCAGCGTTGGCCCGGTGCCGGTCGAGAGGCTGTTCAGATAGTAGTTGCCACCTGACACCACCAAGCTGGTCGATCCGAACGTCTCGATGGTCGTTGACACCAGGCTGGAGCTCGCGATGGTGCCATCCGCAAACTGGAAATATTCAACGCCGGTGACGGTGTCGGTGCCGTTGGGCACACCACTGCGCTGGTCGGTCAGAGTGAACGTCTGGGTCGCCGCATTGTACGAGACCAGATAGTTGGCCCGGCTGCCTGAATAGACCGCGGTGTCGGTGCCCGAGCCGCCATTGATGACGTCGTTGCCTCCACTGCCGGTGATCGTGTCGTTGCCGCCGCCGCCGTTCAACGCGTTGGCGATGGCGTTGCCCATCAGCGTGTCGTTGCCGGACCCGCCGATGGCGTTGTCGATGTAGGACCGCGCGTCGCCGTTATAGAGATAGGCGTTGTAGACGTTGCCCGATGCGTAATGGCCGTTGCCGAGATTGGCCAGTTGCACCGAGGAGAATAGCGACGACGCACCGGGATTGAGGTTGATGCTCAAATTCGTCGTATAGTTCGACAGGTCATAGGTATCGACGCCGCCGCCGTCCCAGACCGTCTCGTAAATGCGATTGGCCGAGCCGCCGACGCCTCCGCCCGGCGCGAGCTGCCCGACGCCGTTGATTAACGCCTGCCCCGTGGTCGGATTCCAGGTGTAGACCGTGTTGCTGCTCTGGGTCGTGAAGTTCGCGCCGTACATCGTCTGCAGCGCGAGGATATCGTTGGCCATATAGGTCTGTGAAAAGCCGTACGCCTCGTTGGTGTATCCGCCCGTGGTCGAAGCGCCGACATAGCTGCGATAGCTCATGACGGTATATTCGCTATCGTCGTGCGCGCTCGGCACTGCGACGTTGGCCGGACCACCGGTCTCCTGGCTGTGCTTGAGGCCGACGGCGTGGCCGAGTTCGTGCAGCGCGGTCGCAAAGTAATAATTGCCGAGCTTGGCCAGCGAGTAGTCGTATTGAGTCCCGAACCAGATGTCGCCGCCAGACGCATAATTGCCGGGATAGTAGGCGTAGGAGGTCGGGTTGGCCGACGGCGACTGCGCGATCATGATGTCGGCGCCGTTCGTGCCTGCGTACTGGACGTTGGCGTTGGTGTAGCCGTTGATCAAACCGATGGCGTAGTTGACCGCCGCCTGCATCTGGGTCGGCGCCGAGGCGAAGCCCGAAGTGGTCGGCTCGCTGCTGCCGCCGGAATAGGGATTGGAATAGTCGCCGGGCGCGTCGGGAAAGCTGTAGGTGATCGTGCCGGTCCACTTGTAGCCGGACAGCAGGCCGTCGATGTCGGCGTTGTTGGTCTTGGTGACCGTGACCGCGGTTGCCAAAGCGAATCTCCGAAGCGGCGAGCCCCGTTTGATTCGGGGCGTGGACAGTTAATTCTAGCTGGAGAGTTGAACGTTCGGTTTAAATGGAGCAAGCGGACTGCACTTCTATAACACGCCGTTAGCTATTAAATCCCGTACTCATACGGGATACGAGCAAGAACCTCGGTTCCCGCGGCGCCCTTAATATGCAGGGTTTCATGAAACGACGTTCACTCGCGGCCGGCCTGTTTGGCGCCCTTGCGGCTTTCGCCGGAGTCGATCACACGCCCTTCGGAGGATTGCCCGTCATGGTGGAAAAGGCCAATGCGGATGACAGCGGCAAGGCGGGACGCTCGCCCACCATGCCAATGGCCCGCGATCCCTCCGCTGCGGTGGCGGAGGAGTACGAAGCCGCTCGCCGGAAGGGAACGCGGGAGGCGTTCGAACTCTTCATCGCGCGCCATGGCGATGACCCGCTGGCCGAGCAGGCGCGCGCGGAACTGAAGCGCCTGCCGCGCTGATCCTTTCACGCAGCGCTGCAAACCGCGCCAGGCATTGCATTTCGACAGGCGGCATCCGCGCCGGCCCAGACTTGTCGCATGGCCTTTCGGCACTATGGTAGGCCCGCAATCTGTCCCGGAGCCCTTCAAGATGCCCTTCCCGCATGCCTCGGAAGCCCTGTCTCGCTTCACCGTGCTCGATCTGACCCGGGTCCGGTCCGGGCCTACCTGCGTGCGTCAGCTCGCGGATTGGGGCGCCAATGTCATCAAGATCGACGCGCTGACCGAGGATTCCGGTGGCGAGCAGCCCGGTGGGCCCCGGCGGGGGTCCGACTTCCAGAATTTGCACCGCAACAAGCGGGCGATGACATTGAACCTGAAGGACGAGCGCGGACTCGCGGTGTTCAAGCGCCTGGCCGCCAAGGCCGACGTCGTGGTCGAAAACTTTCGCCCCGACGTGAAGAAGAAGCTTGGCATCGACTATGAGAGCCTCGCCAAGATCAACCCGCGCATCGTCTATGGCAGCATCTCCGGCTTCGGCCAGGATGGCCCCTATCACAAGCGGCCCGGTTTCGATCAGATCGCCCAAGGCATGGGCGGGCTGATGTCGATCACCGGCGCGCCGGGCCAGGGACCGATGCGGGTCGGCATCCCCGTCGCCGACCTCACCGCCGGCCTGTTCTGCGCCATGGGCATCCTCACCGCGCTGCTCGAGCGCGAGGTCTCCGGCAAGGGCCAGTGGGTGCAGACGTCGCTGCTGCAGGCCCAGATCTTCATGCTCGACTTCCAGGCCGCGCGCTGGCTGATGGAGAAGGAGGTCGCCAAGCAGGCCGGCAACAACCACCCGACCAGCATCCCGACCGGCGTGTTCAAGACCTCGGACGGCTACATCAACATCGCCACCACGGGCGGGCGGATCTGGGAGCGCTGCGCACAGGCGATCGGCGCGCCAGAGCTCTTCGACCATCCCGACTACGCAACGGCCCCTGCCCGCTCCAAGAACCGCGACGCGCTCAACGCCGAAATCGAGAAGCGCACGGTGGCGAAGTCGACCGAGACCTGGGTCCGCGAACTCAACGAGGCCGGCGTGCCCTGCGGGCCAATCTATGCCATCGACCAGATGTTCGAGGACGCGCAGGTCAAGCATCTCGGCATCGCGCAGGACGTGCCGAACGACGATGACCGTCACATCCGCCTGGTCGGCCAGCCCGTGACCCTGTCGCGCACGCCGAGCAGGATGGTGGCGCGGCCGCCGGAATTCGGCGAGCAGACCGAGGAGGTGCTGAAGGAGTTCGGCTTCGCCGCCGACGAGATCGCCAGGCTTCGCGACGCGAAGGTGGTATGAGCGCCTCGCCTGACGTCGAGAGTGCCCCCTAGCGCGGTGCCGGCTTGCCTCCCTGCGTCAATCCGATACGGCCCAGCAAGCCGTCGATCACCGGCCAGAACAGCAGCACGATCGCCAGCGTCGTGATCGAGCCGACCAGCCCGTTCGACCAGAACACCTTGAGGGTGCCGCCCGAACCGATCATCGACAGGCGAAAGGCATCCTCGGCGCGGTTGCCGAGCACCAGGGCCAGCGTGAACGGCGCCAGGGGAATGCCGATCTTCTTGAAGACATAGCCGACCAATCCGAAGCCCAGCATCAGCCAGATGTCGAACATCGCGTTCTGGATCGCATAGGCGCCGATCGCGCAAGACACCACGATCATCGGTGCCACCGCGGCAAACGGCACGCGCAGGATCGAGGCGAAGATCGGCACCGTCGTCAGCACCAGCACGAGGCCGACGACATTGCCGAGATACATCGAGGCGATCAGGCCCCAAACGAAATCCTTGTGCTCGACGAACAGCAGCGGGCCGGGATTGAGGCCCCAGACCATCAGGCCGCCGAGCAGGATCGCGGCGGTACCGGAGCCGGGAATGCCGAGCGCCAGCATCGGCAGCAGCGCCGCGGTGCCGGAAGCATGCGCCGCCGTCTCCGGCGCGAACACGCCCTCGATGCGGCCCTTGCCGAAGCTCTCGGGCTCCTTGGCGAAGCGCTTTGCCAGATTGTAGCCCATGAAGGACGCCGCGATCGCGCCGCCCGGGGTGATGCCGAGCCAGCAGCCGATGAAAGAGGAGCGCACCAGCGTCACCCAATATTTCGGCAGGTCCCTCCACACGCCGAGTACGACGCGGAGCGAGATGCTCGCCGCGTGCCCGCGCAGCGCCAGCCGTTCCTCCATCGTCAGCAGGATTTCGCTGATGCCGAACAGGCCGATGACGGCGACCAGGAAGTTGATGCCGCGCAGGAGCTCGGCCGAGCCGAAGGTCATGCGCAGATTGCCGGACACGGTGTCCATGCCGACGCCGGCGAGCAGCAGGCCCAGCGACATCGAGATGACGGTCTTGTGCTTGGCCTCGCGCCCGAGGCCGACGAAGGAGCAGAAGGTCAATAGATACACGGCGAAGAACTCGGGCGGGCCGAACTTCAACGCGAAGGAGGAGATCATCGGCGCGAGGAAGGTGATCAAGAGCACCGCGACCAGCGAGCCGATGAAGGAGGACGTGAACGCCGCGGTCAGCGCTTCCGCCGCCCTGCCCTGCTGCGCCATCGGATAGCCGTCGAAGGTGGTCGCGACCGACCAGGCCTCGCCGGGAATGTTGAACAGGATCGAGGTGATCGCGCCGCCGAACAGTGCGCCCCAATAGATGCAGGACAGCATCACGATCGCCGAGGTGGGATCCATCGTGAAGGTGAGCGGCAACAGGATCGCAACGCCGTTGGGGCCGCCGAGGCCGGGGAGCACGCCGACGAAGATGCCGAGCACCAGCCCGACCATCATCAGCACGAGCGTCTTCCACGTCAGCAGGACGGCGAAGCCGTGAAGCAGGAGACCGAGAGCTTCCATCGCGGACCCGTCCTAGCGCCCGAAGGCCGCTTCGAGCGGCCCTTTCGGCATGATGACGTCGAAGGCGACATCGAAGGTAACGAACATGATCGCCGTGAACACGACAGCGGTGAGCAGCGACTTCCACAGCGCGATCTTGCCGACGAAGCGCATGAAGCCGGAGATCAAAAGGAAGCTCGCGACATAGAGGCCGAGGAACTGGGTCACCAGGCAGAACAGCAGCGTCGGCACGAATACCGCCATCACGCGGCGGGCTTGCGCCCGCGTGACGAAGCTCTCGCGCGCGGTGCGGTGCGCGACGAGCGCCACGATCAGGCCGTAGAGGCTGCCGCCGCCGAGAATGATGGAGAGGTAGAACGGGAAATAGCCGGGCTCGGGCCCGGTCGCATCCCAGGACGCGCCGGTGCGCCAATTGTCGTAGCCAAGCGTGACGGCAAGCGCGAGCAGCAGGAGGCAGACGATGACCTCGATCGTGGCCGAAGAGACGACGGAAGGGGAGTCGTCTTCAGGCGCGGTCGGATCCTCGACGACGATTTCAAGTTCGGTTTGGGACATGCTCTAACAACAAACGCTGTGGCCAATCCCCTCTCCCCGCTTGCGGGGAGAGGGTTAGGGTGAGGGGGAGGGGGAGTCTCCACGGAGACGGTGAAAGTTGGACTCGTGGAGAGTCCCCCTCACCCGGATCGCGCTGGACGATGCTTCGCATCGGCAGGTGCAATCCGACCTCTCCCCGCAAGCGGGGCGAGGTGAAGAAAACCGGTCACTTCGCGACGAAGCCGGCTTCCGTCATCAGCGACTTGTTGACGGCGTCGTCCTCCTCGAGGAATTTCACCATGTCCTTGCCGGTGAGGAAGATCGGCTTCAGCGCTTGCTTCTCCATGTAGTCCTTGTACTCGGCGGTCTGCGTCACCTTGTGGAACAGATCGACATAGAACGCCTGCTGCTCCGGCGTGACCTTGCCGGGCAGGAACATCGCGCGCAGCATCAGATACTGGACGTCGACGCCCTCCTCCTTGCAGGTCGGGATGTCGGCCCAGGACTGCGTCTCCGTCACCTTCGTGGTGTAGGCGATGCGCTCCTTGTCGAACACGCAGAGCGGACGCACCTGGCCGGCGCGCCAGACCTCGAGATTTTCGGAAGGATTGTTGACGTTGGATTCGGTGTGATTGCCGACGAGCTGGGTCGCGGCCTCGCCGCCGGACTTGTAGGGCAGATAGGAGAACTTCGCGCCGGTCTTCTGCTCCAGGAAGACGGTCAGCACGTGATCCTCACGCTTGGAGCCGGTGCCGCCCATCTTGAACGGCGCGCTTGCCGCCTTGGCGGCGGCGACGAACTCCTTCACCGTCTTGGGACCCGCGCTGTTGTCCCACAGCACGAACTGGTCGAGCGCGATCACCGAGACCGGGGTCAGCTCGCGCCAGTTGAACGGGATCTTCGCCGACAGCGGCAGCATGTAGATCAGCGAATAGGCGATCAGCACCTTGTTGGGATCGCCCTCGCTCGATTTCATGTACATCAGCGCTTCCGCGCCCGATGCGCCGCCCTTGAGCGAGACGACCATCGGCTGCTTCATCAGATTGTTCTTCTGGATCGCAGCCTGCATCATCCGCGCCATCTGGTCGGAGGCGCCACCCGCACCCGCCGCCACCACGATCTCGACGGGCTTTGCCGGTTCCCAGCCGGCGAAAGCCGGCGTGCTCAACAACAGCGCCGTCGCGGCGCCGACGGCTTTCACTGGAATTCGCACGAGTTTCGTCCCCTGATGTTTTTTGACTTTGTGTTGCGGAAAATTCTATCTCTGCATTGTGCGGACTAATACTGACGAGTTCAAGCAGGCGGGCAATTCGACGCATATGACTTTCGACTGACGGAGCCGAAAGCCCATGATGCTTTACCTGCCCTTCCAGATCGGCGCGCGCTTGTTGAGGAAGGCATCCATGCCTTCGCGGAAGTCTTCGCTCATATAGGCTTTCAGGATCAGATCCTCGCCTTCTTCGCGCGACAGCGTGCGACGGATGCGGCGCACCGCTTCCTTGGTCGCTTCCAGCGTGAGCGGCGCGTGGCTGGCGACGAGCCTTGCGGTCTCGTCGGCGCGACGCTGCAACGTCTCAACGTCGGGCACGACTTCGTTGAGCAGGCCGAGTGCGAGGGCTTCCGGCGCCTCGACGAGGCGCGCCTTGAAGATCATATCCTTGGTGCGGGCGGGACCCACCAGCGCGACGACGCGGCTGATGTTCGACATCGACAGGCAGTTGCCGAGCGTGCGCGCGATCGGAAAGCCCATCCGCGTCGTCTCGGTACCGATGCGGAGATCGCAGCAGGCCGCGATGCCGGCGCCGCCGCCGGTGCAGGCACCGGCAATGGCCGCGATCACGGGCACGCGGCACTGCTCGAGCGTGCCGAGCACGCGGTCGATGCGGGCCTCATAGTCAAGCGCATCCTGCGCGGTTTTGAACGCACGGAACTGAGAAATATCGGTGCCGGAGGCAAACGCCTTGTCGCCGGCCCCGGTCAGGATCAGCGCCTTGATCGAGCGATCGGCGTTGATCTCCTGGCAGATCTCCGCCATGCGGTCATACATGGCGAAGGTCATTGCGTTGCGCGCCTGCGGGCGGTTGAAGGTGATCCGCGCGATGCCGTCCTGGACGGAGTAGAGCAGGTCTTCGTTCGTCGTCGGTGCGTTCATCGCGCGTCTCTTCTTCTATTTAGGTCGGTTCAGGCCAGCTCAACCTCTAGGCCACCTGAGCTTTTGCCATCGGCACCGCGTCGCGTCCCTTCAAGACGTCCATCGCCGCCAACACGCCGCCGCTCCGGTGCGGAATCTTCGCAAGATCGAGGCCCATCTCGACGCCCGCGAGCGTGCCCATCAGCATCAGATCGTTGAAATGGCCGATATGGCCGATGCGGAACACCTTGCCCTTGACCTTGTTCAGGCCGGTGCCGAGCGACATGTCGAAGTTTTCCAGCACCACCTTGCGGAAGGCATCGGCGTCGTGTCCATCGGGAACGCGCACGCCGGTCAGCGCCGGCGAATGTGCGGCAGGGTCGGCGCATTGCGTCTCCAGGCCCCAGACCTTGACCGCGGCGCGCGTCGCGGCGCTGTGGCGCTTGTGGCGGCTCCAGACGTTCTCCAGTCCCTCCTCTTCCAGCATCTTGACCGCTTCGCGCAGGCCATAGAGCAGGTTGGTTGCGGGCGTGTAGGGGAAGGTGCCGAGTTGGTTGAAGCTGATGACCTCCTGCCAGTCCCAGTAGGAGCGCATGCCGGGGTTGGCCTTCGCAACGCTGAGCGCCTTTTCAGAGACAGCGTTGAAGCCGAGGCCGGGCGGCAGCATCAGGCCCTTCTGGGAGCCTGCGACGGAGACGTCGATGCCCCAGGCATCGTGCTCATATTCCATCGAGCCGAGGCCGGAGATGGTGTCGACCATCAAGAGCGCCGGATGCTTGACGCGGTCGAGCAGCTTGCGCACTTCGAGCGGCGGCGTCACGCAGCCGGTCGAGGTCTCGTTGTGGACGACGCAGACCGCCTTGATCGCATGCTGCTTGTCGGCGGCAAGGCGCTTCTCGATCTCGGCGAGGTCGGCACCATGCCGCCAGTCGCTCGGGATGAAGTCGACGTCGAGCTTGAACTTGTCGGCGATGCCGCGCCACAGCACGGCGAACTGGCCGGTCTCGCACATCAGGACCTTGTCGCCGGGCGCGAACACATTGACCATCGCCGCTTCCCAGGCGCCGGTGCCGGACGAGGGGAAGATGATCACGGGCTGCTTGGTGCGGAACACCCGCTGCATCGAGGCGAGAACCGCAAAGCCGAGCTCGGCGAACTCCGGACCGCGATGGTCCAGCGTCGGCATGTCCATCGCCCGCAGCACCCTATCGGGCACGTTGGTCGGTCCTGGAATCTGTAAGAAATGCCTTCCAGTATGCACGGTCATCGGCGTCCTTCCCGGTCTAGCCTTGGTTTGATGGCCGCCGAATAGCACCATTTGACCGGCTTGTCCCCTCTCTAAAGGGGCCGTCCGAGCATGGCAGGCGGGCCTGCCCTCGGATGCCATCCCCCTCCCCGCGAACACCCTCACGTGACCACTTTCAGGTGCGGCGAGGCATTGCCCTGCGGCCGCTGCTCCAGGAGCTTCATCGCGACATCGACGCCGCCGGCACGGTGCGGCACGCCGGCGACGGACAGGCCCATCTCGACGCCGGTGAGCGCGCCGAGCAGCGTCAACGCGTTGCATTCGCCGAGATGGCCGATGCGGAAGACCTTGCCGGCAACCTTCGACAGGCCCGAGCCGAGCGACATGTTGTAATTGTCGAGCACCACTTTCCGGAATTGATCGGCGTCATGTCCCGGCGGCATCAGCACCGCCGTGAGCACCGGCGAGAATTCGGCCGGCTCCTGGCAGAGGATCTCGAGGCCCCAATGATTGACGGCAGCGCGCGTTGCGGCCGCGAGCCGCTGATGGCGCGCAAACACGTTGTCGAGCCCCTCCTCGAGCAGCATCGCGATCGCCTCGCGCAGGCCGTACAGCAGATTGGTCGCCGGCGTGTAGGGGAAGAAGCCTTTTGCGTTGGGCTTGAGCATCTCCTCCCAGTCGAAATAGGAGCGCGGCATCCTGTTGGTCTTGGATGCGGCGCGGGCCTTCTCCGAGATCGCGTTGAAGCCGAGGCCGGGCGGCAGCATGAACCCCTTCTGCGAGCAGCTGACGCTGACGTCGACCTTCCATTCGTCGTGGCGATAGTCGACCGAGCCTAGCGAGGAGATGGTATCGACCATCAAGAGAGCGGGATGCAAGGTGCGGTCGATCGCGGCGCGGATCTCGGCGATACGGCTGGTCGCACCGGTCGAGGTCTCGTTGTGAACGACCATGACGGCCTTGATCGCGTGCGCGGCGTCGGCGGCGAGCCTGGCCTCGATCACGGCCGGATCGGCGCCGCGGCGCCAATCGCCCGGGACGAAATCGACCTCGATGCCGAAACGCCCGGCCATCTGCCGCCACAAGGTGGCGAAATGGCCGGTCTCGACCATCAGCACCGTGTCACCCGGCGACAGCGTGTTGACGATCGCAGCCTCCCACGCCCCCGTCCCCGACGAGGGGAAGATCACGACCGGTCCTTTGGTCTGGAAGATCTTCTGGCTGCCTTCGAGCACGGTCCGGCCGAGTTCGCCGAACTCCGCGCTGCGGTGGTCGATGACCGGCATGTCCATCGCGCGCAGAACGCGCTCAGGGACCGGGCTCGGGCCCGGAATCTGAAGGAAATGGCGTCCCTGATGCATGAAAACCTCCCTTTCGGCGGGTTCTGCTCGGCTCTTTCCGGCTATTTTGCATTCATTTTTTGTCCTTTCAATCAAAATTTGGTATTCGATTGTATCCATCGACGCGACCAAACGGTCAAACTATTGTGCTGCAAATGAAATCCACGATTCCCGACACCGGGGTTCCGATCGCCCCGCCGACCGCAAATGGCGGCGACCGCCAGGACGCCTCGCTTCATGACGAGATCCTCTTGCGGCTGCGCGATTACGTGGTCGAGGGCAACATTCCGGAAGGCGCTCGCGTTCCCGAGCGGCAGCTTTGCGAGATGCTCGGCATCTCCCGCACGCCATTGCGCGAGGCGCTCAAGGTGCTCGCCGCCGAGGGCCTGATCGAGCTCCTGCCCAACCGCGGCGCGCGGGTGCGGCAGCTCAGCCAGCGCGACCTCGAGGAGCTGTTCGACGTGATGGCCGGGCTGGAGAGCCTCGCCGGCCGTCTCGCCTGCGAAACCATTACGGATGCGGAAATCACCGCGATCGAGCAGCTGCATTACGAGATGTATGGCCACTATTTGCATCGCGACATGCACGGCTATTTCCAGGCCAACCAGCGCATCCACGAGAGCATCGTCGCGGCCGCGCGCAACGAGACGCTGAAGACGGCCTACGCCAATTTCGCCGGCCGGATCCGCCGCGTCCGCTACTCCGCCAATTTCGCCCGCAAGCGTCAGCGCTGGGCGGAGGCGATGCGCGAGCACGAGGCGATCCTCGATGCGCTGCGCCGCCGCGCCGGCAGCGAGCTCAGCGACATCCTGTTCCAGCATCTGCGCAACAAGCGGGCGGCCGCGATCGAGCACCTCGCCGAGCCCGAAGAGGGCGCGCCGGCCTCGCCTTAGGCGCCGCCTGGCTTGCTCAATTTGAATTCATAATATAATCGAACGCGATCCATAATGAATAACTCAGCAAGGGTGACCCACCTCGCTGGATCAGGCGGGACTCAGGGATGACAAACGCCTCCTCGCTCGAACGGCGCCTGCGCGCCGAAATGACCGGCGACGTCCTGTTCGACGGCTTCAGCCGCGGCCGCTATGCCACCGATGCCTCGTTCTACCAGATCATGCCGGCGGGCGTAGTCGTCCCCCGGACCATGGACGAGGCCTTGCGGGCGCTGGCGATCGCCCGCGACGAGGGGCTGAAGGTCACCCCGCGCGGAGGCGGCACCTCGCAATGCGGCCAGACAGTCAATGACGGGCTCGTGGTCGATCTCTCCAAGCACCTGAACCGGATCCTGTCGCTCGACGTCGAGAACCGGACCTGCGTGGTCGAGCCCGGCATCGTGCTCGACGACCTCAACCGCCAGCTCAAAAAGCACGGCCTGTGGTTTCCGGTCGACGTCTCCACGGCCTCGCGCGCCACCATCGGCGGCATGGCCGGCAACAATTCCTGCGGCGGCCGTAGCTTGCGCTACGGCACCATGCGCGACAACACGCTGTCGATGGAGGCCGCGCTTGCCGACGGCACGCTGAGCCGCTTCGGCGAAGTGTCGCGCGATCTCTCCGATCTTGGGCCCGGCGACAGCGCACGCGCCCTGTTCCGCGACATGCTCGATCTCGGGGCCCGCGAGGCCGACGAGATTGCGACGCGCTTCCCAAAGGTGCAGCGCCGCGTCGGCGGCTACAATCTCGATGCGCTGGTGCCGCGCAATGCGCCGAACAACATGGCGCATCTGCTGGTCGGCTCCGAAGGCACGCTGGCCTTCACCACCAAGGTCGAGCTGAAGCTGTGGCCTGTGATCCGCAACAAGGCGCTGGGCGTCTGCCATTTCGGCAGCTTCTACGAGGCGATGGACGCGGCCCAGCATCTGGTCAAGCTGAAGCCGATCGCAGTCGAGCTGGTCGACCGCACCATGATCGCGCTCGGCCGCGACATCGCGATGTTCAGGCCAATCATCTCCGCCGCGATCAAGGGCGATCCGGATGCCGTGCTGGTGGTCGAGTTCGCCGAGGAGGACCAGGCGGACAATCTCGCGCGCCTCAAGCAGCTCGGCGAGCTGATGGGCGATCTCGGCTTCGGCTGGAACAACGACACGCGCAAATGGGGCGGCGTGGTCGAGATCACTGAACCTGCGCTGCAGAGCGGCATTGCCGATTTCCGCGCCGCCGGCCTCAACGTCATGATGTCGATGAAGCAGGAGGGCAAGCCGGTCTCCTTCGTCGAGGACTGCGCCGTGCCGCTGCCGCACCTCGCCGACTACACCGCGCGGCTGAACGAGGTGTTTGCCAGGCACGGCACTAGCGGCACGATGTATGCCCATGCATCCGAGGGCTGCCTGCACGTGCGCCCGGTGCTGAACCTGAAGCTGGAGAAGGACGTCAAGGCGATGCGCGCCATCGCCGAGGAGGCCTTCGCGCTGGTGCGCGAATACAAGGGCTCGCATTCCGGCGAGCATGGCGACGGACTGGTGCGCTCCGAATTCCACGAGACGATGTTCGGCGAGCGCCTCGTCGCCGACTTCAGGGAAGTGAAGCACCGCTTCGATCCCGACAGCGTGCTCAATCCCGGCAAGATCGTCGATGCGCCCAAAATGGACGATCGTTCGCTGTTCCGCTTCAAGCCCGACTATCGCGTCGGCGAGCTGAAGACAAAACTCGACTGGTCGGCCTATCCCGGCGCCGGCGGCGGCTTCCAGGGCGCGGTCGAGATGTGCAACAACAACGGCGCCTGCCGCAAGCTCGAAGGCGGCGTGATGTGCCCGTCCTATCGCGCCACGCGCAACGAGAAGGACGTCACGCGAGGGCGTGCGAACACTTTGCGGCTCGCGATCTCCGGCCAGCTTGGTGCCGATGCGCTCTCCTCCGACGAAATGATGGAGACGCTGAAGCTCTGCGTATCCTGCAAGGCCTGCCGTCACGAGTGCCCGACCGGCGTCGATATGGCCAAGATGAAAATCGAGGTGCTTGCCGCGCGCGCCGCCTCTCACGGCCTGACACTGCGCGACCGGCTGGTCGGCTACCTCCCGCGCTATGCCGGCCTTGCCTCACGCTTCGCGCCACTGGCGAACTTGCGCAACAATAGCCCGCTGCTGCGAAAGCTGTTCGAGCGCTTTGCCGGCATCAGCGCGCGACGGGCCCTGCCCGCCTTCCGCGGCGACGTCTTTGTGCCGCCGGCTGAAAGCGTCGGTCCGGAGACCGGCCGCGAGGTTGTTCTGTTCGCTGATACGTTCAACCGCATCTACGAACGCGAAAATCTTCAGGCCGCACTGCGCGTGCTCGCGGCCGGCGGCTATCGCGTGCATCTGCCGAAGCCCGCGAGTGGCAGTCGCCCGCTGTGCTGCGGCCGGACCTTCCTGTCGGCCGGTCTCGTCGATGAAGCCAAGGCCGAGCTCGATCGCCTGGTGGCCGCCTTCGCGCCCTTTGCGGCGCGCGGAGTGCCAATCATAGGCCTCGAGCCGAGCTGCCTCTTGACGCTGCGCGACGAGCTTTCTTCGCTACGCAAGGACAACGATGCCAGGGCGGTCGGCGCCCACGCGCTGACCTTCGAGGAGTTCCTGGTACGCGAGGCCGAGGCCGGCCGGCTGCAATTGCCGCTCGGTACCATCGCTGACAAAGCGATTGTGCACGGCCATTGCCACCAAAAATCCTTCGGCGCCTTCAAGCCGGTCGAGCAGGTGCTGCGCCTCGTCCCCGGCCTTGAGGTCGAGACCATCGAGTCGAGTTGTTGCGGCATGGCCGGCGCCTTCGGCTACGGTGCGGACACCTATGACGCCTCGATCGAGATGGCCGAACTGTCGCTGCTGCCGGCCGTGCGGCGTGCGGACAGAGATACGCTCGTCGTTGCCGACGGCACCTCGTGCCGGCACCAGATCCACGACGGCGCCCAGCGCGAAGCGCTCCACGTCGCCCGCGTGCTGGCGATGAGCCTCGATCGCGCCGACATCAACTCCACTTCTCCAGCTGCAAAGGAACCCAGCCATGGCTGAACTCACGCTCGAAATCGCCCGCAAGATCCTCGACGCTGCCTTCGCCAAGGCCGGCGAGCTGAAGCTGAAGCCGCTGGTCGTCACCATCCTCGACGCACGCGGCGTGCTCAAGCTCGCGGCGGCGCAGGACGGCACAAGCCTGATGCGCGCCGAGATCGCGCACGGCAAGGCCTATGGCGCGCTTGCCATGGGCATGGGCTCACGCGCGCTGTTCCAGCGCGCCCAGGAGCAGGCCTATTTCATCGACGCCGTGAACACCATCGCCAAGGGCGCGCTGGTGCCGGTCCCCGGCGGCGTGCTGATCATGGACGGCTCGACGCTGCTCGGCGCCGTCGGCGTCTCCGGCGACACCTCCGACAATGACGAAGCCTGCGCGGTCGCGGGTATCCAGACGGCGGGATTGAAGGCGAACGCGGGGTAGCTCGTCATTCCGGGACGCGCCCTCTTGGCACAAGGCGGGACGACGGCCCTTCCCCTTGCTCCGTCATTGCGAGCGCAGCGAAGCAATCCAGACAGCCGCCGCGGAAAGATACTGGATTGCTTCGCTGCGCTCGCAATGACGAGCGTTGGAGCATTTTCGCAATTCCTCGCCAACGTCGTCCTGGCTGTCGCCAGGACGACCCAAGAACTTCCCTCACCTCCCCGTCCAGACCGGCTTGCGCTTCTCGCTGAACGCCTTCAGGCCTTCCTTGGCGTCCTCGGTCATCGCGAGCAACGCGATCTGGCTTTCGGTGTAGGCGATGCTCTCGTCGAACGACATCGAGGCGATCGCGCGCATGGCGTATTTGCCGCGGCGGATCGCGGTCGGCGATTTGTCGACGATGCGGCCGATTAGCCAATCGACCTTGGCATCGAGCTCGGCTGTGGGCACGACGTAGTTGAGAAGGCCTGCGCCCAGCGCGGCCCTGGCGTCGAACGGCTCGCCCGTGAGCGCCCATTCGTTGACGAGCCGCGGCGGCGCGATGCGCTGGAGCAGGCTCAAGACCTGCATCGGGAACACGCCGACCTTCACCTCCGGCAGGCCGAAGATGACGTGGTCGGCCGCAATCGCCATGTCGGTCATGCACAACAGGCCCATGCCGCCGGCCATGCAGACGCCGCCGACCCGCGCAATCGCTGGCTTGGTGGAGTTCTGTGACAAACGTAACAGATCAGCATAGTCGACATTTGGTTTGGAATGATCCATCGCGAAAGCCGCGCCGGAATTCTGCAAGTCGGCGCCCGCGCAGAACGCCTTGTCGCCCGCGCCCGTCAGCACGATGACGCGGACGTCCTTGTCGTCATGCGCGTCGCGATAGCCTTTGGTGATACCGGCGATGACGTCGCCGTTCAGCGCGTTGCGTTTCTCCGGCCGGTTGATGGTAATCCAGAACGCCTGCCCGCGCTTCTCGGTGATGACGCCAATGGAGTTGGTCATGGCACGCTCGCTTCCTTGCTCCCGTTTTGCTGTCATTTGCGGCAGGTCGGGCGGCGCACGCAAGGGCAATCTGCAATGCCCTGTCACCATAGCGTGTGGGCGCAACTTCGTTGGTCGATTGAATTACGGGTCGTGGCCGCTATCCTGACGGGAGATTTTGATCACCGATGAGCCATTTCATGCGCGCCGCACTTGTGTTGTTGCTGGCCGGGCTGGTCGTGCTAAGCGGCGGCACCGCCAGCCGCGCGGCCGATGCCGCGAAGATCGCGCTCGTGATCGGCAATGCGAGATATCCGGACAATGAACTCGTGCTCAGCGACGTCGCCAACGACGCACAGGACGTCGCCGAGGAATTGAAGCGCGACGGTTTCGTCGTCGACAGGCAGAGTAACCTCACGGGCGATGCCATGCGACAGGTGCTGGATCGCTTCTACGCCCGCATCGAACGCGGCGCGGTAGCGCTGATCTTCTTCGACGGCTTCGCCATCCAGTCCAACCGGCAGACCTACCTGCTACCGGTCGACGCGCAAATCTGGACCGAGCCTGATGTCTCGCGCGACGGCTTCAGCCTCGACACCATTCTCGCCGAGGTGAACACGCGCGGCGCCGCGATCAAGATCGCATTGATCGACGCCTCGCGCCGCAACCCGTTCGAGCGGCGTTTCCGCCGCTATTCGGCCGGCCTTGCGCCGGCGATCGCGCCGAACAATTCGCTCGTGCTCTACTCGGCCGCGCTCGGCGCGGTCACGGCCAGCGGCAAGACCGATCGCAGCCTGTTCGTCTCCGAGCTGCTCCGCGAGATGCGCGCGCCGAACATCAGCGCCGAGCAGGCCTTGACCAACACCAAGAACGGCGTGGTCGCTGCCACCAACCGCGAGCAGGTGCCGTGGCTGTCCTCCTCGCTGACGACGGAATTCTCATTCGCGGGTACCGTCACGCGACCACCGGACAACAAGGCTCAGGCCAGGCCGGACACCCAGACGCAGGAGCCGCAGAGGCCGGCCTGCGAGGTGCCGCAAGTAGCGCCCGCCCCAACCGCCGACGAGTTGGCAAGAGATCCAGTCATCGCCGACCTCAGTCGCAAGATCGCGGCCAATGCCAACGACCTCGCGTCACGCTACAAGCGCGGCCAGGTCTACGCGATCAAGCGCGCCTATGCGCTCGCCATGCAGGATTTCGACGTCGTGATCCGCCGCGCTCCCAGGGATGGGGAAGCGCTGAACAACCGCTGCTGGACCCGGGCTGCGACCGGCGACCTGCAGGGCGCGCTCGCCGACTGCAATCTCGCACTGCAGGTCAATCCCGGATTGAGCGATGCGCTCGACAGCCGCGGGCTCGTCAACCTCAAGCTCGGGCGGACCACCGAGGCGATCAAAGATTACACCGACGCGATCCAGCGCAACCCGCGCTCCTCATCCTCGCTGTTCGGCCGCGGCGTCGCCACCCGCAAGAGCGGCGGCGACGGCGCCACCGACATCGCGCAGGCGAAGTCGATGAACCCTGATATCGCGAAGGAGTTCGCGGGCTACGGCGTCACGGAGTGCGTGCCTTGAGGCGCGATGATTTAGGGCGTAGCGCTCCGCGAACGCAGCTGCGCTCCTCGGCCGCGCCCGAACGAGCGCCTCGTCCTTCGAGACGACCGCTTTGCGGTCTCCTCAGGATGAGGCTGAGCGCCATCTTTGCCCTGTTGAAATTGCCGCCGCACACTCCGTCCTCATCCTGAGGGCCCACCAAGGGCGGGCGTCTCGAAGGATGGCCGATTAGACGTAAATAGCCTTCCTGATCCAGACCTTGTTGTCGTGGAATGCAGCGCCGCCGATCGGCGCGATGGTGTCCGCGCCCGTCAGCATGTTGATGCCGCGGCCGCCAACATGATTCTTGTTCGGGTGAACGGATTCGGCGACCAGCACGCCGCGCCGCACGCCCTCGAACAGCGCAGCGACCAGCGTGGTCTCACCGCGCGTATTGCCGAGCGTCACCGCATCGCCATCGGCGATGCCCAGCGCGGCGGCATCCAGGGGATGGATCATCACGCTGGCCCTGCCCTCGCGCGCCTGCGAGGATGGCGTCTCGTTGAACGTGGTGTTGAGGAAGCTGCGCGAGGGGCTGGTCGCGAGCCGGAACGGATGGACCTGGTCGGTGTGCTCGATCACCGCCCAATGGTCCGGCAGATCAGGCATCTTGTCGAAATCACCCATGGTCTGGCCGAACGGCGGATGCGCCCAGTCCGCCCTGAAGTGGAATTTCTTGTCGGCATGGGCAAAGCCGTCGAGATAATGCGAGGTGCGGAAATCCGGTTGCAGGTCGCGCCAGAGATCGGCTTCGAGCCCGGCGATGTCGCCGTGGTCGCTGAGCTTCAGCGTCGCATCGATCAATTCGCGCGGCGTCAGCTCGAAGCCCGGATGCTTCGCGCCAAGCCGCGGCGCCAGTGCCTGCAACACCTCGTGGTTGGAGCGGCACTCGCCGGGCGGATCGATCAGCTTCGGCCCGACCGAGATGTGCTGATGGCCACCGCCGTAATAGAGGTCGTCATGCTCCATGAACATGGTCGCCGGCAGCACGATGTCGGCCATCGCGGCGGTCTCGGTCATGAACTGCTCGTGCACCACGACGAACAGATCCTCGCGCGCAAAGCCCTGCCGTACCAGCGCCTGCTCCGGCGCCACCGTCATGGGGTTGGTGTTCTGGATCAGCATCGCCTTGACCGGGCCCTTGCCGTGCAGGGCTTCGGCGTCGCCGGTGAGGATGCGGCCGATCTGCGATTGGTCGAGCGCACGCGTGGTCTTGTCGATGGCGTCGTGGCCTTCGATGATGGATTCGTTGAAGTGCCATAGCGCGTAATTGTTGAAGAACGCGCCGCCGCCTTCATATTGCCAGGCGCCCGTCACCGCGGAAATGCACAGCGCTGCGTGCATCTGAGTCGCGCCGTTGCGCGAGCGGGTGAAGCCGTAACCGAGACGCAGGAAGGTCCGCTTGGTCTCGCCGACGGCCCTGGCAAAGGCCTCGATCTCCGACACCGGCACGCCTGAGATGGCCGAGGCCCATTCGGGCGTGCGCGTCTTCAGATGCGCCTCGAGCTCATCCGGGCAATCGGTATATTTGTCCATGTAGGCGCGGTCGGCATAGCCGTCGCGGAACAGGACATGCATCACGCCGCAGGCGAAGGCGCCATCGGTGCCGGGCCGCAGGATGATCTTGATGTCAGCCTGCTTCATGGTGTCGTTGTCGTAGATGTCAACCGCCGCGATCTTCGCGCCGCGCTCCTTGCGCGCGCGGGCAGCGTGCGTCATCACGTTGACCTGGGTGTTGACGGGATTGGTGCCCCAGATCACCACGAGGTCGGACAGCGCCATCTCGCGCGGATCGACGCCGGCGATCTTGCCGGTGCCGATCGCGAATCCGATACGCGCGACATTGGCGCAGATGGTCTGATAGAAGCGCGAATATTTCTTCACATGGGTGAGGCGGTTGAGGCCATCGCGCATCACCAGCCCCATCGTGCCGGCGTAGTAATAGGGCCAGATCGATTCCGCGCCGAACTCGCGCTCGGCCTGGTTGAAGCGATCGGCGATCTCGTCCAGCGCCTCATCCCAGGAGATCCGAGCAAACTGTCCGGAGCCCTTCGGCCCGATGCGGCGCATCGGAAATATCACCCTTTCAGGATGATGGATGCGCTCGGCGTAGCGGGCGACCTTGGCGCAGACGACGCCGGCCGTATAAGTCTGCTTCTTCGAACCGCGGACGCGGCCGATGCTGCGTCCCTCGACCACCTCGACATCGAGGGCGCAGGCCGAGGGGCAATCATGCGGACAGGTCGAATGGCGAATTTCGATCTTGGCGTGCTGGTTCATGGCCAAATTCGTAACATCAAAATACCTGTCAGCCGAGGCATTTATCCGGCAATGCCCATGCGATTTGCTCAGATCACGTGCGCCGCCGGTTCCTGCCGCGACTGCGAAGGGCGCACGGTCACACCGAAACCGTCCCGATATTCCTGGCAGGATCGACCTTGTGATCCGTCGACAGTTCGTATCCCCTGCCGCTACAGTGCCGGCCAACAAGAACGACATCAGGGAGGTGGGCATGACAGCCCGAAGGTTCATGCTGGCGCTGGCTGCCAGCCTGCTCGGGGCCCTCTCTGCAGTCCCCTCATTGGCTCAGGACTATCCCACCCGCGCGGTCCGGATCGTGGTGCCCTTTGGCGCCGGCGGACCGGCGGACGTCGCGGCACGGCTGATCGGCAACGTCCTCCAGGAGAGCTTTGGCCAGCCTTTCGTGATCGAGAACCGCACCGGGGCTGGCGGTGTGATCGGCACGATCGAAGCGGCGAAAGCACCCGCCGACGGCTACACGCTGTTGATGATGTCCAACACCCAGACCGCGAATGAATCGCTGCTGACCCTGGACAAGCGCAAATATGAATTGATGCGCGACCTCGTGCCGATTGCGCCGGTGAACTATTCCGACCTCGTCATCGTGGTGAACCCGCAAGTTCCCGCGAAGACACTGCAGGAGTTCATCGCGCTCGCCAAGGCGCAACCGGGCAAATTGAACTACGCCTCTTCCGGCCAGGGCACGCCCTATCACATGGCGGGCGAGCTGTTCAAAGCCATGGCCGGAACTGACATCGTCCACGTCCCCTATCGCAACAGCGGCGAGGCACGCAGCGGCGTGATCGGCGGACAGGTACAGATGATGATCGACGCCGTGCCGGCGATGGCCCCGAACATCGGCGAAAACCAGGTCCGCGCACTCGCCACCACCGGCAAGCAGCGCTCGGCGGTGCTGCCGAACGTGCCGACCGCGATCGAGGCCGGAGTGCCCGGCTATGAGGCGACGATCTGGCTCGGCCTGATGGCGCCCGCGGGGACGCCGAAGCCCGTCATCGACAAGCTCAATGCGGCCGTCAACGCAATGGTGAAGCGACCCGACATCGTCAAGCTCTGGACCGAGCAGGGTGCCGTCCCCATGTCGATGACACCGGAGGAATTCGAGAAATTCCTGCGCGGCGACATCGAGAAATGGGCCGACGTCGTCAAGAAGTTTGACAAGAGCTGAGGTCGTAGAGCGAGAATGTCCGCCATCCAATTCCAGCTCAACGGCGCGGCGACGGCCGTGGACGTCGATCCCGATCGGACGCTGCTCGATGTGCTGCGCGGCCGGCTCGGCGTCACCGGTGCACATTTCGGCTGCGGCGCCGGTGAGTGCGGTGCGTGTCACGTCATGGTCGAGGGCCGCGCGCTGGCCGCCTGCGACATGCCGATGTGGTCGGTCGCGGGCAAGGACGTCGTCACAGTGGAAGGCCTCGGCACGGTCGAACAGCCGCATCCGCTGCAACGCGCCTTCATCTCCGAGCAGGCGATGCAATGCGGCTATTGCGTCTCGGGAATCCTGATCAGCGCGGCGGCGCTGCTCAAGCGCAATCCGTCGCCGACGGAGGCCGAGGTCAGAGCGGCGCTCGATCGCAATCTGTGCCGGTGCGGATCGCATAATCGTATGGTCCGCGCGGTGATGCGGGCCGCATCGGAGATGGCGACGTCATGAATGTGCCGTCCCCTGCCCCGAAGCTGCCCGTCAGCCTCGCAGCCAATCCAAGGCTGTCGTCCTGGGTGAGGTTTACCGAAGGCCGGGTGGCGATCTCGCCCGGCAAGGTCGAGATCGGCCAGGGCATCGTGACGGCGTTGGCCCAGATCGCCGCGGACGAGCTCGATGTCGATATTGGGCGCATCGAGATGATCCGCGCCTCGACGGCGGCCAGCCCTAACGAAGGCGTCACCTCCGGCAGCCTCTCGATCCAGCAATCCGGCCGCGCGCTGCGCCATGCCTGTGCCGAAGTCCGCCAGCGCTTCCTGACCGCGGCATCGGAACGTCTCGGCGTCGATGCGTCGCTGCTCGATATCGACGACGGCACGATCGCGGGACCCGGCAATGTCAGGACCAGCTATTGGGAGCTCGCTGGTGACGTCTCGCTCGACCACGACGCCACCGCGGGCGCGACAGCGAAGAGTGCCGCCGAGCGAGCCATCGCCGGACACTCGGTCCAAAGGGTCGACATTCCCGACAAGGTGTTCGCGCGACCGCGCTTCATCCACGACTATGC
Source organism: Bradyrhizobium sp. CCGB12 (assembly GCF_024199845.1). Taxonomy (NCBI): domain Bacteria; kingdom Pseudomonadati; phylum Pseudomonadota; class Alphaproteobacteria; order Hyphomicrobiales; family Nitrobacteraceae; genus Bradyrhizobium; species Bradyrhizobium sp. CCGB12. Next base: position 1,225,070 of record NZ_JANADO010000001.1, on the reverse strand, counting down.
GCTGCCGGGCCTTTTGCACGGATGCGTACTACGGCCGGATGTCTCGGGCGCTAAATTGATTGCGCTCAATGAAGAGGCTGCGGACAACGTTCCAGGCCTCCTCACGATCGTCCGCGACGGCGGCTTTGCCGGCGTCGTTGCCGACAGCGAGGCAGCGGCGGAAGCCGCGCTAAAAGCCCTGGGCAAGGGCGCGACTTGGTCGGCCGGCGAGCCGCTGCCCGACGAGGATGATCTGGCGAGCTTTCTGAGGAGCCAGCCGGTCGAGACTGATGTCATCGACACCAGGACGGCGACGACGGACAGGCCGGCCCAAACCCTGCGCCGGCAATACACCCGCCCCTACATCGCACACGGCTCGATCGCGCCATCCTGCGCCGTGGCGCAATGGAATGGCGATCGCGTCCATGTCTGGACCCACAGCCAGGGCGTCTATCTGCTACGCGCCGATCTTGCGATCGTGCTCAAGCTGCCGGCCGAGAACATCGTCGTCGAGCATATGGAGGGCGCCGGCTGCTACGGACACAACGCGGCCGATGACGTCGCGCTCGATGCGGTGCTGCTGGCGAAGGCTGCCGGCGGCCGTCCGGTGCGGGTGCAATGGTCGCGCCACGACGAGATGTCCCACGCGCCGTTCGGCGCGGCCATGGCCATCGAAATCGAGGCCGATCTCGATGCGGGCAACGAAATCATCGGCTGGCGCCATGCGATCTGGAGCAACGGCCACGCAGCACGGCCGGGACGCGCGACGCAGCCCGCGCTGCTTGCGGCGACCGAGATCGCAAACCCCTACCCGCGCATGATCTCGACGAATCCGCCCGCGGCGAATGGCGGCGGCGGCGATCGCAACTCGGTGCCGCTCTATGACCTTCCAGCCTGGACGGTCATGAGCCACCGGCTGCTGACCATGCCGGTGCGCACCTCGGCGCTGCGGACGCTCGGCGCGCAAGGCAACGTGTTCGCCATCGAATCCCTGCTCGACGAGATCGCCGCCCTGCGCGGCGAAGACCCGATCGCGTTCCGTTTGCGGCATCTGCGCGACGAACGCGCCAAGGATGTCATCCGCGCCGCAGCGCGGCGCGCCGCGTGGAAGCCGCAGAAGCAGTCCGGCATCGGCCATGGCGTCGGCTTTGCCCGCTACAAGAACATGGGGGCCTACTGCGCGGCGATTGCCGAAATCGAGGGCACTGACGACATCCGCGTGAAGCGATTGACGCTTGCGGTCGATGTCGGCGAGGCCATCAATCCGGACGGCGTCATCAACCAGATCGAGGGCGGTGCCATCCAAGCGACGAGCTGGGTCCTGAAGGAGCGTGTTCGCTTCGACCGGTCGCGCATCATGTCGACCTCCTGGACGGACTATCCGATCCTGAAATTCAGCGAGGTGCCGGCGGTGGATGTCGAGATCATCCAACGGCCGGAGATCGAACCGGTCGGCGCCGGCGAAGCCGCGCACGGTCCGGTGACGGCGGCGATCGCCAATGCGGTCTACGACTGCCTCGGCGTGCGCGTGCGCGACCTGCCGATCACGCGCGACAGGATCATTGCAGCCGCGGAGCTTGCATCGTGACGACAGTGAACATCTTGAGCGGCGGCGCAGCGCAAGGCCTGGTGCGCGGCCTCACCGACGCCTTCAAGGCGCAGACCGGCTTCGGCATCGACGGCGAATTCGGCGCGGTCGGCATCATGGCCGACAAGCTGCGCGCGGGAACGCAGGCGGATCTCGTGATCCTGACCCAGGCGCTGCTTGCAAAGCTCGCCGCGGAAAAGCTCGTCATCCCCTCTTCGATCGCCGATGTCGGCCGGGTCGAGACAGCGCTCGCGGTCCGCAACCGCGATCCCAGGGTGACGGTGAAGACCGAAGCCGATCTGCGTGACGTGCTGCGCGGGTCTGATGCGATCTACGTGCCCGATACCAAGGCCTCGACGGCAGGACAGCACGTTGCAAAGGTGCTGGACCAGCTCGGCATCGCCTATGAGACCGCGTCACGCCTCAAGGTATTTCCGAACGGCGCAACCGCGATGCGGGAGCTTGCTGCGTCCACCGCGCAACGGCCGGTCGGCTGCACGCAGGCGACCGAGATCATCGCGACCGAGGGTATCGCGCTGTCGGGGTCGCTGCCACCGGGCTGCGAGCTCGTGACGATGTACACCGCCGGCGTCACCACGCGGGCCGCCCATCCGCAAGAGGCCGCCGCGCTGATCGCGTTGCTGACCGGCGCAGACCGGAAGGAGCTGCGCCGGCAAGCGGGCTTTACCGGCTAGATGCCGGCGACGCCCTATTTGTGCAGCTGGGTGAGACCGGTCGGCGGGCCGTCGACGGCAGTCCAGCCGCCATCGACGAACAGCGTGCTGCCGCTGACATAGCTCGCGGCATCCGAGGCGAGATAGGCCACGGCGGTGGCGACCTCGTCGGCGCTGCTCCAGCGGTTGAACACGGTGTGGCCGGCGTAGAGATTGTAGATGTCGGGCCGCTGCTTGAACGGGCCGGTCAACGCGGTCTCGGCGATGCTCGGCGCGATCGCATTGACGCGCACGCCGGCGTGGCCGACCTCGGAGGCAAAGCCCTTCACCAGGAGGCCGATCGCCGCCTTGGTCGAGCCGTAGACGCCGAGACCCGGCTCGATGGTAACTGCGCGCACCGAGGAGCAGGCGATGATGCTGCCGCCCTTCTGCTCGACCATGATGCGGCCAAAGGCCTGGAAGAACCAGACCGTGCCCTTGACGTTGAGATTCAGCACGCGATCGAGATCCTCCTCGGTATAGTCGAGGATGGTCTTGCGGATGTTGAGCCCGGGCGTCGTCACGGCGATGTCGAGTCGCGAAAATTTCTGCATGACGGTTTTGGCGAGCGCGTTGACGTCCGCAGCGCTTGCGGCGTCGCAAGCCGCTGCCTCCGCCCAGCCACCCTTGTCGCGAATGCCGGCGGCGGTCGCTTCCGCGGCGTCGCGTGCGCGATCGGCGCAGACGACCCGGGCGCCGAGCCCGGCCAAGGCCTCGGCCGACGACTTGCCGATGCCGGATGCGGCACCGAGGACGACGGCGGTCTTTCCGGTGAGATCGAAGAGCTTGCGATAGTCCGTCACGAACGAAGTCTCCCTGTAGCTGCTAGCCCTTGTACCCCATCAGCAGGCGGGGCAGCCACAGCGAGAATGCAGGGACGTAGGTCACGAACATCAGTGCTGCGATCAGTGCGGCATAGAACGGCAGGATGGTGCGCATGACCGCGCCGACCGAGATGCCGCCGATGGCGCAGCCCACGAATTGCGTCGTTCCGACCGGCGGGGTATTGAGCCCAAGCGCGCAGTTGATCAGCATCAGCATGCCGAACTGCACCGGATCCATGCCTGCCTTCATCGCGATCGGCAGGAAGATCGGGGTGCAGATCAGAATGGTCGCGGCCATGTCCATGAACGTGCCGAGCACGAACAGGATGACGTTGATGAGTAGGAAGACGACCCAGGGCTGCGTCGACACCTTGCTCATCATCTCGCCGGCGAGGTCGGCCACCTCGTACAATCCCATCAGATACTGGAACATGGTGGAGACGCCGATCAGCAGCAGCACGACGCCCGTCGTCTTCACCGCCTTGGCGGCGGCGCGCAGGAAATTGCCCCAGGACATGGTGCGGTAGATGAAGAAGGTCAGCAGAATCGTATAGGTGACCGCGACAGCTGCGGATTCGGTTGCCGTGAAGACGCCGGACAGGATGCCCGCCAGGATGATGCCGACGATCAGAAGCCCCGGCAGCGCGGCCGCCAGCGAGCGGAAAACCTCGGGCCAGCCCGGAAACTTGCCGGCCGGATAGCCTCGCTTCACCGCGACTGCATAGGCGGCGACCAGCATGCAGACCATCAGCACCATCGCCGGCAGGAGGCCGGCCGCGATCAGCGCGCCGATCGAGACCTTGCCGCCGGCGGCCAGGGCATAAATGATCATGTTGTGGCTGGTCGGCATCAAGGCTCCGACCAGCGAGGCGTGGGTGGTGACGTTGACGGCGTAGTCGGTATCGAAACCTTCCTTCTTCATCATCGGAATCATCACGGCGCCCATGGCCGACACGTCGGCCACGGGCGAGCCCGAAACACCGCCGAACAGGGTGCAGGCGACCACGTTCGACATGCCGAGCCCGCCGCGGATGTGCCCGACGAGATTCTTGGCGAGCTGCACGATCTTGTCGGCGACGCCGCCATGCAGCATCAGCTCACCGCTGAAGACGAAGAACGGAATGGCGAGGAACGAGAAGATGTTCATCCCCGACATCATCTGCTGGAAGATGACGGCGACCGGCAGGCCTTCGTAAAGGATGGTGCAGATCGCCGAGAGGCCGATCGCGAAGGCGACGGGAACGCCGAGGATGAGGAAGCCGAAGAACGTGGCGCCGAGGATGATCAGTTCCATGAGGGGACGACCTCTTCGCCGCGGAGGAGAGCAATGATGTGCTCGATTGAAAAGGAGACGATCAGGAGACCTGAGGCGATCAGCGGCACGTAGCGGACAACCTCGGGCAGGCCGAGATTGGGGATATGCACGGTCCCGACCGACGCGCCGAGGATCCAGCCGTTGTAGACCATCGCAACGCCGAACACGGCCACCAGGACGTGGATCAAGAGCTCGATCTTCTCCCGCACGTGATCCGGGAGCATGACCAGCAAGCTGTCCATGCCGATGTGTCCGGCATCGCGCACGCCGACGGCGGCGCCGATCAGCGTGACGTAGAGGATCAGGACCAGCGCGAGGTTCTCCGTCCAGGTCGGGCTGGAATTGAGCACGTACCGCCCGAACACCTGGTAGAACACGATGACGACGATGGCGAGCAGGCCGGTCACCGACAGATACATGCCCAAGCGAGCGACGGGAGCATTGATCCGCGACAGCAAGCCGGTCGACGGGCGTCCGGCGACCTCCTGCTCGTGGCTTGCGACGTGTGGGTCTGTCATGCGCGCCTCCCCTGGAAGGTCCGGTGTCGCCTTGGGCGACGCCGGACCCGACGCTGTGGTCTTTCTTACTTCGTGGCCTGGATCCGCTTGACGAGGCCCTTCAGCTTCTCGTCACCGGCGAACTTGTCGTACACCGGCTTCATCGCGTCGACGAATTCCGCCTTGTTGGCGATCGTGACGACCTGGACGCCGGCCGCCTCGACGGTCTTGCGGGAGGCCTGCTCACGCTCGTCCCAGAGCTTGCGCATGACGGGCACCGATTCCTTGGCCGCCTTGCGGATCATCGCCTGATCCTCCTTGCTCAGCGTGTCCCAGACCTTCTTCGACATCACGAGAACTTCGGGCGCCAGCGAGTGCTCGGTCACGTTGTAGTACTTGGCGGCCTCGAAATGGCGCGAGGATTCGTAGGAAGGCCAGTTGTTCTCGGCAGCGTCCACCAACCCGGTCTTGAGCGCGGTATAGACCTCGCCATAGGGCATCGGCGTCGGGTTGGCCCCGAGGCTCTGGATCATGCCGACCCACAGGTCGGATTGCTGCACGCGGATCTTCAGGCCCTTGAGGTCGGCGAGCGATTTGACCGGTGCCTTGACGGTGTAGATGGACCGGGCGCCGCTGTCGTAATAGGCAAGCCCGACCAATCCCGCGGGCTCCATCGCCGCCAGGATCTCATCGCCGATCGGCCCGTCGAGGACAGTGCGCATGTGCTGCGTGTCCCGGAAGACGAAGGGCAGGCACAACGCGATGGTTTCGGGCACGAAGTTGTTCAGCGGCGATGCGTTGATCCGCATCATGTCGAGCGCGCCGATCTTGAGCTGCTCGATAGTATCCTTCTCGGAGCCCAGGGCGCCGTTCGGAAACACCTTCACGCCGAGCTTGCCGCCGCTCGCCGCCGCGAGCTGCTTGCCCATGAACTTGACGGCCTCGACGGTCGGATAGTCGGCAGGATGGACGTCGGCGGAGCGGAAATCGCGTGCGGTCGCCAGGGGCGCTGAGACCGCCAGTGCAACGGCTGTAATGATACCGGTGAGTGTCTTCATCTGGGCTTTCCTCCTGGATTGATTATGTCGTTGTCGGGCAAGTGCTGCGAGCTGCCTTGGGTCGCTCCACCTCAGGCGTGAAGTCAAGCGCCAATGTCGTCCCTAGGGCGGGCGGCATTCTCTGTCCAAGCCAAATCCGGCATCGATCGATGCAACAGTTGCATCGATCGATTTCTGGCGCAATTCGCATTATGGCGGGTGCAGCGGGCAGGCTCGACGTCGCCGGCACGTTACTTGACGCCAGCAATGGAGGTCCTCCAAGCTGCCCGGCGCAGCGGACCATCTGGAAGGAGTGCCCATGCCGCGGAAGCTGGTCGACATCTCCGTGCCGCTCAGAAACGACGTGACGGCCGATCCACCGGGTAACCACCCGACGATCCAGTATATCGATCACCAGCAGGGTCTGCCGCGCATGCTGCAGTTCTTCGACGGTCTCAAGGCGCAGGACCTGCCGGACGGCCAGGGCTGGGCCGTCGAACAGGTCTCGCTGTCGACCCATAACGGCACCCATCTCGACGCGCCCTGGCACTTCCATCCGACCATGAACCGCGGCGAACGGTCATGGACGATCGACGAGGTGCCGCTGGAATGGTGCTTTCAACCCGGCGTGAAGCTCGACTTCCGGCATCTGCCCGACGGCTACGTGGCGAGCGCCGACGATGTCGAGAAGGAGCTGAAACGGATCGGCCACACGCTGTCGCCGCTGGAGATCGTCGTCGTCAACACCAGCGCCGGCGCAAAATTCGGTCAAGCCGAATACGTCAACTCCGGCTGCGGCATGGGCTATGAAGCCACCATGTACCTGCTCGAGCGCGGCGTCCGCCTGACCGGCACCGACGGCTGGAGCTGGGACGCACCGTTCGTCTACACCGCGAAGAAATATGCCGAAACGAAAGACGCCGGCCTGATCTGGGAGGGTCACAAGGCGGGACGGCATATCGGCTATTGCCATCTCGAGAAGCTGCACAATCTCGATCAATTGCCCGCGACCGGGTTCACGGTCTCATGCTTCCCGGTGAAGATCGAGCGCGCCTCCGCCGGCTGGACCCGCGCGGTCGCCATCATCGACGGCTAGGTCCGAGGAATCACGCGCCGTCGAGGCCGCTCTCGGCAAGTTCGCGCAGCGCATCGGTATCCAGCACGACGATGGCGCCGTGCTCGAGGCGAACCCAGTTGCGGCCGGACCAGGCGCGCAATTGCTTGTTGATGCTCTCGCGCGTCATCCCCACCATCTCGCTGATCTCCTGCTGGGTAATGGCAAGCGTGCCGCTGCCGGAGTCGAGCTTGCGCTCCTCGGTGAGACCGAGCAGCGCACTGGCGAGCCGGCCCGGCAGGTTCTGGAGGATCACCTGCTCGACCTGCTGGCTGGTCCAGCGCAGGCGCGCGCAGAGCAGTTCGATGAACTTCATCGCCAGCGCCGGCTGGCTCTTCACGAAGGGCAGGAAGTCCCGGCGGTCGATGATGTAGAGCTCGCAATTGGTGTTGGCGGTGGCGTCGGCCGACCGGGGCGCACCGTCGAGCACCGCGATCTCGCCAAAGATTTCTCCCGGACCGATCAGATTGAGAATGGCATTCCGTCCATCCGGCGAGGAAGAGGAGATCTTCACCGTTCCCGTGATCACCGCGAACAAATTGTTGCCGGGATCGCCCTTGGCGGCGATCGTCGAACCGCGCTTCACGGTGGTGTGCTTGGCATAGCGGCAGAGCTGATCGAGCGCGTCCGGCTCCAGATCCGCGAAGATCGGGTGCTTGCGCAGGACCGATAGTTTGTTACCCGCCGACTGTCGGGGATCGCCGGTCTTGTCCTGAGGCACGCCGCGGAGCTCCTAAGACTGCGAGGCACTGAGGTTCCTGCGTAGTCAACGTTATCAAGCTTTTCAACCGGAAAGCAGGGGGTGCGGTGTCGGGCCATTGCTGCGAAAACGCCGTGGTCAGGCGGAGGGCGGCATCCAAAGGATGCGCCGATGCACTCAAATCGATGCAAAGTTGCAGGCAACGCAAGTCGCGATTGCGTTGAGGCGCTGCCGAACCGCCGAGGCCGGCCGGACGAACACCGTCGGTCGGCGGGTTGGATCGGAGGAGCATTTCGGAGCTCAAGCGCCCGAAATCCGGATCGAGTGGCTTTGCTCTGGTTTGCCGGTCCGCCCAGGCCAGACCGCGGCAAATGCGACGAAGATCGCGACGACGCGTACGCTCCCGAGGCTCAGGTGTCAGGTGCAGTGCATCATCTACTCAGCCCGGTCGTGCCGATACTGGGGCCGCTGATCGCGTGCATCATCGAGAATCTGCGGAAGACGGGCCAACTGCTGCACAGTTTGCGCTAACGCGGCCCTTCGGGTCCGGATTCATGCTCTAGCGCCCCCTCGCTCAGAGTTTCAGCCTGACGTCGCAGATATCAGGCTCGGTCGGGTCCGGCTTCACTTCGAAGCCGAGCTGCCGGCACATCTCGAGCATCGCGGTGTTCTCCTGGAGCACGTCGCCCGATATGGTCTTCAGTCCTTCCGACTTCGCGTAGTCGATGATCAGCTGCATCAGGGCCCATCCGAGTCCCCTGCCCTTGAGATCAGACCGCAGCAGGATGGCGTATTCGCCGCTCTCGTAAATTGAGTCCGAATGCAGCCGGACGACGCCGACCATCTCGCCGGTCTCCTCGTCGAATGCGATGAAGGCCATCGCGCGCGCATAGTCGAGCTGGGTCAGGCGCGCGATGAACTCGTGGGTAAATTCCTTCATCGGTGCGAAGAAGCGCAGGCGGAGGTCGTGCGCCGTGACGTGACGCAGGAATTCATGGATGGTCGGCTCGTCCTCGGGACGCAATGGCCTCACGAAGATGCGCCAGTCGTCCTTCAGCTTCACGTGCCGCTCCCATTGCGACGGATAGGCCCGAACGGCAAAATTGGCCGGTCCGGAACCGGCGAACTTCCGCTGCGGCGGCCCCACCGCGACACGGGCATCGACGGCGGTCACGCCGGTTTCGTCCGCAAGCAGCGGGTTGATGTCGAATTCGCGGATCTCAGGAACGTCGGCGGCCATCTGCGCCAGCTTGACCAGCACCATGGCGACGGCATCCGGCTTCACGGCCGGCACGTCTCGATAGGCGCGAAGAAGCCGTGATACGCGCGTGCGGTCGATCAAGTCGCGGGCGAGTTGCAGGTCGAGCGGCGGCAGCGCCAGCGCCTTGTCGTTGATGATCTCCACAGCCGTCCCGCCCCGGCCGAACACGACGACGATTCCGAAGGTGGGATCGTCGGCGAGGCCGAGGATCAGCTCGCGCGCCTTCGCCTTGACCACCATCGCTTGCACAATGACCCCACCGATGCGGGCGTCGCGCCGCAGCTTCCTCGCCCGGTCGAGAATGTCAGTGGCGGCCGCGCGCACCGCATCCGGCGTGGTCAGATTGAGGACGACACCGCCGACATCCGACTTGTGAACGATGTCGCGCGACATGATCTTCAAGACGACGGTGGCACCTTGCACGAAGATCTCGTTCGCATAGGCCACTGCCTGCTCGACACCCTCAGCGGCATAGGTCGGCACCATCGCGATGTCGTAGGCTTCGAGCAGGTGCTTGATCTCGACGGGCTCGAGCCACTTGCGGCCGTCGGCGATGGCTGCGGTCACGATCTGTCTGGCGGCCCGGGCGTCCGGGACGAATGTTTCGGGCATCGCGGGCGGAACCTGACTCAGCTCCTCCACCACTTCGCGATGCCGGACCAGATGCATGAAGCCGCGCACGGCATCGTCCTCGGTCGGGTAATTCGGAATGCCCGCGCCGGAGAGCGACTGAATGATCTTCTGATCGGCACCGACCCAGCCGGCCAGCACAGGCTTTGCCCATCGGCGATGCTGCTCGCGGTATCTTGCGACGAGCTCCGTCACGGCCGTGGCGATGTCGGCAGCCGAGGCGATCGCCGTTTGCACGTTGAGGACAAGGACTGCGTCATTGTCGGGATCTGCGAGCAGCACCTCCAGCGCCGCCGCGTAGCGCGCGGCGTCAGCGTCGCCAACGATGTCGACGGGATTTGCACCGGACCAGGTCGGCGGCAGCGCGGCATCGAGTTTCTTGCGGGCCTCCGCCGAGATCGATGCCGGAATTCCGCCCAGTTCGACCAATCGATCGATGGCGAGGACGCCGAGGCCGCCGCCATTGGTCAGGATGGCGAGACGCTTTCCCGTCGGCGATTCAACGCGGCCGAGCGTCTCGGCGCAATCGAACAGCTCGCGCAGGTCGGACACCCGCAGGACGCCCGCGCGGCGGAACGCGGCGTCGTAGACCGCGTCGGCGCCGGCGAGCGCGCCGGTATGCGTGGCAGCGGCCTTCGCGCCCTGCACCATGCGGCCGGACTTCACCACGACGACCGGCTTCACGCGCGCGGCGGCACGGGCGGCCGACATGAACTTGCGCGCGTCCTTGATGGCCTCGATATAGAGCAGGATCGCGCGGGTCTTGTGATCCATCGCGTAATAGTCGAGCAGATCGGCAAGGTCGACGTCGATCTGATCGCCGATCGAGACGATGCCGGAGAAGCCGACGCCACGTTGCGCCGCCCAATCGACCATGCCGGCTGCGATCGCCCCCGATTGCGAAATCAGTGCGAGATTGCCTGCTCCCGGCATGTGTGCGGCGAAGCTGGCATTGAGGTTCACCTCGGGCATCATGATGCCGAGACAGTTCGGACCGATCAGCCGCATGCCGTATTTTCGGGCCGCGGCGATTGCAGCCTCGTGCAGGGAGCCCGGTCCGTGGCCGAGCCCGGCCGAGACGATCAGCGCGCCCGCCGTGCCGCGATGCCCGGCCTGGTCGATGATCCCAGGAACCTCCCGCGCCGGCGCGGTGATGACCACGAGCTCGGGAACGAAAGGCAACTTGTCCAGGCTCTTCACCGCGGCGATGCCGCCGATCTCGGCATGGCGCGGATTGACGAGGCCAAACTGTCCCTTGAATTCGGCGCTGCGGATGTTGTCGAGGACGGCGCGTCCCACGGAGACCGGGCGGGCACTCGCGCCGACCAGCGCGACGGAGCGCGGCGACAGCAGATTCTTCAGACGGTAGGTCGACATGAAAGCAAATGCACCCGGTCGCTGACGGTTCCGATGATGGAAATTCAGGCTGGAAACTGCGAGCCTGGTACGAGATCATAACCCAACATGGTGGCTGGCCAATGACGGTCTTGTCACACCGCCCCAGACGATCTCGTTCAGGCACCAGCAGGAATGACCGACGAGTCTGCGACCCAGGACCGGATCTTTGCGGCTCTCACCGATTCCGCCATACATCCGGGCGTGAGACGGATCGATACGCACGCCGCCTCGGTCTTTCTCGACGGCAAGCGCGCGCTGAAAATCAAGCGGGCCGTGCATTTTCCGTTCCTCGATTATTCGACGCTCGATAAGCGCAAGGCGGCCTGCGAGGAGGAGATCAGGATCAACCGGCCGCTGGCGCCGCAGATCTATCATCGCGTCGTCGCGATCACGGAGGAGCCTGATGGCTCGGTGCAGATCGACGGGCCCGGCCGGCCGATCGAATATGCGGTCGAGATGTCGCGCTTCGACGAAAGCCAAACGCTGGATCATCTGGCCAAGGACGGCCCGCTGGATGAGACTCTCGCCTCGGCTGCCGCCGACGCGATCGTGGGTTCGCATGCCGCAGCGCCCCGCTCCGACGGCAGGGCTTGGGTTTCCTCCATCCGCGGCCTGATCGATGGAAACGACAGTGGCCTGCGGACCGGCAACCATCTCGAAGCTGATGCGATCGGACTGCTCGGCAGGGCCTCGCACGCGACATTCCTGCGCCTTCGGCCTCTGCTCGAGGAGCGCGGCCGCCTCGGCTTCGTGCGGCGCTGCCACGGCGACCTGCATCTTGCGAATATCGTGTCGATCGACCAACAGCCTGTAATGTTCGACGCCATCGAATTCGATGCGAGAATCGCAACTGTCGACGTGCTCTACGATCTCGCATTCACATTGATGGACCTGTTGCGCCACGATCAGGCACGCGCGGCCAACATCGTCCTGAACCGATATCTCGCTGCGACTCCGCCCGACAATCTCGGCGCGCTCTCCGTCCTGCCGCTGTTCATGTCGATCCGGGCGGCAATCCGCGCCCAGGTGGCGCTGGCACGGCTAAAGCCGCCGCGTTGTGACGACCCTGATATCCTTGACGACGCACGGCGCTATTTCGACCTCGCCCGGGTGCTGATCCAGCCTGCCGCTCCGCGGCTGATTGCCGTCGGCGGACTGTCAGGCACCGGAAAGACGGTTTTGGCGCGCGCGCTCGCGCCGTTCGTCGCGCCGTCGCCGGGAGCAATCGTGCTGCGCAGCGACGTCATCCGCAAGCAGATGTTCGGGGTCAAGGACACGCAGCGGCTGCCGCCATCCGCATACACGCCAGAGGTCACGGCCCGCGTCTACGACACGCTGGCTCAGCACGCCCGGCGGGTGCTGGCGCAAGGCCATTCGGCGATCATCGACGGTGTATTCGCCGCCGAGGACGAACGAGACGCGATCGCCGCACTGGCGCGCGAGAGCAACGCGCCGTTGAACGGGCTGTTCCTGGTTGCGGATCTCGCCACCCGCCAGGCGCGAATCGGACGTCGCCGGGGAGACGCATCCGACGCCACGCAAGAGGTTGCCGCGCAGCAGGAGGGCTATAATATCGGCCATGTCGGTTGGGCGACCATCGATGCATCCGGGACACAAGAGCAGACGCTGCAGAGCTGTCGGGACGCAATCGTTGAGGGCAAATAAGGCAATCTGATTGACGCGGGCAAGGATGGCGCGACCCAGCACGACCTCGACGGCCGCTCGCGCCATGCCGGCGACGCGGCGTAGTGCCTTGCCCGGCCGCCTCAGCCCCGGCATGGCCTGCGACACGGCGTTCCGGATCATCGCCCGCCGTCACCTCGATGCCGTGCTCGCCCAGCACGACGGCACCTGCCGCGGCGACCCCGACGCCCTGCACCAGATCCGGATCGCGCTGACGCATCTGCGCACCGCCATTCGCTTCTTCTCGCGAATGGTCGACGACGCGCGGCGGCCGGAGATCTGGACCGAGTTGAAATGGCTGAACGGCCAACTCGGCATGGTCAGGGACCTCGACGTGGCGATCGAGCGCGTCGTCGCCGAGACCGGCGACGAGCTCTCCGTGATCGCCGAGCTCCGACATTGGGACGAGAAGCGCGCCGAGAGCCACCGCCTGCTGGCGCGCGCGCTGCAATCCGCGCGCTATCGCCGCCTGGTCGAGCAAACTTCCGGCTGGATCGAGAGCGGCCCCTGGTCGACCCGGCGCAGCAAGGAAGCGATCAGATTGCGTCGCACCTCGCTCGCCGACCATGCGATGGCGCAGCTGACCGCGTGGGAAAAGACGCTGCTCAAAAAGGCGCGCAAGCTCCGCAAGCTCGACGTCGAGAAGCGCCACAAGCTACGGCTCCTCAACAAGCGGATGACATATTCAGTCGAGTCGCTGGAAGACCTGTTCGCCGACGAGTCCTTGACGAAGCAGAAGTCGATCCTCAAGCAATTGCGAAAGGCGCAAAAGTCGCTCGGCCAGTTGAACGATGATGCTCGCGGGCAAACGCTGGCGGCCTCGTTGAATGAAATCGTCCCCGAGGCAGGGATTCGCTTCCTCGACCGCAAGCGGGAAAAGAAGTTACTGCGAGCCGCCTCGAAGGCCTATCGGAAGCTGGACAAGGCCAAGCCGTTCCGCTCCTCGGACCTCGCGCCGAATTCGGAGCCCGAGGACTAGGTGTGCATTATCTCTGTTGACATGATCTCTGTTGACATGCGTCAAACTCCTCCGCAGCCCCTGATCTAAGCTTCGCGTATGCTGATCGCGGCCGGGCTCAGCGAGGAATGACGGCGGTGGCCTCGATTTCGACGCGCGCCGCCTTCTCGACGAGCCGGACGACCTGGACCAGGGCCATCGAAGGATAGTGCGCTCCGAAGACCTCGCGATAGACCCTGCCCAGCTCCTTCAGATTGCCCAGGTACTCGTTCATGTCGACGACGTACCAGGTCAGGCGTACGAGGTGCTCGGGCCGGGCGCCGGCCTCGGCCAGGATCGCGGCGATGTTACCCAGGGTCTGGCGCACCTGCGCGACGAAGCCGTCCGCGAGACGCTCTTCGGCATCCCAGCCGATCACCCCGCCAGTGACGACGATACGTCCCTCAACAGCCATGCCGTTGGCATAACCCTTCGGCACCGGCCAGCCAGACGGCTGGAGGATCTGCGCCTTGGGGCGGGTTTCGTGCTCGGCTGCCGTCGGCAGCACCGCGAGCTGAGGGCCATTTGGCGTCGTCACGGACAATTCTCTATCCTTCTCTCATTCCGCCGCGACGCCCGAGGACGTCGCCTGCGCCAGCTGACGCAGGGCGAAGCGTTTCAACTTGCCGGTCTCGGTCTTCGGCAATTGCGTCACGAATTCGATCGCGCGCGGATATTTGTACGGCGCGATCTCGCGTTTGACATGCTCCTGCAGCTCGGCGACGAGCTGCGCGTCCGGCGTCACACCGGGCGCTGCAATGACATACGCTTTCACGATCATGCCGCGCGCCTCGTCCGGCGCTCCCACCACACCGCACTCGACGACGGAGGAATGCGTGAGCAGCGCCGCCTCGACGTCGGTCCCAGCGATATTGTAGCCGGCCGACACGATCATGTCGTCGGAGCGCGACTGATACCAGAAGTAACCATCGCTATCCATCAGGTAGGTGTCGCCGGTGATGTTCCAGCCGTTCTGGACATATTTGCGTTGCCGCTCGTCGGCAAGATAACGGCAGCCGGTCGGCCCCCGTACCGCCAGGCGGCCCATCGTCCCGGGCGGCACGTCGGCGCCCTCGTCGTCGACGATCTTGGCCTCATAGCCCGGAACCGGCTTGCCGGTCGCGCCGGGGCGGATCTCGTCCTCGGTGGCGCTGATGAAGATGTGCAGCAGCTCGGTCGAACCGATGCCGTCCATCAGCTTGATGCCCGTGGCCTTCAGCCAGGCTTCGAATGTCGGCTTCGGCAGCGTCTCGCCCGCGGAGACGCATTTGCGGAGCGAGGAGATGTCGCGGCCCGGCAGCTTGGCGACCATGGCACGGTATGCGGTCGGCGCCGTGAAGCAGACCGTGGTCTTGTACTGCTCGATCGCATTCAGAATGTCGTCCGGCGTCGTCTTTTCCAGCACGACGAAGGAGGCACCGATATGCATCGGAAACAACACGCCGCCAAAGCCGAAGGTGAAGGCGAGCGGTGCCGATCCGACGAAGCGATCCTTCTGCTCGGCGCGCAAGATGTTGCGCGCGTAGCCGTCGCACACCGCCAGCATGTCCCGGTGGAAATGCATGGTGCCCTTGGGATCGCCTGTCGTGCCCGACGTGAAGGCGATCAGGCAGACGTCGTCGAAGGCGGTATCGACGGCCCTGAACTCCGGACTCGCATCCGCGGTCAGCGCTTCGAGCGAATCGGGGCCGCCGTTGCCCCAATAGACCACGTGCTTGAAGCCTGGCGCCGCGGATTTCGCCTTCTCCATCTCCTCGGAGAGCTTTCCGTCACACAGCGCAAGCGTGATCTCCGCTTTCTGAATCGGATAAGACAGCTCCTTGGCGCGCAACAGCGGCATGGTGGCGACGACGATGCCCCCGGCCTTGATGATCGCGAGATAGGTTGCGACCATCATCGGATTGTTGGCCGAGCGCAGCAACACGCGCCCGCCGGTCACCAGCCCC
Source organism: Bradyrhizobium sp. CCGB12 (assembly GCF_024199845.1). Classification (NCBI taxonomy): domain Bacteria; kingdom Pseudomonadati; phylum Pseudomonadota; class Alphaproteobacteria; order Hyphomicrobiales; family Nitrobacteraceae; genus Bradyrhizobium; species Bradyrhizobium sp. CCGB12. Next base: position 1,209,388 of record NZ_JANADO010000001.1, on the reverse strand, counting down.
AGCTTGCCGACCAGCACGTTTGCGATGCGGTTCACGAGAGCCTGCAGCTCGCGATAGGTGTAGCTGACCGCAGGACTGATGACGCAAGGCGCATCACCGTGGCCCTGCTCGACCCAGCGATCGAGGAAGTAGCTGACGCAGTTCAATCGCGCCGGATAGCGCAGCTCCGGCCGCGTGAAGATGAAATCGGGCCAGAGCTCGCGCGGCGGCAGATGTTGCCGCGCGAACGTATCGATATGGGCCGTCGCAGCATTGCCGTCACACGAGCCCGACACTTGAACCTTGGCGGCGTTGGCCATCGCACGCTCCTTTCAGCATGGATTGCACCCGGCAGCACGATCTGGAAACATTTTAGGCTTAAAACAATTTCGCGCAATAGCGGATTTTGGCCTGACGTGCTTTTTCCTGTGGCAAAAGGGTTTGGCGGCCTGTCCCGCCCGCGCGGTTACGGCCGGCGGCGCGCGGCCGATTTCTGCGCCGACGCCTTGGTCTTGGCCAAGAGCCGCATCAGTTCGCGCACATCCTTCGGCGAGAGGTCGGCGAAGAGGTCGGCAATCCAGGTTTCGTGTTCCGCAGCCATCCTGCGAAACTCGGCACGCCCGAGTTTCGTGAGGCGGATCACCTGGACGCGGCGGTCCGTGTCCGAGGTTCGCCGGTCGAGATGACCGGATTCCACGAGACGCTCGACGAGGCCGGTGACATTGCCATTCGACACCATCATGCGCTTGGACACATCGGACAGCGTCATGCCATCCGGCGCCTTGTCGAGCTGCGCCATCAGGTCGAAACGCGGCAAAGTGACGTCGAAGCGCTGGCGCAGCCGGCCACGAACCTCGCCCTCGATCAGGGTCGTGCAGGTCAGGAGCCGCAGCCACAGCCGAAGCTCTTCGGCGTGGTCCTCCGGCGTTTCGACGGCCTTGGTCTCGGAATCGAGCATGTTGATGCAGTCAATCACGGCCGGCATTGGCGCGGGCACGAATTCCCCAACGTTTTGAGCTTCAAATAAATCGGAGCCGGCTGCAAGTCCAAAGCTGCAGCAATCAACCGCACGTCGATTTCTTTAGGCTTCAAATAATTGGCGCGCCGCTTGCATGGGCCGCTGCCGCAGGATGTAACGCGTCGCGCTTGGCTTGCCGCGGCGGCCATCATCGGCATAAGCTTGGATTGGAGTACGTGGCTTGCAACGCGAGCCGATCGTCACGAGGGACAGATCATGAAGACGCAAATGACCTTGGCCGCAGCCGCCATGCTGCTCGGCACCGCGATGACCCCTGCCCTCGCCCAGGAGAAAATCAAGCTGGGTGTGGTCGTGACCCTGTCGGGACCTGCCGCTGCGCTGGGCCAGCAAGTGCGTGACGGCTTTGCACTCGCGGTGAAGGATCTCGGCGGCAAGATGGGCGGCCGCGACGTCGAGGTCGTCGTGGTCGATGACGAGCTCAAGCCGGACGCGGCGGTGACCAAGGTCAAGGGCTTGCTCGAGCGCGACAAGGTCGACTTCGTGGTCGGCCCGATCTTCTCCAACATCCTCCAGGCGATCCACAGGCCCATCACAGAGTCGAAGACCTTCCTGATCAGCCCCAATGCCGGTCCGTCGACGTTCGCCGGCAAGGACTGCAACCCGTTCTTCTATGTGACGTCCTATCAGAACGATCAGGTGCACGAGATCCTCGGCAAGGTCGCGCAGGATCGCGGCTACAAGCGCATGTATCTGATGGTCCCGAACTATCAGGCCGGCAAGGATTCCGTGGCGGGCTTCAAGCTCGACTACAAGGGCGAGATCGTCGAGGAATCCTACATGCCGCTCAACACGCTGGACTTCCAGCCGGAGCTTTCCAAGATTTCCTCGCAGAAGCCCGATGCGCTGTTCACGTTCATGCCGGGCGGTCTCGGCGTCAATCTCGTCAAGCAATACCGGCAGGCCGGCCTCGCCGACAGCATTCCGGTGCTCTCGGCCTTCACGGTGGATGAATCGACCTTGCCGGCGCAGCAGGACGCGGCGGTCGGCATGTTCGGCGGTGCAAACTGGGCGCCCAATCTCGACAACCCGCAGAACAAGAAGTTCGTTGCCGCCTATGAGGCTGCCTATAACGGCGTGCCCGGCACCTACGCTTTCCAGGCCTATGACGCCGCGATGCTGATCGACAGCGCGGTGAAGTCGGTGAAGGGCGACCTCTCGAACAAGGATGCCGTTCGGGCGGCGCTCAAGAAGGCCGACTTCACCTCGCTGCGCGGCACCTTCAAGTTCAACACCAACGGCTATCCGATCCAGGATTTCTACCTGACCAAGGTCGCCAAGCGCCCGGACGGCAAGTTCCAGACCGAGATCGTGCAGAAGGTCTTCGAGAATTACGGCGACCGCTATGCCAAGGACTGCAAGGCGGCGAACTGAGCCGAGCGTCGCGTCAAGGGAGGACGTCAATGAGCAGCGAAATCACCGGCATCACGCGGGCGAACGAGGGGATCCAGGGCATTTCCTGGAACATCCTCGGCCAGACCTATGTGCCGAAAAGCAAGACGGAGCACAGCTTCTCCTGGCATGCGACACTGCCGCCGGGCACCTTCGTGCCGCCGCACATTCATCCCGACCAGGATGAGTATCTCTACATGCTGGAGGGCAAGCTCGACTTCATGCTCGGCAATTCGGAGTCGCAGGCGACCGCGGGCGATCTGATCCGGCTCGGCATGGGCGTACCGCACGGCATCTTCAACAAGTCGGAGCAGACGGCAAAGGTGCTGTTCTGGGTGTCGCCGAGCCGCAAGCTGTTCGAGTTGTTCTGGGGCCTTCACAACATGAAGGAGCAGAAGCCCGAGGACGTGGTGGCGATGGCCGCCGAGTTCAATATCCACTTCCTGCCGCCGCCGCCCGGCGGCTAGCAGCGTGTCTTAAGCCCGCACCGCCGCAAGTCCCGGCACTGCGGCGAAGCCTGCCTTGGTGGCATAGCCGCGCACGATGGCTTCGCGCTGGGAGTAGCTCAGGACGTTGTCGACATTGTCAAAGCCATCAGGCGCGAGCTGCTCGACGGCGTCGATGACGCCCTCGGGACCGCCGCGCCGGTTGGACCGGACGATATCCGCCGTCATCGGCAGGCGCTTCTTCTCGTATTCGAGCAACGCCTGACGCGGGTGTTCGGCGCGCACCAGCGCGTCCGCAAGGCAGCGCGCGTCGAGGATGGCCTGCGAGGCGCCGTTCGATCCGACCGGATACATGGGATGCGCGGCGTCGCCGAGCAGCGTGACGCGCCCCGATGACCAATAGGGCAAGGGATCGCGGTCGCAGGTCGGATATTCGTAGAATTCGGGCGTCGCGGAGATCAGGCTCTTGACGTCGATATAGGGGACCGAGAAGCGCGCGACGTGCGGCATCAGCTCTTCGCGGCGGCCCGGCCGGGACCAATCTTCTTTCCGCGGCGGCGGAGCGTTGCCCTCGCCGACCTTCACCAGGACGGCCCAATTGGTCAGGCGGCTCGCCGGGCTCGATCCTTCCGCGATCGGATAGATCACCACCTTGGCATTGAGACCGCCGGCCACGATCATGGATTTGCCGGTCAGGAATAGCGGCCAGTCACGCGCACCGCGCCACAGCATCAGGCCGTTCCAGCACGGCGGGCCCTCGTTCGGGAACAGCGTCTCTCGGACGCGCGAATGGATGCCGTCGGCGCCGATCAGGATATCGCCTCGCGCGGTGTGAACATGTGCACCGGCGCGATCGAAGAAATAGGCGGTGACACCGCCCTCGTCCTGCGTGAAAGCGCCGAGCCGGCAGCCGGTGTGAATCGCGGCCTGTCCGAGCCGCTCCTCGACCGCGCGATGGATGACGCCCTGAAGACGGCCACGGTGGATCGAGAATTGCGGCACGTCGTGGCCGGCGTCGATGCCGCGGGCTTCGCGCCAGACCTCCTGGCCGTGGCGATTGAGATAATAGAGCTGATCGGTGCGGATCGCGACGTCGTCGAGCTTCTGCAACAGGCCAAGCCCTGCCAGCTCGCGCATGGCATGCGGCAGCGTGTTGATGCCGACGCCGAGCTCGCGAATGGTGTCGGCCTGCTCGAAGATCTCACAATCCAGGCCGCGCGAGCGCAGCATCAATGCCGTGGTGAGACCACCGATACCGCCACCGACGATAATCGCCTTCATCGCCCAAACTCCACTCGAAACACAGGCAATGGGTTAACGTCGCACGGGCGGTCACTCCGCCGCAAGCGGCTTTGTCGCCTCCGCCTTGAGCTCGGCCCGGGTCTTGGGCTTAGCCTTAATTCTCAGCTCCTCGAGGTCCTGCCGATCGCGGACGCTGTTGCGGAAAATCTGATCTTTTCCGGGCAGATATTGCGGCGGGCAGAACGCGTCATTTGCCCCGTACCAGGCCGCCGCCTTCATGGTGAAGAAGGGGTCAACCAGATGCGGACGGCCGAGCGCGACAAGGTCGGCGCGGCCGGCGGCAAGGATGGTGTTGGCCTGGTCCGCCGTCGTGATGTTGCCGACGCACATGGTGGCCACCCGCGCCTCGTTGCGGACCTGGTCGGAGAACGGCGTCTGGAACATGCGCCCGTAGACCGGCTGCGAATCGCGCACGGTCTGCCCGGTCGAGACGTCGACGAGATCGACACCGGCCTCGGCGAACGCACGCGCGATGGCGACAGCGTCGTCGCCGCCGATACCGCCTTCAGCCCAATCGGTCGCAGAAATGCGAACCGACATCGGCTTGTGCGACGGCCACACCGATCGCAGCGCCTCGAAGACCTCGAGCGGGAAACGCAGACGGTTGGCGAGCGAACCGCCATACTCGTCCGTGCGGGTGTTGGTCAGCGGCGAGATGAAGCTGGCGAGCAGATAGCCGTGGGCGCAGTGCAATTCGAGCATGTCGAAGTCGCAGCGCTCGCCGCGCTCGGCTGCCGCAACGAACGCGTCTCTCACCGCATTCATGCCGGCGCGATCGAGCTCGCGCGGCACCTGACTGTCGGGGAAATAGGGCAGCGGCGATGCCGAAAAGACCTCCCAGCCGCCCTGATCGAGCGGCCGGTCCATCCCATCCCACATCAGCTTGGTCGCGCCCTTGCGGCCGGCATGGCCGAGTTGCAAGCAAATCTTCGCGGCCGAATTGCCGTGGACGAAATCCACGATGCGATGCCACGACGCTTCCTGTTCGTCATTCCACAGGCCGGCGCAGCCAGGCGTGATCCGGGCGTCACGGCTGACGCAGGTCATCTCGGTGAAGATAAGCCCGGCGCCGCCGATCGCGCGCGAGCCGTAATGCACCAGGTGGAAATCGGTCGGCACGCCTTCCTTGGCCGAATACATGCACATCGGCGACACCACGGCACGATTGGCGAGTTCCATCTCGCGCAAACGGAAAGGCTGGAACAGCGGCACCATCGGCCGGTCGGTGTCGACATCGAAGCCGTTGCCGCGCACCTGCCTCGCAAACGATTTATCCACCTGCGCCACGAAATCCGGCGCGCGGAGCTTCAGATTGTCATAGGTGATCGCCTTCGAGCGCGTCATGACGCCGAAGGCGAACTGCACGGGATCAAAGTCCCAGAAGCGGTCGACGTGCTCGAACCAGACCAGCGAGACGTCGGCGGCGTGCTGCGTCTTCTCGACCTCCTCGCGGCGGCCGTGCTCGTAGACCTCAAGCGCGGCCTTGACGCTGGGCGCCTTCTCCATCGCGTCGGCCAGCGCGATCGCATCCTCCATCGCGAGCTTGGTGCCCGAGCCGATCGAGAAATGCGCGCTCGCCTTGGCGTCGCCGAGCAGGACCATGTTGTCCTTGACCCAGCGCTTGCTGCGGATCATCGGGAAGTTGCGCCACATCGAGCGGTTGGTCAGCAGCTGATGCCCGCCGAGGAACCAGCCGAAGATGTCCGCCATCCGCGCGGCGGACTGAGCCTCGTCCAGCCCTGTCAGCCCGGCCCGCTCGAAGGTTTCAGGGTCCGTCTCGAAGATCCAGGTCGAATGCCCGACCTCATACTGATAGGCATGGGCAATGAACGGCCCCCACTCGGTCTCCTGGAAGATGAAGGTGAAGGCATCGAGCGGTTTGGTCGAGCCCATCCAGGCAAACTTGTTGGAGCGAACGTCGACCTCGGGCTGGAAATGATCGAGATACTTCTCACGGAAGCGGCTATTGATGCCGTCCGCAAGCAGGATGAGGTCGGCGTCGGCGAAGCGGGCTTCGTCGTCGATATCCACTTCGAAATGCAGGGCGACGCCCAGCTCGCGCGCACGCTCCTGGAGGATCAGCAGCAGCTTCTGCCGTGAGCAGCCGCAGAAGCCGTTGCCGCCGACCCGATGCACCGTGCCGCGGAAATGCACGGCAATGTCATCCCAATAGGCGAATTCCTGGGTGATGCGGCGGTAGCTCGGAAGATCGTGCTTCTCGAAATTGTCCAGCGTGGCATCGGAGAACACCACGCCGAAGCCGAAGGTATCATCGGCCCGATTGCGCTCATACACGGCGACTTCGGCGCCCGGGCGCTGCTTCTTGAGCAGGATCGCAGCGTAGAGACCCGCAGGTCCACCACCGATGATCGCGACTTTCATGGGAGCCTCGCCAATTCACCTGGTCATGGAAACTATTTTAAGCCTAAAATAATTTCACGCAAGTCCCCCGTTGCTGATGTGGCCCCCGCAAAGATGACCGCCCTAATCGCCCCTGAAGACCGGCTTGACCTTGTTGGCAAAAGCCTCGAAGGCGCGCTCGAAATCCGCCGTCGTCATGCACAGCGCCTGGGCAACGGCTTCGGCCTCGATCGCCTCCTCCACCGACATCGCCCACTCCATCGCCAGCATCCGCTTGGTCATGGTGTTGGCGAAGGTCGGTCCTTCCGCGACCTGCTTGGCCAGCAACTGCGCCTGCGGCAGCAGCTGCTCGGACGTGACGAGGCGGCTGAAGAAGCCCCAGCGCTCGCCTTCGTCAGCGGTCATGAACCGGCCGGTGTAGAGCAGTTCGGAGGCACGTGACTGCCCGATGATCCGCGGCAGAATTGCGCAGGCGCCCATGTCGCAGCCGGCCAGCCCCACCTTGTTGAACAGGAACGCGACCTTTGTGCCACTCGCCGCGAGGCGCATGTCCGAGGCCATGGCAATGATCGCGCCCGCCCCGGCGCAGATGCCCTCGACCGCAGCCACGATCGGCTGCGGGCAGGCCCGCATCGCCTTGACGAGATCGCCGGTCATGCGCGTGAAGGCGGTCAGCCCTTTGGTATCCATCTTCACGAGCGGGCCGATGATCTCGAACACGTCGCCGCCGGACGAGAAATTGCCGCCGGCGCCCGTGACGACGATGGATTTGACCGCGTCGTCGAACGCACAGGCGCGGAAGAAATCCGTCAGTTCCCGGTAGCTCTCGAAGGTGAGCGGATTCTTTCGCTCGGGGCGGTTGAGCGTAACAGTCGCGACACCGTCGACCACGGCCAGCAGGAAGTGCTGCGGCGAGTAATCCGCAAGCGGTATGGTGACGGGATTGGCTGGTCTGCTCATGCGATCTCCTTGGATTCCTTGTTCCGCGTCTGCGCACACACGCTAGATTTCACCGCCGGCAACCGCGATCGCCTGTCCGGTGATCGCGCCGGCACCCTCGCCGCATAGCCAGAGCACCGCGTCGGCAACCTCCTGAGGCGTGATCAGACGCCCTTGCGGATTATGTTTCGCAAGCTCGGCGATCGCCTGCTCGCGGGTTCGGCCGGTCTTCTTCATGATGTTTTCGATGCTACCGGCGACCAGGTCGGTGTCGGTGAAGCCGGGACACACCGCGTTCACAGTCACGTTGCTTCCGGCCATTTCGAGCGCAAGCGAACGCACCAGTCCGACCACGGCGTGCTTGGCGGCAGCGTACGCGCTGACATACGCGTAGCCCTTGAGACCGGCCGTGGACGCGACCGCAACAATGCGGCCATAGGGGCGGTCCTTCATCCCCGGCAACACGCCACGGATGGCATGGACCACGCCCATGAAATTAACGTCCATCATGCGGTTGAAGAGGGCGTCGTCCGATTTCGCGAACGGTGCCGATTCAGCGCTGCCCGCGTTGGCAATCAGGATATCGATCGGCTTGCGCGCACCCGCTTCAAGGATGGCCGCCTTCAACGACGCTTCGTCGGAGACGTCGGCAACAGCTGAAATATGCGCGGAGCCTGCGTCGACGACTTCGGCAAGGCTCGCCGCATTCCGGCCGAGCACGGTTACGGTCGCGCCAGCGCCGACGAGAGAAGCGGCTATCGCGCGGCCGATGCCGCGACCGCCACCGGTCACCAGCGCGTGCGGCGAATGCGGCAATCCGGACATGCGCTGGCTCCCTAAGATGCTGATCGTTCCCTCGATATATTTTAACCTTCAAATTTTTGCAACGAAAGCGCCGATCGATATCGCGAACACCCGCACGACGACCGGCCCGAAAATTGCTTTAAGTATAAAATTATCCCTTCCCATCGCCGGCAAGCCTGTTAGCATCAACGGGCCAAGCAAAAGGATGTCGCGTGTCGCAGCCTGCGCCAATGATAACAAAAGACGGACGCTTCGCCTACGAAGCCGCGGGCGATCCGGGCGCAACACCTTTGATTTTCCTGCATGGCATTGGCGGCGCGGCGCGAGCCTGGCGACACCAGCTTGCCACATTCGGTAACCGCTTTCGCGCGATCGCATGGGATATGCCGGGCTATGGCGGTTCGGCGCCGCTCGCCAGCGTCAGCATCGCTGCGCTGGCGGATGCGCTCCAACAATTCATTGAGCAGCTCGACGTTAGCAGGCCTGTACTGGTTGGCCATTCGATCGGCGGCATGATCGTCCAGAAATGGTTGGTGCAGTCGCCGAAACCGGCGCGCGCGGTCGTGCTGGCGCAGACCAGCCCGGCCTTCGGCAAGGCCGACGGCGACTGGCAGAGATCGTTCATCGCGGCGCGCCTTGGGCCGCTCGATAGCGGAGAAACGATGAAGTCGCTCGCACCCTCGCTGGTAAAGGAGCTGGTCGGCGACGATCCCGATCCTGAGGGCATGGAGCTCGCTCGCGACTGCATGGGGAGCGTGCCTGAGGCCAGCTATCGCGCCATGATGCTGGCTCTCATCGGCTTCGATCAGCGCAGCACGCTCAAGAATATTTCCGTCCCGACGCTGCTGCTGTCGGGTTCCAAGGACAACAACGCGCCTGCGTCGATGATGGCGAAGACGGCGACATACATCCCTGGAGCTGAATATGTCGAGCTCGCAGGCGTTGGCCATCTCGCCAATCTCGAACGCCCTGATGCCTTTGACGAGGTTCTGGGCCGTTTCCTGAACTCCATCACGGCAAAAGCGTAAGGCGGGATTCTGCCATGACCATGCAAGTCCGCAAGAACATTGGCGCGAGCGACAAGGTCGTGCTCGATGCTCCGATCTTCGATCCCGTGGCATTCCGCCTGAGCGACGAGCAGGCCGCGATCATCGCGCGCGCCCGCGAGATCGGCCAGACCGTGTTCGCGGGCCGCGCCGCGACCTACGATCGCGAGGCGACCTTCCCGACCGAGAATTATCGCGATCTGCATCGCGTCGGCCTGCTCGGCATTGCCGTCCCCAAGAAGCACGGCGGTCTCGGCGCGAACTACCAGACCTATGCCTTGGCAGCGGCCGAGATCGGCCGGTACTGCGGCGCGACCGCGCTGACCTGGAACATGCATGTCTGCTCGACCCTGTGGTCGGGCCCCCTCGCCGACGATCTCGATATGGACGCGGACACCCGCGCTGAGCACGAGCGACGGCGCGCGGTTCACTACAAGCGCATCGTCGAGGACGGTGCGATCTATTCACAGCCCTTCTCCGAAGGGGGGGCAGCGGCCGCGGGCGGCGTCGCTTTTGGCACGGAGGCAAGGCCGGTCGCGGGTGGCTGGATCGTCAACGGCAAGAAAATCTTTGCATCGCTTTCCGGTCATGCCGACTATTACGGCGTGCTCTGCACCGAGATCGAGGAAGGCGCGAAGGCATCGCGACGCAATACGCTTTATCTGGCCATCTCCGCCAGGTCGGAAGGCGTCTCCGTCGTGGGCGATTGGGATCCGCTCGGCATGCGGGGAACAGTCTCCCGGACGCTCCTGTTCAAGGACGTGTTCGTGCCGGAGGATTCCGCGCTGATGCCGCGCGGCGTCTATTTCCAGGCCGCAATGCGCTGGCCGCACATGTTCCTGACGCTGTCGCCGACCTATATGGGCCTGGCGCAAGCCGCCTACGATTTCACAGTACGGTACCTGCGCGGCGAAGTTCCGGGCATGCCGCCCGTGAAACGCAGGATGTACCCGACCAAGCAGATCGCGGTCGCGCAGATGCAGATCAAGCTCGAGCAGATCAAGGCAATCTGGTTCCAGGCCGTGACCGAAGCCCGCGCCAATCCGAGCAAGGAACAGGTTCTTCGCTCCTATGCCGCGCAATATTCGGTGATGGAGGGCGCTAATGAGCTCGCCGCGCTCGCGATCCGCACTTGCGGTGGTCAGGCCATGCTGCGGTCATTGCCGCTGGAGCGGATCTATCGCGACAGCCGCTGCGGCTCGCTGATGCTGCCCTGGACCGCCGAGCTCTGCCTCGACCGGATCGGACGCGAGGCACTGTACGAAGCCGGCGAGACGGACGACTGACGGTGGACCTCTGTAGTCTGATCGATCGCAACGCGGCGTTCGCGCCAGACAAGACGGCCATTGCCTTCGAAGGCGAACGGCTGAGCTATGCGGCATTCGCCGCTCGCATCGAACGGACCGCAAGCGCCCTGAAGCGGGAGCTCGGCGTCGGCCGCGGCGACCGCGTCGCGATCTTGAGCCTGAACCGGCCGGACTACCTGGTCCTTCTCTACGCTTGCGCGCGGCTCGGGGCGATGCTCGTGCCGCTGAACTGGCGGCTGGCCGTCGCCGAGCAGCTGTTCATTCTGAGTGACGCCGGCGCCAAGGTCCTGGTGCTCGAGCAGGCATTTGCGGAAGTCCTTGCCGAACTTGGGCGGACCGCGCCGGGAATATCCGTCGTCGGCCTCGACTTCGAGCCCCCTGGCGGCACGACGTTTCAAAGTCTGCTGGAAGACAGCGAGGGCAATGGCGGCAACCCGCACACCGATCTCTCCTGCCCGCTCCTCATCGTCTACACGTCGGGAACGACGGGACGGCCAAAGGGCGCGGTGCTGCGGCAAGAGGCGCTGTTCTGGAACGGCGTCATGAGCCAACATATGCACAACATGACGTCTGACGATCATGTGCTGACCGTGTTGCCGTTCTTCCACGTCGGCGGCCTCAATATCCAGACCACGCCGGCGCTGCAACTGGGCGCAACCGTCACGGTCCACGCCCGCTTCGCGCCGGATACGGCGCTCGCGGCGATCGAGCGCGAGCGGCCGACGCTGACCGTGATGGTGCCGACGATCATCCAGGCCGTGAGCGAGCATCCAGCCTGGGCAGCGGCCGATCTCTCGTCACTGAAGGCCGTTGCCACCGGTTCGACCATCGTGCCGCCGCACCTGATCGATCGCTTCACCGCGCGGAGTGTTCCCGTGCTTCAGGTCTACGGCTCCACGGAAACCTGCCCCATCGCGATCTATACGCGCCTCGGCGGCGACCTCTCGCGGGTGGGATCGACCGGAATTGCCGGCTTGTGTTGCGAAGCAAAGGTCATCGATCAGGCTGGCGCCGAGATGCCGCCGGGCACGCCGGGCGAGATCGCAGTGCGCGGCGCCAGCGTGTTCTTCGAATATTGGGGCAATGCCGACGCCACGCGCGATGCGCTGCACGACGGCTGGTTTCGCACCGGAGATGTCGGCCTGTGCGATGCGGACGGTTATTTCTGGGTGCGCGACCGCAAGAAGAACTTGATCATTTCCGGCGGCGAGAATGTCTATCCGGCAGAGGTCGAGCGCGTCCTGCTCGAACATCCCGATGTCAGCGAATGCGCCGTGATCGGCCGGCCGGATCCGCGCTGGGACGAAGTCCCCATCGCCTATGTGATCCGGCGATCCGGCTCCCGGCTCGAGGCGGATGAGCTCAGAACACACGTCCAGGCGCAGCTCGCGCGCTACAAAGTTCCACGCGAAATCGTCTTCGTCACCGACCTGCCGCGCACGGCGCTGGGCAAGGTCCAGCATTTCCTGCTGAAGCAGCTCGATGCGCAATCGCGCGCGCAAGGAGAAACATCTTGAAGATTACGGTTCTGGGCGGGGGAAACGGCTCTTTCGCGGCCGCGGGCGATTTTGCGCTGTCGGGGCATGAGGTCCGGCTCTGGCGCCGCGACGCGGATCAGGTCGCCGCGCACCGCGCCGCCGGCTCGCGCATCGTGGTCAAGGATCATAACGGTCGCCACGACGTGAAGCTCGCGCTGGTCACGGCCGACATCGCCGAAGCCGTTGACGGCGTTGAGCTGATCCTCTGCCCTGCCCCCGCCTTCGCACAGCCGGACATTGCCCGCCTGCTCGCTCCGCATCTGCGGGACGGCCAGGTCGTATTTCTGCCGCCGGCGACATTCGGCTCGATGATCTTCGCCCAGACCGCCCAAGATGCCGGCAACCGCGCGAAGCCAAGCTTTGCCGAGACCGGCACATTACCCTGGCTGACCCGCAAGCACGGACCGTTCGAGGTCGCGATCACCATCCGCGCCAAGCGACTTCCGGTCGGCGTGTTTCCGCTCGATCAGGCGCCGCATGCACTCGAAGTCATCGGACGCGCATTCCCGGGCGTGATCGAACCGTGTGGGGACGCGCTGTCCGGAGCGCTGATGAATGCAGGACCCATCATCCATCCGCCGTTGATCGTGATGAACGCCGGTCCGATCGAACATTTCGAGCGCTGGGACATTCACAAGGAGGGTACGCAAGCCGCGATCCGTCGTGTCACTGACGCGCTCGACGCGGAACGCATCGCGGTGCGCGAGGCACTCGGTTACAGTGCACCGCATTTTCCGCTCGCGCACCATTATGCCAAGGAAGGCGAGATCTGGATGTATGGCCGCGGCTCGCACGACCGGCTGACCGATTCCGGCGACTGGCGCGAACGGATCGTGCTGACCGAGCACCGCTACATGCGGGAGGACCTGCGGCTCGGGCTGTCGCTGCTGGTGTCCGTCGCCGGCCTGGCGGGCGTCAACACACCGCTGGCCAAGGCGTTCCTGTCGATCGGCGGCGCGATCTGCGGCGAGGATTTTGCGCGAGGCGGCCGAACGCTCGAGACACTCGGGCTCGGCAATCTCGGGAAGGCCGAACTGCAGACGCTGCTTCGCAATGGATTCTGATCGATGACAAATCGCGTCAATATCGTGTGTCTCGGGGCTGGCCGCATGGGGCGCGGCATCGCCGTCGCGTTCGCTTACGCCGGGCACAGCGTCACGATGATCGACATCAAGACGCGTTCGGCTGAGGACTTCAGCAAGCTGGAAGCGGACGCGCTCGGCGAGGTCAGAAAGACCTTCGCCAGCCTGTCCAAGCTTGGTCTACTGACCGAAGCGGACGTTGCCCCGCTCATTGCGCGCGTCTCGGTGGCGGCAGCCGGCAAAAGCGCTGCAGCGCTCGCCGAGGCCGGTGTCGTCTTCGAGGGCGTTCCTGAGGTGGTCGAGCTCAAGCGCGAGGTGCTGGGGTCAGCGTCAAGGCAAGTCGGCCCGGACACGATCATTGCATCGACGACGTCGACGATCCTCGTCGATGATCTCTCAGGCGCAATCGTGAATCCTCGCCGCTTCCTCAACGTGCATTGGCTCAACCCGGCCTATCTGATCCCGCTCGTCGAAATATCGCCCGGCAAGGCCACTGACCCCACCATTGTCGACGAGGTCAAGACGCTGCTCGAGGGCATCGGCAAGGTGCCTGTGGTCTGCGCGGCGACGCCAGGCTTCATCGTCCCGCGCATCCAGGCGCTGGCGATGAACGAGGCCGCTCGCATGGTTGAGGAGGGTGTCGCCAGCGCGGAAGAGATCGACAAAGCGATCCGCTATGGTTTCGGCTTTCGCTACGCCGTGCTCGGCCTGCTGGAATTCATCGATTGGGGTGGCGGCGACATCCTGTACTACGCGAGCCGCTACCTCGAGGGCGCCCTCGGCAGCGATCGCTATCGGGCACCAGAGGTGATCTCGCGCAACATGAATGAGGGACGGATCGGCCTGCGGACGGGCGCTGGCTTCCTCGACTATTCCGGCCTCGATGTCGATGCCTATCGTGTCGAGCGCCTCAAGGCCATGGTCGACTTGCTCCGCCACTTTGGCCTGGCGCGCCCGCCTGTGCTCGATCGCGGTTAGCCGAAGACGTCCTGAAGTACACCTTCTCGAATGACGGCAACGCCGTCGAGTTCGATGGTGGTTCCCATCATTGGCAGGTCGAAATGACCGGCCGTGTAGCGGCCCGCGAACTCATTCGCACCGGTCGAGAACAGGAAGTTGCCGGATACAGCGCGAAGTTCCGTGCCGTTGGTGTCCCGCTGGTCGTACATCGAGAGTGCCTCGTACCGCGCGCCGGGATTCATGCCGAAACCGACATGCGAGACGGCATAGGCTTCGCGATCTCCCCAGGCGGCGAGATAGCTGCGCATCATCGCGGCATCGGTGCCTTCGCCTTCCAGCTCGACGACATAATCGTCCTTTAGCGTCATTTTCACCGGCGAGGCCAGGTAGCGCTTGAAGGTCAGGTTGATATCGCCAGGCGCCATCACCAGCGTGCCGTTGATGGTCCCGCTCTTGGGAAAGCTGACGACAATGCCGCCGGGCCAATGCGCCAGCGTGCCAGGTTTGTCGGTCCAACCCCACACGCCGACCGTGGAGGCCCCGACCATGTCGACATCGAGCGCCGTTCCCGCCTTTGAGGTGACCCGCATCCGCTTCGTTCCGCGCAACATTTTTGCCGCGGCGCGAACACGCTTCTCGAGCGCGAGATCTGGCACCATCCGCTCCAACGCCTCGGGATGCTCGTTGGAGATCACCAGGATCCGAGCGCCGGCCTTGAGGATCTCTGGCGTCTCCACCGCGTGCATCAGGCCTTCGATGGTGCAATCCACCACGAAGCCGGCCTGCTGAAGTGCGGTGATGACCGGACCAAGCCGTTGGATGGCCTCGCTCGCTCCGGTCGAGCGAACCGGAACGATATTCCGATTACGCGGTGTCGGCATCACCACGTGAAACGGCCGCGCCCCCATGCGCAACAGCGCCAGCTCCGCAAGATGCACGTTCAACGCACGCGACTGGGTTTCCGAGAGGATCGCCGCGGTATCGCCGGCCTTAACGGCACATCGCTCAAAGATCTCGCAAAATGCGTCAATCCATTTTGCTTCGATGCGATCAGCCAGCATGGTTCCCTCCCGGTCGTCAGGATTCTTCTTTGTCACGCTTCGGGAAAGCCCCGGAGCAGGTATGACCGCACGACCCCCAAGAGGCCGTTCAGGATCAGCCCCAGCAGCGATATCGTGATCAGGGGGACGAACATGTCCACGGCCTGAAAGGTTCGAGCCGCCGTCACGAGCGCATGACCCAGTCCATCCGTCGACGTGATCATCTCGGCCAGAAACACCACGATGCATGAAATGACAAGGCCGATCCGGCAACCGGTCAGGATCGATGGCATCGCCGCCGGCAGCACCACCTTGAAGAGGATTTCGTAGCGCGGCGTTCCCGCGGCCATGGCCGACCAGATCAGCTTCTGCTCCACGGTCGATGCGCCGTAATAGGTGGACAACAGAATGGGGAAGAGCGCATCGGCAGCCACTAGCGTGATCTTCGACCCGTGGCCGAAGCCGAGCAGCAGCAGCAATGCCGGATAGAGCGCAACCTTGGGCAAGGGCGCTAATACACGTACGATCGGTCGAACGACCGCGTTGATCGCGGGATTGGCAGCGGCGGCGATGCCAATACTGACACCCAGCACGACCGCAATCGCGAACCCGGCAAAGAGCCGGATCAGGGTTGCCGCGATCTCCTGCTGAAACGTCCACGTCACGAGCTGCTCGAGCAGCCGGCTGAAGACGAAGCCTGGCGGCGGCAGCAAAACCGCGGGCGCGAAGCCGAACGACACCAGGCCTTGCCACAACGCGATCACCAGCACGATCGGGGCGATGCCAAGAACGGCGTTTGGGGAGAGAAGACGCGACATCATGAGAAGCTCAGCGGCATGTCGAACTGCGGCTCGGACCAGCGCACGAGCCTGGCACGAACCCTTTCGAAGATCGCGTCGAGGCAGATTCCCATTGCCCCCACGATGATGATCATCGCAAAGACGGTGTCATATTGGCCCATGTCGAGCGCGTTGAACAGGATGTTCCCGGCACCGGACTGACGGGCGATCATCTCGCTGGTGATCATCGTGATCAGCGCCAGCACCAATCCCGTACGACACCCCGTCAGGATTTCCGGCAGTGCCGCCGGCAGCACGATGCGCACCAGACGTTGCGCCGGAGAAAGCCCCATCGCGGCGCCTGACCACAGCATCTTCTCTTCGACCGCCTTGGCGCCCTCGAAACTGTGATAGATCACGGGCAGGCTGACGCCGAGGAAGATCACCAACGTCTTCGTGACGTCGCCAACGCCCAGCCACAGCATGATGATCGGCATCAAGGCCGCCTTCGGCACCGGATAGATCACCATCAGGAGCGGATTGAAGAAGGCCGCGACCGCAGCGCTACGTCCCATCAGGAGACCAAGTGGAATCGAAACACCCACGGCCACGCCAAACCCGATCGCCATGCGGCGGAGCGAGGCCAGGATGTTGATCAGGGATTCCTTGTCGCCAAGGATGTCCGGAATCGCCCGGATCGCCTCGATGGCCGTCGGAAAGCTGTCATTCTTCAGCGCGAGCGACGCGACCTGCCACACCGCCAGCAATCCGATGCAGGCGAGCACCGGGGCGGCGCGCTTGACCATGACAGCCGACGACATCATGCGGGCGCGCCGGCTTCGTCGCTCTCATCGAACATGCGCTCGATGTCGACGACGTACTTCTGGTACCGTGGATCGAGCAACAGCTCGTTGCGGCGGCGCGGGCGAGGCAGATCGATGTCGATGATCTGCCGGATGCGGCCGGGAGATTTCGACATCATCACGACCTTGTCGGAGAGGAAGACGGCTTCGTCGACCGAGTGGGTGACGAATAGCACCGTCTTGCGATCACGCTCCCAGATGTTCAACAGATCGTTCTGCAAGCGCGTCCGGGTATGCGCGTCGAGCGCGCCGAACGGTTCGTCCATCAACAGGACTTCGGGATGGTAGGCGAGCGTTCGCGCCAGCGCGACGCGCTGCTTCATGCCCCCCGACAGCTCCTTGGGATAGAAGTTCTCGTAGCCCTTGAGGCCGACCATCTCGATCAAGGCTTGGCTCTGCGCTTCAGCCTCGGCGGCGCGCACCCCTTGCTGGCGCGGGCCGTACATCACATTGCCGAGCACGGTCTTCCAGGGAAACAGCGCAAATTCCTGGAACACCGGTCCACGATCCGGTCCCGGCCCCGTGATGGCCTGCCCCTTCATCTTCGCCGCGCCGCTGGTCGGACTGACGAAGCCTCCGACAATGTAGAGCAGGGTCGACTTGCCACAACCAGATGGACCGAGGATCGAGACAAAAGCTCTCTCCTCGATCGTCAGCGAGATGTCCGATAGCGCCACATGATCCCTGCGCGCCGAGGTCTGAAAAACCTGCGAGACGCGGTCGATCTCGATGATCGCAGAAGCCGGCTGTTGTCGCGTCACCGGTCTCACCCATTCGCTCGATCTCGAAGGCACTACCTTCATCGCGTCTCTCGCCTCACCCGCGCACGGACATCTCGCAACGTACCCACTGAGCGTCCGTCATCAGCGGCACGAGCTTAGCAAAAAACTTGCCAGATTGGCCGCCGCTTTCGCGCCAGTGCGGCGCGTCATTCGAACCAGGGCCATTCTGCCGGGCCTTCATGCGTCACGGCTCCGCCCGGCGCCTGCCCGACCAGTCGCGCATATTTTGCGAGCGCGCCGGCGCGATGCCGCGGTGATCGCGGTTTCCAATCGCGCCGGCGGGCCGTGAGTTCCTGCTCGTCGACCAGCATATCCATCCGTCGGTTTGCGGCATCAATCCGGATCTTGTCGCCGTCACGGACAAGCGCCAGTGGACCGCCGACGAAGGCCTCGGGCGACACGTAGCCGATGCACATCCCTCGGGTCGCGCCAGAAAACCGTCCGTCGGTGATCAGGGCCACTTTTTCGCCCATGCCTTGCCCGTAGATCAGCGCGGTGACCCCAAGCATCTCGCGCATGCCGGGGCCACCGACCGGCCCTTCATTGCGGATCACCAGCACCTCGCCCGCCTTGTAACTGCGGTCGCGCACTGCTGCGACACAGGCCTCCTCATCCTCAAAAACGCGTGCCACGCCCTCGAAGAACTGGCTCTTCAATCCCGCAACCTTGATCACCGCGCCGTCGGGGCAAAGATTGCCTTTCAGCACCGCCACGCCGCCATCGGGCATGATCGGCGCGCGGGACGCGTAAACGACCTCGCCATCGGGCGCGTTGGCCGCGTCATATTCTTCGGCAAGCGTGCGGCCCGTGATCGTGATGCAGCTGCCATCGATATGACCGCTCCGGATCAGCTCGCAGATGACGACGGCCGCGCCACCGATGTCGTAGACATCCTTCGCCGTGTATTTGCCCCCAGGCCGCAGATTGCCGATCAGCGGTGTTCTGGCAAAAACCTCGCCGACGTCATCGATGCTGAACGCGATGCCGGCCTCATTGGCGATCGCCGGCAGATGCAGTGCGGCATTGGTCGAGCCGCCCGTCGCAGCCACGATCGCGGCACCATTCTCCAGGGATTTCCGCGTCACGATGTCGCGCGGCAGCGGCCCGCCGCGTTCCAGCATCTCCATGATCAGCCGGCCGGCGCGACGCGAGATCTGCGCGCGCTCAGCGTAGACTCCGGGCACCATCGAGACGTTGGGAATGGTGAGGCCCATCGCCTCCGACACCATCCCCATCGTGTTCGCGGTGAACTGGCCGGCACAGGCACCGATGGTCGGCAGGCAGGCGCGCTCGATCCGCTCGAGGGTGGCACCGTCGATCTCGCCAGTCGTGAAGCTGCCGACGGCCTCATAGGAGTCGAGCACCGTCAGCGTCCGCCCGTCCACGCGCCCCGGAAGCGAGCTGCCGCCATAAATGAAAATGGATGGCACGTTGCAGCGAACCATGCCCATCATCACGCCGGGAAGCGTCTTGTCGCATCCGCCATATCCGATCAGCGCGTCGTAGGCGAGGCCATGGACGACCGCTTCGATCGAGTCCGCGATCAGCTCGCGCGAAAACAGGGAGAACTTCATCCCCTCGTGATTCATGCTGATGCCATCGGAAACCGACACGGTTGAGAATTCCCGCGGTGTGCCGCCGGCCTCCTCGATTCCGGTCTTGGCCGCGGCGACCTGAAAGTCGTGCGTCATGTTGCAGGGCGTTTGCTCACCCTTCATGCTGACGACGCCGACCATCGGCCTGGCGATCGCGGCATCGTCGAGACCCATGGCGCGCATGAACGCACGATGCGGGGCTCGGTCGAGACCGTCCGTGGTGACCCGTGATCGCAATTTCTTCATACGTGCATCTTCTTCATGTAGCGTCCCGGATGATCCGGGACGCCGCGATCTTCCGGTTTGGATGATGCGCCTGCTCGCTTATTGCAGCGGAGCAACGATCGTCGGATGCTTGAACTGTGCGACATCCAGCTTGGGCAGCATTCCCGTCTCTGCATAGATGTCCAGCATTTTCTGGATCGCAGGGAAGTTCGGAGCCGCACCCGGATCGCGACCGAAGTCGTTGTCCTTGAGCAAGTAGGTTTCAAGCACTGGAACGGGCGCCTTCAGCACCTCGGACACGACTTTCAAGGTCTCTTCGCGGTTCGCCAGCGCCTTCTTCATGCCCGACGTGATGTCACGGACATAGGCCTTCACCACCTCCGGATTCTTGTCGACGAAATCGGCACGGCAGGCTTCCAGGATGTGCACGATGTTCGGCATGGCCTGCGACAGCGAGAACAGCTTTCGGGTGCCGCCCTTTGCCTCGGCGCGCGCGGCAAACGGCTGGTTCATGTTGACCGCATCGACACGACCCTGGCGGAGCGCGTCTTCGGAGACGGCAAAGCCAACCTCGACCAGCTTGATGTCCTTGGCCGGATCGACGCCATTCTGCTTCAGGAGCAGGTTGAATGGCCCTTGCGTGCCGCCGCCGATCACGGAAATGCCGATCGTCTTACCCTTCAGATCAGCAATGGTCTTGATCGGCGAGTCATCCATCACCGCCCAATAGACCGAAAAGCCGCCGGGCTTCTCGAAGACGTGCTGTGCCACGATATAGGCCTTGAGATTGCCGCCGACCACGCCATTCGCAAGCGACAGCGGCGCCTGCGTTGCGCAATCCAGCGCGCCGGCTGCCAGTGCCTGCGTCATCGGCGCGGTACCTTGAAACTGGGTCCATTCGATGTTGTAGGCCTTTCCGATGTTGGGAAACTCAGCCGGGCGGCGCATCATCCAGTACTTGGATTCCTCGGCCGGAATCGTCCAGCCAACGCGGATCGTCTGTTGCGCCCGCGACGGGCCTGAACCCGCGATCACGGCCGCAACCGCACCCAATGCCATGATCCATCTCGAAACGGTCCGCATCGTGCCCTCTCCGCTGCTCCGGCGCCGACCGGCGCCACCCAACCCGACCGCCCCAAATGTTTCATGGTTCAAACAATCAGGCAAGCCATGCGGGCTCAGCGGTTTCGCCAGGCGACGCGCCATGTAAGGTAAGGCGGCGGTCGCGCGGCGTTGCGCTGCGGCAGAAGGAGGCAACCTATGGCTGATGCGAGCAACACAAACCCGCAAAATGTCGCGAGGCTCGGCTATCTCGGCCTTGGACTCATGGGGACACCCATGTCCCGCCGGCTGCTCAAGGCTGGCCATCAGGTCACCGTTTGGAATCGCTCGCAGGACAAGATGGCTCCCCTCGTCGAGGCCGGTGCAATTCGCGCCGCCACCCCCCGCGACGCGATGTCCAGCTCGGACATCATATTCATGTGCGTGACGGACGCCGCTGCCGTCGAAGAGGTGATCTTCGGGCGCGAGGGCCTTTCATCGGCTCCCGGGGCCGGCAAGCTTGTCGTCGACTTCTCGTCGATCCATCCTGACGCCGCACGCGATCTTGCAACGCGACTGAAACAAGCAAACGGTACGGGCTGGATCGATGCGCCCGTGTCCGGAGGCTCGAAAGGCGCCGAGGAAGGTACACTCGCGATCATGGCGGGCGGAGAAGCCGCTGACATCGAGAGGGTACGGCCCTATGTGCTGTCCATGGCACGCAGATTCACCCACATGGGCCCGATCGGCGCCGGCCAGACCACAAAACTATGCAATCAGGTGATCGTCGGATGCGCGATGGCCGTCCTCGCGGAAGCAACGCGCCTTGCCGTGAACGCCGGAATTGACGCCAACCGATTGCCCGAAGCGCTCGCCGGCGGCTTCGCGGATTCCATCCCACTCCAGCTCTTCGTGCCGCGAATGGTTCAGGGTATCCACGCCCCGCCGCTTGGTCACATCGCGACTATGCTCAAGGACCTCGATACAGTCGCCGACGTCGCGCAAGCGACGTCGACGCCAGTGCCGATGGCATCGCTTGCGGGGCAACTTTTCAGACTGGCGAAGGCAGCGCGAGGCGCGGAAGCCGACGCGCTGGAAATCTACAAGCTCTCAGCGGCAGAGCATCAAGCTGTCTAGGGCGACGTGAAGTGCGTTACGGTGCCTTCTTCCGCTCATCGTCGACCAGAAAGCGACCAAACGCCCCGCGCGCGAAGAGCAGCGGCTCCTTCGCATCGTAGGTATAAGCTTCGACCGCGCCGAGAAAGATCACGTGGTCGCCGCCGTAGTAGCGATTGACGGAGCGGCATTGGAAATTGGCGACGCTGTCTGCCAGCACCGGCGCGCCGCCAAGCCCCGGCGTCCAATCGACACCGGTGAATTTGTCGTCGGACGATTTTGCGAATTTGTTCGCAAGCGCCTGCTGGGAAGCGCCGAGAACGTTGACCGCGAAATGGCTGGCGTTCTGGAACACGGTCAGACTCGAGGAATAGACGACGAGGCTCCATAGAACCAGCGGAGGATTCAGCGAGACCGACGCGAACGAGTTGCAGGTCAGGCCGTAGGGCTTGCCGTCGGCAGCCGCGGCCGTGATGATCGTCACGCCCGTAGCGTAGGTGCCGAGCGCATTGCGAAAATCGCGGGGGTCGATCGGCGAGCTGTCGCTCGCGAGCTCGTTGGCTGGATCGGGAACGGCCGGCTGCTTCGGCAGATCATTCATCGGCCGGCCTCACAGCGTGAGATTCTCGGACGGCAGCCCCAGCGCCACGCGTCCATAATTGGTCCCGGCCGCATCGAAGTTGAATGCGAGATGCGAGTTTATCGCGTGCGCATCGCGGAATTGCCTCTGCAACACGCCAGTCGTGAACAGGCCGCGCGCTCCGCTCGCGGCAAATAGCATGGAGACCGCCTCGGTGCACAGATTCACCGAAAAGGCACCATCGCGCCGATATCTGGTCTTGGTTCCCATGTCAGGCACATGATCGCGCCGCGCATTCGCCATGGCATCCAGACAGGCCGAGCGCATGATCAGGCGCGCCGCGTCGATCTTCGCCGAGGCCTCCGCGATTTTGATCTGCGTGCTTTGAAAATCGCTCAGCTTGGCACGATTGTAGGTTGAAATGCGATGACGCGCGACCTCCGCATAGTCGTCGAGGCACGCCTGCGCATTCCCCAGCGCGACGCCGGAGAGGACGTAAGGAAACAGCGAGAAGACGGGGAGTGTATACAGCGGATTCGGATTGACCTTGCTTCCCGGCGTCGGGCCCCCGGCAAGATCGCCGACGGCAATCGTCATATGGTCGGCCACGAAGACGTCCCTGACCTCCACGTCGCAAGAGCCCGTCCCGCGCAATCCCGCGACATTCCAGGTGTCGAGGACTTTGTAGTCGCCTTTCGGCAGCAGAAAGATCCGATACTCGATGCCGTCTGCCTCATCGTCGGAATAAACAACGCTTGCAAGCATGTTCCATTCGCAGGAGGCGACGCCCGAGGAAAAGGGCCAGCTACCATGCAGCCGGTATCCCCCTTCTACTCTCGTGGCGCGTCCGGCAGGAAAAATGAACGAGGATGCGATCAACGCGTCCGGATCCTGGTCCCAGACCAGATCCTGCGTCTTCTGCTCGAACATGCCCAGCATCCAGTGGTGGCTTGCCAGGTTGGCGAAATTCCAGGCCACCGAGGCATCCGCCGATCCGAGCAGCTCGGCGCAGTCAATCAGGGCGACATAGTCAAGCTCTGCGCCGCCAACCCGTCTCGGCTGAAGCATCCGGAACAGGCCAGCGTCGTGAAGATCCCTTTCGGTTTCCGGCGGAAGGTGCCGCAACTCTTCGGTCCGCGCTGCCCGCTCGCGCAGCTGTGGTACGAGCGCCCGGGCCCCCGCGATCATGGCCGCATAGGCGCGTTCACCGGTTTCCAGTCCGGTGGGCCCACTGATGCTCGGCTCTCGACCAGGCGCCATTCGTATCCCTTGCTTGGGCACATTTATGCGGCCGGTCCCACGCCAAATCAAGCCGATGCAGGACGAGGTGGTACTATGACCATGAGCCTCGTTTCTTGAAGGATACGACGCTGCGAGGGCCGGCATCGCGGAGCCGCGGTCCGAAAGCCGTGCGAGGCCCCTGCCCCATTACGTTCGACGCTCAGGCTCAAGCCGACGTCGAGGCCTTGCCCGTCCCAAAGGCACCCTTTTTGGTGAACTCCGCAATCCGATGCTGATCATAACCGAGCACATCACGCAGCACGACCTCGGTATGCTCACCCAGGAGAGGAGCGGCAACAGGATCAATCGCGCCGGTCAGACTCATCGCAATTGCCGGCTCGATGTTGGGGACCCACTCCGCTTTACGATGCGGAATCCGGCTCAAGCGATGGCGCTCGCGGGCCTCGGGCGCATTGAACCCTTCCTCGACCGTTCGGAGATAGCCGACCGGGATGTTGGCCTGCTTCATCTTCGCCATCCAGTTCTCGAGCGTATCGCCGGCAAAGACTTCCGCGATGGCTGCCCGCAGGAGCTCCTTGTTCTCGGAGCGCGCCTTGCGCGTGGCGAACTGAGGATCCGTGATCAGGTCGGACCGGTTCAGGACCTCGACGACCAGCCGGCGATAGAGTCGGTCGTTGGCGCAGGCCATGTAGAGCGGCCCATCGGAGGCCTCATAGACCCCGACGGTAGGGGATCCGCTCGGTGAATTGCCAAACCGGCCGGGATTCTCGCCGTTGATCAGATAGGCCATGCCGTAGAAACCGGTCATCCCCATCGCAATGTCGAACAGGGCAACCTCGACATGTTGCCCGCGGCCGAGCCGGTCCCGCGCCAGTAATGCCAGCAGGATTGCGTTGCAGGCAGACATTCCCGTTGCCATGTCCACGATCGGCGGGCCGGTACGCACCGCTGGGCCGTCGGCAAACCCGTTAAGCGACATGAAGCCGCTTTCCGCCTGCGTGATGGGATCGAAACCCGGGCGCGAAGCGAACGGTCCGGTGCGTCCGTAGGCGGAGATCGAGCAATAGACCAGCCGCGGATTGAGCGGAGCGACGGCTTCATAGTCGAGGCCGAATTTTCTCATGACCCCGCTCGAAAAATTCTCCACGACGACATCCGCCTTGCGGATCAGGTCGAGCGCGATCTCGCGGGCCTCGGGTACGGTAAGGTCGAGCGCAACGCCACGCTTGTTGCGGTTCAGACTGAGATAAGCGGCACTCTCTCCGCCGATTTCAGCGTGTTCATAGGCGCGCGTGTCATCGCCGCCGTCTGGATTTTCAATCTTGATGACCTGCGCGCCGAAATCGGCCAGCGTCTGTGTGCATGCCGGACCAGCGACGACACGCGTAAAATCGACGACCACTAGACCGTCGAGCGCAGTTTGCCCTCCCGTCGCCCGCGACGAACGTTCCGGCAATTGAGGCTTTGTGGGCATTGGTAGCGCTCCCTTACATCGGCTTATGGCCGCCGAATTTCCTGCAAGAGCAAACTTAAAGCCCGGCTCCGCCGACTTCGCAAGTGCTTGACCCGCATTACTGAAAACGCAAAAAGGCCCGGCAGCCCGTCGGGCTGCCGGGCCGATAGATACTCTGAGCGTATGGGGCCTACGCGCATCTCGCGGCGCCGTTCGAGTTGGAGAAAGTCACGTTCCGCATCACGGGAAACCAGCTTCAAAGGCTCAACGCAGCCACTTTCGCCAGTAAAGCGTATGCGACCAGGCCCAGGGCGCCTCGGGCTCGTAGAGCCGATAACCTGCCTCGATGAAATTGTTGGCAGATGCCGGATTGTCCGTCGTATCGGAGACGATGCTATTCCATCCAAGACGCCGCCCTCGCGCCTCGATCGCCCGCATCAACCTGAGTTGAAGTCCTCGCCCCCGATGCCGCTGCAAAACCCCGACCCGGCAAAAATATCCGCTGTTTCGCACATGGGTCGACGGCACCACGCCGGCGAAGGCAACCGCGTCTTCCTCGTGATAGGCGAGCCACCACGCACCCGACCCGAATTGCGGCATGGCCGCCCCATCGAAGAATGTCAGCCGGTGCAAATCGCCGAGGATCTCGGCAGTCTCGTCATCGTCTGCATCGACGGTACGAATTTTGTACATAGGAATAGCCTAGTGAGGAGATCTTGAGTCCGCGACTGCGCCTCCAAGGCGGTCGAGGCTCACTTGCCCAGCACGACCTTGACACCGAGCCAGACCGCTCCCATCAGACCGGTCGCAATATCCGTTCAGAAAAGCCTGAACGGGAAGCTCAAGGGTCCTCCCTGGCGAGCGGCTTACTGCCCTCTGGAGACGCAGCGCGCCCTTGCCGAACCTGAGCTGAGCGCCAAAGCAGAAGCGTACGCCTACCCGAGAGATGGTGTTTACGCGGCGGGAACCGATTTCGACGAGCGCTGCGCAAAGTCAAGCGACACGGTCGTTGCATTCTCCGGAAAGTCGATCACGACAGCCTCGAACACGTGCAAGATCGAAAAGACGCGGGTCCAGCTTCCCGACACAGTCAGGATCGGCGCGACCTGCACACCGCAGGCAGCGCCGGGACCGGAGGCCGTCAGCGTACAACATATGGACCTCACGCCGGACCGCGAGAATCTGATGTTCAAGAAGATCGACGACAAGAGCGTCATCCTCTGGATCATCAAAGACGGACATTTCACTGGCGACGGCCGAAAGCTGTCCTATTGCAGCGACCAGGTGCAGCGTACCTACACTGCGCAACGCCGGACGAGCAAGCAGACCAAGAACTAGCGGAAGGGTCATCGAAACGAAAAACCCGCGGCCAATTGCACGGCGCGGGCTGAACCAACTAAATCTTGACGATGCCATTCTGCCAGTGTTTTGCCCGACGTGTCAACGATCCAATCGAAAATTCCGAATCGACATCCGTCAGCTCAAGCCCTCGTTCTCGGCTTCACTATCGCTCCCATCCTTCGGATGCACGATGACGCGCTCGACCCGGTGAACCAATTCCAGCGGCAGGTCTTCACCGTTCTCGACCGGCTGCGCGGCCTTGCCCCAGCCGCGGTCGAGGATGGCATTGGCCGCCGAGACGCGCGCTGCCGGCGTCGCATCATCGCTTCGCATGATGCCGACGAGGACACGGATGGCGGTCCTGGTGTGGCTGCGTGCCAGCGAGCGGATCTCGGTCAACGTCCGCGCCCGCGACGTCTTCCTGGTCGCGGGCAAGCGGACCGGCGCGCTCTCATGCTCGCTCTCCTCCTCGCTCAAGAGAACGTCTCCCACAGCGCGATTGCGACCAGGCCCGTGAGCGCGAGCGATATCAGGTAAAGCGTCATCGTCTCTCCTTGAGAAGAAAATGCGCGGCAGATCGCGCAATGAGGCGCGATCGTTTCGGGCGCGAACCCTATCTCCGTTCCCGGAGACCGCAGCGGCGCGGACAATGGCCCGGCGCCGCGGGCCGGCACGTTCGCGCGTGCACGGCCAGCAATGGTTCGGACGGCGGCACGCCGATCGGCGCTCCCTGAACGCGTATCAAGCAAGTGCGTGGCCGCTGTGCGTAGGCCACCGTCCGATTCTGGCATCGAGAACGAAAAAAACCCGCGGCGGATGTTTCCGCGCGGGTGAACCAAACTCGTCTCGATGATGTCATCATGCCGGTGTGTTGCCCGACGCGTCAAAACCTGTCTTGAAAATGAAGGAGCCCGCCGCAGAATTCTCCGCGCGGGCTGAACCAAACCTCTTTCGATGATGCCATTCTGCCAGTGTTTTGCCCGACGTGTCAAACGAACTTACGGGCTGCGTGCAAGTTAGCCCATCAGGAGGATCGGCCAATGACACTCAAGACGACGTCACAAGAGGCATCGCGAAACCTGCCGGGAGGCAAGCCGCGCAGTGATAACAAGCCGCGCATCGACAAGGCGCGCGACACGCAAGAGGCGATCATCCAAGACGCCGGCGAGACCGAGGACAGAGACCGCGACCTCGTGCACGGCGATGGCGGCACCCTCGACCTTCCCACGAAACCCGGCGATCTCTCAAAAGACGATTAGACGAACCGGCGGGCGGCGCGCGTTTCGATGATGCCGTTCCGGCGATGCTCGAGCCCGACCTGTCAAACATCCGTGCATGCGGCCGGCCCTGCCGGAACTTACCCGGCGAGCGGCGCGTTGATTCCTTCGTCAGAAGGAACGTTCGTGCGATGAGTCACACTGTCCTGGTTGTTGACGACGATCCCGCCGTCCTCGACGTGATCGTGGGCATGCTGGAAGATCTCGGCTACCAGGTGATCAGCGCCCAGAGCGGCGCGGACGCACTCGACCGGCTCGGGCAGAACCGAGACATTTCCATCCTCATCACGGATATCAACATGCCCGGCATGGATGGGCATGAGCTGGCGGAGCGCGCCAAGCGCATCCGTCCGGAGCTGAAGATGCTGCAATTGTCAGGTCGCGAGCCCCGGCGCGGCGGCCTGCCGATGATCCGGAAGCCGTTCTCGTTCGACGAGCTCGCCGACGTCATGCAGCGGACCACCGGCATTTGATGAACGTCGGGCCCAAAAGAAAATCCGCAGCGGATTGCTCCCGCGCGGGTTGAACCAAACTCTTTCGATGATGCCATTGTGCCAGTGTTTTGCCCGACGTGTCAAACAGGGCCGGACAAGAGAAGAGGTCTTCCTCCCAGCTAGATATGTGGTGCGCAAGGGGCTTGCTTCAAGTCCCCTTCCCTGCCGTAGAACCCGTGGCCCAGCCACACACCGAGGGGTCACGACATGCCTGTATTGCTTCCGAAGTCCCGTTTACGCCAGCAGGCACAGCCAGCCGGCGCAAGGACCGCAGCGATGGCCGATCATGCCGTCATCATTGCCGGCGGCGGCCCGACCGGGCTGATGCTGGCCGCTGAGCTCGCTCTCGCGAATGTCGACGTCGCGGTGGTCGAGCGCCGCAGCAACCAAGACCTGATCGGCACGCGCGCCGGTGGACTGCACGCGCGCACCATCGAGATCCTCGATCAGCGTGGCGTCGCAGACCGCTTTCTGCGCGAGGGCCAGATCACCCAGCTCGCCGGCTTCGCCTGGACGCGGCTCGACATCAGCGACCTCCCCACAAGGCACGCTTACGGCCTCGTGCTCCGGCAGAGCCACATCGAACGCATCCTCGCCGGCTGGGTCGAAGAGCTCGCAGTGCCGGTCTATCGAGGCTTCGAGGTGACGGGTTTTGCGCAGGATGAGACCGGCATCGATGTCGTGCTGTCCGGCGGCGAGACGCTGCGCGCAAACTATCTCGTCGGCTGCGACGGCGGTCGCAGCCTGGTGCGCAAGGCTGTTGGCATCGACTTCGCCGGTTTCGATCCGACGCTCAGCAACCTCATGGCCGAGGTCGAGATGCGCGATGCCCCCGCCTTTGGCCTACGTCACGACGCGCTCGGCTTTCACGGCCTCAGCAAGACCGAAAGCGGACGCGTGCTGGTCGTCGTGACGGAAGCGACGCTCGATCGCACCGGCGAGCCCACATTGCGCGATCTCAGCGAGGCCCTTGTCGCGGTCTACGGCACCGACTTCGGTCTCGAGAATCCCGCCTGGATCTCCCGCTTCACCGATGCGGCACGGCAGGCGGTGTCTTATCGCAAAGGACGCGTGCTGCTCGCGGGCGATGCCGCGCATATCCATCACTCCGTTGGCGGGCAAGGCCTCAACACCGGCGTGCAGGATGCCGTCAATCTCGGCTGGAAGCTCGCGCAGGTGGTCAATCGCATGTCGCCCGACAGCCTGCTCGACACCTACCACGCCGAGCGCCATCCCGTCGCGGCGCGCGTGCTGCAAAACGCCATGGCGCAGATCGCCCTGCTCCGCCGCGGCGACGACGGCCTCAAGGCCGCGCGTGATGCCGTCGCCGAACTGCTCGCCATGGACCAGCCGCGCCAGCGTTTTGGCGCGATGATGAGCGGTCTCGACATTCACTATGATCTTGGCGAGGGACACGCGCTGCTCGGCCGCCGCATGCCCGACCTCGATCTGACGGTCGAAGGACAGAAGCTGAGATTGTTCACGCTGCTGCACGGCGCGCGCGGCGTGCTGCTTGGTTTCGGCAAGCCCGGTGGCATTGACATCACGCCCTGGGCCGATCGCATCGGTGTCATCAATGCCGACTACGACGGCCCATGGGAGCTTCCAGCCCTTGGACCGGTCGCAGCGCCAGACGCAGTGCTCGTGCGGCCCGACGGCCATGTGGCCTGGGTGGGAGACGAAGGCCAGCGCGGACTTGCGGAAGCGTTGGCGAGATGGTTCGGAGCAGCGGCAGCGACGTAGCGCATGAAGGTCTCGCTGCCGTCTAAACACAAGGCCCGCGGTATCCCGCGGGCCTTGTCTGAACTATTTCGATGATGCCATTCTGCCAGTGTTTTTGCCCGACGTGTCAAACGATTGAGCTCGAAGACATTACGCGGCTGCGTAGTCAGTCTTCACTCCGGGCGAAGCAGTGGCCGTATCCAGCGCGAGAACCACTCCTCAGCGTCGTTGTGCGGATTGCCCGGACCATCCACTCCGAAGATCGGCGGTGGAATGAGGTAGCTTGGCTCATCCGCGAATATACCTATCGGCTTGCTCGTCTGCGGTTGCCGGCCGTCAGCGGTCGGCACGGTCCAACGGCCAAACCGCTCATTGAATTCGGTAGAGGGCAGATATGGGAGCGGCGCAGTGCCAGACGAGAACACGCTGCCCGCATTCGACGCGTTAACACGGGTGAGACGCCGCACATCTTCGGGCGCGACAGCTTCCGCGGTAGGAGTGTCGAGCACTTCCTGTACGTTCGAGGGCTGCGCGAGCGGAGTGCCTGCCGAGATGTCGGTCCAACGTCCGAAGCGATCAGCAAAGGGGCTGGCCTGAACCGCCTGCGCGTCGTGTGCCGGACGGCCGAAGTCGAACGGATTGTAAGGAGCCGCCCCTTTGGAGAAAACACTTCCATCTGCAACGTTGGCATCACCTGAGACACTCGCTGAAAAAGCAGGTCGGGTGAGAGCGGCCGCAGTCGCACCTGCGAGTAACCTAGCACCGAGCCCCTGCAATCCAGGTATCATCAGGGCGCCCGCACCAAGCACACCCGCTCCCATCAACAAGGCGGAGCCTCCATCAGGAGGTATCGGCGGCCCTAACACAGGTGAGCCATCAGTGAACATCAGCGGTTGGCTTGTCTCGGAATGGAATTGCAAGACTTGCGGCTCCGATGGAGCAGCCCTTGTTGGAGGTAATTGCCCAAAGCCTCGCGGATCGACCACCGGGAAGCCGGGCGGTCCATAGGTTTGAAGCGGACTTGGCGTGAATCCCTCCGGTCGATCCAAATCTCCAGGTAGAGACGGAGTAAAGCCGGGCAGACGCGTATCGATAACGGGGGCAACGAGGCCAGGCAGATCGGGAACAGGTCCAACAGGCGCGAAGTGCTGAGAAATATGCGAACTGGAGTGGTATCGCGCCAAGATCGCTATCCTGTCCGCGAGACTGAGAGTGTCGTCCGGAAGGAGGATAGGACCGCGCAGAGCGGCTTCCCATTGGTTAGCGCCATGGAGTTGGTCGACGGTATCCAGCATCTGCTGAATGTTGTCTCGATTCTCTTTGGCATACGTTCGCCAATTTGCGTACCAGTCTTCGATACGCCTGTTCGCGTCCTCCTGTGTCATTCCCGAGGGTGTATTGGTGAGCAAGTGTCCCTTCGCGAGAGCATACTTCGCAGCGGCGAGAAAGCTGCTCATCTCGGCATCAAGTTGATCAATGGCAGCGGTATCGCCTTCCTGAGCAGCGGCGAAGGACGGGTGCGACTGGAGTTGACCAAGAAACTTGCAAAAAATCTTGCTATAGTTCCCGAGATGACCTCCTGAATGAGGACTTGATCCTAGCTCGCGAGCTGCTTGTACATCTGATGGCAGAGCTATCAAATTCTTGATGCCATTGAGGCTGAAACGATTGCCCAAGACCTTGAGTGTGAAGTGGCGCGCAAGGCTCTGTGGCAAGATGTGATGGATCTGAAGCATGCTATCCTCTTGCCTTACGCAAGGCATCAGTGTGCGTGGCCCCAAGCCGTTTGGTGCCCGCATGCGAGTGGAGATTTTGATCGCTTATCTTTGCCGTAGGTGAAGCGGCAGCTAGTAACCCATAGCGGCGTCGAGACTCATGAACGCCGCTCCATGCAATTGCCTAAGGCAAGCATTCTCGCAGGAGGCCACCGCCAAGAAACGCCTGCCTGCTGCGAAGAAGAGCCAACAAAAAAGCCCGCGAAATCCTCGCGAGCGTCACCCAAGATCTTCTGGATTATCGCACTCCGCCGGTGTTTGTCCGACGTGTCAACGAGCAAACCTGGAGCCACAACGCCTTCCGTTCGTAACGCTCGATGAGCCACGCCTCAAGAGCAAGGCTTTTCCATTTCCATAGGCTGGATTCTCAGCCATGGAATCTCACCATCGGCGGCAGCTGCGCGTAAGCTCAATACTTGGTCGCATCGGTGAATCCGATGCCCCTCATGCCCGCTTCCTTGCAAGCATCCTTGACGACCTCGTCGCAGACTATCATTGGATAAAAGCGAAGCCTGAAGATATGGGCCGCTCCGACACTATCCTCTTTGAAGAGGAGACAGCTTCTTGCACTCAGATCGTAAACCTTACGATCGGGTGTGGGATAATCGATCTTGAGAACCGACCTCTCTTCGTCGACGACATCGAGAACCCGGATGACGTCGCAAAGCCAATACGTAGGCGCTGCGCGACCGTCTCGATATCGTGTCTCGCATCTGACAAAACGAACTCCCTCCAAATCTAACGTCTCAAGAAGGATCTTCATCCGGTCGGAAGCGAGCCAGTAGTCGTGAAAGAGCTCCCAGTCCCTGGGAGCGCGACCGAGAGACTTGTCGATCACGAGCCGCGGTGGTTCAGGAAAAGGCACGAAGCCCCGCCCCGGTGGTGCAATGAGTATTTTGCGCACGCCGGCGACAACCTCGAGATTTTCCATCTCCCATCCCGGCGCCGTTTGAAGCCTGAAGTCCAAACCTACGACATAGAATCTTCGAGCCTTTGCCTTGCCATGGCGCTTCTCTGGAAAGGAATGAACCATCCGTTTTCTCTCGTTTACACACGGGCCTATGATGTGCTGACGATACCCCCCTACGCGAAGTCATCAGTACTGAAAAGCACCGGGCCCTCCAAAAACATCAGACTTCTTGTAACGATCCGCGATGCGCTCGTCCTGCATTTGCCCCGATAATGTCGCCATCCTTCACCACGTTTCCGTGCTCTATCAGACAGACGGAGAGTCCAGCCACCTTGTCAATCAGTGCCAGAAGCGTGAGCTTAGCTGGCCACAGACGGCTTTGATGTTCGTCACTCATGACTGAGCCTTATTGAACATCGTGCCTGCAACGCCACCCGGCGGAGACGACGATACTGCCCAACAAAAAAGCCCGCGGCATCCCGCGGGCTTGATCCGGATTCTTTCGATGATGCCACTCTGCCAGTGTTTTGCCCGACGTGTCAAACGATCGGTCCAAGCACCGCACCTCACGATATCGACGAGTGGGACGCAGCTCATTGAGACGAGCGTGCGAAGTCATCAGTACAAGAGAACACAGGCAACTCGCCAAAAACCTCGGAATTCCTATATCGAACAGCGATACGCTCGTCCTCATTTGCGCCGATCGTATCGCCATCCTTCACCACGTTTCCATGCTCGATCAGATAGACGGAGAGTCCGGCCACCTTGTCGATCAGGGCCGGCAACGTCAGCTTTCCAGTCCTGAACTCGATCTCGCGTCCGACGAAGGAGGACAATCCCACCGTGATTGCGCCGATCTTCCCATCCGACTGGAAGGGAAGAATGTCGACCCACAGCGTGAAGGGATAGTCGGGGAACGGCGCAAACGATCGGCTGGACATGTCCCGCCAGAGATCAGAGGGCCGCGCGACCTGGCCAGCCCACACCACGCCGCAGCATTCCGGCATTGCGGCGATCAACGCGCCGATCACTGCGGTGGTGACGCGCGCGGCGACGAGCGGCCGCTCGTTCTTTCCCACCATCGAGACGATCAGGTGACCTCGATGCCGGGTGGCTGCCGCCTTGCTCTCCGGCCACGTCCTGGCAGCGCGCGCCCACAGGCCAGTATCCTCCGGAATGGGAGCCGGCATCGACATGACCGCAACAAGCTCATTGCCGCAGTGAATCAGCGGCGAGTTGGCCTTAGCCTGTCGCACGCCGCCATCTTCATTCGGCCCAGTTGCCAAATCCGGATGCCGCTCGCGAAGGATCCTGGCAACGGCGGACATATCGGGCGTGGCCGGACGGTCCAACAAGACCAAAGCGAGAAGCGCGTTACTCATGGACTGCCCCGCGGAAAGTTTGGCACGAGATCCGCGTCTCGCCCAAAGGTTGAACCCGTCCGGTCGCCTAGAACAAAAAGGGAACAATGTCAATCGACGTTTCGCACCCGCCCCACCGCCTCCGGCAGCGACGCCAGCAGCAACACGACGCACACCGCCAGCAGCACGATGTCCTTGAACAGGAATTCTCCGGCGAGATTCCAAGCCATCGGATCGGTCGAGAGCGACCACTTCACCACGCCGGGCGTGGTGAAGAAGAACGAGAACGTGACGGCGAAGGTGACGACGCCCATGAAGGCGCCGATTGCCGAGAGCAACGGGTTGAAGGCGCCGGCGATCAGCAGCGCGGCGATGGCGAATTCGGTGACGCCCAGGAAGTAGGCCTCGCCGCGCAGGCCGAACACCTGGAGCCAGGAGATGAACGGGCTGTTGGTGATGAACTGCGCGATGCCTTGCGCCGATTGCGGCGTGAATTTCTGCATGCCGAACGAGATGAAGATGATCACCATGACCCAGCGCAGGATGGCGAGCGGCCGGTAGGATCCGGTGCCGTGCTCGGCGACATTGAAGGTCGTTCTCATTGGACGTGTTTTCCCCTGGCTGCTCCGCGCGTCTCGCGGGTTGCCGGTGATACGCGGCAAGCTTCAGGTCCGTTACGTCCGCTTTCGTCACGATGCCTTCACGACCTCGTGGGCGCACCCCGGCAACAGCCGCGGCCGGGAACGAGCGGCAGGACGCGGCGTTGCATCACCATGCATGGATTCATGCCCGATCCCCTGTTGGCGCGCGCCGACGCCGTCCTCCTCGAGGCCGAACGGCTTAACCTCGCCTTGATGCGCAAGCGCGCGATCGCCGAGGCCATTTGCGCCCATGCCAGCCAAACCCGCACGCTGCAAACCGGCCTGCTGCCGGCAGTCGCGATCGCCCTGACCGTCAGCGCTCGTCGTCCTGCAGCGGAGCGCTAGGCTCGCTGGGGAACGGCTCATAGGTCTTGCGGCCCAGAAACGTATCCGGCAACGCCTGCTTCAGGATCTCGAGCGATCGCGCCAGGATCTCGAGTGTATACGCGTTCTGCTCCGCGATCGCGGCTACCTCGTCGTGAATGCGTCGACGCGCGCGGTCTTCCGGCATGGCCGTGCTCCCCTTGCGCTTTGCAGGCGGGAGCACGCTCGGTCTCTCAGCCACCGACGCCCACGGACAGAGCCTTGGCCGGTGATGGAGATCAACGATCTGAGCCTGCCTTTGTTCAAAAGTGACCTGTGCCTGTGTTCAAAAGTGAACTTTGCATCAAGGTGAGTAAGTCGCTCAAAGCGCTGAATTCACTTGGCAAATTTAATGCGGACAAACCATCAAATGATACTGACACATCGCTTTCCGATGCATTAGGCTTTGTCCCATCACCGCAAGGCTCGTGGCATTTACCGGTGATGAGATCGCCAGATTGCGCTCCCGCCCTGCTCGAACAAGGGAGACGCGCCATGAACACACGGCGTCGCATCAAACAAACCAAATCGCTTTCCGAACGTCTCGCGGACGAAGCCGCACGCTGTCGCGAGGAAGCCCGAGCGCTGGCGCCGGGGCGCCGCCGCGAGATGCTGCTGCGCCGGGCGCGGCAGGACGAGATGGCCGTGCAGATCGAGGACTGGTTGCGATCGCCCGGCCTGAGGGCGCCGACATGATGCAGCAATACCGCGCCTATCTCGTCGGCGACAACGGCGTTTTCCGCTCCGCCGAGGCTTTCGAGGCCATGTCCGACGCCTCCGCCCTCACCTTCGCGCGGCAGTTCACGCGCCACGGCAAGGTCGAGGTCTGGCAGCTCGGCCGCAAGATCGCGGTGCTGGAGCCCGAGCAGCAGCCGAAGCAGCTCTCGCGTCAATGATCGCGCGTGTGCGACCGCGACTTGAAATTCTCGATCTCGAACGAGAATGTCACCTGCATCAAGGGACCGCCGTCGTCGCGAACCTCGATCGCCATCGTCTGCCTGCCGCCGGCTGGCAGGGCGGAGAGCATGGCATCGCGCGCCATGTCGGCGAGCGACTTGGCGGCTTCGGCCTGGACGGCGCGTGGACTGGCCAATTCCAGCCCTTCCTCATCGAGCGCTAATCCGCTTTCGTCGCGAAGGTCGAAGTAGTATCTGGGCATCTTCGCAGTCCTTTTACCTATGTTAATTTTGGCGCAGGCAAAGGTTTCTTGCGGGATGCAAAAATTTGTCTTGGGATCAGCGAGTTCCGGGAACGGCGCCGATGCTGCGGGGGGAGCGCCCGCTCACTCCTCCGCCAGCTTGCGCGCAATGTAGGCGTCCACCGTCTCTGCGAACGAGCGCTGCACGCCGACCGCGGCCACGTGCTGGTCGCGTGCGTCGAGCTGGAGCACGCACAGCCCCCGCCCACGCGCGCCGGCCGGCGTGACGGCCAGATATTGATCGATGGCGGTCTCGGCGAGCGGGATCGCCTGCGGATCGCCCCTCGCGATCAGGAGCCGCAGGAAGCTCTGGCAATCGGCCAAACCCGGCATGGGAGCGTGCCTCATCCGCGTGGGGATTTCGGCTTCGGCGTCCTGACGGGCTGGGTGTGGGTGCCGAACAGCGCCAAGAGCAACGCGACTTCTTCCTTCGAACCGACCTGGATCATGATTGTTTCTCCTTTTCGCTCGATTGGTCGAGATCGCGAGCGAAGGAGTTCAGGACAATCGGGTTTCAGGATTGTTTCAGCCGTGTTTCGCCGCCGAGACGGTCACGCTTCGGTCCCCGGCGGAGCTGTCGGCCGAAGCGACACAATCTCCTCGCTCTCCGCCAACTGCTCGTACGCTTCGGCCACTTTCACGTAATGGTCGCGGGTGTCTGCGTCGGCCATGATATCGGCCTTCGCCCGCAGTTCTTCGGCCTGATACCGGTATCGTTTTGCGATGTCCGCGCGGTCCATGCCGACAATGTATTCCGGAACGAGGCCCCCTTCCAGCCGCGTTGTGTACATTTTTGCACTATTGGTGCCTTCCGACTCCACGCCTCCCGTCATGCCGCGACCGACTCACGGCAAGCCTCTGTTCACCCTTCAGACAGATAGGTGAACGGCGACCCGCGCCCACCTTCAGGTCACCTTCATGATCCCGGTTCTAAACCCCGCGCGGACGAAACGGCATGTAGGTAGGACCATGTCCTTTGACCCGATGGCCGCGGTGGTCGATTGGCTTGATGCCTACCGCGCCGGCGATATCGAGACCATTCTGGGAATGTATGCCGACGACGCGGTGATCCACTGCGGCTGCGGCCGCATGAAAGCCAGCTCAGGCAAAGACGGCCGGCGCGCCTACTGGGTCGATCGTCTCAAGGCTTATCCCGCCTCGCGCCTGGAGAACCTCCAGCCGTCAGGGAATGCGACGGTCATCTCATACATCGCGCGCGGCGCCGTCGTGAGCGCGAGCCTGACCTTCAACGCGAGGGGGCTAATCGCCTCGCACATGTGCGGTCCCTCGAACTAGCTGCGTCCCGATTCAACTCTGCGGCAATCCCGTCAGATCGCCGGCTCGACCCGGATGCGAGGCAAGGCGAAAGAAACGGGACATGATGGCAATCGTTCCCAACGCCTCGTAATTCACGCTCGATCGAAGCGAGAGCGCGTGCTGCGGCACTCCGCATCATCGAACCGAGCAACCAATTCGAATCTCACTCGTTGTCGCCCGCACAATCACTTACAGGAGACAACAACATGTCACGTCTAAGTTTGCTGGCCGCAGCCTTCTTGCTGCTCGCCTCTGCGCCCGCGGGCGCCCAGTCGCAGCCCGCGCAGAGCGGGCCGGGCAACAACGCCGTCAACAGCTCGGACCAGAACAACGCGAACAAGCCGGTCGCCGGCCGCAACAGCTTCACCGAGGGCCAGGCGAAATCGCGGATCGAGGATGCCGGCTATTCCAACGTCTCCGGCCTGCAGAAGGACGACCAGGGCGTCTGGCGCGGCAAAGCCGACAAGGCCGGCACCAAGTCCGACGTCAGCGTCGACTTCCAGGGCAACGTGAACCCCACCAAGTAACGAGGAGACCTTCCAGATGACGATCACCATCTCTCGCCTGTACGACAATTATTCCGATGCCGAGCAGGCCGTCAGCCGACTCGAAAGCGCCGGCGTGCCGCACTCCGACATCAGCATCGTCGCCAACAATTCGGACAATTGGTACGGCTCAAAGAGCGGCAAGGTCGACCGTGACCGCGACGGCGTCGACGATCGCGCCGAAGGCGCCGGTGCGGGTGCCGGCATCGGCGCCGGTGTCGGCGGCGCGGCAGGCCTTCTCGCCGGCCTCGGCCTGCTCGCCATTCC
This sequence comes from Bradyrhizobium sp. CCGB12, assembly GCF_024199845.1. Taxonomy (NCBI): domain Bacteria; kingdom Pseudomonadati; phylum Pseudomonadota; class Alphaproteobacteria; order Hyphomicrobiales; family Nitrobacteraceae; genus Bradyrhizobium; species Bradyrhizobium sp. CCGB12. Next base: position 1,171,269 of record NZ_JANADO010000001.1, on the reverse strand, counting down.
CGGCCTCGGGCCGGTGGTGGCGGCGGGATGGCTCGCCTCGACCGCCGTCGGCGCGGCTGCAGGCGCAGCCACCGGCGGCATCGTCGGCGCGCTGACCCAGGCCGGCGTCTCCAAGGAAGACGCATCGCGCTATGCCGAAGGCATCCGCCGTGGCGGCACGCTCGTCTCCGCGAAGGTGCCCGACAACGATCGCGCACGCCTGGATGCGCTGCTGCATGAGAGGTCCGTGAACCTTGGGGAGCGCAGCTCCGCCTGGCAGAAGGCGGGATGGACCGACTTCGATGCGGCAAGCCCGCCGCTGTCGCCGGAGGATGTCGGCCGTCAGCGCGAGCTTTACGGCGTGGGCACGCGGCGATAGGTGCCGTTGGACCCAACACCGACATCGTCAAGAAAAAAGGCCCCAGCTTCAGGGCGGTGAAGCTGGGGCCTGTTCAGGCTGCTAATGGGGGGAAGCAGCCGTCACCCCCTTTGGGGAAGGGCTCGGGAAAACTCGGCAATCGGTAAACCGTTCCACCGTCGACCGCAGAATTCACGCTTGCCCGGACACGCCATTCGGTCAGGGCTCCCATCCGAGAAGCAGAGCGATGAGGGCCGCAACGATGATCGCCAGCCAAACCATCGAAATGGTGAAGGAGGCAAAGTGCCAATCTACGTCGCGGCGCCTGGAGTGCATTCTTTCTCCGTTCGTGGGCCGTCGGTCGACGCCTCAGCAGTCGTCGTTGCCCCTGTTCCCGCCGCCATGATGACGATAAACCCCGCCTCCGCCGGAATGCGCAATCGCATCGGACGTGAGGGAGGTCGACAGCAGCAGGGCGAGGGTTGGAGGTGTCACCACAGCGAACTTTCCGCAGGTCTTCAGAAATTGGCGACGGTCGTCGTCGGATGTCGTTGACATGGCGATTCCCTCCTGGACGCGCCATGCATTAAATGCCTCAACTAAATTATATAAATTTAACCATGTTAATGGGGCGATCACGAAGTGCCGTGCGCCAGCGGACGAGGCCATGTCCTCGGAGGCTCCGAATCCCGCAAAAAGCTTTTCGGAATCTGCGAATTACTCGCGCGATCTGGCCAGCATGACCAGCGTATCTTCGCGGGCTTACCGTTCCTGAGCGGGAACAGGCAGGACCCAAAATAATGCGATGCACCTTGCTAAATGTAAGTGCGCAACTTGGCGGACCTTTGCCAGTATTTCCCGGTGGTCCACGGGGCGGCCTCAGGAAACGGCCAACAGGTAGGGACTGGCAATGCATCTTTTCAGCCGGACGTATGATGTAGCGGTTCTTCGCGAACAACTCGAGGCGCTCGTTTCCCAGCTTGAGGAGCTGGAAGAACTGCAAATGCGGGTTCGTATGGCCGAGCAGGCGATGATGGGGCGAACTGGAGCAGCAAGGCAAGGAAAGGTGCGCAGACTACCGAGTTTTCCCGCCGCCCATCCCCCGGGGTGACGCGGTCAAGTCAAACTTTATCTAAAAACACCGCATCGAATTCGGCGGAATGAAATCTCTTCGCGCCATGCTGGGACATGTCGCTTTGCTCCCGCTAGCGCAAGACGCGATCGGGACCGCTTCGGAGAGACCACCGATGTACTACGTCGCCGCTGCATTGCTGGTGCTGTCGGGACTGTTCTATTCCGCCGGCCATCACGAGCTCGGCCAGCTCGGCGCGGACGTGTGCCGCTACGGCGGCCCGTTCTGCGACAATCCGGTGCTCGTTTTCACAGGCGCGGCACTGGCCGCGGCCTGGGGCATGTTCGTCAGCGTCAAGTAGCGCCGGCTCGCACCCATCGCGTGAGGAGCCTCCGCGGGGCGGTCGAGTGCATCGACGCGTCTTGCGATGATCTACTTATACAGGTGTTTTGCCCGACGGGTCAACTTTATTTCACATAATCCGAAATAAGCGTCGGTTATCCGCGGTGCGCGCGATCAAGAGCTCCGATGAAGCTCAGGCGACCGTCTCCGCCCCCTCGTCGCTTTTGGCGAGGGAAGCCGATATCCAGCAGCGAACGCCGGCCGGATCGAATTCCAGGCGGAAGCGCCCGGCGAGGTCGCGGCTTGCATGCTCGATGAGGCGGCTGCCGAAGCCACGGCGGCTCGGCGGAGCAACGAGCGGGCCGCCGCTTTCGCGCCAGCTGAGATCGACCTCGTCATCGCGCGCGTCCCAGCAGATCTCGACCCGGCCCTCCGGGCTGGACAATGCGCCGTACTTCGCCGCATTGGTGGCAAGCTCGTGCAGGGCCAGCGAGAGCGCCAGCGCCTGTGTCGGCAGCACGACCAGCGAAGGACCGCGGAGCACGATCTGGCTCACCGGGAATGGCGCGATGGCGCGTGCCACGAGATCCGACAGATCGGCGCCCACCCAGGCCCGCGCGGTCAGGAGATCATGCGCTCCGGCCAGGGCAAGCAAGCGCGCATTGACCGTCTTGCGCGCCATCTCGACATCGGCCGCGCCGCGAAGCGTCTGATTGACGATCGACTGCACCGTGGCAAGCGTATTCTTCACCCGATGGTTGAGCTCATTGGTGAGCAGGCGCTGCAGCTCCTCCGCCTGCTTCAGTTCGGAGAGATCCCGGCTCGCGCCGGCGATCGCGACCGGCTTGCGCTCGACACCCTCACCTTCGAACTCCACGAGGCCCCAGGCGCTCAGCCACCGCCAACTGCCATCGAGCTGCTTGACGCGATACTCGACATCGTAGCGGCCATCACTCGCGGGATCGAGCGCCTTGGCAACGCGCGCCCACATCAGGTCCATGTCGTCAGGGTGAAACTTGGCCTCGACGCCGTCCTTGTCGTGGAGAAAGCGTGCCTCGGTCAGGCCATAGAGCCGCTGGGCGTTGTGATCATAGATGCAGATGTTGTCGGCCATGGTGTAACGCCACGTCCCCATCTTGGAGGCGATCATGGCGAGGTCGAAGGTGCGCTGCTGCCGCTCGAGCGCAACCCGCATCTCGTGTTCCTGGGTGACGTCCTGGAAACAATTGATGCCGCCCACCACCGCGCCGTCGTCGTCGCGCAGAGGGCCGACATTGATGCGCGCCACCCATCGTCGTCCGTCGGGATTGTGGACGACCGCCTCCACGCCCTCAAAGCTTTGGCCGGTCTGCACGGCATGCGCCATCGGCGTGGCGTCGGGCGGGATGAAATCGCCTTCCAGGCTTTCGAACCGAAATGAACCGCAGAATCTCTGCGCGGGATCGAGCAGCTTCGGCGCCCTGCCCCAGAGCTGGACCGCCCGATGATTGACACGAACGATCCGCCCCTCGACGTCGCACGCGTAGACGCCGATCGGAAGCGCATCGAGTATGGCCTGGTCGAGCGCCAAAAACGAAGCGAACAGCGCCGGCGTCGGGACCGGGAGGTCGAATTTCAGGAGGGACATACGGCACGGTAGCCATTAACCGCACGCACGGCAACGCAGCCGGCGGCTACTTTATTTTTGAATTTGCCTCGGGAACCTTTTCCATTCGGCTTGCCCGGAGAGCATGAACGGCTCGAACGCTCGCCACGTTCGACAGGCCGGGTCGTGGTCGGCGAAGGCTTGGGCGCTCGCCAACAACACGCTCGCGTGCCGGGACTCGCGCGTGCTCGCGACGAGCCCATTTCCTTCTCGACCAAAGCCCCAAGCAGCGAAACGTGGGTTGCAACGCGGCCGCTGTAGGAACTTCCGGCAATGATCGCGCTTAATCGTTGAATTCGAAATTACGGAAGGCCTGCCCTGTCGAGCCGATCAAAACACCGCCCCGCCAAGCACGACAGCGGCGACGCACCAACGACGTCCCGGCTGGGGCTGTTGAAGCGGCTGGGGCCGGGCCTGATCACCGGGGCGGCCGACGACGATCCATCAGGCATCGCCACCTATTCGCAAGCCGGCGCGCAATTCGGCTTCGGGCTGCTCTGGACGGTGTTTCTGACCACGCCGTTCATGATCGCGATCCAACTCGTGAGCGCGCGGATCGGCCGGGTCACCGGCAAGGGGCTCGCCGCCAACATCATGCAGCTTGCGCCGCGCTGGGCCGTGCTCGCGCTCGTGTCCATGCTCGTCGCGGCGAACACGTTCAACATCGCGGCCGACATCGCCGCAATGGCGGAGGCGCTCGGGCTCGTGATCGGCGGGCTCCATCACGAACACGCGCTGATCTTCGCGGCCGGCTCGACCCTGCTCCAGGTCTTCCTGCCCTATCGCCGCTATTCGCCGGTGCTGAAATTTCTCACGCTGGCGCTGTTCGCCTATGTCGCGACCGCCTTCACCGTCGAGATCCCGTGGAGCACGGCGCTGCTGGCCGCGGTGTGGCCCAAGGCGAATGTCAGCGCCGACTATTTCATGATGGTTGTCGCCATGCTCGGCACCACAATCAGCCCTTACCTGTTCTTCTGGCAGGCCTCGCAGGAAGTCGAGGAGATGAACCAGGGCAAGCGCGACAAGCCGCTGCGCGATCTGCCGAGCGGCGGCGATCCGGAACTGGCGCGCATCAGGATCGAGACCATCTCCGGCATGTTGCTATCCAACGGCATCGCCTTCTTCATCATCCTGACCACCGCTTCGGTGCTGAATGCCAACGGGGTGACCAAGATCAATTCGGCGACGGAAGCCGCCGAAGCGCTGCGGCCGCTCGCCGGCGACTTCACCTTCGCGCTGTTCGCGCTCGGCATCATCGGCACGGGCCTCTTGGCGATCCCGGTGCTGGCGGGCTCGGCGGCTTACGGCGTCGCCGAGATCTTCGGCTGGCGTGCCACGCTCGAGGCGAAGCCCGAGAAGGCGGTCGGCTTCTATACCATCATCGCCGCCGCAACCATCATCGGCTTTGGCCTCGGCTTCACCGGGATCGATTCGATTCACATGCTGGTGTGGAGCGCCGTGCTCAACGGAATCGTCGCCGTCCCCATCATGGCGATGATGATGCTGATCGTCTCGAGCTGGGCGATCATGGGTCGCTTCAGGGCCCGTTCATGGCTGATCGCGCTGGGCTGGCTCGGCACCGCGCTGATGGCGCTGGCCGTCCTCGCCCTGCTCGGCTCGTCCGTGATCGGCTGACGAGAACGACGGCGACATCACCTTCACCCGCCGCGCTACTCCACCCCTCGCGCGGCGTGCTGATCAGCCGTCAGGATCTGATCGGAAATCGCGGCCCCACTCATGGTAAGCAGCGCCAGTATCGAGATCATGGCGAGAAATTTCATGGCTGGATCGTCGATTCCGATTGTGGCCAAAAGACGTGGGAACCGTCATGCTGTCCCCACCGAAAACTACGGGGTTTTCGCAGCAACGGTGCTTTCCGGGCCCCCCTCGCCGGGCTTCCCGGCGGCGTGTCACTGGCCCGACATTGCGGCTGGAGCGGGCTTGCGGCCGGACCACAAGAAAAACAGTGCCCCGCCGGGGTCAAGGGAGCGACATGACCAAATCATCAAAAACAACAAGTCTCGAAATCCTCGCCTGCGATGCGGGCTGGCGAAACTATCATTTCGTCAAGCTGACGACGGAGGACGGCATCGTCGGCTGGAGCGAGTTCGACGAGGGGTTCGGCTCGCCCGGCGTCGGCGCCGCGATCCAGCGTCTATCCGCCCGCGTCATCGGCCAGAACGTTTTCCAGCACGAACGCATCTACGCCGAGCTGTTCGCAGCGACGCGGCCCGCTGCCGGCGGCGTTGTGGCGCAGGCGCTCGGCGCGATCGAGAATGCACTGCTCGACGCCAAGGCAAAGTGTCTCGGTGTGCCCTGCTATGAACTGCTCGGCGGCAAGATTCGCGATCGCGTCAGGGTCTACTGGTCGCATTGCGCGACGTGGCGGATCAATCATCCCTCCTGGTACAAGCCGCCGATCGACAGCCTCGACGGCGTCAAGGCGATGGGCCGCGAGGTACGCGAGAAGAAGTTCACCGCGCTCAAGACCAACATCTTCTCCTACGACGACGGCAAGCCGACCGGCTGGCGACCGGGCTTCGGCTCGCCTTTCGCGCCCGAGATCAACGTCGATCGCAAGATCCTCCGTGACTTGCGCACGCATCTGGAAGCGATCCGTGACGGCGCCGGCCCCGACGTCGACATCCTCCTTGACTGCAATTTCAACGCCAAGACCGAAGGCTATCTGAAGATCCTGCGCACCATCGCTGACCTCGACATGTTCTGGATCGAGATCGACAGCTTCAATCCGGAAGCGCTGGGCTATCTCCGCCGGCAGAGCCCGCATCCGATCTCGTCCTGCGAGACGCTATTGGGCCTGCGCGAATTCCTGCCCTACTTCCACCAGCAAGCAATGGACGTGGCGATCATCGACACGCCCTGGAACGGCGTCTGGCAGTCGATGAAGATCGCCACCGCCGCCGAGGCGTTCGAGGTCAACGTCGCGCCGCATAATTTTTACGGCCATCTCTGCTCGATGATGAACGCTCATTTCTGCGCCGCTGTGCCGAACCTGCGCATCATGGAGATCGATATCGACCGTCTCGCTTGGGACCACGAGCTCTTCACGCACGCGCCGGAGATCCAGAATGGTCATCTGGTCGTCCCTGATCGCCCGGGCTGGGGCACCGAACCAAATGAGGAGGCATTGCGCGCGTATCCACCGAAGGCCAGCGGCGGATTGCTCAGCTACGGTCGCAAGAGCTGACGAGAGCTACGGCGTCACGGGATTGACGGTCGGGGAGGTCTTCGGCCCCGGCCGCTCGGGCTCGACGGGCGATTTCGGCTCGGTCGGAAGTACCTTGGCGCCCGCGGCGTGCGCAGCCTCGCCAGTGGTTGCGTACATCGCGACATGGGCCGGCTGAGTCTTGGCGCGATTCCACGGTCCGTGGTCGACGATCAGCATCGCCGCAATCGTCAACCCGGCAACGATAAGCGCGATCACGCCGGGGTGACGAAGCGCCGTAGAGATGGAGTTCGCGAAACGATCAGTCGTCATCAGAAGGGTCCGCTATTGTCCTGTCCCAGGTTAATTCAATAGCGCCGTCCTGGTTCCCGCTGGGTTCCAGTGGTTCCTGGCCCAGGCGAGGGACATGTCTTTCATCGTTCAACCGAATTCACTCGCCCGGTGCGATAGCATTGCTCGGCGTAGGCCGGTCGGTGATCTGCTGACCGAACAGGCTGCCGATCAGCTCGACAGCCGTACGCGCGGTGCGGCCGCGCTCGTCCAGGAACGGATTGAGCTCGACGACATCGACCGACCCGACCACGCCGGAATCGTGCAACAGCTCCATGATCAGATGCGCCTCGCGATAGGTCGCCCCACCCGGCACCGTGGTGCCCACGCCCGGCGCCACGCACGGGTCGAGAAAATCGACATCGAAGCTGACATGCAACACGCCATTGCTTGCCTTGACCCGCTCGATGACGCGCCGGATCAAGACAGCGACGCCGAATTCGTCGATCTGGCGCATGTCGACAACCCTGATCCGACGCGCCCGCATCAATTCCTTTTCGAGCTTGTCGATCGACCGCGCGCCGAACAGATCGAGCCTATCAGGAGCGATCGAGGCGCGCGGATCATCACCCAACAGACCGTCGAGGCCGGGCTCGCCGCACAGGAACGCGGCCGACATGCCATGCATATTGGCCGTGATCGTCGTTTCCGGCGTGTTGTAGTCGGCATGCGCATCAAGCCAAAGCACGAACAGCTCGCGGCCGCGCTCCTGCCAATGGCGTGCCATTGCGTTGACCGAGCCCATCGACAGCGTGTGATCGCCGCCGAGGAAGATCGGCAGCGCGCCGGTTTCCGCGATCTCATGGCCTCTGCGGCTCAACAAACGCGTCCAGCGCTGGATTTCGCGGTAGTGATTGGCCTTCTCGGGCGCGCTGTCAGCGAGGTCCCGGACCTCGGCCACGGAAAGATCGCCATAGTCGACGACCTCGAAATCGAGGCTCTCCAGCACGGTCGCGAGGCCTGCCGTGCGCAGCGCCGCCGGGCCCATCAAGGTGCCGCGCTGCGAAGCGCCCATGTCGATGGGAGCGCCGAGCAAGGCGATGCGCCGGGTTCGATCCGTCACGATTCGATCGGTCACGGCTGTCTCCTGACGTCAGCAAAGCTCCCGCCAGCCTAACAGAGATTCGTATCCGTCGTTTCCCGGAGAAGTCGAGCGCGGGGGCGTGTCATTCCGGAACAAAACCCCGGGCGCCGAATTGCCCATCCAAGGCCGGCACCCGCCGTAAAAACCACGGCGCCTGTCGCGGATAGCCAAAGGTCGCAAGACCCGCTGTTCAGAACGAGCGCTCGCGAGGATAGCCAAAGGTGCCGGCCTCCAACATCGGACTTGGAGGTCGCGCAGTTGAGCACGGAGATACCGCAGTCCAATCCCCCACCCGGCATGGCCGAACGTGCCATCGATGCAGCGACGGACGTATCCCGCACCATCGGTGAAGTCGCCGGAGGTCTGCATGCAGCGGTCGACCGTCTTACCTCTTCGATCGAGGAAGCGCGAAAGCCGGGCCGCCCGCTCGCGACGGTTGCCGCGATCACGCGCGAAGCGCCGCTGACCAGCTTGTTCGTTGCTTTCCTGTTCGGCGTTGCGATTGCGCGTCGGCGCTAAAATCGAGGCCGCCCCGTTCAGGCAGCAGTGACGGCGGGGCACTCGACCGTCAGGGATTGCCGATCGAATACTTCCACCGGCATCGGACTGCCGAAGAAATATCCTTGCCCTTCCTCGCATCCCATCCTCACCAGCAAGTCGGCCCGTGGCGCGGTTCTCTATCCCTTCAGCCACGTCCGTGAGACCGAACTGCGCCTCGACCAAAAGCTGAATTTCCGCGACTGGACCGGTTATCAGCTCTACGTTTTTGGCGACGCCGGCGCAGTCTGGAACGACGGTCACCGCTTGAGTGACGGCCTGGCGCCGACATCGGCCGGAGCTGGCGTGCGATTCTTCCTGTCGGACGATCTCCAGGCCGACCTCGCGGTGGCCGTCCCCTTGAGCTACCGGGCGCCGGACAACGAGCGCCGGAGCCCGCGCTTCCTGCTCACACCGTCCAGCGCGCTGCGGCTCTGCCCCGAGGGCGGCAAGGCCGGTTGTCTCTAGTCGTTCAAAGTGGCAGGACACGCGGCGCTATTGCGGCTTGCTCCACAGAGTTGCCTAAATTTAATCCCGTAACGTGCTCACGATCGCTCGATCCGGGAGCTCCCAATGATCATATTCAGTCAAAAGTGATTTGAGACGGAAACCATGAAGAGGGTGTTTGCAATCCTGGCGTTTCTCTGTGTCCTCGGCGTCGGCGAATACTTCGTTGTCAGCCGGTTCGCGATCCGCCATGAGACTTTGACTCTGTTCGACGCTTCGCGCCAACGGCCGATCTCGGTCGAGGTCGCGGTGCGCCGCGACTACGAGACCAAGGCCAATCTTGGCCTCTGGAAGCTGCCGCTCGCCATCATCAGCAACGGCAACACGGTCAAGGCTACGGAATATTCCTTCCTCGCCAACGTGCTCGCTGCACGCGGCTATCTGGTTGCCAGCATCCAACAGGACCTGCCGAGCGATCCGCCACTGATGACCCATGTCGGCGAGCAATATGTCGGCCGCCATCAAGTCTATATCCGATGCGAGGCCAACATTCTCTTTGCGCTGGGCGAACTGAAGAGGCGGCAGGAGAACGTCGATTACGACCACATCACCCTCGTTGGCCATTCCAACGGCGGCGATGTCTCGATGTATGTGGCCCATCAGCACCCGGAGCTGGTGTCGAAGGTGATCACGCTCGACAATCTGCGGGTGCCGTTCGTGCTCAGCGATAACTTGAAGATCCTGTCGTTCCGCTCGAAGGACCCACATTTCCAGACCGACCCGGGCGTGCTGCCGACGCCGGAGGAGGCGAAGGCACGCGGTATCGACATCATCAATACCGGCGCGCAGCACACCGAGATGAGCGATCGCGGCCCCGACGCGGTCAAGGAGAAGATCCAGGCGACGCTCGACCGCTTCCTGCGTGACAGCGCCAGCAGCGCGCTCGCGCCGGCCGATACGAAAAGCCCGATGATCATGAACCCCGGTGACTATTAGCCGGAAACCCGTTTGCGGCAGACCAAGGCAATTCCGGGCCGGTCACGATAGGAAGGGCCTTCGCCACCCCGGAGAGGCACGGGTCGCACTATGCGCCGGTAGCGCGCCAGCCAATCGCGAGCCTGCCCAAAACTGCAAATCCCTGCCGGACGGCCGACAGGGATCAGCAGAAAGGATGGTGGACGGCAAATGAGTATCATTCGGCGCCCATCATGGACCTGCACCGGGACCAGAATGCGCATCACGCCGCCCCGCAGGATCAATTTGTGGGCATGCAGCGCGGCACCAACGGAATCAGGATTTGCCCTTGCCCGGTTGCATGAAACTGCCGCTCATCTGGCGCATGTGGTCCCCGGCGCTGGTAAACTGACTGCGCAGGAAGTCGGACTGAATTCGCATCGCTTCCTGAAGATCTGTGGCGTGAACGAGCTTGCGAGCGTGCTCGAACGCCGATTTCATGTTCTGCTCGGTGAAAGCGAGCGCCTGCTTCGACACGTCCGTCCCGGCGCCCGGAACGGACGACATCGATTTGGTGGCGGCTTCGAAAAACATGCCGAAGGCCTTTTCCGCCTGGTCAATCGTCTTCTCGGCCAAGTCGCGCAGTTCGGCCGGAACTTCAAGTTTCGGTTCGATCATGGTCGTACTCCTCCCTTTTTCTTACTGAATACCACACTTGCCCGATCGCCTTCCAGCGGCCAGCCCCAGAGCAAAAGTCGCCCGGCGGGCCGAATCTGACAGGAAAACGAAGGACAAGGCGGCGGCCGGCGCGGCCTGGCTCAGGACAGGGGGAGTTCGGGAAGGGTTTCCTCGGTGGCGAGGTCTTCGACGAGCTTGATGACCTCGAAACGCTGCCGTGGCTCGAGCTTCAGGAACGCGCGAAGCAGGCGCAGGCTTTCGACGGTGCCGCTCGCAGGCGCGCCGAGCTTGAGGTGCAGCTCAGCCGCGAAATTGAGGTTCTTCATCTCGCACCTATGAAAAGCATCGGCCTTCAAGTTCCGGCGTCGAAGTCGCACCCAAGAACCGGATGCCCCAACCGAATACAATGGCGGCAACCAACTCTCGGCCCGGCGGGCGGCAGGCCGAGCTTCATATCCGAACGGATGGGCTCAACCGAGGAGGTTGCAACTATGCCAAAGAACAACCCATCCGGCAAGCCCAACCGCGATGCTTGGTCCGCATCGCGCCACGACAATTCCGGATAACAGGATTATCGACCGCCGTCACCCACCTGCGTCAAGAAGCGGCACACAGCCTTGATCGCCGTCAATCGGCACTGCGTTTCGCCTTTGTTTCCGACGTGAACAGGCATCTGCAGACACGCACCGGCAATCGGCGGCGCCTACACGTAATTGTTGAGTCGCGTCTCAGCGGTTGTATCACCCACGACATGAACGCCTGTCTCCGGGGCGCCGATCGGGACGCCGGCGCACCGACCGAGCCGCAAGCGCCTTGGGATCGGCCGGCTTCCTCATGTCGTCGGAATGCGTCCAGCGGACGGCTTCCAGCGAGGTTCGTCGGTCCCGATTGGTTCTCCGCTCGTGAACCGTTGGTCAGGAGCGAACGACAAAGCGGTTGCGGAACGGCCACGCAGATCACCGCGCCATGGCTGATAGACTCACGATCTGGGCGCGTGTCACCACCAAAGGACGACGACATGCTTTCTCGCTGCGATCTCATCAAGGGCGCCGCGGTCGCGCTTCTCACCCTCTCGACACAAGGCGCATGGGCGCAGGAGACCAAGATGAACTTGTTCAAGATCGTCACCATCAAGGATGAAATCGTCGTCGGATTGTCGGCAGACGAGCTTCAGGCACTCGGCGGCAACGATGCGAGCGCGATTGCGCATGCGCTGGCGCAGAAAGGCGATCTCACCGTGTGGCAGTACAACGTGCATCGCGGGCCGAACGGCGAATTGCAGCAGGCGCCGACCGCCAAGATCGGGCTCTTGGCCAACGCCTCCCTCCGCGTCGAGCCCTATTCGACGCCCTACCAGATCGTACCGCATCCGTGAGCAGCGCGCGGCAGGCCCGTGGCCGAAGCCGCGGGCTTGCCATCGTCATTTGCGCTGCTCTGCTCGACGTATCCCCGCTTCCGTGGCGAAGCCGTAGATCAGCGCCAGCCGGTCCAGGCATTCACGAAAACGCCGCGCAAAATAGTCGTTCCAGCGCTGCGTACGAACGGCACGACGCTGCCCGATCTGATCCATCGTCAAGCCCAGCACGAGCACGTCGTACACCAGTGCGACGCCGTCGGTGCCGAGTTCGCGTTCGACCCGGTTCAGCCGCAGCACCGCCTGGCGCTGGCTCTCCGTGACCGGCTCGCGCGTGCGCGCGCCGTCGACATATTCGCGGGTCGGGTCCATCGCCTGAGGCCCTCGTTCCGCGCTCTCCCAGTCGCTCTGAAAGGCGCGCCCGCCGCGATATTGCGCCTCGTCGATCTGATGGTGCGCGTGCAGCCGGCCGAGCGGATCGCTGCGGACCGACCGGACGGCCACAATCTTCTCGCCCGGATCGAGCGCCAGCGGGTTGTCGACCTCGACGTCCGCCACCTCGGCATTGAACGGCACGTCACGGGATCGCCGGTCGGAGATTCCAGTCAGCTTGTAAGATTTGTTGCGTCGAGCACGTGCCACTCGGATCCTCCCTGCAAAGTTGGCGATTGCAAAATCGACGATCGAACGGGTGGCTTCCTCAGCCGGCCGAGACCAGCCGCAGGACGACGGGACCGACGTTACGGGCAGACGCAAGCCCGCATGGCCGCGTCAAGCGCGCATGCGGCGCGCAATAGCTGGAGCCTTGCTGACGCGGATGACCGCAGAACGCGATCGCCTCCCCGTCCTTGTCGCCGCCATAGGGATAGCGACAGTCGCTGCGCGCGAGTTCGAGCAGCGGGATCAGGCGCGGCCGGACGCCGACGCAGCGCAACTTGACCGGTGCCGCCCGCCTCATCGCGGACTTTGGCGGCAGGTTCAGGTTCGGTAACGTCGGACGGTACGGCGAAAGCAGACAGGCCTCCCCCGGCATGGACGGCGCGATCGGCGGGCTCGTCATCCGCGTCAATGCGGCAAGCCCCAGCCGCTTGGCGCGGCCAGCCACCGCGTTGCGCGTGTAAGCCGTTCCAAACCTTGCGTTAATCTCCCTTCCGATCGCTGCATAAGTCATTCCTCTGAGAAAATAGTCGCGAAGCGCGTCGGAGTGCTCCGACGGCCAATGGCCCGGTTCCATGCTGCTGTCCTGTGATGCGCCTCCTCCGATCGCACGATCAGGAAGGCGAAAGGCACATTCCGGTATTCCGAATCGAAAGTCAAGCGATAATTCTGATATTCATAATTGCATCAATTCCGAATTTCGGATTACAAGAGCAGACGGTGCGCAATCGAGGGAATCACCATGTTGGACGTTGCAATGATCGAGCGGGGCCTGGAAAAGACGGGCAAGAGCAAGGGCGGCCTGGCGGCGGCCATGGGCGTGCGGCCCGGTGCGGTCTCGGAGATTCTGGGCGGCGAGCGCCTCGTGAAGGCCTCGGAGATCATTCCGATCATGGAATATCTCGAGCTCAATCTCGCGCCGATCATGGGCCGCGTCGGCGCCGGTGCGGTGATCGAACCGGACTATGAGCAGGTTCCGCCGGAGGGGCTCGGCGACATCGCGCTGCCCTTCCCCATCATGGAAGAGACGATTGCATTCGAGATCGTGGGAGATTCGATGCTGCCCAAATACGAGAGCGGCGACGTGATCGTGGTCTACAAGGACCAGCGTCATCCGCTGTCGAGCTTCTACGGCGAAGAGGCCGTGGTCCGGCTCAAGACCGGCGAGCGCTATTTGAAGACCATCGAACGCGGGAAAAGCCCGTCCGTCGTTAATCTCAACAGCTTCAACGCCAAGCCAATCGTCGGCGTGAAGCTCGACTGGGTCGGAGAGATCTGTCTCTCCATGCCCAAGGGACAGCTCGAGCGGCTGCGCGCCAAGTCGGCCCGCCCCCGCAAGAAGAGCAAGTAGGTATCGATTTCCGATTTTTGGAAATCGCGCTTGACTTAGTTCCGTTTTTCAGAAATAATCTGCCGCACTCCCGACCAGGCGTGCGGCAGGTTCGTTCCATGCAATATTTCGTCGTGATGATCGACTATGGGCGGCGCGGCCGCGAGGCGGTCGTCGATCCCGAGATCACAAGACGCGAGGTCATCTCCCGCATCGCTTCCGGCGAATACCAGAATGTCTCGTTCATCCACGAAATCGCCGAGAACTCGGTCGAGGACGTGACCGAGGCCATCCTGACCGAGGCCGCCCTGCCCCAGATTCCGCCCGAGGACATCGACCTCCAGGCAGCCAACCGCGATCACGCCCGCGATCTGCGCAAGCACGAGCGGACATGACGGAAGCCGGCAGCCTGCGCCACGCCCGCCCGGGCGGACATCACACCATAAGCACGGTCGACCCCGTGGTCTTGCGCGCGGCGAGATCGGCATGCGCCTTGGCGGCATCCTTCAGTGGATAGGTTTGGTGCACCTCGATCTTGACTGCGCCGGACTTGACGACGTCGAACAGCTCGCCTGCCATCGCGACCAAACTTTCACGCTTGGCAGCGTAGGTGAATAGCGTCGGCCGGGTGACGTAGAGCGAGCCTTTTTGCGCCAGCAGGCCGAGATTGAACGGCTCCACCGCACCCGAGGACTGGCCGAACAGCGCGACAACGCCGAGCGGCGCGAGGCAATCCAGCGATTTCAGGAACGTGTCCTTGCCGACGGAATCATAAACGACCGGCACCTTCTTGCCGCCGGTGATCTCGTCGACGCGCTTCACGAAATCCTCGCGCGTGTAGATGATGACGTGGTCGCAGCCATGCGCTTTGGCGAGCTTGGCCTTCTCGTCGTTGCTGACGGTGCCGATCACGGTTGCGCCGAGATGCTTGGCCCATTGGCTCAGGATCAGACCGACGCCGCCGGCCGCGGCATGCAGCAGGATGGTGTCCCCGGCTTTTACCCGATAAGTCTGCCGGATCAGGTACTGCGTCGTCAGCCCCTTGAGCATCATCGCCGCTGCGGTCTTGTCGTCGACGCCGTCAGGCAGTTTCAACAAGCGATCGGCGGGGATCAGCCGGGCTTCGGAATAAGCGCCGAGCGGCGAAGCGCCGTAGGCGACGCGATCGCCCGGCTTCAGATCGGTGACACCTGGGCCGACCTCCTCGATCACGCCGGCCGCCTCGCTGCCGAGCCCGCTCGGCAGTTGCGCCGGATACAGACCCGAGCGGTTGTAGATGTCGACGAAATTGAGGCCGACGGCAGTGTGGCGGATGCGTGCCTCGCCCGGGCCGGGCTTGCCGACGTTGACCTCCTCCCAAACCAGAACTTCCGGGCCGCCGGGCTTGTGAAAACGAATGGCGTGCGTCATGGGCGTTACTCCCTTGTCGTTGCAGTGAGGCTCAGAGAACCTGATCGGGCCTGTGAAATAGGCATTTAGTCCGCCGGTTACAGTACAGAGGCGTAACAAGAATGTCACAGCGAACCACAAACGCCCTCCGTTCCGCCTCTGTTCGAAAGAGTTGATGACGAGCCTGCAGCCGGTGGCAGTAGCCTTCACGCGGGGTTTGTAGTCGCCTGCGAAGGAGAGCCGAGATGCCAGCTTATGTTCAGCATCATCAGGAGGTCGAGATCGCGCCAGTGAACTGCCCCACCTGTATGGGGTTCCTGCCGATGTATGTGCGCGAGGTAGAACCGCATTGGAGCCTTGCCAAGATAGACTTTGTCTATGAATGCGCCGATTGCGGCGCCGAGCTCAGACAGACCATCCGCAAGCCGGAGTTGCTGCGGCACTGATCGGGCGCCAGCGCGCAACTATTTGCGTTGAGCGGAAAAAAAACGCCGGTCACGCGGGTCTGATGCCTCCCAAACGAGACTTGTTCTTTGCCGGGAACGCAGGCAGAACAAGCCTCAAGCAAGACCTTTGGGAGCGCCCTTCGTGGCTGATCAGAAGGCCTCGACGTCGATCGAGGCAGTGGAGAGCGGCCTCGCCGCACAAGGCTATATCGCGAGCCGGCAGATCGCGACCGCCGTCTATTTGTCGCAGCAGATCGAGAAGCCGATCCTGGTCGAGGGTCCCGCGGGCGTCGGCAAGACCGAGCTTGCCAAGGCCATTGCCGCTTGGCGCGGCATGAAGATGATCCGCCTGCAATGCTACGAAGGCCTCGACGAGGCCAAGGCACTCTATGAGTGGAAATACGCCAAGCAGCTTCTCTACACCCAGATCCTGAAGGACAAGCTCGGCGAAGTGCTCGGCGGCGCGCAGACGCTGCATGCCGCGCTCGACCAGCTCCACGATTTCGGTGACGTGTTCTTCTCCAAGGAATTCGTCGAGCCGCGTCCCCTGCTCCAGGCGCTGGAGCAGCCCGGCGGCTGCGTGCTCCTGATCGACGAGATCGATAAGTCGGATGCGGAATTCGAGTCGCTTCTGTTGGAAATCCTGTCCGACTTCCAGGTCACGATCCCCGAGCTCGGCACCGTCTCCGCGATCACGCCGCCGACGGTGATCCTCACCTCCAACAGCGAGCGCGATCTTGGCGACGCCCTGAAGCGGCGCTGCCTGCATCTGCACATCGGCTTTCCCGAGCAGAGGCTGGAGGAACGCATCGTCGAGAGCCGCGTGCCCGGCATCTCGCAGACGCTGCGCCGGCAGATGGTCGGTTTCATCCACGAGATCCGCTCGCTCGATCTGAAGAAGCTGCCCTCGGTCAGCGAGACCATCGATTGGGCGCGCGTACTGGTGCTGCTTCAGGCTGCGGAGCTCGATACCGAGATCGTCAAAGACACGCTCAACGTGCTCCTGAAATACGAAGCCGACATCGAGGCAGCATCGCCGCAGGTTACGACCTTCATTGCCAAGGCGGCACGGTCCAACGTCTTCGGTTGACTCCGATGCGCGAGAATCTCCATCGTTTCTTTCGGGCAGCCCGGGGCGTCGGCGTCCACGTCTCGCCTGCCGAAAGCATCGATGCGATGCGCGCGGTCAAGCAGGTCGGCTTCTCCGACCGGGCCATCCTGCGCGATGCGCTGCTGCTGACGCTCGCCAAGTCGCAGGACGAGAAGCTCGCACTCGCCGACTGTTTCGATCTCTTCTTCAGTCAGCCGGAACCGCGGCAGGATCAGCCTGAGACCAGCAGCGAGGACGCTCAGCAGGGCCCAGATCAGTCGCCCTCGTCCGGCGCGGCCAGCGAAACGGGTGAAGGTCAGCCTCGCCAGGAGTTGGGCCCGCTTGCGCAGATGCTGCTGTCGCAGGATCGCAATGCGATTGCGGCCGCGATCGCCACTGCCTCCGGTGCCGCCTCACTCTCCGATATCCGTTACTCCACCCAGCGCGGCATCTTCTCCAGCCGCATCCTCGACGCCATGGGTCTGCAGCGCCTGCGGGACGATCTGGACGAATTGACCGCGACCAACCCGTCGCTGGCCGAACGTCTTCGCGCCGCGCTCGATGCCCTGCGCGAAGCGGTGCGTGACACGGTCTCCCAGGGGCTTGCTCTCTACGCCCGCGAGGAAGCCGAAAACCTCCGCAACGAAATCCTGCGCAACGCACCGCTCGCGCGCATCGAGCGCCGACAGGTCGCCGAGATGCGCGCCCTCATCCGCCAGATCGCACGCCGGCTGCGCGAGCGCTATTCGAAGCCGCGCAAACGCCAGCGCCGCGGCCATCTCGACGTTCGCCGTACGCTTCGCCGTAACGCGGCCTGGGGCGGCGTGCCTTTCCTCACCGCATGGAAGCGCAAGCATCGCGACCGGCCCAAGATCGTGGCGCTCTGCGACGTCTCCGGCTCGGTCGCTCAGGTCTCCGACTTCTTCCTGCTCCTGATCCACTCGCTGCACGAGGTGGTCGACGACGTCCACTCGTTTGCCTTCTCATCGCATCTGATCGAGGTCAGCGAGATCTTGGAGAAGAACGCGCCGGAAGAGGCGATGGCCGAGATCATGTCCAAGGTCGGCTTCGGCTCCTCCGACTACGGCTCCTCGTTGGTCGATTTCGAGAAAGAGTTCATGAGCACGCTGACGCCGCAGACCACGGTGATCGTGCTCGGCGACGCCCGCAGCAACAATCTGGATCCCCGCGCCGACATCCTGCGCCGCATCTCCGAACGTTCGAAGCGACTGGTTTGGCTCAATCCCGAAGGACGGCTCGCCTGGGGCTTTGGCGATTCCGAGATGCCGCGCTACGCGACCTTTTGCAGCGTCGTGCGCCAATGCGCCACCGCGCAACAGCTTGAGCGCGCAGTGTCCGATATCGTCGCTACCTATCAGTGATCGGCGATCAGGCCCGCCCTTGAGGTCAGGCGGCCTCGGCCTGGGCAAGATTGCATTCCCGAAAGTGATACGCAATTTCGTCGAGCGCGCGCTGCTCCCATTCCTCGGCTTGCGCGAGCCAGAAAACCCGTCGCTCAAAATCGAGCGCAGCGCGCTCCCGGCACAGCGACTCCTGACTGCGAATTTCGACCAGCCTGTTCATGCACTCCACTCCTGCCTGTGAAGCCATTCGCCGTGAATCAACCTAACAGAGTCCTGAATACTCAGTCTCATCATTTCTGTGCATATTGCGACTCTCTGCATATTGCGACGCGAAATGGGACAGTAGCGCTTCCCGTGCAGCGCAGTAGTTCTGCGTCGCAGCATCCAAGCCTAAATCATCAATATGTGATCGGAGTCCGGGACGATTTTCGTGGTCGGACGATCTTAACTCTTGTGGCGCAACGAAGTGCGGCAATTTGTGAAGAGGCATTCTAAACAACTCACCGAATTCCCGACTCATTGTCGTCGCATGGTGTTCATGCAGCGTCGCTAACAGAGGCGCGCGAACGGCACTATCGCTTGAGGCAACATGAGCAACGACGTCGACTTCGATCTTTCTCCGGATCAATGGGAAGCGTTACGCACACTTCGCAATCCGGCGTCGAACGGCCGCCTATCGAGGGTCTATCTCGTGGAAAGCCTCGTCAAGCTCGGCCTCGTTGTTGTCAATGACGGCGTGCCTGAAATGACACCTGGCGGACGCAAGGTACTCGTGCGGGGGTCGTGCAGGTTGCTGGACCTTGCGGCCTGACACGTGCGTCAAAAGATCTGTGCGATCACGATCGCGTAAGCGATGAACACGCACCCGAGTCCCCACACCATCGCCGGAATCTGCGACCGCCGGCCGACCGTCACTTCCAGGGCGATGTAGCTCAGCGTGCCCAGGGCCATTCCGTTGATGAGGTTATTGGTCAACACGGTGACCAGCAACGTCAGCACGATCGGAACCGCATTGACGAGATCGGTCATGTCAATGCGGGCGAGGCCCTGCATCATCAGCACGCCGACGAGCACCAGTGCGGGCGCGGTCGCTTGCGGCGGGATGATGACGAAGATCGGCCAGAAGAACAGCGCGAGGAAGAAGAAGCCTGCAACCGTCAGCGAGGTCAGACCGGTGCGACCGCCGGCCTGCACGCCGGTGATGGATTCGATGTAGGCGGTGACGACGGAGGTACCGAGCAACGGCCCCACGATCGAAGCGGTCGCGTCGGTCGCAAATGCGGCGGTGGCATTCGGGATCGAGCCGTCGGGCTTGCGCAAATTGGCAGCGCCGGTCACGCCGATCAGCGTGCCCAGCGTCGAAAAGAATTCGGCACACAGGAAATAGAACAGCAGCGGCAGCGCCACGACGAAGTGGCTGAAGAGATAGCCAATATCGAGTGCCAAGAAGGTGCCGGTCGGCCAGCGCGGCCAAGCCATGATGGCTGATGGCACCGACGTCACCATCTTTCCGTTGGCGCCTGGGACGAAGAATCCGATCAGGGTGAGCACCGCGATCGACAGGATCAGCGCGGCCGGCACCCGGCGCGCCACCAGCACCGGCGTGAGCAGGAGGCCGAACAGCGTCAGCAGAACCGGCGGGCTGCGCAAGGATCCCATGGCGATGTAGGTCGACGAGTTCTGGACCACGAAGCCGGCGCCCCGTAACGCAATGAAGACGATCAGGGTACCGACCGCCGCCTGGATGCCGATTTTCAGCGCCTCCGGCACGTCCTTCGCGACTTTCTCGCGCAGCTTCGACAAGCTGAGGATCAGGAACAGCACGCCGGTGAGAGCGACCATGGCGAGGGCGCCTTGCCAGGGCATGCCCATCTGCTTGACGATAACATAGGTGAAGATGACATTAGAGCCCATCGCGGGCGCAACTGCGAGCGGCAGGTTGGCCCACAGCCCCATCATCACCGAGCCGAAGATCGCAGCAAGCGCCGTCGCGCTGACGAGATCGGCACGATCCATCCCGGCGTTGGACATGATCGCGGGATTCACGGCGATGATGTAAGCCATAGCCGCGAAGGTGGTCGCGCCGGCCGTCACCTCCCGACCAACGCTCGTGCCACGTTCGGTGAGGCCAAAGGTGCGATCCAGCAATCCCGAAGCTGCGTGCGGTGCCGGCTTGGGAGCGAGTTGCGGCTTCGTCATCTCGTTCATGCCAGTCTTCCCCCTACCAGACCACCGGGTGCGCTTCACCGGTCTGCACGTTGATGAAGCCGAGCGGCGCCTGCTCGCACGGCGCCACCAGGACCCAGCTCCAGGGCGCACAGGTCAGCGTTGCGAACATGAGCCGCTCCGGAAATCCCGGATACCAGCGCGGCCGGAACGTCGGCTCGTACATCCAGTCGACCTTGCGGCCCTCTGCGTAAAGCGCCTGCATCTCGGCATCGAGCGCCTGCGCCGAGCGACAGCTCATCAGCCCGCCGACCTCGAAGCGTACGGTGGCGACGAGCTTACCCTCGCGCACCAGCGCCCAGCCGCCCTGAAGTTCGACCAGCGCGTTCACCGCCTTCGCCATCGCCGCGTCGGACGAACCGACCACCCAGATATTGTGCTTGTCGTGCGCGACCGAACAGGCCACGGCCGTATCCGGCGTGCGCGGCCCACAGCCGCGCCAGAACATCTTGGCAACCCGCCCGTCGCCGGAAAAACGGTCGACGATGGCGAATTTGGTGATGGCCTCGCTCTCGTCGCGCTGCACGGCACCGTCACGCACGGGCAATTCGAGCGTGTAGAATTCGGGATGCCAATGGAAGGGGCGGATCACAGCCGCCTTCATCGTGGTACGGCCGGGTGCGGCCGGAAGCTCGAAATCCTGAGGCTTGATCGTGCGCTTGATGTTGACTGTCTTCGTTGCCCAATCCGGCCACTGGATCTCAGGCACCTTGCCGAGATGGCGCTTTCCCTCGGATACCTGGGCGCCATCGGCCCACACTTCGGCGATCGTGAGCTTGGCGACATCCGAGAGCAGCACGACGTCGCCAAAACGCCCGGGAGCCAGGCTGCCGACGAACGGCGTGAGGCGCATGTGCCGCGCCGGATTGATGGTGAGACACTGGATCGCGATCTCAGGCGCAAGACCGGCCTCGATCGCGACCCGCGCATTGTGATCGCTGGCGCCGAGCTCGAGCGTGTGGCTGGCGCTGCGATCATCCGTGGTGAACGCGATCTGCGACCAGTCCTGCAAGCCCTTCGCGAGCAGCCATTTGACGATCTCGTCCATTGCATACACGCGCAGCTCGACGAACAAGCCGCGGGTGAGCTTGTCCCAGGTTTCCTCTGGCGTCTGCACTTCGTGGTCGGAAGCGAGCCCGGCCGCGGCAAAGGCATTGATGGAAGGCAGATCGCGCAAACCCGACGCGTGGCCTTCGACGACGCCGCGCGCGGCAAACGTCGCCTCGATCATGCCCCAGAGCCGCTTGTAGGAGGGATTGTCGGGATTCCAAACGGCCGGCCAGTCCATCACTTCGTCGAGCCCGGTGACCATCAGGCTCTCGGTCATGAAGCGCGCTTGCTCGTCGTGGCCATACCAGCCGCCGCCCCATTCGTAAGCCGTCGGCGGCACGGCTGAACCGGGTTGCGGAAAGATCTTGAGCGGCGAACCGCGGCGGCGCGCCTCGAACCAGAATTCGAGATTGCGCGCGCCGTTGACGTTGGAAAATTCATGGCTCGCCTCGCAGGTCCAGGTATTGCCGTGCGGCAGCACCAGCGCCGCCTCCCATTCCGGCGTCAGATGCGAGCTTTCGATATGTTTGTGTACCTCGCCGAAGCCGGGCACCGCGGCAAGATCCGGCCGATGCACGCGCTCCCGGACCTCGCCGGCATAGGCGCCGGCCGGCCCGACCCACGCAATACGCCGGCCCTTGAAAACGATCTCCTGATCCTGGCTCCAGGTGCGGCTGTGCACATCGAGCAACCTGCCGACCCGCAAGGAGCGATCGGCCGGACGTCGGCCGAGCGCCGTCAGCACCAGGTCCTGGCGGATGCGAACCTCGTCGCGCGCGTTGATCAGGAGGTCGTCGGGGATCGCATTCATGGCCTGCCTCACTCCACGCCGGTACTTTCGCGCGCTGTGGTTCGCTTTCGCGGCGATTTGCTGGCCTTGCCGCCGCGCGCTGCAGCTGCATCGCGCTGACGGACATCTTTCAAAAGCGTCGTGAGCGCCCACTCGATCGCGTCGGCGATCTCGGCGCTGGACATGCCGAAGTCCTCGCGCATCGCATTCCATGCCAGCACGTTGTTGAGATAGGATGCGAGCGCCTCCGCCTGACGAATCTCCTTCGCGGGGAGATGCCGCACCAGCGGTGCCATTGCCTTGTGATGCTGGTCGATCAGGTGTCGCCGGAACCCGGCGCGTACCCGACGGCCGGCCCGCGTCATCGCAATGGCGCGCGCCAGATGCGGATGGCGGTCGAACCGCTTGCACAGCTTGCGGAAGATATCCGGCAGCTCGTCGGGCGAGGTGAAGGGAATGTAGCTGAAGACGTTGTCCTCGATCCACTCGCCGGCCGCCGCGAACAGTTCCGCGCGGGTCTTGAAATGCCGATAGATGGTTCGCTCGGCGACCTTCGCGCGCTTGGCCACCGCGGCCATGGAAATATCGTCAGCCGCCTCATCTTCCAGCGTCTCGACAAACGCCGCAACGATGCGCTGCCGTGTCATCTCGGCATATTCGTCGCGAAGGCTGGCGATATGTCGCTTTGCTGCACTCATGTCATAAGCCTGACACCAGCGGGTTGGGGGGTCAAGCCGAGACTTAAGGCACGCCACGCCGCAACAATGGGCGTCGGCATGCTCCGGGGCGGCTGGCCGCCCTGACGGGCACGACTTCGCCCGCCGCCTGAAAAATGGACTTTTGCCGGTCGCCAAAATCGGATTTGCTCTGCCGAGAACTGATCGCGCGCAATGGCGCGGCCAAGGTGCTCGAAGGCGGCGAATTGATCGACGTGACCGCGGAAGCGCGGATCAGTCGCCCCACCGGAGGAGCGGCGTCCCAAATGCCCTCCTCCAGACGGACAGGAAGCGGGGAAACCAGGAGTGCGCCACCGCTCCCTTGTAGGCCCAGGTGCGATATTTGAGGCCTTGCTCCGAGATCAGCTCCTGATACCCGCCATGGACTTCGGTCGCGGTGCGGATGTCTTTCAATATCCCCTGCGCATAAGCGCGGTAGGTATCGCTGCCGGAGGCCTCATCAAAGTCCAGCATGCGGTCCGCGAACTCGACGTTGAACGTGGGCCAGGACGAGCGCCCCTGATAAGCGGGCGCCGCGATCTTGTGGATCATCTTGTTGCGTGGATTATCCGTCGAGACGAAGAAGTGGAACGTGCTGGGTATGCGAAACCGTGGTTCGGCGATGACCAGATCCGTCGTGGCC
The DNA here is from genome assembly GCF_024199845.1 of Bradyrhizobium sp. CCGB12. Taxonomy (NCBI): domain Bacteria; kingdom Pseudomonadati; phylum Pseudomonadota; class Alphaproteobacteria; order Hyphomicrobiales; family Nitrobacteraceae; genus Bradyrhizobium; species Bradyrhizobium sp. CCGB12. Next base: position 1,147,601 of record NZ_JANADO010000001.1, on the reverse strand, counting down.
GCAAACAGCGCACGCTCGCTGGCGTCGTTCATATCCCAGAAGCCGCGATGCACGCTGACGAAATCCAGCGCGACCATGGACACCGGCAAGCCCGACGGGCCATCCAGCGAGTGCCTGATATAGCCGTCCTTGCCGAACAGACGCAGCAGATCCTGCTTGTATTGCGCGAGGTCGCGCCCGAGCAGCCGCTTCAGCTCGTTCTCGTCGACCACGGAAAGCTGCACACCCCACACGAAGGTCGTGTACACGCAGGCATTGGTGACGAAACGCCGACGCTCGGCACGCGTATCCGTCGCTGCGGAACGAGGCCCGCCGGCATCGCACAGCAAATACCTGACGCCGTCGGCTTCGAACGGCTCGAGCTCGCCTGCGAGCTTCAGAATCGCGCGCTTGAGGTCAACGCCGTATTCGGCCAGCAACAGGCGGCCGGCATGCGCGCATTGCGACATCGCCAGATAGGACGACGCCCGCTCCTCGGCCGAGAGCATCTGCTGGAGGCCGGCGATAATGCCAAGCAGCGTATCGGACGGGCGCGAGAAATAGTTCACGCCGAGATAGCGGCCGCGTCCCGCCGGCACGATGGTGGTCGTGACGACGTCGGCGCGAACCGCCTCCAGCAGCAGGCGAACGCTCTTTTCCAGCAGTCGCGCCCGCCGCACCGCATCCTGCGAATCCATGATGGTCTCGGGGTCGAGAACGTCAGGATAGAACCAGGCGAAGTCGCGCGGGTAGTAAGCGGAGGCGTGCGGCGCGCCCGTGACGAGGAAAGCCTCGGTTACCGAAAAGGCGCTGTCCATCGAGTGCCGGTAAAGGTCCTCGATCGCCGAGAGCGAATGAAGCGATTTTCTCAGAAATCTATCGCCCAGGAAATTGACCGCCTGCAGAGCGTTGGCGACGAAGGTCGCCGCGAAGCCCTGGTAGAACCGATTTCCACGATGTGATGGCAAGGAGATATCGCTATTCATTCGCGCCTGGTGTCTCGTGGCTCCGGCGATGGCCGGTCACCACTCTCAGGATGACTGATTCGTATCTCGCCCCGATGACAGGCGAGCTCCAGACCGTCAGTTCACCCCGGCGCGGTCCTCCCGCGGCCTGAAATTCTCGATTACCCGCAGCAGCACCCGCGCGCCGGCGTCGGCGTCCGCAAGCTCTACATGCTCATCCGGATGATGGCTGATGCCGCCGCGGCAGCGGACGAAGATCATGCCGACATCGGCAACGTCGATCATCGCCATGCCGTCATGCCCTGCCCCGCTCGGCAGCTCGAAGACGGAAAAACCCTCCGCTCCGATTGCCTGCGCGATCTGCTCTTTCAGCCAGCGCGCGCAAGGCGCGGTGCGGTTCTCGTGGGTGACGTCGAGTTGGAGCGCCAGTTGCCGGCGCTTGGCGATCGCCTCGATCTGGCGGACCATTTCGGCGACGGCGCGCTTGCGGTGCATGTCGGTCGGCGCGCGCATGTCGATGGTGAAGGATACCTCGCCCGGAATGACGTTGGTCGCGCCGGGCTTGGCGTGGATGTATCCGACGGTGCCGACCAGCCCGTTGGCGTCGGTCCGGCAAAATTGTTCGATCGCGACGATGCATTCGGCCGCGCCGGTGAGCGCGTCGCGGCGAAGTGCCATCGGCACCGTGCCGGCGTGACCGGCCATGCCGGTCAGCCGCGCGGCAAGCCGTGTCGCACCAGCGATCGCGGTAACCACCCCGACGGGCAGGTTCTGCGCCTCCAGCACCGGCCCCTGCTCGATGTGCAGCTCGAGATAGGCAAGCAGCTCCCGCCGCGCCCGCGCAGCCGCCCCGATATGATCGGGGTCGAGGCCGAACGTGACGAGCGCATCGCGCATCGATATGCCGTCGCGGTCGCGCGTCGTCAGAACGCTCTCGTCAAATGTGCCCGCCACCGCACGGCTGCCGAGGAGCGTCGAGGCGAAGCGTACCCCCTCTTCATCGGCAAAGCCGACAACCTCGATCGCGAACGGCAGGCGCTTGCCGCGGCGGTTGAGGTCTGCGACGCAGGCGATCGCCGTGATCACGCCGAGCGGCCCGTCCCATTTGCCGGCATCGCGCACGGTGTCGTAGTGCGAGCCGAGCATCAGGCAGGGCGCACCCGGCCGCTCACCCTCATAGCGACCACAGACATTGCCGATCGCGTCCACATGCGCGTTCATGCCTGCCTCTCGCATCCAGCTCAGGATGAGGTCCGCAGCCTCGCGCAGCTCCTTGCTGAGATAGACGCGGGTGAGCTTGCCGGCCTCTTCCGAGATTGTACTGAGCTCGTTGATGCGGCCCACGATCTCTGCACCGAGCGACGTCGTCTGAGCGGCATTACCGGCAACCATCTCGGCGGGCTTTCCATCTCGCGGGACCGGAGCAGCTGGTCCTGATGACAATCGATACAAGGTCGGTGCCAGCGGAAATCACCGCATCCAGCGCCGTGCCTATCTGCGTGGTTACCATGAATACGAGCAGCCGGCCGACGTCCCCGCCCGCCGTGCACACGCGCGCAAGCTTAGAACTGCTTAACTCCATTGCATACAACGGGGAATAATTGCCCATAAATTAATCTGCCGATTTCCTGACCAGGATTCGAGCAGAGTAAAAATTGATTTTTTATCAATGGCTTAATCTGGAATGCGTGCTCCGCGGCCTGTGGCACGAAGCTTGCGAACACTTCATCCCGGGCTCCGCCAGACCGGCGGTCGCCGCGAGATCAAGGCGGGGCATCCGCCAAGGGGAGCAAGCAATGGATTTTGGCAGGATTTCACGACGTCATTTGTTGCAAGGCGGTGCGGCCCTGACCCTCGGCGCCGCATCTGGCATCCGCCCGGCCTTCGCCGCCGAGACGACCATCGGCTTCATCTATGTCGGCTCGCGTGACGACTATGGCTATAACCAGGCCCATGCGCAGGGCGCAGCGGCGCTGAAGAAGATTCCGGGCCTCAAGGTTGTCGAGGAAGAGAAGGTGCCGGAGACCGACGCGGTCGAGAAGACAATCGAATCTATGATCAACCTCGACGGCGCCAGCCTGCTCTTCCCGACCTCGTTCGGCTACTACAATCCGCACGTGGTCAAGATGGCCAACAAGTACCCGAAGCTGCGCTTCGAGCACTGCGGCGGCCTGTGGAGCGACAAGGATCCAAAGAACGCCGGCAGCTATTTCGGCTACATCGACGAGGCTCAATACATCTCGGGCATCGTCGCCGGCTACACCTCCAAGAGCGGCAAGCTCGGCTTCGTTGCGGCAAAGCCGATCCCACAGGTGCTGCGCAACATCAACGCCTTCACCCTCGGCGCCAGGCTCGCCAACCCCAAGGCCACCACGCAAGTCATCTTCACCGGCGATTGGTCGATGCCGGTCAAGGAGGCCGAGGCTACCAACAGCCTGATCGACCAGGGCGTGGACGTGCTCACCTGCCATGTCGACGGCCCGAAGACCATGGTCGAGAACGCAGCGCGCCGTGGCGCCTTCGTCTGCGGCTACCACACCAACCAGTCGCCGCTCGCGCCGAAGGCCTATCTCACCGGCGCGGAGTGGAATTGGGAAGCGCTGTATCCGAAGTTCGTGAAGATGATCGCTGGCGGCGAGAGCATCCCGAACTTTTATCGCGGCGGCATCAAGGAGGAGATCGTCAAGACCTCGCCTTTTGGCGAAGCGGTTTCCGCCGAAGCACGCAAACACGCCGACGACGTCAAGGCCAAATTCCTTTCGGCCGAAGGTTACGCCATCTTCAAGGGAGGGCTGGTCGACAACAAGGGCAAGACGGTGATTGCGGCCGGCACTGATCGGGGCCAGAAGGATCCCGAGCTGGAAAAGATGGACTACCTCGTCGAAGGCGTGCTCGGAGCGACTTCGTGACGACGGAAGCTGCGGATCCCGCTGATGCGGCCGGGACGATTGCCCCGGCCGCGGATTTCGGCTTTCCCCAGCGTCACGGCGCGACAATCGAGTACATCCTGATCCCGGGCGCCGCGCTCGTCGGCGCGCTCGTGGTCTTCGGCATCTTCGTCGCGATATCAGGCAAGAATCCGCTCGATCTCTATTTCTATATGTACTACGGCGCGTTCGGCACCTGGTTCTCCTGGCAGAACACACTCACGCGCGCTGCTCCTTTGATCCTGACTGCACTCTGCACCGCGTTGCCCGCACAGCTTGGCATGGTCATCATCGGCGGCGAAGGCGCGCTCTTGATCGGCGCGCTGTCGGCAACCAGCGCCGCGCTGGCGCTTCAAGGCATGCCCCCGTTCATCGTGCAGATCGCCATGGTCATTGCCGGCGTGGTCGGTGGCGGCTTGTGGATCATGCTGTCGGGCGGCTTGCGGCAGTATCGCGGTGTCAACGAGACGATCGCGAGCCTGCTGCTCGTCTACATCGCGCTCGCGATCCTCAACCATCTCGTCGAAGGCGTGATGCGCGATCCCGCCAGCCTCAACAAGCCCTCGACCCGCGAGATCGGCGCCGCCAACATGATCGGCACCATTCCCGGCACCGACGTGCATTGGGGCCTCGTCTTCGGCCTGATCGCCGCGATCGCCGCCTACATCCTGATCTATCACACCGTGTTCGGCTTCGCCGCGCGGGTCGCCGGCGGCAACATCCGCGCCGCGAAGATCGTCGGCCTCGGCGTCAACAAGCTGATCCTGACCATTTGCTTCCTTGCCGGCGGCGCTGCAGGCCTTGCCGGCATGATCGAGGTCGCCGCCGTGCAGGGACGCACCAATGCCAATCTCGCGGCGGGCTACGGCTTCACCGGCATTCTCGTTGCCTTTCTGGCGCGGCAAAATCCGCTTGCGATCATTCCGGTCGCGATCCTGCTCGGCGGCATCAGCGCCAGCGGCGGCCTGCTGCAACGTCGCCTTGGGTTGCCCGATGCCTCCGTGCTGGTGCTTCAAGGCATCATCTTCGTCTTCGTGCTCGCCAGCGACGCGCTCTACGGGCGCATCGGTTTCCTGAAGGGAAGATCCTGATGGCAGACGGATCAATCGGCCTCTGGACCGTTCCGCTCGCCGTGCTCGGCGGCGCCATTCGCGTCTCGACGCCATTCCTGTTCGTGAGCCTGGGGGAATGCATCACCGAGCGCTCCGGCCGCATCAATCTCGGCCTCGAAGGTACGCTGGTGATGGGCGCGATGAGCGCCTATGGCATCTCGTACCTTTCGGGCTCTCCGTGGCTGGGCGTGCTCGCCGCCGGCATCACCGGCGCGCTCCTGGGCGCGCTGCACGCCGGCATCTGCTCGCTGCCGCGCGTCAACGACATCGCCGTCGGCATCGCCTTGATGCTGCTCGGCACCGGCCTTGCCTTCTATCTCGGCAAGCCGCTGATCGAACCCACCGCACCACGCCTGCCTGCGATCGATTTCGGCTGGTGGAGCGACGTTCCGCAGGTGCGCGCGGCGCTGCGCATCAACGTGCTCTTCCTGATCGGCATCACGCTCGCGCCGATCCTGTACTGGGCGTTCCGGACCACGCGCTGGGGCCTGCTTATTCGCACGGCCGGCGAGAGCTCGGATGCCGCGCGTGCGATGGGCCATTCCGTGTTGCTGATCCGCCTGCGCGCCACCATGGTCGGCGGCTTCCTCGCCGGGATCGGCGGCTCATTCCTGTCGCTGTTCTATCCCGGGAGCTGGAACGAGGGTCTTTCCTCGGGCCAGGGCATCACGGCGGTCGCGCTCGTGATCTTCGCGCGCTGGGATCCCCTGCTCTGCCTGTGGGCCTCGCTCGCCTTTGGCGGCGCCGCGGCGCTGGGGCCTGCGCTGCAGTCGGTCGGCGTCACCGCCGGCTATCACCTCTTCAACGCGGCGCCCTACATCCTGACGCTGGCGATCATGATCATCACCTGCTCGCCCAAACGCACGCTGACCGGAGCCCCGGCCGAATTGTCGATCACCCGCTAGAGAGCAAAGTCATGCCTGTGCGCTACATCAAGTCCGAGCCCTACGCCTGGCCCTATAACGGCGACCTCCGTCCCGAAAACACCGCGCTCATCATCATCGACATGCAGACCGATTTCTGCGGCGTCGGCGGCTATGTCGACAAGATGGGCTACGACCTCTCGCTGACGCGGGCACCGATCGAACCGATCAGGAAGCTGCTCGCAGTGATGCGCAGCCAAAACTTCCACATCATCCATACCCGTGAAGGCCACCGCCCGGATCTCTCCGACCTTCCCGCCAACAAGCGCTGGCGCTCGCGCCAGATCGGCGCCGGCATCGGCGATCCCGGACCCTGCGGCCGCATCCTGGTGCGCGGCGAGCCCGGCTGGGACATTATCCCGGAGCTGGCGCCGCTGCCGGACGAGCCCATCATCGACAAGCCCGGGAAGGGTTCGTTCTGCGCCACCGACCTGGAGCTGATCCTGCGCGTGCGCGGCATCGAGAATATCTTGTTGACCGGCATCACGACCGACGTCTGCGTTCACACCACCATGCGCGAGGCCAATGACCGCGGTTTCGAATGCGTGCTGCTGCACAATTGCTGCGGCGCGACCGACAAGAGCAACCACGACCACGCGCTGAAGATGATCAAGATGCAGGGTGGCGTGTTCGGCGCGGTCTCGACTTCCGACGCCGTCATCGGAGCGATTTCGTGATCATCGGCGAAACGCCGCCGCCTGCCGGCGCCTTCGGCATCGACGCCATCGCCATGACGATGCGCTTCGGCGATTTCCTGGCGCTCGACAATGTCGAGCTGAAGGTGCGGCCGGGCTCGTTCCACGCGCTGCTCGGCGAGAACGGGGCCGGCAAGTCGACCCTCGTCAAATGCATCATGGGTTATTACCACGCGACCGAGGGCGACATCCTCGTCGGCGGCCGCGAGCAGACCATCGCCAATCCGAAGGATGCCCATGCGCTCGGCCTCGGCATGGTCTATCAGCACTTTACCCTGGTGCCCGCGATGACTGTCGCGGAGAATCTTGTGCTGGCGCGCGACGACGTGCCGGCCGTCGTGAACTGGCCGAAGGAATTGAAGGAGCTTGAGTCCTTCCTGGCGCGGATGCCCTTCAAGGTGCCGCTCGGCGCCAAGGTCTCCGACATCTCCGCCGGCGAGCGGCAGAAATGCGAGATCCTCAAGCAGCTCTATCTGAAGCGCCGCTTCCTGATCCTGGACGAGCCGACCTCGGTGCTGACACCGGCGGAAGCGGACGAAGTTCTCGGCATGCTCCGAGACATGGTCGTCAGGGGCGAACTGACGATCCTGATGATCACGCACAAGTTCCGCGAGGTCATGGCCTTCGCGGACGAGGTCACCATCCTGCGCCGCGGCAAGCTTGCCGGTCACGGCAAGGTCGCCGACCTCACGCCTGACGCGATGGCACGCACCATGATCGGTGCCGAGGAATTGACGGTGCAGCCGCCGCGCACCGGCAAGGCTGGTCAGGCGCGGCTGGAGCTGAAACAGGTCCGCGCGCTCGACGATGCCGGCGCCATTGCCGTCCATGACGTCTCGCTCACCGTGCGCGCCGGCGAGATCGTCGGCATCGCCGGTGTCTCCGGCAACGGCCAGCGCCAGCTGGTCGAGGTGCTGGCCGGCCAACGCGAGGCCGAAAGCGGCGAGATCCATGTTGCCGGTGATCGCTACCGCGCCAGCCGCGAGGAAATGCGGCGCCACAAGATGTCTCTCCTGCCCGAGGAGCCGCTGAAGAACGCCTGCGTCGGCAGCATGAGCGTTGCCGACAACATCGCCTTCCGCGAGTTCGATCGCGCCCCCTTTGCCAGCGGCGGCTGGTGGCTCAACCGCAGCGCCTTTCGTGACGATGCAAGGAAAAAGATTGCGCAGTACCAGGTCAAGACCCGCACGCCTGATACCCCGATCTCGGCACTGTCGGGCGGCAACGTTCAACGCGCCGTGCTCGCCCGCGAACTCGGCGGCGACGTCGAGGTGTTGATCGCGGCCAATCCCTGCTTCGGTCTCGACTTCGCCGCGGTGGCGCAGATTCACGCCGAGATCATGGCGGCGCGCAATCGCGGTGCGGCGGTGCTGCTGGTCAGCGAGGATCTCGACGAATTGCTCGAACTCTCCGATCGGCTGGTGGTGATGTTCCACGGCGAATTGGTGTATGAAGCACGGACCAGCGAGGCCGACCTCACCGTGGTCGGCCGTCACATGGCAGGGCACTGACCTCGGAGGAGCGATGCACGGCGCAGCCGAACGTGACGAGCACTTTCTGCGTCTGTCCTTCGCGGTCGCCCGCCGCTCCCTCACCCATGGCAATCATCCCTTCGGCTGCATCGTCGTCGATACGGAAGGCAAGGTACTGATCGAGTCGGAGAACGGCTACATGCCGGACCATGACGGCACCGCGCATGCCGAGCGCCTCGCGGCCACGCAGGCCTCTCGCACGCTCAGCCGCGAGGTGCTGGCGAAGGCAACGCTCTACTCCTCCGCCGAACCCTGCGCGATGTGCGCCGGCGCGATCTACTGGGCCGGCATCGGCCGCGTGGTCTACGGCCTCAGCGAGCACCGCCTGCGGGGTGTCACCGGCAACCATCCGGAGAACCCGACGCTCGACCTGCCCTGTCGCAAGGTCTTTGCCAGCGGGCAGCGGCCGACCGAAGTCATCGGCCCACTGCTCGAAGAGGAGGCCGAAGCGCTGCACGACGGCGTGTGGACGAAGTAGGAATTCCGATAACTGGAACTTCAGGATGGGCAAAGAGCGCGGGTGCCATCCACAGGTTCCGATTTGGCCTAAACCGTCACAAATTTGCAACAGGCGCCGCCCGCAGACACGATTGCTGCTGCTACTCTCGGTTGGTGGCAATCGTCGTTCGAAACCGATCGCACGACTCGTCGGCACCACCGCGCTGCCGCCGCATTGAGCACGGGACGACGCTTTTTCCCACCTTACGCGACGGCTCAAACTAGCCCACAATTGAGGCACTTCATCCATCCAAGCGCATCAGCGAATGTTAGATCAGACGCCTGACGGCCTGCATTTCGGCGAGCTCCCTCTTCTTCAGACGATCGGGCTCACCAAGCGCTATGGTGATTTCCTCGCCAACGATTCCATCGACATCGAGATCCGGCCGAAGCAGATCCACGCCTTGCTGGGCGAGAACGGCGCCGGCAAGTCGACGCTCGTCAAGGCGATCTACGGATTGATCCAGCCCAGCGCCGGCGAGATTCGCTGGCAGGGCGAACGAATGCTGCTGTCCGGCCCCTCGGACGCGCGCAGCCGCGGCATCGGCATGGTGTTCCAGCATTTCTCGCTGTTCGACAATCTCACCGTCGCCGAGAACGTCGCGCTCGGCCTCGACGGCAAAGAGTCCTTCAAGGACATGTCGGCGCGGCTGCAGCAGGTCTCGAAGACCTATGGCTTGCCACTCGATCCCAAGCGCGAAGTCTGGCAATTGTCGGTCGGCGAGCGTCAGCGCATCGAGATCGTCCGCGCGCTGATGCAAAATCCGAGATTCCTGATCCTGGACGAGCCCACGGCGGTGCTGACGCCGCAGGAGGCCGACCAGCTCTTCATCGTGCTGGAACGGCTCAAGACCGAAGGCCGCGCCATCCTCTACATCAGCCACAAGCTGGAGGAGGTGAAGCGGCTTTGCGACACCGCAACGATCCTACGCGGCGGCAGGAAGGTCGAGACCTGCAATCCCCGACGCGAAACCGCCGCCTCGCTCGCGCGCATGATGGTCGGGAGCGAGATCAAGCAAGTGAAGGCCGCATCCGGCCGCAAGACCACCGTGCCGCGGCTTGTTGTCAACGATCTTTCACTTCCACCTGGCGAAGCGCATGGCGTTCGGCTCGAGCACATTTCGTTCGCACTGAAGGGCGGCGAGATCCTTGGAATCGCCGGGGTCGCCGGCAACGGCCAGGACGAGCTGTTCGCCGCGCTCTCCGGTGAGCGACTCTCGAAGGATCCTGGCACCATCGTGATCGAGGGCATCGCCGCAGGCCACCTCTCGATCACGCATCGACGCAAGCTGGGCGCCGCCTTTGTGCCCGAGGAGCGGCTCGGCCACGGCACCGCACCGCGCATGAAGTTGTCGGAAAACGCGCTGCTCACCGGACATGCGGCCAGCGGCATGGTCCATCGCGGCTTCATCAACACCGCAGCCACGCTGAACACGGTCGACCGCGCAACCCAGACATTTGACGTCCGCAAGACCAAGCGCGATCCGGAAGCTGCCAGCCTTTCCGGCGGCAATCTGCAAAAGTTCATCGTGGGACGGGAGATCCTGCGCAACCCCGCGGTGCTGGTGGTGAGCCAGCCCACCTGGGGAGTCGACGCCGGCGCTGCCGCCGTGATCCGCCAGGCGCTGCTTGATCTTGCAGCCGCAGGCGCCGCCGTGCTCGTCACCAGCCAGGATCTCGACGAGCTCGCCGAGATCGCCGACCGCATCGCAGTAATGTTCCACGGCCGGCTCTCCGCACCGCTCGCAGCGAGCGAAGCAGGCCGCGAAAAGCTCGGCCTTCTCATGGGCGGCGGCAGCCTGGAGCCGAAGGAGGCCGCGCATGCGATTGGTGCTTGAGAGGCGCGCCGAGCGCTCCACTACGATCGCGCTGGTCTCGCCGCTGATCGCGATCGGCCTCACGATCGCGACCATGGTCATCCTGTTCGCGATCCTCGGCAAGAATCCGCTGCTCGCCTTGCATGCCTATTTCATCGCGCCCTTGACCGACGGCTATTCGCTCCAGGAAATCGCGGTGAAAGCGACGCCGCTGGTGATGATCGCGATCGGGCTCTCCCTCTGCTATCTCGCCAACGCCTGGAATATCGGCGCCGAGGGCCAGTTCCTGATAGGTGCCGTCGCCGGGAGCTGGATCGCGGTGAAGACACAGGGCACCGATGCCGGGGCCTGGGTGCTGCCCGTCATGCTCGTGCTCGCCGCGACCGCAGGCGCGCTCTATGCGCTGATCCCCGCAATCTGCAGGGTGAAGTTCGGCGCCAGCGAGATTCTGACCAGCCTGATGCTGGTCTATGTCGCCGACCTTCTCCTGGACTATCTCGTGCGCGGCCCCTGGCGCGATCCGCACGGTTTCAACTTCCCGACCACGGCCGAGTTCGATCCGGTGGCGACGGTGCCGCTGTTGATCGAGGGCGGCCGGCTGCATCTCGGCGCGATCATCTCCCTGCTCGTCGTCGCAGCAGCGGCGATCCTGCTCGGGCGCACCATCAAGGGCTTTGAAATCCGCGTCGTCGGTGCTGCACCCCGCGCCGCGCGCTTCGGCGGCTTCAATGCCAATCAGCTCATCGTCCTGACTTTCGCCGTCTCGGGCGCGCTCGCGGGCCTCGCCGGAATCATCGAGGTCGCGGGCCCCGTCGGGCATCTCCAGCCCGGCATCTCGCCTGGTTATGGTTTTACCGCGATCATCGTTGCCTTCCTCGGCCGGCTGAACCCGGTTGGAATACTCGTTGCAGGCCTCTTCCTCGCATTGACCTTTATCGGCGGTGAGCAGGCGCAGATCGCGATGAAGATCCCGTTGGACGTCACCAAGGTCTTTCAGGGCGTTCTGTTATTCTACGTGCTAGCCTGCGATTCCCTGATCCTGTACCGCTTCAAGCTGGTTTTCCCGAACCGACAGGTGGCCCGTGGAACTGGTTGAGGCCATCATCCTCGCGGTGCTTGCCGCGTCGACGCCGCTCTTGATTGCGGCGACCGGCGAGCTCGTGACCGAACGCTCCGGCGTTCTCAATCTCGGGGTCGAGGGCATGATGATCGTCGGCGCCGCCTGCGGCTTTGCCGGCGCCTGGCTGACCGGATCCATCTTCATTGGCGCGCTGTTCGGCATTGTCGCGGGCACGCTGATGTCACTGGTCTTTGCGCTGATGACGCTCGCGCTCGCCGTCAACCAGGTCGCCACGGGTCTCGCGCTGACCATCCTCGGCATCGGACTCTCCGGCCTGATCGGCGCCGGCTTCGTCGGTGAGCGCATCACGCCGGCCGTGCACCTCGCCATTCCTGGCCTCACTGACATCCCCCTGATCGGCCGCGTGCTGTTCGGCGAGGACGGCTTCGTCTATTTCTCCATTGCACTCATCGTCGGCGTCTGGTGGTTCCTGTACCGCACGCGCGCGGGGTTGATCCTGCGCGCCTGCGGCGACAATCATGTCTCTGCCCATGCGCTCGGCTATCCCGTGCTGCGCATCCGCACCTTCGCCGTGATGTTCGGCGGCGCCTGCGCCGGACTCGCCGGCGCTTATCTGCCGCTTGCCTATACCCCGTTCTTCATTCCCGGCATGACCGCAGGTCGCGGCTGGATCGCGCTGGCGTTGGTGGTGTTCTCGTCCTGGCGGCCCGGCCGGCTCGTCGTTGGCGCCTATCTCTTCGGCGCAGTGACGATCCTGCAATTGCACGCCCAAGGCTGGGGCGTCGGTATCCCCTCGCAGTTCATGTCGGCGCTGCCTTACCTCGCGACCGTCATCGTGCTGGTCCTGCTCTCCCGCGCGCGCACCGGCGGCTCGACAGCGCCGGCGGCGCTCGGCACCGTGTTCGTGCCTGACCGCTGAGTTTCATTCCAAGGCGTGCGCGATGGGGCGCGCTCGCTGCGAATCTTGGCTTTCCCCTGATGTTTGGAGATCGATGATGAGGAAATCACTTCTTGCGCTGGCTGCCGGGCTCTTGCTTGCCGGGAGCGTCAGCGCAGCCACCGCCGCCGACAAGCTGAAGGTCGGCTTCATCTATCTGGGTCCGATCGGAGACCTCGGCTGGACCTATCAGCACGACCTCGCGCGCCAGGCGCTGGTCAAGGAATTGGGCGACAAGATCGAAACCACCTATCTGGAGAACGTACCCGAAGGTCCCGACGCCGAGCGCTCCATCGAGCAGCTCGTCCGCGCCGGCAACAAGCTCATCTTCACGACATCATTCGGCTACATGGATCCGACGCTGAAGGTCGCCAAGAAATATCCGAACGTGCATTTCGAGCACGCCACCGGCTACAAGCGCAACCCGAACATGTCGACCTATTCGGCCAAATGGTACCAGGGCCGCTACATCCAGGGCCTGATCGCGGCCAAGATGTCGAAATCAGGCGTGCTCGGCTATATCGGTTCGTTCCCGATTCCGGAGGTCGTGTCCGGCATCAACGCGACGATCCTGGCGGCGCAGACCATCAACCCGAACATCAAGGTCAAGATCATCTGGGCCAACACCTGGTTCGATCCGGGCAAGGAGGCCGACGCCGCCAAGGCGCTGATTGACCAGGGCGCCGACGTCATCATGCAGCACACGGATTCGCCAGCGGCAATGCAGATCGCCAGCGAACGCGGCAAGCTGGCCTTCGGCCAGGATTCCGAGATGATCAAGTTCGGGCCCAAGACCCAGCTCACCTCGATCCTCGACACCTGGGGCCCCTATTACATCGAGCGCGTCAAGGCCGAGCTCGCCGGCACCTGGAAGTCCGGGGACACCTGGGGCGGCCTCGACAGCCACATGTTCGCGATGGCGCCCTACACCAACATGCCTGACGACGTGAAAAAGATGGCCGAGGATGCCCAGGCTGCGATCACCGCGGGCAAGCTGCATCCGTTCAAATGCCCGATCGTTGGGCAGGACGGCAAGCCGGTCGAGTGCAAGGGCGGCGATCACCTCGATGACGGCCAGATCCTCGGCATGAATTTCTACGTCAAAGGCATCGACGACAAGCTTCCGGGCAAGTAGCACGTTTCTTGCATCGACTAAATCACCTGCTCCTCCCGGAGGAGGTTCGGAGGGGGTGGCCAGAAGCACCCGGCACTTGTGGTCGCCCCCTCTTTCTATTTTGCCTAGGAACTAGCCCACCTGCATCGCCCGCGCCGCCGTGCTGTGACGGCGGATGAGGTCGGCGACATCCAGTCCCGGGATCGCGCCGTCGATCACGGCCCATTTGCCCGCCACCATCACCCGATCGGCGCGATGCGCGCCACACAGCACCAGCGCGGCCAGGGGATCGCCATGGCCGGAGAAGCGCAGTTCGTCGAGCCTGAACAGCGCGAGATCGGCCGCCTTGCCGACGGCGATCTCACCGAGTTCCGGTCGGCCGACACACGCCGCTGAGCCCTTGGTGGCCCAGCGCAGGGCATCCTTGTGGCTGACCTTCGTCACGCCATAGCGCGCGCGTTGCAGCAGGAACGCGGCACGAACCTCCTGCATGAGATTTGAGCCATCATTCGAGGCCGAGCCGTCGACGCCGATACCGATGCCGACACCGGCCTCTTCCATCTCGCAGACGGGGCAGCAGCCAGACGCCAGAATCTGGTTGCTGCACGCGCAATGGCTGATGGTCGTCTTGGCCTTGCCGAGCCGCTTGATCTCGTCGTCGTTGAAAAAGATTCCGTGGGCGAGCCAGGTCCGCGCATTGAGCCAGCCGCATTGCTCGAGATAGTCGAGCGGGCGGCAGCCGTACATCTGCTCGCAGAACCTGTTCTCGTCCTCGGTCTCGGCGAGATGAGTGTGCAGGCGTACGTCGAGCTTGCCGGCGAGATCGGCCGTGGCGCGCATCAGAGACGTCGTCACCGAGAAGGGCGAACACGGCGCGAGTGCGATCTGCACCATCGCATCCGCACCGCGCTCGTGATGCTTTGCCACCGCGAGCGCGCTGTCGGCAAGGATGGTGTCCTCGTCCTGGACGACGCTGTCGGGCGGCAAGCCGCCGTCGCGCTGCGACAGGTTCATCGATCCGCGCGTCAGCAGCACGCGCACGCCGAGCCGCTTTGCCACCGCGACTTCGATATCCACGGCGTCCTCGAGTCCTGCCGGGAATACGTAATGGTGATCGGTCGTCGTGGTGCAACCCGACAACAGCAGCTCGGACATCGCCACGGTGACGCCGAGCTCCAGCGCTTCGGGCTTCAGCTTCGCCCACACCGGATAGAGTGCCTGAAGCCAGGGAAACAGCTCCCGGTCCATCGCCGCCGGCAACGCCCGCGTCAGGGTCTGGTAGAAATGATGGTGGGTGTTGATCAGGCCCGGCAGCACGACGTGTTGGCCCGCATCGAACACCGCGACATCCGCCGTCGCAGGCGTCCCGCCGGCCGGCACGAGTTCGACGATCCGGCCGCCCTTCACCACGATTCCACGCTCGGCGCCGTCTGCGAGGATGGCGAGGGGATCCCTGATCCAGATCGGCTGTATGTCGCTCATGATCCCACTTCCCCTCACATTCGCGCGACGAGCATTCAATGCGGCCAAGTGCCCGAACGCCGTCATGCTACGACTTGTTTCTTGCGACTTGGCTCCGGTCTTGCAAGACTCGTCCGTACGATTCACCGGGCGGAAGCTTTGGCACAGCCATGGATTTGAATACCATCACAGCAGTCGCCCATCCGCAAACGCGCGCGCAACTACCCGTCTGGACGGCAGGTGATGCTTGGCTTGCAGGCGGCACCTGGCTGTTCTCGGAGCCGCAGGTCCATTTGAGGCGGCTGATCGATCTGACCGACCTGAAATGGCCGGCGCTGACGATCACCGAAAGCCATCTCAGCATCGCCGCCACCTGCACCATCGCAGAGCTCGATGGTCTCGCCTGCCCGTCTGACTGGCTCGCGGCGCCGCTGATCGGCCAGTGCTGCCGGGCTTTTCTTGCTTCGTTCAAGATCTGGAAGACCGCGACCGTCGGCGGCAATGTCTGCATGTCCCTGCCGGCAGGACCGATGATCTCGCTCACATCAGCGCTCGACGGCGTCTGCACCATCTGGAAGGTGCGCGGTGGAGAGCAGAAGATTCCGGTCGTCGACTTCGTCACCGGCAACCAGCGCAACCGCCTGACGCCGGGCGACCTGATCCGACAGATCGATATCCCGATTGCTGCATTAAGGCGCCGCACGGCCTTTCGCCAGATCTCGCTGGCGCCAGTCGGCCGCTCGGCGGCGCTGCTGATCGGCAGTCTCGATGCTGATGGTACGCTGACGCTGACAGTTACAGCGTCGACGGTGCGGCCGATCCAGCTGACCCTTCGCAAGGCCCCGGACGCCGGCGCGCTTCTAGAGGCGATCACGCAGCGCATCACGGATGACCTGTACCACACCGACATCCACGGTAAGCCGCTCTGGCGCAAGCACATGACGCTGCGGCTCGCCGAGCAGATCCGCGGCGAACTCTCTGCCGGAGCGCCGTCATGAGCTTCGAGATCAACGGCAAGCCATTTTCGCAAGCGTCGCGCGCCGGCCAGTGTCTGCGCACGTTCTTGCGCGAACTGGGCCAATTCGGCGTGAAGAAAGGCTGCGATGCCGGCGATTGTGGCGCCTGCACCGTGCTGCTGGATGGCGAGCCGGTCCATAGCTGCCTGATCCCTGCTTTCCGCGCCGAGGGACGCGCCGTGACCACGATTGAAGGTCTTGGCGGGGACCACGGCGTCCATCCGATGCAGCAGGCTTTCCTCGATGCTCAAGGCTTTCAATGCGGCTTCTGCACCGCCGGCATGATCCTGACCTGCGCCTCGCTGAACCAGGCCCAGCGCACCGATCTCGGCACCGCGTTGAAGGGCAATATCTGCCGCTGCACCGGCTATCGTTCGATCGAGGATGCGATCCTCGGCAAGACAAATGTCGAGGCGAGCGTCGAGGCCGGCGCCGCATTCGGCCGTAGCCTGCCGGCCCCCGCAGGTCCCGACATCGTCCACGGCAAGGCACGCTACACGTTCGATACCGTCATGGACGGACTGCTGCACATCAAGCTGCTCCGCTCGCCTCATGCTCACGCCAGGATCATCGCGATCGACAAGTCGGAGGCCCTTCGCGTTCCCGGCGTGCACGCGGTGCTGACGCATGAGGATGCGCCGTCGGTCCTGATTTCCACCGCGCGCCATGAGAAGGACTGGATGGATCCCGAGGACACCCGCATCCTCGATGACGTCGTCCGCTTCATCGGTCAGAAGGTCGCGGCCGTCGTCGCCGAGAGCGAAGCCGCTGCCGAGGAGGCGTGCCGGCGGCTCAGGGTCGAATACGAGATCCTGCCTGCGCTGATCGATCCGGAAGAGGCGATGACGCCGGGCGCGCCCGTCATTCATCCTGACCGCACCACGGCGAACCGCGTCGCCGATGCCCAGCGCAACCTCGTTGCGGAGACACACGGCGAATTCGGCGACGTTACGGCCGCACTCGCGACCTCCGCCATCACCTTCGAAGGCACCTTCCACAGTCATCGTGTGCAGCATGCGGCGCTGGAGACCCACGGCGGCCTCGCCTGGCTCGACGATGCAGGCGTGCTCAACGTCCGCACCTCGACCCAGGTGCCGTTCCTGACCCGGCGCGCGCTGTCTGACATCTTCGAGCTCCCCCTGGACAAGGTTCGCGTGTTCTGCGAACGCGTCGGTGGCGGCTTTGGCGGCAAGCAGGAGATGTTCGTCGAGGACGTCCTTGCACTCGCCACGCTCAAGACCGGACGTCCGGTGAAGCTCGAGCTGACGCGCGAGGAGCAATTCATCGCGACGTCGACGCGGCACCCGATGCGGGTTCACATCAAGGCCGGTGCCGATGCCGACGGCAAGCTGACCGCGCTGCAGCTCGAGGTGCTCTCGAACACCGGCGCCTACGGCAATCACGCCGGCCCTGTGATGTTCCACTCGCTGTCGGAGTCCATCGCCGTCTACAATTGCGCGAACAAGCGGATTGACGGCTTCGCCGTCTACACCAACACGGTGCCATCGGGCGCGTTTCGCGGTTATGGCCTGCCCCAGACGCAGATTGCGATCGAAGCCGCGATCGACGAGCTGGCCAGACAGCTCGGTATCAGCCCCTTCGAGATGCGCCGGCGCAACATCGTCAGGGACGGCGACCCCATGCTGTCCCCGCCGCCGTCCGAATTTCACGACGTCGTCTATGGCTCCTACGGGCTCGACCAGTGCCTCGACCTCGTCGAGCGCGCCATGCAGGCCGATGGCCCGCAGCCGGACCTGCCGCCGGAATGGCTCATCGGCGACGGCATCGCCCTGACCATGATCGACACGGTGCCACCGGCCGGCCATCTCGCCGACGCCATGATCGCGCTCAACGACGACGGCAGCTTCGACCTCACCGTCGGCACCGCCGAGTTCGGCAACGGCACCAGCACTGTGCATCGGCAGATCGCTGCGACAACGCTCGCGACCACCGTAGACAGGATTCGCCTGCGCCAGTCCGACACCGCCCATGGCGGCCACGACACCGGCGCCTATGGCAGCGCGGGCATGTTCGTCGCGGGCAAGGCGACACATGCGGCGGCCATGCACCTCGCGACGGAGCTGAAGACGGCCGCCGCAAGCGTCTGGCTCTGCGATGCCGCGAGCTGCACGCTCGAGGCCGAAGCCGTCGTCAGCGGCGTCCGGCGCATGTCGTTTGCGGAATTGGCAAGGCTTGCGCGCGAACGGGGACAGCCGTTCGCGGCCAGCGGAAATTCCACCGGCACGCCGCGCTCGGTTGGCTTCAACGTGCAGGGCTTTCGGATCGCCGTGAACAAGGGCACCGGCGAGCTCAAGATTCTCAGGAGCGTACATGCGGCAGACGCCGGCGTCGTCGCCAATCCGATGCAATGCCACGGGCAGGTCGAAGGCGGCGTCGCGCAGGCGCTCGGCGCCGCGCTCTACGAGGAGATGGTGATCGATACGGACGGCCGCGTCACCAATGCCAAGTTCCGCGACTATCACCTGCCCTCCTTCGCCGACGTGCCTCGTACCGAAGTGTTCTTCGCCGACACCAGCGACACGGTCGGACCGCTTGGAGCAAAGTCGATGAGCGAGAGCCCGTACAATCCGGTCGCCGCCGCGCTGGGCAACGCGATCGCCAACGCCACCGGCATCCGCTTCACAGCGCCGCCCTTCAAGCCGGACCGGCTATTTCCGGCCTTGCACGACAAGTTCGGTAGCTAGCTGCCGCGGTAGGTCGAATAGCTCCATGGCGTGACCAATAGCGGCACGTGATAGTGTCCCTCCGGCTCGCTGAACGCGAAGCGCAGCGGGATCTCGTCGAGGAACGGCGGGTCGGATAACGGTACGTTGCGCTCGGCGTAATATTTGGCGACGCTGAAACGAAGCTCGTAGCGGCCGATCGGCAGCGGGCGACCGCCGATTAGCGGCTGGTCGGTGCGGCCGTCGGCGTTGATCACGGCGCGCGCAATGACGCGGCTCTCGCCGAGGCTCGCGAGCTCCACCAGCTCAACTGGGATGCCTGATCCAGGCTTGCCCGTGTGATTGTCGAGCACATGCGTCGACAGCCGGCCGTGCACCCTCAGCCTGTCGTCGGCAATGACGAGCTGATCGAGCCGCAGCGCGGAAATGCGGCCGATCTCCTCGATCGCGCGCCTTATCTCGGTCTTGACGATGTTGAGCAGCCGCACCTCGAAGTCACGCAGGATGGAATCTCTGGTGTGACGGCGCACGCAGACGATATAGGGGAAGCCGAACTTGTCGCGGTAGGCGTTGTTGGCGCGCTCGAACGCGGCGTATTCGGCGTCCGACAATCTGTCGAGTCCGGCGCTGTTCTGCTCGTCGGTCGATTCCGTCGTGAGGCCGGCGGCGCGCTGCGTTTTGTTGGCGAGATCAGGATGCGCCCGGATCAGCGCCATCTGAACGTCAGGCTCGGCGCTCTGGATCGCCGCCATCAGCGCGGCATGCAATTGGTTGATGCCGCCGAATGGCCGCTTGCCGGCGAGCTGCTCGGCGATCCACGGCGAGTATTCGACGACGTTGGCGAGCGCCGCAACGAAATCGGCTTTACTTGCGGCGTTGAGATCGGAAAGAGAGATCTGCGACATCGCCCCCTCACCCGATCTCGAAGGCGTCGGCGGCAAGATGCGCGTGCTTGTCGTGCCAGTGCTGTGCGATCTGCAATCGCGTCGGCACCCAGACGCGC
Organism: Bradyrhizobium sp. CCGB12; assembly: GCF_024199845.1. Lineage (NCBI taxonomy): Bacteria > Pseudomonadati > Pseudomonadota > Alphaproteobacteria > Hyphomicrobiales > Nitrobacteraceae > Bradyrhizobium > Bradyrhizobium sp. CCGB12. The sequence goes on along the minus strand of NZ_JANADO010000001.1, from coordinate 1,127,857 downwards.
TCGTGCCCGCCGATATAATCCAGGAAGCGGATCAACCCCGCAGCACGGCCGGGCCGGCCGGCGAGGCGGCAGTGCAGGCCCACCGACATCATCTTCGGCGCGCTCTCGCCCTCGGCATAAAGCACGTCGAAGGCGTCCTTCAGATAGGTGAAGAACTGCTCGCCTTCGGCAAACCCTTGCGGGTTGATGAAGCGCATGTCGTTGGCGTCCAACGTATAGGGAATGACGAGCTGCTTGCCGCCTGCGCCCTTCACCCAGTAGGGCAGATCGTCGGCGTAGGAATCGCAGAGATAGAGGAAGCCACCCTCCTCCATCAGGAGACGGTTGGTGTTGATCGAGGAGCGCCCGGTGTACCACCCGAGCGGCCGCGATCCCGTCGCCTCGGTGTGGACGCGGATTGCTTCGGCGATCTCGGCGCGCTCCTGCGCCTCGGTCATGTCCCTGTGCTCGATCCACTTCAGACTGTGGCTGGCGATGTCCCAGCCCGCTTCCTTCATGGCAGCGACGATTTCCGGGTTGCGCTTTAGCGCCGTAGCGACGCCGAACACGGTGGTCGGCCAGTTGCGCGCGGTGAACATCCGGCACAGCCGCCAGAACCCGGCGCGCGAGCCATATTCGAACATGGATTCGATGTTGGCATGGCGTTGGCCCGGCCAGGGCTGCGCGCCGAGCACGTCGGACAGGAAGGCTTCCGAGGCGCGGTCGCCGTGCAGGATGTTGTTCTCGCCGCCCTCCTCGAAATTGACGACGAACTGAACCGCGATCCGCGCATCGCCGGGCCATTGCGGATGCGGCGGATTGCGGCCGTAGCCGCGGAGATCGCGCGGGTAGCTTGTGTCAGTCACTCAGACTTCCTCGAAGCGAATCGGCAGAGCGCCCTTCCACAGCACGCTCTTACCAAGCGTCGCCAGATTCTCCAGGCCCGAGATCAGCGTGATGAAATGGTTGCCGGCGAGTTGGCCCATCTTGCTCGCGAAGTGCACGCCGCCATAGGCGAGCAGGATCTCGGTCTCGCTGATGCCACCGGGATAGAGGATGATCTGGCCGGGCGCGGGATAGCTCGTGTGGTTCTCGTAGCCGACGCCGAAATCGAGATCGCCGAGCGGCATCCACACCCCTTCGCCACTCCAGCGCACATGGATGATGTGGCTTTCGAACGGCAGCGCCTTGCGGAACGCGGCGACTGTCTTGGGCGCCAGCTGCTCCTCGAAACGGGCATCGAAGGTGAAATCGCCGGCGCGGATAACGAGTTTGCTCATCTCATCTCTCTGGGTCGGGGGCGATGGCCCCACAGGGAACAGTCAAAGAGCACTCCCGACAGCTTCGCGCAAGGGGCGCGGCCCGTCACCGGCGGGGTCAGGATGCCCGGCCGTGGTCATCTTGATTTGCGCGGCCGCCTGCGAGGCGATCAGCAGCAGGGCCAGCGGATATCTCGACATCGTTGTCGCCTGGAAACTCAATTGGCCCATTGAACCGGATTGCGGCGGGCAAGTCCATCGGCCCCACGGGCGGGGTTGCCGATTATTTGGCCGGGCGCCGCCGGGTTGTCATTGCTGTGCAAGTTCACTAATTCGCTGATCGAATGGTTTAGGTCTGGGCCTCGGCAAATTCCTTCGGTGTCTTGCCGCCGAGGGCCTGATGGGGCCTGAAGTTATTGTAGTAGATCACGTACTCGAACAGCTCGTTGGCGAAGTGGTCTAGGTTATCGAAGGTTGCGCCTTCGATGACGTCGTCGTCCAGGGTTCGCCAGAAGCGTTCGACCTTGCCGTTGGTCTGCGGCCGGTAGGGTCTGGTGTAGCGATGCTTGATGCCGAGCTCGATCAGCATGGCCTCGAAGGGATGCTCTTCAGGCGTGTTGCGGGATGCGAACTCCGCGCCGTTGTCGGACAGGATCTCGGCAAACTGGATCCCATAGGTGACGTTGAGCGTGTTGATCATCTTCAAGGTCTTAAACATGACCGGCAGGGCCTTTTTTGAAGTCAGCACCTCGGCCCAGGCCAGGCGCGAGCAACTGTCGACCAGGCTGACGATAAAGGCGGGGCTTGAGGGGGGCGCCAGGAACATGTCGCGGGACAGCTGGTGCAGGTCGACATGGCCGAGCTCGCCGATCTTGTCCTTGATAATACGACGTTTCTCCTCGCGCATCGTCGGGGTGCGGCGGTTGAGCTGATTGCGTTTGAAGACCCGGTAGATGGTCGAGAGCGACGGTACCGTATCTCGCCGTTCGCGCAAGGCAGCGTGGACCTCGTACCGGTTCATGCCGCGCGTTCGGCAAGCAACGATCTCCGCCTCGATGCCTTGCGGCTCGCGGCGCTCGCGCCACTTCGGTCCGCGGCGTTGCGGCAACAGGTCAGCCTCCGCGCCGCTCCGCAGGTAGCGGTTGTAGTACTTCCGGAAGGTCTGCGAGCAGGTGCCGTGGTGCTTGTAGAAGTCTCCCACCCGGCGGAACGTCGCCGACCGCCCGGCCTTCACCTCCTCATACTCGGCGATCAGGAACCGCCACTTCTGAAGATAATTCCGCTCAATCGTCCGGTCGAAGCTGTTGTCGCGCATCGGATCCTCCACGCTGGGAACGGATTCGATCAGCGAATTAGTGAACTTGCACAATTGCGAGCGCAGCGAAAGCTCGCGCCCTCGTGTCCCGGACAAGCTGCGACGCGCCAGCGTTGCGGCGCAGAGCCGGACCCAGGGCGGCACGATACATGCGGAGAGATGGGCCCCGGCACTGCAGCGCATCGTCGAAGGGACGCTGCGCTGCGTCCGGGGCACGAGGGCGGAGTGTGGCGCACGCTCTCTCTTCCTCGTCATTGCGAGCGCAGCGAAGCAATCCAGAGTCTTTCCGTGGAAGGATTCTGGATTGCTTCGTCGCTTCGCTCCTCGCAATGACGGAGTGTGAGGTGGCAGCGTTGGTTCTCCAAATGATGCTGTCATTCCCGCCTTGTGCGCAATTGCGCACTGGAGCGGGGAATCCAGTACGCTGCGGCGTCTCGATGCAATCACTGCCGTCTCGGAGTACTGGATCGCCCGCCTTCTGTTTCGCGGGCGATGACAGCGAGTGTGGTCGCAGACACGGCTCCACATCCTCGCGACTGATTTCGCCCGAGCTTTGCTTCGTCGCTCTCCCTCTAAAAGCCAAGAGGGCGCAGGGAAGGCCGGGTGCCAGCTCGCACCCGCGGTCCGCTGCGCGAAAAGCACACGCAGAGAAACCGCACAGCAGCATACAGGTGTAGCCAATCACTCGGCCTTCCCTGCGCGATGGTCGGACGGCTTATGCCGTGCTCTCCCGGGAGCCGAGTTCCTTCTGGCCTCCCTCACCCTCACGGAATTCACCGGAACCGCGCCGGTTGACGCGACTGCCGCATCCGCAAGAGCTTGACCGTAGCAACGACGGCCAGGACCACACGGTTTTGCCGTACGCACGGCTCGCCATTTCGCCGCAGTTTTCCCAGCCCCGTCGACGGAGCCGGAAACTTACGGGCGAGACGAACCTGACAGCGTCGTCCGTCCGCGCGAAGCCATGGGGCTCACGGAGAGCAATCCGCCCTGCCCTTGGCTTTCCGCGCCCGACGCTGCCGCGTCCACCGCAAGCCCGGCTCGCGAACATGACGACCACAAGATCGCCCCTCAAGAGTGAGCCGGGATGGGAAACACATACGCCATTTCCGAATTTCGGTAAAGTGGAATGTTTTTGCGTAATGAGATTGACAGAGGGCGACACAGGGCGAAAACCTGTAGCCCGGATGGAGCGCAGCACAATCCGGGAAAGGTGGCGCTCCGAAGGAGAGGCCCCGGACTACGCTTCGCTCCATCCGGGCTACGGGCGTTCAGGAGCAACAAAAAGGGCGGTGCAGAGCACCGCCCTTCCTGGTGAAAACGGCCCGTTTAATAGGGCTGGTAATATTGGCGCGGGCCGTAATAGGGATCGCCACCATAATAGCCCGGGCCGCCGTAGTAAGGACGCGGGCCGTAATAATAGCGGTTCTCGTAGTACTCCTGGCGCCGCTGCTCGGCGATCACCCCTCCAATGATGCCCGCCGCAGCGCCCATGAAGGCGAGGCCTGCGGCATTCGACCCTCGTCGAGAGTAGTGGCGACGTCGGGCTGCGCTGAAATCGGTGACATTGGATTGGCCAGCTGCAACAGCCTTTCCGGATACCGCCTCAGCCAGCACCGAGGACGCCGCGGCCGACGGCGAAGCGGAGGCCGCAATCAGGGCGAGGCTTGCGAACGCGGCCAGTACAGCGTTGCGGCCGGCTGCGGAAATCATCGGTCCATCACTCATCTTGATCTTGACCTTCCTCTGTTCTCGCCCAAAGCGACATAAGCAAACCACCTACAATGCCAAAACGCCGAAATGGTTTCTGCTCGCGGCAATCTGCCACGCCTTGAACGATTGTAAACCGAACGACCAGATCCAGCTTGAACCATCCAACCTGAGCGGTTAATGAACAGCCGCGCCGTTTTTCGGTCGCCGTAAGCGTTTCACGTGAACCAACGCATCAACCGACGCCGTCGGGATCGATGCCATTTTCCAGGGTTCACCGTGATCGACGCGTCCTTTTCGTCAAGAGAAATCAAATGATTGCGGTTCGCAAACTGCCGGCGCGCTACGCGCCGATCGTGATGCCGTACGTGCTGTCCATCCTCATGATGGCCGTAGTGTCGGTCATTTCGACGCTGCGGAGCCTCGGCGCCACGCCGGCGTTCCTGGCGACATGGCCGGGCGCCTGGGCGCTGTCATGGCTCGTCGCCTTCCCCACACTGCTGTTGGTGCTGCCACTGGTCCGACGGATCGTGGCCTGCCTCGTCGCGTCTCCTCCTCAACCAGGCCGCTAGCCGGCGCGGACGGCGGCGCATGACGCGCGCCGTCCCGCTTCCATGATTGCTCACCACCTTGGACCAGGCTTCCACACTTCTCACCTCTCCCGTCTCGCTGTCGCGACATCCTCCGCTGCTGCTCTACATCGCCTCGCGAACCCTGTCGGAATTCTCCTATCAGGTCGCTACCGTCGCTGTGGGCTGGCAGATCTACGCGCTGACCGGCAGCGCCCTCTATCTCGGCCTTGCCGGTCTCGTGCAGTTCATTCCGAGCGCGCTGCTCGTCTTTGTCGCCGGACATGCGGCCGACCGCCACGACCGCAGGCGCATCGTCCAGCTCTGCGAGCTGACGCAAGGCCTCGCCGCCGGTTATCTCGCGGTGCGACTGCTGATGGGGACACTCACCGCGCCCGAGATATTCATCGTGCTCAGCGTGTTCGGTCTCTGCGGCGCCTTCGAGAGTCCCGCCTCGTCGGCGCTGCTGCCGGCCGTCGCACCGGAAGGCATGCTGCAACGAGCGACCGCGCTATCGACCGGCACCTGGCAGGTCGCGGCCATTGGCGGTCCGGCCGTTGGCGGGCTCGCTTACGCCATCTCACCAGGCGCGCCGTTCGTTTTGATGGCCGTGCTGTCGCTGATCGCGTGCGGCCTCAGCGGCCTGATCCGGGTCGAACGCGCCGCGCCTTCCGAACACGAAGGTGTCGACGGCCTGTTCGCCGGCCTGCATTTCGTCCGCAGCAATCCCGCGATCCTCGGCACGATCTCACTCGATCTGTTCGCGGTCCTGCTCGGCGGTGCCACCGCGCTGCTGCCGATCTATGCTAAGGATATCTTGCAGGCCGGGCCGTGGGCGCTCGGCGTGATGCGTGCCGCGCCTGCGGTCGGCGCGCTCTTGATGACCGCTGTGATCGCGCGCCATCCGATCACACGGCGCGCGGGCCTGCGAATGTTCCAGGCGGTGATCGCCTTCGGGCTCGCGACCATCGTGTTCGCGCAGTCGAAAAACATCTGGATCTCGATCGTCGCGCTTGCCGCGATGGGCGCAGCCGACACGATCAGCGTCGTGGTCCGCGTCGCGCTGGTACAGCTTTCGACACCGGATGCGATGCGCGGCCGCGTCGGCGCCGTCAACTTCCTCTTCATCAACGCCTCGAATCAGCTTGGCGAATTCGAGAGCGGCATGGCGGCGGCCCTGCTCGGCGCGATGCCGGCGGCGGCACTCGGCGGGATCGGCACCATCGCGATCGCGCTGCTCTGGATGAAGCTGTTCCCGGCGCTGCGCGAGGTCGATCAGCTGGAGTGATTAAGACAGCGCGCCCAACACGCCGCGCGTCGCCTTGTCGATTTCCTCGACATAGCGGCGGCGGACGAAGTTCTCGGTGAGGAAGCCGACCACCTTGCGGCTGTCGGTGGAATCGACCACCGCCAGCATCTCGGCTTCGGCCTCGTCGAACACCGCCATCGCCGACTTCACGTTCATTTCCGGGATCAGCACGATGTCGATCAGGCGGGCAAGCTCGATCACCTGGATATCGTCGGCGATGGTGTCGAGGTCGCTGGAGAACAAATCGGGCAGCAGGACGAGACCGACATATTCGTCGGCATTGTTGACGATGACGACGCCCGGCCGCGAGCCCAGCGCGAATTCGCGGCGGACCGCGGCGATCGTCGTGGTCGACGGCACCTTACCGACGTCGGAGCGCATCAAGCGTTCGACGGTGAGATTGCGCAGCCAGCCGACGTCGTTGGCGCTGCGAATGGTCTCGCCGCGCAGATGCAGGCGCCAGGTCGAGAAGGAGTGGCCGAACATGAAGCGGACGCAGATCGAGGTGACGATGCAGCCAGCCAGCACCACGGCGGTAACGTCGACATTGCGGGTCATCTCGAGCACGAGGAACGACATGGTGAGGGGACCGCCGACGACGGCGACACCGAGCGTCGCCATGCCCGTCAGCATCGCCACCAGCGGATCGATCACGAAATTCGGACTGATCAGAAGCAGCACCGCGGCGAAGAACTTTCCGATCAGGCTGCCGACGAACAGCGAGGCGAAGAACAGGCCGCCGCGAAAGCCCGAGGCCAGCGAGATCAGGCAGGCCGTCACCTTCAGGGCGATGATCAGCGCGATCAGGCCGATCGTCATCTCGTGGAAGAGATCGAGCACCATGGCGCCGTGGCCGGCTGCCAGTACCTGCGGCGTGACGATGGCGAAACTGCCGACGATGAGGCCGCCGATCACCGGACGCAGCCAGACCGGCATCCATGCGAACAGGCGCTCGAACATCGACGAGGAGCGCATCACGGCGATGCCGACGCCGCTGGTGACGAGGGCGAGCCCGATCAGGGCCAGGTATTGCTCGACGCCGACGGCGCTGACCTTCGGTATCTCCAGCGAGTACGGCGCGCCGCCGAGCCATTGCGCGGTCAGGGCGCCCGCGAGCGAGGCCGCCAGGATCGGCGCGGCGCTGCCGACCGAATAGACGCCGACGATGAGCTCGCAGGCGTAGAAGGCGCCCGTGATCGGCGCGCCGAACGCCGCCGCGATCGCGGCGGCAGCGCCGCAGCCGACCATCAGGCGCAGATCGTTGCGGCGCAGATTGAAGAACTTGCCGAGCAGCGAGGCGATACCCGAGCCGATCTGGGTATAGCCGGCCTCGAGGCCGACCGAGGCGCCGCAGCCGTTGGAGATCAGGGTCTGGCTCGACACCACCACGCTGTCCCGCATCGACAGATTGCCGCCGCGCAACGCGTTCGCCTCGATCGGGTCGACGGCGTTCGAGATCTTCATGCGCCGCCGCGACCATTCCATGATGCCGAGCGCGAGCCCGCCAAGCGCAGGCGCGATCAGCGCCGCCCAGGGGCTGACATACGCGTGAGCCGACAAGTGGACATCAACGGGAATTCCGTAAATCACCACATGCGCGATTTGGGCGATGTGGGCCATCAGCGTCACCACCGCGCCCGCGAGCGTGCCGATCACGAGCGCGAGAGGGATCAGGTAGAACTCGTTGCTGCGCAGCAGGGCGCGCAGCCGAACCATGGTGCGGTTCGTCCCCTTGCGATCGACGAGACGTCTGATCCGTACGAACACCTTCTGCCCGCCCTACCCTTCCGCCAGGCCGTAGCCGGCCATGCGCCGGGAGACCCGCTCGATCTCGGCGCCGGAGAGCAGCGGCGGGACACTGATCTTGCCGGAGGTGCCCTGGTTGACGCCGAGCGCGTTCGTGCGGCGGCAGGCGTCGATGATCGCCTGTCTCTTGTCGAGCTCGTCCGCTGTCATCGACATCTTGATTTTTTCTCGGCTTCTTGGCGATGGACGTTTGTCAGGGGGGAGTACGTCAAAGCAATGCCGCAGTGCAAGCGAAAGCGACCCGATCATGTGCCGTCTTGCTGACAGATCCGCGATTCCTCGAAATAGACCGTAGAATCAATAAATTACCAGATTGTCGCACTCTTACGACAGGCTCGCCCGGACGGCCGCAAATCCGTTGATCACGAACTGCACCGAATAGGCGGCGAGTAGCATGCCGAGCACGCGCGAGAGTACGGCATTTCCGGTGCGTCCGAGGGTGCGGGCGATCAGGTGAGCTGAGACGAAGCACAGCATGCAGAGCAGGCACACCGAGATCACCACCGCGATGATGATCGCGAGCCTCGCCCCATAGCCGGCATCGCCCGCCAGCAGCAGCGTGGTCGCGATCGCGCCGGGGCCAGCCATCATGGGAATGGCCAGTGGAAACACCGCGACATCGGAGGCGTGCTCCGATGTGGCCTTGTCGGCCTCCCGAGCCTCGCGATGCGGACGGTCGCCGAAGATCATCTGGTACGAGACGCCGAACAGCAGCAGCCCGCCGGCGATCTGGAAGGCGGGGATGCCGATCCCGAGCTGGCGGAGCAGCCAGTTTCCGACCAGCGCGATCACGACCAGGATCGAGGCGGCGATCAGCGGCGCCCGCAACGCGATCGTCCGCTTGACCTTGTCGGGCATGCCGCCGGTGGCGGCCAGGAAGGCCGGCGCGAGGCCGACGGGATCGACCACCAGCAGCAGCGTCACGAAGGCCGACAGTGTGAAGTCGATCATGTCTCGGTGGGCTCCTTGGACGCAGGAACGATGGCTGGCGGACTGACTTAGCCCGGCAGAGCCGTTTTGCAAATCATCGGAGACGATCAATGAGCGACAGTGGAATCGGAATGCTGCTCGGCCAGCTCTCGGCCAACCTGCTCTGGCTCTGGTTCATCGGCGCTTTCCTGCTCGGCGCGGCCCTCGCCTATGGCGTGATGAAGGCCGGGCACCTGCGGCGCGCCGAACGTGCGCAGCTCGACCGCAACACCGAGGCGCGGCAACGCCAGGAAGATCCCTACAAGCGTCCGACCTGAGCGTCGCTGCGAGCGCCAATGGTAGTTTGGAACTTTCGTTCTCCAAGCCGCTTTGATCGCCTGAGGATCGAGGAAGGAGACGCCTTCCCGTGTCGCCTCAAGAGGAGGATGTATGGCTAAACGAGCGAAGAAACGCACAACCAAGAAGACCGCGGCGCGCCGCCCGCGTCAGGCGCCGAAGATGCTCAGCGACCTGTTTCTGGAAACGCTGAAGGACATCTATTTCGCCGAGAACAAGATCATCAAGACGCTGCCCAAGATGGCCAAGGCCGCACACTCGAAGGATCTAGCAGCGGCCTTCAACAAGCATCTGCGCGAGACGCAGGGCCAGGTCAAACGGCTTGACCAGATCTTCAGGATGCTGGGCAAGCCCGCGCGCGGCAAGCCCTGTGAGGCGATCAACGGTATCACCGACGAGGGCGCCGAGATCATGAAGGAGTTCAAGAACGCGCCTGCCCTCGACGCCGGCCTGCTCGCCGCGGCGCAGGCGGTCGAGCACTACGAGATATCCCGCTACGGCACGCTGCGCACCTGGGCCGAGGAGCTCGGCATGGAGGACGCCGCAAGGCTGCTTCAGGAGACGCTGGACGAGGAAGAGGCGACCGATCACGCGCTGACTGAGCTCGCGACCTCCGTGATCAACCTCGAAGCGGAAGACGAGTACCGCGCCGCGGCCTGATGCCGTGCGTGAGGTGAATTGTTGCTGGCGGCGCCGCGGAACATGTCCGCGGCGCCGATGCGTTGGGCTGCAAGGCCTGCTCCGGTTGAGGCAGGCATGTCCTGGATGTACGCTGGATTTCCGGGGAACCGCCCCCATATCCTCGCTTTCCAACCGCAGCGCCTTGCCCGAGTCTTGCCATGCAACCCAAAAATCCCCTCGACTGGATGCTGTCCGAAGCCCTGGACCAGCTGACCCGCGCCGAACGGCTGCGCCAGCAGTTCGGCCGCCAGGAAGCCTGCTGGGAGCCGCCGATCGACGTGCTCGAGACCGAGCATGAGCTCCTGATCCTGGTCGCGCTCCCCGGCGTCAATCCTGACAATGTCGAGACGGTGATCCATGACGGCGTGCTCGTCATCTCCGGCCAGCGCACCCTTCCGCCGGAGCTTCGCAACGCCCGCATCCACCGGCTCGAGCTGCCGCAGGGGCGTTTTGAGCGCCGCATTGCATTGCCCATTGGCCGCTACGCCATCAGCCGCTTCGTGATGGACGGCTGCGTCGCACTGCGCCTCGCCAAATCCTGAGGTCGATCATGGCCACCGAACAGAACGCACAGACCAATTCTACAGAGTCCGACGTGAAGATCCCCGAAGACGCACTGATCATCATCCCCGTGCGCGAGATGGTGCTGTTTCCCGGCGCCATCGCGCCGATCGCGATCGGCCGGGCGAAGTCCATCGCCGCGGCACAGCAGGCGCTGCGCGAGCAGCGGCCGGTCGGCATCGTCCTGCAGCGCAGCCCCGAGATCGAGGAGCCCGGGCCGGACGACCTCTATCGTGTTGCGACCATCGCCAATATCGTGCGCTACATCACGGCACCCGACGGCACCCATCACATCGTCTGCCAGGGCGTGCAGCGTGCGCGCATCCTCGACTTCCTGCCGGGGACGCCGTTCCTGGCCGCGCGCTTCCAGCAGATTCCTGAGCCGACCACGACCTCGCCCGAAATCGAGGCCCGCGCGCTGAACCTGCAGCGCCAGGCCATCGAGGCGATCGAGCTGCTGCCGCAGGCACCGCCCGAGCTGGTGGCGATGTTCCAGAGCACCAGCGCGCCCGGCGCGCTGGCTGACCTCGCGACCTCGTTCATGGACATCAAGCCGCAGGACAAGCAGGAGGTGCTGGAGACCATCGACCTCGCCTTGCGCGTCGAGAAGGTGTCGAAGCACCTGGCCGAACGGCTGGAGGTGCTGCGCATCTCCAACGAAATCGGCCAGAAGACCAAGGCCTCTTTCGACGAGCGGCAGCGCGAGGCGATCCTGCGCGAGCAGATGGCGACCATTCAGCGCCAGCTCGGCGAAGGCGACGGCAAGGCGGCCGAGGTCGCCGAGCTGACGGCTGCGATCGCCAAGGCCAACATGCCGCCCGAGGCGGACGCGCACGCCAAGAAGGAGCTGCGCCGCTACGAACGCATGCCCGAGGCCGCCGGAGAAGCCGGCATGGTCCGCACCTATCTCGACTGGCTGATCGAGCTGCCCTGGGCGCTGCCCGCGGAGAAGCCGATCGACATCAAGGAGGCGCGCCGTATCCTCGATGCCGATCATTTCGGCCTGGAGAAGATCAAGGGCCGGATCATCGAATATCTGGCGGTGCGCAAGCTCGCCCCGCAGGGCAAGGCCCCGATCCTGTGCTTCGTCGGCCCGCCCGGCGTCGGCAAAACCTCGCTCGGCCAGTCCATCGCACGCGCGATGGATCGCCCCTTCGTGCGCGTGAGCCTGGGCGGGGTGCATGACGAGGCCGAGATCCGCGGTCACCGGCGTACCTATATCGGCGCCCTGCCCGGCAACATCATCCAGGGCATCAAGAAGGCTGGCGCGAGGAACTGCGTCATGATGCTGGACGAGATCGACAAGATGGGCCGCGGCGTGCAGGGCGACCCCTCCGCCGCGATGCTGGAGGTGCTCGACCCCGAGCAGAACGGGACGTTCCGGGACAACTACCTGGGCGTGCCCTTCGACCTGTCGCGCGTGGTGTTCATTGCGACCGCCAACATGCTGGACCAGATCCCGGGCCCGCTGTTGGACCGCATGGAGCTGATCAGCCTCGCCGGCTATACCGAGGACGAAAAGCTGGAGATCGCGCGGCGCTATCTGGTGCGGCGACAGCTCGAGGCCAACGGCCTCTCGGCCGAGCAGGCCGAGATCGATCCGGAAGCGCTGAAGCTGATCGTCAAGGGCTACACCCGCGAGGCCGGCGTCCGTAACCTCGAGCGTGAGATCGGCAAGGTGTTCCGCCATGCCGCGGTGCAGGTCGCCGAAGGCACGGTCGCCAAGGTCGTGGTGAGCCCAAATGACATCGCCACCGTGCTCGGCCAGCCGCGTTTCGAAGGCGAGATCGCGCAGCGCACCAGCATTCCGGGCGTGGCTACCGGCCTTGCCTGGACGCCTGTTGGCGGCGACATCCTCTTCATCGAGGCCTCACGCGTACCTGGCAGGGGCAGCATGATCCTGACCGGCCAGCTCGGCGATGTTATGCGCGAGAGCGTGCAGGCTGCGCTGACGCTGGTGAAGAGCAAAGCCACGCAGCTCGGCATCGATCCCCAGCTGTTCGAGAAGAGCGACATCCACGTTCACGTGCCGGCGGGTGCGACCCCGAAGGACGGACCGAGCGCGGGCGTTGCCATGTTCACGGCGCTGACGTCACTGCTCACCAATCGCACGGTGCGCAGCGACACCGCGATGACCGGCGAGATCTCGCTGCGCGGCCTGGTGCTGCCGGTCGGCGGCATCAAGGAAAAGGTGGTGGCCGCGGCCGCTGCCGGCTTGAAACGGGTGATGCTGCCGGCGCGCAACAAGCGGGACTACGACGACATCCCGCAGAGCGCGCGGGACAGCCTCGAATTCATCTGGCTGGAGCGCGTCGACGAGGCCATCGCCGCCGCGCTCGAGCCGGCTGACGCCAAGGTCGAAGCGGCGGAGTGAGGCGATGAAGAAACTGCTGGAAAGAGCGAAGCGATCACGGAAAACGCAGCGGCTGCGCCAGCTGCTCGATCGCGCCATCGACCGGATGCGCGATGCGCTCGCAGGACCCGGGCCGCGGCTTCAGCCGGTCCCGGTCCGGGTGAAGCGCCGCAAGGGTTGAGCCCTCCGTCTCAGGCCCTCGCGGCAACTCCAAACAAAAGGCCCCCTCCGACCGAGGGGGCCTTTGCGTTGTTAGCCCACGGCGTCCTTGGCCGCCTTGACCGGGCGAGCGCGGACGATCTTCCGGGCCGGCTTGGCCTTGAACATCATCTCTTCACCCGTGAACGGGTTGGTGCCCTTGCGCGCCTTGGTGGCGGGCTTCTTGATGACCACGAACTTGGCGAAGCCCGGCACCAGGAACAGGCCGTTCTTCTTGAGCTCCTTGTGGCCGACGTCCGTCAGCGTCTCCATGACGTTCTTGACGTCGCGCTTGGAAAGCTCGGTGGCGGTCGCAATCTTTTCGATCAACTGCGATTTGGAAAGTTGGGTCGGCATCGTGTCTCCTCTGATTCGTTGCCGGTTGCATATTAGACCAACCGGCGAAGGCCTATAGCCTTCTGCACAGTTTTGTCGCGGTTTTACGGGCTTTTTTGGCCCTCTGAGGCAAAAAACCCTGCTTTTTAGCTACTTCCGGAGCGGAAGGAGCCTCAGGCAGCGGTTTTTGCCTTGTTTCAAAGGCCCGCAAGCCACCTTGCTAAAGCTGATTCGATGCTTTCGACAAGCGACCACCGGCCTCTTTGCCGGAGGAGGAGTGCGATTCACCCTGAAAAATAAGGGTTAGATCGCCGTGTTGCGGCGTCTCCGCTGCTCTCTCACCCTGTTCTTACGCGGGGCGCGACGAGCTTCGGTCGCGCTAGATACGCTCGATGATGATTGCCGGCGCCATGCCGCCGGCCGCGCACATGGTGACGAGACCGCGCTTGAGGTCGCGCCGTTCGAGCTCGTCGAGCACGGTGCCGATCAGGATCGAGCCGGTCGCACCGATGGGATGGCCGAGCGCGATCGAGCCGCCATTGACGTTGACCTTGGCGCGGTCGAGCCTGAGGTCGCGGATGTATTTCTCCGCAACCACCGCAAAGGCTTCGTTGATCTCGAACAGGTCGATGTCGTCGATACTCAAGGCCGCCTTCGCCAGCACCTTGCGCGTCGCCGGCACCGGCGCGTTCAGCATCAGGGTCGGCGAGTCCCCCATGTTCGCCATCGCCACCACGCGGGCGCGCGGCTTGAGGCCATGCGCCCTGGCGTAGGCCGGCGAGGCCAGCAGGATCGCGGCGGCACCATCGACGACGCCGGATGAATTGCCGGCGTGGTGTACGAAGTCGATCTTCAGGTCCGGGTACTTCTGCAGGATCAGGCCGCGATAGGTCGTCCCCTTGTCGTCGAGCGCATAGTCGGCGATGGCGGGGAACGCCGGCTTCAGGCTGCTGAGACCTTCGATCGTGGTCTGCGGGCGCGGATATTCTTCATGGTCGAGCGCGAGGCTGCCGTCCTCGCGGTGGACGGGGACAAGGCTCTTCTTGAAGTGACCGTTCGCCATCGCATGCGCCGCGCGCTTCTGGCTCTCCAGACCGAGCGCGTCGACGTCCTGACGCGTGATGCCTTCCAGCGTCGCGATCGCGTCCGCACAGACGCCCTGATGCGACTGCGGATGCCTGGCGCGCAGACGCAGGTTTCCGCTGTCCATCATCATCGGACCGCCGCCGCGGCGTCCCTCCATCGACATCATCTCGCAGCCGCCGGCAATGACGAGGTCTTCGGCGCCTGCCATGATCGAGCTTGCGGCCATGTTGAGGCTGGTGATGCCCGAGCCGCAGAAGCGGTCGAGCGTCACCGCGCTGGCGCGCACGTCGTAACCGGCATCGAGCGCCGACATGCGCCCGAGATCGCCGCCTTGCGTTGCCACCTGCGCGCTGCAGCCCCAGACGATGTCGTCGACGTCGGCGGTATTGATGCCGGTGCGGTCGGCGAGCGCGCGCAGCACGGTTGCACCGAGCTGCTGCGGATGAATGCCCGAGAGTGCTCCCTTACCGGCCTTGCCGACGCCGCGCGGGGTCCGGCAAGCATCGATGATCAGCGCGTCAGCCATGAGCGTTATCCTCTTGTTCATGGGTGTTGAGGGCGTTGTGAATCAGGGAGAGAGGGGAGTCAATGCGCGGTGCTGCACTCCCTCTCCCCGTTCTTACGGGGAGAGGGTTGGGGTGAGGGGCTGCCTCGGCAAGAACGGTGACAGACGGGCTCGCGGAGACTCCCCCTCACCCGGATTTTCCGCTGCGCGTAAAATCCGGCCTCTCCCCGCAGGCGGGGAGAGGCGAAGACATCACACCCCCGCCGCGTTGTTCGCGATCACGTTGCGGTAGAAGCTGGCGCTGAGCTTGGGCGTGCGGACCTGGGTGTCGAAATTGACGTGGTAGAGCCCGAAGCGCTTGCTCAGCCCGTAGATCCATTCGAAATTGTCCATCAGGCTCCAGAGGAAATAGCCGCGCACCGGCACGCCTTCGGCGGTGGCGCGCTGGAGCTGGGCGAGATAGTTGCGCAGATACATGATGCGGTCGGTGTCGTAGATCTTGCCGTCGGGCGTGACGACGTCGTCGCCGGAGGTGCCGTTCTCGCTGATATAGATCGCGTCGGTCTTCCAGATCTTTGCCGCAAGCTTCGGCACCCAGTAGATCGTTTCGGGGCCGACGCGCAGCCAGTCCGAATTCATGTGCGGGAACGATTTCGGAATCGGCAGCGGCATGAAGCCCGCGCCCTGGTCGGAGGCCACCACGTAATTCTGCGGCGCGTAGATGTTGAGGCCGAGGAAATCGACCGGCGAGGAGATGATCTTCAGCTCCGCATCGGTGTATTTCGGCGCATTGGGCCCGGCGAATTTCAGGAAGGCGTCGGTGTACTGACCCGTCATGATGACGTTGAGATAGCCGGCATTCATCTCGCGCAGCGCGATCTCCGCGGCGCGGACGTTCTCCGGCGTGTCGATCGCGGGCGCGCAGGCATCGATGTTCTCGGCCGGGCCCACCCTGGTGCCGTGGCGGCCATGGGCGCGCACCGCCTGCACGGCAAGCCCGTGCGCGAGCGCGCTGTTGTGCCTGATCTGGTTGACCTCGGCCTGCGGCAGTGTGACGCCCGGGGCGTCGATGCCGATGCCGTAACCGAAATAGACGAAGCGGCCGCTCTCATTCAGAGTGAACACGTTCTTGACCCGATCGGTCAGGTGCTCGGCGACATAGGCCGCGTAGTCACCGAAGATCTTGCAGGTCTCGGTCGAGCGCCAGCCGCCAAATCGGTCCTGGAGCGATTGCGGCAGATCCCAATGATAGAGCGTCAGCCACGGCGCGATGCCGTTCTTGAGGAGTTCGTCGACCAGGCGGTTGTAGAAGTCGAGCCCTTTCGGATTGGGCTTGCCGTCGCCATCCGGAAACACCCGCGGCCAGGCCACCGAGAAGCGGTAGGCCTTGCAACCGAGCTCCCTGATGAGCGCGATGTCCTCCCTGTAGCGGTGATAATGCTCATTGGCGCGGTCGCCTGTGGTGCCATCCTCGATCTTGCCGAGGATGCGCACGAACTTGTCCCAGATCGAGGCCCCTCGCCCGTCCTCGGTGACGGCACCCTCGACCTGATAGGACGAGGTCGCGGTGCCCCAGACGAAGCCCGCCGGAAAGCCGCTTCCGCCGCGCGGCGGTGCCGGCTTGACCTCGACGGCCTCAAGGGGACTCGCAATTCCGGCTGCGGACAATCCCGCCAGCTTGGCAAACTGGCGACGCGAGACCTTGTCCGACATTGATGCTGCTCCACTTCTCTTTGTTTCGGGATGGCACAATGAACAGTTCCAACAGGTTTGAGAAGCGGGTGCGGGAGGACCCAGCTCCGGCAAACCTGAACGGCGTGGCAGGCGCAATGCCGCCCCTCTTCCTGCGCAGGATGAACTCTTTTCGGGTTCAGAGAGTGCGTGTTAGGGCCGACCTGCTCCGACTGAACCGACCACAATCTGCATCAACCACGCGATGCCGGCGTCTCTCATCGCCGCCTTGGTAGCGATGACTTGGATCGTATCCGGCTTGCGTGCGAAGGGCAGCTCGACAAACACCAACCCGAAACGACCTGCTTGGTGCTCCACCAATCGGCGCGGCAATGCTGCGATCAGTTCAGACCCTGAAAGCTGGACAAGCGCCATCATGAAATTCGGGACAGTCAAGGCGATGCGGCGCTCGAGGCCGCGCTTGGCCAACATCTCATCGACGAAACCGCGCGCCTCACCGCTGAGCGACACCAGCAGGTGTTGTGATTGCGAGAACACGGCGCGGGTCGGCGCTTTTGCCAAGGGATGTCCCTTGCGCATGGCCAGCACGAAGTCCTCGTCGTAGAGCCTGCGCGCCTCGAATCGCGCTGACACCGTCGGCAGCGGCAGCATTGCGACGTCGAGCTCGCGTCTTTCGAGCATGTCGAGGCTTTGCTGCCAGGGCTCTCCGATCGCGCCACCGGGCGGCGCAGGCATCAGGTGTATCAGCCCGATGTCAATGTGCGGTGCCGAGGACGCGATCGATCGCAAGAGTTGAACGGTTGTCGAGACCAGTACGGCGTCGGGGGCGCCAATCGTGAACCGACGGCTGCTTTTCTTGGGATCGAATGGTGCAGCCGAGCCGATCAACTGTTCCACGCGCGCGATGATCTCGGCCACCGGTTCTCCCAGCGCCAAGGCCCGCTCCGTTGGAACGACGCCCTTCGGTGTCCGCAGAAACAGCGGGTCGTTCAGCAGAAGACGAAGCCGGCCAAGCGCATGGCTGACAGCCGACGGCGTCAGGCTCAGCCGAGCGGCCGCGCGCGCGACGTGACGTTCTTCCAGAACCACACGGAAGAGCACCAGGAGATTCAGATCGATCCTGGATAGATCAATTTGGTTCAGCATGTTGCTGAAATCATATCGCTGGATTCATCAAGATCAAGGTCTCATGGATTGGGCTCGTCGTTCGATCAGGAGCTGTGAAATGACCAAGAGACCGCCCGGAGTGAACAAGTGGCCAGGCACGCAGGACAAGATGTCGCGGCGCTCGATGATGGCCGCGACGGCTGCAATTTCACTGTCCGTCCAGGTTTCGGCCGATGCGGCGGCTGGCAACGACGAGATTGCCAGCCTCATTGAACGCGCTCGCGAGAAAAATGCCGCCTTCATGCGTGGTGACATGGCTCGCTGGTTCCAGCTCGTCCGCATTGCGCCGGATTTCACGCTGATGCAGCCCTTCGGCGGGCCCGCAAGTCGCGGCTTCGACGCTAGCCCAAAGCGCTTGGCTGACCTATCGCGATACTTCAGGGAAGGCGAAACCGAGCTTGAGGTTTTGCAAACCTATGCATCCAACGCGCTCGTCGTTCTCGTCATGGTCGAGCGCCAGCGGGCCGAGGTGGGTGGATTGGCGGCTCAAGACTGGTCGCTGCGCGTTACTGAAGTCTACCGCAAGGACGACACGGATTGGCAGCTCGTGCACCGTCACGCCGATCCACTGGTCCGAAGCATTACCTTGCAACAAGCGGCGATACTCGCCCGGGGCTGGCTGGAAGGAAAATAACGCCCCTCGCCCCGCCGGAGCAGCCGGCCAGTTGCCTCAGAACGTCATCCGCGGCGCGCTCAGCGCGAGCGCTTCGGCAACTTGGGCAGCTTGTCGGGATCGAACACTGGAACCTGCTCGGCTCGTTCGCGCGCCGGCTGCTGCTGCTCGGTCAGAATGAGCGTACCATGGAGGATCATGCCCGGCACCTGTACTGCCGTCGCGGTGTAAGTCGCGATCTTGCCGGGGCAGTTTCCCTCGATGTCCAGCGTGAGCTCATCATCGACGCCGAACACAGTCGCGCGTCCGTCGGTATGACGCTTCGTCGACACGGTCGCGGTGAAGCGATCTCCATCGATCTTGCAGGAGCCGTGATACGTCATCAGGCTGTCGCAGCCCCAGATTTGTCCGTCTGCGACATGGACGATGCCGGTACCCTGGTCGAGCGGCGTGTTGTACCAGGCCGCGTAGGTGCCGTCCTTCAGCATGGGAGCAGTCTCCCCTAGCTTCCCTCGCAGATAATCCGCATGATCAGCGCTAAGAAACTGTTAATCACGGGGCCCGTGCCAATCCGGACTATTCCTCCGCAGCTCGGCTTCGAGCTCCTCGATGATGCTGTGAAGCAGACACGCGGCAAGCGGATCTGTCACTTCCCGCTCCAAATGCCTGTAACGCGCGATCTGGAATTCCTGCTCTCTCAACTGGTGCTCTGTCATCGGACGGGCCCTCCGACAAATCGACGCAGCAACAGCCGGGCAGTTTCGTTAGAATTTTCGGATCATTTGCTATGGTTTCCGACCGGTTAAAGGCAACGCCGCACCAAGCTTCGCGCGCGGATTGTCGGCTTTCAGCGGTGCTCGTTCCGCAAGATGGATCTTGACCATTCGATTGCAGGCCGCACCAGCAGCCATCCTCGCAACCCAAGAACCTTCTTGCCGGTGAGAAACCACCAACGACGCGTTCTTTGAACGCTCGGATCAAAGCTCACCGCAAGTTTGGAAAGGCGTGCCGAGCTTTCCATTGCTCCTTCGTTGAAGGCAACGCTAGCGCAGCCGATCGCCTCGAGTGCCAACTTGTGGTTCAACCGGGCACGAAGATCATCAACGTTGGTCAGCCCAGTGCCGCTACCATTCAGGAAATGCTCAATCGCCGCCTTGCGCTGGAGCAGGTCCTGCTCCCGCGAAATCCCAGCCGACATGTTGGCCGCGTGCCATCGATACACGGCCTGATCAGCGGCAATGACGCCGACGTCGCCATTTGCAGCGAGCCGCAACCACATTTCCATGTCGGAGGCGTAGGGTAAGTCAGCCAAATAGCCGCCCAGTTCTTTCTGCAGGCTCGCGCGGACCACTACTGTTGGCGACAGCACGATGTTTTTTGCGCCGTTGAGCGCAATGAACTCGAGTCCGGACAAAACGTGGGTTCGGAACCCCACACCTATTCTTTGGCGCGAAAACTTCCCCAGTCGATCAAGGACAACTCCGCCTCCGTAGGTGAAGGCGACAGAAGGATGATCGTCCATCAGATCGGCCGATCTCTTGAGGGCACCGGGCAGGAGGTAATCGTCGGCAGAGAGCAGAAGCATATAGTCGGCACTCGCCCAGGCGATGCCTTCATTGGCGGTAGCGATGAGACCCTGATTCGAGGCGTGCCTGCGGCAATCGACGCGGGGATCGGACCGCACCAACTCCCGCGCAACTTCCGCTGTATTGTCCGGCGAGGCATCATCGATGATAAGCACGCGCAATTCGGGGCCGGATTGCGTCAAAACGCTTTCGACACACCCTCGCAGGAAGTGCCCGTACCGGAAGCAGGGAACTACAATGTCTACGGAGCTCATCTCTTGTCTCCACAGACCACCGCAAACAGCGCTGAGCCCACCCTAGCACGTCAGAGCCCGTGAGCCGGTGATATTTGGGTGAGAACCGCTTGGGGTGTTGTCGTCTTGAAAATGACCAGTCCCATTGACCAAGGAAGTCGTCTTGACCGATGTCCCAAGCACCATTGAGAACGCCTCGAAGCACGTTGCGCGCCACAAGGAAAAGATCGTCGGCCCGAAGCGACCACCTCGCGCGGCGTGTTGTACCAAGCCGCGTACGTGTCGTCCGCGTTTCGAACGCTGGCTCTCCCCCGCTTGGCTTCTGCTCCTCGCTACTTCTTTTTCACCGACCCGAAATCCGGCTGCCAAGCGGCTTCCTTCCGGCTCGGCGCCGCTGCGATCACCTTGGCCTTTTCCTTCTTCGGCTTCTTGGCTTCGCGATTGCCACGTTGCTGGCCCTTCGCCATGTCGCTCTCCTTTGGTGGTTTGAGTTCGTCGAGTTCGTTCGACTGCAGAATCCGTCCACGCGGGGTGCAGACCCTCACGTCCATGTAGCCTTCGCGCAGCAGCTTCCGTGCGAGCCGCAGCGCGACTGTCGCACTGCCGCGGCCGAGATTCGAGCTCCCGTATTCGTTGGTCCCACTGACCAGATACGGCACCCGGGTTGCCCTAGCCATTGAGGATGGCGGCTCCGCACACGAGAAGCAGTAGAAACAATGGAACGATCACCGGCGGCACGATCCATTCCGAGATGCGAACACGCGACATCGAATGCTCCTGCGAGGCCTTCGGCGGGAGCACACGTGACCCTCAGCCACCGGTCGAAGCCGTTGAGATGTGCGGTGATGGCAGCGAGCCTAAGCCTGTGCCGAGCCAATAGCGAGCGTTAAATGCCGCGCGGGCGATGGCTCCGCTGTGACATCTTCGTTTGCCGGCCGGGCCCGATAGTACTGGCTATTGCGGCGCGAAGGGCGCATGGTCGCGACAGCCAGCATCGGTTGGGGCTTCACTTGCGAAAGGCGTGCATGACCATCCGCTCGCGGCGAGAAACCGTCCACTTCAAGCGTCCGTTCCGCATCCGCCGCATCGAGCGCCTGTTGCCGGCCGGCGCCTACGAGGTCGTTACAGACGAGGAGACGATCGAGGGCCTGACCTTCTCGGCCTATCGCCGCGTTGCCACGATGATCACCGTGCCCGCCGAAGGTGCGTGCGGCGTGCTGTCGATCGGCTCGGTCGATCTTGCGAACGCGCAAGCCGCGGACGCGAGCGCCACCAATGACTGACCACCCGGTCGATCTCGACAAGCATCGCGGCATGGCCGCGCAGAAGGCCACCGACCTGCGCCGCG
The DNA here is from genome assembly GCF_024199845.1 of Bradyrhizobium sp. CCGB12. NCBI lineage: Bacteria > Pseudomonadati > Pseudomonadota > Alphaproteobacteria > Hyphomicrobiales > Nitrobacteraceae > Bradyrhizobium > Bradyrhizobium sp. CCGB12. Next base: position 1,106,285 of record NZ_JANADO010000001.1, on the reverse strand, counting down.
CCTTGGCTGACGTCGAGGCCAATCTCCGCGAGTTGCGCGAGCGCGAAGCCAATCTCGAAAACCGCATGATGACGGTGCCCGCCGCGTCCTGGCCGGAGGCGGCAGTGAAGGCACGCTATCTGCTCAACCTCTATGCTGCGACCCTGCCCGGCGAGGATACGCGCCATCGCGCTCTGGTGGCAGCACTGTTCGACGATTTCGCCCGGCTGTCGGGGGAGGGCTGAGGCGAACGACGGCCGCCTGCATTCTCGACACGTGCCATGCTCGGCGCGACCGGAAAGCGGGCGGCCCCTCGCGGCGATGATTGGAGGCGCGATCGTGCCGGATCGCAACCACGCAACGGAGCAAGCCATGACCTTGACCAGCGGCCGCTTTATCAGCCACGAATACGACCGGATGATCGTCCGGTTCTCAATGCATGACGGTGCCAGGGAGATTTCTTGCGCGATCTCTACGTCCGCGATGGACTATCTCGAGCGCGGACCACAAGTCAGGCCCGAGCAGCGGGAAGCCCAGTTCACCCGCCTGCGGGATCGCATCGAAGCTCGAGCGGCCAGCAAGTATCGCGCGACAGAGTTCGAGGGCACGCCGCCGGGCATCGTGCTGCGAGGCATCGATTTCAGACAATAGCTCGACGGCATGCACCTCAATGACGGCGCTCTCTATTCCGCCCGTGCCTTGATCTCCGGCAACGGAGGCTTGCGCTCAAACGGTTTCTTTTTCGGCGGCGCAGGCAGCAGTCCTTCCCGGATCGCCTGCTTCCGGGCGAGCTTGCGAGCCCGGCGAATAGCCTCGGATTTCTCGCGGGTCTTTCTCTCGGACGGCTTTTCGTAGGAACGCCGCTGCTTCATTTCCCGGAAGACGCCCTCGCGCTGCATCTTCTTCTTGAGCACACGGAGTGCCTGCTCAACATTGTTGTCTCTGACAAGTACGTGCAATTGATCCACCTCGCTGGGGGCTGCGAATGCGACACGTCCTGCTGGCAGCCAATTGCGCAGGAGCTTCATTGCGATTTTTGAAGACAGTGGCGGCGACATTCGCCGCAGCTGCGGACGAGCCGATCTGCTTTGTCACGGCGATGCAGCTTGGTGGTATCAACGTGACCACTCTCGTGCAGCGCTGTCAATCGATAACGTCTTGCTTCAGGCCGACAGAGGGCGCGCGAAGCGCCTCGATCGGAACACGAGAACTGCCGCGCAGAAGCAAATTGGCCTCTCTCCTTGCAAAATCGTGAAAGTGATGTATATTGAGCTCGTTCGATTAGCCGCTGTGCCTTGTTGAATGCGCCCGCGGGCTCCTTTTCCAGAGACATCGACGAAGTTGAAGACGACCGCGTGATTGTTGCGCGGTATGCGCTCGCGCGCTTTGGAGAAGAAGATGACGACAGGTACTGTGAAGTGGTTCAACGGCCAAAAGGGCTTCGGTTTCATTCAGCCGAGCGACGGCGGCAACGATGTGTTCGTTCACATCAGCGCTGTCGAACGTGCTGGTCTGGCGGGTCTCGCAGAGGGCCAAAAGGTCAATTTCGAGATCAAGACCGACAAGATGCGAGGCAAAGTCAGCGCCGAGAACCTCTCGCTGGCTTGATATCGTGGCACCGTTTCACGGATGTACTGAAACGGTCCCCCTGCCCGCTCGATCTTCGGATTGAGCGGGTTTTGTCCGTCGTGGAGGCGGTGAGCTGTGAACGCCAAGAAATCGGCAGAGCCATCACTCGAAGCCATCGCACGTTCTGATCGCAAGCGCCTGGCCGCTGAAGAGGGAGCGCAAGCATTGGCAGACGTCGAAAGGCAGGCCATCGAGGTTCGCAAGAACATGGCGCGGCTCCGCGAGGCGCGCGAGGCCAAGGAAGCGGCCGATGAAGCTGATCGAATAGCGTTGCCGGCGCCGACGCCCAGGAAGCGCTCCAAGAAACCGGCGCGGTAGTCTTCTTCAACGCTGCCCGAATTCAAAAAGGACCGATCACATGCCAAAGAGTGCAGGTCGTGCCTAGACTCAAGCCAGACCACGGAACCATCACCTTCTTTCTCGCGTCCGGCGCAAATCGGCAGATGTGCCGGCTTGCCACGACATTCAACACACAGAAGCAGGCCTTCAGCTATCTCCAGAAGCATCGAACGGAGTTCGAGCGCATTGCGCGGGCGCGCCTCGCTTCGGGGGAGCTCGAGGACGGAATTGTCGTGCTTTCGATGCTCTAGTCACACCGACTGAGCAATTTTGGCGATTTCAGTTGGCCGGTCAAACAGGCTCGCGAACGAATGTCGCTCTCAAGACCGGGCCGCGTTCATTCCGAACTTCGATGGCCAAGCCGTCGCTGCTCGCGAGCGGCTCGAGCTGCCTGGCGATGTCGGCAAGCGACAGCGCGGCCTCGATCTCCGCGGCCCGTTGACTGGTCAAATCCAGTCTTCGTCGACGACGAGCGCCTCGCCGTCCCAGATGTCAAAATAGAAATGCGGCACCTAAGGTGTCCTGTCGGGACGGTCGCGGCGCTCGGCCTCCCTCGCCAACCTTTCGGCTTTCAGACGTTCCCGATTTGCGTGGAAGGTCTGCTGCGCTTGCTCGTAGTCGCTCGGTGGTTTTTTCGCGATCGGCTTGAACAGATCGTGGGCCTCCTTGGCGGCCCGCGAGTTGGATTGCTGTTTCATGGTTCGTCCTCCTTCGTCTCGGGTGACGTGTCTGGCCTCAGCAGCCTCTCGCTGCTGACGTCATGACTTGGGCCTAGTCGTTGCGCTGGGCCGATCGATACGCAACCGGTTGAACTCCTCGGGTCCGTTGAGCAGATCCTGCTTGCGAGTACCCCGGACGTCTTCGGTCGTGGCCGGGTTGCCCATGCAATCGATCGTGTCGCCAGCCATCTCGCGCGCGCAGCTTCTGCCGACTACGACGGTCGCACGACGCAAGACCCAGCTCGACGAGGCGGCTTATCGCCTCGGACAAGGAAGGTCTGTCGTTCTGATGAGCTATCCACGCCTTGATCGCCTTCAGCACTGACGGTGAAGGCCGAAAGCTCACAGCTGGAGCAAGGGTAGAGCGTTTTCTCATTGGGCTCACCCGGTTTGCGCCACCGTATCAGCTCGCCCATCGGCAGAAGACCAACAGGCGATCTTCCGAACCGTTCCTACCGATAGCCATGGCCATTTTGGAATTGGCGCACGCTCAGAGCCGCATCATCGGAATCGGCCCTCAAAAGCACGCGAAAAGCCCTGTCTATGCCTGTGTCTTGGGATGAACAGGCGGCATTGGAGGCTTGTTCTCCGGGTTAGGGCTTCGAGGGCTTTTGATCCCAGGGGCGTTTTCCGTCCGCGTCGCGATCCCAAGGTCGCGTTGCCGGTGCGCTCTTATCGGCCTCGGCCGCTTTCGCGCGGTCAGCCTTGACCTGTTCGCGATCGGTCAGGGGCGGCTTTTGAGGGGAACCGACTTGAGCGAGGGCCGGACCTATGGTGACCAGCGCGACAATGAGGAATTTCATCATTACCGTGTCTAGCACTGATATCCGAACGCGTCCGATTTAGTTTGTCCCCTCTCCGTTATCAGGCTGGGGAGCTTGGCACTTCCTCCTGGCGGCTGATGCAACGGCGATATTCCTCCGCCTGTACCCGGATGCCGGCCGAAGGCCGCCTGTGCCACTCCCTGCCACAAGGAAGAAGGGGCGCGCCCGGCGAAATATCCGTAGCGCAATCGCACCATTCTCAGAACGTCATCCGCATCCCCGCATAAAACGCCCTTGGCCGCGCCGGGCTGAGCGAGCGCGGGTCGTTGAATTCTGCGCCGCCATTGGTGAAGTTGGGCAAGGCTTCGCGATCGAAGAACTGGCCGTAGGTCACGTAGCGCTTGTCCAAGACGTTGTCGACGCGGCCGTAGAGCTGGAAGTTCTTCGTCACCTGATAGGAGGTGTGGAGATTGAAGACCGTATAGGACGGCAGCTTCGAAAACTGATTGGACTCGTCGCCGACGAGATACTGGCTAGAGACGAACAGCGCGTTGCCGCCGACTTTCCAGACATCGGTCACAGCGTAGTCGATGCCGACCTTGACGCGATGACGTGGGATCGCAGGGATCTGGTTGCCGGGCAAGACCTGGATGGTCTCGGTGGCGGGATCGGCGAACGGGCTTTCCGAGCCGAGTTGCAGCGGATCGAGGAAGCGCGCGTCGACGAAGGCGTAGCTCGCCTGGAACTGAAGTGTGGGCGACTTGATGTTGACCTCGGCCTCAAGGCCTTGCCGGCGCGTCCGGCCGACGTTGGAGAAATAGCCGAAGCCGGTCCGTCCGACGACGGGTATCGCAAGGATGTCGTCATAATTGGTGGCGCGAAAGCCGCCGAGCTTCCATCCGAGCGTGCCGATGTTCAGCTCCTTGGTTCCGCGGAAGCCAGCCTCCACGGTCTTGGAGACGACCTGCTTCAGCGGCGGGTCGGAGACGAGAAACGCCGCGATGAGACAGGGACGGGCCGGATCGGAGCAGCCGAGCTCGAGCGGCGTCGGCACGCGGTTGGCCTCGGAGTAGCCGGCATAGGCAGTCAACTCCGGTGTGATCTTGTAAGTGCCGCCGATGATCGGATTGAAACGCATGAAGGTGTGATCGCCGTTGAGATCGGACCCGAGCTGATCTTCCAGCGAGATCCGCGCCGCGTTGAAGCGGCCGCCGCCCGTGATGGCGAAGGCGTCCGTGACGTTGAACGTATCCGTCGCGTAGAGGCCGTTATATTGATTGACGGTCCGCAGCGAGACGGGGCCGATGAAGCCGGTGTCGACCGAACCGCTTGGCCCCAGGAAGATGCCGCTGCCGTTGACGACGTAGTTCTCTCCCATCGAGCCGATCTCGGCGGTGGCGTTGTAGCGCGTGACGCTGGCGTCATAGGTTGCGCCCATCACGAAGCGGTTGTCATGGCCGAACAGTTGGTCGGTGTTGGTCGCCTGGCCCGACACGCCGAACGTGGTCGAACGTATGAAGCTTCGGTCGATTTCGCCCAGGATGGTCCCCGTCGGGAACGGATTGGCAAGCTGGGCACCATTGGTGCCATTGGCCGGCGTCGTATCGTCGCCGAAGCACAAGAGCCCGGCTATGGCGCATTCCTGCACGTCGGTCGGATTGCCATCGACGATCTTCTGCTCGAACCTGCGCACATGGGCGTTGCCTTCGAACGTCCAGGTCGGCGTCGCATCGACCTTGCCGGTCAGGTTGAGATAGGCGACGCGGTTGGAAGTGGTCTGCGGTGTGGTGTAGGTCGCACCCCAGTATTTATCGAGCAGTTCGGCAGGAACGGTGGCACTGGCCCCGAAATCGTTCTTGGCGACGCCCATATTGGCGTGGAATTCGCTGTCTCCGCCCTTGTAGCCGACATCGCCGTAGAAGCGCCGCACGTCGGATTGCGCGAAGTTACGGAAGCCGTTGTCGTGCAGGCCTTCGAGCGCGCCATAGACGGCGTAGTTCTTGTCGACCTGCTTGCCCCATTGCGCCGAGCCCTGGATGCGGCCGAACGAGCCGCCCATGACATCGATCTCCGCCCCCTGATAGTTGAAGCCGTCCTTCATTTGCAGGTTGAGGGCGCCGCCCAGCGCGTTGAGGCCGAAGGCTGGATTGTTGGTCACCAGCGTCACCGACCTGATCGCAGCGGTCGGGATCAGGTCCCAGTTGACCGCGTCCGAGAAGGCCTCGTTGATGCGGACGCCGTTCTGGTACACGGCGAGGCCTTGCGGCGTACCCACCACTGGCGAGGCGACGAAGCCGCGGAATTCGACATCCGGCAAGAACGGATTGCCCGTGACTTCACTGATGCTGACGCCGGGGATGTTGTCGCGCAGCGCATCGGTGATGTTCAGCGAGTTGGTGCGCTTGATCTGGGTGGCATCGACCGCGTTGATCGCCGAAGGGACCTTGTCGACATCGAGACCCCTGCCAGTGCCCGGCGAGGTCGGGTAGACGTAAAGGCGTGTCTTCGGAGCGGCGGATCCCGGCGCGCCTATGCGCGCGACCGGTCGCGATGGCGCCGCGCGCCGGGTCGCCGGCGGTGGCGCGGCGACCTCGACCGGCGGCAGGTTCTGGACGTTGGTCTCCTCGTCCGGCGCGGCTACCGCCGGGCTCGCAAAGACCAAGCCCGACACCAGCCCCGTCGACACCGAGGCCATCAACAAACGACGCTTGAACCGAAAAGCCTTGCCCATCCCCGCCCTCCCCATCCGCAACCACCGGCTGTTGTGATTTTCGCCGTTCGGTCGAGACGAGTGTATTCGGCCGCAATGCATGCGCCAGCCACAAAAGATCGGGCGATATCCGCACCCGTTTTCCCGACAAAATCGGGAATTTTTCCCGATGATCTCAGGTACGGTCAGGCCGCCGCCGTCGGAACCAGCGCCTCGACGGTCAAGCCGCCCTCGCCGGAGACGACATTGAGGGTGCCGCCCAGCGCCAGAATCCGCTCACGCATGCCGACGAGGCCGAAGCCGAGCTTCTGGCCCGGCTCCATGCCGCGGCCATTGTCGCTGACCCGCACCCGGGCGCAGAAGCGGCCGTCGCGCCCCTGCTGCCCCGCCGGCTCGATGACGACGTTGACCGAGGTCGCACCGGCGTGGCGGAATACGTTGGTGAGCGCCTCTTGGACGATGCGGTAGATGGTGAGGTCGGCGGTCTCGCCGGTCGCGCCCAGCGCGGGCGAGATCGAGGTCTCGATCGCGACCTCGGGATGCGACTCCCGCCACAGCCGCGACAGCGATTCCAGCGCCTGGCGCAGGCCAAGCTCGGCAAGACCGACAGGCCGCAGCCGCTCCAGCACGCGGCGGGTGAACTGCTGCAGCGCGTTGATCTGCTCCAGCAGGGCGCTGCCGTGCTTTCGGACGGCCTCCGCACTCGGCGCGCGTCCGTCTGCCAGCTTCGCCAGCGCGCTGGCGTGGGCGCGCAGCGAGAACAGATACGGCCCGAACTCGTCATGCAGCTCGCGCGCGATCTCCTTGCGCTCGACATCCTGGAGCGACACCGCGCGCTCGGCAAGACGCCGCTTGTCCTCGACCGCCTCGCCGAGCACTGCCGCGAGATGATTGAGCTTGCCGCAGATCGCGGCGAGCTCGGGCGCACCGCCCGGCGTGACCCGCGCGTCATAATGCCCGCCCTCGATCTTGGCCATCGTCTCGGACAGGGACTGGAGTGGCGCCAGCGCCCGGCCGACCACATTCATCATCACCAGGAACAGCACGACCGCGATGACCGAGCCGACCTCGAGCTGGGTCACGATGGCGTCCCAGATCTCGGCAATCTCGTCATCGGGATGCGCAGTGATCACGAGCGAGCCGGGCTTGCCATGGATCGAGACGGGCACGCTGACGGCGGTCTGCTCCGGATGAACCAGGCCGACGAACCAGGCCGGCGGCCGCGTGCCGTCATCGGCACCGGTTCGGGGCGGCGTCAGCGAACGGCCGCCGGCGTCACGCAGCGTGATGCTGACATGCCGCAGGCGGCTGAGATCGCGCGCGATCTGGTTCAGCTTTGCATCCGGGTCGGGCGCCTCGTTCAGGTCCGCCACAATCATCTCGATGAACTCGCGCGCAAGCCGGATTACGCTCTGGTCCTCGGCCTGCACGCGCGGCCCCGCCTCCGCGACCTGGCGGCCGATATTGACGGCGAGCCCCAGTGCCAGCAGCAGCGCCAGCAGAAGGTTGATGCGCCCGCGCAAGGATAGATTTTGCCACATTGGTATCGCTCGTGCCCCCGCGAAGGTTTTGCCCGCGCCTGCCCGATGACGTTGACAGAGGCGAAGCGGCGGATATCTAATCGGAAGCGTACAGCAATCCCGGCCGGGTTGCATGAGGCGGCACGAGACGCGCGCGTCTTGCCAGGTCGGCCTCATTCGGCACCAAACAGGCCGGCTCTGTCGCGAGGAACGCCTATGCGCATTCTGATCGTCGACGATCATCCCATCGTGGCTTCCGGCTGCCGTGCCGTGCTGGCCGACGAGGGCGAGATCGAGATTTTGGAGGCCGCCGACGCCGAGGACGGCGAGTGCGTCTTCATCGTCGAACGCCCCGACCTCTGCATCATCGACATCAACCTGCCGACCGTCTCCGGCTTCGAGCTCGCCCGCCGCATCCTCGAGCGCGCGCCCGAGGCCCGCATCATCATGTTCAGCATGAACGACGACCCCGCCTTCGCTGCGCGCGCCATCGAATGCGGCGCCAAGGGCTACGTCTCCAAGACCGGCGACCCCGACGACCTCGTCGAGGCGATCCGCGCCGTCGGCGGCGGGGGCACCTACCTGCCGAGCGCGATCGCGCGCAGCATCGCCTTTGCCGGACCTGCGCTGGCGCAAAGTCCGCTGTCGAAGCTGAACGCGCGCGAGATGGAGATCCTGCGGCTGCTCAGCGCCGGAAAGAGCCTGTCCGAGATCGCCTGGCTGGTCCAATCGTCCTACAAGACGGTGGCCAACACCTCCTCGATCATGCGCCAGAAGCTCGGGGTGAAGACCTCGGTCGAGCTGGTGCGGCTGGCGATCGACAGCGGCGTCGCCTGACGACGCCACAAATTTCGGTCACACAAGCGTTGCATGTTGGTGCGGTGAGATGCCACGGAGCTCTAAGGCATGACGATCCAGACTGTCTCGACGAATAAATCCCATGGCGGCGTGCAGGGCGTCTATCGCCATGCCAGCCATGCGACCGGAACCGATATGGTGTTCTCGGTCTATGTTCCGCCGCATGCGGACGGCGCCAAGCTGCCCGTGGTCTGGTACCTCTCCGGACTCACCTGCACGCATGCCAACGTCACCGAGAAGGGCGAATTCCGCAAGGCTTGCGCCGAGCTCGGCCTGATCTTCGTCGCGCCCGACACCTCGCCGCGCGGGCCCGACGTGCCGGGCGACGCCAACAACGCCTACGATTTCGGCCTGGGAGCCGGCTTCTATGTCGACGCCACGCAAGAGCCGTTTGCGCGCAACTATCGCATGTGGAGCTATGTCACCGACGAGCTGCCGAAGCTGGTCGCGGAGAACTTCCCGGTCGATGCCAAGCGGCAATCGGTGATGGGCCATTCCATGGGCGGCCACGGCGCGCTGACGGTCGCGCTGCGCAATCCGCACCGTTTTCGCGCGGCAAGCGCGTTCGCGCCGATCGTGGCACCCTCGCTCGTGCCCTGGGGCATCAAGGCGCTGACCGGCTATCTCGGACCGAACAAGGACGCCTGGCGCAGCCACGACACGGTGGCGCTGATCGAGGACGGCGCGAAATTCTCCGGCTTCCTGGTCGACGTCGGCGAGGCCGACAACTTCCTGAAGGAGCAGCTCAAGCCGGAGTTGCTTGAATCCGCCTGCACCAAGGCGAGCATCCCGCTGACGCTGCGGCGGCAGGCGGGCTATGACCACAGCTATTATTTCATCTCGACCTTCATGGGCGATCATCTGCATTGGCATGCAGAGAGACTGAAGGGGTGAGCTTTCTTCTCCCTCGCCCCGCTTGCGGGGAGAGGGTCGGGGTGAGGGGGACTCTCGACGCGGTCGGTCGCAGTCGGACTCGCGGAGACTCCCCCTCACCCGGAATTTGCTCCCGCAAATTCCGGCCTCTCCGCGCAAGCGGGGAGAGGCGAAGCCCTCATGGCCGCCCGTAATTCGGCGCGAGCAGGCGGTTGCGGATGAGGTAGCTCATCGTTCGCATCCAGGCTTCATCGGTGTTGCCGCGCATGTCGGCGCTGGCGACCGTGATCATGTTGCCGGTCTTCACGTCGCGCAAATAGATGTTCAGGTTGATGATCAGGTTCGAGACCTTCTGCACGAGGCCGGTGATCTCCAAATCGGCACCGAGCTGCCCGGCGAGCTTGAGGTCGCAGCCGCCGCAGGCCTGCAAGTTCGCGTGACGGGCGGCATCCCTGACCGGCGCGATATCGAGCACCTGGAACCGGCCTGAATCAGTCAGCTCCTTGCGGAGCTGCTCGCTGATGCGCGCCAGCCGCGCCTCCTCCGGCTTGGAGCCGTAGAACTCGCCCGGCAGGCTGGTGTCGATCAGCTCGAAATCGAACACCGCGAGTTTCGGCGGATCGGCGAACGCGACCGATCCAGTCAACAGCAAAGCGGCGAGACATATCAGCGCTCGCACGATCGTGATTCCCGTCCGCGTGCGCGCGAGGACGAAATGCGGGGTTGCATGCCCTGACAAATTGGTCATGCTTGAAACAGAGACAATTCTCCACCGGCGGTCAAGCCGGAGAGATCGTCCGGAGGAAACATGATCCGATGGTTGGTCGGCCTGATCGGCCTGGGTGTCGCGGCGACGAGTGCGCTTGCGGCCGACCCGGTCACGATCGGCGTCGGCTATCTCGGCGTCGCCGGCACCAGATCGACGCTGTCGCTGGTCGAGCAGCCCGCGGAGAATGACGGCATCGCCGGCGCCCGCCTCGCCATCGAGGACAACAACACCACCGGGAAATTTCTGGGCCAGCGTTTTGCGCTGGAGGAGCGCCGCATCAAGGAAGGTGAGGATCCGGTCCAGGCCGCAACCGCCCTCGCCGACAAGAACGGCTTCATCATCGCCGACCTGCCGGCCGATGCGCTGCTGAAAGTCTCGGACGCCCTGCGCGATCGCGGCACATTGCTGTTCAACGTCGGCGCAATCGACGAGCGCCTGCGCGAAGCCGACTGCCGCGCCAACGTCATCCATACCGCGCCGACGCGCGCGATGCTGGCGGACGCGCTCGGCCAGTATCTGGTATGGAAGAAGTGGTCGCGCTGGCTGCTCGTGGTCGGTTCGCATGACGAAGACAAGCTGTTCGCCGATGCGCTACGGCGTGCCGCGACGCGGTTCGGCGCAAAAATCGTGCAGGAGCGCACGTTCGAAGACAAAGGCGGCGCCCGCCGCACTGACTCGGGCGTGACGCTGATCCAGCGCCAGATGCCTGTCTTCACTCAACAGGCGCCGGCCTACGACGTGCTGGTCGCGGCCGACGAGAGCGAGGTGTTCGGCGCGTACCTGCCCTATCGCACCTGGGATCCGCGGCCCGTCGCGGGCTCGGCCGGCCTCGTGCCGCGCAGCTGGGACGCGGCACAGGACCAGTGGGGCGCAATCCAGATGCAGAACCGCTTCGTCAAGCTGAATTCGCGGCGGATGACGCCGCTCGACATGCAGGCCTGGACCGCGGTGCGCATGATCGGCGAGGCCACCTCGCGCACCAATTCGGGCGAGGTCAAGAAGGTCACCGATTTCATCAAGGCGCCCGATTTCTCGGTCGCCGCCTTCAAGGGGACGCGTCTCACCTTACGCGACTGGAATCTCCAGCTTCGCCAGCCGATCCTGCTGGTGGACGGCCGCATGGTGGTGTCGGTGTCGCCGCAGGAGGGATTCCTGCACCAGGTCTCCGAGCTCGATACGCTCGGCTACGATCGCCCGGAGAGCAAATGCAAATTGAAGTGAGCATTGTGAGATGAGTTCGAGCTGCCACCGCGACGACGCTGCGCCCCCTCCCCCGCTAGCGGGGGAGGGTTGGGGAGAGGGTTTCTCCACAAGCGAGAGCCCCCAAGATGAGAGAGCCCTCTCCCGCATCGCATCTATCGATGCGATGCGACCTCCCCCGCAAGCGGGGGAGGTAGAGACCGCCCGCGGACAGATGTCGTACATGCTAGGAGCAGCATTGCTGACGGCTCTGGCGCTCGTAGCCGCGCCCGCGCATGCGTTCATCGCCTATGTCTCGAACGAGAAGAGCAACACGGTTTCGGTGATCGACACTGACAGCTGGACCGTGACCAAGACCATCAAGGTCGGCCAGCGCCCGCGTGGCATCGATTTCACCCGCGACGGCAAGTTCGTGATGGTCGCGGTCGGCGACGACGACACCATCCAGGTGATCGACGCCAAGACGCAAGCCGTGGTGGACAGCCTGCCGTCCGGCCCCGACCCGGAATTGTTCGCCCAGGATGCCGCTGGCAAGATTCTCTATGTCGCCAACGAGAACGACAACACTGTGACCGTGATCGATCTGGAGAAACGCGCGCGGCTCGGCGACATCCAGGTCGGCGTCGAGCCCGAGGGCATGACCATCAGCCCCGACGGCAAGACGCTGATCAACACGTCCGAGACGACCAACATGGCGCATTTCATCGACACCGCCTCGCGCCAGATCGTCGCCAATGTGCTGGTAGATGCGCGCCCGCGCTTTGCCGAGTTCAAGCACGACTCTTCGGAAGTGTGGGTGTCCTCGGAGATCGGCGGGACCGTCTCGATCATCGATCCCAAAAAGCACGAGGTGATCGGCAAGGTCACGTTCGAGATCCCGGGCCTGCGGAAGGAGGCGATCCAGCCGGTCGGCATCGGCATGACCAAGGACGACAAGACCGCCTTCATCGCGCTCGGCCCCGCCAACCGCATCGCCGTGGTCGACGTCGCCACGCGCAAGGTGACGAAATATCTTCTGGTGGGACAGCGGGTCTGGCACGTGGCGTTCACGCCCGACGAAAAATACCTGCTCACCACCAACGGCGTGTCGAACGATGTCTCCGTTATCGACGTCGCCGCGCAAAAGGTGATCAAGACCATTCAGGTGGGCGAACTGCCCTGGGGCGTCGCGATCGCGCCATGACCAGCCCTGCGCCCATCGCCGAGCCACGCGAAACGCCGGTGCTGGAAGCGGCCGCGGTGCCGGCGCTGTCGATCGACGGTATCAGCCATTCGTACGGTCCGCGGCGGGCGCTGACCGACGTCTCCTTCAACGTGCGGCCTGCGAGCTTCATGGCGCTGCTCGGCCTCAATGGCGCCGGCAAAAGCACGCTGTTCTCACTCATCACGCGCCTGTTCGGCATCCAGACGGGACGCATCGGCATTTTCGGCCACGACATCGGCAAGAGCCCCGGCGAGGCGTTGCGGCTGCTCGGTGTCGTGTTCCAGCCGCGCACGCTCGATCTTGACCTCTCGCTGACGCAGAATTTGCTCTATCACGCTGCCCTGCACGGCATCAGCCGGCGCGAGGCCGCCACGCGCAGCGCCGAGCTGCTCGGCCGCATCGGGCTCGACGAGCGCGCTGGCAGCAAGGTGCGCGACCTCTCCGGCGGACAGATGCGGCGACTGGAGATCGCCCGCGCGCTGTTGCATCGACCGCAGCTGCTGTTGCTGGACGAGCCAACCGTCGGCCTGGACGTCAAGGCGCGCGCCGACATCATCAGCCATGTCCGCCAGCTCGTGACCGAGCAAGGCATCGGCGTGCTCTGGGCCACGCATCTGTTCGACGAGATCATGCCCGGTGACGACCTCGTGGTGCTGCATCAGGGCAAGGTGCTGGCGCATGGGCCGGTGAGCCGCGTCGTCGCGGAGGCCGGCGCGCAGGACGTCAACGCCGCCTTCATGCGCCTGACCGGCGCGCAAACCATGCCGGGAGGCGGCGCATGAGCAGCATTACCACGCGCGACGCCCCACGCGGCTTCTCGTTTGCCGAGTACATGACCTGCCTCACCGGCATAGTCTGGCGCGAAGGCCTGCGCTTCCTCCATCAGCGCGAGCGGTTCGTCTCGGCGCTGGTGCGGCCGCTGGTGTGGCTGTTCATCTTCGCCGCCGGCTTCCGCCAGGTGCTCGGCATCTCCATCATCCCGCCCTATGAGACCTATATCCTCTACGAGGTCTATATCGCGCCCGGTCTGATGGCGATGATCCAGCTCTTCAACGGTATGCAATCCTCGCTCTCGATGGTCTATGACCGCGAGATGGGCAATATGCGCACGCTGCTGGTGAGCCCGCTGCCACGCGGGTTCCTGCTGTTCTGCAAGCTGCTCGCGGGCACGGCGGTGTCGTTGCTCCAGGTCTATGCGTTCCTCTTGATCGCCTGGTTCTGGGACATCACCCCGCCGCCATCAGGCTATCTCACCGTGCTGCCGGCGCTGATCCTGTCCGGACTGATGCTGGGCTCGCTCGGCATGCTGATCTCCTCCGGCATCAAGCAGCTGGAAAACTTCGCCGGCGTGATGAATTTTGTCATTTTCCCGATGTTCTTCGCCTCCTCCGCGCTCTACCCGCTCTGGCGAGTGCAGGAGGGCAGCCCCTATCTATATTATCTGTGCGAGGCCAATCCGTTCACCCATGCGGTCGAGCTGATCCGCTTCGCGCTATATGGACAGATCAACTGGGTCTCGCTGGCGGTGGTCGCGATCTGCACAATCGTCTTCATGGTCGGTGCGATTTTCGCCTATGATCCGTCGCGCGGGCTGGCGCGACGCGGGCCCGCGGGAGGCGAAGGATGAAGGTTCTGGTCCTGGCTGCCATGGCAATCGCGCTGTCCGGCACGGCCGCACGCGCGGCCGATCCGCGCTATCCGGACTGGCCCTGCACCCAGGCCAAGGTGCCCGAGATTTCGCTCGCGGCCGTCTGGGCCGGACCGCCGCTCGACGACATCCAGAACAAGTGGAAGGACGACGCCAAGGTCAGCGCCCTGGTCGCCAAGCTGTCGGCACGCAAGACGTCGGTCGACGAGGCCGAGAAGTCGGTGAAGGAGTTTCTGGCCGCCTCCGCTTCCGACAAGACGGCGAATGCCAAATTGCTGTTTGCCGGCCTGTTCGACACCCTCAACGCCCAGCGCTCCCAAGTCATGAGCGGGCTCGAACGCGTCAGCCGCAAGCAGCGCGAGGCCGCCGACAAGATCCGCGAGGAGACGCTGGCGCTTCAGGCGCTCCAGGGAGCGACGCCACGCGATGAGGCCAAGGTCGAGGCGATCAGCAACGAGCTGATCTGGAAGACCCGCATTTTCGAGGATCGTCACAAAGTGGTGCGATTCGTCTGCGAGGTTCCGACCACGATCGACCAGCGCCTGTTCGCGCTCGGACGCGTGATCCAGCAGGAAATGGAATAGCGTCAGCCTCGCTGACGGCTCACGAAAGTTCCCGCAATATCAGCACGATCGTTAACCTTCGCCGCTCTATCCGGCGGAACCAAATCGCTCCGGGATGTCTTGTCGAAGTCAATCCAGGACATCCAGCACACATCGGGAGGCCTCGATGGGAACAACGAAATTCACCTTCGCGGGCGCTGCGGTCATCACCATGCTCGCATCCAGCGCCTTTGCCGACGACATGACCGGTATGATCACGCGGATCGACCGGCTCAACGGCACGATCTCGATTCAGCAGACGCAGAAGGGCACGGTCGGCGCCAGCGCAGGCGGCGCCGGCGCGCTCCAGGAGTACAAGGCCAAGGACGCCGCGATGCTGGACGCCGTGCATGCCGGCGACAGGGTGAGCTATTCTGCCACCGAGACGAACGGCACGGGGACGCTGACGAAGTTGCAGAAGCAGAAACCGTAGCACAGGTCTTTGCCTCCGCTTGCGGGGAAAGGTCGGATTGCATCTTCGATGCAATCCGACCGAGGAAGGAGTCGCTGCGCGTCCGTCCGCCAACGCAATGCACAGCTCCGACCGAATCGTCATTGCAAGCGAAGCCCTGTCCCCGCTCGTTATTGCTCCGGGCGCGGCTCCGGCTGCGCCTCCTCGGTCGGAAGCTTCGCGCGCTCCCAGCCGTCGGTTCCGTCTGGATACCAGGCAATGTTGGAATAGCCGTACGCCAGCGCACGCTTGGCGGCGTTCCACGACATCCAGCAATCAGCCAGGCAATAGATCACAAGCAGTGCGGCCTTGTCGTCGCCCGACGCGCGCGCGAGACCGCGTTGGAGATAATCGTCCATGACGGGCGGCAGCGCACCGTAGCCGGTGTCGGGCAGCCAGATGCTGCCTGGAATGTTCCTGCGCGGCGCATCGCGCCAGACGGTGCCTTCCGGGAGGTTCTTCGGCTTCGGCGGCCGCGGCATCACGTCGACGAAAGCGCCGCTCTTCGCACGCCAGATCGCCTCGGCCTCCGCCGTCGTCAGCACGCGCGCGCCGGCGAGCGTTGCCGGCACCGGCGCGCGGTAATTGTCAGTGCGATATCCCTCGGGCTCGAACGGCTCTTGCTGCTGCGCCGATGCCTGCACTGCCAGAACAGCGGCAAGCAGCGCAACGGCGAGATGCCGCCTCATGGCGTCTTCTTGACCGTCTCCGCAACGAGCGGCCGGTCGCTCTCGTCGAGCAGCGGGACGCCGAAGTCGAGCAGGATCTTGTTGATCTCGCCCTGGTTCTCCTGGATCAGCTTGTTGAGCTGCCGCTTCCAGTTCTGATCGGCGGGACGTACGCCCATGCCGATGCGATACACCAGCTTCGGCCCGGTGGTTTCCTTCACCAGAGGTGTGACGTGGAGCGAGGAGCCGGCCTTCTTCGCAAAATAGCCGGCCATCGGGCCCCACAGCACGCCGGCATCGATCTTGCCGGCGGTGAGATCATCGATCATGGCCTGCGCCGAACTGTCGAAGCGCGTGTCGATCATCAGCGGATAGGGTTTTGCGTCACCCATCAGGCCCGCAAGCGCCATATTGGTCGCCGGCGGCGTGCCGGCGACGATGCCGACATGCTTGCCCTTCAACTTCGGATCCTCGAGCGTATCGACATTCTCAAGTCCGCTGCCGGCCTTGGCGACCAGCGCATAGGTCGTGCGGTAGTAGGGATTGGTACCCTGCACGAGGTCGTCGCCTTGCGGGAAGCCCATGATGACGTCGCAGCGATGCGCGCCCAGCGTCATGCGCACGAAGCCGGTGGCCTGCGGGAAGAAGACGTAGTCGAGCTTCTTCTGGAGCTTGTCGGCAAGAAACTCGGCGAGCTTGTTCTCGAACCCCTCGCCCTTCTCGTTGGAGAACGGCAGATTGCGGGGATCCGCGCAGACGCGCAGCACCTTCGGGTCGACAAGTTCGAAGGAGAGGTCGCCGGTCTCGTTCGTCTGCGCGATGGCAGCATCGCCGAATGCGCAGGACGCAACCAGGACCCACAGTGAAAACAACCAGCGACGATGTCGTCCGGCCTCCATCATCGCGCTTCCTCCTCGATTTGTTTGAATGTTATCCATGCAACGCATGACGCGCCATGTTTGCCAACTTTGCGTCGGCTTTTCTTGTTGCAGTGCAATGCGGCAAACCCTTTAAACTGAGGCAGAAAAGTGTCTCGCATCGCTACAGTAATCTCAGCCTTGTTCCTGTTGGGGATAGCGACGCTAGCACGCGCCGGAGCGGCCGAATTGCCTGTGAGCGAAGTCGCGCCGGGAATCTTCGTACACTCCGGGACCATTGCCCTGATGACCCACGACAACGGGGGCGACATCGCCAATGTCGGCTTTATCGTGGGCGATGACGCGGTGGCTGTCATTGATACCGGCGGGAGCCTGCGCGAAGGGGAGGCGCTGCTGGCCGCCGTGCGGGCGAAGACGCCCAAGCCGATCCGCTACGTCATCAACACTCACGGCCATCCCGATCATGTTTTCGGCAATGCTGCCTTCGCCGCCGGAAACACCACCTTCGTCGGCCATAGCAAGCTGCCGCAGGCGCTCGCGACGCGCGGGCCTTTCTATCTCGACAATTTTCGGCGCATCATGGGCAGCGAGCTGATCGATCCCGTGAAGATTATTGCTCCCACCCTGCTCGTTTCGGACACGATGATCCTGGATCTCGGGGCACGCCGACTGGCTCTGCGCGCTTGGCCGGCCGGGCACAGCGACAATGATCTGACCGTGTTCGATGAGACGACGAAAACACTGTTCGCGGGCGATCTCGTCTTTCTCCGCCACATTCCGGTCGTCGACGGCAGCATCCGTGGCTGGCTGGACACCCTGAAGCGGTTGGAGACCATCCCGGCGCTGCGCGTCGTTCCCGGTCACGGCCCCGTGAGCGACTGGCCTGCCGCACTGGCCGATGAACGGCGCTACCTGTCGACGCTGCTGTCCGACGTCCGCGACCTCAACAAAAAAGGCGAGCCGATCCGAACCGCCGCCGACAAGGCGGCCGCGTCGGAACGGCCGCGCTGGGAGCTGTTCGAGGACTACAACGCCCGCAACGCAACCGCAGCATTTTCGGAAATTGAATGGGAGTAGCGGTCGCGCTAGGCTGCACCGAACGACTGTATCGTCCGCAGGACCATAATCATGACGGGATGCACACGGCGCCTGACCCTTGCCCTCCTGCTCGGCATCGCCTTCGCGATGCCGGCGCAGGCTGAAGAGCCCTACGATCCCTGGCCGGGCCTGGTGCAGGACATCTTCAGCAACCGTCCGATGAACGACGGCAGCGCCGTGATCGGCATCGAGATGCCGTATCGCGCCGAGGACGCCGCCATCGTGCCGGTGACCTTGCGCAGCAAGCTGTCGCCCGGCGACAGCAGGCGCATCCGTTCGATCACGCTGGTGATCGACCGCAACCCGGCGCCGATGGCGGCGAAGTTCGAGCTTGGACCGGATGCCAATGTCACGGAGATCTCGACGCGCGTCCGCGTCAACAACTACACCGACGTGCACGCGGTGGCCGAGCTCAGCGACGGCCAGCTTTATGTCTCGAAAGTCTATGTGAAGGCCTCCGGCGGCTGCTCCGCACCGGCGGGCAAGAACATCGAGGAAGCCAAGGCCCGGCTCGGCAAGATGCGCTACCGGCAATTCGCACGCGAGGAGGCGCCGGCGAGCCGCGTGCGCGAGGCGCAGATCATGATCGGCCATCCCAACAATTCCGGCCTGCAGATGGACCAGGTCACGCAGCTCTACATCCCTGCCTTCTTCATCAACCAGCTCAAGCTGACGCAGGACGACAGCCCTGTGCTGTCGATGGAAGGCGGCATCTCGATCTCGGAAGATCCCAATTTGCGCTTCACCTATGTCTCCAACGGCGCCAAGCGCTTCCGCGCGGAGGCAAAGGACACGGATGGGCACGTGTTCCGCAATGAGTGGGATGTGGAGAAGCCGGGGACGTGAGTCTCTCGGTCGTCATGGCCGGGCTTGTCCCGGCCATCCACGAACTTCGCATCTGCCTAAGAACGTGGATGCCCGGGACAAGCCCGGGCATGACGAATGCGGTTGGCATTGAGCAGGCCGTCAGAAACACCTCACCTCTGCCTCTGCCTGCGCGCGGCGCAAATCATTCACCGCCGAGTTCGCCTGCTGGGAGGTGCGGAACGGGACGCCGAGATCGCCGCGCACCTGGGACATGCTCAGCGCCGTCTCCGCCGTGACGTAGCGCTCATAGGGCACGATCGAGGCCACCACGTCGACCGAGCAGGAACATTGCTCGATCGCAGACCGCGTCTCGCCATTGGCCTTCATGCAGCCATAGACGTATTCCGCGCGCGCTGACGTCGGATAGTCATTGGCCTCCTCGGCCCGCGCCACGCATGCGGTCGCCGCCAGCACCGCCAATGCGGCGACAATCGGTCGTAGCTGTCCCGCCAGTTTCATGCGCATCCTCCCGCTGGTTGCGACCAAAGCTATGCTATGCGTATTGTCCTGAAAAGCACTCTGTCAGAGGAAACGGCTCACAAGGTGATGAGAGCACTTGGTGTAAGGTCACTTGGTCGTACATTCGCGCTCGCGGCGACGCTGGCGCTGGCACAGATCGCATCCGGCCGCGCCGCGGATACCATCCGCCTTGCAGTGCAGAAAACCGGAACATTCTCCTGGGAGCTTGCTGCAATCCGCGCCAGCGGCCTTGACAAGGAGGCCGATCTGTCGCTCGACGTCACCGAGCTTGCGAGCCCCGAGGCCGGCAAGATCGCGCTGCGCGCAGGCAGCGCCGACATCATCCTGTCGGACTGGCTGTGGGTGTCGCGCGAGCGCGCGCTCGGCGCCAAGCTCACGTTCTATCCTTACTCCAGTGCGCTCGGCGCGGTGATGGTGCCGGCGGCATCTCCAATCAAGACGCTCGCCGACCTCAGGGGACGCAAACTTGCCGTCGGCGGCGGAGCGATCGACAAGAGCTGGCTGCTGCTGCAGGCAAGCATGAAGCAGGACGGCATCGATCTGAAGTCTGCGGCGACCATTGTCTATGGCGCCCCACCCCTGATCGCCGCCAAGGCGCTCGACGGCGAGATGGATGCCAGTCTCAACTTCTGGAATTTCTGCGCCCAGCTGGAGGCCAAGGGTTTTCGTCGCCTCGCCGGCATCGAGGACATCCTGCCAAAACTCGGTGCCAAGGGAGCGGTCTCCGCGGTTGGCTATGTCTTCGACGAGAGCTGGGCGGCAAGCCATCGTGACGCCGTGGCGCGCTTCATCGCGATGACCCGCAAGGCCAAGGAGCTGCTCGTGACCTCGGATGCGGCCTGGGACAAGATCGTGCCGCTCACTGGCACCACCGATCCGGCCATGCTCAAGACCTATCGCGACCGCTATCGCGACGGCATCCCGCGCCGGAGCATCGCCGACGAGGAGGCGGATGCGCGGGTGCTCTACCGCGTGCTCGCCGAGATCGGGGGCCGCGATCTCGTCGGACCGACGGTCGACCTCGATCCCGGTACCTTCTATCACGCAGTCCCCGGAGACTGAGGTGCTGCGTCTCCTCTCGTTCGCCCTGTTGCTCGCAATCTGGTGGATCGCCGCGCTGTTCGTCGGCGGCGCAAAGCTGCCCTCGCCGCCGGCCGTGCTCCAGGTGATGATCGCGGAGGCCTTGAGCGGTGCGTTGTTCCTGCATCTTGGCGCCACGCTGGCGCGCGTGGCGCTCGCCTTCACATTGGCGATGTCGCTCGGCAGTGCCATCGGCTATCTGATGGGCCGGGTGAAGCTTGCCGACCGGCTCGGTGATCCCTGGCTGATCCTTCTGCTCAATCTGCCCGCATTGGTCGTGATCGTGCTGGCCTATATCTGGGCTGGCCTCACCGAGGCCGCCGCGATCGCGGCGATCGCCATCAACAAGCTGCCGACTGCCATCGTCACCCTGCGCGAGGGGACCCGCGCGCTCGACAGCTCGCTCGACGAGATGGCGAGCGTGTTCGCGATGCCGCGCTGGCGCGCCTTCCGCCACGTCGTGCTGCCGCAGCTCGCGCCTTATATCGCGGCCTCCGCCCGTTCCGGATTGTCGCTGGTGTGGAAGATCGTGCTGGTCGCCGAGCTCCTGGGACGTCCGAACGGCGTCGGCTTCGAGATCGGCGTCGCCTTCCAGCTGTTCGACACGCCGCGGCTGCTCGCCTATTCGCTGACCTTTGCCGCCGTCGTGCTCGTCATCGAAACCTTGCTGGTGCAGCCGTTCGAAGCCCGCGCAACACGGTGGCGGCCCCGTGCGGCTTGAGGTCGAGATCACAGGCAAGACGTTCAGGAGTGCCGCGGGCGGAACGCACGAGGTGCTGGCGCCAGTCAAATTCACGCTTCAATCCGGTGAAGTCGGCGTGCTGATCGGCCCGTCAGGCTGCGGCAAGAGCACGATGCTGCGCATCATCCTGGGGCTCGACCACGAATTTCAGGGGCGCATTGCGCGGCCGCCGCAGGCACGGATCGGCATGGTGTTCCAGGAGCCACGGCTGCTGCCGTGGCGCTCGGTCGAGCAGAATGTGCGATTGGCTGCCCCTGACGTCACCGATGCGAAGCTCGCCGAGCTGTTCAGGATCCTGGAGCTGGAGGCGCATCGCGACCATTTCCCCGGCGAATTGTCGCTGGGCCTTGCCCGGCGCGTGGCGTTGGCGCGCGCCTTCGCGGTCGAGCCCGACCTGCTGGTGCTCGACGAGCCCCTCGCCTCGCTCGACGATGCGCTCGCCGGCCGTCTGCGCGACGAGATCGCAACGCTGGTGGCGAGCCGTCCGGTGATGACGCTGCTCGTCACTCACAGCCTCGACGATGCGATCCGGCTCGGCGACCGCCTGCTCTTCCTGTCGCCGCGCCCGGCTCGCATCGTGCAGGAGGTGCCGATCGCCATTCCGCGCGACGCACGCGGCGAAGCTGAGATTGCGGCGATCAAGGCCGGGCTAGCGCGGCGCATCCAAGGGGAAGGCGACGAACGCGCCGGGCGGGATGCCTCATAGGCAATCGCGCGAGGCGCGTGCTAGATTGGGTTGCAGCGGAGTCTGCTGATGAAGCGAACGATCGCCCTGATGGCGCTTGGCCTTGCTCTGCTCGCGACAACGGCGCGCGCGCAGGACATGATGCGCGATCTCGATCTGACGTCACCCGCCATGGTCTCTGCCGAGATGAGCCGGCAGGAGGTCGAGGCCACGCTGGCCAAAGCGAGCGCCGGCGCGCCCGCCGATTTGACCGGTAAGCGGTTATCGGGGCTCGATCTCAGTGGTCTCGACCTGAGCAAGGCAATTCTCCGTGCGGCACGGCTCAACAAGACGAAACTCGTCGGCGCCCGGCTTGATGGGGCGATCCTCGATCAGGCGTGGCTGCTGGATGCAGATCTCACGGGCGCGAGCCTGAAGGGCGCCAATCTGTTCGCGTCACAGATGGCACGTGCTCGCCTCGACGGCGCCAATCTGACCGGTGCGCGGATCACTGCAGATCTGACCGGCGCGAGCATGGTCGGCACGTCGATCGCGGATGCGCATCTCGGTGCCGACATGCGCAACCAGTCGATGGGGCTGATGCGCGCGGTGCTGAGATCCGCCAATCTGGAACGGCTGAACGCGCGCAACGCCGATTTGTCACGCGTCGACCTCGAATTCGCAGTCCTCAGGGGCGCCGACCTGAGCGGTGCATCGCTGAAAAACGCCCAACTCGGCGGAGCCGATCTGACCGGCGCCATCGTCATTGACGCCGATTTCGATGGCGCCGATCTCGTCTCGGCAAAGCTGATCGCCCCGAACGGCCTTGACCGCGCCAAAAATTTCGACAAGGCAAAGAACCGCGAACGCCTGATCAGGGAATGAAGGCGCGCCTTTGGGAGGACTGGCTGATGCGTTGGGTTCTGGCTTTGATCGCGTTGTTGACGCTTGCCGGCGAAGCCGCCGCGCAGACCAAGGGCAAGGGCATCCGGCTGTGGAATCTGACGACGGAGACGATCTCGGGCTTTCAGCTGTCGCCGGCCGGCAAGACCGACTGGGGTCCGAACCAGTGCTTGAACGACAAGGACAAGGAGGTCGACCACGACGAGCGGCTGCGCATTACCGGCGTCGAGCCCGGCCGCTATGATGCCAAGGTCAGCTATCCCAATGCGCGGCAGTGCATCGTTCGCGACATCGAGATCAGGGCGGATGCGGTATTCTCGATCGCCGACAAGGATCTGAAGGACTGCACCAAGTAGCGCCACCTCCCTCATCCTGAGGAGCCTGCGAAGCAGGCATCTCGAAGGATGGCTGCGGGCGAGAGCCGGGCCTGCATGGTTCGAGACGCGCTTCGCGCTCCTCACCATGAGGATCTTGGAGTAACGCGCGGCTCACGCCTTGTCGTTCGGGTGCGGATATTCGCAGCGCCACCGCACCGCATGCCACTTCGGATGCTCGCCGACCCATTGCGCGATATAGGGCGGCGCGGCCATCGCGCATTGCCGCGGCGACCCGGAATAGTTGAATACCAGATGCTGCTCCTCGCAGGTTGCAGGCGAGAGCACCGCACACACAGTCACCACCAGGTCAATCGGGTTCATCCGGGATCCTCTCGCAAGGGGCGGTGGAGATTAGCACGAAAGGGTTACGTTCCAAGGAGGGGGAAGTTTCAATCCGGACCGCGACGGAGCAGAACTTCACTTTCCAGCCTCGCCATCGGATGCACCGACCTTCATCCATTGGAAGACGTGAAACCAGCGCCTTGCCGCCCGTTCGTTTCGTCAATAAGCTGGTTCCCCACAACTGCTAACAGGCTGATGGCACTTACAGAACCTCCCTGGCGCGACGTCGGCGTCGCCGCATATCTGCTGGCGTGCGTCGCCGGCATCACGGCTTTCACGGGTCACGCCCGGCAAGTCGCCGCGCAACCGCAGTTGGACAAATCGGACTCGGGCCGCATGGAGCCTTCCCGTCCTGCAAACAACGACCAGCCGGCGGTCAAGCTTACGTCGAGCCAGCAGGGGCAGGTTGGCCTCGAAACCGCGATCGTAAAAGCCGCTCCGCATCCCGAGCAAATCCGCGCATATGGAGCGGTGCTAGACATCTCCCGCATTACGGAGCTCACCAACAGCTACGCCAATGCGCAGGCTCAACTCCAGACGGCGCAGGCCAAGCTTGAAGTCGCCAAGAGCGCATTCGAACGGACCAAGAATCTGGTCGACTCCGCCGCTCTCCCAAAAAAGGAAGCCGAAATCGCAGAGGGGACTTTGCGAGCCGACAGGGCGGCGCTTACCGCAGCGGAATCGCAGGTCCGAACTCTCGCGGCAACGGCGCAGCAGGAGTGGGGACCGGTGATCGGCCGGGGAATCGTCGAGCGCGCACCCTCCGTTGTCAGGTTGATCGAGCGCGATCAATTTCTGGTTCAGGTGACGTTGCCGCCCGGCGCGACTGTCATTGCGGCGCCGGGAGCGGCTCTCGCGCAGGCGCCGACGCGGAATGCGAATATCGATCTCCAATACATGTCCCCGGCAACACGCACCGATCCCCGGATTCAGGGATTGAGCTATTTTTTCTCTGCGCCAGGCGACAGCGGGCTGCTGCCCGGCATGAACACCATTGTTTATGTGCCGTCAGGCAACACCTACGACGGCGTGTTCATCGAGGACACCGCGATCGTGCGGTGGCAGGGGCGATCATGGGTTTACCTGCGAGTAAGCCCCGATAGCTTCCGACGGCACCCTATCAGCATGGATCAGCCGGTCTCGGATGACGATTACGTCGTCCGGGACATCCCATCCGGGTCCGAAATCGTCATGCGGGGCGCGCAGGTCCTGTTGTCCGAAGAGGCCAAGAGCGAGCTTCGGGGCGGCGACGATGACTGACGGCATCGGCTCCGGTTTGTCAGGGCCGCAAGCCGCTCTCGTCGCGTTCGCCATCCGCTTCCGCGGCATCGTGCTCGCGCTGTCCTTCGCGCTGCTGGGCTATGGCCTGTTCGCGCTCGGCGAAGCCAAATACGGAGTCTTCCCCGAGTTCGCGCCACCGCAGGTCACGATCCAGACCGAGGCCCCCGGCCTTAGCCCGGAGCACGTCGAGATCCTGGTCACGCAACCGATCGAAACGTCGATCAACGGCCTGGCCGGCGTCGAGAGTCTGCGCTCGTCGTCGATCCAGGGCCTCTCCGTCGTGACCGTCATCTTCCAGCCGCGCAGCGACATCTATCGGGCGCGCCAATTGGTGACCGAGCGTCTCGCCGTCGTCGCTGCGCGGCTGCCGCAAGGCGTGCAACCGCCGTCAATGACACCATTGACCCCGCTGGCCGGCACGGTGCTGGTCATCGGTCTGACGTCCGACCAGCGTTCGCTGATGGATCTGCGCACCATTGCGGATTGGACCGTTGCAAGACGGCTACTGGCCGTCCAGGGCGTAGCGCAAGTCTCCATTTACGGCAAAGATGTGAGATCACTACAGGTTCAGGTGCGCCCGGACGATCTGATCCGGTTCCGGGTCGGCCTGAACGACGTATTGGCCGCCGCGCGCAAGGCGACCGGAGTGCGAGGCGCCGGCTTCATCGATACGGCCAATCAACGCATCACACTGCAAACCCAGGGACAGTCTCTGACGCCCGACCAGCTCGCCCGCACCGTTCTTCTGCACGAGGGCGGCGCAAGCGTGGTTCTCGGCGACGTCGCCACCGTCGTGACTGCCCCCGAGCCGCCAATCGGAGCCGCGCTCATCGACGGCTCACCTGGCATCATGCTCATGGTCAGCCAGCAATATGGCGCGAATACGCGAGAGGTCACCACGCGCGCGGAAGCCGCGCTGCAGGAGTTGCGACCCGGCCTCGAGGCCGACGGGGTCAAGCTCCATGCGGACATATTTCGCCCTGCCAATTTCATCGACGCGGCGACAGAGAACGTGCTCTACGCGCTGCTGATCGGCGGGGCGCTCGTGGTCGTCGTTCTCTTTCTCTTTCTGTTCGACTGGCGCACCTCGATCATTAGTTGCACTGCCATCCCCCTGTCGTTGATTGCGGCCGTGCTCGCACTGCAATGGATGGGGGAAACCCTCAACACAATGACGCTGGGCGGCCTTGCAATCGCGATCGGCGAAGTCGTCGATGACGCCGTGATCGGCGTCGAGAACGTCGTACGTCGATTGCGCGAAAATCGCCTGGCCACCGAGCCGAAACCCGAGGCACGCGTCGTGCTCGACGCCTTCCTCGAAGTACGCACCGCCGTTGCCTATGCGACATTTGCGGTGCTGCTGGTGTTCGTTCCGGTCCTGGGGCTTTCCGGCATTGCCGGCCGACTGTTCGCCCCCCTGGGCATCGCTTACATCCTCGCAGTGATCGCCTCGCTCGCGGTAGCCCTGACCGTCACCCCGGCGCTCTCCATGCTGCTCCTCGTCGGACGAAATGGCGGACGGCACCTGCATGAACCGCCGGCAGTGCGGTGGTCCCGTCGCTACTACCGCGCCTTGCTGCGTCGTATCGGCCGTTACCCGAAGCTGGTGATGACGGCAGCCGCGGCCATCACGATCGCCGGCGCGGCAATGCTGCCTTTCTTCGGCGGGACCTTCCTACCCGATCTGCGGGAGGGCCATTTGATCCTGCACGTCTCCGCGATCCCCGGCACCTCGCTCGACGAATCCCTCCGCATCGGCAAACTGATGACGGATACACTCCGGCATATCCCAGGTATTCGCAGGGTGGCGCAGCATGCAGGCCGCGCCGAGGCCGGCATCGACACGGTTGGTCCGCATTCCAGCGAGTTCGAGGTCGATCTGGAGCCGGGACTCTCGGGTCGGGCACAATCCGAAGCCGAAGCGCGCATCAGGGCCGCTCTGGCCGACTTCCCCGGGGTTTCCTTCTCGAGCAAGACCTATTTGACGGAGCGCGTGGAGGAAACCGTCTCCGGCTTCAGTGCGGCTGTGGTCATCAACATCTACGGGCCTGACCTCGACGCGCTCGATCGCGCCGCGCGCGATGTCGCACGCGAACTCGACGAGGTTGGGGGCGCCCTGGATGTGCAGCGGCGAACGCCGCCCGGAATGCCGCAGGTCAATGTGACGCTTCGGCCGACCGATCTGCAGCGCTGGGGGCTCGATGCGGTCGAGGTCCTCGAATTGGTCCGCACCGCCTATCAGGGCGACATCGTCGGCCAGGGATATGAAGGCAATGCCGTCTTCAACATCATCGTGATCCTTGATGCGCATGCCCGAGCCAGGCTCACCCAGATCGACGACCTGCCGGTGCGCACACCGAGCGGTGCCTACATTCTGCTGAAGCAAGTCGCCGACGTTTACGAAACCTCGGGCCGCTATCAGATCCAGCACCAGAATGCGCAGCGCGTTCAGACCGTCACGTCGAATGTCAGCGGACGCGACCTCGAATCCTTCGTGGCCGCCGCCAAACGCAAGCTGGCTCGCGAGGTCACGCTTCCGCCCGGTACCCGCATCGAATTTGCCGGAGCGGCTGAGGCCCAAGCCCGGTCGCGGCGCGATCTCGTCGTCAACTCCTTGCTTGCCGGGACGGGGATCATCGTTCTGCTTGCGATGGTGACCGGCCATTGGCGAAATCTGTTGCTGGTCATGATTAACCTACCGTTCGCCTTCGTCGGTGGCGTGTTCGCACTGGCGCTGACCGGTGGCCTCCTATCGCTCGGATCGATGGTCGGCTTTGTCACGCTGTTCGGCATCACGCTGCGCAATTCCATCCTCATGATCTCTCACTACGAGCACCTCGTCCTGGTCGACGGTCGCGTGTGGGGGCTCGACACCGCAATCGAGGGCGCGGCCGACCGTCTCGTCCCGATTCTCATGACGTCACTCGTGACCGGCCTGGGATTGCTTCCACTCGCGATCGGCGCGGGAGAACCGGGGCGTGAAATCGAGGGGCCGATGGCGATCGTCATCCTCGGGGGGCTGATGACATCGATGGCACTCAGCCTGCTGGTGCTGCCGACCCTGGCGCTTCGATTTGCGCGCTTCAAGGGCACGCGGGAGCGCGACGATTTCAAGCCTCAGATACTGCAGCAGCGCTGACCGTGCGTCAGCGCATAATGGTGCGCGGAAAGCGAAGGCCGCTCTTTACGGGGGGAGGACCGAGCCCGATCAGATATGACTTTGCATCAACGGCAAGGCGCGGGGGGTGCCACGTGATGAGACGCGATGGCGATCCCCGACACTGCCACGGCTTCGGCGGCGTTTGCCGTCGAAGCCGCGGCAGGTCGTCGGTCTTACTTGCGCGAAGCGCAGGCGTACATGTTGATTTCCATGCCGACCGGCACTTCCACGATCTTCGGAGCTTTCCAAGCCATTCGGGGTCTCCCAAGGTATTAAGCGCGACATCGCGCGGGGCAAAACCTAGGGCTGGGTCCCCTGCAGTTCAAGCGCCGATTCGAACGCCGAACGCGTCTGTGTCGATTCTTCGCGGCCGCACTTCTCTCTCGGGCAAAGCCAGTTCGCTCTTGGTCAAGCACGGAGCTGAACGACGCGACTTTGCCCGACACACCACGCCCGAATCGACACGAGTTGTGCCGCGTCAACAGTCCTTGCCAGCTGTTTGCGTGTTGGGCTTGGCACCTCCCGCGCTATCCGCTGCGGTTGGCTGGCTCTGCATCTGCCGCTGGGCATCTTCCGACGAGGCAGCCGCGCCGCTGCTGGCGCGATTCATCGTGCTGGTCGGCGGATGCTGACCCGTTTCGCTCGATGAGCTCTGTGACTGCGCCGAACCCACGGTGACCGGACCAGAACCGGCATCCTTGTCGGTGCTGGCGCTGCCGGTGTTGCACGGGCCAGCGACGGCGACGCCCGCGCTCAACGTTAGGATCGCGCAGGCAGCAAGAACGGAACGTTTCGTGTTCATCTGCTTCTCCTCTTCTCCCGCCGCGCTGCCCCGGCGCCAAGCAGGACGTCGCGAAGAGAACAGGCCGAGCAGCCCGATGTTCCGAGCTTTCCGGTCGGAACTAGGTTCCTGGCCGATGGTACTTCAGCGCAGCAGACGCAACAGCGCGCGGCCGGCCCGCGTTTTCAGCTCCTTCGCATCGAGCGTGCCGTCCTTGTCCGGATTGGCGGCACTGAAGCGCTGCTCCACCACGGACAGGTACTCGTCGAGCGTAAGGGTCCCGTCGCGATCAGGATCGGCGGCGGCGAGCTCCTTCGCCGACAACCGCCCGCGCAATTCGCGTGCATCGAGCGTGCCGTCGCGATCGGGATCGAGCTTGGCGAACAATGCGCTGGCCGCCTTCTTCACCTCGGCGAGATCGAGCGTGCCGTCATTGTCGGTATCGAACATCTTGACGGCACTGGCGGGTGCCGCGAGGGCCGGACCGGACAGCAATGCAACCGTGAGCGCGAGCGCAACTGAGCGACGTGACAACATCGAAACCTCCTGACGACCTCGATTAGAACGGGATCAAACCGAAATAAGTCCGTAAACGAGCCCTGGTTCAAGTCGAAAATTGCAACCTGCGCGCGCCCCGACTCGCCGCCCCCCGGCGGGGACAGCCTAGCGGCTTCCATCCGGGCCGCTCCGTGCCGCGGAATTTTTCCAGCGTCTGCACACAAGTGAGCGTGGGGCTGTAAGGTTTCCGTCAGGTGACTGGCATCTGGCGTTCAACATATAGGCGTCGCACTTTCGACTTTCGTATTGACGCGTTTTGCATTCGGGCCGAGTGTTGTTCCCGCAGCGTCAATAGACGCGCATATTGGGAGGAACGGATGAAACGCTTTGCGATGGCCGCGAGCCTCGTCATGCTTGCATCGACTTGTGCAAGTGCACAGACCACCGAGCAGTTGGTCAAGGGCGCGACCGATACTTCGAACGTTCTCAACTACGGGATGGGCTACAATCTCCAGCGCTTCTCGACGCTGAACCAGATCAACAAGGACACCGTCAAGAATCTCGTCCCGGTCTGGAATTACTCGTTCAACGACGATCGCAGCGAGGAATCGCAACCGCTGGTGTACCAGGGCGTGATCTACGTGACCTCGCACAATGCGACCATGGCGGTCGACGTCAAGACCGGCAAGCAGATCTGGAAAACCAAGGTCGAGTATCCCGCCGAGACGCCTCGCATCGTCTGCTGCGGCATCATCAACCGCGGCGCCGCGCTCTACGACGGCAAGGTGTTCCGCACCACGCTCGACGCCAACGTGATCGCGCTCGATGCCAAGACCGGCAAGGAGCTGTGGCGGCAGAAGGCCGCCGACATCAAGGAAGGCTATTCGATGACGGTGGCCCCGCTGGTCGCCGACGGTGTCGTCATCACCGGCATCTCCGGCGCCGAGTTCGGCACGCGCGGCTTCATCGACGGCTGGGATCCGGCGACGGGCAAGCATCTCTGGCGCACCCATTCGATCCCCTCGCCGGACGAGCCCGGCGGCGACACGTGGAAAGGCGACACCTGGAAGCTCGGCGGCGGTTCGACCTGGATCACGGGCTCTTATGACCCCGAGCTGAACACAGTCTATTGGGGTATCGGCAATCCCGGCCCGTTCAACTCCGCGGTGCGCCCCGGCGACAATCTCTACACCTGCTCCGTGCTGGCGATGGATCCCAAGACCGGCAAGATCAAGTGGCACTACCAGTTCTCGCCGAACAACCCGTTCGACTATGACAGCGTAGCCGAGATGGTGCTCGCCGACATGAACGTCGAAGGCAAGCCGACCAAGGTGCTGATGGACGCCAACCGCAACGGCTTCTTCTACGTGCTCGACCGCACCAACGGCAAGCTGCTCGCGGCCAACCCTTACGTGAAGGTCAACTGGGCGACCGGCATCGACATGAAGACGGGACGTCCGATCGAGACCGACGTTTCGAAGGACGCACGCGAGGGCAAGAAGGTCACGGTCTATCCGTCGATCCTCGGCGGCAAGAACTGGGAGCCGATGTCGTTCAATCCGCAGACGGGCCTTGCCTACGCCAACACCCTCGCCTTCGGCGGCAGGTACAAGACCGAGCCCGTCACCTTCAAGCAGGGTGAATGGTATCTCGGCATGGACCTCACCGATCTCTGGGAGTGGGGTGACGGCCCGCGCGGCCATCTGAAGGCAATCGATCCCTTGACCGGCAAGTCCAAGTGGGAAGCGCCGAGCGACATCCCGCGCTTCTCGGGCGTGCTGTCGACCGCGGGGGGCGTCGTGTTCTCGGGCGCGCTGACTGGCGAGTTCGAGGCCTTCGACGCCGACACCGGCAAGAAGCTCTGGCAGTTCCAGACCGGCTCCGGCATCGAGGGACAGCCGGTCACCTGGCAGCAGGACGGCGTGCAGTACGTCGCAGTGACGAGCGGCTATGGCGGCGTCTACTCGCTGTTCTCCGGCGACGAGCGGTTGGCTCAGGTGCCACCCGGCGGCTCGCTGTGGGTCTTTGCGGTCAAGAAGTAACCACAGGCACGATGCTGAAAGAAACATCTTACAAGACGGCGGCGATGCTCGCCGCCGTCGCGGTGCTGACGGTCGCGCTTGCGGCGACCGTTCGTGCCGCGGACGACGCCACCGGCAATTCCATGCAGGCGCAGATCGACCATGGCAAGTCGACCTATGCCTCGAAATGCTCACACTGCCACGGCCCCAACATGATGAACTCCGGCACGATCACGCCGGACTTGCGTGCCTTTCCCGACGACAAGACACGCTTCGTCACCACGGTGAAGAACGGCAAGAACAACAAGATGCCGCCATGGGCCGACATCCTCAGCGACGACGAGATCGGCAATCTCTGGGCCTTTGTCTCGAGCCGGAGGAAACCATGAGGCGCTGGTTTGCCGCGTGGACCGTTGCCGTGATCCTCGCGGCGGCGCCCATTGTTGCGCGCGCGGCCGAGGATCCGCTGAAGATCTGTCTCGACGAGGACAGGCCGCCGCTCTCAGTGCATCACCGCGGCAAGTCGGATGCGGGCTTCGACGTGCTGCTGGCACAGGCGGTCGCCGAGCGCCTGCGACGGCCGCTGACGATCCAGTGGTTCGAGAGCAAACTCGATGAAGATTCCAGCCCGCAGCTCGAGGCCAATGCGCTGCTCTCGGACGGCCGCTGCGCGCTGGTCGGCGGTTATGCGCTGACGACGGATTCTCTCGTCAAGCCCGGCATGAAGACGGCGCGCCTGCCCGATTTCGCCGGGGCCAAGCGCGAAGACCGGCGTCGCCGCGTCGAACTCGGCGTGCTCGCGCCGAGCCAGCCCTATGTTTACTCGCCGATGACGGTGGTGCTCGGGCCGAAGGCGAAGGGCCGCAAGATCGGCGACATCGGCGACCTCGCCGGACTTCGCCTCGTCATCGAAAGCGGCTCACTCGGCGATGCCATCCTGATGACCTTCGACAAAGGGCGCCTGATCGACAACATCACTCATCTCGTGCCCGGCCGCGATGACCTCTTCGGCGCACTCCAGCGCGGCGACTATGACGCGACGCTGATCGACCTTGCGCGCCTCGATGCCCATCGCGCCGCCCAGCCTGATACGCCGATCACGGCGTCCGGCTACTACTACCCGATCGGCGCCAATCGCGGCTATGTCGGGCTTGCCAGCGACCCCGCCCTGATCGAGGCCGTCAACACGGCGCTTGGCCAGCTTGCCGCCGAAGGCAAGGTCGCCGAACTCGGCAAACAGGCCGGCCTCACCTATCTGCCGCCGCGCGAGCCTGCGATCCTCGGCGATGTCTGGATGAAGATCATTCAGCGCTGAGATTTCGTCATTCCGGGGCGCCCGCAGGGCGAACCCGGAATCCATGGGTCCACGGCGCATGCGGCCTCATGGATTCCGGGCCTGCGTGCTACGCACGCATCCCGGAATGACGATGCGGTTAGCGGCGAGCACAATGGCATCGACTCGCCTAGCGGCGCCGTGAACCGTATGATACCGGCGTTTCATTCGACCGTCGGTGCCATCTTGAACGCCTCGTCCGCCGCAAGCCTCCGCGACGCGCTGTCCCGCGAAATCAAGACCGGCGAGCTCGTGCGGGCGCTGATCGTCGTCGGCCCGTTTGTCGTGGCCTATTTCGCTTCGCGCGAGACGGCGCTGCTCAATCTCGGGCTGATCGCGGTCTCGCTGCTCATTCCCGCGCTCAGGCTGCACCTGGCGCCCAAAGTGGTCGCGTGGCACTACCTTGCCATTCTCATCACCTTTGCCGCTCTCTTCCTCGCAAGCCCCATCAAGCCGCTATTCGTGGTGCTGACGGCGCTTGCCGGCTTCCTTGCAGTGGCGGCGACGCGCTACGGCGAACATTTCCGCACTCTCGGCAATTGGGTATTCATCCCCGCCGTCTATCTAGCCTGCGAGGTGCGGGAGGGCGTGAGCGCCGCGGAAGCATTGCGTCACGCCGGCATGATCCTCCTGTCCTCGCCGATCGCGCTGGTGCTGGTCTGCGCTATCCAGATCTACGACCTGCGCCGACGCGGCGGTGGCGCCGCGGCCTCGCTCGGGCTGCCCGCGGCCGAGTGGTTTCTGCCGGCAATCGCGACGACCATGGCGGTCTTCGCCGCGGCGGCGCTGGTGGAGATACTCGACCTCGCACAGGGGCAATGGGTCATGTGGTCGGCCGCAAGCGTGATCGTCGGCGATCTCTCCGCGTCGACCGGCAAGCTGAAGCAGCGCGCGATCGGCGCATTCGTCGGGGTGCCGCTCGGCTTCCTCGCCGGCATCGCGCTGCCGCAAAGCCGGGTCGGCTATGCATTCGCCGTTCTCGCGGCCACCCTCACCCTGATCTCGTTCTCGCGCTACATCGTCGGTTTCGGCCTGCGCTGCTTCTTCATCGCGCTCGCAGCCTCCTTTGCCGGCGGCGCCAGCGGCATCGCGGAAGAGCGCATCACCAACGTGCTGATCGGCGGCACCTTCGGCCTCGTTGCAGTGGCCTTGACCGAGACCGTCTGGCTGCGCGTCATGCGGAAGGCGCGACCGCCTGGATGAGGCGAACAGGGCGCGGTCCGTCCAATGCGCCAATCTGTCTCGCCTGTCGGTCATGGCAGAGACGGCTCGATGCAGTACCCTCGGCACAAATCGGGGAGAAAAACATGTCTGCAAAGCTCGATCGCCGCCGCTTCGTCGCCGCCGGCACCAGCGTACTCGCGATGCCTTTCGTCACACGTGGCGCCTCGGCGCAGGCTGCATCGCAAGGTACCTGGCCATCGCGGCAGATCCGCATGATTTGCAGCTATCCCGCCGGCGGACAGACCGACCTGCTGGCACGCGCCTATGGCGAATTCATCGCCAAGCAAGTCGGCAAGACCGTCGTCGTCGAGAACAAGCCCGGCGCCTCCGGTGCGATCGGCACCGCAGAGGTCGCCCGCGCGGAGCCCGACGGCCACACCGTGCTGTGCTCGATCTCGACCACCTACATCATGAATCGGGTGGTGATGAAGAATCCAGGCTACGACATGGACAGGGATCTGACCCTCGTCAGCGTCATTCCCGGCGCCGGCCTCTTGCTGGTGGCGAACCCGAAAACTGGCGTCAAGACGCTGGAGGATTTCGTCGCCTTCGCGCGCAAGAGCGGCAAGGTGAACTTCGGCACCTACAGCGCGGGCTCGGCCCCGCACATGACGATCAGCGAGCTCAACAAGCAATACGGCCTTTCCATCGAGCCGGTCCACTATCGCGGTGAGGCCCCGATGTGGACGGGACTGCTGGAAGGTACCCTCGATGCCGCGATGGGCAGCTTCACTGCCGCACAATCCGTCCTGCAAAGCGATCGCGGCACCGTGTTCGCCGTGCATTCCAAGAAGGTCGGCGCGATCCCTGATGTCAAGACCCTCCCTGAGCAGGGCGCGACGTCGAAATTCTTCACCGTGAGCGGCTTCTCCGGCTGGGCGGTGCCGAAGGCGACGCCGCAGCCGATCGTCGACCGCCTTGCCGAGCTCTGTGTCGCCGCCAACAACGATCCGAAGGTGAAGGAGGTTCTCGCCACTTTCGTGCTCGAGCCTGCGATCGGTTTCAAGGACACCAACGAGCTGTACCAGCGCGAGCTGCCGATCTGGATCGAGAGCGCAAAGTCACTCGGTCTCGAGCCGGCCTGAACCGCACCGCGCAGGCGCGCCGGATGCCCTTCGCGGCCCGGTGTCCAACCAAAGCCTAGTGTCGAACGCCCATTTTCGCGCTATGATTGTGCCCTCGCGTCGACAGCCCTCACCGGCGCGGACGAGAAAGGCTGATCGTATGACACCGGATGCCGTCGCCGTCGCCGTTATGATCATCCTGCTCTTTCCGATGGGCTATTTCACGCTGGCTTCGCCCGCCTTCCTGCTGGTGAAGCTCGATATCCAGCCCGTCGCCCAGTTGCTACGCGGAATGTTCAACGCCCATTTTCTGGTGATGCGCGTTGTCGGCGTCATCGGAACGGTGGCTTTCCTGCTCGACGGCCGCCTGATGGCCGCGATCGGCGTTGGCCTGATCGCGGGCCTGGCGATCTGGGGACGCCGCTGGTTCATGCAGCGGATGGACGACCAGCTCAGCGCAAGGGATGCCGGCGATGCCGAAGCCCCGCGTCGGCTGCGCCGGCTGCATTGGAGCGGCATGCTGGGCAACGCGGTGCTGCTCGTCGCTCTCGTGACCAGCATTCCCTACATCGCCATGCCGGCCTGAGAGACATCACGGCCGCCGGCACGCGACCTGCGCGCCCTATCGGCGCGCCCGGCCGCGACGCGGCCCGCCTAATGTTCGTCGGCGCTCGCCGCGCTCTGTTGCGCCTTGTGGATCGAGGACGGCACGACGCCGAAATATTTCCGGAACACGCGGCTGAAATGCGATGAGCTGGAGAAGCCCCAGGAGAACGCGACGTCGGTGATGGTCTTGCCGGCGTGAGCCTCGAGCTCTTGACGACAGTTCTGCAAGCGCGCCTGCCAGATGTAGTCGCTCACGGTGGTGCCGCGCTCGGAGAACAGCATGTGCAGATAGCGCTTGGAGCAGCCGAGCTCGGCGGAGATCTGGTCGATGCACAGGTCCGGATCGCGCAGATGCTCGCGGATGAAGAACTGCGCGCGCACATACATCGCCTCGGGCCCGACACGGTCGAACATCGTGTCGGCTTCGCGCAGCGGCAGCAGCAGGAGATCGATCAGCGAATCGGCAACGCCGACGGCGCTGTTCGCCGACAGCTTTGCTGCCTCATCGAAGGTCGCGTGGACGAAATCATGGGCGATTCGCCCCGTCCCGGTCCTCGCCGACAATTTGCACGCAGGCATCCGCTGCGACGGAAACCCGCGGTCGCGCAGCAGGGCTTTGGGCACGATCACCACGTCGTGGCGCGTGAAGGCGGGGCTGATGATCGAATGCGGGCAGGAGACGTCATAGGCGATAATGTCGCCGGGGTTCAGCTCGATGTGGCGGCCTTCCTGCTCGAAATAGGACACGCCGTAGGTCTGGAAATGGATCTTGATGTACGGGTGTTCGTTCGCCTTGGCACGCGCCAGCGTGTGCGCGATGCGATGCTGGCTCACCTCGATCTGGCAGAGCTTCAGGCGCGAGACCGTGGTGTAGTCGATACGGCCTTCGAGCGACGACGCCTCCAGCGGATCGACGTCGAAATGCCCACACAGGCTCGTCAGTCCGTCGATCCAGCTCTGGATCTGCCGCTTCGGCGTCAGTCCGGTCGTCGAGAGCGTGTGAATTGTGTCGGACATTAATCCAGCCACTGGTTTGATCCGGAGCTTTGACGCGAATCGCGACCAGCGCTGCCGAAGCCCTCAGCCGTGGTTGCGTGACGTTTACCTCGAATTTGAGCGGTCTGTTGCAACGCGCGCCATCGTCCGTTGCCGCCCTTCAAGGTTAATCCTCCGCCTTAGTTGCACCGCCGTCAAGGGGAACCTGAGTCGTCGAAGGCGCCCCGAGGCAACGTAGAAGCCGCTGAATTCGCTACTGCAAAATCAAAATCTTCGCGTCCGTGCGCTGTCAAGCAAACCGGCTTCTCTCTTGGGCAAGTTTCCCGGTGGCGAAGTGGTTAGGGATTGCAGCAGGAACAACAAGAACGGGCCGCTCCTGCACGTGGACCCGTGGCTCTCATCAGGAGGAGGAAACAGCACAGCATCGTTTCTGGTCCCAACGTGACCGCCCTGCACGAGCAGACGCCGGACGAGAAGCCCGGTGATTGAGCAATGCTTCGGAAACAATAAACGAGACCAACGGAGGAATAACTATGCGCAAGGTGCTACTGGCGACCTATCTTGGCTCCGCGGCGGCTCTCGCCGTCGGCAGCGCCTCAGCCAATGATGAGCTGATCAAGATGTCGCAGAACCCGAAAGACTGGGTGATGCCGGCCGGCGACTACGCCAATACCCGCTATTCCAAGCTGAACCAGATCACTGCACAGAACGTCGGGAAGCTTCAGGTCGCCTGGACATTCTCGACCGGCGTGCTGCGTGGCCATGAGGGCGGCCCGCTGATCATCGGCAACATGATGTACGTCCACACGCCGTTCCCGAACAAGGTCTATGCCATTGACCTTTCCAACGAGAACAAGATCGTCTGGAAGTACGAGCCGAAGCAGGACCCGAACGTCATCCCGGTGATGTGCTGCGATACGGTCAACCGCGGCCTGTCCTACGGGGACGGCAAGATCATCCTGCATCAGGCCGATACCAACCTCGTCGCGCTCGACGCCAAGACCGGCCAGGTGGCCTGGTCGGCGACCAACGGCAATCCTGCGAAGGGCGAGACCGGTACGTCGGCCGCGCTGGTCGTCAAGGACAAGGTCCTGGTCGGCATCTCCGGTGGTGAATTCGGCGTGCAGTGCCACGTCACCGCTTACGACCTCAAGAGCGGCAAGCAAGTCTGGCGTGCCTATTCCGAAGGTCCGGATGACCAGATCAAGCTTGATCCGGTCAAGACGATGTCGCTCGGCAAGCCCGTCGGACCCGACTCCAGCTTGAAGACCTGGCAAGGCGATCAGTGGAAGATCGGCGGCGGCTGCACCTGGGGCTGGATCTCCTACGATCCCGCTCTGAACATGGTCTATTACGGGTCGGGCAATCCCTCGACCTGGAATCCGAAGCAGCGTCCGGGTGACAACAAATGGTCGATGACCATTTTCGCGCGCGACGCGGACACCGGCATGGCCAAGTGGGTCTACCAGATGACGCCCCATGACGAATGGGACTATGACGGCGTCAACGAGATGATTCTCACGGATCAGCAGATCAACGGACAGCCCCGCAAGCTCCTGACCCACTTCGACCGCAACGGTCTCGCCTACACCATGGACCGTGAGAGCGGCGAGCTGCTGGTCGCCGAAAAGTACGATCCGAAGGTGAACTGGACCTCCGGTGTCGACATGAACAAGAGCTCGCCGACCTATGGCCGTCCGAAGGTGCTCGATGCAGCTTCGACCGACAAGGCGGGCGAGGACGTCAACGTGAAGGGCATCTGCCCGGCCGCGCTCGGCACCAAGGACGAGCAGCCGGCAGCCTACTCGCCGGACACGCAGCTGTTCTACGTTCCGACCAACCACGTCTGCATGGACTACGAACCGTTCAAGGTGAGCTACACCGCGGGCCAGCCCTATGTGGGTGCGACGCTCTCGATGTATCCGCCGCAGGGTGAAAGCCATATGGGCAACTTCATCGCCTGGGACAACAAGACCGGCAAGATCGTCTGGTCGAACAAGGAGCAGTTCTCGGTCTGGTCGGGTGCGCTCGCGACCGCCGGCGGCGTGGTGTTCTACGGCACGCTCGAAGGCTACCTGAAGGCAGTCGATGCCAAGTCCGGCAAGGAGCTCTACAAGTTCAAGACTCCCTCCGGCATCATCGGCAACGTCACCACCTATGAGAACAATGGCAAGCAGTACGTAGCCGTGCTCTCCGGCGTGGGTGGCTGGGCCGGCATCGGTCTCGCCGCAGGTCTGACCGATCCGACCGCCGGTCTCGGCGCTGTCGGTGGCTACGCGGCCCTCAGCAACTACACGGCGCTCGGCGGCACGCTGACCGTGTTCTCGCTGCCGAACTAGGCCTCGCTCAGCATCGCTCCGGCGCGTGGATCAACTCCACGCGCCGGCTCGTCTCCAACGAACGCCTTCGAGGACAAACTCTTGCGTAAAATCTGCTCTGTCATTGCTGCGATCATCTTCGTGACCTCGGGGGGAATTGCTGTTGCGGACGGTCCGGGAGACCCGACCGCGGTGAAGAAGGAAGACGATGGAAAGTGGCTCGATAAGGAAGGGACCCCGACCTACAAGATTTCGGCCGACGGCACCGTGGACTGGTTCACCTATTCC
This sequence comes from Bradyrhizobium sp. CCGB12, assembly GCF_024199845.1. Classification (NCBI taxonomy): domain Bacteria; kingdom Pseudomonadati; phylum Pseudomonadota; class Alphaproteobacteria; order Hyphomicrobiales; family Nitrobacteraceae; genus Bradyrhizobium; species Bradyrhizobium sp. CCGB12. The sequence goes on along the minus strand of NZ_JANADO010000001.1, from coordinate 1,067,351 downwards.
GGATACCGCCGCTACCATTCCGACTGCCACGTCTGCCATGGCCCGGACGGCATGGGCTCCACCTACGCACCGGCACTGAAGGACTCCGTCAAGACCATGAGCTATGGCGACTTCCTCGGCGTGGTCGCTTCCGGTCGCAAGAACATCTCGACGGCGCAAGAGAACGTCATGCCGGCCTTCGGGGACAATCCGAACGTCGCCTGCTACATGGACGATCTCTACGTCTATCTGCGCGCCCGCTCCACCGAAGCATGGGGCCGGCAGCGTCCCTCCAAGAAGGAGGAGAAGCCGGAGGCCTACACCAAGGCGGAAGACGCCTGCATGGGCCATAAGTGAACGTTGCTGGGATTGCCGAGACGGCGTCCTGGCATTCTACGAGGATTTGAGGAGTTTACGATGAAGACACGCGCCGCCGTCGCTTTCGAAGCAAAGAAGCCGCTCGAGATCGTCGAGGTCGACCTGGAAGGACCGAAGGCCGGCGAAGTCCTGGTCGAGATCAAGGCCACGGGCATCTGCCATACCGACGCCTATACGCTCGACGGCTTCGACAGCGAAGGAATCTTCCCGTCGATCCTGGGCCATGAAGGCGCCGGCATCATCCGCGAGATCGGTCCCGGCGTGACCTCGGTGAAACCGGGCGACCACGTCATCCCGCTCTACACGCCGGAATGCCGGCAGTGCAAAAGCTGCCTCAGCCAGAAGACGAATCTCTGCACCGCGATCCGCGCGACGCAGGGCAAGGGCGTGATGCCCGACGGCACCAGCCGCTTCTCCTACAAGGGCAAGCCGGTCTACCACTATATGGGCTGCTCAACCTTCTCGAACTTCACCGTGCTGCCGGAGATCGCGGTCGCCAAGATCCGCGAGGACGCGCCGTTCGACAAGAGCTGCTACATCGGCTGCGGCGTCACCACCGGTGTCGGCGCCGTCGTCAACACCGCGAAGGTGACGCCGGGCTCCAACGTGGTCGTGTTCGGCCTCGGCGGCATCGGCCTCAACGTGATCCAGGGCGCCAAGATGGCCGGCGCCGACAAGATCATCGGCGTCGACATCAACGACGCCAAGGAGGATTGGGGCCGCCGGTTCGGCATGACCGAGTTCGTCAACCCGAAGAAGGTCACCGGCGATATCGTCCAGCACCTCGTCGGCCTCACCGACGGCGGCGCCGACTACACCTTCGACTGCACCGGCAATACCACGGTGATGCGCCAGGCGCTGGAAGCCTGCCATCGCGGCTGGGGCACCTCGATCATCATCGGCGTTGCCGAATCCGGCAAGGAGATCGCCACCCGCCCGTTCCAGCTCGTCACCGGCCGCAACTGGCGTGGCACTGCTTTCGGCGGCGCGCGCGGCCGCACCGACGTGCCGAAGATCGTCGACTGGTACATGAACGGAAAGATCCAGATCGATCCGATGATCACCCACGTGCTCAAGCTCGATGAGATCAACAAGGGCTTTGACCTCATGCATGAGGGCAAATCCATCCGTTCCGTCGTCGTGTTCTAGCTCACAGACATCACACCAAGGAGGATCGACCCATGACTGTTGCACTCCATCCATCGATCGACAACGGCCTCAAACAGGGCAGCGGCAGCTTCGCAGGCGGCACGCTGGTCTGCAAATGCGCGGACCATCCGGTCAAGGTCGGCATCAAGGGCGACGTCGCGCACAACCACGCCTGTGGCTGCACCAAGTGCTGGAAGCCGCAGGGCGCGAACTTCTCGGTCGTCGCCGTGGTGCCGCGCCAGAACGTCAGCGTGCTCGAGAACGGCGACAAGCTGCAGGTCGTCGACGCGTCCGCGGTAATCCAGCGCCACGCCTGCAAGGCCTGCGGCACCCACATGTACGGCCGCATCGAGAACAAGGGCCATCCGTTCTACGGCCTCGATTTCGTCCATCCCGAGCTGTTCCAGGAGCAGGGCTCGCAGGCGCCGCAATTCGCCGCCTTCGTCTCCTCGATCATCGAATCGGGCGTCAAGCCGGAGCAGATGGCTGGCATTCGTTCGCGGCTGAAGGAGATCGGCCTGGAGCCCTATGACTGCCTGTCGCCGCCGCTGATGGACGCGATTGCGACCCACGTGGCGAAAGCCAAAGCCGCCTGAGAAGGCCGCTTGAGCCGGGCCGCCGAGCCTTCGCCGGTCCCCTATCCGCTCGCTGGCGCCAACCACCGCCAGCGAGCCGGATCGGTCCCCGTCCCGGACCATCGCGGCGATGCCGCCGCTTGTGCACCATGCGTATGTGAGGGCCATCAGCTCCTCAGTCCTGGTCTCTGAATGATTGCGCAGGACCGCCCGCTTCCTGCTTGAAGTTCACGGCGCTTGCGCTTCTCCCTCCCTCGACTGAGGCATCCTGCTTCGTCCGTGCAGTGTTCCTGGCGGACGAAGCTTTTTTGTTGCGCCCGTTTCGCACATGCGCGGCATGAAGCCGCGCCCTGCTTTTGACAAACCAGCGATGCAATCTTTTCCCGGTGAGAACACTCGGCTGTGAACGCCGGGCCGGTGCGACCTCTGCTACGCTCGCGCCGTCACGATGCCGCGCGGATTCAAACAATCAAGAACAAACGGGAGGTATCGAGCACATCCGGACATCGCCATTGGAATTTCTGCTTCCCTCCGGGATTTGCCCGCGCGGGACGACGGCGGAATGTGGCGAGACGACGCACGAACCGTCGCCGACCCGCGTCGGCGAACTCTAGATTTGGCATGCTTATGAAGAGCGAGGGACGATCATGATCAAGGTGAAGATCAACGGCCAGGAACAGAGCTGGGACGGCGACCCGGATCTCCCGCTACTCTGGTTCCTGCGCGACGAGGCCGGGCTGACCGGGACCAAATTCGGCTGCGGCCAGGCCCTGTGCGGCGCCTGCACCGTCATCGTCGACAAGGAGGCCGTGCGTGCCTGCATCACGTCGGTGAACGACGTCGCCGGACGCGAGGTCACCACGATCGAGGGACTGCATCCCACCGGCGATCATCCGGTGCAGAAGGCTTGGCGCCAGGTCAACGTGCCCCAATGCGGCTTCTGCCAGGCCGGGCAGATCATGCAGGCCGCAGCGCTCTTGATGGACAACCCAAAACCCTCCCACGACCAGATCCGCGAGGCCATGTCCGGCAACATCTGCCGCTGCGGCTGCTACCAGCGCATCGAGAACGCCGTCCATCTCGCATCGACGGGAGTGTGACATGAATTTCATCGACAATCCCCGCAAGCTTCGCGGCTTCGAAAAGAACATCAGGGTCGAGAAAGTCTCACGCCGCAGCATCCTGAAGGGGCTTGGCGTCACCGGCGGCTTCGTGCTCGCCGCGCCCGTGATGTCGCGCCAGGCATTCGCCTATGAAACCGGTGCCGGAAAGATGCCGCACGGCGTCGTGGTCGATCCGCGCGTGTTCGTCTCGGTCGGCCCGGACGGCATCGTCACTATCGTCGGGCACCGTTCGGAAATGGGCACAGGCGTGCGCACCAGCCTGCCGCTGATCGTGGCCGAGGAGATGGAAGCCGACTGGAGCAGGGTCAAGGTGCAGCAGGCCCATGGCGACGAGGTCAAGTTCGGCAACCAGGACACTGACGGCTCGCGCAGTACGCGGCACTATCTGATCCCGATGCGCCAGATCGGCGCCTCCGCCCGCACCATGCTGGAGCAGGCCGCGGCGAAGCGCTGGGGCGTACCGGCGACCGAGGTCAAGGCCGTCAATCACGAGGTCGTCCACAGCGCCAGCGGACGCAAGCTCGGCTTCGGCGAGCTCGCAGCCGACGCCGCCAAGGAATCGGTACCCAGCATCGAAGGCCTCAAGCTGAAGGACCCCAAGGACTTCCGCTATCTCACCAAGGGCCAAGTCAGCATCGTCGATCTCCACGACATCACCACCGGCAAGGCGCATTACGGCGCCGACGTGCGGCTGCCCGGCATGAAATATGCCGTGATCGCCCGTCCGCCAGTGACCGGCGGCAAGCTGGTCAAGTTCGAGCCGGAAGAGGCGCTGAAGATCAACGGCGTCGAGAAGGTGATGCAGGTGCGCGGCTGGCCGTGGCCTTCGAAATTCCAGCCGCTCGGCGGCGTTGCCGTGATCGCGCGCAACACCGGCGCTGCGATCAAGGGCCGCGACGCCTTGAAGCTGGTGTGGGACGATGGTCCCAATGGCAAATACGACTCCGTCGCCTACCGCAAGGAGCTCGAGGAGGCCTCGCGCAAGCCCGGCCTCGTCCTGCGCCAGGAGGGCGATGCGGACGCCGCGCTGAAGAGCGCCGACAAGGTTATTGTCGGCGAGTACTACATTCCCCATCTCGCCCATGTCGCAATGGAGCCGCCGGTGGCGGTCGCCGACGTCAAGGGCGACAAGGCGGAGATCTGGGCGCCGGTGCAGAGCCCCGGCGGCACCCGCGAGGACGTCGCCAAGACGCTCGGCATTCCCGAGGACAACGTCACGGTCAACGTCACGCTGCTCGGCGGCGGGTTCGGTCGCAAGTCGAAATGCGACTTTGCGCTCGAGGCCGCACTGCTCTCGAAGGAGCTCGGCGCGCCGGTGAAGGTGCAGTGGACGCGCGAGGACGACATCCACAACGGCTTCCTCCACACCGTCTCGGTCGAGCGGATCGAAGCGGGTCTCGACAAGAGCGGCAAGGTGATCGCCTGGCGCCATCGCAGTGTGGCCCCCAGCATCGCCTCGACGTTTGCCGCCGGAACCGTGCATCAGGCCCCGTTCGAGATCGGCATGGGCCTCGTCGACATGCCGTTCGAGATCGCCAACATCTCCTGCGAGAACCCGGAAGCGGCCGCGCACACCCGCATCGGCTGGTTCCGCTCGGTCTCGAACATCCCGCGCGCCTTCGCGGTGCAGTCGATGGTCGGCGAGATCGCGCAAGCGACCGGCCGCGACCAGAAGGAGACGCTGCTCGCGCTGATCGGCAGCCCGCGCATCGTCAAGCCCGCGGTGAAAGACCTCTGGAACTATGGCGAGCCCCAGGACAGCTACCCGATCGACACCGCGCGCCTGCGCAAGGTGGTCGAGCTGGTTGCCGAGAAAGGCGAATGGGGCCGTCAAGTGCCGAAGGGCCACGGCCTCGGCATCGCCGTGCACCGCAGCTTCGTCAGCTACATCGCGACGATCGTCGAGGTCGCCGTCGACGACAAGGGCAAGCTGACGGTGCCCAGGGTCGACACGGCGATCGATTGCGGCACCTATGTCAACCCCGAGCGCATCGCCTCGCAGATCGAGGGCGCCGCGATCATGGGGCTGAGCATCGCCAAATACGGTGAGATCACCTTCAAGGACGGCAAGGTACAGCAGAAGAACTTTGACGACTTCCAGGTCGTCAGGATCGACGAATCTCCTGCGGTGACCAACGTCTACATCGTGCCGCCGGGACCCGACACGCCGCCGAGCGGCGTCGGCGAGCCCGGCGTTCCGCCGTTCGCGCCCGCGCTGATCAATGCGATCTTCGCGGCGACGGGAAAACGCATCCGCTCGCTTCCGATCGGCAAGCAATTGGAGGCCTGAGCACGGAACAGAAGGCGCCTCGCGCCGTTTCCATCGATCTGACAGGAGCAGATCGATGACCAACATCTCAAAGGCGCTCGCAGTCTCGCTGTCGGGCGCCTTTCTTTTGACGGCCGCCGGCGCGTTCGCCCAAGGCACCACCGCCCCGCCGACCACAGCCACGCGTCCCACCGCGCCGGACCAGAACTCCTTGCCCAACGCCAACGCCCCGCCCGCCTCGACCAGCCAGACCACCGGGCAACACAATCCTGATCCAAAGGTTCGCGAGATGAACCAGAAGGAAAAGGACAAGATCGACAGGCTGGGGAAGTAGTTATCTGACGGCTGCGCATGGATGTGCCCTCTCCCTTTGCGGGAGAGGGCAGCGATGCTGCCTAACACGAGCTCGCTTGGGTGAGGGGTTTGTTTCCGCGAGTCCAATTCGCGATTGTCGTCTGCGGATAGAACCCCTCATCCGGCGCTATAGCCGAAGCTATGCTTCGGCGTTCTTAAGAACGGCGGCCTAAGGGCCGCCTATGCCACCTTCTCCCACAACAAGGGGAGAAGGAAGAAATCTCATCATGCACGCAAAAATGCGGCGGACGTTGCCGTCCGCCGCATTCGCCACCCCCTGCTGCTCCGCCTGTTTCGATCCGCCGGCGGAGCTTATTTCTTCAGTGCGAACACCCAGATCACGCCGCCCTGCGGCACGTTGGCCTCGATGCCGATATTGTTGGTCGCGAGCGCATCCTGGATGCGTTGCGCGTCCACGCCCCAGCCCGACTGGATCGCGATGTACTGCGTGCCGTCGATCTCATAGGACGACGGCATGCCCATGATGCCGGAGTTGGTCTTCTGCTCCCACAAGAGTTCGCCGGTCTTGGCGTTGAAGGCACGGAAGTTGCGGTCGTTGGTACCGCCGACGAAGACGAGATCGCCTGCGGTCGCCGTCACCGAGCCGAACAGCTGCGACTTCGGGAAGTTGTGTTGCCACACCTTCTTGCCCGTGACGGGATCCCAGGCCTGCAACTCGCCGAAATGATCGGCGCCGGGCTTCGTCTTCAGGCCGATGTCTTCAGGCTTGGTGCCGAGCCACAGTTCGCCCGGCTTGAGCGGTATCTTCTCGCCGGTGAATCCGCCGCAGAAATTTTCGTTGGCCGGCACATAGACGAGCTTGGTCCTTTCGCTATAGGCCGCCGACGGCCAGTCCTTGCCGCCCCACAGCGACGGACAGAACTCGACGCGCTTGCCGATGACAGGCTTGTGTGCGGGATCGAGGATCGGCTTGCCGCTCTCATCGATGCCCTTCCAGACGTCGGTGGAGACGAACGGCCAGCCAGCGACGTAATTGATCTTGGTCGGGGTGCGTTCGAGCACCCAGAAGATGGCGTCGCGGCCGGGATGAACCAGGCTCTTTATGTTACGGCCGTCGCGCTGCAGGTCGATCAGGATCGGCGCCTCGACCTCGTCCCAGTCCCAGGAATCGTTCTGGTGATATTGGTGATAGGTCTTGATCTTGCCGTTGTTCGGATCGAGCGCGAGCACCGACGAGGTGTAGAGGTTGTCGCCGGGATGCATCTCGCCGGGCCAAGGCGCGGCATTGCCGACACCCCAATAGATCGTCTTGGTGTCCTTGTCGTAATTGCCGGTCATCCAGGCCGAGCCGCCACCGTTCTTCCAGTCGTCACCCTGCCAGGTGTCGTGACCGGGCTCGCCCTCGCCGGGAATGGTGTAGGTCCGCCACAGCTCCTTGCCGTCCTTGGCATCGAAGGCGGCGACATAGCCGCGCACGCCGAACTCGCCGCCGGAGCCGCCGACGATGACCTTGCCGTCGACGACAAGCGGCATCAGCGTCATGTACTGGCCCTTCTTGTAGTCCTGCACCTTGGTGTCCCACACCACCTTGCCGGTCTTGGCGTCGAGCGCGACGACATGATCGTCGGTGGTGGCAAGATAGAGCTTGTCCTCCCACAGGCCGACGCCGCGGCTGGTCGGATGCAGTTGGAAGAGATCGTCGGGAAGCTGCCGCTTGTAGCGCCAGTATTCGTCGCCGGTCTTCGCGTTCAACGCGATCACCTGCCCCATCGGGGTCGCCACGAACATCACGCCGTTATTGACGATCGGCGGTGCCTCGTGGCCTTCGACGACGCCCGTAGCGAAGGTCCAGACCGGCGTGAGGTTCTTCACGTTCGAAGTGTTGATCTGGTCAAGCGGGCTGTAGCCCTGCCCGTCATAGGTGCGCCGGTAGAGCATCCAGTTGCCGGGTTCCGGATTTTCCAGCCGCTGCGCAGTCACCGGTGAATAATTCTCGATCGGGCCGGCGGTCGCGGCAGTCGCGGCAAGACACGTGAAGGCGACGAAGCCGGACAGGTACCATTGCTTCCTGGTCATGGACGTTCCCCTTTTTCATCCGTTTGAATTCTTGTTGTGAATTCTTGTCGTTCGTCCCGTCGTCCGCCCATCGGCGGATGCGGCCTCTCGTGACGCGGGCATGGCCCGCACCGTCCGTCATCCTGGCTGCGCGCCACCTACCTTTCCGATGAAATTGCCGGCGACGCTGAGCGAGCCGTCAGCGAGCGCCAGCGGCAGCGCTGCGAGCCGTCGCGGCGCCGGCCCGAACACGACCTGCGCGCCCGCGCGGGGATCGTATTCGGAGTTGTGGCACATGCACTTGAACACCTCCTTGTCACCGACATCGCTCTTCACCCAAGCGGTAACCGGGCAGCCGGCATGGGAGCAGATCGCCGAATAGGCCGTGATCCCGTCGACAGCGCGCGCGCGAGTCTTCTCGTCAAGCTCGGCGGGATCGAGCTTGATGATCAGGATCTCGTTGAGCCGCGAGGCGCTACGCACAACCGATGTGTTGGGATCCTTCGGCCAGGCATGGACCGGCGGTCCGCCGGCCGGCAGATCGGCCGCGGTGATGAGTTTTCCCTCGTGATCGCCTTCGGAAAAAACGAGCACATCCCCCTTCTGTGGCCGTTCGTCCGAGCCGGGCGGATCTTCACCCGCGCGTGCCGGCGGAGAACAGCCGAGGCAAGCGGTGGTCGCGAGCGCGCCGAGCAGCAGCGTTCGCCGCGTTTGCTCGATGCCCGCGTCGGCGTCGTGTTCCGCAATGTTCTCGGATGGTGAGGAAGGAGCGTTGAACGATGCGCTTGACATGCCCATCAGCAGGCGCTGGAACTCTGCCGAAAACAAGGCGAAGAATTGGCGCCGCAGTGCATCAATATGACGTTGCTCGCTTTGATTGAATGCGAAGGAGCGCATTCCAGCGCATATTTGCAATTGCAACGTCACATCACGCGATCAGCATGATGATTTTGCAGATCAGACCGATGATGTTGGAATTGGTGCGGCGCGCTGTTGGTCGCGTAGCGCAACCTCAAAGCGACACAACTGCACGTTTTGCAGGCAGGTCGGTCGTGTTCAGGATCTGAGCAGATGACGCGGCGCAGCGATGCGGCCGGCGATGGTCGCCGATGCCATCTCAAAACTGTCGGCGATGCGGCGCGCCTTGTCGATGAAGAGCGCAGCCGCCGGCGGCGGGCAGACTTCGCGCGCGGTCTGCTCGAACAGATCGAGCCAGCGGTCGAAATGATCGCCGACCAGGTTGAGCGGCATATGCGCCCGCATCGGCGAGCCGTGATAGCGGCCGCTCATCAGCACGACCGAAGACCAAAAATCCTTGAGCTTGGCGAGGTGCTCGTCCCAATTCTGCACGATCGCAAACACCGGCCCGAGCAGCGCATCCTCGCGTACGCGTCCATAGAAGCGCGTGACGAGTTCCCCGATCATCTCTTCGGTGATCCCGGTGCGCTCGATCGCATCCTGGGTCAACAGGTTCCGCCGCGCAGCCGCCGCCTCGCGCTCGGCCTTAAGTCGATCCGACATGTCCTTCGTTATCCGTTCCGTTGTTCCCGCGAGCCGCCTCGTTCAACATTGTAGGCCCATGGCGCGCGGCGTCTTTGTCGCAGCGCAAATCGCGGGATCTGGCGGCGGACGCGAAGGGGCCCGCCGCCGATGCCTTCATCAGGCGCTATAGGTGTAAAAGCCCTGCCCGGTCTTGCGGCCGAGATGACCGGCATCGACCATCTCTTTCAGCAGCGGGGCTGGCCGATATTTAGGGTCGTTGAAGCCTTTATAAAAGACCTCCATCACCGAAAGCATGGTGTCGAGCCCGACGAGATCGGCGAGCGCGAGCGGCCCGATCGGATGGTTGCAACCGAGCTTCATACCGGCGTCGATCTCTTCTGCGGTTGCGATCCCTTCCTGTAGCGCGAAGATCGCCTCGTTGATCATCGGACACAGGATGCGGTTCACGGCGAAGCCCGGACTGTTCTTCGCCGTGATCGCCACCTTGCCGACGCGCTTGGCGAAATCGAGCGCCTTGGCGTGGGTATCGTCGGAGGTCTGCAGGCCGCGGATGAGCTCCAGCAGTGCCATCACCGGCACGGGATTGAAAAAGTGCATGCCGATGAAACGGTCGGGGCGGTCGGTTGCCGCGGCGAGTTTCGTGATCGAGATCGAGGAGGTGTTGGTCGCGACCAGCGTGCGCGGCGACAGCGTCGCGCAGAGGTCCTTCAGGATCTTGACCTTGAGCTCCTCGTTCTCGGTGGCGGCCTCGATGACGAGATCGCAATCCGACAGCTTCGCCCGGTCGGTGGTGCCGGTGATGCGCTTGAGCGTCGCCTCGCGGTCGGCCGCCGACATCTTCTCCTTCTTGACCAGGCGCTCGAGGCTGCCGCCGACGGTCGAAAGGCCGCGGTTCACCGCCGCATCGGAAATATCGACCATCACGACCGAGAGTCCGGCCGCCGCGCAGCTCTGCGCGATGCCGTTCCCCATGGTCCCTGCCCCGATGATGCCAACGGTTTGGATCATTGCGTCACATCCTTCATCCTTGCGTCCGTGCCAGCGCGGCCCGGCCATTGTTCCTGCGTCAGGGTCTAGCACCGCCATAGGCCTGGCGCGACCCGATCCTGTTCCTTAACGCATCCGACAAGGGAATAAAGCCGCGATTCCATAGCGAAAGGGGTATGATTTGGCGGCCCGGCAGGCACTGAGGCGGAAAGCAGACCGCGTGCCATCCCGCCCGCGACATTGAATTCCAGTTGAATTCGGTTCCCAAACCGCTCCACGTGGGTATTCTGTGATTGGCCTGCGGCAGGGAAAACTTCTCCTGCGGCAGGCCGAGCCACAAGTGCCTGCGGAACGCGATCTCGCAACTGCATTGCACTGCGACACGCGCAGGGAAACATCCGTGAAACGCCTCCGCAGTCCCGACACCGACGCCCCCGAGGCACTCCGGCCGGCGCCAATGTCCCGGCTCGGATGAACGACTTCGCGCAATCCATCGCAGCGGCCTTCACTCTGATCGGCGAGGCGGATGCCGAGCTGCTCGGCATCGTCGCATTGTCGGTGCGCGTCAGCCTGACCGCGAGCATCCTCGCGCTGCTGATTGGTGCACCATTCGGGGCCCTGCTTGCGATCACGCGCTTCCGCGGGCGGCAGGTCGTCATCGTGCTGACCAATGCCCTGCTCGGCCTTCCGCCGGTCGTGGTCGGGCTCGCGCTCTATCTCCTGCTGTCGCGATCCGGCCCGCTCGGGGCGGCGGGCTTGCTGTTCACGCCAACCGCCATGGTGATCGCGCAGACGCTGCTCGCGACGCCGATCGTGGTGGCGCTGGTGCACCGGCCGGCGAGCCTGCTGTGGGCGGAGTATGGCGATCTGGCGCGGATCGATGGATTGTCGGCCCTGCGCAGCATGGCGCTTCTGTTCGCGCTGGGACGGACCTCGCTGCTGACGGCCTTTCTCGCGGCTTTCGGCCGCGCTATCGCTGAAGTCGGCGCCATCATCATCGTCGGCGGCAACATCCGCGGCTTCACGCGCACAATGACGACCGCGATCGCGCTGGAGACCAGCAAGGGCGATCTGCCGCTGGCGCTGGGGCTTGGGCTGATCCTGCTCGCGCTCAGCGTCGCGGTGTCGACCGTCGCGTTCGTGCTAGTGGGACGCGTTGGGGAAAAATAGCTGCTCGCCGCCGACCTTGTAGCCTGCGATTGCATCCTGCCCCTTCGGCGAGATGAGCCAGTCGACGAAGGCCTGCCCCTCTTTCGCCTTCACGCTTGGATGCTTTGCCGGATTCACCAGCATGACGCCATACTGGTTGAACAGCCGCTTGTCGCCCTCGGTCAGGATGGCGAGCTCGCCCCGGTTCTTGAACGACAGCCAGGTGCCGCGGTCCGACAGGAGATAGGCATTCGAGGACGACGCCATGTTCAGCGCCGGACCCATGCCCTGACCGATCTCCCGATACCAGCCCTCCTTGCCCGCACCGAGATCGACGCCCGCCTCCTTCCACAGCCTCAACTCGGCCGCGTGCGTGCCGGACTTGTCACCGCGCGAGATGAACGGCGCCTTGGCCGTCGCGATCTTGCGCAGCGCCTCGACAACGTCCTTGCCGCCGGCGATGTGCGCCGGATCGCTCTTCGGCCCGACGATGACGAAGTCGTTGTACATGACGTCGAAGCGCTTCACGCCCTGCCCTTCGGACATGAACTTGTCTTCGGCCACCCTGTCATGGACGAACACCACGTCGGCATCGCCCCGCCGTCCGATGTCGAGTGCCTGGCCGGTTCCGACAGCAACGACCTTCACCTCGACCCCTTCGGTCTTCGAGAACAGCGGCAACAGATAGCCGAACAGTCCCGATTGCTCCGTCGACGTCGTCGAAGCCACGGTTATGGTGCGGTCCTGCGCGAATGCGATGGTGGACCAGAGCAGAATTGCTCCAACGGCGGCAATCTTCCTCATGCGTCGTCCCTCGAACAAGACAATGTGGTTCCTCAATAGCCGCAGTTGACCAAAACGGGAACCCCAACATTGGGCGCAACGAGAATTGATGCGAAGCGGTGCCGACGAGCCGACGCCTGGGAACGTCGTCAGCTCGGGCAGGTTGTCCCCGAAGTGAAGGTCAGGGAGACCACGATGAAGAAGATCATTCTGGCATCCGCGTGCGTGGTGGCAATGGCGACCGGAGGCGCATTCGCGCAGACACAACCCGCTCCGGGCGCATCCAGTAAGGGCGACGTCGGTCCCTCGTCGCGGGGACCCGCGACCAAAGGCATGACGACAGGCCGCTCGTCGAATATGCAGAACGAGGCCAGCGACAGCAAGGGCCCTCAGCCCTCGTCAGCCGGCAGCAACACGAACAACATGGGCGGCCAGGCCGGGAGTGGTACCGGCTCGGGCAAGTAGAGGGGCGCGGCTCCTCCTTCTTTCGAAACAAGCGTATCCGGGATGGGCACGGCAGCTCCGTGCGCGTGATCACGTGGGCGGCCGAGGCTTCGCGACGATCGCAGCTTCTCGATGATGGCCGGCGCTTGGTCCGGTTGAGCTGTGGCCGTCGCCAGACGATCGCGCCCGCGCACGATGATGCGACGATGTTCTGCAATTGGTCCCACCTACATTGACATCGGTGTGACGGCCGGGGCAGTTTTTCACATTGCTGACGAATCAGCGATTGCCTCACGCCGAGTACCCCTTGGACAGCTCCCAGTGCTTTCGAGACTGATATCGTTGCTGCGCCGCATCCCCGCGGTGGAATGGGCGTTTACCCGGCTTCGGCCTACGCACGGCAGCGTTGACGTCGCGCCGAATGCCGCAAGCGACTCGGCTGCCGCCGTTGCAGAAGCAGCTCCGCCTCTCGACACCGTTATCGGCGCTGCAGAGGACGCCGCTGTCGTCGCGGACAGCCCGTCCGCAGCGCCAAGGAATATCGAGACAAGGGATACCGAGATCGGTAATCATCCAACCCTGGAGGCGCCGGCAGACGTCGAGCCGCTTGTCATCGAAGAGGTTGCGATCTCGTCGGCCGAGAGCGAGCCGGTTGATGCTCCTGAAGTCGTCAGCAACGATCCGCCTGCAGAATTCCCGGTGAACGTTGAACCCGTCGTCGTCGAAGAAGCAGCGGTCGCCACCGCCGCCGTCGAGGTCGAGCCGGTCGATGTTCCTGAGCCCGTCATCAGCAGCAATTCAGCTTTCGAACTCCAGGCCAACGTCGAACCCATCGCAGAGGAGGCAGCGGTCCCGTCCGCCGATGTCGAGACTGCCTCAGTTGATGCACACGTCCTCATCGTCAACGACGATACGTCCTCCGGCCTGCCGGTGGATGTTGCGCTGGCCGTCGTGGACGACCCGTGTGTCGCGCTTGCCGATGGCGAAGTCACGACGGAGGATGTCGCCGAGAGCAGCATCGACAGCGCTCCGTCTCCCAACGCCGTGGTAGAGATCGAGCCGGGCCTTGCTAGCGATGCCGCGCCCGTCACGGCGACCACTGCTGCGGACGTTTCTACCGATACATCGAGCGTCGTCGCGGATGCCGTGCCGGAGCCGATCGCAGCGTCTCCCGCTCCGAAGACCCCCAACCCGCGGAAGTCTCGGCCAAAGGTCGCGGAACCCGTCGATCGCGCCGCGCTGATCCGGCAGCGCTGGGCGGAGACCGGCATCAGAATGTGGAATCCACGCCTTCACGGCACCGGCGATGCCACGCTCAACATCCAGGGCAGTGTCGGACTGCTGCCGCCAGCCCCCGGCGAGACGATGCCGCGCTACGACAAGCTGGAGTTCAAGATGCTGGGCGGGCAGATCGTCTGCGAGGGCGTCATCGTCGAGACGCCAGCGCATGCGAGCCAGCGCAGTTTTACGCGGCTCGCCGAGCCTGGGAAACCCGACCGGATCCGCGAGCCCGTGCGGGAACTTCAAGCCGCTCTTGGCTGATCCCTTCTTCCGCGGCCACCGGCGCAAATGTGCTAGGATGATCTCCCGACATGGGAGACCGCATATGCGCGCAAGGTCGCTGTCCCTGATCCTGATCGCCGCCTTCTGCATCTCGCAGCCTGCTCTCGCCGCCGGCAAACGGCTGCGTGCTACGGCTGCGCCCGCCACTGATCCGGCCGCGCCCTACAAGGCCGATCGGCTCTCCTCCTCGCGCGGCGAAACGATCCTTAACACGCCCGGCCAGACCACCGTGCTAACGCGGCAGGTTCTCGACGACATGAAGGCGACGAGCCTCCGGGATGCCATGCGCTCGACCGCCGGCGTGACGATCGGGCGCTAGGCCACTTTCTCGCTCAGGGGCTCGGATAACCTTTCCAGATCCACTCAAGCGCCGACGGCAGCGTCTGCGCGATCGTCGGCCGATCGACGTGCTTGGCGTTGCGCACGAACAGGAACTGATAGTGGTAGCCCTTCTCTGCCAGTACCTTGGCCATCAGCGCGTTCGACAGGGTCCAGTCGTGCATGCCATCGGGAATGGTGGGATTCGGATAGAACAGGTCCTGGTCGCCGCCGAAGAACCAGAAGCGGATCGGTTTCGTCGGCGCGCTCGCGATGAGCGGCACACCGGGCGGCTCCGCCGGCGTGAGCACGCCGGCCTTGGAGATGAGGTTGGGGCCGGCCGGCCCCGTCCATGCGCTATGATATTCCCAGGCGCCGCCACGCAGCGACGGATCGTGCGGCCATTGCTGGTTGACCATCGTCGGCGAGAAGGCCAGCACGCGATGATAGAGATCGGGGTAGAACCAAGCCATGGTGAAGGCCGCAGCCCCGCTCGAGCTCAACCCCATGGTCGCGCGCCCGTCGGGATTCCTGGTGAGCTTGACGTCCGCGTTCGCCTCGACCAGCGGCAGCACTTCACGCTCGACAAACTGCGCGTAGGCGCCTGACACCGCGTCATATTCGCGGCCGCGCTGGCTGCCCTGCGCATCCTGGCCGCCATTGCCGATCTGGATCGCGACCATCGGCGGCACTCGACGCTGCGCGATCAGATTGTCGAGAGTCGTTGCGAGGTCCTTGTAGGCGTTGGAGCCGCCGTCGCCAACCACAATGAACGGCGCCTCGGTGCCGGCGACATATTGCGCCGGCACGTAGACGTCGATCGTACGCGACCAGATGCCGGGATGGCTGGTGGTGACGACCATGTGCGACTTGTCTTCCGGCGCGGTAACGGTCGTCATGATCGAGGAATTGGTGCAGCCGGCGAGGTCGTCGCGGATCAGGCCGGGATTGTAGATCGTGCTCTGCTTCGAGGTCAGCGTGAAGGACTTGATCGTGCCGCGCGGTACGCCTTCCTTCGCGATCGTCTCCGGCGCGGGATTGTGGGTCGGGCCGATGATGAAATTGCCTTCCGCCCCCGGCGGCGGCAGCGTGCCGTCGGGCAGCTCGGTCGCGCGCGGATAGTTGGCGCTCGATGGATCACGCGTCGGCGGCGCCGTCTTGAAGTCGAGGCCTGTCGTGTCGATGAAGAACGGCGCCGTCTTGTCCGTGGTGTTCGCACCGGGCGGCACGGCCATGTTCTGGGTGACGCAGGCCGGCTGCGCGAGGGCAATTGAAGTGAAGGAGACGACAGAAATCAGCGTCCCCGCAAGGACGGATAATGAATTGGTCATTTCCAGCTCCCGGTACCGACGAGTCTTGCTGGCTCGTCTTGAGGCAAAGTATGGCGGGCCGCCCGCACGCGGTCAAACGCCAGCCGGCGGCGTTGCTGCGATACCCGCCATGCTCAAATCGGACGGCAACCGCTATTCCGCGCATGCCGCGAAGATTTCCGTACAAGAGGCCGTTGCTGCCGCACCTCGCCCGACGTAGCTTGCACACCGGCAAAGCCGTGCGAAATCGCGTCCAGCCAAAATGACAAGAACACTTCGGGAGGCAAACTATGAGAAAACTCACGGCCGCGCTGTGTGCGTTGGCGTTCCTCGCAAGCGGCGCGCAGGCGCAGACCCTCAAGGATTTTCTGGCGGCGGTCATGCAGAAGTGGACAGCACCGTTCGAGCCGTTCCAGCTCATCGGCAACATCTACTATGTCGGGACCGACGGCATCGCCGTCTATGTCATCAAGACCTCGCAAGGCCTGATCCTGATGGACACGGCGATGCCCCAGTCGACCGGCATGATCAAGGACAATATCGCGAAACTCGGCCTCAAGGTTTCCGATATCAAGGTCATCCTCAACACGCATGCGCATCTCGATCACACCGGCGGTTTTGCCGAGATCAAGAAGGAGACGGGCGCGCAGCTCGTGGCCGGCGAGCGCGACAAGCCGCTGCTCGAAGGCGGCTACTATCCCGGCGACGAGAAGAACGAGGACCTCGCCTTCCCCGCGGTGAAGGTCGACCGCACGGTGAAGGAAGGCGACAAGGTTACGCTCGGCGACATCACGCTGACGGCGCATGCAACGCCCGGCCACTCGCCGGGTTGCACCAGCTGGGAGATGAGCGTCAAGGACGGCGATCAGAGCCGCGAGGTGTTGTTCTTCTGCAGCGGCACGGTGGCGCTGAACAGGCTGGTCGGCCAGCCGACCTATCCCGGCATCGTCGACGACTATCGCGCGACATTCGCCAGGGCCAAGGCGATGAAGATCGACGTGCTGCTCGGGCCGCATCCGGAGGTCTATGGCATGCAGGCCAAACGCGCCCAGATGAAGGATGGCGCGCCGAACCCGTTCGTCAAGCCGGGGGAGCTCTCAACATACATCACCAGCCTGTCGGAGGATTTCGACAAGCAGCTGACCAAGCAGACCGCGGCGCTGGAGAAGAAATAACGACGTCAGGCACTGCGCTTCACGTCATTCCGACGGGAAGACGTGAAGCAAGCACGCCGGTCCGCAGCGCCGAGGTACTGCGGACGATCGGGCCGACGCACATGATTAGCAGGACGTCGCTGCGAGCAGCCAAGCGCATGGGCATCAAACATTCGGCAATCTAACGCCACCTCCCGAGCGAGGAAGCGCGGATCGAGCGGGTCTATAGAACGAAGCTGTAGCTACTTCGCCAGGCTCGGCAGATCGAGCCCCTTCTCATGGGCGCAGTCGATCGCGACCTCATAGCCCGCATCGGCATGGCGCATGACGCCGCTGGCGGGATCGTTCCAGAGCACACGCTCGATCCGCTTGGCTGCCTCGGGCGTACCGTCGGCAACGATCACCATTCCGGCGTGCTGCGAATAACCGATGCCGACGCCGCCGCCATGGTGCAGCGAGACCCAGGTCGCGCCGCTGGCGCAATTGAGCAGCGCATTGAGGAGCGGCCAGTCCGACACAGCATCCGATCCGTCCTTCATCGCTTCGGTCTCGCGGTTGGGGCTCGCCACCGAGCCGCTGTCGAGGTGATCGCGGCCGATCACGACGGGTGCCTTCAATTCGCCGCGCGCCACCATCTCGTTGAAGGCAAGGCCCAGGCGATGGCGGTCGCCGAGGCCGACCCAGCAGATCCGCGCCGGCAGGCCCTGGAACTTGATGCGTTCCTTGGCCATGTCGAGCCAATTGTGCAGATGTTTGTCGTCAGGCATCAGCTCCTTGACCTTGGCGTCGGTCCTGAAGATGTCCTCGGGATCACCCGAGAGCGCAGCCCAGCGGAACGGCCCGACGCCGCGGCAGAACAGGGGACGGATATAGGCGGGCACGAAGCCCGGGAAATCGAAGGCGTTCTTCAGGCCCATGTCCTGCGCCATCTGGCGGATGTTGTTGCCGTAGTCGAGCGTCGGGATGCCCTGCGCGTGGAAATCCAGCATGGCCTGGACGTGCTCGACCATCGACGTCTTGGACGCACGCTCGACCGCCTTCGGATCGGAGCCGCGCTTGGCTTCCCACTCCGCGAGCGTCCAGCCCTTCGGCAAGTATCCATTGATCGGATCGTGTGCGCTGGTCTGGTCGGTGACAATGTCTGGCCTGATACCACGGCGCACCAGCTCCGGAAAAATCTCCGCGGCATTGCCGAGCAGACCGACCGAGACTGCCTTCTTCGTCTTCGCCGCCTCCGCCATCATCGCCAGCGCTTCGTCGAGCGTTGCGGCCTGGCGATCGAGATATCCGGTGCGCAGCCGCATCTCGATGCGGCTCGGCTGGCATTCGACCGCGAGCATCGAGGCGCCGGCCATGGTCGCGGCCAGCGGCTGCGCCCCGCCCATGCCGCCCAGGCCGGCGGTGAGGATCCATCTGCCTGCGAGGCTGCCGCCATAATGGCGACGACCGACCTCGACGAAGGTCTCGTAGGTGCCCTGCACGATGCCCTGGCTGCCGATATAGATCCAGGAGCCGGCCGTCATCTGGCCGTACATCATCAGGCCCTTCCGATCGAGCTCGTTGAAATGATCGAGCGTCGCCCAATGCGGCACGATGTTGGAGTTCGCGATCAGCACCCTCGGCGCGTCCGCGTGGGTGCGGAACACGCCGACCGGCTTGCCGGACTGGACCAGCAGCGTCTGGTCGTTTTCGAGCTCGCGCAATGCCGCCGCGATCCGGTCAAAGCTCTCCCAATCGCGTGCGGCGCGGCCGATGCCGCCATAGACCACGAGCTCGCTCGGCCGCTCCGCCACATCAGGATCAAGATTGTTCATCAGCATGCGCAAGGGCGCTTCCGTGAGCCAGCTCTTGGCGCTGATGTCGCTGCCGCGGGGGGCGCGGATGGTGCGGTCATTGTCCAGTCGGCGGTTCATGCGGACCTCTTAATCAAGTCTCGGAAACGGATCGGATGGAAGCGCTCTGAGTGCGATGGCCGGCAGCGCGTCGGCTTCGATCAAGGCAGCGGCCTTGGCGAGATCGCCGGCCATGTAGCGGTCGGCGCCGAGCGCGGGCACCTGTTCGCGCAGTGCGGCAATGACGGCAACGAGCGGCACGCTGGTCGTATGCGGCGCGCGCAGCGTGATTCCTTGGGCGGCGACCAGAAGCTCGATGCCGAGAATGGCCGCGAGATTGTCAGCCATGTCCGACAGCCGCCGCGCGGCATGCGCGGCCATCGAGACGTGGTCCTCCTGGTTGGCGCTGGTCGGCGTCGAATCGATCGAGCAGGCCAGCGCGCGCTGCTTGTTCTCGGCATAGAGCGCGGCCGCCGTCACCTCGGCGATCATGAAGCCGGAATTGATGCCGGGGTCGGGTGTCAGGAACGGCGGCAGACCGAAATTGAGCGTGGGATCGACCAGCGTCGCGATGCGCCGCTCGCTGATGGCGCCGATCTCCGACAGCGCAAGCGCAATCGCGTCGGCGGCAAAGGCCACCGGCTCGGCGTGGAAATTGCCGCCGGAGACGATCTCGCCGGTCTCGACCAGCACCAGCGGATTGTCGGTGACCGCGTTGGCCTCGATGATCAGCGTACGCGCCGCCTGCGTGATCAGGTCGAGCGCTGCGCCCGCGACTTGCGGCTGGCAGCGCAGGCAATAGGGGTCCTGCACGCGCTCGTCGCCTTCGAGATGCGACAGGCGGATGTCGCTGCCGTCGAGCAGCGCCATCAGCGCCGCGGCCGCGGCTGTCTGCCCGGCATGACCGCGCAGCGCCTGAATTTCGGGACGGAACGGCGCCGTGGAGGCCATCGCTGCGTCCACCGACAGCGCGCCGGTAACGAGCGCAGCCCTCGCCAGGCGAAATGCCCGCAGCACGCTTGCGATGGCATAGGCGGTCGAGAACTGCGTGCCGTTGATCAGCGCGAGGCCCTCCTTGGGGCCAAGCGTCAGCGGCGCGAGGCCGGCGGCCATGAGTGCCTCGGCGCCGGACACGGTCTTCCCCTCGACGATCGCTTGCCCTTCGCCGATCATCACGGCCGTCATATGCGCAAGCGGTGCAAGATCGCCAGAGGCGCCCACGGAGCCCTGCTGCGGCACCAATGGATAGACACCACGCGCCAGCATGTCCTGCAGCTGTTCGATCACCTCGCGGCGGACGCCCGAGGCGCCGCGGCCGAGTGAGACGATCTTCAGCGCCATCATCAGTCGAACGATCGGCTCGGGCGTCGCCGGACCGACACCGCAGCAATGCGAGACGATGAGGTTGCGCTGGAGCAGCGCCGTCTGGTCGGGCGGAATGCGCTTCGACGCCAGCTTCCCGAAGCCGGTGTTGATGCCGTAGACCGGCGCGTCGGCCCGCGCCGCCTTCGCGACGATCTCCGCCGCCATTTCGACGCGCGGCCAGAACAACGGGTCGAGCACGACGGATTGACCTGCCAGCACGCACGCGAGATCGTCGAGGATGACCGCTCCCGGCTTGACGACGATTGCGGCACCCTGCTCCGTCACTGTCCCCTCCACACCCGGCGGTGAAGCGGATTGAAGCCGATGCGATAGACGAGCTCGGCGGGCCGCTCGATATCCCAGATCGCGAGATCGCACCACTTTCCGGCTTCGAGCGTGCCGATCCCCTGAAGCATGCCGAGCGCCCGCGCGCCTTCGCGGGTCACACCGGCGAGGCATTCGGCCACCGTCATCCGGAACAGAGTCGCCCCCATGTTCATCGCGAGCAGCAGCGAAGTCAGCGGCGAGCTGCCGGGATTGCAGTCGGTCGCCAGCGCCATGTGGACGTCGTGTTTGCGGAACGCCTCGACCGGCGGCTTCTGCGTCTCGCGAATGAAGTAGAAGGCTCCGGGCAGCAGCACCGCCACCGTGCCGGCCTTCGCCATTGCGGCGGCGCCGGTCTCGTCGGTGTGCTCGAGATGATCGGCCGAGAGCGCCGAGAATCTTGCGGCAAGCGCGGCACCGCCAAGGTTTGACAGCTGATCGGCATGGAGCTTGACCGGCAGCCCAAGTCCCCGCGCCGTCTCGAACACCCGCGCCGTCTGCTCGGTGGAGAACGCGATGCCCTCCATGAAGGCATCAACGGCATCGGCAAGGCCGGCCTTTGCAACGGCCGGCATCATCTCGTTGCAGACGAGATCGATGTAGCGGTCCTTGTCGCCGTCAGCCTCGACCGGCAACGCATGCGCACCGAGGAAGGACGTGCGGATTGCAACCGCCCGCTGGCGGCCGAGGTTGCGCGCGGCCGAGAGTTGCCGCATCTCGGTTATGGTGTCGAGGCCGTAGCCGGACTTGACCTCGACAGTGGTCACGCCCTCGGCGATCAACGCGTCGAGCCGCGGCAGTGCGCCTGCGACGAGCTCGGCCTCGCTCGCCTTGCGCGTCGCGGCCACGGTCGAGACGATGCCGCCGCCGGCGCGCGCGATCTCCTCATAGCTTGCACCTTTCAGACGCAGCTCGAATTCGTGGGCGCGGTTGCCGCCATAGACGAGATGGGTGTGGCAGTCGACGAGGCCGGGCGTGATCCAGCGTTCCTCGCAGTCTATTCTTTCGGCCGCATCGGCATCCGCAGGAAAATCAGTCTGCGCCCCCGCATAGACGATACGGCCGCCACGCGCTGCGATCACGCCATGCTCGATCTCGCCGAGATCGGGACGATCGGCCCGCATCGTGGCGAGCCGGGCATTGTGCCAGATCCGGTCGAAGCGCTCTGCCATGCAACGGTCCCTTCGTGGGATGCTTGACTTATATGTCTAGACATATAATCGTGGGACCGTTCTGTCCAGCCGGCGTGTAATCATGACCCGACTGCATTTCGCCTCCGCGCTCCTGCCCTCGGGCTGGGCCAATGACGTGCAGGTGGTGGTCACCGCCGGCGCGATCGCAGAGGTGACTCCGGACGTGGCGCCGGGCGCCGGCGACGAGCGCCATCACATCGCGCTTCCGGGGCTTGCAAGCCTGCACAGCCACGCCTTCCAGCGCGGCATGGCAGGACTTGCCGAGCTGCGCGGCGACTCCACTGATACGTTCTGGACCTGGCGCGAGACGATGTATCGCTTCGCGCTCGCGATGACGCCCGACGACGTCGTGGCTGTCGCAACGCTGCTCTATGTCGAGATGCTGGAGCAGGGTTTTACTCGCGTCGGCGAATTCCATTATCTGCATCACGATCGCGACGGCTCGCATTATGCTGACCCTGCCGAAATGGCCGCGCGCATTGCACAGGCTGCCGAAGCTTCCGGCATTGGACTGACGCTGCTGCCGAGCTTTTATGCGCACGGCTCCTTCGGCGGCGCAGCGCCGCATGACGGCCAGCGCCGCTTCATCTGCTCGGTCGATCAGTTCGCCACGCTGATGGCGGCCTCGCGCAAGGCGATCGCAACATTACCGGGCGCCAATATTGGCATCGCACCGCACAGCCTGCGCGCAGTGGCGCCGGACGAGCTCGCGGCGATCATCCCGCTTGCCGAGGGCGGCCCGGTCCACATCCATGCCGCAGAGCAAGTGAAGGAAGTCGAGGACTGCCTCGCCTGGTCCGGCCGGCGTCCGGTGCAATGGCTGCTGGAGCACGCGCCGCTCGATCGACGCTGGTGCCTCATTCACGCGACCCACATGACGGATGACGAGGTCGGCGGATTCGCAAAGACCGGTGCGGTGGCCGGTCTCTGCCCCATCACCGAAGCGAGCCTCGGCGATGGCATCTTTCCGGCACGTGAATTCCTGGCGGCCGGCGGCGCGTTTGGTGTCGGCACCGATTCCAACGTGCTGGTCGGCGTCCCTGACGAACTGCGCCAGCTCGAATATGGTCAGCGGCTCAAGCATCACGCGCGCAATGTGCTGTCCGGCGGCGCAGGCGCCTCGACGGGACGCACGCTGTTCGACCATGTCCTCGCCGGCGGCTCGCGGGCGCTTGCGCAGCCGCTCGCCGGTCTTACGCCTGGCGCGCGCGCCGACATCGTCACGCTCGACGCCGCGCATCCGTCGCTGGCAGGACGCACGCACGACGCCATCATCGACGGCTGGATCTTTGCCGCGGGCAGCGGCGCGATCGATTGCGTCTGGGCCAGCGGCAACAAGGTGGTCGAAACTGGACGGCATCGGCTGCGCGAAAAGGCGCGCACACAATTCAACGCAGCGGTGCGGAGGCTCGTCGCATGAGCCTCGCGACCGACGCCGCCGACAAACCGACGCTTTATAAGCGCATCCGCGCCGACATCGAAAAGCGCATCCTGACCGGGGAATGGCCGCCGGGTCATCGCATTCCATTCGAGCACGAACTGGTCGTGCGCTATGGCTGTTCGCGCATGACCGTGAACAAGGCGCTGTCGGAACTCGCGCAGGCCGATTTGATCGAGCGGCGACGGCGGGCCGGCTCCTTCGTGCGCCGGCCGCAGCATCAGTCCGCCGTGCTCAAGATTGCCGACATCCGCGCCGAGATCACCGCGCTCGGCCGCGCTTACGGCTACGAGCTGATCGGCCGCAAGCTGCGCGCGGCAACCACCGCCGACAGTGACCGTCTCGGCGTCAAGAAGGCCGGCAAGGTCGTTGCAATCACCTGCCGCCACAGCGCCGACAACGTGCCATTCGCCGTCGAGGACAGGTTGATCGATCTTGGGTCCGTGCCGAATGCTGCGACTGCGGATTTCTCGCGCGAGCCGCCCGGCTCCTGGCTGCTTCACCATGTCCCATGGACAGAGGCCGAGCATACGATCAGCGCCGTCGTGGCGGATGACCGCACGGCAGAAGCGCTCGACATCGCCGTCGGCGCGCCCTGCCTCGTGATCGACCGTTATACCTGGCGCAGCGCGCGCACGATCACCGCGGTGCGGCTGCTCTATCCCGGTGACTCTCACCGCCTTGTCGCCCGATTCAAGGGAGGCTGAGAGAACGATGTCGGCACAAATCGTGCAGTGCTTCGGGCAACGGTCCATAGGGGCCGACAGAGATCAACAGGACGTCAATCCATCGATCGGCAAGAGGACGACAAACATGCGTAGTTCAAAAGTATTTGCGACGATCATTGCCCTTACGGCCTCCACTCCGGTGCTCGCCGACGACGTCAAGGTCGGCGTCGGCATCTCCGGATGGACCGGCTTCGCGCCGCTGACGCTGGCGAAGGAGGCCGGCATCTTCAAGAGGAATGGTCTCGACGTCACCATCAAGAAGATCCCGCAGAAGGACCGCCATCTCGCCGTCGCCTCCGGCGACATCCAGTGCGCGGCCACCACGGTCGAGACCTGGATCTCCTGGAACGCCAATGGCGTTGCGACCAAGCAGATCTTCCAGCTCGACAAGAGCTATGGCGCCGACGGCATGGCCGTGCGCAACGACGTTGCCGCGATCAAGGATCTCAAGGGCAAGACCGTCGCGGCCTCGGCACCGGGCACCTCGCCCTATTTCGCGCTGGCCTGGATGCTCAAGAAGAACGGGCTTTCGGTGAAGGACGTCACCGTCGTGAACCTGGAGCCGGCTGCCGCCGCGCAAGCCTTCGTCTCCGGCCAGAACGATGCCGCGATGACCTATGAGCCCTACCTGTCGACCGTGCGTGCCGCGCCCGACAAGGGCAAGATCATCGCGACCACGCTCGACTACCCGATGGTCATGGATACTTTCGGCTGCACGCCCAAGTTCCTGACGGAGAATCCCAAGGCCGCCAAGGCACTCGCCGACAGTTATTTCGAGGCACTCGACATGATCGCCAAGGACCAAACCAAGGCTTACGAGATCATGGGCGCCGACGTGAAGCAGACCGGGGAGCAGTTCGGCAACTCGGCAAAGTATCTGCGTTGGCAGGACAAGGCCGCGAACCAGAAATTCTTCGCCGGCGACTTCCTGACCTTCAACAAGGACGCCGCCGCGCTCCTGCTCGAGATCGGCATCATCAAGGCCGCGCCGAAGGTCGAGGACCTCTTCGACGCGAGCTTCATCAAGTAAACCTCCTCAAGCTGCCGGTTCCGCGCGAGCGCGGGACCGGCGCGCAATCGACCTCTCGGATACACAGTCTGATGCGTCCTCTGAATCCCGTTACATCGAGGCAGCGCGTGGCGTATGGCCTTGCGTTCTTCGTGGTGTTCGTTGCTCTCTGGTCCTGGGCAACGTTTGGCGGCCATGTGTCGAAGACTTTCCTCGCCAACCCGCTGACCATGGTGCAGGAGGGCTTTGACCTGCTGACGAAGCAGGGATTCATCTACGACATCGGCATGACGATCTGGCGCGTCGTCGGCGGCTTCGCTCTTGCGGCGATCATCGCGGTGCCGCTCGGCGTGCTGATGGGCGCCTACAAGCCCGTCGAGGCGTTCCTCGAACCGTTCGTCTCCTTCGCGCGCTATTTGCCCGCATCCGCCTTCATTCCGCTCCTGATCCTGTGGGCGGGCATCGGCGAATTGCAGAAGCTGCTGGTCATCTTCATCGGCTCGGTGTTCCAGGTCATCCTGATGGTCGCGGTGACCGTCGGCGCGACACGACGCGACCTGGTCGAGGCCGCCTATACACTGGGGGCCAGCGACCGGGGCATCATCCGCCGCGTTCTGCTCCCCTCCTCCGCGCCCGAGATCGCGGAGATCCTGCGTCTGGTACTGGGCTGGGCCTGGACCTACGTCATCGTCGCCGAGTTGATCGGCTCGTCGTCCGGCATCGGCCATATGATCACCGACAGCCAGGCGCTGCTCAACACCGGCCAGATCATCTTCGGCATCATCGTGATCGGGCTGATCGGCCTCCTCTCCGACTTCATGTTCAAGGCGTTCAACGCCTGGCTGTTTCCGTGGAGGCTCGCGTGACGATCCTCAAAATCGAACAGGTCTCGCGAACCTTCCCCGCGCGCCACGGCAACGCACCGACGCGGGCGCTGGAGCCGACCGACCTGACCATCGGTAACAACGATTTCGTCACCATCCTCGGCCCCTCCGGCTGCGGCAAATCCACACTTCTGCGCATCGTCGCAGGCCTCGATCGCCCGACCAGCGGTCGCGTCACCCTCGACGGGCGCGAGGTGACCGGCCCGGGCGCCGATCGCGGCATGGTGTTCCAGTCCTACACGCTGTTCCCCTGGCTGACGGTGCGCGAGAACATCGCCTTCGGCCTGCGCGAGCGCGGCGTGTCCGAGGTGGAGCGCAACAAGATCGCCGACGCCTTCATCCGCCAGGTCGGCTTGTCCGGCTTCGAGAACCACTGGCCGAAGCAGCTGTCCGGCGGCATGCAGCAGCGCACGGCGATCGCCCGCGCGCTCGCCAATGACCCGAAGATTCTTTTGCTCGACGAGCCGTTTGGCGCGCTCGACAACCAGACCCGCGCCCTGATGCAGGAGATGCTGCTGGGGATCTGGGAACGCGACCAGAAGACGGTGCTGTTCGTGACCCACGACATCGAGGAAGCGATCTTCCTCGGCAGCCGCGTCATCGTCATGAGCGCGCGCCCCGGCCGGATCAAGGCCGAGATCAATGTGGACCTGCCGCATCCTCGCTCCTACAAGATCAAGACCACGCCGGAATTCGTCCAGCTCAAGGAACGGCTGGTCGAGGAGATCCGCACCGAGGCGCTGAAGGTTGCCGAACATGTCTGACACACACGCCGACGGGCAACGCGTTCTTGCCGACCTCAATGCGCTCCGCGCCGTCGGCGCCTACAAGACCGGCGTGCACAAGCCGACCTTCTCCGAGCCGCACAGGCAATCGCTGGACTGGCTGGTGCAAAAGCTGCCCGAGGCTGGCCTTTCCGCCGCGATCGACGGCATCGGCAATGTCTTCGGAACCAGCGCGAGGCCGGGGCCGAAGCTGCTGGCGGGCTCGCATCTGGAAAGCCAGAACTACGCCGGCTGGCTCGATGGTCCGCTCGGCGTGGTCTACGCGCTGGAAGCGGCGCGCGTGCTCAATGCCGATCCCGCGCTCAAGGGCGCCGTCGAAGTCGCGGCGTGGTGCGACGAGGAAGGACATTTCGGCAGCTTCCTCGGCTCGCGCTCCTATGTCGGGCAGGTCAGCGAGGCCGAGATCGATGCCGCGCGCGACCGCACCAGCGGCCGTACCATGCGCGATGCGCTCGCTGACATGGGTCTGTCGGGACGCGCGCGCGTCGGCGTCGAGCCCGGACGGCACGTCGGGTATCTCGAGGCGCATATCGAGCAGGGCGACACGCTCGAAAGCGGCAAGCTTGCGATCGGCGTCGTGACCTCCATCGTCGGCATCTGGCAGTACAGGATCGACTTCACCGGCGAGCAGAACCACGCCGGCACCACGCGCATGGCCGTGCGTAGGGATGCCGGGCTGGCGCTGGCCAAATTCTGCGTCGCCATCGACGAGCGCTTCCCCAGTGCCTGCGGCCCGCGCACGGTCTGGACCACCGGTCGCATCACGCTCGATCCCGGCGCACCGAGCATCATCCCCGGCGGCGCCGAGATGCTGTTCCAGATCCGCGACGACAACCCGGCCGTGATCGCGCGGCTGGAGGAGTTGTTGCGGGCGATGGCGGGCGAGGCCAGCGCCAAGGGCCCCTGCACCGTCACCGTGGAGAAAATCCGCACCGGCGCGCCCGCCATGATGAACCCAGGCATTCAGGACGCGATCGAAGCCGCGAGCAAGACGCTTGCCGACGGACGCTCCATCCGCATGCCCAGCGGCGCCGGACACGATGCGCAGATGCTGGCGACAGTCATGCCCGCGGGGATGCTGTTCGTGCCGTCGATCGGCGGCATCAGCCATCACTGGACCGAGAACACCGCCGATGCCGATATCGTCACCGGCGCGCAGGTGTTCGTCGACGCCTGCCGGCGGATCCTCGGCGGCTGAGCGTACAGGCCGTCGTTGCCTGATCGATCGTGGCGGGATCAGGCAAATTGTGCCTGCTTTGGGCAAGACACAGGATGCGCGGCGTGCCTAGAATTGCGCCTCGCACCCGCGAGAGATCCGCCTTGCCTGACAGCCCGAACGGCGCCGCAACACCCACTTCCATCGTCGCCGCCCTGAAGGCCGTCGCCGGCAATCCGCCGAAAGCGCGCGCAAGCTTCGCCAAGGGCTGGTGCGTTCGCGGCACCTACACCCCGTCGGACCGAGCTGGAGACGTCACGAGATCGCAGAGCTTCACCAGACCGTCGCGCGTGCTGGCACGCTTCTCGGTGGGCGGCGGCCATCCTGACGTGGCTGATACCAACAAACAAATGCTGCGCGGCTTCAGCTTCAAGCTCGGCGACGGGGATCATCGATCCGACATTCTCGTGGAGAGCGCTCCCGTGCATTTTGCAAGGACCCTCGACCAGATGCTGGCCTTCCTCGAGGCGCGCATCCCCGGGCCGGACGGCAGGCCGGACGAGGCGAAGGTCGCAGCTTTCTCGGCGGCCAATCCTGAGACGCTCAATCAGGCGAACTATGTCGCCGCGCGTCGGCTGCCCGGGAGTTTTGCCGGCACGACCTATTGGGGCGTGCACGCCTTTCCGGCAACCAGCACGCTAGGCGAGACGCGCTTCATCAAGTTCAAGCTCGCTCCGGTCGGCGACGACATCACGCTAACCGAGCAGGAAGCCGCGACGAAGCCGGTCGACTTCCTGCATGACGACCTGAACACGCGGATCGCTACCGGCGACGTGCGCTTCAACGTGATGGCTCTGCTCGACCGTCCCGGCGACCCCATCATGGACGTGACCATACGCTGGCCGGACGAGGACAGCCGCGAAGAGGTGCGTCTGGGCACGATCGTGATCACCGGGTTCGAACCGAACCAAGCCTGCGACGGATCCATTTTCAACCCGGCCAACCTCGCCAATGGCATCGGTTATCCGCCGGACGAGATCTTTGCGGCGCGGCGCACCGCCTACACGATTTCACTGGCGAAACGCCGCTGAGGCACTGGGGCCCCGCATCGCCGGCTTCACGTCTCGGCGCGCGAGGCGCCGAGCGCCTCGCGGCGCCACGCGGCTGGGCTGACGCCGACGATCGACGAAAACACGCGCGTGAAGTGGCTCTGGTTGGCAAACCCGGCGGAGATCGCGATCTCCGTCAGTGGCAGGTCGCGCACGGTCATCAACTGCTTGGCGGCCCTCACGCGCTGATGCAGCAGCCATTGGTGCGGCGGCAGGCCGACGGAGATTCGAAATGCGCGTGAAAAATGGCTGACCGAGAGGTCGAGCTCGGTCGCGATCTTCTGTAGCGAGAGCTTGCCGCCGAGGTCGGACTCCAGCCTCTCACAGGCACGTTTCGCCTGCCACGGAGCGAGCCCGCCGCGGGTGGGGGCAGCCATGCGCTGAAGCCCGCCATAAGTCTGGGCGACATGGGCGGTCAGCCCGAGCATCATGTGGTCGATGAAAAGCTGGTTGGCCTCGTCCGGCCTGCGCAGGCCTTCCCGCAGCGATGCGCCGATGTGACGGATGGTTCCGTCGTCGTGTCCAACGCCGACCCGACAGTCGAGTTCGTCGATCCGCGACGCATGGCTCTGCTCGCAGATGCTATCGAGTGCCGAACGCGGAATGTAGAAGTGCAGGGAGTGGAACGGCTTGTCGATCACATAGCGCGGATCGCGCTTGAGGTCGTAGAGATAGGTCGTGCCGGCGTGGACGTCAGCCTTCATCATACACTTGCCGTCATCCCAGATCTCGCAATCCGGGTAGTCTTGAAGTTTCAGGCTGACGAGAAAGGCGTCTTCTGCGGCCAGTGAACCGGACAGGCCGCGCACCGGGCGATCATTCCGGGTTTCGGTCACCGCGAGCTCGGTGCTGCGCAGCGAGCGCGTGACCAAGGCGGGCGGCGCCCGTTCCAGACGCAGAAATTGCCCGAGCCTCTGTCCGTAGGCGCCTGGCTGGGTCATGGGATTGGCCTTTCTGTGGAAGTCCGAGTGCAGGCCACAGTGTCCCGCAATTTCAGGCCCGCATTATCCAATATCCGGAAGCGACTGTCCACTTGTGTACACAAGCCGAGCTTCACACGTTTTCACGAACGCACGATCGAATCGCGCAATGCGCCTCAGGCGGCACGAGCCCCCCGCGCCGGTGGCGCATCGTCAGAATGAGGTGCCGCCGCCGAACCTGAACTCCTGGACGGTGTCGTATTTGCCCTTGGTGATCGGCACGGCATAATCGAACCGCAGCGGCCCGAACGGCGAGGCCCAGATCAGGCCGACGCCGACCGAGGATCGCACCACATTGCCGTCGTCATATTGCAGCCCGCAGGTCGGACAAGCCTTGGTGTTGACCTCGCCCGTGGCCGACCACGACGTCGGTCCCTGATAGCCCCATAGCGAGCCGGCATCGGCATAGACCGCACCCTTCAGGCCGACCTCCTTGGGCAGGAACCAGAACGGCATCTGCAACTCCATCGACGCGCCCCAGTATTTCGTGCCGCCGAGCGCATCGCCGCTCGCGCCCAGGCTCCAGTAAGTGATGTCGCGCGGACCGATGCCGTTCGAAGCGAATCCGCGCACGAGGTTCGGTCCCATCTGGAAATGGTCGAGCATGCGCAGGTCCTGGTCGCCAATCTTGTTGAGGATGCCACCCTGGAGGTGGATCACGCTGACGATCTCGGACACCAGGGGCGTGTAGTACTTCGTGTCAATCGCGGTCTTCAGATAGGTCACATCGCCGCCGACCCCGGCGAAATCCTGCCGGAAGTCGACCAGCAACCCGTCCGTGGGGTTCTTGGTGTTGTCGAGCGTATTGTAGGTCAGCGTGTAGCCGAGCGCCGAGGTCCAGGTCGCGCCGTTCGCCAGTTCTTTCCGGACCGGCAGGCTCGACTCGCCGTCGCCGTAGCAGCCGTAGCCGTAAACTCCCGAATCCGTGGAATTGGTCGGGTCCACGCCGCCCAGAACATTCTTGATGTAGGCCGGCGTCGGGTTGTAGGCGAGCGAGGTGTTCGATGCGTTGTTGTTGCAGTTGTTGTATGCGCTGGCGAGCGTGATGCTCTGCTGATAGAGCGAATAGCGGAGCTGGAGCGAGAGGTCCTCGCGCAACGCAAGGCCCAGGCGCGGAGAGAAGCCCAGCGTCGTCACGCCATAGCTCGTATAGCTGTTCGACAATTGCTGACGCCAGTACGTATCGAATCCGAGCGCCAGCCGATAATCGAGCAGGTAAGGCTCGACGAATGACAGAGACATGCCACGCGCGTACTGGCCATAGGTGACGGACGCCTTGGCGTAGAGGCCCTTGCCCAGCAGGTTGCGCTCGGCGACCGAGACCTCAGCCAGTGCACCGTCGGTCGTGGAATAGCCGCCCGAGATCGAGAAATCGCCCGTCGATTTCTCCTCGAGATCAACGATCAGGATGACGCGGTCGCTGGAGGAGCCCGGCTCGGTGACGATCTTGACGCTCTTGAAGTAGTCCAGATTCTTCAGCCGTCGCTCGGCGCGGTCGACCAGGGCGCGGTTGTAGGCATCGCCCTCGGAGAGGTCGAATTCGCGGCGGATCACGTAATCGCGCGTGCGGGTGTTGCCGCGCAGGGTGATGCGCTCGATATAGGTGCGCGGCCCTTCGTCGACGTTGAACACGACCGAAACCGTGTGCGCCTCGAAGTTGCGGTCACCGCCGGGACGGACCACGGCGAAGGCATAGCCGCGGCGCGAGGCTTCGATCTGCATCTCCTCGACCGACTTCTCGACCGATTCGACGTTGTAGAGCGAGCCGACATTGATGCGCGAATAGGTGCGCAGCGCGCCCGCGTCGAAATTTTGAATGCTGGAGCGGAAATTCACCGATCCGACCCGATATTGCTGGCCTTCCTCGATCTTGAAGGTGACGAGAAAACCCTTCTTCTCCGGATCGTATTCGGTCAGCGCGGCCACGACCTGGACGTCGGCGAAGCCGTTCTTGAGATAGAAGCGGCGGATCAGGTCGCGGTCGGCCTCGACGCGATCGGGATCGTAGACGTCGTTGTTGCCGAGGAAGCTGAGCAGATTGCTCTCGTGCGTCTTGATGACGTCGCGCAAGCGCGAGGCCGAGAAGGCGCTGTTCCCGATGAATTCAACCGATTTGACCGAGGTCTTGGCGCCCTCCTCGATCGTGAAGATGAGGTCGACGCGGTTGTTCGGCTGCTCGATGATTTCAGGCGTGACGCGCACGTCGTAGCGGCCCGAGCGCCGATAGATCTCGGCGATGCGTAGCGTGTCGGACTGAACCATGGCGCGGGAGAACGTTCCGCGCGGCTTGGACTGGATCTCGGCCGAGAGCTGCTCGTCCTTGATCTTCTTGTTACCCTCGAAGGCGACACGGCCGATCACGGCATTTTCCACCACCGACACCACGATGCGACCGCCGGCCTGATTGATCTTCACGTCCTGGAACAGGCCTGTCGCGATCAGTGCCTTGAGACCATCGTCAATGGCGGATTGATCGAGGCGGCCGCCAGCGGCGGGCCGGAAGTAGGAGCGGACCGTCTCGGCCTCTACGCGGCGGTTACCTTCGACCACGATCGTCTCCACGCTCTGCGCGGCCGCCGGCTGCGGCAACAGCACGACGGGAATTGAACTCGCAATCGATACACCACTCATCGCCACCGCGATCAGCAAGGCCCGCAACACCGACATTCCACACCTCAAGAGCACCTGCTGCTCTGAAACGAGACGGCTGTGGCCGCGATGTGGCTTTGAGATTGCTGTAGTGTTTCCGGTCGTTGAATTTGATGGGTTGGTCGGCGACCAGAGCGCCGCGGTTGCGACGACCGCGCGCGCCGCCAGCGACGACCGATTTGCGTCGAAGCCGCCGGGTTGGCGGCTTGCCCATGCAGACGCTCAGCAACATTGCGCAACGCCCGGATTCTTTACAGGCCCTTAAACCGGTGCGAGAGCCGGCGGCATCAGGAATTCGCATGGAATGGTTGCCAATGAACGCGCTTATCGTGACCGGAACGGCACTGGTCGCCCTCCTCACCTCAACCCTCTCCGCTCAAGTCGCAACCGCCGGCAAGCGCGATCAACAACAGACGACGCCCAATGCCGTCTATGATTATGGTCCGCACGGCCCCAACCGCTCCTACCAGACGGGCCCACGCACGCGCATCTATGTGAGCAAGCGGTCGTGGCTGGATGGCGGGACCGAAGTGCTGCCCGGCGAGCGCAAGTTCACCGACTACGCTTTGCCGCCCGGCTCTTCGTTCGCGCGCGAGAACAACAACCGGCCTCTCGATCGCCAGCCCCTGAGCCCCGACTCGGATCTGGGCGGATTTGCGCAGAGGATTCCGATTTCGTGGTGATCGGACTCTCGTGTTCCGGACGGGCGGCAACGCCATAGCGCGTCAAAGACGCGCATGAGCGTGCTTACTGCGCCGCGCAGAGCCTGGACCCAGAGCGACACGGCACATGCGGAGAGATGGGCCCCGGCTCTGCAGCGCACCGTCGAAGGGACGCTGCGCTGCGTCCAGCGCATGGGCGGCGATGGCGCCGGAGGTGGTCGCGGATGGCGAGGAGATGCGGAAGCGCGGTCATTGATGCCGGCTCTCTCCGACTCGTCATTGCGAGCGCAGCGAAGCAATCCAGGGTCTTTCCGCTGAGGGATTCTGGATTGCTTCGCTGCGCTCGCAATGACGGAGCAAGGTGCGGCATCGCCCGCCTCCAACGCACAATTCAATTTGCAGACGTACCTTCGCGTCCTCGCGGCATGTTTCGCCCGAGCTTTGCTTCGTCGCTCTCCCTCTAAAAGCCAAGAGGGCGCAGGGAAGGCCGGGTGCCAGCTTGCACCCGCGGTCCGCTGCGCGAAAAGCACACGCAGAGAAACCGCACAGCAGCATACAGGTGTAGCCAATCACTCGGCCTTCCCTGCGCGATGGTTGGACGGCTTATGCCGTGCTCTCCCGGGAGCCGAGTTCCTTCTGGCCTCCCTCACCCTTACGGAATTCACCGGCACCGCGCCGGTTGACGCGATTGCCGCATCCGCAAGAGCTTGACCGTAGCAACGACGGCCAGGACCACACGGTTTTGCCGTACGCACGGCTCGCCATTTCGCCGCAGTTTTCCCAGCCCTGTCGACGGAGCCGGAAACTTACAGACGAGACGAACCTGACAGCGCCGCTCGTCCGCGCGCGGCTTCGGGCTCACGGAGAGCAATCCGCCCTGCCCCAGCCTCTCGCGCCCGACGCTGCTGCGTCCACCGCAAGCCCGGCTCTGCGATCACCACGACAATGACCGCCCCTCAAGGGTGAGCCAGGATAGGCAACACATACGCTATTTCCGAATTTCGGTAAAGTGGAATGTTTTTGCGCGCGTGGCTTGACACCGACGCGTCCCAAATCCGTCGGTGTTTTGCCCGACGGCAGCCCTTGGGCGGCGAGATGGCTGCCATGCGACAGTTCGGGCAAGCCTCGGACATAAAGGCGCGGCAATTCTGGGGCCTGTGGAGTACCTCACCCCTGCCTGATTCCCCCGGAGTTCCCATGCTTTCTGCCGACCGGCCGGCGACACGCCTTGCGACCCGGCTCGCCTTCCTCGTCGCGGGCTTCGGCATCGCGTGCTGGGCGCCGCTGGTGCCCTTCGCGAAGACGCGCCTCGGCGTCGACGACGGCATCCTTGGGCTGCTCCTGCTCAGCCTCGGCATCGGCTCGGTCCTCGCCATGCTGCTGACCGGCGTCATGAGCGCGCGCTACGGCAGCAGGCCGATCATCATTGCGGGCGGGCTCGGACTCGCCCTGGTCCTGCCGTTCCTCGCGATCGCGAGCTCTCCCGCAACGCTGGCGCTGGCGCTGTTTGCGTTCGGCGCCGCGCTCGGCTCGATCGACGTTGCCATGAACATCCACGCGGTGGAGGTTGAGCGCGCCGCGAGCCGTCCGCTGATGTCCGGCTTCCACGCTTTGTTCAGCATCGGCGGCTTCGCCGGGGCTGCGCTGATGACGGCACTGCTCTCGCTGCAACTCGGCGCGCTCACTTGCACGCTGATCTGCGCCGCCCTGATGCTGATCGCGATGTTGGTGACCTCGCCCCGCCTGCTCCGTTCGGCGCAGGTGCAGGAAGGTCCGCTGTTCGTGCTGCCGCATGGATCGGTGCTCCTGCTCGCGCTGCTTGGCGCCATCACCTTCCTCGTCGAAGGCGCAATGCTGGATTGGGGAGCGCTGCTCGTGATCGGCGCGGGCCTCGTCTCGGAGGCACAAGGCGGCGCCGGCTATATCGTGTTCTCGATCGCGATGACGATGGGGCGGCTCGGCGGCGACGCCGTCGTCGCGCGCATCGGAGACCGGGCGACGCTGCTGTGGGGAAGCCTCATCGCCATCGTTGGCTTCGTGGTGCTGCTCACGGCTCCCGTCGCGGCGGTCGCCATGGCCGGCTTCCTGCTGATCGGCCTCGGTGCATCGAACCTGGTGCCGGTGCTATTCCGCCGGGCGGCGAAGCAGACCGTCATGCCCACGGGCCTCGCGGTCGCGGCGATCACGACCGCCGGCTATGCCGGCATCCTCATCGGCCCCGCCGGCGTCGGCTTCGTTGCGCGCATCAGCGGGCTGCCAATGGCGTTCTGGCTGCTGGCCGCGCTGATGGGTCTCGTCACGGTGTCGGCGGGCGTGGTCACGACGGAGCAGCGCCGGGCATTGCGCGTCGACGCGTAGGCGGCCTCACAACTTGCGCAGTCCGATCGACTTGATCACGGGCGCGAGGCTTGCCGATGTCACCTCGACGATGCGCTGGAATTTGTCGGGACTTGAATCGGCGTCCGGCTCCATGCCTTGCGCGCGATAGCTCGCCTGAAGCGCAGCGTCGGCCATGGCCAGCCGCGTTGCCTGGGCGATCCGATCGATGATCGCATCAGCGGTGTGCCGGGGCGCGAACAGGCCGAACCACCCTTCATAGCGAAGATCCGCCATGCCGGATTCGACGGCCGTCGGGATATCAGGTGCGCCGCTCAGCCGCCTTTCGGTGGTCACCGCAAGCAGCCGGATCTTGCCGGCCTCACTGAGCTGCTGCAATTGGACCGACATGACGGCAATGACGAGCGAGATCTGGCCGCTGACGAGATCATTGGTTGCCTGCGCGATGCCCCGATAGGGAATGTGGACGATGTCGAGCGCGCCGGCCTGCTGCTTGAAGGATTCGCCGACCAGGTGATTTCCTGTCGCAATGCCGGGCGTGCCGTAGGACAGCTTCCCTGGATTGGCCGCCGCATAGGCTATCAGTTCGCGCAGATTGGCGGCGGGCACGGACGGGTGGACGGCGAACACCAGCGCGCTGTTGATCAGGCGGTAGATGGCGCGGAAATCGCCGGCGGAATAAGCGGGATTTGCCGCGGTCAGCGGAATGATCACTTGCGTGCTGCCGTTTCCGAGCAGCAGCGAATAGCCATCAGGCTCCTCGCGTGCGACAGCCGCAGTGCCGATGGCACCGCCCGCGCCGCCGATATAGTCGACGAAGGTCGGGCCAAGCAGCGATGACATCTTGTCGACCCAGGGGCGCCCGATCTGGTCGCCCGATCCGCCGGCCCCGTACGGGATCACGAGACGGATGGGACGGGACGGATAATCCTGTGCTTGCCCGTTGGGTGGGATCGCAGCCAACCCCGATGCGCCTGTGAGCGCACGGACGAATTGTCGCCGCGAGAAAGAAGGCATGCTCGAATTCCGGAAGCGTAGTTGCTGTCGAGGCGGGGACCGGCTCCCTGTCATCCCATCGCAGCAATCCGCGACCGCCGTCAAATGCTTCGGTCCGATTGGCCGGCCGCGTCACCGCAGCATAGGGTCGACCTAACCCATTCCATTTTAAGAATTATTCTAATGAGCCGTGGGCGACCCAAGCGATCCGCGCAGGTCTGCCCCCCATGCTGCTTTCGGCCAGTTTACTGTACGCTTCGTTCTGATATTCCAGACCGCAATACCTTTTGACTCCCGCGAGGGGGCAATGGCGCGTGCCAGCACATAATCAACAAGACTCGGCCATTTCATTTGGGCCCTTCCGGCTGTTCCCGAAGTCCCGGCTTTTGGAGAAGGAGGGCGCGCCGCTTCATGTCGGCGGCCGCGCACTCGATATTCTGATCTTCCTCGCAGAGCGCCCCGGCGAAGTGATCGACAAGCGAGAGCTGGTCAAGCGCGTCTGGGCCGACGTCAATGTCGATGAAGGCAGTTTGCGCTTTCATGTCGCGGCACTGCGCAAGGCGCTCGGCGATACCGGCAAGTCGGCCCGTTATGTCGTCAATGTCCCCGGCCGCGGCTATTGCTTTGTCGCCTCGTTCGCTCAAGCGGCCCCGCAGGCCGCACCATCCACTGCCGAAATCGCCCTTCCTCGCTCCCTGCCCGCACAGCTTGCGAAGATGATCGGACGAGAGGAAGTCGTCGAGAAGATCTCCAGCGGACTTTCGCTCCATCGCTTCATGACCGTGGTCGGCCCGGGCGGCATCGGCAAGACCGCTATCGCCGTCACCGTCGGGCATCGCCGTTCCCAGGATTTCGGTGGACGCGTGTTTTTTGTCGACTTCAGCCCGTTACGGGACGCCAGCCACATCGCGACCACCATTGCTTCGGCGCTCGGGCTGACCATCAGCTCGGAGGATCCGACGCCGGCCCTGCTGACATTTCTGAAGACCGGTCCGGCCCTGCTGATCTTCGACAGTTGCGAGCATGTGCTTGATGCGCTGGCGCCGCTGGTCGAGCACATCGTTCGCGAAGCGCCGCAGCTTCGCGTTCTCGCAACCAGCCGCGAGTCCTTCCGCAGCGAAGGCGAGCGGATCTTCCGCCTCTTCCCGCTGGATTGTCCGCCGGAGCGCGACGACCTCGATGTCGCCGATGTCCTTGCCTACCCCGCGGCTCAGCTCTTCGTCGAGCGCATCGCGCAGAGCTCGGGTCCGTTCCAGCTCAGCGCAGAAGAGGCCCCGCTCGTCGCCAGCATCTGCCGACGCCTCGACGGCATCGCGCTGGCGATCGAGCTCGCAGCGGGCCGCGTCAATGCCTATGGCATCGCGGGCACCGCATCCCTGCTCGACAGCCGCTTCTCGCTGCAATGGCGCGGGCGCCGCACCGCCGTGCCCCGACATCAAACCCTCGCCGCAGCGCTCGACTGGAGCTACGATCTCCTGCCCGCCGCGGAAAGCGCCACCTTGCGGCGGCTGTCCGTGTTCGCCGGCCCCTTCGCGCCGGAGGCGGCTGCCGCGGTCGCGGCCGGCGACGGCCTCAGCGCGTCAGAGACGCTGGAGGCGATCGACAGTCTGGTGACCAAATCGTTGATCTCGCCGTCCGGCTCGCGAGCGCTGCGCTATCGCCTGCTCGACACTACGCGCACCTACGCGCTTGCGAAGCTGCACGAGCTCGGCGAAAGCAGGCAGTTCGCGCGGCGCCATGCGGAGCATTTTCGCGAGTTCTTCGAGCGCGCGGAAGCCGACACGTCGACGCCGCTGCCCGAATGGCAGAACATCTACGGCGCGGAGCTGGACAATGTGCGTGCGGCGCTGGATTGGGCCTTCGCACCCGACGGCGACGCCGCGCTGGGAATCGCCCTGACCGCCGCTGCGGTCACGCTGTGGGTGCGGCTTTCCTTGTTCGCCGAATGCCGCGAACGCACCAAAACGGCCCTCGCCGCGCTCGGCGACGCCGGCGATGACCGCATCCGGATGCAGCTGCTGTCGGCGCTTGGCTGGTCGCTGATGTATGGCGAGGGCCGCGCGCGCGAGGCGCGCCCGATCCTGGAGACGACCCTCGAGCTGGCCGACAGCCTCGACGACAAGGACTTCCGGCTGCGCGCGCTCTGGGGCTTGTGCATCGACCAGTTCAACAACGGGCAGTTCGGCAGGGCCCGCGCCCTCGCTGATCGCTTTGCGAACGCTGCCGCCAACTCACCCGACAAGACCGATCCCATGCTGGGCGACCGGCTGATGGCCGTCGCGCTGCACTATCTCGGCGACCAGAGCGAGGCGCGGGTGCGCATCGATCGGGTGAACGTCTCGCTGCATGTGCTGGCGGAGAAGCCGAAGATCTTCCCGCTCGACCTCAGAATCTCGACGCAATATTTCCGCGCCCGCATCCTGTGGCTGCAGGGCCTGGCCGATCAGGCCGAGGCGCTCGCCGCCAGGAACATCGAGGAGGGCCGCGCCAACGGTCACGCCCTGACCTTCTGTAGCGTGCTCGGACAGGCGGCCTGCCCGATCGCCTTCTGGGCCGGCGATTTCGACGCCGCGGAGCGCCACGGCACCGAGCTGCTCGAACACACCGAGCGCCACGCCATCCGGCTGTGGGGCCTGTGGGCGCGGGCCTTCAACGCGGCGGTCATTGCCAAACGCGGCGATGTCGCGACGGGCCTGCCACTGCTACGCGAAGAGCTCAATCGCGCCGGCGATGCGCGCTTCCTGCCGCGATTTCTGCCTCTCCTCGGTGAACTTGCGGCATGTTTTGGCGAGGCCGATCAGGCCGATCGCGGCCTGGACATGATCGACGACATCCTGGCGCGCTGCAACGATCGCCAGGAGCACTGGTATCTCCCGGAGCTGATGCGCATCCAGGGCGAGTTGATGCTCAGGAGCCCGCGGCACGCGTCGGGCGCCGACGCGCGCTTTCGCGAGGCCATGGACATGGCCGCCCAGCAGGGCGCGCGCTTCTGGGAGCTGCGATGCGCCATCAGCCTCGCGCGGTTCATGACCGGGGCTGGCCGGAGCGCGGATGCCCTGGCGGTTCTGAACAATGTCTGCGGGGCGTTTGCCGAGGGCGCAGACATCGCCGACATGCGCATTGCGCGCGACCTGATCGCACAATTGCGAACCTGACCGCGCTACCGACCGCACGACGACGCGGCCTAGCCTCCCGCAACCGTCGCGCGACGCGGCAACTTCCAGTCGGGCCGGATGAAATGGCAGGTGTAGCCGTCGGGATAACGTTCGAGATAATCCTGATGCTCCGGCTCGGCTTCCCAGAACTCAGCTACGGGCGCGATCTCAGTCACCACCTTGCCGGGCCACAGGCCAGACGCCTCGACGTCGGCGATGGTGTCTTCGGCGATCTGCTTCTGCTGATCACTCGTATAGAAGATCGCCGAGCGGTAGCTCGTGCCCAGATCATTGCCCTGGCGGTTGAGCGTGGTCGGGTCATGGATCTGGAAGAAGAACTCCAGCATGGTCCGGAAGCTCGTCTTCGCGGGATCGAAGATGATCTCGATCGCTTCGGCGTGGCCGTCATGATTGCGGTAGGTGGCATTCTTCACCCGGCCTCCGGTGTATCCGACACGGGTGGAGACCACGCCGGGCTGCTTGCGGATCAGGTCCTGCATGCCCCAGAAGCAGCCTCCGGCCAAAACTGCGCGCTCTGTCGTCATCTGATGCTCCATTTCGTTCGTCGAAACACTCAGCGCTTGTCCACAGCCTGATGCAAGCGCGGATCATCGTGGTCGTCGCGATATTCGAGGCCCAGCGGCCCGATGGCCGAGACCTGTGTGACGTATTCACCTGATTTCGCCCATTGAAAATGCCAGGTCTCGCCAGGCAGCACGATGACACTGCCCGGCGGATAGGCAGGAAACGGCTGCCATGCGACGTCCTCGGGCAGAATCGCCCGAAACCGGTCTTCATCCGGCTGATGTTGACGAGACATGGCAGCGCACCTGCGTTCGGTCAGGTCAGCTTGGCGTCGAGGGTGATTGCGGCGTTGAGCACCTTCGACACCGGGCAGTTCTTCTCGGCCTCGCCGGCGATGCGCGCGAAACCTGCGTCATCCAGCTTCGGCACCTTCGCGCGCAAGGTGAGCGCGGACTTGCTGATCTTGAAACCCTTGCCTTCGGACTCGAGCGTGACGGCTGCCTCCGTCGAGAGCTCGTCCGGCGTGAAACCTGCCATTTGAAGGCCGAAGGCCAGCGCCATCGTAAAACAGCCGGCATGGGCCGCCGCGATCAACTCCTCGGGATTGGTCCCCTTCTCGTTCTCGAAGCGGGTCTTGAACGAATAGGCGGTGTCGGCGAGCACGCCGGATTCGCTCGAGAGATGGCCCGTGCCATCCCGACCAGTGCCCTTCCATACTGCTTTTGCCTTGCGGATCATTCTGGTTCTCCTGGCTTGTTTTTTGAACACCGGCGCTCGGTACCGGTGGAAGGCGACCTCGACGTGACCGCCCATCCGCCATTCCAACCGGTCGAGCGCCATAGCGGTTCCGTTAGTTACCGATCTGCCCGACGTGGAAGCCAAGCCGGTTCTCGACGTCGCCTGCGCGGTGAAAGCCGCGCGCCATCAGCGCCTTGATCCGGCCCTGGCTGGCGGGCCGGCCGAGCGCAGCCAGGAACGCGTCCCACTCCGGCTTGATCTCGACATCCGACGGCAGGCTCGCAACGTCGACCAGGCGCTTGGTCTCCGCGATGGCTTCCTTGTCGAAGGACGCAATGCGCATGGCGAGCGCTTCGACGAAGCCGTCGAGCTCGGCATCCGGCATCGATCGGTTCACATAACCGTAACGTTCGGCGAGATCGCCATGGATGTCGTCGGCACCGAGCAGCACCTCGAGCGCGCGGCCGCGACCCATCAGGCGCGGCAGTCGCGCCATCGGCCCGCCGCCAGGCACGAGGCCCGCGCCGACTTCCCATTGCGACAGGATCGCCTTCTCCCGGCTGGCAAAGCGCATGTCGCTGGCAAGCGCGAGCTCGCTGCCGACGCCGGTCGCGCGGCCCCGGATCGAGGCAATGGACACGACGGGCGCGCGACTGAGGCGCACCAGCATGTCAGGCAAAGCTTGGAGACCGGTCGGCCCCGGCGGAACGCTGAGGGACTCTTCCAGCGGCGCCAGGAAATCGTAATGCGTGATGAAGAAGCCTTCGACGATGCTGTCGAACACGACCACCTTCACGTCGGAATCGGTCTCGATCTCAGTGATGATGTCGTTGAGTTGCGGCAGATGTTTGGGACCAAAGATGTTGACGGGCGGCATGTCGAAAGTGACACGCCAGTAGGATGGCAGGCGGCGCTCCAGATGGATGTCTTCGGTCGCGAAGGTACGCTCGGAACGGTTCATGGTCGGGCTCCTGGTGAGGATGTGCAGAGACAGTGGCGCAGGCATCGGCAATTTGCTCGGTATGGCTTGTTAGCCTACGTTAGCCGTTGCGAGTCCACGAACCGCAAGGCAGCGTACGTTCAGGACGGCGCACAACAATGACGATGCGCCGGCATGATGCGAAACGGCGCAGCTCGGAAGATGCATTCAACTCAGGACGGCAGCGGCTGACCGGCCTGTTCGCGCACGATGTATTCGGCGTACCAGTCCGGCCAGTTCTCGTCGTGCCCGCCGGTCCGCTTCTCGTGCTCACCATGTGCGACCGAGGCACGGCGCAATGCCGCCGCCAGATCGCTGTGCGAGGCGAATGTCGTCTCGTCTGCCGCGATGCGCCCGGGCAATCGCGTCGTGACTTCCTGGAACAGCCAGCCATTGCCGTCGGGATCACTGAACGAGGCGAACGAGCTGTAGCTGCCGCGCTTCGGGTCAGCGCCGCTGACGCGAATGCTGCCGAACAAATACGGCTCATCCGGCCCGCTGTGAACATCGCCGGCACCGTGGAAGGGTTCACTGACCGCGATGCCGCGGTCGAGCAGATCTTGTCGTGCGGCCTCAAGATCGGAGACGATCAGGTACAGGCCGCGCGCCGAGCCGGGCGCGGCCGCCGTGACGTCCCTGCCGAAGATCACCGAACAGGCCGAGCCTGGCGGCGTGAACTGGATCACGCGCCACTCGCTGCCCGACGCGAAGTCTGCGTCGAGCCGCCAGCCGAGGC
This sequence comes from Bradyrhizobium sp. CCGB12, assembly GCF_024199845.1. Lineage (NCBI taxonomy): Bacteria > Pseudomonadati > Pseudomonadota > Alphaproteobacteria > Hyphomicrobiales > Nitrobacteraceae > Bradyrhizobium > Bradyrhizobium sp. CCGB12. The sequence continues at coordinate 1,024,716 of NZ_JANADO010000001.1, read as the reverse complement.
GCGCATAGAACGCCTTGGCACGGTCGACATCGGACACGGGGATGACGACGACTTCGAGCTTCAGATCAAGGCTGCGCGATGTCGAAGGCTTGGTCGCGACGTCGCTATCGATTTCGATAGTAGCCATGTCGAACTCCCTGAGGTGAGACGTGAGGACGAGACCGTTTGATCTTCATGCGGCGACGGGCATCACGAGGGTCACCCGCGTGCCGCCCTGCCCCGCCTCGCCATGCAGCCGCCCGTGGATGCTGCGGGCGAGACCTTCCACGATGCGACTGCCGGTGCCCCGAAGCGGACCGGTCGCACCGATGCCGTTGTCGGCCACCGTGCAGGACCAGGCGCCATCGCGGTAAGCCACGTCGATGCGGATCAGCGCGCCATTCTTGTTCAGAAAGGCATGCTTTGCCGCATTCGTGACCAGCTCGGTCAGGATCAATGCGAGCCGATTGCATTGCGACGCCGGCAGCGTGCCGCTCTCGATCGCAGCCTCGCAGTGGATGCCCGCCGGCTCCAGCACCGCCCCGGAGAGCGCTCTGCACAGCCTTGCGAAAAAGACCTCCACCTGGACTGTCGACACACGATCGTTGTCGGACAGGAGCTGGTAGAGCCTCCCGAAGGCGACGATGCGCTGCTCGAACCGGTCGACCGCAACCGACACGTCCCCGGCGCCGGCCCGGGTGAAATCGCGGCGGACTGACGCACCCAGCAGCGTCAGCGTGTTCTTCATTCGATGATGGGACTCCCGCAGCACGAGCTCCCAATCCTGCGACTGATCATCATGGCCGGCGACAAACTGAGATCGAACCGCGCTGTCGTCCGACATGGAGCCGATAGCGGACATGATAGCCTCCCGTTGGATTAGGACCGAACTCGAGAGCTATACTGGACGCCTCGCGCGCGTTTTGCTCGTTAGACGTTGCAAGATTCTGTTATAGTTGGCGGCACCACCGTTCGCAGCCGACACTTTCATCTGGACCGTCAAGCACGCTGACGGATTGTCGCAATTCGCGTCGTAAGCCGCTCGCGTTTGAGCAAAATTGTGACGGATATTTCCATTGCGATCGACAAACAGCCGCGCGATTTCGCCACTTTCGGCCAGTTTACTCGGGGTTTCGTTCTGATAGATCAAATGCAGACATCAGTCCTTTCATTGGAATCGTTGGCCCGTGCCGAACACTAACGACCAGGATTCGGCCATTGCCTTCGGACCATTCCGGCTGTTTCCCAAGTCGCGGCTGATTGAGAAGGACGGCGCGGCGCTTCACCTCGGCGGCCGCGCGCTCGACATCCTCATCTTTCTCGCCGAGCGCGCCGGCGAGGTCGTGGACAAGCGAGAGTTGATGAGACGCGTCTGGGCCGACGTGAGCGTCGACGAAGGCAGCCTGCGCTTCCACATCACGACGCTGCGCAAGGCCTTGGGCGAAGCCGGCGAAGGTTCCCGCTACGTCGTCAACGTCCCCGGACGCGGCTATTGCTTCGCGGCCCCGCTGCTCCAGGCTGCACCGTCCGAGCACCGGGCCAGCCTGCCTACCGCTCTGCCCCACGCGCTTCCCTCGCCGCTTGCGAAAATGATCGGGCGGGATGATGCCGTCGAGAGGATCTCCGCAGAGCTGGCCCAACACCGCTTCGTCACCATCGTCGGCCCCGGCGGGATCGGCAAAACCTCGGTTGCGCTAGCCGTCGCGCACCGCGAGCTCAAGGCGTTCGATGGTCGGGTGAGCTTCGTCGATTTTGGTGCGCTGACGGATGCCCGGCTCGTGCCCGGAACGCTTGCGGCGGCGCTCGGCCTGACCGTCAACTCCGACGATCCCATGCCGGGCCTGCTGACGTTCCTGCGCGGCCAGCGGATGCTGCTGGTGTTCGACAGTTGCGAGCACATCCTCGATGAGCTCGCTCCCCTGGCCGAACGCATCATCCAGGAGGCGCCGGAGCTGCATATTCTCGCCACCAGCCGCGAGTCCTTTCGCACCGAAGGCGAGCGCGTCCACCGGCTGTTTCCGCTGGATTGCCCGCCGCAGCGGGAAGGGCTCGGCATCGCCGACATCCTTGCTTATCCCGCAAGCCAGCTCTTCGTGGAACGCATTGCCGAGAGTCTGAGCGAGTTCGAGCTCAGCGAGGAGGATGCGCCGCTCGTCGCCGAGATCTGCCGACGTCTGGACGGCATTGCGCTCGCGATCGAGCTCGCGGCCGGACGTGTGAACGCCTATGGCATTGCCGGGACCGCCTCGCTGCTGGACAGCCGCTTCTCGCTGCTGTGGCGGGGACGACGCACCGCAATTCCGCGGCACCAGACCCTGAGCGCGGCGCTGGCCTGGAGCTACGACCTGCTGCCGCCGGCCGAAAGCGCCACGCTGCGCGGACTGTCGGTATTCGTCGGCCCGTTCACGCTGGAAGCGGCGCTTGCTGTCGCGTCCAGCCAGGGCATCAGCGAATCCGAAGCGGTCGAGACGATCTCGAACCTGCTCTCCAAATCGCTGATCGCGACGTCGCCCGCGGAACGGCGGCTGCGCTATCGCCTGCTCGACACGACCCGCGCCTTCGCCGCGAACAAGCTCGTCGAGAACGGGGAAGCGGCCCGTGCTGCGCGCGCCCACGCCGAATATTTCCGCGATGCCTTGCGCGACATTGCCGTCAAATCCACCGGCATGCAGAGCGCAGGCGGCTTCCTTCCCCATGCCGACTACCTGCCCAATGTCAGGGCCGCACTGACCTGGAGCTTTTCGGACGACGGCGACCGGACGATCGGCGTGGATCTGGCGGCCTCGGCAGCCCAGTTCTTCCTCGAGCTGACATTGCTGACGGAATGCAACCGTTGGACCCGGCAGGCACTGGCGTCCCTCGATACTAATGCGATCGACATCCGCCAGGAGATGACGTTGCAGGCCGCGCTCGGTGTCTCCGTGATGTTCACGCAGGGCAATACGGAAGCGGTCCAGTCGGCGTTCACGCGCAGTCTCCAGCTTGCACGGGAGCTGGAGGATTTGCACTGGCAGCTCTGGCTGCTGCGCGGATTGCACATCTACCTTACCCGGGTTGGAGATTTTCACGGTGCGCTCGGAACGGGCGAACAGGGCGAAAGCGTCGCGCGCAGGCTGAACGATCCGGCCGCCACGCTGAACGTGGAATGGATGCTGGGCGTCGCGCATCATTTGATCGGCAACCAGGACAAGGCCGTGCAGTTCTGCCAGAGCGCGATGGTGCATAACCCCGGCTCGCAGCGGCTGAACATCGGGCATCTCGGTTATGACGACCGCATCGTCGCGCTTGTCGCATTGGCGCGCGGGCTCTGGCTCACTGGCAGCCCCGATCGTGCGGTCGAGGCGGCCAGATACACCGTTCGCGAGGCCGAGCTGCTCGAGCAGCCGCTCACCCTCGGCATTTCCCTGATCTGGACCATCTACGTGTTCCTATGGGTCGGCGACTGGGCCAATGCCGAAAGCCTGATCGAGCGGTTGATCGAGCATTCCGCCCGCCACTTTCTCGGCCCCTATCACGCGGTCGGGGTCGGCCAGAAGGGCGAGCTGCTGCTGCGCCGCGGCGACGTCGCCGCCGGCATGGAGCATCTTCGCCGCAGCCAGGCAACGCTGTACGCCACGCGGCACCGGATCATGACGACGGTGTTTGCGACGGCGCTCGCGGAGGGTCTGCTCGCCCAAAACCAGCCCGACGAGGCCCTGCGGACGATCAATGAGGCCATCGCGCAAATCCCCGATCATGGCGAGTCCTTCGACATGCCAGAGATGCTCAGGGTCAAAGGCGACATCCTTGTAAAGGCTGGCAATACCGCGGAGGCCGAAAGCGTCTTACGCAGATCGCTCGATCTGTCGCGGCGCCAAAGCGCGGTCGGCTGGGAACTCCGCGGCGCGATCAGCCTCGGCCACATCTGGGAACGGACCGGCAAGGCCGCCGACGCGCGTGTCCTGCTCGCCCCACTCGTCGCGCGGTATCAGGAGGGCCTCCAGACCCGCGATCTGGTTGCCGCAAGGGGCCTCCTCGCCGCCCTGAATTGAGAGCATCTTCAATAAGATGCCGTCATCTCACGCGCTTGCAAGTCCTAACAACTTCTAACATGCCAAGCCGCCCGCACCCCGCCATGGTGGTGTCACCTCACGGCGGATATGGCGGCTCATGGCGCTTCTCGACGATGTAATCGATGCCAATGGCGGGATGGCCCGCTGGAACAGCTTGAGTCGATTTACGCTCCACCTCTCCGTCGGCGGAACGCTGCTCTCCAGCACCGGACATGCCCGCGAATTCAAGGATGTGACCGCGGAGGGCTCGACACGGGCGCAATCCGTCCGCTTCACCGGCATCACAGGGGGCGAGCATTCCGGGACCTTTCAGCCGGACGCCATCACCGTCGAGAGCCTTGATGGCGAGGTTCTGCGAACCTGGCGCAACCCGAGCTTCGTGTCTCCCGGGGCCAGCTCGCCCGCGCTCGCGGACGAACTGCACCTCGTCTTCTTCTGCGGTGTCGCGATCTGGAATTATCTGACGACCCCATTCCTGCTCGCTGATCCCGATGTCGTCGTCGAAGAGCTGACGCCGTGGCGCGAGAACACCGAGACCTGGCGGCGGCTGCGGGCGCAATTTCCCCCGCGCCTGGTGACCCTCGCTCCCGAGCAGATCTTTTATTTCGACGAGAGCGCCCTGCAGCGGCGGGCGGATCACGATCTCTTCGGGATGAAGGTCGCGCATTCCTCCTGGGCCCATGACAGCTTCGGCGGCATCGTGGTGCCGACGCTTCGGCGGGCGCAGACGCTGCGGCCCGACGGAACCGTGATCGCCAAGCCCGTGCTGATGGACGTCGAGATCTTCGACGCCGTCTTCGAATAGCAGCGCATGCGTGTGCAAGCAGCGAGATATCGAACCGAGCTGCGCCGGCATGATGCCAACGGATTGAAGAGGTTCATAAAACAAGGTGCTCCTGCGGCGTGCTGTCGCACCGTTTCCCTCACACAAAAACTAACAGATCCTAATCAGCACTAACGGGCGTCCTGGCAAACTCGCGCCTATCCTCCGAGCATCGAAAGTATTGCGTTTGCGCGTTTGCCGGTGGGTTGCAAACGGCGGCGAAGCAAGGGGAGAACGAACGATGTTGAGCAACTTGCACGCGGCGCAGAGTTGGATTGATTTTCCGGCCAACCGGCGGGATCGCGAAGCCATTCGAGCGACACCGGCATTCGCCTGGGAAAGCCGCTGGCGTCAGGTCGATCGCAGCGCGGAAGCGGCGATCGACGGCATCACCATCTCGCGATGGGAAGATCCGCGTGGCACTTCATCGCACGAAGCGACGACGCCCAAAGATCGCTATTTCATCGGCATCGCGCTGAAGACGACGCGCGCGAAACTGACGCGGGACCGGCAGATCATTTTCGATGGCACCATGCCCGCGGGAACACTCTATGTCAGCGCGCCGTCGCAGTCTCTCGGCGCGCAATTCCAGTCGCCGTGCGCCTTCCTGCACTTTCATATCGCCACGGATCATTTTCCGGCGCAGTCCCCCGCGAGCGAAGGACTGAACGATCTCGTCCTGTTGCGCGACCCTCTCGCTGCCGAGCTTGCCAAGGCGCTGATCGATCGTGGTCACGCCGCGGACCACCAGTTCATGTGCTGCCTCGGCCAGACCCTTGCGATGCATCTCGCCCGGCTGGAGCCGCCGCGCGCCAGGGTCAACGCCCTGCCGAAATGGCGGCTACGGCGGGTCGAACAATATATCGCCGATCATTTCGACCGCTGCATCAGCCTGTCCGAGCTCGCCAATGTCGCCGGCCTGTCAAAAATGCACTTTGCGGCTCAGTTCCGCGCCGCGACCGGTTACCGCCCCCGCGAATATCTGCTCAATCACCGGATCGAGCGTGCGAAGACGCTGCTTGCGACCACCGGGCGGCCGTTGGCAGAGATCGCGCTTGCCGTCGGCTTCAGCACGCAGGCGCATTTTTCGACCGTCTTCAAGCGCATCAGCGGAGAGTCTCCGGCACGCTGGCGCCTCGCCAGTAAGGGCGACCGCGGTGAAGCATTGCCGCGGAGCCGGCCTGCGGTGGAGAGGGACTGGATCACCAGCGCGGCCGCGTAGCTCGTCGGGCCGCGGACCGCCCTGCCCTACACCGGATCGAACGCCCGGATCGGCGGCAGATTGCCGGTGAACTTCTCGACCTCGACCGACGTCAACTGCCCCGTGCAGCCCTGCGCGAAAGATGAAGTGCCGATGTCGCGGGTGAGCACGTTCGGATTGCCGTGAACGCAGAGCGGCGCGTCATCTTCGGGATCCATCGGGTCGTACCAGGCCCCGGTCGGAAGCTGCACGACGCCGGCCGCGATGCCGTCGGTGACGTGGACTGCAGCGAGGCAGGCGCCGCGGTCGTTGAACAGGCGGATGATGTCGCCGTCCTTGATGCCGCGCGCGTCCGCATCTTGCGGGTTCATGCGCGCGACCTCGCGACCGCGATGTTTTGAGCCGAGCGAATGTCCGCCGAAATCGAGCTGGCTGTGCAGACGCGTTACCGGCTGGTTGGCGACGAGGAAACACGGTGCCCCAGGCCGCGGCGTATCCGTCTTGTCGAGCCAGACCGGATGGCCCGGGCAATCCGCATCGCCATGGCCCGCGATCTTCGCCGAGAAAATCTCGATGCGGCCGCTCGGCGTCGGCAGCGCATGATCGACGGGATCCTCACGGAAGCGGCGCAGCCTGCCGCCGTCATCCGGCTGCTGCGGCACCACAAGGCCGCCGCGTTGCCAAAATTCTTCGAAGCTCGGCGCCTCCAGACCACGCTTGGCGAGCGAGGCGCGGGTCGGCTCATACAGATGTTCGAGCCACTCCCGCGAGGTGCGTCCTTCCGTAAAGGGTTCGCGCGCACCTAAACGCTCGGCAAGATCGGCAAAGATGTCATAGTCGTCGCGCGCGAGCCCGAACGGCTCGGCGATCCGGTGCATAGCGACCATCAGGGGATCGTTGGTGGAATAACCGATGTCCTCGCGCTCCAGCGTCATGGTCGCAGGCAGCACGATGTCGGCATGCCGGGCCGTCGCGGTCCAGCCGAGCTCGTGCACGACCAGCGTGTCGACCTTCGCAAATGCCTTGCGCAGGCGATTGATGTCCTGGTGGTGATGGAAGGGATTGCCGCCGGCCCAGTAGACGAGGCGGATATCCGGATAGGTCCGCGTCTCGCCGTTGTAGCGATAGGTGCTGCCGGGATCGAGCAGCATGTCGGCGATGCGCGCCACCGGAATGAAATCGGCGACGCCGTTGCGGCCCTGCCCTAGAGTCGGCCCCGGCACGTCGTTGACGCGGCGACCGTAATAACCGATCGCACCCAACGAATAGGCGTAGCCGCCGCCGGGAAGGCCGATCTGGCCGAGGGCGGCCGCCAGCACCATGCCCATCCACACCGGCTGCTCGCCATGCTCGGCGCGCTGCAGCGAATGCGAGACCGTGATCAGCGCACGCTTTCCGGCAAGGCGACGGGCCAGCGCGCGGATCGTATCCGCCTCGACGCCTGAGATCGCCGCGGCCCATTCGGCGTGCTTCGCCTGCCCGTCGCTCTCGCCGGTGAGGTAGCGTAGGAAGACGGGCCAGCCCTCGGTGTAGCGATCGAGGAAGGCCTGATCGTGCAGCCCCTCGCTCACCAGTGTGTGGACGATACCGAGCATCAGCGCGGTATCGGTACCGGGCAGACAGGTCATCCATTCAGCACCGGCCTCGACCGGCAGATCGTCACGGAGCGGGCTGACCAGGACGAACTCGCAGCCGCGCCGGCGCGCAGCTTGCATGGAGCCGCGCTCGACATGCTTGCTGATCGAGCCGCCGGCCACCATGGAGTTCTTCAGCGCCATGCCGCCGAACGCGAGCACGATGTCGGTGCTATCGGCGATCTGCTCCCAGGTGACGTTGCGCTTGGTGATGTCCTCGTATCCCGCCAGGATCTGCGGCAGCAGCACCGAGGACGCGCCGGAGGAATAGGTGTTGACCGAACGCACATAGCCGCCCATCGCGATGTTGAGGAAACGGTGCACCTGGCTCTGGGCATGATGAAAGCGGCCCGCGCTCGACCAGCCATAGGAGCCGCCGAAGACAGCACCGGGGCCGCTCGTGTCGCGGATGCGCGTCAACTCGTCACCGAGGAGGTCGAGCGCCTTCTCCCAGCTCACGGAGACGAAGTCGTCGCGGCCCCGACGATGGTCCGGGCCGGGACCGCGCTCGAGCCAGCCGCGACGGATCGCCGGCTGGGCAATGCGCGCCTGATGGCGGAGCGCACCGGGGAAATTGTCGATGATGCCGTTCGGATCGGGATCGCCCGCATAGGCTCTCACCTCGAGTCCGGCCTGGCCCTGACGCGCGGAAAACACGCCCCAGTGTGAAGTGTGTGGCTTGAAGCCGTCGGACAGGTCGAGGCCGGGGTCGGGGAAACCAATCGTATCGTCCATCGTCTGATCCTTGTTCCGGTGCGTGGTGGCAGTATACCGATCGGCACCTCGGTGTCATCGAGATCAGGGTTGACGCAAACGCCGGGCTCCCGTGCATTGTATCGCGTGACGAATCCGATGCTGTCGGCGAACGAAGTCAACGCTCACGCCGGCGTGCGATGCTCGCGGAACGCGGCTGACAACGCTCCCAGCGCGGCCCGCGACCGCCGGTCCGTCAAGGAGGAGTGAAGCACGACCTCGGACGGCGGGAGTTTTGGAAGCCCAAGCCTCTCGCCGATATCGATGGTTCCGCTCGGTGCTATGCGATACGACAGCGGCGCGATGGCGAGTCCTGCTACGACCGCGGCTTGGACCGCCGAGGAGCCGCCTCCTAAAAACACCTCGGTCCATTTTATGCCGACAGAATCCAGCGCCTGCGTGGCAGTGTTGCGGACGCCGCAGGTCGGAGCCAGTGCAGCGAGGCGCAAGGGCTCTCCCGGCCGGTGTTCAAACCCCTGCGCCGCGAACCAGCCGAAGCGTTCATGTGCCAGCGTCTCGCCATCGCGACGATCGTCTTCGCGCTGGACGATGGCCGCATCGAGCCTCCCCTGATCGAACAGGTCGAGGAGGTTGCGCGAACTGTCGAGCTGGACCTCGATGGTCAAGTTCGGATCGTGAGCGTGAAGCCGCGACAGCAAGGCCGGAACCTCCGGGCCCGCGACATGCGCGGCAATGCCGAGGCCGAAGTGGCGCGGCGGCGCATTGAGCCCGGCGATCGCTCGTTCGTGAGCCGCGATGAAGTCCCGCGCGCCTTGCAGGAAGGCGGTCCCCTGCGCCGACAGCCGCACCGATCGCGGAGTGCGTTCGAGCAAGCGATGCCCGATGCGATCCTCAAGCCGTTTGAGCTTGACGCTGATCGCACCTTGCGTTGTCCCCAACGCCTCGGCGGCGCGCGTGAAGCTGTGGAGGTCCGCCACGGTCACGAAGGCCCTGACGGCGTCAACATCGAGCGAGAGCATTGCATCATCCGGCTTTGTTGTCTCTGAAATCTATATTGATCGGATTTTGTTGTGATCAAGGGCCTCCTATGTTCGTCCGGCCTGACGCGAGGCGGCGCGCACCGGAAACCGATTTTTCCCGGGCGAGATGTCGCGCCTGCGCGCCGGCAATCTGCATCACGCCTGGAGGTCACGGCTTTGACGATCCCCCCATCACCACGAAACACGATCGCCCTGGCTGCAGCGTGCCTCGCATCCCTCATGTTCGGTCTGGAGATCTCCAGCGTACCCACCATCCTGCCGACACTGGAGACGGTGCTGCATGCAAGTTTCCAGCAACTGCAGTGGATCATGAATGCCTACACAATCGCGGTCACGACGGTGTTGATGGCAACGGGGACGCTGGCGGATCGTTACGGCAGAAAGCGAGTGTTCATCGTCAGCATCGCCGTCTTCGGCCTTGCCTCCCTGGTCTGCGGCCTGGCGCAGGACGCCCTCGTGCTCATCGTGAGCCGCTTCCTACAGGGCATGAGCGGCGGCGCAATGCTGATCTGTCAGGTTGCGGTTCTCTCCCATCAATTCCAGGAGGGGCCGGAGCGCGCACGGGCTTTCGCCGCCTGGGGGATTATCTTCGGAATCGGCCTCGGCTTCGGTCCGATCATCGGCGCGGCGATCGTCGCGGTCTCCGGCTGGCAATGGGTATTCCTGGTTCACGCCGTGATCGCCATCGCCACGACCGCGCTCGCTGTAGCCGGCGTGCAGGAGTCGCGCGATCCCGACGCCAAGCACCTCGACATCGGGGGCATCGTGACGCTCTCGACGTCGGTGTTCTGCGTGGCGTTCTATATCACGCAAGGCGCGGATTTCGGCTTCGCTGGCCCGACCGGCCTTGCCATCGCCGCGGCAGCCATTCTGAGCTTTGTCGCCTTCGTGCTGGCGGAAACGCGGAGTGTCCGCCCGATGTTCGACTTCTCCGTCCTGCGGATCCGAACTTTTTCGGGCGCGTTGCTGGGATCGGCCGGCATGAACTTTAGCTTCTGGCCCTTCATGATCTACCTGCCGATCTTCTTCCGCAGCGCGCTTGGCTACGACAATGTCGCGGCTGCCTTGGCGCTGCTCGCCTATACGCTTCCAACTCTCGTCGTTCCACCCTTCGGCGAAAGGATTTTGCTGAGGTTTGGTGGCGGCATCGCCATCCCGGCCGGCCTGTTCGTGATCGGTCTTGGCTTCGTTCTGATGTGGGCCGGCAGCGGCGCCGAGCACGTCACCTGGCTGACGCTGATGCCGGGATGCCTTCTGGCAGGCGTCGGCCTCGGCCTCACCAACACGCCGGTGACCAATGTCACCACCGCATCTGTGTCGAGCGCGCGGGCCGGCATGGCCTCGGGTATCGACATGAGTACCCGGATGATTTCGCTAGCAATCAACATCGCCCTGATGGGCTTCATCCTGATCGCCGGCATTTCCTCCTGGCTAAGCAGTACGCTTCCCGGCGCGCTCGATGCCGGCCGGTTGCATGAGCTTGCGGAACGGATTGCAGGCGGCTCGGTCCGCATGTCTGGCATCCCCGAGCTAGACCTGCTGTCGGCGGCGGACACCGTCCTGCAAGATGCATTGGTCCATGGCTTCAGGCTGGTGATGCTCTACGGCGGACTTTCCGTCTGGATCCTTGCACTGGCGAGCTTCGTGATCTCCGGCCAGCGCCATGCGCGACAGCGACGGGCTCGAAGAGCGATTGAACCCTGCTGCGTCCCTCGCTCCCCGTCATCGTCGTGATGCAGGGCCTCGCATTGGTGTTGCAAATGTGCGATATGCGTCTCCTCCTCAAGCAACATCGGTCGCATCATGATCAAGCGCGTCTTGCCCTACGAAGGTCTGCTCCACGAAGTCGTCGAGCATAACGGCGTGCTTTACATCGGTGGAATTGTCCCGGAAGACACGAGCCTCGATATGTCGGGCCAGGCAAACGATGTTCTCGGGCAACTCGCGAACCTGCTGAAGACCCTCGGATCCGATTTGGCCAACGTCTTGCAGGTGACCATCTACATGACCGACCTCAAGGAGAAGGCCGCATTCAATACGGCCTGGAAGGCCCGCTTTGCGGAAGCCGATCTGCCGGCGCGCGCCGCAATCGGCGTTGCCGATCTCGGTCCGGGGGTCAAGCTCGAGATGACCGCAATCGCTGCTCGGCAGTAGCCCAGCCACGGCATGTTGGTTAGAACGCCCCAGCCACGGTCAGGCGGATCGTCAGCGGTTCGACCGGATGGAGCACGTAGTCCATGACGCCGTTGCGGCAGACCGCGGCCGGCGCAGCGCCCGCTGTACAGAGACCGTACAGCGTGTCGGTCTTGAGCAGCGAGCCGTAGGCATAGGTGATCTAGTTCGCGCGCGTGTCGAACAGGTTGAGCACGTCGAGCTGAACGCGCCAGCCATTGTCGATGCGATAGCCGAGGCGTCCGTTGAAGACACTGGTCGCGGATGAACGGAACGCATTGTCCTCCGTCAGAGGGCTGGAGGCGAGATAGCGCCAGCGCAGGGTGCCGAACCAGCCCGTCTTCTCGCCGAGCGTGATGCCGGCCGAGGCCACCATGGGCGGCGCGTTGGGAATGTAGTTGCCGGGTGCGTTGCCGATCTGCGCCTCGGGATAGCCGGCAAGCTCGGCGTAGGCCTCGGCCTGCCCGCTGTCATACCCGCGAAAGCGCGCATGCGTCATGGCGAGATCGGCATCGATGTCGATCCAGGATGTCGGCCGGTAGTGGTTGGTCCATTCGAAACCGTAGCGGCGGCTGGCGCGCGTCGCCTCGGTGTCGCCGGCGTCGCCGGAGAACAAGATTTCGGAATCCTGATCAAGAATGAACGCGCTGAACGAGGTGTCGAGGCCGGGAACGATCCTGCTGCGAATGCCGATCTCGGCGCCCCTGGTCCGCACCAGCAGCGGCGACGGCGTGAGCCGTGTCGTGGGATCGGTCGGGTCTTCGGTCGCGGTCGCGCCGCGGGCGTCGTTGGAGTGCATGCCGTAGCCGGCGCCGAGGAAGAATTCTGTCCGGTTGAACGGGCCGAGCACCATCCTGAATTTCGGGCTGCCGAGCGCGGCATCGACCCGGCCGGAATTGCCGGAATTGAACAGCGAGGTGACGTCAGCGGCATAATAGTCGCCCCGCCACCCGGTTATCGTCCGAAGCCAGTCGGTCCAGCGCACGGTGTTCTCGGCGTAGACGCCGACGCTGCCTTCGCCGACCTTGTCGCTGCGGATGTTGGACAGGAAACCACGCTGGAACGTGTTCGTGAGCGCGAGGTCGATCGCGTCATAGCGCGATTGCAGGCCGAAGGTGGTCTGCATCGGCAGGCCCGCAAATGAGCCGTTCAGCGTGCACGAGATATTGGCGCCCGCCATCAGGCGGTCGTCGTGCTGGTGAAACTGGTCGCCGAGCACGGGATCGTTGAGGAAGTAGGTGAAGTTGTTGAAGAGATCGAGCTGGCTCTTCACGACGTAAGCGTTGGCCTTCCACGATCCTAGATCGTCGCTCTGGGCGATACGGCCCGAGAGCGCGAAGCGATTGGTATTGCCGCCATCGCTCGGGTCTTCCGAGCCGAAGCGGTCGAGCAGGCCGCTGGTGATCGCGCGCTGCGGCACCTGATCGGTCGAATTCCATTTGTTCGCGTAGGCCATGCCGGTGACGGACACGCCGTCGGTCGCGGTGCCCTGCTGTAGCGCACGAGTCCGTTGAGCTTGCGCACATTGTCCGGATTGTCCCAGGGACCGTTGTAGGTGCCGAGCTCGCCGGCCACGAGCAGCGCGCCGTCACCGAGCCTTGCCCAATCCATGCCGAGCAGGCGGCGATAGCCGAAGCTGCCGGCGGTCACCTGCGCGAGGCCTTTTTCGGTACGATCGATCAGGCCGATATGGACGCTGCCGACGGACGCGAAATCGCCCTCGTCGGCGAAGTACGGCCCCTTGCGCACGTCCATCGCGGCGATGGTCTCCGGGATCAGCCAGTTGAGATCGGCATAGCCTTGGCCATGCGCAGGGTGCGCATGTTGACGGGAACGCCGTCGACGTAGATCGCGAGATCGGTGCCGTGGTCGAGATTATAACCACGCAAGAAATACTGGTTGGCTTTGCCCTCGCCGGAATGCTGGGTCACGATCAGCCCCGGCACGGCTTCCAGCGCCTCGCCCGGCCGGGTCACCGGCCGCGCGTTGATCTCGGCACCGGTGAAGGTCATCTCGCTCGCCATGCTCGGCGAGCTCTTTGGACCGGAAGCAACGCTGGACGAGTCCGGTCCCGGCGTCGCTGCCGGCGACACGGGAATGCGGCTGCTGGCCGGCGCCGGCTTGCTCGCGCGCCGAACTGGCGGAGGCTTTCGGGCGCGCTGCGACCCGCCGCCGACGACCTGGACCGGCGGCAGTTCTTGCGAGGAAGCGTTCTGCTGTGCGGAGGCGCTCCCGCCCTCGCCGACGAGGGCGGCCCCGACGGGGCGCGCATCATCCCCGAATGCAAGAGGATTGAACGCGACCGAGCCGGACTCGAACGCTTGCTTTGCTACACGACCTGACAAACTCACGGCACCCCTCAGTATGAGGTTTATACATATACATCATACTCTCAAGCAAGAGCCGAGCCAGCTTCGGGAAACGGCGCCGGTCGCCCGACTGCCGGCAATGAGGTCATTGGTATCGGGCAAATTTGCATCGCGCGGTCAGCGATGTCTTCGACTGCATCGTGCCTCCCGCAAGCGAGTTGTCAAACAACGGACGCACGATCTCGTCCTCGCGGCACTTTTCGCCCGAGCTTTGCTTCGTCGCTCTCCCTCTAAAAGCCAAGAGGGCGCAGGGAAGGCCGGGTGCCAGCTTGCACCCGCGGTCCGCTGCGCGAAAAGCACACGCAGGAAGAACCGCACAGCAGCATACAGGTGTAGCCAATCACTCGGCCTTCCCTGCGCAGTGGTTGGACGGCTTATGCCGTGCTCTCCCGGGAGCCGAATTCCTTCTGGCCTCCCTCACCCTCACGGAATTCACCGGCACCGCGCCGGTTGACGCGACTGCCGCATCCGCAAGAGCTTGACCGTAGCAACGACGGCCAGGACCACACGGTTTTGCCGTACGCACGGCCCGCCATTTCGCCGCAGTTTTCCCGGCCCTGTCGACGGAGCCGGAAACTTACAGACGAGACGAATCTGACAGCGCCGTCCGTCCGCGCGATGGCTAAAGGGCTCACGGAGAGCAATCCGCCCTGCCCTTGGCCGCTCGCGCCCGACGCTGCTGCGTCCACCGCAAGCCCGGCCCTGCGATCACCACGACAATGACCGCCCCTCAAGGGTGAGCCGGGATGGGCAACACATACGATATTTCCGAATTTCGGTAAAGTGGAATGTTTTTGTGCGAAGGGATTGACAGAGCGTCGACACAGGGCGAGGTCTGTAGCCCGGATGGAGCGCCAGCGTAATCCGGGACAGTGCGAGATGCCGAGCAAGCGGACCCCCGGATTACGCTGGCGCTCCATCCGGGCTACCAGCACTCACCCCTTCGGCGGATGACCTTGCCTCACTGACGGGTCTGCGGCAGCTTCCAGCCCAGCACCTTGCTGGCGACCAGCGTTCGCAGCACCTGGGCCGTTCCGCCGCCGATCGTGAACATGCGCACGTCGCGCGCCATGCGTTCGAGCGGGAAGTCGCGCGAATAGCCGCGGGCGCCGAACATCTGAAGCGCATCATTGACGATCTTGATCGCCGCCTCGGACGCAAAGATCTTCGCCTGGGCCGCGAGGGTCGGATCGGGAAACGCGCTGCCGCCCGGACCGCGCGACGCTGCGGCCGCATGCAGCATCAGGCGGGATGCGGTGAGCTGCGTCTGCATGTCAGCGAGCATCCATTGCAATCCCTGGAATTCGCCGATCGGGCGTCCGAACTGCTCGCGCGTCTTGACCCATTCGACGGCGTGCTCCAGCGCGCCCGCGGCGATTCCCATGGCAACAGTGCCCGCACCGACACGCTGGCTGTTATAGGCGTTGATGAGATCGGCAAAGCCGCGCTTGAAGCCCGAGGGAGGCAGCAGCACCATGTCCGGCGTAATCTCCAGGTCCTCGAACACGAGCTCGCCCTCGGGCATGCCGCAGAGTCCCATCGTCGTTTCGCGCTTGCTCATGCGCAGCCCTTCGGCTTCCCCGCGCACGGCGAGGAAGCCGCCGACGCCGAGCTCTTCACCGCCCTCATCGAAAACCCGCGCGAAGATCAGGTGCAGGCGCGACACGCCGGCGCCGGTGATCCAATGCTTCCTGCCGTTGAGCACGTAGCGATTGCCGCGCTTGTCGGCCCGGGTCGTCATCCCGCTCGCATCACTGCCCGCGTCGGGCTCGGTAATGCAGATGGCGGGTTTGTCGCCCGCCAGGACGAGATCGGCAGCGCGCCTGCGCTGCGCATCGGTGCCGTAGGCCATGACGGTCGAGATCGCACCCATGTTGGCCTCGACCACGATGCGCGCCGAGACCGTGCACGCGCGCGCCATCTCCTCGATCACCAGAACCGTGTCGAGGAAGCTCCGCCCCTGTCCGCCATATTCCGTCGGGATGGTCATGCCCATGAAGCCCTCGGCTTTCAGCGCCTCGACAACGTCCCAGGGATACTCGCGCGACTGATCGATCTCGGCGCCGCGCTTGCGCAGCAGCCCGTTCGAGAAGGCGGCGGCTGTTTCCTTCAAGGCCAGTTGCCGGGATGAAAGCTCCATGGCATCGCTCCTTCCCTCAGCCGCGGCCCATGGAATAGAACTCGGCATTCGGGCGCATGCTCGTCACATTCGCGAGCCGGTTCGACATGCCGAAGAAGGCCGAGATCGCCGCGATGTCCCAGATGTCTTCTTCGGTGAACCCATGGGCCTTCAGCGCCGCGAAGTCGCTTTCAGACGTCTTTTGCGCCTCGGTCGAGACGCGAACGGCGAAGTCCAGCATCGCCTTCTGACGATCGGTGATGTCGGCCTTGCGGTAGTTGATGGCGACCTGATCCGCGATCAGCGGGTCCTTGGCACGGATGCGCAGGATCGCGCCATGCGCCACCACGCAGTACTGGCACTGATTGAGGTTACTGGTCGCAACCACGATCATCTCGCGCTCGGCCTTGGTGAGATTGCCGGGCTTGTCCATCAGCGCGTCGTGATAGGCAAAGAACGCGCGAAACTCGTCCGGCCGGTGGGCGAGCACGAGAAAGACATTCGGAATGAAGCCGGACTTCTCCTGCACGGCCAGGATGCGGCTGCGGATGTCGTCGGGCATGTCGCCGAGATCGGGGACAGGGAAGCGGCTGACGGCGGGTGTTTCGGTCATGAGTTGAGCTCCCGGGTTACGGCTCGTTGGAGACTGGCACAATAATCATCTTCCCTCACCCCTTGTCCGGATCATCGCGAGAAAGCCTGCAGCGAAGACGTCGAGCGCGTCCGGGCGCCGTTCGAGCTTGGCACGCAGCACTGCGCCCTCCCAGCCGATCCAGAAGAACTGCGCGAGACTCTCGCAGTCGAGATCGCCTCGAATCTCGCCCGCCTCTTGCGCCGACCGCAAGCAGCGGGACGTCCGCGCTTCCCAGTCCCGGAACACGGCGGCGAGACGTTTGCGGAACGGTTCCGGCAGAACACCCATCTCCTGCCCGAGATTGCCGACGAGGCAGCCGCGCCGGTAGCGATACCTCGCCATTCCCGAGCGAGCGTCCGCGATGAAATCACGGACGCGGTCGAGCGGAGCACGCTCGATGTTGTCGAACCATCGATCCAGCTTGCGAGCAAAATAGTCGGCATAGGCATCGATCAGTTCGAGACCGAAAGCCTCCTTGCTGTCGAAGTAATGGTAAAATGACCCTTTTGGCACGTCTGCGGCGTTCAGGATCTCCTCGACTCCCACGGCGCTGAAGCCCTTCTCGGTCAGGATCGCAACGCCGGTGCGGATCAGCCGCGCGCGTGGCGCATCTGATCGTGTCTGGTCCTTGGGCGGACGGCCACGGCGACGCGGTTCGGCTGCCGGCGAAATCGCTCTCATGGCGATTTATTAGACCGATCGTCTTGCAAAATCAATCCGGCATTTTCATCGCCAGCCTCGCGAGCAGACATTAATCAGATTGAGGCTGCGCCTGTTACGGCGGACTCGCCTTGGCAGGATCGATGGAGATCTGGCGCTTCAGCGTCCGCAAGCCGAATGTCGTTCGCGACTGCCGGATGCCCGGTATCCTGTACAACGCTTGTCGCAGGAAGCGTTCGTAGTGATCAGTGTCCCGCACGACGACCTTGATGAGATAGTCGTAATCGCCGGTCACCAGATAGGCTTCCATCACCTCCGGTATTCGCGAAAGAGCGCTGCCAAAGCGCTCAAGTGCCTTGTCGTCATGCTTGTCCAGCGTGATCTCGACGAACGCGATGTTGTTGTAACCGAGATTGGCGTGGTTGAGCACCGCGACATACTTCTCGATGGCGCCCGTTTCCTCCAGGCGCTTCACCCTGGTCCAGCATGGCGAACTCGAGAGCCCGACCCGCTCTGCCAGCGCGCTCGTCGTCAATCGGCCGTTCTCGCACAGCGCCGAGAGAATTCGCAGATCGAGTTGATCGAGCTCCTCGACGGGACTGCGCTTGGTGGGCATCGGTTTAGCTTTCTGTCTATCGGCATTTGAACGGGAAAATTTTCCGTGATTTCGGCCTATCGGTCTGAATTTTGGGAAATTTTCTCGAACAATGAGATTATCATTGTGCCGCGAGAGAACGTGACATGCAACCTCGACCGCGCCGATGCGTCAGCGTGATGGCCACGACGTCCGACCCCTTTGACGGGATCGTTCGGCTCGTCCTCGACACCGCGCGTTTCGGCTTCCGCCTCGACCAGATCTCGATGACGACTGGTCCCGACGGAGGCCGGTCGATCCGGATGGTCCTCGAGGTCCAGCCGTCCACCGATTGCGCGGACATCACGGATCGTTTGTCACGTCATCCGGCGATCACGGAGCTTCGCGTCGCGGAGCTCTCGCGCGAAGACCTGGGTCAAGCGGGTGTCGTCTCTCCAGAACCTGCCAACGAGCGGATGCTTCCATGAACAGCCTCACGCCACTTCGCTTTCGCGTTCCGGAGCCTGCAAGCCGGCCGGGCGGCAAGCCGGATTTCTCCGGCGTCGCGATCCCAAAGGCAGGCTCGACCCGACGCCCGCCGGTTGACGTCGCGCCCGAGGAGATCCGCGATCTCGCCTACTCGATCATCCGCGTGCTCAACCACGCGGGGCAAGCGATCGGGCCGTGGGTGCCGGACCTCACCCAGGACGAACTGGTCGCCGGGCTGCGTCACATGATGACGCTGCGCACATTCGATGCGCGCATGCAGATGGCACAACGCCAGGGGAAGACGTCCTTCTACATGCAGCACACGGGCGAGGAAGCCGTAAGTTGCGCTTTCCGCATTGCGCTCGGTCCCGACGACATGAATTTTCCGACCTATCGCCAGGCCGGCCTCCTGATCGCGCATGACTATCCGCTCGTCGACATGATGTGTCAGATCTATTCCAATGCGAACGACCCGATGAAGGGACGTCAGCTGCCGGTAATGTACTCGTCCAGGAAGCACGGCTTCTTCTCGATCTCGGGCAATCTCGCCACCCAGTTCGTGCAGGCCGTCGGCTGGGCCATGGCCTCGGCGATCAAGGGCGACAGCCGCATCGCGGCCGCCTGGATCGGAGACGGCTCGACTGCGGAGTCCGATTTCCATGCCGCCCTCGTGTTCGCCTCGACCTACAAAGCTCCCGTCGTCCTCAACGTCGTCAACAATCAATGGGCGATCTCGACCTTCCAGGGCATCGCGCGCGGCGGCTCCGGCACTTTCGCTGCGCGCGGCCTCGGCTTCGGCATCCCCGCGCTCAGGGTCGACGGCAACGATTACCTCGCGACCTATGCGGTCGCGAAATGGGCGATCGAGCGAGCGCGGCTGAACCTCGGTCCCACCCTTATCGAGTACGTCACCTACCGCGCCGGCGCGCATTCGACCTCGGATGATCCGTCCGCCTACCGCCCGAAGCACGAATCCGAGGAGTGGCCGCTCGGCGATCCCGTCATCCGGCTCAAGCAGCATCTCGTCGCGACCGGCGCCTGGTCGGAGGAACGTCACAAGCAGACCGAGGCCGAGATTCTTGCCACGGTCATCGCCGCACAGAAGGAGGCCGAAAGCTTCGGTACACTGCACTCGGGGAGCAAGCCCTCGGCCCGCGACATCTTCGAGGACGTCTATTCCGAGTTGCCGCCGCATCTGCGGCGCCAGCGCCAACAGATCGGGGTCTAAGCCATGCCGCGCATGACCATGATCGAGGCGATCCGCTCGGCGCTCGACGTGTCGATGCTTCGCGATGACAATGTCGTCGTCTACGGAGAAGACGTCGGCTTTTTCGGCGGCGTGTTCCGCTGCACCCAGGGGCTGCAGCAGAAATACGGCGTCTCACGCTGCTTCGATGCGCCGATCAGCGAGTGCGGTATCGTCGGCACCGCGATCGGCATGGCCGCTTACGGCCTGCGACCGTGCGTGGAGGTTCAGTTCGCCGACTACATGTATCCGGCTTACGACCAGATCGTCTCGGAGGCAGCTCGCCTGCGTTATCGTTCGGCCGGCGACTTCACCTGCCCGCTGGTCATCCGCATGCCGACCGGCGGCGGCATCTTCGGAGGGCAAACGCACAGCCAAAGTCCTGAGGCACTGTTCACCCACGTCGCCGGGCTGAAAACCGTGGTGCCGTCCAACCCGCATGATGCAAAGGGACTCCTGATCGCGGCCATCGAGGATCCGGACCCCGTGATCTTCCTGGAGCCGAAGCGACTCTACAATGGTCCCTTCGACGGTCACCATGATCGCCCGGTGACCGCCTGGTCCAAGCATGAGCTTTCCGACGTGCCCGAGGGGCACTACACCACGCCGCTCGGCAAGGCCGTGACGCGGCGCCAAGGCGAGGCCGTCACCATCCTCGCCTACGGTACCATGGTTCACGTCGCGCTGACGGCGGTCGAGGAGACCGGTATCGACGCCGAGGTGATCGACTTGCGTACGCTGATCCCGCTCGATCTCGAGACGATCGTCGCTTCCGTCGCCAGGACAGGCCGCTGCATCGTCCTGCACGAGGCAACCCTGACCTCCGGCTTCGGCGCCGAGCTTGCTGCGCTCGTGCAGGAACACTGCTTCTATCATCTCGAGGCGCCGGTGGTGCGTGTCACCGGTTGGGATACGCCCTACCCACATGCGCAGGAATGGGATTACTTCCCCGGCCCTGCGCGGCTTGGACAAGCCCTGCGTGATCTGATGGAGGCATGCTGATGGGCGAGCACACCATCAAGCTTCCCGATGTGGGGGAAGGCATCGCCGAAGCAGAGCTCGTCGAACTGCACGTCAAGGAAGGCGATCTCGTTCGCGAGGACGACCTGCTTGCCACCGTGATGACCGACAAGGCATCGGTCGAAATCCCCTCTCCGCGCGAGGGCGAAGTCATCTGGATCGGCGCCCGGATTGGCGACACCGTGGCGATCGGCTCGGCGCTCGTGAAGCTCAAGGTCGCAGGTGAGGATGTCGCCGAGGCTGACGACGGGAGGCCGACCAAGAAGCCCGCCACGCCCGCGGCTACGACCAAGGGTGAGAAGACGGTTGCACGCGCTTCCGCTCCGGCCGCTCCCGTCGCCCGGCGCTCGGTCGGAGATCAGCCGGCGGCACCACGCGCCATCCGCCGCGCACCCGGCGAGAAGCCCCAGGCCTCGCCCGCGGTCCGCCTCAAAGCGCGAGAAGCCGGTATCGACCTGCGCCAGGTCCACGGCACAGGCCTCGCCGGACGCATCACCCACGAGGACATCGATGCCTTCCTGTCGCGCGGGCCGGCGCCTGTCCATGGTCGCGGCTTGAGCCCGAAGACCGATGTGACCGACGTGAAGGTGGTGGGCTTGCGACGGCGCATTGCCGAGAAGATGGCGCTGTCGAAGTCGCGCATCCCGCACATCACCATCGTCGAGGAGGTCAATGTTTCTCCGCTGGAGGAGCTGCGTGCGACGCTGAACAGGAAGCCTAGCCCAAATCATCCCAAGCTGACGCTGCTGCCCTTCCTGATGCGCGCCATGGTCAGGGCGCTTGCCGAGCAACCCGCGCTCAACGCACTTTACGACGACGACGCCGGAATCATCCATCAGCATGCCGGCGTCCATATCGGGATTGCCACGCAGACGCCGTCCGGCCTCGTCGTACCGGTCGTGAAGCATGCAGAGGCACGCGACCTCCGGGATTGCAGCATCGAGCTCGATCGTCTGGCGCAGCGCGCCCGCGACGGCACCGCGACACGCGAGGAGCTGACCGGCTCGACCATCACCATCACCTCGCTCGGTGCGCTCGGCGGCCTGGCGACCACGCCGGTGATCAATCATCCCGAGGTCGCCATTGTCGGCGTCAACAAGATCGCAGTGCGCCCGGTCTGGGACGGCACCCGCTTCGTGCCGTGCAAGATGATGAACCTCTCCTCCAGCTTCGACCACCGCGTCATCGACGGGTGGGACGCCGCCGTCTTCGTGCAACGGCTCAAGGAGCTGCTGGAGAATCCGGCAACGATCTTCGTCGATCCCTAGAGGCGGAAGCAGGAAGCAACAATGACCGAGATCACTTGTCAGCTGGTCGTCATCGGCGCCGGGCCGGGCGGCTACGTATGCGCGATCCGCGCCGGCCAGCTCGGCCTCGACACCGTCCTCGTCGAACGCGGCAAACTGGGTGGAAGCTGCCTCAACGTCGGCTGCATTCCCTCAAAGGCCATGATTCATGTCGCCGAGGAATTCGAGAAACTGGTCGTTGCGGCCACCGGCAAGACGCCATTCGGCCTCACGGCGGCGCAGCCCGCGCTGGACTTCAAGCAGGCGATTGCCTGGAAGGACAGCATCGTCCACCGGCTGAACAACGGCGTCGCCGCGCTGCTGCGCAAGGCCAAGGTCAAGATCGTTCAGGGCCACGCGCGCTTCCGCGACGGCAAGACGATCGTCGTCGAGACCGAGACCGGTCCGAAGACGATCAAGGCCGAGACGGTGGTGATCGCGACCGGATCGGCTCCGGTTGAACTGCCGTCGCTGCCGTTCGGCGGCGACGTCATCTCTTCGACCGGTGCGCTGTCGCTCACCGAAGTGCCGAAGTCCCTCGCCGTCGTCGGTGGCGGCTATATCGGGCTCGAACTCGGAACGGCGTTCGCCAAGCTCGGAAGCAAGGTCTCTGTGGTGGAGGCCCAGGACAGCATCCTGCCGCTCTACGACGCCGAGTTGACCGCCCCGATCACCGGACGCCTGGCTGCGCTCGGCGTCGAGGTGTTGACCGGCGCCCGTGCACTCGGCCCGACTGCCCGAGGCGACGGATTGCGCGTCGAGACGGCCGATGGCCACGAGCGCAGCCTGCCGGCCGACAAGATCCTCGTCACGGTCGGACGCCAACCGGTGACGGCCGAGCTCGGGCTCGAGCAGCTCGTCCTCGACATGGACGGCCGTTTCATCCGCATTGGTCAACGCTGCGAGACCACGATGCGCGGCATCTACGCCATCGGCGACGTCACGGGAGAGCCGATGCTGGCCCATCGCGCCATGGCGCAGGGCGAGATGGTGGCGGAAATTGCCGCAGGTTTGCCGCGCGCCTGGGACCAGCGCTGCATCCCGGCGATCTGCTTCACCGATCCCGAGATCGTCTCCGTCGGCCTGTCGCCGAACGAGGCGCGTCAAGACGGACTCAACGTCAAGGTCGGACAGTTTCCGTTCGTCGCCAACGGCCGCGCGATGACGCGCCATGGCGAGACCGGCTTTGTGCGCGTCGTCACCAGGGCCGACAATCAGCGCGTCCTCGGTATCCAGACCGTCGGACAGGGTGTCTCAGAGCTTGCTGGCGTATTCAGCCTCGCGATCGAAATGGGCGCGGTCTTGCAGGATGTCGCCGGCACGATCCACGCGCATCCAACGCTGGGCGAGGCATTTCAGGAAGCCGCATTCAGGGCACTCGGCCACGCGATCCACATCTAGGCCCCAAGCGCGCCTTGACAGATCGCTGACCTTCGTAGATGTAATGTTATAACATTACATTGCGTCAGCTGAAATGCCCAGACCCAAGCGCGACCGCTCTATCCCCTTGAAAAGGCTCTTCGATCTCCATGCAGAAACTCCCCGTCACCGTCTTGTCCGGCTTCCTCGGTGCTGGAAAGACCACTTTGCTGACCCACGTCCTGAACAATCGGCACGGCCTGAAGGTGGCGGTGATTGTCAACGACATGAGCGAGGTGAACATCGATGCGGATTTGGTTCGCGATGGCGGTGCGAATCTGTCCCGGACCGATGAGAAGCTCGTCGAGATGACGAACGGCTGCATCTGCTGCACGCTGCGCGACGATCTCTTGAAGGAGGTCCGCGCACTCGCCGAACAGGACCGCTTCGATTACCTGCTGATCGAATCGACGGGTATCTCCGAGCCGCTGCCAGTCGCGGCGACCTTCGATTTTCGCTCCGAAGACGGCGAAAGCCTTTCCGACGTGGCGCGTCTCGACACAATGGTGACTGTGGTCGACGCCGTGAACCTGCTCAAGGATTATTCGTCGACGGATTTCCTGGAGCAACGCGGCGATGCTCTCGATAACGACAAGCGCACGCTGGTCGATCTCCTCGTCGAGCAAATCGAATTTGCCGATGTGATCGTTCTGAACAAGGTTGATGACGCCTCGCCCGAACAGCGTGGGGCAGCGCGGAAAATCATCCGGGCACTCAATCCGGAAGCGGACCTGATCGAAGCCAATCACAGCCGGGTCGCATTCGATCGCATTCTCGACACGGGCCGGTTCGACTTCGAAAAGGCTCAGCAGCATCCACTCTGGTACAAGGAGCTCTACGGTTTTGCCGATCACGTGCCGGAAACGGAAGAGTACGGCGTGAGGAACTTCGTCTATCGCGCGCGCCGACCGTTCGATCCTGCAAAGTTCGACGAGTTCATCAAGGAGCCTTGGCCTGGCGTCATTCGCGCCAAGGGGCACTTCTGGCTCGCGACCCGGCCACGATGGCTCGGTGAAATTAACCAGGCGGGTTCGATCATTCGCACCCAGGCCCTTGGTTTCTGGTGGGCCAGCGTACCGGCAGAACGATGGCCCGACGATCCTTTTTGGCGCAAGAAACTTCGACAAAACTGGAGCAGCATTTACGGCGATCGCCGTCAGGAAATCGTGTTTATCGGCGCCGGCATGGACGAAAATTCGATCCGCGCCCGCTTGGACGCATGTCTCGTGCAGGGAAAACCTGCCATGGACGTCGTGGAATGGGCAAAGCTCGCAGACCCGTTTCCGATATGGCGACGCGCGCACGAAGCAGCCTAGCGGGAGCGCACATGGGAGACATCATTCGGCTTGTCCCGAAATCCGAGCTTGAGCGGATTCGTCTCATTCAGGAAGCTCGCGCGATATACGACAGCATATTCCCGCCAAATGCTATGGTCGGTGAAGAGCCATGCCCAACACAAAGCGCGCAGAGCGCATTCGATTCTCTTGGAAATTCTGTGCCCGAGCGAGAATGATGAAAATCCTTTGGTTCGTGAGAAGGAACATTTCTCACTGTGCGTTGTGACGAAGAATGGAAGCGCCAAGCATCTATCGCCACGTTGCCGAAGTGTAGGTCTCGCAGGAATTAGCGGAGCCAGCTTGGCTGTCAGTTCAACGCTTGTGCACCGTACGGGGATCGTGAGCGCGAGGCCTAGCCTGACTGAATTCGGGCGCCATGACGTCCCTCGGCGTCGCCTGATCGAGCCGGGCTCGAACGTGATCCGCCGACCGGCAATCGAATTTGAAGCAACTACGTCGAGGCGTCACTGCCCCAGACCGTTCGACGGGTTCGTCTAGTTCGGGCGGAGGGTTTTGTACGGGGGCGCCGTGACCGGGATCTCGAAATTACATTTGTCACCACTACTGATCATATGTATAGTTGAGTGAAATACAATAATCCGCTCGAGCGACGTCACCAGCCAGGGAGAGCGCCAGAAACATGCAATCGCACGATTGCAATGACCGCCCAACTCCGCGCGGCGAGAGACAGCGCCCCCAATTCGAGCGAGCGACCGCTGCGGCGGCCAGCACGGCGTGACACGCGACCCACAAGCAGAGGCGTCATGGTCCGAGTTATTCAGATTTCCGATACACATCTCAGCCCGAAGAAGCAGCACTTCCACGCGAACTGGGCACCGCTTGCGCGCTGGATCGCGCAGCACAAGCCTGATCTCGTCATACATACCGGCGACGTGACGGTCGATGCTGCCGATCAGGAAGCCGACGCAGCATATTGCGCGACCCAGCTGGCGTCGCTCGGCGTCCCGGTCGTAACTGTTCCGGGCAATCACGACGTCGGCGAGGTTGGTAATCCGTATCAGCCGGTGAATGACGAGCGGCTCGCGCGCTTTCGCCGCCACTTCGGTGACGACCGATGGGTACGCGATATGGCTTGTTGGCGCTTGATCGGGCTCAACTCGATGATCTTCGGCGGCGGTCCGGAGGATGCGCAGCAGGCCGCATGGCTCGAAGCTACGATGGCGGATGCTGCAGGTCGCCGCCTTGCCTGGTTCATGCACCGGCCGCTCTTCCTCGACTCACCGGGCGAGGCCGACACCGGTTACTGGTCGGTCAAGCCGGAGCCGCGCCGCGCCCTCCTCGACTTGGTGCATCGTTATCGGGTGGAGATCGTGGCCAGCGGACATCTGCATCGCTGGCACGAAATTCGACTGAACGGCACGCACTACGTTTGGGGCCCGGCGGCCGGCTTTCTGGTTGGCGAGAAATTGGCACCGCCCATGGGCGGCGCCGCACGGCTCGGAGCAGTGATCTACGATATCAACGGCGAGAACATCGACGTGAGCATTCGTCGCGTTCCCGATCTTACCGACTACTGGATCGATGATGTCGTGCACGAGGTCTATCCGCCGCGCGAAGCAAAGGCGTGACTTGCCATGGCCGGCCTCACATTGCGCGGAATTCACAAGGCCTTCGGGGACACGCCCGTCCTTAACAACATCGATCTCGATATCGCGGACGGCGAATTTCTAACACTCGTTGGTCCGTCCGGATGCGGCAAGTCGACCCTCCTGCGCATCATCGCAGGCCTCGAATCGCAGGACCGCGGCTCAATATCGATTGGCGAGGCCTCGGTCGACCATCTGCGGCCGCACGAGCGCGGAGTAGCCATGGTGTTCCAGAATTACGCGCTCTATCCCCACATGTCGGTATTCGACAACATTGCCCTGCCGCTCACCATGACGCGCCTCAATCTGTTCGAGCGCCTGCCGCTGACGCGACACCTGTCGCTCCGCCGCCGACGCGTCATGGACGAGATCGCTCGGGACGTGCGGGCCGTCGCAGAGCAGCTTCGGATCGAAAACTACTTTGGTCGCCGCCCTGGGCAGCTTTCGGGCGGGCAAAGGCAACGGGTGGCGCTCGGCCGCGCGATGGTGCGTCATCCCAGAGCTTTCCTGATGGATGAGCCGTTATCGAACCTCGACGCCAAGCTGCGCGTGCACATGCGCGGCGAGTTGACCGAGTTGCACGCGCGCCTCGGCGTCACGATGATCTATGTGACACACGACCAGGTCGAGGCGATGACCATGTCCGATCGCCTTGCCGTGATGGACCACGGCGACATCCTCCAGCTCGGCACGCCCACCGACGTCTATGAACGACCCGCCTCGATCGCGGTCGCACAGTTCATCGGCAGTCCGGCAATCAATCTGCTCCCGGCACGTGTTGGAGCCTCCGGCCAGATCGAGCTGCTTGGCCGGACGCTGCCGATTGACGCTCGCAACGCGCCAACTCCGGAACTGATGGTTGGCGTGCGTCCGGAAGCGATGCGGATCGGAAGCGGACCGTGCGCCATCACGTGCAGGTTCCGGCGTCGCGAAAATCTCGGCTCGGAGAGCATCCTCCATTTCGACCTCGCGGCCTCTCCGGCCGTTGCGGTGCTCTGCCGGGTCGGCAATGACACGCCGATTCCCGAGGGCGAGGTCACGCTCGCCTTCGAACCACGCGATTGCCACCTGTTCGACGGCAAGGGACGTCGCATCGAAGTGGAAAGCCGCGACGCGGCCGGTAGCCGCGACCTGCGCCGCGTGGGCGACCTCCGATGAGCGCGGTCGCGGCCCAAGCCACTCCGCTCGACGACGCGGCGCCCGCCCGCCGTCAGCAATGGATCGAACGGCTCGCAGGCCTGGGCTTTGCAGCACCGGCGTTCATCCTGCTGGTTTTGACGAACCTGGCGCCGCTTGCGGCGCTCGCGTTCCTGAGCTTCACCAATTACGAGCTGGGCGCACTCGATTTTTCGTTCGTCGGCTTCAAGAACTTCAGCGCGGCGCTGCAAGATCCCGTGATCCGGCGCTCGGTGGTCAACACGCTGCTCTACGTGGCGATCGTCGTCCCCGGCGGCGTCCTGATCTCGCTTCTGGTTGCGATCCTGATCCATCAGCGCACCCGTACGCGCAGCCTCTATGAGGTGATCTATTTCCTTCCCGTGACCTCGACGCTCATCGCGATGGCGACGATGTGGCAATTCCTGCTGCATCCAACCCTCGGGCTGATCAACCAGACGCTGAAAGGGCTGGGTTTCGCCGAGACCGCGTTCCTGAGCGAGCCGCGCCTCGTCATCCCGACGCTCGCCGCGATCGGCATTTGGCAGCTCGTCGGCTTCAATATGGTCCTGTTCCTCGCCGGCCTCTCAGCGATCCCTCGCGACCTCTACGAAGCCGTCGATATCGATGGCGCGAGCCACCCCATTGACCGCTTCTTGAAAGTCACGTGGCCAATGCTTGGTCCGACGACAATGTTCGTGACCGTGACGACCTTCATCACGGCGTTCAAAATCTTCGACACGGTTGCGGTGATGACACGTGGCGGCCCCGGCGGCGCATCCGAAGTTCTGCTGTACGCGATCTATCTGGAGGGATTTCAATACTTCCACATGAGCTATGCGGCGACCCTCACGCTGGTCTTCCTGGCATTCACGCTCGTGTTCTCGGTGCTGCAGACCTTCATCCTCGACCGGCGGGTGCACTACTGATGAGCACATCGGCCACGATCGCACGCCCTCCTGCTCCGGTCGCGATCCGGTTGCGGCGCCTCGTGTCGCTTGCACTCGTCCATGCGGTCTTGATCGGGGGCGCGGTCTTCATGCTGCTACCGTTCGTATTCATGCTGACAAGCGCGATCAAGCCGCCAGGCGAGATCTTCGAGGCGACATTTCGGCTCTGGCCACGCCAGTTCTACGGATTGCAGAACTTCGAAGCCGCTCTGAGCACCGCGCCGCTGCTGCGTTTTCTGCTCAACGGCCTCATCGTTTGCGGCGGAATTCTCGTCGTGCAGCTGCTGGTCGCGATCCCGTGCGCCTATGCGCTTGCCAAACTGAAGTTCCCCGGGCGGCCGGTCCTGTTTTCCCTGGTCCTGCTCGGGCTGTGCATTCCGGTCCAGGCGCCCTCGCTGCCACTCTACATCGCGTTCGCCGAACTCGGCATCCTCAATACTTACCTCTCGATGATGATGCCGTTCTTCCTGTCGGTCTTCGCAATCTTCCTGTTCCGCCAATTCTTCAAGTCCTATCCGGACGAGATCATCCAGGCGGCACGGCTCGACGGTGTCGGCGAATTCGAGATCGTATGGCGCATCGTCGTGCCAAGCGCCTGGCCGGCCATCGCAGCGTTTTCCATCTTTTCGGTCGTGGCACACTGGAACGACCTGTACTGGCCGCTGATCGTCGTCTCGGACACCAAGCTCGCAACGCCGCCGCTCGGCATGATGTACTTCGCTGATTCCGAGTCAGGCTCCAACTACGGCGCGCTCGCCGCCGGCGCGACCATCATCACGGCGCCGCTCGTCATCGCCTTCCTGATCGCGCGACGGCGCTTCATTGCAGGCATCACGATGACCGGAATTAAGTGACCTTCAACCATGCCGAGGGAGACGCCATCATGCTGAATCGCCGAGATCTACTGAAGAACGCCGCGGCCGCCGGCACGGCCGCGCTCTCAAGTCCGTTCCTGGCGAGATCGGCAAACGCGCAAGATGTCACGCTGGACGTACTTTACGCCTTCCCGGCCTTCGCGAAATTCCATGAGCCAATTGCTCAGGAATTCATGAAGCAACAATCGAGCATCAAGATCCAATTCCGCGCACCGGCGGCCAGCTATGACGAGGGCCACCAGACCATGCTGCGGCAAGCCGTCACCAACCAGCTCCCCGACGTCTACTACTCCGGCTATCACCTGCTCGCCGAGCTCGTGCGCACGCTTGTGAAGCGCAACCAGATCACCGAGGTCGCGCCATTGCTCCAGAAAGAGGACGCCGCCTGGCGCAAGGCCAATTATTCCGACGGCATCCTGGCGCTCGGTGCGGTCGACGGCAAGATCTACGGTCTCGCATTCAACGCATCGCTGCCGGTCATCTATTTCAACGAGCAACTCGTGAAGGATGCGGGCAGCGATCCGAACAAGATGCCCGACAACTGGACTGACATGATCGCGCTCGCCGTCAACATCAAGAACAAGGGCTCCGACGTCGCCGGCATAGCCTACAACATCCATGATTGGCCGGACGACTGGCTGTTCCGCTCCCTGATCCTGCAAGGCGGCGGGCAGATGCTCGACGCCTCGGAAACAGCCGCCGGTTTTGGAAATGAGGCCGGGCGAAAGGCTCTGCTCCACTGTCGGCGGTTCGTCGCCGACGCCAAGATGCCACTGATCGATTGGGACGCTTCGCGCCAGCAGTTCATCGCCGGCAAGATCGGCATTTTCGCCGACACGCCGGCGCGGTTGCGCCAAGTCACGGACCTGATCGGCGACAAGTTCACCTTGCGCACCTGCACGTTCCCGATCGACGACAAACAGAAGGGCGGGCTGCCGACCGGCGGCAACGCGGCGATCATCACGGCGAAAGATCCAGCAAAGCAGCGCGCGGCCTGGGAGTTCCTCAAGTTCGTGAGTGGCCCGGAAGCGCAGAAAATCGTGGTCGAGACGACCGGCTACATGCCGACCAACTTGCGCGCTTCCGGCCCCGAATTCCTGGCCCCGTTCTATGACAAGAACCCGAACTTCCGCACCGTATCGCAGCAGCTCGAGCGCGCGAGGCCATGGCAGGGCTATCCGGGCCGCCAGTCCGTGAAGATCTGGCGTACCCAGCGCGAGATCATCAACGCGGTCATGCGCGGCGAGACGACCGCCGACGCCGGGCTCGAGCGTATCGTCAAGGAAAGCAATGCCCTGATGAAGAGTTCGTGAGCCATACGCGATCGGCTGGCAGGTGTCTAAGCGCCGGCCGCGGCTCTTCTCCTCGAGATGAGAATCCAGTGTTCATCGTTGCCCAGTTGAGCGACTTCCACGTCCGACCGCGCGGCAGGACCGCTTACGGTGACGTCGATACCAATGCGATGTTTCACGACGCGATCGATGCCGTGCTGAGCCTCGATCCGCGGCCCGATTGCGTCGTCGTAAGCGGCGACCTGACCGATTGTGGGCTCGACGAGGAATACAGGATTGTCGACGCTGGCCTCGCCAGGCTCCCGATGCCAGTGTTCGTCATTCCAGGGAACCACGACCGGCGCGAACAGCTCTTACAGTCCCTCCGCCCTCGCCACCGCTATCTTCCGCGCGACGGTTTCGTCAATTTTGTCGTGGACGATTTCCCGGTGCGCCTGATCTTCCTCGACAGTGTCGAGACCGGACAGACCTACGGGACTTTCTGCGCTGCACGGCAGACGTGGCTACGCGACGCGCTCGCGGCTGGACGCGGCAAGCCGACGGCCGTTATCATTCATCATCCGCCGTTCCTCGTCGGAGCCGACGGGATGGATGAATTGCGTCTCTTCAACGCTACGGCACTCAAGGCAATCATTGAAGATCACCCGGAAATCGAACGCGTGCTGTGCGGCCACTATCACCGCGCGATCACGGTCCGGTACGCCGGGACGGTCGGCTACGTGGCGCCAAGCACGGCGCATCAGGTCGCGCTTGACCTGCGGCCGGGTCGCAGCAATCGCTTCATCATGGAGCCACCGGCATTTGCCGTGCATAGTTGGCGGCCCGACATGGGCATCAGCAGCCATCTTGTTCCGATCGGAGACTACGGCCGCCCGTTCGAAATCGCGCTCGATCGGGATTATCCGGGGATTGATGGACCCAAGGGGATGGATGGGCCCACGAGTCTTCCGACCCTGCTGGCTGGCGCAGAGGCCGTTGTCGGTGAGGCCGCGGCCAAGCTGGTCGCGATGCAAGGCACGCCGCTGGTGACCGAGCGCAAGGACCGGCTCGATATCGTCACCGAGGCGGACCTCGCCTCGGAAGCGATCGTCGTCGCGGGTTTGAAGGAGCTGACGCCGGATGCCGGCATTTTGGCCGAGGAGAGCGGCACGAGCCAGGGGACCAACGGTGGGCGCTGGATCATCGATCCGCTCGACGGCACGATCAACTACGCGCAGGGACTACCGTGGTTTTCGGTGACGGTCGCCTACGAGGTCGGCGACGAGACCAAGCTTGGCCTCATCAATGCTCCCAAGGTCGGGCTGACCGCGCGCTATCTTGCGGGCCAAGGCGCGACGATCGATGGCGTGCCGGCACGAGTCTCCACGACGCGCTCGCTGTCGGACGCGGTCGTCTCGGTGGTCTTGACGTCGCATTTCTCGCAAGACGAGATCCATCGAACGACGCGTGTGATCGAGCTGCTCGGCAGGGTGGCACGCGGGGTGCGCATCGTCGTCTCTGGCGCCTTCGAGATCGCGATGGTCGCCTCGGGCCGCTTGGACGCATTTGTTTCGCTGAAAGCCGACGTCGTCTCGCATGCGGCCGCGATGCCGATGGTGTGGGCGGGCGGCGGACGGGTCACGACATTGACAGGAAACCCATGCCGCAACGATGATCTCGACAAGATCGCCTCCAACGGATTGATCCACGAGGAGTTGCTCTCTCACCTACACGAGGCGCTGAGATGATTCAGCAGCTCCATGCTCGCCTCGCCTGATCTTGTTACCCGGGAGAAACTCACTCAAGGAGAAATCGGCGAACGGCTCGGGCTTGCCCGTACACGCGCATCATCACGGAACGGTCGCTGACAAGTTAGCGACGCCCTCGCCTTGGAAACAGCCTATCGCGAATGTAGCGCGAGGTCGCAGTCAATCTGGCGCCACGCGGCTTGCGCCAAACCGCTCGATCGATCTCCTTCTTATCGCCCACCTTCAGACGACCTGACACCTTCTTTGCCAGGAAAATCGCGTCACTCATCCGGCGGCCCGATTGGCGATTCCTAGCTTTCACTTCCTTCCAGAGTTTCAGCGGCCCAAGCTTCAGCTTGGGAAGCTCCTCCTTGATCTCCCGACGAAGGCAGCTCCTGTCGCTCTCGCCAGCTCGCCGACGGCCCCCCGGGAACATCCAGAGCCCGTCGCGCCTGCGTCTCACCATGAGGACGCGGCCTTTTCTTGCGACCACCAGTTTCGACGATTTCGCCATCATCAGCCTGCTACTAGCCTACATTCATCGTACCAAACTCATGGCGAAACAGCCCTCAATCTACGGGCAAATGATCGCCTTGATGATTCCATCTCGTCGCTCGACCTGTTGCTCGAACGCCGCGGGCGTCTGGTCGAGCGAAAAGCGATGCGTGGCCAGCGGCGTGAGCTTGACGCGCCCTCCCTGCGCGAGCGCGATGGCCCGCGGATAGACCTCAGGCATGCGACGTGAGAACTTGATCGACAGGCCCTTTCGACGCGACTCCGCACCACTCAGGATGTACTGGTTGTTCTCGGGAATGCCGACGAGAACGACCCGGCCGCCGATACGGGCACAGCGCGCCGCATGCTCAAAGCCGTGCGAGGAGTCGGTCGCCTCGATCACCAGATCGACGCCGCGGCCCTCGGTGACGTCCCCGACCCCGGCGTAGCTACGGCACGCCACATCCGCGCCGAGGTCGCACGCCAGCGCGGTACGCTGATCGACCGGGTCGATCGCGATGATCTTTCCGGCACCGGCGAGCCGGGCGAGTTGCACCAACAACAGCCCCACTGGCCCGCAGCCCAGCACCGCCACGGATTCCAGAAGCCGTGGACGCGCCAGGTCCATGGCATGGATGGCGACGCCGAGTGTTTCCAGGATCGCAGCGCCGGCCGGGTCGATGCTGTCAGGCACCAGATGCACCGCGGATCTGGGCACGCAGACAAATTCGGCCATCGCGCCGTTGTGTGGTGCGTAGCCGAGGAACTTCACATTGGGACAGAGATTGGTGTGGCCGCGGTGACACCATTCGCAATGGCCGCATGGAATGGAAGGGTCGACGGCCACCAGCGCGTCGGCCGAAAGTCCCGCTTTCCGCGCCGAGTCCGGCGTGAGGACACCCGAGAATTCATGGCCCAGCACGAACGGTCTGACGCTCGTCGGGCCGGTTGTTCCGCCCTCGAGATAGGAATGCAGATCGCTGCCGCAGACGCCGACCGCTTTGACGCGGATGATGAGCTCATCGTCCGCCACCGGCTTCGGCTCGGGGATATCGAGGACGCGGATATCGCGAATGTCCTGGAGCACCGCAGCGCGCATGTCGAAATCATCCTGCTTGAACAATTGTCCTCACGATATTACATATGTAATTGCACTGTGACAAATGCTTTTGTGGCCTGCAGCCGCGCGGGGCGGTCACGCCAGCATCGGTGCCGAAGACGGATCTGATGCCTGCTCGCGGAAAAGCGCGGCTATTTCTGCTT
This sequence comes from Bradyrhizobium sp. CCGB12, assembly GCF_024199845.1. Classification (NCBI taxonomy): domain Bacteria; kingdom Pseudomonadati; phylum Pseudomonadota; class Alphaproteobacteria; order Hyphomicrobiales; family Nitrobacteraceae; genus Bradyrhizobium; species Bradyrhizobium sp. CCGB12. Next base: position 990,584 of record NZ_JANADO010000001.1, on the reverse strand, counting down.
GTCGATCAGCTTGAGCGCGGCGGCGGCGGCGTCCTCGTCCGTCACCAGCACCTTGCCGATCCGGCCGCGCAGCACCGCGGCGATGATCGGTGCCTTGTTGAGGCCGCCGGCGATCAGCATCGAGGTTGGCACGCGCGCCAGCTTCTCGAGCGGCAGCGCGATGGCGCGGCTGTTGATGCCGTGGTCGATCGGCCGGCCGGACTTATCGAGAAACTGCGCGAGTACGTCGCCGACGGCACCTGCGGCCCGCAGATGCTCGGCACGTACGTCCGGCGGCAGCCCATGCCGCATCAGCAGCGAGCGCGGCGTCAGATCTCCCATGCTCAACAGCGCCAGATCGATCTGCTCGACGCTCTTCAGCACCTCCTGATAGACCTCCTGGGCGAGGAAGGTGTCGCGCGAGCGCGGACTGCTGGCAAAAATCGGGGCTGCCATATAGCTGCATTGGGCGTGGAGCCGGTGCGCGAGCTCGCCCGCAATTTCGAAGGTGTTGAGCTCGAGGCCGCGCGACAGGCCGCCCATCATGGAGACGATGGAGAGATCGGGATAGTCGGCCGGCGTGACATAGCGGATGGTCTCGCGCAGGGTCGCGCCCCACCCGATACCGATGATGCGCGGGCGCTTCTGTTCGAGGAGTTTGGACAAATACGCACCCGCTGCCATCCCGACCAGGCTTGCAACCTGCTCGGGATTCCCCGGACTCGGTATGACGACCGCATCTTCGAGCCCGCATTCCCGACGCAACCGGTGCTCCAGCTCCGCGCAGCTCGCAAAGGCGGAATTCAGGCGGATGTTGACTATTCCGGTTTGTCGCGCCTCCGAGAGCATGCGGTTGACCCGGGCGCGGGTCAGCCCCAGCCGCTCGCCAATCTCGGCCTGGGTCAGGTTCTCCATGTAATAGAGCCAGGCGACCCGCAGAATGGTTTGATCAGTCACGGAGCAGCCCCCACTGCAGCCAAAAGCCTCGTCAGACGTCGGGTTATTTGAGGCGATCTTTCGTTGGTCGTCAAATGTGAGGCCATGAATTCGCCCGTCATGCGGCCTTCGCGCCCGGCGCGCCGTCCTCGACCACAAATGTCGTCAGCCGGCGTACGGCGCTCCTGGCATCCTTGACGTCGTCGAGCACCTCGAAGCCCACGGTGCCATGCCGGGCATCGAGCTCGACGGTCGCATAGCCGCGCTTGTCGCCGCGCGCAAAGATAAGATGCGGATTCTCCGCCAGTGCCTTGCGTACGCTGCTCTCGCTCGGCCCGTCCGAGGTGATGGAGGTGCCGACGAACTCGGTCGCAATGGTCGGGCCGTCAGGCCGGGCAAAATCATGCTTCAGATCGGCGGTAAAGAAGGCGTGGCGGTCGCCGCCGATCACGATCGGATTGCGCCGGCGATGCGCGAGGAGCGAATCAAGGAGACGACGCCGGGCGTTGGGATAGCCATCCCAGCCGTCCATCCAGAACCGCGCGCCATCGTCCCCTTCCCGCTTGTCCTGCGCCATCAATGTCTGCTGGGCGACGATCGTCCAGCGGCCGCGACAGTCGCGCAGGCGCGCATCGAGCCATTGCTCCTGTCGCTGGCCCAGCATCGTCCGGGCTTCGTCCAACCGGCCTGCACAGTCAGTCGCCCAGGTCGGGCGGCCGTTTCCGACACAGGCCGATGCCGAACGATATTGCCGGTCGTCGAGCAGCAGCACGTCGAGCATGTCGCCGAAGCGATAGTGCTCGTAGATCGTGACATCCGCGCCCCGTGTACGCGCCGAGGGCGGCAGTGGCATGTGCTCGTAATAGGCCTGATAGGCCGCCGCACGGATCTTCAGGAACTGGACGGGATCGCGCACGGTGTAGGAGCGATCATTGGCATAGTCGTCCATCACCTCATGGTCATCCCAGACTGAAAGCCAGGGGAAGGCGGCATGCGCCGCCTGCAGGTCGGAATCGCTCTTGTACAGCGCGTAGCGGTTGCGGAACTCCTCGAGCGTCGTCGGGATTCCGACGCCGTGCTGGCGGACATGGCGCGATCCCCAGGATTTCTCATAGATGTAGTCACCGAGATGCACGACCAGGTCGAGATCGCGCGCGGCCATGTCGCGGTAGGCGGTGAAATAGCCCTGCTCGTATTGCTGGCAGGAGGCGAAGGCAAAGCGGAAAGGCCGCCCCGACTCGGCCGGCGCGGTTCGGGTGCGTCCGACCCGGCTGAGCGCCGGACCCGCGCGGAAGCGGTACCAGTAGACGCGATCCGGCCGCAGTCCAGTCGCCTCGGCATGCACGGAATGTCCAAGCTCTGCCGTCGCCCGCACCACGCCGCGGCAGGCGATACGCGAGAAGCTCTCGTCCTCAGCGACCTGCCATTCGACATCCACTGGTGCCTGCATGCCACCGCCGTCGAGAGGTTGCGGTGCAAGACGCGTCCACAGGATGACGCTGTCCTGTCGCGGGCATCCGGACGCAACACCGAGCGTGAAAGGATCCGTGCCGAAGGAGATCGGCACTCCCCGCACGAACCCGGCGGGCGCAGCCAGGGCCGCACTCGCCAGCGATCCCACGAGAAAGCGGCGGCGGGGAATCATGGAAGCGTCGGCACGGCTTCGAACTTGCGGCGAATGCTCACGGCAAGATCGGGCCGATCGGTCGTGATCTGCCGCACCGGCTGGGCAAGCCAGTAGGCGATATCCTCCGGCTCGTTGGTTACCCATGCACCGAGACGCTCGGATCCCAGCACTTTGAGGGCCAACGGCAATGTGAGTCCCAGAAGCGATTTTTCGACCGCGACAATACAGCCCGGAATCGCGGCAAATTGCGCCAGCGCGGACGCAATTCCGCCCATCATCTCCGCCGAACGTCGGTCGAGCGAAGCAAGCACCCGCGCCTCCGGCCGCAGCCGGCGCACGGTCTCGATCACAGCCGGCACGAAGCAGGTAATGACGGCACGCCGTTCCAAGCCCCGGCGCTTGATCTCGTCGACCAGCCGCGCCTCGAGGCCCGAATAGGGATTACCGACCGCATCCGTCTTGATCTCGATGTGGAGCTCTAGCGTCGTTTCGCTGAACACATCGAGCACCTCGCCGAGGGTCGGAATGCATTCGTCACCGGCATCGCGAAGACGCGTTGCCGTCAACCGTCTCAGGCTCAGTTCGCCAACCGGTCCGCTGTCGAATGTTGTGCGGTCGAGCAGCGGATCGTGGATCACGACTAGCCCGCCATCCGCACTCTGATGGACGTCGAACTCGACCGCATCAACACTTTCCTTGTACAGGTTGCGGAAGCCGGTGAGGCTGTTCTCCGGCCAAAGATCGCGCCCGCCGCGGTGTCCGGCGATGAAAACCATGATCAGTCCCTATTTGCTGCTGTCGATAAGACCCTTGATGAACCAGCGCTGCAACAGCAGCACGACCAGCGCCGGCGGCAACATCGTTAGGAGCGCGCCGCTCATCGCGATGTTCCAGGCCGGCTCGCTGTCGGAGCGTGGGATCAGGCCCTTCAGTGCAATGACGGCCGTCGCCATGTCCTTGTCGGTCGTGAACAGCAATGGCCAGAGATACTGATTCCAGCCGAACAGGAACAGGATGATGGCGAGCGCCACCATGTTCGGAACGGACAGCGGCAGCAGGATGCTCCAGAAGAAATGCAGCGGCGAGGCGCCGTCCAGCCTCGCTGCCTCGCACAGTTCGTCCGGCACCGTGAGGAAGAACTGGCGGAAAAGGAACGTGGCAGTGGCTGAGGCGATCAGCGGCAGGATCAGCCCCGGATAAGTGTTGACCATGTTCCATTCGAGCGTGATCGCGATGTGGTGGCCGCTGATCCAGCCCCACAGATCCGCCAAATGCAGGGTGTCGGCGAGCCATTGCAGCGGCAGCGCTGCATTGGCCACGGCTTCGAAGGTCGGCACGATACGAACTTCGATTGGCAGCATCAGCGAGACGAAGATGAGCCAGAATGCGAGCATTCGGTAGCGGAATCGAAAGTAGGTGATGGCGAAGGCCGAGAGCAGCGATACCGCAATCTTGCCAGCGGTGATGCCGAGCGCCACGACGATCGAATTGGTGAAGGTGCGGCTGAAATTGCCCTTGCTCCAGGCCAGCTGCAGATTGTCGAAGAACTGGCCTCCCGGGAGCCATGGCAAAGGCACCTTCTGCACCTCGGCCACCGTAAGCGATCCCGCCACGAACGCGAAATACAGGGGCACGCAGACCGTCAGCGCGCCGGCGATCAGGATCGCGTGACAGACCATGCTGAGGATTGGTGAGCGCTCTACCATGCGGCTAGACCCCGTAGTTGACCTTGCGGTCGAAGTAGCGGAATTGCAGCAGCGTGCAGATCAGCGCGAAGCTCATCAACAGAACCGATTGCGCGGCCGAAGAGCCGAGGTCGAGATTGACGAAACCGTCGACGAAGACTTTGTAGACCAGAATGTTGGTTGCCCCGGCCGGGCCGCCTTTGGTGACGGCATCGATGATGGCGAAGGTTTCGAAAAAGCCGTAGATGAAGTTCATCACGGCGAGAAAGAAGATCGTAGGCCCGAGCATCGGCAGCGCGATCGAGACGAAGCGCCTGATAGGACCGGCGCCGTCCACCGCGGCGGCCTCCATCAGCGATACCGGCACCGCAAGCAGACCTACGACCAGGAAGATATAGTCGTAGCAGATGTGCTTCCATGACGCTGCGAGCGTCACCAAAATCAGCGCGTCGGTTGGATTGAGGTTGGGATCCCACGCGATACCGAAACTGTGCAGCACCTGCGCGAGCGGGCCGACCGCCGGATTGAACAGGAAGGCCCACAGGATGCCGGCGATCGCGGGCGCAATCGCATACGGCAAAAGAATGATCGTGCGATAGATCGAGCGGCCGCGCACGATCCTGTCGGTGGCAAAGGCAAGCACCAGCGCGCTCCCCAGCGTGAGTACGTTCTGCGCCACCGTGAACCAGAACGTCACCGCGATCGACTGGCGATATTCGCCGCTCGCAAACAGCGCCTTGAAATTGTCAAACCAGACGAACTGGACGTTGGTTCCGAAGGGATCACTGAGGAGAACGGATTGCGTCAGCGCCCGCAGCGACGGGATGAAGAAGAAGAACAGGAGAATCAGCAATTGCGGCAGCAGAAGCAGCGTGGGCAGGCCGGCGCCGTCGCCGAAATTGGCGCGCTTCAATCCTGCCTCTTGCGCGGGACGACGCGCCTTCCCCGACAGTCGGGATCGGCTGGCTACCGCAGCCGGCCCGACCTTGGTCTGGACACCCCCGCGGCTTCTTTGAAGCGCGGGGGCGGCGCGCGCATCACGCCAAGGGATAGACAGGCGCAACGTCATGGACGCTCGGTTTCGGGAGTCTTCCCGGCGTTGAGCTTTTCGAATTGCCGCAAGATCTCGTTGCCCCTCTTGACCGCGTCATCCATCGCCTGCTGCGGCTGCTTCTGACCAGCAAAGACTGCCTCCACCTCCTGGCGCTGGGCCAGCATCGTCTGCACGAAATTGCCGAAGCGGAAGCCGCGCGAGTTCTCGTTCGGCGTGCCGCGCGAAAGCTGTAGCACCGCAATCTCCCTGGTCGGGTGATCCTTGTAGTAGCCGCGTTCTCGCGCAAGCGCATAGGCACGGTTCGTGGCGGGCACATAGCCGGTTGCGCCATGCCACCACACCTGCGTTTCCGGCTGCGCGACAAAGTTCAGAAAGGCCGCCACCGCCTCGTATCGCTCCGGCGTGTGGCCCTTCAGCACCCAGATGGCGCCGCCACCGATGGTGCTATTGAGGGGCGGATTGATATCGCTCTCGTGCGGCAGGAAGGTGGCGCTCCACTTGATGGTCGCATTGCGCTCGATATTGCCGTGCGACGCGGTCGAATTGACGAAGGTCGAGCACCGTCCCGACGTGAACAACTGTTCGGGGCTCAAGCCCTGCCCAGCGATCTGCATCACGCCGTCATCGAGCCACTTCTTCAACCGCGCGACTTGCGAGACCACCTTCGTCTTGTTGTAGACGAACTCGGTACCGAGCCCGTCAAAGCCGTTTGCGAGTGTGCCGTAAGGCTGGTTGTTGATGGCGCTGTAGTTTTCAAGCAGGCTCCAGTAGAAATCGCCGGGCAGCACCGTGCCGCAGTCGCTGATGCCCTTCGACTTGATGGCATAAAGCTGGCTCTCCAGCTCCTGCCAGGTGTCAGCCGGCTTGTCGAAGCCGGCCTTCTGGAAGTGATCCTTGTTGTACCAGAAAATCGGCGTCGACGAGTTGAACGGCATTGCCGACATCCGCCCCTTGTAGCTCCAGAAGCTCGCGACCGGCTTGATGAAATCCGAGAAGTCGACCTTGTAGCCCTTCTGCTCCAGCAGGTCCTGCACGGGAACAACCGCCCCCGAGAGCAGCATCGTCATGTAACCACGCTCGGCGATCTGCACCATCTCCGGCGGCCGCTTGGCGCGGTAGGCGGCGATCACCCCGTTGGTCACCTCGTCATAATTGCCCTTGGCGACCGCGACGACCGTGTACTTGTCCTGCGACGCGTTGAACTTCTCAACCAGCTCATTGAGCCGGTCGCCCAAGACGCCACTCATGGCGTGCCACCACTGCACCTCGACGCGCGCCTGTGCCGGAGCAGCCAACACCAACGCCCCGAACAAGGCCGCAATGAATGCGACTTTCCTACCCATCCGCAGCCTCCCGTCGCCGGGCAGGAAGCCCAGCTTATACATTTGTATTTCTATAATGACATATGTGTCGAGATGATGAAAGAGGGATCAGCTGCTTCTTGCCCGTGGGCATGCCGGGTGGCGGCGGGCCTGCTTCCGTGGGGCGTGCCGACGGCGGCTTAAATGAAGCCGGCAAAGGCGTCCTGTTGTGCCGCCGTCAGGTGCAAGCCATGTTTGGTACGCCGATCCAGGAAGTCCGCGGGCTCCCTGGCCCACTCCGTCTCGCGCAGAAACGCGGCCTCGCGTTCGTAGAAGTCGCCACCGAAATGCCGGCCGAGATCGGCCGAGACGCGGACCGGACCCAGCAGTTCGCGCGCCCGCGTGCCGTACAGGCGCGCGTAGTGATGGACCAGCTTGCGCGGAAGGTCGGGATATTGGCGCGCCAGCTCGACGACGAAGGCATCGAAGTCATTGCCGATGTCGCCACCCGGCAGCTTCTGTCGCGCCGTCCAGGCCGGCGACATCTTCGGAAACCATGGCTCAAGACGTTGCAGCGCATGTTCCGCGAGCCGGCGGTAGGTCGTGATCTTGCCCCCGAAGATCGAGAGCAGCGGAGGCACGCCCTGCGCGCCATGAACCTCGAAAACATAGTCGCGCGTCACCGCGGAGGGGTTTTGCGCGTTGTCGTCGTAAAGCGGCCGGACGCCGGAAAATGCATGGACGATCTCCCGCGCATCCGGCGGGGTCCGAAAGTAACGGCGCAACACGGCGAGCAGATAGGCGATTTCGCTGTCGTCGATCGCGACATCCTCCGCGCGGCCACCATAGGAGATGTCCGTCGTGCCGATCAGCGCGAGATCTTTCTCGTAAGGATTGACGAAGATGACGCGACGGTCCTCGTTCTGGAGCAGATAGGCCTGCGTTCCGCTCCAGAATTTCGGCACCACGATATGGCTGCCCTTGACTAGCCGCACGCTGTGCGACGAATTCAGCCCGACGACACCCTGCACGACGTCCTGAACCCACGGCCCCGCCGCATTGACCAGTGCGCGCGCCCGGACGATCTCGGTGCCGCCGTCATCGCCCCGCATCTCCAGCTGCCATACATCCCCTTCCCGGCGCGCACTTAGGGCGCGGGTGCGGGGCAGGATGATGGTGCCGTTGCGCGCGGCGTCAATCAGATTGAGGATCACGAGCCGGGCGTCATCGACCCAGCAATCGGAATATTCAAAGCCATGGCGGAATTCTGCGCGCAGCGGCGCGCCCTCCGGCGCATGTGTGAGATCGAGACCCCGGCTCGACGGCAGCCGCTTGCGTCCGCCGAGATGATCATAGAGAAACAGGCCGGCTCGAACGAGCCAGGCCGGCCGTTGCTCCGGCGAATGTGGCAGCACGAAACGCATCGGCCAAATGATGTGCGGCGCGGAGGCGAGCAGGACCTCGCGCTCGATCAGGGCCTCGCGGACCAGGCGAAACTCGTAATATTCGAGATAGCGCAGCCCACCGTGAACAAGCTTGCCCGAGCGCGACGACGTGCCTTCGGCAAAGTCGTCCTTCTCGCACAACAGGACCTTCAGGCCGCGGCCTGCCGCATCGCGCGCGATGCCGGCTCCGTTGATGCCGCCGCCGATGATCGCGATGTCGACCAGCCCATGATCCCTGCCCGCGTGCGGCGCAGTCTCCGTCATCACATCCTGCTGCGCTTCTTCTCGATCCGTCGTCGCGCTGCCGCCTTTGCAGGTGCGCGTGCCTTGCCCGGCTTCGCCTTGGAAGCCCCGGACTGCTGGAGGCCGTAGGTCGAGAACCCCTTCGCGGTGTCCGCGATCTCGGCTGCGCTGAGAATGTGCGGCGATCCCAACGCAAGCGAGAGATAATATTGACGAGCGATGGTCTCGAGCTCGACCGCCAGCCACATCGCCTTGTCGAGGTTTGCGCCGACCGCGACCATGCCGTGATTTGCAAGCAGGCAGCCGTTGCGATCTTCGAGCGCGGCGAGCGCCAACTCGGACAGTTCCGCCGTCCCGTAGCGGGCGTAGCCGGCGCAGCGGATGTCATTGCCGCCGAATGCGGCCATCATGTAGTGGCAGGCCGGGATCGGCTTGCGCGCGATCGCCAGCACGGTCGCATAGGTCGAATGGGTGTGGACGACGCTGCCGACATCGGGGCGGCCGCGCATGATGTCAAGATGAAAGCGCCATTCGGTCGACGGCTGCAACGGCCCATCCCAGGCGCCGTAATCACCTTCAAGCGGCATCGAGGCGATCATTTCCGGCTTCATCGCGTCATAGCGCGTCGCGGACGGCGTAACCAGCATCCGGTCCTTGTAGCGGGCCGAGATATTGCCCGATGTTCCCTGGTTGAGGCCCGATGCGTTCATCCACCGACACTTGGCGATGATCGCCTCGCGCAACTGTCGCTCCTCACGGGTCATGGCAAGATACCTTTCGTCTTCAGCACGGATTAAGTGGCGGCTCGCCGGCGAGATAGCGGCGAACCTCTTCCGCCGCCTGATCGGCAGCAATGGTGACGGTGCGCAAGGAAGCCCCTGCAATGTGGGGTGTCAGCGTGACGTTGGGCAGCTGCAGAAGCGGCCAGTCGGCCGGCACCGGCTCCACCGCAAAGGTGTCGAGCATGGCTCCGCCGAGCGGCCCGGCAGACAGCGTATCGAACAGGGCCTCGTAGTCGACCAGAGGTCCACGCGCCGTATTGATCAAGATGGCGCCCGGCTTGACCTGAGCCAGCGCCGCGCGATCGATGAAGCCGGTGGTCTCCGCGGTCACGCGCGCATGCAGGCTGATGACGTCGGCGCGCGCCAAGAGTTCGCTCAAGCCGACGTGCTCGACGCCGTCATTGCGATCCTGCGCGCTGAGCTGGACGTATGGATCCGCCACCAGGATCTTGCAGCCGAACGCCTTGAGCAGCTTCACGACGCGACTGCCAATCGCGCCATAGCCGACGATGCCGACGGTCATCTCGCCAAGCTCGCGTCCGGTGCGGTCGGCGCGATAGAGGTCACCGCGCCATTCGCCGGCACGCAGGGATTCATGCCCGCTGCGGATCAGGCGCGTTTCGGCCAGAATGGCGCCAATGGTGAACTCGGCTACCGCGCTGGCATTGCGGCCGGGCGTGTTGACCACGAGCACCTTGCGGTCGCGCGCGGCCTGCATGTCAATATTGACGGGCCCACCGCGCGAGACCGCGATGAATTTGAGGTTCGGCAGACGCTGGAGCATCGATCGCGAGATCGGGGCAAGGTGCGTAACCAGCAATGCGGCGTCGCCGATGAAGTCCACGACCTCATCGGGATCGCCCATGAACTCCTTCAACCCGTCGAGCTTGGAACCGGCATAGCCATGTTCCATCGGCTCGTCCGGCCAGGGCTGTTCCAAAACGCGGATGTCGATGGCGTTGCTGCAGGCCGCCGTGATCCGTTCGGCAAAGACCTTCGGCAACATGAAGCGGTCACCGACGATAGCAATCTTGCTAGGCATGACCGGCTCCCGCACGCACGGCCGCGAGTTGCTTCCAGACCGGCCGCGCCGCGAGCCTGGCATCCAGATAGGCCGGAAATAGCCGCGCATAGCGCGACGCCAATGCCGGGTCCGGCGTCTGCGGAGCAGCGAGATACGGCCGCACCCATACATCCGCGCAGGCTGTCATGTCCGGATAGAGGCCGGTTGCCACCGCCGCGATCATGGCGGCGCCCGCGGCTCCCGCCTCGGCGCGGCTGCAGACACGGACGTTGCATTCGAGCGCAGCACCGAGGATGGCGCCGAGCGCGCGACTGCGCGCTGCGCCACCGGTGATACGCACGTCACGCGGCAGCGCGCCCATGGCGGCGTAGCAATCGCGGGCGGCGAAGGCGAGCCCTTCCATCACCGCACGCATCAGATCCCAATAGCCGTGGCGGGTGCGCAAGCCCAGGAACTGCGCGCAGGCCTCGTGCGCGACGAATGGGCCGCGCTCGCCGGCATCGGAGATGAAGGGATGGAACAGGAGCTCGCCGGGATGCGCCTGCATGACCCGGTCATCGAGTTTCCCGATCAGTTCGGCGCGCGAGCGCGCAACACCCTCGGCGGCGAGCAGGTCGCGCGCGAGATCCAACAGCCAGTCGATGTTCAGCGTCGCCGCCATATTCGATTGCATCTGGGCATAGTGACCGGGGACCGGAAACGGCATGGTGTAGCCGGTCGCCTCGGCATTGAGAACCACAGCTTCGGCGCTTGGTGCCAGCCGCATATGCATGCCGGTCGAACCAATGATGGTGCAGCCGACATCCGGCGCCGGATCGTAGAGGCCAGCTCCCAACGCGTTGCAGATCACATCGACATAGCCGAGCGATACCGGAACGCCCTGTGGCAGACCGATCTCGAGCGCCGCGCCGGCGTTCAGCGGGTGCGTGGTCACAACGCCATCGACGACGTCGGGAAACAGAGTCACACAATCGGCGATGCCGATCAGACGCGCCGTCTCCGCATCAAACCGGCGCTTGCGGAAATCCCCGCAGGAGAAGGTCGCCTCCGACGGGTCGGTCGCGCGCTCGCCGGTGAGCAGGAAATAGAGCCAGTCCTTGCAATGAAAGGCCGTGCGGGCGCGCGACAGGCGCTCGGGCGCATGCGCCTGCATCCAGGCCAGTTGCGGCCCCTGCTGGCAGGCGTTGAGCCCCGAGCCCGTCCGCCGGTAGAGCGCCGCGTTGCGCTCGCTATCGCGAATCCCCTCGACGAGACCGGCAGCCCGGGAATCCAGCCAGAGCAATGCCGGCGCGACGGGGCGGCCGTCATCGTCGATCAGCCAGGTGCCATCCCCCTGCCCGGTGACGGCGATGGCGGCGAGCCGCGAGGCGAGATCGGGGACGGCTGCCACCAGGCCGCGCAGCGCAGCAACGGTATCCTTCCAGGTCCGCGACATGTCCTGCTCGACATGTCCCCCGGCGGACGTCGTGTAGCTGTTCGGCAGCGAGCATTCGCCAAGCTGCCGGCCATCGCGCGTGAACGCGACCGTCTTGATCAAGGAGGTGCCGGCATCAATGCCGATGATGACGTCGCGGCCCGTCGAAGTGCTCATGATCAGGCTGCCTCCGCGTGGCGAATGCAGTTGCCGTCGGCGCCGAACAGGTGGAGGTGCCGCGCCTCCAGCGCGAAGGGAAGGATATCTCCGGGTCGCGCTGCGATCTTGTTCGGCGTCACCGCGATGAGGAGGCGGCCGTCGCATTCGCCTGCAACATGCGACTGGTCGCCCAGCCACTGGTTGGATACGACGCGCACACGCACATCCCCGCTGCCGACGGAAATCTTCTGCGGGCGGATGCCGACGCGGAGGCGCGCACTCTGCTCGAGCGCGCGGCCCGCGGCCGCGTCCAGCGTTCGCCCGTCGAGCCGGAGCGCGAGATCCGGACCGAACGAGAGACGGAAGCCGCCATCGGCCCGAGCGACCTCGGTGTCGAGCAGGTTCATCGGCGGCTCGCCAATGAAGCTCGCAACGAACAGATTCGCCGGATGATCCTTCAACTCCCGTTCGCTGGCGAACTGCTGAAGCACGCCGTCTTCCATGACCGCGATACGGTCGGCGAGCGCGCTCGCCTCGGTCTGATCGTGGGTGACGAAGATCGCCGTCATCCCGCGCTCGGCGAGCAATCCCTTGATCCGCCCGCGCAAGACCGCACGGAGCTGCGGCTCGAGCTGGCCCATCGGCTCATCCAACAGATACAGATCAGCATCGCGCACGAGGGCGCGTGCCAGCGAGACACGCTGCTGCTGCCCTCCGGAGATCGAGCGCGGATAGCTATCCAGGATATCCGAGATCTCGACCAGCAGCGCGATCGCCTCGACCCGGCGCGCGATCTCACCATGCGAGAGCTGCTGCGCCTTCAGGGCGAAGGCGATGTTCTCGCGGACGGTCAGCGGCGGGTAGAGCGAATAGCCTTCGAAGGCCATCGCCACCTTGCGCCTGGCCGGCGGCAATTCGTCGATCCGGCGCTGGCCGAGCGTGATCGTCCCCGAGGTAACGCTTTCGAAGCCCGCGATCATCCGCAAGGTCGACGTCTTGCCGCAGCCCGACGAGCCCAGGAGCGCGACGATCTCCCCCTTGCCGACCTCCATATCCAGCGCGCGCACCGCATGGACCGGTGGCTTGCCGCGGCTCCGGTAGACCTTGTCGACGTTCTTGATCTCGAGCGTGCCCATGGTTATCCCGGTCTCATCATGCCGCCTGCCGCCGATGCGACAATTCGATGCGCAGGCCCGTCGCGCGGTCGAACAAGAGCGCCGCCTCTGGCGCAAAGCGAACGAAGACGCTGTCTTCCGCGCTCGCCATGGCTGAATTCTGCGGCAGGGCGGCCAGCCATTCGGATCCATCGGCGAAGCGCAGCAGCAGCACGGCCTTCTCGTACATCGGCGTGATCGCGACGACGCGCGCCGGAATGGCATTCTCGCCCGCCTGGCGGGTGATGACGAGATCGTCCGGACGCACACCGAGCCAGCACGGACCGTGATCGATCGCCGCACGATCGGCGGCATCGAGCCGAACGGACGTGCCCGCCACCTGCGCGCTGAGACAGCCCTGAGCGGCGACCGGCTCGACCTCGGCCAGATTGATGCTGGGATCGCCAAACAGCCGCGCGACGGCAACGGACGCGGGCCTGGCATAAATCTCCTCGGGACGCGCGACCTGCATCAGATGACCGCCGACCAGGACCGCGATGCGGTCGGCAATCGCCATCGCCTCGCGATAGTCCTGGGTGATATAGAGAACGGCGGCCGAGCTCCGCCGCAACAGGCTCGGCAATTCGAGCCGCATCTCGTAGCGAAGCTTGGCATCGACGTTGCGCAAGGGATCATCGAGCAGCAGCACGTCCGGATTGCCGATCAGGGCGCGTGCGAGCGCGGTGCGTTGCTTCTGCCCGTTCGACAATTCGCGGGGCATGTGGCCCAGTACATGCTCGATCTTCAGGAGCCGGCTAATCGACTTGACCCGGGCCGCCACCTCTGCGGCGCCCGCCTTGGCACGCAAGCCGCTTGCGATATTGGCCTGGGCGCTCATATGGGGAAACAGGGCAAAGTTCTGGAAGGCCATGCCGATCCCGCGCCGCTCGGGCGGAGCACCCACGATCGACTGACCGCCGACCAGAATGTCGCCTTCGTCAGGCTCGAACATGCCGGCGATCATGCGCAAGAGCACGGTCTTGCCGCTGCCGGACGGACCGAACACTGCGACGATTTCACCGGGCTCGACAGCCAACGAAAGATTGTCGGCGCAGCGGACCGGACCGAACGACTTGCCGACGGAGTTGAGTTCGAGACGCGCCATGGCCTTCAGCCCTTCACCGCGCCGAGCGACAAGCCTTCGACCAGGTAGCGCTGCGCGTAGAGCGCGAGCAGCAGGGTCGGCGTGACGGAGAGCACGATCGCCGCCGCGATCTGGCCGTACTGAATGCCGGACGCGGTGACGAATGCCAGCGCGCCCACCGTAACCGGTTGCTTGTCGGCCGAGGCCAGGATCAGAGCGAATACGAAGTTGTTCCAGCAGAAGATGAAGGAGAGCAAACCCGCCGCTGCGATACCGGGGCCGGCGAGCGGCACTGCAATCCGGGTGAACGCCTCGCGCCAGGTATGGCCGGCGAGACGATAGGCATGCTCGATGTCGGGGCTGATGTCCTCGAAATAGCCGCGCACGATCCACAGGATCAGCGGCAGCGCGATGAGCTGGTAGACCCAGACAATGCCAAAATACGTGTCGTTGAGGCCGATCTGCTGATAGTAGAGCGACAGCGGCAGCAGCACCAGCAGCGGCGGAGCAAAGCGAAACGACAACAGCGTGAATGCGATGGTCTCGCCGAGCCGAAACTTGAACCGCGCGAAGGCGTAGGCCGCGGGCACACCGAGCAACAAGGCCAGAACCACGGCGGCGCTCGACAGCGCGAAGCTGTTCACGAGGTTGCGCATGAAGGATATCTCGAGATTGCCGGCGGCGGTCCGGAGCTGTCCCGAGATCAGCGCCTGGTAATTGGCGAGCGTCGGCTCGAACAGAATGTGCGGCGGAATCCGCAGGATCTGCTCGTTGCTCTGGAACGACATCAGGAAGATCCAGAAAATCGGAAACATGAAGAAGATGAGCACGAGCGTGAGCGCCACGCCGCGGAAGATGCGACCCGTGCGACTGGAATGATCCATCGCCGCCTCCCCTTCCTCACGCGTGGCCGTGGGCGCGCGCCCGCAGCCGCAGCCAGTTCTTGATGAAGATATTCGACAGGATATTGGTGATCAGCCACAAGATCATCAGCAGCGCCGCCGAACGTCCGACATTGGTGTATTGGAAGAATTCGAGATAGGCCTGGACCTGGAACACCATCAGCCGGTCGCCGGGGCCGCCCTGCGTCATCGCATAGATGATGTCGAACTGCTGGATCGAATCCAGCAGGCGAAACAGCGAGGCAGTGATGATGTAGGGCGCGAGCATCGGCAGCGTGATGCGGAAGAACACGAAGCTTGCCGGCACCCCGTCGAGCGCCGCCGCCTCGAACGGCTGCCGCGGTAACGAGCGCAAGCCCGCCAGAAGCAGAATCATGATGAAGGGCGTGTAGACCCAGACATCGACCAGCACGACCGTGAACAGTGCGGTCGAGGGATCGGACGCCCATTTGAAGTCATGCACGCCGAGCAGGCTTACGAGATAGGACAGGATACCGAAGCTCGGATTGGTCATGAGCTTCCACATCAGCGCCGCGATTGCGGGCGCCGTCATCAGTGGCAGCAGCAGCGCGATCGATACGGCGTTGTGAAAGCGCGTCGGGCGCCGCAGCAACAGGGCAATGCCGAGACCGAGCAGCAGCTCGAGCACCACCGTCAACGCGGTATAGGTGAGCGAGATGCGAAGCGTGTTCCAGAAGGCGGGATCGGAAATAAAGTCGATGTAGTTATCGACCCCGATGAAGCCGCGAAGGTAGGGCAGGTTCAACCGGTAGCGCTGAAGCGAATAGACGGCCGCCGTCACGAAGGGGACGAGGATGGCGATGCACACCAACAGAGCAGGCAGGCTGAGCAAGTAGGGCAGCATGCGCCCGCGCAGCCGCGTGGTGCGGCGCGGGAGCACATTCGTCGGGGACAATTGGACCATGCTCATGATGATACGCGATCACGCATTGGCTTCAACACCGCCGGCCCGGATCGGGTGGGCCCTCCGAACCGGCGGGTCGGCGTGGCGCGGAGGAATGAGGCGCCACGCAAGGCGTCAAGCACGGCCGATTCAACCAAGACCTGCCTGCTTAAGCTGACGGTTGATGCTGTCGGCAAGCTTGTCGAGCCCCTCATCGACGCTGACCTCCTTGGCCACCATCTTCTGGAGGGAAGCGGCCCATTCCGTCGTCAGGTCGAAGAACAGGGGCTGGGCGGTGAAGTAGATCTTGGCACCCGGCGACGACATATCATGCTGTTCGAGATAGCCCGGATAGGACTTCGCGATACGATCGCGGAATTCGCTGTCCTTCCAAACCGAAGCGCGCACCGGATTGACGAAATCCATCTTGCGGGCCCCGAACAGATCGTGCTCGGTCGAAGCTGCCCACTGCATGAACAGCCAGGCCGCGTCCTTCTGCTTGGAGAAGCTGGAGAGCGCGAGCGACCAGATCCAGACGTTCGGCGTCGGCGCCTTGGCGGCCGGATTTGCGGCAAAGGGCGCGTAGCCGAGATGGCCCCTTTCCTTGTTCTCGCCGCCGTTCATGAAGTAGCCGAGAATGTCGGCGTCGAAGATCATGCCGGAGGCGCCGGCGCCGAGGTCCGTGCCGACCTGGTACCAGGTGTAGGTCGACCAGTTCTTCGGCCCCGAGGTCTGGATCATCTTGACCCATTTCTCGTGGAACTCCTTGGAGGCCTTGGTGTTCATGGCGGCCTTCAGCTTGCCGCCCTCCATCACGAAATCCTTCTGGCCGAAATTCGAATAGGCCGACAGGAAACCGGGATGAATCGTCGCCCAGGAGCGCGAGCCGCGAACGCCGACGCCATAAGGCCCGCCTGCATCCTTGGTGATCTTCGCGGCAACCTCGAGCATCTCGTCAAGGTTCTTCGGCGGCTTGACGCCGACCTTGTCGAAGATGTTGCGGTTGTAGGTGATGTTGTTGAGTTCATAGCCCCACGGGATGCACCATTGCTTGGCCTTGCCCGAGCCGAGCTCGGAGCCTGCCACGCCATCCCACGCCGTTGACGAACGAAGACCGGGCAGAACGTCGTCCCAAGCAAAGGCCGGATTGGTCTTCGCGGGGTCCTTGATGTAGGCGTTGAGGTCCTCGATCCAGCCGGCCGGACCGTAGGTCCAGGTCATGTAGGCGCCGGTCATGAAGGCGTCGTACTGGTCCGACTTCGAGGACAGCGCCGCCGTGACCTTGTCGAAATAGACGTCCTCCGGGAAAATATCATAGGCGAGGTTCATCCCCGTAAGCGTCTTGAAGGCTTCGATATCGCCGATCATCGCATCGACGTAGGGATGCTTGTTCAACAGCAGCTTGACGGTCTTGCCGCTATAGGCCTTCCAGTTGAAGTCCGCTGCCATGGCCCGCGACATCGCGGAAACGTAGGCGGAATTGGCGGCAACGCCGGCAATGCCGAGCTTTGCGGCACCGTCCAGCAGATCACGCCGGCTGATGCGCTTGGCAGCGTAGGAATCGAACAGATTCTTCTCGCGATCGTACATGAGTTACCTCCCGTTATGCGCGTTTACTTCCCTTCCGACCCTTGTTCTTGGTCTTCGTGTTCTTGTCCTTGCCGGATGTTGCCTCCGGCTTGTCCGTTGCGAGGGCCTGAGCGGTCACCTCGTCGAGGATGAGTCCGTGCAGGAGACGGCTGCGCAGCACCGCGCGCAGCGCGGCGACCTTGGCCAGACCGCCGCCGATGGCGACGATGCGGTGCCTCCTGAGGTCGGCCGCCTCCATCGAGGTCGCGCGGGCCGACAGGTCGATGTCGAGCAGCTCGCCGTCGGCGTTGAAGAAATGTCCGAGCAGATCGGCGCAGGCGCCGGCACGCTTCAGTTCGATGACCTCGTCCGGCCTGATCATGCCGCTCGAGACCAGGAAGCCCTCGGCATGGATCTGTCCGATACCGACAAACAGGAGCGAGGCCTTGCGCGCCAGCGCGAACACCTCCGCGATGCCGTATTGTTTCATCAATACGCCACGATCGGCGACCGAATTGGCGAAGACCGGGACCGGCAGGAGATAGGCCTCCGCCCCCGTACGCTCCGCCAGCCGATGAATGACGTCAAACGGATTGGCTGCGAATTTCCGCGTCAATCCGCCGAGCAGGGAGACGAACTGGACGTCGCTCGCCTGCGTCTGCGGCAATTGCTCGACGACCGCCGCGAGCGTGCGGCCGTGACCGACGCCGATGATCTTGTGCTCGCCGCGCTCGAGGTTCTGCCGCAGAAAGCTCGCGCCTTCGAGCGCCAAGGCCTTGAGCGGCAGGTCGTCCTCGCCCAGATCAGGCGCGACGCGGCAGAAGGCAAGTCCGTAGCGCTCCGCCAAATTGTTCTCCAGCGCGACGCATTCGGCCACGGGCCCCTCGACGAAGACGCGGATCATGCCCTCGCGGCTGGCACGCGCGATCAGCCGATGCGCCTTGGTGCTCTGGATGTTGAGGCGGTCGGCGACCTCGGACTGGGTCAGCCCGGCGGCGAAATACAGCCACGCCGCCCGCGTTGCGAGCGACGCCTCACCATCAGCCATCGGCAGCCTGTCGGAAGATGTCGCCACGCCAGAAATGCCCGCTTGCAATTTTCTTCACGTCTTGCAAAAAATTGCAGATGCGCGTTGGGACGTCAATCCCCCAAACGTGCTGCGCTGCAATCGTGCGGCGGCTGGGTCCTTTGGCGCCGTTAGGTCAGTGCAGGCGCCATGACTTCTGTGGAGGTCGAATGGCGGGCGCGTTCCTCGGTATCGACGTCGGAACTGGCGGCGTTCGCGCCTGCGCCGTCGACGCGCGCGGCAGCATGTTCGGAATGGAATCGGCAACCCTTCCCCCGCCCCGGCACGATGGCAACGCCATCGATCAGGACCCGGAGCTCTGGTGGGATGCGACGATTGTTGCGATCTGCAAGCTCGGCCGCAGCGTCGATCTCCAGGCGATCGAACGGGTCTGCGTCGACGGCACATCCGGCACTCTCCTGATGGTCGACGCAGCCGGCCGGCCCTGCACGCCGGGGCTCATGTACAACGATACGCGCGCGACGACGGAAGCTGCCCGCATTGCGGCCGTGGCGCCGGCGGACAGCGGGGCGCACGGCGCGAGCAGTGCGCTGGCAAAACTGCTATATTTGTCAAGCCGTAGCGAGCGCAGCCAAGCGCACCTTGCCGTGCATCAGGCCGATTGGATCGCCGGTCGGCTAGCCGGACAGCACGGCATCAGCGATGAGAACAACGTCCTGAAGCTCGGCTACGATCCGGTCACACGCAGCTGGCCGGCCTGGCTCGACGAGCTCGGCGTATCGCGCAAGCTGCTGCCGAAGGCGATGATTCCCGGGACGCCGTTTGCGGACATCGATCGCACGGTCGCAGCCACGCTCGGCCTGTCGCCGTCGGCGCGCATCGCGGCCGGCACCACGGACGGTGTCGCCGCCTTCATGGCCACGCAGGCGGACGAGCCCGGCGATGCCGTCACCTCGCTCGGAACCACGCTGGTCGTGAAGCTGCTTGCGACTCGGCCGATTTTCGCCGCAAGCCAGGGCGTCTATTCGCACCGACTTGGCGAGCGTTGGCTTGCAGGCGGCGCCTCCAATTCCGGCGGCGGCGCCCTGCTCGCGCATTTCACGGCCGCCGATATGGAACGATTGACCCCGCAACTGCGGCCGGAGACACCGACCGGACTCGATTACTATCCCCTTCCCAAGCCAGGCGAGCGCTTTCCGATCGCCGATCCGGCACTGCCGGCGAGGGTCACACCGCGCCCGGCGGAGGACCATCGTTTTTTCCAAGCACTCCTCGAAGGCATCGCCGCGATCGAATCGCTCGCCTATCGGCGCCTGGCCGATCTCGGTGCGCCAAAGCCCCGGCGCGTCATCAGCATCGGCGGGGGCGCGAAGAACGCGGCCTGGACCGAGATGAGACGGTGCGCGCTCGGCGTTCCCGTGACGGTCGCCGAGGAGACGGAGGCAAGCTATGGCGCCGCACTATTGGCCTTGCGGGGCGGTCCGCCATGATGACCGACACGATCGATATCGACGGACTTGGCGCGATCGCAGACCGCTTCGATCACGTGCTGCTCGATCAATGGGGCACGCTGCACGAAGGCCAGGCGATCTTTCCGCTGGCGCGGGAGTGCGTCGTGCGGCTGCGTCAGGCCGGCAAGCACGTCCTTGTCCTGTCGAACTCCGGCAAGCGCGCGAGCAGCAATGCGGCGCGGCTTGCCTCGCTCGGCCTTCCACCGCACGCCTATGATGGCATCCTGACTTCGGGCGAGGTCACTTGGCGCGGCCTGAAAGCGCGTACGCAGACGCCATTCACCGAGCTCGGCCACGCCTGCCTGCTGATCGCACGTGGCGGCGACCATGCGATCGTCGATGGGCTCGAGCTCACTATCGTGAGCGATGTCGGAACGGCCGACTTCATCCTGCTCGCGGGCCTCGACGATGCCGTCGCCGAGCCGGAACACTGGCGCGTGCGCCTGGCGGACGCCGCTGCGCGCGGACGGCCGATGCTGTGCGCAAATCCCGACCTCGCGATGTTCGGGGCCTCGGGACTGATTCCCGCCCCCGGTGCCTTGGCCCGCTTATACGAAACGCTGGGTGGTCGTGTGGCCTATGTCGGCAAGCCGCACGCGCCCATCTTTGCGGCTGCGCTCGAACGGCTGGGGCAGCCGGACCCGACGCGCGTCTTGATGATCGGCGACAGCCTCGACCATGACGTTGCCGGTGCTCGCCGTGCGGGCATGCTGACACTTCTCCTCAGATCCGGCGTGCACCGGGATCATGCGCGGACTGGTTCAGTTGAATTGGCACGACCATCACCCCGCGCGGATGTGCCGATGCCGCACTGGACGATGCACCATTTGGCCTGGTGAGAGCCGCCGATGCAACAACATGCCCTACTCCACGAGCTCAGTCGCATGTCGGCGCGCGTTGGCCGCAATATCCTTCTGGTTCAGGGTGCCGGTGGCAATTCTTCGATCAAACACGGCGACCTGCTATGGGTGAAGGCCTCCGGCACCTGGCTTGCGGATGCCGAGCACAAGGACATCTTCGTGCCGGTGTCGCTTGGCATGGCGCGCGCTGCGCTCGCGCAAGGCGACGAACGGGTGCCGCTCGCCTCCGGTGCCGGCACGACGTTGCGCGCATCGATCGAGACGTCCCTCCACGCGCTCATGCCGCATCCGGTCGTCCTGCACGTGCATTCGGTCAACACGATTGCCTGGGCGGTGCGAGCCGACGCACGCGAGGAGTTTGCCAGGCGACTGGACGGACTGGCCTGGCGCTGGCTCGATTATCACCATCCGGGACTGCCACTCGCCAAGGTCGTGAACGACGCACTGGCCAAGGACAGGCTGGATGTGCTGGTCCTTGGCAATCATGGGCTGGTGGTCGGCGCCGAGACCTGCGCCGGCGCAGAGGCAATGGTCGACGAGGTCGAGAGCCGCCTTGCGCTTGCCCCGCGCTCCACAATTCCCGCAGATATAGACGCGCTTCGCTCAATCTCCGCCGGCACGGCTTATCGCCTGCCAAAGGATCCGCAATGCCATAGCGTCGCAATCGATCCTTTCAGCCGCGCAATTGCGACCAGCGGCTCGCTCTATCCCGATCACGTCGTCTTCCTCGGCCCGGGGCTGCCCGTTCTGGAACAGAGCGAGGATCTTCGCGCCCTGGCATCGCGAATGCAGGCGGACGGACTGCCACAGCCGGTCGCGCTGCTCGTTCCAGGCCTCGGTTGCATCGTTCGCAAGGATGCGAGCGACGGCGCCGAGGCGATGCTGAGCTGTCTCGCCCTGGTGACTTGCCGTTTGCCTCTCACTGCGCAGGTCCGCTACCTCACTCAGGAGAATGAGTCCGCATTGTTGAATTGGGATGCCGAGCGATATCGCCAGCAATTGACTGCAGATCGCGGACCGGACTGAAGCGACGCATCGGACACAGACATGCGCAAAGACGCATCGTCGAAGCGATCCAGGCACAGGTAGCGAAGCTCGACTTCGTCTCCTCGTTCCAGATCGCGAGCTGCCGAAGATGACTTGTGCCGCGCGCCGCAAGAGACCTTATGTCGGTAAGGTGCTCCTCGATGGCTTACAGCGAAAAATCTAACCGCACGCCGGCCGGTCTCGGCCAGCCATCAGCGTTCACCCTTCGCGAGGAATGCGCTCCAGCTTCTGCAAGCAACGTGTTGCGCGGACCACGGCCGGCATGTCCTCGTCCGGGAAGTTCGTCTTCCAGTCGGTGACACCGACCTCGCCAACATACATGTCGCCTCGGGAGTCCAGCGCGATGCCATGCGGTGCGAGGAATTTGCCGCTCGCGAGACCGGGGCCATCCTCGCCGCCGAGCCGCGCGATGCGCTTGCCTTTGGCGTCTACGATCGACAGCCGCGGGCCGAGATTGGGCACCTTCCGGTTGACCGGCATGGCGGGGCCGAGCTCGCCGATGACGAAGGTGGGATTCTTAGCCCCACCGCAACAGCACAGCGCGCACGGCCGGTGCAGATTGTTCCACTGCGTCTCATATTTGCCGTTGCCGTCGAACACCTGCACGCGATGGTTCTCGCGATCGGCGACATAGACCCAGCCATCGGCATCGGTGACGATGTTGTGCACGATGTTGAACTGGCCGGGATCAGTACCGGGCTCGCCCCAGCTCCTGATCAGCTTGCCGTCGGGCGTGAACTTGTGCACGCGCGCATTGCCATAGCCGTCGGAGACGTAGATCTCGCCCTTCGGCGACAACGCGGTGTGGGTGCAGCGATGGAAAGGATCGCCGCTCATGAACGGCGCGGGCTTTTCAGGGACGCCGATCGTCAGCAGCACCTTGCCGTCCGTCGTGCATTTTCGCACGGTGTGGTCGCCGTCGTCGGTGCAGTAGAGATTATCGTCGGCATCTATGTGCAGGCCATGGGCGCGCGAGAACAGCCCCTCGCCCCAGCTGCGCAGGAAATTGCCGTCACGGTCGAACACCACCATCGGATGGGCGCCGCGGTTGAACACGTAGATGCGATCCTTACTGTCGATCGCGACGGAAGCGACATCGGTGAGCTGCCAGCCATCCGGCAACTTCGCCCAATTGTCGACGACGCGGTAGCGGTGCTCGCCCGAGCCGAGAATAGCTGCCACCTCATCTCCCATCATTGCAAATGTGCGACGCGGGAGGGGCTTAACCGAACGTGCAGCCCTTGGATTCCAGCACCTTGCCGATACCGGAGAGCTCGAGGATGTCCCCGCCGGCCTTCAGTGCCTTCATCACGCCGGCTTCTTTTTCCTCGCGCGCCGCAGACTTCACGCAGACGTCGGCGATATTCTCCTTCGGCACGATCACGACGCCGTCGTCATCGGCACTCACGATATCGCCGGGGCGGACGGCAATGCCGCCAATGACGATCGGCTGATTGATGGTGCCGAGAGTCTCCTTGACGGTGCCTTTCATACAGAGGCCGTACGAGAAGACGTTGAAGCCGGTGTCGCGTACCGCAAGACCGTCGCGAACGCCGGCATCCGTGACGAGCCCGACGATGCCCTTGGCGACGCAGGCCGTGGCCAGCACCTCGCCGAAGCCGCCCTGCTCGGGATGATCGCCCGCGCTCACCACGAGCACGTCGCCAGGCTTGGCCAGCGAAATCGCCGTGATCAGCATGATGTTGTCGGCTGGATGGCAGCTCACCGTCAGCGCCGGGCCGCACGCGCGCATCCCGGAATAGATCGGCTTGATGCGGGAAGTCAGCGCGCCCAATCGCCCCTGGGCCTCGTGCAGGGTGGACGGAGGAAACTTCTTGATCCGCTCGACGAGGTCTGCACCAGGCCGATCGAATGTTCTGACAACGTGAACCATGGTCCCTCCGACGGTCCGCAATCTGCGCTTCACCTCAGATAATCGACCGCCTCACATCGGAGAATTTCAGATTTTAGGATTGCCACATCGTGTTTCGTTATGGCTCGTCCTTCGGCACATTCAGCGACGATGCAGTGATGGCGGCCGAACCAGGAGGACAATCGAACGGTCCCCAGGTCTTGACGATGATCTCGAGCAATATCTTGTAGACGGCGAACGCGGCGTCGGACAACGCAGCATTATCGGAAATGCATAGCGACATCTGTTGCGAGGCCGACGGTGCATTGATCCGCCGAATGCAGAGTTCGTCGAGGTTCGGCAACTCGTTTGCTATCGACATGGGCAGCACTGCCGCCCCTACTCCGGCTGCAATCGCCGAAGATAAGGTCGATTGGGAATGGATCTCGGCAACGATGCGCGGGCGAAGTCCTACCTCGGCGCAGACCCGCTCGACCGTCTGTCGCAGGAAGGATTCCCGATATGGAAGAAGCAGGTCGAATTGCGCGACCTCCGCCGCCGAAACCTCCTCCGGAGGCATCTGCTCCGGATAGATGCGGCGGGGCGCGACAAGGTAGAAGTACTCGCGCATCAGCGGCTTGTAATCGAGACCGGTCACCGGGCGCTCGCCGTAAAGGACAGCCATATCCATGCTCCCCTTCAGCATCATCTCGCTGAGCATGACCCCGGAGCTGTCGTAAATGTGCGGCACGATGCCGGGATAGCGTTCGCGGACCTGCATCAGCAGCGGGGTCGCCAGCAATGCCGCCGAGCTGAGCGGCGCCAAGCCGATCGTGACGTTGCCGGTCAGCTCCGGTTTGTTGTCCAGAATGGTGCGCCTGGCCTCTTCGATCTGCCGCTGGATCGACTTGGCATAACGATAGAGGATTCGTCCGGCCTCGGTGGGCTTGACCCCGCGGGCGCTGCGGTCGAGCAGCTTGCACTTGAAATCCGCCTCCAGGCTCGCAATGTGCTGGCTCAGGGCCGGCTGTGCGACATTCAGCACCTTCGCCGCGCTCGTCATGCTGCCGAGATCCACGACCTTGATGAAGGCCTCCAAACGTTTCGTATCCAATACGGCGTCTCCGGATATCCAGTCAGGGCAATGCAGCAGCAATAGGCTGAAGCTATGGGATCAGAAGGAATTGTTCTTACCACTGGGAACCCGAGGGGCCTATAGCTGGTGCTGAACTCGTCCGCCGCTCGTGTTGCAGCCGACGCCACCAGCGGGTTGGACGGTAGCAGAGGAGCCCTCGCGAATGGGATTTTCGGACTATCGGACGGCCCTGGTGACGGGCGCATCCTCCGGAATAGGGGCTGCGACGGTTCGCCGCCTGAGTGCGGAAGGGCTCGAAGTCTACGCCGTGGCCCGCGACGCCGCTCGGCTGAGCGCTCTGTCCGCGGAGACCGGATGCCGCGCCTGCGCCGTCGACATCAGCGACCTCGATGCGCTTGCGGCCTTGGCGAAGTCGGCCGAGTTCGACGTCCTGGTGAACAACGCCGGCCAGTCCCGGCGCGGCAATATCCTGGACACCACGCCCGAGGATGTCGACGCCCTCATCGACGTCAATTTGCGCGCGGTCCTGCATCTGACGCGACTGATCGTGCCGGGCATGGCGCGCCGTGATCGCGGCCACGTCGTCAACATCTCCTCCATCGCCGGCCACTATGCGTTTGGCGGCGGCAACACCGTGTATCACGCCACGAAGGCCGGCATTCATTCACTGTCGCAGCAACTGCGTGTCGATCTCTACGGGACCAGGGTTCGCGTCACCGAGATATCGCCGGCCCGGGTCGAGACCGAGGTTTTCGGCCGGCTGCTCGGTGATCTGGCCGAAGCCAAGCGTCGCTTCTTCGACGACTATGATTCACTTCAGCCCGAGGACATCGCCAATTCGATCTCATTCGCGATTGGATCGCCGGCGCGCATGAATGTCGCCTTCATGGAAGTCCTGCCGACCCAGCAAGTCGTCGGCGGTCTCAATTTTGCACAGAAGGGCCGGCCGCCGGCCGACTGACGCATGAACGCCCCGAACTCGACAGGCCGTCAACGCGGAGCGTGACCGTGGACCTCTCCAAAATCGAACAGCTCGTCGATCTCGTTACGCGCTCCTCCATCGCCGAGTTGGACCTCACCCAGGACGGCACCCGCATTCGCATCCTCAAGCGCGCGTCTGCAGGAGCGCCTGCGGTCCCGGCACAGCCTGCAAACCAGATCAAGGTCGAGGCCCCCACTCTCGATCGCCAGGAAAGTTCTGCTCCCGAGGCGACTGCCGACATCGTCGTGCCGGCACCGATGCACGGCGTCTTCTATCGGGCTGCTGCGCCGGAGGAGCCGCCGCTGGTCGAGGTCGGCGCACGGATCGAGGCCGGGCAAAAGATCTGCATCATCGAAGCGATGAAGACCTTCATCGACATCGCCGCCGAGGCACCCGGCGTCGTGCTTGCGATCCTCGCGGAGGACGGTGACGAGATCGAAGCGGGGCAATCCCTGTTCCGGGTCGGCCCTGCGGGTTCATCCTGATGTTCGACAAGGTCCTGATCGCCAATCGCGGCGAGATCGCGCTTCGCATCCAGCGCGCCTGTCGGGCGATGGGTCTCAAGACGGTGGTCATTCACTCGGAGGCGGACCGCGACGCGCGCTATGTCGCGCTCGCCGATGAGGCACTGTGCATCGGGCCGGCGCCGGCGAGCAGCACCTACCTCAACGTGGCGGCAATCCTGCTCGCAGCCGAAGTCAGCGGTGCCCAGGCGATCCACCCGGGTTACGGATTCCTCTCGGAAAGTGCGGAGTTCGCCGATCGGGTCGCGCGCGCCGGTCTCACCTTCATCGGCCCGTCCGCGGATTGTATCCGGACCATGGGCGACAAGGTCGCGGCCAAGCGCGCGATGCGGCTCGCGGGCGTGCCTTGCGTGCCGGGCCCGGACAGCGCCCTGCCGGATGATCCAGCCGAGGTGCGCGCGATCGCGCGAGACATCGGATACCCCGTGATCATCAAGGCCGCCGGTGGGGGCGGCGGGCGTGGCATGCGGATCGTACGCAACGAAGGCACGCTGGACGAGGCGCTTGCGTTGACCCGCGCGGAAGCCAGCAAGGCCTTCAAAAACGCTGCGGTCTACATCGAGAAGTTCCTCGAAAAACCTCGCCATATCGAGATCCAGGTGTTGTGCGATCAGCACGACAACCATCTCTGGCTCGGCGACCGCGACTGCTCGCTTCAGCGCAGAAACCAGAAGGTCGTCGAAGAAGCCCCCGCGCCCGGCATCGATCGCGCGCTGATCGAGCAGGTGGGCGCAAGCTGCGTCGAGGCCTGCCGGCGGATCGGCTATCGCGGCGCCGGCACCTTCGAATTTCTTTACGAAGGCGGGCAGTTCTTCTTCATCGAGATGAACACGCGCGTCCAGGTGGAGCATCCCGTCACCGAGATGACGACTGGGATCGACATCGTCAAGGAGCAGATACGCATCGCACGGGGCGAAGCGCTGGGCATTGCGCAAGACGAAATCGCCCGTGTCGGCCATGCCGTCGAATTCCGCATCAATGCCGAAGACCCCGCCACCCTCGCGCCCTCGCCCGGCACGGTCACGCGCTGGGACGTGCCGGGCGGCATCGGCATCCGCGTCGATTCGCATATCGCCGCCGGCGCCATAGTTCCCCGTCACTATGATTCGCTGATCGGCAAGCTCATCGCCCATGGCGGCACTCGCGAGGAAGCCCTGGCGCGCGCACGCGTCGCCTTGTCCGAGTTGCGCGCCGAAGGCATCCGAACCAATGTGCCGTTGCATCAGGCGATCCTCGCCGATCCGACGTTCTGCTGCGGCGGCTACGACATCCATCATCTCGAGCACTGGATGAATGCGCGGGTGGCCGCGCCATGACGACGCCGGACCGGCCACGGATCAGCCTGCTCGGGACATCGGCCCTCCTGTTCGAGGCGCCCGGCGCGTTCGACCTGCCGCATCAGCGGCGAATCTGGTCGCTGGCGGCGACGGCGTCGAAATGGCCGGGAATTCGCGAGGCCATTCCCGGCATCACCAATTTGATGCTGACCTTCGAGACGCCTCCCCGCGAACTCGGCCCCCTGATCGCCGCACTCAACGACAGCTGGGAAAAGGCAGATGGCCTCGCGATCGGCGGCCGCGAGATCAGGCTGCCGGTCGCCTATGGCGGCGAGATCGGATCGTCTCTTCAGTCCGTCGCTGATCATTGCGGCTTGTCCGTCGACGACGTGGTCTCGATCCATGCCGCCCCGCTCTACACGGTGTTCGCACTCGGCAGCCACCCCGGTTATTGCTACCTCGGCGGCATGGATCCGCGTATCACCATGCCGCGCCGTCAGACGCCGCTGCAACGCTCCGCGGGCGGCTCGGTATCGATCGGCGGATCGCAGACCGGTGTCTCCGCTTCGCCCGGGCCGAGCGGCTGGCACGCCATCGGGCATACGAGCTGGACGTTCTTCAATTCGTCCTGGCCGACGCCTGCCGCGCTGGCTCCGGGCGATACGATCCGGTTCGCGATCGAACGGGTGATCCGGTGATCGAGATCCTGTCAGTCACGGGGCCCGCCAGCGTCCAGGATCTCGGCCGCTTCGACCAGTATCGCTTCGGGGTCGGGACTTCAGGTGCGATGGACGACGTCGCACTGCGTGCCGGCAACATTCTTCTCGGCAACGACGAGAATGCCGCCGGCATCGAAATCCCGATGCCGCCGTTCAAGCTTCGTTTCGACCGGGACATGGCCTTTGCGCTCACGGGCGCCGATGTCAAGGCCGAAATCGGGGGACGCGTGATCCCGCCCTGGTGGCGGTCGCACGCCTGTGCCGGCGAAATCTTGACCATCAAGGCAATGCCCCGCGGCGCACGAAGCTATCTAACATTCGGCGGCGGCATCGACGTGCCCATGGCGTTGGGGTCGCGCAGCACGCAATTTCGCGGCGAGTTCGGCGGCTGGCACGGACGGCCGCTCCAGCCCGGCGACATCCTGCCCTGCGCCGCGTCGACTGCGGCCATCGAGGAGCTCGGGGTCGAGCCGGCCGAGATCACGCTGGCGCGACCGAGCGCCGCTGCGGACGAGACCGTCGTCAGGGTCGTGATTGCCGGCGAGTATGACGGGTTCGACGCCGCCACGCAGGCGCTGTTCTGGTCCAGTAGCTGGAAGATCACGCCGCAGAGCAACCGTTACGGCTACCGCCTGCAAGGCCCCGCCGTGAAGCCGAAGACGCCGATCGAGAAGCGATCGCACGGCATCGTCCCCGGCGTCATCCAGATTCCGCCGAACGGACAGCCGATCATCCAGATGCGCGACGCACAGACGTCCGGTGGCTACCCGAAGATCGCAACCGTGATCCAGGCCGATCTGTGGCGCGTCGGACAAGCGCGGCTCGGCAGCAAGTTGCGGTTCGAGCAAACTGCCTATGCCGATGCACTTGCAGCCGAGGACGAGATGTCGGCCTATCTCGCTCGGCTCAGGACCAATGCGCGTCTTGTCGAGGAGACCAGAACATGCCGATAGAGCTGACCGATATCGCGCGTCTGGCGCAAATCCTCGAAAGGTCCGGCGTCGACACGATCGAAATCGAGGAACCCGGCCAATCGCTGAAGCTCGTCGTCGACACGGGTCCGCGAATGGTGGCGTCACCGATGCTTGCCGCCCCCGCTGCAGACCATTCCATCATCGCTAAAACCGACGTCGCAGGGCATTTCCTTGCGGCTCATCCCTGGCGGGACAA
This sequence comes from Bradyrhizobium sp. CCGB12, assembly GCF_024199845.1. NCBI lineage: Bacteria > Pseudomonadati > Pseudomonadota > Alphaproteobacteria > Hyphomicrobiales > Nitrobacteraceae > Bradyrhizobium > Bradyrhizobium sp. CCGB12. The sequence goes on along the minus strand of NZ_JANADO010000001.1, from coordinate 961,257 downwards.
GCCGTTCGTCGCACAGGGCGAGCGCGTCGAGGCCGGCGCGATCGTCGGCCTCGTCAAGATCGGGCTCTTGTATGCGCCCATCGTGGCGCCGGCCGCCGGCACGATCGATGCCGTGATCGCGGAGCCTGGCGCAACGGTCGGCTACGGCACACCGATTGTGCGCATCCGCCCGCATACTGGGGGCAACCCGATCAATTGAGCAGGACGGTTGCGGGCGTCACCTCGCCGCCACCCTGCTCGATCACGCGGCGCACCGTGCCGGCGAGGTTGACCGATCCCGGCGTATCGCTGTGGATCAGGATCGAGCGCGCCTCGACCTTGATCGACTTGCCTTCGATCGTCTGCACAGTGCCGCTGTCGAGGAAGCGCTTGACCCGCTCGGCCACCGCGTCAGTCGAGGTGATGACGGAGTTGGGAAGCTTGCGGGACACCAGATGGCCGTTCTCGTCGTAGGCGCGGTCAGCCAGGAACAGCGTCAGGATGCGCAGGCCCACCTTGCGCGCGGCGCGCACGATCTCGGCGTCAGGCTGCGAGAACACGATGAAATCGCGATTGATGGTCGCAATCGCACGGGCGGCGACATCGGCCATGTCAGGGTCGGCATTGACCATGTTGCCCATCGCGGCGTGGAAGCTGACATGGGTCACACGATGGCCCGCATTGGCCGCGATCGCCTGCAAGGCGCCGATCTGATAGACCATGTGCTTCTCGAGCTCGGCGGCATCCATCTGGATCACGCGCCGGCCAAACCCGAGCAGGTCGGGCAGGCCCGGATGGGCGCCGACCTCGACCCCCTTCTGCTTGGCGAGGCGAACCATGCGATCCATGATGATGGGATCGCCGGCATGGAAACCGCATGCCACGTTGGCCGACGAAATGATGCTCATCAGCGCCTCGTCGTCGCAGATGCGATAATTGCCGAAGCCTTCGCCCATGTCCGAATTGATGCCGATTTTCATGTTCGTACCCTGCTCTTGTTCTTGTTGACGTCCACTCAAAGCGCTCGGTAGAGGTCCGCGGTCGCACGCAACTTCGCGAGGTAGTCGTTGACGGGAGCCATGGCCGCGACCGCGTCCTGGTAGCTCACCTCACTGAAGGCGATGAACGATCCTGGCGCCGCCTGGCCGAGGCGCCAGAGATCAGCCTGGATCACGGCCGCCATCTTCGGATAGCCACCGGCCGTGTTGGCATCGCTCATCTGGATGATCGGCTCGCCGGCCGGGGGCACCTGCACGACGCCAGCCACCACGCCGTGCGAACGCATCTCGACCGGCGCATCCAATCTCAGCTTGCCACCGGTAAGACGGTAGCCGCCCCGGTCGCTCCGGGCGCTGATCTTCCACGTCGTGGACCAGAACGTCGCCTGCATCGCCTCCGAAAACAGATCATACTCGCCGGCCCGCATGACGCGTATCCGCAGCACACAGTCTTCCGCTGGAGCCGCACCCGCGATCGCAACATCCGGTGGCGCGACGCCGAAATCGAAGCGACCGTCGCTCTTGCCCTGCGTGTTCCCGATCGGCACGACATCACCCACCTGCAAGGTGCGTCCCTCGAGCCCGCCGAAGCCGCCGCGCAGATGCGTGCTGCGCGAGCCCAGCACGCGTGGAATATCGATTCCGCCACCGAAGGTCGCGTAGACCCGCGCGCCACGCCGCGGCGTCGCGATCGCGAGAACATCGCTCGCCTTCGCCCGCGTGCACCACCACGGCCGGACGGTTGATCCCGCCAGCGTCGAGTCGTGATCGGCGCCGGTGAGCGCAAATGCGGTGTCGGCCGAAAAACGCAGGCGGAACGGGAAGGTCTGGATCTCGATGCCGGCCGCATTGTCGTCATTGCCGAGCAGTGCATTGCCGGCGGCGAGCGCGACGGGATCCATTGCACCCGAGGTGCTCACGCCGAAACGCCGCGCGCCGTAGCGGCCCAGGTCCTGAATTGTGTTGAAGGCGGGGCTGGTCAGAATCTCGATCACAGCTCGATCCGATCGATCCTGAATTTGACACGGTCGCCCGGAAGCATGAGCGAGGGCTGTTCGGCGCTCGGATCGAACATCGCGACCGAGGCCCAGCCGATGGCATTCCATCCATTGGGACTTGTCAGCACCGCCACGCCTGTCTGCATCCCGCCGATGGTCACCGAGCCTGCCCGCATGTTGAGCGACGGCACCGATTTGCGCGGCATATGAATGCGCGGGTCGAGGCCGTGGAGATAACCAAATCCCGGAGAGCTCGCGACGGCGCAGACAGTATATTCGCCTTCGCTGTGAATCCTGATGACGTCGCGCTCGGACAATCCGGCGCGCTTCGCAACCGCAGGCAAATCAAAGCCGAGTTCGCCGCCATAGATCACGGGAATCTCGATGAGCTTTCCGTCGGCCTTGCGCCCGAGCGCACGATGCCACAGTTCGACGATCGAAGCGCTGAGCATGCCGATATCGGCCGGCGGCTGCTCGAACAAAAGCATCACATTGGTGACACCAATGACGGCCTCCTGGACGTTGGGCCAGGCGGAAACCGCATCCGCAAGTGCCCAGACGCGTCCCTGCTGCACCAGGTCGAAGTCACCCGGCGCCTCGACCAGCATCGCAAGCGTGCCGATCAAGCTGATCTTCGGGCTTTTTTCGATCGTGCCGACAAAGGGAGCGTTGGGCTGATTAATCGACAAAATGGCCTCGCTGGTCGAACGCCCGTGGCGCTGCCACCCTCAAATCTAGCGAAGCGGCGCAAGCCGATCCAAGACGATGTTCGTCTGCGGGTATAAGGGATGTCGATTGCCAGCAGGACGCCGCGCTCGCCTCCGACTTCAGTGACGCGCAATGACGTGATTGCTGGGCGACTCCCACCGCGCCACGACCTCCTCGCCCACGGCGTACCGGAGTCCGGCCTGCTGCGACTGGTTCTGCTCGAACACGATGATCTGCCCGCCACTCGGCGTCTTGAGATAGTAGTGACTGACGAATCCGCGATAGATGGCCTGATCGACACGCGCCGTCACGCTATTGGCACGTTGCGCCACCGAGCTCTGGCCAATTCGCTCGACGATGATTGCTTCGGGCCTGATCGAGACCATCACGTCGCTGGCCGACGATGATATCTGATCAACCTGAAGGCTGAGTTCGGGCGAGACACGAACGACCGCCCCGCTCCCGTTGCGCTGCTCAATGGGTCCCTCGAACAGATTCGACGCGCCGATGAACTGCGCGACGAATTTCGAGGCCGGCCGCTGGTAGATTTCCGTCGCCGAGCCGACCTGCTCGAGCTTGCCATCGCGCATCACCACGATCTTGTCGGCCATGGTCAGGGCTTCGTCCTGGTCGTGGGTTACCATGATGGTGGTCAGGCCAAGCCTGCGCTGGAGTGCGCGGAGCTCGACCTGCATGCTCTCGCGAAGCCCCTTGTCGAGCGCCCCGAGCGGCTCGTCGAGCAGCAGCATCGCCGGCTCGATCACCAGAGCCCGCCCCAGCGCGACGCGCTGTTGCTGACCGCCGGAGAGCTGCGAGGGATAGCGCTTCCCGAAGCTGGAGAGCTGGACGAGATTGAGGGCTTCGGCCACCTTCCTCGCAGCATCGGCCTTGGATATCCCGCGCATCTCCAGGCCGAATGCGATGTTCTCCTCGACGGTCAGATGAGGGAACAGCGCGTAGTTTTGGAACAGCATTCCGACGTTGCGGCGATGCACGAGAACGTCGGTCATCCTCTTGTCGTTGACGAAGACGTCGCCGGATGTCGGACGGATCAGCCCCGCGATCATGCGGAGGCAGGTCGTCTTGCCGCATCCGCTTGGACCGAGCAGCGCAACCATGTGACCCGGCTCGATCGCGAGCGACACCTCGTCGACCGCGACCATGCGGGCGTAATTCTTGCTGAGGCGATCAAGCCTGACTTCGGACGACCTCATGGCACCCCCGCTCAGCTCGTGAACACTTGGTTATAGCGTTCCAACCACGGACCGCGGCGCGGAACGATGAAGTTCCAGTCCGGCGTGAACAGCCCTAGATCGGTTGCCTTGGTGTCGGGATAGGCAAGGAACTTGGCTGTCTCCGGCTTGAAGTCGATACCGCCCACCGAGGGCGCGCTGAGGGTCTGCTCGGACAACATCTTGGCGACCGAAGGCTCCAAAATGCGGTTGATCAGGGCACAAGCGAGCTCGGGCTCGGGCGCATTCTTGACCAGTGTCATGCTGTTGATTCCGGTGAACGCGCCCTCCTTGGGGAACGTCATGTCGATCGGCATGCCCTTCGCCGTATGCGGATAGATCGCCTTCGAGTACTCGATGCCGCCGATCGCCGCCTGGCCCTGGGCTACCTGGAGAACCTGGGCCTCGCTGTCGTAGATCGTCAGGATGTTGGGCTTGAGAGACGCGAGCTTGTCCCAGCCGCTGTCGACCAGGTATTGCGCCTCCTTCAGCGGCTTTCCGGTCACCAGCGCCGTGGCGACGATGAGCATCAGCACGCTCTGAGTGTTCTTGGGCGTATTCAGCAGGATCTGCTTGCGATACTTCGCGTCGAAGATCTGCTCATAGCTCCCGAGCGGCTTTGTCACCTGCGGATTGATGAACATGGCGGCACTGGAGATCGAAAAACCGACGCCATGGCCGTCCTCAAAGAGATAGCGCTGATAGACCTTGGCGAGGTTGGGGATCTTGCTCGCGTCGAGCTTGTCGATCAACCCCTCCTGCTTGGCCTGGGGGATGCCGACGTCGTCCATCATCATCATGCTGAAGCGCGGTGTGTCGCGGGTCGCGCGGAGCGCGGCGATATTGGAGAGCGTCGCGCCTTCGATCGTGAAGACGCGACACTTGAACTCGGCCTCAAACTTGGGGATGACCTCTTTCTGGATCAGCTTGCCCAGCGCGGAGTTGTAGACGCCGACGTGCAATTGCTTGGTGTCCTGCGCCAATGCCCGGCTGATGATCGTCGGGAAGGCAATCGCAGATGCACCGGCCTGAATGAGAGTCCTACGTGTCAGCTTCATGAATCCAATCTCCATCACCAATGCACATTAAGCGGCCAGCGCGCGGCGAAGGCCGACCAGTTTCTCCAGCAACAGAACGCCGACCATCGCCATAATGATGATGATCGTCGACATTGCCGGCACGGAAGGATCGAAGACGTTGACCAGTTGCCGCATCAGGACGAGCGGCACGGGCGAGTATTCCGAGTTCGCCAGCCACATCGTGACCGGGTAATTGTCGAAGGACACCATGAAGGCGAACAGCCCGCCGGCAGCGACGCCGGAGGCGATCTGCGGCAGCGTCACGCGCCAGAAGGTCCACAACCGGTTCGCGCCGAGCGTGCGCGCAGCGTCCTCCAGATTCTCGTCGACCAGTTGAAGGCTGGTGACGACCGTGCGGATGACGTAGGGCGACGTCACGACCACGTGCCCGATCAAAAGATTGAGCCGCGCATCCTGGGAACCAAGCTTGGTCAGGACCTGAAGCAGCGCCAGGCCGGTGACCAGCGCCGGAAAGATCAGCGGCGACAGCAGGAACCCCTTGATCGCCGACAGGCCGAAGAAGTGGCCGCGCACCAGCGCAAAGGCCGCGGGCACGCCCAGCAGCAGCGATCCCGCCGTCGTGCCGAGCGCGAGCAGAATGCTCAGCCTCATCGCCTCGAGGAAGTCGCGGTCCTGGAGAACCTTGGCGTACCATTTCAGCGTGAAGCCCTGCGGAGGAAAGGTCACGAAATAAGAATCGGATACCGACACCGCCATGACGAGAAGCAGCGGCGCCAGGATGAACACCATCATGCCGGCGGTGACGGTGTAGAGGATGAATGCGCCGAAGCCGGAAAATCGCTCGTCCATCACTCGGGCCTCCTGAGACGCCGGCCTTCCAGCAGCCACATCGAGACACCGTTCACCGCGAGGACCAGGCCGACGAGAACGACGGCGATCGCAGCGCCGAACGGCCAGTCATAGACGACGAAGATCTGCTGCTCGATCAGATTGCCGAGCATGACCGCCGAGGCGCCGCCCAGGATCGCGGGAATGACGAAGGAGCCGGCGGTGAGCGAAAAGACCAGGGTAAAACCCGCCACGAAGCCCGGCATGCTCAACGGCAGCGTCACCCGAAGGAACACCTTCCACCATGGCGCGCCGAGCATACGGGCCGCATCCTCGAGGTTGGGGTCGATCTTGCCGAGCGCCGAGGCCAGCGGCAGCACCATCATCGGGAAGAACACGTGCAGCGACCCGATGACGACCGCCACTTCGGTGTAGAGGACCGAGATCGGTGCATCGACGACGTGCAGCGACATCAAGATCCAGTTCAGCATGCCCTTCGGACCGTTCTGGAGCACCAGCTGCCAGCCGTATCCACGAACGACCACGCTGACGATCAAGGGAGCAATGACGATCAAGGTGATGATGCGCGTGACCATCGGACGGCTCTTGACCATCACCAGCGCGACCGGATAGGCGAGCACCGTCGCAAGCACCGAGGTGATGATGCTGATCCGCAGCGTGGTCCAAAGCACGCGCGCGTAGAGTTCGACATTGACGAGGCGCGCGTAGTGCGCGAGCGTGAACGGGCGGCCGATGATACCGCGGCTGTCCTGTGTCTGGATGCTTGAGAGCAGCAGCCCCAGAGCCGGATAGAAGAAGAAATACGTCAAGAATGCCAGCATCGGGACGGCGAGAAGCCCGACCGGCAGAGCCAGACGCCACCGCAATGCCCGCCGGGTTGCCGGTGGAGCTTGAACACCTAAGACTGCCACCGCATCGTCGCTGGTGGTCATCGCTGGCCGTCCTCGACTGCGCGATCCCAAGGCATACCCCTCTTTGCACAAAGCTTATGCGTCGACATCCTACAGGACCAAGAACATCTTCGTTTAGGGGCATTAGGAACGATTATGACAACTGGTTCGGCATATTGCTCCGATCTTGATCGGTAAATGCCGCTGGCCGCAGCTTTCGCCCTCCATCCGGGGACTACCCCCGTATTTCGAATCCCCGGTCAGCGCAGGCTTTCGCAGAAGCTCGCGATCCGCCGGCAGCCTTCCTTCAGCGATTCGGTATCGGTCGCGTAGGAAATGCGGAAGTACGGGCTCATTCCATAGGCGCCGCCAGGCACGGCGGCGACATGCTGCTCCTCCAGGAGCGCCGAGATGAAGTCTGCATCGGTCTCCAGCCGCCGCCCGCTCTTCGTGGTCTTGCCGATGCAGCCGGCGATGTTCGGAAACACGTAGAAGGCCCCTTCCGGCTTGTGGCAGGTGATACCCGGAATCTGATTGAGGAGCTTGACCACGAGATCGCGCCGGTCACGATAGATGTCCGCGCGCTCCTTCAGGTAGTCCTGCGGTCCGTCCAGGACCGCGACGGCCGCCGCCTGGCTCACAGTGCAGATCCCACCGGTCGCCTGACCGTGGACATTGTTCATCGCCGCGATCAGGTCCTTGGGCCCCCCGCAATAGCCGACCCGCCAGCCCGTCATGGCGTAGGCCTTGGACGCGCCGTTCACGGTCACGACGCGATTCTTCAGCCTCGGCTCAACCTCCGCGATGGTACAGAACTCAAAGCCATCATAAGTGAGATGCTCATAGATGTCGTCGGTGAGTATCCACACGTCGGGATGCTTCAACATGACATCGGCGATCGCGCGCATCTCCTCGCGCGTACAGGCGGCGCCGGTCGGATTGTTGGGAAAATTCAGGATCAACCACTTCGTCCGGGGCGTGATCGCCGCATCCAGGTCCGCCGGACGAAGCTTGAACTGGTTGTTCTCCGGGCAAGGCACCGCGATGGGCGTCGCCTCCGCCAGAAGAACGATGTCCGCATAGGTGATCCAGCCCGGCGCCGGAATGACGACCTCGTCGCCGGAATTGCAGGTGGCAAACAGCGCGTTGAAGATGATCTGCTTGCCACCATTGGCGATCAGGATCTCGTCGAGGGCGTAGTCGAGATTGTTCTCGCGCTTGAACTTGCGCTGGACCGCGGTCCGCAGCGCGACCGTTCCCGGCTGCGCCGGATATTTGGTATCGCCTGCCAGCGCTGCCCGATGTGCGGCCTCGATGGCATGCGACGGCGTCGGAAAATCGGGCTCGCCGGACGACAGGCCCACGATCTTGACGCCTGCGTCGCGGAGCTCGCGCGCCTTGTCCGTCATCGCCGCCGAGGCCGACACCTTCACGGTCCTAAGGCGGTTTGCGAGGTCAGGCATGGTCAGCTCCACTTCTCATTTCTTTCAAACGTGCGGCCTCGGATCGGCTCGCGAATCGCAATTCACCGACGACCTGGAACGTGGGTACGACCTCGATCGTCGCGACGTTCATCCGCGCCGGCGATCCCACCGCGAACGCAATGGCATCCGCGACGTCTTCGGACTGGAGCGTCTCGAAGCCGCCGACGAAGCGGGCATCCGGATTGTCGGCGGCGTTCTGGTTCTGGAAGATGCTCGTCGCCACGCGCCCGGGCGAGACTTCGGTGACGCGGACGCAAGTGCCGTAGAGATCGACGCGCAACTGCTGCGACAGTGAATGAATGCCGGCCTTCGTCGCGTGGTAGGCCACGGATGAATTGAATGTCGTGGCGTTCGCGCCGAAGGCATAGTGGCCGGCGATCGACGAGATATTGACCACGTGGCCGCTGTTCCGCATCGCCATGCCTGGCACGATCAGCCTCGTCAGGTGCAAGACTGCCCGCAGATTGACGTCGACCAGGGCGTCGACATCGTCAGGCGTTGTTTCCAGGATATTGCCGCGCCGCGACTGGCCGGCGTTGTTGACGAGAACATCGAATTCGACCGAGCTCGCAAGGCGCCTCAAGGCGTCGAGATCGTTCACATCGGCCGCACATGCGTGGCATCCGGTCTCGGCCGACAGGCTGGCCAGCCGGCGGGCGTCGCGCGCCAGCGCATGAACCTCGAGCCCCTCGGCACGGAGACGCCGAACCGTCGCAGCCCCGATACCTGAGGATGCGCCCGTCACCAACGCCGTTCGGTAGTCCGAAAATCCCATCCGCAAGGCTCTCTTGCAGTCAGCCAGAGCGGCGGGAAGCTACGTGCGGAGGCCGGCGCACGCATACAGCGGATTTGTTCTGCCCTCATAAGGACATCCAATATCCCGGCCGAAAAGTCGCCGGGCGCGTGAGCCATAAGCACACCCGATGCAGGCAGAGTGAATTTCTCTTACTCGTCTTCGCGCGTGTCCCCTTACATTTTGCGATGCTCTTCGTTCACCCATGGGAGACGGACTAAGATGTTGGAAGTCGGCAATCGGATCGTCATGGTCTCGGGGGCTTCGCGCGGCATCGGACGCGCCGTCGTCGACCGGCTCCTGGCCTCGGGCTTCCGCGTATCGGCGGGGCTTCGCGACCCGAGCCGTCTCGCCGGGAGCGAGCGGCTCATGACGCACCGCTATGATGCCGAAGACACCAAGAGCCCGATCTCCTGGGTCAACGCAACGGTCGCGCGGTGGGGCGGCGTCGATGCCATCGTCAACGCCGCCGGCATCAATCCGAAGGTGCGTGTCTCCGACGAGGGCGAGAACGAGCTGGATGAAATGTGGCGCGTGAACGTCAAGGGTCCGCTGCGCCTCGTCAGAGCCACCCTCCCTCACTTAGCCGTCTGCGGTCATGGCCGGGTCATCAATCTGGGATCTCTCGCCGGAAAGCGTGTGGGGAGCAATGTTGGCTATGCGATGACCAAGTTCGCCGTGGTTGCACTCACCCACGGCATTCGCCGGGAAGGACGCGCGGCCGGCATTCGGGCGACGGTGATCTGCCCAGGCTACGTTGCCACCGACATGACGCTGAACGACGACGAGATTCCCCGGCACGAGATGAGCCAGCCCGGCGACATCGCCCGCCTGGTGGAAACCGCGCTCATGCTGCCGAACAATGCCTCGGTCTCCGAGATGCTCGTACACTGCCAGTTCGAGCCGATGCTATAGGGCGCGGCAGCATTTACGTCATCCGAACCCAGGTGCCTTTGCATGCCGAGGACCTCACAGCAGCATCGATGAACTTCACGCCTGCCAGGCCGTCCTCAACGGCCGGGAAGATCACATCAGGATCCGACTTTTCACCGACCCTTGCCGCGCGGATGGCGCGCGCTGCCTCAGCATAAATTGTTGCGAAACCTTCAAGGTAACCCTCGGGGTGGCCGGAGGGGACGCGGGTAACCCGACCCGCCTCGCCCAAGGCGCCGGCGCCGCCGCGGGTCAGGAGCTGCTTCGGCCGGCCGTAGGGCGTAAACCAGAGCTGGTTCGGATTCTCCTGCGCCCACTCGAGGCCGCCTTTGCTGCCGTAGACGCGCAGTGTGAGGCCGTTCTCATTGCCGACGGCGACCTGGCTCGCCCACAACATGCCCTTGGCACCACCTTTCCACTTGAGGAGGATCTGGACATCGTCATCGAGGCGCCGTCCCTCGACGAAGGTCGACAGTTGGGCGAGCAGTTCCTCGAGCTCAAGGCCGGTGACGAAGCAGGCGAGATTATAGGCGTGGGTGCCGATATCGCCGATGCACCCGCCGGCGCCGGATCGGGCCGGGTCCGTACGCCATGCCGCCTGTTTATGGTCGCTTGCCTCCAATCGCTCCGTCAACCAATCCTGGAGATACTCGGCCTGGACCAGCCGGATCTCGCCGAGGTCGCCATTCGCGACCATGGCGCGGGCCTGCCGGACCATGGGGTAGCCGGTGTAGTTGTGCGTCACCACGAAGACCCGACCCGTCTTCCTGACCAACGCCACCAACTCCTCGGCCTCGGCAACGGTCGTCGTCAGCGGCTTGTCGCAGATCACGTGAATGCCGGCTTCCAAGAAGACCTTAGCGACCGGACTATGCATGTGGTTCGGTGTCACGATCGAGACCGCCTCGATCCCGTCCGCTCGCGCGGCTTCCGCCTTGGCCATCTCCTCGAGGGAGCCATAGGCACGGTCGTCGGCGATGCCGAGCTCCTTCGCGGACGCTTTGGCTCGCACCGGATCCGACGCGAGCGCGCTGGCCACAAGTTCGAACTGGTCGTCGATGCGAGCGGCAATGCGGTGGACGGCGCCGATGAAGGCCCCCTGGCCGCCGCCGACCATGCCGAGTCGGATACGACCATGATCGCCGGCTTTGTTGGTTGCAATAGTCATGTCTTCTCCTCGCTCAGGAGATGCCGAGCATCTTGCGGTTCGCTGCGTCGTCGGTGCCGGAGCCTGCGAACTCGTCGAAGGCTTTATCTGTCACCCGGATGATATGGCTCTTGATGAACTCGGCACCTTCGCGCGCGCCCTGCTCGGGATGTTTCAGCGCGCATTCCCACTCGAGCACCGCCCAGCTGTCGTAGTCGTATTGCGTGAGCTTCGAGAAGATAGCGCCGAAATCGACTTGGCCGTCGCCGAGCGATCGGAAGCGGCCGGCACGGTCGACCCAGCTCTGGAAGCCGCCATAGACGCCCTGGCGGCCCGTCGGGTTGAACTCGGCGTCCTTGACGTGAAATGCCTTGATGCGCTGGTGGTAGATGTCGATGTAGTCGAGATAGTCGAGCTGTTGCAGCACGAAGTGAGATGGGTCGTAAAGCAGGTTCGCGCGCTTGTGTCCCTTCACCCGCTCGAGAAACATCTCATAGGAGATGCCGTCGTGAAGATCCTCGCCGGGGTGGATCTCATAAGCGAGATCGACACCGTGCTCGTCGGCATAGTCGAGGATCGGTCGCCAGCGCCTGGCGAGTTCGTCGAAAGCGGCCTCGATAAGGCCAGCCGGACGCTGCGGCCAGGGGTAGACATAAGGCCAGGCAAGTGCGCCGGAGAAGGTCGCCTGCGCCGTGATCCCGAGCCGCCTGGACGCCAAGATCGCACGCTTGACCTGATCGACGGCCCACTCCGTGCGCGCCTTCGCATTGCCGCGCACCTCCGGTACGGCGAAGCCATCGAATGCCGCGTCATAGGCCGGGTGAACGGCAACGAGCTGGCCCTGGAGATGGGTCGAAAGCTCGGTAATCGCAAGCCCGTGGCTGGCCGCGATCCCCCTCACCTCGTCGGCGTAGTCCTGCGACTCCGAGGCCCTCTTCAGGTCGAAGAGCCGACTATCCCAACTCGGAATCTGAACTCCCTCGTAGCCGAGCGAGGCAACCCACCCGCAGATCGAGTCCAAGGAGTTGAACGGCGCCGAGTCGGCCGCGAACTGAGCGAGGAATATCGCCGGTCCCTTGATCATCTTCATCGAGTACTTCCTTCTTCCCGGGATGCTCAAGCAGCTGCGCCAGCTGAATTCGATACCTGACCAAGACCCGCGTCTCTTTCCTCAGCCCGATCGACGCACACGCGACAAGGCGAAACTATACGTCCCGAAGTCCAACAAACAGCGTTTCGAATTCCGTATCTGCCCTGTAGAAGACTGCGGGCCGCCCGAGCGGCGCCTTGATCGATATGTCTTGGCCGCCGGCAAATGACTGGCCCGTCCAGACGTGAATCCAGTCGGTCCTCGCCGGAAGATAGAGTTTCCGCTCATCTTCTGATGCCTGCCAGACGGGTGCGACCAGCACGTCCCGACCATAGAGATAGCAATCCTGAATGCCGTAGGTCCGCCGGTCTTCTTCGTGATGCAGGAACAACGGACGCTGCACCGGAAGGCCCCTGCGAGTTGCTTCCAGCGACAATCTCCTGAGATAGGGCGAGAGTTGAACGTAGATCGCAGTCATTCTGGCGAAATGCGAGAGGACTGCGGGGTCGTCGTCGACCTGCAAATTGTCACGGGGCCTGTTACCTTCGTGACTACGCATCACCGGCGTGAATGCCGCCATCTCGGCCCAGCGCATGAAGAGTTCGGGCGTGCGGACATTGCCGAACAGGCTCGTGTAGCCGCCGATATCGGAATGGTGAAACGCATTGCCGAGCAGTCCCGACGACAGCGCGGCGCAGATCACCGTGACCAAGCCGTCATGCCGCGAAAAGTCGACCGATTGATCACCGGCCCAGAGCAAAGGGCAATATTTCTGCGCGCCCGTGAAGCCGGCGCGCATGAAAAACAGCGCTTCGCCAATCTTGCATCGGCTCGCCACTGCCTCCGCGTTCACCTCTGCCCATAGCGTCGGCCATTGATTGTGCATGAGCTTCGCATCGACGCCGTTGGCGAGACGCACGTCGGTCGGCAGGTACTCGCCAAAATCGGCCATCCAGCCAGACAGGCCGTAATCGAGCATCCTCACGCCGATGATCTCTTCGGAGAACCATGCCGCGGCGTCCGGATTGCTGAAATCGACGATGCCGCAGTGAAATTCGCCGAAATCGATCAGGGCGGTTCGGTCGGAGCTATCCTTGACGAAATAATCCGCATCCTCCGCCTCCTTAAACAGAACGCCGTCGTCGCAGAGGTACGGGTTCACATAGCCGAGAAAGCGAATGCCGTCGTTGCCCAATTCGGCGATGCGCTGTCGGAGGCCCGGATACCGTGTCTCGTTTGCCTGCCAGTCCCAGAACAGTCGCGCGCCGAAAGCAGTCTGCCGAATCCCGACCCAATCCTCGCACCACAGACCGGCAACCTTGACGCCTGCTTCACGTATCTTCGCGAGGCGATTGAACGAGTTCGCTCCATCCTTCAGGCCGATGATCGCGCCATTGTAGATCCACTCTGGAAGTGGTGGCTGGCGTCCAAAACGGCTGGACAGCATCTCCACCAGTCCGACGAAGGTCGGCGCGGCGAACAGCTCAATGCGCTCCGGAACGGTCCAGACTTCAATCTCGTGAAAGGAATGATCACGAAAATCAAAAGCACCATAGGCGAACGTTGCGACGTGAAGCGCATAGCGCGCCGAGGACACATAAGTCGGCTGGGGATAGTTCGTATGATAGTAGTCGCCGCCCGCTTGGCCCGCCACGTCTGCCTTGAACGTGATCTCGGTGGTCTTGTCGCGCCCGACGCCTGGCTCCGAACTCCACAACGGAAACCGCCGCCCGCGCAGATCGAAGTAGGAGAATTGCTCGCCTCCGCCCCAGACATTCTCGTCCCGGTCGGCAACGACACGCAGCCAAAATCGGTTGACGGATGGATCAAGGGCCCGCAGCACCAGCGCGTTGGCCTCGAGCGTGACGCCCAGCCGCGGGGGCTGCCCCTTGGCGGCGGCAAGCGCGATCATTTCGCCGTCCATCTCGGCATGCGCCAGCGGACAGCGTTCGGCAACGCGATCTTCGATCTCGAAGCGACCGCGATGCATCGTGATGCTATCGTTCCCCTGCCCCACAAAGAAGCATGGCGCCGTGGCACTATGGGTGAGAATTCGGCGGCCAGAAATGGAAACCGCGAAGCCGGATTGGGTGATCTCTAGTTCCAGGTTCATTCCTCTTCGTCCCTTCAGGTCGGGCCGGCATCAACGACGAAGTTCGTTCCTGTGCAGCCTGCGCTCTTGATGTCGACGCAAGAGACGATCGCACGTTGGGACGCAAAGGCCCTGACCATTTCGGCGCCAATTCCAGACGCCCCGCCAGTAATCAGCACGCTGCGACCAGCCAGTGAGGCGTAGCGAACCGAATCGTAAACTGCCATTTGGGAACCTCGTTAAGCTATATATCAAGCCCTGGACCTCATCCCTTGAGGCCGCCCGCGGTCAGCCCCGAGACGACGCGCTCCTGGAAGATCACGATCAGGATCGCGACTGGCACGATACCCACGACGAGCGCGGCGGATATGACCGGCCACGGAAACGCAAACTCTCCCTGATAGAGCTGGATTCCGACAGGCAGCGTCCGCAGTCCCGGGTTGGAGTTGAACGACAGGGCCAGCAGGAATTCGTCCCAGGAGTTGACGAAGGCAAGGATTCCGGCCGTGAATACGCCCGGCGCCGAGAGCGGAACCACCACCTTGAAAAGCGCGCCAAATCGCGTGCAGCCATCAATCATGGCAGCATTCTCCAGATCGCGCGGAATAGCTTCGAAGAAGGACGTCAGCACCAGGGTGCAGACCGGCAGACTCAGTACCGTGTAGGGCAGGATCAATGCGGTCCAAGTGTTGAGCAGATTGAGTGCACGCATCGTCTCGAACAGGGGAACCAGCAGCGTCACCAGCGGGAAGGTTGAGACCGCGATGATTACCGACATGATCAATCCTCTGAATCGGAGATTCAGCCGCGCAAGCGCATAGGCCGCCAGAACCGAGATCAGCAGGGTCAACGCGGTCGACAGCAGCGCGACCATGACGCTATTGAACAGGAACGTGAGCAGCGGCTGATCGGAGAACGCCTGGCTGTAATTCCGCAGCGTCGCCGCGTGCGGCAGCCAGGTGATCGGCTTCGCCGTGAGCTCCGCCTCGGTCTTGAACGAGGTCAGCAGAATCCACAGCGCCGGGAACAGGCCGTTCACGACGGAATAAGCGCGGCGATGATCCGCAACGGTTTGCCGGACAAGGCCGAGCCGGCGGCGGAGAATACAGCCATGTTCATGATGCGGACTCGCTGCCGCGGATCATGCGCAGGTAAAGCGCCGTGACGCACATCGAAAGGCCGAACATCACCACCGCAAGCGCCGATCCATAACCGAGGTCGAGGAATGACACGGTGTTCTGATGGATGTACATCGCCAACGTCGCAGTGGCGGTACCCGGCCCGCCTCCCGTCATCATGTAGGGAATATCGAAGGTCTGCAGCGCGGTAATGGTGCGGAAGATCAGAGCGACCACGATCGTGGGCTTCAACAGCGGCAGCGTGATCTCGAAGAACTGCCGCACACGCCCTGCCCCGTCGACGTCCGCGGCCTCGTAGAGGGAACGCGGAATGGTCTGCAATCCGGCAAGGATAATCATCGCCATGAAGGACGAAGCCTTCCAGATGATGGCGAGGCAGATCGCGGCGAAGGCGAGACGCGGCGAATTGAACCAGACCACGCCCGGCAGGCCGATCCGATTGAGCACGTCGTTGACGACGCCGTATTCCGAATGGAAGAACCATGCAAAGATCAGGCCCGCGAACGCAAGCGGGAGCGCCCAAGGAATCAAAAGCGAGAGCCTCACCGGCCATCGCATTTGGAACGGCAGATTGGCGAGCAGCGCAAGTCCGAGTCCGACCAACAGCGCGCCGGGCACTGTGATGAGCGTGATCAAGATCGTGTTCCAGGTCGCCTGCCAAAAGACGGGATCTTCCAGCATCTGCTGATAGTTGGCGAGGCCGGCGAACCGCGCCGGCAGGCCCGAGGTCAGCGACAGGTCGAGGAAGCTCGTGTAGATGAGCCGGCCCACTGGATAGACGATCATCACGCTGAGCAGGATCGCGGCGGGTGCCAAGAGCAGCACGGCGAGCGTCGTTTCGTCCGGGTCGAGCCAACGCGACAGCCTTGTACGTCGCGCATCGACGCGACCGGCTGCGTTCTTGAACGTGAATGTCATCGTCGTTAAGTCCGATCCGGATTGCGCGCAAGACGACGCTGGAATTCGCGACCACGAGCGGGTGCCAAGCACGCCCGCTCGTCGCCGGATCATGCCTTAGCGGAGGATCCGCTTCAGGCGAGCCTCGATTTGGGCAGCGCCGTCCGCCGGCGTGGTCACGCCCGCAAGCACCGCGTTGACGGTGGTCCGGATCGCTTCACTGACCTCGTTGTAACGCGGCGTCACCGGACGCGGCTTCGCCGTCTCGACAATCGGCTGAGCGTCGGCGAACCACGGCACCGCCTTAGTCACGTCCGCGTCTTTGTAGAGCTTGCCGTAAGTCGGCAGCAACGAGCCGTTGATGGCCATGAATTTGGAGACTTCGGGGCTCGACAGATACGCGACGAGTTTCTTCGCCTCCTCTTGATGCTTGGAAAAGGCGGAAACGCCCCATTCCCAACCTCCGAGGCAAGTCGCCTGTTCGCCGCCACTGACTGCCGGGAGCCGTGCGACGCCGACCTTGCCGACCACGGCGGAGTCCGCGCCCTGCGTCATGGCCCATGCGTAGGCCCAGTTCACCGCGAATACGACGTTGCCGGCTTGGAACTCCTTGCGCGTGTCGTCGGTCGCAACTTCGGCAATGTTCTTCTTGGCGACACCACTATCGGCGAAGCCCTTCCAAAGTGCGAGCGATTTCGCCGCGGCCTCACGATCGAAATCGAGCTTGCCGTCCTTCACAATCGTCTTGCCCTGGCTCCAGTAGGGTACGAGGAAAGTGCAGACCGCACCTTCGATCGCCTTGCCCTGGAACGAGAGGCCCTGCAGGTTCGAATTCTGCTCACCGTCCGCGATTTTCTTCGCGGCGGCCGCGAGTTCGTCCCAGGTTTTTGGCGGCTGGAGCCCGTATTTGTCGAGCAGGTCCTTGCGATAGTAGAGGAACATGGAATCCGCAAAGGCGGGGAGCGCCACGACCTTGCCGTCGACGGTGTTCGCCTCCGCATAAGCGCGGAGATAAGACGACATGTTTTCGCTTGCGATCGGGCTGGTCCAGCCCGCAGCCGCAAATTGCGCCGGCCTAATGACGTCGAGCATCAGCACGTCGAGTGAAGAGTCCTTCGCCGTGAGGACCGTATTGAGATATTGCGCCTGCAGATCCGAGGTCGCGCCGCCCAGTTCGATAGTGACTTTGACGCCCGGATTGCGCGCTTCGTATTGATCGAGCACCTTGCGCCAGATGCCGGGCTGACCCTGGCTTGTGACGAAGAGCTTCAACGAGGTGTCGGCGGACGCGCCGGTCGCGAATGCGAATACTCCAAACCCGAGCAGCAGTCCCGTTATCTTTGAAATGCGTCCCAAACTCATGCCGTCCTCCCGAATAAGATCGCCGCTTTGCGCGCGACGTTACTGACTTGTGGTTGATGGCCTCGCCGTGCACCTCTTACTGCAAGGCACGCTCCGTCTCCGCATCGAACAGATGAATCTTTGCAGGGTCGAGGCCCAGCCTGAACGCCTCACCGGTTCGCGGGCGTAACTCGGGCGGCAACCGCGCGGTCAATGTCGCGCCGCCCACCGAGAAATGCACCAGCGTATCGGAGCCAAGCGGCTCGACGACCTGGACCTCGCAGTTCAGGCCGACATCAGACGTCCCGGATGTGAAATGCTCGGGCCTGATGCCGACGATGAATTCGCGCCCGTCAGCGGCTGCGATTCCGGTGCGGGTCAAAGCCGCAAGCGGCAGACGGTTGCCGTCGGCGAAATCGAGATAGCCGTGGGAAGCCCTAGCCTTGGCGAAGTTCATCGACGGAGAGCCGACGAAGCTGCCGACGAAGACGTTGGCCGGATTGTTGTAGACCTCATCGGGCGTTCCGATCTGCTCGATATCGCCGCCGCGAAGAATGACAATGCGATCGGCCAATGTCATCGCCTCGACCTGATCGTGGGTCACATAGACGATGGTGGTTCCTATCGTCTGGTGCAGCCTTTTGATTTCCGTGCGCACCTGACCGCGCAGCTTCGCGTCGAGATTGGACAACGGCTCATCGAATAGAAACACCTGCGGCCGTCGAACGATGGCCCGGCCCATTGCAACCCGCTGGCGCTGTCCACCGGAGAGCTGTCCGGGCCGCCGATCGAGAAGATGGGTGATGCCGAGCATTTCCGCCGCGACGCTGATCTTTGCGTCCGCTTCCGCAGGGTTCGCGCCCCGCACCTTCAGGCTGAATCCCATGTTCTCGCGAACTGTCTTGTGCGGGTAGAGCGCGTAGTCCTGGAACACCATGGCAATGTCGCGCTCGCGCGGCGGCAGATCGTTGACGATCCGATCGCCGATCCGGACTTCACCGCTGCTGATGCTTTCGAGTCCGGCGATCATGCGCAGCGTCGTCGATTTGCCGCAGCCGGACGGGCCAACCAGCACCACGAACTCGCCATCGATGATCTCGAGATCGATGGCCTTCACGACGCGGAACGCGCCATAGCTCTTCTCAAGCTTGCGCAGGCTGACCGAAGCCATGACCCTTTTCTCCCGTCCCGACGGTTCTTGCAGCCGCGGTAGCTAGCCGATAGTAGCGCTGCGATTTTTGGAAATCAACGGCCGACCTACGCCAGCTCAATCCAGCGAGTTAGGAGGCAGAATCGTATTGTATCTATCTGATTATAATAGTAATATCATTCCGGCTGGAAGAATGCGATTGTATCGCACCAAAACCTAGGCTAGATAGTAGCGCTATTATTTTGGATCCACCAGGGGAATGGCGCCACCAAAGCCCACACGCACCCGGCGCAAGATGCAGCGGGTCACGATCATGGATGTGGCGGCGCGCGCCGAGCTATCGCCGTCCACAGTGTCCCTCTATTTCAGGAAGCCCGATGCGGTCTCGGCGGCGGCGAGCGAGTCGATCGCACGCGCCATCGAGGCGCTCGACTACGTGCCGAACCTGATGGCCGGCGGCCTCGCGGCGGCGTCATCGCGCGTCGTGAGCATCATCGTGCCATCCGTCCGCAATGCGTTCTTCGCCGAGACCGTCGCGGCACTGCAGGACGAGCTCGGCAAGCAGCGACTGCAGGTGATGCTCAGCCACACCGAGTACAAGGAGCACGACGAGGAAAACCTGGTCCGCACGGCGCTGGCCTGGGCGCCCGCCGCCGTCGTCTTGACCGGCCTCTCGCACAGCACCGCGACGCGCAGGTTGTTGTGTGACAGCAAGGTGCCGGTCGTCGAAATCTGGGAGCTCGGATCCCAGACCATGGACATGGCGGTCGGTTTTCACCACGATCAGGTCGGTCATGCCGCCGCGTCGCATCTCGTTCAGCGCGGCCGCAAGCGATTGCTGTTTCTCGGCGCCCGCCTGCACGAGGATCGCCGCGCGGCACGGCGCGCCCAGGGCTTCGTCGAGACGGCGCGGAACGTGCCTGATGTCACGGCGGAGATCATCCAGCATCCAGCACCCGCGAGCGCCGAGGTCGGTGCCATGCTGCTCGGCGAGGCCCTGCATCGCTTTCCAGATGTGAACGGGATTGCCTGCTCCAACGATCACATCGCCCTCGGCGTGATCTTCGAGTGCCAGCGCCTCGGCGTCGCAATCCCCGAGCGCCTGTCGGTGGTGGGCTTCGGCGACTTGAGCTTCAGCGCGGCGTCCAATCCGTCGTTGACCACCATCCGCCCGCCGGGCGACCTGATCGGGAAGGAGGCCGCGCGGCTGATCATCGCAAGAATCTCGCACGCCGATGTCAACCCGGAACAGGCCGTCATCGATACGCGTTTTACTCTGCTCCATCGGCAGAGCAGCTAGTTGGAAATTCAGTCACCTGTATGCACCGATAATCCAAACTCGGAAGTAGTGATGATGAAGTCCGCCGAAACAAGGGATCACCTTTCCTAGACGATGCCTGCCGAAGTCCCCCCGACGTTGGGGCGTTCCCTCGCCTTTTGCGCCCGATAGCTGGACGCGCGATAGGCCGCGATTGGTGCGATCGCCCCGCCGGCCCGCATACGGGCGACGGCCAGAAGCGGCGAGACGTCGGTCGTGAAGGCACGCTTTAATTCGAGATGCGCGCCGAGCGCATCATTGGCCTCTTGCGCCGCTTCGAGCGCCCTGCGATCAACCACCAGTGCCTGCGCATAGGCGCGCTGCAACTCGATCGCCGATTGCATCAGGCTCTCGATCGGGTCCGTCACGTTATGCGACTGGTCGATCATATAAGCTGGCGCGAAGTCTTCCGCCTTGCGACGCGCGGCGTCGATCAACTCGTTGAAGACGAGAAACAACCGGAATGGCTCGACCGAGCCGCTATCGAGATCGTCGTCGCCATATTTTGAATCATTGAAATGGAAGCCCGCGAGCTTCCCGAAGCGCACGAGCCGGGCGACGATCTGCTCGATGTTCACGTTCGGCGCATGATGGCCGAGATCGACGAGACAATACGCCTTGGGGCCGAGCTCCTGCGCGACAGCGAAACTCGTGCCCCAATCCGAGATCACGGTCGAATAGAACGCCGGCTCGTAGAGCTTGTGCTCGAGGAACACCCGCCAGTCGGCGGGCAGTGCCGCGACGATCTCGCGCATCGCGTCGATATAGCGGTCGAGCGCCTTGGTCAGATTCGATTGGCCGGCAAAGTTCGAGCCGTCGGCGATCCAGACGGTCAACGCCTTCGAACCGAGCTTCCGCCCGATATCGATGCATTCGATATTGTGTGCGACCGCCTGAGCGCGCACACGCGCATCGCTATGCGACAGCGAGCCGAATTTGTACGAAAGCTCCTGCCCCGGCTGATCCTGGAACGTGTTGGAGTTGACCGCGTCGAAAGCAAGGCCGTGCATCGCGGCCTGCTCGCGCAAGGCCGCATAGTCGTCGACCTTGTCCCACGGAATATGCGGCGAGATGGTCGGAGTGGCCCGTGCCAATCGCTGGATCACGGCGCAATCGTCGATCTTCTCGAAGACATTGCGCGGCTCACCCGGCTCCGGAAAGCAGGCAAATCGCGTCCCCCCTGTGCCGACACCCCAGGTCGGAATGGCGACGCCGAAGGCCACGACCTTCTGCACCAGGGCCTCCGCGTCGATCCCGTGCCGCGCCAACGTACGCTTTAGCGCCTCATAATCTTCGGCGGTCGCGTCTTCGAGTCGCGCGTTGTGGCCGGCAATGAAATCCGCGCTGATCGAGAACGGTGTGCTCATCGCGTAAAGGCCTGGGCATTGCCGGCGTCGACATTGAGGATGTTGCCGGTCGATTTGGCCGAAAGGTCGGACGCGAAGAAATAGACACCCTCGGCAATATCCTCAGGGAAAACTGACAGTTTGAGCATCGAGCGCTGTCGGTAGACTTCCTCGAGCTGGTCTTCGGTGACCTTGTTGGACGCCGCACGTTGCTGACGCCACTCGCCCTCCCAGATCTTCGAGCCGCGCAGCACCGCATCGGGATTGACCGTGTTGACGCGGATGCCATGTGCTGCGCCTTCCAGCGCCAGGCAGCGGGCGAGATGGATCTCCGACGCCTTGGCTGCGCAATAGGCCGAAGCGCCAGCCGAAGCGGCAAGGCCGTTTTTCGAGGCGACGAAGATGATGGCGCCGCCGATGCTCTGGCGCTGCATCAGCCGGAATGCCTCGCGCGAGACGAGGAAATAGCCCGTGGCGAGAATGTCCATGTTCTTCTGCCAGAGCCCAAGACTCGTGTCCTCGACCGGCGAAGCCGAGGCGATCCCGGCATTCGAGACGACGATGTCGACACCGCCAAAGGCGCGCGCGGCTTCTTCGAACGAGGCAACCACCGCCGCCTCGTCGGTCACATCGAGCTTCACACCGATCGCCGCGTCACGGCCATGGCGTTTCGTGATCGCCGCAACGCGCTCGCTGAGCGTCTTCTCGTCGATATCGGCAATGACGAGGCAGGCGCCTTCACCGAGCAGCCGCTGCGCGGTCGCCCCGCCGATGCCGCCGGCGCCGCCGGTCACATAGGCGATCCGCCCGGCGAGCGATTTCGGCTTGGGCATGCGCTGCAGCTTGGCCTCTTCGAGCAGCCAATATTCGATATTGAAGGCCTCTTGCTCGGCAAGGCCGACATAAGAACTGACGCCCGAGGCGCCGCGCATGACGTTGATGGCGTTGACGTAGAACTCGGCGGCGACGCGCGCCGTCGCCTTGTCCTTTGCAAACGTGAACATGCCGATTCCCGGCGCGAGATACACGACCGCGTTGGGATCGCGCATGGCCGGCGAGTCCGGATGTTTGCAGCGCTCGTAATAAGCGGCGTAGTCACGCCGGTAAGCGGCGAGAACGTCGTCGATGCCGGCGATCACCTCGTCGAGATTGTCGCGCATGGGATCATAGGGCAGCAACAATGGGCGGATCTTAGTACGAAGAAAGTGATCCGGACAGGAGGTGCCGAGCGGCGCCAGCTTCGTCAGCGCGCTGGAGTTGACGAACTCCAGCACCTCCAGAGCATCGGTGAAATGGCCGATCTTGCGCTCGTCAGCAGAGATCTTGCCGCGGATCAGCGGCATCAGCCGGGCCGCGATCGCGCGACGTTTTTCCGGCAAGGCCGTCGGGACCTTGGCGCTGCCGAAGGCCGGTTTCTGCTCATGCGTCGCAAGCCAATCGGCGGCCTGCTGAATCACGCGCAAGGTCATCTCGTAACAAGCTTTCGACGTCTCTGCCCAGGTGAAGAGCCCGTGCCCGCCCAGGACCACGCCGACATAGTCGGGATGCCGCGCGGCCATGTCGCCGAGTTTCAGGCCGAGATCGAAGCCAGGCCGCTGCCACGGCAGGAAGCCAAGCTTGCCGCCAAAAACCTCGCGAGTCAGACGCTCGGCGTCGGCGGAGGCCGCGATGGCGATGACCGCGTCCGCATGGACGTGATCGACATGCCGGTGCGGCACGAAGGCGTGGAGGGGCGTATCGATCGACGTCGCGCGCGGATTGAGATCGAAGGTGCAGTGATTGAACAAGGCGACCATCTCGTCCTCATGGGCGAGGCCGCGATAAAGGCCTTTCAGGCTCTCCAGCTTGTCGAGGTACAGCGTCGAAAAGCCGTCGCGCTTCATCGAGCCGAGGTCGCCGCCCGATCCTTTGACCCAGAGCACGGATACGTTCTCGCGCGTCAGCGGATCCTTCACCTGGACCTTGGCCGAGGTGTTGCCGCCGCCGAAATTGGTGATGCGCAGATCGGCTCCGAGCAGGTTCGAGCGATAAAGCAATTGACCTGCTTCATCGAACCCGGCGGCGAGTTCGTCGTCCCAAAGGTTGGACAGGGGCGTGGCCGCTACCTCGCTCATTAGGCATCTCCCTGTGCTTGATCTCTGGGCAGCTTAGGTCACGCATTCAATCAAGGTCAATCACCGACATTCAGAACTGCGACGCAATATGATTGATGCAGCGCGAGATTGATCGGTTGTGACGGTTTGCTGTTGACCGCTGGTCGAGGGCATGAATTAGTCAACGGCAAAGAGAGGATGGGACGTGCACGAGCGAGAACGCTGGCAGGTCATCAAGGCACTCTTGCGCGAGCGGTCGCTGGTGCGCATCGCTGACGCCTGTCGCGCGACCGGTGTCTCCGAAGCCTCGATACGGCGCGATTTCGCCAGGCTCGCCGAACAAGGTGTCGCGATCAGGGTGCACGGCGGCCTCGAAGCTCTGCCGGACACCGCCAACGTGCCGGGCGCCGTCCTCTCTCTTGCCACCCGCTCTTTCGACATCAGCCAGGCGCTCAATATCGACGCCAAGCGCGCCATTGCGAAAGCGGCGGTCGCACTCTGCGCCGATGGCGAGACGATCATCATCAATGGCGGCTCGACCACCTACCAGATGGGCGAATATCTGCGCGAGCGCCGTCTGAAGGTGTTGACCAATTCCTATCTGCTCGCCGAAGCGCTGATCCACACATCGAAATGTCGCGTCGCCTTGCCGGGGGGCGAGGTCTATCGTGAGCAGGGCATGATCGTCTCGCCCTTTGAGGAGGATGCGATCCAGCACTATTCGGCGACGCGGATGTTCATGAGTGCGATCTCGATCGCACCGCTCGGCGTGATCGAGGGCGATCCCCTGCTCGCCCGCGCCGAATCGAAACTGCTGAAGCGGGCCGACAAGCTGATCGTGCTCGCCGACTCCTCGAAGTTTGTCTCGCGCGGTAGCCTTGTCGTCTGCCCGCTATCGCGCATCGATACGCTGATCACCGACGCCGGCGCGCCAAGCGACGCACTCGACATGCTGCGCGGGCACGGTGTTCGCGTCGTGGTCGTCGATGCAGACTCCCAAACCAATGCGGCGGCGTGACCATGACAACGGACGCGCTCAGTGAAACTCCCACAACGCCGCTTCTATCGGTGCACGCGGTCGAAAAATCCTTTCCGGGCGTGCGGGCGCTGTCCGGAGTCTCGTTCGACGCTGCCAAGGGCGAAGTCCACGCCTTGCTCGGCGAGAACGGCGCCGGCAAGTCAACGCTGATCAAGATCGTTTCCGGCGTATTCCAGCCCGATCGCGGCGAGGTGCTCGTGGACGGCAAGCCGGTCGACCTCGCGCGGCCGGACGATGCAAGGCGCGCAGGCATCGCCACGATCTATCAAGAGCTACTGCTGTTTCCGGAGCTCACCGTCGCCGAAAACGTCTTCATGGGACATGCACCGCGTGCCAGCTTCGGACGGCTCGACTGGCGGGCGATGCGGGAGAGGACGAATGCGCTGCTGGCCTCGCTCGAAATTCACGACCTGCAGGCCGATCGCATCGTCGGCTCACTCAGCGTCGGCAATCGCCAACGCGTCGAAATCCTGCGCGCGCTGTCACAGGACGCTCGCATCCTGATCATGGACGAGCCGACCGCAGCACTGACCGAATACGACGTGACGCGGCTCTTTGATATCGTGCGCAAGCTGAAAGCCCGTGGCGTCGCTGTGATCTATATCAGCCACCGGCTCGACGAGATTTTCGCGATCGCCGATCGGGTCACCGTGCTGCGCGACGGCGCGCGTGTCGCGACCAAGCACGTCGCCGACACGGACACGGCCGAGCTTGTGCAATTGATGGTCGGCCGCAGGATCGAAAGCCTGTTCCCGAAGATCACGGTTTCGATCGGAAAGCCGGTGCTGGAGGTGAAAGACCTCGAACGACGGCCTCTGACGAGGAGCGTCTCGCTCACGGTGCGCGCCGGCGAGATCGTCGGCCTTGCCGGCCTCGTCGGTTCGGGGCGCAGCGAGCTGGCGCAAACCATTTTCGGCGTCACGCCAGCTGATGGCGGCGAAATCCGGATCGCCGGGCAAAGAGTCGACATTCGCTCGCCGGCACAGGCACGGTCCTTGAGCGTCGCCTATGTTCCCGAGGATCGCGGCACACAAGGGCTGGTGCGACCGATGACGGTGCGCGAGAACTTCAGCCTCGCCGCGCTTGGCAAGGTCGCATTCGGCGGCTTCATCGATCGCGGCGCCGAACGCAAGCTCGCCGGCGACGGCGTCAAGCGCTTTGCGGTCAAGGCTAGCTCGCTCGAGCAGATCGCGGGCAAGCTCTCCGGCGGCAATCAGCAGAAGATCGTGCTCGGCAAATGGCTCGCCAATGGGCCGAAGCTTTTGATCCTCGACGAGCCGACGCGCGGCATCGATGTGGGCGCCAAGGCGGAGATCCATCGGCTGATGGGCGAGCTTGCAGCCCAGGGGCTCGCCATCCTGATGATTTCGAGCGAGCTGCCAGAGGTGCTCGGCATGAGCGACCGCGTGCTCGTGATGCGCGAAGGCCGCATCGTTGCCGAATTCCCGCGCGAAGAAGCAACCCAGGAGGCGATTGGCGCAGCCATGATGGGCAGTCATGAAAACGCGGAGAAAGCGGCATGACGGCGGTGACTTTAGCCGGAGCCGAGGCTGATCCGCGGCGGCGGCTGAAGGTGCTTGCCTCGCAGGAGGCCTTGCTCGCGATCGCGGTGATCGTCCTCGCCATCGCCGTTGGCCTTTACAATCCGCGCTTTCTGGCGGCGCGCAATCTTTCCGACGTGCTGCTCGGCAACGCCTATATCGCCGTCGCCGCGGTCGGCATGTCGATGGTGATCATTTCTGGCAACATCGATATTTCCGTCGGCGCTCTGATCGGCGTTTTGGCGACGATCAGCGGCACTCTGGCAGTGAACGGCGCGCCGATCGTGGTTGCCTGGCTAGCCGCGGTCGTCGCCGGCATCCTCGTGATGGCCTTGCAGGGCGCCATCATCGCCTATCTGCGCATTCCGGCGATCGTGGTTACGCTCGGCATGCTGTCGATCCTCAAGGGCGGACTGATCAGCGTCACCGGGGGCAAATGGATCACCGACCTACCCGACAGTTTCCATCTCGCCGATATCGAGCTCTTCGGTGTGCTGCCGTTTCCGGTTTTTCTCATGATCCTGGTGACGATCCTGGCGGCGTTGTGGATGCGCTATTCCGCTTCGGGCCGCGCCATCTACGCGGTCGGTGGCAACGCCGAAGCGGCGCGGCTCTGCGGCATTTCCCGGCCGCGCACAGTCGTGATGGTCTTCGTGCTGCACGGTTTCTTCGCCGGGGCGGCTGCCCTGCTCTACGCGACGCAGCTCCGCGTCATCCAATCGACCGTGCCGCCCAATCTCGAGCTGACCATCATCACCGCCGCGGTCGTCGGAGGCGTCAGCATTCTCGGCGGTGTCGGCACGGTGATCGGCGCGACGCTTGCCGCCGTACTGATCGCCGAGATCGCCAGCGCGCTGGTCTTCATCGACGTCTCGCCCTACTGGATCCGCGCGGTCCAGGGCGTGCTCATCCTCGTGACCGTGATCGCCGACATCCTGCGGCGCCGGCGCATGGCCGGAGCACGGGCGCCATGAGCGAAGTCCCTCTCCGCCACCACGCCAAGCGTGTCGTACCCTGGTGGCTGCTGCGCCACGAGACCATGCTTGCGTTGATTCTGCTCATTGCACTGATCGTGCTCGGGAGCATGAACAATCGCTTCCTTACGCTCGACAATCTGCTCAATCAAGGCAGGCTGACGACCGAGGTCGGGCTGATCGCGCTGCCGATGACCTTCATCATCATCACCGGCGGCATCGATCTCTCGGTCGGCTCGATCGTCGGGCTCTGCGCCATCCTGCTCGGCTATTCCTGGAAGGTTCTCGGCTTTCCCTTGCCTCTGGCGATTTGCTTCTCGTTGCTCGTCGGTGCCGCGGCAGGCTTCCTCAACGGGATCGTCATCACCAGGGTGAAGGTGCCGCCGCTGATCATGACGATCGCGACGCTCGCCCTCTACCGCGGGCTCGCCGAGGGAATCAGCCAGGCGCGTTCGGTGCGTGGCTACCCCGAATGGTTCTACTTCATCGGACAGGAAAACTTCTTCGGCGTGCCGGCGCAGCTCTGGCTCTTGCTGATTGCGATCGTGGTCTCGGCAATCGTTCTTGACCGCACCACTTTCGGCCGAACCCTCTATGCGATCGGCAACAACGAGACCGCCGCGCGCTTTTCCGGCTTGCCGGTCGATCGCGTCAAGCTGATCATCTACACGCTATCGGGCTTGATGGCCGGCCTGTCCGCCTGTGTTCTCGTCTCGCGCGTGACCACGACTCGCTCCGACATGGGGATCGGCTATGAGCTCGACGTGATCGCGGCGGTGGTGCTCGGCGGCACCAGCATATTCGGAGGCGTCGGCACGATCTGGGGCACGGTGATCGGCTTGGCAATGATCCAGCTCTTGAAAAACGGGCTGGCCCTGACCGGTGTCAAGGGCGACGCGACGATCGTGGTCATCGGCACGGTCCTCATCCTTTCAACTCTTGTGGCGAGTGCGCTCCAGCGGCGACGCGAGGGCGTTTGATGGCGTGTCCGGCCGCGGAAAAGCGGCCTCAACATGGGAGGAAAACAAAATGAAACTCGCATTGGCTGCTACATTTCTCGGGGCGACGCTGCTGGCCGGAGCGGCCTCTGCGGCGGACAAGAGATGGGACGGCGCGGACGACCTGCCGGTCAATCCGCTTGCTTGTTCGGCTGGCGAGGCTAACGCCGCGCCCGCGGCCAAGCCTTATGACGGCGGCCGGCCAACCAATGCGGCCGACAAGGCCGGCAAACCGATCACGCTGGTCGACGTACCGAAGCTCATCGGCATCGGTTATTTCAACGCGACGTCGAAAGGCATGCAGGACGCCGCCAAGGCGCTCGGCAATGTCACGGTGAAGACCGACGGCCCGACCGAAGCCAAGATCGACGAGCAGATCAAGTTCATCGACAATTACATCACCAGCGGCGTCGACGGCATTCTCTTCGCCGCCAACGATCCGGTGGCGATCGCGCCGGTCCTGAAGAAGGCCCTGTCGAAGGGCATCCATGTCGTCGGCTATGACGCCAACGCGACGCCGGATGCGCGCGAATGGTTCGTCAACCAGGCCGAGTTCAACGGCATCGCCAAGGCGATGGTCGACTCGATGGCCAAGGAGGCCGGCGAGGACAAGAGCTTCGCGATCGTCACCTCGACCTTCACGACGCCGAACCAGGCACGCTGGATCGCCGAGATGTGGGCCTATGCACAGAAGTGTCATCCCAAGCTGAAATGGCTCGAAACGGTCGAGGCGCAGGAGGACAACAATCTGTCCTTCAACCAGGCGACGACGCTGATCAACAAACATGGCGACAAGCTCGCTGGCCTGTTCGGCATGACCTCAGTCGCGACGCCCGCTTCGGCGGAAGCCGTGACCAAGGCCAAGCTCTGCGGCAAGGTGGCGGTGGTCGGCCTCGCCACCCCCAACGCGATGAAGCCGTATGTCAACGCAGACTGCGTCAAGTCGGTCGTGCTGTGGAATCCGGTCGATCTTGGCTATGCCGCGACCTATGTGATGCGTGCAGTCGTCGACGGCAGCCTGAAGGCCGGTGCGACCTCGGTGGACGCGGGCAAGCTCGGCAAGCTGAACGTGGTCAATGGCAGCGAGATCCTGCTTGGCTCACCCTTCATCTTTACGAAGCAGAACATCAAGGACTTCGACTTCTGATCTGGACTCGTCGCCCGGTCGCGAGACGCGATCGGGCGGCGCACGTTTGGGCCTCCGCTGTCATGGCCGTAACAGGCCGGCCACGACACGATGGTGATGTTGTTTGTCGAGATGTTCCATCTGCCTTGAGCTTGACGATGAGCCAGACGGTCGCAGTCCTTGACATCGGCAAAACCAACGTGAAGCTTGCCTTGTTCGATGACGGCCGGCTTCTCTGGGAAAAGTCGGCGCCCAACTGCATTCGGCCGGGGCCGCCCTATCCGCACGAAGACGTTGAGAACGCGTGGAACTTCTTTCTCGATGCGCTTCGTGAGGCTGCGCACACGCATCAGATCAGTGCGATCGTTCCGACCGCGCATGGCGCAGCCGGCGCCTTGATCGGCGAGAACGCGCTCGCCGCTCCGGTCATGGACTACGAATTCGCGGGCGTGGAGGTGATCGAACCCGATTATGCCAGGCTGCGGCCGCCCTTTTCGGAGAGCCTGTCGCCGAAAGTGCCGGCCGGTCTCAATCTCGGTCGGCAGCTCGCCTATCAGAAATGGTGCTGTTCCGACCTCTTCGCCAAAGCGAGGCATTTCGTCGGCTATCCGCAATATTGGACCTGGCGCCTGAGCGGCGTCGCGGTCTCTGAAGTCACAACACTCGGCGCCCATACCGATCTCTGGGCGCCGCGGCAGGGAGAGGTCTCCAGCCTCGTCAAAGCTCTCGGCGTCAACCACTTGCTGCCGCCGCTGCGCCGCGCTTTCGATCCGCTGGGTCCGATTCGGCCTGAAATTGCGGCCGCAACCGGCCTCGCGCCTGAAACGCAGGTCTTTTGCGGTATTCACGATTCCAACGCCTCACTGCTGCCCTACCTCGTCTCGCGCCAGGCGCCGTTCACCGTGTTGTCGACCGGCACTTGGGTGATCTTGATGTGCGTGGGCCTTTCGCTCGATCAGCTCGATCCTCGCGACGACACGCTCGCCAACGTCGACGCGCTGGGCCGACCAACCGCCTGCGGGCGCTTCATGGGCGGACGCGAATACGCCGTCATCGCGGGCGGCGGTGGCAACCCGGCTCTCGACGCGATCGAGCGCGTCATCGAATCTGGCGCGATTGCTCTACCCTGCTTCTCGGGCCAAGGCGGACCTTATGCGACGACCGAAGGCGTGATCCGTGGCAAAGTCGCAGCGGGCGAACGGACCGCACTGGCGACTCTCTACTGCGCCCTGATGAGCGATTTGATGCTGACGCGCATGGGAGCGATCCGCGGCGATCTCATCGTCGAAGGGACCTTCGCCGGCAACCTTCCCTTCTGCCAGACGCTCGGCGCGTTACGGACGACGCAGCGCGTCTTTGCGGCGCAAGACACCGCAGGCACGGCCCGCGGTGCCGCAATGCTTGCGCATTGGCCCCCCTCTTACCAGATCGCGGAGCCGGCGCCCGTCGATCCGATTTCGATTATCGGCCTTGATTCTTATCGCAAGGCCTGGACGGCAGCAGTCGACATGATCGCTCAGTGAGCCTGACGCCGAACGGGCGGTCAGCTCTCGTGTCGCACGCATCCCCTCTCCTCGCGACCTAACTCTCAAGCCCAGCTAAACTTGTGCGGACAGCTCCAAGCGCGACCGCACACGGCGGCATAGATCTCCGCAGTAGTCGTTTGGCTGGTGATCGAGATAGAGCGCCGGAAAAATCAGGCGACGATCGCCTTTCCTGACGCCTTATCGAACAGATGTGCTCGCTGTAGATCGAGGCCCACGTCAAAGGGCTGATCGGGTTCGGCGGCAACTCCGACCTGCATCTGCGCGGTGAACGGAAAGGCGCCGACAGTGCCGATCACGAGCGTATGCGGTCCCAGCGGCTCTACGTCTTTCACGACCATGCGGATGGAGGTCCCTTGCGGCGCCCCTTGATAGATCACATGGTCGGGTCGCACGCCCAGCACCACCGGCTTGCCGACGCTTCGCGCATACGCCGCCTCGCGGGACTTCGGTAACGTCAACGCCGTGCCCGAAGGCTCAATGAAAACCAGTGCACCGTCCCGGGCGACAATCTCACCATGGATGAAATTCATGCTGGGCGCACCGATGAAGCCTGCGACAAAGAGATTGTTCGGCTTCTCATAGATCGTGATCGGGTCGGCTGCCTGCTCGATCCGGCCGCGGTTCATCACCACGACGCGGTCGGCCATGGTCATGGCCTCGACCTGATCATGCGTCACATAGACGATCGTCTTGGCGAGCCGGCGGTGCAATGCCTTGATTTCGGTACGCATCTCGATCCTGAGCTTGGCGTCGAGATTGGACAGCGGCTCGTCGAACAGGAAGACATCTGGACTGCGCACGATGGCTCGGCCGATCGCCACCCGCTGACGTTGACCGCCCGACAGCTGCTTGGGACGGCGATCCAGGTATTGCTCGAGGTCGAGCACGCGCGCCACGTCCTTGACGGCCTTCGCGATGCTCGCACGGGATTCACCACGCACCTTCATGCCATAGCCGATGTTCTCGCCGACCGTCATGTGCGGGTAGAGCGCATAGTTCTGAAACACCATCGCGCAATTACGCAGGCCCGGACGCAACTGTGTCACATCGTGGTCGCCAATGCGGATCGTCCCGCTGGTAACCGTTTCGAGTCCCGCGATCATCCGCAACGTCGTCGTCTTGCCGCAACCGGACGGCCCGACAAGCACGACAAACTCCTCGTCGGCCACTTTGAGATCGAGCCCCTCGATGATCTTGTAGGGCCCGTATTCCTTGCTGACGTTCTCGATCTCGACGTGCGCCATGAAATCCTGTTTCCGTCTCTGGCCAGCGGCCATAAGGCCCGGATAACGCGCGCGCGTCATCCGGGCAGTCTCAATAGGACGCTATTTCTTCGCGGGCAGCCCCATCGCTGCTCGATAGGCTGCGAGCTGCTTGGCGCGGCCGAATTCGTCGGTCAGGCGATTCCATTCCTTCGCCACCGCGTCGAGTGCGGCCTGCGGTGTGGTCTGACCCGCAACCGCCTTGCCAAGCTCGATCTCGACGACCTCGGTGTACGAGAAATAGCCGGGCAGACGCATGTCGAGCGCGACGTTCTTGGCATTGATGGAGTCCGCCTGCGCACCAAGATATTGCTTGGCTTCCTCTGGCGTGAAGATCTTGCTCCACAGTTGCAGATTAGCGGTGTGCGATTTGCGATAGGGATTGACGCCGCTGCCGCCGGTAATCGCCGCTTGTCCGGACACGTCCGGACTGGTCAAGGTCTTGACGAAGTCCCAGGCCGCCTGCTGGTTCTTGCCAACTTTCGGCACCGCGATCTGCCAGCCGCCGAACGCCATGAACGGCCCCGGCTGAACGGTCGGGAACTTGTCCCACTTCTTGGTCTTGGCGTTCCAGATCTCATCCGAGCCCGGCAGCATTGCCGAGCCGACCTTGCCTGATATCTTGGACTGCTTGGGATCGGCCGCGATCACGCCGGTGTCACCCCAGCCGATCGACTCCGCCACCTGGCCGCCGGCGACGGCCGCGTTGACCTCGCCGAACGAGAAGTTCAGAGCATTGGGAGGACCGAGCTTCGACGCCCTGATGTACTCCTCCAATCCCTTGACCCAACCCGGATTGTTGATCTGGGCGTCCATCGTCTCCGGATCGAAGAACATCGCGCCGGGATAGTTCGGGTTGTTGGTGTAGGCCGCCGCGTGGCTGAAGAAGAACCAGAACTGCTGGCGGCCGCGACGGAAAGCTTCCGCCGTTCCCCACAGCCCCTTGTCCGGACGCTGGAAGAACTCTGCGATGTCGAGATACTGTTTCCAGGTCTTCGGCGGCGCGAGGTCGTAGCCATATTTGGCCTTGAACGCGTCCTTCTCCTTGGGATCGCTGAACAGGTCCATGCGGTAGGTGTAGGTGTGAACGTCGCCGTCCATGGACTGCGAATAGATCTTGCCTTCCCACACCATCAGGCGTTCGCGATAGGCCGGCTCGATATCGTCCCAATCCTTTCCGGACTGCATCTCGTTCGGCATCTCGCTGAGATAGGGAACAAAGTCCGGTAGCCAGGCCGGCGCGAAGCTGACGAGATCGAACGTCGCATCGGATGCCGTGAGCGAGGTCGCTATCTTCGGATAAAGCTCGGACCAGGGAAACTCGACAACGTTGACCTTGCCGCAGGTCTTCTTCGCCCATTCGTCGGCGCCGAGCTTGAGCGCGGATGCGATATACGGTCCAGTTTGCGACGCGACTGTCAGCGTAACGCCGGTATAGTCCGGACTGCAAGCAGCGCTCGCCTGACTCGCGGCACAGGCCGTGGCAATCGAGGTGGCAAGCATCAGGAATGTTCGTCGCAACATGGTTTGTCCTCCCTACGGACGTTTCCTACTTGATGGCTCCGAGCAGCAGGCCTGATCGCATCATGCGACTGAGGAGGCCTGCCATGATCATCATTGGAACGATGGCGACGAGCGCCGCGGCCGAAGTTGCCCACCATTCGTCGCCGCGCTGGCTGTTCTGTCCCGCCACCAGAATCGGAAGCGTCTGCCATCTGGAATTGGTCAGGAAGAGCGCAAACAGGAACTCGTTCCAGACAAAGGCCAGCGTGATCATGAAGGTCGCCAACAATCCATTCATCGACATCGGCACCACGATGCCGAGGAAGATGCGCCAGCTCGGCACGTTGTCGACCATCGCCGCCTCCTCGACCTCGATCGGCACGGCCTCGAAAAAATCGCGCATCAGCCAGACCACGATCGGCAACGAGAACGCCACGTAGCACAGCGTCAGGCCGACGTAGCTGTCGATGAGCTGGAAGCCGAGCCGGCCGATCTCGCTATAGAGGAGATAGAGCGCAAAGGCGGTGACGATCGGCGGGAACATGCGCTGGCTGACGAACCAGAACAGGATGTCCTCATTGCCGAGGATCGGCCCCGGCAGAGACAGACGGTTGGCGACGATCGCAGCGACCAGTGCGATGGGAAACGCCAGCAGCAGCGCCTGCGGGCGGGTGAACCCAAGCGTATTGTTGAAGAGCAGATAGCCGCCCAGTGCGAGCAGGAAGAAGATAAGCCCGGCGCCGAAGCGCACCTTGAATTCGAAACGGACCAGTGCATAGGCCGCCATCGCGCCGATCGCCGTCGCAATCGCTGCCGCGGATATGCCCACGATGGTCGAGTTAAGAAATGTCCGGAAGAATTCGCCGCGGATTCCCTGAACGAGATCGATGAAAGGCTGCAATGTCGGCGTGAAGTCGATGAACGGCAGATAGGTTGGGCCGCCGACGACTCCCGGCGGCGTCTTGAACGCAGTCACGACCACCCAGTAGAGCGGAAACACCGTGATCAGGCACCAGACGAGACAGCCGGCCGCAACCAGGCGCCGGCCCCAGGGTGACAGTCCGGTCAGGCTCCGCCCGCTCATCGGCGCTTCTCCAGATGCGGCCGCAGCAGCGCCAAATAGGTCACGCCGATGATCGTGATTGCGATCAGGAAGAGGAAGCTGAGTGCCGAAGTATAGCCGAGGTTGAACTTCTTGAAGCCCTCCTGATAAGCGAACAGCGTCAGCGTCTCGGTATCGACACCCGGTCCGCCACCGGTCATCACGAAAACGGTGTCCATGATCTTGTAGCTCTCAATCAGCCGGATGAAGACCACCGCGGCCGATATCGGCAGCAACATCGGAAAGGTGATGCCCCAGAACTGCTGCCATGCGCTCGCATTCTCGAGCTCGGCGGCCTCATAGACATCCTCCGGCAGGGTTTGCAGGCCGGCCAGCATCATCAGGACAACGAACGGGGTCCACTGCCAGACCTCGACCGCGATGATGCAGGCAAGCGCCCAATGTCCGTTCGTGAGAAATGGCAGGTTGACCAGGCCGAACTTGGCCAGAAGCTGGTTGAGCGGTCCCATGGTCGGATTGAAGATCATGCGCGCCACGAGGGCGACGGCGACAGGTGCGAGCAGCATCGGCAGCAGCAAGGCGACGCGAAACAGCCGTTCGCCCGGCACGCGCGCATTCAGCGCCAGGGCAACGCCGAATCCGATCGTATATTGCAGCCCAACCGCGATGAAAGCGATCAGCGTCGTCGTAAAGATCGCATTCCAGAATCGGGGTTCCTGCAGAAGGGATAGATAGTTGCCGAACCAGACCACCCGGGGCGGGATTGGCGGAATCAGACGATAGCTGAGAAAGCTTGTGGTGAACGAATAGATGAGCGGAAAGATCGAGATCGCCAGCACGACGAGCACCGCCGGCCATATGAAGACATGCTTGATCGGATCGTTCCGCATCATGGAGGCGATTGCTCCTTCAGCAAGGATTCGATCTCCGCGCGCTGCGGCATCGAAGGCGCGGTCCCGGCTCGCGTCACCGAGATCCCCGCCGTCGCCGAACCGAAGCGCACGGCGTCGAGCGGATCGGCGCCGCCTGCGAGCGCCGCCGCGAAACCGCCGACGAAGGCATCACCAGCACCGGTGGTTTCAACCACCTTGCCGGCAGCAAAGGGCGGCACGTGGAGAGATCGATCCCGCGCGTGGAAGAGCGCTCCGCGTTCGCCAAGTGTGATCAGCGCCGTACCAGCCCCCTTTGCGAGCAGGGCGTCACCGGCACGGCGGGCGGCGGCAAGATCGCCCACGGCGATTCCCGTCAGCCCTTCGGCTTCGGTCTCATTGGGGACGACATAGTCGCAAAGCGCGAACAAGTTGGCGTCAAACTTGATTGCAGGCGCGGGGTTGAACACCGTGATGTTGCCCGCGGCACGCGCGATCTCGAGCCCGCGCCGCGCGGCATCAACCGGCTGCTCGAGCTGCGTCACGAACACACGGCTGGCGCGAATGGCATCAGCCGCCGCGTCGATATCCGCCGGGCTGAGACCGGCAGCCGCGCCCGGCACCACGATGATCGCGTTGTCGCCCCGCGTCTCATGGACATAGATAAACGCTGCGCCGGTCGACGCGTCGGCGGTCTTGGCAACGCACGGCCGGATTCCCTCGGCCTCCCAGGTCTTGATCGCAAGCTCGCCGAAAGCATCGCTGCCGATCCGGGAGATGAAGGTCACGTCAGCACCGGCACGCGCGGCCGCCACAGCCTGGTTCGATCCCTTACCGCCCGGCCCCATGGCGAATCCCGATCCGGCGATGGTTTCGCCGATTGCAGGCATGTTGCCGGCGCGGAAGGCCAGATCGACCACAAAGACACCAAGGATGGTGACGCCCTTCCTGCTCATGGTCATCACTCTCCGTCCGGCGCGATGACGCCCTTGCTGAACAGGAAGCAGCCATAGAAGCGGCGCTCACCAGTTGCGATCACGCAATAGGCTGCCTTGGCCTTTTCATAGAAGGCGTGGCGTTCGACGCCGACGAGCGGCCAGGATCGTCCCTCCGCGCGATCGATCGCGACTTGCACCTCGCGCTGGACCGCAGGGACTTCCTGAGGCTGGCCCACGATCTCCATGCGGATCGCCGCGTCGTCGACGAATGTATCGAGAGGCAGCACCGAGAGAATGGCTTCGACCGCCTTGGCGGCACTGACATTGTCAATGCGCAGCAGCCGACCAAGAACCGTCTGGCGTGCGATGGAGTCAGCGGGAAAATTGGTGTCGCAAACGACCAGACGATCGCCGTGCCCCATGGCGCGCAGTGCATAGAGCACATCGGCATTGAGCAGTGGATCGATGCTCTTGAGCATTGTCTCCTCCATTTCTTCGAAATCGTCCGAACTCTGCCGGTCCGGATCTTCGCTGATGTTACCGTCAGGTGGCTTCACTAATCGCCATAGGGAATCCAGATGTTCTTCACCTG
Source organism: Bradyrhizobium sp. CCGB12 (assembly GCF_024199845.1). NCBI lineage: Bacteria > Pseudomonadati > Pseudomonadota > Alphaproteobacteria > Hyphomicrobiales > Nitrobacteraceae > Bradyrhizobium > Bradyrhizobium sp. CCGB12. Next base: position 924,288 of record NZ_JANADO010000001.1, on the reverse strand, counting down.
CACGGCGTGGCGGAGCAGGATCGGGCCCTCACAGGCATTCGTATCGTACCAATCGAGCAGCAGCCCATGGTCGACGAATGTGCGCTTGAGATTGCCTGTCGACAGCCGTTCCGCTGATGCCGAAGCCTCCCGCGAGCCGAACACCCAGAATGCGTCGACATCGTCATGCTCAGCAAGGACCCTGACCAGATCGTCGCGGCTGCCTGTAACGATATTGACGACGCCCGCCGGCACATCCGACGTCTCCAGCACCTGGTAGAAATCGGTTGCAGCGAGCGGATGCCGCTCGCTTGGTACGGCGACGACCCTGTTGCCCATCGCAATCAACGGCGCGACCAGACTGACGAAGCCAAGCAGCGGTGCCTCATCGGGACAGGCAACACCGACCACGCCGATCGGCTCGTGCATCGCAAGCGCAACGCCGCGCAGCGGCGGCGTGTGAACGGTCCCCTCAAACTTGTCAGCCCAGGCCCCATAACTGAACAGCCGCTCGATGCTTGCGTCGACCTCCGCGCGCGCCTTCGTGCCTGACACACCCGTCATGTCGGCGATGCGCCCGGCGAACTCGTCCCCTCGCGCGGACAGATTCTCGGCAAGATAATAGAGAATTTGGGCACGATTATGCGTCGTCGCCCGGGCCCACGGCTCGGCCGCGCGCGCGGCAGCAACGGCATTGCGAATGTCCTTGCGGTTGCCCTCACCCGCCTCGCCGAGTTGCCGGCCCTTGGGCGACAGTACGGCGCGCGCATAATTGCCGTCGGAGCGGACCTGCTTGCCGCCGACGAACAGTTTGGCTGTCCGATCGATCGGCGGCACGCCGAACCCGGCGCCATCGGCCGATACGGCCGCCGGCGACGACGCCGTGACCCGTGCCTTTCGCCCGTTCCACGCCCGGGGCTTGAGATATTCGTACATGCCTTCTCGGCCGCCTTCGCGACCGAAACCGGACTCGCGATAGCCGCCAAAGCCGACGCCGGCGTCAAACAGATTGGTCGCGTTCACCCAGACCACGCCGGCCAGCAATTTGGGCGCGATATCGAGTGCCAGTCCAATCGTCTCGCTCCACACGCTGGCCGCCAAGCCGTAGCGTGAATTGTTGGCGAGCATCACGGCCTCGTCGGGCGTGCGGAACGTCATCGCCACCAGCACCGGGCCGAAGATCTCTTCGATCGCAACGGTCGAGGATGGATGCACATTCCAAAGCAGCGTCGGCGGGTAGAAGCATCCCTCTGCGGGAATTTCGACAGGAGCCTGATATTTCTCGGCGCCTTCTCTCACTCCGGTCTCGACCAGTGCTTTGATCCGCTCAAGTTGCACAGGAGCTACCACGGCCCCCATGTCGATCGCCTTGTCGAGCGGCATGCCGACGCGTAAACTTTCCATGCGGCGGATCAAACGTCTGCGGAAGGTTTCCGCGATCCCTTCCTGCAGGAGCAGCCGCGAGCCGGCGCAGCAGACCTGGCCCTGGTTGAACCAGATGGCATCGACGACGCCCTCCACGGCACCATCAATATCAGCATCGTCGAACACGATGAAGGGCGATTTGCCGCCGAGCTCCAGCGTCAGCGATTTGCCCGAGCCGGCGGTCGATTGACGGATCAGTCGTCCGACCTCGGTCGACCCCGTGAAGGCGATCTTGTCTACTCCCGGATGCTCGACAAGCAGCGCGCCCGTGGCGCCATCGCCCGTAATCACATTCAAGACGCCCGGCGGTAGGCCCGCCTCCGCTGCAAGTTCGGCAAACAGCAAGGCCGTCAGCGACGTGAACTCCGCGGGTTTCAGCACCACTGTGTTGCCGGCCGCGAGCGCGGGGGCGATCTTCCACGCCAGCATCAGCAGCGGGAAATTCCATGGGATGATCTGCCCGATCACTCCGATCGGCACCTGATCGGTAAACTCGCGGTCCTGCAATTGGGCCCAGCCGGCGTGATGCAGGAAATGGCGCGCCGCCAGTGGCACGTCGAGATCACGGGTTTCCCTGATCGGCTTGCCGTTGTCGATCGCCTCCAGCACGGCAAAAAGGCGGGCGTGACGCTGCAGCATGCGCGTCAATGCGTAGAGATGGCGCGCGCGGCCGTGACCGCCGAGCTTCACCCAGAGCGGCTGCGCAGTGCGCGCGGCGTTCACGGCCGCCTCGACGTCGGCCGCCGAGCCCTGGCCAATCTGGGCGAGCGCCTTGCCGGTGGCGGGCTCGATCGTCGTGAGATGCTTGCCGGCCTCAGGCGTAACGAACTTGCCGCCGATGAAGTGCCCGAACAGCGCACCATGGCGCTTGAGCCAAGCACGCGCTTCGCCGTCAGCTTCGGGAGCCGGACCGTATTCCATGGTCTCGTAGTAATGTGCGACGCTCATCGCCGGAGTCTCATCCCACGGGGTGACGGTTGAAGGCCGAGTAGCGGCCAGTGACATGATGCTCGAGCTGGCGCTCGATATCAGCGAGCAGGCTCGAGGCACCGATGCGGAACAGATCCGGCTCGAGCCAGTCGCGCCCCAATTCCTCCTTCATCAGGAATTGATAGGTGAGCACGTCCTTTGCCGTCGAGATTCCTCCGGCCGGCTTGAAGCCGATCTTGTAGCCGGTTCGCTCCTGATACGCGCGGATCATCCGCAGCATCGCAAGCGTCACGGGCAGCGTCGCGTTGACGCCTTCCTTGCCTGTGGAGGTCTTGATGAAATCAGCCCCCGCCATCATGCAGACCATCGATGCCTTGGCGACGTTGCGCAGAGTCTTGAGATCACCCGTGGCCAGAATCGTCTTCAGATGCGCGTTGCCGCAGGCCGCGCGAAAATCCCTGACCTCCGCGTAGAGCGCGCGCCAATCGCCGGTCAGCACGTGCTCGCGGGTAATGACGATGTCGATCTCCTGTGCACCGTCTTTGACTGACGCGTCGATCTCTTTCAGCTTCAGGTCGTGCGGTACGAGACCCGCTGGAAATCCGGTCGAGACCGCGGCAACCGGGATGCCGGATCCATCGAGCGCCTCGACCGCGGTCGCAACGAAACGGTGATAGACGCAGACCGCACCGGTGTGCAGGTGACGGTCGGCAAAGCCGAGCGAATCGAGGATGTCGCCCCGTACCGGCGCCTTCGCCTTGGCGCAAAGGCGCTTCACGCGCTCCGCGGTATCGTCCCCGTTGAGAGTCGTTAGGTCGATGCAGGTGATCGCTTTCAGAAGCCACGCCGCCTGCGCATCCTTCTTAACCGTTCGTCGGCCCGGCAAACTCGCAACGCGCCGCTCGGCAGCCGACAGATTGATCCTGATCTCATCGACCCAATCCATCTCGAGCGCGCGCCCGCTGTTGCGCGACGCCGGATGCGCACGCCCCTCGCCCCGGGCATGCGGCTGCACCGGCGCGGCGGACGAATTTTGTATCAAGACGCTCTGCGTCATCGAGGCACTGTCCGGTCCTAGCGAATCGGCGAGATCGCCAGATAGACTGAATGTGCCGATCGCAACATGTGAACCTCCCTGACCTTGCCCGTTAGACCTTGCCGCCCGCCGACGCTAAACCCATCGCCAGGAATCGGCCCCTGCCGCGGACTAAATGTTATTATTCCAACATTTCTTCGTTGATAAACTCACAACATTGTAGTTCATTGTCAATCGGATAAGCAGACTCGGCGAAAAAAATGGCTGAATCACCGAACTCACGACCAAGCGAGACACGCGTCCAACGCCTCCAACGGCTGCGTCGCGCCGTCGAGAGCAACGGCGCGCTGCACCTGAAGGACGCCGCCGAGCTTCTCGGGGTCTCCGAAATGACGGTGCGGCGCGACCTTGCAGGTCCTGAAGCCGCGCTTGCCTTGCTCGGCGGCTATGTCGTGAACGCGGCTTCGCCGACCGGGGTCAAGTACGCGTTCGAGCAGGAGATCGACCAGCACACCCAGGACAAGCGTCTCGCCTGCCGGTCCGCCGCTGCCTCGATCAAGGAAGGCGACACGATCTTCATCGACTGCGGAACCACGATGCAGTCGCTGGCGGACTGCCTGCCCGACGATCTGCCTCTCTCGGTGATCTGCTATTCGCTGAACGTGGCGTCGATCGTCACCCGGCGTCCGGCAACGCAGGTGATGCTGATGGGCGGGCTCTACCATCCCTCATCGCAGTCATTCTCGTCGGATGACGGCTTGTCCTATCTGCGGCGGCTCGGGATCAACAAGGCCTTCATATCCGCTGGCGGCCTGCATTGGACCCGCGGCGCCAGTTGCTCCAACTTTCATGAAGTCGCGATCAAGCAAGCCGTCATCGCCTCTGCGATGGAGAGCATCCTCGTGGTCGATGCCAGCAAGCTCGGCAGCCTCAAACCGGCATCCTTCTCGGACATCTCAGCGTTTTCGCGGATCATCGTCGGCGGGTCGGTGTCGTCAGAGATGCGCAAGCACTTCCGCAGCCTGCCCGTGGAGTATGTGACCAGCGCAACATGATGCGGACGAGGCTGCGCCTCGTCCGCGATGAAGTTTGCGCGGCGACGATAGGCGGCCGCTCGCGCGAGGCCGCGCATCGCCGGCCGAGATCAGTTGCAGGCGGGCTTCGCCTTGGTGCAGGCGTTGACCAGTTCCGGCGGCGGCTCCTTCTTGAACACCGTCTTGTAGGACTCCAGCACGTTCGACTGGGTCACCGGCAGGGACTGCACACCGATCCAGCCTGGCGTTTCCTTGCCGAGAAGCGCGTTCATCATGGCCATCGCCTCCGCGACGCCTTGATCATAGGGACGCTGCGAGCCGGTCGCCTTCAACGGCCCGCCCTTGGCGACCTCGATTGCGGATTGCAGGCCGAGGTCGACCGTCGTGACGGGAATGTCGATGCCTTGAGCCCGCATCGAGCTCAGCGTGTCCAGCGCCGGTTGGTCCCAAACGGCGAACAGTCCCTTGATGTCGGGATTGCCGGTGAGGAAGTCGCCTGCGATCTGCGACACCTTGGGCGGGTCGGTGAAATCGACCTGCTTCATCTTGATATCCGGCCGGTTCTTCGCCATCCACTCCCGAACGCCCTTGGTCCGCTCGTTGGTGCTGAAGTAATCGACGCCGAAATTGACCAGTCCGATCGTGCCGCCCTGTGCGACGCAGGACGCAAGGATTTGTGCTGCGATCTGGCCGTTGCCCTGGCTGTCCGCAGAGACCATCGCGGCATATTCCTCGGGGTGCTTCAGGCCGGTCGGAATGCTATCCATCAGCACCAGCTTGATGCCGGCCTTGGCGATCTTCTTGTAGGTTGGCGCGGTCGCGGTGAAATCGACCGGGATCGAGATGATGCCGTCCGGGTGCTGCTGGATGGTGTTCTCGATATCGGCGATCTGCTTGTCCACCTGATACTCGGCGGACGCCACGCCCGTCACCGTCACACCGTATTTCTTCAGCGTGTCGGTGATGCCCTGGATCTGCAGCTGCGACCAGTCGAGATTGACCGTCTGCATGGAGATGCCAACCTTGAAGTGGCGACCCCTTATCTTGGCAGCATCTGCTTCCGAAAGCGCGAGCACCTCCGGCGAAGCGGCCTTTTCGCCGTGGGGCCCTTGACCGACAATCGATTTCGGTCCGAGCGATGCAAGATCGACGCCCTTGACACAGGTCGCGGGCACTTCCGCGTGGGCCGAGGCAGCGATCGAAACGGCTGCCGCGGCGATGAGTGCGGTTAGCGGCAGGGTTTGTCGCAAGATTGGCTTCATGGTTTTCCTCCCGTTTTGGTCGCCGATTTGACCTGAGGCCAGCGACCTTGCCCCTATCAGCGTTTCGTAAAAGCGACGGCGGCGACGATGATTGCGCCCTTGATCACGAGCTGCATCGGCGAGCTGACGCCGAGCAGCACGAGGCCGTTGTTGAGCGTGCCGATGATCAGGCTACCGAACAGCGTCCCCAGGATGTAGCCGCGTCCACCGAACAGGCTGCAGCCGCCGAGGATCACTGCCGCAATGACGTCGAGCTCCATACCCTGCACGACATCGGGCCGCGCTGCATGCGATCGCGCCGACAGCACCAGCGCGGCAAGACCGGCCAGAACGCCGGTGAGGACAAAGGCCGATGTCGTCACCCATTTGGTGTTGATGCCGGAATAGAGTGCCGCAGTCGGATTGCCGCCGACGGCATAGATTCGCCGGCCGAAGACGTTGTAGTGCAGAAGCAGGATGCCTACGATCATCGCCGCGAACGTCCAGGCGATCGGCACCGGCATCCCCAAGAACGTGCCTTCGCCGAAGATCGCAAAATAGGTTTCGTTAGTGATGATGACCGGCTTGGTGTTAGTCACCATCATCGCCAGTCCCCGCGCCATGCTCAGCGTGCCGAGCGTCACCAGGAAGGACGGGATCGAGAGCTGTGTGGTCAGGATGCCGTTGAGCAGTCCCACCAGCGCGCCGGTTCCGAGCCCGGCCACGGCGCCGACGATCCAGCTGTTGTTGATGTGGCTCATCGCCAGGGCGGCCGCCATGCCCGACAACGCCAGTGTCGATGCAACGGAAAGATCGATCTGGCGCGCGACGATGACAAAGGTCATGCCCACCGCGATGATCGATACCAGCGTCGTCTGCCGACCGATGTTCAGAAAATTCTCGACCGACAGGAACCACGGCGAAGACAGGCTGAATACGACGAGTAGGATCACGAAGGCGATGTAGAGCATGTACGGTCGATCACCGCGCAACAGCTTTTGCAAGAGCTTGCGGCGGCGATCGGATGGCGTAGGCGTCGCGACGACGTTGGGGGCGATGAGATCGGTCATGCTGGCAGCTCTTGAAGTGCGCCTTTGTCGAATGCGTCCTGGCTTGATGCCTGGAACAACTGGAGCAGATGGTGCAGTTCCTCGGCATCGTCGATTTCGCCGCGCACCAGGGTTCTGGCGACGCGACCGTTGACGATCACGGAGATGCGGTCGCAGAGCTCGATCAACTCGACGAGGTCAGACGAGACGACGAGAACGCCGGCGCCGTCGCTGACGGCATGCCGGATCACTCCGTAGATCTCCTCGCGCGCACCGACGTCGACACCGACGGTGGGTTCGTCAAGAAGCAGCACAAGCGGCCTTGGATCGTTCCATTTTCCGAACACGACCTTCTGCTGGTTGCCGCCGGAAAGCGTCCTGACCAGGCTCGACGCCCCTTGCGCCTTCACCGCGAGCTTGCCGATTGCGGTTTCAGCGCGCCTGATAGCCGCACGTTGCTGCATCCAGCCCCACCGCGAGAAATAGGGCAGCCGCGACAGCGTGACGTTGCGCTCGATCGAATGATCAAGGACCAGGCCCTGCACATGACGATCTTCCGGCACCAGGGCGATCCCCTGATCGATCGCGTCCGCCGGGCTCTTCGGCAACCATCGCTTCCCGTCGATCTCGAACGTGCCGCTCTCGATCGGCCGGAGGCCGAACGCGGTCTCCAGAATCTCGGTGCGTCCGCTCCCGATCAATCCGGCGAGCCCGTGTATCTCACCTTTCATGACAGATAGGTCGACCGCGCGCAGCCGGTCGTTGGAGACGTTCGACAGCGACAGGACCGGAGACGAATTGAATGCGCGCGTTGCCTGCGGCCCGGCCCGCGACACCACCGGCGTCGATCGATCCGTCCCGACAATCGCGTTCACAAGGCGCTTCATGTCGGTGTCGGCGGTGACGAACGTACCGGCATTGGCGCCGTCGCGCAGCACGGTGACACGCTGCGCGATCTCGAAGACCTCGTTCAATCGATGGGTGACGTAGATCACGCCGACACCGCGGCGCGTCACCTTCCCGATCGCATCGAAGAGAATCCCGACCTCGTCCGACGTCAGCGAGGACGTTGGCTCATCGAGGATGAGCAGCCGCACGTCACCCATCAGCGCCTTTGCGATCTCGGTCATCTGCCGGTAGGCGAAAGGCAGCGACCCCACCGTCGCCTTGATGTCGAGGGGAATGCCAAGTTGCGTCAGGAACGCTCCGGCCTGCGCCATCAGCTCGCGCTTCCTGACAAACCCGAAGCGGGTTCGCGGCTCGCGGCCGAGCATCAGATTGTCGCCGACGTTGAGCGATTCAACGAGACTTAAATCCTGGTAGACGACGGCGATGCCCGCTTCGCGTGACTTCGCCGGGCTGTCGAACGCCACGCCCGCGCCCGCGATCTCGATCGCGCCGCTGTCAAGGGCATGAACGCCGCTGAGTATCTTGATCAGCGTGGATTTCCCGGCACCGTTCTCGCCGAGCAGCGCGTGCACCTCGCCGGCACGGACCTCGAGGTTCACGGCGCGCAGCGCACGCACGCCGCCAAAGCTCTTGCTGATGCCGTTGACCATCACAAGCGGTATCGGCGGTCGGGGCTGTGTTGCAACCGAACCAAACGGCTCCAAATTCTCCTCCCGCTCCGCACACCGCTGCTACGAAGGTGACATATTGTTATTATTACAACTTACTATGTTATAATTCTATCATACAAGGCCGGCTGTCAATGGGAGATAGTGCCCGGCGAACGTAGAGGATCGGGGCTAACAAGACTGAAGCGCGACACCTCCCCGCCGGGAGAAGGCCAGCAATCGCAAACCACTGTGAGCGGTACAGGTCGGTCCTTGGACGCGCGACCGCCCGTACTGTTCATGTCGTCAGACGTCGCGTCAGAGCGCGGCCAAAGTGAATGCGCTCAGCCGCCCGCGCATCACACCCGGAGCTGGTTCGAGGAAACCTCCAAGAGCGCTCGCGCCGCGACAAGCGGAAAGGGAATCTCCGCCAATCCCGGATTTGTGTCGGGGTTGGGACTTCAAGCGCCGCGAGCCAACCAGCCGGCAAATGCCGGTGTTCCGCTTTGATGGCGGCGGCGAATGCTATGCAACGCGCATGCGTATTAACTTATCAGCATGGGACTGAGTAACGCAGAGCCGTTCTCTTACATGGTTGGCGCCAAAGAATGGCCACCGCCCTCAAGCGTCGCGTGTCGCCGAGCCTTCTAGTCACCAGCGCTGTCAGTGTGTCACTCGTTCACTGGGCTGTGCCACTATCGCGCGACGAGAGGGACGTAATGCTCAAGGTCCGGATCTGGGAAATGCACGGTGCGGCCGAGTTCCGCTGAACGGTACAGCCCCATCAGCATTTCCATGACCCCCACACCATCGTCGAATGTTTCAGCAGGACTGACGGCGCGCCTGAACGCTTCGACCATGTGCCTGTTTTCGTCCGTGTAGCCATAGATGCCGGCTTCGTCCTCGACGACGGGCATCAGACCCTGCTCGGCATTCTGCTTTTCGATGAGGTCTTCACCTTCAGATCCGCTGAGTGTGCGGGCGAGGAAGACCTTGAGGCCGGTCGAGAGTGATGAGAACTCCATGGAGTATTCCGGCCCGAGCAATTCGAGCTGGATGCGCAGGCCGGCCCCGACATAGGCCCACGACGTGGTCGCTTCGATCAGGACCTGGTGCCCGTCCTTGTCTTCCATTGTCAAAATGCCGCGCGCGAAGTCTTCGACCGGACGACTTGCGAAATCGATTCCCATCCGCGCCTTGAGGTCGGCGGCGTAGCGCGGGTGCGTCCATTTGAGATTGGCCGTCGTTGCGCTGGCACTGACCAGCCGCAGGCTGTCGCGGCTTGCCCCGGGCGCCGTCAGCATGAAGCGCGCGACTTCGACCGAATGGCACATCATGTCGGAGAGCACGCCGCCGCCCTGCTTGTCGCCTTGCCAGAACCAGGGCTCGTGAGGTCCGGAGTGTTCCTCTGCGGCGCGGGCGAGATAGGGACGTCCGCTCCCCGGCACGGCACGCCGCCAGATGATGTCCTTGCCCCGCGTCACCGCGGTCGAGAACAACTGGTTCTCCAGATAGCCGTGCAGCAAGCCGGCATCCTCGACAAGGTTGCGCATCTCGCGTGCTTCCGCGAGTGTGCGCGCCAGCGGCTTTTCGCAGGCCACGGCGCGCAGCGGGGCGCCTGACTTCGTCACCCTATGAATCTCTCGCATGATATCGAGACGCGTATCGTTCGGCGTCAAAAGCCAGAGCGCATCGACCTCACCGGAGGTCGCCATCGCCTCGATGCTGTCGAATACACGCGCCGGTCCAAGCCCGAGACTGCGCGCTTTCTCCGCGATGCGCGTCCGCCGCTCGGCAGAGCGACTGTAGACGCCACCGATGCTGACGTTGCGCACGCCAAGCATCGACTGCAGGTGAAATGCGGCAATGAAGCCGCTTCCGACCAGCCCGACGCGCAACACCGGAAGTTCAGCGAGCTTCTGCATTTCAGAGACCTCCTCCAATGACGATCGCCGTCTTAGATCAATGCGCCCCTCTCCGCTGTCGACCCGGAATGGCCGCCAGCAGTGCCTGGGTATAGGGATGCTCGGGCCGGCTCAGCAATTCCGCCGTCGGCTTGATCTCGACGATCTCGCCATGCCGCATCACCGCGATCCGATCGCAGACCTGGGCCGCGACGTTGAGATCGTGCGTGATGAAAAGGACGGCCAGCCGCAGCTCTTTCTTCAATGTCTCGAGCAGCGCGAGCACCTGCGCCTGGACCGAGACATCGAGTGCGGACACCGGCTCGTCGGCCACGAGCACCTCCGGATCCAACGCTAGCGCGCGTGCAATACCGATCCGCTGGCGCTGCCCGCCAGAGAATTCATGCGGGTAGCGTTGCGCCGCGCCGGCGTCGAGCCCGACCAGTGCCAGCAATTGCCTGGCACGCGCAAACGCCTGCGATGCCGGGATGCCGTGCGCAATGGGTCCATCGGCGATGATTTGTCCGACGCGGCGACGTGGATTGAGCGAGGCGAACGGATCCTGGAACACCATTTGAATGTGCTTCCGGGCGGTGCGCAGGTCCGATCCACGGGCCTCGAAGAAGTTCAGCTCGCCGATGCGCACGACCCCAGCATCTGCGTCGGTGAGACGCATCACGAGCCGCCCGATCGTGCTCTTGCCCGAGCCCGACTCCCCGACCAGGCCGAGCGTCTCGCCGCGGCTGATCTCAAAGCTCACGCTCTTCACGGCGGCCACTTCTGTCGGCGGACTGAACCAGTCGTTGCTCTTGTAGGTCTTCACGAGCCCCAATGCCGCGCAGGCGGTCGGCGCATCCGCGTCCTGGCTTGGTGCCCGCGGAACCCCGCATGGCACCGCTGCGAGCAGCCGCTGCGTATAGGGATGCCATGGACGCTCAAGGACCTCCTCGACGGTCCCCTGCTCGACGACACGCCCCTTCTCCATGACTGCGACGCGGTCGGCGATGTCGGCAACAACGCCGAAATCGTGGGTGATGAACAACACCGCCATGCCACGCCGCTGCTGGATATCGCGGATCAGCCGAAGGATCTGCGCCTGCGTGGTGACATCGAGCGCCGTGGTCGGTTCGTCCGCCACCAAAATCGAGGGTTCGAGCGCCAGGGCCATTGCGATCATGGCGCGCTGACGCTGTCCGCCTGACAATTGATGCGGATAACTGCGAATGATGCGCTCCGGATCGCGCAAGCCGACCTCCTCGAGCAGTGCGCGTACACGCACCTCGCGTTCGGCTGTCGTCAGTTGGTTGTGCGCCTCGAAGGCTTCCGTAATCTGGTCGCCGATCCTGATCACCGGGTTGAGCGCCGTCATCGGTTCCTGGAAGATCATGGCGATCCGCTGGCCGCGCAGGTTCCGCCATTTTGCAGCGGAGAGATCACGCAAATCACGACCCTCGAACCGGATGCTCCCCGCAGTCCAGCGGATCTCCTTCGACAAGAGGCCCATCACCGCCGAGGCGCAGACCGATTTGCCGGAGCCGGATTCACCGACAACGCAAAGGATCTGCCGAGGGTGCAACGCAAGGGAGACGTCCTCGACGGCAAAGACGCGATCCGCACCTGACGGCAGCGCCAGCGTCAGGTGTTCGATGGATAGGATCGCCTCTGCCACCTCCTTCATGTCATCTGATCCGGCATTGTGTTTCCGCCCTTTCCCGTTCAGACCGCGAGCGCAATCCCGTCCTTGCGATGATCGGAGGCGCCGAACATGACGCCCCGGAATGTGTCGAGGTGCACGGCCTGACAGCCGCCGAGCGGCTCGTCCGCCCAGACGACGCGATGACCGCGTCCGATCAGATCGTCCGCGATGGAGGCGGGAATCGTCGGCTCAAGCGTCAGCACACCGTCGAAGGCAAAGCTTCGCGGCATGTCCGACGATTGCTGAACGTCGAGGCCGCGATCAAGCACACCGCTCAGGATCTGGATGTGGCCGGTGGCTTGATATTGTCCACCCATGACGCCAAAGGCCATGGTCGGCTTGCCGTCCTTGGCGAGCAGGCCCGGAATGATGGTGTGGAAAGGACGCTTGCGCGGCGCGATCGCATTGGGATGCCCCTCGACAAGCGAAAATCCCGCGCCGCGATTTTGCAGAAGCACGCCCGAACGCGGGGCGTAGATGCCGCTGCCGAAGGCGAAGAACAACGAATTGATCAAGGACAACATGTTACCGTCGCGATCCGCGACCGCCACGTAGGCCGTGTCGCGATGGACGGGCATGTCGAACACCGTCGGTTCGCTCGCGCGCTCCCGGCCGATGCGGGCTCGCAATACCGCAACTGTTCGCTCCGAGAGCAGCGCGTCGACGTCGAGCGGGCGGAACGCGGGGTCGGCGACCAGCGCGTCGCGCTGCCGGTAAGCCGCCTTGGTCGCCTCGGCGAGGAGATGGATGCGGTCGGCTTCGCTGAGTGCCGGGTCGGCTATGTCAAAGCCGGCAAGGATGCGGGCGATCAGCAGCGCCGCAACACCCTGCCCGTTGGGCGGACATTGCCAGATTTCATGACCACGGTAGTCGGCAGAAATCGGCGCAACGTAGTCGGATCGAGCGCGCGCCAGATCCTCGAGTTGCATCAAGCCACCCAGCGCCTTCAATGTCGCAACGATTTCGTCCGCAACGGCACCTTCGTAGAACGCGCTGCGCCCTTCGCGCGCAATCCGGCGCAGCGTCGCGCCGAGGGCAGGATGGCTGAGCCTGGCTCCGACGGTAGGCGCAGTTCCACCAGGCAGGTAAGCCGGAACGCCGGTCTGATGTCGCTCGAGGCGATTGGCATAGCGTGCCCAATCCAGCGCCGCGCGCGGGGTGACCACGAAGCCGGTCTCGGCTGCGCGGATCGCAGGAGCCAGAACCTCGTCCAAACCTTTCGAGCCGTAATCGGCAGAAAGCCGGCACCACGCATCGACAGCCCCCGGAACGGTGACAGCATGGGGCGAATCGTCGGGGATCGACGCCAGCCCCTGTTGCCGAAACCAGCCGAGGTCGGCCTTCAGCGGGGCCCTGCCAGAGCCGTTGACAGCCACAGGCTTTCCCGATGCCGGCGCGTAGATCGCAAAACAGTCACCGCCGATGCCGGTCATGTGCGGGTCGATAACGCCCTGGAGCGCAATGGCAGCAATCGCGGCATCAACTGCGTTGCCGCCGCCACGAAGCATCTCCACCGCGGCCAGTGCAACGGCGGGATGAGAGGCCGCGGCCATGCCGCGATCACCGACCGCCAGCGAACGTCCCGGCACCATGAAATCGCGCTGTCGCCAGCTCATGCCCGTCTCCGATCCTTCTTCTGGGGCCATGTGGCCAGTGCGGCGGCAGCCTGTTCATCGCAGATGATTTCGACGTTGCGGTGCAGCCGAAGCGCCGAGGCGGGACAAGCCGAGCCGATCGGGCCTTCAATTGCTGCTGCGACTGCGGCCGCCTTCTCCGATCCCGTTGCGATCAGAAGGATGTGCCGGGCTTCCAGGATTGTCGCGACGCCCATCGTGATCGCACGCCGCGGAACCGACGCGAGGTCCGAAAAGCCGCCCGCGTTTGCAATGCGCGTCGTCTCGTCGAGGCTGACCTCGCGGGTTCGCGAGGCGAAATTCGAGCCTGGCTCGTTGAAGCCGATGTGACCGTTTGCGCCGATGCCGAGCAGCAGTAAATCGATGCCGCCGCTGGCTGCGATCTGCTCCTCATAGGAAGCCGCCTCCGCCGCGACATCGTCAGCCATGCCATTGGGGATCCTGGCCCGTGCGGCTTCGATATCCACATGCTCCAACAGATGGTCCTGCATATAGCGATGGAAGCTTGCCGGAGACCCGGCGGCGACGCCGACATATTCATCGAGGTTGAAGCTGGTTACCTCGCGAAACGAGATGAGACCTGCGCGGTGAGCCGCAACAAGACGGGCATAGAGCGGCGTCATCGTCGCTCCCGTCGCAAGGCCAAGGGTGAGCGGCGACCGATTGCTCATCCATGCGATGATGCGCTCAGCCGCTCGTTCCGCAGCGGCAGCGGCGCTTCCGACAATCTCGACGCTTGGCGTGTACTCTTTCATGCCGCGAATTCAGCCGCCGCAAAGGGCAGCGCGAGAGGCCCCGACCCGCTGCCGATGCCGAACAGCGAACGGTGCACGAGGTCGATCGCGCTGCCGATCGCACCGATCAGCGTGGCGCGATTGCCGAGCGTGCTGAGCTCGATGCGAACCGGTTGGAGCATGCAGCGCTCCAGATAGTCGTCGATACGGTGCTTCAACTCGGGCCGCGCACCGATACTCCCGCCCAAAATGATGATTTCGGGGTCGAGCACACTGTGCACGGCAAGAATGGCGGTCGAGAGGATCCGGCCGATCTCATCGACCGTGATCCGGGCCGCTTCCTCGGTGTCCAGCCGATCGAAGACATCGCGCACGGTGTGGCCGGGCGCACCACCGAGCCCGGCATAGCGTTCGACGATGCCGGCGCTGCCGACGGCAGACTCCAGCGTGCCGTACCTCAGGCCACGCGCGTCATAGGGATCACCGCCGAGCGGCAGGTAAGCGATCTCGCCGGCAGCACCTCGCGCGCCGCGCACGAGGCTGCCATCCGAAAAGATACCCATGCCAATGCCGGTGCCGACTGCGATGAAGGCGAAGCTGCGTATCGTGCGGCTGCTGCCGCGCCAATGCTCCCCGATCGCGGCGAGATTGACGTCATTCTCGATGGCGACCTCGATTCCAAGTTGCTCGCGCAATGCCGCCTTCACGTCCAGGCTGTCGAGCCCGGGAATGTTGGGCGCGATGACGATGCTGCCCGATCCCGGATCGACCATGCCTGGACTTCCCATCACGCCACCGCGCAAGCGCAGTGCGGGGACATTGGCCTGCTGCAGCAACGCATCCTTCATGCGCCCGATCTGCGCGACAACGGCACGGCCGCCATCGCTTGACGTAGGTTCGATGCTCTCGGCAACGATCTTGCCGTGCAGATCCGCCAGCGCGACATGCAGTTTCGTGCCGCCGAGGTCGATGCCCAGCACAAAGGCAGCGTCCGGCCGAAGCGCATAGGTCACCGCGCTTCGTCCGACGTTGCCCTGGGTTTGCCCGTCCTCGTGCACCCAGCCTTCGCGCTCGAGATCGCGCATCACTTCCGAGATGGTCTGTTTGGACAGGCCCGTGCTGCGCGCGATTTCAGCGCGCGATACCGAGCGGTCGCGCAGCAAACGCTCAACTACAAGACGCACGGATTGCTGTCGCGCAACGGGAGAAGACGGGGCGTCCTGCATAAACCTATCCAATTAGTCCACCTTCAGAACTAAATCGTCCGACGCGGTGCTCGTCAAGGGTGTTCTCTGATGATTTCCTACGTTGCAACGCAATGGCTAGAGGATTTATTGCAGGAATAGGGTTCCATTTGTTCGTTATATTTACAAATGTGGCCCGCCATGCTTGTCTTCCCGCTCGGAAGCAGAGCCTAGGGACGAAAGGACCTCCGAAATGAAACGGATCGGAATCGCGCTGGCGGCATTTTTCACGATTGCGTCGAGCCTGACCTCGGCTAACGCGGCAACGCTGCGGGTCGGCCTTCAGGACGATCCCGATGCGCTCGATCCGGCGCTCAGCGGCACCTACACCGGACGCTTCGTGTTCGCGGCACTCTGCGACAAGCTCGTTGATATCTCGCCTGACCTCAAGATCGTGCCGCAACTCGCGGAATCCTGGGAGTGGGCCGCGGACGGCAAGTCGATCACGTTCACGTTGCGTAACAACGTCACCTTTCACGACGGCACCCCATTCGATGCCACCGCAGTCAAGTTCAATATCGAGCGCATGAAGACGATGCCGGATTCGAAGCGCAAGGCCGAGCTTGCGCCGATCCAAAGCGTCGAGGCGCTCGCGGCCGACAAGGTGAAATTCAATCTGTCGGAGCCGTTCGTTCCGCTGCTTGCCAATCTCAGCGATCGCGCCGGCATGATGGTTTCGCCCAAGGCCGCCGCGGAAAAGGCTGGCGAGTTTGCAGCCGCCCCGGTCTGTGCCGGGCCCTATCAATTCGTTGAGCGCAAATCGCGCGACCTCATTCGCCTCAAGAAATATCCGGGTTACTGGAACGCCGGACAGATCGGCTATGACGAGGTCGTCTACTTCTATGTCCCGGATTCAACGGTACGATTGTCGCGGGTCCGGGCCGGCGACCTCGACCTCGCGGAACGTATCGCACCGACCGACCTCAAGACGGTGCGCGACGACCCAAATCTTAAGCTGCACTCCGGCAAGGGACTTGCCGTTTCGCATCTGATGTTCAACGTCGGCGCAGGCGCGAAGGCCGATACGCCACTGGGCAAGAACCCAACGCTGCGCCAGGCCTTTGAACTCGCGATCGATCGCAACGTCATCAATAAAGTCGCCTTCAACGGCGAGTTCCTGGCGGACAACCAGATGATCCCGCCCTCCTCTCCCTTCTACGACAGCGCGCACAAGGCCCCCGCTCGCGACGTCGCCAAGGCGAAGGCGATGATTGCCGCCGCCGGCATGACCCGGGTCCCGATGGAGCTCCAGTTCGAGAACACCGCCGGCGATTCCCGGGTCGCGCAGATCATCCAGTCGATGGCGGGTGAAGCCGGCTTTGACGTCAAGCTGTTGCCGATGGAAACCGCCACGGCCATCGAGCGCTACATGAACGGCAACTTCGAAGCCTATATCGGCAACTGGAGCGGCCGCGCGGATCCGGACCCGACGCTGGTCGCCTTTTTCAGCTGCGCAGGCTCGCAGAACGTCAACAAGTACTGCAACAAGGATCTCGATGTGATGCTGAATCAAGCGCGGGCCGAAGCCGACGAGACCAAGCGCAGGGCGCTCTACGCCAAGGTCACTGACGTATATCTCGGCAATCTGTCATCGATTCCGCTTTATCACCCGAACTGGTTCTTCGCGGCTCGCAAATCAGTCGATGGCATCGTGATGGTCCCCGACGGCCTGCTTCGGCTGGTTGGCGTCAAGCCGGCGAATTGATGCGCCGGGCGCTACGCATGCAGCACCTCAGCCGCGTGAGCCATAGTTCGCGTCGATGAAGACTCTGCTTCTTCGACGCCTCGCCGTCTCGTTGCCGACCCTATTGCTGGTGTCGATGATGGTCTTCGGGTTGCAGAAGCTGCTGCCCGGAGATCCCGCGCTGGCACTGGCCGGCGAGGAGCATAATCCAGAAGTCGTGGAGTACCTTCGGCAGAAGTACCGCTTCAACGACCCAATCCCCGTGCAATACGCCTTCTGGCTCAAATCCGTGATCCAGGGTGATTTCGGCACGTCAGTGCGGACCCGCTTGCCGATCGGCAAAATGCTGGTTGAGAAGCTGCCGGTGACGATTGAGCTTGCGACCCTATCGATGCTGGTCGCGCTGGTCATCGGGTTGCCGATCGGGATTTTTGCCGCGTTGTGGCGCGGGACACCGCTCGACTACGGCGCAAGCATGTTCGGACTGGCCGGACTTTCCATTCCGCACTTCTGGCTGGGTATCATGCTCATCCTCCTGTTCTCCGTGAATCTCGGCTGGCTGCCCGCAGGAGGTTTTGTCCCGCCTTCCGAAAGCGTGGGACGAAACCTGCTGACGATGCTGATGCCTGCGCTGGTGCTCGGCACGGGAACTGCTGCCATCATGATGCGCCATGTCCGCAGCGCAATGATCCAGGCGATGAAGCAGGACTATGTGCGCACCGCGCGCGCCAAGGGCGTCCGCGAAGGCACCATCGTGCTGCGCCACGCATTACCGAACGCGCTGATCCCGGTCGTCACGCTCGGCACGCTTCAATTCGGCGAGCTGCTGGCCGGAGCGGTGCTGACCGAACAGGTCTTTTCGATCCCCGGCTTTGGCAAGATGGTCGTTGATGGCGTGTTCAGCCGCGACTACGCCGTGGTCCAGGCCGTCGTGCTCTGCACGGCAGCCATCTTTCTGCTCATGAGCCTGATTGCCGACCTGGCTTATGCCGCGCTCAATCCGAGGCTGCGGTCATGAGCACAATTGAGACCGCGCCGCGGGCACATGGGCAGGGCCGCTCAGAGCTTCGCCGCTTGCTTCATGAACCTTCTGCGATCATCGGCGGCGCGATCATTTTGTTCTTTGTCGTACTGGCGGTGTTTGCCACCTACCTCGCGCCCTATGATCCGAACGCACCGGACTGGATGGCTGTTCGTGCGGCGCCCAGTGCGGCGCATTGGTTTGGTACGGACGATCTCGGTCGAGACGTACTTTCGCGTGTTATCTTCGGCACCCAAGCCTCTCTTGCGGCGGGCATGATTTCAGTAACCGTCGCGGTCTTTGTTGGCCTCCCCCTCGGTCTCGTCGCCGGCTATTTCGGCGGTCTCGCCGACATGGTGATCTCGCGCCTCGCTGATGCCCTCCTCGCTTGCCCCTTCCTCATACTAGCGATTGCACTGGCGGCGTTTCTTGGCCCTAGCCTCGAAAATGCGATGATCGCGATAGGTATTTCTGCGGTCCCTGTCTTTGTCCGCGTCGCACGTGCCGAAACGTTAGTAGTTCGCACGGAGGATTATATCGCGGCGGCCCGCTCCCAAGGGCTCGGTCATTTCGCCATCCTAGCTGGACAAGTTCTGCCAAATGTACTGGCACCGACCATCGTGCAGGCGACGCTCACCATGGCAATTGCGGTTCTGGCTGAAGCGAGCCTCGCATTTCTTGGTCTTGGTCAGTTGCCACCTGCGCCATCCTGGGGCGCCATGCTCGATGTAGCCAGGCAGTTCCTCGGCGAGGCGCCATGGATGGCTTTCTGGCCCGGCCTCGCAATCATCGCTCTCGTGATCGGCTTCAACCTCATCGGTGATGGTCTGAATAGTGCTCTCAATCCCCGGCACTAGAAAGAGACGCCTGGATGCCGGGACCACAATTGGGTGCTCCTGGCAATTACGGCAGATTGTCCCGCAGAAAAATGTCGATGCGGATACGTTCCTGGTCGGGGCTGATCGGCTCAGCCGAACAATGTGCGAGCAGGACACGCGCCGCAGACCGCGCCTCGTGGCCGGGATCCTGGTTGATGATCGCATCAAGCGTGCCGCGGACCAGAAATCGCCGCGTGTACTGAGTCAGCTCATGGGTGATCCAGACTACCTCGCGGGCGCGGCCGGAGGCCTCGAGCGCATCGGCGATCCCGCGGTTTCCGGCGCCGCAGCAGTATATGCCGCGGAGATCGGCATGACGAGCGAGCAGCGCAGCGGTGAGCTCCCGCGTGCACTCGCTGTTGTCGCGGCCTTCGCTGACCGGTAGCGCGAGCAGGTTCGGATACTCGCTGGACAGGATCTGGTGGAAGCCGAACTGCCGCTCGGTGTGATCGCGCAGCGACAACGATCCCGCGATCACGGCGACCGTCCCCTCGCAACCGGCAAGGAAACGCCCCATCAGCGTCGCCGCGGTCCGCCCCGCGGCCGGGTTGTCGATACCGACATAGTGCAGGCGCCGTGAGCTCGGCGCGTCCGACACAAGGGTCACCACCGCGACCCCGCGCGCGGCGAGCTCGTCGATCGCGGCGCGCACCCTTGGATGATCGAGCGCAACGACGGCGACGCCCTGATAGGCCGGCGACAAACTCTCCAGCGCGCCAGCGAGCACGTCCGGATCGAACACGTCGACATGCAGGATGTCGATGAAGCCGCGCTGGCCTGCAAGCCAGTCCGCGGCGCGCTCGACCTGTTCGGTCAGATTGGTCATGAAGCTGTTGCTGCCGGTCGGCAGCACGAAGGCGAAGCGAAAACTCTGCCCGCGCGCGAGCCGTGCGGCCGCGGCGTCGGCGCGGTAGCCGAGCTTGGCGACGGCGGCCTCCACACGTGCGACGGTCTTGGCGCGCACGCCCTCGCGCCGGTTGACGACCCGATCGACCGTGGCGAGCGAAACGCCCGCCGCACGCGCCACGTCCTCGAGCGTGGCGCGGATCGCCGGCTGCGTCGCACCAGTAGTCATTCGCGCGCCGCCCACAGCATGCCGCGGGTCATCAACGTTCGGATCTCCGGTACGTCGAGCTCGTAGGCGCGGTGGCCGAGCGAGGAGTAGAAGACTTTGCCGGCGCCGTAGCGCTTCTTCCAGACCACGGGCATCACCACGCCATCGATCCATGGCGCGTGCTCACCGGTGAAGGTCGTCGTCGCCAACACCTCAATGGCGGGGTCGATATGCATGTAATATTGCTCGGAACGATGCTCGAAGCTTTTCAGGCCCTCCATGATGGGATCGTCCGGCCTGGTCACGTCGACCTTGTAATCGATGATGTTGCCGGGATGCGCAACCCACTGCCCACCACACAGGAACTGGTAGTCCACAGAATCGCGGAATGCATCGCACATGCCGCCATGGTGGCCGGCGAGCCCAACGCCGCGCCTTACCGCCGCGCAGAGATTGAGCGCGTCCGCCTTCTCAATCTTCGACATGGTGTAGATCGGGATGATCAACGAAAGATCATGGATGGCCGGATCGCCGAACGCCTCTGTCGTCGTTTCGATCCGGACCTCGAAGCCTTCCGCCTTGAGCCAGCCGCGGATCATCGACGCACAGAGATCGGGATCATGTCCCGGCCAGCCGCCCCATACAATCATTGCCTTGCGCATGGTCATTCCCTCAGTCGATCTGTCCGGTTTCACGTCCGGCCGGCAGCATCGCCGGCCGCTCGACGCGGTTCTCGATCTTGACGCGCCGCCCCTCGTCGGCGGAGATCTGGAACGCCTCCATCACCTCCAGCACATGGAAAGCGAGCGCGCCGGAGGCACGATGCGCCCGGTTGTTCAGGATCGCGGAGGCCATGTCGGCGACGCCGATGGAACGGAATTCGCCTTCGACATGACCGTGAGTGAGCGGCACCGCCTCCCATTCGCCGCCGGTCTTCGCGACCTGTACCTCGCCGCCGAAGCGGTTCGGATCAGGCACCAGCATGCTGCCCTTGTCGCCATAGATCTCGATCGGCGCGTGCCGATGCTTCGGGACATCGAAGCTCATCGCGATCGAGACAACCGCCCCGCTCTCGAATTCGAGCGTACCCGCAACATGAGTCGGAACCTCGACCGGGATCAGCGCGCCGTTCATCGGCTGGCTGGTGACCAGGCGCTCGGATCTCGGACGCGCGCTCGAGCCCATCACGCTCACGACCGGGCCAAGCAGCTGCACGAGGTCGGTGATGTAGTACGGGCCCATGTCGAGCATCGGCCCGCCGCCGCGCAGATAGTAAAATCCGGGCGCCGGATGCCAGCGCTCATGCCCGGGGCAGCCGAAGAAAGCGCTGCCCGCTACCGGCGTGCCGATCGCGCCGTCGTCGATCAGCTTGCGCGCGGTCTGGTGCCCACCGCCGAGGAAAGTGTCGGGCGCGCAGCCGACGCGAAGGCCCTTCTGCGCGGCGAGCTCCATCACCTTGCGGGCCTCCGCGACGTTGATGCCGAGCGGTTTCTCGGAGTGAACATGCTTGCCGGCGTTCAGTACCGCGAGGCTGACATCAGTGTGGGCGAGCGGGACAGTGAGATTGATGACGATCTCGACGTCGTCGCGCTTCAGCAATTGATCGACCCGCATCGCCGGCAGTCCGAAGGCAGCGCCCTGACGCTCCGCAGCATCGCTGCGCATATCGGCGAGCGCCTTGATCTCCATGACCGGGAAGCGCTGGGCCGCCTTCAGATAGGCGGTACTAATATTTCCGCAGCCGATGATTCCGATGCCGACTTTTCTCATTTTTGTCTCCGTAAGGTGCCGTTCATCCCTTGACCGCGCCTGCGGTGAGACCGGCGACGATGTGCTTCTGCGCCAGCAGGAACAGAATGATCGTCGGCAAGATGGTCAGCGTGATGAAGGCCAGGATCAGGTGCCACTCGGACGAGTATTCGCCCTGATAGACCATGATACCGAGCGGCCAGGGATAGAGCGCATCGGTGTTGAGCATCACCAGCGGTAGCAGATATGCGTTCCAGCTGTTCACGAAAGTGATGGTTCCGACCGTCGCCAGGATCGGCCGCGACAACGGCAGCGTCACGTAGCGGAAGAATTTGATATAGCTGCAACCGTCGACCAGTGCTGCCTCGAGCAGCTCATAGGGGATGTCCTTGAAGAATCGACGCAGCAGCAACACGCTCATCGCCAGGCTGAAGGCGACCTGCGGCAGCGCGACGCCGAAATAGGTATCGAGCAGCCCGAGATCGCGCACTTTGATGAACAAGGGCAGCACGGCGGTCGCCGCAGGAAACAGCAGGCCGAGTGTCAGATAGCTCAGCAGCATCGAGCTGCCGTAAAACCTGACATGAGCGAAGGTGAAAGCAGCCATCGAAGCTGTGATCAGGGTCAGGGTCACCGTGAGCGTCGAAATGATCAGCGAGTTGCGCAGGAGCTGCCAGTAACGGGCGGAGAACAGGATGTCGGCATAGTTCTGCCATTCCCAGTGACGTGGCAGGCCGAAGGGGTTGACGCGCAGTTCGCCGAGCGATTTGAAGCCGCCGAGCAAGGTCGCGAGCAGCGGTACCAGCACGAAGATGGCGACGACGGCGAGGAATGCCGTCTTGAGCAGTACAGCGGGATCGAACGGCGCGCGGGTGGTCTCGGCCCTACTCATTGCGCATGAACCATCGCTTATACGTGAAGGCAAAGGTCACGCAGATCACGAACAGGATGACGCCGATGGCGCTGCCATAGCCAACTCGCATGCGCGAAATGCCGTTGTTGTAGAGGAAGCTCACCATCGTGTTGGAGGAATCCGCTGGTCCCCCGCGCGTCAGCGGCATGACGAGGTCAAACAGCTGCAGCGAGCCGACGATGGCGAAGAACACCGAGAGCCGGATCGTCGGATAGAGCAAGGGAATGACGACATGGCACAGCGCCTGCGAGCGCGTTGCGCCGTCGATCCGCGCCGCCTCGATCAGGCTCTTGTCGAGGCTCTGGAGCGCCGCGATGAACAGCATCATGTGGAAACCAAAATACTTCCACACGATCACGATCAGCACCGCCAGCATTGCGGTGTCGGTCGAGGCCAGCAGGTGCGGTGGCTCCGCACCAAAGGTCCGCCAGATGGAGGCGACGAGGCCGTAGTCGCCATCGTAGACAAAGCTGAAGATCAACCCGGTCGCGATCTCGGCCAGGATATAGGGCATGAAGAACAGCATGCGCAGCGCCACCGCACCACGAAAGCGCTCGGCGAGCATCAGAGCCAGCGTGAGCGCAAGCGGCAGCTGGATCGCGAGCGAGACTGCAATGATCAAGCCGTTGTTGCGCAGCGCGAGCCAGAAGGCGCGCGTTTCCAGCACGAAGCGGTAGTTGTCGAAGCCGATCCAATTGGTCGGCCTGCCGAAACCGTTCCAGTTGAAGCCCGAGTACCAGGCGGCCTCGCCGATCGGCAGCACCACGAACAGCGTGAACAGCAGCAGTGCCGGCGGCAGGAACAGGATCAGGACGGTGAAACGACCGTCCCAACTCGGGCCGCGCAGCGCGTGGGGGGCCGTCTCACCAGGAACACCCATCGGCGAGGCGATCGCGATCCGCCGCGCCACCGTCAGTTGCCTTGCTTCCACGCCGCTTCGATCGCTTTCGCAGCGTCCTGCGGGCTCATGCTGCCACCGGCGATCTCAGCCGTGACATCGTTGACGACGCGACCGACCGAGGGGCCGAGGCTCTGGTCATAGAAGTTCTGGTGGTAGTTCGACTTCGCGAGATTGGCCGCTATCAGCTTCATGAAAGAGTTGTTGAGGCCGACATCCGCGCCCTGCACCACGGGGATGATGTAGTTGCCCGCGGCAAGCCGCGTCTGCACATCCTTCGAGATGAAGTACTTCAGGAAATCGACCGCCTCTTTCGGCGAGCCCTTGGTGATCAGCCAGCCGGTGATGCCGCCAAGCGTATCCGTCGGCGCGCCCTTGCCGCCGGCGACGACCGGAAAATCGAACCAGCAGATCTTGTCTTCGCTCAATCCGACCTTGTCTGCGGCGAGCGCGCGCTGCAAATGATAGACTGTGCTGATCGCGAGCGTCATCGCGGCCTTGCCGTCGCCGAAATAGCCGACGGCCTGAGGGTTCTTGAAGCCGAGGAAACCGTTCTGGAACGGCTGCAGATCAACGAGCTGCTTGAACAGCTCGCCGGATTTCTGGAAGGTCTCACCGGCGAAGCCGCCATTCTCGCCACGCAACGCCGCATCGAACGCCGCCTTGCCGCCGATGCGGACCGCGAGATGGGTCCAGTAGAAGTGCAGCGGCCATTTGTCAGCGCCGCCGACCACGATCGGCGTCACGCCTGCTGCCTTGAGTGTCCTCACGGCGGCGAGCAGATCGTCCCACGTCTTGATGGCGGCAGGATCGACCTTGGCCTTGGCCATTAGGTCCTTGTTGCAGAGGAAGCCGACCTGCGACAGCGCGGTCGGCAGGCCGTAAACTTTGCCATTGCTCGTGAACGCAGCGAGCGCTGCCGGAGTGAGGGTGTCGCTGTAGCCCTTCACAGAATCGGTGATGTCATCGAGGACGCCGGCCTCGATCTGCGTCTTCAGCACGCCGCCGGCCCAGCTGTAGATGATGTTCGGCCGATCCTTGGATTGCAGGATGGTTGGCAACTTGGCCTTGTAGGCCTCGTTCTCGAGGAACTGCATCTCGACCTTGACGCCCGGATGCGACGCCTCATAGGCGCGCGCGACCTCCTCCCAGATCTTCACCTGGGCCGGATTTGCTTCGATGTGCAGCCATTTGACGGTCGTGTCGGCCGCCGCGGAACTGGCCCAAAGCAGGCATGCGGCAGCGGCGAGTCCCAGCTTGGTGAGCAGTCTCATCACATCCTCCCACTCGGTCCTTATTCTTTGGCTGCAATCCTGCCTTCAGTTTTTGAGGTACGCAACTAAAATTCTGACCTATGCACCTCACGAACGGAATGGCTAAGCTCTGGAAAAGAGTCGGGGCGAGGCACGTCGCGTCGCCCGCAACAAACTGAGAGGGTCCCCATGACTGCCATCTATTCCGACCTCGCCGGCAAGGTCGTGCTCGTCACCGGGGGTGCAGCGGGAATTGGCGCTGCGATCGTAAGGCGCTTCGCGGAGCAAAAATCCAACGTCGTGTTCTTCGACATCAAGGTCGACGAGGGCCAGCGCCTCGCGCGCGAGCTGTCGGATCAAGGACTGGCTGCGCATTTCCAGCACGTCGACCTGACCGACATCCCCGCGCTGCGCGCTGGCGTCGTGGAGGCACGTAAGGCGCATGGCGCGATCAACATCCTGATCAACAACGCGGCGCACGACGAGCGGCACAACACTGAGGAGATGACGCCGGAATATTGGGACGACCGCGTCGCTGTAAATCTGAAGCACCAATTCTTCGCGTCGCAGGCGGTGCTGCCGGACATGAAGGCGGCGCAAGCCGGGGCCATCATCAATTTCGGCTCGGTGTCGTGGATCGCGGGGCAAGGCGGCATGGCCGCCTACACCGCCAGCAAATCGGGTGTGATCGGCCTGACGCGCTCATTGGCACGCGACTACGGCCCCTACAACATCCGCGTCAACGCGATCGCGCCGGGCTGGATCATGACCGAACGGCAGCTCGAGAAATGGATGACGCCGGCGGGCGAGATCGAACTGCAGCAGCGACAGTGCCTGAAGCGCAGGCTGGTGCCGGACGAGGTCGCGAAGTTCACCGTCTTCCTCGCCTCCGATGAGGCCTCCGCCTGCACCGCTCAACACTACATCGTCGACGGCGGCTGGGTGTGAGATGCTTCAAGAATTGATGGGCGCACCAGGGCTCGAATCTGGGACCCGCTGATTAAGAGGCGCATGACTTGTTCGAACAATCAACACTATTCCGACAAACGCGCCTTCAAACCTGCATTGAACCCACAACGGCTTTTCTTTTTGTCAGAATGGCCCGGCACCCTTCGGACGCGGTTCGTCTAACGCAGTGTTGCGGAGCTTTGATGTTGGGGCGATGCTTCCAACCCGTCCGCTTTGCGCCGAAAGCGGTGCTCCCTGCTCTCTTATCAAGCAGTAATCTTGAGAGTCTACTTTGAGGCCCGGTCTGAGCTAACGCCGGCATTCGGCGTCTATCTGCCGCCGGGTTGCTTCAACAGCTGTGGAACCGCTGGCTGTGAAGTAGCTCACATCGCGCGAGACAATCTACGTGTATCCGTCGTGTCGGGTGGAAATGGCAGACGGAGATGCGCATGAAACGCCTCATGCTCTCGCTCATTGTAGCCCTTGTTATCGCCGGTGCGGCCACGAATGTGTTCAGATCGCACGCACTGTTCCATTTCGGTCAGAGTGGCATGCCATCCATCCAGGAACTGCAGACGGCTCAGGCGGGCAAACTCCCCGAACAGGCTATGCAGGACCGCTCTGTCCTGTTTGCGAAAGAGCCGGCTCAGTAGGGCGCACCGCCCGCTCTCAGGCTGTCCCGGTTTACTCGGCCGCCGCGGTTGCGGGGCGCGGCCGTCCATCGTTCGGTCCCGTTCGCGCCATCTGCTCGTCGAGCCAGAGGCTGTGGTGTTCGCGCGCCCAGTTGACGTCGACCTCGCCTGAGCCCATCGCTTCGAACGCACCTTCCATTCCGACGGTGCCGATATAGATGTGCCCGATCATCGCCGCGACAAACAGCACGGCCACAATGGAGTGGACGATCTGGGCCATCTGCATGCCCTCGATCCCGGTCATATAGAACGGGAACATCAGCGCGTACCCCGTGGCTGCAACCAAGCCGCCACCGATCACGACGATCCAGTAGATCATCTTCTGCCCGGCATTGAAGCGATAGGCCGGCGGATGATCGTGACCGATCATGCCGCCGCCGCGCTTGGCCCAATCGACATCCACCTTGTTCGGGATATTGCCGCCGATCCACATCAGGAAGATCAGGACGACGCCGATGGTGAACGGGAAACTCAGATAGATGTGGGCGTACTTTGCCCATTGCGACCATTCGGAGAAAGCTTCGAAGCCGATCAGCGGCAGCAGCAATGGCCGGCCGAACGTGATGTTCAGCCCGGAAATGGCCAAGACAATGAAGCAGGTCGCGGTCATCCAGTGCACGAAGCGTTCAAACGTGTTGAAGCGCACGATGGTGCGGCCCGACCGTCCGGCTTCGAGGCGTACCATCCCGACGGTGAGATAGAAGATCACGATGGCCGCGATCATGCCGAGGATGGCAACGCCGCCAATCCAGCGCAGCGTCACGTTGCGGAATTCCCGCCATTCCCGCCCCTGCGGCTGCTCGAGAACGCCCGACCGCTGGTCGGGAATGCTGACGCGCCCCTGGATCCGGTTGAGCTCCTGCAGAAGCTGCTGCTCCTTGGCCGCACTTGCGGTCGGATTGACCTGCTGAGCACTTGCGGGCGCCGCCATGACCAAAAGAAGCAGCGCGCACGCGCCGAAAGCCAGGCGAATGATCCTTTCAAATGACGCCATCACGTCCTCCCGGTGTTGCGCGCCCTTCGGCTGCCCATTTCAGGACTCGATCGCCTCACGATACGCGGTCTTCCAGCCCCACGCGCCGGAGCCGTAGCCGCGCTTCATGACGCGCTCCTTGTAGATCTGGGCAATGATCTCGCCGTCGCCCGCAAGCAACGACTTGGTCGAGCACATTTCGGCGCATAGCGGCAGCTTGCCTTCGGCCAGCCGATTCGCGCCGTATTTCTCGTATTCCTCCTTGCTGCCGTCGGCCTCCGGGCCGCCAGCGCAATAGGTGCATTTGTCCATCTTGCCACGCGAGCCGAAGTTCCCAACCTTCGGATATTGCGGCGCGCCGAAGGGACAGGCGTAGAAGCAATAACCGCAGCCGATGCAGAGATCCTTGGAGTGCAGCACCACGGCATCCGCGGTGGTGTAGAAGCAGTCTACCGGGCACACCGCCGCACAAGGCGCGTCCGTGCAGTGCATGCAGGCCATCGAGATCGAGCGCTCGCCCGGCTTGCCGTCATTGATGGTGACGACGCGGCGCCGGTTGATGCCCCAGGGCACCTCGTGCTCGTTCTTGCAGGCGGTGACGCAGGCGTTGCATTCGATGCAGCGATCGGCGTCGCAGAGAAACTTCATACGTGCCATCGTCGTTGCTCCTTATGCCGCCGCGATCTGGCAGAGAGTGACCTTGGGCTCTTGCATGCCCGTCGCAGGGTCGTATCCGTACGTAGTGATCGTGTTGGCGCTTTCGCCAAGCACGATCGGGTCGGTGCCCTTCGGGTAGGCACTGCGGAGATCCTTGCCTGCCAGCCAGCCGCCGAAATGGAAGGGCATCCAGGCGACGCCCTTGCCAACACGCTCGGTGACGAGCGCCTTCATCCTCGCACTGGAACTGTTCTCCGCGCCCGTGACCCAGACCCAGCCGCCGTCCTTGACGCCGCGATCGGCGGCATCGGCCGGATTGATCTCGATGAACATGTCCTGCTGCAGTTCTGCAAGCCACGGATTGGTACGCGTCTCCTCGCCGCCGCCCTCATACTCGACCAAACGGCCGGAGGAGAGGATCAGCGGGAACTGCTTGGCAATCCCTCTCTCCACCGCGGCCTTCTGCACCGAGAAGCCGATATTGGGCATACGAAACTGTTTGGCATCGGGCAGCGTCGGATATTTCTCGACGAGGTCGACGCGTGGCGTGTAGATCGGCTCGCGATGAACCGGAATCGGATCAGGCAGGCCGAATGCGTTCATGCGTGCCTTGCCATTGCCATAAGGCACGCAGCCATGCTTGAGCGCGACCCGCTGGATGCCCCCCGAGAGATCGAGCGACCACGACACCGAATCCGGATTAGTCGGATTGACCCTCATGATCGTGGCCATCTCCGCTTCGGTGAGATCGGTGTCCCAGCCCAACTTCTTCAGGCTTGCCAGCGTGAATTCGGGATAGCCGTCCTGGATGTCGGAATCCTTGGAATACGATTTGTCGGCCAGCATGCTGACCTTGCGCGTGGTCCCGTCCGGCAGTTTCTCCTCGCGCTCGACGCCAAAGCGTGGCCGGAACGTGCCGCCGCCGTCCATCACCGCGAGATTGGTGTTATAGAGCAATGGGGTGCCGGGATGCCGGACTTCCGGCGAACCCCAGCATGGCCACGGCAGGCCGTAATAATCGCCGCCGACCTCGGGATCGTCCTTGGGCGCGCGCATCGTCAGCATGTCGAACTTCGCCTGGTTCTTCATGTGCGCCTTGAGCCGCTCCGGCGACTGGCCGCAATAGCCGGTCGACCAGCTGCCGCGGTTCATCTCGCGCAGCACATCTTCTGCTTCAGGCAGGTTGTTCTCGACCTTGATCTTCTTGAACATCTGGTCGGCGAAGCCGAGCTTCTTGGCCATGAGATAGATGACCTCGAGATCGTCCTTGGATTCGAAGATCGGCTTCACGATCTGCTCGCCCCATTGCAGCGAGCGGTTCGAGGCGACGCGAGATCCCTTGCACTCGAATTGCGTGGCCACCGGAAGAATGTAGATGCCATCCTTGCGGCCGGCCTCCACCGCCAGCGAAGCCCAGGTCGTGGGATGCGGGTCGGCAATGACAAGTAGGTCCAGCGCCTTCAGGCCCTTGAGAGACTCCGGAATGCGCGTGATGCTGTTGCTGGCGTGTCCCTGAACGAACACGGCCCGCACGTTGTCCTTCTGAGCGACTTGATCTTTCGGCAGCGTCACCGCCTCGAACCAGCGGGTCAGCGGAATGCCGGGAGTTTCCATGATCTGCTTGGAATCGAAGCGCGCCTTCAGGAACTCGTAGTCAACCTCCCAGACTCGTGACCAGTGCTTCCAGGCACCCTCGGCGAGGCCGTAGTAGAACGGCAACGTCACGATATCGAGCCCGACATCGGTCGCGCCCTGCACGTTATCGTGGCCACGGAAGATGTTGGCGCCCATGCCCGGTCCGCCGACATTGCCGGTCATCAGCAGCAGGATGCAGCTCGCCCGCACATTGGCGGTGCCAACGGTCTTCTGGGTCTGGCCCATGGCCCAGATCAGCGTCGACGGCTTCTCGGTGGCGAACATCTTGGCCACCCGCTTGAGCTGTTCGCCGGGAATGCCGGCGACCCGCTCGACCTCTTGCGGATTCCATTTCTCCACTTCCTTGCGAAGATCGTCGAAGCCGTAGACGCGCTGCTTGATGAATTCCTTGTCCTCCCAGCCGTTCTGAAGGATGTGCCACATGATGCCGTAGAGCACCGGAATGTCGGTGCCCGGACGCATCCGCACATATTCCGTCGCGTGCGCCGCGGTGCGCGTCAAACGCGGGTCGATGACGATGAAGTTGGCCTTTTGCAGTTCCTTGCCCTCGAGCAGGTGCTGCAACGAAACTGGATGCGCCTCCGCCGGATTGCCACCCATGATCATCTGGGTCTTGGCATTGCGAATGTCGTTGTAGCTGTTGGTCATCGCACCGTAGCCCCAGGTATTGGCGACGCCGGTGACGGTGGTCGAATGGCAGATGCGTGCCTGATGGTCGGTGTTATTGGTGCCCCAGAACGCCCCGAGCTTGCGGAACAGATAAGAGCCTTCATTAGTCATCTTGGCCGAGCCGAGCCAATAAACGGAGTCGGGCCCCGATTTTTCACGAACCTCGAGGATCTTGTCGCCAATCTCGTTGATCGCAGTCTCCCAGGAGACGCGCGTCCATTGGCCATTCACGAGCTTCATCGGATAGCGCAGGCGCCGCTCGCTGTGCACCAGTTCGCGCACGGAAGCACCCTTCGCGCAATGAGACCCGCGATTGATGGGGGACTCCCAGGTCGGCTCCTGGCCGATCCAGACCCCGTTCAATACCTCCGCGGTCACGGTGCATCCGACCGAGCAATGCGTACAGATGCTTTTCCTGACGGTCGCGCCAGCGGTCAGCGGACCCGCCACGGCCGCTTCCGCTTTGCGCACGCCTGAAACCGGCATGGTGCCGAGTGCCGCGAGTGCGCCACCCGCAAGACCGGACCGGCGCAGGAAGGTGCGGCGATCGAGGCCGGTGGTCTGGCTTGCGAGGGTATTCGCGACGGAGCCGCGGCGATCGGAATGCTGGCATGTTCGCTTGATGAGCACGGGCGGCCTCCCTCTCAAGCCGGATAGCGATTGACGCGGTAATAGGCCTTCACGTGGTCGGTTTCCTTGTAGCGCGCCTTGCGCTTCTCATCGTCCTTCTCGCTGTCCGCCTGCGCGGAGCCGACCAGCGGCGTCGCGAGCGTCGCGCCGGCGCCGACCGTGCCGATGCCGACCTTGCGCAAGAAGTCGCGGCGTCCGACCTTGGCTTTGGTTTCTTCACTCATCGCATCTCTCCCGGACCGACGCGCGTCGATCAGTTGGCGAATGTGAATGCTTCCGTCTCGATCCCGATGAAGGTGCGACCGAGCGCGCCGACCGCCCGATAGAAGCGGGCGTGCCCGGCGCTCTCGATGTCGGCGAATAGCCGCCCCATCCAGGGCGACACATGGTTTTCGAAGAAGACGCGCTGGGCCTCGGGCGAAACGCCGAAGTGTCCGTCGGCAAGGCCCGACATGATCTCGCAGAGGATGGCGGCGGAATCCTCGGGCTCCGGATTGTTGGCAATCCGCTCGATGCCGAGCCTCGCCAAGTCCGCACGCAGGCGCGACAATGGCCGTTCGTTGAGGAAGCCGGTGAGATAATAAGAGGCGTAAGGCAGTAATTCGCCGCGACCGAGCCCCACGAACAGATCGAAATATTCGCGCTCGATCTTTGTTGCTACGGCGCTCGAGGCGGCGTCGGCGAGCGTCACATGCGCGCGCCCGAGTGGCGTTGCGTCACCAGTCAATGCGGCAAGCCGGTCGAGCAATCGTCTCGACGGGGGAGCAGACAGCAGCGTTGCCAGCAGCGCGTATTCCTGCGCACGCGCCGCATCGACGGGATCGACGAGCTCTGGGGAGACGGCTTGTTCGCTGTAGAGATCGGGCCGCAGGTCGTTGCGAGGAACGCCGGTGGCGAGTTCGACTGCAATCACCCGTTGTGCGGGCACGCGAGTCCAGTTCGAGACGGACGGCTGGCTGATGCCGATCTTGCGCGCAAGCCGAGCGATGCCGCCTGCGGCATCGATCGCGCGATCAAGCCCGTCATCACGCACGTGGACCTCCCATCCAAGAGTCCCGTCTGCTTGATTATTGCTTTTTTAACAAAGCACTAAGGAAAAGCGTATTCCCGGTTCCGCGAACCGTCAATCGCCCGCCCATAGCCCCGGCCTATAGTCTTTGGTCGTGCTGCTCAGCGCGGCAGTGCACCACCGTGCACACGCGGCCGGACGGGCTCGGCAAAATCCGCAGATCTGTCCGCCACCGTCGGTTGCACTGCAGCAGAGATCGCGGGGTGTTCCGCCTCGACCGGCGGCTCGACGACATCGGATACAGCTGTCGCATCGACTTGATGCAATTGTGCCGAAGAATCCGCGGTTTCGATCGGCGCCTCGGGGAGAGACCGGACTGCCTCACGCACCCCGCCGACGATGCGATCGACAAGTGCGGCCAGTTCCTCCGAGGAGCAATCGAGTGGTCCAAAACCCGGCATCGCGGTCGGATCATTGAAGTCCCACGCATTCTCCGCGAGCCCGACAAAGTCGCGAATGGCGGGATCGGCCGCCCAGGCGCGGCGAAGGGCCGCACGGCTCAACTCCTGCGGAATACCCTTGCTCAGGAAGGCGGTGATGTCCGTCGCAGCGTTGATCTCGTCGATCGACGGCAGGCTCGAGAGATCGACCTCGCTCTCGTCGTCCTTGACCTGGGACGGCGGCGTGGGCTGCGCCCCGACAGGCTTCGCCGGTTCCGCCTGCGACTCGCGCTTGCGGCGTGACCAGCGTGCAAGGAACTCCTCGTCACTCATTCCTGTCCGCCTTCATGTTCGCGGCGCGCCAGCGCCTCCGGGTCGGCGCGGCGCCGCTCGCGCTTGACGAATTCCCGCTCGACATGGTGCTCGGCCACGAACCTTTCAATTACTTCGCGCAGCACCTCCGGCATTGGCACGGCCTCGACGAGATTGTCGGCCGCTTCGGTAAAACCCTCGCCCTCCGCGGGATCGGCGGTAGCCGCGGTGACGGCATAGGGCCAGGCGCCTTCCGAGGGCGACAGCACAATCCAGATACTCGGACTGCCCGAGGCGAGATTGTCGCGATAGCGCGCCGTCTCGGACGGGTAGAGATCGACGGTCGCGCTTCCGGCATAGAACAGCGTCGTGCCGTCCTGCTCGCGAAGCACGGTCCACGGACTTGTGGCCGGCTCGTCCGGCAGGACGGCGATCCCGCGCCAGACGAAATCGACCCAGGGCGAGTCAGCCTTGCGCCGCTCGACCACGACACCAATGGCAATGGACAACAATGGTAGCGCCGCAGGGCTCATGTCACCATCTCCAGGCGCTTCACCGGCAGCCCGGTCAGCAGATTCTGCGGCTTCAACCGGAGCTTCTGATCCGTCGTCATCGACAAAATCAGGTAGACCGGCTCGTCCCTGACATCGTCAAGCGCGTGGCTTGAATCCGCGAAGGTCAGCCGGAACAGTGCGAGCACCCGGTCGGCGCTGCCCTGATCGAGTTCCTCGCCGTGCCAGAGGCGGTCGCCGAGCCTGGTGGCGTCAGCATCGAGACCGACATACCAGCTGAGCTTCACGTCCTGCAACGCGCGTAGCGGCTCGATCACGACGTCGATGCCGAGCAGATGGGAGATCCAACGCATCATCGCCTGCGCCAGCGCGGTTGGTCCGCGTCCTCCGGCCGTGAGGTCAAGGGCCATGTCGAACTGGTCGCTGCGCTGCCAATAGGCCTCGACATTCTCCTCGCTCAACACGTCGACGACCGCATCGGTCGTGGCGCCCAGCATCGACATCAGAGAGAGAACCGGGGTCGGAGTCCGGCCGCCGACGATCTCCTCGTCGCCGAGCAGCAGGGCCTGTTCGTGCGGCAGGATCCGCTGCATCCGAAAGAACAGCTCGGCCGCGCGCAGCACGAACGGATCGTCGCAACCATCAAGTGCATTGCGCATGATGACATGCACGAGCTGATTGACGAACAGCGGCGGCAGGTCGTTCGCGCCTGATCGCACTGATGCAAGATAGGCGGCTTCGAGCGTCGGATGTCGCAACAGGAGGTCGCGAAAGGCCAGCACGAACTGCCAGTTCTCCCGGGCGTCGGGATCGGCAATCCCGGCGAGGTCGCCGACGCTGACCGCTTGGCGCGGGTCGGCGAGCAATTCACGGTGCAGCCTGCGTTCGACCGGGCACGCATCCTCCGGCGGCATCAGTTCGGGACGGGCGATATAGGCCTTGAGGAATTCGTCGGTGACGCACAGTCCACCGCCCTCCTCACGCTCGAGCAGATGATGGCCGCAGGCGATCCAGAAATCGTTCATCTGGCGGTTGGCCCCCGACCCAGATCCGTAAGCTTGAGATTGCCGTCAGGCTCGATGTCATCCTCCATTTCCATGAACGAGAACGCCTTGCCATGCCCCTGCCCTTCGCGAAGCTGTAGCCGGCGGAAGGCCTCGCGGACCTCGCCGTCATTTGCCGTCCGGTGCACCGCAATAAGGGAGCTGATCGGATGGCTGCAGAGCGACTGCGAAAAGGCGACCTCTTCTTCCGCGGCCGTCTTCGCAGTCGCCATGTCCGGCGCTCCGAAACGATCGACGAGTTGCCTGGCAAGGAGATCGACCAGGCTGCGGTAATCCTCCTCGGTTGCCGGAACGATCTGCGCCAGCGTCGACCATCCCCAGGACTGCACCCCGAGGAAACCGCCGCGAAACGCCGCGCGCTCCTTGCCTTCGAGCTTTCCGCCACCGCGATCCCAGAAGCGGAAAGCGCCGGAGACCGCCCATTCACCCGGCCCCGCCGCCACGTCGAACACGAAGGTGTCGGAAGGATCGAGCGCGATGGTACGTAGGAGCTTCACAGTCGCGGCCCTCCGCGTGCCGGATCGAGCCAGGATGGCGCCGCGAGCGCCTGCACGAGGTCGCAACGTTCGATCGCGGCCATCCCGATCCGGCGCGTGAGGAGATCGCTGCGATCGTCGATGCGCTGAACGGTCTGCCGCTCGCGCGGCATGCGGGACAGATATTCGCGCGCGACGCCGTCAAAACCGTCCGCCTGCCAGCCGTCGAATGCCAGCATCAGGTGCCGGGCAAAGCTCTCCGTGATCTGCGCCGCGCCGGCCGCACCAAAGCCTTCCAGGTCGAGCGCCGAGGCGAGCGGATGAACACCAGGCTCGTCGTCATTCATGGCAATCGTCCGGATCATCGCGCCGAACACCAGCCACGGCGGCGGCTCCTCCTCAACGGCCGCGAGAGGCCATCCCATGCGACCGCCGCCGATCAGACCTCCGTCGATCCTGACGGCGTCCGGCCAACCGATCGCGATCGACTTGCTCGGCGGCGCGTAGGCGCGCAGGGCATCGGTGAGCGCGACCATGCCGGCGTAGAACGCGCGTCGCGCGCCGCGCAGCGGCTCGGTCGGCTCAAGCACCACGGCGAACTCCGCCAGGTCAAAGCGCCCAACATAGACGAGCGTGCCGGCGCCACTCTCCGGTGCAATGCGGCATGCGTGGGCAAAAGCGTCGCCACTCTCGCGCAACCGCACCAATGTGAACGGCGGCGGCAGGTGGATCGGTTCCGCCAGGGAAACGTGGCTGACAGGGGTCGACGTCAGACCGTCCTCCGCTTTCCTTTTCTTCCCGATGAATAATGTCTATACGAGGCGAAGGGTCGGCGCGAGTCCGTCGTCGGCGCCCGTATGGCGGAGGGGTCAACCTGGAGCAGCCATCGAAGACCGTCCTGATCTGCTCGTGCGAAGACACGATGCGTCTCGACGCGGCCACGATCCGGCGCGGATGCCCCAACTGCGACATCAAAGGCTTTCGTCATCTCTGCGGCGCCGAGCTCGATCACTTCCGCACGGCAGCCGCCGCTGGCGGCGCGCTGACGGTCGCTTGCACGCAGCAGGCCGCGCAGTTTGCTGATGAGGCCGGCGAACGGCCTGATGCGATCAGCTTCGTCAACATTCGCGAAACGGCCGGTTGGTCGCGAGATGGCGCACGGGCCGGTGCGAAGATGGCCGCCCTGCTCGCATCCGCCGCGGTCCCGCTCCCGGACTATCCGCTGGTCACCTTGTCGAGCGAGGGCGTGGTCCTGATCTACGGGCGCGACGAGGCCGCAATCGAGGCCGGCCGCTTGCTTGCCGATCACCTCGACGTCACGGTGATGCTGAAGCAGCTCGATGACACCGTACCGCCTGCTGCAACGGTCTTCCCTATCGTGAAGGGCACGATCCGCTCCGCGAAGGGACATTTCGGCGCCTTCAAGCTTGCGATCGACGATTATGCGCGTCCCCGTCCCTCCTCGCGCGATCGCTACGTGCTGGACGCACCGCGAAGCGGGGTCACCTCGCGCTGCGACATCGTGCTCGACGTTTCCGGCGGAATGCCGCTATTTCCCGCCCACGAACTGCGCGACGGCTATCTTCGCGCAGATCCGAACGATCCCGCCGCGGTGCTCCGCACCGTGCTGACCGCGCGTGATCTCGTCGGCAGCTTCGACAAGCCGAGATATGTAGACGTTACGCCCGGTCTTTGCGCCCATTCGCGCTCGAACCGCACGGGGTGCCATCGCTGCCTCGATCTCTGCCCGACCGGGGCGATCACGCCCGACGGCGATCATGTCGCAATCGATCCGAACATCTGCGCGGGCTGCGGCCAATGCGCCGCCGCCTGCCCGACCGGGGCTGCATCCTATGCGCTGCCGCCCGCCGATACGCAGCTACAAAGAATTCGAGCCATGCTGCTCACGTACCACGAGGCCGGTGGCACGAATGCAGTTCTGCTCTTTCATGACAGCCCGCACGGCACCTCGTTGATCGATGCCCTGGCGCGACACGGCGACGGCCTGCCGGCGAACGTGCTTCCCTTTGCCGTCAACGAACTCACGCAACTCGGGTTGGAGGCGATCGTCGGCGCCTTTGCCTATGGCGTATCGGCTGTACGGTTCCTGCTGCGTGCAAGACCACGCCATGATGTTACAGGACTGTCGCAGACGATCGGCATGGCCGAAGCGATCCTTGATGGCCTCGGCTTTGAGGGCCGCCGCGCCGCCACCATCGAAACGGATGATCCCGATGCCCTCGGCGAGCATTTGGCTGATATCGGCGCGCTCGCAGCGGTCGTAACCCCCGCGACCTTCAAGACCGTCGGCAAGCGGCGCGACCTTTTGCGCTTCGGGCTGAGCGAGTTGCACCGCCTGGCGCCGAAGCCGGTCGACGTGATTGTCCTGCCGCCCGGTGCGCCGATCGGCGCAATCAGCGTTGATATCAGCGGCTGTACGCTGTGCCTCTCTTGCGTCTCGGCCTGCCCGACCGGCGCGCTGCGCGACGATCCCGAGCGGCCCATGCTGAAGTTCGTCGAGGACGCCTGCGTGCAATGTGGCCTGTGCCAGAGCATCTGTCCGGAAAGCGTCATCAGCCTCAAGCCGCAGATCGATTTCCGGGCGGCCCGCGCTCCCGCCGCGATTATCAAGGAAGAGGAGCCCGCGCTCTGTGTCCGCTGCGGCACAGCCTTCGGCGTCAAGAGCACGATCGACCGCGTCGCCGCCAAGCTCGAAGGCCGGCACTGGATGTATCCGGCCGGCGACAAGCGGCTCGAAGCACTCAGGATGTGCGCAGACTGCCGCGTCATCGTCATGAGCGAACAGCAATTCGATCCGTTCAAGGGCGTTCCCGAACGAACGCCGCCGCGGACGACGGATGACTATCTGCGCCAGCGCGATGGCAAGGACTAGACGAAACTAACGGACATCTCCGCAGGGCCTGAAACCAGGGAAGCATCACCATGTCTCGTTTGATCACAGCTCTGTCGACGTGCGTGATCTCCATCGCTCTCGCCGGCGGAGTGGCCGAAACTGCCGCTCCTCCCCTCACCAAGGCGCAGAAGACCGTCGTTAAGCAAGCGATCGTCGCCTGCAAGGCCGAAACCAAGGGTAAGAAGGTCGCGTGGCTGTCGCGCCGGAAATACGTCAATCACTGCGTTGCGGAAGCGCTGAAGGAGCACCCCAACATCGACGTCATTCAGATCCTCAAGCAACATCCGGAGATGAGGGATCTCCCGATGGACAATTGGGACTCGATCTGAGGCCGCTATCGCGACGTCGCGCGGCCAAGGAAGTCGGTCAGCGCGCGCCGGTCCTCGGCCGAACCGATGCGCTGCTCCGGCATCTTGGTGCCGGGCGTGTAGGTGCTCGGTCCGACCTCGAACAGTCTTGCGACCGTCTCCGGCGTCCATACGATGTCCATGGTCTTCAGCGCATCGGAGAAGCGATAGCCCGGGAGCGATCCGATCTTGCGGCCATATAGTCCCGCAAGCGTCGGGCCCGCGCGCTGAACCTCCTTGTCCGACAGCGTGTGACAGGCAACACACGCCCGAAATACGTCGGCGCCATGATCGCCGGCATAGGCGGCGAGCGGATCGGCCAGTGTGCCGATCAGACCTGAGCCAACGGGATCGCCGGTGCGCGCATTCCAGCGCCTGATCCTGCCATCCGCGCCACCCGTCATCAGTGTCTCGCAATCCGGAAGGAAGGCAATCGACCACACCGGCCGCCCAGGCCCGACCAGCGTGCGTAGCAGGCTGCGCGACTTGCGATCGATGATCGCCACTGTTCCTCCAACGCCGGCCGCAGCAATCAGCTTGCCGTCCGCCGACATCGTCAAGGCCACCACCGGTGTAGGACTGGCCGCGACCTCGCCGCTGACCTTGCCCTCCGTGGTCAGTATCCGCAGCATGCCATCGACGGCGCCTGTGACGATTTCACCATCCGGCGCCACGGCCACGGCGTTGAGCGGCGCCGGCAACGCCACGACGTCGGGCTGGCCATCCGGCAAACGCCAGATGCGCAACGTAAGATCATAGCCAACGCTGACAATCGACCTGCCATCCTGCGTGAAAGCGACGTCGTTGACGTTCTGCGAATGCCCTTCGAGCACGCGCGACGCGCCGTCCGACAGCGACCAGAGCCGCACCGTCCGATCCCATGAAGCCGATGCGAGAAGCGCCCCCTCGGGAGAGACCGCAAGCGCGACGATCGGGCCCACATGTCCCTCGAATATCCGGTCCGGCTGCTGCCGGCCTGCCGTCCACACCGCAATTCGTGCATCGGCTCCGGCCGTGACCATGGCCCCGTCCTTCAGAAAAGCGACAGCGTTGACGGCATCAACATGATACCGCAGCACTTGCTCCGCCGTATCAGTCTTTAGCGACCAGCGAATGGCTGCTGTGTCGAAGCTGCCCGACAAAAGACCTTCCCCATCGGGGGAGATGGCGAGCGCCCGTACGGGGCCGCCATGTCCTGCCATGTCGGCGTGCACGGATGATACGGCAAAGATGGCCCACAAGGCTGCGGCGCCCCCCGCGCAGAAAGGTAGTCTCATTGACCCTCACCGCGTCACGTTCACGCTCTCAACATTGCCAGAAGAGCCGACGGAGATGAATATCCGAACCGATCTACTTGGGTGGCGCCGTCGTGGTTTTGGACGATCCTTGAGGCGCGGCCTGCATTCCGGGCGGACTCTGACCTTGGGGACTTTCGGCGGGCGCGCCACCCGAACCTGTAGTGATTGGACCCGTCCAGCCTTGCGGCTGTGGCTGGCCCTTCTCCTCGGGAGGGGTTGGTCCCGCAGATGAGTTGGTTTGCGCGGGTTGGGCGGAGGCGCTCTGGATGAAGCAGAGAGCCGCGAAGCACAAGATCGTTGTTGGCAATTTCACGTCGGATCCTCCGGTGCGCGTACTAAACTGGGCAACGCTGACTTCCGTTCCGGCGCGTGCATTGCAACAACCTGACTTCGCGCATCCTCCGCTTGAACGCCGGTGGTCCGGAGAATAGTCTCTGGCTCGTGACGTCAGGGACGACTGACATGCAGGAGCTCACGCGGCCATTTCTGCGGATGATGGCGCGGCTGCGCGCTCTGCGCGCGCTTGATGGGTCGCAAGATCCCATTTCCCGAGAAGCATCGCCCTTCCTGATCCTCGTTGCCACCGTGCTTGCGCTTCTTTTGGCGATATTGGAAGTCGACCAGAATAACGCGGTGCTTCAATCCCTCGGCTTGATGGGCGATGAATTTTCCGTCGATCCCATTTTCAAGAGCCCATAGGACCGCTTGTGCCTTGATGCGATCAACGAGTTTGCTCGCGGCAAGCCGTGTCGTATAAACACCTTGACGTTTCGACCGAAGGAGGCTGCGGATGAAGGCTTTTCTTCTTGGCTGCGTCGCTGCCATGGCGATCGCGATTGCGGGAATGGAGCTCTTGAATCGGATTCAGGAACCCGTCGCCCAAGCGTTTGCCACGACCGGCGTGCGTCTCTGAGGCACGTTGATTCCGGCAAGATTCAATCGCCCCACCTCTTCGACGTGAGTAGCATGGGCATACTAAGTGCGCATCGCCTTTTGTTGACGTGACCAATCCAAACCGGCGCTCCTTCATTTGCGAGGGCTACCAAGGCGCGTAACTCGGCGGAGGACAATTCGGCACACCGGGTTCAACGTAGCTGGAAGCGTGGCTTCCGCACAAACAGAAGCGCTCGCTAAGCACCTGCCGCCATTGGTTAGGCGGAATGTTCCGCGATTGCCCAAGAACGGATTAAGGTGAGCATTACGTCGACCCTCGAGGTCCCAACACTGTACCCATGCGACGCCATCAGACGCGCGCGCTCTGCAAAAACCGTTTGAAAATCAGTTGCTCAAACGGTTTTGCTCGCGAAGGCATTGAAATGGTGGGCGCACCAGGGCTCGAACCTGGGACCCGCTGATCAAGAGGCATGTGATTTGCCTGAAAAATCAATGGCCGTTCCGACAAATGGGTCGATAAGCGTGCATTGATGTCGCAATGGGTTTTCCCCTTGTCAGAATAGCGCCCCTCATCGGACTTCAGCCACACTACCCGACTGACTTAGCCGCGCACGAACCTGAACTGAAGGGTCCTCCGCTCTGCCGGATCGGGACCACGCTCGGCAATTCGATAACCCTCATGCGCCCGAACGAACGCCTGCTCGGAGATCCAATGGCGTACGTATCTCACAAGCTTATCTTTTGCCGCGACCGCTAGCCCCGGCCGTTGTCGCTCAGATAAGACGCTTGAATCTCTTGCCTGGGCTCCCCATCGCTGGTCGGAACACGATACCAAAACAACATGGCCGGTCGAACCGAGCAAAGCGACTTAATAGTCTCGAACGCATCGGGAACGGGTTGAAGAAGGCAGGCACGGAGTGAGGCTGCTTTAGTCGCGCCCCTTCTTTTCCCTCTCGTCTCCGCCGCTACCAACGCCTGAGGAGGTCGTGTTACCGCTGCCAAATCCAGATCGCGAACCTTCATCTCCGGAATGCGCGACCTTCGAGCCCTTTCCGCCAACCGCTCCCCCGCCGCCTCCACCGGAGCCGCCTGACGAATGCTCGTTGATCGAGTGCTCCTTGGTCGAGCGGTCTCGATCATTGTCGAAGAACGAACCACTGCGCCCGCTACCGCCGCCGCTTCCTCCTGCGTTGCGTCCGCCAGAATGTGCGATTGCCGTTGATGTCAATGATGTCGATAAGAGCAGGGTCATCGCTGGCGGAGTTACTGCAGCAAACCTGCCGCACGATTTTAAGAATTCCCGGCGATCTCCGTCGTCTTCTATCTTGGGCATGGCGTCCTTCCCTTCCACGAGCGCACTTAAATTAAACAACTTTAAATTAATTTGAACCAATTAATTGTTTCTAATTGTTTCAATCACGAAAAGTTTTGCCCTGACATTGCTATCAGGGGTAGTAACCATGGGTTTGATGCGTACGACCGCGAGTTCTGCGATGCTTGCATCGTTTCCTTGAAGTTGACCTCGGTCGTTTCGGATATGCATATGCATTCCTCGACCCTCGATCCTGCCGGTCGATC
Organism: Bradyrhizobium sp. CCGB12; assembly: GCF_024199845.1. Classification (NCBI taxonomy): domain Bacteria; kingdom Pseudomonadati; phylum Pseudomonadota; class Alphaproteobacteria; order Hyphomicrobiales; family Nitrobacteraceae; genus Bradyrhizobium; species Bradyrhizobium sp. CCGB12. The sequence continues at coordinate 882,307 of NZ_JANADO010000001.1, read as the reverse complement.
GCCGACCCCGGCATTTGCTCGGTGCTATCTGCGGCAAGTATTGGCGCACGGGCCAGACGGGATCAGCCCGCCCGTTCCCTTCAAGCAGGTCGAGATCGGGCCTGACCTCTTTCGAGGCCGCCTGCCGCATCGGCCTTGAGGGTTTGGTCTCCAAACACCGCGGCGGTCGGCAGAAGCACTGCTGCCAGGCCCGGCTCTAGTACCAGTAAAAGTAAGCGAGACATCCTGCCAAGGCTACGCACCAGCCGTATCAGGCAAGCTACTGCTTCAAGGTAGGCTGGGCATAGTGGTCGCGAACCTGGCGATAGTAGGTGTCGCTCGTGTGCTCCAACCTCGATGCAACCCACGTCGATTCGTCTTTCAATTGGTGGCCCCTCAGCCTGCTTGCAAGCTATAGAGGTGAACAGGGTCTTTGCAACCTCGCAGCATGTGCCTTCCTTCACTTGTGAAGGCGTTGGCTACGTCGACGCGGCCCTCAGCAATGAGCGACTCAATGAATTCGGCGGTGACGAGTACAGTCGCGTTGAGAGCCCGACAGTACGCCTCCACACGGCTAGCAATGTTCACAGTGTCACCAACCACTGTGAATTCCAGCTGCTGATCGGTGCCGATATCACCTTGCACAACCTCACCCCAATGAATACCAACCGCGACGCGAATGGCCTTGTCGGGATTGTTGACGCGCTGTGCATTCCACTGACTAACACGATCCCGGATTCGCATTGCACAAAGCGCCGCGTTCGTTGCGTCTTCGTTGCTGGCATGAGGCGGACCAAATACGGCCATCAGACCGTCTCCGAGGAATTTATCGATCGAGCCTTCGTGGAAAAATACCGCTTCGCCAAGCAAATTTAATAACTCGCGTAAGAATGCGATGACCTCATCGGGCGCCTTCCCAGACGAATAAGCGGTAAACTCGACAACATCTGCAAATAACACCGCTGCATTCTCACGACACGCCGCAGAATGGGGCACATCGATCCGAACAAGCTGCTCCACAATTTTTGGAGAGAAGAAGCGTGCCAGGTTCTCACGTTCTCGATTAAGTTCGGCAAGATTCTGGCTTGCCGATCGGTTCTTGATCACCAGAGCGGTCGTTATTGCGATCGATACAAAGCTGACAAATAACCTCAACGGCGCCGCGCCGACAAACGTGAACCCATGCGTTAGCAGATAGCTGAGCGCGGTCAATGCCACGCATGAAATCCCGCTAAATAATATACCTGCGCATTCAAGATTATGTACGCCAATCAGAATCGCGGCCACGTACAAAGAGGCCACAGCAAAGTGGAGAGATGAGATAGTATCGACGAGGAAGATGCATACCGCCAGCACGACTCCGAAGATCAGCGATTGCGAGCGTGGAGAGTGGAACATGCTAGCTGCTCCTGGCGACTTTCCGGGAGTCATGCGGGGCTTCTTGCAATACTCCGGAAGATCGGGCGCCTTGCGGGATGATTGGTCAGAACTGCTCGACGTCCAGTCCGAAATCATAACCGAGCCCTCGAATGGTTCGAATGATCCTTGACATACTCGGGGCGGCCTCTAGCTTCCGCCGCAGCCGAAGCGCCTGCACATCAATACTCTAGTCGAAGTCGGTGACCTCGTTGGCGTGACCGCAGGGATTGTGGGGCGATTAGACGACCCGCGCGTCAGACTACCGACGGTGCGGATTTAGACCATGAGCAATTTTCGTTCGCGCCCTCAACTGTAACTAATGATAAATCATCCGCCTCGTCAGATCACAGGTGTCGCGAGCAGCTCGTTCAGATTGGCGTCAAGCTGCGCAAGCAGCTCGGGGGCGACGCCAAACAGGCCGAGATGTCCGCAGATGCTTTTCAGCAGACGGAACTGGCTACCCGGGATCAGCCGTTGCTCTACCTCGCAGGTCGCTTGGCGGAAAGAACATGTCGTGACTAACCGGCATCACGTAAGTCTTCGCCTTGATACGGCCGAGCGCCCGACGCGAGATCGCCACCGGCGTTGCGGCTCTCGTTGCCAAGGCCCAAGCCATCGCCAGAAGATCGTTCGGATCCATCGGCGCTAAGTATCCGATCATAACGGTATCGACGAAGGCCTGCATCGAGTCGAAGCCGCTGCGCTGGAGAAGGCCGCTGCAGCTAGTGATGTGAACGGCCTTGTCGAGCGTTTGGGAGGCCTCGCCGATTCCCGAAATCGCCTTCGCGCGAGACCTGAGAGAGAGATGACAAGCATGAAGTCCATGACGAGGAGTCTGATCACAAAAGGACGTGACGAGCCATATGGTTGACAGGGGCATGTGTCTTCCAAGCACGATTTGAATTCGCTGACGTGAATGAAGCTAAGGCTCTGGAAGCTGGATGTCGTGAGCCGCGTGCGCCATTTCACCCGTACTGGCACGCACCGCTCATCGCCACGTCACCAACCCGGCGATGGGTGAAGTTCACCTTCCCGCCTTGGTGACGATTGCGGCCATCGGCGGTGCAGAGGCGGCGTACCCAGTTGAAGGGGAGCGCCGCGCGCCGTCCAAGCTAGCTGGACACTGCCGACCGAAAGGAGATCACCAAGGCACTGGCTGCAAAGGTGACGAGGCAGACCGAGAATCTGACGAGCCGAAGGAGGAAATGGGCAAACTTACCGTCTTCGAAAAGCATATGCTTGCTTCGCTCGATCGTCGGGACCAAGCCACTGATCGCCGCGATCGCGGCTTGAGCCACACTCCCTCCCCGCCATCCGGATGTGTCCCGCTGAAAGCCGTTTTTACACGGCCAAGACCCAAAGCGGGCATTGGCTTGCTTGTGGAAGTTTTTTCGCCTGCGGGGCAGGCGGCGCCACGCTCCGCGACCAAGACGCGCGCATCCATCGGGCTATTCGGCGTGTTCCTCACCTTCGGGATCGCCGCCCATTGTTGCGTCGGCTCGCGCCGGCCAAACGACGCGCTTGTCGCGTCGCTCCGTCGACGGCCTTTCGACACAGCCAATCTCGGCGCGGAATTGTGCGTTGTCGCTACCGGTGGCACCTGTTCCGGCGGCGCCAGGAGCGGTGCCGAAACGCCGTCGAAATCCGCGCGCAAAATACGTGTAATCGCGAAAGCCGCAAGCGTATGCAATATCGCTGAGGGGCTGACCTGTCTTCATCAACGCGCGGCGTTCGATCAGACGCGCCGCGTGATCCAGACGGGCTGAACATATGTGGTGACGGCATGTCGAACCACGGACCGTGAACAACTTCTGCAAATAGCGTAGCGAAATTCCCGCCTCGGCAGCCACCTCGCGCGGAGAGATGTCCGGATCGGCAAAGCGGTTCTTTATGATGTGGCAGGCACGCATAAACAGCTCATCGTTGTGGCGTGAGCCGAGCGGCGCGGGCAGTGCAAACAGTGCGCCGAGGAGATCATAGACCACCAGAGGCATGAATCTATCGACCGATGCGAATGCTTGTTCTGCTTCGCTGACTGGCTCAAGAGCGAGTTGACAGAGCAGACGCGACGCTTGCGCCTGCCTGCGGCCGCACGCGCCACCTTGTGGTTCGAAGCCGAGATGCGCAACCAGGTTTTGGCGCGGCAATTGCAGACTAAGCCATCGCGCGTTCCGGTGCTCGGCGTCCGGGACGAATGTTACAGGTCTTGTGGAATCGAGCAGGACGACATCGCCAGCGGCGACATTTACGACTCGGTCGTCCTGGATGATTATCGATCCGCCTGTGAGCTGGACCACCGCGTAATAATACTCCATGCTGTCACGGCGAATATCAGATCCCGTACGCTCAACGCGAGTCGTGTTGCAGGTGAGATCCGTTGCAACGAATCCCAAGACGCGCCGCGTGCGCACCTTGCCGGCGAAGATGTTGGCTTCGAAAGCAGGACTAAACCATCCCCAGTCCTTGCGCAGCGCAGCTCGGAAACCGTCGTAGTCCAATTTTGGAGCGCTGAGAAAATCGTCGTTTGGGTGCACTATCGACTCCATGGGGCAACAATCTTGGAAGCCTGATGGTATGGTTGGTAACGGCCCGCGCCGAAGCCACAGGCGACGGCCGATATACCTAGCGTGTCGAGACAGGCGCGCTCAACTCTGCGTCAAGCCAAGTCACGCCTCCGAGATCGGGTCAGCGTCGCCGTGAGCGTGCCGGGCGGTGCGCGCCAGTACGGACGATTGGGCGCGATCTGCTCACGACACCTGACGTCGCACCGCTTAGTTTCGATCTTGGCAGTCACGCGCTGCAGAGATGGAGAAACGAATGGAAGTTTCCAAGCACTGTCGATCAAGAGTCTAGGCAATTCTGCGTCAATCCAGTGGCATTCCTGGCGAGTGTGACGCCTCAATACATCACCGGCTCGCCGTTTACCGCCGACAGCAGCGCGAACGCGTAGACCTCGAAAAGGGACCGGTGGACATAGACCTCACCCGGCCGGCCGTCCCGGTACTCCTCAGCCTCGATGCCTTACATTTTCATCTCGCAACCCAAAGGAAATCGCTATGTCGATCCGTAGCATGCTTGTTGCCGCAGCACTCACCTCAGCCTCTCTCTATGCCGCCCACGCCGATGGCCTGCGTCCGATGAGTGCCATAAGCATCGACCTTGGCGACGTGTCTGGTGCTGCCTACTACACCGTCGGGCGCGACGGATTCCATGTTGTCACGACCCTTGCACAGGGCATGGCGGGAACGCCGATCCGTGTCGTATCTGTTCTTGCACCGGGTCAGAGTTTGGCATTCTCAACACCGCGCCACGAAGGCGCGGTCGAAATCAGCCGGAACGGCGACAGCGTGCTCGTCCGCAAGGTGAAATCAGTCTCGAACTAGATTTTCCGGCCAGTTGCCGCCTCTCATGATGATTCCAATGCGGGAAAGCGGCGGAGATGGACGCAATACCGCCGGCCGGCCCGCCTCAGCGCGCTTCAGCCCCTGCGCGCTACAGGCTTTGCAGCGCAACCCAACGGAGATCGCTATGTCGACAATCGGACGAAACGATCAAATGAAGATTCTCTTCGTCTCGACCCCGGGGACTGGCCACCTCAATCCGCTTCTGGCGATCGGCCGGATCTTGAACGCAGAGGGCCACGAACTTGCCTGTTTGACTGGGACCTCCTTGCGTAACCGTGTCGAACGGTTCGGAGCAAAATTCTATCCGCTCCCCGAAGAGGCGGATATGACCGCGCGGGACGTCATCACGTCCGACGCGATGAAGGCCGTACCACCCGGGCCACAATGGTTGCGCATAGTAGTCGAGCGCTTCTTCATCGATACCATTCCCGCCCAGTACAGCGCCGTGCAAACTGTCCTGCGGGAATTCCCTGCCGAGATCATCATTGGCGACGATATGTTTTTCGGTGTCCTGCCCATGCTGGTCGAACCGCGATCGAAACGCTTTCCTATTGTTCTTTGCGGTACATCCATCTTGCACTGGCAACGCAAGGACAAAGCCCCGACTTTTGCGGGTTTGCCGCCCGCGGCCACCCAAGCGCAGCTCGACGAATATGCTGCCTTCGCGCGAGAACACGACAAGATCGTCGACGGGCCTCTCGGCCTTTGCGTCAATCGGTACCTGAAGGACCTCGGCGTTGGACCGCTGTCCAAGCCTCTCTTCGAATCGGTCGTAGAGCTTGCAGATGCCTATATGCAATTGACCGTGCCGCGTTTTGAGTTTCCGCGCGATATCCCTTCTTCCGTGACTTTTATTGGCGTCCCTCCGATTGTACCTAATCAGGTCCCGCTGCCGGTGTGGGCGCACCAACTGGACGGCTCGCGCAAGGTCGTGCTTGTGACGCAGGGTACGGTGGCAAACCACGATTTCAACCTTTTGATCGCGCCGGCGCTCGCGGGACTCGCGAACGAACCAGACTTGCTTGTGGTCGCCACAGCGGGCGGTCGCGCGTTCGACGACATTCCTGGCCCAATTCCCGACAATGCACGTCTCGCCAGCTATCTGCCGTTCGAGTGGCTTCTACCTAAGGTCGATGTGCTCGTCACCAATGGCGGATACGGGAGTGTCAACCAGGCGATGAGCTTTGGAATTCCGCTTGTGACCGCAGGGTTGACGGAAGACAAGGCGGACGTGAACGTGCGTGTGGCATGGTCCGGCGTCGGAATCAATCTTGCTACCAACAACCCGACACCGCAAGCATTGCGCGAGGCCGTGCGGGTCGTACTCGACAAACCGGACTATCGTTCGGCTGCCTCAGCCATGGCCGACGAGTTCAAGACGATCGACACTCGTTCCGAGATCCTGCGGATCATCAATCAAGTTCGGCAAGGCTCGAATGACATAAGCGACCCTGGCGGCACCACGATCGCCAAGCAAGGCCGACGTACCGCCGCCAATCAATGATTTGATTCCACTTTCGGGAAAGATGGAAAAGCTGTTTCTTCCGTCTTTCACCTGGGAGGCCATCGATTTCTCCGCGGACAAGCTCCGTATCTGGCGATATGGAACAAGGAACGTATCGGATATTCAACCCATGCGTATTCAACCTGCGTCGTTTGCTTTCACGCTATTGCTTGGCCTTCTTGCCTCGGTTCCGTATTCAGGCATTGACATGAGCTTACCGGCACTGGCGTCGCTCTCGGCGCGCGGCCCGCAAGTGTCGGCTTTACGATGAGCGTCTTTATGCTCAGCCTGGCGACGGCGCCGCTTGTCTATGGGCCAGTATCCGATCGGTACGGTCGCAGGCCCGTCGTTGTATTCGGTGTCGCGCTCTTTGTCGTCGGCAGTCTCGCTTGCGCGCTGTCCCAATCATTGCCGGTGCTGCTCGTGTGCCGCTTCAGCCAAGGCTGCGGCGCGGCCAGTACGACGGTGACATTTGCGATCATCCGCGACCTATTTGAGGGTGATAATGCGCGCGCGAAGATGGCCAACGTCGTCATTGCCGTAAATGCCGCTACCGTGATCGCACCGACCGCAGGCGCGGCTCTCCTGGCGCTGGGCAGCTGGCGCCTGATTTACACGATTCAATTCGTAATGGGTCTGGGTTTGCTAATCGCATTGGTCACAGGCTTTGCCGAAAGTGCAAAGATCGGAAGGACCGGTCAGACCGACTGCCTAGCACCATCAATCATTGGCCGCGGCTATCTTCATGTCCTGACGCATCCGATCTCGTCCGTATACATTCTGGTCGGTGCAGCCGCCGGCGGGACCGTTATGGCTTATGTCACAGGGTCCGCTCTGTTCTTCATCAACGGCATGGGGCTACGGCCTGACCAGTATGGTCTGATTTTCAGTGCATGTTCCGGATCAGTAATGGCCGGGGCTTTCCTCGATCGGCGGCTGGCCGCTTGGCACTCCTCACCAACTTATGTGCTGATGACGAGCTTGACGGTCTCTGCGACGGCGTCAGGGTTGTTCCTCGCCACGACATTGGTCGGCTGGGTATCGCTACCGCTTACCGTTTCACTTCTTGTCGCCGTTGCCGTTGCCTTCGGATTGAGCATTTCGAACATCATCAGCGCGGCGATGCATCCGTTGCCACAGATCGCCGGTGCCGTAAGCGCTGTGTCCGGAAGCATTCAGATGATGGCAGGCGCCATCTCGAGCGGGCTCGTAGCGTGTCTTTACGACGGACGATCAGCGCTATCGATGGCCGCGGTCATGACATCGTGTTCCCTTCTTGCGCTGGCATCATATCTGCTGATTGCCCGTCCCGCCGAGCGTCGCGGTTTTGCAAGTTAGCGTCACGCCCGCGCCGGGCGAGAATTTCCCTGAAGCGTAGGCCCCGCCCAGGGCATGTACAGCCAATGGCGGAAGGTCCTCTGCGTTGAAGATGCTCGAAGTCTCCCGCGCTTCCCTGTGACGGGTAGACCTGACCCGTCCAGCGCTGCCGCTGACCGCAACTCATCACCCAAGGCGGACCTTACGCCTCACATTGGCACGGCGCGCACCAAGCGGTGCGCGCTAGTACGGAAAATTGGGCGCGACCGTCTCACGACACCTAAGGTCCACACGCCTAGCTTCCGATCTCGTGAATGGCGAGTATCGCCAAGGCCTAACAAGGAGAACTCAAATGCCTCTGTGGCATATTTATCATCCGGAAGATGCGTACTCAGCCGAGGACAAGTGCGCCCTAGCGACGCGTATCACAGACCTCTACGCGGATGTGGGCTTGCCCAGGTTCTATGCAAGCGTTGTCTTTCACGAGTTGCCGAAGAACTCGTTCTTTGTCGGCGGAAAGGCAACGAACGATTTTGTCAGGATTTGGATTGACCAGATTGCTCGCGCAACTGCTCCTGAGCGGCGCGCGTGGTGGCTGGATCGCGTCAACAGGACGCTCGATCCCTTCGCACGCGAGCGGGGTCTTCGCTGGGAGGTTCATATTGACGAAACGCCAATCGATTTCTGGACCATCCAAGGGATGAAGCCGCCGCCCCCCGATTCTGGGGCTGAAAAGCACTGGGTCAGAGAGGACCGCCCGTCGGCATATACCTGAGTGTGGGCGCAACCTTCAGCGAGCTGATCGCGGCGATGGCTATCAATCCGTGCACCACCGGCTCTACCAGGCAAATAATCCTGCCAGCCTAATCGTACGGTTTGTAACTGTCTGCGCCGAAGCTACGGACAGGCGTTGATCAGCCTAGCGCGGCCCACAATAAGTCCTGCTCACCTCTGCGTCCCGCCAAATTACGCTGCCGAGATCTTGGCTGTCACGCGTTGCGGAATTTGGCAACGGCGATTTCGCACCTAGCATCATGGGAACTGAAAAATGTCTACATCCATGCAAGAGGGGCCAACCCATCGGTCGGCCTCCGCCCTCGCCTCGCTTGTCACACGGAGCCTCGTGCTCGGTTACGGGACGCTCGCCTATCTCATCTTTCTCGGCACGATCCTATACGCTATCGGTTTCGTGTCGCAGTTACTGGTGCCGAAGACAATCGATAGTGGTACCGCGAACTCCCGTCTGCATGCTCTGATTGTCGACCTTGCGCTGATGTCGCTCTTCGCTGTCCAGCACAGCGGCATGGCGCGACAAGGCTTCAAGAAGCTGTCTGCGAGCGTCGCCTCGCCTGCGCTCGAACGCAGCTCTTATGTACTGCTGGCGAGCTTGACGCTTCTGCTACTGTTCTGGCAGTGGGAGCCAATCACGGCGGTCGTTTGGCAAATCAAGACGCCTGCGCTTGTCTCTGCCGCGATTGCCGGGGGCTTTCTCGGTTGGCTGATCGTGCTTTACAGCACGTTCCTGATCAGCCATTTCGAGCTGTTCGGCTTGACGCAGGTGGTCACTCATTTCACGGGCCGGATCGCCGAGCCGATCAAGTTCAAGACGCCCGGCCTCTATCGGGTGATCCGGCACCCTATCTATCTCGGCTTCATCATCGCTTTCTGGTCGACGCCGACCATGACGTTGGGCCATCTGCTATTTGCGGCGGTGACGACAACTTACATCTTTGTCGGTATCTGGCTCGAAGAGCGCGATCTTGCCGCGTTGTTCGGCGAGGAATACCGCCGCTATAAGCAAACGGTCGCCATGTTGCTGCCTGGCCTGTTCTGAACATAAGTGGCGCCATCCTCGCACACTGCATTGGGACGTGCAGTGTGCCTATAGCATTCCGGCGTACGTTTTCGGTGGCACTGATTGTCATGCAAATCGCGCTGTTCACGACAACAGAGAAGGCGGCGACAAGATTATTGTATCTGGAGCGCACCACGCAGGGCGCGTGAGTGCAGCTGATTGGGCGCGATCACCTCACGACACCTGGGACCCGGCTGGTTAGGTTCTGACCTTGACGGTCATGCGTTGCAGCGATCGGAGACAAGGAACGGAAGCTTCCAATCGTTGTCACTTGGGGCCGTCGGCGAGATGGATCGGCCTGCCATTGCTATGGAGGCTCGCTCCGGCCGATCGGAGTAAACGCTTAGCGAAAGGATGAAACCATGAGTGATAACGAGACCACGGTGCCAACGGGAGTATCTCTGACCCACTTGGATCCCGTTTTTCGCGAACGGCCGAACGAATATCTCGATATGCTGAGGTCGCGGGAGCCGGTGCACCGGGACCGAATGTTCGATCGGGTGGTGCTGACCCGTGCGGTCGATGTCGATGCCGCTATGAATAATCGCAAGCTGGCCTCCGATCCGCGGAAATCCCGCTCGGGTTCGTTCTCTCGGGCCCAACTGACGGTGGATAAGACATTTCGGCCGCTCATACTGCATATGGACGACCCGGATCACAAGCGCTTGCGCAATCTGGTCGCGAAGGCATTCAACCAGGTCGCGGTCGATGCCATGCGCCCGCGTATCACCAGGGTCGCATGCGACTTGCTGGATGATATCGACGATCCATCCTGCTTCGATATTATGGACGCTTATGCCCGACCGTTGCCGACGATAGTCATCGCGCTGATGTTGGGCGTCGATACCGCCCGCAGCGACGACTTCAAGCGGTCGTCTGACGGCATAATGCAGATGTTCAGCCCGCAGCGCACGCCGGAGCAGCAGGCCATCCTGGCATCCTGCAATGCTGCTCTCTCCGGCTACCTCACTGAGGTGATCCGAAAGCGCCGTAAGGAACGTCGGGCCGATCTGATCAGCCGCCTGATCGACGCCGAAGAGGACGGCGAGCAACTCGACGAGGCGGAGATCATAGACGTTTGCCATAGTTTGCTCTTGGCAGGCAACGTGACGACAACCGACCTTATCGGTAACGCAGTGTTGGCGCTCCTGCAGCATCCCAGCGAACTCAGCAAACTGCTCGCTGAGCCAAACCTGGTCCGTAGCGCCGTCGAGGAAGTGTTGCGCTATGACACGCCGGTTATGCAAGGCACTCGGATCGCAACCGAAGCAATGCAGATCGGCGGGTGTCCGATCGCCGCAGGGCAGACCATCAATGCCATGCTCTATGCAGCGAATCATGACCCAGCGGCCCATCCCAATCCAAAGCGGTTTGACATCGAACGGCCAGATAAACGTCACATCTCATTTGGCGGCGGCGCCCATTTCTGTCTTGGCGCACCATTGGCCCGGGCCGAGGCGCAGATCGCCCTTTCGATGCTTTTCGAGCAGTTCCCGAAGCTCCGCCTGAGAGCCGAGCGCCGCCTGGAGCGGCGGGCGGTGCTGAACTTCAATGGGCTAGCAGCGCTTTGGGTGCGTGCTGACTAGCACCGCTTGATGGCCGAGGCGCATCCGCGGCAGTGCGGTCCATCGCATCCGGAACGCACAGGGGCCGCAACCTGATCGGTACATGTCCGTTCGCCACCCCAACAGAGACCTTTTCCAGCAATATCGACACGAAGCGGTCATGCCGAATGAGCTGACCATAGTCTGCTCATGAGAGCAGCGAAAGGGACCCGGGGCGGCAACGACCTTTGGAAAACTCCCGATCCATCTGAATTAAGGAGAAGTCGAACATGATAGAGACCACTCTGCGCTCCGGCATCGACCGTCGCAGCTTGCTCACGACCTTGGTATTGCTTTCTGCCGTATCCGCGCCGGCCTTATCCGTCTCGGCGTCGGCCCAGACCGCTTCGAGCGACCCACTGCCATCGTGGAATGAGGGATCCGCCAAACAAGCGATCCTCGACTTCGTGCGAGACACGACAGACCGGTCAACTCCGAAGTTCGTGCCTCCCGAGGATCGCATTGCCACTTTTGATCAGGATGGAACGCTTTGGGTGGAGCACCCGATCTATTGCCAAATGATGTACTGCCTCGACCGGGTACCGGTGTTGACCACACAACAGCCGGAGTTAAAGGAGGTCGAGCCATTCAAGACGGTGCTCTCGGAAAGCCGCGGAGCGTTGGCCAGGCTATCGATGCGCGATATCGAAAAAATCGCCCTTGCAACACTCACCGGCATGACAACTGACGAGTTCGCGGTCGAAGCAAAGAAATGGCTCGCCTCGACGAAGCACCCACGCTGGAACCGCCTTTATACGGAGCTGGTCTACCAACCGATGCTGGAAGTGATGACCTACTTGCGAGCTAATGGCTTCAAGACCTTCATCGTCACGGGCTTCGGTCAGGATTTCGTGCGCCTTTATTCCCAGCAGATCTACGGCATCCCACCCGAGCAGGTGATCGGGTCGGCGCTTGCCGTCAAATATGGTTATGACAAGGATGGCAATCCCATCCTCATCAACGAACCCAGGCTCTTGCTTAATGACAACGCTGCAGGGAAGCCGGAGGGCATTCACTTGATGATTGGTCGGCGACCGAGGGCTTCATTTGGTAACTCGACTGGAGACGAGCAGATGCTGGAATATACGGGTGCCGGCGACGGCGCACGTCTATCAATGCTTGTACTGCACGACGACGCAAAGCGTGAGTACGCTTATGGACCTGCGCAGGGGCTACCCGATACCAAGATTGGTGCGCTCACTCCTGCGCTCTATGCTGAGGCAAAGAAGAACAATTGGACGGTCATCAGCATGAAGAACGACTGGAAGACGATTTTCTCGTTCGAATAGCTGTGCCCGCCGCCATAGTATGGGACGGCCGATCACAAATGCCGATGGTCGCAGTTGTATCCATGCAGGGAAAGTGAGCTTCACCAATCGCCGGGGTCGCGCTGCGATGTGCGTGTCCGTATAGGGAACGGCGCCTGGTGCTCACGACATTCAGTCTCCGAGACTTAGCTTCATTCGCAGCATCGGCGGCACGACACTGGCGGTCGCGCTCTCGAGCGGCTCCGTGGCTGATGATCGACGTCACCACACGCTCGCATAATTCGTGAAACGGAACTCCAAATGATAATGTGGATCGAAGTGATATGCATCGCGGCGTCGTTCGTAGTGCGCAATCCCAATAGCGTCTTGGGCGGCGGCTGGCGCCGGTTTGTACATCTCAAGGTGTTTGTTCAGCGCATGACACGACGCATCTCGCCGGCCAGATATAAGCGTCGGGAGACACCGGACGCTGATAGCACGAGAGGCTTTGTCAACAGCGGAGTATCGACAATTCGCAGGGTCGACCGCGACGACATATGCTTCTAAGGCCGTGTGCTCCAGTTACTTACCGCTTCTTCGATCAAGGTGCTGCGCGAACATTTGCTTCCTCCTTTTCAACGGCAACGTCCCACTCGCAGCACGAGTCAGTCGTCAGAAAGTACGGTGCGTGGGAACCGATCATCGGTTTCAACCGCAGGCTAGCGTGGCTGCAAGATAGATCCCGCTCAACTCTGCGTCACACCTGATCATGCCACCGAGACCGTGTCAGCGCTGCCGCTCGGCGCGTCACGCGGTACGCGCCAGTACGGACGATCGGGCGCGATCGCCTCACGACATCCGGGGCCCAGCCGCCTAGCTTCCGTCTTCGTAGTCACGCTTTGACGAGAACCGGAGACGACAATGATTACAGAGGTTGTGAATACAATGACGCTAACGGGAAGCCGGGCTCTTGCGACCGAACAGGCAACGCAAAACGAGTCCGATCCTGCCTTGGGAGTTGGGCGGCCTGGAATTCCGGTTCCGCTTCATTGTTTGCCTGTGACGGATGCCACAGTTCTTGAGTTGTACGAGTATGTTTTCGCGCCTTGGGTGAAAATGCTCGGCCTTCGTGAGTTCAAGGTCTACCCGGGCATCGTGTCCGCGATGCTTCCGCAACGTGATACGCTCAAATTGTCAAGCGGTGCGGTATGTGGCCAGGCAATTATGGCGGCCATTGACTCGGTTGCATCACTGTCTGTGGGCACGACGGGGCGCATCACCAAAGGCACCGTGTATCAGCACACTCACTTCCTGCGTCCAGCCGTCAACGATGACTATCAGGTGAGAGCAGAAGTATTGCGCTTTGGCAACGCGTCGGCCTTCACGGAAACCCGCGTTTCGTTTGCGTCTACGGGAAAGCTGGTTGCACACGCCAGCCTGGAATTCGCCTTCTGACTCGCGTCCAAGGCTCCATCACCCAACCCGCCGCGTCCAACGTCTGTTCAAGCTCGCTCTCGGACATCCCGGTAACGGTACCCAGCCAGTTCCTGACCAGCCATACCGGCTGATCATCTCGCAATGGCCCCCATCAACACTGAAGGCAAACCATGACCAGGACTATTCTCATCACCGGCACATCGAGCGGCTTCGGCCGTGAAACAGCGGAAAGGCTGGCGCGCGACGGCTATCGCGTCTTCGCCTCGATGCGCGACATCGCCGGTCGCAATCGCAGCCATGCCGACGCGCTGCGAAGTCAGAAAATAGGCGTCGTGGAACTCGACGTTACCGATGACCGGTCCGTCGATCGCGCCATCTCTTCCATCCTCGCCGAGGCCGGCAAGATCAACGTGCTGGTCAACAACGCCGGCATTGCGTCGGTGGGCGTGACCGAAGCCTTCACGGCCGATCAGGCGAAAGCGATCTTCGACACCAACGTCATCGGGCTCCTTCGCGTTACGCGGGCAGTGCTGCCTTCGATGCGTCGGGAGCGCGAAGGCCTCATTATCAACATGGGTTCGGTCCTCGGCCGGGTGACGTTCCCTTTCGTCGGCATCTACGGCGCGAGCAAGATGGCGATCGAAGCTTTGACCGACAGCATTCGGCTAGAGGTCTCCCAACTCGGGATAGACGTGGTGGAAGTTCAGCCTGGGGCTTACCCGACAAGCCTGTACTCGAGCATCCAAAGGCCTGCAGACGACGACATCACGAAGTCATACGGCGAGGTCGGCCAGATTCCCGACGCCATTTACAGAACCTTCACGTCAATGCTGCAAAGTAAGGACGCTCCGAAGCTTCATGACATCGCCGAGGCCGTCGCCAAGCTCGTCGGCCAGTCGAAGGGCAGTCGCGCCGCTCGGACGGTGGTAGGCACGTCGTTCGGTGCTGACAAGATCAATGCCGACGTCGCGCCCGTCCAGAAAGCCGTCGTCGGCGGTCTGGGCCTCGCGCATCTCGAAGAACTCTCAGGAAGCGCCTTGGGTGCGTATGAACTAGCAGTGCGCCGCAGTGAATCATGACTCTTTGTCCCACGGCCAACCTGATGGGCGTGGGACAATGGCATCAGCGGCAGAGCGGGTCGATCGCATTTTTACCGAGCATGCTTTCGAATCCGCAATCGCGCGTGAAAAACGCATGCCAATGTTGGTCGTATGGCTCGACACATCTTTTGCGATCAGGCTGCTCGTCACTTACTTCAGGCTTATCATCCTCTCACGCGTCGCGCGTGAAGGCGCTTGAGGGGATCAGGCGCCCGAGAGAGGGCGAGCGACACGTCGTCCTGTCTGATGCAGATTTCCGGCCAAACGGACCGCGTTCAGAGGATCTCCTATTTACGCGAATATTGCTTGCGCCTGAGGCGAACGCATCGAAATCGAGGATCCATTCACCATGCTTGGCTTGATGATGCAAACTCCGTTGCTCCTGTCATCCATTCTCATGCACGCGGCGCGCTCCTTTCCCGATGTCGAGATCGTATCCCGACACCCCGACAAGCGCGATCACATCACCAGCTACAGCGGCCTCCGCCGGCGCAGCTCTCAGCTCGCAAATTCCCTGGGCTCGATCGGCATCAAACCAGGCGATCGCGTTGCGACGTTAGCCTGGAACAGTTATCGGCATCTCGAACTACACTTCGGTATTTCCGGACTTGGAGCCGTTTGTCACACGATCAATCCAAGGCTGTTCGCAGAGCAGATCATATACGTCATTAACCACGCCGAAGATGTGGTTGTGTTCTTCGATCTGGCTTTCATCGATCTCATACACACATTAATGCCGCGATGCCCGTCTGTTGAATTATGGATATATCTGGGCGAGCCAGTCGACGCGAAGATTGTGGGAGCCAGCGGCTTCCCGTCGTATGAAGGATTTCTCTCCGGATGCTCGGAAGCTTATGCATGGCCGGAACTAGACGAGAACACGGCGTGCGGGCTGTGCTATACCTCTGGAACGACTGGAAACCCAAAGGGTGTGCTGTATAGCCATCGCAGCGCCGTGCTGCATTCCTACTCCGCAGCCCTTCCGGACGCTTGTCGCATTTCCCTGGATGACACGGTCGCGCTTGTCGCGCCGATGTTCCATGCAATGTCCTGGGGAATGCCGTATTGCGCAACGGCAATGGGTTCGAAGCTGGTGATGGCCGGACCGAAAATCGACGGGGAGAGCCTGCATCGGTTGTTTGAGGACAATGGAGTGACCTTCGCCAACGGCGTACCGACGGTCTGGCTGGGCTATGTTCAATATCTGCAAAGCGCCGGCGTAAAGCCGACGACGCTCAATCGCGCGCTGATCGGCGGCACAGCATGTCCGGCCTCGCTGATGGAAACGCTGCAAGACGGCTATGGAGTAGAGGTGCTACATGGCTGGGGCATGACGGAAACTAGCCCGATCGGCACGATCTCGAAGTCGCTCCGCAAGCACAGGGCCTCGTCGAGAGCTGAACGACGGTCTCGCCAGATCAGACAAGGACGAGCAGTTTTCAATCGGCATTCGCGATAGCAACGACAGTGAACTCCCGCGCGATGGCAAGGCAATTGGCAACCTTGTGATTCGAGGGCCCTGGATCGCCCGCGCTTATTACAAGATCCCGGAAAGCGAGCGTGCCGATGGCTGGTTTTTCACGGGTGATGTCGCCACGATCGACAGCGACGGTTATATGCAGGTTACGGATCGCTCGAAGGACGTCATCAAGTCCGGGGGCGAATGGATACGTCTATCGAGCTCGAAAACCTGGCGATGACCCATCCAGAGATCGCCGAGCGTGAAAATCTTCGCTGCGGCAAGAAGTGGGACAGCAGGTCCATCTTGAGAAGATCCCTTTTATGGCCCTCTCCGTCATCGAACGCGAGTTGAGCAGCGTGGACTCGCCGGGCACTTGGCGGCGAAATTACTTCCAGTCGGTCAGTTCGTCGGAAAATGACGCATTCATCAAGACGTGCGCTGCTTTCCGGCGCAAGGGTGAGGCGTCGATGATGGATGAGCCAAAACACGCCGGCGACGATAGAGCTGATCATCAGCGCGATGACCGGTTGTCCGTACGCACGAACATTCCGTGATGGCAGGCACGGCACGATCCGCGAACATCGCGCCAGGCATGTGCGGCCTCTTCGTCGTACATAAAGCCGCCAATAGCACCACGTCAGCGGCCACGATAGCTGCCGGTCGATGCTCGACGCGCTCGCTCCCCGCGAGGCAATCGGTGGTTGATCTGAGCTAACTTATCAAACCAGGGGCCGGCTTCGCGCCAGCGCTGTGCACCATGAGCCGGGCTACATGTCGGCTTGAGGTCATTTTGCGGACCTCGCCCTGGGACGCGTGTAGGTTCGCTGAAGGCCACAACCGGACTAGGGTCTGGACTCAATTGAGCCACCAGAGCAAGGCGGCGGTCAGAAGGATTGCTGAGAGGAAGATATCTGCGCGCTTGTCATATCGGGTGGCGATGCGGCGGAAGTCCTTCAGGCGACAAAACATGCGCTCGATGACGTTGCGGCCTTTGTAGGCGCGTTTGTCGTAGCGATGCGGGTGCTTACGGGTCGGATTTGGGGGGATGACCGCCTTGATCCGCCGCTGTGCGAGTTCCTCGCGCAAGCTTCTGGCGTCATAGGCTCGGTCGGCAATGACACTCTTCGGTCGATGCCCCAAAGTGAGCAGACGGCGGGCTCCGTCGAGGTCGTGGACGTTTCCAGCCGTGATCAACAAGGCATATGGACGCCCGATCTCATCGGTCAGCGCGTGGATTTTGGTCGTTTGCCCGCCACGCGAGCGGCCGATGGCATTGTTGAAGGCCCCCCTTTTGCGCCGGCTGCCGAGCGGTGGGCTTTGATGTAGGTGGAATCAACAGATGCCGCCCCGTACATGCCAGTCGACCCCGTCAGGGCATAGAAAATATCGGTCCAAATCCCCTGACGGCTCCAGCGATTGAAGCGATTGTAAACCGTCGTATACGGGCCGTAGACCTCCGGGCAGTCGCGCCAACGCGCCCCACATCGCAGCATATGGACGATCCCGCTGATCACCCGGCGATCATCCACCCGGTGCGCTCCGCGGCGGCCTCGCGGCAACAACGGCTCTATTCGCTGCCACTCTGCATCGCTCAACCAATAGACTTGCTTTGCCATCCAAGCCTCCCTCCGTTGGAAAGCTTGAATCACAATCCCGCCTCAAGAGGAATCTCTATTGAGTACAGACCCTAGTGCGCCACGCCCGTGTTGAACAACTTAGCAAATGTACGCTGGGTGCAAGGAACGGATCGCCGTGCGCTCGCCATCAGCCCATGCTCCCCGGCATAAAGCAGCGTGCCTTCGGATGACCATCCAGATAGTAAGGCCAGACCATCGTGCGGCCAGCACGGTTCGGACCGTCTACAACAGCTTCTTTCGGAACGTCGACCCACTCGCCGTCTATTCGGACGCGATAGTGATCGTCCTTGGTGTCCCAATCGGCGTCATCGACGCGCTTCGCGTCCGTGCCGTCGCAGCAGGGCCCTTTGCCGCTATGCAGACTCGCATACCAACCGTTTAGCTCCGGGCGCTGATGATCGTGGCCGTGAGCGTCACCCATTGTATAAATCGGCAGAATGGCAATGATTAGAATAAGTGTCACACGCCAAAGGCGATTGTTCATCTCACATCCAATCCGGAATTTTCGACCTCATAAGCCAATCAAATCGCCTCAGCTATCAGGCGATTAAAGTCGCAGATATCCCAATTCGATCGATCCGGCGCCGCTTAGGTCACCAGAACGCGCCGGCTGATGCGGTTATCCGCAGCGCAATTCCCGTCCAAGGCCCTACAAACCATCATTTGCGCGGCGAAACTTTCATTCTTTTTTGTCCGATCTCTGCAACGCGCGACTGCTTAGATCGGAATCTAGACGGCTGAACCTTGTAGCGCAGCAGCGGCACGAGGTGTTCGGATAGTACGTATCATCCCTCAGGACGATGGCATCGAACTAAGGCTTGCGTCCGACCACCAAATTGACCTCGCCGGGTCCAGCAAAGCCGTCCGCGTCCTCAAAGCGCTTTAGTGCCTGTTCCAATTCGTTCCAAGCGACGTCCTGTCGCTGTTGTGGCAGATGAGCGATCATTGCTTTGTAGAAGGCAAACCCCTCGCGGATCATCGTTGTTGCCGCTGCTGCGCTCTTCAATCGCTGTATCGTTGATATGCTGCTCACTGCGACTTTGGTGAAGCCCGCGTTCGCCATCACGGCCTCAAGTCGTGTCGGATCGACCAGGGAACGAATGCTGCCGGGCCTATCCTCCCAGTCTGTCTTGCCGCCATGTCGGGCAAGAATGTCTAGTGCGATGGCGTTGTAAGTGGTCTTCGTTGGATCGCCTGTAACGATTGCTGCGAACAGCCCTCCTGTGCGCAACACAGTCTGAACGGCGCGCGCAGCCGCAACTGGGTCGGGAATTAGCATCAGAACCAGCCGGCTGATTGCGGCGTCGAACCGTTCCCCATCGTCCACCAGCGCATCCGCCGGACAGACACGGGTCGAGACGTTCCGCATCCCAGCCTTTCGCACGGCTTTCTCAGTCGCAGTGATCATGGACGCTGCGACGTCGATGGCCAGCACATGACCGGTATCTCCAACTCGGCGCGCGGCGATGATGGTTTGTTCCCCAGATCCGCAGCCGACATCCAGCACGCGGCAGCCCGGCTTGACGTTGGCGAGATCAAGCATCCTCTCGGTCGCGGGCACAAGATAGTCCGTGGCCCGAGCGGCCCAGTGCGCCCAGCCTTCGGCGGACGTGTTCCATTGTTCGACAGGTGTTTCATCACTCATACGGAAAACTCCTCCAATCACCGCGTTACAACGTAGGTCGAGCGCTGTAACCGCGCCCACGGCCAGTGTCCGTTTCAATCGCGTCAATTTGGCTACTCGCGTAGATCGCGCTCTTCGAGCCAGAGACCGACAAAGATGTAGGTCGTCATCACTGCCGCGAAGAACAGATGGCCCAGTGTCATGGTCGGCGCCCCGCTGGCCCGATGCGCCGCCGCTGCCCGTGACGGCCAACGGACTCCTCTTATGCCGCTGGATCCGAATTGTCGTGAGGCGATCGCGCCCAATCGTCCTTACTAGCGCGCAACGCGCCGCGCGGCGGCACTGACACGATCTCGGAGGTGTGATTGGGCGTGACGCGGAGTTGCGCGGCACCTGTCTGGGGGCCATGCCAAGCTAACGTTTGCCCGTCGCTCGGCGCAGGCAGTAATGAAACCTGACGTTAGGTTTGAAAAATTATTTGCCCGGGGAGTCGATGGTGCAGCCGAACAACGATTTTCTCAGCGCTCCAGAATTGGACTATGATGGCTTCATAGCTGCATTGCGCGAACATTTTGGATGTTTTAGTCCTGCTCGCGGAACCAACATCTTTGCAGGCAGGGTGCGCCCGCGGCGCGTCTTCGGGTTCGCTGCGGTGGATCTCGCCTGCAACACTGTCCGCGTTGACCGGACGAAGCTGGACATTCGCCGTGATGACATGGAGTATTACTTCGTCGTAGCTCAGCTGACGGGCGGATCGACAATCATTCAGAACGACCGAGTTGTAAATGCCGCTGCTGGCGAACTCGTCCTGCTCGATTCCACGAGACCCGTGACATTCGTTGGGGTTCGGCGGGCGCAATGGCTTGGCTTGCAGGTGCCGCGCCAGAACCTAGTGTCGCATCTCGGCTTCGAGCCGCAAGGCGGCACGTGCGGTCGCGGGCAAGGGCAGGCGGCACGCATACTCAGTCAACTCGCTCTTGACCCCGTTGGCAATGTAGAGCCCGCGGTCGCGTCGGCTGACGACTATATGCGCCTGGTGATCTATCATCTCCTCGGCGCACTGTTTGCACCGCCCGTCCAGTCGAGGGCACCGACACCCAGCCGTTAAGCTTTGAAACTTTCAATCTTTGTCTCCGATCTTTGCAACGCGTGACTGTCAAGATCGGAAGCTATACGACAGGACCTCAGGCGTCGCGAGGCGATCGCGCCCAATCGTCCTTACTAGCGCGCAACGCGCCGCGCGACGGCATTGACACGATCCCGGAGGTGTGATTGGGCGTGACGCGGAGTTGTGCGGCACCTGTCTAGGGGCCATGCCAAGCTAACGTT
Organism: Bradyrhizobium sp. CCGB12; assembly: GCF_024199845.1. NCBI lineage: Bacteria > Pseudomonadati > Pseudomonadota > Alphaproteobacteria > Hyphomicrobiales > Nitrobacteraceae > Bradyrhizobium > Bradyrhizobium sp. CCGB12. Next base: position 861,389 of record NZ_JANADO010000001.1, on the reverse strand, counting down.
TGCCCGTGGCTTCGGCGCAGGCAGTGATAAAACGTAACGTTAGGTTTGATACCTGGGGAATCGATGGTGCAGCCAAACGATGATTTTCTCAGCGCTCCAGAATTGGGCTATGATGGTTTCATAGCTGCACTGCGCGAGAATTTTGGATGTTTTAGTCCTGCTCGCGGAAACAGCATCTTCGCAGGCAGGGTTCGCCCGCGGCGCGTCTTCGGGTTCGCTGCGGTTGATCTCGCCTGCGACACTGTCCGCGTTGACCGGACGAAGCTGGACATTCGCCGTGATGAGATGGAGTATTACTTCGTCGTAGCTCAGCTGACGGGCGGATCGACAATCATTCAGAACGACCAAGTTGTAAATGCCGCTGCTGGCGAACTCGTCCTGCTCGATTCCATGAGACCCGTGACACTCGTTGGGGTCCAGCAGGCGCAATGGCTTGGCTTGCAGGTGCCGCGCCAGAACCTGGTGTCGCATCTCGGCTTCCAGCCGCAAGGTGGCACGTGCGGTCGCGGGCGGGGGCAGGCGGCACGCATACTCAGTCAACTCGCTCTTGACCCCGTCGGCAATGTAGAACCGGCGGTCGCGTCGGCTGACGACTATATGCGTCTGGTGATCTATGACCTCCTCGGCGCACTGTTTGCACCGCCCGCCCCGCTTTGCTCACGCCACACCGACAAGCTGTTCGCGCGAGTCTGCGCCATGATCAAGGACCGCTATGCCGATCCGGACATCTCTCCGCGTGAGGTGGCGGCCGAGATGGGAATTTCGCTACGCTATTTGCAGAAGCTGTTCACAGCCCGAGGGTCGACATACACTGACTACATATCTTCGCTTCGTCTGGATCGTGCGGCGCATCTGATCGAGTGTCGCGCGTTGACGAAGACACGTCAACCTCTCAGCGAAATCGCCTACGCCTGCGGCTTTCGCGATTACACGTACTTTGCGCGCGGATTCCGCCAGCGCTTCGGCACCGCGCCGGGCGCCATCGGAGCAGCGCGTCCCCGGTAACGACAACACACGAGCCCGCGCCGACATTGGGCAACATTTTCCCCTCCTGTTTCCCAAGATAGAGCGGCCACACCTGTGGGGTCTTTGATAAACCCGACTTGCGATTTTCTCCATCGATATGGATTTGGACGCGGTAGCCGTCGCACTTGATCTCGTGGAGGTAGTCGCCCTTCGGGGCTCTCGTCCTTAAGGTTGCGAGCTGGGGCCTGATGAAGCTCGGTAAGGAACTCACAGCTTTTGTGGGACGCTTCATACGTAACTCGGATACACCGACATAAACTCGGATTTATTTACCCGGGTTTCTCCCCATGGACGAAGAATTTTGCCGCGAGCGCCTGCGAATGGTCAGAGAGCTGGCTGAGCAGGCCGATCCCTTTATCAAGAAGCGGCTGATGGAGCTCGCCCGTCACTACGAGCGGCGCATCGCTATCGGTGCAAAAGAAAGCCAAGGACCAGGGCGACAATCACAATCGCCGCGAGAATAGCCATCCAGCCTTTACGTTGAACTCGCAGCCAGGCCGAAGCGCAGACGGTGCTCGGAGACGAGCATCAGTTGCTTTGTTTGTAGGGCATTCGATTGCTCAGGGCTTTCATTATTTTGCGCGGTCTCGTTCTCGCGAAGAGCCGCAGCGATTGAAATCGCAGCACCTGCAGTCTGCCGGAGCCATAAACACGTATAGCCCAAGCAACTGACCACTCCGGTAACACCAAAATGGACCTCACCGACATCCGGCACTACGCAATTCAAGCCCAGGTGGCAGCTATACGAAGATGCATTCCGCAGGTGGCACCACGACGAAATGTTCGGATGATGCGCATCATTAGGCCCGCGCTTCTTTGCGAATGGACATTGGCAGTAATCAGCTGAGTTGAGCGACGTTGGTTGAAGTTGAATGTGATCACTGAAGCGTCACAGTGTGTCCAAGACGCCACTGGGTCCTGCCATTCTTAATTGAAACGTCGGATTCCCGACTCTTGGCCACGCGCATTCAGGTTATGTTGCGAGTGCTGGGGCTGAAATCAGCCGCTTGATTTTTAGACCCGGTGGCCGCTCCATTATTTCGAGCGGCCTACATTCTTTTTCCTTTCCAGCTGCGAATTGAGGTCTATCATGGACCGCAATCAATATTTCTGCTCCCCCGAATAGCCGCCGCCCATATTGATGCGCCCGATAGGGTACGCACGCCACTCTGCATTGTCCGATTCCGAACGCGCGCGTTTGCAACTTCGACTTTCGGCCGCGCGAGCTGTCTCCGGCGGTCGCGGAGTTCAAAGCTCGCAGTTCGGTTGCAGATTGAGCTTTCGAAGCAGCGGGCTGAGCCCGTCCTGGCTGCAGCTCTGTTTTGGCCTCTCGGTCGCTCCGGATTGAGCGTCTTTTGACGCGGCAGCGCTGCGCTTGCGGATTTGGTAGCCGGAAGCGGCGTTGTCGTGCCAATGACGCGGAACGAAGGCTGGCTCTTTTGGCTTGGCCTTCGCTTGAGGTGCAGGCGCCGATACGACGACCTCGGGTGTCGGTTTCGGATCTATCGTGGCTGCGGCGGGAACGGCAAGAGCCACATCTTCCTTTCGGGCCGCGAGCAGTCGGTCACCCTTAGTACCGGATACAACCGGGTAGCTCACAATCTCGGGCGCGACTGTAGCGGAGGCGACAGGAGCAGCGCTTCGACCAAGCGCGGCAACAGCACCCAGCGCCACCAGGCCAGCCACTCCCAAGGCAACAAATCTGATCACTTTCGACGGGTCCCCACCCTTCAGCCCTGGCAGGATCGGGCCGGAATCAGCCGAGATTATGGCTCAGTGGCTGGCGCGGTTAATCAGAAAGGGACTTCGACCCGATTTCGTTCCGCGACAATTGCCCGGCGCAGCTAGACAGTCGCCGGGGGTTCGCATTGCGGAAAGGCCTACATGCCTCCCGCCAGGGCCGATGTGGTTGATCAGCCGGGCAGCCCAACGCAGGGATGGCCGAGCCAGAGCCTAAAATAGTACCGGGGCCTTCGTAAGCACTGCCGTTGCGACCGGACATATCCGTGCCGATGAAGAAGTCTATTGTCGCCGTCGCCGCCGACCGATTTTCGTCGGCGCAGTTGCGCTCGTGCGGATCAGCTAGGATGCCACCGCTCTCACGCGTACGTAGGAGCCGGGAGCGTCCTCGATGACTGGCAAGTTGCCCCCGCCCGGTTCGCGCGCCGGAACGCGGTGATGATCCAGGCGGCTCACCCACTCGTCCCAAACGGGCCACCAGGAGCCACGATGACTGGTTGCATCTGCGAACCACTGGTCTGGGGCAGACGGCAAATTATCGTTCGTCCAATGGCCATACTTGCTGCCCGGTGCGCTGATAACTCCCGCCATGTGTCCGGAGGCGGACAGAACGAATTTGACGGGACCGGAATACAGGCGCGTCGCCGCATAGGTCGACGTCCATGGGGCGATATGGTCTTCGCGCGTGGACAGGATGAACGACGGGATCTTGATCCGCGACAGGTCGATCGGGGTGCCAGCGAGCGTGATGCCGCCGGGCTTGGATAGACGATTTTCCAGATACATTGCCCGGAGGTAGAATGAATGCATGGCAGCGGGCATCCGTGTGGAGTCCGAGTTCCAAAACAATAGATCGAACGGGAGCTGCTCCTTGCCGAGCAAGTAGTTGTTCACGACGAAGGACCAGATCAGGTCGTTGGCCCGCAACATATTGAATGATGTCGCCATATCCTGAGCGTCGAGATATCCGCGCTCGCGCATGCGCCTTTCGAGCGTTGCGAGCTGCCCCTGATCTATGAAGACGGCCATATCACCGACTTCCGCGAAATCCACCAGCGTCACGAAGTACGTTGCGCTTGCGATCCTGCCGTCTTCGTTCGCAGCCAGGTAGGCGGCGGTTGAGGCGAGCAGAGTGCCCCCAAGACAGTATCCGATGGCATTGACCTCCTCTTCGCCGGTCGCCCTTTTGATTGCATCCAGGGCCGCGACTGGACCCTCGAGCATGTAGTCTTCGAAACCCTTCTCGGCGAGCTTCTCGTCCGGATTGACCCAGGAGATGACGAAGACGGTATGGCCTTGGTCGACCGCCCACTTGATAAGCGAATTCTTCGGCTGAAGATCGAGGACGTAGAACTTGTTGATCCATGGCGGGATAATGAGGAGAGGCCGCTTGCGTACGTCGCTTGTCGAAGGAGCGTACTGGATAAGCTGCATCAGATTGTTCTGGAAAACGATCTTCCCGGGAGTAGTTGCGATATTCTCACCGAGCCGGAAAGCCTTCATGTCGGTCATCGTGATGGAGAGGCGACCCTCGCCACGACCGAGATCGGAAAGCAGGTTGTCCAGCCCGCGGAGCAGGTTTTGTCCTCCGGACTCTAGCGTGGCTTTGAGCACCTCCGGATTGGTGGCGACGAAGTTCGAAGGAGAAATGGCGTCGACGAACTGACGCGTGTAGAAGTCGACCTTTCGAGCAGTGGCGTCGTCCATGCCCTTTACGTCTCGGACGGTCGAAAGGATTGCCTTGGCGGCGACCAGATAGCTTTCCTTCACGTAGTTAAAGACTGCGTTCTCGGTCCAGTCGGGATGCTTGAAACGTTTGTCCTTGAGTTTGTCGGACTCGCAAGGCCGCGTCAGCCACATGCTTTCTGCCGCCGATTTCCACACCGCCATGCTGTCGTTGAAGAGGTCGATCTGGGCCTTCGCCACCGGCGTCGGGTCCGACATCATTCTTGTCATGAGATCGACGAAATCAAACCCGAGCGTCGAGGTGTCTCCCATGCCGACCTTCGTGGCGTCGGCCTGGGATGTGGCGAACCGCTGCATCAACAACTGGCTCTGCTTCGCGACCGAGTGCAGTTGGCCGGCGAGAACAAGAGGATCCCACGTAGGTTGCGTCGATCGATCTCCCATGTCTTCCTCCCTCCGTTTTTCGAAAGAGTACCACCGCTGGGACCGAAGGCCAGCGAAGAGGCGGTCGATTCCGCGGGTGGCGGGATTAACGTGGGGTCGTAAGCCAAGTTTCCGTGTGCCGCGATCAACGTTGAGCATCACATGTAGGTACCTGGATTCGTCCGGCGATCCGCACAAATTCGGGTATATTGTGCTCTGCAAAGGGCACCCGGGCGTCTAGGCGCGAGGGCCGCCAAAATATCCGATCGCCGCTGAAGCGGCTGTGATTGCGGCCCCAATGTAAGAGATTGTTCAACGTCTATGAGCTGCCTGTTGCCTCGTCAGCACTGAGGCCGCCCGAAATGGACCGTGCCGCTGATTGTCTCGATCGCAGCTGGCCCATGCAAAGGCGCATGGCGATCGGAGGGATACGCTGCCGCTTCGCCGACATCGGAGAGGATCGGTTGCGCAGATCGCCAAACGCTGGGTCCCCAGGGTGACGCACAGCGGAGTCTAGGGAACAACCGAAGCGATGATGCTTGCGCGTGGAATAGGTTACCAATAACGGACATCGTCAAGCGCCGCGTCCCAGGCCTCTACGAAGCTCCAAACAACGGCGGTGCAACCAGAGCAGCATATTGGTCCAACCATGGGTTGGTTTTTAGACCGATCTTCATCGGCTATCTGATCCCAGCTCCAACGACTTACCCTCCGGATCCTGCATTGCTGACAGAACAACTAAATCTCGAAGATTGGGCCTGGCAAATTTCGGCCGAAGTCTACCGTCTCAATTTGTATAGCCGTCTGACGGGAAAAGCAGAGCCAAATCGATCATCGGTCACGGATGAAGAGTTGGCTGAAGCGATCCGGGACAGCTTCACTCAAATGAACGAGATCGCCTATCGCGAAATGGTCAAGTTGGCGACCGAGGCAGCACTAGAAACCTATGATCGGATCGTATCGTCCGTCGTCAAGCGGTCGCGCGTTCGGCTGCGCAACTGAAGCCGCTTTGCGCGCACCCGGAAGGTCGCTCTCTTGACTTGGCGCACATGCCGTTGCGCCGCTTGCGGCCGGTGTCGCGGCGCGGCTGAGCGTGGGCTCTCACTAGGGAAGCGACCCCGGCAGGGGCTGGCAAGCGCCGGGGCCGCTCCATCCCTCTTGAAGCACGCCCCGCCGAGCGCAAGCCAAGCATACTGGAGAAATCGAAAGGCGAGGACTTGGTCGGCGCGGCAGCCTGTCGCACCCGATAGTTGGCCTAAATTAGCCGCAAGCTTGGACCGACCTTTAGGTCAAGGTTCCTGAGGTTTTAGTTGTCCTGCGGCAACAGCTAGTCTCGCTCGTCAAGCGACGCGCCGATTCTATTTGCGGCGCAAAAACCTCGGGGCGTAGCTTTGTTGACGCCGGGGCTGGACCATATTTCACGTATTTTTTTGACCCGGCGGGGGCCGCAGCGTCGCAAGCCGCTGCGGCCTTTTTTACTGACAGGCTGCAACGGGCGAACACCGTTCGAGTTGCAAGACGATGGTTCCGCTATGGGCACAAGATAGACACTCCCTCGGCAATCTTTCCCGTGGCACGCCTCCCCGCGATCCGGGCCGGGATTTCATTTCCGGAACTCTCGCTTTGCTCTTGCCGCCGCTCTCGCGCAGCATTTGCGTGCGATACGCCTTGCCTTAACCTTCGCTTTGCTCTCCAGCCGCGCAAAGCCCGTGTTGATCGATTGTGAGCGCGGTCTGCAGGATCACCGCATATCTGTATCGCGTGTTGCACGCATCGATCTAACAAATATTCACGAACCTGACCTAGTGCGAGAAGCGTCGCGCACCTCCGTCAACGTGGATTACCTGGCCCGTGATGTAACGGGCAAGTGGCGAGGCAAGAAAGGCGACAAGCACTGCGAGATCTTCCGGCTCGCCGATATAGCCAGCAGGACAATTCTCCGCGACCCATTTGCGCTGAGACTCCTCGGTCGGCAATAATTTCTGATCGATCTGCTCGGAGTGTAGCCGGCCGGGCGGGATCGAATTGACCGTGATCCCATCCTTGCCGACGACACGGGAGAGCGACTTTGCCCAGATGTGGGTGGCCCCATTGGGTGGAATGCCGCCATTCAATGCCAGCGGCTCATCGCCCCCGGTCAGATTGATGATCCGGCCGAATTTCTGAACCTGCATGATGGGCACGAAGGCGTGGGCGAGCTCCCGACCGGCATGAAAATTAAGCGCCATGGCCTCATCCCATTGCTCACGCGTGCCCAGCCCGTCGAAGGGCCGCGAACCGCCGGCATTGTTGACGAGGATGTCGAGCCGGCCGAAAGCGGCAAGCACCTCATCTCTGATACGCGGGGCGGCGTCGTGCTGCGTGATATCTGCGACGATCACCAACGGCCGCTCGCGTCCAGAAGCCGCAATCTCGTCCGCCGCATTTCTCAGGCGGTCTTCTCGCCGGGCCACGATTGCAAGGCGACATCCCACTTCGGCAAGCGTCTGCGCGATCGCGCGGCCGAGGCCAACGCTGGCACCGGTGACAAGCGCGACCTTGCCGGCGAGCTTGAGATCCATGGTTTTCCCCTTTTGCCGTGACTTGATACTTGCCAGCGTACCTCAAAGGCCGAGATATGCCTTTCGGACCCGATCATCGTCCTGAAGAGCGGCGGCGGGGCCCTCGATCGCGATCCTGGCCTGCTCCAGCACGTAGGCGTACTGCGCCTGCTTGAGAGCCAGGGCGACATTCTGCTCCACGAGCAGAATGCCGATGCCTTGTGCCACAATCTGGCCGATGACGGCCATGACCTGCTTGACTACAATCGGGGCCAGACCGAGCGAGGGCTCGTCGAGCAGCAGGTAGCGCGGCTTCGACATCAGGCCGCGCGCGATTGCGCACATCTGCTGCTCGCCGCCAGACAGCGAGCCAGCCTGTTGGCCGAGCCGCTCCTTGAGCCGAGGAAAAATGGAAAGGACGCGGTCAAGCGCGTCCTTTTCGTGTCCCCTCGCCCGCGGTGCGTAGCCTCCGAGTTCAAGATTCTCGCGCACGCTCATGAAGGCGAAGAGCTGGCGGCCCTGCGGAACATGGGCAATGCCTGCCTCGACCCGCTCATGGGCCGGCATACGCGTAATATCGTTGCCTTCCAGCCGGATCGTGCCGCCAGAGACATTAGCTTGCAGGCCGGAGATCGCGTTCAGCGTGGTGGTCTTGCCCGCACCATTGGCTCCGAGCAACGCGACAACGCTATTGGCCGACACCGAACAAGTGACACCGCGCAATACGGTGATGTCGCCATAGCCGGCAACGAGATCGGTTATATCGAGCGTCATCAGTCGTCGCTCCCGAGATAGGCGGCCACTACGGCCGGGTCTCGCACCACCACTTCCGGCTTGCCCTCGGCAATCTTGCGTCCATAGTCGAGCACCACAACCTTGTCGGCGAGCGACATCACGGCGTGCAAATTGTGCTCGATCATGATGACCGCGAGGCCGTCCTGATGCGCGAAGCTCCGGATCAAATGAATGCTCTCATTGATCTCCGAAGCGTTGAGGCCAGCGAGTATCTCGTCGAGCAGTAACATCCTTGGTTCGATCGAGAGAGCGCGCGCGAGCTCAAGCCGCTTGCGGGACTCCAAGGTCAGACTGCCCGCCTGCTGGTCGAGCAGCGCATGCATGCCGACGCGGCCAACGATCTCCGCGGCCTTTTCGCGTGCCGTCGCCAGCGGATAGTTCAACAACGCGCCGACGGTGACATTCTCATGGACCGTCAGGCTGACGAGGGGCTTGACGATCTGGAACGTACGGCCAATGCCCACGCGAGCGCAGACACTTGCAGAAGCACCGGTAATGTCCTGGCCGCCAAAACTGACGCTGCCGGAATCGGGCCCGAGTTGACCGCTCAGCATATTGAACAGCGATGTCTTGCCGGCGCCATTTGGACCGATGAGCCCAACCATCTCGCGGTCGGCTACATCCAGCGACACCTCGTTCACGGCGACGAGTCCGCCAAAGCGGCGTACGAGCCCGCTGGCGCGCAGCAGTTCCTTGCCAATCGATCGGTTGGTCGTGCCCGTCATGTGGGGCGCCATGCCTTGACCGTGCCGACAATACCCCTGGGCGCCAACAGCACGGTCCCGAGCAGCACGGCGCCATAGATCAACAGCCGGGGCCCACCACCGAAGAACTGGCTCAACACCCCGTCGAGCGGTGTCATCACCAGCGAACCCACGATCGGGCCGAGCGGTGTGCCAAGCCCGCCAATGATGCTCAGAAGCGCGATCTGCACCGAAATGTTGATCGAGAACACGCTCGGCGGATCGAGGAACAGGATGTACTGGGCATAGAAGAAACCGCCGACGGCCGTGAGCGCGGCACTGATCATGGTGACGATCAGCTTTACCTTGACCGTCTCGATACCCATGCTGGCCGCGGTTGCCTCGTCGTCGCGAACGGCGATCAGATAGAGGCCGAGCCTGCCACGATGCATCCAACGGGTGATCCCGTAGACCGTCATCATCAGTGCGAAGGCCGCGACGAGATAGGCCCACCGCGAACTGAAGATGAATGTGGAGATACCCGGCTGGAACGGGATTGCGATGCCGCTTGGGCCGCGTGTGAGATCGCTCCAGTTATTGGCGACGATTTCCATCGCGATCGGGAAGACCAGCGTTGCCAGCGAGAAGAATGCTCCGCGCAGCCGAAAACAGGGCCAGCTGATCGCCACAGCAAGCCCGGTCGTAACAAAGATGCCAGCGATCAAGCCTAGCCAGGGCGAAATACCGTATTTGGTGAAGACGATCGCAGTGATGTAGGCGCCGATGCCGAAAAACGCCGACTGTCCGAGCGACACAAGTCCGCCATAACCCGCCATCAAATTCCAGGCTCCGGACAGGGCGGCCCAGAGACAGGTCATCACGGCGATGTTGAGGTAGTAGTCATTGAAGAACGCGCTCATTTGGTGCCGACCTCTTCCATGCCAGCGCGGCCGAATAGTCCCTGAGGACGGATCAACAGAATCAGGATGAACAGCACAAGCGCGATGACGTCCTTGAGTTCGACCGAGACGTAGAAGCCTGTCAGCGTCTGGGTGACGCCAATGATCAGCCCTCCGACCATGGCGCCGGCGACGCTGCCGAGCCCACCGAGAACGACAACGACAAAGGCGGTGATGATCAGGTCGACCCCTGCGGTCGGAAACGTATAGAACATCGGCGTCAGGATGCAGCCTGCCACCGCCGCACAGGCAACGCCGGCGCCGAACGCCAGCCGGTTCAGCCGGTCCGTGTTCACACCCATCAGCGAGGCAGCATAGCGGTTTTGCACCATGGCGCGCAGCGCCTTGCCGTCGCGCGAGAGTTGCAGAAACGCGATCAACGCTCCCGCCATCAGAAAGGCGACGATGAAGGCGTAAAGTGAGCTCACGGAGATGGCGACATTCCCGACGATGAGGGATTGCGAGGAATACGCCGTCTGAACCGAACGATAGTCGGGGCCCCAGAAGGTAAGGGCAACGTTCTGAAGGATCACCGAGAGCCCGAAGGTCGCGAATATTTGCATCGCATGCGGCGCGTGCAGGATCGGCTTGATCACCACGCGTTCGGCAAGCAAGCCAAGGCCGAACAGGACCGGCGTGACGATGAGGATCGACATATAGGGATCGATTCCCCACAGCGCGTTAAGCCAGAAGGCCCCGAACATGGCGAGCATGATGAACTCGCCTTGCGCGAAATTGACGATCCGCAGGACACCAAAGATCAACGTTAAGCCGATCGACAGCAATCCGTAGACACCGCCGATCAGCAGGCCCGAGACCAGCAATTGAGGAAGGATGTCCAGCATCTCGTATCCAGGCTATGGGCGGTGACTGATTGCCCGCCACCGCGGCCAGATCAGCGCTTGTCCCAGGTCTGGAGCGGCACCAGCACCGGATCGCCGGTCTTGAGGTTGTCCGGCGCCACCACGACGAGCTTTCCATCCTGCCATTGCTGAGCGACCGGGAACGAACGCTCGTTCTGCCCCTGCATCTCGCTACCCGGCCTGGCAAATTTGACGCCCCAGCCGAGCGAAGTGCCGCCGGCGGGAATGTCGAGCGCAAGCGCGGCGTCCTTCAGCTTGACTGGATCCGTCGCGCCGGCCGTGCGGAGCACCTTGTCGAGCAAGATGTAGGTGCCGACAAACCCCTGGGTGCCGACGTAGGATGGCGCCTTGCCCTGACTGGCCTGGAAGCGCTTCTGGAACTCGGCGAGCAGCGTCCGCGCCTCGTCCGAGAGGGATGCGGGATTGATGCCCGCCGATCCCTCGGTGTCGAAGATTCCATTGACGGCGCTCCCCAATCCTTCACCGAAGCTCGCCAGACCGTAAATGCCGCCAGTACCGATGAAAGCCCCGACATTGACGCCGAGTTGCTTCATCTGGCGCTGGATCAGGAGTGCATCATTGGCATAGGACGAGGCGATGACGATGTCGGCGCTGCTCGCTTTCATACGCAGCACGAGCGGGGCGAGATCGGTGGTCGCGGCCTTGTATGGCAGACGCCCAGCGACCTTGAAGCCGAGGTCCTTAGCCTTGGTCTCGGCCGCGGTCGCAACCGAGGTACCGTAATCCGAATCTTCGTGCACGATGAGCACGGTGAGATCAGCAGGCTTCTTGCCTAGACGCGGCGCGATGGCGCTCGCAGCGAGATTGGCGGCAAGCTGACCGTTCGAGCTCGCCGTGAACACGAGGCGGAAATAGCCGCTGAAACCGCGCTTGGTCAAACCGTCGGCAATGCCGCCGGTCTCCCAGTAGAGCCCGCCGCGGCGCTCTACCACCTGGCTTGCGGCGTAAGACAGTCCGCTCGAATAGGTACCCGTGATGATCTGCAAATTCTCAAGCGAGGACAGGCGCTCAGCCTCCGACTGCGCCTTGTCGGGGGTCGAGGCGTCGCCCTGGACGAGTTCGACTTTCTTGCCGGCGATGCCGCCTTTCTCGTTGATCATGTCAACGGCGATACGCGCGCCATTGAGGTTTTCATTGCCGAGCAGCGCCAGGCCGCCTGTCAGCGGGTAGAGTGCGCCGATGCGCCACGTCTCTTGCGCGCTCGCGGACAAAGTCGAGGCAGCCAACACGAGAGCCGTCAATACAAGACGTTTCATTGTCTATCCCCCTTGCTGTGTTTCTGAAGTCTGGCAATGACTGCGGCCGCATCCGTCACGTCGGCGAATTGCCGATCCATGTCGAAGAGGCTGATCGCGTGCGAGATCGGCAACCGGTCGAACACCGCGTCGGCCGGAACGATCGCGCGATAATTGTAGGAAGCGGCGTCGAAGACGGTGGCGCGCACGCAATTACTGGTCGCACCGCCGAGCACGATCACGGTGTCGATATTGCGCTCGATTAGATAACCGAGCAGTGGCGTCCCGTGGAAACCACTGGGTTTTTTCTTCACGAAGACGATATCGCCTGGCTTGGGTCCGACTTCGGGCAGCAGTTCGGCGCCCATCGTTCCGTCGATGCACCAGTCATCGCGCTCCTTCATGAAGGCGCGCTTGCGACCATAAACACCAATATCATTGCCGCTGGCGTCGAGGGCGAACCGGGTCAGAAACACCGGAACGCCTGCCTCTCGTCCGGCGTCCAGGATGGCCGCGATCCGATCGACTGCCGCCCATCCAATTTCGCCGCAGGATGAAGGATAGCGTTCGTCGCGAATGCCGCGCTCGCCGACCATGTAGCGTTGCGCGTCGATGACTACGATCGCCGGCCGGGCGCCGAAACCCATCCGCTGCGCAAACCGCCCCCTCGCCAATACGGCGCGGTCGGCCTCACCCAAATAGCTATCCCAGATTTGCGTGCCGGTTGTGTCGTTCATCGGCCAGCCTCGGAGGGCGCGTGGTGGGCGTGCCAGTGCTCGGCGACATCGAGGCGCCTGCAGACCCAGACGCGGTCATGCTTGAGGATATGATCGAGGACGTTCGCCAGAGCTCGCGCCCTTGCCGGCCGCCCGGTAATGCGCGGGTGAAGGCCGATCGACATCAGCCCAGGCTTCTCGGCACCTTCCGCATAAAGCTGGTCGAAAGCCGACTTCAGATAGCCCTCAAAATCCTCGGGCGCGGAGAAGCCGGAGGGAGCTGCAAACTTTCCGTCATTGGCATCCATCGTGTAGGGCACGACAAGATGGGTCTTGCGCTCGACCTCGACCCAATAGGGCAGTTCGTCATTGTAGGCGTCCGAATCGTAACGAAAGCCGCCCTCCTCGACGATAAGGCGACGCGTATTCTCGCTCGGCCCGAAACGACAATACCAGCCGAACGGCCGCTCGCCGGTCGTGCGCTTGATCGAAGCAACCGCGCGCGCGATGCGCTCTCGCTCTTCCTCTTCGCTAAGGCGGAAATGCTCTTCCCAACGCCAGCCATGACAACAGACATCGAAATTCGAAGCAGCGATGGCCTCCGCTACCTGCTGATTGCGCTCGAGCGCGAGGGCACAGCCAAAAACCGTTGCTGGCAACTGCCGTTCCTGGAATAGATCGAACAGCCGCCAGATTCCGACCCGGCTGCCATACTCGTACATGGTCTCGAAGGCGAGGTCGCGCTGTCCGGCCGGCACCCGCCCACCCGGGGCCTCGGCGAGGCCAAGCTCGGTACGATCACAGCCGTCTGGAACGCTGTATTCCGACCCTTCCTCATAGTTGATCGCAAAATTCACGGCGATGCGTGCCTTACCAGGCCAGCGCGGATCGGGGCGTTTTCGACCGTAACCAACAAAATCACGCGGATGTTCGGAACTTGGCCGCCAGACACTTGTCATGCTCTGTCCTCTCCCTGTGCCGGGAGCCGGCCTGCGGCCCGCAACTCATCAATGATCTCGTCGCGATCCTGGTCGATCCGTGCGCCGGTGCGACGGATCGCGCCGGGCGTGCGCGACATCACCGGGAAGACGTTCTGCATCCGCACCGGGCCGAGATCCTCGTCGGGCACCGAGACCACAGAGTTTCGCGCTATATATTGCTGATCCCCGAAGATCTGCTCGACATCGTAGATTGGCGCAATCGCTGCCTCGACGCGCTCGAACGTCTCGAGGACTTGGGACAAATCATGTTTGGCGATCCAGCCACCGACGATCCGGTCGATCTCCTCGACATGCTTGATGCGGTCGAGGTTGGTCTGGAAGCGCGGATCATCCGCCGTACCCGGACCACCCGTCAGGTCGAGCACGCGCTTGACGATGCTGGGCGTCGCCGCCGATAGCGCCACCCAGCGCCCCTCACGCGTGCGATATGCATTGCGCGGAGCGTTGTTGACCGAACGATTTCCAGTGCGGTTCTGGATCACACCGAGTTGGTCGAAGATGATAGGCTGCGGTCCCAGCAAGGCAAAGATTGGTTCGTAAATGGCTAGATCAATATACTGACCCTTGCCGCTGCCGCCGATGTCACGTTCGTAAATCGCGAACATCGAGGCGAAGCAGCCGTAATAAGCCGCGATGCCGTCGGCGAGCCCAAATGGCGGTAAAGTCGGCGGGCCATCGGGCTGACCCGTGATATGAGCGAAGCCGGACATCGCCTCGGCCAGCGTGCCGAACCCGGCACGTCGGCTATACGGACCAGTCTGACCGAACCCGGTCACCCTCACCATCACAAGCCGGGGATTGATCTTCGAGAGCACATCCCAGCCAAGCCCCCAACTTTCCAGCGTGCCGGTTCTGAAATTTTCCACGAGAATATCTGCGTCGATGATCATCGCCTTGAATATCTCGGCGTCCTCGGCGGTCTTCAAATCGAGCGCGATGCAACGCTTGTTGCGCCCTGTAGTCTTCCACCATAGGCCGTGCCCTTCTTTTTTGGCGCCCATGTTCCGTAACGGATCGCCGCTCGGGTGCTCGATCTTGATGACGTCCGCCCCGAAATCGCCCATCAGCGTTGAGATGATCGGTCCCGCGAACAGCGTTGCGCAATCAATGACGCGTAGACCCTTCAGAGGGCCTGCGGCTGCAGGCATGGCCCGTTCGGTTTTCATCGTTTCAGGCATGGTGGGCCGCCCCTTCGGCGATTCTCAGCACGGCGCGGGCCCGGTCGATAAATGGTCCATCGGCCATGACGCCATCGACCATGAACGCCCCGACACCGCGCGCGAGCATCTCTTCGGCTTTGGCGACGATACGCCGCGCATTTTCGACTTCCGCGTCGCGCGGAAAGAATACCGCGTTGGCGATGTCGATCTGACTGGGATGGATGCAACTCTTTCCCGCAAGACCTAGCGCGCGGCCAGCTTCAGCATCCATCCGGAACGCTTCGCCATCTGCCACGCCGACGAATGCTCCGTCAAAGGCGTCGATACCGGCTTCGGCAGCAGCAAGCCGAACAGCCAGGCGCACCGGCGCCAGCGCAAGTGGAGTGCGCTCGATTCCAAGCGGTTCGAACAGATCGCCGAAACCGAGCTGCAAGCCGATCACCCGCTCATGGGACAGCGAGATCTCGGCCGCCACACGCAGGCCGCGCGATGTTTCGATATTGGCGAGAATGCCGACGCGGCGGCTGATACCGTTCTCGCGCTCTAGCCGATCGAGCAGCCGCGCCGTCTCCAGGATCGTTTCGGCACTTTCGACCTTCGGGAGATTGACGATGTCGAGGCCGGGTCGCACGACCGCCTCAAGATCATCGGCAAAGAAAGGCTCGCCCCAGGGATTGATGCGGACAATCACAACCTTTCCCGCCGTTGTGCGATGTTCAAGCGCCCTGGTGACGTAGCCGCGCGCTTCGATCTTACGGTCTTCCGCGACGGCATCTTCGAGATCAAAAGAGATTGCGTCGGCGGCCGATTGCCACGCTTTGTCGAACAACTCGGGACGGGAACCCGGTACGAAGAGCTTGCTTCGCATCGACGGGGAACGGGTAGCAGACATCGCCACGACCTACCTATGAGAGCGCGTTATACCTCACCGTCCAGCAACTCCCATCTTCGCGTTGGCTTTTGCTGGAAAGCCTCGCCATTCCATCCTTAGATTGCTTGTTCGACAAATATAATGTTGTTAGAGGGGCATTCCTGTGGGGAATGCCCTGGACACCACCAAAACGTGCAGCCATGGACTTTCGCAAGCTTCGCTATTTTACCGCCGTCGTCGAAGCGAAAAGCATCAGCAAAGCAGCTGAAAGTCTTCACGTGGCCCAGCCCGCCTTGAGCAAGAGCATCCAGTCGCTCGAAGAGGAACTAGGCGCCCTGCTTTTGCAACGCTCGGCCAAGGGTGTTGCCCTGACGGAGGCGGGGGCCAGGCTCTACGAGCATTGTCAGATTGTCTTCAAACAACTCGACCGGGCCCGGCACGACGTACGCAAATCGATCGAACAACCGTCGGGTGTCGTGGCCGTCGGGCTGCCACACAGCTTGATGACGGTGCTCGCCTTGCCTCTGTTGCAGCTCACTACAGCGCGTTATCCCGATGTTCGCCTGGAGCTGAAGCAAGAGCATACCCATTTGCTGGGTAACGATATCCGAGCGGGAAAGCTGGATTTCGCCGTAATGGCAGAACCGCGCTCAGCATCGGGCCTGCACTGCCAGCAACTTCTGAAAGAGGAGCTTCTCTTTGTCGGACCGACCTCAGCCGACCTGAGTGCCCGTCAGACCCATATTTCCTTCATGGATGCTTCAGCGCACGAATTTATCCTTCCTTCGGTCGGTAATGGGCTACGCCATACGGCAGAAGGACATTTTCGCGCCCGCTCCCTGCCGCTCAACGTCAAATACGAAGTCGATGCCATCGCCCTGATCACGCAATGCGTACAAGCCGGGCTTGGCGTCTCGCTGCTGCCAGGCGGGTGCATCCGCATGGATGCCGACCAGGGCCGTATTCGGGCGATGCCTTTCGCGGAGGGCGGTTGCCACCGTACCATCGTGTTGTGCCAGGCGGCGGAAGCAGCCTTATCTCCAGCAGCGGCCACCGTAATGGCAGTGGTGGAAGAGGCTGCCCGGGAATTGGTGACTGGCGGTCAGTGGCTGGGAGCTAGGTTGGCTTGAACGATTCTCGCATTGCAAATGCGCATTCGACAGCCCGTCGCAATGTACGCCAACATGCGTGTGCGATCTGCCCTTTTGCACATCGCTTTGTTCTCCGGCCCAGCTTCGCTGAGCCAGTCTGGATGAAAGCTCGAATTTGCACTGCCCCATGGTAACGATACAATCTCCTGCCGTTTTCTTGGGACCGGTCACTCCTTTGAAGCCCGACAGGGATCGTCTAGACCTCTTTCGGCTTCAAGGTCGCTTTTGACCCGTGGACTCGCAAGGCCGGCGCATAACTGACAAGGGACCAATGACCGTCTTTGCTTACGTCAACACGAGCAAGCAGGTCGGCCACGCAGACTATATCAATTTGTTCGCCACGGTTGAGTCCGCGGAAAACTGGTTCGAGGAAAATGACCCCGAGAGCGTCGCGTTCGAGTACGACGTTCTGGAGTGAGCCGGATCGCTGTAGGCAAGCTGATGAAGCGTACCGCCGAACAACCCTACTCTGATCCTGAAGCCACTAGAAACGAAAACTAGTCGAGCTCGCAGCCACCATCGAGTCGGTCCAGAACGGCCGCATTCATATCGGGAATCAACGCGCCATTCCTCTACGCGCTCAAAGCCAGCAACCAGGAGGTCGGCGACGGCATCAAATGCGCTGTCGAGAAAGGCTGGCTCGAGTGGCACAAGAGCGAGACTTACGCCCGGCTCGTGAAGACAGGCGTCGCTTAACTCGCCTTATCGAAGGAAGCCCGCCATTCGCGACGGGCTCAAGTCTATGGGAGGAAAAGCGCCATGAAGGACGCAGCAAGAGCCTACGACGAGTCGCGCCGATACGGTGTGTCGCGATCGACACTGTGGGCAACAAAGCGCCCTAGCGCCGCCTTTTGAAGCACGCCCGTCCTGCATCGCGCCCACAAGTCGACGCGACCAATCAAGACCTTGAACCGCAAAGCTTCTCCTCGCGACAGAATTAAGAGACGGGTTGTTGAGTGAGTAGCATCATGCGTATCAAGTCACTCACGTCATATTTTCTTACCTGTATCATGATACTGGCCGCTCTGATTGGCACGCGGCAGGCATTTCCCCTTCAGGCGGATGCCAGCGCGAGGGCCGCCACATCTGTTGATCAGTTAGCGAATCGGGCAGCCAAGCGTGACAGGCTACCAATTGTGCGAGCATTGCCTAACGACACCCGTTGCAAGCCGCCGATTGACGTCGTGGGACGTTGTTTCGCCGACGCGAGATTGAATCAGAGCGTGGCCTGAAGCCGAGAAGCATCCCCTGCCCTGCTGAAGCGTCGCTTGACGACTACTTCAGCGGAGACCCCGGCCGACGCCGCGCGTAATTTTCTGGCGAACGGCGAAGTCGATATCGGTTCGCTGCTGCCGCAGGTCAAGGTGCCGACCCTCGTCATGCATTGCCGCACCGTTCGAGGCGGGGCGGCAGCTGGCGGCCGGCATTCCGGGCGCCCGCTTCGTACCGCTCGAAGGCCGTAACCACATCATGCTGGAGGGCGAGCCGGCACGGAGCTCTTTCTCGAAGAGCTGCGGGCGTTTCTCGCGTAAGGAGGGAAGCGCCGCAACGTCAGTGGTCAGCTCGCCGCCGCAGGCTATGATGTCAGACGTTCGGCCCAGACCTTTCCTTTCGCCGCTCTTCACGTGATCGGCATCGTCAATGGTGTTTGCGCGGGAGGGGCCGATCCGCAGCGCGATGGAATGGCGATTGCCGTCTAAGGGTTGGGCTGCTACCGCACAGCCTGTCGTGCAGAAAGCCGGTTCGACCAGAGGCGCGTGATGTTTCTGAGCGTATTCGACGTCTTCAAGATCGGCATCGGCCCCTCGTCGTCGCATACGATGGGGCCCATGACGGCCGCCGGACATTTCCTCAATCTCTTGCGGCAGAATCCGTCTGGTCGCCAATCGGCCGCCGTCGGAGCGACCTTGCATGGATCGCTCGCATTCACGGGGAAAGGCCACGCCACGGATCGCGCCGTGGCGCTGGGCCTGCTCGGCTGGACGCCCGCCGAATTCGATTTCGACGCGGCCGAACGCCAGCTCGACGATCTCCGACGCGGTCGTCTCCTGCGCCCCAATGGGCTGCCGCCGCTCAAGTTCGACCCTGCCCTCGACATCGTCTTCGACTACGGGCCACCATTGCCCGGTCATGCCAACGGGCTAGTTCTGTCCGCCCGCGATTCCACCGGGGCGGTGATGTTGGACGAGACCTATTATTCCATCGGCGGCGGTTTCGTGGTGACGGCGCGGGAGCGCGAAGCATCGCCGGCTGCCGCTGACGCGGTACCGTGGCCCTATCCATTTGCGAACGCGAGCGCGATGCTGCGCATGGCGCGCGAGAGTGGGTTATCCATAGCGGACATGAAGCGCGCGAATGAGACCCACCTCCGTACACCTGAAGAAGTCGAACGCGGCCTCGTCCGTCTCTGGTCGGTCATGAACGGGTGCATCGAACGGGGGCTGAGTCAGGAAGGCGAGTTGCCCGGGGGCCTCCACGTGCGTCGCAGGGCCGCGCGGATTCATCAGCAATTGATGGCTGAACGGCGGGCCAATCGCTCTCAGCCCCACGCGGCAGCCGACTGGCTGAGTGTCTACGCGATGGCCGTGAACGAGGAAAACGCGGCCGGCGGCAGAGTAGTAACCTCGCCGACTAATGGGGCCGCCGGCGTCGTGCCCGCGGTACTGAAATATTATTTGGATCACTGCATCGGGGCGGAGCCCGACAAGATTGCCGATTTCCTGCTTACGGCTGCGGCGATCGGCGGGTTGATCAAGCACAACGCCTCGATCTCTGGAGCCGAGGCTGGTTGTCAAGGCGAGGTTGGGGCGGCGGCCGCGATGGCCGCGGCCGGATTCTGTGCGGTGCTGGGCGGATCGCCCGAGCAAATTGAAAATGCCGCGGAGATCGCCCTCGAACACCACCTCGGCATGACTTGTGATCCCGCAGCGGGGCTGGTCCAGGTCCCGTGCATCGAGCGCAACGGCATCGGCGCCATCAAGGCGGTCGCGGCGGCCTCGCTAGCGCTGCGCGGCGACGGATCTCATTTCATGCCGCTGGACAACTGCATCGAGGCAATGCGGCAGACGGGCGAGGCCATGAACGCGAAGTTCAAGGAAACGAGCCTGGGCGGATTGGCGGTCAACTTGCCCGAGTGCTGAACTTCACTATACGTCTTGATGCATGGCCTCATGGCGGGTGTTCAAGATCGACCCATCCGCCCCTCGCTCCCCGTGCCAAGTGCCGCCACAACTGAAAAGCTGTGCTCGGCTGCATCGAGCGCCGCGGCGATGTCGGCCTCGGTATGGGCGGCGCAGAGAAACATGTTGTGCTTGGGATGGAAGTACACTCCGCGCTCGAGCATGGCGTTGCAGAAAGCAAAGCCCTTCCGAAAATCTGGATCGTCGTCGAATAGCACCGTTGGCATTTGCGCGGGGCCCGACTGGCGAATGGACTGGCCGAATTGGCGAGAACGGGTTTCCAGACCATCACGCAATAATCGTCCGAGATAGGCCAGGCGGCTTGGAATGTCGTCCCGGCGTACGATCTTCAATGTCGCGACGGCAGCTGCCATCGAGACCGCACCCGCCCAGAACGAACCCGTCACGAAAACCTGGGACGCCGCGCGACGTAGCCAGTCGGCCCCGGTGATGGCTGCAAGAGCGTAGCCGTTTGCCATAGCTTTGCTCCAGGCCGACATGTCGGGACGGACGCCCAGCGCTTCCCAACTTCCGGCTGTATCGAGACGAAACCCGGCGCGGACTTCATCGATGATCAGCACGGCGCCCTTGTCAGTGCACAGACGCCTTGCAGCCTGGGCGAACGCCGGAGAGGGGAGCTCCTGGTCAAAGCCCATGTCATGGCGGAAAGCAGAGATCAGGATGCCAGCAAGATCACCGCCTGCTGCCTTCACCGCTTCCTCAAGGCTCTCGACGTCGTTGAACTTGAAATACGACAGATGGGCGCGATCTTCCGCAGTCACGCCGAGAAGCGAGGGTGAGCACCACGGCACGGCGCCATGATAGGCGCCCTTCGCAACCACTATCTTTCGCTTCCCCGTCGCCGCCCGCGCGATGGTGACGCAAGTTGTTGTCGCGTCGGTGCCGTTCTTCTGGAACTGCGTCCAGTCGGCGTGCCCAACCATGTCCACGACCAGCTCGGCCAGCTCGACCATCACTTCGGCGGGGCCGTTGAGACAGTCGCCGTCGCGCCGTTGGCGCTCGGCGGCCTCGTCTACTTCGGGATGATGGTGACCGAGCAGGTTGGGCCCCCAACTGCACATAAAGTCGACATACCGGTTGCCGTCGACATCCCAGAGCACTCCGCCCTCGCCGCGGCGAAAGAATTGTGGGTAGGCGTCCGGCAACTTGGCGGCATGAAGATGCCCCCACATCCCGCTCGGAACGACCTTTTCAGCGCGAGCGCGCAGCGCAGCATCCTGTCTCCTATTCAATCCCGGCATATCGGCCTCTTCTGATCAATATTGATATATCATATATCTGAACGAGTGTCGCAAGCCAAGAGGTTTTGTCGCGTCGGCCGCGCGCCGGCGGCACGCTCGCGCAATGTTTCGAGACCCGGTTGCATCCAAAAGTGAATAAGAGACCAGTGGCTCACGCGCGGAGGTTTTCGCCATGGTGCACAACCAGCCCGGCCTATATTATATATAAAATGGACTCGGGCTGGGCCGGATCGGCAGGCAGGCCAAGACCGGTTTGAGGACCTAAGATGGCTGATGTTGACCTGAGACTGAGTGATCGCGGGGTAGGACCGGTCGCCCGCGACAGCTTGACGAGTCTTGTCTACAACAACCTGCGCCAGGCGCTGATGGAAGGCCGGTTCTCGCCTGGTCACCGTTTCAAGATCCGCGAACTTGCCGCGACCATGAATGTGTCGGAGACGCCCATTCGGGAAGCCTTGATGCAGCTCGTGCGCGGGCGCGCACTGGAGATGCAGGCCGGGCGCTCGATCATGGTAGCCCACATGACAGCCCAGCAATATATCGAGCTCCGAACCGTCAGGCTGTTTCTCGAGGGCCTCGCCGCGGAGCACGCGACGACGCGCATTTCCGAGGCCGGCATTGACAGGATGGAGGCGATCCATCACGAGCTAATCAGTGCCGAAAAGGAGCACAGATGGCCCGATGCGGTTCGTGTCAACTGGCAATTCCACCGCAGTCTCTATGATGGATCGGGACTTCCGGAGGTTCTCGCCATCCTCGACGACATCTGGATGCGCAACGGCCCATTGCTGAATTTTCTCTACCCCCACGCGCCACCGACCTATTCGAACGAGCATCAGCATCTATCGGTGCTCAAATATCTTCGGCAGCGACGGCCGGACAAGGTTCGCGAAGCAATCCAGGCAGACATGATGGAAGGCGGCCAGAATCTCGTTCGGCTTTTGGAGAAGCACGGCGGCACCTCCAATATCCCACCGGACGAAGACTGAGCAGCACCTCAAGGACGCCGCCTTTGGCGCAGATCCTCGACCGCATCGATGATCGCGCGCTTCGACAGACCGTATTTCTCGAACAAATAGCCGGTCGAGCCGCCCTCGGCGAAGGAGTCGCCGACACCGATGCGGCGAAATCCTGTATGAACACCTTCTTCGAGCAACAGCTCGGCCACCGCACTACCCAATCCGCCGATAATGGAGTGGTTTTCGGCCACGATCACCAAAGGTGCAGAGCGTGCCAGCTCGGCCAGATCCGGATCAAGCGGCTTCACTGTCGGCATGTCGACCACCGTCAACGACAAGCCTTCGCACGCAAGCGTCTCAGCGGCGCGTAGCGCAATCGCCACCATCATGCCGCAGGCCACCAGCACGCCATCTGCGCCGCGACGGAGCACCTGCATTCTTCCGATCTGAAAGTCCGACTTCGCTGAAGCCGATTCATCCGCGCCATCGGCACGCTTGAGCCGCAGATAGACCGGCCCTTCATGTGCAGCCACCGCGGCTACGGCCGCGCGTACGTCGCCTGGACCGCAGGGCTCGATCACGGTCATGTTTGGCAAGGCGCGCATCAGCGCGAGATCGTCGATCGCCTGGTGTGAGACCCCGAGCAACGTCGTGAGGCCCGGGATGACGCCCACGATCTTCACGTTCGCACGCGGATAGGCGACCTGCATGGCAATCTGGTCGTAGCAGCGGCGGGTGGCAAATACGCAGAAGCTATGGACAAAGGGAATTTCGCCGGACCGTGCGAGGCCGCCGGCGATCCCTATCATGTTGGCTTCGGCAATGCCGATCTGATGAAACCGGTCGGGGAGAGTGTCCCGGAACAGGTCGGTCTCTGTCGGCAGCGTCAGGTCAGCCGTCAGGCAGACGATACGCGGATCACGCTGTGCGGCCGCGACGAGGGCTTCCCCATAGTGCTTGACCGCGGGCGCGGCGCTGGCGTTGCGCGCCGTGAAATCCAGAACTTCGAGCGAGTCCCGATCGTTCTCGGCGATCATCTTGATCCCTCCCTGGCAGATTGCGAAAGCTCGGTCAGCGCCCTCGACGCCACGGTGGGCGGCAGTTTCAGATTGTGAGCGAGCAGCCCCTCGAGCGACGGCACACCCTTGCCGGCAAGCGTGCGGGCCACCAGACATGTCGGGCGTTCCTCGCCGCGCGCACGCTCGAGGCTGGCCAGCAGCGCGGAGATGTCGTGCCCATCGACGGTCTCGACAGCCCAGCCGAACGCAGCGAACTTCGCGTCGATCGGCGCCACCGTGACGACCTGATCGATATGTCCTTCGACCTGCATCCGGTTGTCGTCGACGATCAGGCAGAGATTGGAAAGACGCGCGCTTCCCGCGAACAGGGCCGCCTCCCAGAGCTGGCCTTCCTGCAATTCACCGTCGCCCAGCAGCACATAGGTCCGAGCCTGGGAGTGCCGGCGGCGCGCGGCGAGCGCCATGCCGATCCCGACAGACAGCCCCTGCCCCAGCGAGCCGAGCGTCGCTTCTATGACGGTCCCGACGCGCTCCGATGCATTGATTTCGAACGGCGATCCGTCGCCACAATAAGAATGGACTGCCTCACAGGCGACCAGACCGCGTGCCGCAAGCGTGGCATAGAAGATGGCCGTATTGTGCGCCGTGGACAACAGGAATCGGTCGCGATCCGGCCATTCGGGGTCCAACGGATCGAGACGCAGCTCGGAGAAATACAGGACCGCGAACAGGTCGGCTGCCCCCAATCCTTGCTGCACATAACCCTGGCCCGTGGGTGCGACCAGATTGATGACGTCACGCCGAAGGCTCCTGGCAATGCGCGCAAGCTCCTCGACTTCGGTCGTTCGCGACGCGGGCTGTCGGTCGCCGGTGGCTCGATCGAACATGTCTTCTCCTTTGCGGCGACTTCAGCCGCGCGTCTCTGAGGTAAAGCGATCGAGGATGTTGCGGGTGATGCGCTGCGTGAAGGGATCACCGCGCTTGAGTCCCATCACCCATTCGCAAGTGGCAGCCGTCAACACCTCGCCCTTGCCGCGGGACATGTGTACCATCATGCCGGAGCCATATTTGTAGCGGGCAAGTCCTTCCGGCGTGACCTCGCCAGTGACGCACTCCACCAGGCCTTCATGGTCGCTGCTGCGCACGTAGTATCGGAAGCCCTCGCCCGGGAACTCGTCCTCCGCCAGCACCGCCGGTGCCATGGCGAGAATCTGGATGGACCCGGGCTGGCCTTCGACGGGAACGGGAAACGGAAGGCCGTGACGGAACGTATAGTCGAGCCCGTCGACCTCGTAGGCGAAGATGCGCTGCTTGTCGCCGAAGATGTCGGCATAATGCAGCCCGGTGCCGGCAAAGGCCCAATGTTCGGGGCGATACACCGTGAAGCCTTTTTGGCCGTTCGGCGCGAAGCCGCCCCAAGACGCGTAGAGGCCGTGCACGCCGTTCACCCCGACGGTCGACGAGCCGGGCCAGCGGACATTGCGGTCTTCCCAGGCCGACGTCATACGACGTGCCTTGTCGGTACCGACGACCGGATCCCTGTGGATGGCCTTGAACTTGTGGCAGACCTGACGCTGACCATCGTCCTCGAGCCTGATCTGCCAAAGGAAGTTGGCGCCGAAGCGCGCGAGGCGGCCACCAGCCTCGACATAACGCTCGATCGCCTCGCGCATTTCCCAGGTCCAGTATTCGTCATGGCCGATGATGGTCACGCAAGGGTAGGCGTCGAGCAGCTCCGGCCGATAGTGCAGGTCAGTCTGAGTGATCATGTCGAGCTCATAGCCCTCGCTCTCCGCCCAGAGCACGAAATGGCGGTCGTACTGAGCCCAGCCCGCGGCGGCGTAGTACTGGCCAAAGCCATTGGCGAAGGCCCACTCCTTCATCGGATAGCGCGGTGCATCGCCCATCTCGGGCGCGGGATCAGCGCAGATGCGCGGCGCGCCTGCGGGCAGCCAGACCATGCCGCGCGTCCACGGCCGCTGCAGCGATAGCACCGGCGACGGTTCATCGCGGTTCGGACCTTCGACGCCGAAATAATGATTGGCCCCACCGAAATCGTTGTAGGCGGTCCAGGTGCCGGTCGGCAGGATCATCAGGATCCTGGCCCGCCGCGTCTTCTCGGTCGGCCGCACGACAAAGAAATGGTGCTGGACGAAGCGGGCGCCGTTCGGCCGTTCGCAGGAGGACACCACGCGATAGAAGCCCGAACGGAGGTCGGGCGGCAGCTTCCAGCGGTGCGAGACAGGCCAGTTGCAGCCGCTGCAATAAGCATTGTCCGGCGTCGGCGCGAATACCCCATCAACTGCTGCGACCTCGCGCACCATTTCCGGCTCGAGACCGTCGCGATAAATTTGCAGCCGCCAGGCCTTGGCCGTTGCCGTCGAATGGAAGACGACCTCGTCGCCGGGATCGTACGACATCGCGTCGGTGTAGGTGTAGACTTCAGGTATGGCAGGATCGCCGCGCGGCGCCTCGTACCATGGCTGGCTGCCCCAGTGCTCGTCCGCATGCATCGGACGCGTCTTGCGGGGAGCGACGTTGACGGATCCCATTTCCGGCGATTGAAACTCGCGCTTGTCTGACATGACAGCCTCTTGTTCGAAGTGCCATCCCCAACTGGGATGGCGATATTACCTGATAAGCCGAAGTCGCCAGCCAGCTAGGCGCCGGCAGATATGACGAAAGGCCTTGGATCGAGGAACCGATTGACGACGTTCAACGTGATCGTGCTGATGTTGTTGTCGTAATTGTTGTGGCTCAGCGACATGCCATAGGTGATCGATCCCGTCGCGAAGACGGCACCGCCATTGGCGGTCTCGAAGAACACCATGTCGGCGCGCACAAGCGCGTTCTGTGTGCCGTCCAGTCCATCGACTACAGTTCGAAACTCTTCCGGCGTCGGCAGCGCGCCGGCTCCCAGTCCTTCCGAGGTCGCTATCCGCAACGCGTGCCGCGGCGTTCCCAGTTCGAGATCATACCGGTCGATCTCGCTGCCGACCGCGCCGTTGTAGCGAAAGCCGAAATCGCCGAACTTCTCGTGGCGGCCCGTGCCCTCGAAGATGAAGGCGACGCGCCCGTCCTCGCTTTCGGCGGTGCGCAGGTAATAGCCGCAGGTGTCGTTGATCATGGCGGAAAACCCGACGCCGACGAGCTTCTGCGGCGCAAAACCCGAGTGCCGCCACAGCGAGCCTGGCTCGCCGGTGCCGGCAAGATGCACCTCGCCCGGTTCGGACTCCCAGGTCCGTGTCCCTGCCATGCCGCGACGCACTTCGAGCGCGGCCGGTGCTGCCGGATGAAAGCCGCAGCGCCAGTAGAACGCATTGCCGCCCATGGAGATGTGCCGCCCGCCGGCGTTCTGATACGCCATGATCGCGTTCATCATGTTGAAGCTGAAATATTCCGGATGGGTCGGCGTCATCATCGCCCGGTAAGGCGCAAGCGCCCGCGCGCCCTCCCGGTCAAGCTCGACATCCGTGATCAGGTCGTAGGCGATGCCTTTCTCCTCGAGCCAGTCGAGAATGTGGGTATCGTTGATCAGGTTGAACCAGTAGCCGCGCGGCCGCATGTTGAGTATGGGACGCAGCCAGGAGCTGTAGGCGCGGCCCGATCCGTCGACATGGCTATCATAGGTTGACTGACCGATCTCGGGGTTCTCCTGCATGAAGACATCGTCCAGCGGCAGCCACAGCACGTGCTCCATGAGCGTCTCGAAATGAACCTGATAGAGCCGTAGCGCACTGTTGGCATAGGCAAGATAGGTCCCAATCGACGCTACCACTACAAGATCGGCGCGCTTGGTCTGCCTGCCCGGTGTCACGAAGAAGGTGACATAGCTCTCGTACTGCCCGTCGGGGTCACCGCTCGTCGGCGTCAGCCGCAGCGCATAGACGCCCGATCGCCAAGCAACGGGCACATCGAGCGCGCAGGTGGTCTGCCACTGACAATCATAGATGTCGTCACTGTGGAAATGGATGGCGGCATATTCGCGCGGCGAAAGCCGGAAGTCGTGTACGGCGCCGGACCAGTGAAAGCTGGTGACGCCTCTGCGAGGCAATTGGTGCAAGCGGCCATGCAGGCAGTTCGGCGAGATGTCCTTGATTAATAGCGTCGAGATTCCATCGGAAAAATCCCAGAACGCGACGAGCCCGGCCTCGGTCACGCCCGTCCGCGGACCACACTCGAATACACGCAACTCTTCCGCGTCGAGTTGCTGCGAAAAGATTCGCGGAGCCTCGATCTTGCCGTCGAAATGAGCGGCATATTGCCGATCGCCGTTCAAATGATGGGCCGCAATCAGGAAAGGCAGTCCGGAATCGACATCAAGGCTCCGCGGTAGTGCAAAGGATTGCGAGTGGGCCGCCGCCGGGCGAACGCCATCTGCCGGAACGATCAACGAAACCGTGGCCGACGCTGCCCCGAAATCGAGCGCGCACGATATGAAAGCCCAGACGCGTTCACGCAGCCTGACGTCGAGGACGAAACGAACCGGCCCACCCTCTGCTCGGCCGAGGACCAGTACCGGACGCCCATCCTCGTCGAGCTCGAGCGCATAACCCCGTCCCGAACCCTGGCACCAATTCCCCATCACGGCCCTGGGATTGTCGGCAATACGCGTGGGATAGACGTAGGCGCCGAAGGACCAGTGCGCACCGGTGGGCACCAGCACGCCATCATGCTTGATGACGGCGTTGGAGCCGGGCCGGATGGGTTGATCGAGGCAAGCATGCTCGCCGTCGATGTTGCTTGCCATGATCTCGTACTTGAAACCAGGACCGTTGGCGTCGACGTCGCCGCAGCGCAGCCGCAGCACCTCGACTTTCACCTTCCGCCGCTTGCTGCTGAGCTGGAACTTCACCTGCTCTCCCGCCGGCACGCTGATGCGATCGGGATAGCCGAGATACTCGTTGGTCTTGTAGATCACCCCAGCATCTCCGCCGGTAGGGCTACGCCGGTCATCTCCAGCCAGCGCAGCTTGAAAACATGCCATTCGGCCTCGGCGAGCGAGGTGAAGACGCAATCGTCGACAAAAGGCATCGGATCCCCGCGACGCCTGGGGATCCGCGACAGCCGCCACGCCTTTCCCGGCTCGAGCACGATGAGGACCAACCGGCCTTCCGGCCGGCCCCATCGCATTCGCGCCAGCAGCTTGCGCAACTCCGGACTGTGAACCCCCAGCGGGCTTGCACGGAACTCCTCCACGAGGTCGAGCCTTTTGGAGTCGATGACGTAGCGCAACGCGTTGGGGTCACTGGTCTGATCCATGGTCCGTTCCTGTCTCATGCGGGCGATGCGGCCGCCGGTTGCGCCGCTGCATCGGATTAGCGAGTCAGCCAGGCCATCCAGCGCTCACGCAGCTCGTTGCGATGCTCGCCGATCCAGGCGAAGTCCGGCTTCACGAGTTTTTCGTAGTTTTCCGCTGAAGTCGCATAGAGATTGCGTTCTTCCGGCTTCATCAATTCGATGGCCGACTTGCTGGCGGTCGCATAGTTGACGGCGCGCATGAACGGCACATGCGCCTCCGAGCTTGCATAGAAGAAGTCGAGATAGGCCATGGCCGCGTTGACGTCGGGAGCGCCTTTCAGGATGGCCATGTAGCCGGTGTCCCGGATCGCCTGATCCCAGGACAAGGCCGCCGGCACGCCCTCTTTCACGACGGCCAACGCGCGCCCGGAGTAACTCATTGCCATAACCACCTCGCGGCTGCGCATGATCTGTTGCACCTGGTCGCCGGTCTTCCACCAGACGGAGACATTTGGCCTGATCTGATCAAGCTTCTTGTAGGCGCGGTTGAGATCCAGCGGGAAAAGCTGGTCCGCCTTGACGCCATCGGCAAGCAGCGCCGCCGCCGGGACCCACCAGTCGCTATCGCCAGTATCCGGCAGGCCGCGCGGTCCCGGAAACTGTTTCACGTCCCAGAAGTCGGCCCAATTCTTCGGCGCCTTCTCCTTGAAGGCCTCCGTGTTGTAGGTGATCAGCATGCCACCGGTCGTGCGCGCGACGCCATAAGGCTGGCATGCGTCGGAGACGCCGAACTTCTGGACGTTCGGCAGCTTGGCACAATCGATCTTCTCCAGCATGTCGGCGCGCCCGACGAGGTCGGGCCCCGTTGCGGTGACGATGTCGAACTCGATCTTGCCGGTTCGCTGCATCGCCTTGGCGCGCGCCCACTGATCGGGAACCTCGATCGCAACGGGAACGACTTCCACGTTCTTTGCCTTGTTGAAGGGCTCGTAGAAATGCTTGGCGAGCGTGTTGCCCATCAGGCCGCCGGTCGTGGCAATCACCACCTGGTCCTCGAGCTTCTGGGCGGCGACTGGCAACGTTGCGGAAAAGACAACGGTCATTGCGCAAGCGGCGGCCGTCCACATGCTCTTCGACATCGACGTACTCCTCTGTTGTGCTCGCCCGGACTACTGGGTCTTGCTGCGGGATCTGAGGGCATGAGCCCCAAGTAGAATCGCGATGGACAGAACGATCAGCAACGTGGCGATCGCGGGAATGATCGGCGTCAGGTTCTGCTCGATGTCCTCGAACATCCGGCGCGGCAAGGTCTTCTGGCGCACGCCCGACAGAAAGAACGACACGACCGGCTCATCAAACGAGATGATGAAGGCAAACAGCGCACCGCTCGCCAGGCTCGGCAGGATCAGCGGCAGGGTGACGTGGCGGAAGGCGGCAAAGCGCGTCGCGCCACAGCTCATGGCCGCGGCCTCGAGATTGGCATCCACCCTTCCCAATGCGGCAGCCATCGTGAAGACGACGAAGGGTAGCGTCAGCACGGTATGTGCCAGCACGAAACCGGGGATGGTGCCGGAGAGTCCGATGGTCTGGAAGAAGAGATAAAGACCGACCGCGATCGCGATATGCGGCACGATGATCGGCCCGATCAGCAGAACCTGGAACAGGGTCACGAGCCGACTACGGCCGCGCACCATGGCATAGGTCGCCGCGGTACCGATCACCGAGGCGCAGATGGCGGTCAGGAAGGCCACCTGCAGGCTGAGCAAGGTCGCCGCGCGCCACTGCCGGCTGTCGAAATATTCGGCGTACCATTTCAGGGTGAAGCCGGACGGCGGAAACGCCAGATAATCGTTTTGCCCAAACGACATCGGAATGACGATGACCAGCGGCACGATGATGAAGGCCAGCACGGCATAAACGCATGCGCCGAGCGCGAGCGATCCCTTGTCGGCGGGCGGCTTCACGACGCTGCCCCCATCAACCGGTCAAAACGCAGGGTCTTGCTGAAGATAACGGCCAGCAATGTCACGAACAGGGTGAGCACGCCCACGAGGGCCGCCGCGAAAGGCCAGTCGAGCACCTCACGGATCTGCTGCGAAACCAGCGTCGAGACCATCATCTCCTGCGGCGAGCCCAGGAGCGCCGGCGTGATGAAGAAGCCAAGCGCCGTGAGAAACACCAGAAGTGAGCCACTGACGACGCCCGGCAGGCTGAGCGGCAGGATGACTTCGAGGAAGGTGCGCCAGCGCGTTGCGCCCAGCACGGCGGCGGCACGCGTGTAATCGTTCGGAATGCTGCGCAAGGCACCGTAGATCGGCAATATCATGAACGGCAGCAGCACGTGGGTCATGGCGATGACCACCGCGCTCTGGGTATAGAGCAGCTTGAAGGGCTGCGAAGTCAGGCCGAGCCCCATCAGCGCCGAGTTGATCAACCCGTTGCGCTGGAACAGAATGGACCAGGCTGCCGTGCGGACAAGCACACTGGACCAGAGCGGCAGGATGACACACACCGCGACGAAGCCGGCGACCGCGCCCTTTGACCGGCTCATATAGTAGGCCACCGGAAATCCGAGGATCACCGACAGAACCGTCACCAGCGTCGCGGTCCAGAGCGTGCGGGCCAAGACGCGTGCGTAAACCGGGTTGCCGACGACGCGGGCGTAATTGTCGAGGGTCGGATGCGGCTCGGTGACGCTGATCACCAGGAGCTGCACGATCGGATAGATGAAGACGAAGGCGATGACGGCGAAGAACGGCGCGAGCAGAAACAGCGTCGAAAGACCACTCAGCCGGCGGCCGTCGGAATGCCAAAAATCCGATCGCACCGGCTTCATCACTCACGCCCTCGATAGAGCAGAAGCGCCTCCATGGGCACGGAGAAGGACGCGATATCACCCGGGGCCAGGTGACCGACATCGGAGGCACCGGCGATGCGTGCACGCATCTCTGTGCCATCGGCAAGGCGCCCGATCAGGAGCAGCGCCGATCCGGCATAGACGATATCGCTGAGCGTGACCTTGATGACGGGCGCGGTGCCGGCACCAAATTGCAGGCGCTCCGGCCTCACCGCCAGAACTGCCGACTCGCCCGCCCTCACCGGCTCGACGGCAGCATTCGCCGGAAGGCTCCATGTCTCGCCCCACGGCAGCCTCACCGCGACGGTGTCGCTCGCGCGTTCGACGGTAACGTCGACGAAATTCATCTCGCCGATAAAGCCCGCGGTGAAGAGATTGGCAGGACGCTCATAGAGCTCGCGCGCGGGCCCGATCTGCTGGATCCTGCCATCCTTCAGAACGGCGATCCGGTCCGCCATGGTCAGCGCTTCGCTCTGATCATGAGTCACGAAGATGACTGTGATGCCAAGCTCGGCATGCAACCGCTTGATTTCGAGCTGCATGTCCTCGCGCAGATTCTTGTCGAGCGCGCTGAGCGGCTCGTCCATTAGCAGGACGCGCGGGCGATAGACGATCGCTCGGGCCAAAGCGACGCGCTGCTGCTGACCACCGGAAAGCTCGTTCGGACGACGCGTGCCATAGCCGGCAAGGCGCACCGTTTCGAGCGCGGCTTCCGCACGCGCATGGCGCTCAGCCCTCTCAAGGCCACGCATCTTCAGGGGAAAGGCGACGTTGTCGAGAATCGACATGTGGGGGAACAGCGTATAGTTCTGGAAGACCATTCCCAGATTGCGCTTGTTCGAAGGAACGTAGGTCAGATCTTCGGAATCGACGTGAATGCTCCCGCTGGTCGGGAATTCGAATCCGGCAACGCTCATCAAGATCGTGGTCTTCCCGGAGCCGCTCGGCCCGAGCAGGGCGATGAACTCACCGGCCGCGATATCAATATCGACGCCATCGACGGCAGACACCGCGCCGAAGCGCTTCTCCAGGCGACTGATGCGGATCGATGCGCCTGATACCGCTTGTCTGGCCGATGCAATATTCACGGAGACCTATCTCCTTCTTCCGTTATCGTCGAGAAGGGCCGCGGTCTCGCGCCAACCCTCGTATCTGCCTGGAACTTCCTCGATATAATATTTGATATATCAGGCTAGCGTGCAATGAACCGTGCGACAAGGGCCATTTGCGCATCGAGCATGGGCTTTCCGCCGATAGTCCTCGCGCCCTGCCCGGCAGCCTTGGCGAGAAGTCGTGTGACGGCCGGATTCACAATGATGTCGCTGACCACAGCGCCCGGACCGATACTGTCGATATCCAGGGGCAGCGGATCATCCGCTTTCATGCCGAGCGACGTCGTGTTGACGATCAGATCGAATGACCGTGCCTCTGCATGATTGGCGCTGACTTTCGTGGCTGGATAGTGCTCGGCCACGGCCGCCGCGAGTGCGCGAGCTTTCTCCTCGTCACGGTTCATGATCGTAAGCTCGCGCGCGCCGGCCTCCGCCAAGCCGAAGGCGGTCGCGCGCCCCGCTCCACCCGCCCCGACCTGGAGCACCTTCCGGCCACGCACCGCGATCTCGTGTTGGGCGAGGCTCGAGATGAATCCTCTCGCATCGAGGTTGTCACCGATGAGCCGGCCTTCGGCCGTTCGCTTGACGAAATTGACGGCACCAATCATCCGCGCCGTGGGCGTGATCTCATCCAGATGCTCGATCACCTGCGTCTTGTGCGGAATCGTTACGCCGAAACCAAAGACGTTGCGCATCAACCTAACGCTCGCGACGACCGCTCCGAGATCGCCGGGCAAGATATGGAGCGGCGACACCGCGACGTCATCGCCGATCGACTGAAAATAAGCGTTGATCACCGCACTCGCCCGAACATGGTCGATCGGGTCGGCCAACACGAACATGATCTTGGATTTGCCGGTGATCTCCATGATTGTCTCCTCAGGCCGGCAAGGCAGCGCGGCCGTAGCTGCCATAGCGTTCGAGCACCCGCACCATCTCATCGTCGGGAAGGATTGCAGGCGCGCCGGCCTGGCAGGCCAGCAGATATTGCCGCGCAAGGGTTTCGAGCTTCACCGTGAGGTCGAAGGCTGCCTGCAGCCCTTTGCCTGCGGCAATCATGCCGTGGTTCGCCAACAGGCATGCCTTGCGCTGTTCCAGCGCAGCGACGGCGCCGTCAGCGAGGGCTCGGGTGCCGAAGGTCGCATAGGGCGCACAGGGCACATCGTTTCCACCAAAACTGGCGACCATGTAGTGGAAAGCCGGAATTGGTTTTGCAAGACAGGACAGGGCGACACAGCAGTCAGCGTGGGTGTGCACGATCGCGTTCACGTGCGGATAGGCGTTCAGAATGGCCAGATGCATGTGCCATTCGCTGGACGGCAGGCCGTCTCCGACGACCGTTCCATCGCGTCTCAAACGGACCAGACGGTCGGGCGTCGTATTGCCGCTATTGCCGCCGGTCGGTGTGATGAGAATGTCTTCGCCCATGCGGCAGCTGACATTTCCGCTGCTGCCGTGATTGAAACCCTTGACTTCCAGACGGGCAACCACATCCAGCACGGATTGCCTGAGCTCACCTTCGTTCAATTGATGCCCTCCGGATGCAGCATTGATTGAAGTGTTGTCGCGAACAGGTCGACCGGACCCAGCTTGCCCGACTTCAGACAAAGAGCGACCGGATCGTCTTCGTCAGTCACGGCCGTGCCGATACCCGGCCCGCCATAGGGACCGACCCGCAAGCGCCGAATGCCAAGGTGATCGACGATCGAGCCAGACGTCTCACCGCCGGCTACGACGAAACGCCGCACGCCGGCGCTGCGAAGCGAGACGGCTAGTCGACCAAGGATGCCTTCAGCGAGTTGCGCCGCGCCTTCGCGGCCATATCGCTGCTGAGCCAAATTGACGGCGTCGTGAGACTCCGACGTCGCGATGCCGACCGGACCGTTTTCCAGCCGCGGCCGTGCCCAGTCGAGCGCGGCAGCAACCGCCGACTCGACGCCATCCGCCTTGAGAAGATCGATGCGGAGTACGGGATGGCATTTCTCGAACTCGGCGAGCTGCTCCAATGTCCGCTCGGCACAACTCCCGGCGAGAACGACACCGGCTCCGCCGACCGCAGGCAGACTTGGTGATGTCTTCGCCGTCGGGATGAGCCCCCGCGCCTTCCATATCTCCGGATAGTGCTGGACGATTGTCGCATTGCCGGTCATCAGCTTCCAATCGCTGGTGAGCGCGGCAAGCGTCGCGAGGTCGCGCTCGTAAATAGTGTCCGCAATGAAGTAGCGGACACCTCGCGCAGTCTCCTCTGCTATCGCGCGTTTCAGGGGATCGAGCCCCGCGCCCAAGAGGGGGTGAGCCAAAAGACCAACCTTGTTTTGGGTCTGCCGCTGCAGAACCCGGACCAGATCCGGATCGGTCATTGGCGTCAGCGGATCGTTGCGTTTGGGCGATTCCGAGATCAACTCGGTGCCGAGAAACAGATGGCCGTTATAGACGGTCCGGCGGAGGGCAGGAGAAGCCGGACAAAATGCGGTGTATTCCGCACCTGAGAGTTGCATCAGCAGGTCCGACACCGGACCGATATTGCCCCGGTCGGTCGAATCGAACGTCGCGCAATACTTGAAGAAAATCTGCCTCGCGCCTCGCGCAAGCAGCGCCCGCGCCGCCCTCTCGGTCTTGGCGACGGCTCGGTCTGCGGGAATGACGCGCGTCTTCTGTGCAACGACAATGGCGGGAGGATCGCCGAGGCTGGCAACAAGATCGGGCTCAGTCACAAAGCCGCAATCGATGCCGGCAGCAATCAGCATGGCGGCCGTTTCCATGCCGCCGGTCAGATCGTCCGCTATCACCCCAAAGATCGGCTTTGTCATTCGCCCGAAAGGCCTCTCCGGAACCGCTTCTAATCTTGATACATGATATATCAAATATTGCAAGGCGAGTTCTTTGGAAGCGGGCGAGCCTGCCAAGATCGCTTCGCAGGGCGACTGAGTGTCTAGGCGACGGCCGAGATCGAGGAAGCAGCCGGAGGCAAGCTGACTTCGCCGATTAACGGGGCCGCCGCGTGGTACCCGCGGTGTTGAGATTCTTATTTGGATCGCTGCATTGGGGCGGAGCCCGACAAGATTGCCGATTTCCTGCTTACGGCTATCGGCGGGCTGATCAAGCACAACGCCTCGATCTCTGGGGCCGAGGCCGATTGTCAGAGTGAAGTCGGATCAGCGGCCGCTATGGCGCGGCCGGATTCTGAAGAGGCGAAGTGGCAGGCGACGAGGTGATCGCGAGCTTCGCTCAACTTGGATTCAAGTGCAGGCTCGCTCGTCGCGCAGAGTTCCTGCGCGATCGGGCAGCGCGTCCGGAACCGGCATCCCGATGGCGGATCGATCGGAGACGGCACATCACCGCGCAAAACAATCCGCTCCGGCTTACTGTCGGGATCCGGCTGCGGCATCGCCGATAGCAACGCCTTCGTGTAGGGGTGACGCGGATCGTGATAGAGGCTGGCGGCCTCGCCGATTTCGACAATCTTGCCGAGATACATCACCGCGATGCGGTCGCTGATGTAGCTGACCACGGCAAGATTATGCGCAACGAAGACATAAGTTAGTTTGAACTCCCGCTTCAGCGCAACGAGCAGGTTCAGCACCTGCGACTGCACGGACACGTCGAGCGCCGACACCGGCTCGTCGGCGACCACCAGCTTTGGCCGCAGCACCAGCGCCCGGGCGATCCCGATGCGCTGGCGCTGGCCGCCCGAGAATTCGTGCGGATAGCGCTGTAGCGCGTCCTGCTGCATCCCGACCCGGTCGAGGATGTCGGCAACCAGCATGTCCCGGGCGCGGCCGGTCGCGATGCCCTGCGCGTCGAGCCCTTCGGCGACGATGTCACGCACCGTCATCCGCGGATCGAGCGAGCTGGTCGGATCCTGGAAGATGAACTGCATGTCGCGCCGCAGCTGCTTGAGCGCGGCGCCGCGTTGCGAGGACACGTCCTTGCCGTCGAACGACAGCTCGCCCGAGGTTACCGGCAACAGCCCAGCGAGCATGCGGCCGAGGGTAGATTTGCCACAGCCGGATTCCCCGACCACACCCAACGTCTCGCCGGGAAAGATGCCGAGGCTGACGCGATCGACCGCACGCAGCTGTCCGCTGACGCGCTGCAACAGGCCATGGCGCACCGGAAAATGCTTCTCGATGTCTCGGGCTTGCAGCAGCGGCTCAGGCATGCACGGCCTCCTCGGATGGAAGCTGCGACCCGCGCAGCCAACAAGCCGTCCGTCCCTCGCCCGCTGCAGCCAGGGCCGGTTCCTGGCGGCGGCAGTGCTCGATCGCGTAGTCGCAGCGCGCGGCAAAACGACAGCCCGGCGGCAGATGCAGCGCACTCGGCACCTTCCCCGGAATGACGTGAAGCGGCTCCGCCTGCGTCATGCCGAGCCGCGGGATCGAGCGCAGCAGCGCCTCGGTATAGGGATGTTGCGGATTGCGGAAGATCGCACGGACGGGGCCACGCTCGACCACCCGCCCGGCATACATCACGGCGACGTCGTCGCACATCTCAGCGACCACGCCGAGATCATGGGTGATCAGGACGATCGCCATGCCGAGCCGCTCACGAAGCTCGCGCAGCAGCGCGAGGATCTGGGCCTGAATGGTCACGTCGAGCGCGGTGGTCGGCTCGTCCGCGATCAACAAGCGCGGTTCGCAGGCGAGCGCCATCGCGATCATCACCCGCTGCCGCATCCCGCCCGACAGCTGATGCGGATAGGCCGAGAAGCGCAGCTCAGGTGAGGGAATGCCGACCAACTCCAGCAGCGCGGCGGCACGCGTGCGCGCTTCTTGCGCGCTGATCCGGCGATGCAGCCTGATCGCCTCGACGATCTGATTGCCCACGGTGTAGACCGGATTGAGCGAGGTCATCGGCTCCTGAAAAATCATCGAGATCGCGTTGCCCCGAACTGCCTGCATCTGCGCTTCCGACAGCGCGGCAAGATCGCGGCCGTCGAACAGGAGGCGGCTGCCTTCGGCGACGCGCCCCGGACGCTCGATCAGGCGCATGATCGAGAGCGCGGTGACGCTCTTGCCGCTTCCGGATTCGCCGACGATCCCGAGCGTCCGCCCCTCGCCCACCTCCAGGTCGACGCCATCGACGGCCTTCATCACGCCCACCCGGGTGTGAAAATAGGTCCGAAGATTCTCGACCTGGAGCAGCGGCATGGCGACGCCTCAGCTTGCCGCAAGGTTGGCGCTGCTCGGCAGCGGCGGCGAGAAGCGGCCGTCGGCCGCTGTCCAACCGCCGTCGACCAGCAGATAGGAACCGGTGACATAGGAGCTCGCATTGGAGGCGAGGAATACCAGGGCGCCGGCGAGTTCGGACGGCTGCGCCCAGCGACGCAGCATCGATTTCTCGGCATAGGCGCTATACCAGGCCTTGTCCTGCTTGATCTGCGTAGTGAGCGGCGTCTCAACCACGCCCGGCGCGATCACGTTGGCGCGCACGCCGCGCTCGCCGAACTCGGCCGCCAGCGCCCGGACCAGCTGCAGCGTGCCGGCTTTGGTCGCGGCGTAGACGCCCTGCCCCGGCTCGACCACCATCGCGCGCACGCTGGAGAAGGCGACGATGCTGCCGCCGCCACGGTCGGCCATCTTCGGCGCGAAGGTACGGAATGCCCGGAAAGTGCCCTTCAGATTGAGCGCGATCACGCGATCGAATTCCTCGTCAGTGAGATCGACCACGCGCTTGCGTACATTGACCGCGGGCGTCACCACCAGCACGTCGGGCGCGCCGACCGCGGCGGCCGCATCGGTGATGCTCTTGGCGTCCGACATGTCCACATGCAGAGCTTCCGCGGAATATCCGTCGGCCTTGATCGCTGCGGCCGTCTCACGGGCATTTGCAATGTCGATGTCAGCGCAGATCACATGCGCGCCGTGGCTCGCAAGGCCGAAACAGCCGGCCTGGCCGATGCCTTTCGCTGCGCCGATGACGAGCGCGCGTTTGCCGGTCAGGTCGAACAGTTTTGCGTAGTTTTCCATGTTGGTTTTCTCCTGGTTGACGTCTTCACATTGCGGGTTTGCGGCCGCTCCACGGCCAAGCTTGCTCAATGGCGCGCGCGGCACGCAGTACGAGCGATTCCTGATTGGGCGGCGCTATCACCTGCAGGCCGACCGGCATGCCATTGACGAAGCCGCATGGGACCGTGGCAGAGGTAAAGCCGGCGAGATTGACGGCCAGCGTATAGGCGACCAGCGCCGGGATACGCTGGGCGGGGCCAACGGATTCGATGACAGGCGCGGTGAAGCCGAGCGTCGGCGCGAGCACGAGATCGCAATTCTGGAACGCGGCCTGGAACGAGCGGACAAATCCGGCGCGCCGGCGCACCGCGCGCGAGTAGTCGGCACCGCTCACGCCTTTGGCCCAGGCAAATCGTTCCCGCGCATATTGAGTCAGTTTGCGTCGCGCCGCGACATCGGCATAGAGGCTCTCGCCGAGCGAAGCGTAACGGTCGACGAAGTCGAGCACCCGCCAGGCTTCGTCTATGCCTTGCGTGTCGAGGACCACGGGTTCGTCGACAAAGCTGCCGCCGAGGTCGCTGAGGCCGAGGGCGGCTTTCCTGATCGTAGCGACAACATCGGCGTCAACCTGGTCTGCGACGCTCTGATCTTCCCACCAACCGAGCCGTAGTCCCGCAATCCCCTCATCGAGCCGCGCGAGATAATCGGGCGGCTCATCCAGCCGGCACAGCGGATCGTCGGCCGAGGGTTGTGCCAGCAGCTGCAGCAGTGTGGCCGCATCCCGGACGTCACGGCTGATCGGGCCTGCACTGCAAAGGAACAGCGTGGATCCGAGCGAGCCGTGGCTCGGGACCCGGCCGTTGCTCGGCAGCACGCCGAGCACCCCGCACATCGCCGAGGGCAGCCGGATCGATCCACCTGAATCGCTGCCGAGCGCGAGCGGGCCGAAGCCGGCTGCGACACTCGCCCCCGCCCCGCCGCTCGATCCCCCGGAGGTGCATCGGGAATCCCACGGGTTGAGACATTCGGGCGCGATGCGGCCGACAGTACGCCAAAACGTCCCGAATTCAGGTGTGGCGGTCTTGCCGATGATCACGCCGCCAGCTGCCTTCACACGCGCGACATGGAGCGAATCCTCCTCCGGCACGTGGTTGGCATAGATCCGCGAGCCGCTGGTAGTGCGGATGCCCTTGGTCCAGAACTGATCCTTGATGGAGACCGGCACGCCGGCGAGCGGCCCGACCGGCTCACCGCGATGGATGCGGCGATCGATGGCCTGCGCCTGCTCAAGCGCGGCATCCACCGCAAGCGTGACGAAGGAATGGGTACGCCGGTCCAGGCGCGAGATCCGGGCGATGAAGTGCTTTGCGACTTCAACGGCCGAAAGCCGTCGTGCGACGATGGCCTCGCGGAGCTGCCAGGCCGAAGCCCAATGGATATCGGCGGGAAAATCGGCTGTCGCGTCGGTCTTTGTCTTGTTCAGCATGATCTAGCCTCGCGGATCCAGCGCATCACGCAGACCGTCGCCCATCAGCGTGAAACCGATGACGACGAACACCATGGCGACGCCCGGGCTGAGTGCGAGCCAAGGCGCCAGTGCCATCACCGAGGTGGATTCGGCGATCATGCCGCCCCAGGTCGGATCGGGCGGCTGCACGCCGAGTCCGAGAAACGACAGCGAGGCCTCAGTCAGGATCGCAATCGTCACCGTCAGCGACGCCTCGACGATCAAGGGCGCGGCGATGTTGGGCAGCACGTGCCGGACCATGGTCCGCGCCCGGGAGACCCCGAGCCCGATGGCCGCGGTGATGTAGTCGCGCTCCCGCACCGTTAGCGTCGAGGCGCGTGCGACGCGGGCAAAGCGCGGCATGAACAGCAGGCCCATGGTGAGGACGAGATTTGGCAGGTTCGGCCCAAGTGCCGCCACCAGCGCAATCGCCAGCAGCAACGCGGGAAAGGCCTGCAGGATATCGAGCAGGCGCATCAGGCAGGCGTCGACCAGGCCCGATGAATATCCGGCGACGAGACCGATCAGCGTGCCCGAGGCAAAGGCCAGCGCGGCGCTCAGGCAGGCGACGGCGAGCGAGCTGCGCGCGGCGTGGAGGATGCGCGTCAGCACATCGCGCCCGAGCTGGTCCGTCCCCAGTAGAAACTCGCGCGACGGCGGCGAGAGCGAAGCATCGGCGATCTCGAGCGGATCATGAGTAGTGAGCCATGGCGCCGCGAGCGCAAGCGCGATCGATAGCAGCACCATTGCCGCACCAATGACCAGCGGCAAGTTCCAGCGCAGCCGCGTGCGATGATAAAATCGTACCGGTGCGGCCTGCAGCTGCGGCCGCTCCGGCACGTCGATCATGGTCGGAAGCGCGTCAACCATGCTGCTGAATCCTGGGATCAAGCAAGTAGTAGCTGAGATCGACCACGATGTTGATCAGCACCACCAGCGTCGTGACGACGAGCACGGTCGCCTGCACCTGCGTATAGTCGCGATGATAGATCGCATTGAGCATCAACTGCCCGATACCGGGCAGGCCGAACACCTGCTCGACCACGACGGCGCCGGCGACCAGATGCGCGGCGGTGACACCGACCGCGGTCACAACAGGCAGCAACGCGTTACGTAGGCCGTGTCGGATCAGCACGCGCATGCGGCCGGCACCCTTGGCGCGTGCGGTTGCTATGAACGGCTCCGCCAGCACCTCCAGCATGGCGGCGCGGGTGTAGCGCATAATCGTGGTCGCGGCCGCGAGCGACAGCACGAAGGCCGGCAGCAGCAACGTCTGTAGGCTGCCGAAGGGGTCTCGATGCAGGTCGACGGCACCCAGCGTCTTGAACGACGGCCAATAGATCGACAGCAGCAGCACCGCAGCAACACCAACGAAGAACGGCGGCGTTGAAAGGCCGAGCAACCCGACGCCGCGAATGGCAAGATCGGGCCAGCGTCCGCGCGTCGTCGCGGCGACAACGCCGCCCGGCAATCCGATCAGAAGCGCGAACAGCAACGACAACGCGGTCAGCAGCAACGTCACCGGCAGATGCGAGGCGATCTGCGGGCCGACCGGCAGGCCCATCACCAGCGAGTTGCCGAAATCGCCGCGCAGCGCAGCCGAAAGCCACAGCCCATATTGCACCGGCAGCGGCTGGTCGAGATGAAGTGCATGGCGGATGTTCTGGGCGGCTTCGGAATCCAGCGCAACGGTGGGCCCGGCGAGCACGCTGACGATATCGCCGGGAATCAGATGAATGATCGCAAAGCTCATCAAGGAGACGCCGACCAACACTGGCACGGCGAAGACAATGCGGCCTGCGGCATATTTGAGCATCGAATCTCCCTCCGCGCTCGCCCG
Source organism: Bradyrhizobium sp. CCGB12 (assembly GCF_024199845.1). Taxonomy (NCBI): domain Bacteria; kingdom Pseudomonadati; phylum Pseudomonadota; class Alphaproteobacteria; order Hyphomicrobiales; family Nitrobacteraceae; genus Bradyrhizobium; species Bradyrhizobium sp. CCGB12. The sequence continues at coordinate 819,595 of NZ_JANADO010000001.1, read as the reverse complement.
CGCTACCGCAGCCAGGCCTGCCGAAGAGCGACGCGCTGCGACGACGGCAACGCTTGATAGCCCTGCAGCTTGCTCGACCAAATCTCCCATCTGATCGCCGCCGCACAGGGCGTGATGATATAGGCCATGTCGGCGACGCGCTGCTGGACCTCACGGTAGAGCTTGACGCGCTCGGCTATGTCATAGCTCTGGCGCGCTTTGGCGAGCAGATCGTCCAGCACGGGATCGGCCGTCTTGCCCGGATTGACCGTGGATTTCGAATCCAGCCGGATCGAGATGTTAGTGTCGGGATCGGGTCCCCACACCAGGCCGGCCATGGAGATCGGCGATTCCGTCGATTGGAAGTCGGTGACGAGCTGGCTCCATTCCTTCTGCAGGATCTTGATCCTGATGCCGATCCGCCCGACCATCTGCTGGACGATCTGGGCAATCTGAACGTCGCCGTAGTTCGCTGGCGAGACTGCGAAGATCGTCTCAAAGCCCCCTGCGTAGCCGGCCTCCGCCATCAATGCCTTTGCCGCAGCGACGTCCTCCTTCGCATAAGGCAAGCCGGATACCTCGCTACTCGGAACGGCGAACGGCGCCTGCATCGGTGGCAGCGCGGCCGCGAGCCCAGCCTTGCCGCGCCAGATCACCTTGACGATCAGCTCGCGATTCAGCGCCAGGCTGAAGGCGCGCCGAACGCGGACGTCGTTGAACGGCGGCTTGCGGGTATCGAATTCGAGCAGAATCAGCCGCGCAAAGGACGTCGGCTCCGGCGCGACGATATCGGCGACATCCTGCATTTGCGCGGCCGAGTCGGGACGGCTCATCCAGGTCAGTTGCACGGTCCCTGCGCGAAGCGCCGCCATGCGGCTGCCCTCGTCGGGAATGATCCGGAAATCGAGACCGTCGAGATAGGGCAATCCGGGCTCGTAATAATAGGGATTGCGTTTCAGACTGATCAGCGAGTTCGGCCGGAACTCGTCCAGCATGAACGGTCCGGTGCCAACGCCGCCCTTGATGAGATCGCCGCGCTGCCGGACATCCTCGCGGCTGACGATCGCGGTGTATCTGACGCTCGCCAGATAATTGAGGAATGGCGAGAATGGATGAGCGAGACGGAAGACCACCGTCTTCGAGTCTGGCGCCTCGATCGCAGAGATCACCGAGAAGATCGACAGCCAGGGCGAACGGGTGGCAGGATCGACCATGCGCTGGAACGTGAACTTGACGTCCTCGCTGGTCAGAACATTGCCATTGTGGAATTTCACGCCGTCGCGCAGATGGAAGACGAAGGTCAGCGGATCGGGATTCTCCCAGGCCAGGGCGAGATCGGGCTCGACATGACTGACCGTCGCATCCCATTTCAGCAGACAGCTGAACATGTGCTCGGCGATGTTGGTGGTCGAGAACGCCGCCGTCTTGTGCGGATCGAGCCCGATCGGGTTCTCGTCCTGGCCAATGGTCAGCACGCCGCCGCGCTTCGGCGCCGGAGCCTCATCGCCTGCCGCGACCGGAAGGCCCGCGGCATAGCCCAGTCCGATCAGCCCCACACCCGTAGTGCCGAGGAACCGCCTTCGCGTGATGTAAGTCATCATGCCGCCCTCCACCGATTTAATCGACGCAGGATTTCGGCGCTACGCAGAACCCGCGCAGCGCCGACCACTCAGGATGCGGGTTCGAGCAGTCCGGCAAGACGCGGGTCGGCGTATTTTGGCGTCACGCCGGCGCGGCGGAGATCTTCCGCATATAGCTTCAGCAACGACCGGATCACGTCGGGATGCTTCGCCGCGACGTTGGTGGTCTGCTTCGGATCGGCGCTGAGATCGTAGAGCTCGACCGGCTCGGTCGGCGTCGCATAAAGCAGCGACCATCGTTCGGTCGTGATGGTGACGGGCTGCCACTCGACGACGGTGCGCATCAGATCGTCGACGACCTCGACGGTGTCACCGGGATTGGCCAGCGGCAGCGCGGTCAGCACGTGGTCCCGTCCCTCGAACTTCTGGCCGCGCACGCCGGGCAGCAGCGAATGTCCAAGCATCTCCGACTGACGTGGCAGGCCGGCCATGTCACAGATCGTCGGCGCGATATCGAGCGCGCAGGCGAGCTTGCCGGTACGACCGGGCTTGGCGCCGGGCACATGGATCAATAACGGCACGCGCGCGATCTCTTCATAGAGCGGCGAGCGCATCCATGTCGCCTCGCCGGGCGCGCGGCGCACCATCTTGCCCATCATGCCGTGCTCGCCAAGCAGGAAGCCGTGGTCGGAGACGAAGATGACGGCGGTGGAATCCTCGATGCCGAGATAGGCGACCTGATCGAGCAGATGGCCAATCCAGCGATCGACCAGTTCGAGCTCGCCGCTATAGAGCGCCCGCGCCACCGCGATGTCGCGGTCGGTCATGCCGTGTTTTTTGCAATCGCCATAGGGCGGATGCACGCGCTCGCCGGCATAGTCGGGCAGATAATGACGCGTATAATAGGCCGGCGGATCCCAAGGCTCATGCGGATCCCAGGTGTCGACCAGTGCAAAGAACTTGTCCTCGTAGATCTGCTCCAGGCACCTGGCCGCCTGCACCATGGTGAGCGGCGCAGGGCAATCCATCTCGCCGACGCGGGGGTCGGGCTTCACCTTGCCGGTGATCGGCCATTGCGGCAGCTTGCCTTCACCCTGCCGCTTGGTCTTGTTCGGCGCGCTATAAGAAGAGTAATGCGGCGTGCCCAAGAGCTGGGACTTCATATCGTAGAAGAAATTGAAGCCGCGATCGTAGGAATAGCCGTTGATCTGATAAAACGGCGTGTCGACCACGCCGAGCGTGGTGTAGCCCACCTCGGTCAACGCGGTCGCGATCGAGCGGTCGGCGCGCGGCAAGGCGCCCCAGCCGACGCCGGCGAAGGCCGGCTTGCCGGTGAGATAGTCGTAGCGCGCGGGGACGGTCGGGAAGCTCGACGCATAATAGCGGTCGAACACCATCGACTTGGCGGCGAGCCGGTCGAGGTTCGGTGTCCTCACGTGCCCGCCATTGTAGCCGAGCAAGTCCCAGCGGACGGTGTCGGACACGATCATGAGAATGCGGTCAACCACGGCAACCTCCCTATAGTTCTCTTGTCGTTATAGTAAAATATCACATATCACGCTGCGGTCGTCAACGAGTAATATGTTACACATGACATTTACGCCGAGGAGAATCTTGGATAGAGCATGGCGATGGATATGAGAGAGAGCGGCGCGCTCAGCCTGGTGTCGGGTCCGAGCCTGCGCGAGCAGGCACGCACGGTGATCCGCGGGCAGATCATCACCGGGCAGATGCAGGCCGATCAGCTTTATTCGGTGCCGCGGCTCGCGACCGAGCTCGGGGTGTCGGCAACGCCGGTGCGCGAGGCGCTGCTCGATCTCGCGCGCGAAGGCCTGCTCGAGCCGGTGCGCAATCGCGGATTTCGCGTGGTCGCCCTCTCCTCAAACGAGCTAAAGGACATCTACGCGATCCGCACGATGCTCGAAGTGCCCAGCATCGCGGAGATCGCTCGTGCGGGTCTCGCGCCGGCGCAGTTGAAGCAGCTGCGCGCCCTCGCCGAGGTCACCAAACGCGCCGCCGACGCGGGCAATCTGATCGAGTTTCTCGAATCCGATCGCAAGTTTCACGTCGAGCTGATCGCCACGCTCGGCAACAAGCCCCTCGCCGACCTCGTCGAGACCCTGCGCGACCGCGTTCGCCTGCATGGCTTCAAGAGCGGCAAGAGCCGCGAATACATCGCCCACTCCGCCGCCGAACATTTCCAGTTGCTCGACCTCCTCGCCAAGCGCAACGAAGCCGGCGCCGTTGCGCTGATGCAGAAGCACATGGAGCGATCCCGACACGTCTGGAGCGAAGGCCGGGAGACCTAGGCGCAACAAATTCGGTGCCGTCCCGGCGAAAGCCGAGACCCATAACCACAAATGCGAATTGGTTTGCACTGCTGAGACGACGAGTCCCTTTCACAACATCTGCTGCGGCGTATGGGTCCCGGCCTTCGCCGGGACGACGAAGGGGATAGAGCCGCGGCTCATCACGTCTGCCGAACGCCGCACGCAACCGCCTGCTGCCGCTCGATTCCACGCCCCTCAATCACTCGCTGCAGCGTCTGCTCAGCTTCATCCTGGGGTGCCTCGTTGCTGCAGGGGCGGTTTTGCTGATGGAAGATTGGGCCTGGTCACTTCCGGCAGCATTGGCCGGAATGGCAGTTGCGGTGCGTTAACGGCGTCCGACAACGGGTTTCGTCGACAATTATCACTTTTGCCGTGTACGCGGAGCGAGTAAAATCGCAGTTCGTCTAAGATCGCGCGAATTGCGGAGAGCGGGCACCAAACCCGCAACTTTAGAAAACTGAGAATACTTGTAAGCGCCCGCCCGCCTTCCGGCCCTGGTATTTCTAATCATGCACACGCATTCGCCGGTTGCGGCACCCGCGAGCCGTCTTTGAAAGCAACCACCACAGCAAAATCACCGTTTGAAAATCAGATACTCAAACGGCTTTTCTGGATAAGTGATTGATTTGGTGGGCGCACCAGGGCTCGAACCTGGGACCCGCTGATTAAGAGTTCAGAACCGGCACTTTCCCACAGCTTCCAAGAGCGCGCCAGGGTACGACGCCCTTCAGTAAGCCGTTGATGTTTCCTTATTTTATCGCATAGCTTCGCGCTCCCTCGAACACAAACCTTCCAACTGCTCGATCCGCTAACACCGTTTGAGAACCGTTTTAGCGGGCATGGACTCTCGCTTATGGCTGATATTCGAATTCCCCTCACGGACAAGACGATCGCTCAGCTACCAGCCCCGAAGGACGGTTGGTACTTGGCGCGCGACACCGAGCTGAAAGGTTTCTTTGTCGTCATCGGAAAGCGACGACGCACTTTCACCGTTCAGGGAGACCTCAGGCAGGACGGCAAACGGGCTTCATCCATCAGGGTTTCCATTGGCGATGCTCGTGAGATGTCGACCCGAGCTGCCCGTGCGACCGCCAAGGAGTACTTGGCCCAGATCAGCCGGGGACGGCATCCGAAGGACGAGAAGCAAGCCGAACGGACCAATCCCGCTCCTGCAGTAGGAAATGTCGGGGCGGTCGCAAGCATCACGCTTAGGCAGGCGTGGCAGCGGTACCTCGAGGCCCATCTAATCCGCAAGAATCGCAGCGAAAAGACCATCGAGGGCTACCGCGATCACGTCGAACGAGTTTTCGCGGCGTGGTTGGACATCACGCTCCATGAGCTCGCAACCGACCCAGCTCGCGTAGCCAAGAAGCACGATGAAGTCACAAGTGAGAACGGGCCATACATGGCCAATGGCAGCATGCGAACCCTGCGGGCTATCTACAATCATGCGCGGAAGACGAACAGGTCGTTGCCGTCAGATAATCCGGCCGATGCGGTCGACTGGAATGAAGAGGAGCGTCGCAACACCGGGATGGGGTCCACCGACCTGACGGGCTGGTTCGCGCAGCTCGCCGCCCTAGAGAACCCCGTGCGTAGAGAGTTCCACCTCTTTACTCTCCTTTGCGGTTCTCGGCCCACTGCGCTCCAGGAAGCTAGGCCGGAACACATCGATTTTCGGCGGCGGACGCTGCACATTCCCAAACCGAAGGGTGGCAGGAAGAAAGCCTTCGATATTCCCTTGTCGCGACAGATGGTCCTTTGCCTCGTCCGCTCAATCCGGTTCGGCAGGCAGATGTATCCTGCGCAAGCAAGAGAGTGGGTATTTCCGGCCGATAGCGCGTCGGGGCATTTGGCGGAGACAAAGGAGGACCGCGAAATTCTATCGAAGTGGGGCAACGACCTGCGTCAGACCTTCCGCACGATTGCAACGGCAGCCGGCGTCTCGGACATCGACGCCAAGCTCCTGATGAACCATGCCATTTCCGGAGTAAACGCAGGCTACATTACGCGGCACAAGCTTCTAGAAGATCATCTGCGCAACCAGCAGCAGGCGATCAGCAGCGCCGTATTTGATGCGTTGGGCGCGCCGATAAGCCGAGAGGGTGCGCTGCAGGATTGGCTGGGAAGAGGTGGTATCCGACGAGCAAGCCAACGCGCCGCCTCCGATAGGAAACAAAGCTTAGTCCGCCCGGTCGCTCAGATTGGACAAGGATCATTCTGGAACTCGACGGGATGAACGTTTGGCGCTTCTATCTATGGCGTCGAGGATGCAAAAGCAGTCCCGCAGTCCGCCGGCCGAGGCAGGCCGAGCGAGTCGCGCAGGGTCGCCCCATCGTACTCGGTTCGGAACAGTCCGCGACGTTGCAGCTCCGGCACTAGACCGTGGACCAGCTCCTCCAACCCGCCCGGAAGATATGGGACCTGCAACATGAAGCCGTCGCAGGCGCCGGCCTCGAACCACTCCTGCATGCGATCGGCCACCGTGCCCGGCGTGCCGGCGAAGCCGCTGGTGGTTCTGCCCGCGCCATAGCGCTGTCCGAGTTCGGCAAGGCTCAGGCCCGAACGGCGCGTCAGTTCGGAAACCTCGCGGTAATGCCCTTCGACACCGGGCACGTCGAGATTCTCGGGCAGGACCTGATCCTGCGGGAAACGCGAGAGATCGACGCCGAGGTGATAGGACAATGTCGAGAGACCGGACTCGGGATGCGACAAGTCGTGGAGCTGGTCGTGCAGCGCCTTGGCCTGCTTATCCGTGTCGCTAATGACAGGGACGATACCAGGCAGCACCTTGATCGTATCGGGGTCGCGACCGAAACGCACCGCGCGAGCGCGCAGGTCGTTGCGGAATTCGACAGCGACGTAGATCAGGCCTGGCGTCACGAAGATGACCTCCGCCCATCGCGCCGCAAAATCGCGACCACGATCCGAAGCGCCGGCCTGGATGAAGACGGGGCGCCCCTGTGGCGGCCGGCTGACATTGAGCGGGCCCCGCACGTTGAACCATTTGCCGGAATGATCGATCCGGTGCACCCGCGCAGGATCGGCGAACAGCGGGGTCTGACGATCGCGGACCAGCGCACCGTCCTCCCACGAATTCCACAGCTTGGTGACGACCTCGAGAAACTCGTCGGCGCGCTCGTAGCGTCCCTCGCGCGAGAGCTGCTCGGTCAGGCCGAAATTGCGCGCCTCTGCCTCCTGGAATGAGGTGACAATGTTCCAGGCGGCGCGGCCACCGCTGAGATGATCGAGCGTGGCGAGCGCGCGAGCCAGCACATAAGGCTGGGCATAGGTCGTGGAAATGGTCGCGCCGAGACCGAGATGCTTGGTCGCACCCGCAATGATCGAGAGCACCACCAGCGGATCGAGCCGTAGCGCGCCCAGCGCGCCGTAGCGAAGCTGGCTGTCGAGGCTGCCGCCCAGCGTGTCCGGGATCGCGAGGATGTCGGCAATGAACAGAAGATCGAAACGCCCCTGCTCCAGCAACCGGCCGATGTTCTGGTAGTAGGCGGCGGACAGCAGATCGCCGTCCGCTTCCGGATGCCGCCATCCGGCATGGCTGCCGGACACAGGACCTGCGGAGACAAAGGCGGCAAGGTGCAGCTTCTTGTCAGGCATGGATCAGCTCACAGTCCAGGAGATCTCGACGGGACCGCCGCGCTTCAGCGTATTGTAGATCGGGCAATTGGCGGTGAAACCGGCAACCAGCGTTTCAGCCTCGCCCGCCGTCACGCCGGACAGGCGCACCGCGATACGAATCCATTCGTACTGCGTCGGATCGGTCGCGTGACGCCGGAACGAGACTTCGGATCCAGCCTCGCGCAGCACGACCCCCTGCTCCTTCGCGGTCTTTTGAATAAGCCCGAGCGAGCAGCTTCCGAGCGACGACAGCAGCAATTCGCCGGCGTTGATCGCCTCGCCGGGACCGCCGACGGCGACACGCTGGTCCGAAATGAAATGGTTTTTACCCGCACTGAGCAGATAGCGGCCGAACTGGCCGATGGTGGCGGAGGTGATCGACACCGTCTCGCCGGTTTGAGCGTTCATGATGTTTCTCTCGTGTTGTCGTTATCGCCGCTCAGGCGCCGAGCTCCAGCGCAACGGCCTTCTTCGCCGTGTCGAACTGCGTGCCAAGCAGGAACGATCGGACGTCGACCTTGTTCGGGAGCACACCGAGGGCATGGAAATTGTCGGCGAGATCCTGCGTCGATGCAGCGGCGGCCTCATCGATCGGCTTGAGCGCAACCGCCGTCGATTCGGACAGCCTGGCATCGCGGACAAGCTTCTCGTAGACGGCCTGCTCGGTTCCATTCGGCGGAAAGCCGCCCTGCAAGGCCCACAGCGCAACGGACTCGGCCGGATGCGCGAAGATATAGGCCTGGGTCTCCCGGATGATCTTCACGAACCTGGCGAAGAGCTGCGGATATTTCACCGCGACGTCGCTGCGCGCGACGTAGAAGGCGTAATCGTAGGTCTTCACGTCGGGCAGCAGACGGGCCTTGCCACCGAGCTTTGTCAGCGCCAACGCCGTAGCCGGCTGCCAGTGAATCCAGCCGTCGATGCTGCCTTGCGCGAAGGCCGTGAACGCATCCGCCCCGCTCAAGCTGACGGCCTGGACATCAGACAATCTGAGGCCGGCGGTCTCCAGATATTTGATCAGGCTGTAGGTGCCGGTCGTGCCGTTCTGGTGGGCGATCTTCTTGCCTTTGAGATCGGCCGCCGTCTTGATCGACGAATTGACCTGCACCAGGAAATCGACCTCGTCGACCGGCAGCGGATAGGCCGCAAGCGGCACGATCGGCACACGCGCCGGAACGGCATTCACGACCGCAGTCGCCGTTGCAAAGGTGAAATCGACCGAACCGGCCTTGATCGCCTCCATCACCGGCAGCGATGCCGTGAAGCCGGGTTGCCAGACGATCTTGGTGCCGAGCTCCTGTTCGAAATTGCGGCCGCCGACGCCTGCCCGCAGCGATGCCCAGACGCCGGTACGGCCGTCTCCGATCACCGCGACGGTCAGCTGCGGCGGCACGGCATCGGCGGCATTCGCGCGCGAAGCCCAGGCTGCCCCGGTCGCGCCCGCGGCAAATCCAGCACCAATCGATAGGACCGAGCGCCGCGAGAGACCCGCGCCACCGCGTGTCGAACCACCAAAAGTCATAACGTCGTCCTTTCGTCTTGTTATGCAACACCAACCAAATCGCGCTCGGCCGTCAGCAGGCCATCGAGCAGCTCTTCTTTCAAAGCCGACAGCACCGGGTCTCCGCGATGCCGCGGACGCGGCTGGTCGAAGATCAGATCGCGCGCGATGCCGCCGTCCTTGACCAGGAGCACCCGGTCGGAGAGCAGCAACGCCTCCTCGACGTCGTGCGTCACCAGCAGGACAGTGCGAGGCCGCGCGATCAGCAACTGCCCCAGCAGCAATTGCATCGCAGCCCTGGTGATGGCGTCGAGCGCTCCAAACGGCTCGTCCAGCAGCAACAAGTCCGGCTCATGGATCAGCGCCCTCGCCAGCGCCACGCGCTGGCGCTGGCCGCCCGACAGTCCGACCGGAAATTCACTCTCACGCCCCTGCAGGCCAACGGCTTCGAGGATGCGACCGGCGTCATCCTTCCTGCCCCTGACGCCAAGCAGCACGTTGCCGAGGACGGTTCGCCACGGCAAAAGGCGATCCTCCTGAAACATCAGGCGCACGTCCGCCTTGTGGCCCGTCGTCCGGAGCTCGATGCGGCCACGCGAGGGCACGTCCAGCCCCGCCACAAGACGCAGGAGCGTCGACTTGCCGGCGCCGCTCGGCCCGATGATCGAGACGAACTGGCCGGCCGCGATGTCGAGATCGACGTTATCAAGCACCTTGCGGCCCGCGAACGATTTGCCGACCGAGCGCAGGTTGACGCCGGCCCCGCTCATGCCTTCACCCTATCGGCATAGTTCGGATGCCAGCGCAGCAGGCGCCGCTCGATCAAACGTGTGACGAAATCCGACATCCAGCCCGCGATGGCGTAAAGAATGATGGCCAGAACGATGATGTCGATGCGCAGGAGCTCGCGTGCATTCTGCACGAGGTAGCCAACACCGTCCCGCGACGCGATCGTTTCAGCGACAACCAGGGTGAGCCAGGCCACGCCAAGCGCATAGCGCATGCCGACCAGGATGGGCTGGAGCGCAGCCGGCAGAATGATGGACCAGACCAGCTCGGCGCGCCCGAGGCCGTACGACTTTCCAAGTTCGATCAGCTTGGGATCGACGTTGCGGATGCCGCCGACCGTATTGATGTAGACCGGGAAGAGCGACCCCATCGCGACGAGAATAAGCCGCGGCTCCTCGCCAATGCCGAACCAGAGGATCATCAGCGGCACTAGCGCCAGATGCGGGATGGTCCGGATCATCTGCAGCGACCGATCGACGAGATCGTGCACCGACTCGAACAGCCCCACAGCGAGGCCGAGTAGCAGCCCTCCCAGGGCGCCGATGCTGAAGCCGATCGCAACCCGGCGAAGGCTGACAAGGATGTCGTGCTGCAACTCGCCGCGCTCGGCAAGCTGCCGTGCCGCGTCCCAGATATCGGATGGGGCCGGAACGATCGCCGTGGATACGATTCCTGTTGCCGAGAGGAATTGCCAGACGAAGAGCAGGCCGAACGGCAGGAGCCAGGGCAGAACGAACGAGCGCCATGACAAGCCACGCGCGCGCGATCGCGACGCCTCCGACGAGTAGGCGACATCGGCAACCACTGTCGCGACAGAATCACCGGCGCGGAGGAATGGTTCCGTACGACCAGCCGTGGGCGCCGCAGTTGCATTAGCCGGCCCGGAAAGTAGCGACGCATCCATCATGAAATCGAACTTGCTCCGTCCCAACTGAAACGGCGTCACCTTCGCAAACTCCGACGCGCAATTCGATGGTCACAAAATTCATATTTCGTGCGTCGGCGTCAGTGGCGTTCTACCTAGCTCGGGATTTTGCAGAATGTCTTTTCAATGTGACGATGCTCCACGTGATTTGGCGGCCTGGAAGAATCGTCTCCAAGTTGACTTCAATCGCGCGCACTTGCGCCGATGACAAAATGGCTGTCGCGCCGATTGCCTTGGTGCCGAGGCATTTGTTGCTCGTCTCAAGCGAAATTTGGAATGGCCAGCTCTGTTCGTTTCGCTTCTCCTAAGCGGAAGCGCCGATCGTACCGAAACATCGCGGCGGCTGCCGTGATGCGCCCGACGACATCAATCACCAGGGGTTATCCATGACCGTTCGCTTCCTTCCGCTCTCGTTCTCCCGGCGTCGCCTGCTGGTCGCCGCCGCCGTGGTGGCCGCCACCGCATTGACGGACATGGCAGGTCTTTCGCCGGCTCAGAGCGCCGACGGTCGGCAAAACGGCGGCAACATCACCTTTCTCATCGACTCGCTCGGCAGCACGTGGATCCCGAACAACAGCGCCATCTCCAGCTTCCAGGGCCACATCTGGGGCCACGTCACCGACAAGCTCGTTTACGTCGACGCTGACGGTAAGGTCAGCCCGTGGATTGCCGAGCGCTGGGAGCAGAACGACGATGCGACGCAGTTCACCCTCCATCTCAAGAAGGGCGTGACTTTTTCCGACGGCAGCCCGCTCGACGCTGCGGCCGTCGTCGCCAACCTCGACATCTGGTACGCCGGCCGCAAGAGCGAAGGCATCAACCCGATTGGCCTGTTCCCGAAGACCTACGACCGTGCTGAGACAATCGATGCGACCACAGTGAAGGTCTCGTTCAAGGCGCCGACGCTCGGCTTCATCCCGACCCTCGGCTACCACGGCTCGATCCTGATCTCCCCAAAGACCATCGCGCAGCCTGCCGCGCAACAGGCCGATCTTTCCAAGACATCCGGCAGCGGCCCGTATGTGGTCGATTCCTGGAAGGAGGGAGACTTCGTCAAACTCATCAAGCGCAAGGACTACAACTGGGGTCCTGCGGCCGTCGGCCACACCGGCCCGGCCTTCCTCGACTCCATTACCTACAAGCTGGTGACCGAGCCATCGCTGCGGGTGGCCGCCGTCCAGTCCGGCCAGGCCGACGTCGCCTACAGCCCCTCCCCGCAGGAACTGAAGTCTCTCAAGGAAGCAGGCTTCATCACCGCGACCCCGCGCTATCTCGGCTTCGTCAACGGCCTCGCGATCAACACCAAGCTCGAGCCCTACAACGATTTGAAGGTGCGCCAGGCGCTCCAGGCCGCCATTAACCGGAAGGAAATCATCGACACCGTCTACACACCAGACTGGAAGCTGGCGACGTCCTTCATCCAGAGCAATGTGCCGGGCGCGACCGATCACAGCGATCTGCTGGCCTACAATCTCGGCAAGGCCGAGAAGCTTCTGGACGAAGCGGGCTGGATCAAGGACTCCAAGGGAATCCGCAGCAAGGACGGCAAGCAACTCTCGCTGACGCTCTACTCCAACCCCTACCTTGCGACCGCGAAGGCGATCGACGAGTTGATCGCCCAGCAGCTCGGCAAGGTCGGCTGGAAGGTCTTCATTCGCGCCTACGACGTCGTGACGTTCGGCGAGAAGGTCAGGTTCGGCGGTCCGGCCGTACCCGCCTACGAGGTGACGCGCAGCTTCATCGACGCCGGCACGGTCGCCAGCATCCTCACAGACGCCAACAACGGCGAGAACTGGTTCAACCTCGGCGACAGCGACAAGAGCCTCAACGATCTCCGCGACAAGATCGCCGGCGCCGGCTCCGCCCAGATCCGTGACCCGCTGCTCGACCAGCTGCAGACCTACGTCCTTGAGCAGGGGTACTTCATTCCGCGCACGCAGATCGTCCAACGCATCTACGTGCAATCGCCGAAGCTGAAGGGCGAAGTCTACAACGGCGTCGCCTACGCCAGCTATTACACGGCGACGATCAGCGAGTAAGGCGCCGTGCACTCGAACGATGTGAGAAGGCGGCCGGCATGAGTGGTCCTTATCTGCGCTATGCCGCAAGGCGCCTCGTCCAGGCCCTTGCCGTCATCTTGCTCGCCTATGTCTTCACGTTCGTCGTCGTCAGCATCCTGCCGGGCGACCCCATCACCAACGTCCTGCGCGATCCCCAGAACGGCTTCACCGAGGACGAGATCAGACAGATCATCGCAGCCCAGGGGCTGGACCAGCCAATTCTCGTACAGCTCTGGACGTCGCTGTCCCATTTCCTGGCCGGCGATCTCGGTCTGTCGATGCGGTCCAGCCGGCCGGTGACAACCCTGATCGCCGAGGTGCTGCCCTCGACACTGGTGCTGGCGTCGTCGGCCTTTGCCGTCGCGCTGCTGCTGGCGGCGACGATCGCCTACGGCACGCAGTTCCTTCCCAAGCGCTTCGGCCAAGGCTTACTGCGGGGTTTTCCATCATTGTTCCTGTCCGTGCCCAATTTCGTGATCGGCCTCGTGCTGATCCACGTTTTCGGCTTTCAGCTCGGACTTTTCCGCGTGATCGCGCCCAACAGCTTCTGGGCGACCTTTTTCGCCGCGATCGCGCTCGGCATCCCGATCTCCGCACAGATCGCCGAGGTGCTGATCGCGAACCTCGACCACGAATCCGCACAGGACTACGCCGCCGTCGCGCGCGGCCGCGGCCTCGGGCAGTTTCGGCTGTTCGCGATGCATCTGATCAAGCCGTCGTCGCTCCCGGTCGTCACCATCATCGCGCTCACCCTTGGTGAGCTGCTCGGCGGCTCCCTGATCACCGAAACGGTGTTTGGACGCACCGGCATCGGCAGCCTGGTGCAGCGTTCGGTGAGCACACAGGACCTCCCCGTCCTGCAGGCCGTGGTCTCGCTGGCAGCAATCGTGTTCGTGCTCGTCAATCTGATCGCCGACCTCGTCTATCCCCTGCTCGACCCGCGCGTGAAACTCGTCGGCGGACCCAAATATCGCCCGACGACAGCCGATGACAGCTCGGCCGGTACGCCGCAGGCGGTGACACCATGAGTCTCGTCTCCGACGCGCACCTTACGGCCAGCCGCCGGCTGACATCCTTTCGTATTCCGCCAACCGTCGCGCTGTCATTTGCAATCATCGTGCTGGTGATCGCGTGGTCGCTCGCACCTGGCCTGTTCACGAGCCAGAGCCCCGTCAACGGCATTCCCGCCGACAAGCTGCTCGCTCCTGGCACAGCGCACTGGTTCGGCACCGACCATCTCGGCCGCGATCTCTACACCCGCGTGGTCTATGGCACGGCGTCATCGGTGACGAGCGCGCTCATCGCGGTCGTGATCGCCGCCGTCACTGGCGGCCTGATCGGGTTGCTGTCGGGCTTCTTCGGCGGCTGGGTGGATATCGTGTTCGCCCGCCTCGTCGATGTGCTGCTGGCGATCCCGCACTTCCTGCTGGCGGTCATCGTCGTCACTGCGATCGGCTTCGACACCACGAACGCGGCGATTGCGACCGGCGTCTCGGCGGTTGCCGTGTTCGCGCGGGTGATGCGTTCGGAGGTCATCAAGATCCGGCAGGCGACGTTCGTCGAGTCCTCGTTCCTGCTCGGCGGCTCGCGCTGGCACATCCTGCTGCGGCACGTGCTGCCGAACGCGTCGCGTTCGCTGTTGCCGCTTGCGGTGCTGCAATTCGGCCTGTCGATCCTGGTGATCGCGAGCCTCGCCTTCCTCGGCTATGGCGACCCACCGCCCGCGTCCGACTGGGGTCTGCTGATCTCGATCGGCAAGGACTACCTGAAATGGCCGTGGCTGGTCTACGCACCGGCCTTCGTCACGATCGCGACCGTCCTCTCCGTGAACAGGATCAGCCGATGGCTCCGCAAGACGGACTAACCTCCACTCTCATCCGCCCCGAATTCGTTGCGCCGCGGCCGCTGCGGTCGATCCCTCTCCTTGGGGTCGACGACCTGTCGGTCGCCTACGGGTCGCATCAGGTTGTGACCAACGTGGGATTCGAACTGGAGCGCGGCAAGAGCCTCGCCCTCATCGGGGAATCCGGCTCCGGCAAGTCGACGATCGCCCGCGCGCTGCTGCGGCTGCTTCCGAGCGGCAGTCACGCCACCGGTCGCGTCGCATTCGACGGCCAGGAGATCCTGCGGATGCCTGAGCGTGGCTTCCGGCCGCTGCGCGGACGAGCCATCGGGTTCGTGCCGCAAGATCCCGGCAACTCGCTCAATCCGGTGCGAACGATCGGCGCCCAGGCGCATGAGGCCGCCGCGCTCCTCGACGAACCCGACAGGGCCGCGCGCAAGCAGCTCATCCTGGACATTTTCGCGCAGGTCGGGCTCGACAATCCCCAGCGGGTCTACGACTCCTACCCGCATCAGCTATCCGGCGGAATGCTCCAGCGCGTGCTCATTGGCCTTGCGATCCTGCCCCGGCCGTCGTTGCTGGTCGCGGACGAGCCGACCTCCGCGCTCGACGTCACGATCCAGAAGCGGATTCTCGATCTGCTCTCGCGCCTCCAGGACGAGCTGAATATCAGCCTGCTGCTCATCACCCACGATCTGGCGATCGCTGCCGAACGGGCGGATACGCTGGTCGTGCTCAAGGACGGGATCGTCCAGGAGACCGGCAAGACCGCTTCTGTCTTTGCCTCGCCGGCCTCGGCCTATGCGAGGAAGCTGCACGCCGACGTGCCGGCCCTTAACCCAGACCGCTACGCCGACCTGCGCGACCTAGGCTTCCGTCGCACCAAGAGCGAGGCTGCGAAGATCGAGGTCAGCGCCGTCACCAAGACCTTCGCGGTGGACGACAAGACGCTGACGGCCGTCGATAACGTGTCGTTCAGTGTCCCGGCCGGCACCACTCACGCGCTGGTCGGCGAGTCCGGCTCGGGCAAGACGACGACGATCCGGCTGCTGCTCGGGCTGGAACAGCCTGATGCCGGGACCATCATCGTCGCCGGCGAGCAGCTCAACGGGCGGTCTCCGACCGAACTGCGCGCGGCCTGGCGCCACCTTCAGCTCATCTATCAAAATCCCTTTACGTCGCTCGACCCGGCCTGGAAAGTCGAGCAACTGATCCGCGAGCCGCTCGACCGGTTCAGGATCGGCACAGTCCGGGAGCGCGACGAGCGCGTGCACAAGGCTCTCGCCGACGTGGGGCTCGGTCAGCATCTGCTGGCGCGCAAACCCGGCGCACTGTCCGGCGGCCAGCGCCAGCGCGTGGCCATCGCTCGCGCGCTCGTCCTCAAGCCTGACGTGATCGTGCTCGACGAACCCACCTCCGCGCTCGACGTCAGCGTCCAGGCGGACATCGTCGAAGTGTTGCTGTCGCTGCAGGCCGACCTCGGCCTGACCTATGTGTTCGTCTCTCACGACCTGGCGCTGGTGCGGCAGCTCGCCCACACCGTCTCGGTGATGCACCGCGGACGCATTGTCGAACATGGGACCGTCACCGACATCTTCGACAATCCGCAGCAAGCCTATACGCGCTCGCTGCTGGCCTCGATCCCGTCAGGTGTCGCAGATGCGCAGCAGCCGAAGCCTCAGCTGATCGTCGCGGCCGAATAATCGACGCGGACCGTATCGCTCATTCCGCTTCATCGAGCGCGAGAACGGCGAAGCTCGCAAGCCAATGCTCTCCCATATAATGAGTGGCGAGATGAGGAAGTCCGGCGGACAAATGCTCTTGCGCCGCCTCATGGGCAATGGCACGCCGTTCGTCGTTTGCCGGCAATGCATCGCCGAGGGCGCGCCAGCACCAGGCGCGGCTGAGATTGAGGCCGTCGAGATGAGCGATCTTGCCGTCGGTGCGGTCGCTGACGGTCGCAGGCCGGAACAAGGTCGCTGGCTGCCGCTCGAGCACGCGCGGCAGGAACCGGTCGAACCAGGGCAGGAACACATCTGGCGGCAGCAGGCGCCGCATGCACTCGGCCTCGATCAGGGCCGAGGACTGGAAATCGTCGCCGCTCGGCTCGCCCCAGGCCGGGCAATCGCGATCCTCGCCATACCAGCGCAGGCCTGTCTCGAGCAGCAGCTTGGCCAGTCCCTCGTCCTTGCTGATCTCGGCATAGTCGGACGCCATCCGCAGGCCGAACGCGGTGTTGAAGTGGGTGCCGACGCGCACCGGATAGAGCGACAGCGGCAGGAAGTCGCGAAAGCGCTGAGCAATGACGTCCGCCAACGGCGCGAGATTGCGGCCCCAGCGGTCGTCAGATTGCAGTGCCAGCTCGGTCGCCAGCTTCAGCAGCCAGCCCCAGCCATAGGGCCGCTTGAAGCCGCGGGCGGTCGGACGTGCAAAGTAGGCGCTCTCGACAGCAACCTTCTCGGGGACGAACTGCTCGTCGAACAAGGCCCGAATATCGGACGCCACGGCGAAATCCGGAAAGCGCCGGAGCAGCCGCGCCAGCATCCAGTAACTGTGAACGCAGGAGTGCCAGTCATAGCTGCCATAGAAGATCGGATGCAGCTGGCTCGGCGTGCGGGCGTCCGCGGGCTCGGCCAGCGCGTGGTCCACGTTGTTGGGATATTCGCGCCTGACATGGCCGAGCGCGATGCGGGCGAATTGCGTGGCTTGTTCGCGGGTGAGACGGGACGTCGTCATAGAGTGGCCTTTCGTTTGCCGCGGCTGATCAACGTCTCGATCAGACGCGGCAGGATGTAGATCGGGAATTGCGTCGCCGCGAAGTATAGGGCCATGCGCGGCGAGGCGGCAGCACCGAGCGCCGACCAGACCAGCCCGACATTGCGATTGCCGAGGATGAGGCCGACCGTCAGCCGCTGGGGCAGAGTTCCCGGCAGCAACAGGGCGCCCGAGGCCTGAAGCGCAAGGTTGCAGGCGAAAGCGAGCACAAGGCAGAGCATCGCGGCCGGCACATCCGCTGCGATCTGCGCGGGGATGCCGGCCATGGTGGACACGGCGAAGAGGACCAGCGCCGTGACGATGACCCCATCGACGACGTCGCCACGGGCCGCCAGAACTTGCGCGGCGTGCCGGCGGAGCAGGAAGGCGACGCCCTCGGCGCCGCCAATCAGCAACGCCAGCCGCAGCGCCAGCTCGAGCGCGCTGATCTCGAGCCCGCCGAACCAACCCGCAAGCAGTGGGACCGTGACCGGAGCGAGCACCATGGACAACACCGTCACGACGAGCGGTACCGCAGCATCGAGCCCGAGCATGCGGGCCACCGCGGCCGTGCCGCTCGACGGCGGGGCCGAGACCGCGAGCACGATCGCAAGCGCGAATTCCTTGGGAAGACCGAGGGTATGGCCGGCAACCCCGATCGCCAGCGGACAGACGACCATGACGACGGCCGGCAGGAGCACGGACAGCGACGGCTGCCGCAGCGTCGCGACGACGGCCTGACCATCGACGCGCAACAGCGTTCCGAGCACGATCACGAAGATCGTGGCCGGCATCAGTGGATGGATCAGGTCTGCGAGCGCCGGGCACGCAAGCCCGAGCAGGACGCCGAGCGCCAGCAATGTCGGTCCGCGCGGGATGAGGCGCAGGAGTGAGGGTCGCATGCGCCTCGTCCAATCGGGTCTCCCGCGCCAATAGATCACCCCGAGCGGAATTCTTGAAATCGATTTTTAGTATGCCTATCATCGCTCAGATGAATTTAGCTTCCGTCGATCTCAATCTCCTGGTCGCCTTCGAGGCGCTGATGGAGGAGCGCAACGTGACCCGCGCCGGCGAACGCGTCGGTCTGGCGCAGCCGTCGATGAGTAGCGTCTTGACCCGCCTGCGGGCCCTGTTCGGCGATGATCTGTTCGTGCGATCCGCTTCGGGCATGCAGCCGACGGCCAAGGCGCTGGCGCTGGCCCGGCCGATCAGCGAGGCGCTCGGGCAGATCCGGGGCGTGCTGGCGCCCGGATCGAGCTTCGATCCCGCGACCGCCCGCCGCCGCCTCTCCATCGCGGTGACCGATTACGGCGACCTCGTCGTCGTGCCGCCTTTGGTCGCGGCGCTGCGACGGGAGGCGCCCGGTATCGATCTCGTGGTCCGCCCCATCATTGATGCCGCTGCGAGCGTTGCGAGCCTCGAACACGGAGAGATCGACGCCTTGATCGGCGGTCATCTCCCCGCCTCCGCGCGTGTTACGCGATGTGTGCTGTTCGAAGAGAAGTTCGTCTGCATCCGCGACGCCGGGCGCGCTGGACGGAAAGCCCGGCTCACCAAAGACGACTATACGCGCCTCCCGCATGCCCTGTTCTCGTCGGCGGGCGGCGACGGGCTCCCCGGCGCTATCGATACGATGCTGGCCCGGCACGGGCGCAAGCGCCGGACCGCCATCACGCTTGCGCATGTCGTCGCGGTTCCGTTCGCGATCGCCGGCACCGATCTCGTGGCGACGATGGCCGAGCGTATCGCCCGCCGCTTCGCCACAAGCGCCGGCGTGTCCGTCGTTCCGGTTCCCTATGATGTCGAGGCCTTCACCATCGACCTGCTCTACACGCGCCGCGCCACGGCCGACCCGGCACTGCGCTGGTTCATCGCGCTGGTCAATCGCATCTGCAAGAAGCTCTGACTGGCCGCTGCCTCCGCGCCGATATGATCATTCCACAAACGTCAACTACGACGGAAGAAACATCACTTCTTTGATGCTGCGGCAACGCTATCGCGGTCTGTCCGACTATCATCGCAATTGAGCCGTAGAACCAATCGCAGTCCTGCGACGTTGACCGACCGATGAAACGGGGGGCGGCACGATGGGTCCGGAGGGGCGGCACGCGATTGTCATCGGTGGGGGCGCGAGCGGCGCCCTGATGGCGTTTCAACTCCTGAAAGCGTCTCTACCGGATCTTCGCGTCACACTGATCGAGAAGCGGCCCGAGATTGGCCGCGGCCTTGCCTACCACGCAGGCAATCCAGAGCATCTCCTCAATGTGCGCGTTTCGAACATGAGCGCGCTGCCTGACGATCCCGGGCATTTCTGGGACTGGCTGTGCGCGCGCCCTGACGGGCCGATATGTCCTGATCCCTACTGCTTCGTTCCGCGGCAGACCTATGGCGACTATCTCGCCGACCTGATCGCGCCACTGACCTCCCCCGACGGAACGCGGGGTCTCACGATCTTGCAGAACGAGTGCATCGCGATTGCTGAAACGCCATCCGGCGTCGCGGTGACGCTGGCTGACGGGACGCTACTGACTGGCGCCATCGCGATTCTCGCGACCGGCCACGACGCTGCGGCGTCGCGCCTGCCCGGCCATGTCGATCCATGGGTCGCTCCCACTGCCGCCGGCATCGACAGCAATGCAACCATGTTGATCCTCGGCACAGGTCTGTCGATGGTCGACTACGTGCTGTCCCTGCTTCGCCGCGGACACCGGGGGCAGATCGTTGCCCTGTCGCGGCGCGGACTGCTGCCGAGAGCCCATCGCCGCATCGATCCGATGCGACTCGCCGAGAGCGAAATTCCGTTTGGAGCCCGGATCGGCGTCTTGCTGCACTGGTTTCGCCGTCGTATCGAAGCGCATGCGGCCGAGGGTGGCGACTGGCGCAGCGCGATCGACGCCATCAGGCCCCACACCCAGCGGCTCTGGCGGGAGTTGCCGCTGGAATCACGGCGTAGATTTCTGGAGCATGCCCGCGCCTGGTGGGACGTCCATCGCCACCGTACGGCGCCCGAGGTCGAGACTCGCATCACGGAGGCGCTTGCGAGTGGACGCTTGACCGTCATCTCCGGCAAGCTCACCACCGTCACACCGAACCAATGTGGTGCGCTCGTCTGCTATCGCAGGCGCGGCCAGAGCGCGCTGTCCGAGCTTCAGGTCGGCGCGATCGTGGACTGCACCGGCATCGTCAAGGATCCCGCTGCCAGCAGCAACCCGGCGGTCCGCAGCCTGTTCGACAATGGCCTTGCGCGGATCGATCCCTTACGGATCGGCATCGAGGTCACGCCGGATTGTGCGATCGTTGGCGAGCACGGATTACCATCGCGACGCCTCTACGCTGTCGGCCCGCTCACCCGGGCCGCGTTCTGGGAGATCATCGCCGTACCCGATATAAGGCAGCAATGCGCGGATCTGGCGGCGCGTCTCCGGACTCTTTCGCTTTAGGATCACAGAGTCGCGACCAAATTCACCGCGGGCGCGCGCTAGGTCCGGTCAATCACCTGCGCAATCTCCCAGACATGACCTGAAGGGTCCGCGAAAGACGCGGTGCGCCTTCCCCAAGGACGGTCGATCGGCCCATTGAGCAAATCGACACCGATCCCGCGGAGAGCCGTGCAAACCTGATCGACGTCGACAACTCTAATTGTCAACAGGACGCGCGCCCCTGCGGATGACGGCCCGACACGCAGCGGCTCGACGAGCGTCGGCGCCTGAGACACGTCGAGAAGATTGATCAGGAGCCCGCCGAATCTGAGCACGGATGAGACCGCATCCTCCCAGATCGTCTCGGATGCGAAAACCCTGGCGTAGAAGGCTTTTGACGACGCAATGTCATCGACGAACAATGTGATGACTTCAACTTCGCTTGGCAGACCATCGACCATGTCGCCCAGCTCCCTACCGTTGCGGGGGCTTGCGCAAATGCGACGAGCCGCTCGCCGTCATATCTCACGATGTCACGGCGAGGCGCAACTCCGGCGAACCGAGCCATCCGCCCGGCTCGCGAGCAGTAATCCTAGTTGAACAGATCCGGTTCCGCCTCGGTGATCCAGTCCCACAGCGGCTGGAAGCTGAAATAGCCGCCCTTGTGCGTACCGACCTGTCGCGAGGTCAGGCTGGCGACCTCATTCGGGATCGGCTTCGGCGTGCCGGCGGCTTCCGCAAGCAACTGGGCACGCGCAGCATTGTCCATCGCGATGTACCACCAGGCGGCAGCCTCGATGGTCGGCCCCACCGTCAGCAGGCCGTGATTTTGCAGGATCGCAGCCTTCTTCGATCCCAGCGCCTGCGCGATCTTGCGCCCCTCTTCCGCCTCCAGCACGACGCCGGAGAACGGATCGAACAGCACGTGGTCCTCGTAGAAGGCGCAGGAATCCTGCGTCAGCGGATCGAGCAGGCGGCCCAGCGCCGACCAGGCCTTGCCGTAGGTCGAATGGGTATGGGCGGCCGCGATCACCTCGGGGTGCGCCGCATGAATCGCGGAGTGGATCACGAAGCCGGCCTGGTTGATCGGCTTGTCGCCGATCAGGATATTGCCGTCGTGGTCGACGAGTTGAAGGTCGGACACTTTGATCTGGCTGAAATGCTTCGACAGCGGGTTGATCCAGAAGCGTTCGGGGAATTCCGGATCGCGCACGGTGACATGACCCGCGAGTCCCTGATCGAAGCCATAGCGCGAAAACAGCCGGAACGTCGCGGCGAGACGCTGCTTGCGGTGCAGCCTCTCCTCTTCGAACGTCGCCGCCGGCGTCCGCTCGACCAGCGAATATTTCCTGGGCTTCTCGACGACCTTGTTCATTGTTGCGGTTCCTTTTCTAGTATTCGAGAGTCTTGTCGAAGACGTCGGCCAGCGCCACGCCGTGCGCATAGGCGTCGAGATTGACCAGCGTCTTGTCGGCCAGCCGCTTGACGTCCTCGCCGCCGGTCCACGAGACGTGCGGGGTGAGAACGACCTTGGAATGGTCATAGATGGGATCACCATCGAGCGGCGGCTCCGGGTCCGTGACATCGAGCGTGGCGCCGGCGATCCGTCCGCCATCGAGCGCTTGCAGAAGAGCTTTCTGATCGATGATCTTGCCGCGCGCGACGTTGATCAGGTGCAGCGATTTTTTGGCCCGTGCCAGCACGTCGGCATTGATCAAGCGGGTAGTCTTCGTCGTCGCCGGCAGCGCCAAAACGAGATGATCGGAGACCTCGACCAGCTCCTCGATGCTGTCCACGGGCTGGATGCCCGGGAGAACGTAGGGCCACGCCGAGCGCCTGAGCACCTTGATGTTGACGCCGAACGGCTTGACCCGCTCGGCGACGGCCCGGCCGATCGCACCAAAACCCGCGATGCCGATCGTCTTGCCGCTGAGCGAGCCCAGCGGAGCGATCTTCCATTGCTCGCGGCTGCGCGGCCGGATCTCGTGAATGCGCTTTTCGAAGCCGAGCATCGCCGCGAGAACATATTCGGCGATCGGATCGGCCGAGATGCCACGGCCAACCGTCACCACGGGGCCATCGAGCAGCCACGCCGGAAAGAAGTCGATGCCGGTGGATGCGGTCTGGATCCAGCGCAGGCCGAACGGCCAGCCTGCGGGCTTTTCGCCAGGCGCCTTGTTCCAGCCCGCCAGCGGCCGCGTCAGCAGCACGTCGGCCTCTGGCGCGACCTCCCACGCAGCACGATCGGCAGGATGATCGATGATCAGCGGACGTGACCAATGCTCGGCGAGTGCTGCCCGAACCTCTGCGCCAAGCTGATTGACGATGATCGGCGATCGCACGCTGGTGGAAGCGCTTTTGCTTTCAATGCGGGGAGTGTTCATGTCACGCGTTCATGCTGGCTCTGATGCGAACATGCTAGGCGCTCGAGGCAAGATAGTCTTTTCAAAGATCGCCGGCATCCTGCAACAACAGGACGACGCGCTTTGGGGAGGCACATGAATTCGTCTCCGCACGCGTGGCCGGCTATTCCTTCGCGGCGGCCGGCCGTTCCGCTCTCGCTTGCGCCGCAGCCTCACCGGCGCGACGGAAGACAGTCTCCATTAGCCATTGCTCGTTGGGAAACTGCTCCGCCCATTCATCCCAGCCGGAGTGCTTGCGGTATCGGCCGAGACGGCCGGACGCCAGCACTTCGGCTTCGCTGACGGCAACACGGCGACCGCAATCGGGCGCGACGTAGATCGCGTCCGCGCGACAATAGAGCTCGCACATGAAGCAGGTCTGGCAGTCCTCGACACGCGCCAGAATGGGCGGGCCGCCGCGGCCGGGATCGAGCACGTTGGCCGGGCAGACCTCGATGCATGCGCCGCAATCGGTGCAGCGCTCAGCGACGATGAGCTCGATCATGGCACGGCCTCGAGTTGACCCGGCCGCGCCGCCGCGGATGGACGGTCGAGCGCAACCTGGATGCGCTCCAATCCGCCGCTGAGCAGCCGCGCAGCCAATCCGGGATCTTGAGCAGGAAAATCCTCGCGGCGGTGAAGTCCCCTGCTCTCGTTGCGCACGGCCGCCGTAGCCACCGACCAGCGCGCCGTCGCCACGAGCGACGCAGCCTCACGCAAGGCGATCGTGCCCGCGTGCCCACGATCCGCTACTTCGCTCCAGAGGTCTTCGAGGATGCGCGACGACGCGGCAAGTCCGGGCCCGGTGCGGAACAGGTTCTTGTCGAACGGATGCATCTCTGCCCGCACACTGCTTCGAATGGCGGCGACGTCGAGTGTCTGCGGTCGCCCGCCCGGACGCAGCCCGGTACGGCCGAGCGGTTGAAGCCTTTCCGTCCGCCGCGCCGCGCTGCGCGCCACACGCGCCGCCGCGCGTCCGGCGAATACGCCTGATGACAGCGCCCAGGCCGAATTGACGTTGCCGCCGCCGGAGATCGCGCCCGCGACTTTTTCGCGCGATGCATTATCGCCGGCCACGAATAATCCCGGCACGGACGTCGTACCATCCGTATCAAACACGCGCACGCCACCGATCCCGCGGATGGTGCCATCATTGTGCAGGGTGACCTCGAACCGGTCGCGGTAGGGATCGATGCCCCAGCGGTCGAATACCAGCGGCACGTTGGGCGAGATCGTATGCAGTCTCGCCTTGATGTCGTCGGGTAGACGGTGCAGCGAGCAGTAAACTGGCCCGCGTTGCAGCGCGCGAGCCAGGTGGATGGTCTGGTCCGGCCCGAACGGCAGATCCAGCTCCCGCCCCTCGGCGTCATAATAGGTTGCAAATGAATAGGCCATGCTGCGCGTCATCGTCGAATGCGCCGGCGCGATGGTGTAGGCGGCGGTGAATTCCATGCCGGACATCTCCGCGCCCGCCTCCGCCGCCATCAGATAGCCGTCGCCCGTGTTGGTGTGCGATCCCAGCAAGTGCGACAGAAAGCTGGTCCCGCCCGCCGCGAGGATCACGGCACCGGCCTCGATCCGATAGGACCGGCCGCCGTCCTGCCGGCGCAGGCCGCGCGCGCCGCCGATCGATCCATCGGAACGCGCCAGCAGCTCGAGGACGGGCGAATGATCGAGAACGGTGACGCCGTGGCCGAGCACCTGCTGGCGCAGGGCGCGCATATATTCCGGCCCGCGTACCGCGCGATGGTTCACGCGCCCCTCGTCGTCGACGCCGAACTTGTAGTAACGCGCAAGCGTCGGCAACGTGCGCCAGGTCTGGTCGAGGATGCGATACATCCACTCCGCTTCGCCAAGGCCCAGACCGGCAGCCACGCGGTTGGCGACCGCCGCGTCGCGCGCCCCAGGAGGATCCGGCGGCACCCACCAATGGCCCGGGCCCGCCGCCGCCGTGACACCGCTGGTGCCGCAATAGCCTTTGTCGACCAGCACGACCTTGGCGCCTGCCTGCGCCGCCGACGTCGCCGCCCAGGTGCCCGCCATGCCGCCGCCGACGATCAACACGTCAGCCGTCAGCGACAATTCTTCGAGCGATGACGAAACCACCTTGCGCCTCCGGGCAATGGCGCAACCGCATTCCAGCGCCGGACGAATGCCGGGTCCAGAAGCGCGCCACCTTGTCGCAGCATGTTTGGGCGAGGCCGCCCGCAGGTCAATGAAAGGCAAAACTCTTTTCGGCGCGCGCTGCGAATGACTCGTGCCCTCACCGCCGATAGCGACGAGACGTCTGTCTCGTCGTAGAACAGCCTTCTCCGGATATCGCGCTCAATGGGACGACGGTTTCCGGAGCTGCGCTGTCGGCGATTTCGAATATCGCGACAAGAACAGCGGGCACGCATTTCGTCGCATCGAGAACACGCTTCTTCCTCTGAAGCGCATTTGAGAACAGAACCTCTAGCAAGGGCACTGGGTCCAGCGCGTTTCTTTCGAAAATCGCGCCGTGACATCAGTCCACTGGACCGGCCAGCAGATTTCCTGACATGTGGCTGTCAAAGGCTGAACACACGACATGTCCCGGCCAATCCGACGTGAACGCGAGAGACACGGAAATGATTGCATCGAAGTCCATTTGCGCAGCCGCGCTCGCCCTGGTGATGGCGGACGGGGCTGCAAATGTTGCCCGCGCCGAGACGGACCAGCTTCGCATCGCCCAGCAATTCGGTATCGCCTATCTTCCGCTCATCGTCGCATCCGAAAAGGGCCTGATCGAGCAGGAGGCCAAGGCGCTCGGCATCGCGCCGCCGAAGATCGAATGGCTGCGGCTCTCCGGCGCTGCCGCCATGAACGAGGCGCTCATCTCTGGCGGCCTCGACTTCGCGACCGCAGGCATCACGCCGATGATTCTGACCTGGGACAAGACGCGGACCACTGCCAAGATCATTGGCGTCGCCGCGCTGGGCTCGATGGCCAATATCCTCACCACCAACAATCCGAACATCAAGACGCTGGCGGATTTCACCGAGAAGGACAGGATCGCGCTTCCGTCGGTCAAGGTCGGCTTCCAGCCGATCGTGCTCCAGATGGCCGCGGACAAGGCGTTCGGCAAATACGACAAGCTCGACGAACTCACCGTCAGCATGCCCCACCCCGATGCAACGGCGCAGATCCTCTCAGGGCATTCGGAGATCACCGCCCACTTCACCTCGCCGCCGTTCTCGCAGCAGCAGCTGGCAAGCGGCAAGGTGCATCAGGTCCTCAACAGCTACGACGTGCTCGGCGGCCCCCACACCTTCAACGTGGTCTATTCCACCACGAAGTTCGTCAACGACAATCCCAAGACCATCCAAGCCTTCGTCCGCGGCCTCGACCGCGCCAACGAATGGATCAAGGCCAATCCGAAGGACGCCGCCGCGCTCTACATCAAGGCGGAGGGATCGAAGCTCGCGCCCGACTTCGTCGAGGGCATCATCCGCGACAAGGACGTCAACTTCACCACGGCTCCCGAAGGCGCCCAGAAGTTCGCGGATTTCGAGGCCAAGGTCGGGCTGATCAAGCAGGCGCCGGCATCGTGGCGGGATCTGTTCTGGTCCGGCCTCGGAGAGAAGCCTGGAAGCTGACATGAACGTCGCTCCGCGACTGACTGCCCTTGCCGGCAACAGCGCACCGCCGGCGCTGCTCGAACTCGACCACGTCAGCATCAGCTATCCGACGCCTGACGGTATCCTCACGGCTGTCGAGGACGTCAGCTTCAGGATCTCGGCCGGCGAACGGCTGGTGCTGCTCGGCCCGTCCGGCTGCGGCAAGTCCACGCTGCTGCGCGCCGTCGGCGGCTTCCTCAAGCCAAGTGCCGGCGAGCTTCGCATGACCGGCCGGCGGATCGGCGCCCCGGGCCCCGACCGCATGACAGTGTTTCAGGAATTCGACCAGCTGCTGCCGTGGCGCACCGTGCTCGGCAACGTGCGCTATGCGCTGGAGCGGGGGAAATCCATGCCGCGGCGGGACGCAGAAGGCGTTGCGCGCCGTTGGCTCGAGCGCGTCGGGCTGAAGAATTTCGTCGACGCCTTTCCCCACACGCTTTCAGGCGGAATGAAGCAGCGTGTGGCGATCGCGCGCGCCTTTGCGCTGGAGCCAACTCTGCTGCTGATGGACGAGCCCTTCGCCGCGCTGGACGCGCTGACGCGGCGGCAGATGCAGGACGAATTGCTGAGGCTGTGCGAGGAAACGGGGAATACCGCCTTGTTCGTGACCCATGGCATCGATGAGGCGATCCGCGTCGGGACCCGTATCCTGGCCCTGACGCCGCATCCCGGACGGCTGGCCGCCACATTCGATGTTCCGCTGGCCGCTCGGGCTCGCGGCACCGCTGGTTTCGCCGAGCTGGAACGGCAGATCCAGGAGACCGTATTCTCTGCCCCGGAAAGCGAGCATGTCTGACATCGCCGCACCAAAGCTCGTGCGCTCGTCAGCACTGCGGCGCGCGCTCGACGGCACGCCCTGGCGGCGCGTCGTGATCCTCGCCGGCTTTGCGCTGGCCTGGGAGCTCTATGCGCGCTGGCTCGACAACGCGCTCTTGCTGCCGACCCTGGGCGCAA
Source organism: Bradyrhizobium sp. CCGB12 (assembly GCF_024199845.1). NCBI lineage: Bacteria > Pseudomonadati > Pseudomonadota > Alphaproteobacteria > Hyphomicrobiales > Nitrobacteraceae > Bradyrhizobium > Bradyrhizobium sp. CCGB12. Next base: position 791,782 of record NZ_JANADO010000001.1, on the reverse strand, counting down.
CGCTGTCGGCGCTGTGGTCTGCAATCCTGTCGGGCGAACTGCCGAACCGCGCGTTGACCTCGCTCCGGGTTTTGATCACCGGCTACGCGCTGGGCGTTGCCGTCGCGGCGGTGCTAACGACTCTCGCCGCCTTGTCGCGCTGGGGCAATGAGGCCCTTGGCTTGCTGACGTCGATGTTCAATCCGCTTCCGGCGATCGCGCTGCTGCCCATCGCGCTGCTGTGGTTCGGTGTGGGAACGCCGAGCCTCATCTTCGTCATTGTGCACTCGGTGCTGTGGCCGGTGGCCCTCGCCTGCTACGGCGGTTTTCTCGCGGTGCCGCCGACCCTGCGGATGGCCGGCCGCAATCTGGGCCTGTCAGGTGGACGGTTCGTCGCGGAGATCCTGGTGCCCGCAGCCTTTCCCCAGATCCTGTCGGGCCTGCGGATCGGCTGGGCGTTCGCCTGGCGCACGCTGATCGCGGCTGAGCTGGTCTTCGGCGTCAGTGCCCGCTCCGGCGGAATTGGCTGGTTCATCTACACCAGCCGCGCGCAACTGGAGACCGCGAGTGTATTTGCCGGACTGCTCACGGTGATCCTGATCGGTCTGCTCGTGGAAGGCGTGATCTTTCGGAGCCTGACACGGATCACCGTTCAACGCTGGGGCCAGGTTCAAACCTAGGGTGTGGCTGGCCGCTTCCGATCAGTCCTAGTGGTGAACATGCGGAAACGCATACCGGTCGGCCAGATACCGCAATATCCGTTCCGGCGCATCGACGAAGCGCCGGCCGTTGGCGATGCCGGCATCGTCAGGCACCGGCTGGCTGTCATCGAAGACCAGAACCGGAAGCGATTGATGCTGCTCGCCCAGGAGCTCGACGATCGCCGTTCGCGGACGCGCGAATGGCAGACGGTGCACCTCGATCTGCGTTGCTAGTCCGGGAAACGACCCCAGCAATCCCTCGATCGCATTGGAGTGCGGGCAGACGAAGAAGCGGCCCGGGTGCTCGGGGTCTTCAAATCCCGGCTTCAACAGGAACAGGCGGTCTCCACTCATGGCGCACTCCACGACACGACATGATCTTCAATGGCCGAACAGCCGGTAGCTCCGATCTGCATCGCGCAGGTGCCGGCTCTCGTCGGTCCATCCCACCGCACGCCGATAACTGCCCAGCACTTCGGCCTCCTTCAACGCCACGACGTCGAGCTGTTGCGGGGTGTCGGCGAACGGCGAGACGAAGAGCGCGTCCTCAGGGCAGTAGAGCTCGCACAGGAAGCAGGTCTGGCAATCGCCCTGACGCGCGATCCGGGGAATGCCGTCGGTCTTGTCGAAGACGTTGGTCGGGCACACGTTGACGCAGATGTCGCAAGCCGTGCACCGCTCTGCATCGATGACCTCGATCATTCGGCGGCCTCGGCATATTGGAGGGAAGGCAGCGGCCGCGCCGAGGTCCAGACCTCGTCGAGGCCTCCCGTCGTCACATAGTGGAGATAGCGGTCGTCCTGCTCGGGATAATCGTCGCGGCGATGCATTCCCCGGCTCTCCTGACGCGCCAGCGCGCTGCGGTACATCCAGCGCGCGGTCGCGAGCATGGCGGCGGCCTCGCGCGCCCGCAACAGCTCCTGCTCGCCCGGCGCATCGGCAACCGACGCATCGGACCACAATGCATCCAGCCGGCTGAGCGACTGACCCAATCGTCCGGCCTCGCGGAAGTAATTCAGCTCATAGGGAAACACCTCGCCCTGAATGCTCTGGGCGAGCGCGCCGCCTTGCAAGGGCCGCCCGCTGCGGGAGCGCAAACCGACAGTGCCGCGTCGGAACACCTGACGCCCGACGGTGACGCCTAGCTGTTGCGCAAACTCGGCGGCGCCTTGGCCGGCCCAATACCCTGAAGACATCGCCCAGGCGGCATTGTGGCTGCCGCCCCCGGTGAAGCCGCCGCAGATCAGCTCGCGCGTCGCGGCATCGCCTGCCGCATAGAGGCCAGGAACCGTGGTCGCGCAACTGTCGTCGAGGATCCGCAAGCCCCCCGTGCCGCGGACCGTGCCCTCGAGGCGCAGCGTGATGGGGAAGCGCTGCGTGAAGGGATCGATGCCGGTGCGGTCGAACGGGAGGAAGAAATTCGGCTGCGATACCCGCATGTGCTTCTGCGTCTCGGCATCGGCCTCGTCGAGCTGAGCGTAGACCGCCCCCTTGCGTAGCGCCCGTGCAATCACCGAGCGCCCGCCTTTCGACGAGGCTCCCGGAATGACGCTGCCCTGCTCATCGGTGAAGCTCGCCCAGCTGTAGAACAGGGTCTTGGTCACCGATCCGAACGCCGGCGAGATCGCATAGGCGTTGGAGAATTCCATGCTGGTGAATTCCGCCCCGGCTTCGGCGGCCAGCAGATAGCCGTCGCCGGTCAGCACGTTCGACCCGAGCGTCTTGCTGAGGAAGGCGCACCCGCCGGTGGCAATCACCACCGCCTTCGCATTGACCGTCCAACGATCGCCTTTCTGCCGTCGCAGACCGGTAGCGCCCGCAACGACGCCGCTGCCGTCCACAAGCAGTTCAAGCGCCGGAGAGTGATCCAGGATCGTCACGCCGGCCTGCTTCGTCCGCTTGCGCATCAGCCGCATGTATTCCGGCCCCTGCAGCGAGTTCCGCTGCGGCTTGCCGTCCTCATCGACGGGATACGGATAGCCCCAATCGGCAAGCTGGTTGCTCTGGGCGTAGGTCCGGTCCAGCACCCGCGCCATCCAGCGGCGATCCTGGAGATGGCCACCGAGCTTCTCGCGGCTGGCCATCGCGGCTTCGCGGCGTTCGGGCGCGGGGTCGACATACCACACACCGGTGCCGGCCGCCGCCGTCGCACCGGAGGTGCCGCAAAAGCCCTTGTCGGCGAGCACGACGCGTGCGCCGTGCTCCGCGGCGCTGATCGCGGCCCATGTGCCCGCGGGACCGCCACCGAGCACCAGCACATCGGCGTCGAACACGACCGATCCTGCTGAACTCGACAGCCTTTCGGCACGGCTGGATGGAATCGTCATCGCTAGTCTCCCGATTGAGGCTGTTCAGAACGCGGGGATCTGGCCCGGCAGCTTGTCCTTGATGATCTGGCGGATCGTGTCGTTCTGATAGGCATGCACCAGCTTCGCGACCCAGGGGGCATCCTTGTCCTTCTCGCGAACGGCGATGAAATTGTTGTAGGGATTGTTGACCGGGGACTCGATCGCGATGGAATCCTTGCCCGGGATGAGGCCGGACGGAACAGCGTAGTTCGTGTTGATGATCGCGGCATCGACATCGTCGAGGCTGCGCGGCAACTGGGCGGCGTCGATTTCGCGGATCTTGAGCTTCTTTGGATTTCCGGTCACGTCGAGTGTGGTCGGCAGGATTCCCACACCATCCTTGAGCTCGATCAGCTTTTCGGCCTGAAGCAGCCGCAATGCGCGTCCGCCGTTCGACGGGTCGTTCGGGATTCCGATGGACGCGCCGTCCTTGATCTCGGCGACCGATTTCGCCTTCCTGGAATAAAGGCCGATCGGGGCCACGATGGTCTCGCCGACCGCGACGATCTTGTATCCCCTCGCCTTGATCTGATTGTCCAGGAACGGCTTGTGCTGGAAGGCATTCGCATCGAGATCGCCGACATCCAGCGCGGCATTGGGCAGCAGATAGTCGTTGAAGACGACAACCTGAACATCGAGGCCGTCCTTGGCGGCGATCTCCTTCACCTTGACCCAGACGATTTCGGCATCGCCGCCCGATATCCCGACCTTGATCTTCTGATCCGCGGAGGCCGGGGCGGCGAACAGGGCAAGGGCGGCCATCACGAGAAGCAAGCTACGTCTCATAGTCTGCGATCTCCTTCTTTGAGCGATCATCTGTTTCGAGGTCTAGCCGACGCGGGCGACCAGGACGTCCGCCGTGGGCTCCGCGAATTCGGAAGACATGTCGTGGAAGAGAGCAAGTTCCTGAACCGTCGCGGCACGCGGACGATGGCTCGAAGCCATGGCACCTCGCTGCTTGAGGAAGAACCGGTCCAGCGCCTGCACAAAACCCGGCGAACCCGCGATCTCCGCAGCATGCCTCTCGCTTCCGGCCACGAAAGCAAAGCTCATCCGGTTGACGTCAACGACATAGATCATGGCGTCATGTCCTTGTGCAGCACGCTGTCCTAGCTGCTGAATCCCGCCGGGATGAATGCCGGCAGCTTCTCCTCGATGAATTGCTTCACTTCGGGCGAGTTGAACACCTGGATGAACGCCTTCAGGCGCGGATCGTCCTTCTTGTCGGGACGGGCCGTGAAGCGCAGCACAAGGCCTTCGTCGACGGTGCGATCGATGATCAGCGCAGACTTGGGATCGCCGCCGGCGGGAATGAGATAGGTGATGTTGACCAGTGCAAGCGTCACGTCGTCGAGCGAGCGATAGGTCTGCGCGGGGTCGAGCTCGACGATCTTGAGGTTCTTCGGGTTCTCCGCGATATCGAACTTGCTGACCGAGAAGCCCTTGCCCGGCGCAAGCTTGATCAGCCCGGCCCGCTCCAGCAGGATCAGCCCGCGCGCGCCGTTGAGCGGCTCGTTCGGGATGGCGACGCTGTCGCCCGACTTGATCTCGTCGAGCGTCTTGATCTTCTTCGAGAACAGGCCGACCGGCGCGATCACGCCGACCTTGTCGGCCTGCACCAGGTTGAAGCCGCGCTGCTTGTTCTGTAGCGCCAGATAGGTGGCATGCTGGAACAGATTTGCATCGACCTCGCCACTGTTCACGACTTCGTTCAACGCCACCCAGTCCGACAGCTCGACGATCTTGACGTCCTGCCCCTTGTCCTTGGCGAGCTTGGCGGCAAAGGACGCCAATTGCCCGACAGGGCCGGCGCTGGTCGCGATCTTCAGCGGCTCGCCGGCGAACGCGGCGGCCGTGAATGCAAGCCAGAGACCGGCGGCCTGGGCGGTACGGCGAAGGATCTTCATTGTCTCAAATTCCCGTTTCAATTCAGGTGAAAGGCCTCACGCGGCCTTGCGCGCGCCCGCGTCGGCCTGCGCCAACGCCTGGCCGAGATCGGCCAGGATGTCGTCGGGATGCTCGATGCCGACCGACAGGCGGACGTAGCCGGGGGTCACGCCGGCTGCGAGCTGCTCGGCCGGAGTAAGCTGCTGATGCGTCGTCGATGCCGGATGAATGGCGAGCGAACGAGCATCGCCGATATTGGCGACGTGATAGAACAGTTTCAGCGCGTCGATGAACCGCCGGCCGGCTTCGACGCCCCCCGTCAGCTCGAAGCCGACCAGCCCGCCGAAGCCGCCCTTCAGATAGGCATCGGCCCTGCGCCGGTTCTCTCCGGTCTGCAGGCCGGGGAAGATCACGTTCGACACCGACGGATGCTTGGCGAGGAAGTTCGCGACCTTCACCGCATTCTCGTTGTGCTGGCGGATGCGCAGCGGCAGCGTCTCGAGACCCTGGATGAACTGGAAGGCGTTCTGCGGCGCGATCGATGCGCCGAGGTCGCGCAGCAGTTTGACGCGGGCGCGCAGGATGTAGGCGATCGGGCCGAGCGGCTTCGCGGCCTCGGTCCAGATCGCGCCGTGATAGGCCTCGTCAGGCTTGTTCAGCAGCGGAAAGCGATCCGCATGTGCGGCCCAGTCGAAATTGCCGCCGTCGACGATGGCGCCGCCGATCGCGGTGCCATGGCCGCCGATATACTTCGTGGTCGAATAAACCACCACGGCAGCGCCATGCTCGAACGGCCGCGCGATCAGCGGCGAAGCCGTGTTATCGAGGATCAGCGGTACGCCCAGCGAGCGGCCGATGTCGGCAACTTCCCTGATGGGAAATACGTTGAGCTTGGGATTCGGCAGCGTCTCGCCGAAATAGGCTCGCGTCTTCGCGTCGGTGGCGCGGCGGAAGTTTTCGGGATCGGAGGGATCGACGAAGCGCACCTCGATGCCGAATTGCTTCAGGGTCTGCGACAGCAGCGTCCAGGTGCCGCCGTAGAGGTCCGTCGACGACACGATATTGTCGCCGGCCTGCGCGATGTTGAAGATCGCGAATGCGGACGCCGTCTGTCCCGAGGCAACCGCGAGGGCGGCCGCCCCGCCCTCGAGCGCAGCCAACCTGTCCTCAAAAGCCTGCTGGGTCGGGTTGCCGATGCGGGTGTAGATCGGCCCGAGTTGCTCGAGCGCGAACAGGCGCGAGGCGTGGTCGGTGTTCTCGAACTGGAACGACGTAGTCTGATAGATCGGAACCGCCACCGCACCCGTAGCGGGGTCGGTACGATACGAACCACCATGCAACGCGAGCGTCTCGAAGTTCCGGGTCTCCAACGCCATCTGCAATTCCCTTGTCTGTCTCGAGAGCGCGCACGCTGCGCGGCAAGCGGTGCTTGTCGACGAAAATGATGCGGTCGGATTCTGCGGCTGTCGAGCGCTTCAGGAAAATAGCGATGCGCGTGCTGCATCATCGTGGCCTCGCAACGCGTTTGTTTCCGCGCGTTCGCCGAATTGGAAACAAACTCGCTGGCGCAAAGTGTTAAAAATGATCACGCACAGCGGATCGGCTTTGCGATGAACGATCGGGCCAGACCATGACGCGACCGCGCGAGCTGCGCTTCAACGCCTTCAACATGACCGCGCCCAGCCACAATTGGGCAGGCCTGTGGTCGCATCCGCGCGATGCGTCGATCGACTACAACACGCTCGATTATTGGACCGGCTACGCCAGAACCGCGGAGCGCGGACTGCTCGACGGCATTTTTCTCGCGGACGTGTTCGGCGTGTACGACGTCTATGGCGGAAATGCCGAGGCGGCCGCGCGGCATGCGGTCCAGCTTCCCAACGCGGATCCGACGCTACTCGTATCCGCCATGGCGCTCGTCACAAAACATCTCGGCTTCGGTATCACCTCGAACCTGACTTTCGAGCATCCCTACCAGCTCGCACGCACGTTCTCGACACTCGACCATCTCACCAGGGGCAGGATCGGCTGGAACATCGTCACCGGCTATCTCGACAGCGGCGCACGCGGCATGGGCCTTCCGGCCGGCCGCGCGCATGACGATCGTTATGACGCGGCCGAAGATTTTCTCACCGCCGCCTACAAGCTGTGGGAGGGAAGCTGGGAGGACGACGCGGTTCGCCGCGATCGCGGCAGCGGCATCTTTACCGATCCCGCAAAGCTTCATCGGGTGCTGCATGACGGTCCCTACTTCAAGGTCGACGGCATCCATCTGGCCGAGCCCTCGCCGCAGCGGACGCCGCTGCTCTACCAGGCAGGCGCCTCAAAGCGCGGCCGTGCCTTCGCCGCCCAGCATTCGGAAGCGATCTTTCTCAACGGCCAGACCAAGTCGATCCTCGCCCGCGCCGTCCGCGAGATTCGGGAGGCCGCCAAGGCCCTTGGTCGCGATCCCTACGACATCCGCCTGTTCGCCGGCGCGACCGTGATCGTGGCGCCGACACGGGCCGAAGCGAACGATCTGCTCGAGGACTACGCGCGGCATGTCGACCAGACCGGCCAGCTCGCCTTGTTGTCGGGCTGGACCGGCATCGACTTCTCGACCTATCGGCCCGACCAGCCGATCGAATATGTCGAGAGCAACGCCATCCAGTCGATGGTCGAGAATTTCACAATACGAAGCGACCGCCCGGTCAATGTCGGCGATCTCGCCCGATTGAGCCGTGCCGGCGCGCGGTCGCCCTTCGTGGTCGGCTCGCCGCAGGACGTCGCCGACGAGCTGATCGACTGGGCCGACCAGACCGACGTCGACGGCTTCAACCTGTTCCGCCTGGTGGCGCCGGAATCGCTGAACGCTTTCGTCGACCTCGTGGTGCCGGAGCTGCAATCGCGCGGCGTGTACAAGACCGCCTACCGCGACGGCACGCTGCGCGAAAAGCTGTTTCCGGGACGTGGCCCGCGGCTCCACGCGACACATCCCGGCGCGGGTTTTCGGCGGTTGCCGTCAAAGAGTTCGTTCCATTCCGACGCCGCCGAATAGCGCCGCTGCCGGCGCGCTTTACCGCAAGGGAAATCCCGTTCTCGCATTGAAACCAGCCGGAGAATGTTCGTTCCCTGGCGAACCATACCTTGAAATTGCAAGGCGAGCTCGTTTACCGGCACATTGCGGGCTTGCTGCCGTGACAACGCGCCGCCGAAAGCGGCTCAGCTTCAGGACAATTCTTCATGCCTCATCTCACGTCCCGCCTGCGGATCCTCGCCGCGGCCGCGCTCAGCCTCTTTGTCATGGCGGCCGTTCGGCCTGCGATGTCCGAGGAGATCCGCATCGGCTATCAAAAATCCTCGACGCTGACGGCGATCCTGAAAACGAACGGTGAGCTCGAAAAGGCGTTGAAGCCACTCGGAATCACGGTCTCATGGCACGAATTCACCAGCGGCTTGCCGTTGCTGGAGGCCATCAATATCGGGAGCATCGATTTCGGCGCCGACGTCGCCGACACGGTGCCGATCTTCGCGCAGGCGGCCGGCGCCAAGCTCGCCTATATCGCGGAGGAAGCCGCCTCGCCGGCGGCACAGGCGATCGTGATTCCGGAATCTTCGGCCATCAAGACCGTCGCTGAACTCAAAGGCAAGAAGGTTGCCGTGACCAAGGGCGCGGGCAGCCACTATCTGCTGCTCGCAGCACTGGCGAAATCCGGGCTCAGCTTCAAGGACATCACGCCCGCCTATCTGACGCCGGCGGACGGCCGCGCGGCCTTCGTCAGCAACAATGTGGATGCATGGGTCGCCTGGGATCCGTTCCTGACCAGCGCACTGCACCAGACCAAAGGCAAGATCCTGTCCGATGGCAGCAATGGCTTTGCGAGCTACAAGCGCTATTACCTCGCCTCCGCCGCTTATGCGGACAAGCATGCCGAGGTGCTCAACGTGATCTTTGCGAAGCTCTCCGCGACCGGAAAATGGGTGAAGGCGCAGCCGAAGGAAGCTGCCACATTGCTCGCCGGGCTCTGGGGTATCGACGCGGCAACCGTCGAGGAGGCCAACAGCCACCGCTCCTATCAAGTGGGCGCGGTCACCGGCCCGGGCCTGTCCGAGCAGCAGCGCATTGCCGATGCGTTCCACGCCGAAGGCCTGATCCCCGTGAAGATCGACACCACGACCCTCAAGATCTGGTCGCCGAAGGGATCCTGATCGGGTTGCCCGTCCTGCTGCGCACCGTGATCGGACAACACGCTGACCTCTGGAATCCCCATGCCGCCACGTCAACTGCACCTGAACGTCAACCTGCTCCACTCCGGCGTCTATCCATCGGCCTGGCGACTACCGGAGAGTGATCCGCGCGCCTTCTTCGATCTCGGCCATTATGTGCGGGTGGCGCAGATTGCCGAGCGCGGCAAGCTCGACGCGATCTTTCTCGCGGATTCCCCAGCCGTGAACGATCGCATCGACTACCGGTCGTTCACTTCGCTGGAGCCGACCATCATTCTGGCCACGGTCGCCGCCGCAACAACGCATGTAGGGCTGATCGGGACGGTGTCGACGACCTACAACGAGCCCTACAACATCGCGCGCCGCTTCGTGACGCTCGACCACGCCAGCGGCGGCCGTTCGGGATGGAACGCGGTGACGACCGCGGATGCCGCATCAAGCCGCAATTTCGGCCTCACGGGTGCAGTGGAGCATAAGGCCCGCTACGAGCGCGCCAAGGAATTCACGGAAATCGTCCACGCGCTGTTCGATAGCTGGGAGGACGACGCCTTCGTCGGCGACAAGGCGAGCGCGCGGTTCGTCGATACGTCGAAAGTGCATCCGATCGCCCACCGCGGCCCGCATTATTCGGTGGCCGGACCGCTGAACGTCCCGCGCTCGCCGCAGGGACGGCCGGTTACGGTGCAGGCCGGCGGCTCCAACGACGGACGCGATTTTGCGGCGGCTTATGCGGAAGCGGTGTTCACGCTGGCACAGTCGATCGAGGAAGGCGTTGCCTATGCGCGCGATCTGCGCACACGTGCGGCGGCTTACGGGCGTTCCGGCGATTCCATCGTCACCCTGCCCGGACTTGCCACAGTCATCGGCAGCACCGAGGCCGAGGCGAAGCGGCGGCAGGATGAGCTCTGGGAGCTGGTCCCGATCGAATACAGCCTGGCGCGGCTCGCCGGCACGCTTCAGATCGACCCTGCTTTGCTCGATCTCGACAAGCCGCTTCCCGATCCGCTGCCGCTTCCGGCGAACGCCAATCACACCATGTTCCAGGGCACCGTGAACATCGCCCGGCGCGGCAACCTCACCGTCCGCCAATTGATCCGCGCGCTCGGCGGCGGCGTCGGCCATCGCATCATCGTGGGCACGCCGGAGCAGATTGCAGACGATATCGAGGCCTGGTTCAAGGCAGGCGCCGCGGACGGCTTCAACCTGATGCCGGATGTTCTGCCGACGGGGCTCGAGACCTTCGTCGACACCGTTGTGCCGATCCTGCAGAAGCGCGGCCTGTTCCGCACCGAGTACACCGGCACGACGCTGCGTGACCATTTTGCTCTGCCGCGGCCGGCGAGCCGTTTTGCGAAACGAGCGCCGGAAGTCGCGTCGGCCTGAGTTACCCCAGCGACCGGGCGATCCTCTCGGACGGCCCATCCGATTGTCTGGCCCGGACGCGGGGGATGATCTCCTCCGCGAAGCGCTGCATCTCGGCCTCGAAGGGCTGGAATTGCAGCATGAAGAGTTCGATGCCAGCAGTATGGAACGCCTCGATGCGCGTCGCGACCTCGTCGTAACTGCCGACCAGCCCGGCGGCCGTGCCGCCGTTGCTGCCGACCCGCGGCGTCTTCTGCATGGTCTGCATCATCACGACCTTCGGATCCGTATTCTGTTTCTGGATCGCCTTCATCGGCGCATCCTTTGCGGCAAGGCTGAGCAGCCGATCATGGGCGGCCTGCGCCTCTTCCCGGGTTTCACGTGCGACGACAAAGGCGGACAGACCGAAACGCAAGGGTGGCGCCGAACCGCGCGGACGGGCCGCGACGTCGGCGATCAGGCCGGCGACATCGTCGAGCGGCTGGCCGTTGATGAACCAGACGTCGCCGTGGCCGGCGACCAGATCGCGCGCCGGCTCGGATTCCCCTCCGACATAGACGGCAGGACGCTTGCGATAGAGGCTGGTCGGCCGCAGCGCATAGTCCGAGACGCTGAAATGATCGCCGCTGAAATTGAGGCGCTCGCCCTCCATCAAGCGGGACACCACGGAGATCCACTCCTTGCCATAGGCATAGCGCGCATCGTGCTCGGGAAAGCCGATCCCGGCCTTTTCCAGCTCGGGCCGGTTCCAGGCATTGACCAGATTGATCGCAAAGCGGCCGCGGCTGATGTTCTCGATCCCCAGCGCCAGCTTGGCCAGCACCACGGGATGATAGAGATACGGCTTGATGGCGGCGATGATCTCGATCCGCTTGGTCAGCGCCGCAACCGCGGCCGCGGCGCTCCAGGCTTCGAGCTGGTCGAGATCTTCCTGGTGAGGATTGATCGTGTGCTGCGCGATCAATGTCGAGTCGTAGCCGAGCTCCTCGGCTGCAAGGATCAGATCCCGATTGCGCTCCCAGGAGGCATCATAGGGCTCCTCCGGATCCTGATGCGCAGCACGGGGCCCGTGCACCAGCGCCCAGATGCCGAAGCGAAGCGGTGCGGTCGTCATCATGCTCTCCCGTGAATGCCCTGATCTCGCGCGTTGTCGCCAATGCCTGACGCAAGATCAAGCAGACGGACAGCAAAAGATTTTCTTTGTCGCGCATCCGCGCCACGACGACAGCAGATCACTCCGGAGCGGATGACAATTGAAATACCGCTCTATTTCTGTCGGCCCGATTTCGTGGGACATTTTATTGGGACAACAAGTCATTGGCGTCACACGGCCTGCATCGAATGCAGTGCGTGAAACGAGGTCTCGCGTCTTGAGCAATATCGAACTGAGCGACATCGACCGCACCGCGATTGGCGCGGAGGGTGGACCGTCGTCGCGCAGCAGTGAAATCGCACGCGCGCCGGCTTCGGCGAAAAGCAAGCTCGGCGCGCGCGGCCTCCAGCTGCTGTCATGGCTCGCCCCCGTTGTGCTGGTCGTGATCTGGGAGTGGCTGGCGCAGGCGGGACTTCTCTCGCCACACGTGCTTCCCGCGCCCAGCAAGGTGATCCGGACTGCATTCAAGCTCGCGACCACCGGAACGCTCCTGAACGATCTCGGCGTCAGCCTGCTGCGCGCAGCGTCGGGATTTGTGATCGGCACAGCGGTCGGTGCGACGCTCGGTATTCTCGTCGGATTCTCCAGGATCGCGGAAGCAGCAATCGATCGCAGCGTCCAGATGATCCGGGCCATTCCGTTCCTCGCGGTCCTGCCCCTGGTCATCGTCTGGCTCGGCGTCGGCGAAACCCAAAAGATCTTCCTTGTCGCACTTGGCGTCACCTTCCCGATCTACATCAATACCGTGCTCGGCATTCGACAGGTGGACCCCAAGCTGCTCGAGCTCGGCCGCGTGCAGGGCCTGAACGCCATTCAGCTGATCCGCCGGATCATCCTGCCCGGAGCGTTGCCGTCGATCCTGACCGGGGTCCGCTATGCGCTGGCGACGGCGTGGCTCGCGCTGGTCGTGGCGGAAACGATCGGCGCGCAGTCGGGCATCGGCTTTCTCGCGATGGACGCGCGTGAATTCCTGCGCACTGACGTGATCGTGCTGACCATCGTGATCTATGCGCTGATCGGCGTTGCAGCTGATGGGATTGCGCGTTTCCTCGAACGGCGCCTGCTGGCCTGGCATCCGAATTACGGAGCGGCGCGATGAACACCCATGTCGCATCGCTGTCACCCGCCTCATTCGAGACCGGGCCGGCCGTTGTCGTCAGCAACCTCCTGCGCAGCTACGGCAATCGCGTGGTCATCGAAAGGCTGAACCTGCGCATCGAGCGGGGCGAGTTCGTCGCGCTGCTAGGCGAGAGCGGTTGCGGCAAGACCACCTTGCTGCGCGCACTTGCGGGTCTCGATGCCATTCAGGGCGGTCGCATCGTGGCACCGCGCCGGCCGGCCGTGGTGTTCCAGGAGCACCGGCTTTTGCCCTGGGACAGCCTCTGGCGCAACGTCGCGCTTGGCTTGCAGACGCCGGACGCACGCGAACGTGCCGCAGAAGCGCTGACCGAGGTCGGCCTCGGCGACCGTCTCGACGACTGGCCGCGCAACCTCTCCGGCGGACAGGCCCAGCGTGTCGCTCTGGCCCGCGCGCTGGTGCAGCAGCCCGAGCTTCTGCTCCTCGACGAGCCCTTTGCCGCGCTGGACGCGCTCACCCGCATCCGCATGCATGAGCTCGTCCGCGAGCTCGTCGCCAATCATCAGCCGGGCGTGCTGCTCGTCACCCACGACGTCGACGAAGCCATTGCTTTGGCCGACCGCATCCTCGTGATGCGGAACGGCGCCATTGCTTACGAGCACCGCGTCGCACGCGGCAGCTCGACACCCATTTCGCGTAGCGAGCTCCTCGGCGAGCTCGGCGTGAATTCTCAATCCTCCCACTAATTCACCGGAAGGCCCTTATGTCCGACTCTCCTATCGCCAAGCCGTCCCGGCGCAGCTTCCTCGGCACCGCGGCCTTCGGCGTCGGCGCGCTTGCCGGCCTGAACATCGGTGATTTCGCCGAGGCCGCGACTGGCCGCACCACCGACACGGTCCGCCTGACCTGGGGACTGAGCGGCCTCAACCTGATCGCCAAGGAGCGCGGCGAGTTCGAGAAGGTGCTGGCCAAGGACGGCATCAAGGTCGAATGGCTCGGCCCGTTCCCGAACCATGCGCCGACCCTGCAGGCCGTCACCGGCGGCAGCGCCGATTTCAGCTTCGGCGGCAGCACCACCCCGGCGCTGGCCGCGATCATCGCCGGCTCACCGCTGGTGTTCACCCAGTTCGTGGTCTACGAGCCCCGCACCACGGCCATCATCGCCAAGGACGGCTCCGGCATCGACAAGATCGAGGACCTCGTCGGAAAATCGGTCGCGGTCAACCGTTCTGGCCTCGGCGAATTCCTGCTGGTCGCCGCGCTCGAGAAGCACAAGGTCGACCGCTCCGCGGTCAAGTTCGTCTATCTCAATCCGCCGGATGCCGCGCCGGCGCTTGCCTCCGGCAAGGTCGACGCCTGGTCGATGTGGAGCCCCGGCGTCGATATCGCTCGCCTCGAATACAAGGCGCACGACCTCTTCCTGGAGGGCCGCGACCTCGACTTCCAGATCGACTACACGTCCTACCTCACCACCCGCAAATTCGCGACCGACAATCCTGCTCTCGTCCGCGCCGTGAACGATGCGTTCCGTGCCGAAGGGAAGTGGATCTCTGAGAACGGCAAGGACGCCGAGTACATCGCCCAGAAGGTGGGCAAGTACAGCGATGAGGTCCGCGACCAGTTCATCGCGCTGAAGCGACAGTACCGCTACTTCGCCGTCAACGACGAGCGCTTCATCAGCGAGTTGCAGAAGGCCGCCGACTGGCTCGTCGCCCGCAAGGTTTTGCCCGAGCCGGTCAAGGTGACCGACCATCTCGCCCAGCTCTGAGAACGTGACCAGTAGGCCAATCATGAACAAGACCGTTTCTGCCCCCTCCTTGACGACATCCGAGCCGCTCAAGACCGGCTCGCCGGAGCTGGAGGCGCTGCTCAACCAGATCGCCGAGGGTGCGAGTGCGCGCGAACGCGACCGCGTGCTGCCCTTCGAGGTCATCGACCTCATTCGCAGCGCCCACCTCGGCGCCTTGCGGCTGCCCGTGGCCGCGGGCGGTGCCGGCAGCACCATCCGCGCCCTCTTCGCCTTCGTCATCCGCCTCGGCGAGGCCGATGCCAACGTGGCCCATATCCTGCGCAACCATTTCAGCGTGGTTGAGCGGCTGCTGCGCACGCCCAAGGACGAGCAGAGCCGCGCCTGGCAGAAGGCGGTCGCCGAAGGCGCGATCATTGGGCTCGCCACCACCGAGCTCGAAAGCCCGCGCGTCGGCAATGTGACGCCTGGCACGACCTTCACGCCCGACGGGAACGGCGATTACCTGCTGAACGGCACCAAATATTACAGCACCGGCACGCTGTACTCGGATTACGTCCTGGTCCGCGCCGCCGATCCGTCCGGTTCAACCGGTGCGACGCTCGTTCCGATCAAGCGCGAGGGCATCGAGCTGGTCGACGATTGGGACGGCCTCGGGCAGCGGCTCACGGCCACCGGCACGACCTATTTCCGCAACGTCAGGGTCAAGCGGCAGGAAGTCGTATTCGACACGCCCGACGGCGGTTATGGCGTCCCCTATTCCAACACGTTCGCCCAGCTCTTCCTGACCGCGATCGTCGCGGGCATCGCGCGGGCGACGTTGCGCGACGCCTCCGCGCTGGTGCGTTCGCGCAAGCGCACGTTCTACTATGCCCCGACCGAAATCCCGACCGATGATCCGCTTCTGCAGCAGACGGTCGGCCAGATCGCCAGCGGCGCCTTTGCTGCCGAGACGGTCGTGCTTGCCGCCGCCGAAGCGCTGGACGTCGCGACCGACGCATTCGACGCCGGCGCGTCAAACGCCACGGAGGCCGCGCACACCGCCGCGCTGCTCTCTGCCAAGGCCAAGATCATCGCCGACGATTTCGCGATCCGCGGCGGCAGCCTGTTGTTCGACGTCGGCGGCGCCTCGGCGACCAAGAAGGTCACCAATTTCGACCGTCACTGGCGCAATGCGCGAACGCTCTCCTCGCACAATCCGACCACCTACAAGGCGCGTTCGATTGGCGAACACGAGATCAATGGCACGCCGTTGCCGGCAAAGGGCTTCTTCTAGGACATGCCGGCGCGCGAGAGTCTGACCCACGGAGGAACGGATATGGGAAGATCCGACATCCATCTCGTCACTGACAGCAACGAGATCGAACGGCAGTTCCGCGGGGTCATGCGCCGCCTCGCCGGCGGCGTCAGCATCATCACCGCCGGTCGCGACGACGACATCACGGGAATGACGGTGACGTCCCTGACCTCGCTGAGCGCGAGCCCGCCGCGCGTGCTGGTCAGCGTCAACCGCCAGGCGTCGTCCTTCGCGCTGATCGAGCGCTTCGGGACGTTCGGCGTGAATATCCTCGGCTCTGACCAGCAGGATCTGGCGGACCGTTTCAGCAACGGCCGCCTCAAGGGACCAGAGCGCTTCGAGGGCATTGCCTGGTCTGCCGGGACCTCAGGCGTGCCGCTCCTTGGAAACTCGCTCGCAACCGTCGAATGCCGGGTCGAAGAGATCATCGAGCGCTATTCCCACGGAATTATCGTCGGCAGTCTTTTGAGCTTCGAGCTGTCGCCCCACCTCTCCGGGCTGGTGTACTGGAACGGCCAGTACATCGAGATCAAGCATGATTTCGATCTCGATCTGCTCGCCGAGATCAGCATTCCCCTGGCGCATGTCAGGTGAGACAGCATGAAGCACGAGCTGCCTCGCAACCCCTCCGACGATCGCGAACCCGATAACCCGCCGCAGAAGCGCTGGCAGCTTGACCAGCTCGTCGCCGCGCTCCGTGTCTCTCGCGAGGAGACCCACAGTATCCGCAGGGACGGTGAGGCCCGCCGCGCGCCCTCGCGCGAGGCGCTCCAGACGATCTTGGACGGTCTCACCGAAGCGCTGTTCCCGCGCCACTACGGCCAGTTCGATCTCGATGGCGAGAACATCGACTATTTCGTCGGCAACCGGCTCAGCATCGCGCTCGACGGCCTGTGCGACCAGGTTCACCGCGCTGCGCTCTTCATCGGGGACGAGCTCGTACCCGGCTTCCAGCGCGAGGACGCGATCGGGCTGACGCGCAGCTTCGCCTCACAGCTTGCCGACGTGCGCGGACTGATCATCAGCGACCTCCGCGCCGCCTTCGTCGGCGACCCCGCCGCCAGGAACTTTCCGGAGATCCTGATCGGCTATCCCGGCATGACCGCGATCATCCACCATCGCCTTGCCCACATTCTCCATCAGCTCGGCGCCCGTCTGATCGCCCGCCTGGTCGCGGAGATCGCGCACACAAGGACCGGCATCGACATTCATCCCGGCGCCAGCGTCGGCTCAGGCTTCTTCATCGATCATGGCACCGGTGTCGTCATCGGCGAGACCGCCATCATTGGCGACAACGTCCGGATCTATCAGGCCGTGACGCTCGGCGCCCGGCACTTTCCGACAGATGACGACGGCCATCTGATCAAGGGCGACGCGCGGCATCCGATCGTCGAGGACGATGTCGTGATCTATGCCGGCGCCACCATTCTCGGCCGAATCACGATCGGCCGGGGCTCAACCATCGGCGGCAACGTCTGGGTGACCCAAGACGTGCCGCCGAACAGCATCGTGACGCAGGCCACCGCCCGCAACAAACAGGGTTAGGTCGCCGGGGCCTTCCAGCGCACCA
Source organism: Bradyrhizobium sp. CCGB12 (assembly GCF_024199845.1). NCBI lineage: Bacteria > Pseudomonadati > Pseudomonadota > Alphaproteobacteria > Hyphomicrobiales > Nitrobacteraceae > Bradyrhizobium > Bradyrhizobium sp. CCGB12. Next base: position 774,454 of record NZ_JANADO010000001.1, on the reverse strand, counting down.
GGCGGCGTTCCAGCGCCTCGAGTATGGCGTTGAAGACGAGGCCGATCACGGTGATGCCAAGGATGCCAAAATACATCTGTGGGATCAGGAAGCTGTACTGGCTGTTGATGATGAGATAGCCGAGGCCGGATTTCGCGCCGACCATTTCGGAGGCCACCAGCACCAGCATCGCGGATGCGCTCGCCAGCCGAATGCCGACGAAGATCGTCGGCAGCGACGCCGGCAGGATCACCTTCCGGAACAGCTGGCTTGGCGTCGCGCCCATCGTCCGTGCCGACTTGACCAGCAGCGGATCGACCTGGCGGACGGCCGCGATCGTATTGAGCAGCAGCGGCCAGGCGCAGCTGTAGATCACCATCGAGACCTTCGAGAGCTCGCCGATTCCCAGCAGCAGGATGAAGACCGGCAGCAGCGCAAGCGGCGCCGTGTTGCGCGCGATTTCGATGATCTGGTTGAGGAGATCGCCGAGCCGCGCATACGATCCCATCAGCACACCCAACGGCACGAACAGGGCAATGGCGATCAGGAAGCCACTCAGCGCGCGCAGCAGGCTGGCGCCGACGTCGTCATAGAGCTCGCCGGTCTGCGCGAGCTGCCAGCCCGCGGCGACCACCTCGGAGAACGGCGGCAGAAACGTCTGGTCGATCAGACCGAGACGCGGCGCCGTCTCCCAGAGGGCGAGAAACAACAGCAGTAGCAGGGATTTCTGCCCGATGGCGCCGAACCATCGTGCGACGCCGCCCGTGGCTGCGGCCAGCGTGCCGGCGCGTTGCCTGGCCCGGTCTTTCGGGCTCCCCTCGGCCAGCTCCAGCAGCGTCAGTATCTCCAGATTAGACATGAGCCGGCTCCTTCGCCTTTGCGCCGCGCTCGCCGTCCGGTGCGCGCACTTGCGATCCCAGCGCTTGCGACCCTTGCGCCTTCAGCACCTCGTCGCGCAACAAGGACCACACCTCGTGCCTGACCTGCCCGAACCGAGGCAGCGAGCGGACATCTTCGGTCTCGCTGTGCAGCTCGTCGGGAATATCGACGACCTGCTTGATACGGCCGGGGCGCGAGGTCATGACAGCAACGCGCTGGCCAAGGACGACGGCTTCGTCGATGCCGTGCGTGATGAACAGGATGGTCTTTCCGGTACTGCGCCAGATTCGCAGCACCTCGCCTTGCAGCGTCTCCCGCGTCTGCGCATCGAGGGCCGCGAACGGCTCGTCCATCAGCAGAACCTCGGGGTCATAAGCGAGGCTGCGGGCGATCGCGACCCGCTGCTTCATGCCGCCGGAGAGCTCGTGCGGATAGCGGTCGGCGAAGCCAGACAGTCCGACCAGGTCGAGGTAATACAGTGCCCTCTCCCACCGCTCCCTCGCTCTCAAGCCGGCAATGTCGAGCCCGAACTCGACGTTCTGCGCGGCCGTGCGCCAGGGAAACAGCGCATATTGCTGAAACACGATGCCGCGGTCGCGCGCCGGCCCCTCGATAGGCTTGCCGTCGAGGATAATGCGCCCGCTGCTCGGCGTCGTCAGCCCGCCGAGCAGGTCCAGCAGGGTCGACTTGCCGCAACCGCTCGGCCCGACCAACGCCAGGAATTCGCCGGCACGAACGTCCAGCGTGATGTCGTCCAGCGCGGTAAAGCGCTCCGTCGGTCCACCATCCTTGCCGCGGACCAGGAACTCCTTGCGCACGTGCTCAAAGCGGATCTTGGCCGGGGTCATTTGGCCTCCGCGGTCTTGCCGGGACGGAAATAGTTGAGCTCGTTGGTGTAGAGATCGGACGGCTTGAACTGGTCCTGCTTCAGGAGACCGTCCTTCACCAGCCAGTCGACCCAGACCTGGAGCTCGGCATCGCCGATCACGCCGCCCTTGGTCGCAACACCGGTGCTCTTCCAGTATTTGATGGGCGTTGCGTCCTCGTTTCGCTTCCGCTCGGCAATGACGCGCTCGAAGCGGGCCCGAACCTCTTCCGGCGGCGTCGTCTGCGCCCAGGCGATGGCGCGGGAGATGCCTTCGACCAGCTTGCGCGAGGTATTGGGGTTTTCCTTGATGAACTTGTCCCGCAGCACATAGGAGCCGCCGGTGAAGTTGCCGAAGATGTCGGTATCCGCAAACAGCCTGCGGATGCCGCCGCGTTCCAGCGCCTTGTCGCGCAGCACGCCGTTGAGCGTGCTGACCTCGACCTGACCCTGCCGCAACGCCTGCTCGCCCGTGACCGGCGGGATCGCGACCAGCGTCACCTGTTTTGCTTCCGCCGGCGTCAGGCCGTTGCGGGCCAGATATTCGCGCAGCACGAATTCGAGATGCGCACCGAGCGTGTTGACGGCGACCTTCTTGCCGATCAGATCCCGCGCGGATTTGATCGGGCTGTCCTCCTTCACGTAATAGCCGTTGTAGGTGTTGTCGTCCGAGCCGTAGTAGCCGACCACCGCCTTGATCGGGGCCTTGGCCGCGATCAGCTTGATGATCGCACCATAGAATGCACCGCCGATGTCGATGTCTCCGGTGACGACGGTCTGAATGTCCTGCGGACCGCTGATGGTGTTCCCGATCCATTTGAGCTTGAGCGGAGCCAGATAGCCGAGGTCGTCGGCGAGCTCGATGAACGTGACCTGGCCGGCCCAGCCCTGGTAGCGGATCTCGGTCTTCTCGAGCTGCGTCTCGGCCATGGCGCTGCCGACGAGGCCGGTCAGGCCGAGGGCGGCGAGCCCGAGTTGCCGGCCTCTTGCGCGCAGGCCGGCAACCAAACGGCGCAGTGCGGAGATAGCAATTCTCATCGTGTTCACTCCCTGCTCGCCTCAGGCGGCTTTGGCTTGCGGCTTGGCTGACTTGATGCGGGTCACGCTCTGGCGGCCGTCGATGCCGACCGGCACCTCGCCATCGATGGTCGCGCGGCGCACGACGCGATGCTGATCGCCGTAATCATTGACGGCGTAGTGCTGGGTCGCACGATTGTCCCAGATCACGACGTCCCCCTGCCTCCAGCTCCACCGCACGGTGTTCTCCGGCGCGGTGATGTGCGACTGGAACAGGTCGAACAGCTTCTGCCCGTCATATTTCGGCAGGCCGACGAAGCGCTGGACGAAGTTGCCGAGCACCAGCGTCCGCTCGCCGGTTTCGGGGTGGACGCGAACGACCGGGTGCTCGGTCTCATAGATCGTCCCCGTGAAGACCTCCTCGAAGTGCTTCCTGTCGGCGTCGCTCGCCCGCGTCTTGACCGCGTAGTCGTAGGCATTGCTGTGCACGGCCCAGAGCTCATCGGCGAGCTTGCGTAGCGGAGCCGGCAGCTCGAGATAGGCCGCGGCCGTATTCGACCAGATCGTGTCGCCGCCGAACTCGGGGATTACAACCCCGCGCAGGACTGAAATCTTGGGATAGGCATCGACGAAGGTGACGTCGGTGTGCCACTGGTCCGCGCGTCCGCCGCCTCGCCCGGAGTCGAGCTCGAGGATCGACGCTGTTCCCTTGGTTGCGCCGACCGTCGGATGCGGCACCAACTTGCCGAGCCGGACGGCAAACCGCTCCTGCCCGGCATCGTCCAGATGGCCCTGGTCGCGGAAGAAGATCACCTTGTGTTCGAGCAAGGCGTGGTTGATCGCTGCGATCGTCCGGTCCGGAAGATCGCCCGAGAGCCTGATGTTCCTGATCTCCGCGCCAATACGGGCGGACCGCTTGACGATATCCGCACGCGGAATGACGTTGTCGATGGTGATTCCGTCAGTCATGTCATCTTCCCCGAGACCGCGATCCATTGGGACAAGGCTCCGCCGTTCGCCGATCGCTGCTGCGACGGCGGAGTGAAGAACAGTGATGTTGCGAGCGATCCTCTTGCAGGACTGCCGTCCGCTCTGGCGGCAATCGCGTCTGGCGGGACCTTTCCGTGAGAGCTGCATCCGTGCAGCTCTTGTTCAGTCACACGATGCTAACTCAAGGACTTCGGAAATAGCTTCCAAAGTTCGAAGCAAGTGGAAAATAGACGCACCATGCTCTTGGCTTGTCCAGTTGCTACTTGCGCTCTCCTCTATTCCGCCGCGACGATGTTCGGCGACCGCCAGACGGCCGACGCATAGAGCGACGGCTCGAAGTCGTCGGCGATGGGCCCGTTGATCCGCGCCTCGTGCGCCGGAAGGTCGTCGAGGAACAGATCCCGGCTGATCCGCGCAACGACGCCTGGAATATCGCGCTTGAAACTCGGAACGTCTCCGATCGGAAGGCCGAAGCTGACGAAGGCTGCCGGGGTGAACACGTGAATGTTCCGCAGGTAAGGCGCACGGCCCGGCTCCTTCTCCAGGAATTCATGTCCCGCGCCAAGATAAGGGTGCGCGCCGAGGAAATCATCCTGCTCGCCCGCTACCGGCGAGAAGCGATCACGCCATAGCAGGATCTCACTGGCGAAGGCGGCGAGCTCCGGTCGCCTTGCGAGATCGACCTGATAGCCCGTACCGGCGATGACGAAATCGAACGCGATATCGCCCTGCGGCGTGGTCGCAAGCAGCCGGCGCCCGAACGGCTTGGCTGAGGTCCAGGACACCGCCAGATGCAGGTGGAAGTTCGGGGATTTGACCACGCGCGCGATCGCGTCGGGCGGCGGCGTCGACCCGGCGCGGCGGAAACGGATGGCCTGATGCCAGCGCAGCGCGTCCGGCAACGACCCGTAATTGTCATATGCGCCCGGATATCCGCGCGTCCTGATCACGGGCTCCGAAGCAATCTTGTCGCGGCGCGCGAACAGATGCACCTCCCTCGCCCCGGCTTCGAGCGCAACCGCCGCAGCGTCGAACGCGGAGGCTGCACTGCCCAGCACCGCTACCGACTTGTCGCGCAGCTTGCCGAAATCGATCGCCTCCAGGGTATGCGCATAGAGCTCCTTGGGCAGATGGCGCGAGAGCACCTCGGGAACGGACGGACCGCCGTTACTCGGGAAACCGCTGGCCAGGATGACCTTGCGGGCGGTTTCGGTTCTCGCTTCACCCGCTACGTCGAGATGAAGCCGCAGGTGATCCTGCGCCGGCTCGATGCGGAGAAGCTTCGTCCGGTAGCGCACCTCGATGCCGAGCGTCCTGCGATACCAGTCGAGGTAGGCTGCCCAGTCCACACGAGCAATTCGATCGATCGCCTCGTATGCAGCCGCGCCATGGCGGGCCTCATACCACGCCTGGAAGCTCAGCCCGGGTAGGCCAAGCTCCGGTCCAGGCAGACTTTTCGGAGTGCGCAGCTTGTGCATGCGCGCGCTGCTTAGCCACGGGCCGGACGAGGCCGCGTCACTTGCAGCGTCGATCACCGTGACCTTGCCGATGCCGGCGCGGCGCAATGCGAAGGCAAAAGCGCTTCCGGATTGCCCACCGCCGATGACCGCGACGCTGTGGTCGATCGCCTGACGATCCGGAACCCAGTTCTGCGGATCGGGACCGAGCAGCCGCAAGGTCTCGCGAGCCGCGTCGTCGATATTGGACTGAAACATGTTGCACCCGGATTTGTCTGCATCAGATGCGACCAAATCGTAGAAGCCAACGACACTCAGTCAATGAAATGGAATTGGTTTTGTTTGGCGGCGAGAACAACGAACTCACCATGACGCCGCGGCGCGTTGAACGATTTTCGTCGACGGCGCCGAGCGAGTCCGAAAGTGCAACGGACATTCGCTCGCCAGGCCTTCTTTCCGTTGAGACGATCGGTTCGCGACATCATCTCCTTAATGCGCTCCCGCCGCTAGATTCATGCTCGGGTTGCACTGAACAACGCAAATCCATTTCATCGACATTTCTCGCTCCGGCAACATAGAGTTCGTCTCGATCAAGCCGTCTCAGCGGCTGCAGGAGATTTTGGACAGCACGATGTCGACCGCCGGCGTCATCAGCCTTGAACGGGACACGCCCGAGCTTGCACACACCTACGAGCAGGCCGGCATCCTCCAGTTTCACCACGGCAAATTCCTCATCGGCCCGCTGTCCCTGAAATCAGGAGATCGCGTGCTCGATATCGGCGCCGGCACCGGCCGCCTCACCGAGTTCGCCGCGGGACTTGTCAGCCCGGACGGCAACGTGATCGGCATCGACCCGCTGGAGAACCGGATCGCCATCGCGCGCCTGCGCGCCTCGGAGACGCTGACCTTCGATGTCGGCCGCGCCGAGGATCTTTCGCGCTTTGAACCAGCGGAATTCGACGCCGTCTACCTCAACAGCGTCTTCCACTGGATCGCGGACAAGCGGCTGGCGCTACGCGAGATCGAGCGCGTCCTCAAGCCGGGCGGCCGGATCGGGCTGAACGTTCAGGATCCCACCAAACCTCACGAGTCGCGAATCCTGCTCCGCCAGGCGATCGAACAGGCCGGCTTCGGCGAGAGAAGCGACGAGTCGCATCGGGTGCTCGGGGCGACCGACGACGAGCTCAGAGCGCTGTTCGCCGAGACCGGTTTCGTCGGTTACCGAAGCGACCTGCGCTCGCTCTTCGATCTGCACGGCGAGGTGAAATCGGTGCTCGGATGGTCCGAGGCCAGCGCATTCGGTAACTTCCTTGGCGGCTTTTCGCCGGCGGAACGGGCAGAAATCGACGCGGCCTTTGCTGCGCTGGTCGAGGCGAAGCGCACCCCCGAGGGCCTGCGCCTGGCGCGCTATCTGCGCTTCGCCTTCGCGCGAAAGCCGGCCTCGCCAACCATCCCTTCCGTCTCGTAGTCGCTCGCGTCCCTATCCGGCCATCGCACCTGGACATTCGAACCATGAGCAACCAACGGCAGCTTGTTCTCAATCTCTTCATCTACCCCGGCGGCCATCACGAAGCCGCGTGGCGCTACAAGGGATCGTCGGCGGATCGTATCCTCGATATCACCTTTTACCAGGAACTGGCGCGGCGGGCCGAGGCCAGCAAGTTCGACGCGATCTTCTTTGCCGACGGGCCGGCGCTGGCCGACAATGTCCGCTATGCCCAGCGCTTTCGCTTCGAGCCGATCACTTGGCTGGCTGCGATCGCCGCGGTCACGAAGCGCATCGGCCTCATCGCAACCGCGTCAACCACCTACACCGAGCCCTACAACCTCGCACGCCTGTTTGCCTCGCTTGACCATCTGAGCCAGGGCCGCGCCGGCTGGAACATCGTCACCACCAGCGCGCCGCAGGCCGCGCAGAACTTCGGCCTGCCCGAACACCCCCCGCATCACGAACGCTACGAGCGCGCCCGCGAATATCTCGACGTGATCTCGCGGCTCTGGGACAGCTGGGAGGACGACGCACTCGTCAACGACCCCGCTTCCGGCATCTTTGCCGACACCAGCAAGATCCATACGCTCGACCATGTCGGCAAGCACTTTCGCGTGCGCGGCCCGCTGAACATCTCGCGCGTTCCGCAGGGCCGGCCAGTGTATGTGCAGGCCGGGGCCTCCGACGACGGCCGTGCCTTTGCCGCCCGATATGCAGAGGCGATCTTCACTGCGCATCAGACGCTTGAGTCGGCCAAGGCATTCTATGCGGACATCAAGCGCCAAGCCCGCACCTTCGACCGCGGTCCGGACGAGATCAAGATCCTGCCCGGCATCAGCCCTTTCATCGGCAGCACGCAAGCCGAGGCCGAGCGCCTGGAAGAGGACTTCAACGCACTGATCCAGCCCGAATATTCCCTAACCCAGCTGCGCCAGATGATCGGCGTCGACCTCACCGGCTACGATCTCGACGGCCCCGTTCCCCGCCACTTGATCGACACCGCGAGCGCGCGCGGCGTCGCCAGCCGCTTCAAGCTCGTCGTCGACATTGTCGATCGCGAAAAGCCGACCATCCGCCAGCTCGTGCAGCGCCTCGCCGGCGCACGCGGTCACTGGGTGATCGCCGGTACGCCCGAAAAGATCGCGGACAACATCCAGACCTGGTTCGAGAACGGCGCCGCGGACGGCTTCAACGTGATGCCGCCCTGGCTGCCCGGCGGCTTCGATGTTTTCGCCGAGCAGGTGGTCCCGATACTGCGCAAGCGCGGCCTGTTCCGTGAGGACTACACCGGCACGACGCTGCGCGATCATTACGGCCTCGCGCGCCCCGCCAGCATCTACTCCAACGCGGTCAAGGCGATCGCCTGACCGCATTCCCAATCAAAACTCGGGCTCAGCAAGTGAATATGAAGACAGCGTTGTTGCTCCTCTCCGGCCTTTTGGCTCTCTCCCCCTTCGCTGCCGGAGATGTCTCGGCACAGCAAGCCGCAAAGCCGGAGTTGCGGGTTGGCTTCGTGCCGGGCCCCTACATCGACGAGTTCAAGATCGGCGTCGAGCCGGAGCTGAAGAAGAAGGGCTACAAGATCCGCTATGTCGAGTTCTCGACGGGGCTTGAAGCCAACAACGCGGTGTTCAAGTCCGAGATCGATGCCAATGTGATGCAGCACACGATCTTCCTCGAGTCCTACAACGAGCGCCAGAAGACCGATCTCGTTGGCATCGTCCACGTCCCCACACCACCGATGGGTCTCTATTCGAAGAAGCACCCGCTGGGTTCGCCGATCAAGCCGGGCTCCAGCGTCGCCGTGCCGAACGATCCGGTCAATCTGCAGCGCGCACTCTGGGTGCTGCGCGATCTCGGCCTGATCGAGATTCGCGACGCCAAGCCCGTCGACGTCACCGAGCTCGACGTCGTCAAGAATCCCGGCGGGATCAAGCTGGTCCCGCTCGAAGCCGCGCAGGCCCCGCGCGCGCTGGACGACGTCGACTTTGCCGCCATCCAGGGCAATTTCGCGATCTTCAGCGGGCTGAAGCTGACCAACGCCTTCGCGCTCGAGAAGATGACGACTCCCTACATCAACGTGCTTGCCGTGAAGAAGGCCAATGCCGCCGCCGAATGGGCCCAGGACATTGTCGCCGGTTACAAATCGCCCGGGTTCAAGACCGCAATCCGGGCCGACCGCTTCTATGACGGGTTCACTTTGCCTGACTACATGAAGTGAGTGGAGCGCATGTTCGACTTCACGCTCGAATGGGCCGGCCGTCGTTCCGTCGCGGAGCGCGCGATAGACGCGCGAGCGGCGACTGAGCAGCTCCACATCCGCGAGGCCTTGATCTTTCCTGTGATCCTGCTGATCACCTTCCTGTTCGCGTTGAGCATCATGACAGGCGCACATTTGAATGGACGAGCCAACGACGCCTTGCCGTATCTCGTATCCGGAGGCATGGGCATGCCCTTGCTTTATCCCGCGTCGGCGTCCTGTCGCAGGCCGTCGAACTTGGGTTCCGTGCCGCGGCTCCCGCAGGCCGAAGTACTCGCGCTACTGATGGCTGACTAGCGGCAAGGCCATGCCTTCATGCTTTCGCCGCGGCGATGGATATCAAAATCATCCATCTCCGCCAGGCACCGTGAAATTTTTGAGCCGCCCTCGCGACGGCGCCAGCACGATTCAGCCAAATTGATCCCGACACGCGTGTAGCAATGTTCAACGCCATCCCTGCCGTGATAGCTTTTCCGAGTTCTCGTCCTACACCGTTGTCCGGAGTGAACATGAGCTACGTCATCTCGCTGCAATCAGGCTTCGCTCGTTTGATCGAACAGACACGCGGATGGTTCCAGCGCTCGCTGCGGCCGCGGACAGGCTCCCCGGACAACAAGCAGGACGATTTCTACGAGATCTTCCTGTTCGGGCCTCACGGCTGACGCCAGACAACGCGCCCAACTTTCCATCACACAGAGGTTTTGACATGACCGACGTTGCGTTGCAGCTCGCCGAGACCGGCCGCCGTCTCGACGCCATCGACCGCAAGATACTGGCGGTCCTCCAGGAGGACGCTTCGCTCTCGGTTGCGGAGATCGGGGACCGCGTCGGCTTGTCCTCGACGCCGTGTTGGAAGCGTATCCAGAGGCTGGAAGCCGACGGCGTGATCCTGAGACGGGTTGCCCTGGTCGACCAGAACAAGATCGGGCTTGGCCTTTCGGTGTTCGTCTCCGTGGAAAGCTCCGATCACTCCGATGCATGGCTGAAGCGGTTTGCCACGGCGGTCAGCGCGATGCCCGAGGTGATGGAGTTCTACCGGATGGCCGGCGATGTCGATTACATGCTGCGCGTCGTCATTCCGGATATGCTTAGCTACGACGTGTTCTACAAAAAGCTGATCCACGCGGTGCCGCTCAAGAATGTCACCTCGCGCTTTGCGATGGAGAAGATTAAGTCGATCACCGCGCTACCGGTTCCACCGGTGGCGGCGGATTGAGATCTCACACGCGATGAATGCGGCCCGCGGCCTTGCTGTCAGGCCGTCGCGTAACGCGAGAGAAATGGCCTGACAGCGTCGAGCACGGCCTCAGGCTGTTCTTCCGGCTGGAGATGACCGCCGGGAATGGCCCAGCCCTCAACATCGGCGGCCCAATTCCTCCAGATCCGAAGCGGCGTATCGATTTCACTGAAACGGCCGTGCTCCCAAAGCACCAGCACGGGGCACTCGAGGATCCGCCCGGCGGCACGATCGGCGAGGTCGTGCTCATGGTCGATCGTGGCGCCGGCGCGATAGTCTTGCATCATTGCATGCCGCACTTCCGGTCGCCGGAATGCTTCACGATAGACCGAGAGCGCTTCGTCCGACAGGCAGCCAAACTCCGTGGTCATTTTTCGCAGCGTCCGGTTCAGGAAGAAATCGGGGTCCCCGCTCAACAGCCGTTCGGGCAAGTCATAGGGTTGCGCGAACAACAGCCAGTGATAGGCGCCGAGCGCGAAATCCTTGCAGGCGCGCGCCCAGACCTCGCTGGTTGGAATGACGGTCAAGGACACGAAGGCCCGTACCGCCCCCGGATGATCCAACGCCAACCGGTATCCGACCCGGGCACCGCGGTCGTGTCCGATGACGGCAAAGCGCTCAAACCCGAATTGCTTCATGACCGCAACCTGATCGCGCGCCATCGTGCGCTTGGAGTAGGCCGAGGCGTCGGCCTGCTGCGGCCCGCGGCTGTCGCCATATCCCCGTAGGTCCGTAGCGACAACTGTGTGTTCGCGCGCCAGAACGGGAGCAATGCGATGCCAGGCGACGTGTGTCTGCGGATAGCCGTGGAGAAGTAGTAGCGGAGGACCACTGCCTGCAGTGAACGCGGCGATCGTCGCGCCGTCTGTCTGGATTTCGTGGCGCTCGAATCCCTCGAACATGGGTCGGTCTCGATCCGCTATTGGCTTCCCGGCGATCCAACCGGATACAGCGCCAACAAGGCGATGTCGACGGTGCAAGACCGGCGATCGGCAGCCAGCCGATCCAATTCTAGGCTACCTAGGGTGAAGCGCCACACGCCGCAGCGCGAGCTAGCTGACCACAGAGGCGAAATGCGTTCACGCGCCGGGCGAACTCTAGCCCGTACAGCAGATTGAATCTGCATTTTCGCCAACAATCACCGTTTGAAAAATCAGCTGCTCAAACGGTATTGCTAGCTAAGCCATTGAAATGGTGGGCGCACCAGGGCTCGAACCTGGGACCCGCTGATTAAGAGTTCATAATCGGCGCTTCGCCGCGATTTCCAAGTCTGCGCTAGACTACGACATCGTCCAAAAAGGTCTTTTATTTAGAGGGACATGTCGCGTAGCTTCGCGGTCCAGCGAACCCAAACCCTTAAACGCCCCGGTTTGCCAAAACCGTTTGAAAACCGTTTTAGCAGTTGCCGCTCTTTCATGACCGACATTCGCATTCCCCTGAGCGACAAGGCTATCGCCCAGTTACCCACCCCGAAAGATGGCTGGTACCTTGCTCGTGATACCGAGTTGAAGGGCTTCTTCGTTGTTGTCGGGAAGCGGAAAAGGACATTCACCGTCCAGGGCGATCTCAGGCTAGGAGGAAAGCGGGCAACAACAATCAGGGTATCTATTGGAGATACCCGCGAACTGACAACCCGAGCAGCACGCACGATCGCCAAGGAATATCTCGCTCAGATCAGCAAAGGACAGCACCCGAAGGCGAGGCAAGGTGGGGGCGCCGAACAAGCCGAAACGGGTCGGAATGCTGCGGCAACATGCGTTACCCTCAGGCAGGCTTGGCAACGTTATCTGGAAGCGCACTTAACACGCAAAGGCCGTAGCGAAAAAACGATTAGCGGCTATCGCGATCACGTGGAACGCCTCTTTGCAGAGTGGCTTGACACCCCTCTGCTTGAGCTCGCAGGAGATCCTGCCCGCGTGGCAAAAAAGCATGATCAGCTGACCAAGGAGAACGGTCCGTACATGGCGAATGGCAGCATGCGGACGCTTCGGGCCATTTACAATCATGCTCGGAAAACCAATCGATCGCTGCCGCGTGACAATCCCGCGGACGCCATCGATTGGAACCAGGAAGAGCGCCGGAATACCGGGATGGGCGCTGGCGATTTGAAAGGATGGTTCATCGAGCTCGCTAGACTAGATAATCCTATCCGGCGTGAATTCCATCTATTCACGCTGCTCTGTGGATCGAGGCCCACTGCATTGCAGCAAGCTCAGCCCGGTCACATCGATTTTCGGCGACGAACGTTGCACATCCCTAAACCAAAGGGGGGCAGCAAGCGAGCTTTCGATATCCCACTCTCCCGGGAGATGATCCTGTGCCTCATTCGGGCACTTCGTTTCGGTAGGCAAATGTATCCTTCTCAGGCGCAAGCATGGTTGTTCCCGGCCGAGAGTGCCTCAGGTCAATGCCGTCCGTCTCCTTGCCCTCAATGCCGGACCTATCGTTTCCCGACCTGTCCGATCCATCCGGTAAACTAATGGCAGAGTTCAATTCGTTCACACAACAGGTTGGCGACGCTCTGCCCCTGCTCGAACAGATGGATTATGAGGTCACCACGTTCAAAGTTACTTGGGGCCTCCCGCCTAAAGCGCGGTTACGACTAAAGTCCAACGGCAACACCGACCCGCAGAAAGTGAGTGCTATCGCCGCGAGGGCCCCGAGCAATGGCGTACTCGTATCAGCTCTGATTAGCAGCGCGGTGACGGCTAAGCGCATCCAAAGCACCATGAAATTGGGGACCGCCTTTCTCGATGTAGATTTCGCCGTCCCGCCGCGCGTGAATATGAAATTTGTCAGCGCGAAAGACGGCGCAAAAGACGATATCCGCGACTTGGACGACCTCGAGCTTTCCTGCAAGAACTGAGGTTAGAATATTCTTCCGCCTTTTGACGGGTCCACGTTTCGAAGCGCGATGAGTTGCCGTGCTGAACAATCATCGCCCCCGGTAGCACGGCTCATGTTGTGGCGGTACGTGACGCCGTCATCTGCACACTCGCCAAAGAAGACATTTTTTTATTTATCGACCGCCCCCTCTTATGCGCGGGAAGTTAGATAGCCTGCTGTCACCTGAACTCTACCTGGAAACCGTCTCTTTGTTTCCTGATCTAATCGAAGGTGGCGCGACACGCTCTGATTGCTTGTTAACGAACATCTCCAAGCGTTCGATCGCTTCCGGACTGCCTTGCGTGTACGACGAAAGCAAACTCTCGACGAACAGTCCGTTTTCTTGGGAAAGATCCTGAATGCGCGGCAGAGCATTGGTAATTGCGTAGTTCGACAGCGGGGCATTTTTCGCGATCTTATCGGCGAGCTCGCAGGCCTTATCCAAGGCTTTTCCCGGTGGAACGACATAGTTGACGAGGCTGAACCGCTCCGCTTCGACGACATCAAGCGTCCGGCCTGTCAGCATCAGATCTGTCATCCGCGCCGCAGTCATCATTCGCGCAATTCGTACCGATCCACCACCACCGACGAAAATGCCGCGTTGGCCTTCCGGCAGCGCAAAGAATGCTGTCTCATCGGCGACTCGAAGATGGGTTGACGCGGCCAGTTCGAGACCGCCGCCAATGACCGCGCCATGCAGGGCAGCCACAAAGGGGATTCTGCCGCGCTGTATCTGATCGAACACGGCATGCCATCTCTGTGAGCCGAACAGGCTCTCAGTAGGTGACTTTCGCGCGAACTCGACGAGGTCGAGTCCCGCCGAAAAATGCCGGCCATGCCCATAGATCACGCCGACCTTGCTCTCGGCAGACGCGCGTCTCACGACGGCCTCGAGCTGGTCAATGACACCGTCGCTGATGGCGTTCCGCTTCTCGGCGCGGTCGAAGCCAATCAGTGCAATCGGACCTCTGACCTCGTACGTAAAGTGTTCTTCCTTCATTCCAGATTCCTTCAACCGCCGCACGCCGGCGAATGACGCCAAACCGTCGTTCAAACAAGCAGGATCCGGCGCTAACGCGGTCCCATACGGATGCCGCCGTCAAGTCGAATGGTTTCGCCGTTGATCATGGGATTTTCGACGATGTGAACTGCGAGCTCTGCGTATTCGCTAGGACGTCCAAGACGAGCCGGATGCGGCACTTGTCGACCAAGGCTCTCCTGGGCCTCCGCGCTGAGTCCGCCGAGCAGGGGCGTCTGGAAAATGCCAGGGGCAATCGAGTTGACCCGAATGAGCGATTGCGCAAGATCCCGCGCAATTGGGAGGGTCATGCCAATCACGCCGGCCTTGGATGCGGCATACGCAGCCTGACCAATCTGGCCCTCGTGCGCGGCTACGCTCGCGGTATTGACGATGACCCCTCGCTCCTCGCCGATTGGATCAAGTTTCGACAAGTTTTGGGCGAACAGCCGAATGATATTGAATGTCCCGATGAGGTTGACGTTGATAATCTGGCGGAACTTGTCGAGTGGATGCGCGCCATTTTTGCCGACGGTCCGAATCGCCCCGCCCACGCCCGCACAATTGACCAGGATGCGTGGCACGCCCGCCCCTTGGGCGACCTGATCGAGCGCCTTTTCGATATCGCCTTCGTTCGTAACGTCAGCAGAGATCGCGAGGCCACCCACCTCCCGGGCAACGGCTTGCGCGCCGTCCGCATTCAGGTCGACTACGGCAACTTTAGCACCGCGGACGGCCAATGCCTTCGCAGTCGCCGCGCCAAGGCCCGAGCCACCTCCAGTGACGACCGCTGACAATCCCTCGACTTTCATTTTAGACTCCTCACAGCTCTGTTCGTCGATTCTTGCGGCACTGCCTGATTGGCCGAACCGATCCACCACGACTTATTCCACTACGACACTGTATTGTCCACTACGACACATTCATACGACCGCGACCCTCAACAGCCCTTGTAACCGCCGACTTCGGACTCATGCGCATCCACCTTTTTCAGATCACGATGACGTCCGCGCTACTCGAATACAATCGTTCGACGTCCATGGCCCTGCCCGCCAGGACGGCCCGCTGATTGACGTATCCCTTGTCGGTTATCTCATTGGCTGCGAGCGATGGCGGCGCCTTCAACAACAAAACCCGCTCCACCCGTGCCGAACTCCCGCGCGCGTTATCGTTGTATTGTCTGAGGCGGTTCTGGATGAATGCCTGTATCGCCGGGTGGTTCAACTCAAACGAACCGCCGGCTTCCTGAGCTGACATCCCGCGAATGGAGGCTTCGTCTGTGAAGAGAAGGAGCCCGATCGCTTCCCGGTCGTGCCCAGCGACGACCACGTGCGTCGCAATCGGTAGCAGCACATTGAGCGTATTCGTCTTGACAGCGCCGACCGAAACCCAGGTGCCTGAGTTGAGCTTGAAATCTTCGGCGAGACGTCCGCCGAAAAGAATACCCTTCGACGCATCGTCTTCGTCCGCAAGTTGCGCCGCGTCGCCGGTCTTGAAGAAGCCATCCGAGTCGAACGCGTCACTGGTGAGGTCGTCCCGCCCCACATATCCGGGCGTTACGTTGACGCCCCTCACTCGCAACTCATACCAGTCACCACTGACCGCGAACTTGATCTCACAGCCCGGAACAGGCAGCCCGATATTGTCGGCTCGGCACGAGTGGTAGTGCACACCGGTTGCGAGCGGCGCTGTTTCCGTCGTGCCCCAAGCCGTCACGATCGGGATGCGCTCCCCCCTCACGTCCAGCGACATGCGCTCCAGTGCGGTCCAGATTCGCTGAGGCAGACTTGCGCCCGCATAGTAGATCAAGTCGAGTTCGCCGAAAAAGTGTCGTCGGAACGTAGTGTCGGCCTCGAGCTCGGGCACTAGCATCTCAAAGGCTTTGGGAACGTTGAAGTAAACGGTGGGCTGGATCTCGCGTAGGTTTCGGATGGACTGCTCGAAGGAACCCCCAACAGGCTTGCCCGCATCGATGTTCATCGTGCCACCGTGGCGCAGCGTAAGAAAGAACGTCTGATTTCCTCCGAACGTGTGGCTCCATGGCAGCCAATCGACGAGTACCGGAGGTCGTTTGTCGAGGAACGGGAAGATTTGGAGGAGTTGCTGTTGATTGGACGAGATCATGCGGTTGGTGTTGATGACCGCCTTGGGCGAACCGGTAGATCCCGAGGTGAAGATGTACTTCGCGATCGTTTCAGGTCCGCAGCTCTTGTATAGGTCCGGCGCCAGCCGTGATTCCGTAGCAAGAGCATGTCTCAGCGCGATTGATCCTGGTTCGGACGGCTCGTTGGATAGGACGACTGAATCGCGCGGTCGCACGTTAGCCACGGCGTCCCGTAATTTCGCCAGGCTCTCGACAAATATTACCTTCGGGTTGAGCGTTTCGATGCACAAGCGGAGCTTTGGAAACGCGTCCGGGATCGACGAGTATGAGCTCGAGATTGCTGAGAACGGGATTCCCGCATAAAGCGCAGCCAAATGAACCAGCGCGTGAGAGATCGAGTTCTCCGTCAATGCCACTACGGGACGAGTAACGCTTGCGCCACTATCCACTAGGAACTGCGCCAAGGCTCGCACCTGGGCCATCGCCTCGCCGTAGGACACCTTCTCCCACGCCCCGTCCGAGCCACGCTGCGCCAAGTATGTGTGCTTCGGGCGCTCCACGGACCACTTGGCCAAGTACTCGATGACGTTTCCGGCGAACGGCCCTAGTTCGCGCTTCGACTTGAGTATAAATCCACCGTCTGAAAGTATGATCTTCTCAATTAAGGGCGCAGCGAACCAAGATTCGGCTGGCGCCGCTGCGGCCCGATAGGAAACAGACTCAATTTGATCGTGCATGCCTCACGCCCCTCATGCGACATCGAGCCACGTTGCTCGAACCTTTGGCGAGCTCTTGAATTCCTCAACCGATCCTTCGAAGACGATCGCTCCGTGCCCCATGACGGCCACGCGCTCACTTATCTGAAGTGCCATGACGAGTTTTTGCTCAACGAGGACGATCGCAACTCCGCGACCGCGAATGTCGACTAGCACCTCGCGCAGGCTATCTACTATCTTCGGCGCCAGCCCTTCCGTCGGCTCGTCAACCAGCAGCACGTAAGGATTGCCGAGCAGCGACCGGCCGATTGTCAGCATCTGCTGCTCCCCGCCAGAAAGCGTTCCGGCCCTTTGCAGCCGCCGTTCCCTGAGCTTTGGAAAGTACCCAAAAATGTCGGACAAGCTCCATGTGGCTGCGGCCGGCCGTCGCTCCTGTTGGCCGAGCACCAGGTTCTGCTCGACCGTCAAACTGGAGAACACAAGCCGTTCTTCCGGAACATAGGCGATCCCTCGACGGGCGATCGCAGTCGGAGACATGCGACAAAGATTCTCTCCGCTGAGCTCGACCGCGCCTGCGGAAGGCTGAACGATCCCCATAATCGCTTTCAGCGTTGTCGATCTACCGGAGCCGTTACGTCCCAATAGGGAGACGATGTTGCTCGGCTGCACGGCGAAACTGACACCTTGGAGAATATGCCCCTTGCCGTAATAGGCGTGAAGGTCCTTGATCGCGAGCACCGTCAATGTGTGACCTCACCAAGGTAGGCCTTTTGCACGTCTGCATTTGCCCGGATTTCCTCAGGCGTGCCGGAGGCCAAAATTCTGCCATACACGAGCACCGATATCCGATCGCACAAACTGAACACGACGCTCATGTCGTGTTCGACCATCAAAAGAGTTCGGCCGACGCTCACTCGGGCGAGGAGCTCTGTCATTGCCTGGGTCTCTTCGCGCGACATGCCCGCCATCGGCTCATCCAGAAGAATGAACATTGGATCCGTCGCCAGAGTCACGGCGATTTCGAGCGATCGCTGGGCCGAATATGATAACGTGTCGGCTGCCGCGTGCGCATAGGGCGCGAGTCCAACCGACTTGACGAGCTCGATTGCTTCCTCTTCGACGTCCTTGAGCGACGAGGCAGGACACAACAGCCTCCATTTGAGGCGTCGACGTGACATCACCCCAATCTTCACATTGTCAAGAACGGACATATCCTTGAATATGTTCGTGATCTGAAATGAGCGTCCAATTCCACGCCGGTTCAACCGGTTCGGCCTGAGGCCGACGATGCTCTCTCCGTTGAGGCGAACCTCCCCCTTGCTTGGGTGGACGTTGCCGGACAGCAATCCGATGAGCGTGGTCTTGCCGGCACCATTTGGTCCGATCAAGCCGTGCCGTTCGCCGCGCTTCACGCGCATGGACAGGTTGGAGATGATCGTTAGGGCGCCGTAGCTCTTCGACAAATTATCGACGCGAAGAATGTCTTTGACGGTTGTCAATTCGCACCTCCCGGCTGCGATGCCAGATCGGGCGGCAGCGCTTCCCGACGGCCGATCAAGTGGACAAGCAGGCTTCCTGCCACGATCAAAAATGCTCCGAGAACCAGGCCCGCCGGGAGGTTCGGCGCCTGCAGGGGAACGTACGAGCTGATCGAGGCGGTGAGAAACGATTGAGATCCTGAGGCGTGACCTCTGGAGATTGTCTCAATCAGCACGATGAGCCCGACGATCGGAAGTATCGCGCCGGCTGGCCTCATCGACCTGAACGGCCCCCCCTCGCTCCCGCCAGCGCCCCATTTTCGGATTACATTCGCCAGCCACACGCCGACCCCGTTCGGGGCGTAGAGCATGACCGCCATGAAGATCATGCCCTCGTAGAGCGGCCAAGCACGAGTGTAGTTCGAGACCAGGAACGGAAATGCGGTCAGCAACGCAGCGGCGGATATTGGCGCAAAAAACAGGGTCGTTCCGCCAATGAAGCAAAAGAAAACGATTTCAATCGAGATCGAGGCCGAGAACAACGAGTAGTTCGCGGTCTCATTGGAGAGCGCCAGGAGCGCGCCTGCCAAGCCCGCGAAGGCGCCGGACATTCCGAACGCGACCGTCTTGATCAGATGCGCATTGTAACCGAGTGCTTCGACTCGAACCTCATTGTTGCGGAGCGCACGAACTAGCTGGCCATAGGCTGTTTTCGACAAGGCCCAAAGGGCGGCGACAGCGATGGCGACCCAGATCGCGACCAAATAATAGACTTCGCGTGTGGAGGCAAAGGCGATCGAATGCCAAGGCATTCGCATCGCCGTCAACCCCGCTTCCCCGCCGAACACGTCATCCCATAGTGGCGCAATGACGTGAATGAGCTCCGCAATTGCGAGCGTTACGAGCGAAAAATATGTTCCGCTTCGCTTGGTCACCAACGATCCTGCGATTGTTGCGAACGCCAGCGTGGACAACAGGCCGACCAGAGGCATGATCGGAGTCGGGATCGAGAACGTTCCCTTCTCCGATAGCGCCATGAAATGTAACGTGACGATGGCGCCGAAACCGAAATAGGCAGCGTGGCCAAACGACAGCAATCCCGCCTGACCAGCGAGCAGGTTGAAAGCTGCGGCGAAAAGAGCGGCAATCAGCATCTTCGTCGCGACTGCCTGAAGGGTCGCCCCAACGAGCAAGGGAAAAACGGCCACCGTGAGACAGGCGCCGCAGAGGACGAACAGGGACCGCTTATTCAATTTCGCTCTCCCATCAGACCGGACGGGCGCACCAACAGGACGACGATCATCAGGATAAATGGCACGGCCCCGGCGAAAGAAGACACCGGCGTGGACAGGATACCTTTGCCCCCCGCTGGATCGAGGCCGCACCCGAGCCGCACGCAGACCGACGCGAACGATAGATCGACACCGATGACGAAAGACGTCAGAACGCCGATCAAGATCGCTGCAATGAACGACCCCAGCACCGATCCCAGGCCACCGACCACTACAACCACAAAGACAATGACACCGAAATTTAGCGCCATGGACGGGCTGGTCGGATAATACGCGCCTCCGATAGCTCCAGCGATCCCGGCAAGAGCGGCCCCGGCTGCGAAAACCGCCGTGAACGTCGTATCGACGTCATGGCCCAGCGCTGCGGTCATGACTGGAAGCCGTTCCGCGGCGCGAACGACCAGACCAACCTTGGTCTTAACGAGCGTGAGCCAGATCACCAGAAACATGCCGACTGCCGCCAGAGCGATGAACAGCCGGTAGAACGGGAACGACGTATCGAAGACAGTGAACGCGCTAAACTTGAGATATGACGGTACGCCGTAGTCTACTGGGTAATCGCCGAACAGTACCTTTACGCATTCCTCGATCACATAGGCGAGGCCCAAGGTGAACACCAGCTCCTGGCCGTGGCCGGCCGAATGAACGCGTCTCAGCATGGTCCGTTCAATAAACGCAGCCAAGACGCCGACGAACACCGGCGCGACGAGCAATCCAATCCAGAAATTGAGGCGGGATGCGCACACATAACCGACATAGGCCCCGATCATATAGAAGGACGCGTGTGCCAGATTGAGTATACCCATCATCCCGAAGACAAGCGTAAGGCCTGCCGATACCGTGAACAGCAGGAGCCCGTACACGAGGCCGTTGAGCAGGGAAATTGCGTAAAATTCCATCTGGGAGCACCGGCCCGTTGCTCGAGACCGCGGTCAGGATCTTTGCATGACGCAGGATTTCTGCACTGGATAGATCGCCTGCTCGCCGGGGATAACCTTCACCGTGCGGAAGCCGTAGGGCGAGCCCTCAATCTTGTATCTGACGTCTTTGCTGACTTTGGATACGACGATCGGAAGGATCAGCTGATGATCTTCCTTGCGCATGGTCAGATTGCCGAAGGTGCCCTTGTATTCGCCGCCTTCCAGCGCCGTGGCGATGGCCCGAACGTCGATCTTGGTGTCCTTGCCTTTGTCCAGCGGCTTGATCGCATTCATCACATAATTGAACATCGTCCGCACGTGCGGCTCAACGTGGTAGGCCGGGAACCGTCCAGTCACTTTTTGGTAGTCCACCGCGAACTCTGACTTGTCGTCCTCGACGTTGTACGTGTTCGCGATATATGCGCCGTCGGCGCTCGCGCCCGCGCTTCCGAGATAGCCGGGGCCGTCAAGGTAGGTCGTGCCAAAATTGGCTTTGAGCCCTGCGTCCGCTGACGCTCTGAGAAGCAGCAACAGATCGCTTCCCCAGCTGGAGGTGATGACGGTCTGCGCTCCACTCTCCTTTATCTTCGCGACATATGGCGCAAAGTCCTGGATGCGGGACATGTCGTGGAGTGTCTTCCCGGCAATCTGGAAGCCGAGCTTGCTGGCGTTGGCTTCCGTTGCAGCTTCCATTTCCTGTCCGAGCGAATAATTCTGGTTGATCGAGTAGATTTTCTCGCCGAGATCACCTTGCTCTTTCATGACCGACAGCAGCGCATTGGCACGCATTGTTGCCGTCGAGATCAGCCTAAAACTGTAGAAATGGCACTTGGCTCCGGTCAGCTCGCTGGCTTCAGCTCCCACGTTGAGGAACAGCACCGGGTTGTCCGGCGATCGGAGATTGTGGCGACGGATGTCCTCGGAAAGCTGGGCTGCGATCGCCGAGCCGCCGCCTTCGATAACGAGGTTGGCACCTCCCGCGATCGCCTCCTTCAAACGATCGCTGGCGACAGAAGTGCTCCCCGCGTTGTCGAATACGGCCAACTCGATGGGCTGCTGTGCAAATCCACCAGCCGCGTTGATCTTATCGATCGAATAACGGGTGATGCTCTCATAGATCTTGCCCGTCGGGGCAAGAGGACCGGAGAGCACCTCGATGAGCGCTACCTTGAGCGGGTCGGCCGCTGCGTTCCGCGCTAGCCCCCCGGTCGCTCCCGCCAGAACAATCACCATTGCCGTCTGCAAAACACCGAAACGCCCAGCCATCGCCACGCTCCATAACAGGAAAGCAAACTATTCCTCTTTTCAACAATTTCACCGATCGCCGAACTCGTCAATTCTGAAATCGAGGCATCGCCCTGCCTAATTTCATGACACCACACCACGCGTTTTGCCCGAGCATCCTCGTTTGATCGCATCGCAAATCTGCTTATTGCATCGCGAAAATCCCTGCTTTCCAAGCACTTTTCGAAGGATCCGAGCTGGTTTGCCGGACCAGAGGCGCCCGACGCTGCAGCAATTGCATCGCGAGATCGTGGAGACGACCGACCTACGCGCCGACGATACAGATGCGACATTTTGTTTACTCGGACACATCTCTGTAGTATGAGCTTGGCTGCGGTCGGATGAGGCATTTGTAAGTTCGGCGCTCTAAACGACCTACAGAGGAACCATTCGGTCATGCCAACTCTCGACGACGTCATCGCGATCGACATCCACACGCATGCGGAAGAGCCCTGCGGGACTCATGCAGACGACGGATATGACGACTTCCAGGCCCAGATGGCGGAGTATTTCAAAACGCCGCACAAGCATCCTCCGACCGTTCCGGAGACCGCGGCCTACTATCGCGCCAAAAAGATCGCCGCGGTGATCTTCCCGGTCGACGCCGAGCGCGAGACCGGTTTCCGCCGCTACAACAATTACGAGATGCTCGAAATCGCATCGGAGCATTCCGATGTGCTGATTCCGTTTGCCAGCATCGATCCTCACAAGGGCAAGCTCGGCGTCCGCGAGGCTAGGAAGCTAATCGAGGAATACGGCGTACGAGGCTTCAAATTCCATCCGACGATGCAGGGCTTCTACGCTAATGACCGGTTGGCCTATCCGCTGTACGAGGTCATCAATGAGAGCGGCGCGATCGCGCTGTTCCATACCGGTCAGACCGGCGTTGGCTCAGGAATGCCGGGCGGCATGGGCATGCGGCTAAAGTACTCCAACCCGATGTACATGGACGATGTCGCGGCCGACTTTCCCGACATGAAGATCATCCTGGCGCATCCCTCCTTCCCATGGCAGGAGGAGGCGCTGTCGGTGGCAACCCACAAGCCGAACGTCTATATCGATCTCTCCGGTTGGTCGCCGAAATACTTCCCGCCGATCCTGGTGCGCTATATCAATTCGATCCTCCAGGACAAAATGCTGTTCGGCTCGGACTGGCCCGTCATCTCGCCGGATCGCTGGCTGGCGGATTTCGCAAAACTCGACATTCGCGAGGAAATTCGGCCCAAGGTTCTGAAGCAAAACGCGCGGAAGCTTCTCCAGATGTGACTTTCGGACTGGCACGGCTCTTGCCAATCCACCGTTCCGACCGTATGCAGTGGCATGCGTCTGGAGTGAAGATTGGCCTTATCTCGAACAAATGCCGCCTCGGCGGACGCCGATACGCGGAGCGAGACTCTCAACCTTAGTCGCGTTGAGAGCCTCGTCGGCGTGGTTACGCGAATGGTTCAGGTCTGTCTGACGGACGCGTTTTACGAGAGATTTGGTGACCTTGAGATAAGTTGCACGGAATTCTCGGTTCTGTCGGCGGCAAGAGCAAATCCCGGCACGAACCAGGGCGAGATCGCCAATGCATTGATGATCAAGCGGTCCAATATGACCAAGATCGTCAATAATCTCGCGAAGCGCAAGCTGCTTACCCGATCCTCCACGAATTCAGATAAACGGGCAGTCACGCTCCAGGTGACGAAAACCGGCGCCCAGCTGCTCGACTTGGTCGAGGCCCAGGTGTTGCAGCAAGACCGAGCGGCGGTGTTTGCGCTGTCGTCGCACGAGCGACACACTCTTCTCGGCCTACTCGGCAAGGTTGCCGATAGCTATAAGCTCAAATATCGCAGCTCATCCGACTAGTCGTGTTTCGCCGCGAAAGCGTAGCCCAACGCCGGCCACGATACTGACCTCCTCTGATAATCCTGCTTACCGGTTCGCAGCACCTTTGTTGCAAGCAAAGCTCCGCGCATCTTCGAGCAATTTGGCCGCTGCGGAAGAGTCACCGTCATCGAGAAGTTCAAGCGCCAGGATCGCGATCGCGAGCGACGCTTCAGTTCTAGCCGTTGTTTCAGCATGACTATTTTGTGTCTCAGTCAACATCTCTCTCGCTTCTATGAGCCCGAATTCAGAACAACTGATCACAAACTATTCCTCTTTTCAACAATTCTCGTCGCGAGAATTCAAGAAGGGAACATGATTCAGTTTTCCGCGGACGTTGCACAGCGACAAGGAGACGTGCTTTCGGGCACATCGGCAGTTCACGAACAGGGTGCGCCCGGTCAACGCGTCCCGCAGCAGAGTTGATGCCCGAACGAATGCACCTACACCTCCTCCCATAGTCGAACCGTGGATCACACGTTTCGAGCCCCGTTGGGTGCGCTCGGAGGCGTTCGAACTCCTGCCCCCTCGGATTCAGCCCCTGGATCTCAGAATATTTTCAGAGTTACCTCCTAGGCGCCACTGACGCGATGACTCGCCCATTAGGCGGCCCTCACTGACTCCAGGAATCGGCCGAGCTCACTTTTTAACCGGCCACTTTCGTCGGACAGCGACTTCGCCGCAGCTAAGACCCGACGGGAAGCCAGACCCGTTTCTCCGGCTTCACTTCGCACGTCTGCGATGCTGTGTGATACTTGCGCGGTACCGGTGGCTGCCTGCTGAACGTTGCGCGCAATCTCCCGGGTCGCAGCGCCCTGTTCTTCCACTGCCGATGCTATGGTCGAGGCGATCTCCGAAATCTTTGCGATGGTATCGCCGATTTCCTTGATCGACACAACGGACTCATTGGTTGCGAATTGAATGTCCGCGACTTGCGTGCTGATTTCACCTGTCGCCTTCGCCGTCTGCTGTGCCAGCTCCTTTACTTCTGCGGCTACCACGGCGAAGCCGCGTCCGGCGTCGCCGGCGCGCGCGGCTTCGATGGTCGCGTTCAGAGCCAGCAAATTCGTCTGACTAGCAATGGTGTTAATCAGCTCAACAACCGCGCCGATTCGCGTGGCGGCCTGGGCGAGCTGCCCGATTCTGGCGTCGGTCTGCCGTGCCTGTTCGACAGCTTCGCCAGCGATCCGCGCCGATTGCTGCACCTGGCGGCTGATCTCGTTCACCGAGGACGCCATCTCCTCACTGGCGGAAGCGACCGACTGCACATTGGTCGACGCTTCCTGCGACGCCACAGTCACTGTGGTCGCGAGCCCCTGTGATCGCTCGGCGGTAGCCGACATCGCATCTGCGGAGCCTTCGAGTTCACCTGCCGCAAGGGACACGCTTTCGATGATGCTGCCAACCGCCCCCTCAAAATCGCTGGCGAGCGCCTGCATCTCGCTCCGGCGCTGCTCGCTGGCGCGAGCTTTGGCAGCTTCCTGTTCCTGCTGCATTCGTCGGGAGCCGGTCAGCCGGTCGCGGAATACGACGAGGGCGCGCGCCATCTGGCCGATTTCGTCGCCGTCTTTTGCCTCCGGCAACTCGACTGTCAGATCGCCTTCGGCCATTGCCTGCGTTTTTGCGCAGACGTTTCGAACACGCCCGCTCACGCTCGCGCCGACCAATGCAATCAAGCTGATCGCCGGCAACGCAAGCACAAACAAGACGCCTAGAACTTTCCAGACCATGCTGAGAAAGTCGGCGCGGATGTCGTCTATGAAGACCCCCGTGCCGATAAAGATATTCCAGGGCGCGAAGTCTTTCACATAGGACAACTTCCACGCGGTGAGCGTGTCATTCGGGCGCAGCGGCCAGGTGTAGGCATGGGTGCCTTCTCCCTTTGTCTTCGCGATCTGGGCGAGCACCGGGACGAATTGCTGGCCGTTGGAATCCTTTAGGCCTGATATATCCTTGCCCCACAGCGTAGGATTAGGATGCGCAAACACGACGCAATCGTAGGTATCCGCGAAAATGTATTCTTGGCCGGAATAGTGGATCGTCTGCAGCGCGTCTCTGAAACGCGCCTTAGCTTCGTCGCGGGTGATTTTGCCTTCGGCTGCCTGTGCTTCGAGCTGCTCCGCCAGGCTAACACCAACTTCGACCAAGGCCTTAAGCTTCGCCACACGATCGTCGTACATCCGCTGATAGCTAAGCCATAGCACCGCGCCGGCGACGCAACAGAAGGCGACTGCGGCGGCAAACACCAAGCCCAATAGTTTGGATCGGATCGACAATCTGTTCAGCACAAGCGTCTCCAGCACTGGCCTGAGATTGAGCGGCAAGAAAAATCGGCATCTCAGCCATAGTGGTACTGCTAGTTGTCAGCACTTGAGAAATTGTGAAGCTCGATAATGAGAAAAATCAATGCGATCGATGAGTTATTCCAATTGACCTAAGCGCGAATGCATTCAGATCTCGGAAAACCCTCGGGACCCCCGGATAAGATCTTTGGCGAAACAGACCGTGCTACTCTTCAAGTCGAGTTTTTTACGGACGACAGAGCTTCTCGGCGAGAGAGTCGCGCTCCCGGTCGTCAGGAATACCAACAAAATAGTCGACAGCGGCGGCCTCTTTCATCAGGCGGTTCGCATCTTCTCGGCGAAGAAAACGCTTCGAAACCTCCTGCTCGGCCACCCTCTTGACCAGACATAAATAGCCAGCCTGCGTGCCATAACGCTCTTCAAGCGATGGACGCGGATCGCTGGACGACAGCCGTTCGGCCTTCGACTTTGCGAATGGAATGTACCCTCCTGTTAAGCCGCCGCCGCAAGGTTGGCCCTTGAAGAAACCTGCGGCCGTCGCATTCCAGCCGAGATAGGTCCCAAGTGGCACTTGATGAAGGACGGAGCGGACGCCAACCGTCTCGTTTCCGTCTGCATCCACCCTGGGCATCAAGGCGGGAATGATCTGTCTGATT
This sequence comes from Bradyrhizobium sp. CCGB12, assembly GCF_024199845.1. Lineage (NCBI taxonomy): Bacteria > Pseudomonadati > Pseudomonadota > Alphaproteobacteria > Hyphomicrobiales > Nitrobacteraceae > Bradyrhizobium > Bradyrhizobium sp. CCGB12. The sequence goes on along the minus strand of NZ_JANADO010000001.1, from coordinate 747,758 downwards.
GCGGGTGGCTGGCGCGAGATCACGCCCGAAAAATTGGCATAGTCGAATGTCTCGCCGAAATCGTAGTCCATCAGACCGACAGCCATTCCCGTCGGCGAAGGCACGCCGGGTATCTCGGGAAAGTTCATGGCTTCGTGCGTGTTTGCCACGAGGTCACCATGCGCTAGCGTCGGATAGACGCTGGGCGGAGGCTCGGTGCCGTGTACAACCCAATCGACGAGCGATACCTGCAAGGCATTCATTGTCTCATCTTCGGGATTGGGATTTTGGGCCAGGACGCATCCGGCCGCTGGACGCGGCGCAGCGGTGAACCCACCCGCTCCTCCGCCATGAGTTGTACCTGGAAAGAAGTAACGTCTTACATTCGCAGGGAGTTCGAGATCCGCCTTCGCGTCGGTGCCTGTCTCGGCAATTGTCATCAAGCGCGCATTGTATTCGCTGGCACCAAAGGTCTCGAAGATCTTTGGGCAAGTCTCCGAAGCGGAGCAGCGATCCAGTAGACTCGAGCGGGGGCGACCCCGCTTCTTGTCGGTGTAACTGGCCCACCACAAGGTGCCCTCGCCCCCAGGCTCATAGAGGGTGCCGGACCCACTTGGCAGGCCGAAGCGCACGTTGATTGACGTCAGGCGGCCGGCGATATGCGGATTGGCGCCGTCGAACACGCGTCGCTTCTGCTCGTCTTCATTGAATCCAAGAAGGAGGAACGTCTTGAGCGCGTTCCCGGATTGAGAGATCCCCTGCACCACCGCGTGGTGAATCTTGCCGGCAACCGGGTTCGGAGTGCCCTCGTCGTCCGCAGCTTCGAAACGGAAGAACGACGCAACATCACGCATCGTAGCCAGACCAACTCCGAGCACCTTCGGATCCCTGGCCTGATAGACCAGTTCATAGAGCATGCCGGGATCAAATCCATCCCTTAGGCAAAGTGAACGCGGATTGGAATCTCCCGGAAACTTGGTCTTACTGCAATCGGCGAACGCCCAGTCGCCAGGTGGTACGTCCCTCAACTCACCGGCTTCTCCGGCCCGTGTTTCCGTTCTCTTAGCGATGAGGCGCGCCTTCGTCGTGTCGAGACTTGCCGCATCATACGGAATCAGGGTCGCCAGCATGCCTAGAGGGCGTGAACTCGATCCGGCGGGCGCGTTGGCTATGCGCGCCAGGACAACGCCGGTGATGGATGAACCGTCGGGATTGTGCGCAACGGGAACCTGTACGGTCCAGTTGTCGCTCGTCTGCAAAATGTCACCTTGCCAACCGCTGATCAGCGCGACATGGCCGAAATCCTGCGGCTTCGTTGCCGATGGACCGAGGCTGCTTGGACTAACATTTGCCGCAACAGGCCTGCCTCGATTGACAACGTCATACCAGAGAACGCCACTCGCCTTTGCCATGTCTTTTGGCTTCGTCAGCGTGAATTTTGAAACGTACTCAACGCGGCCTCGGCTATTGCGCGGTGCAAGCCCGATGTCGGTAATGATCGCGTTCAGGCGATCTTTGGGATCGAGTTCGCCAAAAGCGCGCCCCGACAAGCTCTCGTTCTGCCCGTCGGGAAGCGCGATGGCCTGATCGACGACGATCTTCGTAACCCGCGCCTGCGCCCCGGGTGCTGCGGCGAGAAGCGCTGAGATCGCCAGCGTGCCTATACTTACGCCGAGAATTTTCGCTCGGCACACCCTTCCATTCGGCGTCCCCGTGTCTGCCTGCGGGCGTCTCCTGATAGCGTTCCTCATATCGTGCGGCTTCTTCTGTTTAGGCGGCCCGGCCGCATCTTCTTCGCAAACCTCCCAGCCGGCAATAGCGGGATGGGTTCAGAAAATGCACACCCCCCTGCGGCTCTCGCCTTGCTAAGCGGTATGGCTCTCGTTCCCCCTTTCAAAACGCATCATGTCTGACGTGCCGATCACGTCGCTCCGGACGCGGCGAGAGGATCGTAGTCCGCGTTCTTCAATAGCGCGTGAAGCTGGCGACGGCGTACACCCATGTTGCCGCCGTCGAATAGCGGATACGCAAGTGCATCCTGCAACAGGCCCGCGAGCGGGACCTCGTTGTTATAGCTGTCGATCCCGACAACACGCATAAGGTCAGTGATCACCTTGACCGCCGTCTCCGAACCAAAGATCTTTGACTGTAGCGACAGCTCGAACGCGCCGGGGGCCTGGGTGTCGAGCGCGTGGCAGGCACGCCAGCTCAGATACCGTGCCGCCTCGATCTGCATCTTGGCATCGGCGAGTGCATAGCCGACAGCCTGGTGTTCGATGATCGGCACGGCGCCGCCGCGCCGCTCGGTGCGCGCAAAGTTAAGCGCAAAGTCAAACGCGGCACGCATCAATGCCACGCCGAACACGCCAACCAGCGCGGCGGTTCCGGTGAAGCTACCCTCCACCAGTCCTAAGCCCACGCCCGGTCCTCCGATCACATTGTTCTTTGGCGCCCGCACATTGTCCATTCTGAAGCGCGGCACGAGGTGGGAACGATGCCCAACTGCATCGATCGCCTTCTCCAGCGCGACGCCTTCCGTCGGCCCCTCGACGGCAATAATCGATATACCTTTCTCAGGCGACGCGGCTGTATCGGTCCGACAGACCACGCAGATCAGATCGGCGCCTCTACCGCTCCAGCCTGTTGCGCTGGACACCCACTGCTTGGCGCCATTGATGACCCACTGGTCGTCTTCGAGCCGCGCGGTGGTACGCACGCCCTCCGCCGGAGCAGGCGCCGCAAAATTGGCGCTACCGCCGGGCTCGCTGAACCCAAAGGACGCAAGCGGCGCTCCGCCTTTGGTCAGGAACGGCACAAGCAGACGCTTCAACTGGTCGGGCGACCCGCCAAGCATTACGGGCATCAAGCCAAGCAGCGTTCCGAACAGTGTGAGGGACACGTTCACGTCAATCGCCTGGAATTCCTCGGCAACGACCGCAAGATCGAGCACACCCGTGCCGCCACCACCAAGCGGCGCCGGAATCAGTCGCTGCAGAAAGCCCTCCCTTATGGCCGCCTCGTAGAATGGACGCGTCGCAAGGAACCGCTCCATGGGCGTGGGCAGATGGCCCGTCGCTTCCCTGACCCCGGCGAGCTCCTTGCGAGCAAATCTTCGTGCCGACTGCTGCAGTGCACGCTGGTCAGGTGTGAGTGTAAAGTCGATCGGCATTGGGGCCTCCTGTCGCGTTGCGGCATACCAACGGAAAACGCGAGGAAGCCTGCAAGGACCGTGGACCTCCGTCATTTGACAAGACGTACCGGTACGTTTGACAAAACGTCCAGAATGACTGGCATGGAGATTGAATATAAGCTGCAATAGCCTGCTTTTGGGTGACCGACGATGACTCGCGTTTCCTGGCATATGCGGGATGTGCCTCCCGCCGAACGGTTTGCCTACTGGCGGGAAGCGGTCTGCCAGAGCTTCATGCCGCTCGAACCGGAAGACCTATCCGACAACCACTTTGATGGCGGCATCGACGGTGTCGGCGGCACCTCCTTGCACATTTCGCGTGTCCAGTCAGTCCCCGCCGTGGTTCAGCGCACCCGGCGTGGCATCGGCAAGCTTCTCGATGGCTCGTTCTACGCCAACCTCCAGCTCTACGGAGATGCAATCGTCGAGCAGAACGGTGAGCGGGCGATCGCCCGTCCGGGCGACATCGTGCTGGTGGACACCAACGAGCCATTTTCCATCCGCTTCGAGCACGGCTGTGACCTGCTCTGCGCCACCATTCCGGACGGCAGCCTCCGTCGCCATCTGCAGCACTTCACCAAGCGCCCGAACGTCATTCGCAGCACGGGGGCTGGACGACTCGCCTCAGCCTACTTATCAACGCTGCGCGACCTCAGAGAGGATTTCGAGACGGTCGACGACCTCGCCGGCGAGCAGCTCAGCACGCTATTGATCCGTGCGGCGAGCGCCGAGATCGGCGTGGCCGACGCGCCGACGCGCCGCGAGACGACTTTGAGACGCATTCTGGATTTTATCACCGACCAACTCGACAATCCGCTTCTATCGGCCAAATTCGTCTGCCGCGAACTCAAGCTTTCGCGCAGCAGCTTATTTGCGATCCTAGGTGACTCCGACATCGCTTTCGCGTCTTACATTCGCGGACTTCGACTGGAGCGTTGTGTTGGGCAGCTTCGCGATCCGCGCCTGTCTGGCGTTGCAGTCGGCGACATTGCCCGTCGTGCTGGCTTTGCTAGCCAGGCGAGCTTCACCCGCGCGTTCACGCGACGCTATGGCGCACCGCCGGGCTCCTATCGCAGCAAAAGCGACATTTGATTCAGTTTGGCCTGACCAGCCCGCGAACGCATGCGGAATTCCACACGACACGTGGGCCATCTACCGTCGGCCTCAGGATAGCCTGATGGAAGCGCGTATACAGCCAAGCCCATCTTGAGACCAAGTGGGACGACGTTTACAACGGCCCCATCTGGAAAGGTCTCTCGAATGAGTACTGGTCTGATTGCCTATGGCGCGCTCGCCGCAGCGATTGTCTGTGAGGTCATAGGCACATCTCTTCTCCAAAAATCTGAGCAATTCACGAAACCGATTCCAACATTGCTGATGGCGGTGTTCTACGCAGGATCGTTCTTCTTTCTCTCTCAGACGCTCAAGACGGTGCCGCTCGGCGTGGCGTACGCGATCTGGGGAGGATTGGGCATCGTGCTGACTGCCCTCATCAGCATCTTTGCGTTTCGCCAGACGCTTGATTTAGCCGCTATAATCGGAATAGGCATGATCGTTGGCGGAGTCGTCATAGTTAATGGATTTTCCAACACCACACTACATTGAAGCAACTATTGCGTGGGCTCGCTCATAAGACCAGAACAGGTTTGCCGTGCCATTCCATCCGGATCTGATTAAAGCTGCGCGCCAATAGGCAGCTGAGGAAGCACTCGTAGGCAACGGGCGAGCAATTCGGTTTGCGTCGCAATCCCGAGCTTGGCATAGGCGCGTTTTCGGAAGGTGATCACGGTCGTCGGCTTGATGCGGAGCGAGAGCGCTATGCCCTCCGTGTGCATACCTGTGAGAATGCAGGCGAGCACGGATTGCTCTCGAGCGGTCAAATGCGGGCCAAGCAGCTCGACCAACTTGGCTACGAGTTCGCGGAAGTTTCCGGTTGTGAGAGCGACTTCAAGCCGTTTTCGGCCTCCGTGCATTCGCACCAGGCTGCCAACCATGCGTGCCAGCTGTGTCAGGCAACGTATGTCACCCTCTACGTAGTGACCCGTCCGTACTGTACGATACAGATTGACGTAGAATGCGACGTCACCAAGCCGCCAGAGGTATGACACCTTGTCGACGATTCCAACCGTCGAATAAAAACGTCTTTGGTAAGCCTTGGTCTTGAGCCGGGCTCGGTCGTGACGACGGATTACGATCCGCCTGCTGCGGCTTCTACTCAGCTTCACAACGTCCACGAAATTTGGGTCGAAGACGTGGTGATGGGCGACGTAATCACGCGTCAAGGAGCGCGCCTGCGCCAAGTCAGCCCGGCTCGCTATGGACAGCGTCTGAAGGTTCTCGCCCGTTCGATATGTCAGAACAGTCAAGTGATCGACGACCACGACTGCATTAACAGCCTTGAGTAGCAGTTGATCGAAGGCTGGCGTGCCTATGGCGCCGACGACATCGGCGAAGGCATCTGACCAACGTGAAAGATCACCCCTCGCCAATACGTGCGCCCCGACGCTGTCCTCTTTTAGGAGGATATTCTGAACCAGATCGTGCGCGCAATCTAGTCCGCAAGAACGAGAACAACTCAGTTCACAGCGGAGGAAGTTACGTGCAGGCCAGTCTATTCCTATTCGCCACAAACCCGTCGGGGTGCCCTAAGCAGGCGCAAACGGAAGGCGATGCCGTAGATTTCATCGTTCCGCCGGGCGCTTCCCGGAGGACTTCTCTCTTTGATCTCGAATTCGATGGGTCTGTGGCGCGACTGAACGCTGCGGGCGGATGTCGATCATGATCACCCCGGAGCTCGTAGCCATTGACGTTCGACCTGGCGCGGCCATGGAAAGCCAGTCTGGGCTCGCCATGTTGCGACCGCGGATCTGGGGTGCCTTCGCCAACTCGACCGGCGCAAAAATCGCCGCGATCGTTATTCATCCAACCAGCAACTTCATGGGACACTACCTGATTGGCCCACTCGCCAATCGCGGCGTAGCTACCCTTGGGCTCAATACGCGCTATCTCGGCAATGACGCCGTGCTGCTTCTGGAACAGGCGATTCAGGACCTCGGCGCCGGGGTGCAGTGGCTTCGTCAGCGTGGGTTCGAGCGCGTGCTTCTGATCGGAAATTCGGGAGGCGGCGCGTTGGTCAGTCTCTATCAAGCGCAAGCCGAGAAGCTGACGATTGATGCGACGCCCGCCGGCGACGCCATCGATCTCGAACCGGGCGATCTGCCGCCCGCAAACGCCATTGCGCTCAATGCAGCCCATCTCGGACGTTCACGCCTTATGGATGCCTGGATCGATCCCGCTGTGATCGACGAAAACGATCCGCTGAGTTCCGACCCGGCGTTGGACATGTTCAACCCCGACAACGGCCCAGCCTATTCGAGCGACTTCATGACGCGGTATCGCGCGGCGCAGAAGGCCCGGAATGCGCGCATCGAAACCTGGGCTCGCGCGAAGCTGCGGCAAATTCGTGCAAAACCGGATGGAGCCCGCGACATGGCATTTATTATCCATCGGACGTTGGCTGACCCGCGATGCCTCGACCCGGCCCTCGATCCCAACGATCGCACTCCGCGCACGACGGTGTGGGGCGCACCACATCAGCAAAACTACGCCGCCAACAGTGTTGGCCGCTACACTTCTCTGACGGGATACCTCAGTCAATGGTCGCAATCGAGCCGCGGCGACGGTCCGACCAACCTCGCGCGCACGTCAGTGCCGGTTCTCCTGCTGGAGCACACGGCGGACTCGTCTGTTTTTCCGGCAGACAATGACGAATGGGCGAGCGCGGCGATCGGACGCATCGAGCGACACACGTTGAGAGGCGGCAACCACTACCTCGCTGGCCAGCCGCAGCTCATCTCGGAGGCTGCAGATCGGATCGCGGCATTCGCGCAACGACTTTGACCGGAACGACCGCGTTGAACATCTAGCCCCAATCATTGATCGAGGTCCGATATGAACTTTGCGATCCAGAAACTCAATCATTTCGCCTACCGTTGCCGCGACGCCGGAGAGACCCGCGCGTTCTATGAGGACCTGCTAGGCTTGCCCTTGGCGCACGTGATCAAGCAGGACTATGTACCAAGCACTAACGAATATTGCCCCTACGTGCACATCTTCTTTCGCATGGCGGACGGGTCCTACATCGCCTTCTTTGACTTGGGCGATGGAAAGGCAACCAAGCCCGATCCCGAAACCCCGGCGTGGGTCAATCATATCGCGCTCCAAGTCAACAGCATCGAGGAGATTCTAGCGGCGAAGGCCAGACTAGAGGCGGCGGGTGTTCAGGTGCTGGGGGTGACCGATCACGAGATCATCCAGTCGATCTACTTCTTCGATCCGAACGGACTGCGGGTCGAGCTCACCGCCTGGTCCGCAACCGAGGACGAGATGGCGGAGAAGGCCAAGGAAGCCCACGCAGAATTGGCAGCGTGGGTCAATCGCCATGACGTTAGCTCGGCATCGTCCGCCGCTTGAACATCGAATCGTTGGGAGAATACGGTGCTGCGCTCATTCAGTTGGCTTGCGGTGGCAATCACGCAATTCGTGGCGTTGCCGGCTCTGGCTCAAATTTCCGACGACATGGTCCGGATCGGCGTCCTGAACGACCAGTCTGGTCAGTTCGCCGAGATGGCTGGGAAAGGATCCATCATCGCCGCGCGCCTCGCGGCCGCTGATTTTGGTGGTACAGTCCATGGAAAGCCGATCGAGATCATTGCAGCCGATCATCAGAACAAGCCTGACATTGGTGCGACCATCGCACGGCGCTGGTTTGATACTGAAAAGGTTGATGCGATCGTCGACGTTCCGGGATCGGCTATCGCGTTAGCCGTCCAAGAGCTCGCTCGAACAAAGAACCGTACGCTGCTGCTCTCCGGTGCAGCTTCGTCGGATCTGACTGGTAAAGCCTGCTCTCCGCTCAGCAGCCAATGGTCGGACGACAGCTATGCCATGTCGGCAGGCCTTGCCAACGCAATCGCGCGCGATGGGGGTGACAGCTGGTTTTTCATCACCGCCGACTACGCTTTCGGTCACACGCTGGAAAAAGATGCCAGCGAGGCGATCGCGAAAAACAATGGCAAGGTCCTTGGTAGCGTCCGCCATCCGTTCGCAACCGCTGACTTTGCATCATTTCTGCTCCAGGCGCAGAACTCGAAAGCCAAGGTCGTGGCGCTCGCCAACACCGCGGGCGATACAATCAATGCTCTCAAACAAGCCAGCGAGTTTGGTCTCATGCAGGGGGGACAGAAGGTCGTCGCCATGGTCTTGTTCGTGACGGACGTCCACAGCATTGGTCTGCCCCTCGCCCAGGGTACCTACTTGATGACCTCGTTCTATTGGGATCAGAACGACGCATCACGAAAGTTTGCGAAGCGCTTCTTCGAAGCCAACGGCACCATGCCAACCAAGGAGCATGCCGCCACCTACGCATCCGTCCTGCACTATCTGAAAGCGATTGACAGCGTCGGGACGGACGAAGCCGGTGCCGTGAACAAGCGCATGCGTGAGCTACCTGTCGACTACTTCGGGCACGCCGGACACATTCAACCGAATGGTCGAGCCGTGTACGAAGTGATGCTCTATCGCGTGAAGTCACCCCAAGACTCCAAGTACCCCTGGGATTACTTCAAACCGGTACAGGCTGTACCCAATGAACTTATTTACCGCAGCCCGGACGCAGCTGGTTGTACAACTGCGCGGTGAGTTCAACGGGACGGCCCTTGTCGGCTGCATGTTTCTGATCAGCGCTTAGGGGGACCGCCGATACCCAGCTTGGCCAACAGCTTTGCGTACCAAGGTAGTTTAGGCAAGCCTTCCACCAGATAGCCGGTACCGACCTGTGCGTTGACGCGCAGCTGTTTGAGCTCCTGGTACATGTCGGACTCGTACCAGGCCTTTGCCTGCTCAAACGAAGGAAACTCGATGATGATCGGTAGAAGGGGGCGATAGTCCCCCTCGACTACCCACATCTTCCCATAGATCGAACGGTACACTCCACCGAACGCAGCGACAGTCGCCGGCGCCCTTGCAACGTAGGCGTCGATTGCTGCCTGATCGAGCGTCTGGCGGTTATCGAAAATAAAGAAGCTGCTCATGTATTACCCTTTCGATCAGAGCGTTTATTTTCGGTGGTGAGATTTTCGCCGTAGGTCATGGCAATCAAGCGCTCTTCGAGAGCCGCGACCTCTGACTGTCCACTACCGGTGAACCAAACGCCATCTGCAGCCAACCGGACAATCGCCAATGTCTCTCCGCTGTCCGTCTGGCGATGACGCGCCAGACGCTGTTCAAGCCAATCGATCCATAGCTGCTTTAGTTGAGCGTCCGCCACCAAGGCTGCGGAAAGGCCCGCGCATGTCGCGTCCATCGCTCTGTGGCGGTCCGCAAAGATCAACCGCACATATGCTCGCGTGAAGCGACCGATCGCGCTCTCGTCCGGCTCGATGCAACCGTCGATCGCCGCATCAAGCCGTTCCAGCAGGTCGACGAACATTGCCTCCAGCAACGCCTGCTTCGACGCGAAATGGTGAAACAGTCCGCCCTTGGTTATGCCTGCCGCAACGGCCACAGATTGGATCGATAGGCTCGTCAGACCATCCTTGGCCGCGATCGCAACTGCACTGTCGAGCAAGCGTCGACGGTTCACTTCGGGCTGCTTTATGCGCGGCTTCGAACTCATGGCGAATACATACCGGTCGTCCGGTATTTACTCAAGTAAAATGTTACGGTATTTAAACACCATTCAAACAATCGAGATTGAAGGCTCCAATGCGCTTGCGTCAGCCGAAAAAGACGTCTGTGCGCTGTGATGTCAGTACGCGTTGTCCCGAGTTCAGTTCGAGATCGCATGATGCGTCCACCTGCACGAAACGTGGTCGCTGCTGTACGAGGGTCAGTCGCGCCTGGAGGCGAAACCCGTCGCCTGGACGCACCGGGTAACGAAACCGAACCGCGCGAAGAGCTGCCGCTCGGCTTTGTGCGGCCCCCGCGACTACATATGCCTCCTGCAAGAGCGCTGGCACGAGCGCTAGGAGCATTTGGCCGGGCACGATCGTCATACCTCCATTCAGTTCACGCTTGGCGCGCTCCGCATCGGTATGAACCCAGTTCCGGTCACCAGTCAGCGCGACGAAGCGATTGACCTCATCCTGCGTCACCGATCGCCAGCGCCCAGGGGCGAGTTCAGTGCCGACGAAGGGAGCCAGATCGATCGCCCGCGCGACGCGAAGTGGGATCGCCTGCGTCGAAGATTCGAAGTCCGGCGGCATTTGAATCATCGCGGCACGTTATTCCCTTCAGACCGTCGCCAGTAGCGCGCTGCCGAGCCCGCCCGCAGCCGCGATCGCCGCCAGCCCGATCGCGCCGGATGCTTCCGATTGCATTTCGTGCCAGAGGCGCACGGCCAGGATCGCACCGGATGCACCGATCGGATGCCCCCGCGCGAGTCCGCCGCCGCCACGATTGAGCGAAGCCTCCGGCACGCCAATGCCTTCAACACAGGTGATCGCCTGGGCGGCAAAGGCCTCCATGACCTCGGCCACTGCAATCCGTGCCGGCGCGATTCGCTCCGCCGCAAGGAGGCTCTCAGCCGCGGCAATCGGTGCTCTGCCGGGTATCGCTGGGTCGCCGCCGCGACGGGTCGCCGACACAATCCGTATAGGCCGCCTCCCGTTGAGCCGCCGGGCCATCGCCTCGGAAACCACCAGCAGCGCTGCCGCCGCGTCGGCTTCGACCGCCACCGTCGCACGCGTAACGCCGAACACTGCGTCGCCCGCGAGGGGCGCAAGGCGCGCACACATGGTCCCCTCCAGGGCGCGGGGAAAGGCATCGTGCGACAGGTCGGCGAGCGGCACGATCTCCGCCGCGCCAGGAGGATTTTGCAGCGCCTTGCAATGGCTTCCGATCGCATATTCATCCTGCCGTGCGCGCGAAATGCCGAACCTTTCGGCCAGCGTCGCGGCAGCGGCAATCATATCAGGGTCCCGCTCCGGCCATGGCGCGAACGGAGGACGGTCGTAGGGCTGCGGCGCCTCGTCGGCATGGCGCGGCCGCCGCGCGCGCAACGGCGCACGGCTAAAGCTCTCGACACCGCCAGCTATGACGGCGTCTGCTCGTCCGCTCAAGATACGCTCGGCGGCGAGCATGATCGCGTCGAGGCCGCCGCAGCATTGGCTATCGATGGTCAGCGCCGGCACGTGATCCGAAAGACCTGCCCGCAGCGCGGCGAGCCGTGCCGGGTTTCCGCCGCCGTACAATGCGTTGCCGAAGATGACGTCGTCGATCGCCTCCGGCGCGATGCCGGTGTCGGCCAGCACGGCCCGAATTGGCGCCGCGCCGAGTTCGTCGACCTCCACCGCCTTGAATGCGCCGCCCCGAGGGGCGACCGCCGTCCGGCGTGCGGCGACGAGATATGCGGCGCTCATTGCAGCACCTCGCAGTCGCCGGATTCCCAGAGCCAGCGCAGCGCATGGAAATCGGTCTTGCCGGACGAGGTCATTGGCCAGTGCGGTGGCACGGCAAACCGGCGCGGGATCTTGTAGAGCGGCAGGCTCAGGCGGGCATGGCTGATCAGACTGGAAGACGCTATGCGCCCATCCGGGCCCAGCCTGAGCAAAGCCACCAGCCGCTCGCCCCGACGTTCGTCGACGACGCCAAGAACCCCAGCCGCGGCCACAGCGGGATGCCCCTCAAGCACACGCTCGATCTCTTCCGGATGCACGTTCTTGCCCGCCGTAATGATCATGCGGCTGGCACGGCCGGCGAGCCTCAGGAAGCCGCGCGCGTCGAGCATGCCGATGTCACCGACCGACACCGCATCACCATGACGTGGCAGCACCGTTTCGCCTCCGCAGGCATACTCCATGAAGAGGAAAGGACTTGCCACAAACACTTGACCGGTCTCTCCAGGCGGAAGGCAACGCCCGAGATGGTCGCGAATAGTGAGATTGACGGCTGCGAACGAGCGCCCGACGGAGTCCGATGGGACGTCCTCGTCGTCCTTCGCTACGGTCACGAAGCTCAGCTCGGAGGCGCCGTAGAACTCGGAAAAGCGGGCCGCGGGAAATTGCCGTCGCAGTTCGGTCACCGCGCGACCTTGCCATTTGGCACCTGACGACAACATCCACCGCACGTTTAGGAACGGCGGCAGGCCATCGCGCATGGCGGCCTCTATCATCATTTCGAGCTGGGTCGGCACGCCGTAAATTACGCTTACCTGGTGGAGCGCGATCAGGCGGTTGACGAGATTCGGCCGGAACTGACGGCACAGAATGACGGTTGCTCCGACATAGAGCCCATGCGCAAGGCCGTAGAGGAATAGGGAATGCGTCAGCGCGCCCGGTGCGAGCACGATGTCGCCGGCGCCGATGTCGAATTCGCGGTCCCCCGCCCGAAAACTCTCGATCCACGATTGATGGTGGCGGCGATATCCTTTCGGCATTCCGGTCGATCCCGAGGTGAAGCCGACATAGAACGGCGTCAGCGGATCGGGCTCGGCGATCGCCGCGGGCGACGGACCGGCGCCAATGGCGTCCGCGACGGACTCGAACGGGCCGTGAGGATCGACAACCGCGAACACCTCCGTGTCCTCGGCCAATGTTGCATCGCCACTCACGACGATCCCCGCCGCCAGCGCCGTGATCGCAAGCCGCGCCGTCTCCGTCGGCCAAGAGGGATCGAGAATTTGCGCTTCCCGACCCGCGCGGCAGGCTGCAAGAAACAGCAGCACAAGCGCCGGCCCGTTCGGCAGATGCAGGGCGACGCCGCGGCCCACTGGCACCACCTTCGCCAAATGTCCGGCAAGACGGTTCGCGGCCTGATCGAGCTCTTTCCAACTCACTGCATGGTTGTCGCAAACGACGGCCAGCCTGTCCGGCGTCTCGCGGGCATGCCGCGACAGCGTTGCAGTGATCGTGGAAGCCATGGTCATGAACGGCTGACGATTGCAGCCGGATAGCTCCGGTGCGACGCCTCCGCGACAAAGGCAGTGGCCAGCGCCTTCAAGAGATCGCCCGGCACGAACACCGCGGTTGCAGCCAAGGCCTGCGGCAGACTCATCCTTGCCATCGCCATCAGGCCGAGAATGCCGCAGGCATATTCCACCACGATGCCGCCCGTGATCGCGGCAACGAGCGCCGCCGTGAATACCGGCAAGGACCTCAGCCGCTCCATCACAAGGCCCGACACAAAGGCAGCGGGAACCCAGCCCAGCAGGAAGCCAACCGACGGCCCGAAAAGCACGCCGAGCCCGCCGCGTCCGCCCGATAGCAGCGGCGCTCCGAGCAGCACCACGAACAGAAACAGCAGCACCGCCAGCGCGCCATGGCGCGGGCCGAGGATAATCCCGGCCAGCATGACGCCCAGCGTCTGGGCCGTGATCGGCACACCCATGGCGATTGGCAAGACGATGCTGGGCACCATGCCAAGCGCTGCGATGACGGCGGCCAGCAGGGCGATACGAACGATAGCGCGGGACTCCACGGGATTTGCTCCTACAACCGGGGTGAGTGACGATCGGCGGCGGACCGGTCAAAACCGCGTGCATCGAGCGCTTCCGCGACACGGTCGGCAAGCTGCAGAATGTCGGCGACGAAAGCGGCCACCAGTCGAAGCGGAACGCGCCGGTGCGTGCGCGCCTTCCAGGCCTCCTCGCGGGCACGCCACCGCGTCAGCAGGACCGGCACAAAACGCAGAACAAGCGCGACGGCGAGCGCCATCTTGCGCGGATTGACGCCAAGCGGGCGCAGCACGCGGAACGCTGGTGCCATTACTTCCATCAGCGCGCTCATCGTGATGGTCATGCTGACAAGATCGGCGAGCAGAAGCATGGCCAGCAGCCGCATGGCGACGACAGCGCCGGCATTCCAACCACCCGATGCGGTCTGCACACCGCCGACGACCACAAGCAGCGGCAACAATGGTCGCAGCAAGCTGAGGCGCGCCATGCCGGCGCGGCCAAAGCCGGCATAGACCATGGCAATCAACGCCAATACGCCCGCCATAATTCTCCAGTCGCCGACCGGCAGAAGAAGCACAGTGAGCAGGGCAAGGCCCGCAAGTTTGACGCCGGCCGGTACGCGGTGCAACCAGGTCTGTGGTGCGAGGCCGTCGGTGATCATGACGTCAGAGCGTCCCCTGCCCCTACGATCGTTGCATGGGCCCGGTAGGCAGGCAGCACTTCGGCGGGTCGGCCATCGAGGCGGATGTGGCCCGCATCCAGCCAGATGATGCGGTCGAACTCCGCGAGCAGTTCGAAATCATGAGACGCCATCACGACCCGCTGCGGAAGCGCCATGATCCTGCGGTACAGAACTAATCGTGTCGGCAAGTCGAGACTGGCGAACGGCTCATCCATCAACAGGATCGACGGCTCCATCGCGAGCAGCGCCAGTATGCAGACCAGCTGCTTCTGGCCGCCAGACAGTTCGTTGACGTTGCGGTCTGCCCATTGGGCGCAGCCGTGCCGCTCCAACAGCGCCATCGCCTGCTGCCGCGCCTGCGGGGTCGGCATGCCGCGCTCTGCCGGACCGAAAGCGACCTCCTCGGCAACCGTGGGGAAGATGAGCTGGTGGTCGGGGTTCTGAAACAGAAAGCCGACCTGTGCCGGAAGGTCTTTGCGATGTCGTACCGTATCGAGCCCCTCTACCTCGACGCGCCCGCGAGTCGGCAGGAGCAACCCGTTCATCAGCCGCAACATCGTGCTCTTGCCTGATCCATTGTCACCAATCAGGCCGATCCGGCGCTCAGCCAGGCAAAGCCCGGAAATGGCAAGCACCTGACGGTCCGCGCGCCGAAACTGCACTTCTTCGAAGATGATCCGTTCAGCCGCCCCACGAAAGTGAGGACGGCCTACCGGAGGCGCTTCGCGTCGGACAGCTTCAATCAAAACGATTCTTTCGCCTCTGTCGCGCTACGGAGTTGGCTGAAGTATCACGTTGTCGATAAGCCGCGTCGAGCCGACATAGGCCGCCACGCACAGTGCCGCGGGGCGGCGTAGCGGACTTACAGCAGGCTTGAGCGTGTCACCGTCGACAAGCTCAAGGTATTGCAGCCGATCAACCGTTTCCAAATGCCCCCTGGCGATTGCAATCAGCTTGTCCACGTTCCGCTCTCCCAAGCCGAACGCCTCCGCTGCGGCGAACAGTCCACGACTGATCGCGAGGGCCCGTCCCCGGTCTTCCTCGCTGAGATACCGGTTGCGGCTGCTCATTGCGAGACAGTCCGTTTCCCGAACGGTCGGCACGGTCACGATCGCGATTGGCAGATTCAGATCGACGGCCATGCGACGCACGACCGCGCACTGCTGAAAGTCCTTTTGCCCGAAGAACGCGGCGTCGGGCTGCACCATGTTGAACAGCTTGCTTACGACCGTCGCGACCCCACGAAAATGCCCCGGCCTGAAAACGCCGCAGAGCGGTTTCGCGAGCTCGCCCGGTTCAACGAACGTCTCGAATTGAGGAGGATAGATTTCCTTGGCGGTGGGCGCGAAGACGATCGCTACACCGGCATCGCGGCACAGTTTTTCATCGCGCTGGAAGTCACGCGGATACGTGCTGAGGTCCTCGTTTGGCCCGAACTGAGTGGGATTGACGAAGATACTAACCACGGTGACGTCGCATTGCGCCCGGCTGGCCTCGATCAGCGCCAGGTGGCCATCGTGCAGAAAGCCCATTGTCGGCACAAATCCGACACGTTTGTCGGCTCTGCGAGCCTCTGCGAGAGCGCGGCGAAGCTCGCCGACCGTCGTGATTGTCTGCATTGTTACGCTTCACATCGGGTTCGATTGGAAGGCGCCCAGTTTGCGATCGTCTCACCGATGCCTTCGGGAAGCCGATAGGACTCTTGCGGTGCCGGGAATGTACCGTTGCGGACATCGGCAACCCAACGCGACAGCGCCTCCTGCAACACCCGAAAGCCGTCGGCGTAGGTACGAACGAATTTTGGGACATGACCTTCAATCAAGCCAAGCACGTCGTGGAACACCAATACCTGCCCCGAGCAACTAGGACCTGCACCAATCCCGATGGTAGGTATAGTCAGCGTTTCCGTCGCTCGCGCAGCGAGCTCGGCCGGGATGCCTTCCAGGACCAGAGCGAAGCAGCCCGCCTCCTGCAGGCGATGGGCGTCGTCGAGCAGGCGCAAGGCGTCATCGGCCTTGCGGCCCTGCACCTTGAATCCACCCATTGCATTGACGCTCTGCGGGGTCAAGCCGAGATGACCCATCACCGGAATCTCACACTCGACCAGCGCACGTATCATTTCGACACGTTTGGATCCGCCCTCGAGCTTGATGGCGTCAGCGCCACGCTGCAAGAAGCCTCCGGCGTTGCGTATTGTGTCATCTGGACTGAGGTGAAAGCTCAGAAATGGCATATCGGCCACGAGCAAGGCTTGAGGTTTTGCGCGCGCAACCGCCTCGAGATGGTGATTCATCATCGCGATGCTAACCGGCAGCGTATTGTCAAATCCGAGGCAGACGTTGCCGACGCTGTCTCCGACAAGGAGCATATCCACGATAGGATCCGCAATACGTGCGGTGACCGCATCATAGGCGGTCGTCATCACGAGCCGCCGCCCCTCCTCCTTCCACCGTTGCAGCCTTGGAAGCGTGACTCGCTCGCGTTTGGCCTCTGAGGTGTGGCTCATTCTCGCCCCCTATCTCGTCAGCCGGCCTTAGTTCGATTCCGCGGATCGAAGCGGTATAGGTTTCACGTCGCCCGCCTCACCTACTATCTCGAAGCAATAACGCTCGGCACCATCCCGAGTAACGGAATAGGTCATGCGATCGATGATGTGGTTGTTGCGATCGAAGGCCAGAATTCTTGGTTTTAACCGAACGATTTCCACCCCATCCACGTACGTCGAACTGCAGACGATAATCTGGTCGCCGACCTGGCAGGTGCGTGCGGCAGCACCGTTGAGGACACAACAACGCGAGCCGGCCTCCCCAAAAATTACATAGGTCGAAATTCGCGCCCCGGAGTTCTTGTTCCAGATCTCCACGAATTCCATCGGCAGAATCCCTGCCTCATGGCACTGATCCGGATCGAGCGTGATCGAACCGTGATAGTGAAGATTGGCCTCCGTAACGTGGATGCCGTGCAGTTTTGCGGCCAGCACTTTTCTCATTTGGCGGTTCCATTAAGCGCGGCGCGCATCGCTAAAGCCGACGCCTTCCTAGGAAGCGCGAGATAAAACTGTCAACCGCGAGAGTGAAAAAGAAACATAACCCTCAAAAGCAGCGATCCAACGCATAAAATCATCCAATGGTCGCGCGATCATCGCGCAAGACCTTCCCACTGTTCGTCATGCCTAAAGCGGAACTACCGCAAGTCGGGCGCGGACGTCTCGATCGCCGTCACACTTGCAACGAAGGACTCGAACTCTTTCTGGATCATGCCGACCGTCGGACAACTCACGTTTCGGAGTAGACAGCCATTTCGAAGCCCGTATAGATCGCCCGGCAACACTCATTCATCTCGCACCAGCCAAAGCCGCGCATGATTCGTCACATCGTCTTCTTCACCGCAAACAACGAAGCCAATATCGATCAGATCGTCGAGGGCCTGTCACTTCTTGCCGCAATCCCGCATGCACGCCGGCTCGAGGTCGCCCGCAATCGCAAGACTGACCAACTCGGGAACGACATCGACATCGTGCTTTATGGTGAGTTCGACAATGAGGCAGAGCTCGCAGCTTACAAAGCACACGATCTCTATCAGGAATCGATCAGGCGGGTACGGCCACTGAGGGAACTACGCTTCGCGGCCGATTACAGTTTGGCTGATGTCGCTTCGTAAGCCCGATGCATGTCACAGAGCTGTCCTGGATCGAGCCGATCGCGGCGGCGCGTTGTCTCGCAGATCGGCCACACTTCACGTTTCTGGATAGCGCGGCAAACGACGCCCTGCTCGGACGCTATTCATACCTGACTTGCGATCCATTCAGCATCTTCGTAATCGCAAACGGACGAGCGAGCTGCGACGGCGAGATTCTCGACAGCGCTCCATGGGACGCCCTCCGCGCGCAGCTTTACCGTTATCGGCAACAGCATCGCTGTGATCTCCCTCCCTTCCAGGGCGGTGTCGCCGGCTTCCTTTCTTACGATCTGAATACGACATTGGAACGGCTGCCGTCTCCCACAGCCCATGGCCAAGGATTTCCGCAATCGATCCTCAATTTCTACGACGTGGTGCTCGCCTATGATCATTCCGACAAACGGTGCTGGATCGTTTCGACCGGATGGCCCGAGCAAGACACCACACGTCGCCGCAGCCGTGCTCGCGCGCGAGCCGATGAACTAGCGGCACTGCTCGCGTGTCCACCTTTGCAACAGAGTTCCTCCCCTGCCGCGGCGCGCTCATGGCAGTCGAACTTCAGCCGCGACGCCTATGTCGCGGCCGTTGAGCGTGTTATTGACTTGATATTGGCCGGAGACATCTTCCAGGCAAACATCGCGCAACGCTTCAGCACTAGACTTTCGAGCCCATTCGATCCGCTTGACTTCTATTGCCGACTCCGCGCGTTGAACCCGGCGCCGTTTGCCGCTCTCCTGCGCTACGGCAAGAGAATTATAGCATCCAGCTCGCCCGAACGGTTTCTCAAGCTCAACGGTCGACACGTTGAGACGCGGCCGATCAAGGGCACGATAGCGCGCTCAACCGATCCGCAGGATGATCGGCGACGCGCCGAGTTTCTTCTTGCTAGTGAGAAAGACCATGCCGAGAACGTGATGATCGTGGATCTCCTTCGCAACGATTTGTCGCGCGCTTGCGCTGCCCACTCGGTCGAGGTTCCCACGCTGTGCAGTCTCGAGTCCTATGCTTCGGTGCACCACCTGGTTTCGGTCGTTACGGGCAAGCTCGCTGATGATCATGATGCCATCTCCCTGCTGCGCGCCTGCTTCCCCGGCGGCTCGGTTACCGGAGCACCGAAAGTGCGGTCGATGGAAATCATCGCCGATATAGAACGTGTCGCACGTGAGGTCTATTGCGGAGCCATTGGCTTCATTGGTTTCAGCGGACAGATGGATACAAATATCGCGATCCGAACCGTAACGATCGATGATGATCTTGTGGTTTTTCATGCCGGCGGCGGAATCACGGCGATGTCCGATCCAAGCACTGAATATGACGAGACGCTCGCAAAGGCGCAACGCATCTTCGATGCATTTCGCGCTCTGCCATGATTGCGATCATCGACAACTACGACTCCTTCGTCTTCAATATCGCTCGTTACTTCCGAGAACTAGGAGAAATATCGGAAGTGATCCGAAACGACGCGACCAGCATTGGAGATCTCGTCGGGCTCAAGCCGCGAGCGATAGTTATCTCACCGGGACCGTGCACGCCAACGGAGGCCGGGATCTCAAGAACCATTGTTCATGAGCTCTCCGGTCGCATCCCGATACTAGGCATCTGCCTTGGACATCAATGCATCGGGACCGCTTTCGGCGGATCGATCGCACGCGCACGCCGCCCCATGCACGGTCGGGCCTCGCACGTCACCCATGACAGCAAAGGTCTGTTCAAGGAGCTTCCGTGCCCACTTCGCGTTGGGCGTTATCACTCTCTCATTGTCGAGCTCGATGACACGTGCGGATCACCGCTGATGGTGACAGCGCGTTCCGAGGATGCCGAGATCATGGCTCTCGCACATCGTCATCATCCAACCTTCGGCGTTCAGTTTCACCCGGAATCGATCCTCACTCGTGGCGGACACACGCTGTTTTCAAATTTCTTGCAACTCGCCGAGGCTTCCCGCGTGACAGTACGATGATCGTTTCGTACATGAGTTTTGCAGCCGCTTCTTGATGCGATCTAAGGACCCAGCGTTGAGCTGGCCGCGCTACCGACATCGTGCAGATGTCGTCCAACTCTCAAATCGTCTGCAGATCTTCGGCTGCAATGTCGAGAAGTTGATTCATCGCTCGACGCGCACCGACTGGATCGCGCAGGCGGATGCATTCGAGCACCTCGTGATGTGCATCGATAGCCTTGTTTTGCGCCCGCATGAGTTCGCCGGTGATCAGGAAGCTCGACCGAAGTGCGGCCTCAATCGTCCCAACGAGCGCCCGCAGCACGACGTTATGGCTGGCGGAAATCACCCCTGCGTGGAAGGCGAGGTCTGATTCGCAACAAGCGTTAAGATCCGTCGGCAAGGCGGCGCGCATCCCTAGATAGGCCTTCTCGATGACTGCCAGATCCGAGCTGGTGGCGCGGCGAGCAGCGAGTTCGGCGGCGGCTGGCTCGATGATGCGTCGCGCTTCGATCAGACCGGATACAAGATCAGGATCTCGGCGGATGTCCGGATGCCACGACAGCACAACCGGGTCGAGGACACGCCAATCGTCACGCGGTCGGACCTTTACTCCAATCCGTGGTCGTACCTCCAGCAGGCCCTTAGCGGTAAGAACCTTGACCGCCTCGCGCAGCGTCGTCCGGCTGACAGCAAGCTCAACAGTAAGGTCGTCCTCGCGTGGCAAAGCCTCGCCAGGCCGGTAGCGGCCGCCAAGAATCCAGCCGCCCAGAATGCGCACGGTCGCGTCGTGGACCTTGCCGCCCTCGCCGCCTGTCGAAATTGAACCGGCTTGCTGCCAGCCGGAGACTTCCTCCACGTGACTACTCCCCGCTTGCGGCGCGCTGGCGTTCCTGAATGACGACCGCCAGGACCAGGAGCGCGCCCTTGGCCAGCAACTGATAGAATGTCGGCACGCTGGTAAGGATCATCCCGTTGTTCAGAACCCCGATGATTAACACACCCAGCATGGCCCCCACGATGGTGCCTTTTCCGCCCTGCAGCGCGCAACCCCCCAATATGGCGGCTGTGATAGCTTCGAGTTCGAGACCCTGGCTGCCCGAGGCCGGCTGACCCGACATCGTGCGCCCGGCCAAGATGATTCCCGCCAATGCGGCGGCCCCACCGCTCATGGAGTAAATGGCGAGCTGGTACCGGCGGATGGGGATGCCTGCCAGACGCGCGACGGTCTGATTGCCTCCGATCGCGTAGATGTTGCGCCCCACTACGGTAGCTCGCATGAATAGAGCGAAGACCGCCATGACGATGAGCAGGAGCCAGATCGCAAGTGGGATGCCGGCGAATACTCCGATCCCCAGTACGCGCAACGCATCGTCCAGAATCGGCACTGAGTTTCCGTTGTTGGTGATATAGGCAAGACCACGAAACGCCGACATGGTGCCCAGCGTTGCAATGACAGCGTTCACGGGGCCATAGACTATGATGAGGCCATTGATTGCGCCGGCGGCAAGCCCCGATGCGATACCCGCAGTAAGCCCAAATGCGACCGAGCCTGTCGCCTGGATCACGAGTGCAACAACCATGGTCGTGAGGCCGACGACCGAGCCCACGGAAATATCGAGCCCGCCTGAGACGATCACGACCGTCTGCGCCATCGCCAAGATGCCCAGGATGGTGATCGCGAGACCAATATTGACGAGGTTACGACCGGTGAAGAACACGTCCGCTCGGAGCCAGCCGAAGATCGCCAGCAGGACGGTGAGCGCAATGAGCAGGCTAAGATTCTGAGCACCCACGGTCGTCAAAAGGCGCCCGCGGTGAGATCGGCCAGAGGATCCGGTTGCAGATGCTAACATCGTGCTCATGCGTGTGTTCCGTTTACAAATGAGGAGACATCCGCCGATCCACGGCGCATGGCGAGTTCAAGCACGGCTTCCTCCGTGGCAATGCACGCAGGCAAGGTCCCGGTGATTACACCCGCGCCCATCACGGCGATCCGGTCGGCCAGGCCAAGCAGCTCCGGCATCTCGGATGAGATAAGGAGGATGGCCATTCCGTCGTCGGCGAGCGATTCGACAAGCCGGTAAATTTCAGCCTTCGCGCCAATGTCAATACCGCGAGTCGGCTCGTCGAGGATCAGGACTTTTGGCTCACGTGCAAGCCAGCGGGCGAAGACGACCTTCTGCTGGTTTCCGCCAGAGAGCTTGCCGACGGCCTGCTCGACGCTGGGCGTCTTGATGCGCAAGCGCTGCACAAGGTCGGTCGCGATTGCAGTCTCGCGCCGGCGATTGAAAATGCCAAACCGCGAGACCTTGTCGGGTACGACGAGGCTTGCGTTCTCACGCACCGACCGGACGAGAAGCAGCGCCTCCTGCTTGCGGTCCTCGGGGACAAGCCCGATCCCGGCAGCGATAGCGTCACGCGGCTCGCGCATTCGCACTGGACGATCGTCGACCAGGATGCGCCCTCCAGTTAATTCGTCGACGCCAATGATGGCGCGCGCCACCTCCGTGCGGCCGGCGCCCACCAGTCCACCGAGCCCAAGAATCTCACCGGCCCGCACCTCCAGACTCACGTTGTTGACATGAACAGTCGACACGCCTTCGAGCTTGAGCCGGACGGCGCCGTGCTTTGCCGTGCGCCGCCGGAACAGCTCCGTCACGGGCCGCCCGACCATCATCCGGACGAGTCTCTCCTCGTCCACATCCGTAGTAGGCACGGTATCGACCAGCTGACCGTCGCGCAACACCGCCACCCGGTCGGCAAGATTAATGATCTCGCGCAACCGATGGCTAATGTAGACGATCGAAACTCCGGACGACGCCATGCGCCGTATAATGGTGAAGAGCCGGCCCGCTTCGTCCTCAGTCAGGGAGGACGTCGGTTCGTCGAAAGCCAGCAGGCGGACGCCGGGACGTAATGCCCGCATAATCTCGATGAGCTGGCGCTGCGCCGGACCGAGCTGGCGAGCGGGCATGTCAGGCGACAGCACATCCTCCACTCCGAACTCGAACAGCAAAGCCGCGGCACGGCTCGCAAGATCGCGGCGGTCGAGCAACACCATTCCGCGGGTACGATAGTCGCCGATGAAGATGTTTTCACCGACAGTCAGTTCGGGGATGATCTCGGGCTCTTGATGGATCACCCGAATCCCGTGCGCATGCGCTTCGCGCGGGGTCACGAGGGTGACAGGCCGGCCCTCAGCCAGGACAGTTCCGGAGTCAGGACGGTGCTCTCCTTCGAGGATTCGCATAAGAGTGGACTTGCCGGCCCCGTTCTCGCCCACCAGTGCGAGGACGTTTCCCCGCCGAAACTCGAGCGAGACATCGCTCAGCGCCTGCACGGCACCGAAGCGCTTGCTGACGCCGGAAACGGCGGCCACAGGCGGAGCGATGTCGTGCACGTCGGTTAATGCCGGTCTTGCCATGAACACTCCCGCCGCGGCGGCAGGCCCCGCCGCATTTCAGATGATCAGGATTACTTGCAGCCGAGCGCAGGCTTGTACTGATCGAAATTGTCCCGGTTGATGAGGGTGGCGTCCTGATAGTACGTCTCCTTCATCGGCTTGCCCTTTGCTTGGTCGTACAGGGCCTGAATCGCAGCCGCTCCGTGTTTTGCCGAATCCAACCACATCGTGCCGCGGAAACCATTGGCCTTGCCCGAGCCAAATGCCTCACAAGAGCGCGAGCCATCGATCCCGATTCCGATCACCGTCTTCGGATCCATGCTGGCATTCTCGGTGGCACGCACGCCGCCGAGCACTCCGTCATCGTTGCAGGAGAAGAACACCCATCGCTTCGCACCGGGATTGGCCGTCAGCGTCGTCGAGACGACATCGATCGCGTTGACCATCGTGTTGTCATAGGGGATCGAGACCATCTGCTTTTCGGCGCCGGGAATTGAGGCCACAAGAGCTTCGCGTGCGCCCTGATTGCGACGCATGCAGGTGTCAGCCTTCTGATCCTCAATAGAGCCGATCTTGACAGAAGCGATGTCCTTGTCCCAGCCCTCGGTTTTCATGATGCGAGCGATTTCGCCGCCGACTTGTTTTCCGATGTTGAGTGCGTTCATACCCACATAGGCGACAGGCTTTCCGTCCTTGAACGTTATGTTGTCATCGACGGCGATCAGTTCGACACCTGACGTCTTCGCTTTGTCAGCGACTACCGGACCCAAGGCGCGGTCCGGGACAACGATCGCGATGCCCTTAACCCCGTCTCCAACATAGGTGTCAAATGTCGTGACCGTCAGGTTGGCATCGAACTGGACATCCTGGACCTTGAGGTCAATACCGAGTTCCTTGGCCTTGTCCTTGGCACCCTGGACCTCGCGGACGAACCAAGGATGATCGCCCATCTTGTTGATGTAGCCAAACTTGACGGTGTTCTCTGCGTGAGCCGGGAAAGCAGCGCAGGCCGCGGATAGAGCCATAATAAGTCCAGTGACCTTCATGATTTCCTCCTCGTTCCGGTCCGGTCGGAACCGTCATTGTTGTGCTATCGGCCACCGGCGGCCGGCGAGTCACTCGTGATAGAGAACCGATCGACCTCCATCGATGACGATCGCGGCCGCGTTGATGAACGGCGCCTCGTCAGAAGCAAGGAACACGGCAGTCATGGCCACTTCCTCCGGCCGGCCGATGCGGCGTGGTGGGTGAAGGTTGCATGCCCTTCGGCGTTCGGCTTCCGGGTCAGGGAACGAGGCCCAATAGTCGCGGGCGATCTGCGTCTCGATGTAGCCTGGGCAGATTGCGTTCACCCGAATGTTCTCAGCGGCGTATTGAATGCCGAGCGCCCGCGTGAGGCCGAGCAGCCCGTGCTTGGCTATTGGATAGGGGAACGTGCTTGGGATGATCGCGAAGCTATGGCACGAGGCGACATTGATGATCGCCCCGGCGCGACGCTCGCGCATCCTTGGCAGCGCGGCCTTGCAACAATGCCAGGCGCCGTCGAGATCAACGGCGAAGCAACGCCGCCATTCCTCCTCAGTCGTCTCAAGCGGTTCGTGGAAGACGTTGACGCCGGCATTGTTAACGAGAACGTCGATTCGACCGAAACGAGAGAGCACATCGTCGATCAAGCGCTGGCAGCTCTCTGGCGCGGCCACGTCGGTCTCGACGAAATGACTGTCGACGCCAGTCGCGACGAGGCATTCTGTCACCGCCCGCCCCGTCTCCGGGGCCTTCTCGGCCACGATAACGGCGGCCCCCTCCGCCGCGAAGGCGCGGGCAATTGCTTCCCCGATGCCGCGCCCCGCTCCAGTGATAACCGCCACCTTGTCCTTCAAACGTCCTGCCATGGCGTGCCTCACCAGTCGACAACGGTGCCGTCGTCGAGAACGGCATTGACGGTATGGATGACCTCTTGCTGGAAGGGATGGCGCGCGCACGCGGCTTCATTCACCTCGATCCCAAGGCCCGGCGCCTCCGGAATCTGCCAATGGCCGTCCACCATTCGAATCGGGCCCTGTACGACGTCGAAGTACCAGGGAACGGCGCCCACCATCTCCTCCTGTATAACGTGGTTGGGGGTCGAGACAGCGAAGTGCAGCGCGGCGACGCCAGCAATGGGCCCGAGCGGGTTGTGTGGCGCGATGCCAACCGAGGCGTTCTCCGCCATGGCAGCGATCTTCTTGGCCTCGAGCAGTCCGCCCACATGACAGATGTCGGGCTGAACGATGTCCACGGCGCGGGAGCGGAAAAGATCATCGAACTCGAAGCGATCGACGAGACGCTCGCCGGCGGCGGTCGGAACACGGCTCTTGGCGGTCACAGCGGCGAGGCTCGGCGTATCGCCGGGCGGCAGCGGCTCCTCTACGAAGAGCGGACGCGCAGGCGCGAGCGCTTCGATATAGGCAAGCGCTGCCGAGACAGACGCCGTCCGTCCATGGAAATCGATCATGATCTCGACTGACGGCCCGACCGCTGCGCGTAGCGCCTCCATCATGCGCGCGACCTTGTCAACTTCGGACAGGCTCGCGGTGTAGTTGGTGTAGGGGATGAATACTGCTTTGAACGCGCGATAGCCCTTGGCAGTTACCTCGCGCGCACGTTGGACCAGCGGCTCGGCCTCGAGCGTTTCGTAAACAGCGCGCATGTCGCCCAGACCGAGGTGGGTGTAGACCTTCACCCGGTCGCGCACCTTGCCCCCAAGCAGGCGCCAGACGGGAACGCCGAGCGACTTGCCGAAAATGTCCCAAAGCGCGAGTTCGATGCCCGAGACGGCGGACGTGCCGATCACTCCCAGGCGCCAGAAGCTTTGCTTCTTCATGACTCGCACGAGTTGCTCGATGTCGCGTGGATCGCGCCCGAGCAAGAGCGGAGCGAGGTCCTCAACGGCACCGGCGACAGCGCGCGTCTTCCATTCAAGCGTTGCTTCGCCCCAGCCATAAAGCCCCGGTTGATCGGTCTCGACGCGCACAAAGACCCAGTTGCGCATCTCGGCATTCACGACTCGGGTCGTCACCGAGGTGATCTTCACGTCATTGCCCCTCATCTTGCGAATTTGCTGATCCGATGATATCGTATTATTAATCGTATGAATAAGAAATAAGATCGTATCTTGACGTTTGTCAATCCCAAAACGGGAAAGGGGTGAGCAGCCCCCGATTGACAGGCAGCCGTCGTAGGGGGTGAAGCGATGACGATCGAGCTTGCCGTCGATTGCCGGAATCAACTTGGCGAGGGACCAATCTGGGACGTCCGGGAGCAGGCGCTTTACTGGGTCGACATCGCCGGTCGCGAGCTGCAGCGGTTCGACAGTGCAAGCGAATCTGTTCGGCGATGTTTGATGCCGGAGCGTGTCGCGTCCTTCGCGTTGCGCCGCTCGTCGGGAATGGTGCTCGCGCTGGAGAGTGGCTTTGCCTTCTTCGAGCCTCTGACGGAGGAGTTTCGCTGGATCGCCCGTCCCGAGGCAACGATCGGGCGCAATCGCTTCAATGACGGAAAGTGCGACAGCTCAGGACGATTCTGGGCCGGCACCATGGACGACGCCGGTACCGAATATACAGGCAGCCTATATCGACTCGATGCCGACCTGACGGTGCACCGCATGGAGAATGGCGTCGGGATACCCAATTCGCTGGCCTGGAGTCCCGACGACCGTACCTTCTACTTCGCGGACACGCTCGATGGACGGATCTACGCCTATGACTATGACGCGCCGAGCGGGGCAATCTCGCAGAAGAGGCTGTTCGTCTCAACGAGCGATCCCGGCTCCCCTGATGGCTCGGCGATCGACAGCGAAGGATATCTTTGGAACGCCGAGTGGGATGGCTGGCGCGTCGTCCGATATGCGCCGGACGGGAGTATCGACCGGGTCATCCCTCTTCCAGTGCAGAAGCCAACCAGCTGCGCGTTCGGCGGGCCCGATCTCCGAACGCTGTACGTCACCAGCGCGAGATGGGACCTGGCCCCGTCCGACTTGGCGGCACAACCGTGGGCGGGCGGCGTCCTGACCATGCAAGTGGACGTCGCCGGCCTGCCGGCTGCTCGCTTCGCTGGATAACATACGAAGCACGGCAAAAAAAATGGGCAGCCAACGAGTTTTCCTCTCAGACGGCGAAGCCGAGCTGGAGATCACTCCCAGCCTCGGCGCCGGCATAGCGCGCTATGATTTTCTTGGCCCGAAGGGCCGCGAGCCACTGTTCAGGCCCGCTCCCGAACACACCCGCGACCCTTTTGCACTGGGATGCAACTTGCTCGCCCCGTGGTCTAACCGGATCTCCAACGGCGGCTTCTTCTTTGAGGGCCGTTTCCACCCTCTAGAACCGAATTTGCCAGGAGAGCCTTTCCCAATCCACGGCAACGCGTTCGGGCTACCATGGCAAGTTCAACGCCTCGGGCGCCACTCTGCCTGCCTTAGTCTCGACAGTGAAGGACCAGGACCATTCCTTTATCGCGCCGACGTTTGCTATAGGCTCGATGAAGGCGCTCTGACAGTAGCCCTCGCAATCACCAATAAGGCGGCAACCGCACTGCCCTATGGACTCGGATTGCATCCGTGGTTTCCGCGAACACCGCAAACGAGACTCCTTGCTCCCGCTCCTCTGGTGTGGCTGGAGGATGTGCGACATCTTCCAACCCGACGGGTTGCGGTTGAGCTGCGACCGGATTGGGATTTTCGAAGCGAACGCGTCCTGCCAAAGGGCTGGATCAACAATGGTTTTGAAGAATGGACATGCGCTGCGCGCATCGTCTGGCCCGAGCGCTCGTTGGTACTCGATGTTGCGGCCGATCCGCCCCTTTCGACCTGCATCATCTACTCGCCTGGAGTGGCGGCCGACTTTCTCTGCGTCGAACCCGTCAGTCATCTCGTGAATGCGCACAACATGCCGGCAGGTCCGGCAGCGAACGGTCTTGCGATTCTCCGACAGGGCGAATCGCTAGCCGCCACATGCCGGTTCGCACCTCATGCGGTCCCGCAGACACCATTATGCAAGCCTATTCCGGATCGCCAGAACAGCACACACGCCTGGTGACGCTCGTGTCCAAGAGAAAACAAACAGGTAGGAGGAAATACTTTGTCAGAAGAGCAGATCTACAAAACGGTGACTTGGCGGCTGCTACCCTTTATCGCTACGTGCTACATGGTCGCCTATCTGGACCGGGTGAACGTTGGCTTCGCAAAATTGCAGATGCTGAACGATCTCGGGATGTCGGAAGCGGCGTATGGCTTGGGTGCCGGAATATTCTTCCTCGGCTACCTGCTGTTCGAGGTGCCCAGCAATCTTATCTTGCACAAGGTGGGCGCAAAATCGTGGCTAGCTCGCATCATGATCACATGGGGAATTATCTCCGGCGCGATGGCATATACCGGCGAGCTTGGCGCGCTGTTTGGTGTCAGCAGCGAGACCATGTTCTACATTCTAAGATTTCTTCTTGGTCTAGCCGAGGCGGGATTCTTTCCTGGTTTGATCCTCTACTTGAGCTATTGGTATCCATCCTATCGTCAGGCACGGATCGTCGCGCTGCTTCTGATTGCCCAGCCAGTATCGTTTATTATCGGTGGACCACTATCAGGCTGGATCATCGACTCCATGTCGGGCGCCGGAGAGATGCAGGGCTGGAAATGGATGTTCATCATTGAAGCGATACCCGCGGTTGTCCTTGGGGCATCGATCCCGTTTTACCTGAACAATGGCATCCAAACGGCGCACTGGCTATCTGCCGAAGAAAAGCTGATCATGTCGCGAAACCTCGCTCAAGAAAACAAGACGAAGTCAGACTATCCTCTGGGCCACCTGCTACGGATCGGCATGGTTTGGACCTTCGTCCTGATCTACTTCCTTCTGGTGATCGGCATATATGGAATCAATTTCTGGCTGCCGTCGATCATCAAGTCGACAGGTGTGCGAAGCAATCTTACCGTCGGGCTCGTTACGGCTATTCCCTACGCAATTAGCGTAGCCATAATGCTCTGGGCATCTCATCATGCCGAGAAAGTCAACGAGAAGCGATGGCACACGACAATTGCGGGGGTCCTCGCCGGACTTGGATTGATAGCGAGCGCTTACGTCGGGTCAAACACCGTCTTGACGATCGCATTCATCTCCGTGGCAATTGGAGGAGGCCTAACGGTCAATGCTCTCTTTTGGAGCTTTCCTAACTCGATGCTGACCGGCGCCGCCGCGGCAGCTGGAATCGCGACTATCAATTCTATCGGAGCGTTAGGCGGTTTCTTTGGTCCTACGATTCTCGGTTGGCTTTCAACTCGATTGGGCGATACCAGCGCAGGACTATCCGTTCTTGGGCTCTGCTTGATCGCATCAGGCCTGGTCGTAGCGCTGTCCTGCAAAGATCATGGCCTCAAGCAGGCCGAGCGCAACGCACCGGGGCGAGAGCCTGCTGCAGAGTTTGGATCGGCGAGACAGTAGCCTCGCTAAAGCAGATAGTCCGAGACCGCTCCGTTCAGAATAGGCCTGGCAGGGACTATCGAGCGGTCTCGACGCTCTGTTTGAATACGAGCGAACGCCCTGCGCTCTCCGATATCCGAGCGATGAGATGCCCAATTCGAGCGGGCATCTTTCCTGACCGCCCCCTCTAACACGAGTGTCCAGGTGCGAGCCGGAATCCAACGCTCGAATTGTGGAGCTTATCAGGACAGCTCCGATATGCACTGGCGTTCATCGTGCATCATCGCAGTATGGCGGAAGGACGACCTGGAAAGTCGCGCCAGGCCCAAGATTACGAGAAGCAGACAGTCGCCCTCCGTGAGCCTCTACTATTGTGCGACAGATCGAGAGCCCCATCCCCATGCCACCTGATTTCGTGGAGAAAAACGGATTGAAAATCGTGTCCGCGTTCTCAGCGGAGATCCCGACGCCACAATCGGTCACAGCCAAGAACATCCAGCCTGCTTCGTTCTGCCCCGACTTGATGACCAGTTCACGCGAGCGATCGGTTACTGCACTCATGGCCTCAATGCCATTCGTCACCAGGTTGATAATCACCTGCTGCAGTTGGACTCGATCGCCTAGAATTTTCGGCAGTGGGGGAGCCAGCTCCATCCGCAAAGCGGTTTCGTGGCTAACGAATTCTCGCTTCACAATCGCCATCACCTCGCTGACAACCTCATTGAGGTCGAGCGGTCCCATCTCCACTTCGGTCTTCTTCGCGAGCGCCCGGACGCGCCGAACCACCTCGGTCGCCCGATTGCTGTCGTCGATAATCCATCCCACTGACCGGCGCGCAGCCTCTAAATTGGGAGGATTGCGGTCGAGCCATCCGAGGCATGCTCCCGCATTGGACACGATTGCACCAAGTGGTTGGTTGATTTCGTGAGATATCGACGCCGTCAGTTCGCCTAAGGACGTCACACGGGTGATGTGGGCAAGCTCCACTTGCGCGGTGTGCAAGGCCCGTTCGGCCTGGTCGGCACGGATGGTCGCAGTGAT
This sequence comes from Bradyrhizobium sp. CCGB12, assembly GCF_024199845.1. NCBI lineage: Bacteria > Pseudomonadati > Pseudomonadota > Alphaproteobacteria > Hyphomicrobiales > Nitrobacteraceae > Bradyrhizobium > Bradyrhizobium sp. CCGB12. The sequence continues at coordinate 716,944 of NZ_JANADO010000001.1, read as the reverse complement.
ATCGGTAGCGGTGCCCCGGTAGCCAAGAAATTGTCCGCTTGTGTCGTAGTGAGGTCTGCCGCTCGTACGAATGTAGAGCGGAGATCCATCGCGGCTTGCAGCGCGGTACACGAAGTCGCGAAACGGAAGATGCGCATTCAGCGTCGCCTGATGTTGCCGCCATTTCTCGGGCTCCGATTCGACATCGGATGCGAGCTCCCAGCGAAGCAAACCGATGAGCCCCGAGGCCAGGATGTCGACGGATTTGGCGTGTATTGACAGACCGCAAAACCGGTGGTCTGGCCCGGTCTCCCATATCCAATCGGTAGCCGTTTCGACGTAATCGCGAAAGCGCTGTTCGCTCTCACGAAGGGCAGTCTCCGTCTGCTTGCGGTCCTCAATATCGGTCGCCGCGCCATACCATTCGACAATCTTGCCTGCTTGGTCCCGCTGCGGTTGGGTGCGGAACAAAAACCAGCGGTACTGACCGTCAAAACGGCGCAACCGCGCTTCAGCCTCTCCAGCAATACCCGACGCCCATATCGCGCGGAAAGCTTCCGACAGGCCTGCCACGTCGTCTGGATGAATGACTGCTTTCACCAGCTTCGAATGTAGCGCCTGTTCCTTCGACAGGCCTGTAAAGTCTAGGTATTGGTGATTGACGAACTCGATGGCTCCGTCGGGTTGGTTGAGCCACATCAGGGCGGGGACGGCGTCGATGACCCGCCGGAGGTAATCTTCAGACCGATCGATCTGATTGATCGCCTTCTTCCGTCCTCTCGCAACAACTTGCTCCGTGACAATCATGTCGTGCCCTCCGGAAGCGTATGCGAAATCAGCGCCTGCGATGCGTCTTTTTTCCTAGAGCTTGACGCGATTACTATACACCTTCCTGGCCCGCATCATAGGTGGCGACACGACGGCCTGAGCTTCCCGACTGACTCTCTCTGGTAGCAAGGAGAATTGGTCTCAACCCTTCGAAACGTTCACGCGGCACTGCAAACCGATCGCGCTTCGACTCTCTTCGCCCAGATCACGCAAGGAACCTGCATTGCAACGCCGCCAGTCCACATGACTGTCAACCAACCTATGGCGTAGGAGACTTTCGGCCCGGGAGCATCGGAAGGGCATTTCGATCATGGGGCATGCTGGCTCGCGAGACAATTGCTTCAGTTCGACGAATCAAATGACGTGAGATACCCCAGCGCGACTTCGTCAGTTCTCGGGTCGGTCGCGAGCAGCGCTCGACGCTCCACCAGGCTGCGAAGGTGGTAGCCGAGGCGCTGCACGTCTTCGCGAATTAGTTCACTCACCGACCGTACGGCGCGCTTCTTCTTACGCCAATTTCCGCCCAAATCCGAAGGAACAGGAGATCCACGCGGCACGACTAGGAGGTCGTTCCTTCCGTTCAAGTAAACGTCGTACATGAAATTCCCCGCTAGACGCCTCTTCAAGCGCGCCTGGTCGACACCAGTCTGCTCCCAAAATCTTCCCAAGAGCTCCGCCAAATAGCGTGGATCGGAGACAATACGAAGAGTTTCTGTTGCCGTCGATCTCCAAGGGGCTCGCACCGTGCGCCACAGGTTCAGGCCACGAACCGGCACTGCGAGGCTGCCGTTCGCATGTCCATGTCTCGACCTCGATTCATGTGATCGTCGATCTCGGCGGCACAGCCCAGCATTCGAGCGTGGATAAACATCGTGAATGCCGCGCTTTCGAGCGCTGACTTGGATAGGAGTCCGTCGCGGTATGGCTGCCAAAGCATTTTGAGCAACAGCGCCGCAATAACCGCGTCTATGTTGACACAGTACACTACTCGCGACACACCCACTTCGAATAGCGCTTTGACGAGCGCGCGATAATAGGCGTGGAAGACGTTGTATTCGCCGCGATCAGTCAGAAGGTCGTGAATCCAACGTTCTCGAGGATCGTGGTTGACGGCTTTGTCCTTAAAGACAGGATGGTTGACCCCCGGAATTTTTTGAAGACCTGTACCGCCTCCCCGCGCTCGCTCAGACTTGTATTGCGCATAGTTCGCTGCCGTCTTCGCGGCGAGCGCTTCCAGATCAATTCCATGATTGGCGTCGCCAGGATCGACCAGAGAGGTCTCTTTAAACTGTTCGATCAGAAACGCGATGGCCTCATACCCGTTACCGCCATGCGCGTAACCGCTATGGGTCAAAAAGCCGATCGTCGCCTTGTTAAGCTGCACGCGGTCTGGACTTTCTGGCCCATCAGCCGAGACCGCACCCTTGGCGCCCTGCGCGGAGATCGTACCGGGACCATTCGACAATAATAGCCCTATCAACGTATCGAATATGAAGACGCTGCCCGGATCAGCCTTGTTTCGGCCAACGATAGCGAGACAACCAATCTCGCCGAGAGAGTATCGGTTCATCAGCTTTTCGTTTGAAACACCGCAAAAGGATGATGGCTTATGCTCTATCGCCGAAACAGATGCGCCGAGGAGGACGCCGAATAGGTGCAGCCACCACGGTAGGCTTTCTGCTGTGGCACGCGAGATCCGCTTTCGCATCAATGGCTTCCATGCCAACGTCGTCGCGATGGCCGCAAGGACGGCGTCATGGGTCGGATGACCGCCGAGGCTGTGCAAAAAGCGTAGGAAGACCGACCGGGCGCGTCGCGCTGTGATCGCATTGATCAGTGCCTCGGCCCGCGGATCGGGTGTCGCTTGCAGCAGCAACTTCGCGAATCCGTCGTCTGCGCCTATCAGCCTGACGTCGAAATTCTCATCGAGCACATCTGCAAGGCCCGTTTCCGCAAACCGATCGGTCAACATGGTACAGATGCGCCGGGCTGTCTCAACCCGCCGTGGACCGACCAGACTTGCCGCAGCAGCCAGTGCGACATTTGGCGAATTTCCAGCCGCCCGCGACGCCTCCGCCGCGGCGAGTTCAGGCCGTTTGTAAAGGTTTACCTCTGCCGCTATTGCCGCATTCACGAGGGCGCGATCATTCTCGCTCGCCGGCTCGCGCAAGAGGGCGAGCAGAAGGTTGGCCTCCATGGGATGGCGTGCTGCCTCCAAGAGCGACGTCCCGTGGAGGCTCGTGATCTGCGTTTGTGGATCCATTTGTGAGGCGCCGGAGACGTCCTTCATGGACTGCCGTGGATAAGTCACGCCGATCTGGCAATTGAGTTGTGTAATCTGGGCGCCATAGGGCGCTATTGCCTCGACTTCCGGCAAATCGAGGTGCTTCGGGAGGTCGAGCCCGGCGTTCGAGCCAAACCAAGGCTTTAGCGCGAGACTAGCCTCCGGCGCGAAGTCGTGGCCAATCCCGTTCTTACGCATCACTGCCGTTAGTGCGGCCGGGATGAAGGCAATGTTGGTGACCACCGCGCCCTGTTTGGAGACAACGGGGTTGTCGGGCGTGAAGACACCATCGACGCAAAGCTTTTCCAGGAACCAGTGTTCCTTGGCGGCCGCATCATCGTCTCCGCCGGCCATGGCGCCGGCGTGACCAACTGGCCGTGCCAGCCGGCTCTTCCAGCGACCAACTACGCAGGCGACTACGGGCTTCGTGAACTGGGCATCGAGTTCATAGTAACCGCCCGGCTCGACATACAGCACTGCCGCCTTGCTTCGCTCATCATTGGCGAGGGCAAAAGCGAATTCGGGAGCGGCATACTGGATATAGATATCTTTGCCGCTTGAAATCAGCGTGGTCGTTCCCCATCCGCCCATGCGCAGGTAGGCGGCGATGGTGGTCGTGAAATTTCCCGAATTGGAGAAGATTGCAACCGAGCCTGGTTTCAGTATCTCGGCGGGGTTGTCGCCGCCGAGGGCTCCTCCAATGCGCACCCGTTGGTAGGAATCGGCTACCCCGAGGCTATTGCCGCCGAAAATATCGACACGATTGTGCTGCCCGAGTGCGCGTATCTCTCTACTGTCGTGAACTGAGAGCTTCTCCGTCACGATGAAGATCTTTCGAAGCTCGGGATTGACCCGAATCAATTCGGCGACTCCGTCTCGAGCACCGGACGGTGGTAGGTAGACCACGCCGCAATTGAAGCGGAGACCCGCCTCCAGGCCTTCCCGCACGTTGTTGAAGACCGGAACGCCGCCAAGCGCCGTTTCTAGAACCTGCCCACGGCGCCCCGGTGACGTTCCGAATACGACATTGCCTCCGGAATATGCATGACCTACGGGCGTTACGTCGGTCGACTCGCTGCCCAGGATGTTGAGGACGCAAACCTTGTCTGCCCGCGTCGCAATCTGTTCGAGCGAGCTAATGCCGACGTGGTACTTGAAGTTGCCGTTGCTTGTCTTCTGCACGCCGATCTCCTTAAGCGGTCGCCTGTTGCGCTCGACTGCCAGCGTTCAGTGAACGCGCGATAAGCTCGCGCCCGCCTCGTTTCATCCACTGGTCCGCTTCTCGCGCGTAGCCCACGACCTCGCTCATGTCGGAGTCGAATCCAAAAAATCGGTAGGGCAACCCCAGCGCTTCAGCGGTGTCGCGCAGGGCACCCATGCCGCGCACGAGATTTGGGCCACCTCGCCCCACCACAATGAATAACGGGGTCGGACCGTATCGAGCTACATGCTCCCGCAACGCATCGGCGAGCGCACGAAACGTCTCGAAAACGTCCGTGTTGTTCGACTTTCCACCGATGATGAAAAGTACGTTCGCCTGGCCTAGCCAGTGCCGGAAGCAAACGCGTGCGACCTCCTTCATCTTCTCATAGGACGGGTTGCCGCCGAAGTCAGACGAGATGATCGCGTCGTCGCCGAGAATCTCGGTCACGAGCGAGTTGGCGCCGCCCCCAAAAGTGGGCGCGAGGATCGTCCCCTCGCTGTTGATCACGCAAACATCGCTTTGCCCCTGGTAGGTTCGGAGCCGGTTGATCTCCGCCTCGAAATCCGAGTACCCATCGGAAAGTAGATGGCTAGGAAGGTCGAGCCGTTGCCAGCGCATGTCATCGCGGTCAAAGGAGCATTTGAAATCGCAAGCAACCGGCGTTAACCGGCCCTTGGAATCTGGCCGCATCCTGATTGGGTCGAGCTCGATCGTGGTCATACCGAAGCCGTGGTACAATTCCCACAGCTTTGGGAGCTGCTGCACCAATGGAGAGATGAGCTCCTTTGGCGCATTCAACTCTGAAAGGGCGTTGGCGACCACGAAGGCCTTTAAGCCGGTAAGCGGGTCAAATGGGACTTGTACGACCTCGCTCTTATCGAGCTCTTCGATGTCTACACCGCCCTTATGGGTCAATGTCATCGTTGGAGCGCGGAAACGGGTGCTATCGGTGATGGAGAAGTAAATCTCGTGCGCAGCCGGGACGGCGCCTTCGAAAGTAACCCCATTGGCCTTGGCGGTTACGTTTCCTTGACGGTGTTCGGCAAAATAGAGGCGTTCTTTTTCGCACAGAGCACCCTTGAGATCGGAAACCCGTCCAAGTAACCCGGCCTTGCCTTTCTTGCCAACGCCGCCTTTGAACACCGGCTTGATAAAGATCGAGTGGTGGCGATCTATCAGGCACTTGATCTGCTCTTCACTCGCGTCCGGTCCCAGGACCTCAGCGGTGGGGAAACCGACAAATTGCAAGAGCTTCGCCCCGTGCAGCATGCCCGTGACCTGCATTTATGCCCTCCACACTGCAACTTATTGATTGACCGGGGCCGGCGGACAAGGTCCCGCCGCGTTATGGAAGATCAGGCCGCCTGGGCTGCCAATAGATTACGAAGCGGAACGTCAGCATCGGCTAGGAGCTGCGTGTCAACTTCGGCTTTCCGATCGATTGCCTCCCGTACCGGTCGAACATTTCGGCCGTCATTGACCAACAGCGCCCCGACGATTCGACCCTCGCTCAATTGAAGGATCGAAAAACGGTTATCTTCGCGCCGGCCCCTGATAACCACTTTGTCGTGCGACGCGGGCACACCCACGATTTGAACGTTCGTTCCGAATTGATCCGTCCAGAACCACGGCGTTTCGCAATAGCTTGCCTCCTGGCCCAACATCGCCTTTGCGGCGATGGCTCCCTGTCTTGCAGCATTCTGCCAAGACTCAAGGCGCACCTGGCGGTCATGAATTCCATTCCAATGGCTCGCAACATCGCCCGCGGCGAAGATCGCCGGATTCGTAGACCTCATCGAAGGATCGACGCGGATCCCGTCTTCGACATGAAGACCTATCGCCTCGGCAAGCTCTGTATTTGGCACGGAGCCGATTCCAACGACGACGGTGTTCGCATCGACTACGGTTTCATCGCTGAGGTGGAGCCTGCAGCCGTCTGCAGACTGCTCCAACCGCGAGATCGTCACTCCGAGCTTCACAACCACACCTTTGGAACGGTGCAGCTGCAGCATGTGCTCGCTGACCTCCGGAATGACCGACCTCTGAAGCAGCCGGGATGCCTGGTCGATCACCACGACGCTACATCCCAGTTCGGAAGCGGTAGACGCGACCTCCAAGCCGACGTAGCCGCCACCGATGACAACGACCTTTGCACCAGCCTTGAGCCGCGTTTTCAAGCGCTTGGCGTCATCAAGTGATTGCAGGTAGTACAGCGATGACACGGCGGCAAATGGAGCCCGGAGTTGCCGCGGACGAGAGCCGGTTGAGAGCAGGAGCCGGTCAAAGGAGATGCTGCCCCCCTTCTCGAGACAGACACGCCGCTGATGCAGATCGATCGAAGCAGCTTGCCCGTAAACCATCTCAACGCGCTCCGTGCTGAAGAACTCAGCGTCGCGCAGTAGTGGGGCTTCTTGTACGGAGCCGCTCAAGAAAGCTTTCGACAGCGGGGGCCGATCGTATGGAACGTGCGGCTCCCCGCTGACTAAGATCAGTCGGCCATCAAAACCGATGCGTCGGAGGTTCTCCGCCGCCGACACCGCGGCGAGACCGCCGCCGACCAGGACGATGGTTCGCGGCGCTTCCATGGGAGATGAGACGAACTCGGATGATGGCCGCATGTTCTATTCAGCCGCCTCACTTTGCGACTGCTCCGTACCGAATGTCCGGTCGAGGTTGCTGTTGATCAGGTTGTAGACCCCCAGCTCCTTCTCCGACATGTATCCAGGCACGAAGCGCGGCGAAAACGCTGCATCTTGCAGCGTATCCATCATGCCGGAGTCCTCCTCGAGCACGCGCGTGGTGTAGAGCGTGTAGTCCTTCACCTTGTCGGCGAACCCGTCCCGATCGAACCATTCCTTCGGGAACAGTTGATAGCAATAGATACGGGTCTTGGTCGGAGTGATCGGCCAGATGACGAACGGATGGACATTGTCTGAGCGCGCAAACAGTTGCACGTTCGGCGAAAGATGCCCGGCACAGGCAAAGTCCTCGGTCTCATTTTTCTCGGCGAGCGAAGGCATAATGCCGAAGCGAGACTTGTTGTCCTCGGTCATCGGCGCGCCGCGATAGAAGGCGGTGAACGCACCCTGGCCGCTGCGTGTTCCCGTGTACCGGTTGGGCGAAAGGTTCTTTCCGATCGTTTCCTTGTGAAGAACCGGACTGTGATAGGCGTCCATCAAGTTCTCTTTCGCGAACTTCCAGTTGCACTCGAGCGTAATGTCGAGCTTCTCCGCCAGACGGCAGTCTTCCTGCTTCAGGAAGCCGAAGTCCTTCTCGAAGTCGGAAATGAATTCTGCGAAGGCGACCGGGGCTTCAGCGAAGCTGATGAAGACCCACCCTCCCCAGCGAGACAGCGAGAGCGGACGCAACCGGCAGTTCTTCGGGTCGAAGTTCTTGGCGTTGCGCATGTGCGGCGCGCCCAGGAGCTTGCCGGAGAGGTCGTACAGCCACCCATGATACGGGCACGTGAATTCCTTTGTATTGCCGGCCTCGCGCGCAACCGCAACGCCGCGATGTGCACACCGATTGTAGAAGGCGTGAATTTGGCCATCCTCGTCTCGGGCGACGATGATCGGCTCGTCGAGGATGCGAAGAACGAGATAGTCGCCTGGCTCCTCGACTTCCTCTTCACGCGCCACCATCAGCCAATCCTTGAGGAACATGTTCTCCTTCTCGAGGCGGAAGACCTCGGGATGCCAGTACATGTAACCAGGCAGATGCCGCGCTTCGCTGATCGGCAGTCGGGTCGACTCATACCCCGCTCCGATGGAAGCCGTCGCCCGCGGGCCAGCACGGAGAGCGTCTTCCGGGCTCAAAGCCCCCGGCAGCGTCACAGTATGCACGGGTGCGCGGTAACCGCGCCCGCCATTCGGGGTCGAGTTCTTGTCCATCGTCGGCTCCTTGCGCTCATTCTGGAATTAGAATATGTATACATATGGACAAAGGCCAGTCAATAGGCTGGCGAATTTCACGGGAAAATCGCCTGTGGCAACCCCAATATGTATCCATAAAGCACAAGGAGGCCTGTTTTGGCTTGGATTCATGTGGCGAATGTCGCCGACCTCGACGGCCAGGAAATTCTTGGAATCCGAAAGGACGGGCATGACGTCGCCGTTTACCGACTCGGATCGGATTACTTCGCGACCCACAACATCTGCACGCACCAGTTCGCCCACCTATCGGAGGGCTACGTCGTCGACGGATGTATCGAATGCCCACTTCATCAAGGTCTGTTTGACATACGAACGGGCAAGGCCCAGGGCGGCATCGTCAAGACCGACTTGCGGACCTATCCTGTCCGTATCGAGGATGACCGGATCATGGTCCTACTTGACTAGGGCACCCGCACTGGGATCACCTTCCAACGACTCTGCCGGCACCAGTCCGCCGCAAGTCGCTTCGGTACGCCAGCGAACGATCGATCAGGAAGGCGCGGATGGACATCGAAGACCTCAGAACATTCGTCAACATCCTCGAGTCACTCAGCTTCACCCGAACTGGCGACAAACTGGGTCGTACCCAGTCCGCAATCAGCCTGCGAATAAAAAAACTGGAGGACGAACTCGACTGCAAGCTCATCGAGCGGGATGGGCGAACGATGCGCGCGACTGCGCAAGGCGAGTTGTTGCGGAGCGAGGCGGTCCGCCTTGTCGAATTCCACGACAGGGTGAAATCGAGCTTCAAGAGAAAGGGAATCGGAGGGGTGCTACGTCTCGGAGTCACCGACGACGTTGCCGATGGTCCACTCTCCTCCGCCTTACGACGCTTCGCGAACGAGTATCCGAACATTCAGATCGAGGTTTCTGTCGATCTGACGCAGCATATTCTAGCGCGCCTGAAGCGTTCGGCGTTCGACGTAGCTGTGGCCAAGGTAGACGGCTCTCATCAACCCACAAGGATACTGCGTACCGAACCACTGGTCTGGTGCACGCATTTGGACGCAAACGACCAGCCCCCCGGCGTAATACCCGTGGTCACATTCGTCGATGGCTCATACCCTCGAGACCTGATGCTGACGCACCTCACGCAGGCTTATATCGACTGGCGAATCTCGGTGGTCTCGAGCTCGCTATCCGGATTGAGAGCCGCCGTAGAGGCCGGACTTGGTGTCACCGCTATCGCGGCTGGGGCCATACGCGGCGGGTTGAAGCCGGCACCAGAGGCATGGCGCCTGCCACCTTTGCCGCCGGCCCAAACAGCCCTATTCGCTGCAGCTTCGACAACGCCGGCGCAGGAGGCGTTCATAGAGTTCATGTCCGCCTCGTTCCAGATGGCCTGACCTCCCTCACAAATCACGGCGGCTCGACATCCAGCCCGCCTGGAAGAAGGTTGGCCGCGCCTCAGCATGGCACTGAAGGAAAGGCCGCATGAACAGGCGCACGTCCGAGATTTGGCCAGTATGTCCACCTGGCGCTGCCAGTAACTTCACTCAAAGGTGATGCCATGGAGCCGCTGTGGTTCGAACAAGACAATTTCTACCGCGATCCAGACCCGCTCGATCCTTGGCTGCTTGCCGGCTTATGCGCTGTCGTAAACATCGCATTTGTTGCGGCAATAGCATTGATGCGTTGACAAAGGGATCACTGCATGTCGGGCAAACTCGATAAGAAGGTCGCGATCGTCACAGGAGCGGCAGGCGGAATTGGAAGCGCCATCGTGCGGAGATTTCTCGCCGACGGCGCAAATGTGCTGGCAACCGGCCAGGACAGCGACGCTCTCAGCGCTCTAAATGGCGAGGCTGGATCATCAAGCCGCCTCAGTCTGCTCGCCGCGGAATTAACGGATCAGAATGCGACGAGAACTCTGATCTCGAGCGCGATAGATCAGTTTGGAAAGCTCGATATCCTGGTCAACAACGCCGGCATCGGCGCCGCGAAGTCGGCGGTCGAGACGACTGACGACGATTGGGACCGGTATCTCAACGTCAATCTCCGGTCGGTTTTTCGCATTTCCCGGGACGCTATTGTTCACCTGGAACAGACGAAAGGCTGTATCCTCAACATCGCGTCGGTGTTCGGAATGGTTGGCTTCCGCGGCAGCGCTCCGTACTCCGCCTCAAAGGCCGGCGTCATTGGTCTGACCCGTCAATTGGCGGCGGATTGCGGTCCCCTCGGTGTGAGGGTGAATGCAATTTCGCCAGGTGTGATTGAAACTCCGATGACCCAAGCCCGGCTTGCGGAGAGAGGTTGGCACTTTCGGGCGACTGTCGGGACGACTCCGTTAGGTCGCCCGGGGAGACCGGATGAAATCGCGGCTGTCACCGCCTTTCTGTGCTCTGAAGAAGCGTCCTATATTTCGGGTGAGGTCATTGCAGTCGACGGCGGTTGGTCGAGCACTCGTTACTTCGCCGATCACGGCTAACTACCGCGACCGGCGAAGACGACGGGCAGACCTCTGGTGAGAACGTCAGCTGCACCCAGATCTCCTAACCTCACAATTGCAAGTCAGAATTCTACAGTTACCCTTCCCAACGCGCCATCCACTCTACGCCGCATCAAATAGCGCGACGAATTCCTTGGTTTCGAGTCGCAGCTCGTCCGCTCGCTTTGACAAATCGCTAGCAAACTCCCTGAGTGCATTTGCGGCATGACCAGTAGTTTCGGCAGCTTGGCTGACCGTTGCAATACCGCCGCTGACGTCGGCCGTGCGAGTTGCGGCTTGTGTGACATTGCGCCCAATATCGCCGGTCGCTATATGCTGCTGCTGTACAGCGCTCGCGATTGCAGCGGATATCTCGTCAATTTGCTGTATGACAGCGCCAATTTCCTTAATTGCTTGGACGGTCCCTCCAGTCGCAGATTGGATGCTCGCAATCTGGGTCGCAATTTCTTCAGTGGCGCGGCCTGTTTGGGTAGCCAAAGCTTTTACTTCCGAGGCGACCACCGCAAATCCTTTGCCCATATCTCCGGCTCGAGCTGCCTCTATGGTGGCGTTTAGAGCCAAAAGATTGGTCTGGCTGGCAATCTCCTGAATCAGACGCACGACATCGCCGACTTTGTGGGCGGCTTCAGTCAGTTCCGTGACGGTATCTGCCGTCGTCCTAGCCTGCGTTACGGCCCCCCGCGCGACCTGAGCGGATGTCTGCACCTGACGACCGATCTCCGAAATCGAAGCAGCCAGCTCCTCAGTTGCTGCAGCTACCGTCTGAACATTGGAGGAGGCTTGTTCGGCTGCACCGGCCACTGTGCTGACCTGAGACGTCGCCTTCTCGGCGGTATCCGACAGTTGGTTCGCTGATCCGGACACCTCCTGCGAGACCTTGACGAAGCTCTCAGCGATTCTACCGATCTTTGCAGCAAAGATATTTGATTCTCGCACCAGTTGGCATCGACGCTCGTCCTCCATTTGCTTGCGGACGGCATCAGCTTCCTGCTCGCTTCGCAGTCTATCCGCATCCGATGCGTTATCTTTGAACACTTGAACAGCACGAATGATGTCAGAGACTTCGTTTTGGCCCTTCGCTTCCGGAAGGTTGATATCTAGATTTCCGGAAGCGAGCTTCCTCATAATGGCTGTAAGCGAGCCCAGTGGCTTGATTGAGACGATGTTCCACCAGGCGACCGAAGCACCGACAAACAAGGCGGCGGCACTCAAACAGAGCATCAAGAGCTGAAAGCGACCGGCAAGGTTACGGGTCTGTTCTGCAATCTCTCGATTGGCGCGCTCCTCAAGATCGATAAGCTCATTGATGCGGCCGAGCCATTCCACAAAAACGGGGCGTGCCACCATCAGTACGCTTCTGGCCTCAGGACCGTCGCCGGCCCGCTGCTTTCGGATAATCTCGGACGCCAAAGGAATGGCTCTGCTCTCGGTCGCCTTGATGCTCGCAAGTATCGTTCGCTCGTTCTGATCGATGTCGTCTCGCGCGGCGAACATTTGGTCCAGCAATTCTGCCGAGGACGCGTAAAACTGTGCGAGCCGCTCTATTTCTCTGACTACGGCTTCGGTTTCGGATGCGGCAACAAGTGTGACATCTCGCAGGCCAATTGCCCGGTCGTGAACGCTTCCTCGGAAATTGATGGCAAACCGTTGTTTGACGCTATTTACGTCGTTCATCCTGGTGAGATTCTGATTGATCTGATTTACCTGGACGACAGCAGTCGCCGTAAGAGCAATCATGAGCGCAAAAATGCTTAGAAAGCCGAGAACAATCCGCGTGGTTAACTTGCTTCTCTGAAGAATTTCCATCGTAGCCTTCGACTAAATTTTGAATGGAGGATCTGGCGTTCGCCAGCCGGACTTGACCAGATCATGACAGAGTGACGCTCTAACTCGCTCGGTTCATCACGTATGATCGATGACGTTACGCGGACGCTTTCTTGTCGCTACAATACGTTCCAGCGCATTAAGATGTGGTTCACTGCGAGTGTGCGTAACATCGCCAGCTCTTGAAGATTACGACGATCGTCGCGCGATCATTGACGCAGACGGGTAACTTGCGCGTCACTAGATTACCCCTAGATCACTCAGTCGCATCGCGCCAAAATGACGTTTCGCTGTCTTGTTGTGAATGCACTCGACCGTATGCATCTCCGGTGACTCAAGACACGAGAATGCACGAAGAGCCAGAGCCTGCGCGGCAACCGAAAGCTTGCGTCATAAAGGGCTTTCGCCGTTTTCGTCGCAGTTTACAAACGCAAGATCGGTCAAGCCGCGCGCATCGTCGCCATGAACTCGTCAAGCTGGCGCTTCAGCCGTACACTATCTTCAGACAACAAGCGGGCTGACTTGAGCACTTCGTCTGCAGCCGACGAGGTCTGTGCAGCGCTGCGATTAACCTCGACAATGTTCTCGACCACCGCGGAGGTCCCCGCCGCCACGCCTTGCGCATTCCGCGCAATTTCGTCCGTTGCCAGGCCCTGCTGCTCGACGGCAGTCGACACCACCTCTGAAATGGTCGACATACGATCGATAGTGCCAACAATCTCCTGAATCGTGCCAATAGACCGCTCTGTTGCTCCTTGCATTCCAGAGATGTGAGCCGAAATCTGCTCGGTCGCGCTCGCTGTCTGGCTCGCAAGCGACTTCACCTCCGCGGCAACCACCGCGAATCCCCGGCCTGCGTCACCGGCGCGAGCCGCCTCGATAGCGGCGTTCAGCGCGAGCAGATCCGTCTGTTCAGCAATCTCTCTGATCAGCTTGACGACTTCTCCGATCTCGCGAGCCGCGCCGGACAGCTCCGCTATTCTCGCATCCGTCTCTTTGGCTTGGCCCACTGCATCACGCGCAATGCTTTCCGATTCCTGCACGCGCTTCTTGATTTGAGCGACTGACGCGGCGAGTTGTTCTGCCGCAGCCGCAACCGACCTGACGTTGGAGGACGAGTCCTCCGAAATGCTGGTCACGCGGCCTGATAAGCTTTGCGTGCTTCCAACCGCCGAGATCATGTCGCGGGCGGCCGCTTCTAGCTGCTCGGCAGACGCTGAAACGTTGGAGACGATGGTTCCAACCGCTGCTTCGAACTCTTCTGCGAATCGGACAAGTTCGACTCGCCGCGCCACGGTGGCTGTGCGGGTCCGCTCTGCCTCTTCCGCAGCCTCCTGCTCTGCCTTTGAAATGGCCGCCAGCTTGAACGCCTCCACGGCATTGGCCATCTGCCCAATTTCGTCCTTTCGGAGCAGCCCCGGCAAGATAACGTCAAACCGACCGGAGGCCATTTCACGCATCGCAGCGCAAAGCGCGGTCATCGGCCGGGACAGACCATTCCCAAGCGCGAGGGCTAGCAACATGCTTAGAAGCAGCTGCGCACCAGTCAGCGTTTCCACCAGCCCTTCCGTCGCAGATACTGTCGCATCTCGTTCACCAGCGATCGATTTTTGCTCGGCAACAAGGCCAGCAGCGACGTCACTTGACGTTTGCATCATGGCCCCAGACACTCTGCCCATGCGCTCCGCTAAGGCGCGGAGTTCATCCTCCTGCCCTGGAGCAGGACCATTGTTCAACGCTTTGGTGAGCTGCGCGAATATCCTGGCGAAGTTCTCGAACTGCGCCTTGACCTCCAATACACGTGCTCGCAAGCCTGCTTCCGCTTCCGCTTCCGCTTCCGTGAACTTGCCAATCGCTGCCCTGATTTCGCTTTCCGCTGCCAAAGCTGCCTTCGCATCGCTCTTATCGGCGGTTACGGCAGAATAGCGAGCGAGAGAATGATATGTCGTGAGAGCGCGATCGAGATCCTTCGCCTCACCGGCCGTTTCCGCACTGTGCCTAAAGGCGGCGTCTGCGGTCTTGATCCGTTCGTACCCGATATAAATAGCGGCAACGTTCGCCAGAAAGAGTGCCGCCACAGTTGCGAACGCCAACAATATCTTGGTACGAAGCCCCAAATCTCCAAAAGCACGCGTCAACGAAAGCACGCGCAGCTTTGCGCGCAGTTTTCCGCCCCACATGAGCCCCTCTCCACCGAGCCGGCACTCCTATCGTTGCGGCCGCCGACCCCCGCAGACGAACGCAGTTTTTACGCGATCAAAAGATGCGGTTTGGTTGCAAATTCGGCGACAGCTGCGGCCGAGTCTTTCGAACTTGCGACCATCTGTTGGTAGTACTCCGCGAGCAAATCGGACGAGAACCGAATGTGCTCGCGCATCGCGGCCTCGGCCCGCGCGGAGTCCCGCTCCAGAATGGCATTCACGATGATATGGTGATGCGAGTGCGCTTGCTTTGCGAGAAAATAGTTGCGGTCGTCGAACCGATACCAATGGACGTTTCGCGCACTCGTTAACGGCAACCGTTGAGCGTTCTCGACGAAGGAGATCAGCATTTCGTTGCCCGTTGCCTTGTAGATCGTCGAATGCAACCGCTCGTTCATGTCGACCCAGGCGTCCTGATCCTTCTGCGCGAAATGCCCTCGGACCAGTGCTCTATCGCCGTAGTCGAGACACTCCTGCAGCACGTCGCCTATGGCATCATTCACGCCAATTTGCGCAAGGAGTCCGCATGCGAGTCCCTCGAGCGAGGCTCTCACCCTATATGCGTCGATGAGCTCCTTGATGCTAAAGGATCGCGTTTTGTAGCCGCGCTTGGGCCCCGGAACGAGCAGGCCTTCCTGCGCGAGCGTAGTTAGCGCGGAGCGTACCGGGGTCCGCGAGATGCCGAGCTTATCGGCGATAGGGATCTCCTGAAGATGCGTCCCCGGGGGCATCTCCCCGGACACGATCATCTCGCGGATGCGAGTTATCGCTTCCTCGGTGAGGGAGATAACAGCGTCCTGTCTGTCCTGGGGTATAGGCCTCTTCGCCATGTTCGCCTTCCGTACGAGTTCGAGCCTCTACCGGGAAGCATACCTCTTCGGAGGATCGTCTTGAATGCCCGATCCGGCATCTTCATAGGAATGTCCCATGCCTAAATAGGTCTCGACGATCCGGCGGTCATCACGGAGGACCGCACTTTCACCCTCCATCGAGATTTCGCCATTCTCGAGCACGTAGGCATAGTCGGAGACCTGCAGGGCCGCCCGCGCGTTCTGCTCGATCAGCAGAATGGACACGTCGGCTGCTCGCAAGGCCGCAACGATCTGGAATACCTCTTTGACGATGCGAGGAGCCAGCCCGAGGCTCGGCT
The DNA here is from genome assembly GCF_024199845.1 of Bradyrhizobium sp. CCGB12. Taxonomy (NCBI): domain Bacteria; kingdom Pseudomonadati; phylum Pseudomonadota; class Alphaproteobacteria; order Hyphomicrobiales; family Nitrobacteraceae; genus Bradyrhizobium; species Bradyrhizobium sp. CCGB12. Next base: position 701,093 of record NZ_JANADO010000001.1, on the reverse strand, counting down.
CATCGAGCATGAGGAGCTTCGGAGCACACATCAGTGCACGGCCAATTGCCAGCATCTGGCGCTCGCCGCCCGACAGCGTCGCCGCATACTGCTTCCGCCTCTCCTTCAGGCGCGGAAATCTCGAATAGACATCGTCAAGCCGGGATTTCAGAACAGCTTTGCCTAGCGACCGCGATGGATAGCCGCCGAGCAAGACGTTATCCTCGACGCTCATCGACCCGAAGAGCTCGCGTTTCTCCGGCACCAGACAAAGGCCGTTCTCGACGCGTTCCTCTCCTTCGGACGAGTTGATATCCTCGCCTTGGAACGAAATGCGTCCACGACACGGAAGCAGGCCCGCCACAGCGTTGAGAAGCGTGGACTTGCCGGCGCCGTTTGGGCCGATGACCGAAATCACCTGCCCTTTCTGCACCTTGAGCGACACGCCGAAGAGGGCCTCGACCTTGCCATAGGCGACCCTCAGTTGGTCCACTACCAGAAGATCGCTCACTCTACTCCTCCGAGATATGCTTCGAGCACCCGCGCGTCCGACTGGATGGCCTTCGGCTCCCCCTCGGCAATACGTTGCCCGAAGTCGAGCACGATCAGGCGGTCTACCAAGTTCATTACGAAGTCCATGTCATGCTCGACGATCAGGATCGACACGCCCTCTCTCCGGAGTTGCCGGAGCGTCTTGGCGAGTGCCACCTTCTCCTGCAGCCTCAGCCCCGCGGCCGGCTCATCGAGCAGTAGCAGGGTTGGATCCGCCGAGAGCGCCCGGGCGATTTCCACTATTCTCTGTTGGCCGAGCGCCAACGATCCGGCTTCGGCCAGCGCAGACTGGGCAAGACCAACCCTCTCAAGCTGCCTCGACGCCTCGAGGCGCACCGCCTTCTCGCTGCCTCGCTCGAGATGGAGGAGTGCTGCCAAGACTCCCGCTGATGCGCGCCGATCGGCACCGATCATGACGTTCTCGACCACGCTCATCGTCGGCAATAGCAGCACGTGTTGGAACGTACGTGCCATGCCTTCCGCCGCGATCTTGCGTGAGGGTAACTGCTCGGTGTTTCGACCGCAAAACTGCACGGAGCCGGACGTGGGCGAAAGCACGCCGCTGATCACATTGAACATGGTCGACTTGCCGGCGCCGTTGGGACCGATGACACCAACGATCTCGCCCGCCTTGAGTGAGAAGCTTAACCCCTCTAGTGCAACCAGGCCGGCAAACCGCTTGCCGAGATCGGATACCACCAGGACGTCCGACTCTGGCACTGGCTTGTCGCGGATCGGCAGGTCGACGGGCGTAGTGCCCGTATCGAGCGGGGTATACTCCGCACTTGCGAAAAGCTTCCGGACCGGATGCAGGAATCCCTCAGGAGCCCTTTGCAGCAAGATAATCAGGACGACCCCGAAGACAATCATCTCGTAGTTGCCCCCGTTGCCCAAGATGGTCGGCAGGAAGTCCTGAAGAATTTCCTTCGAGATAATTACAGTGGCAGCCCCGACGACTGCTCCCCAAACAAGCCCAGCGCCTCCCACGACCGCCATGAATAGGTATTCGATACCGAAGTTCAGGCCGAAAGGCGTGGGGTTCACGAAGCGAAGCATATGGACGTAGAGCCATCCCGACAGGCCCGCCAGCAGCGCGGCAAGGACAAACGTTTTGACCCGCACCGACGCAGTGTCGATGCCAAACGTCTCCGCCATGGCCGCTCCGCCCTTAAGGGACCTCATCGCGCGGCCAGGGCCCGAATTGAGCAAGTTCGTCGCGCCAGCAATCGCAAGCATGACGGCGAGCCATATCAGAAAGAAAATCGACCGCGAAGTGTCTAGCGCGACGCCTGCAATTCGGATCGGAGGAATACCGCCGAGACCGGTCTGCCCGCCGAGCATCTCGATATTTCCAAACAGGAAATAGAGCGCGATACCCCACGCGATGGTGCTCAAGGGCAAGTAGTGGCCCGCCAGCCGAAGTGTCAGGGCGCCGATCACATAGGCCGACAGTCCGGTGAGCATCAAAGCGAAGAAAAGGCCAATCCACGGGTTCAAACCAAAGCCCGTCGTGGCAACTGCCGACGAATATGCTCCGATGCCAACGAATGCCGCCTGACCGAAGGAGGTCATTCCGCCAATTCCGGTGAGCAGAACGAGGCCTAGCGCGACCAGCGTGGCCAGGCCGATATAATTGGCCAACGTTACCCAGTACTCGCTGCCAAAAGCGAATACGGCCGCGAGGACGACGATGAGAATAGCAAAAGGAGCCGCTTTGCGGATACGCCTGTTCACTTATTCCTCCTCGAAATGGATGCCGCGAAGGGACCGCCAGAGCAGCACTGGAATGATCAGCGTAAAGACGATCACTTCCTTGTAGGCGCTGGCCCAGAAGGACGAATATGATTCCAGAATTCCAACGAGGAGCGCGCCCACGGCAGCGAGTGGATAGCTTGCCAGTCCGCCGATGATAGCTGCCACGAAGCCCTTTAGTCCGATGAGGAAACCCGTATCATAATAGATCGTCGTCACCGGAGAGATCAGGATGCCGCAAGAAGTACCGATTGCGGCTGCAAGCGCAAAGGTAAGCCTGCCTGCATGTTTGCCCCGGATGCCCACGAGCTTGGCGCCGATGCGGTTAACCGCCACGGCTCGCAGCGCCCTACCACGTAGGGTGAAACCGAAGAACAACCACAGAGCCACAATCCCGGCTAGTGACGCCACAATCACCCACACACTCTGGGCCGTGACCAACACCGGTCCCCAATTCATTGAGAAGTCAGCAACAGGAGGATTTCTCGATCCCTCGGCGCCGAATGCGAGGAGACCAACGCCAACCATGACGAAGTGGACGGCCGTCGCAACGATCAAGAGCATCAGGACCGACGCCCCAGCTATGGGCTCGAACGCGAGCCGGTAGATCTGAGGCCCCAGCGGAATCATAATCGCAAGGGTAAGCGGAATTGCGAGAAGCTGAGACATGCCGCCTGGTGCGAACCGCCACGCTACGAATGCGACGGCCAACGCATAGAGGATCTCTGAAAGCGCTTTTCCTAGTACCTTTGACGGTACACCGCCGCGATACGCCTTCCAGATGTCCACGGTGGAGAGAAGCACAGAGCCGGCAAGCATCAGCCACACCGTCATGGGAACGACGCCAGCCAGCAATCCAGCGAAGGTGAGGGCTCCGTAGGCAACGAACTCGCCCTGCGGGACAAACACGATGCGCGTTACGGCGTAGACGAGCACGAGCGCGATCGCCGCGAGGGCGTAGACCGCGGCGTTCACGAGCCCGTCCTGCGCTAGAATAAGAAAGATATCGATGTTCATGCGAGCTCCAAAAAAGGTGGACCGCTCCGTTCAGGAGCGGCCCAAGTCAGGGAGGAACTCAGGAGCCGTTGGCTTTAACGAAAGCCCACGTTCCATTTCGAATGGTGATCATTGCCGGAGCATCGACCGCAAAGCCCAGGTGATCCTGCGCAGTCAGGTTGAATACGCCATGGGTCGCCGGTAAGTTGGCGGTATGCTCGATCTCGTCACGCAGCGCCTGACGGAATTCCGGCGTGCCGGGCTTGGCCTTGGCTGCGGCCTTCGGAATGGCGTTCTTGAGAAGAAGCCATGCATCGTATGCATTCGCACCGAATGTCGAGAGCGAGTTGGGACCGTAGGTCTCCTCGTAGAGCTTCTTATACTCCAAACCGGTCGCTTTGGTCGGCTGATCGTCCGGCAGTTGATCGACCACGATGACCGGTCCGCTTGGCAGCAGAGTGCCCTCGACGTTCTTCCCACCCACGCGAAGGAAGTCGTTATTGATGACACCGGAGGTCTGGTAGATCTTACCCTTATAGCCGCGCTCACGGAGCGTAACCTGCGGAAGCACAGCCGGGGTGCCAGATGCGCCGATCAGTACCGCGTCCGGATTGGCGGACATGACCTTCAGAACCTGAGCCGTGACGCTTGTGTCGGTCCGATTGTACTTCTCCCAGGCGCCCATCGTTACGCCATTTCGCTCGGCCGCCTTCTGGAGTTCCGCGCCCCATCCTTCTCCGTAGGCATCATTGAAACCGATGTAGGCCAGCGTCTTCACGCCGGTCGACTTCATGTGCCGCGCCACGGTCTCCGCGATCATGCTGTCGTGGTACGGCGTCTTGAACACCCAACGGCGTTGCGCGTCCATCGGATCGACGATCCGCGCCGAGGCTCCGAGGCTGATCATCGGCGTCTGTGCGCCGTTGGCGACCTCGATCATCGCAAGCGAGTTGGGAGTCGTGCTGGAACCGATGATGGCATCGACCTTGTCTTCCGACGTGAGCTTCTCCGCATTCTTGCGGGCGGCGGTCGTGTCGGACGCATCATCGAGTATGACCCACTCGATCGAGACCCCTCCGACCGATTTGGGGAGCAGTTGAAGCGTGTTGCGCTCCGGGATTCCGAGCGATGCCGCAGGACCGGTCGTCGACAGCGTCGCCCCCAGCTTGACTTGCCCAAAAGCAGGACCGGCGACCGTCGCCAGCACCGCCGCCAAATAGATCTTCCACATGTTACCCTCCTTACGCTCCCTAGGAATCTTGATGATTATTCCGCCGCGACGAGCTGGACACCGGTCTGAGGCCCAGCACCCGCCACGCGCTGATCTGCCGCGACGACGTCGCCATCCCGCACCATCGCTTCGCCATCGAGGAGCACCGTGCAATTCCGCATCGGGATATCGATATGACATGGCGAGTTGTTGCGACCGCCAGCTTCGGAATTTGGCCCGGTCGAGAACAGGAAGTTTCCGTAGAACGACCGACCATCCATCCCGAGAGTGCGCGACTTGTCATGCTGCATTTGAAGGGCCGTCCATTTCGCCCTCGGCTGCAGACCGTACCCCACATGCGATATCCCATAGGCGCCGGGGTCGTTGTAGCTGGCCATGTACTCCTTGAGGTATTCGGCCTCGAATCCGCCCTCGATCGATCGGATCAGGCCACGCTCAATTCGCAGCGTGATCCGCGACGTCGCATACATCTTAAACGGAAAGAGCATGTCGCCGACGTCAATGACGACCGTCCCATCACCCTGCCCCTCATTAGGCCAGGTCGACGTAAAGCCGCTCGGCCAGTGGTCCCAATGACCGGGCTCGTCGGCGTATCCATATTCCGGCAAGGACGGAAACTGACCAATCGGCAAAACGAGGTCAGTGCCGGCCGCCGACGTCACCTTCATGGTCTTCGCTCGCCGCAATCGCGCGTCACATGCCATGACGCGCCGCTTGTCGTCCTCGGTGGGAATCATGCGCGCCAGGATTTCCGGCGGCTCGAGCACCATGAGCATACGCGTGCCGGCTTTCAGGATCTCGATTTGCTCGGGCGAATGCAGGAGCCCCATCAGATCGGCGACGAACGAGACATTCTTCAGCGTCTCGATCGCGGCACGATTCCCGGTGAGAGGAGTGACACCGACAAAGGACGTTCGGTCAGCGCCGACAGTACGGATCGGCGCGGCCGGCGGAATATGGAGCTGGAAGGTCGTACAGCCCAATTCCTGCGATGCGCGCATGGCAGCACGGAAGTTGCGCTCGTTCGAAGCAGCGCCAGTCAACACACAAACCGTTTCGCCCGGCTTCACACGGGAGAGCCGCAAGACCTCAAGCCACATCGCGGCATCATTCAGACTCTCTGAGTACATATGACAATCTCCTTTGCGGTCGTCAGGCTGCGACGGATTTGAGCTGCGAAAGGAACGCGATCACGTCCTGGCTGTGAACGATGTCCGCGTACTTCTGCGACAGATCAAACAGGCTTGCATCGTGGGGAGACTGGGCGCGGTCGCCGACGCAATCGGCAGGGACAATCGGGCGGAAACCATGGCACAGCCCATCCAGCACCGTCGCGCGCACGCAGCCGCTGGTCGTGCAGCCCGTTACGACGATGGTGTCAACGCCGCGACCGTTCAGCAATCCGTGCAGACCGGTCTCAAAGAAGACCGACGGCAACCTCTTATCGAGAACGATCTCGCCGGGCACCGGAGCTAGTTCATCGATGATGTGACTTGCCGGATTGTTCTTGGTCAGCGACTTGAGGCGCGGAACTTTCAGACAGTGAACCGTCGCGTCGGACCCATCCTCGGCATAGATGATGCGAGAGAAGACGACCGGGCATTTGGCGGCACGGAAAGCCTGCAGCACGGGCAGCGTGCTCGCAGCCGCCGCAGCGATATTGCCTCCTCCGAAAAGCTGCGGGTCAACGAATCCGTTGACGAAGTCGACAATCAGCAGCGCCGGGGAACGCCCGAATCCAAGCTTGTGACCGAACTGCTGCCTCTTGAAGACCTCGATCTCGTCAGGACCCATTTTTCCTCCCACGGGCGGATTGTTTAGAATTAGAATTTGTATACATATGGCGATATGTATACATATAGGAAAAATATTTCTTGGCAAGGGCCAAAATTCGGCTAACAGCGCCGAAAAGCTGTGCGATATGTATCCAAATAAGGCTAGGAGGACAAAATGAGCTTTGTTGGCAGCCACGTGCCTCGGCGCGAGGACATGAGGTTCATTACGGGCCGCGGTGGCTACACGGACGACCTGAAACGCGTGGGAATGACCCACGCCGCTTTCGTCCGAAGCCCCTTCGCTCACGCTCGGATCATCTCGATCGACACGGCAGAAGCGACGCAGATGCCGGGGGTGCTCGCCGTTCTGACGGGGGCTATGTGGGCAGCCGAAGGCCGTGGAGAGATGCCGACGATCGCACCCGTCCGGTTTCCGGACGGCTCGCCCATGAACGAGGCATCTCGCCCAGTGTTCGCGGTCGATATCGTTCGCCACGTCGGAGACACAGTGGCTGTCGTCGTGGCGGAGACCAGATGGCAAGCGCTTGACGCGCTCGACAGGATATTGGTCGACTATGAGCCCCTGCCCGCTGTCGTGGAAGCTGCCGATGCCCTGGCAGAGGGAGCAGAGCTCGTTCATCCCCAGTTTGGGACGAACGTGACGTTCGTCAACACGGTCGGCGACGAAGCGGCGGTGCGAGCAGCATTCGCGCGCGCGGACTATGTTGGTGAGCTCGAGGTCGTCGCCAACCGTATCACGGCCAATGCGATGGAGCCGCGCACCTATCTCGGCGAATACGACAAGTCACGTGATCACTACACGCTCACTGCCAGCACGCAGATCCCCCACCTGGTGAAAAACTGGCTGGCCGACGACTCCCTGCGCGTGCCGGAGCATCAGATCCGGGTGGTGGCTCCTGACGTCGGAGGCGGGTTCGGGCCGAAGAATACTCACTATGGCGAAGAGGCCGCCGTGCTGTGGGCGGCACAGAAAGTCGGCCGGCCCGTGAAGTTCGTCGCGACCCGCAGCGAGTCGCTGATTACCGACGCTCACGGCAGAGACCACGTTACACGCTGTCGAATTGCAATGAGCAAGCAAGGCGAAATCCTCGGCATAGAAGCCAGGACGATTGCCAATCTGGGCGCGTACATGACCGCGTTTGGCCCGAGCATTCCTGCGCACTACTATCCGCGTGTTCTGGCCGGCCTTTACAGGACGAAGGCGATCTTTTGCCATATCACGGGTGTCTACACGCACACGGTACCCGTCGAGGCCTATCGCGGGGCTGGGCGGCCGGAGGGGATCTACGTGCTCGAGCGTCTGCTCGAGAACGCCGCTCGCGATCTCGGCATCGAAGTCTGCGAAATCAGGCGTCGCAACTTCATTGCGCCTACCGACTGCCCATATGAGACCACCATTGGAGTGACCTACGACTCCTGCGACCCTGATGGACTTCTCAACAAGCTGACCAATCTCGCCTCTTATGACGATCTTCGCCGCGAGCAGCGAAAGCTTCGCGGACAAGGCATCCGAATGGGCATTGGTCTTGCCGGCTTTGTCGATTGTGCTGGCGCGCCCAGCCGGGTCGCGGCGAAGATCGGCCGCCGTATCGGAGGATATGACGTCGCCACCGTGCGCGTGCATCCATCAGGGAAAGTGACCCTGTTTTGCGGTACGCACTCGCACGGACAGGGACATGAAACATCGTTCTGTCAAATCGCGGCGGACACGCTTGGGGTCCCCTATGAAAATATCGAGCTCGTCGAAGGTGACACCGACCGCATCCCGAACGGTCTTGGGACCTGGGGATCCCGCTCGCTTTTCCTCATGGGTCCTGCGATCGCGCGAGCCAGCGGACGCATCATCGATAAGTGCAAGCGGCAGTTCGCGCACCTGATGGAATGTTCAACAGAGGACGTCGCTTACCAGCAGGGCGTGTTCGAGCTTGTGGGCACCGACCGCAAGATGACGTTCACCGAGGTCGCGCGCTGGTGCTATCGCGGTCACGACTACCCGCAGGACATGGAAATGGGGCTGGAAGAGACAGTCTTCTACGATCCGCCTGCCCGAAACACTCCCTCCGGAATGCAGCTCGCCGTGGTCATCGTCGATCCAGATACCGGCCAGGTCCGTGTCCGCAACTTCGCGGCGATCGACGACTGCGGAAAGGTCGTGAATCCCCAGATCGTCGAGGGGCAATTGCATGGCGGAGCCGCGCAAGGCATCGGCCAAGCACTCATGGAGCAGTGCACCTATGATCGCGACAGCGGCCAGCTGATTGCCGGATCCTTCATGGACTACGCGATGCCGCGCGCCGACGATCTTCCGTCCTTCCTGTTCGAATCGCAGGAGACCCTGTCTCCCAACAACCCGCTGGGCGTAAAGGGAGCCGGCGAGAGTGGCAGTATCGCCGCTCCGGCCGCGATCGTGAACGCAGTCGTCGACGCCTTGTGGGACTTGGGAGTGCGAGAGATCAACATGCCCTTGACGCCGCGCAGGGTATGGCACGCGATCCGCGACGCGCGCTCGCAAGAGCATTCAGCCGGTACTCAGCTTCCGGACGGACGGTGGAAAGCCGACTTTCGAAACCTTGCAGCGACGAGCCTCTAACGTGTCTGAGAACATCTTTACTGTCGCCAACTTTCGGCTGCAGCGCGGTGGCACGCTGCCGGAGGCCAAGCTTGCGTACAAGACCTACGGCACGCTTTCGCGGGCCAAGGACAACGCTGTGCTTTTTCCCACCTGGTTCGGAACGAAGCATTCCTCGAACGAATGGCTCATCGGTCCCGGGAAAGCCCTCGATACCGACAAATGGTTCGTGATCGTGCCGGGCATACTTGGCAACGGCGCCTCCTCGTCGCCCAGCAACACACCCGCCCCGTTTGACCGCGGTCGCTTTCCTCTCGCTACGCTACTCGACAACATTCGCCTTCAGTACGCGTTGCTGAAGGCAGTCTTCCTCATCGAGCGCCTTCATGCGGTGATTGGCAGATCGATGGGCGCCCAGCAGGCCTATCAATGGGCCAGTCTGTATCCGGACATGGTTCCCCGAGTCCTTCCGTTTTGCGGTTCGGCACGAACCAGCCGGTTTAACTACGTGTTTCTAGCGGGTTTGAAGGCAGCCCTCACCGGCGATGCCAGCTGGAAGAATGGCGAGTATGAGACACCGCCCCTCGGGGGCCTCCATGCTGTCGGGCGCCTCTATGCATCCTGGGCACTAAGCTACCGCTTTTATGACAGGCAACTGGATCAAACGATGCTCGGCTTTTCCAGTCCCGAAGACTTCATGACACGGTACTGGGAGAAGACCTTTGAAGGCCGAGATGCGAACGATCTATTGGCGCAAATCGCCACGTGGCAGCAGGCTGATATCAGCGATAATGAGACATTCGGCGGCGACTTGAAGCGCGCACTCGGTGCGATCCGCGCCCGGACGATCGTCATGCCCTGTCGAACAGATCAGTATTTTCTAGTCGCCGACTCTGAGCGGGAAGTGCAGTTGATCGCCGACGCTGAGCTGCGCGTAATCGAGTCCGATTGGGGGCACCGGGCCGGCACGGGAGGCACCGACCCGGTTGACATCGCCTTTATCGAGCGCGCGGTCACCGATGTCCTAGAAGACAGGCGACCGCGTTAGCGCCTGGGATGTCATTGCCAAGACAGCGCGCGCGCACCAAGGCAATGATGCCGGTGAGGGTCGGCACCGGCACATTCGCGTGTTTGGCGAGTTCGACAACTGCGTCGCACAGCGAGGCGGTCTCCAATGTCCTCCCCGCTTCAAAGTCTTGAAGCATCGACGTCTTGAAGGCGCCAAACGTCGCGCTGTAGGCTAACCTGGCCTCGACATCGACCTCCTGAATAATCTTCAGCGCACGCCCCACCGCCGCGACTTCCTCCATTATCTCGGCGGCCACTGCACGCGCTGCAGAATTACCCAGAATGTCCCTGAGCGTCCAACCGGTCACCACAGAGACCGGATTAAGTGCGGCATTGTTCAGCAGCTTCAGCCACAAGCTTTTGCGGATGTTAGGGTCGAGTTCTACCGTAATACCAGATCCGGCAAAAACTCGTAGGACGGCGCTGGCCCGCTCGATCTCAGAGGGAATAGCAGGGCCGACGCTAAGAGACGAGCCAAAGACGTGGTGAACCACGCCGGCGCGCTCGGTCCTGGCGCCTATGTTGACCACGGCTCCAACGACTTTTGCCGTATCAACGAGGGCGGAGAGCAAGCCCTGTTCGTCGACAGCCTCCAGTTGGCGTGGCGCCTTCGCGCTTCCATGCGGGAGCCACCACGGAACCCCATTCATAGCCGTCATCACGACACGCGAGCTCTCCAATAGATGTTCGAGCTCTCGCGCTGATGTGGTTAGCTGGTGTCCTTTCAATGCAAGAATGAGTAGGTCGAAACCATCTGCCCCCTGAACTGCCGCCACCTTCACACGTTGCCGCGAGCCGCGACCGTCTGCTCCAAACAATTCGATGCCGTCGCGGGACAGCTGGTCGACAGCCGTGGGCCGCGCCAAAATCGTTACATCGCGGCCAGCTCTGCGCAGATGATGAGCAAGAAGTAGTCCGATGGCACCTGGTCCCACTATCCCGATGCTTTCAGCCATCCTAGATCTCGTAAAGCCGGGGATCGATCTTGCGTCGCAGCGCCTCGAATATGCGGCGTGCGCCGTCGCCGCGTGGATCGAATGACTTGAGCTGGCGTGTCGATCGCTCGGCCACTACAGCAGGTATTTCGATGGTCGGCGAACCATACGAATGAGTGGCCACCTGAATTTGGCAGGCTCTCTCCAGCCGCCAAAGAAGGTAGAACGCTTCAGGAATCGACGGGCCACACGCCAGGAGCCCATGATTTCGCAAGATCATGGCGCTCTTGTCGCCGAGGGACGCAAGCAATCGCGGCCCCTCGTCCTGATCGACCGTAATACCCTCGTAGTCGTGATAGGCGACCTCGTTGTATAGTTGTGCAGCATAAAAGTTGGTGCATTCCAGTCCCAAGGACAGCGCGGCTACCGCGCATCCGGCAGTGGTATGGGTGTGCGCGATACAGCGAGCATCCGGACGGGCGCGATGGATGACGCTGTGGATCAGGAATCCCGCCGGATTCACATCGTGCCCTGAGCCATCGACCGCTCGACCATCGAGGTCAATTTTGACCAGGTTGGAGGCCGTTACTTCGTCATAGGTCAGGCCAAACGGATTGATCAGGAAGTGACGCTCCTCGCCAGGCAACTCGAAAGTGATGTGGTTAAAAATCAGCTCCGTCCAACCGAGCGCGTTGAATATCCTGTAGCACGCCGCGAGCTCGCACCTCAGTTTCCATTCAGAATCCGACCAAGCGGACGTAACCGTCCCACGGAGCTGTTCGTTCATATTCGGTTCCTCAAGATAAACGGGCGATGGCGGATGCGATACGTTGACAGGCCGCGGTCAGCTGGCCTTCCGACACAACGAAAGACATTCGGAGATGATGTCTGGCTCCAAAAATTGATCCGGGAACGGTTGAAACGGCCGCAGAGTTGAGAAGGTATGTCGCAAGCGCAACATCATCCTCGATGAGCGTGCCGCCCGGCGTCCTCCGACCGATCAGCTTCTCGATGGACGGAAACGCGTAGAAGGCTCCGGAGGGGTAGCGGCAGCTCAATCCTTCGATTTGGTTCAGAAAGCCGACCAGGATGTCACGCCTCCTGCTGTAGGCCTGCCGCCAGCTCTCTAGGAACTCTTGAGGCCCCGTTAGCGCCGCTTCGGCTGCGACCTGGCCCACCGCGCTCGGCGTCCAGCTCGATATCGTCTGCACGTATCCCATGGCGGCCATGAGATCGCGGGGGCCCAGCGCGTAACCAATTCGCCAACCCGTCATCGCGTACGTCTTGCTCACGCCATTCACGACAACCGTGCGGTCCTTGAGATCGGGCGCGACATTCACAATATTCTTGGCCGCTCCCTCGAATACCGTCTTCTCATATATATCGTCGGAAATGATCAGAATGTCAGGATGACGCCGCAGGAGAACCGCAAGAGCTGCAAGGTCAGCGGTCGACAAAACCACGCCAGAGGGATTGCATGGTGAATTGAGAATGATCCACCGCGTGCGAGACGAGATTGCCGCCTCAAGCGCGCCGAGGGGAATGGCACCTGTGTCGTCAGCGGCCAGCACACAGACCGGGACACCTCCCTGCGCAACGATCATATCCGCGTACGGCGAGTAATACGGAACCAGCAGGATCACCTCGTCTCCTGGATGGAGCGTGGCTCGCATGGCATTGGACAACGCTTGGGTGGCGCCGGTGCTGATTATGATCTCGTCAATCTCGTACCGGAGGTCGTTCTCCCTCTCATACTTCTGACGCACGGCTTCCTTCAGCGCGAGTGTGCCAGTCATTTCGGTGTATCGCATTTGCCCCGTTGAAACCGCTCGGCAAGCTGCTTCGCTGATCCACTCCGGGGTCGAAAATCCACTCTCCCCCATGGCAAGGGAGATGACGTCTACGCCCGCTCGGCGCAGGGCCTCCGTCGCACTCGTGATGCGCTGAAATGCCGAAGGTTTGGCCATCGGAATTGCGAGTTGCAGTCGGGCCTGACGCCTAGGCCTCAGTTCAGTCGCCTCGGAAGTCGTCACGCTGCGGCACCTCCCATTTGAGCCCAAGGATTAGGCCGGAGGAGGAACATTTCGGAAACGAGAATCCCTCATCGTCGGCATGAGTTTTGCCAATTTGCCTATGGGACGGCCCACCTCCATGCTCGGGCAGTGGATCGAGCGAGAGGATCATGAAGGAAACGTGCAAACTTCGGGTCAATGGAAAAGAGGTTTCTCTCGAGATCGACCCGCGAACGCTTCTGGTCGAAGCATTGCGCGAAACTCTCGGCCTCACCGGCACCCACGTCGGCTGCGACACTTCGCAATGCGGTTGCTGTACCGTCCTGGTGAATGGCGAGGCGATTAAGTCGTGCACGATCTTGGCGATCCAAGCGGCGGGGAAGTCCGTCACGACGATTGAAGGTCTCGAGGCCGCCGACGGCACCCTCCATCCTGTGCAACGCGCATTCGTCGAGCACCATGGCCTGCAATGCGGTTATTGCACGCCTGGATTTGTCATGAGCTCGGTCGAGCTGGTCGATCGGTACGACGATCTCGACGAAGAGAGCGTGCGGCACCTTATTGAAGGTAATATCTGCCGGTGCACCGGCTATCATAATATTGTCCGGGCCATCCTCGCCGCCGCGGCAGAGAAGAAGGCAACGCCCGACGCTTGGACGAACACTGATGTATAACTTCAACTACATTCGGCCTCACGATATTGAGGAGGCCAGCTCTCTCTTGGCCAATGACGACGACGCAAAGGTCGTTTCTGGTGGCATGAGCTTGCTCCCAAGCATGAAGCTGCGTCTGGCACAGCCCAGCGCGCTAATCGACTTGAGTGCGCTCGATGCTTTGAAGGGAATTGAGGTCACTGCGAACACTGTTACGATCGGCGCGATGACCCGCCATGCTGATGTGGTACGCTCCAAACAGATCGCGGGCGCGATCCCAGCCATCGTGAAGCTTGCGAGCAACATCGGCGATCGCCAGGTCAGAAATCGAGGGACGATCGGCGGCTCGGTCGCCAACTCAGATCCTGCCGCCTGTTATCCGTCGTCGCTCCTTGCCCTGCGCGCGGTCGTCACAACGTCCAAGAGGTCCATCCCGGCTGATGAATTCTTCAAGGGGCTGTTCGAAACGGCCCTTGATCCCACCGAGCTGATTACCTCGATCCGCTTCGAAATACCGCTTGCGGCTGACTACCAGAAGTTCAAGCAACCCGCATCGCGCTTTGCGCTCGTTGGCGCTTTCGTGGCGAAATATCGGGACGAGGTTCGCGTCGGGATCACAGGCACAAAGGCCTGCGCCTTTCGATGGCATGAAGCGGAAGACGCTCTCCAGGAACGATTTGCCCCGGATGCGCTCGACGGCCTGTACTTACCAGAGACCGACGTGAATTCTGACATTCACGCAGATGCCGAATACCGCGTCCATCTGGCTAACGTGATGGTGCGCCGAGCAGTCGAGCAATGTCTTTCATGCTTGGGCTAGATGAGGAGGCGCCTCGCACGCGCCGATATTGGATCACTTTGCTCGAGCGCGCCTTCGGCGCTCTCATCTCCGGCATCCGGGGCTCGCTCGTTACGCTCTCGAAATATCCCCCAATCCACTGATCATTGGGTGGGTGACTACTCCTAGTGGGCGTAATCACCCAATGTATCCAGAAGTTCAGGTCGTTATCGCTGCAGCAAAGTTCGCGAAGAACTGTTCTGCCGTTTTACTGGCAACACCATTGATAAGGCGATTGCCGAGTTGGGCGATTTTTCCTCCAACGTCAGCCTCGACTTCGTAGCGCAACAGGCACCCTCCGGCCGGCTCGACAGTGTCACTGAGCTCGACACGGGCGCCGCCCTTGGCAAATCCGGCGATACCGCCCTCGCCCTGGCCGACGATCCGATAGCCATTTGGCGGATCCATGTCCTTTAGTTCGACCGCTCCTTTGAAGGTCGCTCCCACCGGTCCGACCTTGATCTTCACGGTAGCACGAAAGGCATTGTCACCGACCTGCTCGAGCTCCTGGCAACCAGGGACGGAAACCTTGAGTATTTCCGGATCGTTCAACTTCGCCCAGACTGTTTCACGGTCGGCCGCAAGCACGACTTCACCCTTCATCGTCATTGCCATAACAATCGATATCCTTCCGAAGGACCGGGGCCGATGCCCATTCCGGTCTGTTGATCAAGGCAGTCTTTCACCCGGCTGGGAGACGCTAGCTAGCGACCGCAGGCGCGTCCCCGATCCAGACACCAAAGGACTAACGCCAGAGCATCAGCCCTCGGAGTGCGATCTAAGAAACGCAGCGGCTCCATGCAGCGCAAGCGCCGCGGATCCACCAGCATCTCGTTGCCTTGATCTGGTTAGGGCACCCACCCCGAAGCTCGCAAACGAGAAGCTTCAATGATGATGATGACTTCTTCCAATACGCCCGCAAGCACATAGGCGGGATCGTCAAGCTACTTGCCTGCACGACGACGGCTGGACGGAGCTCCGGCGGGTTTGCTCTCAGCAGCGTCCGACTTCTCCTCGATACGTCCCTGGTCTTGCATTGACGCCGGCGCATCGTGTTCGCGCGATGGGGCGACTGTATCGCTGTTTCTCGAAGGCGCTTCCAGCAGACCACGTAGATGAGCGGCCGCCGTCGCGCCCTTGATCGCGCCCCGCCACATCTCACCGGCGACTTTCTCGTGCAGCGCCGTTGCCTCGGGCGCTGAGGTGATCATGGCCACTCCAAGCCGGATGTTCGGCTGTTCGCCGAGGCGGAACGGACTGACCGTCAGCATCTTGGTGTCCGCCATTCGGAATATCTGGAAATGTGTGTGCGGAAGTGATTCCGTCACGACTCCTATCTGGACTCCGATCGCGTCTTCCTCGATCACTTTCGCGAAATGCTCGACCTCGGCGCGCGCCATCGCGCGCCTTTCTTCGAGTTCGGCACCGACGATCGATGGATTACCGACAAACCCACTTTGCACAAAGCGCCGGATCTCTCGAGCAGAGATCAGATTGAGTATTCCTGGCTTCCGCCGCCGGTAGATTTCTTTGCGCTGTGCGAGGATCTCCATGATCTGGTTGACTTGCGTCACGTGCTTCTGGCGGTCAGGCAAATCCTGCGGAAGACTTTCCTTCAGCACGGTGTCCAGCATGCCGAGAAAGTTCTCCGATGAGAGAAGGAACGATATCGGCCCGGAGAGCACCATAATGTGCTCCGCGGTCTCCTCGAACTGGCGCATGCGCTCAAAATAGCTCACGGCCGAGGGCATGTATTCGATGCCCACGCCCAGTAGCGTCGGCATCGAAACCTGTAGAAGTTCCGATAGCTTCTCAAGCGTCTCGATTTTGGCTAGTTCGCCTTTTTCGAATCTGTAGAGTGCCGTGCGAGATATGCCAACGCGGCGCGCGATCTCGTCCGCGCTCAGGCCGGATCCCATGCGGAAAGCACGAAGCCTGTTTGCGATCTCTTGATAGCGGATGGCCACGTTAGCCCCTATTGCTGCCTAGACGGAAACCCTACTCCTGTGCTGCTTTACAGCCCGGGAATCGGCATTTCTACCAAGAAAATATAGTCGCTTGAGACCTCCTATGTAAATTCGCCGCCCCGAAGACCGGCTCAGTTGCTGAGTACAATACGGCTCTTGGCCTTCCGGTCGCGGATTTCAGCCAGCGCCCCGGCGAACTCTTGCAGGGGCCGGACCGACGTATCAGGAGGCTTTACGAGACCCTTTTCGTAGAGTGCGAAAATCTCCTCGAAACACTCGCGCATAAGGGCTGGCGTCCGCTTGCGGTAGTCGCTGACCTGGAGGCCGCTAACCTCGATGTTCTTTACCAATAGGTAGTTTACCTTGACCGTGGGAATCTCGCCGGCGGCGAAGCCGACGACCACCAGGCGACCCGACCAAGCCAAGGCCCGAAAAGCGGCTGCGAAAAAGCGGTCGCCGAGCGAATCGATCACGACGTCCGCTCCCTTCCCACCGGTCACCGCGTGAACTTGTGTGCGCAGCCCATCCCTCAGATTCTCCACCGAGAGATCGATCACCTCGTCCGCACCCGCGGCCTTAGCAACGTCGGCCTTGGCCATCGAGGAGACGCCAGCAAGTACATGGGCGCCAAATGCCTTCGCGAGCTGGACGGCGGCCAGCCCGACGCTGCCGGTCGCGCCGAGAACCAGGACGCTCTCGCCTTTGCGCAAGCGACCACGTTCACGCAAGGCAAACCAGGCGGTGTCGAATGCCAATGCCATGGCTGCAGCGTCCGTAAACGACATGGCGTCCGGAATGCGATAGGAGTGGTCAGCCAACGCGGTCGCGCGCTCCGCATAACCGCCCTGCTCGGCGGTCGTAAGCACCCTGTCACCGACCGAAAACCTTGACACGTTGGCGCCAACTTTTGCAACGATGCCCGCCGGCAACTTGCCTGGCGTGAACGGTCGCGGCGGCAGGAACTGGTAGGTGCCGCCGATCACGAGGAGATCGACGAAGTTGACGCCCACCGCGCGCACATCGATGAGGATCTCATCGGGGCCAGGCTCCGGGCTCGCCACTTCTTCTATCGAGAGGCTCTCCGGTGTTCCAAACTCACGAACGGTAACCGCACGCATTACAATTCCTTTCAAGCGGGTCAGCGCAGCCTTGTCAGCCTTCGCGCGTGCTAAACGCACCTCGTCCTACGGCAACGACATTTCCGTCCTCTCCGCGAACTTCGACATCGGCTCGGCCAAGGGAACGGCCAACCGAGAGAATGCGGCCCGTCGCGATGAGATCGCCCTCGCGCGCCGGCCTTAGATAATCGACGCGAAGGTCGATAGTCGGGACCATTCGCCCCACGCGAACCGAGATCGCGGCATGCGCGGTCATGTCGACGAGACAGGCGATCACCCCCCCATGGACGAAGTTGCCGTCCCGACGCCCACGGAATTCCTTACGGTAGGGCAAGCGGACCACCACTGAACCATCGTCGTCCACGCGGACTGGCTGCGGGCGCAGCACATCGTGGAACGGCGGGTTCGCCATTTCATGAGTGAGGCGCGCCATCGCAGTTCCCGCGTCAAGGCCGCCTCCTTCCACGGATGGCACTTTGTTTGTCATCCCGCTCTCGTCTGGCTTGGTACAAAGCGGATCGCCTGCGGTGTTACCTTCCCATCAGCGATTTGCACGGCAATATCGCGCTTGAGAATCTTGCCGCTTGCGGTCAGCGGAATATCATCGAGCGACAGGTAGTACTCCGGCATGTCGTAACGCGACAGACCGCTACGGTCGAGGTGTTCCAACACATCGTCGGGAGCCACCGAATGTCCGGGACGAAGCATCACGGCGAGGCACACTTTCTCGCCGAGCCGCAGGTCTGGCACCGGTAGAGCCGCAGCACGCGCGATTGCGGGGTGCTGCATGGCAAGGTTCTCGATCCGAGCCGGATAGATGTTGTGGCCCCCGCGAATGATCAGATCTTTCTTGCGCCCGGTTATCTGGAGGTAGCCGTCCTGGTCCAAACGGCCGATATCACCGGTCATGAACCAGCCGTCGGAATTGAAGGCATCATCATTTGCGCCTTGATCGTCGAAGTAGCCCAGCATCAAGCTGGCCCCCCGTCCTCCGATCTGCCCCGTTATCCCGACCGGTAGCTCTTGGTTGACGTCGTCCTTGGAGAAGATCTTGACTTCGTATCCATCACACGCCCGGCCAGATGTCTGAACCACGCGGTCTGCACCATCATCGATCCGGGTATAGTGATGAGATCCGGCTTCCGTCATGCCATAGCCGCTCTGTGGCACAACACCGGTCAGCAGGAGCTCCGCGATAACTTCACGTGGGGCAGAGGCACCGGATATCCGGAAACCTCTGACAGAGCCCGGCGAAGACATTTTCCTCGCCTTCATTTCGTTCAGAAGGTCCATGGCGTGGGTCGGAACGCCGACAATAAACGTCGCCCCGACTTCGATGATCCGATCGAGAGTGCTTGCGCCGCGCGCAAGATCATGCACCACCAACTCCGCGCCGGCAGCGAGCGCCATGATCAACGATCCAAGGCCCAGATTGTGGCTGAGAGGGCTCATCGTATAGACAACGGATTGAGTATCGAACCGCCAATCCGCAATCATCGCTCGCGCATTGGCCAGCAAAGTATTGTCACTGTGCATCACACCTTTCGGGCGCCCGGTCGTTCCGGATGTGAATGCCAGATACACCGCGATGTTCGGATCGAGGTTGATTGCCTCGTCGTAATCCGCTTCGGCCGCCTCCGGCAAGGTCCCCCCTGCGGCGCTGCCGGCTGCGCCGAGCGCAAAGATCACCTTCAGCGACGGAACTTCGGCTTCACTTGCAAAGATGTCCTTCCGCGCAGCATCTGCCCCATACCCGATCTCGCCAATGAAGGCAGCGGCCCGCATTCTGTTCATCAGTTCGATGATGTCTCCCACCGTATGATCGCGGTGAAGCGACGGACAGCATACAAATCCCGAGCGCGAGCAGGCCACGAGAGCAATTGCCGTCTCGATACGGCTCGAAAGCCACACCGCGACTCTGTCCCCTTGGCGCAGACCCGCCTGCGATAGACGGCTTGCCAAAGCGTCGGAACGCGCGATCAGCTGCTTGTAGGTGATGACGCCCGAGCGATCGCGTACCGCAACCCGCTCAGGGTTGACCGAGGCATGCCCCCGGACCAGGGAGTAGATCGTATCGTTGCGCCAATGCCCCGCTTGATAATGCTCATCGAGCCTGCGCTGGGACAGAAGTGTAAGTATGATATTGGTCATGCCTTGCTTTCGTTCTTACCGCCGAACAGGCTGGTTATGCTCGCCCATAACGCCCTCACGACGAGCGAGAAGCCGCCGATGGGTTTGGCGGCAGCTTCGACTTCAGGTTCGCTGATTGCCGGAGCCGCGGGGGTCGAAGCTTGCGAAGCGGAGGGTGGCGCCTTCGCAATCTTCTTTTCCAGCGCCTTTGAGAACTGTGTAATGAGCTGCGCCGCGATAGTTTGGATGACGCCGGCGCCGCGCCCGTACTGAGCAACGGACCCGGTCAGATTCAGATCGGTGTCGATCAAGACCTTCGAGCCCGCCCCTGATGGCTCCAGGCGAAAATCGGCGACAGCACTCGCTCCGCCTCGCCCCTTGGCATCAGCGCCCTGCGCTTTGACCCTCGCTTTGTGCGCGACGTCATCCCGCTCTTCGAACTTTGCGGTTCCAGCAAAGGCGAGAACGACAGGTCCCATTCGTACAGAGACCTTGCCTTTGTAGGTCTCTGCGTCGACGACCTCGGTGAGTTCGGCGCCAGGCAAGCATGGAGCGATCGCCGGAATGTCCATCAGCGTTTTCCACGCTTCGGCGGGCGGCAAAGACACCTCGAAACTGTTTGAAAATCGCATGTTCTGTTCCTATGCCGATTGCTTCGAATTGATCATCGAGAACTCGCGGACATTACCCATTTGGCGAGAGCCAGCAGCGCCCCGTCCTCCATATGTCGACCGACGAACTGGACACCGACGGGCAGCCCCAATCGGCCGCGCCCTAACGGCAGTGTCAATGCCGGCAGATGCAAAAGCGTCCAAATTTCCTGAAAGGAGGCGTCGCCTGTTGAATCCAACCCTTTAGGCGCTTCGCCAACGACTGCCGGGGTAACGATCCCGTCATATCCCTCAGTCGCATTCGCGACCCAACGACGCCAGCGCTCCGCAAGACGAAGTGCGTCGGTGTAGGTTTCGTAGGAAGTCGACCAACCCTTGGCAAGCGTGCGCGACATCGCCGGACTGATCTGATCACGGTGATGCTCGTACTCCCACGCCATTGCGCGGGCTCGTTCATACGCGTTGATCGCAGCGCGGGCCTCGGTCAACTCGGCAAACGCGGCCGGGACCGGCAGCTCATCGACCCACGCCCCGCGCACCCGCAAATCGCGAACTGTCGCCTCGATCAGGTTAACCGTGTCGGAAGAGGCGAGATGCCACTGGTGCCCCCGAAAAAGCAAGAGACGCGGCGTTGGGCTCGCCTGGGTAACAGCACCCACACGGCCAACCAGCACATCCCAGCAGAAAGCGACATCATCGACATTCCGGGCCATCAGCCCGATGGTGTCGAGCGTCTCGGCCGCCAGCTTCAAGCCCGCACGACTGACGGCCCCGAAGGTCGGCTTAAATCCCACGATGCCACAAAACGCGGCCGGTCGAAGAATTGACCCGCCGGTCTGCGTGCCAAACGCTAGCGGCACCATTCCATCAGCGACCGCTGCGGCGGAGCCGCTTGAGGAGCCGCCCGGCGTATGATCGGAAGCCTGCGGATGGGTTGTCGCACCAGGCGCCACGCCGGCGAATTCGGCGGTCACTGTCTTGCCGAGAACGACCGCGCCGGCGCTTCGGAGCGTAGCTACACACGCCGCATCAGCGATCGGGCGGTATCCGCGATAGATCGGCGAGCCCATTTCGGTGGGCATGCCCGCAACATCGATCACGTCCTTCACCGCTATGGGAACGCCGTGGAGTGGCCCCGCCAGCGGAGCAGCGTCACGGGCACGCGCCTGCGACAGGACCTGCTCTGGATCCAAGTACGACCACGCTCGCACGACCTGATCGCGCTCGGCTATCCGCTCGAGGCACGATCGAACCAGACTCACCGCTGACAGCTCTCCCGCGGCTACCCGCGCGGATGCTTGCGTTGCCGATAGACCGGCCAGAGCTGCCGGAACGGCCTCTGATGTGTTCACGCGATCCAGTGTCATTTGGTTTGCTTGACTGCCCGTCGTTCTAAAATGAGTTGTTGTAGCATTTTTGGGACAATGCAAGCCATATTTTGGGTTTCGTCAGTCAAATCGGTGAGAAGTTTACTTTTTGGTCTTGCAATGCCACTCCCATTGAGTCCGGGATTCATTCATATTTCCTGCAGTAATGGACGAAGAGATCCAATTTCAATGCCGATAAAGGTTCTATTATACCTATTTATGGATGCGATATTGTAACCGTCCCATTTTTTGTATTTTTGGCTTTACATGGCTTTTGGCGCAGGTCTATTGAGCGATGTGCGCTCGATGAACGAGCCGCCTATTGAATCCAGAGCGAACGGCAATGAACTCCGTGGTTTCAATTCTCAATGGAGCGATAACGCCCGTTACATCCAAGCGGTACGACGTGCTGGTGATCGGCGGTGGCAACGCGGCGCTCTGCGCCGCGATCGCCGCACGGCGCGGCGGTGCCTCCGTCCTGGTGCTCGAAGGCGCGCCAAAGTTCTATCGTGGTGGCAACACGCGCCACACCCGCAACATGCGCTGCGCCCATGACGCTGCCACCAAAATCCTGACCGGCCCCTATACTGAGGACGAGTTCTGGGAGGATCTGTTGCGCGTCACGGGCGGGCAGACCGACGAAGTGCTCGCGCGCCACATGATCCGCGAGTCCAAGGACATCCTGAACTGGATCGTGGAGCAGGGCGTGCGTTGGCAACCCTCGCTCGGCGGCACGCTGAGCCTCGGCCGCACCAACTCCTTCTTCCTCGGCGGCGGCCGCGCGATGCTGAACGCACTGTATCTCACTGCCGAACGCCTCGGCGTCGATGTCGAATATGACGCCGAAGTCACCGACCTCGTGATCGAGGACGGCATGTTCCTGGCCGCCCACGTCAAGCGGCCAATCAACGGCGAGACCGAAATCAGCGCAACCTCTCTGGTCGCTGCTGCCGGCGGCTTCGAGGCCAACATCGAATGGCTGAAGGAGCACTGGGGCGATGCTGCCGACAATTTCCTGATCCGCGGCACGCCCTATAATCGCGGCTCGATCCTGAAGATGCTGCTCGGCAAGGGCGTGCAGGAGATCGGCGACCCCACCCAGTGCCATGCGGTCGCGATCGATGCCCGCGCACCGAAATTCGACGGCGGTATCATCACGCGCCACGATTCGGTCGTGTTCGGCATCGTCGTCAACAAGCACGCAGAGCGCTTCTACGACGAGGGCGAGGACATCTGGCCGAAGCGCTATGCGATCTGGGGGCGGCTGGTCGCGGCGCAGCCCGACCAGATCGCCTATATCATCTTCGATTCGACCGTGGTCACCTCTTTCATGCCGACGTTGTTCCCGCCGATCGCGGGGCAGACGGTCGCCGAACTGGCCGGCAAGCTCGGGCTCGATCCGGCCGCGCTCGAAAACACCATCACCGACTTCAACGCCGCGGTGCGGCCGGGCAAGTTCGACCACACCATTCTGGACGACTGCCGCACCGAAGGCATCACGCCACCGAAGACACATTGGGCGCGCCGGATCGAGACGGCGCCCTATCTCGCCTATCCGGTGCGGCCGGGCATCACCTTCACCTATCTCGGCACGCGCGTGAACAAGGAGGCGCGCATGCTGATGAAGGACGGCAAGCCGTCGGCCAACATGTTCGCGGCCGGCGAGATCATGGCAGGCAATGTCTTGGGCAAGGGTTACGCGGCCGGCATCGGCATGACCATCGGCAGCGTGTTCGGGCGTATCGCAGGACGGGAAGCGGCGAAACATGCACGGAACTAAGATTCTCGACGAAGCCGACCGCCTGATGACGGTCTGCAATTCCTGCCGCTACTGCGAGGGCCTGTGCGCGGTGTTTCCCGCCATGGAGATGCGCCGCGCCTTCTCCGACGGCGACCTCAACTATCTCGCCAATCTCTGCCATTCCTGCGGCGCGTGCTATGTCGACTGCCAGTTCTCGCCGCCGCACGAGTTCAACGTCAATGTCCCGAAGACGCTGGCGATCGCGCGCGCCGAGTCCTATGCGGCCTATGCCTGGCCACGGCCGCTCTCCGGCGCCTTTGCGCGCAACGGCCTCGTCATCAGCATCGTCGCGGCGCTCAGCATGGCGGCCTTCATTCTCGGCTTCGTCGCCCTGAACGATCGCACCGTGTTGTTCGGCGTGCATACCGGGCCGGGTGCGTTCTACAGACTGATGCCGCACAACACGATGGCCGCGCTGTTCGGCGCGGCGCTGCTCTATGCCATCCTCGCGCTTGTCATGAGCGTGCGCGCGTTCTGGCGCGACATCGGCGACCCCATCGGCGGCCGTGCCGATGGCGGCTCACTTCTTCAGGCGATCCGCGACGCCGGCGAGTTGCGCTATCTCCATGGCGGGGGCGTCGGCTGCTTCAATGAGGACGACCGGCCGACCGACCGGCGCAAGCTCTATCATCACCTGACCTTCTACGGCTTCCTGCTGTGCTTTGCCGCGACCTCGGTCGCCACCCTCTACCATTACCTGCTGGGCCGCGAGGCGCCGTATCCCCTGTGGGATCTGCCGGTCGTGCTCGGCGCACTCGGCGGTATCGGTCTGATTGTCGGGCCGATCGGGCTTTTCGTTGCCAAGATGCGCCGCGCCCCCGAGCTACTCGACCAGGAGCGCTACGGCATGGATGTGGGCTTCATCGCCATGCTGTTCCTAACCGGTGCCACCGGTATGGCGCTTTTGATCCTGCGGGAGACGGCCGCGATGGGGCCGCTGCTCGCGCTGCATCTCGGCGCGGTGTTCGCGTTGTTCATCACCATGCCCTACGGCAAGTTCGTGCACGGTATCTACCGCTTCCTAGCGCTGGTCCGGTACGCCAAGGAGCGACGTGCGGAGATGATCGCCGAATAGCGCTGACTCGGAAAGCACCCTTTCAACCCGCATGGTGGGGGAGATTTGATGATATTGAAGCATCACAATCGCTACGATTACTCGCCGATCCATCAACGACCGCAATTCAAGTGGCCTCAAGGAAAGCGGCTCGCCTTCTACATTGCGTTGAACGTCGAGAACTTCAGCTTCGGTGAGGGCCTGGGTCATACGCCAACAGCGCTGGGACCACCCCCGGATACGCGCAATTTCGGCTGGCGCGATTACGGATTGCGCGTGGGCATCTGGCGCATCTTCGACATGATGGATCACTTCGGGCTCCCGATGTGCCATCTTCTCAATGCGTCAGTGTGCGATGCCATGCCCAGCATTCCCGAGCGCATCCGGATGCGTAGCGATGAAGTCATCGGGCATGGCTACTCGAACTCGGAACGGCAGTCCGGGATGGATGAGGTCACGGAATCGGTCATGATCCGCCAGGCCACCGAAACGCTCGCGCGGCATTGCGGCCAGCGTCCATTCGGTTGGATGGGCCCGTGGATCGCCGAAACGCTCATTACGCCAGACCTCCTGAAGGAAGCTGGTTACACATTCATCATGGATTGGCCAGCAGACGATCAGCCGTTCTGGATGCGCACGCGCGCCGGACCCATTTTGTCGGTTCCATACCCGATCGAGATCAATGACAGCCCGATCATGCTGAGCCGCCATCAGCCGGCAACCGATTTCCGCCAGATGATCGTGGATCAGTTCGAGGAGATGCTGGAGCTTTCTAAGCAGCAGTCACTCGTGTTCGGGATTTCGCTACATACGTTCGTAGCCGGTCAACCATTCCGGCTACGGCAAATCCGCGAGGCACTTGACCACATTGTAGATCACCCGCGCTTCTCCGAGGTCTGGGTCACGACTCCAGGCGCTATCGCTCGCCATTCTGAAGCTCTACCGCCGGGAACGGTACCCTAAGCCCACGTCCCTTCGCCTAGCTGAGCCCTTACTGGCAGCGCTGGTCACTCTGCGCTACCGGTCTGCTCTTACGTCAGTGTGATTGCATCTGTCGCCTTCGAAGGGCGGCAAGAAGATATCGTCAACGTGCGGCTCTTCGTTCGGAATGTCTGGCCTATACTATCCCAGGTATCGGCCATCCTTGTCTCAAACGCAGGGAACGGAGCCGTCGTCAGGCTCCGACCCTCGTTTCGTCCCGCATTCCGCCATTCCGTCGGTCGTTACAGCAACCATCGTCGATCGGACAGCAACGATCGCCGCTCTTCGAGACTCAAAAGGCTGTCGAACCCGGCGGGCAGAGATCAGTTCTTGATCGCCGCGGCAAAATTGGCAAAGAACTGTTCGGCCGTCTTGCTTGCGACCCCATTTATGAGCCGGCTACCAAGCTGAGCGATCTTTCCTCCAACGTCGGCTTCAACCTCGTAACGCAACAGACAGCCCCCTGCAGGCTCGACGGCGTCAGTGAGTTCTACACGCGCGCTGCCCTTAGCGAAGCCGGCGATGCCGCCTTCGCCCTGCCCGACGATCCGATAGCCGTTCGGCGGATCCATATCCTTCAGCTCGACCGCCCCCTTGAAGACTGCTCCGACAGGGCCGACCTTCAACTTGACGGTTGCGCGAAAGGCATTGTCTCCCACCTGCTCGAGCTCTTGGCAACCAGGCACGGACGCCTTGAGGATCTCGGGATCGTTCAATTTAGCCCAAACGGTTTCACGGTCGGCCGGGAGCGCGACCTCACCCTTCATCGTCATCGCCATTGTCGTAGCTTTCCTTAACGGACGCAGCCCATCTGGCACCTAAGGTGCCGACTGCCCTTAACTCAATGTCGGTCAGTTCGGCGTCGCGGCCGCAAATCGTTCCGCGAACTTGTTACCGAGGTAAGCCTCGATAACGCGAGGGTCTCGGAAGACCTGATCCGTCGGTCCTTCGCTGACGACCGCGCCATGGTGCATGACAACGGCGCGCTGGGCCAGAGCAGTGACCACCCGCATCAAGTGTTCGATGACGATGATTGTGATCCCTCGTGCGGCGATCGCTCTTATCATGCCAATTGCATCATCGATCTCCGATGAATTCAGGCCTGCGTTGACTTCGTCGAGCATCAAGACCCGCGGGTTCATGGCGAGACTCTTGGCGAGCTCCAATCGCTTGCGATTGGCCAATGCCAATTCTGACGCCGGCATATCCTTCAGATGAATAAGCTTCGTGAACTCCAGAGATTCGAGCGCCTTGTCCTGGGCCTGCCGAATGCCGCAATGACCGGCGTAAATCGCTCCGGCCATTACATTCTCGAGCACGGTCATTCGTGAGAACGGCTGAACAATCTGGAACGTGCGCGCGATTCCGCTCCGCGCAATCGCATGAGGCTTCCGTCGGATGAGACTCTTGCCTTCGAAGATCACATCTCCGCCGAAGACGGGGAGAAAGCCGGAGATCAGGTTTACCAAAGTGGTCTTTCCTGCTCCATTCGGACCGATCAATCCAACAATCTCGCCCGAATTGAACTTCAGGCTGACATTGTCGACCGCTCGGATACCCTCGAAGGAACGCAGGACCGACTTGAGCTCTAGTATCGGAGAGTTGCTGCTCATGAAACCTGCCTCACAATAGTTTTCGCGGAAAGGTTGGTTCGATGAGACCTCGCCCAGCGGTTAAACATGGATTTCCATGAGAGGCCCAACACGCCCGCCGGCAGGAAGTAGATGACCGCAACGATAATCAGGCCGAGGATGCCGCTGTGCCAATCAATGAAGTAAGCCCAGACAAACTCCTTCAGCACAACGTAGAATACCCCCCCGATAAGTGGCCCGAATATCGTCCCCATGCCACCCAGCATGACCATGACCGGAACCTCAATGGTCATAATGAGATTGAACGCGTCCTTGGGCTCGATGAACGCAACCATTGAGGCATAGATGCCGCCCGCGGCGGCGCCGATTGCGCCCGAAAGCACGAACGCGGCAACCTTGTAAGCAAAGACGTTGATGCCGACCATCGATGCGGCCTGTTCATTTTGACGGATACACCGTAGCCCGAAGCCGAAGCGTGAGCGATCAACCACCACCGTTATGAGGAAAGCGCCCAACGCGAGACCGAGCATCGACAGGAAGAAGAAGCGACCCACCAAGTCCGGATTTCCCGGCTGAATTGGGATGTTCATCCCGATCGCTCCGCCGGTCAGCGAGTCCCAATTGTTGGCAACTTCGCGCAAGACCTCAACGCTGGCGACTGTGCCGACCGCGAAGTAGTGACCTTTCAAACGAAGCAGCGGTAAACCCAGCAGTAGTGCAACAATGGCACCGATCAGCGCGGCAGCGATCCATGCTGCATATATCGATAATCCTTGCATTTGCGCGATGCCGTCAGCGTAGGCTCCTACGCCGAAAAACGAGATCATGCTGAGCGCCGGGTATCCCATATAACCCCCGACCAGGTTCCATGCCCAGCACAACACGCACAGCATCGCGAGCGTTGTACCAACCTGGAGATAATAGTTGTCCAGCACGGCAGAAAGCGATGCAGTAGCCGCAAAAAGCAGCAACCCAAAGATAAGCTTGAAAACTGTTGCCCGATCCAGAATCATTCGTAGCCCTTCTTGCCTGCGAGACCGGTGGGAAACAGGACGATCACAGCCATCATCATCATGAAACCAACGGAGGTTGCCCATTGCTGCCCGAAAGTCAGCGTGCCGAGTCCCTCGACAATTCCGAGCATGATGCCGCCAAGGATGGCCCCTGGGACGCTACCCAGGCCGCCCAGCACGCAGATAACGAATGCTTTGCCGAGGAATACGCCGGACATCATCGGAGTGATGGGGTAGATGAGCGCAAGCGCGCAGCCAGCCGCGCCGGCCATCAGCGCACCGATTCCGAATGTCAGCGCGTAGATGTGTGGGATCCGGATCCCCATCAATGCTGCGGCATGACGGTCCATCCGCACCGCGATGATGGCCCGACCGGTCTTGGAGTGGCGCAACAGCCAATAGAGCAGCAACGTCAGGACCACCGCTACCAGCATGCCACCAACACGAGCGACGGGAATGCGGACTCCGGCGAAATCCAACATGCCAAAGTTCGTGACGAGCGAACGAGGAGTCGCGGTAAAGACGTGAAGAATCAGGTTATTGACAATAAGGTCGAGACCAAAAGTCAGCGTCAGCGTGATCAGAATCGGCTGCATAACGACGCGGTTCAGCAAACCTCTCTGAACCGCGTAACCGAACAGAAACAACAGAACACAGGCAACCGGCACAACCAGATAAAGAGGTAGTCCTAGCTCCTGCACTCCATAGAGGCAGAGGTACGCGCCGAGCACCACCATCGAGCCGTGCAGCATGTTGACGATGTTCAACACGCCCCAGACCAGCGAGAATCCGACGGCGAGGCAAGCGTATAGCCCGCCGATCAGCAATCCATTTACAAGGTATTGACCCAACATGATATCCGCCTCAGCCGCTGGCCTCGCTCACTACTTCGACTCAAGGAGCTTGAGATCGCCCTGCTTGAGGTTCTCTGGAGCGAGAACCAGAAGCTTGTCGTTCTGGATCTGCATCACAAGCGCGGCATTGACATCGTTCTGACCCGACGCCCCGTAGTGGATGGGGCCGTAGAATGTATTGAACGTCTTTTCGTGTAGGACTTTGCGAACAGCGTCGGCCGAAGTCGACTTCGCCTCCTCGATCGCCATCACCAACGTCTGGCAGGAGGCGGTCGCCGCAGCCTCAAGATAGGTTGCATCCCGCTTGTAACTTTCGCGGAAGGCCTCGTTGTATTTGAGCGACGAGCCGAACAGGAATGGGTCGGTGTAGTTCGCGTTCTGATGCCACCACGAGTTCGTGGTCACACCTTCGGCCAGCGCCTTGATATTCTCCCGGAACTCCGGATAGGCGGGGCCTGCGGTCATCGTAAGGACCTTGGGAGTCAGACCGAGGTCGGCCATCTGTCGCCTGATCAAGATCAGATCCTGCGTGTATCCGGTCACGTAAAGCCAGTCCGGATTGAGCGTCTTCACTTGCGTCAGAACGTTCGAAAAGTCCGACGTGTCGGGCGAGTAGATTTCGTTGAAGACAATCTCGAGGTCTTGCGCTTTCGCCGTCGTGACCAGCTCGCCCGCAATCGCTTTCGGGAAAAGGCTGTTGAGTGCAAGCACTGCGACGCGCTTAAGCCCTGGCGCCTTCTTCTTGTAGTACCCCACCTCGGCTTCCGTGATCATGTTGTTTGGAAACAGAACGCCGAAAAGGTTCTGGAAATTCTGATCGAACACGCTCTTCGTCGCTGCCGAGGCCGCGATCATTGGAACGCCGTAACGTTCGGCCACCACGGCAGTGGCTTTGGTGTCACCCGATCCGTATGGGGAGAACAGGAACGGCACCTTGTCGACGTTGATCAAGCGCTGAACGATCTGCACTGCGCGATTGGTCTCGCTCTGATAGTCATATCCGACCAATTCCAGCTTCAGCTTTTTGCCGTCGACGTCGACGCCACCCTTCGCGTTCACCGTGGAAACGCAAATGTCGTAGCCTTGTTTTGATTTCTTCCCTGCATCCGCAAGGGCCCCTGTCAATGCCAATGGGGCGCCCAGGCGAATGGTCTCTTCGGCCAGGGCGGGCCCCGCCGTCAGCGCGGTCAAGGAAAGCACAACGATCGTCGATTTCATTGTCTTCACGATAATCCCCCTTCGTTTGATCTGAACATCGCATCGCGCTCGGCGCTCTGCGGACGGCTCCTCACTTGAGATTGCTTCTTGTTTTCGTAAGCTCCGCGGCGGCGTGCTGCACAGCCTTTACGATCCCGGCATAGCCGGTGCATCGACATATGTTGCCGGCCAGCGCTTCGCGTAAAAACGCCTCATCCGCTTCACCGTAGCGATTGATGATGTCCCGAGCGGTGATGAGCATTCCCGGGGTGCAGTAGCCACACTGAAGGCCGTGACAAGTGTGGAAGCTGTCGCGAAGTTGAACGATGGATGGATCGTCGCTCAAGCCTTCGAGCGTACGGATGTCGGCACCATCCATTGCCACCGCAAGAGCGATGCAGGAGCGAGCAATTTTGCCGTTGACGACAATGGTACATCCACCGCAAACGCCGTGCTCACACCCCAGATGGATAGACCTGGCATCGGCTTGCTCTCGCAGGAAGTCGGCCAGTGTCGTTCTTGGGTCCACAGACGCCTTCAGCGGCTCGCCGTTGACGGTGAGTTCGATTGTTTGCATCAGAGCCCCTCAGGTTCTACTGGCTTCACTCCGAAGCTCATCTGGGCGGACCTCAGGAGGCACGTCCGCAATTGCCAAATGTGGACATCGTCGAATTCACGACCGCTTTCGGCGATATCGGAATCCATCGACTGCGACAGCACAGATGCGTGCGCGGCGTGCCACTCCTTCAGCGTCGAGAGAACGTCCTCGGTATGCTTCAATCTGACGGGCGCGCCCTCGGTAGCTCCCAGAAACGCACGCGTGGCGCTCGGAGAGCGGATCGCAATCGCCATGGCATGGGCGAACTCCCCGACCTTCCGGCAAAGCTTGTATGTCCCCCACTTCGCGTCGGGATGAAGCCTTGGAATCCTGATGCCGGTGAGAAGGTCGGACATCCCGAGTTGTGTCGTATAGGCGGCGACGACGAATTCCTCGGATAGACAGCTGTTCTTTCCATCCGGTCCTTCCCATTCGACCGTCGCGCCGAGCGCGGCGGTGGTGGTCAACCAGTCGGCAGATGGGTCCGCCAGCGCCATGCTTCCGCCGATGGTGCCCCGATTGCGGACAGCCTGATAGGCGATCGCGGAGGCGACTTTCGGCATCAACCCATTTGAGGGATCCGTTACCTCGCCGATCTGGATCCGCTCGTGGGTAATGCATGCCCCCAGCCGGACCTCTCGGTCATCGGCGGAGAACTCGCGAAAGCCCGGAATCCCGCCGATATCGATCAGGCGCTCGGCGGAAACCATCCGCAAGTTGAGCATGGGAACGAGGGACTGGCCCCCGGCGATGATTTTTGCATCCATTCCCCCCTCCTCCAGCGAGGCAATCGCCTCCTGCACAGAGTTTGGACGGACGTAGTTGAGGGCTCCGGGCTTCATGCCTTCGCTCCTGCTTCGGCATCTATCAGCGCGCGAACGATACGCTCCGGGGTCATCGGCGTTTCGTTGATCGATGCATCAAGGGACCGCAAGGCATCGTTCACAGCATTGCAAAGCGATGCAGGAGCGGGGATCGCCCCTCCCTCGCCCATTCCCTTGATGCCGTATTTGGTGATCGGTGACGGAAGACTGAGATGCTCGATGCGGGCGGGAAATACCTCGGACGCGCCGGGCACGAGGTAATCCATGAAGGTGGATGCCAAGGGCTGCCCGTCCGAATTGTAGGGCATCTCCTCGTAGAGCGCGGTGCCGATACCTTGCGCCAGACCACCCATCATCTGGCCATCGACGATCATGGGATTGACGATAGTTCCGCAGTCATGTGCGATCGCGTAGTCCAGGATGTGGACCAGCCCCGTACCGATATCGACGGCAACGATGGCGGCGTGAGTGCCGTACGACCACGCGCCGGTGTCCTTTGAGGTCCGATATGAGGCAACCACAGACAAGCCAGGGTCCACGTCCTCAGGCAGCCGTTCCGGCCGTAGAAATGCGGCAACAGCTACTTCTTCGAGCGAGACTTGCGCGCCTCCAGGTGATTTGGCGATGACAAAGCCATTTGCGAGCTTCACATCCTCGACCGGGACCTGGAGCAGATGCGCGCCGATCTTGCGCAATTTTTCTGCAAGTAGCTCGCTTGCGCATCCGACCGCCCCGCCGGACATGACCATCGAGCGCGACGCGAACGTTCCCATGCCGTACGGCGCCAAACTCGTGTCGCCGTGACGGACGACCACGTGAGCAGGGTCAATCCCCAACTCTTCACTCGCAACCTGGGCCAGTGTTGTCTCGAGCCCTTGACCGTGATTTTGGATCGGCACGTCGATGATCAGCATGCCATCCGGAGTCATTTGGAGAGCGGCCTGCTCGTAGCCAAAAACAACCGGCAATCCGCGCTGAACCCACTCCGCCGTACCGTGCGCGGTCTGTTCGAGATAAGTGGCATAACCGATCCCGATCCTGTAATCGGTGCCCGAATAGCGCTCGCGCAGTGCGGCTACGCGTTCCGGCTTGATAAGGTTGCGCGCGGCGACGGCACTCGCAGCGTAATCGCCGTTGTCGTAGGTCTTGCCGCCGGCCGAGCGCCACGGAAACTGATCCGGCTTTACGTAGTTGCGCAGACGCACCTCTACCGGATCGAGACCGAGATGGGCTGCCAACTCATCGACCGTTCGTTCAATCGCAAAGCAGGCCCCAGGCCTACCAACACCCCGGTAGGGACCAAGGGGGGACTTGTTGCTTGCACAGGTGCGCGCTGTAGCTCGATAGTTCGTAATCGCGTACGGACCGGGAAGAAAGCCGATCGCCATTCCCGACTCCATAGGCGCGGTCCATGGCCACACAGAGTATGCGCCGGCGTCCACGTCGATCGACGCCTCGAGACCCAGGATGACGCCATTGCGATCCGCATGTACGGTTACCTGATAGCGATGCTCGCGAGCATGCGGAGACGCGATCAGGTGCTCACGGCGGTCCTCGACCCAACGCAGGGGCTTCTTGGTCTTCCGCGTCAGGGCAGCTAGCGCGACCTCTTCGGGATTGAGGTTATTCTTTACACCGAAACTGCCGCCAACCTCGGGGGCAACGACGCGAAGCTCGCGCTCCTTCATCTTGAGACAGTTCGCCAGCGCGGTTCTGATGACATGCGGGAACTGGGTCGACGAGTACACCACGAGCTCACCAGTCCGCTCGTCGATATAAGTCATCACGCCACGCCCCTCCAACGAGACGATGGCCTGCCGGTTCATCCTATATTCGCGAGTTAGCGTGACCGCGGCCTCGGTTCGGGCGCGGTCAACATCCCCAACGTTGACGTGGGCTTCCAGATAGAGGTTATCCGTCCACCCTGGATGGATCGGCGGATAGGCGGGATCGCGACACTGTGAAAGGTCGCTGACCGCTGGCAGCTCTTCGAATTCAACGAGCACCTGCTGTGCCAGGTCCTCGGCATCGGCGCGTGTCCGCCCAAGGCAAATCGCGATCGGCTCGCCGACGAAACGCACCTTGTCGTTGGCGATGGCTGGGTAGTCTGACCGACGAAATCCCTTCGCCTGAGAGTCTGCGCGGATCGGGAGGATGTCGCCCAAGTCTGCAAGGAGGAATACGCGTTTCTCCATGCCTGCGGGCTTCTGTACTCCGACTATCCTCGCATGCGCGACAGGACTGCGAAGGAACGCGACCTCCCACATACCGGGCTGGCTGATGTCTGCAATGAACGAGCTGCGACCGGACAAGAGCCGCTCGTCCTCATTGCGAAGGATCGAGCGGCCGATTCCCTTACCATTCGATGAAAACGGCTGATGCATTGCTCATAGACCCATGTAGGCAGATTGGACGGAGGGGTCCTTCATGAGGTCTTTTGTCAGACCATGCATGCGAACTTTGCCGGATTCGAGCACGTACCCGGTGGTCGCAATCTCGAATGCAGTCATCACATCCTGCTCAACAAGCAGGATCGAGATGCCCTGCTCGTTGATCTTGACCAGGCTCTCGGCGAGCAGCTCGACAGCCTTCGGCGCCAGGCCGAGTGAAAGCTCGTCAATCAGGAGAAGCTTGGGTCGCGCCATGATACCGCGCGCGATCGCGCACATCTGCTGCTGGCCACCAGACATGGTCGTCGCGCCCTGATTCGAACGCTCGGCCAAAATGGGAAAGATTGAGAAGACGAGGTCTAAATCGCGAGCAATCTCAGCCGGACTGTCGGTGCGCGCGTAGGAGCCGAGCAAAAGATTGTCCCGCACGCTCAAGGTCGGAAAGAGCCTCCGTCCTTCCGGCACATGGATCAGACCCTTCCCAACAATCTGATCGGCGCTCCGGTTTGCGATCTCCTCGCCGTCGAATTGGATGTTCCCACTGCGGGCACGTACCATGCCCGAGATGGCAAGAAGCAACGTGGTCTTACCGGTCCCGTTGGGACCGACGATGGATACAATCTCGCCCTTCGGGACAACCAAATCGACGCCCCACAACACCTGGACGTCACCATATCCAGCGGTCAGCCCCGCAACCGTAAGGACCGACGGCTTCGATGCGGCGCGCGCATCGGGCTTGAGAGGAACTACAACGTCCGTCATCGGACCTCCCGTACGAGCTGTTCGGATCCGGCCCGGCGAGATGCGGCGAGCTTCACGGCGTCGACGATCTCCGGATAAGCCGAGCAGCGACAAAGGTTGCCGGAAAGGTAATGCCGGATTTCATCGTCACTTGGATCAGGATGAGTATCCAGCAACTGCTTCACCATCATGATGAAGC
The DNA here is from genome assembly GCF_024199845.1 of Bradyrhizobium sp. CCGB12. Taxonomy (NCBI): domain Bacteria; kingdom Pseudomonadati; phylum Pseudomonadota; class Alphaproteobacteria; order Hyphomicrobiales; family Nitrobacteraceae; genus Bradyrhizobium; species Bradyrhizobium sp. CCGB12. The sequence goes on along the minus strand of NZ_JANADO010000001.1, from coordinate 666,275 downwards.
CTGGCGTACAAAAGCCGCACTGGAACGCGCCGGCTTCGATGAACGCCTCTTGAACCGGGTCAAGCTTTTGACCGTTGCTGATGCCCTCCACGGTGACCACCTGCGCGCCATCGGCCAGCCACGCCAAATAGAGGCACGACGACACGGCCTTCGAATCCACGTAGACCGTGCAGCAACCACATAGGCCTTGGCCGCAACTCTCCCGCGCACCTTTCAATTCGAAGCGTTGGGAGAGAACCTCGATGAGAGTTTCATGCGGCATGACGCTTGACGACACCGCAACTCCGTTAAGCGTGAAGCGAATGGTTCGTGGCTCAATCATCTCAGTCCTCCGCCAGCGGCGTACCATTCTTGAGTTGGATGGCGCGGAAGATGGATTCCGGCGTCAGCGGCAAGTCGGTCATATGGATCCCGAGCGCATCCGCCACCGCGTTGCCGATTGCGGGCGACAGTGAAATGGACGATGTTTCGCCCGTGCCCTTTGCGCCAAATGGCCCGGTGGTCTGTCGCGAGTCGACGAACTCGTTGATGAACTGCGGGGGAATATCCAACAGAGACGGAATCTTGTAATCGGCCAGCGATCCGTTGGTGAGCTGACCATCGCGGAAGATCATGTTCTCAGTCATCGTGAAACCGAGTTGCATGATCGCCGAGCCAGAAACCTGCTGCCTGACCAAGGTGGGATTGAGCGCGACGCCCGCATCCACGACGTTGACCAGCTTGGTCACCGAGATGCGACCGGTTTCCGTATCGATCTCAACTTCGGCGCCGGCGCCGCCGATGCCCCAAAATGGGGTTGCGTTCACCGACTGACCGGTCTCAGGATCCGGCTTCTTGTAGGCTGGAATAAAGCTGCCGGTTCCGATGATGTTGCCAGCTTGCATTCCATACTTCTTCCGCAACATCTCGCTGAGCGGGATGTTGCTGTTCGGCGCTAGGCCCAGCTCGACCGCCAGTGCTGAGATCTTCGCCTTTGCATCTTCCGCTGCCAGGCGCACCGCCGTCCCCATATGAAATGTCGAGCGGGATCCCAATGTGCCCATGTCATACGGCGTGACATCGGTATCAGGATGGATAACGCGAATAGCTTCGGCATTGAGGCCGAGAACTTCAGCGGCGATCTGGGCCATGACCGTATCGGAGCCCTGTCCCATGTCGACGGTACCGATATACAAGCCGCAGCTTCCATCGCCGTAGAGATTGACGATCGCAACTGACGTGGTCGGCGATGTGATGCCCTTGATACCCAGCGCGACGCCGCGACCGCGACGAATGGTTCCGCTCCCTCTCTCTAAGGGACTGTGCCATCCCATTCGGCTGATCACTTGATCAAGCACCTTGTCGAGTGCCGCGTCGCGCACAATCGTGCCGGATGCCTGGGGCCGGCCTTCGCGCAAAAGATTCTGGCGTCGAAATTCGATCTTATCGAGCTTAAGTGCCTCCGCGATCATGTCGGTATGGCACTCGTACGCCCACGCGGTCTGCGGCGCTCCAAAGCCCCGAAGAGCACCTGCCGGCGGACGGTTCGTGTAAACCGCATACGAGTTGATCGCGACGTTCTCGATGTCGTATGGACCCGCCGACGTAAAACCCGCCTTCTGAGTCACGCGGGGGCCGATGTCCGCATACGCGCCACCGTTCCAGAAGATCTTGCAGCGGCGCGCGACGATCTTCCCGTCGTTGTTGACACCGCTCTTGATGGTGAAAGTGCAGGCGTGCTTGGTCACCATGAAGAACTGCTCTTCCATGGTGAGTGAGATTTTGACTGGGCGCTGAATCAGGAGAGATAGCGCGGTCACCAATGCTTCAAGCTTGATGTAGAGCTTGCCGCCAAAGCCACCGCCGATGTGCGGAACCTTGACGCGTACGCGATTTTCCGGCCATCCAAGCAGGCGAGCCATCTCAATGCGCACGAACGACGGCCCTTGCGATGCCGTATGCAGCGTCATGCGCCCGTCCTGCACGTCGGCGACGGAGACGAAAGGCTCCATGGGAGTGTGCATCGCCTGCTGACAGCGGAAGGTGTGCTCGAAGACGTGGTCGGCCGACTTGAATCCGGCCTCGACGTCGCCCCGCACGAGCTTGTAGTCGAGAGCGACGTTTGTGCCGCTCCGGCCCTTTAGGTGCTGCAGATCGGGGAACGTCGCGGCCGGCTTGAGCTCGTCATGAACGCAGACGCTCGAAGTCATTGCCTCGACCTCGTCAAACACTGCGGGGAGCTCCTCGTACTCCGCAGTAATCAGGCCCGCCGCATATTCCGCAACACGCGGATCCGACGCCAGCACGACCGCCACTGGCTCTCCGGCAAAACGAACCTTTCCGTCCGCCAGGATGGGCTGATCGTGAAACGCCGGCCCATAGTAGGGATTCGGAATGACAGTCCGGATGTCGTCGATCGTAACGACACGGAAGACCCCCTCCACGGCCCGCGCTGCCGAGATGTCGACGCTCTTAATAAGCGCATGCGGGACGGTGCTACGGAAAATCTTTCCGTAAAGCATTCCCGGAAGCCGGAGATGATGGACGTACTCCGCACGCCCCGTCACCTTTTCACGCGCTTCGAGACGCGTGACCGACCGGCCAATGTTCCCAACCGGCATCATGTCCACCATTGTATCAACCTCCAATGACGGACTGAAGCGCGCGCGCAAGATGCACGCGCAACAAATGGTTCTTGTAAGAAGCAGAACCGCGGCTATCGGAATGGATTTCGACCTCCGCAACAGCCGCTTCGCCGGCACGTCGCAGGCGCACCTCGTCGACTTCGCCCCCTCGCAGGACCTCCTCCGCCGCTCTCAGCCGCGTCGGTTTATCGAGAGCCGCGCTCAGAACAATGCGCAAATCTCTAACGACACCTCCCTCCAGCTGAAGGGATACGGCGATGCCCAACGCCGGCCAATCATGGATGGCGCGAGTGGTGATCTTTGCGTACGTCGACCGCCAGCCCTCGCGAAGTGGCACACAAATCTCTGAAATCAGCTCGCCGTCCGAGATCGAGGTCTCGTAATAGCCACGAAATATCTCCGCGACGGGAATAACCCGCTCTCCATTCTTGCTGACAAGGCGGGCCGTGGCATCATGCGCCATCCAAAGCGGCGGCAAGTCGAGATGCGGATCTGCGTGAGCCAGGTTTCCACCCACGGACGCGACATTTCGCACCCGCACGTTGGCAAGCGTCTTCATGGCCTGAACAACGGCCGGGAAATGCCTTCGAACGACGTCAGAGTGCTCAATCTCTGAAAACGTGGCCATTGCGCCAATGCGCAGTCGCGCACCATCTTCGCTCAATGCCAGACCAGAAAAGGGAGCGATGCGCCGCAGGCTCACAAGCCTCATCGGCTTGAACATCTGAGCCTTCATCATCAGCATGAGCGCGGTACCGCCCCCCATCGGACGCACACCTGGATCATCGTGGCCCAGGAGGTCGAAGGCATCCTCCAGTGTATGCGGCTCGCAAAGTTCAAAGCTCAGCATGACGAGCCTCAAAATTGCACGACCGATCAATCCGGGCCGCGCCAGCACTAAAATCAGCAAGCACCGATGGTGCGGGTAGCACCAGGGCAAGCATCACGCTTCGGAAGAGACAGTGAAACATCAGAACGGTTCTCAGCAGCTCACAGCACCCAAGTTTGCAGACCGACACGCCCATGTCAACTTTTTAGGACAAACTCGGTCACTTTGGCGCAACTATGATCTATCATATTGGTATTGCTATATTTTTCTCGTTACAAAATTGGACAATGACTAGAACAAAGGCATGCTAAGCCTAAAGTTTGGCACCCGGAATGCCGAAATTGGCATCCCGGCGAACCATCCGTACAAAAAATGGCATGCACCCTAGAGTTGGACATTCTGGCTCCATCTAAAGGAAGACGTTTGTCTGATTCCGAAATCTGACTTACGCGCGATCCAAGATCGCGTGCGTTTTGACCAATCATTTTCATGCTGGGCAGGACCGGAAGTCATCAACGCGCGCCGAGCTATGCTCTCAGCACCGGTCGCTCAAGGGTTTTGCTGCTGAGCGGCGTCATGTGATCGAGGCTGCGCGCTAGAGCAAACCGCCATGGCCATTTCATCGAGTCGCCTTCGTCTTCGAAGCCGCCCCACGCTCAAGCGATTAAAGCCCTAGGCTTCCGCCTCGCCTATTTCCACATTGTCCAGCCGATGATCTAGACCAGCTCGACCGCACACGTCAGGCGCGGTGGGCTTCGAATGCAGCAGCGCGCGCCTCACTGCATCGTTGGCGAGTCAGTCGATGCCAGCAAATGAAAATATTCAATGAAGATGATGAGTTTTCTAAATCTATCGCAGCGCCAGCCAAACAGCCGACCAGTGCACCTTACCTTCGTCCGCTACTTCTGCTTGGCTCATGCTTTTGAGCCGGTAGAATCCTGGATTTGGCTCGATCGGTCCGTACGGTCGTGGGCATGAGACAAGAGGAGTCGAACTTGCCTTGCCGGCCCGGTCGGTAACGGGTCTCACGCTGGCCGAGGCACTGACGCGGACGCGTACCGCTCGCCTCCTTCCCGTCCAAGCGACCTATTGGCCGTCGGCCGGGAAGGAGGAACGATGCCCTCGGATAGCGACGAAGTTCTGGCCGCCCTTTAAACTTCGACCCCGAAGGTTCGCACCTAAAGCCACAGACCTCCAACGTTAGCCAGTCAGGATGTCCGCCATGCGTTCGCCAATGATCACGGTCGGCGCCATAGTGTTACCGGTCGTGATACGCGGCATGACCGAAGCATCTGCGATCGAAAGGCCTTCGATTCCGTGAACCGAAAGCTTGCCGTCGACCACCGATGTCTCGCCCTTGCCCATTTTGCAGGTGCAGCTCTCGTGGAAATACGTTCCGGTTGCATTGCGAGCGAAGTCGGCAAGCGCCGCCTTCGACAGCGGACCAGGCATCACCTCACGCTTGGCGAACTTCGAGAGCGGCGCCGAATTGCCGATTTCGCGGCAAAGCTCGATGCAGTGGACCAGCGCCGTGAGATCGGCATCCTCGCGAAGAAAGCCGCCGTCGATTTTGGGAGCGACCGAGAAATCTGTTGATGTCAACTTGACTTCGCCGGTGCTGCGCGGTCGCACGATGCCAGGGGCGATCGTCCATGAACCAGCCGGCACTTCGTACTGCTTGCCCGTCACCTCGCTTGCATAAGGTATTTCCTCGCAGAACGGCTGCATATCGGGTGTGTCCAACGCGGAGTTAGACTTCCAGAAGAAAGTCGCCTCAGCACCGCTGTTGGCCGGAGGCAGCGGGGTCTTGTATTCCCAGATGCAACCACCCGCCAGGATGTGATCTTGGAAGTTTTGCCCGACACCCTGCAGGTCATGGCGCACATCTATGCCCAGGGGTTTGAGATCCTGCGCGCGGCCAATGCCCGACAGCATCAATAGCTTGGGCGTATTGATCGCGCCCGCGGACAGGACCACCCGCGATGTGGCTCTAACCGTATGCACGGTCCCATCCTTCACGAAAGTCACGCCTTTTACCGTCGTGCCGCTAAACTCGAGTTTTTGAACCGTAGCTCCGGTCAGCAGCGTGATGTTCTTTCGCTTGAGATTCTCCCATAGATAGGCCGATGGAATGTTCAGCCGGCGTCCATCGCGAATACGCACATTCGCCAACGCGACACCGCCATTGCCCTCCATCATCTCGCCATTCATATCCTCGAATGCCGGGATGCCCACCGTGCCACAAGCCTCGACAAATGCAGGCGCAACAGGGTTCACGTCCCGAACCCGATCGACATAGACAGGACCGCCCGTGCCTCTACGGTCCGGATCGGGCTTTCCGTGCCAGTCCTCGATCCGCTTGTAGATCTGCAGGACCTTCTTATAGCTCCACGCGTCGTCGCCGGTTTCAGCAGCCCAGAAGTCAAAATCGTTCTTGTGGCCTCGCGCCCAAATCATGGCGTTTATCGATGAGCCGCCGCCAACGACCTTGCCCATGGGCAGGATAAGCGACCTCCCATTGACCTTGGCGTTCGGCTCAGCGGTGAAACCCCATTCACGATCAGTGCGGATGTTGCTGGTCCAGAGGCTCGGGTTGAGCACCGCATCGAGCTGATCGGTGCCGCCCGCCTCGAGTACGAGCACATTTGCGTCGGTTTTGGCAGCAAGGCGGCCGGCTACGACGGCACCGCCTGAGCCCGAGCCTACGACGATGTAGTCGTAGGTCGGTTTCAGATTTTGGGAGTTGTAGCGCTGAGTTATCGCTGCATCGCCGAGCGTCTGAGCAGCTGCTTGCACGGCGGCAAGACTGGCTCCAGCGGCCAGCGCGAGCTTCATGAAGCGCCGGCGATCAAGACGACCGTGCACAAGCCCTTCTTCCAGCAAATTCAGGTAGTCGCCCTTAGCGAGCGCGTCAGTTTCTCGTGGATTCATCGTATTCCCCCTGTAAAGATTGTCGTGGGTAAGGCATGGGCTCCCCGCCTTGTCCGGGCCTAGAAAGGAAGCGTGCGCGGCTCGCGCTGCGTCGCTATCCAGCGCTGCACCGTGTAGGCCTCGATCGCCCCCTTCGGCCCCCATTTACCGCCGCCGCCCGAGGCTCCCAGGCCGCCAAACGGCGCATGCGGTTCATCGTGAACGGTGCTGTCATTGACGTGCACCATCCCGGCATGGATGCGCTCGGCCAGCATCTCGCCGAGCATCGGATTTCCGGTCACGATTGAGGCGCTCAGGCCGTATGGCGTGTCGTTCGCCATCGCCACAGCCTCGCCGATAGTGTCAAACGGCGTGACCGTCACGACCGGCCCAAAAATCTCGTCGATCCACACCGCCATATCGCGCGTAACGGCCGACAACACAGTTGGCTCATAGTAGGGACCCCGGCTATTGCCACCGCAATGAACCTTGGCGCCCGCTGCGACTGCTTCATTGACCATCGCTTCTACGCGCTGCAGAGCGCGTCCGTTGATCAAAGGACCGATGACGCAAGTCTGTTCTGCAGGATTAGTCGGCACGAAGTTGCGCGTCTTGGCGACCAGTTTTTCGAGAAAGAGGTCGTAGACGGAACGAGCCACCAGAACTTTATCGCAGGACATGCAGATCTGTCCCTGGTGGAGAAACTTGCCGAAGAAGGCGATGTCCACCGCACGATCGAGGTCGGCATCCTCCATCACGATCGTCGGATTCTTCCCGCCGAGCTCCAGCACAACAGGTTTGAATATCGGCGCGCAGGCCGTCGCCAGCATCTGTCCGACCTTCGTCGAGCCCGTGAAGCTCACGACTTTGACGCGGGGATCCTTGACGAAGGCATCTCCGACGATGGGAGCCCGATCGCGCGATGTCGTCACCACGTTCAGGACCCCCGCTGGGAAGCCGGCATCAGCGAAGAGTTCCGCTATCATCAAGCCGCCGGTGACGGGACTGTCCTCGGACGGCTTCAGCACTGCGGTGTTGCCAAGCGCTAGAGCATACACAATGCCGCGGATCGACAGGTAGAGAGGAAAATTCCATGGCGTGATGACGCCAATGACCCCGACGGGCGTGCGGTAAGTACGGTTGTATTTACCTGGGACCTGGCTGGGGAGGATCTCACCAATGTCCCGGGTGGCAAGTCCCGCGGCTTCGCGTAGCGCAATCGGTATCTGCGAGCACTCGAACATCGCCTTGCCATAGCCCGATCCCGTCTCACGGATCAGCGCCTGAGCGAATTGATCCTGTCGACCTATGAAGAGCTCAGCCGCGGCATAAAACATTGCTGCACGAGCCGCTGGTGGTAGGGCCGCCCAGCCGGGCTGCGCACGGGCGGCGGCTTCGATCGCCCCGTCGACCTCGCTTGCGCCCGCTTCGGTCACGCGAGCGAACACCTCGCCGGTCGTAGGATCGAGGCTGCTGAAGCTCGCGCCGGCTTCTCCGGGCGTCCATTGACCGTCGATGAACAGGCCAGCGGATATATTCAGAGCTCTTGTAGCATTCCAATCAAGCACGTACGCCCCCCTGTTGTTGACGACATGATGTCGCCGTCGCGGGACGCTTGACTAGGAATGTTGCGGTCAATTTCTTGTACGTTGCTCCCACATGCGCATCTCGGGAGTCTGGCGCTTGCGCCGATAACTTGCTGGCGGCTCGCCGGTGAACTGGCGGAATATACGCGTGAAGTGTCCGGTGCTCGAAAATCCAAGGTCCTGGGATATCTGCTCGACCGACATGCCATACTGCTCGAGTAGGTGGCGGGCCTTGGTGATCCTGAGACTCTGGGCAAATCGCGCCGGCGACAGCCCAAAGCGCCGCAAGAACTGACGCTGCAGCGTCGACTCGCTCATGCAAGCGACCTTCGCGAGTTCGGCATTGGGCAGATGCAGGTGCAGATTCTCTCGGATCAGGCGCGCTGCCATGTTGAGGCCGTTATCCGCCGCCGTATCCGGATTTAGCATCAGCAGGTTTCGACCATGCCGCTGCAGCAACGACAGGATTACCTCATCTATGCCGTTTTCGATCAAAGCATCTCCGAAAAGCGCATCGCGGTTCTGGAATAGGTGCATCAGATGGTCCAGGCGCAGGTAATCTCCCTCGTCCTTCGGGACCACGACGAAGCGTTCCCAGTCCATCAGGACGCCGACATCGTCTCCTTTTGAGGAGACGCTGTCGTTCAGACGCGCGATCACGCTTTGCATTCGGACGGTTTCGATCTCAAAACAGTCGCATTGGACAGGCGTATCGGGCGCCGCAGTTGAGAGGTCCACGTCGATCGTTGTATCTTGCGGCACATACATGACGTCTCCGACGTGGAAGTCGAAGGGATCGCTGTCGCCAACCCGCATGATCTTGAAGCCACTGGTCAGGCGGCAAATGATCGGAGTTGAGAAGCGAAACTGTACCTGCGCAGCGGTGTTTGTGTAGTAAGTCGCCGCTTCGGAATGCGCGCTGTAGTGCGCTGTCCGATTCTCGACGATCTTTTCAACCTCACGAGATCGGGACACCGGTCTCGTGAGGTCGGAACTGTCCGTGACCATGCTCTCCTCCTGCGTGCCCCTGCACTTGCTTGAGAACACCGACGTCGACGGTCTTGAGCGGGACACTTCCAAAAGAGTTCGCCGCTGGCTGGCCGAGATCCAGCCTGCGTGAGCGCACCCAACATCGCGGCCGCCCCAGATGGTGTCCCGACCCTACGCGTCGCAAATCCCCCCTCTCCTTTGCCCAGAGAGGAGGCAAAGTGTCTGCTATGCCCTCCTGTCACAAAAGAGATATTAATTCCATTTTTTGGTCAATCTCTTTCTTTTACTCCAGAAACGGGACAGACTATCGCGGTCGAGCCAAGAAGATAAGGGAGGCCGTCCAGCGGCCTTCATTTATTCGAAGGCGCGCCGCCACGGCTCTTTCTTGAAACTCGATCTCTCAGCTTGGTCGCCTTGATGCGCTCAACAACGAGCTCGCGATTAAATGGTCGCGCCTTGTAATTTCTTGTTGACGGCCTTCGCGCCGATCCTAATGGCGCGGCAGGCAATGTGAGTGGGCGCGCATGGTATGTGCCAGACCATAAACTCATCGAATGCGGAACGCATTCTGCGTGACAGCCTCGATCGTCGCGCGATCCGTCTCCGATCGTGATGTCGGCTTCATCACGTCGATTGATAAACTTGGTCGGCGATCTCGCGCGGCAAATCGCGGGATCCTGACGTGACCCAGACAACAGTTCACCGGCTCGGCAACGAGTTGGCTCGGGATCAGCACGACGCCAACACTCGGCGTCAACGTGTTTGGCTGAGTCAATCCAAGCCCGCAAAAGAATCCTCAATGAACTAGATGAGTTTTTTCAATGCCGCGGCAACGCCAGGTAGTGGATATTGAGACATGGAAAGAGAACGTGTACCTACGCCACGCGGCAACCTGAATGTACCGCTGAGTCAGCTTCGACACGCCCTAGCAGCGGATGACTACGGCAGTTTCAGACAAGCAGCCGAAGTTTTGTCGATCAAGCAGTCGACCCTCAGCCGTTCGGTTCAACTACTCGAACGGCGCTTCGGCGCCACGATATTTGAACGCTCAAGCGGGGGCGTACGAGCGACGCTGACTGGTCGTCACTTCTTGCGAATGGCACGCTCCATACTGGAGCAGCTAGATGCACTTGCCGCCATAACACAGGCTGCTGGCAGAGGCGAGGCCGGCCGGCTTGCTATTGGATTCTGCACATCCCTCACGACAGGCAATTTGAGGGCATCCCTGCTGGATTTCCGTCAGAGATTTCCTCAAATTGAAGTCGTAGTAGTTGAACGGCGGCGCGCAAGTCTGGCGACGGCGCTACGCAATGGCGTGCTCGATGTTCTCATCATCATCGGGAAGCTTCCGGTACTGAATGGCAGTATCAAGTCGCTTTGGAATGAGCGGGTATTTGCGCTCTTGCCCGCGGAACATAACTTGGCGACACGGGAGGTCGTATATTGGACTGATTTGCGCAACGAGACCATCATCTTAAGCCAATACGATCCAGGGCAAGAAATCGAGGATCTATTGGTGTCTAAGCTAGTTTCGCCAAGCGAGCGTCCGAAGATCGAGCGGCACGACGTTAGTCGTGGTGCGCTCAAGAGCCTTGTTACGATGAAGGCAGGGATTAGCATCGTTTTGGAATCAGACATAGGTGCGAACTTTTCGGGCCTCGTATATCGGGAACTGCGCGACGGTAGCGGACCGAGCGTACTGAGCTATTCGGCCTATTGGCAAAATGACAACGAAAACCCCGCACTGAAGACCTTTCTAGAGCTGCTTTGTGAGCGTTATCCCTCGCGCTCCCCGATGCTCTGACGTTTGCGGCGAAGCTTTGCGAAAACCCTGTCCGTCGCCATGAAGCGCGCCAGCATTGGAGCAATCAGCCGGGCCGGATCGCCAATGGGTTGACCACTTTCGTTCGCCAGAATGTCCGAATACGCGAGAAGGTCCCGATGTACGGCGGCCGGCAACTCATGCGTGACCTTGACACGGTTTATCATCGGCGAGTGCACCCAGCTTGAGCTTTGCCAAGTTATTTGCCTCCATACGGTTCGAGTGCGAGATCGCGATTGACGATGACCCGCAGCGGAAATCCAGGGCGAATAGTGAGGGTCGGCTGGATGTTGAGATTGCGGCGAACGATCTGCTGACCGGTCTGATTGGCCGAATCCCCTGCCGCTCTTCGCAATGCCTGAATAATACCGCTGTTATTATTGTTCACGTCGCTACCGGAATTCACCTCGGTCCCGACGGCGAGCAGAGTTGAGAGCGCAGCTGCACCCAACAACTCCTTCCAGTGATTGTCGACCCCGTCTTCTAGGCCGGAATACCCGCCGGCATCGGCTCCTGGTTGTCGCTCAAGTACGATGGACCGGCCATTCGGCATGATCAACCTGGTCCAGACCAGAAGCACGCGTGACTGCCCAAATGCGACTTGGCTATCATAAGAACCAATCAGCCGTGCCCCTTGTGGAATGAGCCGGGTTCGGCCGGTAGGAGTGTCGTATACCGCCTCGGTGACTTGCGCCGTGATCGGGCCAGGGAGATCGGAGCGGATCCCCGTCAGCAGCGCACCTGGAATCACGGTCCCTGCTTGCACCACGAACGGCGATGCTGGTTTGACCAGACGATCGGGACTCGTCGTACGCCGGTCGACCGCCGCGTTCACGAAGGCAAGCTTTCGCTCCTGGCCATTTTGCGCGAAGGCTTCATCGGACAACGCCGTACTATTTGCTGCGGCATCACTCGTCGGTGTCGTCGCAGTCGGCGTTCGGCGATTTGTAGAGGCGAACACTTTGCTTGTGCGCGCCGCTTCGCTCTCCTGATTGACACGCTGTTGTTCAGCGTCAACCGCCAATGCACCGTTCTGGGTCTGCGCCGCGACGATCGGCCGACCCAAATCGCCGGGAAGAGGTGGACCAAGCGGTGGCACATCTTTCGGAACGCCTGAGTAGTCCTTCGGCAGGCCGGCAAGTTGGTCGGCAACATTGTGGTGATCAGTCGAATAGAGCTCTTCGGAAGCAGGAGTGCCCTTCTTGCTAGATTGCAGCGCCAAGAACATTGCTCCAGACATGAGGGCAAGAACCAGGGCGGCGCCTCCGATCAGGACCCTACGCGAGATCCGCGTCACGCCCGGACGCTCAGGCCGCAATTGGAACGCTTTCGTAGCATCGTCGCGTGCCCGTGGCGGCGCAGCATTCCGTTCCGGTGGCCCGCTGCTCGTATCGGTCATGACGACCTCCCATCGGCTCTGACGATGCGCACCTTCTGCTGGCTTTCACCTCCTAGCCTCAATTCGGCGGCGGCGAAAAGCCGATCGACGATCAACAGACTTCCGAAAGCGCGATAGTTGACAAGCTCGGTCTTCCCGTCCTGCCCGATGACGAAGAGGGGCGGCATCTCACCCTGTGCAATGCCCGGCGAGAATTCGATATAGACCTTGCGTCCGTCGTCGTAGGCGTTGATCGGACGCCAGGGCGGGTTGTCGCCCTCGATGGTGTAGCGATAGCGGCGCTGGGTTGTATCGGGGATAATCGGCGTCGGCGGCACGCCCCGGCCACGCGCGCGATCTTCGGGATAGAACCAGGTCACCGAAGGCATGTACGGCTTTTCGCGGGAACGCAATTCAAGCAGATAGGTGCGCCGATCGGTATTGACGACAAGATTGGTCGCAATTTCGGACCGCGTCGGCTTGACCATAATGTGAACGCGGCGGGTATCCCCGCTACCGCTTTCGGTGTCGCCGACGACCCATCGCACAGTGTCGCCGGCAGCTACAGGTCCCGAACCGATCAATTGCTCACCCGGCTCCAGTGCGATGTCGGTGATCTGTCCCGGTGCGGCATAGATCTGGTAGAGGGCGCCCGGGCTATAGGGAAACACTTGCACCGCGTTGAAATACGCCGCCTTGCGGGGCTGAACACGGGCCGCGTCGTTGGCGCTCTCGATCCTTTCGACCGGTTCCTTGGCTTCTTTCTGCTTGCCGCCGCGCGCCGGGGTCCAGGCGGGCGGCACGTGGAGAGGTCGCGGCCGATCGTCGCTCAGCACTGGCGGATCGGGAAGCGGCGGGAGATCGCTGTCGTAGCTGATCTGCGGAGGCTTGAAAGCGGTGCATCCGCCGAGCGCGAGAGCCGAGACCAAAAGGGTTGACGCCAAGCTGCGTCGCAACGTCCCTGACGTCCGAGAAATAGAGGGCGTGGTCATCCCAGCTCCTTCGACCAGTTGATGGCGTTGACGTAGATCCCGAGCGGATTTTTGCGCAGCCGGTCGATGTCACGGGGCGGCACCAAGACAATCGTGAGAATTGCGCTCCACCGCTCCGAGGCAGCAAGCTGGCCATTTTCGTAGCGCCGTTCGATCCAGGCTAAGCGGAAGCTTTCCGGAGACGCCCTGATTACGCTGGAGACTTCGATCGCCACTTGCGTCTTCCCAACCTTGGCGAAGGGATCGTTGTTGCGCGCGTAATCATTGAGGGCTGCAGCACCGCGGTCCGTCGTGAAGTCGTAGGCGCGGAGCCAGTCCTGGCGCAGCACGATCGCGTCCATCGGAAGGCCACGGACGTGTTCGATGAACCGGGCTAGATGAAAGGCAATCTGGGGATCATTTGGTTGGTAGGGGGAATCAGCGGGCGCGACAGCTTTCACCTCGCCGAGGTGATCGACCTCGACCACCCAAGGAGTGATGGTGCCCCGTGCTGACTCCCACGCAAGCGCCGCGGCGAAACCGGCGGATAGGAAAAGAGAGCCGAATGCCATCATGCGCCAGTTTTTGGCCTGGACTCGTGCCGAGCCGATGCGGTCATCCCAGACCTGAGCTGCTCGTTGATAGGGCGTGACCGGTGCGGGCGTGCGGCCATAGTGGACGGCCGATCGTTTGAACATGATTTGACCTCAAGAGTGAATGGGAGCGGTAGATGGAGTGATCGTAGGCATTAGTTCTCGTCCTGCGAGAGATCGACAGACGCCCCTCCCCCGCCGTGATCACCTGCCCGTACCGCCTGCGTAGCGCTCGAGGCTCCATGACTGATCGTCTGTGTCCGTTTCATGCGGCGAACCCAGGCGGGAGCTCCCTCGGAGGACGTAGAATCGCCGCTAGCCGTGCTGCCGCTTGATCCAGTGGAGTGGGCCGCAGCAGAGCGGAGGGGCCCGGCTGGAGCCGGCGCGGTTGCTTCGGCTGCACTGGACTGACCTCCTGCACGGAAGGCGCTCAAGGTGGCGCCGGAAATCGCGCGCCCTCCCCCAACGGCACCTCCGGTCAGCGCGGCGCCACCGGCTGCGAGCGCTGCTCCGGCGGCAACAACGCCACCTGCCGCTAGGCCGGTGCCGACAGCGCTACCTGCGCCGAGCTGTGGTCCACCAGAAACGATCCCATTGGCGATACCTGGTCCGAAGATGCCGAGACCAAGCAACGAGAGCGCCCCCAACACCAGCGCCATCGCGCTCTCAATGGTCGGCTGGTTACCGCCAAAACCCGACGTGAATTGTGCAAACAGCGTCGAGCCAATGCCGACGATCACGGCCAGCACCAGGACCTTGATGCCGGAAGAAATCACGTTGCCCAGTACCCGCTCCGCGGCAAAGGCCGTTTTCCCAAACAGACCAAAGGGAATCAGCACGAAGCCTGCCAGCGTCGTCAGCTTGAACTCGATCAGAGTGACAAAGAGCTGGATCGCCAAGATGAAGAAGGCGAGCAGGACGACGATCCAGGCGAACAACAGAACGACGATCTGGACAAAGTTCTCGAAGAAGCTGACGTAACCCATCAGGCTGGAGATGGCCTCAAGGATAGGCCGTCCGGCGTCGAGGCCCACCTGTGCAATCCGGCCGGGACGCAAGAAATCCGCTGATGACAGGCTGGTGCCGGAGGCTTTCAGGCCCAGGCCTGCAAAGCTTTCGAACACGATGCGCGCGAGGCTATTCCAGTTGCCGATCAGATAGGCAAAGAGGCCGACGAAGAGGGTCTTCTTGACGAGGCGAGCGATGATATCGTCATCGCCACCCCAAGACCAGAACAGCCCAGCAAGCACGATGTCGATCGCCGCGAGCGTGGTCGCGAGGTAGCCGACCTCGCTGCCGAGCAGCCCAAATCCGGAGTCGATGTAGCGGGTGAAGGTTTCCAAAAACTGGTCGATGACACCGGTGCTGTTCATCGCTCGTTGCCTCCGGGCGTCGGCACGGAGGGGTTGCCAGACGGTAAACGGCTTTCATCCTTCGGTGACGACGGAATCGGGCTGTTGGCCGAAGTTCCATCAATCACTTGCCCGGCACTACCCTCCCTCTGGCTCAGGAATTGGCGCCGTTTCTCCGCCCAGACCTTCCGACATTCGAGCAGCTCGACTTTCTGTTCGTAGGTGACGGTACGGCACTGCGCGAGCTTGGATGCGAGAGGAACGGCTTCCTGGGTAGCCGATGCGGAAGCTCCGGTCTGGTCCGGCCCGCCGCGCAACTGGATTGCGCAGGCACTGACGGCCACGGCGAGGAGCAGCGCCACTACCCCGATCTGAATCCGATTGAACCTATCAGTCATCATCAGTGAAACATCTGCACGGTTGCGGCTTGATAACCTTGGCCCGGCATCAGGAATCGGCGGAGTTGTTCCCTGCCCTGGTCTTGTGCGACGGCTCGTTGCGCGAACTCCAAGCTCTGAGCCCGTCCCTGTGCGGCGACGACGGCGGTGAGATCGGCGAGCTGCTGGGCTTGCAATCCGAGAAGTTGGTTACCTGCCTGATTTGCCTGGAGTGCGCCGGTCGCACTTTGGCTTGCGGTCACGAGCGCCGACATCTGGGTTCGGCTGGTGTCGAGATTTCCGACAACGGTGGCCTGCACCCGCATCGCGTCTTGCAGGCCCACAAGCGCGTTCTGCCAGCGCGCTTGTGCACTGGCCACCAGTGCCTGGCCCGGCGAACTTGACGACACCGGCGCATAGGTCGTGGAGAACGCCCGATCGATCTGCTGGATGTCGTAGGCAATGCGCTGAGCCTGCCCGAGCAACTGTTGGGTGCGCAGGATCGACTGCTCGAGCTGTTGCAATGACGAAAACGGCAGGGTCGCCAGGTTCTTGCCCTCGTTGATCAGCATTTGCGCTTGATTTTGCAGGGACGTGATCTGGTTGTTGATTTGCTGGAGGGCGCGTGCAGCCGTCAGCACGTTCTGCACATAATTGCTGGGATCGAATACGATCAGCGCCGACGCTGGCTTGGGGGTGCCGGCAAGAATGGCCGCGAGGGCACCCGCTGTTAAGACACGACGGAGGAGACTCATGAGGCGGTCTCCAGGCTGGTAAGATGTGGAATGAGATCGCAGGCCCAGCCGATATCTCTGGCCCGCAGCCAGCCCGGCACAAAGTTCGCGTCGCCCTTTTCGACCAGGACTTTCTCGATCAGCGCCTGATCGGCTTTCGAGGAGGCGGCCGTAAACGCCAAGGCGATCTCGCCAAGGCCAAGTTCAAACAGGCGGTTGCCGCGACGCGACTGGCAGTAGTAGTCCCGCTTCGGCGTCGCACGGGCGAGAATCTCGATTTGGCGGTCGTTCAACCCAAAGCGGCGATAAATTGTCGTGATCTGCGGCTCGATGGCACGATCGTTGGGAAGCAGGATCCGGGTCGGACAGCTCTCGATGATGGCGGGCGCAATCGCCGAGCTGTCGATGTCGGCCAGCGATTGGGTTGCGAAAATTACGGAAGCATTCTTCTTGCGCAGGGTCTTCAACCACTCGCGAAGTTTCCCGGCAAAGTCGGCGTCATCGAGCGCGAGCCATCCCTCGTCAATGACGAGTAACGTTGGACGACCATCGAATCGGTCTTCGATTCGGTGAAACAGGTATGACAGGGTGGCTGGCGCGACCGCCGAGCCGATCAGTCCATCGGTTTCGAAGACCTGAACCGGGGAATCGCCCAATCGTTCGCTTTCGGCGTCGAGTAACCGATCGTAGGGGCCGCCCAGGCAGTAAGGTTGGAGTGCCCTCTTCAATGCATTCGATTGCAAGAGGACGGAAAGCCCGGTGAAGGTTCGTTCTGGAGGGGGCGCGGAGGCGAGCGACGTCAGGGCCGACCAGACATGGTCCTTGACCTCGGGCGTGACCTCGATCCGTTCGCGGGCCAGGATCGAAGCGACCCATTCGGCTGCCCAGCCGCGTTCTGCAGGATCGTCTATCCCCGCGAACGGCTGGAGCGAAACAGACTCGGACACGTCTCCCGCTACGGCGCCGCCGAGATCATGCCAGTCGCCCCCCATGGCAATTGCGGCCGCCCGGATCGATCCACCGAAATCGAATGCGAAAATCTGGGACTCCGGATAGCGGCGGAACTGCAAGGCCATCAGCGCCAAGAGCACCGACTTGCCGGCGCCGGTCGGACCAATGACCAAGGTGTGTCCGACATCACCGACGTGAAGCGAGAACCGAAACGGGGTCGCCCCCTCGGTCTTGGCAAAGAACAGAGGCGGCGCCCTGAAGTGATGGTCCCTCGCCTCGCCCGCCCATACGGCCGAGAGCGGAATCATATGCGCCAGGTTCAGGGTCGAGATCGGGGGTTGGCGGACGTTCGCATAAACATGTCCCGGCAGGCTCCCGAGCCAAGCCTCGACAGCATTCACCGTCTCGATCATGCAGGTGAAATCACGTCCCTGAATTACCTTCTCGACGAGGCGCAGCTTTTCGTCGGCAGCGCGCGCATCCCTGTCCCAGACAGTAACGGTCGCAGTGACGAAGACCTCACCGATCTGGTCCGTCCCGAGTTCCTGAAGGGCGGCGTCGGCATCGATGGCTTTGTTGTGCGCATCTGTGTCGAGAAGTGCGGAAGCCTCGTTGGTCATCACCTCCTTCAGGATCGCGCCGATCGACTTCCGCTTGGCGAACCATTGACGACGAATCTTGGTAAGAAGTTTGGTCGCATCCGTTTTGTCGAGCATGATCGCCCGGGTCGACCAGCGGTACGGAAATGCAAGCCGGTTGAGATCGTCGAGGATCCCCGGCGTGGTCGCCGTCGGGAATCCTACAACCGTCAAAATACGCACGTGGGCTTCGCCCAGTGTCGGCTCGAGGCCGCCGGTCAGGGGCTGGTCGGCGAGCAGCGCATCAAGATACATGGGGATCTCTGGCACTCGGACCCGATGCCGCTTGGCCGAGACGGTGGAGTGCAGATAGGTCAGCGTTGCCTCATCATCGAGCCAGGAGCATTCCGGCATGAATCCCT
Organism: Bradyrhizobium sp. CCGB12; assembly: GCF_024199845.1. NCBI lineage: Bacteria > Pseudomonadati > Pseudomonadota > Alphaproteobacteria > Hyphomicrobiales > Nitrobacteraceae > Bradyrhizobium > Bradyrhizobium sp. CCGB12. Next base: position 648,158 of record NZ_JANADO010000001.1, on the reverse strand, counting down.
CGATGAGCTGCAGTATGCGGTTGGTACGATCGACAAACCCGCTCAGGATCTCGCGCGCATCAGCACCGGCAGTGCGGCCGCTATTCTCGTAGAGGAGCCGCTCTGTCATGGCAGTTACCTCCTCAGGCGGGAGGTAGAGGAACGTCAGGTAGTAGCTTGAGTCATAGTGCGCGCCGGCTTCCTCGAACTGCGCTCTTCGCTCCGCGTCGACCAGGGAGGATGCAACGTCGGGAAATGTGCTCTGCGGATAGGCGCCCGCGGAGTGCCGCTGTGCTTCCACAAAGACGGCCCACCCCGATCCAAGGCGGCGCAACGCATTGTTCAGACGGCCGGCGACGGCGACGAGTTCGGCCGGCACGGCGCTGTCGAGATCTGGTCCCCGAAATTTTGCTGTCCGCTGGAACGAACCGTCCTTGTTGAGGACGATACCCTCATCGACGAGAGCCGCCCAAGGAAGAAAATCCGCCAAGCGAGTGTTCGAGCGTCGGTATTCGGCAAGATTCATCATAAGAGGACTCACAAGCTGAGATGACTGGGGATGCGGACGTGCCGGCGTCCGACTTCGACGAAGGCGGGATCGCGCTTGGTTGCCCAGACGGCGACCATCTGGCCGACGGACCAGAGCAGAAGACCTGCTAGCCAGAGGCGCAGACCGAGCCCAAGCGCCGCGGCCAGGGTGCTGTTGAGGATGGCGACCGATCGCGGTGCGCCACCCATGAGGATCGGTTCGGTCAGTGCCCGGTGCACGGGCGCGAAAAAGCCGGCGATCTGCCCGTCCATCAGATCACCACACCGCCACCAAACGAGAAAAACGACAGGAAGAAGCTCGACGCCGCGAAGGCGATCGACAGGCCGAAAACGATCTGGACTAGCCGTCGGAAGCCACCAGATGTGTCGCCGAATGCCAGCGACAGGCCTGTCACGATGATGATGATGACCGCGATGATCTTTGCGACGGGGCCTTCGACCGATTGCAGGATCTGATTGAGCGGTTGCTCCCACGGCATGTTGGAGCCTGCCGCCCACGCAGGGGCGGCAATCACGCAGCCCCCTGCGAATGCTCCGACCGAAAGGATGATCCTTTCGCAAAACAAACGACAATTCATAGCTGGTCTCCTATTGGTGAAAGGCTGTAGTCCCCCGAGGGTCCGAGCCCGGTCACACGGGCTAGTTCTCCAAGCCGGCGATCGGCACCTCTGCCGACGAGCACGGCAATGACGTTGATGGTCTCGGCAATCAGGGCGCGTGGGACAGTGACGACAGCTTCCTGGATGAGTTGCTCGAGCCGGCGCAACGCACCGAGGGCTGTGCCGGCATGGATGGTGCCGATACCACCGGGGTGCCCGGTGCCCCACGCCTTCAGCAGGTCGAGCGCTTCCGCTCCGCGGACTTCGCCGATCGGAATACGATCAGGCCGCAGCCGCAGCGCGGAGCGCACAAGATCGGAGAGCGAGATCACACCATCCCGCGTACGCAGGGCGACGAGGTTCGGTGCCGTGCACTGAAGCTCTCGGGTATCTTCAATGAGAATCACGCGATCGGCGGTCTTGGCGACCTCCGCGAGCAGCGCGTTTGTCAGCGTCGTCTTGCCGGTCGAGGTACCGCCCGCGACCAGTATATTCTTACGAGCGATGACGGCCGCCCGCAGCGCATCGGCCTGCTCCGAGGCCATAACCCCGGCCGCGACGTATTCATCGAGCGAGAACACGGCGACGGCCGGCTTGCGGATCGCGAATGCGGGGGCAGCGACGACTGGCGGAAGCAAACCTTCGAAGCGTTCACCCGTCTCAGGCAATTCGGCCGTGACGCGCGGCGCACCAGGGTGAACCTCGTGACCGACATGATGAGCAACCAACCGGACGATACGTTCCCCGTCAGAAGCGGACAGGCTCTCGCCGGTATCCATGAGGCCGTTTGACAGCCGGTCGATCCACAACCGGCCATCCGGGTTGAGCATGACTTCAACAATCGACGGATCTTCCAGGAAGCGTGCAATGGCAGGGCCAAGGGCGGTGCGCAGCATTCGCGCTCCACGCGAGATCGCCTTCGACTGACCAGAATAGATCGACACCGTCGTCCCCCAACAACTGACGGCAACTCGCTGGCCCTCAGGTCGAGACGATACAAAAGCAAAGGGCCGGATCAGCACAACGAGAGCCTGATCGGGGTCGTGGTCTGGCGTAGGAAAAGAAAGATTCGGCTGAGATCGCAGCGACGAGTACTCACCCCTTCGCGTGCGATACGGCCCATCAATAGCGAGGCCACACCACGAACGGATAGTCGACTTTAGACTCGTATCTTTCTGCTGTGACGACGTTGTTTCTTGCTGCTACAATCTACGTCGTTCGCGGAACATCCCCTGTGCCAAGGACGAGAGCTGACTAGAGAATGATACTTCAGATTCGGTCAGACACGCCGCGTTCGATCTTGCGGATCTTTCCCGCTCAACCGCCGTGCAATCAACTTAGAACCGACCGCTCCTCCATCATTTGATTCTTACAGGAGCAACGCTTGCATCTGGCCCCCTGTCCCTCGCAACGCTCGAGCGCAACCAATGCTTATGGTTGCTCGCTGCGAACGGACTGGATACTCAGCAGATGGCGCCCCCCGGGAGCGTAACAGCATCAATCCACCAAGATCACCCGAATATCGTTCACGTTGGTGAGCGTCGGTCCTGGCGTCAGAAGGTCGTTGGTCGCTAAGAAGAACGCAGTAGCGTCGTTATTCGCGAGATAGGTTTCCGGCTTAAGGCGCAGTGCCCTCATCTTCGCAAATGTCGTTGGGTCGATCAGGGCCCCGGCGGGATCCGTCGCCACGCCGGCACCGCCGTCGGCTCCATCGGTATCTCCGGCGAGAGCAGCAATGCCGGTCGTATCTCTCAGCAAGTCGGCAAGCGCCAGGGCATATTCCTGATTGGGACCGCCGCGACCGCTGCCGCGCACGGTGACTGTCAGCTCACCACCAGAAAGAATTGCAGCATGTCTGCCAGCACTGCGCAGCTCCAATGCGAGCTTGGCGTGCGCGGCAGCAACGACGCGCGCTTCGCCTTCGAGGTCGGAACCGAGATCGATCACATCATACCCCGCAGCCCTAGCGAGCTTCACTGCGGCATCGAGCGATTGCCTCGGACGTGCGACAAGCTCGAATTGCGTGCGGGCAAAAGCGAGATCGCCCGGCTTGCAGCTTTCGTTGACGGGATCGTGCAGCGCGCGGAGCACGGCAGGCTCGATTTCGAGACCGTACTCTGCGATGACGTCACGGGCGTCGGCAAGCGTCGTCGGGTCGGGCACGGTGGGACCGGAGGCGATCGCAGACGGCTCGTCATACGGTACGTCGGAGATCGCCAGCGTGACGATTTCGCCGGCACGTTGGCCGAAGCGCGCCAGCCGTCCGCCCTTGATTCGCGAAAGATGTTTGCGAACCATATTGACGCCGTCAATCGGTGCGCCTGAGCGAAGCAAGGCGCGATTAACGGATTGCTTCTGTGTAAAGCTCACGCCTCCTGCTGGCGCGATCCAATTCGCTGAGCCACCGCCAGACAGCAAAACCAACAGGAGGTCGTCAGCCCTGGCCTCGCGCGCAAGCTCGATCGCTTCCGCCGCGCCCCTCAGCCCGGCTTCGTCCGGCACCGGGTGTCCGGCTTCGACCACGCGGATACGCCGTGTCGGAACACCATGACCATGCCGCGTAGTAGCAATGCCAACGAGCCGCTCAGGCGCAAGACCAAGCGCGTCGAGGTAGTACTGCTCCGCAGCAGCTGCCATTGCTCCCGCGCCCTTGCCTGCAGCAAGACAGATCACCCGGCCCACGGGAGCAGGTCGCAAATATGGCGCCAACACCACGCTGGGATGGGCGGCTGCCACGGCGGCATCATATATGGCCCGCAATAAAGGACGTCGATCAATCATGATGATGCAAAGGGTCCAACCGGGTCCACCCGCGCAGCGCGCCTTAAGCGCCCCGCACCGATGCCAAGAACCTCCCGACTTCCTGCTTCAACCGTGCATTGTCGCCGGACAGAGATTTGGCCGCGCTCAGCACGAGACCAGAGGCAGTTCCGGTATCCTCCGCACCACGCTGAACCGCGGTGATGCTCGCCGTTACCGCCGCTGTGCCATGGGCCGCCAGCTGAATGTTGCGAGCAATGTCCTGAGTTGCGGCACTTTGTTCCTCGATCGCTGACGCGATGGCGGCTGATATCTCGGATATCCGGTCTACCACACCACCAATGTCCTTTATCGTATCAACGGCACCGCGGGTGGCGGCCTGGATGTCCACAATCTGTAACCCGATCTCTTCGGTTGCCGCCGTCGTCTGTTCGGCGAGCGCCTTAACTTCTGTCGCAACTACGGCAAAACCCTTGCCCGCATCGCCAGCCCGGACTGCCTCGATCGTGGCATTAAGGGCAAGCAGATTGGTTTGGGCTGCAATTTTCCCGATGAGTTCGACGACATCATCGATGCGCGCGGCCGCTCGGGCCAGTTCGTCAGTACGTTTATTGCTCGCGCGCGACTGCTCGACAGCTGCGGAAGCGATGCGAGCAGCCTCCTGAACCTGCCGGCTTATCTCCACGATCGAGGCCGTCATCTCCTCGGTAGCGGAAGCAATGGAGTGCATGTTGACGGACGCCTGCTCAGCCCCCGACGCCACGCTTGTCGCGAGCCGAAGCGATTCGGATGCGCCAGCCGTCAGCGTGGTTGCCGACGTTTCGAGCTCGGTTGATGCTGACGAGACCGTCTCGACAACTTCACCGATCATGTTCTCGAATTCGCGAGCAATCAAGTCGACCCGATTGCTTCTTTCGATCTTGGCTCTGGATTCGGCAGCGGCCTTTTCATCCAATGCTCTCTTGGCGATCAGCGCCTCCTTGAATAGTTCAAGAGTGGCAGCCATGCGGCCGATCTCGGTATGCTTGCCGCGGCGTTCTATGGAGACCGATAGATCTCCCTCGCTAAGCGCCTGCATCTGCGAGATGATGGTGCTAATACCGGCAGTGAGATCGCGAACCAGGTAGACAGCAATAGCGATACCTCCCATCGCCCCGACGGCAATCAGGGCGATTAGCCACCTTAAGCCCTCATCGAAGCTTCGAGCCGCCTCGGCTCCGGCTCGATCCGCCGCTTCGTTGTTGAGAACGATTGCCCTCATCAAATATTCGTCGGCCGCCAAGCTCTTGGGATTGACGACTTTCGCGTTCATCTCGTGCGCCTCATGAGGCACCCCGCCTACCTCATTGCGAGATCTGGTCATGACCTCTCGACTTCCGATGAGGTATCCGTCCCACAATCTCGACCAGCGATCAAACAGTTCCCGCTCTTCCGCGGATCCAATTAGCTTTTCATACGCGGCGCGGGCCGCGTTGCCGGCCGCGATGGGCTTCTCAAGTGTCCCCTCCGCAGCGAGCTTTGCTTCCTTCGTTTCCGCGAGCATATGCTCCCTGATCATATTCCGGTAATTGATCGTGCTTGCCCGAAGCTCCCCCAGCGCACGAACGGAAGGCAGCCAGTTCGTCTGGATATCCTTGGTCCTGGCATTGATCAGCTGCATGCTTCTGACTGAAAGAAGCCCGATCGCAATGGTGACCACTATCAGGATCGATATGACGGTCACGACTTTCGTCCTGATCGAAACATCCGTCAGCATACGAGCTCCTCTTCCTCGACACTGCAAGCGCAAACGAGCACGCACGCTTGGCGCCCGTGGCAATTGCCCGCGATTCGAACACAAACTTCGACGAATGGATGGCGGCTTGGCGATCGGGTCGGCTCGCGCCAAGCGGCTAGAGTGATCGGGCGCCGAGGATGACACTCGCCCAACTTACAACGACCTTCCGACGGATAGTCCGCAACGAATCGCCGACCGCTCTTACGTTCACGTGTGACGCTCTCAAACAGAGCCTCTGTGCCGAGCAATGCAGGTTGCAATCACGTCTCCCATTGGCTTAGTCCACCAATCGTTGGAGAAGATCTCGATCTCGGAATAGCCGTCAAAACCCTCTGCTTCGACGACGGCACGGATCGACGGAATATCAATGATACCGTCCCCCATCATCCCACGGTCGTTGAGCAAGTCGCGCGTAGGTACCAGCCAGTCGCACACGTGGAAGGCATGTATACGGTTCTTACCCGCACGACGTATCTGAGCGATCAAATCCGGATCCCACCACACATGATAGACGTCGATGGCAACACCAAGCCTGCCAGACTTTTCTGGATCAAGGCGATCGCAAATGTCGAGCGCCTGGCACATCGTACTGACACAGGCGCGGTCGGCGGCATAGGCTGGATGCAGAGGCTCGATCGAAAGCCGCATGCCAACCCCGGCGGCATATTCTAGCAATTCCGCGATCCCCTCCTCAGCTTGCGCACGCGCCCTCGCAATATCTTTGGAAGGGACACTTCCCGGACGCGAATATTGAGGTAGCCCGCCAACCACGAGAACGAGGCAGGGCGCGTTTAGCGCCTTGGCTTCATCGACGGCCCGCCGATTGTCATCACGGACGACCGCGCGGAGCCCCGGATCTGCGGGAAACATCCCGCCACGGCAATAGCCGGAAAGATCCAGGCCAGCGTCTCGGACCAGTCTTACGGCTCGATCGAGGCCAATCGCGGCCACCTGGTCGCGCCAAGGGTCGATCGCGCGGATGCCGGCGCGCGCGCAGGCATCGACGATAGCGACGAGATCGCCTTGATGACGTACTGTCGCCGTGTTCAGCGACAGCCAACGATGGTCTTTTGAGAAATCACGCATCATTCAAGCCCACAGCACGCACCGATATCGCGCGAAGGCCCACTTACCCTTGATCATCCGCCCCATTTCTCCGCAAAATCGACAAACGTGCACAGCCCGATCCCGTCATTCGAGATGCGACAACAATTCCCCATCCAACTACTGCTTCAGCGTGGAACGCGATTCAAGATCGTGAGATGACATAACAGTTATTGCTGCGCCTGCCTTCCCCTCGTTGAGCCGGTGCCGCGAAGGCCGATCTCACGATCGGTGGTTCAGCGCAAAGCTACCGGATGGCCCGTCTGGACCGACGGATCGGGGATCGATCGGTGCTAATGGATCGGATCGTGCCTCGCGAAACTGCTGTCGGATGGCCGTGAGAACGGTCTTGGTCGCAACCGTCTGTGGCCGCTGCATCGATGTCGCGACGCTCAAGCGAAGCGGCGAGAAGATTCCGCTAAGACGCCGGATGTCGAAGCCCGTCGCCGTACTATTCGTGCTCACAAGACCAAACGGGACGATCGTATGCAGAAGGTTGCAGCGAACCAGTTCCAGCATCGTGTTAACCCCGGTGATCTCGAGGTCGACTGCCAGGGTTGTTCCGGCGATCTGGGCTGCGCTTTCAAGGACCGCTCTCAAGCGATCTGGCCGGGGCGGAAGCGCTAGTGGCAAGTCGCGAATAGACTCGAACGTCGTCCCTCCTTCCTGATGGTCGCTTAGACTGCCCAGCGCGCCGAGCAGAACGAAATGATCATTCATGAGATGCTCAACATTGAGCGTGCTCATGTTGGGAGGATTATACAGAATGGCAATGTCGGCGACGCCATTGCTCAACAGTTCGATCGACTTACCGGTGTCCGCCTCGATCAGACTCAATGAAATCCCATCGCATTCGACTTTAGAGCGCCGAATGAGATCGCCCGTCAACCGGGCCGAGAGCCCCGGCACGGCAACGATCACACTTCCAGATTTCGCGGCACTGAACGATCGAAGTGCATCCTGCGCACAGGTGAGATTCTGCAGAATCGACCTGGCGTACACGAGCAGATGATTTCCTGCAGTCGTCAGCGATATCCCCCGGCCATTTCGATTGAAGAGTTGAACACCGTACTTGTCCTCAAGAGCCTTGATGTCCCGGCTGAGTATGGGTTGCCCGATGGCGAGCGACGTCGCCGCCTTCGAAAAGCTCCCGGCTTCCGCCACCTGCAGGAACAGCAACAACCCTCTGAGATCGATTGAGGCTCGCTTGACTTGCGGTAAGATCATCGTCGTCCAATCGGATGTTCAAGCTGCGTGAGCACGGCTGCGGCCGTCGGGCTTCCTCTATTCGTGCCAGGCTTTCCCTGGTTTGGGCACCGGTGGGAATAGGTGCGTCACGCCTCAATTCCTCTGACGGCCAGCACTTCCTTCATCCGCGCAACTGCTCGATCGGGGTCCGTCAGCAGTCTTGCCCGATCGGCAAGACGAAATATCTGCGCTAGATGGAGGGTGGATCGTGCGCTTTCCTGACCACCGATCATGGTGAAGTGATCCTGGTGACCATTGAGATAGGCCATGAAGACCACCCCGGTCTTGTAGAACCGGGTCGGCGCTTTGAAGATGTGGCGCGATAGCGGAACAGTGGGCGCCAGGACATCTTCGAAGGTTGCGACATCACCGTCGGCAAGACGTGATAGCGCGTAAGACGCTGCCGGCGCGATAGCGTCAAAGATACCCAGCAAGGCATGTGAGAAGCCGTGCGCGTCGCCCGCGATCAGCTCGGCATAATTGAAGTCGTCGCCGGTGTACATTTTCACGCGCTTGTCAAGCCGTCGGCGCATGTCAATCTCTCGCTGCTTGTCCAGCAGAGAAATCTTTACCCCATCGACCTTCTCAGCATGAGCGTTGATGATGCCAAGCGCGGTGTTCATCGCCGCGTCAATATCGTGCGTCCCCCAATAGCCAGAGAGGGCTGGATCGAACATGTCGCCAAGCCAGTGGATGATGACGGGTTGGCGAACCTGGGACAAGATCCGGTCATAGACCGTCTCGTAGTCCGAGGCGCCAGTGCCGACGCGCGCGAGGGATCTGGAGGCCATGAGGATGATTCGACCACCGACGGCCTCGATCGCTTCGACCTGCTCTTCATAGGCACGAATCACATCGTCAAGCGATCGGGTATCGTCGGGGTTCAAATGGTCGGTCCCGGCTCCTGACGCGACCAAGCCACCCCGCGCCCTTGCAGCCGCAACACTTTTCTTGATCAGCTCCAAGGACGTCGGCCAATCGAGGCCCATGCCGCGCTGGGCCGTATCCATGGCTTCGGCGACGCCCAGACCGAGATCCCAGATGTGTTCGCGGAACGCAATCGTTCGATCCCAATCAATTGCCGGCTCGAGCCAAGGATCGACGGACGCTAGCGGATCGGCGACCACATGTGCCGCCGAGAACGCGACGCGGTTCAACTCACCCGTAAGCTTTGCCGAAAACGCCTGGGGTACCGAAAGGCGGTAGGTCTCCAACCCCCGTTCGGCGGTGGGCAGCTTCAAGGACAGAGACCCTTCTGTAGGAACAGGTTTGTTCATCTGTCGCTCCTCACACTTTGAGCGGGGCTACGTCGACCCACCGCCGTTCGCGCCAGCTTTGCAGTGCACATTCGACGAGTTGCACGCCCTTGGCTCCTTCGAGCAGTGTGTATTTGTAGGGGGCGTCCTCGCAGACATGACGGATGAACATTTCCCACTGCACTTTGAACCCGTTGTCGTAGGAGTCGTTGCTGGGGACTTCCTTCCAGTCTGCGTAGAAGTCGTGGACACGCTTCTCGTCGGGATTCCACACCGGGCGAGGCGTTGCCTGTCGGGGCTGGATGACGCAATCGGTCAGACCGGCGACCGCGGAGCCGTGGGTACCGTCGACCTGAAACGTAACGAGGTCGTCGCGGTAGACCCTCGTCGCCCAGGACATATTCATATGAGCAATGACCCCGCCCTTGAGGCGGAATGTGGCGTATGCGGAATCATCCGCAGTTGCCTTGTAGTTCTTGCCCTGCTCATCCCAGCGTTCTGGGATGTCGGTGGCTCCAATGCAGGTCAGGCTTTCCACTTCACCGAAAAGATTGTCGAGCACGTAGCGCCAATGACAGACCATGTCGAGGATCATGCCGCCGCCGTCCTCGGCGCGGTAATTCCAAGAAGGCCGTTGGGCAGACTGCCAATCGCCCTCGAAGACCCAATAGCCGAACTCACCGCGAACAGACAGCATGCGGCCGAAGAAACCACTGTCGCGCAGCATCGCCAGCTTCTTCATTCCTGGCAGGAACAGCTTGTCCTGGACAGTGCCGTGCTTGACGCCCTTGGCGTTGGCCAGCTTGATCACGCGCAGGGCTTCCTCGAGACCGGTCGCGATAGGCTTTTCGCAATAAATGTGCTTGCCGGCCTCGATCGCCTTCGCGAGCAAGCCAGGTCGGGCCTGGGTCGTGGCTGCGTCGAAAAAGATTGTATCGTTCTTGTCAGCCAGGGCGCCATCGAGATCCGTCGTCCAGCGCGCGACGTTGAGACTCTTTGCCAACCGCTCGATCCTGTCGGGATTGCGGCCGACCAGGATCGGATCCGGCACCACCCGGTCGCCGTTGGACATTGTGACGCCACCTTGATCACGGATCGCAATGATCGAACGGATCAAATGCTGGTTGAGACCCATGCGGCCGGTGACGCCGTGCATGATCACACCAAGACGATGAGTAGCCATATGATGTTTCTTCCTCTTCAGTTGGGATCAGACTGTGAGTGGAGACCGCGCGCGGCGATCGATAAGACGCAGGACGTTTCCGCTATCGATCTTGCGGCGAAAGGCTTCGCTCAGCTCGAGTGCATTGAGCGCATTGATCGTCTCTCGAACGAGATAGCTTCCGCCCTCCGAGTCAAACGGGAAGTCGCTGGCGAATAGCACCTTGTCCGCACCGAAATAGTCGAGCCCACACCGCGTGGCACCGACAGCCCCCGAAAGCGCCGTATCCGCGAAGAACATGTGAAAATAATCTTCAGCTGGCTTCTTGAGAGGCTTCGGCAGCAAGTCGCTGTCCGCCGGTGGCGTGCGACTGCCCATTTCAAGTCCCCATCCCTGAGTGATACGCCCAGCGAAATAGGGAATCATCGCCCCCATGTGATGGGTGATGATCCTGAGGTTTGGATGACGATCGAATAGTCCTGAGAAGACCAGCCGCGCCATTGCGACGCTGCTGTCGTAGGGCCAGCCGAAGCACCACCAGATTTCGTAGCGGGACTTGGACTCGGTCGGATAGTCGGGCAACGGTCCGCGCACGGGGTGCAACCAGATGACGAGATCGCGTTTTGCAATTTCGTCAAAGACTGGGGCGAAGCGCGGATCATCCAACGGAATTCCCCGTACATGCGTGCAAAGCTGAAACCCGGCAGCCCCTATCGAATCCGCTCGTGCAATTTCCGCCAGGGCCTCGTCGATATCGTGCAGAGACAGCGCCGCGGCGAAGCCAGGAAATCGATCAGGATGCCGCTGCACCAGATCTGCCAGGCCGTCGTTCATCAACCGCATGAGGCTTGTCGCCAGCGCTCCATCGGCGAGGTCCTCTATGGGCGGCATCGACGGCGTCAACAGTTGCCGGTATCCGCTGAACCCGTCCATCAGGCGAAAACGTTGGTCAAGGTCGTATAGCGGCTTGAGCTCCATCCAGCGCCGTAGCGGCCCGGCGGCCGACGCCATCGTCTGCAGACGCTCGAAGTAGCTCGGCGGGAAGATGTGAGTCCAAGCGTCGATGAATTCCGGCACGTGTATTACTCCGCAAGACGAGGAAAACTGAACTAAGGAGACAGAGTCTCGAGCGACTTCCCGGCAGTCTCGACTGCGAATGCCCATGTCACGACGGCGCCGAGGGCCAAAACGCATCCGAACACGGCGAAAACACTGCCTATGCCGGCTGCCGTCGACACGTAGCCGACAACCAGCGGCCCCGTCGACGAGCCGAGACGAAGCCAAGCACTTCCACAGCCGGTCCCGAGAGCACGCAACCGTGTTGGGTAAAGCTCTGCCGAATAGAGGTACATCGAGAAGGCGATCGTCTGAACGATGGCGTAAGCCGTCGACACAAGCACGAGAACGTGCAGTACGGTGTCGGCGCCCGTGATGGCGAGCAATGCGAGCGGTATCACAGCCAACGCGAATGCAGCCGCATACCAATTCCTTCGTCCAACGCGATCGATAAGAAGGGCGCAAACGATCGATGCAACAACCCCGCAGGCCGACGTGGTGAAGCCGTAAGCGAGGCTGGTTTCCAAGGGCAGCTTGAAGACCTCGCGGTACAAAGTCGGCATCCACGTGATCATGCCGTTCAGCACCATGTACGCGCAGAACCACAGGGTCCAGATCATGAAAGTTCGGCCACGATAGATGCCACGAAACAGTTCGTGCCAATCGGTACGGGCGACGGTGAGCGAGGCCAGCGGAGAAGGCTCGGCAAGCACGTGTCCGCTGCGCTCGGCGGATTGCTCGAATTCGCTGACGACGGCATCGGCCTCCGCAAGGCGCCCACGCGCTGCAAGCCATCGCGGCGACTCAGGCATGAGGAAGGGCAGCGGAAACATCAGGACGGACGGCACCAAGCCAACCAGGAACATGGCCCGCCAGCCATATAGCGGCACCAGGAAATACCCGACGACTCCCGCGAACATGAGCCCGACGGGGAAGATCACCTCGTACAACAGGAAGAAGCGGCCACGCTTTCGGCTGCCGATCATCTCGTTCACATAGGCACTCGCAACGGGCACCTCCCCCCCGGTTCCGATGCCCTGAACGAAACGACAAAGCATCATCGAGACCGCGCCGGTCGCAAACAGACACGCGATGTCCATGCCGACAAACAGCGTGATCGTGATCCAGAGCACCTTTATCCGGCCGATGCGTTCTGCAAGCCAGCCGAAGAAGACGGCACCGATCAATTGGCCGACGTAACCGAGTGAGAGAATCGCTCCGACTTCCGCGGGCGATAGACTCCATTCCCGCACCAGCACCGGCATCGCGAATGCGATGGCAAGGACTGTATAGGCGTCGAAGAACGTCGCTGCCCCGATCACAATGCGAATGATTGACAGCCGCCGCGTCACCGGCAGCCGATCAAGGCGTGCGGCGATCAGCTCGGCGCTGGGCGGCGGCAGAGGTGTCGTGGCTTGCAGCAATTTAACCTCCCGTTTCCGTCTCAATTCCAAAGGACGCTGCGAAAATCGTCACTTTTCGGATTGCGAAGTTTTTTTCGTTATTCGAAGTGTCTTATGCGGCCTTTTCGCCCCTGTCAAACGTGTTCTGAAGGCAACCGCCGGCGGTCCCTCGGACGCGAGCGGCAATTCACTGAAAATGCGCGGGAATTTGGCAGGTTACGATTTGGATCGCGATTGGTTCAGGCCGCAGCCGCCTGTCGAAGCCGGTGGCAAATACCTCTCGGACACGGCGAGCGGGCCCTAGATTCGGCGTGAAATCCAACATCAGCGCGAGCACAACCGCGCAAGCGTGATCTACGCCACGCCTACAGCGCCTCGCGATGCGAAACGCCTTCTGCAAAGAGCTACGGGTGGCTTTGTGCTAGAGGCTTGGCCCGATACTTCCCGACGCTTCAATGGCACGCGAGATGCTGTGCGCGGCAGCTCGCGCGGGCTCAAGTGCAAGCGAACGAAACTCAGCTTCCGAAATGCGTCCCACGGGCGAAGCGATACTGATCGCGCCGATCGCAAGCCCATCGGCATCACGCACAGGCACCGCCAAAATGCGCAACCCCTGGCTCAGCGTAGAAGGGCGCAGCGCGTACCCCTTTTTTCGAATCTCCGCGAGGGAGGGACCGATGTCGCTCCATTCGATCGGTTGATACGTCGAGGGATTTCGCCGCTGAGGCAGCGCCGCCAAACTCTTCAACTCTGATTCCGGACGAAACGCCAGAATACTATGGCCAATAATACTTTGGTGAGCCGGGACTGTGGTGCCGAGCTGTATGTCAACACTGATGCGCGTCAGCCCCGCTCGAACGCGCTCGATGTAGAGCACTTCTGCACCATCGAGCACACCGAAACTTGCTGCCTCGCTCGTGTCATTGACAAGCGTGCGCAGAACCGGTCGCACAATCGTACGTAAATCCTGGTGAGCGATGGCCCGAAAGCCGAGATCAAGAACCTTCAAGGTCAAGCGGAAACGTCGGCTGTCCGGGACCCGGTCGACGTAACCGAGATCAACAAGCGTGTTCAGCATGCGGTGGGTCGTTCCGGGATCGAGCGCCGCCGCGATCGCCAGCTCGCTCAATGTCAGTTCTTCGCGATCTGGGCCAAAAGCCTCGAGAAGGCGAAAGCCCTTGGCCAACGATTGCACTGTGCTGCGCAGCCGATCTGAATCCCGCGCTTCGGTCTTCGCGGAAGACCGCCGCGAAGATGCGTGCTTTGTGCCGGTCCTTGACAAAGGATGTTCTTCTGCTTCGAAATCTCGCCGTGATTGAAACCGTATGGGGCAGCCAACCCCTTGTCAACTCATGCTGATCCGCCGTCAGTCCGATCGCTGGGGCCTTTGGTGCCTCCATGAACGAGCGTCGAGGGGGAGCTTCTCTGGCAACCTCGCCACATCGGTTCGATCGAGTGTGCGGTTGGCAAATCGGTCGCGCCGCATCTTGCGAAGCTATTCTGCCCACTTTCGTTCGACATCACCACTCCGCATCGGGTTGTCCCTCGACAATTGAATACTCGATGAGTGGAATGATCGCTTCGACAGTCTCTCCGGTTCGCTCGCGACTGTGAAGGAAGACTCCGGCAAGTCCCAGGGCACTGATCCAGGGCCGGGCGAACCAAGCCAGCGCCATTACCTGTGCAGCAACGCTCAACCCAAAGGCCACTTGGTAGGCCATCAGCGGATAATGTCCGTTCTGAACGGGCCATTGCTGCAATATGAGCCCGGTTCCGCACTGAACGGCGAAGGCCCACCCGAAATGCAGTACGTTCAGGCTGCCATTGGCACGGGCCGCGAGCTCGGTTGGAAAGTATTCTGCGATCGCCGCGTAGCTGAGCACCGTGACGGCGCCCACAACAGAAACCACTGACCAAAGCAACATAGTGGGGAGCGGCAGACGAAGGATTAGCGCAATCTCCGCCAAGACGAACACTGACGCCACGACCGCGAGCAGCGCTTCCGAGCCCACGCCTTGGCTACGCAACCGGTCCGCAATGGTGCCCAGCAACAAGGCGCCGACGCATATGCCGATCGCCATGACGAACAATTGCGCCACCATGGCCTCACGATTGAGCCCCTCCACGTCGATGAGCCAGGGTGCGGCCCACAATGCCTGCAACGACCAGGCCGAGCCAACGCAGGTTGCGGAAAGAGGCGCAATTCGCCAGAAGCGTCGATTGATGACGATCGCTTCCAGCCGGAGCCCTGCCGGTCGTGCCTGCTGTGTCATGCGGGCCTCTGGAACTGCAAGAAAGATCAGAAGGGCGGTCGCGAGCGTTGTGATCGCCAAACTCTCGAATAGCCCCCTCCAGCCCACCCAACTCAGCAACCATTCGGCAGGTAGGGTTGCTGTCACCGCTCCCAAGGCACCCAGCATGATCATATATCCGTTCATCAGCGCGACCCGTTCTCTTGGAAACCAGAGAACGATCGCTTTCAAGCCAGCCATCAATGCGGCTGCTACGCCAAAACCAATCATTGCGCGAGCGAGCAGGAGTGACAGGAAACCGGTCGAAGCACCGAACAGAGCGGCCCCCAGCGACGCGGCGAGCAGCAACGCGCTCTGCCCCGGCGCGGGCCAAAACGATCCAACAAGATTCCGATTGGAATCTGCGCGGCCCCGAAGATGAGGAAATAGACTGATGTCAGCAGCCCGAGACTGCTGGCATCAAGACCCAGGTCAGCCGATAGAGACTCAGAAATCAACGAATTGATCGTTCGGAACAGATAGGAAAGATAGTAGCCTGCCGCGAACGGCAAAAAGACGCCGAACATCAGCCGCCATTTTGGAAGGCGCCTCGTGGCATTTCCCTTCGGATAACCGGATGCGCCAGATGGCTTGAGCGGGATCTCGCCTGCGCTCTCTCCGGCCGCCTCAATCGAGTCAGCAGAACGCGTCTGGCAAACTTCGAAAGTTATGGTTGCTGCCGTCCTCCTGGACGGCAGCAGCCTGCTCGGATTCCGCGTTTGGGGCGACGTCGGCGAGGACGTCATCCTGATCTTCCGGACGACAGGGCACTGCCTCTCTATCACTCCGAGGTGGAGAGGCGTTGCGCTCGGTCGGACTGAGACCGGCGACCGTCTCCCGCATCAGCGACTGACCTAAGCGCACGCGTCGATCAACCTGCTCGGCCAGGGCCTTAAACCGCAGGTCACCCAGCACGCAGGCATCGCGCTGCCGCGATGGCGACATCGGGGGCGTCACCGTGAGGTGATAACGAACGTGCAATGCGACCGTCTCGGTGATGATCGCAATTTCACTCTCTAGGCGTTCAATCTGATCGCCAATTTGATGCAGGGCTTCGTGAAGCATGCTTTCCGCCGGCGGAGCCGGATTCAAGAAATGCTCAAGCGCGGTCTCTATGAAGATGCTCTTGCCGGTGCCCGCCTGACTGGTTGCAGCCTCCAAGCGCTCGAAAGTCGCCTCGGAAAGTTGAACGCAGACCTTTCTGGTTCGAAGGATTTCAGTTGGAATCGGCGAGGCGTTCGTCTCAGCTTGATCCAAGCTCAAGTTGACTTGGCCATTGCGTTCGCTGTCGGCTGTCATGATCTCCCCTCCCCCTTGATCGGTGCAGCGACGCTCGCAATCAGCGAGGCCGAAGATCCGATCATCGAATAAGCTGACTTCAGCAGCGGCAGGTGACAGAAGGAGCAGTCCCGAGATTTCCTCAACCTCACAATCGTCGACGTCGTAATTTGGCGTAGCGAAAGCAGGAATCGGCGGGCCGCTCAAGCAGGATCAGGTTTGTCGACCGTCCGGCCATGCGGCTCGACATCCAAAGTAATTTCCTGCGCGAGGCTCTGGCCTCGAGCGAGGCGGCGCCCCAACGCCTCAATGAACCCTTCATAGCGTTCTCGGCCCTTGGCCTGTGCAGCAGCTTGCGCGGTATCCGGCAAGGGCGGCGTCGCCGTCAGCCAGAAACGGACGAACAACGCCAGTGCTTCATTCGAAATTATCACGTGACGCTCGAGACGCTCCACTTGGCGCGCCAGCCGGTCCAACCGCCGGCCGAGAGCCGCTTCCATGCGCTCGGAGCCATCCGGGGAGAGGAATGATGACAGTGCCGATTCGACGATGAGGGCCTGTGGCACCCGCTTCCGGTTGGCATAGTCCGCTAACTGGCTGGCGAGATCTGGTGGCAGGCGAAATGTATGTTTGGTTCGCATCGCCTCACCCTAAAGACCAAGGCCATCATCGGGATCCATCGCGGCCTGGCGGGCCACACTTGTCACCGAGCGGCGTAGTTCGCCAGCACGCTGGATGTCGTCATCGGAATCTTCGTCGGTAAATTCGAACTCGGTCTTCACGGGAACCGGATCCGGTGCCACATCTTCATGTACGGGAAGTTCCGGCTCTCGCCTGATGCCACCATTGGCGGGGTCGTCGATGGATTCGCTCTGTTGTTCTTGAACCCTTGATTTCTGCGCTTTGCGCGTGATGCCCGGCAGCCGTAACGTGCTCCAGTCATCCGCCGCAGGCAAAACGCGGCTCCCCGCGCCATCAGACGTGGCCGGCGGAAGCAATCGCTCACGAAACCGCGGGTCTTCGAAATAGCGCGCCTTCTTCGCACGGATCGGCGGACACCCCGAAACCAGAACCAGCTCATCGTCCGGCGGCAATT
Source organism: Bradyrhizobium sp. CCGB12 (assembly GCF_024199845.1). Classification (NCBI taxonomy): domain Bacteria; kingdom Pseudomonadati; phylum Pseudomonadota; class Alphaproteobacteria; order Hyphomicrobiales; family Nitrobacteraceae; genus Bradyrhizobium; species Bradyrhizobium sp. CCGB12. The sequence goes on along the minus strand of NZ_JANADO010000001.1, from coordinate 630,600 downwards.
GCATCACCTCGCCAGGCGTCAGAAGCGGACGTGCCGTCTCCTGCCGAGACACCATGAGGTGACCGAGCCACGGGCTCAACCTATGGCCTGCATAGTTCTTCATGGCGCGCAGTTCGGTCGCGGTTCCCAGCGCCTCCGACACGCGCCGGGCAGTTCGTTCATCATTGGTGGCAAACGACACGCGGACGTGGCAGTTGTCCAGGATCGAATTGTTCGGACCATAGGCCTTCTCGATCTGATTGAGGGACTGGGCGATCAGAAAACTCTTGAGACCATAGCCAGCCATGAACGCGAGCGCCGACTCGAAGAAGTCCAGTCGGCCGAGGGCTGGAAACTCGTCCAGCATCAACAGCACACGATGCCGGCGTCCCTTGGCGTTCAGATCTTCAGTCAAGCGGCGGCCGATCTGGTTGAGGATCAGCCGTACGAGCGGCTTGGTCCGGCTGATGTCGGAGGGCGGCACCACCAGGTAAAGCGTTGTCGGCTGGTCTGCCTCCACGAAATCGCGGATCCGCCAGTCGCTGCGGCGTGTCACCTGTGCCACAACCGGATCGCGGTAAAGCCCAAGGAACGACATCGCAGTTGAAAGGACGCCGGACCTTTCATTGTCGCTCTTGTTCAGGAGCTCCCGGGCCGCCGAGGCGATGACCGGGTGAACGCCGGCATCGCCAAGATGAACCGTCAACATCATCGCGCGCATGGTCGCTTCGATCGGGCGCCTGGGATCCGACAGGAATTTTGCGACTCCAGCCAAAGTCTTGTCCTGCTCGGCATAAAGAACGTGCAGGATCGCGCCGACCAACAGGGAATGGCTGGTCTTCTCCCAATGGTTACGCCGTTCCAGGGCACCTTCCGGATCGACCAACACGTCCGCGATGTTCTGGACGTCCCGAACTTCCGATTCTCCGCGACGTACCTCCAGGAGGGGATTGTAGGCCGCCGAGTTGCGGTTGGTGGGATCAAACAAGACTACCCGGCCATGGCGTGCGCGAAAGCCAGAGGTCAGATGCCAATTCTCGCCCTTGATGTCGTGTACGATGCAACTACCCGGCCATGTCAGGAGCGTCGGCACTACGAGGCCAATACCCTTGCCCGATCGCGTTGGCGCGAAGCAGAGCACATGTTCGGGCCCGTCGTGTCGAAGGTAATTGCGATCAAGCCGACAGAGCACGACACCGTCCGCTCCCAAGAGTTGCGCGCTGCCGATTTCATTCTGCAGTGCCCACCGGGCCGAACCATAGGTTGCCGCGGTCTTCGCCTCTTGCGCCCGCCAGATCGACATTCCGAAGGCGACGATGATCGAGATCACCCCGCCGGACGCCGCGATGCAGGCGCCCTCGACGAAGATTTTGGGGGCATAGGCATCGTATGCGTACCACCACCAAAAGAAGGCGGGCGGGAGGTAGATGGGCATGCCGAGCTCAAACCAGGGCGATCCGAGCCGAGGCTGAAATCCCAGCCTCCAGGCAACCCATTGCGTCGCTGCCCACGTGGTGATGAGCACGATAGCAAGGACAAGCGTGATTTGGCCCCAAAGCACTTTCGTTGTCGACATGACGACAACGACATCTGGAATATGCCTATCAGCAAGAGTTGTCGAACTCGCGGAGTACGAGCGGCGGCGTTCGGCTACGCTTGGTAGAGTCCCCTTAAAAAATTCACTCAAGCGAACAGATCAGAAAAGGGACACCCCCCGAAGTGAGGCGGGCTTTCCTGGAGAAGGATCTGGCCCGTCCTTGCCCTTGTTGCCTGGCCGTCCTTGCTCCCCCGTCGTGCCAGTGGCGCCCGCCCCGCAAACGCCGAATGGATCGCTTGGCAAACCTAAGCCGCCAGCGCCGGGCGACCCGGGGGCACTCGGATCACCGCCTTCGCCCTTGCGTTGGAGCGGAGGAGCATGATCGATGGTCTCTCCTTGCCACCATCGCACTTTTGATGCCAAAGCTTTCTGCAGCGTGGATTGGCTCTTGAGGAAATAAATCTTTAGACTACCGGGCTGTCCAGCCTTACCCCCAGGGCTGCCATCTCGGCCGTCCTCTCCCTGCGTCCCTGGCTCTCCCCGTGCGTTCGTCCCCCAATTCGGTTCGTCACATAAAATAAGCTTACAGCTTGTCTGCGGGTCGGTGCAGGAGGCAAATGCCACTTGGTTTTGCTTCAGCAATTGCTTTGTTTCGTCGTCCATTTTCGGGTCTCGAAGTTGTTCGGCGACCTTCTTGTTAAATTCATCCAACTCCTCCCTTCGAGGAGGGCGAAACGACCACTTCGGACGGCCTGCAAGCGACCGCCGGTCGGCGGCTCGAGGTCGTGCAGGAGGTTGCTCCCCGTGTGCGCCTTTTCCTCCCCGCTGGCCCCTTAAATCGACTCTGAGCAGCCCATCTCCCTTGACGTCTCCCAAAACAACAATGGTCACGCTTCCAGCATCGGCACCATTCAGCCCGGGGGTCTTCGGGTCCAACCCGACATCAGATGGCACATCGTCGGGGCCGTATGCATAGATCTGAGGCTGCTCCTTGTCCCCCGCCAACTGCAAGCTGTTCGTCATGATGAAGAGATGCTTGCTTCCAATCCTGAGAGAGCTCGTATTGTCGAAGACGACTTCTCGCGCAGCGATAACGGCATCGCCCTTGAATTCTCGTATATCCTGGCTGGGAACCGTAAAGCTGTCCTGATTGAAAAGATGCAGGAAGGAGCGCGCATCGGAAATGCGGTCGCCGGTCGTCTTTAGCTCGCCCAACTGTAGATCTTGCACGGCCGAGGGGCCGGATGACTCAAGACCGTCCAAAAAGCTCCCAACGTCGGCTGTTGCATATTTGAGACGTTGATAGTGAAGTTCAAAAATGGCAGCCGACCAGATTGGCAAGATCATAAAATTGAGTGTGGCTAGCACAATGAGTCCAAGCCCAAGCACGAGTAGCAGGCTGCCGCGGGCATTCCGTTGCGCATTTTTGGCTTTGACGATCTGGTCTTCAGTCGTCTGATCTCCAACAGGGACGACAGCGATCGAGACTGCGATCGCAAGCAGAGCAAGATACAGAAAAATGAATGTAACGCTGACAGCTTCGATCGCGCGCTCTGCATTGGCAAAATAAGATGCCACTCCCGCCAGTAGCATCAGCGCAAGCGTAATAAGGAGCACCAAGCGGGCCGGCTTGTTCGGAATGGAACGAATGAAATCGCCAACCTTGAACGGGTCAGGTGCCAGATCCGTCATTGCGGGATCTCGCTGTCTAAGTTCAATTTGACTACGCTTCCGCCATTCCCCGCCTTTCCGATGGCACCGTCCCGTCCGTCAGGGCCCGAAGGGCCTTGCGGGCCGGCCTGACCTCCACCGCAGAAGCCTCCGCCGTGACCACCCGGTCCGCCCGGTCCGCCGGGTCCTCCGGTACCGTGCCGCCCACCCTGGCCACCTTCACCGCCGTTCGCAATGAATCTGATTGAGTTGAAGAGGCGATCGGGATCTGCGGCGACAAAAAACAGCGTTCCTCCGTCCCCGCCCTGCGAACCGGGCGCTCCATCCTCCCCCTTGCCGCCCGGCTGCCCTGGACCACCAGGGCCACCACCGTGCTTGCAGTCGAACAGGCTTTGGGCCGAATTTTCACCGGGCGCACCGCCCGCACCAGTCACACCGTTGCGTCCATCGGCTCCCTTCGCTCCACTCGTTCCAGAAAGGTCCACCAGGAGCTGGCCACGAATGCGGTCGTAAACGATCAGTTTGAGTTGTCCTCCGGCTGCACCAGGGGCGGACGAAGGAAGCGACGCATAGGCCTCTATCGAAACATTTCCGGCAGTTTCGATTCTCACGGCCTCGATCGTAACGTTTTGTCCTCGAGTGATTAGCTTTACATCTTCGAGGCGGAGTATCCCGAAATGAAAGGCAGGCGCGTCCAAGACGACGGTGGTACCCTTCAGAATTAGCGGGGCCCGTTTGGACAGTTCGGATATGCGGTCAAAGCGGTCACCATTTACGTCGGGGTCGGCCCTATAGCTCCCCGGGATGGCAACAGCTCCAGGACCGAGATAGATTGCAGGATCCCCACCGCTTAAGATCGCAAGTTCATTTTGCTTAAGCATTCTTGCGACGAGCGTGGCCCCCCTTTCCGGTAGACCGAAGAAAGCTGAAGTGACGAACAAAATCGCGACGGCAATGCAACCGGCCAGCATGGCCCAGAGAGCGACCGCCGCTGGGTAGCCAGTTGGACGGCTCAAGGCCTGAACCAGCAAGGCCACGATTGTCGCGAGCACCAGGATGAACACTGCCGTTGGCACAAGGGCAGATGGCGCAACTCGCCACGAGAGCACGATCGCGGCCGCAGCGAGCACCAGGTAACCACCAAAAACAAAACGAGCAACACGCGGCGACATCTTTTGAGCGTGTTTCCAAACGTCACCTTCCGCTGGTTCAGTCATGTATCTTCTCAAATGCTCCCTGAGTACAAATCGAGTGCGACTACTTATGGAGGATAGCGCCCGACGCCAGCTACCTATCGCCGGTCCGGCGAAGCGGTACCGGCATCTTTGCCCTGCCCATCAGGCAGTAAGAGCATCATCAAAATCTTGCAATTCCGAATTGTATTGGGCGGGGACCCGTTTTGTCAAAAGGAAGTTGTTCTTGGCAGCAGTTAAGGCATGTCATCAGCACAACTAGATGCCTAATCCACGCTTGCGGTCAAAATCCCAATCGATCCTGCCGCCCGCCATCATGACGCCTGTCACCTGCTTTCCAAGGCGCTGCTCCAGGGCCGGCCGCCATGGCACGAGTTGGAAACCGAGCCCATCATCGATCATGGCATAGCGGCCCGAGGCGAGGGTCACTCGTTGCCTATAGATGCCAGAAATTGGATCGCCCTCGGCAGCCAAACGGTGGTCAAGCCCCGTTTCAGCCGAAACCTTGCTGGCGCTGGCCTCTAGCTCCCGACTTCGTAACGTCGCAAGCAAGTCGCGGGCGAACACCACGCGTTGCCCGTGCCGGCGAGCCAAGCCCTGCTCAATGAGGTGATCGACGCGCGCGTCCATTGCATCCCGGACTTCGGCACCAAAGCCGCTGCGGCTGAGCGGCGGATCCTTGGTAAGGAGCTGACGGTCGAGCCAGGTGCTGCCCTTCGCGACCACTTGTTCATCGATCGACAGATCTGATCGGATCGCCAGCGACACGCGCCTGCGTCCGTTCGCATCGTCGTAGATGCGCCCCTCTCCGATCATACCGTTGTCCTTCTTCGAAGGCACCGCATCCGCGCAGAACGTGTCCCGTGAAAATCCCGTCGAACGGTTTGGCGCTCTTATAACGGAAGCGTCCGATCGCTTTGCCGTCCCGGCGCGTTGGATTCGCGCAGTGATGAAGATTGAGAGCGGGGGTGAACGATGTGCAACGTCGCCTCGCGGCGCACTAGGCCTGATGCAACTCATGCCCGGCACTTGGGTGGAGCTCAGCGCTCGCTATGGTCTCGGTCTCGATCCGTTTGACGCTCGCGACAACATACTGGCGGGCACTGCATATCTTAAAGAGATGCACGATCGTTTCGGCTCGGCAGGCTTTCTTGCGGCCTACCATGCAGGTCCGCGGCGATATGAACAGCACCTCGTAACAGGAAAGCCGCTTCCATCCGAAACTACGGCCTACGTCGCAGCGGTCACGCCATTGCTGGATAACGAGCAGGGTGAACATGCCGCAGCTGACGGCAGGCGTGCACTTCCTTGGCGGGAGGCTCCCCTGTTTGTTGACCGGGCGGGCGCACGGTGACGGACATTCGGTTCGCATTCGAAACGCTGCAACACGATCATGATGCTAAGTCTTTCGAGTTTGCTACTGAAAGACCCTCGCTCACAAGAGTTCGCGGAGGAGTGCGATATTAACGTGCTGCTGGCATACGGGCGATGCCTTCGGCCCGCGCTCTACTCGTCGCTTCGCTCCTCACCGAGCCACCCTACGGGTGTCTCGGCCCTCCGGGTGACGATCGCTATCGCAAGCGCTCGCTTCGCTCGCAAACAGTGGGCGGCTTCGCAAGTCAACTGCCAAAGTCGCGGCGGCTCGTTCGCAATGAATCCCCCACCAGTCGGCGCGTTCGGGCAGGCGCTATTGGATGATCCACCGCTATGACTCGAACTGCATTTTGTCGCAAATCGTCGCGAGTACTGAGAGCCCGTTGTCCTAGAAGTTGGGCCCTGGCGACCAGCGACCGGGGATGGCAAGGGAAAAGGCCGGCCGTCGGCTCGGCTTATGTGGTTGGTTGGAGAGGGGATTTTGTCGTGCGGGCAATAGTTCCTGCCGTCGCCTTTCGCGATTTCTCGAGCGCAATCAATACCTCGCGCGCCGTACACTCGGTGCAGAAGCAGGGGTTACAGCCGTGACGTCACGTGACGACGACCTGCGGATCCGACCCGGCCGCATCCACCACGGCAACCGTGGGGCCAAGCGCCCGAAGAGCTTTGTCGGGGAGGTGATGAGGTCAGCAAAGCGGGCGGGTCATGTCGGCAACAGATTCCGATCAGGCCAGGCTCACAGTCGTTCCCATTTCGGACGCGGCCGTCGCGCGGCAGTCTCCATCCGCCTGCGCTCGAATGCCCGGCGGGTCGTGACAAAAGCACGCGTTGTGCGTCACAAAGGCTCGCGCTTTCGATCGGCACCGCTGCCCAAGCACTTGGCCTATCTCAAGCGTGATGGCGTAACGCGTGACGGCGAAGACGCGCGCATGTTTGACAGGACGTGTGATGCGGCGGACGAGCGCGCCTTCGCCGCGCGTTGCGAAGAGGATCGTCATCACTTCCGGTTCATCGTCTCGCCCGAGGATGGCGCAGCGCTGGGGGAGCTTAAGACGTTCACGCGCGAGCTGATGCGTGACGTCGAGAAGGATCTCGGAACCGGGCTCGAATGGATCGCGGTGGATCATTGGAATACGGACAATCCGCATGTCCACATCCTCGTCCGCGGGCGTGCTGACAACGGTCAGGACCTTGTGATCAGCCGCGAGTATATCAGCCGCGGCCTCCGGGATCGGGCGGCGGAGCGCATCACTCTCGAGCTTGGGCCCCGCAGCGAGCACGAGATTCGCGCAAGCTTGGGGCGGGAGGTCGATGCGGAGCGCTGGACCAGCCTTGACCGGGCGCTGCGGGACATTTCCGACGCGAATGGGGGAGTGGCAGACCTGAGGCCGAGCGACGATATCGAGGACCCAGAACTGCGCACCTTGCTGCTCGGCAGGGCCGCCAAGCTGGAACGCCTTGGCTTGGCAGAACCGGCAGGTCCCGTCTGTTGGACCCTGAAACCTGGCCTCGATCAGACGCTTCGTCAGCTTGGCATGCGCGGCGACATCATCAAGACGATGCATCAGGCTCTGGTTGGGGCCGGTCGCGAGCCGGACATCAGCACCTTTGCTCTTCACGGCGAAGAGCCCGCCGATTCGGTCCTGGGCCGCCTCGTCAAACGCGGTCTTGACGATGAGCTCAAAGGATCCGCGTATGCGATCATCGTCGGTGTAGACGGCCGCACTCACCATCTGCGCTTTGCGGACATCGAGATGACCGGTGATGGGCCGGTCGGCGCCATCGTTGAGCCGCCGCGCTGCATGCGCGCGAAACTCGAAGTCACGGTCGAACGGGAGTTCGACTGCGTAAGCGACCGCAACGAGCGGTGCTTCCCGCATCCCCGGCGCGCGGCTGCCGTAAGAATTGGTTGGGAAGCCTTCTCAAGCGCTCCGACCAGCCCGAGCGGGCTGTTCACCCGCAAAGACGGTCAGCCGTATCCACGCCGTCACGCCAACGCAAATGGCGCCCAGGCAAGCGAAGACCTCACGCCAGGCCGGCGAAGGCACCCCGATCTGGGACAGGGCGAACATTGCATGATAGCCAGCAATTGCGGCGGGGAAGGCGAATGCTGCCGCGATCACGATGCGCAAAGCCAAGGACCGACTGACGGCGACGGTCACCTGACCAAGCACAAGCGTTAACGCGCCGCCGGCCATTCCGATAAGCAGCGCGCCGGCAACGCCGGCGCCGTTCTGAAACGCAGTCATTCCGAGACTCAGCGCGACGAAGAACGGCAGGGCATATACGGCAAGTGCGAGGATCGCCCAGCAGAACAAACCGATGCCGAGTGCGTTGAGGACAAGCCCAAGGGCGAGCATGGTGGTGACTCCATGTGCATAGATCTACTGGTCGCGCCTTCCACCACCACCGCGGCGCGACCTTGGACGTACTGTCGAAACGAGGCGGAGTTGCGGCGTGCAACTCCACCTTGCTTCTTGATATCGAGCAGACGGCGCTCACGCGCCGCCGAACCGCCAGACCGGAATGCCGAGCCGCTTCGCCTTGTCCGCAAGGTTGTCCTGGATTCCCGTGCCCGGGAAGTGCATGACGCCAATCGGGAGGAGCTCGAGCATGGCATCGTTGCGCTTGAACGGTGCCGCCTTGGCGTGCTTGGTCCAGTCAGGCTTGAAAGCGATCTGTGGTACCTTGCGGTTGGTCGCCCATCTGGAGGCGATTAGTTCAGCGCCTTTCGGCGAGCCGCCATGGAGCAGGACCATGTCGGAATGCTTGGCATGAACCTTGTCGAGTCTATTCCAAATGAGGTGATGGTCGTTGAAGTCGAGCCCACCGGTGAGCGCGATCTTCGGTCCTGACGGCAACATGATCTCGGTTTCGGATCGACGCTTCGCGGCGATGAAGTCGCGGGAGTCGATCATCGCTGCGGTGAGTGTGCGATGGTTGACCAGTGATCCCGAGCGAGGACGCCAGGATGAGCCGGTGTGAGTCTCAAAGCGTTCGATGGCCTGGTCGCGGAAGAGTTCCAGGCAGTTGCGGCGCTCGATCAGCGTGATGCCTTCGGCCGTCAGGCGCTCGAGTTCGACTGATCGCACCTCGGAGCCGTTCTGCTCTTGCTGACTCTTGTGTTGCGCCTGTTCGTTGTCGTCGAGATGACGTTCGATGCGGTCAACGGCGCGATGGAACAGGTTGACGGTCGACCAGAGGAGCTCGTCCAGGTCCGGCTCAAGCCGTGTGTCGCTCAACGTCGCGACCAAGGCGTCGAAGATATCGGCAACCGCACCGGTGATCATCTTGCCTTCGGGTAGCGGTCTCGGATCTGGCTGGTCGTCAAAAGGACGATAGCCGAAGAGTTGTAGTTCGGTGAGGACGTGGTCGGTTGAAGACGTGGCGTGCGGCGGCTCGATGTCGTCTTGATCGGTCATGGGAAGCGGTCCTTTGCCGGATCGGCCGCGCCCATCGCGGCCTTCGTGGCGATCACCCAGGCGGCGGGGGGAGCGGGCCAGAACCCGAAAGGGCCGAAGCGGCAGCGGAGGATGGCGGAGGCCGGCTATTTTGCTTCGCGATGCAAAGCGCGCTGGTCAGATCGCTCTCGTGTCTTCTCATCGCTTGCGCGCGGCGGAAAATAGCCGGACGCAGCCATTGCCGGCCCGGGCCGCTTGCCGTCCGATCGCCCGCTAGAAGGCCGAGGTCGCGTCCTCTTCCGGTATTGGGCCGCGCCTGTGACCGACCTTTCAACGTCGATCGAACAGCGGGGGCTATTCCGCGACCGCCATCGACAGATGCAGGAAGCGAACGGCGTCCTCTGGCGCCAGCTGAAACCGCAAGGCTTCTCGGAGCGCATCGAAACCGAAGATGTGCAGATCCTCGTTGAAGTCGCCCAACCGAGGCGACAGCGGAATTGCTTCAATGCCGGCGTCTGTTGCACGCCGAGTCAGAACGGCCTGAACCAAATCCCCCGCGGCATCGGTGTCGCGGGCGATGTAGAGCCGGCGCAGACTCGACGGGAGTAACATGGCTGAGAGGTGATTGGCCGAAAGCGCTGCGGCCATCGGCATAGTCGGCAGCACGTAGCGTAGCGAAAGCATGGTTTCGATCCCCTCGCCGGCAGCGAGCACGTCGTCCATCACGCCGAAGCGAACCGCGTTGCCGAGCAGGTCGCCCATCGCCCGTCGTGGCGTTCCGATCGGAGCCTTGCCGAGCCGCACGTGATCGAAGCCGTCCGGGTCGAGCCAGGTGCGGTGTACGCCGGTGATCCTTCCATCGAGATCGGTGACGCATGCGATCATTGCCGGCCAGGTCTCGGTCGGCAGATGCTCGTCCGGCCGATAGTAGCAGCGTGGATGAAAGCGCAGGCTGCTGCCATGGTGCACGTGGGCTATCCCACGACGCTGCAGATACGACTCAACCACGGTCCCCTGGATCGGACTGGATATCGCAAAGAGGCGGCGGGCGGCCGCTTGCGATCCGGCTGGCGCCGCCGGACGATCGAGCCTCAAGACCAATTCCGGCTCGGGACGAGGCAGCTTAAGAAAGCGCCTCGCCTCCTCGGCGACCTGGCGGAAGTCGCGCAAGCCCAAGCTTTCGCGGATGATGTCGAGGAGATCGCCATGCTCGCCCGTTGCGGCATCGGTCCACTTGCCGGCGGGTCCCTTGCGTGACTCCTGGAGCCGCACAAACATCGAGCGGCCTGCCGTGTTGTGAACGTCGCCGACCAGCCAGTACCGCCCCTCCCGCTTGCCGTTGGAGAGATAGTGACGGCACACCGCTTCGGCTTCGCGCGCGAGGCGGCGTGCAAGCTCGGAGGCATCGCGGCGCATCACGCAGCCTCGCGCGCACTGATGCGCGTCAGCGGATAGCGCTCGAGCACCCTTGCGAGGACTTCGACGCCGTTCGCGTCGGTCGGCACGAACATGCGCAGCTTCCAGGAGATAATCTCTCCAAAGAGACCGTAAGCCCGCAGGCGATCGCGCATCATGTCGCCGAATCCGGATAGTTCGATCCGGTGCGTGCCCATCACCCGGGCGCGGTGAAGTTGGAGTCCATCCGTAAGCTCAAGGACGGTCCGTCCGTCCATCAGCGCGGAAAAGGCGGCGTCCGGCGTCAGCGCCGGCGTGTCGGCCGAAAGAGCGTTCGCGACCCAGGTGGCGGAGACTTTGCGGCCAATGATACGTTCGCCCGCATCGGTCTGGAGCCGATAGACACGGGTCGATTCGTTCGGCAGCCGCTTCCAGATGGGTAGCAGCAAGCCCACCACGATGTGGATCGTGCTTTCCGTGAAGTCGGGAACCTCTGCAAGCTCCGCCAACCAGGCTGCTGCAAAACGCTCGCGATCCGCTTCAACCCAATGGCTTTCCGCTATCATGTTGAGTGAGACGCAGTGCTGCTCCATCGGCCGAATCAGGCGAATGCGCCGCTCGATCTCGCCATCGTCGAGCATAAAGCTCGGGGCTGGGACCTGCACGGCAGCTCGTCCCGAGCGCTGATTGATCAGCAGGACGGCACCACTGTCGGAAAGACGAGCGAGACCGCCGTCCAGACTTTCGGGATGATTGCGCTGGCGTTGGGTGATGGTGAAAAGGCGGGTCTCCGCTCCGGTGCCGGCGTGCGTGTAGATCGTCCGCCGGTCGGTGATGACAAAGCTCTCGGCGCGGAGCGTTTCCAGCCCGACGTCATAGGTGCCGGATGCGACTGCGCCCTCGATCCGAGCGGTCAATAGCTGCTCGAAGACGGTGAACAGGATGTTCTGAAGCTCGATCGTGAGCGCCAGCAACCTGTTCAGGAAGGTCGTGATCGGCGGCAGGTCGTCCCTGAGCCCGTTGGTATCGGTGAGCTTCAAGCCGGTTGCATCCTCGAATCGCTCGAGCGAGCAGCCGTCGACCTTGCCGCGCACCAGCAGGATGTAGAGTTGACGCAACGCGTCACGCCCATACTGGCTCTCCAGATTGTCCTCGGGCCGAAACAGGCCCTGCCCTCCGGTCTGGCGCTGGCCGCGCGTGATGGCTCCCAACGTATCGAGCCGGCGGGCAATGGTGCTGAGAAAGCGCTTCTCGGCCTTCACGTCGGTCGCGATGGGACGAAACAGCGGCGGCTGCGCCTGATTGGTCCGATTGGTCCGGCCGAGCCCCTGGATCGCTGCGTCGGCCTTCCAGCCGGGCTCAAGCAGATAGTGGACCCGTAGACGGCGATTCTGTGCCGATAGCTCGGCATGGTAGCTTCTCCCAGTGCCTCCTGCGTCGGAGAACACGAGGATCCGCTTGAGATCGTCCATGAAGGCCGAGGTTTCGGCGAGGTTGGCCGAACCGGCCCGGTTTTCCACCACCAGCCGGTCGCCCTTACGGATAATGCGGCGGGAGCGGCCGGTCACCTCGGCGACCATCTCGGTGCCGAAGCGCTGCACGACCTGGTCAAGCGCGCCAGGCACTGGCGGGAGCGAGGCAAGCTTCTCGATCAAGCAGTCGCGGCGGGCGACGGCCTCTCGGCTCTCCACCGGCTGGCCATCGCGATAGACGGGCCGCGAGCAGAGATTGCCCTCGGAGTCGGTGAAGGGTTCATAGAGCTGGACCGGGAAGGAATGGGCGAGATAGTCGAGCACATACTCGCGCGGGGTGACGTCGACCCGAACGTCGCCCCACTCCTCGGTCGGGATCTCGGCGAGCCGGCGCTCCATCAGCGCCTCGCCCGTCGACACGATCTGGATGACGGCGGCGTGGCCGGCGCCGAGATCGCGCTCGATCGATCGGATCAGCGACGGCGTCTTCATCGAAGTCAGGAGATGGCCGAAGAAGCGCTGCTTGGTGCTTTCAAAGGCCGATCGTGCCGCCGATTTGGCCTGCCCGTTGAGCGTTCCGGTCTCGCCGGTGATGTTAGCGGCTCGCATCGCCGCATCGAGATTGTTATGGATGATGCTGAACGCATCGGCATAGGCGTCGTAGATGCCCGCCTGCTCGGTCGAAAGCTGGTGTTCGACGAGCTCATACGTGACGCCCTCGTAGGAGAGTGAGCGGGCCGCGTAGAGACCGAGCGCCTTGAGATCGCGCGCCAGCACCTCCATAGCCGCGACACCCCCCTCCTCGATCGCCTCGACGAACTCGGCCCGCGTGGCGAACGGAAAGTCGGCGCCGCCCCACAGACCAAGGCGTTGGGCATAGCTCAGATTGTGGACCGTTGTGGCGCCGGTTGCCGACACATAAACAACACGCGCATTCGGCAAGGCGTGCTGGAGCCTGAGGCCCGCACGCCCCTGCTGAGAGGCCGCCTGGTCGCCGCGCTCGCCCTTGGCCCCGACCGCGTTCTGCATGGCATGGCTCTCGTCGAAGACGATCACTCCGTCGAAGTCGGAGCCCAACCATTCGACGATCTGCCGAACCCGCGAAAGCTTCTCGCCACGCTCATCGGTCCGCAGCGTAGCGTAGGTGGTAAAGAGGACGCCCACCGAAAGCCGGATCGAGGTGCCCTGACGGAAGCGCGACAACGGTGTCACAAGCAGGCGCTCCATGCCGAGCGACGACCAGTCGCGCTGTGCATCCTCGATGAGCTTGTCGGACTTGCTGATCCAGACCGCACGGTGGCGGCCCTTGAGCCAATTGTCGAGCAGGACGCCAGCGACCTGGCGTCCCTTGCCCGCGCCGGTGCCGTCGCCCAAGAACCAGCCACGGCGAAATCGGACGGCATTTTCCTCGTCGTCACGGGCAGCAGCCACGACGTCAAAAGTCGCATCGACCGTCCAGGAGCCAGCGAGAAATTTGGAGTGCGCTTCACCAGCGTAGATGACGCTCTCGAGCTGGGCATCCGACAGGATGCCCTCTGCCAAGACATTGGCCGGCAGGTGCGGTCGGTAGGAAGGTCTTGGCGGTGCCACCGAAGCCATCGCCGTGGACTGCACAAGCTTGGTCGGATGCGCGTGCGCTCCCGGAATGCCGATCGACTGCAATCCGTATCCCTCATAAAGCGCATCCGTGAGTCGAGCGCCTTCCGGCGGCGACCATTCGACCGTCTCGTACTCAAGTTCTGCACCTTCTTGCGTTGCGGCTACTGAACCGGACAATCGGCGTGACGGAAAGGTACCGAGCGATTGCGGCGTCGCAGAGCGCCTAACGACATCGAGCACGATCGGGGCTGCAATTGGCAGCCGCGGAGGCACATGCCGGCTCACCCAGTCAAACAAGGTTCCGACATCGCCCGCCATGCCCGGCGAGGCAGGAAAAACCTTCGCATCTACGGCGGGCAGCTTGTCGATCACAAGCAGCCTCGTATCCGTATGAGTTCCGTGTTTCGCGTAGACGCCGCCGTCGATGGCGGCAGAGAACACCACTCGCCCTTTTTCCTGGAGACGAACGAAGGCATCGGTCCATGCTGGATTATCCGGCGCACAACTCGCGCCGGTGATGGCGACCAGACGACCGCCGTTGCAGAGACGGGCGAGCGCCGAAGCAATATGCCGGAGAGCCGCGTCAGCCATCCGTCGATCGACATTCGCCAGCGTCGAGAACGGCGGATTCATCAGGACGACGCTCGGGACAACGCTCACCTCGAGGTGGTCATCGATCTGGGCCGCGTCGAACCGCGTGACATTGACGCCGGTGAACAGATGATCGAGCAGCGACGCGCGGGACGCGGCCAATTCGTTCAGCACCAGAGCGCCGCCAGCGAGCTCGGCAAAGATCGCGAGCAAGCCGGTGCCCGCCGAGGGTTCCAGAACCTGGTCGGCCGGCGTGACGCCGGCTGCGGTACAAGCGGCCAGCCCCAGCGGAATCGGCGTCGAGAACTGTTGAAGCGTCTGACTGTCCTCGGAGCGCCGCGTATGAGTCGGCAGATAGGTCGCGACCCTCGCGAGCATCGGCAGCATCGCCTCCGTTGAGCCTGCCTTGAGACGGATAGCCGGACCGAACTTGCGCAAGAATAGAACGGTTGCCGCCTCGCAGACGTCATAGGCGGTCTTCCAGTTCCAGGCGCCCGACGCATCGGACGCGCCGAAACCCGCCTCCATGACGCTGCGCAGGACGGTCGCATCGATGCGACGGCCACGTTCGAGATCGGTCAAGAGCTGTCGCGCAGCCCTAACAACGGCGGAGGTGACACTTGCGGCGGCACGCAGCGAGAGCGGCGCAGCGGCGGCGCCACCGACGAGAGTTTCGGTCATGGCAGGATTTCTTTCGGAGAGCAGGAACGGGTCGAACCGCCCGGTGCTCTCCTCAAGACCACGGCGATTCAAACCCTTTCCGGCCAGCCTCTCCCTCTCATCCGTTTCCAATAAAAATGGGACCGGCGCTGTACACCGGTCCCCGAGTATCTATGGGGTGGTCCGACCACCCCGCTCCACGATGTTACTCAGCCGCGTCGAGCTGTTGTGGATCGTCGTCGCCGGCGTTCTCCGGATCCTCTTCGTCAGCGAGGAATTCTGGCAGCGCAGCTGCTTCACCCTCCTGCTCCACTGGCGACGCACCGGGGTCGACGAGACGCAGCGGCTCTGGCAACCAGCCAGAGCCATCGAGCAGTCGCTCGGCCTCCTTAGCCATGTCGGCCTTCTTCAGGTGATCGATGAGTTGCGCAGAAGTTTCACCTTTCGCTTCCCGAACCGCTTCCAGGATTCGGGGCTTGGTGACACGGCCGAGATAGTTATCGACCGTGGGTCTCCACCCAGCCTGAACCAGGTCGAGCCCGACTGCGCGCGCCACGACGTCGGCCTGGTCGAGTCGCGTGCGAACGCCGTGGGCGGAAACGCGACCCTCGTTGTAACGGTTGGCAGGCTCATAGAGGGCGTTGATCGCGAATGACGCACAATGAGCAAACAAGGACGCCTGCGCGGCGCCATCGAGAGCAGTGAGCGCGTCCCAGAGATCGGTCTCGCTCTTCGGCAATCGTGCTTTCCACGACTCATGCCGCACCTCGACGGCTTTCGCAGACACGCTCTCCCTCAACCCGGGGGCTTGAGCGGGAAAGGTCGGCGTGCGAAGCCCGATTTCAAGACAGCTCCCGGTCGATGCGAACCGATAAAAGGCCGTCAGCACGAAATTGTGCAGCACTGCCTGGAACGCGACCGCCGGGTTTTCTGCCAGCGCATCCCGCAACGCCAGCGTGCGATGCGCCGTCAGTTCGATGATGAGCCGGTCCGGCAATGGCCTTGCCGGATCTTCATCATCCTCCCCCGGTTCGGCCGATCCGCCGGCGACCGATATCGCCGTACGCGTTGCGGAAGCACCAGCCTCCCGTCCCCCAGTCGATGACGCATCGGTGCCCCGCTCAAGCTCGCAATCGGCCGCAGGCGTCTCATCCTCAGGTCGGACGTAGCCTCGATCGACACAAAGCCGTCCTTCGGAATCGATGCTGACAAAGACGCCGGCTGCCGCGATTCCGGCCGGATCGTAGAGCACAGGCCGGTCTTCGAACACAGTCAGCGCGAGCTCGATCTCGCCGAGACGCTGATCGACCTCCTCGGGCAGTTCATCCGCATCCTGATACTCGGATTCAAGCTTTGCCTGCTCGGCGTTGAGGGCGTCGATGGTGGCCTGCTCCTCGGCGGTGAGATCGACAGGTTTGCCTTCGAGCTCACGCAGGCGATCGGTGTGGCCGTAAGGGAACTCGAGGGCGACCGAAATCCATTTCCACCCCTCCGCGGCGATCGTCTCGGCCTCGGACTTCAGTTTATCGGTAGCAAGGCGGTCCAGCAGGGCAACGTCCTGAAGCCAGCCACCATCATCGTGCTCGAACAGGTCGCGCAGAACGCCGCCGCCTGCCTGCTCGTAAACATCGAGCCCAATGAACTGCACGCGGCGATCGGACGCCCGCACCGTATTCTCCGTCAGCATCCTCCGGATCTGATAGGGCTCATCATAGCCGGATCGGCTGACGTTCTCCCACACTTGCTCCTGCCGCGTATGATCCGCCATGACCGAGAAAGCCATAAGCTGCTCGAGCGCCATGCCGTCTTCGGCATAGACATCGTGCAGCTTTGGCGACACGGACGCCAGCCGGAGGCGTTGCTTCACGACAGCCGGCGTCACGAAGTGCCGGGCCGCGATATCCTCCTCGGACATGCCAGCGGAACTCAAGGTCTGGAAGGCTCGGAACTGATCGAGCGGATGAAGCCCAACTCGCTCGTCATTCTCCGCAAGAGAGTCGTCTTCAGCGATGCCGCCCTCGCGCACGACACAAGGAACGGCTTGCGTCTTCGCCATGCGCTTCTGCTTCACGAGAAGCTCCAGCGCGCGATAACGCCGGCCGCCGGCCGGCACCTCGAACATACCGGTCTCCTTGCCTTCCGCGTCCACAACCGCCCGCACGTTCAGACTTTGCAAGAGTGTACGTTGCGCGATGCTTTCGGCCAGCTGGACGATCGAAACGCCTGCCTTCACCCGCCGGACGTTCGACTGGCTGAGCACCAGCTTGTTGAAGGGAATGTCGCGGGAGGGCGACAGCGTGATCTTTTGGACAGCCTTCGTCATGTCAATTCTCCACGACGGGCGCCCGAGAGCCTCTCTCTCGGCCTCCAACCCGTCGCGGAAACCGACCCCGCCCTCTCACTCTCCTCGGCCAAGGAGAACCTCAGGCCGCTTCCAGGTCCGCAGCCTCAATCGTCATGCCGACAGAGGATTCCGGCAGAAAGCCAAGCAGATAATCAGCAGCTTTGCTGGCCTGGGAGGCAGCGCGCACAATCGCGCGATTGTCCTCGCGCAGCACTTCAAGCCAGGAGCCGATATAGTCGGCGTGCCGCACCGTCGGCACAATACCGAGCGAAGCGCAACTGAATGCAGCCGATATCTCCGCGATGAGCTCCTCGAAGGCATACTTCTTGGTACCGTAGCCGCCTGACAAGTCACGGTTAAGACGTGACGGATGGCCGCTCGCATGCGCCAGCTCATGCAGGGCCGTTCGATGCCAATTGATCGGCTCGAAATAGGCTTGCGGTGGCGGCACCTGCACATAGTCTTCTTCTGGCAGATAGAATGCGCGGTTGCCGCCGATCCGAAATTCGATGCCAGTTGCCTTGATGAGCTTTTCGACCTGCGGCTCAATCAGGCCTGGCGGAGGCGGCGCGGTTGTTGCAATCTCCGCAGGCAGGTCGGCGCACTGATCGGTATTAAAGACCGTGAAGCGTTTGAGGAACGGGATGGCCTGCGCTTCGTCGCCAGTTTCGCTGGCGCGCCGCTTTTCGTCGATCGGAATAAAGCGGTCGGCATAGACGACCGTGGTACCGCGCTCGCCCTTACGGACATGACCGCCGAGCGAGAGCGCCTGGCGGAAGGTAAGCCAGCTCTGACCGGCAAATGCGCGTTCAGTGGCAGCCCCCCAAAGGATCAGAACGTTGATGCCGCTGTAACGACGGCCGGTTGCCGCGCTTTGCGGCATGGCCAAAGACGGCTTCGCCGCCGCACTACCCCAAGGCCGTACCCATGGCAGCCGGCCGGCCTCAAGTTCACCGATGATCTTGTTGGTGATTTCGTCATAAAGGTTTGCCCGGTCCTCACCGGCGCGCGCTCGAGGATGATGTCTGGACATCGCGGGTCTCCGCGACGGGCGCTGCGAGCCTCTCTCGCAACCTGCAACCCGTCACGGCAAAGCCGGGCCGGCACTCTTACTCTCGCCCCTGTTCGCGCGGAAGCGTCGCCGTGTGACGAATGAGCCCGCCGGCCCTCGCCGCACGCACACAACGGTGAGAACGGGGGATCTGCGAGGCGCCCCGCCTTGAGTCCCATTTCTTGATGGGGCTTGGCATCCTAGGGTCGCGCAGGGCCCTGATCAGGCGTGCGCCAATGGCGCATCGCCTCAACAGAAAATGGCACCCGGAGAGCGTGAGCATAGCGACCCGAAGGGGCACGCGGGTCCGAGTGCAGCGACGAGACCGGTTAATAGCGACACCCGGGAACGGGGCAGTGATAGCGATCGCCGAAGGCGAGCCCCTTTCCCGAGTGCCCCCGGCGAGGAGCTCCGATAGTCGTTGCGCGAGGGATCGAAGCCGGATGGCCGAGACGCAAAGCGGCTCGGTTCACGAGAGCCCGATGCGGCGTAAGCCGCACGCGCGCCAGCGGAACAATTTACCAGTCGGAGGATCTAGATGTCCTCGCGCGCATTCGTCTGCGCGTCATAGATTTTGATCTGGAGCATCGGGAAACGCCTCTTCAGTTCTTCTCCACCTGTTCTGGCGCCGTCTCGGGTCGCAAATTCGGCTTTCAGTCGGCCATCCACTTCGAGCGCGTAACCAGAAGATGGCAGTTCACCGGTGGCTGCAACCATGTCGTCCCTATCGTGCAGTGAGGCAATCAATGACGATTGGTTAGCGTGAGTCGCCCAAACCAGGCTAGCGTCACCTAACGGACCGGACGACACCTTTCAAAACGGATGCATGCTGTTGGGGTAGAATGCTCGATTGAAGGGCGTCGAAAAGCCGTAGTCTACGAAGCGTGGTCCGGTAAGACCGAGCGCAGCTCCCGCATGGTTGAGCACGGCCGCGTCGCTAGGGCCCCACTTGCCCGTCCTCAGGCGATCGACCATCGCTCCGATCGCAGCCATGGCTTCGGACACGCTCGTCTCGCAGTGTCCCGCTGCATCGACAAAGGCTCGCCGATATAGCTCCGTCTTGTTCCTTGCCTCGACGGCAGTCAAGTAGCCCGCCAGGAGATGCGGCGGCAGGAGTGCATCTCCAAGCCCATGTGCATGGAAGAGCGGGACCTTGATATTTCCGTCGAGCAAACGCCCGGGTTCTAACCAATAGTGGACGCCGCTCGGCGTCCCTGCGATGCGGGGTTGCTGGTTGATCCCGGCCAGGTCGTGGGCTATCCCCTCGCCTCCCAGGCCGGCCTCTTCGTAGAGCTTGGAAACGATAATCTTCTGCTCGGGATCCGCACCAAGCTCGTAGAACTTGGCGTAGTCTACATCGGTATTCCAAGACGCAAGGCCGCTCGGATTGTCGTAGAGCTGCCTCCGGGTAATGGCATTGGCGAGTCCATCACTCGCTGATTTGATCATGGCGGATTGCAACGATGCCAGGTCCCCCGCAGGCCGCTTCATGGGCGGATCCTTGATGGCTCCCCAAGTTGGCCATTGCGACACTGCAACGGCCAACGCGATGCGGGCTCGTCCCTGGGCCGTCTGCTGAGCTCGTTCCAAAACAAGCTTCCAGGCTTCGTATGCGGCCGGTAACGCATCATTGGGAACGGGAGCCATCAAAAGATCTGACGCCGGCGCCAGGAGGGCCTTCAGGGTGAATGGCAGGTCGAGCCACATGTTGGCAACAGCCATGCCTCCCGTGCCGCGGGCGTTGAAAGCGACTGCTCCATCGATCACGTCTGCATGTTTCTCGGCCATGGCGAGACTCACGAACCCGCCACCCGAGCAACCATACTGAATCGCGTATTTCGGGGTCGCGAACCTTTCCCTTACCATCTTGAGCACCGCCACCTGAGCATCCAGCTCGGTGAGCGGATCATGACGCGTCATACGCTCGGGATGACGGCCTGTTCCGGAGTACGCGTACCCATGGTCCAGAAGATAGGCGGCAAACTTCCCATTTTGATTAGCGATCGCATCAAGATCGTTGATTACGATGCCATTCCAGTCGCTCGGAACAGCTATCATGTAGGGAAAGCCGGATGAAAGCGTCCCTTCCAACCGCTTTATCTCGGCGCCGACGGCTGTCGCTGGGACCGATAGACTCATCAACAGCAATCCCAGCCCGAGTTGCTTTGCATATTTCATATGGGGCATCCTCCTGGCATGGTTATGCGGGCAATCGTCCGAGCGAATTTGTTAGCTTGGCGTTTCACTGCGACCATGTCGTCAGTATCATGCAGTGAGGGAATCAACGATGTTTGGTTACCGTGAGTCGCCCAAGCTAGGCCATCATCACCTGCATCATCCAGCTCGCCGACTCAGCCGATCACGGATGAGAGTTTGCATCATCCGAGCAGGCGGCCGGCTTGCCGTTCGCGCGGACACAGGCGCGGTAGAGCCACGGTTCGACATAACTGCCCTTCCAGATCCCTCGACCGGCGCGCTCGGCGTTTCGCTGAACTCCGCCATATCGGCCTTTCGAGTATTGAGGCCAATCCAACGCAAGACCGTGAAGCACAAGCCATTCGCCAAGGTCCGCGCCACCGACCGAACAGGTCGCGACCGTACGGCCGTATTGATCGAGGCTGACCGGAACGCAATTGACAGGACGGCCAGCAATGAAAGCGTCGAGGCCGTTCGCAGCCTGCGCGCCGCAACGATACTGTAAACTGTCTTCGCCGCGGCACAGCTGGCTGCTCTCCGGCGCATCGACGCCCCAGAGCCGGATGCGCGTTCCATGTATCTCCAGGGTGTCGCCATCGATGACGCTGGCCTGGCCGACAAACTGGTCGGCCAACGCCTTGGTCGACAGAAGTGTGAGCATCAGGGCCACAGGGATTCGAAGCATGCTAATGACCTTGCAGCCACCGCAAGTCTCGCGGTTCGCTCCTGGCCGAATTAGGCCATTCGCTCAATCAAAGTAAGTCGTTCATGCAGACAGACTGCACGAATCGTACTTCCGCTTTATTCGATTGCCTTATCGTCGAGTTCGGCGGCGGTCTTACGTTAGCTCCGGCCGCAAGTCTGAAGGCTGCACGGTCAGCCGATAGGCGACCTCACTGGACCCGTCGAAGATCTCTAGAACGCGATCACAGACCAGGCATTTGTAGTGCCCGGGTTTGCCCTGGCGGGATTCGAGCTCAATCTGCCGATATCCGGCGAAGCAGTCGGGACATGTCACATCGCCCTTCTTCATATGACTTTTATGCGACGGTCCGCCACGGGCGTCAACGGCCAGTGTTCGTTTCGTGGAACGCTCGTGTTCAAAAGCAATTTTCAGAAGTAACTTCTACCCCGTGGAAAGGAATCACAATGGGATCGCCGCGCGCTTCGTTGAAGCGCGCGGCGCCGGTCTAGCGTAGGTCGCAGGAATCTCCCCTGCTAGAATCTAAAGCGAGCACCTACGGTCGCGTTGTAATTGGACGTATAGGCGTATCCGTTCGAAAATCCGCCGTTCACCTGCGTGCGCGACAAGCCTCCATAGAAGTCGAGGCGCCGCGTCAGCTGATAGTCGACAGTTGCCGATATCCAGTTGATCGTACCCGCACACTGGACCTGAGTCGCAGTCCCCGATCCTGGGTTGCTGCATGCCGCTCCGGAGCGCACATAGCTGTTTTGATCCACACCGTACCAAGCCGCTGCCGCGACCAATTTCGGAGTGATTTGCCAGCGAGCGCCGATGAAATAGACGTCAAGCACCTTGGCGGTAGTGTACGAAGTGAACGTGGTTGGAATGAAATTCAACCGGTAGTCCCCGATAGTCCGGTAACCGACTGGAAGCGTGCTCGAGGGATTGGCCATGGAGATATTTTCATAGCCGCCCATCGCCGTGACTGTCGGGAGACCGACGGCCTTGAAATTGTACCACCCCATGATCGACCAGGCGGTGTTGTCCGAAACCGTGGCGTTCAGAACATCGAGATACTGACAGTCCGCAAGGCTCACTCCGAGCGATTGACAGCTTCCGGCCGCCTTGGTCGCCGAGCTGGTTAGAGATGAAGCGGCAATACCATCGTTGAAATGCCCCCAGGTCGCGCTGAGCTTCAGCCCCTCCAACACCCCCCACCCATCGACACCGGCACGAAAGTCATACGCCGATCCGCCCTGTCCCGCGCCCTCGAACCTGTACTGGGCAGCGAAATTGAATTGGCCGACCGCCCCCTTGTACTTCACCGAGTTGTTCCAGTGTTTATCCTCGGTGGCTCCAAGCCCTCCTCCATACGTGCCCGATGTACCGACGAGTGAGTAGGCCGAGGACACTCTTTGCGGGTCAAAGAGCACAAAGTCATCGAATAAAAGGCTGTTCTGGCGTCCGAAGCGCAACTCGCCAAACGACGTGTGGTTTAGACCTGCCCAAGCCTCGCCGTTGAAGATCTGCCCACAGCGACTGCTGTCCGAGTTTGCCGGTGTACCCGGCACGTTTCCGGTCCCGTTGGCGCGAACCAGCGACTTGCAGGAATCTTGAATCGCCAGGAAGGCTGGATCGAAGCCGCTTTGCATGTCCGATATGAACGACCATCCCCGCAGACTCGGCGCGGAGAAGAGTTCGTCGAGCTTCTGCTCTGTACGAATGCCGATGAACGACAGGGTCATCGCGTTGTTGGTGAACGCCCAACGCGGGTCACCACTGTTCTTGGCGACCAAATACTGCCCGTTGATGTAGGGACTCGGCGGGGTACCGTGGTCCTGATACAAGCCGGTCAGGTCGAACACGCCGTAGACGGTCACGCCGGCGTACGACAACTTTCCGGGCTCGCCGTCGAAAATAGTTGAGACGATCTCGGTCGATTTCGTGGGCTCCTTGGTCGCGATATCACCCGCATTCGCCGCCCCAAATGAGCCGGCCATGGCCGCGATACCAAGCGCGACAGCTCCGATAAATCTTCCGCAGATGGACGTATGTGAAGTCAATTTTGCCCCCCATGCGAGATATCTTCAAAGATCTCGCCCCCAGACTCACTCCCCATTTCGTTTTGCCCAGCAGGTCGGCGCGATACAATCGCGTCGAAAAACATAACAGCTATAGCTAACGCCCCCCGCTTCGTCGGCACCGGGACATCGTACGCCAAAAGCGACAGCCAATGGTTGTATGCAATTGACCCCGTTGCCACGCTTGGCGATGCAACGCCCCGTCAATCCAGCAGAACCACGCGGATGTCGTTCGCGTTGGTGAGCGCGGGCCCCTTTAGCAGCAGATCCCCGGTCGCAGCGAAGAGTTCGGTCGCATTACTCTCAGCCTCTAAGAGAATGCGAAGACCTGCGAGGCGACTCGCTTTGCGTCCCATTTCTTCATGGACTTGGAGCCTTGACTACCTGGGTCCGCTGGCCCTGATCAGGCGTGCGCCAACGGCGCATCGCCCGCTGAAATGGCACCCGGAGAGCGTGAGCATAGCGACCCGAAGGGGCACGCAGGTCCGAGTGCAGCGACGAGACCGGTTAACAGCGGCACCCGGGAACGGGGCAGTGATAGCGATCGCGCGAGGGATCGAAGCCGAATGGTCGAGACGCAAAGCGGCTCGATTCACGAGAGCCCGATGCGGCAGAGCCGCACGCGCCCAAACGAAGAGACAGGAAAGCCAAGACGACGCAATCTGGCACCTCCCGCCATTGCGAATCCCAGTCTTGCGTTAGCAAGGGAACGAATGACGGACATAATGATTCGTCGTTTTAGGAGGCATCACAATGCTGATGACGCGTGAACAAAGGCCAGCGACACGTACGTTACGCGGATGGGCGATCCAGGTGCTCCAGGAAGCGGGCGCCATCCGCGAGTGCGACGAACACGGCTGGATGCAAGATCGCGCCGATCCGCATGCACGGGAGCGGGCTTTCGATATCGCCCGTGGAGACCCGCCAGCAGGCATTTCCCCTGATACGGCAGCGGCCGAGGTTCGCGACGTCCTGAATTCGATCGGTGACACCTGCCCGGAATGCCCCGCAGGCTAGAAGGGCTGCTGCCGCACCTCAATACGCTTAGGCGCGTTTCGACAAAGAATTTTGCTTCGGCCGGCAACGTACTCCTGCACCCTGACTTGGCGACCAGGATGCCTTTGAATAGGCGAAGCGCGCTGCATTTCCAACATGGCATGCACGAGATAGGCGCACAGTTCAAAGTATGTCATGATGCAACCACACCTTGATTTGCCGGGGCACGAAGAATGAGTGGAGACGATCTCGGAATCGATTTCTCCGAATGGGCTGCCTTCCAAGATACTCTAAAGCGGCTTGTCGAATTTATTCTCGGCGACGCGCGTGGCATCGTATCTATCCAATCGCGGGTAAAGAGCCTGGAGGCGATCAAGGCAAAGATTCATCGGAGGCAACACCAAGGAAGGCCGGACTATCAGCCGACAGACCTCCGAGACATTCTCGGAATCCGAATTATTGTCGCTGACGAAGAACATGTTCCTGCGACGCTCGAAACCATTCGATCGGAATTCTACGTCCACGAGGCGATTGCCTATGTACCGCAGGACGGGCGCAGCACGTCATTCAGCGACAGCCGTCACCCTAACGTTCATGTAAGGGAACGCTTCGTTGGAGATAGCGCCCATCTCGTCATTTCACTTGGTTCAAAGCGATCCGCGTTGCCCGAGTATGCTCGCTTTGGAGCCTTTCTAGCGGAAGTCCAGATTCGATCAGCGTACGCCGAAGCGATTTCTGAAATGGAGAGTCTGGCAACTGCAAAAGCGAACAATTTGCCTGTGGCGGCCGCAGCGGAGCGAGCCGGAGTAGAATTAAACCGAAAGATATCAGAGTTTGTGGCGCTGTTGAACCGGTCGACAATCCATGAAAAGCGAGACATCCATCCTTTCCTGGACCAGAACCACTTTATCCTCCATCCAAACCCAAACGAGGTTTTCTCTGAAGCCGCTTTGGGATTGGGCACACAGTACAGGATCGACTTCTTGATCCGGCAAGCGGATGGTTCCTATTTGCTTGTCGAGTTGGAGAACCCTGGCGCGCGGCTTTTTAATGCAAACGGTGACTTCAGCGCCTTGGTGAATCATGCGCAGCGGCAAGTCGAAGATTGGCAGCAATGGATCGAAGAGAATCTCTCGCTCGTCCAGAAGCACTATCCCGACATGCTAGCTCCCATGGGGCGTGTCGTCATTGGACGAAGCCGCGACCTCAGTCAGGCTGAAAAAGTTAAACTGGCCCGCCGGAATGTCACTATGCGAGGCCGGATAGAAATCATCACTTACGACGAACTCATACGTCATGCCAAAGCCTTCGTTGATTCCGTTCAACGAAGCATAAGAACCTGACCTCTTCAGCGTATTCCTGCCGACTGTCGAAAATTTCTAGCACACCCATATGTAAGTCTGCAGACGGCTGGAGGAAAACAAAAAGAACGGTCGGCGCCTATCAGAAAGGCAATCGCTCCTGCGAGCGCCCTTAAATCATTGAGTATTTTAGCAAGCACTACTTTAGGTTAGGTGGCCGGGCTGTGGAGGGAATGGCCAGCGGCCAAGTTTTAGCTTGCGGCCTTTCGTTCTGCGGTTGTTTCCTGACATGGGCTAATGCACGCGAGCACCTCGAATGTCTGACGCAACTTCTTCTCCTCCACAACTCGACCCCGCGCCATCCAACTTTGATCGGCTACGCGCGAACTTGACGAATGGCAGTCTCGCCATCGCGCTGCTGGATAGCTGGCTCACCGGTCTACCTTCTACCGCTCAAGAACGAATGCTTTCTGCCGTGGATCAGCACGTCACCAAAAGCCAAACGACGAAATGAAGCATCGCATTCAGAGAATCGACCTTCAGGGCTTCCGCGGATTTGGCGCAAGTCCGCAATCCTTCACCCTGCCGGAATCCGTCACCGCTCTTTGGGGTGGCAATAGCCAGGGCAAGACGAGTCTCGCCGAAGCGATCGAGTTCCTTCTGACAGGGCATATCGCAAGGCGGGAACTCCTCGCCAGCGCCAAGGACGAATTTTCCCAATCCCTGCGAAATGCGCACCTACCAGCCGCAGTTTCGGTTTTTGTCGAAGCCACGTTCAAGTGTCCGGATGGAGTAAACCGCCGCCTCCGCCGAACCTTGACATCCGACTATGACGGCAGCACCGCTTGCACCAGTACGCTCCAAATGAACGGGGTGCAGTGCGCCGAATCTGACGTCGAAAGTACTTTGGGGCTTCGTCTTCTTCATCCGCCGCTTCGCGCGCCTGTGCTCGCCCAACACACCTTGGCGTACGTCTTTACCGCGTCCCCCAACGATCGCGCGGCATATTTTCGGGCGGTGCTCGACACCCAAGACCTCGAAGATTTCCGGTCTGCGGTTGCGAGCCTATCATCCCGTCTCAAGCCCCCGCAAAATACTGAACTCGAGGCACTCGCCGTTCTCGACACGATTCCAGGCCATGCCGCACACGCAAAAGCGATGCGCAACACCAAGACCGAGACGGCGCTCGGAGCGGCACTTTCACGCTCGGTTGAGGCCCTGCTTTTCTCAATTGGGATTGCCCTTAAGCCAACGCCGGCTGAACGAATCGACCAACTGAGTGCGGAGCTGGAAACAAGGCGGTCGCAAGCGTTTCCAATCGACCTCTTCGCTCGGAAAGCCCTTGCGCCGTGGAATACCCCTGCCGATGACCTTTCCAGCACGGTCGACGTTTTTCGACGCGAGCAAGCTGCTATTTCACAGGAGACACGCCGTCTCGTGTCGCTGTTCGAAAGCGCTCTTGCAATACCTGCCGTTCACGACTGCATCGAACCGACAGACTGTCCCCTTTGTGGTACCGCCAATGCCGTTACTCCCGAGCGGGTCGTATTTCTAAATGCTCAGCTCCGCACGAACGAATCCTATCAAAGTGCAGAGAAGGCGTTGCTAGCCTCCCTCCGCGGCGCCGACGCAAAGCTCGTTGCGCTTAATGACGCCGCGCAAGCCGCTTTGCCAAAGTTCATGGGTATTTTGGCTGCGGACCGGCGCAAACGCGGCTTCCGCGTAGCCCGCGTCGTGACGTTGTCGGCCGACCAAGACGGAGCCTCGCGTTGGGTTGCCGCAACGCGCGTGTTCTTCCGCGCGTACATGCGGTATCGCCGCTTAATCGTGGCGATCCGAGGCGAGATCAGCCAGGCGATAGGCGATCCGTTCTCCTGGAAGCGCGATACTGCACTAGCACAAAGCTTGGATCGCTTGCGAGAATACTATGCCGACCTTGAGGCAGCCACCGGCGGATATGGTTTGGCTATCGATGGCATTAGCGCAACGCTGAAAGCGTCCGTCGATCAGAGCACGAACACTCTCGGTTGGGAGGCACTTATTGCGTTGGCCCACAAGCCTTCAGCAGCTTGGTTTGCACTCGAGCAACTCCGCCATCACGAACAGGTCGTCAAGGCGATCGAAAAGGCCGTGCGCGACATCGACACGGCCAACGGCAAGGTATCTGACGAAAAGTTCGCTGACCTAAGTGCGCAGGTTCTGGCGTGGTGGGAACGCCTCCGCCCTGGCGAGCCGACATTCTTTAGCGCAGTGCAGCGGCGCGGAGCCAAGACGCGGCGCACCGTCGATTTGAAGGTCGCACTGTCTTCCAAAGATGATCGAAGCGATATCAAGCTCCGCGATGCCGTTGCCGTGTTCAGCCAATCGCAGCTCCATTGCTTAGGCCTCTCGCTATTCCTGGCTCGGGCGATCGAAGGAGGAGCAGGCTTCGTCGTCCTCGACGATCCTGTCCTCACGAGCGACGACGATTTTCGCCCAAACTTTGCTTCTTCTGTAATCGAAGCACTCTTGGATTCGAGCGTGCAGGTTATTGTCATCACGCAGGACCATAAAAGCTGGAAGGACATTGGCCATCGCTGGGAGCATCGTGGCGCAGCCCAGTTTCAGATTGTCCGCGAAAATGCCGTGGCTGGAACCGAGATTCGAGGGCAGGATGACGCACTCGCCACCATGCTTGCCCAAGCCCGCCCTTTCATCAATTCTCAGGACAGCGATCAGCGCAAAGAAGGAGCAACGCGCCTGCGCCGCGTGATCGAACGCTTTTGCAAGGAGTTGATCGTCAAATCGAGGATGGCGCGGGGCGACAACATGGCGTCCATAACGGACTATGATGGCAAGAACTATGGCGACTACGGCGCACAGGCGCTTGCACTGCTGACCCTTGATCCAGCTCATCGGGGCAAGCTCAACGCCGCCTACAGCTACGTCACGCCAGGGCCGCACGACGACACGCCGCCATCCACGGCCCAGCTCAAAGTAGCTGCCGGAGACCTTAATCGGCTGAAGAAAGACTATCTGCAATAATGTGCACGCTCTATTCCCCCCGCGGTGGCACTCGGTCGCCTTCAAGGTCGTGGATTTCCGGTTGCATGCCGTCAGGCGTCACTTCGAGCGTCGCAAGCGTGACCGGGATCTTGAAACGCCGGGGTCCCGCGCTGCCGGGATTCAGATAGAGAACGCCCCCGACTGTGTCGATCTTCGACACGTGAGAATGCCCGGAGACGATGACGTCGATGCCAGCGCCTGGATCAGCCTTCAGCGTCTTCAAGTCGTGCAGAACGTAGATCGACTTTCCCGCCAGGCGCACAAGCTTCGTGTCGGGGTAATCGCGGGCCCACTCGCCAGTATCCACGTTTCCACGAATGGCCGTGACGGGCGCGATGCGACGAAGCGCGTCGACGATCTCGGGGCGCCCGATGTCGCCGGCATGGATGATGTGATCGACGTCCGTCAAGCCCCGTTCCGCCTCGGGCCTCAACAGACCGTGCGTGTCCGAAATGATTCCAATCCTGAACATCATTTCCCGGCGCCCTCAACCGCGATCGCCAAAAGACGATCAAGAAACTCAACTTGAGCGGCCAACATCTTAGTTCGCGCAAGCTCGATATCAAACCATTCGGCGCAGTCGACTTCGGGAAAGCTCTGCCGTCGACCGCTTCGGGGCGGCCATTCGATATCGAAGGTATTGCTGATCAAGGCCGCCGGGTCAAAGTGGCCCTCGCCGGCGAATGCGATGACGCGCTTCCCTCCTCGCTGTCGGACTTCCCCCAGCGCCTGGAGTGGACCAATCAAAGCGCTCGGGCCGAGTTCTTCGGCAAACTCGCGTCGTGCGACGTTTTCCGGAGCATCATTGGCATCGATTTCGCCCTTTGGAATGGACCAGGCGCCGCTATCCTTCTTACGCCAGAACGGACCGCCGGGATGAACGAGCAGGACCTCCAGCCCACGAGCGCCCTTGCGGTATGCGAGAATGCCCGCGCTCAAAGTCGATCTCCTAGAAGTCTTTTTCACCGCAGCCATATCGCTCCCATTTTGCAGAGCATCCAACGCCTAGCGGGCGAGGAGCACTGAGGCGCGATGACCGGCTAGTTGCACAGCAAAGATCGTTCGAAACAGGCCAGTAGCGCAGCGAGCCCCGTTGTGACGCCTTTGTAGAACCTCGTCGAGATTGAGACTTGCTATCCGCCAATGCCGCCGGCGGACGACGAAGCAGAGGCCGTCCGGCGTCACCGCCACACAATCTAAGCCGACTTCCGCTGCGGTTTGGCTGCCGGCTTCTTCGCCGCGGCCTCTTTCGCCGGCTTCTTGCCTGCGATCGGCATCAGCATTTCCTTCTGGCCGGCCGCCGCCTTGCGCGGTTTTTTTCCTGGCTTCTTGGGTGCCTCTGTCGCTGCTGCCCCCTCGCTTCCAATGCTTTTGCGCAGCGCGTCCATCAGGTCGACGACGTTCTCGCCTCGAGGGCGCGCTTTCGCGGTGATGGGTTTGCCAGCGCGCTTCTGGTTGATGAGATCGATGAGGGCGGTTTCGTACTGGTCTTCGAACTTGTCCGGCTCGAAGTGACCCGCCTTCTGATTGACGATGTGCTTGGCGAGATCAAGCATATCCTTGGTGACTTTGACGTCCTGGATTTCGTCGAAATATTCCCCCGCGGATCGGACTTCGTAGGGATAGCGCAGCAAGGTGCCCATCAGCCCCTTTTCCAGCGGCTCGAGCGCGATGATGTGCTCGCGATTGGTCAGCACCACGCGACCGATCGCGACCTTGTTCATTTCGCGGATGGTTTCGCGGATAACCGCGAAGGCGTCGTGCCCGACTTTGCCATCTGGGGTCAGGTAGTAGGGGCGGATCAGATAGCGGGGGTCGATCTCGCTGCGGTCGACGAACTCGTCGATCTCGATCGTTCGCGTCGATTCCAGCGCGACATTCTCGAGCTCTTCCTTCGTCACCTCAATGAATGTGTCGGTGTCGACCTTGTAGCCCTTGACGATGTCTTCGTTATCGACCTCCTCACCGGTATCAGCGTCCACCTTGGCGTACTTGATGCGGTGGCCGGTCTTCCGGTTGAGTTGGTTGAACGAGACCTTTTCGGATTCCGACGTGGCCGGATAGAGCGCTACCGGACAAGTGACGAGGGAAAGTCGCAGGAAGCCTTTCCAGTTAGCGCGCGGAACCATCGCGGGGGAACTCCATTACTGACGCCGGATTCAAGACGAACGGCCCGGCTTGGTTCCGACACCGCGCCCCTTCCGAAACGATGATTTTTTCAAAATGAGGGTCCGAGCGGACTCGACATTTGTTCTTGTTATGTTCTAATTCGGAATGACCGATCGACCCGCGAGCTGGCGTATGCCGACCCCGAAGCAGATGGAAAAACTGGCCGCGGAAGCTGCCCGTAGACCCGGCCCGTCCGCGGCGGCTCCGGATGCGCCGCTTTCAGCGGAATATTGGGAATCGGTCCTGAAAGACCCTCGCGCCGACGAGAGCGTCGCCCAGAAGCGACAGCGGCGTCTTTCCGAGATTCAACGCCACGTGCTGCGCGTCTCCTGCCGCCGATGCGAGCGAACCGTGGAAATCCAGAAGGCCGATGCAGTCCGATTGTATGGCGCCAACGCGCTTTGGAAGGACGTGGCGCAGCGGTTGCTCGACAACACCTGCCAGCAGCGCACCGGCAGGCATGAAGAAGACGGGTGCTGGCCGGCGTTCGAGACGTCCTAGCCCGTTCCGGAACGCGATCCGATCGCTTGCGCCTGGATGTCCGGATGGCACCGAAGTATCACCCCACGCCCCTGTCGGGCGGCGATCGCAAGGCTCTGGCGAAAGAGCTCGGCAAGGCACGCGCGATGGCCAACATGCTTGCTGCCCAATCGTCGGAGATGCGGGCCAAGGGCGAGGCCATGATCCAGCAAGCTGACAGGCTGCTTTGCGAAAGCTGGAACGAGCGCATGTGGAGCGACGGCGATACAAACGGCGTAACCGCAGCAATGATAAGCGCCATTGCGCGAGCTGAACGTAGGCAAGAAATCAGCCTCGCCCATGCGCGGGTATGACTGTTCCGTCGTCCGCAGGGTGACTGCGTGGCTGATTTCAGATCAGGCCGGGAGGGAAAGATCGACCGCTGGCGCGACGAGCCCGGAGCGGCCGAGTGACAGCAAATGGTGCGCATGTTCACTCCTCGTCGGTCCAGATTGGAACAGCATGGCCAATGACCGCGGATGCCGGTATCGGGCCGAAATAGCGGCTATCCAGCGAGTCCGCCGACTCCCAGTTCATGACAAAAAGCTCGCCTTCACCAATAACGCGGCATCCTTGCCAGGACGGAAGCGGTCGGCCGCGGCCATCGCGCGCGCGAGCCTCTCCCATCTCAATGCCGTCGACCGTGATGGTGAGCGTTTCCCTGCAGACCGTATGGCCCGGCAACGCCAGCACCCGCTTGAGCATAGGTACCCCGACCGGCAGGTAGCCGTTCAGATCAAGGAAGGTTGCGAGCGGCTCGGGTGGTTGAACGGCCACGAGTTCGGTGACGGTCAATCTACCTGCTGGTTGCAGCCTGTAGAGACCGGTCGGGATGCTATTCGAGGCGTTCCAAATGTACCATGGTAACGCCTCTCCGATCGTAGAGAGCAGAAGAGCGATCGCCCCCAGCATGGTGAAGATGGTCCCGCATCGCCCCGTCATGATGCGATCCTCCGGCGATGCAGCCATGCCTGGTGGCGCGAGCGGGTGTATGGCCGGGGTGTTTCATTGACCGACAGACGGTTGTGGATGTGGTGCCAATAGTCGGGCGCGGCTTCGGCCGGATCTATGCCGAGCGCCTCGACAGCATCGATCAATTGCAAGACACGTTCGACCTTCGGCCAGCCGGACAGCCGCAGCAAGATATCGCCGCCGGGATTGATCCAGGGCACGGTCGAATAGCGCTGCCCTGGTGTGGCCGCGCGCAAGATGTCGATACGAGACAGGATCGTTCCGAAGTCGTTGGACGTCCATCTCACGAAAGCGAACACGCTGCCGGGGGCGAAGGATAGGACGCGGCGGCTATTGTCTAGAATCTGCTCCGATACTGGCCGACCGAACCGAATTCGATTCTCGATACGTTTCTCGAGCCACAGGAGCTCAACCGTCGTGACGTCGTTCACGATGAACCTCCAGGTTTGCATTTCGGAGAAGTGAGCGCGGTTTCACGAAACGCCGTGCGGCTCGCGAAAGCCATACGTGCCGGTCGGTCCGAGAACTCGCGGAAACGTGGAGTACTCAGATCCGTTAGAAGGAATCCGAAGGATTCCAAGTTAGGAAAGTTAAGAGAGCGGGAAGTTCTTGCAGGGCAAGGTGTTGGCCAGGATTTTGGTCCCAGATAGCACGAGGATCCGGTCCCCGATGGCACGATAGTCTTGGTCCCCGATAGCACGAGTTGATTCACAGCTTTTTCCCCGGCTGATGGGTGTCGCGGTCACGCAGTCGTTCAGCAAGGGGATCGACGAGAGCGGGCGCAAAGTTCAGTCGCTCGGTGCCGCGTGGATCGCAGGTGATGACGAGTTGGTAGCCCGGGAGCGTTTGACGGCGGACGATCTGGCGCAGGTCGTATGCAAAGTGCTTGAGGGGTGACAAGCTGCCGGATTTCGCATGAAGATGCACGATGTCGAAGCTCCAACCGCCTTGCTGGCGGCCGCCATGCTTGCGCACCAGACGATAAAGCCACCGCTCCAATCCCCCGGTGAGATCGAAATATGCGCGGTCGATCGTGAGCACGAGGGCTTCATTGAGGACGCCGGAGTAGAACCAATCGGGTAAGATGAGCTCCAACCCGCGGGGCTGGCCGTGCATGTCGGCCGTCTCTTTCCACTCATTGATCCAGGAGAAGCGATGCCGCCGGCGTTCGGTCGGCTGCCGGATCGACGTCAAGACAGTGGTCGACTGCAACCGATCGAGCGCAGCCTTGAGGCGGTCGTAGTCGCGAACGCTGGTGCCGCGGCCGACGAAAGTAAGGATCTCGTAGGGTGTGGCGGCCATCAACCGGGATGTCTTCAGGCCGGCGTCACGGGCCTCCACGATTTGCGATGCGGCCCAGATCAGGACATCGGCATCCCAGATCGTCGCCATGCCGTGTTCCGGCACGGCTTCGACACGAATGGAGACGGTCCCCGCGTGGAAGTCGATCGGTACGACGCGCTTGGACTTCGCCAACGAAAAGAACGGATAGGCCATCAAGTCCTGAGCGTCGCGCGGCGCAAGATCGCCGGGAAGCGCACGGAACAGGTCGAGCTGATCGCGCTCGGAGCGACGCTGAAGCGTAGAGGATCTGCTGTCGGACATGGATCAGCGCCGCTCTTTGCCAGCGTAGGGAATAGGTGCATGCCGCTTTGCCGGCAACACGCCGCCTGCACCGGGATCGCTGGTCGACGTCTTGGCGCCGCGGTCGACCCAAGCCTTGAGGTCATCAACCGCATAGACGACGCGACCACCGAGCTTGCGGTAGGTGGGGCCAGTGCCGTAGGTGCGGTGCTTCTCCAACGTGCGGCCGGACAGGCCGAGGAAGCGCGCGGCCTCTGGCGTGCGCAGGTATCGCGGCGGCAAGCCGGCGTTCGTATCGGACATTTGGCGGGCTCCGTGGTCGTCCGGCGCGCTGCCGACTTGCAGCGCGCGACGCCGGTCATAATCGCGGAGTGGACCTGCGTAGGGGGATGCCGAAGATAGGGATGGCCATTTTCGGCACCCCCACTACTCCTTGCGAGACGACGGCCGCAGCAATGCGCGATAGCCGCCGCGCATCAGCGCAAAACCATTTTGGACCAGGCGGATGGTCTGGTTGCGCAAGTCATGCGTCTTCCAGGCGCGCTCTGGAATGCGCTTCGGGCTGAAGAGAACTTGCGCGATTTCGCGATAGGTCGCGCCGGCCAGGCGGCCATCGAGCGCACGGAGCGCCATCGCCAAGCGACGTCGTCGATGTGCGGAAAACGCGTGCAAGGGCGCTCCGGGCGGACGGCCGTTGAGCGTGCGCCAGAACCGATCGATCCTTCGCCCACCATCGACCAAGCTGTGAATGGAGGCTTCCCTTGGCTCGAGATCAGGTGCACGCGCTGCAAGACGCCGAGCGACGTCGACCTTGCGGCGATGAAGCACCCGCCAACCACGTTCGTGCACGATCTTGCCAGCCGGCTGCGCTGCCGCAAATGCGCCAAGGCGGGCCGGCGTCCGTCCGCGACTCTGCTACAACTAGCTTGGCAACCTCGCCACCCTCGAACCGAAGCTTGAGCGATGTGCAATCTCTATTCGATCACGACAAATCAGGCCGCGATCAGCGCGCTATTCCGCGTCGTGAACCGATACGTGGGCAATTTGGCGCCAATGCCCGGCGTGTTTCCCGATTACAAGGCACCGATCGTGCGCAACGGAGCCGAGGGCCGCGAGCTCGCTACGGCCCGGTGGGGAATGCCATCGTCATCGAAGGCACTCATGGACGCCACGAAGAAGCGAGCCGAGAAGCAGCAGGCCAAGGGCAAGACGGTCGATTTCAAGGAATTGCTCAGAATGGAGCCGGACGGCGGCACGACTAACATCCGCAACGTCAAGAGCAAACATTGGGCTCGCTGGCTCGGCGTCGAAAATCGCTGCGTAGTGCCGTTCAACTCCTTCAGCGAGTTCAACAAGACTGAAGGCGGCGACATTTGGTTCGCGTTCGACGAGGCCCGGCCCCTCGCCTGCTTCGCCGGCATCTGGACCAACTGGACGTCGGTCCGGAAGGTCAAGGAAGGCGAGACCACAAACGACCTCTACGCGTTCCTCACGACGGAGCCGAACGCAGAGGTCGGCGCCATCCATCCCAAGGCGATGCCCGTGATCCTAACGACGCCGGATGAGGTGGAGACCTGGTTGACGGCTCCTCTGGACGAAGCCATGAAGCTGCAGCGGCCGCTCGCCGACGGAACGCTCCGGATCGTCGCCCGTGGCGTCAAGGAAGACCCGGCCGGGCTAACGCCGTGACCATCGAAGTCGATGAAGACCAGACAGGTTCGGGGTCACCAGCGCAAGATCATCCACAACGACGTGGACACCTTTTGATGCATCCGTCGAGCAGCGGGACAAGACTATCATGAAAGTCGTCATTCCCACCGAATTGACAGCTCTGGGACAGTATCTTCCACGCTTCCTTGGCCTTGTCGGCGAAAGACTTTGGTTCAAGCGCTTGGACCAACTCGATGCGGAACAGCATAGGTCGCCTTTCCGCTGGAAAATCATTAGCGATTATCACTGGCTTGAAATGGCGATTGGCTTTCAGCATGACGTCTTAACAAAGGAAGGCGTTTTGCGGCCAGAATTGGTCGATGAACTGATCGTCGCAGCTCTGAAGTTCGCAGCAAGCACGGTCGAAATACACGCGCGGCTATCGCCCGTCGGACAAAAGAACTTGGCAGGTCGGTTGCGCGATTGCCTCAAGGCAGAGACAGGTTACGCATCTCTATTCCTCGAGCTCGATCTCGCCCAAAGGCTGATGGATGCCGGGTTCGACGTTAGTTTTGCCGACATGGAGGGAACGGCCCAGTTCGATCTCCTATTCAGCAAGGATACCTTCGCCGGTGAGGTTGAATGCAAAAGCCAGTCGGCCGACGCTGGTCGACAGATCCACCGGAAAGACTTCTACCGCTTCATGGAAGCGATTCTGCCAGCACTTGACGTGCAACGCGCTGTTTGCCGACGCGAAGTCTTGCTCATTACGCTCGACATGCGGCTGTCGCCGAACACTTCGGACCAAACCGGGCTCCTTACGGCAGTCCGGTCAATTCTAGTGGACGGTGCGCGGACATCATTTGCTGGAGACGGCTTCGTTCTGGAGCGCCTGAACTTCGATGCCGTGGCGCCGGATCAATCGATGTCAGGCCCCGAGGCGCTTTACAAGGCTTGCGGTACAGCATTCGGAGCGAACACTCACATCTCGGGTGGCCTTACCGCGGAAGGCGGTTGCCTTGTTGTCATGCGCAGCAAACGCGAGGACGACTCCTCTAAACCATTGCTCGAAGCAATGCGCAAAGCCGCGAGCCAGTTGTCCGGCCAGCGTCCGGGTTTCATAGCAATCCAGGATCACGGGATTTCGGCTGCCGATCTCATTCTTCCTCATGTCCAGCGACGAGCGGCCATCCTGTCATTGGCCCTGTATGGTCGCTATGGCGGATCGCATGTTACCGCAACTTATGTGACTGCGTTCGGAGCGGTCATCTTGCGTAACGGGGTGTTGGGTACGCCAGCGTTCGCTGTTCTCAATCCTGAGCCTAAGTTTCCATTAAATCCAGCCGACGCATCGTCGCTCCTTGCGCTCATGTCGGACGAGACTTACACAGGCAGCACCGGGCCATCGTCTTCTGAGACCGATTTTGCCTAGTGGTCGCCCGTCGAATTGACTGAACAGGAGGCCACACGGCTGACCGGTCCCAACGCTGACAAGACGGGTTAGGCAGTTCCGAACCACTGTTGCGTCAGGATAAGTAGTTCTGCCACCGCCTCCGATGGGCTTGGCGGGCCGAGCGTATCCGGATTCAGTCTAAGGCAACGATCGTCGACCTTGATACCGAAATCCCTCCGGCGTCTTTCCGTCCGGTATATTCTTGGCCGCATGCACCAATTCAACCCAGCCCGATGTCGGCGAGACGCCGCCTTCCGGAATCCACTCGGACCCCCGATGCCCGTCCGGACGTCGTTCGCTTATGGATGCCTCCTCCTGCGATGCGCCGCATCCCCCGGACCCGCGGCGCGTTCATGTTCAATGACATAGCCGCGGCGCGAGGGCCGGACTCCGTCGTGTTGTTCAACGAAAATCTCCGGATCGCTGCAAGATCGGTCACTTCGGCCGTTCTTGAGTTTGAACGGTCGGTTGCTGAGATTTCGTCGCCAGCGAATCCTTGAGCCAGCTCACGCTCAACGCGACGACGACCGCCAGTACGAGAGCGGCGATTCCGCGGTAATAGTTCTGCTCGCGCTCGATCGCGTGGATCCGGTCGCTCAGCGATTTCTCCTGATCCTTGATCTTCTTGGACAGGCCCGCGAACGATTGCAGCTCGCCCGCGACCGAGGTGACGACGTCGATGTCGATGCCCCTGTGGACCGGTCCGTCCTTCTTGAGCTTCGTCTCGCGGTCGAGGCGCGCGAACCAGATCAGGAAGATGGGCTGCCCCCGCCTCAGATGGATCGGCACCGGCCCGGCGTTGAACACGGCGAAGGTCAACTGGCCGCGATAGCCAGGATCGACGTGGAAGCCCGATACGTTGACCAGCCCCCTGAACTTGATCCTGGCGCGGATTGAGATGAACGCGATCGCGTCCGCTGGCACCGAAACGACCTCCTCGGAGAGAAGAAACGCGAATTGTCCCGGCGGGATGGTGAATGCCTCTTCCTCGGAAAGCCTGCGGACCGTCACCTGCGCGGGATCGACCGACTGATCGCTGGGCGACACGTACACCTCCGGCCCGACGGCCAGGGTGTACGCGGCGCAGTCGATCCTTTCGGCGGAGAACGGCTCGATCAGATCCGGCAGCCGCTCGCCCAATGTCTCGCCGCTCCAGAAATATCCATCCATGATCGCCCTCCGCCTGCTGGCCCAGGACGACGATTATCACACAACCCGGGATTGTCCGAGACGCCGGACCTCGATAGAATCATGCACATGGTGGTGCTGGGACATGGGGTCGATCTCGTGGACGTCGAAGCGATCCGTCGCTGGATCGAAGATCCGCGGGATCCTCTCGTCTCCCGCTGCTTCAATGCCGAGGAGATCGCGGAGATCGGCGAAGAATCGGACCGGGTCGAGCGTCTCGCCGGCAGGTTCGCCGCCAAGGAGGCGGTGCTTAAGGCGCTCGGCACCGGATATGGCGCCGGCATCTCCTTCAAGAACGTCGTGGTGCGCCGGAATGCGGGACGTCCTCCCGAAGTGGTCCTGAGCGGGGGTGCGGCGCTGGCCGCCGCCGCGATGGGCGTCGTCGACTGGAAACTGAGCATCAGTCACGCCGGCGGCATGGCCATCGCCAGCGCGATCGCGCTCGGCGTTCCGGTTCAGTCCGCGCTCTCGCGCGAGGGACCCAGATAGTCCAGGCGGTGCGCGTCGAGGTCGACGGAGATGCGGCCGCCGCCGGCGGCATGCACCGCGCGCCAGACCTCGAAGCCCTGAAGGATTGCCTGTTCCCACTCGCCCGTCTTGCGCAGCTTCACCTCCAGGTGCGACGTCATGTCCTTGATCGTGCGTAGAAGTTGAAAGTCCAGGCGCCCCACCCCGTCGAGCATCCGATGCCGGCGGGCGTAGTCGAACACGAGGGCGGCAATGCCCTCCTCGATCACTGCCGCGCGACCGCCGTCCTCCACTTCGTCGAGCAGCGGTCTGCTCTTCCGCTTCCGCCGGATCAGCGACCGCGTGACCGGCGACCAGCCGAGAACCGCGGCGTAGGCGAAATGGAAGACGTCGTGAAAGCGATAGCCGTCGGGATCGTAGGCGTTGTCCGTGAGCTCACTTCCGAACGGCTCGCCGTCGATGACGACGCGCACCCGCCGGCGGACGCCCACGTCGCAGTCGACCAATTCGACCTCGAACCTGCGCGGCAGGCGTTCGTTGTCGGGAAGATCGGCGTCGAAGCTGTCCGACGTCGCGCCGCCGGAAAGGAAGCGACCGCGCGTCTTGTGAAGGTTGGCGGCAGCGACTTCGTCGAGGTCGAGACCGAACTTGCTGGCGACGTTCGCGACGTACCACATCAGATCGCCGAGCTCCTCGGATACACGCTCCTTGAAGAGTCGATGCGCCTCGCCGTCCCGTAAGTGCTTCTTGTATTCGCTCAGCAACTGGCCCGTCTCTCCGGCGAGACCTAGCATCGGCACGATCAGCGACGTCATGTCGTCCGGTCCCTTGGCCGGCACGCGATCGGTGCCCAGAGCCTCCCGCTGGTAGGTCTTGAAGTCCATCCT
Source organism: Bradyrhizobium sp. CCGB12 (assembly GCF_024199845.1). NCBI lineage: Bacteria > Pseudomonadati > Pseudomonadota > Alphaproteobacteria > Hyphomicrobiales > Nitrobacteraceae > Bradyrhizobium > Bradyrhizobium sp. CCGB12. The sequence goes on along the minus strand of NZ_JANADO010000001.1, from coordinate 591,139 downwards.
ATGCTCCTGTCGCGGCGGGTCGCCCGAACGGTGGCGCGCCCGATTCGATCTTCAGGTTCAGTTTCCATTTCGGCGGGTAGAACGGTTTGATGGGCGTCAAAGTCGGCTGGAATTTCTGCTTGATGCGGGTCCGCCCGGTTTTGCCCGACACGTGCGGGTGGACCACGCGGGCGTACTTGTCGACCTCGCAGAACAGGTTCTGACAATCGATTAGCTGGAGACGGCGCCCCCACAGGCTTTCGAACTCAAGACCGTAGCGGTCGAACTCCCGCTCCTGGATGTCCGCCATCAGGCGGATCAGTTCGGGTTCGTTCAGTCCGCCGGGGTCCCGGAAACATTTGCGCAGGCCGTCCCGCGCGCCCGGTCCCGGAACGACGAACTCCATCTCGCTGAAGTCGGTGATCTCGCTGTAGTTGACGTCGATGATGAACTGGTAGGCCAGGAAGTCTCCGATCGTCGGATAGGAACGCAGCTTCTCGAAACCGTCCTGCATCGAGTAGGCCTGCGCCAGACGGTCCGGAAGGCGATCAGCCATCATCCGCTCGAGCATCAACAGGTTGTTCTGGTGCTTGGCGGGACGCCCGTAGGCGGCCGCGCCCGGCGGCATTATGTAGGCCGCCGAGTAGATCTGCTTGCCTGCGGCTTTCGCGCGGTCGAGCACGGCGTTGAAGCGTTCGAAGCGGTAGTCCTCAAAGGTAATCTGTCCCAGCGCACGCTCGAGCATCTCCCAGGTCTCGATCTTGTTGAACAGCTTGAACAGCAGTATCCTGAAGAACACCTCTGCGTGGGTCTTCGGCAGGTCCTCGCGGTATATCACCCGCCTGATCAGATACTGGCTGACGCGATCGGACGCGCGGTACGCGTTGGTGAACTTGTAGGTCCCGATCACTCCGTCGCGCGTCCACGGCGGCGCTTCCGCACGCGCCCTGCGGAAGAAGACGGCCTGCCGCTCCGCCGCGAAACGCCAATAGCTTTCGTAGACCTCCGATATCATCGCCGGCGCCAGATGGCTCAAGACGGTCGGAGACGCGGGCCGCCGATCGTCCGACACCCCGCCCGCTTCCGTCCTTCTCCTTGCGCCGCGCGTCCTGGCCGACCGGTTACGCGAAGACTCCTTCAAACCGAAACTCCCCCTGCGAGCCCGACCGGCTCGCCAATTCCCGGGACGATCGACGGCGCGACGGCGGTGCGCAAGGTGGCGATCATCGAATCCAAGGACGCGTCCTTCTTCCTGACGCCGTCGAGCTTGGCGACGCCGACGGTCACGTTGAGCCTGACGAGCGGAAGCTGCATCTCGTGCGCCATGAAGGCGCCGAGCCGCGCGAGCCCGAGATAGTTGCCGTAGGCCTTATCAAACACGTATTGGGTGGCATAGAAGGCGTTGGCGACGAGACCCTCGTTCGTAGGCACAAATGAGACGTGCTGCAGACACGGAAACACCAGTCGCGCCTGCCTCGTGTGATCGCGGGCCGGATCGAAGATCGAAACCTGCAGCATGGTGTCGCGGACACCCTCCTTCCAGTTCGACAGAATGAATTCCAGTTGATTGCCGTTCGAAGGCGTCGCCTCGTTGAAATGCGTCATGCGCTCGAAGTAAAGTCCCCTGCCGTTGACCGAGCGATTCATCGCGACGTAGCGCGGAAACGCGCCAGAATAGAGGGCGAACAGGCGTTCCCGGTCTCCCCGTGCGATCTTCCACAGCCGCTCGGGGAAGATCGTGAAGGCCACGGTATCGACGGAGATCTTCTTCTTCAGCTTGAGCGTCCTATCGAGGGCGTCGCGCACGTCGGCGATCTCGGGAACGACGCCGTCCGCATCGAATCCAGTCAGGCTCAGCGTCAGGGGCGAGATCTCCGTCCGCCGACCGTCGTAGATGGCGAGGAACAGTCGCGCCCAGCCCCGGGACAGATTGGTGTCGCTTATGACTGTCGGTTCGTCGGCGTGAGAATTCGACCTACTCATCGGGATCTTCCTCCAGGTGCCTGAATTGAGCCAACCCCACGTATTCCTTGGGTGCGACGCGGACGAACGTCGCCCAATCCCCGACCGCCGCCCGCACGATGCCGGGACGCACGGCGCGGAAGACGCGGCCGGCTTCGACGTCGCCTTCACGGACGAGCGCGGAGCCCTCGGCTTCGGTGCCGCCCGGCATCAGCACGAGAGTACCGACCTCGGCGTCGATCGTGGTCGAGACGCGGTGACGGTCCGCCAGGATCAGCGGCTCGGGAACGAGCCTGCCGAGCAGTCCAGCGCGGATCGCGCGCGGTCCCGTACGCTTCAGGATCTTGGCGCGTCCGTAGGGAATGATCTTCACGCCGAGCGAAAGGTGCGTGAGCAGCGTCTCGTAACCCACGCCGAACTCGCACGCGACCGCGAACATCTGCTCCGGGCTCGCCGCCGCGGCCGTCCAGCCGCGCGCGCGGAACGCGCGCCGCAGACCGATCGTGGGCATCATCAGGAAGCCCGCGAAGGTGTCCGCGAGGAATTCCTTCGGGTCGTTCCAGGGGTTCTCCTTCGCGTCCTCGCGGAGCTCGTCGATCGAACTGCCGTGGCCGAAGACGTGATGACCGAGTTCGTGCGCGCAATTGAAGGCGCGTCGCGGAAGCGGCCGGCGCGCCGACAGGTGGATGCGCGGCTGGGCGCCGCGTTGGTACATGCCTTCCATATTGATGGCGTTGAAGCGGACGTTCACGCCGAGCTTCTCGCAGATCCCGTAGACGCAGATCGGCTGCGACTGGTGCGCTTCCGCTTTGGTGCGCGTCGCGACCGCGGCCTTGAGCGCGCGCGAGGCCAGTGAGATCCGGTCGAAAGCCGGTTTGTCCGTCCGCTGCATCTGCATTAGCCGTCGCTTCCCTCGTTTTTTTCGTCGCGCATCACGGCCAGCAGCTTGAGCAGCCTCTGGAGGTCCTCGGGCTTGAGCTTGGAAAGCTCGCGCGCGGCGAGTTCGAGGCGGGGATCCTCGGCCGCGACCGCATCGGGCACTTCGCGGAGCAACCAGGCCACGCTCACGTCGTAGAGGGAGGCCAGCTTCGCGAGCTCTTCGGCGGAGACCCTGCGGTTGCCCGCTTCCATCTCCGATACCGACGGCCGATGCAGTCCCAGAATACGGGCGACATGTCCCTGCGAAAGACCGGCGAGCCGCCGGGCTTCCTTGAGACGTTCGGCGATCTGGCCGCGCTTGACTGATTCCTGATCCGTCATGCCGCGGCTTGCTTCTCGCCCTGCTTCTTCTGCAGCTCGCACACGAAGACGGCGATCTCGTCGAGCGAGCGCGGCTCCTTGGTCGTCTCGTCGATGAAGATGTTGACGTCATCGGGGATAGGGACGTCGATCTGCGTGGCCAGGATCGTGGTCGCGACCGGCCACACCTTGCTGTCGAATTCCGGAACGGCGCCGACGGGCTTGGTCGCGCCGGTGAGCGGCGGACATTCAAGCTCGCTGTCGCTCTGTATCTGGTCGATGATCGCGATCAGGGTTTTCACAAGCTCTTTGGGTTCCATGGGTTCTCCGATCTGACCCTTGGTAAGATAATCTTACATTGACATTCGTCAAGAGGGGCCGGCCCCCTTTCTTGCGATCGCAACCTTGCGTACGTGAAGATGTTGTTTACCTGATTGAAAATGCTGGCATACGTACGTGTACGGAAATCCTTGCATGTCAGAAAAACTTACCCTATTTTCTGACGAGAGGAGCGATCTCAATGATTTCGGTTGCGGATAAAATCCTGCGGTATGTTCGAGCTCGGGGTCCGGGCAGCGTTTTCACGCCCTCGGATTTCATCAGGTTCGGCAGTCGTCCCGCCGTGGACCAAGCCTTGTCGCGCCTCTGCAAGGACAAGCGTATTCGCCGTCTCGCCCATGGTCTCTACGACTATCCGCGCGTACACGCGCAGCTGGGCGACCTGGCGCCAGCGCCGGATGCAATCGCCAAGGCCTTCGCGCGCGAGACCGGCTCGCACCTGCAGATGACGGGAGCGCAGGCGGCCAACGCCCTCGGATTGTCCACTCAGGTGCCGGCACGCAGCGTATATCTGACCGACGGACCGTCGCGCCGGGTCGTGCTCGGCAAGCGGACTGTCGATATCCGCCACGCCTCGCCCAAGCATCTGATCGCGCCGGGCAGCATGGCCGGCAACGTCGTCCAGGCGCTGCGCCATCTCGGCCCCGACTCGACTGCGGCCGTGGTTGCCGCCGCAGCCGCGCGCATGAAGGATTCCGACCGGCGCGCGCTGGCGAGCGGCATCAAGCAGGCTCCCGCCTGGATGCGGCCCGCGCTTGACCAGATCGTTCAGCGGACGGCCGCCTAAACCGTGGACACGATCGCCAAGACGCCGGCTGCGGACCGCGCCGCCCTTTTCAACGAAGCGGGCGCGGCCCGCGGCCTAGCGAACGCGATCATCGAAAAGGACTTCTGGGTCTGCTGGACGCTGAAGCGTCTCTTCGGCATCCAGAGCGAAGACTCGCCCGATCTCGTCTTCAAAGGCGGAACGTCGCTGTCAAAAGCGTACGGCGCGATCCGCCGGTTCTCGGAAGACATTGACCTGTCGTTCGATCGGGCCGACCTCGGTTATGAGGGCGCACGAAATCCAGAAGAGGCCCCTTCAAGAAAGAAGGCCGACCGGCTGATCGAAGATCTGGTTGCAGACGTCGAGAAGCACATTGCAGACGTAGTGTTGCCAACCTTGACCGCAGCCATCGCCGGCGAGTTGGGTCCGGCCGATCAGGCCGGATGGAGCCTAACGATCGAGCCGGGCCATCCCCAGAACTTGATCTTCGAGTACCCGTCGAGCCTGTCCGCCGGTGACTACGCCGGCTTCGCGTACATGAGCCGCAGGGTGAAGTTAGAGTTCGGAGCGCGTGGCGATCCCTGGCCCACCGAAAAGCGGCAAATCAAATCCTACGCCGCGCAGCAGTTTCCCGACCTCTTCGCCGACCCCGCATGCACCGTGGACGTCCTGGCGCTGCGGCGCACCTTCTGGGAGAAGGCGACGGCACTTCATGCCGAGCACCATCGCGAACCGCAGTCGCCGACGCCACCGTACTTCTCGCGGCACTACTACGACCTTGCGACGCTGGCGGACACGGACGAGGGCAAGGAAGCAATGATGGACGGCGATCTGCTGAAGCAGGTCGCCGACCACAAGTCGGTCTTCTTCCGCGCGGCCTGGGCGAACTATGACACCGCTCGCGTCGGTACTCTTCGGCTTTCGCCCCACCCCGATCGCGTCGCAGATCTGCGTGCCGACTACCGCAAGATGGCGCCGATGATGTTCGACGATCCGCCGCCGACCTTTGACGCTATCCTGGACCGGATCGCCCAGCTCGAGAAGCGGATCAACGGCGCCTAAGGCGCCTGCATCCGCCGCCCTTCAGGCGGGAATAGCGATGCCGAGATCGACGCAGGTCCCTTCGGCATCGTCCCGGCCGCATGTAGCTCGACTTCGCCGCGACAGTGCAGTGGTTGCAAGGATTTCCGATCGCTTAGTCTTAACCATGAGGCACGCCTCAAGCCAGGTAGGATCGGTTCTCCTCCACGACCCATGCGGCTTATCTGCTGGACAACATGAGGGGCGAACGAAAGATCGAAGCGGTGAAACGGTACGGCGCCGATCATGCCATCGACCACCGCCAAGGCGGATTTCGGGATCGCGAACTGGAAATCACCGGCGGTCGCGGCGCTGACGTCGTGTTCGATCCGGTGGGCGGCGACGTCTTCGATGAGTCCCCGGGCGACATCATACGGGTTCACTTTTGCTGCAGGTCGCGGAGAGCTTCATAGCAAGCCATACTTCGGGAATTGGTCCGAAAATACCAAGTTCCACTTCGCGATTGCAGCGCCCGGCCTGCTCGCGTTCTTCTCGTTCATGGCTTGCCCAGACCAAAGAGCGGCATTGCTCAGCTTGCTAAGTGCATCAACTCGTGAGGTCTCACTCGAGCAGGCGGTCAACACGAAGCTATCGTCTGGGAATCGCGGATCGGATACGTCGGCGAGTTGATCGGACCAGAGCGCTGCGAGAATATTCTTCAGATCAATATCATACAGAATGACGTTTTCTTTTCTCATGAGAGCCGCAGCCCGCATCTCGAGATAGAACGAGCGGATCGGAGCATTGCGGTAAAATTTCCAGGCCTTGAGCAGTCGGATAAGAGGCTTGAGCTTTCCGTTCAACTTAGTATCCAAGCTGTCCACCCAAGCTTTATGGGACTCGGGCGCACTAAATTTCCAGCCTCCCAATCCATCCGGCATGTCGAACTGGCGAAATCCGAGCATCGTCTTACCCGTTTCGTCGACAGGAATGATTTCGACGCGTTCTGCGCCTTCGTCACCGAACGGTATCTGCACTCCGGGACCATTCACTCGGATGTTTGCCGTCGAAGGGAAGCGGGCGCGCATCGACTCAGCAACGGATGCAAGCGTTCGGCCAGAATCCTGTTTGAGATTCGCCCTCGGAATGACGGCAAAATAGTCGACGTCGCTCTGACCGCGCACATTGGTGGCGGCACCGAATGACCCTGTGCGAAACATCGTCACGAGACCAAAATCCGATTTCAACCTAGCCTCGACAGACGCTCGGTGCGAAGCGGCGCTCTGCGTTTCCTGCCGTGAAGTGCTCAATTTTGGGAGAAACTGATCGAAAGCATCTTCCACAGTCAGCGGCATCGTCGGATCTCACTCACCAATGACCTAAAGTTCCTAGCGCTCCGATGTCAGGCCACCGCCTCGTCGGGGAGCTTTAGAATCGTCAGAATCTCGTCCTCGGGAAGCCGGAACGACTGCTCCTCAACCTCGAAGCGGTCACAACCCTTGAATCCAAACCACGCGTCCGCCGGCATCTTCCTTGGAAAACTCTGTTCGGCGGCATCTTCGAATAACATCGCTCCGGCGAAAGTCGCGCGATCAAGAGTATCAACAGGAAACCACCAAGGTTGGATCATCGGCGCACGCTCGAACCACCTCCGCTTGGCTCTTCCGTAGCAGGCAATGATCATGGGGAAGCGGTTTAACACCGTCATTTTGAAGAGAGTCGCCGTCAGGCTGGCTGAATACTCCTCAGCTACTTCGCGCGCGGCGGCCAGCGTCGGTCGCTTGATTTTACGCAACCGGGGGGTAAGCAGATAATTCGGTAAAATGAGATCCGACGCGAACGCATCCGCCTGCCGCTCGGGGTCGAGGGGGCCGTTGCCGAAATTGCAGACGTCCCGCCCCCCACAGAATAGCATCCTACCCTTGTGATGGTGCCAATGCCCTAGTTCGTGGGCGAGCGAGAACCTGCGACGATCTGGAGAACTTTGGCTGTTGACAGCGATCACCGCCTTCCGCCTCGATCCGACGATCGAAGCCTCGCAGCGATCGAGCGGGCGATAGTCGACGACCGCTCCGCGCGTCCATGCGATGGCTTCTAGGTCGATCTCGCCCGGAGCTTCGATTCCAAGGCTTTTGAGAATGCGTTCGGCGGGCGTCAGCGTGGTCATTCGACCTCCGGATCCTCGGACTCGAGACGCGCGAGCCGAGCGAGGTCGTCGAGGATTCCTTGTTCGTCGCTATCGGACAGGCCTTTTCCCTTGCGAGCGGCCATCATCATATCGGAAGCCTTAGTTCCGTCCCCGGCACGCATATGGTCGAGTTTCTTGCGGATGGCGTCCCTTTCTTCGGCAGATACGTTCGTCGACTTGGCCTTGAACGCCGCGACCGCCTGCTTGGCCAGTTGGAGACCTCTCTTCGCGGCAGCGATCTTGGCACGCTCGGTCACCGCATCCATCTCGGTGACGACCGCATCGGAATTGAGGCCTAGCGCGGCGAACTCCTCGCGAAGCTCTTCGGAAGAAGCCGCAAGGATGCTTTCGTCGATCGCATCGTCTAGCTTTTCAAGCTCTTCGCGATATGTGCGGTTGCCGCTCATGATCGAAACCCGTTCGGGAATTTCCTGCCCAGGATCTTCCTGATCCGTTTCATGATATAGTCGTAGCCAGCTTGATCGACCCCGATCTCATCGCGCAACGCTTTTCCCTTGTTCGGACCCGCGATGGCGATGACGGCCAGCTGAGCCTCCTCGTCGCCTTCGAGGGCGTTGTAGATGATCTTGATCGTATCCTCGGACTGCTTTTCGATAAGCGCCGCCTCCGGATCTAGACCATCCGACGCAACCCGCCGCTCCACTCCGACGCGCCCCTCCTCCTCGGTGAGCGACTCCGTCCGTGCGAGCGCCTTACGGCGGTGCGAAGCTATGCTTCGCATCGATTGGGCGAGAAACGCGACGAAAGATTCGTCCTTGGGGCACCTCCGTTCGCCGACGATCGCCTGACAGACCGCCTCGGAATAGAGCTCGTTCTCTCCGAGGTCCGTTCCGCCCCGACGGCGCCGCTCGATGAGCCGGAGCCTGCGCTTGTCGTCCGCGGACATTGAGTCGAGCTTCTCCAGCACCTCCTCGGGGGCGAGGTGCTCCGCGTCCGAAACCGGGGCAGTGCTGCCTTTCGGGGATCCGCTCATGTCGTCCGTGGCCTCGAATATCCCATGCCGGGCTGGGCGAAGGATTCGGACAAAAAATCTGCCCGCGGGAAAAAAATAGAATCCGGGTCCGAAATCGCGCGGCCCGCCGGCATACCCGTTTAGTAGCCGAAGCCCCACCGGACGTGCTCCGGCCTAATACAACCCAAGGCCCGGCGGTGCAACCTTGAGCGGTCGCCCGAGTCCTTGGACGGAGGTTTTTGTGCCCAAGAACATCGTCGTCTTTTCGGACGGCACCGGCCAGGACGGAGGCGCCCGGCCGGAACAGCGGATCAGCAACATCTACAAGATGTATCGGATCTCGCGGGATCACGCCGACACCGGCATCGATCCCTCGCGGCAGGTCGTCTTCTACGACGCGGGCCTGGGCACCGACATCGGCGCTACGGCCCTGACCGCACCCGTCCGCTTCGTCCAGAAGCTGCTCGGGTCCGTCACCGGCGCCGGCATCAAGCGCAACATCGCCGACTGCTACGAATTCATCGTGAACCACTACGAACCGGGCGACAGAATCTTCCTCTTCGGCTTTAGCCGCGGTGCCTACACGGTGCGCAGCCTCGCGAACCTCCTGATGCTCTGCGGTGTGCCGACGAAGTCTCCCGGAGGCGCGCTGATGTGCTATCGCAAAACCGTCAAGGACATCGCCTGGGAGGCGGTTGATACCGTGCTCGAGCACGGTGCTGGGCACCCTCGGGCTGAATTCGAGGACGAGCGTCTCGAATTGGCCCGGCGTTTCCAAATCAATTACGGTTCCGGCGACGGCAGCGATTCCAACGTCGCACCGTACTTCATCGGCGTCTTCGACACCGTCGCCGCCTTGGGCGCGAGCGGCCTGCGTTATTTCGTCATCCAGGCTGGCCTGGCCACCGGCGTCGCGGGTGCGGCGTTCGCCGGCGGATTTCTCCCGGCGGTCCTGATTGCGTTCGCATGGTCCTGGTGGTTCGGCACCGGCTTCATGCTGACCGGCTTCATCGCCCAAGTCGCCATCATTGCAGGCGCGCTCTGTGCGTTCTGGTACTGGCAGAACAAGTCGACAACCAAGACGATCGTCGATTATCCGAAGCCCGGAGAGTCGCGGTCCCACAAGGCCGAGTGGAAGGGCGAGAACTTCGATCGCCTGTTGAGCCGTCACGTTGCTTTCGCGCGCTCGGCGAACGCGATCGACGAGACGCGGAAGGATTTCGACCGCGTCGGCTGGGGCGGCCGCGACGAGGGCGCGCCGCATTTTCCTGGACACGAGCGGCTGCTCCAGTGGTGGTTCGCCGGTAATCACTCTGACGTCGGCGGCTCCTATCCGGAGCCCGAGTCGCGGCTCTCCGACATCGCGCTCGAATGGATGTGCCGCGAAGCCATTTCCGTTCCCGACGGCTTGCTCACGGGCCCCATCGTGGTCAGCGGGAAGAAGATGGAAGGAACGGGCGACTTCGGTCAGGCGCTAAACGTCTATCCGGACGCCGGCGGCGTGCAGCACTGCGAGATCGCCGGCATGCGGGACACGATCGACGCGTTGGGCGATACGCTGCCGAACTTGTCGTGGCTTCGAAAACTGCTCGCCCACCAGACGTGGCAAATCAAGATCCGCGACATCGGTGCCGCCTCCAAGGTCCATCCGACGGTGGCTCAGCGCTTCGAGCTTCCGACCGTCGTGCAGTGCGCGACAGGAGCGGCACACTACCGTCCCGAAGCGCTCGCCCGACACGACGATTTCAAGCAGTACTACCCGGGGAAGGCCGACGCGTCATGAAACTGGTCTCGCTGTTCGACGACTTCCTGAAGGAGACCGTCAACCTCAACAAGACCAGGATTGATCTCCTGGAAGCCAGCATCCCTGCGCTTAAGTCCTTCGTCCGCGACTCTGACTGGAAGCCGAAGGTCCGCACCTTCATGGAGCAAGGCTCATGGGCTCACGAAACCATCATTCGCCCTGTCGACGGCGGAGAATTCGACGCCGACCTTCTGGTGATGGTGGATCCTGTCGACGGCTGGACTGCCACCGAATACGTCGAGAGCCTTGGGCGTGTATTCTCCGGCAGCAAGACCTACGAAGACAAGACCAAGACGTGGGACTACTGTGTCACGATCACCTACGCCGGCGACCGCAAGATCGACCTGGCCCCCTGCGTCGTCGGCCGACTCTGGGAGGGCAGCATGGAGGTCTGCAACAGGAAAGACAGCTTCGAACTGACGGCGCCCATCGAGTACACCGAATGGATGAAGGAGAGGAACGCGTATTCGGGCAACAACTCCTTCCGCAAGGTAACGCGGCTGGTTAAGTACCTGCGCGACATCAAGGAGACTTTCACTTGCCCGTCCGTTCTGCTCACAACCCTGCTTGGCAATCAGATTCAGTGGTTCGAGAGGGGCACCGATGAGTTCGCCGACGTGCCGACGACTCTCAAGACCCTGATCGGGCGGCTCGACGACTGGCTTCGGATGTATCCGTCGAAGCCTACGGTGACCAACCCGAAGCTTCCGAGCGAGGATTTCTCGGCACTCTTTGGCACCGACGAGCAGTATACGAACTTCCGCAACGTGATCGCCCGGTACCGGAAGTGGATCGACGACGCTCACGCCACCGAGGGGCGGCAGGAGAGCATCAAGGCTTGGCAGAAGGTCTTCGGGACCGAGTTCGCCAAGGCCGATCTGGTGAAGGTCGCGGCGGATGGAGTGTCCGAAAGCAACAGCACTTCCCTCGTCAGCCGCTTCCTTGACTCGACGGCGGCCCACCTCGGTGGAATCGTGGATGTGGTCCGGGACTACGGATTATCGATCTTACCGGCCAGCTTCGCGCGCCCAGCGCACATGCAGACGCCACGGTGGCGTAGCGTGCCTCAGCCGACGGACATCGCGGTCTACGCGGAGTGGCGCTCCGCCAGTCATGTGGAAGTCGGTCGGCCCGTCATCGCCGGACAGTTGTTGACGCCGCAGGGTGGACTTTACTTCCGGGCGGCGCTTGTCGGCGGCGCGCCCGTGCCGCTGGAATACTATGTCGAGTGGCGGATCACGAACACCGGAGCCGTGGCGATGACCGCGAGAGCGGGACGCGGCGGATTCGAGGTATCGAACAAGTCGAACGGCCGATGGGAAACGCTGGCGTATCGTGGCATCCACATGGCCGAGGCCTTCGTCGTTCGTCGGAGCGACGATGTGCTTGTCGGTGTCAGCAAGCCGTTCTATGTCGTCATCGAGTGAGCGGGAGCACCAGATGAACTCGATTGCGCAAGAGCAGGATTCGCCGGTATTCCAACGGCTCCTCAAGGCCCGCCAGCGCATCTATTCAGACGCGACGCGCTATCAGATTCTCCAAATGACGTTGACAGTTGTGCTCCCGGTCGTAGGAGCGGTGCTAGCGTTTGCGTATCCGCAGACTAGGCCCTACGTGGCGCTGTACGGTCTGATCGCGACCGCATTGGACGTGATGTGGGTCGATCGAATGCAGCGCCGATTGCTAAAGGTCGCGGCGAAGGTCAGCGAGGAATTCGACTGCGGCCTCTTAAAGATGCCATGGAATTCCTTTGTCGCTGGCAGGCGCGAAGATGCGGAAGTCGTCGACGCTGCCGTACGCCGCTGGAACGACAAGCCATCCAGCATCGAGGAATGGTATACGGGGATCGACCCGGCCGCGAGGCATTCTATGGCTCGCCTGGTCTGCCAACGAATAAACCTCCAGTACGACGCCTCGCTGCGGAGGAAATACGGAACCTACCTGATTTGGGGCGCGGGAATCGCCTTCATCGCATTAATCGTCGGCGCAGTGCTGAAGGATCTCAAGCTGATCGATTTCGCCGCCGTCGCAGCCACGGTGTCGCCGGCGATCTTCTGGGCCATCCGCGAGCAGTTCAGGCAGTCGGACGCCGCAGCGGCCAACGAGACCTTAAAAGGCGAAGCAGAGAAGTTTCTTGAGGCAGTTCGGACCAACGGTTGTGACGATGCCGAGTGCGAAAAGCGGTCCAGAGAACTTCAGGATGCTCTGTTCCAGCGCAGAGTAGCCAACCCGCTCGTGCTGCCGCTTGTCTACCGACTCATGCGCAACGAACTTGAGAAACAGGCGCAGGCCGGTGCCGACGCGCTGCTGAGACAGTAATAGCCGCGGAGCCGCAAGACTTGGCGGGATGGTCTCGCAAACCGGTGAAAAAAGCGCGGATCCGGACAAAACCGAATCCCGTCGCTGATTTCTGAACGAACGCGTGCGGTACTCGCGGTCCCCGCGCAATGCTCCCGCGAGAATAGTTCGGCGGCGGAAGAAGGTCTAACTGCGACCTCGCAGTGGCGCATGTGCTCCTTCGCCGATCACATTGTGGAGAGCATACTGTTAAACAGGCCCCCAAAAACACCGTTTGAAAAACCGTTTTAGTTCGGCAGTCTCCAACGGTTTTTCCCGCTAAGTCCTTGAGGATCATGGTGGGCGCACCAGGGCTCGAACCTGGGACCCGCTGATTAAGAGTCAGCTGCTCTACCAACTGAGCTATGCGCCCGAAAGGCGGTCAATGCCTTGCGAGGCCGGTCGTTTAGCAAAGCGATCCGGGTCTGGCAAGCGATGGGACGCAAGTTTTCCAAGGCTTCGTCCGCAGGGACCAAAAAGCGAAAAGCCGCTGGATTCCAGCGGCTTCGCCAAGGTTAGTCCCGGGGTTAATCCCCGGGAAATCCCGTACTTGCTCAGAGCCGGCCCTCGCGGTCCCGGTCCGGGCCCGGGCCGCCGTCGCGATCGAAGCGGTCACGGTGGAAATGGTCCATGCCGCGCTCCATCATGCGGTCCATGCCGCGTTCCATGAAGTGGCGGTGCCGCGGGCCGTCGTCGCCGCCGCCAAATGGACCGCGGTGGCGGGTCAGCACGGCGAGGCGCCGCTTCTGGCCCTCGTCCAGCGTCTTGTAGAGCGGGTCGGCGGCATCGGCGATCTTCTTCAGGGCCGCAGAGCTCGCGCCCATGTCCTCGGCGCGCTGGCGCAGGCGGGCGATCGGATCACCCGGCTTGTCGCCATCGCCCGGGCCGGCATTCATCCGCGCATTGGCGCGGTCGATGCGCAGCTTGGCGAAATCGCGCACGGCAGCCTCGACCGGCGGCCACAGCTTCTCCTGGTCGGCGTTGAGCTTCAGCCCGGCATGGACGGCGGCGATCCGCGCGTCGACGAAGGCGGCGCGGTCTTCCGGGTTCATGCGGATGTGGCGGATGTGCTCCATCCACGGGCGGTGATATTGAGCATAGACCGCGCCCGAGCCTGCGATGCTGAGCACGGCGATGGCAGCGATGGTGAACTTCCTCATGACGTACCTCCTCTGGAAGGATGCCCCGAGGATGAGCGCGGCGCGGCTGACGTGCAACTTACAACTTGGACAGGGAGCGCGTTCTTACAGAGATGTAACTGCCGTGAATATCCATTCAGATGCATACTGAAATGATTTGCAACAGAAAGGGCTTCCGTGCAGTGCACGGAAGCCCTTGGTTCATCGCCTTTTTAGATCAGTTCGTGGTGCTCTTGGCTTCCTTCAGGAACTCGTCGATCAACGGCTGGCCGACGCGGCCTGCGGCGTCCTTGTAGACCGGCTCCATCGCCTTGCGCATCGCCTCGTCCTGCTCCGGCGTGAGCTTGATGATCTCGCTCTTGCCGCTCTTCTTGATCTCGGCCAGCGCGGCGTCATTCTCCTTCTGCGACTGCGCGTTGTTGAAGTCGGTCGCCTCCTTCATCGCCTTGGACAGCTGGTCGCGGATGTCGGCCGGCAGATCGTCCCAGAACTTCTTGTTCACGATCACGACGTAGCCGATGTAGCCGTGGTTGGTCTCGGTGATGTACTTCTGCACCTCGTGCATCTTCTGGGTATAGATGTTCGACCAGGTGTTCTCCTGGCCGTCGACGACGCCGGTCTGGAGTGCCTGGTAGACTTCCGAGAACGCCATGACCTGCGGCAGTGCGCTCAGCGCCTTGAACTGGGCCTGGATCACGCGCGAGGACTGGATGCGGAATTTGACGCCCTGATAATCGGCGGGCGTCACCAGCTTCTTGTTGGCGCTCATCTGCTTGAAGCCGTTGTCCCAATAGGCAAGTCCGGTGATGCCCTTGGCGTCCAGCAGCTTGAGCAGTCTCGTGCCGAGCGGGCCCTCCGTCACCTTCCGCAGCGTCTTCAGATCGGGCAGGATGTAGGGCAGATCGAACACCTCGAATTCGCGGATGCCGAGCGGGCCGAATTTCGAGTTGGACGGCGCCAGCATCTGCACGCTGCCGAGCTGGAGCGCCTCGAGCTCTTCCTTGTCCTTGTAGAGCGTCGAGTTCGGATAGACTTCGACCTTGACCTTGCCGCCGGTGTACTTCTCGGCGAGCTCCTTGAATTTCTCGGATGCCTTGCCTTTCGGCGTGTCGGTGGCCACCACGTGGCTGAACTTGATGATGATCGGCGATTGGGCCGATGCCGCCCCGGCCAAGCCAAGTGCCAGCGCCGCAATGGAGGCGGCGATCGCGAAGGTGCGCATAATTTCTCCCCGTTGTTATTCTCTTGGGCCGCCCAACGCGGGCGCCTATCCAATAGCCGGGAGCATCAATAGCGGCTCACGCATTGAGCCGCTATTGGCCCTTAGCAGGGCGGCTATTCATGATGAACGCCAGTGAGCCCCTCTCCCGCTTGCGGGAGAGGTTGGGGAAAGGGTGTCTCCGCAACGGGACATTCCCATGAGGAGAGAACCCTCACCCGCCACGCTTCGCGTGTCGGCCTCTCCCGCGAGCGGGAGAGGCAAAGCCAACTCGCAGCTTCGTCAGCTCGCCGCTGCCGTCGTCACCGTGTCGCGCTGGCGCTTCATGACGATCTTGTTGAGTGCGCCGAGATAGGCCTTGGCCGAGGCCACCAGCGTATCCGGGTCCGCCGCGCGCGCCGTCATCGCACGTCCCTCATGCGACAGCCGCACCGAGACTTCGGCCTGCGCGTCGGTGCCTTCGGTCACGGCGTGAACCTGGTACAGCTCGAGCTTGGCCTCGTGCGGCACCAGGCGCTTGATGCAGTTGAACACCGCGTCCACCGGTCCGTTGCCTTCGGCTTCCTCGATCTTGATCTGGCCGTCGACGTCGAGCTTCATGGTCGCGCGCTGCGGGCCATGGGTACCCGCGATCACGGTCAGCGAGGTCAGCTTGATGCGGTCGTGTGAGGCCGCCATCTCCTCGTCGACCAGCGCCTCGATATCCTCGTCGTAGATATCCTTCTTGCGGTCGGCGAGCGCCTTCATCCGCGTGAACGCATCTTCCAGCTGGTTGGGGCCGAGCTTGTAGCCCATCTCCTCCAGCTTGTGCACGAAGGCGTGGCGGCCGGAATGCTTGCCGAGCACCAGCGAGGACTGCTTCAGGCCGACCATTTCCGGCCGCATGATCTCGTAGGTGGATGCGTCCTTCAGCACGCCGTCCTGGTGGATGCCGCTCTCATGGGCGAACGCGTTCCGGCCGACGATGGCCTTGTTGTACTGCACTGGGAACGAGGTCGCCGCCGACACCACCTTCGAGGCGCGGGTGAGCTGCGTCGTATCGATCTTGTTCCAGTAGGGGAATTTGTCGTTGCGGACGTTGATCGCCATCACGATCTCTTCGAGCGCAGCGTTGCCCGCGCGCTCGCCGATGCCGTTGATGGTGCACTCGACCTGGCGTGCGCCGCCGACGACGCCGGCCAGCGAGTTCGCGACGGCCATGCCGAGGTCGTTGTGGCAGTGCACGGAAAACACGGCCTTGTCCGAGTTCGGCACGCGCTCGATCAGCGTCTTCATGAAGTGGGTGTATTCCTCCGGCACCGTGTAGCCGACGGTGTCGGGGATGTTCACCGTGGTCGCGCCGGCCTTGATCACGGCTTCCACGATGCGGCACAGATACTCCATCTCGCTACGGGTGCCGTCCTCGGCCGACCATTCGACGTCGTCGATCTGGTTGCGGGCGCGCGCAACCATGGCGACCGAGGTCTCGAGCACTTCTTCCGGCGTCTTGTTCAACTTCACCCGCATGTGCAGCGGCGAGGTCGCGATCACGGTGTGGACGCGGCCGCGTTTTGCAAATTTCACGGCTTCGGCGCAGCGGTCGATATCGGCCGGATGGGCGCGGGACAGGCCGGCGATGACGGCATTCTTGGAGCGGCGGGCGATCTCGCTCACCGCTTCGAAGTCACCCTGCGAAGTGATCGGGAAGCCGGCCTCGATGACGTCGACGCCCATATCGTCCAGGAGCTCGGCGACCTCGAGCTTCTCCTCGAAGGTCATGGTGGCGCCGGGGCACTGCTCGCCGTCGCGCAAGGTGGTGTCGAAAATGATGACGCGGTCCTTGTCGGACTTGTTCGCGGGGGCCATTGCAAATTTCCTTTTGAGCTTCTGCGCCGTCAGTCTGCTGGGCGCTTGAGGTGTCCGATGATCTCGACCAACCCCTGAGCGCCCAGGCGCGTGGCGCCCAGCCGGCCCTCAGGGGCAAGTAAGAAGAAGGCCGCCAATAAGGAGGGTGGGCAGCAACGCGGCCGGGATCGTGGCGGCGGCCAGAGCCACCTCCCCCGAAATCCCATCGATTTGGCCACGAATCAGCATTGCCAGACCCTTTTGAGCCACACATCCTCGGCCAAAACCGTTGACGGTTCGTTGCCGGAAGGCTCAACGCGCCCGTTTCTAGACGAGAAACGGCCGCAACTGCAACGCCAAAAAGATGGTCAGGGGAACTGACCTAGTAGGGAGTTATCACGCGAAGCAGAATGCGGCGACACCGTGCCGGATTTCGCTTCGCTCCATGCGACCAGACTGGCGCAGCACCGCCGATTATCCCGTGCCGGTGCGGCGGGCGCGAGCCCTGCTCTCCCAGCGGTTCAGCATCTGGCCGAGTTCGCCGTTGACCACGGGCACCACGGTGCTGGGGGGCGCGATCTCGTTGGTGTTGGCTGGCGTGTTGGCGGAGAGCCAGTCCGGCTCGACATATTCGCGCCAGCGGCGTGCCTCCGCCCGCCTCTTGCGGGAGACGTGCTCCCGCGTGAAGTAGCCGCCCGCAAATGCGATCGCGAGCAGGATGACCAGTACGACACCTTGCACAATGAGCTCCGGCTTTATCCCCGTCAGCGCCGCCAATCCAAACGCATTTTAAGGTGACGAAATTGCGACCCGCCGCCGCGCAGCGGTTTCGATTTCACCCCTCGCAACCCGCAGCGGACCGCATTAACCTCCACTTGGCCTGGCCGGGATCAACCGGCCGGCGAACACGATCGGGAGGACGCGATGACACGCCAGGAGGCTCGTGACAAAGAGCAGCGTGACCAGAATGCTGCGCTTTCACGACGAACACTTGTTCAAGGGCTCGCAATCGGCGCGGCCACAATGGTTGGAGCCGGCTCCGCGCTGGCCCAGACCGGCCCCGCCGCACCGCCAACGACGATCACGACACCGCCGCGCGATTTCGGCCCCAACGGCGCACCGACCACCTATTTCTGGGACCCCGACATCATCGCGGTCGATCCGTCCTTCAACGATCTCGCGCAGCCCAACACCGCGATCAAGCGGCTGTACACCGGACTGCTATGGGCCGAAGGCCCGGCCTGGAGCGCGCAAGGAAAGTATCTGCTGTGGAGCGACATTCCCAACAACCGGCAGATGCGCTGGACCGAGGACGACGGCCGCGTCAGCGTGTTCCGCACGCCCTCCAACAACTCCAACGGCAACTCCTTCGACTTCCAGGGGCGCCAGCTCTCCTGTGAGCACCTGACGCGCCGGGTGACGCGCTACGAGCACGACGGCACCGCCACCGTGCTCGCCGACGCCTATCAGGGCAAGCGGCTGAATTCGCCGAATGACGTCGTCGCGCATCCCGACGGCAGCTACTGGTTCACCGATCCGCCCTATGGCGGCCAGCTCTACGAAGGCGAGCCCGACGTCGCGGGTGGCCCGAGCAATGCAAGCGGCAAGCTCAATCCGCGGATCGGACAGCCGGCCGGCTTCGTGCCGGGCAAGCGCGAGTTGCCGACCAACTGCTATCGCATCGATCCCTCGGGCCGCATCGACCTCGTCGTCACCGAGGACCAGGTGCCCGACCCGAACGGACTGTGCTTCTCGCCGGACTACAAGAAGCTCTACGTCGCCTCGACCGGCAAAGGGCCGGGCGACACCGGTCCCGGCGGCAAGGGCGAGATCTTCGTGTTCGATGTCGGCACGGACAACAAGCTCTCCAACCTCAAGAAGTTCAGCGATTGCGTGGTCGACGGCGTGAAGTGCGGACCGGACGGCGTGCGCTGCGACGTCAACGGCAACGTCTGGGCCGCCAGCAATGCCGGCCGCGCGGTCGGCTACAGCGGGGTGACGGTGTGGTCGCCGGAGGGCAAGCTGCTCGGCCGCATCCGTCTGCCGGAAGTATGCGGCAACGTCACCTTCGGTGGGCCGAAACGCAACCGCCTGTTCATGGCCGCGAGCCAGTCGCTCTACGCGGTGTACACGGCGACGCAGGGCGCCGGCCCGGGCTGAGGCCGAAGAGCGGATCACGACACGGCGCCGGCATGCTCTGCCGGCGCCGAATGATGCTTTATCGGTCGTTTGAAACGACCCAGCACTATCCCCATTCGTGATGATGCATCTCATACGGCTTTACGCCCAGCAGGTCGATGATCTCGGAGCCGACCAGCAACAGTGTTCCGCCATGATGGTCAGATGATTTTAAGACGTGAACGTCGCTTGAAAATTGCAATTTGTCCTGTTTGGGATCGAAGTCG
Organism: Bradyrhizobium sp. CCGB12; assembly: GCF_024199845.1. NCBI lineage: Bacteria > Pseudomonadati > Pseudomonadota > Alphaproteobacteria > Hyphomicrobiales > Nitrobacteraceae > Bradyrhizobium > Bradyrhizobium sp. CCGB12. The sequence continues at coordinate 571,945 of NZ_JANADO010000001.1, read as the reverse complement.
GTGATGACCGCGGTGTTGTGCTTGCCTGCGAGATCACCAAGATCGAATACGAACGTATCGGCACCGTCACCTCCGGTCATGGTCATGTGGCCGCGCGCGGCGACCAGCGTGTCATCCAGATCTCCGCCGGTCAGGATATCCCTGCCGGGAGATCCGACCACAAGCTGCGCCATGCCTGCTGCAGCCTCTTCTCCGGTCGGGTCTACGCCGCCCAGCGTCCCGCTGTGACGCTCGGTGGCGACGAAGGCATCGCTCTGCATCGCATTGGTATCGGTGTCACGCAGAATGAGGTCCGACAGCGTGGTGTTCTTTATCTCATTCAGGGTCTGCTTATCGAAGCCTTGGTTCTCGAAGTAGTAGCGATCACCGTCGCGCAACGCGGTGAATTGGTCGGCGATGATTTTGCCGAAGGTGGGCCCGATGACGGCTCCTGGCGCATGATCCTCAGCCAATCCACCGGCCCACAAATCGACGGCATCGATCGAACCATAGGCTTTCTCGAACGCTGTTGCCGTCGCCGGATCAGAGCTGAGTTGATCGAAGCTGGTGTAAGGCGCAAGCCCCAGCGCCTCCCGCGTTTGGTTCAGTGTACCCAGCCCAAGATCATGGCCGCGTTGGATATTGATCGCCGCCAGATCCATGCCGTCCGGAGGATCGAACAGGAGGTTGCGCAAGCCATCGACAATGTGAGCGTCCAGCGGGTTGGCCAGGTCCCCCGCCAGATGCCGCAGCAGGCCGTCCGCGCCAGTCGCCTTGAAGGTCGCCGTGTCCTCGAAGAACGATTGCGCGAGCGTCTGCTCCGACGTAAAGGCCCCCAGATTGCTGATCGCACTGATCTCGTCGGAGACGATGGAGTGACCGAAGCGAAAGGCCGCACCGGCGAACTCTTCGGTGATCCGCGCATCCGCCGTGCGATCATAGCCGTGGTACGGCTTGACGGTGTCCTCGCCCAACAGATGCGGCAGGAACTCGTTATAGGTGATGTTGACCATCTCGGCCGTGGTGATGGCCTTGGCCGTCTCGTATAACTTGTCGCCGCTCCAGTTCGGATGGTCCTCGTGCAGTCGATCGACCTGGTAGTTGTGCTCGCGCACAAACAAGACTTGCAAGGCGGTCAGGTCGGGATTCTCCTGCGCCCGTACGTCGCCGGCCGCAAAGACGTTGCCGTGCTCGGTCTTGACGATCGGGAGATTGTCTCCCGCCGACACCTTCATATGGCCGTCCGCCGTTCGCAGGCTAGCTGCGGTGGCCGCGTCGGAACCGTAGATCTGCGATCCGTCCAGCCAACCCGTCACCGTGTTGATCGCGACTGCCGGACTCCCGGTGACCCCCGTCGCAGGATCGATGGCCACCCGCGTCAACGGGATCATACTACCGGGCGGCAGAAACTCATCATCAGCCGGAACCTTGATCGAGATATCATTCGTACCTGTGCCCTCTTTCTGCAGATCCAGATCGTGATCGATAAACTGGCCCCACGCATACATCATGCCTGACAGCGCGACGCCTAAGTCATCCACCAGATGCGGGCCTTCCTCGTCATCTCCAATATCCGTCTGCGCCACGACAATGTTGCTGATCTCGCGTGGATTCGGACCCGGCGTCATTTCATAGACCCCATCGACGAAATTTGCCGGCCCCAGCCGAGCAAAGTCGGTGTCGGCCTGGTTCAAGGTGGGATCCGCACGATTGTTGTTGGAGCCGTCGATGCTGCGGAATCTGAGCGCCATAGTTCACCCTCCCCGTAGAGTGTTTCGCCCCAGCGCCTTCTACATTTGGTCGCTTGCGGCATGACGCTTTTGTGATTCTTTGTGACGCTCGAATGATCGTTGAGTGGCGACATTCGCTATACGACAGAATTGCACCTCTAGGGTCTGGACTCAGTTGAGCCACCAGAGCAAGGCGGCGGTCAGAAGGATTGCTGAGAGGAAGATATCTGCGCGCTTGTCATATCGGGTGGCGATGCGGCGGAAGTCCTTCAGGCGACAAAACATGCGCTCGATGACGTTGCGGCCTTTGTAGGCGCGTTTGTCGTAGCGATGCGGGTGCTTACGGGTCGGATTTGGGGGGATGACCGCCTTGATCCGCCGCTGTGCGAGTTCCTCGCGCAAGCTTCTGGCGTCATAGGCTCGGTCGGCAATGACACTCTTCGGTCGATGCCCCAAAGTGAGCAGACGGCGGGCTCCGTCGAGGTCGTGGACGTTTCCAGCCGTGATCAACAAGGCATATGGACGCCCGATCTCATCGGTCAGCGCGTGGATTTTGGTCGTTTGCCCGCCACGCGAGCGGCCGATGGCATTGTTGAAGGCCCCCCTTTTGCGCCGGCTGCCGAGCGGTGGGCTTTGATGTAGGTGGAATCAACAGATGCCGCCCCGTACATGCCAGTCGACCCCGTCAGGGCATAGAAAATATCGGTCCAAATCCCCTGACGGCTCCAGCGATTGAAGCGATTGTAAACCGTCGTATACGGGCCGTAGACCTCCGGGCAGTCGCGCCAACGCGCCCCACATCGCAGCATATGGACGATCCCGCTGATCACCCGGCGATCATCCACCCGGTGCGCTCCGCGGCGGCCTCGCGGCAACAACGGCTCTATTCGCTGCCACTCTGCATCGCTCAACCAATAGACTTGCTTTGCCATCCAAGCCTCCCTCCGTTGGAAAGCTTGAATCACAATCCCGCCTCAAGAGGAATCTCTATTGAGTACAGACCCTAGAGGCGAAGCGGCAATCTTGGCCTGAACGATCGTGCCGAACGGCGATGTTGCGCAAATCGGCGCAGCACTATCCAAGGAACAAGCCATGCGCGTTGTGATCTGCGGCGGCGGCGTGATCGGGGCCTGCATCGCCTGGTTCCTCCGCCGCCGCGGCATCGACGTCATCGTGGTCGAAGGAACCGAGGTGGCGGCGGCCGCTTCGGGCAAGGCCGGCGGCTTCCTCGCACGCGACTGGTGCGCAGGCACGCCGCTCGACGCGCTGGCGCGGCGCAGCTTTGCCCTTCATGCACAACTGTCCGGGGAGATCGCGGGCGATTGGGGCTACCGCCCCATGACCGCCTATAGCGGCTTCGTTGCCCCGGATGACGACGCACGCCGGACTCTCCCTTCCACACTTGGCTGGCTCGCCAACGGCGTTGTCATCGCGCAACGCATCGGCACGCGCGAGACGACAGCGATCGTTCATCCCCGCAAGTTCACCTCGTTCGTGATGGACGCGGCACTGGGGCAAGGCGCGCAGCTTCGCCGCGGTCGCATCATCGGCATCGTGCGCGATGCCGATGGCATGACGGCGAGCGGCGTCGAGGTCGAGGGCGACGTCATCGAGGCAGACGCCGTCGTTATCGCGATGGGACCATGGTCGCTGCTCGCTGCGCAATGGATGAGCCTGCCCGCGGTCTACGGCCAGCGCAGCCCAAGCATCGTCTACGACACCGGCACGGATGTGCCCGCCGATGCGCTGTTCCTGGAGCTCGAGGACGGCGGCAACGCGATATCGATCGAGGTTTTCCCACGGGCCGACGGCAGCACACATATCACAGCGCTTTCCGATATCGCGCCGCTGCCGCTCGATCCCGCCGCCGTGACGCCCGACCAGGACGCGATCGCCCGCCTGCAAGCGATGAGCGAGCGGCTGTCGCCGCTGTTCACCCCTGCGAAGATCATCGCGCGGCAGGCCTGCTTCCGCCCGGTGACGCAGGATGGCCTGCCGCTGATCGGCAAGGTGCCACGGAGCAAGGGCCTCTACGTTGCGACCGGACACAATGTCTGGGGCATTCTCAACGCGCCCGCGACCGGCGAAGCGCTGGCGCAGCTGATCGCCGAGGACGCAACGCGCGAGGTCGACTTGTCGCCATTTGATCCCGCCCGGCTGAGAGCACTCGATCCATCCACGCTGCAAGCACGCTGACCCGCTTGACGACAGTGCGGCTCGTCAACCGCGGATTGCTCTCAGCCGTTGATACCCACGCATGCCCGCCGACGAAATCTGCATGCCTGCGCACGCAATGAGTGTTTGGCACTTCTCCTGCCTGCAATTTACGCAGCGCTAGACTTTAGTCCCCTTCTCACAATCCTGAACGCGGTTTCACTTGCCGAGAATGCCCTCGCCGTTATAGTCCCGCCCCAATAGCTCAAAGAAGCTTGGTTCAAAGGGAGATAACAACATGAATAAAGCACTCTCTGTTGCATTGCGAACTGCGCTTGGTGCGGCCGCGACGGGCGCGGTGATGGCAGCCTCAGGCGCGGCACTTGCAGCCGATCCGATTCGAATCGGCGTGATCGCGGAAGCGCAGGCGATTGCCGGCGCCTCCATCCCACAAGCGGCGCAGCTCGCCGCCGAAGAGATCAACGCCAATGGTGGCGTCGACGGCCGCAAGATCGAGATCGTCTCTTACGACAATCACTCCTCCTCGGCGGATTCAGTGCGCGCGTTCCAGCGCGCCGTGAACGAGGACAAGGTCAACGCGGTCATCGCAAGCTACATCAGCGAGGTGGTGCTGGCGCTGGAGCCATGGGCGTCGCGACTGAAGACACCCTTCGTCACGCCCGGTGCTGCCTCGAACGAGATCAGCAAGAGCGTCCACTCCGACTACGAGAAGAACAAGTACACCTTCCACGGCTACCTGACCTCGGCCGCGCTGGCGCTCTCGGTTTGCGACGCCGCCAAGGATCTGCTCGTCGACAAGATGCACATGAAGTCGGCGGTCATCATGAGCGAGGACGCCGCCTGGACCAAGCCGCTCGACATCGGCTACGAGGAATGCCTGCCCAAGATCGGGCTGAAGGTGCTCGACCACATCCGCTTCTCGCCTGACACCACTGACTTCACGCCGATCTTCAACAAGATCGAAGGCTCCAAGCCCGACGTGATCATCACCGGCATCTCCCATGTCGGCGTGCAGCCGACGGTGCAGTGGAAGAACCAGCAGGTGCCGATCCCGATGTTCGGCATCTCTTCGCAGGCGACCAACGAGACCTTCGGCAAGGACACCAACCAGGCCGCCGAAGGCGTGCTCTATCAGGGCGTCTCCGGCCCCGGCGTCGCCGTGACGCCGAAGTCGGTGCCGTTTGCGGAAAGCTTCAAGAAGAAGTTCGGCAACTATCCCTCCTATGCCGGCTACACCGCCTATGACGAGGTCTACTACATCGCTGACGCGGTGAAGCGGGCGGGATCGACCGACGCCGACAAGCTGGTCTCCGCACTGGAAAAGACCGACTGGGAAGGCACGATCGGCCGCGTCCAGTTCTACGGCAAGGAGGATCAGTTCACCCACTCGATCAAATACGGCAAAGGCCTGATCACCGGGCTGATGCTGCAATGGCAGGACGGCAAGCAGAGCGCGGTCTGGCCGAAGGACGTCGCCAAGGTCGACGTCAAATTCCCCAGCTTCATCAAGCTCAGCAACTAGGCAAGCAAATGCTCCCGGGACCATCTCCCGGGAGCTTCCACATGCGGCCCTCCGCAGCACCTCCCCTCAAAGCGGCAGTTCACTACTGCCACGCGGCCAGTCATCAATGCGAGCATTCCAGATCCTGATCGATGGCTTCGCCATCAGCGCTCTCTACGCTCTCGGTGCCACCGGCTTCACGCTGATCTTCGGCGTCTCCGGCGTTCTCAACCTCTCCCACGGCGCCATCATGGTGGCCGCAGCGGTGGCGGCCTGGGCCGCCGCCAGCGTGCTTGGCGTCGGCACCTATGCCGGCGCGCTGATCGGCGTCGGCGTCGCGCTTCTGACAGCCTTCGCCACCTATTTCGCGGTGGTGAAGCCGATCCAGGACTCCCGTCGCATCCCGAATGAAGAGAAGGAGATCTTCGTCCTCACCGGCACGCTGCTGTGGGGGATCATGATCCAGGAGCTGATCGCCTATTTCTTCACCAACAACGCCAAGACCGTGCTGCCGATCGTCGAGGGCGTGGTCGAGATCCTCGGTGTCCGCACGCCGCGCAACGAGATCTTCACGGCGATCGTGTGCTGCCTCGTCATCGCGCTGCTGTGGCTCCTGGTGAACCGCACCCGCACCGGTAAGGCGGTGCTGGCGGCCTCGATGAACCCGCGCGGCGTCACCTTGCTCGGGCTCGAGCTCACCAACATCTACATTGTGGTATGGGGGATCTACGGCATCCTCGCCGGCATCGCCGGGGTGCTGCTCGGGATGTTCCTCGGCGTCAGCTCCTACAGCGTGGGACCGCTGACCGCGAGTGCGTTCTCGATCGTGGTGCTCGGCGGCCTCGGCAGCGTCTCCGGCTCGCTGATTGCGGCCTTCGTGGTCGGCTATCTCGAGACACTGACGGCCTATCTGGTCTCGCCGGCCTATCGCACCATCCCGGCGCTGCTGCTGCTCGTGTTCGTGATGTACATCCGGCCCCAGGGCCTTCTGGGGAGGCGCTGAGATGTCCACCTTCTTTACCTCGCGCCTGTTCTTCATCTCGGTCGCGCTCGTCGTCATCGCGGGCACGCTGCCGCTCTACGTCTCCGGCTATGTGCTTGGGCTGCTGACCGTCGCCTTTTACTTCGGCGTGTTCGCGATGGCCTGGGATCTGCTGTTCGGCTTCGCCGGCGAAGTGAACTTCGGCCCGACCTTCCTGATCGGCGTCGGCGCCTACACCGCCGGCATCCTGAATGCCCAGTTCGGCTGGTCGGTTTACCTCTGCATCGTGCTCGGCGCGCTCGCTTCGGTGATCGCCGGCCTCGTGCTGGCACTGCCGGCGCTGCGCGTGCGCGGGCCCTATTTTGGCCTGACCACGCTGGTCGCGGTGCTGATGCTGCAGAACTTCATCGTGGTGTTCGCCGATCTCACCGGCGGCGAGATCGGCCTGACCATCCCAGACGTCATCACCATCAATGCCGGTGCCAATTACTGGATCGCACTCGGCTTCATGACGATCTCGGCGGCCATCCTCTACGGCCTGTCGCAATCACCGATCGGCCTCGTGCTCCAGGCCAGCGGCCAGGATCCGGTGCAGGCCGGCGCGCTCGGCTTCAACATCGTCAAGCACAAGCTCGCCGCCTTCATCGTCAGCGCGTTCTTCTCCGGGCTTTCGGGGGCACTCCTGGTGTTCTATTTCGGCACCGCCTCGGTCGGCACCGTCGTCGACGTCGCGGTCGGCGTGAACGTGATCGTCTCGGCCGTGCTCGGCGGCCGCCGCACCGTGCTTGGTGCCGCTCTCGGCGCGATCTTCCTGATCGTCGCCGGCGAATTTTTGCGGCCGACCGGCGAGCTCGCGACCTTCATCGTCTCGGCGGTCGCGCTTCTCGTCGTGCTGTTCTTCCCCGGCGGCTTCCTCGGAGCGGCCCTCTCGCGTGAGGCGCGCTCGTGATGGATATGAGGCTTTCAAACCGCGCCGTGCTCGAAGTCCGCGGCCTGACAAAACGCTTCGGCGGCCTGACGGCGGTGAAGAACCTCGGCTTCGAGGTCAATGCCGGGGAGATCTTTGGCCTGATCGGACCGAACGGCTCGGGCAAGTCGACCGCGATGAAGAGCGTCATGGGCATCGAGCGCCCAACCGCCGGCGAGGTGATCTTCGAAGGCGAGAACGTCGCCGGCCTGCCCGCGCACAAGATCGCGCGCAAAGGCTTTGGCATGGTGTTCCAGCACTCGCGGCCGCTGAACCGGCAGACGGTGCTGGAGAACATTCTGGTCGCGCTGCTGCCGGACAGCCTGTTCATGCTGTTCCCCGACAAGACGCTGGTCGAACGCGCCAAATGGATCGCCGACCGCGTCGGGCTTGGCGCCGTGATGAATCGCCGTCCGCCGACGCTGCCCTTCGCCGACCTCCGCCGGCTGGAGCTTGCCAAGGCTATCGCGCGTGATCCCAAAGTCGTGCTGGTGGATGAGCCCTTCGCCGGGTTGACGCGCGCCGAGGTCGAGATGTTCTCCGACCTGATCCGCAGCTTTCGCGACGAGGGCCGCGCGGTGATGCTGGTCGACCACAACGTCAAGAGCGTCGCCGCCCTCGTCGATCGCGTGCTCGCAATGTATCTCGGTGAGGAGATCGTCACCGGCAAGGCCGACGAGGTCATGAAGAACGAGACGGTGCGCCGGGTCTATCTCGGCGGCGCGATCGAGACCCACGCGCGGCCCGAAACCAGCTTCAAGGACAAGGTGCCGCTGCTCCAGGTCGAGAATGTCAGCGTGTTCTACGGCAAGGCGCAGGCGCTGGAGAACGTCTCCATCCACGTCCACGAGGGCGAGTTCGTCTCCATCGTCGGCCTCAACGGCGCCGGCAAGACCACGCTGTTCAACACCATCTCCGGCTTCCTGCCCTATAGCGGCGAGATCGTGCGCGGCGGCGAGAGACTGCGCGGCACGAGCCCGGCGAAGATCGCGCGCAGCGGCCTCGTGCAATGCCCGGAATCGCGCGAGCTGTTCGGCGAGATGAGCGTGCGCGAAAACCTCGATCTCGGCGGCCAGCATCTTGCCGACGACAAGCGCGCGGCGCAGCTCGCCTGGCTGTTCGAGCTCTTCCCGATCCTGAAGGAGCGCCAAGGCCAGATGGCGCAGACGCTGTCAGGCGGCGAGCAGCAGATGCTGGCGATCGGCCGCGCCCTGATGATGCAGCCGCAGATCCTGATCCTGGACGAGCCGACGCTGGGCCTTGCCCCCGTTATCCTCGAGCAATTGTCCAAGGCGCTGACGAAGCTGCGGCAGACCACGTCGATCACGGTACTGCTCGGCGAGCAGAACGTGACCTTCGCGCTGCCCCATGCCGACCGCGTCTATGTGCTGGAGCATGCACGGATCGTCTGGGAGGGTGATCCTGGCCGCTTCGCCAGCGAAGCCGGCGCCGATTTTCTTTGAGTCCGCCAACATCAACAAAAAGCAATAGAAAGGGAAATGACCATGCGACCATCAATTCTCGGCAGCAGCTTCCTCGCCTCCGCACTGGCGCTGTGCCTTGCCGCGCCCGCCTACGCGCAGTCGAATGCTCCCATCAAGATCGGCGTCATCGCCGAGGTGCAATCGATCGCCGGCGCGGCGACACCGGGGGGCGCGCAGATCGCCGCCGACGAGATCAACGCCAAGGGCGGCATTCTCGGCCGCAAGGTCGAGATCGTCACCTACGACAACAAGAGCTCGTCGGCAGACTCCGTGCGCGCCTTCCAGCGCGCCGTGAGCGAGGACAAGGTCTCGGCTGTCATCGCGAGCTATATCAGCGAGGTCGTGCTGGCGCTGGAGCCCTGGGCCGCGCGGCTGAAGATGCCGCTGATCACGCCGGGTGCCGCCTCGAACGAGATCACCAAGGCGATTCACAACGACTACGAGAAGAACAAGTACACCTTCCACGGCTACCTGACCTCGGCCGCCCAGGCCCAGCTCGTCTGCGATGCCGCCAAGGATCTCCTCGTCGACAAGCTCAAGTTCAAGACGGTCGCAATCATGAGCGAAGACGCGGCCTGGACCAAGCCGCTTGACGTCGGCTACGAGGCATGTCTCCCGAAGGCCGGTCTCAAGGTGGTCGAGCACGTGCGCTTCTCCCCTGACACCACCGACTTCACGCCGATCTTCAACAACATCGAAAGCAAGAAGCCGGACGTGATCGTGACCGGCATCTCGCATGTCGGCGTGCAGCCGACCGTGCAGTGGAAGAACCAGCAGGTGCCGATCCCGATGTTCGGCATCAGCGCGCAGGCGCTGAGCCCGACCTTCTGGAAGGACACCAATGGCGCGGCCGACGGCGTGCCGTCGCTGGCGGTCGCAACACCCGACGTCGCGGTGACCTCCAAGACCAAGCCGTTCGCCGCCGCCTTCAAGGCCAAGTTCGGCACGCCGCCGGCCTATACCGGCTACACCGCCTATGACGAGGTCTACATCATCACCGACGCCATCAAGCGCGCCGGCTCGACCGATCCCGACAAGATGGTCGCCGAGCTCGAGAAGACCGACTACGAGGGCACGATCGGCAAGATCCAGTTCTACGGCAAGAACGACGAGTTCACCCACGGCATCAAGTCAGGCCCCGACACTGTCTCCGGCCTCGTCTTCCAGTGGCAGGACTCCAAGCAGGTCGTGGTCTGGCCCGAGAAAATCGCGGAAGGCAAGATGAAGTTTCCGAGCTTCGTGAAGCTGTCGCAGTAATCAGCCGATCCCGGACGCTGGAGCAGCCAGCGTCCAAGTATCTCACCACAGATGCGAGGCCCGTCGCGTAGCAGCGACGGGCCTTCGCTTTGCGCAGACGCAACCGGCCCGCTGGCATCTTGGGACCCATCCTGCGATCCTGCCGTTAATCTCTCCCACGGGGAGCTGGAGAAGCCAGATGGACGACCGACCGAGACAACCCGACAGTCTGATACAGGACGACGGCTTCGTCCGGGTGCGTGGCGCGCGCGAGCACAACCTTAGGAACGTCGATGTTCGCATTCCGCGCAACGCCCTTGTCGTTTTCACGGGCGTGTCGGGCTCGGGGAAATCCTCGCTCGCCTTCGGGACGATCTACGCCGAGGCGCAACGGCGCTATCTGGAGTCGGTGTCGCCCTACGCGCGGCGCCTCTTCCACCAGATGCAGATCCCTGAAGTCGACGACATCGAAGGCCTGCCGCCCGCCGTGGCGCTCCAGCAGCAGCGCGGCGCACCGACGACACGGTCGTCGGTCGGCAGCGTGACCACCATCTCGAACCTGCTCAGGATGCTCTACTCCCGCGCCGGCGACTATCCGCGGGGACAAGCGATGCTCTATGCGGAGGCATTCTCGCCGAACACGCCGGAAGGAGCCTGCCCAACCTGTCACGGTATCGGCAGGATGCTTGACGTCACCGAGAAGTCCATGGTGCCCGACGACACCAAGACGATCCGCGAGCGCGCCGTCGCGGCCTGGCCGAGTGCCTGGCAGGGCCAGAACCTCAGGGACATCCTGACGACGCTTGGCTATGACGTCGACAAGCCCTGGCGCGAGCTGCCCAGGAAGGACCGCGACTGGATCCTGTTCACGGAGGAGCAGCCGACCGTTCCGGTCTACGCCGGTTACGATGCAGCCGAAGTCAAACGCGCCCTGCGTCGCAAGGAGGAGCCGAGTTACCAGGGCACGTTCACCGGCGCCAAGCGCTACGTGATGCAGACCTATGCCAAGTCCGAGAGCGCGATGATGAAGCGCCGGGTCGCGCAATTCATGATCACCCAGGACTGCCCGACCTGCCATGGCACGCGGCTGAAGCCCGAGGCGCTCAAGGTCAAGTTCGCCGGCCTCAACATCGCCGAGATGTCGCACCTGCCGCTCAAGGAGCTGCAGGAGCTCATCAAGCCATTCGCAAAGGCTTCGACCGACAAGTCGGAGAAGGTCGTCGTCGCCAGGCGCATCTGCGAGGACCTGTCGGCACGGCTGACCGTCCTGCTCGACCTTGGGCTTGGCTACCTCGCTTGCGAGCGCAGCACGCCGACGCTGTCGCCGGGCGAGCTGCAACGACTGCGTCTTGCGACGCAGGTCCGCTCCAACCTGTTCGGCGTCGTCTACGTGCTCGACGAGCCCTCAGCGGGCCTGCATCCCGCCGATACCGAGGCGCTGCTGCGGGCGCTCGATCGGTTGAAGCACGCGGGCAATTCGATATTCGTGGTCGAGCATGAGATCGAGGTGATCAGGCGTGCCGACTGGCTCGTGGATGTCGGGCCTGAGGCCGGCGAGAACGGCGGAAGCATCCTCTATAGCGGGCCGCCGGCAGGGCTCGGCCAAGTCGAGGAATCGCGGACCGCCAACTACCTCGTACATCCACGACAGCCGCTGCCGACGGTCCGTCGCGAACCGATCGGGCATCTCAAGCTCAGGGGCGTGACCCGCAACAACCTTCGCGGCCTCGACGTCGATATTCCCCTGGGCGTCCTCGCCAGCGTGACAGGCGTGTCGGGCTCCGGCAAATCGAGCCTGATCAGTCAGTTTCTCGTCGAGGCCATGGCCGAACATCTCGGCCATGCCCTTGCCGACGATGACGACGATAGTCTTTCGCCCACGGTCGAGACGTTGGGCGGCAAGATTGTTGCCGGCCTGGATCGGGTGAATCGTCTCGTCGTGGTCGATCAGAAGCCGATCGGCCGCACGCCACGGTCCAACCTTGCAACCTATACCGGCCTGTTCGACTACGTGCGGCGGCTGTTCGCGGCGACGCCGCAGGCCAAGTCCCGCCGCTACGATGCCGGACGCTTCTCGTTCAATGTCGCGAAAGGCCGCTGCGCGACCTGCGAGGGCGAGGGTTTCGTCTGCGTCGAGCTTCTATTCCTGCCCAGCGTCTATGCACCCTGCCCGACCTGCAAGGGCGCGCGCTACAACGACAAGACGCTCGAGGTGAAGATCCGCGGCAAATCCATTGCGGACGTGCTGGCGATGCGGGTCGACGAGGCCTTCGACTTCTTCCGCGACGATACCGCGCTCAACCGGTCGCTGTCGGTCGTCCGCGAGGTCGGCCTCGGCTATATCCGGCTCGGCCAATCCGCGACCGAATTGTCCGGCGGCGAAGCACAGCGCATCAAACTGGCGACCGAGCTGATGCGGCCGCAACGTGGTCACACGCTCCATATCCTGGACGAGCCGACCACCGGGCTGCATCCAAGGGATGTCGAGCGATTGATCGCCCAGCTCGCGCGGATCGTGGACGCCGGCAACAGCGTGGTCGTGGTCGAGCACGACATGGATGTCGTCTCCCACAGCGACTGGATCATCGACCTCGGCCCCGGCGCCGGCGACGAGGGCGGCCGCATCGTTGCATCGGGGACGCCGCATCAGGTTGCGAGAGCCGGTGGAAAGACCGCCCGCTATCTCGCCGTCCGATTGAAGCAGTGAGGCACGCATGCCTCCATGCACCCTTGAAGCGAAGCACCTTGCAAATTTGGGAGGGTCGATCACAGTAAGGACCGCACGCAGGCAGCTTCAAGAATCTGCGGCTCATTCAAGGAGGATGCATGCTCCCCTATGTCGCTCACGACCCTCGCTTCGAGCGGCTGGTTATCGGCCATGTCAATCTCGAAAAGCTCACCACCGGTTGCCGCTGGGCCGAAGGCCCCGCCTACTTCCCGGCCGGACGCTACCTCATCTGGTCCGACATTCCGAACAACCGGATGATGCGGTTCGACGAGACCGACGGATCGGTGTCGGTGTTCCGCTCACCGAGCTTCAATTCCAACGGTAACACGACCGACCGCCAGGGACGGTTGATCAGTTGCGAGCACTTCATGCGGCGCGTCACCCGGACCGAGCACGACGGCTCGATCACCGTGCTGGCCGACGGGTTCGAGGGCCGCCGACTGAATTCGCCCAATGACGTCGTGGTCAAATCAGACAATTCGATCTGGTTCTCCGATCCGACTTACGGCATCGACAGCGACTATGAAGGACAGCAGAGCCCGTCCGAGATCGGCGCGTCCAACGTCTACCGGATCGACGGCAGCACCGGTGCCATCACGCGCGTCGTGTCCGACCGCGTGCAGCCCAACGGGCTGGCCTTCTCGCCCGACGAGACACGGCTCTATGTCGCCGACACCGGCGCGACGCATGTCCGCGGGCTGCCGCCGACGATCTGGTCCTATGAGGTCAAAGGACAGACAGTCGGAGAGGCCTCGCTGTTTGCGACATGCCCGGACGGGCTCTATGACGGCTTCCGCTGCGACATCCAGGGCAACATCTGGACGTCGGCCGGCCGCGGCGTATTCTGCTACGCAGCCGACGGCACGCATCTCGGCACGGTTCCGATCGGCGAGATCGTCGCCAATGTCTGCTTCGGCGGCCCACGCCGCAACCGCCTCTACATCTGCGGACAGACCTCGCTGTATTCGATCTATCTCAACACGCGGGCGGCGGTGTAAGACAACGGTCGCGACGAGATCGAACGTGTCGCGTCAACTCGTGACACGTTCGCCGCGACCGTAGACCAGCAACATGAAGATGATGACGAGGCCGTAGATCACTTGGCGGCCCGCCTCGGGCATGTCCATGATCGACAGCACGCTGTTGAGCAGCACGATCAGCACGACGCCGATCAGCGTGCCGAGATAGCGGCCGCGGCCGCCGAGAATGTTGGTACCGCCGATCACGACCGCCGCGATCGACGGCAGCAGATAGGCATCTCCCATGCCCTGATACGCCTTGGTGGAGTAGCCGGCGAGCAGGACGCCGGCGAGCGCGGCGGCGAGACCACAAAGGACGAAGCAGATCACGGTGATACGGCGGGTGTCGACGCCGGCGAGATACGCGGCAGCCTCCTTGTTGCCGATGGCGTAGACGTAACGTCCGAGCGCAGTGCGCTGGAGGATGATGGCAACGAGCACGGACACTGCGGCCCAGACGAACAGGGCGTTGGGAATGCCAAGCGTACGGTCACCGGCGAGTGTCCGCATCAGGTCGGTGGCGGCTGTCTGCGGGGCGTAGCCGCCGGTATGCGCGACCATCAGGCCACGCATAACCGCGTTGACGCCGAGGGTAAAGATCATCGAGGGCACGCGGAGATACGCGACCCCGATACCGTTGATGAGACCCACCAGCAGCCCGACCCCGAGTCCGACTGGAATTGCGAGCGGTCCGCCGATCGATGTCGCCATCATCGCGGCGGCGGCGAGCGTCCACGGCACCGACAGGTCGATCTGAGCGATCAGGATCACCATCATCATTCCGGCGGCGACGATGCCGAGGAAGGCGCCGATCTGAAGCTGCTGCAACAAATAGGTCGGCGACAACAGCGGCGCGCTGCCAAATCGGGCAAAGGTGTAGACCGTGCCGGCGACCAGGATGACGAGGATGAACAACGCCGCAATCAAAATCGGGCGGTCATCGCGGGAGAGTCCGAGGGACGCAGTCGTCATCGAAACAGCTCCAGCGTGTTCTTGACGCGCAGAACGCCGAGCGCGCCGATGCTGACCGCCCCCAGCAGGATCAGCCCCTCGAACAGCGGCTGCAATAGCGGCGCGATGTCAAAGATGCGGAAGAAGAACGAGATGACGCGCAAAACCATGGCGCCGAAAATCGAGCCGATCGCGCTGCCGGTGCCGCCAAGCAGCGACGTCCCGCCGATGACGACAGAGGCAATGGAGTTGAGCGTATAGGCGCCGGCCTGCGGGATGTCGGCATTGCCTGAGGAGGTCTGGATGGCGAGGAACAGGCCGCCGCAACCGGCAAAGAAGCCGGCGAGCGTGAAGGCCGCAATCTTGGCACGCTCGATCGGAAGACCGGACATGTAGGCGGCGCCCTCAGCCGAGCCGACTGCATAGACGGCCCGGCCGAGCACGGACCGCCGGAACGGCACCCAGACCAGCAGCGCAATCAGGATCAGCAGCACGAACGGCACAGGGATCCAGGCCACAGGTGCAAACCAGCTTGCGGCGCCATCGTCAAAAATGTGGACGGTTGCGGCGAAATCCCCGAGCGAATTGGTCAGCGCCCAGTTGAGATCCTCATCGATCTTGCCGCCCGGCGTCGGCCGCAGGAACAGCGCGATGCCAATATAGACCGCGCCGGTCGCGAGCGTCGCGATGATCGGCTGGATCCGTCCATAGACGACGATGCAGCCATTGATGAAGCCGGCCAGCGCACCGATCGCAAGGCACACGACGATTCCGAGCAGGATACCGTTCACTCCGCCGGGAAAGGTGCCGAGGCCAAGATGCAGGCCGAAGACGTCCAGATGCAGCGGGGCGCCGCCCGCCGCCCCGGTGAGCAGATAGCTTGCGAAACATCCCACCATGGTCATGACGGCACCCACGGATAGATCCAGCCCCGACGCCAGCACCGGCACGGTCTGGGCCATCGCCAGCATGGCGAGCGCAAAGATCTCGTCGCCGTTCTGCACCAGAACCGCCGACGAGAAACCCTTGGGGTGGGCGAGGTTGTAGAGCAGATAAAGGACGGAGAACAAAAGGACGGCGGTGACGATGCCGATGTTCTGGCGAACCCTGATGACCATATCGTCAAGCATGGGCGGCTCCGGCAGCGTCCGGCGTCGCCGCGTCGATGTTCAGCGCGCTCGCGATAATGTTGGTCTCGGTGAGCTCATCACCTTCGAGCTCGCGCACGATGCGCCCGTCATACATGATCGCCACCCGGTCGCAGCAGCCAATGAGTTCGTCATAGTCGGTCGAGTAGAACAGGATGGCTGCGCCCTGATCGGCGAGCTCGCGCATCAGCCGGTAGAGCTCCTGCTTGGTACCAACGTCGATGCCGCGCGTGGGATCATTGAGCAGGATGATGCGCGGATCGGTCATCAGCCATTTGGCAAGAACGACCTTCTGCTGGTTACCGCCGGAGAGCGTGGACACCGCGTCGCCGGGCGCACCGATCTTGATTTGCAGCCGCGCGATGGCGCGCTTGATCATATCGTTCTCTCGCGCGCGGTCGACCAGAGGTCCGGTCGAGATCGCATCGAGCGAGGCGATCACCAGATTGTCCGATATCGACATCGGCAGCATCAAGCCTTCGGTCTTCCGATCCTCCGGCACTAGCGCGATGCCGACCGACTTCGCCGCCGCCGGGGACGCCGGACGCACCTTGCGGCCCTCGACAGTGATTTGCCCGGAGACGCCGCGCAGCACGCCGAACAGTGCCAGCAGCAAGGATTTTTGGCCCTGGCCGTCGAGCCCGCCGAGGCCGATGATCTCGCCGGCACCGACGCGGAGCGAGATGCGATCGAGGTGCCCGTCCCAGCTCAGGTTCTCGATCGCCAACACCGGCTTCGGCGACCCGCGCGCGGGCTTGGGCGGATATTGGGCCGCGATGTCGCGTCCGATCATGAGCTGAACGATATCGGCAGTCGAGCGCCTGCCCTTGTCGAAGGTCTCGATGTGGCGGCCGTTGCGAAACACGGAGGCGCGGTCGGCCAGCACCTCGACCTCGTGCATCCGGTGCGAAATGTAGAGAATGGCAACGCCCTCGGCCTTGAGCCGCGCCAGCATGGCGTACACTTTCTCGACGTCGGCGCTGGTGAGAGCCGATGTTGCTTCGTCGAGGATCAAGAGCTTCGGCTTCTTGCCGAGCGCCTTGGCGATCTCGACCACCTGGCGGCGCGACAGCGGCAGGTCACGCACGCGCATCAGAGGATTGACGTCCTCGCAGCCGATCTCGGCCAGCAACTCCTCGGCGCGGCGACGCTGCGCCCGCGCGTCGATGAGGCCGAAGCGGCGCGGCGGCGAGGCGATCGAGATGTTGTCCGCGACCGAGAGGTCGGGCATCAGCGACAATTCCTGAAAGATACAGACGACGCCGGCTGCATTCGCCGCCGACGGCGTCGCGAAGCTCACATCGGATCCACCGAGCCGCATGGTGCCGGTATCAGGCTGTACCACGCCGGCGATGATCTTGATCAGCGTCGACTTGCCGGCGCCGTTTTCGCCCAGCACCGCGTGGATCTTGCCGCGCTCGCAGGCGAAGTCGACGCCTTCGAGCGCCCGCACGCCGGCATAACGCTTGGAAATTCCTGATAGCGTGAGGAAGGCAGATTGGGTCAGGGCCGGCTCCGGCATGGCGGGGCTCACGCAGCGGCGGCCCGGCGGAGGCCGGGCCGCAACCGTGACGTCTCCAGTGCGCTCACTGGGTGTTCTTTTCGCTCTGCGACATGATCTCCGGCGCCGTAAAGTTGACGCCGCAGGGCGTGAACTGGTTCGGCGCGAAGAAGTTGGCGTTGAGGTCCGGCCAATAGTTGGTGCCGGGCTTCAGGTCCTTGTAGGTCGCGACCGGGATCGGGATCGAGATCAGCTGCGGCATGACGTTGCCTTGCAACGCCGAGATCGCCGCCTTGGTGGCGATGGCGACCAGCGCCGGAGACTGGCCGTAGGACATACCCTTGAGGCCGTCCTTGGCATGATCGGCGATCTGCTTGCGGTACTCGTTCTCGCCCTCGCCCGACATCGGGACGAAGGGGTGCTTCGCCGACATCATGGCCTGCACGGTGCCGTCGGAGCCGCCTTGGGTGAACACACCATCGAAACGTCCGTGCACGGCCAGCGCGTCCGCCGTCACCTTCTGCGAGGTGCCGGTATCCCAATTGCCGACCACTTCGGTGATCTTGAAGCTGTTGCCCGGCCCTTCCATGACCTCGCGGAAGCCGAGATGGCGGTCACGGTCGACCGAATTGCCCGGCAGGCCGCGAACCTCGAGAATGTCGCCGCTCTTCTTGCCGCTCTCATCGATCAGCCATTTCGCCGACATGCGGCCCATTTCCTTCTGGTCCTCGTTGACCATCATCACCTTGTCGGTGTCGAGGACGTTATCGAAGGGGACCACGACCACGTTGTTCTTGTCGGCGAGGCGGATGATGCGGTCGAAGCCATCAGGAGCTACGGCGATGGTGACGATGGCGTCAAAGCCCTGATTGATGAAGTCCTCCATTGCGCCGAGTTGCGCTGCAACATCGGTGCCGGTCGAGACGACCTTGAACTCCTTGATGTTCTCCTTGATGCCCGGCTGCGCAGCGAAGGCCTTTGCGGTCTTCACCATCTGGATGCGCCAGGTGTTGCCGACAAAGCCGTTGACGAGGGCGATCTTGTAGGGACCGGGCTTCTTGTCCCACTGGAAGAACTTGGTTTGGGACGACCAGGGCTTGAAGCATCCAGGATCGGCGCCCGGACCGGACACCACCTTGGGCCCTGCGAGGGCGCTGACCGAAGACAGCAACAGGCCAGCGCAAGCGAGCCCCGTAAAACGAAGCGTCCACACCATGTCTCTCCTCCTGAGCTTTGTGTTCCACCCCTGACGCGGCGCAATGGCCAAGCCGGGAATTGGGCTTCCCGTGCAATTTACCGAGCTAGGATGGCACGCAAACTCCGATGCGCACAAGCCGAATGCCGGTCATGAGCCCTGCCTTGCTGCGAACGCGTGGAGCAAAACCATCACAATTGCGGGAGACGATGCGACGCCGGGACGAAGTTGAAAATACACGCGTGACAAGCGGATGTTCTCGTCCACCGTGATGCAGCGCAATCGAATGATCCGGACCAAAGGACAGCGCAGCGCAAAAAGAATGATACACAGGGGAAAGATGCACACGCGATGCGCGTCCGAATTGCCTAGTGCGGCGCATGTTGACTTTCGGAGACGCCCTCCAAATACTGGCGAAAAATATAAAACCAGTCGCTAACGACGGTTCTGAGGGAGGATAGGATGCCGACTTCACGCAGGCAGCTGCTGAAGAGTTCGGCGGCTGCCGCCGCTGCACTCAGCCTCGATTGGACACGGGCCCAGGCGCAAGCCGAGAATTTGCGCATCGGCCTGATCTATGACCTCACCGGCCCCTTCGCCGCCGGCGGCTCGGTCGCCTCCTCGGTCGGCGCGCAGATCGCCATCGATCTCGTCAACGAGAAGGGCGGCATCGGCGGCAAGACCAAGATCGTTCCGGTCGCGGCGGACTCGCAGAGCAAGGCGGATGTCGCGATCAACGAGGCCGAGCGGCTGATCAGCCAGGAAAAGATCGACATCATCAACGGCGTCTATTCCAGCGCGCACGCGGTGCCGATGGCGGCGAAGGTGGAGCAGCAGAAGAAGATCCTCTGGATCACGACCGCGGTCTCGACCGCCGTGTTCAAGGACAAGAACCTGCAATACGTGTTTCGTGCGCAGATCCATTCCGATCAGTATGGCCAGGCGTTTGCCGGCTTCCTCGCCGAGCACGCGAAAGGCAAGCTCGGCATGGATCCCAAGGACGTCAAGGTCGCGCTGATCCACGAGGACGGACCCTATGGCGTCGGTGTCGCGGCAGCCGACGAGGCCTATGCCAAGCAGGCCGGCATCCAGGTCGTGCTGCGCGAGGGCTACTCGGCCTCCGCGCCCGACCTCTCGGTGCTAGTCACGAAAATCAAGCGCGCCAAGGCCGACGTGATCTCGCATGCCGGCTACAACCCCGACATCACCCTGTTCCTGCGGCAGGCGCGCGAGAGCGGGCTGCGCTTCAAGATGCTGTTCGGCGCCGGCGCCGGCTACAGCCAGCTCGACAAGCTGCGCGCCACTTTTGGTGCCGACATCGACAATTTCTGCAACATCGATCCGGTGCCGGCGCAACTGCTCGATCCCGCCAAGCTCGCGCCTGGTATGGGCGACCTGATCAAGACCATGGTCAGCCGCTACCAAGCCAAGACCGGCGCGACCGACGTGCCGCCGCACTGCTCGATGGGTTTCAACCAGACCTGGGTGCTGCTCAACAACGTGCTGCCGATCGCGAAGGAGAAGTACGGCAGCTTCGAGCCCGAGGCCATTCGGAAAGCGGCGCTCGACGTCGACATTCCCGCCGGCGGCACCATCCAGGGCTATGGCGTCAAATTCTTCCCGCCAGGCACACCAATGTCCGGCCAGAACGAACGCTCGACCCCGGTGGTGATGCAGAACGCCGGCGAGCACATATCGGTGGTGTGGCCGACGAATATCAGGACGCAGGATCCAGTGTTCCCGCTGCCGAAGGGTTCGACTTACGGGGCGTGAAGGGCGGCGCGGCGATGCACCCTCTCCCTTGCGGGAGAGGGTGGTTTCGCGAAGCGAAGCCGGGTGAGGGGCTGTCTCCGCAAGCGAGCCTCTCGCAATTGAATTCGCGAAGAGAGACCCCTCATCCGGCGCCACAGCCGAAGCTTCGCTTCGGCGTTCCAAGAACGGCGGCCGACGGCCGCCTATGCCACCTTCTCCCACAGGGGGAAAAGGGATGGCAGTGCACGCGTGGCTCCGGCGTGGCGTCACACTCTCACAACACCACCCGCCGTCCCTCCTCCGCGGCCCAGTAGCCCGCGTAGTTCACCTTGATCGTCTCATACGCCAACGCGAGGTCCGACAGCGGCTGTCGTCCCGTCGCGGCGCACTCCATGAAGTCCTGGATCTCCTGCAAATATCCGCGCGTCCATTCTTCCTCGAGGCAGACATATTGCCAGCCGGTCTTGCGATCGACCTTTTCGGTGATGTAGACGCTCGCGAGTTTTTCCTCGCTGGTCTGGTAGCTCATCAGATGCGTGTTCGGGGTGATGTTGGCGAACAGCGAGCCACCGCTCGTATAGGTCTCGATCAGATTGCGCACACCGCCCATGATCATGTCGCCGGAGAACACGGTGGCCTTGGTGCCGTCGGAAAACGTCACCGTCAGCGTGCCCCAATCCTCGACATCCACGGGCTTGGCCTTGATGTAGGTGCGCTCCTCCGGCTTCAGCCCGGCGGTGACGTTGCCGACATCGCAGGTGACGCTGGCGACGCGGATGGTCTCGCCCCGCGCCCTGGCTTCGACCTGTTTCAGATACAGCACGGCCGAGAGCGGATGGCAGCCCATGCGGATCAGCGAGCCGCCGCCCGTCATCGCCCATTGCGCGGCGTGCGCCGCGTGCGAGCCGGAATGGCTCTCCTCGCCCTTCATGAACAGGACCTTGTCCCTGGTCGCTCTCAGGATCTCGGCGGTCTTGGTCACCGCAGGCGCGTAGATCCAGTCCTCGGCATACATGAAGAGCTTTCCGGTACGCTCGATCGCGGCCCGCGTCGCGTCCATCTCCTCCAGCACGCGTTCATACATCAGCGCCTTCGGCACATACTTGCCGATCGGCTGCTTGTCGTCCTCGCGGCCGAAATAGCCGGCGAACGGTTTTTCGCAGATGACATGCTTGCCGGCCTGCATGGCGCCGACGATCATTTCGGCATGGAGATTGGGCGGGGTGCAGATGTCGATGACATCGAGCTCGCGGTCAGCGATCACCTCCGCAAAGCTGCGATAGACCCGCGGAATGTTATGGCGCCCCGCGAAGTCGACGACATGGTCGCCGCGCGCGGCCACGGCCGCGACCTCGACATCGACGCCATAGACGCGCCGGAACGCATACATGTGCAGCTCCGACACGAAGCCGCAGCCGACGAGTCCCACCCTGATCTTTGCCATAGCGCCCCTCACCCTTGCTTTGGACGGCACTATAGCGCGCTGACGCTTCTATTCCACCGACACGCGCACCACGCCGGCGCTCATCATGCCCAGCGCGCGGGCTGCCGGCACCGAGAGATCGACGATGCGGCCACGGATGAACGGACCGCGATCATTGACACGGCACTGGATCGAGCGGCTGCCATAGGACACCCTGATGACGCTGCCGAACGGGCGCGTCCGGTGGGCACAGGTCAGCTCACCGCCCTTACCGGCTTTTCCATATCCGTAATATGAGGCAAGTCCGCTTTCGGCATGGGCAACGGAAAAAGCAGAAAGCGAGAAAGTGGCTAGGCAAAATAACAGCGTCGGCTGCGCTCGCACGGCACCGCCTCCCGGTTAGCCTGCCCGGCGCTGCAAACGTCGCCTTGTTCCCCAAGGTTCCCAAAGCACCGCCGGGCGAGCCCGGCGGTGCCATCACACTTTGTTACGATCGTTGAATTGTTACGATCTGTGAAACACCAGCGTCCTCACCTCGATGCTTTCGCGCGGCGCCGCATCGGCCGGCGTGGTCGGGTCGAGGAACGCCGTGTGCGGCCCGAAACGCGTGCGGCCGTCGGTTGCGGAATCATAGCACTTGAGCAGCAGCGCTTCGTCCGGCGTCATCTCGGGGAAATAGAACCAGCGATGGTTCGGATTGTACTTCACCGAATAGGTCTCGCCGCGCCGGTTGGGATAGATCAGATCGGACGCAACGAGATCGTCGGACGTAACCGTCGTGCCGTCCGCCATCGCCAGCGGAGAATCGCGCAAGGGACCGCGGATCGGCCGCCACAGATTGATCACCTGCACACGGCCCCCAAGCAGCTCTTCGGCTTCGTCAGGCAGATGCTCGCGCACGCGGTTGGCGCCGGAGATGGCGGTCTGGTCGACATGGACGCGCGTTGCTGGCTGGCGTGGGCCGCCGCCACGGATACCCGCGGCACCCTCGACGCGCTTGCGCACGGTATGGTCGAAGATGACGACACGGTCGGCCTTCAGCGTCGCACGCAGGAACGCCTCGACGGCAGGATAATAGACCGCCCTCACCTCTTCGTCGTTGTAGAAATCCTTGACCTGCGTCGGGTGGCGCACCAGCGCAAAGCCTTCGCGGTCGAGCGAAAAATTTTGAGCAATCAGCCGCGCATCGAAGATCGGGACCTGGTGCGGCTCCGGCAGCGCCGTGCTCTTCGGCTCGCCTGGCGGCGGATCGAGGGCATAGGTGCGCGGCTTGGCTGTAACAGGTGCGAGATAGTTGAGTTCGGCAGTGACGAAGGGAAGCGATTCGATTTTTGTTTCTTGCAGGCCCATGGCCGGTCTCCCGATGTTGTCGTCGGATTGATTTTTGAGGGGATGCGGGACGCCGCAAGGGAGGCGCTGCAAATAGCAATGGAAGTGTTGTCGAGGATGAGGAACGAAGAAGGAATGCTTCGACGTCGACCCGACATGCGTCGCTTCCCTTCTCCCCTTGTGGGAGAAGGTGGCGCGAAGCGCCGGATGAGGGGTTCTATCCGGGAGTTCAGGATGTCAGAGATGTGATCGCGGAGAGAGACCCCTCACCCGTCTCGCCGCTAGAGCGGCGAGCCACCCTCTCCCACAAGGGGAGAGGGAAAGGTCCACCTACAACCCCTCTTTCGCAATCGCATCAGTGAACGAACGATCGACGATCTCGGCGGCATCCAGCTTCTGCTTGATCAGTCCCCAGCGGAAATAGAGATCGATCGTCGCCTGCTCGTCCGCGACCACGCCGTCGTCGATCGGCGCGATCCGAATCTTTGCGCGCGACAGCCAGTTCTGCGGCACGGCGGTCGGGATGTTCATCAGCCTGCCCCAGGTCGCCGCATAGCTGTCGACATTGTTCAGCGACCACGCCCGCGCCACGGTGAGACGCCGGACGAAGTCCGTCAGCTCCGCGCGCTTGTCCCTGATGGCATCGGGCCGTGCGACCTGGAAGCTCAGACCCGGCGTCAGGCCTTCAGAGGTGATAATGCGGCGCGACTTGAACAGCACCTCCTCCTGGCTCACATACGGCTCCCAGGTCGACCACGCGTCGACGGAGCCTTGCGTATAGGCGATTTTGGCATCCGAGGGCGCGAGGAATGCAATCTGCACGTCGCTTGCGCTCCAGCCGTTCTTTTCCAGCGCCGCAAGGATCAGCTGATGGCCGATCGAGCCGCGGCCGGTCGCGATCTTCTTAGCCCGAAGATCGGCAAAGCTCTTGATCGGCGAAGCCTCGGGCACGAGGATCGCGAGCCCCTCGCGGGTCTGCCGGATGGCGGCAATCGCCTTCACCGGCGCGCCGGAGGCGGCGGCGAAGGTGAAGGGTGCGTCCCCGACGAGACCGGTCTCGATCGCGCCGGCACTGAGCGCCTCCAGCAACGGGGCTGCCGCCGGAAACTCCTTCCACTCGATCTTGTAGGGCACATCCTTGAGCACGCCGGCCGCTTCCATCACGGCCTGTGCATTGCCCTTCTGGTCGCCCACGCGCAAGGTGGTTTGCGCCGCCGCCAGCTCGAACGAGGCGAACAGCAGCGCGCCGGCCAGCATGAGACGGATCATTCCGCGGCCTCGCCGCGCACGGCCTGACGCTTGGCGACGAGCTCCCGCGTGAGCGGGATCAGTTCGCGGCCGTACTCGATCGCATCGATCAAGGGATCGAAGCCGCGGATCAGGAAGTGGCTGATGCCGAGATCGTAATAGTCGCCGAAGACTTCCGCGACCTGTTCGGGCGTGCCGACCAGCGCGGTGGTGTTGCTGTTGGCCCCGGTGAGCTTTGCGATTTCGGTCCAGAGCCGCTTGTCGATGCGGCTGCCCTGGTCGGCGAGCGCAAGCAGGCGCCGCGCTCCGGCCGTGGCATGGCCATCGGCGGGCTTGCGATATCCGGTCTTGTCCTGAAGTGCCGTCGCGCGCGCCAGAATCTCCTCCGCCTTTTCCCAGGCCTGCTTCTCGGTCGGGGCAATGATCGGCCGCACCGAGAGGCTAAAGCGCGGCGTCGGCCGCCCCTGCCTGACGGCGGCGTTGTGGACGCGGGAAGTGACGTCGCGCACCTGCGCATAGGATTCACCCCACAGCGCAAACGTGTCGGCATGCTTGCCGGCGACGTCGATCGCCGCATCCGAGGCGCCGCCGAAATAGACGCGGATGCCCTCGGGACGATACGGCTTCACCTGCGAGAAGGCATTCTCGACCTGATAATACTTGCCCTTGTAAGTGAACGGCTTGTCGCTGGTCCATTCCAGCTTGAGGACATCGAGGAATTCGGAGGTGCGGGCGTAGCGCTCGTCCTTGTCGTCGAGCGTATTGCCGTCCTGCCGGAGCTCCGTGGCATTGCCGCCGGTGATGACATGCAAGGCGACCCTGCCGCGGGAAAGCTGGTCGAGCACGGCGAATTGCCGCGCCAGCAGCGTCGGCGCAGTAAAGCCCGGCCGCTGCGCGATCAGCACATTGAGGCGCTCGGTGACTCCAAGGGCATGCTGGGCAACCTGGAGTGCGTCCGGCGTAGTCGAATGAAACGCCAGCAGCGCACGATCGAAGCCGGCGTTCTCATGCGCCTTCGCCACCGTCTCGATGTGGGTGGGGTTGAGAACCGGCCCCTCGCGCACGACGGTCTCGGACGAATTGTTGTTGCTGATGAAGCCGATGAACTCGATCGACATGACCGTCTCCCTGTTTGTATCTGCTAGAGTCCGAGCGCGGCGCGGCCGAGGCCGATGCGCGTGGAATCATCCTGTGGCGTGTGCACACGGCCGCACAGCACGTCGCGATAGTGCCGCTCCAATGGATTGATGCGGGACAAGCCGTGATTACCCGTCAGCGACAAGGCATCCTCGACCACGGCCACCGCGTTGTTGGTCACCGTCAGTTTGATGACGTTGGATTCGCCGCTGGAGAGATCGACACCATCGTCAAAGTCGCGGGCGAACGTGTCGATCAGCCGCGCATTGACTGCGAGCCGCGCCTCGATGGCGCCGAGGATCTCCTGTGCGCGCGGCAAGGTCGCGAGCGGCGCGCCGAGGCCGGCGGGAACGCGCTGCCTCAGGAACGAGATCAGCCAGTCCCGCGCAGCACGGGCGACGCCGTCATAGATCGCAGCGACGAAGACGGTGTGGACGGTCGCCTGTGTGAGATCGGGGTTGCGCCAGTCCGGGGGCTTGCGCACGTCGACCTCCGCATCGAGCGGAATCACGACATCGTCGAAGATCACGTCGTGGCTGCCGCTGGCGCGCAGGCCGTGATGGTTCCAGGTCTCGACGATGCTTGTGCCCGGCAGGCCCGCCGGCACCAGGAAACTCCCGACACGCGGCTCGGCTTCATCCGTACGTGCCCAGACCAGATACCATTTCAGGATCGGCGAACCCGTCGAATAGATCTTGTGGCCGGTGAGGCGCCAGCCGGTCTCGGTACGCCGCGCGATCGTCGCCGGCAGGCCGCCGCGCGCGGGTGAGCCGAGCTCGGGCTCGACCCGCAGCGCATTGATGAGCGCAAGGCCTTCGACGCTCTCGCGCGCAAGCTTGCGCGATAGCCAAGCCGGCCAGGCCGGGCTGCGCGCCATCACCAGATGATTGATGGTGTGCATCGACAGCACCAGCGCCGTCGACGGATCGGCCTTGCCGATGATGCCGATTACGCGCGCGGCATATCGTGCGCCGGCACCGGCACCGCCATGAACAGCGGGCACCGTCAGCGACAACAGGTCTGCCTCGGAGAGCTCGCGAAAGTTCTCGAAGGGGAAGCTTCCAGTGCGGTCATGCTCGGCTGCGCGCGCGGCAAAGTTCGTCGCCAGCGCCTCGGCGCGCGCGACATAGTCGGGCTCGCTGTGATCGGTCCGGCCTTTCGCTATGGACGTCACCATGTGGCATCCAGCCCCAGCAGGCCCAAGATCTGACGGCGCAGATCGGCGAGATAAGGATCGCCGCGATGCCGCGGATAGGGCCGATCGACGCGGATGTCGGCCTTCACGCGGGCCGGACGGTCGCTGAACACGATGACGCGATTGGCGAGCACCAGGGCCTCCTCGGCATCATGCGTCACCAGCAGCGTGGTAAAGCCCTTGCGTTGCCAGAGCGCGGCCAGCTCGGCCTGCATGGTGATGCGGGTCAGCGAGTCCAGTTTTCCCAATGGCTCGTCGAGGATGAGGATCTTGGGATCGTTGACCAGCGCCCGCGCCAGCGCGACGCGCTGCGCCATGCCGCCGGAAAGCTGGTGCGGATAGGCGTTGCGGAAGGACGACAGCCCCACGAGATCGAGCGCGGCGTCGACGCGGTGACGCTGGCTTTTCAAAATGCCCTGGGCCTCGAGGCCCAGGGCCACGTTGTCCCAGACCGACCGCCAGGGAAACAGGGTCGGATCCTGGAACACGACGACGCGCGAGGGATGCGGACTCCTGATGCGATCCTCGTCCTCGCGCAGCCTCCCCGCCCTTGGCTTATCGAGGCCGGCGACCAGTCGCAGCAAGGTCGACTTGCCGCAGCCGGAGGGGCCGAGCAGCGCGACGAACTCGCCGGGCTCGACCGAGATGCTGACGTCGCTGAGCACCGGCAATTCAGTGCCATCGATGTCGAAGGCGTGGCTGACCTGCTCGATGTCGAGCGCGGCGCCGGCGGCAGGATGAGAGGCGACTTCGGCGAATGCAGCTACCATTTCACGGTCCCCTTCTGCCACACCAGGAGACGATCGCGGATCGAAAGCAGCAGCGTGATCGCGCCGGAGCAAAGCAGCGACATCACGATCAGCGCCGCATACATGTTGGCGTAGGCGGCCCAGCCCTGCGCCCATTGCAAGTACCAGCCGAGGCCGGCCTTGACGCCGATCATCTCGGCGACGACCAGCACCGCAAAGGACGAGCCGAGCCCCATGAACAGCCCGACGAAGACGTGCGGCAGCGCGGCGGGGATCGCGACCTTCAGCACCAGGAAGGACGGCTTTGCGCCCAGCGTGCGCGCGACGTCGTAATAGGCGTTGCTGACGCTCGCGACGCCCGACCAGGTCAGCACCGTGACGGGAAAGCCCGTTGCCAGCGCGATCAGGAAGGTCGAGGCGCTCCAGCTCGATGGGAACGTGAAGAAGGCGATCGGCAGCCATGCGGTCGCCGGCAGCGGGCCGATGAAGCGCAGCACCGGATGCACCCAATAGCCGACTGCGCGCGACCAGCCGATCGAGACACCGGTCAGGAAGCCGACCGTCGCGCCGATGAGATAACCGCCGAGCTGAAGCTTCACGGATGCAAAAACGCTGTCGAGCAGTTTTGGCAGATCGTCGGTATAGACCTCGACGATCGATTGCGGCGGCGGAAAGAACGGCAGCGGCAGCCAAGCGAATTTTGCGGTCGCGACTTCCCACAGTGTCAGAAACGCACCGAGCGCAACGAGCCAGGGCGCGCGCTGGCGCAAGCCGCGGCCGGCCGAGCCGAGATAATCGGCACCGACCGTTCCGAACAAGGCGACCGCGGCGACGATGAAGGCGGCGATGCCGACCGAATGCGTGCGCGACCAGTCGCCGACGTCCTCCCACCACAGGCAGGACAGGCCGAAGGCGATCCAGGCGACGCTGGCGAGAATGCCGACGCCGGACTCCCGGAGCCAGGCCGCAAGCAGCGGCGCGCGCGAGAGGCGCGGCGCGCCGGAGGCGAGGCCGTCAGACAGCGAATACGTCGACATAGATGCGCTCCGCGAATTTGGCCGTGTCGGTGCTCGGCTTGAAGACCTGCACGCTCTTGAGATCGTCGGCATAGGCCTTGAGCTCGCGCTTGAGCACGTCGCCGACGGGATGATGATGATGGGTGTGGTAGCGCACCATGCCCTCGATATCGGCGAGCGTGGCCGCCTTCGGCGCGTAAGGCTGGAACGATTTGGCCGCGACCGTCGCATTCTGCGCGGTGAACATCGCGGCATCGAGCAGCGCCTGCGTGATGGCGCGCGCGACCTGCGGCTCCTCGCGCACCAGGCTGCCGCGCAGGCCGAGGATGCAGCAGCTCTTCTCGCGGTATTCCCCGTCGAGATTGGAGGCGACCTCCTTGTACTGGCTGTCCTTGAGCCAGAGATAGGCGAGCGGATCGGACGACAGGAACGCCTGCACCTCGCCCTTCTCCACGGCGACGTTGAGCAAATTGCCGGGATAGGCGCGCCAGTCGACGTCCTTGACCGGATCGATGCCGAGCTTCGCCAGCTGGATCGAGAAGAAATTCTTGTCGGGGCCGGCGAGATCGCCGACCGCGACGACCTTGCCCTTGAGATCTGCGAGCTTCGCGACGCCGGAATCGGTGCGCGACAGCACGCGCATGCAGCCGCCATGGGTGCCGGCGGCGATCTTGACGTCAAACCCCTGCTCCAGCGGCTTCAGCCAGCGCAGCGCCATGCCGAGGCCGGCGTCGCTCTTCCCCGTCGCGATGGCTTCGAGCAATTGGTCGGTCGAGCCGGAATAATTGACGAGCTCGACGTCGAGATTGTGCTTCTGGAAGAAGCCGTGCTCGATGGCGACCGGCACGGGCGCGAGGCAGACGGCGCCGGCATTCCACGACAGTTTCAGCTTGCGCGGCGCGCCGCCGAGCGCAGGTGCATCCGATGCCGTCCGGCACAGCGGAAACTCGGAGAAGTCGACACCGGTCGCAATCCCGCCCGGCACGAAGGCCTGCGCTGCACCAAGGGCGCCGAGCGGCGCGGCGAAGGCCGCGGCCAGTCCCGCTTGAAGCAGATGACGCCGGTCGAGCCTCGATCCGCCACGCTCATTGTCGTTATTCATCAGTCCCCGCTCCTGCGCTGGCACGGCTCCGCTGTCTGCGCAACGTGTCGCGTTGCGCATGTTCCGTGCGGAGCTGCGTTGAGAGAATGTCGTTCTGCGGCGGTCATTCGCCGCGTTGATGCGATGCGCAAATCATGCGGCGCAGGCACTGCATCGTCAATGAAATGGAATTTCGAATGTAGTGCGACGGAAAGTCATTCTCTCCATCGCCGTGCGCGGCAACGATGAAAGGATTTTCGATGAGGCATCGACCGGCAGATCGCACTGAGACGCCCTCTTCTGCCTCGTTCTTGCGCATCTTCGGCCGCGCACGCCGCACATTCTCGAAAGCAGCGCTTCACTGAAACGTCCTTGCCCGACACACGCGCAATACAAACGGCCATTTCATTGACTGCATGTTGGGTGCTCATAGACTTGATTGTCTCGCTGCATCGTTCGCTCACGCGTTGTGAGCAAAGCAACAAGACAGGCTACATGCGCATCAACTCCCATCGTCATTCCATCACCCGCCGTCTCGCGGCATCGCTGCTTGCCGCCGTCGTTACCTTGTCGACGGCCGCCGCATCGCTTGCGGCCGACACCGTCGTGCTGCGCGTCGGCGACCAGAAAGGCGGCAACCGGTCACTGCTCGAGATATCCGGCTACGCCAAGGATCTGCCCTATAGAATCGAATGGTCGGAGTTTCCCGCGGCCGCGCCGATCCTGGAAGCGCTCAACGCCGGTGCGCTCGACGTCGGCTACACCGGCGATCTCTCCTTCCTGTCGGTCTATGCCGCCGGCGCGCCGATCAAGGCGATCGGCGGCACGAGATCCGACGCGAAGACACAAGCGATCTTGGTGCGCCAGGATTCGCCGATCAAATCGGCGGCCGACCTCAAGGGAAAGCGGCTCGCCGGCACGCGCGGCGGCTGGGGTCAGTTCCTGATCGACGCCACGCTGGAGAAGGCGGAGATCAAGCTGGTGGATGCGACCTTCGCGCCACTCGGACCGGTCGACGCCAAGATCGCGCTGCTTGCCGGCTCGATCGACGCATGGGCGGTGTGGGAGCCCTACGTTTCGTTCGCGACGCTGAAGGACAAGGCCCGCGTGATCGCCAACGGCGAGGGCCTGACGCCGACCATCACCTTCATCGTCGCCTCCGACAACGCCATCGCCACCAAGCGCGCGGCGGTGCAGGACCTCGTGCAGCGGCTGAACAAGGCGCGGCTGTGGTCGCTTGATCACCTTCCGCAATATGCCAAGAGCACGGCCGAGCTGACCAAGCTGCCGGAAGACGTGCTGCTCTCGGCCTACACCGCGCAGCGCACCAGCCCGATCGTGATCGACGAGAGCGTGGTGAAGGAGGTGCAGGCAGCCTCCGACCGCTCGACGCGCTATCGCATCCTGCCGAAAAAGCTCGACGTCGGCAAAGCCGTCGACCGCAGCTTCACGGCCGCGGCCGCAGGCTCGAACTGAGCGGAGGCGGCGAGATGCACAGCCTTCGCCTTAAGGCCGGCCCGCTGCATCTCGCCGCGATCGTGCTCGCGCATCTCGCCTGCATGAGCCTGATCGTGTGGCTCTCGCTTTAGCCGCGCGAGGCGCTCACCAATAGCCGCGATAATAGGGCCGGTAATAGCCGTAGCGCGGACCGTAATATGGACGATAGGCGCGATAGCCGTAGTAGCGCGGACGCGCGTAGTAGCCGCCATACCCGTAGCTCGGCCCGTAGCCATAATACGCCGGCGCGTAACCATAGCCGTAGCCCGGGTATCCATAGCCGCCATAATACGGACGACCGTAATAGCCATAGCCGTAAGGCGCACTACTGGCGATGGCACCGCCGATGATCGCGCCGGCTGCGAGGCCGCCGAGGCCCCAGCCCCAGCCGCCGCCCCAGCCTCGGCCGCGCCAATACACCGGCGTGACATCGTCACCGGCGGCAGCCTTCATGGCCGCGACGTTGGTCGGCATCGGACCCGCCGCGGCCTGCTCGATTTGGCCGGCCATGACCACGCCGGCAAGCGAACAGGCAATTGCCGTTTTCCAGATCCTCATCGTCTTACTCCCTGTCTGACGTTTCGCTTGGAAAAGGATCGCAATGCCATGATCGGACATCCCTGCGCCAAGTCAAAGCCCAGATTTTTGCGTGCGGCGCACAAGCCCGACCACGGCGCGTCGCTGGATGGCGAGGGCAAAGCATTAAGCTTCCCGCGCCCGCAACCAACAACGGACTTCCCGATTTAGCATTCGTACCGTTACTATCGGTTCCAATGGGCGCAGGACCGTGGGGCTTCTCGCGACAAAAGGTCCCGGCATGCGCCAGAGCGTGGGAGGAAGAACATGAGTGCCGTCGGTAGTGAGCCGCTTGCCCGCCAGGCGCTGGCCTTCGTCCTCGCCGGTGGGCGCGGCAGCCGGCTTTTGGAGCTGACCGACCGGCGCGCCAAGCCCGCGGTCTATTTCGGGGGAAAATCCCGCATCATCGATTTCGCGCTGTCGAACGCGGTGAACTCCGGCATCCGCCGGATCGCGGTCGCGACCCAGTACAAGGCGCACAGCCTGATCCGGCACCTTCAAATGGGCTGGAACTTCTTCCGCCCGGAACGAAACGAGAGCTTTGACATCCTTCCCGCCAGCCAGCGCGTGTCCGAGAACATGTGGTATGTCGGCACGGCGGACGCGGTCTACCAGAACATCGACATCATCGAATCCCACGCCTGCCGCTTCATCGTGGTGCTGGCCGGCGACCATATCTACAAGATGGACTACGAGGTGATGCTGCGCGAGCATGTCGAGAGCGGCGCCGACGTCACGGTCGGGTGCCTGGAGATGCCGCGCGCGGAATCCTCCGGCTTCGGCATCATGCATATCGACGAGAAGGGCTGGATCCAGTCGTTCCTGGAGAAGCCGAAAGATCCGCCGCCGATGCCCGGCAAGCCGGACGTCTCGCTCGCCAGCATGGGCATCTACGTATTCAACGCGAAGTTCCTGTTCGACCAGCTCAAGCGCGACGCCGAGGATCCGAACTCGAACCACGATTTCGGCAAGGACATCATTCCCTACCTCGTCCAGAACGGCCGCGCGTTCGCGCACCAGTTCTCGACCTCCTGCGTGCGCTCCAGCGCCCACAACGGCGCCTATTGGCGCGACGTCGGCACCGTCGATGCCTACTGGTCCGCCAATATCGATCTCACCGACGTCGTGCCGGAACTCGACCTGTTCGATCGCGCCTGGCCGATCTGGTCCTATGCGGAGATCACGCCGCCGGCCAAGTTCGTTCACGACGAGGAGAGCCGGCGCGGCCAGGCCGTGAGCTCGCTGGTCTCGGGCGGCTGCATCATCTCCGGCGCTTCGCTGCGCCGTTCGCTGCTGTTCACCGGCGTGCGCATCAATTCCTACGCCAATGTTGAGAATGCCGTGATCATGCCTTACGTCAATGTCGGCCGCGGCGCGCGGCTGAAGAACGTCGTGATCGACCGCGGCGTCGAGATTCCGGAGGGCCTCGTCGTCGGCGAAGACCCCGAGCTCGACGCGAAACGATTCCGCACCACCGAGCAAGGCATCTCGCTGATCACCCAGCCGATGATCGACGGGCTCAATAAATGAGGCCTGTTCGCGTCCTCGCGGTCGCTTCTGAAGTCTACCCCATCGTCAAGACCGGCGGCCTCGCCGACGTCGCCGGCGCGCTGCCGGTGGCGCTGAAGGCGCATGGCGTCGAGATGCGCACGCTGATGCCCGGCTACCCCGACGTGACGCGGATGCTCGCCGGCGCGGAGGAAATCTGGCGTTGGCCAAACTATTTCGGCGGACCGGGCCGGCTGCTCGCAGCCTCGCACGACGGGCTCGATCTGTTCGTGCTCGACGTGCCGCATCTCTACGCACGGCCGGGCAACCCCTATGTCACCAGCGACGGCATGGACTGGCCGGACAACGGCCTGCGCTTTGCCGCGCTGTCACGTGTCGCGGCCGATATCGGGCACGGCCTGGTTCCGGCTTTCGTGCCCGACATTGTGCACGCCCACGACTGGCAGGCGGGGCTCGCACCGGCCTATCTGCACTATGACAACCGTCCGCGGCCCGGCACCGTGATGACGATTCACAACATGGCCTATCAGGGCAAGTTCGCGCCCGAGCTGATCGGTGCGATCGGCCTGCCCTGGCACTCCTTCAACGTCGACGAAATCGAATATTTCGGCGGCATCAGTTTCCTGAAGGCCGGTTTGCAATTTGCCGATCGCGTCACCACGGTGTCGCCGACCTATGCGCGGGAGATCCAGAGCGACGAAGGCGGCATGGGATTCGGCGGCCTCTTGCGCGCACGCGCGAGCGTGCTGAGCGGCATCCTCAACGGCATCGACATATCGGTGTGGAATCCTCAGGAAGACCCGCACATCGCCTACCGCTTCGGCGCGGAAGATCTGACATTCCGGGCCGCGAACAAGGCGGTGCTTCAACAGCAGTTCAATCTCGATTCCTCGGACGAGGCGCCATTGCTGGGCGTCATCAGCCGCCTGTCCTGGCAAAAGGGACTCGATCTCCTGCTCAAGGCCATTCCAACCATCTTGAGCGAAGGCATGCAGCTCGCGCTGCTCGGCAGCGGCGATCGCGATCTCCAGGAGGGCTACCAGGCCGCCGCACGCGCCCATCCCGGCCGGATCGGCGTCGTGATCGGCTACGACGAGATCCTGGCCCATCTGATCCAGGCCGGCTCGGACGCGCTGATCGTGCCTTCGCGCTTCGAGCCGTGCGGCCTGACCCAACTCTGCGCGCTGCGCTATGGCGCCGTCCCGATCGTGTCGCAAGTCGGCGGCCTCGAGGATACCATCGTCGATATCGACGAGGCCGACGCGACCGGCCATGACGCCACCGGCTTCAAGTTCGGCCCCGTGACGGCGGACGCCCTCGCCGGCACGCTACGCAAGGCCAACAGCGCCTTCCATGATAAGCCGACCTGGCGCCGGCTGCAACGAAACGGCCTTGCGACCGACGTCTCCTGGCGCAACCGCGCCGGTGACTATGCTGCGCTCTATCGTGACCTCATGGCATCCCGCCGCCCCTGAGGCATGACCATCGTCGAATCCATGCTATAGAATCGGCATGGACCCTCTCGTGATCAAGCTGATCGGCTTTGCTGCCGCCACCTGCACCACCGTGGCCTACGCGCCGCAAGCCATCAAGGTGTGGAAGACCCGCTCCACCGGAGACATCTCGCTCGGCATGTTCCTGGTCATGGTGCTCGGCCTCGCGCTCTGGCTGATCTACGGCCTGCTCTCGGGCGACGCTCCGCTGATCGCCTCGAACGCGGTCACCATGCTGCTCGCCGGCGGCATTCTGGTGATGAAGCTGAGATACGGGTGAGGCAACGACCCTCCCCTCTTCCTTCTCCCATCGTGGGAGAAGGGGATCGAGTGCTCGGCTCGATATGTGTCATGCTCTCGCACCGAGATGCACGTTGATACGCCCTCTCCCCTTGTGGGAGAGGGCAGCGACGCCGGTAGATGCAAACTCGCTTGGGTGAGGGGTCGGTCTCGGCAAGTCCAACTCGCGATTTGAATTCGCGGAGAAATACCCCTCATCCGGCGCTTCGCGCCACCTTCTCCCACAAGGGGAGAAGGAAGAGTTAGCCACCAAACACATACGATGCCATCGCAACGCCCGCGACCTCGTCGACGAAGACGCGTTTGCCGACGTCGCTGCCGGCGGCGCCGGCCGCGACCATCAGCGGCAGCAGATGGTCCTCGCGCGGATGCGCAAGGCGCGCGCTGGGGGCGTTCTCCCAGTCGACCAGCATCGCATTGCGGCGCGCCGCATCCGGATTGCTGATGGCCTCGTTCAGATAGGCCTCGAAATCATATGAGACCGGCTTGGACTCCGGCCGGTTGAAGCCACGCATGTTGTGGTAGGTCAGCCCGCTGCCGACGATCAGGACGCCTTCGTCGCGCAACGATGCGATCGCCCGCCCGACCCTGATATGCTCGGCCGCATCATAGCTCGACTTCATCGACAGCAGCACGATCGGCATGTCGGCGGCCGGATACATCAGGCCGAGCGGCACGAAGGTGCCGTGATCAAAGCCCTGATCGGGATCCTCCCGGCAATCGAGGCCGGCCTGCGTGAGCAGCGCCTTCACTTGCGCGGCGAGCTCGGGCTGGCCCGGCGCCGGATATTTGAGGTGATAGGTGTGCTCGGGGAAGCCGTAATAGTCGTACACCATCGGCGGCTGCGGCGAGGTCGACACGGTGAAGGCATCGGCCTCCCAATGGCCGGTGATGACGAGCACGGCTTTCGGTCTCTCGGGAAGCAGCTGCGGCAGCCGGCCGAACTCGGCGGCGGTCTTCGCATATTGCACCCGCCTGTCCTCCATGAACGGCCAGGGGCCGCCACCATGCGACAGGAACAAGGTTGGAAATCGCGTCATGGGCTCGTGTCTCGTTGGCAACAGGCGCGTGCGAGCTGCCCGCGCGATCGGCGACGAGCATAGGCAAAGCCGTATGGTTAGCAAGCCGTTAACGATTTGCCTTCCAAAATCCCTGACGTGGCCGAAGCCGTCGGCCAGAAGACGAGGACGGAAGATGAGGAAGTTTGCGCTGGGGGACGTCGTCAACAGTGACAAGGGCCGCCGCGGCGTCGTGCGCGCCGCCTTCAAGTCGCGGGAAGGCCAGCAGTTCTATGCCGTCGAGAAGGACGGCGCGATGGACTATCTGGAAGAAGACCGGCTGAGCCCGGCGCCGCGCGTCGAGCTCGCGGCTTAACTCCAACTCATTTCCTGCTCTCACCTGCGATCCGATCGAGACGCTCCGCGAGGGGGTCGTCTCCGCTCGCGATGCGATCGTTGGTGATCAGCAGCAGACGATCACGGTCTGCGGCCGCGTCCCAGCGGGGCAGACCGGGACCATTGGGATCGCCGCTCCTTGCAAAATTGATCCAGTAACCGCGAATGCGGCTCGCAACCTCGCGATCTCGTCGCGAAAAAATTCCTGCACCGGGCACGCCTTCCACACCGAAGATGAACTGCAATTCGCGTCCGTGCCCACGATCGGGACTTGCGCGCCGCGCTTCGGGCACATAGCCAAAGCGATAGCGAAAGCTCGGCGCGCCCGTGGCCGCGTGAAGACGAGCCAGTTGTCTTGCCGGCTCGGAAAAGACCTTGTCCGTATAGAACCGAGCCTTCAGCTCCGAAGGTTTCGCGAGGCTGGGATAGAGCTCGCGCAGCCCATCGATCATGCGGCCTGATGCTGCGAGCTCGTCTTGGACGTCGAGTTCGTCGCCGAAACGCGTCTCGTCATCATTCGAGCCGATGATGAGGGGAACGCGGCTCTCGTGCCCCGCGGTAAATCCCGCAGCTATGTCCTCCGTCACCAGGCTCCCATCGATTGCCGGCACAAAGGCGTGCGCGAATTTCTCCAGCAGGCGATCTTCGTCAGCCAGCAATCGCGCCGGCGGGACTGCCCGCAGATCCGGCTCGGAAGCGAGTCCCTCGACGAAATGCGCGCTCACAAGCTCGGCTTCCTGCGGCGAGTGCAGAGCTGCACGGCCGGGCAGCGATTGCAGAATGGCTTTATGGAATAAGCCGCGCGCCTGCCGGCACAGCATCAGCAATGCGATCGATGTCGCGCCTGCGCCGTTGCCGAACAGGGTGACGTTGTTCGGATCGCCGCCGAACGCCGCGATGTTGTCGTGGACCCAATGCAGCGCCGCGATCTGGTCCATCAGGCCGTAATTGCCGGAGCCGCCCTCCGACAGCGAGGAATGCGTGAGCCAGCCGAGCACGCCGAGGCGATAATTCACGGTGACCACGATGAGGCCGGCTTGCGCCAGCCTGGCGCCGTCGAACACCGGATCGCTCGCGGTGCCCATGACGAAGGCGCCGCCATGGATGAACATCATCACCGGCAGCGGACCGTCGACCCCGAAGGGACGAAACACGTTCAGCGTGAGGCAATCCTCGCGCGCGGCAGGCAACGACGGCTGAAGGCATGGCGCGCCGTACTCGTAGGCGGTGTGCATCTCCGAACTCTCGGCCGTCGGCTGCGGCGGGCGCCAGCGCAGCGCGCCGAGCGGTGGCGCCGCGTAAGCCAGTCCCTTGAAGGAGGCCACCTCGCCCTCGACGGCACCAAGCATCTGTCCTTCACGCGTCAGCGCGAATGGAAATTGTCCGACCGGCTGGGCCGCAGCCAAGCCGGCGCAGCACAGACCAATGGAGGCAGCAAGAAGCGCGAGCACGGATCGCATCTTCGGAGTATCTCGATGCGCGGAACGGTTATGGCAGGTTACGTCCGCGGCCGTCAGCGAGGCAAGCCTCCCTCACCTCTCCCCCAAGGAGCTCTCAAGGAGCGGGGCGGGGAAGCGCACCTTCGCACCCGCGGCCTAACCGCCCTTGGCAAGCAGTTCCGCCAGCGCGCGTCGCGCGATGATGCCGAGCTCTCCAAGCGTGGAGTGGCCTGACCGGGCCGCCTCGATCA
This sequence comes from Bradyrhizobium sp. CCGB12, assembly GCF_024199845.1. NCBI lineage: Bacteria > Pseudomonadati > Pseudomonadota > Alphaproteobacteria > Hyphomicrobiales > Nitrobacteraceae > Bradyrhizobium > Bradyrhizobium sp. CCGB12. Next base: position 533,960 of record NZ_JANADO010000001.1, on the reverse strand, counting down.
GGCGCTCGGCGATGAACCTGCGGCTGTCGTGATCGCCGCCATGCGGCAATTGCCGGCAGGTCTCCTCCAGGACGACGTCCATGTTCGCTTTGGTTCGCTCACTCAACTCTGTCATGACGCTCTGGTACGCGTGGCTTGTAAGCGCAAGCATACACAGAAGGATGTGGTCTGATTAGCCCGGACAATCCCGGCGATGGTGCATCGCGGTGCGTGTATCGCCACAAGCTTCGCGCGGCCACGATGACGCCGCAAACGACTACCGAAGATTGCACTTGTCCTGATGACAAGCCGAACCTGCAGCGATAGCCTGCGGGCAAAACACAATACACGGGAGGAATGCCATGCCTGACGCAATGGTCGCCGCGCGTGAATCCAAGGCGACGAGTGGAGCAGCCCAACAGGTCGATGTCGCCGTGGTCGGCGCCGGGTTTGCCGGCCTCTATCTCCTCCATCGCCTGCGCAAGGCCGGCTTCAAGGCGGTCGCCCTCGACGAGGCCGGCGATGTCGGAGGTACCTGGTACTGGAACCGCTATCCGGGCGCCCGCTGCGACATCCAGACCATCGATTACAGCTACACCTTCGATCCGGAGCTCGAGACCGCCTGGACCTGGTCGGAGAAATACGCGACCCAGCCCGAGATCCTGCGCTATCTCGGCTTTGTCGCCGACCGCTATGACCTCAGGCACGACATCCGCTTCAAGACCAAGGTCGTGGAAGCCAAATGGGACGAGGCCGCCGAGCGCTGGCTGATCACCACCGACAACGGGCCGCCGGTCTCCTGCCGTCACTACATCATGGCCACCGGCTGCCTTTCGGCGCCAAAGCCGCCGGAGATCGACGGCGTCAGGGATTTCGAGGGCAAGGTCTATTTCACCGGACGTTGGCCGCATGACGGCGTCGACCTCGCCGGCAAGCGCGTCGCCGTGATCGGCACGGGCTCGTCGGCCATCCAGTCGATCCCGCTGATCGCCGAGCAGGCCGCGCACCTCACCGTGTTCCAGCGCACGCCGAATTTCGCGCTGCCCGCGCATAACGGCCCTTCGCCGTCCGACCGCATGGACCTGTTCCAGAGCGACCGCGCGGTCTATCGCGAGCAGGCGCGCCAGTCGATGACCGGCGTGCCCTATCCTCAGCAGACCGTCGTGAGCTGGCAGCTCAGCGATGCCGAGCGTCGTGAGCGGTTCGAACGCGCCTGGGCAGCCGGCGACCTCGTCCACATCCTGACGCAGCTTTGGGCCGACCAGGCGGTCGATGTCGACGGCAACAAGATCGTCCAGGATCTGATCCGCGAAAAGATCCGCGCCGCGGTCAAGGATCCCGAGACCGCGGCGGCGCTGATGCCGCACGACCATCCCTTCGGGGCAAAACGTCCCTGCCTCGATACCAACTACTACGCGACCTACAACCGGCCGAACGTCACGCTGGTCAACCTGCGCCAGGAGCCGATCAAGGCGATCACCGCGAGCGGCATCACGACGGCCAAGCGCAGCGTCGACGTGGACGTCATCGTGTTCGCGACCGGCTTTGATGCCATGACCGGCGCGATCCGCGCCGTGCATCCCATCACCGGGCGCGGCGGCAAGTCGCTCTCCGACGTCTGGGCGCAGGGACCGCAGAGCTATCTCGGCCTCACGGTCGAGGGCTTCCCGAACTTCTTCATGATCACGGGCCCCGGCAGCCCGTCGGTGCTGTCGAACATGGCGGTGTCGATCGAGCAGCATGTCGACTGGGTCGTCGACCGCCTTGCAGCGCTGCGCGACGCCGGGTTCACCACGATCGAGCCAACCGAGACGGCACAGACCGGCTGGGGCCGGCACATGGCCGACTGCTCCATGGTGACGCTGCATCGGCTCGCCAACACCTGGTACACGGGCGCCAACGTGCCCGGCAAGGTGCAGGGCCTGATGCCCTATACCGGCGGTGTCGGCCCCTATCGCAGCATCTGCGACGAGGTGGTCAGCCGCGGTATGCTCGGCTTCAAGCTCACCGGCCCCAATGGCGCCGCGCAATGCAATGACGGCGAGGCGGTGCGCCTCCAGCCGGACGTGCGGCTGGTGCTGAACCTGCTCGCGTCGCTGAACCTGCCGCCGATCGAGTCGATGGGCGCACTCGGCGCCCGCGCCTTCGTCGACGAGTTCAACAAGGGCCGCCCCGCGGGGCGGCTGATCGGCGACATCGTCGACGGCACCCTGCCCGTCGCCGACGGTGCGCTGCCCTACCGTGTCTACAAGCCGGCAACGCCGGGACCGCATCCGGTCGTGGTCTATTTCCACGGCGGCGGCTGGGTGCTCGGCGACGAGCAGTCGGACGAGCCGTTCTGCCGCGACATGGTGCGGCGGACCGGCATGATCTTCGTCAGCGTCGGCTACCGCCACGCGCCGGAGCATCGCTTCCCGACCGCGGCCGAGGACGGCTATGCGGCGACGCGCTGGATCGCCGAGCACGCCGCCGAGCTCGGCGGCAAGCCGGGCCCGGTGCTGGTTGCCGGCTGGAGCGCCGGCGGCAACATCGCCGCCGTCACCTGCCAGCTCGCGCGCGACCGCGGCGGGCCTGAGATCGCCGGCCAGCTGCTGGTCTGCCCGGTCACCGACTGCAGCTTCGATCGTCCCTCCTACAACGACAATGCGACCGCGTATTTCCTGACGCGCTCGTTGATGTACTGGTTCTGGGACCTCTATTGCTCGCCGGCCGACCGCACCGACCCGCGCGTCTCGCCGCTGCGCGGCAAGGTCGAAGGGCTGCCGCCGGCCCTCGTCGTCACCTGCGAGTTCGATCCGTTGCGTGACGAGGGCATCGCCTATGCCGAGGCGATGGAAGCTGCCGGCGTCCAAGTCGAGCAGCTCAAGGCGCGCGGGCATTTCCACTCCTCCTTTGCGATGGTGGACGTGGTGATCACGGGCGTGCCGGGCCGGGTGCAGATGGCCGGGGCCTTGCGGCGCTTCGCCGGACTGCCGCCGGAAATCAGCCGCGGCGACGAGAACAGTCACGCCAGCCCGGGGCAAAGGATCGCGGCGGCCGCGAGCTGACAGGAATAGGGCGGCCAGGGAACCTTTCCCCGGCCGCCGCGTTGAGTGTTCGTGGCATTGAGATGCAGCGACAGGTGTGAGCCCCGGTGCGCAAGTCGGCGTACTGGGGCTTTTTTGCGTGAGGCGGGGCAATGGCGGACGCGGCCGGGGATTCAAAGGTCGATTTCAGCGCGCTGGCTGTGCTGTACAAATGGCCGTCGCTGGCAAATCAGCGTAGGCCGGACCGAGACTCCTATCAGGTGAGCGAAGGCACGCTCGACGATTGCATCTCGGTGTTCATGGGGAAGCCGGCGGCAACCCGGCACCTCTATGAGATTCGCACCGTGGCGCAGCCACCGCTGGTCACAGACATCCTCTCACCCGAGCACGTCATCGAGCTCTCGCGCTTACGGGAATTTCTCTGACGGCGCTTCACAATCTCGCGCGCAGGAACCTTCTTCCGGTTTTTCCCGTTAACAGGCATCGGGGCCAAGTCGCGAGTGCCTGAGATGCTTGAAGCTGGCGTACCATCTTTCGTCGTGCCCTACGGCGCAGACCAGACCCTGTTCGTGGTGATCGATCGCCTCGACCGGGCGACCGAAATCCGGATCGAGCGAAGCGATCTCGAAGCCACGATCGGCGAACTCGTCGCCGGCTGCTTCAACGATCCAATCAAGGTGATTTCGTTCAACACGCTCGAGCATTGGATGAAGGACATCTCGACCGATGTCGCCGGCGAGATAAAGGCGCGATGCGACATCGATGGCGTGAGGCTGCCCGATTATCTCAGCGACTTCGTCGAGAGTCATTCCTGAGCGCTTGCGTCAATTGCGCGGGCAACAAAAAAGCGCCGCTTCCGCGGCGCTTTCGTGTGATAGCATTATTGTTCGAGCATGATCTTGTCGGAAAACCGCTCCATACTTTTCCGGATCATGCTCTAGTGGTGCCAGAACAATGCCAGCAGCAGAACGATCGGCAACGGCACGCCAAGCAACCAAAGCAAAGCACCTCGTCCAAAACCCATGATGTCCTCCTCTTCAATCACTGTCATGACGCAGGAGAAAAGAAGAAGTTCCGCACCCCGCGGCGAGGGCGAATGCAACCAGGGCATGGAACGCGGGAGTTAGGCGCTGCGGCGCCTGCCGGCGATGACCTCGATCTCGCGGCGGCGCTCGCCGGCGAATGTCAGGAGCCTCTCGATCGTCAGCGTATCCGTGATCCGTTTGGCCAGCCGCTCGGCGCGCGCGGCCTGATCTTCGAGATACTGGATCGTGTTCAAGCGCCGCCTCCCCCGAATTGCTTGGGCAACCATGGTGCTTGAGAAGCAGCTAACAGCCGGTTAAGCGCGCCGCCTCGTCTTGATGAGTCGCGCCCTATCGCACGACGTCGAGCCGGACGTTGGTGATGCCCTTGTCGACCATACCCAGTGCCTCGGCCGCGGAAGGGGAGACATCGACGACGCGCCCGCGAACATAGGGTCCGCGATCGTTGACCCTGACGGTCACGAAACGGCCGGAGGAGACGTCGGTGACGCGCAGCTTGGTGCCGAACGGCAGGCTCGGATGCGCCGCGGTCAATTCGTTCTTGTCGAACTTCTCGCCGCTCGCGGTCTCCGTATCCGAGTAGAAGCTGGCAACACCGTGCGAGGCAGTCTGCTTTGCTGCGACGCGCGCCCGCCTGATCGGGCGCGGATGCAGCGCTGCCACCCTGTGTGGGCGCTCCACCGCGGCCTGCCGGCTGGTCGCGGCGAGATCGGCCTTCTGGCGACCGACCGGCGATTGCGCGCAGGCGGCGAGCGAGGCGGCACCGGTGATGGCGAGCAGCAGCCGGCACGAGGTTGCGAGGGAAATCCGGGCACTTTCGGCACGTGCGATGCGAGACATGGTACGCCCCTCCGAATGGCCGGATTTCGGTGGGCAATGAGGGCAGAACCTTGTCGGAACAAAAGCGGGCCTGAGGCCACCGCCGTTTCGCGTCAGCTGTGACGATTACACCACAGTGCCAGGTCCTGAATCGGGACGGAGACTGCCTCCTGGGAGCGGCGGCCCGGCTCAGGCCGGAGGCGGGATCGCGCGCACCACGTCCCTGAATACGCCGAACTGCAATCGAAACGCTTCCGGGCTGTAATCCTGATAATAGCCCGCAGTCACCGCGACGACGAGATCGAGCTGCGGGACGATGCGGATCGACTGCCCGCCGCGCCCCAGCGCGCCGATCCAGTTGACCTTCCGGTTATTGAGGCGCGCTTGGCCGAGCCACCATAGGTATCCGTAAGACTGATTGTCCGTCGCCTTGATCTTCTCTGCCGTCGAGGCGTCGATCCATGCCTTGGAAACGATTTGGCGATCGTTCCAGCGGCCGCCCGCAAGGACCATCTGGCCGATCTTGGCCATGTCGCGTGGTCGCAAGCGCAATCCCCCTCCGGCATCGGTATCCCCCCGGTACCGACGCCACGATGTGCTGGTGATACCCAGAGGCTCGAACAACGTCTCACGCGCAAATTCATCGAGGGGACGTCCTGTCGCCTTACGGACGATGGCCGACACCAGCATGAGCGCGCCGGTGTTATAGAAGAACTCCTGCCCCGCCGCGGCGGTCACCGGAAGACCGAGAACGTAACGGCACGGATCCCATGCCATGTGCATGCGCGACTCGTCGTTGTCGTAGTCGCCCGTGGCGGGCGTCGCTTCCACCCACTTCAGGCCCATCGACATGGTGAGCACGTGCACCAACCGGATGCGGTCCTTTTCAGGGGAACGCAAGTCGGACAGCTCGGGGAAGAAGCTGAAGATCGGTTCGTCGACGCTGCGTATCAGCCCGCGATCTATCGCGATCCCGACTGCGAGCGACGCAACGCTCTTCGACACCGACTTCATGTCATGCAGCGTGTCGGCATCAAAGGCGACGGTTTCCACGCGGCGGCCGAAAATGCCGTCGGGAATCTCGTCGGCTCCCTTGAAGTAGTGCTCGAACGACAGCTTGCCATTGCGGGCGACAAGCACGGCATGAAAGTTGGCCTCGCTCGCGGCGAGTCGATCAGCCATCCCGCACAGCGCCTCGCGATTGACGAGACTATCGTCATGCACGGAGCCGACCGGCCAGCCGTCGTTCCGCTCAAGCGGGACACCGCAGCCGTCGGGTGCGATCGCGTAGCCCGGCAACGCGGACAGTGGCGCCAGTGCGGCTCCCCCGAGAAGTGAGATGAATTGGCGCCGCCTCATTCGAGCCTATCCATCACCCTTGTTGCGGCCCAGAGCAAACTTCAGCGCCGGCGTAACCAGGCTGCGTATTCTCCCTGAGGATGCGCGCGAATTCACGCCAATAGAGCCTTCGCCAGTCCGTCTTCAAGCTGGCGAGAAAATCGAGCTCTCTTTGCGTCAACATGCACGTCGCGCCTTCATGCCAGAAGGCCTCCCATCGGCTTGACGTCGGTGCTGCCGGGGAAAACCGCATCGGCCAGCGCCTTCTCGTCGACCCGCAGATGATCCCTCAGCAGCCCCTTCAGCACAGAACGCAAGTCCGTGGTCGGCTTGAGGTCGCGATCCTCGAACAGCTGCGCCGGCTTCAGGCCCGGCCAGTCCGCAATCACGCGCCCCCCGGCAAGGCCGCCGCCGATGAGGAAGGCGACCGTGCCGGTGCCGTGATCCGTGCCCTGCGTGCCATTGATGCGCGCGGTGCGTCCGAACTCGGTGACGACGGCGACCACAGTCTCCCGCCACGCCTCACCCATGTTGCTCTCGATCGCCGCGAAGGCGCCGTCGAGCGCGCCGAGCAGATTGTAGAGCTGCCCCGATGCCGCGCCTTCGGCAATATGCGTGTCCCAGCCGACGAAGCCCATGGCACCGACACGCGGACCTTCGGGCTTGGCGAGATAGCGCGCCGCGGTGCCGGCGGCGTCGGCGAAATAGGCGCGCACGCGCGCGATGCCGGCCGGCGCCAGCGTCGGATCGTCCGACATCGGATCGCCCATGCCCACCGCGCCGTCGAGCGAGGCTAGCTTCATGCGCGCCTGAAGCACGGTTGCAAGCTTCGGATCGGTGTGCCGGTAGAGATCGAGCAGGCGGTTCTGCGTGTCCTCGCTCGCCGGCAAGAGCTTCTGCGGCACCCAGGTCATGACAGGCGCGGCGCCGCGCACCACCAGCGGCGTCACCGAGCCGATACCGAGCGCACGGCTGCCACGTGGATCGACGCGGTCGCCCGATTCCAGTGCGAGCAGCGCGCGGTTGAGCCATCCCGATGCGGTCGCGCCGGGTTTTGACATGCCGCTCTCCAGCACGTCCTGACCGTCGAAATGCGAGCGCTCGCGATAGGGCGTCGCGGTGGCATGGACGATCGCGGCCTTGCCGCTCTTGTAGAGCCGGTGCAGGTTCGGCATCGCCGGATTGAGCGCGAAGAAGGCATCGAGCGGCAGCGCCGGCGGCTTGCCGTCCAGCAGCAGCGCGCGATCGCCTCGCAAGGCGATCCAGTCGGGGTCGCCGACTGGCGCGACCGCACCCAATCCATCCAGCGCGCCGCGCAGGACGATGACGAGCAGGCGCGGATCGCGCCCTTCGGCGCGCGCGATCCGCGGCATCTGGCTCCATGCGAACAGCGCGCCGGAGCCGACCAGAAGCTCTCGCCGTGTGGGCAGGTGATCGACGAAGCCCATGTTCACCTCCTCTGAAAATCCGCTGACATGAACAAGAGCGCCAGCGCCTGCTGCCGGGTCTCGGCGCGGCCGACCGCCTGCTTCACCTCGGACGCCACCTGCGATGCGAAGACGTCCTCGATGATGGCTTGCGGATCGACCGTGCCGGTGATGCGCTCGGCGAAATTGTTGGCGACGTCGAGCCGCCGGCCGACGCCGTCGATCCAGCTCGCCTCGTCATCCGGATAGCCCTTGGGCGCGGACGGACGCCACAGCGCCTCGCCGAGCAACTCTTGGCCTGCGGTGTAGCGCACCGGATCAACCTGCGTGATGCCCGTGGCACGCACCATGCCGGCGACCCATTCGCCGGGACGCTTGAGCTTTGACGGTGGTCCGCGCCAGGCGTCGTCCGACGACACCATTGCGATCGCGACCTGCTTGAGGTCGCCCTCGGTGTCGCGAAAACTCTTCGCCATCTGCTCGATGAGCGCCGGCGGCGGCTCGTCGGCGATGAAATGGCGCGCGAGCTTGGTCGCGACATGGGTTGCGGTCGCGGGATGCACGGCGAGATCACGCAGCACGGCGCGGCCCTGCTCGACGTCGTCCTGCTCGTAGCGTTTGCCGAGCACGGTCTGCCCGCCGGGCTCGTGCAGGCGCGGATTGAAGATGAACTCGCCGCCATGCTCGGGATTGTCTCCCGGCGGAACGAGCGTCCATCCTGTCATCACATTGGCAAAGCTGATGACGTCGTCCTGGGTGTAGCCGGTGCGCACGCCGAGCGTATGGAGCTCCATGATCTCGCGCGCGATGTTCTCGTTGAGCCCGCGGCTGCGGTTGATGCCGGCGATCGAGTTCGCGCCCATCGAGCCGAGGTTGTCGAGATAGAACAGCATCGCCGGGTGGCCTTCGACGGCCTGGAGCAGATCGACGAAACGGCCGAGCGTATGGGCACGCACGGCCTCGCGCTCATAGGCGCCGGACATGCTCTGGATCTTGTTGGCGGAGATGCAGAAATGGTTGGACCAGAACCACACCAGCCGCTCGGCAAAGCCGATATCGGCGGCAAGCGCCGCTTCCGTGCGCAGCTTGGCTTCCTGCAGATAGATCGGACGGCCGGGATCGGGAACGGCGTCGGCCGCCTGCTTCGCCGCCGTCTCGGCGGCGTCCTTCTCTTGGCCATAGCCCTGCGCTTGCCCTTCGGGCTGTGCTTGAATCTGCCCTTGGTCGCCCGATGCGGCTGATGCCGCAGCCATCTGCTGCTTCTTGGCCCGCTGCTGTGCCTGCTTGGCACGCGCGGTTCGCCGCGCATTGGCGTCGGCAACGGTGCGATAGGCCTTTGCGCTGGTGGGAAGACTGGCCGCGGCACCCAGCATCAGCGGACGGTCGAGCTCGGCGATCAGCGCGCCGCGCGGATCGGTGCCCATGGCGGCAATCGATCCCGGTCGCGGCCCCATCCCGAAGCGATGGAGCGCAAGCACAGCTTCGGCCTTTGCAGAACTGCTCATGGCGAATGCCCAATTCTTTCGAGCCTGACCGACAGCTTGCCGTTCGCGGCTACGAACCGTAATGCTACAAATCGTAGCATTCAGGATGTGAGGCAGCAAGCGGAGATTGAGGCACCGCTGTCAAGAAATCGGGAGCCGCCGGTCTGACAGACCGGCGGTGGACATCGTCCTAGAAATTCGGCCCCAACGCGATCTTGGTGATCGTGCCGTTCCTGACGCCGATGCGCCATTCCGCCGAACCATTGGCGAACTGGGCGACATAGATGTCGCTGTCGAGCGCGGTGACACCGCGGAACGAGACCGCGCGCAACGCGCCGAGCCGTGCCAGGATCGCCTGGTCGATCGGAAGCTGCTGGCGCGTGATGTCGGCCACCTCCGCCGTCATCCGGTCGTAGTCGGGCTGGCCCTTGCCGACGCCTTCGATGTAGCGGCGCAGCATCTCCTCGCCATTGGCAATCGGAACGGCGCGGCGTGCCGCCCGCCCCGGCTTCGCGCCAATGTTCGAGGCTTCGACATTGTGGAAGCGCGTCTGCCGGCCCGGCATCAGGACCTCGAGGCATCGCCCCGACTTGTCGGCAATCACCCAGGGACTGTTCACGGTGGTCGTGGAGGCCCAGGACGCGTTGGGCCTGACGACGCTCTGCGCCTTGCGATTGCCGTCGGCGTCGAGATTGAAGACCTGGATGTCGTCGCCCATCTCGTTATAGACCATGATCCTGATCGGCGAGGTGCCGGCGCGGCCGCGCGCGCTCGCCTCTTCCGAGCAAGGCAGGATGCCGCCGAGCTCGTCATTGCCGTCGGCCCGGAAGATCACGTCGCCGGCCTTGCCGTCGGGCTCGAGCATCAGGCGGAATTCGGCCGTGCCGTTCTCGAACTTCGCGCCGTAGATGTCATAGCCGCCGGGCCCGACGCCGCGGAAGAAGATCGACTCGACCTCACCGAGCGCCGCGAACGTCGCGCGCATTTCGTTGAGCTGCCGGTGGATCTTGGCTGCCAGCGGCGCGCTCATGCGATCATAGTTCGGCGTGCCGCGGCGCAGATCCTCGATGCCGCGCAGGATCATCTCCTTGCCCCCCGCGACCGGGACCTGCTCCCTAAATCGATCAGGGACTTCCGCGAGGCGGCGCGCAAAGTCCGCCTCGACCGCCTGGGCCACCCCCGCATCGACGCGGGCTGCGAGGCGGGCGCCGAAAACCGCGCTCTGCACCAGCACGCGCGAGACTTTCGCCTGCTCGTCGCGCAGGAAGATCAGCAGACGATCGCCGCCGAAGGAGAAGGCGTCGGTCCCCTCGGCGAGAACAGCCGTCGCGCCCTGCCCGGTTTCCTGCAACCAGAGACGGTCGCCGTCGCGGCGCACCGTGAGCACGCGGTTCGGCGCCAGCCTGTACCAGCCGACATACTGATCGAGCGAGGCGGAATCGGACGCCGGCGTCGGCATCTCGGCAACGCGAACCGCGCGCACGTCGCGGCCGTTCATGCGCAGCATCAGCTCGGAGGAGCGACGCTCCGCTTCGATCGGGAACGTGATCTCGCCCGACGAGGCCGCGTACGCCGCCATGCCGTCACTCCCAACCGTCAGGCGCAGCCTGCGCTGCCCGGTGATTTGTCCGTAGAGCTCGTCGCCCTCGCGGAAGATGGCGAACACCGAGGCCGGGCCCATGGCGTAGAAATTGACAAAGGGACGGTAATGCTGGGTCGGAATCTCGCCGGTCTCCGCGGCGACGGGCGCCAAGTCCGGCGCGCGATAGGCAATCATGCCGGCGGAGACAATCACGACCGGCGCGATCGCGGCTGCGATCGACAGCCGCTTGCGCCAGCCGACCGCGACGGGCATCGCGGCCGCCGCGATGATGCGCTCGACGCGGGCGCGCACGGTCGAGGCGCGCGCCATCGCAAGCTCGACCGGCCGCGGTCTTACCGTGCTGGCAAAATCGAGCAGGATTTCCGCATAGGACAGCCGGTCCTCGATCACCTCGATCGCCTGGGCGTCACTGATGATCTCGGCAAGCTCGGCGAGACGCGCGAGTTGCCACCACGAGAACGGGCTGAACCAGAACACCGCGCGGTTGAGCGAGGCGAGCAGGAGGACATAGAAATCACGGTTGGCGACATGCGCGCCTTCATGCGCGAGCACCGCGAGGCGCTTCTTGGCGTCCCAGCCGGCGAATTGCGGCGGCACCAGAATGGTCGAGCCGAAGGTGACGGGACCGCCGACGTCGCGGCTGACGCGTACATCGGCGTCGATCATCTTCAGGCTCTTCATCGGCTTTGCCGCGCGCGCCAGGCGCCAGGTCAGGCAGAGGCCGATGGCGAGCCGCAGCAGCAACAGGCCGGCGCCCCCGGCATAGACGATGCTGGCGAGAAGCCACCAATTGATCGAAAGCCCGCTTCTGGCCGGCGCAATGGCGGCACCGGGCGCGATCGGCAGCACCGGCTGCGGCGACTCCAGCATCGAGATGTCAGCCGGCAGAAACTCATCCGGCGCGGGCATCGGCAAAGGCAACCGGGTGATCGTCAGCGTCGGCCAATGCATCACGAAGGGCATCGCCAGCGACGCGAACAGCACGACGATCCACGCCGTCATGTGGATGTGCGGATTACGCACGCGGAACAGGGTGAGACCGAACCAGACGACGCCTCCCAGCACAAAGGAGCGCAGCGCCGCCTCCGCCAGAGTTGCGATCATTCTTTCTTCACTCCCCTCGCCTTCTTCGCCTTGGCCACCTGGTCGGCCAGCGTGCGCAATTGCTGCTGGTCGAGCATCGCATTGTCCACCATGCCGACGAGAACTTCTTCAATTGAACCGTTGCAGAACCAGTCGACGATGCGCTGCACGGCCTTGGCCGCCACGCGCGCGCGCGGTTCGGCGGCGTGGTAGACATAGGTGCGACCGTCCACGGTGTGGTTAGCATAGCCCTTTTCTTCCAGCCGGCGCAGCACCGTGCGGACCGTCGATTCCTTCAGACGTCGCGACAACCGCTCACGCACCACCTCGGCCGTGACAGGACCATGGGCCCAAACCAATTGCATGACCTCGCGCTCGAGGTCGCCCAGTTCGGGCAAACGATCGTCCATGGCACCTGACCTTGCGATTGAGTTTTCTTGTAATGCTACAGACAGTCGCATATACGGACGCGCGGCACAACGGCGATTCCGGCGGAAATGGCGGTGTGGGGCTGACCTAACGAGGCGCGTTGCGACCCGCGAGGGTGGTGCGCTCCCTCTCCCGCTTGCGGGAAGGGTTGGGGTGAGCGTGTTTCCGCAGTGGAACTCCCCAAGAGGATAGAGCCCTCACCCGGCGCAAGTGCGCCGACCTCTCCCGCAAGCGGGAGAGGTGACCGAGCCAGCCGCCAGATCGAGTCAATCAAAAGTCATCGGGCTCTAGTAATGCGGCTCGTACATCAGCGACTGGACCAGTCCCTTGACGTCGTTGGGCGCAGGGCCATCGGCGAGGCCGCGCTGATACACGACGTCTGCGACGGCAGCGGCGATGCGGACCGAGACCTCGCGGATGCGCGGCAGCGCCGGATAGAGGCTCCCCTGCGCGAGGTCGTCCTTGCCGACGCAATCGGCGAGCGTGTGGGCGGCGGCCATGAACATCTCGTCGGTGACAAGGCGCGAGCCGCTGGCGATGACGCCAAGGCCGACGCCGGGGAAGATGTAGGAGTTGTTGCCCTGGCGCGGCACGAAAGTGCGGCCGTTGAGCGTCACCGGGTCATACGGGCTGCCGCAGGCGAACAGCGCACGGCCCTCGGTGTAGCGATAGGCATCCTCCGCCGAGCATTCGGCCTTCGAGGTCGGATTGGAGAGCGCGAACACGATTGGCTGCTCGTTGAGCTCAGCCATCGCCTTGAGCACGTCGGGCGTGAAGGCGCCGCCGACCGCGGCGACGCCGATGATCGCCGTCGGCTTCAGCGTCTTGATCGCGGTGAGGAAGTCGGCGATCGGCGCCTGGCCGGCATGAGCATAGCGCAGCTTGTGGCCGGAGAGGCCCTCACGGCCGCCGACGACGAGGCCGCGGGAGTCCACCAGCCAGTTGCGGCGGAGCGCTTCCGTCTCGGACGCGCCCTCCGCCATCATGGCGGAGACCACGAGATCGGCGATGCCGGTCGCCGCCTCGCCCGCGCCGAGGAAGAGAATGCGCTGATCCCTGAGCTTGCCGCCGGAGACGCGCAGGGCCGAGAACAGGCCGGCGAGCGCCACCGCCGCGGTGCCCTGGATGTCGTCGTTGAAGACGCAGGCGTCATCGCGATATTTGTGCAGCAGCTTGAACGCCGAATGGTTGGCGAAATCTTCGAACTGGATCAGCACGCCCGGAAACGTATTGCGCGCGGCTTGCATGAATTCGTCGACGAAGCTGTCATAGGCCTCGCCCGTGAGCCGCCGCTCGCGCAGACCGAGATAATAGGGATCGGCCAGCAGCTCTTCGTTGTTGGTGCCGACGTCGAGCACAACAGGCAGGCACAGTTCGGGATGAACGCCGGCGCAAGCCGAATAGAGCGAGAGCTTGCCGACCGGAATACCCATGCCGTTGGCGCCGAGATCGCCGAGGCCAAGGATGCGCTCGCCATCGGTGACGACGATGAGCCTCGCCTTATAGGGCCAGTTCTTCAGGATCTCCGCGATCTGGCCGCGATCGCGCGAGGAGATGAACATGCCGCGCGGCCGCTGGAAGATCAGGCCGTATTTCTGGCAGGCGAGCCCGACCGTCGGCGTGTAGATGATCGGCTGGATCTCGTCGATATTGTCGACGACGACGCGGAAGAACAGCGCCTCGTTGCGGTCATGCAGCGCGTTCAGAGCGACGTATTTTTCCAGATCCGTCGGCAGCGTGCGCAGATTGGTGAGCACGCGCTGAGCCTGCGTCTCCATTGTCGTCACGCAAGGCGGCAGCAGGCCGCGCAGGCCCAGCGCCTCGCGCTCGGATTCCGTGAAGGCGGTGCCCTTGTTGAGCAAGGGATCGCGCAGCAGCGTCATGCCGTGCGATTGATCGGACGATGTCGGTTGGGCAGCGACCCGGGCAGGTCTATTCACGAATTCCCCCAAGGAGTTTCTTATTGAACCGGCGGCATTGTCGGCCACCGCTCCCCCGAGATCAAGGACGTTGGGACGCAAGGCTCGATTGTGATCTCGCACCGCAGCGAGATTGGCGCGCGAGATAAAAGACTCTCACCCCTCATGGTGAGGAGGCGCGTCAGCGCCGTCTCGAACCATGCAAGCCCCGCTCTTGCCCGCGGCCATCCTTCGAGACGGCCGCTGCGCGGCCTCCTCAGGATGAGGGACAGCGCTCGTGGCGCCGCGCAGCTATTCCGGCTTGATGTCGGCTGCCTTCACGATCGGCCACCATTTCTCGGTCTCGGCCTTCTGGAAGGAAGCAAGCGCTGCCGGCGTTTGCTGATCCCTTGGCGGAATCTCCTGCCCCAGTTCGGCAAAGCGCTGCCTGACCGCGGGGTCTGCAAGCACGGTGACGATGGCTGCATTGAGCTTTGTGACGATCTCCTTCGGCGTGTTCTTCGGTGCCCAGATGCCGTGCCAATAGGAAATATAGAGCCCGGGCAGGCCCGCCTCGTCGACGGTCGGGATGTCGGGGGCGGAGGCAAGCCGCGTCGGCGAGGTCACTGCGAACGCCTTGATCGCACCGCTCTTGGCATGGGCCAGCGAGTTCGACGCCTGGTCGAACATGATGTCGATCTGCCCGGCGACGAGATCGATCATGGCAGGCCCCGCGCCACGATAGGGCACGAACTGGAACTCGGTGCCGGTCTTGCCCTTGAAGAAGACGCCGGCGACATGGGCTCCCGTGCCTGCGCCGGCAGTCCCCGCAGTGGCCTTGCCGGGATTGGCCTTCAACCAGGCGATCAGCTCCTTGAGATTGCTCGCCTCGAGCGACTTCCGGCCGACGATGAGTTGCGTTCCCATCGCGATCATCGCAACCGGCTCGAAGTCGCTCACCACGTCATAAGGCAGCTTGAGGATCGCGCCGTTGAGCACATGGGTGCCCCAATGGCCGATCGTGATCGTGGTGCCGTCAGGCGTTGCGCGGGCGACCCGGGCGCCGGCGATGCTGCCGGAGGCGCCGGCGACGTTCTCGACCACGACCGTGGTGTGCAACTCGGCGGCGATGCGCTCCGACAGGATCCGCGCCAGCGTATCGGTTGGACCGCCCGCCGCGAACGGCACGATGAGGGTGATGGGGCGCGATGGAAACGGCTGTGCGCCGGCCGGCGCGATCGCCCATCCAATCAACGCGCACACGGCGATCACACCGCCGCGCAATCCGGCCCACAGCCCCCGCATCGGTCTCTCCCACCCCTTGTCGCCTGCATGCCCTCTGCAGGCTGAAGCTGGGAGTGAACGCTGCCGGGCGCGCGCAGGCAAGCCGGAAGATTGTCGAGCCGTTATCCGGCCGCCCGCCTTGGCGCCAAATTGGCGGCGCTGTCGGCGGGCGGCGCGATATGCATCAGGATCGTCTGCGTCGCGGATGCGACCTCGATCCCATTCTGCTGGAAGCGCAGCTTCATACGGCGGTTGAATTCACGCTGGACCGGCCAGCGGCCGGCCTCGGTGCAGCGGATCTGGCCGACGATCGACACCATCGCGCCGTCGACCTTGTCGATGCCCCAGAGCTCGAGATCACCGCGGATCAGTGCACGGAACTCCGGTTCGCGCCGCATCTCGTCCACGATGTCCTTGAGAATCTGGCCGGCGCGATCGGTGTCTTCCTTGTAGGCGACGTTGACGCTGACCGAGGCATTGCCGGCGCCGCGGCTTGCATTGGTGATGGTCGTGACCGCGCTGAACGGAACGATATGCACGGCGCCATCGCCGGCGCGCAGGCGGATGGTGCGGATCGAGACGTTCTCCACCACGCCCGAGAGCCCCGACACGCTGACATTGTCGCCGACCTGCACCGTGTTCTCCAGGAGCAGGAACAGACCCGTGATGAGGTCCTGCACCAGCTTCTGCGATCCGAAGCCGATGGCAATGCCGACGATGCCGGCGCCCGCGAGCAGCGGGGCGACATTGACGCCGATCTCGCTCAGTGCGGTGAGGCCGACGACGGTGGCGATCAGGCAGAGCAGCGCGGTGCGCAGCATCGGCTGGAAGGTGCGCAAGCGAGCGGCGCGGGCATAGTGGCCGTCCCGCGACAGCGTATTGATCTGGCGGTCCAGCAGCGCGTTGCTGGTTTCCCAGATCGCGGCTGCAACGAGTATTGCAACGCCGATCGTCACCACCGCCGAGATCAGCCGGCTGCCGATCTGGCCGCCGTAGAACCAGACGATCGCGTCCACGCCCCAGACCTCGAGCACCGCCACGAAGCCGATGAAGGCGATCACGCCGGATACGATCTTGCGCAGCAATGGGAGATAGCGGTTCGCACGGGTCTCGAGACCGGGAAAGCGCTGAAGGATCTCCGGCTTGATACGGAAGCCGCGGTCGATCAGGCTCAGCGTCAGCATGATGGCGACCCGCGTGATCAGCGCCACCACGACCGTCCCGACGAAATACTGCAGGAGCAGCGAATAGCCGTTGCGGATGTTGAGCGCCCACACGGCCCACAGCGCAAGATCGAGCGCGATGGCAAGATAGTGCCAGCCGCCGGCAATGCGATCGCGCAGACGGGCCGCGATCCCCTGCCGGTCGACCGGCGCGCGAATGGCTTCGGCGACCTGGCGGCGGCATTGCAGGATGATGACGACGATGAAGAGATGCACGACCAGCATCACCATGCGCAGCAGCGCGGCGTAACCGGCGCGATGCAGGCCGAGCAGCAAGGCCACATTGGCAAAGGCGATGCCGGATACGCCGACGCCGACGATGCGACGCGCCCAGATCTCGATATAGGCGGCGGTCTCGGCCCGAACCGGAAACAGGCCGAACGGTCCCGCCAACGCCCGGATCACGCAGATCAGTCCGCGGGAGAACGCATAGGCGTTGACGACCGCGAGGATCACGAGGCGAACGGTCGTGGGCTCGCCGATCTCGGTCCCGAGCAGCGCCGTCGCGACGCCGACGAAGAGGACCACCGGCAGCAGCTCGAGCGCGAGGCGCCCCAGCACGAAGGGCAGCCGCAGCATGACCTGCCAGACCCGCGCGAGACTGTGACGTCGCTTGTTCAGTTCGGGGGTGGGAGTGACGTCGGCCATGGATGACGGCGGATCGGCGATCAGCAACACCTGCGTCGGCAGGCGCGCGGTCTGCGGCACGCGTCCTTCCAGGAACGCGACCGGACGACGGATCAGGCGGAAGATCACCCACTCGGCCGCAAGGGCGCAGCCGAGCACCAGCGCCAGCTTCCAGGCGATCTCGATCAGGAGATTGTAGGCCGCGGGATCGTTCGCGGTGCGCAGGAACCAGTAATAGAACGCCGGAAAATGCGTGAGCGTCCGCGCCATGCTGGCGATCTCGCTCGAGATCGCACCGATCTCCTCGGAGACCGTGAGCAGGAGCTGCGCGCCGAGGCCGTCGGCCGAAAGCGGGATCGGCGATTTCTGCTCGGGCGCAGCCGAAGCAGGCTGCTGCTGACCTGATGCGTTCGCGATCGCGCGCAGCGTATCGATCATCTGCGCGCGCTTCTTGTCGTCCTGGAGCGTTTCGAGCGCGCGCTTGGCCTCGTCAGGCGACAGCGCGGCAGCACTGCTGGCGGCCGGAGTCTCGGCGCGGGCGGCGCAGAGAGATGAGATTGCGAGGAAGAGAGCGGCGAGGAGCGCCGGGACAAGCTTATGCGACACGCGGATTCCCTGAAAAAAATGAATGCGCCGGCGGTGTGGGGGTCGTCACCACCGAAGCACATGCGTCATGTCGGATGGCCGCTATTCGCCCCGGCCCTGTGTCGGAAGTTGGCCAAGGAGGCGACATTCTCTTGGCATTTGCCGCAATGCGAGAATGGGAACCGCGGCCTCGGCATCGCGAGAGCCATGAGAGCGCTGAGCGCACGAAGGCCTCTCCCGTCATTCCGGTAGTCAATCCGGAATGACGGCGAGGAGGAGGAGAGAGAAAGCTGGATGTCGAACGGCGCTGTCGCGATGGCCATCATGGCCATCCGATACGATCGATGTGATGCAAAATACAGCGCCGGGAAGGTAGGGGCTTTGCCTCACTGATGCAGCCCGCTAAACCTTGACCCGGCGTGCCGTTCGCGGTTTCTGCCGCTATGCGATAGTCCGAACGAGCTCCATCGCACTTAACGCGGCTGGATTTGCGGAGGTGGCGTCATAGACCTCCCCTTGCTCATGAGGTGGACGTTGCGCGTCGCTTGTTTGCGACCACGGTGATGCTCCTCCCGGGACGTAAAACTGTCAAGCAGGATCAACGATCTAGAGGATCACATTTGAGCGCGCCGGTTCCTCGGATCGCCGTGCTCGCCGAGACGAAACCGCGAAGCATGAGCAGCCGCCAACATGAAGTGCTGCACGCGGAGATAGAAGGGCTATGGCGCGATGGTGGCATCATGCCCTTGTTTTGCCCGACGCGTCAATCCAATTTCGTAAAATCAGCAACCGCTCGAACTGCCAGGCAAGCCATTGATTCCGCTGTCCCGGGCTACTGTGCATGGGGTTGTTTTCGCAGTTTTTATCCTGGCCGGCTCAGCGACCTAAAGAAACATGTCCGTCAGATCGACCGTCGAGGACCTTCCGACCTGGCCGAAGTTTCGCGCCAGCCAGCTTCGCGCCGCCGCGCGGCCCTCGTCGCGCAGGCGGCACAACAGGCTCCATTCGGGATGGAATTGCGTGGCCGTGCCGAGCTGCGACATCAGCTGGTCGTTGCCGATCCAGTGCATGTACATGCGGCTGTGCTTGCCGCTGTCGAGTTCACCCTCATCGATCAGCCGCGTGGCGAAGGCGATCGCGCGCATCTCGCGCATCAAGGACGAATTGAAGCTGATCTCGTTGATGCGGTGGAGGATATCGGCGGCGCTGGTCGGCAGCTCGTCGCGCCGGATCGCCGTGACCTGCACGATGACGACGTCGTGACTGCCTTTGCGGTAGATCAGCGGATAGATCGCGGGATTGCCGAGATAGCCGCCATCCCAATAATGCTCGCCGTCGATCTCGACGGCCTGGAAATAGGGCGGCAGGCAGGCTGAGGCGAGCACGGTGTCCGCGGTGAGACGTGGGCTCTGGAACACCTTGATCTTGCCGGTGCGGACGTTGGTGGCGTTGAGAAACAGCTGTGGCGCCTCGGGCGAGGAATTGAGCCGGTCGAAATCGACCACGCGCTGCAGCAGCGAGCGGAGCGGATTGAAATGGAAGGGATTGAACAGGTTCGGCGGCAGCGTGTGCGTCAGCGTGTGGATCAAGGCGTGGACCGGATGATATTCCGGTGGCAGCTTCAGGGCCTGGATCCATTGGTTGAGCGGCGAGAACAGGTCGTACGCCATGTCCATGCGCGACACTTCGTACCAGAATGCGTGCAGGTTCTGCCGCGCGGCCTCCGCGCCTCCGTTCGCCATGCCGGAGGCCATCGCCACCGCATTCATCGCGCCGGCACTGGTAGCGCTGATCGCCTCGATCGCGAGCCTGCCATCCTCGAGCACGTGGTCGAGCACGCCCCAGACAAAGGCGCCGTGCGCGCCGCCGCCCTGGAGCGCGAAGCTGACGTTCTTCCGGTTCGTGGTTCCGTCGCCTTTCACTTTGCTCGCTTCCTGCCTCCCTTCCCTTCCTTCTCCAGCGCCTTGCGCACCGCGTCGAACTCCTGCAGCGAGGCCTTGTCGGCGCGCGGAAAGCGCAGGTCCAGCTTTTCCAACGCAGCATTGATCACGGAGCCGATCACCACCCGGGCAAACCATTTGTGATCGGCGGGCACGACATACCAGGGCGCATGCGGCGTCGCGGTGTGGCGCACGATGTCCTGATAGACCGCCTGGTAGCGCGGCCACAGCGCGCGCTCCTTGATGTCGTCCATCGAGAACTTCCACTGCTTGGCCGGCTCTTCCAGCCGGTCGAGGAAGCGCTGGCGCTGCTCGTCCCTGGAGAGGTTGAGGAAGAATTTCAGCACCACGGTGCCGTTGCGGCAGAGGTAGCGCTCGAACGCCGAGATGTCCTCGAACCGCTCCTTCCAGATGTTCTTGGTGACCAGCTTCGGCGGCAGCTTCTCCTTGGCGAGGATCTCCGGGTGGACGCGCGTTACCAGGCATTCCTCGTAATGGGAGCGATTGAAGATGCCGATATGGCCGCGCTCGGGCAGCGCGACGGCATGGCGCCAGAGGAAGTCATGGTCGAGCTCCTTGCTGCTCGGCGCCTTGAAGGAACTGACTTCGCAGCCTTGCGGATTGATGCCCTCGAAGATCGCCTTGATCGCGCTGTCCTTGCCGCCGGCGTCCATGGCCTGGAACACGATCAGCAGCGACCAGCGGTCCTGGGCGTAGAGCTTCTCCTGAAACGCGATCAGCTGTTTCTTGTTGGCCTCGAGGATCTCCTGCGCCATCTCCTTGTCGAGATCGCCCTTCTCGTCGGTCTTGTGATCCTTCAGGCGAAACTTGCCGGATCCGTCGTAACGGAACGGCGTGATGTAACGGTCGAGCTGCTCGGCGATCGATTTGGATGGCTTCTTGCTCATGAGTTCGGCGACACCTTGCGTTGCGGCTTCAGTCGGTCGAGCACGCTACCAAGGATGCCCTTGGGAAGGAATATGATGAACAGCACGAGCAGCACGCCATAGACGAGATTGTCCCAGCCGACCGCCTTGGTGCCGAAGCCGATGCGCAGGGTCTCGGCGAGCAGGATGGTGATGACGGCGCCGACGGTCGGGCCGAGCGAGACGAACAGGCCGCCGACGATGGCGGCGAACACCATCTGCAGCGACACCGCGATGCCGCTGACGGTGTCGGGCGTGATGAACATCTGGTACTGGCAGTAGACCGCGCCGGCGAGCGCCGTCATCAGCGCGCTGAGCAGCGTGATCTTCAGCTTCTCCGCGGTGACGTCGACACCGGCTGCGGCCGCGGCGTCCTCGTCCTCCGAGATCGCCTCCAGCGCGTAGCGGGCCATGCTGCGATCGACCCAGTGCCAGACCACGATGCCGAACAGCCAGACCGCGAGCGCGATCAGGTACCACGTCGTCTTGTCGTCGAATTGCAGCGCCAGCAGCTTGTTGCCGGACGCACGGTTCGGGGTGTAGCCGAGCGAGCCGCCGGTATAGTCGCGCGTCGCCGTGATGACCTGGAGCACGATGCCGGACAGCGCCAGCGTCACCAGCACGAAATAATGCCCGGTGATGCGGAAGCGGAAACAGGGATAGCCGACGATCAGCGCCAGCGCGCCCGCCGCGACCATGCTGACGGGAATGCCGATCCACGGCGACAGACCGAGATGATTCCACAGCAGTGCGGTGACATAGGCGCCGATCCCCATGAAGCCGCCGTGCCCGAGCGAGACGAGGCCGAACCGCCCCATCATCGACCACGATGTGTAGGCGAACGACCAGATCAGGATCAGCACCAGAATGTGCAGGTGATAGGGATCGCGATAGACGAAGGGCAGCGCGACCAGCGCCGCCAGCCCGATGC
This sequence comes from Bradyrhizobium sp. CCGB12, assembly GCF_024199845.1. Lineage (NCBI taxonomy): Bacteria > Pseudomonadati > Pseudomonadota > Alphaproteobacteria > Hyphomicrobiales > Nitrobacteraceae > Bradyrhizobium > Bradyrhizobium sp. CCGB12. Next base: position 512,315 of record NZ_JANADO010000001.1, on the reverse strand, counting down.
CCCAGGCTGCAAGCCGCCCCTGCCCCATCATCGGCGCCTCGCCAGGAGGCCCGCGGGCCGGATGAACATCATGACGATGAAGAAGGCGAAGGCGAGCACATAGCCCCATTCGAGATCGGAGAACAGGCCGCCGAGCGAGATGATCTCCGCGAATACGAAGGCAGCGATGAAGCCGCCGATGAAATTGCCGAGCCCGCCGAGCACGCAGATCAGGAAGGTGATCGGTCCGAAGGACAGCCCGACGAAGGGATGCACGTCGTATTGCAGCACCAGGAGGCACGCGGCGAGCCCGGCCAGCGCACCCCCAAGTGCCGAGGTGATGAGATAGATGCGCTTGGTATCGACGCCCATCAGCGCCATGATCTGCCGGTCCTGCGAGATGGCGCGGATCGCGGTGCCGGTGAAGGTGCGCGTCATGAACAGATACACGGCGACCATTCCGACCAGCGCCGCTCCGAAGGACAAGAGCCGTGCGTAGCTGAAGTTCATGTCGCCGAAGGCAAGCACCGGCAGGCGGATGCCGAGATTGCGGAAGTCTATGCCGAAGGCGACCGTGGCAAAGCTCTGGAGCACGAACAGCACGCCGCCGGTCGCGAGCAGCTGGTTGATCGGCGGCGCGGTGAGCAGCGGCGCGATCACGAGGTAGTGCAGCGCCGCGCCGAGGACCGCGACCAGCAGGACGGTGAGCGGTGCGGCGACGAAATAGCTGACGCCGTAATACTGCACCATGAAGTACATGGCGTACATGCCGATCATCACCAGCTCGGCGTAGCAGATCCAGGTCACGTCGATGACGCCGAAGATCAGGTTGAGCCCAAGCGCGAGCAGCGCCAGCACGCCGCCGAGCAGGATGCCGTTGATCACGGCCTCCAGCAGATAGATGTCGAAAACCTCCAGGAATGCTTGCATGCCCCCTCACACCCCGAGATATGCTTCCTTGACCGTGTCGCTCGCCAGCATCTCGGCCGAGGTGCCGGACGCCCTGATCGTGCCCGCCTCGATCAGATAGGCGCGATCGACCACTTTCAGCACCTGCTGCACGTTCTGCTCGACGATCAGCACGGTCAGCCCGCTGGCGCGGATCCGCTTCACCAGCTCGAACACCTGCTGCACCACGACCGGCGCCAACCCTGCCGAGGGCTCGTCGAGCAGCAGCAGTTTCGGATTCGACATCAACGCGCGGCCGATCGCGCACATCTGCTGCTCGCCGCCGGACATGGTGCCGGCCATCTGGTGCCGGCGCTCCTTCAGGCGCGGAAACAGGTCGAACACGACGTCGAGCCGCTCGGCATAATGCCCGCGCGCCTCCTTCATGAAGGCGCCCATCTTGAGGTTGTCGTCGACCGTGAGCTGCGGGAACAGCCGGCGATTCTCCGGCACATGCGCAATGCCCAGGCTGACGATCTTGTGCGACGGCGTCGCCACGACGTCGATGCCTTCCATCTTGATCGAGCCACGCGAGGGCCGGATCAGGCCGGAGATGACGCGCATCAAGGTGGTCTTGCCGGCCCCGTTGGGTCCGATGACGCCGACGGCTTCGCCGGCCTTGACGTCGAGATTGACGTCGAACAGCGCCTGGAACGTGCCATAACCGGCATTGACGCCGTGGAGCTCCAGCATGGCTACCCTCCCGCGCGGCGGCGTGCTTCGGCAGCCGCGGCCTGCGTGGTCTCGGCATCGGTGCCGAGATAGACCTCGATCACGCGCGGATCGCCGGCAACGGCACTGGGAAGCCCCTCGGAGATTTTCTCGCCGTGATCGAGCACCATGACGCGATCGACGACCCGCATCAGCACGCCCATGATGTGCTCGACCCAGATGATGGTGATGCCGAGCTCATCGCGAATATTGCGCAGCATGTCGGCCGCCTGGTCCATCTCGGCCTCGTCGAGACCGCCGAGGCTCTCGTCGGCCAGCAACAGCTTTGGCGCGGTGGCGAGCGCTTTCGCGAGCTCGAGCTTCTTCAGGCCGGCGGCTCCTAAGCCGTCGACGCTGGCATGGCGATCGGTCGGCAGGCCGACCAGCGCCAGAGACCGCTCCGCCGCTTCCTCGGCCTTGACGCGACTGTGCCGGCCCTGGCCATAGAAGCCGGCGAGCGCGACATTTTCGAAGATCGTCAAGCGGCGGAAGGGACGCGGAATCTGGAAAGTACGGCCGATGCCGCGATTGATGATCCGGTGCGGCGCAAGACCTGCGATCTCGTGCCCGGCGAACAGGATCGATCCGGAGGTCGGCGCCAGCGTGCCGGAGAGCATGTTGAAGATCGTGCTCTTGCCCGAGCCGTTGGGACCGATCAGGCCAAGGATCTCGCCTTGGTCGACCCTGAACGAAACGTTGTTGACGGCCCTGAAGCCGCCAAACCGCTTCACCAGCCCGCTGACTTCCAACACCGGAGCACCCCGCCGCTACTGGTTGCTGTAGGTGGTGCCTTTCGGCAGCGGCAGCACCGCCTCGCGCTGCGCCTGGCTCTTCGGCCACACCACGGAGGATTTGTCGTCGATGTATTGGATCACGACCGGGAACGAGCGCTCGTTCTGCCCGGCCATCGGCGTGCCCTCGCCGTAGAACTTCACGCCGAAGCCGAGCATGGTGCCGCCTTCGGGAATGTCGGTGTCGAGCGCAGCCTTGCGCAGCGCGTCGGGATCGACACCGCCATATTTCTTGATCGCGCGCGGCAGCACGTCGCTCATGAACACATAGGTGTTGGAGGCGCCGATGCCGACATGAGCCGAGCGGATGGCAACGCCCGGCTTGATCTTGTCGAACTCCTCGCCGACCATCTTGATGACGGGAGAGAGCTTCGGGTCCATCGTCTTCTGGTTGGCGAGCCAGATCGAGATCGGATCGGCGTTGAAGATGTAGGTCGCGTCCGCGCCCATGCCCTCCTTCAGCTTCTCATAGACGCCGTAACCGGCGCCATGCCCCATCAGCGCGCCGAACTTCAATCCCTGTTCGCGGGCCTGGCGCAGCAGCAACGTAATATCAGGGTTGTAGCCGGTGTGGAAAATGACGTCGGGCTTGGCGCGCTTCAGCTTGGTCACCAGCGCAGAGAGATCCGGTGCGGTGGCCGAATAGCCCTCCTTCATCACGACATTGAAGCCGGCCTTCTTCGCACCCGCCTCGTTGCCCTTGGAGACGTCGACGCCATACGCGCCGTCCTCGTGGATGATGGCGACGCGGAGGTCCTTCGGCTCCTTGCCGAGCTTTTCCTTGGCATTCTGCGCGATGAAATCCATCGTCATCATGCCGAACTGGTCGCCGCTCGCCTGCGGGCGGAACACGTATTTGTAGCCCTTCTCGTTGAACACGGCCGACGAGATGCAGGTCGTCATCCACATGAACTTCTTGAGTTGCTCGACGCGGGCCGCGACCGGCACGCATTGCGCCGAGGAGAAGAAGCCGAGCACCATGTCGACCTTCTCCTGCTCGAGCAGGCGGACGGATTCGTTGATGGCGATATCGGGCTTGCTCTGCGCGTCAGCGTAGACGGCCTCGACCTTGTAGCCCTCGACGCCTGACTTGGCGAAATGGTCGAGGATGATCTTTGTGCCGACATAGTTCAGCTCAGAGCCGCCGCCCGCGAGAGGCCCGGTCAAATCAAAAACGACGCCGATCTTGATCTTCTTCTCCTGAGCCTGGGCGGACGCCGCCAAGCCCGTCGCGGATATCGCGACCAACAGCCCACGTACCAAACGGGCAGCCATGCGCAGGCGCATCAAAACCTCCCTGGACGATTGTGCATCGCATTCTTGTTGCTCTTGCTTTTTTGCCCATCACATGGGCTGAGCGAAGCGATGTCAAGCCTCGCGCGTCAGCGGGAGGCGAACTGCTGCGCAATAAAGGCCGTGACAAATCGTGGCATGGTCGGCAGGAAATCGCTCATCTCGCGCACGAGATGAATGGCCGACAATTCAGGCTCGGCCTCGCGCGCCAGATTGGCTTCGATCTGGGCGCGGGCCTCATCGCCCGGCATATCCAGGTTCAGGACCTGAATCATCGCAATCGCACGGCCGGAGACGACGCAGTGCCAGTCCGTCTCCGCCGCGTAATCGTCGGCGGTCAATCCGGTCTCTTCCGCGATCTCGCGGACGACGCTGCCGGGGATATCGAGCATGCCATCCCTGACGTCGTCGAGATCGGGCGTGCCCGAGGGGAAATAGATGCGGCCGGCATTGGAGGTGTGATGCGCCATCTCGCCCATCACGAAGGCGCCGTCGGAGGTGCGCAGCGCGCCCATGCCGAAGCCATTGAATACGGCCGTGTCAGGAAAGCCCCAGTCGCGCCAGGCGAGGAAGCTTGCAAAATCCGTCTCGAAATAGGTCGCAGCGAAATGACCGTCCGCGAACACGGGATCGCGTCCCATCAGCACGCGGCCGTTCCAGAGCTTCGGCCGCTCGCGCTGCATTTCGGCGAAATGCGCCGCGATCTCGACGCGGCGCTCCTCGGCGAACGGCCACGCGATCGGCCGCACGGCAAGATCAAGCGACGTGACGCGATGAATGACTGGTGACGTCATGACGCCTGACTACTACGCCTTCGCGTCAGTTATTTGGCATTCCCCGTCGTCTTCTTGGCCTGGTCGATGAATTTGTTGGTGAAGGTCTTGCTGACGTCGATCTTGGCGTTCGCGACCTCGGGCGAACCGACGCTGAACACCGCAAGCACGGCCTCCGCGCCCTTCGGGTCCATCTTGCCGGTCTCGGAGAACATCGGAATCGTGTTCTTCAGCGCCGCGAGATAGAGGTCCTTGTTCTTGCCGACCATCTCCTCCGGCATCTTCGCCATGATCTCCTCGGGCGAATGCGAGTGGATCCAGGCGATCGTGGCGAGCATCGCATTGGTGAGCGCCTGCGTTTCCTTCTCGTGGCCATTGATCCAGGCCACGGTCGAGTACAGCGCGCCACCCGGGTATTCGCCGCCGAACGTCTCGAGCGTGTCCTTTTGCGTGCGGGTGTCGCTGAGGATGCGCAGGTCCTTATGGGTGCCCTGCAGCACGGTGACGGAAGGATCGAGCATCACAGCCGCATCGAGCTGGCCCTGCTCCATGGCCGCGACCGCGGTGGCGCCGAGGCCGACGCCGATCACGGCGGTGCCGGCGGGATCGAGCCCGTTCTTCTTGAGCAGGTATTTGAGGAAGAAGTCGGTGGAGGAGCCGGGCGCACTCACGCCGACCTTCTTGCCGGCGAGGTCCTTGACTGATTTGATGTCATTGGTACGCGACGGCGCGACTACCAGCACAAGACCGGGATAGCGGTCATAGACCACGAAAGCCTGAAGCTCCTGCTTCTTGGCCGCCAGATTGACGCAATGGTCGAAATAGCCGGAGACGACGTCGGCGCTGCCGCCGAGCACGGCCTTGAGCGCGTCGGAGCCGCCCTTGAGGTCCACGAGCTCGACATTGAGGCCGGCCTTCTCGTATTCGCCGAGTTGCTTGGCCAGCACCGTCGGCAAATAGCACAGGCAGGCGCCGCCGCCGATCGCGACGGTGACCTTGCTTTGCGCCGCGGCAAGCGAAGTGGTGAGCGTCAGCGCCAGCAGCGCGCCGGCGAGCCTGGCAATCGTGTTCTTCATTGGTTTCCTCCGTTAGGCCGGCGGCACCATAGAGCAGCCGGACGGGCTTGAGAAGCACCGCCCAAGTGGGCTGGCCATTGGCCTTTCGGCGCAATAGCATGCCCAGACAAGAACAATTCTCGATGGGGAGATCATCCATGAACCGCCTTGCTACCGGGCTGTCGATCGCCGCCGCCTTTGCCGCCGGATGCGGCGCAACCCACCTACTCCGACCGGCGCTCGCCGCCGAAAACATCACCGCGCAGATCATCCACACCGGCGAGATGGAGGGCGATGCGCTCGGGCCCGCCAACGCCGTCGGCTACCGCTCCAAGATGTTCGCGAGTGCGGACGGTGCCACCATCTCGATCCAGGTCGGCAACGTGCCCAAGCACATGCATCCCAACACCAACGAGATCCAGTACATCCTGGACGGCACCGGGACGATTTGGCTCGGCGACAAGGAGGTGACGGTCAAGCCCGGCGACCTCGTGATCATCCCGAAGGGCACGCCGCATGGCGGCACCAAGCCGATCAGCGGCCAGGTCAAGGCGATCGCGATCAAGACCCCGCCGCAGGCACCCGACGACACCAAGCTGCTGGATTGAGCTCTTGCTTTCACCTCTCCCGCTTGCGGGAGAGGTCGGCGCGAAGCGACGGGTGAGGGTTCTCTCCTCTTGGGGATTGTCCCATCGCGGAGACCCCCTCTCCCCAGCCCTCCCCCGCAAGCGGGGGAGGGAGCAAACCTTCCATGAGGCTTGTAATCAAATCACTCTTATCACGACCTAGCCGCGTCCGTCCGACGCGGTCGGCCGCCACACCAGCAACCTGCGCTCCACCAGCGTCACCCCGAAATCGATCAGGATGACAAAGGCGGACAACACGAACATGCCGGCGAACACGCCGGCGACGTCGAAGATACCCTCGGCCTGCTGGATCAGATAGCCGAGCCCTGCCGCCGATCCCAGATATTCGCCGACCACCGCGCCGACCACCGCGAAGCCCACCGAGGTGTGCAGCGAGGAAAACATCCAGGACAGCGCCGATGGCCAATAGACGTGCTGCATCAATTGCCGCTCGCTCATGCCGAGCATGCGGCCATTGTCGAGCACGGTGCGGCTGACTTCCTTCACGCCCTGATAGACGTTGAAGAACACGATGAAGAACACCAGCGTGACGCCGAGCGCGACCTTGGACCAGATGCCAAGCCCAAGCCACAGCGCGAAGATCGGCGCCAGCACGACGCGCGGCAGCGCGTTGACCATCTTCACGTAGGGGTCGAACACCGCTGCGACGAGCGGCTGGCGCGCGAACCAGAAGCCGACCAGCACGCCGCCGAGCGATCCGATCACGAAAGCCAGGATCGATTCTGCCAGCGTGATGCCGAGATGCTTCCAGATCACGCCGGAGGCGAACCACTTCACGATCTGGTTGAACACGTCGATCGGGTTGGAGAAGAAGAACGGCGGCAGCAGGATCTTGCCGAACACCGGCACGGTCGACAGCAACTGCCAGAGCGCGAGGCAGACGATGGCGACCAGGACTTGCAGCGCAAGCAGTGTCACGCGCGACATCAGATCGCCTCCGCCGCCTGGGTCGACTGCGCGTACCCCTTCATCACCTCGTCCTTGAGCACGCTCCAGATCTCCCGATGCAGCGCATGGAACTCCTTGTCCAGCCGCACCTCGAAGATATCGCGCGGACGCGGCAAGCTCACGCGCCAGTCGCCGATGATGCGCGAGGACGGTCCCGCCGACATGATCACGACACGATCGGCGAGCGCGATCGCCTCTTCGAGATCATGGGTCACGAACAGCACGGCCTTGCGGTCGGCGTTCCAGAGGTCGAGCAGCAGGTTGCCCATGACCTGGCGCGTCTGGGCATCGAGGGGCCCGAACGGCTCGTCCATCAGCAGGATCTTGGGATCGCGGATCAGCACCTGCGCCAGCGCCACGCGCTTGCGCTGGCCGCCGGAGAGCATGTGCGGATAGCGGCCTGCGAAGGCACCGAGGCCGACGGAGGTCAGCCATTTCTGCGCCCGCGGCAGCGCTTCAGCGCGCGGCGTGCCCTTGATCTCGAGCCCGATCGCGACGTTGTCGAGCGCGGTCTTCCAGGGGAACAGCGCATCGGCCTGGAACAAATAGCCGGCATCCCGGTTCAGCCCCGCCAGCGGCTGGTCGAATATCCTGACGCTGCCGGCCACGGGCTTCAGCAGCCCGGCGGCAACGTTAAGCAATGTCGATTTCCCGCACCCCGTGGGACCGACAATGGCGACGAACTCGCCCTGCGCCACCGCGAGATGGGCTTTCTCCACCGCCGTATAGACCCGGCCGTCCCCGAGGCGGAATGCGACCTTGGCATCTTCCAGCGCCACTGCCGTGGGCGTTGTCATGTATTCCCTCCGATTTGGCCCGATGCCTTAGCCGCTCGCGCAGCCAAGTTCAATCAACCGGCCAAGCGTGCTACGCATGGGGCTTGCCGTGCCTCCCCCTCCAGGGGAGGGTAAGGAAGAGCCCCGTTCAATGCCCGCCAAGTTGGCGATCAGCTACCAACACGTCACCAAGAGCTTCGGTCCGCTCAAGGCCGTCGACGATTTGTCGCTCGACGTCGCCGAAGGCGAGCTCGTGGCGATCGTCGGCGGGTCGGGCTCCGGCAAGACGACGCTGCTGCGGCTCGCCAACCGGCTGATCGAGGCGGAGAGCGGCACGATCACGGTGGAGGGTGAGGACGTACGAGACATCGACCCGGTCGCGCTGCGGCGGCGCATCGGCTACGTGTTCCAGGCCGGCGGACTGTTTCCGCATTTGAGCGTTGCCGACAATATCGGCATCACGCCAAAGCTGCTGGGCGCGCCGGCAGCGGACATCGCGAGCCGCGTCGACGAGCTACTGGAGCTCGTGCAGCTCGACCGGACCGCGCATCGCGACCGGCTGCCGGAGGCGCTCTCCGGCGGCCAGCGCCAGCGCGTCGGCGTGGCGCGGGCGCTCGCGGCCAAGCCGCGCATCGTGCTGATGGACGAGCCGTTCGGTGCGCTCGATCCCCTCACCCGCGATGCGCTCGGCGAGGATTTTCGCGACCTGCACCGCAAGCTCGGCCTGACCACCGTGATGATCACGCATGACGTGACGGAGGCGATCCTGCTCGCCGACCGTATTGCGGTGATGCGCGATGGAAAACTACTGGCACAGGGCACGCCTGCGGAGCTGTCGAAGAGCAGCGACGCCTATGTGCTGGAGCTGTTGCGCACGCCCAGGCGTCAGGTCGAACGGTTGAACGCGCTGCTGCCGACGAGCGGTGCGGCATGAGCTTCTTCTCCGACCCGCGCTGGAGCGAAGCGTTGTCGCACTTGCCCGATTATCTCGGCAATCATGTGCGGGTGAGCCTTGCCGCGCTCGCGCTTGGCCTTGTAACCAGTCTTCCGCTGGCCATCCTCACACGCAACCGCCCGGCGCCGCGGAGCATCCTGCTTGCGCTTGCCAGCATCGTGCAGACGGTCCCCGGACTTGCGCTGCTTGCGCTGTTCTATCCGCTGCTGCTGCTGGCAGCCTCCCTGGCGCTCGCCTGGTTCGGCTTTTCCTTCTCCGCCTTCGGCTTCCTGCCGGCCATGCTGGCGCTGGCGCTCTATTCGATGCTGCCGGTGCTGCGCAACGGCATCACCGGCCTCAACGGCATCGATCCGGCGTTGCACGAAGCCGCCAAAGGCGTCGGCATGACCGCACGGCAGTCGCTGGTGATGGTCGAGCTGCCGCTGGCGCTGCCGGTGATGATGGCGGGCATCCGCACCGCCGCCGTGTGGGTGATCGGCACGGCGACGCTGTCGACACCGATCGGGCAGACCAGCCTCGGCAATTACATCTTTGCGGGGCTTCAGACCCAGAACTGGGTGTTCGTCCTGTTCGGCTGCGTCGCTTCGGCCCTGCTCGCGCTCGCCGTCGATCAACTGCTGGGCCTGATCGAGAACGGACTGCGTCATCGCAGCCGTCTGCGCACAGCGCTCGGCGGCGTCGGGATCGCGGCCCTCGTCGCGGCAACGCTGGTGCCGACGATGGGGCGCTCGACGCAGGGCTATATCGTCGGCGCCAAGACCTTCGCCGAGCAATATGTGCTGTCGGCCCTGCTCAGGGATCGCCTCCAGGCCGCCGGTCTGTCCGCCACCGCACGATCGGGCCTCGGCTCCAGCGTGATCTTCGAGGCGTTGAAGGCCGGCGACATCGATCTCTATGTCGACTATTCCGGCACGCTCTGGGCCAACCAGCTGCATCGCACCGACATCAAGCCGCGCAAGGAGCTGATCGCCGAGCTCAAGACTGCGCTCGCCAAGGACAAGATCACGCTGCTCGGCGAGCTCGGTTTCGAAAACGCCTATGCGCTGGTGATCCCGAAGAAACGCGCCGAGGCGCTTGGCATCCGCACCATCGCCGATCTCGCCGCGCATGCGCCAACCCTGTCGATCGCCGGCGACTACGAGTTTTTCTCCCGGCCGGAATGGGCGGCGCTGCAAAAGGCCTACGGCCTTCAATTCCGCGCGCAGCGCCAGATGCAGCCGGACTTCATGTATGCGGCGGTCGCCAGCGGCGAGGTCGACGTCATCGCCGGCTACACCAGCGACGGCCTGATCGCGAAATACGATCTCGTCGCGCTCGACGATATCAGGCACGCGATCCCGCCCTACGACGCGATCCTGCTGCTCGCGCCCAAGCGCGCCGACGACGAGCGATTGCAGGCTGCGCTCAAGCCACTGCTCGACAAGATCGACATCGCCGCCATGCGCGAGGCCAATTTGCGCGCCAGCGGCAACGATGCGAACTCGTCGCCCGACGCGGTGGCGAAATGGCTGTGGGGGAAGGTGGGCGGGCAGTAGGCCCGCAGCACAACCCGTCATCCTGAGGTGCGAGGCGTGCACTGCGAAGCAGTGCGCGCGGAGCCTCGAAGGATGAACGGCCCCGATGCAGCCGGGCCGTCGCCTTTCGAGGGCCGCTGAAGAAGCGGCCACCTCAGGGTGACGGTCAAAGAGTAACGCTTGTGGCCGAAGCAAAGAGCCTACAGCCCGCGGATCATCCCAGCATTGATCAGCAGCCGGTTCAACCGCCGCGCCTCGGCGCCGTCCTTGCAGCCGTAGAAGATGCCCTTGCAGCGGAGCATGATTTCTTTCTGCTCGGCGAAGGACGGATCGAGCGGGATGCCGGCGGCCTCCTGGATCACCAGCGGCAGGTAGGGGCCGTCGATCGTGTCCATCACGGCGTCACTCTTCACCGGCTCGAAATTGATGGCGTCGATCGCATAATAAGTCGCGTAGAGACGTGGGTCGTAAGCGTCGAGCTTCTTGCCGAGATCGCCTTCGTCGAGCCCGGGCTCGAGCAGATGCGGCGCGAACTCCGGCTGATGATCGCCGTAGCGCACGATCAGGAAGGGCTCACCCGGAAAAGTCTTCTTCAGGCCCGCGACGAACGCCTTGTACTGCTCGGCGCTCATCGTCTGCCGGCGCAGATATTCGTCGATCGACGGCGCGTTGCCCGGCGCGCGCCAGTTCGGCAGGAGATCGGGACGGAAGCGCGTCTCCCAGGGGAAATGATTGGCACCGAGATAGATGAAGGTGAACAGCGGCTTATTGGGCGGCTGCTGGCCCATCAGCTGAAGCGCCTTGTCGTAGAAGAAGGAGTCCGGCTCGACGTCCTTGGCGCCGAGATCCTTCGAGTCGAGGAAGCGCTCGATGCCGGTCGTCATCTGGAAGCTCCGCGCGCCCATGAAGCCGCCATAGGCGGGATAGAGCGACATAGTGTCGTAGCCGCAACGGCGCAGCGCCAACGGCAGGCCGCGTTCGACGCGGTTCGAGGCGATGCGCGTCACGAAATAGGAGAAGCGGCCGAACGAGCGCGAGGAGAGCCCGGCAAGCACGTTGTATTCGGTGAACCAGCTCGGCCCGCCATTGCTCTCGGCCAGGAATGCGCGCTGCTTGCCGTCCCACGACTTGAAGTGATCGCCATAACGCGGCGGCACCTTGACGCCCTGCGCGGCGCGGATGTCGAAGCTCGATTCATCATGGATCATGATGATGTTCGGCCGGCGGCGCGCGGGGTGGCAGGCATCGACCAGTGGCACGTTCAGCCGCTCGTTGGTCGCCGCGGCCGATTCCATGAAACCGTATTGCACGAAGTCGGAGACCGCGGTCACGCCGGAGCGGAAGAATTTCGAGAGATAGCCGTCGTCGTAATAGCCGCGCCAGGCCTCGTCGGGATGATAGAGCGAATAGCAGACCAGCGTGGCGAGACAGGCGAGCTTGCAGGCGAACGCCGGCAGACGGCGGATGCGGAACGGGTCGAGCCACCACAGCGCATACATCAGCGGCAGCGTGACGAGGCCGGCCAGGATCACCGACCAGCGCAAGTTCGGGAAGATCGTGAACAGGAATGCGACGGTGTCGCGGTCGATCATCATCAGGTCGATGAAGTTCACCGTCATCTGCACGACGTCGTGCTTGAGCTGCGACAGCAGCACCAGCACGACGACCATGGTCAGCGACAGCGCGCCCGACAGCGCCGGCCGGCGCAGCAGCGTGATCCAGAAGAAATTGAGGATGCCCCAGGCCAGCGCGAAGGACAGGCGCGAGCCGAAATCGGTCTCGGTCTCGTACATCAGCGCGAGCGCGGCAAAATGTGGCGCTGCGACCGCGAGCAGCCGCCAGATGCCGAGCGCGGCGACGCTCGCCAGCACGGCAGTCGTGGCAGAGGGACCTGGATTGGGCGCGGACGCCATCGACGCTACGCAACTTCTGGTCCGGCGCGGTGATGCCAAGCCGTCTGGCCGGCCTGACGGCGGCTAGGGCGTCCGGGGCAGCCGGAAGCCTGCACCGTGTCATAAAACTGTAACGGAACCATCAAGGACAGGCAACGCGCGGTGCGATCCAACCTTCGCTTAATGTTAGCGGGAGACGATGGGTCGCACCGTCGGCCGAGCCGCGCGACCGGCTCTGGGCTTGGCGATCCCCGCGATGAACAGGCGGAAGCGCCGCTGCGCCTCCTCGGCCACCGCCCCATCAAGGCGTCGCGGGCGGCCTCGCGGCAGGCTGAAACGGCCGCCTTACTGCGGCAGCAGGCCAAGCCGCTTGGCGATGATGCGGTCGAGCGTCCGTTTCGGCAGCAAGGCTCCGATCAGATGACGCATCGGATCCGGCGTGATCTGGTAACGCACCTTGGGGCTTGCCGCCGTCAGCGCCTCGAACACGATCTCGGCGATGCGCTCGGCCGGCAGCCCCTTCGCGCCGAGATCCATCATGAACGCCATGGCCTTGTTCAACGCCGGCAGATAGGGCGAGTTCTGGTAGACTGAGAGATCGATCTCTTCGGCCTTGCTCCAGATCGGCGTCTTGACCGCGCCGGGCGCGACGATGATGACGTCGATGCCGAACAGCATCAGCTCGCGACGCAGGCTCTCCGACAGGCCCTCGATGGCGTGCTTGGAGGTGCAATAGGGCGCCGACAGCGGATTGCCGTTCTTGCCCGCGACCGAGCTGATCATCACGATCCGCCCCTTCGGCCCCTTCAGCGACGGGTCTGCGCCAAGCAGCGGCCCGAACGCCTGCGTCGCGATGACCGGGCCGATGACGTTGACGTCCATCTGGCGGCGGAAACCGTCGGCCGATAGTTCGAGGACGGGACCGGCGACCGCGATCCCGGCATTGTTCACGAGACCGGCCAGCGTCTCGCCGCCCAGCGCCTCGCGGACTTGGCGCGCCGCGGCCAACACGGCGGCCTCGTCGGTGACGTCGAACAACAGTGGCGTGAAATTGGCGCCGAACTCGCTCCTGAGCCGCTCAGCGTCGGCCTGCTTGCGGACACTGCCGAACACGCGATGGCCGCGCCCGATCAGAAATTTCGCAGCGGCCCAGCCGATGCCAGTGGACGCGCCGGTGACGACAACAGAGCGCATGGTCCCCTCCCCTCAAGGTTCCCGCGATCATGTAAGAGGAAGGCGCCGTTGTGCAATGGATCGCGGCGCTCAGGCTGCGCAATCCGCGGCAAGAGGGCCCAGCAGATGTCGGTTCTTAGAATCACGCGAAACGTGAACGCCGCGCAGCATAGGGGTCGCAGGATGAGAGCGCGGATGAAGAGTGGATTTCTAGACTCTGAAGACGCTGATGTTTTGGTGTTCAGAAACTAGCGAAAAATCCTAGAAACGACGCAAGGTCAAGAATGTGGTTTAGGCGTCAGTTCTTCGCGCTCAGAGGGCACATCAGCTCGCGAAGAATTTGAATGAAGCAGCAATGCTTCGCGCGAGATAAGGAGCGAGATCGCTGGTTGCGATCTCGCTCGATATAGTCGCGAAGGTTTAAGATTTGGTGTGACGAGCGAAGCTTGTGTGATCCGCCGTCACATCTCGGGCGTAGCGCGCTGCGCCACGTCCCGAGAACGATGACTTAGTTCTTCGACTTGTCGACCAGCGCGCCCTTCTTGATCCAGGGCATCATGTCGCGCAGCTTCGCGCCGACTTCCTCGATCGGATGTGCGGCGAGCTTGGCGCGGGTGGCCTTGAACGAGGTCTGGTTGACCTTGTTCTCGAGCATCCAGTCGCGGGCGAACTTGCCGCCCTGGATGTCGGCGAGAACCTTGCGCATCTCCTTCTTGGTCTCGTCGGTGATGATGCGCGGGCCGGTGACGTACTCGCCATACTCGGCGGTGTTGGAGATCGAGTAGTTCATGTTGGCGATGCCGCCTTCATAGATCAGGTCGACGATCAGCTTCACTTCGTGCAGGCACTCGAAATAGGCCATCTCCGGGGCGTAGCCGGCCTCGACCAGGGTCTCGTAACCGCCCTTGATCAGTTCGACCAGGCCGCCGCAGAGGACCACCTGCTCGCCGAACAGGTCGGTCTCGCATTCTTCCTTGAAGGTCGTTTCGATGATGCCGGCGCGGCCACCGCCGACAGCCGAAGCGTAGGACAGGCCGAGGTCATGGGCGTTGCCCGAGACGTCCTTGGCGATCGCGATCAGGCAGGGCACGCCGCCGCCGCGCTGATATTCCGAGCGCACGGTGTGGCCGGGGCCCTTCGGCGCGATCATGAGCACGTCGAGGTCGGCGCGCGGGTCGAGCAGGTTGAAGTGGACGTTGAGGCCGTGCGCGAACACGAGGGCGGCGCCCTTCTTCATGTTGTCGTGCAGGTGCTCGCGGTAGATGTCGCCCTGGAGTTCGTCCGGGGTCAGCATCATGACGAGGTCGGCCCATTTGGCGGCTTCGGCGACTTCCATCACCTTGAAGCCGGCGGCTTCCGCCTTCTTCACCGAGCCAGAGTCCTTGCGCAGCGCAATCGCCACCTCCTTGACGCCGGAGTCCTTCAGGTTGAGCGCATGGGCATGGCCCTGGCTGCCATAGCCGACGATGGCCACCTTCTTGCCCTTGATCAGGTTCAGGTCGGCGTCGCGATCGTAATAAACACGCATAGTCGTTTCCTCGTTCGGGGGCCGGAATCGGCCGATGGTCAGGTCTTTCGAAGGCGAAATGACGGATTTCGGGGGCTGTCTAGAGCATTTTAGGGCCCCTGGGAAACCCGTTTCTGCATGGAAATCTGCGGCATCATGCATCCATGAAGACGGGGTAGAGGGAAGCGAGTAGCAGGACCGCCATCAGGATGTTGAAGGCGCGGACCAGCCGCTCGGAGGTCAGGACCGGGCGCAGCGCAGTGCCGAACAGGGCCCAGACCACGGTCGAGACGGTGCCGATGATCAGGCTGATCAGGGTCTGGATCGCGATATTGAGAGGGAATTGGGCGATCGCCGCATAGGCGGTGATGGTGCCGATCACGATCACCCAGCCCTTGGCGTTGATCCACTGGAACATCGCCGCGCCCCAGAAGGTCATCGGGCCGCGGGCGCTCCCCTCACCGGGCTTGGTCGGGCCTGACATGGCGATCGCAGCGGCAAGATAGATCAGGTAGATCGCACCGCCATATTTCAGGATGGTCTGGAGGATCGGATAGGCCAGGAACACGGCGCCGAGACCGAGGCCGACGGCGGCGACCATGAAGGCAAAGCCGATGACGATGCCCGCGATGTGCGGGATGGTGCGGCGAAATCCGTAGGTCAACCCCGAGGACAGCAGCATGATGTTGTTCGGCCCGGGCGTGAAATACATCACGGCCATGAAGGCGAGGAAGGCATAGAACAGCGATTGGGACATGCTCACCTCACGCGGCTTTCGGTAGCGTTTGAGGACGCTTCACGAGCACCATCACCGCGATACCGCCGATCACCGTGAGCATGCCGGCGAGGCGCAAAGGTCCAAACCGCTCGCCGAACACGACGCTGGAGGCGGCCGATCCCACGAACGGCACCAACAGCGCGAACGGCACCACCTGCGCAGCCGGATAGTCACGGAGCAGCCGGCCCCAGAGCCAGTAGGCGATGCTGGTGGAGATGGCGCCGATCGCCAGGAGGCAGATCAGGCCGGTCAGCGACATGTGGATCAGCGAGTGAAAGGTCGGCGCCGGCCCGTCGACGACCAGTGCCAGCACGAACAGAGGCACCGCGGCAGTGAGACATAGCCAGGCGAACAGGTCGAACATCGGCGCCCCCCGCGCGCCCCGCAGCAGGAGATTGCCGACGGCAAAGCAGATCGGCGCGATCATCAGCACCGCGAAGGCGCCGACACTGAAATCATAGCCGACGGTGCCGCAGATCATGAGAAGGCCGACCGCCGCGATGACAATGCCCAGCGTCTGCGCCGGTGTTGGCCGCTCGCCGAATGCGATCGCGGCAAAGCCGATCGTGAACAGTGCCTGACTCTGCACGACGACGCTGGTCAGCCCCACGGGCACGCCATGGGCGATGCCGTAGGCCTGGCTCAGGAACTGTCCGAGGAACAACGTGAAGCTGATGGCGATCAGCAGCGACCAGGCGACCTTCGGCTTGGGAATGAAAAGGCACGGCACCGCGGCAATGGTGAAGCGCATCGCCGTCATCAATTCCGGCGAGAACTCGTCGAGCGCGATCCGGCTCGCCACGAAGGCAAGCCCCCAGATGATCGCCACTAGGATGGCGATGAGGATGTCGGCCGGCTTCATTCCCAAACTCCCCAACCTCTCCCGCTTGCGGGAGAGGTCGCGCCGAAGGCGCGGGTGAGGGTTTTCTCCTCTAGGGGGTTCTCGATTGTGGAGACACCCTCTCCCCAACCCTCCCCCGCAAGCGGGGGAGGGATTACAGCAACGTCGTAGTTGCAGTTTTCTCTCACGACTTTAGCCTTGCTCGCCGGCTTTCGGTTTCCGCAGCAGATAAGTGCCGTGCATGGGGGCGTGGTAATCGGCCGAGACCAGCGTGAAGCCGACGTCGGTCAGCATCCGCTCCATCACCCAGCCGAAGGTGGAATATTCGTCGCGCATGTGCGTGACGACGCCGTCGCGCGAAAAGTCGTGGTTCTTGATCTGAAAATCGGCCCATTGCTCGACGTCGCGCTCGATGGCGTCTGGCATCAATGCGTAGACGATGTCGCGCAGGTAGAAGCTCGCGCCCGGCTTCAGCGCGCGATAGATCCGCGACATCGCAACCGCCTTCCAGAAGTCCGGCAGGTGATGCAGCGTGAACTCGCTGACGATCAAATCGTAGGACTCCGGCTGGTAGGAGAAGCTGAGCAGGCCGGCCGATTGGGTGCGGACCGGCGCCTTGCGGTCACGCGCATAGATCTCGGCGAGCGCCAGCATCGCCGGCGAGATGTCGATGGCATCGACCTCGGCGCCCATCAGGGAGCCTTCGGTCGCTAGGACGCCGTTGCCGCAGCCGATGTCGGCGATGCGCCAGCCGCGCTGGACCCCGAGCATTTTCAGCGCGGCGCGCGCCCTCAGATCGGCATCGTCATGGCTGTCGTAGATCGACGCCACTGCGGGCTCGATCCCCATCCGGTTCCGCTCGTTATAGTACCAGTCGCGCGCCAGCATGGTTCACATCCCTTCAGGCCCGCGGCCGATCGCGGCAACGCCGGTGCGCGAAACCTCGACGAGGCCGAGCGGGCGCATCAGGTCGATAAATTGATTGATCTTGTCCGTATTGCCTGTGATCTCGAACACAAAGCTCTCGGTGGTGGCGTCGATCACACGGGCGCGGAACGCATCCGCCAGCCTGAGCGCCTCGACCCGATGCTCGCCCTGCCCGCGCACCTTCACCATGGCGAGCTCCCGCTCGATCGAGCGCTTGGTCAGGGTCATGTCGACGACGCGGTAGACCGGGATCATGCGGTCGAGCTGGTGCTTGATCTGCTCGATCACCATCGGCGTGCCCGTGGTGACGATGGTGATGCGCGACAGGTGCTTCTGGCTCTCGGTCTCCGAGACCGTGAGGCTCTCGATGTTGTAGCCGCGGCCTGAGAACAGGCCGATGACGCGTGCGAGTACGCCCGGCTCGTTCTGCACCAGCACCGCAAGCGTGTGCGTTTCGTTGGGATCGTGGCGGTCCTCGATGAAATAGGCGGATGCGGGCTGGTTCATTGTCGTCCCCTCTTGTCTTCCGTCACGCCATCGCTGGCGCGTCCGTCCCCACCCAACGGCGGAACAGATCGAAATCGATATTGCCGCCGGACAGCACGAGACCGACGCGCTTGCCCTTCAGCTTGCTTTTCTCTTGCAACGCCGCAGCAAGCGCAGCTGCGCCGGCACCTTCGGCGAGATTATGCGTGTCGGTCCAGTAAGCGCGGATCGCGGCGGCCACTTCGTCATCGGTGATCTGCACGATGCGTGAGGCGCCCTTGCGGATCAGCGCCAACGCATCCTCGTCAGGGATACGCGTCGCCATGCCGTCGGCGTGCGTTTTACTGGTCTCCGTGGTCACGACCTTGCCGGCCGCAAACGACAGGGCGTAGGACGGCGCCTCTGTCGACTGCACGCCGACGATCTCGGTCTTCAGGCCCAGCAAGTCGCGCGCTATGATGCAGCCGCAGATGCCGGAGCCCTGCCCGATCGGCACATAGAGGATGTCGAGATCGGGCGCCGCGCGGAACAGCTCGAGCGCGTAGGTCGCAACACCCAGGACGAGGTCCGCGTGGAACGACGGCACCATGTGGAGACCGGCGAACTGCGCGCGACGCTCGGCCTCTTCACGTGCGGCCTGGAAGTCCTCGCCATGCTCGACCAGCTCGGCGCCGAACGCCTTCATCGCGCGGTTCTTCTCGACCGAGTTGCCGCGCGGCACGTAGATCACCGCCGGCACACCATGGCGGCCCGCGGCAAAGGCCAGGCTCTGGCCGTGATTGCCGCGCGTCGCCGAGATGATGCCGGGAATGTCCGGCCGCTCGCGCTTCAGCCGATCCAGATAGACCAGCCCGCCACGCACCTTGAAGGCGCCGATCGGCGTGTGGTTCTCGTGCTTGACCACGACCTCGGTGCCGAGGCGCTCGCTGAGCAAGGGCCAGCCGCGTGCCGGCGTCGCCGGCACCGCCTGCCCCACGATCGCATGTGCGCGCTCGAGCTCCGTCAGGTCGAACATGGTAGCCCCGCATACGGTCTGCTCCCTCGCCCCGCTTGCGGGGAGAGGGTTGGGGTGAGGGGGAGTCTCCACGGGGACGGTGGCAGTGCGACTCGCCGAGCCTCCCCCTCACCCGGATTGCGCTCGCGCGCAATCCGGCCTCTCCCCGCAAGCGGGGAGAGGCGAAGAGAAGTCGCTCGTCGTTGCTGCGTCATCACCAGCTCACACCAGCGCCTTGCCGCCGGCGAATGCCTTCGCGGTTGCCTCGTCGTTGGCCTGCTCCGGCAACAGCATCTCGTTGTGCGCCTTGCCGGAGGGGATCATCGGGAAGCAATTTTCCAGCGCAGCAACGCGGCAGTCGAACAGCACCGGGCGCTTGACCGCGATCATCTCCTTGATGGCGCCTTCGAGATCGCCGGGCTTGTGCACCTGGAGCCCGACGCCGCCATAGGCTTCCGCGAGCTTGACGAAATCCGGCAGCGCCTCCGAGTAGGAATGCGACAGGCGGTTGCCGTGCAGCAGCTGCTGCCACTGCCGCACCATGCCCATGTACTGGTTGTTCAGGATGAAGATCTTGATCGGCAGCTCGTACTGCACTGCCGTCGACATCTCCTGCATCGTCATCTGCACCGAGGCATCGCCCGCGATGTCGATGACGAGGCTGTCGGGATGGGCCACCTGCACGCCGATGGCCGCCGGCAGGCCGTAGCCCATGGTGCCGAGACCGCCCGACGTCATCCAGCGATGCGGCTCCTCGAAGCCGTAGAACTGCGCCGCCCACATCTGGTGCTGGCCGACCTCGGTCGTGATGTAGGTATCCTTGCCGCGCGTCAGCTCGAACAGGCTCTGGATCGCGTGCTGCGGCAGGATGACGTCGTTGCTCTTCTTGTAGTAGAGCGAGTTGCGGGCGCGCCACTGCGCGATCTGCTGCCACCACGTCTTGATGTCGGGCCTCTTCGCCTCCGCCTTGAACACCTGGAGGATGTCGCCGAGGATGTTGCCGCAATCACCGATGATCGGGACATCGACCCGGATGTTCTTGTTGATCGAGGACGGGTCGATGTCGATGTGAATCTTCTTCGAGCCCGGCGAGAACGCATCGACCCGGCCGGTGATGCGGTCGTCGAAGCGCGCGCCGACGCACAGCATGACGTCGCAATCATGCATGGACATGTTGGCTTCGTAGGTGCCGTGCATGCCGAGCATGCCGAGCCAGTTCTTGCCCGACGCCGGGTACGCACCGAGCCCCATCAGCGTGGAGGTGATCGGAAAACCCGTGACCTCGACCAGCTCGCGCAAGAGCTTGGTCGCCTCGGGGCCGGAATTGATGACGCCGCCGCCGCTATAGATCACGGGGCGCTTGGCATTGGCGAGCAGCGACACAGCCTTGCGGATCTGCGTCGCATCGCCCTTCAAGCGCGGCGCATAGGAGCGGTGCACGTCGGACTTGCGCGGCGGATGATAGGTGCCGGTGGCGAACTGCACGTCCTTGGGGACGTCGACCAGCACCGGGCCCGGACGGCCGGAGGTCGCGACGTAGAACGCCTCATGCAGCACTTTTGCGAGGTCGTTGACGTCGCGCACCAGCCAATTGTGCTTGGTGCAGGGGCGCGTGATGCCGACGGTGTCGCATTCCTGGAACGCATCGTTGCCGATCAGATGCGTCGGCACCTGGCCCGAGATGCAGACCAGCGGGATGGAATCCATCAGCGCATCGGTGAGCGGCGTCACCATGTTGGTGGCGCCAGGGCCGGAGGTCACCAGCGCGACGCCCGGCTTGCCGGTCGAGCGCGCATAGCCCTCGGCGGCATGGCCCGCGCCCTGCTCGTGGCGGACCAGGATGTGCTGGACTTCGCTCTGCTGGAAGATCTCGTCATAGATCGGAAGCACGGCGCCGCCGGGATAGCCGAAAATGTCGGTCACGCCATGATCGATGAGCGCGCGGACGATCATCGCGGCGCCGGTCATCTGGTTCGGATCGTGGCTCTTGTCGCTCATTGGCTTGCTCCGGATGCGCTGTTGTCAGCGGCTTCGTTCGGGTTCGGGAAATAAAAAAGGCCCCGAAGAGGGCCCACACACACCGCCTGTCTTGTGGATGGCAGCTAGCCATCCCCGGCGGTGTGCCTGGGTACGACGGCGATAAGGAGTTTGGTAATAATGTTACGCATGGCAGGGGCCCGGCTTCCCAAAGGTTGCGCGAAACATAGCGACCAAAGCCCGGATGTCAAGGCAATGCGGCCGTTCCCGCGCGATTTTGGCAGTGTAGCGGTGTTCCCGGGGTTCGGCGAGAGGTAAATTTGGGAACTGGATACAAAAGCACGTTAGGCAGGATCCTCAGTCGCTCGCACAATCGCCGCCAGCCACCCCCTCGCCTCCTCCGGCCTCACCCATTGGAACTTGGGCAATTGGTGCCGGAACCAGGTGAACTGCCGCTTGGCGTAATGGCGGGTATCGGCCTTGCCGATCGTGGCAGCTTCCTCGAGGCTGAGCTCACCGCGCAGACGCCGCATCAGCGTCGGCACGCCATGAGCCTTCATCGCCGGCAGCAGGGGATCGAGGTGTCTAGCGGCCAGCCGCTCGACCTCCTTCAGCGCACCGGCACCCAGCATGGCGTCGAAGCGGGCATCGATGCGGGCATAAAGCTCGTCGCGCTCGGGGGCGAGAAACACCGCGTGATAACTGTTCTTCGGCAGCAAGGGCGGCTGGCCCTCCTGGTGCCAGTCGAGCAGTGAACGGTTGGTCGCTTCGACCACCTCAAGCGCGCGCGCGATGCGGGTGCGGTCGCGCAGGTTCAATCGCTCGGCCGCGCGCGGATCGCGGCGCGCAAGTTCCGCGTGCAGCGCCTCGACGCCGTTTCGCTCCAGCCGCGCACGCACGTCCTCGCGCACCGCGGCCGGGATTGGTGGCACCACGGAGAGGCCCGCCGTCAGCGCCTTGAAATAGAGCCCGGTGCCGCCGATGAAGATCGGCAGGCGGCCTTCGGTTGTCGCGTCCTCGAGCGCCCTCGCCGCATCGCCCACCCAGGCACCGGCCGAAAAATTCACGGCCGCGTCGACATGGCCATAGAGACGATGCGGCACGAGCGCCTCATCCGCCACTGTCGGCCGTGCCGTGATGATGCGCAGGTCGCGATAGACCTGCATGGAATCGGCATTGATGACGACGCCGCCGGTGGCGAGCGCGAGCTCCAGCGCCAGCGCCGACTTGCCGCTGGCGGTCGGGCCTGCGATAAGCACGGCCTTGCCAACATGCCTTCTGCCGACTTGTCCCTCGCTCACGAAAACCTCAAATGTCCCTCGTCGCCACGCTGATCTGCAATCCCGATAATCCTGCGCTCGACTCTACCATCGTCGACGGCGCCCGCGCCGTGCTGCCTCAGGCAGCTCCCGCGCACTGGCTGTTCGACGGGGTTGCGGTCGACATTCCCTTCGGCGCCGACAGTAACCTCGGAGGCGACCGCCACGCCATCGAGCAGCGGCTCCGCGAGCTTCGCGGCGACCTGCCCATCGACATCGTCGTGCAGCCAGCCGGCTTCCGGCGCAAGAAGCTTTTTCTCGCCGACATGGATTCCACCATGATCGGCCAGGAATGCATCGATGAGCTCGCCGACTTCGTCGGGGTGAAGGCGCATGTGGCGGGCATCACTGAACGCGCGATGCGCGGCGAGATCGAGTTCGAGCCGGCGCTGCGCGAGCGCGTGGCGCTGCTGAAGGACCTGCCCGCCAGCGCAGTCGACGAGGTGCTGGCCAAGCGCATCACGCTGAGCCCCGGCGGCCGCGAACTGGTCGCGACCATGCGCGCCCACGGCGCTTATACCTGCCTCGTCTCGGGCGGTTTCACGCTGTTCACGAGCGCGGTCGCCGCCAGGATCGGCTTCCAGGAAAACCGCGCCAACGAGCTCGTTGTGCGCGACGGCAAGTTCACCGGCGAGGTGAAGGAGCCGATCCTCGGCCGTGCCGCGAAGCTCGCGACGCTGGTGGATCTGATGGAATCGTTCGATCTCGACGACCTCGACTCGGTCGTGGTCGGCGACGGCGCCAATGACCTCGCGATGATCCAGGCGGCGGGACTTGGCGTGGCCTATCACGCGAAGCCCGCGGTGGCCGCGGCCGCGGCGGCGCGGATCGATCACGGCGACCTCACCGCCTTGCTGTATGCGCAGGGGTATCGGCGGGACGAGTTCGTGGAGGCTTGACACACTCGTCGTTCCGGGATGGTGCGAAGCACCAGACCCGGAACCTCGAGATTCCGGGGTCGACGCTTCGCATCGCCCCGGAATGACGGATGACGTTACTGCACGCTCAGCGCCACGAAGCGCAGCTCGCCGTCGGCGTTGGAGACGAGCAGCAGCACCGACTTCTTGCCGTCCTTCTTGAGCTGATCGACCCGCTTCTGGATGTCGGCACCGCTCGACACCGCCTCCTGCGCCACCTCGACGATGACGTCGCCGGCGGAAAGACGCTTCTCGGCGGCGTCGGAATTGGCGTCGACGCTGGTGACGACCACGCCCTTCACGCTTTCCTTGATCTTGTAGCGCGTGCGCAAATCCTTGCTCAGCGCTGCCAGATCGAGGCCAAGCGCCTTCTGCGTCACCAGCTTCTCGGGTGCGGGCTCGTCGGTCTTGACCGCGGCCTGCACCTTTTCGGGATCCTGCAGGCGGCCGAGCGTGACCTTCTTGGTCTGCTCCTGGCCCTTGCGGATGATGATGACGTCGACCTCCTTGCCGACCGCCGTGTCGGCGACGACGCGGGACAGGTCCTTCGGGTCCTTGACGTCCTTGCCGTCGAACTTGACGACGACGTCGCCGGGCTCGATGCCGGCAGGCTTCGCCGGGCCCTTGTCGTCGACGCCCGCGACCAGCGCGCCACGCGCCGGCTTGATGTTGAGGCTCTCGGCGATCTCGTCGGTGACGCTCTGGATCCGCACCCCTAGCCAGCCGCGGCGCAGCTCGCCGAACTGCCGGAGCTGGTCGACGACGCCCACCACCGTCTTCGACGGCACGGCGAAGCCGATGCCGATGGAGCCGCCGGAGGGCGAGATGATCAGCGTGTTGACGCCAATGACGTCGCCGTCGAGGTTGAACAGCGGACCGCCGGAATTGCCGCGATTGATGGAGGCGTCGGTCTGGATGTAGCTGTCATACGGCCCCGAGGAGATGTCGCGGTTCTTGGCCGAGACGATGCCGGCCGTCACCGTGCCACCGAGGCTGAAGGGGTTGCCGATCGCGACCACCCAGTCGCCGAGGCGCAGCTTGTCGGAGTCGCCGAACTTCACCGCGACCAGCGGCTTCGGCGGCTTGATCTTCAGCACGGCAAGGTCGGTCTTCTTGTCGACGCCGACCAGCTCGGCCTTGATCTTGGTGCCGTCGTTGAGGATGACGTGAATCTCGTCGGCGTCGGCAATGACGTGGTTGTTGGTGACGACCACGCCCGACGTGTCGATGATGAAGCCGCTTCCGAGCGAGTTGGTCTTGCGCGGCGGGTTGTTCTCGCCGCCCTTGCTGCCGCCGCCGGGCCCTCTGCGGTTCTTGAAGAAGTCGTCGAAGAACTCCTCGAAGGGCGAGCCGGGCGGCAGTTGCGGCATGGTGTTGCTGCCGCCGCCCTTGGCCTCGACGGTCTGCGACGTCGAGATGTTGACGACCGCGTCGATCACCTTCTCGGCGACGTCGGCGATGCCGTCCGGTCCACGCGCATGAGCCGGCGTGGCGAACGCGCCGAAAGCACCGATGGCGAGCGCGGCCAGCCCAATTCGCACACAATGGCGCAAGCGGGACGGGGCAAGGGTGGCAGCGGTCATTGTGATCTCCAGAGAATAGGGATTCGGCGCCAGACTGCGCTCGAACTGGGGGACGGCGCAAGCGCAGAGGTTAATGGGCCTCAAAACCCGATAATACGGCGAAAACCGGTCGTTCGCCTTCACTTTGGCGTTGGCGTCGCGCCTAAACCGGGCGGCGCATCACCCAGATCAGGATCAGGCCGGCCACGGCCGAACCGATCCCGACAGCCCGCAGGATGTTGTCCGGCGTGGCGATGGCACTTTTCATGGCCTTGCGCATCCAGTTCGGACTTGCCGCGAACATCAAGCCTTCCAGCACGAACAGGATGCCTAGGCCGATGAGGAAGTCGGCGAACGCAATGGACCTCATCGGATTGGAACCTCCCGTGTGCTGTTCTTGTGTGGACGAAGGGCGGCAGAACTGCCGCCCTTGTCTAGCCTACGGCTTGGCTGCCGTCTCGGCCGCCGTCTTGCCCGCCGGGTTACCGAAAAACCGGAAGAAATCCGACTCCGGCCGCAGGAGGAAGCGGGTGTCGCTGGAGCGCAGCCCGTTCTCATAGGCCGTCATCGACCGGTAGAAGGCGAAGAAGTCGGCATCCTTGCTGTAGGCTTCGGCGAACAGGCGGTTGCGCTCGGCATCGCCCGCGCCGCGGGTCTGGTCGGCCTGCGAATTGGCTTCCGCGACGATCACGGTCGCCTCGCGGTCGGCCCTGGATTTGATCTCCTGAGCCTTCTGGCCGCCCTGCGCGCGGAACTCGGCGGCCTCGCGCTCGCGCTCCGTCTTCATCCGCAGGTAGACCGCCTGGCTGTTCTGCTCCGGCAGATCGGCGCGGCGGATCCGGACATCGACGACCTCGATGCCATAACCGTCGGCCTCGCGATCGAGCTGATCGCGTATGCGCAGCATCAGCTTCTCGCGGTCGTCGCGCACCACGTTGATGAAGGTCACCTCGCCGAGCACGCGGCGCAACGCCGCGTTCAGGAGCGTGGTGAGCTGGAGGTTGGCGGCCTGGATCGTGCCGACGCTCTGATAGAAACGCAGTGCGTTCTTGATGCGGTAGCGCGCGAACGCGTCGACCACCAGGCGCTTCTGATCGGAGGCGATCGCTTCCTGCGACGGGTTCTCGAGGTCGAGGATGCGTTTGTCGATGTTGATCACCGAATTCCACGGCGCCTTGAAGTGCAGGCCGGGATCGGTGACGACATCGACGGGTTCACCGAAGCGCAGCACGATGGTCTGCTCGGTCTGCTGCACCGTGAACAGCGACATGTAGCCCACGATCAGGACCAGGAGCAGCCCGAGCAGCGCGACGAAACCTGTAACCGGAGACCTCATCGGTTGCCTCCGCTCGACTGCGGACCGGTCGTAGGCTGCCGCTTCGGCGCCAGTTCGGGCAGCGGCAGATAGGGCACGACGCCCTGGCCTGCGGGGCCGCCGTCATAGACGAGCTTGTCGGCGCCGCCGAGCACGCGCTCCATCGTCTCGAGATAGATCCGTTCACGCGTCACGTCGGGTGCCTTCTTGTATTCCTCGTAAACCTTCAAGAAGCGCGCGCTCTGGCCCCTGGCCTCGGCGACGGCCTGCTCCTTGTAGCCTTCGGCGGCCTGCTGGATCTGCGCCGCACGACCGCGCGCCTGCGGCACGACCTGATTGGCGTAGGTCTGTGCTTCGTTCTGCAACTGCTCCTGATTGGCGCGAGCCGCCTGCACGTCGCGGAAGGCGTCGATCACCTGCGCCGGCGGATCGACCTTCTGCATCTGGACCTGGGTGATGAGGATGCCCGCGCCATAGCTGTCCAGCGTCCTCTGGATCAGCTCCTGCACGCTCTGCTCGATCGTGTTACGGGCGCCGGTCAGGATCGGCTGGATCTGCGAGCGGCCGATCACCTCGCGCATCGCGCTTTCGGCAACCGCCTTCACGGTGCCTTCGGGGTTCTGAATGTTGAAGAGAAAAGCGCCGACGCCGCCGGCGTCCGGCTTGATGCGCCAGAGCACGGTGAAGTCGACGTCGACGATGTTCTCGTCACCGGTCAGCATCAGGCTCTCTTCCGGCACGTCCCGTATGGAGCGGCCGCGCCGCGCCGGATCGTCGATCAGCGTCATGCCGATCGAGGTGGTGTTGACGCGCAGCGCCTTCGGCAGCAGCACGGTCTCGATCGGATAGGGCAGATGATAATTGAGGCCCGGATCCACGGTGCGGACATGCTTGCCGAAGCGCAGCACGACGCCCCGCTCTTCCGACTGCACGCGGAAGAAGCCCGACAGCAGCCAGAACGCGATGATGAGCAGGATGATCAGCGTGATGCCGATGCCGGAGAAATAGCCGCCCGGCATGATCTGCTGGAGGCGGTCCTGGCCGCGCCGCAGAAGGTCTTCCAGATCCGGAGGCCTCGGCCCGACCGGTTGCGGGCCTGAGCCCCATGGTCCCTTTGGACCCGAGCCCCATGGGCCACCGCCCTGATTCTTCCACGGCATTCGATGCTCTCCTCGGCAGGGTCGAATTGCCCCCGCCCGCTTGTCCGGTCCGGCTTTATAGGGGACAGGCAGGTCCCTTACAACGCAGCCCTGGCCGTCTTTCGAGCTATGCTCGGGCACGAAAATGTCAATGTAAACATTGACGAATGCGGTTAATGGCCCGCCCGCCGACGATATGTCACATAGGAGAAGTCGGCGCTGTCGTCGGGGCCCGCAGGATGACGGATGCGCGCCACCTCATCCCACTCCGACTTGTCGATGTCGAAATGCGTGTCGCCGTCGGGCCGCGCATGCACTTCGGTGATTTCGAGGCGATCGGCGCGATCGAGCCATTGCCGAAAGATCTCGGCGCCGCCGATCACCGCGACCTCAGTGACCGAACGCCGCAGGGCATCGCCGCGCGCAACCGCGTCCGCATCCGCCGCCGCTGTCGTGACGATGGCGCCCGCGGCGCGATAATCCGCGGCGCGCGTGATGACGATATTGGTGCGGCCCGGCAGCGGACGGCGGGGCAGGGATTCGAAGGTCTTGCGGCCCATGATCACGGGCTTGCCGATCGTAAGCGCCTTGAAGCGCGCCATGTCGGATTTCAAGCGCCACGGGATCGCGTTGCCCGCACCGATGATCCCGTTCTCGGCGATCGCGACGACGAAGACGATCTCCATCAAGAACCGCTCCCGGCAAGCCGTGTCAGCGCCGGCCCGGTGACGCGACACAGCGTCCAGTCGTCCATCATGGCGGCACCGAGCGATTTGTAGAACGCGATCGACGGCGCGTTCCAGTCGAGCACCGCCCATTGCAGGCGCGACCAGCCATTGTCGACGCATTCCTTGGCAAGATAGACCAGCAGCGCCTTGCCGAGGCCCCTGCCCCGATGCGACGGCCGCACATAGAGGTCTTCGAGATAGATGCCGTGGCGACCGCTGAAGGTGGAGAAATTCGCAAACCACACCGCGAAGCCGACCGCCTCGCCGTCCCACTCGGCAATCGCGCAATAAAGCCGCGGGTTGCTGCCGAACAGCGCGTCCGCAATCATCGCCTCGGTCGCCTCGACCTCGTGCGAGAGCTTTTCGTATTCGGCAAGCTCGCGGATGAAAGCCAGAACGAGCCCAGCTTCGCCCGGGCGCACGCGGCGGATGTTGAGCGACATAGGGCGCTAGACCGCCACTTCCGCCTTGATGTGCGGATGCGGATCGTAGCCGACGAGCTCAAAATCCTCGTAGCGGAAGGAGAAGATGTCCTTCACCTCGGGATTGATCCGCATCACCGGCAGCGCGCGCGGCGCGCGGGTGAGCTGGAGCCGGGCCTGCTCGAGATGGTTGGAATAGAGATGTGTGTCGCCGAGCGAGTGCACGAAGTCGCCGGGCTTCAGGCCCGTGACCTGCGCAACCATCATCGTGAGCAGCGCATAGGAGGCGATGTTGAAGGGCACGCCGAGGAAGACGTCGGCCGAACGCTGATAGAGCTGGCACGACAGCTTGCCGTTCGCGACATAGAACTGGAACAGCAAGTGGCAGGGCGGCAGCGCCATCTTCTCGACGTCGGCCGGATTCCAGGCTGTGACGATCAACCGGCGCGAATCCGGGGTGCGCTTGATCATGTCGACGACATTGGCGACCTGGTCGATGCTGCGGCCGTCGGCCGTCGGCCAGGAGCGCCATTGATGGCCATAGACCGGACCGAGATCGCCATTGGCATCGGCCCACTCGTCCCAGATGGTGACGCCGTTGTCCTTGAGATATTTGATGTTGGTGTCGCCCTTCAGGAACCAGAGCAGCTCATGCACGATCGCCTTCAGCGGCAGCCGCTTCGTGGTCAGCATCGGAAATCCGGCCGACAGGTTGAAGCGCATCTGATGGCCGAACACCGACAGCGTGCCGGTGCCGGTCCGGTCGGTCTTCTCCGCGCCGTCTGAAAGAATCCGCTCGAGCAGGTCCTGATACTGGTGCATGTGCCAAAAACCTTAGGAAGACGGCAGCCTTTTGGGGAGGCGGCGAATTTAACGGCGCCCTCCGCGCGACGACAGCGGCGATTCGCTGTTCGCGCCGATTATACCCGGAAAAATGAGTGGTCCCGGCACAAACGACAAGGGGCGGAACTCGGCGTCCCGCCCCCTTGCCTATCGGATTGATCCTGCTGGCTAAGTTGCCGGCTTGAGCACCGGGCTCCACTTCGCGATCTCGCTCTTGACGAGGGCCGCCAGCGCCTCCGGCGTGCGGTCCTTCGGGGCCGGAATGACACTACCGAGCTCGAGCAGGCGCTTCTTCACGGTCTCGTCGTCGAGGGCCTTGACGGCCGCGGCGTTCAGGCTCGCCACAATCGCCGGCGAAGTTCCCTTCGGCGCGAACATCGCGTTCCAGGCTTGGGCCTGGAATGCCGGCAGGCCGGCTTCCGCCGTCGTCGGCACGTTCGGCAGCGACGGATTGCGCTCGGCCGTCGCGATCGCATAGGCCTTGATGGTGCCGGCATTGATCTGCGGCACGGCGTTGACGATCTGGTCGCACATGTAATCGACCTGGCCCGCCACCAGCGCGTTCATCGCCGGGCCCGTGCCGTTGAAGGGCACGCCAACCGGCTTGATGTCCAGGATCGAATGCAGGAGCTCGCATGAGACGTGCGAGACCGAGCCGACGCCGGCATGCGCGGCGTTCACCTTCTCGGCGTTCGCCTTCACATAGGTGACGAACTCCTTGAGGTCCTTCGGCGGGAAATCCTTGCGCGCCAGGATCAGGATCGGCGTGCCCGCGAGCAGCGCGATCGGCTCGAAGTCCTTCTCGGGATGATAGGCGAGTTTCGGATAGAGCGGCACGGAGGCGGCATGCGTGCCCATATGCCCGGTGATGAGCGTATAGCCGTCATTGGTCGCGCGCGCGGCGCGCGTCGTGGCGGTGGTGCCGCCGGCGCCAACCACGTTCTCGATGATGATGCTCTGCCCAAGCGTCTGCGCCATGTGCCCGGTGACGATGCGCGAGATCACGTCAGTCGGTCCGCCGGCCGCGAACGGCACGATCATGGTGATGCTGCGCGTCGGGTAGGTTTGCGCCTCGACCGGCACGATGAAGGTGCACAGCGTTGCCAACGCTGCGGCACATGCGCCCGTGAGCGCGCGAATGAAGGTCATGTCGATCTCCTTGGACACACACAAAAATGCCGGCCCAAAGGCCGGCATTTTCATTTCATGAAGCCGTAACACAAGTCGATTCGACTTCTGAATGCGGCGCGCCGACGCAGGGGCGCGGCGCCGACGCAGGGCGAGCTCAGTTCTCGGACTCGGTGAACACCTCGTCGCGCTTGGAGCGCAGCACCGGTAGCACCGTAAGGACAAGGAGGCCCGCCGCGATCGCAAGCAGCACCGCCGACAACGGACGCGTCAGGAAGACGCTCCAATCGCCGCGCGAGATCAGCAGCGCACGGCGCAGGTTCTCTTCCATCAGCGGTCCCAGCACCATGCCGAGCAGCAGCGGCGCCGGCTCGAAATCGTGCTTGATCAGCCAGTAGCCGACGAGGCCGAACACGCCTGCGAGGATGACGTCGACCGGCGCGTTGTTCACCGAATAGATGCCGATCGCGCAGAAGATCACGATCGAGGGGAACATCAGCCTGTAAGGCACGCGCAGCAGGCGCACCCAGATTCCGACCAGCGGCAGGTTGATGATGATCAGCATCAGATTGCCGATCCACATCGACGCGATCATGCCCCAGACGAGATCCGGCTGCTTCTGCATCACTTGCGGACCCGGCACGATGCCGTGGATGGTCATCGCGCCCACCATCAGCGCCATCACCGCGTTCGGCGGGATACCGAGGGTGAGCAGCGGGATGAAGGAGGTCTGGGCCGCCGCGTTGTTGGCGCTCTCCGGCCCCGCCACGCCCTCGATCGCGCCGCGACCGAACCGCGAGGGGTTCTTGGCGAGCTTCTTCTCGAGCGTATAGGCCCCGAATGATGCGATCGTCGCACCGCCGCCGGGCAGGATGCCGAGGATCGAGCCGAGCACGGTGCCGCGCAGGATCGCGGGCGTCGAGTCGATCAGGTCCTTCCTGGTCGGCATCAGGCCGGTGATCTTCTGCTGCACGAGGTCGCGGCTCATCTCGGCGCCGGCGTCGAGATTGCGGATGATCTCGGCAAAGCCGAACACGCCCATCGCCACCGTCGCAAAGCCGAGACCGTCGGCGAGTTCGGGAATGTTGAAGGCCATGCGCGAGGCGCCGGTCTCGATGTCCGAGCCGACCATGGAGAGCAACAGGCCGAACACGATCATCGCGATGGCCTTGAGCACCGAGCCCTTGGCCAGCACCACCGCGAAGATCAGGCCGAGCACCATCAGCGAGAAATATTCGGCCGGGCCGAACGCCAGCGCGAGTTTCGTCAGCGGCGCGCCGAGGACGGCAATCAAGACCGTCGCGACGCAGCCGGCGAAGAACGAGCCGATCGCGGCGATCGCCAGCGCCGGGCCGGCGCGGCCCTGCCTCGCCATCTGATGGCCGTCGATGGCGGTGACGACCGATGTCGCCTCGCCTGGTATGTTGACCAGGATCGACGTGGTTGAGCCGCCATATTGGGCACCATAATAAATGCCCGCGAGCATGATCAGCGCGCCGACCGGCGGCAGTCCGAAGGTGATCGGCAGCAGCATCGCGACCGTCGCGATGGTGCCGATGCCCGGGAGCACGCCGACCAGCGTTCCGACCAGGGCGCCGATCAGGCACATCAGCAGGTTGATCGGAGAGAACGCGACGGCAAAGCCGTGAGCGAGGTTGGCAAAGATATCCATCACGCCCTCACTGGATCAGGAAACGCGGAAACATCGGCATCGGCAGTCCGAGCACGTAGGGAAACAGGATTGCGCAGCCGAACGTCAGACAGGCGCCGACGATGGCGGCTTCCAGCCACCGCGTCTCATGCGAGCCTGCCGCCGCGATCATGAAACTCGCGAAAGCCGTGACGACAAGGCCGAGCGACCGGATCGACAGGGCGAAGAAGAGAATTGCCGCCACGACGAACAGCGGTCCCCGCCAGGAGTAATGGGACAGCGGCGCGCCCTCGTGCACGAGGCCCGTCAGGGCGATACCCGCGGATAAGGCCACCAGCAATCCGCCGAACATGCGCGGCGCGGTGCCCGCGCCGAAGGAGAAGCCCCGCATGCCCTGCAAGTCGCTCCCTGCCCACAGCGCGAACAGGGCAACCGCCATCAACACCACACCGCCGACATAGTCCTGCGCCGACCGGATCGTCATGAATACGGTGAGGATCGCCACGGCAAACAACGGATAGGAATAGATCAGCGCCAACAGCACCTCGGACGACGCCTTCTTGGCGCCGCCGCCGAACGATCCGAAGATGGTGCTGGGCGCCCCCACGAGCAGCGCCGTCACGTGGCTGGTGACGACCGTCGCCGGGCCTCGGCCGGCCCCCCAGCCGAAGATCGTCCCGATCGACCAGATCAATTCGAAAATCTGCGGCGCAATTGCCAACAGACAAAAGCCGAGCGCCAACCGGGTGTTTCGGGTGGCGGTCGCTGAGTGGCCCATCGTGTCGGCCATGCATGTCTCCTCCGCGACCCGTAAGTCACGAGCACTGTTGTTCTAAATCGGCTGGAACTGGATCCCCCCGCCCCGGATCACTGCCTAGCGATTTTCATCACACAATGCCAGCAAAACCCAACACCCCCCCAGCGAGCAGGAGCCAGAGTGGATTGATGCGCGAGATGGATGCGATCACCGCAACCGTGGCGGTCAGAAGCAGTGCAGCAATCGTGCGATCGGTCGACTGGGCCAGGATCAGGGCGCTCGCCGCCATCAATCCGATCGACAGGGGAACCAGTGCAGCCTGGATCAGGCCGGGCCAGCGCGATTGGCTGGGCCGGTTCAGGAGCCGGCTGACACAATAGGCAAGCAGCGCCGTCGGCAGGCACATCGCCAGCGTCGCCGCCAGCGCGCCGGGGATTCCGGCGACGGCATACCCGATCAGTGTCACGATAAGCACGTTCGGACCTGGCGAGAGCTGCGCAATCGCATAGGCATCGGTGAACTGCTTGTCGGTCATCCAATGATGCACCTCGACCGCGATGCGGTGCATCTCCGGCACCGCGGCCGCAGCGCCCCCGACCGCGAACAGCGACATCAGGCCAAAGGTGGAGATCAGCGCCCAGATCGGGTTTTCGGCGTTCATGCTGCTACTTTCCGCCGCAGGAAATAAGTGACCCCGACACTGACGGGAATCGCGACCAGCAGCACCGCCTGGAGCGGCAGACGGAGCACGCCGATGGCGGCGAACACGCCGAGCATCAGGATCAGCGCGACGGCGTCCATCCGCTTGAACAGCGGGGTCATCATGCGGAAGACCACCGCGATCAACAGCCCCACCGCCGCGCAGGAGATGCCGGCGAGGCTGCGGCGCAGCAGCTCCAATTCGCCAAAATGAGCGTAGATGATCGCGAGCACGGTCATGATCAGCGTCGGCGGGAGCAGCAGCCCGGCAAAGGCGGCAATTCCGCCCGCGATCCCGCGCAGCCGCGCGCCGAACACCATCGACAGATTGACGATGTTGGGACCGGGCAGGAAATGGCAGAGCGCAAAGGTCTCGTTGAACTCGTCCGCGGTCATCCAGCGGTGCTGCTCGACGATCGCACGTCGGGCAAACACCAGGACGCCGCCAAAACCCGCCAGCGACATCCGGGCGAACGCCAGGAAGAGCGCGACAAGGCCTGGCGGTGTGGTGGCAAGATCCGGCTCTTGGACGGCCGGTGCTGAATCCGTGGACATGTCAGGAGCTTAGAACGAGGGTCGTGCCGCGGCCAAGACGCTCCGGAACCTATCCAAGGGGAAACCGTACCCGTCTTGCTCGAAACCTCTGTTTTTCGAAACCTTTGCCTCCTATATTGGGGGTGCCGGTTCGCCGGCTATGGAAATAAACGGTCGTCGCAATAAACCATTCGGACCCGGGGGCGGTACCCGGCGCCTCCACCAAAGCCCACTCCGTGGGACTACCCGGACAGCGGGTTTTGGCGGGGGCGAAATAGGATCGACGAGGGCGTAAAGGGCGTACTTTTTCCCGGTATTGTTCCGCCGTTATCGGGCTACTGCAATAGTTGCCAACGACAACTTTGCTCCGGTTGCTCAGGCTGCGTAACGCAGTTTGAAAGACCACTTTAAAGTCCTAGCGGGTTAAGCTCCGCTAGGCGGGGTTCGGAGGCACCTGGCAACAGAAGCCTCCACTTTGCTCTTTGATTTCTTCCCCGGCGGGGACTCCTGCTGACCCGTCAGGCGCGGTACTATTGCGGCTTGGCGAGTCGGGCCGGCAGGGCCCAACTCCTGGAATGCAACAGGACCACCATGGCGACCGATCATATCCGATACGATGTGCTGGCCCGCGACGCGCTGCGCGGCGTGCTGCGCAAGGTGCTGACCGATGCCGCGGCCCATGGACTGCCGGGCGAGCACCATTTCTTCATCACCTTCGTATCGAAGGCCGAGGGCGTGAAACTGTCGTCGCGGCTGCTCGCACAATATCCGGAAGAGATGACGATCATCCTCCAGCACCAGTTCTGGGACCTGACCGTGCTCGAGGACCGTTTCGAGGTCGGCCTGTCCTTTGGTGGCATTCCGGAGC
Source organism: Bradyrhizobium sp. CCGB12 (assembly GCF_024199845.1). NCBI lineage: Bacteria > Pseudomonadati > Pseudomonadota > Alphaproteobacteria > Hyphomicrobiales > Nitrobacteraceae > Bradyrhizobium > Bradyrhizobium sp. CCGB12. The sequence goes on along the minus strand of NZ_JANADO010000001.1, from coordinate 477,468 downwards.
GGCTGATCGTGCCGTTCAGCGCCATCAAGAGCTTCCTCGATCCGTCCGTGAAATTCGGCCTTCAGTTCGACACCTCCGATGTCGCGGAGGTGGCACCCGAGAATTTGCCGGCGGCCCCCGCCGCCTCGGCCGTCGCGGTGCCCGCGCCTGCCACCGAACCGGCGGAGAGCACGGAGCAGCCGACGGCCCCGAACCAGGGCGGCGCCGAGGTCGTGCGGCTCGATCGTTTCCGCAAGAAATGATCTAGTTTGGGCCCGCGCCCGTCGCACACGGCCAAACTCCCTATATAGAACAGCATATCAAGAGACCGCGCGGCGTTTCGCGCGACGGAATGGATGTGCTCATGGCCAAGACTGCTGGTTCGACGACTGCTGGTTCGAAGACTGCTCGCTCGAAGACTGCCCGCTCCGCGTCCCGCACCGAGACCGACAGTTTCGGTCCCATCGAGGTCGCCGCCGACCGCTACTGGGGGGCGCAGACCGAACGCTCGCGCCAGAATTTCCGCATCGGCACGGATCGCATGCCGATCTCGCTCGTGCATGCGCTCGGCATCGTCAAGCTCGCCGCCGCGCAGTCCAATCGCGAACTCGGCCTGCTCGACCAGCGCCGCGCCAACGCCATCATCCGCGCCGCGCGTGAGGTGATCGACGGCAGCCTCGACGATCATTTCCCGCTCGTGGTGTGGCAGACCGGCTCGGGCACGCAGACCAACATGAACCTCAACGAGGTGATTGCCAACCGCGCCAACGAGCTGCTCGGCGGCGAGCTGGGCGCCAAGAAGCCGGTGCATCCCAACGACCACGTCAACATGAGCCAGTCGTCGAATGACTCGTTCCCGACCGCGATGCACATCGCGGCGGCAAGCCGCATCAATGTCGATCTCGTCCCTGCCCTCGGCGAGCTGCTCCGCGCGCTGCGCAAGAAGGAGAAGGAGTTCGCCAGAATCGTGAAAATCGGCCGCACGCACACCCAGGACGCCACGCCGCTGACGCTCGGCCAGGAGTTTTCCGGCTATGCCGCGCAGGTCGAGAGCGGCATCGCTCGGCTCAAGGTCGCGGTGAAGGACCTCTATCCGCTGGCGCAGGGCGGCACCGCCGTCGGCACCGGCCTCAACTCGAAGCCACGCTTTGCAAAACTGTTCGCAAAGCACGTTGCCGGGATTACGAAGCTGCCCTTCACCAGCGCTGCGAACAAATTCGAGGCGCTGGCGTCGAACGATGCCTATGTGCTGGTGCACGGCGCCATCAATGCGGCGGCGACGGGCCTGTTCAAGATCGCCAACGACATCCGCCTGCTTGGCTCCGGCCCGCGCTCGGGCCTCGGCGAATTGATCCTGCCGGAGAACGAGCCGGGCTCCTCGATCATGCCGGGCAAGGTCAATCCGACACAGTGCGAGGCGATGACTATGGTCTGCTGCCAGGTGTTCGGCAATCACACCGCCATCACGGTGGCGGGCAGCCAGGGCCATTTCGAGCTCAACGTCTACAAGCCCGTGCTCGCCTACAACATGCTGCATTCGATCCGCCTGATGGCCGACGCCGCGCGCTCCTTCACCGAGCATTGCGTCAGCGGCATCCGCGCCGACGAGAAGCGCATAAGTGAGCTGATGCAGCGTTCGCTGATGCTGGTGACGGCGCTTGCCCCGAAGATCGGCTACGACAATGCCGCCAAGGTGGCCAAGACCGCGCATGTCAACGGCACCACGCTGAAGGAGGAGGCGTTGCGTCTCGGCTTCGTCTCGGCTGACGAATTCGACCGTCTGGTGCGGCCGGAGAAGATGACCAGCCCGGGATAGTTTCCGAATTCCGATAGTCATCCGTAATGATACGGCTCAGAAATATGCGGCTTTGAGAGCGGGATTTGATTACCGTCAATGTTGTGGCCTGGCAGCGTGCTACGCAGCCCTTCTGCCCTCGACGGGCGAAATTCATCGTTTGGTGGCCCAAGAGGCCGATTGACGAGGACAAGCGAATGGCGATCAAGTCTTGGAGGGTGCAAGGCAGCACCCTGTTTCTGAGTATTTCATCCAGCCTGAAGAGGAGCGGATGATGGAGACGCGGCATGGGGAACGTCATCAACCTGAATCGTTTCAGGAAGCGCGCCGAGCGGGAAGCCTCGGCGAAGCAGGCGGACGCCAACCGGGCGAAGTTCGGCCGCACGAAGGCGGAACGGTCGGCGGAGGAGACACGCGCGGACAAGGCGAAGGCGCACCTGGACCAGCATCAGATCGATCGCGAGGAGCAGCCATGAAATCGCCCGTCGTGAAACGATCGATCGTGGTCGCCGGCCACAAGACCAGCGTCAGCCTGGAAGAGGCGTTCTGGAACGGCATGAAGGAGATCTCGGGCCTGCGCAACATGACGCTGTCCGAGCTCGTCGGCGAGATCGATGGCGCTCGCCAGCAGGGCAATCTGTCCTCGGCGATCCGCCTGTTCGTCCTCGATTACTTCAAGAGCCGAGCCATGGCCGCCATGCAGCCGGAAAAGGTCCCGGCCCAGTAGGCGTTGGGGCATATCCCTCATCGCAGCCCGAGTCCTGCACTTTAAAATCACTCTAAGGTGCAGTTTCGGCGAGCCCGCCCGCTTGACCTCAATGCCCTGCGTTGAAAATACAGGGCATGACCGACACCAAGGATACGCGTTCGCACATGCCGCTGGGCCTGGCCCAGCGCGGCTATATCGGCGTCATTCAGCATCTTGCCGCCAAGGACGCGGGCTCGGCGCTCTCGGACATCGAGCTCGAGAGCCGCCTGATCGAGCTCGGGTTCGTCGAGGGCGCCCGGGTCGAGGTCCTGCACGAGGGGCTGGTCGGGCGCGACCCGATCGCCGTGCGGGTCGACAACATCACGATCGCGGTGCGTCGGCGTGAAGCCATGGCCATCATCGTCGCTTAGATAGCGGCCGGACCTCTGATCCCGGACCAGTGCCCCCATGGAATTACCCCTGCTGCATCTCGCCCTGGTGGGCACACCAAACAGCGGCAAGACCTCGCTGTTCAATGCCCTGACCGGCAGCCGGCAGAAGGTCGCGAACTATCCGGGCGTCACCGTCGAGCGCAAGGAAGGCTTCTTCGTTACACCCCTGGGACGCCAGGTCTCCGTGGTCGACCTGCCCGGCACCTATTCGCTGCGCGGTCGCAGCCCGGATGAGGAGATCACCCGCGACTTCGTGCTCGGCAAGGCCTCCGGCGAGACGATGCCCGATCTCGTGCTGTGCGTGGCCGATTCCACCAATCTGCGGCTGACCATCCGCCTGCTGCTCGAGCTCAAGCGCACGGGACGGCCGATGATCCTCGTGCTCAACATGTTCGACATCGCGACGCGCCGCGGCATCAGTGTCGACGTGGAACGGCTCGCCAAGGAGCTGGGGGTGCCCGTGGTCACCTCGATCGCGGTGCGCAAGGGCGGCACCGCAGATCTGTTGCAGCTGACCGACGAGATCGCGGCAAAACTAGCCGCCGAGCCACAGGAGAACAGCTGGCGCGCGCTCAGCGTCAGCGAGTTGCGCGCAACCCAGCGCGAGGCCGACCGCATCATCGGCGAGTGCGTCGGCCTGCCTGCTAGGCCCGACACCTGGACCGCGCGGATCGACGCGATCGTGCTGCATCCCGTCGGCGGCCTCGTCGTGCTCGCGCTGATCCTGTTCGTGATGTTCCAGGCGGTGTTCGCCTGGGCGCAGCCGCTGATGGAGCTGCTCAATTCGGGCTTCGATGCGCTCGGCGAGTTCGTGCACGCCACCCTCCCCGCCGGCCTGCTCCAGAGCTTCCTTCAGAACGGCGTGATCTCGGGCGTCGGCAGCGTCATCGTGTTCCTGCCGCAGATCATCATCATCTTCCTGTTCATCCTGCTGCTCGAAGATTTCGGCTACATGGCGCGCGCCGCGTTCCTGATGGACCGCATCATGGGCGGCGCCGGCCTGCACGGCCGCGCCTTCATTCCGCTCCTGTCGAGCTTCGCCTGCGCCATTCCCGGCATCATGGCGACGCGCGTCATCGACAACAAACGCGACCGGCTGACCACGATCCTGATCGCGCCGCTGATGACCTGCTCGGCGCGCATTCCCGTCTACACGCTGATCATCTCCGCCTTCATTCCGGCCAGGGACGTCTGGGGCTTCATCAACCTCCAGGGGCTCGTGATGTTCGGCCTCTATGCGGCCGGCATCACCAGTGCGCTTGCCGTCTCGTTCCTGATCAAGTTCTTCATGCTGCGCGACTTTGCGCCGGCGCCGTTCATGCTGGAGCTGCCGGACTACAAGATGCCGCGGCTGAAATCGATCGCGATCGGCATCTACACCCGCGCCAAGATGTTCTTGCAGCGCGCCGGCACCACGATCTTCTCGATGATGGTGCTGATCTGGTTTCTGGCCTCATTCCCGCAGCCGCCGGCAGGCGCGACCGAGCCGGCCATCGACTTCAGCCTGGCCGCGATGATCGGCAAGGCGCTCGAGCCGCTGCTCGCCCCTGTCGGATTCAACTGGCAGATCGCGGTCGCGCTGATCCCGGGCATGGCGGCGCGCGAGGTCGCGGTCGCAGCGCTCGGCACCGTCTACGCGATCGAGGGCGGCAAGGAGGCGGCCGAGCAGATCGGCCAGGTGCTGGCGACGAAATGGTCACTGGCGACCGCCCTGTCGATGCTGGCCTGGTACATCTTCGCCCCGCAATGCGCCTCCACGCTAGCCGTGATCCGGCGCGAGACCGGAAGCTGGGGATGGATGGCCGTGACCTTCACCTACATGCTGGTGCTGGCCTATGCGGCGAGCCTCGTGACCTACAATGTCGCGGTCGCGCTGGGCGCGGGATAACACCCAACAAAGCTAAGACTGCGAAAACAACCCCATGCACAGTAGACGGGGGTTGCGGAATCAATGGCTTACGCGTGCGCTAAAGAATCCCGGCCACAGACTGCGCGCCGATTGCGCCGTCGGGCAAAACACTGGCACAATGGCATCGTCGAAGAATTGCCGGGACCAGGATGGAGATCCCCCGGCGAACACCAACGATGGCAAGGATCCGTCTTGGCTGTGCCGTCTTGCGAGGCCCATCTCGCGCGTCGCCGCCGCGATCGAGTAGGCCAGGTTCGACACAACCTTTTCGGACCGCGGCGTAACGGCCCGCGCAAGGTTGATCTATATCAACGTGATCGATCTCTTGAAGAAGCGGCGACTCTCGGTGTCGTGGTCACGAGAGCGGTGTTTGGCCCGGGCTATGTCACTGACCACCGGATCATCGGCGCCGTGCTGGTTTATCTGCTGATTGCTGTTGGATTTGCCTGCATATTCACGTTCTTGGGATTATCGATCGACGGTGCATTCAAGGGAATCGAGTTCGAGGACGACCGCTCGCTCGCGAGCAAGGTTTTCTATCTCAGCTTCGCCACGCTGACGACCACCGGATATGGCGATACTCGGCGAGCAGAACCAACACATTGACCGATGATACGCCGCCAAACGCAGCACGTTCCTGTCCGTTGGTACTATGAACGTTGGGACAATAGTCATTGGCTCCAGTTTTGAACAAGCTTGATATCGGCCAGAACGAGGCGGCGCGACACCAGCCCCGAGGCACACGCGCTGCGACTGACAAACCCGATCGTCATGAGATTGAGGAGTTGGTCCGATGCTGATGCACTTGACCTCGGCTTCCCTGCCACGCCCGCATTCTCTCAGTGAACTCGGAATGACCGCGGACTCCAATCCAATGATCAGCCTGAGCGAGTTCAAATACCGGCGCGGTAGCGAGATCTACGGCGAGAAGGAGCCCGCCGAGTATATCTACCAGGTCAAGTCGGGGACGGTACGAAGCTACAAACTGCTGTCCGACGGACGCCGGCAGATCAGCGCATTCCATGTCCCCGGCGACATCTTCGGATTGGAGAACAGCGGGGTGCATCGCTTTACGACAGAAGCCGTGGTGGACACGACCGTGCGCTTGATCAGGCGCGAGAGCCTCGACTCCGCCGCCGAAAATGACGGCGCGCTGATCAGGAATCTGCTCTGCATGACCACGACGAATCTCCGGCATGCGGAGGACCACATGCTTCTGCTCGGGCGCAAGACGTCAATGGAGCGGGTTGCCGCCTTCCTGATCGAAATGGACAGACGGCTCACCGCTGCAGGAATCCTGTCGCTGCCGATGACCCGACGCGACATCGCGGATTATCTCGGCCTGACGATCGAGACCATCTCGCGGTCGCTGTCGTATTTGCGCGAACTCGGCATCCTCCGCTTCATCGACAACAACCAGCGTCACCTCGTCATCATGGACAGGCAGCAACTCGCCGCATTCGACCGGCGGAATTGACGCTGAACGCGCTGAAATCCTGGCGCTTGTTCGACGCCCCATGAAAAAGGCCCCGGTCGATGCCGGGGCCTGAGTTCACTGGGGAGACTCGAGATCAATAGTGAGCCGCGACCGGAGCACCGAAACCACCGAAGCGGTAATTCAGCCGGAGCGTGATCATGTCCACATCCTGGCTGATCCCGTTACCCGCAATGAAGCCCCCGGAAGGGAGGGGAACGCCGACGAAGGCGTTGTTGTCATTCCCCATCCAGAGATGGTCGTATTCAACGCCGACCGACCAGTTCGGCGCGAAGCCATATTCATAGCCGACACCTAGGGCGCCGCCCCAACGCGTGTGACCTGCCGAGGCGATGCCGATCCCGGTCAAGTTGTCGAATAGATCAAGGCGATTGCGCGTCACGGCGGCGCCACCCTTCACGTAGAACAGTGACGCGTTCCATGCCCAACCGAGCTGTACCGTGAAGAGGCCAATGGCGTCTGTTTTGGCTGTGGTTGAGAGAAATGGATCGATCAGGCTGACGCGGGTGTTCTTGAGATCGGCCCAATCGCCCTGTGCTTCCAATCCGAGCACAAACTGATTGGTCTGCCAGCGGTACCCGATCTGTCCGCCCGCAACGCCTCCGGAACGATCACCGCAAGCGCCTGCGGCTACCCCTAAGTCGTTTACGAAGTCCACGCAACCGTGGCTCTGGGCCCATCCGCCGTTGGCGCCGATGTAGAACCCGCTCCAGTTGTAGATCGCCACCACCGGCGCCGGCGGGGGTGCCTTGACGGCCATGTCGGCCGCCATGGCCGGAGCTACCATACTCAGCGCCGCGAAACCGATTGCAGCGATCGAGAGCCTTTTCATCGTCATATCCCCTTTGCTCGAATCTTCCCGTCCCCAAAATGCGAGCCCTTGTGCAGGATTGGCGTGCACAAACGGCGCGAATATCCGGAATTCTACCTGCGAGGGAATTTTCAGCCCGTATCAAAATGGCAACATTCCAGCGCCATCGCTGTGCACGTTGCCGTGCTTAGTCGGTGTTCTGAGCTCCGGCCCCTGCGGCGCTTTCCCGTCCGTCGGCAAGCCACGCGTTGATGCCGGACGCCGGAATGACCCTCTTGGGAAGGTGGGGATTGATCGTGCCCGCAAAGACAGCGAGGCCTTCGTCGAGTTTTGCGCGCGCGAACAATTTTGCGTCGTGCTCCGTCACAAACGTCTTTGTTTCGCGAGGGCTCCGCTGTCTCGGCAGGATGCCGCGCTTTTGCACTTCAAAGGTGACGTACCAGATCGGGATCATCGCGCTCACCAATTTGTCACCAGCCATAGGAGGTGGTTGTGGCGCGGTCATGATCGCGACGATTGATTCAGATCAAGTCGCGACTTTGACGACCCGATGCCGCGATTGAATCGTTGGGCGGAGCTGCGGTAGGAAGATTGATCGGCGTGATCGGCGAGACCGACATGCGAATCCAGCCCCGGATTCCGCTGCACTCCATCCGGGCTACGGGCCGCTCTTATGCATCACTTCAGCACCAACAGGCTAACCGCCGAGCGATTGCACGAATCTGACATCGCCGACCTCGTCGCGCTGCATCTCGATGCCGAGGTGTCGCGCTATCTCGGCGGGGTGCGGGCGCCGGACGTCACGAGGACCTACCTTGCGACCAACATGGCGCATTGGGACCAGCATGGCTTCGGACTCTGGACGCTGCGAACGAAAGACGGCACCTTCGCCGGGCGAGCCGGCATCCGGCACATTCTCGTGGACGACGTCGACGAGATCGAGATTGCCTACGCCTTCAAACGCGAATTCTGGGGCCAGGGATTTGCAAGCGAGATCGCGACCGCGCTGACGGACATCGCCCTGTCGCAACTGAAACTGCTCTCTCTTATCGGCATCGTGTTCGTCGGCAACGGCGCATCGCGCCGCGTGCTGGAGAAATCGAACTATCTCCTCGAGCGGAGCACGATCCGTCACGGCGAGGACGTCGTGATCTACCGCATCCGGCGGTGAGAGCGCCGGTAGCCTCATGGCTCCAGCGTGTAGGAGCGCCCGGGTTCGAGCACGTAGATGGTCAGAAAGCGCAGCGGACGTTCCGGGTCGCAATTGCGAAACAGGCTGTGCGGAAGATCCGCCCGATCCTGCAGCGTCTCGCCCGCCCGGTATTGTCGCGGTTCATCGCCGCCATAGGCGGACTCGGCGACCCCTTCGACGATGTAGACCGCGCCCGCAACCGGATGCCGGTGAAGCGGCGCCACGCCGCCGGGCGGATAGGTGACCTCGACGACCATGAGCTCCTGATTGCCGGGCATTGGAAGGCGTTCGAGAACCTTGCGCGTGACACCGGCAAATCCCGCTTGTTGAGCGCTTGCCTGACCGTCGGTCCGTTCGACCATGGAGCACCTGTCTCGTTCGGAATCGGAGGGAGATCTAGAATGCCAGTTGCAGCCGCGTCAGTACACCGGCGAAAGGGGCAACGATGGCGCCTGCACACGATCGCATCAAAATCTCCGTCGGCATGACCACGCGGTCCGCTAGCGCGACTGGTCTCGTCCGTCCTCCGGATCGCTCTCCGGCTCCTGGATCAGCACCGCCGGTTCGTCATAGCCTTTGCGGCTGCTGTAGAAGACCAGCGCCATCAGTCCGACGCCGACGACCAGCGAGAACACGACACCGAGCACCAGCGCGACGTAACCCGCCTTCGGCACCTCCGTATCCGTGCTGAACCAGCCGAGATAGCCGAGCGCGCCGGCGCCAACGAGCATCGCGCACAGCACCGCGATGACCAGCCATCTGGCAAGCCTGCCGTCGCGCGGACTGGATGGTGCCGGTTGTCCGTCGCTGCTGGTCATGGAGATCTCCAGAAGGCCCGCGTGTCGCGCGGCCGTCGCGTGACGCTACGGCGCAGTGGCCTTGGCTGCGATGGCACGCAGAGCGCCGGTCATTGCGGTGACGACAGCCGTCGCCGGCTCGCCGACGCCATGACGCCCGGCTAGATACGCAGGGTCGTTGTAGGACAGCCAGGTCGCGCCCTGCTCGTCCTGCCAAACCAGTGCCTTCAGCGGCAGGTCGATGCCGATGGTCTGCGCCTGCTGCATCAACGGCGTGCCGCCCTTGGCGTTGCCGAAGATGACGAGATCAGTCGGCCGCAGCGGCAGGCCGACCGCGGTGGCGCCCGCTGCGTGATCGACATGGGCGAACACAGTGAGGCCCTTGGCCTTCACCTCGGCCTCCAGCCGCTTCATCGTGTCTTCCGGCCCGAAGCTGCTCTTGATGGTGATGAGTCCCTCTGCCGCCATGATTTGCGTCTCCCATAAACATACAGCTGCGATCAGCGCGAGTATCCTGATCAGTCCCGAAAGCCTCATGAGCGCGAGCTCACTTCCTGCGGAACAGCTTCGCCGGGTCGAATTCCGGCTCTGGAATGAAGCCGTCGCGATTGGGCATCCTGATCTTCGGCAAGGAGTCCTTGTCGACCTTGCCATCGGCGAGAACGATGCCGTTTAGGCTCAGGATGTAGGCGGTGACGGCATAGGTCTCGTCAGTGCTGAGCGAGCCCGGCGTCGGATAGGGCATCGCGCGGTGAATGTAGTCGTACAAGGTCGTCGCATAGGGCCAGAAGCTGCCGACGGTCTTGACCGGCGTGCTGGATGCGAGCGTGCCCTGCCCGCCGACGAGGCGATCCTTGATGCCGCCCTGGCCATTGTCGCCGTGACACGCCGCGCAATTGTCGGCGAAGATCTGCTTGCCCTGCGCCGCCGTGCCGCCGCCGTCAGGCAGGCCCTTGCCGTCGGGGGCGATGTCGATGTCCCACAGCTTGCTTTCCTGTGGCGTTGCCGGACGCCCGAAATCGAACGCCAGTGCGGGTGCGGCGAGCAGGCCGGCGGCGAGGATGCCGGCGAGAAACAGCTTGTCATGCGAGGACATTGCGGACCCTCCCGGCCTCGTCGATGCTCCAGGTCTGCTGGGCGTTGTAATGAAACAGCGCATTGGTCCCCATCGTGGCGATGAAGGACTGCCGGTCCGGCTGAACGTTGCCCTTCTCGTCGGTCGAGCGGCTCACGATTTTCGTCGGCTTGCCGTCCCAGACCCAATCCATCTGGAAGCGCACCTGCGCCTTGGAGAGCACCGGTTGGCTCAGTTGCGCGGTCTTCCAGGTTTTCGCGCCGTCGGTCGAAATCTCGACCTTGGCAATCTTGCCATGCCCGCTCCAGGCCAGGCCGGAGATGCGGTTGTAGCCCGGCTGGATCTGCATCATGCCCGAGGGCTGGGTGATGACGGAGTTGTTCTCCATCCTCAGCTGAAATTGCCTTGCCTTGCCGTTAGCGAGCAGCTGCGTGTAGCGCGCGGTCTCCCAACGCGTCATCCAGGGTCCGTTGCCGAACTTGAGACGGCGCAGCCATTTGATATTGAGGTTGCCTTCGAACCCCGGCATCACCAGCCGCATCGGAAAACCGTGCGCGGGCCGCAGTGGCTCGCCGTTCTGACCATACGCGACGAAAGCTTCGTTCACGATCTCGTCGGTGAGCGGAATGCTGCGGTCGACGCCCGCGCCGTCGCCGCCTTCGGCCAGCATCCAGTTCGCACCCTTGTCCTTGGCGACGAGGTCGATCAGGAATTTGAGCGGAACGCCGGTCCATTCATTGGTGCTGACGAGGCCATGCGTGTTTTGCACCGTCACATCGGGATCGGCCTTCTTCCAGTTCTCCCAGCCGTTGCCGGTGCACTCGATGAACACGACGCGCGTAACCGACGGCATCCGCTTCAGATCGTCAACGCTGAACACCAGCGGCTTCGAGACCATGCCATGCATCAGTAGCCGGTGTTGCGCAGGATCGATATCGGGCACGCCGGAATGACTGCGCTCGTAGTGCAGATCGGTTGGCGTGATATTGCCCACGAGCTTCTGATGCGGCGTCTTGGAATTGATGGCATCGCCGGGATCGACGTTGCGCTTGCCCGGCGTCGCCTCGGGAATGCGATCGAGCCTGGCGAAACGGGAGCGTTCGCTGTGCGCGCTGAGATCGGCGCCGGGCCCGCGATCGGGGATGTCGGCCAGCGTCTCGGCGCCTGCCGCCTCGGTCGCAACCGCGCCAAGGATGCCCGCCGACAGGCCTCCGACGAAGCCGCGGCGCGATACATTCGCAGACCCCGGCAACAACTCGATTGGTGTCTTGGACGTCATGCGATCTCCCAATTCATCATCGTGCTTTTTGAAAATGCCTTCCGCTCTCGTGCCGCGACATTGACGGGACGCCGCGACGATTGCTTGTTAGGTTGTGTCAGAAGCAATGAGCGTCGGTGCGTTGGCTCACGCTTCTCTGAAAGCCTCGTGCGCTCGGGTCGAGTAGACCAGCGCCGCACCGGCATTGACCGAGATGGCGGTCCCGAGCGCCTCGGCGACCTCGCCCTCGCTCGCCCCGTGTTTCTTCGCTTCAGCGGCGTGGACGGTGATACAGCCGTCGCAACGCAGGCTGATGGCGACAGCGAGTGCGATCAGCTCACGCGTCTTCGCGTCGAGGTGGTTGATCCTGGCGCCAGCGCCGCTAAGGGTCGCGTAGCCCTTGACCGTATCCGGCGTCAGCTTCCCGATCTCGCCGACGCCGGCGACGACCTGGCGGCGGTAGTTGTTCCAGTCGAGCATCGCCATGGTGTGTTTCCTCGGTGCCTTGACGCAAATAGGTTAGATGCGCTTTGCCGATCCGTGGATGGCCAGGCGGCTCGAAGACATGTCCGGGCGGATCAAGGGAAAAGCGATGTCCGAGGGGGAAGCGGCGGAGTTGTTGAAGGCCATGGTCCCGCTGTTCAGGATCCGTCCCGTGTTCGAGGATTCCTGCAAGTTCGGCGGCCGCTGGGAGTCGTTGCACGCGCCGAACGGCCGGGGATGGGCGCAATTCCACATGGTCACGCGCGGCGCCTGTGTGGTCGAGCGGCCGGGCCTGGGCCCGCAGCGGCTCCAGGCCGGTGACATCCTGCTGCTGCCGCACGGCGACAGCCACGCGGTGCGCAGCCGGATGGGAGGTGCTGTCGGGCGGATCTCGACCGAGGTCCGAAACGGCGTGCGCCAGCGCGCGACGGTTGATGCCGAGGTCGATACCGAGCTGCTGTGCGGCCGGTTCCTGTTCGAGACGACCGACGAGAATCCCCTCATCGCAGTGCTGCCCGACGAGATCATTCTGCGCACGGCGGGAGAGCCTCTGCTGGAAAGGTTTCGACGTCTGCTGATCGACATCCGCGAAGAGCTGGACACGGGGCGGATCGGGTCGGAGGTGGTTGCGGCCGATCTCGCGCGGGCGCTGTTCGTCATGATGCTCCGCGACCATCTCGCGGACGATGCCTCCGGGGATGGCACGGTCTCGCTGTTGCGCGACCGCACCACGGCCCGTGTCGTGTCGGCGATCCTCGGCGATCTCGCCCGGGACTGGACGCTCGACGAGATGGCGGCGGTCGCGATCACCTCGCGTGCGACGTTGGTTCGCGCCTTTCAAAAGCGTGCAGGCATCGCGCCGATGACGTTCTTATCCGAACTGAGACTGACGATCGCCCGCAAGCGGCTGGCCGGCACCTCCGATCCGATCGCGAAGATCGCAGGCGAGGTCGGCTATGCGTCCGAAGGCGCCCTCAGCAAGGCCGTCATGCGCAGATACGGAATGCGGCCCGGCGCGCTGAGAATGGCGAAGCCGGAGCAGTAGCAACCGTCGGGAACGAGGTGCTGCGCGCCGGCTGCCCCCTGCATGATGTCACGGGATGGGATCAGGATGGCCTTGTGTTCAGTTTTGAACCGACAAGACTGAGCTGCCCCAGTCTATCAACCAAAGTGATCGGCTGACCGCCGGTCTCGTGCGAGAACGAACGCCGGGTGAGCTCGTCTCACACAACTCTATCTTCATCTTCCGCAACGGGAACTCAGAGCCGGCCCAGGAGTTCCTAAGCGGGACCTTCGCGGTCCACCCGGGCCGCAAGCGCCCTGGGCAAATGGCTGGCTTCCGGAAGACATTTGTAAGGGTATTCGATGACTGGTCCGTCCATCGCTGCTCCAGACAGCGACCCTAAGGATTTGCCGAGAATCTCGACTGGCAGTGAGGGACTGGATGACATCCTGGGCGGCGGCTTCGACGCCAACCGGATGTATCTCTATGAGGGACGGCCCGGCACCGGCAAGACCACGATTGCGCTCCAATTCCTGCTTCGGGGTGTCCGCGACGGCGAACGGGTTCTCTACATTTCCCTCTCCGAAACCAAGCGTGAATTGGCTCTGGTGGCGCAGCGGCACGGTTGGCCGCTGGACGGCGTCGACATCTTCGAACTGGTCCCGCCGGAAACGACGCTGGATCCGGACCGGGAGCTCACAGTGTTTCATCCCGCCGAGATGGAGCTGAGCGAAACGACCGGCCTGATCTTCAAGGAGGTCGAACGGATCAATCCCACCCGGGTGGTGCTCGACAGCCTGTCCGAACTGCGACTGCTTGCCCAAAACCCGCTGCGATACCGGCGTCAAGTGCTCGCCCTGAAGCATTTCTTCACCAACCGCAATTGCACCGTGATCCTGCTCGACGATCTCTCATCCTCTCAGGACGACCTGCAATTACATTCGATCGCGCACGGCGTCGTCATGCTCGAACAGCTCGCGATCGACTACGGCGCGGAGCGGCGCCGGCTTCGCGTGATCAAGATGCGGGGCATCCGGTTCCGCGGCGGCTTCCACGATTTCACGATCGAGCAGGGAGGCCTGCGGATCTTCCCACGCCTCGTGGCGGCCGAACATCACAAATCATTCCTCGGGGACTTCACGCTCAGCGGCAATTCCGAGCTCGATCAGCTGCTGGGAGGTGGCCTCGAGCGCGGTACCAACGCACTTCTCATCGGTGCGGCCGGCGTCGGCAAATCGTCGGTTGCGCTGACCTATGCGATAGCGGCGGCAGATCGTGGCGAGCACGCCGTGTTTTTCGCCTTCGATGAAGCGCGTGGCACGGTTGAGGCACGCGCCCGGACACTCGGCCTGCCCCTGCAAGGACACCTCGACTCCGGGCATATCCGATTCCAACAGATCGATCCTGCCGAGCTCTCGCCGGGCGAGTTCGCGGCGAACGTGCGCAGGAGCGTCGAGGTCGACAATGCTCGTGTCGTCATCATCGACAGCCTCAACGGCTACCTGGCCGCAATGCCGGACGAGCGGTTTCTCATCCTGCAAATGCACGAGCTCTTGACCTATCTGGGACAGCAGGGGGTGCTGACCATCCTGGTTCTCGCCCAACATGGCCTGGTTGGCCCGATGGATACGCCTCTGGACATCAGCTATTTGAGCGATGCGGTGCTCATGCTGCGTTATTTCGAGGTAGCCGGCACGGTGCGGCGCGCCCTGTCGGTGGTCAAGAAGCGCAGCGGCCAACACGAGCATACCATCCGCGAATTTCGCCTCAGCAGCGCAGGCATCAAGCTCGGGCCCCCTCTCAAGCAGTTCAGCGGCATCTTTTCCGGCAATCCGCGTTACACCGGCGTGGAAGCGCCGGAAGGACCTGTCGAATGAGCGCCGGCCCGGATCAACGTGTTCTCATCTTTGCTCCGATCGGGCGGGACGGACCGGCGTCGGCCGAGCTCTTCCGCAGCTCCAATCTGAACGCGATCAACTGCCGAAGCCTGCCCGAACTCATCAGCGAGATGACGGTCGGCGTGGGCACCGTCTTTCTCGCCGAGGAAGGGTTGTTCGGGAAAGAGACGGCGCCGCTGGCACAATGGATCGCGAACCAGCCACCATGGTCGGACCTGCCTTTTGTCGTTCTCACCAGCCATCGAGAGCAACCGGCGGTCGTCGCCTGGCGGCGCAGCATCGTCGATCTACTCCGCAACGTTTCGCTGCTCGAACGGCCGGTTCAACCGATGACGCTGACCAGCGCGATCCAATCGGCGATACGGGCACGGCGGCGTCAATACGAAATCCGGGCTCTGCTCGAGGCGCGCGAGCAAACTGCGCAGGAGCTCGAGAAGCTGGTGGTCGAGCGCACGCGAGCGCTGGAGGAAGCGAACAAGCAGCTTCGACTTGAAATGAACGAGCGCGCCAGGGTGGAGGAAACCCTGCGCCAGGCCCAGAAGATCGAAGCGATCGGCCAGCTCACGGGCGGCGTGGCTCATGACTTCAACAATCTGCTGATGGTGATCTCCGGCGGCCTCGACATGCTCGACCGCCAAACAGACCAGAACCGCCGGCGCCGCTTGATGGACGGGATGATCCAGGCGGCGCAGCGCGGCGCCAGCCTGACCAAGCAGCTTCTAGCGTTTTCTCGCCGGCAGACACTTCGTCCGGAGCCCGTCGACGTTGCTGCGCAGATCGGCGGGATGCGCGAACTGCTCGACCGAAGCCTGCGGGGGGACGTCCACGTCGAGTTCGATTTCCCCGAGCAGCTCTGGCCGGTGGAAGTTGATCCGGGGGAGCTCGAGCTGGTCATTCTCAATCTGGCCGTCAACGCCCGCGATGCGATGCCCAATGGCGGCACCATCATCGTCCGTGGCGAGAACCTGCTCAATCTGAGTGATGAGAACATCGCGGGCGACTATGTGCGGCTGTCCGTCGTCGATACCGGCGTCGGCATGAGCCCGGAGATCCTTTCGCGGGTTTTCGAACCGTTCTTCACGACGAAGGACGTCGGCAAAGGATCCGGCCTCGGCCTGGCGCAAGTCCACGGCTTTGCGACCCAGTCACGCGGGACTGTCCGCATCAAATCGCAGGTCGGTGAGGGCACCAGCATCGAGTTGTACCTGCCGCGCTCCCAAGATCTCCCCTCGAAGCCGCGACACCTCATCGATTTCAGCAGAGCGCGGCCGAAGAAGAGCAACCAGGGCCGAATCTTGTTGGTCGAAGACGACGACGAGGTGGCCACGCTCGTCGGCGAGATGCTTGGTCAGCTCGGCTATGAGGTCACGCGGGCCGCGAGCGCCGCAGCTGCGCTCGGCGCGTTGGCCGACGGGCGCTCTGTCGATCTCGTCTTTTCGGACATCATGATGCCGGGTGGCATGAATGGGGTAGAGCTCGCGCGAGAGATCAGGAGACGGCGCAGCGACGTGCCGGTCCTGCTGACCAGCGGTTATGCCGAGGCCGCGATCCATCAAGCCGAAGCGGCGGATATCCAGATCTTGGCGAAACCGTACCATCTCGACGAGCTGGCCGCGGCTCTCAGCGCGGCAAAGTCGGACCGTCGGATCGACATGGGTTCGAAACGCTCGAGCTCACTGCAGAACTCGTGAGCTTCGGTCGGCGCTTCGCCGTCATGATCGTCAGCGAAAATACCCCAGCACAAGATCGACATCGGCGCTGCCCGCCGCCGTGCCGTTCAGCTCGGCGTCAATGACGCGGCGGCAGGCGTCGATCGCGGCGTGGTCGCCGAGGTCGTTGGCGGCTTCGAGAACGAGCCAGGCGGCGTCCACCGAGGCCTTATCGGGTGCTCCGCCGCCGAGATCGGTGACGACGGGCTTATTGAGGCTCTTCTTGCGAACCGCGGTGCCGAATTGAGGCAACATTGCAAATACCCTCCTCTCCTCAGTGGACCTGTCAGTGGACTTGGAGCTCGGGCTGACGGCCCGCATCGGCACCCGCGCTGTTCTTGCGCGACTGGTAGAACTTCAAGATGCTGCGCGAGGTCTCGATCTTGAGGCGGCCGAACTCGCGCTCGTTGTCCTGGAGGTCGCGCGCCGTGATCAGATGATCCTTGGCGCCGAGGAACAGCAGCGACATCGTCGTGTCCCAGGAGAAGTCGAGCGCCTTGCACAGCACCAGGATCATCTCACGGTTGCGGTCCATCAGCGCGCGTTCGATCACGTCGACCGGCAGCGCCGACAGCAGCGACAGGCCGATCTGCACCTCGTCGAAGCGGTGCTGGCGCGCATAGTTAGAGATCGAATCCTGGTTGAGATTGCCCTGGCGGTACTGCGTCGTTACCACACGCTTGGCGACGAAATAGCTGCGCGAGGAAGGGCCGAACTTGGACTGAAGATCGCCGGTGACCTCGGTCACCGAGCTCTGGATCTGCGCCAACATCTCGGGCCGCTCGGTCTCGAGCCGGCGGCGGACGTCTTCGGAGGCTTTCGCGATGAGCTGCTGGAAGATGTGGCGCGGCACGTCCTTGCGCAGGCCAAGCTGCTCGGCGAGGATCGAGTCGCCCTCGGCGCGGCGGACCATGTGCAGAAGGCCCGAGCCGGAGAAGCGCGCGCCCTCGTTTCTGGCGACCGAGGTCACGACTTCCTGGTTGCCGCGCTTGACCAGCACGTCGGTCACGGCCTCGCCGATCGACTCGCGCTGGGAGATCGCGAGCAGATGCGCCTGGCCCTTGGTCATGGCGCTCTCGACCAGCATCTTCTCGTCGATACGCGTGGAGTCGCGCAGCACGGGACCGGCGATCTCGATCTCGTCGTCGAGCGCGAGCTTTTCGATGACGTTGAGCGGGGCGTGATCGCACGCCGACATCAGCTCCGAGAGCTGCGCGCGCGCGGCAACCTCGATCTCGTCCGCGAGCCGGCCGATCACCTCGCCGAACATGCTGATCTCGTCGTCGCTGTAGCGGCCGGTGATCAGGATGTCGGTCGCATGCCACAACGCGCGCGCCCGGCTTTCGTCGGTGCCGCGCGCGATCGCGTCGTCCAGATCCTGTAGAAGCGTCTTCGCCCCGTCCATCTCGCTAACCCCAGTTCTTGGCGCGCCGGCCCGCCGCTCGTGGCAGGACACCGGATTCCTCAGGAACCGACACTAGAGGTCAAACGCGAGAATTCAGTAAAATCAGCAAATCAGTTTTGCCGACCAAAATTCATTCAAATGCGCGGGAATGGGTTTACCGGTGGGCAAGGGGCCGCACGGCAGGTGCACCCCCTCTCCCGCTTGCGGGAGAGGGTTGGGGAGAGGGTGTCTCCGCAACGGGATACTCCCCACGACGAGAGAACCCTCACCCGGCGCTTCGCGCCGACCTCTCCCGCAAGCGGGCGAGGTCGAGCCCGCGGCTCGCATTCTCCAAACCAAAATCGGCTCTCACGGATTGGACGGCGTCAGCACCAGCGGCGGCTTTGGCTTGGGCCTGGCGGGCGCAGGCCCCGGGGCGGGCCGAACGTCGATCGGCGGCGGCAGCGGCGCAAGCTGCTGGCTTGCGAGCGGCGGGCTCGGCGCGGCGGGAGCGGCCTGCGGCGCCTTAGGTGCCGGCGCGACCTTCGACTTTGGCGGGGTGCGGCGCGGATCGCGGCCGGGTATCGGCACGTCCGTCAGCGACGGCTCGGGCAGCGGGTCCGGCGAGACCAGCGTCGGCAGCGCGGCGGTCGCCGGCGGCGGCTCGCCGCGCTCGATGGCATCGAGCCGGCGTGTCTCGCGATCGATCGTGCGCACCGCGAGCCACGAGGACAGCGGCGCGAGATCGACGGTGCGGCTCAGCTTGTCGGGCGGGCCTGCCGCGAACAGCTGGATCTCCGGCGGGGCGCCGGAGAGCCCGGTCATGATCGGCGTCAGGCTGGCGCGGATGTCGGCCTGGTCGGCGGGAATATCATAGCCGCCGGAGACGATGGCGCGGGCGTTCTTCGCCTCCAGCGGTGTCGCGCCGACGCGTAGCCGCCCGTCGCGGATCGTGAACGGGATCTGCGCGGACGCGACCGCGATCGGGCCTGCCGACAGCGCGGGCTCGACCAGCTGTCGCAGCCGGTTGTCGTCGGCGACCTGGCCACCGTCGCTGGCGCGGATCGCGATCTCGAAGGCGCGCGGATTGAGGCCGGCGATCTCGGCGGAGTCGAGCGTCACCGTGCCGTTGCCGGCGAGGGCGCCGGTGAGAGCCGCGACGCTGCGGCCCTGGCTCGTCAGCGCCATCTGCACCGAGGCCCGGCCCTTCGGCAGCGCGAGATCGCGGTAGCGTAGCGTTGCCGCATCGACATTGCCGAGCTCGATGCGCGTATTCAACGTCAGCCCATTGGCGCCATTCCGCGCGTCGAGACTCGCCGACATCTCGCCGCCACCGATGCCGCCCTTGAGCGCATCGAGGGCGAGCGACTGGCCGTCGCTTCGGATCGTGCCGCCGACGGGGCGCAGTTCGATGCCACTCGGCAACGTGCCGCGCAGTGCCTGGAAGACGATCCGGCCACGCCAGCCACCGACGAGCCCCGGGCTCAGCGGCTCGCCGGGGTCGTGGCCGGCCGCACCGATGGCCATCGCGAGCGCCGGCGCAAGATCGAGCGAATCAAGACCCATCTCACCATCGACACTCGTCTCCTGATCGAGCGTCACCGTCAGATGACCGCGCAGATGCGACCCGGCCGCGCTGCTGTCGAGATCGTCGAAGGTCAGGCGGTTGCCTGACAGGCCGACGCGGGCGGACAGGCTGACGTTCTGCACTGATTTGTCGGTCACGCTGGTCCCGAACAGCGGCGCCAGGTTGACGTTGCGGACACGCAAGCTCGCGCTGCCCTTGGATGTCGACCAGTCAAAGTTACCCAGCGCGTTCGCGTCCAGCCCACCCGAAAGTTTCGCGCTGAACTGCAGCGGCTTCTGCCAGGTGCCACTCAACTTGCCTTCGAGCTGCGAAGCGCCCTCGCCTGCCGCCACCATGCGATCGAGACCGAGCAGCGCCAACAGGGCGCCGGCTTGCGGTGTCGATACCTTGGAGTCGAGCGTGAAGTCGCTGTTGCGCAGGCGGTCGATGTCGATGCCGTCGATGGCGGCCACCGGCGCCTGCGCGGCCAGCGTCGCGGTGGCCTTGAGCTGCGGCGAGTCGAGATCGAACACGACGCGGGCGTTGCTGCGATCGGCATGCTCGGCATTCCTGTCGAGGCTGAGGTCGAGCTTGAGGCGGGTCGCGCCTGATATTGCCGGGATGGCGTCAAAGCGCGCACGCACCGCGGGCGCAAATGGCTCGATCAGGGCCGTGAGGTCGCGCAGCGAATTGGCCGACGACTTCAGCGCGAGCTTGCCGGTGGCGTGAGCGCGATCAAAATTGCCGCTCGCCTCCGTGGTCACCCCGCTCGCCTGGCCGAACCGCAGCTGCTCCAACGACAGCGCCGCCGGACCGTAGCCGAGCTTTGCCGCAAACGGCCGCAGCTCCTGGCCGGCGGAGATGGCGCGGCCGATATCGAGCGAGAGCTTGGCTTCCTCCGGCCATTCGCCCTGCGGCCCCGCGAGCGCGCGCACGAAGCTTGCGGCGGCGTCGAGGTCGAGACGGTCGGCCTTGAGCTCGGCATCGATCCGCGAGCCCTTGCTCGCGCCGGTCTGGACGAAGGCGATGCGGCCCTCGACCGCGCCGCCCTCGATGTCGGCCTTCAGCCTGTCGATGGCGAGATGGTTGGCGGCGATCGTCACGTCGCCGGCAAGGCGCAGCGGCCGCGTGCTGCGGCGGTTGATCTCGCTGCGGCCCTGGAGCCAGGCCACCAGCGCGTCGGGATCGGACGACTCGACGCTGAGACGGCCGCTAAAGCTGTCGGCGCCGGGAGTAGCGCCATTGAGCGAGAGCTGCGTCATGCCGGGCGCGCGCAGCTCGAGCCGCTGGAAGGTCCAGGATCGCCCGTCGGTCTGAAGCTCGGCGGTGATGTTCTGGAGCGGACGGCCACCCAGCATGATCTGGTCGGAGTTGAATTCGATCTGCGCCGGGATCGGCGCCTGCGGGATCGCGGCCAACCCCGCGCGCAGCGCCGGCAGGACGCGCTGCGGATCGGCATCGTCCTTGGCCGTCAGCTTGTCCGCATCGACCTGCCGCGCCGACAGCACCGCGCGCAGCAGCGGCGAGGCGCCGAATTTGAGGTCGCCGACGCCGCCGAGCTTCAGCGCGGCGTCCTCGGTGCCGATGCTGGCGTCGACCTGTTCGAATTTGGCGCCGGCCGGATCGGCCTTGAGCTTTGTCGTGAGCTTCCAGGGCGTCGGCCCCGCCTCGCCTGCTTTCTTGACCGCCGGCACGGCGAGCATCAGCGCGCCGTCGAATTTCGGCAGGCGGTTGTCGAAGGCGAGCACGCCTTCGAGATCAGCGAGGATCGCGCGCTCGCCCGGATCGATGTTGAGATGGAGCCGCGTGGCGTTGCCGTCGGCGCTCGGGCCGGAGGAGATCCGGAACGGATAGCGCACCCCCGTCGTGCTGAAACTGCCCTCGCCGCGGACCGCGCCGGCCAGCGATCGCACGTCGCCGGAGAAGACGATGTCGTTGAGCTCCAGTGTCGAGCGGCTGGTGGCATCGTGCAGGGCGATGCGGCCGGTGAGATTGAGCCGCTCGATGGCGAGCGAGGCGAGATTGAAGCTGCCGCTCGCGATGGACGGCAAATCGACCCGCCCGCGCGCATCGAGGCCGAGATCGACCGCCATGCCGCCCACCGAAAGCTCGGTGGCACGCCATTCGCCGCGCATCAGGGACCCCAGGCTGAACTCGACGTCGAGCTTGTCGGCGCGCAGGCGGCCGAGATCGTTGTTGCCGCCGAAGGTGACCGAACGCAGCCGCAGCGTCGGCGCCGGCAGAAGCCGCGCATCGAGCTCGCCCGCCACCCGCACCGGCACGCCGATGATCCTGGTCGCCTCCGCCTCGAACTGGGGCCGAAACTGGTTCCAGTCGATGAAGTAAGGCCCGATCAGCGCGGCCAGCAGCGCAATGATGAAGGCAATCGCCAATCCGAGCAGCGTCGTCTGCACGGGTCTCCCCTCGGCCAAACCGGCACCCGGGTCAAACTTGACCCTGCAAACCTTGGCCTTGAGGCTTCAGGCGCGCCGGAACAGCCCCTTATATAGGGGGAAGTGTGGCGAAGTCACAGCGACTGTTGCGCGCGGAGGTTAACGCCGAGCGCCCTCACCAGCTCGCCGGCAGCCGCGTCAGGCCGCGCAGCACGAAGGTCGGCCGCCACTGCGGGTTTTCGACGTCGTCGATGCGCAGATCCGGCAGCCGGCGAAGCAGCGTCGCGATGGCGATCTCGGCCTCGATGCGCGCCAATTGGGCGCCGAGGCAGAAATGGATGCCGCCGCCGAACGACAGCGGCTTCACGTTCTGCCGGGTGACGTCCAGCCGGTCGGGCCTGTCAGGATAGACCGCCGGATCGCGGTTGGCCGAGCCGAGCAGGCAGAGCACGGTCTCGCCCTTGGGGATCTTCGCGCCGCCGAGATCGTCGATGTCCTCCAGCGCGACGCGCCCGGTCATCTGCACCGAGGAGTCGTAGCGCAGGAATTCCTCGATCGCGCCCGCCATCAGCTCGGGCCGCGCCTTCAGCAGCGCGAGCTGGTCCGGATTGCGGTGCAGAGCCAGGAGGCCGTTGCCGATCAGGTTGACGGTAGTCTCGTGGCCGGCGCCGAACAACAGGATGATGTTAGCGGTCAGCTCCTCGTTGGTGAGCTTGTTGCCGTCCTCCTCGGCCTGCACGAGCTGGGTGATGAGATCGTCGCCGGGATTCTTGCGGCGCAGCTCGAACAGCTGCTGGAAGTACATCTGGGCCATCAGGTTGCCCCCGTTGCCCTTCCTGATCTCCTCCGGAGACAAGGGCACGGGGTCGAGCAGCCGCCCGCCGTCGCGCGAGCTCTTGTAGAAGACCTCGCGGTGCTCCTCGGGAATGCCGAGCATGTCGCAGATGATGGTGACCGGCAGGCGGAAGGCGAAATCCTCGATCAGGTCCATATGGCCGTGATCGATCACGGCATCGATGGTCTGATCGACGATCTCCTGGATGCGCGGCCGCATGTCTTCGACGCGGCGCGCGGTGAAGGCCTTCACGACCAGGCCGCGCAGGCGGGTGTGGTCGGGCGGATCGGCCTGCAGCATCCAGTGGCTCATGCTGCGGAACACCGGCTCGTCCATGATCTTTTCGCTGTAGCGGCGCTTCGAACGCTCGACGAAATCCTTGCCGAAGCGCCTGTCGCGCAGCACGAGGCTGACATCGGCGTGGCGGCTGGTGACGAACTGGCCGAACGGCGTCAGATGGATCGGATCGATCGTGCGCAGCCGGTCGTAATGCGGATAGGGATCGCGGATGAAGTCCGGCGACAGCGGGTTGAACAACGGATCGCCGTTCGCGCCTTGCACTGGCTCGTTCATGGTGACCTCAAATCGGTTGCCGCATGACACGAATACGCAAGGCTGCCCCAGAGCCCGGCGTAACCATCCCCATAATTATCAACTCGATACATTATTGTATCGAGTTGCATTCTGCCCTAACCTGGTCCGATGTCAAGGGTGAGAACCAGGCCGACCAGGGACAATACGCGCGACAAGCTGTTCGAGGCGGCCGCGCGCGTGTTCGAGGAAGACGGCATAGGCGGCGCCAGCATCGAGGCGATCGCGGCCGCGGCCGGCTTCACCCGCGGCGCGTTCTATTCCAACTTCAAGAGCAAGGACGAATTGATCATCGCCATGCTCGAAGACCATGTCGAGCAGTCGATCCGGCGCAACCTGGACATTCTCGCTCAGCACGACAATCTCGACGACTTCATCGCGGCGCTGAAATCGATGGACCGCAGCAGGCAGGACCCCCTCGCCCGCTCGCCGCTGCTGCACATGGAGATGATCCTGTTCGTCGCCCGCGCCGAGAAGCGCCGCCCCGAACTCGCCAAACGCCTGCGCGCGCGGCGCAAGCTGGTCGCCGACATCGTCGAGGCGACGTTGAAGAGCAACGGGCGCAATGACAATTTGAACCCGCCCTGGATGGCTTCCGTGGTGCTGGCGCTGGAGGACGGCTTTCGCCTGCACCGGCTCATTGATCCCGAAACCACGCCGGCCGACAGCTTCCTGCGCGCGATCACGGATTTGCGGCGGAGGACGGGACTGGCTTCGGGCTAATCGAATCCTCGCATGATCGCCGAGCCAATTTGAGCCATTGGAAGCCGCGACTGCGCTGAACCGCCGCAGCACCGTGAAAGGAACGCACCGCGCGATCGCGATCATCGATGGCCGCGGAACAGCGGGCCGTGCCGACCTCTTCAACCCTCGATCAGTAAGGAGGCGGCCGCTATCAGGAGACGCGAAATCGTCGAGATGAACGCCCGTTTATCTTCATGACTCTTCGCGCTCGCGGTCGGGCGTTTGCAACTTTTGCCCGTCGTTAATGTTGGCCCGACATCGAAACACCAACGAAACGAGCGCGGTCGCGTCGCGACGGAAGCGCGCAAGTGCAGCGAAGCAAACCCAAGGAGATTCAGATGAACACTGCAAAGAACAAATTCCTGCTGACTACGGCAGTGCTGCTCGCAGGCGTGAGCCTGGCATCGGCGCAAGGTATGCGCGAAGGCGCAGGCGGCGGAATGAGCGCCGGCGGAGGAGCCGGCGGAAGCGGCATGAGTTCAGGTGGCGGAGCCCGCGAAGGTGCTGCGGAACGCGGCCGGTCCGGCGGTGCGACGTCGCAAGGCGCAGGTGGCGCTTCCCGCAGCGAAGGAATGACGCAGGGCCGCGCAGGCGGTCGGGCCGAGGGTGCTTCCGAAGCGCGCGATAGCGGCCGAGCCGCCGACAAGACCGACAAGCAGACTGTCGGTCAGGGCCGCGGCGACCGCGATAACGCGCGTCAGTCGCAATCCGGATACGAGAAACAGGGCAAGGACCAGACGGTTGGCCAGAGCCGTAGCGATCGAGACAGCGCGCGCCAGTCGAAGTCCGAGAGCGACAAGCGCGGACAGAAGGACCAGACCGTCGGACAGAGCCGCAACGACCGCGACCGCACGCGTCAGTCGCAGGGTGCGGAACAGAAGAATAAGAGCACGACGACGGGCGCCAACACCAAGGACAATGCCCAGGACAAGAACGCTCAAGGCAAGAACGCGCAAGGTCAGAGCACGACGACGACCGGCGCGAACACCAACAACGCCCAGGGCCAGAATGCACAGGGCGCAACGACCGGCGCCAACACGCAGGGACAGACCAACACCCAGGCGCAAACCTCGAATGCGGCCACCCAGAGCATGTCCGGCCGCGTGCAGGTGAATGCGCAGCAGCAAACCCAGCTACAGCAGTCGGTGCTGAACTCACGCAATGTGGAGCGCGTCCGGGTCAACGCCAATTCCATCAACTTCCGGGTCAATGCCGGCGTGGTCGTGCCGCGAAACATCTCCGTGGTCTCGGTCGCGGCTTATCCCGCGCTGATCGACGTCTATCCGGACTACCGCGACGACAGCTTCTTCGTCGTCGATGACGAAATCATCGTCACCGATCGAAGCCGCAGGATCGTGGACGTCATTCCCGCCGGTCCGCGGATGCATTATGCGCACCGTGGCAGCTCAAGCGGTGGCGGTGTTGCCGCGCTGGATCTCAGTCCCGACGAGATCCGCATCGTTCAGCGAGTCCTGATTGAACGTCGGATGCTGTCTGGCGAAGCGGACGGCGTCCTCGGGCCCGGTACGCGCAGAGCACTGATGACTTTCCAGAGACAGGAAGGCTTCCAGGCCACCGGCTCGATCGATACCCGCACGGTCTCCGCGCTTGGCGTGTCCAACCAGATCAGCGCCACGCAGGGCCAGTCGACGACGGTCGGTCAGGGGCAGAATAGCCAGTCGACGCCGCAAAACACGACGACCGGCCAGACCGGCGCGCCGGCGCAACAGAACCAGACCACCGGCCAGGCTCCGCAGAACCAGCCGTCCACGGATGGCCAGGCTCAGCAGAACCAACCAACGCCTTCGGGCCAGGCGGCCACGCAGCCGCCCGCGGGCCAGACCACCGGTCAGGCCCCGGCCCAAAGCAACAATCAGTCCACCAGTCAGCCCAGCACCAACCAGAACATGCAATCTGGGCAGACCAACCAGAACAATGCCCCGCCGCCTTCGACGTCGGGTCAGCCGGCGCAGCAGTAACCTCGCCGGTAATGCGCCCTCGGAGCCTCGCCTCTGGCGGGGCTCAAGACCTCCGCGAGCACGTTCAGCCTTCCCATACGCGTGCGAAACGTCGGCTGAACATCCTCACGAAACTGCTGCCTGCAAGCCGCGGGCAGCTTTTTGTGTCCGGCCAAAGCGGATCAGCCGCCGCTCAGCGTGTGGCTGATACGGGTTATGATTGCGTCCCACTGCCGCTCACGGCAATCGCAACTCATCCGGCGTCGTCCATGCGCGAAGTCGCGCCGTCGAGAAGATCTGCTCGACCTCGCGATGCATCGTGCCATGACATTCGCACGCCGCGGCAGCAAGTCTTACCCGGTCGATCTCAATGTGGCCCCGTCGAACAGATCGGATCGCTCCGGAATCACGCAGATTTCGCATCAGAAGCGTCACGGTCGTTCGCCGTACGCCGAGTATTTGCGACAGCGCCTCCTGGGTGAGCGGCAGGAAATCGCCGTCAATGCGATCGCAAATGTGCAGCAGCCAGCGTGCCATGCGGGCTTGCACCGGATGCAGCGCATTGCAGGCGCCGCCGCGCTGAAGCTGGACCAGCATCGCCCTGACGTGAGTCTGGATCGCGTGCCGGATTGCGGGGCTGCGGTTAAATGCCGCGTTGAATCGCCGCGCCGGGATTCGCGAGGCGACCCCCGCAGCACGAACGATGGCAGTCAGTGCCGAAGGTGACGGCCCAAACACGGAAAGAGTGCCCATTGCTCCCTCGCGACCGATCAGGGCGCTGGCAACGGTTTGGCCATCCGCCAGGTCAACCATCAGCGAGATGGCCCCGCTATGGGGAAACAAGACATAGTCGACCGGATCACCGTCCTGCGAAATCGCGGTGTCTTCGACAAGCGCGACTGTATCGAGCTCGGGCGCCAGAAGATCGAAATCGGCAGGCGGTAGCGCTGCCAAGAGGCGGTTACCAATTGCAGGGACTTGCCTCACTGCGGATGCTCCGCTGCGGCGCTGAACAGCGGTCTTAGCATATGCCCGGATCTGTCTTTACGGCCTGCACCCAGATCCAGTTCATTGACAAAGCATCCTCACGCTCAACAACAAAAAACAGTGTCATGAGGCGGAATTTCCTCTGCGCTCAATCGCGATCTAGATGCAAGCAGAACGCTGATTACGCAACTGCAAAACAAGTATGGGTAACACCGTACAGTCCTCCGGAAGAGTTCCATTCAAGGGCGGATTGGCAACCCAAACCAATCCGTTGCTTTCAAAGGTTTTCCGCGAGTTCCATGCGACAGTGCAGTCAAACAACGGTCTGAAACAGACGCTTTTCGGAACTGGAGGACAAGCGGACGGCAAGCCCTACGCCGATCGCTTCACCGCAACTACACCCACCGGCACGACGTCGAGCCGCCCCAGCATCGCCCTCGCCTGCTCGGCGCAGTGCTCGATCAGCCAGCGCTCGAAGACGACAGGCGCAAGCGCAGGTGCATAGAGGAAGCCCTGGACGACGTCGCAACCAAGCTCGGCCAGCGTTTTGCGCTGGCCTTCGGTCTCGACGCCTTCGGCGACGACGGTCATGCCGAGGCCCTGGCCGACGCGCACCACGGCGGTGGCGATCGCGAGCGCGCCGGCGTCGCGCTCAATGTCGCGCATGAAACTGCGGTCGATCTTCAATTCGCGGATCGGCAGATGCGCGAGGCGGCTGAGGCTGGAATAGCCGGTGCCGAAATCGTCGACCGAGAGGCCGATGCCGAGCGCGCGGATCGCATGCATCGTCTCCAGCGCGGCCGCGCCGTCCTGCATGAAGGTGCCTTCGGTGATCTCCAGCATCAAGGCGTCCGGCGGCAGGTCGTATTCGGCGAGGATCTCCTTGAGCCGCGCGGCCAGCGTGACGTTGCGGAAATTGATCGGCGACAGATTCACGGACACGCTGGGAATGTTGAGCCCGGCGCGGCGCCAGTTCGCCATCTGCCGGCAAGCCTCGCGCACCGACCACAGGCCGATCTGCTCGATCAGGCCGCATTCCTCGGCGAGGGGAATGAATTTTGCGGGGGAGACGTCGCCGAGCACGTCGTCGCGCCAGCGCGCCAACGCCTCGACGCCGTGGATCGCGCCGTCACAGCTGCGGATCTGCGGCTGGTAGCTGAGACTGAGCGCACCCTCGGCGATGGCGCGACGGAGCGCTGCGATCAGCGCCAACCGCTGCTCGGCAAGCCCGTTCATCTCGACGCTGAACAGGCGATGGGTCGAACGTCCCGCCTGCTTAGCCATGTACATGGCGGCGTCGGCCTGCTGCATCAACGTATCGATGTCGGTGGCATGATCGGGGTAGAGGCTGATGCCGATGCTGGCCGACATCGGCATCAGCTTCGATCCGAGCCGTAAGGGTGCTGCGAGCGCTTCCGTGATCCCGGCCGCGACGCGCTCGGCACTCTCGGCGTTGCGTTGCGGCAGCAGGATGACGAACTCAT
This sequence comes from Bradyrhizobium sp. CCGB12, assembly GCF_024199845.1. Classification (NCBI taxonomy): domain Bacteria; kingdom Pseudomonadati; phylum Pseudomonadota; class Alphaproteobacteria; order Hyphomicrobiales; family Nitrobacteraceae; genus Bradyrhizobium; species Bradyrhizobium sp. CCGB12. The sequence continues at coordinate 448,981 of NZ_JANADO010000001.1, read as the reverse complement.
CGCCGCCGAGCCGTCCCAGCATGTCTTCGGGCCCGATCTGCTCGCGCAGGCGCTGCGCGAGCTGGACCAGCAGTTCGTCACCGGCGGCATGGCCCAGCGTATCGTTGACGTCCTTGAAATGATCGACGTCGAGAAAGGCCAGCGCGACATGGCTCCCGGTCGGGCAGGCGTCGATTGCGGTGGTGATCAGGTGTCTTAGCTGTGCGCGGTTCGGCAGGCCGGTGAGGATGTCGTGATAGGCGAGCCGCGCGATCTCGGCGCGCGCCTCCTTGCGCTCGATCGCGAAGGCGCCGAGATTGACGCAGGCCTCGACGATGCGTCGGTGCCAATTGCTCGGCGCACGCGGCTCACGAAAGTAGAATGCGAAGGTGGCGATGACCCGGCCGTCTTTCGCCTTGACCGGCGTCGACCAGCAGGCACGCAAGCCGATCGCGAGCGGCATCGCCTTGTAGGGTTGCCAACGCGGGTCGGTGTCGAGATCCTCGGCCAGCACCGGCTCGCCGTAAAAGGCGGCCGTGCCGCAGGAGCCGACATTGGGGCCGATGGCGACGCCGTCCAGCGCACGGGAATAATCCTCGGGCAGGCTCGGGCCGCCGAGCGGATGGACCAAGCCCGCGGAATCGACGTGAAGCAGCGAGCAGACGACATCTGGTGCGATCTCCTCGACGCGACGACACAGCCTGTCCGCGATCTCGCCGATCGGCACTTCGTCGGCGAGCGCGCCCATGATGAGCTGCTGGAGCGAGCGCAGCTGCTTGGTCTCGGTGATGTCCTCGAGCAGTGCGAAGATGTGCTTGGCCCGGCCCTTCATGTCGCGGAAGACGTCGATCCGGGCACAGACCCAGATCTCCTCGCCGTCCTTGTCATGGGTGAGCACCTCGACCTCGCCGCGACGGCCGCCCTGCATCAGACGCTTGACAAGCTTTGCGACGGCCTTGCGATCGGTGTGGCAGCCGGCGATGAGCTCGCCTGCGCGGCGGCCCGCGGCCTCGTCGCTGGTGTAACCGAACAGCGCCGTGAAGGCCGAATTGATGTAGACGATGTTCTGCTCGGTGTCGGTGATGATCACCGCCCTGTTGGTCTGGTCGGAGACTGCGTGGAGGAGCCCGATTCTGGCGCGGCGTTCGGCGTCAGTGGTGACGTCGCGCGCGAACACGACGTGATGGGGCATGCCGCCGCTCGCAACGGACGACAGCGCGATGGCCGTCCGGATTCGGCTGCCGTCGTGCCGCGTGAGACTGATCTCATCGCGGAACTCCGCGACCGGCTCGACCTGCAGGCACTTCAGGGTGAGAATGTCGGCATTGCGGCCAATTACGTCGGCGCGCGCGAGCTTCCAGATCCGCTCGGCACCGGAGTTGAAATGCGTGATGCGCCGCGCGCTGTCGATGATGACGATGGCATCGTCGGCGCGTTCCAGCGCAGCCAACAACACGTCCGGAGTTTCTTTCACGAGACAATCGGAGGCAGACATTGGTGGATCCGGCGGAATCGGGAAGAAGCGGCATTCAGCCCGAGGCTAGCGCTCCGATGGTGTCCAAGACGTTTTGCCGATCCTGGTCGCGCGTCGCCAGGCCCCGACGTGCTTAACATTCGGCGAAAGAAGCACGGATAATCCGGTGCGTCCGGAACTCACTCCGCAGTTCGGCCCTGCAGCTCGTGCAGCCGGCCGGCCACCACCCGCACCTTGCGCGGCGCGGCCTGCCAGATCGACAGCGCCGACAATCCGCTCACGATGATCGCGATGCCGAAGGCGAGCGTATAATCGCCGGCGCGATCGTAGAGGAAGCCGGTCACCCAGGGACCGGCGGCACCGCCCGCCAGCGCGGCGAGCATGATCGTTCCAAAAATGCTGCCCTGGTGCCTGCCCTGGAAGATCTCGAACACCACCGCGCCCATGATTGAGGTGAGGCCGTAGCCGAGCGCGCCTTGCGTGAACACCATGAGATAGACCAGCCACAATGACGGCTGGAACTTCAGCGCCATCAGCGCCGCAAAGCAGATCGCAAACCCTGCGCAGCTGATCGCCCACACCCATTCCCGCCCGATCCGGTCGGAGACATGGCCGAGCAGGATCTGGCCGGGAATGCCGAGCAGGCTGACGATGCCGAGCGCCCACACCGCAACGCCGGGGCTGAAGCCGATATCGAGCAGGAATTTGGTCTGGTGCACCTGCACCGCGTACCAGATGTACAGGCCGCAGAAATAGCCGAGCGCGATCCACCAGAACCGCGCCGTTGCGACGGCGCTCCTCAGCGTCCATTCGGTGCCGGCCCAGACGGGATCGACGATGTTGGAGACAGCTTTTGTGGCGCCCGCGGCCGGCGCCGCATCGCCGTCCGGCTGAAGGCCGATATCCTCGGGGCGCTTGCGCAGCAACAGATTGATCGGCGCCAGCACGATCAGAACGAGGAGCCCCATCGCGGTGCAGGCGGTACGCCAGCCGGTCCCTTCGATCATGTGCTGCACCCATGGCAGCAGCGTCACCGAGCCGATGCCGACGCCGGCGAAGGCGATGCCAATGGCGAAGCCGCGCTTGCGGATGAACCAGTTCGGCAGGAACAGCGATTGACCGGAATAGCCGAGACACACCGAACCGGCGCCGACCATGACGCCGATGGTGACATAGAGATGCCAGGGCGCACTGGTAAGCGGTGCCAGCAGCAGCCCGCCGCCCATCAGCACGACGCCGAGCTCCATCACCGCGCGCGGGCCGGCGCGGTCCATCAGGCGGCCGATCAGCGGGCTGACCACGCCCGACACCACGAAGCCGAAGGAGAAAGCTCCCGCCGTGACGCCGCGCTCCCAGCCGAATTCGGAGATGATCGGCGGAAAGAACAATGAAAAGGCGGTTCGCGCGTTGACGCCAATGGCCATGGTGACGAAGGTCACGGCGACCACGACCCAGCCGTAGAAGAACGGAAGCCGCATTGTGTGTTTCATCCCTGGACGATCCTTCGGACCATCCGGGGATGTCCGGGTCAAGCGCTTTTCGCGCATGCCCCTTAGGCGCGCTCAGGCGGCGTCGAGGTGCGAAGGTTCGACCGGCGCGTCGAACAGGATCCGCTCGATCGGGTGCGGGCGACCGAACAGATAGCCCTGTGCGAAGTTGACGCCGAGCGCCTTCAGCCGCTCGAACTCCTCGCGGGTCTCGACGCCTTCGGCGGTGACCGACATGTCGAGCCCGCGTGCCAGCGTTACGATCGAAGAGATGATGGCGGAGCTGCGCGGCTGCTGCGTGAGATTGCGAATGAACGACTTGTCGATCTTGATCTTGTCGAACGGGAACGCGGTCAGATAGCTGAGCGAGGAATAGCCGGTGCCGAAATCGTCGAGCGCGAGCTCGATGCCGAGGTCCTTGAGCCGCTCCATGAAGGCGTGGTTCTCGACCCCGCGTTCCAGCAGCACCGATTCCGTGATCTCGATCTCCAGCCGCTGCGGCGGCAGGCCGGAATCGGCGAGCGCGGCCGAAATCACTTCGAACAGATCGGCCTCCTTGAACTGGATCGGCGACAGGTTCACGGCGACCGCGAGCTCGGAGGGCCAGCCAGCTGCGTCCGCGCAGGCGCGGCGCAGCACGAATTCACCGAGCGGCACGATCAGTCCGGTCTCCTCCGCGAGCGCAATGAACTGATCCGGCGGGATCAGCCCGCGCGTTGGGTGCCGCCAGCGCACCAGCGCCTCGAAGCCGCGCCGCGCGCCGCTGAGGGCGTCGACGAACGGCTGGTAGTGCACCTCCAGCTGGCAGCGCGCGATGGCGTCGCGCAGATCTCCTTCCAGCGTGTTGCGCGCCTCGAGCTCGGCCGACATCGCCTCGTCGTAGATGGTGAAGCAGTTGCGGCCCGCCGATTTCGAGCGGTAGAGCGCAAGGTCCGCCTTCTTCAGGAGCTGCTCCTGGTCGCTGCCGTGATCCGGCGCGATCGCAATGCCGATGCTGGTGCCGATCTCGACGCGATGTCCGGGCAGCAGGAACGGCTCGGTCACGAGCCTGGCGATCCGCCCTGCGAGCTCGGTCGAGCAGGCGCGCTGATCCTCGCAAGCTTCCTGGATGATGGCGAACTCGTCGCCGCCGAGCCGCGCCAGCACGTCGCTGGCGCGCACGGCCGACTTCAGCCGCTGGGCCACCTGGCGCAGCAGCGCATCGCCGGCGCCGTGACCGAGGGAATCGTTGACGTTCTTGAAGCGGTCGAGGTCGAGCATCAGGATCGAGAAGGTCGGCCCGCCGTCTTCCAGCCGGCCATTGAGCTCGTCGAGCCGGGCGAGGAAGAAGGCGCGGTTCGGCAGTCCGGTCAGGATGTCGGTCTGGGCGAGCTCGAGCACCCGCCGGTTCGCGACCGACAGCCGCCGCGAATTGCGGCTTGCGAGCATGAGATAGGTCGAGAGCGACAGCGTGAGGAGCATCCCGACGATGAGGACCGCGACGGCGCGATCATAGGACGTCTCAAGCGAACCGCCCGCCGTCGGCATGGCACGCACCTGCCAATCCGTGTCCCCGATCTTGAGACTGCCCGACCAGTGCACAGCTCGCGCGACGTCCCGCATCGATTGCGGCGCCGTGGCAGCCGACGAATAATCCGGCTGCGTTTGCTCCAGGCTGACGATCTGCCCCGTGAAGGGTGGGTAGACGTTCACACTGACTGCGGGGCTTGCGCCGGTCGTCACGCGAATGGACTGGATCAGCAGCGGCAGGTCGAAGATGCCGACGACGAAGCCGGCGAGATTGCGGCGCCGGTCCGCGACCGCCTCGCGCGAGGTCCCCTTGGCGTAGACGGGAATGGCGACGAGGACGTCGGGCAGCCGGCCACCCTCCCTCGGTTCGTAGAGGCGCGTACGAATGGCGGCCACGCGGTCGTTGTCGCGCGCACGTTCAAGGATCGCGCGGCGCTCCGGCACCGTCGCGTAGTCCATGCCATAAACCGAGGACGTCTTCGGCTGGGTCGAGTAGAACACCGGAAAATATTCGTCGCTCTGCGGCGCGGTCGCAAATCCGTCACCCTGAAGTGACTTGATGCGATAGCCGGACACGCCATCAGTGACTGCGGCGGCCTCGTATTCGGCGCGCTCCTTGCGATTGACGCGCGGCAGCCAGCCAATACGCAGCATGCCGGGATGACGCTCGAACAGCCGGACGCTGAAGGTCTCGAATTCGCTGCGGGTGATTTCCTCGTTGGTCGATTCGAACAGGGTGCGCAGCGCGACGAGCCTGGAGATGTACTCGTTCATGCCGTTCTGCATGACGATCGCTTCGGTTTCGGCCGCGTTCTCGAACTCGATCCTGTTGACGCGGTCTTCCCATCGCGCCACAGCGGCCGCGCCCACGGCCGAGAACAGAAGTCCGACGCCGACCGCGACGAGCGCAGGGCGATAGAGCCGGAGCAGCGGCGCGGCACGCCACCATCCAGTCACACGCTTCCGATCCTGATCGTTCTGATCGCGACCGCCCATCTTGATCCGCAAGTCCCCCTCGGCGCGGCGGCCCGAACTTCTGGTTGAGCCCCCGGCACTGCTATCGGACAAGGATCGCGGTTAAGAACTGCAAAATTTCGAAGCCGGAGCGTTCCGCATCACGCGGCTTAGTTAACGATTGCCCCTCCGGGATGTGGCAGTATGGCGATAATTTGCCGGCTTTCCCCGGGGTCTTACGGCCCATCGGCGCGGCGCGGATTAGCGAGCTGTTCAGTGCGATAGGCCTATCGTCGCCGCAACGCGTCCAGCATCCGGCAAGCCTTCTCATGACACCATCGCGATCCGCGACATACCTCGTCTTGACCATCGTATTGCTGGCCGCAGCGATGCTCCCGGCGAAAGGCGACGAGGCCGGCGTCAGCGACGATGCGATCCTGTTCGGCCAGGCCGCCGCACTCGAAGGCCCCTCCTCCGCGCTCGGACAACGCATGCGCCAAGGCATCGTCGCCGCGTTCACCGAGATCAACGCCAAGGGCGGCGTGCACGGCCGCAAGCTCCAGCTCATCAGCCGCGACGACGGCTACGACCCCGACCGCTCGGTGGCAGAGACGCTGCGGCTGATCGAGGGCGACAAGGTGTTCGCGCTGATCGGAGCGGTCGGCACGCCGACCGCGATGGCGACCATTCCGATCACCAGCGCCAGGAACGTGCCCTTCATCGGCCCGTTCAGCGGCGCCGAGTTCCTGCGCGACCTCGAACTTCCAAACGTCGTCAACATCCGAGCGAGCTATGGCGCCGAAGCCGAGGCGTGGATCAAGCATCTCACCGAGGATCGCAACTTCACCCGCATCGGCATCTTCTACCAGGACGATTCCTTCGGCCGCGACGGTCTTGTCGGCGTGAAGCGCGCGCTCGCCAAGCGCGGCCTCGAGCTCGCCGCCGAAGGCACCTTCGAGCGCAACACCCGCGCGGTCGCCCAGGCCTGGCGCATGATCAAGCGTGCCGACCCCGAGGCCATCGTCATGGTCGGGACCTACGGTCCTTGCGCGGAGTTCATCAAGCTCGCCCATCGCAGCGGCTTCCATCCGACCTTCGTCAACATCTCCTTCGTCGGCGCCAATGCGCTCGCCAAGGAGCTCGGCCCCGAGGGCGAAGGCGTCATCGTCTCGCAGGTCGTGCCGTTTCCCTGGGACCGCTCGCTCAAGCTGGTCGCCGACTACCAGGCGGCGCAGAAGGCGTTCGACCCGACACTGACGCCGGATTTCGTGTCGCTCGAGGGCTATCTCTCCGGCCGCCTCGCGGCCGCCGCGCTGGAGAAGGCCGGACCGAATCCGACGCGCGCGAGCCTGCTGCGCGCCATCAACGATGTCGGCCGGTTCGACATCAGCGGCAGCACCGTCACCGTCGGCGCGCGCATGATCGACACGCCGCCGAAGGTGTTTTTGACGGTGATCCAGAAGGACGGCACGTTCAGGGCGGTGGATAGGCTTTAGGTCCGCTCACGGCCGCCGTGTCCAGCGGTCGGCGTTGACGGCGCCTTGCGGCACCTCGCCTTTGACGATCGCCTCGACCTGCCGCACCGTTTCCAGCGACTGATATTCGATCGCCTGCGGCGTCAGCCCGCCGACATGCGGCGTCGCGACGACGTTGGGAAGTTTTGCCAGCTCCGGGCTCGGCATCTGGTCCGGCGCGCGGCCGACATCCATCGCCGCGCCGGCAATGCGGCCCTCGCGCAGCGCGCGCGCCAGCGCGGCTTCATCGACGAGGTTGCCGCGCGAGAGATTGATGAACACGGCATGCTTCTGCATCCGCGCCAGCGCCGCCTCGCCGATCAGATTCTCGGTCTGCTCGTTGGCAATCGCAAGGCAGACGACGTAGTCCGACGCGGCGAGCAGCTCGTCGAGAGAGACATGCCGGACCGCGGCATCGCTGACGGTGGCGAAGGGATCGGAGACCAGCACCTCCATGCGCAGCACCTTTGCTACCTCGGCAAGATAGCGCCCGATGCTGCCATAGCCGATGATGCCGATCCGGCTGCCGCCGAGCTGGCGGCCCATCCGCGCCTCCGGCTTGCGGCCGGCCTGGTAATCCGCCGTGGTCCGCGACACGCCGCGGGAGAGGTCGACCATGAAGCCGAGCGCGAGCTCCGCAACCGCCTGAACGAAACCGGGGCCGGCGCGGGTCACCAGCACGCCGGACTGTGACGCCGCCTCGACATTGACGTTGCGGATATCGACGGCACAGCGAACGAAAGCGCGCAAGCGCGGCAGCTGACCAAAGATCTCGCCGCGCCCTTCGGTCATGCGATCGGCGACGATGATGTCGGCGTCCTGCGCGGAGCGCACGAGGCTGGCGGCGTCCAGTGTCTCATCGCTCTCGTGCAGGATCACGTCGGCGGCAGCGCGCAGGCCGTTCAGGCTGCGATCGCCATAATAGTTGCGGCGCATCTCCGGCGTATGGGCCAGCAGGACTTTCAAGGCAGGACTCCTTCAATAGCCGAACGCGCGCGGCAGCGCCGTCGAAAGCCACGGCACGAAGGCGATGACGAGCAGACAGAGGAACAGGAGACCGAGATAGCCCATGATCGGCTTCACCGTCTGCTCGATCGGCACGTTGCCGATCAGGCAGGCGCCATAGAGTCCGAGCCCGAGCGGCGGCGCGAACAGGCCGATGCCCATCGCGATGACGAGCACGACGCCGAAATGCAGGGGATCGATCCCGAGCTGGACGGCGACCGGCAGCAGCAGCGGCCCGAAGATGATGAGCGCCGCCGCGCCTTCCAGCACCGAGCCCATCACGATCAGCACGGCGATCGCCAAGAGGATGAACAACCAGACGCCTGACGTCTTGGACAGGCCGAGCATGAAGTCGCCGACCGCATGCGGCACCTGCTGCAAGGTCAGCGTGAACGCCAGCGACTGAGCGGCGGCGACGATGAACAGCACGAGCCCCGCGCGCGTCGCCGCCTGCACGAAGCTGTGCGCGGCCGATTTGAAGCTGAGCTCGCGAAACACGACACTGCCGACGACCAGCGCATAGGCCACGGCGAAGGCCGATATTTCCGTGGCGGTGGCAAAGCCGCTCTTGAAGCCGAAGAAGATCATGAAGATCAGGCCGAACGAGGCGATCGCACCGCTCCACAGGCCCGACACCGGCATCTGCGGCTCGACCTCCTCGGCCTGCGCCGGCCGTTTGCCGAAGATGATGGACACCGCGATCAGCACCGCCGCCATCAGCGCCGACGGCAGCAGCCCAGCGACGAACAGGCCGCCGATCGACAGGTTCGCCACGAAGCCCAGAATGATCAGGTTGATGCAGGGCGGGATGGTCTCCGCCATCACCGCGGAGGCTGCCAGCAGTGCCACCGCGCCGCCAGGATTCTGCTTCGAGCGCCGCGCTGCCGGGATCAGCACCGAGCCGACCGCGGCGACGTCCGCCATCTTCGAGCCTGATATGCCCGAGAACAGCACCATCGAGGCCACCATCACGACGTTGAGGCCGCCGCGCATGCGGCCCACGGCGCGTTGCAGCAGCTCGATCAGCCGCACCGACATGCCGTTGGCTTCCATGAGGTAGCCGACCAGGATGAAGAAGGGAATCGCGAGCAGCACGAAATTATCGATGCCGCGCGCCATCTGCTGGGCGAAGATGACGCCGGGCAGCGCGCCCTCGACCCAGATGAAGATCAGCGCGGCCAGCGCCAGCGCAAAGCCGATCGGCAATCCGCCGAACAGGGTGGCGAAGAAGCCGATCAGCATCAGCGTGCCCGCTGACGGCACCGAGGACGGCGACAGGTAGTCCCAGGCGAGGTAGAGGCCGGTCACGACGATGATCGCAACGAGGCCCCTGACGATGTCGGGCAACGGCCGCGCGCAGAGATGATCGATCGCGAACACCGTCATGAACAGCGCGCCGACGCCCATCGGGTAGAAGGTCAGCTCCAGGGGCAGGCCGGAGCCGGTGGTCTGGCCCGCCGTCAGCGAGCCCAGCTTGATGGCGTTGTAGGCGACATAGCCCGAGATCAGCACGATCAGCAGCGCGCTGGCGGCATCGACCAGCGTACGCAGCCACAGCGGCAGCAGATCGCGAAAGAAGGATACGCCGACGTTCTCACCGCGCGCGAGCGCACTCGCCGCGCCGAAGAAGGCCGAGCCGACCATCAGCCCGCGCGCAACGTCATCCGACCATTCGACCGGCGCGTTGAAGAAGAAGCGCAGCAGCACGGAGACGCAGACCACCACGAGATCGGCGGCCAGGAGGATGGCCGCGATCGCATCGCTGGCGCGAAGCAGCAGGGTGATGCTCCCGTGGCGGCCGCCCGACAGGGATGCGGCGGCTGTCATTGCCACGTCAGATTTGGCCATCTCAGGCTTGCGTCGCGCGGATGATGTCGATGACGGCCTTGGACTCCGGCCGCGCCTTGATGAAATTCTCGGTCTGCGGCGCCACCCGCTTCTTGAAAGCTTCGCGGTCGCATTCGGCCACCGTCACGCCCTTCTCGGTCAAAGCCGAGAGCGCCTCCTTCTCGACCGCAAGCCCATGGGCACGCGTGTCGGCCGCGGCCTTCTTCGCGGCATCGAGGAAACCCTCGCGCAGCTTCGGGTCCATGCGGTTGTACGTCATGTCGCTGAAATAGATCGCGAGCGGCGAGAAATTGTGCTGCGTCAGCGCGTAGGACTTCGACGTTTCAAAGAACTTGCTGGCCAGGATCGTCGGCGGATCATGCTCCAGGCCATCGAGCACGCCGGCCTGCAAGGCGGTGTAGATCTCGCCGAACGCCAGCGGCGTTGCGGCGGCGCCCATCAGCCGCAGGCATTCCGTGATGACGGGATTGGGCAGGGTGCGGATCTTGAGGCCAGCGAGATCCTCCGGCGTCTTCACCGGCTTCTTCGCCAGCACGCTGCGCGAGCCGAAATTATAGGCCCAGGCGATGATGCGGATGTTGCCGCCCTTGAGCAGCGCGTCCTCGATCGGCTTGGCGGCGCCGGAATCGAACGCCTTGGTCTGCTGCGGGAAGCTCGAGAACAGAAAGCCCAGGTCGAAGGTACCGACCAGCGGCACCAGATTCGCCGAGATCGACGAGCCCGACACCATGAGGTCGATGACACCGAGCTTCACCGAATTGATGACGTCGATCTCCTGGCCGAGCTGGTTGTCGGGGAAGAACGCGACCTCGACCTGCTCACCGAGGCCGTTCGACTTCAGGTTCTTGACCAGGTTGTCGTAGTAGACGCGGCCGTTGGCGAATTTGGGGTCGTTCGGCAGCGAGGAGGAGCATTTCAGCTTCAGCGTCGCAGCTTCGGCGCGGCCGATGATGGCGGGGGAGAGCGCGAGGCCGGCGGTGACCGCCGCCGATGACTTGATGAACGCGCGACGGTTCACGGGCACGATGGTCATGGTGCGGTCTCTCCCACATTATTTTTGTTCGCCGCGGTCGTTGCCGTGGCCTGTTGCGCTGACTGTATGGCCAAAGCGACGGCACAGGCAAGCGCGGCCGCCGGCCGTCATAGAGCGGCGCGAGGCGGGTACCGGCAGTCCGCAAGCGCAGCGAAACGACGACAATTTTCGGAGATTTGCGACGAGGATCGACCTGCAGCCCGGTCTGCGCAGGGGACGCTTGCGCGTGAACCCGGCATCAATCCAATTGGAGCATGGATCAATGCGCAATTCACATGGATGAACCCAGAACGATGCTCTTCAGCCTCCGCAGACACCCTGCCCCGTTTTGCCGCACGCCGAGCGTGATCCAGCGCACAGACGGACGCATGGCAGCCCCCTAGAAAAAGTGACATCATCGCGCGCATTGCCGATGGAGGTGACACCATGCGCCGTCCAGTCTTGTCGAATTTGCTTCTTGCGTCCGGCCTTCTTGCGTTCGCACAGTTGATGACACCGACGGACGCCGCCGCCGAAGCGCGGCTCGCGCTGGTGATCGGCCAATCCGCCTATCGCACGGTGCCGGAACTGCCCAACGCCGCCAACGACGCCAAGGGCATGACGGAGCTGCTCGGCAATGCCGGCTTCACTGTCACCACGGCCGCCAATCTGGCGCAGAGCGAGATGCGCGCGGCGATCTCAGATTTCGCCGGCAAGGTCAGCGCCAGTGGCGCCGATACCGTCGCGCTGGTGTTCTATGCCGGCCATGGCCTGCAGATCGACGGCGAGAACTATCTCGTCCCCGTCGATCTCGATCCCAAGCGCGAGGCCGACATTCCGCTCCAGGGCGTGCGGCTGAACGATCTGCTCAACACGCTCGGCGCGCTGCCGACGCGGGCGCGCATCTTCATGCTCGATGCCTGCCGCAACAATCCATTCCCTGCGCTCAGCGGCGCCGGCCACGGGCTCGCGATCGTCGACACCAAGGCCGGCGCGCCCGGCTCCTTCATCTCCTATTCGACCTCGCCCGGCGCCGAAGCGGAGGACGGCAACGGCCTCGACAGCCCCTACACCACGGCTGCGCTGACCATAGCCAAGCAGCCCAATCTGCCGATCGAGGACGTCTTCAAGCGTATCCGCGTCGCCGTGGCGCAAGCGACCGACGGGCGGCAGATCCCGTGGGAAAGCTCGTCGCTGACCACCGACTTCAAATTCTTCGGCGAGAGCAGCAGCCAGCTGCCTTCCCTTCCGGGCGCCTCCTCGATGGCGCTGGCCAGCGGCACCCGCAGCGTCGAGGACTGGCGCAGGGACTTGCAAGGCAAGCCGGCCAAGGTCGCCTATGAACTCGTGATCACCGACGACACGGTGCCGGCGTATCAGGCCTATATCGAGCTGTACGCTCAGGACACCCGCACGCCGCGCCTGCGCACGGTGCTCGAACGGCGCCGCCAGATGCTGGCCTGGGAGCGCGCGACCGCGATCAACACCCGCGCCTCGTTCGAGGCTTATCTCGCCAACTGGGACAACAGCGACCTCGCCGCGACTGCGCGCAGGCTGCTGCTCCGCGTGCAGAACCGCAACTATGGTCTGCCCGTTGCGGCCGCGGCGACGCCTGCCCCGATCGCCGTCGCAATGGCCCCAACCTGCCCGTGCTCGACGCCGTCGCCGCCGGCAACGCCCGTCAATCCGAGCGTCGCGCCCATCATCAAGAAGCGCGTCGACGATACGCCGCCGAAGCGCAAGGTCGTCGAGACGCCGCCCAAGCGCCGGCCTGCTCCTCCGCCCGAGGAAGTGGTCTACGAGCGCGCGCCGCCCGCCGGCCCGCCACCCGGCGCCGTGATGCAGGGCATCGGCATCGGTGTTGGGATCGGCATGGGCATGGGCATGGGCGGAGGCCGCGGCGGAGACTATCACAATAGCCGCGGCCGGTACTGAGGCCTGAGACTACCTCGTGCGATGCGGAGGACGAATTTGTCCTCCGTCATTGCGAGCGAAGCGAAGCAATCCAGACTGCCGCCGCGGTGGGATTCTGGATTGCTTCGCTTCGCTCGCAATGACGACGGACGTAGAGAAATTGCGTCTACCGCTTCCCGATACGGAAATGCTGTAGTCTTATCGGCTAACAAGCCTTTCCCGAGGACTTCAGCACGATGCCGCACGACGCCCGCGCCAAGGGATCATCGAAGCCCGCATGGCCGCTGTTTCGCTCACTCGCGTCATACTCCCTGCCCGGCGACCTCATGGCCGGGCTGACGCTGGCGGCGATCGCGATCCCCGAGCAGATGGCCACGGCGCGGCTGGGCGGCTTCGCACCACAGATCGGCTTCTTCGCGTTCATGGCGGGCTCGCTCGGCTTCGCGCTGCTCGGCGGCAACCGCTTCCTGTCCTGCGGCGCGGATTCCACGATCACGCCGATCTTCGCCGGCGGGCTTGCGGCGCTCGCGGCCACCGGTTCGCCCGAATATCAGGGGCTTGCGATCGCGCTCGCGCTGCTCGTCGGCGCGATGATGCTCGCCGGCGGCGTCTTCCGTCTCGGCGGCATCGCCAATCTCCTGTCGGTGCCGGTGACGGTCGGCTTCCTCGCCGGCATCTCGGTCCACATCATCGTGTCGCAATTGCCGGGTGTGCTCGGGCTGCGATCGCCGAGCGGGCCGATGCTCGATCGCATCGGCGTGCTGGCAAGCGAGCTCGGCCGCACCAATCCCTTCACGCTGGGCATCGGCCTCGGCGTGCTCGCCGTGGTCTTTGTCTCCGAGAGGGTCAGTGCAAAAATTCCCGGCGCGCTGATCGGGCTCGCCGGCGCGACGCTGGCCGTGGTCGCGCTCGGCCTCGAGAGCAAGGGCGTCAACGTGGTCGGCGCAGTGCCGGGCACGCTGCCGCGGCCAACCCTGCCCGACCTTGCGCCGGAGCAATGGGTGCGCCTCGTGCCGCTCGCCTTCGTGATCACCGTCGTGGTGATGGTGCAGACCGCCGCGACGACACGGTCGTTTCCGTCCGATCCCGACAAGCCTGCCGACGTCGACCGCGATTTCCTCGGCGTCGGTGCCGGCAGCGTGCTGTCCGGCCTGTTCGGCGCCTTTCCGGTCAATGCCAGTCCGCCGCGAACTGGCATCGTGGCGGAGACCGGCGGCCAATCGCAGCTCGCAGGTCTTGCCGCCGGGACAATCGTGCTGGCGCTGCTCGCATTCGGCACGGGTCTCCTGCGGCATGTTCCAGACGCGGCGCTCGGCGGCATCCTGCTGTTCGTGGCGCTGCGCATTGTCCGGGTGAAGCAGATCGTCACCATTTACCGCCAAACTCGAAGCGAATTCCTGCTGATCGTCGCCACCGCTGCACTGATCATCGTGCTGCCGATCGAGCAGGGCGCATTCCTCGGCATCATGCTGTCGCTGCTGCACGGCATCTGGAGCACGACTCGCGCGCGGCTCGTCGAGTTCGAGCGCGTGCCGGGCACCACGATCTGGTGGCCGGCGCATCCGCACATCACGGGCGAGCGCATCGCGGGCGTTGCCGTGATCGGGCTCCAGGCGCCGCTCTCGTTCCTCAACGCTCCGGGTTTTCGCAGCGACGTGGCGAAAGTGCTCGGCACAGCGACGCCGCAACTGCTGGTGCTGGAGGCCAGCGGCATGGTGGAGATCGACTTCACCGCCGCACAGATCCTGCTCGATATCTTCAAGGCCTGCCGCGAGCAGGGCGTCACGGTCGCGCTGGCGCGGCTGGAATCCGTGCGCGCGCAGGACGCGTTCGAGCGCTTCAGATTGTTCGATGCCCTGCCCCGCGAGCATGTCTTCCACAGCGTGGACGAGGCCGTGCGCAAGCTGGCGAAGTAGCGCGATCGGTGTTGGGTTGAATAGATCTGCCGTGGGCTCGGTGCACCTCTCCCGCTTGCGGGAGAGGTCGGCGCGCTCGAAGAGCGTGACGGGTGAGGGCTTTCTCCTCTAGGGGATTGTCCCGTTGCGGAGACACCCTCTCCCCAACCCTCCCCCGCAAGCGGGGGAGGGAGCGCACCGTCCTCACTGCGCGAGGATCGGATGATCCCGCTGCACTGTTTCGCGGATCCAGCTGGCGTGGATCGCGCGAAACAGGATCTGCGCGGTCTTGAGGTCGCCCGCCTTCATGCAGAGATCGACGATACGATGGACCGCGTCGTCGCGCATCAATCCATCCGAGATCTTCATCGCGATCTCCATCGCACTCTTGGCCGCGCGTTCGTAGCGCTCGCTCTCGCGCTCGGCGTTGCGCGCGGAGCCTGCGGCGCTCGCAGCCGCGGCCTCACAGATCGCGCGGATGCGCTCGGCGGCCTCGATGTCGCCGAGCGGTCCTTCGATGGCTTCGTCCCAGATGTCCTGTCGCACCTTGCGCGCGAACCAGCGCATTGCCCGCTCCCAAGTGATGGAGTGAGCATAAACGGCAGCCTTGCTGCGCGCTATGCCTCCGGCACGATCTTGCCGGGGTTGAAGATGTTGAGCGGATCGAGCGCCCGCTTCAGCGCCCGCATCGCATCGAGCGCTTCGGGGCCGAGTTCCGCCTTCAGATATTTCTGCTTACCCTGGCCGATGCCATGCTCGCCGGTGCAGGTGCCGTCCATCGCCTGCGCACGCTCGACGAGGCGATGCATGAACTCCTCGCCGCGCGCCATCTCGGCCGCGTCATTGGTGTCGCAGACCAGCGAGCAGTGGAAATTGCCGTCGCCAACATGGCCGACGATCGGCGACAGCAGGTTGAGCCGCTTGAGATCCTCCTCGGTCTCGCTGACGCAATCGGCGAGCCGCGAGATCGGCACGCAGACGTCGGTCGCGACCACGCCGATGCTGTCGCCAGGCCGCAGCGCCTTCACCGACCAATAGGCGTCGTGCCGCGCCTGCCACAGCTTGGTGCGGTCCTCGGGCTTGGTGGTCCAGGAGAATTCGCCGCCGCCGCATTCCTTCGCGATCTCGCCGAAGGCCTTCGACTGCTCGGCGACCTCGATCTCGCTGCCGTGGAATTCCATCAGCAGCAGCGGCGTCTCCGGCAGCGTCAGCTTGGAATAGGCGTTGCAGGCCTGCACCTGAGCGGCGTTGAGCAGCTCGATGCGCGCCACGGGAATGCCGGTCTGGATCGCCAGGATCACGGCCTGACACGCGCCGTGCACGCTTTCGAACGACACCGCGCCCGCCGCGATGGTCTCGGGAATGCCGCGGAGACGAATGGTGAGCTCGGAGATGATGCCGAGCGTGCCTTCGGCACCGACGAACAGATGCGTGAGGTCATAGCCCGCCGAGGATTTCTTGGCGCGCGTGCCTGTCGTGATGATCTCGCCGTCGCCACGCACCACCTTCAGCGCCAGCACGCTGTCGCGCATGGTGCCGTAGCGCACCGCATTGGTGCCAGAGGCGCGGGTCGAGGCCATGCCGCCGAGTGAAGCATCCGCGCCGGGATCGATCGGGAAGAACAGGCCCTGGTCGCGCAGATGCTCGTTCAGCGCCTTGCGGGTGACGCCGGGCTGGATCACGCAGTCGAGGTCCTCGGCATGCACCGCGAGCACCTTGTTCATGTCGCGCAGGTCGATCGAGATGCCTCCCGCGGGTGCGTTGACCTGCCCCTCGAGCGAGGTGCCGGTGCCAAAGGGGATCACGGGGACGCGGTTCTTGGCGCAGATCCGCACCACGTCCTGGATGTCGGCGGTCTCCTGCGCCATCACCACGCCATCAGGCGGCTGGTTGACGATCCACGTCGTGGTATGGCCGTGCTGTTCGCGAACGGCCTGCGAGGTGATGAGGCGGTTGCCGAAGCGTGCGGCAAGCTGTTCCAGCGCGCCTGCGAGGGCTTTCGGCTCCGGCCGCGGCGGATTATTGGTGATGATGGTGCCCACGGACATTCCTCCCGAGAGAAGGACCGTGGCAAAGGACATATAACCGGTCAAGTCAAGCGATCGGACGCATAACAGGAAGAAACATGCCGGAGACTGCCGCCTCAGCGCCCCAAGCGGAGCCGTTTCGCGCCTCGATCATGCAGATCGAGCCGCAATGGATCGACTATAACGGCCATCTCAACATGGCCTATTACAACGTGATGTTCGACCGGGCGATCGACCAGCTCTGGCTCGAGCTCGGGATGGGGCCGGCCTACATGAAGGAGCGCGGCGGCTCGAGCTTCACCGCCGAATGCCATGTGCGCTATTTGCGCGAAATCCACCTCGGAGATCCCGTGCAGATTTTCGTCTGGCTGCTGGAGGCCGACGACAAGCGGCTGCACACGTTCGAGGAGATGCGGCACGCAAGCGAAGGCTGGCTGTCGGCCACCTCGGAGAACATGTCGCTCCACATGGACATGAAAGCGCGCCGCGTTGCGCCGTTTCCGCCCGATATAAGCCAGCGTATCGCTGCGGTCACGAAGGCCCACAGCGCCGTGCCGCGACCCGAGGGCATCGGCCGGAACGTGGCGATGCCCTCGAAGCGGTGACAACTAGTCGCCGCTCGTGGTTCACCTCTCCACGGCGGGGAGAGGTGAATATCGCCGCTATATCCTGTTGCGGCCACGCGCCAAGCCAACCACGGCCGAAACCAGGAACAGAACGACCGCAATGAAGAAGATAATCTTGGCGATTTCGATCGACGCGCCGGCGATGCCGCCGAAGCCCAGGATACCGGCGATCAGTGCGATAACCAGAAACGTCACAACCCAGCCAAGCATGGTCAAACCCTCGTCTTGATATGTCTGTCTTGCGTCAGCGCGGCTGCCGCGCCACCTGCCGAGACAATCTCGACGCGGGAACGATGGTTCCGGCCCACGAAGGGGCGAAATTCGCGCAGGCATCAGGAACAAATCAGCCTGCCGCGTACGTGGAAAACCTCGTCCAGCCGCCCCATATAGGCACCAATCCCTGTTAAGAAGGCTCCCTTCCGACACCCCGCGGTGCCATCGTGGGGCCAATGATTCGCATGACCGAGCCGAGCAAGATCACCTCCCAGAGTGTGCCCGACCATAAGCCTGCGGCCGGCGGCATCGCCGCGCGTGCGCGCGCCTCGGTGGGGCCGAAATATCTGTCCGGGCTCAATCCCGAGCAGCGCGACGCCGTGGAGACCCTGGACGGCCCGGTCCTGGTGCTGGCCGGCGCCGGCACCGGCAAGACGCGTGTGCTGACCACACGGATCGCCCACATCCTGAGCCAGGGCCGCGCCCGCCCCGCCGAGATCCTGTCGGTGACCTTCACCAACAAGGCCGCGCGCGAGATGAAGCACCGGCTCGGCCAGATGCTCGGGCATGCCGTAGAGGGCATGCCGTGGCTCGGCACATTTCACTCCATCGGCGGGCGCATCCTGCGTGTCCATGCCGAGCTGGCGCAGCTCAAGTCGAACTTCACCGTGCTCGATGTTGACGACCAGGTCCGGCTGCTCAAGCAGTTGCTCCAGGCCGACAACATCGACGACAAGCGCTGGCCGGCGCGCATGCTGGCCGGCCTGATCGACGGCTGGAAGAACCGCGGCCTGATGCCGTCGCAGGTGCCGTCAGGCGAGGCCGCTGTCTTCGCCAACGGCAAGGGCGGCAAGCTCTATGCGAGCTATCAGGAGCGGCTGAAGATCCTGAACGCCGCCGATTTCGGCGATCTCCTGCTGGAGAACATCCGCATCTTCCGCGAGCACCCGGATATTCTCAGGCAGTACCAGCAGCGTTTCAAATTCATCCTGGTCGACGAATATCAGGACACCAACGTCGCGCAATATCTGTGGCTGCGGCTGCTGTCGCAGGCGCCGGCGTCTCCATCCTTCGCCTCTCCCCGCTTGCGGGGAGAGGCCGACGCGCAAAGCGCGGCGGGTGAGGGGGACTCTGCAAGCACCGAGCTCGTGGAGACTCCCCCTCACCCCGACGCTCTCAGTACGAGCGAAGCTCGTCACGCCCCCGCAAGCGGGGCGAGGGAGCAGAAAGGCCCCACCAAAAACATCTGCTGCGTCGGCGACGACGATCAGTCGATCTATGGCTGGCGCGGCGCCGAGGTCGACAACATCCTGCGCTTCGATCACGATTTTCCGGGTGCCAAGGTGATCCGCCTCGAGCGCAACTACCGCTCGACCGGGCACATCCTCGCCGCCGCCTCGCACTTGATCGCGCACAACGAAGGCCGGCTCGGCAAGACGCTGCGCACCGAAGACCAGGACGGCGAGAAGGTCACGGTGACGGGCTCGTGGGATTCGGAAGAGGAAGCCCGCGGCATCGGCGAGGAGATCGAGCAGCTCCAGCGCCAGGGCGAGAAGCTCAACGAGATCGCGATCCTGGTGCGCGCCTCTTACCAGATGCGCGAATTCGAAGACCGTTTCGTCACGCTCGGCCTGCCCTATCGCGTCATCGGCGGTCCGCGCTTCTACGAACGCGCCGAGATCCGCGACGCGCTGGCCTATTTGCGCGTCATCAACTCACCCGCCGACGACCTCGCCTTCGAGCGCATCGTCAACACGCCGAAGCGCGGGCTTGGCGATGCCACCGTGCAGATGCTGCACGACCACGCCCGCAAGCGCCGCATTCCCTTGTTCGAGGCGGCGCGCGCCGTGGTCGAGACCGACGAATTGAAGCCGAAGGCGCGCGGATCCCTGCGCGATCTCGTCGCCCAATTCGACCGCTGGCGCGTCCAGCGCGAGGTGACAGCGCACACCGATCTGGCCCAGATCGTGCTCGACGAGAGCGGCTATACCGAGATGTGGCAGAAGGACCGTTCGGCGGACGCCGCGGGCCGGCTGGAGAACCTGAAGGAGCTGGTGCGGTCGATGGAGGAATTCGAGAACCTGCAGGGGTTCCTCGAGCACATCTCATTGGTGATGGACCGCGACGGCGGCGCCGAGGACGACGCGGTGTCGCTGATGACGCTGCACTCGGCCAAGGGGCTCGAATTCGACAACGTGTTCCTGCCGGGCTGGGAGGAAGGCCTGTTCCCGAGCCAACGCACACTGGACGAGCAGGGCCGCGCGGGACTGGAAGAAGAGCGCCGGCTCGGCCATGTCGGTCTCACACGCGCCCGTCGCCGCGCGAAAATCTATTTTGCGACCAACCGTCGGATCCATGGCACCTGGTCGACCACGATCCCGTCGCGCTTCCTGGATGAATTGCCGGCGGCCAATGTCGAGATCACGGAATCCAAGGGCGGCTCGGCCTGGGGCGGCACCGGCGGCTATGGCGCCTCGCGCTTCGACGACATGGAGGCGTTCGGCTCCAGCTACACGACGCCGGGCTGGCAACGGGCGCAGGCAAACCGCAACCGCGGCGGTCAAGGCGGCCGCAACAGCGGCGGCCGCGGCGGTTTCGAGGAAGAGGCCGCATCGTTCTCGTCATCCGGACCGGATTTCGGCAGCTTCTCCTCGCGCCGCCGCGGTCCCCTGACCATCGAAGGCGAGCTGGTCGCCAAATCGACCGGCACGACCTCGGAATTCGCGCTCTCCGACCGCGTCTTCCACCAGAAATTCGGCTACGGCCGCGTCACCAAGATCGACGGCAACAAGCTCACCATCGCCTTCGACAAGGCCGGCGAGAAGAAGGTCGTGGACAGCTTTGTGCAACGGGCGTGATGGCTGAGTACGTCGCCATCATTGAAGACGCCGGCTCGGACGACGCCGTGAGCGTGTGGTTTCCCGACCTGCCCGGGTGCATTTCCGGCGGCGACGACGTCGACGAGGCCCTGGAGAATGCGCCCGAAGCGCTCGCATTCTATGCACAGGAACTGATCGCGGACGGCCGGCAGCTTCCCGTGCCCAGGACATTGGACGAGCTCAAGGCCGATCCCGAAGTGGCCGACGACCTCAGGAACCATACGGTCGCCCTGATCGAATGGCCGCCCCTCGCCGAGTCCACCGAGTGAGGACTGTTCGCCGCACTCGCCGGACCTTCGACAGTTCTCCTCCGAACAGCCCTTGACCACCGCGAACTTCCCCGTATCAGATGCACCCATGGTCCGGGGCTCCATCACACTGATCGTGCTTGCATTGGGGATGCCGTCGCTTGCGGCGGCGGAGACCATGAGCTTTGGCGATTCGATCGGAAAGCTGGCGGCGAGCTGCGGCGCGGAAATCGTCGCCAATTGCCGCGGCGTCAATCCGGACTCGACGCGGCTGAAGGAGTGCCTGTCGCGCAATAGGGACGTGCTGTCCCCGCAGTGCCAGAGCGACTATCTCGGCGTCTTCGACGCGATCCAGAAGCGCGTCGCCGCGCGCGTCACCGTGGCGAATGCCTGCCAGCGCGAGATCGTCAAGGTCTGCGGCGGCTCGACCAAGGAGACCAGCAAGTCGATCCCCTGCCTGATCTCGACGCCCAAGGGCATCAGCAACAACTGCCTGAAGGCCGTCGACGACGCGGGGTATCGCTGATGCGCGGGAGCAGAATCGCCATCGCGCTCGGCCTCGCCTTGCTCGCTGGCACAGCGCGCGCACAGACGGCAGCGCCGACCCGCGACGACATCGTCGGCAAGCTCAACCATTTCGAGGAAGCCGCCGAGATCGATCTTCCCGCGCTGAAGCAGCAGGTGATGGAACGCGCCAAGGCCAGGATCAAGAATGATCCGGGTCCGGTGAACCGGCCACTGATCGCGCCCGATCTCGCCAAGCTACCCGCCTTCAACGCGCAGATTCAGTTCGACGCCGACACGCCCATCATCCAGCCGTCATCTTACCGGACCGTCGGCCGCATCGCGGATGCGCTGGTTCATTCCTCGCTGCTGCCCTACACCTTCCTGATCGTCGGCCATGTCGAGTCCAGTTCGAAGACGCGCGAGGCCAATGCGATCCTGAGCCAGCGGCGCGCGGACGCGATCCGCGACGTGCTGGTGAACACGTTCAAGATCTCGACCAAGCGGCTGCATCCGATCGGCCTCGGCGAGGAGCAGTTTCTCGACCGGGCCAAGCCGACTTCGGCCGTCAACGGCCAGTTGCAGATCCTGACCTATGCCAAGCTGCCGGAGGAGCCGGCGCATCCGGCTGCGGCACCTGCGCCTGCGGCGAAAAAGCCCGCCAAGAAGCGCTGAGCGCGCGCGTCCTGGCTTTCAGCGGAACCCCTTGAAGTCCTGACCGTTTTGTGACCTGTCCCACGGCGCAACAGCACGGTTTCGCGCGACAATAGCACCGGTTTGTGCACCGCCCTATCAGGTGCTATAGGCTTTTTTCGTCCTTCCCCGACCCCATGCTGAACGAGAGCGAGATGGCTGGCTATTTTCAACGCCAACTGGCCGATTACGTCGAATATCATCGCGATCCCTGGAACTGCGCGATGCATGTGGTCGGCATCCTCCTGCTCTTCACCGGCGCCGTGCTTCCGCTGACGCTCGTGCATTTCCCTGTCTTCGGGATCGAGGTGAGTCTGGCGGTGATTTTGGCGCTGCCGGTGCTGGTGTACTGGCTGATGCTGGACGCCGGGATCGGGCTCGGCATCCTCGCCGCGATGATCGTGCTGCTATCGGTCGCAACCGCGATCAGCAATCAGGTCTCGATCGTCATGATGTGGTCGATTTTTGCGGTGCTGATCGGGATCGGCGTCGCGTCGCAGATCGTCGGTCACAAGGTTTTTGAGGAACGGCAGCCGTCGATGGTCGACCATCCCACGCATTTCCTGCTCGGACCGATGTTCGTCATGGCTAAATTGTTCATTGCACTGGGCTTCCGTCGCGACCTTGCCGCGATTCTGGCGCCTCTTCCGGCCAATTCCCTTTCGACTCGATAACTTCCAGAAGCGAAACAGCAAACCGTCTTCATGGCTCTCGTACTGGTTACCGGTGGCAGCGGCTTCATCGGACATCATCTCGTAGAAGCGCTCCGCGCCAGTGGGCAGCGGGTGCGCGTTCTCGATGTTCGTCCGCCGGCTGCGGAGAACGCCGACGTTGAATATGCCCATGGCTCGGTGCTGGACCGCGATGTGGTCGACACCGCGCTGGGCGGCGTCGATCAGGTCTATCACCTCGCCGGCCTGCCCGGAATGTGGGTCGCCAACAAGCAGGACTTTCACGACGTCAATTGCCGCGGCACCGAAATCGTGCTCGCGGCCGCAATGAAGCGCGGCGTGTCGCGCTTCCTGCACTGTTCGACGGAATCGATCCTGTTTCCCTACACCGACCTCAACGGTGTTCCCGCGGAAGAGGCGCTGCAACCGGCCGACGCGATGCCCGGCGGCTATACGCGCTCGAAGTCGCTCGCCGAGCACTGCGCCGCGAAGGCCGCGGCCAGCGGCTTTCCGCTCGTGATCGGCACGCCGACCATGCCGATCGGCGCCGCCGACCACAATCTGACGCCGCCGACCGCGATGCTCTGGTACTTCCTCCAGAAGAAGGTGCAGCCGCATCTCAACTTCCTGGTCAACCTCGTCGACGTCCGCGACGTCGCCATGGGCCTCGTGCTGACCATGGAGCGTGGCCGTCTCGGCCAACGCTACATTCTCGGCGGCGACTGCGTCCCGCTCGGCCGCATCCTGCGGATGATGTCGGCGATGAGCGGCCGACGGCAGTTTCCGGTCGTCGTGCCCGGCAGGATCGCCGAGCTCTCCGCGATCATGCTCGAATCAATCGCCGATCACATCACCCACCGGGCGCCGAACGGCACCGCCGAGGGCGTGCGCATTGCGCTGGCCGCGAGCGACCTCTCGATCGGCAAGGCGCGCACCGAGCTCGGCTATTCGCCGCGTCCGATCGAGCCGGTGCTGCGCGAAACCATCACCCATCTGCTCGCACGTAACGGCCAGCCGGTCTCCGGCACCATCGAGCATCACGCGCTCTCTTCGCGCGCGAGCTGAGCTCTCCGCCCAACGCAAAGAACCTTCATGTCCTTCGATTTCAGCAAGCTTCTCTCTGTCGCCTGGGGTGGCTGGACCACGACCTGGCCGACCCAACTGCTCGCCCTGATCTGGCTCGCCTGGCTCGCCAGCTGGGTCGGCGCCTCGTTCTGGCAGGGCCGCACCCAGAAGCAGGTGATGACGCTGGAATCCGGCCGCTATCGCATCCCGATCCTGGTCGGCGGCATACTGTTCACGCCGTGGACCGCGGAAGTGCTGGGTGAAAAGCCGCTCTGGGTGTTCAGCAATACCGGCGTCTACATCGTGGCGCTGATCGTGCTGGCCGGCATCTCGTTCACCTGGTGGGGACGGCTGCATCTCGGCAAGTTCTGGTCCAACACCATCACCCACAAGGAAGACCACCGGGTCGTCGACACGGGTCCCTACGGCATCGTGCGCCACCCGATCTACACCGGCCTGATCGCGGGCATGCTCGCGACCGGCATAGCGGTCGGCACAGTGACTGCGATCCTCGGCGCCATCCTGATCTCGCTCGGCATGTGGCAAAAGGGTCGGATGGAAGAGGTGTTCTTGTCTAAGGAACTCGGCGAAGATGCCTACGGCGCCTATTGCCGCCGCGTGCCGATGATCATCCCGTTCCTGTCGCCGCGGTGAAGGCGAACGCCTGCCTTACCGCTTTTTCTGAACAACGTTACTGCTCATCCCGTCATCCTGAGGTGCGAGGTTTGCGATGCGATGCATCGCGAGCCGAGCCTCGAAGGATGCACGGCCGGAATGTAGCCGGGCCGCTCATCCTTCGAGGCTCCCGGCGCGATGCAACGCATCGCGCCAGTCGCGCCTCAGGATGACGGTGTCGGATGGGGAGCTCGGAACTTTCGCCAGGAACCGCCCCTCCGCTTGCCCGTTACCCCCTCGACACCTGCAACTCCCCGCAGAGCATCGGGCCATGTCGGACGCCTACGATTATTTTCGCGAGCACGCGATTGCCGCCGTCCGCAAGGCGCGGACGCTGCCACCCGGTCGGCCGAAGCAAAAGCAGCGCACGGTGGCGCGGGTCTATCACCTCCTGTCCAAGGAAGCCGCGCTTGCGCCGAACATCCATCATCTCGATGATTTTCGCGCGGCACGGCGGCTCGAGCGGCAAGTCGGCCGTTGATCTCCGGGCAAAGCCCGTCGGCGATCGTCCCATGCAAATTCGGTCGGCTGCCATTCCACGGGAATAGACCCTGGCGATGCACCGCACAGGTTGACGTCTGCCCCGTCAGCCAGTTGGATGCGCGCGCACACAGGGGCTTTCTCATGACTTTTTCGAGCATCTTCGCGCAGTTCGTCGCGTTCATCGGCGGCATCGCGCTGCAATGGCGCAAGGTAACGGGCACCGAGCCCGCGCCGGCCTGGGGCCAGGCGCCCGCCATTCCCGAGGCCAAGCCGCAAGGCGCGATCCCGACGCTGAAGATGCCGACCGCGCGCGGCTGGAGCGAGGGCCACAAGCCGACCGTCGCGCCCGGGCTCAAGGTCAACGCGTTCGCGACCGGCCTCGACCATCCGCGCTGGATCGAGGTGCTGCCGAATGGCGATGTGCTGATCGCAGAGGCAACGCAGATCGCGGGGCCCCCGCGCAACGTGTTTCACTACGCCATGCAGGCGACGATGCGGCGCGCGGCGGCGCTCGGAGTATCCGCCAACCGCATCACGCTGCTGCGCGACAGGGACGGCGACGGCGTTGCCGAGGTTCGCGGCGCCTTCATGGAGAACCTCAACCAGCCGTTCGGCATGGCCCTGGTCGGCGATACCTTCTACGTCGGCAATACCGACGGCGTGATGGCGTTTCCTTACGTCGCAAACGCCGACCGCATCACCGCACCGGGCAAGCGGCTCACCACGTTCAAGCCGAGCGGCCACTGGACGCGCAGCCTGCTCGCAAG
This sequence comes from Bradyrhizobium sp. CCGB12, assembly GCF_024199845.1. Lineage (NCBI taxonomy): Bacteria > Pseudomonadati > Pseudomonadota > Alphaproteobacteria > Hyphomicrobiales > Nitrobacteraceae > Bradyrhizobium > Bradyrhizobium sp. CCGB12. The sequence continues at coordinate 423,539 of NZ_JANADO010000001.1, read as the reverse complement.
CTCCGACGGCAAGAAGCTCTATGCCGGCGTCGGCTCGCTCAGCAACATCGCTGAAATGGGGATGGAGGTCGAGGAAGGCCGCGCCGCGGTCTACGAACTCGATCTCGCCGCCGGCACGCACCGCATTTTTGGCGCCGGCCTGCGCAATCCGGTTGGTTTGGCCTGGGAGCCGAACACCGGCGTACTCTGGACCGTCGTCAACGAGCGCGACGGCCTCGGCGACGAGACGCCGCCCGACTATCTCACCTCGGTGCGTGACGGCGGTTTCTATGGCTGGCCCTATTGCTACTGGGGCAAGACGGTGGACGACCGCGTGCCGCAGGATCCGGCGATGGTCGCCAAGGCGCTTCAACCGGACTACGCGCTCGGCGGCCACACCGCCTCGCTCGGCCTGTGCTGGATGCCCGCGGGCACCCTGCCCGGCTTCCCCGACGGCATGGTGATCGGCCAGCATGGCTCGTGGAATCGCAGCAAGCTGTCCGGCTACAAACTGGTGTTCATCCCGTTCGAGAACGGCAAGCCCTCGGGCCCCGGTCGCGACATCCTGTCGGGCTTCCTGTCCCCGGACGAGAACGAATCCTACGGCCGCCCGGTTGGCGTCGTGATCGGCCCCGACAAGAAGTCGCTGCTGATGGCCGACGACGTCGGCAACGTGATCTGGCGCGTGACCGGCGCGTAAGAACTTTATCTTTTTTGCATGATCTGTTCGGAAAACCGCTTCACACTTTTCCGGATCATGCTCTACGTCCCGACACACAGCGTGGCGCGCTGCTTGCGCAGCAGCGCGATCACGGACAGCGCCGTGATCATCCCGGTCTTGGGATTCTCGGACGGAATGTTCTCGATGCCCATCGAGAACCGCGCCGAATCCGCTTCGACCTCGATGCGATGAACATTGCGCGTCACCGTGGGGTCGGCCCAAACCTGCATCTGGGTGCGATCGGGCCCGATGCCCGCCAGCGACAGCGCAACAGCGACATTGACGTTCGCCGGAAACCCCTTTGCGGCTTCGCGCGCGGAGCCCTCGAATAGCTTGAGCGGCTCGCGCAGATTATCGATGTCGATATTGTTCTGAACGATGAACGGCGCGCCCTTCAAGCCGTCGATAGGCTTGCGCGTCACCATCGTCACGGAATGAATGGTGCCGACCGCGGCGGCGTTGACGGCATCGAGCCCGATCAGCGCGCCCGTCGGCACGATGATGCGGCCGCCATTGGCGCGAGCGAGATCGACGAGATCGAAATTGTCGAGCAGCCCGCCGACGCTGACCACGACCGCGGCCCTGCCGCGCCTCACCGCGGGTTCGACGATCGCGCGCAGCTGGCTGCTGGGCGCGCATTCGACGACGATATCGGCGGCATCGCCGAGCTGATCGATCGGCAAAACTTGCGGCGGGCGGCGCAGGCCGCGGATGAAGGCTTGGTGCTTTGCGGGATCGCGCACGGCCACCGCAGACAGCGTCAGTCCTTCGATGCCCTGGTCGAGCGCAGTGGCGATCTTGGTCCCGATCGAGCCCAGTCCGGCGATGGCAACCCGCAACCCGCTCGACGCATTCTGTTCAATCATCACACCCACCCTTGATCCGGGCTTCCGTCATAGCCCCTCACGCCCCCCGCGCATAGCTGCGCAGGTGCGCCTCGAGCACCGCCAGCATGGCGTCACGGGCCGGATCGCGCGAGCCGCGCAGCCATGCGGCGGCAAGCGGCAGCCGGCCGGCGGGACCACGCTGCTTCAATCTGAGCGGCACGAAGCGCACGCCCGACACCGCCATCCGCGCGGTCCAGCGCGGCACGATCGCAGCGCCGAGCCGGGTTGCCACCAGGTTGAGGATGGTTTGCTTCTCATCCGCGACCTGTACGATGCGCGGCGTCAATCCGGCCTGTTCGAACAGCTTGACCGTGAGATCATGACTGTGCGGGCGCGAGCGGCGGTCGGGCACCAGCATCGCCTCCTCGGCGATATCGGTCAGCCCGATCGACGTTCTCTTGGCCAGCGCATGCCGCTGCGGGAATGCCACGATCGCCGTCTCCTGGAGCAGATCGCGGAATTCGAGCCGCTTGTCCGCACTGGCGGGCGGGCGAACGAAGGCGAGATCGAGCGCACCGGTCAAAATCCTGGGCAGCAGCCGGACGGTCTTGTCCTCCAGGAGCTGCACCGCGATGTCCGGATGCCTAGCGCGAAAATCGCGGAGCAGCGGCGGCAGCAATCCGGCCGCGGCGCTGTCGACGGCCCCAACCCGGAGCCGCCGCGCGGCGCCTGCGCGCGGGCGATTACGCAGATTGCTCTCGACCGCCTCCACCCGAGCCAGGATCGCACGGGCATCGCGCAGCAACGTCGCGCCGTCCTCGGTGAGCGACACCGCACGCGTCGTCCGCGCGAACAGCCGCGTCCCCAGGTCCTCCTCCAGCAACCTGATCTGGCGACCGAGTGCGGACGGCAGCATCTGGAGATGCTGCGCCGCGCGCCCGAAATGCAACTGCTCGGCCGCCGCCACGAAGCATCGGAGCTGATGCAATTCCATTCCGGATCCTATGGTCCCGCCCTACGCCAGCCCGGCCATGACGCGAAGGAAGCTTCAGGGCAACCAAACGCCCACCCCGCATGCGATTGACCTGCGTCTCACCCGACTACGATTATATCATTTTTTTGTATAAACCAGCGCCAATTGAATATGCCCTGCATTCCCATCTAGATTCCTCGATGACGCAGACCGCCAGATGTGCCGGCGCAATCCCTCAAACGGAGCCCTCCCATGCGCACCCATTCGATCGCCGCCATTCCCGCCGACGGCATCGGCCCCGAAGTCATCTCGGCCGGTGTCCGCGTGATGGAGGCTCTCGCAAAACGCAGCGGCGACATCGCCTTCAACGTCACGACGTTCGACTGGGGCTCGGACTACTACAAGAAGCACGGCGTGATGATGCCGGCGGACGGTCTCAGTGAACTTAAAAAGTTCGACGCGATCTATTTCGGCGCCGTCGGCGCGCCCGACGTGCCCGACCACATCACGCTGTGGGGCCTGCGGCTGCCGATCTGCCAGGGCTTTGACCAATACGCCAATGTGCGGCCGACAAAGATCCTGCCGGGCGTGGCCTCGCCGCTGCGCAATGTCGGCGTCGGCGATCTCGACTGGGTCATCGTGCGCGAGAACTCGGAAGGCGAATACGCCGGCATGGGCGGCCGCGCCCACAAGGGCCTGCCGGAGGAGGTCGGTACGGAAGTCGCCGTCTTCACCCGCGTCGGCGTCACCCGGATCATGCGTTATGCGTTCCAGCTCGCGCAGTCGCGCCCGCGCAAGCTGCTGACGGTCGTGACCAAGTCAAATGCGCAGCGCCATGGCATGGTGATGTGGGACGAGATCGCAGCCGAAGTCGCGGCGGAATTCCCCGACGTCAGCTGGGACAAGATGCTGGTAGACGCCATGACGGTGCGCATGACGCTGCATCCGAGGAGCCTCGACACGATCGTGGCGACCAATCTCCATGCCGACATCCTCTCCGATCTCGCCGGCGCGCTTGCGGGGAGCCTCGGCGTGGCGCCGACCGGCAACATTGATCCGCAACGACGCTTCCCCTCGATGTTCGAGCCGATCCACGGCTCGGCCTTCGACATCACCGGCAAGGGCATAGCCAACCCGGTCGCAACCTTCTGGACCGGCGCGCAGATGCTCGAGCATCTCGGCGAGAAGGACGCAGCTGTCAGGTTGATGTCGGCGGTCGAGCGCGTCTGCGCAGCCGGCGTGCTGACGCCCGATGTCGGCGGCAAGGCGACGACGAAGGAAGTGACGGATGCCGTGATCGACGCGATCCAGAGCTCGAATATTTAGACGTCAACGCACGCCGTAGCGCACGAACTCGGCGCCGACCTTGGCCTCGATGAGCTTTGCTGCCGAGACATCGCGGTCGCCAGCCTTGTCGCCCTGGCCGAGCTTGGCCAGCCCCCGTCCGTAGAGCGCGCTTGCCAGATTGGGCGTCAAGCGCAACGCCGAATTGTAGTCGTCGATGGCCGCAGCGAATTGCCCCATCTTCAGATGGATCAGCGCACGAGAATCGTATGTCGCGGCATCGTTCGACCCCAACTGAATCGCACTGTCGCAGTCGTCGAGCCCGGCCTGGAAGTCGCCGCTGACCGCGCGGGTCCAGCACCGTCCGCTTCTCGCCAACCTCGAATTCGGATCGAGGCGGATGGCCTCGTTGAAATCCAGCAGGGCCCGATCATACTGTTTCAATTTGAGATGGGCCGCAGCGCGATTGGCGAAGGCGCTGCCATAACTTGGGTCGCGCCGGATTGCCTCACCGAAAGCCTTGATAGCGTCGTCATACGCGCCCATCCTCAGATAGGCCACGCCGCGATTGTTCAGCGGCTTGACGTAGTCTGGCGCGATTTCGATCGCGCGATCGAAATCGCTGATTGCACGATCGTACTCCGCCGTCGCGGTAAAAGCGTTGCCACGATTGTTGTAGGCCACGGCCAGCGCGGACGGCCTGACATCACCCGAATTGATCAGCGCCGTACAGCCGGCGATCCGGGCTTGCGCCGGGATGCGGTCCCCGCCGTTGCACTGCTCAACCGTCTTGAGCCGACTGCTCTTCTGCGGCTGCTGGGCAGCCGCCAGCGATCCGAGCAACAGCAAGGCGAGAACGGGTGCGACGCTGCCGATGATGGCGGCCCTCATGGTCGTCTCCGTGCCAAGCTTTCAGCATCCTCGGCAGATGTTCAATCTTGGAGCCCTCTCCTGTTCCTGCGGACCCGCCGTGGCGGCGGCGCGCTTCTTGAGCAGTTTGGCCTTGCCCTCTTCGATGAGCGTCGAAAACTTGACCGAGCCGTCATCCGCCATTTCGATATGCGGCGTGGTGCCTCTGATCCCCATCGTCGCAACGGGCGTATCAACTTTCATGTCGCCGGACTTCGCGACCTGACCGGCTACGAATGTGGCAGTTCCCTTGGCCAGATTGAAAAATGCCGCGTTGGACTTGCCGGCCGGCTCGTACACGTACTCGTCCAAAGTCATGTGAGCATTGCTCGACAGATTGAACGACGAACCGTCGTTGAAATTGATGCTGACCCGGCTATCCGCTTCGGTTCGCACCACGTCGCGGAGATACACGACATCGCCGACCTTGGCTTGAGCGGCTTGATCGGGGAGGTTCACCTGCACGAGGGCCGCACCTGTGTGCTCGATCGTGACCGAACCCGTCGCGGCTACGACCTTCCCGATCGGACTTGGCGCAGCTTCCCGAAGGACGGGCTTCACGGGATTTAGTTGAGCCTGCGCGGGCGCAGCGAGACTTGCCGATGCGCAAACGAAACCGGCCATCAATACTGCGATCGTATGCCTGCACATGACCCGCTCCTTCCGAGAAGATCTTGTTCGCGGGGTCGCTCGATCAGAGCTCTGTGAGCCCCAGCAAGCCCGCCAGTTGTGCGTCGAGAGCGGCCCTGAAGACCAGCCTCTACTCTATGCCTTTGATCTTAGCTCCGGGCCCTTTGCCTCGCCACCAAAAGTAAGCTACATTTTGTGCAGTCTAATCGTCAACTTATTGAGAAGAAAGCTGCAGTCAGGTCGAGACGACGCGTCTCGTCTGAGGCTGTCACCGGCTTGGTAATACCCATAGAGGTCAGAATTTTTATCGGTCGTCTTCGGCGTGCAGGCCTGGAATTGCCAGTGCCAAAACCTGCTTTAGTGGCGCAGGCAAAACCGACAAGAAGACTGCGGCATCGCGCCGAACCCGAAGAATTCGGGATGCGAGGCCATTTCCATGTTGGTTGCGTTCGGCGTTGGACCCCGGGACGGAGTCGTCACGACTTCACCTCTCGAGATCATCGGCACAGTCGAGACGACGTTCGGTGACGTCACCCTCACCCGCGATGACGGCGCGACGATTAAGGTCAGTGTTGGCGACCTTGTCTGTCGTAGTGACGTAATAGAGACCGCAGCGGATTCCCAGATCGGAATTCGTCTTCTCGACGACAGCCTATTCAACGTCTTCAGCCAAGCCCGCATCGAACTGCGCGAACTCGCTTCCGAGTCCGACGGATTTTCGCGTTCGACCGTCGTTGCAGTCACCAGCGGAAGCTTCGCATTTGCTGCCGGCCGGCTGGCAAACAGCGGCACCCTTACGATCGACACTCCGCTCGGAAGCGTTCGTGGTCACTCCTACTCAAAAGGGTTCGGCATCCTGACGATCGCGGCGTTGACCTTTTCGATGATGGACAACGCACAAGCAGCAGACCCGGACGCCACCTTCGTGGACGACGATACGATCACTTACAAGGACCTGCAGCACGGTGCGTTCGAGCTCATCACCAAGGAGCCGGTGCCGCGACGCATCATCGTCGATGATCCGGGCGAGACCATCGTCCTGAATAGGATCGGCTCGTCGGTCAGCGTGAGCCAGGTCGCAAACAGCGCAGCTCGCATGGAAGAGTTGCAGGCGGCTCAACGGGACGTACTTGCCAATATCACGCGAGGGGCGACGGGATCCAGCACGCCGCCGTCCAGCAATTCGCCTTCGCTTCAGCACATCAACTTCACGTCGGACAACACGACGAATGCGCCGACGGACCAGCTTCCACCACTGACTCCGATCGAGATCCCCTTGATCGTGCTGCCGCAGCCGACGCTGAGGCTGCCGACGGCACCCATCGAAGTCGATACGGTCGCGTTTGACGAGTTCACCGCGTCAAGCGGTACCTTCGCCGCCAGCAGCCCGTTCGGTGCCGTGCTGACCTATGGTCTCAGCGGAGGGACGGTCGGAACCACGGTCCTGAATGGACTGACATACGATGTTTCACAGACCGGTCCGTATGGCACCCTCTATCTCAATAGCGCATCCGGCGCCTACACGTTCGTTCCGAACAATGCTGCCATCAATGCCCTGACGTCGCCGACGACCGCGAGCTTCGTCGTCACGGTCTCGGGCGACGGGCTCTCGGCGAGTCAGACCTTCAACATCAGCATCCTCGGCGTCAACGACACCGCCACTATCTCGGGCGATGTCAGCGGCGCGGTGATGGAGGCGGGCGCCGTCGTCAATGCGGCGTCGGGCACATCAACCATAACCGGCACGCTCACGAGCACGGACGTCGACCACCCACCCAATACCTTCACGGCGGTCAGTTCGCCGACCAAAAGCACCGGCGGCTACGGGCATTTCACGATGACATCCGCCGGCGTGTGGACCTACACGCTCGACAACAGCAACAGCACGGTGCAGGCCTTGAATGTCGGCGACACCCTGACCGATACCCTGACCGTGACCAGCATTGACGGCACGCCCCAGCGCGTGACGATCACGATCCAGGGAAGCAACGACGCGGCCGTCATCTCCGGCACCACCACCGGCTCAGTCGTCGAGGCGAGCTGCGCTTCGCCCGGCACGCCGATCGCGACGGGCACCCTTGTCGCCACGGACGTCGATGATCCGGTCAGCACTTTCGTGGCGGTCATCTGCCCGGCGGCCAGCGCGCAGGGCTATGGCTTCTTCACGATCACCTCGGCCGGCGCGTGGACCTATAAGCTCGACAACGACAACTGCACCGTGCAGGCACTCAATATCTGCGACACCCGGACCGATCAGTTCACCGTGACGACCGTCGACGATACGCAGCAGGTCGTGACAATTACGATCAAAGGCACGAACGACGCTGCCGTCATTTCGGGCACAAAGACGGGCTCGGTGCTCGAGAGCGGTTGCATTTCCTACGGCAAGCCGATCGCGACCGGCATGCTCGCAGCTACCGACGTCGACAATCCCGCCAACACCTTCACAGCGGTCACCTCGCCCGCAGCGAGCGACGGCGGCTACGGCACTTTCACAATGACCGCGACGGGGCTGTGGACCTATACGCTTGACAACAACAATTGCGTCGTGGACGCACTCGATGTCTGCGATACCCTCACCGACCACTTCACGGTGACGACCATCGATGGCACCACGCAAGAGGTGACGATTACCATCCGCGGCGCCAGCGACGCCCCCAATCATTTCGACTATTTGGCAACAGGAACTACCGTCGTATCCGATCCTCCGTTTGTCTACGGCACCGCTGGAGGCGACGGCAGAGCCGGCGGTGGCAACGTTCCCCAAACCATCTACGGGGACGCCGGCGACGACGCCCTCAACGGCACCGGCGTGAACTCGCGCGAGACGGCAACGCAATCTACGCTCTCCGAACCGCTTTCCGTCTCGCGATCGATGGACGACTTCAGATTTGTCTTCGACCAAACCGCGACCAGCGACAGCATCCATCACAGCGGAATTGGTGCGGGGGGCATGGCGAGGGACAGCCATGCCATGCTGGATGCCCCTTTGACGATGCCGGACGCACTCGTTCCAACCGAGCAGCTTGGCGAGGCCGCGGAGACTCATGGCCGTGCCGGCACCAACAATGCGCTTGATGCGGCCCCGCAGAAGGGAGTCGGGAATGGCGGCGACGCTCAGCCGAATCCCCTTCAAGCGAGCGAACACACTCATGCTCGGTCTGAGGGGCCCGGCAAGTCTCATTCTCAACAGCACTTTGCGGTCGATGGCACACCCGGCTCACACGGAAACTCAAAGGCCAATCCGCACGGCCTGGACGATTGCTTCAACTTCCTGAATCCTGCGATCGAGAGATCGGGCATCACATCCTCGAACGATCTCTCCGAGCCGCGCAATCATCACGAATGCGCGGCAACGGCCGCCGAACGTGGTGGCGCCGCGGCAGCCGCCGACGTTTCGCAACTGAACCATGACGCTCCCATTGCAGGCGGTTTAGCCGGGCACCATGCCCTGCACGATCTCTTGGTGTGATCTTGGTCTGCTGAAGATGCGCATGAGGTTCGCCCGCAAGCGGGAGAAGGAACGTACCTTCTTGGTCTCCTGAGACCGACGTCGCCTATCGCCGCCCAGTCGATGCCGGCGGCGTCGCCATCGCGGCGGCCGGCTCGGGCGGTGTCAGATGGCGCGGGACGATGATGGTCTGGCCCGGGGTGAGCTGGGCGTCTTCCGGCAACGAATTGCTCTGCGCGAGCGACCACAGCGGCACGCGGTTGGCGGCGGCGATGCTCTCCATGGTGTCGCCGCGGCGCACCGGCAGCCGCACGCCGCTATCCCACAATTCGACCAGCGTGTCGCCGGGCACGAGATAACGCAGCGGCACGGCATCGGCCTGGGTCTGCGGTGGGATGCGCGGCAACTGCGTCACCATCTCGACGATCTGGCGATGGATGTCGTCCGACTTCTCGATGTTGATGTGGCTGACGCGCGCGTTCGACTTGAGATCGTAGCTCGCATAATGGCCGCGATAGCCGGGCACCGCCACGACGTCGCCGCCGCCGAGCACGCTGTCGGACAGGAAGATATTGATGAAGCGCTCGACATTGAGCGGCACGTCGCCGGTCGCATGCGCGGGATCGATGGCGATGACGAGGCTGATCGGGATGTTCTCCTTGGCCGCCATCTCGGAGATGACAACCGAGCACAGTCCGCCCATGGAGTGGCCGATCAGCACGATCGGCGCCGCCTTCTCCTTGTAGCTGGAGATGACGCGGTTGCCGATGAACCGGCAAAGCGTGAACTCATAGACGTCAGCGGAGAAGCCGGCCTTGGTCAGCTTCTCGGCGAGCCGGTCCATGCCGGTCGAGAAGATCGGGCCCATCGCACCACGGAACAGATAGATCTTCGGCGGCGGCAACGGCTCGAACGGTGGAGGCGGTGGCGCGGCGGGGACGGCCGCGGTGGGCTTCGTCTTGGCAGGCGCCCCCACGGCCATGCTGCTGCTCAGGACGAGCAGCGCAACCGCTGCCAGCGCGACGGCTCGCCTCAAATCAATCATCGTCCAGCAGTCCCACCACGGGAGGCAGTGGCCTCCCCCAGATTGGCTTGGTGAACACCGATTGGGTGGAATTTGGGGCACGGAACCGAGTTCGTGATGCCCGTCCGGAGGGCCGCTCATTCTGCCTGCTCCCGCATCGTGGCATCAGCTGAACGGAACCCATGGCTCGGCTTCGCAGGCCTCGGAAATGACCGAACTCTGGATTCCCTTGTAGGTGTCATCATCGAAAAAGACCGAATAGGTGGGCCGTCTGCTTGCGGAGGGGCCGCTCTGCCTCAGGCAGGCAAAATACGATCCCGGCCCATGGTCGGTATGACGGACGGCGGACGTCTCGAGTCCCCCGCTCAGCTTGACTTCGGCGGCTCCTTTCCTGACGCCCTCCTTCACCGCCTCGGCGCTGGGCGGGCGCGCAGGATGATAGGCAGGAGGCAGATTTGTGCTCGACGCACACCCCGCCAGCAACAGCGTCAAGACAGCTGCCGAGGCAGCCAGGGAGCTCCGGCGGCCGAAGGCGGAGTTTCGGTCGACGCATGTTGAAGTCGGACGCGACGAGGAACGCAGCCAGATCATTGCGTGAGCGTCTGCCCTGCATTCACCTCGGGCGCTGGCGGCGGGGCCGGACTATTGGTCTCGTTGGCACCGGAATCCGTCCATGCAGGCGGCAGGCCGAGCCCTTGCCCCGCGAAGCCGGTGAGGCCCGGAAACCGCCCGAACGCTTCGCACGCGACATATTTGGGCGCGCCGCCGAACCGCACGGGAATGCTTTCCATCGGAGGCAGCGCGGGGACGCCGCCGAACGGCGACTCTCCGGTCGCGACCAGCTTGGCGAAGTCCGCGCCGAAGTCGGCAGCGAGATCGTAGGCATCGCCTTCATTTGCGACCCGTGCAGAGTTCGAGATGGAGTTGGCGCTGCGCGCCCAGACCATGGCCGCCTTCTGAAATCCTGCAAAATCGCGCGCCTCCGCCTCGACCGACAGGCTGCCCAGGCCGACCGGAAGCCTCGGCACCGGCACGGGCACGCCGGGAAGCGCGACTGTCTTGGCGATCGACAGTGCTTTCGATGCGCCGGAGGCTGTCGGGCTGGTCGGTTTGGCATGCGTCACCGTCGCCTGCACCGTGAGGTCCGCGTCGTCATCGGAGGAGACGATGCGGAAGCGCTCGCTCAAGCGGAGACACAGCTCGCGGCTGATGGCATTGGCGACCAGACGCCGCTCCTTCTCGTTCAGCGCAACGTCGGCGCGCGCGGGAATGACTGTCGATGCGATCCGGATCGTCTTCGCCGCCAGCATGTCCTTCTTGTTCACGCGGATTTGTGATCGCGTGACCAGTCCGTTCGCGTCGGACATTCGGTCGTAGCTCCTGAGCGAGCCGGCCCGTTCGAGCGGCGCGGTCGCACACCCCCCGACCGCGAACGTGACGCACATCAGGGCCGCCCATTTGAAGTGCATGGCCCCGCTCACGCCAGCGCGACTCATTAGAAAAATTACCCGAGTTGTCACCTGGCACCGCCATCCATCATCATAAATAGATGGAACTCTCTAATTTTGATTTTCTCGTGGCGAAACGTTGCTAGAGTGTTGCTGGACCGAGCCTCCACGGGATGAGAGACGTGCACCTTGAGGAAAGTTGACCCCGTCAAGCACGAGCAGAAGCGAAGAGAGATCCTGGACGCAGCGATCCGCTGCTTCATCCGGGACGGCTTCCGCGGCGCCAGCACGACGGACATCTGCGCTGAGGCCGGGATCAGTCCCGGCCACCTCTATCACTACTTCCCGAGCAAGATGGCGATCATCGAGGCCATGATCGACCTTGGTCTCGCGCGTTCTGCGGAGCGCTTCGAAAAGATCCTCTCCGCCCCCGACGTGATCGAGGCGCTGCTCGCCGATATCGAGGAATCCAGCCTGCGACTTCGTCCCGCCCAGATCCTCAACCTGGATGGGCTCGCGGAGGCCGCCCGCAATCCGGAATTCGCCAAGACCATCGAACGACACACCCGTGCGGTGCGCCGCATGTGGGGCGACTTCCTGCGCCGGGCGCAAAGCCAGGGACGGGTGGATCCGGGACTGGACCCTGACGCGACGGCGAACATCCTGATCGCCATCATCGACGGATCCCGCGCAATGCCGATCCGCAATCCCAAGCTGGATATCAAGCAGAGCGCGGCACATCTGAGGACGATGCTCGTCCGCTTCCTGAGGCCGCTCGACGCACGGAGCGTTGCGATCAAGCCCCGCAATCAGAAGACCGGTCGTCCCCTGAGGCTGGTCAGGAAGCGATAGGAGCCCACCCCCAAGGCGCGATGAGATCAGGATGAATCGTCATTGCGCTTTAGGTTGTTGTTCGAGGATGATCCTTTCGGAAAACCGCTGCACACTTTTCCGGATCGTGCCCTAGAGCGGCAGCATTCGGTTCAGCAATTCGAGCAGCGTGCGCTGCTCGGCCTCGGTGAGCGGGACCAGCATCTTCCGATTATAGGGCTCCGTCAGCCTTGCCCCGTCCTGAATGAGCTTTGCGCCCTTCGGCGTGAGCATCAGCTCGACGGCGCGGCGATCAGACTTGGAGCGGTTGCGCTTGATGAGGCCGGATGACTCGAGCTCGTTCAGGATCTTGATCAGGTTTGGCAGGCGCAGCCGGAGCAGGCTGGCGAGGCTGCTCGGCGGCACGCCCGGATTGTCGCGAATGACGGCGAAGATCGCGTAGGTCGCGGGCGTCAGCCCCAATGCGGCGAACTCCTCGTAGAAGCCCTCGAAGAACTTCAGCTGCGCGAGGCGCAGCATGAAGCCGGGCGTCCGCTGGAGAGCGCGCAGGTCCAGCGATTTCTCCGGCTGCTGATTGGACTTCGCTCCGGGTCTTACGGTTTTCGAGCTCATGATCCTCAATCCAAAGGCCGGCCGATTGACTCTCTCGAAAATAGCTATAAAATATAACTATTATTCAGCGGCACCAAGACCGCGCATGGGAGGGACACAATGAACAGCAAATTCCTGCACAAATTGTGCATGTTGGCGGCGATGCTGACGGCCGCGCCGGGATTCGCCCAGGAGGTCGTGAAGATCGGCATCCTGAACGACCAATCGGGTCCGTTCGCGAGCTATCAGGGCATCGGCTCGGTCGTCGCCGCCAAAATGGCGGTCGAAGACTATGGCGGAAAGGCCGCCGGCAAGCCGGTCGAGGTCGTTGCGGCCGATCACCAGAACAAGACCGACATCGGGATCGGTATCGCCCGGCGCTGGTACGAGAACGAGGGCGTCGACGCGATCTTCGACATTCCGAACTCGTCCATCGCGCTTGCGGTGGCCGGCATGAGCGCCGAGAAGAACAAGGCCTTTGTCGGATCGGGTGCCGGAACGGTGCTGCTGACCGGCGAGAAGTGCACGCCGAACACCGTGCACTGGACCTACGACACCTATGCCTACGGGCGCGGTCTCGGCAAGGCGATCGTGCAGCAGGGCGGCAAGAAGTGGTTCTTCATCACCGCCGACTATGCGTTCGGCCATGATCTTGAGAAGCAGGCGGCGGAGGCGGTGAAAGCGTCCGGCGGCGAGGTGCTCGGCAGCGTCCGGCATCCGCTGGGAACCGCCGACTACGCATCATTCCTGCTCCAGGCCCAGGCGTCGGGTGCGAACGTCATCGGCTTCGCCAATGCCGGCGACGATACCATCACCTCGATGAAGCAGGCCGCCGAGTTCGGGCTGACCAAGGACCACAAGCTGGTCGGATTGATCCTCGGCATGAACGGCCTGCCCGCACTCGGGCTGAAGTTTGCGCAAGGCGCGCAGATCATGAATCCGTTCTATTGGGATCTGAACGACGGCACGCGCGCTTTCGCCAAACGCTTCGCCGAACGCATTCCCTCGAAGGCTTATCCGAACGACATGCAGGCCGGCGTCTATGCCTCGGTCATTCACTATCTCAAGGCCGTCGACAAGGCCGGTGGCGCCAAGGACGGCAAGGCCGTGGTCGCGGCGATGAAGGAGATGCCGACTGACGATCCGCTGTTCGGCAAGGGCTACATCCGCAAGGACGGACGCGAGATTCATCCGCTCTACCTCTTGCAGGTCAAGGCTCCCGACGAGTCGACCTCCACCTGGGATCTGCTGAAGGTCGTCGCCACGATCAAGGGAGAGGACGCATTCCGCTCCGAGAGCGATGGTCAGTGTCCCCTCGCGAAGCAATAGCCGCTGGGAGCTGACCATGAGCGGCATTGCATCCAGTCCGGTCGATCCGTTTGCGCCCGACTTCCTGGTGGACCCCTACCCCGCCTATGAGGCGCTGCGCGCGCTCGGGCCAACGTTCGAGCTGGAGCGTTACGACGTGTGGGCCATGGCCGGCTATGCCGAGGTCGAGCCGGCCCTGAAGGACTGGAAGACGTTCATCAGCGGCGAGGGCGTCGGGCTCAATGGGATGAACCCGGCGCTGCCGAAGCCGCTGACACTCCAGATCGATCCACCCGACCACGACAAGGGCCGGCGGGTCCTCGGTCGTACACTGTCTCCGGGCGTCGCAAGGAAGCTGCGCGAGACGTTTCAGCGCGAAGCAGAGAGGAAGGTGTCGGAGCTGATCGACAAAGGCACGTTCGATGCCGTGACCGATCTTGCGGAGGCCTATCCGATGAAGGTGTTTCCGGATGCGATCGGCATCCGGCCGGACGGCCGCGAGAAGCTATTGGCCTGGAGCACGTTCGTGTTCGACAGCTTCGGGCCGGAGAACGAGATACTCGCAGCTTCACGGCAGGAAGGTCTCGCCGCGCAGAGCTGGATCATGGAATGTTGCGCCCGGGACGCGCTGCGGCCCGACAGCCTCGGCATGATGATCTACCAGGCGGCCGACGATGGCGAGATCACCGAGCACGAGGCAACACATCTGGCGCGGCCATTCCTCACAGCGGGAATCGACACCACCGTCAACGGCATCGGCAACACCCTGCTCGCACTCGCTACCCATTCGGATGAATACCGCAAGCTCCACCACAAACCGGAGCTGGCGCGCAACGCTTTCGAGGAAGGCCTACGCTACGATTCACCGGTGCAGACGTTCTTTCGCACCACCTCGCGCGACGTCGAGATCGGCGGCGGCGTGATCCCGGCGCATCGCAAGCTGCTGCTGTTCATGGCCTCCGCCAATCGCGATCCCGCGCGCTGGAACAGGCCCGATCGCTTCGACGTCGAGCGTCCCGCGACCGGGCATGTCGGGTTCGGCGCAGGCATCCATGCCTGCGTCGGTCAGATGATCGCACGTCTGGAAGGCGAATTGATCTTCAGCGAGATCGCAAGGCGCGTGAAGACCATCGAGCTCACGGCAGAGCCGAAGCGCAGGCTCAACAATTCGCTACGCGGGCTTGCGAGCATGCCGGTGCGGGTGACAGCAGCCTGACTGCATCGCATGTGGCGCTGCCGTCGGTCACTGCCGGCTCTTGAGCCGGCTGCGATGCGCGGCCTGCTTGGCGCGGTTGCCGCAGATCGCCATGGTGCACCATCGCCGCGCGCGCCTCCGGGTGTGGTCCGCGAACAGCATGGTGCAGTTATGGCCCTCGCACGCCTTCACATCGGAAAAATCTTCCTCGCAGACAAATTTCGCCAGGGCTTCCCCGATCGGCAGCAGCAGGGATTCGGGTGATCGCCAGCGCCGCATCCTTTGCAGCGCAAGACCGTCCCCCTGCTCACCGCGGCGCGGCACGATCTGCCGGAACGCCTCATCGCGCTCCAGGACGCTGTTCAAAGGGCCAAGCTCATCCAACGCCTTCGCAGTGAGCGGCCGTCCGGCATGCTCCAGAACGAAGCCGCGAAACCACTCGCGCAAGGCACGGACCTGACCGGCCACCTTGTCGAGCTCGCCCGGCGTTGCGCGCGCCGTCAGCGCGTCCAGCTCATCCGCCGGCGCCAGCTTCGCCTGTGCCAGCCAATCGATCAGACCCTCGCCATCGTCGAGCCAATCGACGGGCGTATCGAGCGGTGTCGCCACCGAGTTGAGGAAATCAAGCCCGAGCGAGTCGGCGATAAACATGGCGGGCGGGCGGTCCATGAGCGGTCCTTGGGCGATCGGAAAGCTGCGATCTAAGTAACCACTAAAATTTCGATTGACAAGTTACGAAAGTAACCTCAATAATTCCAATTAACAGGTTACTGCAGCAATGGAGACGGCGATGATCTCGACCACCTACCGCACCGCAGACGTCGACGGCTTCAAGGTGTTCTATCGCGAGGCCGGTCCAGCCGACGCGCCCAAGCTCCTGCTGCTGCACGGCTTCCCGAGCGCCGGCCATATGTTCCGCGACCTCATTCCGCTGCTCGCAGACCGGTTTCACATCGTGGCGCCGGACCTTCCCGGTTTCGGCCAGTCCGACATGCCCTCGCGCGAGAGCTTCCGCTACACCTTCGACAATGTCGCGCAGGTGATCGACCGTTTCACCGAGGTGATCGGCTTCGACCGCTTCGCCGTCTACGTCTTCGATTACGGCGCGCCGACCGGCTTCCGGCTCGCGCTGCGCCATCCCGAGCGCATCACGGCCATCATCTCGCAGAACGGTAACGCCTATGAGGATGGCCTCAGCGACGGCTGGACGCCGATCAAGGCCTATTGGCAAGACCCTTCAGCGGCCAATCGCGAGGCGCTGCGCGCCTTCCTCACGCCGGAGGCCACGCGCTGGCAGTACACGCATGGCGTCCCTGATCCAGCCGTGGTGTCGCCGGACGGCCAGAACCTCGATAATTTCTATCTCGCGCGCCCCGGCGCCGACGACATCCAGCTCGACCTGTTCGGCGACTACAAGAGCAACGTCGCGCTCTATCCGGCATTCCAGGGCTATTTCCGCACCCACAAGCCACCATTCCTGGCGGCCTGGGGCAAGAACGATCCCTTCTTCATCCCGCCCGGCGCCGAGGCGTTCAAGCGCGACAATCCCAACGCGGTGGTGCAGTTCTTCGACACCGGCCATTTTGCGCTGGAGACGCATGCGAAGGAGATCGCGGAAAGCATTCGCGCGTTCTTGAAGTAACGGACCGCGGCGATTGCCGCACGCCTGCGAAAGTCGCTAGTTCCGTGCCGGCGCCGCTGCCGCCGCCGAGTGCGAGGACCGCGGCGCACGAGGCTCGGCGACCGGAGCTGCCGGTGCACGCGAGCGCATGATCGCGGCGTCGATCTCGGCGATGACGCGGCGCTGGATCGCCTCGTTCTTGTCGATCGAGATGTGACCCACGCCGGTGCCGCGAACGTCGACATTGTCGAGCTTGCCGCGCAGACCCGCTGCGGCCCGCACCGGCTCGCCGGGACCGTCGCCGATATAGATGTTGATGTAGCGCTCGGCGCCGGTCGAGAGCCTGGTCTTGAATACGGAGTCGAGGCCGATCGCGAGCTTCACGGGAACGCCGAGCTGGTTGAGCTTGGCGATCATGTCCGGCAGCGCGGTCGCGCCGGAGGAGTGGCCGACCAGAATGATGGTCTTGAGGCGGCCGGCCCTGTAGGCGGCAGCCGCTTCATCGGCGAGCGAGGACCAGGAAACGAAGTTGGCGACGGTCACCGGGATGCCCTGCGCCTGGAGCCGGGCACCGATCGTGTCGAGCCCGAGCGAGAAGATGTTGAGCACGCCACGAAGCAGGTAGACATGCGTGGTCGCGACCTGAGCCTGGCTCGGCGCGGCCTTGGCGCCGGTCGGGCTGACGACAACTGCTGACAGGAGAAGCAGGCCCATCGCCCACATGCGGAGGGCGGACAACTGGCTGGCGCCGGCGGTGTGACGGCCGTTCGGTCTCATCGATCTTTTCCCCGGGGACAATACGCGTCGCGATTGGGTGGAATCGTAGCCACGGCCTGCTCGCAGACGCAACAAAGAGCCTCGTGAGCGACAATCTTAGCAGCAGGCCGTGACCATCGCGCAACACCTGGCCGGAACCTGCCACCGAAGGACCTGTTTTGAGACCATTTTTCTCCCAGCAATTGCGACCGAGCAGGGGCGCTCCTATCTCAGGGCTCCGCTGACCCGCCCTTCCCGGCAGGTTCCAGCCTCCCTCCCCCAACCTTTGCCCCTCAGCCTTGCGGCCATCATGTCCTCCATCATTTCCCTCGCCAATCTGTCGAAGACCTATGGGTCCGGCTTCAAGGCGCTCAAGAACGTCAATCTCGACATCAAGCGCGGCGAGATTTTCGCGCTGCTCGGGCCAAACGGCGCGGGCAAGACCACGCTGATCTCCATCGTCTGCGGCATCGCCAATCCGAGCGAGGGCCGCGTCCTCGTCGGCGGCGAGGACATCCAGACCTCCTACCGCAAGGCGCGCTCGCTGATCGGCCTCGTGCCGCAGGAGCTGCACACCGACGCCTTCGAGAGCGTATGGGCGACCGTAAGCTTCTCCCGCGGCCTGTTCGGCAAGCCGAAGAACCCTGATCATATCGAGAAGGTCCTGAAGGACCTCTCGCTGTGGGACAAGAAGGACAACAAGATCATCACGCTCTCCGGCGGCATGAAGCGGCGCGTGATGATCGCCAAAGCGCTGTCGCACGAGCCGCAGATCCTGTTCCTGGACGAGCCGACCGCCGGCGTCGACGTCGAGCTGCGCAAGGGCATGTGGGAGGTGGTGCGCGGCCTTCAGCAGTCCGGCGTCACCATCATTCTCACCACGCACTACATCGAGGAAGCCGAGGAGATGGCCGATCGCATCGGCGTCATCAACAAGGGCGAGATCGTGCTGGTCGAGGACAAGACGACCCTGATGCAGAAGCTCGGCAAGAAACGGCTGACGCTGCATCTGCAAGGCAGGCTCGACGCGCTGCCGGAGAGCCTCGGGCATTACGAGCTCGAGCTCTGCGACAACGGCGCGACGCTGGTGTACGATTACGACACCAAGGGAGAGCGCACCGGCATCACCAGCCTGCTCGGCGATCTCCGCACGGCCGGCATCCGCTTCAACGATCTCGACACGACGCAATCGTCGCTCGAGGACATCTTCGTCGATCTCGTGAGGACGTCATGAATCACCGCGCCATCCGCGCCATCTATTTGTTCGAAATGGCGCGCACCTGGCGCACGCTGCTGCAAAGCATCGTCTCGCCGGTGGTCTCGACCTCGCTCTATTTCGTGGTGTTCGGCGCCGCGATCGGCTCGCGCATCAGCCAGGTCGAGGGCGTCAGCTACGGCACCTTCATCGTGCCGGGCCTGATCATGCTCTCGGTGCTGACACAGAGCATCGCCAACGCCTCGTTCGGCATCTACTTTCCGAAATTCACCGGCACGATCTACGAGATCCTGTCGGCGCCGATCTCCTATTTCGAGATCGTGCTCGGCTATGTCGGCGCGGCCGCGACCAAGTCGATCATCCTCGGCCTGATCATCCTTGCCACCGCCGGGCTTTTCGTTCCGTTGCATATTCACCATCCGGTCTGGATGCTCACCTTCCTGGTGCTGACGGCGGTGACGTTCAGCCTGTTCGGCTTCATCATCGGCATCTGGGCCGACGGCTTCGAGAAGCTGCAGATGATCCCGATGCTGGTGGTGACGCCGCTCACCTTCCTCGGCGGCAGCTTCTATTCCATCGACATGCTGCCGGCCGGTTGGCGCACGGTGGCGCTGCTCAACCCGGTCGTCTATCTGATCTCCGGCTTCCGCTGGAGCTTCTACGAGATTGCGGATGTCAGCGTGTCCGTCAGCATCGGCATGACGGTGGCGTTCCTGGTGATCTGCCTGGCGACCATCTGGTGGATCTTCCGGACCGGCTACCGGCTGAAGAATTGATAGAGATACGTAGCCCGGATGGAGCGTAAGCGTAATCCGGAACGGGCATAGCTTCCAGGCAACAGCGACCCCGGATTGCGCTTCGCTCCATCCGGGCTACCGCCACGTCACCGGTAGCAATGGAAGTGATGATACCCGTCATAATACCCGCGGCAGCCGTGGCGGTAATGACGGTGGGGAATCCCGAACACGCCCTCGACCGCACCGACGGCGCCGCCGACACCGGCACCGACGACGCCGCCAACTGCGCCGCCTACGGGACCTGCAATCCGATTGCCTTCATAAGAGCCTTCCTGGGCTCCGCGCACGATGCCCTGGGCGTGACCGGCTTGCGGCAGCGACAACAGCGCGAGCAGGATGGCGGCGGCTGCGAACAGCAGCCGGAGGGGCAGACCGACCGGCAGGGCTGCGGCGACGATACGAGCTTTGTTCATCTTCAGTCCCAAGGAAAATAAAAGGAGCAAACGGGGCGGACGCCGCCGTCGAGAGTTGCCACGATCAACGCCCGAAGCGGCCAAATGGTTGCGCCTTTGTGACGAATTGTCGGCGTTGTGAACGCGCGTCCGGCTCGCGAAAATGTCAGCGCCGCCGCAGCCTGCGCGGCACAAAGCGGCCTTGCTTACATCAGGCTTCGCGTTAACGATGGGTGGCTAGGCTGCTGGACGAAAGCCGGATTGCAGGCATAGTGCACGCCGGGGGACGGAGAGCCGCGGCGCTAGCGTGAACAGGCCGGAGGCCAGAAGTCCGATGCGTTCGTTTTTGATTGCTTTCACATCCCTGATGGTTTTGAGCGCGGGCGCCGCGCAGGCTAAGGTCGAGATCACCGTCGACAAGGACAATCAGCAGATGACCGTCGCCGTCGACGGCGTCGCACGCTATCGCTGGCCGGTGTCAACAGGCATCCCCTCGCGCGAGACGCCGAATGGCGCATTCCGCGCCTTCCGCATGGAAGAGGATCACTACTCCAAGGAATTCGACGACGCGCCGATGCCGCACGCGATCTTCTTCACCAAGGTCGGGCACGCCATCCACGGCACGGACTCGGTCGGCCGGCTCGGCTCGCCGGCCTCGCATGGCTGCGTGCGGCTGTCGCGCCAGAATGCCACGACGCTCTATGCCCTGGTGCAGCAGCAGGGCGTGCTCAACACCACGGTGACCCTGACCGGCTCGGCGCAGGTGGCGCTGGCGCGCAATCCGCGCGGCCGCAACGCCAATGCAGTTGCCCGCGCTCAGCAGCCGGCCGAAGAGCAGTACAGCGCGGCCGGCGATCCCGTGAACCTGACGCCGCCTGCGCAACCCACCCGCCGCTACATGCCGCAGGATGACAACTACATCTATCCGGCCGACGGCAGCGACACCGGCGCGCGCTATCCGGCGCCGCGCTCGGCCACGCGCCCGCTCTATGACGCGCAGGTCTATCAGCAGCAGCAGCCGCGCCCCTATTACGACCAGGGCTACGGCCAGGAGGGCTACTACCATCAGCCGCAACCCCGGCAGGTTTATCAGCCGCGCGGCTATTACTACCAGAACTGACGCTCGCACCGTGTCCGTCAACCGCCCCTCGGCGGTCAGCACGAACAACAGATTGCTTTTCGAGGCACCATGCCGTCTCGTGCCACGATCGTTCTGACTGTGCTCTGGGCTTTGATAGCGGGACCGGCCATGGGATTCGACCTCGAGGCCCATCGCGGCGGGCGGGCGCTGCTGCCGGAAAACACCCTGCCGGCCTTCGCCAACGCGCTGTCGATGGGCGTGGACACGCTGGAGCTCGACGTCGGCGTGACCGCGGACGGCGAGGTCGTCGTCTCGCATGAGCGCAGGCTCAATCCCAGTCTCGCACGCGATGCGCGCGGCGCCTATGTGGTCGCACCTGGCACCCCTATCGTAAAATTGCGGCTGGGCGAGGTCAGGACCTATGACGTCGGCCAGATCCGGCCCGACAGCGCCTATGCGAGACAATTCCCCGACCAGCGCGCCGTGGCGGGGACACGCATTCCCACCTTGAGCGAGCTATTCGCCCTGGTGCGCAAGTCCGGCAATACGCGCGTGCGTTTCAACATCGAGACCAAGATCGATCCGAACCGCCCGGATGAAACCCTTGCCCCGCAAGCGTTCGTCACCAGCTTGCTCAGCGTGATCGAGGCCGAAAAGTTTTCCGACCGCGTCATGATCCAGTCGTTCGACTGGAGAACGTTACAGCTCGTGCAGCAGCAGGCGCCGAAGATGCCGACGGCCTACCTCACGCTCCAGCGCGGCACAGCCACTGTGGCGCTCGACAAAGCCACTGCGTGGACTGCGGGCTTCAACCCGGCCGATCACGCCGCCTCGCTGCCGCGGACGATCAAGGCCGCGGGCGGCGCGGTCTGGTCACCTCATTTCGGCGACGTGACCGCGGCACTGATCTCGGAGGCTCGCGGACTTGGATTGCGCGTCGTGGTGTGGACTGTGAACAAGCCGGAGGACATGGCGCGCATGATCGAGCTCGGCGTCGACGGCATCATCTCGGACAGGCCGGACCTGTTGCGGCAGGTCGCCGGCGAGAAGGGAATTGCGTTGCCGGCGGGGACGCCGGTGACGCCGTAACTCCGATCTCGTGTCCTGGACGCGGTGCAGCGTACAACGCTGCTCCGCAGGGCCGGGACCCAGAAACGCCGCGCCATGGGCCCCGGCTCTGCAGCGCATCACTTCGTGCTGCGCAGCGTCCGGGCGACGGAGCTCCCTACTCGCCGTCCCGCAAGCGCCGGTACAGCGCGCCCAGGATGTTGGAATAGTCGTCGCTCCAGGCCCGCACCCTGTCGTCGGCTTCGGTCTGCTCCCATGACTTGGAGGAGGCCAGCCTGCCGATGTCGGCATCTTCCCGCGCGGAGATGACGACGTCGGTCGAGAAGATGTAATCGCCATCGCGCCCGGAATCCTCGTTGAAGACCCAGCTCTTGAGATCATTGGCATCCGCAATGCCGACCACGACGGTCTCGAGATCGAGATGCCGGTTCGAGACGTGCATCACCACGGCGCCGTGCGGGGCAAGCTTGTCCTTGTAGATCTTCATCGCCTCTTCGGTGGCGAGATGAATCGGAATCGCATCTGACGAATAGGCGTCGACGATGATCAGGTCATAGGCGCCGTCCGGCTCCTTCGCGAAAGTCAGCCGTGCATCGCCGATCACCGGCTTCAGGCCCGGCATGCAGCTCGAGATATAGCGGAAATTCTTCGGGTCGCTCGCGGCGTCGACCATGGACTGGTCAATCTCGAAGAAGGTCCAGTCCTCGCCGGGCGCGGCCGCGCAAGTGAGCGTGCCGGAGCCGACGCCGATCGCGGCGACCTTCAGCGGTGCGCCCTTGCGCTCGCGGATCGCGGTGACGGCCTGACCGATGCCGCCGTCCTTGTGATAGTAGGTGATCGGCTCGGGCCGGCCGGTGACCGGCGTACCGTCATTGTTGCGGAAGCGCTCGGCGCCGTGGATCGTGGTGCCGTGCATCAGCACGTGGAAATAGCCGCCGGGCGTCACCACGATCTTGTGTACGCCGAAGAAGCTGCGCACCGTCGTGACGCGCCCCTCGTCCGCGGGATAAACCCGGATCAACGCCAGCGCGAGCGCCACGGTGGCAAAGATTTTCCAGCGGTCCGCATTGAGCACAAGCGCCAATAGCGCGGCGAGCACACCAACAGCACCGGCGACCCAGACGCGATGATCCTCGAACCAGGTCGACAGATCGCCCGTCGTGTAAGACGGTGCGACGAGCGCCACCGCGAGTGCGGCGAGCGCCAGCCAGTACCATTTGACGATGCCCGCCAAACGCTCGTTTGCAGGCGGCCGGCACAATGCGGCGAGCGCGATCAGGATCGGATATTCGGCGATCCACGAGAAGGTGAACGGCGCGACGAGCCCCGCGAACAGGCCGCCGACCATGCCGCCGAACGACAGCGCGACATAGAAACCGGTGAGATATTTGGCGGCGGGCCGTGTCCGCGCCAGTTCGCCGTGGCAAGCCATGGCAATGACGAAGAAGCAGAGTTGATGGCCGCCGAGCGTGAGCAGCAGGTTCTGCTCGCCACCAAAGGCCAGCAGGACAACCACGCCCGCGATCGCGACCGGCTGCAACATCAGCATCCATTTGTGCGGCAGCAGCGGACGGGACTGGAACACGACGACCCAGGTGAGCAGATACAGCGACAGCGGCAGCACCCACAGAAGCGGCGCCGCCGCGACGTCGGTGGAGATATGCGCCGTCACCGCAATGAGCAGACCGGACGGCACTGCGGCCAGGAAGATCCAGCGCAGCCGCGTCACCAGACCAGGCGCCGGCGCATTCGCCTCCTCGGTTCGCGCATCGGCCACCGCCAGCCTCGGCGAACGCAACAACAGCACGCCGCAAGCGGCGATCAGCAGGATCAGGAGGCCGTAGCCAGCGGTCCAGAACCGGTTCTGCGTATGCAGCGTGAACATCGGCTCCAGCAGGAATGGATAGGACAGCAGCGCAAGGAAGCTGCCGATGTTGGAGGAGGCATAGAGGAAATAGGGATCGTGCCCGGCGGGATGGCCGGTGCGGACGAACCAGGCTTGCAGCAGCGGATTGTTGGCAGCGAGCGCGAAGAACGGCAATCCGATCGAGACCACGAACAGGCCGAGCAGCCAGAACGCATAGCCCGAAGCGGGCGGCTCGCCATAGGCGGAGGCGATGCCGAGCGGCAGCGTCGCGAAGGCCGCGATCAGCAGCACCAGATGCACTGCGACCGGAACGATGCGGTTTTTGACCTGCATCAACAGATGCGCATTGGCATAGCCCGCGAGCAGCAGCGACTGGAAGAACACCATCGCCACCGACCACACCGCCGGCGAGCCGCCGAGCCGCGGCAGCACCATCTTCGTGAACAGCGGCTGCACCGAGAACAGCAGGAGCGCGCTGACGAAGATCGCGGCGGTGTAGACCGTCAACACCAGCCGGTTGCGCGACAACGACGGCTGCTCCGTGGCGGCGGGTTGCACGATCGAATCCATGGAAGCTCCGGCTCAAAGCCCCGGCGGGCGCCGGACCGCGCGCAATGGAGCACACCGCGCCTGAACGGGCAATAAAGGCTCTCGTGATGTTGCGGCGAGGAATGCTTGATATACAGATATCATTGTAAGGCCGGTCCTTCGAGCCATCCCGAAACGACCGTGGAACATTGAAGTCATCATCATGAGCGAAACCGACGTCGTCATCATCGGCGCTGGCCATAACGGCCTCACCTGCGCTGCCTATCTCGCGATGGCGGGACTGCGCGTCCGGGTGGTCGAGCGCCGCAAGGTCGTCGGCGGCGCCGCGGTCACGGAGGAGTTTCACCCCGGCTTCCGCAACTCAGTCGCGGCCTATACCGTGAGCCTGCTCAATCCGCAGGTGATCCGCGACCTCAAGCTTGCCGAACACGGGCTGCGGATCGTCGAGCGGCGCGCGCAGAATTTTCTGCCCGCGCCGGACGGCAGCTATCTGCTCACCGGCGAGGGACGGACGAAAGAATCAGTCGCACGGCTGAGCGCGCATGATGCAGACGCGCTCGACGGATTTTCACGCGAGCTCGAGGACATTGCAGACGTGCTGCGCCAGTTCGTGCTGCGCGCGCCGCCCAACCTGCTCGACGGCTTTGGCACGGCTGCGATCCGCGAGGCCGTGAACGCGTTCCAGAGCGCCAATATCCTGCGCGGTCTCACCCTGGAGCAAAGTCGCAGCCTGCTCGACCTCTTCACCCGCTCGGCCGGCGAGATGCTGGACGAGCGCTTCGAGCATGATCTGGTCAAGGCGCTGTTCGGCTTCGACGCCATTGTCGGCAACTATGCCAGCCCCTACGCCGCGGGCTCGGCCTATGTGATGCTGCATCACGCCTTCGGCGAGGTGAACGGCAAGAAGGGTGTCTGGGGCCACGCCGTCGGCGGCATGGGCGCGATCACGCAGGCCATGGCGCGCATGGCGCGGGATCATGGCGTTGCGATCGACACGGATGCTGGCGTGCGCGAGATCATCGTCGAGCGCGATCGCGCCGTCGGCGTCGTGCTGGACAATGGCACGGTCATCCGCGCCAGATATGTTGCGGCAAACGTCAATCCGAAGCTGCTCTATACGAAGCTGGTCAATACCGATGCCCTGCCCCACGACTTCCTCACGCGCATGCGCCACTGGAAGAACGGCTCCGGCACCTTCCGCATGAACGTGGCCCTGGATCGCCTGCCCTCCTTCACGGCGCTGCCTGGCGATGGCGATCACCTCACCTCCGGCATCATCCTGGCACCTGATCTCGGCTACATGGACCGCGCCTATCTCGACGCGCGCGCGCTGGGCTGGAGCCGCTCACCCGTCGTCGAGATGCTGATCCCCTCGACGCTCGACGATACGCTGGCGCCGGAAGGCAAACATGTCGCGAGCTTGTTCTGCCAGCACGTCGCGCCGGAGCTTCCCGATGGAAGGTCGTGGGACGACCACCGCGAGGAGGTCGCCGATCTCATGATCGCGACGGTGGATAAATATGCCCCGGGCTTTGCGGCGAGCGTGCTCGGCCGCCAGATCCTTTCGCCGCTCGATCTCGAACGGCAGTTCGGCCTTTTGGGTGGAGACATCTTCCACGGCGCGCTGACGTTGAACCAGCTGTTCTCGGCGCGGCCGATGCTGGGCCATGCCGACTATCGCGGGCCCCTTAAGGGCCTCTACCATTGCGGCTCCGGCGCCCACCCCGGTGGCGGCGTCACCGGCGCCCCCGGCCACAACGCGGCGCAGGCGATCCTGAGGGATCACCGCTCGCTGTTCGGAAGCCGTGGATAGGTCTGGGGATGGGCTGTGGACAGGCCTGTCGAGATACACGGGATCAGGAAGAGGATGCGCGCGGACAGTCGAGTGGACAAGCCTGGGGAAAGGCAGTGGAGAACCACAGGGGCAATTGAGGGAAAAGCCGCGGATGACGTGGTGACAAGGTGCGGACAGCCTGTGGAGAGCACCTGAGAATCACACAGCAAAAACGACCTCGCCCGCCAGGGGGCAATTCCCTAGCGGGCGGTGATCGGGAAACAATCTAAGAAGAAAATCAGCCCCCGCTGGGAAATGGAAGGCGGAAATTACTTCAAAGAGGTGCTAATCGAACCAAACTTGTCATTCAAACTGGTGCCCAGGCTGTTCACCACGGTGATGATCGCCAGAGCGATGCCGGCTGCAATCAGACCGTATTCGATCGCAGTTGCACCTGATTCGTCTGACCAGAACTTCGAAACCATGCGCTTCAAGACTTGCCTCCGTTTCCATTTCAAGCTGTGTTGGCCGCGCCAAACATCCGGAAATCTACGGCATGGAACCTTCGGCCGGGTTAATCTTGGAACCGCAACTTGTGCTGAAAATTGGAACAAAAGTTCCAAAAATTGAACCCGACGGAACTCTGGAATGCAGCCCTCCCCTACCCATCGCGCCAGCTTCTCGATTGGCAGTGAGGCGGCCGCGAAGCGCGTTGTCGACCTGCTGACCGAAGTGTATTTCGAGGGCGATGCGGCCGTCGCGGCCTTTGAGCGGCCGGACGGACAATGGGACGTCACGCTGCATTTCGCCGAGGCGCCGGACCAGGCGCTGCTGCGCGAACTCGTTGTAAATTCGGCAGGAAATGAGATTGCCGATACGCTGACCTTCGACACGGTCGAGGCCAAGGACTGGGTCAAGGCCAGCCTGGAAGACCTCGTCCCGGTCCCCGCCGGCCGCTTCGTCGTGCATGGCAGCCACGACCGCGACCGGGTCGCGCCGAACAAGCTCAAGATCGAGATCGAAGCGGCACTCGCCTTCGGTACCGGCCATCACGGCACCACGCGCGGCTGTTTACTGCTGCTTGACCATGTCCTGAAGAGTTCCCGCCCGAGGAACCTGCTCGACCTCGGCACCGGGACCGGCGTGCTGGCGATAGCCGCGGCCAAGGCGCTGCATCGCGCCGTGCTCGCCTCCGACATCGACCCGCCGTCGGTGCGGGTGGCGGCCGAGAACGCGATGCTGAATGAAGTTGGTAACGATGTGCGGGTGATCTGCGCCACCGGCTTCGCCGCGCCGGATTTCGGCAAATGCGGTCCGTTCGACCTAGTGCTGGCCAACATCCTTGCCAACCCGTTAAGGCAATTGGCTGGGCCGATGGCGCGGCACCTCGCCCCCGGCGGGCGCGTGATCCTCTCCGGCCTGTTGACGCATCAGGCCCCCGCCGTCATCGCCGCATACCGCGCCCGCGGTCTCGTGCCAGTGCGGCATCTGCGAATCGAGGGGTGGAGCAGCCTGCTGTTGCGGAAGCTGTCGTGAGTGGCGAAGCTACCGTAGGGTGGGCAAAGCGCAGCGTGCCCACCATATCGTTCGCCATCGTGGAAAGATGGTGGGCACGGCGCTTTGCGCCTTTGCACACCCTACGGAATTGCGCTCGCCGTCCTACTTCGCCGGCTTCTCGTCCCGGCGTATCGCGCGCTCATCCGGCAACCTCCGCCTCGCGCGACGCGCGGCGAAACGGTCGATCATCTGGCTGATGAGGCCACGCGGCTTCTTCGGCAACGCAGTCGGGCCGCGGCGCACCGGCGGCGATATCTTCTCAAACGTGAATGATGGCATCGTGTGTCCCCTCGCCGTTGAGTAAAACCACTTGCTCGAATTTCCCTGTCATCCGGACGAAGCGCAACTGCCCACCCTTACTCCACTCAACTCGAACGGAACTATTTCAAGCACAGTCGATGCGCCGCAAATGCGTCTAGATTGCGGACTGATCCCCATGATCCTAAAGTGATCCCCCATGTTCGAAGCACACTTCCAGACATTCGAGGAGCCCGAGGCCGGCGTCGCATTGACGGCGCGCCTCGCTGCGCTTCGCGAAGAACTTGCCCGCCGCAAGCTGACCGGGTTCGTGATTCCACGCGCCGATCAGCAGCAGAATGAATATGTCCCGCCATCGGAAGAGCGGCTTGCCTGGCTGACCGGCTTCACTGGATCGGCTGGATTGGCGGTGGTGCTGACAAAGGAGGCCGCGATTTTCGTCGACGGCCGCTATACGCTTCAGGCCGCCAAGCAGGTCGATGCGAAGGCATGGGCAGTGGAATCGCTGATCGATCCGCCGCCGGAGAGCTGGGTGTCGGCACACCTGAAGGCCGGCGACCGCCTCGGATTTGATCCGTGGCTGCACACTTCTTCGGCAGCCGAGCGCCTCGCGGCCGCCTGCACCAAGGCCGGCGCCGAATTGGTCGCCATCGACAGCAATCCGGTCGACGCAATCTGGCAGGACCGGCCGCAGCCTCCTCTCGCGCCGGTGACCGTGCACGGAATGCAACATGCCGGCCTCACCGAGGCCGACAAGGTGACGCAGGTCCAAGGCGAAATCGCCAAGCTCGGCGTCGATGCGCTGGTGGTCTCGGATAGCCATGCTGTGGCCTGGACCTTCAACATCCGCGGTGCCGACGTCGCCCATACGCCGCTGCCGCTGTCCTACGCGCTGGTGCCGAAGCAGGGACGGCCGACGATCTTCATCGACCACCGCAAGCTCTCCAACCTCACGCGCGACCATCTCGAACAGTCCGCCGACGTGCGCGAGCCCGATGCGATGGCGCCGACGCTGATGGCGCTGGCCAAGAGCGGCGCCGCAATCGCGCTCGACAATGCCACCGCAGCCGACGCCCTGAGCCGGCTGATCGCCGGCGCCGGCGGCAAGCCGGTGCGCGGCAGCGATCCGATTGCGCTGCTGAAAGCGGTCAAGAACGCGAGCGAGATCGCGGGCACGCAGACTGCGCACCGGCGCGACGCCGTGGCGCTGGCACGCTTCCTCGCCTTCATCGATCGCGAGGCCGCAAGCGGCAAGCTCACCGAAATCGACGCCGTCGAGGCGCTGGAGACATTCCGCCGCGACACCGGCGCGCTCAAGGACGTCTCGTTCCCGACCATATCGGGCACGGGCCCGAACGGCGCCATCGTGCATTACCGCGTCACCCGCAAGAGCAACCGGCGGATCGCACCCGGCGACCTGCTGCTGATCGATTCCGGCGCGCAATACGAAGACGGCACCACCGACGTCACCCGCACCATGGCCGTGGGTGAGCCGACGGGTGAGATGCGCGACCGCTTCACGCGTGTGCTGCGCGGCCATATCGCGATCGCGCGCGCGGTCTTCCCCGACGGCACCACCGGTGCGCAGCTCGACACGCTGGCGCGGCAATATCTGTGGGCCGCCGGCGTCGATTTCGAGCATGGCACCGGCCATGGCGTCGGCAGCTATCTCTCCGTGCATGAAGGGCCGGCGCGGATCTCGAAGCTCGGCACCACGCCGCTGAAGCGCGGCATGATCCTGTCCAACGAGCCCGGCTACTACAAGACCGACGGCTTCGGCATCCGCATCGAGAACCTCGAGCTGGTCGTCGCCGCCGACATCAAGGGTGCCGAGAAGCCGATGAACGCGTTCGAGACGCTGACCTTGGCCCCGATCGACTGCCGGCTGATCGATGTCGCGATGCTGAGCCGCGATGAGCTCGACTGGCTGAATGCGTACCATGCGCGGGTGAGGGCCGAGGTGCGGCCGGTGCTGGACGAGGCGACCAAGGCCTGGCTCGATCAGGCCACGGCGGAGCTGAAGGCGTAAGGTCGTCGTTCCCGAGGCGCATGGCGCTACGCACTTTGCGCAAAGCTCTTTCCTTCACCACCGCCGTCATGCCCCGCGAAAGCGGGGCATCCAGTATTCCAGAGACAGCAAACGTATCCGGATAGGCCGCGGCGTACTGGATTCCCCGCTTTCTCGGGGAATGACGCCTGTGATGCCGCACGAGCAACGCGCCCAATCGGTCGTCATCGCGCCCTCATCATAACCGTCCCAGAATCCGTATGGCCGCATTCCGAAACGCCGATATCCGTCTTGCGCGAGCGCGCTACAGTCGATTCGAATTCGAAAGACGGACACGTATGCACGGCATGATCAGCAAGCCGCCGGAAGCGGCCACCAACATCGCGACGTCGCGCCTGGTGTTGCTGCTGCTGGTCGTCATGACCGGGATCGCGCCGATCTCGCTCTACATCCTGGTTCCGGCGCTGCCGGTGCTGGCGACGACGTTCGGGCGCGACATCTCGATCGCGCAGATGACGGTGTCGCTCTACATGGTCGGCATCGCGCTGTCGCAGCTGATCATGGGACCGCTGTCGGACAAATTCGGCCGCCGCCCCGTGCTGCTCGGCGGCCTCGCGTTGATGGTCGCGGCGAGCGTCGCCTGCATCTTCGCAGAGACCCTGCCGCAACTGATCGCAGCGCGCTTCTTCCAGGCGCTCGGCGGCGCCTCCGGCATGGTGGTGAGCCGCGCGATTATCCGCGACATCTACGAGCGCGACCGCGTCGCCTCCATGATCAGCCTCGTGGTCGCCGCGCTGATGATCGGCCAGATGGTGTCGCCGCTCACCGGCGGCCTGATCGAGACTGCGTTCGGCTGGCGCGCCATCTTCTACGCCGTCACGATCGCTGCGATCGTCGTCGCCGTCGGCATCGCAATCGCGCTGCCCGAGACGCGCCGCGATCGCGCCGTCGGCAGCGGCGGCTTTCGCAGCGATGTCGGCACCCTGATCAAGAGCCGCGCCTTCATCGGCTACGTGATGTGCCAGGTGCTGGCGTCGCAGATCATCTTCACCTTTGCCGGCGGCGGCCCCTATATCGTGGTGACGCAGATGGGCCGGACCAGCGCCGAATACGGCGCGTGGTTTGCGACGACGGGTTTTGCGTATCTCGTCGGCAACCTGCTCTGCGTGCGCTTTGCGCCCAGGCACTCGCTGGAGAAGCTGATCTGGTTCGGGCTCGGCCTGCAGCTCGCCGGCAGCCTGTTGAACCTGCTCTGGAGCTTTACCGGGTGGAACGAAGCGCCGGCCTGGCTGTTCGGCACGCAGATGATCGTGATGGTCGGCAATGCCTTCGTGATGGCGAATTCCGCAGCCGGCGCCATCAGTATCCGCCCCGAAGCGGCCGGCACCGCGTCGGGGGCGATGGGCTTCCTGCAGCAGGGCATCGGCGCGCTGATGTCGCAATTCGGCGCCTATCTCGGCGGCCACTCCGCCACCACGCTGCCGCTCACCTCCGCGGTCCTCGCCATCTCACTGCTCTGCGCCTGCATGATGATCTTCGTCGTTCCCCGCCGCGAAGTGGTGGTGAGCGAGGCGCTGATCGAGCAGGCGGAGGAGGAAGAGAGGGGGATGATGTGAGGGGCGGCACGCCCTCTCCCCGTCATTGCGAGCGAGGCGAAGCAATCCAGAGTCCCGCCGCGGTGACACCCTGGATTGCTTCGTCGCAAGAGCTCCTCGCAATGACGAGGAGAGAGTTTACTCCCCGATCAAGTTCAGCCATTCGTCCTCGGTCAGCACCTTGACGCCATGCTTGTTGGCCTCAGCGAGCTTCGAGCCGGCGCCTGGCCCCGCGACGACGAGATCGGTCTTCTTCGACACCGAGCCTGATACCTTTGCACCCAGCCGCTCCGCGGTCGCCTTGGCCTCGTCCCGCGTCATCTTCTCCAGCGATCCCGTGAACACCACCGTCTTGCCGGCCACGGGCGAATTGCTCTTCGGCTTCTCGGCGTCGATAATCTCGACCTCCTTGGTCAGCCGCTCGACAATGCCGCGATTGTGGCTCTCGCCGAAATAATCGGCGATGCTCTTGATCACGGTGTCGCCGATCTGATCGAGCGCGTCCATGTCCGCCATCGCCTCCTCGTCGCCGTTGGCAACCTTCAGGCAGGCATCGTGAAAGGCATCCCAGGAGCCGTAGCCCCGCGCCAGCGCCAGCGCCGTGGTCTCGCCGACATGGCGCATGCCGAGCGCGTAGACGAAGCGCTCCAGCGCGATCTTGCGCCGGCTCTCGATGGCGCCGAAGAGATTGCGCACCGACGTTGCACCGTAGCCCTCGATCTCCTCAAGCTTGAGTTTTGCGTTGCGCTTCTCGAGCGTGAAGATATCGGCGGGCTCCCGCACCCATTCCTCATCGAAGAAATACTGCAGCTGCTTCTCCCCCAAGCCGTCGATGTCGAAGGCGCGGCGCGACACGAACAGCTTGAGGTGCTCGATCTTTTGATAGGGACAGGCGAACTCGCCGGTGCAGCGCGCGCGCGAGCCTTCCTCGCCGGCCGCCGTCTCCTCGCGCGTGACGTCGGTGTGCAGCGGACATGGGCACTTCTTCGGAAAGTGGAATTCCTTCGCCGCCTTCGGCCGCTTGTCGAGGACGACGTCGACCACCTGCGGGATCACGTCGCCGGCGCGCTGGATCACGACGGTGTCGCCGATCCTGATGTCGCGGCCCTCGCGCAGCACCTCGCCCTTGTTGCCGATTCCCCTGATGTAGTCCTCGTTGTGCAGCGTGACGTTCTGCACGATCACGCCGCCGACGCCGACCGGTTCGAGCTTGCCGACCGGTGTGAACGAACCGGTGCGACCGACCTGGATCTCGATGTCGCGCAGCACCGTCATGGCGCGCTCGGCCGGGAATTTGTGCGCAATGCCCCAGCGCGGCGTGCGCGAGACGAAGCCGAGGCGCTCCTGCCAGTCGATGCGGTCGACCTTGTAGACGACGCCGTCGATGTCGTAGTCGAGTTTTGCGCGCTGCTCCTCGATCGCGTGATGAAACGCGAGCAGTTCCTCGACGGAATGACACAGCTTGGTCAACGGATTGGTCTTGAAGCCGCAGCGCTCGAACCAACCGATCATGCCGCTCTGCGTACCCTCGGGCATCGCACTCATCTGCCCCCACGCATAGGCGAAGAAACCCAGGGGGCGCGAGGCGGTGATGGTGGGATCCTTTTGCCGAAGCGAGCCCGCGGCCGAGTTGCGCGGGTTGGCGAAGATGGTGTCGCCCGCCGCTTTCTGCCGCTCATTGAGCGCCAGGAACGCCTTCTTGGTCATGTAGACCTCGCCGCGGACCTCGCAGATGTCGGGGATGTTGCGCCCCTTCAGCTTCTGCGGCACGTCTTCGAGCGTGCGGATGTTGGCGGTGACGTCCTCGCCTACCGCACCGTCTCCGCGCGTCGCGGCGGTGACGAGCTCGCCACCCTCGTAGCGCAACGACATCGAGAGGCCGTCGATCTTCGGCTCGGCCGAGAAGTTGATCTTGTCGTCGTCGAGCTTGAGAAAGCGCACGATACGGCCGACGAAGTCGCGCACGTCCTCTTCGGCAAAGGCGTTGTCGAGCGACAGCATGGGCACGGCATGCTGCACCTTCCTGAAGCGTCCGGACGGCGCCGCGCCGACCTTCTGCGACGGCGACTCCGCGCTGACGAACTCCGGAAAGCGCTTTTCGATCGCATCGAAGCGCCGGCGTAGCGCGTCGTACTCGGCGTCGGTGACGGTGGGCGCGTCCTCTTGATAGTAACGCTCGTTGTGCCCCTCGATCTCGAGCGCCAGACGCATGTGCTCGACCTTGGCCTGCGCCTTGGTGAGGTCTGCGACGTCGCGAGGCGGTGTTGCTTTGGATTTTGCTGCTCTGGCCATCATGCTTAAGGTTCTAGCTCGTCGTTCCGGGATGGTCCGAAGGACCAGACCCGGAACCTCGAGATTCCAGGTTCGCACTTCGCGCGCCGGAATGGCGGTGGGGAGGGGCTCATGGCTTATTACGTCTATATTCTAGCAAGCCGACGAGATGGGGCAATCTACGTCGGCATAACCAACGATCTCGTACGCCGCGTCTATGAACACCGAATCAAGGCCGTCCCGGGCTTCACGGCCAGATACAACATCACGCGGCTAGAGCCTTTCATTGCTTAATTGAATCGGAGGGGATTCCGGTTTTTGGCGGATTGTGATTCAAGATGCTGACTGGATTGGAGGCCAGCATCGCATGACCCGACCTCTTTCCCTGGATCTTCGCGAGCGTGTGGTGGCTGCGGTTTTGGCGGGCGAGAGCTGCCGGTCTGTGGCGGAACGGTTTGGTGTTGCGGTCTCGTCGGTTGTGAAGTGGTCACAGCGGCAGCGGGCGACCGGCTCGGTTGTGCCTGGCAAGATGGGCGGTCACCGCAAGCCTGTGCTCGATCCGCACCGCGCCTTCATCGTCGAGCGGATCACTCAAACGCCGCACCTGACGCTGCATGGTCTGAAGGCGGAACTGGCAGCCCGTGGGGTCAAGGTCTCACACAACGCGGTCTGGCTGTTCCTGCGCCGGGAAGGGCTGCGGTTCAAAAAAAACACTGTTCGCCCTCGAACAGGCTCGCGCCGACGTCTCGCGTAGGCGCCAGCGTTGGCGATCCTGGCAGGCCGGACTTGATCCGGGCCGGCTCGTCTTCATCGATGAGACCTGGATCAAGACCAACATGGCCCCTTTGCGGGGCTGGGGCCCCAAAGGGGCACGCCTGCGCGGCTTCGCCCCACACGGTCACTGGCGTACCCTCACATTCCTCGGCGCGCTCCGCCATGACCAACTCACGGCACCCTGCGTCTTCGACGGCCCGATCAACGGCGAATGCTTCCGCGCTTATGTGAAGCACCTTCTCCTGCCAACCCTGCGCGAAGGCGACATCGTCATTCTCGACAATCTCGGAAGCCACAAGTCCAAAGCTGTCAGGCAGATGATCCAGGCTGCTGGCGCCAGGCTCTGGTACCTGCCGCCATACTCGCCCGACCTCAACCCGATCGAACAGGCCTTCTCCAAGATCAAACACTGGATGCGGCAAGCTCAGAAGCGCACCATCGAGGACACTTGGCGCCACATCGGTCACCTCGTCCACGACATCCAGCCTCGCGAATGCGCCAACTACTTCGCCAACGCCGGTTACGCTTCAGTCAAAATGTGAAACGCTCTAGTTTGGTTCGAGGCCTATGACGATCCCATCTCTGCAATCTCCCGCGAGAAAGAACTCAAAAAGTGGAAGCGGAATTGGAAAATCCAGCTGGTCGAGAAGGACAATCCAAACTGGGATGATTTGTACGACTCGATCTGCAACTGAAGGAGTCATTTCGGTGCGGGTCGAAGAGTCGCCCCCAAAATCTCGAGATTCCGGGTTCGATGCTTCGCATCGCCCCGGAATGACGGTGCTAAGCCGTCGCCGCCTTGAGCAGACGCTCCGCGGCCGCCCTTGCCTCCGCCGTGATCTCGGCGCCGGCGAGCATCCGCGCGATCTCCTCGCGGCGGTGGTCGGCGGCCAGCGCATTGACGCGGGTGGCGACGCGCTTGCCCTTGTCGAGGGCGTCCTTGGAGATCAGGAGATGCTGATCGGCGCGGGCGGCGACCTGCGGGGCGTGGGTCACGGCCATCACCTGGACCTTCCCGGCAAGCCGGGCCAGGCGTCCGCCGATAGCGTCGGCGACCGCGCCGCCGACGCCGGTGTCGATTTCGTCGAACACCAGGGTCGGCGCGGAGCCGCGGTCGGACAGCACGACCTTGAGCGCCAGCAGGAAGCGCGACAGCTCGCCGCCTGAGGCAACCTTCATCAGCGGGCCAGGCTTGGTACCCGGATTGGTCTGCACCCAAAACTCGACGCGGTCGAAACCTTGCGGTCCCGGTGCGGCTTCGTCGGTCTCGACCTGGGTCATGAACTTGGCGCGTTCGAGCTTGAGCGGCGCGAGCTCGGCGTTGACAGCCTTGTTGAGCTTCTCCGCCGATTTCTGCCGCGCCAGCGACAATTTCTTGGCGGCGGCCGCATAGCGGCTATCTGCCTCGATCGCGGCCTGCTCGAGCTTTTTCAAGCGCGAGGCGCCGGCATCGATCAGCACGACGTCGGCGGCATATTTGGCAGCAAGCGCAGCGAGTCCATCGACCGGCGTCGAATATTTGCGCGAGGCGGCGCGAAGTGCGAACAGCCGCTCCTCGATGCGCTCGAGCTCGGCGGGATCGAAATCGGTCGCGGCCAGCGCCGCCTGCAGATGCTGATCGGCTTCCTCCAGTGCGTTGATCGCGGCGTCGATCGCCTTCACCGCGGGCTCGACCAGCGCCGGCGAATTGACACCGCGTCGCTCCAGCCGGCGGACTGCAGCCGACAAAGCGGAGACCGGTGAATGATTGCCGCCGACCGCCTCCTGCGCCTCGCGCAGGTCGGAGGCGATCTTCTCGCCCTGCATCATGGTGGTACGGCGCGAGGCCAGCGAGGTCTCCTCGCCGTCCTTGGGCGCGAGCTGCTTCAGCTCGTCGGAGGCGTGGCGCAGATAGTCGGCCTCGCGCGCGGCGCGCTCCATGCCGGTGCGATGCTCCTCCAGCGCGGCGTTGGCGGTGCGGCGGGCATCCCAGAGTGTTTCGACCGCGGCGACGTCCTTCTCCAGGCCGGCAAAGGCATCAAGCAGGCGGCGGTGGGTGGCGGCATCGACCAGTGCGCGCTCGTCGTGCTGGCCGTGGATCTCGACCAGGGCGGCACCGACCGCCTTCAGCGTCTGCACGCTGATCGACTGGTCGTTGATGAAGGCGCGGGTACGGCCGTCGGCGAGCTGCACCCGGCGGAGAATCAGCTCGCAAGATGCTTCAAGGTTCGTGTCGTCCAGGCCGTTCTCGGCCAGGATCTTTGCCGCAGGGTGATTCTTGGGGACATCGAATACGGCGGTGACCTGCCCCTGCTCCGCGCCGTGGCGCACGAGGCCGGCATCGCCGCGGCCGCCGAGCGCCAGCGCAAAGGCATCGAGCAGGATGGATTTGCCCGCACCGGTCTCGCCGGTCAGAACCGCGAGCCCGGTGGCGAATTCGATATCGAGCCGTTCGATCAGGACGATGTCACGGATCGACAGACGCGCCAGCATGGAACCAAATTTCCTAGCCGAGACCCATTTTCTTGAAGGTCCGGCTGATCCAGGACCCCTGATTCTCGCTCGGCTCGAGACCGCCGGATTTTACAAGATTATAGGCGTCCTTGTACCAGCGGCTGTCAGGAAAATTGTGCCCAAGAACGGCCGCCGCGGTCTGCGCCTCGCCGACGATGCCGATCGCCATATAGGCCTCGGTGAGCCGGAACAGCGCCTCCTCGACATGGCGGGTGGTCTGATACTGCGTGACGACGGTCTTGTAGCGGTTGATCGCCGCCGTGTAGTCGCGCTTCTGCGCGTAGTAGCGGCCGACATTCATTTCCTTGCCGGCAAGCTGGTCGCGCGCGCCCTCGATCTTGGCCTTGGCCGAGGTCGCATATTCCGAGTTCGGATATTTGCGGTTCACCTCTTCCAGCGCCGCGATCGCCTTCTCGGTGCGGGCCTGGTCGCGGCTGATATCCGGGATCTGGTCGTAGTGCGAGGCTGCGATCAGGTATTGCGCATAGGCCGCATCCGGGCTGCCGGGATGCAGCGTGACGTAGCGGGTGGCGGCGCCGATGCAGCTGTCATAGTCGCCACCCTGGTAGGACGCGTAGGCCGACATCAGCAGCGATTTGCGGGCCCAGTCGGAATAAGGATGCTGGCGGTCGACCTCTTCGAACTTCTTGTTCGCCGCCTTCATGTCCTTCTTCTCGTTCATGAGGAACAAGCCCTCATTATAGATCTTGTCGGCGGGCTCCTCGACGAAGGTGTCGTCCTTGGCGGTGAACTTGTCCCAGAGCGCGCCGGTGCCGCAGCCAGCCAGCGGCAGCGCGAGCATGAAGAGGGTGGCGGCCTGAACCAATCGACCGGCTCCGACCGAGAGATATCCGCGCGTCATACGC
Organism: Bradyrhizobium sp. CCGB12; assembly: GCF_024199845.1. Taxonomy (NCBI): domain Bacteria; kingdom Pseudomonadati; phylum Pseudomonadota; class Alphaproteobacteria; order Hyphomicrobiales; family Nitrobacteraceae; genus Bradyrhizobium; species Bradyrhizobium sp. CCGB12. The sequence continues at coordinate 385,425 of NZ_JANADO010000001.1, read as the reverse complement.
TGTGCCGACATGAGTTTTGCCTTGACGCCCTGTGATGCGGTGCCCGCCAGCCCATGAACCCCGTCCTGGGCGCGAAATGTAATCGTGGTGCCTGCCATGCGACCACGCGGATCTATCCGAAAAACGATCGATAACCACCGGATAGGCAGGCATTTCGCCCGGATTAAGGCGAACGTGCCGCAATGCTAGTCGATCATGGTTACCAGGACTTTGCCGGGGGTAGGTCGCCCCCCCCCGCGCCTTGCGACAACAGGTCTGTCAGGACACGTCCGGCCCGTAGGCCGCGGCGATCCGGCCACCGACGATGCCGGCACCGACTTCGCCCTGGGGACGCGTGGTGCGGCGGGCCGCTTCGCCCTCGACCACACGCCAGGCGGTACGGTCGGCCAGCAGCGCGGTCAGGACAGCGTGATTGAGCTTGTGGCCGCCACGCACCGAGCGGTAGGCGCCAAGCAGCGGCAGGCCGGCCAGCGCGAGGTCACCGATCACGTCCAGCACCTTGTGGCGGGCACATTCGTCGGCGTAGCGCAGGCCTTCGGTGTTGAGCAGCCGCTCGTCGTCGAACACGACGGTATTGTCGAACGAGGCGCCGAGGGCGTAGCCCGCGCCCCAGAGCCGCGCGACATCGCACATCAGGCCGAAAGTCCGGGCCCGGCCGACTTCGCGGCGGAAACGTTCCGGGCTGAGGTCGAATGCGTAGCTCTGCTGGCCGATGACGGGATTGGTGAAGTCGATCTCGACCTCGGCGCGGAACCCGTTGGCGTAGGGCCTGATCTCACCGAAGGAGTCGCCGATATTGACCGAGATCGGCTTCAAAATCTGAATGAAACGGCGCTGGGCCGATTGGGTGACGATGCCGGCCTGGTCGATCGCCGCAATGAAGGCGGCGGCGCTACCGTCCATGATCGGCACTTCCGGCCCGTCGATCTCGATCGTGGCATTGTCGACGCCCATGCCCCGCAGTGCAGCAAGCACATGCTCGGCGGTGGAGACCAGCGGACCGTTGCGATCGCCGAGGACGGTGGCGAAGTCGGTCGCGATCACCTGCTCGGCAGTGGCCTGAACTTCGCGGTCACTTCCCTCGAGCCCGGTGCGGACAAAAATAAAACCTGCGTCGACAGGTGCAGGCCCAAGCGTGAGAGTGACGGGAAGACCGGAATGAACGCCCACGCCTGCCACAGAGGCTTGCGCACGAAGCGTTGTTTGCCGGCTAAATTTCATCAGGAACCCGCCCCACTACGACCACCGCGACTTATACTAGACCCGCTTCGCCGGCCAGTGCCGACACCCCGCGAATCCGTATCCCCAAGTCACGGCAAACCATAGTCACTGCCTCAAACAGCGCCAACTCACGCTTTTTTACCGATTGTTACCCCAAACCTGCCGTATTCGCGCCAAGGCTTAACCAAATTGCGCCGAGCTTCGAGGCCGTTATCAACAGCTTCACTGAACCAGTGAATACGTAATTAATTATTTAAGATCAGTGGCTTATTCGTGCAATCCTGATATGCGCGGGACAAAAGGAAAGGTCCCGGCGAGCCTGTCGCCGGGACCTCTTTTTGACTGCGCTATTGTAACAATCCTCAGGTCGCCTGCCGCCGTAGGAAGGCGGGGATATCAAGATGGTCGTCACCCTGTGGCGCCGGCGCAACAGGCGCGGGACGACCATGCATGTCCAGGCCCTGCGGCGCGGGACGACGGGCATACTCAGACACCGGCTCGCTGGCTGCGATCTGCTGCGCCACGGTCTTCTGCGGCCGGCGATCAGGCAGCGGCGGCATCGCCGGGCCGGCGGTACGGGCCGCGATCGGCGCCTCGCTCTCTTCGTCGCGGCGGCCAAGACCGACATTGGCGAGGCGCTGGAGCAGCGACAGGCGGGTCTTCTGCGGGGTCTCTTCTTCAACCTCACCGCGGGCCTGGCGAATCTCGGCCTGGGCCGGCATCGGCAGTTCCTCAATGCGCGGCATCCGCGGCGCGCGGACCGGCGGCCGCTCGGCCTGGGGCGGAATGAAGTTTTCCGGGGTCATCGGCTCCTGCATCGCGACCGGGGCCATGTCAGGCTCCGGAAACAGGGTCGGCTTCTGGGCGATCGGGCGCACGGTAACGTCGCCATAGGTCTGCGTCGGGGCCGGCGACTGCGGCACGTCCGCGACGGCGGCGGCAATGGCGGCGAGCGCAGCGCGCTCGACATTCGGACGGGGTGAGGCAGCGGCCGGAGCCGGCGCGGCCGCCGGTGCCCCCAGCTGCTGGGCGCGTTCGGCCAGACGCTGATTGTCGGCACGGAGCCGCGCGGTCAGGTCGGCGAGACGGCTCTCGGCAACAGCGGCCGGAGCGGCCGCCTGCTGCACCTGGGGTGCCGCGTTCGCGACGGGAGCGGAGGTAGCCTGGCTGTTGCGGGCGATCGCGGCCTGCTCGATGCCGGTGGCAACGACCGAGACGCGGATCAGGCCGTCCAGCGCTTCGTCGAAGGTCGCGCCGACGATGATGTTGGCGTCCTGGTCGACTTCCTCGCGGATGCGGGTCGCGGCCTCGTCGACCTCGAACAGGGTGAGGTCCTTGCCGCCGGTGATGGAGATGAGGAGGCCCTTGGCGCCCTTCATCGAGCTGTCGTCGATCAGCGGATTGGCAATCGCGGCTTCCGCGGCGGTCAGCGCGCGCTTGTCGCCGGAGGCTTCGCCGGTGCCCATCATCGCCTTACCCATCTCACGCATCACGGCGCGGACGTCGGCGAAGTCGAGGTTGATCAGGCCTTCCTTGACCATCAGGTCGGTGATGCAGGCAACGCCCGAATAGAGCACCTGGTCGGCCATCGCGAAGGCGTCGGCAAAGGTGGTCTTCTCGTTGGCGACCCGGAACAGATTCTGGTTCGGGATTATCAGCAGCGTGTCGACCACCTTGTGAAGCTCGTTGATACCGGCTTCTGCGGTGCGCATGCGGCGGCCGCCTTCGAAGTGGAACGGTTTGGTGACGACGCCGACGGTGAGGATGCCCATGTCGCGCGCGGTCTTGGCGATGACGGGCGCAGCGCCCGTGCCGGTGCCGCCGCCCATGCCCGCGGTGACGAACACCATGTTGGCGCCCGAGAGATGGTCGCGCAGCTCGTCGATCACCTCTTCCGCCGCCGCCGCGCCGACGTTCGGCTGCGAACCCGCGCCGAGGCCTTGCGTGACCGCCGTGCCCATCTGCACGATGCGCTGCGCCTTCGACATCGTCAGCGCCTGCGCATCGGTGTTGGCGACCACGAAGTCGACGCCCTGGAGGCCCGCCGTGATCATGTTGTTGACGGCGTTGCCGCCGGCGCCGCCGACGCCGAACACGGTGATGCGGGGCTTCAGTTCGTGAATATCAGGAACATTGATGCTGATGGTCATGGTTGCTGCCTCTCGATCACGCGCGCGTGGGTTCGCCCCGGCCGGCGGCCGCGGGAGTTGGTGAAAATCGACAATTGCGGAAAGCAGTCATCAGAAGCCCTCGCGTAGCCATCGTCCGACCTTTCCAAAATAACCGCCCGTCCCTGTCCTGACCTGCTGCCGCGTATGCCGCGGTTCGACATGTTCGAGGTGAACATATTGCGGGTAGACGAGAAGTCCGGCCGGCACCGCGAACGCAGCGTTCTTCGCCTCGTTGGGCAGCCGGCCGAAGCCGAGCGGACGTCCGACCCGCACGGGCCGGCCGAGAATCTGGGTGCCGAGCTCGACGAGGCCGGTCAGCTGCGAGGCGCCGCCCGAAAGCACGACGCGGCCGTTGGCCTCTGATGCGAAGGGCGAATCCTTCAGCTTGTCCCGAACCATTTCGAAGACTTCCTCGGCACGGTGCTTGACGATGTTGGCGATTGTGGCGCGGGAGACGATCTGCGGCAGATCCTGCTCGTCACCGGCTGTCGGTACAGACATCAGCTCACGCGAGTCCGATCCGCCGGTGATAACGGTCCCGTATAACGTCTTGATTCGCTCAGCATCGGCAATGGTCGCCGAGAGTCCGCGCGCGAGATCCATCGTGATATGTTGGCCGCCGACGGCAAAACCCGCCGCGTGCACGAAACGGCCGCCGGAAAAGACCGCGATCGTGGTGGTGCCGGCGCCCATTTCGACGACGGCGGCGCCGAGATCGGCCTCATCATCGGTCAGCACCGACAGGCCCGCCACATAGGAGCTCGCCGCCATGGCTTCGACATTGATGTGGCAGCGTTCCACGGCCAGCATCAGGTTCCGCGCCACGGCGGCCTCGCAGGTGACGACGTTCATGTCGACGCCGAACTGGTGCGCGACCATGCCGCGGGCATCGCGGATGCCCTTGACGCCGTCGAGCGTGTAGCCGACCGGCAGCGCGTGCAGCACGGTGCGGCCTTCGCCGGTGGCGTGACGCATGCCGGTGGAGGTGACGCGGCTGACGTCGGCCGGAGTCACGGCGCCGCCGCGGATGTCGGCGGCGGCTTCGACCAATTGGCCGGAGAGCCGGCCGCCGGAGACCGACAGCAGCACGGACTCGACCCGCACCTTGGCCATTTTCTCCGCGAGCCCGACGGCCTGGCGCACCGCCTGCTCGCATTCGTTGAGATCGACCACCGCGCCGGCCTTCATGCCGCGCGACTGGATCTGGCTGTAACCGATCAGCTCCACGGCATGGGTGCGGCCGCGCAACGCATCGCTCGGCGGCGACGGCTTCAGCCGCGCGATCATGCAGGCGATCTTGCTGGTGCCGATATCGAGGCAGGCGACGAGACCGCCGCGCTTGTGCGGCATCGGGCGTGTCTTCGGCGTCTGGGTGCGATCGAGACCGGTCATGCGGAATCCCCGGCCTTCTTTTTCTTCTTGTCCTTGAACTGCTCCTCGCGCGCCTTGGCGGCGTCGTCGGACAGCTGCACCACCAGACGATCAGGCAGGCGCATGTCGACGGCGACGATGTCGCGAGAGAACAGCCTGTCCTCCTTGTCGAGCTTGGACAGCATCGCAAGCGCGTTGCCGACGTCCTGCTCGGGCAGACGGATGTCGAGGCCGTCCTTGAGCCTCAGGTTCCAGCGCCGCTCGCCGACGTAGATCGCGGCTTTCGTGATCGAATTGACCTCCGGATAGCGCGCCAGCAGCGCCAGGAAATCGCGGGCCTGCGTGTCGGCGCCCTTGCCGACCACGAGCGGCAGCGACAGGAAGCGGCGGGAGACATAGGGTTCGAGCACGGCGCCGTCATCGGCGATGACGGAGAGCCGGCCGGCCTCCTGCCACAGCGCGAACGCCTTGCGCTCGGTGAGCTCGATCATGAGCTGGCCCGGATAGAGCTTCAGCACGGTCGCATCCGCGATCCAGGGATTGGCCTTGAGCTTGTCGCGCACCGCGTCGGCGTCGAGGAACAGCAGCGAGGAGCGGCCGCTGACACCGCCGATCGCGAGGATCTCGTCCTGGGTCAGCTGCTTGCGGCCGTTGATCACGACGGAGGTGATGCGGAAGCCGGCGGAATTGGCCAGCGCGTTGCGGGCGTCGCTGACCGCGGTGATGAAATCCTGGAGATGGCCGCCCTTGACGATGCCGAAGCCGCAGCTGCCGATCAGGAGCAGCACGGTCATGCTGATTCCGACCCGGCGCGGCAGATAGCGCTCGACCAGCGCAACCACACGCGGCGGCGGCTCGCGCTCGACGACGGCCTTGGCCCTCGCCTTGGTCTTGACCTTGTCCTTGGCGGCGGCGCGCGCTTCGGTGCGCTTGTCATGCACCCACTCGCGCAGAAGCACGACCGCTCCGATAGCGGCCGCCTTCAGGTCAGCTTGGGGCCTCAGCGATCTCAGAAGTGACCGAGTGAGGCTTCCTGCACCATCCATTGCACGAGCTCGTCAACAGTTAGGCCGCGACATCGCGCGGGGGTCCTGGCGAACATGACGTCTCGGACGTGCCGGGCCGGGTGCTGGTCTTCAGCAGAAGAAAACCTCTCCCCTTCAAAGCGTTCGCTGAGGTGACATCACCGCAAACAGCTCACGCGCCGGCAGCCAAAGCGTCATATGCGCCGCCAGCGTTAACCTTCGGACGTCCTGGTAAACAAAAGGTAAAATTCGTTAACGCGGAATGCTTTTTGCCCCGTCATGTGAGGCATTTATGCCGCGATGTCCGGCATTTTACCGGGTTTGGGGACCAAATCAGGCCATTTCGGTCGTTTGGCCGTTAACCAGTCCTAATTATTTTCGGACCCGCCGCTCGGCGAGCTCGATCAGGCCGTGCAGGAAGTCGACGAACGCGATGCCCTCGGCCTTCAGCGCCTTGGGGTAGAGCGAAGAGTTCGTCAACCCGGGGAGCGTGTTGGTTTCGAGATAGACGAGGCCCTTGTCCGAGACGATGAAGTCCGACCGGGAGTAACCGGTGCAGGACATCGCGCGATGCGCCGCCATGGCCTGCTCCTTCAGCGCAGCGGTGATCTCGGGCGCAAAGCGGCCGGGGCAGATCTCCTGGGTCGACTTCAAAAGATATTTTGCGGCGTAGTCGAAATTGCCCTCGCCCGGAATGATTTCGATCGGCGGCAGCGCGATGATCGAACCATCGGTGCGCTCCAGCACGCCGCAGGTCGCCTCGACGCCGGCGATATAGGGCTCGATCACGTACTCCTCGTGCTTCGCCGCGTTGCGGACGGCGACGAGATCCTGCTTCGCATTGACGAAGATCAGGCCGTAGCTCGATCCGTCCTTCGCCGGCTTTGCGATCAGCCTGCCGTATTCGGCGAAAGCCTCGTCGATGTTTTCGAGCGCAACGTTTGCCGGCGACGTCACGCCGCCGAGCGCGGCGAAGTGCTTGGCTGCGACCTTGTCGAAGGCGAGATGCGAGGAAGCCGAGCCGGAACCGGTGAAAGCCACGCCGCGGGCTTCGCACATCAGCTGCAATTCGCCGTTCTCGGCGCGCCCGCCGTGCAGGCCGAGCACCAGCACGCGCCGTTCGGCCTTGGCCTGGTCGAGCGCCTGCGCGAGCGGAATGCCTGATGTGCCGGGCTTGAACTCGTCCTCGAACGGACGGGCATGTTCGAGCAGTTGCCTCGACTGCACCACATGCACCTTGTCCTCGATGTCCCACCACCACAGATCGGCCTCGGGCAGTGCCTGATGCAGCGCCTGGGCCGAGGCGACCGAAACCAGACGTTCCCGGTTGGAGCCGCCGAAGAGGATGGTGATACGCATGTTCATAGTCCGCAATCTCTCTCGTTCGTCATTCCGGGGCGCGACGAAGTCGCGAGTCCGGAATGACGGGAATCATGAAACCCCGATCCGCTTGATTTCCCAGTGTAGCTCAATTCCGGAATTCGCCTTCACGCGTTCGCGCACGGTCTCGCCCAGCGTCTCGATATCGTGCGCGGTGGCCGCGCCCGTGTTGATCAGGAAATTGCAGTGCATCTCCGAGACCTGCGCGCCGCCGACGCGCAAGCCCCGGCAGCCTGCGGCATCGACCAGCTTCCAGGCGGAATGGCCCGGCGGGTTCTTGAAGGTCGAGCCGCCGGTCTTCTCGCGGATCGGCTGCGCGGTCTCGCGGTGGGTCTGCACCTCCGCCATGCGCGCGCGGATCGCATCAGCGTCCCCGATCTCGCCGCGAAAGCGCGCAGAGGTGAAAATGATGGAGGGATCGACGCCGCTGTTGCGGTAGACGAATTTCATGTCGGCATTGGAGAAGCTGTACTTGCTGCCGTCGCGCCCGACGCCCCTCGCCTCGATCAATACGTCCTTGGTCTCGCCGCCATTGGCGCCCGCATTCATGCGCAGCGCGCCGCCGATCGTGCCGGGAATGCCGAAATAGAATTCGAGCCCGCCGATATTCGCGGACACCGCCACTTCCGCCACGCGCTTGTCGAGCGCAGCAGCTCCGGCGGTGACGACATCGTCGCTCGCGGTCGCCTCGCCAAAGGCGCGCGGTGCAAGGCGGATCACCACGCCTGAAATACCGCCGTCGCGCACGATGAGGTTGGAGCCGACGCCGACGACGTAAACGGGGATGTCGGGCGCGAGATGCGCGAGAAAATAAGCGAGGTCGTCCTCGTCAGCCGGGGTGAACAGCACCTGTGCCGGACCGCCGACACGAAACCAGGTGAGTTCGGCGAGCGACTGGTTGGCCAGCAGCCGGCCGCGAAGATCAGGCATCGCGGCTTTGAGTGAAGGAGTGATGTCGGGAAAGCTCATGCCGCGTCCTCAAGTAAGAGACGCACATTCTTGCCGTTCCCTCCCCCCTTGTGGGGGAGGGTCAGGGAGGGGGGTAGCCCCACGCGAGATCGGAGTGTGTGACTACCCCTCTCCCCCGCCCTCCCCCACAAGGGGGGAGGGAGCGCAGTGTGCCGTGCTGCGAGCGCTTCACTCCGCATCAGCATTCATCCCAGCGCCTTCAATTGATCCGGCAGCGCATACGCCCATTGCGTGATGTTGCCGGCGCCCAGGCACACGACGAGATCGCCGGACTTCGCCAGCCCCTTGACGATGCCCGCGAGCTCCGAGGCCGCCGGCAGCGCGATCACCTCGCGATGGCCATGGGCGCGCAGGCCCGCGACGAAATGATCGCGATCGACGCCCTCGATCGGCGCCTCTCCGGCGGCGTAGACGTCAGCGACAACAACCGCATCGGCGTCGTTGAAGCAGGTGCAGAATTCCTCGAACAGAGATTGCAGGCGGGTGTAGCGGTGCGGCTGCACTACGGCGATCACCTTGCCGGTGTAGGAATCACGCGCCGCTTTTAGCACCGCAGCGATCTCCACGGGGTGATGGCCGTAATCGTCGATAACGGTGACGCCGTTCCATTCGCCGGTCTTGGTGAAGCGGCGCTTGACGCCGCCGAAACCCGCAAGAGCACTGCGGATATTGTCGTCGGAAACACCGAGCGTGTGCGCGACCGCAATCGCCGCCGTCGCATTCGAGGCGTTGTGCCGGCCCGGCATCGGCAGCGCGAGGTCGGCGATCTCGTGCACGACCCCGCTCTTGCGATCGCGGATGACGACCTTGAATTTCGAGCCGCCGCCGCCCGCGGCGAGATCGACCAGCCGCGCGTCGGCCTGCGGATTTTCGCCATAGGTGATGATGCGGCGATCCTCGATCTTGCCGACGAGACTTTGTACCACGGGATGATCGATGCACATCACGGCAAAGCCGTAGAACGGCAGGTTCTCGACGAAATGGCGAAAGGCATCCTGCACGGCGTCGAAGGTCTTGAAGTGGTCGAGATGTTCGGGATCGACATTGGTGACGATCGCGACATCGGTGGGCAGCTTCAGGAACGTGCCGTCGCTCTCGTCGGCTTCCACCACCATCCAGTCGCCGGCGCCGAGGCGCGCATTGGAGCCATAGGCATTGATGATGCCGCCGTTGATCACGGTCGGATCGAGACCGCCGGCATCCAGCAGCGTCGCGACCATCGTGGTCGTCGTCGTCTTGCCGTGGGTGCCCGCGATGGCGACGCAGCTCTTGAGCCGCATCAGCTCGGCCAGCATCTCGGCGCGGCGCACCACGGGAATGCGGCGCTCGCGCGCCGCCATCAGTTCGGGATTATCGCGCTTGATCGCGGTGGAGACGACGACGACCTCGGCGCCATCGACGTTCTCGGCCTTGTGGCCGACCGAGACCTTCGCACCCTTCTTGCGCAGACGGTCGAGATTGTAATTGTCGGCGGCGTCCGAGCCCTGCACGGTATAGCCGAGATTGACCAGCACCTCGGCGATGCCGCTCATGCCGATCCCGCCGATCCCGACGAAGTGGATGGGTCCGATCTCGCGCGGCAGTCTCATGCTCTGTTCCTGACCTCGCCGCCGGAAAGGGCGGCATCTGGCGAAGGTCACGGCCAAATCAGCCGCGCGCCTTTTCTACTGGATGCCCCGCTTTAGAAGGCGAAGACAAGGGCTTTTTCGCGTCAGATTCCGGCGACCTTGACCACGAGATCGGCCAGTCGTTCGGCCGCGTCGAGCCGGCCGGCGCCGCGGGCGGCTTGGGCCATCGCGGCAAGTCGCGCCGGCTCGGCGGCGAAAGCGGAGATCTCGGCGGCCAACCGGTCGGACGTGAATTCGGTCTGTGGGATGCGGATCGCGCCGTCGACCTGAGCCAGCACGCCGGCATTGGCGAACTGGTCCTGATCGATCGAGCCGGGCAGCGGCACCAGGATCGAGGGCCGGCCGATCGCGGCAAGCTCGGCGACGGTGCCGGCGCCAGAGCGCGACACCACCAGATGGTTCGAGGCGAGCCGCGCCGGCAAGTCGGTGAAGAAGGGTGCGAGCTCGGCCTTGATCTTGAGCTTGTCATAGACCGCGCACACGCGGCTCATGTCCTCTTCGCGCACCTGCTGGGTGAGGACGAGGCGGCTCCACAACGCGGGCTCGAGCCGCTCGATCGCGCCGGGCACGATATCGGCCATGATGCGCGCACCCTGGCTGCCGCCGACGACGAGCAGGCGCAGCGGACCGTTCGCGTCAGGTGCGGCATATTTCACCGCAGCGGCCGCGAGGATCGCCGGACGCATCGGCGTGCCGACGGTCGTGGTCTTGCCGGAGAGCGCCGGATCGCGGTCGAGCACGCCGGGCAAGGACGTCGCGATGGCGCGGACGCGGCTCGAGAGGAACCGGTTGGCGCGGCCGAGCACGGCGTTGGCGTCGTGGATGATCCCGGGCACGCCGGCGAACTTCGCCGCGACCAGCGGCGGCAGCGTCGGATAGCCGCCGAAGCCGACGACAGCGACAGGCTTCAAGCGCTTGATCAGAGTGTAGGCAGAGAGCGTACCAGCGGCCAGCGTGAGGGCGGCATAGGCAAGCTGGAACGGATTGCGGCTGCGTGCGGTCTCGCTTCTGACGACGTCGATCGTGTCCTTGCTGAACAACCCGCTATAGCGCAGCGCGCGCTCGTCGGTGACGAGGCGGACGCGAAAGCCGCGCCGGATCAATTCGACGCCGAGCGCCTCGGCCGGAAACAGATGGCCGCCGGTGCCACCCGCGGCGAGAAGAATCAGGGGGGACGTGTCCATGGACCCTCTTGTACAAGCCCTCCGCCGTCATTGCGAGCGAAGCGAAGCAATCCAGACTGCCCCCGCCGAGGGATTCTGGATTGCTTCGTCGCTTCGCTCCTCGCAATGAAAGGATCACGCGTAACTGCGCATCGCCTCGGCGCGGCCGCTCGCCTCGACTTCGGTGCGCGGGCGCAGGCGGGTCAGGGCCAGCATCATGCCGACGCCGTAAGACAGCGACACGATCGAGGAACCGCCATAGGAAATGAACGGCAGCGTCATGCCCTTGGCCGGGATAAGTTGGAGATTGACCGACATGTTGATCGCTGCCTGCACGCCGAACAGGATCGCAAGGCCCGAGGCCGCAAAGCGCGAGAACATGTCCTCATTAGCATAGGCGCGCGACAGCGTGCGGATCACGACGAAGGCGAACAGCGCCAGCATAGCGAGGCACAGGATGATGCCGAACTCTTCGGCGGCGACCGCGAACACGAAGTCGGTATGGCTGTCCGGCAGGCTGCGCTTGGCGATGCCCTCGCCCGGCCCGAGACCGAACCAGCCGCCGTTGTAGAAGGCCTCCATGGCGGTATCGACCTGGAAGGTGTCGCCCGAAGCCGGGTTCATGAAGCGCTTGATGCGGCCGGCGACGTGCGGAACGAACAGGTAGGCGCTGAAAAGTCCGGCCGCGGCGGCGCCTGCGAGGCCGAACACCCAAATCATGCGCATGCCCGCGATGAAGAACAGCGAGCCCCACACCATCAGGATCAGCATGGTCTGACCGAAGTCAGGCTCCATCACCAGCAGCGCCACCAGCATCAGGAGCAGCACCAGCGCCATCGAGGTCGCCGGCATCTCCGGCCGCTTGGTCGATTCCGCGAACAGCCAGGCGGCGATGACGACGAATGACGGCTTTGCGATTTCGGAGGCCTGGATGTTGAGGCCGAGCAGCGTGATCCAGCGCCGCGAGCCCTTCACTTCGGGGCCGATCGCAAGCGTCAGCACGATCAGGACGATGCTGACGGCGAAGATGATCAGGGCCGAGCGGCGGATCGCGCGCGGCGACAGGAAGGAAACCCCCAGCAGCACCAGGCAGGACGGTGCCAGGAACAGCACATGGCGGCTGAAGAAGTGGAAGGGGTCGAGGCCGATGCGGGTTGCAACCGGCGGGCTCGCCGCCAGCGACAGGATCACCCCGGTCAGCATCAGCGCCAGGATCGCGCCCATCAGCGGCTTATCGACGGTCCACCACCACTCGGAAAAGGGGGTGCGTTCTTCACGGGAGAGCATGGGCGGCCGCTTTCGGACAGAGGTCAGTCCATTGGTCGCCGAGGTTGGTTACCGGGGGGTTAATGGGACGTTCAAGTTTTGAAGAGTCTCGTGCCCGGACGCAGCGCAGCGCCCTTGCGGTGCGCTGCAGAGCCGGGGCCGATTGTAGCTTGTGGGTCCCGGCTCGCGCTACGCGCGTCCGGGAAACGAGAGCCCTACTCGTAATTGATCGTGACATCCCCGGCGCGTTCATCGCGCTTGTAGATCTGGTCTGGCCCGGGAATGAAGCCGATCCTGACCACCCGCTCGCTACTCCAGGCGACGACAGGATCAAGATGCCCGCGCACGCTGACAAAGGTCGGCGTGCTCTCAGGCGAGAATGTCCGGCCGCGCGCCACGATGCTGGCTTGCGTGCTGTCGGGCACCGTCGCTCCACACGACTTCCAGACCACGACGACCAGCTTGCTGCCGCTCGGGGAAGCAAACGCACTCTGGCGAACGACGCGGCACGCGCCGAATCCGCTCATGACCTTGTCTATGAAGACAACAAAAAAGAAACCCGCGGCAACCGGAACAGCAAGAGCAGCGACAGCAATTCCGATCCAGCGTCGCCGCGACATCCTCACACCACCGGCTTCACGCCCGGCAACGCCTGTACCAGCTCGCGGAACTTGGTGCCGCGGATTTCGAAATTGCGGTACTGGTCGAAGGAGGCGCAGGCCGGCGACAGCAGCACGACGGCGTCGGTGAGCCCCGAAGCTTCCGCATCGCGCGCAGCGTGCTCGACGGCGACGTCCAGCGTCTGGCTGACCTCGTGCGCAACCGAGCCGAGCGTGCCGGAAAATTCCTGCGCGGCCTCGCCGATCAGATAGGCCTTTCGAATGCGCGGGAAGAAGCCGGTGAGGCCAGTAATGCCGCCCGCCTTCGGCTTGCCGCCGGCGATCCAGAAGATGTCCGAAAAGGACGACAGCGCATGCGCGGTGGCGTCCGCGTTGGTGCCCTTGGAGTCGTTGACGAACAGCACGTTGCCGCGGCGGCCGACCTGCTCCATGCGGTGCGCAAGGCCCGGAAAGCTGCGCAAGCCGTTCTGCAGTACGTCCTGGCTGATGCCCATCGCGAGCGCGGCGGCCGCCGCGCAGGCGGCGTTCTGCGCGTTGTGCTGGCCGCGTAGGGAGCCGATGCCGCCGAGCGCGGCGATCTCGCTACGTGCCCCGCCCGAGGTACGAATAATATTCCCGTGCTCGACATAGATGCCGCTCGCGAGCGGATTCTTGACGGAGATGCGCACCACGTTCTTGCCGGCGCGGTCGAGCCGGTCGGCGATGTCGCGGCAAAAGCCGTCGTCGACGCCGACGATCGCGGTGCCGCCAGCCTGCACGCCGGCGACGAGCCTTTCCTTCACCGCGGCGTAGTGCGCGATCGTGCCATGGCGGTCGATGTGATCTTCGCTGACGTTGAGCAAAATGCCGACGGAGGGATCGAGCGAGGGCGTGAGGTCGATCTGGTAGGACGACATCTCGATGACGTGGACGCGGCCCATGCGCGGCGGCTCCAGCGACAAGATCGCGGTGCCGATATTGCCGCCCATCTGGGTGTCGTAGCCGGCAACTTTCGTCAGGTGCGCGATCAACGCCGTCGTGGTCGATTTGCCGTTGGTGCCGGTGATGGCGACGAGCGGCGCGTTCGGCGCGTGGCGGCGGCGTTCGCGGCAGAACAGCTCGATGTCGCCGATCACCTCACAGCCTGCCTCGCGCGCCTTCAGCACGCTCCAGTGCGGCACCGGATGGGTCAGCGGCACGCCGGGCGCCAGCACGAGCGCCGCGAAATTCGCCCAGGAGACGTTGCGCAGATCAGCAGTGATGAAGCCGGCCTGCGCGGCCTTGGCGACGTTCTCGGTATTGTCGTCGGCGGCGATCACTTCGGCGCCACCCGCCTTCAGCGCGTGGCAGGAGGCGAGCCCGGAACCGCCGAGGCCGAACACCGCGACGGTCTTGCCGGCAAAGGACGTGACCGGAATCATCGATCGATCACCGCAGCTTCAGCGTCGACAGGCCGGCGAGCGCCAGCATTACGGAGATGATCCAGAAGCGGATCACGATCTGCGGCTCGGTCCAGCCGAGCTGCTCGAAATGGTGATGGATCGGCGCCATGCGGAAGATGCGCTTGCCCGTGAGCTTGAACGACACGACTTGCACGATGACGGAGACCGCCTCCAGGACGAACAGGCCACCGATCACCGCGAGCACGATCTCGTGCTTCACCGCGACCGCGATCGCACCCAGCATGCCGCCGAGCGCGAGCGAGCCGGTGTCGCCCATGAAGATCGACGCGGGTGGGGCATTGAACCAGAGAAAACCGAGACCGGCTCCCAACAGCGCGCCGCAGAGCACCGCGAGTTCGCCGGTGCCGGCGACATATTTGATCTGGAGATATTCGGCGAAGACCGCGTTACCGGCGAGATAGGCGATCATCGCAAAGCTCGCGGTCGCGATCATCACGGGCACGATGGCAAGGCCATCGAGACCGTCGGTGAGGTTCACCGCGTTGCCCGCACCGACGATGACGAAGGCGCCGAAGATGACGAAGAACCAGCCGAAATGCAGCACGGTGTCCTTGAGGAAGGGAATGGTGAGCGCGGTCGATGCGGGATCGCGGTTCAGCCGCACCAGCGCGTAGCAGGCCACCAGCGCGATCGCCGCCTCGATCAGCAGGCGAAGCTTGCTGCCGAACCCGGTCGTGGTCTGCTTGGTCACCTTAAGGTAATCGTCATAGAAGCCGACGAACCCGAAGCCGAGCGTCACCGCCAGCACGATCCAGACATAGGGGTTGAGCGGATTTGCCCACAGCACCGTGCCGACGGTGAGGCCTGACAGGATCATCAGGCCACCCATGGTGGGCGTGCCCTTCTTGGCGAGATGCGATTGCGGACCGTCGGTGCGGATCGGCTGGCCCTTGCCCTGACGGATGCGCAAGTGATCGATGATCCAGGGTCCGAACAGGAACACGAACAGCGCGCCAGTGACGACGGCGCCGCCGGTGCGGAAGGTGATGTAGCGGAAGACGTTCAGGAAGGTGCGAAATGCACCCAAGCCCGGAAATGTGTTGGAGAGCTCGATCAGCCAGTAAAACATTCAGACGGTCCTATGGCGCCTTTGCACACGCGGCCTTGGATTTGTTCTCGGCCTCAACATGCCTCACGCGCATTCGCCGCAAAGGGTGGGATTCGGGAACAGCGCCTTCCAAGCAGTTTACGCCTTTGCCTGCAAGGCGGCCACCAGGCCCGGCACAAACTTGTTGACCCAGAACATCTTCTTGCTGCCCTTGACAACCACGACGTCGCCTGCCTTCAGCAGGCTCGCAACCTCGCTCGGCTTCAGCGTGGCAGGATCGTCGTGCCAGCCGAGGCCCTTGCCTGATGGCAGCACGTCGAAGAGATGGCGCATCAGCGGCCCGACGCAGTAGACGCCGTCGATGCCTTCAAGATGCTTGGCAAGGCCGGTGTGGTAGCTTGGTGCGTCAGCGCCCAGCTCCAGCATGTCGCCGAGCACCGCAATGCGCCGGCCGCCGGTCACGTTGCGCGCCTGGAGGCTTTGCAGCGCAGCAGCGACGCTGGCGGGATTGCCGTTGAAACTGTCGTCGATCACGGTGACACCACCGACCGCCTGCTCGACGCCGCGGCCGGTCATGATGCCGACGCGATCGAGCTTGATGGCGAGCGTCGCCGCATCGAGGTTCGCCGCACGGATGGCGGCGAGCGCGGCCAGTGCATTCTGCACGCGGTGCGGCGCGCCCGGCGTCAGGCTGAAGGCGATCTCCTTCTTGCCAAGCTTGGCCACGACCTGCCAGCTCTCGCCATGCGGCGCATGCGCGACCTCGTGCACCTCGGCATGCTCGCCGAAGCGCAGGACCTTGCCCTTCCAGTCCGACGCCTTGATCCCGGCGGGAAGCACCAGCACGCCGTCCTCGGACAGGCCGAGCGCGATCGATACCTTTTCGCGCCTGATGGCTTCGAGCGAGCCGAGCTTTTCCAGATGCACGGGCTGGACGTTGACGACCAGCGCGACGGTCGGCCGCGTCAATTCGCTGAGCCGCGCGATCTCGCCTTGCTGGTTCATGCCCATCTCGACGACCCAGAGGCTGGCGTTCGGCTTCGCATTGCAAAGCGTCAGCGGCACGCCCCAGAAATTGTTGAAGCTCGACGGGCTGGCATAGGCGTTGGGGTAAGCGGCGAGAAACTCCTTGGTGCTGGTCTTGCCGGCGCTGCCGGTGAGCCCGATCACCGGCCCGCCGAAGCGCGCACGCGCAGCGCGCGCGAGGCCCCAGAGGCCGTCGATCAGCGTATCCTTCACGACGATCTGGGGAATGCGGATGCCTGCGATCTCGTGCGGCACGATCATCGCGACTGCGCCTGCGGCTTCCGCCTTGTCCGCGAACTCCCAGCCGTCACGCGTGCTGGCGAAGGCCGAGACGAAGCCGCCGCTCGGGGTGCCGCTCAGCGCGACGAACAGGCTGCCCGGTTTCACCAGGCGGCTGTCCTGGGTGACGAAATCGATCGGCGTATCCGGGAATGATCCGCCGGCACCCAGCGCGCGCGCCACCTCGGCAACCGTCCATATCGGCGCGCTCATGCAACCCTCGATGCTAATGCGGCGGCGACCGCCTCGTGATCACTGAAGGGCAGCACCTCGCCGCCGACGATCTGCCCGGTCTCGTGGCCCTTGCCGGCGATGAGCAGCGCGTCGCCCTCCTGCAAGTCCTCGATCGCCGCGCGGATTGCGGCGGCGCGGTCGCCGATTTCGCGGGCGCCTTTCGCGGTCGCGAGGATCGCGGCGCGGATCGCTTCCGGCCTCTCGCTGCGCGGATTGTCGTCGGTGATGATGACACCGTCGGCGTTCTCGGCCGCGATCTCGCCCATGATCGGCCGCTTGCCGGCATCGCGATCGCCGCCGGCGCCGAACACGACGACCAGCCTGCGCTTGGCGTAGGGACGCAGCGCCTGCAAGGCCTTCGCCAGCGCATCGGGCTTGTGTGCGTAATCGACGAAGATCGGCGCGCCGTTGCGCTCGCCGACGCGCTCGAGACGGCCCTTGGCGCCTTCGAGATGTTCGAGGCTCGCAAACACATCGGCCGCATCGCTGCCGGTGCCGACCGCAAGGCTGGCCGACACCAGCGCGTTCTCGATCTGGAACTCGCCGACTAGCGGCAGCCGGATCGCATGGCGCTTGCCGCGATGCTCGATCGCGAGCACTTGCGAAAAACCTTCGACCACGGCATCGACGAGACGAATGCCCTCGCCTGCCCCGTCGCCGTTACGGCCGACCGCCATCACGCGCAGGCCGCGCGTCTTGGCAGCCTCGATCGCTTCCCCCGAGCAATCATGATCGGCCGAGATCACCGCCGCGCCGCCGGCCGCGACCAGCTCGCGGAACAGGCGCAGCTTCGCTGCGAGATAGTGCGCGACGGTGGGATGATAATCCATGTGGTCGCGCGAGAGATTGGTGAAGCCGCCGGCCGAGATGCGCACGCCGTCGAGGCGGTACTGGTCGAGCCCGTGCGATGATGCCTCGAAGGCGAGATGCGTCACGCCCTCGCGCGCGATCTCGTCGATCTGCCGATGCAGCGCGATCGGGTCCGGTGTCGTCAGCGAGCCGTAGACGGTGCGCTTGGGCGAGACGAGGCCGATGGTGCCGATGCTGGCGGAGGCATGCCCCAGCCGCTCCCAGATCTGGCGCGTGAATGCGGCAACCGAGGTCTTGCCGCTGGTGCCGGTCACTGCGGCAATCGTCGCAGGCTGCGCAGGGAAGACTCTTGCCGCGGCCCGCGCCAGAGCGCGGCGCGGATTGTCCACCGTGATGAACGGCACCTTGCTGCCATCAGGCGCATGGTCGCCGACGACAGCCACCGCGCCTGCGGCGACCGCCGCATCGATGAAGCGCGCGCCGTCGGTCTTGCTGCCCGCAAGGGCGAAGAACAGATCGCCCGGCTTGACCACGCGGCTGTCGAGCGCAAGGCCGGTCGCCTCGAGCGCCGCGACAGCGGGCTCGAGCACGGCATCATTGCCTAAGAGGTCGCGCAGCTTCATGGTCTTCCAGTCGACACGCCGCGCCGGAAAGCCGAATCGTCAGGAAAAGCCGAATCAGCACCGGCGATGGCCACCCCGGTTGATTACTGGGTTGTCCTGGATGCTGCAAGAATAAGGCGCTCGGACGGCGGCAGGTCAAACCGCGGCTCGACGCCCAGAAGCGGCGCGATCCGCTCGATCACCTTTCCGCCGGTCGGCACCGCGTTCCAGCCCGAGGTGATGAAACCCTTCGTTTCAGGAATCGCCTGCGGCTCGTCCAGCATGATCAGGATCTGATATTTCGGGTCGTCGCAGGGCATGATCGCGGTGAAGGAGTTGAGCACGCGCTTCTTGGCATAGCGGCCGTTAATGACCTTTTCGGACGTGCCGGTCTTGCCGCCGACGTAGTAGCCCTTGATGTCGGCAGTCTTGGCGGTACCAATCTCGGCGTTGAGCCGCATGAGGAACCGCATCTTGTCGCTGGTCTCCGGCTTGATGACGCGCTTGGCCAACGCCGCCGCTTCGGATTCGCTGCGTTTCATGAAGGTCGGCGGAATCAGATAGCCACCGTTCACCAGCGAGTTGATACCCATCACCGCCTGGAGTGGCGCTACCGACATGCCCTGGCCGAACGCGATCGTGACTGTGTTCAGCTCGCCCCAGCGTCGCGGCACCAGCGGCGCCGCGCTCTCCGGCAATTCGGTGCGCAGCCGCGTCAGCTGGCCCATCTTGGCGAGGAACGCCTTGTGCGCCTCGACGCCCTGGCCGAGCGCGATCCGCGCCGCGCCGATGTTGGACGAGAAAGTGAACACTTCCTTGGTGTTGATGAAGCGCCCGAGCGGGTGGCTGTCGTGGATGGTGAACCTGCCGTAGTGCAGGTTTCCGCGCGCATCCCACGACGAGTTCAGATTGATCTTGCCGGAATCGAGCGCCATCGCCAGCGTGAACGCCTTGAAGGTCGATCCCATCTCGTAGACGCCGGTGGTCAGGCGGTTGATGCGATCGGGGTCGTGCGCTTCCTTCGGATTGTTGGGATCGAAGTCCGGCAGCGAGACCATCGCCACGATCTCGCCGGTCTTGACATTCGAGACGATGCCGGAGGCGGCCTTGGTATGGTACTTCTCCTTGGCCTTCAAAAGCTCGTCGCGGAGCGCGTGCTCGACGCGCAGATCGACCGAGAGCTCGATCGGCTTTTGCAGCCGGTCGGTGGCAAAGCCGGCGCGGTGGAGATCGGCGAGCCCCTGGTTGTCGAGCCACTTCTCCAGGCCGGCGATGCCCTGGTTGTCGATATTGACGAGACCGATGAGGTGGGCGACCTCGTTGCCGGTGGGGTAGACGCGCTTGTTCTCGCGCAGGAAGCCGATGCCGGGAATGCCGAGCTTGTGGATGTCCTGCTGCTGCTTCGGCGTCACCTCGCGCTTGAGCCAGACGAAGCCCTTGCGCGTCTTCAGGCGCTCGCGCACCTCGGCCTCGTCGAGGTCGGGCACGGTGGCGGTCAGAAGCTCGATCGCCTCGTCCTTGTCGATGATGCGGCGCGGCTCGCCGAACAGGCTCGCCGCCTTGACGTCGGTCGCCAAGATCGCGCCGTTGCGGTCGACGATATCAGGACGCGCGGTCGCAACCACCTCCTGCGCCGCGGCACGGCGGGCGCCGTGGGCGTCGGCACCGATCGCAAACATCACGAGGCGGCCGCCGATCAGGACGTAGACCGAGGCGAAGGCGAGCATGGCGAGGCCGACGCGTGCGCGCGCCTTCGCGGCGCGATCGACGTTGCGCCCGTAGAGCAGGCTGCGGATCAGCCGCTGCCGCCAGGGCTCGGGCGGCTTTTCCTTGGGCTTGGCCGGAACGGCGGCGCTCATTGATTGTCCTCCGGCTGAGGCACGGAGCCCGTCACCGTATCGGGGTCGCTCGCGGCTTCGATGGTGTTGAGCATGGCTCCGATCGGGTCGGGCTCGCCCGGCCTGAACATCCGCGGCGGACGCTCCGGCAGGTTCTTCAGCGAGTCATATTGCGTGCCGTTGACCGGCTTGAGCGCGAGATGCCGGTCGGACAGCCCTTGCAGGCGCAAGGGCGCGTCGAGCTTGGCCCATTCGGCGCGCAGCGAGGCGATCGCATCTCGCTGCTCGCGGATCTCGGCATGCAACCGCAGCACCTTCTCGGTGCGCGCAGTGGAGTCCATTTTGATCCGGTAGACATGGGCCGCCGCGAAGATCAGCGCGCCGATGACGAGGAGGTGGATGATGCGCATGCGCTAGCCGCCCCTCATGACGTCGGAGAGTTTCGGCCAGGATGTTTGCTCGCCATCGTCATGCGGCGGCGCCGAGGTGCGCTCGGCAGCGCGCAGCTTTGCGGAACGCGCGCGCGGGTTGCGCGCAACTTCGTCCTCACCGGCGACCACAGGTCGGCGCGTCAGAAGCTGGAAGCTCGGCGGGACTTGCGCGACCTCCGGCAGATGCCGCGAACCGCCGCCGGTCTTGGACCGCTCGGCGAGGAAATTCTTGACGATGCGGTCTTCCAGCGAATGGAACGAGACCACGACGAGGCGGCCGCCGGGCTTGAGCAGGCGCTCGGCCGCAGCGAGCGCGGTCTGGAGTTCCTCGAGCTCTTCGTTGACGAAGATGCGCAGCGCCTGGAACGTCCGCGTCGCGGGGTGAATGTCCCCGGGCTTCGAGCGCACGACCCTGCCGACGAGATCGGCGAGCGAGCGCGTGGTCGTGAACGGCGTCTCCTGCCTATCAGCCACGATGGCGCGGGCGATGCGCCGTGAATGCCGCTCCTCGCCGAAGAGATAGATGATGTCGGCGAGATCGCCTTCGGAGGCGCGCGCGACGACGTCGGCTGCGGTCGGGCCCACCTGCCCCATCCGCATGTCGAGTGGACCGTCGAGACGGAATGAGAAGCCGCGCCCTGCCTGGTCGAGCTGCATCGAGGACACGCCGACATCCATCACGACGCCGTCGACGCCATCGACGCCCTGCGCCACGCAGACCTCGGCGAGGTTGGAGAAACGGTCTTCGACCAGCGTGAGCCGGCCCGCGGAGCGTTCGACCAGTTCGGCACCGCCGGCGATCGCAGTGCGGTCGCGGTCAATGGCAATGAGCCGGGTTCC
Organism: Bradyrhizobium sp. CCGB12; assembly: GCF_024199845.1. NCBI lineage: Bacteria > Pseudomonadati > Pseudomonadota > Alphaproteobacteria > Hyphomicrobiales > Nitrobacteraceae > Bradyrhizobium > Bradyrhizobium sp. CCGB12. Next base: position 364,061 of record NZ_JANADO010000001.1, on the reverse strand, counting down.
CGGCACGTCGAGGATGGCGCGGCTGTAACCGCCGGCGCCGAAGGTGGCGTCGACATAAATACCGCCCGCGCGCGGGGCGAGGTGCTCGACAGCCTCGCGGCCGAGAACGGGAATGTGCGGAGCCGAGCTCATGCGCGAGGTCTTCCGAACGCCCGACCTGACGCCCATGCCGGATCGCGGACGAACAACCCCATAACGCCTCGAATGATTTCGCGTCGCGGCGGTTCCACGACAAAGCCCTCGTCCAACATGGTCACCGAGCCCGGTCGTCCCGGGCCGCAAACCCAGTGTTCCCAGTGGAGTGTGTCGGGCAGCCATGGGATTTCGAGCCAAAATACGCTTTGGCCGCCTCCGGACGCGGGTCGGCTCTTCATCTCTCAGTAACGGCCCTTAGCGTTAAGAAAGCGTTGATCGGCTCGTGACAAGTCGAAAAGGTGACGGCGTGGTGATGCTTCATCCACACACATGCGCCAAAATGCACGCGTTAACCCCGCAGCGCGATTGCGCACGGTGGAGGGTAAAGGAATAGTAAAGAGAAGGGCTTGGCCCACTCTCCTGTCCGACTCGAGCTGTTTATGTCGTCCGGTTCGTCCACGCCGTCTGGATCTGATTCGAAGCGTCAACGCGTTCTCCCGGTTCCAAAGGCCGCGGCGAACATGCGGACGTTCGACCCGGATTCCTCGATCGTCTCCGACATCATCCCCTCGCCGAACCATGGCGAGCGCAACAAGGGACGGCAACCGGACATGATCGTGCTGCACTACACCGGCATGCCCGATGTCGAGGGCGCGCTGGCGCGGCTGTGCACGGCGGGCACGGAGGTATCGGCGCACTATGTCGTACTGGAGGACGGCCGCATCGTGCAGTGCGTGCCCGAGGCCAAGCGCGCCTGGCACGCAGGGATCGCCTCGTGGGCCGGCGAGGACGACATCAACTCCTGCTCGATCGGCATCGAGATCATCAATCGCGGCCACGACTGGGGCTATCCGGAATATCCGCTGCGCCAGATCGCCGCCGTGATCGCGCTGTGCCGCGGCATCATGCTCCGCCGCAAGGTGCCGGCGCACCGGGTGCTCGGCCATTCTGACGTCGCGCCCGCGCGCAAGAAAGATCCCGGCGAAAAGTTTCCGTGGCACTCACTGGCCAATTCCGGCGTCGGCCACTGGGTCACGCCCGCGCCGGTGGTGCGCGGCGAGAGCCTGATGCTCGGCACCATCAGCGACGCGGTGCTGAGCATGCAGCAGGCGCTCGCCCGATACGGCTACGGCCTGCCGCTGACCGGCAAATACGACGCTGCGACGATGGAAGTCGTCACCGCGTTCCAGCGCCATTTCCGCCCGGCGCGGCTGGACGGCGTTGCGGATCATTCGACGCTGTCGACGTTGCAGGCGTTGCTGGCGAGCTTGCCGACGGAGGGGACGGCCGTCGCGTCGAAGTGACGGCGGCCGCCACGCACTCCGTCATTGCGAGCGAAGCGAAGCAATCCAGACTGCCCCCGCGGATGCAATCTGGATTGCTTCGTCGCAAGTGCTCCTCGCAATGACGGAGTGTGTGGCGACTACCCCATCTCCCTCACCCGCCGCGCATACAGTCGCCGCAACGGCTCCAGCTGCGTCGCAGCAGCCGCCGCGCGATACGCCTCGCGCGCCTCCTCCTTCCGGCCGAGCCGCCGCAACAAATCCGCACGCACCGCCGGCATCAGCTCATAACCGTCAAGCCCGCCGCGCGCGGTGATCGCATCGACAAGGTCGAGCGCATGGGAAGGCCCATCGATCATCGACACCGCCGCGGCATGGTTCAGCTCGATCACCGGCGAGGGGCTGATGCGCAGCAGCACCTGGTAGAGCCCCGCAATCTGCGGCCAATCGGTCTCCTCAAACCTTCTCGCGCGTGCGTGCAGCGCCGCGATCGCGGCCTGCACGGCATAGGGTTGCGGCCGGCCCGGCAGTCGCAGCGCGTCCTCCACCAGGCGCAGGCCATCCTCGATTTGCGCGCGGTCCCACAGCGAGCGGTCCTGCTCTTCGAGCAGCACGATGTCTCCGGCCGGCGTCTCGCGCCCGGCGCGGCGCGCGTCATGCAGCAGCATCAACGCCAGCAGACCCTTGATGCCAGCGCGATCGGGCATCAACCGGTCGAGCAGGCGGCCGAGCCTGATCGCCTCGACGGCGAGATCGGGCCGCATCAGATCCGTACCCGACGTCGCAACGTAGCCTTCGGTGAACACGAGATAGATCACGGCGAGCACACCGTCGAGCCGCGGCGTTAGCGCGTCGCGCTCCGGCACCTCATAGGGGATGCCGGCGAGGCGGATCTTCTGCTTGGCGCGAACGAGGCGCTGTGCCATCGCCTCCTCGCTGACGAGAAAGGCGCGCGCGACCTGCGCCGTCGACAGTCCGCAGACGGTGCGCAGCGTCAGCGCGACCTGGACCTCCGGCGCGAAGGCGGGGTGGCAACAGGTGAAGATCAGCCGCAGCATGTCGTCGTCGAGCATCGCCGGCGCCTCGTCAGGCGCTTGCGCGTTCAGCTCGAGCTCGTGCACGAGCGCCTGCTGCTTGCCGCGAAAGACGGCACGGCGGCGGATGCGGTCGATCGCCTTGTTGCGCCCAACATTGACCAGCCAGGCGCGCGGATTATCGGGGACCTCGCAGGCCGGCCAGCGCTCCAGCGCGACGGCAAAGGCGTCCTGGAGTGCGTCCTCGGCGAGATCGAAATCGCCGACGAGGCGGATCAGCGTGGCCAGCGCCCGCCCCGCCTCGTCGCGGAAAATGATTTCGATCTCAGAGGGCGTCATGCGCCGAGCGTGATCACTTATCGTAGACCCAGATCGGCCGCACCTCGATCGACCCGATGCGCGCGCTTGGAATGCGCGCGGCAATCTCGATCGCGGCATTCAAATCCTTGGCTTCGACCAGATAGTAGCCGCCGAGCTGCTCGCGCGTCTCCGCGAACGGTCCGTCCGTCGTCAGCATCTTGCCGTCGCGCACGCGCACCGTCGTCGCGGTCGTGGTCGGCCGCAAGCGGTCGCCGGCCTTGAAATTGCCGCTCTGGATGATGCCTTGGGTAAAGGTCTGATATTCGGCCATCATCTTCTCGGCCGTGGCCGCATCGTTCTTCGCGTACTCGACCTCGTTCTGGTAGATCATCAGCAGATATTGCATCGCTTCACTCCTGTTGTTCGGCTGTGTCGCCGACATCCAGTCGAACGGGGCACGCTCCAAACGACATCTTCAGGATAAATTATTTGGGCACGCCGTGCGCGGCGATATCGGCTTGACGGAACCGTCACAAATGCTCCATGCGTTATCAGTCAGTCGGCCGGACGGCCGCTCCGGCAGGTGCCGAAAGGCCGCCGGGGAGGAAAGTCCGGGCTCCCTTGACATGCGGTGCCGGATAACGTCCGGCGGGGGCGACCCCAGGGAAAGTGCCACAGAGAACGAACCGCCCGCCCTCGCCCCTTCGGGGCTTTGGCGAGGTAAGGGTGAAAAGGTGCGGTAAGAGCGCACCGCGGGTCCGGCAACGGAGCCGGCAGGGCAAACCCCACCGGGAGCAAAACCGAATAGGGACGGCATAGCGGGCTGTTCGCGAAAGCGATAACGCCGCGGGGTGATGTCAGGCCCGCCGTCCGGGTAGGTTGCTCGAGGCCATGTGCAAACATGACCCCAGAGGAATGGCCGTCACGTATCGTTCGCGCAAGCGGACGATGCCCTACAGAACCCGGCTTACAGGCCGGCTGATATCTTGCAACGAGGGGTTCGATGCTAGCGCATCGGACCCCTCACCATTTTGGGCACTGTCGTTCCGGGGCGTACGCAGCCATTCAAACGGTGTCATTCCGGGGCTCGCGACTTCGTCGCGCCCCGGAATGACGAACTAGGCAACAATCTTCTCCAACACCGACATCAGCGCCTCCGGCGCCGTCACGTTCGGCGCGTGGCTGGCATCGAGCTCGAAATAACGCCAGCCCTCCTCGCTCTTGGTGCGCCTCGCGAACTGCCCGAACACGTCACCCGGCGGAATGCGTGTGCAATAGATGTAGCTGCGCGGCATTGCCGGCTCGCCGTGCGCGAGCCTCAAGCTTGTCTCGAAGCACTTGATCGGCATTGGGACGCGGCGCGCATTGAGCCAGTCGAGATCGGCCTGCGGCGTGTCTGATGGCGGCGGGTTCGGCGGGATGCGATAGCCGTCGCTGGAGCTTGCTGCCTTGCGCATCGGCTCGCGGCCGGCTTCGTTGAGATCGAACAGCGACTGGCCGTCGCGCGGCACGAAGGCGTCGAGATAGATCAGTTGCGTCACGCGCTCGCGTGCGCGATCGGCGACGCCGGTCGCGACCATGCCGCCATAGCTATGGCCGAGCAGAACGATGTCGTTGAGATCCTCGAAGGCGATGACGTTGAGGATGTCCTGGATATGCGTCTCGAGATCAATCGAGGGACTTGCCAGATGCGCGCGCTCGCCCAGGCCCGTATAGGTCGGCGCCACCAGGCGGTGGCCGGCCTGCGCCATCAGCGGCTGCATCTTTGTCCAGGCCCATCCGCCGGACCATGCGCCATGACAGAGCAGAAAGGTCTTCGCGCGTGCGGTCATCGGCGTTTCCATCGTTGTCGTTGATACGATGGAGTGTAGCGGCCGGGCGCGCGATGTAAACGTCGTCGCCTAGGCCGCGCGCGTGTCCGCCTTCACCAGCACCGGCGCAAGCTCATCGGCCTCGCGCCGCAGCTTGCTCGCCTCGAAGCCGTGCATGCCGAGCTGCCATTGCAGCCCCACGATGGCGCCTTTGGTCGGTTGCAGCAATGCGAGCGACGCGAACAGCGTTACCGGCAGCCACACGGCCAGTTGTAGCCACTCCGGTGGCGCATAGGCGGTCTCGACCGCGAGAATCGCGGGCACCACGAGATGGCCGACCACGACCATCACAAGATAGGCCGGGAAGTCGTCGGCGCGCTGGTGAAACAGCTCCTCACCGCAATGGTCGCAGGCGTCAGCCACTTTCAGGAAGCGGCCGAACATGTGCCCTTCCCCGCAATTCGGACATTTGCCGCAGAAACCGCGCCACATCGCCTTTGCCAGAGAGACCGTCGCCATGACCACACCTCTTCCTTTTCAATGATCCATACAATAGTATCTTGCATCCATACATTCAAAGGATATGGGGCTAAATTGCATGGATTGGACTCCTACAATCTCGGAGCTCTCAGGTCCGCGCTATCAGCGCATCGTCGAGGCCATGGAGGCTGACATCGCCGCGGGCCGGCTGGTGCGCGGCCAGCAATTGCCGACGCAACGGGCGCTCGCAAAAGCGCTCGGCATCGACCTCACCACGGTGACGCGCGCCTACACCGAAGCCCGGCGCCGCGGCATCATGGAAGCCCGGGTCGGACAAGGCTCGTTCGTGTCCGAGACCAGCGCGCGCCGCGCAATCGACCTGCCGCATCCGGTCGCGATCGACCTCTCGATGAACGTGCCGCCGCATCCGCTGGAGGCGCAGCTCGACGAGCGGATCATCGCAGGGATGGAGGCCATCCGCGCGCAATCGGGCCTGACGGCGCATCTCAACTATCAGCCCCCCGGCGGCAGCGCGCATGAGCGCGAGGTCGCGGCGCGCTGGATGCGCGCACGCGTTTCGCATGCGCATGCCGACAGGCTCGTGATCTTTCCCGGCACGCAAACCATCCTGTTCAACCTGCTCGCGCACCTTGCGCGGCCTGGCGACGTTGTGCTGACGGAAGCCCTCACCTTCCCCGGCATCAAGGCCGCCGCCGCACGGCTCGGTGTCAAGCTCGTCGGCGTCGCCATGGACGACGGCGGCATCCTGCCCGATGCGCTGGCGGAAGCCTGCCGCGCGCACAAGCCGAAAGCCGTCTATCTGATTCCGACGCTGCACAATCCGACCACGGCGACGCTTTCCGCCGCTCGGCGCGATGCGATCGCAAGGATCATCGGCGACGCCGACACGATGCTGATCGAGGACGACGCCTATGGGCTGCTCGATCGCTCGGCATCGCCGATCGCGAGCCTCATTCCGGAGCGGACTTATCTCGCGACCACGCTGTCAAAATGCATCGCACCGGCGCTGCGCGTCGCCTATCTGCTGACGCCCGACAGTGGCGCGCAGTTTCAAATGCGCAGCTATTTGCAGGCCACCGTGCAGATGCCCGCGCCGCTGATGGTCGCGCTGGTGACGCATTGGATCGAGACCGGCATCGCCGATCGCATCATCACCGCGATCCGGAGCGAGGCGGTCGGCCGCCAACAGCTCGCCCAACGCGCGCTGAAGGGATTTCAGTTCCTGGCCAAACCCGCCGCTCATCATCTGTGGCTGCGGCTGCCGGAGGATCGACCGGACGTCGCAGCGCATCTCCTGCGAAATGGACTGGCGGTCGTCGCCGGCGATGCCTTCACTGTGGCCGGCACACCGCCGCATGCGGCGCGGGTCTCCTTGGGCGCCGCGCGAAATCGATCAGAGCTGACGGAGGCGCTGCGCATTCTGGTCGGCGCGCTGCACAAGCCCGCCGACACCAGGCAGATCGTGTAACCGGCGATCGCGAGAGCGGACCACAGGCGCAACCTTCTGATGGCTCTTCCGCGAAAGCCCGGCACCGCAGATCACGCCTGCATGCAGCATGGATTGACCTGCACGGCGGCAAGCGTGCTATGCGGGCGATCGCGATCAACTATTCGGGACCGCCCGGACGACGAGGACAATCCGTTGGAAATGCTCACCTACTTACTGCTGGTGTTCGGCGCGCTGGCCGGCGGCTTCGTCTCGGGACTGGCCGGCTTCGGCACGGCCCTCATGGCGCTTGGCATCTGGCTCTATGTCCTGCCGCCCTCGCTCGCGGTGCCCCTGGTGCTGATCTGCTCGGTGATCGCGCAGACCTCGACACTGCCCTCGATGTGGAAGAGCTTTGACCTCTCGCTGGTGTGGCCGTTCCTGATCGGCGGACTGATCGGCGTTCCCCTGGGGACCATGATGGTCGCCTCGGCCGATCCAAAAGTGTTCAAGCTGAGCGTTGGCGTGCTGCTTCTGATCTTCTCGAGCGCGCTATATCTGAACAAGAAGCCGCTTGCCTTCAAGTTCGGCGGCCGGATCGCCGACGGTGCGATCGGATTTGCCGGCGGCATATTGGGCGGGCTTGCGGGACTGTCCGGGCCGCTGCCGATCCTGTGGGCCAACATCCGTGGCTGGAACAAGCACGAGCGGCGCGGCATCTTCCAGCTCTTCAATTTCACCGTGCTCGCCACCGCGCTGGTGTTGCAGACGGCGTCAGGTCTCGTCGAACTCAAGGTGGTCTGGCTCGCACTGGTCGCCTTTCCTGGCACGCTGATCGGCGCATGGGCCGGCGCGCGCGTGTATCACGCGCTGAACGACAAGCATTTTGGCGACGTCGTGCTCGGTCTCCTGTTCCTGTCTGGCCTCGCTCTCGTCTGGAACAGTGTTGGCGCACACTGACGCGCGCGCCAACGAAGATGCGTCCTTGTCGCGGCAGGACAAGGCTGTCGCTATGCCGGCAAGCGCGCAGGAGGCGCTTCAGGCTCAGCCTCCACCTGTTCCGGAACCTCGGCGTGTCGAAGCGGAGCCAGGCGCTTGCCGAATTCGCGGTATAGCAACCACACGCTCAACGCAGCCTGAAGCGTCGTTGTCGCGATCGACAAATACCAGACGTGCTCCATCCGAAAGCCCGGCCACGTCGAGAGCCAGATCGACGGCAGGGAATAGGTGAGGACCCGCATTGCCGAGGTCACCAGCACGGGCTTGGTGTTGCCGAGCCCCTGGAACATGCTGGAGGTGGTGAAGATCAGCCCCTGCGCCACCATGTTGAACGAGACGATGTGCAGGAAGAGCGACGCAACCGCCATCGTTTCCCGATCACTCGAGAAGCCGGCAAGCAACAGACCTGGCGCGAGTTGCGCGAGGATCAGGAAGACAATCATCACTGCGGTCGCGACAAGCGCCGCCTTGGCAAAGGTCTCCCGCACGCGCGCGCCATTGCCGGCGCCGAAGTTCTGGCCGGCGATAGGCCCCGCAGCCAGCGCAATGGCGAGCGCAGGCATCTGGATCAGGCCGAGGAGACGCGTGCCGATACCAAATCCGGCCTGCGCCGCCGGGCCGAAAACGCTCAGCACATAATAGCCCACGCCCATGATGATGAAGACCATCACGAACTCACCGCCAGCGGGCAGGCCGACATTGAGGATTCTCTTCCACTGTAGAAGCTGAGGCCGCCATTGCGCAGGATGAAAAGCGACGTAGCGCTCCAGCTTCAGGAAATACGCGAGCAGCATCAGCACGCCGATGAAGACGGCGATCGAGCTTGCGAGGCCAGCCCCGGCGACACCGAGCGGATGGCCGGTGCCCCAGCCCGAGATCAGGACCGGCGCCAGCGCAATGTTGATGCCCACCGCGAGCGCCTGCACCAGCATGCTCGGCCGCACGATGCCGGTCGCCCGCAATGCGGACGCCATCACTTGCGTCGCGAATTGCAGCGCCAGCGCCGGCATGAACCAGAGCAGATAGATGGTGCCGGCTTCGACCGTCGCCTCGTCGGCCGCGACCGCGCGCATATAGGGGCGCGACAGCGCGAAACCCGCAACCAGTGTCAGCAGCCCGATCAGCACCGACAGGACGACCGACTGGTTGAACACCAGATTGGCATCGCCACGGTCCTTGCGGCCCACCGCATGCGCCATCAACGCAACCGTGCCGACGCCGAGCACCTGCATCAAGGCATTGACGAGAAAGCCGGCATTGCCGGCCGCGGCGACGCCCGCGATCGCGGCCTCGCCCAGGCTCGAGACGAAGTAGAGGTCGACGAGCTGGCAGATCATGATCGTGATCATGCCAACCACGATCGGTGGAGCCATGCTCAGGATATGGCCCACGATGGAGCCGTGCGTCAGGTCTTTCATGTCAGTCCATCCCTGCCCTAATCCTTCGCAGCTTGCAGACGTTCTCCCCCGTCCGCAGGCTGCGCCTCATTCCGCTGCCGCGATCTGCCCGAGCTCCACCACCTGGCGCTCGAACAGACCGCGATAGATGCCGCCGGGCTTGGCCGCGAGCAGCGCATGCGTGCCCTGCTCGACGATCTCGCCGCGGTCGAACACCAGGATGCGATCGAGGCTCCGCACCGTCGACAGCCGGTGCGCGATCACGATCGAGGTGCGGCCCTTCATCAGCCGCTCCATCGCCTCTTGGATCAGCGCCTCCGATTCCGAATCGAGGCTCGAGGTCGCCTCGTCCAGGATCAGCACCGGCGCATCGGCAAGGAATGCGCGCGCCAGCGCCACGCGCTGCCGCTCGCCGCCCGAGAGCTTCACGCCGCGCTCGCCGACCAGCGTGCCGTAGCCCTTGGGCAGGCGCAGGATGAAGTCGTGCGCATTCGCAAGCCGCGCCGCCTGCTCGATCGCCTCGAGGCTGGCGCCGGGTCGGCCATAGGCGATGTTCTCGGCGAGCGAGCGGTGGAACAGGATCGGCTCCTGCTGCACGATCGCGATCTGGCTGCGCAGCGATTGCTGCGTCGCCAGCGCGATGTCCTGCCCGTCGATCAGCACGCGGCCGCCGGAGACGTCGTAAAGACGCTGCACCAGCTTGACGAAGGTGGTCTTGCCGGAGCCGGACCGGCCGACGAGACCGACCCGCTCGCCGGCGCGGATCGTCAGTGACAGCCCGTCATACAGCGGCGCGCGATGGCCGCCATAATGGAACGTGACGTCGTCGAACACGATCTCGCCGCGCTCGATCGCAATCGGCAGCGCACCGGAAGCATCCGCAATGCCGATCGGCTCGTCATGGATCGCCACCAGCTCCTCCATGTCGTTGACCGAACGCTGGAGGTTGTTGATGTGCATGCCGACGTCGCGCAAGTAAGCGTGGATGACGTAGTAGCTCGTCAGCACATAGGTGACGTCGCCGGGCGAGGCGTGCCCGGACATCCACAGCAGCACCGATCCGCCGATCACGGACGCGCGCAGGCACAGCAGCAAGGAAAGCTGCGACATGGCCGTGTAGTTGTAGCGATACCAGGTCCGCCGCACGCGCACGCTCCAGCGATTGATGACGCGTGCGAGCCGCACATCCTCACGCGCTTCGGCGCCGAAGGATTTCACCACCGCATTGCAGGTCAGCGCGTCGGCCAGCGTGCCGCCGACCTTGGTGTCCCAGGCATTGGAGACACGCGCGGCCGGCGCGATGTAGCGGGTCGAGAACAGCACCGTCATCGTGACATAGGCCAGCGCGCCGAGCGCGATCACCGCGCCGAGCGAGGCCCAGTGCACGCCGAGCAGGATCATCGACCCGATCAACACGACCAGCGAAGGCAGCAGCGCGAGCAGGATGGTGTCGTTCAAGAGGTCGAGCGCCCACATGCCACGCGTGACCTTGCGCACGGTGGAACCGGCAAACGAATTGGCGTGCCAGTCGGTCGAGAAGCGCTGCACGCGCATGAAGGCGTCCTGCGCGACCTCCGACATGATCTTCAGCGTGAACGGCACGATGGCCTGGAGACCTGCGAGCCGCAGCACCATCGAAGCCGCACCGAGCGCCACGATGGCGCCGAACGCGACCAGCGCCGCGTGACGCGCATCGGGATCGGAGGGCCCGCGCGTCAGCGCATCGATCAGATGCCCCGAGAAGAGCGGCATGAACAGGTCGGCGGCGGTCGCACCCAACAGGCTGCCGACGACGACAAGCGTACGCCCCGGCTGCTTGAGCCAGTGCTGGAAGACGAAAGGCAGCACCACGCGTATCGCTGCGGGCTTTTTTGACAGAGCGGTCATGGCATCATCCGGCCGCTCGCGCGGGCCGGCTCCATCGCTGGACGCAAGCCCGGCCGCAAGGGGCCGGACGGCGTCGCTTGATTTGGCTTGGGAAGTTGAGAGATCGGGACTTCAGACCCGATCGAAAGCTCGCGGAAATGACCCTAACGGGTCGAGCACACACCGAGCGAGAACATCGAACGCGGGCGCGCGGTCTGCGAATGTGACGAAGTCATGCAAATCCTCCCCGGTTCGATTGAATGAGGTGCGCTTTATAGATGTGCCGTTTGCGATTTGCAACGGGGCCCGTGCGAAATCACGAACGAGTGTTGCAATTTGGTGCGGGGGTGGCGAGCACTCCGCTGTCATGCCCTGGCTGATGCGCGTCGCCGCCGCCTCAATCTCCGCTGTCATCCCCGCGAGCGTGGAGCTGCGTCAATGCGCGTCGCCGCCACCGGTCATCGCGGCCGGCTTGTTCAGCAGCGCGACCAGCAGGCTGAGGCCGAGATAGAACAGCGTCAGCATGAAGAAGGCGTCGCCGAAACTCATCACCACGGCCTGGCGGTGCACGAGCTGGGAGAGCTGCTTCATCGCCATCAGCGTGGAATCGCCGAGCCCCTGAAACTTCTGCATGAACATGGTCAGGGTTTCGGTCGCGGTGGCGTTGCCCCATGTCACGCGCTCCTGGAGGCGCGTGATGTGCAGGTCGGTGCGGTCGTTGAGCACGGTGTTGATGACGGCGAGGCCGACCGCGCCGCCGAGATTGCGCATCAGGTTGAAAAGGCCGCTCGCGTTCTTCACCCGATCGGGCGCCAGCGTGCCGAGCGCGATGTTGTTGGTCGGCACCATCGCGAACATCATGCCGATGCCGCGCAGGATCTGCGGCACCAGCAGCTCGTAGAAATCGTAGTCGCGCGTGATCCAGGTCATCTGGTAAGAGCCGATCGCGAACACGACGAGGCCGAAGGCGATCATGTAGCGCATGTCGAACTTCACCATGAGGCGGCCGACCAGCGGCGCGACCAGGAACATGGTGATGCCCGAGACGAACATAGTCTCGCCGATCATCAGCGCGCTGTAGCCGCGCACCTCGGCGAGATAGCGCGGATAGATATAGGTCAGGCCGTAAAGGCCGATGCCGATGCAGAACTGCAAAAGGCAGCCGATGGCGAAATTGCGGTTGGAGAAGGTGCGCAGATTGACGATCGGCTCGGCCGCCGTGAACACGCGCCAGAAGAAGGCGACCGCCGAGATCGCGCAGATCCAGGCGCAGATTGCCACGGAGGTGTCTTGCATCCATTCATATTGCGGCCCCTCCTCCAGCACATATTCCAGCGTGCCGAGGAAGCCCGCCATGAACAGCAGCCCCCACCAGTCGAAGCGGTCGAGCAGCTCGAAATGCGGCTCGTCGAAATCGACCAGCGCCAGAACGCCCAGGGTGATGCCGATGCCGGGCAGCACGTTGATGAAGAACAGCCAGTGCCACGACATCAGGTCGGTGATGTAGCCGCCGACGGTCGGGCCGATGGTCGGGGCCAGCGTTGCGACGAGACCGATGATGGGACCGACGATGTGGAATTTCGTGCGCGGGAAGACGGTATAGGCCGAGGCGAACACCGTCGGGATCATGCCGGCCCCGAGAAAGCCCTGGAGTGCGCGCCAGAGGATCATCTCCTCGATTGTCGTGGCAAAGCCGCAGAGCAGGCTCGATGCGGTGAAGCCCGCCGCCGAGATCGCGAACAGCAGCCGCGTGCCGAAGGCGCGCGACAGAAAGCCGGACAGCGGGATCGCGATGACCTCGGCGATCAGATAGGCGGTCTGGACCCACGAGACCTCGCTGGAGCTCGCGGACAATCCGGCCTGGATTTCGCTGAGGGACGCCGAGACGATCTGGATGTCCAGGATCGACATGAACATCCCGAACACCATGATGATGAAGGCGAACAGCCGCTTCGGCGCGATGCGCTCCGAAGCGGGATCCGCCATCATGGCAGGTGAAGCGGTGGTGGCGTCGGCCATCGTCCGACCTCGCAGCGCTCGGGTTGGCTACTGCGGATGGACGGCGGGATCGTCGAGATCGACCTCGCTGTCGGCGTCGGCGGCGCCCTTGTTGGTGTCGACGGTCGCATAGACCGACATGCCGGCGCGGAGCAGGTTCTGCTTCGCCACCGACTTCGGCACCCGGATGCGGACCGGCACGCGCTGCACGATCTTGGTGAAATTGCCGGTGGCGTTGTCGGGCGGCAGCAGCGTGAACACCGAGCCGGAGCCCGCCGCAATGCTGTCGACCACGCCGGAGAACTTGCGCATGCCGTAGGCATCGACCTTGATCGTCACCGGCTGGCCGGGACGGATGCGCTTGAGCTGGGTTTCCTTGAAATTGGCGTCGATATAGACATCGTCGAGCGGCACGATGTTGCCGAGGCGCTGGCCGACCGCAACGAAGTCGCCGGTGTTGACCAGGCGATTCGAGAACGTGCCGTTGACCGGCGCGCGCACCGCGGTGAAGCCGAGGTCGCGCTCGGCCTTGGCGAGCGTGGTCTTGAGCTCGGCGAGCTGCGCCTGCGCTTCGGCCTGCTGCGCCTTGGCGACGTCGACATTGCTGACGGCGACATCGTAGGCGGCCTGCGCGGCCTTGACCGCGGCGGCGCCCTGGTCGCGTCCGGCCTCCGAGCTCTCGAACACGGCGCGCGAGGCAAAGCCCTTGTTGCTCAGCGCCTGCTGACGCTCGTAATCGAGGTCGGCGCGCTTGAGGCCGGCTTCAGCCGAGACGAGCTGCGCCTTGGCCTGCGCGACCTGGCTGTCGAGCGCTGCGACCTGGCGGCCGATGCGGTCGATGGTGGCCTGCTGGGTCGCGATCCTGGTCGCGGCGGCATCGACCGCGATCTTGTAGTCGCCCTCGTCGATGCGGAAGACGACGTCGCCGGCGCGCACCGGCGTGTTGTCGCCGGCGAGGATCGAAGAGATGTGGCCGGCAACGCGCGCACCGAGCATGGTGTTGTTGGCGCGGACATAGGCGTCGTCGGTGGAGATGTAGAAGCGGCCGACCAGCGTGTAATAGCCGGCATAGCTGGCGGCGGCGAGCGCGAGGACGAGGCCGACACCCATCAGGACGAATTTGCGCTTGCCGGACTTGGGCGCACCGGACTTGGGCGCGCCGGCAGCGGGCGCCTCTGGCGCAGGTGCGGCCGGCTTGTCGGTCACGGGCTTCTCCGGCGCCTCACGACGTTTGGTTTCCTCGGCCACATGAGCGCGCAACTCGGCAAGGGGGGCGGATGTCTCGGACGCACCATCAACGCCCGCCTCCCCCATCGCTTCGTGGCGAAGGACGCGCGCAGCCTGGTCTCTCGATACGGCCATGAAGGCCTCCCCAAAATGAATGCGACCAAGGACGGCCGTTATGCGGCCGGTTCCCCTCGCTCATTCCAAATATCATTGACCGAACGGTTCGGTCAATATACATAATGTTCCCGCGGGACCCTAGTGGCCCGAATCCTTTATTTGGGTTTCATGGCTCCAGACCCGATTCAAAAACTTTCCGAGACCCTAAACCAATGGTTGTAGCTGCCAGCGAACGTCTCCAAGTCGTCCAGGAAGAGGACAGCTCCAAGCGCCGCCAGATCCTGGACGGGGCCCGCCATGTGTTTATGGCGCTCGGTTTCGACGGTGCCAGCATGGGCGAGATTGCGCGCGCGGCGCAGGTCTCCAAGGGCACGCTCTACGTCTACTTCGCCGACAAATGCGCGCTGTTCGAAGCCATTCTCGAAGAGGAAGCGCTCCAGCACGGCCAGGTCGTGTTCAATTTCGATCCCGCGCGCGATGCCGAAACCACACTGAAGGAGTTCGGCCGCGCCTACATTCATTTGCTCTGCCGCCCCGGCGGCGGATCGGCGATCCGCACCGTGATGGCCATCGCCGAGCGCATGCCCGAGGTCGGCCGCCGCTATTATGCGCGGGTGCTCGACAAGACCATCAACCGCCTCTCCGAGTACCTCAGCGCCCACGTCGCCTCCGGCGATCTCGAGATCGACAATTGCGATCTTGCGGCTTCGCAATTCATGGAACTCTGCAAGGCCTCACTCTTCCTGCCCTTCGTCTTCCAGGCCGCGCCCGCACCATCGGAAGAGCGGATGACCGAGGTGATCGACAGCGCGACGCGGATGTTCCTGGCGGCATATCGGGTGAAATAGCAACAGCAGGCCGCGCGTTGCGCGGGTCGGCCTCGCGGCACTATATTGCGACCATGTCTCGTGATCTTCGCACACCGGTCGACATCCTCCACTATGAGATCGTCCAGGAACAGGCTTCGGCGCTTGGACGCATGGGCCGCGCGCTCGAACAGACACTGACGCGCCTGCGCGAGTTCGACACCGCCCACGAGCACGCGGAGACGCCGGCCTCGCTGCAACCGGCGAGGCGCAAGCTGGTCGCGGAAGCCGGTCAGGCGCTCTGGATGTTCGTGGTGCAGCGTGAGGCAACGGGCTTGCGCGACAGCCGCCATATCATGCGCACCTACAACGTCCCGGGCGAGGTGCAGCGGTGCATGGGGGTGGCCCCTGCACCGTCGAAGCCGACCTCGACATGACCTGATGAGCTGCCGCCTCGGCAGACACGACGCGTGATTGCGCGAAACTGTCGCCCAACCTCGGCTTCAAGCACCTCACTCGTCGGCGTACTCGTCTTCCTCATGCTTGCGCGTCGCGCTCTTGCGCGCACCGAGCGAGCCGGTGACAGAGGGATCGCGCGCATTGGCATAGGGGCTGCGCGATTGCGCGCGCGCGGCGACCTCTTCGCCGGACGCGGCGGCCGGCTGGCAGATCAGGCGACGGCTGGCGCGGCGCATCAGGTCGACGTGAATGTGATCGTAGTGATAGACGTTCGAGCCCGGCGCGAGCACCGTGGTGAAATGCGCGCACGCACCTGACTGCACGTCGCGCAAGAATCCCTGCTCTTCAGGCATGCCGCGCCAGCCACCCTTCACGGTGACGCGGCGGCCGTCGGCGAGCACGAAGGCGGAGATGTCGAGCGCATTGCCGAAGGCGTGCTCGGAGATGTGGGCATGCGAGTTGCCGTTCATGCCGCGGCAGGAATAGGCAGAGATCTGCTTGATCTCGGCGACGCGGACGCCAAACCAGCGCATGGCCGAGGGCTGCACGGTATCGGCGAGCCAGCGGTCGAGCTCGGACACGATCGGACACGCCAGCGTCGCGGTCGGCTTGATCGCAACGGGACCGACGGCGGTGACGGGATTGCCCTGCGCCGGGCCAAGACGCGGCAGCGGCTGCTGCGCGGGCGCCTGCGAATAAGGCGCCGGACCGGCCGGCCGCGACGGATAGCTCGGCGCATTCATGTAGCGCGCCGCGCCCGCGGCATCAGTGCCCTCGGGCGGCAGATCGATCTCGTCTTCCTGCGGCGCCACGCCGGGCGCGTTCAGCGACATCGGTCCGGCTGAGTTGCCATAGCCGGAGGGCTGGCGCACCGCGCTCTCGGGGTAGTTCGACCGCGGCGGATAGGAGGATGCCGGATAATTCTGGCTCTGCGGATAGTTCGATCGCGGCTGCGTCACCGGCCAGCGCGGCTGGCTGCCGATGCTCCCCGGCGGACGCAACTCCTCGTCGGCAAAACCATAGCTGCCGGAGGCTTCGCCGATGGCGGCGACCTTGAGTGGAAATTCGGCGCCACACTGGCCGGGGCCGGAGATCGGGTCGATGCGGACGATGTCCGCACTCTCCTTCACCGCCCCTGATTTCAGGCACGCCGCTTCCGCCTCGGCTCGCCACGGTTCACGTTCGGCCTGGAAGAAGCCGCGTCCGCAACCCGCTAGCGAAACAAGGACGATGGAGCCGACGAGATACAAACGAACTCCGCGCGTCATGCACGCACGTTCGGTGAATTTACTTAAAGACTCTTCAACGTGTCGGTTTCAGCTTTCCTTAACCATGCCGACCCGCGCGCGACGAAGCGCTGCCAGGACTGAGCGGCAGCAACGCTGACTTTTTCGGAAAGAGACTTTCTGTTAACCATAAAGCCAGGGCAAGGCGCGCGACAGCGGGAGCGACCTCATGACGTTCGCCGGCAGACTGAGCGTTATCACCGCCTACCTCGCCATGGCCTTCGTCGGCGCCATCGTGCTCGGCATGATCTAAAGGCTCATCAAGCGCAGGCTCTTCTTCCCTTCTCCTCTTCTAGGAAAAGGTGGCGCGCGTAGCGCGACGGATGAGGGGTTCTATCCTCGCGCGCTTGTGCTCGTGGAGACAAACCCCTCACCCCAGTGAGTCCGTGTCGACCAGCGGAGCTGCCCTCTCCCACAAGGGGCGAGGGCACAGCAATGCGCATCTAACGGCATATCGCGAGAGCTACGATCTCACACCGCTCGACTGCCGCGACGTCGTGATCATTTGCTCTCGCGGCGCCTCAACGCGCGTCCAGTCGTTGCCGGAGCAAAAGAAGTGGCCGAGCGCGCAGGCTTCGACGTGCAGCTTGCCAGAACTCTTCAGCGTCATCGTCGAGTAATAGGTGTTGCCGCTGGAACGGCTGTAGATGCTGCCGGTCCAGACGTCGTGCGTTTTCGGCTTCATGTTGACGAGCACGCTCTCGCCACGGCTTGAGGCCTCGGTCAGTGCGTAACCGCACAGTGCAGATCCACAGCGCTCGATGCGGACCGTGCCCTTGGCACCCACGCTCTCCCATTCACCGAGCGGCGAATAGGCCGGCTCATCGTCGCTGCGTTGAGAGATCGTCGTGCCCTGATTGGTCTCCGGCTTCGGGGCGATGACTGGTGGCTCCATGCGCGGCGGATTGGGGCTCAGTAGCTCACCCTTTGGTACCTCGAGTTTTGGCGCAGGCGGAGGCACGACCGGCTGTGATGTCGCGGCAGCAAGGACGGGGGCCACCGGTGCCGGTAGCGGAGCGAGGACCGCCGCTTGCGCCGACTTGACCGGCGCCGCCGGACAAACCGGCTGCGGCGCCTGGACGACCGGCGCGGGCGCCGGCCGCGCGGCCGGTGCTGTGCCGACGTCGTCTGTCGGCCGGAGGCTGCGAGTGGACATCGAAACACAGGACGCAGATCGGCAATGGCGGGGCGACTCGACATGGAAGCGGTGGCCGCGGATCGAGAAGGAAAAGGAACCAGCCTCGGCTGCGGGCGCAATCGCCATCAGGGCGATCAATGTGCCAAGCGAAATCGCAAGCCGCTTCATCGATGCCTCCCTCTGTGCCGCGGCGACGTTAGCCAGATGAAGAATGGCCGAATGTGCGCCGGCTCACGCAGACGGCCGCAAGCCCTTGTGACGTCCGTCACGGAAGACGGGGTGGACCCGGCATAGGGTCGAACCACGCTTTCATCCACCAGCGACGGTCAGTCCATACCGGGACCACGCCATTTTCGGAGGTTGTCATGAACAAGCTCACCATCGCCGCCACAGCGCTCTTCCTCGCGTCGACCGCCGCCGCACATGCCGGCAGTTCGATCTCGTTCCAGATCGAAGGCCAGCACATCCGCATCGAGACGCCGCGCAACTGCGCCTCGCTCAATTGCGTGACCATCGTCGCGCCAGGCCTGTCGGACAAGCCGATCAAGCTGAACAACATCAACCTCAAGGGCCTCGGCGGCTCCAAGGACGATGACATCGATACCACGCCGGCTCCGGCGACCACGACGGCGCAGCCCACACCGGCTCCGGTGCAGCAGCAGCCCGCGCCTCAATCGGCTGCGCCCGCCGCGCCAGCCGTTACCACTCCCGCCGCCCCGGCAGCACCCGCGACTGTTGCCGCCGTTCCGTCCGTCGGCTCCGACAACACGCAGGCCGCCCCTGTTGCGGCGCCTGCTCCCGTTCCCGCACCCGTCGCGGCTGCTCCCGCGCCGGCCCCGGCTCCCGTTGCCGCGCCTGCGCCCGCCGCGATACCGAACTCGCCGGTCGGCGTGTGGGCGACCGAAGAGAACAAGGGCAATGTCCGTGTCGAGCAGTGCGGCGCCAATCTCTGCGGCTATGCCGTGAAGACCAACGAGCGCATCCTGATCAACATGAAGCCCGACGGCTCGAAGTGGAGCGGCCGCATCCACGATCCCAACTCCGGCCGCAACTACGACTCGACCATCGCGATGAAGGGCCCGAATGCGATGCGCGTGCAGGGCTGCGCGTTCGGCGGCATGTTCTGCGGCGGCCAGACCTGGAAGCGCGTGAGCTGACGCTAACCTCATCTCCAGCACACGGTCTTCGTCATGCCCGGGCTTGTCCCGGGCATCCTACTTAGCCCCCAAGCTAGCACTGCATGCGGTTTAAGCGTTCGCCTCTCTACGACACCCATTCATCGGCCATTCAGCTGACCCCGGCTGAAATCCGCGGCTCTCGCCTCCGCGTTCTCACCGGGACCTCCTCGTGACTTCATTGGTAGCCTGGCGCCGCTTCGTGCTCGCGCTCGCCCTGCTCGCATTGCCGCTGGCAGGCAGCAGCGTGGCTTGTGCATCCGAAGCGATGGAGCTTGCCCAGGCGCAGCCACAAACACAGCCGATACCCGCTCCCTCCCCGACGCCGTCGGCCTCACCTGTTCCCGCGACAGACGCGCAGCCCGCCGCAGTCGAACCGATCGGCAACGTCGCGACGGTGACGGGGATCGCGACAGTGATCCGCGACAAGAACTCGTATCCGCTGCGCGTGCGCGACGACATCTATCTCAACGACGTCGTGCAGACCTCGTCGAACTCCTCGCTCGGCGTCACCTTCAACGACGCCACCACGTTCAATCTCTCCGCCAGCGCCAGAATCACCGTCGACAGCTACGTCTATGAGGACGGCGGCAAGCAGAATGCCGCGATCTTCGACGTCGGCAAGGGCACGGTCGCCTTCGTTGCGGCAGCGGTGGCGAAGACCGGCGACATGAAGATCACGACGCCGACCGCGACACTCGGCATCCGCGGCACGACCGGCGTCGTCGACGTGCCGGAAGGCGCAGCGGCGAACAGGGCGAGCAACGTCAACATCAAGCTCTATCCCGACGCCGACGGCCGGGTCGGGCATATCGACGTCGACGATCGCACCAGCGGCACGCGGCTTGGCGCGCTGACGCAAGCGTCCAGCGGCTTTGCGATCCGACCGGGCGCAGCGACGGCCGGAATCATGCGCTATGCGGCAGTGCCGATCACCATTCCACCGCAGCAGGTCGCGCGCGACCGCGGCTTCGTCAGCCAGGTGCATCTGGCGCAGACCACGGGCCGGCAGATCGTCACCGAACAACGCGACTTCCGCCGCTCCAATCCGAGCGCGCTCAGCCGTATTCCGCGGCCGGTCCAGCCGCAACAGCAGCAATTGCGTCCGAACACGGCGCCGGGTCAGCAACAGCAGCGGCCGAACGGCCAGCCCGGCCAGAACCTCCGTCCGGGCCAGCAGCAACCGGGCGCGCCGGGCCGCCAGGGAACACAGCAAGGCGTCCAGCCGCCGCAGCGGCAGGGCCAGGGGCAACAAGGCGGTGCGGTGCAGCCGGGTGGCCAGCGCGCGGGCCAGGGACAGCAGCAGCGGGGCCAACAGCAACAGGGTCAGCCGCAGCCCGGCCAGCAGCAGGGCACCGGACGTCCAGGTGCACAGCGCGGTGGACAGGGCACCGCGCCCAACGGCACGCCGCAAGTCCAGCCGCAGCGCGGCGGACAGCTTCAGCCTGGAGGAACAGTGACGCCACAACCGGGCACGACGCCGCAACTGAGCCCGCAGCCGCGACAGCCGCGTACCGGCATGCAGCCGGGCCAGCCGCCCGCGGCGCAACAGCCAGGCCTGCAGCGCCCCGGCGGATTCCAGCAGCGCCTGCCCGCCACACAACGCCCCGCAGCACCGCGTCGGCCCGCCTCTCCGAAGGACAAGAAAGAGCGGCGGTGACGCTCCGCACCATGAGGTCGACGTTGAGCACGGCCCTCTCCTCCGTCATTGCGAGCGCAGCGAAGCAATCCAGAGTCCCTCCGCGGAAAGATTCTGGATTGCTTCGCGGAGCCTGCCATCGGGCCGCGCTTCGCGCGGACCCGTTGGCTCGCAATGACGACTCGGAGAGAGCTGACGCCCCTACGAACATACCAGCTCGCGGACACTTCATCACCCACAAGCAGCGCGGCGCGACGACGCCTCACGCCTCGCCGCGCAGCCAGGCCTTCACCTTCTGCAACAGGCCGTGCCGCAACTCGTCGACCGAGGCGGCTTCGGCCGGCGTCAGCGGCTGCAAGGCGGCATCGATGTCGTCGGCCGCCAGCGACGGCGGCTCGGGAACGGCCGCAGGCGCCAGCCCCGCAGCCGCGAGCGCGATCGGACCAACCTGCGTGAGAAACGCGCGCTCATACTCGCGCGACAGCCGCGCGATGGCATCGTCCAGCGTCAGCCAGTCCACCGCCTTGATGTCGTTCATCAGCTTGCGGACGGGGCCGCCATCGGCCTCCATGCGCCAGAAATGCACGGCCTTGGTGCGCCCGCCCGACTGATAGACCAGCGTGCCCAGAAATTCGTGGATGGCGACATCGTGGCCAGTCTCCTCCAGCACCTCGCGATGCGCGGCGTCCTTCGGCGTCTCGCCGTCGTCGAGCTTGCCCTTGGGCAGGACCCATTCATTGCGCTTGCGCTGACGCACCACTGCAACCAGCGGCGGCGCACCTCGCCGCAGCACAATACCACCCGCCGCAAGTACCGGCGCCCGCGCCATCACTCGTTACCCGTCGTGTCGTCGAATCGTTTCCGCGGACGATATAGGCGGCGGGCGCGGCGGATTGAAGGCTACTTTCTCTTCAACAGCGCTTGACCTGCGCGAATGCGGGTGCCTTCGCCAATGCCGTCGCAGAACGCGAAATCGCCGGGCGCCAGGATGATGATGGTCGAGCCGTGCTCGAACCAGCCGAGCTCCTCGCCCTTGGTCACGTTGACGTCGCAGGGGAAATTGACGGGACCGCGCGTCTGCGCGTTCAGCACCATGTCGAGAAAGTGCAACCGGATGCTCGCGACCAGGATCGCGGCAACCGGCACCAGCGTCACGGCCTCGCCGGTCGACAAATGCGTACGGATCACCGCGCGCTCGTTCTTGCAAAAGAGACGCTCGACGCGCTTCAGCGCAATCGGGTTGACGTTCCAGACGTCGCCATGGATCAGCGTGACGCGTTCGATATGCGCATCATAGGGCGCGTGGAAGCGATGATACATGCTCGAGGTCAGCCGCAGCGTGACGAAGCTTCCGTTGCGGTGCTGGTCGACCAGGGCGGAATCGCCGACGAGGTCGAGCAGCGAATAGGGCGCGCCCTTGACCTGGAACAGCTCGGTGTCGGCGATCCGGCCGTGAGCACCGACGATGCCGTCGGACGGGCTGGCGACGACGGAGGGGTCCGGGTCGAACGGCCGCAGGCCTGGCTTGAGCTCACGCGTGAAGCAATCGTGCAGACTCTTGAAATGCGTCTTGCGCGCCTCCGACAGGTCGAGGTCGGAAAACAGCTTCCACAGCGCGATCGAGAAGTCCCGCACGAGGGGGTTCTCGATCTTGGAGAACCGGCCCATGAAGCGCGTCAGCGCCGCGCGGGGAATGCGGTTGGTCAACAGGAAGTTGAGGTCTTCCTGCTGGGTGAAAGAGGCGATGAGGGCTTTGACTGTCATGAATCTGTCAGCTCGCAGGGTTAGCGCTTGTTGTCATGGAAACGACACTCCCGATTCTCTCGATGTCCGTGGCCGCCGCAGCGTCCGCTGCCGCCGTCTTCCCGAAGCTGAAAGCGCGGATCGAACTCTCCCGCGCCAAGCACCGGTCGCTCGCCGGGCACTCCAAGATGTCGCGCCGGGTGGCAAAGCTGCTCCCGTTCTACGAGTTCGAGGGCGACAAGTATTTCGGCTGCGACGGCGCGCCTGACAACGTGGTGAAGCGGCGCAAGGACGCCTTCTTCCGTCTCGCCGCTCTCTACGCCGATCGCTACCCCAAGGGCCGCGCGATGACGAGGGAGGCGGCAGAGACGATCTCCGACCTGAACTTCACCGAGAGCTACCGCGTGCCGTTCCAGTTCTCGCGCCTCGTTCGCGAGCATCTGGGCACCTCGACCTTCATGGAATCGTCCAGCGGCGTCACCATCACGGATGTCGACGGCAACACCTCCTACGATCTCACGGGGTCGTACGGCGTCAACATCTTCGGCAACGACTTCTACAAGGAGTGCATCGAAGGCTCCGAGAAGCGCGCCCATGCGCTGGGTCCGGTGCTCGGTCCCTACCATCCCGTCATCCTCGAGAACGTGCAGCGGCTTTGCCAGATCTCCGGCCTCGACGAGGTCTCGTTCCACATGTCCGGCACCGAAGCCGTGATGCAGGCAGTTCGGCTCGCGCGTTATCACACCAAGCGCACGCATCTCGTTCGCTTCGCCGGCGCCTATCACGGCTGGTGGGGCGACGTGCAGCCCGGCGTCGGCAACCCGATCGCCGCGCATGAGACCTACACGCTCTCCGAGATGTCGGAGAAGACGCTGCATGTCCTGCGCACGCGCAAGGACATCGCCTGCGTGCTGGTCAATCCGCTGCAGGGCCTGCATCCGAATGCCAACGCGCCCGGCGATTCCTCGCTGGTCGATTCCTCCCGCGGCGGCAACTTTGACCGCGCGGCCTACACCGAGTGGCTGAAGAAGCTGCGCGAGGTCTGCGACCAACGCGGCATCGTGCTGATCTTCGACGAGGTCTTCGTCGGCTTCCGTCTCGCCGCCGGCGGCGCCCAGGAATATTTCGGCGTACGCGCCGACATGGTGACCTACGGCAAGAGCCTCGCCGGCGGCCTGCCGGTCGGCGTCGTCTGCGGCAAGCGCGAATTGATGCGTCGCTTCCGCGATGATCGTCCCGCCGACATCTGCTTTGCGCGCGGCACCTTCAACTCGCACCCCTACGTCATGACGGCGATGGACGAGTTTTTGAGCCGGCTCGCCAGCCCGAACTTCCGCGCCATCTATGACGGCCTGGAGGAGACCTGGAACGGCCGCGTCCACAAGCTCAACCAGATGATGGAGGGCGCCGGCCTGCCGGTACGCTTCGCCAACTTCTCGTCGATCTGGACGGTGAAATACACCACGCCGTCCCGCTATAACTGGATGCTGCAATACTATCTGCGCGCCGAAGGCCTCTCGTTGAGCTGGGTCGGCACCGGCCGGCTGATCTTCAGCCTCAACTACACCGACGCCGACTTCACCGAAGTCGCCGAACGCTTCGTCCGCGCGGCGCAGAAGATGAAGGCCGACGGCTTCTGGTGGCACGACGGCGTGCTTACCAACAAGAACATCAAGCGGCAGATCCTGAAAGAGATGCTGGCCAAGCGCCTTGGGCGCTGAGGCCGCAGCCCAACCGAATTGCGCCCCGAGCACCGCTCTCTCCACTCCCTCGCCCCGCTTGCGGGGCCGCGACGAGCTACGCTCGCGCTGAGAGGGTTCGGGTGAGGGGGACTCTCCGCGCGCGCGGTGAGAGTTAGTGCGCGAACCGCCACCAGTTCCCCCGCGGAGAGCCCCCCTCACCCGCACATGCGCTTCGCGCAAATGCGGCCTCTCCCCGCGCGCGGGGAGAGGCGAAGGAAGCGCCGCCGCGCGAGCAGCCCCCAAGACGTGGATGCCCGGCACAAGGCCGGGCATGACGTAACCATCAGACATCGGAGCGTTCAGTAAGGACGGCGCGCTCAGGCGTGCTGCTCTTCGAGCGTGGGCTCGCCGATGAGGCCCAGCGTGTGCTCGGGGTTGAGGTGCAGGCCGGGATCCATCAGCTCGCCGCGCATCAGGGCAAGCGGAGCCTTGCGATAGAGCATCAGATCGTGGAAGGGGTCGGTCAGGATCTTGGTCATCCAGACGAGGCCGGTCTCGACGTCCCGGATGAAGAACAGGTGCACGGTGCGGAACAGAAGACCGCCGCCGCCGATCACCAGCCAGATCTTGGCAACCTGCCGCATGAAGTCGGTCGCGGTCGCCCAGGGCGTGAACAGGCCGAACAGCGTGGGATCGACGAACAGCACCAGCGGGGACGCTGCCCAGATCGCCATCAGCACGACCTTGCGCTGAAGGTTGTAGCCGACCTTGATCTCTTCCTTGTGCTCGTGCGTCGCCTGGTTGATGTGGTCGTAGGTGTGCGGCTCGAAGAAGAAGTGACCGGCCTGGCGCGAGGTCATCGAGACCAGCCAGCCGACCAGCGCGGAGATCATGGGATCGATGAACAGCCAGACATAGGCAAAGAGGAAGCTCAGCGCGCTGACGAAGTGCAGGCTCTGATTGATGCGGCTGTGGTGATAATAGCGATGGTCGTCCCAGCGCTGGATCCGCAGCTGCTCGAGATAATTCTTGATCATGCTCTCCCCCAAAATGCTTTCGGGTACGGGATTTACAGGGATTCGATGTAGGCCGTGTGACATCATCATTTTGTCATATGACAATGTGCAGCGGCGCGATGACGCACGTGTACGCGTGAGCGGCGGATCGCGCCGCCGCTCTCACGCAGCCTTGCTCAGGCTGCCTTGGCGACGTCGACCTTGCGGAAGCGCACCAACGAGAAGTGCCCGAGCGGCGGGATCAGGCGGCGTTCGGCGAGCTCGACGCCGCGGGCACCGGCGAGCCATTTCGCGTAGCGCGACCAGGCGAACTCGGCCGTGCGGAAGCCGAGCGGACGCACCACCGGCTGGAGCCTCTGCTCGATGAAGCGGCGCATGCCGGTGTCGGCGCTGACGCGGGTCAGGATGATCAGCTCGCCGCCCGGGCGCAGCACGCGGGCGAATTCGTCGAGCGCCTTTTCCGGATTGGGCACGGCGGTGACGACATATTGCGCCATCACGACGTCGAAAGAATTGTCGGGGAATTCAAGCTTCTCGGCGTCCATCACCGCGAGGCCCTCGACGTTCTTCAGATTGCCCTCGCTGACGCGGCGGCGCGCCTTGTCCAGCATCGCTTCCGAGATGTCGGTGCCGAAGATGCGCAGGTTGGGTGCATAGAGCGGCAGCGAGATGCCGGTACCGACGCCGACTTCGAGCACGCGACCACCGATCTTGTTGGTGGCTGCGATCGCGGCTTGCCGGCCCTTGGCGAAAACGCCGCCGAACACGAGATCGTAGACGGGCGCCCAGCGGTCATAGGCCTGCTCGACCGTGCCACGGGTGAGGTCAAGCTGCTGGGTGCCGTCAAGGTTCATGATCTTAGCCATCGATGAGGTTCTCGCTGTGGGTCAAAAGCAGGATCAACCGCGCACCGGCCGCCGCGCCATGATGGGCGAGGCACGCAGGATGCGGCTGGGCTGAAGTGAGGTGAGATTGCCGACGAACTGACGCGCGCTGTTTTCCCAGGAGCGCTCCAGCGCGAAGTTGCGGCAGGTCTCACGCGACATGGTGAGCGCGCGCAGGCATGCGGCGCGCAGATCATGGTCGATCGCACCGATCGGGTGATCGGCGATGACGTCCTTCGGGCCCGTGACCGGAAACGCCGCAACCGGCGTGCCGCAGGCAAGCGCCTCGAGCTGCACCACGCCGAACGTGTCGGTCAGGCTCGGAAACACGAACACGTCGGCCGCTGCGAGATGCGCGGTGAGATCGGCACCCTTCTTCTCGCCGAGGAAGACTGCGCCGGGATATTTCTTTTCGAGCGCCGCCTTCTGCGGACCGTCGCCGACGACCACCTTGGTGCCGGGCAGGTCGAGCGAGAGGAACGCTTCGAGATTTTTCTCCACCGCCACACGTCCCATCGTCATGAAGATGGGACCCGGCAGACCGAGCTTCGCCGGACTGTCAGGATGGAACAGCTCGGTGTTGACGCCGCGCGTCCAGAAGCCGAGCCGCTTGAAGCCGCGCTCGGACAGCTCCTGCCGCAGCGAAGGCGTCGCCACCATGGTCATGGCGGCGGCATCGTGGAAGTGGCGCAGCACGGCATAGCCGACATTCGCGGGGATGCCGGTCCGCACCGAGACATATTCGGGAAAGCGCGTCGTATAGGACGTGGTGAAGGCGAGCCGGTTGCGGCGGCAATAGGCCCGTGCGGCCCAGCCGATCGGGCCTTCCGTTGCGATATGCAGCGCGTCCGGCGCCGCCTTCTCGATCCGCCGCGCGATCTCCTTCTGCGAAGGCAGCGCGATGCGCAGGCCGGGATAGGTCGGCAGCGGCCAGGATGGAAAGCCGTCCGGGGTGAGGAAGTCGATCTCGACGTCGAGCGCCTTGGCTGCATTCGCCAGCGAGGTCAGCGTCCGCACCACGCCGTTGACCTGCGGATGCCAGGCGTCAGTCGCGATTAATACCCGCATGGGAAAATCCCGAGAGTTTGATGATTCTCGGCTTAGGACCATCAACCACGGATATTTCAGGCGTGTGACGTCATCGAAGTGTCGGCGGACTGTTTTGTTCGTTAACGGGCCGGCACGGCCACGAAACTGTCATGAAACAATCCTTGCCGCGACGAAACCGTTTTCGGTTTTCCGCGCAAATGTCCCGAAACGTTTTGCCGTTAGGAGTTTGGGCAACGGAGCACCGAAACGGTGCCACGGTGTTCAAAAACACCGAGCAAACAGGGGCGATCAAATGTTCAATCTGGACACGTTCAAGACGTATTCGCGCGCCGTTGCGGTCAGTGCAGTCGCGATCTCCGCGATCGCATTCGCAGGTGCAGCCAAGGCCGCACCCGTGCAGCTCTTCCCCTTCTTCCAGCCACTGCCGCCGATGGTCGCGCCGCAGCCGCTGCAGCCTTACCAGCCCTACCAGGCGCCAACCTATCAGACCGAACCGTCCGAGGATCAGGACCAGGTCGAGATGCCGGCCCGCTTCCGCCGCCAGACCGTCTCCTACGCAACGCGCGAAGCGCCGGGCACGATCATCATCGATACGCCCAACACCTACCTCTACTACGTGCTCGGCAATGGCCAGGCGCTGCGCTACGGCATCGGCGTCGGCCGCGACGGCTTCACCTGGTCCGGCATCCAGTCGGTGAGCCGGAAGGCCGAGTGGCCGGCCTGGACTCCGCCGCCGGAGATGATCGCCCGCCAGCCCTATCTGCCGCGCCACATGGCCGGCGGTCCCGGCAACCCGCTCGGCGCCCGCGCCATGTATCTCGGCGGCACCATCTACCGCATCCACGGCACCAACGCCCCTGAGACCATCGGCAAGCGCGTCTCGTCCGGCTGCATTCGCTTGACCAATGATGACGTCACCGACCTCTACTCCCGCGTCAACGTCGGCACCAAGGTGATCGTGCTGCCGATGACGGAGCGAAGAGCGGAGCTCGGAGCCGCGACGCGCTAAGCGGCAGGACATTGTGACGCAAACGGCCCCGGAACCCACCGGGGCCGTTGTCGTTTGCCCTCCACATCCCAACGCGCGCGTGCTGCGGCGCGATCCCCGATGGAGGCGCAGATGCAATCACGCCAGCAATCCTCGCCAAGCCCATGGCCGCACGCGATCGCCGGCGCCGGAGCACTGGCGCTGCTCCTGTCCGCGTCCTTGTCGCTTGCACAGCAGCCGGCGGGCGACGCCGCGGCCCAGCAGGCCTTCAACAATTCCTGCCGCACCTGTCACTCCGTGAAGGAGGGCGACAATCGCCTCGGTCCCAATCTCAACAAGATCGTCGGACGCAAGGCCGGCTCGCTGCCGAACTACAACTACTCGTCGTCAATGAAGGAAGCCGGCTTCGACTGGGACCAGGACAAGCTCACCCGCTTCATGGTCAAGCCGGACGAGGTCGTGTCCGGCAACAAGATGCAGCCTTACGGCGGCGTCTCGGCTGACGAAGCGGGTAAGATCGTTGCTTATCTGCAAGCTGCTTCGCAGTAACAACCCGGGGCGGGGCCGGGTCGCTTTCATTTGGCATCGGTGATCGGGCCACGCTCGTCTCGAAGGACAAGGCGGGCACGACGCGGCGTCTACCGCCCCCTCATCGCCGCTCCGCAAGCAGTCTCAACCACGCCGCCGAGTGAAACGCGCTCATCAAGAGATACATTGGCACCATCCCGCCGAGCACGGACCCGTGCCCGGCGGCGCACAGCAAGTCCGCCGGACCGTCGCCGAGCATGGCCGTCAGCACGGCCATGATCGCGAAGGTCGGCGTGGCCGCCAGCCCCAGCCATCTGGCGAGGTGACGCGCGGCCACCACGCCGTCGCGGCTGGCAGCGGCCGCGCTGACGGGAGAGGTCATTTCCGTTCTCCCGCGGCCTCCTCGCGAAAAGCCTTCTCGCCGGCGTCCGATATCTCCACCCACTTCTTGTCCGGCGCGGCGCCTTCCGCGTAGCTGTCGTGCCAGTTCCACCATTTGTAGGTCGGCGTCTGCGGATAGCCCTTCGGCGAGTCCTCCCACACCTCCTGCCGGCCGAGCGGCGTGATGTCGAGATAGTTCCAGGTGCCGCCCATCTGCTCGTCGCCGCGGCTCTTGACGAAGTAGGTGCGGAAGATGCGCGTCCCGTCGCGAAGGAACACGTTCGTCCCGTGCCATTCATCGACGCCGAAATCGGCGTCGAAACTGTCGGTGATGGTGACCCACGGCATGGTCCAACCCATCCGCTGCTTCAACCTGGCGATGTCGGCCTGCGGCGCGCGCGAGGCGAAGACGAGCGTGGTATCGCGGGCGTTCAAATGCGCGACATGGGCGACCTGGTCGGCAACCATGGAGCAGCCGCGGCAGGCGTGATCGGGCCAGCCGAACACCCCCGGCTCGAAGAACGCCCGGTAGACGATCAGCTGCCGCCGGCCTTGAAATAGGTCGACCAGACTGACCTTGCCGCCAGGGCCCTCGAACGCATAGGTTTTGTCCACCGCCATCCACGGCATGCGCCGGCGCTCGGCGGCCAGGGCATCGCGGGCATGGGTATGGGCCTTTTCCTTCACGAGCAGTTGCAGACGGGCCGCCTCCCAGTCCTGCGGCGACACCACCGGCGGCGTTTGCATGGCGGGCTGTCCGCTAGTCCCTGCGTTTTGAACTGATGTCATGATGTCTCTCCAAATCTGTTGCTTCGGCCGTCATTCCGCGCCGCGTCATGACGGACGCGGAACCTCCCGCCCCTCACCGCACATTGTCGGCCGTCAACGATTACTGGCACCTCGCGGTTGCGCGGTGGGAGTAACAAGTGTGGCGGGATTGACATGGAATCGCTGATCACGGCCGCCGCGCGGGCGCTCGAGGCCGGCGATCCGCTCGGCGCGCTGAACCGCGTTGCGCTGCGCAACGACGCGCCCTCGCTGGCGCTGCGCGGCATCGCGATGGCACAGCTCGGCGATCTCGCGAAGGCGAAGTCGCTGCTGCGCAGCGCCGCGCGTGCGTTCGGTCCGAGAGAGGCGGTGGCGCGCGCAAGATGCGTAGTGGCCGAAGCCGAGATCGCGCTCGTCTCGCGCGATCTGAGCTGGCCGGTGAAGACGCTCGCGGCGGCACGCGCGACGCTCGACAGGCACGGCGACCTCGCCAATGCCGCCCATGCGGGTCATATCGAAGCGCGCCGTCTCCTCCTCCTCGGCCGCGTCGACGAAGCCGAGCATGCATTGGCCGAGCTCATCACCTCCCCGCTCCCGCCGGCATCGCAAGTCGTCCGCGAGCTCGTGATCGCCGGCATCGCCATCAGGCGGCTCAGGACGAAAGATGCGCGCGCCGCGCTCGACCGCGCGGCACGTGCGGCGCGCCTCGCCGGCATTCCCGCGCTCGCGGCGGAGGTCGAAAGCGCGAACCTCGTGCTCGACACGCCCGCGGCCCGCCTGATCGCGCGCGGCGAGGAGCATCCGCTGTTGCTTGGACAGGTCGAAGCGCTGGGGGCCTCGAGCGCGCTCGTCGTGGACATGTTCCATCACACCGTTCGCATGGGAGGCATCGTCGTGTCGCTCGGAACGCGGCCGGTGCTGTTCGCGCTTGCCCGCTCCCTGGCGCAGGCGTGGCCGGCGGACGTGTCACGAGAGGCGTTGATGGCCGCGGCGTTTCGGGCGAGGCACGTCGATGAATCACATCGCGCCCGGCTCCGGGTCGAGATCGGCCGGCTCCGCGCCAAGCTCAAGCCTCTCGCCGGTGTCAGCGCAACGAAGCAAGGCTTTTCGCTGACCCCGCGCAAGACGCGAGACGTTGTCGTGCTGGCGCGGCCGGTCGAGGAGAAGCACGCCACCGTCCTCGCCCTCCTCTCCGATGGCGAGCCGTGGTCGAGCTCGGCGCTCGCACTCGCGCTCGCCACGAGCGCGCGGACGGTGCAGCGAGCGCTTGAAGAGCTGGCGCGCTCGAACAAGGTGCAGTCCTTCGGACACGGTCGCGCGCGGCGCTGGATGACCCCGCCCGTTCCGGGTTTCCCGACAGGCTTGTTACTCCCCGGACCATTCCTGAAGACGTAGGATGAGATCAGGTCACATCCACAGGGATCGAGCACATGAAGCGTTCAGCTGCCGAGATCGTCAGGGAATACGGGCCCTTTGCGGGCGTCGAAGCCGTGCATGGCGTCACCTATGACGGCAAGCATGTCTGGTTCGCATCGGGCGACAAGTTGAACGCGATCGATCCGGCCGACGGCAAGATCGCGCGCTCCATCGATATCGCCGCGCATGCGGGGACGGCATTCGACGGCCGGCACCTGTTCCAGATCGCCGAGGATCGCATTCAGAAGATCGATGCCGCCACCGGCAAGGTGCTCGGCACGATCCCTTCACCCGGCGGCGGTGGCGATTCCGGATTGGCCTGGGCCGAAGGGTCGCTCTGGGTCGGTCAATATCGCGAGCGCAAGATCCATCAGGTCGATCCCGAAACGGGAAAGGTCCTTCGCACCATCGAGAGCAAGCGCTTCGTGACCGGCGTGACCTGGGTCGACGGCGAACTCTGGCATGGCACCTGGGAGAACGAAGAGAGCGACGTGCGACGGATCGACCCCGAGACGGGCAAGGTGCTCGAGCAGCTCGACCTGCCCGCCGGGACGATGGTTTCAGGCTTGGAGTCCGACGGCGGCGACCGCTTCTTCTGCGGTGGCGGCGATCGCGGCAATGTGAGAGCCGTCCGCCGTCCGCGACGCAGCTAGCCCTGGGATGACGGCTTGAATGTGCGGCAACATGGGTTCGCGGCCGTTAACCCATTCGCCCCAATTCCACCCCATCCTTGCGCTCTAGCGCCCTTCTCGCCTGCCCTGTAGACTCCCATCCCGGGGCCGGGCTTGGGGGATTGATGCGACTGACGTTGAATCTGAAGACCATCCTGATC
Source organism: Bradyrhizobium sp. CCGB12 (assembly GCF_024199845.1). Taxonomy (NCBI): domain Bacteria; kingdom Pseudomonadati; phylum Pseudomonadota; class Alphaproteobacteria; order Hyphomicrobiales; family Nitrobacteraceae; genus Bradyrhizobium; species Bradyrhizobium sp. CCGB12. The sequence goes on along the minus strand of NZ_JANADO010000001.1, from coordinate 332,176 downwards.
GCCGTCGTGGTGCTCGCGGGGTCGTTTTTCATCAGCCTGAAGGCGATGGACTTCCTGTCGCCGCGCGCGACCAATTCGGCGCCGCCGGTCGCGCAACTACCGCCGCTGCCGCCCGTCTCGAAGAGCTCGATCGTGATCGCGCCGGTCGCGATCGCGCTGTCGGCGATCCGGGACCAGGCCGAGAAAGCCTCGCCGCGCAACTTCGCGGGAAAGGCCGACAACCCGATCTCGCAGATCCTGGAGAACGCCGACATCGGCTGGTCCGCAGTCCGCGGTCCGATGTCGGCCGCAGGCGACAAGGACGTGCTGACGCTGTCGACGCCGCTCACCGGCAAGCTCAACGTCACGGGCTCGCTGTCCTCCAAAGCCACCGGCGCGCTCGGCGACGCGCTCGGCAGCGTGCTCGGCGGCGACGCGGCGAAACGGATCGGCGCGGTCAACATCAAGAACCTGAATGCCAGCGCCGAGATCAGGGGCAACGTGGTCGTCACCTCGCGTCCAAAGCTCGCCGCCGCCTGGCATCTCGAACCCAATCTCGGCGCCCAGGTCAATCTCGGCGATACCAACCTCAACGTCGCCGGCGCCAAGGTCAACGTGCCAGCGCAAGTGAAGCCGCTGATCGACAAGAATGTCGGCGAGCAGATCAACATCGTCTCCGAGCGCATCCGCAACGATCCGAGCCTGCGCGAGAATGCGAAAGTGCAATGGGCCAAGGCGTGCCGCTCGATCCCGCTGCAAGGCTCGGGCTCGTCGGCCGCACTGCCACCGCTCTGGCTCGAGATGAAGCCGGTGCGGGCGATCGCGGCGCAGCCGCGCGTCGACGCGCGGGCCGTGACGCTGCTGCTCGGCCTTGAGGCCGAGACGCGCGTGACCTCGGCGCCGACCAAGCCTGAATGCCCGTTCCCCGACAAGATCTCGATCGTGCCGCCGACGGGCACGGGCGTGAACATCGGCGTGCCGATCGACGTGCCCTTCACCGAGATCAACAAGCTGATCGCGGCGCAGATGGTCGGCCACACCTATCCCGAGGACGGCTCCGGCCCGGTCGACGTCACCGTCAAGAGCGTCAACGTGATCCCCTCGGGTGACCGCCTGCTGATCTCGCTGCTGGTGCGCGCCAAGGAGAAGAAGAGCTGGTTCGGCCTCGGTGCCGAGGCGACCGTGCACATCTGGGGCCGGCCGGTGCTCGACCAGGCGCAACAGACGCTGCGGCTCGCCGACATCCAGCTCGCGGTGGAATCCGAGGCCGCATTCGGCCTGCTTGGCGCCGCCGCACGCGCCGTGGTGCCGCAGATGCAGCAGGCGCTGGTGCAGAACGCGACACTTGATTTGAAGCCGATCGCAGCCAACGCCCGCGAGAAGATCGCCGCCGCGATCGCCGACTACCAGAAGAGCGAGGACGGTCTCAAGGTCGAGGCCAAGATCGATAGCCTGACCCTCGCCGACATCGCCTTCGATTCGAAGACGTTGCGTGTCGTTGCGGAAGCCGGCGGCTCGCTGAACGTATCGGTGACGAAGCTGTCGGGGATGTAGGCACGCCTTCACTCACCGGGCCCGCGCGCATCTTCGTCGTTTGGGCCGCTGGCATTCTCGTTGGAGGGTGCTAAGCTGGTCCTCAATCTCAAACGAAGTGCTGACAGCACGGCAGCGGGGCAACGCGAGGACAATATGGAAGCCGGCATGGTCACGCCTGCGCCGGCACTGGTGCGCTTTTCCGGCATTCAGAAGACCTATGATGGCGAGCACCTCGTGGTGAAGAACCTCGATCTCGAAATCAAAAAGGGCGAGTTCGTCACCCTGCTCGGCCCGTCGGGCTCGGGCAAGACGACCACGCTGATGATGCTGGCCGGCTTCGAGGTCCCGACCCATGGCGAGATCTACCTCGCGGAACGGCCGATCAAGAACATGCCGCCGCATAAGCGCGACATCGGCATGGTATTCCAGAACTATGCCTTGTTTCCGCATCTGACGATCGCGGAGAATATCGCCTTCCCGCTATCCGTTCGCAAGATCGGCAAGGCGGAAGCGCAGGAGCGCGTCAGGGCGGCGCTGCGTATGATCAAGATGGAAACCCTGGCGAACCGGCGGCCCGGGCAGCTGTCCGGCGGTCAGCAGCAACGCGTGGCGCTGGCGCGCGCGCTGGTTTTCAACCCGCAGCTCGTGCTGATGGACGAACCCTTGGGCGCCCTGGACAAGCGCTTGCGGGAACAGATGCAACTGGAGATCAAGCAACTGCACGAGACGATGGGCATCACCGTCGTCTACGTCACCCACGATCAGAGTGAAGCGCTCACCATGTCGGACCGCATTGCCGTGTTCAACGACGGCATTGTGCAGCAGATCGACACGCCCGATGCGCTGTACGAGCATCCGGTAAACAGCTTCGTCGCCCACTTCATCGGCGAGAACAATGTGCTGGCCGGCACCGTCGAGACGGTCGAACAAAACTATTGCCGCGTCGCGCTCGCCGGTGGCGGTGCCGTGACCGCGCGGGCGGTCAACGTATCCGGCGCAGGCGCATCGACGTCCCTGTCGGTGCGACCGGAGCGGATCTCCATCATCCCGGACGGCACCTCCGGCGACGGACCGAACCGCCTGCCGGCCAGGGTGCAAAGCACCATCTATCTCGGGGACCACGCGCTGGCCGTACTCGATGTCGCCGGCAACCGGGAATTCATTGTCAAGCTTCAGCCGGACGCACATGACAACCTGGGACATGGCGACAGCGTGTTCATCACCTTCCGCCCCGAGGACTGCCTGGCCCTCGATCCCGTCTGATCCAACGCTGCAGCCATTCTTCAACACGAGCGAACCGACATCGATCCACCTCAACGCAACTCACACGAAGGGACAAAGACCATGCTGAAGCGCAAGATTGGCAAGATTGGCAAGATCGCGTTGGGTTTCGCCGCGGCGCTCACTGCCGGTGCGGCGCTGACGACGGCCGGGCAGGCGCGTGACCTCACCGTCGTGTCGTGGGGCGGCGCGTATCAGGATGCCCAGAAGAAGGTCTATTTCGAGCCGTTCAAGAAGGCAGCCGGCCTTCCGATGAACGACGAGTCCTGGGACGGCGGCATCGGGGTGCTGCGCGCCAAGGTGCAGGGTGGCGCCGCCACCTGGGATCTCGTCCAGGTCGAGAGCGACGAGCTCGCGGTCGGCTGCGAGGAAGGCCTGTTCGAAAAGATGGACTATTCCAGGATCGGCGGCGAGGCCGCCTATATCCCGCCGGCAGTCAATCCCTGCGGCGTCGGCGCCATCCTCTACGACTTCGTTCTCGGCTACGACAAGGACAAGCTGAAGACAGCCCCCAACGGCTGGGCCGACTTCTTCGACACCAAGAAGATTCCGGGCAAGCGCGGCCTGCGTCAGGGTCCGAAGACCACGCTGGAGATCGCCCTCATGGCTGACGGCGTCGCGCCGAAGGATGTCTACAAGGTGCTGGCCACCGACGAAGGCATCGATCGCGCCTTCAAGAAGCTGGACACCATCAAGAGCGACATCGTCTGGTGGAAGGCCGGCGCCCAACCACCGCAATTGCTCGCTTCCGACGAGGTGGCCATGACCTCGGTCTACAACGGCCGCATCGATACCGCGAACAAGAACGAAAAGAAGAATTTCGGCATGGTGTGGGACGGAGCGCTATTCACGCTCGACAGCTGGGTCATCCTGAAGGGGAGCCCGAACAAGGACGCGGCCTACAAGTTCCTGGATTTCGCAGGCAAGCCGGAGAACCAGTCAAAACTGTCGGAGAACATTGCTTATGGCACCTCGAACAAGGACGCAGCCGCCCGGCTGCAGCCCGCCGTTCTGAAGGATCTGCCGACAGCGCCTGACAACATCAAGAACGCGGTCGAGATCAACGTTGGCTTCTGGCTCGAGAACATCGACCGCCTGACCGAGCGCTTCAACAAATGGGCCGCGAAATAGCGCGCGACGGAACCGGCGTGCGGCGCAAGTAGAGGGAAAAACGTGGCGGATCGCTTGCCCGCGGCACATCCTTCGAGACGCCCGCCTACGGCGGGCCCTCAGGATGAGGTTTGAGTCTGTGGCAGCGACTTTACAAGCGCCGTTGTCGATGAGCCTCATCCTGAGGAGACCGCGAAGCGGTCGTCTCGAAGGACGAGGCGCTTGCTCAGGCCGCTCCGAAAGGGCACATGCGATTGCCCTGCCTGAAATGGCGAGGGATGTCCGGTCAAAGAGGCTCAATCCATGACGGCCGCGTCTGTGACCGGCGCCGACGCCCCGACCGAAGTGCCGCTCAAGCGCCGTCTGAAGCGGGCCGAGCGGGCGCGCCAGCTCAAGGCATTGGCACTGGTTCTGCCGCTTCTGCTGTATCTGCTCTTCACCTTCGCAGGCCCCATCGCCGGCATGCTGTGGCGCTCGGTCGACGACCGGGAGGTACGCCAGATCCTGCCCCAGACCGTCGCTGCTCTCGCCGGCTGGGACGGCAAGGACCTGCCGAACGAAAGCGCCTACGCGGCACTGGCCAGCGATATCCTGGCGGCGCGCGCCTCCGGCACCATGGCCATCGCCGCCAAGCGGCTGAACTACGCCCTCAACGGCTTCCGCACGATCCTGACCAGCACTGCACGCAATCTGAAGGCGGTGCCGGAGCCCGGCACGGCCAAGGAGACGCTGGGCAAGATCAATCCGGCCTGGCGCGAACGCGCGACATGGACGACGATCAAGGATGCCAGCGGCCCATTGACCGGTTTCTACCTGCTGGCGGCGCTCGACCTCGTCAGGAACGTGGACGGCGCGATCGTCGCGGCCGCGCCGGATCAGGCCATTTACCGCAGCGTCTTCGCCCGCACCTTCATCATCAGCCTCAGCGTCACGGCACTCTGCCTGATCCTTGGCTTCCCGGTCGCCTACCTCTTGGCGACGCTGCCGCCCGGCCGGTCGAACCTGCTGATGATCTTCGTCCTGCTACCGTTTTGGACTTCGCTTCTGGTCCGCACCTGCGCCTGGATCGTGCTGTTGCAGAGCAAGGGCGTCGTGAACGACAGCCTGCACTGGCTTGGCATCATCGACGAGCCGTTGCGGCTGATCTACAACCGCTTCGGTGTCTGCGTGGCAATGACCCACGTTCTCCTGCCGTTCATGATCCTGCCGCTGTACAGCAGCATGAAGGCGATCTCGCCTGCCTACATGCGTGCCGCCGCCTCGCTCGGTGCGCCGCCGGTCACCGCCTTCCTGCGGATCTACCTGCCGCAAACACTGCCCGGTATCGGCGCGGGAAGTCTGCTCGTCTTCATCCTGGCGCTCGGCTACTACATCACACCGGCGCTCGTCGGCGGCGCCGCCGACCAGATGATCAGCTACTTCATCGCGCTCTACACGACCGAGACGGCCAATTGGGGCCTTGCCTCGGCATTGGGTGCGGTGTTGCTGCTGGCCACTGTTCTGCTCGCTCTCCTTTACGGCAAGCTGGTGCAGGGACAGCAGGTCACGGGGGGCATGAAGAATTGAGCGATTATTCCTCCCTCCGCACGCCCAGCCAGCGCGTCGCGTGGACTGCGACCATCGTCATCTCCACGCTGGTGTTCATCTTCCTGATCGCGCCAATCCTGGCGATCATGCCGCTGTCCTTCAGCTCAGGCTCCTACTTGACCTATCCGCTGCCCGGGCTCTCCTTGCGCTGGTACGACGATTTCATCAATTCGCCGCGCTGGATGAGTTCGCTGAAGAACAGCATGATCATAGGCGTCGCCTCGACGGTGCTGTCCATGGTGCTCGGCACATTGGCCGCGCTGGGGCTGGCGCAGTGGAAGAGCCGGCTCAAACCGCTCGTGCTGGCCTTCGTGCTGTCGCCGGTCGTCGTGCCCGGCGTCATCACCGCGGTCGGTCTCTATTTCTTCTTCGCCCCGATCGGACTGACGGGCAGCTATCTCGGCTTGATACTAGCCCACACCGCGCTGGCGACGCCCTTTGTGGTGATCACGGTCGGCGCGACCCTGCAAAGCTTCGACACCAATCTGGTGCGCGCCGCCGCCTCACTCGGCGCCTCGCCGCTCTACGCGTTCCGCCGCGTGATCCTGCCGCTGATCATGCCTGGCCTCGCGTCGGGCGCGCTGTTCGCCTTCGCGACCAGCTTCGACGAAGTGGTGATCGTGCTGTTCATGGCAGGTCCCGAGCAGCGCACCCTGCCGCGCGAGATGTTCGCCGGCATCCGCGAGAACATCAGCCCGACGATCACGGCCGCAGCGGTGATTCTGACGACGGTATCGGTCATCCTCCTCGCCACCATGGAAGGCTTGCGCCGGCGCAACGAACGGCTCAAGGGCAGCAGCGGCTGACCTGCCCCACTGTCATTCCGGGGCGCGCGAAGCGCGAGCCCGGAATCCATCGGGCCGAGGCGACGGTGGATGAATGGATTCTCAGATGCGCAATTGCGCATCGTAGCTCGCGCCCAAGAGTGCGCGCCCCGGAATGACGCGAGCCCCCCTACTTATTGCTCAACCCTCCTCACGCATCCCTGGCTTTGCTCCCGCGACCGATTGTCGCTAAAACGTCCCTGCAACAACGCCCGAACAAAAACACACAGGGAGAAACAGCATGCAAAAACTCATCGCGGCCGTCGCAGCCGGCCTCGCTCTGGCCGCAACATCCGGCGCCGCGCAGGCGCAGATTTCCGACGATGTCGTCAAGATCGGCGTGCTCACGGACATGTCGAGCCTCTATGCGGATGCGACTGGCAAGGGCTCGCTCGCCGCCGTCGAGATGGCGGTCGCCGATTACGGCGCCAAGGTTGCGGGCAAGCCCGTGCAGGTCGTCGCGGCCGATCACCAGAACAAGCCCGACGTCGGCGTCAACATCGCCCGCAACTGGTACGACAACGACAAGGTCGACGCGATCTTCGACGTGCCGACATCCTCGGTGGCGCTGCCGATCTCGGCGCTGACGCGCGAGAAGAACAAGATCAACATCAATTCCGGCGGCGGCTCGTCCGACATCACCGGCGTCGCCTGCTCGCCCAACACGGTGCACTGGACCTACGACACCTATGCGCTGTCGAACGTCGCCGGCAAGGCGATGGTCAAGCGCGGCGAGGACTCCTGGTTCTTCGTCACCGCCGACTACGCCTTCGGCATGGCGCTCGAACGCGACGCCGCCAACGTGGTCAAGGAGAGCGGCGGCAAGGTGCTCGGCGACGTCCGCCACCCGCTCAACTCGTCGGACTTCTCCTCTTTCCTTCTCCAGGCCCAGGCCTCCAAGGCCAAGGTGGTCGCGCTGGCGAATGCCGGCGGCGACACCACCAACGCGCTGAAGCAGGCTTCCGAGTTCGGCCTGACCCAGGGCGGCCAGAAGATGATCGCGCTGCTCCAAGAGATCACCGACACGCATTCACTCGGCATCAAGGCGACGCAAGGCCTGATCGTCACCGACGCCTTCTACTGGGACATGAACGATGAAACGCGCGCCTTCTCGAAGCGCTTCAACGAGAAGGTTGGGCACATGCCGACCATGATCCAGGCCGGCCTTTATTCGGCGACCATGCACTATCTGAAGGCGATCGAGGCCATCAAGACCGACGAGGCGCCGAAGGTGATGGCGCAGATGCGTGCGACGCCGGTCAACGACTTCTTTGCGAAGAACGGCAAGATTCGCATCGACGGCCGCATGGTCCACGACATGTATCTGTTCGAGGTCAAGAAGCCCGAGGAATCCAAGGGCGAGTGGGACCTCTACAAGCTGATCGCCACCGTGCCCGGCGACGAGGCGTTCCGTCCGCTCGACAAGGGCGGCTGCCCGCTGGTGACGCACTGAGAGTCTTCTCCCTCTCCCCGCTTGCGGGGAGAGGGTTGGGGTGAGAAGGAGTCTCCACAGGGACGGCGCCAGTTGGATTCGTGGAGAGTCCCCCCTCACCCGGATTGCATCTTCGATGCAATCCGACCTCTCCCCGCAAGCGGGGCGAGGTTGGAAAGGACACGACAGCGCGCCCGGCGAAAACCAGGCGCGCTTCGTTCAATCGTTTAGAAGCCCATTACTCCGAGTACTTGAACTGCGGCATGTTCTTCAGCTCGTCCTTGCTGGCGTTGAACACGGCGTGGTCCGGATACCATTTGGACGTTGACGACGTCGTGGTCGCAGCGGGCTTGTTGTCGGTGCCGGTCGCAGCGCCCGTGGTGGTGGTCGCGGCGGGCTTGGCGCCCGGATTCGTGCCGGTGCCGGTGTAGGCGACGGCCTCGTTGACGAACTTCAACTTCTCATAGGGCACGGCGACGAGATGCTCGCCCATGCCGAGGAAGCCGCCGACGCCGATCACGGCAATCTTGATGTCGCCGCTCTTGTCCATCAGCAGGTCATTGATCGTGCCGATGTTCTCGTTGGCCTCGTTGTACACCTTCAGGCCGTCCATCTTGGACGTACGCCACTGGCCGGACGCGGTTGTCGTCGTGGCGGTGGCCGCGGTCGGCGCCTTGTCGGTGGTGACGGTCGGATTTTGCGCAAACGCGGCGGTTGCAAGCAGGGCGGCGCCGGCGAGGCCGGCGGCGATCGATTTCGTCAGCATGTTGTCCTCTCCTCTTCACGAAACCTCATGCGGAGAAAACAGCGCTGATCACGCGCAGTTCCTTGTGCGCGGCAATTTCGTCGCGCGATACGCGAGTGCGAAAATCTCGCAAGGCTAGTTCCTGCGTCACTCAGGAACATTTTGCGGCGCACGGTTCCTCGCCGACGATCGTGCTCCCTGGGTGAAGCAGACCGCGGCGAGGAAACGCGCCGACCTGGGTCACTCAGGTCAGCTCTTGTAGTCGATCAGCAGCGCGGAGAAGCCTGAGCCGCTCGAGGAGCCCGTCGCGCCCCCATTGGCGCCGTAGGACGACGCCGACGATTGCGACTGCTGGAGCGCCTGGAGGAATTGCTGGAGGATCTCGGCCGTCGTCTGGTCACTGGACGAGCTGCTGGTCGAGTCCGTGGAGGACGAATCCGAGCTGCTGTCGTCCGGCGGCGGACCGGGCGGCGGTCCGCCTGCACCACCGGGTCCACCCGCTCCGCCGGGACCGTTCGCGAAGGTGGACTGAAACACGCTCTTCAGCTCCTCAGCCTGGTCCGACGTCAGCGTCCCGTTCGACACCTCGTTCGAGATGAGGTCGTCGATCTTCGACTGCATCTCGTCCTTGGAGGGACGCGTGCCGCTCGACTGGTCGCTGGACCGGCTCTGCTGGAGCGCCGTGTCGATATCGGTCAGCGCCGTCGAGAGCGCGGACTGGTCCGACGACGAGATCGTGCCGGCGGAGACTTGCGATTGCAATTCCTGCTGCAGCCGCTGCAGCGGCGACTGGTAGCTGCCGGCGGAGGCCGCCGAAATCGAGGTCATGATGGCTCCGTGGATATTGCGGGGTTTCGTGGCGAACGGCGGCACGGTATGGTTAACGGCCTTAACGAGATCTTGCCGCTCCACTGCCCGGTCATGTCCCGGCATTGCGGCATGGCCTCTGGAAACACTCTGCAACAAAAATCTTCGCCATTTGGCCCGAATCTTGGACAAACAAAGCGCATGGCCATTCCCAATCCCAACATCCTGGTCGTCGAGGACGACCGCGAAACCCGGACGTTGATTGCGAAATACCTGCGCAACAACGCCTGCAACGTCACCGCCGTGAGCGACGGCCGCGAGATGTCGCGCGCGATGGCCGACCATCGCGTCGACCTGATCATCCTCGACGTCATGCTGCCGGGCGAGGACGGCCTCAGCCTCTGCCGCAAGGTGCGTTCGGAGGCGCAGACGCCGATCATCATGCTGACCGCGCGCGGCGAGGACGTCGACCGCATCGTCGGCCTCGAGATGGGCGCGGACGACTATCTGCCGAAGCCGTTCAACCCGCGCGAGCTGCTCGCCCGCATCAACGCGGTGCTGCGCCGTCAGGCTGCGGCGCAAGCCGCGAGCTCGATCGAAGGCGCCTCCACGCTCGCCTTCGAGGGCTGGCGCATCGACCTACGCCTGCGCGAATTGCGCAATCCCGAAGGCGCGCGCGTCGCGGTGACCAGCGCCGAGTTCGACCTGCTGAGGACGTTCTGCGAACGGCCCGGCCGCGTGCTGTCGCGCGACAGCCTGCTCGACCTCACGCAGGGGCGCAACACCGGCTCGTTCGAGCGCTCCATCGACGTGCTGGTCAGCCGCATCCGCCGCAAGATCGAGCCCAATCCGGCCGATCCCACCATCATCAAGACGGTGCGCTCCGGCGGCTATCTGTTCACGCCGAGAACCGAGGCGGTGACCGCACCCCTGAGCAGCTGAGGGAACGGCCGTCATGACGCCGTTCCGCTTCTTCCACCTCAAGAGCATCGGCGGGCAGATCGCCGCGCTGGTGGTGGCCTCGATCGTCGCGCTGCATCTGATCCTGACCGCGAGCTTCCTGATCAGCAGGCCGGACCGCGCCGAGCCGCCGCCCGACAGCGCGCACCAATTGGCGGATGCGGTCCTGCTGCTCAACGGCGCGGATGCAGCCGAGCGGCCGCGCATTCTCGCCAATATTACGCGTGCATTTCCGAAGGCCGGGATCGAAGTCCTCGCGCCGGGAGCGGCCACCATCGGCACCGAGGGCGAGGCCCAGCATGTGCGCAATGTGCGCCGGCATCTCGGCCACCAGTACAAGGTGGTCGCGCTTGCGCCGCAGGACGGCGTGCCTCGGGTCGCAGTCGAATTGCCCGACGGCACCATGATCGCGGGCCGCGTCGAGCACGGGCCTCATCCGCCCAGGTTCTGGGGCGGCCCGTGGATGATCACGCTGCTGTTCGCGCTGATCAGCGTCACGATGCTGGGCCTGTGGGCGGCCTATGCGCTGGCCGCACCGCTGTCGTCCTTCGCCAAGGCCGCGGAGAATTTCAGCCTGGACGGCACGGCCGAGCCGCTGCCCGAGCGCGGTCCGGAGGAGATGCGCTCAGTGGCGCGCGCGCTCAACCGCATGCATGAGCGGATCGCGCGGCTGATGTCGGATCGCACGCGGATGCTGGCCGCGATCAGCCACGATCTGCGCACGCCGATCACGCGCTTGCGGCTGCGCGCCGAGTTCATCGAGGACGAAGGCAACCGCAAGCGCATGCTGATCGACCTCGACCAGATGCGCTCGATGCTGGAATCCGTGCTGTCGCTGCTGCGCAACGACCGCAAGATCGAGGCGGTGACGCTGGTCGACATCGCCAGCACGCTCCAGCTCATCGCCGATCAGTTCGGCGACATGGGCCACATCGTGCATTACGACGGGCCGGCTTCGGCGACCGCCGCCGCGCGCCCCGACGATCTGCATCGCGCCGTCACCAATCTCGTCGAGAACGCGGTGCGCTTCGGCGCCGAGGTGACAATCCGCCTCGATGTCTCCGGCACCACGCTCGTCATCGACGTCGAAGACGACGGCCCCGGCATCTCGGATGCGCGCAAGCAGGAGATGCTGGAGCCGTTCGTGCGCGGCGACGATGCGCGCACCATGGACGAGTCCACCGGTTTCGGGCTCGGCCTGTCGATCGCGCGCGCAATCGCCCTCGCCCATGGCGGCGAGCTGTCGCTGCACGACCGCGAGCCGCACGGCTTGATCGTGCGGATGCAATTGCCGATATGGCAGGAGCCTAGGCTGGCGGCTTAGCGCACTTCAGGCCGCGAGCGGCGGATGCTCGATCGCGTGCTCATCGAAGATCGCCACCGCCTCGAAGCGGTAGCCGCAGGCGTGGCAGGCCCAGAGATAGGAAACGCGGCCTTCGCCCGGTTCGATCCAGTCCGGGAACGGGATCGGTGTGCCACATTGTGCACAGGGGTTCTGCTTGGGGATGTCGCCGATGTCTGCTCGGGTCATGGACGTCCTCCCAGTTGCTGTTCTCGAAGAGCGATTTTTGGGCGAAGGCGCGAATGGACAAACCTGCTGTCGCGTCAAAGCGCTCCGCCAGCTCAAAACTTGACTCAGGTTTACGTCGTAAAAGCGACGGCTGCAGCGACGGCGCGGCGAAAATCGCCGGCGGCGACTTTTCGCCACATCATCGCCGTGTTCCCACGGCCTAACGCACAAGGGTGCAGGTCCGTTCTGCCGAGGAATATTTCGATGAAGATTTTAAGCATTGCCGCGCTGCTCGCGGCCGCACTGACGTTGCCGCAGGCCGCATTTGCCGGCGAAGCCGAATATGCCGAGATGGTCGCAGCCCATGCACGCGCCAACGGCGTGCCGGAAGCGCTGGTACACCGCGTCATCATGCGCGAGAGCCGCTATCAGCCGGGCCTCGTCGGCCGCGGCGGCACCATCGGGCTGATGCAGATCAAGCTCGCGACCGCCCGCGGGGTCGGCTACACCGGCGATGCCGCCGGCCTGCGCGATCCCAACACCAACCTCACCTATGCCGTCAAATACCTCGCCGGCGCCTACCGCGCCGCCAATGGCGACCACGCGAGAGCTGTGCGTTATTTCGCGGGCGGCTATTACTACGTTGCAAAGCGGCAGCGGCAGGAAGCCGTGCAGGTCGCCAATATGGGCGAGACCAATATGGGCCAGAGCAATTTTGGCCAGCCAAATCTGGGGCAGCCCTGGCTCGAGCCGAACGGCAACCCCCAGCCGATGTTCGGCACAGCGCCGCATCGGAAGCTCGCCCAGCGCGTCCGCAACGCGCGGGCGCAGGCGCCTAAATAGCAACTCTCGTGTCCCGGGCGCACTGCGGCGCGTAGTGCCGCAGTGCTGAACCGGGACCCAGTATCCCACATATGCATGGGCCCCGGCTCTGCGACGCATCACGCCGCCAAAACGCGGAGCGCTGCATCGCGTCCGGGGCACGAGCGGTGGGGTTCCGGGCCAAACGCGTTGACACCGTCCGTCACTGGCATACATTAGAGCCGTTCCGAGGGGTGCTCCGAGGAGGAGCTGAGATACCGCTAAATGGGCAATGACGCCCAGGACCGCGGTGACCCTTTGAACCTGATCCGGGTCATGCCGGCGAAGGGACAGGGATGTTGCAGACGACCAAGCGACCGGATTCACCGGTATCCATCATCGGCGCAGGCATCGCAGGGGCCTGGCAAGCGCTGTTGTTTGCGCAGGCCGGCCATGCCGTGACGCTACACGAGCGCGGTGACGCTGCGATGACCGATGCCACCAGCCACTGGGCCGGCGGCATGCTCGCGCCCTGGTGCGAGGCGGAGGTCGCCGAACCCATCATCTCCAGGCTCGGCCTGCGCTCCCTCGACATCTGGCGGCGCGAGCTGCCCGACACCCCCTTCAACGGCTCGCTCGTCGTCGCCCATCCGCGCGAGCGCAACGATTTCGAGCGTTTTGCGAGGATGACCGCGGGTCACGAGCGGCTCGACGCCGCCGGCCTCGCCGCGCTGGAGCCGTCGCTGGAGGGCCGCTTCCGCGACGCGCTGTTCTTCCCGACCGAGGGTCATGTCGAGCCGCGCCGCGTGCTGCCGAAACTGCACGAGCGCATCCGCGCCGCCGGCGGCACCATCAAGTTCGAAAGCGACGTCAGCGCCCAGGATCTCGCAAAGGATCTCGACGGCCTCGTGATCGACTGCCGCGGCCTTGGCGCGCGCGACGAGCAGCCTGAGCTGCGCGGCGTCAAGGGCGAGATGATCCTGATCGAGACTACCGAGGTGCAGCTTGCGCGTCCGGTGCGGCTGATCCATCCGCGCTGGCCGCTCTACGTGATCCCGCGCGAGGATGGCCTGTTCATGCTGGGCGCCACCTCGATCGAGGCGGAAGACACCGGCGTCAGCGTGCGCTCGGCGCTGGAGCTGCTGGGCGCCGCCTACGCCGTGCACCCCGCTTTCGGCGAGGCGCGCATCGTCGAATTCGGCTCGGGCCTGCGTCCCGCCTTCCCCGACAATCTGCCGCGCATCGGCATTCGCGGCGGCAAGATCAGCGTCAACGGGCTTTACCGCCACGGCTTCCTGCTCGCGCCCGCGCTCGCCGAGCTGACGCTGGCCTACGTCCAGCGCGGCCAGATCGACAACGAGGTGATGCAATGCGCGTGATCGTGAACGGCGAGCAGCGCGAGGTGAACTCGGCCAGCGTCGATGCGCTGCTGGCCGAGCTCGACTACGAGGGCACGCATTTCGCCATCGCGCTGAACTACGACGTCGTGCCGAAAAGCCGCTGGGCCGAGACCGCGCTGAAAGCCGGCGACGAGATCGAGATCATCACACCGCGGCAGGGAGGATGATGGTGAACGAAGCTATCGCTTTCCTTCGCCTCTCCCCGCCTGCGGGGAGAGGCCGGAATTTGCAAGGCAAATTCCGGGTGAGGGGGACTCTCCGCGAGTCCAACTCTCACCGTGCCCGCGGAGACTCCCCCTCACCCCAACCCTCTCCCCGCAAGCGGGGCGAGGGGGCGCACTGAATTCGAGGAACCACCATCATGGTGACCTTCTACGGCAAGACCTTCGCCTCGCGCCTCCTGATCGGCAGCGCGCTCTATCCTTCGCCTGCAATCATGCAGGAAGCGATCCGCGCCTCCGGCTCGAACATCGTCACGGTGTCGTTGCGGCGCGAGGCCGCCGGCGGCAAGACGGGCGATGCCTTCTGGAAGCTGATCCGCGAGCTCGACGTCACTGTGCTGCCGAACACCGCCGGCTGCCGCAGCGTGCGCGAGGCGGTGACGACGGCAAAACTCGCCCGCGAATTGTTCGGCACGAACTGGATCAAGCTGGAGGTGATCGCCGACAACGACACGCTCCAGCCCGATGTCGTGGGCCTGGTCGAGGCCGCCGCCATCCTGATCAAGGACGGCTTTGAGGTCTTCCCCTATTGCACCGAGGACCTCTCGGTCGCGAACCGTCTCGTCGATGCCGGCTGCAAGGTGGTGATGCCGTGGGCCGCGCCGATCGGCAGCGCCAAGGGCATCATCAACCGCGACGCGCTGAAATTGTTGCGCGACCGGCTGCCCGACATCACGCTGGTGGTCGACGCCGGCATCGGTGCGCCCTCGCACGCCGCGCATGCGCTCGAGCTCGGCTATGACGCCGTGCTGCTCAACACCGCCATTGCGAAAGCCGCCGATCCCGTCGCCATGGCCAACGCCTTCCGCCTCGGCATCGAGGCCGGCCGCACCGCCTACGAGGCCGGGCTGATGAACGCCCGCGACTTCGCCTCCCCCTCCACCCCTGTCGTTGGGACCCCGTTCTGGCATGCCGTATCCTGATCGCTTCTATCCCGTCGTCGACAGCCTCAAATGGGTCGAGCGGCTGACAAAACTCGGCGTCGGCACCATCCAGCTGCGCGCGAAGGAGCTCAACGACGCCGACGCGCTCCAGATCGTCACCGACGCGCTGGCGATCACCAAGGACACGCAGGCCAAGCTGGTCGTGAACGACTATTGGCGCGCGGCGGTCGTCGCCGGCGCGAAATATCTGCATCTCGGCCAGGAGGATCTCGCCGACGCCGACCTCGACGCCATCCGCGAGGCCGGTCTGTCGCTCGGCATCTCCACCCATGACGACGCCGAACTTGAGAACGCGCTCGCGGCCAAGCCGGATTACGTCGCGCTCGGCCCGATCTTCTTCACCACCTTGAAGTCGATGCGGTTCGAGCCGCAGGGCATTCCAAAGATCACGGAATGGAAAAAGCGCATCGGCAACATCCCGCTGGTCGCGATCGGCGGCATCAAGTTCGAGCACGCCGCGGAGATCTTTGCGGCGGGCGCGGATTCGATTGCCGTCGTGTCCGACGTCACCCAGAACGCCGACCCCGATGCCCGCGTGCGGCAATGGCTCGGCCTGAAGGAGACCGCGTGATGCGCACGCTCTTTCCACTCGTCATTGCGAGCGAAGCGAAGCAATCCAGAATCCCTCCGCGGAGACAGTCTGGATTGCTTCGTCGCAAGGGCTCCTCGCAATGACGGAGCAAGAACTCACCAGCGTCGCCCAAACTTCATCCCGTCACCCTGAGGTGGCCGCGCAAGCGGCCCTCGAAGGGCGACGGCCCGGCTCTTTCATCCTTCGAGGCTCGCCCAGCGGCGCTTTCGCGCCGCAGGCCTCGCACCTCAGGATGACGAGAACGAACACTGCGTACACGAATTAAACCGGAGGATCCCATGAACATCCGCTCCAACCCCGACAAGACCGTCCCCGCCGTCACCACCGGCCCCCTTCCCTCCTCGCGCAAGATCTTTGCATCGCCCGATGCCGCGCCCGACCTGCGCGTGCCCTTGCGCGAGATCATCCTCTCCGAGGGCGCGGGCGAGCCGAACCTGCCGGTTTACGACACGTCGGGCCCCTACACCGACCCGGGCGTCACCATCGACGTCAACGCCGGCCTTGCCCGCAACCGCAAGCAATGGGTGCTGGAGCGCGGCGGCGTCGAGGAATATGAGGGCCGGCAGATCAAGCCGGAGGACAATGGCAGCGTCTCCACCGACAAGGCCGCGCGCGCCTTTTCGGCCTATCATAAGCCGCTGCGCGGCCTCGACGGCCACAAGATCACCCAGCTCGAATTCGCTCGCGCCGGCATCATCACCAAGGAGATGATCTACGTCGCCGCGCGCGAGAACCTTGGCCGTAAACAGCAGCTCGAGCGTGCCGAAGCCGCCCTCGCCGACGGCGAGAGCTTCGGCGCCGCGGTGCCCGCCTTCATCACGCCGGAGTTCGTCCGCGACGAGATCGCGCGCGGCCGCGCCATCATCCCCTCCAACATCAACCATTCCGAGCTCGAGCCGATGATCATCGGCCGCAACTTCCTGACCAAGATCAACGCCAATATCGGCAACTCGGCGGTGACCTCGTCGGTCGAGGAAGAGGTCGAGAAGATGGTGTGGGCGATCCGCTGGGGCGCCGACACCGTGATGGACCTCTCGACCGGCCGCAACATCCACACCACCCGCGAATGGATCTTGCGCAACTCGCCGGTGCCGATCGGCACCGTGCCGATCTACCAGGCGCTGGAAAAGTGCAACGGCGATCCCGTAAAGCTGACCTGGGAGCTCTACAAGGACACCTTGATCGAGCAGTGCGAGCAGGGCGTCGACTATTTCACCATCCACGCCGGCGTGCGCCTGTCCTACATCCACCTCACCGCCAGCCGCGTCACCGGCATCGTGTCGCGCGGCGGCTCGATCATGGCGAAGTGGTGCCTGGCGCATCACAAGGAGAGCTTCCTCTATACGCATTTCGACGAGATCTGCGACCTCATGCGCAAGTATGACGTCTCGTTCTCGCTCGGCGACGGCCTGCGCCCGGGCTCGATCGCCGACGCGAACGACCGCGCGCAATTTGCCGAACTCGAAACGCTTGGCGAACTGACAAAAATCGCGTGGGACAAGGGCTGCCAGGTCATGATCGAGGGCCCCGGCCACGTGCCGATGCACAAGATCAAGATCAACATGGACAAGCAGCTCAAGGAGTGCGGCGAAGCGCCGTTCTACACGCTTGGACCGCTGACCACCGACATCGCGCCGGGCTATGACCACATCACGTCGGGCATCGGCGCGGCCATGATCGGCTGGTTCGGCTGCGCCATGCTCTGCTACGTCACGCCGAAGGAGCATCTTGGGCTACCCGATCGCAACGACGTCAAGACCGGTGTCATCACCTACAAGATCGCCGCCCACGCCTCCGATCTCGCCAAGGGCCACCCCGCCGCGCAACTGCGCGACGACGCCCTCTCCCGCGCCCGTTTCGACTTCCGCTGGAGCGATCAGTTCAACCTCGGCCTCGACCCCGACACCGCCAAGAACTTCCACGACGAGACCCTGCCGAAGGAAGCCCACAAGGTCGCGCATTTCTGCTCGATGTGCGGACCAAAGTTCTGCTCGATGAAGATCACGCAGGACGTGCGGGACTACGCGGCGACGCTGAACGACCCGAACTCAGTGGGGATGTCGATGAGCGGCACCGCCGAAGACGGCATGGCCAAGATGAGCGCGAAGTTCAAGGAGATGGGCTCGAGCGTGTATCTCGATGCGGAGAAGGTGAAGGAGAGTAATCGGGTGTTGTAGGGGGCGGCTTGACGCTCGGGCCGCTGACCTAGTGGATGCAGCCGGCTAAGACGAACGCCTTAGTCGAGGGAGGCAACTTCCTCGACTAGAGTGGTTTTACATTATCGAAGCCCTATAACTACATGAAGTTATTGCCGAAGGCGGATCTAGGCTGCATTATGCAATCGTAACGTGTAGATCAGACAACCCTCCCAAATCTCGGACGGGATCATGAAATACGTCGGCAAAATTCGCAACATTCCCCATGGAAAGACCTTTGGCTTCATCCATTCCCAGTCGGATGGAAGCGACTACTTTTTTCATTCAAGCCAGTTCAGCGGCATTTGGGACACCCTTCGCACGGGCGACGGAGTTCAATTTGAACTGGTCGAGAAGGGGGGAAGACCGCAAGCAATTTGCGTAGAGCCACTGCCTGGTACGCCGAATCGAGCACCAAGAAAATTCGGACCTTATTTAGGGCCGAACCTCGGCCTCAGCGACGAAGTACGCGAAAAATGCCTCGGCGACATTGCCCGCTGGAAACTTGAGGCTAAGTTAGATGATGTCAAACGCTATTTCTTTGCGATCCCCGAACTCAACGACATCGCTACCGGTGACGCATCATATGTGATTGGCCGCAAAGGAACGGGAAAGACCGCGCTCGTTCAATACCTAGCCGAGACCTCCGATAGCAACCGGCTCGTCTCAAAGCTTACCTTCAAAAACTTCCCGTTCAACGAGCTTTACGCTCAGGAGAACGAAAGTTATCGGCGCCCAAACCAATACATCACCATTTGGAAGCTCATCATATACTCATCTGTATGCAAGCTGATTGCGCAGAGCACCAAGTGCGATCCGCTGGTTCGAGACACAATTTTGAAGGCCTTCCCAAATCCAGATAGCGATAATCTTGGAACGATCGTCGGAAAATGGATCGCCGGAGATTTCGGAATCAGCGTCTTAGGGACCGGCATCAACATCTCGAAGTGGTTCAAGGAAAAAAAGAAAATAACAATTCAAGAGAAGGTAGAAAATCTGGAGCAATTCGTAGTCAAACACATGCCCAATCAGACCTTCTTGGTTTTGTTTGACGAACTGGACGAGGATTACAAGAACATCTTTGAGACCTACAACAAGAGTGAGTATCTAGATCTCCTAACCAGCCTCTTCAAAGCGGTTCAAGACGTACGATCGATTGTAACGACCAAGGGACATAAATTGTACCCGGTAGTTTTCTTGCGCGACGACATTTACGATCTGTTACAGGACCCAGACAAGAACAAGTGGCGTGATTTCGAGGTTGACCTAGAGTGGACGCCGGAGAGCATCAAGGGGCTTCTATCTCATCGACTTGCCAAGGTGGTCGGACAAAACGACGAAGACTTTGACATTCTTTGGTACTCTCTCTTCAGTCGTGAAGCTGTAACCTTTTCGGGTGGAAAGAAGACAACAAGCTCGTTTGAGTACATTACGATGAGTACGCAAGGTCGACCGCGCGACTATATCAATTATCTCCAAGAATGCGCGGCACTCGAATTGAAACGGTCACGCCGAGAAATTTCCATCGAGACGATCAGGGATGCTGACAAGTTGTATTCCAACTACTTGAGAAAAGAGTTGATTGACGAAATTCACGGAATCATTCCTGACATCGGCAAGGTCTTGGCGATCTTCTCCGAGACGCGAAAGTGGATTCTGAGCATAAGCGAATTCCGAAAGGCTTACGAAGAGCGCGCCCAAGTAGGCGCAGTTCAGATCAAAGACGTCGATATGATCTTAAAAACCCTCTTTTACTTCTCGATTATTGGAAATGTTGCAAAGGTGGGCGTGCACATTTTTCGACACGTGAGACCAGAAGCTGAGTTCAATTTCAAAGAAAAGATCGTTGTACACCGCGGCCTCATGAAATCGCTTCAAATAATTTGAGGCATAAGGTCGAGCGAGCCTATTCAGGATGATCGCGCATGCGACTCGGGCAGAGGCGCGATCAAGACATCAACGTTGACCGCCTCCCCGACCAGCTCCGTCCCAACCTCCGTCTCGTCTTCGTCGGCACCGCCGCCTCGACGCTCTCGGCCGAGCTCGGGCACTATTACGCCCATCCCGGCAACCGCTTCTGGCGCGCGATCCATGAGGCCGGGATCACGCCGCGGCGCTATCAGCCGGGCGAGTTTGCGGAGTTGATCGCGCTTGGGATCGGCTTCACCGATGTCTGCAAGACGGGAGCGGGGATGGATCACCAGATCGCGGCGGAGGCGATCGACGTATCCGGCTTCAGGGCCAAGATCGAAAAGTACCGGCCGCGGACGGTTGCGTTCACGAGCAAGAAGGCAGCGAGCCTGTTTTATGCGAGGCCGTCGAGCGGGATTGCGCTGGGGCGGCAGCAGCGTGATGGAAGCTTGCCGGAGATATTCGTGCTGCCCTCGCCGTCCGGTGCGGCGTCGGGGCATTGGACGCTGGAGCCGTGGCGGGAGTTGGCGAAATGGATCACTTCGTAGGGTGGGTTAGCGCAGCGTAACCCACCAAGGTGCGTCCCCGCGGAACCAGAAGTGGTGGGTTACGCTGCGCTACCCCACCCTACGAACTACATGCGCCCTAAAGATCGAAATTGGTCGGCAGCATCACGACGTCGCGAATTGTCATGCCGCTCGGCCGCGTCAACATGAACATCACGACCTCAGCCACGTCGCGGGCTTCCAGCAGGCTTCCCGAATCCCTCGCTTCCTTCAGCTTCTCGGGCGGCCAGTCCGCGAGCAGCGCGGTGACGACCGGGCCGGGCGAGATCGAGCCCACGCGAATGCCATGCTTGAAGACCTGACGCCGCACCGTCTGGACAAAGCAGTTGATCGCCCATTTGGACGACGCATAAACCGGTTCCCACGGCGTCGGAAAATGCGCAGCCAGCGAACTCGTGACGATGATGTCGCCGGTCCGGCGTTCGATCATGTGCGGCAGCACGTCGTGCACGTTTTTCATCACGACGTTGACATTCAGGTTCAGCATCCGGTCGATCGCCACGGTGTCGGCATCGACCAGGTCGCCGCCGACATACGTGCCTGCGTTTGCATGCAGGATGTCGAGTTGGCCGGCCTTCTCCAAAACGCGCGGCAGCAGCGTTGCGCAGTCTTTTGCATCGAGCAGGTCGACGACCAGCGGGATCACGGTGTCGCCGTGCTTGTTGCAGAGCGCCTTCAGCGCAGCGGCGTCGCGGTCGACCATCACCACGCGCGCGCCCGCGGCCAACATAGCCTCGGTACTCGCCAATCCGATGCCGGACGCGGCCCCGGTGACTGCAGCAACCTTGCCTTCCAATTCTCGCGCCATGGGGTCACCATCCTGCTGAGATTGGCAGTATAGCGATCCAAGGCGACCTGGCGAAGTGGATCACGTCGCAAAACGGTCAACGCGCGTCGGCAATGGATTTCGCTTTGCTCTCCCCATCCTGCGCGCCAGAAAACGCGATAGGTTGTCGGAATCCACCCCCGCTGTTCGTCCTCGGGAGACGAAGCGCCACCACCCCGGAGACTTCCCATGCCCACCATCACCGCCTTCGAAAACTCCCCCGACCGCGGGCGCGGGCAGGCGCGCGACATGCGGGTGCGCTGGGCGTTCGAGGAGGTCGGCCAGCCCTATGACGTTCGCCTGGTCTCGTTCGAGGACATGAAGGCGCCCGCGCATCGTGCGCTGCATCCGTTCGGGCAGATCCCGACGTATGAGGACGGCGATCTCGCTTTGTTCGAGTCCGGCGCGATCGTGCTTCATATTGCCGAACGTCATAACGGGCTGCTGCCAACCGAAGCAAACGCGAGGAGCCGCGCCATCGCGTGGATGTTCGCCGCGCTGAGCACGCTTGAGCCGCCGATCGTCGAGCTCGGGATGGCAATGTTGTTCGAGCGCGACAAGAGCTGGTACGCGGAGCGGCTGCCGATGCTGCAGGATCGTGTCCGTACCAGGCTCGGCGAACTGTCCCGCCATCTCGGTGAGGCCGCCTGGCTCGACGGCGCGTTCAGCGCCGGCGATCTCATGATGGTGACGGTGCTGCGCCGTCTGAACACGTCTGGCCTGCTCGACGAATACCCTGATATCGCCGCCTATGTCGCGCGCGGCGAAGCGCGGCCGGCATTCCGGCGGGCGTTCGATGCGCAGTTGGCGGTGTTCAACGCGGCATCGCGTCCGTAGGAGTTGCGCCACAACCTCGGCCGTCGTCCTGGCGGAAGCCAGGACCCATTACCCCAGCGCAAAGTTTGGCGAAGATTCGTGGTCCGGGACCGCGACCGTCCGCAATCGATAGATTCCGCGGTATGGGTCCTGGCTTTCGCCAGGACGACAGCGTGGATTTCGGTAGATTCTGCCTGCCCATTGCGCCCGCCGCGCCGCCCCTGCATGCTGGCTCCACCAACAGAGGAGCCCGCCCATGCTGACCCTCTACTCCTATCCCGAGCTTTTCGGCGTCGCCGACAACAACGGCTACGGCCTCAAGGTCTACGCCTTCCTCAAGCTCGCCGGCGTAGAGTTCGTGCATGAGCACGTCTTCGATGCCTCCGCCGCGCCGCGCGGGCAGCTGCCTTATGTCGTCGACGACGGTGAGACCATCGGCGACAGCGAGACCATCATCGCGCATGCAATCGCGAAATATCGCCTCGGCATTGACGCGGCACTCTCAGCGGAGCAGCGCCGGACCAATCTCCTCATCACGCGCATGCTGGACGATCTCTACTGGGTGATGTCGTATTCACGCTGGAAGGACGAGCGCTTCTATCCGGCGTTCCGCGATGGATTCATCGCGCAGCACCCGCAGATCAATGCGGAAGGGTTCGAGAAGGCGAAAGCCTACAACGCGCAGCGCTATCATTTCCAGGGCATCGGCCGCTACACGCCCGAGCAGGCTTACGCGCGGGGACTCGCCGATCTGCAGGTGCTGGCCGAGATCGTTCCCGCGAAGGGTTTCGTTCATGGCACCGCGCCAACCAGCTGTGATGCCGGCATCTACGGCTTCATCGCCAACATCTATTACTTTCCGATCCCGACGCCGCTGAAGACATTCGTCGATGCGCACGCCAATCTCGTCGCGCATTGCGAGAGAATTCATGCGGCGGTCGGCGGAAAATAGGGTGGGTTAGCGCGGGGTAAACCCACTTGGTTTCCGCGGGGCACCCGAGGTGGCGGGTTGCGCCTTGCGTCGTCGCGTGTGGCGCGCCCGCGCTTGTGACCGGCTCAGATCCCGCTTTCGTCTGTGACTGACAGGTTATCACCCAAAATCAGCCCCAGAGATTCCATGCCTTAGTCTTGCTTTGGTCAAAGCTGCACTAGGGAGTGCGTAATGCGGAAGTCGGACGACCCACCTCATTCAGCGTCAACCCGGGCAGGAGGCGCAGATGCAGTCCACTCTGGAAATTCAGTCCATCCCCCACATCGAGCCGGCCGATGCACCCGCCGTCGATCCGGGACCCTCCACGCCGAGATCGGGACTGTCCAAGCCGGACAAGGAGCTGGTTGCACGCGCCGATGAAAGGCTCGCGCATGCCTATGAACAGATCGCGCTCGCCGATGAGCAGCTCGCGCGTATGAACCAGCAGATGTCCAGATTGGAGCCCAAGGCGGGCCACAAGCTCGATCGCCGGTCCTCCCGGCATAGGTCAACGCGGCGCGGCTTGATCGGCCTCTTGTTGGCAGCGTGCATCTTCAGCGCCGCCTTTGCCTCACAGTTCGCCAGCGAAGCGACGCAGCAGATGATTTCCCGCTGGGCGCCGCAAGCGGTTTCGGCGTCCGTGCTGCCGAACGATAAAACGCAGGCCTCCATCGAGCCGGACGCGCCTTCCGTTCGGTTGGCTGCGGCTGACGCGACCCTTTCGCAAGCCCCACCTGCGGCTCGGACGACACAGCAAGAGGCGGCTCGGGCGACACAGCAAGAGATGGTGCCAACCGCTGCCGCGATACCCGCCGAGCTGACACAATTGCTCGAGACGATGTCGCGCGATCTCGCCAACGTGCTGCAAAAGATCGACGAGCTCAAAGCCAGCCAGGACCAGCTGGCCCGCGACCAGGCGAATACCGCCGAGCAGGTCAAAGCCAATCAGGAACAGGTGGCGCGTCTCGTTGCCACCGCCGCCGAACAGCATCAGCGGGCGGCGACGGTGACGCCCTTGCCGCGGCCCGTGACCGCCCCCGCACGCACGCCGACGCCGCCACCGGCGACGCAGGCCAGAGCGCAGCGGGAGCCGCCAGTGCAATTGCGGCCGCAGGTGCGCTAGCAAGGTTCGAGCGACGTGCCGGCAGGTTTCGCCGCACGCTACCTCATCGTGATCGCAAGACCGCTGAGATCCGCATTCGCCATCAGGCCGACCTGGTGGCCGGTCAGCTCCAGCACCGCGCCCTTCTGGTTGGTCAGCACGATGGCGCGGGCGCCGCGGCCCACCGCGAGGCCGGCACCGGCCGCGCCGTAGACGCCGGCGACATCGGAGGGGCGGTTGATGTTGGAGACGCGGCCGCGCAGCACGGTCTTCGAGCCGCCGAAGACGAGGCCGTAGTCGAGCCCGCCGGTCGAGAGCGCATAGGAGCGGCCGCGGAAGTTCAGCACGCCCGAGCCGCCGGAACCGCCGATGATCCAGCCCGCCTTGTAGATCGTCAGCGTCACGAAGCCGCCGTCGGCCATCGCCGAGGTCGAGAAGCCGGCAACAGCGGCGATGGCGACCAGCGCGGCGCGAAAGGTGGATGCGATCTTCATGGGCGTCTCCGGGGGCTATTTTTCAAGGGAGGAATCGAATCAGACGCAGCGAATCTATCCGATGGATCGCGGCGGCAAAATGATGGGGGAATTCTCCCTCGCCCCGCTCTTGCGGGGAGAGTGGAGGGGCTCTACCCGCGCAAACGGACGCAGCGGGACTCGCGGAAACTCCCCCTCACCCGGAATTTGCTCACGCAAATTCCGGCCTCTCCCCGCATGCGGGGAGAGGCGAAGAGCGGCCGCGATTGCGCCCCGTCGGTGCGAGCCGCGACCACCGCCATCACGCCATTCTGCCCCTGTTTTGCCCGACGGGGCAAGCTTTATTTCTGATTTTCAGAACGTATTGACGGGCCTTGGTTTTTCTACTGTGCATGGGGTTGTTTTCGCATTTTTTGCTTTGAGCGGACCCGGCCGGACCGCTACGTTCCCAAAACGAGAGAACACCGTTCCGAGGTGATCCCATGCCGATCCAGCATTTCGCGCCCCCACCGCACATCAAGGCACCGCCGCTGTCTTTTGCCACCCGCGTCGGCGATCTCCTGTTCGTCTCCGGCATTCCCGGCTTCGACGCCCATGGCGCGCTGCCCGAAGGCTTCGAGACGCAGTTCGCCAATGTCGTCGTCAATATCAGGCGCGTGCTGGACGAGGCGGGCGCGACGTTCCGCGACCTCGTCAAGGTCAACGTGCTCCTGACCCGCGCCTCTGATGTCGCCGCCATGAACGCGCTCTATGCCGGCGCCTTCGGCCCGCCGCCCTACCCCGCGCGCACGACTTGCGTGGTACGGGCGCTGCCTGATCCCCGGATGCTGATCGAGATCGAGGCGGTGGCCTCGCTTTCGAAGTGAGCCACGCCGAGCGCGTGTGACTTGTCGGGCACGCGGCCAAACCAAGTGCACGGCGGCATCTGACATGTCCGTGAACGGCCGCGCCCCCCGGCTTGCAAAGGACCTGCTTTTACCGCACGGGTTTTCAGGTCCCACTTCCCCCACAAGGAGATACTTCATGCGTCGCGTTCTCGCCCTTTGTGCCGTTGCCGGCATCGCTTCGTCCGTGTTCGCCGTGCCGGCGTCCGCGAAGGTCGGCTATTACGTGATCCGCTGGGAGAACACCGGCATCTGCCAGGTCTGGAACGAGGACCTGCAGTACAAGCCGTTCCAAATTGGGGTGTCGACTTACAAGGTCGTCAGCAAGCCGCTCCCGACCTTCCAGCAGGCTTCCGACCTGCAGATCAAGCTGCGCTCGGAGCGCCGCTGCACGCTCTGAGCTCGTGCAAAGGATTCAAATTTGAGGGGCGGGTCGCGCGAGCGATCCGCTCTTTTCTTTTCAACCATGTCCCGCATTTTCCGGCCGAAATCACGCATGTTCCGCGCGCCTCTTTGAACCTGGGCGGCCGGCGGAACTACTCACATCTTGTCCGGGGCGCATCCCCAAAAGCGGCCCGCACCACCCCTCCCCATCATTGTCGGGAGGCGCATCACATCTTTCATTTTGAGGAGCTGATCATGCGTCGTATTTCCATGCTGTGCGCTGCCGCGGGTCTTGCCGTCACCGCCTTCGTCGCCGCGAGCCCGGCCGAAGCCGGCTATCACCTGATCCGCTGGCAGGACACCGGCTTCTGCCAGATCTGGGACGAGAGCGTCCCGACCACGCCGTGGCCGGCCGGCTACCACCGCGCCAGCGCGACCGTGCCGACCTTCGTCGACGCGCTCATGCTGAAGGATACGTCGCTGAAGAACGGCCACTGCAGCTGGTAAGATTTCGATCGGCGAACGAAGAGCCGGGCAAGGACCTTGCGTCCTTGCCCGCTTGTTTTTGCGTGATACGAACGCTGGCGCGCTCTCACGCGTCCTTGTGCGCGCCGGGATGGATGAGGATGTCGCGCGCGGCGGCGAGGTCGATGAAGGCTTCCGCGCTGCCGCCGTGGTCGGGATGCATGCCCTTGGCCGCGCGGCGATAGGCCTGGTTGATATCCTCGCAGGTGAGCTGCACCGCGAGCGGCAGGCCGAGCACCTTGCGCGCGCGATCCTCGCTGGACAGCTTCTTCGGCATCGCATTGCGGCGGCCGAAGCGCGGCGCGGAGAGATCATGGACGACCTCGAGGACAACGCCGAGGCGGCGCTGGGCTGCCAGCGTGATGCTGTGGTCGTCATGGTCCACGGCCTGGCGCAGCACCGGAAGCGCCTGCTCCGCCGCCTGGCGCAACGTGACGTCCGTGCTCATCCGCACGATCTCGGCCACGAGCCGGCCTGCCTCGGCCCAGTCGGCTGATTGCGCCAACCGCAGGCGTTCGAGAGCGAGTTTCCAGGTTTCGAGCCGTTCCATCATGCGCGCAACGTTTAGCGATGAAGATCAGTATGCCAAGGCCGCCGTTTCCGACCCCTTAATTTCGAGTTAGCCTTTCATGAAACTTAAAAACGAAATCGGGAGGAAATTGTCATGGCATTGCTCGCAAACCACATCGCCGTGGTCACCGGCGCCGGTTCCGGCATCGGCCGGGCCATCGCGGCCGGTTACGCGCGGGAAGGCGCGCAAGTGGTGCTGCTCGACGTCAATGCCGACACGGTCGCGGAAGCGGCTCAGGAGATCCGCAAAGCCGGCGGCAAGGCCGAGAGCTTTGCGCTCGACGTGACCCGGCGCGAGGACTGCTTTGCACTAGCGAAGCAAGTCGCCGACAAGGTCGGGCAGGTCTCGATCCTCGTCAACAATGCGGGCATCACCCGCCGCAACGCCTTCACCGCCGAGACCGAGACGGTGGCGAAGGACTGGAACGACATCATCTCGCTCAACCTCAACGGCGTCTTCAACATGACGCAGGCCTTCCTTAGCCCGCTGCGCGCGAGCAAAGGCCGCATCGTCAATATCGGCTCGATCCAGTCCTTCGTGCATCTGCGCACGCCAAGCTCGGCGGCCTATACGACTTCCAAGCATGGCGTGCTCGGCTTCACCAAGGCGCTGGCGGTCGAGCTCGGCAAGGAAGGCGTGCGCGTCAACGCGATCGGGCCCGGCTTCATCGAGACCAACATCAACGCCAATGTGCGCGCGACCAATCCGGCTCTGGTGCAGGCCTTCGTCGATCACACCCCGCTGGCGCGCACCGGCAAGCCCGAAGACATCGTCGGCCCCGCGATCTTCCTCGCATCAGATCTGTCCGCCTATGTCACGGGAACGATCGTGATGGTGGACGGCGGATACCGGACGGTGTGACGCGCGACTCATCTCATCACACACCGCAGTCATCGCCCGCCCCTCGTGCGCAATTGCGCACTTGGGCGGGGCATGACAGCGCGAGATAGGGCCGCATCACTTCGCATCCCACACCAATCACGGCGGCATCACGGCAATCCTGAGGTCAATTGGTGCGATCGCCCGCTGTTAACCTTTCGTTAACCAAACCCGCCCACCGTGGTTCTACGGCTTGGGGGTCGTTTGTTCTCGATCCGCTTCCAACGATGGAAGCGGGCGTTGGTCGGGGAGTATATTGATGACCACTGTTCATGTCGCTGCGCCCGAGCACGGCGCCCAATTCCTTGCACCCAACCAGATCGTTCCGTTGCTGATCGGCGCAACCGTCGACGAGGTCGAGCGCGAGCTCGTGCTGCAGACGCTGGCACGCTGCGACGGCAACCGCACGCGCGCCTCGCGCGTGCTCGGCCTGTCGGTGCGGACGCTGCGCAACAAGATCCGGCTCTATGCCGCGTCCGGAATCGACGTGCCCGCCTATCAGGATTAGCGCGCGGCCCGCGTGCCGATTGATGTTGACCGATCCCGCGCGAAACGCGGGCGGAATTGCTGCTGTCGTCAAACACCGCTAAGTAGCTTGCTTCCGCGAGAGGGAGCAGTGGCGTGGCAGACGATCAGGGACGACGGCAGGGAGCTCAGGGACCGCGCGGGCGGCCGGGCGAGCCGGGACGGCCGGGACCGCAGGGTCATCCGGGCCGGCGCGGGCCCGACGGCGCGCGCGGCAAGCCGGGCCCGCAAGGCAAGCCAGGGCCGCTCGGCAAGGCCGGACAGCCAGGCAAGGCCGGTCCACAAGGCAAGCAAGGCGAAGCCGGCCCGCGCGGGCCAGTCGGTGCGCAGGGGCCTGTCGGACCGCAGGGGCCGGCGGGGCCGCAAGGCTCGCGTGGCGAGCCGGGGCCTGCCGGTCAATTGCCGTCGATCGAACAGGTGCTGCCGTGGCTCGAGCAGCTCTTCGACGCCTGGGACGAACGCCGCCGCCAGCGCGAACGTGAAGTCGCCGAGCGCGAGCGTGAAGCCGCGGAGCGCGAGGCGCTTGAGGCCGCCGTGCAGGAGGTTGACGCGCCGATCGCCGATGACGAGAGCGACGACGGCGAAGGCGACGATCACAGGAAAAAGAAGAAAAAGAAGAAGCACGGCAAGGAGTAGCGGCACTCTCGTGCCCCGGACGCACGGCAATCACCGCGTCGGCGAGGAATCATCCTTGCGCGGCAGCATGCCCATGCGCTCGAACTGCCAGCGCATGGCGCGATACCAGAGATAGCCGACCAACGTGCCAAGCAGCGCCAGGATGACGAGGTTGACGCTGCTGTAGGACCCGCTCCACCACATCATCCAGGCAGTCCACAGCACCGTGAAGGTGATGGCACCTGCTTTCAAAGGAAGAAGGGGGCGGCTCATGATCGTGCTCCGGGCTGTCAAAACCCCGGCGCACATCATCGCGCAGCAAGAGGCGTTCTTCCGTGAGCCAGATCACGCAATGGGATCTCTGGGCATCGCTAACCGAACCGCAGACGCGAGCGCTCCCTGGCCTTTTCCGCCTCGACACCACGGTCGCGCGCGGGTGAATGGGTGTGCAGCGAGGCCAGCAGCCGCCGTGCAGCCTCCGACACCTCGGCCACTGCGCGCTCGAACACCTCCTCATTAGCCTGCGACGGCTTGTTGAAGCCGGACAGCTTGCGCACGAACTGGAGCGCGCTGGCGTGAATCTCGTCCTCCGTCGCCGGCGGCTCGAAGTTGAACAGCGTCTTGATGTTGCGGCACATGCAATCTCTCCGGATGTTTTCCTCAAGGACGAGCGACCACGGCGAAATCCTACATCCTTCCCCGCACTTCTGTTAAGTTCCGCAGCGGCGCGGCCGCCACATAAGAGTCGCGCGGGGGGATCAACATGAAAGCGTCTTGCGTGGCCTTATCGGCCGTTCTGCTATCGATCTCGACATCAGGATGGGCCGCCGACTATCCGGCGCCGAAGCAAGGCGACTGGATCGCCAGGGATTTCAAGTTCCACACCGGCGAGACCATGCCGGAACTGCGCCTGCATTACACCACTGTCGGCGAGCCCTCAGGCCAGCCGGTGCTGGTGTTGCACGGAACAGGCGGTTCGGGCGCGAGCATGCTGACGCCAGCCTTTGCCGGCGAGTTGTTCGGCGCCGGACAACCGCTCGACGCCTCCAAATATTACATCATCATTCCCGACAATATCGGCCACGGCAAATCGTCAAAGCCGTCCGACGGCATGAAGACGGGCTTCCCGAAATACGACTATGACGACATGGTCGAGGCACAGTATCGCCTGGTGACGGAAGGACTCGGTGTCAAGCATCTGCGGCTCGTCATCGGCAATTCGATGGGCGGCATGCAAACCTGGCTATGGGGCGAGAAATATCCGAAGGCGATGGACGCGCTGGTCCCGATGGCCTCGCAACCGACCGAGATGGCATCGCGCAACTGGATGATGCGGCGGATCATGCTCGACACCATCCGCAACGATCCCGACTACAATGGCGGCAATTACACCAGCCAGCCGCGCATGATGAGATACGCCATCACCGCCTATGGCATCGCCAGCATCGGCGGCACGCTGGCCTATCAATCGCAGGCGCCGACGGCGGCGAAGGCGGACAAGATCGTCGACGATCGGCTGGCGACGCCGATCACGGCCGATGCCAACGACTTCGTCTATCAGTGGGAGTCCTCGCACGACTACAATGCCGGCGAGAAGCTGGAGGCAATCGAAGCGCCGCTGCTGCTGATCAATTCCGCCGACGACGAGCGCAACCCACCCGAGACCGGCGTCACAGGGGCCGCGATGAAGCGGGTCAAGAACGGGCGCCTTCTCCTGATCCCCGCGAGCACCGAGACGCGCGGCCACGGCACCACCGGCAATGCGAAATTCTACAGCGAGCAGATCCGGCAGTTTCTGCAGACGGCGCCGCAGCAAGGCATTGAAGCGACGCGCCGCTGATTTTTGCATCGATGGCCATATTGGCCGCATCAGCTGCTTCGAGCCGGCGGATACGGTCGAACGCGATCGATCTTGTTGGCTGGAGGCGGCTGATCGGTTAGCTTTGGGCCGAGCTGAAGCGGAGGCACGCCGTTGACCGATCTTTGCGCCGAAGACCTCGCCACCATCTATGCCAAGCCGAGCCCCCGCGTGATCGCGAAGGCGCGCCCCGCGATCGATGCCCATGCGAAGAAGTTCATCGAGATGTCGCCATTCTGCGTGCTCGCGACATCAGGCGCCGACGGCAGCGTCGATGCCTCGCCGCGCGGCGGCGGCATCGGCTTCGTCCACGTCGCCGGCCCCAACCAGCTGTTGATGCCCGACCGCTCCGGCAACAACCGGATCGACAGCTTTCGCAACGTCGTCGAAGGCTCGGGCTTCGTGCATCTGTTGTTCTTCGTGCCGGGGATCGACGAGACGCTGCGCGTCGGCGGACGCGGCACGCTGTCGGCCGATCCTGATCTGCTGGCGTCGATGGTCGAGTTCGGCAAGCCGCCGCGCGCGGTGCTGAACGTCGCGGTCAGCGAAGTCTATTTCCACTGCGGCAAGGCGCTGATGCGCTCAAAACTGTGGTCGCCGGAGAAGGTGCAGCGTTCGGTGATGCCGAGCATCACCGAAATCATCCACGAGCAGACCAGTCTCGGCGAGCCGGACAGTCAGGAGGTCGTGGAGGAGCGCTACAAGGAGCAGCTGTAGCTGGCGCATTTGCTTGTTTAAGCAGACTGTCATGCCCGGGCTTGACCCGGGCATCCACGCCTCCACGGTGCGCCAGCATGTGGATGGCCGGGTCAAGCCCGGCCATGACGAATGGAGAGAGTGGAGCCTTAGTGCCCCTCGCCCTCGAGACCGCCGACGTGCTTCTGGGTGTAGAGCTCGAGGCCGATACGGCCGATCAAATCGAGCTGGGTTTCGAGGAAGTCGATGTGGTGCTCCTCGTCGCTCATCAGCTTCTCGAACAGGTCACGCGTGACGTAGTCCTTGGCGCCATGGCAGTAGGTCGCCGCTTCCTGGTAGAGCGCCCGCGCGCTCATCTCGGCGGCGAGGTCGCATTCGATGATCTCCTTGACGTTCTGGCCGATGCGCAGGGGATCGAGCACCTGCATGTTCGGGAAGCCGTCCAGGAACAGGATGCGCGCGGTGAGCTTGTCGGCGTGCTCCATCTCCTCGATGGACTCCTTGCGCCAGACCTTGGCCATGTCCAACAGGCCCCAATTGTCGAGGAAACGGTAGTGCAGCCAGTACTGGTTGATCGCAGTTAGCTCATGACGCAGCGCCTTGTTGAGATAGTCGATGACTTTTGCGTCGCCCTGCATGGTTCACTCCAGCTCTTGCAGTCCAAATCGGTCCTTAACCGAATTTAGAATGCTTCTAAATGAGTTTGCGGACGAGGGCAACCAGCTACTGCGACGCAGCCGGGGAAAAGAAGGGAGGCCGTATGGTAGGTTCAGCAGGCCGCGAGCGCGAACTGAGCGGGTTCGGCGATCTCGTCGTTGGCGGCCACCGTGTGGCTGTGCGGACAGCCGGCACAGCACGACTGGGCGCAGGGGCCAAGCGCTTCGTCGATGATGGTCTTGATGGTCCGGGCACACCGGCCGCATTCGGCGCTACAACCGAGGCATCCATAAACCTGCTTGGCATGGCGCACAGCGTCGTCGGACTCGGCGACAGCGGCGCGGATGTCGTCATCGCTCAGCACGTTACAAGAACAAACGATCATGGAAGCGGCAGGCCCTTCGGTGATGCACCATCATCGATATTTAAGGGGCCGGCCGGATGCAAAAGGAAAAACCGGTATTTCAAGCTATTCCAAACTAGCCCGAATACAGCCTAGAACGGCTATAAACTAGGCTTTGAGCTGGCTCAAAGATTGCGGTGGATCTAGTCGCCACCGCCCCCTCCGCCACCGTCGCCGCCCCCTCCGCAATCCCCACCATTGCTGCCGCCATCGCTGCTGGAACAGCTGCCACCGTCAGTCGAACTCTCCGAACTGCCGCTGGAAAACCAGCTTCCCAGCGAAAAGCCGTCGCTCGTCCCGGAATAGCTGTCGCCGCCGCTACTCCCTCCATCGCTGCCGGCCGCCGCGCGGGAGCGCCGGCCGCGGTTCTGCAGGTGTGTGATCCAGCCGTAGCCGATCGCGCCAACGATTCCAGCAGCGATCAATGCATTGACCATCGCGTTGCCCATCATCGTCGCCCGCTGGAGCTGCGATCCATGCCAATTGGTCGCCTCCGGCAAAGGTGCCGTTCATTGATCATTCAAACGAAATATGGAACCTTACCCCAAAGAGTTCCCGCGTGTTTGTGCGAAAGGTCAAGCCAATGAAGAAGTCGCTCCTGGCAGTCGCTGCCATCGTCACCCTGGCTCTGACGGCGGGAACGCCGGCCCATGCGCAGCGCGGCGTTGCGGCCGGCGTGGCCGCCGGGATCATCGTCGGGGGCGCACTGGCCTCTCCGTATTATTACGGACCGGGTCCCGCCTACGGCTACGGTCCGGGCTACGGCCCCGGCTATTACCCGCCCCGCTACTACGCTCCCGGTCCTGGCTATGTCGCCGACGACTACTACGGCGGTTGCGCCTGGCAGAGGCAGCGTTTCTGGGACGGCTATGCCTGGCGCGTCCGCCGCGTCCGAGTCTGCGGCTGAGGCGCGCCAAACCGGATCGCTTCGAGAAGTCGCTTGGGCCGCTTCACTACGGATGCGCCGTTCATCTCAGGGCCCGAAAAAGACCGCTTTTTCTCGTCACAGCTCCGTGTGCGTTTACCGTGGGTTGACCATTTGCGCGCTTCCTAGCTGCAAGGCCAATTTCATCAGAGTGTGCGTGAACCTTTGAAAACCCGGCCACCCCTCACAAGGGGAGCCTATTCTCCCAGGAGAGCCAAGAGCATGAAGAAGACTTTAGTTGCCGCCCTCACGGTTGCGACGGTTGCCGGTTCGCTGGTGACCGCTACTCCGTCCGCGAAGGCTCATGACGGCCTCGGCGCCGGCCTCGCGGCCGGCCTGATCGGCGGCGCGATCGTGGGCGGCGCCATCGCGTCGAGTCGCCCCGCCTATGGTGGTCCGGTGTACGTGGCCGAGCCCCCGCCGCCCGCGCCCTGCTACTGGCAGCGCCAGCGTTATTGGGACGGCTACGGCTGGGTCGTTCGCCCGGTTCGCGTCTGTTACTGATCTGATCGCAAGGCGCATCCGCGCCACGATCGAAGCCCGGTCGAAACCATCGGCCGGGCTTTTTCTTTTGGCCGAAGTCGAGAACCGTTATCGCGCCGCCTGGATCGAACGCAGCACCTCTTCGCTCGGCCAGCAATCCACCTTGAGGCCGGCCGACTTCTGGTAAGCGCCGAGCGCGGCGCGGGTCTGCATGCCCGCCTTGCCGTCGATCTTGTCCTTATAGAGCCCGACGCGCGTCAGCCCGCGCTGCATGGTCTCGACGTCCGTCGTGCGCAACTGCTTCGAAGCCGACCAGGGCGTTGCGAATGGCAGCGGGCTGGTCATGCGGTCGCTGAGATGGCCGACGAACAGCACGTAGAGGTCGGAGAAATTGTATTCCTTGATGACGAAGTAATTCTTCGTGGTCAGGAATGACGGACCGTAGATGCCCTCCGGCTGCAGCAGCGAGGCCGGCTGCGACTGCTCGGCGGCGCTCAGCTTCTGCCCGCGCACCGGCACAAAACCTTCGCGCAGCCACTGCCCGATCGGCTTCGTCACCTCGGGCACGCCATTGGTGCAATCGACCTTGGCCGGCGCCTGCACCTCGTAGGCCCAGCGCACGCCGCTCTGCCAACCCTTGTTGACGAGCTGCTGCGCGGCGGACGCCAGCGCATCCGGCACCGAATGCCAGATGTCGATGCGTCCGTCGCCGTCGAAATCGACGCCGTGCTTGTAATACTCCGATGGCAGGAACTGCGTGAGGCCGGTCGCACCGGCCCAGGACGAGCGCATGTCCTTGCGCGTCACCACGCCCTCGCCGAGGATCTTGAGCGCGAGAATGAACTCGTTGCGATACTGATCCTTGCGGCGGCCGACATAGGCCTGCGTCGCCAGCACGCGGACGAGGTCGTAAGGCAGAGTGTAGCGGCCGTAATCGGTCTCGCGGCCCCAGATCGCGAGCATCACGGTCGCCGGCACCCCGGATTTCTTCTCGATCTCGGTCAGCGCCGGCCGATATTTCTGCAGCAACCGCTGCCCCTCGCCTGCAAGCCGCGCGATCGAGCCTTCCCTGACGTAGTCCGCTGGCACCTGCACGAACTCGGCCTGCGACGGCGCGCCGGTCGCCGGCCGGCCCGGCAGAAGCAGATCGGGCAGCTTGTAGTCAGGCTCGAGCCCACGCGTCTGTTGCTCGAATGTCGCGCGTGACACGCCCGCCGCCTGTGCCTCCTGCCAGAGTGATGCGATGAACTGCGTGAAGGCGGCATCGGCGGCGCGGGCGGACGACCAGCAGCCACAGGTGACCACGATCACCGCAGCGATGAGCGCCCGCCGCATCATGCCGAGATCACCGCGTCAGCTTCTTGTACTTCACGCGGTGCGGAATGATGCTGTCCTGACCGAGTCGGCGCATCTTGTCCTTTTCGTAGTCCTGGAAGTTGCCCTCGAACCATTCGACGTGGCTGTCGCCTTCGAACGCCAGGATGTGGGTCGCGATGCGGTCGAGGAACCAGCGATCATGGCTGATGATGACGGCGCAGCCGGCGAAATCCTCCAGCGCCTCTTCGAGCGCGCGCAACGTGTCAACGTCGAGATCGTTGGTCGGTTCGTCGAGCAGCAGCACGTTGGCGCCGGACTTCAGCATTTTTGCCAGATGCACGCGGTTGCGTTCACCGCCGGATAGCGCGCCGACCTTCTTCTGCTGGTCGGCGCCCTTGAAGTTGAACGACGAGCAATAGCCGCGTGAGTTCACTTCCTTCTTGCCGAGCAGGATCAGCTCGTTGCCGCCGGAGATCTCCTCCCAGACGGTCTTCTTGCCGTCGAGCGCATCGCGCGACTGGTCGACATAGCCGAGATGCACGGTTTCGCCGACCGTGATGGTGCCCTTGTCCGGCGTTTCCTGCGTGGTGATCATCTTGAACAGCGTGGTCTTACCGGCGCCGTTGGCACCGATCACGCCGACGATGCCACCGGGCGGCAACTTGAAGGTGAGATCGTCGATCAAGAGGCGATCGCCATAGCCTTTGCTGAGTCCCTCGAAATCGACCACGTTGGCGCCGAGCCGCTCGGCGACCGGGATGATGATCTGTGCGGTCTGGGTCTGCTTCTCGCTGGCCTGCTTGAGCAGCTCCTCATAGCGCTGGTAACGCGCCTTCGACTTGGCCTGGCGCGCCTTCGGCGAGGACGCCACCCATTCCTGCTCGCGGGCCAGCGTCTTCTGGTGCGCCGCGTCCTCGCGGCCCTCCTGCTCCAGGCGCTTCTGCTTCTGCACCAGCCACGACGAGTAGTTGCCCTCGTAGGGAATGCCGCGACCGCGGTCGAGCTCGAGGATCCAGCTCGTGACGTTGTCGAGGAAGTAGCGATCGTGGGTGACGATCAGGATCGCGCCGGGATAGTTGCGCAAATGGCCTTCGAGCCATGACACGGACTCGGCGTCGAGATGGTTGGTCGGCTCGTCCAGCAGCAGAAGCTCGGGCTGGTCGAGCAGGAGGCGGCACAGCGCGACGCGGCGCCGCTCACCGCCCGAGAGCTTTGTCACATCGGCATCGTCGGGCGGGCAGCGCAGCGCGTCCATCGCCTGGTCGACCTTGCTGTCGAGATCCCACAGGCCCTGGGCCTCGATCTCGTCCTGCAGCTTGGTCATCTCGTCGGCGGTCTCGTCCGAATAGTTGACAGCGAGCTCGTTGTAGCGGTCGAGGATCGCCTTCTGCTTGGCGACGCCCTGCATGACATTCTCGCGCACCGATAGCGCCGGATCGAGGTGCGGTTCCTGCTCGAGATAGCCGACGCGGGCGCCCTCGGCGACCCAAGCCTCGCCGTTATACTCCTTGTCGAGGCCGGCCATGATCTTGAGCAGCGTCGACTTACCCGAGCCGTTGACGCCGAGCACGCCGATCTTGGCGTCCGGGTAGAAGCTCAGATGGATGTTATCGAGCACCTTCCGGGTCGGGTAGCTCTTGGTCAGGCCCTGCATGAAATAGATGAACTGGCGCGCCATCGGTCCCGTGAAACCTTCGATTTGAGGAAATTTTGCTTGCCGCCGATGTAGCGATCCCGCCCCCAAAGGGCAATGTTTTCCGTCCGTTCACCACGGATGAATACGGTTCGGACACCATCTCGCCGCCGATCCGGACAATTGAAACCATCTTTTAATAAATCAGGCC
Source organism: Bradyrhizobium sp. CCGB12 (assembly GCF_024199845.1). NCBI lineage: Bacteria > Pseudomonadati > Pseudomonadota > Alphaproteobacteria > Hyphomicrobiales > Nitrobacteraceae > Bradyrhizobium > Bradyrhizobium sp. CCGB12. Next base: position 295,022 of record NZ_JANADO010000001.1, on the reverse strand, counting down.
AAAGCTCGGTTTCGCGCGGAAACAGCGCCACCCGCTCAGAATGACCGGGTAGCACGGCGAGACAGCGTCATGGCCATGATCGAGACCAACTCTCTTCCTGTGCCGGCAGAAGCCGGACACGTCTCCGGATTCGTCTCGGAAATCCAGAGCTTCTGGAAGCGCTTCTTCGCCACCGCCTTCAACCCGTATCGCCCCGAGCTGCATTACATGCGCGGCCCTGGCCCGGCCTGGCGCGCCAAGCACGGCATGGATGCGCCGTTCCGCCTGAAGCCCCGCGACCTCTAAGCGCCTCCTCCCTATCGGACTTTTGAAGACGCAAGCTGTTGCGCGCAGGCGTGATTGCGCGCAACCATGGCCTGGATTTCGACGATGGCGGCCCCCCGCTGGCGCCATCACCTCTCGCCATGGATGAACGCTGATGACGCGGCTGCGCTGTGCAATTCTCGACGACTATTTCAACCTCGCGCTCGACGTCGCCGATTGGCCGAAACTGTCCGACCGCGTCGATGTCACCGTGTTCAGCCGTCCCTTCGCCTCGGAGCAGGCCGCGGCCAGCGCGCTGGCCGATTTCGACATCGTCTGCGCGATGCGCGAGCGCACCGCATTCCCGAAGAGTCTGTTCGACAAACTGCCGAAGCTGAAGCTGCTGCTGACCTCAGGCATGCGCAACGCCGCGATCGACATGGAAGCCGCGAAGGGGCGCGGCGTCGCCATCGCCGGCACGCAATATTCGCGCGATCCCACGGCACCGCTGACCATGGGCCTGATCCTGGAACTGACCCGCGGCATCGGCCGCGAGAATGCGCGCATGCATGCCGGCGAGCCCTGGCAAACCTTTGCCGGCGTCGAGATCGAGGGGCTGACGCTCGGCATCGTCGGGCTCGGCAAGCTCGGCAGCAAGATGGCCGGCATTGCGAAAGCGTTCGGCATGAACGTGATCGCCTGGAGCCCGAACCTCACGCCCGAGAAGTGCGCGGCGGCCGGCGTCGGCTACGCCACCAAGGACGAGCTGTTCGCCAAGGCCGACATCGTCACCATCCACGTGGTGCTGAGCGAGCGCTCGCGCGGACTGGTCGGAGCTGCCGATCTCACGCGGATGAAGCCGACCGCCTTTCTCGTCAACACCGCGCGCGGGCCGATCGTCGACGAGCATGCGCTGCTCGAGGCCTTGCAGCAGAGGAAGATCGCGGGCGCCGGCATCGACGTGTTCTCGGTCGAGCCGCTGCCGGTCGACCACCCCTTCCGCAAGCTCGACAACCTCGTGCTGACACCGCATCTCGGCTACGCGACCGCGGACGGGCTGCGCATCCATTACGGCCAGATGGTCGAGGCGATCGACGCCTTCACCAAGGGCGGCGAGCTGCCGCGCAAGCTGGCCTGAAACGAAAAGGGCGTGCCGACGGCACGCCCTTCGCAATCTGAATTGTCAGGAAGCCTTAGCGCACGGTGACAGGCGCAGGCAGCGGCGGCACCACGGTCGGCTGCGTGCCCGGGACGGGGCCAGCCTGCGCGGCCATCGGAGCCGGGCCGGCAGCCGCACCGGTCGTCGGCGCGGCGGAGGCGGTCGCCGTTCCCGGCGGCGGACCACCCGGCATCACCACCACGCGAGTGCCGACCTTGACGCGGTCGAACAGGTCGGAGACGTCCTCGTTCAGCATGCCGATGCAGCCGGACGAGACGAACTTGCCGATCGTCGAGGGCTGGTTGGTGCCGTGGATGCGGTAGACGGTCGAGCCGAGATACATCGCGCGGGCGCCGAGCGGATTGCCGGGGCCACCGGCCATGAAGCGCGGCAGATAGGGCTGGCGCTCGATCATCTCGGTCGGCGGATGCCAATCCGGCCATTCGGCCTTGCGGGTGATCTTCTGCACGCCGGTCCAGGTGAAGCCGTCGCGGCCGACGCGGACGCCGTAGCGGATCGCACGGCCGCCTCCGAGCACGTAATAGAGGTAGGTGTTCGGCGTATCGACCACGAGGGTACCGGCGGGCTCCTTGGTCTGGAACGCGACTTCCTGGCGGCGCAGGTTCGGCGGCAACTGCGCCGGCGCAGCATCGGGCTGCTCTTCGGGCGGCAGCGAAGCGACCGTCATCGGCCGGCCATCTGCGCCGAGAGGCGGCTGATCGGCCTGGACCGTTCCGGTCGCAGCGGGACCACCCACAGCCTCCGGCGGACGCAAGCCGTCATTGGCAGGTGTCTGGCCCTGCCCCGGACGGTTGGCATAGATCACCGGCGGCGGACCGGCGGGCCGGCCGTAGCGGGGATCGTCGGGCGACATCACGGGGCCCTGCGGGGCCGCCGAATAGACCGGCGGAGCGCCAGCCGGACGGCCATAACGCGGATCATCCGGCGACATCACCGGACCCTGCGGCGGGGCCGCGGAATAGACCGGAGGCGCGCCGACCGGACGGCCGTAGCGCGGGTCGTCGGCCGGGCCGGGCGGCGGCAGCGATGTCTGCGGCATCGCATCGTCGTCTTCGTCCAGCGCGTCGAAATTCGGCGTGCGATCGCCAGGCCGATATTCGACCGGAGCGCCGTAGCTAGGCGCCTGCTGGACCGGATAGCTCTGAGCCTGCGCGAGCGAGGTTCCCGCCACAGCGACCGTTGCGGCAGCGCATATCGTCAGAAAATGTTTGATCATCATCGCTCTTGTATAGTCCCCAAGCCCGATCGGACCGTTAACGGCCAGATGACCGAAGATCGCGGCACATTCAAGACATATCAGGCGTATTTGCCGAATTGTGATCCGCAAGACTACCGTTGCCCCGTTGCATCACGGGGCGGAAATCGCATCGCGCCGTCAATTGCGGACTCTTCGGCGCCGAATTTTAGGGAACGGAGGAGAGCCGTTGCGATATGGTCGAATCAGCCTGATTCGCCGCCGCTTTGAACTCCGATCCGTGGCGAACGCGGCCCTCAGTACCGTCACCGCGTTCAGATGGCTCATGGGCCCTGGCCACCTCGCCGCCGGGGCGGAAATTCGCAACCCGCCCGATGCTTCCCGGCTTTCGCTTCCTGTTTGCCGCGATCCTGCTGTCAACCTCCATCCTGGTGTTCGGCCTAGGGGCCGCCGCGCTGCTGCGGGCGTCCCATGAGCAGTATGTCAACAACCCCTCCTGGCGGAACGGCCCGCAGGAGAAGGTGTTTGCGCAGAGTCCCGAGCCGGCCCCGCCGGTGCTCGCGGTCCTCCGCGCCGAACCGGTCGAGCCCGTGACCGTCGAGCCTGTCACCGCCGAGCCGGAGCCGTCGATACGCGACCAGGTACCGACCATTGCGCTGCCCGCGAGCGAGCCAGAGCAGGTCGCCGCGCCGGCTAACGAGGCCGAAGCTCAGCCCCAACTCGCTGCACCGCCGGCTGAGGTCCCGGCCGTCGAACCGGCCAAGCCCGAAGCGATCGCGGAGGCCGCGGCACCAGCGTCCACCGACACGCTCACCGCTGCCGACACCACGGCATCCATCCCCGAGGCTAAGCCGGTCGGCGAGCCGGCACCGGCCGATCCCAGCGCTGCCCTCGCCTCCTCGGCGCTCGATGTCGGCTCGGCGAAGCTGGCCGCGCTGAACGATCCGGCGGGGACGATCTCCAAGGATGCGCCGGCGGAGGCCAAGACTGACACTGCCGGGACAGACACCACCAAGGCCGACGCTGCCAAGACCGAGACTGCCAAGGCCGACACTTCCAGGACCGATACTGCCAAGACCGACACCGCCAAGCCCGATACCGCCGCGCCCGACAGCAAGGCGACCAAGCGCAAGGCGAAGGCCAAGAAGCGGAATCACGTGGTGCGGCGTCCACCGCCTCAGCAGTTGCGGCAGCAGCTCGATCCGTTCGGTCGGCCGATCTTCGCGACGACGACAACGCGCACGCGCTGACCCTTCACCTCTCCCGCAAGCGGGGCGAGGGGGCGCACTCTTATCGCGGCGGCGTCACGCCGGCCCGGTCGCGACCGGCGGGCCCTTTTCCTGGCCCCATTCCGACCACGAGCCATCATACAGCGCAGTGTCGGTGATCCCCAAGCGATAGAGCGCGAGCGTGAGCACGCCGGCCGAGACGCCCGAGCCGCAGCTCGTCACGATCGGCGCCTCTAACTTGACGCCGGCGTTGGTGAAGGCGGCGCGGAGCTCGTCGAGCGGCTTCATCGTGCCGGTCGCGGCATCGAACAGCAGATTATAGGGCACGTTGCGCGCGCCGGGGATGTGTCCGGAGCGGATCCCCGGACGCGGCTCCGGTGCGCGGCCCTCGAAGCGGTCGGCGGCGCGCGCGTCGATCACCTGCTCGGCACGGCTTTCGACATTGGCGATCAGCTGCTGCATGCTGCGCACGCGCTTTGCGTCGTAGCTCGCCCTAAACGTCGTCGGCTTCGGCTTTACGTCCCCGCTCCCGACGGAACGTCCTTCGGCGCGCCACTTCTTCAGGCCGCCATTGAGGATGCGCACATTGCTGTGGCCGTAGGACAAAAACATCCACCAGGCGCGGGGAGCTGCGACCCAGCCGCCGGCATCGTAGATCACGACGGTGTCGCTATTTCCGATGCCGAGATTGCCGATGTCGCGGCCGAACTGTTCGGCGCTCGGAAACATGTGCGGCAGCGGGTTGGAATGGTCCGACACCGCATCGACGTCGAAGAAGACGGCGCCGGGCAGATGCGCGGCGAGATAGTCGTCCTTCGGCAGCGGCAGCACGCCCGGCAGCTTGAAGCTGGCGTCGATCACCTTCACGTTGGCGTCGTTGATGTGGGCGGCGAGCCATTCGGTGGAGACGAGAGGGTCGGTGGCGGTCATTGGCATGCTCCGGCAATTGTCTCAGTCGTCATGGCCGGGCTTGTCCCGGCCATCCACGCTCTTTCTTGTTCTTGCAGCGAAGACGTGGATGCCCGGGTCATCTAGCGCAAGACGCGCTTCGCGCTTTTGCCCGGGCATGACGGAGTGTGCGGTGAGGGAGGTGTTCACCTCACCCCTTCTTCTTCGGCTCCCACTGCTCCGTCGGCCCGCCTGCATCGCGCCAGGCGGCGTAGCCGCCGGCGATGTGGGCGACGGGCTTGAGGCCCATGTCCTGCGCAGTCTTGGCGGCGAGTGCGGAGCGAAGGCCCCCGGCGCAGTGGAAGACGAACTTCTTGTCTTCCTGGAAGATCGGCTTCGCATAGGGGCTCTGCGGATCGATCCAGAATTCGAGCATGCCGCGCGTGCAAGCGAACGCGCCGGGAATGCGGCCGTCGCGCTCGATCTCGCGGGGATCGCGGATGTCGACGATGACGACGTCGCCGTTCTTGGAGATCTCGATGGCGTCCCTGGCGTTGAGCGTCTCGATCTCGCCATTGGCCTCGTCGATCAGCGCCTTGATGCCGCGGGTGATGGTCTGGGGCATATGGTTCTCCCTTCTCATTGTCATTCCGGGGCGCGCGCAGCACGAGCCCGGAATCCATTTCTCCACCAACATTGCCGCCCGATGGATTCCGGGTTCTCGCTGCGCGAGCCCCGGAATGACAGAGGGCTAGTGCGTCAATTCCTTCATCGCCCCTTCGAGACCTTCGATCGTGATCGGGTACATCCGGTTGGCAAAGATGCGTTTGATGATGGTGGTCGATTCCGAATAGTCCCAGTGCTTCTGCTGCACCGGGTTGAGCCACACCGCATGCGGATAGGTGCGGATGATGCGATCGAGCCAGACCGAGCCGGGTTCCTCGTTGACGTGCTCGACCGAGCCGCCCGGCACCATGATCTCGTAAGGCGACATCGAGGCGTCGCCGACGAACACGACCTTGTAGTCATGCGGGTATTTGTGCAGCACGTCCCAGGTCGGCGTGCGGTCGGTGAAGCGGCGCTTGTTCTGCTTCCACACGCCCTCATAGAGGCAGTTGTGGAAGTAGAAATACTCCATGTGCTTGAACTCGCTCTTCGCCGCCGAGAACAGCTCCTCGACCTGCTCGATATGCGCGTCCATCGAGCCGCCGATGTCGAAGAACACCAGCAGCTTCACCGCATTGCGCCGCTCGGGCCGCATGTGAACGTCGAGATAGCCGTGATTGGCGGTCTCGCGGATGGTGGTGTCGAGATCGAGCTCGTCAGGCGCGCCGGTGCGCGCGAACTTGCGCAGGCGACGCAGCGCCACCTTGATGTTGCGGATGCCGAGCTCGACATTGCCGTCGAGATCCCTGAACTCGCGCTTGTCCCACACCTTCACGGCGCGGTTGTTGCGGTTCTTCTCCTGGCCGATGCGGACACCCTCGGGATTGTAGCCGTGCGCGCCGAACGGCGAGGTGCCGGCGGTGCCGATCCACTTCGAGCCGCCCTGGTGCCGCCCCTTCTGCTCCTCGAGGCGCTTCTTCAAGGTCTCCATGAGCTTGTCCCAGCCCATGGCCTCGATCTGCTTCTTCTCTTCCTCGGTCAGATACTTCTCGGCGAGCTTCTTCAGCCACTCCTCGGGGATCTCCGCCTTGTCCATGGCCTCGAGCAGGCTTTCCAGCCCCTTGAAGACCGTGCCGAAGACGCGGTCGAACTTGTCGAGGTTGCGCTCGTCCTTCACGAGGGAGGCGCGCGACAGATAGTAGAAATTCTCGACCGTGTAGTCCGCGAGGTCGGCGTCGAGCGCCTCCATCAGCGTGAGGTATTCGCGCAGCGTCACGGGGACCTGCGCGTCGCGCAGAGAGGTGAAGAATTGCAGGAACATGGGTGACAGATTGCCCGTCGGGTGGCGAACGTCAAGGGGCGGAGCCCGCCGGGGGACGCTGGACCGGGAGGCTTTTTGCTCTAGAATTGGACGCCTCACGGGGTTGTTTGGGGGACGTTTGCAATGGGAATTCTCGCAGCACTCATCATCGGTGCGATCGCAGGCTGGCTCGCGGGCAAGATTGTCCACGGGGCGGGATTTGGGCTGATCGGCAACATCGTCGTCGGCATCATCGGCGCGCTGGTTGCGAGCTGGGTGCTGCCCCAGCTGCACATCCAGCTGGCAACGGGCACGATCGGCGCCATCGTCGATGCCACGATCGGCGCGGTGATTGTGCTCGTGATCCTTTCGCTGATAAAACGGGTCTGAAAGCCTGACCGAACCAGGAACGGCCGCCATGAGCGGCCGTTCCCTTGTCGCGACCGGGGCTTGCGCCTCACGCCGACGATGACCTAAGGACACGCAATGAAATTTACCGGCACCAAGGACTATGTTGCGACCGACGATCTCAAGGTCGCCGTCAACGCCTCGATCGTGCTGGAGCGCCCGCTGCTCATCAAGGGCGAGCCCGGCACCGGCAAGACGGTGCTGGCCGAGGAAGTGGCGAAGGCGCTGAATGCGCCGCTCCTGACCTGGCACATCAAGTCCACCACCAAGGCGCAGCAGGGCCTCTACGAATACGACGCGGTGTCGCGTCTGCGCGACAGCCAGCTCGGCGACGCGCGCGTATCCGACATCAGGAACTACATCAAGCGCGGCAAGCTGTGGGAGGCCTTCACGGCCGAGCAGCGCCCGGTGCTCTTGATCGACGAGATCGACAAGGCCGACATCGAATTCCCGAACGACCTCCTGCTCGAGCTCGACCGCATGGAATTCCATGTCTACGAGACCGGCGAGACGATCAAGGCCAAGCAGCGCCCGATCATGATGATCACCTCCAACAACGAGAAGGAGCTGCCGGACGCCTTCCTGCGTCGCTGCTTCTTCCACTACATCAAGTTTCCCGATGCCGACACCATGCATCGCATCGTCGACGTCCACTTTCCCGGCATCAAGAAGCGCCTGGTCGAGGAAGCGCTGCGCATCTTCTTCGAGGTGCGCGAGGTGCCCGGCCTGAAGAAGAAGCCGTCCACGTCGGAGCTTCTGGACTGGCTCAAGCTGCTGCTCAACGAGGACATGAGCGCCGAGCAGCTGCGCGAACGCGACCCGCGCAAGCTGATCCCGCCGCTGCACGGCGCGCTGCTCAAGAACGAGCAGGACGTGCACCTGTTCGAGCGGCTGGCGTTCTTGAGCAGACGGGAAGTGTGAGGCTCGCTGTGTCCCGGACGCGCTGCAGCGCGTCGCACGGTGCCGTAGGGTGGGCAAAGGCGCAAAGCGCCGTGCCCACCATTCGGTAGAGGCGTGCAAGATGGTGGGCACGCTTCGCTTTGCCCACCCTACGACATCGAGTGTGTGGCACGCTCTCTCGACGTCATTGCGAGAAGCGTAGCGACGAAGCAATCCAGAATCCCTCCGCAGGAAGACTCTGGATTGCTTCGCTGCGCTCGCAATGACGGAGTATGAGGCAACGTCGTCGTTCTCCGACTCGCACCAATGGAGCCGAAATCAATGCTTCAAGCTCGCCGCCCACTCCAGAGCTGAAAGCACCGTGCCGACGAGCAAGCCATATGAAAATGCCTTTTGAACTGGTGTGCCCCGAGAAAACCATCCGTTTCCGCCCATGAAGTACATGACTGACCAAAGGCCGGCAAACAGGGTCCAATCCCGCCAGCCCACGCGCAACAGCAGACCGACCGGAATAGCAGTGCAGAGAAAGACGAGCCCGCAGACGGCAATCTGGCCAACAGATTGCCGTTCATCACTGGTTTGGCGCATTTGCTGCGTTTCCATGAGCGGAGCTCGTAGGGTGGGTTAGCGTTAGCGTAACCCACCTCTTCTGTTTCCGCATCGAGAGAAGTGGTGGGTTACGCCGTGCGGCTGCGCTTCGCGCAGCCGCGGGGCTAACCCACCCTACGAAGTTAGCCCTTCACGCCACCGCAACGTCCGGAACGCGCGCGGCTTCCATCGGCTGCTTGCCGCGGATCAGGTCCGAGGCGCGGTCGGCGATCATCATGGTGGAGGCGTTGAGGTTCGCCGAGATCATGCGCGGCATCACGGAGGCGTCGATGACGCGGAGGCCTTCGAGGCCGTGGACGCGGAGCTGGTCGTCGACCACCGCCCAGGTCGAATCCGCAGGGCCCATGCGGCAGGTGCAGCCGGGGTGGAAGGTTGTGGTGCCGCGCTCGGTGGCGGCGTGCAGGAATTCATCGTCGGTGTTGACGTTGGGGCCGGGGAAATCCTCGTAGGCGTAATAGGGCGACAGCGGCGCGCTCTTCAAAAGGTTGCGTGCGAGCTTCATGCCGCCGACGATGACGCGGCGGTCGAGCTCGGCGTCGAGATAGTTGGTCTGGATGATCGGCGGCGCGAACGGATCATTGGAGCGGATGTGAACATAGCCGCGACTCTCGGGGCGCTGCTGCCAGGAGGCCACCGTCATGCCGGGCTCGTCCTCGAGCTGGCCCTGCACGCCTTCCTTGTAGGACGCCGGCGTGAAGGTGAGCTGGAGGTCGGAACTCTCGGCGCTCTCGCCGGAGTGCCAGAAGCAATAGACCATGGTCGGCGACAACGAGAGCAGGCCGCGGCGCGCGGTCGCCCATTTCAGCGCCTCGATCCACAACGAGAAGCCGCGGCGAAGCTCGTTGATGGTCTTGATGTTCTTGACCCGCGCCACCGTGCGCGGCGCGTAATGATCCTGGAGGCCTTCGCCGACCGGCAGCGCGTGGCGCACCTGGATGCCATGGGCCTGCAATAGATCCGGCGAGCCGACACCGGAGAGCTGGAGCAGTTGCGGCGAATTATAGGTGCCGCCGGAGAGGATCACTTCCTTGTTGGCGCGCACCTCGACAGGATGACCGCCACGGCCGCCCTTCATGTAGCGCACGCCGACGGCGCGCTTGCCCTCGAAAATGATCTCGGTCGCGTGCGCATGCGTGTGGACATGCACGTTCGGTCGCTTCATCGCGGGCTTGAGGAACGCAGTCGAGCCGGAAACGCGCAAACCCTTGTCGATGGTGCGCTGGCAGTAGGAGACGCCTTCCTGGGTCTTGCCGTTGTAATCGGGGTTGCGGGGAATGCCGAGCGAGACCGCGCCTTCCATGAAGGCTTCGCAGAGCGGATCTCGCCAGTCCATGGTGGTGACGGTGAGGCTGCCCTCGCGGCCGCGATAGGTGTCCTCGCCCTCGCCCACGCGTTTCTCAAGCCGCCGGAAATAGGGCAGCACGTCGGCATAGCCCCAGCCGCGATTGCCCATCTGCGCCCAGGTGTCGAAGTCCATGCGCTGGCCGCGGTTGTAGATGTGGCCGTTGATCGAGGACGAGCCGCCGAGCGTCTTGCCGCGCGGCGCGTAGATGCTGCGCCCGCCGGTGTAGGGCCCGACCTCCTGCTGGTAGGCCCAGTTGATGCTCTTCATGTGGAAGGTCTTGATGAAGCCGGCCGGCAGATGGATGTAGGGATGCCAGTCGCTGGGGCCTGCTTCCAGCACGCAGACGCTGGTGTTGGGGTCTTCGCTGAGCCGGCTGGTGAGCACGCAGCCGGCGGAGCCCGCGCCGACGATCACATAATCAAATCTATCCATGGTGCCTCGGCGCCTCTCAGCGCGGCTTGTCGTTGAGTTGAAATTCGAGATGCGCCTGCACCGTCGGCCACTCGGCGGCCGTGATGCTGTAGACCACGGTATCGCGCAGCGTGCCGTTCGGCGCGACCTGGTGGCTGCGCAAAATGCCGTCCTGTTTGGCGCCGAGGCGCTCGATGGCGCGGCGGCTCTGGTGGTTGAAGAAATGCGTGCGGAACTCGACCGCGATACAGTTCAGGGTTTCGAAGGCGTGCCGCAGCAGCAAGAGCTTGCATTGCGTGTTGAGCGGGCCGCGCTGTGCGCTCTTGCCATACCAGGTCGAGCCGATCTCGACGCGGCGGTTGGCGGCATCGATGTTCATGTAGGTCGTCATGCCGACGATGTTGCCGGCTGCATCGAACACGGTGAACGGCAGCATCGAGCCCGCGGCCTGAAGGCCGAGGCGGCGGTCGATCTCCTTACCCATGTTCTCCGGCAGCGGGATGGCGGTGTACCAGAGCTTCGACAGCTCGCCATCCTTCACCGCCTCCACCAGCCCCTCGTGATGCTGATGCGACAGCGGCTCGAGACGGGCGTGCTGTCCGCGCAGGGTGATGGGGTCGGGCCAGGGCATTTGAGACTCTCTCTTTTGTCATTGCGAGGAGCGAAGCGACGAAGCAATCCAGACTGCCAACTCCTCATCCTGAGGGACGCGGAACGCGCGTCTCGAAGGATAAAGGCCCGGCCGGTGGCCTCGCCCTTCGAGACACGCGCCAGGTGCGCGCTCCTCAGGGTGAGGGTCTGAGAGTTGCCTCGCCTCCCGTACAATGACGGCTTGGCTCACTTGTTCAGAAAATTCAACGGCAAACCGCCGCGCGGCCAGTCCATGGCGATCAGCTCGCCCTTGCCCGACAGCGTGATGTAGGCGGTCTTCAGCTCGGGGCCGCCAAAGGCGATGTTGGTGGTGACGCGGTCGCCGGTCGGCACCTGCTCCACCAGCGTGCCGTCGGCCGCGATCACCGAGATGCAGCCGGAGACGAGCGTGGCGACGCAGACATTGCCACCAGCTTCGACCGCGAGCGAGTCGAACATCTGGTAGCCGCCGAGGCCACAGATCGGCTTGCCGCGCTCGCCGCGATAGATCACCTCGCGCGGTTTCAGGGCGCCGGGCGCAGAGAGCTCATAGGCCCAGAGCCGCCCGGTCGGTGTCTCCGCGATGTAGACCGTGTTTTCATCCGGCGAGAGCCCGATGCCGTTCGCTGGCAGCACGCCGTGCACGATCTCGACGATCTCTTCCATGCCGGGCTTGAGATAGTACATGCCGCCGACATCCATTTCGCGCGCGCGACGCTTGCCGAGCTCGGAGAACCACAGGCCGCCGTGTTTGTCGAAGACGAGATCGTTCGGCCCGCGCAGATCATGCGCGCCGCATTTGCTCACGACGGTCTCGACTTTGCCGGATTGCAGATCGACGCGCTGGATCGAGCCGCCGCGATAATCGTCCGGTTGCGGGCCCGGCATGATCATCTTGCCGGCCGGAAGCCAGGAGAAGCCGCCATTGTTGCAGATGTACATCTTGCCGTCCGGCCCGAGGGCTGCGCCATTGGGGCCCCCCGGTACCTTCGCGACGATCTCCTTGCGGCCGTCCGGATAAACACGCGTCAGGCGCTGGCCGCGGATTTCCACCAGCACGACGGAGCCGTCCGGCATCACGACCGGCCCTTCGGGAAATTCGAGGTCGGTGGCGAGAATGCGGACGTTGGACATGTGGGACCCTCCCGGCTGCTTGTTATGGCTTGCACGGGATGTCCGGCACGGGCCCCACACGCAAGATTTGCCTGCGGTTATGACAAAGTCACCGGGGCTTGCCAAGCAAGCGGGACGGTATGCCAGCGTTGCGCGCTACTCTCGCACCGGCACCCAGATTTCAAAGCCGCCATTGCCGGTCGCGGGATCGAACTTTTCGTCGTAGCGCTCGAAGCTCGGCGCGTCCGCAGCTTTGAGGCCCGAGGCCGGCAGCCATTGATTCCAGATCGTGTTGACGGTGCGCCGGATAGAGGCGACGTGATCGGTGTGGGTGAACACCGCATAGCGCTGCTCGGGGATGCGGATGCGGCCGAAGCGGCGCGGCAGGTCGGAGAAGTCGGCGACCTCGACACCGGCGATGTAGTCGAAATTGCCGGCATCATCGCCGTTGCAGCAGACGCCATACGCGACGTTGCCGATGCGCGCGGGAATGTCGGCGACCTCCTGGTGGAAGCGATGCCACAGACCGGGGATCATGGCACCGTTGTCGCAAGAGATGCGCTCGGCAGGACCGGCGACGAGGAAGGCCTTTGCGGTCTCGAAGCGCGGGGCTTTGAGATGGTCGAGCATGGTGGAGTCCATGAGGATCGGCTCCTGAAGCTTGAGGTGGCTGACGCATGATGCGCCCCGGACCGTTTCGGGCGTCGTGCCGAACTGGTCGCGGAACGCGCGGGTGAATGCTTCGTGCGAGCCGTAATCCGCCTCCAGCGCCAGCGACAGAATATCCGGCGCGCCCTTCGCAAGACTGCGCGCGGCCTCGCTCAGCCGCCGCGCGCGCACGTAACGCATGACCGGAAGCCCGGTGGCTGCGGCAAACGCGCGCACGATGTGGAACCGCGACACGCCGGCGACCGCAGCAATCTCATCGAGCGCCATCGGCTCGGCCAGATGGCTCTCGATATACCAGAGCGCGCGCTGGGCTGGGTTCATGATGGTCGGACCCTCGTTCGAAGCAGGGCCATGATGCACGAAAGGCCGCCGGCTTCGCTTGATCGGCGTTGCGGTCCTGCAGGAGGATAACGCCGAAACAGCCGCTGGCAACGTCCGGGCGTTCGTGTCTACATTCGCACTCTCATAACCGCTCACAAGAAAGCAGGAGGAACCGCGTCATGGAAATCACCGATGTGCGGGCGCACCATTTCCGCATCCCCTATGACGCCGGTGTCGCCAGCTTTCGCCAGGGCGCATCCGCAATCTCCGCGCTCGACATGGTGCTGGTCGAGGTCACCACCGATGCCGGCCTGACCGGCTGGGGCGATGCCTTCGCCTATGTCTGTCCCCGCACCGCGCGCAGCGCCGTCGAGGAGATGATCGCGCCTCAGGCGCGTGGGCTGAAGGTGCCTGATGCGGCCGGCATTCCCGCCGTCATGGAGCAGATCCAGCGCAATCTGCATCTGTTCGGGCGCTACGGCGTCACCATGTTCGCGATATCAGGACTCGACATCGCGCTGTGGGACCTTGCCGCGAAGATCGAGGGCGTGCCGCTCCACCGCCTGCTCGGCGAGACCAGGCGCACGGCTATCCCGGCCTATGCGAGCCTGCTGCGGATCGGCTCGCCCGACAATATCGCGAGCGAATGCAGGAAGGCGCTCGCGCTCGGCTATGGCGCCATCAAGCTGCACGAGACCACGACACCCGCCGTGTTTGCCGCGCGCGAGGCGATCGGGCCAAGCATTCCGCTGATGGTCGACATGAACTGCCCGCTCACGGGCGAGCAGGCGATCGCGTTCGCAAGAGCATGCGGCGATGCGCAACCGATGTTCCTGGAGGAGCCGGTATGGCCGCCGGAGGATTTTGCTGCGCTCGCCGAGGTCCGCAGCAAGGGCGGGCTCGGCGTCGCCGCCGGCGAGAACGCCTGCACCGAATATCAATTCCGCCAGATGATGAACGCGGGCGCGGTGAGCCACGCCCAGCCGTCGGTGATCAAGGTCGGCGGCATCACGGAATTTTTGAAGGTTGCGGCGCTCGCGGATAGGCTCGGCGTCAAGATCGTCCCGCATTCCCCGTATTTCGGCCCCGGCCTGCTGGCGACGCTGCACCTCCTGGCGACGCGCGAGGACGGGCTCGTCGAAATGTTTTATCTGAAGCGCGAGGCCTGCCTCTGGGGCAGCCGCGCCGATGTCGATGCGACCGGCCATGTCGCGGTGCCCTCAGGCCCTGGACTTGGCTACGAGCCCGATCGCGGCGTGATGGAGCGATATCGCGTGACGTGACCTGCGCGCTTATTTCGCGGCGTCCTTTGCCGGCGCGTCCTGCTTCTTCTTCACATCGTCGGCCATCTTCACTTGGGCGGTCTGGAGATCGGCGAGCGTCTTCTGCAAGCCGGCGAGGCTCGTCTTCAACGCGTCGATCTGGCGATTGGCCGCATCCAGCTTCTGCTGATGATCGAGCGTGAGCTTGGTGATGGTCTTCTGGAGGAAATCGACATTGCTCTGGAGGCAGCTCGTGCGCCGCTCCATAGTCTTCTCGACGGTGCAGATCTCGATGCCGGGCACGTCCTGCGCGCGGAGCGGCAGCGGCGCCAGCGCTGCGAGCAGCAACATCGTGAAACAAACGCCGGCGCTTCGATACAGCATGCAGGTTCCTCGTCAAATGGATCACGGCAATGTGCGCTGTTTGAGCGCGGTCGCGAGAGGCTACCACACTCGTACCGCATTCTCGCGTTGAGCTTGCGCCTGTTCCCTCGGACGGGGAACGATGATCGGCACGCGGAAAGAAGTGGGCACGCTTTCCGCGGCTTTGTTTAGGGGAGATTTTTGGAATGGCAACGCGCGATAGACGTCTGGCGGAATTCGACGGCGCCGGAGAACCACCACCGGGCCTTGCGGTCGAAGTGCTGTGCGAGGATCACAGCGGAACATATCAGCTGCCGTTCGCATGCCGTTATGTCGAGGGACGTTGGCGGAACCACGAGGCCGGGATCGCCGTCGAAGCGACCGTCATCGGCTGGCGCCTGCCGCGCGTGAAGCATTCGGGCGTGGCCTGACGCATCGTTCCTGTTTCAAAATGCGACGGGGCCGCGCTTTGCCTTAACCTTCGGAACGCGGCCCGAACGAACCGCGTCCGAATCGGCCGTAAGGCCTCGTACGCATCTGTTCACGCCTAAATCTGGCCAGCCACCCGCCCACGTGCACAATATCTGCGCAGCGCAGGATTCGATTTGAGCCCGCACCTTGGCAACAAAAGTTAACGGCATCAATGACATGGCCGAAGGCGCGCGACGTGCCGGCCGAACGGCGGCTCCAGCCGCCGGAACGGCAATACGGCGCGAGGCCTGCCTAATATTCGACCTCGAGCTCCTCGATCTCGGCCGGCTCTTCCCGCGCCGCCGCAATCCATTCCTGCATCTCGGGCATCGCCATGATGGTATCGGCATAGGCCTTCAGCGGCGGCGCAAGCTTGACGTCATAGGTGACGAAGCGCGTCACCACCGGGGCGTACATCGCATCCGCCATGGTGCGCTTGTCGCCGAACAGGAAGGGGCCGCCCGATCTCTCCAGGCAATCGCGCCAGATCAACCAGACCCGGTCGATGTCGGCCTGCGCGCGCGACCAGACCTTGAAGCCGGGGAAATGACCCTTGAGGTTGACCGGCAGCGAGGCGCGCAGCGTGGTGAAGCCGGAATGGATTTCGCCTGAGATCGAGCGGCAATGCGCGCGCTGGATGCGGTCGGCCGGCAACAGCCCGGCATCCGGCATCGCCTCATTGAGATATTCGGCGATCGCCAGCGTGTCCCAGATCACGGCGCCCTCGTGCCGCAGGCACGGCACCAGGATCGACGACGACAACAGCAGGATTTCGGCGCGCGCGGACGCGTCGTCGGGCGCGGTGACAATCTCCTCGAAATCGAGGCCGGAAAACTTCGTCAGCAGCCATCCACGCAGCGACCAGGATGAGTAGTTCTTGCTGCTGATGGTCAGTGTCGCCTTCGCCATATCGCCCCTTCCCTCGCGCCTGAATTTCTGACGCCACCGTGCCGGTATGCACGGTACCCAAAGTTCGTGCCTCCCCGTATTCCACAGCAAGCGACATGCCAGTTCTCAGGGCGAATTGACTCGAATCTGGCGTCGATATTGCATGACGGCCTGGGGTCAGGGTGGGCGTTTCAGTAATGATGTCGATGTACTATCAGGCCTTTCAGAACCACATGGATCTGACGGAGCCATGGCGGGCGGGGGCTTCGTCTGCCCTCGGATACCTCAATCTGGTGCCCCAGGGCATGTCGGGCCAGGTCGTCAACCGGCTCTCGGCGGCGCTGGAGCTGATCTCGCGCTCCACCCTCACCTATCATCGTCCGGCCTATGGCATCGACAGCGTCATGGTGGGCAACCGCGAAATCGCCGTCACCGAGGAGATCGCCTACGCGACGCCGTTCGGCTCGCTGCTGCACTTCAAGAAGGATGGCGTGGCAGAGCAGCCGCGCTTGCTGCTGGTAGCGCCGATGTCCGGCCACTTCGCCACGCTCTTGCGCGGCACCGTGAAGACGCTGCTCCAGGACCACGACGTCTACATCACCGACTGGCACAATCCGCGCGACATCCCCCGCAGCAAGGGCCGCTTCGGTCTCGACGACTACACCGAGCATCTCATCGACTTCCTAGGACAGCTCGGCCCGCGCCCGCACGTGGTCGCGATCTGCCAGCCGTCGGTGTCCGCGCTCGCCGCCGCTGCAATCATGTGCGAGGACAACCATCCTTCGCGGCCGGCGACGCTGACGCTGATGGCCGGGCCGATCGACACGCGGATCCAGCCGACCAGGGTCAACGAATTCGCCAAGAGCAAGCCGATCGAATGGTTCGAGCGTAACCTGATTAACTACGTGCCGGTGCAGTGTCGCGGCGCCTTGCGCAAAGTCTATCCGGGCTTCGTGCAGCTCACCGCCTTCGTTTCGATGAATCTCGAGCGCCACATCAAGCAGCATCTCGACCTCGCCAATCACATCGCCAAGGGCGAGAAGGACAAGGCCGCGAGCATCAAGACCTTCTACGACGAATATTTTGCGGTGATGGACCTGCCGGCGGAGTTCTACATCGAGACCGTGCGCGACGTGTTCCAGGAGCACCTGCTGCCGCAGGGCAAGCTGATGCATCGCGGCCGCCCGGTGAATACCAAGGCCGTCAGCCGCATGGGGCTGATGACGGTCGAGGGCGAGAAGGACGACATCTGCTCGATCGGTCAGACCCTCGCCGCGCAAGACCTCTGCACCGGCGTGCGGGCCTATCGCCGGGTCCACCACATGCAGGCCGGCGTAGGCCATTACGGCGTGTTCTCGGGCAAGCGCTGGAACAACGAGATCTATCCGCTCTTGCGGGATTTCGTGCACGTCAATTCGTGACCGTCATTCGCCGCCCCCAGACGGCCAGCTGGGGGAAACGGCAAGCGCCCCATGCTCCTGCCTGAGCAGGACTTTCGCTTCCGCGACTTCAGGAAGATCCCGTTCCGCATCGAAGTCGGCGAGCACGGGAACGAGCACTTCGGATGCCGCGCCCGCTCGACCATTCGTTTTGTGCAAGCGCGCAAGTCCAAGGGCGCTACGCAGCTCGAACGTCTTCGTCTGCTGGCGTCGCGCGATCTCCAGCGCGCGCGTGAGAGCATTCTCGGCACCGGAATCGTCTGGAGGGTCATGGCGCAATAAGAGCTCGCCGTGGACGCGGTGCAGTTCGGCATCAAGCCAACGCTGACCGGATTGTCCCGTCCACGCAATCAATTCGCTCACGATTTCCAGTCCGGTGTCGACTTGGCCCACCTCTGCATCCGCCAGGGCGACATGCATCCCCCAAAACGGCTCACAGAGGTAGCAGTCATTCTCGTGCAGCAAGGTCCAGCCGCGACGCATCTCTGCCAGTCCGGCCATGCGGTCGCCGGCGCGCCACTTGGCCAGTCCATTCAGGTAGATGCCGGCGGCCACATAGAGCGGCATCGTGTGGTCGCGCGCGAGACCGAGCGCCAGGATCGTCTCTGTCTGCTGCAACATGCCCCCGCAAAGTCCGTCGAACACGGCTCGATGGACAAGTGCATTGGCTTGGGAAAGCGCCCGTTTTTCTCCGGGCGCACTCACCGCTTCGGCGGCGAGCTGGCGTGCGCGACCGATCCTGCCAAGCGGCCAGAGCACCAAGGCAAGAAACCTCATGATCACGAACGGAAGATCCAGCGCCGAAGTCTTGAACATCGCCGGATCCGGCTCGGCACCATGGATATCCAGTGCTCGCTCGAGATGCTCCCTTGCCTTCACGTAGTCACCGCCGAACCAGCAGGTCACCCCGCCCGTCCAATGGGCAACGATGGCGGCCACCGGCGAGTCCGGCCGTCGGTCAGCTGCGCTCATGATGGCATCCGCCAGCTCCCGCATCGGAGCGACCTCGCCGTGCGTCAGACAGGCGTTGAAGAGTCCCGAATGGACCGGCGCAAGTTCGACCGGATCATTGATGTCGACTGCGAACTGTCGGGCGCGCGTCCATGCAGCCACCGTTTCGGGCGCACTGTGCCCGAGGCTACCCCGCAATGCACGGCCATATGCGATTTGCAGATGCAGCCTACTCATCATCCGGCGGGGATCATCAGGCAGTTGATCGACGGTCGCAACCGCCTTGCCGAGATGCGCGATTGCCTCGGAATAGGCCGAACGCTTTAGCGCCTGCTGGCCCGCCTTGCGCCACCATTCCAGCGCGACCTCGCTCAGCCCCGCCTCGGTGAAGTGATGGGCCAGAACTTCCGGCTCGGTCTCGGCCACGACTGGAAACTTCTCGCGCAGGACATCACCGATGCGCTTGTGAAGCACCTGCCGTTTGCTCCTGAGCAGGCCCTCATAGGCTGCCTCCTGAACGAGAGCGTGCCTGAAGCTGTAGTTTGCTTCGGGCGGAGCCCCGCGACGGACCAGCAGCTCCGCCTCCTCGAGCTGCGCCAGCGCGGCGCTCAGCGTCAGATCATCGCGTCCCGCCACATATCTCAGCAGCGCGTATGAAAAGTCGCGGCCGATGGCGGCGCCGATCTGCGCCACCTCCTTGACTGGAGCCAGCCGGTCGAGCCGCGCCATCAGCGAATCCTGCAGCGTCGCGGGAATGGCCAATGGCGGCAGCGGGCTATCGAGCCGATAACGTCCGGCGTCTTCGACGAGCAATCCGGATTCCAGCACCATCTTGGTGAGTTCCTCGACAAACAGCGGGACGCCATCCGTCTTGTCGATGATCTGCTTCATCATCTCCCGTGGCAGCTGGCGACCAACGGTCACCTGCTCGACCAGCGCACGCGTGTCCTGCGGGTCTAGTCGGTCGAGCCGCAGCAGACTGACATTGGCAAGGCCCGACCACGAGGGCTCGAACTCCGGCCGGGACGTCATGAGCACGAGGATCGGCAGCCCCCTGATCCGATCGACCGCGAGATCGAATAATTCAAGTGTCGTGGCATCGGCCCAATGCATATCCTCGCAGATGATCAGCAGCGGCTGCTCTCGCGCCAACCCCTCGAGCTGATCGAGAAGGGAGGCAAATGTCTGCCGCCGCAGTTGCGCCGGGCTCAAACCAAGCGGCGGACAATGGTCGCCGGTTGGAATCGAAAGCAGAGCCGCAATGAGCGGTGTCGCTCGGGCGACCTGGTGTGTGCCAAGCGCCAGCATGGCCTCGAGCTTGTCGAGCTTTTGCCTGGGCGTGTCGTGCGGGCGGATGCCGGCTGCGCGCTCGAGCTGTGCGACAAAGGGATGAAGCGCGCTGTTGGTGTGGTAGGGCGAGCATTGATATCGCACGCGGCGGTGCGCCCCCAACGCGGGGCTTTCGGACAGCGTTGCGACGATGCGCGACTTGCCGATGCCCGCTTCGCCAGAAATCAACACCATCTGGCCCTGCCCCTGCCATGCCAGCCGCTGACGTGAGAGCGCGAATTCGATCTCCTCCTTGCGGCCGACAAAGCCGATCGAGCGCGCCGCGCGGACCGCCTCGAAGCGACTCTCCGATGCGGTCGCCCCCTCGACCGCCCAGACCGCGATGGGTTCGGCTATCCCCTTGACTTCGCGGCGGCCGAGATTGCGCAGCGTGAAGAGGTCGCCAAGCAGCCGGCGCGTCGACGAGGCAACGACGACCACTCCCGGCTCCGCCAGGCTCTGGAGCCGGGCAGCGAGGTTCGGTGTATCGCCGACCGTCGCGTGCTCCTCTGACGCATCTCCGCTGATGAGGTCGCCGACCACCACAAGCCCGGTCGCGATTGCGATCCGCAGTTCAACCCGTTCGTCCGCGCCTGTTTTCAGTTGTCCGATCGCAGCGACGATGTCGAGGCCCGCGCGCACTGCCCGCTCTGCATCATCCTCGTGGGCGCGAGGATAGCCGAAATAGACGAGTATTCCGTCACCGACGAACCTGGCTATCCTGCCGTCATAAGCAGCGATGACGCTCGCGCAGGCGGCGCGGTAGGCGCGGATCACTTCCCACATGTCCTCGGGATCGAGCCGGGCCGAGAGCGCGGTCGAGCCGACCAGATCGCAAAACATAACGGTGAGGTGACGCCGCTCGGCGTCGTGAGGAAGAGCGGGCGATGCGATCAACGCGGCCGGATCGAGGTCGGCAATGGCGCGCTGCATTTTGCGGCGATGGCCGAGCAGGACTCCGAGCTTGTCGAAATCCTCATCCATCAGTTCGGGAAGGACGCCCATGTCGATCCCATTTTGGGCAAAGCGCTCTGCGTATTGCCCAAGCCCCAGCTTCTCGAGCCACTCCGCAATCTGCATTGGCTCCACCGATCGTGTGGTTGGCGGTTAGCAGAATTTTGGACCACGGCGCGTGGGAACAATATCGCAACGCCACCATGATGGCACGTCTTATTTGTTGCACGACAACTTAGGTTGCTCAGTACCGGCACGCGTCCAAGCAGAAACGTCGTTCGACACGAACGTCTGCGCCACTAAAAATCGTCTGCACGCAGCGTTGAAGGACAGAGGTTGCTATCAGTCGTCAACGGCTCGTTCGGATCTGAAGTCGAATCCGGCACCGGACCTGTGCCCACGCACGACGCTGGCAGGCGTCTTTCCGCGAGCACATCGTCTTCACTCCTTGTCCACCGGCACTTCATAGCCGCGCGCCATCGTCCCCGCCGCGACTTGAAGCGAAGACCCAACCATCCAGCAGCCGGCAACAAAGATGATCAGACCATTGGGAAGGCTTTGATCAAGGACAAGGATGCTGACGGACAGAGCGGCTGCAATCGCCGCGCTGAACGTTCCGGCTGCGCTCATGATTTCAACCGCCTCGGACCCGGTGTATTCCTCCGAGGTGTTCAAAATCGACTTCCGAGCGACTGCACGAGACAGATCAATTCCAACATAGAAGCTAACAGCTCCGTAGAGCATCGTTAGCAGCACGATCCAGCCACTTTCAAAGAGGCCGCCTTTCTGACGCAACAGGGTCGCGCCCACGTAGAGCCCGCAAGTGGCCCCAACGGCAGCAAGCCCAATTCTTTCAAGAAGATGGGCCGACCTGAGGAGACTGGAACGGGCGATCCGAAAATTGCCGACCTGTCTTGTCCGGGAAAATGCGCTTGAAATTTCGTTGCTGATCTTCATTGGGGGCCTCTTGGTAAGTAGCAGCCTACCGGCCGACTCCGAATAGGAGCTGCGTAAACGCGCTTCGTGATGCCCTTGATTCCAGTTTCTGAAAGATCTGTGCTGAGTGATGGGACCAGCTTGCTCGTGAGCAAGACAAGGGCCAATCCAAATCTGCGAGCACACGGCTTCGCAGGCATTGCATCTCGCCCGTGCCTGTCAGTTGCTCCGGGTGCGGCAATTTCTTGCTGGGGTAATAGCTCGAAAGGATCGTGACCAAATATGAGACGGTTCACATCCCGCAGTTCCCTATCGCTCCCTCCAGTCACGATTTCAGGAGGACTAAGTTTGCATCGTTGCATACTCGCAAGCGCAGGAGCTGGCCGCGAAGACACCGTGAGTTCGCAAGCTGTCCCGCGTTTCGCCGGCGTCAGGTCCATTCGCTCTTGGCCGGCTTCGTGCACGTGAATGCGTGAGATGCTGCGCTTCAGCGCCTCAGGCCTGTCGGCGAGCCGTGCGCCTTCTCACATAGAAGGCCAGGATCACGAGTGGAAAGGCCAGCGCGATCCAGGATGCCTGATCCCAGATTCCGTCGCCGAGGAGCGCGGAAATCAATCCGAAGGCGACGACGCCGGCGATTACCACCGGGGCCAGGAAAATCCTGCCAAGGGAATGCCTTTTGCCGATCATCGGGAGGGCCCCGCAGCCAGCTGCTGCGCGGCCGGCGCGATCGATCCCGCCGGCGCCTTGCGCAAGCGTGCCGCCCAGAGATAGAGCCCGCTGCCGAGCACGACGAGAGTAACGAGATCGAGCAAGGCCCAGATGATCTTCAGCGGCATGCCGCCATAGTCGCCGAAGTGCAGCGGCTTCGACACGAACAGCGCCTTGACGTAAAGCGGCATGTCCCTTGTCTCGCCGAAGGAGCCATCATCGGCGTTGATCAGAACCGGCTTGAGCAGGCGCGACGTGAGCGGCTGGTCACCACGCAAATAAACGCCGTAGTGACGACCGCCGGCAAATGGCGATCCAGGCATTGCGACCGACTGCACCTTCATGCCCGGAGCGTGCGCGAGGGCCGTATCGATCGCCAATTGCGCGGACGCAAGCTTCGGCGGCACCGGCGCGTTGCGCCAGGGTCCGAGCATCGCGACCAGCTCGGTACGCTGCCAATGCTGCGCGATCTGCTGGGACAGCGTGTTGATGACGCCCGTGATTCCGACGACGAGCGTCCAGGCCAGGATGACGATGCCGAACAGATTGTGCACGTCGAGCCAATACAGCCGGCGCCGCGACCGCATCGTGCCGAAATCCAATCGACGCATGAAGGGAGCGTAAACAACCACGCCGGAGACGATCGCCACCAGAAAGACCAGTCCGATCGCCCCCAGAAACAACATGCCCGGCTGTTCCAGAAACAGATCGG
This sequence comes from Bradyrhizobium sp. CCGB12, assembly GCF_024199845.1. NCBI lineage: Bacteria > Pseudomonadati > Pseudomonadota > Alphaproteobacteria > Hyphomicrobiales > Nitrobacteraceae > Bradyrhizobium > Bradyrhizobium sp. CCGB12. Next base: position 271,959 of record NZ_JANADO010000001.1, on the reverse strand, counting down.
TATGAAGATCGAGCAGAAACTTGGTGACGGCTCCGCGGACGGTCGCTCCGACATGGAGAACCCGTCCCGTGTGGCCATCGACGCTGACGATGACGTCCGTCTTCGGCGACGTGATGGTCGACGCCATGTACACGTGCCAGATCGGATCTTCATCATCCGCACCGACGATCGTGATCACCTCTTTCGGCTGCGCCGCCCGGGCGATCTCGAGCACGCGGTCGAAGCTCAGCATCGGCGTCCCTGCGGCCACGGCATCGGGCTCGACCGTGACGCCCAACGCCGCGTCGATCTCGTCATGGAAGATCAGCGGAAGCCCGGTCAGACACAGCATGAACAGGAACAGCGTGCAGACGAGGCTCGTCCACTTGTGCGTTTGCTTCCAGAGGCGGATCGAACGGGGCGTCATGTGGCGCGGCCCTCCCTCGTCACCAGGTGTAGCGGACGCTGCCGATCACGGTACGCCCGGCTCCGAGGAAGCAGGAGCTCAGCGTCGTGCAGGAGGCGACGTAGTATTTGTCGAACAGATTGGTGGCATTCACCGCAAGCTGCACGCCGCGGAGCCTGCGATCGAGATTCGACAGATCGTAATGGATCACGGCATCGAACAGCGTATAGCTCGGGATCGAGATCGTATTGGCGAGATCACCATAGGAATCGCCGATGTAACGCACGCCGCCGCCGAAGCCGAAGCCGCTGAGCTGACCGTGCTGGAACGTGTAGTCCGCCCAGAGCGCCGCCTGGTTCATGGGCTGGATGGTGAGGTGCTTGTTGAGCTGGGTGGGCGTGTTGGTCCTGGTCGTCAGGGTGTCGGTGTAGGCATAAGACGCCTTCAGATTCAGCCCCTCGGTCAGGCTCACCGTCGCCTCGAATTCACCACCGCGCGATCGCGCCTCGCCGGTCTGCACGCTCTTGCCCAAAACGCTCAGATCCGGCGTGACGACGTTTTCCTGCGTTATATCGAACAGCGCCGCCGTCAACAGCAGGTTGGTGCCGACCGGCTGATACTTGACGCCGATCTCGGCCTGCTTTGCCGTGGTCGGGACCAACGCCGCGCCGCTGGCGGTCGTCCCCAGAGTAGGCTGGAACGAGGTGGCGTAGGCAATGTACGGCGCCACACCGGAGTCGAACACATAGTTCAGTCCGGCGCGCCCTGTGAATGCCTGGTCGTCCTGGTTCTGCTTCGTCTTTGCAATAAAATTCAACGTGTCGGTGGAGACCCAGTCACTGCGGCCGCTCAGAGTCAGCCGCCATCCGCCGAGCGCAATCTGGTCCTGCACATACAGACCGGTCTGGTCCTGGCGCTGGCCCGTGTTGGTGCCGGTCGCCGGCATCGCGATTGGCGCACCATAGACGGTGTTATTGAGATTGATCGACGGTGCCGCGCCGATGCCCATGTTCAGCTCGCTGGTGATGTGACGATAGTCGAGCCCCGTCAGCATGGTATGGGCAAGCGCGCCGGTCGAAAAGCGGGCCTCGGCCTGATTGTCCACGGTGAACGCGTCGGCGTTCTCAGGGAACTTGAAAGCAGCGCGCGCGAGGGTAGCGAAATCACCCGCGGCGGAATTGGGATAGGGATTCAAGCCCGCCGCGCCGCCGCCTGCGACCGCATAGGTGTTGGTCTGGAGGTTGAAGTAGCGGACGTTCTGCCGCACCGTCCAGATCTCGTTGAACGAGTGCTCGAACTGGTAGCCGACCCAGGCCTGCTGGCGGTCGAAATGATCGAAGCCGGGCTCGCCGAGGAACTTCGTCATCGGAATGCGTCCGTTCGGGCTGGGCAGCAGCGTGCCGATCGCCGGATAGAACTGCAACGCCAGGCCGGTGATGTCGCGCTGGTAGCCACTCAGAAACGTGAAGGTGGTGTCGAGATCCGGCCTCCAGGTGAAGGACGGCGCGATCGCACCACGAAAATCGTTGACGAAATCGACCTGCGTGCCGCCGCCATGCAGCGTGCCGGCGATGCGCCAGTACAGATCGCCCTTCTGACTGACACCGCCGACGTCGAAATTGGTCTGGGCCCTTCCCCAGCTATCGCCGAGAACCTCGACCGAGTTGACCGGCGTCGCCGTCGGCAGACGGCTGACGAGGTTGACCATGCCGCCGGGCGCGACCTGCCCGTAGAGTGACGACGAAGGTCCTTTCAGCACTTCAACGCGCTCGAGCAAGGCAAGATCGAGCTTCGGCTGGCCGAACTGGCTGGCGCCGTAGGGAAGCTGCATGCCGTCGAGGTAGAGAACCGGCTGGAAGCCGCGGATGCGGAGCGATTCAAAGCGCGTATCGTTCGGGCTGTTGGTGACAATGCCCGGCGTGTAGCCAACGGCCTGCACCACGGACCGCGCGCCCTGGTCGCGGATCTGATCGCGGCCGATCACGGAGACCGACTGCGGCACTTCGAGGATGGGCGTGTTGGTCTTGGTGCCGGCCAATGTCCGATGCGCGACGTACCCTTCGATCGGGCCATTGCCCTGGCGGAATGTGCCCCGGCTTGCCGCCGTCTCGGGGCGGGGGGCTTCGGTGCCGCGTCTCGCGGCGGTTCGCGGCTGGTTGCTACGCGCGCCGCGCGATGTTCGCATTGGCTGATTGCGTCCCGCCGGGCGTGGCTTTGGCGCCTCGACTGTCACGGGAGGCAGCGTCGCCCCCGATCCCGCTGCCGGCGTCTGCGCGACGCTCTCCGTCGCATGGGTCGTCAACGCCAGTCCCAGCAACACGACGAAAGGAGCCTTCGCTCCACCCCCCGGAATTCCCACCACGATCGCACCCCATTCCACTTCCGCGACGAGCGGTAGCTGTCAGACGTCGCGGTGGGAAGAACGCGGATGCGATGGTTTCGTAGAATCTATCTTAGAATTGTTCCAACATTCTCAGGCAGAAGCATTTCTTCCTGCGCAATCGACCGGGAACTCCCCGTTGAGATGCCCTAGATCAACCACTCATCGCCCCAGATCTGGACGACGTGGCCGGGGGACACGTCGCGATACTGCCGGCGAGGCGGCTGGTAATCCGGCGCGCGCACCGGACTTCTGATCTCGTCGTTGGAGGCGTCCCGCCGCATGCCGCGGCGCGACGGATCGGGCGCCGGGACCGCGGCCATCAACTTCTTCGTGTAGGGATGCTGCGGATTGCCGAACACGGATGCGCGCGGGCCGATCTCGACGATCTCGCCGAGATACATCACCGCGATGCGATGGCTCATGCGCTCGACCACAGCGATGTCGTGGGAGATGAAGAGATAGGCGAGGCCCATGCTGGCCTGGAGATCGAGCATCAGATTGACGACCTGCGCCTTGACCGAGACGTCGAGCGCCGAGACTGCCTCATCGGCGACGATCAGCTTCGGCCCGAGCGCGAGCGCGCGGGCGATGCAGATGCGCTGGCGCTGGCCGCCGGAGAACTCATGCGGGAAGCGCGCGGCCATGTCGGCGGTCAGTCCGACGCGGTCGAGAAGGTCGGCGACCTTGTCGCGCGCCTGCGCAGCAGTGGCGAGCCCGTTGGCGAGCAGTGGCGCTGCGATCGCCGTTCCCACCGACATGCGCGGATTGAGGCTTGCGAACGGATCCTGAAACACGATCTGCATCTGCTTGCGGAAATCGCGTAAAGCTCGGCCATTCATGGCGAGCACGTCCTGGCCGTCGATCAGGACAGTGCCGCTATCCGGCTCGGTCAGCTTGAGAATGGAGCGGCCCGTGGTCGACTTGCCGCAACCGGATTCGCCGACAAGCGCCAGCGTCTCGCCGGCGCGCAAGGTGAAGGAGACGTTCTCGACCGCGTGGACGCGGCCCGAGACCTTTCCGAACAAGCCTGAGCGGATCGGAAAGCGCGTGGTGAGGCCCGCGACCTCGAGCAGGGGGCGCTCGGCGGCCGAGACCGTGTCGGGTGTCTCCGCCGGCTCATCCGAGGTGCCCGTCAGCTTGTCGACGATCGGAAAGCGCATCGGCCGCGCGCGCCCGTCCATCGAGCCGAGGCGCGGCACAGCGGCAAGCAGCGCACGGGTGTAGGGATGCGAGGGCGCTGCGAAGATGTGCGACGTCGCATCGGTTTCGACCGCCTGCCCGCCATACATCACCACGGTACGATCGGCGATCTCGGCCACCACGCCCATGTCGTGGGTGATGAAGAGGATCGACATCCCCTCCTCCCGCTGGAGCTCCCTCAGCAACTCCAGGATCTGGGCCTGGATGGTGACGTCGAGCGCGGTGGTCGGCTCGTCCGCGATCAGGAGTCTTGGCTTGCAGGCCAGCGCCATCGCGATCATCACGCGTTGACGCATGCCGCCGGAAAAGCGATGCGGATGCTCGTGGAAGCGTGATGTCGCCGCGGGAATGCGGACGCGATCGAGCAGGCGGACGGTCTCCGCTTCGGCCGCCGGGCGCGACAGGCCGCGATGCTGGATCAGCGCCTCGGCAATCTGGAAGCCGATGGTGAGTACCGGATTGAGGCTCGTCATCGGCTCCTGGAAGATCATGGCGACATCGTTGCCGCGAATGTCCGTCATTCTCGCTTCGGGCAGCGTCAGCAGATCGCGGCCGGCGAGCATGACGCGACCGTCGATGCGGCCGCTCTCCTGCGGAATGAGCCGCATGATCGAGAGCGCGGTAACGCTCTTGCCCGAACCGGACTCGCCGACGATCGCGACGGTTTCCTGGGGAGCGATCTCGAACGACACGTTGCGGACGACGGGGATCCATTGCCGCTCGCGCAGGAAGGACGTGGTGAGGCCAGAGACGGACAGCACAGGAGACTGTGCTGCGGCGATCGCTCCGTTCGCTCCCATGCTCATGCGAAGACCCCTGCCGCAGAGACAGTGCGCCCCCTCCCCCGCTTGCGGGGGAGGGTTGGGGAGAGGGTATCTCCGCTAGCAAGAACCCCCAAGAGGAGAGAACCCTCACCCGGCGCTGCACGCCGACCTCTCCCGCATGTGGGAGAGGTAAGAGGCGCGCTTGATTGCACCAACGTCCTCACCATCATCTCGCCCTCAGTAACCACGCGTGCGATCGACCCGCCCCGGCAGCTCGTCGCCGCGGCGATGTCGATCGATCACGTCGAGCACGAAATCGACGGCCGTATCCGGTGTGGTCATGCTGGCATTGTGCGGCGTCAGCAGGATGCGCGGATGGCTCCAGAACGGGTGGCCTGCGGGCGGCGGCTCGGGATCGGTGACATCGAGGACGGCGCCCGACAACACGCCGCTGTCGAGCGCAACGAGAATATCCGCTTCGACGAGATGCGGGCCACGCCCGACATTGACGAGCCCAGCACCGCGCGGCAGCCGCGCGAACAGGTCCGCGTTGAGGATGCCGCGAGTCTCGTCGGTCAGCGGCAGCAGGCAGACCAGAATGTCGGTCTGCGACAGGAAATCCGGCAGCGAGCCCGCGCCCGCATAGCAGGTCACGCCTTCGATCTCGCGCGGCGAGCGGTTCCAGCCGAGAAGCGGAAAGCCGAACGCCCGGAGCCGATCGAGCGCGGCCTGGCCGAGCTGGCCGAGCCCCATCACGCCGACACGCCGCCGCTTCGCCGGCGTGATCCGGATTTCGTGCCAAACCTGCTTCTTCTGCTGGCTGATGAAGTCTAGGAGATCGCGATGCAGGGCGAGCACGGCCATGGTGACGTATTCGACCATGGTCTCGGCGATGCCGGGCTCCAGCATGCGGACGAGCGGAAGGTGCGCCGGAAGCTTCGTGACGTCGAACTGGTCGACGCCGGCACCGACGGAGAAGACCAGTTCGAGATTCGGGAACGTCGCGGCGATATCATCCGGCGGGACCCACGCCACCAGATAGCGCACCTCGGCGGGATCGCCGACATCAGGCCAGAGCCGGAACGGCACGTCGGGCGCGCGCTCCGCGAAGAAGCGCGCCCACTCGGCGCCGCGAACCATGTTGGCCTTGTAGAGAACCGTCATGCGACCTGAGCTCTCAGAACGGGCTGACCGGCGCGAGGCGCCGGCCGTCGATCATTCGCTTGTGGCTATAGGCGACCGGGTCGACCAGCGGCGTCGATCCCGTGACGATGTCGGCGGCGAGCTTGCCGGCCGCAGGGCCAATGCCGAAGCCGTGACCGGAGAAGCCGGTGGCGAGGAAGAAGCCGGGCAGCGCATCGACCGGCGAGATCACGGGGATCGTATCAGGCGTGCAGTCGATCGTGCCGCCCCAGGCTTCCGCGATCTCGATGTCCTTCAGTTCCGGGTTCGACTGGATCAGCGACGCCAGCGCCGCATTGACCAGCGACATGTCGGGCGCCGGATCGCGCACGCGCTCGGCCTCGAACGGCGACGGCTTGTCGAGGCTCCAGCTGGTGCCGCGCATGATCTGGTCGAAGAATGACTTGCCGAACGAGAGCTTCAGCCCGTTCTTGCGATGCTGATAGGTCGGCCAGAAGGTGCGGGCGTAGCGGAACAGGTCGGGCGACAGCTCGACCGTGCCGCGGTTGCGCAGCGCCAGCGTGAAGCCTCCATCGAGACGGCGGCGGATGCAGTAGAAGTCGGTGCCGAGCGCGCCCGAGGTGATCTCCGGTCCTGGCGTAGTCCGGCAGGCCGTCGCGTTGACGAGGCCGATCGGCAGCTCGATGCCGTGACGGCGGCAGAACAGCGACGACCATGCGCCGCCCGACAGCAGCACCGCCTGAGTGCGGATGGTGCCCTTTTCGGTGACGACGGCGCTGACCTTGCCGCCTTGCGTCTCCAGTCCACGCGCGGCGCAGCCCTGATGGATGATGACGCCGTGCTTTCTCGCAGCGGTGGCGAGCGCCGGCACGGCCATCGACGGCTCGGCGCGCCCATCGCTCGGCGTGTGCAAGCCGCCGACCCATTTGTCGGTATTAGCCGGCATGCGTTCGGCGATCTCGGCTGGCGTCAGGATCGTGGAGTGGACCTGCTGCTCGCGCGCGATCGCCGCCCAGCGCTCCCAGCCGGCGAGTTCGTCCTTGCTCTTGGTCAGGAACAGCACGCCGGTGCGGCGGAAGCCGGCATCGACGCCGGCGTCGTTCTGCATGTCCTCCCACAGCCGCAGCGCCTCGCGGGCAAGCGGGATCTCCTCGCGCGCGCGGCCCTGCTGGCGGCACCAGCCCCAATTGCGGCTCGATTGCTCGCCGCCGACATGGCCCTTCTCGACCAAGACAACCGAGAGACCCTTCTTCGCCAGATGATAAGCGGCGGAGACGCCGATGACGCCGCCGCCGATGACGACGACGTCCGCCTGGGCCGGCAGACGTTCATCGCTGTTTATACGGTTGAGCGGCGGGGACATGGGGCACTCCTGGTATTCAGTTCAAACGGGCCTTGGCTCGTCATGGGATATTCATTCGCGGATCGAGCGCATCGCGCAGGCCGTCGCCGAGGAAGTTGAAGCTCGTCACCGCCAGCGTGATGGCGACGCCCGGCACGATCGCGAGCCACGGTGCGCTGGTGAGATAGATCTGTGCGTTATTGAGCATGTTGCCCCAGCTCGCGGCCGGCGGCTGGATGCCGTAACCGAGATAGCTGACATAGGATTCCAGCAGGATCGCCTTGGCGACATTCAGCGTCGCCGCCACCACGATCGGCGCGATGGCGTTGGGCACGAGCTCGCGGAACATGATCCGCAGGTTCGACGAGCCGAAGGCGAGCGCGGCGACCGCGAACTCGCGCTCCCGCAGCGAGCGGACCTGGGCCTCGACGACGCGGGCGACGCTCATCCACGCCGTCGCTGCGATCAGCACGGTGGTGGTGACGAGGCCGGGCTCGGTGAGCGCCGCCAGCGCCAGCAGCAGGAAGATCGTCGGAAAGCACAGCACGGCGTCGACGAGACGCATCAGAACCGCGCCGACCAGGCCGCCATAGAAACCGGCGAAGGCGCCGACGACGATTCCGACCGCCATCGCGATCACCATCGCGACGATGCCGATCGAGAGTGACACGCGGCCGCCCATCATCAGGCGCGCCAGCACGTCGCGGCCAAGCTCGTCGGTGCCGAGGATGTGTGCGCCCGACAGCGGCGGAGCGAACCGCTTCATGATGTCGATATAGGTGTCGTCGAACGGCAGCAGATAAGGACCAAACGCCGAGCCGAGAACGAGCACCAGAATGATCACGGCGCCGGCAAGCGCGAGCCGATGACGGCGGAAGCGCCGCCACGCCGCCTGGCCGGGCGCGAGCTGAGCGGTGGAGAGGGCTGCAGCCGTCATCGCCTAGCCCACCCGGATGCGCGGATCGACGACGGCATAGAGGATGTCGGCGAGCAGCGAGCCGATCAGCACCATCGTCGCCGAGAACATCAGGATGCCCATCACCACGGGATAGTCGCGATAACCGATGGAATCGAGGAACAGGCGTCCCATACCGGGCCAGGTGAACACGGTCTCGGCCACCAGCGCGCCGCCGAGCAGCGTCGGAAACTGCAGGCCCGCCACCGTGATCATCGGCAGCAGCGCGTTGCGAAGCGCATGCACGGAGAGAATGCGCCATTCCGGCATGCCCTTGGCGCGCGCCGTGCGGATGTAATCCTGGTTGATGACTTCGAGCATGGAGGAACGCATGAAGCGGCCCCACATCGCGGTCTCGACCAGCGCCAGCACCAGCGCCGGCGCGATCAGGTGATGCAGCAGGTCGAGGAAGGAGCCATCGCCGACGGTCTGACGATTGCCCGCGGGGAGCCAGCCGAGCTTCACCGAAAAGACGTAGATGGTGACGAGGCCGAACCAGAAGGTCGGGATCGACAACGCGATCATGGCGCCGACGGTTGCCAACGTGTCGAACAGAGAATAGCGGCGTAGCGCTCCCAACACGCCGATCCAGCAGCCGAGCAGCACCGCGATGATGGTCGCCGTCGCCATCAGCTCCAGGGTGGCGCCGAGATGCGAGGAGATCACGGAAAGCACGGCCTCGCCGTCGCGATAGGAGCGCCCCCAATCGCCGCGCACCATGCGGCCGAACCAGTCGAGATATTGGACCGGCAGCGGACGATCGAGCCCGAGCTGCCTGGTGACGCGATCGAGATCCTCCTGCGTCATCTGCGCGGAGGCCGCGAATTGCGAGAGCGGACCGCCGGGTGCCAAATGCAGGATGGCAAAGCCGATCGCCGAGACGATCACCAGCAGCATGATCGCCTGCACCAGGCGGTTGACGACGTAACGGGCCATCTCAGGCTGCCCTGCGCACCTGATCCATCAGGCCCAGTACCATTCGCGGATATTCCAGCAATTGATGGAGGTGTTGATGTTGGGACGGAAGCCCTGCAGCCCCTCCTTCACACCCTCGGCGATGAAGCCCTGGAACAGCGGCAGGATCGCAAGATCATTGCGGATCAGCTTTTGCAGGTCGCCATAGGTCGTCTTGCGCTGTGCGATCTCGAACTGCTTGGCGCCGTCGGCGAGAAGACGATCGGCCTCCGCGCTTTGGTATTGATAGGTGTTGTAGCCGCGGCCGCCCTTGGCGGGAATAGCGCCGGAGCCGAAGCGCGGCGTCACGTCGGGATCGCTGCCCAGCATGAAGTTCACACCAACGATCACCGAATTGAATTTCGACTGCTGCCAGAAGTCGCCCCAGATCACGGCGGCCGGCATGTTGTTGACGCGCATCGCAGCACCGATCGCGCGCCAGTCCTGGATCAGGAGCTGCTGGGTCTGCTCGCGCACCGCACTGCCCGATGTCGTCGAGTTGGCGAATTCGAGCTTGACGCCGCCCTTCTCGCGCACGCCGCTGGTGCCGCGAACCCATCCTGCGGCATCGAGCAGCGCGTTGGCCTTCGCGGGATCGTATTTGTGTTGCGGCAGCCCCTGCTGGAATGACCAGGCCTGCTGCGGCACGAAGCTCTCGGTCTGCGTCGGCAGGCCGTAATAGAGCGCATCGATGATCGCCTGCTTGTTGATGGCGAGATAGAGCGCCTCGCGCACCGCGCGGTCGGCGAAGGGACCGAACTCCAGATTGGGCGCGATATGCTCCACCGAGGACGTCGAGGAGACGACCACCTTGCGGCCCTTCAGCGTCTTCGCCTCCTGCACGAAGTTCGGCAAAATGCCTTGCAGGCCGGTGTAGTCGACCTGACCGGTGCGGAACTGGGTGTAGAGAACGGTGAGATCGGGAATGTATTTGAAGACCACGCGTTCGACGTAAGGCCCCTTGCCGTGGTAGCCGGCATGAGCGTTGAGCAGGATGTGGTCGCCGGGCACGCGCTCGCCCCAGCGGAACGGCCCGGTGCCAACAGGCGCATTGTGGAACGGCGAGGCGTTCGGATCGGACACTTTCCCCAGGATGTGCTTGGGCACGATGAAGGTCAGCGATCCCAGGATCGACATGTAGGGCGAATAAGGCGCTTCCATGCGCCAGTGGATCTCGTCGGGCGCTACGACCTTGATGTCCTTGACGAGGCTGTGGCCGACGCGACTGCGCGCGCGGAAATCGGGATTGTTGATCAGCTCGAGCGAGAATTTTACGTCCTCAGCCGTGAACGGCGTGCCGTCATGCCACTTCACGTCGCTGCGCAGCTTGATCTTCCAGGTCAGGCCGTCGGCCGACAGGCCGCCATTCTCGATGGTCGGGACTTCGCGCGCCAGATCAGGCACGAAATTGCCGGCCGGATCGATGAACCAGAGCAGCGAGAACACCTGCCACCAGACACCCTGATCGACCTCGATGCCGGGCATCAGCGGATGAAAGACGGTCGGCTCCTGCGACAGCGCCGCGACCACCTGCCCGCGCGGCTTGTCCGGCGGATTGGTCGGGCGCTCGCTCTGGGCGAAGGCGTTGCCTGCAAGACTCCAGCCTGCCGCGGCTCCGGCCCCGAGCTGGAAGAACTGACGGCGACTCGGAATGCCGAGATGCACTGCTCCAACGCCGAACCTGCCGGTGTCGTCTGCCATGGCCACTCTCCCGTTGTCGCACGCGGCACCGTCTCCCGCGCCCCCGAGACCCCGGCGAAGGGACAGGAGTGGGCTTTAGTGCTTCTAAATTTTTCAGCCAAAATTTCATCACGACTAAATACACCTGTCAATCACATTGCTAGAATGCGTGACCTTTTCACTCCGACTGAAGCCCGGACCGCTGTGGTCCGAGGCTGAGATGATGCATGGGAGAGCGACATGGATGGTCGCGGCGATACGAACAGTCCCAAGGAGGCCCCGACGATCGAGGCCGACGATGCGGTCGACCAGCGCCTCGGCGAGACGGTACGGCTGCTGCGTCAGCGCGCCGGCCTCTCGATCCAGGACGTCGCCAACAAGACCGGCCTGTCCACCGGCATGATCAGCCAGCTCGAACGTGCGCGCGCCATGCCGTCGATCCGCACGCTGCGCCTGCTCAGCATCGCGCTCGACGTTCCCATCTCCTATTTCTTCGAGAGCAGCGATCCCGCCGACGTGCAGCGCTACATCGTACGCAAGAACAACCGTCGACTGCTGCGGCTCACCGCCAGCGGCGTGGTCAAGGAAGCGCTCACGCCTGATGGCACGGGCCAGCTCGAACTCTACGAGCTCACGCTCAATCCCGGCGCCTCGTCCGGCACCGACTTCCTCCAGCACACCGGCGAGAAGGCGGGCTACGTCCTTTCGGGCAGCCTGCGGTTATGGCTCGACAACCAGGCCCACGTGCTGGAAGCCGGCGACAGTTTTCGCTTTCCGAGCATCGTGCCGCACATGTTCGACAATCCGACCCAGCAGGCGGCGCGTGTGATCTGGGTGACGACGCTGCGTCAAACCGATCCGCCGGCGGGATGACATGGAGCGTCCTGTCCTGAGAGAGCCCGCCGCCCGCCACCACCGTAAATTGCCCCTCGACGGAGACGCGCGGAATCTGTAGCTCACTTGAAGCCGGACGTATCCGACAGAGCGGCCGGGGTGGTCCGCGGTGGGCGTCTTTGGTGAGATCATGAAACTCAGGGGGCTTCTGACACTCGCGATGGCCGCCCAGGTCGCCGTGGCCCTTCTCGCCTCCTATACCGTGACCGGCAGCGCGAGGATCGGTACGGCGCAGCTAATCGCACTGCTCGCGAGTGCAGCCATTGCGGTGCTGCTCGCGCACCTCTGGACACGCACGATCGAGACGTCTCAGGACAAGCGCGCGGTCGCGCAATCCGCCGAGCAGGCGCAGGCACGCAGCGACGGCGCACAGATGACACAAGCCGTCATCAAGGCCGCGCTCGATGCCTTCATCCAGATCGACGACCGCGGGGCGGTGCTGGAGTGGAGCTTCCAGGCCGAGGCCCTCACCGGCTGGACGCGCGAGGAGGCTCTCGGCGCCGACGTAGTCCGCCTCATCGTCGCCGAGCCAATGCGCGCCGCCGTCAGGCAGCGCATGGCGCGGCTCGTTCCGGAACTGTCGGTTGCGCCGGCCGGCATACGCTTCGAACTCACCTTGATCCACAGGAACGGCGACCGCATTCTGGCCGAGGCGTCCAGCACGGTATTGCGGGTGGGCGAGCGCTCCATCGTCAACACCTTCGTCAGGGACGTCACGCAGAGGCGCGCTGCCGAGGAACAGCTGATCCAGTCGCAGAAGATGGAGGCGGTCGGGCAACTCACCGGCGGCATCGCGCATGAATTCAACAACATGCTCACCGTGATCACGGGCACGATCGAGATCCTCGCCGACGCCGTCAAGGACAATCCGCCGCTTGCGACCATCACCAAGCTGATCAGCGAAGCCGCGGACCGCGGCGCCGCGCTGACATCGAGCCTGCTCTCCTTTGCGCGCAAGCAGGCGCTGCAGCCGGCCGAGATCGACGTGAACGAGCTCATCGAGGAGCTGACAAAGCTGCTGCTGGCGACCTTCGACAAGAAGATCGCGATCGTGACCAGGCTTGGCGGCAACGTCTGGCTCGCCTACGCCGACCGCGGCCAACTGAGCTCGGCGCTGCTCAATCTCGCGATCAACGCCCGCGATGCGATGCTGGACGGCGGCAAGCTGACGCTGACGACGCGCAACGTCGTGTTCGGCGTGCGTGAGGCCGTCGCGGTCGGCGCCGGCTATGCCGGCGACTATGTCGAGATCGAGATCGCCGACACCGGCAGCGGCATCCCGCAGGCCATCCTCGAGCGCATCTTCGATCCGTTCTTCTCGACCAAGGAGGTCGGCAAGGGCACGGGGCTGGGGCTCAGCATGGTGTTCGGCTTCGTCAAGCAGTCCGGCGGCGGCATCAAGGTCGTGTCCGAAGAAGGACGCGGAACGGTTTTCACAATCTACCTGCCGAAAGCGGAAGTGAGCACGCTTCGTCCGACCGGCTACGACGATCGCAAGATCGTGGGGGGTAAGGAAACCATCCTTTGTGTCGAGGACGACCGCGATGTCCGCCACTACGTCACGGTCCAGCTCGAGAGTCTCGGCTACAAGGTCATTCCCGCCGCCAACGCAACAGAGGCGCTGGCCATCGCGGCCGAAGGCCCGGCGTTCGACCTGCTCTTCACCGACATCGTCATGGCCGGTGACATGAACGGGCGGGAGCTTGCCGAGCAGATGGTCGCCGCGCGGCCGTCCCTGCGGGTGCTGTTCACCTCCGGATACGCCTACGACTCGCTGCATACACAGGGACGCGCCACGATGGGCGCGCCGCTGCTGAGAAAGCCCTACCGCAAGGCCGAGCTGGCGCGCATGCTGCGCCGCTGCCTCGACACCGCGGTCGATTCAGTTGGCGATGCGATCCCGACGCCCTACTCGGTGCAGGCCGACGTCGAGGGTTTTCTGCGCAGGCGGGCCGCCGAAGACAGCGGCACGACGCGGCCGCGGAAGACGTAGATGCTTTCCGCCCGCGGGCCGAGCTGGGTCGTGGCTTATGCACATTTTTCTTGCAACCTGTGCGCGTATCCTGAATATTGTCCGGACGCAGGCAGCCCGCTGTTTCGGGCACTAACGTTTTGAAGACCTAAGCTTTATTCAACCTCATTCGAGTATCGGCCCATGACGAGCGCCGCTGACCAAAATCTCCAGACAAATACGCAAGAATTCAAACAGCAAACGCCAAACACCTACAGATGGCCCTGGGAGCAAGCGGCGTGGTCGCGGTAGCGACGACAGCAGCACTGTCCGTGGTGCCTGAAGTCGCGGGTTACGCTTTGGCGAGCTTGATGTTCTTCATTTTGTTGATGTTCATTGTCGTCAACTTGGAGATCGGAACGGCTGCGGTAGCCGAGACCAATCCTCTTGCTCGAAATGCACAACTGCAAGTGAAGGTTCTGTCCTGGTTTGCGACCATTGCTCTCATCTTAGGGGCAACATCGATCATGTCGTCGATCCTGCTAGGATGGCCGCTAGCAATATCAATTTCTCAAGACACGACATCGAAGAAATTCCTCGACTCCATCAAGCGCTACGACCTCCCGAAAAGCAGCATCGAGCGAATGGCAGGCGGCATCTGGCAGGAAAAACTTCTGAGGGATAACTCCATTCTTTATACATACACAGAGACGAGTTTCACGCCGCAATTCCTGACATTGTGGGACGACAAACGGAACGTAACGGTGCGAGTCCCGACGCGGGGTGGCATGCTCGAATGGTCAATCAACGAGAAGTTCAAGGACTGCGACGGCCAGTATTGCTGGGGTGATGTCAACCAAGCGACGATGTTTAGATGATGATACATCGTCCTCGTCGCTCGCTTTCCGACAAATATTGATTGGGAGAGCCGGCGCTCTCGCTAGCTCATCCTTCGCCGCAGCGTCGCCGAGGGCGTCTCGCCGAATTTTTCGCGATAGGCACCGGCCATGCGCCCGAGATGGCTGAAGCCGAGATCGAAGGCGATCTCGGTGATGGAGGCATCGGGCGCAGCCCGCGCGAGGCGGGCGTTCAGACCGGCGAGGCGCATGTCGAGCAGCATCTGTGAGATCGACAGGCCAAAGTGACGGCGGAAGCCGAGCTGGAGTGCGCGGATGCCGATGCCGGAGGCGCAGGCGAGCTGCGCGAGGTCGAGCGGCTCATCGGCATTCTCCGCCAGATAATCCCGCGCGGCGCGAAGCGCACGCGGCAGACGCTCAGCGGAGCCAGAGAAGGTTCTGATCGCGTCCGACAGGCCATGCCGCTGGCCATTGAGGAGATGATCGAGCAAGGCCTCGCGCCAATCGGCCGTCGCCACCGGCGACAGCCGGCCGGAGGGTCCGATGCGTTCGGCGAGCGTCATCAACCCGGCAAGGCTGGTTCGTAGGGCCCGCCCGGAGGGCGCGTCCAGGTCGATCACCGGATCGAACTCGACCACCCCAGCCGCCCTACCCGACAGCGCCGCGGCGCGCTGCTCGACCATGCGTCGATCGAGCAGCAGGATCGCCTGCGCACAATCGCTCCACATCATCCGGGTCGGAATCGTCGGCGACAGCAGCGACGCCGTCCGCTCCGGCACGGCATCAAGCTCGCAGGCGCCGGCGCGAATGCGGGCGGCGCCGGAGAGCGGGACCTGCACCAGGAAGAAGCGATCGAGGCAGCCGGGGTCGATGCTGACCGATCCGCCATAGGCGACGTAGTTGATGGAAAAGCCTGCGAATGCCGCGCAATTGTGCCGGGCGGAGAAGCCGGCCGCCCGCGCCTGCGCCGGCTTGAGATCATGCGGGCAGAAGATGCGCCCGATCTGCTCGGCCGCTTCGTCGACGTCATCCGTGGTGACCCGGGCATAGTCCGCAAGCCGTTCGGCTGCGGACGCTCTTGCGCTCATTTCCAGCACGGCTGCGGACATCGTCGACCACGCTTCGCGTCACGGAATTGCTTGAAGCCTATAATAATCTCCCGGACGCGAAAAGGGCCGGGTCGCAAAATCGTCGTGCTGCATGGCAACAGTCACGTCCGGATTCGTTTAGCGGATAGACAGGCCGCCCATAGCTGGCCGAAGCTCCATCTCCGCCGGGATTCATGAGGAGCGAGCCATGACTGCACTCGAAAAGGGCATTACCACAAACGGCACGGGCTATGGCGGCAAGAGCTGGAACATCCTGGGCCAGGTCTATTTCCCCAAGGCCGTCACCGATTCCACCTTCGCGTTCGAGACCAACAGCGATCCCGGCCAGTTCGTGCCGGTGCACATCCATCCGACCCAGGACGAGTTTATCCTGGTGCAGGAGGGCACGCTCGATCTCAAGCTCGACGGCAAATGGGTCAAGGCCCATGCCGGCGATCTCGTGCGCATGCCGCGCGGCATCCCGCATGGCTATTTCAACAAGTCCGACAAGCCGTGCCGGGCGCTGTTCTGGGTCTCGCCGATGCAGAAGCTGGAGGCGTTGTTCAACCAGCTCCACAATCTGACCGACCCCGCCGAAGTCGTGCGCATCTCGGCACTGCACGAGGTCGACTTCCTGCCGCCCGAGGCCAACGACTAGGCGCAGCTTCCTCGTCCACTTTCATCTGCTTGCAGCTCCGCCGGCCGCGCCTTGCGGCCGAACGTGGCCGCCTGCGCGCGAAACACACTGATTGCGAGCAAATCCCATGGTCAGCCCCAAGCATGTCTGCGTGATCGGCGCCGGCGTCTCCGGCCTTGCCGCCGCAAAGGCGTTCTCCACCCGCGGCCACCGCGTCACTGTCGTTGAGCGCAGCGCCGATCTCGGCGGCGTCTGGGAGCCGGCGCGCTCCTATCCGGAGGTGCAGACGCAGAGCCCGAAGGAGCTCTATCGCTACACCGACCGCGCCATGCCGGACGCCTATCCGGAATGGCCGACCGGGCCGCAGGTCCATGCCTATCTCGCCGACTACGCCAAGAGTTTTGCCCTCGACCGCATGCTGCGCCTCAACACGGAGGTTGCCGGCATGGCGCGGCGCGCCGACGGCAAGCCCGGCTGGACGCTCGCGCTCAGCGGAAAAGACGGCGGGACAACGAACGAGGATTTCGACTTCGTCGCGGTCTGCACCGGCCAGTTCAACGAGCCGCGCGAGCTGCATTGCCCCGGCGAGGACGGCTTTCTGGCACAGGGCAGCCAGATCCTGCATTCGTCGAAATACAATGATGCCGCCCTGGCAAAGGGGCGCCGCGTCGTCGTGCTCGGCGGCTCGAAATCCGCGACCGACATCGCCGTGAACGCGGTCAAGGCGGGCGCGCGCGAGGTCACCATCGTGATGCGCGAGCCGGTCTGGCGCATTCCCTATTTCATCGGCGGTCTCGTGAACTTCAAGCGCATCCTCTACATCCGTGCGCAAGAGGAGATGTTTCCCGGCTGGGGCATCAGCACGATGGCGCGGCTAGCGCATCGCCTCGCCGCGCCGCTGGTCTGGGCGAACTGGCGCGGGCTGGAGAGCCTGTTGAAGGCGCAGCTCAAGCTTGGCCGGTGCAAGATGGTGCCGAAGGAGCGGATCGAGGACGGCGTCAACTGCTCGGTACCGATCGCAACGCCGGGCTTCTATCCGATGGTCGCCGACGGCCGCATCAAGGCCGTGTTCGGCACGTTCGACCGCTATGAGGGCGACAGCATCGTGACGAGCGGCGGCGAGCGCATCGGTGCCGATGTCGCTGTGCTCGCGATCGGCTACAAGCTCGGGGTGCCGTTCCTGCCTGCGGCTTACACGCAGAAGCTGGTCGATGCCGACGGGCAGTACCGGCTCTATCGACTGATCGCCAATCCGGATCTGCCCGAGCTCGGCTTCGTCGGCTTCAACTCATCGTTCTGCACCGTGCTCTGCGCCGATCTCGCCGCGAACTGGCTGATGCGCTATGCCGATGGCCAGCTCGCCAACCAGCCGACGGCGCGGCAGATGCACGACAACATCGAGATGATGCTGCACTTCAAGCGCGTCGAACGGCCGGCCGCGGGCGTCTATGGCGGCCTGTGCGTCGCGCCGTATCACTACCGCCATTTCGACGAGCTGATGGCCGACATCGGGGCGAAGAACCAGAAGCGCGGCGGGCTTCCCGGGCGCTTCTCGCCGCCGGATGCGGATGCTTATGCGAAATTCCTGGCCACGGCGCCGGACTACCGGGCGGCGTGAGACGTGTCGGACTTCGGTAGGACCGTCTCTAGATCGGAATAGATCACATCCGCCGTGCGTTGATAGTGCTGCTGGAGCAGCGCCACGGCTTCATCCGTTTTGCGGTCGAGCACGGCCTTCAGGATCTGTGCGTGCTCGGTCCCGATCTTGCGGACCGGATAGGCCTTTGCGATCGACATCATACGGTAGCGATAGAGCCGGTCGGCCAGCTGCTCGCAGAAACCGAGCAGCGGGCGCGAGCCGCACAGGCCGATCAACGTTGCATGGAAGGCGCGGTGCGCCTTCTCCCACTCGGGATTGTCCGCGAACTTGTCCGGATCGAGCGAACGCGGCGTGCGGTCGAGGCGGTGATGCGTCACCAGAAGCTGCTCTTCCCAGCCCTGCGTCGCGTTCTGCATGGATTCGCGCAAGGCAAGACCCTCGACCCAGCAGCGCGTCTTGGTCAGCTCCTGAAGCTCGTCCCCGCTGATCGGCTTCACGTAGAAGCCACGCTGCTCCATGCCGACCAC
Source organism: Bradyrhizobium sp. CCGB12 (assembly GCF_024199845.1). NCBI lineage: Bacteria > Pseudomonadati > Pseudomonadota > Alphaproteobacteria > Hyphomicrobiales > Nitrobacteraceae > Bradyrhizobium > Bradyrhizobium sp. CCGB12. The sequence goes on along the minus strand of NZ_JANADO010000001.1, from coordinate 253,599 downwards.
GAACTCCTCCGTCGTGAGACGGTTGAGCGCCTCACGCAGCGGGGTCTGTCCGACATTGTAGTGCTCCATCAGGAAACGCGACTGCAGCTTGCGTCCGGGCGTAAGCCGGGTGGTCAGGATGTCGGCCTTGAGGCGGGCGTAGATGCTCGTCGCCAGCGTCGCCGGCGCCTCGGTCTTCGGGTTCGACAGGTCAGAGTTCATGGCGTCCCACTGATTCATCGATGTTTTTTGTACATCAGGCCACGATCCGACGATAATTTATAAATTTTATCTTTACTGACAGATTTGTATAGATTAGCCATTCGTCAAGAACAACGGCTGGTGGCAATCCCAGGAATTCGGGCGCGCCCTCTGCCTTTTGACGAGGAAACCCGATGCCCGATTTTCCGGTGGTCGCGTTGCGCAGCGTCGAGGTCACGACGCCGCGTCTCGGCGCCTCGGCTGAATTCTACGCAAAGGTCTGGGGCCTCGACATCGCTGCCGAAGCCGAGGGCACGGTCTTTCTCGCCGCGACGGGAGCGGATTTCCACGTTGTCGAGCTCACGCAAGGCGAACGGTCGGCGCTGGGCAAGGTCACTTTTCGTGTCCGCTCGCGCGACGATCTCGACCGCCTGTTCGCCTGCGCAAGCGATTCTGGCTGCGAGATCATCACGCCGCCCGGTCCGTCGCCCGCGCCGTCGGGCGGCGCGCACTTCGTGATCCGCGAGCCGCAGGGCTGCTGCATGGAGTTCGTCCATGGCGATCGCACCAAGACGGCGCGCATCGTGGCCGACCGTCCCGAGCGGCTCGCCCACGTCAACATCAACAGCGCCGACATCGAAAAGCTCTCCGCGTTCTACCAGCAGGCGCTCGGCTTTCGCCTGACCGACCGCTCGAAGCTGATGGCATTCCTGTGCTGCAACAGCGATCACCACGCCGTTGTGCTCGCGGAAGCCCCGGTCAACGGTCTCAACCACATCGCCTTCCTGATGCCGAACCTGGAATCGGTGATGCGCGGCTCCGGCCGCATGGTCGATCACGGCTTTCCGATCGGCTGGGGCGTTGGCCGGCACGGGCCCGGCGACAACGTATTCGCCTATTTCGTCGATCCGGCCGGGATCGTCATCGAGTACACCGCCGAAGTCCTGGAGGTTGACGACAGCTATCGTCCGAAGGGGCCGGCGGAATGGGTCTGGCCGCCCGGGCGCACCGACCAATGGGGAATCGCGCCGCCCAAGAGCGAGGCCTGCAAGACGGCGCAACTCGCCGTGCCGTTCGACGCGGATCGTCGCGCGTGACGACGCCTTCAGCAACCACGGATTACGACGTGCTCGTCGTCGGCTTCGGACCGACCGGGGCCGTGGCAACCGGCCTGCTCGGCCGTAGCAGGCATCGCACGCTCGTCGTCGACCGTCTCACCGGCGTGTACGACAAGCCGCGCGCGATCGCGCTCGACCACGAGATCTTCCGTCACTTCGACAACATGGGATTGGCCGAGGCGATCGCCCCCCATGTCGAGCCCTTCACCGCCTCCGAGCATTTTGGCGTCGACGGCCAATTGATCCGGCGCATCCACATGGTCGCAAAACCCTACCCGCTCGGCTACACGCCAAGCATGGTGTTCAGCCAGCCGCCCGTCGAGGCGGAGCTGCGGCGTCACGCTCTGAGTTTCTCCTGTGTCCAGGCCGAGCTGGGCGTCGAGCTCGTCGGACTAGCGCAACGGCCGGACCTCGTCGAAGCGACGCTGAAAGACGCTGGAGGACAATTGCGGACGGTGACGGCGCGTTACGTCCTCGGCTGCGACGGCGCCTCGAGCACGGTACGGCAGATCGCCGGCATCGCGCTCGAAGACCTGATCTTCGACGAGCCCTGGCTCGTGGTCGACGCGCGGGTCGATCAGGCCGCGCTTGCAGAACTGCCGCAGAACTCCGCGCAGTTCTGCAATCCGGCGCGCCCCGTCAGCTTCCTCATCGGCCCCAAGAACCATCGCCGCTGGGAGATCATGCTGCTGCCGGACGAAGATCCCAGGCAGATGGAGCGGCCGGAGAATGTGTGGAAGCTGCTTGCGCCATGGCTCACGCCGGAGGATGGCGAATTGTGGCGCGCAGCATCGTATCGTTTCCACGCGCTGGTAGCTGCCGATTGGCGCAACGGTCGAATCATCATCGCCGGCGATGCCGCGCATCAACAGCCGCCGTTCATCGGCCAGGGCATGTGCCAGGGCCTGCGCGATGCGACCAATCTCGTCTGGAAGCTCGATTCCGTGCTGAGGGGTACCTCGCCCGACGCGCTGCTTGACAGCTACACGACCGAGCGCAAGGCGCACGTGATCGAGCTGACCGGCAAGATCAAGGCGATCGGCCAGTCGATCTGCGAACGTGATCCGGCGGCCGCGCGACGCCGCGATGCGCAGATCCTCGTTGAGGGTGGCGGCAAGCCGCTCGAAATCACGCGGCAGGAAATCATCCCGCCGCTGCGCACGGGCTTCCTGACGGAACAGGATGGAGCGGCGCGCGGCAGCCTGTTTCCGCAGCCACGAGTCCTGCGCGACGGCGAGTCTTGCCTGCTCGACAAGATCACCGGACTAGGCCTGCGCTTATTCATCGACGGCCGCCGCAGCGATGCAGCCTCGCTCCTCGCGCTCTGCGCCGCGTATCCAGAGCTGGCTGCAACGGCAATCGCGCCCGACGGCTCCGGCGCATCCGGCGCGCTCGAAGAGAGCGACGGCGTTCTGGCCGGCTGGTTCGATCGTCAAGGCGTCGCCGCCGCGATCGTGCGGCCCGATCATTACGTGTTCGGGACCGCGCACGACGCGGCCGAGCTCGACGGTCTCTTGCGCGAGGTTAGCTCGCGTCTGCACGGCCATCACGATCCGGATTTGAAAATGGAGAAGACAGCATGAAACTCGCGACCATTGCGATCGACGGCCGGACGACCTGGGGCATCGTCGAAGGCGACAATTTCCTCGATGTCGGCGCCGTGCTCGCCTCGCGCTATGCCGACCTCAGGGCCGCCATCGCCGGCGCGCTCGCAGGCGTCGCCGATGCCAAGTCCAAGGCGACCGCCACGCCGCTTGCGGGGCTTGCCTGGCTGCCGGTCGTTCCGAATCCGGACAAGATCCTGTGCATCGGCCTGAATTACGAGACACACCGAAAAGAAACCGGCCGCGCCGAGGTCGAGCACCCCACCATCTTCTCGCGCTATTCCAACAGCCAGACCGGGCATCTGAAGCCCATCATCCGCCCGCGCGTCTCGACCGACCTCGATTTCGAGGGCGAGCTCGCGGTCATCATCGGCAAGGGCGGCCGCTACATCTCACGCAGCGAGGCGATGAGCTTTGTCGCCGGCTACTCCTGCTACAACGATGGCAGCATCCGCGATTTCCAGCGTCACACCCACCAGTTCACGCCTGGCAAGAATTTTCCGGATACCGGCGCATTCGGCCCATGGATGATGACACCGGACGAGCTCGGCGAACTGGGCGAGCTCAAGCTCACCACCCGCCTCAACGGGCAGGTCGTGCAGCAAGCGCAGATCAAGCACATGATCTTCGATATCGCGCGCCAGATCGAATATTGCTCGACCTTCACCCGGCTCGAGCCCGGTGACGTCATCGTCAGCGGCACGCCCGGCGGCGTCGGCGCCAAACGCACCCCGCCGCTCTGGATGAAGCCCGGCGACATCGTCGAGGTCGAGGTCGAGAAACTCGCCATCCTGCGCAATCCGGTCGCCGACGAGGCGCAGTGAGCGATCCATTCGACACATCCTTGCACCCCGGCGGCGGCGAGGCCGGCCTCGTGTCGCCGCCGGTCGGGCGCGCCTGATGTGAGACGACACAAGCAAAAGCCAAAGAGGGGAAACATATGAGCAACACCGCAGAGGTCGTCACCGGGGCGACAGGCCGCACCGAAGCGGCGCCGATCACGCCCGCGTTCCGCAAGCTCGTGGTCGCGTCCTCGCTCGGATCGGTGATCGAACACTATGATTTCTTCATCTACGCCTTCACCGCACCCATCGTGTTCGATCGCTTCTTCTTCCCGAAGATGGATTCGACCGCGAGCATGCTGGCGGTCTACGCGACGTTTGCAGTCGGCTTCGTCGCCCGCCCGCTCGGCGGCATGGTGTTCGGCCATTACGGCGATCAACTCGGCCGCAAGGCGATGCTGACGATCACCTTCGTGCTGATGGGCGTCGCAAGTTTCCTGATCGGGTGCCTGCCGAGCTATGATTCGATCGGGCTGCTGGCGCCGATCGCGCTGGTCGCCTTGCGCTTCGTGCAAGGCTTTGCCTTCGGCGGCGAATACATGAACGCGGTGTCGCTGACGCTGGAGAATGCACCCTCGGCAAGACGCGGCTTCTTCGCATCCTTCGTCAACGCCTCCGGTCCGATCGGCGTGATCCTGGCCTCCGGCTTCATCGCGCTGCTCGGCTTCATCTCGACCCCACAGGATTTTGCACAATGGGTCTGGCGCGTGCCCTTCGTGCTCAGCCTCGTCCTGGTGGTGCTCGGCAGCTACATCCGCCTTCAGGTCGACGAGTCGACCCTGTTCAGGGCGGTGCAGGCCGCGGCGGCGCGGCCGAAGGCACCGCTGCTCGATGTCGCTAGGTCGTGGAAGAAATCCGTGCTGTTCGGTTGCCTCGCCAACATGGCGCACAGCACGTTCCAGTACATGAGCACGGTCTTCGTACTCGGCTATGCCGTCAGGACGCTGGGCATGGCGCAGTCCAGCGTCACCTTCGGCACCATGGTCGCCAACGTGCTGGAGATGTGCATGGTGCCGCTGATCGCGAGCTATTCAGACAGGTTCGGCCGCCGCCCGTTCATCGCACTCGGCATCCTGCTCGCGGCGGCCTGGTATCCGATCTACTTCCAGCTCGTCGCGACCAAGGATCCGATGCTGCTCATCATGGGCCTCGTCGTCTCCATCGGGATCATCCACGCGCTGATGTTCGCGCCGGAAGCGGCCTTCACGGCAGAGCTGTTTCCGACCGAGGTCCGCGTCAGTGGCTCCTCCCTCGGCAAGCAGCTCGGCATCATCCTGGGCGGCGGCATCGCGCCCCTGGTCGGCACCGCCCTGATGGCGTCGAGCGGCAGCTTCACCCCCGTGATCCTCTATTTCGAGGTGATCGCGGCCTGCGCCTTCATCGGCATCCTGCTCGCCCCGGAAAGCGCGAAACGCGCGCTGTAGACGGAGAACGGCAGCCAGAGGCTCGGGAAAGATTGCATCTCGCCAGCCTCCGCGTCTGATGTTTACGATCTCCCTGGCCACGATTCGACAAGCGCCGGGGAACCCGCCATGGGACCGAGATATCTTGTTGCCGCAACCTTGACCGCTCTTGCCCTGCTCGTGACGGCGCCCGCCGTCGGTCAGCAGGGCACGCTCACGGCGAGGCAAGCTGAGGCACTCGCCGGCTATGACCGCGCGCTCGCCGATTTCAAATCCATCCTGGCCGAGCGACGGCGCCAGATCGACGCGAAAGTGCCGCTGCCGAACCTGCCGGGCCAGGCGCTCTATCTCGCGCGCGTTGCTGTCATCAGTGCTTACAAGGATCTCACCGATACCATGCCGTCGAGGATCGGCAGGCCCAACAAGTTCGAGATTCCCCCGGCCTATTTCGATGCCGCCATCGAGCCGCTGATCGACGAATACGGAAAGCTGTTCGACATCATGGAGGCGCCGCCTGCGGGGGCGCAGAACTCGGCGACGCCGTTCAAGGACGTCGTCGATCTCGCCACGGCGATCGCGCGCGCCAAGGGACTTGCGCCAGCTCATGCCGAAACTGCCGGCCGCATCAGCCTCGGGCTGTTCTATGCGGAGACCAACGGCAAGCAGAATGTTCGCAACGGACGTTCGAACACCTATATGGGCAGCTTCCAGACCGGCCCCTCCGAAGACCGCAACGGCCGCAGGAAATGGGAGGCCATCAAGGGCGAGATCGCGGCAATCGATCCCGAACTGAACGCGCGCGACGACAAGGAGGAGGCGCGGGCCCGCGGCACCGACCACCGCTTCAATCACTGGACCAACGTGCGCGACGGCCTGATGAACGCGCATGCGGATGTGTTCCGCGAGATCCCGGGAATCGTGAAGACGCTGCCCGACCCGATCGACCAGATGAAGCTGTTCGAGCTGATCCAGATCGTTCCGACCCCGACCAGGTCCGCGCTCAAATCCGGCGATCTCCTGAACTACAGAGTGTCCAGCCCCACGATCATGAAGCACCTGCGCAACAACAGCATTTTCGCCTTCGGCCAGGCTGACCGATCGCGCAGCTCGGCCAACTTCCGCGAGATTCTCGCTGCGATGTGGCTGTTCAACCGGAAGTTCGAGCGCGCGATGGCGAAGTACGCGGAGATCAGGGCGCGCTGAGGGATCGACGCATCATGGCCCGCGCTTGCTGTTTGCCACGATGAATTCAGCTATCCTGTCGACCGCCTGCGTCTCGATGCCGTAATAGCCATGTGCTGCATAAGCCTCGCACGGGTCGGATCTCGGTGGGTCGCCGCTGCTGAGGAGGACGATCGCCACCTTCGCCGACCGTGTCAGGCGCTTTGCGAGCGTCGGCGCGTCAGCGGCGGGCGTGAACTCGCAGGCATCCTCGCTGTGCGATACAATAAGCGTCGGCACCCTGATCTCGGGCAACGCCATGCTGACGACGCCGTCCGGATAGTCTCTGGCGACTTCGGGGAATAGTTTTGCCAGGGACGAGCCTTGGGCAATGCGCGTGACCGTCGACGTCAACACGAGGCCATCGAGCTGGCCGCGATGCCGTCGCGGCCGGCAGCGATGGCGCCGCGCGCCGCCGACCAACTGCCCGCGCTGGTGCCGACGAGCCACACCGGCACGTCGACCTGGCGCTTCAAGTAGTCGGCGATGGCGCCGATGTCGATCGCGTGGTCCTTGCTGAGGCGGAACGATGCGCTCATGCCCCGCGGTCGATCAGACGGCGCATCGATCACGGCCACGATGAAATCATGCGCGACGAACTTCACGCGGCTGCGCACGAGGAAATTTCCCGCCACGAAAGCGTATGGCCCCACCTGGGGAGGCGGCACCCTGTTCAATTGCAGATTTCCACTGCCGCCGGCGAACAGGATGACGGATGCGATTGCGTGGTCCGGCTTGATCAGGATGAAGGATTGCTGGCTCCCTCGCGGTGTCGCGATGGAGACGATCGAAGCCTCTTCGCCAAAGGCGCGATTCCCGTTTCCAAACGAGAGAATTCCGAGCAGGACAATGAGATGAAGCGCGCGTTTCATGGCTGGGCCCCAGCAATCCCTCGTCCCGTCCGGTCGGGGGGAAGACCACATAGCGTAACATAGCCGTCCGCTCTGTGTCTTGATCAACGGATTGCGCCTGCGCTGGCCTAATTGTCCGGCTTGTAGCCGTCCGTCAGCGTCTTCAGGAATGCGATGATGTCAGCCTCGTCCTGCTCGGTCATCGCCGGCTTTTCGCCGGGATGGCGATCGAAGGGGGGATCGCTGACATCGACATTGGCATGATACTTTTGCGGCAGGTCGTCGTATTTCCGCACCCTGCCGTCGGCTGCGCGCGGAAACACCTTTTCCGGATTTGTGTCGCGGAAATTGTAGAAATCGAGCACCTGCTCGAGGGTATTGAAGACGCCGTTGTGGAAGAAGGCGTGGCGCGTCGCCGTGTTGCGCAGCGTCGGCGTCAGGAACATGCCGCAATATTGCGTCTGCTCGGGAATGTCAGTGCGATGCGGGCCGCAGACGCCGAGATCGAAATAGTCAAGGTTGCTGTTTTGACCGAGCGTGGCGTTGCGCGGCGCGCCGAGGGCCTCGTATTGGTGATCGGTGAACAGCGGCGCCAGGCCGTCGCGGGTCGGCGCCGAGATATGGCATCCCGCGCAATTGGCCTTATCGGGGTCGTTGAACACCTGCAGGCCGCGCAATTCGGTCTCGGACAGCCGTGCCTTGCCCTCGAGCCAGTAATCGTACTTGCTGGTGTAGGGATGGAAGCTCGGCTCCTCCACCTGATAACGCGCCACCGCGAACATCGCCTCCGCGATCAGCAGCCGCTGATTCTTCAGCACGCCGGCGCCGAACAGCTCGACGAAGCGCTGCATGTAGGGCGCGCGGCGAAGCTTGTCTGCGACGATCTCGGCGCTGCCGCCATCCATCTCGTTGGGATCGAGCAGCGGAAACAGCGCCTGGTCCTGCAACGTGTCGGCGCGACCGTCCCAGAACAAGCCGCCTTGCGGCACGATGTTCGCCGACGCGCCGGTGCCGCCCGCGGTCTTCGTCGTGCGCGCCGCCTGCTGGCCGATGGCCGCCATTTGCGCGAGGTCGATGATATTGTCGTCGTCGCCCTTGTCGGGGCCGATGCTGAAAACCGGGAGGCGGTCGAGATAGGTTAGCGACGGCACGGCGCGCGCGCCTTGCCGCGACAGCGTGGTGCCGCCGAGCATGACGGGTCCGTCGTTGGGCGGACCGTAGGCGTGGTCCGGGCTGTGACAGGAGGCGCAGGACCGCGCGCCGGACGACGACAGCGAAGCGTCGTAGAAGATTTCCTTGCCGAGCAGCGCCATTGACGACAGCGGAGCCGTGGGCGGACGCCTGAGCTGAACCGGGTTCGGGTTTGCGCCCGCCGGATTCGCTTCGGCAAGTCTGTGGGGAAGTCCTTGGGCAAATCCTTGGGCAAGTCCTTGCGTCTCGGCCGCAAAGACGGCGCCGGCCAGACAAAGCAGGCCGGCGCCGAGGAGCCACAGAGTGCGGCTGTTCATGTCACCAATGGTCCTAGTGGTGGTGGTGCTCGTCCGACGGGCTCGTCATCACGGTGCCGGAGGTCGGATCGAGGAACAGCGCATCCGCCCGGAGGTCATGGCTGTGATCATGCGCGAAGTCGAACAGGTCCATGATCGAGCCGGAGGTGGCGTCGAACGAGCCGCCGCCGAGGCGCTGGCCGTGCAGCCAGTTGTCTTCGATGAAGCGAACCACCGAAGCCTGGGTCGTGTAGGTGTGGCTGACATAGTTGGTCTTGGCGTAGGGCGAGACGACGATCAAGGGAACGCGGGTGCCCGGACCGCAGCGGCCGTTCACCGGCTTGCCGGCGAGGCCCTTCGGAGCGGGCTGCTTGTTGGCACCGAGGCCGCACAGGCCGGGGCCGTTGACCTGATCGGCGGTCGCATCGTACGAGGCGTTCTTCGGCGCAACGTACTGGTGATCGTACCAGCCATCGGAGTCGTCATAAGTGATGATGACGGCTGTCTCGCGCCATTCGGGCTGCTTTTGGAGGAAGTTGATCAGCTCGACATTGCCGGCCTGCTCGTCGAGCGGATCGGAGTTGCCGGCGTGACCGTCCTGGAAGGCCGGCATCTTGACGTAGGAGACGGCCGGGAAGTTGCCGGCCTTGATCGCAGCATAGAGGTCTTCGAGGTCGTAATTGTGGTTGGCCGGATCGACCTTGCCGTTGAGGTCATTGGTATGGCCGATCGCATGGACGGAGCTCGGCCGCGCATGGGTCGGGTTCGCCGTCGACGCGTGATACTGGAAGAAGGCGTGGTGGGGGGTGTAGTCGACGATAGTGCCGTTGACGTTGCTGGAGAACGTGCTGCGCGTACAACCGGTGGTGCCGTTGGCATTCTTGAGCGTCAGGTCGAAGCCGCCCATGAAGCTGCCCCAGCTGATGCGTTCGGCATTGAGCAAATCACCGATGTTCTTGCCTTGCATCAGCATCGTGCTGGTCGTGCTCGAGCAGACATCGTGGCCCGGATCGGTGTCGCCGGTCAGCGTCAGGCCGCCCTGGCCGTCGGCGATCGACGACGTCGTGCCGATAACCGGCTGCACGCCGTTGGTCTGTCCGGCGACCACCTCGAGCATGCCGGGCGTCGACGGGCCGAACGTGTCGGTCCAGTTGTTGTCGCTCATGGCGAAGTGCTGGGCGTAGTTCCATAACGCGGTGACGGTGTTGCCGTCGAAATAGCCCATGACCTGACCGTTGGTGCCGAACGCACCGACGCCGCCTGTGGTGCCGCGGCCGGTGAATTTGGGAAACAGATCATCCTTGCCGTTGTCCACGGCCTGCTGCTCGGGCGTGTAGGAGTGGTTCTGCGACTTCGTATTGGCTTGGGTGCGATCGAGGCGGAACGGGTCGGTCGCGCCGGTGCCGTTGGCCGAATTGTTGTTCGGATTGTGCACCAGCAGATTGGCGTTGGCGAGGTTGTTGACCTTCGGTGTATGTGGCTTTGGCACGAACCGGATCGAGCCGGACGGATTGGCCGCGTTCGGATAAGTCGCGAAGTAATGGTCGAACGAGCGATTCTCGTTGAAGATGACCACGAGATGCTTGATCGGCGTTTCCGTGTGGATGTCATGCGGATGACGATGATGATCGCCTTGATCATGCCCGTGATCGCGGTCCCGGCCGAAATCGTCCGCAAGGACCGGCATGGCGCACGCGAACGCCGTCGCGGCCGCGGAAATCGCGACCGTCGTCAGAAATCTGGTCTTCATTGTTGTGTTGCCCCGAAGGATTGACGCCGACTTTCGGGACCTTAATGACGCCTGATGACAGAGCCGTGTCAGTTTGACGCACGAGACAATTTGCGCAGTTGTTCAGACCAAATTCTTCACGGCCACGCCGCGGCGGAGATTCACCTACGGAGCCGCAAGAGGCGGTCGTTGTCGGCATAGAGCCAGAGCTGCTTGACCTTGCCGGCCGCACCGCGGCCGGCATTTGCATAATATGGCGTGGTCACCGGCCCGTAGGGGTACCAGCCGCCGCAAAAATTCACGACGCCCGCGACGTCGCCGGCAACGGCACGATGGCCTCCGGATCGACCGTCAACGATTGGGCCTGCGCATTCTGCATCAAAACCAGGAGCGATATCGAGACCGCAACCAAACCTCTGAACATCTGCTCGCGGCCCAATCGATGTGTCGACGCAACAAGGCGCCCTACTCGGTACGGATCGGCGTGTCCTTCAGGCCATTGCTGTCATAGGCCTTGCGCAAGGTGCCGTTCGTCACCGCCTCGTTCATGAATTTTGTGACGAAGGCAAGCGACTGCTGATGGCCGAGCGGGACGGCGACGGCGGTCACCGTCTTCTTGAACGTCTCGTCCAGCACCCTTGTGCCCGGAATCTTCTGCGCCATCTTGTTGAGCTGGTCGCGCGACAGCGCGAAGGCGTCGATCTCGCCGCTCTTGAGAAGGCCGAAGATCTCGTCATAGGTCTGATAGCCCGCGACCTTCGCATGCTTCAGATGCGAGACCGCGCCGCGCATGGTGGTGGTGGCATTGACGGCTGCGACCTTGACGCCGGGTTGGTCCAGCGCGGCGAAGTTCGTGATGTTGGAGCCAGGCTTGACGATATAGGTGGCGTCCGCGACCTCGTAGATCGGACCGAACAGCATCTTGGTCTCGCGCTCGGGATCCTTGGGGAGCCAGGTGACGTCCCAGGTGCCTTTCGACGCGGCATCGGTGATCTGCCCGGAATTCTGGTGCACGACATACTCGACGGGAACGCCGAGCTGCGCCGCCATCTCCTTGCCGAGGTCGACGGGAACGCCGGCATAGCCGGCGTCGGTCTTGGTCGACCAGAACGCGCCGCCTGCCGGGCTGATCGCGATCGCGACCCGTAGCTTGCCGGTCGGCGCGATCTCGTCCTTCAGGCCATCAGCTAGCGCGGGCATGGCGACCGCCGCTGCGAGAACGAGGCCGGCGAGAACCGACCGAAACGGCGTTGGCATGTCATTTTCTCCTCACCTTTTCTTCTTGCGACGCCTCACTTCAGTCGCGCGGCCTTTGACACAATTCTGGTCGATCGTGCGCTCAGTGAAAAGCCGTTTGTCATGACAAATCTGTCAACGCCGCCGTTTGCAGTGCAAGGCCCGCGACTGCCATGGCTATGGTGTTCCACGGCGGGGAATTTGTTGGTAGCCTGCTGCCCCGACGGACAGCAACCGGGGGCCACCGAATGACGCGCGCGAATCCCGCATCTCCCGCACGATGCCATGGAGTGTGGAGGCCGGTCGGGCGGGCCCTGGCAGCGGCAACCGCCGTGATCGCGCTCACCGGCTGCGAGGACAAGAACACGTTCGTGGCTCCGCCGCCGCCCAAGGTGGACGTGGCAACACCGATCCAGCGCGCAGTGACGCGCTATGTCGAAGCGACCGGCAACACCGCGCCGGTCAAGAGCGTCGATCTCGTCGCGCGCGTGCAGGGTTTTCTGCAATCGATCGACTATCAGGACGGCAGCTTCGTCAAGCAGGGCACCCAGCTGTTCTTGATCGAGCCTGAGACCTACAAGCTCAAGCTCGAGCAGGCGCAGGCCGCCGAGGTCGGTGCGCAGGCCACGCTCAAGCAGGCCGAAGCCGATTTCAAGCGGCAGGTCGATCTGGTGCAGCGCCAGGCGGTCTCGCAGGCCACTCTCGACACCTCGACATCGACCCGCGACAACGCCCAGGCAAGTCTCCAGCAGGCCCAGGTCAATACGAGGCTCGCCGAGGTCAATTACGGGTACACCAAGGTCAGCGCGCCGTTCGACGGCATCGTCAGCGCGCACCTGGTTTCGGTCGGCGAGCTCGTCGGCGTGTCCTCCCCGACCCAGCTCGCAACCATCGTCGCGTTGGATCCGATCTGGGTGAACTTCACGGTCAATGAGCAGGACGTCCTGCGCATCCGCGCCGAAGCGGCCCGCCGCGGGCTGACCGTCGCCGACCTCAAACAGCTGCCGGTCCAGGTGGGCCTGCAGACCGAGACCGGCTATCCGCATGAAGGCCACCTCGATTACGTCTCGCCGACCCTCAACACATCGACGGGCACGCTCGCGGTGCGCGGCGTCTTGCCCAACGACAAGCGGGCGCTGCTGCCCGGCTATTTCGTCCGGGTCCGGGTGCCCTTCGACCAGGACAAGAGCGCCCTCCTCGTTCCCGATACCGCGCTCGGCAGCGACCAGGGCGGCCGCTACCTCCTCGTCGTGAACGCCGACAATACGGTCGAGCAGCGCAAGGTGCAGATCGGCCCCGTCGACAACGGCCTGCGCGTGATCGAAAGCGGCCTGAAGCCTGATGACCGCGTGGTGATCGCAGGTCTGCTGCGGGTGATCCCGGGCCAAAAGATCGACCCGCAGGCAACCAAGATCGAGCAGCCGCAGGCGTCGGCCAAGTGAGGGGCTGCCAGCCATGATCTCAAAATTCTTCATCGAGCGGCCGGTCCTCTCGAACGTCATCGCGCTCTTGATGATCCTGATCGGCGGCGTCGCACTGTTCAATCTGGCGGTCGCGCAATACCCCGATGTGGTACCGCCGACCGTGCAGGTCACCACGCGCTATCCCGGCGCCAGCGCCAAGACCGTGATCGACACCGTGGCGCTGCCGATCGAGCAGCAGGTCAACGGCGTCGAGGACATGCTCTACATGCAGTCCTACAGCGCCTCGGACGGCACCTACACGCTGACCGTGACCTTCAAGATCGGCACCGACCTCAACTTCGCGCAGGTGCTGGTGCAGAACCGCGTCTCCAGCGCGCTGTCGCAACTGCCGGCCTCGGTGCAGAACCAGGGCGTCACCGTCCAGAAGAAGTCGACCTCGATCCTGCTGTTCGTGACGCTGACCTCGCCGGACGCGAAATATGACAGCCTGTTTTTGAGCAACTACGCCACCATCAACATCCGCGACGAGCTCTCGCGCCTGCCCGGCGTCGGCAACGTCACCGTGTTCGGCGCCGGCCAGTATTCGATGCGGGTCTGGCTCGATCCAAACAAGCTGCAAGCCCGGGGCCTGATGCCGCAGGACGTCATCAACGCGATCCAGCAGCAGAGCCAGCAGGTCTCGGCCGGCCAGGTCGGCGCCCCCCCGACGCCGCCGGGACAGGCGTTCCAATACACGCTCAACGTCAACGGAAGGCTCGACGACACCACCCAGTTCGAGAACATCATCGTCAAGACCGGAACCAGCGGGGACGTCACGCGCGTGCGCGACGTCGGCTGGGTCGAATTGGGTGCGCAGACCTACAGCCAGATCTTCTCGCTGAACAAGCAGCCCGCCACCGGCATCGGCGTATTCCAGTCGCCCGGCGCCAACGCGCTCCAGGTCGAGCAGGCCGTCGAAAAGAAGATGGTGGAGCTCGCCAAGCGCTTCCCGGAAGGCATCAAGTACGACACGCCGTTCGACACCACCAAGTTCGTGGAGGCCTCGGTGCACGAGGTCTACATGACGCTGATCGAGGCCGGCCTTCTGGTGCTGGTCGTGATCCTGGTGTTCCTCCAGGATTGGCGCGCGATGCTGGTGCCGGCCACGACAGTGCCCGTGACCATCATCGGCGCCTTCGCGGCGATGGCGGCGCTCGGCTTCACCATCAACATGTCGACGCTGTTTGCGATCGTGCTCGCGATCGGCATCGTCGTCGACGACGCCATCGTCGTGGTGGAAGGCGCCGCCCACAACATCGAGCAGGGCATGAACGGCCACGACGCCGCGATCAGGGCGATGGACCAGTTGTTCGCGCCGATCGTCGGCATCACGCTGGTGCTGATCTCGGTGTTCTTGCCGGCCTCCTTCCTTGCGGGGCTCACGGGGCGCATCTATTCGCAATTCGCGCTGGTGATCGCCGCGACCGCGCTGCTGTCCGCCATCAACGCCGCGACGCTGAAGCCGACGCAATGCGCGCTCTGGCTGCGGCCGACGGTGCCGCCGGAGCAGCGCAATTTCTTCTACCGCGGCTTCAACGCGGTCTATAACCGGATCGAGCGCGGTTACACGCGGCTGATCACCTTCCTCGTGAGACACGCGACGGCCTCGGTCGCGTTCGCGCTGGTGCTGATCGGGATCGGCAGCTACGGCCTGTCGCGGGTGCCGACCGGCTTCCTGCCGATCGAGGACCAGGGCTATCTGATCGGGGCCATTCAGCTGCCCGACGGCGCCTCGCTGGAGCGGACCCAGACGGTGCTCGACAGGGCGAGCGAGATCATCAAGGAGACGCCCGGCGTCCAGCAGGTCATCACCATTGCCGGCATCTCCGCACTCGACAGCAGCGCCAGCCTCGCCAATGCCGGCGTCGCCTACATCATCCTGAAGGACTGGGACGCGCGCAAAGGGCCCGGCGAGGATTTGCGCTCGCTGGTCTTTGGGCTGAACGACAAGCTCGCGACCATCATGGAAGCCCGCACCATCGTGCTACCGCCGCCGCCGATCCAGGGCATCGGCAACGCCGCCGGCTTCTCGATGCAGGTCGAGCTCCGAGACGGCAACAGCGATTTCGCCAAGCTGCAAGCGATCACCGGAGCGATGGTCTCCAACGCCCAGAGCCAGAGCGCGCTCCAGCGCGTGCAGTCCTCGTTCCGCTCGTCGGTGCCGCAATTCAACGTCGAGATCGACCGCATCAAGACCCAAACCCTGCACGTCACCACCGACCAGGTGTTCGCGGCGCTGTCGACCTATCTCGGCTCGTCCTACGTCAACCAGTTCAACAAGTTCGGTCGCGTATTCCAGGTCTACACCCAGGCCGATCCCGCCTTCCGCGTCACCGAGCGCGACATCGCCAACATGCAGGTGCGCAACTCGAACGGCGACATGATCCCGATTGGCACCGTCGCCAAGATCACGCCGGCCACCGGTCCGTCGCTGATCAGCCTCTACAACCTCTATCCGTCCTCGACCATTATCGGCCTGCCGGCGCAGGGCTATTCATCGGGCCAGTCGCTGAAGCTGATGGAAGAGATCGCCGACAAGACGCTGCCGCCCGGCACCGGCTATGAATGGACCGCGATGTCCTATCAGGAGAAGGCGGTCTCCAACCAGATCTACTGGGTGTTCGGCCTTGCCATGCTCTTGGTCTATCTCGTGCTCGCCGGCCAGTATGAGAGCTGGTACGCGCCGATCTCGGTGATCCTCGCGGTGCCGCTGTCGCTGCTCGGGCCAATGCTGATCCTCTCCGGCCTCAAGATCGACAACAACCTCTATTGCCAGATCGGCCTGATCCTTCTGATCGCGCTGTCGGCCAAGAACGCCATCCTGATCGTCGAGGTCGGCCTCGAGCTGCACGTCCGTGACGGCAAGCCGATCCTGCAATCCGCCATTGAGGCAGCGCGCGCCCGCTTCCGTCCGATTCTGATGACGTCGTTCGCCTTCATCCTCGGCGTGGTGCCCCTGGTGCTCGCCACCGGCGCCGGCGCCAGCGCACGCAAGTCGATCGGCATCACGGTGTTCTCGGGCATGCTGGCCTCGACCTGCCTCGCGGTGCTGTTCGTGCCGGCCTTCTTCGTGGTGGTGCAGCGTTTCGAGAACTGGCGCGCGTCGAAGAAGACGCAGAAGGCCAAGGCGGTGGCAGAGGTGAAGCCTTAGGTGTTCTCCGTGGGCGCCTGGCGGGCCTCGCCGCTCGAGACCAGGAGCACCGAGACCTTCGACTGCCTCAGCACGGCGGCGGCGACGCCGCCGAAGGAGAGATGATTGGCCTCGATCCGGTCGACGCCCATGACCACGAGGTCGATGTCGGTGGTGTCGATCTCGCGCAGGATCGCCGCCTCCGGCGCACGGTTCACGCGCAAGGTCGTGGTGATGTCGACATCGTAGCGGGCGGCGAGATCGCTGGTGTCTTTGAGGATGCCCGTCTCCTGGCCCAGTCCGCGAGAGGTGCCGCGCTGCGCACCCTTGTCGCGCGTCGTCGCCACATAGATCACCCGGAGCGAGCCTGATCCGGCCTGCGCCAGCGCCACCGCGACCTCGGCGCCGCGCTTGGAAACAGCGCTGCCGGATACGGGAACGAGGATGTTGAGCGCGTCCGGCATCGGCTGCTTCAGGTGCTTGCCCTTGGCGGCCACGATCGCGAGCGGCCCTTCGAACTTCGCGGCGATGTCCTCGATCCTGCGATCGAAACGGTCCTTGGCGGCAGCGACCTTGTCGATGCCGACGACGAGGAGATCGAAGCCCTTGCGCGCCTCGTCGGCAATGGTCTCGCCGAGCTCCGCGCGCCTGGTCCGGGTGACGACATCGACGCTGCCGGCATCCCCGTCCCCGGTGGCGGAGACGGTTTCGGCCGCCTTCTTCACCACCGCTTCATGGCTCCCCTCCTCGTCGCGGTCCTTGTCCTGCTCCCGGGCGCGCTCGCCGATGTGCAGCACCGTGATCGGCAGGCCGCGCATGCCGGCGATCAGGCCGGCGACGTGCGCGGCGAAGGTGGCGTTGACGCTTTCGTCCACCGCCAGCAACGGACGTTCGAGATTGGCGACAAAGCCGCGCTTCTCGAATTCCTCACGCTCCAGGCGCTCCTTCTCCTCCTCGTTCATCGGCAGCTTTGCCAGCGCCGCGCGCAGCATCGGCGGCATCGCCATCGTGGTCACGATCGCCATCGTCACGATCATCGTGAACAGGTTCTGGCTGAGCACGCCGATCGACAGGCCGATGGTCGCGATGATGACCTCGGTCGAGCCGCGCGCGTTCATGCCGCTGGCGAGCGCCAGCGACTCCCTCGCATTCAGCCCACCCACGGTGCCGCCGACGAACGCGCCGCCGAACTTGCCGACGCTGGCGATCACGACGAGCAGACCGGTGAGCATCAGGAGATTGGGATCGCGAAGCACCGAGAGATCGGCGGTGAGTCCTGCGAGACCGAAGAATACCGGCATGAAGAAGCTCGAGATCAACCCGCGCAGGCGCTCGTCGATCTGCCGCGTCAGGATCGGAGATTCGCCGACGAGGATGCCGGCGACGAAGGCCCCGAGCACGGTGTGAACGCCGATCAGATGCGTGATCATGGCCATCACGCTCATCAACAGCAGGATCACCGTGATGACGGCCGCCGCGCTGACCAGATTGTCGTTGGCCCAACGGATCAGCTGGAACACCAGGCGGCGGCCGATGGTGAAGCTGACCGCGAGGAAAGCCAACGTCCCCAGCACGGCCTTCGCCACGGAGCCGATATCCAGCGTACCCTGCGAAGCCAGGCTGAAGATGACGGCAATGATGATCCAGCCAATGGTGTCGTCGATGACGGCGGTCGCGACGATGATCTGCCCGACATTGCGACGCATGAAATTCATCTCGCGCACGACGACCGCGACGATCTTCACCGAGGAGATCGACAACGCAGTGCCCATGAACAGCGAGGCCGTGAGGCGCGCTTTCGGGTCGGGCAGCAGCGCATCCGGCAGGAACTCGCCGAGCGCAAAGCCGCAGGCGAAAGGCACGAGGATGCCCGCGATCGAGATCGCGATCGCGGCCCTGCCGACCTTCCGGACCAGCTTGAGGTCGGTCTCCATGCCGGTCAGCAGCAACAAGAGCAGAATGCCGAATTGGGCGATGCCGTCGATCATCGCCTTCTGTTCAGGCGTCTTGGGGAAGATCGCGTGCTGCGCCTCAGGCCAGATCCAGCCGAACAGCGACGGCCCCAGGATGATGCCGGCGAGCAGTTCGCCGATCACCGACGGCTGGCCGATGCGCATCATGATCTCGCCGAGGCCGCGGCCGACCGCGATCAGCAAGACGATCTGCGCCACCAGGAGGAATTCGGACGGGCCGGCCGATTTGCCCGCGTCGGCACTGGCCGCAATGGTGGTGAGGACAAGCGCCGCGGGGACAAGGCCGACCGGTCGGAGCAGGCTCCATTGCATGCAGGTGTCTTTTCCCCTTCATCTGCCCCGGCGAGGTGCCGGGGACGACAGGGGTAGAACCCGCGGGAGGCGGAGGGAGTTCCCGGCTCGCGCGGTGGGTTGAAAAGCGAAAAATGCAAAAACAACCCCATGCACAGTAGCGATGGCGTTGAAAAGGCTCGAGAAATTTCGGCCTTACCGAAACGCCTTGCTCCGTCGGGCAAAACACTGGCAGAATGGCATCATCGGTGGCATGCGTAACGTGCCGCGACTTCCTCAGTCATTGCGAGCGCAGCGACTTGTCCGGCCGAAGCCTTGGCGATGGCGGAAGCAACCTAGACTCCCTCCGCGGGCAGATTCTGGATTGATTCGTCGCAAGGGCTCCTCGCAATGACGAAGGAGAAAGTTGCGCGCCTCGCTCCCCTCTCCTGCCCCGGACGCAGCGCAGCGTCTCTTTGACGGTGCGATGCTGAGCCGGGGCCCGTGTCTCGACGGAATTCGTGGCCTCTAGGTCCCGGCTCTGCGCCGCAACGCTCGCGCGTTGCAGCTTGTCCGGGACACGAGAGCACGCCCTCACGCCGCCTGCGGCGTCCGGATCTCGCGCGGCAGGATGATCGCGGCGGCGATCGCGAGCAGGCAGAGCGCGGCGAAGGCGTGCAGCATGGTGACGAAGCCGCCCTGCTCGTAGAGCCAGGCCACCAGGCCGACCGAAGCGCCCGCGGCGGTGAAGCCGATGAAATAGCGCACCGCATAGGCGCGCGAGCGCCATTCCTCGCTGGTATATTTGCCGACCATGGCGTCGTTGACCGTGACCTGCCCGAACGCGCCCATGACGATGCCGATCGACACGACGATCAACGGCAGATTGTTCAGGCTCGCGGCGAGATAGAGAAACGGCGCCAGCATGAAGGAGAGCGGCAGCGCCACCGTCTTCAGCGAATAGCGGTCGAGCAGCCGTCCGATCGTGTACTGCGTCATCGCGCCGAACACGTAGACGCAGGCGGCGATGACCCCTAACAGCGCGGGGCTCTTGGTCAGGTCCGCGAGCCGCTCCGCGAACAGCTTTGGCAGCGCGACGGTGACCGCGTTGAAGGTCGTCGAGATCGCGATCACCACGATCAGGAGCGACAGCACCACGCGCCACATGTCCTGCTTGGCGACGCGGGCCTGGGCCGCCGCCTGCTTCGAGCCCTTGCGGTCCTCATGGACGACCATCATCGCAAAGGCGATGCCGATCAGGATGGTGACGATGCCGGGAATGATGAAGGCGAAGCGCCAGCCGAGATACTGACCGATCACGCCGGTGACGAGCGCGGACGAAGCGACGCCGAGATTACCCCAGACGCCGTTGATGCCCATCTCGCGGCCGAGCCTGTCGGCATAGGACACGATCATCGCGGTGCCGACGGGGTGGTAGATGGAAGCGAAAATGCCGATCGCGAGCAACGCCGCGCCGAGCTGCGCCGGGGTCTGCACGAAGCCGACCGAGATCATGGAGGCGCCGATGCCGACGAAGAAGATCAGCATCATGTGGCGGCGGCTCCAGCGGTCCCCCAGCCAGCCGGTGAGCAGCGAGCCCGCGCCGAAGGCGACGAAGCCCGGCGTCGCATAGGGCAGGAGTTCCGAATAGGCCATGCCGAGCGCCGGCCCCATGATGATGACGGCGGCGGCAAAGATCAGCATCGCATAATGGTCGATGAAATGGCCGGCATTGACGAAACTGATGACCCGGCTGGGGCTGTTCATACGGGAATCCTCTCCTGCTCCGAAATGAGTTATATGTCGTGGGCATGACGGGATGCTGCCAATGACTGTCTTGGAAACGCCAAATTTGGAAACGCCAATCCTCCGGGAGGTCCAGGGCAACCACCGCTCGACCGCGGGCGTGCACCTGGTCGCGCGCGACTACCCCAAGGGCATGCGGATCGATCCACACCTGCACCGCGAGTCGCAGCTGATCTATGCGGCCAAGGGCACGATGCAGGTGACGACGCCCGGGGGGCGCTGGCTGGTGCCACCGGACCGCGCGGTCTGGGTGCCCGCTGGGCTCGAGCATGCCATCGACCTCCTCGCCGACATCGAGATGCGGACGCTGTATTTCGACCTGCCCTGGCTGAAGCGCGAAAAGCGCTAT
Source organism: Bradyrhizobium sp. CCGB12 (assembly GCF_024199845.1). Classification (NCBI taxonomy): domain Bacteria; kingdom Pseudomonadati; phylum Pseudomonadota; class Alphaproteobacteria; order Hyphomicrobiales; family Nitrobacteraceae; genus Bradyrhizobium; species Bradyrhizobium sp. CCGB12. The sequence goes on along the minus strand of NZ_JANADO010000001.1, from coordinate 232,937 downwards.
GAGGGATTGACCAGGGAATTCGTGGTGCGGGTATCGCCGCTGCTCAATCAGGCGATCCTCGCGCTGTTCGACACGCGCAATACGGAGGAGCGGACCGAGCTGCTAGTGCGTCTCGTGATGCTGGAATTGCACCAGGCCGAGGATTCCGCGACCTTCGTGCCGCTGCCGCGCGAGGTGCGCTGCCGCCGCGCCGCGATGATCGTGCTGGACGATCCCACTGGCCTCCACGACATCGACACGCTGGCGCGCGCGGTCGGAACCTCCGCGCGCACACTGTCGCGGCTGTTCTCCACGGAGACGCAGCTGAGCTTCAAGAGCTGGTGCCAGCGCGCCCGCATCGCATCCGCAATCCAGCGGCTATCGACGGATGCCGGCGTTTCGGTGAAGCAGCTGGCGACACAGCTGGGTTATGCCAGCGTGCCGGCGTTCTCGGCTGCGTTCCGGCAGGTGACGGGGCGGACGCCGACGGAGTTTGCGGGGAAGGGGTAGCCTCAACCTGTCATTGCGAGCGCTTCTCTCTCTACGTCATTGCGAGGAGCCCTTGCGACGAAGCAATCCAGACTGCCACCGCGGAGGGACTCTGGATTGCTTCGCTGCGCTCGCAATGACGGAGTATGAGGCGCCGTCTGCTCTCCAAATGCCACTGGATGCCCTGCCCCGTCCCACGTGACAGCCGTCCCGAAACGCACGGTCCAACTAAAGATGCCGCATTCCCCTGCTTGATTGTGATCGGCTTCCGCCTAAATCCCGTGTAAGCTTCCGCACCGCACAAACCTGATACGAAAGCCCAGATGGCCAACGCCTTCTTCTCCGACCTGCTCGCCACCATCTCCGAGCGCGGCCGCACCCTGCTTCGCCGCAGCGACGGCCTGGACACCAAGCAAGACGCCGAGGGGCTGATCGCGCTCTGCGGCGCGCTGCTGTCGGGCCGGGGTGAAGCCTCAGGCACCGCGATGGCGCGCGAGGTGCTCGATCTCTACAGGGATCTGGATGCGGCAGGGCGCCGTGCTTTCTTCGAGGCATTGGTGCGCGATTTCGGCCCCGATCGGGAGCGTCTGGCCGAGGCGATCGAGAAATGGCGCGCCAGGCCCACCGACGAGGACGCGAGCTCGCTGCATTTCGCGTCCGAGCCGCGGCGGCAGGAGCTGATCCGCCGCCTCAACCGTGCGCCGGGCGGCACCGGCGATCTCGTCAGCATGCGCGCCGATCTGCTCGGCCTGATGAACGGACACACCGATCTCGCCGCGCTCGATCGCGACGTCTCGCATCTGCTCTCTTCGTGGTTCAACAGGGGGTTTCTCGTGCTGCGCAGGATCGACTGGTCGACCCCGGCCAACATCCTCGAAAAGATCATCCGTTACGAAGCCGTGCACGAGATCTCTGACTGGGACGATCTGCGCCGCCGCATCGATCCGGTCGACCGCCGCTGCTACGCCTTCTTCCACCCTGCGATGGTCGACGAGCCCCTGATCTTCGTCGAGGTGGCGCTGACCGAGACAATCCCCGGCGCAATTGCGCCGCTGCTTGCCGTCGATCGCCAGCATCTGCCGATCGAGCGCGCGCGCACCGCCGTGTTCTATTCGATCTCCAACACCCAGCGCGGCCTGGGAGGCATCTCCTTCGGCAGCTTCCTGATCAAGCAGGTCGTGGAAGAGCTGCGCCGCGAGACGCCGAAGCTCGATACCTTCGTGACGCTGTCGCCGGTGCCCGGCTTCATGCAGTGGGTGAAGCAGGACAAGGAGCTGCCGCTCTCGGACGAGGATCGCGAGACGCTGAAGCGCCTCGACGATCCCAAATGGTTCGAGAACCCTGAGACGACCACGCTGCTGCGCGGCGTGATCGAGCCGCTCGCGGCGCACTATTTCCTGAGGGCCCGCACGCCGAAGGGCAAGCTGATCGATTCGGTCGCTCGCTTCCATCTCGGCAACGGCGCGCGGCTGGAACGCATCAACTGGCTGGGCGATCTCTCGTCCAAGGGCGTGCGCGAGTCGGCCGGCGTGATGGTCAACTACCTCTACCGCCTCGACGACATCGAGAAGAACCACGAGGCCTACGCCAATGACGGCGAGGTCGTGGCGTCGAGCGCCGTGAAGAAGCTGCTGAAGGGCGAAGGCCGGCGGCTGCTGGATATGCGGTTGTCGTAGGGGAACAGACCCACCACATCGTCATTGCGAGGAGCTCGCGACAAAATTGCGTAGCAATTTTGCGCTGATGCGACGAAGCAATCCAGACCGTCTCCGCGGAAAGACTCTGGATTGCATCGCTGCGCTCGCAATGACGGAGAACAGGCATTAGCCGTCTCGATCCAAACAGACAGCTTTCCCGCCGCTCAGATCAATGTCTCGTACAAATCCGTCCAATCCGGATTGACGCTCTCGATCAGCGCAAGCTTTCTTCGCGCGGCTGCCGCCCTTGAGCTGTTTCTCGCGCGCGATCGCGTCGGTCATCGTCGCATGCAGTTCGTACCAGACGAGAAGCTTACAGCCGTACTTCGACGAAAAGCCCTTGACCATGCCCTCACGATGCTCGAACGCACGGCGTGGCGGATTCGATGTGACGCCGACGTAAATCGTCCCATTGCGACGATTTGCGAACATGTACACGCAGGGCTGCTTCATGATCGTACTCGGTGAGAGTACCTTCACGATACCACAACCGAAAGACGATCACGAGCAGCATCTTCAATAGGCGAGATGAGGGCGCTGCCCTCTCCACCGTCATTGCGAGAAGCACTTGCGACGAAGCAATCCAGACTGCCTCTGTGGAAAGACTCTGGATTGCTTCGCTGCGTTCGCAATGACGGAGTGTGTGGCGACACCTCACGCGATTCCAGCAATCCGTCTCCAGCAGGCAAGGCGCCCAACGAAGGCACTGCCCTCTCCGCCGTCAATGCGAGGAGCACTTGCGACGAAGCAATCCAGACTGCCTCTGTGGAAAGACTGGATTGCTTCGCTACGCTCGCAATGACGGAGTGTGTGGCGACACCTCACGCGATTCCAGCAATCCGTCTCCAGCAGGCAAGGCGCCCAACGAAGGCGCTGCCCTCTCCACCGTCATTGCGAGGAGCACTTGCGACGAAGCAATCCAGACTGCCTCTGTGGAAAGACTGGATTGCTTCGCTGCGGTCGCAATGACGGAGTGTGTGGCGGCAGCCCGCGCAATTCCAGCAATCCGTCTCCAGCAGGCAAGGCGCCCAACGAAGGCACTGCCCTCTCCGCCGTCATTGCGAGGAGCACTTGCGACGAAGCAATCCAGACTGCCTCTGTGGAAAGACTGGATTGCTTCGCTACGCTCGCAATGACGGAGTGTGTGGCGGCAGCCCGCGCAATTCCAGCAATCCGTCTCCAGCAGGCAAGGCGCCCAACGAAGTTACTGCCCTCTCCGCCGTCATTGCGAGGAGCACTTGCGACGAAGCAATCCAGACTGCCTCTGTGGAAAGACTGGATTGCTTCGCTACGCTCGCAATGACGGAGTGTGTAGCGCCGCTGCCCCCCTACTCCGCCAGCGCCTTCATCTCCTTGTAGAGGTCCGACTTTCCTTCGAAGCCGATGCCTGCAAGCTCCGGCATGGTGATGTGGCCGTTCTCGACGCGGACGCCGTCGGGGAAGCCGCCATAGGGCTGGAACAGGTCTGGATAGCTCTCGTTGCCGCCGAGGCCCAGGCCTGCGGCGATGTTGAGCGACATCTGGTGGCCGCCATGGGGGATGCAGCGGCTGGGGGACCAGCCGTAGGTTTTCAGCACCTCCAGCGTGCGCTGGTATTCGCACAGGCCGTAAGACAGCGCGCAGTCGAATTGCAGCCAGTCGCGATCGGGGCGCATGCCGCCGTAGCGGATCAGGTTGCGGGCGTCCTGGTGGCTGAACAGGTTTTCACCTGTCGCCATCGGGCCCGGATAGAACTCGGCCAGCGCGGCTTGCAGCGCATAGTCGAGGGGATCGCCGACCTCCTCGTACCAGAACAAGGGATAGTCCCGCAGCATTTTTGCGTAGGCGATTCCGGTCTCGAGATTGAAGCGGCCGTTGGCGTCGACGGCGAGCTGCGCGTCCTTGCCGATCTCCTTCAGCACCGCCTCGATGCGGGCACGGTCTTCCTCGATTCCCGCGCCGCCGATCTTCATCTTCACGACGTTGTAGCCGCGGTCGAGATAGCCGCGCATCTCGCCGCGCAGCATCGAGAGATCCTTGCCGGGATAATAATAGCCGCCGGCGGCGTAGACGAAGACGCGCGGATTGGCAGTGAGGCCGTGACGTTCGGCGAGCAGACGAAACAATGGCTTGCCGGCGATCTTCGCCACCGCGTCCCATACCGCCATGTCGATGGTGCCGACCGCGACCGAGCGCTCGCCATGGCCGCCCGGCTTCTCATTGGTCATCATCGCGCCCCAGACTTTGTCGGGGTCGAGATTGTCGCCGGAAGCGTTCAGCAGCGACTTCGGATCGGCTTCCGTGATGCGCGCGGCAAAGCGCTCGCGGATCAGGCCGCCCTGCCCGTAACGACCGTTGGAGTTGAAGCCGTAGCCGACGACGCGCTTGCCGTCGCGCACGACGTCGGTGACGACGGCAACGAGGCTCGTCGTCATCTTGGTGAAGTCGATATAGGCGTTACGGATCGGCGATGAGATCGGCTTTGTAATTTCGCGGACGTCGACGATGCGGACGGACATGGAATTTGGCCTTTCACTTTCGTCATTGCGAGGAGCGAAGCGACGAAGCAATCCAGACTGCCTCGGCGGAAAGATTCTGGATTGCTTCGCTTCGCTCGCAATGACGCGGAGAGAGCGCGGCGCGCGCGCTCGGAAAACTATTTCTTGTCCCTGAAATACGGCTCGACCGGCCCGTGCACCTTAATGGTCAGCGGGTTGCCGTAGCGGTCCTTGGCGTTGCCGGCGGCGACGCGGACCCAGCCTTCGCTGATGCAGTACTCCTCGACATTGGTCTTCTCGACACCCTTGAAGCGGATGCCGACGTCGCGCGCCAGGATGTCCGCGTTGTAATACGGGCTGTTCGGATCGACCGACAGGCGGTCGGGAAATTCGTCGCTCATGATTGTCTCGCTCATAACAGGGTCTCGATTTGCTGCCGCAATCCTTCGGGCCGTGCGGTCGGCGCGTAGCGCGCGATCACCTTGCCGGCACGGTCCACCAGGAATTTGGTGAAATTCCATTTGATGGAGGCGCCCAGGAGTCCGGATTGCTGACGTTTCAGGTACTCATACAATGGATGCGCATGGGCGCCGTTGACGTCGATCTTGGCGAATAGCGGGAAGGTGACGTCGTAATTGGTCGAGCAGAACGCCTGGATCTCATCCGCCTGCCCCGGCTCCTGCGCGCCGAACTGGTTGCAGGGAAAGCCGAGCACGGAGAAGCCGCGCGGCGAGAGATCGCGATAAAGATCCTCGAGACCGCGGTATTGCGGCGTGAAGCCGCATTTGCTCGCGGTGTTGACGATCAGCAGCACCTGCCCCTCGAAACGGCGCAGGGCGACTTCCTCGCCGAGAAGCGAATTGGCCTTGAAGTCGTAGATCGCGGACATCGCTAACCCACCGGGTCGATCGGCGACGGCGGCACACCGCCCGCCTCGATCGCCTCGCCTGCGAGAAGACAAAGGTCCTCGCGATAACGGCCGGAGACGATGTGCACGCCGACCGGCGCCTTGCCGACGAGGCCGGTGGAGACCACGAGTCCCGGCAATCCCATGAAGGGAATCGCGATCTGCGGCAGCTGCGCTTCCCAGACGCGCTTGAAGGATTCATCGTCCTTGCGGTCGAGATGGTCGGGGAACGGCAATTCGCCGGACACCGGCGTCAGCAGGACCGCATATTGCTCGAAGAACAGCATCCACTCGCGCGTGAGCGTGGCGCGGCGCGTCAGTGCCTTCGCGTAGTTCGCCTGGTCCATCGGCGTGACCCTGCTGCGGTTGCCGCGCAGGCAAGCAAGCGCGCCGGGATCGCCCTCGCGCTCAGCCATCTCGAGCTGCGCTTCATAACCGTCGCCGAGCCAGAGCTTGATCTGCCATTCGACCGCTTCGCGCATCGACGGCGTGTCCTCGATGACGTCGACGGTCCAGCCGGCACGCTCCAGCCGCTTGCCGGCATCGCTCACCGCGGCCTTGACCTCCGCCGTGGTGGCAAGGCCGCCCGGGTTGAGGCAGAGCGCAGCGCGCTTTGGTCTCGCCGGGCCTTCCAGCGGCACCGGCACGAACCAGGGATCGCGGATGTCGCGGGCCGACATGGCCGCGAGCGAAATCCTGAGGTCGTTGACGGTGCGCGCCAGCGGGCCCGAGACGGCCATGATCTGCGGCCCGATCGGGCGCTCTGGCAGCGCCGGATTGAAGGCAGGGATGCGGCCGAGCGTCGGGCGCAGGCCGTGCACGCCGCAGGCATAGGCGGGATAGCGGATCGAGCCGGCGATGTCGGTGCCATGGGCGATGTGGCCGATGCCGGCCGCGACCGCCGAGCCGGCGCCGCCCGAGGAGCCGCCCGGCGTCAGTGAGGGATCCCTGGGGTTCTTAGTATCGCCATGAATCAGATTGGTGGTGAACCAGCGATAGGAGAAGGCCGGGCAATTGGTCCGGCCAAGGAGAATTGCGCCGGCTTTGCGGAAATTGGCGACGACCGGACTGTCCTCGCGCGCGATCACGTCGCGCTGGAGCTTCAGGCCATTGGTGGTGGCAAAGCCCTCCTGGTCGACATTGGCCTTGATGGTGACGGGCACACCGGCGAGTACGCCGGGGTCTTCGCCCCGCGCAATGGCGGCATCGACGGCGTCAGCCTGCTTGAGCACGTCGTCCGGGCGGTGGTCGATCACCGCGTTCAGCCGGGGATTGACGGCGTCCAGGCGGGCGAGACCGGCCGCGGCGGCCTCCCTGGCGGAGACCTTTCTGGATTTGACGAGGGCGGCGAGGTCGGCAGCCGACAGGCGCCAGAGATCTTGCATGGCTTGCTCCGTATGACCGGCGTCTTTTAGCGCCGGGAACGCGGCAAAGCCATGCGGATTTCGCAGGGCGAAGGGCCCTGGGGCTCGGATTGCTGCATTCACCCGTCATTGCGAGCGCAGCGAAGCAATCCAGACCGCCTCTGCGGAAGCAGTCTGGATTGCTTCGTCGCAAGGGCTCCTCGCAATGACGGTGGAGAGAGCTGGGGCCGGCCACCCCGCCGGGCCTAATGCCTCGTCGCGGACTGGTCCGGCATGTCCAGCAGCGCCTCGGTGAAGGGGAACTCCAGCACGATCTCCCCCGCGACGTCGGTGACCTCGATGACGGCCTCCAGCAGCGCCGGCTGGGCGCCCTCCGACTTCACCACCTCCAGGATCATCTGGCGGGCGACCTCCCAGGCGCGATCGGGATTGCGCAGGTCCTCGCCGTCGGGATCCACGATCAATTCGTCGCCGATGCGGGTGTTGAAGAAGTATCTGGGCATCACGAAAGTCCAGTTTGGATCGCCTGTACCGGATTGAAAGCTGCACTGCACTCACAACTGCTTTATCAGGACAGCGTTCGCGACCGAATGCGCCATGCGCAAGGCAGCGTCGTGAGAAGTGAAGTTCCAGCATCATTTTCGCATCGCAACATGGCCTTCTCGGGAAAATTTCACTGGCGAAGTTTTCTGCCCGCACTAATTTAACCGTGGGCGGATACGTCCGAATTCGCGAAAATGGAGAGCCAAATGGCCTGGAAAGCCCCGAAGATCGTCGAAGTGCCCTGTGGCATGGAAATCAATATGTATGTGAGCGCCACCCGCAAGTAAGCGGCGGGCGATCTGCGTTCAGCGCAGGTGGATCTTTCGTCACATTAGGTTGCCGGAAGACATGATCTTTGTCGGCATCCGTGTCGACCCGAGATCCACCTCGCAGCGTTCCCTCCAGGAGACGGATCATGCTTCGCGTCGTCGTCCTGGGCGCCGCAGCCGGCGGCGGAGTGCCGCAATGGAATTGCGGCTGCGAGGGCTGCCGAGCGGCCCGTGCCAGCGGCCATGACCTTCAAAGAACCCAGGCGTCGGTTGCGTTCAGCGGGGACGGCGAGCATTGGTTCCTGATCAACGCCTCCCCCGATCTTCGCCAGCAATTGAACGCCACGCCGCAACTGCATCCGAAGGCGGGCGCGCTGCGCCATACGCCCATTGCGGGCGTGATCCTGACCAACGGCGAAGTGGACGCGGTCGCGGGCCTGCTGTCGATGCGCGAGGGCTCGCCCTTCACGGTCTACGCGCATGAGAAGGTGCTGGCGATCCTGAAGGCCAACAGTATCTTCAACGTGCTGAACGAGAGGAACGTACGGCGCCAGCCGACCGAGATCGGCGAGCCGTTCGAGCCGCGGCTGCCGGATGGCGCGCGTTCGGGGATCGAGGTGCTGCCGTTCGCGGTGCCGGGCAAGTCGGCCTGGTATCTGGAAGGCAAGGCGCATCCGGGCGGCGAGACCGGCGACGGCGATACGTTGGGCCTCAAGATCACCGACAAGACCACCGGCAAGTGCTTCTACTTCATCGCGGCCTGCGCCGAGGTGACCGATGCGCTCAAGGCCGAGATCGACGGCGCGGCGCTGGTGTTCTTCGACGGCACGGTCTGGCAGGACGACGAGATGATCAAGGCCGGGCTCGGCCACAAGACCGGCAAGAGCATGGGACATGTCGCGATGTCCGGTCACGATGGCGCGATCGCGCGGCTGGCCGATCTCGATATCGACACGAAGATATTTCTGCATATCAATAACTCGAACCCGGCGCTGCTGCCCGGCTCGACCGAGCGCAAGGCCGCTGAGGCGGCGGGCTGGCAGATACCTGCGGATGGAACGGAGATCGTGCTGTGAATGCCGCGTCAATGACAGGAATGACCGCGCTCTCGATCGGCAAGGATTTGAAGCTCAACTCGGCCGAAGAGCTGGAGGCGACGCTGCGCCATATCGGCGCCACGCGCTATCACAGCCTGCATCCGTTCCATAAGCTCTTGCACGGCGGCAAGCTGAACAAGGGTCAGGTGCAGGCCTGGGCGCTCAACCGCTACTATTACCAGAGCACGATCCCGATCAAGGACGCGGTGGTGATCTCGCGCTTCCGCGACCGCGCCACGCGCCTCGAATGGCGCCACCGCATCGAGGATCATGACGGCGATGTCGGCAGCGAGGGCGGCATCGAGCGCTGGCTGAAGCTGACCGAGGGCCTCGGCCTCGACTCGGCCTATGTGGAATCGACCGAAGGCATTCTACCGGCGACGCGTTTTGCGGTGGAGGCTTACGTCCACTACTGCCGCGAGAAGAGCCCGCTGGAGGCGATCGCCTCCTCGCTCACCGAGCTGTTCGCACCGAACCTGCACGAAGAGCGCATCTCCGGCATGCTGGAGCACTACGACTTCGTCAATCCTGATATCATGAGCTACTTCAAGCGGCGTCTTGCGCAGGCGCCGCGCGATGCCGGCTTCGCGCTCGACTATGTCAAGGCGCATGCCACGACGCCGGAGCAGCGCGCGCAGGTGTGCAACGCGCTGATCTTCAAGACAAACGTGCTGTGGGTGCAGCTCGATGCGCTCCAGCACGCCTATGTCGAGGGCCACATTCCGCCGGGCGCGTTCGTGCCCAAAGCGAGCTAAGAGGAACAACAATGGCCGGGCCGCGTAACATCAGCGTCAGCGAGGCAAGCCGCCCCGTGCTGCCGCGGCACGCCAAGCTGAAATATGACGACACGCGGCAAGTCTGGGTGATCCTGGCGCCGGAACGGGTGCTGGCGCCGGACGAGATCGCGGTCGAGGTCTTGCAGCTCTGTGACGGCGAGCGCAATGTCGGCGACGTCGCCGATCAGCTCGCGGCGAAATATGCCGCGCCGCGCGAGGCGATCCTCGCCGACGTCATCGTCATGCTCCAAGATCTCGCCGACAAGAGCTTTCTCACGGAGGCCCGGGAGAAGACATCATGAGCGATGTGCTCGGCAGTCCCATAGTCCCGCTTGAGACAAGCGACAGCCTCGCCGTGCTGGAGAAGCAGCGCTCGACCGCGGAGACGTTCGGCATTCCGCTCGCCGTGCTGCTCGAGATCACCCATCGCTGCCCGCTGCAATGCCCCTATTGCTCCAACCCGGTCGAGCTCGACCGCTCGGGCAAGGAGCTGACCACCGACGAATGGAAGAAGGTCTTGAGCGAGCTCGCCGAGATCGGCGTGCTCCAGGTGCACTTCTCCGGCGGCGAGCCGACGGCGCGAAAGGACCTGGTCGAGCTGGTCAGGCATGCCAGCGACGTCGGCCTCTACACCAACCTGATCACCTCGGCCGTGCTGCTGACGCGCGAGCGGCTGAGCGAGCTCGCCGATGCCGGGCTCTGCCACGTGCAAATCTCTTTCCAGGGCATCGAGGAAGGCCTTGCCGACCGCGTCGCAGGCTACAAAGGCGGCCATCGCAAGAAGCTCGAAGTGGCGAAATGGACTCGCGAGCTCGATCTGCCGCTCACCGTGAATGCGGTGATGCACCGGCAGAACCTGCACCAGCTCCCCGACATCATCCAGATGTCGCTCGATCTCGACGCCGACCGGCTCGAGGTCGCCAACGTGCAATATTACGGCTGGGCGCTGAAGAACCGCGCCGCGCTGATGCCGACCGTAGCGCAGCTCGACGAATGCACCCGTCTGGTCGAGGAGGCCCGCGAGCGGCTCAAGGGCCGGCTCACGATCGACTACGTCGTTCCCGACTATTACGCGCTGCGGCCGAAGAAGTGCATGGGCGGCTGGGGCCGGCAGTTCTTCAACATCTCGCCGGCCGGCAAGGTGCTGCCCTGCCACGCCGCCGAGAGCATCACCGGGCTCGACTTCTTGTCGGTGCGCTCCAACCATTCGATCGCCTGGATCTGGCAGAACTCGGACGCCTTCAACCGCTATCGCGGCACCGGCTGGATGAAGGAGCCGTGCAAGACTTGCGAATTCCGCGAGATCGATTTCGGCGGCTGCCGCTGTCAGGCCTTTGCGCTGACCGGCGATGCCGCCAACACCGATCCCGCCTGCGCGCTGTCGCCGCTGCACGAGACCATCTTCAAGCAGGCCGAGCGCGAGGCAGAGGGCGAAACCAATCGCTTCCTCTACCGCAATTTCGCGGGCGGCACCCTGGAATCCGAGAATGGGACCTGACGCCGACGCGGCCAGCTCGATCAAACGTGCCGATCCCTTTGCGCCGCTGACCTCCGACATGCTCGACGTCGGCGACGGACACGAGCTCTATGTCGAGAGCGTCGGCCGGGCGGACGGAATCCCCGCGGTCTATCTGCATGGCGGGCCCGGCAGCGGCTGCCAGCCCGATCATCGCCGTCTGTTCGATCCCGATCGCTTCTGCGCGGTGCTGTTCGACCAGCGCGGCTGCGGCCGCAGCCGCCCGAAGGGGTCGCGCGAGCACAACACGACGGCGCACCTGATCGCTGACATGGAGAAGATCCGCGAAAAGTTCGGCATCTCACGCTGGATGCTGGTCGGCGGCTCCTGGGGCGCGACGCTGGCGCTGGCATATGCACAGGCACATCCCGCGCGCGTTTCGGGCATCGCGCTGCGCGCGACGTTCCTCGGCACCCGGGCGGAGGTCGAGACGGCGTTCACCTCGCGCCTGTCGCAATTCTATCCCGCGCTCCACGAGGATTTTCTGAGCGTGCTGCCGCCCGACGAGCATACGCGTCCGGTGGAGGCCTATTGGCGCCGCATCCTCGACGCCGATCCGGCCGTGCACGGCCCTGCCGCGCGGGCCTGGCACGACACCGAGCGCACCCTGTCCGAGCACAAGCCCGCGAAGACGCGGCTGGACGTCGCGTCACTGAACGTCTGGCGCACGCTGCCTGCGACGCCGTTCATGGAAGCGCATTATTTTCTCAACAACTCCTTCATGAGCGAGGATCAGCTGCTGCGAAGGGCGGAGCAGCTCGCCGGCATTCCCGGGATCATCGTCCAGGGGCGTTACGACCTGTTGTGCCCGCCTGAGACATCCCAGGCGCTCGCGAAAGTTTGGCCCGGTTCCGAGCTTCGCATCGTGGAAGAAGCCGGACATTCGCTCTATGATACCGGCGTGAGGGACGCGGTGATGAGGTCGATCGCCGATCTCGCATCGAAGATTCCGCGATAGATCTATCCCCTCATCCTAGGGAGCGCGCCCCTCGCGCGCGTCTCGAAGGATGAAGGCCGATAGGCTGCAGCGAGCCTTCATGGTTCGCCCGGCGATGCGTAGCATCGTCCGGACCTCAACCATGAGGGATAGCATGGGAAGGACAAGAAAATGCCGCTCGCCGGGAAAGGCATGCTGCTGACGTCGATGAACATCGACGCGGCCAACGAGACCGATTTCAACCGCTGGTACGATCGCGAGCATCTGGAAGAGCGCGTCGCGATCGACGGATTTTTGGAGGCGCGGCGCTATGTCGCGCATGCCGCCAATCCGAAATATCTGTCGCTGTATTCCACCGCGACGCTCGACGTGCTCGACAGTCCTGCCTACCGGACGCGGCTCGCCAACCAGACCGAATGGTCGCGGCGGAGCATGGGGCATTTCAAGGACATGCTGCGCGTCGTCGCGCGCATCACCATCAGCAAGGGCACCGGCCGCGGCGCTGCGCTCGGCCTCGTGCGGCTGCGGCCGACGCCGGACAATGCCGCCGCATGGCGTGATGCACTGCAGGAAAGGTTGGCGCCGCAGGACCGCGAAGGCATCATCTCGATGCATCTGCTCGAAAGCGAGCCGGAATTGTCGGGCGCAACTGCGGATATTCCGGCGGTGCGTAACGAAGGCGCGCACGACTGGTTCGTGCTGATCGACGGCACACATGTCGGCGCGGTCTCTGCCGTGATCGCCGAGCGCTTCACCGGCCCTGCCGCCGCGCCCTTCCCGCTTCCGGTCTCCGTCGGCACCTACTGCCTGATGTGGGACCTCGCGAAAAGCGATATCGCGCGCAGCTGACGCGTTCATACGCATCGCAACATATTGCACCGCCACATATCGCGCGCCTGCGTTAATGCTGTGCGCGCGCAGCTCCTATGAAAGCCGGTGATCGCACAAATTTGCCGTTGTACTTCGGAGCGGTTCTAATAAGCTAACCCAATGACGTCATTCAGAAACCAGATCGAAGCGCAATAAGCGCTCGCCAAGCTCAACAAAAGGCCGCGGGGTCTTTGAGCCTACGCGGACAGGGTAGGAATGAAACCGACCGACATCGCGGCCCCCGACTACTTTCACAAAGTGGTCGATTGCCAATGGGCCTGTCCTGCGCACACCCCGGTTCCCGAATACATCCGTCTGATCGCCCAGGGCCGCTACAGCGACGCCTACATGATCAATTGGAAATCGAACGTGTTTCCCGGAATTCTGGGACGCACCTGCGATCGTCCATGCGAGCCGGCGTGCCGGCGCGGACGCGTCGAGGAAACCCCCGTCGCGATCTGCCGGCTGAAGCGCGTCGCGGCCGACTTCAAGGACGACATCAAGCAGCGCCTACCGCGGCCCTCACCGACGAACGGCAAGCGTGTTGCGCTGGTCGGCGGCGGCCCCGCCTCGCTGACGGTGGCGCGCGATCTGGCGCCGCTCGGCTATCAATGCACCGTGTTCGATGCCGATCCGGAAGCGGGCGGCATGATGCGCACGCAGATCCCGAAATTCCGCCTGCCCAACTCCGTGATCGACGAGGAGACTGGCTACATCCTGGGTCTCGGCGTCGAGTTCAAAGGCGGCCAGCGCATCGACAGCATGAAGTCGCTGCTCGCGGAAAAGTATGACGCGATCTTCGTCGGCTCCGGCGCGCCGCGCGGCCGCGAGCTCGACATTCCCGGCCGCAAGGAGGCCGCCGCCAACATCCATATCGGCATCGAATGGCTGGCCAACGTGTCGTTCGGCCATGTCGACAAGATCGGCAAGCGCGTGATCGTGCTCGGCGGCGGCAACACCGCGATGGATTGCTGCCGCACCGCGCGCCGGCTCGGCGGCGAGAAAGTCACGGTGATCGTGCGCTCCGGCTTCGAGGAGATGAAGGCCTCGCCCTGGGAGAAGGAGGACGCGCTCCACGAGGACATTCCGATCCTCAACTACATGGTGCCGGTGGCATTCAAGCATGTCAGCGGCAAGCTCATCGGCGTCACCTTCCAGCACGTCAAAGCCGAATACGACGACAAAGGCCGCCGTAACCTCGTGCCTTCGGGCGACCCCGATCAGACCATTCCCTGTGACGACGTGCTGGTCGCGGTCGGCCAGGAGAATGCCTTCCCCTGGATCGAGCAGGATTGCGGCATCGAGTTCGACAAATGGCACATGCCCAAGGTCGATCCGAAGACCTTCGTCTCGACCAATCCAAAGGTGTTCTTCGGCGGCGACGCTGCGTTCGGGCCCAAGAACATCATCTGGGCGGTCGCGCACGGCCATGACGCCGCGCTGTCGATCCATCGCTTGCTTTCGGGCGAGGACATCACCGAGCGTCCGCTGCCGGAGGTGCAAATCTCCTCGCAGAAGATGGGCATCCACGAATGGAGCTATGACAACGACATCTCAAACGACAAGCGCTTCAAGGTGCCGCATCGCGACAAGGTGATCGCGCTGAAGGACATCCGCGCCGAAGTCGAGCTCGGCTACGACGTCAAGCTCGCGCTCGGGGAAGCCGAGCGCTGCCTGAACTGCGACGTCCAGACCGTGTTCTCGACCTCGCTCTGCATCGAGTGCGATGCCTGCGCCGACATCTGCCCGATGGATTGCATCACTTTCACTGATAACGGCGAAGAGGGCGATCTGCGCCAGCGCCTGAAGGCGCCGTCGCCGCATCCTGACCAGGATCTCTACGTCTCCTCGGATCTCAAGACCGGGCGCGTGATGATCAAGGACGAGGACGTCTGCCTGCATTGCGGACTGTGCGCAGAGCGTTGTCCCACCGGCGCCTGGGACATGCAGAAATATTTCATCGAGATGACCTACGCAGGTTCGACATGCCCGACAAAAAGCCGCTCAGCAGCGTAAACGACTTCGTCGTCCGCTTCGCCAATGTCAACGGCTCCGGCTCGGCCAGCGCCAACGAGATGTTCGCGCGCGCGATCCTGCGCCATGGCGTCCCGGTTTCCCCGCGCAACATCTTCCCCTCCAACATCCAGGGCCTGCCGACCTGGTACGAGGTGCGGGTCACCGAAGACGGCCATCTCGGCGCCCGCGGCGGCGTCGACCTGATGGTGGCGATGAACCCGCAGACCTGGGACAAGGACGTCGCCGGCATCGAGCCGGGCGGCTATCTGTTCTACGATTCCACCAAGCCGATGCCGTCGACCAAATTCCGCGACGACATCACCGTGATCGGCGTACCGCTCACCGCGATCACCAACTCGACCTATACCGATCCGCGCCAGCGCCAGCTATTCAAGAACATCATCTATCTCGGCGCGCTCAGCGCGTTGCTCGACATGGACCCGAAGCTGATCGAGCAGCTGATCGGCGAGCAGTACAAGGGCAAGGAGAAGCTGCTCTCCTCTAACGTCCACGCGCTGCATCTCGGCCGCGACTGGGCGCTGCAGAATTTGAAATGCCCGCTCGGCCTGCGGGTGAAGAAGTCCGACAAGGTCGGCGACCGCATCTTCATCGAAGGCAACAGCGCCGCCGCGCTCGGCGCCGTCTATGGCGGCGCCACGGTCTGCGCCTGGTATCCGATCACGCCGTCCTCGTCGGTGGCAGAAGCCTTCACCGCCCACTGCAAGAAGTACCGGCACGATCCCGAGACCGGCAAGGCGAAATACGCGATCGTGCAGGGCGAGGACGAGCTGGCTTCCATCGGCATCGTCATCGGCGCGTCCTGGAACGGCGCCCGCGCCTTCACCGCGACCTCCGGCCCCGGCATCTCCTTGATGACCGAGTTCATCGGCCTCTCCTATTTCGCCGAAATTCCGGCAGTGATCATGAACATCCAGCGCGCCGGCCCCTCGACGGGCATGCCGACCCGCACCCAGCAATGCGACATCATCGCCTGCGCCTATGCTTCGCATGGCGACACCAAGCACGTGCTGCTGTTCCCGGAAGATCCTGCCGAAGCCTTCGAATTCGCGGCTGCCGCCTTCGACCTCGCCGAGCGGCTCCAGACCACGATCTTCCTGATGCTCGACCTCGACATCGGCATGAACCATCGCCTCTGCCGTCCGCTGAAATGGGACGACGCGCGGCAGTACGACCGCGGCAAGGTGATGACCACGGGAATGCTGGAGGAAGGCCGCGACTTCGGCCGCTATCTCGACGTCGATGGCGACGGCATTCCCTACCGCACCTATCCCGGCACGCACCCGACCAAGGGCTCCTACTTCACCCGCGGCACTTCGCGTGATCGCTATGCGCGCTATTCAGAGGAAGGCTCGGTCTACGCCGACAACATGCAGCGCCTGGTGCGCAAGTTCGAGACCGCGCAGGACCTGGTGCCGCGGCCGCTGCAGGCCAATGCAGAACGGCCGACCAAATATGGCGTGATCTATTTCGGCTCGACCTCGCCGGCGATGGACGAGGCGATCGGCTTGCTCGAGGCGCGCGGGCATCAGCTCGACCGCGTGCGCATTCGCGCCTTCCCGTTCCACTCGAGCGTCGCGAGCTTCCTCGCCGAGCACGACTTCGTCTACGTGGTCGAGCAGAACCGCGACAGCCAGCTCCGCCAGCTCATCGTCAACGAGAACGGCATCGATCCCGTCCGCCTCGTGCCGATCGTGCATTACGACGGCTCCCCGATCACCGCCCGCTTCATCGCAAAAGCCATTGGCGACCACCAGGATCACCTCAAGGTGACCCCGCTCCGCAAGGCCGTGTCATGACCTATATTGCCAAGCCCAAATTCCATCATCCGGGGCTGAAGAAGAACGAGCTCGGCTACACCCACCGCGACTACGAGGGCAAGATCTCGACGCTGTGTGCCGGTTGCGGTCATGACTCGATCACGGCCTCGATCATCGAGGCCTGCTATGAGCTTTCGATCGAGCCGCACCGGGTGGCGAAAATCTCCGGCATCGGCTGCTCGTCGAAGACGCCGGACTATTTCCTCGGCAATTCGCACGGCTTCAACTCCGTGCACGGCCGCATGCCCAGCGTGCTGACCGGTGCCAACCTCGCCAATCGCGACCTGATCTATCTCGGCGTCTCCGGCGACGGCGATTCCGCCTCGATCGGCTTCGGCCAGTTCGCGCATTCGATCCGGCGCGGCGTCAACATGACCTATATCGTCGAGAACAACGGCGTCTACGGCCTGACCAAGGGCCAGTTCTCGGCCACCGCCGACCGCGGCTCGAAGTCCAAGAAGGGCGTCACCAACACCGACAATGCCATCGACCTCGTCGCGATCGCGCTGCAGTTAGGTGCCACCTTCGTGGCGCGCTCATTCTCCGGCGACAAGACCCAGTTGGTGCCGCTGATCGCGGCCGCGATCCGTCACAAGGGTGCGTCCTTCATCGACGTCATCAGCCCCTGCATCGCCTTCAACAACCACGCCGGCTCAACCAAGAGTTTTGACTATGTCCGCGAGCACAATGACGCCGTGAACAGGCTCGACGTGCTGGTCGGGCGCGATCCAATCGCTGTGGATTACGCACCGGGCACAGTGCAGGTGGTCGAGCAGCACGACGGCAGCAAGGTCGCGCTCCGCAAGATCGACGCCGACTACGATCCGCACGACCGGCTAGGGGCCCAGACCTTCCTCGCGAGGCACGCCGCCAAGGGCCAGATCGTCACCGGTCTCCTCTACGTCGATCCCGACGCGGAAGACCTGCACGAGCATCTCGACACGGTCGAGACGCCGCTCAACACGCTGGAAGCGGACACGCTGTGCCCGGGCTCGGCGGTGCTGGACAAGATCAACGCCAGCCTGCGATGATCATCTATTCCGCGCCGAGACAGGCTGCCTGACGCGTATCGTGATCTTCTCCGACACGACGGGTGGTTCGAACGGATAGTGCTTGGCGTCGCCGAGCACGAGCTGGAGCGTGTGCGTCCCCGGGGGAAGGTCGAGCAAGGTTTCGGTCTGCCCAGCGCCGAAATGCAGGTGCGACTTGTCCTGAGGGATCGGCTCCTTGGGATCGATGGGATCTTTTACATCGACCAGCAGATGATGATGGCCGGCGTTCTGGTAGTCGTCGCCGGCATGCGTCACGCCCATGTTGCGCAAGCCGAACCGGACCCAGAATGCACCGCGAAATTTCTGGCCGTCATAGGGCGTGATGAAATAGAGCTTGGCGTCCTTGGGCGCGGTCTTGCCTTGCGAGTAGGCCGCGCCCGGGAGCAATGCAATCGCGGCCGCCAGCGCGACAACGGAAATGATCTTCATCAAAATTGACTCCAGCACCTACGGACTGAGCGCGACACGGAATCCATGCGTGGGGTAACGGACATTGGTGTCGTAACCATCGCGGTTTGACGACCGCACATATCTTGAATCGTTCTTCCAGGAGCCCGACCGCAGGACATGAGAGCTGCAGTCCGCACTGCTCCACGCCGAGCCGTCGCTCGGCGCGCCCTGATAGGTCCTGTGCCAGCAGTCCTCGACCCACTGATCGATGCCGCCGCCCATGTCATAGAGCCCGAATGGATTGGGCTTGAAGCTGCCGACCTTGGCCGGCTGCTCGGCCGCGAGATCACCGCAATCCTTGCACCCGGCCATCCCCGGCTGCAGCCTGTCGCCCCACCAATATTTGGTCTGCGTTCCGCCGCGCGCCGCATATTCCCACTCGGCTTCGCTCAGAAGCCGGTAGGGCTTCTTCGTCGCCTGCGCGAGCCAGACGACATATTGCTGCGCGTCGGTCCAGCTCACATTGTTGATCGGAGCATCGTCCTTGCCGGTGGCGGTGAATGCGCATCCCTTTGCAGCGGCGCATTCGTTCCACTCCTGCACGGTCACCGGATATTTTCCGATCGAGAACGGCTTGATCGTGACCTGGTGGACAGGCCGTTCGGTCGGATCGTCATTGCTTCCCATCGCGAAGCTGCCGCCGCGAATTGGGATCATCTCGGGTTCGCGAATCGGCGTCACTGATGGGCTTGGCGACGGCGCGGGCGGCGGCGGCGCCGAAGCCAATGAGGGAGACGGCTGCGGCGTATGTGTCGTCGCTTCGCGCGGCGGGGGCTGCGGGATCGGTGACACGCTGGGAGAAGCGGCAGGCGTGGCAGCCTGCTCGCTCGTCCCGCCGGGTGTCTGCGGCAGCAGCGACCAGAGCACGCCACCGGCCATGACCAGCAGCATGAGGCCCAGCAGGAATATAAGGGCATTCTCGCGCCGGCTTCGCGTGCTGCCGACCGCGTCTGCGTCGGGCAGCACGCGGTAGACGCGCACGGGATCGGTTATGTTCTTGACCTTCCGGTCGCCGAGGGACTCATAGCCGCATACCACCTTGTGCTTGATCTGCTCGTAGATCGCGCCCGAGATGTAAACCTGACCAGGCGCAGCAATGCCCTCGATGCGTGTCGCGATGTTGACACCGTCGCCATAGACATCGTCCGGCTCGACGATGACATCACCGAGATTGACGCCGATCCGGTATTCGATCCGGGAATCCTTCGCGAGCGAGGCATTACGGCCGACGAGGTTCTGCTGGATGACGATGCTGCATCGAACAGCCTCGACGGGACTGTCGAAGATCGCGATGAACCCGTCGCCCGTCGTCTTCACCAGACTTCCATGGTGCTCGACGATGCTGGGCTGGATGAGGTCCCGCTCGATCCGCTTGACGCGGAGATGCGTTCCCTCCTCGTCGGCCTGCATCAAGCGACTATAGGAAGCGATGTCACCGACAATGATCGCCGCGAGACGACGAGGCATAGCGCCGTGTGGAGGCGGCGTAGGGCCGTCTGGAGGCGGCCCATCCTGATTGCCGGATTTGAAGTTGCGAATTTCGCCCATTGCAGGGGACTCCACAAACTGACAAGGCAGTCCCAGCTTACGACTGCCAAAGGCAGTCGTCTGTGAAGGCTATCACATTGACGAACCGAGACAAAGTCGCAGCGATCGCCGCCACCGAGTTCCGCGGAATCAAGCCTCGCGATTACTTGAACCTTCTTCCTCCCATCCGTGACTAAGGCTCGGCGTGAGGCCACTGGCCCAAGTCCGCACCGCGATGGCCGCACGGGCACTTGCGATGGTTGAACGCGGGGCACCTCGCCTGCGTCTAACAGACAGCAGCTCTGTCCTGCTGCGGTGCAGTTTTCACGCGCTCGAGGCCGTCATGAAGCTCCCCATCCTTGCTGTCCTCACTCTGGCGGCGCTGACCAGCCTCGCCCGGGCCGAGGAAGGCGATGACCTTCGCGAGGCCAGCAAGGCCGAGGGCGAGACCTTCAATGCGCGCATGTATGCAGGCGCGCCCGGCAACAAGGCCTATGCCTGCTTCGTCCGCCGCTACGATGCCGACCATCTGGCGCGGCACCCGAAGCAGAAGGTCGCCTCGATGAAGCTGCTGATCTCCGCGGAAGTCGACAAGGAGGACAAGGAGCTCCACAACTCCTTCCGCCTCGGCTTCAGGTACCGTCATCGCAGCGGCGATTTCGACTCCAGCGGCTCGTGTAACCACGCCGTGTTCACCAAAAGCGGCAACGAGGTGCGTCTCGGCTGCGGCGTCGACTGCGAGGGCGGCGGCATCGGCGTTGCGCTCTCCAAGGACGACAAGTCGGCGATCGTGCGGCTCGAACGTGTCAGGGTCTGGCAGAACAACAAGCCGGACGACGATGCCGAACGCTCGCTTGTGGCCGGCGCCGATGACAAGATTTTCCGCCTTGACCGCACCGACACCAGCGAATGCGCCTCGCTCGTGACCGACCGCAAGGAACTCGCCGCGCTCCGCCACAAATGATATGTGGCCGGCGATTTGCGGCCAGTCGTTGTTTACGCATGATCTTTCCGGAAAACCGCTTCGCACGTCTCCGGATCATGCTTTGAGGGAGATCGCCATGAACCGCAGGAACATCTTGTGGAGCGCCGTTTCGGCCTTGGGCGCAGCGTTTGGCGCCTCGCGTGCACAAGCCGCGACCGAGGCCGGCCCGGGCAACAAGCTCAAGGTGGTCTACCACCTCAGCGACGCCGAGAAGGTCAATTTCGTGCTCGGCAGCATCCAGAACCACATCGACGGTGTCGGTGGCCCCGACCATGTCACGATCGCGCTGGTGATCCACGGGCCGGGCGCTGAAGGCGTTTCACGCGGCGCAGGCCAACCCCGATGTCAGCAAGCGCGTCGGCGATTTCTCCAAGGACGGCGTCGAGCTCGCGGCCTGCGGCAACACGATGAAGGCGCAGAACGTCACGCTGCGGGAGCTGCTGCCGGGCTTCGTCAGCGCGGAGAAAGGCGGCGTGGTCCGCCTGGCTGAGCTTCAGGCGCAGGGTTACCTGTATTTGCGGCCGTAGGGCGACTTCGGTTGTCGCGAAACAGGTGCGCCCCCTCCCCCGCTTGCGGGGGAGGGCTGGGGAGAGGGTGTCTCCGCGGTGGGACAATCCCCAAGAGGAAAGAACCCTCACCCGGCGCTTCGCGCCGACCTCTCCCGCAAGCGGGAGAGGTAAGAGGAGCCCGCGGATGCCTCTCGCTTCACAAACCGGAAATCTCAATCGCGCTTGACTTATCCATAACCCTGCGGTTATGAGTCAATCCATAACTTATAGGTTATGGATCTTGCATGTCTGCCGCAACCGACCTCCTGTTCAGGACGCTCGCCGACCCCACCCGGCGGGCGATCTTCGAGCGGCTGTGCCGCGAGGGCGAGCAGACGGTCGGGGCACTGACGGCACTGTCGGGCGTTTCCCAGCCGGCGGTCTCGAAACATCTCGGCGCCCTGAAGCAGGCCGGCCTCGTGCGCGACCGGCATGAGGGACGACAGACCCATTACAGCGCCCAGCCGGGCGCGCTCAATCCGCTGATCGACTGGACCAGCCAGATGGCCGACTTCTGGCAGAGACGGCTCGATGCGCTCGACGATCTCTTGAAGAGGATGGACCAATGACTGAAACCTCAAGCGAGACACGCTCCGTCGTGATTGAGCGCGAATTTGCCTTTCCGGCGGAGCGGATCTGGCGCGCGCTGACGCAGCCGCATCTGATCGAGGAATGGCTGATGAAGAACGATTTCAAGCCGACCGTCGGCCACAAGTTCAACCTGCGCGGCGAATGGGGCGGCGTGCTGGACTGCGAGGTGCTCGCCATCGAGCCGCAGAAGAGTCTCGCCTACACCTGGAATTTCTCGCATGAGGATGCGGCGTTCGACCTGAAGAGCGTCGTGACCTTCACGCTGACGCCGACAGGTGCGGGCACGCATCTACGCGTCGAGCAGGCGGGCTTCAGCCCGACGCAGAAGCAGGCCTTTGGCGGCGCGCATGCCGGCTGGAAGCAGTTCTTCGCCAGGCTGGACGAAGTGCTGGCGCGTGCAAGCTAGCTCCACCGCCGTCCATTCCGATCATTTTCAAGGAGGTCCCAATGAGCACGCAGATGTGGATTCGGCAGATTCATCGCTGGCTGTCGATGGCTTTCACGCTCGCGGTCATCGCCAACATCGTGGCGATGATCATGCAGGTCCCGGCCGTGTGGATCGGCTTCCTGGCGCTCGTCCCACTCATTCCTTTGCTCGCGACCGGGATCTATCTGTTCGCGCTGCCTTATGTCAGCCGCAGCAACGCGTGAATGGGGCGAGATGATGAAGACGGCTGTGACGGTGAAGAAGGCTGGCGCGAAGCAAGCGGATGGGGCCTCCCCCTCCCGGCAGATCGACGGCAGGATCAAGGAGCTCGGCGACTGGCGCGGCGCGATGCTGGCGCGGATCCGCGGCTTGATCAAGGAGGCCGATCCTGACGTCGTCGAGGAATGGAAATGGCGCGGCGTTCCGGTGTGGGAGCACGACGGCATCATCTGCACCGGCGAGACCTACAAGGCCGTGGTGAAGATGACTTTTGCCAAGGGCGCAGCGCTGGAGGATCCGGCCGGTCTCTTCAATTCCAGCCTTGAGGGAAATGTGCGGCGCGCGATCGATATTCGCGAGGGCGAGACAATCGACGAGAAGGCGTTGAAGGCGCTGATCCGTGCGGCGGTCGAGCTGAATGCGGCCAAGAAGAAGCCGGCGAAGAAGCGGTCGGCGTAGGGCACATAGCTCCACGTTTGATGGATTGAGCAGCCGCGGGGAGGCTGCAACCTCTCCCGCTTGCGGGAGAGGTCGGCGCGTCCCGGGCGATGCGAAGCATCGTCCCGCGCGCCGGGTGAGGGTTCTCTCCTCTTGGGGAGTTCCACTGCGGAGATACCCTCTCCCCAGCCCTCCCCCGCAAGCGGGGGAGGGAGCCCATCTCGCTCGCAGTGCTCAAAACGCTAGATCCAGCAGCTAACGGCCCCCCTCAGGCCGCCGCCGGGATCGGGCGCGGGCTCACGACATATTCGCGCAGGACCTTGTCATTGGCATCGACCTCGATCAGCGAGACGTCGTAGGTCCAGAGATCGGCTAGATGCTGAAGCACGCGCTTGGCATCGGTCTCGTTCAGCTGCGAGCCCTTGATGACGTGGTGATGCAGGATCAGCCGGCGGTCGCCGGAGAGATCGACATCGACCACCTCGATATTGGCGTCGATGTAGCCGACATCGTGCTGCCGCGCCAATTCGCGCCGCACGCGGCGGAAGCCGCGCTCGTCGTGGATAGCATCGACCCGGATGCCGGCACGCTCCTCGGGATCGTCGTGCAGATGAAACATGCGGAACTGCCGCATCAGCTTCGGACTTAAGAACTGGCCGATAAAACTCTCGTCGCGGTAATTGGCCCAGACATCGCGCAGCACGCCCATCACGTCGTTCTTCCCGGCGATATCGGGGAACCATTCGCGGTCCTCGTCTTCCGGCCTGGTGACGATGCGCTCGATGTCCTGCATCACGGCAAAGCCGAGCGCATAGGGATTGAAGCCGGAGAAGCGCTGATCGTCGAATTCAGGCTGGAACACCACGTTGGTGTGCGATCCCAGGAATTCGAGGAAGTTGCCGTCGGTGATGCGGCCCTGCTGATGCAGCTCGGTCATGATGCGATAGTGGACGTAGGTCGCCGTCCCCTCGTTCATCACCTTGGTCTGGCTCTGCGGATAGAAATATTGCGCGATGTGGCGGACGATGCGCAAAAGCTCCCGCTGCCACGGCGCCAGCCGCGGCGCGCTCTTCTCCAGGAAGTAGAGCAAGTTCTCCTGCGGCAGGCCGAGCAATTTGCGGCGGCGCTCGATGCTGAGCGCGGACCGGCTCTTGGCGGCGCCCTTCGGCACGGTGCGCCAGAGATCGTTGAAGACCTCTTCCTCATGCTGGCGGCGGCGCCCTGCCCGCTTCTCCTCGGCGCGCAGATCGAGCTTCTTCTTGCCGGGATAGCGGTCGATGCCGTGTGACATCAGCGCATGCGCGGCATCGAGCGTGCGTTCGACCTCGACGCGGCCGTAGCGCTCCTCGCAGGTCGCGACATAGTTCTTGGCGAAGTCGAGATAATCCAGGATGCCCTCGGCGTCAGTCCACTGCTTGAACAGATAGTTGTTCTTGAAGAAGTGGTTGTGGCCGAAGGCGGCGTGCGCGATCACCAGCGTCTGCATCGTCGCCGTGTTCTCCTCCATGAGGTAGGAGATGCAGGGCGAGGAGTTGATCACGATCTCATAGGCGAGGCCCATCAGGCCCTTGCGATAGGACGCCTCGTGAAACGCAAAATGCTTGCCGAACGACCAGTGCTTGTAGAACAAGGGCATGCCGACCGACGAGTACGCATCCAGCATCTGCTCGGCGGTGATCACCTCGATCTGGTTCGGATAGACGTCGAGGCCGAGATCCTTCAGCGCCACCTCCTCGCAGGCGTCGGTGATGCGCTGCAAGGTGCGGAAATCCCAATCCGCGCCTTCGAACAAGCGTTCCGTCATGGAGCGGCCTTCTCCTGAGTAGTTTGGCGGCGCTGGAACAGGTCGTGGAACACCGGGAAGATCTCGCTGCGCTCCGAGACCTTGCGCATCGAGAGCGGTGCGCCGTTGTTGCGCAGGCGGTCGTAAAGGGTCCAGAGCGAGGAATCGGAGAGATCGAAGGCGCTGCCGCCGGATTCGCCGACCTCGAGGTAGGCAAAGAACTGGCAGACCGGCAGGATCTTGTCGGTCAGCAGCATGCCGGTGAGCTCGCCGTCGGAATAGGAATTGTCACCGTCCGAGGCTTGCGCAGCGTAGATGTTCCAGTCCGAGGGATTGAAGCGCTCGCGCACGATCTCATGCATCGCCTGGAGCGCGCTGGAGACCAGCGTGCCGCCCGAGGCCGGACCGTAGAAGAAGGTCTGCTCGTCCACCTCCTCGGCGCGGTCGGTGTGGCGGATGAAGACGATCTCGACATGCTTGTAGCGCCGCTTCAGGAACACATAGAGCAGCATGTAGAAGCGCTTGGCCAGATCCTTCATGTGCTCGGACATCGAACCGGAGACGTCCATCAGACAGAACATCACGGCTTGCGCCACGGGCCGCGGCACCTTCTCGTAGCGGCGGTAGCGGATATCGAGCGGGTCGATGAAGGGAATGCGTTTGGACTTCGCCTTGAGCTTCGCGAGCTTGTCCAGCAGCTCGATGCGAACATCCTCGTCGGTGCACGCGGCGATCTCGGCCTCGAGCTCCTCGATCTCGCTCTTGCGGGGACGGCGGAGCGCGATGCGGCGGGCGAGTGCGAGCTGCACCGTCCGGCTCACCGAGATGTTGGCGGGCGAGCCCGAGGTGGTGTAGCCGGCGCGTTGGATGCCCTCGCTCTCGGTCTGCGCGATCTTGCGCTTGGCAAGATCGGGCAGCTCGAGGTCATCCAGGAAGAGGTCGACGAACTCGTCACGGCTCAGCACGAAGCGGAAGGCGTCCTCGCTGTCGCCCTCGCCCGGGCCGGAATCCTTGGCGCTGCCCTGGCCGGACCGCTGGAGGTAGTCGCCCTCGATGAACTTCTTGTTTCCGGGCAACACCATGTCGCGCGTGCCGCCTTCGCGGCGGAAGCGCGGCTCGTGCATGCCGTCGAGCGGGATCGTGACCTCACCACCCTCCAGGACGTCCTTGATGTCGCGTTCCTGCGAGGTCTTCTTGACGGCGCCCTGCACCAGGGATTTGGCCCGACGCAAGAACCGCTGCCGGTTCTCAAGACTCTTGCCGCCTGGATTCAGGCGCCTGTCAATAATGTGAATGGCCACTTTCCCATCCGCCTCAACCGGCCTGCTTTACGCGCATGTACCATTCGACGAGCCGGCGAACCTGACGCTCGGTGTAGCCGCGCTCCACCATGCGTGCGACGAACTCGCCGTGCTTCTTCTCCGTCTCGCCGTCCTTCTTCGACCCGAAGGAAATGACCGGAAGCAGGTCCTCGACCTGGGAGAATATCCGCTTTTCGATCACATCGCGAATCTTCTCGTAGGAGGTCCAGGTCGGATTCTTGCCGCCGTTCTGGGCCCGCGAGCGTAACGAGAATTTGACGACCTCGTTGCGGAAGTCCTTGGGGTTGGCGATCCCCGCCGGCTTCTCGATTTTCGTCAGTTCCTGGTTCAAAAGCTCGCGATCGAGCAGCTGGCCGGTGTCGGGATCCTTGAAGTCCTGATCCTCGATCCAGGCGTCGGCATAGTCGACGTAGCGGTCGAACAGGTTCTGGCCGTAATCCGAGTAGGATTCCAGATAGGCCTTCTGGATCTCGTTGCCGATGAACTCGGCATAGCGCGGCGCCAGCTCCGCCTTGATGAATTCGAGATAGCGCTTCTCGACTTCCTCGGGCAGTTGCTCCCTGCGGATCGACTGCTCCAGCGCGTACATCAGATGCACGGCGTCGGCGGCGACTTCCTGCGGATCGTGGTTGAAGGTCGCAGCCAGTATCTTGAAGGCGAAGCGGGTAGAGACGCCGTCCATGCCCTCGTCGACGCCGGCGGCGTCGCGATATTCCTGGACGCTGCGCGCCTTCGGATCGGATTCCTTCAGGCTCTCGCCGTCATAGACCCGCATCTTGCCGAACAGCGTGGAGTTCTCGTGCTTGCGCAGGCGCGACATCACCGAGAACCGCGCCAGCGTCTCCAGCGTCGATGGGGCGCAAGGCGCGGCCGCGAGCTCGGAGCCCTGGATCAGCTTCTCGTAGATCTTCTGCTCTTCGGTGACCCTGAGGCAGTACGGCACCTTGATCACGCAGATGCGGTCGATGAAGGCTTCGTTGTTCTTGTTGGCCTTGAAGCTCGCCCACTCGGCCTCGTTGGAGTGCGCCAGGATGACGCCGGTGAAGGGAATCGCGCCGATGTTCTCGGTGCCGATGTAATTGCCTTCCTGCGTCGCAGTGAGCAGCGGATGCAGCATCTTGATCGGGGCCTTGAACATCTCGACGAATTCAAGAATGCCCTGGTTGGCGCGATTGAGGCCGCCGGAATAGCTGTAGGCGTCGGGATCGTTCTGCGCGTAGGTCTCGAGCTTGCGGATGTCGACCTTGCCGACCAGCGAGGAGATGTCCTGGTTGTTCTCGTCACCCGGCTCGGTCTTGGAGATCGCGATCTGGCGTAGCCGCGACGGCTGGATTTTTGCGACCCGGAACTGGGAAATATCGCCGCCGAAAGCTTCGAGCCGCTTGTAGCACCACGGGCTCATCAGGCCGGTGAGGCGGCGGCGCGGAATGCCGTACTTCTCTTCCAGCATCGGGCCGAGATGATCGGGATCGAACAGGCTGAGCGGGCTCTCGAACACGGGTGAGAGTTCGTCGCCGGCCTTCAGCACGTAGATCGGATGCACTTCCATCAGCGACTTCAGCCGCTCGGCGAGCGAGGATTTGCCGCCGCCGACCGGGCCGAGCAGATAGAGGATCTGCTTGCGCTCTTCGAGACCTTGAGCTGCGTGACGGAAGAAGCCGACGATGCGCTCGATGGTTTCTTCCATGCCGTAGAAGCCGGCGAAGGCCGGGTAGGTGCGGATCGTGCGATTCAAAAAAATACGGCCAAGGCGGGTATCCTTGGCCGTGTCGATCGTCTGGGGGTCACCGATGGCAGCTAGCAGTCGTTCGGCCGCGTTCGCGTATTTCATGGGATCGCTTCGACACGATTCCAGATATTCCGCCATCGACATGTCGTGCTGGCTTCTCGCCTCGAACGACCGAGCGAAAGCGTTGAATAGAGAATCGTTGTACATGATCCCTCTCCGCGTGAGTTCCGCTACAAGCTGAAACGAAAGCAGTTACCGGACCGTTCCTCAGGCCGTTTCGAATCAGCGTGAGCACATGACGATCATTGGACACCCGGGTGCCGACTCGACGCAACGCACAACGTAGGCACTCTTTGAGTTACGAACAGGCACATGCCTGTAATTTGAGCGAATCTACATCCATATTCGCTCATTTCCAGAAAATGTCACTCGGTCGCAACATCCGGGCATTACCGGGGATGTTGTTCATCCGGCGCTGCAGCATAGCGATCTGCCAGCGGCGATCTTATGACGCTTGTACGGCGAAGCCTTGAGCGTTTCGTTCATCTTCCTGCTGCAATGCGGTGCGTTGGACCACCGACAGCGCGACGGTCGCGGCAGGCCCAGCATCAAAATCGGTCGCCAGGCTTCTCCGACCGGATGACGCTGCGATCGCCCCGTGCGGAACGCGCCAAAGGCACGGATCGTGCAGAACTGTCGCAGCAAGACCAGCGTCGGCGTCAGCAGGATCATCTTGTGGTGGCGGCGCTTCTCGGCCGAAATTTCCGCGATCAAGTCCCACTACAGAAATTCGTTGCCGATACGGAGATCGCGGATGCGATAGGGAGTGACGATGTCGAGATCGCGGGCCACGTCGCTGCCTACGCTCGGCGCGACCGAAGGTGGGCTGCCGCCGACAGCGAAATCAATGCCGCTGCATGTGCGCGCATGCTTCCCCAGCGCACCAGCCCGATTGAAGTCCGCTGATGGCACTCCGCACGGCCACGAGCTGACGAAACGAATGGCTGAAGTCACGCTGCGAGATCCTGGCCGATCGCTCACGGCCAGCGACTTTTTACGCAACGCACACCCACTGCCGCCCGGATCGCCATGATCGCGACGGAGTTACCCGGGAGGATATACGTCTGTACCCTTGATTGGTTCCCTCCCGGGAGCATGTACGCTAGAGGATAGCGCGTCAGGACCGGCGCGGAAACCCCTCGCCCGCAGGCTTGGAGATAAATAAACATCATGAATCCCGTCAAAGAACTGGAAAAGCACGGACAAGCCGTCTGGCTGGACTTCCTGGCCCGCGGCTTCATCGCCAACGGCGACCTGAAGCGACTGATCGACACCGACGGCGTCAAAGGCGTCACCTCCAATCCTTCGATCTTCGAGAAGGCGATCGGCAGCTCGGACGAGTATGACGCCCCGATCGGCAAGGCGCTGAAGCGCGGCGACCGGACCGTGGCCGACCTGTTCGAGGCCGTCGCGATCGAGGACATCCAGAACGCTGCCGACGTGCTGCGCCCGGTCTACGACCACCTCAAGGGAGGCGACGGCTATGTCAGCCTGGAAGTCTCGCCCTACCTCGCGATGGACACCGCCGGCACGGTCGCCGAGGCGCGGCGGCTCTGGAAGGACGTCGATCGCAAGAACCTGATGGTGAAGGTGCCGGCGACGCCGGAGGGCCTGCCGGCGATCGAGCAGCTCATTGGCGAGGGCATCAGCATCAACATCACGCTGCTGTTCTCCAAGGAGGTCTACCTCCAAGTGGCCGAAGCCTACATCGCCGGTCTCGAAAAATACGTCGCCGGCGGCGGTGATCCCTCGCATGTGGCGAGCGTCGCGAGCTTCTTCGTCAGCCGGATCGACTCGGCCGTCGACAAGCAGCTCGACGAGAAGATCGCCCGCGCCAACGATCCGTCCGAAAAGGAGCGGCTCGCTGCGCTCAAGGGCAAGGTCGCGATCGCCAATGCCAAGCTCGCCTATCAGGACTACAAGCGGCTGTTTTCGGGGGCGCGCTGGGACAAGCTCGCCGCCAGGGGCGCCAGGCCGCAGCGCATGCTGTGGGCCTCGACCGGCACCAAGAACAAGGACTACAGCGACGTCCTCTATGTCGAGGAGTTGATCGGCCCCGACACCATCAACACCGTGCCGCCGGCAACGCTCGATGCATTCCGCGACCACGGCAAGCCGCGCGACAGCCTGGAAGAGAATATCGATGACGCACGGCGCGTGCTGGAGGAGCTGGAGCGCTCGGGCATCTCGCTCGATGCCATCACCGAGGAGCTGGTCAAGGACGGCGTCAAGCTGTTCGCCGACGCCGCCGACAAGCTCTATGGCGCCGTCGCCCACAAGCGCGCCACCGTGCTTGGGCCCGCGCTCGACCGGCAGTCTCTCTCGCTCGGTGACGGGCTCGGCAAGGCGGTGGCTGAGAGCACCGAGGAGTGGCGTGCGTCCACCAAGATCCGCAGGCTATGGCAGCGCGACAAGTCGGTCTGGACCGGCACGGACGAGGACAAATGGCTGGGCTGGCTCGACAGCGCGGCCAAGGCCGACATCGCCGACTACGAGGATTATGCGGGCCGCGTGAAGGGCCAGAAATTCTCCGATGCCGTCGTGCTCGGCATGGGCGGATCGAGCCTCGGGCCTGAGGTGCTGGCCGAGACCTTCGGCAAGAAGTCCGGCTTCCCGAAACTGCACGTGCTGGATTCCACCGATCCGGCACAGGTGCGGGCGATGGAGGCAAGGATCGACATCGCCAACACCGTGTTCATCGTCTCCAGCAAATCAGGCGGCACCACCGAGCCGAACGCGATGAAGGACTATTTCCATGAGCAGGTGGCGAAGGCGGTCGGGCCGAAGGTGAAGACCGGCCACCGCTTCATCGCGGTGACCGATCCCGGTTCGTCGCTGGAGAAGGCTGCGAAGAAGCTCAACTACGCCCGCGTCTTCCACGGCGCGCCTTCGATCGGCGGACGCTACTCCGTGCTCTCGCCGTTCGGCCTTGTGCCGGCGGCAACGGCCGGCATCGACGTCAAGACCTTCGTCAAGCATGCGCTCGCGATGGCCCGCTCCTGCGGGCCGGACGTACCGCCAGCTGAGAACCCGGGCGTGCAACTCGGTCTTGCCATGGGCCTCGCCGGCCTCGAAGGCCGCGACAAGGTGACGATCCTCGCATCGAAGAAGATCGCCGATTTCGGCGCCTGGGCCGAGCAGCTCATCGCGGAATCGACCGGCAAGGAGGGCAAGGGCCTGATCCCGATCGAGGGCGAGCCGCTGGGCGACCCCTCGGTCTACGGCAACGACCGCTTCTTCATCGATATCCGCATCGACGGCGAGGCTGACCCCGCCCACGACTCCCAGCTTGCCGCGATCGAGGCGGCCGGCCATCCCGTGGTGCGCATCGTCATGAAGTCGATCGACCATCTCGGCCAGGAGTTCTTCCGCTTCGAGATGGCGGTGGCCGTGGCAGGCTCGATCCTCGGTATCAACCCGTTCGACCAGCCGGACGTGGAAGCGGCCAAGATCAAGACCCACGAGCTGACCGCGTCGTTCGAGAAGACCGGCGCGCTGCCGGAAGAGGAGCCGGTGGTCAGCACCGACGAGGCCGATCTCTACACGGACGAGACCAACGCGGCGGCACTGCGTGCCGCCGGCGCCAATGGCGACCTCACCTCCTGGCTGAAAGCGCATCTGTCGCGATCGGGCGATGGCGACTATGTCGCCCTGCTCGGCTACATCGCGCGTGACAAGACCACCATCGACGCACTCCAGGCCATGCGGCTCGAAGTGCGCGAGAAGCGGCATGTCGCGACCTGCGCCGAGTTCGGACCGCGCTTCCTGCACTCCACCGGGCAGGCCTACAAGGGCGGACCGGATAGCGGCGTGTTCCTCCAGATCACGGCCGACGATGCCAAGGACCTGTCGGTACCGGGCCAGAAGGCCAGTTTCGGAATCATCAAGGCGGCGCAGGCGCGGGGCGATTTCGACGTGCTCACCGAACGTGGCCGACGAGCACTGCGCGTGCATTTGAAAGGCGGGGTCAAGAAAGGTCTCGCGGCGCTCAATGCAGCGCTTAACGACGCGCTGAACTAGAGGAATCTCTCAATGCAACTCGGCATGATCGGCCTCGGCCGGATGGGCGGCAACATCGTTCGCCGCCTGATGCGTCACGGACATTCGACCGTGGTCTACGACAAGGACGCCAAGGCCGTCGCAGGCCTTGCCGCCGACGGTGCAACAGGATCGGCGACGCTCGAGGAATTCGTCTCGAAACTCGAGCGTCCGCGCACGGCCTGGGTGATGCTGCCTGCAGGGCGCATCACCGAGACCACGATCGAGACGATCGCCGGTGTGATGCAGGCTGGCGACGTCATCATCGACGGCGGCAACACCTTCTGGCAGGACGATGTTCGCCGCGGCAAGGCGCTGCAGGAGCGCGGCATCCACTATGTCGACGTCGGCACCTCCGGCGGCGTCTGGGGTCTCGACCGCGGCTATTGCATGATGATCGGCGGCGAGAAACAGGTGGTCGACCGGCTGGATCCGATCTTCGCCGCACTGGCGCCCGGCGCCGGCGACATTCCGCGCACGGAGGGACGCGAGGGGCGCGATCCCCGCATCGAGCGGGGCTACATCCATGCCGGCCCGGTCGGCGCCGGCCACTTCGTCAAGATGATCCACAACGGCATCGAATACGGCTTGATGCAAGCCTATGCCGAAGGTTTCGACATCCTCAGGAACGCCAATATCGAGGCACTGCCTTCCGATCACCGCTACGATTTCGATCTCGCCGACATCGCCGAAGTGTGGCGGCGCGGCAGCGTGATCCCATCCTGGCTGCTCGACCTCACCTCCACCGCGCTCGCCGACAGCCCGCAGCTCGCGGAATATTCCGGCTTCGTCGAGGATTCCGGGGAAGGCCGCTGGACCGTGAATGCGGCCATCGATGAAGCGGTGCCTGCCGAAGTTTTGACCGCGGCGCTCTACACACGTTTCCGTTCCCGCAAGGAACACACCTTTGCCGAAAAAATTCTCTCCGCGATGCGTGCGGGGTTCGGCGGCCACAAGGAGCCGAAGCAGCCGGGCGCTTCAAAACCCAAGTAAGCCTAACAAAGCCAAGCGTAACAAAGCGAAGGCCAATCATTCGTGACAAAAGACCCGCAAGCAAAGCGCAAGCCGGAAAATTGCGCCTTCGTCATCTTTGGGGTGACCGGCGATCTCACTCACCGCCTCGTGATTCCGTCGCTCTACAATCTCGCCGCCGAACACCTGCTGCCGGAAAAGTTCTGCGTCGTCGGCGTGGCCCGCAGCGGCCAGTCGGATGACGAGCTGCGCGAGAGCCTGATGAAGGGCCTGCGCGAATTCGCGACGCGTCCCGTGGACGACGACGTCGCCAAGCGGCTTTTGGAATGCGTGACCTTCGTCGAGGCGGATCCCAAGGATCCGTCCTCCTTCGATCGCTTGCACGCGCATCTGGATTCGCTGGAATGCTCGCGAGGCACCGGCGGCAACCGGCTGTTCTACCTCGCCACCCCGCCCGCGGCTTTCGCACCGACCGCGCGTGAGCTCGGCCGCACAGGGCTGATGAAGGAGAACGGTGCCTGGCGGCGCCTCGTGATCGAGAAGCCGTTCGGCACCGACCTCGCCTCGGCCCGCGCGCTGAATGCCGAGCTCTTGAAGATCATGGACGAGCACCAGATCTACCGGATTGATCATTACCTCGGCAAGGAAACGGTGCAGAACATCCTGGTGCTGCGCTTTGCCAACGGCATGTTCGAGCCGATCTGGAATCGCAACCACATCGACCACATCCAGATCACGGTGGAGGAGAAGCTCGGCGTCGGCCATCGCGGCGGCTTCTACGACGCCACCGGCGCACTGCGCGACATGGTACCGAACCATCTGTTCCAGCTGATGTCGCTGGTCGCAATGGAGCCGCCGGCGCGCTTCGACGCGCATTCGGTTCGCTCCGAAAAGGCCGAGGTGCTCACCGCGATCCAGCGGCCAAACCAGGAGGAAGCGCTGAAGAGCTCGGTGCGCGCACAATATCTCTCGGGACGCATCGGCGATGACGAGATCCCTGACTATCGCAAGACCGAGGACGTCAAGCCCGGCAGTACCACCGAAACCTTTGTCGCGCTGAAACTGATGATCGACAATTGGCGCTGGGCCGGCGTGCCGTTCTATCTGCGTACCGGCAAGGCGCTCGGCCACAAGCGCACGGAGGTCGCGATCAAGTTCAAGCAGGCGCCGCTGTCGATGTTTTCAGGCACGACAGTCGATCGCCTGTCGCAGAATTTCCTCACCATCGGCATCGCGCCGACCGAGACCATCGAGCTTCAGTTCAACGCCAAGATTCCGGGGCCGAGTGTCACCATTGACGGTGTCGAGATGAAATTCCGCTACGGCGACTATTTCCGCGCCGATCCCTCAACCGGCTACGAGACGCTGATCTATGACTGCATGATCGGCGACAACATCCTGTTCCAACGCGCCGACGGCATCGAGGCTGGATGGCAGGCGGTGCAGCCGTTCCTGGACGCCTGGAAGAGCGCGGGCACCAACGGCGTTGAAACCTATGAAGCCGGCAGCGACGGCCCGGCCTGTGCCGACGAGTTGCTCCGGCGCGACGGGCGAAGCTGGCGGAAGTACTCGTGATGGCAGCAGCCGACCAGCCGAAGCTGATCGTCGCGGCCGACACCGAGGCCCTGGCGCAGACCGCGGCCGAACGCGTGATGACACGGATCGCCGCCAACCCTGGGCGCATCGCGATCTGCCTGACCGGCGGCTCCAGCCCGAAGAAGCTCTATCAATTGCTCGGCAGCGATGCCTGGCGCGGCAGGATTCCGTGGGACCGCGTGCACTGGTTCATCGGCGACGAGCGCTTTGTCCCCGAAAGCGATCCGCTCAACAACATGGCGGTCGCGCGCGCGGCCTTTCTCGATCGCAGTGCACCCTCCGGCCATGTCCACCCCATCCCGACCACGGCCGACAATCCCGATCGCAGCGCCGAGGCCTATGCGCACGAGCTGCAAGCCTTTTACGGCACTGAAAAGCTCGATCCGGCGCGGCCGCTATTCGACATGGTCCTGATGGGCGCGGGCCCGGACGGCCACACCGCCTCGCTGTTTCCCGGCTACCCCGAAATCGAGGAGACCGAGCGCTGGGTCGTCGGGGTGCCCAAGGCCAATGTCGCGCCTTTCGTGCCGCGGGTCTCGCTCACCCTGACCGTTCTGGCCTCCTGCCGCGAAATGCTGTTCGAGATTGCCGGGCACGACAAGCAGGCGATCTTGACGCGCCTCCTCAATGGCGAGACTCTGCCGGCGTTACGCGCGCGCTCGAATGGTGAGACCGTCTGGCTGGTCGACCAGGCCGCGCTTCCGGAGGGAATTCGTGGCGGGCGTTGAAGCACCTTGTGCGTTGATCGTGATGGGCGTGTCGGGCTCGGGCAAGAGCACGGTTGCGGAGGCGCTGGGCGAACGCCTCGGCTGGCGCTTCAGGGACGGCGACGGCTTCCACCCTGCCAGCAATGTCGAGAAGATGCGGGCCGGCCATCCGCTCACCGACGAGGACCGCTGGCCCTGGCTCAACGCCATCGCCGACGAGATTGCGCGGGTCTGCGACAAAGGCGAGCACGTCATCATTGCCTGCTCGGCGCTGAAGCACACCTATCGCGACGTACTGCTGCGTGGTCGCGACGACGTCTGCTTCGTCTTCCTGAAGGGCACGAAGGAGCTGATCGCGGAGCGCCTTGCACGCCGCAAGGGTCATTTCATGCCCCCAGAGCTATTGACGAGCCAGTTCAACACACTGGAGCCGCCGGAGGCGGGCGAGCACGTCATCACGGTCTCGATCGACGAATCCGTCGAGGCGATCGTGGACGGCGTGGTGCGGCAGTTGAAACTGGGCGGGACGAAGCGCTGAGGCCAAGAACCTGAACCTTCAAGAAACCTGAACCTTAAGGTCCTGCCATGACGAAGATCTCACTGGTCGTCTCCGACGTCGACGGCACCTTGCTGACCAAGGACAAGACGCTGACCGAGCGCGCGAGGTCTGCCGTGCAGCGGCTGCACCAGGCCGGCATCGGTTTCACCATCACCTCCAGCCGCCCCGCCATCGGCATGCGCTTCCTGATCGAGCCGCTGGCGCTGTGGCTGCCGGTCGGTCCTTTCAACGGCTCCTCGATCGTCGATCCCGAGATGAAGCCGGTCGAGCAGCACCTGATTCCGGCGGGTGCGGCCGAGCGCTCCTTGCAGATCCTCCGGGACTTCGGCGCCGACATCTGGCTCTTCACCACCGACAAATGGCTGATCGACAACCCAAGCGGCAAGTACGTCGCGCATGAGCGGCACACGATCCGCTCCGATCCGACCATCGTGACCGATTTTTCGCCGTATCTTGCGAGCGCCTGCAAGATCGTCGGCGCCAGCGCCGATGCCGCCGGCCTCGAGCGTTGCGAAAAGGCGATGCAGGAGGCGCTCGGCCGCGAGGCGACCGCGGTGCGCTCGCAAACCTACTATCTCGACATCACCCCGCCCGGCTTCGACAAGGGCACCTTCGTGCAGGCCATGGCCAAGCGCCTGGGCATTGCGACCGAGGCGATCGCCACCATCGGCGACATGCAGAACGACCTCGCGATGTTTCGCGTCAGCGGCGTCTCGATCGCCATGGGCAACGCCACCGACGACGTCAAGGACCAGGCCACCCACGTCACCGCGACCAACGAGCAGGATGGATTTGCGGAGGCGATGGAGATGATTTTGAAGCGGAATGGGGTCGGCTAGGACGATCGACCTTCGGTGCGCGACTTTGGGACTTGAACGGCTCACTTTTCTGAATGATGGCGCGCAGCTGTTCCGGCGGGCGCTGACCTCAGATCAACTGCACCAACTCAAGGCAATTCTGTCCCATTTGCCGCCCGATCACGCCGGATTGAGGCTGCGCGGCGTCGAGGGGCTCGTGCCCTTCCTGGCCGCGGGTGGACCCATCGGAAGCTGCGCCGCGTCGGTGCTTGGCGATGCTTCCCGTCCGGTCAGAGCCATCTTGTTCGACAAGACCGCCGCGACCAACTGGGCCCTGGGCTGGCATCAGGATCGCACCATCGCCGTGAAGGAACGCGTCGCCGTTGATGGTTTCGAGACCTGGAGCATCAAGAGCGGTATGCAACACGTCGAACCGCCCTTTGCACTGCTGTCGGGCATGGTGACGCTGCGGGTTCATATCGATCAGGTCACGGCAGGCAATGCGCCGCTGCTGATCGCGCCCGGCTCGCACAAGCTTGGGCGGATTGCCGGGGAGGATGTGAACGACGTCGTCAGACGTTGCGGCACGGTCGCGTGCCTGGCTGAGCCCGGCGACATCTGGCTCTATGCGACGCCCATCCTCCATGCATCGGACGCGGCCACCACACCGATGCATCGCCGTGTGTTACAGGTCGATTTTGCCGTCGACGAGCTTCCCGGCGGCCTGGAGTGGCTCGGGGTCTAGGGGCAAGCGACCGTCATTACTTCGACCGCTGCACGGCCGGCTTCTCGCTCTCCTGCCTTGCCGCGGAGAGATTGTGCGCGGTGTTGATCAGCGCGATGTGGGTCAGCGCCTGCGGAAAGTTGCCGGTCTGGCGCCGCGCGCCTGAATCATATTCCTCGGCCAGCAGCCCGACGTCGTTGGCGATGCCGACCATGCGATCGAGCAGCAGCTGCGCCTTGTCGAGATCGCCTGCCAGCACATGGGCATCGGCGAGCCAAAGGGTGCAGGCCAGGAACGCGCCCTCGATCGGCTGTTTCTCCTCGGACACTTCGCGCGGATCGTGCCGCAGCACAAAACCGTCGCGCATCATGTGCCTTTCGACGGCAGCGATGGTGCCGCGGATGCGCGGGTCCGATGGCGGCAGGAAGCCGACGGCCGGCAGCAGCAGCACGCTGGCATCGAGCAGTTTCGAGCCGTAGGATTCGACGAACGCATTTTCCTCCGCGTCAAATCCCTTGTTGCAGACGTCCCGATGAATGGCCTCACGCAAGGCGCGCCAGTGCAAGAGCGGCGCCTTGAAGCCGAAGGTCTCCGCACTCTTGATGCCGCGGTCGAACGCGACCCAGGTCATGACCTTTGAGAAGACGTAGTGCCGGGGCTGGCCGCGACGCTCCCAGATGCCGTGGTCGGGATGATCCCAGACCTCGGCGAGATGCTGGAGCACCGCGCATTCCAGCGCCCAGGTCGTTTCATCATCGAGCTTGAGCTTGGCCATGCGCGACTGGTGGAAGGCGTCGATCAACTCGCCATAGACGTCGAGCTGGAGCTGCGCATGCGCGGCATTGCCGACACGCACCGGCTGCGCGCCCTCATAGCCCGCCAGCCAGCCCGCCTCCCATTCCAGCAGGCGGCGCTGCCCCCAGATGCCGTACATGATCTGCATGTTCGATGGAGAACCCGCAGCGGCGCGCAACAGCCAATTGTGCCAGGCCAGGGCTTCCTCGGTATAGCCCGAGTTCATCAGCGCCAGCAGAGTGAAGGTGGCATCGCGCAGCCAGCAGAAGCGGTAGTCCCAGTTCCTGGCGCCGCCGAGCTTTTCCGGCAGTGAGGTGGTCGGTGCCGCGACGATGCCGCCGGTCGGGCCGAAGGTCAGCGCCTTCAGCGTGATCAGCGAGCGCAAGATGAGGTCGTGATACTCGCCATCGCGACTGCAATGGCTGCACCACTCCTGCCAGAATTTCTCGGTCTCCTGAAGCGCAAGCTCCGGGTCGATCGGCGCGGGCGGCTCGATATGCGAAGGGCCATAGGTCAACACGAACGGCACGGTCTCGCCGGCCCTCACCTCGAAGTCGGAGACCGTGGTCAGATCCTCGCCGCGGGTCTCGACGGGCGTGCGCAGCACGGTCATGTCCTGGCCGGCGATTGCCATCAGGGAATGGTCGATCCGTCGCACCCAGGGAATGTCGACGCCGAAGCCGAAGCGGATCACGAGCTCCATCCGCATCTTCACGGTGCCGCTGACACCGCGCACCAGGCGCACGATATCGGACGCCTTGCCGCGCGGCGGCATGAAGTCGATCAGCGCGACGGTGCCGCTCTTCGTCTCGAAGCGGGTTTCGAGGATGAGGGTATCGCCGAGATAGCGGCGCGATGTCTTGGTGACATCCTCGCTCGGGGCGATCAGCCAGCGGCCGTTCTTGCGGGTACCGAGGATCGCAGCAAAGCAGGCATCGGAATCGAAGGCCGGCCAGCACAGCCAGTCGATCGAGCCGTTGCGCCCCACAAGCGCAGCGGTCTCGCAGTCGCCGATCAGCGCATAATCTTCGATCTTCTGCGACAATGCTTTGCGAGCCTGAAAATCCCCGGCCGATCAACTCCTGCCGGTCAACGACCGTTCCCGCGTCGCGGCCTTCAAAGCTGCGAGATCGACCTTTGAGGCAATCTGGTCGAGCGCAACGGGCAGCCGCTGGCGCCAGTTCGGGTGCTCGTCGATAGTACCGGGAATGTTGGGCTGGTCAATCACGCCGAGCAGATCCTCCATCGACACCGCGAGCAGCCGCGACGGCGTGCGCGACAGGAAGGCGAGCACCGAATAGAGATCGTTGGCGTTGATGCCGTTCTGGCGCAGGATCTCGTCGAGCCTGCCGAGCGCGTCCCAGCGCGCCTGCTCGTTTTCGCCGGGGTCGATCCCAAGCGAAAGCTTCATCTTGAGGTCGCTGAAGGAGCGCCAGCCGGCATAGGTCGACAGGTCGTGGG
Organism: Bradyrhizobium sp. CCGB12; assembly: GCF_024199845.1. Lineage (NCBI taxonomy): Bacteria > Pseudomonadati > Pseudomonadota > Alphaproteobacteria > Hyphomicrobiales > Nitrobacteraceae > Bradyrhizobium > Bradyrhizobium sp. CCGB12. The sequence continues at coordinate 193,382 of NZ_JANADO010000001.1, read as the reverse complement.
TGTTCAGCGTGACCAGCGCGTTGGGCCGGTAGTGGTCGACGTTGCGGAAATAGCCGGCGTCGTCGCGCTCGAACATCATGACGAGATAGGACCAGATGCCGAAATCCTGCATGGTCTCGCGGAAACCTTCCGGCACGGTGCCGAGGTCTTCGCCGATCACGATGCATTTATGGGTAGCGCTCTCGCGTGCGACCGCGGCCAGCAGTGCCTCGAACGGCATCTGCACATAGGCGCCGTTGTCGGGCTTGAAACCGCGCGGCACCAGATAGAGCCGCTTCAAGCCGAGCACGTGATCGAGCCGGATGGCGCCGGCATGGCGCATCGAAGCTGCGAGCATGTCGGCGAACGGCACGAAGGATTGGGCCTCCAGGCCACCGGCGTTGAAACCGGCGAGGCCCCAGTCCTGGCCGACGGTATTGAGCACGTCGGGCGGCGCGCCGACGGCCAGATGGCGGGAAATCGCCATCTGCTCGTTCCAGGCATCGAAGCCGTTGGATTGCACGCCGACGGCAACGTCGAGATAGAGCCCGACCCGCATGCCGAGCCGGCTGGCCAGCTCCTTGGCGGCGTGCAACTGGCTGTCAGCCGTCCATTGCACGAATTCGACGAACTCGACGTCGCGATTGTCAGGGCCGTTGCGCAGCTGGGCGCATCTCGCATTGTCAGGCTGTTGCCATTCCGCCGGCCATTCCCACCACGGCGCCGCGAACCGATGGCGCAGCACCTCGAAGCAGGCAAAGCGCGACAACAGCGGCGCGCGGGCGGCGCGGAAGGCGTCAAACTCCTGACGGCGCGCTTGGCTCGCGCTCGTCACGAAGCTGTTGAAGGCGGCGCGCAGCCCCAGCCATTTCAGCGCCGCCATGTCCGTATAGGGTACGCGATCGCCTTCGCGCAGGCGCGCTGCGGTCGCGGCGGCGTCCGGCACGAGGTCGGCGGAAAATTCCGGGATCGCCTCGACGTCGATATAGAGCGGATTGAGAAACAGCCGGCTGTTGGGCGAATACGGGCTGCAATCAGCCGGATGGTTGTCGAACAGCACATGCAGCGGATTGAGCCCGACACCGTCGGCCCCCAAATGCTTGGCGAGGCGGACGAGATCGGTCAGGTCCGTGAAATCGCCAATGCCCCAATTACGGTTGGAGCGGACGCTGTAGAGCTGCACGGCAAGCAGCCAGCCGCGGTCGAAATCGCCGCCGAAGGCGCGCTCGGGCGCCACGATCATCGGCACCTCTTCCGTCACACCTTCGGCATCGGTCAGTGTCAACCGGTGATAGCCGAGTGGAAGGCCGGCAGGCCAGGCAATCACGGGCTCGCGCGTCTCGCCCTGCGCGATCAATTTGCCGTTTGCGGACAATTTCCATTGCAGCGGCGGCGCACCGGTGGACGCCAATTGCGTACGCGGATGCCCTAAGGCGCGCACCACGACCGGGCCGCCGACAAAGCGGTAGACCCGCTTCTCCGGCAGGGCGTCGAGGATCAATTTGAGGGCCCCGGGATCGGTGACCCGCAGCTTCCCCAGGGCATCGACGAATTCGGATTGAACGCCCTTGATCCGGGCTTGAGCTAAAAGATCCATTCGGCACGCAGCTTGCAGGCCATTCTTTGGCCGGGGGCATCGATTTTAACGAGGCGGTGGAAGACGTTAGTCCGGCTTAACTCGCAAACCGCGCCGGCCGTTCCCGAGGGAACTAATGACACACAACCGGCTTTCTATATAGGTACCAAGCGTGGGTTCCCGACAAGGGAAACGGGCTCCTGCTTTCTTGTCAATGGCATCACCGTGAACAAGACAATTCAAACCGTCGAAAGTGCCGCAGCCGGCAGCGCTTTCCTCATCGAAGACGTCTATCCCTTGATCGACGGCGGCCGCTTCGCCGTGAAGCGGATCGCGGGCGACCGCGTGGAGGTCTGGGCCGACGTCTATCGCGACGGCAATGCCGTGATCGGCGCCGCGTTGCTGTGGCGCCGGGAGCAGGACCGCGAATGGCGGCGTGAGCCTATGACGCGCCACGGCAACGACCGCTGGTCGGGCGCCTTCGTCCCGACCGAGGCCGGTCCATACCTCTACGCCATTGAAGCCTGGACCGACGAATTCGCCACCTGGTCCCACGGCGTCGCGCGCAAGCAGCGCTCCGGTGCGGATGTCACGCTCGACGCGATCGAGGGTGCCGGCCTCTTGACCAAGGCGCATGGCGCGCGGCAAGACGCAGCAGTGGTCATCATCAGGCAGTGCGAGGACTATCTTCAGAGCGGCGACGTCAGCCCCCTGCTCGCAACCGAGCTCGGCGAAGCCATGGCCGAGAGCCAGTCGCGGCCCGATCTCAGCCGCTCGCCCTCGTTCCCGCTGACCATCGACCGCGACAAGGCGCGCTTTGGCGCCTGGTACCAGATGATGCCGCGCAGCCAGAGCCGGATCCCCGGCCGGCACGGCACGCTGCGAGACTGCATCGCCCGCGTGCCCGACATCGCCGCGATGGGCTTTGACGTGCTCTACTTCATGCCGATCCACCCGATCGGCCGCACCCGCCGCAAGGGTCGCAACAATGCGCCGGTGGCGAGCGAGGGCGATCCCGGCTCGCCCTATGCGATCGGCACGACGGAAGGCGGACACGATGCGCTACATCCCGCGCTCGGCACGATCGAGGATTTCCGCGCGCTGGTCGCGACCTGCCTGGAATACGGCCTCGAACTGGCGCTCGACTTCGCCGTGCAATGCTCACCGGACCATCCCTGGCTGATGCAACATCCGGAATGGTTCAAGTGGCGGCCGGACCGCTCGGTGCGGGCGGCGGATGGCCCCTATTCGGACATCGTCATCCCCGATTTCAACTCCGTCGACAGGGCCGGACTGTGGAACGCGTTTCGCGATGCCATGCTGTTCTGGATCGATCACGGTGTGACCATCTTCGCCCTCGACAATCACGACACCGCGCCGCTTCCGTTCTGGGAATGGCTGATCCGCGACATACGCCGCCGACATCCCGAGGTGATCCTGTTCTCCAAGACGTTCGCACGGCCGAAGCTGATGAAGGGGCTCGCCAAGCTCGGCTTCGCGCAGTCCTTCACCTATTTCCCCTGGCGCACCTCGCGGTGGGAGCTGGAGCAATATCTCGGCGAGCTGACGCGCTATCCCGAACGCGACTTCTATCGCTCGAACCTGTTCGTCAACACGGCCGACCTGTTGCCCTATCACCTCCAGAGCGGCGAAGCCTGGGCATTCAAGTCACGCCTTGCGCTGGCCGCGACGCTGTCGGGCAGCTACGGGATCTATGGCGGCTTCGAGCTGCTGGAGCACGATGCGATCACCGGCCGTGAAGAATATCTGGATTCCGAGAAGTACCAGATCAAGCAGCGCGACTGGAACAAGCCCGGCAACATCAAACCCTATATCGCCGCACTCAACCGCATCCGCAACGAGAATGCGGCACTTCAGCAAACGGCCAATCTGCGCTTCCTCGGCATCGAGGACGGCGAGACGATCGCCTTCGCCAAGGAGGCAGCCGAACCCGCCAACACCGTCGTCATCGTGATCGCGCTGTCACGCCATGTGCGCGAATTCTGGCTGCCACTCGGCGACGTCACCGTTGACGCCGGCGTGCAGCGACACCACGTGACGGCACTCGAAAACCTCCTCACCGGCGAACAGTCCCGCGTCGAATGGGGCGGGATCAGGTTGCGTATCGATCCCGACCGCGATCCGGCGCTCCTGTTCCGCGGCCTGGCGTAAGGGGTCACGCCATGAATGTTCTGTCTTCCGTCGACACCAAAAAGATTGAGGCTGCCGAGATCGTGGACGAGCTCTGGTACAAGGACGCCATCATCTACCAGCTCCACGTCAAGGCGTTTGCCGACAGCAACAATGACGGCATCGGCGACTTCGCCGGATTGACCGAGAAGCTGCCTTACCTTCAGGAGCTCGGCGTCACTGCGCTGTGGCTGCTGCCGTTCTATCCATCGCCGGGCCGCGACGACGGCTACGACATCGCCGACTACGGCTCGGTCAATCCCGATTTTGGCTCGATGAAGGATTTCAAGCGCTTTATCCAGGAAGCGCAGAAGCGCGGCCTGCGCGTCATCACCGAGCTCGTCGTCAACCACACCTCGGACCAGCACAAATGGTTCAAGCGCGCGCGCCGCAGCCAGCCGGGCTCGAGCGCCCGCAACTGGTACGTCTGGAGCGACACCGACCAGAAATACCAGGGCACGCGCATCATCTTCACCGACACGGAGAAGTCGAACTGGACCTGGGATCCCGAGGCCGGCGCCTTCTATTGGCACCGCTTCTTCTCGCACCAGCCGGACCTCAATTTCGACAATCCGCGCGTGGTCAGCGCCCTCATCCAGGTGATGAAGCGCTGGCTGGATGCCGGCGTCGACGGCTTCCGGCTCGATGCCATTCCCTATCTCTGCGAGCGCGAGGGCACCTCGAACGAGAACCTGCCCGAGACGCATACGATCATCAAGCGGCTGCGCCAGGAGCTCGACGCCTACTCCAAGGGCAAGCTGCTGCTGGCCGAGGCCAATCAATGGCCGGAGGACGTGCAGGAATATTTCGGCCGCGGCGACGAGTGCCACATGGCCTACCACTTCCCGCTGATGCCGCGCATCTACATGGCGATCGCGCAGGAAGACCGCTTCCCGATCACCGACATCCTGCGCCAGACGCCGGACATCCCGGCGACCTGCCAATGGGCGCTGTTCCTGCGCAACCATGACGAACTCACGCTGGAGATGGTCACCGACGTCGAGCGCGACTATCTCTGGACCACCTACGCCAACGACCCACGCGCGCGCATCAATGTCGGCATCCGCCGACGCCTTGCACCGCTGATGGACAACGACCGGCGCAAGATCGAGCTGATGAACTCGCTGCTGCTGTCCTTCCCCGGCACGCCGATCATCTATTACGGCGACGAGATCGGGATGGGCGACAACATCTATCTCGGCGACCGCAACGGCGTCCGCACGCCGATGCAATGGAGCCCGGACCGCAATGGCGGCTTCTCACGCTGCGATCCGGCACGCCTCTATGCGCCGCTGATCATGGATCCCGTCTACGGCTACGAGTCGGTGAACGTGGAGGCGCAGTCGCGCAGCCTGTCCTCGCTGCTCAGCGCCACCAAGCGGCTGATCTCGGTGCGCAAGTCGACGCTCGCCTTCGGCCGCGGCACCATGACCTTCATCCGGCCGGCCAACCGCGCCGTGCTCGCCTATGTCCGGCAATACCGCGACGAGGTGATCCTCTGCGTCGCCAATTTGTCGCGCGCCGCGCAAGCGACCGAGCTCGATCTGTCGCCCTGGAAGGATCGCATCCCGCAGGAAATGCTGGGACGCACGCGCTTTCCCCCGATCGGCGAACTGCCCTACATGATCACGCTGGGGCCCTACGGCTTCTACTGGTTCCAGCTTACCGAGCGCGACAAGTCCGAGCCGGTGACGCCGCGCGCGGTGCCGGAATTCGAGACGCTGGTGGTGCCGGTGAATTCGAACTGGGTGTCGCTCGCCCGCGAGCGCGGCGTGTTCGAGCGCGACGTGCTGCCGGGATTCCTGTCACGGACGCGGTGGTATCCCGAGCACAATCCCAAGCACATCAAGACCGCGCTGACCTCGGCGGTGCCGTTCTGCGACATCGGCGACAACCGGCCCTGGATCGCGTTCTTCGAGACCAAGCAGGAGGACGTGGCGACACGCTACGTGATGCCGTTACAGATCGAGTGGGTGCGCTTCGACCGCGAGCGCTTCAACCCGAAGGCGCTTGCCGCCGTGCGCCAGGGCGCACGCGAAGGCACGCTGCTCGACGTTGCGACCGACCAGATCTTCATCGGCCTGTTTTTGCGCAATCTGTCGCAGAACCTGTCGGTGGAAGAGAACAATCTGCGTCTGGAATTCAAGGCGACCAGCCGCTTTTCCGATTACATCATCAAGGAGCCCGGACGCATCCGCACGATCGAGCAGTCGAACAGCACCGCGTTGGTCGACAATCAATACGTCGCCAAGATCTATCGTCGGCTCGAAAGCGGTGTCAGTCCCGAGATCGAGATCGGCCACTATCTCACGGAGGTCGCCCGCTTTGCCAATACGCCGGCGCTGCTGGGCAGCGTCGAGCTGGTCGAGGGCGATCAGCGCAGCGCGCTCGGCGTGCTGCATGCCTATGTCGAGAACCAGGGCGACGGCTGGACGGTGACGACGGGCTATCTCGATCGCTATATCGACGAGCAGCGCGTATTGCCGCCGGGCGAAATGCTCCGCGAGACCCAGGAGCAGGCGCCATACCTGCACTTCATCGGTCAGATCGGCCGGCGCCTCGGCGAGCTGCATGTCGCTCTGGCCGCGGCAAAGCCCGACGATCTCGCCCCGGAGCCGATCGGCTCCGCCTACGTCAAGCGCCTCGTATCCGACCTCAAGGCACGCGCCGAGCGGGTTTTCGAGCGGCTGGCCGACAGCCGCGACGGCCTGCGGGAGGCGGACCGGCCGCTGATCGATCGGCTCGCGGAGGCGCGCGTGACCCTCTCCGACCGTCTGAATGCGCTATTGCCTTCCGCAATCGGCGGGTTGAACATCCGTCATCACGGCGACTTCCGCCTCGGGCAAACTCTGATCGTGAAGGACGATATCTTCATCATCGACCTCGACGGCGATCCGCGTGTGCCATTGGCCGACAAGCGGCGCAAGGCGCCGGCCGCGCGCGATGTCGCGGGCCTGATCCACTCGATTGATGTTTCGGTCAACGCCGCCCTCGGTCGCGCGTTCACGGGCGCCTCCGACGAGCAGAGCCGGCTTACGGGCGCGCTCGTCGAATGGCGCGAGCGCGCCACCGCAACCTTCCTGTCGGCCTATCGCGAAACCATGACCGATCGGCGGCTTTGGCCGGAAGATCCGCAATCCGCGGAAGGCCTGTTAAGGTTCTTCCTGCTTGATCGAGCGTTCAACGAAGTAGAGTACGAGCTGTCCCACCGGCCTGAGGGGCTCCATGCGCCGCTGACCGGACTGCTTCGCATTCTGTCCCGTACCGAGAGCGAAGCCCATGCCTAAACTGCCTGCCGAGGCCTACGCGATCATCGAGGGCCGCCACTCCGATCCCTTCCACTATCTCGGGCTGCATCCCGAGGGCGGGAAGAGCGTGGTGCGCGCGTTCCTGCCCGAAGCCTCCAATGTCGAGGCGGTCGGCGAGCACGGCGAAGTCGCCCCGCTCGACCGCGTGCACGCCTCCGGCCTGTTCATCGGGGCTCTGCCCAACGGCTCGAAGCACTACCAGCTGCGCGCAAAATTCGGCAGCCAGGTCGTCGAGTTCGAGGACGCCTACCGCTTTCCGCCGATCCTGACCGATTTCGACCTTTACCTTCTCGGCGAAGGCACTCATCAGCGCCTTTATGACAAGCTCGGCGCGCATCCAATGCGGCTCGAGGGCATCGACGGCATCGGCTTCGTGGTGCTGGCGCCGAATGCGCGGCGCGTGTCCGTCGTCGGCGACTTCAACTTTTGGGACGGGCGACGCCATCCCATGCGGGTCCGCGGTGCCGGCTATTGGGAATTGTTCATCCCGCATGCAAAAGCCGGCAATCACTACAAGTTCGAGATCATTGGACCTCACGGCCATCTATTGCCGCTGAAATCGGATCCCATGGCGTTCGCGAGCGAGGTGCGACCGAAGACGGCTTCCATCGTCTTCGACGAGGCGCATCTGCCGCGGCCGCGCCCGGCGCCCGAGGGCATCAACGCACTGTCGGCGCCGATGTCGATCTACGAGGTCCATCTCGGCTCGTGGCGGCGCAAGGACGGCAATGAATGGCTGACCTATCGCGAACTGGCCGAGCTGCTGCCGGCCTATGCCCGCGACATGGGCTTCACCCATCTCGAATTCCTCCCCGTCAGCGAGCATCCCTTCGACGGCTCCTGGGGCTACCAGCCCACCGGACTCTATGCGCCGACGAGCCGCTTCGGCACGCCGGAGGACTTTGCCGCGCTGGTCGATGCCTGTCACCGCGAGGGCGTCGGCGTGCTGCTCGACTGGGTGCCCGGTCATTTCCCGGATGATCCGCACGGCCTCGGCAGCTTCGACGGCACCGCGCTCTACGAGCACGCCAATCCGCTCCAGGGCCGCCACCTCGACTGGGGCACGCTCATCTACAATTACGGCCGCACTGAAGTGACGAACTTCCTTGTGTCGAACGCGCTGTTCTGGATGGAGCGCTATGCGATCGACGGGCTGCGGGTCGATGCGGTCGCATCCATGCTCTATCTCGACTACAGCCGCCCGCCGGGCGCCTGGATTCCGAACCAGTATGGCGGCCGCGAAAACATCGAAGCCATCAACTTCCTGCGCCGCTTCAACACCGAAGTCTTCGCCCGCTTCCCGCAGGCGACCACGGCCGCCGAAGAGTCCACCGCCTGGCCTCAGGTCTCGCGCCCGGTCGAATTCGGCGGGCTCGGCTTCGGCTACAAGTGGAACATGGGCTGGATGCACGACACGCTGAACTACATCAGCAAGGATCCGATCCACCGCAAGTACCATCACGGCGAGATTCTGTTCGGCCTGCACTACGCGTTCTCGGAAAACTTCATCCTGCCGCTGTCGCATGACGAGGTCGTGCACGGCAAACGCTCCATCCTCGGCCGGATGCCCGGCGACGAATGGCAGCGCTTCGCGAATTTGCGCGCCTATTACAGCTTCATGTTCGGCCATCCCGGCAAGAAGCTGTTGTTCATGGGCGCGGAGATCGCGCAGAGCCGCGAATGGAACCACGACGAGTCGCTCGACTGGCACTTGCTCGAATACAAATACCATTCCGGCATCCAGGCGCTGATCCGCGATCTCAACCGGCTCTATCGCACGGTGCCGGCACTGCACCAGATGGATTGCGACCAGGCCGGCTTCGAATGGGTGATCACCGACGATGCCAACCGCAACGTGTTCGCCTGGCTGCGCAAGGGCTTCGATGAGCACGCACGGTGCCTGGTGATCATCAACTTCTCGCCGAACGTGTATCAGAACTATCGCGTTCGCGTACCCTTTGCCGGCAAATGGAAAGAGGTGTTCAATTCGGACTCCGCCCATTATGGCGGCAGCAATGTCGGGAACATCGGCGAGGTCAATGCCGTTGACGGCAAGACGCCCGAGCTTCGCCTCACCATTCCACCGCTTGCCGCGATCTTCCTCGTTCCGGAAAGCTGACCGATGCGCCTGACTGCTGGATCGCCCGCACGCCTCGGCGCAAGCTGGGACGGACGCGGCACCAATTTCGCGCTGTTCTCCGCGAACGCGCAGAAGGTCGAGCTGTGCCTGTTCGACACGCAAGGCCGCCGCGAGCTCGAGCGCATCGAATTGCCTGAAAAGACCGAGGACGTCTGGCACGGTTATCTCAACGACGTCTCGCCCGGCCAGCTCTACGGCTATCGCGTGCACGGCCCCTACGAGCCCGAGCACGGCCACCGCTTCAACGCCAACAAGCTGCTGCTCGACCCCTATGCCAAGCGACTTGCCGGACGGCTGGTCTGGAGCGATGCGCACTTCGCGTACCGCACCGGCTCACCGCGCGAGGACCTGTCCTTCGACCGGCGCGACAATGCGCGCGGCATGCCCAAGGCCGTCGTCGTCGACGAGACCTTCAACTGGGGCCGACGCGAGATCCGTCCCAACATCCCGTGGGAAGACACCATCATCTACGAGGCTCACGCCAAGGGCCTGACGCAGAAGCGTGACGACGTTCCGCCCAATTTGCGTGGCACCTATGGCGGCCTGTCGTCGCCGGCGATGATCGAGCATCTGAAGAGGCTCGGCGTCACAACGATCGAGCTTCTGCCGATCCACAGCTTCGTCGACGACCGCATCCTGGTGGAGAAGAAGCTCGCCAATTACTGGGGCTACAACACACTGTCCTTTTTCGCGCCCGAGCCGCGCTACGCGCAGGACAACGCGCTCGATTCCTTCCGCACCACGGTGGCGCGGCTGCACGACGCCGGCATCGAGGTGATGCTCGACGTCGTCTACAACCACACCGCCGAGGGCAACCACCTCGGCCCGACGCTGTGCTATCGCGGCATCGACAACGCCTCCTATTACTGGCTGAACCGCGAGAACGCGCGCTATTACGACGACTTCACCGGCTGCGGCTCGTCGGTGAACCTCACCCATCCGCGCGTGCTCCAGATGGTGATGGATTCGCTTCGCTACTGGGTCGAGGTTTGCCATGTCGACGGCTTCCGCTTCGATCTCGCCACCACGCTGGCGCGCGGCCCGAACGGCTTTGATCGCGGCATCTCGTTCCTGACCGCGATCCGGCAGGATCCGGTGCTGGCGACCGTCAAGCTCGTCGCTGAACCCTGGGATCTCGGGCTCGGCGGCTACCAGGTCGGCGCCTTTCCTTCGCAATGGTCGGAGTGGAACGACCGCTACCGCAGCGCCATGCGCCGCTACTGGAGCGGCGAAGGCAGCCTGATCGGCGACATCTCCAGCCGCATGACGGCATCCTCCGACCTCTTCAACCACGACGGCCGACGGCCGCGCGCCAGCATCAACCACATCACCGTGCATGACGGCTTCACGCTCGCCGACCTCTTCAGCTACAATGAGAAGCACAACGAGGCCAACGGCGAGGACAATCGCGACGGCTCCAACGACAACCACAGCAACAATTGCGGCGTCGAGGGCCCGACCGACGATCCGAAGATCCTCGGCCTGCGCCGGCAGCTTCGCAAGAACGTGCTGGCCTGCCTGATGCTGGCGCAAGGCGTTCCGCTGATCCTCGCCGGCGACGAGGTCGGCAATTCGCAATCCGGCAACAACAACGCCTATTGCCAGGACAACGAGGTCGGTTGGGTCGGCTGGGACAATCTCGGCAAGGAAGGCGACGACATGGTCGATTTCGTCGCCCAACTCGCCGACATCCGCCGCCGGTTCTCGCAGCTGCGCAGCCATCGCTGGCTCGATGGCCGTCCCAAGGACGGCATCTCCTACGGTGCGCTGTGGCTGACACCTGCCGGGGACGAGATGACGGAGAACGACTGGAAATTCCCCGAAGGGCGGTTTCTCTCCTATGTGATGGGGCCGATGGAACCGGGCAGCGCTGCGATCTTTATCGTTCTGAACGCCGCCCCCGAAGAGATCGCATTCAAATTGCCCAAAATGACCGAATACAAGAGCTGGCAGCAGATTCTCAATACGACTGAAGCCAGGCTGAACTCGATCGATTTCCTGCCCGGAAGCGACAGCAAGGCGCCGCCGCGCTCCGTGCTCGCCTTCGCGGGGGCCCTATGAGGCCATCTTTCGGGGCGAGGCCGACCAAGGACGGCGTGTCGTTTCGGCTGTGGGCGCCCGGCGCACGCCGTGTCGATCTGCTGCTCGATCGAAGGCACGCGATGCAGCGCCGGCAGGATGGCTGGTATGTGGCCGAGATTATCGGACTGACTGCCGGCAGTCCCTACAAATTCAGGATCGACGACGAGATCGACGTGCCCGATCCGGCCGCGGCGTTCCAGCCCGAGGATGTGTTCGGCCCGAGCGAGGTGATCGATCACGACGCCTTCGTATGGCGCGCGCGCGATTGGCGCGGCCGTCCCTGGGAGGAGACGGTGCTGATCGAGACCCATGTCGGCACCTTCACGCCTGAAGGCACCTACCGCGCCATGATCGACAAGCTCGATCATCTCGCGGCAACCGGCATCACCGCGCTGGAATTGATGCCACTGGCCGATTTCGCCGGGCGCCGCGGCTGGGGCTATGACGGCGTATTGTGGTATGCGCCCGACAATGCCTATGGCCGGCCGGAAGACCTGAAGACGCTGATCGACGAGGCGCATCTGCGCGGGCTCATGGTGTTCCTCGACGTCGTCTACAATCATTTCGGTCCCGAGGGAAACTACCTCGGCCGCTATGCGCCGACCTTCTTCACCGACGCGCACACGCCCTGGGGCAGCGCGATCGATTATCGCATGCCGCAGGTGCGTGCCTTCGCGGTCGAGAATGCGCTGTCCTGGCTCGCAGACTATCGCTTCGACGGCCTGAGGCTCGATGCCGCCAACCACATCATGGCGATCCCCGGCGAGCAATCGATGCTGCAAGACCTCAGCGTCGCCGCCGGCGAGCTCGCCAAGGCCACGGGGCGGCACATCCATCTCGTGCTGGAGAATGGCGACAATCGCGCGAGCCTGCTCGATGCCGCGCAGGAGCCGCCCAACGGCAAATATCGCGGGCAGTGGAACGACGACTATCATCACGTCTGGCATGTGATGCTGACCGGCGAGCTCGCCGGCTACTATGCGGACTATCAAACGCCACGCATGGATCTTGCGCGTGCGCTTGCGTCAGGCTTCGTCTATCAGGGCGAGATCTCGGAGTTCTGGGGTAAGAAACCGCGCGGCGAGCCGAGCGGCGAGTTGCCGCCAGCGACCTTCGTCAACTTCCTGCAAAACCACGACCAGATCGGCAACCGTCCGCTCGGCGACCGGCTCGAAAGCCTGGCCTCGCCCAAGCAAATCGAGGCTGCGCTCGCGGTTACCCTGCTCGCGCCGATGGTGCCGATGCTGTTTCAGGGCGAGGAATGGGGCTCCACGGTGCCCTTCCCGTTCTTCTGCGACTTCCAGGGGGGATTGGCCGACGCCGTGCGCAAGGGGCGCAAGCAGGAATATGCCTGGGCCTATGAGAAATATGGCGACGAAGTCCCTGATCCGCTCGATCCGGCGACGCTGCAATCGGCCGTCCTGGACTGGACCGGCCGCACGCCCGAACAGGACGCGCGGCTCGCGCTGGTGCGAGACCTGCTCGCGATCCGCCGCAAGGAGATCATGCCACGGCTGAAGGGGGCAAGGTTCGGCGATGCCGAGGCAGGAGATACCGGCCTGCTCACCGCACATTGGCACATGGGGGACGGCGCGACGCTACGCCTGACCGCCAATCTGTCGGACAAGGACGTCGCGTATTCCAACAGCAATGCGGGCACGCCGATCTGGGGCGGCGAGGCCGGCGAGCGGCTTCCGCCCTGGTCGGTGGTCTGGCATCTCGGAGGTTGATATGCCTCCCGCCATTCCGTTCGCGACCTACCGGCTTCAGCTCACTGCGGATTTCGACTTCGACAAGGCCGCCGCGGTCCTTCCTTACCTCAAGGCGCTGGGGATCACGCATCTCTACGCCTCGCCGGTGATGAAGGCCCGCAAGGGCTCGACGCATGGCTACGACACCGTCGATCACAGCCAGTTCAATCCCGAGCTCGGCGGCGAGGCCGGCTTCGCACGGCTGAGCGAGGCGCTCATCGAGAACGACCTCGGCCTCATCATCGACTTCGTGCCCAATCACGTGGGCGTGCATTTTGCGGACAATCCCTGGTGGCTCGACCTGCTGGAATGGGGCCAGGCTTCGCCCCACGCCGTCTCCTTCGACATCGACTGGGATCAACTGGCCTATCGCGCCCGCGGTGGCGTGCTGCTGCCGATCCTCGGCTCGTCCTACGGCGAGGCGCTCGAGCGCGGCGACATCGAGCTCCGCTACGATCCGGATGAGGGAAGTCTTTCCGCCTGGTATTTCGAGCATCGCTTGCCGGTCGCGCCAGAGCGCTATGGCGAGGTGCTGCGCATGATCGTCAAGGAGGCGGACGCGGCCGAAACGGAGCCCGGCAAGCACCTGCTCGCGCTCGCGGCGCGCTACACGGGATTGCGCCGCCCGAACCGCAAGGAAGCCCCTGCGTTCAAGGCCGAACTCAGAGCAATCGCGGGTGCTGCCGATCTCATCGCGCGTGGTCTTGCCGCCTATCGCGCCGCCAGGGACCGTCCCGCCCAGACGCTGGCGCTACATCATCTGCTCGAGCGCCAACACTACAAGCTCGGGCACTGGCGGCTTGCGTCCAGCGACATCAATTATCGCCGCTTCTTCGACGTCAACGGCCTCGCCGGCCTGCGCGTCGAGGATCCCGGCACGTTTGCCGCCACGCACCGGCTGGTCAAGCAACTGATCGCCGACGGCAGGCTGCAAGGCATACGCCTCGATCACATCGACGGCCTGCGCGATCCCGCGCAATACTGCCAGCGGCTGCGCCGGCTGGTGCGCGATGCGCAAGGCACGACGAAGCCGTTCTACACGGTGATCGAGAAGATCCTGTGCGAGCACGAGCAGCTGCCGCACTTCGCCGGCGTCCAGGGCACCACCGGCTATGAATGGATGAACGTGATCATCCAGGTGCTGGTCGACGCCAAGGGGCTGGCGGCGCTGGACGAGACCTGGCGGCAGATCAGCAACCGGCCGCCGCGGCTTTCGCCTTACGTCAAGGATGCCAAGCGGCGCGTGCTGGAGACGCTGCTCACCAGTGAGTTCACCGTGCTGACGCGCCTCTTGGCGCGCATCGCCAGCGGGCACTACTCGACCCGCGATTTCTCCGCCGACAGCCTGCGGCAGGCGCTCGAGGTCTATGTGCTGCATTTCCCGGTCTACCGCACCTACCTAACGACGAGCGCGCCGACCGCACACGATCGCAAGCTGATCGACGAGACCATCGAACGCGCCCGCTCCGAATGGTTCGCCGCGGACGACGGCATTTTCGACTTCCTGCGCGACGCCCTGACCATGGACCTGCTCAAGCCCGGCCGCCCGCCGCACAGCGCCCCGCGCGTGCGCCGCTTTGCGCTGAAGGTGCAGCAGTTCACCGGGCCCATGATGGCGAAATCGCTGGAGGACACCGCGTTCTATCAATTCCACCGGTTGCTCGCGCTGAACGAGGTCGGCGGCGATCCCGCGAGCACCGGCCTCACCATTGCCGCCTTCCACCAGGCCATGCAGGCCCGCGCCAAGGAATGGCCGCACGGCATGACCGCGACGGCCACCCACGACACCAAGCGTGGTGAGGATGCCCGCGCGCGCATCGCGGCGCTCAGCGAAATTCCCGGCGAATGGACCAGCGCGGTGGCACGCTGGAAGGTGTCGAACGCGCCGCATCTCACACATCACGGCAGTTTCCGCGCGCCGTCGGCGACGTTCGAATACATGCTCTACCAGACCCTGCTCGGGGCCTGGCCGCTCCAGGGGCCGATCGATGCCGATTTCGTCGAACGCATCCAGGCTTATGCGCTCAAGGCCGCGCGGGAGGGCAAGGAGGAGACGAGCTGGCTCAATCCGCATGAAGCGTATGAAAACGGCGTCAAGAGCTTCATCGACAAGATTCTCGATCCCGCTCAGTCGGCAGAATTCCGGGAGGTGCTGCAAACCCTGGCCCGCCGCGTCGCGCTGCTCGGCATGTTGAACTCGCTGAGCCAGCTCACGCTCAAGGCGACCCTGCCGGGCGTGCCGGACTTCTACCAAGGCACCGAGTTCTGGGACCTGTCGCTGGTCGACCCCGACAACCGCCGTCCGGTCGACTTTGCCGCGCGCCGTGCGGCGCTGACGTCATTGGAAGCTCCGGACTGGAGCGGTCTGAGCAAGAGCTGGCCAGACGGCCGGCTCAAGCTGGCCTGGACGCGCCATCTTCTCAGGCTGCGGAACCGGCATCCCGACATCTTCGTCCGGGGCGACTATCAGCCGCTCGAGGTGCACGGCGAGCATGCCGACCACGTCATCGCCTTCGCCCGCCGCCATGGCCGTGCGACCGCGATCGTCGTGGTCGGGCGTCACTTCGCGCCGTTCACGCAAGCAGGCCGGGAATGGCCCGCGCTGGAGGGCCTGGATGCGACCGTCGACATCACCGGCTACAGTGCGACAGGTCTCGCAGGCAACGAACTGCCGGTCATGCAGGCCTTGCGCGATCTTCCCGCGACAATCATCGAGGCGCGCATCGCCAGTGCAACCAAGCCGATGCGGCAGCGCGTGCGCGCCTGAGGTTACTTCCCTCCATCCTTGGTGAGCAGCAACTGGCCGCGCTTCCTGATCGTGGCCTGGGCCAGCTCGGCAAAACGCTGCAACAGCCAGGGCAGCACCACCTCGACCCGGACGTGATCGTCGGCGACGTTGACCTGACCGGTCGCAACCTGACCGAGCGCGCGGATACGGAAATTCATGCTGTCGCCGCTCCAGCACTCCTCCTCGACCTGCATCACGGGAATGCTTGCTGCGGCGCGGCCAAGCCCCGTCTTGAGCCGGCGTACCGCCTCCTCGCGGCCGAGACGATGCGGAATGGAGACGACGAGCGGTGCTGACATGGCAGTGGCCCCTGTTGACTGATCCTCACCTCATCATGCCGGATGGAAGGGCAAAGGTTCCATGCATGTCGGAGCTGGCGTCCACGTTGCGAAGTCGGAACTTTAAAACCTGCGGCAAGTTGCCCTCGCACAACGGGACAGGTGCAACGACCCTTTCAACAAAGGGCTGGAGGAGACTCGCATGTCTATCGGCACGATCATTCTGATCATCTTGGTCATCGCCCTGCTTGGCGGCTTCAGCGGCATCGGCGGCGGGCCGTTCTACGGCACCGGCTATTACGGCGGCGGCGGCCTCGGACTCGTCATCGTCATCCTGCTGATCCTGCTCCTGATGGGACGGATCTAGCGGCGGACTTCTTCGTAGGGTGGGTCAGCCTTGCGACTGCGCGAAGCGCAGTCCGCTCGGCGTAACCCACCTCTTTGGTTTCCACGGCAACAGAAGTGGTGGGTTACGCTTCGCTAACCCACCCTACTTCACCTTCTCCGCCAGTTTCTTGATCGCCGCCTTGATCGATGCGGCGGCATCATCATAGCCCTCCCACGCCTTCGATCGCGCCAGCAGGCCCGGCACGGTGCGCATCGTATATCGCTTCGGATCGAGATCGCTCTTCACCTGCGCCCAGGTTACCGGCATCGACACGGTGGCACCGGCGCGCGCACGCGGCGAGAGCGGGGCAACCGCCGTCGACATGCGGTCATTGCGCAAATAGTCCAGGAAGATCTTTCCATCGCGCAGCTTCTTCGACATGTTGAGCAGATAGCGTTCGGGATCGTCGTTGGCCATCCACTGGCAGACGCCTTGCGCAAACGCCTTGGCCTCCTTCCAGCTCACCTTGTCGCGCGCGCCGTGGAGCAGCGGCACCACCACGTGGATGCCCTTGCCGCCCGTGGTCTTGCAGAAGCTGTCCATGCCGACATCGCTCAGCCGCTGCCGCATCTCCTTGGCCGCTTCGACGACGTCGGCGAACTCGACGTCGGGCGCGGGATCGAGATCGAACACCAGCCGGCCCGGCGTGTCATAGGCATCCGGCGCGCAGTTCCAGGGATGCAGCTCGACGCCGCCGATCTGCGCCACCGCGGCGAGCCCTTCGATCCGATCGATCTGCAAATACGGCTTGCGATCGCCGGAGACTTTTGCGAGTTCGAGCAGGTTCGATGTGCCCTGCATGGCATGACGCTGGAAGAATGTTTCGCCGCCGATGCCGTCAGGCGCGCGCACGATCGAGCATGGGCGGCCCTTCAGGTGCTCGATCATCCAGTCTCCGACGGCCTCGAAATAGCGCGCCAGATCAAGCTTTGTTACGCCGTCGCCGCCGTCCGGCCACAGCTCCTTGTCCGGCTTCGAGATGACGACGCCCATCACCTCGGCGCTGCCGCCAGCCTCAGCTGATCGTGCGCTGATCTTCGCTTTCGCACGCGGCTTCGCCTGCCGCTTGGTCGAGGGTTCGGCGAGCTCGGTGTCGACCGGCGTCTCGGCCTCGACCTCCTCCGCAGGCTTGTCCTGCCTCAGGCCCTTGAAAGCCGCCTGGCGGATATTGCCGTCGGCGGTGAAGCCGGCGAACTCGATCTCGGCAACGAGCTCCGGCTTCAGCCAGTGCACGTCGCGAGACTTCTTCGGCGCGTTCTTGCCGCCGAAGGGGCTTTCCTTGGCCGCCATGGCCTTCAACAACGGCATGATGCGCTTGACCTTGTCCGCGCCAAAGCCGGTGCCGACCATGCCGACGAAGGCGAGATGATCGCCGCGATGGACGCCTGCCATCAGGGAGCGGAATTTGCCGGCGGTGGTCTTCCAGCCGCCGATCACGACCTCATGGCCGGCGCGGCATTTGGCCTTGGTCCAGCTTTCGGTGCGCCCCGAACGATAGGGCGAGTCCAGCTTCTTCGACACCACGCCTTCCAGCTCGAGCTTGCAGGCGGATTGCAGCACGGCATCGCCGCCGCTCTCGAAATGCTCGACATAGCGGATCTGGGTCGACTTCCGCTTGCGCGCTTGCAGCAACCTCTTGAGCCGCGCCTTGCGCTCGCCGAGCGGCAGCCGGCGGTAGTCCTCCTTTTCCGCGAAGAGGAGATCGAAGGCGAAGAAGATCAGCTCGTCGGTCTTGCCATCGGACAACGCAGCCTGAAGCGAGGAGAAGTTCGGCGCGCCGTTGTGGTCCAGCGCAACGATCTCGCCGTCGATCATCACGTCCGGCAGCGCAGCCGCTTCCTTGGCGATAGAGGCAAACTTCCCGGTCCAGTCGAGACCCTTGCGAGTCTTCAGCGTCGCCTCGCCGTCCTCGACCCGGAGCTGCACGCGATAGCCGTCGAACTTGATCTCGTGGCACCAGCCCTCGCCGCCCGGCGGTCGCTCGACCAGCGTACAGAGCTGCGGCGCCACGAAATCCGGCATCTCCGATACTTTTTTGGCGGTCGCTGCGGTCGTCGCCGTCTTGCTTGCCGACTTGCCGGCCTTCAGCGCGCTGCGCGGCGCCGGCTTGACCGTGCGCCCTTTCGTCTCCTCGGCACGATTGGACTGCCAGACTGCGTCGGCCTTGCCCTTGGCGCCCTTCGCCAGCATGAACGGCTTTGGCGCGCGGCCCTTGCCTTCGGCGATCTGCTCCATCGCCCGACCGGAGGCAACCGATCTGTCCTCGTCGAGAATATCGTTGTCCCCGCCTTCGCGGACATGCTCATCGCGGTGCTTGATCAAGAGCCAGTTGGTGCGCTTGCCGCCGGTGCGGTCACTGCGCATGCGCACCAGCACCCAGCTGCCGTGCAGCTTGTCACCATGCAGGGTGAACTTCAGATCGCCCTTCTTGAAGCCGGCTTCCGGATCGTCCGATTCCCAGGTGCCGCGGTCCCACAGCATCACCGTGCCGCCGCCATATTGCCCTTCCGGAATCGTGCCTTCGAAATCACCATAGTCGAGCGGATGATCCTCGACCTCGACCGCCAGCCGCTTGTCGTGCGGATCGAGCGAGGGCCCCTTCGTCACCGCCCAGGATTTGAAGACGCCGTCGAACTCGAGCCGCAGATCGTAATGCAGCCGGGTCGCATCGTGCTTCTGGATCACGAAGCGCCGCTGCTTCGATGGCGCCACTGCGGTTTTACCCGATGGCTCGGGCGTCTTCTCGAAGTCACGCTTCTGTCGATATGTGGAGAGTTTTTGCAGCACGACCGGTCCCGCTTCTCTTTCGGCATTCAAGCCTATCACGGCAAAAGTCCCACCCGGAACCAAAACCCGACGGAACGGTTGGGGTTCCAAAGCGCATTGACAATGCTGGAGAATTCGAATGGCCCCGCGCGCCTATTGGAAGGGAACGTTGAAGCTGTCGCTGGTCAGTTGTCCGGTCGTGCTTTATCCGGCGACCACGGCGGCCGAGAAGACGCGGTTTCACATGATCAACCGCGAGACCGGCAATCGGCTCAAGCAGCAGATGATCGATTCCGAGACCGGCGACGTCGTCGAGAGCGACCAGAAGGGGCGCGGCTACGAGCTGCGCAAGGGCAAGTATGTCGAGATCGAACCGGAGGAGCTCGAAGCGGTCCAGATCGAGAGCAATCACACCATCGACATCGAGAGCTTCGTGCCGAGCGAGGAGATCGACCAGCGCTTCCTCAATCATCCCTATTACATCGCGCCCGACGGCAAAGCCGCGGTCGACGCCTTCGCGGTCATTCGCGACGCCATGAAGGATCAGGACCGCGTGGCACTGGCCAAAATCGTACTCACCAACCGCGAGCACGTGATGGCGATCGAGCCGCTCGGCAAGGGCCTGCTCGGCACCACGCTGCGCTATCCTTACGAGCTCCGCGACGAGGACCAGTTTTTCGACGACATCAAGAGCCCGAAAGTCACCAAGGACATGGTCGAGCTCGCAGGCCACATCCTGCACTCCAAGGCCGCGCATTTCGATCCCAGCAAATTCAAGGACGATTACGAGAACGCGCTGAAGGCGCTGGTGAAGCGCAAGGCCAGCGGCAAGAAGATCGAGCTACCCGAACCCGAGGAGCGGCCGAGCAACGTCGTCAGCCTGATGGACGCGCTGAAGCAGAGCCTGAAGGGGCGCGGTGGAAGGAAGAAGACGGCAGCGAAATCCCATGCCCGCCGGGCGACGGGACGACAACGAGCGGCGAGGAAGACGCACCGCTCGTCGGCGCGGCACCGGAAGGCAGGCTAGCTACCCCGTCATTGCGAGCGCAGCGAAGCAATCCAGAATCTTCCCGCGGATAGATTCTGGATTGCTTCGTCGCAAGGGCTCCTCGCAATGACGATGTGGAGATAGTTGAGATTGCTCGCCTAGCACTCGATTTGGTACGGCGGGCAAAGGCGCAACGCGCCGTGCCCACCAACTCTCCACGATCGCAATGGATGGTGGGCACGCTTTGCTTTGCCCACCCTACAGCTCACGATGAGGAGATAGCTAATCCCCCGCCTTCAACCGGTACCCGATCCCCGTTTCCGTCAGCACATATTGCGGCCGTTCCGGGTCGGCTTCGATCTTCTGGCGGAGCTGGCGGACGTAGACACGCAGATATTGCGCATCCGTCAGCTCGTCCCAGAGCTCCTTGAGCAGGAAGCGGTGGGTGAGCACCTTCCCGGCGTGCTGCACCAGCACGCGAAGAAGATCGTACTCCTTCGGTGACAGCTTCACCTCGCGTTCACCGGTCTTGACAATACGGCGCACGAGGTCGACGGAGAGATCGCCGGTTCGGAACACCGGGCGCTCGCCCTTGACCTGAAGCTGGTGGCGCAGCGCCGCGCGCAAACGGGCCAGAAGCTCATCCATGCCGAAAGGCTTGGTCAGGTAATCATCGGCGCCGAAATCGAGCGCCTGCACCTTGCCTGCCTCGTCGCCACGGCTCGACAGCACCACGATCGGCACACCCTCGTTGCGGGCGCGGATGGTGCGCAGCAGCTCGTGGCCCTGGATGTCCGGCAGGCCGAGATCGAGGATGATCAGCGCCGGCTCCTCGGCAAGCTTTTCCAGCGCGGTCTTGCCGTTCGGCGCCTCCAGGATTTCATAGCCCTGCGTCGAGAGCCCCATCCGCAAGAGCTTTCGGATCGGCGGCTCGTCGTCGATGACCAGGACCTTGATCGGGGCGGCGCTCATGCGGCGGTATCCAATGCCTGGGTCTGCGCCGGAACGGGCAGACGGATGGTGAGAATCGCACCGCTCCGGTCGCTGCGGTTGGCGGCCGAGATCGTCCCCCGCATCGCCTCGACGAAGCCACGGGAGATGGCGAGCCCGAGCCCGGTGCCGGGTCGGACATGGTCGCCCTTCTGCACTCGATAGAACTTGTCGAACACGCTCTCGAGCTCGTCGGGCGGAATGCCTCCGCCCTCATCGGCGATCTCTAGAACGACTTGATCCCGTTCCCGTCGACTGCGGATCGAGACCGTGGTTTCGGCCGGCGAATATTTCGCTGCATTGTCGAGCAGATTGAACAGCACCTGCTCGAACAGCACAGCATCGAGCTCGAGCATCGGCAGATCGGCCGCCAGCACCAGCTCGACCTTGTGAGCGGCGAGGATCTTGGCCGTCCGCCGCAGCGCGCTGCCGACGATCTCGCCGAGATCATGCAGCGCCGTGTTGGGCACGATGGCGCCAGACTCGAGCTTGGTCATGTCGAGTAGATTGGCGATGAATCGGTTGAGCCGCTCGGATTCGTCGATCACGGTCGCGAGCAGGTCGCGCTTCTCGGTGTCGGACAAGGCCCCGGCGAGGTCGCGCATGGTCGAGGCGGCTCCCAGCACGGAGGCCAGCGGCGTCTTCAGGTCGTGCGAGATCGAGGTCAGGAGTGCCGAACGCAAGCGCTCGGATTCCACGGTGCGCTTGACGCGGTCCATGTCCTCGACCAGCAGCACACGCTCGATCGCGAGCGCACCCTGATCGACCAGCGCATCGAGCAGACGACGCTGGTCCGGAGTCAGCAGCGGACCGGTGCGGTCGTTGTCGATGCCGATCACGCCGATCGGTCCGCGCCCGGTGCGCATCGGCAGAAACAGCCGTTTTGCACCCGGCAGCGTGTCGGAGCCACGACCCGCAGGGCGGTCGTTGCTCCACGCCCAGTTGGCGGCGGCGAGGTCGGCCTGGTCGAGCTCATCCTCCGGCGGATAGCCCGACTTCACCGTGAGCAGGCCTTCTTCCGGCAACAGCAGCACGACGCGGACCTTCAGCATCAATGCGATCTGGTAGGCGGTTGCCCATAGCACGTCGTCGAGCGTGGCGGTGCCGGCGAGCTTGCGGCTGAAGGCGTAAAGCTGCTCGGTCATCCTGATCCGGCCGATGGCAGTATCGGCCTGCGTGCGCACGCGCGCTGCGACATTGGAGACGATCATCGCCACCGCCAGGAACAGCACGAAGGCGGCGACGTTGGTCGGATCCGTGATCGTGAAGGTGTAGAGCGGCGGTAGGAAGAAGAAATTGTAGGACAGCGAGGCCGCGACCGTCGCAAGCAGCGACGGCCACAAGCCGTAGCGGACCGCGACCGCGACCACCGCCGTCATCAACACGAGGTCCACATTCTCGATGCCGAACCGGGGCTGGATCAGCTCCGCCGCGCCGAGGCCGATCAGCACGAGCCCGAGCGCCTTCAGATAGGGTCGCGGATTGAACGGTTCCGACCGCGCTGCGGTCTGCACCGCCGTCTTGGGCACGGCCTCGCCGGGCAGCTCGTCACCGGCGATGACATGGACGGTGATGTTGCCGGCACGGCGCACCAGCTCGTGCACGACGGAGCCACGCGTCATCTCGAACCACCGCGAGCGGCTCGACTTGCCGATCACGATCTGGGTGACGTTGTTGCCCTGCGCGAAGTTGACGACATCGTCGGCGATGCGGCGGCCGACAGCTGGAATCGTCAGCGCTTCGCCGCCGAGCGACTCTGCGAGCCGCAGCGCATCAGCCAGCCGGTCACGCTCCTCGTCGGAGAGCTGGAGCGAGCGGCGCGTCTCGATCGAGATCGCGGTGAACGGCGCATGCAGCCGGTCGGCCAGCCGCTTGGTGTAGCGCACGAGGCCGGCCGCGCGCGGATCCTCACTGACGCAGACGAGGATGCGCTCGCCCGCGGCCCACGGACCGGCGATGGCATTCGCCTGCATGTGATTGAGCAGCTGCTCGTCGACCCGTTCGGCCGTACGCCGCAGCGCGAGCTCGCGCAACGCCGTCAGATTGCCCGGCGAGAAATAGTGCTCCAGCGCCCGTTCGGCTTGCTTGGTCACATAGACCTTGCCCTCCTTCAACCGCTGGATCAGATCGTCGGGCGTGAGGTCGATCAGCTCGATCGCATCGGCCCGATCGAACACCGAGTCCGGCACCGTCTCCCGCACCCGGACATGGGTAATCTGCGCGACGACGTCGTTCAGGCTCTCGATATGCTGGATGTTGACGGCGGTGTAGACGTCGATGCCGTGGGAGAGCAGCTCCTCGACGTCGAGATAGCGCTTGGGATGGCGGCTACCCGCCGCGTTGGTGTGGGCGAGCTCATCGACCAGTGCGATTCTTGGCCGGCGTGCAATCACGGCATCGAGGTCCATCTCCTCGACGATCTGGCCGCGGTAGTCCAGCCGCTTGCGCGGGACCACTTCGAGCCCGCGCACCAGCGCCTCGGTCTCGGCGCGGCCGTGGGTCTCGACGAAGCCGATCACCACGTCGATGCCGGCCTTGCGCCGGGCGTGGGCGCTCTGCAGCATCTCATAGGTCTTGCCTACGCCGGGGGCGGCGCCGACGAAGATCTTCAGCTTGCCGCTCGCGCTCTCCTCCCGGCGCGCCGCTTCCAGCAGCGCCTCGGGCGACGGACGTTGTTCGGGATCGCGGCGCTCTCGGACCATCTTGCCAATATAGTCATCTGCGCACTGAGAGCCTAGACCGCTACTTGGCGGCGGAGCGATCCAGCGCAAGGTTCAGCGCCAGAACGTTAACCCGGGGTTCGCCGAGCAGGCCGAACAGGCGGCCTTTGGTGTTGGCGATCACGAGCTGCTTGAGCTGATCCTCCGACATCCGGCGCGCCTTCGCCACGCGCGGCACCTGGAATTGTGCCGCTTCCGGCGAAATGTCCGGGTCGAGGCCGCTGGCCGACGTGGTGACCAGGTCGACCGGCACCGCCGCGTTCGGGTTCTCGGCCTTCAGCCTATCTACATCTTCCTTCAGCCGGTCGGCCAGCGCCTTGCTGGTCGGGCCGAGGTTGGAGCCACCCGAGTTAGCGGCGTTGTAGGGTGCCGAAATCGTCTTGGTCGAGTCATTCGGGTCCGGCGCCAGCGTCGCCGAGGGGCGGCCGTGGAAATATTTGTCGTCCTTGAACTCCTGCCCGATCAGGGCGGAGCCGATCACCTTGCCGTCCCGTTCGATCAGGCTGCCCTGCGCCTGCACGGGAAACAACGTGCCGGCAATGGCGGTCATCGCGAGTGGGTAGGCAAGGCCCGTGATAGCGGTAAGCGCCAGCAGCAGGACGATGGCGGGACGGATTTCTCTGAGCATGTGCTTTCTCCAATTTCTCCCGTCATTGCGAGGAGCGAAGCGACGAAGCAA
Organism: Bradyrhizobium sp. CCGB12; assembly: GCF_024199845.1. Classification (NCBI taxonomy): domain Bacteria; kingdom Pseudomonadati; phylum Pseudomonadota; class Alphaproteobacteria; order Hyphomicrobiales; family Nitrobacteraceae; genus Bradyrhizobium; species Bradyrhizobium sp. CCGB12. The sequence continues at coordinate 168,759 of NZ_JANADO010000001.1, read as the reverse complement.
TCCAGGCTGTCAACCGCCGAGATATTTCTGGATTGCTTCGCTTCGCTCGCAATGACGAATTCAAGCCAGGTGCAAGGCGGTCACCACGAGGTCGATCGCCTTGATGCCGATGAAGGGAATGACGATACCGCCGAGGCCGTAGACCAAGAGGTTGCGGCGGAGCAGAGCGCCGGCACCGACCGCGCGATAGGCAACGCCCTTCAGCGCGAGCGGAATCAGCGCGATGATGACAAGCGCGTTGAAGATGATCGCCGACAGGATGGCGCTCTGCGGGCTCGACAGGCTCATGATGTTGAGCACGTTGAGCTGCGGGTAGAACGCCAGGAACATCGCCGGGATGATCGCAAAGTACTTGGCAACGTCATTGGCGATCGAGAAGGTCGTCAGCGCGCCGCGTGTCATCAGCAGCTGCTTGCCGATCTCGACCACCTCGATCAGCTTGGTGGGGTTGGAATCGAGGTCCACCATGTTACCGGCCTCGCGGGCGGCCTGGGTGCCGGTGTTCATGGCGACGCCGACGTCGGCCTGGGCAAGCGCGGGGGCGTCGTTGGTGCCGTCGCCGCACATGGCGACCAGCTTGCCCTTGGCCTGCTCGTCGCGGATCAGCTTCAACTTGTCCTCGGGCGTTGCCTGCGCCAGGAAGTCGTCGACGCCGGCCTCCGCCGCGATCGCGGCCGCGGTCATCGGGTTGTCGCCGGTGATCATGATGGTGCGGATGCCCATGCGGCGAAGCTCGGCGAAGCGCTCGCGGATGCCGCCCTTGACGATGTCCTTGAGCTGGATGACGCCAAGCAGCTTGCCGTCCCTGGCGACTGCGAGCGGCGTGCCGCCGGCCTTCGAGATCTCATCGGCGATCGCCTGGATCTCGCGGCCAAGGTCCGACAGCCCGGCGGGCTGAATGGCACGGGCGGTGTTGCCGGAGGCGACAGTCAGCGGCGCGCCGCCCCCGACATAGTTGAGCATCGCATCGACCGCGCCCTTGCGCACCGACGAGCCGCCGGCATCGACGCCGCTCATGCGGGTCTGCGCCGTGAAGGGGATGAATGTCGCACCCAGCTCGGCCATGTCGCGGCCGCGGATACCGTATTTCTCCTTCGCCAGCACGACGATGGAGCGGCCCTCCGGCGTCTCGTCAGCGAGCGAAGCAAGCTGGGCCGCATCCGCGAGTTCCTGCTCTGTGACGCCGCGCACGGGACGGAAGGCGGTCGCCTGCCGGTTGCCGAGGGTGATGGTGCCGGTCTTATCCAGCAGCAGCGTGTCGACGTCGCCTGCAGCCTCGACCGCGCGGCCGGACATGGCCAGCACGTTAAAGCGCACCAGGCGGTCCATGCCGGCGATGCCGATAGCCGACAAGAGCGCGCCGATGGTGGTCGGGATCAGCGTCACGAACAGCGCGACCAGCACGACCACCGAGATCGAGCCGCCGGCATAGGCCGCGTAGCTCGGAATGGTGACGGTGGCGAACACGAAGATGATGGTCAGCCCGGCCAGGAGGATGTTGAGCGCGATCTCGTTCGGCGTCTTCTGCCGCTCCGCGCCCTCGACCAGCTTGATCATGCGATCAATGAAGGTCGAACCCTGCGCGGCGGTGATGCGCACGCGGATCCAGTCCGACAGCACCTGCGTGCCGCCTGTTACCGCCGAGCGGTCACCGCCGGACTCGCGGATCACGGGCGCGGATTCGCCGGTGATGGCAGCCTCGTTGACGGAGGCGACACCCTCGATCACCTCGCCGTCGGAGGGAATGGTATCGCCCGCTTCGACCAGCACGACGTCACCGACCTTCAGGCTGGTGCCGGGCACGAGCTTGAACTCCTGGCCGGCCCCGCTCAGCAGCTTGGCCTGGCTTTCGGTGCGCGTCTTGCGCAGCGATTCGGCTTGCGCCTTGCCGCGCCCTTCGGCCACCGCTTCAGCGAAGTTGGCGAACAGCACCGTGAACCAGAGCCAGAGGATGATCTGGAAGGTGAAGCCGAGGTTCGCGCCGCCGGTGACGATGTCACGCAGGAAGATCACCGTGGTGAGCGCGGCCACGACCTCGACCACGAACATCACGGGGTTCTTGACCATGAGCCGCGGGTCGAGCTTGGCGAAGGATGCCCGGATCGCCGGCACCACGATCTTCGGATCGAGCATTGCCGACATCGGCGCGCGCTTTTGCAGTTTCATCGTATCCATGGAGGTCACTCCAAACCAATCAGAAGACGTTACCGGCGTTCATCGCGAGGTGCTCGACGATGGGGCCGAGCGCGAGCGCCGGGAAGAAGGTCAGGCCGCCGATGATCAGGATCACGCCGACGACGAGGCCGACGAACAGCCCACCCGTGGTCGGGAAGGTGCCGGCCGAGGGCGGGATGGACTTCTTCGCGGCAAGCGAGCCCGCGATCGCCATCGCCGGGACGATCATGAAGAAGCGACCGACGAACATCGCGCTGGCGAGCGTGAGGTTGTAGAACAAGGTGTTGCCCGTGAGGCCCGCGAAGGCCGAGCCGTTGTTGCCGGTTGCCGACGTGAAGGCATAGAGCACCTCGGTGAAGCCGTGTGGACCGGCATTCGCCATCGAAGCGACCGCCGCCGGATAGACCACGCCGACCGCGGTCCAGCCGAGATACATCAGCGGCAGCACCAGGATCGCCAGCATCGCCATCTTGACTTCGCGCGCCTCGATCTTCTTGCCGACATATTCCGGCGTACGACCGACCATGAGCCCTGCGACGAAGATCGCGAGCACGACGAACAGCAGCATGCCGTAGAGACCGGCGCCGACGCCGCCGATGATGATCTCGCCGAGCTGCATGTTGATCAGCGGGATCATGCCGCCAAGCGCGGTGAAGCTGTCATGCATGGCGTTGACCGCGCCGCAGGAGGCGGCCGTCGTGATCACGGCGAACAGCGAGGAGGCAACGATGCCGAAGCGGACCTCCTTGCCCTCCATGTTGCCGCCGGTCAGGCCCAGCGCCTGCATGGTCGAGGTGCCATTGGACTCCGCCCAGTAGGTGACAGCGACGCCGGCGACGAACAGCACGCCCATCACGGCGAGGATCGCCCAGCCCTGGCGCTGGTTGCCGACCATCCGGCCGAACACGTTGGTCATGGCTGCGCCGATCAGGAAGATCGACAGCATCTGCACGAGGTTCGACAGCGCCGTCGGGTTCTCGAAGGGATGGGCGGCGTTGGCGTTGAAGAAGCCGCCGCCATTGGTGCCGAGCATCTTGATCGCGACCTGCGAGGCGACCGGACCGAGCGCGATGGTCTGCTTGGCGCCCTCGAGCGTGGTCGCCTCGACATAGTCGCCAAGCGTCTGCGGCATGCCCTGCCAGACCAGGAACAGGCAGTAGACCACGCAAATCGGCAGCAGAACGTAGAGCGTCGTGCGGGTGACGTCGACCCAGAAATTGCCGATGGTGCGCATCGACGCGCGCGAGAAGCCGCGGATCAGCGCCACGGCCAGTGCGATGCCGGTCGCCGCCGACAGGAAGTTCTGGTGCGTCAGACCGAGCATCTGGACGAGATAGGACAGCGTGCTCTCGCCGCCGTAGTTCTGCCAGTTGGTGTTGGTGATGAAGGAAACAGCCGTATTGAAGGAGAGATCCGGGGCGACTGCGGATTGCCCAGCGGGGTTGAAAGGCAGCATGGCCTGGAGCCGCATCACGCCGTAAATGATGAGGAAGCCGCCGACATGGAACAACAGCATGGAGACCGTGTAGGTCAGCCAATGCTGCTCACGCCTCTCGTCGACGCCGGAAATCCAGTAGATGCCTGCCTCGATCGGCCGCAGCACCGGGGAGAGGAACGTCTGTTCGCCGTTGAACACGCGCGTCATGTACCAGCCGAGCGGCTTGGTCAGCGCGACGATGATGGCGCAGAAAAGAATGATCTGGAGCCAACCGATCACAGTCATAGCATTAACCCTTCAGGCTTTGGGGCCGGCGCAAGAGCGGCAGGAGCAGCGCAAGCAGGCCCGCAACGAGCGCGGCGTCGGCCAGCAGCAATTCGACAAGCAGCAGCACGGGTCAGAACCGCTCGGGCCGCAGCAACGCGTAGGTGAGATAGAACAGGAGACCGAACGAGACGGCGCCGGCGAGTGCATAATCGAAGATCATGATCCGCTCCGTCACAGCCGTTCGCAGGCATAGGTGTAGCCGATCGCGAGGGCAAAGAAGACGAAGCCCAGCGCCAGCATCAGAATGTCCATCATGGCGATACTCCTCAATACGAGACGATATCCGGCGTAGCCTGTCTCTGGATTCCGGCGGGCCGTTTGCCGCGAGCGAATGCGATGCGGGCATCGCCCGGCCGGAACCTTCACCGCGCTCACTTGCCACCACGCGCATAGGTTTTCGAGATGAGGCCTATGGCGGCGTTATAGGAATCTCATAAAGGCCAGCACGTCCCGGTCGACGACCATTTGACACTGACAATGCATTCCGCGCGGTCTTTCCGAGCAGGCAGCGCAGCGACGCAAATCCACCCTTGCTTTCGATCCCGATTGTTATGGGAGGCCGTGGTCGGGGTCTTTTCAAAAAGCCCTCCCTTTATAGGCCTCCACCTGCGGCGGAGACGACGGTCGAGGATATTTCGCTCGTACGCGGAAGATTTCGTGCGCTTATGAAATCCCTATATCTCTCGCCCGATCCCCATCTCGCTTTCAAATGCCCTCCTGACCATTTTGGCAATGCCGGCCGACTGACCGACGCCAATTCCAGGAGGCCTGACATGACCGCCGCTCTCCGACGCCTCGACCCACCCTCCCTAAGCCATCGGCTTCGCGCGGCGCCGACGATGACTCGGCCGTTGATGCTCGATATCATCGACAACGCCAGCCGGCGCTTCCCTTCGCTCGGCCATACCGAACGCACCGCACGCATCATGCGCCTGATCGACGTCGAGGCCTGGGCCGATGCGGCGCTGGCGCTGGTGGAGTTCGAGCTGCCGCTGTGGCAGGTCCGCCGCATCGCGTATGACGAGGGCGAGTGGCATTGCGCGCTATCGCGCGCGCGTGAGCTGCCGGACTGGCTGGACGCCGCGGTCGAGGCGCACCATGCCGATCTCGCGCTCGCTCTGATGTCGGCCTTCGTCGAGGTCCAGGCGCTGGCCGTGGAGTTGTCGCGGCCAAGCGTTCCCACTGTGCGCCCCGCTCCGGATTCGTTCTACCAGCCGCTCGGCTGTGAGAATTTCGGCTAAGCCAGGGTTCACGCCTTGCCGCAATCTTCGGATACGTCGCGGGCCCTGAGTCCGGCAAGGGTGATCGCGCGCTTTGCCGTGCGCGTCGTTCTCCTCACGACCTTTGCCGCATTCGGCAGCATCGGTTTCGGACGAAGCCTCGCGGCTCTGCTCTGGATGTCGATCATCCTCTGCGCCGCTGTCGCCCTTCTGAAGCGCGAGCAGCTGTTCGGCACCATCCTCAATCATTGGGACGAATGCGCTGCATTCGGCGCTCTGTTCGCGCTGGTTCACGTCGTGAGCGAGCTGAGCTGAACATCGAGCTTTATGAGCTTCCTATGAGATCGCCGCACCGCCTCACTCGAAATCATATCCGCTTGAAAAGATATTGATTGGACGGTTGCGGGCTCGACCCGCCACCTCTGTCAGCCGCAAGGAATACGTCAATGAAACTCGTCGAACCTCCCTCGTGTAGCTCGCCTTCGACTATCGTCTTCATCGGCAGGAACCGCCGGGGACAATGGGTCGCCCAGGAACAAAACGGCCTCTATGGCGGCCTGTTCGTCAGCCGCGCGCAGGCGATCAAATACGCGCTGTTCGAAAACTGCCAGCATCCCGAAACCATCGTCGAACTCGTCCGCGAGATCGAGCTCGACATGGGAAAGAACCCCGACGCCAACCTCTCGCAACGCGCGGCCTGAGCCGGCGCTTTTCAGCGAAGCACCATGTTCATCCCTCCCTCCGCCTGGTTCACCGGATTCATTCCGGACCTCCCGACGCCGTTCGATGCGGCTGACGCGATCGATCTCAGGGCATTCGCCGCCCTCTGCGAGCGTCAGATCGGCGCCGGTGTACCGGCGCTCCTTGTCTGCGAGACCGCTGGCGAGGCACCGACGCTTTCGCCGGCGGAACAGGAGTTCGTCATTCGCGCCGCGGTTGATGTCGCCCGTGGCCGGGTAGGGATCATCGCCGGCGCGATGTCGAATGCGACCGGCAAGGCCATCGAGCTTGCAAGACGCGCGGAGGCCGCCGGCGCCGATGCCGTCATGGCCGTGGTACCGGCCTACAACAAGCCGATGCAGGAGGGGATGCTCGCGCATTTCCGGGCGATTGCGGGTTCGATCGGCCTGCCCGTGGTTCTGCACGACGTTCCCTCCCGCACGCTGCGACCGCTGGCCGACGAGACTGTTTTGCGTCTCGTCGAATCCCGCCGGTTCGTCGGCCTGCGCGATGGGAGCTGCGACATCAACCGTCCGATGCGCCTCGCCCGGCATCTGCCGGCCAGCTTTCGCCTTCTATCCGGCGACGATGCCACGGCGTTCGGATTTATCGCCAATGGCGGCGACGGCGCGATCTCGGAGGTCTCCAACATCGCGCCGGATCTCTGCCGCACGATCTTCTCGCAGATCAGGCAGGGCCGCCTGCAATCCGCCCGATATCTCGACAAGCGACTGATGCCGCTCATCGCGTGTCTCGGCAAGGAGAGCCCGGCGGCCCTCAAATACGCCTTGAGCATGCTCGGCCTGATGTCGGCAGCCACCCGGCTGCCGATCGTGCCGCTGGGCGATCCTGCCCGCGCGGAGGTCGTCCGAGCGTTCGCTGCAATCTCCGACGAAGAGCTGATCGACGGCATCGGAGCCTGATGCTTCGCAGGCCATCCGGGTATCGCATGTTTCAGTCGACCGCAGGATCTCACAGGCTGCTTCGGGCCTGGAAGCTGGCGCTGCTGCGCTTTGCGGTGACGCTGGACGATTCCGACCGGCTCAATGTTGCAGCTCTCGCAACCGAGCTCGATCGCCTCAGTGGCAACGCCGGGGATTCGCTGCACTTCTTCCGACGAACCAGCGCCCAACTCTGTGCGGCGATCAGTGGAGAGCAACAGAACGCGGAAGCGACCCTGGACGGATTCTGCAAGCAGATCGAGGAACCACGGCTGCGGTTCGCTTTTGCCGCAGCGATCGGGATGGCACAGCCGGACCCCGCACCAGCTCGGATCAAACCGAAGCAAAACCCCGACCTCTTCAGAGGTCTTCCGTCGCGACGGGCGGCGTCTTTATGACATTCCTATGCGACAGCCTGAGTGTTCATCTCGCAATCCTACGCAATGATGATGATCATATGAGGTAGCTGGCGCAGCCGTTTCGCTGCGCCACGGACAAGGACTTCGACAATGTCGATGCTGATGCAAAGCTTTGAGCGGCCCTACCACGGTGCCGATCGCCCGGCGCGGGTCTCGGAGGCCCGCAAGGCCCAGCTCAAGCGCGTCGCGCTTGGCGCGCTGACCGTGCTCACGATGGGCAGCGTGCTCACCGCGCTGATCGCGCTCAGGACCGCAATCTATGTCTGGCATCTCCACGCCTGAGCGGGGTCACCATCATGACGTTGCAGATGTGTGAGGAGGCCGCGATGGCCGCGATCGCCCTCAAGGCTGGCCATCGTCGGTCCGACCAAGCGGCTGCGCTTAGGCCGATCAACCCTGATGTCGTGAGCACGGCCATTCCCGCCTTCTTCATCGGCCGCAACGACGCCGGTCTCTGGGTCGCGCGCGAAGCGAACGGACGCGTCGGCGGTCTGTTCCTGTTCAAAAGCTCCGCGGTCGATTTCGCCAACCGGCAAAGCGGGCCGACGCGATGCGCGCTGGTGTTTCCCGCCGAGACCTTCGAGCTCGACGTCGAGAACCGCGGCAATCCACTGATCGTGCTGGCGGCCGGAGCCAGGCAGCTCCTTTCGCGCGCGGTGGCAAGGCTGCGGACATGATCGAGCTCAAGATCGCCATCCTGGTTGCGTTGACGGCTGCGTTGCTGTTCGGCATGCGCATCGGCGCGGCGCCAGCTCCGGACAAGTAGCATGCAGCTCCTCAAGGGAAATCTCGAGCACGCGATCACCACGACCATCCTGACCATGACGGTAAGCCTGATGTGGGGTGCCGTCCTGACACTCGTCATCACGCTGGTCGCACGCGGGCTCGGCGTCTAGGACGTCCGCACGGCAATCGAGCGGGAGCTGACCGTGGCTGCCTACGAGGTAGGCAATCGGATGCGGACGGCGGTCGCGATGCCCGGTTGAGACGGCGTATCCCGCGGAAAAAAGCCGGCCGATCTGGTGCAATTTCACGGAACCGTGTAGAGCGGTTTCATGAGCACCAGCAACGTCAACGTCGTCGCCCATCCCCTGGTCCAGCACAAGCTCTCCCTGATGCGGGAGAAGGACCGTTCGACCAAAAGCTTTCGCGAGATCCTGAACGAGATCGGGATGCTGCTGGGCTACGAGGTGACGCGCGACCTGCCGCTGGAGCTGGTCGACATCGAAACGCCGATCGCGCCGATGCAGGCGCCCAAGATCGCCGGCAAGAAGCTCACGCTGGCGCCGATCCTGCGCGCCGGGGTTGGCTTTCTCGACGGCATGCTGGCACTGATGCCGTCGGCGCGCATCGCCCATATCGGGCTCTACCGCGACCCCGAGACGTTGCAGGCCGTGGAATATTACTTCAAGGCGCCGCAGGATCTGTCCGATCGCACCGTGATCCTGATGGACCCGATGCTGGCGACCGGCAACTCGGCCTGCGCCGGCGCCTCCCTGCTCAAGGCCCGTGGCGCCCGCGACATCCGCTTCGTCTGCCTCCTGGCCGCGCCGGAGGGCATCGCGCAGTTCCAGAGCGAGCATCCCGACGTGCCGGTCTGGACCGCCGCGATCGACGAGCGGCTCAACGACCACGGCTACATCGTGCCGGGCCTGGGCGATGCCGGCGACCGAATGTTTGGCACCAAGTAGACAGGTTTGCGCGATCGGGTTACTCCGGTTGCTATGCGTACCAACGAACTTTCGCTGCAGTCGCTGATCGGCACGGAGGCCGCCGCCGATCCCGCCTTCCTGTTCGACGGCACGCCGGTCTCGCGTGCGGAATTCTCAGAGCGGATCGACCAGACCGCCGCCTGGCTCGCCGCGCAAGGCATCCGCAAGGGCGACGTCGTCGCGGTCTGGCTGGTCAATCGGGTCGAATGGATCGCGCTGCTGTTCGCCGCCGCCCGCCTCGGCGCGATCATCGCATCCGTCAACACCCGCTACCGCAGTGCAGAAGTCGCGCATCTGCTGAAGGTTTCTGGCGCCAAGCTGATGGTGGTCGAGGCCGCCTTCCGCTCGATCGACTTCGCAGCGATCCTGGCCGACGTCACGAAGACTGACGTCCCCGCGCTACAAGGGCTCGCGGTGGTCGGCGCGGATGCGATCCCGGCGCACTGGCCCTGCGTGCGGTTCGATGCGTTCGACCGGTCTTATCCCCCTGCCCCGCCGGCTCAGGATGATTTCGACCTGCCGGTCCTGCTCTACACGACATCGGGCACGACCAAAGGGCCAAAACTCGTCGCGCATTCGCCGCGGACGCTGGCCACGCATGCGGCCTCCGTAGCCAAGGCGCTAAAACTCTCGCCGCAGCGCCATTCGCTGCTGGCGATGTTGCCGTTCTGCGGCACTTTTGGCATGACGAGCCTGCTCGGCTTCACCGCAGCGGGCGCGACCATCCATGTCCTCGACGCCTTCGAAGCGGCCCCGGCCGCAAAGATCCTCAGCGAGCATGCCATCACGCACTCCTTCGGCTCGGACGAGATGTTCCGCCGCATCCTCGCGCTCACCGATGCACCACGTCCGTTTCCGCATCTCGAAGTCTGCGGCTTCGCCGCATTCCAGCCCGGCTGGCGCGAACTGGCAGTGGAGGCCGAGGCGCGCGGCATGCCGCTGTTCGGCCTCTACGGTTCGAGCGAGGTGCAGGCGCTATTTTCGATCGGCCGTTCCAGTGATGCCTTCGCTGACCGCATCGAAGGCGGCGGCTGGCCGATGTCGCCGGACGCGAAGGTCCGCGTCCGCGATGTCGAGACCGGCGAGCTTGCGGCCAGCGGCGTTTCCGGCGAGATCGAGATCAGCGCACCGTCCTGCTTCCTCGGCTACTTCAACAATCCCGAGGCGACGCGCCATGCAATCACCGCGGATGGGTTCTTTCGTACCGGCGACATCGGCCGGCTGCGCGGCGATGGCTCCTTCGTCTACGAGACCCGCGCGGGCGATGCGATGCGGCTCGGCGGCTTCCTGGTCGCGCCCGGAGAAATCGAGGACGAACTCAAATCATGCGCTGGGGTGGCCGACGCCCAGGTCGTCGCGGTCGACCTCAACGGCCAGGCCCGCTGCGTCGCCTTCGTGATCCCCGCCGGAGAACCGCCGGAACAGGGCAGGCTGGTCGCACGCCTGCGCGAGCGGCTCGCCGGCTACAAGGTGCCGGCGCGGATCTATGTCGTGGACGCCTTCCCCGTCACCGACAGTGCCAACGGCGTCAAGATCCAGCGTGCCAGGCTTCGCGCCATGGCGATGGAGCGGATCGCCGCCGAATAGGCCAGCCTATTTCAAATAGCTCGCGAGATTGAGGCTGAGGATCTTGGCGAGCGCCGAATAGGACGCGGTGAGCTGTGCCTGGTAGGTCGAAAGCTGAGCCGTGATGGCGGCGACGTCGACGCCGGTGAGGTCATTCGACAGCGTCTCGGCATAGCTCTTGTAGTCGCTCTGGCGGGCGCTCGCGCTCTCGATCGACGACGCCGCGCTGGACAGCTTTGCCTGCACGGCCGCGGTATCATCGAGCGCCGTGCTGGCGAGATCGAGCGCATTGGCAATGTCCGAAGACGACAGCGAGGTGCTGTTGGCGACGAACTTCAGCACCCGCATCACCTCTTCGAACGCCGGATTGTCGGCGGTCACGCCGTACGACACCGTCTCGTCGGCGGCGACCCGCACCGAGGCGATCTCGTCGTCGCCATAATAGTAGCTGGTGTCTGCCGTGGTGGTGGAGCCGGTCCCGGACGAAAAGCCCGTGAGATCGACCGGTGCCGTGTCGGTCTTGCCGCCGGCGAACACATACTGGCCGTCGTATTGCGTGTTCATCAGCGATCCCATCTGCTCCAGCATCTGCTGGGCGGTGCTGATCACCGAATTTGTCTCGGTCGAGCTGCCGGTCGAGGCCGCGCTGAGCTGGGAGCGGAGCTGCGTCAGGATGTCGGTCACCGAGCCGACGGCCGAATACATCACCTGGACCTTGCTGTCGGCGAGCGTTGCGGCATCGATATAGGACTGCGCGCGCGTGACCGAGACCTGGAGGTTGACGACATGCTGCGCGTCCGCGCCGTATCCGCCGAAATCGGTCGAGACGACGCCCGACGATTCCTGGATCTGCTTGTTGGCCATGACCGTCTCGACGCGCATCGCGTCGGCAATCATCTTGTTCGACTGCGCGAAGGTCGCAACCCGCATCGCAACCATGGCCTATCCCCTCTTAGGTCGACTGTACGGCGGTGAGCAGCGCCGAGTACATCGAGTTGATGGCCTGGATCAACGCGGATGCCGCGGAATATTTGTTCTGGAGCGTGCTGAGGTTGGCGGATTCCTCGTCGAGGTTCACGCCCGATTGCGAAGCCAGCGAGCTCGCATAGGTCGATTGCGCGGTCTCCTTGGCGGTGTAGCTCGTCGAAGCCTGCGACGCCTTGCTTGCGACATCGGCCACGATGGCCGAGGCGTAGTCGGCCAGAGAGCCGGTGGTGGCGGCCAGCCCGCCGGTGGACGCAAATGTCCGGGAGCCGGTCAATGCGTCGTAGAAGGCGTTGACCACGGTGGCCGACCCCGACGACAACACGGAGCTTCCGACCGTCAGGCTCGATGACGAGTCCAGCGTCGCGAGTTGAAGCTCGTTCGTACCCGACAGGATCTTGCTGTTGACCGCGATGTCGGCCGCGCTCGTTCCGATCATGAGGTCGTTGAGGCCGAAATATTCCGAGAATCCCTCGCCCGAGCTTCCGACCGCGCTCGTCATCTCGTTAATGGCGACACCATTGCCCGAGCCGGTGGCGGTGATCGAGAGATGACCGTCGGAATCGACCGAGGCCGACAATCCGGAAATGCCGTTGATGGCAGTGACGAGATCGCTGACGGTGGAATAGGACGACAGATCGAGATCGCCATAGGAGACCAGATTGCCGCTCTGGTCAGCGACGGCGATACGCACCGTCCCGGTGGCGGAGAGCGCCGTCGAGCTGGCGACAGCGGTCGTACCGGTGAGGGTCGTCGGCGCCGGTACCGAGGACGCACCGTTCGAGACGCTGTTCATTGCGGAAGCAAGCTGCTGCGCGAGCTGGTCGAGCTGCGACTGCGCCGCCGGCAGGGTCGTGTCGCGGAGCGTGATCAGCGCGCCGATGTTCCCACCGCTGATCTGGGAGGTGATGTCGACGCCGTTCACGGTGATCGCGCTGAAGCCGCTCGACGACGAACCGGCAGTGGAGGTCGTCGATGCCGTCACGTTGGCCGCAGCCGTATAGCTGATCGTGTGCGCGGAAGAGTCGACCAGCGCCTGGCCCGAGGTGTTGTAGATCTGGAGATCGCCGTTCGACGCCGTGAAATAGCTGATGTTCATCTTCGAGGCGAGGTCCTGGAGCGCGGTGTTGCGCTGGTCCTCCAAATCCGCGGTCGACTGGCCGGTCGCCGCCGTCTGCTTGATCTGGGCATTCAGATCCGCGATCTGCTCCAGGTCCGCGTTGACGTCGTCGATCGAGGACGCAATGTCCTGGTCGGCATCGGCGCGGAGCTTCTGGATGCCGCTCGAGGTCTCCCGCAACTGGCTAGCGACGTCGTCGAGCGCGCTGACGACGTTGGATTGTAGCGACACGCTGCTCGGCGTGCTCGCCAGCGACGACAGCGCCGATTCGAGCGAGGCAATGCTGTTGGCGAGCGAGGTCCCTGTCGCAGAATCGCCGGTGCTGCTGGTCGAGCCGTACAGCTTTTGCAGCGAGGTCAGATAGGTGTTGGTGGTGTCGGCCGAACCGAGCTCGGAGGTCGCTGATATCAACGATTTCAGTAGCAGCTTGTCGACCGTCGAGGTGATGCCGGTCACCGTGACGCCGGTGCCGACGCCGTTGGTGACGCTGCTCGACTGGTTCGCAGTCTTCCGGGTGTAGCCTGTCGTGTCGGCGTTCGAGATGTTTGACGACGTCACGCTGATCTGCACGGACGTCGCCGAGAGCCCGCTGAAGGCGATCGATCGCGCGATATCGAGTGACACGGCGGGCTCCTCGGCTCGTCAGGCGCTACGGCTGGTGCCGCTGGAAACGGCGCGGGCCGCGGCGACGCGGCCGGACGCGCCATAGGGGGACACAGCCGCGATCTGCTCACGGATCGCCTGCATGACCGCCTCGATCCGGCGATTGCTGGCCTCGATTGCCGCGCGCAGGCGCACCAGATTCTCGTCCATCGCCGTGCGCAGCTTCAGGATCCGCTCCATGAGCTGCTCGCGCAGGATCCGGTCCCGTACGTTCAGGCTGGTCGTGCCCGCCGCGCATTCGGCAACAGTCCGTTCGAAGATCTCCGCCAGTTGGTTCTTCTCGTCGACCTGCTTCAGGCGCGAGGCCGGCAGGCCTTTGGCAAGCTCGGCATTCTCTTCCGCCACCAGTGCGGTCAGCGCATCGATGAGCACGATCAGCGACTTGATCCGCGCGTCGCCGCTCGCAGCGTTCGTCTTCGCGGTTTGGCTCTTGGCTTGGGCTACACTCATGATCATTGCCTTCTTCTAATTGTGCCGTTTGCCGCGGTGGGCTTGCGAATTGCGCAGATACGTGCCGATCGCGGTCGCCCTGACGGAGGCCTGCCTCATCTCGCCCTCGATCTCCGCGCATTCCTTCACCAGGCCGCGGCGGGTCGTTTCGAAATCGTCGATCAGCGCGAGCAATTGCTTGCGGTCACGGCCCGTGACGGTCGCGGCCCGGCCGACCAGCCGTCGCAACCGGCGCAGCAGCGCCTCGCCGGCCGCGCTTGCCTTTTCACCGGGCATCGCTCACCTCATCGCCGAGATCAGGGTGTCGTACATCTTGTTGACGGTGGAGATGACCTGGGACGCGGCGGAATAGGCCTGTTGCGCCGAGATCATGCTCGAGAACTGGCTGGACGTGTCGGTGGTCGAGGATTCCAGCTCGCTGCCGTAGATCGTGCCCGCACCGTTCTCGCCGGACGCCTGCAAGGCGGCATTGCCCGAGGTCACGGTCGCCGAGTAGATGCCGTTACTGGAAGCCGCGAGCCCGTTGGGATCGGCAAAAGTCGCCACGGCGATCTTGTAGATCGCAATCGTCTGGCCGTTGGAATAGGTGGCATCGACCACGCCATTCTTGCCGATCGAGATGCTGGAGAGTTTTCCGTAGGACAGGCCGTCCGAATCGATGCTGGTGACGTTGACCGACGGCGTCGTCTCGCCCGAGGCGTATTGCGTCAGGCCGTCTGTGCCGCCGGCGGTGCCGAGGTCCATTGTGATGGTGCTGTCGGCCGCGCCGTCGGTCCAGCCCGCGATCGACACGGTGGCCGGGTCCGGACTGGTGCTGGCCAGCGAGCCGTCGCTGTTGAAGGTGATGTCGATCGTGCCCGAGGCCGTGCCCGTCGCGGTCGTGGTATCCGAGGCCGACGTCGGATTGGCGAAACTCGCGCTCCAGGTGTTGGTATCGGTCTTGGTCCAGGTGATTTGCATCGTATTCGCGGCGCCGAGCGAATCGTAGACCGTCATCGAGCTCGTATAGGTGTCGCCGGTGGCCGCGTCCGACGGCAGGTTCGCCGCGATCGTGGTCTTGGTGGTGGCGCTGCCGCTGGTCGAGGCGACCTGGGTGTTGATGGCCTCGAGATTGCTCGCCGATTCACTGCCGACGACGTTGCCGTCCGCATCGGTGCGCCAGCCCTCGAGGTAGTAGCCGTTGTTCTCGAGATAGCCCGCATTGTTGATGGTGAAGGCGCCGTTGCGGGTATAGGCAACGGTACCGCCCGAGGTAGCGTCGGTCACCACGAAAAAGCCGGAGCCCTGGATCGCGACGTCGGTGGCGTTGGACGTCGCGGCGAGCAGGCCCTGCTGGGTGATGTTGGAGCGGCCCGAGACGGTGACGCCGCCGGAAGCGTAGGAGGTCGTGTTGCTCGATGCAGTGACGAGCGCATCGAACATCGCCGATGTCGTCTTGTAGGCGGTCGTATCGGAATTGGCGATGTTGTCGCTGATCATCGACAGGGACTGGCTCTGGGCGCTGAGCGCCGAGATCGCCGAAGACAATGCGCCGCTGAGGCTCATGATGGAACTCCGAGAAGATCAGGACTTGAAATCAGGACGTGACGCCGAGGATGTTGGCGGCGCTGACCGCGACGCCGTTCACCGTGAGCGAGGGCGTTGAGGTCGAGGTGTCGATGCCGGTCACCGTGCCGGTGACCGTCGTGTAGTTGAGCACCGAGTTGCCGGCAGAGTCGGTCGCCGTCACCGAGATGGTGTACTGACCGCCATCGGAGAGCTGGTTGCCGCTGGAATCCTTGCCGTCCCAGGTGAAGCTGTTGGAGCCGGAATTGCCCGTGCCGGTGCCGGTGTAGACGACGTTGCCGGAGGAATCGGAGATGCTGATCGACACGTCCGAGGCGGCCGAGGACAGCGAGTAGCCGAACGTCGCCGAGCCGTTGCTGAGGGTGGCCGTGTCGGTCTTCGCCTCGACGGTGTGGCCGATGTAGTTCACCGAGTTGAGCGTGACGAGACTCGAGAACGAGCTCGCCAGCGAAGACATGTTGGAGTTGATCGACTGCTGCTGAGTGAAGTTGGCGTAGGACGTGAGCTGATTGATGAAGTCGGTCGTCGACGTCGCGTTAAGCGGATCCTGGTTCTGAAGCTCGCTGACGAGCAGGCTGAGGAAGTCGCTGGAGGTCAGCGTCGAACTGGACGATGTGCTCGACGACGACGACGTCGTGGTGGCAGTCGTTGCAGAACTCACGGCGGAAACGGTCATCAGAAACTCCGGCCTTCTTGCGCTGCCGGCGACGAGATGTCGCCCGCGGCGCTTGAAATCTGTGTGCTGATGAAACGGGTGGGCGCGCGGATTCAGGCGGCGATTCACGCGCGCACAAATGGCTTTCGACGCGGCAAAAACTGCCGTGTGCGCGCGTTAGAAGAGCGATCGTCTCGGATCGATTTGTTGCGGCGACCGAGCAACGCTGGCTCGCCTCGCTAGCAGCGAGCTCGTCGCATGTGAGGTGAACGTTGGGGGCGCCGACGCTTCCAAAGCGTCATGGCCGGGCTTGACCCGGCCATCCACGACTTGCCACGCCGCACGAAGAACGTGGATGCCCGGGCCTTCGCCTCGCCGAAGCGGCTTCGGCCGCGCAAGCGGGACGAGCCCGGGCATGACGACCTCTCTTGGTGTTTGATCTCAGAAAGCGCTGTTCAGCTTCCCGCCGTCTCGCCCTCGATGCGCGGCTCGGCTGTGTCGTCGTTCATTTTGGCGGCCGCAGCGACGATGCGGTCGGCGAGGCCTGCGGGCGCGCGGACCGGAGGTGCAGCGAGCGCGTGGCGCAAGGCGCGCGCCTCTTCCAGCAGAGCTTGCGCGGCAGACGATTGCGCCAGCAGATCTTCGGCAGGCGAACGCCGATCGTCGGGCCAGAGCGAGAGATCCTCGCCCAGCCGATCGATCAGTTCCTCAAACTCGGTGACGTCCATCGCCTGCCGGTCCCGCCGCATCCGGCCCGTCATAAAGCATTGCGGGCACGCCGGAAACCGGATTTGCGTGGCCTTGGCGCCAAAAGCGCCCGCAGCACTACGGAAACTGGCCGGAACGGAACGTCGGGGCGATTCCCTGCTCTCCGGATCGGGAAGCCGAGGGCCTAACCCTTGCGAGCCGAATCGGTCGGCATGGCCTTGCCGCCCCGCACCGTCGCATCGACGGACTCCCAAGCCTCCCGCAACTCGGCCAAGGCGGCAATGATCCGCTGAAAATTTTGTCGGGCGTGCGGCCGGCCGTAGGCCTTCAGGCTCGCCAGGATGAGGGCATTGTAGCTCTGGAACAGCCGCTCGGAGACCGCCCCGCCCTTGGCGAAATCGAGATTGTGGCTAAGGCCGCGCAGGATCGCGGTCGCCTTCATCAGGTCGTCATGCCCCTCCTCGAAGCGGCGCGCCTCCTGAGCGGCAAGCGCCTTCTGGAGGAAGGTGGCCGCGCCGCCGAGCAGCATCGAGATCGCCTTGATCGGCGGCACGGTCGTTGCAGCGCCGCGGTAGGCCTGGTTGGCCATGTACGCCATCGGATTATGCATCATTGATCACTCGATTTCACTGTCAGTCGCTCGACGAGCTGCTCAGCAACGCCTTGAGATAGGTCAGCGTGCTGTTGGCACTCTCGATCGCGGCCTGGTATTTCGCGTATTGCGTCTCCAGCTGCGACTGCAGGGTCGCGGCCGCACTGTTGATGTCGTCGACCTTCTGCTGAAGATCCTCATCGCGCGTTGTGAGGTTGGTGATCAGCGTCTGCAACGCACCCGTCGAGGACGAGTAGTTCTTGGCGACCTGGTAGAGCTGCGTCGCGATGCCCGAGGTCGACGTCACCGTGATCGACTGGGAGGTCGACCCGCTATAGGTGAAGGCCATGCCGGCATAGATCGAGCCAGAGGCGCCGATGATCGTCGTGCCGCTGACCGTGAACAGCGAGGAGTCGCCGTCGACCGAGGCCGACGTGAGATTTCCGTCGGAATCGACCGTCAGATCGAGCGTGAAGGATTGCGGCGACGTGCCGGTGTTGACGACACTGAGCTGGCTCGACGAGGTCGTCGTCTGCGCCGACAACAGCTTGGTTACGCCGCTCAAATTGGTGCTCAGGATGTCCGACAGCGTGCTGGTGTCGAGCTCGAGCTCGTTGTTTTCGTTGAACGACAGGCCGAGGTCGGCCATCGTCATGCCGCCCACGGTGCTGTTCAGGGCGTTCTGGAGCGCATCCATGATGTTGCGCATGGTCCCGTCGCCGAACAGGACCGCGCTAGAATCTGCGGTGCCGTCGGTCGCGGTCGCCTGCTGGGCGATGACCTCGTCGCGAAACGCGTTGTAGTTGGTGACGAAGGTCTCGATCGCCGATTCGATCTGGCTGGTATCGGGCTCGATACTGATGTTTAGCGACGTTCCGTCCGGCGTCGCCTGAAGAAGGCTGAAGGTCACCCCGGTAAGGACGTCGGAGATGTCGTTGGTGTCGCGAGTCATCGCGATGCCGTCGAGCGTGAATTCTGCCGACTGCGGCTCCTGGATGACGTTGGTGAAGCCCCCCGAGCTGTCGGTCACGCCCAGTTCGTTCATGATGTCGTCGCCGGACGTGCTGGAATAGCTGATGTCCGCCGCATCCTCGGTGCCGGTCAGCACCATCTGGTACGAGGTGCTGGACACCTGCACGATTGAAGCCTGGACATTGGTCGTCGAGGTCTGGGCGTTGATGGCGTCGACGATATCCTGGAGCGACATCGTGCTGGTGACGGTGATGTCGGACGTGCTGCCGCCCTCCAGACCAATGGAAAACGTGCCGGAATATCCGAGCTCGTCGGTCTGGCTCGACTGCGCGGTGCCGGACACCTTGTGTGCGGTGGCGAGCTGGCTGATCGTCAGCGTGTGGTCGCCGGTCGCAGCTCCGCTCTTGATGGTCATGGAGAGCGCCGAGGAGGCGCTGACGTCACCGGTGGAGCTGATGCTCGCCGCGCGCGTTGCAAAGGCGCTGGTGGACAAGGAATTGACGACCGCGGTCGAAAGTGAGGTAAGGCCCGAATACAGCGTCTTCAGGTCGCTCTGGAGCGTCTGATAGGCGGAGATCTTCGCCTCGTTGTTCGTGATCGAGGTCGAGATCGTCGTGGCCTGCGCGGTCTTCGCGTCGACGGCGGCCTGGATCAGCGCCGACCAGTCGATGCTGCTCGAATTGGTGGTCCCGCTCGTGGTGACGGAAATTGCCGAACTCGCGGAGCTCGTGCTGGTGCTCGAACTGACGGTGGTCACTTTGCGTCGCAGTCCCTGATAGAGGACGGGCCGGCATCATGCCGGCCCGCTTGGATCTTCATCAGCCCAGCAGCTTGAGCAGGTACTGGGGCATCTGGTTCGCTGCGGCGAGCGCCGACACGGCTGCCTGCGTCTTGACTTCCGCGGAGGAGAGCTTGGACTGCTCAGCCGCGATGTCGACGTCCTTGATCGCCGAATTCGCGGCTTGCAAGTTCTGGGTCTGGGTCGAGATCGAATCGGCGCTGAAATTGAAACGCGATTCCTGGGCGCCGATGCTGGCGCGGGCTGCGGAGACGGTGTCGATCGCGGTATCCAGCGCCGTCAGCGCCGAGGTCGCATCCGACAGCGTGCTGACGTCGAGCGAGGACACGCCAAGCGACGACGAGGTGAGGCTGGTGAGCGTGATGTTGATCGTGTCTGCCCCGGAGGAGCCGACCAGCACCGAGACGCCGGAAGCGAATACGCTGGAGCCGTCGAGCAGGCTCTGGCTGGAGTAACGGGTGCCGGACGCGATCGAATCGATTTGGTCCTGCAACTGCGTGAATTCCGAGTTGATGTAGGCGCGGCTGGAGTCGGTCGTGGTGCCCGACGCGGATTCGGAGGCCAGCGACTTCATACGAGCGAGGATGTCGGAGATGTTCGAGGCGCCGCCGTCGGCGGTCTGGAGGATCGCGGTGGCCTGCGAAGCGTTGGTCGCGGCCTGCTGCAGGGTGGTGACGTCCGAGGAGATGCGGGTGGAGATCGCAAGGCCGGCGGCATCGTCGGATGCGGACGTGATGCGCGAGCCGCTCGACAGTTTCGAGAGCGAGCTGGTTTCCTGCGCGGAGTTGATGTTGAGGTAGCGCACTGCTGCGTTGGCGGCAGTGTTGGTGTTGATTGCGGGCATCTGAAGCTCCTGTTGATGGGCACGGCGTGCCGCTTCGTGGAAATCGACTTACGACGACGCGGACCGCAGCCCCGTCCGCTCGTTGAAACGGAGGAGCGCAGAGAGATCAGGCGGGAAAATTTTCGCGAGGGCGATTTTATGGTTAGCAGTCGGTAAACGCGGTGCGGATGTCGCGCTCGTGCTTGCGCAGGAGCTGGCGCAGCTGCTGACGGCCGCGCTTGAGCAGTGACTCGACCGCGGCCACCGTCGTGTCCATCACCTGGGCGATCTCGCCGTTGCTCATGTTCTCGTGGTACGACAGGATCACCGCGATGCGCTGCTGCTCGGGCAGGCGCTGGATCGCCAGCTCCAGCATGTCGTTGAGCTCGTTGCGCTCGATGATTTCGACGGCGCCGGGCTGGGCGTCGGCGACTTCGGGCACTGTCTCGACATTCTCGTTGCGCGGCTTGCGGCGCAGATCGATGCAGCGGTTGGAGATGACGCGGTAGAGCCAGGTCGAGAATTTGGCGCGGCCGTGCTGCCAGCGTCCACGATGGCTCCAGATCTTGAGCATGGTGTCCTGCACCACGTCCTCGGCGTCGGCCGCGTTGCCGACGATGCGCAGCGCGATCGCGTAGGCGCGATCGATATGGCGTTCGACCAGCATGCGGAACGCGACTTCGTCGCCGGTCGCCAGCCTGTCGAGCAGTTCGCTGTCCTCGTCGTAGACGACATCGGCGGTATCGGGCGTGCTGTCGGGCGCGAGCGGCACCGACGCCGTCACCGGCACGAGTGAATCGACCGGCGCCATCGTCGTGATCTCGGCCTCGGCGGGAGCCATGACATCAGCAGCGTAACTCATCCCGCAACCTCCAACCCGTAATGCCGGCGGCGCACATGCCACACGGCTTCCAGGCGTTGAACGCAGGGCCAAAACAATTCAGGCGAAAAATTTTCGTTGTTTTTCAAGATGTTAGCAGGTCACTTTTGCCGAGTATCGGGCAATAATTGCCGACTGCACGCAGCTCTCGCGCGTCAAGCCTGCAATCATCACATCGTCTCGCGCCATGGCGGATCATCCATCCTGAACAGATGTATTCGGAAAAAACGCTGACATTACGCGGCACTAGATGATCGAACGCGACGTGCGCACAGCGCGCGACGAAGCGATTGTTTCCGAGTGTGAACGAACGCGCGACGACTTCTGCACTCGGCAATTTTTTCCGAATCACCTTTTTCGAACCTAGCGATTTTTTTTAATCTGTCAGTCGCGACGAGCGCGATTTTGAATCGCGCGTGAATATTTTTCGTATTTGTGGCGCCTGACTCCACGCGTGCACACGTTAATCGTGTTGGTGGACGGGGAATGCAGCATGAAGATCGCAACGGCCGGTGCGGAACGCCGTACGCAAATTGTTTCCGCTTGGTCATTCGATGTTTTCGATACGTTTCTGCTTCGCGCCTGCACGACGCCGGATGGCGTATTTGAAAGGACTTACGAGCTTTTGGACATTTCAAGATCTTGTCCGAATGTTTCCTCGAGTTTCGTTCAGCATCGAATCCAGGCAGAATCGCGCGCGCGCCGAACGGCGAAGGAGAAGCGCGGTGCGAGCGAAGTGCACATCGCCGAGATCTATTCCTATTTTCCGTTCAGGCTGTTCGGCCTCTCACGAGGCAACCTGAGCGACCTGGTCGAAGCCGAGTTCGCAGCGGAGCTCGAGCTTTGCCGCGCCAATCCCGACATGATCAGGCAATATCTGGACATGAAGCGTGCCGGCAACCGCGTCGGATTCATCTCCGACACGTATTGGGATTCCGACTGGTTGGGGCGGCTGCTGCGGGCTTGTCATCCCGGACTGACATGGGACTTCCTTTATGCGTCCTGCGACCATGGCAGCAGCAAGAGCGAAACACTGTTCGCCACCTATCTCTCCGAGCAGGACATCGACGCTGCGACTTCGTTCCACGTCGGCGACAACGACAAGGCCGACATCGAGGGCGCAAAGCGCCACGGCATTCGTCCGCGCTATTATCCGCAGGCGACCGCGCAATTGGCCTCGACGTTTCAACGCGAGACGGCACTGTTCGAGCTCCTGTGCACGGGCACGCCGTCGCGGCTTGACCATGGCGCCCGGACGTTGCGGCGCGTGGTCGCCGCCCGTAGTGTCGAGAGATCTCCGGCCTTTCACCTCGGCCTGACCGTGCTCGGCCCGGTCATGACAGCATTCGACGCTTTCGTTGCGCGGCGCTGCGAAGACGTTGAGGGCGACGGCCGGCAGGTCGCTATCGGCTTTCTCGGCCGCGACGGCTTCCTGTCGCACCGGATCTGGCAGGATCTGCACGGCGGGACGGCATCCTATCTCGAGATCAACCGCCGCGTCAGCCTGATCGCTTCGGCTGACACGATGCAGCCGCTGCTCGATCTTCTCGGCAAGGTCCTCAAGATCGACGCGCCAACCTTTTACGACATGCTGAAGATCATGCCGCCGAAGGTCGCAGCGTTCTTCGCCTTCTGTCCCGGCGGTATCGCCTCCGGCGAAGAGCTCGCCGAAGCGCTTCCCGGCCTGATGGATCCGGCCGAGATCGTCGCGCTCGCCGCGGGCCTGCGCGCCCGGCTGCTCGCCTATCTCCGCCATGCCGTCCCCGGCTTCGACGACTGCACCGACCTCGTCCTCGCCGATCTCGGCTATTCCGGCAGCGTGCAAAAGGCGTTGCGCCGCGTCTTCGACCTGGAAGGCATCAGCATCCGCCTCCACGGCGCCTATCTGATGTCGCTCGACGACGCCTTCAACGATCTCGCCGAAATCGACAGCGCGGCCGGCTTCATCTCCGACCTCGTGGTCACCCCGCATGTCAAGCGCATGCTGATCCGCAACGTCGCGCTGCTGGAGCAGGCCTGCTGCTCCGCCGACGGCTCGGTGCGCGATTACGACGGCGGCGCGGTGCTTCGCGAGATCAACCCGCGTCCCCTGGAGCAGGTGGCGTTTGCCGGCGAGATCCAGGCCGGCGCACTGGCCTTCGCTGCGAGCGCGGGCGGCGCCGTTCGCGACTACCGCCTCGATCCTCACGCGGCGCCCGACGTCGCCGCGCGGTGGTGCGCGGCGACCGTGGCACGGCTCCTGCTGCTGCCTGACGAGGACGAGCTGGCGCTGCTCGGCACCTTGAAGCACGACGTCAATCTCGGCACCCACGCGCTCGCGCCGCTGCTCGACAAGCAGTTCGCACGCGACCAGATCACCGCCCGCGGCCTCTCGGCCGCGTGCACCGCCGTTGCGCCGCCGATGTGGCTCGCCGGCAGCTTTGCCGCGCTGTCACCGTCCTACGGCTATCTCTATCTGCTGTTCGGCGCCAACCGCCTGCCCGCGGACGTCTTCGAGGAAAGGCCCTGCGAGCGAGTACGGGTCGGCCTGTTCCGTGCCGACGGGGGTGCGACGATGGAGAGCGTGACCATCCATCGCAACGGGCTCGGCGAGCTGCGCCTGCGCGTTCCCCTGGCCCGCACCATGGCCATCACCATGATCGCCCTGCCGCTGGCCAAATTCGCGCCCGAGGGGCTTCTTCACGGCGTGACCGTGCAGCACGGCAGGGACGTTCGCGATGCCGCCGGCAGCCAGGACGTCATCGGCATCGCGGCCGACGGCCTGGTCTATGCCGGCGTGCAATGGCACGGCGGCCATTACCGCACCGAGACCGAGGACGGCTGCCTGCTGATCCCAGTCCTTCCGATGACGCAGGAGATCGCGGTCTATTCGATCGCGATAACGTCGCTCGGCATCAGCCCCAAATAGTCCGCCTGATCGTGCCGTCCGGACCGTTGAAGTCCAAGGGCCAGTCAAGCGCTGGCGCGAGGGGGCACGGAATTGACGGACGAGA
Source organism: Bradyrhizobium sp. CCGB12 (assembly GCF_024199845.1). Classification (NCBI taxonomy): domain Bacteria; kingdom Pseudomonadati; phylum Pseudomonadota; class Alphaproteobacteria; order Hyphomicrobiales; family Nitrobacteraceae; genus Bradyrhizobium; species Bradyrhizobium sp. CCGB12. The sequence continues at coordinate 145,036 of NZ_JANADO010000001.1, read as the reverse complement.
CGCACGAAAATCTTGATCGGTTGCTGCAATCCGGCGGCATCCGGCTCGGCCGGACCCAGCGCGACCGGCTTGCCTGGCTCGTCGGCCAGTACGGCGCGCCGACGCTTGACGGCGTCCCGAACGGCCGGCGCAACGGCGTCATCATCCTGGAGGAGCCGCCGAGCGGCGCGGCGGCCGAGCTGCTCTACCGCGCGCTCAATCCGGCCTGTGCCGTCGTCATTCCCGGAAGCGAGAATCCCGGCTTCGATTTCCTCAAGTCCAAGCTGACCGAGTTCGGCACCGTCGGCCCCTGCGGCGCGGAAGGCCCGCACGAGATGTGGTGGGGCGGCATCGGATGGTCGAAATTCCTCGCCGCTGCCGACGCCTGCACGCTCCGGCCGCGGATCGTCTCCTGCCATCCGCGCGGCAGCGATGCGGCTGCGCCCCTCCGCCTCCGTCAATCTGTCGAACGTCTGCATCTCGATTGCCATATCGAACCGATCGAGACGGAGTTCGACGACCGCATCCTCTGCTTCGAGAAGGCCGAGTTCATGGTGCGGATGTGGAATAGATATCGCGAGCCGCTGCTGTTCCTCGAAGCCGGAGCGACCTTGCGCGAAGCGCCGCTGCTGCCGTCCTTCCTCGGCTGCGACGTGGCGCTGCACAAGTGGAATCGCTGGGAGATGTCGGCGCGCACGCTCTATCTCGGCCGCACCGCGCATGCCGAACGGCTGCTTCGCACATGGCAACAGCTTGCCGCCTCCTATCCCGCGATCTGGGAGGGCTATCTGCTCGATCAGGCCTGGAGCCTGACATCGTCGCAGGTGCCACTCGACACCATATGGCTGCCGCGCTCCTATCACGCACTGCAGGGCGATCTCGGCGCGATGCGGGCCACGATCCTGCACGACCAGCAGACGACGACGCTCGAGCTCGGCCCCGATCCCGGCTTTGCGGGCATCGTGCGCACGGCCCGCCGCGCCGGCCGCACCGGCGCCCGCGACGCCTTCATGGTCATGACCTCGCAAGCCGAGGCGGTCAGCGGCATCGCCGTGATCCTGCGCGATATCTCCGCCAGCGATGCAGGCGCGGTGGCCGCGACCGTGGAGGCGGTAACGGGTGCCTATGCCGCCGATTGCGGCGGCTATGGCCGGCTGGAGCTGTCGCTCTGCGCCTGGCAGGACGACGTCGGCGCCGTACGCGAAGCCGCGGGCCTGGCTCGTTACCGCATCCTGGAGATCGCGCCGGGACAGCGCATCGCCAACGATTTCTTTGCCACCTGCGCTTCCAACGACGCGGTCACGGCCGCGCGCCACCTTCTCCCCTGACGGACATCCCAGATGCTCAAGACCATCATCCTGCTCACCGACACCGTGCAACAGCAGCCGCCGCTCGCCAATCTGCTCCGCGAGCACAATCGCGACCTCGCCTTCTGCTCCGCGCTCCGCGCAGCGGACCTCGGCGCGATCGAAGCGGACGTGCTGAGCGAGGCGCGACTGGTGTCATTTGCCGCCGACGTCGCCGTCTCCGAGAAATTTTTGCTCCAGCTCGGCTATGGCGCCTACAAGTTCTACGCAGCGCCGGTTCAATTCCCGGGCCTGCCGCCAGCTCCCGACGAGCGCGACGATGATCCACGCTGCTATTCCGTGATCGCGCAGTCGATGACGATCTGGCCAGATTTCAAGAAGATCGTCGGCCTGGAAACGGTGACGATCCCGGACGGCTCCGCTGCCGCCGAGCGCGAACGGCTGGTGTTCTCCCGCCTCGCGCATCTGTTCTGGCAAATGTCGGGCATGATTGCTGGTGAAGCGGCGGATCTTCCCGGGATCATTGAATCCAGCGAGAGTCAGCGTCCGACGCTCGCGATGATGAACTGAACTAGCGCGCGTCGCCGCGAAGCTGCGCCGATAGCCCATCGCGATGTTCCGGCGCTGCGATCGCAATCATGCGGCGCGCACGCTCGGCAAGGCCGCAGCCGCGCAGTTCCGCAACACCCCATTCGGTCACGACGGCATCGACGTCGGCGCGGGGCGTCGTCACGGTCTCGACATCAGCGACGATCCGGCTCGTGCCATCAGAGGCTGTCGCCGGCAGCGCGATGATCGCCCTGCCGCCAGCGGAGGCATTGGCGCCGCGCACGAAATCAAGCTGCCCACCGATCGCCCCGATCGCGACGCCGTTCAGCGTCTCCGAATTGACGCTGCCATCGAGCCCGACCTGGAGCGCCGAGTTGACCGCGACCAGCCGGTTGATCCGCGCCAGCACGCTCTGGCCATGCGTGTAGGACGTCGGCCGCACCGCGATCGCCTTGTTCCGATGCGCGAAGCGATAGAGCCGCTGCGTCCCGATCAGCTGGTTGGTGACCGTGACCCCGGCATCGATCCCCTTCGCCGCGTTCGTCACCGCGCCGCGCTCGATCAAATCGACGACGGCGTCGTTGATCAGGCCGGAGTGGATGCCGAGATTGCGGGCGTGAGAGAGCGACGAGAGGATCGCGTCCGGAATCCGCCCCACGCCGAACTGAAGCGTGCTGCCGTCGGCGATCAGGCCCGCCGCATGCGTTGCAATGCGCCGGGAGACATCGTCGAGCGGGGACGACGCCAGTTCGACCGGCGGACGGCGGGCCGCCACGCGCACATGAATCGTTACGTCGCCGGGCCATTCCGCCCCGAACGTAAAGGGCGTATCCGGATTGATCTCGGCGATGACGCGACGCGCGCCGCGCGCGGCGTCGATGACATAGTCGTTGGAAAGGCCGGCGCTCAGCCGCCCCTCCAGCTCCGCCAGCTGCACCAGAACCACATCCGCCTTGTGACGTCCCGCGGCGAAGTCGGCACAGAAGGCACTGTAGTTGCTCGGGATGACGTCGAGCCGCCCGGCCCTCGCGAGCCGCCGCGCATTGCCGATCACGCCATAGCTCTGGAACGAGACCTCAGGCGCGCAACCAGCCGAGAACGTATCCGAAAAGATCGGCCCAACGATGATGCGGAACGGCGGCAGAGATCCGGCCTGCGCCACCAGCGCTTCAATCAACGTGAGCGGCTCCGCCGTCGCCTGCCCGCACACGACGAGATCGCCCTCCCGGATCAGGGCGGAGAAATCGATGGGCGTTGTCTCTCCGCGCACTGCAAACTCCGCCGAACGACCCGGAGCAGGATCAATAAGACTTGGCGAGGCCAAGCACCTTTTCCGCGATGAAGCTGAGCGCGAGTTGCGGGCTGACCGGCGCAATCCGCGGGATCAACACTTCGCGCAAATAGCGCTCGACATGGAACTCCTTGGCATAGCCGAAGCCGCCATGGGTCATCACCGCCTGCTCGCAAGCCGAGAAACCCGCCTCGCCGGCCAGATATTTCGCGGCATTGGCCGCAGCACCGCAGGGCATGCCCTTGTCGTATTGCCACGCCGCCGACATCACCATCAGCCAGGCCGCCTCCAGCTCGACCCAGTTCACCGCGAGCGGATGCTGGATGCCCTGGTTCTTGCCGATCGGGCGATTGAACACGATGCGTGTCTTGGCGTACTCGGTCGCGCGCGATAGCGCGAGCTTGCCGAGCCCCACGGCCTCCGCGGCGATGAGGATACGCTCCGGGTTCATCCCTTCGAGGATGTACTGGAAGCCCTTGCCTTCCTCGCCGATCCGATCCTCCATCGGAATTTCAAAATCCTCGAAGAACAGCTCGTTGGAATCGACGATCTTGCGGCCCATCTTCTCGATTTCGTGGACCTTGATCTTCTGGCGGTCGAAGTCCGTGTAGAACAGGCTGAGCCCGTGGGTCGGCGAGCGCACGTCCTCCAGCGGCGTGGTGCGCGCCAGCAGCAGGATCTTGTGCGCGACCTGCGCAGTCGATATCCACACCTTCTGACCGTTGACAATGTAGCGGTCGTTCTTGGCGACCGCGCGGGTCTTGAGCTGCGTGGTGTTGAGGCCGGTGTTGGGCTCGGTGACGGCGAAGCAGGCCTTCTCGCGGCCCTCGACCATCGGCGGCAACATACGCTTGCGCTGCTCCTCGGTGCCGAACACGACGACCGGATTGAGCCCGAACACGTTGATGTGCACCGCGGAGGCGCCGGACATGCCGGCACCGGACTCCGCGATGGTGCGCATCATGATCGCGGCCTCCGTGATGCCGAGCCCGGAGCCGCCATATTCCTCCGGCACGCAGATGCCGAGCCAGCCCGCATCGGCCAGCGCCTTGTGAAAATCGTGCGGGAAGCCGCCGTCGTGATCCTTCTTCAGCCAGTAGGCATCGGGAAAGCCCTCGCAGATCTTGGCGATGGCGTCGCGAATGGCTTCCTGCTGATCGGTGAACGCGAAATCCATATTCTTGATCTCCTTCTTGGGAGCCGCCAGCTCCGATCTTAGCGCCCCATCTGCGAGGGCAGCCAGAGGATGATAGACGGAAACGCCACCAGGATCGCGATGGCGATCAGGTGGGCGATGAAATGCGGGAAGGTGCCGTGGAACACCTCGGCCACCGGCCGCTTGGCATAGCGGGCGACGATGAAGCAGTTCAGCCCCACCGGCGGCGTGATCATGCCGACCTCGGCGGTGACGATCTTGATGACGCCGAACCAGATCGGGTCGAAGCCGAGCGTCTTGATCAGCGGCAGTACGATCGGCACGGTCAAGACCAGGATGGCGATCTGGTCCATGAACGAGCCGAGCACGATATAGCCGCACAGGATCAGCGTGATGATCACCCAGCGCGAGGCCGGCAGGCTGCCGATCCAGGCGACGAGATCCTGCGTCACGTGAGTGAGCGTGAAGAAGTAACCGAAGATCGAGGCGCCGACGAGGATCATGATGATCATGCAGGTGCCGTGGCAGGCGCGCAGCAGCGTATGGTAGAGCGACGCCGGCGTGATCTTGCCCTTGACGATCGCGAGCAGGAAGGCGCCGAACGCACCGAAGGCCGAGGCTTCCGTCGGTGTCGCGACGCCGAGATAGATCGTTCCCGTCACGATCGAGAACAGCACCACCATCGGGGAGACCTGCCACAGCAGCGCGAATTTTTCCCGCCACGGCACCGATTTCGCAGCGGGCGCGCGCGAAGGATCCTGCCAGACGAGGAAGTAGATCGTGGCCATGATGGTGAAGGTGACGAGGATCGCGGGGATGATGCCGCTGATCAGCAGCTTGCCGATGTTCACCTCCGCCAGCAGGCCGAAGATGACGAGCGCGACGCTGGTCGGCAGCAGCATCGACAGCGTGCCTGATATCGCGACCACACCCGCGGCCATCTTCGGCTCATAGCCCTGGCGGATCATCGCCGGAAGGCTGGTCGAGGACAGCGTCGCCGCCGAGGCCGTCGAGGTGCCGCAGATCGCACCGAAACCGGCACCGGCAAGCGCGGTGGCCATGCCGAGGCCGCCGGGAATGCGGCCAACCCAGGCCGATGCCGTCTTGAACAGATCGTCCGCGACGCCCGAGAGCAGCACGAGGTCTGCCATCAGCAGGAACATCGGGATCGTGATCAGCTCGTAGGAGGAGACGGTCGAGAGCGGCGCTGTCTGCAATATTCCGAACAGCGTGCCCCAGCCGCCGACCATTACGAGGCCGACCGAGCCGGAAAAGGCCATGGCGAAGCCAACGGGCGTGCCGAGCGCGAGCAGACCGAACAGCAGGGCGAGAACGATGAAAGGTGTCATGGATATCGCCCGTTACTCGAAGCTGCGTGCTTCACCGACGCCGGTCACCGGCGGCAGCGGATAGAGATCGCGGCCGCTGACGAGGCTCAGCACATTGCCGACAAGCTGGAGCGCCAGCCGCAACACCAGCACGCCGCAGCCGAACGGCACCAGCGCGGCCGAGATCCAGGTCGGCCAGGCAATCGCGCCTGAGAGAACGTCGTGCTGCTCGTAATTCTCCAGCGCGCGCTCGAACCCGACCTCGCAGATCAGGACGAAGACAAACAGGCCGGCGAGCGCAGTGACGATCTCGGACAGCCGCCGGCCGGCCGGCGAGAACCGCGACAGCAGAATGTCGACGCCGACATGCGCATGCTCGCGCAAGCCGTCGGACAGCGTGAAGAAGAACACACCGGCCAGCAGATACAGCCCAATCAGATCATAGGTGAAGGAGAACGGACTGTTCAGCGCATAGCGCATGAACACGTCGGTCACCACCAGCAGCATGATCACGAACAGGAACACCACCGCGACCACCGTCAGCGCGCGTTCCAGCGCGCCGAGCACATCACCTGCCCGCTTGATCACCTCTCGCGCCTCCTTGGATACGGGGTTACTTGGCGCCGCCGGCGGCGAGCAAGTCTTCAAACTCCTTCAGCGCGGCTGATGCCTGCTTGCCGCGGCTGTCGAGCCCGCTCGCCCAATCCTTGCCGACGCCTTTCAGCCTGTCCTTCATCTCGCTACGCGTGGCCTCCGGCAGTGGATCGAAGCTGACGCCTTCGTCCTGGAGATGCTTCCTGGTCGCCTCGGTTTCCTTGTCGACCTGGGCGCAAGCAGTCGGCTCGATCGCGTCGGAGGCGTCATTCATGGCCTTCTTCACGTCATCAGGCAGCTTGTCCCAGACCGACTGGTTGATGGAATAGGCGACGATGAAGCTGCCGAAGCTGACGCCTTCGGTCGCATGCTTGACGAGCTTGTCCAGGCCGTAGGCGACGACGCTTTCCATCGGGAACAGCAGGCCGTCCATGGTGCCGCGCGACAGCGACTCATAGGCATCGGGGGCGGCCATCCGCACGGGCACGGCGCTCAGCGCGCGGAGCGTCAGATCCTGCGCACCGCCGGTGGTGCGCAACTTGAGGCCCTGCATGTCCTTCGGCGTCTCGACCTTCGTCTTGGCAGTCCACACCTGGTAAGGCGGCAGCGCCACGGCCATCAGCAGCTTGATCTTGTTCGGCGCATATTCGCGGCTGGCGAGGATGCCCTCGCGCGCCGTCTTCCAATAGGCGAGCGTGCCTTGGCAGCTCGTCTCAAAAGCGCCCGGCAGTTGCGCGACCTCGGAGAGCGGCATCTTGTCCGAGACGTAGGACGGTCCGATGTAGCCGATGTCGACCACGCCCGACTGCGTCAGGCGCAGCATGTCCGCGGCCTTGCCGATCTGCTGGTTCGGATAATAGGTGAAGGTCACCGCGCCGTTGGTGCGCTTGGTGACGTCGTCCATCCAGGGCTTGAGCATCAGGCGGACGAGGTAGTGACCAGCGGGGAAGCTGTCGGCGACCTTCAGCTCCAGCGCCTGCGCCTGAAGTGTCGAGACCGGCAGCGAAAGGGCGAGCACGGCTGCGGCCCGGACCAGATTCTTCTTCATCAGCTTCTCCTTGACGCGTCCCATGCCGACAGGCGCAGCCGTTAGCTGCCAGACCGTCGGTCCCTCGCTCCGCTTCTTGCTTGCGGAAAATGTACATATACGTGAATTTATCTGTCAAGTATATGAACTATGCATAGAGCCATGCGCACTGACATGAGCGCATCGAATTGACATCTGCATTTTCTGAACTCTAACTCCACATATATGAACACATCAAACGGGACCTCATGGGACCGCTCGCCGGCTTCACCATTCTCGATCTGACCTCGGTGCTGATGGGCCCCTACGGCACCCAGGTGCTGGCGGACATGGGCGCTGACGTCATCAAGGTCGAAAGTCCCGAGGGCGACATCGTTCGCCAGATCGGGCCCGGCCGCACGCCGGGCATGGGCGGGATGTTCCTCAATGCCAATCGCGGCAAGCGCAGCATCGTGCTCGACCTCAAGAAAACGGAAGGGCGCGACACGCTGCTGCGGCTGGCGAAGCGCGCCAATGCGCTCGTCTACAACGTGCGCCCGCAGGCGATGGCGCGGCTCGGCCTCGACTACGAGACGCTTGCCGCTGTTAATCCCGCCCTCGTCTATGTCGGCGCCTTCGGCTACGGCCAGTCCGGCCCCTATGCCGCAAAGCCGGCTTACGACGACCTGATCCAGGGCGCGGCGACAATTCCGACGCTGCTGGCGGCGGCCGGCGACGGCACGCCGCGCTACGTGCCCGTCACCATCGCCGACCGCATCGTCGGCCTGATGATGGTCAACGCAATCATGGGCGGGCTGATGCACCAGCAGCGCACCGGCCAGGGCCAGCGCATCGACGTGCCGATGTTCGAGTCCATGACGGAGTTCGTGCTGGTGGATCATCTCGGCGGTCTCACCTACGATCCGCCGCTCGACCATGGCGGCTATGCCCGCCTGCTCTCGCGGTATCGCCGCCCCTACAGGACCAGCGACGGCCATCTCTGCGTCCTTATCTACAACGACAAGCATTGGCGCAGCTTCTTCGAGGCGATCGGGCAACCGCACTTCCTCGATCAGCCGCGCTTTGCCAACCACGCCGCGCGCACCAAGCACATCGACGAGATCTACGAGGAGATCGGCCACATCTTTGCAACGCGCACCACCGCCGAATGGCGCGAGCTACTGGAGCGCGCCGACATTCCGGTGATGCCGATGCATACGCTGGAGACGATCCTGGACGATCCGCATCTGAGTGCGGTCGACTTCTTCAGGACGGTGGATCACCCCGTGGAGGGCCGCATCCGCCAGATGCGCGTGCCCTCGACCTGGAGCGTGACCCAACCGGAACCCGCCGGTCCCGCGCCGACGCTCGGTCAGCATGGCCGCGACATTTTGCGCGAGGCCGGCTTCTCGACCACGGAGATCGAGCAGCTCGCACAGCAAAAAGCAGTTCACCTGGCGGCGCCGCCCTGAGGCAGCGCTGGCCAAATCGCACGACACAGGGAGGAAACCGCGATGGCCGGACTTTATTTCGAAGACTTTACCGTAGGCCAGGAGTTCAGGCATCCTCTGACCCGGACCGTCACGGAGATGGACAACACCATGTTCAGCCTGCTGACGCTCAACCCGCAGCCGCTGCACATCGACGCGCATTTCTCCGAAAAGACCGAGTTCGGCCAGCGCATTTTCAACAGCCTTTACACCCTGGGCATCATGATCGGCATGACGGTCTATGATACGACCTTGGGCACTACCGTCGCCAATCTCGGCATGACCGACGTCACCTTTCCAAAGCCGGTCTTCCATGGCGACACGTTGCGGGCGACGACGAAGGTGCTTTCGTTGAGGGAATCGAAATCGCGGCCGAAGGCGGGCATCGTCGAGTTCGAGCACCACGCCTTGAACCAGAACGACGAAATCGTCGGCAGATGCCGGCGCATGGCGATGATGCACAAGAGGCCGGTCTGATGCGTTCGATGCTGTTCGTGCCGGGTGATTCCCCGCGCAAATTCGAGAAGGCGAGCGAAGGCAGAGCCGACGCGCTGATCATCGATCTCGAGGATTCCGTCGTCACCGACAAGAAGCCGGAGGCGCGCGGGTTGACGCTCGCGATGCTGGAGGGCTCTCGCGGCTCGCACCAGCTCTATGTCCGCGTCAACGCGCTCGACACCGGCATGACGCTCGCCGATCTCGCCGCAGTGATGCCGGGCAAACCAGACGGCATCGTGCTGCCGAAATCGCAAGGCGGCGACGACGTGCGGCAGGTTGCGAGCTGGCTCGAAGCCCTGGAAGCTGCGGCTGGCATCACGGTCGGCGCGACGCGCATCGTTTGCGTCGCGACGGAAACCGCGGGCTCGATCTTCGGCCTCGGCAGCTACAAGGGATGCTCCCCTCGCCTCGCCGGCCTGATGTGGGGCGCGGAGGATCTTTCAGCCTCGCTCGGCGCCACCGAGAAGGCTTCGGGCGGCGTGTTCCACAGCCCCTATCGCCTCGCGCGCGATCTCTGCTTGATGGCGGCGGCCGCAGCCGAGGTCGCACCGATCGACACCGTCTATACTGACATCGACAATCTCGCAGGCCTCGAGCAGGAAACGCGGGCCGCGCGACGCGACGGCTTTTCGGCCAAGGCGGTGATCCATCCCAAGCATGTCGATGTCGTCAACGCGGCCTTCGAGCCGACCGCCGCCGAGCGCATATGGGCCGAGAAGGTGATCGCGGCGTTCGCCGGCAATCCCAACTCCGGCACGCTGCGGCTCGACGGCCAAATGATCGACAAGCCGCATCTTCGCGCCGCGAAGAAGATCCTCGGCCAACCCTAGCTCGGGACACAAGCCTCGCCATGATCGTTCGCCAAGCTGCAAACGTCCTGGAGATCATGGAGTTCTTCGCGCAGGTGAAGAAGCCGGCGACGCTTGCCGAGATCGCCGATCATTTCGGCTGGCCGCGCTCATCGACGTTCAACCTGCTCGCGACGCTCTCGGAGAAGGGCTACCTCTACGAACCGCGGCCGCGCGCCGGCTTCTATCCGACGCCGCGGTGGCTGGCGATGGCGCGGATGATCTCGGAGGTCGAGCCGCTGCCGGCCTGGACGCATACGCTGATCTCCGATCTCTCGGCCGAGACCGGCGAGACTGCCTCGATCGTCGCACCGGCGGGTGTGATGGCCGTGTTCATCGACGTCATGGAGTCCAAGGCCGCGATCCGCTATTTCGCGACGATCGGCCATCGCGTGCCGATCCACGCCACGGCCAGCGGCCGCGCATTGCTGCTGCAATATTCGCAGGAGGAGCGCGACTCCGTCTATCGCAAGATCGAGTTCAAGCAATACGGTCCGTCGACGCCGATCAGCATCGAGGCGGTGGAAGCCGAGCTGCGCAACTCGATTCAACGCGGCTATTGCCAGAGTTTTGGCGACTACAGCCGCGATCTCGCGGGGGCTGCGATTCCCTTGCCAATCGGCGATCGCCGCCTTTCGGTCGTCGTCGCCGGACCGGAATTCCGCATCGGTCCGAAAGTCGGCGAGGTGGCCGCGCTGATTGCGCGGACGGTTGATCGGCTGCGACCGAAGGCGGCGGCTTAAGCCTCGGCCTCACTCAAATCCCTGAATCGGCGGCGCCGAGGCTTGCGGCGGCACGGCAGGCGCTGCTTGAACGGGCTGCACCGCAGGCGCGGCTTGAACCGGCGGATTGTTGGCGGCTCTGAACTGGCCGTTGGCATTCATCGCCTCGCGCGCGCGCGGCGGGGCGCCGGCCGCGCGGTAGGCCTCGCGACGCGGCGGCTGCCGATGTCGTGCCGAGCGCGAATCTCTTACGCCCCAGGACCGAGCGATCGAAGGTCCGGCGGTATAACCGATCGCCGCGCCGGCGACGGCACCGATCGGCCCAAGCACGACAGCGCCTGACACGGCTCCCAACGCCGCAGCACCAGCACGCTCCTGCGCGGCAGCCCCCGCAGGCACGCCAGCCAGCAGAACGATGGCGGTGATCAGAGCTTTATTCATCGGAGTGTCTCCTTACGACAGATCACTCCTGCTCAAATATGGCTGCACGAGGTTTGTTCGTGGCCAAACACGGGGCAATCGTCGATGGAACTCCGGCAATTCAAAGGCCTCCACCGGCAATCGCGGTTCCAGCGGAGGCCGACCAGTGCGAGCTAGACGATCTTGATCGACATGTCCGGCAAACCGTCTAGCTTGCACAAGAGCACGTCGCCCTTCACCACCGGGCCGACATTCTCCGGCGTGCCGGAATAGATGATATCGCCGGCCTTGAGCTCGAACGCTTCCGACAGCTTTGCGATCTGCTCGGCAACACTCCAGATCATCTTGCTGAGATCGGAGTTCTGCTTGACCGTTCCGTTGATCGCCAGCGAGATCCCACCTTTCTCGAAATGGCCGGTCTTGCTTGCCGGATGAATCGGACCGAGCACGGCAGCATGATCAAAACTCTTGCCGATCTCCCAAGGCTTCTTCTCCGCGGCCATGCCGTTCTGCAGATCGCGCCGGGTCATGTCGAGGCCGAGCGCATAGCCATAGACGTGATCGAGCGCTTTGTCGGCCGGGATGTTGGTGCCGCCGGATTTCAGCGCGGCGACCAGCTCGACCTCGTGATGATAGTTCTTGGTCAGCGACGGGTAGGAATGATTGGCAACCTCGCCGATCGCGACATTCTGGATCGCGTCGGTCGGCTTCTGAAAGAAGAACGGCGGTTCGCGGTTCGGATCCGAGCCGCGCTCGATCGCATGCGCGGCATAGTTGCGCCCGATGCAATAGATGCGGCGCACCTGAAACACCTGGGTCTCGCCGACGATCGGAATCGTCACCATCGGCACCGGGAAGAGCGGCTTGGGTCCGGCCTGCGCGGCGGCGGGAACAGTGTCGGCGAGGCCCGCCGCCGTCACCGCCGCTGCGGCCGTGAGCACGCTGCGTCGCGTGGTTTTTGTCATTGGCTTCACTCCCTGGTTTTCGTTTCTTGCCGGACGCCAGTCTTAGAACCAAACGAAGGGCCGGCCAATGCCTGTCCTTACCTCTCAGGTCGCGATGCGATCGAAGAACGCACGAACCTTCTGCGCGCAGACGTCCGGGTCGGTGGCGGCGACGTGATAGGAATCGCCGGGCAGCACTTCGAGCTTCGCGCCCGGGATCGTCTCCTGCCACGCCTTCACGGAGGCAACGTCACCGAGCCCCGAGCCGGTCGTGGTGATCACCAGCGCCGGACGCTTGATCGAAGGAAGCTCGCCGGTGACATCGACCGTCGGCACCATCTGGAGGAACGCCTCCAGCGTCGAGGCCTTTGTTTTTGACATCAGCTTGATCCACCAGTCGAGCGCTTCCGGCGGCAGCGACGAGCCGAGCCGGCCGGCCGTGGTCTCGCGCACCCAGGCCTCGACGCCCTGCTCGCGGATCTGCTTGCGCCAGGTCGGCGCCCGCTCGTTGAACGAGGTCAGCGACGCCGGCGCACCGACCGCGGCGACCGCGATCACACGATCCGGATGTTTCGCCGTCAGATGCATCGCCAGCGTCCCGCCGATCTTGCCACCGATCAGGAACACGCGGTCGAGCTTCAGCGCGTCGAGCATTCGGATGACGTCGTCGCCAAGTCCGGCGAAACGATAAGCATAGGTGCCCTGCATCGGCGTCGAATCGCCGTAGCCTCGGAGATCGGGGCGCACCACCAGATGATGCGTGGCGAAGTAAGGCACCCAGCGCCGGAACGCCTCACCGCTCTCGGCGAGCCCGTGCAGCATCACGACCGGCGGCTTGGTGTCCCATGGCAGCAGATAATCGTCGATGCGAACCGCAAGCTCGCAATCCTCGCTGACACCGATCTTCCGCAGTTCGCTAGCCATCAGATGCACCTCGTCCCACCGCCATCGACATTGATGCAGGTACCAGTAATGAAGGATGCGCGGTCTGAACAGAGGAACGCGACGAGGCCGGATACCTCGTGCGGCTGCCCGACCCGCCCGAGCGGAACCGAGGCGATCGCGGTGGCATTGGTCGCGCCCTGATCCTGACCCGAGATCGCCGCGCCCTGCGAGATCAGGCTGTCCCAGCGATCGGTCTGCACCGGTCCGGGATTGACGCCCGTGACCAGCACATTGTCCGGCGCGCATTCCTCGGCCAGCGCCAGCGTGAAGTTCAGCAGCGCCGCATTGACCGCGCCGCCGGCCATATAGGCCGCACGCGGCTGGTGCCCGCTGCGGCCGATGATGTTGATGACCCGGCCCCAGCGCCGGTCACGCATGCCCGGCAGGACATTGCGGGCGCAGCGCATGTAGCCGAGCAGCTTCAGCTCGATCGACTTGGCCCACGTCGCATCCGGCGTGTCCGCGATCCGACCCATTGGCGAGGCGCCGGCATTGTTGACGAGGATATCGACGCGGCCGAAAGCCTCGCGCGCCGTATCCATCGCGCGCGCGATGTCGTCGGGCGTGGTCATGTCGCCGGCACAGGCGATCACGCGCCGTCCCGTATCCCGCGACATGGCCCGCGCCGACGCCGCAAGCCGTTCGGCGTCGCGCGCGACGATTACGACATGCGCCTGCTCGCGCGCAAGCTCGGCGGCGATTGCGCGGCCGATGCCGATGCTGCCGCCGGTGACGACGGCAACCTTGTCGCCCAGATTCAGATCCATGACGCTGTCCTAACCCGTTAATCGACGATGGCGCCGGAGGCCTTGATGATCTTGCCCCACTTCGCGGTTTCGTCCGTCATGAACCGACCGAATGCTTCCCCGAACACCGTGCCGGGCTCGGCCCCGAGCTCCGCAAGCCGCTTCTTGACGTCAGGCATCTTCAGGATGGATTCGAGCTCACCGCTCAGCTTGGCAAGCGCGGGCTGAGGCGTCTTGGCCGGCGCCACCAGTCCGAACCAGGAGGAGGCCTCGAAGCCCGGGATGGTCTCCGCGAGAACGGGCACGTCGGACAAAGCCTCTGCGCGTCTTGCGCCCGCGACGGCGATCGCGTTGATGGCCTTGCCCTGCACCTGCGGCAGCACCGCCGGCATGTTGTCGAACATGAAGGGGATCTGGCCCGCGAGCAGATCGTTCATCGCCGGTGCCGCGCCACGATAAGGCACATGGACGATATCGATGCCGGCCATGCTCTTGAGCAGCTCGCCGGCCAGATGATTGGTCGAGCCGATGCCGGACGAGCCGAAATTCAGCGTCCCCGGCTTGGCCTTGGCAAGCGCAATCAGTTCGCCGACGTTCTTGGCCGGCACTGAGGGATTGACGACCAGGACGATCGGCACGGAGGCGATCAGCGCCACCGGCGCAAAGGCCTTTGCGGGATCGAACGGCAGCTTCTTGTAGAGGGAGCCGTTGATGGTGAGCGGGGGCGGTGCGGTCAGCAGCAAGGTGTAGCCGTCGGGCTCGGCGCTCGCGACCGCCTCGGCACCGATATTGCCGCCGGCGCCGCTACGGTTCTCCACCAGGAAGGTCTGGCCGTTCCGCTCAGTCAGCTTCTGCGCGACGATGCGGGCGATGATGTCGTTGGAGCCGCCGGCCGGGAACGGCACGACGATCTTGACGGGTCGGGAGGGGTAGTCCTGCGCACTCGCAAAGCCGGAGAACAGAACGGCCGCGCAGGCGGCCAGAACGGTGCGTCGCATAACCCCGCGCATGGGCACTTCCTTGATGTTTGTATTGTTGTTGATTGATTCATCACGCCGTCAGCAATGGCCTCAACTTGCCGACGTCGTCAAGCCGTTCGAGATTGCCGATCTGATCGATCAGCTTCTCGGCCCTGTCAGTGCCCAATACAGGTGCAATCAGATCCCGCGTCTTGGCCGCCACTGCCTCCGTACTCAGCGGATTCTCCTTGGTGCCGGGCGGATACTTCGTGAAGTGCTCGACCTTCCTGCCATCGGTCAGTGTCACTTCGACGACGGCGCCGCGCGGTGCGGCCGGGTCCATCAGCCCCTTGTCGCCGGCGAGCGTCACCTTGGCGCGCTGCGCCAGAATTATCGGGTCATGCATCAGCGCGACGTCGTGACTGTCGTTGAACGACACGGCGCCCTTGACCAGCGCAACAGCCACGAGGTGCTGGCAATTGACGTCCGGCATCGCGCTCTCGCCCACAATTCCCATCGCATCGGTCGGCAGCTTGACCAGGATGCTACGAACGTTATCTGGCGTGAGGCTGTATTGCTTGCGCAACGATAGTGTCGCATCCAGCGGCGACTGGATGGGATAGCCGACCGAGAAGGTCTTGATTGCCGTCTCCGTGACATAGAACCGCTTGCCGAGATCCTTCACCATCTCCTCCGGCTTCGGATCGGTCGACAACGCGATGAAGAGATTGTGCGTGCCGTCGAGCACGTCGTCGACGCCGGTCAGGCCGGCCTTCACCATGTCGACGGCCATGACGCCGTTACGGGCGCCCATGCCGGCGAAATCGAAGGCCTTCTCGATGTGGTCATGATCCTTGACCCAGCTCCACAGGCCGGAGACCTGCTGCGACGAATAGGAGATGGCATAGCGCATCCCTTTTTCATCAAGCCGGGCCAGTGATGCGGCAGCGCCGAGCGCGCCGAAGGTCGAGGATGTTCCCTCGGCGCTACGATGCGAGCCACGGACGAGATCGGGACCCAGCGCCATCAGCAGGCGGCAGGTCAGGTCATAACCGAGCGCGACCGCGCGAATGAACGCCTGCCCGCTGCGATGCTCGCGCTCGCCGAAGGCGAGTGCGGCCGGCACCACCGAACATCCCGGATGCGCCTTGGTGACGGGCTCGAAATCATCGGTCTCGTCGGCATGCGCACACATCGCGTTCGCCAACGCCGCGTTGACCGCCGTGGTCCGGACATCGGAGCCGATGACGGACGCCTGCGTATCGCCGCCAAGCGTGCGGACATACTTCAACGCCATCTCACCCGGCTTCATCCGCGAGCCCGAGATCATCGCGCCGAACGTATCGAGAATGCGGTGCCTGCACTCGCGCAGCACCTGCTCCGGTAACTCCTGATCGCGCGCGGCGACCATGTAGCGGGCAAGGCGCTCGGTCACGCCGGGCCCCGCTGCGAGAGCCACACGGCCGCGAGTGGCGGCGAGAGCGGCAACCGAGCCGGCGGATTGCAGGAAACGACGGCGTGACGGCATGCTGCTCTCCCTCGCGGTCAGGACGCGACCGACATCTTTGCGATCTCCGCCGCGTTCGGCAGGTTCTCGACGTTCCAGCAGGCGTCAATCACGTGCCGGATCATCGCGGCGGGAATGATGCCGTCGGCAAGGTCCGAACACTTTGTCTCGAGTTGCTTGTCGGTCATGGGCTTTTCGGCGCTGCCGATCGCGTGCTCGATGTACCGGTTCAGCTTGCGGCCGTCCTTGAGCACGATGGTGAGATCGACCTGCTCCGGCTTGATACCCGGCGTGATCACAGGAACGACCTTGCCGCGGAGCGCAACGACCGTCGGATCGGTCACGGCGCGGTCGCTGAATTGCTTCTCACCGCCGGCGCCCTCGACGATCGCCACCGCGACCGCATGGTAGATGCTGAACTTTCCTTCGAGGCCCCGGCTTGGCGTTTTCTTGCCGGTCAGCTCTAAAACCAGCGGGTGGACCTTGAGGTCGATCCGCTCGATCTGGTCCGCGGTCACCTTGCTCTCGTTACGGAGCTGGACCGCCGCATCGATCGCCGGATGCATGACGATGCCGCAGGCGAACGGCTTGTAGGTATTGAGCGCGGCTTCGTAACGCTTGCCGAGGTCGCCCAGGATCTCGTTGTAGTCCTGCTTGGTGCTGATGGTATTAGCCCAGCCGCGCTTGGCCTCGATCATCGCGTCGGACGACGTAAAATTCTTCGAGGCCAGGATCGCCGCGAAGATGCCGCTGGAGGCGGCGCGGCCCGGATTGAAGCTCTTGTTCATCGAGCCGAAGGATTCACGCAGGCCCACCGGTTGCGAGGCGGCCAGGCCGAGCGCCCACGTCATCTGCTGCTCGTTCAGCTTCAAGAGCTTGCCGACGGCTGCGGCCGAGCCGAACACGCCGGCCGTGCCGGTGATGTGCCAGCCAACATCATAGTGGTTCGGATAGACCGAGTTGCCGATCCGACACTCGGTCTCGACCCCGAGCACCAGCGCGTTCAGAAATTCCTTGCCCGAGACCGGCTGCATCTCCGCCAGCGCGAGGATGGCCGAGGCGACGGGTCCGGCCGGATGGATGATCGTCTTCAGATGCGTGTCATCGTAGTCGAAGATGTGGCTCGACACGCCGTTGATGAAGGCCGCGTTCATGATGTCGAACCGCTCGCGCCGTCCGAACAGTGAAGCCTGCTGCGGTCCCGAGAACGGGCCGAGCGCGGAGACCGCGATGTCGACCGTCTCGTGATGCGAGCCGCCGATGGCGACGCCGACCCAGTTCAGAAGTGTACGGACGCCCTCCTTGCGCACATTTGCCGGAAGATCGTCGTAAGTCGCGGTCACGAGATAGCGTGCCAGCGCGCGTGTCACTTCCTTGGATGGGACCGCAGCGGGACTAGCCGCCGGCGCCTGCGCAAAGGCCACGCTGGTGCCCGCGGTGGCGAGCGGCAGCGCGGCGGCTGCCTGAAGCAATGTCCTGCGATCAGTGCGCATGGGCGGCCTCCTTGACCTTCATCGATACCAGTTGTGCCGCGAGCCGGACCGCGCTTTCGAGCGCACCGGTCTTGGCGACGCCCGTGCCGACGATGTCGAACGCGGTGCCGTGAGAGGGCGTCGTGAACACGGTCTCGAGGCCCGCGGTGACGGTGACGCCGCGGTTGAAGCCGCGTAGCTTGGTCGCGATCTGGCCCTGGTCGTGATACATCGCGACCACGCTGTCGAACTCGCCCGCAAAGGCGCGCACGTAAACGGTGTCGGCGGGATAAGGCCCGGTACAGGCAATCCCCGTCTTCGCAGCGGCTTCGACGGTGGGGCGGATCATCTCGATCTCATCGCGGCCGAACAGGCCGCCCTCGCCGGCATGCGGATTGAGCGCGGCGACCGCGATCCGCGGGCGGGCGACGCCGGCCTTGCGCATCATGCGGTCAACCAGCTCGATGGAATCGGTGATGCTCGCCGGGTTGATGCCGTCGAGCGCCTCGCGCAGCGACTGGTGCCCCGTGACGCGCGACATCCACTGGCCGTCGAGCACGTTCATCTCGGAGAAATAGGTCTTGTGGCCGAGCAGGCTCGCGAACATCTTGTGCTCGTCGGGAAACTTCCAGCCGCCGTCGAACATCGCGCGCTTGTTGAGCGGCGCGAAGGTGATTGCGTCGACCTCGCCCGCCTTGGAGAAATCGATCGCGCGCGACAGCGTCTCGCCGGTCAGGCGGCCCGATTCGGCGCTGGCCCTTCCGACCGGGAATTTGGCGGGATCGGTGTTGCCGAGATCGACGAGCTGCACCGTGCCGCGGCTCCAGTTGGCCGCCTTGGGGGAGGCAATCCGTTCGATCTTCAATTCCACGCCGGCATGGTCCATGCCCATTTCGAGCACGCGGGCATCGCCGACCACAACGAGGCGGGCTGCATCCGCGAGCCGGTCGTCCGAGAGGATGCGCGCGATCTGTTCGGGGCCGATGCCGGTGCAGTCGCCGGGGGTCAGCGCGATGACGGGCAGTTCATTGGTGTTGGTAGCCATATCAGAAGCCTTCATACTAAAAGCCTTGGATCCTTACTTCACGTCCTGGATTTGAGCGGCGGACCGGGCCCAGTCCTCCCGGTTGAATTCGCCGTCCCATTTCGCGACCACGATGGCGGCGACCGCGTTGCCGATGGTGTTGGTGATGGCGCGGGCCAGCGACATGAAACGGTCGATGCCGAGCAGCAGCGCCAGGCCCTCAGCCGGCAATCCTGCGGCGATCACGGTCGCAGCCAGCGCAGCGAATGCGCCGCCTGTGACGCCGGCAGCGCCCTTGCTGGTGAACAGCATCACCACGAACAGGCTCAATTGCTGCGCAGCCGTCAGCTCGATGCCGTAGACCTGGGCGACGAACATCGTCGAGAGCGGCAACGTCAGCGCGACGCCGTCGAGATTGAAGGAGTAGCCGGAGGGAATGACGAGACCGGCGACCGCGCGCCCGACGCCCGCCTTCGGCAGCTTCTCCATCATGCCGGGGATCGCGGTCTCCGACGATGAGGTACCGAGCACGACGAGCAATTCGTTGCGGAGCAGACGCAGCAGGTCCATCAGGCGGATGCCGGCGAGACGGCAGATCGTGCCGAGAATGACGAAGATGAAGAAGGCCATCATCGCCCAGGCGGTGCCGACCAGCAGCGCCAGCGCATAGAGCGTGGCGGCGCCAAATTTTGCGACCGTGAAGGCCATGGCGCCGAACGCGCCGATCGGTGCGAGCGCGACGACAACATGGACGACGCTGAACACGAGTTCGGTGATCCGCTCCAGCCCCGTCCGCAGTGGCGCGGCCTTCTCGCCGAGCAGCAGCAGGCCGATACCACACAGAAGCGCGAGCACGAGCACCTGGAGCACGTCGCCAGCCGCGAATGCGCCGACAAAGCTCTCCGGGATCATGTGCTGGATGTAGGCGGACAGTGATCCGACATGGGCCTGCGAATAGCGCGCGACGGTCTCGGCCTGCTGCGCGGTGGCATGGGCCACGCCCGCGCCCGGCTGTACCCAGCGCACGACGACGAAGCTGATCAGCAGGCAGACGGTCGTCACGGCCTCGAAATAGGCGAAGGCCTTGAGGCCGATGCGACCGACAGCCTTCATGTCGCCGACCTGGGCGATACCGGTAACCACGACCAGGAAGATCAGCGGCGCGATCGTCATCTTGATCAGCGAGATGAAACAATCGCCGAGCGGCTTGAGCTCGACCGCAAAGGCCGGAAACAGGGCGCCGAGCAGCGCACCGAGCGCCGCACCGGCGACCACCAGGACATATTGCTCGCGCCAGAGCGGCTTGCGGCGCCGTTCGGAAGCCGGGCTCGATATGGGCTTTGACGAGATGGGCTCAGACAGCGGAGCTGCGGCGATCTGCAATTGACTTCCTCCAACGCATCGTCGCGCCATGCGGCGTGGCGCCTTGTTCTGGTTTTGTGATGACGTTTACATTGGACCAGCGACGCCCGAGGCGCTAATGCCGTATCGGTATGATTTGAGGACGAAACGGCATCATGGACCTGGTCTGGCTGGAGGATTTCCTTGCCATCGCCGAGGAAGGCGGTTTCTCACGCGCCGCCCAGCGCCGACATGTGACCCAGCCGGCACTGAGCCGGCGCATCAGGTCGCTCGAGGAGTGGCTGGGCACGCCGCTGTTCGAACGCTCGACGCACACGATCACGCTGACACCGGCCGGCGAGAGCTTTCGCCCCGTTGCCGAAGACGTACTGCGCAGAGTTCTGGTCGGACGCGAGGAAGCTCTGGAGGTGGCACGGCTCAAGGCCGAGACCATCACCTTTGCGGCCACGCACGCGCTGTCGCAGACCTTCTTTCCGGAATGGATCCGCAATTCCGACAGCGCGCGGGCAGACTCCGCCGTGCAGCTCGTGGCCTCCAATTTTGCGGGCTGCGAAAAACTGTTGCTGGATGCGCAGGCCCACTTCCTGCTGGCTCATCATCATCCATCGCTAGCGACGCGGCTCGACATGGAGCGCTTCCAGCGCTTCGAGCTGTCGAGCGATCTCCTGATCCCGATCAGCGCGCCGATGACGAAGCCGTCGCGCGGCGCGCGCCGCGGCAAGGCCAGGCCGCGCTACGCCCTGCCCGGCACGGCCGATGCGCCGCTGCCCTATCTTGCCTATCACCCGGGCTCGGGCGTCGGGCGCATCGTCACGTCATTTCTCGCCGTGCAGGAGCCGGCGGCCTTTCTCGTTCCCAGCTTCGCCGCACCGGTCATGCTGCTGGTCGACATGGCGCGCGAAGGACGCGGCATCACCTGGGCCGCGCAGAGCCTGGTTCAGGCCGATCTCGACAGTGGCCGCCTGATGCGCGCCGGCGGGGCGGACTGGACCATAGACATCACGGTCTCCCTGTTCCGGCCGCGCGCCCGTATGACCCGCGCCGCCGAAAATTTCTGGAATGCGGTGCGCAAGGGCCGGCCGGCCGGAAAATCCACCGCAGCGCCGCGGACACGGTGATCGCGGCCCGGCCCGCATCGCTTCTCCGACCGCTTTGGCGGTGCATTCTGGTGGCGAGCCTTGCCACGACCGTGACGGCGAGCACCGCACACTCGGACGATGTATCGATCGCGCCCGCGGAGCTAAGGTCGATCGGCACGATCGATCCGCGCTTTCAGTCCTACAATATCGAGATGGTGGAAGTGACCGGCGGACGGTTCTGGAAACCGTATCCGCGCGGTGACCGCGCCTTCGATCAACGCGATCGTTACAGCTACAGGCCTCCGATTGAGCTTTCCAACCGACGTCTGCGCATGCTCGCCGCCGCCCTGTCGCCGGCCTATGTTCGCATCAGCGGGACCTGGGCCAATGCGACTTTCTTCGCGGACACGGAGCTCGCCCCAATACAGCCGCCGGCCGGTTTCAGCTCCGTGCTTACCCGGGCGCAGTGGCGCGGCGTGATCGATTTCGCGCGCGCGGTCGATGCGGAGATCGTCACCTCCTTCGCCGTCAGTTCAGGCAGCCGCGGTAGCGATGGCACATGGCGGCCAGATCAGGCACAACGCCTGATCGATTTCACGCGCTCACTCGGCGGCCGTCTCAGCGCTGCCGAGTTCATGAACGAGCCGACGCTCGCGGCCACGAACGGCGCGCCACCGGGATACGACGCGAAGGCCTATGGCCGAGACGTCAAGGAGTTTCGCGAATGGATCCGGCACAACGCGCCGGAGATGCTGATCATCGGCCCCGGCTCCGTCGGCGATACGGCGGCCCCGTCCACATCAGGCATCACCACGCGCGATCTCCTCGCCGCATCCGGCCCTGGCCTCGACCGCTTCTCCTATCATCACTACAACTCGATCTCGCCGCGCTGCGGGGGCCGTGACGATCCGGCGCAGGCGCTTTCGGAGCAATGGCTCGCCCGCAGCGATGCGGCGCTGGCGATCTATCGCGACTTGCGTGACGCGTTCGAGCCAGGCAAGCCGATCTGGCTGACGGAGACGGCGGATGCGGCCTGCGGCGGCAATCGCTGGGACAGCACGTTCCTTGACACGTTCCGCTATCTCGACCAGCTTGGACGCCTGGCTCGAGCCGGCGTCCAGGTGGTGATGCAGAACACGCTGGCCGCCAGCGACTACGGTCTGCTGGACGAGAGGACCTTTCGTCCCCGAGCGAACTACTGGGCCGCGCTGCTCTGGCATCGCTTGATGGGGACGACGGTGCTCGACACGGGTTCGGCCGCCGCGCCGGGTCTGCACGTCTATGCACATTGCCACCCGACCTCGCGCGGCGCGGTCGCGCTACTCGCGATCAACATCTCGCGCGATGCCTCACGCTCGCTGGCCCTGCCGCTTCCATCCGAGCGCTACACCCTTCATTCCGCGCGGCCCCAGAGCACGACGGTGCAATTGAACGGCAGAACGCTGGCGCTTGCGGCTGGCGACCGATGGCCTGACATCGCGGGCATTCCAACAGCAGCCGGCACGATCGATCTCGCGCCGGCGACGATCACCTTCTTCGTCATCCCCAGCGCGGCCAACCCCGCCTGCCTCTGACGCTCAGGATTTCAGCGCGTCCCGCGCCGTCTCGGGTGCCATCAGCGTTGCGATGATCGTGACGATCGACAGCGCGATGATGTAGACCGACACTGCCCAGTACGAGCCGGCCCAAGCGAGCAGCGCGGCCGCGATCAGCGGGGAGAAGCCGCCGCTGAGCGCGGCCGCGACATTGGCGCCGAGCGAAGCACCGCTGTAGCGCACCTGGGTGCGGAACAGCTCCGGCATGAAGGCCGCCTTCGGCCCGAACAGCAGCGCGTGGGTCAGCGTCATCGTGACGACGAGCGCGAAGGTGATCAGCGCCGGCTCCCGGGTGTCGAGGAACCAGAACAGCGGAAACGCCAGTGCCACGGAGAACACGCCACCGGCCAGATACAGCGCCTTGCGGCCGAAAATGTCGGAGAGCCAGCCGGCGAGCGGCAGCGTCGCGAACTCGACGATCGCGGCATAGACCACCGCGTTCAGGATCACCTGCCGCGGCAGGCCGAGTTTTGTTGTGGCGTAAACAACCGTGAAGACGGTGAGGAGATAAGCGAGGCCGACTTCGGAGACCGTGATGCCGATCGCAAGCAGGCAGCTGCGCCAGTCGCGGCGCAGCACCTCAAGCACCGGCTGCGCCAGCACTTCCTTACGCTCGACCACCTCCTTGAAGTGCGGCGTCTCCGCAAGCTTGAGCCGCACGATGAAGCCAACACCGACCAGCAAAATGCTGATCAGGAACGGCACCCGCCAACCCCAGCTCAAGAAGTCCGCCTCGGGCAATTGCGTCACCAGGCCGAAGATGCCGGTGGAGGCGGCGACGCCGACTGGAAAGCCGATCTGCACCAGGCTGCCGTAGAAGCCGCGGCGGTTGCCGGCGTGCTCGATCACCATCACGACTGCGCCGCTCCATTCGCCCCCGAGGCCAATGCCCTGGATGAAGCGCAGGATGACGAGAAAGATCGGCGCCCAGATGCCGATCTGGCTGTAGGTCGGCAGGCAGCCGATCAGGAAGGTGCCGAGCCCCATCGCGATCATGGTCGCGACCAGCATGGCCTTGCGCCCAAGCCGGTCGCCATAATGTCCGATGATCGCACCGCCGATCGGCCGCGCGACGAAGCCGACCGCATAGGTCGAGAACGCCGCAAGCGTGCCGACGAAGGGGTCGAAGCTCGGGAAGAACAGCTTGTTGAACACGAGCGCCGCGGCGGTGCCGTAGATCAGGAAGTCGTACCATTCGATCGCGGTGCCAAGCGCGCTCGCCCACACCACACGCGCCGTCGTCGATCTCTCCGCCGCCGCGGAGACCCCCGTTGCTGCCGTCATGCCACGCCCCAAAGATTCCTGAGGGGATCATGACCAATCGCGACGGCGGTTGCAACCTGTGGAGGTGTTAGCTCTCACAGGATAACTGCGCGAGATTTGCGCGCCGCTGCTCCCACGTCCGTCATTGCGAGGAGCCCTTGCGACGAAGCAATCCAGAGTGTCTCCGCGGAAATAGTCTGGATTGCTTCGCTCCGCTCGCAATCACGGGCGTTGAGGCAGTTGCGCATGTTCCGCGACATCGTCTCGACGGCCACGGAACCTCATCGCCCACCTTATTCGCCATTGACAAACTAATTTTATAATATCTAATTTGTGTATAGAAATAGCCCGCCGCGCCAAGCGGCCAATAAGAGAGGGAACGACGATGAGAGGGCTTTTGGCCTGCGCCATGCTCGCGGCCATGACTTCGGCAGCCATGACATCGGCGGCGACCGCGCAAGTCTCCGATGACGCAGTGCGGATCGGGGTGCTGACGGATCTGTCGAGTTGGGGCCGCGACAACAGCGGGCCGGGCTCGGTCGAAGCCGCGAAGATGGCGGTGGAGGAGTTTGGGCCGACCGTGCTCGGCAAGCCGATCGAGATCATCAGCGCCGACCACCAGATGAAGACCGACGTCGGCGTGCAGATCGTGCGCGGCTGGTTCGACAACGGCAAGGTCGACGCCGTCGTCGACATCCCCAATTCCGGCATCGCGATCGCCGTGCACAACATGGTGCGCGAGCGCAACAAGATCGCCCTGCTCTCCGGCCCCGGCGCAAGCTCGCTGACCGACGAGCTTTGCAGCCCGAACACCGTGCACTTCACCTACGATACCTATGCGTTGTCCAAGGTGACGGCCTCCGCCGTGATCAAGGAAGGCGGCAAATCCTGGTACTTCATCACCGCCGACTACGCCTTCGGCCAGCAGCTCGAAAAGGACGCCACCCGCTTCATCAACGAGATGGGCGGCAAGGTGCTCGGCGGCGTCAAGCACCCGACCAACACCGCGGACTTCTCCTCCTTCGCGCTCCAGGCGCAGAGCTCGAAATCCGACGTCGTCGCCTTCGCCAATGCCGGCCAGGACACGGATAACGCCATCAAGCAGTCCGGCGAATTCGGCCTCGTCCAGGGCGGCCAGAAGCTCGTCGGCCTCTTGATGTTCGACACCGACGTGCACGCGATCGGCCTGAAGGCCGCGCAGGGCACCTATATGACGACAGCCTCGTACTGGAACATGGACGAGGCGACGCGGGCCTGGTCGAAAAAATTCTATGAGCGCACCAAGGTGATGCCGACCATGATCCAAACCGGCGTCTACGGTTCGGTGCTGCACTATCTCAAGGCCATCAAGGCCGCCGGAACCGACGATCCCGCCAAGGTGATGGCCAAGATGCGCGAGCTGCCGATCGAGGATACATTCGTCCATGGCGGCAAGTTGCGCGAGGACGGCCGCGTCATCCGCGACATGTATCTTGCCAAGGTAAAAACGCCCGAGCAGTCCAAGGAACCGTGGGACTATCTGGAGATCGTCAAGACCGTGAAGGGCGAGGACGCCTTTCGCCCGGTCTCCGAATCCAAATGTCCGCTCTTGAAGAAGTGAGGCAGAGATGACCGGCAGCGAGCATAGCGCAATTGAGACGTACGAGTGCGATGTGCTCGTGGCCGGATCGGGCGCCTCCGGCATGTCGGCCGCGATCACCGCGCGCTATCGCGGCCTCGACGTCTTGATCGTCGAGAAGGAGCCGCGCTTCGGCGGCACCACCGCCCGCTCCGGCGGCTGGCTCTGGATTCCCGGCACCTCGCTGGCGAAGGCTTACGGCATCACGGAGACGCCGGAGCAAGCCCGCACTTACTTGCGTCACGAGGCCGGCAACAATTACGACGCTGCGCGTGTCGATGCGTTCCTGACCGCCGGTCCCGAGGCGGTCGATTTCTTTACCACCAAGACAGCGCTCCGCTTCGACATGCCGCTGGTGTTTCCCGACTACCACTCGGAGGCGCCCGGCGGCACCCAGGGCGGGCGTTCGATGGTGGCGCGCCCGTTCGATGGACGCGAGCTCGGTGACCACATCGGGACACTCGGCATGCCCCTGCCTGAACTGACCGTGTTTGGCATGATGCTTGGTTCAGGCAAGGATATCGTCCATTTCATGCGCGCGACGAAATCGCTGACCTCGGCGATCTATGTCGCCAAGCGTCTGTCGCGGCATTTGATGGACGTGCTCCGCTACGGCCGTGGCATGACACTGACCAACGGCAATGCCCTCGCCGGGCGCCTCGCGAAGTCGGCGCAGGATTTGAAGATTCCGATGTGGCTATCCTCCCCGGTGCGCGAGCTGACGGTCGAGAACGGTACCGTCACCGGCGCGATCGTTTCGCGCGAGGGGCGCGAGGTGCGAGTCCGCGCGCGCCAGGGTGTCGTGCTCGCCTGCGGCGGCTTTCCGCATGACGTCGAGCGGCGCAAGAAGATGTTTCCACATGCGCCGACCGGCAATGAGCATTTTTCGCCCGGTCCCACCGGCAACACCGGTGACGGCCTGCGCCTTGCGGAGAGCGCCGGCGGGCATGTCGAGGATCGCCTGCCGAACGCGGCGGCCTGGGTGCCGGTATCGCAGACCACGCGCAAGGACGGCTCGAAGGGCGTGATGCCGCATTTCATCGACCGCGCCAAACCCGGCGTGATCGCGGTGATGCGCGACGGCAGGCGTTTTGCGAATGAAGGCAATTCCTATCACGACTTCGTCCAGGCCATGGTCAAGGCGGCCAAGCCCGGCGAGGAGATCGCGGCCTATCTCGTCTGCGATCACAAGACGCTGCGGAAGTACGGCCTTGGCTGCGTGCCGCCCTTCCCGATGCCAACAGGCCATCATTTGAATACCGGCTATCTCATGCGGGGCGACACGCTCGAGGCGCTGGCTGCGAAAGCCGGCATCGATGCGAAGGCGTTCATCGAAACCGTCAGGCAATTCAATGCGACCGCGCCGCTGGGACAGGACGTCGCCTTCGGCAAGGGCTCGAAGGCCTATAACCGCTACCAGGGCGATGCGCTGCACGGTCCCAACCCCTGCGTCGCGCCGATCGAGAACGGGCCGTTCTACGCCATCAAGATGGTGATCGGCGATCTCGGCACCTATGCCGGCATCGTCACCGACGAGAACGCCCGCGCGCTCGACGCCGAAGACCGCGTCATTCCCGGGCTCTATGCCGCCGGCAACGACATGGCGAGCATCATGGGTGGCAACTATCCCGGCGCCGGCATCACGCTTGGGCCGGCGCTGACCTTCGGCTACATTGCCGGCAGACATCTTGCCGACAGCGCCGCCAAGCGCAACGCGGCGTAGCGTACGCCAGGAGGCGCATGAAGAGGGAAAGCCGCGGCATCCAGTCGATCGAGGTCGGCGGAGAATTGCTTCGCGCGCTCGCCAGAAGCGGCGAGCCGATGATGCTGCGCGATCTTGCCCGCGAAGCCGGCATGACGCCGGCCAAGGCGCATCCTTATCTCGCCAGCTTCTCGCGCATCGGACTGATCGAGCAGGACGAGAGCACCGGCCGCTACGAGATCGGTGCGCTGGCGCTGGAGCTCGGCCTGATCAGCCTGCGCCGGCTCTCCGGCGTGCGCATCGCACGTCCCAAGATCGCCGCACTGGCAAGCCAGATCGGGCACGCGGTCTCGCTGGCGGTGTGGGGCACGCACGGTCCGACCGTGGTGCAGCTCGAAGAGCCGGCCCAGCCCGTCCACATCGTGATGCGCGCCGGCTCGGTGATGGCGTTGCTGGAGACGGCCACGGGCCGCGCCTTTGCGGCGTTCCTGCCGGACAAGACGATCAGCGCCGCGCTCGAAAGCGGGCTCGACCGTCACGGCGTCGGCTACAACCCGAAGCGCGCCGTCAAGGGTGCGAAGGTCGCCGAGATGCTCACGGAGGTGCGCAAGCACGGCCTCGCCCGCGCGCTCGGCGATCCCCTGCCCGGCGTCAACGCGTTCTCCGCGCCCGTGTTCGACCATTCCGGCCATGTCGCGCTGGTCATCACCGCGATGGGGCCGGAAGGTACGTTCGACGCGCGCTGGGACAGCCCGATCGCGCACGCCTTGCGAGATTGCGCCGGCGGCATCTCGAAGCGGCTCGGCCACGGCATGACGGCCGCGGCGGAGTGAGCGGTAGTTTTGCGTTGTCCTGGCGAAAGCCAGGACGACATCGAAAGCGTAGCGGCAGCCTCGTTCCCACCGCGCTTTCGCGCCCCCTACTTCTCCTTCACCGGCACCGTGTAGTTCAGGATCAGCCGGCCACCGTCCGGATAGATCGTCTGTCCGGTGATGTAGGACGCATCATCACTGGCAAGGAACGCTACGACCGACGCGACTTCGCTCGGCTCGCCGCCACGGCCGGCTGGCGTGCGCGACATCACGGTCTTACGGGCATCCTCGGAGGTGTAGATGGACGACGCCACCATGTCGGTCAGGATCGTGCCCGGTCCGACCGCGACGACGCGGATGTTGTGCGGGGCGAGCGCGACAGCAGCGACCGAGGTGAGCTGCTTCATGCCGCCCTTGGACATGGCGTAGGTCGCCAGCGACGGGATCGCCAGCAGCGCATTCACCGAGGACATGTTGATGATGACCCCGCCGCCACCCTGCGCGATCATCTGCTTCGCTGCGGCTTGCACGCCGAAGAACGCGCCCTTCAAATTGATGCCGATGATTTCGTCGAATTCCGCCTCGGAAATTTCGAGGATGTCCCGGTTACGGGCGACGCCGGCATTGTTGACCATGATGTCGAGCCGACCGAACTCCTTCACGGCGGTCGCGACGAACTGGTCCACATCCGCGCGCTTGGCGACATTGCCGACGACGGTGCGCAAGGCATCCGGCCGCCCGAGCTCGGCGGCCGTCGCCGCCAGGCCGTCGGCATCGACATCCGAGATCACGACCTTGACGCCGTCGTCCAGGAATCTCTTCGCGCAGGCCTTGCCGATGCCGCGGGCCGCGCCGGTGATAGCCGCAACCTTGTCCTTGAGCGTCATGCTTGCGCCTCCTGAAATAGGACGCCGCCTGGGCGTCAATTCGCAGCCGACCGCGCCGCGGCTGGCATGTAGATCTGCGCGTAGCCTTCCTTGATCGCGGACGTGATGCGGTCGAGGCGGCGATCGATGTGCTTCTCCAGAACGGAGACGCAAGCCTCTTCGTCACGCGCCTTTAGGCCTTCGACGACGGCGCGGTGCTCGGCTTGCGTGTTGGAGCGATTGATGCGGTCCATGTCGATCCAGCGCACGAAGCGGATGCGGGCGTTGACGTTGCGCAGCACGCGCAGCATCTCGGCATTGTCAGACATCGCCATCAGCCGCTCGTGAAAGGTCTCGTCGAGCTCGACCAGTTCGACAGACGAGCGCTCGCCCGGATCGGGACCGGTGGCTTCGAGGAATTTCAGCAGCGCGTCGATGTCCTCATCCTTGGCGCGCTTGATGGCGAGGCGGATCGAGGCGACCTCGATCGACTTGCGCAGCTCGTAGAGATCGAAGATCTCGTGCGCGTCGAGCTCGCGGCAGAAGAAGCCCTTGCCGGGCGTGAAGCGCAGAAAGCCTTCGGTGTTGAGGCGGTTGAGCGCCTCGCGCAGCGGTGTGCGGCTGACGCCCAGGCGTTTTGCCAGCTCGCCCTCGTTGAGCCGTTCGCCCGGCTTGAACTCATAGCTCACGGCCATCGCCTTGAGCTGTTCATAGACGCGATCGACGATACTATCGGAAGCCAGTTCCACGTTGCTCTTCATAGGCTGCATTCACACCAGAACACAGTCCAATATACCGGGGCTGTGGGAGTGATTGCAATGCAAACAACAACAGAGGTTGTGAAGAGCGTCGTGACAGCCGGACTTAAGCGAACGTGCGCGGGCGCAGTCCAGCATGAAACCAGGTGATCATGGAATAGATGTCATAGACCGGCAGGCCAACTTCGGCCTGCAAGGCTGCCGCATAAGGCGGCATGTTGGTGCATTCGAGCACGATGGCGCCGACATCAGGATGTTTGGCGACGAGCTCCTTGCCGGCCTCGACCACGTCACGCTCGGCCTGCGCGACGTCCATGTCGTCCTTCTCGGCCTTGATCAGAACGCGGAAAAACTCATTGCCGTTCTCGGTTCCGACCAGCGGCGTGTCGAGCGGCACGCCGGCGCCTTCGAGATGGGCGGGCGTCAAGGTCGACCCCGACACCGTGACGAGACCGACGCGCTTGCCCGGCGGCAAGGTCGCCTGCACCCACGGCACCTGCATCAGCGACGAGGTCGCGACGGGAACGCCGACGGCCGCTGCGATCTCCTTCTGGAACAGTGAGAGAAAGCCGCAATTGGTGGTGATGGCCTCGGCCCCGAGCCGCACCAGATCCTTCGCCGCATCGATGAAGTCAGGCAGCAGGCCGGCCGCGCCCTTCAGCACCACCTTCTCCGGCGAGGCGCCGCTCACCACGCGATAGAGCACCGGGAAAGGCCAGGTCGTGCCATTGCCCATGTCACCGGGAATGCGGGGGAAGCGCGCTTCCAGCATCAAAATGCCGAGCGGCGCGCCGTAGATGGCCTTGCCGCCACGGGCGATGCGGGAGGACGAATTGGCTGAAGCGGTCATGGTGCGATCTCAGAGGAAACGAGTGGGCGCGAACGGTGCGAGCGGAATTTCCGGCTGCTTGCCGCTCAGGAGCTGCGCGACGAGACGGCCGGTACGGGCCGAGCCGACCAGGCCGACATGGCCGTGGCCGAAGGCGTAGACGATGTCGCGCGAGGCGCGCGCATGGCCGATGCAGGGCAGTCCATCCGGCATGCTCGGCCGATGACCGAACCAGGTCTTGATGCGCGAGGCTGGAATGTCCTTTGGCAGTTTAGGGAACATGCTGAAGAGGTTGTTGCGCAGGATCTCGGCGCGCTTCCAGTTCGGCGCAGCCTCGAGGCCGGCGATCTCCACGGTACCGGCCGCGCGCAGGCCCTTGTCGGTCCAGTTCACGACCATCTTGGCATCCGACGCCATCATGGAGCTGCGCGGACCCGATTCCGGGTTCTCGATCATGACGTGATAGCCGCGCTCGGTCTCCAGCGGCAAGGGATCGCCGACCGATGCGGTGAGCTGCTTCGAGCGGGCGCCGGCGGCGACCACCACGGCATCGCAAGGGACCTCGGCGGTCTCGGTGACGACGGCGACGAGCTTGTCGCCGTTCAGCTTGAGACCCGTCGCCTTGGCACGAATCAGCTTGGCCCCGCTGGCGAGTGCGTGCTGGGCAAGGGCGGCAACGTAAGCACCGGGATCGCGGCAGCGGCCGGCCTCTTCGACGACGACACCAAACTTGTAGCGCGGATGCAGATCCGGCTCGCGCTGACGCATCTCATCGGCGTTCAGCTCAAGCCATTCGACGCCAACCTTCTTGCGCAGGCGCCAGCCGAGATCGTTGTCAAAATTGCCGCGCTCGGGGAACACATGCATCACACCGTTGCGCTCGACCAGCTCGGGCACGCCCGCCTCCTCGGCGAGCTTCCGGTGCAGCAGCGGCGCGTCCTTCAGGAGATCGCGCAGCGCAAACGCCGTCTTTTCGACCCGCGCCTCGGTCCAGCCCGAGAGCAGGTATTTGACCAGCCAGGGCAGCGCCTTCGGCAAGTAAGACCAGCGGATCGCGAGCGGACCGAGCGGATCCAAGAGATAGCCCGGCACTTTCTTCCAGATGCCTGGCTCGGCCGGCGGGATCACCGAATGCGAAGAGAGCCAGCCGGCATTGCCGTAACTCGCCGCCTGTTCGCCGCCGGGCTCGCCCGGATCGATCAGCGTGACGCGATGCCCTTCGCGCAGCGCCTCGATGGCGCTGATCACGCCGACCGCGCCGGCACCGATGATCGCGACGTGGCGGCCGGTCGCCATCGCTCAGGCCTTCACCGCTCGGGCAAAATCCTTGCCGACCGACATCGCGCGCGGATCGATGATGCAGTGCAGGATCGACGGCTTGCCCGAGGCGAGCGCACGCTCGAAGGCCGGCGCGAACTGTTCGGTGCGCTCGACCCGCTCGCCATGGCCGCCGAATGCTTTTGCGTACATCGCAAAATCCGGGTTCTTGAGCTGGGTACCGACGACCCGACCGGGATAGTCGCGCTCCTGGTGCATGCGGATGGTGCCGTATTGCGAATTGTCGACGACGATAACGACCAGCGGGGCATCATACTGCACGGCGGTCGCGAATTCCTGGCCATTCATCAGGAAGCAGCCGTCACCGGCAAAGGCGACGACGACGCGATCGGGATATTGCCGCTTGGCCAGCACACCCGCCGGCACGCCGTAGCCCATCGACCCCGAGGTCGGCGCGAGCTGCGCGGCAAAGCTGTGGAAGCGGTGATGGCGATGGATCCAGCCGGCATAGTTGCCGGCACCGTTGCAGACGATGGCGTCCTTCGGCAGCCGATCGCGCAGCCAGGTCATGACCTGGCCGTACTGGAACGTGCCCGGCAGCTCGCGTGCCTTGTCGGTCCAGGCAAGGTAGTCGGCATGCGCCTTGGCGGCCTCGCCCTTCCATGCAACCGCGCCGGTAGGCTTCAGCGTCTCGACCGCGGCGGCGAAGGCGGCCGGCGTCGCCTGGATCGCCAGCGCCGGTTGATAGACCCGGCCAAGCTCTTCCGAGCCCGGATGCACGTGGATCAGCTTCTGCTGCGGGGTCGGAATGTCCAGCAGCGTGTAGGACGAGGACGGCATCTCCGACATGCGGCCGCCGATCAGCAGGATGACATCGGCGCCCTCGATGCGCGCCTTCAGGCCCGGGCTGGGCCCGATGCCGAGATCGCCGGCATAATGCGAGTGATCGGCATCGATCAGCGACGCCCGGCGGAACGAGGTGGCGACCGGCAGGTCGAACCGCTCGGCAAAGCGTGCGATGCTCCTGGTGGCGTCATCGGTCCAGCGCGAACCGCCGAGGATGACCAATGGCGCCTTGGCGCCTGCAAGCATGGAGCCGAGCTTTTCGATGTCGGCAGGCGCCGGCCAGCTCACGGCGGGCTCGATGCGCATCGCATCGGCGACGGCGGCGGTCTCGGTCAGCATGTTCTCCGACAGCGCGATCACCACCGGACCGGGGCGGCCCTGCATCGCGACACGGAAGGCGCGCGCCACCAGCTCCGGAATGCGGTCGGGGCGATCGATCTCGACCGCCCATTTCGCCATGGTACCGAACACCGCCTTGTAGTCGAGCTCCTGAAAGGCCTCGCGCTCGCGCATGCCGGTGTCGACCTGGCCGACGAACAGGATCATCGGCGTCGAATCCTGCATCGCGATGTGGACGCCATGGCTGGCATTGGTCGCGCCCGGGCCGCGGGTGACGAAGCAGACGCCAGGCCGGCCGGTGAGCTTGCCATAGGCTTCGGCCATCATCGCAGCACCACCTTCGGCGCGGCAGATCACGACGTCGATCGGGCTGTCATGCAGCGCATCGAGCGCGGCCAGATAGCTCTCACCGGGCACGCAGGTGACGCGCTCGACGCCTTGCGCGACGAGCTGATCGATCAGGATCTGGCCCCCGGTGCGGGTGTTGCGAATGGTCATGACAGCTCCCTGCAGGCTTTGGCGATGCGCATCACGGCCTCGCGCAAGTTTTGTTCCGAGGTGGCGTAGGACAGGCGGAAATAAGGTGCAAGGCCGAAACAGCTGCCCGGCACCACGGCCACGTCATGTCTCTCCAGCAGAAAGCGGCAGAACGCAGCATCGCTGTCGATGGCGGCACCATCCGGCGTGCGGCGTCCGATCAGGCCGGCGCAGCTCGCATAGGTATAGAACGCGCCTTCCGGCCGTCGGCAGGTGACGCCGTCGATGGCATTGAGCGCATCGACCACGATGTTCCGGCGCCGCTGGAACGCGGCGCGGCGCTCGACCAGCACGTCCTGCGGTCCGGTCAGCGCAGCGATCGCCGCGGCCTGGCTCACGGATGACGGATTGGTCGTGCTCTGGCTCTGGACCACGGCCATCGCCGCGATCAGCTCGCGCGGACCGCCGCCATAGCCGACGCGCCAGCCGGTCATGGCATAGGCCTTGGAGACCCCGTTGACGGTCAGCGTGCGCGATTTCAGGCTCGGTTCGAGCGCTGCGGCCGTGACGAACGGCATTCCGTCATAGATCAGGTGCTCGTAGATATCGTCAGCCATCAGCCAGACATGCGGATGCCGCGTCAGCACGTCCAGGATCGGGCGAAGCTGTGCCGCCGAATAGGCCGCACCGGTCGGGTTGGACGGTGAGTTCAAAAGCAGCCAGCGCGTCTTCGGCGTGATCGCGCGTTCGAGATCGGCTGCATCCAAGCGAAAGCCGTTCTCCTCACGGCAGAGCACGTCGACGGGCGTGCCGTCGGCAATGCGCACCATGTCGGCATAGCTGGTCCAGTAGGGCGCGGCGAGGATGACCTCGTCGCCGGGGCTGAGCGTCGCCATGAAGGCGTTGTGGATCACCTGCTTGGCGCCGGCGCCGGCGGTGATCTCGTCCGCGGCATAGACGAGATCGTTCTCGCGGCGGAATTTCTCGGCGACTGCCGCCTTCAATTCCGGCGTGCCGTCCAAGATCGTGTATTTGGTCTGGCCGGCGCGGATGGCGCGCTCGGCCGCGTCCTTGGCATGGTCAGGCGTGTCGAAATCAGGCTCGCCGGCGCCCAGCACGATCACCGGCCGTCCCTCGCGCTTCAGCCGCTGCGCGACCGCGCCGATCTTGAGGATCTCGGAGACGCCGATCGCGCTGATACGCTGTGCGGGGCGGAAGGTCGATGCGGGAGCCTGGACGGTCACGGCCGAGCCCTTACTTGCGCGCGGCGATCGCGATCACTTCGATGCGGAAGGCGGGATCGGCGAGCTCGACCTTGCCGCAGGCGCGGGTCGGCGTGTTATCAGGCACGACCCAGGCATCATAGACCGCGTTCATGGCGTCGAAATCGTCCATGGTCTTGAGCCAGACCTGCACGCTGAGCAGGCGCGACTTGTCGGTGCCGGCGCGCGCCAGCATGTCATCGACCTTGGCCAGCGCCTCTTTCGTCTGCTGGGTGATGTCGGCGGTCTTGGTGTCCGCCACCTGTCCCGCGAGGAAGACGAGATCGCCGAACACGGAAGCGCGGCTGCGGCGGGCGTTCTGGTCGATGCGGGTGATATCCGACATGGGATGTCCTTATGCTTTACTTGCCGGTGGCGATGATGCGGCGGCAGTGGTCGAGCGCGGCACCGATGAGGTTGTCGCTTGCCTCCGGCGTGCGGAACGCCGAATGCGCCGACAGCGTCACGTTCGGCAGTTTTGTCAGGGCATGGCCAGCCGGCAGTGGCTCGACGGTGAAGACGTCGAGGCCTGCGTGCGCAATGTGACCGGAGCGGAGCGCATCGAGCATCGCGTCCTCGTCGACGACGGCTCCGCGCGCGGTGTTGATCAAGATGCTGCCGGGTCGCATCTGCGCGATGCGCTCTCGCGATAGGAAGCCTTTGGTCTCGTCGTTGAGGAGCAGATGCAGCGAGATGACGTGGCTCTCGGCAAGCAGCTTCTCCAGCGAAACGAACTCGACGCCGGGATGGGTCTTCGGTGTCCTGTTCCAGGCGATCACCTTCATGCCGCAACCCGCCGCCATGCGGGCGGCTTCCGCGGCGATGCCGCCGAAGCCGATCAGGCCTAGGGTCTTGCCGGTGAGCTGCATCGCGTCGCGGCGCAACCAATTGCCCTCGCGCATGCCGCGGTCCATCTCGCCAAAGTTTCGCGCGGAGGCCCACATCAGCGCGATCGCGCATTCGGCGACGGCCGTGTCGCCATAACCCTTGATGGTGTGAACGGCGATACCGCGCTCAGCGAGCTCTTCCGGATTCATGTAGCTGCGCGCGCCGGTGCCGAGGAAGACGATGTGCTTCAGCTTGGCGCACTTTGCGGCAATCGCGGTCGGCACCGCCGTGTGATCGACGATCATGATCTCGGAATCGCCGAGCAGGCCGGGCAGATCGTCGGGCTTGATCGAGGGATCGCGGTTGATGGCAACAGGCAGATTGTCGATGCCCAGCAGCTTGTCGGTCACCGCCGCCAGGGTCTCGTTCGCATCGACGAATAGAGCGCGCACAGGCCTCTCCTTCAGATCAAGAAATAATTGCGTTCAGTCTTGTATTCAGACTTGCATGCCATTGACAACCCCTGCTGCCACCGAATTTTGCGCAATCCTGCCAAGATATTGGGCTCATCTTTGCCTTGCCGCACAAATGGTCAGCAGCGTGAAATACCGTATTGCATTTTATCCTGAATACAGGAATAGTCCAGCGGCCGGAGACGATCCGACCCAAATGCCAGGGAGACAGAGACCATGAATCGCAGGGACGCTCTCACCACCGTCGCGCTGGCAGGCGCAGCAATTGCCGCCGCGAGCAGCTCGGCCAAGGCCGACACCGCACCGACCTCCACGCTCGACCGCATCAAGAAGAATGGCGTGCTGCGGATCGCCGTGATCGTCGGCCAGGAGCCCTACTTCCACAAGGATCTCGCCACCAACGAGTGGTCGGGCGCCTGCATCGAGATGGCCAAGGACATCGCCGGCAAGCTCGGCGCCAAGGTCGAGACTCTGGAATCGACCTGGGGCAACCAGATCCTCGACCTCCAGGCGGACAAGGTCGACCTCGCTTTCGCCGTGAACCCGACGCCGGAGCGCGCGCTCGTCATCGACTTCTCGACGCCGATCCTAGTGCACTCCTTCACCGTCATCACCAAGAAGGGCTTTGCCAAGCCGCAGACCTGGGCCGAGCTCAACAAGCCCGAGGTCAAGATCGCCGTCGACATCGGCTCGACGCACGAGACGATCGCGCGCCGCTACTGTCCGAAGGCGAACATCCTCGGCTTCAAGAACCGCGACGAGGCGATCCTCGCGGTCGCGACCGGCCGCGCGGACTGCAATGTCTCGCTGGCGGTGCTCTCGGTCTCGACGTTGAAGAAGAATCCGAACCTCGGCGATCTCGCGATCCCGCGCCCGCTGCTGACGCTGCCGACCAACATGGGCATCCGCGCCGAGAGCGACCGCCGCTACAGGGATTTCCTGAGCGCCTGGGCCGACTACAATCGTTCGATGGGCCAGACCCGCGAATGGATGCTCAAGGGCTTCGAGGCGGTCGGCCTCACCGCGGACGACCTTCCGGGCGAAGTGCAGTTCTGACGGCCGTTCGACGATGTATGTCTGGGAGTTCGCGGCGCTCAAGCCGTATTGGGGCCTGATCTGGCAAGGGCTCCTGGTCACATTGTTCTACACGGTGATCACGGTAGCCGCGGGCCTCGTGATCGGACTGATCGTCGGCATCCTGCGCACGACGGCACCGCGCTGGGTCTCGGTGCCGCTGCGTCTCTACATCGAGGTGTTCCGCTGCACGCCGCTCCTGGTGCAGCTGGTCTGGATGTACTACGCCCTGCCCGTCCTGATCGGCGTCGACATGTCGCCGGCGATGGCCTGCTTCATCGCGCTGTCGCTCTATGCCGGCTCGTTCTACGCCGAAATCTTTCGCGGCGGCATCGAGGCCGTCGACACTGGCCAGTGGGAGGCCGGGCGTGCCATCGGCATGCGCCGCGGCAAGATCTTCCGCCGCATCGTGCTGCCGCAGGCAACCCAGGTGATGATTCCCTCCTTCATCAACCAGACCATCATGCAGCTCAAGAACACCTCGCTGGTGTCGGTGGTCGCGGTCGGCGATCTCCTTTACCAGGGCTCGGTGATCACGGCGACGAGCTACAAGCCGCTCGAGGTCTACACCACGATCGCCGTGCTCTATTTCGTCGTGCTGTTCCCGCTGACGCTGGTCGCGGACCGCGTCGAGCTGAAGATGGGAGCGCATCGATGAACGCGAACGGCGCGACGCTGGCCGCTGATAACATCCACAAGGCATTCGGCGATCACGAGGTCCTCAAGGGCGTATCGCTCTCGGTCGCACGCGGCGAGGTCGTCACCCTGATCGGCGCCTCCGGCTCGGGCAAGTCCACCTTCCTGCGCTGCCTGAATTTGCTGGAAATGCCGCAGCAGGGCGAGCTCGCGATCGGCGCGCACAAATTCGCCTTCGGCAAAGGCGTGCGCGCCGCGGGCGATGCGCAGCTGGCGCTACTTCGCCGCAGCGTCGGCATGGTGTTTCAGCATTTCAATCTGTTCCCGCATATGTCGGTGCTCGGCAATATCACCGAGGGTCCGGTGCAGGTGAAGGGCATGACGCAGAGCGAAGCCAACGAACTCGGCCGCGACCTGCTCGCCAAGGTCGGCCTCGCCGACAAGGCCGACGCCTTTCCGAGCCGCCTGTCCGGCGGCCAGAAGCAGCGCGTCGCGATCGCCCGCGCACTCGCGATGAAGCCCGGCGTGATGCTGTTCGATGAGCCGACCTCGGCGCTCGATCCCGAGCTCGTCGGCGAGGTGCTGTCCGTCATCCGCAGCCTCGCCGCCGAAGGCATGACCATGGTGCTGGTCACGCACGAGATGGCATTCGCTGCCGACGTCTCCACCCGCGTCGGCTTCATGAACGATGGCGTCATGGCCGAGATCGGGACGCCCGAGGAGACCATCCGCCAGCCGCGCAGCGAGCGGCTGAAGGCGTTCCTGAGCAGGTTTCACGAGCCGCATTAGGGGCGCGCGACCCGCGTCAGCCAAACCCGCACGCAGATCAAGGCAGCGCCGATCAGGCCGATTGCTGCCATCTATAGGGCTTGATCTATCTCAAGACTACATCCGAAAGGCGAGCCGAGCTTACCTCCGCAAGACAGCGATACGTCCGGACAATTCGGGAGGTAAAGCATGTATCGTCATATTCTCATTCCGACGGATGGATCTGAGCTCGCGGAGCGCGGGGTGGCGCACGGATTGACGCTGGCGAAATCTCTTGGAGCCACCGTATCCGTCATCTTCGTCGTGGAACCATTTTCTGAAGTGTCGAGCCGGTTCCTGGAAGCCGTCGTCGCCTATGTCGAGTTCCGCAAGCAGCAGGCTGCGAGCGTGCTCGATGCCGTGGCAAATGAGGCCAAGACAGCCGGTGTCTCCTGCCAGACGATTCAGGTGGAGAGCGGACACCCCCATCAGGCCATCATCGCCGCAGCCGCGGATAAGGGATGTGATCTCATCGTCATGTCGTCGCACGGACGCAGCGGAGTTGCCGCGCTTCTCATCGGCAGCGTGACGAGCAAGGTGCTGTCGCACGCGAAGATACCCGTGCTGGTCTGCCCCTAAACATATAGGCCCGCATCGAGACCAGACCTGCGCGCCGTGAGATAGAGACATTGTCGCCGAGAAGGGAGCTTGCAAATGTACGCCCATATTCTCTTGAGCACGGATGGATCGGATGTCGCGCGAAACGGTCTCAAGCATGGAATTGCATTGGCCAAGGCCCTAGGGGCGAGGGTGACAGTCATTGCCGTCACGGAATCGCTGCCGATCGACTACGGCAGCGGACATGCCTCAGGCTGGATACCCTCGCAGCAGGAAATCGATGCCTTCGATGCTGCCTCCAGGGAGCGTGCGGACAAATTCCTCGGTGAGGCCCGCGCGATGGCGGAGCAGACTGGGATATCTGTCGAGCTCATGCATGTTCCAAATGCGCATCCGGCCAGCACGATTATCGCAACAGCAAAGTCCGCGGCTTGCGACTTGATCGTCATGGGCTCTCACGGGCGCCGGGGTCTCAAGAAGCTATTCCTTGGGAGCCAAACATCAGAAGTCCTGGCGGACGGAAGCGTACCCGTGCTGGTCGTGCACTGAGAAACATTGCACTTTGAAACGCGCGACAATCCGGATCTCACAACAAGCATGGCCGGCCGCTGGCAGCGGCGCATGCTGCCGCGAATGGATGTTGAAGGGGTTTGAGGCCGTCGGTCTCAGCGCGGACGACATTCCCGGCGAAGTGCAATTCTGACGGGGCTCGCACTCATGAACGGCGCGGTTTCTCGCCGAGCCGGCGCCAGCGAGAATAATCATGCCTACCGTCCCATTGATGGACCGGCCAAAAACACACGGTACAGCGGAAGATCCCCTTAGCCGGAACGAGAAGCTGCATCGCCTCGTAGACGGCCTTGCAGGCTTCACAGGTGAACGCCACGGTCTTGGGGTAAGCGGCTCTTTCAGGCCCCAACTCTGGGTGACTACACCTCTCGCGTGCAAGCGGGATCGGTTCGAGGGAGGCATCCGGTTTCGCCACGACGTCAACAGGTGCTTCTCTTGACGCATCTCGCGCTAACGCGCGGTCGATCTTCATCTTGACGCGGCGTGCCGCCAGCAGCCCAAGGATAGCCTGCACCTTGCCCGAGAAGTCGCGAGTGCCGACACGAAAACGGTATCCCAGATCCCGTACTCCCCGGTTTCGGTGACCAGGAAATGAATTGACCGATGAATGCCGCTCTGTCGACCAGGTTGCTTGCCAGCCATGACCTAGCCTGTCTGGTCCTTCGCCTCGGCGGCGATCACCCGCTCCGCCCCACCAGCCAATGACTTGAGGGGTTCAGCAGGACGCGAGTACAGCTCGCGTTTCACCTTGTCGGAATACCTGGTCAGCGCGCATTCGGCTGCGTCAGCCCAAAGCTTTTCTTGATGCGCGATCATGTCCTTTATCTGCATTCGCCCCCGTGCGCCCAGCTGGAGACATCCGCTGTCGGCCAATGCGGAAAAGCGGCCGGCGCAAAGCAATCGGCTAGATGATTGCGTCCGTCATGTCTTGTGATCCTGGGCCAATTGATTGCGAATTATGCTCACACCGGCTTGCCTCGGCGCTTCAGGCTTTGACATAGGTCAAGATGCGGCCCTCTCAGCTGCCGACGTTTGCCGAGACCATAACTCGGTGTCGAATGAGAACCGCCAACCCCCCGACAAGCGGCTTGCCATTGATCCCGAGCTGTACCGGGGGGATAGCTCGCCTCGCATGTGCCCAACTTCGGGATGCGAGGGTTGACCCTGCTCCGATTCTCTCGGCCGCGGGCTTGGCGATCGAGGACATTGAGAACCCCAAGCGCCGCATTGTTGCGAGCGCGCAAATAACGCTCCTCGAGCTCGCCGCGAAGGAATTGCAAGACGACTGCTTCGGATTTCATCTGGCTCAAGGCTTCGAGCCGGGGGAGATTGGACTTCTGTACTACGTGATGGCGTCATCGGAGCGGCTCGTCGACGCACTGCGCACTGGAGAACGCTACTGCGCGATCAACAACGAGGGAGTACGGCTGCGGACGTCCCTGGAGCAGGGATTTGCGATTGGATTAGAGTATATCAACCTCGATCGACGAGCGGATCGGCACCATATGGAATTCTGGCTGATGGCGCTTGTTCGCATCTGTCGCGCATTGACCGACGCCAGGCTGGCGCCAAGGCAGATCAAATTGAAGCACGACAGACGCGAGACGCCTC
Organism: Bradyrhizobium sp. CCGB12; assembly: GCF_024199845.1. Taxonomy (NCBI): domain Bacteria; kingdom Pseudomonadati; phylum Pseudomonadota; class Alphaproteobacteria; order Hyphomicrobiales; family Nitrobacteraceae; genus Bradyrhizobium; species Bradyrhizobium sp. CCGB12. Next base: position 103,608 of record NZ_JANADO010000001.1, on the reverse strand, counting down.
CGGATGTCCGATCCCAGCTGGGATGCGACATCGAATTTTCGGCCGACCGAGACGAGGTGCTGTTTCCCTCGCAGATCGGCGTGTTGCCACTCGTTGGAGCTGATCTTCACCTCAACAAGATGCTACTTCACTACGCCGATGAAGCTTTGACCAATCGGCCCTCGCGACGGGCCAGCATACGATCTCGCGTCGAAGATCAGATTGCCCAACTGCTTCCGCATGGCCAAGTCAACGCCGCAGAGATCGCGCACCGTCTCGGCATGAGCCGGAGAACGCTCGCTCGGGCGTTATCGTCCGAAGGCGTTGGATTCTTGAACGTCCTCGAAGCATTCCGAAATGCGCTTGCGCGCCGTTACCTCATGGAAGAGGAATTGCCGATTTCCGAGATCGCATGGTTGCTGGGCTACAGTGAGGTCAGCTCCTTCACTCACGCTTTCGTTCGCTGGGCCGGCGTCACGCCAAAGACGTACCGCAGTTCGAACCGAGTTCGCTGAAACGCTGGCACAAAGCCTCAAATCCCTGGCACAGACGAGCAAGACCTCGCGGATCATAGTCCGCTAGACCTATGCCATGCGTTCAAACAAGCTTTTGGCTGAACTTGCATCTCGCTGTTGCGAATCCTGGGAATCGGCTTTCGGCACCATGACCAGGGACGACTGGCTGTTCCTGGTTCTGGCTGCCTGGTTCGTCAGTCTCTTCGCATCGCTGGCCTGGATTCTGTTGGCGACTTGAGCCGGTCTACCAACATAGATATTCGCGTCGAGGCCATCCCAAGCGAAGTGCTATTCTAGGGCGCGTACTCATAAAGCATGCCCGCTTGGCTCCGATACGACTACATTGTGCTGGGACAGCAAATGACGCGATGGGCCAGGAGCAATCAGTCAAGGTTGGCTAGAATGCCTCGGATAAACGGCTCTTTGGCTAACAGGTACTGCTGAATACCCGAGGTATTTTCGCGCTCCAGCCTTAGCTTCAACTCCTGATATCTCGAGCGGTCCCCTGCATGCTTGCGCAAGTGGTCTCGAAATTTCAGCATCCGCGCAATCTGTCCGTGGCCATCTAAGCACACATGAAGCTTGTGAGTGCGAACGCCGTTCACGTCCCGCTTGAAGAAATAGTGGCCTGAGGAGAGGTCGCCCCCGCGACGATAACCTAGCGCTACCAATGATCCGCTCCAATCCTCCAGCCCACCGTCTGACTTCACCACGGCGAGCACGTCGATTTCTCCTTTGGCCGCCAATTCGGGTACAGCGGTGCTCCCAACGTGATGAATGCCGATCAACGCGGAACCGAAAATCGGTTTTAGTCGCGCCGCTTCTATCGAGTACTGCTCCGGCCAAGTCGGATCATAAGGCTTGATGGGGCTGGTGAGAGACATGTCTCAATAATATGCCGAAACGCGAACTCAGCCAAGATCGCTGCGAACTATCTTGCCTTCGTCCAGCTTGCGTCAATCAGGCTTTGGCTGCGCGTTAATGAGTCCACGTCCTAGACCGGCCGTCTAGTCCCGCGAGACCCGCGGCGTCGATGGCGTGACGTTCGCCGGCGTGTGGAAGTCGAGGCGCGCGCGGTTCTCCTCGCGCACGCCGCTGTCGTCGCCGAACTCGACATAGTGCTGCGTCCCCTCGACCCATTGCGGCCACGGCGTTGCCGGCGTGGCGGGATTTCCCGTGCGCGCGAAGGTGACCAGCGTATCCATCATGCGATCGGACAGTGCGCGGTCGAACTCGGTCCAGACCCGCGTGGTACGGAATTTGTTGAAGACATCCTGCGTGCCGAACCAATAGGGCACGTCGGAGGTGTGATAGGCGCCGATCTTCTGCGGGCTGTCGAAGAACTCGACACCGGATGCGAACGGATGCACACGCGAGAACATATACATGTAGAACGGCGCCTTGCCGGTCTTGCTCTGCGCGACCGCCCAGTTGCGCGTGCCGACCTCGACCAGCCCCTCGCGCGCGGCGAGCAGGCCCATGACCTTCGCCTCGTCGTCGGTCCTGACAGGATAGAGCGCGAGGAAACGCTCGGCTTGATCACCATAGAGTTTTCGCGCAGCGGCGACATAGGCGTCAACCGTTCCGGCGGTGCGCAGGTCATTGGAGCTCTCGTCGCGCGTGAAGCCCGCGACGGTAGCGACATCGTTCTGCTTGCCGGCCGCAAAGATGTTCGGGACGGTGTCGGGCAGCACGTGCCCGTCGATATCGGGCGTGACGGAGATCGAGCCGGCGCAGCCGAGCTGGCAATCCTTCTGGATGGCGAGGATCTTGTCAGCCTGGATCAGGCGCATCTCTGCGAGCGAGGACGCACCGAGCGCCGTCTGCACCTCGAGGCCGATCTTCTCCGCCGCCGGCAGCACAGGGAATTTGAAGCGGTTGTCGAACATGCTCAGACTCATCGCAAAACCGCGATGGAACAGGCCCTTCGCCAACGGGCTCGCTTCGAGCGCCGACACCGACATGGCGCCGGCCGACTGCCCGGTGATGGTAACGTTATCAGGGTCGCCGCCGAACTGCGCGATGTTGCGCTTCACCCATTGCAGCGCCGCGACCTGGTCCATCAGGCCGTAATTGCCGGAGGCATGGTGCGGCGATTCCGCGGTCAGCTCGGGATGGGCGAGATTGCCCAAAATGCCGACACGGTAGTTGAAGCTGACGAAGATCGTACCCTTCCTCGCGACGTTCTCGCCGTCATACATCGCCATGCCGCTGGAGCCGAGTGTGAAGCCGCCGCCATAGATCCAGACCACCACCGGCAGCTTTGCGTCCGGATTCGAAACGGGGCTCGCCCAGATGTTCAGATAGAGGCAGTTCTCGCTGGTCGCCTCTTCGCCGAAATAGTGATTTAGATTGTGCCGGCGCAGCACCTGAATGCATTCCGGTGCCAGCCGGTCGGCATGATAGACGCCCCTCCAGGCCTCAACCTTCTGCGGCGCGCGCCAGCGCAGGTCACCGACCGGCGGCGCGGCAAAGGGAATGCCGAAATAGGCTTTGACGCCCGACGGCAGCACCTTGCCGGAGACGGCACCACTATCGATGCCGACAGGATCTCCGGGGACAGGCGTCGCGACGATCTGCGCCGGCGCGGATGAGGTCGCAAGCATCGCGAATGCGCCAACCAGCGAGATGATCGGAATCGCAGACCGCCACTGAATGCGCGCGGCGTTTCCATCCAAGATGCTCATCCGGCCTCCCTCATTTTTTTGTCGTTATTGCTCGCGCTCAATTCCGTCCACAGGCGGGAGCGCACGCCTTCATTGAGCGGCACAATATGGAACGGCTGGCCGAAGATGGCGAGAGGCTCCCTGGCCAGATCGAACTGCGGCCAGGCTTCCGCGACATCCGGCCTGCCCGACGTAACGAATCGCAGCAAGCTTGTTTGAAACCGCGCGGCGACATCAATATCGGCAGGCGCCATCGGCCCGCCCTTTCGTTTCAGGATCGGGCGATCAATGAAATCTGGCAGATGCGCCCAGAAGCAGGCATTGTCGGCGCCGTGGGTCGGTCCCTGCGACAAAAAAGGCTCCAGCGTGGGTCGATGGTCGAACCGGCTCAACCACACCGCGCCGCCCGCGGCTGCGTGGCTTCGCGCGAGATCGGCCATCGGGCGATGCCAGAACGCATCCGATAGCAGAGCCTCGTACGGATCCTCGTCAGGACGCGCCGTGCCGCGATAGCAGGACAGTAGGCGCTCCCAGCCGGCATCGCCGAAAGTCGCGCGTACCTGCCGTTCGGTGGTGCGGATCATCGCGGCCGGTGGCGTGCTCTTCAGGAACATCACCATCTCGTCGCGGCAGGAGCCGAGCCAGAGCGGAATGTCGCGCAAGGACCCGTCGGCGAAGACATCGCGCGGCTCACGCGCGATCACGGTGCCGTCGAGCACCGGGCCGAACACGGTGCCGGTATCAGTCTCGTCCGCGATCATGCGGCCGACGCGCTCCACCGCCGCGAAGAGCTTTGGCAACGGGACGGTTGTGATTGCGGCTGGATCGCGCGCCAGCTCGAGCTCGTCGAGTACACGGCGCGCGACCTCGTCGGCATGATCGGCGCTCATGATATTCCGCCCCGGCGCGCTGAGCGCGTGGACGCGAATGAACTTGCCCTTGGCCTGCGGCAGCGTTGCGAGCGCAATGACCATGGAGGCGCCGGCCGACTGGCCGGAGAGCGTAATCGCATTCGGATCGCCGCCGAAGTTTGCGATGTTGGCATGCACCCAGTCGAGCGCCGCGAACGCGTCCGAGATCGCGAGGTTGTTCGCCTCGCCCAAGCCATGACGATGCAGTTGCAGGAAGCCGAGCGGGCCGAGCCGGTAGTTGATGGTGACGATCACCGCCGGGCCGTGCTTGGCGAGGAATCCGCCGTCATAATCGGCGCCGCCGCCGGTGACGAAGGCGCCGCCGTGAATGAAGAACAGCACCGGCAGCGGGCGATCGATCGCTGCCGGCGCCCAGATGTTGAGGTTGAGACAGGCTGGCTCGTCCGCATGATCGAGATGACCGGGCTGCGGCGCGTAAGCGCCGTAGTCCGTGCATTGGCGCGGCTCCGTCCACGCTTTCGGCGGCACCGCCTTCGCGAAGCGCCGCGCGGTGGCATAAGGCACGCCCTTGAAGGCGGATATGCCGTTCTGCCCAACGCCGGTCACCGGCCCGCTCGTGGTCGAAACTGCTTTCGTCAACATGCCCAACTTGCCTCTGCTCTCAGCCGCGCCGCTTGCCGAGATCGGCGATGTCGACGGTGTGGGTTTCACGCGCGGTGGCCGCCGATGCCGCCGAGATCACGCAGCAACAGGCGACGAAGATCGCGACGGGAAGCCAGCCGTTCGGCCCCTCGCCGACCAGGCTCGCGCTCACCAGCGGCGTGAAGCCGGCGGCGAGGAAGCCGAGCTGGGTGCCGATCGCGGTGCCGGAATAGCGCACGCGCGCCTCGAACATCTCGGCATAGAAGGACGGCCAGATCGCGTTCGGCGCGGCGTAGATGATGCCCGAGAGGATCATCGCGGCGGCGAAGATCGCGAGCGTATTCCCAGAGGTCACCAGCATGAAATAGGGGAATACCAGCGCGGCGCAGCCGAGCACGCCGCCGATGAACACCGGCTTACGTCCGATCTTATCGGCGAGCAGGGCCCACAGCGGCTGGGTGATCAGCGCGGTGACATTGCCGAGCACGCCGGCCCACAGCATGGTCGGGCGCGCCACGCCGAACTTGCTGGTGGCATAGCCGAGCGCGAACACGGCGGTCATCGTGCTCACGGTGGCGATCAGCGCGCAGACGATCACGCGCAGCACGTCGGGCCAGTAGTCGCGCAGCAGCGCGATCACCGGGAAGCGCGCGACCTGCGCCTTGTCCTTGATGTCCTCAAACACAGGGGTCTCACGCATGGTCCGCCGGACGAGATAGGCGACGATCAGCACGAAGAATGAGAGCAGGAATGGAATGCGCCAGCCCCAGCTCAGGAGCTGGTCTTCCGGCAGGCTCGACACAGGGATGAACACCAGCGTCGCCAGGATTGCGCCGGCCTGGGTGCCGCTGAGGGTCCAGCTCGTGAAGAAGGCGCGGTTGGAATTGGCGGAGTGCTCCAGCGTCAGGGAGTTTGCTCCGCTCTGCTCACCGGCCGCCGAGAGACCCTGCAACAGGCGCAGCAGCGTCAGGATAACAGGCGCGGCGTTGCCGATCGTCCTGGCATCCGGCAACAGGCCGATCGCGAGCGTCGAGCCGCCCATCAGCACCAGCGTGAACAGCAGCACCGACTTGCGGCCGATACGGTCACCGAAATGACCGAGGATGACCGCACCGACGGGGCGCGCGATATAGCCGATGCCGAAGCTCAAGAGCGCAAGCAGCGTCGCGGTCGAGGGATCGACATTGGCGAAGAACACTTTTGGGAAGATCAGCGCCGCCGCGGTGCCGTAGATGAAGAAGTCGTAGTATTCGAGCATGCTGCCGACAAAGCTGACCAGCGCGGCGCGCTTCGGCAGCTTGTTCGGCGTGGCCTCTGTGCTGGATGAAGCGCGCAGTGGTGCGGTTGACGTCAACGTCATGAAATTCCTCCCCATGTGTCCGGTGCGGTTCGCGTCTGGCTGTCCGCCTCACGCGCGTTTTTTCGTTTTTGTTGCCGCGGCCTTGGTCTCGGCGCATAATGTACGAACTAGTACGTTTATGCAATACGCGTTGGATCATTGCAGCAACGGCTGAAATTTGCCTTCACCTTCAAGGTGATCCGTGGAATCTGGCGGGAGAAACAGCGATGCTCGAGCGCATGCCGCCTCCATCAAAGCGCACCAACGACCCCGAGCGCACCAAGCGCGACATCCTCGAAGTGGCGATGGCCGAATTCGCCTCGGAAGGCTATTCCGGCGCGCGCGTCGATGCGATCGCCGCCCGGACCCGCACATCGAAGCGGATGATCTATTACTATTTCGGCGGCAAGGAGCAGCTCTACCTCGCGGTGCTGGAGGAGGCCTATCGCAGCATCCGCGCGCTGGAGGACCAGCTCGACATCGAAAGCTGCGACACCCGCGAAGGATTGCGCCGGCTGATCGAGGCGACCTTCGACCATGACGAGCGCAACCCGAACTTCATCCGCCTCGTCAGCATCGAGAACATCCACCACGGCAAGCATCTGAAGCAGAATCTGCAGCTGCGCCAGCTCAACGCCAGCGTGATCGCAACCCTCGACGGCATCCTCAAGCGCGGCCGCGCGGAAGGCGTCTTCCGCGACGACATCGACGCCATCGACCTGCACCTGGCCATCTCCTCCTACTGCTTCTTCCGCGTCGCCAACCGCCACACCTTCGGCGCGCTGTTCGACCGCGACCTCAGCGAACCGAAGGTGCTGGCCAAGAGCCGCGCGCAGATCGTGGAGATGATTTTGGCGTGGCTGGCGAAGGAGTGAAGGAGCGGCGATTGCGCGCCGCAATCGAAAACGGTCGCTACATATTCAGTGTCGTCCTCGCGAAGGCCAGGACGACGATAATCCTCACCTGCCCTTCTGCCGTGCACTCGCCAGCAGCACCAGCATGAAGGAGGCCACCGTCATCAGCGTCGAGATCGCGGCGATGGTCGGGTCGATCTCGTCGCGGAGCGCGGTGAACATGCGCTTGGTCAGCGGCTGGTATTGGCCGCCGGAGATGAACAGCGCGACGATGGTCTCGTCCATCGCCGAGATGAAGGCGAAGATGCCGCCCGCGACCACGCTCGACTTGATCTGCGGCAGCGTCACCGCGAAGAAGCTGCGCAGGCGGTTCATGCCGAGGCTGCGCGCCACCATCTCCTGCGCCGGATCGAAGCTCTGCAGGCCCGCCAGTACCGAGATGACGACGTAAGGCAGGCCCAGCATCACGTTCGCCAGCACGAGGCCGGGCATGGTCGCGACCAGGCCGACTTTGGCGTAGACGAAGAAGATACCGACCGCGGTGATGATGATCGGCACCACCAGCGGCAGCAGCAACGCCATGTGGATGACGCGCATGATGCGCAGCTTCGACTGGCTGATGGCATAGGCGGCGGCAACGCCGAACGGCGTTGCGATCAGGACGGTCAGGAACGCAACCGTCAGCGTCACCCGCGTCGCCTGCATCCAGGCCGGATTGGCGAAATATTGCTGGTACCAGCGCAGCGAGAACGACGGCGGCGGGAAGGTCAAAAAGCGCGCGCTGGAGAACGAGATCGGCGCGATGATCAGCACGGGCAGGATCAGATAGATCAGCACCAGCGCGCTGATCACGTACAGGGCAATCCGTGCGGGCGAGGCGCGCATCATTTCTGCCCCAGCACACGGTCGAGCGAGATGAAGCGGCTGACGACGAAGAAGATCGCGAGCACGCTGGCAAGCAGAACGACGGCGACGGCGCTCGCGGCGCCAAACTGGTTGTAGAGCTCGACATTGCGGCTCACCAGCATCGACACCATCACCGTGCGGCCGCCGCCGAGCAATTCCGGCGTGATGTAGAAGCCGAGGCAGAGCACGAACACCATGGTGCAGCCGGCGAGCACGCCCGGCAGCGACAGCGGCAGGAACACGCGGACGAAGGTGAGCGATGGGCTGGCGCCGAGACTGGCGCCGGCCTGCATCAAATCGCCGGGGATCTTCTGCATGGTGGCATAGAGCGGCAGCACCATGAACGGCAGCAGGATGTGCACCGTCGCGACCACCGTGCCGAACGTGTTGTGGACCAGCGCGAGCGGCTCCGAGATCACATCGAGATAACGCAGAAACTGGTTGATCACGCCGCTGCGTTGCAGCAGCGCCAGCCAGGCATAGGCGCGGACCAGCACGCTGGTCCAGAACGGCAGCACCACCAGCGCGAGGATGAGGATGCTCCAGCCTTTCGGCAACGAATTGGCGAGGTAGGCCACGGGATAGCCGAGCAGCAGCGCGATCAGCGTGACCGCGAGGCTGATCTCGAATGTCAGCGCAAAGCTGCGCCAGTAGATGTCTTCCGTGAAGACGCGGCGGTAGTTCTCCAGCGTGAAGCCGTCATGATAGATCGATTGCCAGGCCAGCCAGCCGACCGGCAGCACGATCAGGAGCAGAATGACGAGCAGCGCCGGCGACACCAGCGCCAGCATCAGGCCGTGCTCGCGGCGCTGATGCCTTTGCGATGGATCGGACACGGATGTCGTCAACGCCGCCTCGCCGGTCTCAGTTGCTGCACCTCTCCCGCTTGCGGGAGAGGTCGGATCGCGAAAGCGATCCGGGTGAGGGTTCTGTCCTCTTGGGGAGTCCTCGTTGTCGAGACACCCTCTCCCCAGCCCTCCCCCGCAAGCGGGGGAGGGAGCGCAGCGTCGGCCGTGGTACGATCTGAGTTCAACGCCGCCTCGCTCACTTCTGCATGAAGGACGCCCAGCGCTTCTCGGCGGCCTCGCCGGCCGGCGAGGACCACCAGGCATAGGACATCAGGGCCTGTTTGGCCGCATTGGACGGCTCGCTCGGCAATTGCGCGGCGCGCTCGGGCTTGATCACATTGGTCTCGAACGCCTTCGGATTGCCCGGGCCGTAGTCGATGTGCAGCGGCAGATTGGCCTGGTGCACGGGATCGACGGCCTCGTTGATGAATTTGACCGCCGTCGCGAGATTCGGCGCGCCCTTGAGGATGCAGAGCGAGGTGCTTTGCAGGATGCCTTGGTTGTAGGTGAAAGCGACCTTGGCGCCTTCCTTGGCCACCGCGCTGACGCGGCCGTTCCAGGCCATCTCCATGTCGACCTCGCCGTCGTTGAGCAGCTGCGCCGATTGCGCGCCCGAGGTCCACCACACCGTGATGTGCGGCTTGATCTCCTCCAGCTTCTTGAAGGCACGGTCGACGTCGAGCGGATAGAGCTTGTCGGGCGCAACGCCGTCCGCCATCAGCGCCGCCTCTAACGTTGCAAACGGATGGTTGCGCAGCGCGCGGCGGCCAGGGAATTTCTTGACGTCCCAGAAATCGGCCCAGCTGTTCGGCGCATCCTTCGGGAAGGTCTTCTGGCTGTAGGCCAGCACGCTGGAATAGAACTCATAGGAGACAGAATAGGGACTGCGATAGGACTCCGGCATCGCTGCTCCGTTTGGAATCTTCGAGAAGTCGAGCTTCTCGATCAGCCCCTGCTCGCCGCCGCGCAGGCAGTTGCCGGTCGGGGTGTCCACGACGTCCCAGATCGGCTTGCCGCTACCGACCTGGGTCTTGATCGCCGGCCAGGCATCTGGAATGGAGTCCTGGTTGATGGTGATGCCGAGCTTCTTGGCGGAGGGATCGAGGATCGCGACCGTCTGCGCCTGCTGATAGGCGCCGCCTTGCGAGACGAACGTGATCTGTTCTGCGGCGTTCGCCGCGGTGCTCAATCCGATTGCGCCCAGCAGCGCGCAGCCCAATCCAAAATTCTGCTTCATCGTCATCCTCACCTCCTCCAAATAGATCTCACTGACCGATCGCATCGAGAAACTGGTACCAGCCGGCGACCATGCGCACCGCGGGCTCGCGCAGCGGATAGAACGGAATCGTCTTCATGCGCTTAGCATCGAGCAGGCCGACATCAGGCGTCTCGCCGCGCACGAAGGCGGCGAGATAGCGGCCCATCAGGCTCGACATCGCAACGCCGGCGCCGTTGTAGCCCATCGAGAACAACGTGCGGTCGTCGAGCCGGCCAATATGCGGCACCGAATCCAAGGTCATCGCCACAAGGCCCGACCATTTGTAGGCGAGCGGCACATCGGCAAGATCGGGGAAGATGCCGACCATCGCCTTGCGCAAGGCATCGAAGGCGGCTTCGGAGTCCTGCTTGCCGAAGGCGCCGCGGCCGCCGAAGATGACGCGGTTGTCGACCATGCGGAACCAGCGCATCATGCGCTTGGTCTCGGTGTAGGTGCGCCCGGTTGGCATCAGCTTTCCCGCGAGATTGCGCGGCAATTGTTCGGTGGCAACCATGGCACTGCGGAACGGGATCAGCGTGCGCTGCATGTGGGCGGTCGCATCGGTCAGATCGGAATAGCTGTTGGTGGCGATGATCGCCTGCTTTGCGCGCACCGCACCTCGCGGCGTCTCCGCGACGATGCCGCCGTTCTCGCGCCGCAGCTTTATCACCGGCGATTCCTGGAAGATGGCAACACCGCGGCGCGCGACGCCATCGGCGAGGCCCCGCAGGTAGTTCAGCGGATGGATACCGCCCGAACCGGGATTGAGCACGCCGCCGACGAAGATGTCGGAGCCGGTCTCCTCCCGCACGCCGCGCTTGTCGAGGATGCGGACCTCGGCAGAGCCCATCTCGCGCGTCATCCAGTTGGCTTCGTCGATCGCAGCCTTAAGCGTCGTCTCGTTATGCGCGGCCTTGACCTGGCCGGTGCGCGTCAGATTCGCGCTGGTGATGCCGAACTCCGACACCAGTTCCTCGACCATGTTGGTCGATTCATGTGCGATCTCGTACATACGCTGCGCCATGGCGCGGCCATGCGCGGCGTCGATCTCGCGGAACGAGAGGCGGAACTTTGCGGTGATCACGCCGCCATTGCGCCCACTCGCGCCCCAACCGGGGCGGTTGGCTTCCAGCACGACCGGCGCGAGGCCACTCTTGGCAATGTGGTGCGCGGCGGACAGACCGGTGTAGCCCGCGCCGATGATCACCACATCCGCCTGGCGCTCGCCCGACAGCACGGGAAAGTCGCGCGCCGGCTCGGCCGTGGCAGCCCACAGCGAGTTGGCCGATGGCAGCGCGCTCCAGTCCCGTGTCATGCCCGCGCTCACGAAATTACGCCGCCGGCCCGATGGCTGCGTCGGCAAGCGCCTTCAGCGTCGGATAGTGGAAGTCCGGCTTGGTCAGCGTCTCCACCGCGGGCGTGCCGCCAAAGCCGGCGATGCCCTGGCGGCGCTCGATCCAGCACACCTTGTAGCCGAGTTTCCGCGCGATCCCGATGTCGTGATACTGGCTCTGCGCGACGTGCAGGATGTCGGATTGCTTGTAGCCGAATGCGGACTGGCGGCCCTTGTTGTAGGCGAAGAACTCCGGATTGGGTTTGGCGACACCGGTATCGTCGGCGCAGACTGTGTCGTCGAAGGGATTGCCGAGCGCGTGCGCGTAGCAGGACAACGCGACACGGTCGGCATTGGTCATCGCCACGAGCCGAAACTTCGTGCGCAGGCGCTTCAGCGCCTCGACCGAATCCGCGAACGGCCCCCAGCGCAGCACCGAAAGCTGGAACATTTCGCAGGCCGCATCATCGGCGGGCAGTCCCAGCTCCGTCGCGAGATGGCGATAGACGTGGAACATCACCTCGCTCGAGCGCTCGTAATGCTTGTCGCGGCCGCGCTTGTAGGGCTCGAAAATCTGCTCGTCACTGAGCTCGGCCGGCGTCTTGCCCGAGATCTTGCGCACCGCGGAGAGCACGCCGGTCTCGAAATCGATCAAGGTGCCGACGACGTCGAAGGTGAGAACCTTGAAATTGCTGAACGAGGCTGCTGACGACATTTTTGGCTTCTTCTCTCGGTTGAACAAGGCTTGAGTTCAGTCCACCCTGGGCACGACGATGGTGTCCTCGGGGTGAAGGGTGACGGTGAGGCTGCCGCCGAGCGGCGGGATGCGGCTGTAGGCCTGGTGGTAGCTCGGCTGCCGCAGGCTGAGCGAGACGCCGTCAGTGAGCGCCATAAAGATGCGCAGGCTCTCGCCCTGATAGACGATGTCGGTAACGGTGCCGGTCAGGCGGTTGCAAGCGGCATCCTGCGCGCCGTCGTCGATCAGAAGCTTCTCGCTGTGCACGGCGAGCATCAGCGCATCGCCAGTGGGAATGGCGCGGGCGCTGCGCAGCAACGCATTGCCGAGCGCGACGCTGGAGGCATCGACGCGGCGGACCGGCAGCATCGTCGCCTCGCCGATGAAGCTCGCCACGAAGGAATCGGCGGGATGATCGTGCAGCCGCTCGGGCGCGTCGATCTGGATCAGCCGGCCGTCCTTCATCACCGCGACGCGGTCGCTCATGGTCAGCGCCTCGCGCTGGTCGTGGGTGACGTAGATGATGGTGGCGCCGATGCGCCGGTGCAGTGCGCGCAGCTCGATCTGCATGGATTCGCGCAGCTGCTTGTCGAGCGCGGAGAGCGGCTCGTCCATCAGGATCAGGCGCGGCTCGAAGATCATGGCGCGCGCCAGCGCCACACGCTGGCGCTGGCCGCCGGAAAGCTGCGCGATGCCGCGCTCTTCATATCCGGCAAGGCCGACCATGCTGAGCGCCGCGCGCACCTTGTCGGGCCAGCTCGCTTTCGGCAGGCGCCGCGCGCGCAAGGGGAAGGCGACGTTCTCGCCGACGCTCATATGCGGGAACAGCGCGTAGTTCTGGAACACCACGCCGATGTCACGCTGGTGCGGCGGCATCCAGGTGACGTCGCGGCCGCCGAACAGGATCGTGCCCGACGATGGCAGGATGAAGCCGCCGAGGATGCCGAGCAGCGTGGTCTTGCCGGAGCCGGAGGGCCCGAGCAGCGAGACGAACTCACCGGCGCTGACATTGAGGGAGACGTCGTCAAGAGCACGAACGGCGCCATACGCCTTGCTCGCGGACCTGATCTCGACGCTTTCCGCTCGTTTATCCAACGATCGACCTCGCCTCTCCCTGGAATGGCGTGCCTCACTGCGCGCCATAAGCCTGCTTTATAGACAGGAAAGCTGACGCAATCGCGATCGAAGCGTGCACCGCACCATCTCTTCTCTCGCAAGCCCTGTCTTTAGGCTGTCATGCCAATGACAACAGACTTGGCAAAACTCGGCAATTGCCAAATTCTCACCGCACTCATAACATGGCGTTATGCCCGAGCTACGCCGGATGCTGCCTTCCAGTAACGCCCTGTTCGTCTTCGACGCAGCGGCGCGCAATGGCAGCTTCACCGCGGCAGCCGCTGAACTGAACGTCACGCAGCCGGCCGTGAGCCGCATGCTCGGCCAATTCGAGGAGCATCTCGGCGTCCGCCTGTTCGACCGCAAGGCCGGCCGCGCCGTGCTCACCGAGGAAGGCGAATTACTCTATCGCCGCGTGCTCGAAGGCTTTCGCAGCATCGAGAACGGTCTCATCGAGATCGAGCGGCGCCGCAAGGGCACCGAGACGGTAACGTTGTCGGTCTCCTCCGCCTTCACCACGCACTGGCTGATGCCGCGCATCGACAAGCTCCAGAAACAGTTTCCGCAGGTCGATCTGCGCTTCCAGCTCATCTCCGGCGCGCTGCGCGGGCCGGTGGAGAATGTCGACCTCGGCATGCGCTTCCGCGACCGCGACGAGCCGTCGTCCGGCGGCACGCTGGTGATGAAGGAAGTGATGCTGCCGATGTGCAGCCCCGGCTATCTCGGCGAGACCGATCCCGGCGAAGGCAACACCATCATCCGCCTTGCCGAAACGCCGGGCGACTGGGCCGCGGATTATGCATCGCTTCTCACCGGGCGCCGCGGCGCGGCCAAGGGGCTGAGCTTCACCGATTACGCCGTGGTGATGCAGGCCGCGCTGCTCGGCCAGGGCATCGCGCTCGGCTGGCTGACGGTCGCCTCGCACTGGCTCCTCACCGGCGCACTGGTCCCGGCCTCCGACAGGCTCACCACCACGCGCCGCATCTGCGAGTTCCTGCCGCCACGCAACCGGCCGATGCGCCCCATCGCGGCCGAGATCCGCGACTGGATCATCGCGCAGATGAAAAGCGAGATCGCCGCGATCGACCGGCTCTACCCGAAGCTCGGCGCGATGGCGGCATGCTATTGAGGGGGCGTTGCTCTCTCCACGTCATTGCGAGCGCAGCGAAGCAATCCAGGGTCTTTCCGCGGAAAGATTCTGGATTGCTTCGCTGCGCTCGCAATGACGGTGTGGAGAGACGAAACCACCCTACCCGTGCTCGATCGCCCTGATCGCGCCACGGAGCTCGGCGAGACCGCGCAGGCGGCCGATGGCGGTGTAGCCGGGATTGGTGCGCTTGGTCGCGGCGAGATCGTCGAGCATGCGATGGCCGTGATCGGGACGGAACACGATCCTCTTGTCGGGCGCACGCCGCGCGTTCTCCTTCAACAGCGCCTTGAGCACCGCGACCATGTCGACGTCGCCGTCGAGATGATCCGATTCGTAGAACGACAGTCCATCGGCCTCGCGCTTGGTGGCGCGCAGATGGGCAAAGGCGATACGGGGACCGAAGCGTTCAGCCATCGCCGGAAGATCGTTCTCCGCGCGCACGCCGAGCGAGCCCGTGCACAGGCAGATGCCGTTCGCTTTCGACGGCACCGCGTCGAACAGTGCCTGATAATCGTCCGCGCTGGAGGCAATCCGCGGCAGGCCGAATAGCGGCCGCGGCGGATCGTCCGGGTGCAGCGTCAGGGACACGCCTAACTGCTCTGCCACGGGCGCGACACGCGCGAGGAATTCAGCGAGATGCTGCCGCAGGATTTTTGGCGTGATGTCGCGATAGGTCTCGAGCCGGTCGCGGAACTGCGGGATGGTCATCGGCTCGGTGGTCGAACCGGGCAGCGCGCTGGCGATGACCATGACGAGATAGTCGATATCGGCCTGGCTCATCTGCTCGAACAGCACTTTCGCGCGCGCCTGCGTTTCCGGCGAATAGTCCTGCACGGCGGCCGGGCGTTTGAGGATATGCAGCTCGAACGCGGCAAAGCGGTCCTGGTCGAAGCGCATGGCGCGGGCGCCGTTCGGCAGCTCCCACTCGAGGTCCGTGCGGCACCAGTCCACGACAGGCATGAAATTGTAGCAGATGATCTTGATACCGGACGCGGCGACTGCTTCCAGGCTCGCGATCCACGCCTCGATGGATTTCGTCGCCTTGGCCCCGAGACGCTTGACGTCGTCGGGGATCGGAATCGATTCCACCACCGACCAGGTCAGTTGCGAGCGGCCCGGCTGGCCGTTCTCGATGAAATTCTTGCGTTCCTCGACGGCCTTGCGCGTCCAGGCCTCCCCGATCGGCACCTGATGCAGCGCCGAGACGATATCGCTCGCCCCGGCCTGCCTGACATCATCGAGCGAGACGGGATCATCCGGCCCGTACCAGCGCCATCCCTCGAGCATCATGCGCGTTCTCCTAAAGCGTTTTCGAGCGAAGTGGGTACCGGTTCGCGTAAAGAAAACGCGTCAAAACAAGAATCAGTTGGCAGTCAACACGACCTTGACGCTCTGCGAGCGGTCGAGCGCCAGCCGCAGCGCGTCCGGCGCGGTCGACAGCGGCCGCTCGGCGGTCACCAGCGACAGCACGTCGACGCTGCCGTCGGCAATCAGTTCCACCGCCGTCATGAACTCCAGGCCGAAGCGGAACGAGCCGCGCAGGTCGATCTCCTTGGCCATCACCGCATTCGACGGCGTCGGGATCTGCCCGCCCGGCAGATTGCCGATCTGCACCACGATGCCGCCGCGCCTGACGATGCCGATCGCGCTGGCAAGGCCCGCCGCCGTACCGGAGACCTCAAACGCGACGTCGTAGGGGCGCGACGCCGCCTGCGCCTTCAGCCCGTCTTCACCGGCCGAAACGTTCTCGACATGCGAGGCGCCGAGCCGGGTCGCAAAGGCGAGCGGCGCCGGAGCGATGTCGGCCACCGTAATGTTAGCCATACCGGCACGGTGCGCGGCCAGCATGGTCAGGAGCCCGATCGGGCCGGCGCCGAAAATGATGCCGCGCTTGCCCTCGATGTTGCCGGCGCGCGCGACCGCGTGCAGGCAGACCGCGAGCGGCTCGGCCAGCGCTGCGGCTTGATACGACACGTGGTCCGGGATCTTCACGCACTGCGCCGGGATCGCGTCAAAATAATTGGCGAAGCCGCCCTGCATGTGCGGGGTCTTCGAGGCCGAGCCCATGAAATAGATGTTCTCGCAGAGGTTCGGCCGGCCCTCGCGGCAGGCAACGCAATGACCACACCAGCGCGACGGGTTGACAGCGACGCGGTCGCCGACCTTCAGGTTCGCAGCGGACCCTGCGATCTCCACCACCTCGCCCGAGATCTCGTGACCGAGCACCAGCGGCGACTTCACCACGAAATCGCCGGTGCGGGCATGGCGGAAGTAGTGCATGTCCGAGCCGCAGATGCCGCCCGCGCCGAAGCGGACGCGCACCATGCCGTGTGCGAGCTTGTCGAGCGGATGCTCGATCATGCGCAGATCTTCAGGGCCGAACAGCGTTGCGGCCAGAGCTTTGGAGGTCATTTGGAAAGTCCCATGTATTTCGGCAGCCAGAGGGTCAGGTCGGGAATGTAGGTGATCGCGATCAGCGCGAGCAGCAGCGGTACCAGCCAGGGCAGGATCGCCACCGTCGTGCGCTCGACCGAGAGTTTTGCCACGCGCGCGAGCACGAACAACACCATGCCGAGCGGTGGATGCAACAGGCCGATCATCAGATTCAGCGTCATGATGAGGCCGAAATGAATGGGATCGATGCCGAGCTTGAGCACGATCGGCAGCAGGATCGGCACCAGGATGGTGATCGCGGCCGTAGTGTCGATGAAGCAGCCGACGAACAGGATCAGGATGTTGGCGAGTGCCAGGAACACCCATTTGTTGTGGGTGATGCTGAGCATCCAGTCCGACAACATCTGGGCCGCCTGCGACACAGTGAGCAGCCAGGCGAAGATCGAGGCTGCCGTGACGATGAACAGCACCGAAGCCGTGGTCTCGATGGTGTCGAAGGTCGCCTTCGCCACCGTCTTCAGCGTCATGGTGCGGTAACGGACGAGGCCGAGGAACAGCGACCAGATCACGGCGGCGACCGCGGCTTCCGTCGGCGTGAACCAGCCGAGCGTCATGCCGCCGATCAGGATCACCGGCGCCATCAGCGCCATCACCGCCGAGAAATCGAAGTACCAGTCGATGATCAGCAGCGTGCCGAGGCCGATGACGACGGCCATGTTGGTCGACATGCCGGCCATCACCATCAGCCAGATCGCGAGCGGGAACGCGAGCACGACGGCGATCTCGAGGCCGGCCGAACCGAGCTGCGGCCACGAGAACGGCGTGTCGCTGCCCCATTTGTTCTTGTGCGCGAAGTAGGTGACGGTGGCCATCATGAACAGTGTCAGGACGATGCCCGGAATGACGCCGCCGAGGAACAGCGCGCCGATCGAGACGTTCGCCATCATGCCGTAGATCACGAAGGGCAGCGACGGCGGGATGATCGGTCCGAGCGTAGCCGAGGCCGCGGTGACGCCGACCGAGAACTCGGTGGAGTAGCCGTGGTCCTTCATCGCCTTGATCTCGATGGTGCCGAGACCGGCAGCGTCTGCAATGGCGGTGCCGGACATGCCGGAGAAGATCACCGAGCCGATGATGTTGACGTGGCCGAGGCCGCCGCGCATCCAGCCGACCAGCGCGACGGCGAACTTGTAGATGCGGCCGGTCACGCCGGCGATGTTCATGAGATTGCCGGCCAGGATGAAAAAGGGAACGGCGAGCAGCGGAAAGCTCTCGACGCCGGCGATCATGCGCTGCGCCAGCGTGACGTCGGGCGTCACGCCGCTGACCAGGATGTAGAGCAGCGACGACGCGGCCATGGCAATCGCCACGGGAACGCCGAGCAGCATGAGAACGAGAAAGCCTCCGAGCAACAGCAGCATGGTCCTATCCTTCCGATCCGTCGTAGGCGCCGGGACGTTCGAGGACCGAGTAGCCTTGCCGCCAGTTCTGCACCGCCACCTGCACCGAGCGTGCGAACATCAGCACGAAGCCGAGCAGCACGGCGTAATAGACGTAGTCCTTGGGAAGATTGATCGTGGTCATGGATTCGTCGCCGATGATCTGGATGTAGACCCAGACCAGCTTGATGGCGTAGCCGAAGAAGGCGACCCGGATCAGGTCGATTGCAGTCGACAGCGTGCGGGCTACGATACGCGGCAGATAGCGATAGATCAGATCGACCTGGATGTGCCGCGACAGCCGCACGCACATCGAGGAGCCGATGAAGACCACGCCGATCAGGCAGTAAGTCGCGATCTCCTCGGTCCAGGCGTAGCTGTCGTTGAGCACGTAACGGGTGAAGAACTGGAGGAAGACGGCGAGCGCCATCACCCAGAAGATCACCAGCGCCAGCCAGTCTTCGAAAGCGTAGACGCCGAGATCGACCTTCGGTGCCGCCTCTTCCTCGAAAGTATGGGCGATCTCATCCGCGGTGATCTGCCGGTGTATTTCGGCGGTCGACATGGGTGTACCTCTCTCCAAATCGTCGTTCCGGGGCGACGCGTCAGCGTCGAACCCGGAACCTCGAGATCCCGGGTTCGGTCCTACGGACCGCCCCGGGATGACGACTACGTCGTCACTTCACCGCCTGGATCCGCTCCCAGTCGGCCTTGCGGTAACCGAACGTCTCGAACGCGACGTTCTTCAGCACGGTGTCGCGGAACTCGTTCTTGTCGACCTCGGTCACCGACAGGCCTTTCTCCCTAAAGAAGGCGACCAGCTTGGCCTCGTTCTGCTTGATCTCCCCGGTGGCCTTGGCGGCGGCCTCCTGGGCGACGTCGGTGAAGATCTTCTTGTCCTCGTCGCTGAGCTTCTTCCACAGCGCGCCGGCGATCACGGTGTTGAGGTGATCGACGATATGGCCGGTCAACACGATGTGCTTCTGCACCTCGTAGAACTTCTTGGCCTCGATCGTGGTCAGCGGGTTCTCCTGCGCCTCGACGGTGCCGTTCTGGAGCGCGAGGTAGACCTCGGCGAAGGCGATCGGCGCGGTGTTGGCGCCGCAGGCGCGCGGCATCGCGAGGTAAGCCGGCACGTCCGGCACGCGCATCTTCAGGCCCTTCATGTCGGCGCAGGTCTTGATCGGCTTGTTCGACGAGGTCTGGCGCACGCCGTAATAGGTCACCGCGACGATGTGGTGGCCGCTCTTGTCCTCATAGCCCTTGGCGAGCTCCTTGAAGATGTCGCTCTTGGTGTAGGCGAGCAGATGATCGGCGTCGCGGAAAGTGTACGGATAGTAGGTGACGCCGATCGGCGGGAAGCTCTTGGCCGCGAAGCTCGAGCCGGAGATGATGATGTCGACCGAGCCGAGCGCAAGGCCCTGGTTGATGTCGGCTTCCTTGCCGAGCTGGGAGGCCGGATAGACCTCGATCTGGTAGCGCCCGTTGGTACGCTTGCCGATCTCCTGCGCGGCCCAGACCGAGGCGGTGTGGAACGGCTCCGAGGTCTCGTAGACGTGGGCCCATTTGAGCTTGGTCTGCGCCATGCCGGGATTGGTCGCCGCGAACATTGCCGCGACCGAAGTCGCCAGCACCATGGTCATCTTCTTCAACACTGACTTATCCTCCACTGACTAAAGTCTGCTTCTTGTTCGCCCGTCCCAAAGCCGGGACAAGCCGTCCAATCTCATCGGCGCCGCGCGCTGCCATTCTTGGCCAGCGTCTTTGGTGCTCTCTTGGTTTTTGCCGGCTTGGCCGGAGATCGCGCGACCCGGCCCCGCCCGACTGGTGATGCAGTCGCGCCCTCGGCGCCAAAATTCTGCGCAAAGCGCTCCTGGGAGCGCGCCAGATGCTCGCGCATCGCATCGCGCGCGGCGTCCGGATCATGCGCCACGATCGCGTCGCGCACGGCGCGATGCTCGTCCAGCGCCGTGCGCCACGTGCCCGGGCTCTCGAAATAATGCGCAAGCTGCGCAAAATAGGGATTGAGACGCTGGTCGAATAGCTCGCCGACCACGCGCACCAGAACGGCGTTGCCGAGGCTTCCGGCGATCGCGACGTGGAACGCGCGGTCGTGGACCATCGAGGCTTCGCCGGGATGTTCAACATTCCCCATCGCGACAAGGGACGCATCGATGCGGGCGACATCGTTCCTGGTCGCCACGCGCGCGGCCTCTTCGGCGATGGCGCCTTCCAGGAATTCGCGGGCGCGCAGCAGCTCGAACGGCCCCTCGATGACGGACGCAGGCGCGGGCGCGGCAACGACGGCGGGCTCGATCACATAGATTCCGGAACCGACGCGGATGCGGAGGCGGCCCTCGACCTCGAGCGCGATCAGGGCTTCGCGCACCGTCGGCCGCGACACCTTGAGCTGCTCGGCGAGCTCGCGCTCGGTCGGCAGGCGGCTGCCGACCGCGTACTCGCCGCCGTCGATCAGGCCTCGCAATTGATCGGCGACCTGGCGATAAAGCCGTCTCGCCTCCACAGCTTCCAGCGGCACGCTGGTTCCTCCTGAAAGGGTCGTCCAGGCGCCTCGAGCACCCGCGACCGGCCAATTTTGGAAAATTGGTCTTACCAATTGACCGGAGCATTGACCTGATACGGGCGCCATGTCAAGCAGCGGCAAAGCAAAGGGGAGACGTCCATGCGCCCAGGTTCAGTGCGTCTTGCCAGCGCCAATCTCGACCGGTTGCCGCCGGCAATCCGCCGCCCGGCCTATGACCGTTCGCGCGTCACGCCCGGCGTCGTGCATCTGGGCCTGGGGGCGTTTCATCGCGCGCATCAGGCCGTGATCATCGACGATTGCCTTTCCGCCGGCAGCTCGTCCTGGGGCATCGTCGGCGCGAGCCTGCGCAGCCCGGATACGCGCGATGCCCTCGCCCCGCAGGACCATCTCTACACCGTTGCCATACGTTCGGCCGAAGGCACCGAGCACCGCGTCATCGGCGCGCTGCTCGACAGCGTCGTCGCGCGTGAGAAGCCGGCAGCGCTGGTCGAACGGATGGCCGATCCCGCCATTCGCATCGTCTCCCTGACCGTCACCGAGAAGGGCTATTGCCACACGCCGCAGACCGGCGACCTCGACGAGCGGCACCCTGATATCGTGCACGACCTCAACAATTTTGACGCGCCGCGCTCGGCGCCCGGCTTCATCGTGGCTGCGCTGGCACGCCGGCGTGCGCAGGGGCTTTCGCCCTTTACCGTGGTGTGCTGCGACAATCTCGCCGCCAACGGCCACACCGTGCAGCGGATCGTGACGCAATTCGCCGCGCTACGATCCAAGGATCTCGGCAAGTGGATTGCGGATACGGCCGCCTTCCCCTCGACCATGGTCGACCGCATCGTACCGGAGACCACGGATGCCGACCGGGATGCGGTGTCATCGGCGCTGGGCATGCGCGACGTATGGCCCGTGATGACCGAGCCCTTCACGCAATGGGTGGTCGAGGACCGCTTCACGGCGGACCGGCCCGATCTTGCCGCCGCAGGCGTCGAGCTCGTCAGCGACGTCAAGCCTTTCGAGCTGATGAAGCTGCGGCTGCTCAACGCCAGCCATTCCGCCCTCGCCTATCTCGGTTATCTCTCGGGCTATGAGACCATCGCCAACACCATGCAGGATCCGCATTTCGCGCGCCTCGCCGCGCAGGTGATGGAGGAGGCCGCGGTGACGCTGACAATGCCTGTTGGCACGGACCTCGCCGCTTACCGCGCCTCGCTGCTGACGCGCTTCGCCAATCCGGCGCTGCATCACCGCACCTGGCAGATCGCGATGGACGGCTCGCAAAAGCTTCCGCAGCGCCTGCTCGGTGCGATGCAGGATCGCCTGCGCAAGGATTTGCCGATCGCCACCCATGCACTCGCGGTGGCCGGCTGGATGCGCTACGTCACCGCAACAGATGAGCAGGGTCGCGCGATCGACGTGCGCGATCCGCTCGCCGCTGAATTCGCCACGCTGGCGCGCGAGGCGGGTCCCGTCGCCGAGCGGCTCGCGCCCGCACTGCTCGGAGTCGCGAAGGTGTTCGGGCCGCTTGGTGCCGAGCCGCGGCTGCGCGAAGCCGTCACCACAGCGCTCGGCCGTCTCTACAAGGATGGCGCGCGGCGGGCGGTGGCGACGCACGTCTCGGCGTGACCACAAAGCGGGCAGCATCTTGAATGCTGCATTGCGGTCAAAGTCGACGGAAGTCGCGCTTGATTTTTGCCTGTCATTGCCGCACCCGAGAGGCATGGCAAAGGACAGCAAGGTCATCGCCGCGAACGCGGCCTTCTACGCCGCCTTTTCGACCGGCAATTTCGACGAAATGGAACGGATGTGGGCGGATGACGACACCATTTCCTGCATCCATCCCGGCTGGCCAGCCATTATCGGGCGGGCCACGGTGATCGGAAGCTGGCGCGACATCCTGCAGAACCCGGAACGGCCGCAGATCGTGTGTGCCGAGCCGCAGGCGATCGTCGACGGCGACAGCGCGCGCGTGCTCTGCATCGAGATCGTCGACGGCACTGCTTTGGCCGCGGCGAACCATTTCCGTCGCGTCGGCGACGACTGGCGCCTGGTGCATCACCAGTCGAGTCCGATCGCGCAGATTGTCGAGCAATCAGAGGACGATAGAACAAGTCACCGCGTTCACTGAAGATGGCGGTCACGCCGGCGTGATCTACTGTGCATGGGGTTGTTTTTTCATTTTTTGTTGGGCACCTCACCCAAGCCCCGACAAATCCTCCAGCACGACCCGCGCATCGCTGAAATCATCATCCCGGAAGAACATGCTGCGCGTGATGAGAACCGGAATGTTCGCCCGCGAGGCCGCGATCAGCCCGTTGGCGGAATCCTCGATCGCAACGCAGTCGGACGCGTCAAGCCTCAGGCGCGCCAGCACTTCGAGATAGACGTCCGGCGCGGGCTTCTTGTGCCTGATATCGTCGCCGGCGACGATCGCATCGAAATCTTTAGCCCAGCGCGTCCCGAGCGTCTGCGAGAGCAGCGCATCGATATTGCCGTGCGAGGTGGTGGTTGCGATCGCAAGTCGCTGGCCGCGCGCCTTTGCGGCGGCCAGCAGTTCCGCCACGCCCGGCCGTAAGGAACAGCAGCCGGTCTCGATCAGCCCGGCATAATGCGCGGTCTTGATGCGGTGAAGCTCCGCGATGTCCTCGTCCGTCAATGGCCGGGCGATCAGCTGCCTTGCATGGTAGGCGCGCATGCGTTCCTTGCCCCCGGTCACCCGCAGCAGGTCCTTGTAGACGGCGCGGTCCCACTCCCAGCCGAGACCATGGCGCGAGAAGGCATGATTGAAGGCCAGCCGGTGCAGTTCCTCCGTCTCCGCAAGGGTGCCGTCGACGTCGAAGATGAGCGCGGCGGCCTGCCGGATCAGGTCGGCGGCCTCAGCCTCCAACGGCACGGCCGACGCGGTCGGTAACGACGTCTGCAATGGATGCTCCCGGCGGCATGGCTTTCTCGACGGGCAACCATCGCCCGAGGCCGCGGGCGAGACAAATCGCAATATCTTTTGCCGGACCCAAAAATCTCTTATGAGCGGGGACGCGCAGCCAGCGCGACGGGAACTCCGACCAGCACGGCAGAGGCATGCGGCTCTTCATTCTTGGCTTCGGCTATAGTGCCAGGCACTTCGTCCGCAGATTCGGCGGCGCTTTCTCGCACGTCGCCGGCACCGTGCGCGATCCCGCGCAGCGGGATGATCTTGCCGGCATCGAGGTGCATCCCTTTTCCGGGAGTGATCCGCATCGCACGACTGTCGAACGTGTCAGCGACGCCGATGTCCTTCTCATCTCGATCCCGCCCGGCAGCGCCGGCGACCCCGCGCTTGCGACGTTCGGCAACGTGCTCGCAGCAGGCCGACGCAAGGTCGTCTATCTCTCGACCATCGGCGTCTATGGCGACCACGGCGGCGGATGGGTGGACGAGAGCACGCCGCCGCAGGCTGCGCTCGCGCGCACGCAAATGCGGATCGCGGCGGAGCAAGCCTGGGCGGATGCGACAGGCGGCGATGCCGCGATCCTCAGGCTTGCGGGCATCTACGGACCCGGCCGCAACGCGCTGGCGACGCTGCGCGCTGGAACGGCCCGGCGCATCGTCAAGCCCGGACAGGTCTTCAATCGCATCCACGTCGACGACATCGCGAGCGCGATCATGGCCGCGGTTCGTCATCGAGGCGGCGGCACCTGGAACGTGTGCGACGACGAGCCCGCGCCGCCGCAGGACGTGATCGCCTATGCCGCGCAGCTGATGGGCGTTGCACCGCCGCCCGAAGAACCGTTCGCGACCGCCAAGATGTCGGCGATGGCCCGCAGCTTCTATGCCAGCAGCGCCCGCGTCTCCAACGCGAAACTGAGGCGCGAGCTCGGCGTCACGCTGTCCTGCCCGACCTATCGGCACGGTCTGGATGCGCTGTGGCGCGCGGGCGAAGGACGATAGGGCTCAGCCGCGCCCGGCACTTCCCAGACATGTCCTACCCGCGCTTGACTTCGCAGCGGTGCGATCGTGATCTAGGTGGTCAGCGAGCCACTGCACAACGAGCTCGCGCCTTGGGAGGACTTAATGAAGAAGACGATCACCATGATCGCTGCGGCGGTTGCCGTCATCGCATTTGGTGCGGCCAGCGCCGCGCCGCTGCCCGAAGCCAATCCCGACGACGCCGGATTCTCCAAGCAGGGGCTCGCGCGCCTCGACAATTTCTTTGCTCGCGAGATCGCCGCCAAGCGCGTGCCCGGCGCGGTCGTCGCGGTCGCGCGCGACGGCAAGCTCGTGCACTACAAGGCTTATGGCATGCTCGATCCGGACAAGGGCACGCCGATGCCAATCGACGCGATCTTCGCGCTGGCCTCAATGACCAAGCCGATGGCGGCGGTCGCTGGCCTGACGCTGATGGAGCAGGGCCGGCTGCCTCTGCAGGCCAAGCTGTCCGACTATTATCCCGCCTTTGCGAACATGAAGGTCGGCGTGCCCCAGGCAGACGGATCACTCAAGCTCGAACCGCAGGCCTCGCCGATCTTCATCCACGATCTCTATCGCCACACGTCCGGCCTGATGTATGGCGGCCGCCCCGACAGCTCTAGCCCGGTGGCGCGGCAATATCCTGACGGCATTGCACCGGCGATCGAAGGCGACACCGAGGCCTTCATCGATCGCATCACCAAACTGCCGCTGGCCCACCAGCCCTCGACCGAGTTCGAATACGGCTTTTCGATCGACGTGCTTGGTGCTGTGATCGAGAAGGTGAGCGAGCATAAGCTCGGCGACTATCTCGCCGCCAATGTGTGGCAGCCGCTCGGCATGAAGGATGCAACCTTTCACCCGACCGACGCGCAGCGCCCTCGCCTCGCCCGTCCCTTTGCCAATGATCCGCTGACCGGCAAGCCGCAGGCGATCAAGCTGCTGGACACGCCGACCAAGTTCGACTGCGGCGGCGCCTGCTCGTTCGCGACGATCGGCGACTACCTCCGCTTCGGACAGATGCTGCTCAATGGCGGCGAGCTCGACGGCCAGCGCATTCTCGGACCGAAGACCGTGCACCACATGACGACCAACCATCTCGGTCCCGAGATCAAGAACAACGTGGCCAATGTCGAGCCGCATCGCGGCGGCTTCGGCTTTGGCCTTGCGGTTGCGGTCCGCACCAGCGAGGGCCTGTCATCGGTCCCCGGCAATCCCGGCGAGTTCACCTGGAACGGCGCCTACGGCACGCAATTCTTCTGCGATCCCAAGGAGCGTCTCGTCGTGGTGGTGGGAACGGCGGCGCCGGGCGAACTCAGGAAATACTATCGCGAGCAGGTCCAGGACATCGTCTATGGCGCGATGGTGAGGTGAGTTCGTTGCGCCGACATCAAAAGGGCGGCCGATCGGGCCGCCCTTTGGAATTTGCGTCAGCTCAGGACGCCGTATTTCCTGAACCAGGCCTGCCCCTGCTTCCAGGCATCTTCCGCGGCGTCCTTGCGGTAGCTACCGCGATAGTCGGCATGGAAGCCATGCGGCGCTTCGGGATAGATCTTGAACTCGTCGGTCTTCTTGTTCTGCGCGAGTGCGGCCTTCATCTGCTCGACCTGCGCGACGGAGATGCCGGTATCGGCGCCGCCATAGAGGCCGAGCACCGGCGCCTTCATTTCGGGTGCGAGCTGCATCGGGCTCTTCGGCCACAGCGGATTGGCGGGATCGACCAGAGTACCGTAGAAGGCAACGCCCGCCTTGAGGGTGCCGCTATGGGCGGCATATTCCCAGACGGTGCGGCCGCCGCGGCAGAAGCCGATGATGCCGAGCCTCGTGGTATCGCCGCCTTGCGATCCAGCCCATGCCGCCGTCGCGTCGAGGTCGGAGAATAGCTCGGCGTCCGGCTTGGCATTGACGACCTGCAGCAGGTCCTTGATCTCGGTGACCTTGGTCAGATCGACGCCCTTGCGGAAGTAATAGTCGGGCGCGACGGCAAATGCACCAAGCTTGGCAAGGCGTCGCGTCACGTCCTTGATGTACTCGTGCAGGCCAAAAATCTCCATCGCCACGATGATCACCGGTGCCTTGGTGTTGCCGGCGGGGCGGGCAAAATAGGCAGGCATCTCTTCGGAGCCGACCTTGATCTTGGCGTCGCCGGCCTGGAGGCCGTTGGTGTCGGTCGTGATCACCTCGGCGCGCACGGGCCCGGCTGCAAGCGTGTAGCCGGCAGCCACGGCCGCGGTGGCGCTCATGAATCCGCGGCGCGAGACCGGCGCGACTTTCGTCAGCCCGACGACGTCGGATGTCATGGTGGTTTCGAAACTCATCATCTATCCCTTCCTGCTGCCTATGTCGTGCCCCCAGGGGCGCCGCATTCGCCAATAATTGCGGGCGAAACGCAAATCACCAGCCTGCGAGCACGCCGCCTTCAGGCCCGCCGCTGGCGCTGTTTCACCGGTGCCGTCTCGGGCATCAGGTTCATCGCGACAAGTCCGACGATTGCCGCCAGCAGGAGATACCAGGCCGGCGCCAGCGGATTGCCGGTGACGTGGAGGAGCCAGGTGACCACGAGCTGCGCCGTGCCGCCGAAGCTCGCGATCGCCACCGCATAGACGGTCGCAAACACGCCGCCGCGGATGTTCTGTGGCAGCGCCTCGGTGAAGGTCGCATAGAACGCCGTAAACGGCAGCGAACCGATGATCGATAGCACGCCGAAGCCGACCAGAAGCGACAGGGCACCCGGTGCGTGGACGATCCACAGGAAGGTTGGATAGGTGAGCAGGAGCGTTGCGAGCTGCGGCCAGATCATGATCGGGTTGCGACCCACGCGATCGGCGAGCCATCCGCCGACAAGTGCGCCGACGAACTGAATGCCGTTGCTGACCAGCGACACCGCAAAGGCAAGCGTCGACGACACATGCAGAGTGCTCTGCGCGTAGGTCGTCATGTATTGCGTGACATAAGTCGAGATCGTGCCGCTCGCCAGAATCATCAACGCCAGCGCGATGAGGCCGAGGTGACGCCTGGCCTGCGAGAGGTGGCCCCCGCTTTCCTTGGCCGCGGTGCCGGCTTTGGCGTGCGGGATCGTCTCCGGCAGCGTCCGCCGCATCCAGAGCCCGAACGGCAGGCAGACGGCCCCGATCAGGAACGCCACGCGCCAGCCATAGGAGTCCAGCATCTCCGGCGCCATGGCTTTACTCAGGATGACGCCGACCAGCGCGCCCGCGGTCGCCGCGATCTCCTGGCTCGCTGGCTGCCAGGCCACGACCAGCGCCCGATGCGCGGGCGGGGCGATCTCGATGAGATAGGCAGTCGTCGGCCCGACTTCCCCGCCGAGCGCGAAACCCTGCGCCATGCGCGCCGCGATCACGATGATGGGCGCGGCAAGGCCGATCGATCGATAGGATGGCGTGAGTGCGATCGTCAGAATCGATAGCCCCATCAGGGCAAAACTGAGCAGCATGGCGGGCCGCCGGCCGATCCGGTCGGAGTAGATGCCGAGCACGATCCCGCCAATCGGCCGCGTCACGAAGCCGGCGCCGAAAGTCGCCAGAGACAGCATCAGGCTGCCGTACTCGCTTCCAGTCGGAAAGAAAGTGTGGCCGATCTGGATGGCGAAGAAGCTGTAGGTGATGAAGTCGTAGAACTCGAGCATATTGCCGATGGTGGCTGCGAGCGCTGCGCGTTTGATGTTGAACGGCGCGGCTTGCTCGATTCCCAACGACACTCTGACATTCCCCGCAAGCGCTCGTGCGCCGGACTTAACCGTCTAGCTGCACTGCATCGCAACATCCATTAACCGAGAAAGACGGTTCTCTCCCGGCCGGTCATGCCCCTCGGCGTTGCCGGCGATGCGCCGGTTCGCGCTTTCGGACGCTTCGACCGCAACAAATGGGCACCGCAGTGGCGACAATGACACATCATGTTGCTCTGTCATCGCACATCATCGTCAATCCGCACGGAAGCCATCGGCATTTGATTGAACTTTTCAGAGAAGTTGAGCCGGGCGATTTACTCGAACTTTCTTCGTGACGCCCTAGTTCCACGGCCGGAAGTTCCATCTCCGGAAACCGAGACGCGTTCTTCCCGGCGCGATCTGCCGTCCGGCCAGGGCGAAGGGTTGCCCGAGTGCTTCATTCTCGTCCCTAGATTGCGCTTGCTCATGGCTCAATTGAATAAAGCTTTATCCGACCTGGAATTGAAATGAACTTGGCTCGCGAATCGATTGAACTGCTGGAGCAGGTCGCGCGCATCCTGTGGTTCGAAGGCACCAAGCACGGATTGCGCGACCGCGAGTGGATGGCGCTGCGATTCCTCTCCCGGGCCAACCCGTTCTCCCGGACACCTTCGGCGCTGGCGAGTTACGTTGGCACCACGCGCGGCACCGCCTCTTTCATCATCGGCGAACTCGAGCGGCACGGTTATCTCGAGCGAAAGCGCTCGACCAAGGACAAGCGCTCGGTGACGCTGAGCGTGACGCAGCAGGGCAAGAAGTTCCTGGTGCGCGACCCCGTCAACGTTCTCGTCGAGGCGATTGCCGTCCTCGACGACGACGTCAAGATCCGCTTTCGCGATACGTTCCGGCACGTGCTGAAGCAGTCTGACGCGGCCGAGCAGCGGCACCACACCGACGTTTGCAGGCGATGCATCTTCCTCCGGGAGGATCGCACCACCACGGACAGCAAGACAACGGTGGAGTTCAGCTGCCGCCTGTTTCGCGCACCGATCGCGGAGACGGAAGTCGATCTGCTATGCACCAGCTTCGAACATCACCGTCAATAGAAGGCCGTCTCGATCACGGCGCCGCCCTGCGCGACGAATAGACGACGCCTCCGCTCGACTCCACCACCAGACGCCCGTCTTCGTTCCTGATGTCCTCGATACGGCCGAGCCCGGGCACCTGCTGTCCCAGCACGGCTTCGATGACGCCGTTCGGGCTTTGCAGGATCGCAATTCCTTCATAGGCTTGGCGGACCGACCAACCCTTGATCACCTTGCGCGGCGCCGACGGAGGAACCGAGCCCGTGACCTCGGGTGCAGCGACCGAGGCCAGCATCGGCATTGCCTGCGACGACGACGGCTGCGATGCGACGCTTGCCGGCGCCGGAGCCTGCACCTGAGCCTGGGCGAGCTTGTCGAGCTTCACTGTGGAGGACGAACTCACCCGCTCGATGCGGTCCAGGTTCTCGGCAAACCTGCCGAAGCGGTCATTGGTCGCCTTGCTCGATTGATCGACCGCGGTGCGCAGGCCGTCGAGATTCTCGGACACGCCCGACACCTGCTTGCGGAGCTGCGCGACCGTCTCGCGCAGATTCCTGATCTCGGTGTTGGCCGCAACGTTGCTCTGGACGGGTTGCGTCGTGGTGAGATAGGCGATCACGCCGGTGCAGGCGCAGACCACCAGGATGACGGCGACCGCCAGTGTTGCGAGCGGCACGACCCAATTCGGGCGCGGCGGCGGCGGCTTGGCCACGATCACGGCCGGCTTGATCACGGCCGGCGCGGGCTTGGGTATTGCCATCTTGTCGAGGCGCGCCTTGGCGCGAATACGCTTCAGCCCCTCGAGCGCCTCTTTCGCCAGAGCCTCGTCACTCGCCGCAACACGCTTTGCGCTCGCAGCGGGCTTGGTCGCTCGTGCCGCATTGTCCCTTGTATCGCGCGCCTCCGGAGCCGGCTTCGCCGCCGCCGAAGCATCCGCGGTCGCGTTGGGACGAGCTTGTCCATCGGACAACATGTGGCAATGCTCCGTTCGGTTCGATCCGTCGAACGGCAACGTTATTCGTCGAAGCTTGCCTGAAACGTGCGCATCGAAAACTTTTCACCGCGCACGATGCGACGTCACACGAGTCGAACGCGTCACAGACGTGGCGAGAGTGCGACTCGAAAGACACACACTCGCCAAGATTTCACCACGCCGGAGACTCGCGGCCACACATGAGTCGAATTGTCGCACGTGGAGACAGCATGGCAGGAGTCAATCCCGGGTTGAAAATCCCTCGACTTGCATGACGAGCGGCACCACCCAAAATGGCTGTAATTGTACGGGGATGCGGAATTTTAGAATCGCTACGATGCAGAACTAGTTCAATTTCCAAATCAACTGATGCGATTGGATATACAAAGAAACAACTCGAAACAAACCAACAGCATCAAGCACACGTAGCAATCGCTTTGTGGCGCACGCTTGATCGGAAATCGGCAATCGTTACGGTCCTAATCAAGTGATTCTCGCCAGTTGGCGAGGAGATCGACAGAGCTTCAGTAGTGTTCGGACGCGATGAGCAACTTGGCGCAACTGTTCTAGGTCGTTTCTCAATCCGCTCCGCGAGGTGATCCGTAAGACACCCGCCGGGCCACGCAGTAAGCGTTCAGTATCGAGTCGAAGTAGCAGGCCTGCGAGACGCAGGCACTGAATGCGTAGGGCTGCCCGCGAATATCGAAACCATAACAACGGTTCGCGGGAAGGAATGTCGTCAAACAGCATCGTTGCCGAGCCGGGGCATCACAACAACCAACCGGCCGCAACAAGTGCGAAACAGGGGCGAAAGACTGATGTATATTATCGTTGATGATCGCGAGAGCGTCGCGAACAGCTACGTCGGAGGGCTCGTTCGCGAAGGCATATCGTCGATCGGCTTCTCCTCGGGAGAATTCTGGGACTGGCTGCAATCTGCGAGTGAATCGGATCTGGCGGCGGTGGACGCCTTCCTGCTCGGGGACTGCGATGCCCGCGGAAGCCTGCCGCGGGCGATGCGCAAGCGCTCCTCGGCTCCCATCATCGCCATGAGCGGCCAGAAGATGCTCAAGAACACGCTGGAGCTGTTCGAATCGGGCGTCGACGACGTCGTGCACGTGCCGATTCACCTGCGCGAAATTCTCGCCCGAACGGCCGCGATCGCGCGCCGCCGGGTCGGCGAACTGCCGAGGCCCTGCGAGACCAGGATCCAGGTCTTCTTCAACGGTCGTGACCCCGAGATTGCGGGCCACGCCCTCACCCTGCCCCGCCGTGAGCTGCGCATTCTCGAATATATGGTGAGCAACCACGGCAAGTGGATCACCAAGACGCA
The DNA here is from genome assembly GCF_024199845.1 of Bradyrhizobium sp. CCGB12. NCBI lineage: Bacteria > Pseudomonadati > Pseudomonadota > Alphaproteobacteria > Hyphomicrobiales > Nitrobacteraceae > Bradyrhizobium > Bradyrhizobium sp. CCGB12. Next base: position 72,016 of record NZ_JANADO010000001.1, on the reverse strand, counting down.
GATCTTCAACGCGGTCTACGGCATCTTCGAGTCGACCTTCGACGAGAGCGTGATCGAGAGCCACGTCAGCAAGCTGCGCAAGAAACTCCGCGACCGCCTCGGCTTCGACGCGATCGTGGCCCGGCGCTACGTCGGATATCGTCTCAACATCCCGGCCGGCGAGACCCTCGACGTTCCGATGCAGGAGCTCGACGAGGTCGGCATCCTCCTGAACAGGGCGCACGCCGCTCCGGCGGCGTATCCGGCAGGTAACTAGCGCGGCAACGATACGAGTCCGGCCTCTGCGGAGATACCCGCAGAGGCCGGCGTGTTTTTAAGGGTCACGGAAGCGGCAGGGATGGCGGCGAAGCGCCGCAACGCGGCGGCAAAGACCGAGCTATGGCTTCTGTAGGAATTCTTCCTTCGACACGTAGTTGAAGTCCTCGATCAGGACGTCCTGGACCACATCGGCCTGCATCCGCTCGTTGACGCGCTGCTTGATGGCCGTCGTGAGCACGGAGAGGTCGTAGCGGGCGAGCTTCCTGAAATCGAGCCGGTCGTCAGCGTAGATCCTGCGGAAGGCCTCGTCGACGACGAACGGCTCCGGCGGAACGTTGAGCTGGTGCATGGTCCGCGCCTCAACCGTATAGACGAAGCGCGCGACGATGTAGCCCTGCACGTTGCCGTTCTCGACCATGGGCACGCTCAGCGCCCGCGTCTTCTGATATTGTAGCCCGTCGAGATATTCGTCCTTCGCCGGCAGCAGGCTGCCGTTTTCCTTCCAATAGGCCACGGCATAGCTCGTGCCCGCGGTGAGAATGCATACCCAGAGCCCGGCCAGCACCAGCCTGATCATTTTCCATCCTGTGCTGCGCGGCCGGTATAGGTGCCGTCCGACTCGGCATCCCTGACCGCCTTGACGATGATGGCCGCGACCTCGCGCACCGCGTCATAGTGCATTTCGAGGACGGAGCGATTTCGCTCCAGCTTCTCGCGCAACCGCTGGATCTCCGCGGTGATCTCGATCTCGCCACCGAGATGCATCCGTGCCCGCATCAGGCGAACGAATTCGAGCATGCTCCGGCTCTTCCGGGCGCTGAAATCGTCGAAATCGATCTTCTTTCCGGTCGTAAGCGCAACCGTCTCCTCCTCGACGATGCTTTCGAGCCGGCGGATCGCCGCCAGCAGGCCGCGCATCTCGTCCGATCTCGCCGCGTCGGTGCCCTCGATCACCGCCTCGACGCCGGGATTCGGCAGGAGCGCGGGCAACAGCGCATTGCCTGCTGCTGCTTCCGTCATCGCCCCGATGTCCGCGACCGGCTGTTCCATCACCACGGCCGCTGCGCCTTCTTGTGCCTGCATAGGAGATTCACCCTTCAACGTCTGTCACCCATTCCCGGATCGTCATCCGGCTTTTCCCGTAGCGTCCGGTCCTGCCGGCTGCGCGGCGGCGAGCTGCCTGGCAATGCCAATGCCCTTGCCCTTGGCCAGCTGGCTACCGAGCTGCTCCGCCAGCATCGACTTCCAGACGCCGCCGGCGGTGCCTTTGCCAAAGACCTCCTCGGACTCCTTCGGCAGCATGGTCTCGACGAAGGTCTGGAGGATGAAGGCCTCGAACTTCCGGTACACCTCGCCGGAGGCCGGCGCCTTGATCACCTGCACCGGTGCGCCGTTCACCGCACCCGACTGCGCGTCGAAAACCTTCGCCGCGGATTGGTCGGCAGTCGACGCCTTGGCCTTGCCGACCTCCGCCTCCATCGTGGCGGCGAAATCGACGTCCGCCGATTTCAGCGCATCGAGCTTCGCGGTCGCCGCGCGCTGCGCCACGGGATCGGCGGCTTCGAGGACGTCGAGGACGAGGTCGGGTGTCGCGGTCACGATCATGTCTTGTTCCGGCTGGCTGACCGCGGCGTCCACTCGCGCACGGCTGGGCTTGTACCCGTCATTTCCTCGAGCGATCGCTTTTCAGCGTCACGAAGCTTGTCCGCAAGCGCCGCCTTGGCCACTTCCTCGAGCTGTTTCACACGGCGGGTCTCGACGCGAACCTGGTCGAGCTGCCGCGAGGCCTGCTCCTCCACGGCGCGGGCGCCGACGCTCGTCCTGTTGAGGCGTCGCGAGATCGATTCACTCGACGACCCCACTGGCGGCTTTCCTTCGTTCAGGGCCCCGATCAGCCATTGCTGCTCGTCCTGCAAGCTGCGCTCCTGCTGTCGCAGTTGCGCGAGCTGCCATTCGGACAGCCGGAGCTGGAGCTTCACCAGCGAGACCATCCGGCCGAGCTTGTCAGCGCGCGACGTCATGGCCGATCACTCCGCGAGCCACGACGAGACACCGAGCATGAACTGCGTCAGGAGCTCGTCGCTGGTGAGATAGAGCAGCAGGAAGCCGCCGAACAGCACGAAGGGCACCGAGATGAAATAGACCGGAATTGCCGGCGTCAGCTTGTTGATCAGGCCGACCGCAAGGTTGACGATAACCGAATAGACGATGAAGGGGCTCGTGATCCGCAGCGTCAGCACGAATGCCTCCGAGAGGCGGCCGACGAGCTGGTCGAGCGCCATGCTGCCGCCGAGCCTGTTGCCGGGGTGCCAAACGTCGTAGGAGTTCATCAGGCCGCGCAGGACCTGCCAGTGTTGGTCGGTCATGAAGAACAGCGTGGTGACGGCCGCCATGATCAGCGGCACCAGGGCCGGCGCCGGGTCGGTGTCGCCGACCGGAGTACCCGGGATGTTGCTCAGCCCGATCGCACTCGCCATCACCGTCGCCATGGTCTGGAGTGCGAGAAAGAACACGCGCCCGCCGAGCCCGATGACGCTGCCGACCACGAGCTCGGAGCAAATCAAGAGCGCCAGCGTCAGCGGCGCTGCGTTGTCCGTGAGCGGTTTCAGGACGGCGATCAGGATCGGCGTCAGCGCAAACGTCGTGACCAGCGCGACGAAGAGGCGGACCTGGGCCGGAACGTTGACGCTGGAGTAGCCGGGCACCAGCATCAGGCAGGCACCGATGCGGCAGAACACGATGAACGTCACCAGCACGCTGTCGGCGAGACCAGAGATCACGATACGGCTCCGAGCGCCCTGATCTCGGCGCTGCGCGCGACCTCGACATGCGACAGGATCGGCAAGGTCGGAAACACCCGCTCCAGGATCATCCGGACATAGGGACGAGCCTCGGGAGTCACCGCCAGCACCACGCTGGTGCCGTTCTCGGTGAACTTGCGGATTGCGGCGCTGGCCTCGGTCGCGAACTGCTCGATCAGGCGCGGATCGGCGTCGAACTCGACGACGTCGCCCTTGGCATCGCGCTTCAGGCTCTGATGGAAAGCGAGGTCCCAGCGATTACCGAGCCTGACGACGTTGAGCACGCCGTTGTCGGAGAGGTCGCCACAGATCTGCTGGGCAAGACGCGTCCGCACATGCTCTGCGACCTGCTCGGAGCGCCGCACATGCGGCGCGATCTCGGCGATCGCCTCCAGGATGAGGTGAAGGTTGCGAATGGAGACTCGTTCGGCCAGCAGGATCTTCAGGATCGCCAGCAGGCCCGAATAGGAGATCTGGGAGGGACAGAGATCCTCGACCAGGCGCTTGTATTCGGGATCGAGCCGGTCGAGCAGTCCGCGCATGTCCTTGTAGGACAACAGCTGGGCGAGGTTCGCCCGGATCACCTCGCTGAGATGCGTGAGCAGCACCGACAGATTGTCGACCGGCTTGCAGCCCTGACGCTTGACTTCGTCGGTGAAGGCTTCTGTCACCCATAGCGCCTTCATACCGAAGGCGGGCTCGATCACCTCTTCGCCGGGGACGTCGGGCTTGCCGTCCTTGTCGACCAGCACCAGTACCTCGCCGAGCCTGAGCTCGCCATGGGCGACGCGGGTATCGTGGATCCGGATCTGGTAGCCCTTGAGGCCGATCGACAGATTGTCGCTGAGCTTGATCTCAGGGATCACGAAGCCGTACTGCTTGGCGAACTTCTTGCGGATCTTGGCGACGCGGTGCGCAAGCTCGTTGCGCGAGCCCAGCAGATGGACCGAAAGATGGCCGCCGAGCGCCAGCTCGATTTCCGCAGTCTTGAGCTGTTCCTTGACCGATTCCTTGGCCTCGGCCTGGGCACGCTCGTCGGCCTTGCGCGCATCCTCCTTCTGCTTCAGCGCCGCCTGCCGCTTCGGCAGCGAGTAGCCGACGAAAGCCATGACGCCGCCGAGCAGCAGGAACGGCGCCATCGGCAATCCCGGCATCAAGGCGAGCACGAACATCATCAGCGCGGCGGCCGACACCGCGCGCGGATAGCCGCCGAGCTGTCGCAGCACCGCCTGCTCCGCCGAGCCCCTGGTGCCGCCCTTGGAGACCAGCAGGCCCGCCGACAGCGACACGATCAGCGCCGGCATCTGCGACACCAGACCGTCGCCGACGGAGAGCTTCGTGTAGACGTCGGCGGCACGCGACAAAGTCAGCCCGTGATGGGTGACGCCGATGATGATGCCGCCGAAAATGTTGATCGCGGTGATGAGCAGGCCGGCGATGGCATCGCCCCGAACGAATTTCGATGCACCGTCCATGGCACCGAAGAACGCGCTCTCCTCTTCGAGCTCGCGGCGACGGCGCTGGGCTTCCTTGTCGTCGATCAGGCCGGCGGACAGATCCGCGTCGATCGCCATCTGCTTGCCGGGGATGGCGTCGAGGGTGAAACGGGCGCCGACTTCCGCGATACGCGTCGCACCCTTGGTGATCACGACGAAATTCACCGTGACCAGGATCGCGAAGATGATCAGGCCGATGACGAAGTCGCCGCCCATGACGAATTTGGAGAAGCCGGCAACGACGTAGCCCGCGGCCTGTTCGCCCTCCCCGCCCCGCGACAGGATCAGGCGTGTTGTCGCAATGTTCAGCGCAAGGCGCAGGATGGTCGCGATCAGCAGCACGGTCGGGAAGGCCGAGAAGTCGAGCGGCCGCTGGATCCACAGCGCGACCATCAGGATCAGTGCCGACAGCGCGATGGAGAAGGCAAGGCCGAGGTCGATCAGGATCGGCGGTATCGGCAGGAACAGGATCGTGAGCATGGTCACGATACCGGCTGCAAAGAAGGCGTCCGCCCCGAGGCGGCGCGGGCTGGGCAGGCTAGCAGCTAACGTATCGGCCATGGGTCACCGGCAGAGGTCCGGGTCGCAATCTGCCGCGCAAAGCTTACGCGAGGGTGGTGGCCGCGGCGATCAGAAGCCGTGCTCGATCCGCGAATAGACCATCTCGGTGAAGGTGGAGAGATGGGCGCCGATGAACGAGCCTGAAACGGCGACGACCAGGAGAATGACGATGATCTTGGGAACGAAGGTCAGCGTCACCTCCTGAATCTGGGTCAGGGCCTGGATCAGCGCAATGACGGTGCCGACCAGCATCGCGGCCCCGACCGCGGGCCCGGAAGCGACGATGATGGTCCAGATCGCGGCCTGGACGATGTCGAGGGCGTCCCGCTCGTTCATGACTGGCTGATCGTGAGTCCGGGGCCGACCGCGACTTTCGTGCCGTTTTCGAGGGTCGCGATGGAGCCGTCGCTGTTGATGGAGACGGAGACGACCTTGCCGCTGAAGTTCGCGCCGGTCGAATCGGTGAAGCTGACGGTCTTCCCGATCAGCCCGTTGGCCTGCGACAGCGACTGCGAGGACAGCAGCGCGTCGAGCTTCGAATTGGTCTGCATGGCCTGCTCGACCGTCGAGAGCTGCGCGAACTGGCTCATGTATTGCGAGGTATCCATCGGATTGGTCGGATCCTGGTTCTTCATCTCGGCGACGAGGAGCTGAAGAAACGTGTTGTAATCGACACTGTTGCTCGACGTGGTCGTCGTGGAACTGGTCGAACTGGAATTGCCGGTCGTGTCGGTCGCGCTGGTGACGTTCATGTGGCCTCTCCGCTGTCAGGCAGCCTCGAATGGGGAAACGGTGGCGGCGCCGGCCAGGATGGCCTGCTCCACCGGGAACAGCGCCCGGATCCGCTTGAGCGCCTCGAAGTAGCGGGTCGTCTCGACCAGCTCGTCGATCGCGGCAAGCCCGTCGATCATCTCGCGGTTCTCGCACACCACCAGCAGGGCGGCGTGATGCTGGGCGTAGAGCACTGATGCGTCCTTGACGTCGGTCGGGTTCATCAGCATCAGCTGCACGATGAAATAGAGCTGCCGCATCGCCGTGGTGGCGTCAGGTGCCTGCATGACCTGCCCTTCGAGCAGGAACATCACGTCGTTGACGAGCTCGACGGAGACTTTGCGGTCCACGCGCAGCACCGCACCGTTGATGTAGATCCGTTCACCCGCCCGCAAGGAGATTTTCATCAAAGAGCGTCTCGGATCAAACGGTTGATTTCGATGAGCTGCATCACGTCGTTCGATTTCTCTTCGCGAAGGCGGTCGGCTTCCTTGACGACCCACAAGCCGATCGAGATGATGTCGGCTCGCAGCTTGTCCGGAAGTCCGTTCTCCGGGTGCGAGAGATCTTCGATAAAGATCGTCCACAGCCGCCGCACATAGAGCAGGCTCTCGACCAGATCCTCGAGGCGGAATCCACCTCGCTGAATCCGCTCGAGCCGGTCGATGCCGAGGCTGAGCGCCTGCCGCTCGCGGCCCCGCGCCTCATGACCGCTCTCGTCGACGACCGCTTCATAGGCTTCAAACGTCATCTGAATCACTCACAGGAGACCGAATAACAAGACGAAGGTTGCGAGCCTTGCCAGCGAGCCTTGCCGGCGAGCTTTGGCTCAGAGATAGTTGATGAGGCTGATCTTCTGGAGCTGCGAGGTGAGCGCGAGCGCCGTCTGGATCTGGGTCTGCAAGGTGTTGACCCGGACCGAGGCCTCGGTCGGGTCGACCGCTTCCATCTTGACGATCTGGTCGTTGAGGATGTCCTTCTGGATCTTCAGCTTCTCGGTTGCGCCGGTGACCCGTTGCTGGATCGATCCGACGGTGCCTCCGAGCACGGCGAGATCGTTGATCGCACCGCTGACGAGGCTGATGGCCTTGTCGACGACGACCTGGAACGTATCCTTGCTCAGGCTCGTGTTGCCGAGATCGGTCAGCATGGTGTAGGCCTCGGCCAGCTTGCGGAAGCCGGGCTGGTTGGCGCTGACGGAGCTGTCGACGACCTCGGTCGTGGAGATGCGGCTCGACAGCGTCTGGTCGGTGGCCGACGACCAGTTGGTGTTCCAGGCCGGGCTCGCGAACTCGCTATCGAGGGTGTTGTCGAGGAAATTCTGCATTTGCGCCGGCGTGATTGTGCTCACGCTGGCCGACGACTGCGAGAAGCCGAAGCTCGCCAGGAAGTCGGCATCGACCTGGTTCTTGCTGGCCGAGCCGGCCGTGTAGTTCGTGACCGGCACGGTCTGCGTATTGATGCCGCCGAACAGGTACGCCCCATTGTAGGAGACGTTGAGCGCACCGATCAGATCCTGAAGGTTCGCTGAAGCGCTCGGCAGGATGATCTTTGCACCGCTGTCGGCATCGCGGGCCGCGATCAGGTTCTTGAGGAATTCCGACGCGGTCGTGCCGAGCTGGGTGATCCGGTTCTGCGTCACGTCGAGCCGGCCCGCGACGAGCTCGTTGGTATCGACGAGCTGGTCGGCGAAGTTGAATTCGGCGCGCAGGCTCACGTCGCGGCCCGTGCCCGTGCCGAGCTCGAGGCCGACATCGGCGAAACGGCCGGTGGTCGCCTCCTTCGAGGCCTTGCTCAGGGCGGCCTGGTTGTTCGTGATCGAGGACCTCAAGGCCGAGGACAGCATCAGGGTCGAGATGTAGTTCGCGCTCATCATGACTTAGTTCCCCACGGCAGCCAGCAGGCTCTGCAACATCTCGTCGACGGTGGAAATGATCTTCGACGATGCCGAATAGGTGCGCTCGACCTGGAGCATCAACGACATCTCGTCGTCCATGTTGACGCCGTTGACGTTGGACAGCGCCGCGGTGCTGCGGTCGAGCAGCGTGTTCTGGTACTGGACGCTGTCGTCCGCGGTCTTGCGCTGGCTTTCGATCCAACTCGCCGAGGAGGAGGCAAACTCGATCACGCTGCCGCTCGGCTTGGCCTGCGCCGCGACGGCGAATGGCTGCGGCGCGTCCATCTCGATGATGAGCTGCTGGAGCCGCGCGGAGAAGCCGGCATTGCCGGTGGTGTTGTAGTTGAAGGCAGCGTTGCCGCTGATTGCGCCATCACGCAGCAGGTTCGGGTTGCCGCCCGCCGCAGGATCGACCGAGGCTGCGATGCTGATCGTTCCGGCGAGACCCACCGAAATGGTGGCGCTCGCGGGCATCGCCGGCGCACCGGGATAGGTGAAGAGGCCCGGCCTGTCGGCCAGCGTGGGGGTAGCTGACTGATCGCTCTCCTTGAAGGCGTCGATCAGGCCGCGCGCAATTTCGTCGAGCTGGCTCTGGTATGTAACCGTGGCGTTGTCGCGCAATTCGGCGAGACCCGCGAGCTTGCCCGTCTTGATCGGCATCACCGAATTTGCGCCAGTCACCGGGACACCGTCGATATAGACTGCATTGCCGGTGGTGCCGGGCGTATAGACGTTGGTCGCCGCGAAGCTCACCGTCCGCGCCGTCTTGTCGAACAGCACGACACCGCTGTCGGTGTAGAGCGCCGCATCGCCGTTGGCGCGGAGCGACATCGAAACGCCGACCTCCTGCGACAGCTTCGAGACGATCGTGTCGCGCTGGTCGAGATAGTCGGTGACGTCGTCACCGGAGATCGTCCCCTTCACGATCGCGGTGTTGACCTTGTCGAACTGGGCGAGCAGCTGATTGATGTTGGCGACAGACGTCGCCATGTCGGCGTCCGCGCCCTCGCGGACGGACTGCACGGTCTTGGTCGCCTGGTTGAGGTTCGCCACCATGTCCTTGGCGGACGTCACCGCGGCCTGCGCCAGGGTCGCGTTGTCGGTGGAGTTCGCATATTGCTGGAGCGCCTGCTTCAGCTTGGTGAGCTGGGCGGTCGGCGACTGCTCGAGCTCGGGATCGTCCACCGTCGAGGCCGCGATCTTCTGGAGGCCGTCATAGATCACGCCCTGCTTGGCGGACGCCGACGTCGCGGTGAGAACGTTCGTGAAAAGGCCTCCGCTCGCGGCGCGCTGGATCGCCGCGACATAGACGCCGGTGCCGGGGAGATTGTCCAGCACGGCGATCTTGCGCGAATAGCCGGTCGCGTTGGCACCGGCGATGTTGCGCGAGATCGTCGAGGACTGGATGCCCGACGCCATGAGCGAGGCGCGAGCGGAGTCGAGAGCGGCGGTAAGGGACATGATCTGCTCTTGCCCGGGATGAGCGCTCGAGGATTCAGCGCTTCAGGTTGACGACGACGTCGAGCAGGTCGGCACCCGTCTGGAACGATTTCGAGTTCGCGGTGAAGCCGCGCTGCGCTTCGATCATTCCGGTGAGCTCGTCGGCAAGATCGACATTGGAGTCTTCCAAGGCGCCGGACTGGATCGTGCCGAGCCCGCCGGCGCCGGCGTTCCCGGCCTGCGCATTGCCGGAGTTCATGTTGGTCGAATAGACGTTACCCGGCTCGGGCGTCAGATTGTCGGGGCTCGCGACGTCGGCAAGCATGATCGTGTAGAGCGTCAACTGCTGCCCGTTCTTGAGAATGGCCGTCACGTGGCCGGCCTCGTTGACATCGACCTTGTCGATGGCCGCGGGGACGCTGCCATTGACGGTGGCCTTGAAGCTGAAGTCGGTTCCGACCTGCGTCATGTTCGACAGGTCCATGGTCAGCGCCGCACCGCCCGGGACGGTCACGGTGAGGCCCGTCGGACTCGCCGCCGCCAGCGCGCCCTTGCCGGCCGCCGTGGTGTCGAAGGTGAACGTGGTGGCAGCGCCGAGCGACGTACCTGTCGCGGAGTCATAGACCTGGACCTGCCAGGTGTCCGAGCCGGCGGCCGTCGCGGTGTGGGACATATAGACGTCAAGCGTCACGGCCTGGCCGATATTGTTGTAGGCCACGATCGAGCTCTTCGACGAATAGGACGCCGGGCCGGGTGGACCGGCAATGACGGCCGCCGTCGGATCCAGATTGCCGGTGGTGAGCGTCCCCGCCGTCGACGGCACGGGCACCTGCGAGACCTGCGCGATGTTGACGATCTGCATTCCCGCCAGGCTGTTCTGCGAAAAGTTGGTCACGAGGCCTGGCTGGCCGAGGAGATAGTAGCCGGCAGCGTTGACGAGGTTGCCCTGGCTGTCAGGCACGAAGGAGCCGGCGCGCGTCAGATATTGCTGCGTGTTGTCGGCGTTCGACACCACGAAGAAGCCGTTGCCTTGAACGGCAAGGTCCGTCGTTGACGTGGTGAACTGGGTATGTCCGGCGTCGCTGATGGCGTAACGAACGGTCGTCTCGACGGCACCGGAGTCATAATTGCCCGAGCCACTCTTCAGGATCAGCGAGGAGAATTCGGTGGAAGCCCGCTTGTAACCGGTGGTGTTGACGTTCGCGATGTTGTCAGAGACCGTCGACAGCTTGTTGGACTGCGCAGACATCCCGGAAACGCCGGTGCGCATAATGCCGTAGAGGCTCATGGATTGGGCTCCTGTGGTAGGTTGCAATTACAATGAGGGTTGTTGCTTGCGCGGGGCTGATGGTAAGGAACCGTGCACAACTTCACGTGGTCGCATCGCCCCGTCAGGTCGTTTTCGGCTGACAGAGCGACCGCGCCTTGTCGGTCCACGCGCCGAAGCCGCTCGACACGAGATGGGCAACGATGTGACAGACGTAGCGCTTCTGCGCCGGCTGGTTGTTGGGCCCTGCATTGTAGCGGGCGACCGCCATGGTCCAGCTGCCCTCGCGCTGCTTCAGCTCCTTCAGGAAGCGCGCGGCGTATTCGACGTTCCGGGCCGGATCGAACATCGCGCGCACCGAGCCGAACTTGTCGCCGTGATAATAGTGGTTGATCTGCATGCAGCCGAGGTCGATCAGCTTGATGCCCTTAGCTCGCATCGCTTCGAAGTTCGCGATCGCATCGTTGATGTCCTTGGCGAACACGGTCTGGCCGTCGGCGCCGAGCGCGAAAGGATGGAGCGCGCCGCGACGTCCGGTCTCGGTGAGGCCGACCGCATAGAGAATGCCGAGCGGAATCCCGTGCTGCTGGGCCGCACGCGCCATCTCGCGTTCGCAGGGGCGCGCGCCGTCGGCAGCCGCCTCCGCCGCGCCCGCGTTACAGATAAACAGGGCCGCGACGATTCTGCGGCGCCACGTCCTGGTCATGACGCGTCTCCTGATTGGACTGGCGCTCCTGCCGGGCCTGCTTCGCGCCGCCGTCCGACTGCCCCGACGACATGGCGCCGCCGGACGAGCCTTGCGACTGCGATGGTGGCTGGTGCTGGCTCGAAAGCTGCGGCTGCGACTGGCCGGAGCCGCTCTGGAATCCGTCCAGCGAGCCGTGCTGAACCGGCGCAACGTCGGCGACATAGCCGGCCGACTGCATGAGATCGCGAATCGAGTCGCGCTGCTGGTCCAGCATCTGGCTGGTATCCTTGCGTTCGGCCGCGAGGTGGACGGACACTTCGGTGCCGACGAGACGCAGGCGCACTGTGACGTTGCCCAGCGCCGGCGGCTCGAGATTGATGGTCAGGATCTTGAGCGGCTGATCCGGCGCGTTGGCCTGGGACGCCGCGGGATCGGGGACCGCAGCGGACGTCGGAGATTCCTTCAGCTCGGCAACGACCGCATTGGCGACCTGTTGCGGCGCGTTGAACTGTGCCGGCGGCAGATGGGTCTCCTGCTGTACCACGGTGACCTTGGTCGCCTCGGGCAATGCATCCCGCGCCGAGGCTTTGACGGCGCGCTCCACATTGGCCGTGACAGCCTCGAAGCCGGATGCCGCCGGCATTGCCTTCGGCGTAGTCTCGCTACCTTGCTGTGCGGTCGCGGCCACTTGCGCAGCCGCAGTCTGTGGCCGCGTGCCTGTCGAAGCGGCAGCGGGCGGCGCTGAATCGACTGCGTCGATTTTAGCCATGCTCGCAGCCTGAGCTTCACGCCTGGTCGTGGATGCGCGCTCGTCGCGCGCGACCGCGTCCTTCCTGTCGCCCACCGACGATTGCATCTGCGATTTCACCGCTGGTGCGACAGCGAATTCCTGTCCGACCATCGCAACAACGATCGGCCGATCCGAGACGTTCGTCTTCGCGCCGTGGTCGACCGGGCTGTCCGACGATTTATCGGCCTTCTCGTCGGAAGACTTCCGAGTGGACTTGGCCTCGTCGGCTGCCGCGGGGCGTTCATGGACCGTCTCGCCCTTCGTCTTGTCCTCTTCGCCCGGCTGCGTCAGACGCGTCCGCAACGATGCCGCCTTCACGCTGGCGTCGCCGCCCTCATCGTTGAGCGCCTTCTTCGCAAGATTCGAGACATTGCGGAGCAGATCGTTGAACGACGAGTCCGCCGACGATTTCGCCCCTGCGTTCTTGCCGGAGCGCGACGTCCCGCGCATGTTGAGGCTTTCGGCGAGGCCCGAGAACGGCTGTCCGGAGGTTCCGCTGAGTTTGGTCATGGACGGCGATCCCTGGTGAGAAGCTCGAGTTCGCCGAGCTGCTTCTGTGCGCGCGCGATGGTCGCGGTCGATGACGCCAGATCGAGACGCGCCGGCGTTGCGGGAGACTTGTCGGCGGATCCGCCCATGAACGGCTTGCGGATGTCGAGCGCGAGCTGCATCGCCACATTCAGGAGGGGAACGTCGCGCTCGGGCAGCTTCGATCGGTCGAGTGCCTTCAGCTCGGCGAGACCGCCGTCATACTCGTCGGTGAGCGCCCGCGAGGCGCCACGGAAGAGATGGGCACGCTCGCGGTCCGCCGACGCATCAGCACTGAGCGTCAACGCGCGCTCGCTGGCGAGCCGCGTCACGGTCAGCCGTCCGCGCAGCATCGCGGCGCGTGCGATCACGAGATGGAGCTTGAGGCGGCTCGCGCGGTCGATCTGCTCCAGCAGCGCCGTGATCCGCGCAAATCGGCTCTCGTCGAGCGCGAGGCTCGATTGCGTCAGGCCCGTGGAGAAGCGCTGCCAGAAATCGCCGGCATAGATCGAATTGCGATAATGGCGGATATAGGCCAGCGTCAGGAACTCGAACTTGTCGAAATCCTCGGCCTGCCCAACCAGCAGGATCTCGCGCCGCAGCGCCGCCTCCTCCACCAGCGTGCCGGGCAGGAGCAGGCGCGCGTCGTCGAGGCGCTCGATCGCGAATGAGGCCTCGGAGCGTGCGAACAGCGCGCCCTGGACCAGCGCGACCTGCCCGCCGAGGCCCGAGGGAATCGCGCGCGGCTTGACGTCCTTGAGCAACTCGCGAGCCTCGTCCTGGCGACCCTCGACATAAGCGAGCGCACCATTGAACAGCCGCTCATCGATGTTCATCTTGTCGCGCGGCAGCTTGCGGACGATTTGCGGCGCGCCGCCGCTGAGGAGATAGATGACGACGGCCTGGCCGTTCTGCGGATTGCTCCACACGCCCGCATCGGCGGCGAGAAATTTCTCGCCGACCTGCCGGATCAGCGCGAGGTGGTTGCCATGGGCCGCAGTGTCACCGTTGGCGATGCCGTCCTGCACGGCCTGCAACGCGCGCACGAGCTCGTACGGCTCGCCCGATGTCGATGCCGGGATCGGTGCCGGCTCGGCCAATGCAGCCGGCGCCGTGAACGGCAGCAGCATCAGGAGCGCGACGCATAGGAGTGGCCTGGTCAAGGGCGCTTCTCCCGGATCAGGATCTCGATCCGGCGATTCTGCGCGGCCGCCGGGTCGTTCGGAAGTTTCGGCCGCCGGTCGGCGTAGCCTTCGACATGCTCGATCCGCTGCGCATCGACGCCGGCGCGGACCAGCATGTAATAGGCCATCTGCGCGCGGGCGGTCGACAGCCGCCAATTGTCGTAGGTGTCCGACTTGTAGGGCCGATTGTCGGTGTGACCGCGGACGATGATCATGCCGGACTGCTTCGTCAGCAGCGGGCCGATCTTGTCGATCACGCGAATGAGTTCGGGCCGCGGTTCGGCCGAGCCGACCGCGAACATGCCGAAGCTCGCATCGTCGGTAAGGCTGACCAGAAGGCCTTCCTCGACCTGACGAACCTCGGCCACAGGTCCCGCGCCGGCCTTGACGTCCGACAGCGCGTCCGCGATCGCGGACTGAAGCTGCTTGACCGTCGGCTGCTGGGCTTGCGCGGCATCGCGCGGTTCGGAATCCTTCATCGTGGTGTTGGGGCGTGCCTGCGCAGCGGCATTGCTTTGAACGGGGGCTTGAGCACTCCCCTCGCGCGATGCTTGCGAGGGCGCAGGCCCCGGCGGCAGCAGCGGCGACAGGCTCGCGGACGGGCTATCTGCGTTCGGCGCCACGCTTCCGCCGGCGTCCTCCACCTTGGCACGGCGAGCCTGCGGCTCGCCCTGCCCCGCGCCGGACACCTCGCGCGCGGAGGCATTCGGCTTCGGCTCGCTCTCGATGATGCGATCCGCGTCCTTGGCGGCCTGCGGCGCCAGCCTCCAATAGCCGGGATCGAAGGGATCACGGTAGGCATCGCCGCCCTTGAGTCCGTCCTCTTCGGCAGAGGCCAGTGCGCCGGCGCGCCGCTGGCCGGTGGCCTGGTTCGCACTATTGGCGATCTCGGCAAGCGTCGCATAGGGATCGCGGAACAGGACCTTCTCTTCGTAGGAGGCGGGTTTCTCGGCGGTCGGAGAATCGCCGCGACGCTCTTCATTGGGCCCGGCCGGCTGACGCTTGCCGTCCTGGCCTTCGAACGACGACGGCTCCTTCTTCGAGAGATCCTTCAGACCCTTCGGAGCAGGTGCGTTCTCCGCGAGCTTGATCGGATTGAAATAGCTCGCAACCACCTGCTTCTGGTCCTGGTTGAGGGCGTTGAGCAGCCACATGACCAGGAAGAACGCCATCATCGCGGTCATGAAATCCGCATAGGCGATCTTCCAAACGCCACCATGATGCGGCTCTTCGGCGAAGGCGCTCCGCCGACGGATGATCACGAGCTCTGGCTTGACCTCGTTCATGGCGAACTACCGGCGCGCCTCTTTCAGGCGTTCACTCCATGCCGAGATCTGTGTCTCGATCACGGTCTGGTCGGCCACGGCGCGGACCTCGAAGGTGTCGGCGGTTTCGTACGCGATGCCCGTCCGCCGGGTCTTCTCGAGCTGCACCTTCACGAGGTCGAGCAGTTCGCTCGGGCCGGTGACCTTGAACACCGGCATCGGTGAATTGCCGGTCAGCGCCGCGATCTGCTCGACCAGCGACCCGATCGCCTTGTCGCGGACCGCCTCGTTGAGGAACGGCAGCAATATCCGCGCCACTGAGCTTGCGATATTGGTCTCGATCTCGCGGCAAGCCGCCTCGAAACCGTTGACGATGGTGGCCGCCTGCTGGTCGGACCATTTGGCCCGCTCCTCGCCGAGCCGGATCGCGCTGCGGACGCGTTCCTCCGCAAGCCTGGCGTCGCCTTCAGAAACGCCGGCTGCATGGCCGCGCCGATAGGCATCGTCCAGAAGATTGGCCGGCGTGGCTTCCGGTGCCGGAGGCGGCGGCTGAAGCTGCGGCTGCGAATGGGTCTGCGGCTGAGGCTCGCGCCGGACCTCCTTCGGCCTTGTCAGCACGTCCTGGATTTTGGGCGGCGGAGGCGCTGGCAATTTTGCCCGGCCGTTCGCGTCGAACTGCGTCAGGAGCTTTCCGATTGCCGCGTTCATGCCGCCTCCTCGCGTCGCATCCAGTCTTTAAGGATCGCGGCCGCCTGCATCTGGTCGAGCCGGACGATCTGCTCCAGCCGCTTTTGTGGCGTTCGCTGCATCTTGCCTTCGAGGTCTTCGACGAGGTTGAGCTCGGGGTCCTGACTCTCGGCCAACGCAAGGGCCGTGGCAGCTTCAAGCTCAGCGGCCTCCGCCGCCTCGGTCTGCTCCTGCTGCGCGCGATGGGTCAGAATGCCGTTGACCGCGGGCCGGAGACCGAACCAGACCAGCATCGACGCCACGGCGAGGATGGTCACCGCGTTGATGACGCTGCCGAGCTGCTTGTTGAGCATCTCGACGAAACTGATCGGCGGCACCGGGGCCAGTTCGCGCGAGCCCTCGATGAAGTCGACAGCGGTCACCTGGATCTGGTCGCCGCGCGCCTTGTCCAGCCCACCGGCCGTGGCCGCGAGCTGGCTGATCTCGGCGAGCTTGCTGTCGAGGATGGCCTGGTTGCTCTTGTCACCGAGATCGGCGACGAGACGCGCGCGGTTGACGAGGACGGCGATGAACAGCTTCTTGACCGAATAGCCGTCGCTCACCGTCGTCGTGGTCTTGGACGACACCTCGAAATTGGTGACGTCCTCGCGGCGGGTCTTGTCCTCGCTGGAATTCTTGCTGCCGCCGGCATTCACCTGCTGGTCGGGAAGGTTCTGCTGGACCGTGGTCGGCGTCGAACGGTCCGCGTTCTGCGAGGACTCTTTCTCGCGCACGTTCCGCACCGAACGCTCGGCGCGGCTCTCGGGATCGTAGACGGTCTCATTGATCTGCCGCTTGTCGGTGGAGAGCTGCGGCGCGACGCTCACCTCGAAATTGTCGAGGCCCAGATACGGCGTCAGCGCCTTGCGGATGTTCTCCTGCACCATGCCGCCGACCGTCTTCTGGAGGCTGGCCATCTTGGTCGGCGCAGCGCTCGCCTCGTCTTCCTCGGCGAGCAGCATCGAGCCGTCGGCATCCAGCACCGTCACCTTGTCGCGGCTCATGCCGGGAATGGCGGCGGCGACGAGATGGCGGATCGACTGCGCCGTGCGCGCCTCGATCGCGCCGTCGGTGCGCAGCACGACGGATGCCGAAGGTGGCTGCTGCGTCGCGCGGAACGAGCCGCGCACCGGCAGCACGATATGCACCCGCGCCGCCTTGACGCCCTTCATCAGCTGAACCGTGCGCGCGATCTCGCCCTCGAGCGCGCGCAGCTTGGTGACTTCCTGCATGAACGAGGTCAGGCCGAGCGAGCCGATCTTGTCGAACAGCTCGTAGCCGGAATTGGCGCTGGTCGGCAGCCCCTTCTCGGCGAGCAGCATCCGCGCCTGCATGGTCTGGCTCGGGCGCACCGAGACCGCATCACCGGCAGCGTTGATATCGAAGGTGATGTTCTGCTCGCGCAACGCCGCACCGATGCGCGTCACGTCTTCGCGAGTAAGGCCGGTATAGAGGGTTTCGAACTCGGGCCGGCTCAGATAATAAGCACCGCCGACGACGGTGACGAGAACGGCAAAGCCGATCAGTCCCAAGGCCATCAGGCGTCGCGGCCCGAGCTCGAGCAGATTGTTGAGCAGTTGCTGTATCTGCGCGCGACTGAGCATATGACCTCGTAGCAATGCGAACGTATAGGACACTCCGCTGCCAACCTTGTCTGAAGGTTGCGCGAGGACGCGAGCGCGCCAGTTCGCGGACGAGGCGTTGCAATTTTGCAAGAATTTCAATGACGCAATCGACGTCGGCAACAGACGGCCGGACACATACGGCTCGCGAGGCCGCGACACATCGATGAAGTCTGACGTCGAGAAATCAAAATCCGGGCAGGCCTGATGCCCTCATATCCGACGTTCACGACGGTGACCGTGCTTCCAAGGGAGCACGGTCGTTTTCGAAGGCGACGTTTAGCTGCGGAACAGCGACAGGATGCTCTGGCTGTTCTGGTTGGCGATCGAGAGCGCCTGAACGCCGAGCTGCTGCTGGGTCTGGAGCGCCTGAAGGCGGGTCGATTCCGCGTTCATGTCGGCGTCGACGAGCTGGCCGATACCGCGATCCACCGAGTCCATCAGCGACTTCACGAATTCCGTGTTGTTCGAGATGCGGTTCTTGATGGCGCCGAGGTTCGCGGCGGACTGGCTGACCGTGTTGATCGCGGCAGTGACCTGCGCGATGTAGCCATCGAGCGTGGTCTGGTCGGCCGCCGAGTCGGTCAGCGCACCGATGCTGATGGTGTCGACCGACGCACTGCCGCTCACCGTGTCCAGGATGCCGCCCGTGGTCGCGGTGTAGAGCGAGTAGTTGGCGACCGTCACCGTGATGGTGTTGATCGTCGGCGTGCCGCCGACGCGCGAGAACGACGACACCAGGTTGACCGTCGCCGGGGTGGTGGCGTTGGTGCTCAGCCAGTTGACGCCGTTGAACGTCGCCGCGTTGGCCACGTTCTTCATGTCCTGCTGGATCTGGGTGATTTCGGCCTGGATCTTGGTGCGGTCGATGCCGGCGGTCTTGGCTTCGACCAGCAGCGCCTGGAGCTTGGTGAGGCCGGAGTTGCTGTCACCGATGACCTTGTTCAACGCGGTATACTCGGTGTCGACCGTCGCAGCCGACAGACCGAGCGAGTCGGACACGGCAGAGAGCGCGGCGTTGTCGGCACGCATCGAAGTTGCGATCGACCAATAGGCCGAGTTGTCCGAAGCGGTCGCGACACGCTGGCCGGTCGAAATCCGGTTTTCGGTGGTCTGCAGGCTGGCGCTGACATTCCGAAGGGTCTGGAGCGCAGTCATTGCAGCGGAGTTGGTAAGCAGGCTGGAAGCCATCTTTGATGTCCCTTTGAAGATTGAATTGAGTTTGGGGACATACCGGGCTTGCACCGGTACGACAGGGCGGCATCATGCCTTTGGGCTGCGAAAATTCGCGTGAGCCCAATCCGTCGTAGCGGCGAGACTAGCCAGCGAAGCTTGTGTGGGGCTTGTGGCGCTGTGATCCGACTGCACCAGCGCAGCGGAAATCATTGACGCGCGACAACGCGTCAAACGAAAGGGCCGCGCTTCGCGAGAAGCGCGGCCCAGCCGGGACTGTCTTGCGACTTAGCGGAACAGCGACAGGATGCTCTGGCTGTTGTTGTTGGCGATCGAGAGCGCCTGAACGCCGAGCTGCTGCTGCACCTGGAGGGCCGCCAGGCGGGTGGATTCCTGGTTCATGTCGGCGTCGACGAGCTGGCCGATACCGCGATCGACCGAGTCCATCAGCGACTTCACGAACTCCGAGTTGTTCGAGATGCGGTTCTTGATGGCGCCGAGGTTGGCGGCACCCGAGGAGACCGTGCCGATTGCCGCGGTGACCTGCGCGATGTAGCCGTCGAGTGTGGTCTGGTCGGCCGCCGAGTCGGTCAGCGCACCGATGTTGATGGTGTCGACCGACGCGCTGCCGCTCACCGTGTCCAGGATGCCGCCCGTGGTCGCGGTGTAGAGCGAATAGTTGGCGACGGTGACGGTGATCGAGCCGGTGGTCGGCGTGGCGCCGACGCGCGAGAACGACGACACGAGATTGACCGTCGCCGGCGTGGTGGCGGTCGTGCTCAGCCAGTTGACGCCGTTGAACGTCGCCGCGCTGGCTACGTTCTTCATGTCCTGCTGGATCTGGGTGATTTCCGACTGGATCTTGCTGCGGTCGATACCGGCGGTCTTGGCTTCGACCAGCAGCGACTGGAGCTTGGTCAGGCCGGAGCTGCTGTCGCCGAGCACCTTGTTCAGCGCGGTATACTCCGTGTCGACCGTCGCGGCCGACAGACCGAGCGAGTCGGAGACGGCGGAGAGCGCGGCGTTGTCGGCGCGCATCGAGGTCGCGATCGACCAATAGGCGGCGTTGTCGGAGGCGGTGGCCACGCGCTGGCCGGTCGAGATCCGGGTCTGCGTGGTGGAGAGTTGCGAGCTGACAGACCGCAGGGTCTGGAGCGCGGTCATGGCGGACGAGTTCGTGAGCAGGCTTGACATTGCGAATGTCCCTTTATGTACGCGTTACATTTTCATCAGGGGACATACCGGGCTTGCACCGGTACGGAGGGGCGGCATCATGCCTTTGGACTGATGTGGGTGAGGTCCAACCCGCCGTGACGCCTTGCTACCACGCCGAATCTTGCCGCCGGATTAAAATCGCCTTGAATATCATCGCTGTAGCGGGGGACTCGCAGTTACCATCCGCTAACCATGATCGCCGCTCTGCTTCACGAGAACGAGCGCACCAGTCCGGACGCCAACAGATTCCAGCCGTCGATCAGCACGAAGAACAGCATCTTGAACGGCAGTGCGAGGATGGTCGGCGGCATCATCATCATGCCCATCGACATGGTCAGCGTCGCCACGATCATGTCGATCACGAGGAACGGCAGGATGACGAGGAATCCGATCTCGAACGAGCGCCTGAGCTCGGAGATCATGAAGGCCGGGATGATGACGCGCATGTCGATCCGCTTGTCGTCGAACTTCCTGCGAAAGCTTTCCGCGGCGAGCGCCTCGAAGGTCTGGAGATCCTTGTCGCGGACATGGGCCAGCATGAACTCGCGGAACGGATCGGTGATCTTCAGATAGGCCTCTTCCTCCGAGATCTCGTTCTTCATCAGCGGCTGGACGCCGGTCTCCCAGGCGCGGTCGAATGTCGGCGCCATCACGTAGAACGTCATGAACAGCGCGAGGCTGATCAGCACCAGGTTGGCCGGCGTGGTCTGGAGCCCGAGGCCGGCGCGCAGGAACGACAGCGCGACCGCGAATCGCGTGAAGCTCGTCACCATGATGAGCAATCCCGGCGCCACCGACAGCACCGTGATCAGCGCCATCAGCTGGATGATGCGGCCGCTGGTCGAGCCGTTGCCGGGCGGCAGCAGCGAGTTGAGGTCCGGAATCTGGGCCAGCGCCACCTCGGGCAGCACGACCAGCATCAACGCTAGCAGCAGGACTCTCACTCTCACTGGATCACCAACGTCTCAATGATCAATTCGCGGACCTTGCCCGAGGACCGGATATTGGCGCGCTCGGTGAGGTCGTCGCGCAGATGCTGGAGCCCGCGCGATCCCTCGAATTGCGCAACCGATGCGGACCGCAAGTAAGTGACAATGTCCTCGCTGATGTGGGCGGCCAGGATGCCGGCATCGTCGTCACTCATGCTGTCGGTCACCATGGAGGCTTCGACGCGGGCCCAATTGTTGGCCGGTGCGGCGAGATTGGTCACGATCGGGGACAATTTTCGAAGCCGCGCGCTGCCGGCGTAGCTCGAGGCGAGGGGCGGCGGCGGCGCGCTCTTCTTCGCATCGGCGACGCGCTCGGCAGCCGCGAACAGATGCAGGCCGGCCAGCGCGCCCGCACCGATCGCGACGAGGGTCAGCACGACAATGGCCGCAATCAGGCGCATCACGTCCCCTGCCCTCGCGACGCGGCCCGGCCGGCGCGGATCTCAGAATGGTGCCACGGCGTCATAGATCCGATGTCCCCATCCAGGCTGCTGCACGTCGGACAGATTTCCGCGACCGCCATAGGACACACGCGCCTCGGCGATCTTGTCGTAGGAGATCGTGTTGGCCCGCGAGATGTCGCGCGGACGCACGATGCCGCCGACGTTGAGCACGCGCATCTCCGTGTTGACGCGAAACTCCTGCGAGCCGCTGATCATCATATTGCCGTTCGGCAGCACGTCGGTGACGATGGCCGCGATGGACAGCTTGATGTCCTCGGTGCGATCGATCTGACCGTTGCCCTTGATCTGGGTGTTGGTGCTGAGGTTGGCGTTAGCCGAGCCCTTGTCGTTCCATCCGGCCACGTCCATCAGCCAGTCGAGCCCGAACTTGATCTGCGAATCGCGTGAGCGGTCGGTCTTGTTGTCGAGCTTGGCCTTGTCCTGCATCGAGATGATCACCGTTACGACATCGCCGGTGCGCCGGGCGCGGGGATCGCGGTAGAGATCGGTGCCGTCGTCCCAGGTCGAGCGATAGCTGACGGGCGTGCGCATGCGCGGCGTCACCGGGATCGGATCGGCCTGCGTCCGCAGGCCGCTCCCGACCGGCGACAGGCGCGGGCCGGTCAGGACCTCGGCCGGATCATTGACGCATCCGGCCAGCGACAATAGCGACACGATGAGGATCAGATTCTTCATCTATTTGGTCTTTCCGTCGTCCACGCGACGCATTCCGCCGAGCAGGTCGGCAAGGTGCGCCGCGCGCGCCGTATCCATCTCGTTGAAGATCGCACTCGAGTTCCGCGGGCTGAGCTTGGCGAGCACGGCGGCGGCAGTCTCGTCGGCCATGCCGGCAATCTGGGTCGCCGCAGCCTCCGGCTTCATGCGCGAATAGATCTCGACGACGCTGGCTTCGGCCTTCTTCAGGAAGTCGTCGCGCAGGGCCATCCACTTCTCGTATTCGGCGCGCTTAGCCTCCACCTCGGCGATCCGCTCGCGGAGCAGGTTCTCGGCCTTCTCCAGTTCCTTGAGCTGCCAGGCCAGCCTCGCATCGACGGCGGGGTCGGCCACGTTGCTACAGAACAGCGCGACCTCGTTGTCCGCAGGCGCGACAGCCTGCGGCAGTGCGGGCTTCGGTGGCGCCGTGACGCTGCCGGGCTTGGCCGCACGTACAGGCGCTGGCGCCGGTGCCGGCGTCTCGGAAGCGGGCACAGCGCCGGTGATCGCGGGTCCTGAATCTTCGGCCGCCCACGCCGTGGCACGGATGGAGGTGCTGTCACCAGGGATCGGCGTGGCCGGCTTCTGCGGTCCGGGCCCGCGGGCACGCGCGAAGGACAGCAGGTTGAGCGGCCTCGACGGCTTCGCCTCGTCCAGCGCCAGCACGGGCGAAGCGCCCGCAAGCGTCCACACCGCGACGAGGAGGAGTTTGGCTTTGTGATCCAGCTTCAGCATCGGCCCGCGTGCGATTCTCGGTCGAGACCAGAGCATTGAGCGACCAAGCTTGCACGACGCTTATGCATCATTGCACGATGACATCGGCCTGGAGCGCGCCGGCCGTCTTGATCGCCTGGAGAATGGCGATGATGCCTGATGGTTTCAGGCCGATCTGGTTCAGCCCGCGCACCAGGCGCTGGAGATCGACGCCGCTGAGGATCGCCACCTGCGAGCCGGCCTCGTTGGCCTCGACTACGGTCTGCGGAACAACAACCGTCTGTCCTCGCGAGAACGGCGCCGGTTGCGAGACCACAGGCATCTCCGTGACGCGAACCGTCAGATTGCCGTGCGTCACGGCAACGGTCGATATCCGCACGTCGCGTCCGATCACCACCGTGCCCGTGCGCTCGTTGATCACGACCCGGGCGGGCGTGTCGGGCTCGACCGTCAGCTCGCCGATTTCCGCCAGGAAACGAACCGGGCCGATATGGCGCGGCTTCGACAGCACGATGGTGCGGTAGTCGCGCTCGAAGGCGATCTGCGCGCGATAGCGGCCGCCGGCGTAGCGGTTGATGGCGTCGAGGATGCGCGTTGCGGTGACGAAGTCCGGATTCCTCAGCTCCAGGACCAGGAACTCCATCTCATGGAGGCTTCCCTGCACCTCGCGCTCGACCAACGCCCCATTCGGAATACGCCCTGCCGTCGGCGTGCCCTGGCTGAGGTTCTGCGCCTGACCTCCGACGCTGTAGCCTGCAACCGTGATCGCGCCCTGCGCAACCGCATAGACCGCACCATCCGCCGCGCGCAGCGACGTCATCACCAGCGTGCCGCCGAGCAGCGAGGTCGCATCGCCGAGCGACGACACGGTCACGTCCATCCGCTCGCCGGCGCCGATCGAGGGCGGCAGGTCCGCGGTCACCATCACGGCCGCGACATTGCGCGTGCGCAGCGTCGTCGGACGTGCGGGATTGTTGGTGCTGGTGGCCTCGTTCCTGACATTGATGCCCATGTTCTCGAGCATCGATTGCAGGGACTGCTCCGTGAACGGAGCATTGCGAAGCGTGTCGCCGGTGCCGTTCAGGCCGATGACGAGACCATAGCCGACGATCTGGTTCTCGCGCAGTCCCTTGATGTCCGCGATGTCCTTGATGCGGACGGCGGCCTGGGCGCTGGCGGCGACAACGAGGAGGACGAGCGCAAGCAGGACTCTGGTCATGACCCGTCCACGACCTTGACCGTGCCGTCCGGCTGGACCACGCCCCTGATGATCACGCCGGTATCGGTGTTGCGCACCGGGATGAGTGCGCCGGCCGAGCCCGACTGCATCGCCGAGCCGTAGGTGACGATGGACAGGCCGCTGTCTTCCACCACGACCTTGACCATGGCGCCACGGGCGACGGTCCAGGGATCCTCAACCGAATTGGTCGGGATCGGCTGGCCCGGCAGCAGCGTGCGCCGTGCCATGCGGCCGACCAGGACCTGGCGTCCTTCGATGAACATGGCAACGCCGAGCACGTTCGGCGCGAAGGCGCGTTCCGTGATCATGTCGTCCCGGATCAGCTCGCCGGCGCGGATCGAGACGGCCGGCACGGGAAGCCGCTTCTCCTCGGCCGCAGCGAAGCGCGCCGAGGCGAGAACCAGCAGCACGGCGGCCAATCCGCGCACCATCAAGCCCACCCTGTTCAACATCGAGACACCGGAACTAGCGCATGCCCTTCGAGACGGTCTGGGCCATTTCATCCGAGGCCTGGATGACCTTGGCATTCATTTCGTAGGCGCGCTGGGCCGAGATCAACTCGGTGATTTCCTTGACCGGATCGACGTTCGAGGCTTCGAGGTATTGCTGGTTGATCTTGCCGTAGCCGGAATCGCCCGGCAGCCCGACGACAGGCGTGCCGGACGCCGTGGTCTCACGGTAGAGATTGCTACCGAGCGGCTCGAGGCCGGCTTCGTTGGCGAAGTTGGCGAGGTTGAGCTGACCGATCTGCCGTGGGTTGATTTCCGTGTCCAGCTTGGCAAACACCTGCCCGGTCTGGTTGACCGTGACCTGGACCGTTCCCTGCGGCACCGTGATGGCGGGATCCAGCAGATAGCCGTCGATGGTGACGAGCTGGCCGTTGGCATTGGTGTTGAACGAACCCGCACGGGTGTATTGCACCTCGTTGTTCGGGCCGAGCACCTGAAACCAGCCGCGGCCGTTGATGGCGAGGTCGTAAGGGTTGCCGGTCTGCGTGAGCGCGCCCTGAATGTGCAGCTTGCGGATCGCCGCCGACTTGACGCCGAGGCCGAGATTGGCCCCTTCCGGGATTGGCGACGAGCCGTTGACGTTGGCAACGCCCTGCATCCGATCCATCTGGTAGAACAGATCGGTGAATTCCGCGCGCGCCCGCTTGTAGGACGTCGAGTTGATGTTGGCGATGTTGTTGGCGATGACCTCGATGTTGGTCTGCTGGGCGTTCATGCCCGTGGCCGCAATGGCGAGCGATTTCACGATCGTCACTCCTTCAGATCAAATCGACATCCGAACGACTTCTTGGTAGGCCTGAACGACCTTGTCGCGAACCGCGACCGCGGTCTGCAGGGCCTGCTCGGCCGACATCAGCGCCTCCACGACGCGCCGCGTCGATTCCTTGCCCTGCATCGCCGAGATCGACGCCGCTTCTCCCGCCTTCAGCGTGCCGATTGCGTCCGTCGTTACCTGTTTCATCACCGATTCGAAGCCGACCTCGTCGCCGGTCTGGATCGCAGCCGTCGCCGCCGGCGCGATCGCCTGCGTCTCTGTCGCGCGGCTTGCCGCCTGGCCGGCGGAGACCGCCGTGGATGAAATTGCCTCAAGCATTGTCAGCTCCTCAAGAGGTCGATGGTCATGCCCAGCATCGACCTCACCTGCTTCACGACCTGGAGATTGGCCTCATAGGACCGGTTGACCTCGCGCATGTCGGCCATCTCGATCATCATGTTGACGTTCGGCAGCTTGACGTAGCCGGCCTTGTCGGCGGCGGGATGCCCCGGATCGTACTCGACGCGGTACGGCGTGGTGTCGACCCCGATCTCCTTGACCTTTGCAAGCTGCGCGCCCGAGGCACGGTCCATGGCGGCATCGAAGGTGATGGTCTTGCGTTGATACGGATCGGCCCCGGCGGTGCGCCCGGTCGACGTGGCGTTGGCGAGGTTCTCCGAGACGATGCGCATGCGCGTCGATTGCGCTTCGAGCCCGGAGCTCGCGACCGTCAATGACGACTGTAAAGAGTCCAGCATATCAATTCACCTCAGGTCTTTGCGCTCGACAGGACCATGCGGTGAAACGAGCGCACGATCGCCGAGTTCATCGAATAGTCGCGATTGACGTCGCTGCCCTTGATCATCTCCTGCTCGAGACTGACGGAGTTTCCGGAGTGAACCACCTCCCAGCTGTCCTTCTTGTCGGTCTTCCGCGTGTCGGTCTCGGCTGCAGACAACTGCATGTGCGAGGGCGACGTCGTTGCGAGCCTGACCGGCATGCCATCGAGCACCTTGTTGAAGGGTTCGACATCGCGCGCCTTGAAGCCAGGGGTGTTGGCGTTGGCGACGTTGGTGGCGATGGTCGACTGGCGGAGCTCGAGGTACCGCGCCTGCGATGATGCCAGTTCGAAGAGATACAGCGGTCCCACGACAGCCCCATTATGATCCGTTGGAGGTAAGCTTAGGGCCGCAAGCTTTCGTCAGGCTGATGCATCCGACACCGTCCTCGGAACTCTACTGGACCTTTTCGGGCCGTGCCGCCTGCTTGGACTGCAGGAAGTAGATGATCTCGGCGACAGGGCGGAAGAATTCCGCCGGAATCACCTGATCGACCTGAACCGCCTCGTAGAGTGCGCGCGCCAGCGCCTTGTTCTCGATGACGGGAATCCGGTTCTGCTCGGCGACTTCGCGGATCTTCAGCGCGATCACGTCCATGCCCTTGGCGACCACGAGCGGCGCGGCATTCTCCTCGCGCCTGTAGCGCAGCGCGATCGCGAAATGCGTAGGGTTCGCGATCACCAGCGTTGCCCGCGCGGCGGAGGCGATCATGCGTTGGCGAGAGCGGTCGCGCGCCAGCGAGCGCAGGCGCGCCTTGATCAGAGGATCGCCTTCCGCCTGCTTATGCTCGTCCTTGATCTCCTGCTTGGTCATGCGCAGCTCGCGCCGCCAGTGGAAGCGCGACCAGGCGAGATCGATCGCGACCAGGACGATGGTCGCGATGCAGATCGCCGAGACGATGCGCATCGCGATGTTGAGGATCATCTCCGGCAGGGCCACCGGGTCGGTGTACATCGCCTCGAATGCCTTCGCTTCCGACGATCGCAGCACGAAAGCGACGACGACGGTCACCGAGACGAGCTTGAACAGCGACTTGGCGAACTCGACCAGTCCCTGCGTTCCGAACAGCCGGCTCCAACCGCTGACCGGGGAGATGCGCGACAGGTCCGGCCTGATACGCTCCAGCACTAGGCGCGGTGCATTTTGCAGCAACGAAGCCGCAAGGCCAAATACCATCATGATGACGACCAGCGGCACCAGAAAACGCAGCGCCTGGAGCCCCACCACGGTGAGCAGATTCTGCGCATCCGCCGCGGTGCTGAGGGGGAAGCCGTCAGGATCGTCGAGAAAGCTTTTTAGCGTCGGCGTCAATTGCTGCACGCCCTGGCCGATCAGGAAAGCCTGGATCACCATCAGCGCCGCCATCGAGGCGAAGATGGAGGCCTCCCGAGAGACCGGGATTTTGCCCTGTTCGAGCGCATCACGGACTTTCTTCTCAGTCGGCTCTTCTGTTTTGCTCTCCTGATCGGATGTTTCTGCCATGCCCGTTCAGCGGTCAGCGGAAGACCAGCTCATCCTCCTGCTCGGGGTTGAGCTCGATTTCGCCCTTCTCCGCGAGTTCGAGTGCAAGGTCGGTGATCACGCGCCGCGCCTCCAGCACGTCGCGCTGGTTCGACGGCTCGCCGATGGCGAGCTCGTGCTCGACGACGCGGCGAACGCGCGAGGCGACCGAGGACAGGATCAGCTCGCGGAAGTTCTTGTCGGTCCCCTTCAGCGCGACGACGATGCGATCGGTCGGCACCTGGTCGAAGATCATGGTGCGCGCCTTCGGCGTCAGGTTGATGACGTCGTCGAAGGTGAACAGCAGCTCCTTCAGCACTTCGGCGGACTTCGGCCGCTTCTCCGACAGGCTCTTCAGCATGTCCTCGATGTGACCGCGCTCCATCTTGTTGATGATGTCGGCGACGCGGGCGTAGGTGTCGGCGCCGAGATTGCGGGCGAAGTTCAGCGTCAGGTCCTCGTGCATCGTCTTCTCGATGATGCGCATGGCATCGTCGACGATCGGCTTGAGGCTCAGCACGCGCCGCATCAGCTCGTTGCGCAGGCTCGATGGCAGCTGGCTCATGACCTTGGCGGCGCAGGCCGGCTTCACCTTGGACAGGATCAGCGCCGCGGTTTGCGGATGCTCCTTGGAAAGGTAGCTCGCCAGCGAGTTTTCGGACACCGACGACACACGATCCCAAACGGACCTGCTCGAATTGCCGAGCAGGTCCGACATGATCTGTGAGACCTGGTCGGCCGGCAGCACGTCGCCGAGCACGGCTTCCAGACCGCCGAGCGTGCCGAGGATGTTGGCGCCCATCGAGAACTGCTGGGCGAACTCCTCGACGATCCCCTCCAGCTCCTGCGCCGTGATCGGCCGCAGCTCGGCCGCGGCCTTGGTGACGATACGGATCTCCTGCGGCTCGAACTGTGCAAGCACGCTCGCGGCCGCCTGCCGGCCCATGGCCAGGAGGAGCGCCGCGACCTTCTCCGTTCCGCCCAGCGTGGCGACGCCTCGCTGCTTGATGGGAGCGATGCCGACCTGTGCCGCCATGGTCAGGTGTCACCCTGCCCCAGCGGACCGACGATTTCCGTCAGCGACACGCCGAAGCGGGAATTGTCCTCTTCGACCACGACCACCTCGCCGCGGGCGACGATGCGGCCGTTTACGACGACGTCGACCGGTTCGCCGACCCGGTGATCGAGCGGCACCACGGCGCCGCGCCCGAGCTTCATCAGGTTCGCCACCGGAATGGTCGCCGATCCCAGCACCACCTGCATAGTGACGGGAATGCGCAGGATGGCATCGACATTGGCGAACTTGCCGGTCTCCTCCGCCGTGCGCGCGGCGATCTCCGCCAGGCGCTCCAGTGGAGACGTGTCGGCATGGCCCTCGTCGGATGCCGATGCTCGCGTGGCAGACTCATAGTCGAAGGATTGCGCCATTTGGTATCGCCTTTTTGGTATTTCCGCTCCCGGAGCGCCGCGGCGTTCCGATCGTATCGTCTTCGCCGGCTTCGGCTTCAATGCTTGTTCACTTCGGCGCCGCCGGCGGTCGCGACGGACGCGAGCCCGGCCCTCGCGTCGAGCGCGGCGATCGCCTCGTGGGCCTGATCGATCTTCGTGCCCAGCAGGTTGGCAAGCCGTCCGAGATTTGCGGTGGAATCGTGCGCCGCATTGATGACCGTGTCGAAGGCCCCCGCCGTCTCGTGGACGATGGTCGAGAATTCACCCTGGTAACTGCGCAACCGCGCCAGCTCACGGTGCATCCGGGTCACCCGCATGCTGGTGAAGGCGAGCGCAATCAGCAGCACGGCATCAACGAGATAGGATATCATCGACGAACTCCCGTTTCTGATCGACGGGATCTGCCACCTGCATGGCGTAATAGCCATCAAGCTGGCCGATCTGGCACCAGAACAGCACCTGGTTGTTGCT
Source organism: Bradyrhizobium sp. CCGB12 (assembly GCF_024199845.1). Classification (NCBI taxonomy): domain Bacteria; kingdom Pseudomonadati; phylum Pseudomonadota; class Alphaproteobacteria; order Hyphomicrobiales; family Nitrobacteraceae; genus Bradyrhizobium; species Bradyrhizobium sp. CCGB12. Next base: position 42,712 of record NZ_JANADO010000001.1, on the reverse strand, counting down.
TTCGAGCCGGGCGAGCGTGCGCGGCGTGGCTTCGAGCTCGAGCACCTGTCCGACCTGGAACTTCACGACATCGCCGAGGGATATCGTCTTCTCGTCGAGCACCGCGCTCAGCGTCACCTCGGTACGGTGGACTTCACTCTCCATCTGCTCGCGCCAGCGCGGATCGGCCGCGCGGCCGTCGCTGACGACGACGTGTGCGAGCTTCTGCCTGAGCGGGTTGAGCGCGGAGTGCGGAATGATCAGGAACATCTGGCCGCCGCGATAGAGCGCCTGCAGCATGATGTTCGCGCAGATCGACATGTTGCCGCTCCGCCCGATCGCCAGCGAGGCCATGGCGGTCTCGACCCGCTCCACGCGGAAGGTGACGTTGGAGGTTCCTGCAAAGGCGGATTGCAGCGCCTTGGCGAACCGCTCGAACAACGCCTGCACCAGGCGGATCTCGATGTTCGAGAACGCGCGCTCGACGTCGAGCGGCGGTTCGGCGCCGTCGGACCCGAACATCGCCTCGACCATGGTGAACACGAAATCGCGGTCGAGCATGATGATGATGCGGGAGTCCCACTGCTCGGCATAGAGCACCGCCGCGACTGCGTTGGCCTCGTAGTCCTTGATGATGTCACCGACGCGGTCGTTGGTGATGCCGTTGACCGAGAAATAGCACGGCGTTCCGGCCATCGGCTGCAGGCTGTCGGTACACGATGCCGCCATGCGATCGAAGATCACATTGAGCATCGGCATGCGTTCGATCGATATGCCGGCGGCGTCCAGCAGGTAGTTCGGCAGCTGCTTGCGCTGATCGACCTCGACGTCTTCCATCATCATGCGCGGGCAGCCTTCGGTTCAGCCTCGGTCGGGACGGCCTTGGGACCTGCAATCGTCTCGTTCTCGACGACGTCGATCGACGGCCGCTCGGTGCTCGCGATCATCTTGCGGCCGTGCTCGACGGCGATCTGCGGCATGGCGCCGTTCATGAACGCCAGCAGCGTCTGCTTGACGATGATGTAGGGCCGGCACTTCTTCTCGCGCGTCATCTTGATCTTCAGCGCGAACGGCGAAATGATGCCGTAGGACAGGAAGATGCCGGCGAAGGTACCGACGAGGGCCGCGCCGATGAAGCCGCCCAGCAGCTTCGGCGACTGGTCGAGCGCCCCCATGGCCTTGATGACGCCGAGCACCGCGGCGACGATCCCGAGCGCCGGCAGCGCCTCGGACACCACCACCAACGCATGGTAGGGCGTCAGCTTGCTCTTCACGATGGTGTGGATCTCCTCGTCCATCAGCGCCTCGATCTCGTGCGTGCGCGCATTGCCCATGATGATGAGACGGACATAGTCGCAGATGAACTGGAGCAGCGCGGGATCGGAGAGCACGCTCGGGAACGCCTTGAAGATCTCCGAGGAGGAGGGATCGTCGATATGCGCCTCGACCTCGTTGCGGCCCTTGCCCCGCAACTCGCGCATCAGGGCATGAAGCGCCCCGAGCAGATCGAGATAATAGCGCTCGCTTGGCACCGCTCCGGTGATGGCTTGCATGCAGGCGACCCCGGTGTCCACCACCGTCTTCCACGGATTGGCCACGATGAAGGTGCCGACCGCGGTGCCCAGGATGATCACGAACTCCCACGGCTGCATGAGCACGGCCAGATGCCCGCCCATTGCGGCAAATCCGCCGAGCAGCGCCGCCACCGTGATGAAAATCCCCACGAAACTGCCCAACGCGCCGCTCCATCACCGATCCACCGGGAATATCTAGTCGGCGAGCCTTGCGCGAAGCTGGCTTCGGGACCGCCAGCCCCGCGCAAGCAATTCGCGGCAGCTTGAGACGATGTCGCAAGAGCGGCCAGAGGGACGCGTGTCATGCTATCCACCATCGCGGACTACACCAGACTGACCAAGGACATGGGCAAGTCGCTGACGCAGGTCGCGACGCAGCCGGACGTCAGCCGCGAGACGGATTATTTCCTCAGCCATATCGGCAATGTGAAGACCATCGACGACTTCCTGAAGGACTATCGCCTCTACTCCTACGCGATGAAGGCCTATGGCCTCAGCGACATGACTTATGCCAAGGCGTTCATGCGCAAGGTGCTGACCGAAGGCGTCGCCAACAAGGATACCTTCGCCAACAAGCTCACCGACGTCCGCTACCGTGAATTCGCCAGCGCCTTCAACTTCGCCGCCCTCGGCAGCAACGCGACCCAGACCACCCAGGCCACGACCGGCACGGCGACCCAGTATGTCACGCAGACGATGGAGCAGAAGGCCGGCGACCAGAACGAGGGCCTGCGGCTGGCGCTCTATTTCACCCGCAAGGCCTCCACCGTCACCACCGCCTACCAGATCCTCGCCGACAAGGCGCTGACGCAGGTCGTTCAGACCGCGCTCGGCCTGCCGTCGACGATCAGCTCGGCCGACATCGACGCCCAGGCCAAGATGATCTCGAGCAAGATCAAGCTCACCGATTTCCAGGACCCGGCCAAGGTCACCAAGTTCGTGCAGCGCTTCGCCGCGATGTGGGATGCAACCCAGGCCCAGAGCGACAACTCGACCAACCCCGCGCTGGTCCTGATCGGCGGCGCGTCGTCGATGGCCAGCATGGATATCGACATGCTCTCGAAACTTCAGTCCATCCGCTTCGGAAAGTAGCTCATGCAATCCGCTCTCTATGTGGGATTGTCGGCGCAGGTCGCCCTCGAAAAGCGCCTCCAGACGATCGCCAACAACGTCGCCAACGTCAACACGGCGGCGTTCCGGACCGACGTCGTGAAGTTCGAGACCGTGCTGTCCAAGGCGGGCGCGAACCCGGTCGCCTTCTCCTCGCCCGGCGACAACATCATCTCCCGCGAGATGGGCAACATCACCGAGAGCGGCAACCCGCTCGACGTCGCCGTGGTCGGTCAGGGCTGGATCGCCTTCGCCGGTCCGAACGGTACGGTCTATACGCGGGACGGCCGCCTCCAGATCGCCCCCAACGGCGACCTTCAGACCGTGTCCGGCTTCCCCGTGATCGATTCCGGCGGCGCGCAGATCACGCTCGACCCGAACGGCGGACCGATCTCGATCGCGCGCAGCGGCGCAATCACCCAGGACAACAACGAGATCGGCACCATCGGCCTGTTCAACATTCCCACGGATGCAAATCTCGAGCGCTACGGCAATTCCGGCGTCACGCCCGACCGGCCCGCGACCGCAATCGCCGACTTCTCCCGCGACGGCTTCAAGCAGGGCTATGTCGAGGGCTCCGGCGCCAATCCGATGATGGAATTGACGAAGCTGATCGCGGCCTCGCGCGCCTTCGACGGCACCAATTCGATGATCGAAGGCACCGAGAGTTCGCTCCAGAATGCAATCCGGACGCTGGGCGAACCCGACAAATAGGCTGCGCCTCGCGCGCAATGAGGTTGGACGGTTTCCTTGAACGCTCTTCGGCAACTCGAGTGGGCGCTGCTGGAGCTTCAGCAGAGCACTCCCCTGGCAAGCGTCAGCGGCGCGATCTCGGAGATCGCGCCGACGCATTTCCGCGTCTCCGGCCTGTCGCGCTTCGTCAGGCTTGGCGAACTCATCGGCGTCAATTCGGCCGGCAAGCCGCAGATCGGCGAGGTGGTGCGGATCGACAGCGAGGGTATCATCGCCAAGCCGTTCGACCGCCAGTTCGCGGGCGGACTGGGCTCGGTCGCATACCGGATGCCGCCGCTGTCCTTTGCGCCCGATCCGAACTGGAAGGGCCGCGTCATCAATGCGCTCGGCGTGCCGCTGGACGGACAGGGTCCGCTCACGCCGGGATCGCGCGCCGTCTCGGCGGAAGCCGAGGCGCCTTCGGCCATGAAGCGCGCACGTGTGCACAAGCCGCTGCGCACCGGCGTGCGCGTCATCGACCTGTTCGCGCCGATCTGCGCCGGCCAGCGCGTCGGCATCTTTGCCGGCTCGGGCGTCGGCAAATCGACGTTGCTTGCGATGCTCGCCCGCAGCCAGGGTTTTGACACCGTGGTGTTGGCGCTCGTCGGCGAGCGCGGCCGCGAGGTGCGCGAGTTCATCGAGGACGTGCTGGGCACCGACCGTCATCGCGCCGTCACAATCGTATCCACGGGTGACGAAAGCCCGATGATGCGGCGGCTGGCGCCGAAGACGGCGATGGCGGTGGCCGAATATTTTCGCGACCGGGGCGAATCGGTGCTGCTCATGGTCGATTCGATCACCCGTTTCGCCCACGCCGCCCGCGAGGTTGCACTCGCCGCCGGCGAGCCCGCGGTCGCGCGCGGCTACGCGCCGACGGTCTTCACCGATCTGCCGCGGCTGCTGGAGCGCGCCGGCCCCGGCGAGGAGGGATCCGGCACGATCACCGGAATTTTCTCCGTGCTGGTCGACGGCGACGATCACAACGAGCCGATCGCCGATACCATCCGCAGCACATTGGATGGGCACATCGTGCTCTCCCGGCACATCGCCGACCAGGCGCGCTATCCGGCCGTCGACGTTCTGGCCTCGGTCTCCCGCCTCGCCCACAACGTCTGGGACCCCGAAGAGCGCGAACTGGTGAGCAAGCTGCGCGCGATGATCGCGAAATACGAAGACACGCGCGACCTTCGCCTGATGGGCGGATATCAGTCGGGGCGTGATTCGGGCCTCGATCAGGCGGTCGACATGGTCCCGCGGATCTACAGCGCGATGCGGCAGGACGCTTCGGCTCCGCAGAGCGCCGATCCGTTCCGCGAACTCCGGGACATGCTCAAAGGCGACTAGCGGCTCGCGAAGCCTGGTTGCGCGATGCGATCGCGCATTGCCCATGGTTTTCGACAGACGATTGCGCATGCCGCCACGCTTCCAGCGCATGCACGCAGATGGGCCGTCCCCGATTCCCTTATCAAGGCAGCCACCGTACGGGGGAGAGGGATCGGGCCGCGCGACCGATCGGGCGATTCCGAGCCTGAAGCCACGACAACCGCCACGTGCAATTCCTACGAGTTCCCCGGAACGATTCCCCGACGGATCGTACAAGTTGTGGATGACATGGCGATACACATCGTCGTCATGCACAAGCTTCGATCAGCTTGCATCAACAACAGACAATGACGTGCCGTGCAATCAAACCGTCGCATAGTTGCGTGCATGTTGCTCGCCGCACGGCGTATTGCGTTCACCGTCATGTGTTCGGAAGAGCGAGATTGTCTTGAACGTTACATTCGCCTGCAACGACATCCGGTCTTCTAGAGTGTCTTGACTTGATTTTGTTGAGAAGCTCATTAATCGTTTCGGTGGAATATAAGAAACGTCTTGCACGTGACTTGAACTTTAGGGGCTTCGGTTGAACTACTCCGATCCATCGTCTGCTGGCGACGGCAACTCGGGCTCCCGTGCGACGACGCCGAGCGCCGGCAGCGCCTCGGACACCTCCAGCCGTGTGACGTCTCACGACGGATTCGCGAGCCGGGACGCAAAGCGGCTTCGAGACGCCGCAGACGAAGTTCCGGGGACGAGGTAAATCCATGCCATTGGCACGAGAAGCCGTCGAGCTGCTGGTTCAGGCGGCGAGGGCCTGGTATTTCGAAGGCAATCAGCATGGACTGCGCGATCGCGAATGGATGGCGCTGCGCTTTCTCGGCCGCGCCAACCGATTTTCGCGCACACCATCCGCGCTTGCCGGCTTCATCGGTGCCACCAGGGCGACGGCATCGCAGATCGTGAAGACACTCGAGAGCAAGTCCTTCCTGGTGCGAAAGCCGTCGCACGAGGACAAGCGTTCCGTCGTGCTCCACGTCACCGCGCAGGGCGAGAAATGCCTGAGCCAGCACGACCCGATCAATCACGTGATGAATGCGGTCACGGCGCTCGGAACGGAGGAGTGCATCAGGCTGCGCGACTCGCTGCGGGAGGTCCTCAATCATCTCGACGCGGCCCATCAGCGACTGGATGCCAGCGTCTGCCGGGACTGCATGTTTCTCGCCGAACGCGGCCCGGGCACCGGCAAGGGACGCGCAACGGCCGAGTTCATGTGCCGGCTGTATCGCGCGCCGGTCTCGCTCGAGGAGACGGAGCTGCTCTGCACGAGTTTCGAGCGCACTCGCGATCGCCCGAAAATCGAGGAACATCTCGATCGCGCGCGCGTGGCGAGCCAGGGGTGAGTCGCAGGCAGCTTCTGAAGAAGCTCTGCGCGCCACTGTCTCCACACCGTCATTGCGAGCGCAGCGAAGCAATCCAGAATCCCTCCTCGGTAGGACTCTGGATTGCTTCGTCGCAAGGGCTCCTCGCAATGACGGAGTAAGGGGCATGGGCTTCATTCTCCAAATCCCAATGTCATTCCCCGCCTTGTGCGCAATTGCGCGCTGGAGCGGGGAATCCAGTACGCCGCGGCGTCTCGATGCAATCACTGCTGTCTCGGAGTACTGGATCGCCCGGGAGCCGAGTTCCTTCTGGCCTCCCTCACCCTCACGGAATTCACCGGCACCGCGCCGGTTGACGCCACTGCCGCATCAGCAAGAGCTTGACCGTAGCAACGACGGCCAGGACCACACGGTTTTGCCGTACGCACGGTCCGCCATTTCGCCGCAGTTTTCCCGGCCCTGTCGACGGAGCCGGAAACTTACAGACGAGACGAACCTGACAGCGCCGCTCGTCCACGCGATGCCCAGGGATCACGGAGAGCAATCCGCCCTGCCCTTAGCCTGTCGCGCACGACGCTGCTGCGTCCACCGCAAGCCCGGTCCTGCGATCACCACGACAATGACCGCCCCTCAAGGGTGAGCCGGGATGGACAACACATACGATATTTCCGAATTTCTGGAAAGAAGAATATTTCTGCACGATGAGATTGACAGAGCGGCGACACAGGCCGGACGCGTCGTCCGGGCGAGCGGTCCCTGATCGCTCCACCCAGGTGACGGAATATCTCGCCCGGCTCCTTGTATGCATTATCCCAGTTGCCATCCCCCGGCACTTCGCTTTACATGCCATCAACTCGCCCGCGGACAGTGTCCGGGCCAAAAAAATCCTCACCATTTCTCACAGGGACGAAGCATGGCGCGCAACATATTGATTCTTGGAGCTTCTTACGGCTCCCTGCTCGGCACGAAGCTGCTGATGGCGGGCCATAACGTGACCCTGGTCTGCCGCGCCAAGACCGCCGAGCTGATCAACCGCGACGGTACCGAAGTGCGCATCAAGTTGCGTGACGAGGCCGTCCACCGCGCCATCTTCTCGCGCCACCTGCCCGGCAAGCTCGACGCCGTGACGCCGGGTGATGTCGACGTCTCCCGTTACGACCTGGTCGGCCTTGCGATGCAGGAGCCGCAATACACCAACCACACCGTCCGCGTTCTCATGGTCAAGATCGCCGCGGCGAAGCTGCCGTGCCTGTCGATCATGAACATGCCGCCGCTGCCTTATCTGAAGCGGATTCCGGCGCTTTCAGGCATGGATCTCGAGGAAGCCTACACCAATGCGCAGGTGTGGGAGCGGTTCGAGCCGGGGCTGGTGACGCTCTGCTCGCCCGATCCGCAAGCCTTCCGTCCGCCGGAAGAAGCCGCCAACGTGCTTCATGTCGGCCTGCCCACCAACTTCAAGGCGTCGGTCTTCGCCGACGAGAAGCACAACAAGGTGCTGCGCGAGCTCGAAGCCGACATCGACGCGGTGACGCTCGACGGCCTCGACGTGCCGGTGAAGCTGAAAGTGTTCTCGTCGCTGTTCGTGCCGCTGGCGAAATGGTCGATGCTGCTCACCGGCAACTACCGCTGCATCACGCCGCACGAGCCGCAATCCATCCGCGACGCCGTGCATGGCGATCTCAAGCGCTCACAGACGATCTACGACCATGTCGATGCGATCGCCCGCCGCCTCGGCGCCGATCCGCAGGACCAGGTGCCGTTCGCGAAATATGCCAAGGCCGCGGAAAGCCTGCTCAAGCCGTCATCGGCGGCGCGCGCGGTTGCGAGCGGTGCGCCCTTCATCGAGCGTGTCGACCTCCTGGTGAAGCTGATCTCGCACCAGCTCGGCGTGCCCAACGCCGAAATCGACCGCACGGTCGACACCGTGGACCAGAAGCTGAACGAGAAGATCGTGCAGGGCGGATCGGGCGCGCAGTAGCGCGCCGCTTCCAGCGGCATCGGCTCCAGAACGATTGAATCCAGATCAGGCCGGTCATGGCGACCGGTCTGGCCGCAGCTGCACGAGCGAATTGCCGAGATCGAGTGCATCAGGCGGGAACTCGGGTCCTGCGCCATCCCCGAGAACGCGGCGACGATCCACAACTCCCTGTCGGCCCGCGCTTCTACGGATGTCGCATCGCGCCTGAACTCCGCCGTGGGCAACACCGCCTGATTCGCGCTGGGACGCTCGACGCGCCCCGACCAGGTTGGTAAGCCCCTGTCCGCGAATGGAAGGGCTTGAGTCGGAGACATGACGGTTGCGATCGAGATGGGGCAGACCACGGCAGGCGCCGTGGCGGCCATGGACCTCGAGGAACTGCTGGCGACCCGCCTCCTGGTGCAGGGCAATTCGGGCTCCGGCAAGTCGCATCTGCTCAGGCGGCTGCTGGAACAGAGCGCGCCCTGGGTGCAGCAGACCATCATCGATCCTGAAGGCGATTTCGTCACGCTCGCCGAGCGCTTCGGCCATCTGGTGATCGAGGGCGAGGATCACACCGAGCGCGGCCTTCAGGTCGCCGGCGAGCGCGCGCGGCTGCATCGCGTCTCCACGGTGCTCAATCTCGAAGGCCTCGACGCCGAGAACCAGATGCGACGCGCCGCGGCCTTCCTCGGCGGCCTGTTCGACGTCGATCGCGACCATTGGTACCCGATGCTGGTGGTCGTCGACGAGGCGCAGCTGTTCGCGCCGGCGGTGGCGGGCGAAGTCTCGGACGAAGCGCGAAAACTTTCGCTCGGCGCGATGACCAATCTGATGTGCCGCGGCCGCAAGCGTGGCCTCGCCGGCATCATCGCGACCCAGCGGCTGGCGAAGCTCGCCAAGAACGTCGCGGCGGAAGCTTCCAACTTCCTGATGGGCCGGACCTTCCTCGACATCGACATGGCGCGCGCCGCCGATCTGCTCGGCATGGAGCGGCGGCAGGCCGAAGCCTTTCGCGATCTCGAGCGCGGACAATTCATGGCGCTGGGACCCGCGCTGTCGCGCCGTCCGCTGCGCTTGAACATCGGACCGACCGACACGAGCCCGCGCAATTCCACGCCGCGGCTGATGCCGCTTCCGGAAGCGACGCTGGAGGATGCGCGCGCCGTGATCCTGGCCGCGCCGCCGCCCGATGCCAGCCGGCCGCAGCGCCGGCCGGCGCCGGATCTGCTTGAGCAGCTCCGCGCGGCGAAGGCGGCCGCTACGCCGGAGATCCGGCCTGAAGTGGTCGAGGTGCCGGTCAGTGCCGAGGAGCTCGCGGAGCGGCGCGAGCGCGTCGATCGCACCCTTCGTGCCGTGCTCGCCGAGCCCGATGCCGGCTTTCGCGCCATCGGCGTGCTCTACCAGGAATTCGTGGTCCGCTGCCGCATCGAGGGGCTCGGCGCGGCGGTGCCCGATCTCAATGAATTCCGCCGCATGTTGACTCATGCGCGTGCCGGGGTCGGCACGGAGCTTGCCGAAGACGACGCCTGGCAGGACGTGTCGCTGCGCGCCTCGATCCTGCCCGACGACATGCAGGGCGTGTTCATGATGATCGCGCGCGCCGCCAAGGAAGGCTGGCCGTGTCCCGGCGACGCTGCAATCGCGCGCGCCTATGGCTCACATTCGCTGCGCCGCGCGCAGCGGCTGCTCAGCTATATGGAAGAGCAGGGCCTGATCGTCGTCCAGCTCGACGGCGGCGGCCGCCGCATCGTGACGCTGGTGGAGCTCGCTTGGGCCACCGCGCCGGGCGATCCCAATGGCGACGATGTGCCGGCGGAGCCCGCACAGAGCGCTGCGGCGCTCTGATCCGACGGACCAGGCCCGCTGCTCACACCGCCTCGGTGGCATCGCCTACGAGCGCATCCGGCGCGCGCGGCCGCTCATGTGCGAACATGCGACGATAGAGCAGGACGGAGACGAGCCAGGCCGCGGCGAACAGCGCGATCACGACGAAGCCGACATTCGCCAGTGACTCGTTGAGGCCGTCGACCACCGCCCACACGCCGCCGGAGAGGCCGAGACGGTCGGCGATTAGCCCGAGCGCCTCGATGCCGCCGATGAACAGCGCAACCGCGACCGAAGCGCCCGTGATCGTGAGGTTGTACCAGAGCTTTCGCAGGGGATCGACGAAGGCCCAGCGATAGGCGCTAACCATCAGCGCGGAGTCGGCGGTATCGACCAGCGCCATGCCCGAAGCGAACAGCACCGGGAAGACCAGGACATCGGCGAGCGAGGCGCCGCGCGCGGCCTCGCTGGCGGAGATGCTGAGCAGGCCGATCTCGGTCGCGGTGTCGAAGCCAAGGCCGAACAGGAAGCCGAGCGGATACATGTGCCACGGCTTCGTCACCAGGCGGAACATCGGGCCAAGCAGCCGCGCCAGGACGCCGCGATTGGCGAGGAGCGCATCGAGGCCTGCGGCGTCGTGAATGCCTTGCTCGCGCGCCATGCGGAACGTCCGCCACAGGCCGGCGAAGATGGCGAGATTGATGGCCGCGATCACCAGCAGGAACAGCGCCGAGACCGACGTGCCGATCAGCCCGCCGATCTCCTTGAGCAGGCTGTCGCCGCCAAAACTGACGACACCGAGCGCGAGCAGCATGGTCGCAACCACGACCACGGTGGAATGACCGAGCGCGAAATAGAGCCCAACGCTGCGCGGCGCACCGCCCGCCTGCATCAGCTTGCGCACGACATTGTCGATGGCCGCGATGTGATCGGCATCGACGGCGTGGCGGAGGCCAAACACCCAGGCGAGCAGCGCGGTCGCCATCACCGTCGGCCGGTCGCCGAACGCCGCGAAGGCCCAGGCCCATGCGGCGATGTTGGCGACGATGAGCCCGCCGAACAGCAGCACCACGCCGGGCTCGACCGCCCGCAAAGACAACTTCGTCACGACAACCATTCCGTCCCGCTGCGTGCGCCGTCGCGCCACCGGTATGATATTTTCACAAGATGATCACACTAGCCAGCCCAATCCGGCAAGGCGGCTTTGCAGCAGTGCCTGTGGCCATCCTTCGAGACGCCCGCTTTGCGGGCTCCTCAGGATGAGGTCTCGTGTCGCGGCTGTGCTCGTCGAAATTGCTGCCGCGCATTCCGTCCTCATCCTGAGGGCCCGCCGGAGGCGGGCGTCTCGAAGGATGCGCCACGGACAATCTTCGCACCACGTTCTCTGTCAGGCCGGAAAGACGTGGATGGCCGGTCATAGGCGAGCGGACGCGACGCCGTCCTTCGGACGGCCATGCCCGGCCATGACGATATGGGAACAGCGGCGCGTCAAGCCGCCTCGGAACCGCCGAGATAGGCGTCGCGGACGCGGGGATCGTCCTTCAGGGTCCGCGCCGGGCCTGACAGCACGATCTTGCCGGTCTGGAGCACATAGGCTTCATGCGCGATCTCGAGCGCGAGGCTGGCATTCTGCTCGACCATGAACACCGAGACGCCGTCCTGGTTGATGGTGCGGATCAGTTCGAGCACGCGGTCGACATAGAGCGGCGACAGGCCCATGGTCGGCTCGTCCATCACGATCATGCGGGGCCGGCTCATCAGTGCGCGCGCCATCGCCACCATCTGCTGCTCGCCGCCTGAGAGCGAGCCGGCGCGCTGCGACAGCCGCTGGCCGAGTCTTGGGAACAGCGAGAGCATCTTATCGAGATCCTGCGCCACCGCCTCGCGATCGTTGCGCACGAAGGCGCCCATCAGGATGTTCTCGCGGACGCTCATGTCCGCGAACAGCCGCCGCGCCTCCGGCACCGAGGCGATGCCGCGGCGAACGATCTGCGGCGTGGAAAGGCCGATCAACGAGGCGCCATCGAACGTCACCTCGCCCGAGCGCGGTTTCACGAGGCCAAGGATGATCTTCATGGTCGTCGACTTGCCGCTGGCATTGCCGCCGAGCAGGCAGACGATGTGACCGCGCGCGACCGATATCGACAGGTCGAAATGCACCTGGGCCTGGCCATAGAAGGTGTTGACGCCCGAAAGCGCGAGCAGCGGTTCGCCAGAAGCGTTCGTCATGCCGCACTCTCCTGCTCCGTCGTCAGGCCGTGGCCGAGATAGGCCTCGATCACCTTGGGATCGCTCCGCACCTGTTCGCCCGGCCCTTCCGCGATCTTCTTGCCCTCGTCCATGACGACGACGCGGTCCGAGAGGCGCATCACCATCTCAAGCTTGTGCTCGATCAGGAGGATGGTCAGCCCTTCCGCCTTCAGCTCGGCGATGAGGGCCTGCATCTCTGCGGTCTCGGTCGGATTCATGCCGGCTGTCGGCTCGTCGAGCAGAAGCAGGCGCGGCCTCAAGGCGAGCGCACGCGCGATCTCGATGCGGCGGCGGTTGGCATAGGAGAGGCTATAGGCCGGCTGGTCGATCCGCGGCAGCAGCCGTTCGCCGAAGCGGGCGAGGATGGCCTTTACCTCCGCGCGCAGCCGCTCCTCCTCCGCCTTGACGCTAGCCGGTCGCAACAGCGCCAGTCCCAGCTCCAGCAGCGGGCCGATCACCGGCACGGCCGGCCTCACGGCGCGTAAGCGCGTGTGCGCGCCGATCAGCACGTTGTCCATGACGCTGAGATTGCCGAAGACGCGGCCGAGCTGAAACGTGCGCGCGATGCCCTCGGCCGCGAGCCGTTCCGGGGACAGCCCCGTGATGTCCTGCCCCTCAAAGCTGACAGCACCGGCGTCGGGCCGGTCGAGACCGGTCACGAGATTGAACAGCGTCGTCTTGCCGGCGCCGTTCGGACCGATGATGCTGATCAGCTCGCCCTTGGCGAGATCGAGATCGATGGCATCGACGGCGGTGAGGCCGCCGAACCGGCGCGTCAGCCCGCGCAGGGACAACATGGAGATGTGCTGCTCCGCCATCACATCGTCCCCAGCAGGCCTTGCGGCCTGAACCGCACGAGCAGCAGCAGCACGATGCCGTAGATCAGGATGCGGTACTCCGCCGCGATCCGGAAAACTTCCGGCAGTCCAACCAGTGCGACCGCGCCGACGATGGCGCCGACGACATTGCCAAGGCCGCCGAGGATCACGACCGTCAGCGCCAGGATCGATTGCTGCGTGTTGAAGGTCTCGTGGTTGATGTAGGAATAGAGATGCGCGGCAATGCCGCCGCTGACGCCGGCGGCAAACCCGCCGAAGATGAAGGCGAGCGACTTGTAGCGGTTGAGGCTGACGCCATAGGCGCGCGCGGCGATGTCGTCGTCGCGGATGGCGCGAAAGCTCCGGCCGAGATGCGAAGTGAGCAGCCGCCCCTGCAGCAGCGCCAGCACGACCATCACGGCAAAGCTGAACCAGTAGATCGAATTCGGGCTGATCAAATCATAGCCGAACAGCGACAGCGGCGGGATGCCGGAGATGCCGATGGGGCCGCGCGTGACGCTTTCCCAGTTCAAAATCACCAGCGACACGATCTCGCCGATCGCGAGCGTCGCGATCGAGACATAGTGCCCCCGCAGGCGGAACGACGGCGAGATCAACAGCGTGCCGAGCGCGGCGCTCATCAGGCCACCGCCGATGATGGCGAGGCCGACCGGGACGTTGAGCGTCAGCGACAGCAGCGCTGACGTATAGGCGCCGATCGCGAGCAATGCCGCGTGTCCGAGTGAGACCTGGCCGACTGTGCCCGCCACCAGCGTGAGGCTCAGCGCAAGCATGCCGAGCAGCCAGGCATTGATCAGGGTCTGGAGCACGTAGAAGGACACCGGGAAGAACGGCAAAATCGCGAAGATGCCGGCCGCGACCAGCAAGGCCCAGCGCGGAATACGCACCGGACGGCTCGGCGCAATAAAAGTGCCGGTGAGCGGCTCGGGCGGCGCCTGCCGTGCGCTGGCGAACAGGCCATTCGGCCGCAGCACGAGCACGACGACCAGCAGCAGGAAGGCGAACAGATTGCGATAGCTGGTGCCGAATACCGCGACGCCGTAGCTCTCGACCAGTCCCAGCAACAGACTACCGATGACGGCACCAGGCACGTTGCCGGCGCCACCGACGACTTCCGCGACGACGCCCTTGAGCGTCGCCTGCAGGCTCATCGCGGTGTCGATCTGGTTGTAGTACATGCCGACCAGCAAACCAGAGACGCCGCCGAGCGCGGCGGCAATGCCGAACACGGCTTGATTGACGCGGTTGACATCGACGCCCATCTGCATGGCGGCGTCGCGGTCCTGCGCCGTGGCGCGCACCGCCCAGCCAAGCTTGGTGTAACGCAGGAACACGAACAGCAGCAGCGCGCTGGTGAGGCCGACACCGGCGATGAGCAAGTCAAGAGGCCCGATCGTGCCGCCACCGACCTGAAAGCGCACATCCGGCAGCTGGCTCGGCAGCGCGCGCGGATTGGGCGAGAAGGTCAGCATCACCAGCTGATCGAGCACGAAGCTGATACCGATGGTCGCGAGCAGCGGCGCGATGCGCACCGAGTTCTGGAGCGGACGCAGGCCGAAACGCTCGATGATGAGCCCGACGATGGCTGCAGCGACTGCGACCACGATGATGGTGAGCGGCAGCGGTGTATGCAGCTGCACCACTGCGACCCAGCCGATATAGGCGCCGACCAGATAAATCGAGCCTTGCGCGAAGTTGATCAGCCGGCTGACGCCGAAGATCAGCGCAAGCCCGACCGCAACGAGGGCGTAGACATTGCCGACGATCAGCCCGTTGATCGTGTAGTCGAGCCAGGAAGACACGCTGATGTCACCGTGTAGAGAGGAATGCGGCCGGAGCCCCCGCTCCGGCCATCAGATCAGGTCGGCTTGCCGTCCCAGAGCGCGAACTGGCCCTTGCGCACGACGAGCTCGGCATTCATGGCGCCCTTGACGCGGCGGGTCGCGACGTCGAACGTCGCCGCGCCGAAGATCACGCTGGGGACGTCCTTGACCTTGGTGAAGGCGTCACGGATCGCCTTGCGGTCGGCGCCCCCGATCCTCACCACGGCAGCCGCCATGTTCATCGCGTCATAGGCGTAGGCATTGAAGGCGTCGGGCTCGAGCCCGTTGTACTTCTTCTTGAAGCCGGCAATAAACTTCTGCACCTCTGGCCGCGGGTCTTCCGGGAAGTAGCGCGTGCCGACATGGACGTCTTCGACCGCGTCACCGCCAAGCTCCAGAAACTTCGGCGAATAGACCGAGCTTGCCGCACAGATCACTTGCTTGAGGCCGACCTGACGGGCCTGGCGCGCGATCAGCGCGCCGTCGGAGTAATAGGAGATCAGGATCAGGCCGTCCGGATTGGCGTCGCGGACGCGCACCAGCGTGGAGCGGAAGTCGCGCTCCTCCGCGATGTAGCCTTCGGTGATCGCGATCTCCGCGCCATATTCCTTCGCCGCGTTGACGAAATAGTCGCGGCTGGTACGGCCCCAGTCGGTGTTGAGGTGCAGCACCGCGAGCTTCTTCAGGCCGAGGCGCCTCACGGCATAGGATGCCAGCAGCGGCTGCTCGTCGGCCTGGCTGACCGACGTGCTCCACATGAAGTCGCCGCCCTTGGTGAAATCGGGGTGCGAATTGGTGAAGCCGAACTGCACGAGGCCGCCGCGCTGATAGATCGGCGAGGCCGCCATCGAGGCGGGACTCGAGAAATCGCCGAGCTCCATGACGATGCGGGGATCGGAGACGAATTTCTGGGCGATCGCCACCGACTGGCGCGGATCGCTCTGACTGTCCTCGAATTGGTAGGCGAGCTTGCGGCCGTTGATGCCGCCGGCGGCCTGGATCTCGTCGAGTGCGAGATCGAAACCCTGCTTCCATTGTGTGCCATATTGCGCATTCGGTCCCGTGAGGGGACCGCTGACGCCGAGCAGGATCGGCTCAGAGGATTGCGCAAACGCAGCTCGCGAGATGGCGGCTCCCGCCATCATGGCGGCAAGCGAGCCCTTGACCAGGGACCGACGATCAATGTTGCTCATGCATGGCTCCATCCACTCAGGTGTTACGAACAAGCGACAATTTCTGTGCCGGTGACGCGGCTGACGCGGCCTATTTCGAAGGCTCGCCGAGCGACAGCATCAGCCGGTTCGCCCAGTTGAAGAACGACGCACCGTTGATGACATCGACGATCTCGGCATCATCGAGGCCGGCGCGGCGCAGCTCGGCGATATTGTCGGGACCAAACGCGATTGGCGTTGTCGCCAACGCCACCGAGGCCTTGACCACGGCGTTCCAGCGCGCGCCGAGATCGGCACCGACGCCCTCGTCGAGCAGGCGCTGCACGTCGTCGCGGCGCTTGGAATAGGTGCTGGCGAAGCGCGCATGCACGGAGGCGCAATAGATGCAGCCGTTGTAGCGCGAGGTCGCAGCCGCCGCGAGCTCGCGCTCGGCGCGAGGCAGGCCGTCGGCGACATTGTAGAAGATGTCCTTGTCGGTCTTGGTGCGGGCTTCCAGCACTTCGGGATCGCGCACCAGGAGGCGGAAATACTCCGACTTGGCGCGGGCGCGATCGACCAGGCCGGCGAAGTGCCGTTCGGTCAGCTCGGTCTCGGGCAGCGGATCGATCCACGATACCCAGCCGAGCTCGTCCTGGGTGAATACGGCGGGAGGATTGACGGTAGGGCTCATGTTGCCGGCTCCTCTTATGCGTTCGCTGCGGCGAGCGTGCGCAAACCGCTGACGACGCGCAGCTGGAACGACAGAAACGCAACGAGCTGGGAGAAGGTGACGATGCCGGTGCTCGACCAGCCGGCGGCCTGCAGCGCCTTCATGTCCGCGGAGGCGGCGTCGCGCGGACGGAACACCAGCAGATGCGCGTGCTCGAATGCCGCAACGAGCCGGGCGCCGAGCTCGGGCTTACGTTCCGCGCTGACGCGATAGATCAAACCGGCCTTGTTCTCGATCGACAATGGGCCGGCCGGAAAGGCGCCGTAGGGGCCTGAGGTCTGGCCGCGCTCAATCTCAACCTGGATCGCCTCGACGAGCGCCGCTCCATCCGCATTCGCGGCAAGCTTCTCGCGATAGAAGGCGGCAACGGGAGACTCGCCATGGAGCCCGGTCACGAAGGCCGCGACCGCGGCACGCTCGGCCAGCGGAAAATCGCCCGCGTCGACCGGCTCGAACAGGAAGAGATAGCTCTTCTGCGCATTCTCGCGCGCCTGAAGACGGCGGGCACGGATGGCATCCAGGGCCGATCCAGGTTCGATCCCGGCGAGCGTATCGATAATATCTTGCATTCCCATCATTCAGCCTCGTGCAATGCGATCCCATTCATTCCAGCTAACCCGCCAACGCCACACCTGGCGCCACCCGGGTCCAGCCAAGCGCCGGTGCGACCTTGTCGGCGACCAGCTCGATCGAACGCAGGATATGGGGGTGCGGCGCGTCGACCGAATGCGCCTGGAAGACGAGATCGGTCACCCGCTCCAACGTGGCATCGGTACGCAGCGAGGCGATAACGCCGTCGGCCGCGCCGACATGGGTATCGAATGCCGTGATCATTTCCTCCAGCGTCTCGCCCGGCCTGGCGTGGCCACCCTTGAGGAATTGCGGCAACGCACGACGCAGCCCGATATCGGCGAGGCGCATCGCTTCGGCATGGTCGTCGGCGACGAAGACGCTGCGCGAGGCCATGATACGAGGCTCGCATCCCGGCGGCAGCGCTGCGAGATAGGCGTCGATGATCGGGTTCTGGATTTCGGCGAGCGTCGCGCGCGGCGCCTCCTTGGTCCGCGGCTGCGTGCGCGACAGCAGCAGGCCATCGCCGGCCTTGCCGGCCCGGGCGCCGCCCGCGACCGAGAACGTCGCCTGCCAGATGCGCTTGTCCAATTCCGGCCGTTGCGGATAGAGCGTGTCGCCGCCATCGAGCGGCTTGCCGACCAGCGCCGTGCGCACGATCTCCAGGTTGCGGGCAAAGATCTCGTTGCGCTGGGCGCTGTCCAGGCCGAAGGCGGCGAAGGCCGACGGGTTGCCGCCGGTGCCGACGCCGAGTTCGAAGCGACCATTGCAGAGGAGGTCGAGCACCGCGGCGTCCTCAGCCACCCGCACCGCATTCTCCAGCGGCAGCGTGACGATGCCGGTGCCGAGGCGGATGCGCGAGGTTTGGGCTGCGACGTAACCGAGGAAGGCGAAGGGTGACGGCAGGCCGCCTTCGCGCTCGTGGAAATGATGCTGTGCGATCCAGGCGGAATCGAGCCCGGATTTCTCCGCGCGCACGATCTGCTCGGCCGCGAAGCGATATCGCTCGGCCGGCGGAGCTTCGTCGAGCAGCCGCGTGAAGAACCCCAGTCGTTTCAGGTTTGCAAAGCGTTTCATACGACCCCTGTCGGCGAGGATGGCCACGGCCCGATGATGTCGGTTGCCGCAGCTCCAGACAAGCGGGCATTGCGCAAGGCTCATACGCAAGCTGCCCGCCGGGACCGCCCCAGCGCTGCAGCCTGGCTGGGCAGACTGCCTACCAGCTCGGCAGCACCGCGCCCTTGAACTTGGTCAGGACGAACTCCTTGACCTCCGGCGTGTGGTAGCTGTCCACGAGGGTCTTGACCCAGGGCTTGTCCTTGTCGGCGGTGCGCACGGCGATCAGGTTGACGTACGGGCCTTTCGGGTCCTCGCGCAGGATCGGATCCTTGACGGGATCGAGGCCGGCCTGCGTTGCATAATTGGTGTTGATCGCGGCGGCGTCGACGTCGTCGAGCGCGCGCGGCGCCTGCGCCGCATCGACCTCGATGAATTTCAGCTTCTTGGGATTCTCGGTAATATCGAGCACCGTCGGCTTGGAGCCGGTGCCATCCTTCAGCTTGATCACGCCCTTGTCGCGCAGCAGCAGCAGCACGCGGCCGCCATTGGTCGGATCGTTCGGGATCGAGACCTTGCCGCCCTCGGGAATGTCGGCGAAAGCCTTGTGCTTCTTCGAATACACCCCGATCGGGAAGTTCACGGTGAGCGCGACGGCCTCGATCTTGTAGCCGCGGTCGGCCTTCTGATTGTCGAGATAAGGCTGGTTCTGGAACGAATTGGCCTGGATCTCGCCGGCATCGAGCGCGGCGTTCGGCACGACATAGTCGGAGAATTCGATCAGCTGGATATCGAGCCCTTGCTTGGCCGCGATCGGCTTCACGGCCTCGAAGATCTGCGCGTGCGGTCCCGGCGTCACGCCGATCTTGATGGTCTCGGCGCTCGCGGCGGCCGGCCAGGCGGCGAGCACGGCCGAGAGGATCAGGGGGAGGCGAAACGACATCTTGGTCTCCGTAGGTCTGCGACAATGACTGGAACCGTATTCGCTTCTCCGCGAGGCGAAATCAATGAAATGGAAATCCATATTGGCCGGCCGCGGCGGGCGCACTTTCTCCATTCGGCATCAAACAGGAAACGAATTCACAGGTGGCGACGGTGCCTTTCGCCAGCGCGATGATCCGTTCGCCTCTCGGGCTTTCATCTGTGGCGTTTTCCCGACGACGGCAATGATTCTGTCGCCGGAGCAACACTCCGAAACTTGATGGATTTGCGCCTGGCGGGTTAGCGTCCCGGCGCGGCCTTAGAACTTCCCCAAGTTCGCTTAGCTCGCACTGGATCGCCGCCTGGGTATCTCAGGCGGCGGTCCAGTTAGCGCTTCGCTGCATCCGGGGCACGAGAGCGCAATGGGGCGCGCGCCTCTTCGGATCCATCATTCTTCAGTCGCCGTGTCAGATCACGGATACGTCTTGGCTGGTCCGGCCCGATAGCGTCGCTTGCCGCGCGGCGTAGGCTGACGCGGCGGTCGATGCCGGTGAATAATGCGCGAGGGATTCAGCGAGTTCCTCGGCCACCTCGGTGAGTTCCTTCATGACGGCGGCGCTGTCCGTTGCCTGACCGCCGGAGGAATGACGGACCTCGAACGAGATTCCATTGGGAAGATCGACGTGGATCTTGTCGACCCCGACCGTATCAGGCGCGTCGCCATTCTCCGCGCGATCGACGCCGGACGGTGGATGTCCCGACGTGTCTTGGCTCGCCATCCTCTGCACGAATTCCTCGATGGACTTGAGCATGCCACTGTCCAGGCCGCCACTACCGAAGTGGACGATGCCGATCGACATGCCATTCGGCAGATCGACTTTGACCTCGTCATACGGCGCGCCGTCATTCATCAGGGATGCGAACGCCGAGCTGCCGGTTTGCGAGCCCGCCGATTTCGCCTGGCCGGCGGACGAAGGCGAACTCGCCGCGCTTCCCCCGATGCTGCTCATGCCGTTGACGCTCATACAAGCACTCCATTGCAAACGCACGTTGTGCGTGCAATGCGCATGCCAGCCGACGGGGTCATTGCCATCAAGGACTTACTGCGAATTCCCGATGACTGCCGTGTCGCACCGGCAAATGTGTCCCGGCAGAAGCTGCCCACCTTGACCGCGGCGACGACGGCCCCGATCGCACGCCTTGGCCGCACGCGCCTCGCCATTTCGTCGCACGGCTTTGCTGCCTTGTGTCCATTGCCGCCTCGTCCGAGATGAAACATGATGGCGTACGAATGATGACGACGTTTCTTTGAGCTGGAGGTCAACCGATGAACGAGAACGAAATCCGTGGCTTGATCGCGGAGGTGAAGCAAGGCACGCTGTCGCGGCGCTCGTTCATCCAGAAAGTTGCGGCAATCGGGATCGCAGCGCCGATCGCAAGCCAGATCCTGGTCTGGAACGACGTCGCGATGGCGGACGCCACGCTGCAATACAAGCCCACCAAAGCCGGCGGCGGCGGCCCGCTCAAGATCCTGCTCTGGCAGGCCCCGACCCTGCTCAATCCGCATTTCGCGATCGGCACCAAGGACCAGATCGCCTCGCGCGTCTTCTTCGAGCCGCTCGCAGGCTGGGACAAGGACGGCAATCTCATCCCGTGCCTCGCCGCCGAGGTTCCGACCAAGGCGAACGGCGGCCTTGCCGCGGACGGCATGAGCGTGATCTGGAAGCTCAAGCAGGGCGTCAAGTGGCATGACGGCAAGCCCTTCACCGCCGACGACGTCGTCTTCACCTGGCAATACGCGGCGGATCTGGCCACGGCCGCGTACAGCACGGGATCCTACAAGGACATCAAGGTCGAGAAGATCGACGACCATACGGTCAAGGTGTACTTCAAGGCTCCGACGCCGTTCTGGGCCGACCCTTTCGTCGGCTCGGTCGGCCAGATCCTGCCAAAGCATCATTTCGGCGACTATGTCGGCGCCAAGTCGCGCGAAGCGCCGGCCAATCTGAAGCCGGTCGGCACCGGCCCGTACAAGTTCGTCGAGTTCAAGCCGGGCGACCTGATCCGCGCCGAACGCAATCCCGACTATCACGTCAAGAACCAGCCGCATTTCGACGCGCTCGAAGTCAAGGGTGGCGGCGACGCGGTCTCCGCGGCACGCGCTGTGCTCCAGACCGGCGAATACGACTATGCCTGGAACCTGCTGGTGGAGGAGGAAGTCCTCAAGCGCATGGAGGCCAGCGGGAAAGGCAAGGTCGACGTCACGCCCTCCGGCAACGTCGAGTTCATCATCCTCAACACCACTGACCCATGGACAGAGGTCGACGGCGAGCGCTCCAACGCCAAGACCAAGCACCCGACATTGTCCGATCCAGCCGTTCGCCGGGCGATCAACCTTTTGATCGATCGCGAGTCGATCCAGAAATTCATCTACGGTCGCGGCGGCATCGCGACCGGGAGTTTCGTGAACCAGCCTCCGCAGTTCAAGTCGGGCAAGCTCAAATATGCCTTCGACGTCGATCAGGCGAACAAGATCCTCGACGAGGCCGGCTGGAAGAAGGGTGCGGACGGCATCCGCGAGAAGGACGGCAAAAAGCTCAAATACGTCTTCCAGACCTCGACCAACGCCCCGCGCCAGAAGACGCAGGCCATCATCAAGCAGGCCTGCCAGAAGGCCGGCATCGAGATCGAGCTCAAATCGGTCACCGCATCGGTGTTCTTCTCGTCGGACGTCGGTAACCCCGACACCTACTCGAAATTCTATGCCGACATGGAGATGTACAACACGACGCAGCCGCAGCCCGATCCGGAGCGGTTCTTGAACCAGTGCGTCTCCTGGGAGATCGCGACCAAGGACAACAAATGGCTGGGCCGCAACATCTCGCGCTATTCCGATCCCGAGGCCGACAAGGCCTACAAGACCGCGCAGAACGAGCTCGATCCCGTCAAGCGCGCCGCGCTGCTGATCAAGGTGGACGAGATCTTCTGCGAGGCCAGCGTGTTCCTGCCGCTGCTCTCGCGCAACATCGTCGGCGCCGGCGTCAACAGCCTCATGGTCGACATCTCGGGCTGGGACGTCACGACCTGGAATCTGGCGAGCTGGTATCGTAGTTGACGCCGCAGGCGCGGGAGAACCGCGTCGAGACGGATTGCAACCTAGAGGTCCGGACGTGGCGCTGGGGACAGCGCCATGACGAGAGGATCGTGGCCGGGAGACGGATCATCCGATCGATGCCATAGCGCTCCGCAGGCACTCGGCATCAATGCACAGGCGAACCCGCACGATCTCTGTTCTTGCCTTCGGCGACCTCACGCTCGCACTCGGAGGCCGGACCTGTCATGCTCTTCACACACCGGGCCAGCGTCCGAAAGCCACACATTTGATGTCCTTCATCAAGAAGGCAGAAGCGATCGACATATGATTCCGGAGGTTCGAGCGTCCCCTCGGAAACTCCGATGATCGCCACGAGCGCACCACCGAGCATCAGCATCGAAATAACACGTCTGCGCCTCGACATCTCGGGTCTCCTGGTTTCGTCGTCCAGAACGGCATCGCTCGGTCGCCCAGCGCGGCTGTTGCTTCTCGTAAGCCGTTTGCTCGATGACCGATCTCATGCGCGCTATCGCGCGACGACCGCGACGATGGTTCTACAGAAGGTGAAGATGAAGCGGCCATAGAGTGCGCCGAACCCCAGCCCTGACGATGCCAGGCGATAGGAATTGCCGACGGCACGGGCAATCTCGAGCCAGCCCGTGACCTCATTGTGGGTAGCCGCCAGGTGAATGCCAGCCAGCGGCAGCATCAGGACCTGAAGGCCAACCTCGTTCATGACAGCGCGGCTCCGGCACGCGGCAAGGGCATGAATTGCGCGAGATGGGCGCTCCGCCATTGATAGGGCGTATCCCCGACGAACCGCTTGAACACCGTCGTGAAATGCGCCTGGGTCTGAAAGCCGACCGTCAGCGCGGTATCGACCAAGGAGACGTCGGCTCGCCTCAGCAGCTCCTGGGCGCGCTCGATCCGGCGCTTCAAGAGATATTCGTGAGGCCGCATCCCCACGGCCGCCCGGAACTGGGCGGCAAAGTGCATCCGGCTGAGCCCTGCAACGGCGGCGAGCTGCTCCAGGGTGATCTTCGCGCCCAGATTATCGTCGACATATTGCTGGACACGCTTGAGGCGCCATTTCTGCAAGGACCGCACGGTGCGGCACGTACGGCCTTCACGATCTTCGACATCAGGCTCGGCCTCGCTGCGTGGGAGCTGCCCGCTCGCGCGGCGGGTCAGGATGGCGAGACGCAACGCGTCGGCGAGAATGGCCGAATGGGGGTGGTGCATGGCTTCGGTGGCCGCAAGCGCATCCGAAAGTCGCCGCATCACGGGGTCCGTGAGCTCCCCTGCACCGCATTTGCGATCGGCCTCCAAGGACGCGCGCGCGAGACGCTTGGCGGAGACCCTGAAGCCGGACTCGCGAGCGGACCTCTGCATATCCGGCGCAGGCGCCTCGATGGCCAGGGCGACATCGAGATGAACCAGAGACAGCGTCGTCCCCTCCGCGCCGTGGTCGGAATATCCCGAGAGTTCGCGCCTGCGGCGATCGAGTTCCGGGACATCGATCGAGCCGATGGCATGATCGTTGGTGGTGAGCGGCTGTGACAGCTGTAGCGACATCGTCGAAGCTCCTTGTCCCGTTTCGATCGGGCGAAGCCTGGCCGGCTTGTCCGAACGTCATGGCAGCAGGGTAATTCGACGGGCCGCGCGCTCCATTCTACGCGCGGGTGGGACCGATAGGTTCTCGGGTTGATCGCATCATACCTAGGTATGATCGCGGCCCGGGAGCGACGGCTGGACATCTTCCCCGCATTGACGAACGGACCGGATGCGCTGTTCGATGCACCTGCGGTAAGTTGACGCGGCATCGATCGGCAATGTCGCGGAGAATCAGTGTTTTGAGAGGGATTGCCCGCCTCATCGGCCACTCCGCCTTCGGCGGTCAAGCGGTCTTCCAAGAGAGCACGAAAATCACGCGGCCGGATGTTGTCGGCGCGATCAAATCGCGGCATCAACGCCGCTGAAATGAAGCGAACGACGACCAGCGACGATGACGACTCCTGATCGGACCACGGGTTCGTCCATGGGCCGCGCCGGCCTGCGGCTCTGGTCCGCCGTCCTCGCCATCGCGGTGTTCCTGGTTGATGTCCTGACGCCGCTCGAGGGGGCGGTCGCCGTTCTCTATGTCGTTGCGATCCTGCTCGCGGCGAGGACGAACCGGCGCAACGACATCATCGTCGCCGCGACCGGCTGCGCCGTCCTGACGATCACGGCTTATCTGATCTCGCACGATCTCCAGCCCATCGGCTCCCCGGCCCTTCGTGCTCTGGTGAGCCTCGCGGCCATCGCCATCACCACGCTGCTTGCGCTCCAGAATCATGCCGCAACCGATCGCCTGGCGGCGCAGGCGCGCCTGCTCAACCTCTCCCATGACATGATCTTCGTCCGTGATCGTGCCGGCGTGATCAACTTCTGGAACAAGGCCGCAGAGCAAACCTATGGCTGGACAGCCGACGAGGCGCTCGGGCGGTCCGCCGACGAACTGCTGCAAACCACCTATCCCGACCAGCGCGAGGCGATCGAGGCCGCTTTGCTCGAAACCGGTCGGTGGGAAGGCAGAGTGGAGCAACGTACCAAGGCCGGCGTCACACTCGCGGTCGAGGCCCGCTGGGCCTTGCAGCGCGACCATCTCGGCAAGCCGGTCGGGGTGCTTGAAACGCTCACCGACGTCACGGATCGCGTGGCGGCGCACAGCGCGCTGGTGCAGAGCGAACAGCGATACCGCCGGATGTTCGACGCAAGCCGGGTCGGCGTGGTGGAGGAGGACTGGAGCGATGTGCGAGCCGCACTGAAGGCGCTGGAGCTGGGTGGAGCCGGCTTGCGCGACCATCTGGCGCGACATCCCGACGTCGTCCGCTGCGCCCGCCGGCTCGCCAGAATTACCGACGTCAATCCGGCCATGCAAAAGATGGCGGGAGCAGACGGCTATTCGGTCTTCATCGCGAACGTGGACAGGCTCCTCGGCGAGAACGACCGCAGCTTTCTCGGCGCATTGCTGGCATTCGCGGAAGGAGAGCCCTTCTACGAAGGGGAAACCGAGATCGTCAGGCTCGACGGACGCAAGGTTCCGGTGCTGTTCACGATCACCTTTCCGACCGAGCCGGATGGAGACCGCAACGTGCTCGCCTTCGTCGTCGACGTCACCGAGCGCAGGCAGGCCCAGGATGCGCTGCTCGCGGCGCAGGCGGACCTTGCGCATGCGGCGCGTGTCGCCACCCTCGGCGAGCTCAGTGCCTCCATTGCCCACGAGGTGAATCAGCCGCTGGCAGCGATCGTCACCAGCGGCGAAGCCGGCTTGCGGTGGCTGCGGCGCGACGTGCCCGACCTGAAGGAGGTCGGAACCACGATCGGTCACGTTGTCGCTCAGGGACGGCGAGCCAGCGAGATCGTGACCCGGATCCGGAATTTCCTGAAGAAGGCACCGCCCCAGCAGGATGTGCTGCAAGTCAGCGAGATCATCGAGGAAGCGACCTCCCTGGTCGCGCGCGAGTTCGCGAAGGACGACGTCGTCCTCGCCATCGAGACGGAACCTGGCTTGCCGGCGATCCGCGGCGACCGGATCCAGCTTCAGCAGGTCCTCGTCAATCTGCTGGTCAATGCCGGCCAGGCCATGTCGGGCGAATCCGGTTCCCGCATCGTCACGCTGCGCGCCGGCACCGTCGATGGCGAGAACCTCGCCATCACGGTGCAGGACAGCGGCCCCGGTATCCGTCCTGACGACCTGCCGCGTCTGTTCGATCCATTCTTCACGACGAAGCACGGAGGGATGGGCATGGGACTTGCGATCTGCCGAACGACCGTGGAAGCTCACGGCGGCCAGTTGTCGGCAGAGAGCATCCCCGGCTCGGGAGCGACATTCCGCCTGATACTGCCATTCAGCCAACAACACACCTCGCCATGACACGACCAAGCCAAGCCCATCCGCCGGGCCGCCCCTCCAGTTCAGTGGTCATCATCGTCGATGACGACGCAGGCATTCGCGCCTCGCTCGACAGCCTGTTCCGGTCCGTTGGTCTCGAGACGCGCCTCTTCGCCTCGCCGGCCGAACTGCTCGGCGCCACGCTGCCTGACGGCCCCGGCTGCATCGTGCTGGACGTGAGGCTTCCGGGTGTGAGCGGGCTCGACCTACAGGGCCAATTGACCCGGCAAGGCATCAAATATCCCATCGTCTTCATGACCGGCCATGGCGACATTCCAATGTCGGTGCGCGCCATGAAGGCCGGTGCGGTCGATTTCCTCTCCAAGCCGTTTCGCGACCAGGACATGCTCGATGCCGTGACGGCGGCGCTCGAGCGCGATGCGCAACATCGTGCCGAGGCCGCGACGAAGGAGGATATCCAAGCCCAGTACGAGACCTTGACCGCGCGCGAGCGCGAGGTGATGGGCCATGTCACCGCCGGGCTGATGAACAAGCAGGTCGCAGGCCTGATCGGGCTGAGCGAGATCACGGTCAAGATCCACCGCGGAAACGTCATGCGCAAGATGGGGGTTCGGTCGCTGGCCGACCTCGTTCGCAAGGCCGAGGCGCTCGGGGTTTCCCAGACCCGCAAGGCTACGGATCAAACCTGAGTATAATTTCGTCGGGACTACCCGGCGGGGCATAAGGTGCCATCAGCCGCGCAACGGGAGATATCCTCCTTGTGGAGCACCGCGGCCAGGATGTGTCTCAATGGCCAGGACCCCGGTGATTGCGATCGTTGACGACGACGAAGGCGTTCGCACGTCGCTCGCAAGCCTGGTGCGTTCGCTCGGCTATGAGGCTCACGCCTACGAGTCCGGGGTCGATTTCCTGCGACAACCGCCGGGAAACGACCCGGAATGCATGATCGCCGACGTCCAGATGCCGGTCATTACCGGCGACGAGCTGCAGGCGCAGCTGGTTGCCTCCGGCCGCCGTTTCCCGATCATCTTCATGACCGCGTTTCCGAGCGAAACTGTGCGGCAGCGCGTGATGGCGGCTGGCGCGCACTGCTATCTCGGCAAGCCCTCGAGCGGCGACGAGATCATCCGCTGCCTCGAAGAGGCGCTGGCGGGCCACGCACCGCAATAACTTCTCCCTTCATGAACGTGCCGGCCGTCTTCGGATGCCTGACGTGCATTTCGGCAATCAGGTTGATGGCCCGGAAATACCGGCTGGCAGCGCAAATCACATAGTCGCGTGAAGTCACGACATGGGCGGTGCCACTTGCGCCGCCGAAGGACGCTGCGCGATGCAAGTGAACTCCACTGGCGCCGCCGCCGAGGCGCGCCCACTGGTCTTCGCCGGCTTCCCGGCGAGTTCCTGGGTTTTCGCGCTGCGCGTATGGCTGGCGGCCCTCATTGCGCTCTATGTGAGCTTTTGGCTCGAGCTCGAATCGCCATCGACGGCGGCCCTGACGGTTGCAGTCCTGGCACTGCCCACACGCGGCCAAGGCATGGAAAAGGCCGGCTACCGGCTGCTCGCGACCGCAATCGGCGTGACGGCATCGATCGCGATCGCCGGCATGTTTTCCCAGACCGGCGGTCTGCTGCTCGCGGCATTCGGCATCTGGGTCGGACTCTGCGTCTATATGGCGGGCATGCTGGATGGGAACCGCGCCTATGCGGCGGCTCTCTGCTGCATCACCGTTGCCCTGATCGCCATCGAGCAGATCGACAGCCCGCTGCAGGTGTTTTCCACCGGCGTCGCGCGCGGCGCCGCCATCGGCATTGGCGTCCTTGCGGTGGCTCTGGTCAACGAGGTGCTGGCCGCACCGGACTATCATCCGGTGCTCGCAAGCCGCCTCGAGGCGCTGCATCGCCGCGTCATGGATCTTGCACGAGGCGCCATCCGCGGCGAAGCTGCATCCACGCAGGACACGGCGAACCTGCTGCATGACATCGTGGCGCTGCGTCCGGAGATCGTGAGCCTCACCGCGGAATCGAGCGTCGGCACGGCGAGAACGGCGGCCGCGCGTTCCGCCATGGTGGACCTCGTGAGCGAGCTGGCGCTCGCACGCGCATTCGCGGCGCTGCCGGCCGAATCGACAACAGTGCCGGACGATCCCGATCATGGTGGCTTCGGCCTGCTGACGATTGCCCGGACTCACCTGCGCAGCGAGATCGCGCACAGGAATGCCGACGTGCGGCGCAGCCTCGAGGCCATGCGGGCCGGAACGCAGCCGTTGCGGCAGTGGCGCGCTCCGCTGTACCGGTCGCGTCGCATCGCCGCCGAAGGCGCGGTCAGGGCCGCGATCCACTTCATGCTCGTTGCAATCATCTTCGTGATGGCGGGTTGGCCGACCACGGAGCTATGTCTCGCGCTCGCCGCGGTCATCATCGGCTTGAGCTCGACGGCTCCGGATCCACGCGGCTTCACGATGCGGGCGGTCTTTGCCACGCTGCTGGCCTGTCCGCTGGCCGGGCTCTTGAAGTACCTGGTCTTCAACGGCGTATCCGAGTTTCAGCTACTGGCGATCGGCCTCGCGCCCGCCGTGATCGGCACGGCGCTCCTGATGAGTTTGCCGAGTCCTGCACTGTCGTCGTTCGGCCGGCTCGTGCTCGTTTTCACGCTCGCCGTGCTCGCGCCGAGCAACCCGCAGAGCTACGATCCCGAGGTGTTTCTGGTGGCGTGCCTGTTTGTTCAGCTTTCCGCGGTGCTGGTGTTTGCGGCGCAGCTCGTGCTGCCGTCCCTGTCGAGCGATCGGCAGATCAGCTTGCTGCTGGGCACGGCGCATCGCGAGCTGAACCACCTGGTCTCAGGACAAGCTCGGCATCTTGCGCCCGAGGAAGCCGCGTTTCGCGATGCCGCGCGCATCGGGCAGGTCGTGACGGCCAGCGGCGGCTCGCCGACCAACCAGCAGGTCGTCGCAGAGGCCATGCGCAACTTCGACCAGGCAGCAGCCCTGCGAAGGTGCCGCGCCGAGCTGGACCGGCTGGCGACAGGGCCGCTCGCCGACGCGGCACGCGCCGCCGGAGCCGCCCTCGTCTCTCGGAATAGCCCCACCATCCTGTCTGCTGCCGAGGCGTTGCGCCAAGCAGCATCGCAACGCCGCCTCTCCGTCGAGCCGATCCTTGCCACGCTGGTTTCTACCAGCGTCTCCTTCGGAGCGCAGCCGGCTCTCGCCGGGCCCAATACGGAGAAGCAGCCATGACGAACACGTATCGTGAACTGGTCGTCGGCGGCGTCCTCATCACTCCCATCGTATCCTATGCGATCGCGGCGCTGGTGGCATTCCTGTTGCTTCGCCCAGTGCTGCGGTTTGTTGGATTTGCCAGGATTTTCAGCAACCCGTCGCTGGCCGAGCTCAGCCTCTACGTGGCGATGTTCGGGTTGCTCGCCTTGTTGTTCTAGTGAGAAGAGCCATGGGTATTGCCCTGCCCCAAGATTCAGCATCAGTCGACGAGGACGCGACGGCGACCAACGCGCGAGCAGGCGCCGACCATTCCGACCTTGAAGAGCCCATGGCGCGCAACACCGGCGATGAAGCGTCCCGGCAGGCCACGTCATCCACGACAGCACGGCGCAGGACGATCGGACGGTCGATGGCCGGGGCCGGCAAGCAACTTGCGACCCTCGGCATCGCGCTGGTCGCCGTCTTGATCGCAATCGCGACGTGGGAGCATTACGTGACCGCGCCCTGGACGCGCAATGGCAGCGTTCGCGTGCAGGTCGCCAATGTCGCGCCGCAGATCCCGGGCAAGATCGTGGAGCTGCGGGTGGCCGACAACCAGTTCGTCCACAAGGGCGACGTTCTCTACGTCATCGATCCCTTCGACTTCGATGTAGCCGTCCGCATCGGCAAAGCGCTGGTCGACCAGCGGGCGGCGGATCTGGAAGTGAAGCAGGCCGAGTTCGACCGGCGTCAGCACCTGTCGAATCTCGCCACGACGCCGGAGGAGCAGCAGATCTTTGCCGGCAATGCGGCGCAGGCCAAAGCTGCCTTCGAGGCGGCGGCGCACCAGCTCGCACAGGCGGAGCTGAACCTGAAGCGGACCAAGGTGGTCAGCCCCGTCGACGGTTACGTCACCAACCTGCTCCTGCGCGTGGGCGACTATGCCACAACCGGCGTGAGCAACATCTCCGTCATCGATTCCAACAGCTTCTGGATCGATGGTTATTTCGAAGAGACCAAGATGGCGCGCGTCTGCGTCGGCGATCGCGCGGAGGCGCAGCTGGTCGGCTATTCCAGGCCCATCCTCGGACACGTGAAGACCGTCACGCGCGGCGTCAGCGTATCGAACGCCGCAGCGGGCACACAAGGCCTGCCCAATGTCGATCCGATCTACACCTGGGTGCGGCTTGCCCAGCGCGTTCCGGTTCGCGTCGCCATCGACACGGTGCCGCCGGATGTACCGCTCGTCTCAGGCATGACGGCCACGGTGACGATCCGGCAGCCCGATGCGGACGATCGGCAAACCTGGTCGGAACGGCTCCGCGCGGCCCTCGTCGACCCCATCTTCGATGCGTTCGGCGCTGGAGATCCGCCCCGCCCAGATTGCCTCCGGTCCACATCCCGACAGCCTCCCGAGATCAGCGCGCTTCCCTACGCGCGGGTGCCCGCGATTCCGTCGGCAGAGAAGATCGCACCTGGCCTCACGCCCGGCATCGATACCTCGCCTCGCCTGCCCTGAACCGGCGGGCTTGCCGATCGGATGTGGCGTGCGCGGTATCGCGATCCTCATCACGGCCGCGCGGGGTCATGAAAATCGGAACTCAAGCGCAGCCCCTTGATTTTACTTCCCTATTCGACAATTTGCGACCTCCGGCCGCACCTGCCGCATTCGCAAAATCTAACACGATTTAAGCAACTCTAACGGGCCTTGCGACAGCATCGGACCTATCGTTCGAGCATGGACCAATGACATCCGGCTGCCGTCTCGGCGCCAGCTGGATCAAGGACGGGACGAACGATGTTCACCGATATGCAAGCGGCGAGCGCCCGGTTGACGTATCAACCCAGCCCTCGCGAACCGGATTTTCCTCAGGGGTCACGCGCATTCTCCCTTGAGCGAAGATGGCGCCAGCCCGAGCAACGCACGGGCCATGCGCGCCAGGACATCATGATCTCGCGTTGGACCTACCCGCAGGCGGGCGTCAGGCGGGAGGAAGCGACGACGCCTCCCGACCGATACTTCTTCGCCATCGCCCTGAAGACGACCCGTCTCAAGCTGACCAGAGGTGCTCAAACCATATTCGATGGCATCATGCCGGCGGGCACGCTCTATGTCGGCGCGCCGTCGAAGCAGCTCTGCGCACAGTTTCATGCGCCATGCGACTTCCTGCACTTCCACGTCCCCGCCAATTGCCTTCCGTCTCCGGAACCGGGAAGAGATCCGGTCACGCCCGATGGCCTGAACGATCTCGTTCTGCTGCGCGACCCGTTCGCCGGGCAACTCGCAAAGGCGCTGACCGAACACGGCCATCTGGTCGACCAGGAATTCGTGCGCTGCATCGCTCAGACTCTGGCGATGCATGTGGCCCGGCGCGAACTGCCGCGCACGAAGGTCAACGCCCTACCGAAATGGCGTCTCCGCCGCATCGAGGAATATGTCAGGACACATTTCGACCACGGCATCAGCCTGTCGGATCTTGCCGGCGTCGCCGGATTATCGCGGATGCACTTTGCGGCGCAGTTCCGGGCCGCGACCGGATACCGGCCGCGCGAATACCTGCTGCATCAGCGCATCGAGCATGCAAAATCCCTGCTGTTGAATTCCGAGACACCCTTGGCCGAGGTGGCGCTGGCGGTCGGCTTTTGCACGCAGGCGCATTTCTCCACCGTCTTCAAGCGGATTACGGGCGACACCCCGGCACGCTGGCGATGCGCCAGCCGGAACGCGCTGGTCTCGCCCGGGCCGGCTGCGGACGATCCGGCTTCGGGGCGCAGCGCCGTGTCTCGTGTCCTGCCGGCGGACCTTTCGTGAATCATGCGAAATGAGAAACAGCATGGTTACTTGAAATACTTCTCCCGTCCGATCGGCGATGATGCAGATGTTAGTGACTGAGACCCCAAGTCACGGCTCGCGCCTCTCCTCCCAGGCCTACGAGCATGAGGGCCGTCCTTTTCCCCCCAAAGGACGGCCCCTTTTTTTCGGGCGCATCGCGCGCCGCTCGAAGCCGGAAGGAAGCAGCTGAAGCGCCTATTCGCCGAGATGGCGCGCAAGCCACGTGCGCACGCCCTCAAGACTCCTGAAATCATCCAGCGAACGTGCCGGAAGATCGGGCCAGATGCCCGCAACCATCCTGCTCAACGCATGTCCCGGTCCAAGTTCGAGAAACGGCGTGGCGCCCGCCTCCAGACAGGCTTGCAGGCAGCTTTCCCACTGTACGGTTTGCGATGCCTGCGCGGCGAGCTTGTCGAGCCCCGCCTCGGCGGAGACGATGGGAGCGCCGTCGATGCCGCTCAGGACGCGCGCGCCGCCGGCCGGCGGGAACGCCACGGATGCCGACCGCAGGATCTCGCGAAACACGGCCGAGGCTTCGGCGAGCCGTGGGGTGTGGGAGGCAACCTCGACAGGCAGATCGACGATCCTTGCTGCATGCATCGCCTTCGCATCCAAGGCAATCGCGTTCAATGCCTCCCGGCGACCACCGATCACAAAGGCATCGCCGGGATTGACGATGGCGATCGCCGCACCGTAGCGCTCACAAAGCCGGTCGGCGTCGTCGCGCGAAAGGCCGCGCACGAAGACCAGTCCATCGCCGACGCGTGTGACCGCATCCATGGCTTCTGCCCGGCGCGCGACGATGTCGAGCGTCACCGCCGGTTCGAACAAGCCGCCCACGCCCCAGGCTGCGACCTCGCCGACGCTGTAGCCGGCGACGATGACGCCATTCGGAACGGCATCGCCGAGTGCCGCCGCGGCGGCCAGCGCCTGCAAGGTGCACATGATCTGGCCAGGACGGTTGTGATGTAGAGCTTCGTCGGTTTCGCTGTGCACGAGGTCACGCGGATCCCTGCCTCCCAGCAATGTCGCCGCCCGTCCGAACAAGTGCGCAGCTTCCGGCGCATCACGCGTGAGGGCGAACATCTCCCGATGCTGCCTGCCTTGTCCTGGGCACAGGAGCGCGAGCGTCATTGTGCTGCCTAGTGCGGAAAGAGCACGGCGATCGCGATCGCCAGGATTACGATGCTAAATCCGGTTGCTCGCAACGAGGGCCTGTACCGACACATCGGGCCGCGACGTCTCAAACAACCCGCGCGCGGCAAAATACCAGGCCGGCCGCATAGAGCACCAACATCGTTGCGCCGAGCACCCATCAGGATTGCATTGGACATCATCGGTCCGGCGCGTCATGGGCGTCGACGAAGAGCGACATGGCAAGAAGGTCGGCCGATCCACCCGGACTGAGACGACGAGCGACGAAGTCTTGATGGATCGACCGCGCGCGTGCACGCCAGCCCTCTGTTCGCACGCCGCCGGCGTCGATGAACTGGCGCGCCGCGCGATGCGCAAAGCGAAGCCCGTCGAGCCCACCGCGATGCAGCAGGTTGGTGTCTTCCACGGACGCAATCAGGGCAAAGCACGCCTCGACCCGAGCTGCTTCCGCATCCGCTGACGCGGCGGATATCGTCCGCCGCAAGGCGGGCAAGCCGATCCGGTAGATGCTGGGAAATCCGTTCGCCGCCTCGAGACGGGCGCCGCCCGCACGAAAGCGGCGCCGCACCGCGCTGCCATGGCTGTGCAGCAGCAGCGGACCGTCGAGGATGCCGGTGCCCCAGAGGCTCGCTACGACGTCGCCGAGCGGCAGCGCCGGATCGACCAGCCCGCCGGCCTTCGCACCGGCCGCCGCGCACAACAGGCCGAGCCCGAAGATCGCGCCACGATGGGTGTTGACGCCCGAGGTCGCTGCAAACATGGCGCGCTCGGCTTCGAGGCCGATGATCCGCAGCCGTCCCATGCCGCAACCGCGCGCGCCCGCATCGGCAAGGCATTGAAGATAAGGCTTGATCGCCGCGGCGCTGCGGCGAAACGTATCGGCATCCATGTCGTCGTGGCTGCCATTGTCGATGTGGCTCACGAGCCCCGGCTTCGGCCAGGTTTCCAGCTCCATGACGAGACAATCGGCGGCAAGATCGCCGATTGCGGTGACATCGGACGCAATTCGCGCCCGGCGTGGAGCGAGCGGTTCAGCGCCTCGCAAAGCTGCGGTGATCATGATCCCGTCGCTCCCGAAATGAACCGGTCCCTGTCCAGAAGGGTCACGCCCGCGATGCTCTTGACCAGAAGCTCGCTCGCACCTGCACTGAATTCGCGCCAGTTTACCGCGGCGCCATCGGCGCGCATCAGCTCGCCATCGAGCCGCATCGGTGCTTCGATCTCGATCGCAGCCAGATCGGCGACGAGACGATCCAGATCGGTTTCGGGGCGCGTCTCGAACAGGAGGTCGATATCCGAGCTCGCGGTTACGTAGCCGAGCCCGGTCATCTTCTCCCATGCAAGGCTGCCAAAC
Source organism: Bradyrhizobium sp. CCGB12 (assembly GCF_024199845.1). Lineage (NCBI taxonomy): Bacteria > Pseudomonadati > Pseudomonadota > Alphaproteobacteria > Hyphomicrobiales > Nitrobacteraceae > Bradyrhizobium > Bradyrhizobium sp. CCGB12. The sequence continues at coordinate 7,967 of NZ_JANADO010000001.1, read as the reverse complement.
ACGCGCGCGTGCGCCGAATGGCGAAGCGCGAGCTCATCGAGCCGATCGAGCGTCGGCCGCCAGCACGGCGGTGCGGACGCACGCGCTTCCTTCAGCGACGGGGGCCTCGCAACTGCGACGATGTCATCGAAGCCGGCGAGAAAGGAAAGCCGCTTCTTGCCGGCAGAGGGGGGCAACGGCAGGCCCAGTGCGAGACCGTCTGTCTCGGATGGCAGCGCGCGACGCCTGATCGTCGGCCATCCCAGTTCCGCCCAGTACAGGACAAGGGGATCGCAGGCGAGATCGCCGTGCGTGGCGAGCATCGCGCGCCATCCTTCAGGGCTGACAAAGACGAGGTCGTGACGGCCGGCCGGCCGCTCAGCGGATTTGCAGGGCGAGGTCACGAACGCGCTCCGCAATATCGGCGGCCTTCGGCCGGCCATTCCGCGCCTTGCCGAGCGCGTCGCGCCGATCATGCACGGCCGGCATGGCCGCGAGCAGCGCCTCCAACTGGCCGGCGAGTGGGGCGGTGTCGCTCCAGATCATGTGAACGGCGCCCATCTGTTCGAGATTGGACAGACCCGGGGCAAAGACCGGGGTCGATTTCGCCTTCTGCTCGAGGGCCTCCATCGACAGCTTGGTCACCCTCGCCATCGACGGCAGGTCCATCACCGCGGGGGCGGCGCCGGGCAATCCGACCAGCACGCGGGTCGCAAGGCCCGTCGCAAGCAGGGCTCCCGCCGCCGAATGGCCGTAGAGAAGGCCGATGGTCGGGCGGCCGTTCATATCCGCATGGATCAGCACCTTCGCCAGATGCGCCAAGAATTCGTTGAGCCCGAGCAACTCGTCACGCTTGCTCATACGCTGGCTGTCGCTGTCGACCAGCACCAGGATCGGTCCCGTTTCCCGATCGATCGACTCAAGGACATGTCCGGACAGCCTGATCGCCTCGTCGACGCCGAGCGCGGTCCGATCCGCAACGCCAATGACGAGCATCCTGCCGCCGGACCGCAGCGTCGCCGAGCCGGCAATGACGCCGCCATCGTTCCTGACCTCATGGCCGTCGGGAAACAGCGAGGCGAGAATGTCATCGAGCGTCATGGCTGTTCCTCCCGATCCTGTTGACGAGCGCAATGAACTGGTCGGCCGGCAATTCCGGCACCGTGTCCGCATGCGCAATACCTTCGGCGGTCCAGATGTCGATCGCGTCTTCGCAAGCACCGAAGCGGCGCAGCCTGTCAGTCAGACGCGCCTGCTCGGCCTTCAGCCGATCGAGATCGAAGGCGCCGATCGAGCCGATCAGCTCGAGCGCGGCCTCGCGAAAATCCTGCACCGTGTCGTCGACGAAGACGTCGGCCGCACCGAGCAGCCGCCGGTGCTTGCCGCCCATCGTGCGCCAGACCAGCGCCCGGTCGCGCGCGTCGAATTCCTCGACGCCGCGATTGGTCTCGATCACCTCAGGGCCCGAGACCGCGATGCGCCCCGGCTCCGACACGGCGAGCGCGGAGCAGCAGCCCGCAATCAGGCCACCGCCGCCATAGCAGCCGGAGCGCCCACCGATCAGGCCGATGACTTTCACGCCGCCGCTTCGCGCCTCCATCACTGCTCGCATGATCTCGGCGATGGCGAGCTCGCCTGCATTGGCTTCCTGCAGCCGGACGCCGCCAGTGTCGAACAGGATCAGGACGGGGATCGTGCCGATCTCACGCGCAGCGCGGAGCAACCCCGTCAGCTTGGCGCCGTGCACCTCGCCGAAGGCACCGCCCATGAAGCGCCCTTCCTGCGCGGCGACAAACACCGGCGCGCCATCGAGACGGCCATGACCAACGACGATGCCGTCGTCGAACTGCTCGGGCAGATCGAATATCTTCAGATGTGGACTGACCTCGCGCTGTTCCGGCCCGATGAACTCGGCGAAGCTGCCGGCATCCAGCAGCAGCTCGAGCCGCCTGCGCGCCGACGCCTCGTTGAAGCTGGTGCTGCGGGCCCGTTCGGCGGGGGCGATGTCCTTGAGCGGGGCGGTCATTGGCCGTTCTCCGCGATCGAGCGCACCGCCTGCGCCAGCCGAAGCGACACCGTGTCGGGACGCGCGCCGCCATCATTGATGGAGAACTTCAGTCCGCCCGGTGAAAAGCGCTCGACGAAGTCATCGACCACGGCGTTCCAGACCTCGCCAAAACCCACCGCCGCGGTCCTGATCTCGACCGCGCATTGCGCATCCGGCAATACGCGCTCCACCAGAACTTCCAGATTGCCCGAGGCAACCACGCCGACGATCGCGCTCCGCCTGGTGCCATCCGCGCGTGCGCGAACCCGGTGTTGAAAGCTGAGATCTTCCATGATCCGTCCTCACCAGTTCCTGAATTTCGACGGCGGCGCGTAGAGCCCGCCCGACCAGCGTACGAGATCCTTGATCGAGCGTGCCGCCAGCAGGCTGCGATCGGCGTCGAGCGGATTGATGCCGAGATCTTCGGGCCGTCGGATCACGCCACGCTCGCGCAGGCGCGCGACCATGGCGCGATCTCGCCTTCGGCCGACGTCGGTGTAGCCGGCGACCCCGCGGATCGCCTGCTCGCGCTCCTGCGCGGTGCGGCAGAGCAGGAGGTTGGCCACGCCTTCCTCTGTCACGATATGCGTGACGTCGTCGCCATAGATCATGACGGGCGCGAGCTCGAGCTTCAGCTTCTCCGCGAGCTCGATCGCATCGAGTTTCTCGACGAACAGCGGCACGTTCTTGTCGCCAAAGGTCTCACCGATCTGCACCACCAGCTTGCGGCCGCGGCGCATCAGGGCCGAGCCGTCGGGATCGGCCTCCGCGCCGGCCTTCAGCCAGGGCGCGCTCGGGTGACGCCGCCCGCGCGCATCCGCACCCATGTTCGGGGCCCCGCCGAACCCGGCGATGCGCGAGGTGGTGACGGTCGACGAGTTTCCCTCGAGATCGAGCTGTAGGGTCGAGCCGATAAACATGTCGCAGGCATAGAGCCCGGCGGTCTGGCAGAAAGCGCGGTTGGAGCGCAGTGAACCATCAGGACCGGTGAAGTAGACGTCGGATCGGGCGCGGATGTAGTCATCCATGCCGACCTCCGAGCCGAACGAGTGAATCTGCCGGACCCAGCCTGACTCGATCGCAGGAATGAGCGCGGGATGCGGGTTCAGTGCGAAATGGGTCGCGATCCTGCCCTTGAGCCCGAGCCGCTCGCCGAAAGTCGGCAGCAGGAGTTCGATCGCGGCCGTGCTGAAGCCGATGCCGTGATTGAGCCGCTGCACGCCATAGGGCGCATAGACACCCTTGATGGCGAGCATCGCGGTCAGGATCTGTCCCTCGGTGATCGCGGCCGGATCACGCGTGAACAGCGGCTCGACAAAGAACGGCCTGTCCGACTTGACGATGAAATGGACGCGGTCCGCGGGGATGTCGACCCGGGGAACCTGCTCGACGATCTCGTTGACCTGGGCGATCACGACACCGTCCTTGAACGCCGTCGCCTCCACCACGGTCGGCGTATCCTCGGTGTTCGGACCGGTGTAGAGGTTTCCGTCGCGATCGGCGCTGACGGCGGCGATCAGCGCGACGTGCGGCGTCAGGTCGATGAAATAGCGGGCGAACAGCTCGAGATAGGTGTGAACCGCGCCCAGCTCGATCTTGCCACCGAACAGCATGCGCGCGATGCGGGCCGATTGCGGCCCGGAATAGGCATAGTCGAGCTTCTTCGCGACCCCGCGGTCGAACAGGTCCAGATGCTCTGGGAGCACGACGCCCGACTGCACCATGTGCAGATCGTTGACCCTAGAGAGATCGACGGCGAGGAGCGCGCGGCTGAGCAGATCGGCCTGCTTCTGGTTGTCGCCTTCCAGGCAGACCCGGTCGCCGGGCCGTATCACGGCCTCCAGCAAACGCGTAGCGTCGCGGGCGTCCACGATCTTGCCACGAGCGAGTCCTGCGCCTGCGGCGATGCGGGCATCACGCGCGGCGCGGTTGTTTTGCCAGCTCGTCATGACCTTGGCTCCTCGGCGCGCCTCACCGTCACGGTCCAGTCCGCGACGGTTGCTGGTCGTCTCGATCAGATTCATGAAACACTCCCGATGCAGTCAGGCCGGCGGGAGTGCTGTCTCTCCCGCCGTCCCTCCTTCCGCCGGCCGTACGTCAGGACCGGCAAAAAGCGTCGTCAGCGGGCGGCCTGTTGATCGATGCTGCGTGCGGCCCGGGTGATGACAGCCGCCACTTCCTTCGGATGCGATTCGTAGACCGAGTGGCTCGCGCCCGGGATCACCGTGGTGTGGCTCTTGGCACGCTCGTAGTACCAGCGTTCCAGGTCAGGATTGATGATCTGATCGCCGCCGGCAACGATGCCCCAGCTCGGCTTGGTCTTCCACGCCGCCGCCGTCAGCGGCGTGCTGAACACCTGTACCGCGGCCGGGACCTGGGAGCGTGCGACGAACTCGGCGCGCTCACGCGGCAGATCGGGCGCGAACAGTTTCGGGAATTGCACAGGATCGAGATAGGTGAACTTGTCGGGCGTGACCTTGATGACGCCTTCGGTCTTTCCAAGCACGCTCGGTGTCTTCTTGCCCAGTGCCGATTCGTCCTCGCCGATGTCGGGCGCGTGCGCGGCGACGTAGACGAGGCCAACGACGCTGGGATGAACGCCCGCCTCGGTGATGATCGAGCCGCCATAGGAGTGGCCGACGAGAAGCGTCGGGCCGTTCTGGAGATCGAGGATCCGTTTCGCTGCCGTGACGTCATCGGCGAACGACGTTTCCGGCTCCTGGACCATGGTGACATGGAAACCTTCCTTGGTCAGGATCTCGTAAACCGGCTTCCAGCCGGATGCATCCACCCAGGCGCCGTGGACCAGGACGATGTTCTTCAGGGGCTCCGCATGCGCCGCGTCGAGGGTCGCGAATAGCGAAACGGCGGCGGCAAAGGCAAGGCAGGCGTTGCGAGATTTCATGTCGGGATCACTCCGGGTTGGAATGGCGCGACACTAGGTCGAGACCCGTCAGGCGTATTTCCGCAAACAACTATCCTTGCCACTTCGCACGCCGGGACACGCTAATCGCGGCAACGGCCACTCGTGCTTTCCCAGAACTCGACTTAGCTATGCGCGCATCCCGCATGCACAGGATCAAATCAATGACCGCCACCGCAAAATGCCAAATTGCGCTCCTCATCCTTCTGTGCGCAGCATCACCGGCCCGTGCAGGCACCTGCGCGGATGAGATCGATCGCACACAAGTGCAGCTGGATCAGGCCATAGAAAAGGACGCCGGCTCGCACGGCTGGAAGCCGGAGAGCCTCAACGCACTGCGCAATTATCAACCGACGCCTCGCTCACTCGCCAAGACCGAGGGTCGCGAGGGCATCGATTTCACGAAGGCGTTGGATTCGCTTGATCGTGCTCGCGCTGCCGATCACATCGGTGACATGACCACGTGCCGCCGGGAACTGGCCCAAGCACGGGCCATTCTGAGGTAGCGAAGGATTGAGCACTGAGGCCCGCGCAGCGAGGGGCGCAGCTCCGGTGCGAATGCTTGACCTGTTCGTGCAGCCCGGGAGCGGGACGTGCGTTCTGGAAATACCCGCGCTCCGGGTGACCTTCGGAATGACGGCGGAGAAGCTGGTGACAGTGACACCCCGACACCAGCGATGGCTTGAGGCTGCGGCGATATGTCCTGAAGCTCACATTGTCACAACGTGCGTTTTGGCAAAAAGCTTGCGAGAAGGGAAAAGACTGATTTTCCGCGGCGCGATAGCAACGTCCATCTCATTCAACGCTCCGAGCGCCCCGGCTCGGGAATTGGTCTCATGCTCGGCGACTATCTCTTGGATTTCTTCGATCTGCCGGCCTGGTCCGACCGACCGCGATTTGCGACATGACGGTGGAGGATCGGAAATTGGCTGCGCCGGCCGAACAGCTCGATGGCTCGGCCGGACGCCGTGGCGTCCTCGGCAATGCCGCGTTTTGGGTGCTGGGAAGCGTCGCATTGAGCGGGTTGTCGATCACCTGCTTCCTGCTTGGGTTCAACTTCGCCACCAGCGCTTTCGCCCTTCTGGTCGCCATTGTCCTGGTGTCGCTGCTCGGCAGCATCGTGTCGTCAGTGATCTTTTCGACCGTCGCGGTCGGCTGGCTGATCTACCTGTTTGTCGCCCCCGTGCATTCCTTTGCGGTGAGCGCGCTACAGGACGTCGCCGCCCTGACCGCCTTTCTCGTCACCTCGCTGGTGATCGTGACCTTGTTGCATCGGCTCGGGCGAGAAGACGCGTTGCGACGACGTCAGGCCGCCTATCTCGCCGAAGCCCAGAAGCTCAGCCATACCGGCAGCTTCGGCTGGAACATTGCTAGCAGGGAGCTGTTCTGGTCCGATGAGACCTTCAGGATCTTCGATCTCGATCCGAAGCTGCCGCCGTCGCTCGAACTCGTCCTGAAGCGCACGCATCCCGACGATCTCAACACCGTCCGTGAAGCCGTCCAGCGCGCCGCGCAGGACAGGGAGGATCTTTCCCTGGAGCACCGGCTTTTGCTGGACGATGGCTCGGTCAGGTACATCCGCGTGATCGCCCACGGAATGGCCAACAAACGCGGGCAGTTCGAGTACGTCGGTGCGGTGATGGACATCACCGGGCAGAAGAAGGCCACGACCGAACTGGAGCGGAGCGAACAGCGTTATCGCCAGCTGTTCAGCCGAATGCCGATCGCGCTCCGGCAGCTCGACGCCAGCAAGCTGGTGGTGCTGTTCGGGAGGTTGCGCGCAGAAGGGGTCGAGGATCTCGGCAGCTATTTCGACAGCCATCCCGATTTCCTCCAGACCTGCATGGAGGCGCTCTCGTTTCAAGAGGCCAACGAACGGGCTATCCAGATGTTCGGCGGCGACTATGCCGGACGTTCCATGGCCGACACCTGGAGGGAGCGGCCGGATACTTTCCGGCGCGCCATGGAATCCCGCTTTCGCGGCGAGGCGAGCTTCGAGGAAGAGACCAGGATGGTGACCTGGGACAACCGTGTCCTCGATGTTCTCTTTACGACGGCGCGCGTCGGTCCGGTCAATGATCTCGAGCTGAGCCTCGTCGGCACGATCGACATTTCCCAACGTGTTCGCGCCCAGGAGAGGCTTCGGCAGGTGCAGGCGGAGTTCGCGCATGCCGCGCGGATCTCGATGCTCGGCGAGCTCACCGCCTCGATCGCCCATGAGGTCAACCAGCCGCTGGCCGCCATCACAACCAATGCCGCAGCCGGCCTGCGCTGGCTGAACAGGCCCAATCCCGACATGGCCGAGGTGCGCAAGGTGATCGAAAATACGGCTACGGATGCCAAACGCGCCGCAAGCATCGTCGCGCGCGTTCACGGGATGGCAACCCGGAAGGGGCCGGAGCGGATCCTGCTGTCGCTCGACGACGTCGTTCGGGAAGCCGTGCTGTTTCTTCGACATGAAATGGAGTCTCGCGACGTCGCGATCCAGCACCGTCCCGATCCGGCAGCGCCATGGGTGCGCGGCGACCGCACCCAGCTCCAGCAGGTGATCGTCAATCTGGCGATCAACGCTGCGCAGGCAATGACCCAGGCGGGCAGCGAAAACCGCAGGATCGTCATCACCACGGTCTCGCCGGATGCGAGCACGCTATGCTGCTCCGTGGAGGACAATGGCCCGGGCATCGACCCCGAACATGTCGGTCGGCTCTTCGAAAGCTTCTTCACGACCAAGGAGAGCGGCCTGGGCATGGGACTGCCGATTTGCCGGTCCATCGTCGAAACGCATGGCGGCCGGATCAATGCCGAGGGCAAGGGCGCTGTTGGAGGCGCGCGGTTCTGGTTTACGCTGCCGATTTCCGGCTCGACGCATTCGACTTGATCCGGCCGGAAAGGCGCGGATCGAAGCCCTTCCGTCTATTGGTCCGTTGCGGCGCCGGAGGTGTCCGAGCGCACCAGACGGATCGGAACACCCTTGAACGACGGCGTGAAGCTGATGGGATCGCGGGCATAGAGCGGGAC